>OZ245789.1:1380000-4843617 GCA_965228045.1 Cyclobacteriaceae bacterium | reverse complement strand
GGAACATGAAGCGGAAATTCATTCTATAATGGCTGAATTCGAGCTGCCATTCGAGTTTCCGAAGTCAGTTGAAAAAGCCGCCAAACAAATCCCGGATGAGATCAATTTATCTACGGAGAGTTATAGAAGAGATTTCAGAAAAGTCACAACTTTTACCATTGACCCCGATGATGCGAAGGACTTTGACGATGCTCTCTCAATAAATAAACTCGAAAATGGTAATCTTGAGATAGGTATTCATATCGCCGATGTTTCGCATTATGTAAAGCCGGACTCCATTCTCGATCAGGAAGCTTATAACCGGGCCACCTCCGTTTATCTTGTCGACCGAACCATTCCTATGCTTCCCGAAAAGCTTTCAAACGGTCTGTGTTCGTTGAGACCGCACGAAGAAAAGCTAACGTTTTCGGCAGCATTTGAAATTGATAGTAAAGGCAATGTTCGATCCCGATGGTTTGGTCGGGCAATGATTTATTCCGACAGAAGATTTACATACGAAGAGGCACAAGAAAGGATAGAGAAAAAGGCAGGTGATTTTTCGGAAGAAGTGAATACACTAAATGAGCTGGCACATCAATTAAGAAAAAACAGATTTGAAGCGGGAGCGGTCAATTTTGAAACGGTAGAGGTTAAGTTCCTGCTTGACAAAAAAGGAAAGCCGTTAAAGGTTGTGCCAAAGGAGCGAAAAGATGCGCATAAGCTGGTAGAGGAATTTATGTTGCTGGCCAATCGGGAGGTAGCTACATTCATTTTTAATAAAGGTAAAAACCCTGACTCCAGTCCAACGTTCGTCTATCGGACACACGATGATCCCGATCCGGAAAAGCTGCAGAACTTTGCGATTTTCGCGAATCGATTCGGTCATAAGTTTGATATGAATGGGAACCTTTCGAAAAACCTCAATAACCTGTTAGATGAAATCGAGGGTAAACCGGAGCAAAATGTGTTGGAGTCTATTGCCATCCGGGCGATGGCGAAGGCAAAGTACACCACCAATCCGGTAGGTCATTTCGGTCTTGCATTTGAGCATTATACTCATTTCACATCTCCCATCCGTAGATACCCGGACGTAATGGTCCATCGATTGCTTTGGGAATATCTTCAGGGGGGAAAATCCCCGGATAAGGAGCCAATAGAAAAACAGTGTATTCATTCTTCGGAAAGAGAAAAGCGCGCAGCAGATGCAGAGCGTGCTTCTATCAAATACAAGCAGGTAGAATTCATGCAGCAGGAGGTTGGGAATGTTTTCGAAGGGTTAGTGTCAGGTGTTACGGAATGGGGTGTTTTTGTGGAAATCATCGAAACCCGATGCGAGGGGATGATCAGAATCAGCGATTTGGATGACGACTACTATGAATTTGACGAGAAAAACTTCCGGATTATAGGCCGGAACAATAAACGAATAATCAGCCTGGGGGATAAATTGGATGTGCTGGTTCTAAGTACAGATATTGATCGAAGAACGATTGATCTGGACCTGGTCACTGACATTTCCGAAGAAGACTAAACTAAAATGATTCAAAAATATCAGGAACTATTATCCCGGGGAATTGAAAACATAGGAATTAAGTCGGAGCCTAAAAATCTATACGATCCTGTAACCTACATCTTATCGCTCGGAGGTAAGAAACTTCGACCATTACTCACATTATTGTCTTATAGCATTACCAAACAAGATGTCGAAAAGGTGCTAGATGTGGCCTTGGCCGTGGAGGTGTTTCACAATTTCACATTGATGCACGATGACATTATGGACGAGGCACCATTAAGGCGAGGTAAGCCGACGGTTCATGAGAAATGGAATTCGGCCGTAGCCATCCTGAGTGGTGATGTGATGTTGGTAAAAGTGTATGATTTGTTGCTCAAAGCAGATCAAAGTCTTGTAGCCAAAATAATTTCCAGGTTTAACCAGATAGCTATTGAAGTATGTGAGGGCCAGCAGATTGACATGGATTTTGAGGATCGAAACGATGTATCTGAAAAAGATTACATCGAGATGATCCGTCTAAAGACAGCTGTATTAATTGGCTTTTCTTTAGAACTTGGTGCAATTCTGGCGGGTAAACCCAGGGGAGTGTCAGACCAATACTATCAGATTGGAGAACTGCTTGGATTAGGTTTTCAATTGATGGATGATTATCTGGACGTGTTCGGTGATAAAGATAAATTTGGCAAACAGGTCGGTGGGGATATCATTTCAAATAAAAAGACCTATTTACTAATCAATGCGCTGGAAATGGCTTCCGGAGAGAGTGCGGAAAAATTGAAGCACTGGATCAATGCAAAGGATTTTAATCCGGAGGAAAAGGTAAAAGGAGTAACTGAGATTTATGAGGAAATTGGTATATCAAACCTTACCAAAATGAAAATGGCCGATTATTTTCAAAAAGCGATGGACCAATTGGAAGTGCTTGAAGGGGACGCTGAAATGAGAGAAGAGCTAAAGAATTTCGTAGAAAAGATCGTAAATCGGGAAAAGTAATGGGTGGGGGATTGTCAGTTTCACTAATACTAATAATAACGATTGTAGGTGTTAGTTTCTACGCCTGGCGCAATCAGACCGTATACTTCAAACTTATGATGAATCCATATCAGGTATTTCATCGAAACGAATATTGGCGATTTATTACCTCAGGTTTTATCCACTCAGGATATGTCCATCTGGGGTTCAATATGTTCACTTTCTATTTTTTTGGGGGCCTGACAGAGCAGGTTTTTCAATACAGGTTGGGTCCTGGTACCGGCACCTGGGTGTATATTCTATTTTTCCTGTCTTCTTTGGTAGTTTCGGACATTTCTGTCGCATGGAAGTATAAGGACAATCCAAATTATAATTCACTGGGAGCCTCCGGTGCGGTCTCAGCAATGGTATTTAGCAGCATTCTTTACTTTCCACTGCAGCCTATTTGTCTGTTTGCCATTCTGTGCTTACCTGGTTTTATTTTAGGAACAATTTACGTGATTTACTCCTACACGCAGGGCAGAAGCATGAGCGACAATATTAACCACGAGGCACACCTTTTCGGAGCCATTTATGGCATCATCTTCAGTCTGGCCGTTTATCCCTCTGCAGGAAAAGAATTCATCGAGCAGCTGCTGACATACCGGATTTTTTAGGAATCAAACGCCATTTCTATTTTCGTAGACACTTTGTAGACCGTTAAGCCAGAGAAACATTTCTGATTAGTCATACTTTTGTGGAAAGAACAGCTACAGTTATGAGAATATTACTAAGACTTGGTGGATGGCTCACTGTTTTCACACCTAGTATTTTATATGCACAATCGGATTATAAGCCAATCGAAAACAGTCTAAATCGAGTTATTCAATTGGAACCTTATGAAAGACTAGAATTGGTTGAACCTCAAAATCTTACTTCAGGTTTGAGCACAGAGAGTCTTGAAAAACAATTTCCCGGATTGCAAGATCAGGCAGAGGGAAAGATTAATCACAACAATCAGTTTCTGGTTCCATACCTGGTAAAAGCAATCTCCGAACTAAATACGAAATTGGAATTAACCCAGATTGAATTAAATAAGACAAAAGCAAACAATATGGACCTAAGAAACGAGTTAATTCGGATGCAGTTATTGGAGATCAGAATTTCAGAACTTGAAAAGAACAATTAGATCACGCAATTATGAAAAGTATCAAACAGGTAACGATTTTAATGATATCCATTCTTTCCATTTTTGGAATTCTCGTTCTTGTTACATACCGGCCGGGAAACCATCTAAAAAAATGGTGATTCACAAAATGGAAATGAGTTCCACTTTTCAATTTAGGAGGAGCTTCTGATCAGGTGTGGATTTGAATAAAAACAAAAATTCCCCGCAGAAACATATCCACGAGGAATTCTTATAACCAAATTTTGTCAGATTATATTCCAAATGCTTCTTTCACCTTGTCCACATAGTCAAGCTTCTCCCAGGTGAAAGTTTCTATTTTTTTCGTAACACGCTGATTACCGGAAGTGAACGTTACCTCTTTCGTTTCCGGCTCGCGTCCCATGTGACCATAGGCAGCAGTTTCAGAGTAAATTGGTTCTCTGAGCTTAAGCCTCTTCTCGATAGCAGCTGGCCTCATATCAAAGATTTCGCTTACTTTCTTAGCAATCTCGCCATCTTTCAGGCCAACCTTGGATGTACCATATGTATAAACATAAATACCCATAGGTTCTACCACACCAATGGCATATGAAACCTGGACAAGTACTTCGCTGGCTACACCGGCAGCTACCAGATTTTTGGCGATATGACGGGTAGCGTAAGCCGCAGACCTGTCAACCTTTGAAGGATCCTTACCTGAAAATGCTCCTCCACCATGAGCGCCTTTACCACCATAAGTATCTACGATAATCTTTCTACCTGTAAGACCGGTGTCACCATGAGGTCCACCAATTACAAACTTTCCAGTAGGGTTGATGTGGTACTTGATATTGTCACCAAAAAGCTTTTGGATGCCTGGGGACATCTTAGCCTTTACCCTTGGAATTACGATATTGATCATATCCTGCTTGATCTTCGATAACATTTTGTCATCATCCGAATCAAAGTCATCATGCTGTGTTGAGATCACGATGGCATCAATCCTCACAGGTGTATTATCGTCATCATACTCGATGGTCACCTGAGATTTGGCATCAGGTCGCAGGTAAGTGATGTCTTTGTTTTCTCTCCTTATATCGGCTAATTCCCTTAATATTCTGTGGGAAAGATCCAGTGCCAGAGGCATATAGTTGACCGTTTCATCAGTAGCATAGCCAAACATCATACCCTGATCACCGGCGCCCTGTTGCTCGGGGTCGTCCCGGTCTACTCCCCGGTTTATGTCCTCCGATTGCTCATGAATGGCGGAGATTACTGCACAAGACTTGGAATCAAACTGGTATTCACTTTTAGTATACCCAATTTTTTCAATGACTTTTCTGGAGATCTCCTGAACATCCAGATAGGCTGAAGATTTTACTTCACCGGCTAATGTCACCAAGCCGGTAGTTACAAGTGTTTCACAAGCAACTTTTGAATTTGGATCAAATGCAAGAAAATGATCGATCAACGCATCGGAGATTTGATCTGAGACTTTGTCGGGATGACCTTCCGATACGGATTCTGATGTAAATAAATATGACATGAAGTTTTTATTGATTTTGGAAACAGCCGCAAAGTTATGAGTTTATTGGTTTATCCCTAAGTTCCCGATGACTTATTGACCAATGGCAAAAATCGTTGGCTTCTTTTCCAATTTTATTGGCTTCTTTTTCCAATCTGCTACAGATAGCGTTTTGCAAAAACTACTCTCACCTGTAATATCAAAACCAACATACAGGTGACTTCCGCCATCCAATGTGCTTAAAAGACTTTCAAATAATGACTGGTTTCGATAGGGTGTCTCCATGAAAACCTGTGTGTAGCTACTTTTCATACAGTCCTTTTCCAGCGAAAGAATGCGCTTTTTTCTTTCGGATTTGTCAATGGGTAAATATCCGTGAAAAGTAAATTGCTGACCGTTAAATCCAGAAGAAATCAACGCAAGGATTATCGAAGTAGAACCTGTTAGCGGAATGACATTTATATTATGATCATGGGCATATTTGACCATCATAGATCCGGGATCTGCGATTCCCGGTAGGCCGGATTCTGAAATCACACCCATTTTTTCATTTTGTATATCTAAAATAATTTGAGCACAATCCTGGTAAGTGCTTGTTTTGTCAAGTGTATAAAAATGGAGCGATTCAATAGAGAGTCCGAGGTTTAAGGAACTCAAATATCTACGAGCACTGCGGATGTTTTCCACGGCAAAATGGGTGATTCCGGGGATTTCGTTTTTAACATCATCTGCAACAAAACCAGGTCCATTGGATTCAGATAGATAAGTTGGGATCAAATAAATTTCCCTGACTTTCATAAAAGAAAGTGATTGACCGTGGTAAGGAGCTCCTCAGGCTTCTCAGCATGTACCCAATGACCGGCATCCTTGATGGTTACAATATTGCTTTCCGGAAAATGTTTTTTGATCATATCTCTGTCTTCATCAAGGACGTAATCAGAATTTTCACCCCTTATGAAAAGCGTTGGACCTTCGAAAATGTTTTCATCAGACAATCCCTCAATGATTTGAGACACCTTTTCTTCTATTACTTTAATATTCAGTTTCCACTTAAAGTTTCCGTCCGAATCTCTTGTCAGGTTTTTAAGGATAAACTGACTGACCCCAACGTCAGGGATTATGGGTTGGATTGCCTTTTCCGCCTCCTCACGTGACACTATATTTTTTAAATCAACGGATTTGTATGCCTCGAAAATCTTTTGATGATGTGGCGGATAGGGTTTAGGAGCGATATCCACTACGATCAGTTTATCTACCAAATTTGAATGAGCACAAGCAAAAGTCATGGCAGTTTTACCACCCATAGAATGACCGAGAATGTTAACCTTTCCCATGTTTTCATCATGGATGAGCTGATGGAGATCATCACTCATGACCTCAAAGGAAAAATCGTCAGAATGCGGTGATTGACCATGATTTCTGGCATCAATCAGGTAAACAAGATTTTGCTCCGAGAGCTTCCTGCCCACGGTCATCCAATTATCCAAAGAACCAAAGACACCATGTAGTACCAGCAATGGAGTTCCTGAGCCTAATTTTTTGAAATTCAATTTCATTTTAATTTCTGCAGATAAAGTTGAATGGTGTTTTCCAGTCCATAATATAATGCATCACAAATCAAGGCGTGACCTATTGAAACTTCGTCCAGAAATGGTATCGATTTTTTCAGAAACCCAAGGTTTTCCAGGCTTAAATCATGCCCGGCATTTATTCCCAATTCAAGTTCTCTTGCTATTTCTGCTGCTTCCCTGAAAGGTTCGACTGCTTCTTCCGGGTCTCTGTCAAAATTCACTGCATAAGGTTCCGTATACAATTCTATCCTATCCGTTCCCACGGCCCTTGCGCCCTTAATATTTTCAATATTCGTGTCCACAAAAATGGAACATCTGATCCCTAAAGCTTTTATCTCGTTTATTCTGATCTTTAGAAAGTCTTCATTACCAGATACATCCCAACCGGCATTAGACGTCAGAGCATCTGGTGGATCCGGAACGAGGGTGGCCTGTTCTGGTCTGACTTCCGTAATTAGCTGCATAAACCTGTCATCAGGGTATCCTTCTATGTTCAATTCTGTGGAGACCACCTTCTTTAAAGCAAGCACATCATGATATCTTATGTGTCTTTCGTCAGGTCGGGGATGCACGGTAATTCCCTGGGCACCAAAAGACTCACAGTCCCTTGCCACTCTTACGACATCAGGATTGTTACCACCACGTGCATTTCGCAAGGTTGCAATTTTGTTAATGTTTACGCTAAGTTTGGTCATATTATTGATAGGTATCCTGTACCATAAAATAATCGGAGATGAGTTTAAGATCAAAAGTCGAGGCCGAAATTAAGCAGGCCATGCTAAACAAAGATAAGGATAGGTTAAGAGCACTGCGGGCAATCAAATCTTCAATTTTGTTAGCGCAAAGCGAGAAGGGAAAATCTGAGGAAATTTCTGAAGACACAGAGATCAAATTGTTGACAAAGGCGGCCAAGCAACGGAGAGACAGCCTTCAGGTATATCGGGATCAATCACGCGAGGATCTTGCTGAGGTAGAGGAAAAGGAACTGGCCGTGATTGAGGAGTTTCTTCCTAAGCAATTGTCTGAAAAGGAGTTGAAAGCGGAGTTATCAGACATTATTAAAAGTGTAGGAGCCTCTGGACCTCAGGATATGGGTAAAGTAATGGGAACCGCGACTAAGCAGCTCGCCGGCCGCGCGGATGGTAAGGCCATTTCCACCCATGTAAAGGCATTGCTTTCCAGTTAAGGGATGAATTACATTGACATTATTATTGGGGTAGTGCTTTTGTTTGCTCTGGTCAAAGGATTCCTGAGAGGTTTCGTGGTAGAGTTATTTTCTCTTATCGGCCTTATTGTGGGCATTTTGCTTGCTGTAGAGTTTGCATCTCCTATTAGTTCCAGGTTTTTTGAGGATTCAGATTACTACGTGCCCATTTCTGTCGGGATGTTTGTGGTCATCTTTCTGGGATCAATGATTTTGATCAACTTAGGTGCCAAAATCCTAAAGAATGGAATAAATCTTACCATGCTAAAATGGATTGACAATTCACTTGGAAGTCTGTTTGCTTTGGTCAAATGGATGATGTTTATCAGCTTATTTATCTGGTTATTTGAAAGTATCGGATTGGAATTTCCGACCGATACCGAAGCTGATTCAAGATTGTTTTCTCCGATCCGGGACTTTGCACCGGGGACATTCTCATTTCTAAGTTCGATTCTACCGTTTTTTAATGATATTTTCGACTTCATGGACAAATTCGACAGCGATGGGAAATTAGTTTAGTCCATCAATCGTTGTTACATTAGGGTTATATTATGATTCAGGTAAAAGAAGAAAACGGGTTCCAGTTTATTGATGAGGGACAAGGTGAAAATTTGGTGCTTCTTCATGGTTTGTTTGGGGCCCTAAGCAATTGGGAAACTGTTGTTGATAAATTCAGTTCGTCCTACCGGGTGATTATTCCGGTTTTACCAATATACACTTTACCGGTGAAGCAAGCTGGTCTGGAAAAACTGACAGAATTTCTGGAAAACTTTATTGCTTTCAAAAATTTGAAAAATCTGAGTCTGATGGGCAATTCTTTGGGTGGGCATGTAGCGCTTATTTATACACTGCGAAACGAATCCAATGTCTCCAAGCTCATTTTAACCGGCAGTTCCGGACTCTTTGAAAACAGTATGGGCGGGTCCTATCCGAAGAGAGGGAGTTACGAGTACATCAAGGAGCGAGTCGGATACACTTTTTATGATCCCGCAACAGCCTCAAAGGACTTGGTCGATGAGGTCTTTGAAACAACGAATAGTATTCAGAAGTGTCTGAGAATAGTGGCTATTGCCAAATCCGCCCAAAGGAACAATATGGCGGATGAAATCACTAAAATATCAGTGCCAACTTTACTGATTTGGGGGCTTAATGATACCATAACACCTCCTTATGTAGCTCATGAGTTCAATCGTCTGATCCCACATTCTCAGCTAAGGTTCATCGACAAATGTTGTCATGCTCCTATGATGGAACATCCCGAAAAATTTAATATTTTGGTTAGTGAATTTCTGGAAACGGAGAAAGCCGCATGACAGCACGAGATCTTATAAACTATCTGATACCCCCACTCAAAACCACAGACACACTGGGTCAGGCGAAATCATGGATGGAAGAATTTCGATTGATCCAATTACCTGTTGTCGAAAATGGTAAATTTCTGGGGATGTTATCCGAAGACATCCTCCTTGATGGACCGAGTGAAGGCACTACCATTCAGGAATATATTGGGGCATTGAATCTTTCTTATATTTCACAGGATACCCATTACTATGATGTTCTGAAAAGAGCTTATGAAATGGAGACCAAACTGGTGGCAGTATTGGATGAATCTGAGGAGTATCTGGGAGTGATATCAATTGAAGATGTAGTAGAAGCCTTCGCCCATTCATCAAGCGTAAATATTCCTGGCGCTATTCTTGTCCTTTCCATGGAATTTAGGGATTATTCACTTTCCCAGATCAGCAGGATTATTGAGTCAGAGGACGCCAAAATTCTAAGTTCAAACATTGTAACGGATTCGGGAAACCCATCGCGGATAAGGTTGACCCTAAAAATAAATAGGGAAGAAGTAAGTCACCTCACTAAAATTCTTGAATCAAAAGGTTACGCCCTTATTGACGCATTCAATAATACGGAAGAATCCAATCCGGATTTAGACAGGTATGACGCCTTGATGAAGTACCTAAGAATCTGATTGTGAAGAATATCGGCATTCATGGCAGAAGAATCAATGATGCCTCCAGGCCTCAGGTAAAGGATCTGTTTGAAATTTTGAGAGAGAAGGGCTTGTCGGTATCGGTCTCCAAAATTTTCAAATCTGAAAACACAGATCTTCTGGAATCTGATTTTAATCTATTTGACAAATCCGATGCTTCAAAAATTGACGCTGTTCTAAGCCTGGGCGGTGATGGCACCATATTGGATACACTCACGCTGGTGGGTAATAATGAGACACCAATTCTGGGTATCAATACCGGACGCCTGGGTTTTCTCGCTACCATCGCCAAAGACCAGATTCCTCTGGCAATGGACCTGTTGTTTGACGGAAAATTTACCATTGACAAAAGGGCTTTGTTGAAGCTATCTACTAAAGAAAATTTTTTTGGAGATGAAGCCTTTGCTTTAAACGAATTCTCTATTCTTCGAAGAGAAACTGCTTCCATGATTGTGGTCAAGGCATTCCTGGATGGAAAATACATCAACACCTATTGGGCAGATGGGCTAATGGTAGCTACACCAACAGGCTCAACTGGTTATTCTCTCAGTTGCGGTGGACCTATTTTACTACCTCATACCAAAAATTTTCTCATTACACCTGTCAGCCCACATAACCTTAACATTAGGCCTCTGATTGTTCCGGAAGAATCGGAGCTGACTTTTGAAGTAGAGAGCCGAAATGCAAACTATCTGATTTCCATGGATTCCCGGTCTACTCCGGTTGCCGGAGATACTAAATTGAAGATCACAAAAGCACCATTCTACGCCAATTTGATTAAGATTGAGGGAGATAATTTTATAGATACACTCAAGAATAAGCTCTCCTGGGGCCTCGATAAGCGCAATTGACCGGAAATTTTACTGTTTTGTCCAAAAAATTGAAAATTCCTTGAATTCATCTACATAACTTTGTCGCATTCAGAGATTCAAGGATTTGAGTAGAAAGATTAAGATGTACAGGAAAACGTCATTTATTCTCATCATTCTTTTGCTGACAATATTTGTCGGCAATGATTTATTTGCCCAACGCCATAGTTTCAAGAGTAGGGCGGAAAGAAATAAATCAATTTCAAGATATCATGGAGGAGCCGCCGGCGGTAAATTTCGGGCCTATCACTATGTGGGACTCGGACTCAATGCCCTAAATTATTATGGAGATCTCGCACCCGTAAGCAGGATCGCCAGTACAGACGTTTCGTTCACCCGACCGGGAGGAGGACTTACCTGGGGATATCGATTCTCTCCAACTATAGCACTTCGTGGGAATTTTAATTACGGTCGAATTAAGGGCGATGATTTTACCGCCGAACAGGACGAGGATAATCTGCCACGGTATCTTAGAAATCTCAGTTTCCGCAATGACATTATGGAACTGAATTTCGGTTTCAATTACTACTTCATTGCCGATCAAAATGGACCTAATTTCAGAAGCCCAATTAACCTTTACCTATTCGTAGGGGGAGGTATTTTCACTCATTCACCTAAAGGAAGGGTTCCTCAGCAGGATTATCAGTCACTTGATGGAGATGTACTTGAAAATGCCGGAGAATGGGTAGACCTGAGGTCACTTGGCACAGAAGGTCAGCACATAGGTCGGGACTCACTGAAATACGGAAAACTGGAATTCAACGTTCCTATTATGCTGGGTGTTCAGTTACGAATACCGGGCACCCCAATTAATGCACACTTTGAAACAGGAGTGAGAATATTGTTTACGGATTATCTTGACGATGTAAGTACCACATATGTGGGACTGGACCAGTTTGGTGACAATGACCTGGCCAGGATCATGTCCGACAGAGCTGCTGAGCCACACAATGGATTTGATCCGAGCATTTCCAGGGGTGAGATAAGTACAGTAGCAGTTGAGTTTCCGGATGGCGTATCAAGAAACATCAATGGTTTTGTTGGTACCGGTATAGAAGGTAGCCGCCGAGGCAATCCCGACTCCAACGATCTGTACTGGATCACTCAGATAAAACTCACTTATATTTTGCAGAAAGGTGGAGCAGGAACCAGGAGAAGCAGGGCAAAATTTAGGTAGGGATTTATCAGGTGAGGGTTTATCTAGGCATTTCATTTCTTAGTATCGTTTTCCTTGCGCATTCTCAGTTCCTTGAATTTGGGGGTGGTGTGGGTGCCATGAATTATTCAGGTGACCTTGTAAGAAAATTCCAGGTTTCTTCTATGAGTCCGGCATTTGCCGCGCATTACCGAATGAATTTTTCGGAATACTTAAGTTTAAAATGGGGATTGGCCATCGGGAAGCTTCGGGCTTCAGATGCTAAACCGGTAGATGCGCTAGCTGCTCAAAGAAATGCCGAATTCAATATTACAATTGGAGAAATTTCTTCCGGGGTAGAGTACCATTTTCTGGATTATAAGCATGATAAGTCCATCGTAAAATGGTCACCGTATGCCTATGCCGGTATTGGTTTTACCAGACTTTACCGATTTGATCAGACAGAGGATAAATTCAGTAAAATTCAGGCTATAATACCATTTGGGGTTGGATTCAAGCACCTGATCGGGAAAAGATTTGCACTGGAGTTTGAGACAGGAATGCGAAAAACATTTTTTGACTATCTGGACGGGGTGTCGGCTAGTAATGACAATTTGAAAGACTATCAGTATGGAAATCCACAGGATAAAGATTGGTATTTTGTTACGGCCCTAAGACTTTCTTTCATAATTTACGAAATTCCCTGCCCTTTCCCTTACATCCCCAATAAGCATATGCTTCGAGCTAATTTTCGTTAAAAACCCTCGAATCAAACAAAAAAAACCCATTTTTGTAATCTTATTTTTTGGAGGAGACAACTTCCACCTGGCTAATGGATCTAAAAATTCCCAGACATATCGCAATAATCATGGATGGAAACGGCAGATGGGCTCAAAAAAAGGGTGCTGCCAGGATTTATGGTCATAGAAATGCCATCACGGCAGTTCGTGAATCCACTGAGTATTGTGCCGAAAAGGGAGTTGACTACCTGACGTTATACGCTTTTTCCACAGAGAATTGGGGTCGACCAAAATTTGAAGTAGAGGGATTGATGAGTCTGCTTGTTAAGACCATCAATAATGAACTTTCAACATTGATGGATAACAATGTCTCACTTGCTTCCATTGGCGATACTTCTATGCTGCCATCGCAAACCCGTGAGAAATTACACCAGGCCATTGAGGTCACTTCGGAAAATGATGGGTTGAGATTGGTGCTGGCGTTGAATTATAGTGGTAGATGGGACCTTGAAAACGCTATGAAATTAATTGCAGAAGAAGTAGAAGCTGGTAAGTTGTCTTCAAAGGACATTTCCACGGAGATCATAAATAGCAAATTGTCTACTGCGGGGATGATTGAGCCGGAATTGATCATCAGGACAAGTGGAGAACAACGAATCAGCAATTTCTATTTGTGGCAAGCGGCCTATTCGGAATTCTATTTTACCAATGTGCTTTGGCCGGATTTCAGAAAGCAGCACATGGAAGAAGCTTTAACAGAATATTCTCATAGAGAAAGAAGATTTGGTAAGACAGCAGAGCAATTGGTGAGCAAATGAGAAGCTTAGTTTGTATCTTTTTACTTTCGGTAATTTCATACCAGGCCGTAGGTCAAATTGTATTTGGTCAGCGACGAAACAATACATCCACTGAACTTGGTGTAAACTATTCCAGTCCACAGGAATTTGAAATAGCTGGCATCGAAGTGTCAGGAGTAGAATTTTTGGACAACAATGCGTTGATTTCTCTTTCAGGATTGAAAATTGGTGATGTGATAAAGATTCCCGGAGATGAAATTACTAGTGCAATTGAAAGTCTCTGGGAACAGGGAATAATCGGGAATGCGAACATCGTGGCATCTAAAATCGAAGGGAATCAGATTTGGCTGACGATTGAACTCGAGGAGCGACCAAGACTAACACGTTATAATTTCGAAGGGGTAAATGGTACTGACAAATCTGAGCTGGAAGATCAGGTGGAATTAGTCAGGGGAAAAATTCTTACGGATGTAGTCATAAAAAATACAGAGATAGCCGTCAAGAAGTACCTGGAAAGCAAAGGCTATCTAAATGCCAAAGTTGATGTGGTTCAGGCTCAGGATACGGTAGTTAGAAATAGCGCTATACTCAACATAAAGGTGGAGAAAGGCAAAAAAGTCAAAATTCGGGCAATTGAATTCACAGGGAATGATCAGTTTCCGGATGTAAAGCTCCGAACTAAAATGAAAGAAACCGGGGAATATGGCAAGCTGGATCTACCATCCACAATGCTGGCAACTTCGGTGAAGCTACTAAACCCGGTGAATACCGCCCATTTCTTAACGCATAAGGACACAGCCACTTTCGATGAGTTTAAAGACAAATTGGGTAATCATCTTAAGCTTAACATATTTAAGGATGCAAAATATGTGATAGATGAGTATGAATCAGACAAACAATTAGTCATTGATTTCTACAACTCCAAAGGATTCCGTGATGCGCAAATTACATCAGACAGTGTGTATGCGATGAATGATAAATTCTTGAAAATCAATCTCAAGGTAGACGAGGGTCAAAAATATTACTTCAGAGACATCCATTGGACAGGCAATTTCATTTATCCGGACGAAACATTAGATAGGATTCTAGCGATTGAAAAAGGTGATGTCTATAACCTTGAGTTGATAGATAAAAAACTAAACTATGACCCCACAGGCATAGACATCAGCTCTCTGTACATGGATAATGGTTATTTGTTCTTCAATGTGAATCCAGTTGAGGTTGGCATACAGGATGATTCGATCGATGTGGAGATGCGCATATATGAAGGAGCTCAGGCTACAATCAATGAAGTAACCATAGTGGGTAATGATAAAACCAATGACCATGTAATCAGGAGAGAACTTCGGACACTTCCTGGTCAGAAATTCAGTAGAGCGGAGCTGATCAGAACACAAAGGGAGCTATCTCAGTTGGGATATTTTGACCCACAAAAGGTTAATCCTGTCCCTAAACCTAATATGGCCAATGAGACAGTCGATATTGAATGGCAATTGGAGGAAAAACCGAATGACCAGATTGAGCTTTCAGGTGGATGGGGAGGATTTTATGGGTTTGTTGGAACACTTGGAGTGAGTTTTAACAACTTTTCAATTCAGCAGGCTCTTGGTCTTAAAGCCTTCCCGCCGGTTGGAGATGGTCAAAGGTTAAGTGTAAGGGCGCAGGCAAACGGCAGAAGCTACCAGAGTTACAGTGTAAGCTTCCAGGAGCCATGGCTTGGGGGTAAAAAGCCAAATAGTTTTGGAATCAGTTATACATATTCGGTGCAAAGAATTTTCCCTTTCACCGCCAGAGGCCGAAATGATTTTTCCAAAGTTCAGAGTTTACTCAATGTTTCAGGTGTAACATTGACACTTGGAAGACGTGTGAAGTGGCCTGATGATTATTTCACGGTAAGTAATTCATTGGGTTATCTGAAATATGATTTGTTCCAATGGCCCCAGGGATTGGGCTTCGATACGGGTACGGCTAACAGTGTCACATTGAACACGACCATATCCAGAAGATCTTCTGATAGTCCGATGTATCCAAAGAGAGGTTCAGACATTACACTTAGTGTGAATATGACACCGCCATATTCCCTGTTTAACAATATCGATTATGAAACAGCATCAGATCAGCAGATATACAAGTGGATGGAATACCACAAGTGGAATTTTGATCTTAATTATTACCTGAATTTCGTAGACAAGTTTGTACTTGCTCCTCGCATGCACTTTGGATTCATTGGCTCTTATAATGACAGAGTACCCGTCGGGCCTTTCGAAAGATTTGTGCTGGGTGGTTCAGGACTGACAGGCCAAAATTTCCTGTTAGGTACAGATCTGATAGGTTTGAGGGGATATCCTGATCCCAGGCGAAGTTCCGGACAGGCCAATTCAGTGACTCCTTATGACGGTGAAAGAAACATTTTTGGTGGAACTATGTTTACCAAATTTGTAATGGAACTTAGGTATCCGGTCTCACTTTCTCCGACTGCCACAATATATGCGCTGGGATTCGTTGAAGGAGGAAATAACTGGAATGATTTTAGTAAATACAATCCATATGACATCAAAAGGTCCGCGGGAGTCGGGGTTAGAATATTTATGCCGGCATTCGGTTTGCTTGGGCTTGATTATGGTTATGGATTTGACGCTCCTTTTGGAGGTTTAGAGCCAGCAGGTTCACAATTTCATTTCAGTATAGGACAACAAATAAGATAATGGCACGAATCTGGCTTAGTATCATTTGCATGGTCTGTGTATTACCATTTACATTTGCGCAAAAATTTGGTTATGTGGATATGAAATATATCCTCAACCAAATGCCTGAATATCAGAAGGCGCAGGGCGAGATAGATAAACTGGCGGGTGAATGGGAAGCTGAAATTCAGGAGATGTATAAAGAGATACAATCAATGGAAGCGAGCTTCCAGGCTGAAGAGGTGCTTTTGACAGCTGATATGAAAGCGGATCGACAGGCGGAGATTGACCGCAAGATGAGCGAGTTAAAGGAGTATCAGAAGCAAATTTTCGGCTTCGAAGGGTTGTATTATTTAAAAAAGAAGGAGTTGATAAAACCAGTTCAGGATCAGGTTTTTGAAGCGACTGAAAGAGTGGCGAAAAATAATCGCCTGCAAATTGTATTTGATAAATCAGGTGATTTGATCATGATCTATACCGATCCGGTTCATGATTACACGGATTTTGTTTTAGAAGAGCTTGGATTGATCCAGGACATAGCGAATAATTGAAAATTAAATTAGGAATAATGAAAGTAAAAATTTTACTAAGTCTGATCGCGTTTGCAGGATTTACAGCGCTTTATGGGCAGAGTAACTTGAAGATTGGATACACCAATGCAGAATATTTACTTAGCTTACTCCCGGAGGCTAAGCAAATCGAATCTGAGCTGACAGCTTATGAAAAGCAGCTCCAGAATCAAATGCAGACTAAATATCAGGAGCTACAGCAAAAGGTACAGGATTACCAAACCAATGAGGCTTCATTTAACGAGGTAGTTCGTGCTGATAAACAAAAAGAGCTTCAGAACATGCAAAGTGCACTTCAGGAGTTTCAGGCCAATGCAGAGCAATCCATGAGCCGTAAAAGAACCAATCTGCTTAATCCGGCAGTGGAGAAAATTGGTAATGCCATTCAGGCTGTAGCTGAGGAGAATAACTTCGACTTCATCTTTAGTGTGGGGGCTCCGGGTCTGGACATCCTTCTCTATGGTAAGGAGCAGTATGATGTCTCGGAACTTGTGCTGAATAAGCTAGGCATTCAGGCTCCGGCCAATGCCCAGGGAAACTAAAAGACAATCGAAATAAAATAGAACCCCTCCATTTGGTGGGGTTTTTAGTTAAAGAGAACTCCAAATATCAATCCCGCCAGAATTATAAAAGGAGTAGGGATTCTGGTGAAGTAGAGGATAATTGGAGTACCTAACATCAGGGCATAATTCACAAAGGTTAACTCGAGAGGTTCAATTAGATAAAGTGTAGCGGCTATCACCATTCCCGAACTAACAGCCGTTATTCCCTCCAGAGAAGCCTTCACTATCCGGTATTTTTTTAGATCATCCCAAAACCTGATCACGAAGAAAATCAAAAATGTACCTGGCAGGAAGATGCCTGCGGATGCTAGAAAAGCACCTAAAATCTCTCCACCAATTCCCCATTCCCGCATGATAAGAGCCCCAAGGTAGGCGGCAAAAGAGAATGTGGGTCCCGGAACGGCCTGTACCAGGGCATATCCCGTTAGAAATTCATCTGAGGTCAGGTACTGTTTATACTCTACAAACTCTGTGAACAATAGTGGGATCAATACCTGGCCCCCACCAAATATCAGAGACCCATTTCTATAGAAATTTTCAAAAGTCTTAATGGGGAGTGATTCGAAGAAGGTACCCATGATACCAGCTACTATTAGCACCGCCGCCCATAATATGAAATTAGCCCAGATTATTTTCATCTTTCCTTTCTCCTCTCGCGGTTGCTGATTGAACTTGAACGCAGTCAAACACCCACCAGCTATTAGCATAACTGGAAATGCAAATGGCGACCTCAGGTAAAATGAAACAACCGCAGAGATCAGCATCAGAAAATATCCATCCTTTGTTGAAACCACACTGCTGGAAATTTTATAGGCGGAGTAGGCTACTATGCCAACAGCCATTGGCTGGACAAATCGTAAAAACTCCAGGGATATTCCAAGGTCATTGAGCTTGTTCACGGTTAATGCGGCCGCCGTCATGACACAAAATGCCGGAAACATCCATACCACAAGCGTCATATATGCCAGGGTGGGTCCACCTATCCTGAATCCAAGAGAGGTGATAGTCTGTGTAGAAGTAGGTCCTGGCAAAATCTGGCAAAGCGCGTAGAGTTCGATGAGTTCCTTTTCTGTGATGTATCCACGCTTGAGGACCATCATGTCCATCAATAGGGCCATATGTGCCTGGGGCCCTCCAAAGGAAGTGACTGACAAAATCAGTACATCTCTGAGGAAGATAATATATCGGACCCTCCGAATGGTCATTTTATTGCTTTAAGCCTATTTCTCTTAACCGCTCATTGAGAAATTCTCCTGCTGTCATATCATCGTATTGTTTTGGATTGGAATCATCCACGCAATTGCTTAAGCATGTCAGATCCATTTTGGAGACGGGGTGCATGAAAAAAGGAATCGAATATCGTGATGTCCCCAAAAACTCTTTTGGAGGATTTACTACACGATGAATCGTCGATTTAAGTTTATTATTTGTAAGTCTTGACAGCATATCTCCAACATTCACTACAATCTGATTTGGGAGCGCCGTAATCGGAATCCACTGACCGTCTCTACGCAAAACCTCCAGTCCATCGGCACTTGCTCCCATCAAAAGAGTAATAAGATTGATGTCCCCATGCTCGGCTGCCCGTACAGCATCATCAGGAATGTTTTGCGCGTCATCAATCGGGAAATAATGAATAGCTCGTAAAATGGAATTTCCGGTTCTGACTTTTTCATCAAAAAAGCCTTCTTCAAGTTCCAGATATATCGACAAAGCCCTTAAAATCTCTATTCCAGCCTGCTGTAACACTTCATACGTTTGTGTGGCGTACTTTTGGAAATCTGGCACCTCTATTGGCCAAATATTGTCCGGATAATCTTCCATTTGTCGTTCAGGAGGCTGTCCGACATGATAAAATTCTTTTAAGTCACCAGTATTTCTTCCTTTGGCTTTTTCCTTGCCTTTGCTTATGTATCCTCTTTGACCAAAAAGCTCAGTGAATTCATATTTGCCCTTGGTTTCATCAGGGAGTTCGAAAAACTGTTGAATGGTTTTATAAAGATTCTTCGTTAGTTCCTCTGACAAGCCATGGTTTTTGATAGCAACAAATCCAATATCCGCATAGGCCCTTCCCAGGTCTTCTACGAATTGGGATTTTGAAGCTTTGTCTCCTTTGGTAAAATGATGTAAATCCAGCGACGGGATTTCGTCATAGAGTTTTGGCATTGTTGATCGGATAGGTGAAATCTAAAATTAACGGATTACGCGAAGATTTGCCTCAATACTTCCAGCGATTTGATTTGATTTATGGATTCCGTCTCATTTTTATAGATATCCATCAAACTTCGAAGTGCCTGATTACGAAGATGATGATTCGTGTTAACTTGGTCATTATACTTTGCATCACTTAACCAGAGTAAAAAATCTTCTAATTTTTTATCCCCTTTCGCAAGCTCTGAAATAATACTGGACTCCCGGACATCGATGCCGAAGTAAAAGGAAAGTTGGAGAAGAAATTTCAGGTGAAATAGTTCTATCCCGCCAGTAATCTCGTCGAGTTCGCATATCGAACCCCAAACGAATTCAAAAAGCGCAGGATTTTCATTCCTCTCATGAATCATAAGCTTCGACAATATTTCCGAGAGAAAGATAGAGATAGTGGATTTTCGGATGTCCAGTGTCAATTTAGTGCTTTGGGCAATTCTGCTGTCGGAGAGCTGGTGCAAATCCTTATGCTCGGCGTAATATGAGACAATGTCAAGTAATGAGAGGCAATGATATTGCCCCATGCTTTTCTTACTTTTTGAACTACGTACACCATTTACTATGAAAGATTGCATTCCATAGTTTTCGGTATACATCCGTACAATGATTGATGTCTCTCGAAATTTGATGTAGTTCAGAACAATGGCACGGGTCTTAATGATCATGGCTTACCCCTTTTCGGACATCTTTTCGTAAAAGCATTTACGGCAGAGGGCTTCATAGATGTCCTTTTCTCCGATCACCACTTTTTTTGCGGATTTTGTTCTTCTGAACGAGTAAGAAGCCATACTACCGCAATTCATACAAATGGCATGTACCTTGGTGATGTACTCGGCGATGCTCATCAGCTTATCTACTGGTGAAAAAGGTCTTCCTTTAAAGTCCATATCCAGACCAGCTGCGATCACCCTTTTACCATCGTTTGCAAGTTCATTGATGACGTTCACAATGTTCTCATCAAAGAACTGTACTTCATCTATGCCGACAACCTCACAGTTCACGGCATTCAATTTTATGTCATTGGCAAAATTGACCGGCGTCGATGGAATCATGTTCTCATTGTGGGAGATTATGTCAGCTTTGGAATAGCGGCTGTCTAATTTTGGTTTGAAAATTTCAACTTTTTGCTGAGCTATGTGGGCCCGGTTCAGACGACGGATAAGTTCTTCTGTTTTACCCGAGAACATAGAACCACAGATTACTTCGATCCATCCTATTCCTTTACCATGTCCCAGGCCTCGTTGTGCGGGTTCGAGAAACATATACTGAATGAGAATTAACTATCTCAAAATAAAAGCATTTCGGCTGATTGTTTGAGTTTGGATTAACAATTATCATTTCTAATCAATACTTTTACCAGTCATGTTATTTTTGCTAGCATCACCGAATTTCGCAGTTATTTAATGAAGAATGGTAAGTTAAACAGGGAATTCCTTGATCAATATAAGTCTGTCTTTGCAGATCAATTAATTTCCCAGGCCTATGAAGGGAAGACTCATCTCAGCGGAAAAGATATTCTTCAGATCACACCTCTAAAGCAATTCAACCTATTCGTTCTGAAGATTCTCTTCACGGCCTGGCAGGAAGAGATGAAGCAGCTTGAGAGCCCGTATTTTGACTATAAGAACGCCGAAGTTCGTCGGAATATGGTTCAGTTCATGAATGAGCTATCGCAGCACATAAAGGTTAAATCAGAGCATTTAAAACCACTCATTTTACAGGCTGTGGAGCGGACATTTGAACTGGCAGTGAACCCGGCGGCATATTTAAGATCTGAGCTCGGTGACAAAACAGGGGTTTTGCGGGAAAAATTGGCAAAGCAAACAGGCAAGTATGTGGTTTTTCATAAGGAGGAGATACATGGATTCCTGGATCAATACATTGGTCATTCAATTGATAAAATGTTGGAAGATGCCAATGAGTTTTTTGATAACATAGATAAGGACACAGTGATTGATGACCTGGTAGAGGGCGTATCGGAGATATTAGTGGTGGAGCGTAGAGACCTTTTTTTTCCATCGGTGGCAGGTACAGGTTCATTGGATACTGAAGAGGTGATGTCAGACATTGATGACGATGAGGAGATCGATTTTGAGAATGATGAAAATTTCCAGGAGGGAAATGAGACAGATGTCGATACGAATCCCGAAGTCACGGATATCGATGATAATGATCAATTGGTGGATGAAGTAAAAAGAGAGATATCTGCTGAGGTCACCGAACAGGAGCCTTTAGAGGATGAAGAAGCGGGTCAGGCTGCCAGATCAAATGATGATGAAGATCTGGTTTCTGAAGAACCGGAGGTTGGCCCAATGTCAGACAGCTCTAAAGAATTATTCGATTCGATTTCTATGAATCATCGTTATATGTTCGTTCAGGAATTGTTTGATGGAGATAATGAGGTGTTTACTCAGGCCATTGAGGGTATCAATGAGCGGAAAAGTTTTGATGAGGCTGTAGAATTTCTGGTTCAGGCCTATTCGAAGGATTTTTATTGGGATATGAATTCCGATGAGGTAAAAGAACTTCTAAAAGTAGTCTTTCGACGATTCAGATAGCTACCACCGATGCAAGAGCTCCATTCTATGACCATCTAGTTTCAGAAGGATAAAAAGCAATATTGTAAAAGTCCATAAGCTGGAACCACCATAACTGAAGAATGGAAGCGGGATTCCTACTACAGGGAATAGTCCGATGGTCATGGCTACATTGATCGTGAAATGGAAAAATAATATAGAGAAGACTCCATATCCGTAAGCTCTCACAAATTCAGATTTTTGTCTTTCAGCAATAACACTGATCCGGATCAGGAGCAACCCAAATACAATTAATGCAATGGAGCTACCTACCCATCCATGTTCCTCACCAATTGTGCAAAAAATAAAATCGGTCGTCTGCTCAGGGACAAAATCAAACTTCGTTTGTGTGCCATTTAAAAAGCCCTTTCCTCCAAAGCCGCCGGAACCTATCGCGATTTTTGATTGAAGTACGTTCCACCCTACTCCGAGAGGATCAGCATTGGGATTTATCAAGGACAAAACCCGCTTTTGTTGGTGAGGTCTCAGCACATCTGTCAAAACGAAATCCACACTGACGATTATTCCGAGTGTACAAATTGTAATTGCTCCGATGATGAGTCCTCTCGTTAGTGTCCTACCGTATATGCCTATTACGATAAGTGAAACAATTATTACTCCTACGATCAGTGCCAGTTGATTTACCAACAGGGTTAAAACAAACACTACAATCATTCCTATTCCCAGGAAAAGTAGTTGCAGGGTCATCCCCTCTCGCACCAGGACAATTATAAAAGCAAAATAAACTAATGCTGTCCCCGTGTCTCCTTGTAACACGATCAAAGCAATTGGTACAATGAAAAACAGAGATGCAAGTGTCAAATCCCTGGGATTTTCAATTTTACGGCCTGTGGTACTTATGAATTTAGACAACGCCAGTGCGGTCGCAATTTTGGCAAACTCGGAAGGTTGAATTTTAAAACTACCTATCTCAAACCATGATGTAGATCCGGCAACTTCTTTTCCAAAAAGAAGTACACCAATAAGCAACAGTAGGACCACACCATATATTATGTAGGAAAATGACTCATAAAATCGGTAGTCAATAGTGTAGATCGCTATAATCAGCACTACGGATCCTATGATCCATAATAGTTGCCTTCCTGAGCTTTGGCCTAAATCAAATATGCTGTGAACTGCGGAATAATCGTAATCAGCCGCATATATATTGATCCAGCCTGCTATAACCAGGATAAAATAAAGTAGTACTGCCCACCAGTCAGTCTGGACTGTTGCTTGCGATCCTCTCATCCTTAAATACTCCTCTCAGATTATATTCTTCCACCCAGGGTCTTGTAATATGCCCTCTAATTTTTTTCTCTATTAACAAGCTGGCGGTTGTGGCTGCCGCCCTTCCTCCCTGACCCGCGTTTTCAACATACACAGCAATGGCAATTTGTGGATTCTCCTTGGGTGCAAAGCCCATAAATCCCGAGTGATCTTCGCCATGTGGATTTTCGACGGTACTTGTTTTGCCGCAGATGGGAATATCCGGAATTCTCGCCCTGATACCTGACCCTCGTTCTATCACCTGCTCCATTCCATCTATGACCACCTGAAAGTATCTTGGCTGAATATCTATCGATTTCTTTTCAAAACTCAATTCATCATTGTTTCCCACTCTTTTTGCGACATGAGGAACAATATAGTGTCCACGGTTTGCCAGAATAGCACCCAGATTTGCCATTTGAAGAGGTGTCACCAAAAGCTCTCCCTGGCCGATGCTTAAAGAGAAAATATTTGAGTATCTCCATCGGTTGATTCCATAAACATTGTCATAAGTTTGAAGGGTGGGGATGGAGCCCGGACTTTCGTTGGGAAGGTCAATTCCTAATTTATTTCCAAGCCCGAAGTCGGTGACATATGACCTCCACTTCTCAAAACCCAATCTGGAATCGATAAATGAACTTTCATGGATGCCCTGTTGAATGACCCTGCGCATTACCATGTAGAAAAAATTATTCGATGAGTAGGTAATTGCTTTCTTCACATCGTAATATCCCGGAGGTGCTAAATCTCCTATGAGATTGCCTTCGCAATAGATTTCTTCGTTTATGCCAAGTCGCCGTTCCTGCAAGGCTATAAGACTTTGTATGGTTTTGAACATCGAACCAGGGGGATACTTGGCCTGGATCGGACGACAAAAAAGTGGTTTCAGGGAATCTGATTGGACGTCAGAATAGTTTTTTGAAAAATCCCGACCGGCAAACAATGATGGATCGTAAGAGGGGGAAGAGACAAAAGCCAACACCTCTCCAGTATTCGGATCCAGTGCAACTACACTGCCTATCTTATTGGCCATCAGTTTTTCAGCATACTTTTGGAGCTCCAGGTCTATGGTCAATTGGACATCCTCACCTGGAATCGGCAAGGTGTCATGTCTTCCTTCGTCAAAATTTCCAGTTACCACTCCCCGAACATCAACCGTTTGGTAATTTACACCCCTTCGTCCGCGTAGCTCCTCCTCATATGTACTCTCGACTCCGGTTATGCCAATATGATCTCCGGAACGATAATAATTGGTCGTATCTCTTCTCAACTGGCGCTGAGTAATCTCACCTACATATCCAAGGACATTTGCCAGAGTATTATTATTATAACCTCGCACGGTTCGCGGCTGGACCGAGACGCCATCCCACTTTATCAATTGGTCCTGAATCTCTGCAAAACTTTTGTTAGGAAGATTTTCATAAAAAATAGAGGGTAGGATTCTGGAGTATGACCGGCATTTTTGTAGTCGCTGCATGAAATCTTGATGGTCGATTTCCAGCTCTCGGCAGATGGCTATGGAGTCAGCCAAATCCAGCTCATTTGGCACTACCAGTATGTTGTATACCGGCTCATTGTGTACCAATAGGTTACCATTCCGGTCAAAGATCATCCCACGATACGGGTAGTTTGCGGTTTTGTGGAGGATGTTATTTCTAGCCGCAAATTGATATTGCTTGTCAATGACCTGTATGTAGAACAGTCGTGCCGAAAAAATAAGCACGGTAAAAACAACAATTCCACGCAGTACCAGAGTCCTTACATTCACATTCTTGTCGGTTTACGCGCCATAACAAAGTTAAGGATTGTGATACATATGAAGGTAAAAATGGCACTTGTTATCGAAGTCCATAACACCCTTAAGAAATATTCCCATTTGCCGTGTTCGATGCCAAAAACCCATAGGTGATGTATAAGAATCAGTGGCACCATATAGTAGATCGCTCCTGTAATGCCCAGAGTGAAAATCGAGATGTTCGGGTCATCTTCGGGATCACCTTTAATTATTAAAAACCACCAATCTCTGATAAACATCAAAAATGTACACGCCGAAGCATGAAGTCCTGGGGTATTGGAAAAGGTATCTATTAACAACCCTATCAGGAATCCGGATCCGATTCGCAGAAAAGGATTTAAGCCAAATGGAAGAAACAATAGAAAACCCAGGTAGAAAAATCCGTAAGCCTGATTGAAAAGTATAAACTTGTACAGCAGAGGTATTTGCAGAATGACATAAACTGCGAAATAAATGATCAATATGCGATAGTTGACCCTACTCATTTACTTGTTCTAAGCTATCTTTTTCATTTGACCAGAAGTCTCTTATCACATACACGTTTCGAATTGATGAAAAGTCATTTACCAATTCTATTGTGACATCATAAAAAATAGACTCATCGGCCAGCTCATATGAGGAAACAACTCCGATGTTCAACCCGGGGGGGAAGGTGGAATTGAATCCGGAAGTAACTATAGTATCACCTACATTGATGGGGATGTGCCGGGGGATGAAACGCACTTTGGAATGTGTGGGATCGGATGCATCCCATTGTGTAGTACAAAGAGTTCCGGTGCTTTTGATCTCACTTGAGATCAGTTGGTTTTGATGAAGGAGTGATGTGACAGTAGAAAAGCGTCCGGAAGTAGACTTAATTGAACCAATGATACCATTATCGGAAATCACACCCATCCCTGGTTCCAAGCCATTTCTTTCTCCTTTATCAATGGTGATATAATTCGCACTTCGTTTGAAGTCATTGTTAACAACCCGGGCAGGGATCACAGAAAACCTGTTATAAAGAGTGTCTGGCCCATCGGTCAGGGCACTGTACTCAAAGAGCTGCTTCCTTAGAAAGGCATTTTCCTCTGCCAGTCTTTTATTAGTTTCCTTTAATTCCAGGTAATCACGCGTATTTCCCGTGGCCAACTGTATGGTGCCGGCAAGCTGGTTGGAAGAGTTGAAGAGAAATGCATTATAAAAATTATTATAAGTTGTAATTAGCCAAAGACTGACTACCTCTAAAAATAAAAAAAAGAAAAAAACTCTATACTGATATAGTAGTGATAATAGACGCTGCATCTATGTCATCAAAACCGCTTTATAAGTTTCCAGATTTTTTAAAGAGAGACCAGTGCCACGCACTACTGCCCTCAAAGGATCTTCTGCAATGTGAATTGGTAGTTTGGTTTTCATGCTAAGCCGACGATCCAGTCCACGGAGTAAAGCACCACCTCCGGTCAGATAGATACCATTGTCATAAATATCCGCAGACAACTCGGGTGGTGAGATCTCCAATGCCTTGAGCACGGCCTCCTCGATCTTTGAGACGGATTTGTCAATGGCAAAAGCGATCTCCGAATAGGAGATCTTAATAATTTTTGGTATTCCGGTCATCAGATCCCTGCCGCGTATCTCATAATCCTCAGGACCCTCGTCCAATTCTGTAAGTGCTGAGCCAACTTCTATTTTGACCCTTTCCGCTGTCCTTTCTCCGATCAGAAGATTATGCTGGCGACGCATATAGTCAAGAATATCCTTATTGAAGGAATCTCCAGCCACCCTAATCGATTGATCAGCGACAATTCCTGACAATGCAATCACGGCGATCTCAGTAGTTCCCCCTCCAATATCCACGATCATAGATCCAATAGGCTGTTGGATATTGAGACCAATTCCAATTGCCGCGGCTATTGGCTCATGTATCATATAAACTTCTTTCGCTCCTGCATGCTCCGCGCTGTCACGAACAGCTCTTTTTTCAACCTCCGTAATTCCGGAAGGTATGCAAATCACCATCCTGTGAGAGGAAGGAAAAAATTTCTTATTGTTTCCTTCGATCATCCGAATCATCCCACGAATCATGTGCTCAGCAGCATGGAAGTCCGCTATCACACCGTCCTTTAGAGGCCTGATCGTTTTGATGTTTTCATGGGTCTTTTCATGCATCTGCATGGCTTCCCGACCGATCGCGAGCACCTTGTTTGTGTTCTTGTCGATGGCAATAATGGAAGGTTCGTCTACAACGACCTTATCCTTATTGATTATCAGGGTATTAGCAGTACCTAAATCTATTGCTATGTCACTTGAAAAGAAATCAAAAAGACCCATTTGGCTATACTGGAATTATATTCGCTTGAAGTTAATAATTAGTTTTTAAAAGAAATTTTTTAGTGTTTAAAATGTCTGAATCCAGTGAACACCATCGCCATGCCTTTTTCATCGCAGGCATCGATAGAAAGTTGATCTTTTATGGATCCTCCTGGCTGGATTATCGCTTTTATTCCTTCTTTTCCTGCAATTTCGACGCAATCTGGGAAAGGAAAAAATGCGTCAGAGGCCATAACTGCACCTTCTAATTGAAAATTAAACTTTTTGGCCTTTGCGATGGCTTGCTCAAGAGCATCCACACGGGAAGTTTGACCCACCCCGCTCGCCAGCATTTGATTTCCGGCAGCCAGTACGATGGTGTTTGATTTTGTGTTTTTACAAATCCTCGAAGCAAACAAAAGGTCCCGAATTTCCGATTTGTCAGGGGTCGATTTTGTTACTACTTTAAGATCACCTTCACCATCAATTTTTGAATTGTAATCCTGGACAATGACACCATTCAGCATAGAACGAAACTGAACGTCCTGATCGAAATACTTTTTTAATTTGAGAATAATCCGGTTCTTTTTTGATTTCAATAGGTCCAGGCCAGCATCATCAAAACCAGGCGTGATAATCACTTCACAAAACAGATCATTTATAATTTTTGCCGCCTCGGAATCTATTATTTCATTGGTCACAAGTATTCCGCCAAATGCAGAGGTTGGATCTGCTTCAAGAGCCTTTTCATAAGCTGTTTTTACAGATTCCGCTATCGCAAAGCCGCAAGCGTTATTATGTTTAAGAATTCCGAATGCTACTTTCTCTTCGAACTCTGAAATAAGTTGAATGGCTGCCTCAATGTCAATGAGGTTGTTATAACTTATTTCTTTGCCGTGTAGTTGATCAAAATAGGTGGACAGGTCCCCATAAAACCTTCCTTTCTGATGAGGGTTTTCTCCGTACCGCAGGACTTTTGCATTTTGAAAAGCGACTTTAAAGGAGCCTGACTCTTCTCTATCATTCATATAATTGAAAATCGCTGTGTCGTAATGAGAAGACACATCAAATGCTCGCATCGCAAAGCTTTTTCTTTGAGCAAGGGTGGTCGCACCGTTTTGATCCTCCAGAATACTCAATAGCTCCTGGTAGTATTTCACAGAAGGTACGATCAATACATCATTAAAATTCTTCGCCGCTCCACGGATAAGGGCGATACCACCGATATCAATCTTTTCGATAATATCAGATTCTGTTGCACCCGGGCTGGCTACAGTTTCCTCAAAAGGATAAAGATCCACGATGACCAGGTCGATGTCCGGGATGTCATGTTTATTCTTTTCTTCCGTATCGGACTTATTGTCTCTGCGATTGAGAATTCCACCAAATACCTTTGGGTGCAGTGTTTTTACCCTCCCTCCGAAAATGGAAGGATAATGGGTGATATCCTCTACGGAAGTTACCGGAATATTGAGGTTTTGAATAAAGTCGTAAGTGCCTCCTGTGGAGTATAATGTCACACCAAGATCATGAAGTTTCTTCACTATTGGATCAAGTCCATCTTTGTGAAAAACAGAAATCAAGGCTGACTTAATGGATTTTTCGTTCATGGGTGGTCTCTAAAAAACAAACGGCAAAAGTATAACTTTTAAGACTCGTCGCGGATGGATTTTAGAATATAATCCTTCACTGTGGGTGGAAAATAATGATATTCAAGTTCATGCACTTTGGCTGCCAGTGATTCTGCGTCATCTCCAGGAATTACGGGACATTCGTGTTGGGCCAAAATAGGTCCTTCGTCGTAGTTTTGTGTAACCAGATGAATGGTAATCCCTGATTTTGATTCTCTGTTACTTATTACCGCTTCGTGAACCCGCGAGCCATACATACCTTTCCCTCCATATGCAGGTAATAAACTTGGATGGATATTTATGATCTTGCCTTCGTAATCGGAGATAAATTGTGTTGGAATTTTTAGCAGGAAACCGGCTAAAATTATGAATTTAACATTCTTACTTCTTAGTGTTTTTGAGACATCCCCACTTTCCAAATCTGTTTTTGAAAAAACTGATGCAGGTATTCCAAGCTCTTTTGACCTGGTCAATACGTAAGCTTCAGCCTTGTTGGAAAGAATATCGGAAATTTGAATTCTTGGGTGGCCTGCAAAATATCTGGCCAGGTTTTCGGCATTCGAACCACTTCCCGATGCCAGGATTGCCACTTTGATCTTATCCATTGATGAAAACTATACTTACCATGCCGAGTAATATGATCCAATTGCTTGCAATATGCAACCTGTAGTATTGGCGCTGAGTATCGGATCTTATTAACACAATTAGAAACCAAATCAGAAGCGGCATCATACCTAAAAAGAAAAGTCTGATAAAAAAATTAGCCATTTCCAGCAAGAAATAGCCAAGGAAAGCTGATCCGACTATTCCGATTATCAGAATGATGAGTTTAGCCCCTCTGATACCCCAAACAACCGGAATGGTACTGCAACCAAATGCCGATTCACCTTTCACATCCTCAATATCCTTGATGATTTCTCGAATTAAGGTAATGATAAAGGCAAAAAGTGCGTAGACCATAACAATCGATTCCGATTGTCTGAAAAATATCCCCACCACCAGAAATACCATACCTGACAAAGCGGCTATTGTCAGATTCCCAACGAATGGAAGCCTTCGGAGCGAATTCGAATAATACCACAGACTGAAGCTTGAAAGGATATGGATCAAGCCGATAACCGGATCAATGTACACTCCGATTATAATGGCAAATGAGTTCATGAAAAAATGGAAAATTAAGGCCATCCTCCTTTTCAAGGTGATGCCCACCACAACCTTGTTTGGCCTGTTGATCATATCAATCTTCTGATCATAGTAATCATTGATAATATAGCCAGCACCCGCAATCATAAGGGTAGATAGAATTAATAAACTAAACCGGAGGTCCACGATATCAGAAAAAGGACGCTCCAGAATGTACCTCCCTGCTAGGATCTGTATTAAGCCTATTACAACAAGATTTGGAATCCTGGTGATCTTCAAAAAGCCTAAGACTCCTTTGCCTAATTGGTTCATTGCTAGTAATGACGCAGGAAACAGAAAATATGTTGGATTTTATCGTGTTATTCCAGGCCTTTATCTCTCCGGCTTTTGAATTCATTGTATCTTCTTACTATCGCCACAAAAAATCCAAGAGTGAGTAGTAGGGTACCTGTCCACAGAATGTTGATCCAGGGTTTTTCTACCGCTTCAAGTATGATCCAGTCTTTCTGGCTTGTATTTATACCAAAAGTGAAGCTGTCCTCTTCAGGGTGAATACTTAAAATTGTAATTTTTGAAGCTACGTCCCTTACCTCGGCAGGTATCCTTCCGGCCATTTGATCTTTAATAACATAGATAGGTTCGGCGACGTAGTCCTTCTGCTCAGCTTTTATGGTAATTACGGCTTTAACAGCTACATCCTCGTCTTCGAGCGGTACTCCATTCACTTCACCTACTCTTTCCATACGGGTAAATTCAGCTACAAAGTCGTTGATGAAGAAATTTTGTCCCACCCGCACTTTCTCTTCCTTCATTTCACTCCATTGAACAGGTTCTTCCGGATCAGGCAGGTTACTAATGTGTGTATAAAGGTCTGCAGTCAGTGTTCTGTTTATGTCCGGGGAGGAGAGTGTCCCCATTAGCTTATTGATCTGAATCCTGGGATATAACTTAAAGGACTTTCCATTACTTTTCTCATAGGTGACCTCGAAGTAGTTATTCTCTGGATTTGTAATATTGACCGTATCACCAGCCCTGGCCAGAAGCTCACCGTCTTTCTCAATGTTTCTGACTACCTTCATTTTAAGCAACTCGGATGTTGGCTGAAGGTATTGGGCATCGACGAATCCTAAATTTTCAATTTTCTTGCGTAAGCCATTATAAACCAGACTATAATCACCCATCTGCCGAGGTTCATTCTGAAAAAGCAGCAAGTTATTTTGATTCATATCATCGGGAAACTCCTTGCTCCACAACAGTCCGGTATTGTTTTTAGAGATGATTTTGGAATAACCGGATGAGTAAAGAATACCAATCAGCATAAGAGCGATTCCAATATGCGTGATGGATCCTCCCGATAGCTTTAGATTCGTTCTTTTGAGTCCGAGTAAGATTTTGGCATTTGCAGCTACCGAATACACGCATGCCGTAAGTAAAAGCATGTAGTCCAATCTGTCAACTCCTGAGAGCATGAAGACCAAACCACTGATGAGTAAACTTATGATTATCGGGACTTTTACTTCTTCCCAGAGTTTAGCAGGATCAATTTTTTTCCACCAAAAAAACTGCCCCGTCCCCGAGAGTATTGCCAGTGCGATGGCAAACCAAAGCTGATATTTTGAGTAAAATTCCACAGGTTCCGTTGGCGGAGCGATATTTCCTGACATGCCAAAGAACTGCCCGATCTCGTTCCAGACGGGGATGGATGTTGGTATGATCACCTGAAAGGCCATAAGACAGAGAATGGTGGCTCCCATAAATATCCAGAACTCCCTTGAATAAGTGGAAACTTCCTGGTCTGTCTGAGGAATATTTTTCCATCTCAATGCCATCAAAGCAATTGAAAAAACACCAAAAACACTTAGAAAAATGAGTAATTGCCCGGATAGGCCCAGGTCGGTAAATGAATGAACGGACGATTCACCGAGAATGCCACTACGGGTGAGAAATGTGGAATAGAGTATAAGAATGTAAGTCGCGACCACAAGGATCATCGATACCTTTAATGCTGTTTCATTTTTGCGATAAGCAATCATGGTATGCATGGAAGCTACCAACGTTAGCCACGGAACAAATATGGCATTCTCCACAGGATCCCAGTTCCAATAGCCACCAAAGTTGAGTGTTTCATATGCCCAATATGCACCCATCAGGATACCAATACCCAGGATCAGCGCAGAAAACTGAGCCCATGGTAAAGCAGGCCGAATCCACTCCCGGAACTTTCCCTGCCACAATCCTGCAATGGCAAAAGCAAATGGGACTACTGTGGAGGCAAAACCAAGAAATAATGTGGGCGGATGTATCACCATCCAGTAATTTTGGAGTAACGGATTCAGCCCATTTCCGTCTGCGGGTACGAAGTCAGGATTAATTTTAAATATATTGTCCTGAAGCACCTCACGCAGAAGGAGAAACGGCGAGCTTCCAAACTTTGCATTAAAAACGACCACACCCAGGATCATTGAAGTCAGAAAGACCTGGTTGACAGACATTACAGTCATCACCGAAGGTTTCCAAAATTTGTTAGTGTGCAGGAGTACCAGACCAAGGATTATGTTCCAGAACATCCAAAGAAGGAATGCGCCTTCCTGACCATTCCAAAAACTGGATATTTGGTAGTAAATCGGGAGAAATTTTGAGCTGTAGTTCCAGGCATAGTGATATTCAAAATATTTAAGATTTATGATCATAAAGAGGGTGACCAAAACACCCACGATCGCTATGCAATGGACATAGTAGCTATATTTTGCGAACTTTTGCCAGCTTTCATCCTCCGTTTTTGTCGATTTGAAAAAGGCATATGTTGCTATGATTGCCGATACAAAAGCAGTGATAACCAGGAAATGTCCCAGGTAGCCTATGAAATAGTGCACCATTTTATATCCTCAACTCCTCTTCCTGGTACTTGGATGGACACTTAAGAAGTATTTTGTCCGCAATAAAAGCTTCTCCATTATATCCGCCAACGACAACAACCTGTTCCGATTTATCAAAATCCTGGGGGATGGGATTGGCATGCAGGACTATCTGCTCCTGCCCGTTCTCATCTACCATCCTGAATCGAAATGACAACTTATCCGGAGATTCTTCGATGCCAATTATTTGGCCTTGTTTATCTTTCTTCAGAATACCCACCACATGAATTTTACTACCCGTGTCTGACGTGGCCATCACCTTAGCTTCCTTGAAGGAGACATAGCTGCTTGCATCCCCAGCTGTAGAGGCAATGATACCGATACAGATAGCGATAACGACGATTCCCAAAATGTGTGACTTTTTCATTCTTCCTCTTTTGATCTGTTCTCCAACTGAGTCAGTTTCTTATCTAACCGCCAAAGCGTGAAAAATATTCCAAATAGTATGGCCAAAATTACCATAACTACAACATAAATTTTCCCCTCACCTCTAAAATCCTCAGCCATTTGAACTTCTGATTGGGCACTAACCCAAAAAGATGCCAAAAACAGTAGTATCCAAGTGATTATCTTATTCATAATCCTTTTTAATTTCGATTCTGGACAATCGCGATCTTACCGTTACAATCCATGCCCCAAGTAAAAACCATCCTATAACGGCCGGGTAGAAAACCAACCTCATTCGATTATCCAGATCGTAAGCATTAAAACCTGGATTTCCGCCATTACCGGGATGAAGGCTGTCGGCAAGTCTGGGAAGTATAAAAAGCAAAGGAATCATAGTGGCAAATGCAAGTATGTTAAACACTGCGCTGATCCTTGCCCTTTGATGGTCATCGGAGATTGAACCTCTTAGAATGACATAGGCGAAATAGATCAGCATTGCGATGGCAGATCCGTTTTGTTTTGGGTCGTTGCTCCAGGGCTCACCCCAGGTGTAATTTGCCCAAATCATGCCGGTTACCAACCCCAATATTCCGAATAGAATACCTATTTCCACGAAGTCCCTGCTAAAGGCATCCTGTTCAAGATTTTTGCTTGCCAGATACCGAAGGGCGTGATATACTGAAAAACAGAACAACAGGATCATACTAAACCACATTGGAACATGAAAATAGAGATTTCTAACTGTCTCGTTTAAAATTGCCAATCGCGGAACTTCCATTAACAATCCACCTACTACTGTGTAAGTCAACAGAATCACAGACAACCATTTCCACCAATTCGTTTTGATGAGATAATCCATTAATTTTTCCAGCTATAGGGGAATAGAATAAATGAGATTGCAATGATAATAACTATCGTAGACAGGAGTGTAAAGTAGTTACCGGAGATGTCACTGAATCCAGCGCCAAGTAATAGCTGTTTCGAATTATTCAAAGAAAGAACCAAAATAGGAATGGTGAGCGGGAACCCAAGAATTGCCATCATCACTGACTTTTCTCCACTTTTTGTAGCTATTGCAGAAACCATTGTAAATGTTATAGCAAGACCCAATCCTCCTGTAGCAAGGTTTAAGAAGAACGGGAAAAAGTTGCCTATAGGATTTCCATTAAAAAGAATAAAAGTGAAAAGTACTAAAGCTAAGAGTATCAGCTGATATCCAATGGCATAGATGTATTTTGAAAGCAAAATAATTTGCGGTTTCGCGAGGTAATAATAATAAAGGGATCGATCATCTTCCTGTCCGAAACTTTTCCCCATGGCAGTTACAGAAGTAAACAACACTACAATCCACAAGATGCCATTCCAGGTAGTTCGATCAATTACACCATGGAACGTCAAATAGGTTAGGTAGATTGTACATAAAACGTAAAGCCCAATTCCCATAATTGGGTACTTTTGCCGAAAATCGACCTGGTAATCTTTTTTGACCAGCAATAAGACACTTTTCATGTGGTTGTAAAGCTAGTATCAGAACAACTCTAATAATAATTCCTAAAAAGTGATTTCGACAAATGCTCCCATATTGGTGACTGGTGCCGCCGGATTTATAGGATTTCATCTTAGTAAGAAGCTGCTTAACGAAGGGCATGAAGTGGTAGGTATTGATAATTTGAGCGACTATTATGATGTTAATCTGAAAATAGCACGAACAAGGCATTTAGAAGTCAAAACCGGTTATACATTTCGAAAAACAGATTTATGTGATATCAAAGGGTTGAAAAAACTATTCCGGGAGTTTGAGTTTGAGCATGTGGTAAACCTTGCTGCCCAGGCCGGAGTTAGATATTCTTTGGAAAATCCTTTTGCTTACACGGAATCCAACATTACTGGATTTGTTAATCTATTGGAAAGGTGTAAAGACTACCAGATCAGACACCTGTTATATGCCTCCTCTAGCTCCGTTTATGGAGCAAACACTACCATCCCTTTCTCTGTTGAGCATAATGTTGATCATCCAATTTCTCTTTATGCTGCCACAAAAAAGGCAAATGAGATGATTGCACATTCATATTCCGCTAACTTCGACCTTCCCACTACCGGCTTAAGGTTTTTTACTGTGTATGGACCATGGGGAAGACCGGATATGGCCCTGTTTCTTTTTACTAAGGGTATACTTGAGGGAAGAAAAATAGACGTTTACAATAACGGTGAAATGATGAGAGACTTTACTTATGTCGAGGATATAGTTGAGGCTTTGTACAGGTTATTGGGAAGGCCCTCCCAACCGGATCTAAAATGGGATTCTGAACATCCTAACCCAAATACCAGCTTCGCTCCATATGTAGTTCACAATATTGGAAACAATTCTCCAGTCAATCTGATGGAATACATTAGAACTTTGGAGAGCGTTATCGGAATTCAGGCTATCATTAATTTCATGCCTTTGCAGCAAGGGGACGTGCCAAATACCTATGCAAATGTAGATTCACTCATAAATGCCATCGATTATAGACCTTCAACCACAGTAGAAGAAGGTGTTCGAAAGTTTTATCTTTGGTATAAAGAATATTATAACATTTCATGAAACGTATTTTGATTACCGGAGGAGCTGGATTTATCGGTTCCCATGTGGTTAGGCATTTTGTAAACCGTTATGCGAAATATAAAATTGTGAATCTGGACAAGCTTACCTATGCCGGTAATCTTTCGAATCTAGAGGATATAGAGAAAAGTTCAAATTACGATTTTGTCAAGGGAGATATTTGCGATTCAGCTTTTTGTGAGAAGTTAATCTCCTCATATAAAATTGACACCATTATACATTTGGCTGCTGAATCTCATGTTGACAGGTCCATATCAAATCCTACTGAATTCGTAAATACAAATGTATTTGGAACAGTTTCCTTGTTGAATGCAGCGAAGAGTTGTTGGAGCAAATTGGAGGATAAATTATTCTACCACATTTCTACCGACGAGGTATATGGCTCGCTAGCTGACGAGGGTTTTTTCGTGGAAACGACTCCATACGATCCAAAGTCACCGTATAGTGCATCCAAAGCTTCGTCAGATCATTTTGTCAGAGCATATCACAATACCTATGGTTTACCAATTATCGTCAGTAATTGTTCAAATAACTACGGTCCTAACCATTTCCCCGAAAAACTGATCCCATTGGCAATCAATAATATCAAATTTGAAAAACCAATTCCAGTTTATGGAAGGGGCGAAAATGTAAGAGACTGGCTTTACGTGATTGATCATGCGAGAGCCATAGATGCAATCGTACATAGAGGAAAAGTTGGAGAAACCTATAATATAGGAGGCTTCAATGAATGGAGAAATATCGATTTAATTAGACTATTGTGTAATATCATGGACGAAGAATTAGGTAGAGAAAAAGGTAGTTCAGAAAAACTCATTACATATGTAAAAGATCGGGCGGGTCATGATAGACGTTATGCAATAGATGCAACCAAAATTAAAACTGAGTTAGGCTGGGAACCATCAGTGACATTCGACGAAGGATTGAAAAAAACGGTTATATGGTACTTGAATAATGAAGAATGGTTAGACGGTGTAACATCCGGTGACTATAAAGACTATTATAAAAGCCACTACGGATCATGAAAGGTATAATTCTAGCAGGAGGAAGCGGTACGAGATTACATCCTTTGACAAAAGCGATTAGCAAACAGATCATGCCAATTTATGACAAACCAATGATCTACTATCCTCTTTCTGTTTTAATGTTGGCTGGAATCCGGGAAATCTTAGTAATCTCTACACCCAGGGACTTGCCAGTTTTTGAAGAGCTTTTGGGTGATGGTAACCAACTCGGCTGCCAATTTTATTATGAAGTACAGGAAAAACCAGAGGGTCTGGCTCAAGCTTTTTTGATTGGTGAGCAATTTATTGGGGATGATCCTGTTTGTCTCATTTTAGGGGACAATATCTTTTACGCTTCGGGTCTTAGCAAAAAATTAATGGCTTGTACGAATCCGGATGGGGGAATTGTATTTGCATATCATGTAACCGATCCGGAAAGATATGGAGTAGTGGACTTTAATGAAGAAGGCAAAGCACTGTCTATCGAGGAAAAACCTGAAAAGCCAAAATCAAAGTTTGCTGTTCCGGGACTGTATTTCTATGATAATGAAGTGGTAGAAATAGCAAAAGCTATTAAACCTAGTTCGAGAGGAGAACTTGAAATAACGGAAGTAAACAATCAGTACCTTAAAAGGGGTAAGTTGTCTGTTGAAGTATTAGATCGAGGTACCGCGTGGCTGGATACCGGCACAATTGAATCATTACTGGACGCAGGGGAATTTGTCAGGGCCATTGAATCTCGCCAAGGATTGAAGATTAGTTGTATTGAGGAGATTGCATTTAAGAAGGGCTTCATTACAAAAGAGGAGCTTCTAAAACTGGCTGAACCCCTGGAAAAAAGTGGTTATGGATTATACTTAAAGGGATTGTTGGAATGGAAATAATTAGTACCGGTTTCGACGGGCTACACATTGTGAAGGCTGATCTATTTGGTGACGAAAGGGGCTTTTTTATGGAGGCATTCAACCAAAGGAAACTAGAGGAATTGGGAATATCTTTTGATGTGAAGCAGATCAACTTTGCTAAATCCGAGTCGAATGTACTTCGCGGTTTACATTTCCAACAGGACGATAGCGCTCAGTCTAAGCTGGTGGGGTGCATAAATGGATCTGTTTTGGATGTTGCAGTAGATATCAGACCGCAGTCAGAGACTTACTTGAAGCATTTTAAGTATAAGATTGAAGACCAGAAGACGATGTTGTTAGTTCCACGTGGTTTCGCCCATGGCTATTACACGTTAGAAGATGATACCTTATTCTATTACGGTGTAGATAATTTTTACAGTCCGGAGAATGAAAGAGGGTTACGATATAATGACCCAAAACTGAGTATAGATTGGGAGTTGAAACAGATTCCGATCATCTCAGAAAAGGATATGACGCATAAATTAATTTAAAATTTTAAATCTGATGAAAATTGCAGTAGTTGGTACAGGTTATGTAGGACTCGTCACTGGAACATGCTTTGCTGAGACCGGGAATCATGTCACCTGTGTGGATATTGATCAAAAAAAGGTGGAAAAGCTTCAAAGTGGAAAGGTTACCATTTACGAACCTGGGTTGGAGCCTTTGTTCGAAAGAAATGTACGCCAGGGCAGACTGGATTTCACCACCAATCTTGAAGAAGGAATAAATGGGGCGAGAATCATTTTTCTCGCATTACCCACACCCCCCGGTGAGGATGGATCGGCCGATTTACAGTATGTGCTCAAAGTAGCTGGGGATCTGGGACCACTACTAAATGACTATACGGTGATAGTGGACAAGAGTACGGTTCCAGTTGGAACGGCGGAGAAGGTTCATTCCGAAATCGCTCAGAATGCCAAAGTTGATTTTGATGTTGTTTCGAATCCTGAATTTCTAAGGGAAGGAGTGGCAGTCGATGACTTCATGAAACCAGACAGAGTAGTCATTGGGGCTGAGTCCGAAAAAGCCAGATCGGTAATGAAGAAGCTTTATGATCCGTTTGTTCGTCAGGGTAATCCAATCATATTTATGGATATCAGGTCCGCTGAACTTACAAAATATGCTGCGAATTCATTCCTCGCTACTAAAATCACCTTTATGAACGAAATAGCAAATTTGTGCGAATTACTTGGAGCCGATGTAGATTCTGTAAGGAAAGGAGTCGGTACGGATGCAAGGATAGGGAAGCGTTTTCTATTTGCAGGGATCGGATATGGTGGCAGCTGTTTCCCAAAAGATGTTCAGGCTCTTGCCAAGTCTTCTTCCGATGCAAATTATGATTTCAAAATATTGAATTCAGTGATGGAAGTCAATCAGAATCAAAAATTGAAGTTGATTCCTGAATTGAGAAATTACTTCAAGGGTAGTCTGAAAGGAAAGACCATTGCTGTCTGGGGATTGTCATTCAAACCCTATACTGATGACATAAGAGAGGCACCAGCACTTCAAAATATAGATGTATTATTAAATGATGGTGTGAGAGTAAAAGTATATGACCCGGAGGCTATGGAAAATGTGCGGGAGATATATGGAGATAAGCTAATATACGGGACAGATGAGTACGATGTCTTAGATAATTCGGATGCACTTTTAATTATGACTGAATGGCCTGTTTTCCGAACCCCTGAGTTTGACAAGGTGGCAAAATCCATGAACAATAAGGTAATCTTTGACGGCCGAAATTTATTTGATCTGGAACAGATGAATGAATTAGGGTTCTCCTATTATAGTATTGGCCGCAAAAAAGTGAATTAATGAAAAAAGTACTCATTACCGGAGGAGCAGGGTTCTTAGGTTCACATTTATGTGACAGATTTTTAAAGGAGGGTTTCAAGGTTATCGCTATGGATAACCTGATCACCGGTTCCGTAGAGAATATTGAGCATCTATTAGGGTCCGAGAATTTTGAATTCCATCACCATGATGTATCCAATTTCGTTCATGTATCTGGGAATTTGGACTATATTCTTCATTTTGCTTCCCCTGCAAGCCCTATTGATTACCTGAAGATGCCTATTCAAACCATGAAGGTAGGATCATTGGGCACTTTAAATTGCCTTGGTCTGGCTCGGGCCAAAAATGCGCGAATTCTTGTGGCCTCTACATCCGAGGTTTACGGAGATCCACTGGTTCACCCACAAAAAGAAGATTATTGGGGAAATGTAAATCCTGTGGGACCTAGGGGTGTATACGATGAGGCAAAAAGATTCCAGGAGGCATTGACTATGGCTTATCATACCTTTCACGGATTGGAAACAAGGATAGTACGCATTTTTAACACTTTTGGTCCACGGATGCGACTGGAAGACGGAAGAGTATTGCCAACATTTATATCACAAGCATTAAAGGGAGAGGATTTAACTGCATTTGGTGATGGCTCGCAGACAAGATCATTTACCTATGTCGATGATTTGGTTGAAGGAATATATCGTCTTTTGAATAGCAATTATTCAGGTCCGGTAAATATTGGAAATCCGGATGAAATTACAATCAACCAGTTTGGAAATGAGATTCTGGAGTTAACAGGAACCACTTCGAAAATCGTGTACAAGCCGCTACCAAAGGATGATCCTAAGCAGCGTAAACCGGACATTTCACTGGCTAAAGAAATATTAAAGTGGCAACCAAAATTCAGTAGAGCGGAAGGGCTCAAACTAACACTTGAATATTTTCAAAAGAAGATAGGGAAGAACAAGCAAAATTGAAGTTCTTGTTAGAGATTACATCGGTTACAGTCGTTTATCAATCTGGATTTGTCTTTCCCAGGAATTTGTAACTTCGCGATTCAAATTAATTTGTCACTGAAGAATCTTGGAAAATATCATTCCACATAATCATAAAGTTAAGCTGGAAGACCGAATACAAAGAGATGGTTTCCAACCATACTTATTATGGTTTACAGGCCTGTCTGGATCAGGTAAATCCACCCTGGCCAGCGAGTTAGAGCTCTATCTGTTCAAAGAAGGTATAAACACCTACATCTTGGACGGAGACAACATCCGATCAGGTTTAAATAAAGATCTGGACTTTTCCGATGAAGGGAGAAAAGAAAATATCAGGCGTATCTCTGAGGTCTCCAAACTATTCGTTGATGCGGGTACGGTTGTATTAACAGCTTTTATTTCTCCGTTTAAAGAAGATCGTGCATTAGCAAAAGAACTTGTAGGTGAGAATCGGTTTATAGAAATATTTGTTGAATGCTCCATAGAGGAGTGTGAAAGGAGAGACGTCAAAGGATTATATAAAAAGGCCCGGAATGGAGAGATACAAAATTTCACGGGAATATCTTCCCCGTTTGAAGTACCGGATAATCCGACAATAACTGTCAATACGGAGAATAATTCAATTGAGGAATGTAAGAGCCAACTGGTAAAAGTTGTGCTACCAAAAATAAGATTTTAATGAAAAGTTATAGTTTAACTCATTTGCAGGAGCTGGAATCCGAATCGATCTTCATTTTGAGGGAAGTTTATTCTCAATTTCAAAATCCAGCAATTCTTTTTTCCGGGGGCAAGGATTCAATTGTAGTAACTCACCTGGCGAGAAAGGCTTTTCATCCTTCCCGTATACCATTTCCGTTAGTGCATATTGACACCGGACATAACTTTCCCGAAACCATCAAATTCAGAGATGATCTGGTTTCGAAGCTTGATGCAAAATTAATAGTTGGGTCTGTTCAGAAGTCGATTGATGATGGAACAGCCATGGAGGAAAAAGGTAAAAATGCCAATCGAAATGCCATTCAAACCATTACCCTTTTAGAGACGATTGAGACTAACAGGTTTGATGCATGTATAGGTGGTGCCAGAAGAGATGAAGAGAAAGCCCGGGCAAAGGAACGGTTTTTCTCACACCGTGATGAATTTGGTCAGTGGGATCCTAAAAATCAGCGTCCGGAACTTTGGAATTTGTTTAACGGGAAACATCACGAAGGAGAGCATTTCAGAGTATTCCCATTAAGCAATTGGACTGAAATGGACGTGTGGCAGTACATACTTCAGGAAAACATCGAGATTCCTTCATTGTATTTTGCCCATCAGCGTGAGGTAGTAAACCGCAATGGCACCTGGCTCCCGGTTTCAGAATATATCAAGCTTGATGAAAGTGAAAGCATTGAAAAAAAGAAAATACGGTTTAGAACGCTCGGAGATATAACCATCACAGGAGGCAATGAATCAGAAGCCGATTCGCTGGAGAAAATTATTGACGAGGTTGCTTCCGCAAGAAAGACCGAGCGCGGCAGTAGGGAGGATGATAAGAGGTCGGAAACTTCAATGGAAGACAGAAAGAAAGAAGGATACTTTTAAGAAAAAATTATGTCAGGATACTTAGACATGGAGCTACTTCGCTTTACCACAGCGGGTAGCGTAGATGATGGGAAAAGCACCTTAATTGGACGATTACTATTTGACTCCAAATCAATTTTCGAGGATCAGTTGGATCACGTTAAGCAATCGAGTGAGCGAAAAGGTTTATCACATACGGATCTTGCGCTTCTGACTGATGGATTGAAAGATGAACGTGAGCAGGGAATCACTATCGATGTAGCGTACCGGTATTTTGCGACACCAAAGCGGAAATTCATTATAGCAGATACACCGGGTCATATTCAATACACCCGAAACATGGTTACAGGTGCATCCAGTGCCAATGTTGCGCTAATCCTCATCGATGCAAGAAATGGTGTGGTAGAACAAACGTGCCGTCACTCAATAATAGCCTCGCTACTTCAGATCCCACACATAATTGTCTGCATTAATAAAATGGATCTGGTTGATTACTCACAGGAAATCTTTGAAAAGACTAAGGATGACTTCGAGGATTTTGCCGGAAAATTGGATGTCAAGGACGTTAGGTTTATCCCAATTAGTGCTTTGAATGGTGATAACGTGGTGAATCGCGGAAAAAATATGCCATGGTATGAGGGATCCACATTGCTTTATACTTTGGAAAATATCCATGTAGGCAGTGACCAAAACCACATTGATTGCAGATTTCCGGTGCAGACCGTCATTAGACCTAAAAATGATAAATACCATGATTACCGAGGATATGCCGGTAGGATTGCAGGGGGGATTTTTAAGCCAGGAGACGATGTGTTGGTATTGCCCAGTGGCTTCAACTCCAAAATAAAAAGTATTGAGACTTTTGATGGAAAAGTAGATGAGGCTTTTGCGCCAATGTCTGTAACAATCACCCTGGAGGATAACATAGATATAGCCAGAGGGGATATGATCGTCAGATCAAATAATCAACCCAAACAGACCCAGGACGTTGATGTTATGCTCTGTTGGCTCAATCAGACAGGGCCAAGACCCAGGGCTAAGTATTTATTGCGACACACTACTTCCGAGATGAAAACAATGATCAAGGACATCCTTTACAAGCTTGACATTAATACCCTTCATCGAAATGAGGAGGACAAGGATATTACAATGAATGACATTTGCAGGGTTTCGCTAAGGACCACGAAACCACTTTTGGTGGACTCATACCGAAAGAATAGGAATACCGGAAGTATAATTCTGGTCGATGAGTCAACCAATGAAACCGTGGCAGCGGGAATGATCATATGACAGAATTCAGCAAGTACTTAGAAGTGGCAAAAGAGGCGGCCAGAAAGGCCTCAGAGGAGATTCTGAGTGTATATAATTCTAGTTACTTCAATGTTGAACTAAAAGGAGATAACTCTCCCTTGACCCAAGCTGATCGCATTTCACATCAGATTATTAAAGAAACTTTAGCCAGTACTCAATTACCGTTGCTTAGTGAAGAAGGCAGAGATTTTCCATATGAAGAGCGAAAGAACTGGGACCTTTTTTGGATGGTTGACCCAATAGACGGGACAAAAGAGTTCATTAAGCGAAATGGTGAGTTTACGGTAAACATTGCCTTGATAAGCAAGTGTGAGCCTGTTCTTGGAGTTGTGCTTGTTCCTGCTACTGGAGATTTGTACGAAGCGACAAAAGGAGGAGGAGCATTCAAAAACGGATCAAAAATAGCTGTTAACACCTGTTCCTTTAGCGAATCAAACTTACGGGTCGTGGCGTCTCGTTCGCACCTTAACGAAGAAACGGAGGTATTCATTTCACAATTAAATGACCCGGTGATTGTTTCAAAAGGAAGCAGTTTGAAGCTCTTGATGGTAGCCGAAGGCGAAGCCGATATTTATCCAAGATTTGCTCCTACCATGGAGTGGGATACTGCGGCGGCCCAGGCCGTAGTAGTGGAGGCAGGGGGCAAGGTTCTGGTTAAGGATTCAAATATGCCGGTTGAGTATAATAAAGAGAACCTGTTGAATCCATATTTTTTGGTTAAGGGTAATCTCCTGCGATAGTTTTTCTTAGATTTGCGCACTCAAAAGTAAGGTATGGTAAGGAAAGGCTTTTTTGGGCTATTATTTTTTAGTCTAATTTCTGTTATATATGCTCAGGACGTTGATGTGGACTTTTTGTCGGACCAACAGGTTCTCCAATATTACGAGCGGGCAAGAGAAGAAGGTTACGAAATAGGTCAAATTAAGAATTATGCGACCTCCCGGGGTATGGCTCCGGATCAGGCGGATTTGCTGGTTGAAAGAATCAGGAAGTTGACTGACCGAAGATCAAGTGGAGCTGAACTTGGTTCAGTCACGAGCTTAAGGGGTGTTAATTCCGAAGACGGATTTGAAGATTTCTTAACAGGTGATGAAGAGTTGATGGACTTATCACCCTATGAGAGAAAGTTATTCGGATACAAAGTGTTCAAGAATCCTGATATTGGATTTAGTCCTAACTTCAATATGCCAACACCTGAAAATTATATACTTGGACCATCAGATCAGATTCTGATCGAAATATATGGGACTTCGCAACAGAGTTATAGCCTAATAGTTTCTCCAGATGGCAAAGTTTCCATACCACTGATTGGACCTGTTTCTGTAGGATCATTGACGATAAATGCTGCAAGAGCAAAACTCAGGCGATCACTAAGCAATTTGTTTCAAGGTTTAAAGGGTGCAAACCCGACAGTTTTCATGGAGATGACACTCGGAAATATCCGCAGCATCCGTGTGAATGTGGTTGGAGAGGTAGATAAGCCAGGAGTTTATGCTGTACCGTCCATAGCTAGTGTTTTTAATGTACTTTATGCTGCAGGTGGACCTACAGTAAGAGGAACTTTTCGTAATATTTCTCTATACAGGGGAGGCAATCTTGTTTCGAATGTGGATCTGTACGATTTTCTGACTAAGGGTCAGCTTACCGGCGGAGGTCAATTATACGATGATGACATCCTGGTGGTCTCACCCTACAAGAAAAGGGTCGAGGTTAGAGGCGAGGTCCGTATTCCGGGAATATTTGAATTGAAGGATGATGAAGATCTTGAACGGTTATTGGAACTCACGGGAGGGTTTACTTCCCGGGCAAATACCACCTCAGTAACCCTTGAAAGATTAACTGGTGAAGATCAGCTCATAAAGGACCTTAAAGTGGAAGAGTCCGAATATAATCTCCAGGATGGGGATAGAATTCTGGTGAGAGAATCTGTGGATCCTTTGGTAAGCAAAGTACAGATTGAAGGTGCCGTTTTTAATCCGGGTCCTTATGGCTGGTCAGATTCAATGAACATTGAGTCTCTGATCGAAAAGGCAGGAGGATTACTTCCTGAAGCCTATACAGAATATGTTACTTTGTTTAGGAAAACAAACAATTTAAGCACTGAAGCTATTGCTCTAAATTTAGAGGAAATCCTAAATAGCGACTCCCCATATGAGTTGGAATTAGGAGATCTAATTGTTATCCCAAGTGATTACCAACTAACAGAGACCCCTTTCATTCAGGTAAGTGGTGAGGTATTTAATCCAGGCATTATACCCTACTTCCAGGGTATGACGGTGAACGATGCATTATTACTTTCATCAGGAATAAGGAAATCCGCTTATAGTGGTTTGGTTGAAGTGGTTAGCCGTCCGGAAAGTTCTGAAAGTGATTTTGAGGTATCGTCCTATCCGGTGTCAGACAATCCATATCCATTTGAATCTGAATCCCTGAATGTGGAACTAGAGGCATTTGATCATGTTTTTATTCGAAAAAATCCCAGATATCAGGAGCCTGAAGTTATAACAATTGTGGGAGAGGTGAATGCTCCTGGAAAGTATGTTTTGGAAAATCGGAATGTAAGCATTTCTGATATGCTAGAAAGAAGTGGTGGGGTCACAGAATATGGTTTTACTAAAGGAGCATATATCCTTCGGCGTAAATCACCTTCATTGCAGGACCAGGCGAGACTTCAAATCCAGCAACTTCGAAAGTTAAATGATTACCTGGAAAATGACCTTGCCGGAGGGACATTAAGTGAGGTTGAGCGAAAAGCACTTACATCTCGGATAGATGGTTTAACAGAACGATATGAAAAATACCTCAGAAATCAGGGATCAATTTCATCAGATAGTTTAGTCAGGGTAAATCTGGATTCTTTAACGTTAGATCAGAGATTTTCATACGATAAAATTGCGATTAGTTTAGATGAAATTTCGGGCAACAATTCGGGTTCTGTTGATGATTTAATCCTACAGGACGGAGATGAACTCGTAATACCAAGAAGACCGCAAACAGTCAAGATATCTGGAGAGGTTCTTACTACTTCCACAGTCACAAGGTATTCTGAGACAAAAAGTTTCAGTGATTATATAAGTGATGCAGGAGGTGTTACAAGAGAAGCCCGTAAAGGCCGGGCATATGTGATGTACCCAAATGGCTCTGCTGCGAGAACTAAAGGATTTTTATTTTTTAGAAATAGACCGGAAATAATCCCCGGTAGTGAAATAATAGTTCCGGGAGGCCGTATCAGAGAAAGGTTCGGTATAGATAGGATTTTTGGACTAGTGAGTACAACAGCCACTACGTACTTTATAATTCTTTCTGTAATAAATCAGATTGACAGTAATAGCAATAGTACACCCTAGTAAGACCAAACGGAATATGGAAGCTGGGGATAAAATATTTGTTGCTGGACATAATGGGATGGTCGGAAGTGCCATTTGCCGGGCATTGGTCAATAAGGGCTTCAAGAATTTGGTGACACGGACCTCATCCGAATTGGATTTGAGAGATCAAAAAAGTGTTTTTGAATTTTTTCAAATTGAAAGACCGAAGTTCGTCTTTCTGGCAGCAGCCAAAGTAGGAGGGATTCTTGCCAACCACTCTTATGGGGCGGAATTCCTTTACGATAATTTAATGATCCAAAGTAACGTGATTCATGCAAGCTATGAGTCTCAGGTCAAAAAACTCATGTTTTTAGGGTCATCCTGTATTTATCCTAAGATGGCGGATCAACCATTGAAGGAAGAGTATCTATTGACAGGTTCATTGGAGCCAACTAATGAACCTTATGCGATTGCTAAGATTGCAGGAATAAAAATGTGTGAAAACTATCGGAAACAATATGAATGCGACTTTATTTCCGTTATGCCAACAAATCTTTTTGGATTTGGAGATAATTATGATCTGCAAAAAAGTCATGTGCTGCCGGCGTTGATAAGGAAGTTTCATGAGGCTAAGGAAAATAAAGAACTTACTGTTGAACTCTGGGGATCCGGTTCACCGCTACGGGAATTTTTATTTGTGGATGACCTGGCAGATGCATGTGTTTTTCTTATGCTCAATTATTCCGAAGATGAGTTGATTAATGTGGGGACTGGTAAAGATATTCGAATTAAAGATCTGGGCGAATTGGTAAAGACTATCGTAGGATATGATGGAGATATAAAGTGGGATCATAGTAAACCAGATGGGACATCAAGGAAACTTTTAGATATCACCAAACTTGAAGCTTTGGGATGGAAGCACAAGGTGACCTTGGAAGATGGAATCCAATTGACTTATCGTGATTATCTGAAAAATAGAGACAAATGGGTAACAAAGTAGCACTAATAACGGGAGTTACAGGACAGGATGGCGCTTATTTAGCCGAGTTGCTTCTGGAAAAAGGCTACGTAGTACATGGCATAAAAAGACGTGCCTCACAATTCAACACTGATCGGATTGATCATTTGTACCAAGACCCCCATGTAGATCATGCTAAATTCATTTTGCATTATGGTGATTTGACAGATTCGATGAATATCACCCGAATCATTCAGGAGACCCAACCAGACGAGATTTACAATTTAGGTGCCATGAGCCATGTTAAGGTGAGTTTCGAAACTCCTGAATACACCGCCAATGCAGATGGAATTGGTACTCTCAGGGTACTTGAAGCGGTCCGACTTCTTGGCCTGGAGCATAAGACTAAAATATATCAGGCTTCCACATCAGAATTATACGGTCTGGTTCAGGAAGTTCCACAGACAGAGCGAACTCCCTTCTATCCAAGATCTCCCTATGGAGTTGCCAAACTATATGCGTATTGGATTACAGTGAATTATAGAGAGGCTTACGATATGTTTGCCTGTAATGGGATCCTATTTAATCATGAATCTCCATTGCGCGGTGAAACCTTCGTTACACGAAAAATTACGAGAGCAGCTGCCAGAATTGTGCTTGGTCAACAAGATGTTTTGTATCTGGGTAACCTGGATGCACAACGGGACTGGGGTCATGCAAAAGATTTCGTAAAGGGTATGTGGTTAATGCTCCAGCAAGAACAGCCGGATGATTATGTCCTTGCCACAGGTATTACAACAAAAATCAGGAGTTTTGTCGCAAAAGTTTTTGAGTTGATGGGAATCACAATAGCCTTTGAGGGTTCAGGTGAATCAGAAATTGGAATTATTGACCATATAGATAATGCGAAATATAAAAACTTCGTAAGGAATCCATTGCCGCGTTTGAATGAGGGAAAAGTTATTTTGAAAGTAGACCCGACTTATTTCAGACCCACGGAGGTTGACAAACTGGTTGGGGATCCTTCAAAAGCCAGGAAGAAGTTGGGGTGGAAACTCGATTATAATTTGGATACCTTGATAGAGGAAATGACCATTTCTGATTTGAAACTGTTTTCCAAAGTCTGAAAGAAAAGAAAAAAGAAGAGTACTTACAAATGAGTGATAAAATAGCAATAATTGGACTAGGGTACGTAGGATTGCCTTTGGCCGTGGAATTTGCCAAAAAGTTACCTACAATTGGCTTTGACATCAATGATAATAGGGTAAAGGAGCTTAATAACGGAAAGGATCACACCCTGGAGGTATCTGATGAGGATTTACAAAAAGTATTAAGTAAGTCTGACGGTCTGGTATGTACGACCGACATCAAAATGATAGCCGACTGCAACATTTATATTATAACTGTCCCGACTCCAATAGACGATAATAATAATCCGGATTTAACACCATTAATAAAAGCGAGTGAGACTGTAGGCAACGTAATTGGGAATAATGACATTGTGGTTTACGAATCCACAGTTTATCCCGGTGCCACGGAAGAGGTTTGCGTACCGGTATTGGAAGAGAAATCCGGTCTAAAGTTCAACGAAGATTTCTATTGCGGGTATTCACCGGAAAGGATTAATCCCGGAGATAAGGAACATACGGTGTCCAAGATTCTAAAGGTAACATCGGGATCCACGCCCGAGATAGCAGATAGAATCGATGAATTGTATAAAAAAGTAATAATAGCTGGGACATTTAAAGCCGCCAGCATCAAGGTTGCAGAAGCCGCCAAGGTGATTGAAAATTCACAAAGGGATATGAATATTGCATTTGTTAATGAATTAGCAATCATATTCAACAAGCTCGATATTGATACAAATGATGTTCTGGAAGCCGCAGGGACCAAGTGGAATTTCCTTCCGTTCAAACCCGGACTTGTCGGTGGGCATTGTATTGGGGTGGATCCTTATTACCTGGCACAAAAGGCACAAAAGGTGGGTTATTATCCTCAGATGATCCTTTCAGGCAGACGTTTAAATAATGGAATGGGGAGTTATGTGGCAAAGCAATTCATTAAACTATTAATTCATAATGAGATTGCGATTAAAGGAGCTAGGGTACTTATTTTGGGAATCACCTTTAAAGAAAATTGCCCCGATATCAGAAATTCCAAGGTCATTTCAGTAGTTAGAGAGTTAGAGGATTACAGTGTGGCTGTTGATGTTTTTGATCCTTGGGCAGATCGAAAGGAGGTCTTTCATGAATTTGGGTTAAATCTAGTTGATGAGGAGCGACTCAATAATAATGAATATGATGGAGTACTTTTGGCTGTTTCTCATAGAGAATTTCATGAACTGGTGAAAAAGCAATATGAAAATTATTCGGGCAAACGACCCATCATTTACGACATTAAAGGAGTACTTCCTAAATCACTTGTAACCGCCCGATTATAATGTCTTACTTTTCGCATGAAACTGCTGTAATCGACAAAGGTTGTTCCATTGGTCAAGGCACGAAGATCTGGCATTTTTCCCATATTATGACAGGTTGCGTAATAGGTGATAAATGTAATATTGGTCAAAACGTTGTGATATCACCGGAGGTAATTTTGGGTAAAAATGTAAAGGTTCAGAATAATATTAGCATTTATACAGGGGTCATCTGCGAGGATAATGTATTTCTGGGACCCTCCATGGTATTTACGAATGTTATCAATCCACGCAGTAATGTAATTCGTAAGGATCAATACGCTCGGACCCTGGTAAAAGAGGGAGCCACTATTGGAGCCAATGCGACAATCGTATGCGGCAATGATATTGGAAGATTTGCATTTATTGGTGCTGGAGCTGTTGTGACCAAAGAAGTTCCAGATTATGCCCTCATTGTAGGTAATCCAGCGAGGCAAATTGGTTGGATGAGTGAATTTGGTCATCGTCTCAAATTCGATCAGGAGGGCATCGCAACTTGCCCAGAATCAAATGAAAAATATCAATTAATAGAAAAATCGGTAAAAAGAATCTGAAATGAAGAATTTCACATTAATAGGTCTTGCGGGATACATTGCTCCTCGACACTTGAAAGCAATAAAGGAAACGAATAATAATCTGATTGCGGCGCTGGATACTTTCGATAGTGTGGGGATTATGGATTCATATTTCCCAAATGCGGATTTCTTCGTAGAATTTGAACGGTTTGATAGGCACCTGGAAAAGTTAAAGTACGAGAAGAACCTCCAAATCGATTTCACCAGTATCTGTACACCGAATTATCTGCATGATGCACATATTAGAATGGCGTTGAGAAGGGGTTCTGATGCTATTTGCGAAAAGCCATTGGTGTTGAACCCATGGAATATTGATGCATTGGCACATATCGAAAAAGAAACGGGAAAAAGAGTTTGGAACATATTGCAACTACGTGTTCATCCAAGCATAATTGCTCTAAGGGATAAAGTATTGAATGGGCCGAAAGACAAAGTTTATGATGTTGATCTGACTTATTTAACATCAAGAGGCCATTGGTATTATACTTCATGGAAAGGTGATGTTCAAAAATCAGGTGGGATTGCCACTAATATCGGGGTTCATTTCTACGACATGCTTGGGTGGATATTTGGTGACCTGAAAGAAAATACTGTTCATGTCCACACTCATGACAGGGCTGCAGGGTATCTTGAATTTGAAAGAGCCAGGGTCCGTTGGTTTTTGTCAATTAATTTTGATGTGCTACCAGATGAAGTAAAGAAATCAGGAAAAACTACCTTTAGGTCAATTACAATAGAGGGAGAGGAATTGGAGTTCAGTGGAGGGTTTACTGATTTACATACATTGTCCTATCAGGACATTATAGCCGGAAAAGGATATGGTCTGGATGCAGCGCGGCAAGCCATAGAAATTGTCCATGACATCAGGCATGCTGAAACTCAAGGACTAGTTGGTGAATTTCACCCAATGGCCAAATTACCACAATCCAATCACCCATTCAAAGTCAAATAAATGTCAGATTCGATCCAGATGGTGGACCTAAAAGGTCAATATGATAAAATAAAGGAGGAAGTTCATAAGGAAATGAACAAAGTCCTGGAATCAACGGCCTTTATTAATGGCCCTGCAGTTAATGAGTTTGCGGATCAATTGGCGTCATACCTGAAAGTCAAACATGTGATACCCTGCGCCAATGGTACAGACGCCCTTCAGATTGCCATGATGGCATACAATTTTAAAAAAGGATCTGAAATTCTGGTGCCATCCTGGACATATGTTGCGACTGTTGAAGTAATAGCCTTGCTTGGTTTAATTCCAGTTTTCGTAGAAGTAGATCCAAACACATTTAATTTGGATGTCACCGATTTGGAAAGAAAAATTTCCAATAATTCGGTCGCCATTGTACCTGTACATCTCTATGGACAGTGTGCGGATATGGATTCTATAATGAGGATAGCTGCCAAAAACAATTTAGTTGTCATCGAGGATACAGCACAAGCTTTAGGAGCAGATCATACAAATAGTAATGGTGAGATTAATAAAGCCGGGACAATAGGTCATGTCGGAACCACCTCATTTTTCCCGAGTAAGAATCTGGGTTGCTTCGGTGATGGCGGAGCTATGATGACCAATGACGACGATTTAGCAAAGCGTCTAAAAATGATTTCCAATCATGGACAAAGTCAAAAGTATATTAATGAGTCCATCGGTGTGAATTCAAGATTAGATACGCTCCAGGCAGCCATTTTGAAAGTTAAACTCAAATATCTTGATGATTATGCTAAAGCAAGAAATGAAGTAGCGGAAAGATATGATCAAGCCTTTGCGGGAAACAAATTAATTACAGCGCCAGGAAGAAATGTATTTTCCACACACGTATTTCATCAGTACACGATAAAACTAGACAAAAGCATAAATAGGGATGAATTCAAGGATGCTCTGGCAAGAAAGAGCATTCCCTCCATGATTTATTATCCGATACCCAATCATCTGCAGAAAGCATATTCTTATTTTGGGTTTAAAGAGGGTGATTTACCGATAACAGAAGAATTAAGTAGATGTGTTATCTCTTTGCCGATTCACACGGAGATGGAGGTTGAGACTCAAAAATTTATTGTAGAAAACGTGCTTGATATAGCACACGAAACTTACACATAGCAATCTGATGACTTTGAAGAAAACTAAATAAACTTGAGCATTGATGACGAATAGTAAAACTAAGCACAAGGGTATTAGAGAGATTTTTTCGAAAGATGAGATCTCGTTGATTGATCTGGTAAGACTGTTTACGGATCGTTTTATATTTATACTGGTGTCAATTGGAATATTTTTTGTAATGGGCATTCTGATTGCGCTCACATCACCTATAGAATACCAGACAGAAGTTCAAGTATTGTCAGAAACCGAGGCTGCCTCTTCCGGATCAGGATTAGCCGGCCTAGCACAATTGGCAGGAGTTCCAATGTCAACAGGGGGAGGAACAGGACTGAGTCTTGATATGTATCCAGCCATACTGGATAGCAGGCCCTTCTTAATAGACTTGATGGAGGAACAATTTTATTTCCAGGAAAAGGGAACGAAGATGTCCCTGAGAGAGTATTTTCTGGAACTAAGACGAGGCCATCTCTTTTCAAAGGTTTTTGGGTTCCTGAGGGGAATTCCCTCCAGGTTTTTTGCATTGTTCGAAAGAGAAAAGGAATGGTCTATTCCAGAGAGCACAATAGAAACTAACGGGGATACTACTACAACGGAAATTTTAACTCGCGAAATAATTAATGTTTCAAGGGAGCAAAGATATGTTATGGACGAACTAAAATCGAGAATCACAATTGAGGCGAAAGGACGAATTGTTACGGTGAGCGCCAAAATGCCCGAACCCTACGTATGCGCGGAGTTAAATAATATAGTGCTTGACAGAGTAATTCAATATGTAATCGCGTATAAAACGGATAAGCAAAGAGCGAATCTTGACTTTATAGAAGAGCGTACATTGGAGGCCGAAAAGAAGTTCAAGGAAGCACAATTAAACCTTGCCCGATTCAGAGATGCGAATCAGAGAATAGTTACTCAGATAGCCAGGACGAAAGAGGAACAGCTTCAAGCCGAATATAATTTGGCATTTAATATCTATAGTGCTTTGGCGCAGGAATTGGAACAAACTAAAATTGACTTGAAGAAGGAGACACCTTTGTTCACTGAGTTTGAACCGGTCACTGTACCATTGGTTAAATCCGAACCAAGCGTACCAGGTATCATGATCACTTACATGATTTTTGGAATCCTGGTTGGGGGTTTGGGAATAGTATTTTCCATCATCTGGACTTATTATAAGGAAGGTTCGAAAATGGAAGATAGTAAATAAGCTCCCATTACGTCATTATTTAAAGCCGGATGAATTTCCAGGCCATTTTTTTACTGGCAGGGTTCAATTTCCACACAATAATGAATCAATCGACTTGTTTACTCATCGATATCGAGTAATTTTGTTACCTGAATTCGGCTATTTTTTCATGCATATATATTGAAATAATAGTTATGGTTGAGTAAGATGAATCAGGATATTTCGCAAAGAAACTGGTATGTTATATACACAAAATCCCGATCCGAGAAATCGGTTGCCGGTCGTTTGGCATCAATGGGAATAGAGGTCTACTGCCCCGTCAGAAAATATCAACGTAGATGGTCAGATCGATGGAAATGGGTGGAAGAGCCTCTATTTAGGTCCTATTGCTTTGTTAAAATTGAGGAAAGCAAAAGAGATCGTGTCTTTAGTGTTCCTGGTATAGTTCGTTATATGTACTGGTTAGGGAGTCCGGCTGTTGTAAAGGAATATGAAATAGATCGAATTAAAAGTTGGCTAAATGACTTTGATCACGACCAAATAGAGATATTCAACTTTGAGGAAGGAGATATAGCCGAAATCAGTTCTGGACCGCTGATCAATCGGAAGGGTCGGGTGCTTGATAAGCAAGGGAATTATTTATATCTAAAATTGAGTGGCTTAGGTTTAACAATGCGTGTGGATCTAAGCACGAATAAAGTACAAAAAACTTTGAACTCCGGGATGTAGTCATGTGTATTGATTTTCACTCACCTACATTTTAAGGGTCTGATAAATGGTTATTTACTTTTAATTGGCTAAGTCCATAATGGGACTGAAAGGGCGGAGCTGTAAAGTAGATGCAACATCCGGAAAATTGGATTTTAAATATTTCTTGAATTAGTTCTCAAATAAGTCCTGGACCTTGGTGTACATAAAGTGGACTAAATGCTTCAGTCAGCAAAATAAAGTTTCGATCTTACGTGCTTGACACACTAATCACATCCAAAACCCGTCTGAAATTGCTATTAAAGTTTTTTAGCAATGCTAACACACAAGGTTATTTACGAAACCTGGCGGAAGAATTTGGTGAATCTTCGAATGCAGTGAGAGTGGAATTAAATCGACTTTCTAAAGCAGGTTTTCTGGAAAGCAAAACTCAAGGGAATACTATTGTTTATAAAGCGAATAAAAGTCACCCACTTTTTCCCGAGATAACCGGTATTGTTTCCAAGTATCTTGGATTAGATAGTCTTGTAGATCAGGTAATTATGAAACTCGGGGATCTTCAGGGCGCATGGGTAGTAGGGGATTATTCTTTGGGGAAGGATTCGGGTTTGATTGATCTTGTTATACTTGGTAATGTTGACAGACGATTTTTGGATCAACTTATTGAAAAAGCTGAAGTTTTAATACATCGCAAGATCCGAACCTTGGTTCTGAGGCCAGAGGAGTTTCCTGATTTTGAAAAGAAGCTTCGATTAAGTTCTGGGATCCTCTTGTACCTTAAACCTGATAACATAGAATAATATTTTAATTAGAAAAGTTCATTCTATTTAATGATATGAAAGCTTCAAACGAAAACGACTGGGACTTAGTTATCCTTCCGAAAAACAGTCTTTTTGATCTCAGATTAGATCAAATTTGGAAATACAGAGACTTGTTAGTGATGTTCGTAAAAAGAGATTTCATTTCCTTTTACAAGCAGACGATCCTTGGGCCCATTTGGTTTTTTATTCAACCTCTTTTTACAATGGCAGTTTATGTTTTCGTTTTTGGAAACTTAGCGGGTTTATCAACAGATGGTATTCCTCAGCCATTATTTTACCTAACTGGAATTACTGCTTGGACATATTTTTCCGATTGTTTGAGAAAAACATCAACGGTGTTTACAGATAATACCGGAATTTTCGGAAAAGTATACTTCCCACGTATTATTATGCCGATAAGCATTGTGATTTCAAACCTAGTACGATTTGGAGTTCAGTGTATATTACTTGGAATAATTTACATATATTTTATAGCAGGTGGTTGGGTACCGAACGTCACAGTTTACATATTGATTCTACCATTATTGATAGCCATCATGGCAGCTTTAGGGTTGGGATTAGGTCTGGTGGTGTCAGCACTGACTACAAAATACAGGGATCTGGCATTGTTGGTCAATTTTAGTATTCAACTATTAATGTATACTACATCCGTAGTATATCCACTAAGTAGTGTTTCCGGAAACATATACACACTTGTGGCCGCAAATCCTTTGTCTTTTTTGATTGAGGGGATAAGAAAAGGTTTGTTTGGAGAGGGAGTGTTTGATGCGGAGGCTTTGACTTACAGTGGCGGAGTAACGGCAATTATTTTGATTATAGGTGTAGTTGTCTTTAATAGAGTTGAGAAAACATTTGTAGATACGGTATAATGAGCACGGCTATAAAAATTGAAAACCTATCGAAAGCTTACCAAATTGGTCAATTTAGTACCGGAACCTTGAGCAAAGACCTAGAACGATTGTGGGCAAATATGAGGGGAAAAGAAGACCCATTTTTAAGAGTAGGTGAAACAAACGATAGGTCAGTGAAGGGCCAAAGTGATATAGTGTGGAGTCTGAGAGATATATCATTTGACATCAATCATGGAGATTCTGTTGGGATTATTGGAAGGAACGGAGCAGGTAAAAGTACCCTGCTTAAGATACTTTCCCAGGTTACCAGTCCAACATCTGGTAAGGTAAAGGTCAAGGGCCGAATAGCCAGCCTCTTGGAAGTCGGTACTGGCTTTCATCCGGAATTGACCGGTAAAGAAAATATCTTTTTGAATGGAGCAATTTTAGGAATGACGAAAAATGAGATCAAAAGAAAGTATGATGAAATTGTCCAATTTTCAGGAGTTCAAAGATATATTGACACACCTGTTAAAAGATATAGTAGCGGCATGTATGTTAGACTTGCTTTTTCTGTAGCTGCTCATCTGGAACCAGAAATATTAGTAGTCGATGAGGTACTTGCAGTAGGAGATGCGGATTTTCAAAAAAAATGTATTGGCAAAATGCAGGATGTTACCAATGAAGGAAGGACTATCATCTTTGTTAGTCATAACATGGCGTCCATTCGATCACTTTGTACAAAGTCTGTTTACTTAAAAGATGGAGAATTGATAGACTATGATGAGACTGGTAGTATCATTTCACAGTATCTTAGTGTAGCCTCGGCAGGGGATACAATAGATAGTCAAATAACAGATGACTCGAGACTGCATGGGACTGGCGAAGCAAAATTCAAGAATCTGGTGGTATCTGGAACAGATATGACACCAAAAATCGATTTCTACTTTCATGAAACCTTGATCGTGCGTTTAACATTAGAGGTATTTGAGGATGTGCCTGACGCCAATATCTCGCTATATATATTGAATGTATTTGGAGAAAAAATTGTACTAAATAGTCAAAGTGATCTGTTTAAATCACTAGCTATCGAAAAAGGCCTGTATGAGGTAATAGTGGAAATTGACGAAAACCTGATGCCCGGAAGGTATTCATTTGGCCTTTCAATCTCCCATTTTCATTCGGGTGCGGATATAGATTACGTTGAGAACTTTATGCAGTTCAATGTATCGAAAGAATCAAATTTTAAGGGATTAGACTACCCGTGGGGTACTGTGCACGGTTTCGTCCATGCAAAATCAAATTGGAAAATTAGTAAAATAGAATAGTTCATGGATCTCGAAAATTCAAAGGTTCTCGTTATTGGAGGAGCGGGTTTTATTGGAAGTTTTGTTGTGTCTGAACTCCTCAAAGAGGATGTCGACGAAGTTGTGGTTTATGACAACTTCGCAAGAGGGAAGCACGAATACCTAAAAGATCAGTTGAATGATCCAAGGTGCCGAATCTTTCCGGTAGGAGGCGACGTAAGGGAGACGGACATTTTAAATGCTGCTATGAAAGGTAAAGATTACGTTATCTGTCTCGCAGCGATGTGGCTACTTCATTGCAAGGACTTTCCGCGAACAGCATTTGACGTGAATATCGCTGGAACATTCAATGTTCTAGAAGCTTGTGTTAATAACAATATTAAGAAACTGATATGGTCGTCCTCTGCATCAGTTTATGGAGATGCAGTGGAACTTCCAATGAGAGAAAGTCATCCATTTAATAATAAGAATTTCTATGGAGCAACTAAAATAGCTGGTGAGGCCATGGCCACGGCTTTTAACGATCGGTATGGCTTACAAGTAATTGGCTTAAGATACATGAACGTATATGGACCCCATCAGGATCAGACGGCTGCTTATACAGGAGTTGTACCTATTATGTTGAATAAAATCGAAGCAAATGAGGCTCCCGTTATCAATGGCGATGGAAGTCAAGCCTATGACTTTATATATGTAGAAGACGTGGCCCAGTGTAATGTTGCCGCATTAAAAAGCGAAACAGAATTTGGGATGTACAATGTAGGGACCGAAGTACAAACGTCAATTAAAGAACTTTGTGACCTAATTCTTGAGTTGAAGAACTCAAGTCTCCAGGTTACTTATAAGCCATATTCTGCAGATGATGCCAGAGCCCTTGTTCAGAATCGAATAGGTTCAAGGGAGAAAGCGGAAAAAGAACTAGGATTCAAGTACAAATATAATTTGAAAGAAGGTCTGCAGAAGTTAATTGATTGGAGGATTAAAACTGGATTAGATAAATCTTAAAAACTTATCTATGTAAATATGACATTAAAATCTAAACGAAATATTCCAATTTCTTTACCTGTAACGGGCCTGGAGGAATGGGAAGCAATTAAAGAACCGCTGATTACGGGGTGGCTGACTTCCGGACCAAGAGTACGTGAATTTGAAGATTTGTTTGCAAAGCGGCATAAGGTCAAACATGCCATTGCAGTAACAAGTGCCACTACAGCTTTGCACCTTGCTCTTGTTGCATTAGATATCAAGCAGGGTGATGAAGTAATTGTTCCAGCATTTACTTGGGTATCCACAGCCAATGTTGTACTTTATTGCGGGGCAAAGGTAGTTTTTGTGGATATTGATCCAAACACGTTCAACTTAGATCCGAGAGATTTAAAAAGGCGACTTACTTCCAAAACTAAAGCAATTATCCCAGTTCATCTTTTTGGACTTTGCGCCGAAATGGATACAATTAAAGAGATTGCCGGATCCATTCCTTTAGTGGAAGATGGAGCCTGTGCAGCAGGAGCCGCTTTCAGGGAACAACCCGCTGGTGGACTTGGTACTATTGGATGTTTTTCTTTTCACCCAAGAAAATCAATAACCACTGGTGAAGGAGGGATGGTGACCACCAATGACGATCATTTAGCTGAGAAAGTACGTATGCTCCGCAATCATGGAGCTTCGATATCGGAAGAACAGAGACACCATGGCCCTCAGCCTTATATACTCCCTGAATTTAATATGATGGGTTTCAACTATAGGATGACCGACTTACAGGGGGCTGTTGGCGTTATTCAGCTAAAAAAATTGGATATTTTCATAGACGAGAGGAAAAAGTGGGCATCCTATTATCAAGAGGAATTGGGGGAAATTGAGTGGTTAAAATTGCCAACACATTCCGACGACTATAAGCACGGATGGCAGTCTTATGTAGCATTTGTGGATGAAAGCTTAGCACCTTTCAGCCGAAACGAGATTATGAAAACCCTTCAAATAAACGGAGTTTCCACTCGACCTGGCACACATGCCGTACACATGCTCAAATATTATGTAGATCTCTACAAGCTTAAGCCAACTGATTTCCCCGGAGCGGAATCTGCAAATAACTGTTCTATGGCAATTCCACTGCATAACCGTATGGTAGAAGAAGATTACGAATATGTAATTAACGCCATTAAAAGTATCTGATCACTCATGTGTGGAATTGTTGGAGTTTTTAACCTGAATAGAAAACCTTTCCTGTTATCTCAATTAGTCGACATGACAAATGAGTTATCCCACAGGGGACCTGATGATGAAGGCTTTTATGTTAAGGACCATATCGCTTTAGGACATAGAAGGTTAGCAATATTGGATGTAAGCAAAAAAGGTGCTCAACCGATGACATCAAAAGATGGAAAGTGGGTAGTTGTATTCAATGGATGTATTTATAACTTCCTTGAGATAAAACAGGAATTGAAATCAAAAGGTCACTATTTTGTTTCCACTACAGATACCGAAGTTATTGTAGAAGGTCTTTCAGCATATGGACCAAGCATAATTGAACGTTTCAACGGAATGTTTGCAATAGCGGCTTGGAACACCGAGGAACAAGCACTTTATCTAAGTAGAGATAGGTACGGCGTGAAGCCACTGTATTATTGGTTTAATGGTAGGACAATTACCTTCGCTTCTGAAATTAAAGCCATAATCAAACATCCGGGTTATAGTATTGACTTGGATTATTCGGCTCTTAGCGAGTACTTCACATTTCAAAACCAATTCTCTTATCATACTCTTTTCAAAGACATTACTCTCTTACCGCAGGCCAATACCGTCAAAATTGACTCGAATACCAGAAGCATAAAACACAGATCCTGGTGGGACTATGATTTTAGTCAGCCCGATGAACATATAACTTTTGAAGAAGCTCGTGATGAAACGTTGCGGCTTTTTGAGCAAGCCGTAACCCGTCAAATGATAGCCGATGTTCCCGTTGGGGCATATCTTTCTGGTGGAATGGACTCGGGCTCAATAGTAGCTGTAGCCTCCAGTCAAGTAAATCGATTGTCTACGTTTACATGTGGTTTTGATATGTCCGAAGCGACGGGAGTCGAATCAAATTACGATGAACGGAGAGATGCCGAATTGTTAGCCAATCACTTCAAAACGGAACAATTCGAGCAGGTCATGAATGCTGGAGACATTCGATGGTCCCTTCCCAAAGTAGTTTGGCACCTGGAAGACCTTAGAGTTGGTATGTCTTATTCCAATTATTATATATCTCGCTTGGCCTCAAAGTTTGTCAAGGTTTGCCTACAGGGGACTGGTGGAGATGAACTATATGGCGGATACCCATGGAGATACTACAGAATTTTTGATAGTGTTTCTCAGAGTGACTTTTTCAATCAGTACTATGGATTTTGGCAAAGACTTGTATCAGATGATGACAAGACGCAATTGTTTAATCCGATGGTCTATAACCAGATTGACATTGACGAACCCAGAAAGGTCTTTGAGAGAGTTTTTACTTTCAATGATAAATTGAAATATGATTCACCAGAACAGCATATTCAGAACAGCCTATATTTTGAGATTAAAACCTTTTTACCCGGCTTACTGCTGGTAGGAGATCGGCTAGCAATGGCTAATGGATTGGAGGAGAGGTTTCCCTTTTTGGATAATGATCTTGTAAATTTCGCTCAGAAAATTCCAGTTCGACATAAACTAGGGAAACTGGAACAGATGAAGCGAATCGATGAGAATGAATTTAGGTCGAAAAAAAATCTATATAGGGAGTTTACAGATGGAAAAAATGTACTACGTAAATCGATGAGCACACTGATCCCTGAAAGGGTTACAAATAGAAAAAAACAAGGGTTTTCTTCTCCTGATGAAAGTTGGTATAGGGGGGAAAATGCCAGTTATGTCAAAGAGCTTCTCTTGAGTAAAAAAACTTCCTCATCAGAGTTTATTAATCCAAATTATATCAAGAAAGTAGTTGACGAACATATTAATCACCGGATTAATCATAGGCTATTAATTTGGAGTTTAATGAATTTTGAATGGTGGTGTAAGCTTTTTCTTAAGTGATTAAACAGGATATTTAATGATCCAATATTCGATTGAAAACATTGATTCTGCATCCATAAGAGTTTATCTTAAGGAATTTAACGGGCCATTATTTTATTACGAGCCAGATTATCTTGGTTTTCTGCAATCTATTGCAGGAAATATTGAATCGAGATATGCAGTAGCCACCCGCGAAAGCCAAATCGTGGGTATATTGCCTTATTGTGTATCTAAGGATGGAGAAACTGGATCTATCGTGAACTCTTTACCTTTTTTCGGCAGTCATGGAGGACCAGTAGTTAGATTTAATGACAACAATAGTTCGGAGATTGCTGAAAATTTAATTCGGACTGTTCTTGAAAGAGAATCTGAGCAAGGAATGGCTTCAATCACAATTGTTGAAAATCCTTTTCAGCCACTTGAGAAGACTTCCATTAATAGGCTTGGATTAGAATGCATAGATGACCGGATCGGACAATTCACATTTTTACCTACTAAGAACAATGATATTGAGGATGCATTGTTTAAAATGTTCCATGTAAAAACTCGAAATGCCGTAAGAAAAGGACTATCTCAAAAACAAGTGGTCATTACATCGCAGAATTTTTCTCACGTGCAATGGTTGCAACATGTCCATCATGAGTCTATTACCGGCATGGGTGGAACATCAAAATCTTTGAAGATATTTAATTCCCTAATCTCCAAGTTTCCTTTGGGGGAAAAATCTCTACTATATACCGGTTTTTTTGAGGACAAACTCGCAAGTGCTTTATTGGTAATCCTGTACAACAAAACGGTTGAGTATTTTACACCAGTTGTTCTTCCAGAATATAGAGACAAACAATTGTTGCCTCACCTGATATTTGAAGCGATGAAAGATTTAACGACCAAAGGTTATGAATTATGGAATTGGGGTGGGACATGGAGAAGCCAGGAGGGAGTTTATAGATTTAAAAGTCGATTTGGTGCAGTGGATAAAACCTATCGATATTTCAATAAAATATTAAACAGCAATTTAAAGCAGATGGAGCGGCAAAAATTATTCGATCGACATCCATATTTCTACACGCATAAATATTAATGAGGTGACTAACAATTTCAACGAGATAAGAAATAGTTATAGAGCAAGTTTCAGGAAACATGGGGATTCTCCAGCCTCATTATTAACCCCGAAGGGCAAAAGCGAATTAAGATTTCGGGCAATAGACCCTTTAGTTTCTGAAACACCGGTAAAGATCTTAGATTATGGTTGTGGTCTTGGCTATTTCTTCGAATACTTGAATCACAAGAAATTTAAATTTCAATACACCGGAGTTGACATTATGCCGGAATTTATTGATGCATGCCAAAAAAAATTTGGAAGTCAAGGGAACTTTATTTGTATCAATCCCGAGGATAGTATTAAGGGGCCGTTCGACCTCGTTTTCTCTTCAGGGGTATTCAACCTTGCAACCCATGCTGATGAAAAGACATCAAAAAAATACGCTCTAGGGAGAGTAAAAGGCTTATTCGAGTTAGCTAGAGTAGCTCTGGTGTGTGATTTTCTTAGTGAGTTTGTGGACTTTCAGCAATCAGGTGCTCAGCATTTTTCTATGTCGGAGATTGGAAACTATTGTTCCAAGAATATGACACAAAGATTTTTATTTCGTCATGATTTATTGCCTTATGAAATGACTTTGGTGGCTTGGAAAAATGGTAGCATTAAGCGCCCTGAAAATATGTTTGATGTGGACGCGAATCAGGAGTCAAAATGAAAGCATTAATTGTGGGAGGTGGATTGGCAGGAATTATAGCTGCAAAAGCAATTAAATCAAATAATCCGGAAGCACAGATTACCATTATTGAGAAGAGTAAGGAACTAGGCGGGTTATTGAAAGGAAAATTCTATCAGGAAGAGTCCTTATATTTTGATTTCGGCACACATATTTTTCAAGAAACTGGCATTGCGGAAATTGATAATTGGCTTTTAAAGTCAGTACCCTCAGATGAACTGATTCATTTTGATATAGGGTTTGGAGACATCTCAGGGTCAATTTTTAATGGTGCCGTTCAACAGAACTCACACTTTCCGGATATCAGGCTCTTACCTGATTATAAAATTCTGCATGCTGACATCACTTCACATTTGAAGTCATCTTCATTTGATACAGAAATAGATAGGTTAAAGCCTGTGAATGATTTTGGCCGGAGAAGATTTGGAGTAAAATACTTTTCACTTGTTTTGAAGCCAATTTTGGAGCAAATGTACAAGGCCAATGTGGAGGATCTAGCAACTTTTGCCTTATTGTTACCGGGATTAACACGTGTAATCATGGATGATTTACCGGAGTGGACTCGAGATTCGGAAAATGAAAATTATCGAAATTTGATTTCCGTTCCCGATCAAAGAAAATTGCCTGCCAAATATCGTCATCGTAGAAGGAGTTTCTACTCTAAGTCAAACGGGTCAAGGGACTTTATTAACGGTTTAGAGCAACGTTTGAGTAGCGAAGGAGTATCGATACAAACCAGTAGTTCCATTTCCAAAATCGACCTGGAAAAAGGCATTTTAGAGTCAGAGATGTTAAATGGAGAGATTTATTCCTATGATTACGACAATATCATTTTTGCAACTGGGGCGATAGGTGCGTCCCATTTGTTAGGTGTTGATTTAGCTCCATTTAACTTTGACAGACCATTACCTCATTCAATTGTTAATATTCAATTACAGAATTCAAGTGAAAGTGACTTGTGTTATCTATACAGTTTAGATAATGAATTTGATTTTTATAGGCTAACCAACTATAAGGCAATAACCGGAAGGGAAGATGACAAAAGAATTACAATTGAAGTTCTGGGTAAGGAAAAATTAGAGGCTGGTGACGTTAAATTAATCTTATCAAAACTTAGAGAGATAGAATTCATCAGCACTGATCACTATGATTTCGTAGATATCATGAACCTTGGATATGGATTTCCATCACCTACCGTCAGGAATATGCACGCATTATCAAGTTTGGCTGATCATATTTCTAAGTTACTGCCCTCCAATGCCATTTTAGGTGGTGTTGGTTCGAGTAGTGGATTATTTTTCCAAAATGAAATTGTGGTTGATATGTACAATAAAGTTAAATCTCTATAGTGGAAAGATTTGGAACATTGCGTGAGATTGATTTGGTCTCGCCGCAAACATATTTAGGTAGGGCATTTTTAACGTTTGACATCGATTGGGCACACGATGAAGTTCTGGCGGACGTAGTTAATCTTGTTGAGAAAGCAGATGTTGCAGCAACCTGGTTTGTTACTCATCAGACTAATTTACTGGAAAGGATTCGTGAAAATCCTAAATTTGAAGTTGGGATACATCCCAACTTCAATTTCCTTTTAAACGGACAAGGAAATAAGAGAACGGCAAGCGATATAGTGGAGGAATTGATGGGTATCGTGCCTCTGGCCAAGTCAGTTCGTAGTCATTCCGTAGCTCAAAGTGGACCAATACAGAGTATTTTTTTGAAAAACAACCTCCTATATGATAGTAACGATCCGATTCCATACAACGCAGGAATTAAGCTAAAACCATGGAAAACTGCTTCAGGACTCATAAAGGTTCCCTATTGTTGGGCGGATGAACACAATTGGGGGATGAAAGCTGACTTTGAGAGAATAATCGAGGAGGTTAGTCTTGCAGTCTTCGACTTCCATCCTATCCACGTGTTTTTAAATACTGACAGACCCGAGCTATACAGCCAGGCAAGAGACTTTCTGAAAGATCCAGAAGTGCTTGTGACATTACGCACGAGTTCGGAATTTGGTACACGCCAACATCTGAAAAACTTGCTAAATACAGCTCATATTTAGTATAAGGCCATTTATGCTTAAGAACACCGAACAATTTTTGACCTTTATTGAATCTGGTCAACTTACGACCAATATCAAGAGGTATTCATTCAAACCAACAGACGACCGGAATTTGTCGTTTATCCCCGGCCAGTATTTAGAATTACTGTTTACGTCGGAAAGGGGCCAGCAGAGTCGCTTTTATTCAATTGCAAGTGCCCCCGAAGAACCGACAATCGACATTGCAGTTCGAAGTGTGAAAAACGGGTTTGCCGATGGGTTACTCAAAAATCTGACATATGGTCAGACATTGAGATTTAATGGGCCCATGGGAAACTCATATATCTCCAGATGGGATAATTGTACTCATATGTTGGTTGGGACTGGCGTTGGAGTTGCCCCATTTAGATCGATGCTTAATTTAATTGCTTCGAATATTGAAGAAGAGAGCTCTAAAGTGATCGTATTGGTAGGAGCGAACAACCGGGAAGATGTTCCGTTTACTGATGAGTTCATGAATTTGGCGACTAGACTTAGGAACTTTGAATTTAAAATTTGTCTGGACCCGGCAAACAAAGTCAGGTTAAACTCATGGGAGACGTCCGAAACTCTCGAACAAACTCTGATGGATTGCGTTCATCAAACTTTGCCGGCAAAGGTTATACTTTCTTCTAGCCCGATGATGGTGGAAAAATTACGAAAGAAACTGTTTAGCATTGGAGTTTCTCCTGAAACTATAGTCAGCGATTTATAAAACACCGGACTAAATTTCTCCGGCTGGGAACCTAGAAAACATGAATATTGGAATAATTGGCCGAAATGAGGTCTTATTTGAGACAATGCAACGTCTAAAGGAGGCTGGACACAACATCAAATTTGTAGTCACATCGAAGGCATCTCCGGAATATAAAATAAAACATGCGGATTTCGAACAATTTGCCGCAGCCCATCAAATTCCGTATTTGTACCACCCGAATGTTACTGCAGAAGCCTTGAAAGAGTTGATTGGTAACAATTCATCCGAAGTTGTGATAAGCACTAACTACACCGGTGTTATTGCTCATGAAATCACCGAGTTATTTCCACTTGGTATTTTGAACGCACATGGAGGAGATCTTCCACGATATAGGGGAAATGCTTGTCAGGCATGGGCGCTGATCAATGCTGAAAAAAGAATCGGACTCTGTATTCACCGCATGATTGGTGGGGAGCTTGATTCTGGTGATATTCTCGAGCGTCAATTTTTTGAAGTTAATGTTAACACCAGAATTGGTGAAGTATACGAGTGGATGCAAGAATTAATTCCGGACATGTTTGTCAAAACAATTGAAAAATTGTCGGACGATCCGAAATTTATTTTGGAGAGACAGTCAAAAGACCCGGCACAGGCACTCAGATGTTACCCAAGAATGCCAGATGATGGAAGAATTAATTGGAAGAAGAGCAACTATGAAGTACTTAGACTAATTAATGCAAGTTCAGAGCCATTTTCAGGCGCATTTAGTTATTTGGATAATGAGAAAATAACCATCTGGAGGGCAGAACTAGTTGAAGACGAAGAAAATTATCTAGGTGTTCCCGGTCAAATTAGTGCAGTTCATCAAAAGGGATGGGTAGAAGTACTCGCCGGATCAGGTAAAGTTAGATTATTGGAGGTAGAGAAAGATACTCGTACACTCCCCTCTCAACTAATCAAATCCATTAGGAAAAGGTTTCGGTGATCAAAATAGAATAAGTTTTAACGTGCTGTCGACAATAGTTTTTGAATTTTTTTAGTTAGTTTATCGTTAACCATAAAAGCTTCAATACCGTATTCTCTATGCATACTGCTAATCATCTCCTTCAGCTTGGATTTTGTCATACCCCATCCTTCAATATATTCTACATCTTTAGGCGAAATTATCCATTCTTTTAATGGTTGGTTATTGAATATTCTTTGAAATTTATTAGTTACAGCTTTGATTGTCCATTCCTTCTCTAAGAAAGCTCTAGTATTATCCAATAAAGAATAGTATTTAATAGGATTCTGTATCATTTCTCTCAATGTCTTCTCAAAATCATCTGGATGAACAAAAAGTGCAGGAGGAAGATTTCGCTGGGAAGTGTTGTCCAGGTACCATTTGCTGAAATAACCACAAACTAAAACGGGAGTACCGTTGGCGATTCCCTCAAGAGCAAAATTAGCCACCGGAGTATCTGAATATATTTGATCAATTATAAGATGGGACTGTTTAATTTCCTTTAATACAACCTTATTTGGTTGCCCTTGGACTACATTAAACTCAATATCAAACCCTTCTGCGACAAGTTTCTTTATAACCTTCTTAATTTCCAATGTTCCTTTGCCTTCCGGATGTGAAGGGCTATGGAGAATTTTAATTGAGCCGGACGCAGGAAGTTGTAGCCTTTTTACGGGATTCATATTAAAAGGAATTCCGATGTTGAAGGAATTTATAAATGGTTTTGTGAGAAACTGTCCACTACTGGGACTTGAAATTATATAATCAGCGTATTTTTCAATTTGACTAACCTTTTTCAATGTCTCAGAATTCAATTTATAGCAATCTTCAATGGTTCTACCGCTGCTTGCCGACATCACAGCTCCATCCATCCACGTAGGTCGCGAATCGGAGCCATGAAAAAAGCAGATCAATTTCTTACCAACAGCCTTGATTCGCTTATAATCTTCAAAATCAGGATAAATGGAAGTTGCATAGCAATAAATAAAGACATCATACTTTGCAAGACAATATTCAAAGAATATATCTCGAAATTGGTGATAATATTTGTTGTATAACCTTGGAAAGTATTTCTGATAAATCATATTGCCAATATGATACCTTCGCAACCAGTTATGGTTACTCCAAAAGATTCTTAAGACCAGATAACGCCAATTCCAGTTTTTTTGAGATTTGTATTTGAACTTATGTGGATGAAAGGTATAGAGATCAGCCCGATGGCCTATTTCGGACAGTCCTTTTTGCAGGCTCGAGTAATATCCACTGATTTCTATTAGTCCGAGAAAAATATTCATGCGTAAAACCCCAATTTTTGGCACAAATGTACATTCTAAAATTGCTTGATGGTCAGGAAAAATGAATAGGGATTATTTCTTTATAATAAATATGATTGGAATTCCATTTCCATACTATAACCTTCAAATACCATGACTCAAAGAAAAAAAGTCTTAATCCTAAGCTACTCGAACCTAAGTTCTGATCCGAGAGTTTTAAGGCAGATACAGTGGCTGGAAGAAAAATTTGATATTTATACGGCCGGTTTAACTCCATCTGGAAAGGAAATACAATTTGCTCCTGTAAATCAAGTTGATAAGAGAAGGTTCTTTGTTTTAAGAAATTGCACATATATATATGTGTACAACAGGTTTGCAGTCTTATTACTTCTTAAAGTGCTTAAACTCTATCGTATCTACTATTGGAGTCCGACGAGGCAAAGAGATTTAAAATCGATCCCGATGGTCGACTTTGATCTTATTATAGCCAATGACATACACATGTTACCGATTGCAGCCAGGATTAAAAGTCGAACCGGAGCTAAAATTTTATTCGATGCTCATGAATACACACCCCTGGAATATGAGAACAATAAGCGGTGGCTCAAATTGGAATCACCCTATTATACTTTTCTAGCGAAGTATTATACGAAATTTGCAGATCATAGAATTACAGTGGGCGAGAATATCGCAATTAAGTATAAAGAACTAACTGGTTATCAATTTGACGTAATGTATAATGCACCTGCATATCAGGTTTTGGATCCAAGTGAAGTTTCCTTTCCTATTCAATTTGTTCACCACGGAGGAGCCATGCGTGTTCGTGAACTCGAACGAATGATAGAGATTTTCAAGGATCTTCCTAAGGAAAAATTTCAGTTGAATCTTATTCTTATGAAATCAGACCCTGACTATTATAATGAATTGGTTAAAATGTCAAAGGATTATGAGAATATTGTATTTCATGAACCCGTATCAACAGCAAAAATCGCGGAACATATAAATCAATTTGATGTAGGCTTTGTAATTATTCCCCCTGTGAATTTTAATTATAAGAATAGTCTACCCAATAAATTTTTTGAATCTGTACAGGGTAGACTTATGCTAGCATGCGGAGGCTCAGATGAGGAGAGAAAACTAATTTCTAAATACAGGTTAGGGATTCATTTTTCAAGTTTGGATCAAGAAGTAATAGTCAAAGAAATTGTTAAATTGACACCGGAGATTGTTTTTGACTTTAAACAATCGGTCAATAAATCTGCCGAAGCACTTTCTGCAAGTAAATCCTTCTCATATCTTACAAACGTGCTGAGAGGTATCACCTGAGTCTCTTGGATGGATATAAATCAGAGGAGTTTATTGGAAACCCAATTTCTTCCTATAAACTTTTCAATTTTTTTAAGCGTTCTTTATAATCATTTAAATTCATAGCGGGAATTCCTGCCCAGGTTTCGTTATCGGGTATGTTTTTTGTCACCACAGCATTCATGCCGACAACTACATTTTCACCAATGGAAATTTGGTTCAAGATCGATACGGAGGGGGCAATCCAGGTGTTTTTGTGAATTACGGTACTTCCGCCAATCATTGTATTTGCTATAATATAACTGCCTTCTCCAATGAATACATTATGAGCCACATGGACGAGGTTGTCAATTTTAACATGATTTTCGATAATAGTATCATCCAGAGTGCCTCTGTCTATACAAGTAGATGAGCCTATTTCTACATAGTCACCAATTATTACACCTCCTAGATGCGGTATTTTAAAGCTTTCATTTCCTTCTTTGACATAGCCGAACCCGTCACCTCCAATTACAGTATTAGCGCTAATGCGGTTGTTGCGACCTATTCTTATATTGTCATAGATAAAGACATTGCCATCAATGACAGTGTTATCACCAATTTCACTTTCTCCTACGTAGCAATTTGGGCCTATACTAACGTTTTTTCCCAATTTGGCTTTTGGATGAATGGTCGAAGACGGATGAACTCCGGAATCAGATTTAGGTGTAAAGAAGTGTCTTAGGCTTTTTGCAAAAGCCAATCGCGGATCCGGATGGATTAATAATAATTTGTTCTTCAGATCGACTAAATTCTCCTTGACACTCCCATTGCAGATAATGATCCCACCTGGTAGACTATTAATTAGTGACTCTTTTTCTTCCTTTTTCGGTGATATCCAGAAGAGGGATTCTGGTTTGGGATTTTGTAATGAAGCAGGTCCATTAATAGTGATATTCAAATTGCCTTGAGTCTCAAATTCTATTCCGACTTCGGTAATGATTGCCTTCGCTGGGATTGATGATTTCATTCTTGTAATTTTGCGTTCGTTAAAGAGTTGTGTCAATCGTTTTGTTGACATTTTCATTTCTCCAAAAAACGAAATAATTGATTTTTTAGAGTTTGGATGGCGCAAATTAACACTTTATCATTTGAATTATTACGGTCTGATCCGGTCCTAATTTGGCAAGATTTTACACGTCTGAACAAAAATTTATACACATTAAATCAAAAGCTTTTTGCAGACAAATAATATTTTGATTCTTAGTTATTCGGATTTCAGCAGGGATCCTAGAGTACAAAGGCAGCTAAAAGCATTGAAAGGAAATAAAATCACTGAAGCCGGATTGAAGTCTTCAGAGCATGGAAATCCATTCGAGAGAATTGGCAAGATGGATGTTCGGCGGTTCTTTATACTTAGGAATTGTACATATTATTTCTTCTATGAGAGAATCAGTACCCAAATATTTTTAAAATTCCTTAAACTTTATCGTTTCCACTACTGGAGTCTTTATCGGTTAGTGGATTTGAGGAATCTTTCCAGTGCCACTTATGATTTGATCATTGCTAATGACATTGATACCTTGCCATTAGCCATAGCACTTAAGAAAAGAACCGGAGCAAAGGTGTTTTTTGATGCGCATGAGTATGCGCCTCTTGAGTACGAAAATGATTCAAAGTGGCTCCGATTTATAGCTCCGTTTAACACCTATCTCTGTAAAGAATACATAAAGTTGGCTGATGCCCATTCCACAATAGGTGAATTTATTGCCAGGGAGTATCAAAAACTGACAAATGTTCAATTCGATGTAGTACTTAACGCCCCTGAATATCACAATCTGTCCCCCGGGAAGGTAAAGGAATCAAGGATCAAATTTATCCATCATGGTGTTGCCTCACCGGTTAGAGAACTTGAACGAATGATTGAAGTGTTTAACTTACTTGATGACAGATATGAGTTAAACCTGATGCTTTTGAGCACGGATGATCCATATTTGGAAAGTCTTAAAGAAAGATCAGCGAAATCCGATAATATCATATTTCATGATCCGGTGCCCACTCATAAAATTCCGGAATTTATCAATCAATTTGACATTAGTTTCATTATTATTCCGCCCGTTAATTTCAATTATAGATATGGAATGGGTAATAAATTTTTTGAATCTATTCAGGCCCGGTTGATGCTGTTAAGCGGTGGTTCTATTGAAGCTTGTGAAATGATCAAAAAACATAAATTGGGTGTGGCGCTGGATTCCCTTGACTCCGAAAACATCGCCAAAAAGATAAGAAGCCTTGACAGAAAAGAAATTCAAATGTATAAAGATAACACCCACAGCGGGGCGAAGATATTTTCAGCCGACAAGACTTATTCATATTTACAAGAAATGGTTTCCAGGTTGTTGAATTAACTCATGAAAAGCATATTAATTGTTTGTTATTCCCATCTTGGGTCGGACCCCAGGGTATTGCGGCAGTTCAAGGCTCTGAAAGAGAATTTTGACGTGCACTTAGCAGGATATTCGCCGATTGAGGGTATTCCTTCCAATAAATTTATTCAAATTGGGAACTCTGCAATTTCGGAATTGAATCTTTGGAATTTATTGTACAGGGTTTACAGAAAAATAGTAGAGATTCTGTTTCTTAGAATTTTCTTTCTGCCTGAGAAATATTATTGGGATCTGACGAGAATAATGTCATTGCGGAAACTCTCAAAAGTCCAATATGATATTATTTTGGCTAATGACATTAATACGTTGCCATTGGCTGTGTCTTTGAAACAACAATATAGATCAAAGGTCTATTTTGACGCACATGAGTTCGCTCCGCTTGAGTTTGAAAATAATGATGATTGGCGCAGGACCTTCGGGAAGCTAAATGAGTACTTATGTGCCAGTTACATACCGCAAACGGACAAAGCCACAACTGTAGGGAGATTTATTGCCATGGAGTATCAGAAATTGACAGGTGTCGATTTTGATGTCGTTTATAATGCGCCCGAATTCCAAACTTTGCATCCTCTGGTGGTCAATCCTAGTAAAATAAGATTTGTTCATCATGGTGCTGCAATTAGATCCAGGAAATTGGAATTGATGATTGATCTTTTTAAGAACTTAGAAGATAGGTTCGAACTTAACCTTATTATCGTACCTCTGAATTCAGGTTACTTGGAGGAATTGGAATTAAGAGCTTCAAATTCAAAAAATATTCGATTTCATAAGCCAGTTGCAACGCAGGAAATATCGCGATTTATTAATCAGTTCGACATAAGCTTAATTATCATTCCACCAGTCAATTTCAATTATAGATATCAGATGGGCAATAAATATTTTGAATCCATTCAAGCAAGACTTATGATAATTAGTGGTGGATCAGTCGAGGCAGAAGAGATGATTGAGAAATACAAAATAGGACTAAGTGTGGATATAAACCACTTTAAGAATCTTGTTAAAAGAATTCGAAATTTAGAGGTTACTGAGATCATGTCTTTTAAGCAAAATTCGGATCAGGTAGCTAGAAAGTTGTCATTTGAAGAAACAAAGAAAAAGATTATAAAAGGAATAGAAGAATTATGTGTGGAATAGTTGGCAAGCTTGTGCTTGATTCCGGAAACGTTGAGTTATCAGAATTAAAAGGCATGTCGGACAGTATCATTCATCGGGGACCGGATGGAGAAGGTCATTGGATTAATGAAAAAAAGACGGTTGGTTTTGGACATCGCCGACTGGCCATTATTGACCTTTCAGAGGGAGGGCATCAACCCATGCATTACGGGGATGAGAGATATTCCATTACATTCAATGGAGAGATTTATAATTACCTTGAACTAAAGGAGTTGTTGATAAAAAAAGGATATCAATTCCGGACAGCTTCCGATACAGAAGTTCTGCTGGCAATGTATGATCATAAGGGTAAAGAATGTCTGGAATACCTTGATGGGATGTTTGCTTTTGCAATTTGGGATTCAAAGAAAGAGATTCTTTTTTGTGCAAGGGATCGATTTGGTGAAAAACCATTTTTTTATGCCATCAATGATGGAAGTTTTGTGTTTGCCTCAGAGATGAAAGCGTTGTGGGCATATTCGGACAGACTAAGGACGCCAGACTCGACTATGGTTTTCAATTATTTGAATAATAACTATTTCCTCAATCCCGAGGACCTATCGGCAACTTTTTATAAACATATCAGAAGATTACCAGCAGCTCATTTCCTTGAAATTCGAAATGGAAATATGACCATCAAAAGGTATTGGTCAATCGATCCCAAATCCAATATAGAGATTTCCGAAAAAGAAGCTTCAGATAAATTTTATGAGCTATTTCAGCGCTCGGTAAGCAGAAGATTAAGGTCTGACGTCCCAGTAGGAACAAGCTTGTCCGGAGGTCTGGATAGTTCTTTGGTTGTTTGTTCAATGAATGAATTAATAAAACCAAAGAGGGTGAATACCTTTTCGGCAAGGTTCAAGAATTTCTCCAAAGATGAAGGGTATTTTATGGATATTGTCAACAAAAAGGTGAATGCTATTCCTCATGCTGTTTATCCAGAAGGGAACGATATGATCAATAAACTGGAAAAGATCTATTATCATCAGGAAGAGCCATCGGGATCAGCAAGTGTTCTCATTCAATATGAAGTATTCAATCTTGCAAAGGAAAATGGCGTAACTGTACTCTTGGACGGGCAGGGTGCTGACGAGATTTTAGCCGGTTATCACTATTTCTTTCCAACATTTTTTAACGAATTAAAGACTCAGGACACTTATTTGTACAAGGAGCAGTACACCGCTTATAAGGAACTTTTTAATCTTCCGGATGATAACACCAACCGGGGAGTTCCTGCTGTATCAGAAAAATCCTTAAACAGGAAACTGAAGGACATAGTAAAAAAATATGTGTCAAAGGATAATATTGATTCGATAAGAATGAAAGTGAACCGAATAAAAGGACCGGCAGCCTTAAATATGAACAGGGATTTTTATCATACAAATCTTGCCAATCAATTTAAGAATATTTCTTACGATCAAAATAGTCTTAATGATCACCTTTATTCTCAGACAACACATTATGGTCTTTACACCCTATTGAGGCATGCGGATAGAAATTCTATGGCTCATAGCAGAGAGGTCCGGTTGCCGTTTTTGGAAAAGGATCTAGTTGAATTTATCTTTTCTTTACCTTCTAAATACAAGATACATAACGGGTGGACAAAATATGTTTTAAGGAAGGCATCGGAAGATTTAATGCCAAAAGAAATTACATGGAGGAAGGATAAAATCGGATATGAACCACCTCAAAAAAAATGGATGTCCTCCGATGATTTCAAGGAATATGTTCTTGAGTCGAGGAAAGTATTGGTGGAAAATGGCATTCTTGACAAGAACATCATAAAGAAGGGTGTTGAAGCTGTGGATTACAATGTAAGAGGTGACAGCAGCTGGCATCATATCATGATAGCCAAACTTTTTGAAAGCAAATCGGCTTAATCTATTCACATTTCAAAAGAATTATAATTTAATAGAAATGTTATTAGAGTCTTTTAAAAATGTTTTGGTATTGGCACCACATACAGACGACGGTGAATTGGGAGCAGGGGCCACCATCCATAAATTAATTCAATTAGGAAGTAAAGTTACATATATAGCTTTTTCGACGGCAGCGGAATCAGTCCCAAAGGGTTTCCCCAGAGACATTCTTAAAACGGAAGTAAAGCAAGCCACGCAAAGATTGGGGATCAGTCAAGATAATTTGATCATTTTGGATTATCAAGTCAGGAAATTGAATTATTCACGTCAGGAGATTTTGGAGGATCTCATCGCTCTGAAACGGAAAGAACAATTTGATTTAATATTAATCCCTTCTCTATCAGATATACATCAAGATCATTCCACAATAGCCATGGAGGGATTAAGAGCTTTTAAGAATACAAGCATTTTTTCGTATGAATTGATCTGGAATAATTTGAAATTTAATACTCAGTGTTTTGTTTCCGTTTCTGAACAAGATTTACAAGCTAAATTTAAAGCTTTACGTGAGTACAAGTCTCAAGGTGAAAGAAACTACCTTTCAGAGGAATTTATCAGGTCACTAGCCGTTTCTAGAGGGGTTCAAATTGGACTACCGCTTGCGGAAGTATTTGAGGTTGTGAGATTAGTCAATGCATGAGTATGAAGGAAGAAAGAACTCATTTTCAAATACGGGTCGCAGCGGTGAAAAGACTTCTTATGTTGCACCTCTTGAAAGAGAAACTTGGAATAATTCTTGTAAGTGAATTTCCGAAATCTGGGGGTACATGGTTAGCAAGTATGCTTTCATCATATTTCGATATACCATTTCCCAGAAATGAAAGTCCAAAGCTTGAAAGATGTTTATTTCTCGGACACTTTATGTATCACAAGAATTTTGGAAAAATTATCGGTCTTGTGCGAGATGGCCGGGACGTTGTGATTTCTTTTTACTTCCATACACTTTTTTCTAATGATGCCAATCCAAATTTCATGGTTGACAAAGTCCGGCAGAAGCTGAGGTTTAATGATTATGAGAATGTTTCTGAAAATCTTCCCTCATTCATTGAGTACCTGGCTTCTGACTTTTCTCGGGGTTTTATGAGATTTTCATGGGCGGATTCGGTTAAATCTTTCAAAAACAATAAATCAGTCCAAATCATTCAGTATGAAAACTTGTTGACGGATCCCAATCAAGAGCTCAAAAAAGCAATAGCATTTCTCACCAGTTCAAATACATTTGAAGAAAACAAATTGGAGCGAGTTATTGATGAATACTCATTTCAAAATCAAACAAAAAGAAAACCCGGAACCGGGGATAAAAACCAATTTATCCGAAAAGGAATCAGTGGAGATTGGAAGAACTATTTCAATAAAGATTCGGCTGAAATATTCGATAAGTATTGGGGACAGGAGCTAATTGATATGGGGTATGAAGAAGACAGAAATTGGGTGTTAAATTGTAATTAATGCGGACTATTCGGCAATTTGGGAATATGAATAGTTACCAGTCAAAAACTTATATAAATGAACGGGATCGCCGTTTTTCCTCATATGACCGTTCATTGACCTTTCCTATTTTTCGGAATGTGCATCATTTAATGCTGAGCTTTCCGTGAAGTTTTATTTCAAGGTCACATATTTGCAAAATGCATAACATCAAATCTTCAGTTTGTTACATTGCTATGTGCGATGTGGGGAGAGAAAGAGGTGTTTATAACAAAGTTTCAGGAGTCGTTCAATCATTAGAAAAATTCGGACATCAAAGTTTAGCTATTTTTTCAAACGGAGGGTCAATAATATCTTACTTCAAGTTTATGAGATTGCTTCTGGGCAGGAAAGAGCGAGTTCTGATAATCCGGCATAATCCAGTATTGGGCTTTTTTTTTATTGTTCCATTTTGCATTCTAAGGCTGAGAGGAAAAAAGGTAATTTTAGATGTTCCGACACCTTTTCGGAGTTTGTTGATAGAGACAAAACGGGACGGTCTGATAAAAAGACTGATCCAAATTATATGTCTGTTGATGTCAGGTCCCTGGTCATTGTGGCCTGTTCAAAGAGTTCTCCAGTATGCCCCGGACAATGCATTTTTTGAATTTGGTAATAAGGAAAAAACGCACTTGATTGGGAATGGAATAAATCTTGAAGTGACTCCGGTTAGAAAACAAGTTCCAAAATGGCCGGAATTGAAGTTTGTTTTAGTAGGTGTTGCAAGAGTAAGTTTCTGGCAGGGATATGATCGGATGATCCGGGCAATTGCGAGATTTAATGCTCAGTCGTCAATAAAGGTCTTTTTCAATATTGTCGGAGCTGGGGATCACATTGAATATTTGAAAAATCTCACAACTGATTTGAGCCTTGAATCATACATCGATTTCAAAGGTCAACTTCAAGGTAATCTACTAATGCAAGAGTATGAAAAAGCTCATGTAGGCGTATCAACCTTAGGTTTGTGCAGAAAGAATCTCGAGTTTGCCAGTGTTTTGAAGGCAAGAGAATATTGCGCAGTTGGAATCCCGTTCATTGCGACAGGTTTGGATCCAGATTTTGACCCTGAGAGGCCCAGATTCCGGTATTTGGTAAGCAACGATGAGTCAATTGAGTCAGTAGTGTCATTACTTGAGAAACTGATTTCAAGTTTTGTTAATATTGATCCGTTGGAAATTCGTCAATATGCAATAGAACATCTAAGTTACGACCAAAAAATCAAGCAAATTTTGGAGGGTTTATGAAAGTAGCTAATGTGTTTCGGAAGGGACTTAAAATCCCAAACATTCTGAAAATCATTTTAGAATATAACATCAGAGTGAGCAGGTACAAGTTGAAAAGAACAATCTTTGTTCTTACAATTTTCAGTGCCTTACTTCCCTATTTTGGCATATTACGACTTCCCTCCGATATTCAGCCCTATTATATGCTATTTCCTGTTGTTGGAATAATGTTGGATTTAGGTAAATACCGTAGCATTAGTGTCTATAGTATTCCTTTTTTCATTATGCTACTCGTCGCTACCACTTCTTTCCTATTCACATTATTTCGAATACCACAAGGGGAAATATTTACGTTGGTCAGGTTTTATTTCCCATATGTTTCCATACCTGTTTTTATAACTTACTTGTTTAAGGAGTCGAATAGATTTGAAAAGCTGAGTATCGTGAAGATTGCTGACATTGCGTTAATTTTTGTTGTTGTCAGTTTGTTATTCAATCTTTTGGGTCTGTCATCCATCAACTCACTTTTCACAAATCGTGCTCATTATGATTTTGCATATACTTCACGAGGATTAGTTGGAATTTTTGCCGAGCAATCTCATGTAGCAATTCACATGAGCGTTTTTTTTATGGTGTATTTGTTCTGCGGAGCATTAAATTTTAAAAGGGCTTCTATTCTGTTTATTGCTTCCGTTTCAAGTCTTGTAGGACAGGTATTTATTGAGTTCGTTGTGATAACTATGGCTGTCGGCTTAGGTTATCTATTTAAGGTTCTTTTTACGACCAAGATTAGTTTAAGAGTTTTGATCGGTTCATTTGCCGGGCTCATCTTGGCAGCAATCGGATTTCAAATTTTGCTCAATCAGGACATTGGAAATGTCCGGGTTGTAAATTTGTTAATTAGGGCCAGTGAAAACTTACCTTACTTGATTGGTTCTGATGGGAGTATTATTTTCAAAATATCCGGTGTGATGTTGACCATTTCCACGGTGATTGGAGATTTAACAAATTTTCAACTTGGTTCTGCACAATTCAGCAACATTTATGATAGACTGGAAGGGGTTAATCATGATATTCATATGGCCATCTTTGGTGTAAGTAATACTGTTTACCCGGCGCAAACGTATTCGGCATTTGGCACCTGGATTGTTGATTTCGGAATAATCGGACTAATATCCTATCTGATCTTAATATTTATTTTGGTCGACAAGTTTCTTAAACATTCGAAAAGGCCTGTGTTCTTAATGGTGATGATTTATCTCCTCTACATATCAATAGTAAAGGCTCCACTATCTAATCCCAGTATATTCCTTCTTTTCTGTCTTTTACTGTCCAATCGGAATTTGAAGTTCGAGAAAAGAGGACTGTTTGACCACGAAGGTCCTACGGTTTATAAGAGGACCCCAGAAAAATGAGAAGAAGGCGCATTTTGTTAAATGCCTTGAATAGTAAGACGGGTGGCGGTAAGAGTATATTAACCAACTACCTGACTCTTTTAAGTGAGGATTCACCTGAATTCGATTATCTGATTTTAACTCCCGATGCATCACAATATATTAAATACGAAAACAAGTATGTGTCAATCATCGATATACATCCACTTTTTAAACTGAACGTTGCAACGCCATTCCTCTATCTTTTTGTGTATCCTCGTTTGATTAAAAGGCTTAAAATCGACACTATTTTGAATCTGGGAGATATAGTAATCCCAACGGTTGTTCCTCAACTATACCTCTTCGATTGGCCATACGCTGTATACCCGGAAAGCGTGGTTTGGCAACGCATGGACCGAAAAAGCCTTCTGACGAGAAGAATTAAACTGGTTCTTTTCAGGAGATATTTGAAATATGCCACTATTATAGCTGCACAGACGGGCACAATGAAACAGAAGCTCCACGATATATATAAAGCAAAAAATGTAGTGATTGTTCCAAATGCCGTTTCCCTTGATCACTTTAAAGAAAACAAAACACATAACTGGAACTTGGATAAGAATAAGTTTAAATTTTTATATTTAACGCACTATTATCCTCATAAAAATATTGAAATTCTAATCGATGTTGCAAGAGAGATTAAATCTTTAAAGCTTCCGTATCAGATAATTCTAACCATTGAACAAGAACAGCATAAAAATTGTAACAGTATACTGAAAACAATAGAAAATGAGGATCTCCACCCTGCCCTACTAAATCTTGGATCGATTTCAATGAAATTAGTTCCAACCTTATATGAACAGGTAAATGCGTTGTTGATGCCTACCCTCCTTGAATCCTTTTCCGGGACTTATGTAGAGGCGATGTATCACGAAAAACCAATTTTAACCTCAAATTTGGATTTCGCCATAGATGTTTGCGGAGAAGCTGCCTATTATTTTGATCCTTTTAGTACTAAGTCTATTTTAAAGATGATGGATTTGGCCGTGTCTGATCATCAGCTTCTTAGAAATAAAATAGATATAGGTAAAGAAAGGTTGAATAGCTTTATTGGCTGGAAAGATGCTTACAAGCAGGTCAATCAACTACTAGATAATCTACTTAACAAATGACTAGAGACTTACGCATTTGTACTAATTGTGTGATGGACACTACAGATTCAAGGATAATATTTGATTCCGAAGGAGTATGTGATCACTGTAACACTTTTTACAAACAGATAGAACCAAATTGGAATCCAAATGATATTGGGTGGACCGAATTGGAAAAAGTAGTTTCAAAGATTAAGGCTGAAGGTGCAGAAAAGGATTTTGATTGCATTCTGGGAATGAGTGGAGGAATTGATAGTTCCTATTTGACCTACTTGGCCAAGGAAAAACTCGGATTAAGACCCCTTGTCTTCCATGTAGATGCTGGTTGGAATTCTCAAATCGCCGTTAATAACATTGAAAGACTTGTCGACAAGCTTGGCCTAGACCTGTATACTGAAGTTATCGATTGGGAGGAAATGAAAGATCTACAATTGGCATTTTTCAAATCCGGAGTACCACATATTGATACACCTCAGGATCATGCATTTTTTGCAACGATGTACAACTTCGCAAATAAATACAACATCAAGTACATCTTGACCGGAGCTAACTATTCAACCGAATGTGTAAGGAATCCGGTAGAGTGGATGTATTACCAGTCTGATAGTATTCAGTTAAAGGATATTCACAAAAAATTCGGAGAAAGGCCTCTTAATAACTTTCCGATTACCAATATTCTCTGGCACAAGGTGTTTTTAAATTTTTTTAAGGGCATAAAAGTTTTCAAACCTCTGGATTATATGCCATACATTAAGGAAGAGGCAATGAAGTTACTTGAGCGGGAATTTGGATGGCAAAGGTATCCACAAAAGCATTTTGAATCGAGATTCACTAAGTTTTATGAGAGTTATTGGCTTCCCGAAAAATTTGGCTATGACACCAGAAAAGTTCAATTCTCCAGCCTGATTTTGACTGGTCAAATGACCCGGGAAGAGGCCATTAAGAAATTATCCAAACCTGCGTATGATCCGGAGACAATTAAACAGGACTTTGAATATATCGCGACCAAATTAGGAATTTCCGTTCAAGAACTTCAACAATATTTTGATGCACCAAATAAAACCTATAAGGATTACAGGTCCCAAGAGGACATTTTTCATATAGGTGCAAAATTTATGAAACTCTTAGGTTTGGAAAGGGGTGGTAAGAGGTGATAGGGATAATCAACTACGGTTTAGGGAATATTAAGGCCTTCTCGAATATTTACAAGCGACTCAATATTGATTCCAAAATCGTTTCAAGACCGGAGGATTTAGAGAATGTGACCGGTATAATTCTGCCGGGTGTCGGATCCTTTGATCACGCTATGTCCAAGTTGTCTAAATCAGGAATGAGAGAAAAACTGGAAGTGCTTGTTTTACAGAAAAAGATCCCTGTACTTGGAATATGTGTTGGTATGCAAATGTTGGGTACTTCCAGTGAGGAGGGAGTATTACCTGGATTGGGTTGGTTGGATGCCTCTGTAAAGAAGTTGGATCCCTCATTAATAGCTCATAAAACAAAACTTCCTCACATGGGATGGAATGGGGTAAATCCCTTGCAAAGTAGTCGAATTATGTCAAATCTTGATCCGGAGCCAAGGTTCTATTTTCTACATTCTTATTACTTTGAGTGCAATCGGAAACAAGATACAATCGCCACATCCGAGTATGGCTTCCGATTTACATGCGCTGTTTCAAGAGATAACATTTACGGGGTACAGTTTCATCCAGAGAAGAGTCACGGAAATGGTGTTCAGGTACTTAAAAACTTCGCCGAGCTTTAGATATGTTAAATCCTAGGATAATTCCTTGTTTATTGATAAAAAACAAAGGGCTTGTAAAAACATGTAAGTTCGAAAAACCGAAATATGTCGGAGATCCAATAAATGCAGTTAGAATATTTAATGAAAAGGAAGTAGATGAATTGATAGTATTGGACATTGATGCAACCATAGAGGGGAATGACCCGGACTATAGGGTAATTGAAAATCTGGCTGCTGAATGTCGTATGCCTCTATGCTATGGTGGGGGGATAAAGAACGTCGAACAAGCGAACAAAATTTTTAGTTTAGGTGTCGAGAAAATAGCAATAGCTTCAGTTGCGGTCGAAAATCCTTCAATTGTTTCTCAAATTGCCGAACAAGTGGGCAGTCAGAGTGTCATAGTAGTACTGGATGTTAAAAAGAAAAGCTTTTTCAATAAGTATGAGATTTGGACTCACAATGCTACCAGAAACACAGGTCTTGACCCGGTAAAATTCGTGAAAAAGATCGAAGATCTTGGCGCTGGTGAAGTAATCATTAACTCCATCGACAATGACGGCCTCATGAAAGGATATGACTTCAATCTAGTAGAAAAAGTTAGGGAGGTTACAAGTTTACCGATGTCAGTTTTAGGAGGTGCTGGCTCTCTTGAAGATATAGGAAAGTTACTACAAAAGTTCGGAATTATTGGGGCAGCGGCCGGTAGTCTATTTGTCTTTAAGGGAATTTATAAAGCGGTTTTGATCAATTATCCAAACCGTATGGAGAAAGATGAATTGCTTAGCAAGTACTTCAATAATCCGAAATAGTATTAAGAAGATAAGTTGAAAACAATAAAGGTTCTTATCGATTTGTCGAATATCTCCGTTGGTGGTGGCCTACAAGTAGCTGACTCCTTGATCCGACTGATACGTGTCAGTGAATCAATATCACATTATCTATTGGTTTCACATAGGCTTGCAGAAGTTATAGATTTGGATGCAGAAATTTTTTCAGATTACATTTTGATAACAACCAATCAGAAATGTCTCATCCCTTATAACAAGACTACCAGAAAAATCCGACAGATTGAACATAAATTCGATCCGGATGTAGTGTTTACTTTGTTTGGTCCTGCCTACTGGAAAGCGAATTCTCCCCATCTTGTAGGATTTGCCCGGCCACATTACCTCATAAAAAATTCACCTTTTTTCACAACAATATCAATCAGAAAAAGGCTTTATTTTCTTTTTATGCAATCGATTCATGGTATCTTATTCCGGAGAAATAGTGACTATCTATTTGTTGAAAATAAGAAAATGGTTTCGGATTTATCAAGGAAGTATGGCAAGAAGGTATTTTATGTGCCAAACACTTACCATCAAGTGTTTTCATCTTTTGACAAAATTCCTGAAAAGAAAATGGGTACTTTTAAACTTCTGACGGTTAGTGCAAATTATGATCATAAGAATTTAAAGATTATTCCCAAGGTTGCAATGGTACTCGTTAGGAGATATCCGGACTTTCAGTTCGAATTCACGATAACTGTTGAAAATTTGCCAGGTATCTCTTCGGAAATCGAAGATCGTTTTAAGTTTATTGGTCTTGTTTCGGTAAAGGAATGTGCGATCCATTACAAAAACGCGGATGTCATGCTTTTACCCACTTTACTTGAGTGTTTTTCTGCTTCATATGTAGAGTCAATGAAATCTGGTGTGCCTATTCTAACATCCAAGATGGATTTTGCCCAGGCAATATGCGGCGAAGCTGCGCTATATTTTGATCCTCTATCTCCGGAACAAATCGCTTCCTGCATATATAAATTGGCCAATGATAATTCACTTTATACCGATTTGGTCATAAAAGGTAAGGAACAACTGGAAGAATTCGGGTCGCCAAGTGATAGATTGGATTCATTTATTGAAATCTTTCATAGTATTTGCCATGAAAATTAATCTCCATCATTATTTCGTGAATAATTCTTAATTATATGTGTGGTATTGTAGGAGTAATTGGGCCAAATATTAGATCCAAAGATTCGCTTGTTAGCTCTCTTCAACATAGGGGCCCTGATTCCTTCGGAAGTTACTCGGAGGAGAAAGTATTCCTCGGACATACCCGTCTTGCAATTCTAGACTTATCGGACCGCGGAAACCAACCTATGTTTTCTGAAAATGAACGATATGTAATAGTATTCAATGGTGAGATATACAATCACTTGGAAATTCGAAGGAAGTATCTTAGTGAGTATGCATTTAAATCGACTACGGACACGGAAACAATTCTCTATCTGTATATTGAGTTTGGCAAGAAATTTCTTAACATTTTAAATGGAATTTTTGCACTTGCGATATATGATAGAGTAAATCAGGAGATATTTATTGCTAGGGACCAAATTGGAGTTAAGCCCTTATACATATATAAGGACGAAAGGCAATTAGCTTTTTCGTCTGAACTGAAGTCTTTTTTTGAAATTGACATTCAAAAGACTCTTGCAAAAGAGGCATTTTCGAACTATTTAACATTTCTATGGAGTCCTGGTGAACTCACACCTTTAAAAAATGTCACCAAGCTACTTCCGGGACATTACCTCAATTTTAATGTTAGAGATCTCCGGTCTGCCACATCTCAAAAGTATTATCAAATTCCTTTTGATGGGTGTTATGCCAATTCTTCAAAGAATCAATTAATTCAAGAGCTTGATAAAAAATTACTGGCTGCGGTTGAAAGACAAATGTTATCGGATGTACCTATTGGATTTTTTCTTTCAGGTGGACTCGATTCAAGTCTTCTGGTAGCTATGGCTAAAAAGATAAAGCCTGATGCAAAATTGGAGTGTTTTACCATAGAGACTTCTTATAATGAAGGATTTGAGGATGACTTAAAATATGCGAAAAAAGTCGCGGCATATTTGGATGTTAAGCTTCATGTAATCAAAGCAGATGTGAATATTGTGCGTGATTTCGACAAAATGGTATGGCACCTGGATGAGCCTCAATCTGATACGTCTCCACTAAACGTTCTAAATATATGTTCTCATGCAAGAAATAATGGTATAAAGGTTTTAATTGGAGGAACTGGTGGAGACGATCTCTTCTCTGGATATAGACGGCATCAGGCTTTGGATTTGGAAAAATATATCGACTTTTTGCCGGGCTACGTAAGACGATACTTTAAAACAGTAGGCGGCAAGTTGTCCTCACAAACTCCATTTTTTAGGAGAATTAAAAAACTTCTTGCCGAAGTTGAGAAGGAACGATACCATCGTCTTGCAGGATATTTTGGTTGGCTATCGCACGAAAGTGTAATCAATTTATTTAGTGAGGAATGGAAAGGAGAATTAAGTTCTTACGATCCAATTGCAAATTTGATAGCTCTAAATAAGGAGATAAAAGATGAGAATAGTCTTTTAAACCAAATACTGTATTGGGAAATGAAAAGTTTTCTGGTAGATCAAAACTTAAACTATACTGATAAGCTCTCCATGGCCGCCGGTGTTGAAGTAAGAGTACCATATCTTGACATTGACCTGGTTGAGTTCTCCACTAAGATTCCACCCGAATATAAGATGCGGGGTAGGGAGACAAAATATCTGCTTAAGAAAGTTGCGGAGCAATACCTCCCGAGGGAAGTAATTTATAGGACAAAGACCGGTTTTGGAGCCCCGGTAAGAAGATGGATAACAAAAGATCTCGATGAAATGATCCAGGATTATTTGTCTCCAGCCCAAATAAACAAAAGGGGTATTTTCTCCACCGATAAGGTGTGGAAACTTATAAAAGACAATAAACAGGGAAAGATCGATGCCTCTTATACAGTTTGGAGTTTGTTGGCCATTGAAAGTTGGATGAGACAATTTATAGACTAGCGAATCACCAAATTGCCAGTGAGCACAAATTATAGATTCGAAAAAGTGTGGTAACGTCTACAAGAGTAATTTGGATATAATTAAAATTATCACGGTAGTATCCTGATGTAACTATTTAAAGAGACCTACAAATTTTTTATTGTAGGTTTTTTTATTCAAAAAAGGTCTGGAAGTGAGGAAGGGAAGTGGTTTAAGAATGGTTGGAAGAGAAAGTAAAAATTAGTCAAAAAGGTATCTTTGCGACAAAATTTGGTAGAAGTGCTGATCAAAATAACCAGGATAAGTTGGCCATATCTTTAATGAGCTCAGAGTATATCTTGAAGACTTAATTTTTTATACGGATTGAATGAAACAAATCATACAAAACCTAAAGTCCGGTGAGACCATTCTTGAAGATGTGCCGGCACCAATTGTAAAAGAGGGAACCGTATTGATTAAAACCAGGAAAAGCCTGGTATCACTTGGAACCGAGAAAATGTTGGTGGAGTTTGGAAAGGCCAACTTAGTTCAAAAAGCCCGCCAGCAACCCGACAAAGTCAAGATGGTTCTTGATAAGATTCGGACAGACGGATTGCAACCCACTTTAGAAACTGTTTTTAGTAAGCTTAACCAACCACTTCCACTTGGGTACTGTAATGTAGGTGTAGTGCAAGAAGTCGGAAATGATGTAAATGATATCAGGGTAGGAGATCGGGTCATTTCAAATGGCCATCATGCGGAATATGTTTGTGTCCCCAAAAATCTCGTTGCTAAAGTTCCTGATAATGTAAGTGATGAAGATGCAGCGTTCACTGTCATTGGTTCGATAGGATTACAAGGCATAAGGCTTATTAGTCCGACATTTGGAGAGACCATTGTTGTCATAGGGTTAGGTCTAATTGGTTTGCTAACCGCACAATTGTTGAAGGCAAACGGGTGTCGAGTTATTGGAACTGATTTTGATGAAAAGAAGATACAATTGGCCAGGAAGTTAGGAATCGAAGCGATTCAGGTTTCGTCAATAGACCCGGTTAAGTTTGTGATGGAAGCAACCCAGACTGGTGCAGATGGGGTAATTATTACTGCTTCTAGTCCAAGTAACGACATCATATCTCAGGCAGCTCAAATGTCCCGAAAAAGAGGTAGAATTATCTTGGTCGGAGTGATAGGATTGAATATTTCCAGGGCTGATTTTTACGAAAAGGAATTAACATTCCAGGTATCATGTAGTTATGGGCCTGGTAGGTATGATGACGACTATGAACAAAAAGGGATTGATTATCCATTGCCTTTTGTAAGGTGGACAGAACGTAGAAATTTTCAAGCCATATTGGAAGCCATTTCTACCCGGCAATTGAGGGTAAGTGACCTAATTACCGAGCAGGTAGAGCTGGAAAACTACCATAAGATTTATGGACAAATCGGGAAATCCGACTCGATTGCGTCTATTATAAATTATCCCGAACAAGAAGAATACTCTACTCAGGTAACGGTTCATAGAACTTCCCTAAAGCCAACAAATGGTCGAATAGGTGTTATAGGAGCTGGTAATTTTACCAATACTATGATATTACCAGTATTAAATAAGGTTGGAGCAGACGTTAAATACATAGTAAGTGCCGGAGGGTTGAATGCTAAGTCTCTTGCCAATAAATTTAAAATCCCTTTGGCCAGTAGTAGATACCAGGATGCTTTGGAGGATTCGGAAGTTGATTTGGCACTGATAACCACTCGTCATGATCTCCATGCCTCCATGATCCTTAAATCGCTAAAGGCTGGTAAGCACGTATTCGTTGAAAAGCCACTCGCATTAAAGCTTGATGAGATAAATGCCATAGATTCTTCGGTTCATGAATCTGAAAGGTCTGTAACCGTTGGTTTTAACCGGAGGTTTTCTCCACACGCCTTGAAAGTGAAATCCTTAATAGGAGAAGGCGCTATACTCAATATGAATTGCACGATGAATGCAGGATTTATACCAGTCGATTCCTGGGTGCATGATCCAGCAGTAGGTGGAGGAAGAATTTTAGGAGAGGCATGCCATTACATAGACCTAATGGTTTTTCTTTCAGGCAGTACGGTTAAATCTGTGTGCATGAGTGCATTAGGCACCAGCCCCAAAGAAAACACCGATAATGCGTCAATCCTGTTAAAATTCGAGAACGGCTCGAACGGGGTGCTAAATTATTTCTCTAATGGCTCAAAGAGTTATTCCAAAGAGAGAGTTGAAGTTTTTGCTCAAGGGAAGGTATTAATAATCGACAACTTTAGAAAAACCACTGGCTATGGTGTTAAAGGATTCAGAAGTTTCAAGAGCAGTCTCGATAAAGGTCATTTTAACCAATTTAGTAGACTTAATGCCTCTCTAAAAGAAGGTGGACAACCAATTATTCCATGGCATGAAATCCTAAATGTTAGTAGGACCAGTATTTTAGCTTTGGAGTCCTTAAAATCTGGTAAGTGGATAGATGTTGACTAAAATTCTACGCTACTATCATACCTTAAAATTTCTCAAACCCGTACAGCTGTATCATCAGGTTCTCTACAGGCTAGTTAAATCGAATAAGGTTCCTGATTTGGCTCATGTACCGACTCCATTTCCGTTTCAACTTTACCTATACATACAAGCCAAAGTAGAGTTTATAGATACCAATATCAGATTTGATTTTATCAATAAACAAAAAGAATTCCCAGAATCTGGTATTAATTGGAATGAAGACTCCTTCGGGAAGCTATGGACCTATAATTTGAATTATTTTGAATTCCTCCATTCTCCAAATCTCTCGGCAGATCAGGGGTTCTTTCTCATTAATGATTTCATTCAAAAAATGCCCGTTATCAAGGACGGTCTGGAGCCCTACCCGACATCCCTTCGCATAATGAATTGGATTAAATTCCTGATCAGAGTTGATGAATTTCCTCCGGACATTACAGATTCGTTATATCAACAGAGTTATCATTTAAAAAGTAGGCTGGAATATCATTTGCTGGGCAATCATTTATTAGAAAATGCCTTTGCTTTATTCTTTGCCGGACACTTTTATCAGGATACGAGATTATACAATTGCGCAGTAAGTATTCTTAAGAAGCAATTGGGCGAACAGATTTTAAAAGACGGGGGGCATTTTGAATTAAGCCCGATGTATCATCAAATTATGTTGTATCGCGTTCTTGATTGCTCCCAGATTGCAAAAACCTCCAATTGGAACCCCTCACGTCAAATCGATCTTGATAGCTATGCCAGTAGGATGTTAGGTTGGTTAGATCAAGTCTCTTTTTCAAATACTATTCCCCTGCTAAATGATAGTGCGAGAGGAATTTGTGGAACCAATAAAATTCTGGACAAGTACGCATCTGACTTATCCATTAAAAAGAAATTGATTCCTTTGAATGAATCAGGGTATAGAAAGTTAAGAGCGAGAGGGTTAGAAATGATAATCGATGTTGGCCATGTGGGACCAAGTTATCAGCCAGGTCATGCGCACGCAGATACTTTTAGTTTTGAACTTTGGTTCGACGGAAATCCGGTTATAGTAGATCCTGGAATTTCCACTTACGAAAAGAATAAAACCAGAGACCTTGAGAGATCAACGATTTTTCATAATACGCTATCAATTAATGGAGAAAACTCAAGTGACACCTGGGGGGGATTTAGAGTTGGGCAAAGAGCTAAAGTCAAAGTTCTACATGATGAGCCCAATCATGTGGCCGCATCTCATAATGGATATAGAAAATATGGTCTTACTCTAAGTCGATCTGTTCACGTGGGAGATAATATTATTTTTCAGGATGAAGTTACGGGTGATCTAAAAAACATAGAAATACATTCCAATCTTCATTTCCACCCTGACTGTACAGTTTCTCACGAAGGAAAAAATCTACGAGTAGGGGACCTGATTCTGAAATTTGAAGGCTACATTTCAATGGAGCTAAAATCTTATAACTTTGCGGCTGGTTTTAATAAAACCATTCCATCCACAAAACTTGTGGCATTTCTGAAACCCATCAGCAAAATAATAATCGAAAATGCTAGTTGACATAATAGCTGGAGCACGACCTAATTTTATCAAAATCGCACCAATCATTTCCGAAATTGATCGACTAACAAATTCAGGTGAAACCAGATTAAAGTATCGCCTTGTCCATACAGGTCAGCACTATGACAAAAAGATGAGTGGTGATTTCTTCACGCAACTGGGAATTCCCGAACCCGATATTAACCTTGGCGCAGGTTCCGGGACACAAGCAGAACAGACAGCTAAAATCATGACTGGTTATGAAAAACTATTATTAGAAAAGCCATGCGATCTGACTCTTGTTGTAGGAGACGTAACGTCAACTATGGCATGCGGTATCGCTGCAAAAAAGTTGAATATAAAACTAGCCCATGTCGAAGCAGGGATAAGATCTCATGACTTGTCCATGCCTGAGGAAATAAACAGGATGGTGACCGATAGTATTACCGACTATTTCTATACTACTACCCAAGTGGCAAATAGCAACCTTAAAAAAGCGGGGATTGATGGCAGTAGAATTCTATTTGTAGGTAATACTATGATCGATACACTTATGAAACATCGGGATGGATTTAAACAACCCGAAGTCTGGGATATCATTGGCCTGAGAAAGAGAAATTTCATCGTCATGACTTTGCATCGTCCCGCTAACGTGGACCAACAACATAATTTGAAGACGATCATTGATGAAATTGTGACCAACAGTCGTGGGATTCCAATAGTATTTCCGGTTCATCCAAGAACATTGAAAGTATTTGAGAATATCGGAATCGATCACACTAATTTACATGCAGTTGACCCCTTGGGCTATCTTGAATTCAATTACTTAGTCAAAAACGCCAAGGCGGTAATTACCGATTCAGGTGGAATTACAGAAGAAACGACAGTAATGGGCATACCATGTCTTACATTGAGAGAAAACACGGAGAGGCCAGAAACCTGCGAAATAGGGACTAATGAATTACTGGGAATTGACCCGAAGAATATTAAACCAGCTATGGACAGGTTATTTTCGGGTAATTGGAAGAAAGGCCAGATTCCTGAATTGTGGGATGGGAAGACATCTCCGCGCATTGTCGATCATCTGCTATCTCTGGCAAAGTGAAAATCCTCTATCTGACCTTTTATTTTAAACCGGATCTTTGTGCTGGATCTTTTCGAAATTCTCCATTGGCAGAATCCTTGAAATCAAAACTAGGTAAAGATTCAAGTATAGAATTAATAACTACGGTTCCAAATCGATATCAAAACTATACGGCCGAGGCACCAGTCTTTGAAGAAATCGATGGAATGACAATCCATCGTATTCTTATTCCACAACATAAGTCTGGTTTTATAGATCAGATAAAATCTTTTTTTGTTTTCTTTTTTCAAACATTGAAAATAACACGCGGAAAACAATATGACCTGGTTTTCGCTTCTTCCTCAAGATTGTTCACAGCATTTCTGGGCAAGGTCATTTCACAAAGAAAAGATTCAAAACTATATCTTGACATCCGGGATATTTTTACTGATACCATGAAAGATGTTCTTAAGTCAAAAATGATCAAGACTTTTCTCATACCCGTTTTGACAATGATTGAGTCATACACCTTTCGAAATGCAGATCATATAAATCTCGTTTCGGAGGGATTTAAGAGGTATTTCCATAAGTATAACAGACCCAAATACACATTCTTCACAAATGGCATAGATGACGAGTTCTTGAATCTTAACATTATTGAAAAAAATGATAATACAAATAACGTAATTACGTATGCCGGAAATATTGGAGAAGGACAAGGTCTTGAGAAAATCATACCCAAGGCGGCAGCAAAGCTTCCTGATTTTCGTTTCCGAATTATCGGAAACGGAGGAAGGCTAAAAGAGTTAACAGAGCAATTGGAAAAGCATTCGGTACCGAATGTTGAACTTATTCAACCTGTGAATAGGAAAGAATTGATAGAATATTATAAAAATACGGGTTTTCTGTTTCTACATTTGAATGATTATCCAGCCTTTGAAAAAGTATTACCATCCAAGATTTTCGAATACGCAACTTTCAATGTTCCTATGATAGCCGGTGTTTCAGGTTATGCGGCAGAGTTTATTAAGCAAAATGTGTCAAGTCACATTCTTTTTTCTCCAGGGGACGTCAATATGATGGTAAATAAGATCAATGGGTATTCTTTTCACAAAGTGGATAGATCTGATTTTATTTCCAAATTTTCTCGTTCGCAGATAATGAATAAAATGTCGGATTCAATTTTGTCTTATTTATGATCAACATCATAGTGACAGGGTCTTCCGGATTTATTGGTTCCAGATTTGTAGAGAAGTATTCTAATGACAAACATTTAAGTATTCGACCATTAAGTTTTACTGATCTCGACATTAATAAATTTCACCCTGATAATATTGATGTGGTTGTTCATTTTGCCGGGATAGCGCATCGAATGGGAAAGACCGATGAACGATTGTACTTTGAGGTAAATCATCATAAAACAGTTGAATTTGCCAAAATAGCAAAATCAACTGGGGTACGTCACTTTATTATTATGAGTACCATAAAAGTATTCGGATTGGATTTTTCTAATTCGCCATTAACTTTAGACACAGTCTGCGAACCCAATGACGCCTACGGGTTAAGTAAGCTGAAGGCGGAAAATGACCTATTTGATTTGGCTGATGAGAATTTCAAAGTTGCTTGCATTAGGCCTCCCGTGGTCTTTGGACCGGGTGTTAAGGGTAATATTTACAATCTGATCAGATTCATAGACCGTGTAAAAATGGTTCCATTTGGAGGAATTCGGAATAGGCGCAGTATGATTGGGCTGGACAATTTGGTGGCACTGGTTAAGGTAGTAATGGAGAGGAATTATGGGGGAATAATACTACCGTCAGAGCCTTCAATATCTACGACTGAATTTGTAAGAAAAATTGGAAGTCATTTTGATTCAGTTAGAATCTTTAAGTTGCCTGGCTTTTCAATATTTTTAAGAATCCTGAAACCTTCAGTTTACCAACGGTTGTTCGGTTCACTTGAAATCGATTCGAACTCCAGTTACAGAGAGCTTGAATTTGTGCCTCCACTGTCCATAGATGAAAGTATCAAGCAAATGGTGGATTACTACAAGAATTTGAAGTGATTTACGTAATACTCATAATTTTACTCTTTGTAATTTTAAATGTTTACTTTCAGTTTGCATCTAAGTTTGACATAGTTGACAGAGTCAACGAGCGATCCTCACATCGCGGGGAAGTTATTAGAGGAGGAGGAATAGCCTTTTACATTTCAGTAATCTTATACTGGATAGTTTTTGATGCGGATCATACATTTTTCTATTTCGGATTTTGTCTGCTGGGTTTGATTAGCCTCCTTGATGACAGATGGAGTTTACCCAATGTCACAAGATTTATTTTTCAACTTTTGTCTGCAATACTCCTGTTAATTGAAGTCAATGCTGAATTTCCTATTTGGACGTTTGTAACACTGATTATTATGATAATAGGATTTGTTAATGCCTATAATTTTATGGATGGGATTAATGGGATGACTGTTCTGTATAGTGTTTCCATTATAATTCCGATCTACATCCTTAATCAGAAATTTGACATTGTTGATCTGGAATTACTTCATTTTATAGCAATATCTTCGGCCGTATTTGGGTTTTACAACGTGCGTAAGACGGCAAAATGCTTTTCGGGGGATGTCGGGAGCATAAGTCTCGGCTTGATTTTCGCTTTTATCATAATCATAGCTGCACTAAAAACAAATTGGATATCGATAATGGTCCTGGTTGCGATTTATGGTATGGATAGTGGCCTGACCATAGTTGTAAGACTTTTTGAGCGACAAAATATTTTTTCAGCTCACAGAATGCATATTTATCAACTCCTTGTTAATGAAATGAAATTCTCCCATCTATCAGTCAGCATTAGTTATGCCTCTTTGCAGTTTTTCATTTCAAGTATTTGGGTAATTATCATGTTTCACTTTCCTAGTCTTGGGAGGATATATTTCATTACCATTCTTCTTTTGCTTGCTGTGGTATACATTTTGATAAGAAGAAAGGTTAATTCGCTACAGCCAAATAACTAACACTAATTGGCGTTTATTGGTTTAACCATAGTATGTTTGCAACATCTCAATTAGACAGATGAGATATCTTCTGAAGAAAATAAACATTCTGCCAAGATGGATTCGTATTACCATGGATCTATCTTTAGTAACCATTGGTTTCGTTTTGGCAATTCTTCTAAGGTTTAACTTCGAAGTCGACCAGTCACTGAACTACGTTACCTGGCCGGGCTATTTCTATTTCATCTTTTCATATTTTGTATCAATTCATATTTTCCGTGCTCATACGGGGATTATTAGGTATACCCACAAGGAAGATGCATTTAATGTGATAAAAACCGTTTTTACTGCAAATGGGTTTTTGATTGCCTTTAATGGATTGTCATATGTCCAGAATGGGGAGTTCATATATCCATATTCTATTTTGGTGATTTCATTTTTTTTGGTTACCTCATTTCTGGTTGGTTATCGCTTTCTGGTGAAGGAGTTATTCGATTATGGAATTTCATCTTTCACCACTCAAAAGTCTATTTTGATTTATGGCGCCGGATTGGCGGGAAGAACCACAGCGCAACTACTTCTTGATAACCGCCAGAAAGGTTACAATTTAAAGGCTTTTGTTGATGACAATCCAAAACTCTCCAACACACGAATTCATGGGCGGCTCATTCTAAGGCCTGAAAAATCTCTGAAGGAGATTTTCGATACTTATGAAACGGATGAGCTAATAATTGCAATTGAACACTTACCGCATGAAAGAAGGAAATGGATCATTGAAGAGTGTCTGAAGTATTCGGTGGCGGTAAGGGAAGTACCAAATGTTGATCAGTGGGTGGGTGGTAATTTGAGTGTCAACCAAATCAAGGACATACGCATTGAAGACCTGCTGGGCCGTGACCCAATTAATGTTGCCTCAAAAAATACTGTTGATCAATTTTCCGGTAAAGTAATTCTGGTTACCGGAGCGGCGGGTTCCATTGGATCCGAGTTAAGTAATCAATTGGTCAAGTGTGGACCAGTTAAAATTGTACTGCTAGATCAGGCTGAAAGTGCTTTGCATGACCTGTATCACGACCTACTTGAAAGGTATAAAATACTAAGCAATGTTGAATTGGTGGTATGTGATATCACCAATCCAAAAGCCGTAGAGTATATTTTCAAAAAACACAGACCAGAAATAGTTTTCCATGCTGCTGCATACAAGCACGTACCATTGATGGAAAGTATGCCATTTGAGGCTATAGAAACAAACGTTCTAGGTACCAAGATTCTATCTGATCTTTCTGTTAAATATGGAACCAGAAAATTTGTTCTGATTTCCACCGATAAAGCTGTCAATCCAACGAATATCATGGGGGCTACCAAAAGGGCTGCTGAAATGTATGTTCAGTCCTTGAATTTCGCTAACGAGGGGACGGAATTCATAACTACAAGGTTTGGCAATGTATTGGGTTCTAATGGTTCTGTCATTCCGCTTTTCCGAAAACAAATAAAAAAGGGAGGACCAATTACAGTTACTCATCCTGATATCACAAGATTCTTTATGACAATACCTGAGGCCTGTGCACTTGTATTGGAAGCAGAATCAATGGGTAACGGAGGGGAGATATTCGTATTTGATATGGGCGAATCAATCAGAATCCTGGATCTTGCTAGAAAAATGATAAAACTGGCAGGACTTACTCTGGGTAAAGACATTGATATAGAATTCACTGGTTTGAGACCCGGCGAAAAATTATATGAGGAAGTTTTATCTGATAAGGAAAACACGAAACAGACTCATCATCCGAAGATCATGATTGCCGATGTTCAAAATAATGACTATGAGCAAGTCAATTTAATGATATTAGCCATCAAAAAATCCCTTGAGGATAGAAATGAGTTTGAGATGGTTAGGAAGTTGAAAGGATTAGTTCCTGAATTCAAAAGTAAAGTTTCACGGTTCGAGGTATTAGACACCAAGTAACTAGAGAGCTTTAACGGTAACCTCCACGATTTACCATAACTTTGCCGCCTCTTTAGATTCACATATTCAAATGCTTTCAGGATTCAATTTCAGATACTTTACGATAATTCTTTTTATCTCAGTTTCCATTCAACTATTAGGCCAAATTCCTGAAAATCTTAATAGTATGTCCGACCAGCAAAAAATGCAATTGCTGGAAAGAGCCAGATCAATGGGGTACTCCGATCAGGAGCTGCTGAATATGGCGCAGTCACAGGGCTATCTTCCGACTACCCAGCCAGACCCTGTTGAAGAAGAGAAACAACCATCAACCCCTTCTGTAAACAGAACCAAATACAATGAAGCTTTAAGGGCTGACGTGGGATTTGATTCATCCCGGTATTTTGGCTACAACCTGTTCAACCCTTCCACTCGTAATCTGAGCTTCGAAACCAACCTGCTCATTCCTGTTCCGGATGACTTCGTAATTGGTCCTACAGATCAACTGGAAGTAGATATATACGGAGCTTCCGAGAGAAATTTCACAACCGGGGTCGACCTTAATGGGAATCTCAGACTACCCAATATTGGTCCTGTAGCAGTGTCTGGGCTGACACTCACGGAGGCAGAAAACAGGGTCAGAAGGGTATACAGCCGTGTTTACCCTGATCTAGCCAGTCCTAATTCCAAAACAAGTTTGGAACTCTCGGTGAAAAAGGTGCGCACATTAAAAGTAAACGTTGTAGGTGAGCTTAATATGCCTGGCACCTATACCGTAAATGGCTTGTCAACAGTCTTTAATGCAATTTATGTAGCGGGTGGTCCAAATGAAATGGGGACTTTGAGAAACATTAAAGTATTTAGAAATAACGAACTTATATCTACCGTAGACTTCTACGACTTTTTGATCAATGGAGTCACTCGTACAAACATCAGACTTCAAAACGACGATGTGATCCTTGTAGGACCCTATTTGAAGCGGGTGGAGCTGAAAGGTGAAGTAAAGAGACCTGGCATTTATGAATTAAAAGATGGAGAAACCTTCGAAGACCTTTTAAATTTCTCCGGGGGATTTTCAGAGTTTGCCTATCGGGAAAAAGTGGGGGTAGAGAGGGTACTGGCTGGCCAAAAGGTCATCAGTGACATGTATCAGACCCAGTATAATTTCTTTGACGCAAGACCTGGTGATGTTTATACAGTCAAACGTATTTTGGATAAATACAGAAATAGAGTGCAGATCGAAGGTTCTGTTTTTCGTCCCGGAGCTTATGCTTTAACTGAGGGTATGAAGCTCTCCGATCTTATAGAACTGTCTGATGGCCTTACCGGAGATGCCTTCATGAATAGGGCATTGATTATCCGTAACACCGAAAATCTTAATACCGAGACAATCACGGTTGATTTGAATGATATCGGAAGTGTAGATCCTGAGTTAAGACCGGAAGACAAAGTCAGAATTCTTAGTATTCACGATTTGAAGGAAGAGAGATTTGTAAGAATTTCCGGTGAAGTCAATAAGCCCGGAGTTTACCGGTATTCCGGAAATATGTCAGTTCAGGATTTGGTATTCCTGGCAAATGGAGTCAAGCAATCTGCACAACTTAGTAAGGTTGAAATTTCCAGACGTCCGGACAATCAGTCTACCGATAATCTTTCGGAAATTATTTTGGTGAGTGTAGATAGCTCACTGTCAAATGATACAGGGCAAGAAACGAAATTGAAACCCTTTGATCATGTGGTGGTCAGACGTGACCCGAATTACTTTGAAGAAAGAACAGTCGTGGTTTCGGGAGAAGTTGAATACCCGGGCACATACACACTGCAACATGATGATGAAAGGATATCGAGTGTCATTAACAGAGCCGGAGGCTTGAAATCGAAGGCTTATCCACAAGGTGCCACTTTGATTAGAAAGACAGAATTTTTCAGTAACGAACAAAACATAGAAACTCTTAGACAGAATTTGAAGGAAGCTTTGACCTCTCTGGACACCGCAACTCTTTCTGATTCCGACAAGATTTTTGTCTCGCAGGTACTGGATGAACTCGACAACATGAGTCGGCAGGAGTTTGTGAACCTGAATATGGCCAATGAAGCAAAGAAGAACAGGCTTTCAGAATTAGCAGCAAAAAACCCATTTTTATCGGATGTCAAAATCAAAGAATCTGAATCAATAGCGCTTGATTTTGAACAAATCCTTGACAATCCCAATTCTCCGGAGGACTTTATCCTGGAAGAAGGAGATATCATCAACGTACCCAAGGAACTAAAAACGGTTCGATTGCGAGGGAGGGTTTTGTTTCCAAATACGGTACGCTTCGAATCGGGCAAATCCCTTAAGTATTTTATAGACAAAGCGGGAGGCTTTGACACAAGAGCGAAGAAGAGCAGTACATATGTTGTATACGCAAACGGGGAAGTAGCTCGAACCAAAAGTTTCCTTTTCTTCAGGTCGTACCCCAGTATTGAACCCGGGTCGGAAGTAATTGTTCCGGTGAAGCCAATCAAGATTCCATTAGCCCCGTCAGATCTAATTGGACTAAGTACGGGTCTGGCCACTTTGGCATTGCTGGTTACTCAGATTTACAACAACGCAACCCCATAATGGAAGAGAGACGCTATATAATAGAAGACCGAATTTCATTTCGGGATGTAATATTGAAATTAAAATCGTGGATCAATTATCTGCTTCGCAATTGGTTGATTATTGGTGTTGGAAGTTTTCTGATCGCTATTTCCTTCTTCCTGTATCAACTACTTCGTGATCCTGTTTACACCGCCAGGACCACTTTTGTGCTGGATGTAGGTGGATCCAGCGACTTTGGTGAATTATCTTCAATTGCAGGCCTGGCTGATGTAGATCTTGGGGGGAATTCTGAAAGCAGTGTCATTTTTAGGACGGATAATATTGTGGAGCTTTATAGATCTGATAAGATGCTCCTCAAGACGTTTTATGAACAACCCACCATTAACGGACAGACCGAACGTCTCATCACAAGACTAGCACGTTTCAAGGGATTTGAAGATCAATGGAGAGAAGAGCCTGGTCTGGAGGATCTTACATTTGAAATCCCACTGGAAGAATTCACTGTAAGCCATGATAGCATAGCGCTTGAAATCATTGAAGACTTTCGGGATCAAAATATGTCTGCTGATAAGTTGAGTCGTAAGCTTTCGATCCTAAGGGTAGCTGTCAGTCACAAAGATAAGTTGTTCGCAAAGTACTTTAATGAATATCTGGTATCTAATGTGAACGAGTTTTATCAACATACTAAAACTAAGAAGAGCGGAGAAAACTTACGGGTGCTCCAGGTACAGGCTGATAGCGTGAAAAAGAAACTTGATGACCTATTGCGGCAAGCATCTTACACACCGGATGTCAATTTGGTCTCTTCAAACAGTGTTGAATACAGAAAACTTCAATTGGACATCGAGACTTCAGGAGCTGTGTACAAGGAAATTCTTAAAAATCTGGAACTAGCCGAAATTCAGCACAGAAATGCTATTCCTTTAATTCAGGTAATAGATGAACCGGTTCTTCCACTGATCAACGACAAATATGACAAACTGCCTTTATTGGTCATCAGTGTTTTCCTTGGAGCATTTGTGATGGTCGGTTTCTTCACCGTGAAACAAGTATATGAGGCCGCAATGAAGAATTAAATGGATATTCAAAATCCATCGGTTGCAATTGTACTCGTCAATTGGAACGGCATAGAACTGACGCGTCGTTGCCTAAAGTCTCTTGGCAAAGTTTCTTACCCAAATTTTCAGGTCCTCATAGTCGACAATGGCAGTAAAAATGAAGAAGGTAAAATACTGACTGAGGAGTACCCGGTACACCAGGTAATCCAATTAGAGAAAAACATTGGCTTCACCGGAGGCAATAATGCAGCATTGAATCAAGTCATTCAGGATGATTTTGACTTAGTGATGTTACTTAACAATGATACCGAGGTAGAATCGGATTTTCTTGGAAAATTGGTTGATCACCTCAGAAGTAAAGACGATACCGGTGCCGTACAGCCGCTCATAATTTCGAATCCTGATCGTGACCGGGTTTGGAATGCCGGAGGCGAAATAAATCACTTATGGATGACGGCTAATGTTCTAGGTAAGGGCACAAATCCGATTGATGCAGAGCAAAATCCGTATGAAATTGAATGGATCACAGGTTGTTGCTTTTTGATTAGGGCCGAAATTTTGAAGGAGATTGGTTTACTGGATGATCGTTACTTTGCCTATGTGGAAGATGTGGACTGGTCTTTAAGAATAAGGGGAGCTGGTTATAAATTGTATATGGTTCCTGCATCGGTGATATACCATGATGCCGGAGGATCCATTACGCTGAAACAAAGAGAGGGGTCGGTGAATCCGATTGTCCACTATTTGAACATTCGAAATAATATTTTTCTGGTCAAAAGCCATGCAAGAGGCTTTTTCAAACTCACCAGTTTCTCGTACCAGTTTTTTAAGTTGTCTGGCTACATCGCATATTTTCTTCTCAGAGGCCGTTTGAAGAAGCTTAAATATTCTTTGCTTGGATTTTACGATGGTTTCGCTTCAAAGAAGTCATTAAAACTATGATGACGCTTCTCTTCATAGTTTTGTTTCTGGCATTTCTGGGCTTGTTTTTCTTCGTTACCAGGAAGGTGATAATAGAGGGGAGAGAGGATTATTTACTTTATTATTTTGTGCTTTTCCTTTGCAGTTACAACACCCTGCTTATTCTTTCTTATCAGCAAACGGGCTCTCCAATGCTGGTCAATATTATTAAGTACACCAAGGATGCCCTGGTCATTGTTTCCGTAGTGGTGTTTTTCTTCTATCGTAGAGATATCTTTTCGACGTCCTTCAAACTTCACAGAGTCGATTTCATTTTTCTTGCGTTTCTTGGACTTGCTACAATTTATGCGATTTTGCCAATTGGACCGGCCTCACTTTTCAATAAGCTCGTCTATTTAAAACACATCTACTTTCTCGGATTTGCGTATTTCCTCGGACGTAATTCCAAACTCAGATTTGAACAGCTCCATCCGATATTGAATTTGATCCTTGGTATCTCTATTGCTGCCTTCTGCACTTCATTTTTAGAAAACATTTTTAATGTCCATCTTCAGACGCTTATTGATTTTCCCAAATACAACTTTGACATCAATGAAACAGACCCCAAAGGTAATTATGGATTAACGTGGACGTTTGAAACTTCCGCAGGATACAAACGATTTGCGGCATTTTTCACAAACCCGCTGGAGATGTCTTCTGCGATGTTACTGGCAATTTCCACAGGATTCATACTGTTCCTTGCCACACCTCACAGGACCAATCAGATTTACTACCTCCTTACTATCCTGCTTTCCATTGGTTGTCTGTATTTTGCGATAAGCAGGTCCTCTTTTGCGGCATTTTTCCTTTTGCTATTCATAGCTTCTATTTCTCTGAGATATTATAGCATTCTGGTCATTGGATTTTTGTATTTCCTGGGTTTGGCTACCTACATCATTTTCTTCGCTTCCAAAGAGTTGCAAGAGTTTGTTTGGGACACCATAACTTTCCAGCAGGCTTCAAGTCTGGGGCACGTAATAGAGTGGCTGGAGGCTATAGAAAGTATTTCGACAAGTCCGCAGGGTATAGGATTAGCCATGAGTGGCAATGTCGGGGGGGTAGATGATGAGATGAAAGTAGGTGGTGAAAATCAGTATCTGGTATTCGGTGTTCAGTTAGGCGTCGTGGGGATGCTACTATACATCATGTTACTTTATAATTCCATAAAATTTTCATTAAAGACTTTTAGACTGGCTCCGGATATACGCGAAAAAGTGATTCCATTCATTGCGGGGACCTCCAAATTCGCTTTTCTGCTTCCATTATTTACGGCCAATGCAGAAAATTACACCTACTTTTCTCTAGTGACATGGTGGATGGTAGGATACAGCATACAGAGCTATAATCGGCTAAAGCATACTCCTTTGCCTGAAGACATCTCAAAAAATGCTTAAAATAGGTATTGATACCAGGGATTTGAATTTGGCAAGCACCGGCATTCGAACGGTTCTGGATGAACTACTTAAAGAATTTGAAACGCGGGAAGATCTTGAATTGATTAAATTGGCTCCAAAAAACTTCAGCCCACCAGCTACTAAACTTCAAAAAGTTCGGGAGCATATCAGGTACTTCTTTTGGAAAGAAGTTCATTTGCCTTTGCTCGCCTACCGCACAAAATGTGATGCATTAATATGCAATGATTATGTAGTACCGCTCTTTTCATTTGGGGTAAAAAAATATCCGGTTTTTCATGGAGTCAATATCTGGGATGGACCACAGAAGTATAATGCAGTTTGGAAGTTTTACTTTTCCTTGTTGGCATTGTCCGGCGCCAGAACCTCTACAGGTATCCTGACTGTCTCCGAATTCAGTAAAAGTGAATTAGTGGAGAAATTGGAATTTGAAAGAGATAAGATCCATGTGATCTATAATGGCCCGAAGAAATTGGTGGAGTCGGGATCGATCGATATTTTGAAGAAGTATCAACTTGAAGAGTCCGACTACCTGTTATTCGTGGGAGTTTTTGAGAAGCGGAAAAATATTCCAAATCTGATCAGGGCTTTTTCTAAAATTGGGAATGACGTGAAGTTGGTTCTGGTCGGACAAAGACTTTTAAAGTCAGAAGTAGATGATTATCCTGATATAATAAGATTGATATCCGAATTGAAACTTGAAGAAAGGGTGATCATCACCGGACATGTGAAAGATCCGGAACTGAAAGTACTCTATGAGAATGCATCTCTTTTTGTGTTTCCAAGTTTGTATGAGGGCTTCGGGATACCTATCCTGGAGGCATATAGTTGTAGAGTAGCGGTCATTGCTTCTAATTCGACAGCAATTCCTGAAGTAGTTGGGGATGACGGCCTGCTATTTGACCCCAGTAATCCTGACGATATTGCTGATAAAATATCTCAGGTATTGGAGGAAGATTCATTAAGATTGCGCCTGATTGAAAATGGTGAAAATCGTCTCCGGTTTTTTTCCTGGAAGCAATCTGTCGATAGAATTCTAGAGGTAATTCATCATGATATCAATTCTGTTTAGGCTCATAAAAATGGATGGTAAGGATCGGTACCAAAATTGGAGTACCCGAGACAAGCTTGTTTCATTGATGATGCTTTCACCAAGAATACTAAGGGGATGGTGGCTCAAACTCTTTCTTCGCAAATCAAACGGATTGATTCTGGTAGGAAAAGGAACTAAGTGTTTTAACCTTTCGCACGTCACTGCGGGACGGAATTTTCTTATTGATGATTATTGTGAATTAAATGGACTTTCTGATCAGGGATTGAACTTCGGAAATAATGTGACATTGGGGAAATTTTCGCTGATCAGGCCTACAAACCAATACGGAGGTAAGAAAGGCTCCGGACTAAAGGTGGGTGACAATTCCAATATCGGCCCCTATTGCTATATTGGATGTTCCGGATATATAGAAATTGGCGATAATGTCATGATGTCACCCCGAGTGAGTCTTTTCGCAGAGAATCATAATTTCGAAACCACGGAAATACCTATGAAGGAGCAGGGCGTTACCAGAGAGACTATAATAATCGAGGACGATTGCTGGATTGCCTCCAATAGTACCATATTAGCGGGAGTTACTGTGGGTTCTGGTTCTATCATAGCGGCCGGGAGTGTCGTCACAAAAAGTGTTCCTTCCTATTCCGTAGTGGCCGGAAATCCCGCCCGTGTAATCAAAACCCGAAAATAATTGTCGGCATCCGTCAAAAACCATCTCTTGTTCCTTCATCCAAGCAGTGATTTGTATGGTGCGGACAGAAGCCTGGTTAGAACAGTTCGCTCATTTATCGATAGCAAAAGAAAAATCACGGTTTGTTTGCCCTACCAAGGTCCATTGGTAGGGACTTTGGAGGAATTGGGCGTTAAAGTGCGAGTATTTCCCCTTGCTGTGATGAGGCGTAAGTACTTTGGGTTTTTTGGGATGATCAGTTTCGTATTGACCATTGTTATGGCTTATTTTCGGTTGACGTGGCTCTGCTGGAGAGAAAGGGTTACCCTGATTCATAGTAATACTTCAGCGGTCATCATCGGGGGCTTCGTATCGAAAACTATGGGTATTCCACATCTCTGGCATCTCCGGGAAATACATGTGAAACCTCTGATCATAAGAAAATGGGTTTGCTGGTTATATAAAAATTTTGCAACGAAGGTGATTGGAGTTTCTCAGGCAACAATCGACAATTTGAAAATCGACAGTCCGGAGATTGAAGAGAAATCAATCGTAATAAATAATGGAATTGAAATCGATTTGTACCTCAAAAAACAATCGGAAGAGAGAGACATCAGGGCGGAACTTGGATTGAGTAATTCGGATGTTTTGGTTGGTATGATTGCTCGTGTAAGTCATTGGAAAGGTCAGGATCTCTTTCTAAAAGTAGCAAGTGAAGTATTTGAGGAAGCTGATGATATTCATTTTCTGGCACTGGGTAGCCCTTTTATGGGGAATGAAAACCTGATGGATCAGTTCCGTACTGATGCCTCGGGATTAAAAAGACCAGATCATTTTCACATTCATGAATTCGATGAAAACGTAAGACAGTACCTGGAAGCTTTTGACATTTTTATTTTGCCTTCGACGCTACCGGATCCATTCCCAACTACTGTTCTAGAAGCAATGGTGACAAGAAAGGCCATCATTGTCAACGGACATGGAGGTGCTGTGGAAATGATCGAAGATCAACGTTCGGGAATAATTATCCATCCACCGAATGATTCGACTCAAATGGCACAACAGGTATTAGAACTCTCCGGTAATAAAAGTCAAAGAGAAATTCTCCGTCAAAACGCCTATGATCGTGCCGTCGAAAAGTATAATGAATCTGTATACAAGAAGAATATCACCAAGGTATTTACTGAATACCTTCGGTAACTCTATTGATTCTTGGCAGTCGCACTACCGAAAATCTTATTCTTTATTTGCACCGCTGTATTGTAGTTTTTCGCAAAAAACTTTTTTGACGCGGAAGCATCATCTTTAGGAAACCAATCGGTAGTGCGAGGTTTTTCGATGTGTCTATTGTGAACAGAATATGCATAGGTCGCGATGCTCGTACGGTAGATACCTTCAGGAAAGCTGGTCATATCATAACCATGCAACGTAAATCCCCTGGTTTGTTGAATGATCAGGCGATTAAAGGGAACTTCAATTTCGTCCTCTTTGTCATTTCTTAGGTCCCTAAGCTTAAGCTGTCCGCCGTATTCAGGCTTCCAGTCATAGTTCAGATAAAGAAGCAGATTTAAATTTCGGTACCAGTTCTTGTTTATCGGATGATAGTTGAAGTCTAAGTGCATGTCGAGAAAGCTATTCTTTTTCCCTTGATGTAATCCACCTCCAAAATTTTTTGGATCCACAAAAACGTCTTCGTTTGTGATGAAACTCAAGAAATCATTCATACGCTGGGAATTAAGTTCTTCATAGAGATCTTTAAATTCCGGGCATATTTCCTTGTAGTTTGATTTTTCGAACTTGTTATTGGCGAAAACATAGTCCCTGCTTTTATTCTCCAGATCAGGAATCGCATCATAAGCTTTTTTTAACTTTTCTTCATCGCAAAAACCATCTATTACCAGATAGGGAAAAGGCTTTGCCATGAGGTAGCTCGCTCTAAGATCCTCCTTATTACTTTCAATTTCTGAAAAATTAATCATCCGCTTTTCTTAAGACTCGGGCAAAAGTAAAAATTTTTGGAGCCGAATCATTATAAATTTGGCGCTCATTAAAGATATACAACATGCATGTTGCCATCATTGGGTCAAGGGGCTACCCCTATGTCTACAGTGGATATGAGACATTTGTAAGGGAGCTTTCTGAAAGGCTGGTAGGGCAGGAGGTTAATGTAACAGTTTATTGTCATAAAGGACTCTTTTCAGAACGCCCTTCTGAATTAAGCGGGATCAGGCTAAGATACCTTCCCGCCTTGGAAACCAAAGTTCTGAGTCAATTATCACATTCCTTACTGGCATTTACCGATGCTATCTTTCGGCAGTTTGATGTAATTCTTGTTGTAAATTCCGCCAATGGGCCATTTGGAATTTTGACGAAATTATTCAGAAAAAAAACGGTCATCAATGTTGATGGATTAGAATGGTTGAGGCCTAAATGGAGGGGGATCGGTGCCCGATACTTCTACTTCGCTTCCTGGTTATCTACCCGTGTTTTTGATAGGATTGTCAATGACTCGGATGAAATGCGGAACATATACCTTGATCTATTTGGAAAGGAAAGTACGGTCATAGCATATGGAGCGAAGCCCCGCCACTCTACGGAACCTGCCAGAATTGCAAAATGGGACCTGAAAGAGAATGGCTATTATCTGATTGTGGGGCGCATGGTTCCCGACAATAACTCCGATTTGATCGTAAAAGGTTTTATGGAATCTGATTCCAGGCGCAAGCTTGTGATAGTCGGGGATGTGCCATACAAAGATCATTTCGCATCAAATATTAAGTCTATGGCAGATAAAGATGATAGATTACTTTTTACCGGTTATGTCACGGATCCGGATGATTTAGCCGAATTGTACCACAATGCCTACGGATATATTCATGGTCATGAATTTGGTGGGACTAATCCTACCATGCTCAAAGCCATGGCTTATGGATCATGTATACTTGCGCTTGATACCAGATTCAACCGTGAGATGCTTCAAAATGGGAAATACGGTCTTTTCTTTCAAAAAGAGGCCAAAGCATTAACAGATTTAATTCAAGTCATTGACAATGACTATGATAAGATGAATGGTATGAAAACTTCTTCCAGAGAGGGAATTACTAAGAAATATCATTGGGATCATGTTACGTCTAAATACCTGGATCTATTTCGCGATCTCGTTGGGTGATCTCATAAAAAAGCAGAACTGAAAAAATCAGGAAGGTGACAATTTCGGTGATTAGAATTGCGGATAGAATTCCTTCTACCTGGTAAAGATAAGTTAGAGGTATTCCCACTAGACAAAATAATACAAGGAGTGTAAGATTGAACCCAAGGTAAAGTGTCTTGTAATTGAATGACACGAGCACAAGGCTTATGGGTAGGTTAATCAAGAAGAGAATCGGTATTATGGCCAGCATTCCCATAAATGGTGCGGTATCAGAAATCATCAATTCGGAAGAAAAAATCTGAAGGAGCTGACTTCCATAGAAAAACGTAACAATTGCACCAAAGGCTATCAGTGGGAATACATATAAAAACAGCTTTTTCATCACCGTAAGCAAATGATGTAAAGGTTTGTCAGAAAGACTGCTTATTCTTGGAAATAAACCTCTAAAAAAGATGGTGAAGAACATTCTGGCAAACTGAATTAGCTTATCTATGACTGAATATATTCCTAGAGCACTTTGACCCAAAAAGAATCCAGCTAAGATTATACTTCCATTGCGGTAAAGGTTATTAACGCTATTTGCCAGAAATATGGAAGCATTTGAGCGAAGAAACTTTATGATCCGTCCCGGTGTCAGGTCCTCAAGGTCGATCCCGAGTCGGAAGATCACGACTAAAGCCGAAATAAGGCTTACGGCAAACCATGATACGCCATTAATGAAATTTACCCAGACGTATTGTTCCGGAGACTTAATCAAGGTTACTATGGCCAAGAGGTAAATTATTCTTGAGGTTGTATTTAGAATAAGTAGAAATTGCATTTTCTGAATACCCTGGAAATACCAAACGGGGAATAATGCCTGACCTACTACTATGGAAAAACTCAAAAGAAACATCAATTGGTGATTTTGCCACAAGGGAATAATGTTGACAAGAAACAGAAGCACAAGAAAGCAACCGATTACTAGTAAAATCCTTGAAGCAAGAATATTTGTAGCGGTTCTTTTCAGAAATTCTTTGTTCCCAAGATTTTGACTTATTAATCTCGTGCCAGTAAGATTTAACCCGAAATCTGATATTGAAACCAGTATGATCATAGTTGCCTGGGCAACGGAAATAATCCCATAATTGTCGAGACCAATTCTTTTCAGAATTATAGGGATTGCTATAATGGGAACGAGATAGTTTACAATCTGCAGCAACCCCAGATGAAGAATGTTCTTCTTTACACTCGGGTTATGATCTTTCGAGGTCCGTGCCATATTGCGCTTTTACCCATTCGTAATAAAAGGGATCCCGCAGTTCATTTTTTAACTTCAGAATGTCACTCTTATACAGGTTTAGCAAATATGCCACAGCCTCTTTTGAGGGTTTGGCATTTGTTTTCATGAGCGACTTAATACTTTGTTTCAATCCTTCAGGTAAAAATTTGGCGGCGTTTGTCCGTCTTAGGTAGTTTCCAAAAGAACTCAATTTAAAACTTTCATTGACCCTTTTTGCTATTTTATCTTCGTTTGACGGAGCATCCAGTGAAAGGAAGTTCCAGACTTTTAGTTGCGATTGAGGTAGATTAGGAAAGAATTCTTCGTATTTGAGGATTAGCACATTTTCCACTCCAAAAACGTGCTGGAATCGATCTATGGCGTCATTATAATATCCCAGGTCAATATATAGTCGGGCTTTTCCCCATTCTCTATTCTGACGTTTTTGATCTGACTTTAATGCATTTAGGAAATTCGTATCTGTCTCCCTTTTTGCATTGAGATCCATGTGATAGTGAGAGTAAGCACGCTCGACAGGATCTCTAAGCATTATTATTATTTTGCTTTCAGGATTGTAATCATGAATTTTTGAAGCACTTAACTCATCCCATAAGTAGCTGGGACTGGATTCTCCAAAGTATTGGGTGTCAGGATACTCCTGAAAAAGCTGATGATAGTCACTAAGTTGTGAAACGTTGCCTGCATGTTTTGATTCAATTTGAACGCTAGCCCTTGAAAAATAATGTGGCTCCTTAATCTCAGACATTTGAACCAGATCGTGGCTTGCCAGGAGTTGATGCAGGTAGCTTGTACCTGCTTTGGCAACACCCACAATGAACAGATTGGCTTTCAATTACTTGAAACTTTTATTGAAGAAATAGGTAGCATGAAAACCAATATGAAAGTTAGAGACATCTCTTCCATTAACAAAGTATGGATTATTTCCTGGGCTATTATGTAATTCCCATTGGTAATTTAGGGACCGTGTGAAAAGGAGGTTCCCTTCTAAAACAAGATTATCGAAATTCCATGAACTCTTAATTCCAGGTGTCAGGTCAACCCAATATCTGCGCCAATCTTGAGAGCCTGAATATGCCAAAAGGAAGAAATCATTATTATGAACAAGTCTTTCAAAATAAATACCAATTTTTTTGAAGTCGTTTACCCAGTTGACTTCAAGAGATTGGGAGTTGGAGCCAGGGCCAATACCCGCTCCAAGAACCTCTCCTCTGTTGGTATAACCATCCCTGACACGAGAATGTAAATACCAACTTCCGGCATACCTCACATTAGTATTTGCAGATTCCTGAAGTTGTGTTACTTCCATGTTTACTTCGACGTAGCCGGATTCGGATAGCTCAAAGAGCTTGGTTAATCCTATTATGAAAGCCCGAGAATGCTCTGGAGACATTATCAGATCTCGGAGGTTCAGCGCAGCATCATTTCTTCCATATTCGAAATAGAATTCACTGTTAGTAACAGGAGAATAAAACCTTACGAAAGTGCTGATGGCTTGATCCACAAAAGTTTCTTGCCTATTTGGATTGTCGTTTTGTCGGAAAACATTTAGAATAATTGGAAAGTAATCTTTGTTTGTAACAGCGGTTTCCGAATATTGTTGAACCATTCGATTAATGCCAAAGGATACGCCTTTTAACCATTTGGGTGAATAAACAAGAGAAATTGCCGAAAGATATCTCCAATCTTTTGGAGGGGGGTTGTATAAATTATTTGAATTTATTCTGGAAGGGAATGGAGGTGAAAACCCCGATCGCTCAAGTCTTCCGGCAATCACCTGCCATTCCCAAGATCCAATTGGCGTTTTTAGGGGAGCCTTTGTGTTGAAGGAAAGATGAAGGAATCCACGAGCATTGTTTGTCATAATAAGGCTATTTCGCTTGCCAGGACCCCACCAGATGTTTTCTGTTGAGACGCCAAGTGAAAGATTTTTGTGGTCAAAGGAAATTTTTGATTGTCCATGAAGGAAGCTGAAGATAGGATCATCTCCGAATTTTTCTGGTAAATCGATTTCGTTCCACCATATATACCGTACTTGCCAAATATGGGTCGAAATAGTGTCTGGAAATCCTTCATACTCCAGGTTTTGACTGTAGTAAATTTCAGGTTTTAGATATATATTTAGCGGTCCAAATTCAAGGTCAATTCCAGTTCTTAAAATAAACTGATAACCTCTACCAGGAACCTTACTACCATTGTTCGAACTAATTGGATGATGGCTGTTGTATTCATTTCTTAACTCTATTGGAAGGGCTGAGATTTTTGGCAGATTTTTCCCAAGGTCTAAAAATTGGCTTCTTAAGTGAAATTCCTGCCCTCCAGCACTTATGCTATTGATTGAATCGGGCAAACGAAGTGGTCTTATTGAAAAACTGTAACTGGATTCAAAGTTCCCCAGCAGCTGTTGTCGTCTTAAGGTCTCCTCAATATTTGCTGAACCCGTTGGAACTATTTGGGAATAACATAAGGTTTGAACAAATATTATCAATAAAAAAACGGTGAGTTTGGTTGATAAATTTTTCATTCCAATTGGACTGCTTTAATGATTAAATTATCAATGGACCAACTTTCATTGCAAACAAGATCCGTTCCCCTCGTCTGTTTTAATCGATCATAGAAGGTCAATGTGAAGTTAGGCTCATGATGAGGAATGGCCTTGTCAACATGATAAATTGTAGTTTTACTATTGGTAAAGCAAGCTGAAACTGAGGAGGCAAAAGCGCCGCTTCCTGGAAAATTGTAAGATGGATAACCGTCTGGATACGATTGAGGTTGACAGAATGAAGAAACACAAACTCCATTCGAAAAAGTAGTTTCAAATACGTAAACAGACCTATTGACTAAATATCCTTTGTCTCTGATGGATATTCCCCATACATCTGGCCCGGAGTCACTAAAATTATTTCCTTCCCAGGTGTCATGGATATAGAGGTCAAATTCAACACGTATGAAGTCGTGTGATTTATTAAGATCGAAGTCTAACTTGATAGAAGAATTATTAAAGCGACCCAGGACATTATTCATTTCATAAGAAGAAATCTGACCACCTCTTATTTGGCTAATTGCTCCGTCTTCAAAATCACTGGAATAAATGACCTGTTCATTAAAATCTTCAGGCTTACAACTTGCGATGGTTCCTAACAGAATTAGGCACAAAAGTTTACATTTCATTGATTTTCGAGAGCGAACAAGTGACAAATCTACGTTGGTAATGTGTACGAAAAGAGTAATTATCATCGTTTACTTATAAAAACTTTGAGTGGATGCCTATTTTTTTCCAACCATATTTGCAATTGGTGTTTCTTAAAGTGAATTCTTTCGATTGATAATTAACGACTTATCTTTGTGAGAATTTTCTGAATTTCGGAGAAGAAAACTATTTATGATAAAGAGATTTTATAAGCTCTTTCCGGCGTTATTTATCGTTTCAGATTTGCTGGTTTTGTCCGGGATTCTATGCTCAGCAGCATTGATTGACAATGCTGAGACTACCATCTTTGATCCAACGAGCGTCATTTTCTGGCTTTCATCGCTTGTTCTTTGGACAGTTATTTCACTTTTCGCTAAGGATTATAAGATCGGAAGAAACTCCCACTATTCCAAGTCCCTTGCGAGAGGTTTCAGATCGGTAATTGTCTATATCGCAGTAGTCTCTTTCCTGCTTGTCTTCATCAATTATCAGGATTTCCCAAGGGAAACAATGGCATTGTTTTTTGGCTTTATGCTGATTGTATTACCCTCATATAGAATCGTTATTCATATGATTCTTATTAGATACAGAAGATATGGAGGTAATTTCCGTTTAGCGGTCATTATCGGATACGATGACTTAGGAATTTCATTATTCGATACTTTGCATGTTAACCAGGACCTGGGAATCAGGTGTGTTGGTTTCTATGGTGAAGGTAAATCCGCAGATTCAAAATACCCTGTACTGGGATCAACAGAGGATTTCTTTAATTCCAATCTGGAGAAGCTTGATTTCATCTATGTAAGTGATCACGTAGACAAACTAACGTTGAATAGAATCATAGAACTTGCGGATGACGAGTTTAAGAAGGTAAAATTATTACCTCATTTCAAAACTGATTACCTAAAGACCTATTCACTCCGGGCTGTTGAGCAAATTTCGGTCATCGATGTAAACAGTTTACCATTGGATAGTCTGCTAAATAGATTTGTAAAAAGATCATTTGATATAGTTTTTTCATTCATTGTGACATTATTCATCTTAAGTTGGCTCTATCCCCTGATTGCACTAATTATCAAGTTGGAGTCACCTGGACCAGCAATTTTTAAACAGTTGAGACATGGTAAGAATAACAGACAGTTCACCTGTTTGAAATTTCGGACTATGGTAATGAACGAAGTGGCCGACTCAAAATGGGCCACACGAAATGATCCAAGGGTGACCCGTTTCGGTGCATTTTTGCGGAAAACAAGTTTAGATGAATTACCCCAGTTCATCAATGTACTTCGTGGAGAGATGGCCATAGTAGGACCTCGGCCGTTACCCATACAAATGAATAACGTTTATAAGTACAAAATTGATAAGTTCCTCCAAAGACATGCTTATAAGCCTGGTATCACCGGTCTTGCCCAGTCGATGGGCTATCGAGGTGAAATTAGGGAATTGAGCGATATTAAAAAGAGAGTGAAACTGGACAGATTTTACTTTCAGAACTGGACTTTTTTCTTCGATATTAAAATCATTTTGGTCACCATTGGGGCTCTAATCAGGGGCCAGGAGACTGCTTATTAACCGAATTCTTTAAGATCTTTACAATTATGTTTAAAATTCTGCCAATTTTTTGGTGGAATAATGTAATGATAGCCGATCACCCTACTTTTACATCGCTCAACTATGATACTACTGGCGGTCATAACATCTGCGCTGTTGACGTTCTCAACACTACCGATCATCATAAGGCTATTCAAGGCGATTAACCTTACTGATGACCCTGATACGCGCAAAATACATTTAGACAGCACTCCTTCGTTAGGTGGGTTGTCTATCTACTTCAGTGTTTTGTTGGCTGTTGTTATCACCGTCCCACTTGCAACTTTGGTTGATCACAGGTATTTCCTTGGAGCCATAATCATTTCATTGGTCCTTGGAGTTCGTGATGATATTTCGAGTTTGAATTCTGATCAGAAGATCGTTGTTCAGATTCTGGCTTCCTTTATTGTCGTGTATTTTGGAGGTGTCAGGTTAACGGGCTTCTACGGATTATTCGGTATCGGAGAGATTAATTATTACCTGTCTGTTGGCATGTCTGTTTTTCTCCTTGTCGCACTTACTAATTCTTTTAACCTGATCGACGGCATAGACGGTCTTGCCGGTAGTATTTCACTGTTGATTTGCCTGTTCCTTGGCTTGTGGTTCTGGCAATCTGGCAACACCTTCTATTCTATACTAAGTTTTTCTATAAGCGGAGGAATGCTTTCTTTTCTCTTTTTCAATTGGGAACCTTCTAAAATCTTTATGGGTGATACTGGCTCTTTGGTGACTGGATTTGTGATAACATGCCTGTTGTTCACATTTATAAATGAAGGTAATATGATTGCACCTAACAGAGAGTGGATGAGTTTCGAAGGAGTTATTGGAATGTCGCTGGCATTGATCATTCTTCCGATTTATGATACTTTAAGGGTATTCATTCTCAGGATTAGTACCGGTAAATCTCCATTTCAAGCCGACAGACAACACGTGCATCACGTTTTATTAAGACAAGGCTTCACGCATTCCCAGGCGACCATCATCCTGATTTTCTTTAACATATCTGCGATAACATTAACGATGCTATTTAATTCTATGGGTGACTTTCTTTTAATTCTGATGCTCACCTTGATTTCCGCCACCTTTGGAAAACTGTGCGACATACGATTGAAGAAATACTTGTCACAAAAAGATATGTTTCGTTCTCTTACCAAGGGGCAGGCAATTCCTTCCAAATAAAGGCCATCGTTTAATCAATTTACGCCAGTTTATTTTTCCTGGATTATTAGTTTTGCGACCGGATGATTGAAAAAGTTGCAGCATTAAAGAAAGAGGTCGAGTCTTTTACTGTCAAGACTAAAACAGACCTCGAGGAATTTCGCCTAAAATTCATTAGCAGGAAAAGTGTAATAACGGATCTTTTCCAGGAGTTTAAGAACGTTCCAAATGAACTAAAAAGGGAGTTTGGAGAGTCTTTAAATGAGCTAAAGGAACTGGCCAATTCCAGATTTAAGGAATTGGTAGAACAACAAGAAGACGATGGAAATACAACGGGTCGAGACAAGGACCTGTTCTTACCTTACATTCCTGAGTCCACTGGTCAATTACACCCAATTTCATTGGTGAAAAACCGTATCATTGAAATTTTTGAGAGACTTGGGTTTAGCGTGGAAGAAGGACCGGAGATTGAAGATGACTGGCACAATTTTACGGCCCTTAATTTTCCGGAAAATCATCCGGCCAGGGATATGCAGGATACTTATTTCATTGAGAAGAATCCGGATTATCTATTGCGTACCCATACGTCCACTGTACAGATCAGGATGATGGAGAATGGAAAGCCGCCTTTTCGGGCTATTATGCCTGGCAGGGTGTATCGCAATGAGGCAATCTCCGCAAGAGCACATTGCTTCTTTCATCAGGTAGAAGGATTATTTGTGGACAAAGAAGTCAGCTTTAAGGATTTGAAGCAAACATTGTTATTCTTCTCCAAAGAGTTCTTTGGGAAGGATACGCAGATACGACTAAGGCCATCCTATTTTCCATTCACGGAACCAAGCGCTGAAATTGATATTAGCTGTTTTATCTGCAAGGGGGATGGGTGTAAGATCTGCAAACACACAGGATGGGTCGAGATTGCCGGCTCCGGTATGGTTGATCCAAATGTTTTGAAAAGTTGCAACATTGACCCCGAAATCTACAGTGGCTTTGCTTTTGGTATGGGAATAGAAAGGATAGCCATGCTCAAGTATGAGATTGATGATATCCGACTATTCTCGGAAAACGATATGCGTTTTCTGAAACAGTTTTAGATTAGAGCAATGACTCAAGAATCTTTTCTTCCGTGAGTCCTTCCGCCTCTGATTTGAAGTTTCTAACTATTCTGTGTCGAAGAATAGGCAATGCTACCGCCTTTACATCTTCTATATCCGGGGAATACTTGCCGGAAATAAGAGCATGACACTTAGCTCCTAAAATCAGGAATTGACTGGCACGTGGTCCTGCACCCCATTCAAGATACTCGTTACTAATCTCATGGCTTTTTTCCGTGAATGGTCGTGTTTTGTGCACCAATGAGACAGCATACTCAAACACATTGTCCACCACCGGTACTTTTTTTACAAGCTCCTGGAAGGTGAGAATGTCCTCCTTGGAAATAACCGAACTTACCTCCTGAATAACATCGGATGTGGTCCTTTTCACGATCTCGATCTCTGATTGATAGTCAGGGTAAGACAATTTGATCATCATCATGAACCGATCCAACTGAGCCTCTGGCAGCGGATATGTTCCTTCCTGTTCGATCGGGTTTTGAGTGGCCAGTACAAAGAACGGTCTATCCAGGTCATATCGTTTGCCTGCGGTTGTCACCGAATACTCCTGCATACTTTCAAGTAAAGCACTTTGTGTTTTTGGTGGGGTTCGGTTGATCTCATCAGCTAATATTACATTGGCGAATATGGGTCCTTTGATGAATTGAAAGTTTCGTTCTTTATCCAGTGTCTCAGCTCCCAAGATGTCGGAAGGCATTAAGTCAGGGGTAAACTGTATTCGATTAAAATTCAGGCTGAGTGATTTAGCCAGTGTGTGTATAAGTAAAGTTTTCGCAAGTCCGGGCACACCGACAAGAAGGGAATGACCACCACAGAAAATGGAAATGGTGAGAAGTTTCACTATCTCATCCTGTCCAATGATTGTTTTTGAAATCTCAGCATTCAAACTTTCAAATGCCTTAAACAGACGGTCTGCTTCCTCTTTAAGATTTTTTTCTTCTGCCATTAATTAGTCCTGTTAGTTGACAAGATTACAGTATCCGTAATCATCAATGATCTCAATGTAAACATCCTCCCTCGCTTTATCGAACCACTCAGATAATTTCTCAGACTTTTTCTTATTGATTGCTGCCTGTGCTATTTTTTGATAATCATCCTTCAAATTGGCCTGATGCGGCGGTACTTTGCTTTCGTAATACAATATTCTAAATGCGACATCTCCATTCTGATTCGTAAATCTGATTGGTTTTGTAATTGATCCGATCTGCATGGTGTCGATAGTGAAGAATATATTGGGATCCAAGGACTCCACTGAAAGTCGGGCTGCCCCGTCACTACTGATGAAGTAGCCACCACTGCTTTTAGTGATCTCATCATCTGACCACTGATTTGCGGCGTTTCTAAATGTAATACTATCGTCATTTAGAATAAGATTTCTAATGGAATCCAGCTCTCTCTCTGCCTTTTCTATGTCACGTTGTGAAGGTTTCGGAATCTTGAGAATGTGTCTCGATTTGAAAGTATTCCCTCTTTTTTCAAGTAGTTCAATAATATGAATTCCAAACTCAGAACGAACTGGCAATGATATTTCACCTTTTTCCATTGTAAGGGCGGTGGCTTCATATTCAGGTGCTAATTCACCTCTCTTAAAAAATGGTAAAACACCTCCTTTGGATGCCGAACCAGGATCGTCAGAGTGCAACCTTGCAAGCTCAGCAAATGATTCGCCCTCTTTTATCCTCCCTCTCAGACTTATCAGCTGATTCTCAATAGCTGAAATCTGATCAGGACCTGGTTCCGGATTTTTTACAATTTGAGCTACCGTCACTTCCGTAGAAAAATAAGGAAGGGAATCAGTGGGAATATTGTTAAAGAATTTTTTGACTTCGGATGGTGTCACTTTGATCTTCGAGGAAATCTCGGATTGCATTCTTTGGATGGTCAGTTGCTCCTTGATCTCATTGAATAGCTCGCTTTCGATTTGTTCGAGGCTTTTACCGTAGAATTGTTCTACTTCCTCCGCGGAACCAATCTGCTGGACTATATAATTCATTCTTCTTGTCAGGTCTGCTGAAACTTCAGCATCATCGACCAATACCGAATCTATTTCAGCTTTGGCAACGAGCATCTTATTCACAACTAGCTGCTGTAGAATTTGGCACCTGGTGTCACCTTGCCTGAATTCGCCTCTTGAGAGGTAATCCAGGTATGCCTTTTCCAGATCGGATTTTAATACGATATAATTATCCACCTTGGCTATGATCCTGTCGATTACCATATCCGACTGACTATATCCGATATGAACCACCAGAATGAATATTAGACTACTTAAGTACCTCAAAGCTTTTGTTTTTAATTCCTTCCTCATATACCGTCGTCTCAAGGTCTCGTTTTAATTCAAGTTTACGTTTATTGATGATGATACTTTCAATGTCATCTTTGATAAATGCCAATGGAGACAGCTCATTTGAAATTTTAAATTCAAGTATTCTGACAAAAAATACGAAACTGTCATCGCGGGTTTCACTGAATTGAGTGTTGTTTAACCATCGTATTTTGTCATCTATTTCCTGAATAGGTGTTCCCATTATCAGCTCTTCGAAGTTCACCCAAACTGAGTCATCCAGAAATGAATTCATTGCATAACGCAAACAATATTCTTCAATGTCTTCCTTATTAGCGTTAGGGTATGACCTTATATTTCGCCTGATTCTTTGAAGGTCAGGGGCTGTTTTAGGGATACGTGCGAAGAGACATCTAACGATATTTTGTTTCAGCACAAAGTTGTCAGAATTATTCAGGTAATAGTCACCAATTTCACTGGAATCAACTTCAGTGTCAAGATGAGAGTTGATATATAGTTTCTCAAATTCGTGCACAATAAGGGCATCCCTGTATTCCTGAATTCTAGCTTCAATTTGCTCCTGATCTAGTGCGAGCTCTTCCAGGGCCCTATTTACGAGGAGTTTCTTTTTTATCCAGTCCTGAACGATTTTATCCGCGAGTTTGATACTGTCATCCGAGGAAATATTTCTTGGAATGGTTCTTTCAAGGTCATCCTGGTAAAGCGTTTCGTCCTCAATTCGGGCTACGACTTTCCTTCCGGTCAATGCCTCGTTTGGCTGGAAGTATTCGCATCCCATCAATACAGGTATAAATAAAAAGAGAAGATGTCGCCTGAAGAAAATCAAGATATGTTCTTTACTAGCCTGCAAATATTATGATTCTTTTCAGTTGAGAACTCAATTTTGTCCATGATTCTCTTAACAAGCATTAGCCCCAAGCCTCCTTTTCGCTTCGAAGTGACAATTTCATCCAGTTTGGGTTCTTTGTATTGATTAATATCGAAACCAAGGCCTTTGTCTACGATTACGAATTCAACCGCACCATCGCTAAAGTTTATGGTTAGTTCCAGATGCATATGATCATCACAATTATTGGCGTGTATGATGAGGTTGGCACAAACTTCATCAACAGCCAGGACCATTTTGTGCATCTCCAATTCAGCTATTGAATGAGAGGACAAAGTCTCCTCCACAAAATTTCTGATGCGGGTCAGATTTGACTTTTTACACGATATGGTAATCTGGTTATTCAAATTCCTTCACTGCTTCCTGCCTGTTGTCTTTTATCATTAACAGTTCTTCTAATCCAAGGATTGAAAAAACATTTTTGACTTTTTCGTTCATTCCGAACAGAATCATGGTGATTTTATTTTCCTTAATCTCTTCCAGCCGAGCGATGAAAACACCTAATCCAGCAGATGAGATATATGATAAATCATTGAGGTCAATGAGAATCTTTTTGTGTGATTTGAAGGCTTCTTCCAGGGCATTGTCCAGGTGAATGGAGGAGCTAGCATCTATCTCTCCATTCACTACAATTTCATGTACACCTTCGATATCGTTATTACTAATTTTTACCATTAATTGAACTTTATGATCACCAGTGTGTAATCATCATCTAATTTTTTACCGTTGAGGAATGTATAAAGTTCCTCTATTATACCTTCTTTTATCTTCTCAGGTTCGAGATGACTGTATTTATCAAATGTCTCTTTTAGATTTTGCTCACCAAATTGCCTCCCACTCGAATCCATCGCCTCCGTGATTCCATCGGTGTGTAATAATAGCATGTCTCCCGGTTCATAGCTCAGGGAATTACTATGAACGTATTTTGAGTATTCGGAGTTTCTTAAAATCCCAAGGCCCATACCCTTTGTCTTTAGAAACTCAGAATTCCCGGTTTGTTTTCTGTAAAATAGAGTAGGGCAATGTCCGGCACGTGTAAATTCTATTTGCTTTTTCTCCGTATTTATTCTGTAATAAGATGCCGTAATGAAGGAGGTTTTCTCCAGACAGCGGGCCAGCGCAAGATTTGCCTGGATGATAAAATCATTTGAATCCAGATTTTGACGACCAAGACTATGGAAGATTCCCTTCATCTGAGCCATATTAAAGGCAGCAGAGGTCCCTTTACCGGACACATCCCCTATGATAAGACTGTATTCACCTAGATCATGGGTAATCAGATCGTAGTAATCACCTCCCACTTCATCGGCGGCCATCGAGTAAGCGGATATACAAAACTTTTCGCTGGCATCAAGATTTCCAGGAAGTAAGCTTTTCTGAACGTTCTTGGCGATTTTCAGCTGCTCCTTATATCGTTCGTTTTCAATAGCTTCATCCAGCAGACGGGCATTTTCCAAAGTTATGCTGGCTTGATTTACGAAAGTGGTGATGATACTCACCATCTCCTTGTTGAAAGCATCATTCACTTCCTGAAGAAGGACGAGGACGCCCACCTGCTGATTTTTGATCAGTATAGGAAGCGCAAAAATAGATCGGAAATCAGCCTTCGGAAGGGAAGTAAATACTTTGTTTTGTCGAATATTATTGGAGTATTTCAGATCAATGATTGCCTTTAGATCCTTGTCCTGAATCATACCCTTGATCTCCTGAACAGATTTTTCTTTGATGTTCTTTGTGAGTATCCTACTCTCGGATTCGCCTTTTACTTCCAGCCAGGCGGCATCGGCGAAAACAGCACTCATGGAAGATTCAATCAAAATATCATACGTTTCGATCTCACTTTGTCCAGCTGGCACACTTTGACTTAGCTTCTGAAAATCCACAGCCTCCTGAAGTTTCCTTTCAAAAACTGAGGATGTAGGAAGGTTAAATAGCGTTACCAATACAGAGATCACCGCATAGAGAAAGATGAATAAAAATACCGAAACGATAAAAACCCGGTCCATCAGATCGTACACTACCTCATCACGACCAGGAAAAGATGCCAGGTTTAGATAAAAATGGTAGAGATATATCCCCGAGAGCAGAATAAACAGAATGGTTTTCCATTTCTGCCTGAAGTTGAGATAAGCTACCCATTTAAGATTGAATGACAGGATCAGTGAAAATGAAGTAAGGAAAACAAGTGCCACCTCCGTAGAATATGATTGAAGGCTATTACCGAAGAAGTCGAAGAGCAGACTGAGCATTAGCGCATACTCAAAGAAATTCCAAAGGTTGATGAGCTTCTTGGATTTCTGATAAAGAATGAATCTTTTCCAAACCACAAATGTGGAAATGAGATAGATGACCACAAGGGCGACATAAGCGTGGTAAAAAAAGTTAACCGTCACCGGATTTTCCATAAAGGAAGACCCCGCATACAGATTTAGTATTAGCCTGAGCAACAGGGATATGATCGTGGTAATAAGACCTGTTATAAACACCCTCCAGAGCAAATCCAGAAAGTTTATACTCTCGGCTTTGGTTATAATATACCTGTAGTAGAATAATATGGAAAGTATGAAAAGTGTAAGAAACGCCTGAGGCAGAATTTCCACATAGGCCTCAGACATAGAGTGTCTGTCCAGTATTATAAAATACAGGTCAAAAAAACTGAACAAGATCCATGAGAGAATGCCCAGTATAAGGGAGATCCGAATTTTTGCGTTCCGAGACATTAGGGAAAGGCAAAAATAGACTGCTCACCCAAATTAACATTATTCGGGCTAACAAACGATGGTCAATAATTAAGAATTATTAACGTCTGGAGTAGTTAGGTGCCTCTCTGGTTACCTGAATATCGTGCGGGTGGCTTTCTATGGTACCGGCATTGGTGATTTTCACAAACCTGGCGCCCTGGAGCGCTTCGATATTCTCTGCACCACAATAGCCCATTCCGGCTTTCAATCCACCGACCATCTGGTAAAGAACTTCATTTACCAATCCTTTGTATGGTACACGGCCCACTATACCTTCCGGAACCAATTTTTTGATGTCATCCTCCGCATCCTGAAAGTACCTGTCTTTCGAACCTTCCTCCATTGCTTCGACAGATCCCATACCTCTGTAGGTTTTGAATTTTCTTCCTTCATAAAGGATTACCTCCCCGGGAGCTTCCTCGGTTCCGGCTAGTAGTGATCCAATCATTACAGTGTTAGCTCCAGCTGCAATTGCTTTCACAAGATCCCCGCTAAAGCGAATTCCTCCATCCGCAACGATGGGTATACCGGAACCTTTTATGGCTTTGGCGGATTCGTAAACCGCTGAGAGCTGTGGCACACCTACTCCAGCTATGATTCTGGTAGTACAAATGCTTCCAGGTCCCACACCTACTTTTATGGCGTCTACTCCAATCTTTGAGAGGTCTTTTGCAGCCTCTGCAGTGGCAATGTTCCCTACCATTAGTTCAACTTCGGGAAATTTCTTCTTGACGTTTCTGGCACTTTCCATCACGCCTTTGGAGTGACCATGAGCGGTATCTATACTCACCAGGTCAACACCTGCTTTCACCAGAGACTCAATGCGATCATTCATATCAGGAGTCACCCCAACTGCTGCCCCCACCCTTAAGCGTCCAAATTCATCTTTACAGGCATTTGGCCGATCTTTGTTTTTGAGGATATCCTTGTAGGTAATCAACCCGGTGAGCTTGTAGTCTTTGTTGACAATTGGTAGTTTTTCGATTTTGTGTTCCTGCAATATTCCTTCAGCTTCTTCAAGACCTACCTCAGCACCCGCAGTGATCAGATTTTCCTGTGTCATGATTTCCGTGACGGGGGTTGACATGTTCTTTTGGAACCGAAGGTCACGATTTGTTATGATCCCGATCAACCTGTTTTGCTCATCCACTACCGGAATTCCGCCGATTTTATTCTCTTTCATGATCAGCTCTGCGTCACCCGCAGTGCTTTTTACATTCAGTGTGATGGGATCCAGGATCATTCCACTTTGGGATCTTTTCACTTTCCTCACCAGTGAGGTCTGTTGCTGAATGGTCATGTTTTTGTGGATAATGCCAATGCCGCCTTCCAGTGCCATGGAAATCGCAAGTTTGTCCTCCGTGACGGTATCCATCGCAGCTGAAACCAGTGGGATATTCAGCTTAATCTTTCGGGTGAGTTGGGTGGAAGTATCCGTATCTCGTGGTAAAACCTCGGAATATCCGGGGAGTAGGAGGACATCATCATAAGTGAGTGCCTCAAAGAGAAATTTATTGTTGTCGAAGCTCATAGCAAATAACAGGAATCATTATTTGCCGTGCAAAACTACGACCACATTGACCATATTAAAAATAGCGGAGGAAAATAATTTAATATTGTTGCGATGTCTGACTTTTGGAACGAGTTTCTTATACAAATTGGCAATACTTCATGGCTGGAGTTCATTGCAGTGTTCTTTGGTCTGCTGACTGTCTGGTACTCTAAGCAAGAAAACATCCTGGTCTATCCTACGGGTATTGTAAATGTGTTGATATACGTATGGATAGCCTTTCAATATAAGCTCTATGCAGACGCGGGCATCAATGCTTACTATTTCATAATGAGCGTTTATGGTTGGTACTATTGGAAAAATACAGATGATGATGCGCCTCAGATACCAATTACGGTCAATAACACCAAGGAGCACCTCATAGCCATAGGGATCACGGTAGTATCATTTCTTTTGATCCGGTTAGGACTGGATTTTACAGACAGCGATGTACCTAACTGGGATGCCGCTTCCACGGCTTTTCCTATTGCAGCCATGTGGTTGATGGCCAGGAAAAAGCTTGAACATTGGATTTATTGGATCATCACCGATCTCATTGCTGTCCCATTGTATTATTATAAAGGTCTTCCACTTACCAGTGTACAGTATTTGATCTGGACCATTATTGCCGTATGGGGATGGGTGAGCTGGAGAAAAAGTTACCTGGGTTCCTGATTTTGAAAACGCTTTTCGATCTGCTCCCATTTCTTATCCAGCTCTGCCTGGTGCTTCCACCATTTTTTGGTGTCTTCCCACCACTTCTGATCTTGCTTTTGCCATTTTTCCTCCTGCTTTTGCCATTTCTCTTCCTGGGCTTCCCATTTTTTCTCCTGTTCTTTCCTTCGGGCCTCCTGTTCTTTCTCCTCCTTGGCAAATTTCCTTTCAAACTCCCTTTCGGATTTCAACCTGGCTTTTCGATCTTCCTCCGTTTGCTTTTTCATCGCTTCGATCTCCTCAAGGAGATCACTTCGATTCAGGTTATAAGTTTTCCAGGCCTCATTGTTGCTCAATGCATATTCTTTAAGCAAATGAATGTCTTCAGAAGCTTTATCCAATAATTTTAATGAATTGCTTAGCTGTTCCTCAATCTGATTCATACGTCTTGTAAGTTTTTGATAATCATCCATAACTGGTTCAATAATTCCATAGCGTTATAAATTTAAGGCGAATTATGAAAAAAATAGCCATTGTAGGACCCGAATCCACCGGCAAAAGTGACCTGGCCCAACAGCTTTCACGAGAGTATGATTGTGAATGGGTACCTGAATTTGCACGCTTTTATTTAGATCGATTACCTCGTGAATATGAACAGTCTGATCTTGTCGAAATTGCCAAAGGTCAGCTTGCCTGGGAGGACGATAAAGCACAGTATGAAGAAGACTGGCTTTTTTGTGATACTAATCTACTGGTTATAAAGATTTGGAGTGAGTTCAAATATGGCGAGACGGATCCGTGGATAGAGGAGCAGCTTCACAATCGAACCTATGATCTACACCTTCTCGCAGACATAGACCTTCCCTGGCGTCCGGATCCGCAACGGGAACATCCTACTAAAAGGAAGGAACTATTTCAACTTTACGAGTCGTTTCTGAAAGAACATCAGCTGCCATATGTAGTTGTGTCCGGGATTGAAGGTGACAGGTTGAATTCGGCAGTAAATGCCTTGAAGAATATCTGACTGTATATACCTTTGTCCCACAGGGGTGCCTAGTAATAATACGGGCTGAGATCATACCCATTGAACCTGACCGGGTAATTCCGGGTAGGGAGTATGATAACCGAACGTGGAGTCCCCGCTTCACAAATGGTTAAATGTTAATTCAATTTTAAAATGAAAATGCTTTTAGGCCTGAGCCTGATGCTGTTTGGCATATTGGCGACAGGACAACACACAGTTGATGGAAAAGTCATCAACGAATCCGGTGAGCCGCTACCCGGGGCTACCATCAATGTACAAAACACAAATTCAGGAACCGTAACCGACCTTCAGGGACAATTTAGTCTGGAGCTGGAAAGTGGTTCTTTCACGCTGGAAGTTTCGTATGTGGGCTATGAGCCATTCGAAAGAACTTACAATATACAGGGACCAACATCATTGGAGATCATCTTGACGGAAGATGCGCTTCTGGATGAAGAGGTGATCGTGTATGCTACACGGGCAAATGAGAAAACACCTACAACTTTTTCGACCATCTCAGATGAAAAGCTGGCCGAGCGAAACCTGGGTCAGGACATTCCGATTTTGCTTAACTTTTCTCCTTCTGTCGTTACGACATCAGACGCGGGAGCAGGAGTGGGCTACACTGGAATCAGAATTCGCGGAAGCGATGCTACGCGAATCAACGTGACCATAAATGGTATTCCAATCAATGATTCTGAAAGTCACGGAATGTATTGGGTCAATATGCCGGACTTTGCGACAAATGTACAAAGTGTGCAGGTGCAGAGGGGCGTAGGGACCTCTTCCAATGGCGCCGCCGCATTTGGAGCAACAGTGAATCTGCAAACCAACGGGGTCTCCAGAGAAGCCTATGCTCAGCTCGATAACTCCTTTGGGAGTTTCAATACGATCAAAAACAATATCCAGTTAAATACTGGGTTGATCGATGATAAATTCAACTTCGAAGGAAGATTATCCAGGATCAGTTCAGACGGATACATTGACCGCTCAGGTTCTGATCTGAGCTCATATTATTTGGCAGGTGGATATTATGGAGAGAATACTTTGATAAAAGCTGTGGTTTTTGGAGGAAAGGAAATCACTCAACAAGCGTGGTACGGCACCCCTGAAGCAAGGCTTACAGGCAATCAGGAGGATCTGGAGGCAGTAATAAATCTATCAGGAGAATACGGTACTCAGGAGCAGGTGGATAACCTTCTCAACTCAGATCGAAGATTCAACTATTACCTATATGACAATGAGGTGGATAACTATTCGCAGGATCATTATCAGCTTCTGATAAACCAGGCCCTGACCCAAAATCTCAATTTCGCCGGAGCCATTCACTATACTTACGGGCGTGGGTATTTCGAGCAGTATCGGTATGATGAACCAGTATTGAATTACTCTATTTTGGACACCGCAGGTAGGCAGTCTAACTCAACGGACCTGATTCGCCAGAGATGGCTGGATAACGATTTCTACGGGTTCACCTATTCCTTCAATTACAACAACTCAAAACTCCAGGCGACCCTTGGAGGAGGATATAATATCTATGATGGAGATCATTTTGGGGAGATCATCTGGGCCCGAAATGCGGGAAACACAGAAATCGGTGATCGCTATTACCAGGGCAATGGTATTAAAAAGGATTTCAATTCTTACCTAAAGATCAATTATCAGTTACTTCCAAAGCTCAATGCCTTCGGAGATTTACAGGTCCGGACCATTGATTACGTTACATCCGGAATCGACAATGATCAGAGCGCGTATGATGTGGACGTGGACTATGTATTCTTTAACCCAAAAGTCGGATTGACCTATGATCTACGTCCAGGGACTTCCTTGTACGCCTCCTATTCCGTTGGAAATAGAGAACCTGTGAGATCTGATTTTATTGATGCGCCTACTGGCGAAATACCCTCACCGGAAACGCTGCATAACATAGAGGCCGGTGTACGAAAATACGGACAGGATTTCTCCTATCAGATCAATTACTACCTGATGAACTACCAGGATCAGTTGGTCCTTACTGGAGCTTTGAATGATGTGGGAGCGTCTATCCGAACCAATGTCCCGAACAGCTATAGAACGGGGATTGAGATTTCGGGTGCGGTGAAATTGGCTGAAGGACTGATTTGGTCACCGAATTTGACTTTAAGTCAAAATAAGATCCAAAATTTCACGGAAGTGGTCTATGACTATTTCTACACGGATGAAAGATATCTGGTAGAAAATGAATTTGAAGATACGGACATCAGTTTTTCACCAAATGTCATAGCGGGTAGTGACCTTTCGTATTCCGTCAGGGGTTTCACGGCGCAGTTATTAAGTAAGTACGTTGGGAAGCAATATCTAGACAATACCGGCAATGAAGATAGAGTGATAGACCCTTATTTTATCAATGACGTAAGGCTGGCATATGACTTTTCGATTTTAGGAATTGAAAACATTGGTGCCAGCCTGCTGATCAATAACATTTTTGATGTAAAATATTCTTCTAATGGCTATACATGGGGGTATTTGTATGAGGGATTTTTGTATCAGCAGAACAATTTTTATCCGCAAGCAGGGATAAATTTCCTCGCCGGATTATCGGTAAGGTTTTAATCTAAAAGAGAGAAAGATACCTGGCAAAATAATCCTCACTGGAGAACAGTTTACCGTCCACGGTAAACTGCTCTCCAGGTTTTGGAATCGAGAAGTAAGCAAATGAAAACCGTTCTTTTTTCGAATCTTCAGTAAGTCTGACTTTGTGATTCAATGCTTTAATATCCGTAAGTTGTTCGAGCAGGTAGCCGGCAAAACATATGATCTGGTTGGGGTCCTCGATCTCTATCCATTCACCCTCTGGGGTCTCGAAAATGAATTCACGATCAAGTCCAAATGGAAATACAGTCAGCAATGAAACATCAGGGTGTGATGTCAACCGAGGTCTTCCGGAAAGCCCTTCCACCGGCGGATAATAATTTGCGGAAAGCATATGGCCCAAGTGAATGTGATGAAACCTAACCAGCTTCAGGTCTATATGATTAAGCAAAACGGTTTCTATCCTCGAAATTTTGTCAATGACCTTTCTGCTTCTTTTGGTTATTTGTTGCATCTCTGCAGGATGCCTTTCAGGATCAAAGAAATCGGACATCACATAAGTGCTCACCAGGTCTTCCGCCCCCTGGTTGCTGCTGTCTGTTTGTCCAAGGTAAGAATAGCCTTCAAACCCATATCCAAACTCTTTTTGAAGGAATTGGTTTTTGTAAGAATCTTCCCGCTCAATAAATTCCTTCAGAGCTACTTTGTGCTTTGCAGGAGAAAGTGGATCAATGCCTGTGTAGAGGATGCCGTATTTGCGAAAATGACTAAGCTGGGACTGGTTGAACATATCTCTTCGAAGTTATGAGTTTGAATACGGTCATCGAAATATCTGCTGTTATTTGTGGTCTCATTTATGTTATTCTTATGATCCGTGAGAATATCTGGTGCTGGCCTTTTGGCATCCTGGGTTCCTTGATTAGTATTTTCTTATTTATAGAAACGAAGCTTTACTCCGAAGCGATCCTGTATACCTATTACGTGGTGATCGGGATTTATGGTTGGTACATTTGGCGGAAGCCCGGCAAGCCTCTGAAGGTATCCGATTGGGGGTTGAAACCCAATGCGCTGGTGCTCCTTGTCGGAATATCGGGGTCGCTTTCCCTGGGATCTTTCTTCCATCATTTCTCAGATGCAGACAAACCATTTGCCGATGCGGCGACAACCGTTTTTAGCTTCCTTGCCAGCTTTATGGAAGCCAGGAAGGTGCTTTCGAGTTGGCTTTACTGGATTGTGATCAATGCAGGTACGATCCTGCTGTATTATACCAAGTCGCTGGATTATTACGCCGGGTTGACACTGATCTACCTGGTGTTTTCATTTACCGGTTACATCAGCTGGAGAAAGAAACTGACTAAGGGCTAGTCCAAATCAAGAGATAATAGCGTCAATCCACCTGAATTGCTATGTACAAAAGTAGCGGTGACTTCCTCATTGGTTTCCAGGGCCTCTTCCATCTCTTCGCAGAAGGTCTGGCACTCCAAGGACTTGACGTCAAAAAATAAATATCCTGAGGTTTCATCCCTGGTGACCATTGATGGAATTCCGAAATCCTGAGATTTTAACCTAAGCTCGAATGTTTCTTCCTGACTCACCCGGGACTTTTGGATCAAATCTTCCAAAACATATCGAATAGAAGATGCGTCTTCTGGTGGATTTTCAATATTTTCTTTTCGGACTTTCAGATCATAGGTATATCCCCACTCGTAGTCAAATCCTTCAATTCCGGAGTAAAAATATTGCCATTCGTCCGATCCGATCTGGTCACCCTCCTGAATTAGAAGTACGAGGGTAGGACCCAGCCCCACGGCTGATTGCTTATAATGATTGATGCGCAGATTTGATTTTTCGATGCCCTCCGAACAAGACAGGGTCAATAAAGCGAAAAGAATCAGGAATTTGAATTTGTGATGCATAGAAGTAATCATGTCTCCAGTAGAAACGAGAATCGATTACTCATATTTTTTACGTTTTTGTTAAGCTTTTCTTTGGCAGAAATTTGATCAGTTAAATGGGTCGGACCATTTCGGGTCTTCGTACACATTGTTTCCCGAAAGCGTTTTGATAAAAGCTACCACGGCATCGGATTCCTCCTGGGTCATATTCAGGTTAAAGGTCTCGTTCTGTCCTGCTCTTAACCTTCGGTCCAGGTTATTGTTTCCTGCGCGATCGATCTCATTATAATGAGTTAGCGCATCTTCCAATGTGGCAAATGCACCATCATGCATGAGGGGACCATTTAGCTCACCTTCGGTATTGAAAAGATCCCGAAGAGTAGGGGCACGAGTCACTTCGGTATCCGTCCCTCCATCAATGGACGAAATATGCCCGTTGTTTCTGGAATCGGGGTCTATATCAAATTCGGGAGCTTTGTGACAAACACCGCAACCCAGTCCGCCATCAAAACGCAGCCCTGCATTATTCAATTCAGCCCTTCTCATAAAGAGATCTTTGCCGGTATTCTCCTGGTCAGTGAAATTGGGGAAATCACGGTTTTCATTGCCTGCAATGGCTATTCCTTCATCGTATCTGCTATCGAAGGACTGAATGCTTCTTATGAACTGTGCCAGGGCAAGCTGAGTACGCTCCTCGGTAACGTTAGCATCGCCATACACCTTTGTAAAGAGCACCTGGTAATAGTCGATGGCTTCCAGCTTTTCTATTAGTACATCAAAGTCCGGATTTCCGTCCTCCCCGCTAAATCCCATTTCAATGTGGTCCTGGATAGGCTGAGTAGTCTGTGCTTCCAGGGAATTAGCCCGTTCGTCCCAGAAGAATCTTTCCTCTTCTGAGAATCGACTATTGACGAGTCGCATGCTGTGACGGCCAGTGAGACCATTAACTCCTGAGGAGGCAATGTCATCGTCGCCGAAAGCAAAGGCTTGCTTATGACAGCTGGAGCATGAGACCGTGCCGTCTACGGAAAGGTTCTTATCGTAGAAAAGCACCCGACCGAGGGTGGCGCCCAGATCCGTGATCTCATTCCCATCAGTATTGTCCTTATCTATGTAATCAGGTATGTCTTGCGCAGCGTAGTTGGGCAGATCATCCCAATTGATGTTGTCCCCGAAGGTAGCCTCAAGTATTTCGATATCGGTGGGTTCCAGGTCAATGGAGGAATTAAGGATTGGATCCTCGGCTTGTTCGCAAAAAGACAGAAACAGGGGTAATGCCCCTATGATTAACCACATTCTTATCATTTCAGGGAGTGCTTGTTTTGTGGTAATGAAACGGGCAAATGAAAATATACCCTACTTAACCCCGGAAAAGGACTAACTCTCCTGGAATCCCCCCAAACTTTTTAAAAATGAATATTTAGAATGAAACTTTCGAAAAGATATGCCTGCCAATAATCCATTTTGACTTATTTTTCTTTGATTCGACTAGCAATATTCCAAACATGATTTTCCGGGTCAATGATCCTTCCGACCCTATCTCCCCAGTATTGATCTTCCGATGGCAATACAACTCGGGCGCCATTTTTTAAGGCTTTTTCAATGACAAAATCTACCTCCTCTACATAAAGATAGATTACAACAGGAGAACTACCATTCGACAATGGGGCACGACTCTCCAAATGATCTGACTCGTCATGAACCATAAAAATTGAGTCTTTTATCCTCAGTGCGGCATGTATCACCCCTCCGTCTTTGCCCTCCCTTCGAGATAATTCAACGGCATCGAATGAATGCTTGCAAAACTCAACTTCGTTATCTGGGTTCTTACAGACAAGCATGGGAATTATCATATTAGGTTTCATGGTATTTTATATCAGAGACACCTTGAGTGATCGAAATCAATGTATTTACAAAACACCAGAAGATCAATAACCAGTTAAATTTTATTTGAGTTGAGGTCTATACCATTTCCTTCCGCCAGCATTTTGCCAAACATTTTTCTTGAAAATGAACCAGATACCAGTCTGTTCATCATTCTATACAGGCGTCCCGGTATGATTGAGGGGCGATTTTTTTCCAGGGCTTTTAAAGTTTCGCTTATGGCCTGCTGAACCTTAAGCGGAGGAGCGGGCATTTTTTTGGCATCAAAACCAAGGTGACTAACTATGGGTGTTTCTGTTGGAGAGGTGATCAGAACGGTGAGGTGTACACCATAACGTTTGAGTTCTTCGTGAAGCCCAAGACCAAAACTATTTATGTACCCTCTCGTACCGGCATCATTGGACATAAAAGGCAGTCCGTGACTTGCGCCCATAGCCGAGACCAGGATTATTCCTCCTCGTCTTCTATTTGCCATTTTTGGACTGAAGTGGTGAACAAGCTTTAAGTGAGCAATTACACTGGTGTTGATCATTTTCAAAAGGTCATTCTGATCCTTTTCTATAAATTCTCCCGGATCCCCGGTTCCAGCATTGGAAACCAGTAAACCGACATCCAGTTTACCGGCGATATTCAGAACTTCCTCAACGTCTGAGGAATTCGACATATCTGCACATATCACCTGAAAATCTATCCCGTACTTTTCTTGTAGATACTCCCCCAATTCCTGAAGCAGGACTTGCCGCCTGGCAACAAGAATTAAGTTTAGTCCCTTGTCCGCTAACTGGATAGCAAACTCCTTACCCAAACCTGATGAGGCGCCGGTAACCAGTGCCCATGGACCGAATTGATCCTTATTTATTTTGACTCTCATAATTTTTTGTGCCAAAATTGAGTCAAAAGAAAGCTTGTGATTTGACCAAAAGGTCCAATTACTTGAATATTTGGATCATCAGTGTTCTTCCTTGAATTGGGAAGGACTACAACCTGTTTCTTTTTTAAAAGTTCTCGAGAAATGTGCGATATCCTTGAAACCTACTTTGTAAGCAACTTCGCTAATTGAGACCGAATCTATTTTGAGTAATTCTTTGGCTCGACCGATTCGCTTTTTTCGAATATAATTTGAAGGAGTATCCGATAATTTTTCTTTGAATCGTCTCTTAAATGTTGATTCACTCAGGTTGCATAAATATGCAAGGTCCGACACAGACAGATCATCATAAATATGACTATTCACGACTTCCAGGATTTCTATTAGTGACGGACTAAATAAATTCTCAAACAATGAACTGATCGAGTTCGCGATTTGAGATTGCAACAGGATTAGTATAAGTTCCTTGACTTTCAATTCAAGAATGGAGTCATTTACCAGATCCGGATGATCAAGGTAGAATTCAAGGCCTTTAATGAATTCATTAATTATAGTCTGATCGTCAATTTTTCGAGCAAGCATTGATGACCTTTTACTTGTTATGGGAGGGAAGTCATCACGATAGATTTCTTGTAAAAGTTCTTTTGAAAGGTGAATGACCAGCACTTCAAAGGGTTCCTTTTTTGAGTTATTTTCCAGGTCTGAGAAATATCTGCCACATTTTAACAAAATCGAGTTTCCTGAAGAGACCATTATTTGCTCATACGGAGCATTTACCATTGTTTCACCTTTTTGGAAATGGACAAAGCATGCATCATTTTGAAAATCCAGGTTGAATCTGAAAGGCGCCTTAACAGTTACTTTTTCAATCAGAATTTTATTTCGAAACTCAAACTTTTTATGGTGGATGATCATTTTAATTCAATCTAAAATCAAATCCTGAGAAAAGTAAATTGAAATTGGTCGGTTCAATTTAACCTCAGATTCGATTAACTATTTGTAAGATCACCCAGGTACTTGAATCAAGTATATCCCGATGCCAGCGGTTTGGAAACCCTGAAAGCTTTCTTACGTTCATTACTTTTACAAAATATATACTAATACTATCGACCAAAAGACTCAAACCAACCTGGGCCACATTCCACCTGTTTTCAAAGGGCTTTTAAGATGGTTCTGTCACAAGGAACTGCTGGAGGGCATTGAAGGTGATTTGGAAGAACAATTTGACCAGCACTGCGAGGATTATGGAATCTTTAGAGCTCGATGGAAATATAGATGGAACGTAATCCGAATATTTCATCCACGGGTGGTGGGCGTTAAACATAAACTTAAAATTGATTCAATGGGACTTTTTTTTAATTACGTCAAGGTAGCTTGGAGAAGCATTGAGAAAAACAAACAAGCTTCATTCGTGGGTTTCTTATCCTTATTCCTGGGCTTTATTTGTTCACTCATGATCGTCCTGGTGGTCAATTATGAAACAGGATATGACAGTTTTCATCAAAATTCGGACCGACTATTCAGAGTAGTATTGGAAATTGAAGAAGACGGCGGTAACATTCGCCATAGTGCCAATGTGGGGCCGCCACTTGGTCCAGAAATTCGGGCTCAATATCCGGAGGTACTCAATTCGGTGAGGTTCAGATACAAAAGCACAACCATCGTATCTACCGAGGACGAGAGGACTTCATTTTATGAAGAAAATATTTTTTATGCGGATCCCCAGGTACTTCAAATGTTTACTTTTCCCCTATCGAAAGGTAATCCAAAGACGGCTCTGGGACATAAGAATAGCATCATTCTCAGCGCTGAAATGGCTGCAAAATATTTTGCGGATTCGGACCCAATTGGGGAGACTTTGCTACTTGATGGGGAATCGTTCGTAGTTCGGGGAGTTCTTGAACCTATACCATCCAATAGACACTTGAAGTTTGATTTCCTGTTGCCATTTGATGCATTTGAAGTTCCATTTGGCTATCCGGTCACATTGCAGACATGGGGCTGGACTTCTTTCCATACCTATGTACTGCTTTCAAAGGACGTTAATATTGAGGCGTTTCAGCAGAAAATGCCGGAATTTGCACAGTCTCATTTTGACACGGAGCGAGCATTGCGCTTTACCTATAGATTTCAGCCAATAGAGGAAATTTATTTCGGAGAATTCAAGCATGAGTCTGTTGTAGCTGGCGATCAATCTAATGTGACGATTCTTATTTCGGTTGCCATTCTGGTTCTATTACTTTCGGCATTCAATTTCGCAAACATTCAGACAGCCAGATCGCTTTCGAGGGGTAAGGAGACCAGCATCAGGAAGACTTTTGGATCAGGTTTGAATTCCCTTCGCATTCGGTTTCTTGCCGAGCCATTGATGCTTTCGCTTGGCGCAATGATTTTCGCTTTAATGTTATTGAGCCCGGTCGCGAGTCTTCTATCGGATCGTTTCGGATTTCCAAACTACTGGAATCCTGATTTTCTAATTAGCGCTATCCCGTTGATCCTGGGAGTAGGTCTTTTTGTTGGTTTTTTGGCAGGCGTTTATCCGGCATTTATTATGTCATCTATCAAGTTGAGCAGTATCATAAAGTCCGATTTCAACAAAGGGAAAACAGGAAATTTGTTGAGACATGGTTTGATGGCGCTACAGTTTTGCATTACGGCTTTTCTTATTTCAGGGAGCTTTATAGTCAACAGTCAAATAGACTTTCTTCAGAGTAAGGATCTCGGATTTGAAAAAGATCAGCTTGTCATATTAAGAGTTCCCGGGGATCAGCTGAGCTCCAAATTTGAATTATTGAGATCTGAACTTCTAAATCACTCAAGGATTACAAATGTCTCTATTGGTGGTGGAAGACTGGACGGTGACCAGGGGAATGTGCCTATTCTGGCGGAGGGCCATGAGCCAATTAATTTGAATATTATGGGAGCAACTGATGGATATTTTCAGACGATAGGTGCTAAAATGGTAGCAGGTCGGGATTTCTCTGCTGATCATCCTACAGATAGCGCCAGAGGGATCATAATAAATGAAGCGGCATTATCCGTTTTTGATTGGGAGGCAGAGGAGGCTATAGGAAAAAAACTAGCCGTGAGTAATATCATGGAAGGAAATGTGGTTGGCGTAGTTTCCAATTTCCATTTTGAGTCACTTAGGGAAACGGTGAAGCCAATTGTGGCATATTATCCAAGAACGCTGGTGCAGGATGTTTATGTCCGGATTTCTGCTGGAGAGTCAATGCCAGTTGTGGATCACATGGACAAGGTTTGGTACGACAACTTCCGAAACCAGCCCTTTGACATGGTGTTCTTAGACAGATACCTCAATCAACTTTATCAGAATGACAGACAATTTGCTGATTTGATAAGAGGTTTTTCATGGGTTACGATTTTCATTGCCATTATTGGTTTGTATTGCCTCATTGCATTGATTTGTGAACAAAGGATGAAGGAAATAGGCATTAGAAAGGTGCTGGGTGCAGGTGTTTTTCAGGTGATATACTTTTTTTCAAAACACTTTCTTGGACTCATTTTGCTTGCGAACTTTGTCACCTGGCCACTCGTTTTTTTATCAGCATCAAAATGGATGGAGAATTTTGCTTATCAAACAGAAATAAGCGCATTGTATTTTTTCCTGACACTTACAATCTCATTCGTTTTAGCGTCCATCACCCTTTACATACAGGTAGGAAGATTTGCCTCGTTAAATCCGGTTAGAGTACTCAGAAGTGAATAGTTGTCATCGACCGTCTCCCTGATAAGCAGAATCTGGTTCGGTCTTGTTTCATTGCCAACTTCATTACATGTTCGTCAGCTGTTCCGGATCATCAACACCCATTGAAGGCATATCAAATCCTTTTGATTTCAGGTAGTTAACACTCGCAGTTGGGACATTCTCGTTCGCAAGAAATTTCAATGTAATTGATAGTTATATGTTCGAATAAAGAAGTCCGTCTTTCATGAGTCCTGAATGTAAGAGAATACAGCTTGCAAGGATTTGCTCGTCAAGCGAGGGTGATTTTGTTTTTCAGTCCATCCTTGAGCGAGCAGACCAATTATATGTTCAACGGAAATTCTGGTTCCCTTGACTGTTGGCCTACCTAACAGCACTCTGTTTGTCTGATATCACATATTCTCGCCGTACTTTTTCCTGGTCATTTTGGCCCCACAATTTGTGGTTCTAATTTAAAACAATTGATTGTTCTAATATAGAACATTTCTTAAATTTGCATCGTACCACCTGCATAACCCTGATTATGAAAAGCAAATTGTCACAAAAAGATATTGGCCAGAGACTTGCTGAATTGCGGAAATCTCGTGGATTTTCTCAGGATGATCTTGCCAGGATTGTGAAAATTTCAAGATCATCACTTGCACAAATTGAATTGGGAAATAGAAACTTAAATATTATTGAATTACAAAAATTATCAGTTGCTCTTGGATTCTCATTGGATGAAATAGTTTCAAAAGAATTTCCCATGCGTTCAGAGGTCATGATTACTGATGATAAACAGGAGTCAGTTGAACGTATATCCATCCCAACCATGAAGGTCAACAAATTCAAGAACATACTGCTCTATATTCTTGAAAAGTGTGCGGGAAAGCCTAATGTGGGTGAGACGGTATTATATAAACTGCTCTACTTCTCAGATTTCAATTATTACGAGTTATACGAAGATCACCTTACAGGTGCGACTTATAGAAAGTTGCCTTATGGTCCTGTTCCACAAAATCTCGACTTGGTCATTCATCAAATGATCGAAAAATCTCAATTGCAAAGGGTGAAAACGGATTACCATGGATACCCTCAGACCAGATATTTACCATTGGAAAAACCGGATTTGACAGAACTGAAAGCGAGTGAGAAAGAAGTAATTGATCGAGTTATTGAGCAGTTAAGTGATTGGTCAGCTTCGGCTATTAGCAATTATTCTCATAAGGACATGCCTTGGCTGGCTTCCAAAGAAGGAGAAGACATTGATTACGAGCTAGCTTTTTATAGAGAAGCGCCATTCTCAGTTCGAAATTATGGAGAGGAAATAGAGGAGGATGAAATTTGATGAACTAGATGAATACAAGAAGGATCTAAAGAAACTTCTGAAAAAATATAGAACGATTCAGGACGACATTGAAATAGTTAAGAAGGTTCTGGAAGTGAAGCCTGAAGCTCGTCCTCCTTTTAGTTTTCAAATTGAGGGATTGGGTTTGGAGTCATGCATAATTAAAGTCAAGAAAATTGCTTGCAAGTCTTTGAAAGGAAGAGGAGTAAATACTGGTTTAAGACTTATTTATGCTCATTTCATAGAAACTCAGGAAATCGTTTTTATAGAACTGTATCATAAGAATGACAAGGAGAACGAGGACAGAGATAGAATTAAGAAAAACTTTAAATAATTAGGATAATGTCAAAAGGTAAAAATCAGTACGTGGTTCCAACTCAAGGTGGTTGGGGCGTTCGAGGACAAGGTAACGGTAAGCTTACTGTCAAGACTGACACAAAAGCGGAAGCTTTGAAGTTGGGAACACAAATAGCAAAGAATCAGCAATCAGAATTGACGATTTTGAAGCGTGATGGTAAAATCCAAAACAAGAACAGTTTTGGTAATGATCCATTTCCACCAAGAGATAAAAAGCATTGAGATGATTGATATTAGCAAAGAGAAAATTGAGTTAAAATGTCCGGAGTGTAACAGCAAATTGAGGGTTACGATAGGACAAGTTTCCTGACAGGAAATTGTTCATTGTCGATGTGGCAAGGACATTCAATTAGTCGATGACAATGCCTCTGGTAAAATGGCAATAAAGGAGGTGAGATAAAGTTCGTCTAATGCTCAAGACTATGCAAGTTTAAGGCTGGCATGTAAGACCAACTAAAATGAGTATTTGCTGCGGTTGCAAAAACACTTAAATTCTCAGCTCGCATATTCATTTTGGTGTTTGTTAGCTTTAGTTGTGCTTTTTTCTTGTAATGATTTACCAGATTTTTCTAATATAGAACTCTATAAGTAATACTGTAAGCAGTAAAACTAAAATCTGAGCAACTAGTCCAACTTGATCCATTTCAAAATTGAAGTAGTTGTTCTCAGGTTTACCATCAATAAGATTCCAGATAGGCGCATAGGGATCCTTCATTCCAACTACAGCCTGGGAGAGGTTAAGTGCATAGTGAAATCCTGTGGGGAAGGCGATTCCTTTAGTCCAAACAGCTAGTAAACCATAAACAACTCCCCAAATTCCTGTTCCTAAAAGAGAACCCAAGGGGTTACCACCGGGAATATAATGATACATAGCAAAAGCGAGAGCCCCAGCGTAAATCGTAAATCTAATACCATAAGATTTTTGCAGGATTATTAGTGGATAGGATCTAAAGGCTATTTCTTCCATCCATGCTTGAGGAATAAGCGCAATAGATGATAATAAGATAGCACTCCATAGATCAATCGATGGCTTAGAAATTAATTCCATTGGGGTAAATCCCAGGATTGCGGCTATGATCAATCCAAAGATTATTGTGCCGATCACAAAACCTCCAAAAAATTTAGTCAAAGTCAATCTCTGCCATCTTAGTCCTATATCTGTGAATTTCTCTGTGTCTAACCTAAGAGCACCATACGTTATCAAAAGGGCAAACATTGTCCCTAAAATACCAAGGGCATATGGACGGATCGCATTAGGTAAAAATGAACCAAGGAAGTAGGAGGTTATCAATGAAAGCATGAAAATGCCCCAGAAAAGTATACATTTTGTTAGAGGGTGATTTTGTAGTCTTTTCAAAACACACAGGTTGATGAGGACTCAAATAAATTGAAATAAAAGTAGTGCAATCTCTCCAGCCCTCAAAAACTAGCAGACAGATAACACGTTATGAGTAAAATCCGAGAAACTACTAGTTTTCAAAAGGCAGGTGGGTGCTAGAAAGTTAATCTACGAGCAGAAGAATATTTTCTTAAATCGAGGCAAAGCAAAAAAGCCAGATGGGTTTCGAGGAAGTGACGGAGACAGGCTTATATATCATCGGATTGAGTTGTTGCGTTGGAGGTCGTCAAAGAATGGATTAAGTCTGGGGCTAATGTTTTTGATGCTTATAAGTTGTTCAATGATAAAAACATTGAGTTGGGCTACATCGATCCTAAGAAGCAGTACTTACAGATAACACCAAGCTATGGGTCGTCCGACCCATGGCTAATAAATTGCATTAAAAATAACGAACCTGGACCAATCGTTTTAGTCAGCAGATAACCATGCGATTGTTAGCCAGGTCCGATGAAAGCGCAGGCTTTCAGCTAGTCCGGGTGAAGTGGGCAATCAGCCAAAGCGGTATCAGATGGCCGGTAGTCGGTTGGCCTTTAGTTCATAGTATATTATGTGGCTTTGTTTGAGTTTAGCAAATCACATATGTCTACATCGAGAAGTTCTGAAATTCGCTTCAACTCCTTTAAATGCGGTTGAGATTTATTTATACACCAATTCGAGACTGTATGTTCGTTTTTATCCATATGCAATGCAAGTTCCTTTTGACTCATTCCCTTTCTCACAAGAACCTCCTTAATCCTATTAATCCTTTCGTCCATTTAGATAAAGGTAGGTACTGAAATACATAATTACACTTATGTAAATCCAGTTTACATAAGTGAAAATATATAATTGCATTTTATTATTACATTAATGTGAGTATGTTTTACATTTGATGAAATGGAAAATATATGAAAATGCAAATCGAAGCTGAAAACTTACCGTTCTTTAAACTTTCAGATAGCCAGGACATGATCTTGTTCCTGATCAAAAAGGAACTTCAGGGAACGAAGTTTACAGTAGAACTGGGAAATGTTGGTTTCGATACTTCTCTGTATTCACCGGATCTCGGAGTCCTTATTCTTTCATTAATGGGTTTCGGTGTGAGAACAGATGAACTTTGGAACTGGTATTTTGATAAGCTGTTTACTTACTCAGAAAAAGTTGACCTGGGAGATGTTGATGCTGTGAGGGAATTAGCGTTTGAGTTCTATCTTGAATTACGGACAAAAATTCAATCGGTGCAGTAGTGCCACATAACCTTTAGCTCCCCCTCCTATAAATATTCCAAGAAGCGTAATGATTAACTTAAAGATAGGAAATGCAGGTGAAGAACCATGCGCATGGCGGCCATAGCCTACAATCTCAAAAAGTACCTAAAGTATGAGGCAAGAAGGACACAACCGACGCGGGGTGAGTTAGAATATACCAGGTGATTTTCTGATTCAGCCACAATTAAAAAACATTATTTGGATTTGGGAGGGGTTGTGCAACAGCTACGACTGTTAGTCATCGTTATTAAAAGTTAAATTTTTCGCACTATGATGAACAGCTAGAATCTGGATTTCTGAGTTGGCCAGTTCGTAGATTATTCGATAGTTACCTTCTATCAATTCCCGGAGATTTTCATCACCATGTTCCGGGACAACTCGGCCTATTCTAGGATGAGTTTCAAGAATAAAAACTTTGTAATAAATCTTCTGAACAGTGATTTGGGCATAGGTGGGAGAATCTTTTTCTATGAATTCAGCAATTTCTGTGAGGTCGGACAATGCATTATTCGACCATATTACTTTATCCATTTACTAAGTTTTTCCTTCGCTTGTTCATGACTAAAAACATTCCGTTTTCTGAAGTCTTCGCGACCTTTTTCGATCTTTTCAAGGACTATTAATCTCTCGAATAAATCTTCTAATGCGAATTCTTGTGGGAGTTCATTGAGCGATTCGATCACAACCTGTCTTTTCATAACCTAAAGGTAACCTAAAGTAAGAAATTAACAGAATGCGTATGCCTCCTAACGTACAGCTATGGGTCATCCGACCCATGGCTAATAAATTGCATTAAAGATAACGAACCTGGACCAATCGTTTTGGTCACCAGATAGCCATGCGTTTGTTTAGCCAGGTCCGATGAAAGCGCAGCTTTCAGGTAGTCCGGGTGAAGTGGGCAATCAGCCAAAGCGGTATCAGATGGCCAGTAGTCGGATGACCTATAGTACATGTTGTAATTTGTTTTTTTATTCTCCTAAGGCCGGAGGGGCCCTGACTTTTCCTTAGATGAAAAGTCAGCAAAAATCATAGGAAAAATAAATAACCCACGGCCTTCACACCACTTGCCAGCGCACAGATGCCACCAGCCTACCTAACACGGCACTGTCGCTCAATCCTCCGTTATTTTTCCCCCACCGCCGTAATTGTTCATGCAGTGGATCAACCAGTACGTTTTGCGGAAATGAAACCGTGTGATTCAAAAAGGAGTGTGGTTTTCAGCCTAAAAGGTTAACTACTGAATTGCTTCCCACCCTGCGCCATCCCTTGAGCAAAGCTCTCAGCACTGCTTGCACTAAGCATTCAGATGGTTCACCGCACGGCTGAAAACATTCCGTTTCTTACAATAGTTCCGATTATGGGAAATTACGTCTTGAAGACCAAATAAATTACAACAACAAGTTATCCGCACGTTTATTGCGGATAACTATCATATGTACCTACAATATAGCACATAAACTGCTTTCGGCGCGGGTTACCTTCGGCTTAAAAATTAAGGTTCTATGCTACCGGTCCCGGGACATTGGTCGCCTGAAGTTACTTAAATTCTGCTCAGTAAATTCACACACCTACATCTGTTTTGGAACTCTTCATTCATTGTCATGATCCTTTGATAGAATCTCCCTCAAACACGGTCAGGTCCAATAGCTCATACTGCTGACCCACTTCTATCGGATCGGCACTGATTCCTCTTAGATGCTTATCAAAAAAGGAGGTCACCAGTTTCGTTACGATTTCCATTCCCTCGTAAGGGTCAATCTCTCCGGTACCTGCTACAGCCGGTACTGGAATCATAAAGGGAATGTCCATAAAATTTGGATGACCGGATTTCAATAACGTTGCCTCATAAAAGTAATCGGTACTTTTCTTTTGGTACACATGAGAGTTGATGTCTTCATGTTCCTCTGGCCAGTCTGCCGACACGTACAGGTAGGGAATGTGGTAAGTGGTATCAATCTTATTTCCCCATTGAATTCCATCCAGATTTACCGCGGCTTTCACCCTGCCATCTCTTATGGCCACTTTACCTGCCGAGCCACCTCCCACGGAGTGGCCTATGACCCCCACTTTGTCCAGGTCAAGCTGTCCTGCCAGCTCACCCTCCGCATTCCACTGCTCCAGCAGATCCAGCACCAGGATCATGTCGTTGGCCCATCGATCTTCAATGTCACCTTCAAAGTAGCCTTTGACAGCCTCTCTTACTATTGGATGGCGTTCCTCAAAGGGGAGGTCGTCCTTAAATGCTTCGATAATTGGGCCAACCACCTCCATCGAACCGGTAGAAATTTCCCCCTGGTAGCCATAGTCAAAGTACTTGACTTGTCCGTCAGGAAAGCTCGCTCCGAGGCTTTCATAGGTGTGATTCATATTGATCACCACATATCCCTGGCTGGTCAGCTCCGTAAGCAGCGCATAATATCCGGTTGCCTTTGATCCATAGCCATGAGAAAATATTAAAACTGGAAATGGTCCCTTCGCCACCGGAATATCCGGGTAAACATAAGTCTCTACCCGATCCAGGTAGTTCAATGCGCCGGCAGGTAATCCATATTTCGTGGCAAAACCGCTACGACTGGCATGGTCTACATATTTTTCTCTGCTATGATCTGAAACATTTGCCGTCGCGGGATACCAGATTTTGATCATTATTTCGCGCTTGTCGTTTGGATCCCTGGTAATTTTTTCTTCGACATTGGTCTTTATGTGTCTCATCTGCGATCCGACCTTGTACTCTCCTCTCGGCTCGGGTAGAGTAAATACGGGCAACACCATCGGAAGTACCCAACCGACAATTGCCAGAATTACTATGCCCGTAAAACCTGTCACCCTCTTAAAATTCAATCTTGCTGTGTTGGACACATCAAGTGCCAATATTCTCCAGGTAAGTATCAGGACGAGCAGATAGGCTGGGGTCATTTGCCAACGCCATCCTTCAATTACAAGATGGACCGAGATCAGAAAGCCAAGTCCGGCCAATATATAGTTGGACTTTATCCTTAGGGCCAGGTTCCTTTTTACAAAGGGCAACAGAGTCACCACCACCAGAAGTACGATTTCAAAAAACCTCATTTTTATTGCGTTTATATTATTTAAAAATTGTGTGGCAAAATTTGATTGACGAGGGTTTAAACCCAATGTAGAATCCCCATGCAATCTTGTCGTTCATCGACAAAACCGGTTTCTTGAAGTCGAATCAGCTTTCGAATGGAAACAAAAAATAATTTCCATTCACCGGTGATATTTACGTTGAATTAGGAACATAGTAAAAAGGGAACACCATGAGTTCGATAACCATTACGAAAACAGAGCAAGGCAGAAAGGAATTATTCCTGAAGTTATATCAGGAGTGTTTTCAGAGTGTCGCCATTTATATCAAAAAAATGGGAGGTACACTTGATGATGCCCGTGACATTTTTCAGGATGCCCTGGTCCTTTATTATGAAAAAGTGCTGGCTGGAAGCCTGAAGATTGACCATAGTCATGAGGCGTATATTATGGGCATTGTTAAGAACCTTTGGCTTAAGCAAATGCGAAACACCAGACATTTTGAGGAAATATCAGGTATGGAGATCATGGAAGAACAGTCAATGAAACCGAAACTTGATAAGATATTAAGTCAGCTCAAAATCACCGGTAAAAAGTGTTTGGATTTGCTTCAGACATTCTATTTCGAACAGATCAATATGAAGGAGGTGGCTGAAAGGTTTGGCTTTCGATCGGAGCGTTCGGCCACAGTACAGAAGTACAAATGTCTGGAAAAGGTAAGAAATGAGGTAAAGTTAAAATCACTTGGATATGAGGACTTCCTTGACTGAGACGAAAAGAATAGAACTGTATTTGGAAAATGATCTAAAAGGTGGGGAGTTGTTGCTTTTTGAGGCTCGGATGCTGGTAACACCTGCACTTAAAGATAAAGTCCGATGGCAAAGTCTTACTCACGAGTTGGCACGCCAGTATGGTCGGGAAATTTTAAAAAAGGAAATCAGCCTAATAGATCATACTCTATTCCATGACCATAAACACTCTGGGTTTAGAGCCATTATTTACTCAATTTTCAAAAAATAGGTCGATGATCCATTCCAGTGTCATACCAATGGTTATAGACCAGAATAGTCGTAGTGAAAGGGCTTACGATATTTACAGTTTGTTGTTAAAAGAACGGATCATATTTCTTGGCTCTGCCATCGATGATCAGGTGGCTAATCTCATTGTGGCTCAACTTCTTTTTCTCAATAGCCAGGATCCTGAGCGCCAGATCGACATGTATATTCAATCTCCTGGAGGTTCGGTATACGCCGGAATGGCCATCTACGATGCCATGCAGATGATTTCTGCACCGGTATCTACCGTGGCTGTTGGGTTTTCGGGTAGCATGGGAACGGCCATCTTATCTTCAGGAAAAAAGGGAAAGAGATTTGCATTGGCACAAGCTACCATTCATCAACATCCGACAGGTGGTGGGTCCAAAGGTTATACCGAGGATGTTTTGATCGCAACACGCGAGCAGGAGCGACTTCAAACCCAGCTTTTCCAGATAATGGGACAGAATACCGGCCACAATTGGAAGGAGGTAGAGGAATTTTTTCGGCGTGATAAGTTCATGAATGCCCTGGAAGCAAAAGAATTTGGGATTGTGGATGAGGTCCTTGGAGATACTTCTAATCTGATAAAGCTTTCGAGTTCGGATCCGGAAGTGGAATTTTACAACTGATATCAGCAGTCCATCACAATAGTCTGCATCTTTTCCCGGGAATTCCCTAAGTTGTCTTTTCTAATTTCCAAATAGATATGAAAAGCCAGATCAAATACTCCAGGGTATGGATACTTTCCATTTTTCACATGCTGATGATTGCGTCAGTTTCATTCGCTCAAACCAGTACCAAAGAAAAGATCTCTGAAGTCATCTCCGGAATGAAACTCCGCGAGATCGGTCCGGCTTTGATGGGAGGCAGGATTGCGGATATCGCCATTCACCCGGATAAACCAAGTACCTGGTACGTTGCCATCGGATCGGGGAACCTATGGAAGACGACAAACAGGGGCATTACCTGGAAGCCCATTTTCGATAATCAGTCTTCATATTCCATTGGAACAGTCACCATTGATCCTAATAATCCGAATGTAATCTGGGTAGGGACAGGCGAGAATGTGAGTGGACGTCATGTCGGTTGGGGAGATGGTATTTACAAAAGCACCGACGCCGGCACCACGTGGAAAAATATGGGCCTAAGGAAGTCTGAGCACATTGGAAAAATCCTGATCGATCCCAGGAACAGCGATGTCATTCTCGTGGCAGCAGAGGGACCACTCTGGTCAGGTGGTGGAGAGCGGGGAGTATATAAATCCACCGATGGTGGTAATTCCTGGAAGCCGGTGCTTACCAAAGACCAGTTTACCGGAGTGACGGATATGGAGTTTGATCCCGAGAACCCGGACGTTATTTACGCCGCCACGTACCAGCGATTCAGGAGAACCTGGGCACTGATGGCTGGTGGACCCAATAGCGGCATTTATAAGTCTTATGACAATGGTGAAACGTGGAAAGAGATCACCACGGGGCTTCCATCCGGAGATATGGGTAAAATTGGCATAGCAGTGACACCTGCCAATCCTGATCTGGTTTACGCGACCATTGAAGCAGGAGAGGATGAGAAGGGATTTTATCGATCTACCGATAAAGGTGAAAGCTGGGAGAAGCGGAACAGCTACATTTCAGGTGGCACAGGGCCTCACTATTACCAGGAACTGGAGGCATCTCCCCAAAACCCTGATCTCGTTTACCAGATGGATGTTTTTCTTCATGTGACACGAGACGGAGGAAAGACCATTGATTATTTAGGAACAGGTCGGGAAAAGCATAGCGATAATCATGCCCTTTGGATCGATCCAAAAGACGATTTACATATGCTGGCCGGGACAGATGGTGGATTATACGAGACTTTTGATGGAGGAGATTATTGGAAATTGTTTTCCAATCTTCCTATTTCTCAGTTTTACAAACTGGGTCTTGATAACTCGTTGCCCTTCTACAATATAGTAGGGGGAGCTCAGGACCTTGGGACCTTGATCGGTCCGTCAAGAACGACGAATGTTGAAGGGATTGCCAACAGGGATTGGTATGTGCCGCTCGGAGCAGACGGATATGGTTCAGTTTACGATCCGGAAGATAATAATACCGCTTACATGGAAACCCAACAGGGCAATCTTCACCGGTTAAATGTGAGCACAGGGGAGCTCTTGAATATCCAACCCCAGGCTAACCCCGATGATGCACCTGAAAGATGGAACTGGGACAGCCCGATTCACATCAGTCCACATAATAGCAACAGGCTTTATTTTGGCAGCCAACGACTTTGGAAAAGTGACGACAGAGGCAACTCGTGGGAAGCCATAAGTGGAGATCTGACCACCAATACCAATCGATATGAGCTGGAGCTCATGGACCGCGTTTGGAGTGTGGATGATCTGTATGACAATGGAGCCATGTCAAAATATGCCACGCTTACTACCATTTCGGAGTCGCCCGTTGCTGAAGGAGTGATTTATACCGGTTCTGATGATGGATTGATCAATGTGACCGAAGATGGTGGTCAGACCTGGCGCAAAAGCAACTTGTCTGGTGTGCCCGCGCGGTCTTTCATCAATGATATCGAGGCATCTTCTCACGATCCCAACACAGTTTTTGCTGTAGTAGATGTACATAAACTTGGTGATTATGATCCGTATGTATTTATGAGTACCAACAGGGGTGCGAGTTGGAGGTCAATTTCCGGCGACCTTCCAAAGGGAACCATCGTGTGGTCCTTAAAGCAGGACCCTGTAGATGCTGATCTCCTATTCCTTGGGACGGAGTATGGGCTCTATTTTTCTTACAATAAAGGTACCAACTGGGTGAAACTAAGCGGTGGCGTACCTACCATTCCATTTCGGGATATCGCTGTTCATCCGAGAGACAATGACTTGGTAGGAGCAAGCTTCGGAAGAGGTTTCTATGTGCTGGATGATTACACTGCTTTACGTAGCCTTGATGATGCAGTGCTTGCCGCAAATAACATGCTTTTTCCCGTGCGGGACGCCTGGTGGTATATTCCTTCAGTGCCCATGCAAGCACAAGGAATGCCAAGTCAGGGTTCAGATAATTATGTAGCGGACAATCCGGAATTCGGAGCCTTGATCAGCTACTATCTTGAGGAAGTGCCAAAAACGGATGAGGCTTTACGGAATGAAAGGGAGAAGTCCCTAAAGGAGGGCAATTCGGATGTCCCGTTTCCCGGTTGGGATAAGCTAAATGAAGAGCGCAAACAAAGTAAACCTCAAGTACTGCTTCTGGTCAAAGATGAGAACGGTAATCCGGTAAGGTGGATTGAGGGTAAGTCACAAAAAGGTCTTCATCGGGTCAATTGGGACCTGAAACTATCTCCTCCGGACCCAATCAGTCTGACAAGACCAGCTTTTCAACCTCCCTGGGTAGGAGATGCCGAAGGGCCGCTGGCTGCTCCAGGAACCTACTCGGTAGAACTCTACATTGAAAACAATGGAGTGCTGACTATCCAGGGTGATCCACAAACATTCGAGGTTAAGCCGGTTCCCGCTCTTGGCGATATAGATTTCCAGTCGGTGGCGGAATTTCAGAAAAGAACAAGGGATATGATGGTGGAGATTTCCGCTGCAGGTCAGCAATTATCGGAAGCATCGGAACGCCTGCGTTTTATTAAGGAAGCACTTAAGCAAACAGCGAATGCGCAGGAAGAGCATTTCTCCAAATGGAGCGAATTGCAAGGAGACCTGGTTGAACTAAGGACACGGTTGTACGGTGATCCTGCCCTCGGTAGTCTCGATGAATCCAGACAACCAGGCATTGCCGGTAGAGTTGGAGGAGTTGCCTACGGACATTGGGGTACCACGCAGCTGCCGACCGAGACATTCAGAAATGATCTTGACCTCGCTGCCACAGAATTTGCGGAATTTGGAAATGAATTGAGTAGCTACCTGGAGGAGCTGTCTTCCTACGAAGCTCGGCTGGAAGCGCTTGGAGCTCCCTATACCAGAGGGAGGAGATAAATTCATTTTGATTCCAAAAAGGCGTCCGGTGTTATTCCGGCTTGCCTCAGAATAGCTCTAAGTGTACCCTCTGGCATATCACCAGGATGATTAGGAATGGTGGTGAATCGTTTAGTTTGCTCATTCCACCACAATTCACGACTGCCTGCTGCCTATCTATAAAAAGTAAATCCAAATTTCTTTAGAATTCTAACAATGTCTAAATCCGGAAAGTCTCCCCATCTAAATACCTATCACAAGGGGATAGTCAAACTCATCATCAAATTCCGGAAGATGAGCGGTATTTCCAGGTTTTGTGCCTCCAGTAATTTTTTAGCTACGTCTCGAGCGATTTCAATTGTCTCCGATATTGTTCTGCCCTGAGCTACAAGGCCCTGTAAATTCTCAGAGGTAGCGAGATAGAATCCTTCTGGCTGTTTCTCAATATGTAAGTCGATTTTTCGCTCCATGGATTTGTAAAGTTACAAATTAGCGTGTGACTGTCATTGCACAAATCAATCTTGTCAGTTTTAATTCATTTCTTTGCGGCATGAATTATCTGTCGGTAGAGGAGCTTTCCAAAAGCTTTGACGAAAAGCTCCTTTTTTCAGGAATTACTTTTGGCCTGGATCAGGGTCAAAAGGCGGCACTTGTAGGTGTAAATGGATGTGGAAAGTCCACCTTACTGAGGGTCATTGCTGGCCAGGAAACTCCTGAAAAGGGAATGGTATCTTTTCGAAACGGTATAAGGGTTTCAATTCTTAATCAGCATCCGGATTTTGAAGAGGAGGATACTGTCAGGGAATCTGTTTTCGATAGCAGTCATGACGAGCTGAACGTAATCAGTAATTACGAGGAGGCACTTTATATAACTGAAAATGATCCTGAAAATGCCCCCGATCTGGCCCCAATCATCGAGGAGATGGACCGCCTAAATGCCTGGGAATACGAGCAGCAGATCAAGCAAATATTAGGGAAACTTGGGATTCATGATCTCAGTCAGAAGATGAAAGAACTTTCAGGGGGTCAGAAAAAGAGGGTCGCATTGGCCCAGGCTTTGGTTGTCAAAGCCGATTTTTTGATCCTGGATGAGCCCACAAACCACCTCGATCTTGAGATAATTGAATGGTTGGAAAATTACCTGGCCACACAGAATCTCACTTTGCTGATGGTGACGCACGACAGGTATTTTCTGGAGAGGGTCACCAATGAAATCATAGAGCTGGAGAGGGGAGTGCTTCATCGATACAAAGGTTCCTATAGCAATTTTCTGGAAAAGAAGGCGGAACGTGAAGCCATCGAGCAGGCCTCTGTGGACAAAGCGAAGAACCTGATGCGTACTGAGCTGGAATGGATCCGACGACAGCCAAAAGCACGAGGCACAAAGGCAAAATACAGGGTTGATGCTTTCGATGACCTAAAGGAAAAAGCCACCGGCGGCACAAAAACGGCATCAATGGAAGTCAACCTGGCCGGTCAGCGTCTGGGTAAAAAGATTCTGGAGATGAAGGATATAATGAAGTCTTTCGGTAAGAACAAGATGGTAGAAGACTTCAATTATGTTTTCAAAAGAGGGGAGCGAGTTGGTTTGGTCGGACCAAATGGAGTAGGCAAATCCACATTTCTGAATATTCTGACAGGTCAGCTAAAGCCGGACCAGGGGGAGCTGGATATGGGCCAGACCATAAAAGTTGGATATTATGCCCAGGATGAAACCATCTTTGATCCCAACAAAAAAGTGATCGAAATCATAAAAGAGGTGGCAGAGTTCATAACACTTGAGGATGGCAGAGAAGTAAGCGCCTCTAATCTGCTCAATCAGTTTCTCTTTGACCCGAAGATGCAGTACAACCTCGTTGGTAAACTCAGTGGAGGAGAGAAGCGTAGGTTACAATTACTGAGGGTTTTGATGGGTAATCCCAATTTCCTTATCCTGGATGAGCCGACAAATGATCTGGACATCATGACCCTTAATGTCCTTGAAGACTACCTTCACAAATTCGGCGGTTGCCTGATGATTGTATCTCACGACAGGTACTTTATGGATAGACTGGTTGATCACTTATTCATATTCGAGGGAGATGGCAGGATTAGAGATTTCCCTGGCAACTACTCTGATTACAGGCTGCAACTTCCGAAGTCGGTAACAAGTAAAGAAGAAACTTCCGAAAAAGAGACTTCCGTACTAAAACAAAAGTCATCGACAGACAAGCTGAGCTATAAAGAGAAGCTGGAGTTTGAAAAACTGGAGAAAGAGATCTCGGAGTTGGAAGAAAGAAAAGCTGATCTTCAAAGTTCATTGAACAATGAAACCGAATATCAAAAACTTGAAGAGATATCGAAGGAGATCCAGGAGATCATGGATGCATTGGAGTCAAGGGAAATGCGTTGGTTGGAGTTAAGTGAGCGACCTTCTTAACGGCTCTTCAACTTGTGTTCCAGTCCATATTTCACAGTTGGCCACTCCGATTGGATGATGGAGAAAACAACCGTGTCCCGCAGGTTCCCCATTCTATCAAACCTATGGTTCCGTAAAATACCATCCTGTTTTGCGCCTAGTCTCGCGATAGCAGTTCTGGAAGCAAGGTTGTGAAAGTGAGTTCTAAACTCCACGGCAACACAATCCAGAACTTCAAAAGCATGTGTTAGCAACAAAAGTTTACATTCGGTATTTACACAGGTTCTTTGTACGGATTTAGCATACCAGGTGGAGCCAATCTCCAGTCGTCTTGATGCTGAATCTATGTTCATATAACGCGTTGATCCGAGAACTTTACCTGAATTTTTGTCAAGGACGACAAATGGAAGTGAGACCCCCTTGTGGAGCTCGTTGAGTGCGTTTTTTATGTAGTTGCCGGTATTCGATGGTTCCGGTACCGTAGTATACCACAAGTTCCAAAGCTCTCCATCGGAGGAGGCAGTTTTCAAACCGGATTCATGCTCCTCTTTTAAAGGTTGAAGGATTACATGATTGCCGTTGAGTGTTGATTCCTTAATCCAATTCATATTCGAACCACTCTGTAAATTACTAAAATAGGTATGTACAAGAGCGGTCCGAATATAAACTGAAACAAAATCATTTTCGAGCTGCTAATTGCCTTAACTCATTCAAAGCTTGCAATCTGTTGACTTCAACACCGTGTTTGAGGAATATCACACTTTTGCTGACAATTAGCTTGACTCTTTCTATCACAGGAACTTCAATGAACTCTTCAGGAGCATAGAATTTTCCTGCTCGGTCACCCTCGATTACTTTAACCTGGTCAAAGCTGATGACTTCTAAACCCTCAAGGTTATCGGTCGAGAACCTCATCGCGGGTTCCGGATACGATGCCCACCACTTCCTCTATGGTGGGTTCATCAATACCTAATTCCTTGAGAGTGGATACGAGATGCCCGGCGACAAGGTCAAAATGTTTATCACCCAGCCCCTTACTTCGTACAAGATGTTTATGTGCTGTACGTAAGTCTCTACCCTTGTACTCCGAAGGACCACCAAAAGCCCAGGCCATAAAACTGACCATTTTGGCATTTAATTTTTCCTGAGAAAGGTTTTGAAAATAATGACCCAAATCCGGGTCTGCATTTACTTTTTCGTAAAAAAGATCTACGGCTGCGACAATGGCTTCCTCGCCACCGATTCGCTCAAATAGTGTAGTTTCCATAAGCTGCTATATATGTTTATAGTAATAAAGACTATTTAGGTAAGTCTAAAATGTTCTTAATGTGGAATAAAGATATCTATTTTGGATCAAATGATAAAATGGGTCCTACAAATGATTAGAATGAATATTAAATTAAGAAGTTAAGGTTATGTCGTCACATCACATAGTTCGGGATGAGCAGGAACCTGCCATTATCATTTCCGGAACCGGGGATATCGACTTCGATGTATTGGGAGGATACCTGGAATGGTCGCCTACGGTCGTTAGTACACAGAGCACCGTTACTACAATACTTGCCAGAGGTATAAAAATTGATGTTGCCGTAGTTCAGGAGGAGTTGGTGGAGGATTTCAGGGAAATAATGCAAGAACAGCAACCGGTGAAAATTTTGGGGATCAATGATGATGATTTCGTAGGATCAGGGCTAGAATTTCTTCGATCGAACAATCATTCTGCCTGTAATATTTTCGCGGACATCGATTTAGATCTACGGGCCGTCCAGCCATTTTCAAAAGATATGGATATCACTTTTGTAAATGGACATACCAAGACGCTTCTTTATTCAAAATATGAATTTAGGAAGTGGCTGGGAAAGGGACAGGTTTTGAGAATTCAAGCCCCTGATCACGCAGAGATTGTTGTTGAAGGATTAATGCGGTCTGAGGGAGAAAATTACAAGGTGAAAGAAGATCAGGTGTGTAGCGTGAGATCGGATAAAATACCCATGCTCATTACCTTTGATCCTACTCTAAAGTAAGTATATCCAACTTTCCGTTTATCAATGTCAGTTCCTCTTTCGTTAAATCAAATTCAAGTGCATCAGCATTGTGAAGCGCCTGTTTCTCATTCCTGGCGCCAACCAGAGCTGCTGTGATGCCAGGTTGCTGTATGGTCCAGTTGATGACGAGTTGAGCCAGGGATGCATTATGATCATCCGATATAGGTCTGATCTCATCAAGAAAATTGTTAATTCTTGTAAGATTTGGTTCACGAAAGAATTTGGTTCCTGGTCGGTGGTCACCCTCATCAAAATGATAATCGGATGTGATCTTACCGGTGAGTACGCCTCTTTGTAATGGGCTATAGGCCAATATTCCGTTACCATGCTGTTCCACGTAAGGAACGACATCCTCCTCAATCTTGCGCAGAACCATACTATAAGGAACCTGATTGGAGGCTAAAGAAATTGTCTTTTCAGCTTCTTCCATTTCGGTCGCATTGTAATTACAAACGCCTGCCGCTCGAATTTTACCCTGATCCATTAGTATTTGAAGCGCCTCCATGGTCTCGGAAATCGGTGTGCTGGGATCAGGCCAATGTATCTGAAAGAGATCTATATAGTCCGTATTCATTCTCTTTAGACTCTGCTCCACTTCATACATGATGCCGTCTTTTCCTCCATATTTCATCATTTTGGCAGGAGTACCGTCCGTAAGATTGGTTTCAAAATGAAAGGTGCCCTGGTCGGTGTCCCACCTCAGACCGAATTTCGTCAAAATCTCTACTTTATCTCGGGAGATATCTCTCAAAGCCATCGCGATCAGTTTTTCACTATGACCAAAACCGTAAGCCGGAGCAGTATCAATTGTGGTAATACCCCTGTCAACGCATGCTTGAATTGCTCTCAGAGCATCATTGTCATCGTTGCCACCCCACATCCATCCACCGATGGCCCATGCACCAAAAACTACAGGTGTGATTTCAAGATCCGACTGTCCCAGTTTTACTTTTTTCATTCTCGTAAGTTAGGGAACTTGAGTTTGACACAAAGACGCGAAGGCGTAAAGAAATTTCATTAAAATCCTTACGCCTCCGTGTGTTATGAATGAAAATGCTCTTTAAGGGGTATTGGTATCCAAATGGCTTGCAGCCTCCACCAACCGAATAAATTCAGCCCGATAACCAAACGCATCTTCTCCTTTTGATTTATTGGCCAGAGCCAAAACCTTCTCATAATTCATCGATCCCTTATATTCCGAATCCCTGAGTAGCATCCCAAATCCGGCGACCGCTGTAGCCCATTCAAGATTAGCGGACATTCTTCTGGTCTCATTAGATAGGCTTTTCGTGATCAATTTGCTCTTATTACTGTCAGGAGCTTTGTATCGAAATTTTACCGTCAACAGTTCATCATCAAAATCAGGATCAATTTTTTCTTGTTCCGATTGATACTTTAAGGGATCTATGTCTTTTATGAATGAGCTTTCAATACCAGCAGGAATGATCTCATAAAGTGCCGTAACAGTATGTGCACTTCCCAATTCACCAGCATCCTTCTTATCATCGTTGAAATCCTCGGTCTCCAGCATCCTGTTTTCATAACCGATCAACCTGTAAGCACCAACGTGTTTTGGATTAAATTCCACCTGGATTTTGACGTCTTTGGCTATGGTAAAAAGCGTTCCACCAAACTCATTGACCAGGACTTTCTTAGCCTCCATGATATTGTCAATGTATGCGTAGTTTCCGTTTCCTTTATCCGCGAGGATTTCCATTTTAGAATCTTTATAATTGCCCATTCCAAAGCCCAGGACTGTAAGAAATACACCTTCTTTTCTTTTCTCTTCTATCAGTCTTTCCATTGAGGCGTTGCTGGACTCACCTATGTTAAAGTCGCCATCTGTAGCCAGGATGATCCTGTTATTTCCACCTTCAATGAATTGTTCTTTGGCCACCTTGTACGCAAGGTTTATACCTGCTCCACCTGCTGTAGATCCACCTGCTGAGAGTCTGTCCAGGGCCTTCATGATTGCTTTTTTGTCCGTTCCTCTTGTAGGAGGGAGTACCAGTCCAGCCGCTCCTGCATACACCACTATCGATACTCTGTCATCTTCCCGTAATTCATTCGTGAGAAGCTTCATCGAAGATTTTAATAGAGGTAGTTTATTGGGTGCATTCATCGAACCTGATACATCCAATAGAAATACAAGATTGGACCCTGGAAGATCATCCGTTTCAATTCGTTGTCCCTGAATACCAATCTGAACCAATAAGTGCTCATCGTTCCATGGTGCTTTGGAAATTTCAGGATTTATGGAAAACGGATCCTCGCCAATAGGGTTTTCGTAATCATAACCGAAATAATTGATCATCTCTTCGATTCTGACAGCATCTTTTGGTGGAAGCTGACCATTGTTCAAAAATCTGCGGACGTTGCTATAGCTGGCAGCGTCCACATCGATTGAGAATGTAGACAATGGGGCATCCTTTGGTCTTTTAAATCCATTTTCATGTATGGTGGCGTATTCTTCGGTATTCCAGTTTTGTGGTTCTGACGACAGCCTCATACCGTTTCCGGCTGACTTTTTGTAAGCCCCGGAAAACATGATGTCTCTGGATTGGTTCTGCTCCGCTGGTGCAGACATCTCCATCATAGATTCCTCTTTTTCTTCATCGGCGTCGATCAAGATGACTTCCGTCGTAAGTACAACATCTATTATTCTTTTGCTCCCCACATTGAGTTCGCGTGACTTAAAGGTGGGTGATGAGTACCTTAAAACAGATTTTTCGGAATTGACTTCGATGGTATAAAACCCATTGACATCAGTGGAGACGGAGTTGGTAGTGCCTGTTTCGAGGACTGTTACGCCCTGGAGGCTATTGCCATTAATATCTGTTACAGTGCCATTGACAAAAAAGGCGGGTTCGGAATGAAAGGTGAACAATGTGGAAATAATCAGGGATACTATCGTTTTCATGATCTAAATGATTTTTAAGTTTTCATTGAGATTCATCCGTATTACTTTTCCATAAATTTTTTTGAAAAAAAATATTCGCCCCGGTTATCCTTGCATTTTATGCCGTCAAAAAATGATGCTTTAACAGATTCTGATTTGATCACCCTTTACAGGGAGAAGGGGGATATAGCGCATCTTGGGATACTTTATGACAGATACATTCATCTAGTCTATGGACTGGCTTTGAAATATTTAAAGTCGAGAGAGGATGCCCAGGATGCAGTTATGAATATTTTCGAAAAAATTAAGGACCCGCTTTTCGAAAAGGAAATCCTGTATTTTAAGAGCTGGTTGTACACCGTATCCAGGAATTATTGTCTGATTCGAATGCGTCGGATGAATAATTCTGTGATTTTAACGGAAGATGTTGTGGAAAATGTATCGGATGTGAATCTCAATGATGAGGCACCGATGGAACAGGATCTGAAGGCGCTTCAAAATTGTATGAAGGATTTGAAAGAGAATCAAAAAGCTTGTGTTGAAAAATTCTTTTTAGAAAAACATAACTATCAGCAGGTAAGCGAAGCAACAGGCTATACTTTAAAGCAGGTCAAAAGCTATATTCAAAATGGTAAGCGGAATTTGAAAAATTGTATTGAAGCAGCAAGAGTTTGAGTGAGGATAAAAAACATATTGACCCATCTAAGGAAGACTATCAGCAATACCTGAGAGGTGACCTTGATCCCGGAAAAGCACATGAATTGGAGAAATCGGCCCTTTACAACGATTTTGAAAGTGAGGCAATGGAAGGGTTTGATGAATTTGGTGGGCAGGCAGCTGCTGATGACCTGGACCAAATGAGTAGGAGGTTGCCGAAGGAAACCAGGAAAGTTCGGCACATAAAAATAGCTGCTATCATAACCTTCTTTTTGGTAGCAGGGCTTTCGGCATGGTTCGTGATTCCGGATATGGCTACCCAAACGGTTGTGCAAAATGAGAATCAGGTTTCTGAACCGGAAATTGAAAAGAAATCGGAAATGGCTTCTGTTGATACAGTCGAAATCGATCAATCATCTTCTCTGGCACAGAATGAGTCTGAAGTGGACGATGAACCCATACAGGATCCTGTGGCAATTCCCAAGGATAATACCGATTCGAGTACTTTGACAGAAGAGCAGGATTTACTAGCAGAAAATGAACCTGCTATACAGAACCAGGACACAGCAGGCTTCCCTGATGCCCAGGAGACGCTGATTGCTGAGGAAACCACTACCGATGATTCCAGTGACTTGATAGCGGATGCAGACCTGGAAGTTGAAGCCGATCAGGCCTTTGCTGAAGCTCCGTCGGAAGAAGATTCAGTACCGGTGAGAGAAGAAAGCACAAGAGTTGCGGCAAGGAGTACAGCCGCTGGTCCGGAGCCCTCGACGGCAACTTCTGAGGATGCCTCTGAGACAAGGACAATATCAGGCAGGGTATTGGATGCAGATGGATTTCCTATTCCGGGCGTGGATGTCTTATTAAACGGTGGTTCATACACGGCTGTGACAAGCTCGGATGGAAGGTTTAGTCTTCAGGTTCCCAATCTTGCCAGCATGAGGCTCATTTTTTCTTCTCCGAATCATAGGCCATTGGAATTGCCACTCACGGAAGACGAGGTAAATGTCAACCTTAGGGCAAACTCCAATGCTAAGGTCGAGTTGACTGTATTAGGTTATGGCCCGAATAACGTCATTCAAAATGGAAGTTTTTCTGATCCTGCTCCACAGGGTGGGATGGCTGCATTCAATACGTATGTGGAACAAAATTTGGTTTATGGGGATTCGGCGGCTTCCGCAAATATCTCCGGCAAAGTGATCATGGAGATGGGAATTTCCGCTTCGGGTACCATTCAAAATCTAAATATTGTCAGAAGTCTGGGTTATGGTCTCGATGAGGAGGCGGAGAGACTCGTAGATGAATTTCCGCCGGGATGGAATGCCGCTTCACAAAATGGAAATCCGGTGGCAAGTCGTGTCAGACTAAAGATCCGCTTTCCATAAGCCTTTGACAATTCTGTCCCTGGCATTAAGATCACTGATAATCTGAACTTTAGAAAAGCCACAATCCTCCAGGCAATTGGCAACTTCCGCACCGTATTGTTCATTGATTTCAAAGAATAACCAACCGTCACTGTGAAGCGAAAGACTCGCAAATTCGGAAATTGCCTTGTAAAACCTTAGTGGATCCTCGTCGGGAACGAATAATGCAATGGCGGGATCGAAATCCAAAACGGTGCGGGACATAAACTCCTTCCCGGATTCCAGTACATAAGGAGGGTTACTGACAATGACATGAAATTTACTGGTCGTATCAGGAGACTTAAGAATGTTTTTGGTACCAAAATCGACTTCCGCGTTTAATTGCTGAGCGTTTTTTTTGGCAATATCTATAGCAGCTTCAGACACATCCCAGGCGGAAACATTGGTTTGAGGATATTCCAGTTTGATGGAAATGGGAATGATACCGGAACCTGTACCGATATCAAGGACGGAGTCTCCTGGTTTTAGAATCTTTAGTACTTCCGCCACCAGTTCCTCCGTTTCCTGCCTTGGGATGAGCACTTCCGGGGATACCTTAAACTTTCTTCCAAAGAAATAGGAGAAGCCCAGGATGTGTTGAACCGGTCTACCCTCTTTTAGCTCTTCTACAGCTTTATGTATGGAGAGAAGCTCATCCTCACTGATTTCCAAACTCTTGTCCACCAGAATATCTGCCTTCGAGATGTTGTGATTTTCCGATAATAGTAATTCAAGGACCGTACGGATTTCATCCTTTTCAACAAAAGGATTGAGTTTGGCTTCCAGCTCCCTAAAGAGTGTCAGTGCCGTAACCTTATGCATGGGTTATCCCAGGCTCCAGGTCTTGCCTACTTCTGAGAGAGGTATACAACCCTGATAAACTCCAGGAATTGGATCGTAGTTTAAGACGTTCTTTCCAATTTCTTCGGATGAAAAATAGGCCCACAGCGCCATGGATTTCAGTTGCCGATAATATCCGACATCTTTCTCTACTACCGCGGTACCCCAAACGGATCCCGGGAACTTTTCAGTTTCCGATTCCCATTTTTGAAGCATCTTATCCTGATCCGAGGCGGACAGACTTGCAAAGCCATTTCCAAGGTCAGCTTTACACTGTTCATTCATCTTATTGATTTCGGACTTTACCATTTCCTGACCTCCGCTGCTATAGATATTGGCATAAGCCGCATCAATAAATACATCTACTTTCATGTCCAGCGCGCCTGGTGTTTCTGTTTTAGGGAGCCAGCGATCTACTACCCTTGAAATAAAAGTCGCTTGCTCTTCATTCAGAAAAACCGGTTTCCAGGTGAGTCTGTCCTGTTGCTGACAGGATTGTAGCAGGGAAAGTAATGTTGGTGTAAGCGCCGCCGATCCGGCAGCTACGATTGTATTTTTGAGTGCTTGTCTTCTTTTCATGGGATTAGAGATTTCTTTTGTTCAACTCTGAAACAGCATGATCCGCCGCCCTGGCTGTAAGCGCCATGTACGTAAGTGATGGATTGACGCATGAGGAGGATGTCATACAGGCTCCATCTGTCACAAAAACATTTTCGCAACCATGAACCTGGTTGGTGCCATTTAATACCGAGGTTTTTGGATCTTTTCCCATGCGAGCCGTACCCATTTCATGGATTCCATATCCCATTTCGTGTTCCCTGTCAAATCCTACCACATCTTTCAACCCGGCCTTATTCAGCATTTCCACAGCATCCTCCCGGATTTGCTGGTTCATGGCCAGCTCATTGTCCTTGAATTCGGCGTCAATGGCAAGAGTAGGCTGTCCCCATTTGTCGAGGTTTTCGGTATCCAGCGAAACTTTGTTTTCATGATACGGGAGACATTCTGCAAACCCGGTGATGAAGAATTCCCATGGGCCTGGTGTCATCATTTTATCCTTGAAATCCGCTCCAAACTCCTCCAGATTGGCACCTTCTCCCCAGTTTTTGCGATAACCACCACCCTGATAGCCAAAGCCTCGTACGAAACGATCAGTTTTTGTATCCTCATTGATGTTCCAGTATCTCGGGATGTAAATGCCATTAGGTCTGCGACCTTTGTAATACTGATCTTCAAACCCTTCTACAGTTCCCATAGCACCAACGCGGTAAGTATGGTCCATGAGATTATGTCCGAGTTCCCCGCTGTCATTACCCAATCCATTCTCGAATCTGCTTGATTTGGAGTTCATTAGGATTTGAGTGCTGCTCAGACAAGAGGCATTGACGAAAATGATTTTTGCATTGTATACAATTTCCTCATTGGTCTCGGCGTCAATGATCCTCACACCTGAGGCTTTTCCTTTCACATCGTCATATACTACTGACTGAACGATGGAATAGGGTCTGATGGTAAGATTACCTGTGGCATTGGCCGCCGGAAGCGTTACAGCATTGCTGCTGAAATAAGCGCCATAAGGACAGCCACGGCTACACCGGTTTCGATACTGACATTGGCCACGACCATTGAGCGGCTGGGTCAGATGTGCCACTCTGCCTATTATCAGATTTCGTCCGGGGAAATCTTTTTCAAGACGGCCTTTTATATGTTTCTCCACACAATTGAGCTCCATGGGAGGAAGAAAATGACTGTCGGGAAGCTGGGGCAGTCCCAATGCCTCTCCGCTGATGCCAGCAAATTTCTCCACGTAGGTATACCATGATTCGATGTCTTTATATCGGATTGGCCAATCTACACCGATACCTTCTTTGGCATTGGCTTCAAAATCAAGGTCGCTCCAGCGATAGGTCTGTTTACCCCACAGCAGTGACCTTCCGCCCATCTGATGAGCTCGTGCCCACAGGAATGGCTTGACTTCAGTGTAGGGGTTTTCCTCATCATTGGCCCAGAAGTGCTCAGTGTCTTTACCAATAAAACCAACCCGACCAGCTTTATAATGCTTTTGTTGCTCTTCAGGGGTTAACGCTCCCCGCAATTCGTAATCCCAAGGATCATTGAACATGGTGGGGTAGTCCTGAACATGTTCCACAATTCTTCCTCTCTCCAGGACCAGAGTTTTAAGTCCTTTTTCACAAAGTTCTTTTGCGGCCCATCCTCCGCTTATCCCGGACCCGATGACGATGGCATCATAGGTCACCTGTTTCTGGGCATCAATGTTGTAGTTAGCCATAAATAGCAGTTTTACTTAAAGATTTGAATTTAAGTAAAACTGCCGAATTGGAGTGCCTTGACGTGATTTACTGTGTTACCACAAACTCATATTTTCCTGAAACCAGTTGGAATCCAAGTCGATCTCCCATTGGCTCCGTTACCGTTACACCTTCAGCCTGAGATAATGCCATTCCAGACTCCATCACATTTTCATTGTCAGAACCTTTCAGATAAAGTGTAGCACTAGTGTTTGCCGGAATGGTGATCACATAGCGCGTAGTGCCTTCCTCCAAATACCATTCACTTACGATTTTACCATACATGGAATCATAGTGTCCCTTTGCAAAGGTCATTTGCCCGGTAGGGTCAGGAGTTGGTTTTAATATAAATGTCTTAAAACCCGGATCCTCAGGATTACGCTGGATGCCAAGCGAATAATTGTACATCCATGAAGCAATGGCTCCAAAAGCGTAATGATTAAAGGAGTTCATGCTGTTATTTCCCCCGAAACCATCTTCAATGGTGTATGAGTTTAGCCTCTCCCAAATTGTGGTGGCGCCATTCTTAACAGGGTAGAGCCATGATGGGTAAGTCTCTGATTGAACAAGCTTGTAGATGGTCTCGTCCTGCCCATTTTCCGAAAGCGCTTCGCCCATGGATGCAGTTCCAATAAAACCGGTCATTAATGAGTACTCTGGTCTCTCACCTCCGCCATCATCTACGTTTTTACGTTTTATTGTGGCCACCAGGTTTTCAACAAACTCATCCTTATATTCTTCATTCACCGCATCCATCGCCAGCGGAATAGCATAAGATGCCTGTGTATCCATTGGCTTACCCTCATCATCAGGAGAAGGTGCAGGTCCAAACGACATAACTTCAGATCCTGATTTTATGGTTCTGCCTGTTTCTTTGTCGATAAATACCTCATTAAACGTCTTTTTTACTTCTTCTCTTTTATTCGTGTAAGCGATTGCGTCATTTTCCTTGCCGAGGATCTCCGCTACCTTGATCAGGATCTGAAGATCATAGATATAGTATGCTGTCCATAGCAAAGTGTTGTCATTCTTATTGTTCTCCGGACTAAGCCAATCGCCTAATGGACCTTCTGTAAGAACCCCCTTGTCATTAAGTCTGGTTTCAAGAAAATCGGCATAAGCTTTCATTGCATCGTAATGCTCAATTAGAATCGATTTGTCCCCGAACTGTTGATAAGTCTCCCATGTCACTGTGAATCCTGCACTGCCCCAAAGCGTACCACCAAAGCCATTTCCTACCGGAGCAATATCAGTAAACCGGCCATTTTCGAATTGCATATCCCTCATGGCCAAAAGGTGTCTTTTGAGGAATTGATTGGCCTGTGTAAGCCACGTAGCGGCTTTTACAAAAACATTGAGGTCTCCATTCCAACCCATTCTTTCGTTTCTGGCCGGAGTGTCTGTAGGAATTGACACAAAATTCCCCCGCAAAGACCAGGTAATATTCTCCCACAGCCTGTTGAGCAGGGAGTTGGATGTTTCATAGGATGAACCAATTTCCCTGACAGAACTCAGCACCCTGACCTGAACGGATTCCGTGGGAAGCGCCTTTTCGATTCCGGTAATTTCAATAAATCGGAAGCCATGAAAAGTAAAACGTGGTTCGATGACTTGCGGGCCACTTTTGGTGATGTACAAATCCTGGGTGAGTGCCCCTCTGATGTTCTCCATCATAACCATTCCCTCATTGCCCTTATACTCCTCAAGTTCCGGATATCTGACTTCCGCATAGCGCATCCAGAGGGTATCATTTGCGGAAGCATCCGAAATTGATATTTTGGGGACACCTACCATGTTCTGGCCCATGTCATATACAAATACACCGGGACGAACCTCCTCGACTGCTTCAGCCGTCATGGTTTTTACAGCAGATACATTCTCTCCGACCTGGCCGATTAGGACCAGATCATCATAGGTAAGATCCCATTCCCTTCCGAAACTGGCAGGCATTTTTTCCGTGACAGCAGTTCCTTCAAGGGACACTGAGCTAACTTGTTTCCAATCATTATCATCATATCCTGAATTTGACCACCCATCTATCCCGGATTCCAATGTAGCATCGTAGAGTTCACCTTGAAAAAAGCTACCATAACGAATGGGACCTTCGGTAGAAATCTTCCATTCCTCCGGATTTGAGGTGATTACTGTCTCCGTACCATCTTCATAGGTTACCACCATTTTGGCCAGCAGAGACTGCCTGTCTCCAAAGTAGTTCCAGTTTTGACCGCGGAAGGTGATATTTCCACTCCACCAACCTTCACTGAGCCAGGCACCAAGAGCATTTTTGCCTCCCTGGTCAATCAGATCCGTCACGTCGTAGGTTTGATACATGTGGGTTTTATTGTATTGGGTCAGACCCGGAGTGAAATAATAATCGCCTACCCGCTGCCCGTTCAGGTGTAGTTCATAAATGCCCCGCGCAGTAGCATATATCCTTGCTTTCCTGATGGTTTTGTCCTCCACTTCAAATTCCGTCCGAAGCATTGGAACACCGTTCCTGCTTGGGTCGGCAAGGATTTTTAGACCTGAGTCGCCACCTGAAATGCGATAGGTATTGTCCATAATGTCAAGATTGCTGTTCTGAAAAATCCCGTTATAATTTTCCAGGTTTTCCGAGAAAATGACATTTGAAGGTTTTCTATAATGTCTGACTGTGACAATAGAAAATCTTGCCTCTTGCATGGGATCGACCATGAAGCCGATGTCACCCAAAACTGGAAAAACGATGTAATCTCCGCCTCTTCCATAGGGATTGAGATTTATTCCGCTATTGCCAAAAGGTCCGGAGGATGGTGGCCCGGCTGTTAGGTAGTTTTTTTGCTCCATTCCATTAACGTAGATCTCAGTAACCCCAAAAACAGACTCCAGATAGATGTCATGAGACTCGTTTTTATTGGATGAATTGATCAGTGCTTTGGATATGTCCAATGAATGAAGAGGAGTCGATGGGTCATCCTCCGCGGTCATTCCGGCTCTGTATACATTGAGTTTCGCGTTTCCTCCATTAACTATTTCGGAAATATCCAATTCCACTGCTATGTAGCTTTCGTCCATTTCGACTTCCATTTTTTCCAGGTTAAGATTTTTGTTCATCAATCTTCTGTCATTGGCTCCATAAACGAAAGCCGCTCTCTCAGAGCCCTCTTCGATCTGTATTGAATACTCAAGTTTGAAAACCGAGAGATAGTGCGACTGCAGGTTCATGTCGTCATCGGATCCGCCTATCCATTGGGCTCCGTTCCACGCTGAAAGGTCAGGATTTAATCCGGTCTCGAACCATGATGCTCCCTGAAGTGTGTTTTCATCTTGATCCCACACTGTGACATTCCAACGGTAGCGGGTAGTAGGCTGTAGCGGGTCTCCTTTATATTCTACCGCGAGAGATACACCAGATTCAACTTTTCCTGAGTTCCATACCTCTCTATTTTCTTCGTCTACAACTTTTATTTGATAAGCCTTTTGCGTTTGACCATGGACAGTTTCATCAGTGGGCATCTGCCAGCTAAACAGAATGGTCTCGGCATCGGTACCAAGTAAAACCTCCTCATAATTGGTTCGCAGGTTGGACAGCGAGGGTTCCTGAGGAGAACAGTTAGAAAGTATTAAAACTACGAGGACGGATAAGAATGCGCTTCGGAACATGATCACTTGGTTTAAATATGATTAATCAGCAGAAAACTAAGCATAATTCCAACCAGTACCGTCCGGTGGTGTCCTGTATTCACATATTTATGACTAGCTATATCTTACTCTGAAAACAAATGCACGGTTTGTGGCAGGCTTATTTCCTACTGTAGTTTTACTTAGGATTCTGAAGGATTTTAGTTGCATTCTATAGGTATCAATGATTCCTTTCATCATCCCTTCTACAATTGCCATTGTCCATTCAGCCAGATGTGAAGGAACGGTAAGTTTGGCCGAGTGATCTCCCTTTTTGTTGTATAGAAGTTCATAGCGGTAGTAGTTGGCGTATGCTGATGCTATGGTAGGAGATTTGTACAGAATATTGTGAAGACCACCGAATCTTCTTATAAATCTATATAGTGCTTTGTTATCCATAGTGAGATTGTGACGCAGGATATCCACTGTCAAATCACGCAGGGACATGTCGAGGGTGTATGCCGCCCGCTGAAAGAGTGCCAGACCCTTTTCTGCCTCATACCAGGAGGTACCAATGATCGCATCCTCTACCTCCAGGCCCACTTCCGAGGCACATTTCTCGAAATATCCGGGATGAATATTCATGTTTACATATACCCTGTAAGCTGAGATTCCGAAACCTCTGAAAAGCAAGTTCTTATTTGCCGGCCTCATATTTCCTGAAATATCGAGGATTTATATGTGATTGTAAGATTTAATGCGTCTACAATGTGTTTACCGGTAGAAGTTAGGTTTGTTATAGGTATTATCTTTATTAAAAATTAGGGATTCAAGCAGTAAGATCATCAATGATTACTCATTACATCTTAATGGCCTATCGGGGTTTCCGAAGAAACAGGAGTTCGTTTTTGATCAATCTTGTAGGCCTTACGACAGGTTTGACCTGCACCTTGCTTATTTTTCTGTGGGTCACCGATGAGCTTAAGATAGATCAGTTCCATGCCGGGAATGTATTTCAGGTAATGGAATTTCAGACCTACAGTGGCGAATTAATGGCTACTACATCCACTCCGGGACCATTGGCGCAAGCCCTTCAGGAGGAAATCCCTGAAATAGAATACGCTGCGACACTCACATGGATTGCTCCATATACACTAACTGTGAATGACAATCAAAACTTTAAAGCGGAAGGATGGCATGTGGGTACTCAGTTTTTTGAAGTGCTGAATTTCCCATTACTCATAGGAGGTAAACAGGAAGTACTAGCGGATAAGAATTCTATTGTCCTTTCCAGGTCCATGGCGATAAAACTCTTTGGAAGTGTGGATGATGCAATTGGTAAGGAGATAGAAGTGCAGCATGAGTCTACTTATCTGGTGTCGGGAGTGTTTGAGGATATTTCGAGATACTCTTCCTATCAGTTTGATTTTGTGATGTCATTTGAAGATTTCAAGGACAAAGAGGAAAATAGTTGGGTGCTGAGCTGGGGCAATAATGGACCCAGGACAGTGATCAAATTATCTGAAGGATCGGAGGAGCTGGCTGTTAGTGCGAAAATTTCAGGTTTTGTGAGAGAAAAAGACACCGAGGACAATGTTGTGACTTTGTTTCTGGCCTCCTTTTCGGACAGGTATTTATATGGCTCTTACAAAAACGGCAAACAAGACGGTGGAAGAATAGAATACGTGCGGTTATTTTCAGTTATAGCAGTTTTTATTCTGGTAATAGCCTGCATCAATTTCATGAATTTGTCCACGGCCAGAGCAACGAGAAGGGCTAAGGAAGTTGGGGTTAGAAAGGCTGTTGGTGCTGATCGAAGGATACTGATCGGTCAATACATTGGAGAGTCGACCCTGATCTCAATATTGTCCCTGGTTATGGCATTGATCATTGCTTTCCTTTTTTTGCCACAATTCAACACCATCACCGGTAAACAAATTGTCCTGGAACTTTCACCAGAACTTATCATCGGGTCTCTGTTGATCACGGTAATTACCGGTCTTCTCGCAGGGAGTTACCCGGCTGTTTATCTGTCACATTTTAAACCTGCGGTTGTATTAAAAGGTGACATTCGCATGAAAGGAGGGGAGCTATGGGCTCGTAAAGGCCTGGTCATTTTTCAATTTACACTTTCCATCATTCTGATCATCGCGGTGCTTACGGTGTATCGGCAGATCGAATACGTTCAAAATAAGAATTTAGGTTATGATAAGTCCAATCTCCTGTACTTCTACCAGGAGGGAAAAGTGACAGATAATCTGGAGGTGTTTTTGAATGGATTGAAAAGGATTCCTGGTGTGATCGATGCCTCATCGATAGGTCACGATCTTCTTGGACAGCAAAACAATACCAGTGGAGTGGACTGGGAGGGGAAAAGTCCGGATACCCGGATTCTCTTCGAAAATGTGAGGGTCAACTTCGGGATGCTCGAGTTGCTTGATCTGAAACTTAAGGAGGGAAGGTTTTTCTCGAAGGACTATGCAACGGACTCAGCAAAAATCATATTTAACGAGACCGCCATTAAGGCTATGGGGTTAGAGGAACCCGCCGTCGGGCAACATATCACACTCTGGGATGACTACGATATGGAAATTATTGGAGTCGTGGAGGATTTTCATTTTCAATCACTCCATGAGGCAGTGGATCCGCTCTTTATTAGACTGGCACCGGAGACCACCTGGGTGGTGATGGCACGAATAGAAAATGCCGCTATGGCTCAGGCCCTAAACGAAATGACCAGCTATTACGAGGCATTTAATCCCGGGTTTACTTTTGACTATTTCTTCATTGACAATGAATATCAGGAGCTTTATGCTGCTGAACGAAGAGTATCAACGCTGTCGAGATATTTTGCGGGTTTTGCCGTTTTAATATCAAGTTTGGGTCTCCTCGGATTGGCGGCATTTACAGCGGAGAGAAAAGTAAAGGAGATCGGTATTCGCAAGGTACTGGGAGCGTCAGTTTCGAATATTGTGTATTTGCTAACGCAGGAATTTTCAAAGCTCGTTTTCATTTCCATCCTCATAGCCGTGCCCATATCGTATTTTCTGCTGGATCAGTGGCTGGATGATTTCGCCTATAGAATTGATTTGTCGGTCTGGTTTTTTGTAGAAGCTGGTGTTTTGGCGCTTTTGATCGCGTGGATCACTGTAAGTACCCAGGCGTATCGCGCAGCCAGGGCCAATCCAAGTGAGAGCCTAAGGTCCGAATAACTATTTTGGTTTCAAAGTTTTGATAAACTCCAGGCTCTTCTCAAAATAAAAGATGAGCTCGTCCTCATTGCCCAATAGCTCATTAGGAACATCTACATATCCTCTCATCACCTTACCGTATTGTAAAAGCGGTTCTGTTTTATACTTTTCTACAAAATCCTCCTGATCACGATCGGATAGTCTTATACCCAATTTGCCTTCAGGTGCAATGAACGTGAACATGTGACCATTCAATGAGGTATAAGGTATTTTTTTTCCTTTTCGCTTTACCTCAGGAAGTCTGGATAAAACATGGTCATAGATTCTGACTATTTCATCGTAAGTGTATTTTCCGGATCCCATAAGTCGGTTTTTATATCAATTTACGGGAATAAGATGAACTCAGCTAGGACGCCCTTTTCAGGAAATTGTCCGGGACGCCTGTGTTAATTTTAGATTTCATGGCATTCAGGATGTTATAAAGTCCAAAAAAGGTTCTATTGAAATAGACAAAGTGGCGCGTGCCCCTGGCCTGGTACTTACTGAATACCGGATCTTTCTGGATGAGCTCACCGGCCTCATAAATCTTAGCGAAGTAGGCGTTATTACCAAAGTCAAATTCACTGTGATTAAAAGGCTCCGAAAGCAACTCGATGAGATTCAGGAACATCCCCGTGACTATTTCCCTGGATTTTTCGGTGTCTTCCTCCCTGGTGATCTCCAGTTCCTTGAAGTAGTGATCCACTTTGCTTTTGTCGCCCAGGGTTTCGTTTCTGGCCAAATCAAAATAGGCGTTATAAAAGTCATCCGGAATCTTTTTGATACAACCAAAGTCTATGACTCCGAGATTATTATCCTTATCAATAATGAAATTTCCGGGATGCGGATCAGCGTGCATCATTTTAAGTTGATGCATCTGGAACATATAGAAATCCCAAAGTTTCTGGCCCAGTGCATTTCGATCCTCCTGAGTTTGTTCACGCTTCATCCAGGCTCCGATCGGTTCACCCTTTAGCCAACTCATGGTAAGCACCTGCTTGCTACTGAATTCTTTAAAATATTGAGGAAAAAAGATACCCTGAATGTCTTTACACTTTTCAGAAAACTCAACAGATTGCTCTAATTCAAGGCTGTAATCTGCCTCTTCCATCAATTTACTTTCCACCTCTTTCATATAAGGATCGATGTCTCGTCCTTTAATGTTCATCAATTTCAGAGCAAAAGGTTTCGCCAGTTTGAGGTCACTTTTGATACTATCGGCCACGCCTGGATATTGGACCTTTACCGCCAATTCTACACCATCCTTGCTCGCCTTATGTACCTGACCCATTGACGCTGCGTTGCTCGCACTTCTGTCGAATGTATCGAACAGTTCATGTGGTTGTGCACCAAAGTCCCGAGCAAATATTTTTTTAACCAAAGGATATGAAAGTGGAGGTGCACTGTACTGTGCCATGGAGAATCTTTCGGAATACGCTTTGGGCAGTATGTTCTGGTCCATGCTTAGGAGCTGTGCCATTTTCAGTGCACTTCCTTTCAGCTCGGATAGGGAATCGTAAATATCCTTAGCATTGTCCTGATTGAGGTTCTCCTTGTCAAGTTCTCCCTTGAAGGCTGCTGAAGCATAATGCTTTATGTAGTTGCTTCCAACTTTGGCCCCAGTTGTGATGAATTTGCTAGCCCTCCTGACCTTTCCAACAGGGATTCTATTAAGCTCGTTTGGCATTAGTTGGGTACTTTGGTGAATCCAATTTTTTGAAGAAAGAATTTGCCTAAATCCAATAATGAATTCAGGGCGGGTAGTTCGCCCACATCAAACAGTGTCCTGGTTGATTTTTCAATAAAAGCATCTGTATCTGTGGCTCCTCCGGTATCATCTTTTACCCAGAAGAAAATTAAGGCCATGGCATGCTTCCAAAGGATATTCTTGTAAGCGGAAATGGCCATGTCGTGTCTTTTCTCCGGGATAAAATTTGGAGGGGTGACCCAATCGATCTCCTCGTCGATTATGATGTGTCTGGTATTTGTCAGATACCTGGGTAATGGCAAATCGTTGCTACGGAGCAGTCTATACTGAATGTAAGACCGATCTCCTTTTACTGCTTCGATTAAAGTAAACAAAAAAGAAAGGTGCTTCTCTCTTGAGTCCATTTCCGAAAATTCCGGATCCTTTTTGACTACATCGAGAGCTTTCCTGAAGTAATCTTCCCAGATTGAGCACTCAATGTTTCTCAACGACCCGAATTTTTCATAAAAGTCGACCTCTGAAATTTTCAGGTATTTCGTGAAAATTCTGACCGTCTCAGGTTCCTTTCCCTCGTCAAGCAAATAGTCCTGAAAACCCTTCTGGATCAGTCTTTTAGTTACTTCTTTTTTTGCCATGATCTATGCTTCTTCTTACTGAACACAATCGTTCAGATTTTGATTCAGGTTTTATGGTTTAGTTATCTATTTCTTCTAATCTCCCGTCTGCATGCTTCGCAAACCTGCCTTTGTTTTTATCATGCACATTTTCATGTGAAGGCCATGGCCATCCACCAAATTGTGTCTTCTGATACTCGAGAATCGTTTCATGAATTTCTGTCTGACTGTTCATCACAAATGGACCATGTTGCACCACTGGTTCATTGATAGGTTTACCCTGAAGCATGAGAAGTTCAACCTCCTCTTTCCCTGCTATGAGTTCGATCTCTTTGTCGGCATGCACCTCTATGGCGCAAAAACCCTTAAGTTCCTCACCACCTACATTCACAGAATCCCCTTTGAAGAAGTAAAGACTTCTATTTGTACCGGCTGTGGTTTTTGGAATGGAGAAAGTTGCACCAGGTTCCATTTTGAAAGTCCAGATCGCCACATCATTGCCTGGATCGGCTGCCCATGAATCCGGAGCCGGGTCCGGAGCACTGATGTCGTCATATTTACCAGCAACGATTCCGAGTTCGGTGACTTTACCGTTACCGTCTTTTATTTCCGGCTTAGGGATGGTATCACTCCATAGCATGTGAAAGTGCGCATCTACGAATTTCTTATTGGCAGGTAAATTGAGCCAAATCTGAAAAAGCTCCAGTGTATTCGGATTTTCGCGATCCATCAAAGGAAACATCTCTGAGTGTTGTACGCCTTTTCCAGCAGTCATCCATTGAACGTCTCCGTGTCCAAATCTACCGGCGGCACCAAGTGAATCCGAATGATCCACCAGACCTTGTCTTACAATTGTGACCGTTTCGAAACCACGGTGTGGGTGAGCTGGAAAGCCAGGTACTCTGCTGCCATGGTACATTCTGAACCCATCTTTTTTATTGAAGTCGTTTCCCAGGTGACGATCGGAGAGGGAGGTGTTTGGTCCCAGGTCCTCATTGGCCTCAGGGTAGTGATCTTCATGATAAACGCAGAAAAGAAATGGATCCTGAGTCTCCCAGGGGAAGCCCAGGCTTTTGACACTTTTTATGGCATCGCTCATATAGAACTGTTTTTCAATTTGATTAAGAAATCATAATTGGAGGAAAAAAGTTCTAAGGGACATTCAATCTTCGGAGAAAATCATTTTATGGGGCTACTTATGTCAATGGTTGGATTAGACCCCGGACCGTCAATAGCATTGAGCACTGTAAAACTTATAGAGACCTCATCCAGAACCGTTATGGTTTTTACCTGCAGCAGTGTGGTGCTTTGAGGCTCAAGTTCGATTAAGTCTGATGTCTGGTGAAAACTGTAGTCAGATTGGTTCTGAAGGACAAGTCTGGCATCGGAGACGTTTCGAACATTAAGTTGAAGAACTTCCCGATCATATTTGGCATCAACTACCTCTATGGAGCTTTTGATCAATGCTGTCAGGTACTCATTGTTGCCTATAAGATTATTGTCAAACCATGCTACGGTTCTGCCTGCTTCCAGTGCTTCCTTGATTCCGTCCTGCGTTCTGTCACTTGCAAAAACGAGTGTCACCGGCCGATGCCCACCACCTGGAATATCGAATAACCAATCTATAAGACCGTGAATGTCAGAAGTACTCATGATGGTAAGGTCATTTTCCTGGGCTATGGCCAATGCCTCTTCAGAGTACGTGGTTTCATTGACTACTTCGATGCCATCAAGAAGGTCATTTTCTATAAGCTCACGGTGCATTTCTGTCAATTCCGCAATGCCATTGGGTCGTTGGGCAATCCAGTTGGGATGGTTCCAAAAGGTAAAACCTCCTTGCGCCTTTGCCTCTCTGAAAACCTCTATGGGGTCTTCCAGGAGTAGTTTATTGGCATCCTGAATGAAGATGGCATTGGTATGACCCGGAGGCATACTGCGTGTGATTTCCGCACCATGGATGACAATCAGGTCCTTACCTTCTGCATATTGTTTTGCCAATTCGAAAGAGCGGTTTCTGTCCGGATGTGGCATGTCAGCACTATGGGGCTGGTATTCCAGGTGCTCAGTAAGAGAGATCACGTCCACTCCATCCAGTACGGCTTCCTGGATTCGAATGTCCGGCCAGACACTTCCATCGGAGAAAACAGTGTGCTGATGGAGGTCACAAACCAGGGTCTGGAAGTCCGGAATATCCGGAAAGTTGATTTTTCGGTCTGGGTTTTGGGCTGTAGCGAAAATGGGAAGTGCAATGAAGATGCAGATTAGTCTTTTCATAAATAGGATCGGTTATAAGAATAAACTTACAGCAATATTATCTTGAGTGCCTCTTTTCCCTGTTAATAGTTTTTTAATTCCTGATCATCGGAATTTAGGATCAAAAGTTCATCACGATTTCTTAATTTCGAGCCTCCAAACCTAAAGTCAATTTCAATGCGATTTCTGTACCGAGTTTTTCTGAATGAGTGGATCATCATTGCCGCAATATTGATCAATTCGGTAGTCCTCTTTCTAATGGGCTTTCAGCATCTGCATGCTGATGGCATCATGGACAAAGTGGATCACTTTTTCACTTTCTTCTTCCTCGCAGAGGTTATTGTCAAAACTTCCTATAATGGATGGAGAAAATACATTGGAAATGCATGGAATAAGTTTGACTTTATTCTGGTGGTCATTTCGATCCCTTCGCTCCTGGAAGTATTCATCAATGTACCGGATGTATCTTATTTGTTGGTCTTCAGGCTGCTGCGGGTTTTGAGGATTTTACGATTCATGCGTTTCATCCCCAACATTTCGAAAATGATCGCAGGTATCCAGCGGGCCTTCAAAGCAAGTGCATTTGTTTTCGCTGCCCTTTTGATTTATAATGTTCTGCTGGCGGTGTTGAGCAGCTACCTATTTAGAAATGAAGCTCCGGAGCTTTTTGGCGATCCTATGTTGTCATTGTATTCCATTTTCCAGATTTTCACCATGGAGGGATGGAACGAAATTCCAGCCACGATTGTGGCCAATTCCGATCCGGATTCATGGATGCCGGCTTTTGCCCGACTGTTCTTTTTGCTGGTAGTGGTGACCGGAGGGATATTCGGATTTAGCATAGTAAATGCCATTTTCGTTGATGAAATGGTCATGGATAACAACGACAGCCTTGAGAACAAGGTAGATGAGCTAAATAAGAAAGTAGATCAGCTTCTCAGCGAACGAGATCGGTAATCTATTTCAGGTTACGCACGTTATATACTTCAAGATTTGAAAGCACAACAGGTGCTCTGGCATCAATAGAAATCCTTATAGAAGTTGCAGCTATTTCGGGATATCTTACGATCCTTCTGTTGCCGATCGTAGTCCCTTCAGCCACTTTTTCAAATCCTTCACCGTCATCGATCTCCACCTTGAATTGATTCACTCGCTGCCCAAGCTGAATGTATTCCTGCAGAAGCAAAGCATCCGTAGTGACTGGCTCATTAAAGCTGATCGTGAAGGAAGTAGATGTGATCTCATCGGCTGTCGCAAAGTAGGTTTCGGGGTTATCATCAAGGATGTTTTTTATGGCATAGTCAGTTCCGCGCTCATTGTCAGACCTTATCGAAGCCCCGTCTGAAAGGTCTACAGAGAAAGAATCATCTCGCCACTTTTTAAATTCATTCAATCGGGCCACATCATTTTCATGAAAAAGGCCTCTTTGATCCGGAGGAATATTAAGCAGGAAATTTCCATTCATCCCCACAGAATGAAACCAATTATCTGCAAGCTGTTCGAGCGATTTCACCAGGCTGTCCTGTTCCGGATGATAAAACCAACCCGGTCTGATGGAAGTGTTTACCTCGGCTGGCAACCACATGTCTCCATCCGGATGTCCTGACTGTAGCTCATCCGTGACTCCCCCGATACCCGCATAGAAATAGTTGCTTTTGGCCCTGGACCAGTTGGTCTCACCGGCATAACCTCGCTCATTCCCGATCCACCGCACATCAGGACCTCCATCGCTAAACATGACCGCATTTGGCTGAAGTTCTCTGACGATTTTCCATGAGTTGGGCCAGTCATAATAAACTTTATTGTCAATTTTTCTCATTTCACTCGCCCCGCCGTAATAGCCATCGCCGCCATTAGCTCCGTCAAACCAAAACTCAAAAATCTCACCGTAATTGGAAAGTACTTCTCTCATCTGAGTTCGGTATACGTTGATGTATTCCGGAGTCGCATAAGTTTCATGATTTCTATCCCAGGGCGACAGGTAGATGCCCATCTTGATTCCATATTTGTCACATGCCTCTCTTAGCTCCTGTAGTACATCTCCCTGACCATTTCTCCAGGGCGAGCTTTGGACAGAATGCTCTGTCGTCTCAGTAGGCCAAAGACAAAAACCATCGTGGTGTTTCGCTGTGATGATCAATCCTTCCAGACCTGCCTCTTTAGCGACTCTTGCCCACTGATCGGCATCCAATTCAGTCGGATTGAAAATTTCCGGATCTTCATCCCCATACCCCCACTCTTTATTCGTGAAAGTATTCGGACCAAAATGAATGAATCCGTAGAATTTCATTTGATGCCATTCTAATTGACGGTCAGAAGGCACCGGTCCAAACGCCTCAGGTGGTGTTGGTTTGGCACAACCTAAAAGACTTATGATCAGGATAATTGCGATATATCTCATGGTATTAGTTTTCTTTTTCGTCACCGATGGCCTCCATTCGGAATCGATTGATTTCTGGTTTGATGTGCTCTTCTTCCATTATCAGTTGCATTTCTGCTACGATCTCAGGGTATTCGGGAGCTACATTATGCTCTTCCTTCAGATCCTGAGATAGGTCATAAAGTTCGATCTCTGTGTTCCCATCCAGAATGTCTTTTCTGATGGCCTTCCAGTTTCCTTTTCTAACTGCTTGCTGACCTCCATAGGAAGGAAACTCCCAGTACATGGATTCATGGGATTTTTGATTTTGAGGATTGCCCAGAAGAGTTGGTAAGAAGCTGATCCCATCAAGATTTTCCGGTATAGCGAACCCAGCTAGTTCAGAAAAAGTGGGCACGATGTCCCAAAAAGCTGAAATGTGTTCTGTCTCAGACCCTTTTACAATCTGTCCAGGCCAGGAAACAATCATGGGGACTCTTATACCGCCTTCATGAACATATCCTTTGCCCCATCCTCTACCGGTATTAAATGGTCCGCCGCTGTCGAAGATGTGAGGGTCCACTCCTCCGACGTCGTAAGTTGGCCCATTGTCGCTGGTAAAAACGATCAGCGTATTTTCGTACTGATCTAATTCCTTTAGTTTTCTCACAAGTGCACCTACCTGGTCGTCAAGGTAATGTATCATGGCCGCGTAGGTAGCTCGTGGATATGGATTGGGATAATACCCTTTTCCACCTGGATAAGGTTCTTCATCACCAATGATCGCCCTGTATTTATTTACATATTCCTCCGGTGCCTGAAGCGGGAGGTGTGGCAGAGGTGAGGCAAAGTAGAGAAAGAATGGATTCTGTGCATTTTCCTCTAAAAATGACAATGCCTCATTCAGCATGAATTCAGGGGCATAGTCCCGCTGGCGAAATTTATCGTAGGATTCAGGGTCATCGATAGATGCACCTGAATCCAGAGGTGTACCCGGAGCCAGAATTTCATTCTCTAACCATACTTTTTGTTGATTTTTCCAGAGAAATGGCGGGTATAGATTATGTGCCTGGCGTTGACAATTGTAGCCGTAAAAGAAGTCAAACCCCTGGTTGACAGGGTCGCCTTCAGATCCCGGAGCTCCCAATCCCCATTTTCCAACAAGGGCTGTTTTGTAGTCAATAGATTGGAGCAGTTCACCTAAAGTCAAAGTGGCCGAAGGAATAGGATACTGTCCTTCAAGGGTAGAATCATTTACCGCCGCTTCATAATCCCAAACATCACCTCTTTCGCCCCACTCATGGTTTCCACGGATGAACGCATGTCCTGGATGGAGTCCTGTCATCAGCATGTATCGGCTTGGGGCACAAACTGGACTGCCGCTGTAGTGCTGCGTGAACTTCATTCCCGATGCAGCCAGGGCATCAATATTTGGAGTTTGGATGATTTCCTGACCATACGCACCTACTTCCCCATAACCGAGGTCGTCTGCAAGGATGTAAATGATGTTTGGGGGTCTGTTTCCCTGATCCTGGTTTTCGGAGCATCCGAAAACCAGGATCAGTAGGATAACACATTTTGTAAGTCGCTTCATTGTCTTAGGGGGTCTTCACGTACTTCCAGCAAACCTTCTTCAACGGTGCCGTTCCACTCTATTTTGACTTTATAAGTACCCGGTGTTGCTGTGAATCGGTCATATTGTTTTTCACCAAAAAACGGTTCTCCGTTGCCGTACATGTTAAAGTCTGAAATGATCATTTTCCGGGCATCTGAGATCTCCCTGGCACTTGTGGCTCTTTCCAGCTTTTGCCGGATTTCGGATAATTGATTTCTTTCATCTCTTGAGCTGACTTTCGACTGAAGACTGGAAATGACCGTCAATTGTTTCGATTTATAGTTTTCAATGTCCCTGGAAGTAGCATTAAGGGTAAAATTCCAAACTGCCCTGTTGATCCCTTTTTTTGGTTTATCCATCCAGGTCAGCGAATGATCCCCAAAAGCCTCTGATACAGTGATTCTTACACTGTCCAATCCCGGATCCTGAATGTGATAATGTATAAGGCTCCCACGTGGAGGATTCTTGCCTCGGAAAATGAACGCGGGCTGCTTACGTCCGGTGAACTCTCCGAACCATTGCGTTGCTGGCTTTGTGTCAAACAAATGAAGCGGTTTACTCCGGATCTCTTCCGTGTACTGTCTCAATGCACTAATGTCATCCATGATCCAAATGCTTCTACCGTGTGTTCCGGCAACGAGATCACCCTCGCGTGGATGAATGACGAGATCGTGAATGGCTACCGTGGGGAGACCTTTCCGAATGTTGGTCCAGGAAGTGCCACCATCCACAGAGGCATGCACTGTTTCTTCCGTCCCGACAAATAGCAGGTTCGGATTTTCATAATCTTCTTTTATGACATATGCCGAGTATTTGTCGGTGATGTTCGCAGAGATATCTGTCCAGGTTTTTCCCAGATCATCAGTCTTATAGACATATGCCTTGTTGTCATCGTAGCGGTGATTATCCAGTGTGACGTAGCAAGTATTTTTGTTATGATGCCCTGCCTCCACACGACTTACCCATATCTTTTCGGGAGCACCCGGGATATTCTTTTTTACATTGGTCCAGGTAGTGCCTCCATTAGTAGTTACATGAACCAGCCCATCATCCGTACCTACCCAAATGATCTCCTCGTCAATAGGAGAGATGCTTATCGTGATGATGGTGAAATGGTTTTCTCCACCGGTATTGCTATTGGTCAACCCCCCTCCATCGGAGGTATTCCGCAGCTCAGGATCATTTGTAGTCAGGTCTGGACTTATGATCCTCCAGGTGTCTCCTTTATCGACCGATTTAAAAAGGTGGTTGCCACCAAAATAGATGGTATGGGGATTGTTTGGGCTCATGACAAGCGGACTGCTCCAGTTGAAGCGAAACTGTGCAGGGAGAGTAGGTCGATCTGCTCTCTCATAAAAGAACCAATGTTCCCCCGGATCGATGGTATATCTATTGGGTGTTTCCGGGTAATCAGGGTCTACCCAATCTTCATAATTTACGATGGTTTCCGGAGTAGGGGTAATGTACGTATGCTCCCTGGTTTCCAGGTTTTGCCTGGCCGCAAACCCGACATGATTTACAATGTAATGGGTCCTCCAGTCCGTAGGGTCTATCTGTGCGTGAAATCCATCACCCTCACCTACATGTGAGCTGTGTTGATTGAGAATACCCCTTACCTCACGGCTATTGCTTGGAGTGATCCATAGTCCATTGTCCTGTAAGCCGCCGATTACCCAATAGGGGTCACGCATGTCTACGCCGATGGCATAATATTGACCGATGGCCATATTGTTAAATGACAACCAATTATCGCCCCCGTCTATGGACAATTTTGCTCCCTGATCCGTGGCCAGGTACATGATTTTATTGTCATATGGAGCTACCCACATGTCATGATCATCACCTCCGTCTGTTCGCCATTCCCGATCCTGGAAGGTCTTGCCACCATCCCATGATATTTGAAAGTCTCTGCCTACTACATAGATCGTATCCGGGTTCAGTGGGTCAATCTGGATCTGCCCATGATAGAATGGCCTCACGGCATGCTTCAATAAGAAGTTCCAGCTTTCACCCTGATCTTTGCTGATGTAAACACCAGTGCCAGGCTCGTCTTCTGGTAGATTTTCGTCGGCCTCGTATGCCATCGCCATTATATCCGGATTTTTTAGATGGATTGAGATATCGATCTGGCCACTCGGTCCTTTTGCGAGCCCCTCTGTAATTTTTCGCCAGCTTTTGCCACCATCGGTGGATTTAAAGAGACCACCATTCTCACCTCCGCTGTAAAAGCTGGCCGGCTGTCTCAGGCGGTGATAGAATCCGGCAAAAAGGACATCCGGATTTTCGGGGTGCATCACGATTTCCGTACACCCTGTTTTACCATCATCAGGCAACCCATTGGTTAATTTCTGCCATGTTTGGCCACCATCGACTGTTTTGAAGAGACCTCTTTCACCGGAGTATCCCCATAGATGTCCGATTGCGGCAGCATAGACAATATCTGGATCGGTCGGGTGTGTGGCAATTTCGGCAATCTGGTGAGTTGTTTCCAGTCCCATGTTTTCGAAGGTCTTACCTCCATCTGTTGATTTATAGATCCCATCTCCCCAGGCACTGGAATTTCTGTTGGCTGATTCTCCTGTACCTACCCAGATGATATCCGGATTTGGTTGAAACATCGCAATCGATCCGATAGAGCAAGCCCCGTAGTTCTCGAAAATTGGTGTCCAGGTGATGCCAGCGTTTGTGGATTTGAAGACACCTCCGGACGCTGAAGCCACAAGCACGTGTCGATAGTCAGTATCCAACGCTTCGATTGCTGCTATCCGTCCCATCATATTAGCTGGTCCGATATTTCTCCAGGAAAGATCCTGGGTCAACTCCGGTGTGGTAAGCTGAGCTGCGGACAATAGGGCACAGAAGGGCAGAATAGATAGTAAAATCTTTTTCATAGGTCAGTATTATGAAATCTAAAGATAGAAAATGCATGGTAAGGCCGGTGATTATTTTGACGAAAGGAGCGATACATTACCAGCATTTACTAATTTGAAGTGGACTTCGGACTTACAAACGATGAAACACCTTATTCAACTTTTTCTATTTGTGTTGTTGCTGGTGGAATGTACACCCGCGGATGTGGAATGGCCGGCTTACCTTGGTGACAAGGCCAGCAGCCAATATAAGGATCTGAAACAGATCAATCTGACAAATGTCTCATCCCTAGAAGTCGCATGGACGTACAATACCGGTGGTAAGTCACCCGAAAACCGCTCGCAAATCCAGTGCAATCCTATTATCGTGGATGGTGTTCTGTATGGAACCACGCCTGTATTGAAAGTTTTTGCGCTTGACGCAAAGACCGGAGAAGAGCTCTGGAGCTTTGATCCGTCGTTTGAAAACAATTCAGGACTCAATTCCAACAGAGGAGTTACTTATTGGGAATCAGGTTCCGATAAACGAATCCTGTTTACGGCAGGTTCTAACATTTTTGCGTTGGATGCCTCGTCAGGGATGCTTAAAACGGGATTTGGATCGGAAGGTGTGGCTTCGCTGAAACAGGGTCTGGGCGAAAGATCGGAGGATCTTTTTGTGGCAAGCACTACTCCGGGAGTTGTTTTCGAGGATCTCTACATCCTTGGTACCAGGGTTTCAGAAAATGCGAATGCTGCTCCCGGATATATCAGAGCTTTTGATGTCTTAACAGGAGAACTGCAATGGACCTTTCATACCATACCAAGACCTGGTGAATTTGGATATGATACCTGGCCTGCAGATGCATGGGAGCGTATCGGAGGCGCCAATTCATGGTCGGGCATGACGCTGGATGAGGAAAATGAAATGCTATTCGTACCGACCGGATCTGCCTCTTTCGATTTTTGGGGTGGTGACAGGGTCGGGGACAATCTTTTTGCCAACTGTCTTTTGGCGTTGAATGTGAGGACAGGTGAAAGAATTTGGCATTTTCAAACAGTCCATCATGACATATGGGACCGGGACCTGCCTAGTCCGCCAAACCTCGTAACCATTGAGAAGGAGGAAAGATCCATTCAGGCAGTGTCCCAAGCTACCAAAAGTGGTTATATATACATCTTTGAAAGGCTCACAGGTGAACCTATTTTCCCAATCGATGAGCGACCCGTTCCACCCTCTGATCTGGACGGTGAAGTCGCGGCCAGGACACAACCCTTCCCCTCAGCACCACCTCCTTTTAGCCGACAGGCATTTCTCGAAGAGGATGTCAATATGTTCTTTGACGAATACACTGACTCCTTGAAACAATTGGTGAAAAACACGCGAGGTGGTGGACAATATGTACCGCCAAGTACGCAGGGTACTATGTATTTTCCTGGTTTTGATGGTGGGGCTGAATGGGGAGGTCAGGCATATGATCCGGAGTCTGGTATCTTGTACGTGAATGCCAATGAGATGCCCTGGATACAAACCATGGTCCGAACGGGTAAAGAAGAAGTTAAATCCGGTTTATTAGCAGACATTGGCTCCTCGATCTACACTTCTAATTGCATGGCTTGTCACGGACCCGATCTGCAAGGCAATGAAGCCGGAAATTTCCCACCACTTTTGGGATTGGAGGATAGAAGGACCAGGGATGAAATCATGGAAGTGATGACCAACGGACGAGGCTTTATGCCTGGCTTTTCGCACCTTACCGAAGACGAAATGGAAGCAATCATCGCCTTCGTACTGAATGAAGAAACGGTGGTCACGGATGCACACGAATTTGACATGGATCAGAATGAGGACAGGGTTCCGTATACCCACACCGGTTACAATCGATTCCTGTTGCCAAACGGTTATCCGGCAGTGAAGCCACCATGGGGAACCTTATCTGCAATTGACCTGAGTGCAGGTGAAATCCTGTGGCAAGTTCCGCTTGGTGAATTTGAGGAACTAACAAAAATGGGAATTCCGAAGACAGGAACAGAGAATTACGGAGGTCCGGTTGTGACTTCCGGAGGTCTTGTTTTCATTGGTGCCTCTAAAGATGAGCACATCAGGGCTTTTGATAAAAATACGGGAGAAGAGATATGGAAATACAAACTGCCAGCGGGTGGTTATGCTACACCCAGCACTTACATGCTGGATGGCAAACAGTTCCTGGTCATAGCATGTGGGGGCGGAAAGATGAATACGCCATCCGGAGAAACTTATGTTGCATTTAGTTTACCTGATTAACTATGGATTTTTTTCTATTAGCGAGATACCTACACCTGGTTTCGATTTTTCTTGTGGTCGGCACACTGTTTTTTGAGGCAGTTTTTGTGAAAGATGTAATGTCAAAAAAGGACATACAAAAAATCTCCAGGATCGATGGGCTGTATGGATTTGCAGCCATTTTGGTAGTTGGGATTGGCCTTTGGATGTGGCTCGGGCCAATAGGTAAACCATCGGAATTCTATTCTTACAATTGGATATTTCATACCAAAGTTGGTTTGTTCATCACCGTTGGTTTGCTGTCAATTTACCCAACCGTCTTTTTTATCAAGAATAGAAAAGGTGAAGATGATGAGCTTGTGAAGGTGCCATCATTGGTCAAAAACATGATTTATCTGGAGGTGGGTATTTTATTTTTGATTCCCCTGTTGGCTGTTTTGATGGCGAGAGGAATTGGAAGTTTTGGATAGGGGTAATTATGTGGGTGATTTGTTAGGATACTGATGCACAAGGTCTGGTATTATACGGTTTTTTCAATCCTGATCCTAACAGCAGGTTGTTATGAATCACCAGAAATTGCTGAGCCTAGTTTGGAAGGTATCTGGCTTACGGAGGATTATGCGTCCCTGGAACGAAGCAATGATTTCAGGGTGCTGATGGTGGAGATAGAAGATCCTTATATCACATTCTATTATAATCAACCAAACACAGCATGGAAGTATGAGTTTGACGAGAGGGATGAGATTATTCAACTCATTTCGACTTCAGCCAGTCCTTTAATTGGAACTACACCTTACCGGTTAAATTCCAGAGGGCTCGAATTGGAGGGTATAGCCTTTCATGGCGAGCAGGATTTTGTAAAATCCGACAACCAGACACTGGAGGAGTATAAGCAGGAATACTTACTCGATGTTTATGGGCGATGGATTGGCACGCAATACAGCATTTATTTTGAGTTAAACCGCGGAGAACAGACGTCTTTTCGCTGGCTTAATTCAGAGTATGTCATCAATGTGGAGGAGTCATCCGACCCGGCCGTGATACGGGCCATAGATCCGGAAGGAGTTGTTCACTTCTGGGAGTTTGAGCTGAGACGAAATGAATTGATCATTGGATTTCCGGAAGGCGTGATCCTGTACGAGCGGTTTTATGAGGACAACGTGGTCCAATTTGACTAACTAAACAATCCCGAACTTAGATAGCGATCCCCCCGGTCACAAACTATGGATACGATCACCGCTTCGTCCTGTTGTTCCCTCGCCAGATCGATTGTGGTTTTCATCGCACCACCGCTGCTGATGCCCGCAAAAATTCCAGCTTCCCGCGCGAGTCTCAAAGTCATGGCCTCCGATTGATCACGGTTGACATACCTGATCTCATCTACCCGGGTTTCGTCATAAATGGCAGGTAAATACTCCGGAGACCACTTTCTGATCCCAGGTATTTGGGATCCTTCTTCAGGCTGCACCCCAATGATCTTAACATGCTCACTCTTCTCCTTCAGAAACCGACTGCACCCCATGATGGTACCAGTAGTGCCCATGGATGACACAAAATGTGTCAGTTTACCTTTTGTGTCTCTCCAGATTTCAGGTCCTGTGGTCTCATAATGGGCCATGTAATTGTCAGAATTGGCAAACTGATTGAGCATCACATAACCTTCCTCTTTCACCATTTTCCCGGCCACCTCTCTTGACAACTCTATGGTCCCTGATTCATCCGTGAGGATCACAAGGGCGCCGTATGCTTTCATCGTGTCCACCCTTTCCTTTGTGGAGTTCTCGGGCATAACAAGGGTCAGGTTCATTTTCAGTCCTGCTGCCACCATTGCCAGCGCGATTCCGGTATTGCCGCTGGTGGCTTCGACCAACCTTGAATTTTGATCGATTTCACCTCTTTCAAGGGCTTTTTTGATCATGTTCAGGGCAGGACGATCTTTTACAGAACCTGCTGGATTGTCACCTTCGAGCTTGCCGTATACTTTCACATAATTGGGAATTTCCGGGAACCTGATCCTTACTAGAGGTGTGTTACCGATCAATTCACCAATATTCGCCGCTACACTCATACTTTACTTTCCTTTACAATTTGAGCGTTTTTTGAATTATAGTAAACCTGGCTATTGGGTGGAATGGTTTCCGTGATCCAGACATTACCGCCTATGATGGAGTTGGCACCAATTACGGCAGTACCTCCCAAAATGGTTGCACCAGCATAGATGACCACATTGTCCTCGATAGTTGGATGTCTCTTGGTTTTGGCCAATTCCTTGCTCACACTCATCGCCCCGATCGTAACGCCCTGGTAAACTTTCACATTGTTTCCTATCACCGCGGTCTCCCCGATGACGACCCCTGTGCCATGGTCAATGCAAAAGGCATGTCCGATTAGGGCTCCGGGATGTATATCAATGCCTGTTCTGCTATGTGCGTATTCAGTGAAAATCCTTGGCAGGTACGGCACCTCCAGCTGCAGCATCAGATGAGCTATCCGATAGACGGAGATTGCATAAAAACCGGGGTAACTTCTGATCACCTCTTTGCGATCAACGCCCGCCGGGTCACCTTTCAGGATCGCCTCGGCGTCTTCAAGGCAAAGGTCATAGACTTCCTCGATCCTGTCGAAAAACTGGTTGCATATCCCGGGCACGGTACTGTTTTCACAGGCGGCCGTTTTTCTCAATAATTTCTCAAAATCCAGCTTCAGAAGGTTGAATTGTGTTTCCAGTTCCAGGCCTGATTTATACCGAATGTTATTTTGCTCAGGGAAAAGGAATTGCAATAAACGAATGAGAAAATTGTCAATCTCTTCAACTCCTGGCAATTCTTTTGGTAGAAAGTGTGCACTCGAGATCTTGTCGAAGAACGAGGAGTTCATACTGTTTTTCATAGGCGATAAACCATTTTAACGATGAACCTGGGGCTTCAGTTCTGACATTAATTGATTTCAGATAAAACAAGGGTTTTGTTTTCTGGGTTGTTAACCATAAAAATACAAAAATGAAACTCACTATATTCATTATTTCATTCCTGATGTTTAACGGCATTATTATGGCACAAGAAGGACAATCTTTTCATATGGACGACTTACTGGAGATGGCTGCCAGAGAGGAAGGCCGATACCTGCGGTTCATTGACAATAACAAGCTGTCTTCCGGCATCTACCAATTAAAAGTAGGGGATGTGGATGAACAGGAACCACATCAATGGGATGAGCTTTATTATGTTTTGGAGGGAGAGGCCATGCTTCGTGTAAATGAAGAGGATCACAAAGCTGTGCCGGGTTCAATTCTTTTCGTTGCGGCGGATGTTCCACACCAGTTTGTGGAGATCAAACAGGATCTTAAAATTCTGGTTTTCTTTTCAAAAAAATAGGACTTCTGTAAAATCACAAGTTTCGGGTTTTATAGGACCTACGGACGCTTCAAATTCGTAAACAAGTTCTAACTTGAATTCCTATGAAAGATGAGACCGGTGACTATTATTACCAGCAGATAGCCAGTGCCATTCGGTATCTGCATGAGCATTATCGCTCGCAGCCTGGCCTGGATGATGTTGCCAGGGAGGTGGGCATGAGTACGCATCACTTTCAGAAAATTTTTACCGAATGGGCCGGTATCAGTCCAAAAAAGTATCTTCAGAACATCAACTTGTCCATTGCCCAAAAACTATTGAAAGGAGGGGACGTAAGTCTGGAACAGGTTACTTATGAGCTTGGTCTCTCCGGTACAGGCCGGCTTCATGATCTGTTTGTAAGCATTGAAGCTATGACGCCCGGTGATTATAAAAACAACGGAAGCGGACTGGAGATACGATACGGATTCCATCCATCTCCATTTGGGGAAGTGCTCATTGCATCCACTGAGAAGGGAATTTGTAAACTCTCCTTCATTTCCGACAATGTCCTTATTGAAAACAGGTCGCTGCCACTGCGACATTCAGCCCTTCTTGAGTTGAAAAATGAATGGTCCAGGGCAAGTTTTATACAGGATGAAGATTTTCATATTGGAATTATTGAAAGAATTTTTGGGTTGGAGCCCAATAAAGATGATCAAAAGATCACACTGAACATTCAGGGAACCCCTTTTCAGGTGAAGGTGTGGCGAGCCCTTTTGAGTATACCTGCTGGCACTATCGCATCTTATAATTATGTGGCCTCAGCCATTGAAAAGCCGTCGGCATCGAGAGCTGTCGGTTCCGCAATAGGTAAAAATCCTGTGGCCTTTCTGATACCCTGTCACAGGGTAATCAAACAAGCGGGAGGAATAAGTGGTTACCGATGGGATCCTGACAGAAAAAGAACCATCCTTAGTTGGGAAGCTTGTAAATTCCCACCTTCAAGTGAAGCGCAGCATCTCAATGAAGGACAGCTTTCATGTTTCCAGTCATAACGAATTCTCTTTTCAGGCTCTGCTGGACTATCTGGAGAAAAGTCCCGAGCAGAATCTTTTCAGAGTAATAGGGGATACAATTTATCGACCGGTAAGGCTCAGTGGGGAACGTTTCGTCATGTGCCTTAAAGGTTCCAAAAATGGCATACAGGTATTTTCTTCAGTTAAGGTAGGACCGGATGTTCAATCTGAGTTAAGTGCTTACCTTGATCAATGGCTGGATCACAACATCGAATTGGATCCGTTTTACGATTTACTGAGCGCGTCACATCCTCACAGATATCTGCTTAAGGTAAAGGGTTTTAGGAGTGTGTACATACCCAACCTTTTTGAAGCCTTCGCCTGGAGCATCATAGGACAGCAGATCAATGTCAGCTTTGCACAAAAGGTGAAAGACTCACTGGTCACGAGTTACGGTCGTTCGATATCTTTTGGTCAGGAGGAATTCTACCTCTTTCCTGAACCATCGGATTTTGCTAAAATATCCATTCAGGAGCTTAAGGAAATGAAATTCTCAGCACGCAAGGCCGAATATGTACATGGCGTCGCCAGGGAGTTCATGGACGGAAATATATCCAGGTCAGAGTTAGACAAGTTGAGCACCTCGGAATTCACAGAGAAAGTCTGTCAATACAAAGGCATCGGCGTCTGGACTTCTAATTATGTGGCCATGAGGTCGCTTAAAAAGCCAGACTGCATTCCAATAGGTGACACCGGGATTCAGGAGGCCATCCGACGTCTGACCGGCCTCGGCCGGAAACCAACTTCGGAGGAAACAATAGAATTCTACTCCGGTTTCGATGGTTGGGAAAGCTACCTGACCTTCTATTTATGGAGGTCCCTTCCGCTGCTTCGTCAGGACTTCCGGTAAGGTTACAAGTGTACGGTTTTAGAACAAAACGTCCGTTTTTAGGACATATGGGCCGTTTTTGTGGTAAAACAAATGGCGCCTGACTAAAAAAAAATTAACCGATTTAGACCCTCTATCTCCCGATTAAGAGGGAATTCGGTCCGATTCGGTCGGGACTGTGCGACCAAATGCATCCTAACCCCATCTTTAACCCGTACATATAAGTACTCAAAATAGAAACTGTCAAAAACTTAAAAAACTTGGACTATGAAACTATTCACACTAACAGCATTGGCACTTTGCCTGTCACTGACAGCCATAAGTCAGCCAACGATTACAGGTAAGACCTATAAGTCAAGACCTTTGCTAAAAGAACGGTATGCAAACATTGACGAAAGTCCTTATTTGTTTGCGGAGCCGGTTAAAGCTATTGCCATCAATAAAGAAGAAGATATACGACATGAATACCTTCTGAATTTCAATGGCCATCAGGGAACGTTTGAATTTGAGGACAGAGGTAACTGGTTCGTTTTGGATGAGACGTATTATGATGTCATCGAAATAGCGGACTTCAAGCCGGGAGCAGATTATCCTGATTCGGAGTATGCGTCCACTTCCATGACTTTTGTAAGAGGTTTGGATTCTGAAAATCCTAATGATCATCAGATTGTACTTTTCGCTGATGAGGAACTGGCGATCTACAAAATTTTCAATGCAAACCATCAGGAATACACTACCAACGATCCTTACCGGGGCCTTGTAACCAATGAGTTATTTATCCCTGAATTCAGCTATTACTATGAAAAAGATGGTAAGAAAACGGAGTTCAAACTCAAGAAAAAGGATGTTTTGGAAGCAATTTCTGACTCTCAGGTGGAAACATTCGTTCAGAAAAACAAGCTGAAACTAAAAGATGAAAGAGAATTAATCCAGGTTTTGAATTACCTGGCCGAGATCAAAGTTTCCTCTGATCTGGCTGCGCCGGTAGTAGCTTCAAATCAAAAATAGGTTTAATAAAAGGCGAACATAAAAAGGGCAGTCCTGGTGGACTGCCCTTTTTCTTTTGAGACCGTATATATTTAGTTGTTGCGGTGCTTTACAAATTTGAAGGTGATCAGGGCCTTCTCATCTCCAATTTTCAGCAGGTAATTACCCGCCGGCAAGACAGACACATCCAGAGCATCGCCTGGTCGCTGAATGGCTTCCAGCATGATCTGACCTGAATAATTCATCACCTGTACCTTCATGTCCTCAGTCGATCCCCAATGTAACTGAAGTTGATCGACTACAGGATTCGGGAATATTTTGATTTCCCCTTCTTCCAGTCCGAGAGGCTCTGGTTCCGGATCAGGATCTGGATCCTGGGAATCTCCTGGCCCTACTTCCAATATAAACACGGTACCTATTGATGCACCGGATGGATCGGTGGCTGTCACCCTCAGGATATCATTTCCTTCCTCCGTAGGTACGCCGCTTAGAACGTTTGTTTCTGCATTGAAACTCAACCAATCCGGAATCGCCGCTCCATCGCTTGTGGACATGGAAAGGGTAAGATTGTCGCCATCTACATCAGAGAAAACCGCACCTTTGTCAATGGTCAGCTCAAACGCCTCCCCAACCTTGGCGGTTTGATCTCCAATACTACCCGTTAAGGTTGGAGCATCATTGGTATTGATAACATTTATCGCGAAGATTTCTTCCGCAGTCGCTCCTTCTTTGTCCGTCCCCGTTAGTTTTATAAATACTGTGCCTACATTTTCATTAAGAGGCGTTCCTGAGAACTGCCCGGTGCCAGCATCGTATGAAAGCCATCCCGGCAGGTCACTTCCATCCTCCTGTTTCACAGTGATGGTCACCTCATCGCCGACATCGATGTCCTCAAATACATTTTCTGCCACGAACGAGAACAAAGCATCTTCATTTGTGTCTTTGTCATCTATTGCCGTCAGCACATTTGGTGCATCGTTTACGTTTTTGATGGTTAGTTTGAAGACATCCGAAACTTGCAGATTACCTGCATCAGCGGCAGTAAGCCTTATGTTCAGTTCGGCTACATCGGCATTGGCTGGTGTTCCGGAGAATGTAATGCTGGATTCTGTGAAAGACAGCCACGCAGGTAAGTCTCCACCATCTTCAAGTTTGGCCGTGTAAGTCAGATCCGAAGTCTCCTCATCAGAGAACTTCTCCGAAGAGATGGCAAGGGACAAGGCTGCATCCTCATTCGTTTCTTTATCTTCCAAAGCTGAAACCAACACAGGATTGTCGTTTGTATTGGTGATGCCGATCGGAATTGTCAAGTTCCGCTCAAAACCGTATTGTGACTTGATTGTAAGCGAAAATTCATCTGAGCTGGTTTCCGTACCATTATGCTTGTAGTAAACTCCGTATTCGCCCACATCGTCTCCGGTAAATTTGCTTCCTTCGCTCAGCGTAACAGACTCACCCAATGTCAACGTGCCATTGGAACCCGGACTGGTGACGGCGATCTTCCAGGATTCTCCTCCGAAGTTGTCAAATATCTCGATTTCATCCGAAAGCTTGATGGTGCCAGCTTCCTGTACATTCAGATCGTCATATTTTATTTGTGGAAGTGGAGATAGCTGCTCATGCGCAAAGATCTCCGTATCTTCATCACCGGGCATAGACCACGTAATGATTATATCGCCATCTTTATCAACCCCTGTATTCGGGATTCCCCTGAAATCGAATGAACTGGCATCTGGTACATATACAGTAGACCCAAGCCTATTGCCATCCGCATCGAAACGCGCAAGATTGACACTATAACCTTCTCCGTCGTAAGTACCTGAGACTACAATTTCATTTTCGTTGGATTCTATTGAAATCCCACCGCCTGGCCTTCTGAAGTCCATAAAATCTGCGAAATCGACCTCGACAATCTCATCACCTTCAGGATCAAATAATACACCCTGAATGTCGTAATCTGTACCAGGTCCGGAATCCGAGTCCAGCACGGAAATGGCCGCAACCCTTCCGTTTGGAAGTATGGTCACGTCATTGCCTATGATGGCTGAATTTAGGGCCTTCGATTTTACAGAACCCCAGGCTGGCGTACCATCAAAGTTGTACTTCCTGACATTCATGTAACCATTTTCATCATAATCTGCCCAGGAAAACGCAAAGTCCCCTTCAGCATCCATGTCAACATGAACCAGTCCTTCACTTACCTCATTCGGTAGAGGCAAAGTACTGATCAAAGTCCTCGTCTCATCACTGGCTGATCCGTCTGAATTATACCTTCTATATCTCAGCGAAGCATTATCGTAGTCACCTGAGTTGTAAGACTCTATACTCCAGGCAACAACAAAATCTCCATCCTTATCGGAACTGATGTCCGGCCAAATGCTGTAAACGGTTGTTGCATCTTCTCCTAATTCAACTATAGGTGTTCTGCTGCCTACCGTATTTCCATTGTTGTCGAACTTCTGAAATACAAGCTCCTGATGGCCTCCACCTTCTTCAGGCATACCAACACTTTCCCAAACCACTACGAAGCTTCCATCTTCGTTTAACGTCACATTGGGATGTCGCTGGTAATCTTCGTCATAAGCTTCATCAGGTTCGGCTACGAGTATTTCGGACCCTACCTGGCAGTTTTCACTGTCATATCTTTTGGCATAGATGGAAGAACCGTTTGTGAACTGACTTTCCCATACGATTACATAATCACCATCACCATTTCTTGAAACATGAGGGTTCACCTGATAATTGGTGGAAGTACTGTTGACGATCCTTCCGTTTGGCTCAAATGGGCCATTGTAAACGAATTCACCAAGTCCTAACTCGTCATCAAGACTGGAGCTTATCCCCGCCATGAATTTCTTGCTTCCGGTTGAAACTACCTGAAAATCATCCGCATCATACTGGTAGTCAATGAAGCTGATCCTTTCCCTGCCGTATTCGTCCGTAGTCAATATCCTATCTGCGATGGCCATGAATATTTCACCACCCTGATAGTTAATGGACTTAATGTCAAATCCACTGCTGTTGTACTCAATGTCTTTAACGCTTTTAAATTCGCTGTCCTCACTGGTACGGAATTTAAGATTTCCACCTTCATTCCAGGCAATTATGAAGTCATCGTCTCCGAAAGCAGAAACATCAGGATCCGAGCTGCTGATGGAGCCTTCGCTGATCTGGAAGGTAGTTTCAACTGTAGTAGAAGAACCTTCCGGAAATTCTGTTGCAGCCAGGACCGCACCATGTAAATACCCGCTTTCTGTCCAGATGAGCATGGCATCACCATCTTGATCCATCGCGATCTTTGGGGGTGTGGCGCTGCCGGAATTATGTGCCTCGATATTCTGCGAAACTGTTCCCGCAGAATTAAATTTATTAACGATCATTCCGCTGCCATCGTAAAAGACGGCTCCGATGCCGTTCTTGTATGCTATGTCATAGAAGTCTACACCTCCCCGACCTTCAAGATCAGCGGCTTGAAATTCATTACCCTGGGGCACTCCTTCAGCATTGTAAAGGCGAAGCATTATTTTGTCACTCTCATAATACTGGAGCCAGCCAATTACAAATTTCCCATCGTCATCCATGGCCACTTTTGGCGCGGAATCTGTGAAAGTGTTAGTTTCTACGTTAACTATGAAATTGTCTCCGACCTTTTCGCCATCGCCATTAAACCGCTGGGCAAAAATCTGCGTTTCGGATTCACCGTCATTCGAACTCTGCCACGCTACCACGAAACTTCCGTCTTCTGCGGCGTTAGATATGTGCATCTGCTGTGGTAGCTCCTGATTGGATGCATCGTTGATGGTAAGCAGGTCCCTGGAATCTGCCCTAAGCCCGTTGTCACCGGAATAAACCCGGAAATAGACGCTGCTGACATCCGGATCTCCGGAGTTGTTCCAGCCGGTGATCACATCACCACCGTCCACACGAACCTGCACACTGTTGACATCATTCAGCGTATTGCTATAGTCATCAATGTTTTCACCAAACTTGTCGTATCGATAAAATTCTACGGAAGACCCACTGTTACCAACAAAGTTGTGGATGCCATCCTTGTCTACTTCCATGTCCAATTGCGTAAGGCTTATGGAGCCACCGGACGAGAAATCGAATGACTGAATCTGATTGTCATCGGAATCGTAACGTCGGGCATAAATTCTGTCCGGGTAAGAGTAATTCTCAACAAATCCAATCACAAACTCTCCGGTTTTATCAAGATGTACCTGAGGTAGTATGCCGCTGGTATAGGATCCGGAATGAACAGTTTGCTCAGTGCCGAGAGTACCTCCAAAGCTAGATCTGTATCTGATGCTAAAAAGATTATCTCCAAACGAACCGGAATAACCCTCATCCTGGGCCCATACAATTACGAAATCATCGTCATCATTGATGGCTACCTGTGGTGACTTTGCATTCGTATCAGCCTCAGGATCACTTAATTGTTGCTCGGCTTGCCAGGCACCATTGATATAGGCCCTTGCAAACACGTCATATTGGAAATAACTTCCGTCTTTTATGGATTGCCAGGTAACTACGAAATCACCATCTCCATTCATGGCAATTTTCGGTAGGGTAGCCTCATTGGCTGTAGAAGGAGAATCATCATCACCCTCCAATAAAACCTGGTCTCCAGTCTGTGCCACTCCATCCAGTGAAAATGGAAGTACCAGCACCCTATTCTCGTGAGCTCCTTCTCCAAGGTCATTATAGACATCCATAACTACTACAAAGCTTCCATCTGAGTCGACAGCAACCTGAGGTGTATTATATTCTACGTCAGTAGATCCTGATATATCAGTAGCGATTTCGATGGTGTTTTCGTCGGCTATTCTGTCCTGGTCATACCATCGACCGAGTACCTTACCCTGCTCTTCATCCTTCCAGACCACAAGCATCCGTCCATCATCCATCACGTCAAATGACATTTCGTCCTGCTCACCATTGCTGGCAGCATTCACCCGGACGGCAGAACCTTCGGAAACGGTCGCACCTGTTTGAGCCTGCAGGTCAGTAGAAATCAAAACAGAGGCCGCTACGGTACCCGCAGCGATGGCCATCTTTAACCTGGCGGTCAGCTCATCCAGCCGAGATTTTAGCTTACGGAGCTTACGGAGCAGGTAATACCTTTTTCGTCCATTCAGTTCGTCCAGCGATTGATTGGACAATCTTCTTTTAAAGCGGAGATTTAACTTGTCAAATCGTTTTTTCGTACGATGGTACTGCAGGACAAGGAACGAGTCCTTGCGAAAATGATGAGCGTTCATATTTAAGCTGTTTTTGGAAAAGCGAACCTAAATTTAATATTTCCTACCTATAAATAGGTAACCTGTAACCACGATTCTTTAAAGAAATTCTTCCGATTGTGAAAAAAATGAGTCAGTAAATTACTGACAAATCAGGTCAAGCCCTGAACAAAAAGATCAAGAAAAAGCCCGCGAACATTACTTCGCGGGCTTTTCTTTGGTTGAACTGTATTATTTAGTTGTTGTGTATTGCTTTACAAATTTGAAAGTGACTATCGTACTGGCATTTCCAATTTTAAGGATGTAATTGCCTTCCGGCAAACCTGAAACATCAAGATTTTCACCGGGATCAACGGAATTGTCAATCATCACCTGCCCGCTATAGTCTATTACCTGAGCTTTAAAAGTTGATGATGAGTTCCAGTTGAGATTTAATTCATTAATAACAGGATTAGGGTAAATCTGAATTTCATTTTTGGTCAATCCAAGTGGTTCTTCTTCCGGTTCCGTGGGTTCTACCTGGATGATGAACACAGTATTCACAGACTCCCCAGCCGGATCAGAAGCGGTAACACGTAAAATGGTATTTCCCTCATCACCTTCCAATGGGACCCCGCTTAGGTTATTGGTTTCCGAATCGAAATCCAGCCATTCAGGAATAGGGCCTTCTTCACTGGTCTGTAAGCTAAGAGACAGCACATCTCCATCGACATCAGAGAAAACAGCGCTTTTGTCTATAGTGAGATCAAACGCATCTCCGACAGTTATAGTCTGATCAGGGACACTACCTGTCAGTGTGGGGGCATCGTTGGTATTTATCACCAGGATGGAGAATATTTCTTCAGCCGACTCTCCTGCGGCATCTGTACCGGTTAGCTTAATGGAAATACTTCCAACATTTTCGTTTAAAGGGGTTCCGGAGAACTGACCTGAAGTCTGATCGTAGCTTAGCCATGCAGGTAGGTCGCTACCGTCTTCCAGAGATACGGAGGTAGTGACCACATCGCCTTCATCCACATCTTCAAAAATATCATCGGCAATGAACGAGATTAATGCATCTTCATTGACTTGCTTGTCCTCGATGGCCGTTAAGACAGTTGGGGCATCGTTGGTGTTTTCGACGGTTAGCCCAAAAATATCTGAAACGGTCAACCCGCCATTGTCCGTAGCTGTCAATTGAATGCTCAACTGTGCCACATCTTCGTTTGAAGGGGTACCCGAAAAGGTAATGCCGGATTCGGAGAAAGTTAACCAGGCAGGCAGTTCACTCCCATCCTCAAGGCTGGCGGAATAGGTAAGGTCCGTTGTTTCTTCATCTGAGAATTGGTTTTCGGGGATTGCAAATGACAGAGCTTCGTCCTCATTGGTACTGATGTTTTCCACCTGCGAATTCAGAACCGGATTGTCGTTGACATTTGTGATATCAATTGGAATGGTGAAACTCTTATGGTATCCATAGAAGGACTCCACAGTAAGTGAGAAGTCATCTTCCCCTGTCTCCGATCCATCATGTTCATAATAGAGACCAAGTTGCTGAATGTTGTCTTCTGTGAAATTTGATCCTTCGGTCAGTGTCGTTTCCTGTCCAAGCGAAAGGTCTCCGTTGGATCCGGCTTTTGTGATTTGAAGATCCCAATCCTGACTTCCGAAATTGTCATTCACTTCCAGCTTATCTGTGAGTTCTAAAGTTCTGTCTTCTTCTACGGTAAGGGCGTCAAAATTGACCTCGGGGAAAGGAGAAAGTTGCTCTCTCGCATAGATGTCGGGATCGGATTCATCGGAATGGGCCCATGTCACAATCACATCACCGCCACCATCTACTGCTAATGCCGGTAAGCCGACCAAACTTACGTCATCATGCGTCATAGAGACGGCATTGGTTACTTTATTTCCATTATTGTCCAGCCTATGCAGTTCTATCAGATAAGGATCACTGGTCTTTTTCACTGCAATAATGATCCCATCTCCATCCGATTCAACGGAGGCTCCTCTTGCATTTGTCTCTCCCAGTTGACCAAATCCAAGTAGCTGTTCATTACCATTTTCGTCAAATCTGTGCCCCTGCACGTCTGTATTCTCTGTCGATGAAGTGATATGGACGGCAGTTACTAAACCATCCGGCGAAAGGGTAATATCATTTTCCAAAAGGTTTAGGTCGATTGATTGTGACCATGTGTTTTCCCATGCATTGGACCCATCCGCGTTGTATTTCATTACGTTTAGGAAGCCTTGTGAGACTTCATCAGTCACAATATTTGACCAGGCGAGTGCGTACTCCCCGGAGGGCATCATGTCCAGCGATATTAGCTTCGATGAAACCGGAAGAAATGTGGTAAAAGGATCTTCCAAATCCACCACGGCTCCGCTTATGGAGCCATCGCTGTTAAAATTCTGAGATTTTAGAGTAATCGTGCTGGACTCGATTTCACTTATTATCTGTGTCCAAGCGACCATAAATGCACCATTATCATTCATCCCAATTTCCGGATAAAAACTATTGCGTGTTGAGACGTCTTCCGAATCAACAGAACCAAAGAATTCCGTTCCAATTTCATTTCCATTGGCATCGTATAATTCAACGCCAAGTCCCTGGTAAGGAAAGGTGCCACTCTCTATCTCAGGTACAGTGAATATTTCATAAACAATGCTGAAATTCCCGTTATTGTTTAGTGCCACATCCGGTTTTTGGAACAGCTCTATATTCCAGTCTCCATCCACTTCTCCTGGTTCGGCAATGATCATCTCACCACCTACTTTACAATTAGCGTCATCATACCTTTGTGCATGGATGGAAGATCCGATGAGTTCTGAATCACTGTATTCCTGCTCTTCCCAGACAATGATATAAGAGCCATCGGAAGCTCGTGCGATTTGGGGATTGATCTGCTCGTTTGTGGATTGAGCATTCACAATCCATGTATCTCCTCCAAAAGATGGTCCAAAATCCAGTTCCGAAAGTTGAAGATTGCTGAAGGTAGTCCCACCAAAAAATAAGCCATTTTCGGTGCGGACAGACTGAAGATCAAAGTAATATGTATGATCATCATATTGTTCTAAGACAGTTCCGTGTTCGTTCAGGATGACTATCTGGTCGGCGAGGGCCATTTGGATCCTGCTGTCATTATAGGAGACGGATTTGATATCATAGAAACTGTGTGAGAAGTCAAAACCACTTACCTCTTTAAGCTCCCAATCCTCGATCATTCGGTGTCTGATTTGCCCATTGGCTCTCCAGGCAGCAATGAATGCATCGTCATCATAAGAAGCGATGGCTGGTTTATCAGTGCTTATGGATTCCTCACTGATTGTCAGAGGTGAGTTTATTACAGTTGCAGAAGCCGAAAGACCAGCGCCCTTCAGGAACAATCCGTCTTCCCAAACTACAAATGCATCTCCATCCTGATCCATTGTGATTTGAGGAGGTAAATTAGTATTGGTGTTAACGATTTCGGTAGCAGACGAGAAGAAGGAACCAGTGCTAAGGAATTTCCTAACCTGAACAGTTCCATTATCGAAGATCAATCCTCCGATACCATTTTCGTAGGCAAGGTCAAAATCCTCGGATGTTGGCTCCGAACCCATCGTGGCAGCCTGAAATTCGCTTCCGGATGCGACTCCTTCAGAATCAAAGAGTCTTAACATCAGGTGGTCATCTGTGGCGCCGTCCTGGATCCAGGCAACGACAAAATTCCCATCATTGTCCACAGACACTTTTGGGTCAAAGTCATTGATGGTCCCGTTATTTTTGGAGATCAGGATATTATCTCCCTGTTTATCTCCTTCAGAATTGTATCGCTGGGCAAAGATCTGCGTTTCCGAAGCTATTGTTTGAGCCCATGCTACCACGAAATTCCCGTCGTAAGAGGGGTCTGAGATATTGAAACCGCTGGGATCGCCAAAAGTCTCTTCGGAACTGTTCAATTCATTGATTATGGGCAGATCATTGGAAGAAAATGTCAATCCATCTCCACCCATGTACTCTTTTATGTACGCACTGCTTAGATCATCACCAGAAGAATTGTTCCATCCTATGATGGCATCGTTATCATTGAGGGCGATGTGAACAGAAGTTATGTTGAGAAGTGAGGTATTGGAGTCGGAAAATTTTTCTGAACCGAATTTGTCATATCGGTAGTAGTAAGTATTTGTCCCATTGGTCCCCACAAAGTTTTGGTTGCCAGATTTATCCACCTGCATTTCCAGGTCAAAGAGGGATAAGGAGCTTCCCAATTCAATGGTGCCCTGTAAAGAGTTTTCAGCATCATATCGCCTGGAGTTAATGGTACCGCTGGACCCACTGTTGTGAAAAGCAACCACATATTCATCGTTATCTGCGAGATGGACGTTTGGCAAGACTGCATTGACGATGGGTGCTGATGAAGCCTGGGCCACCATTTCAGTTCCAAGACTTCCATTTTCATACCTTCGGTATTTGACACTGAAATAATCGTCACCTGCATAGTTTTCGCTGTATTCTGACCAGGCTACCAGAAAATCTCCATCTCTGTTTATGGCAACGGAAGGAGACAGAGCCTCATAGTTCAGATCGGCGTTGAGCATTCCATGATCGGTCCACACACCATTTACATATGACTGCCCGTAGACGGTATAATCATAAGAGTCACCGCTGTAGGTCTGCCAAGCCACTACCATATCCCCATCGTTATTGAGATCTACCCGGGGATAAAGACTTTCGTTGGATGCATCCCCATTGCCATCATATGCAGTCTGAATTGTCTTTTCATTTTCCGAATCGGCGATACCCTCAGCGCTGAATGGTCTTACCAAAATGCTGTTCTTGTATACACTTGCATTCTGGTCGTATACATCCAAAACCAATACGAAGTCACCATCATTATCCATTGAGATCTGCGGAGATCTGTATTGAACCGATGGCATATCGGCAGCAAGTTCAAGCACATCACCTTCCGGATTTCTACCTTCATCAAACCACTGACCCAATACCTTGTCAGAGTCATTGTCTCGCCAGACAACCAGCAAATTGCCTTCTCCATCCGTATCAAGCACTGTCTGATTCTGAATTAAGTCACTGTCCTCATGAACTTTAATGGCATCTCCTTCCGACAGGGATTGGGCCTGGAGATCGGCAGAAAGTAAAACTGAAGCGGCTATGGTACCTCCGGCGATACCCAATCTTAAACGTGCTTTCAGGTGCTCCAATCTGGCTTTGAGCTTTCTGATTTTTCGGATCAGATAGTAGCGTCTTTTTTTGCTTAGATCGTCTAAAGAGCGACTGGAGACTCGCTTTCGAAACCTGAGATTTAGTTTATTTAGTCTTTTTTTTGTTCTATTGAATTCAAGGATCAGAAACGAGTCCTTGTTGCAGGAATAAGCGTGCATTAAAGTTGTTTTGTTTAGGAAAAGTACAGATTAATGTAAAATTTCCTGTCCGGAATCCAATAGAGTATACCCGGTAATTTTAAATTTTTTCTTGTGAAAGTTATAATTTAACTATCCCTGTTCGAGTAGTTTTTCGATAAGATCTTCGAACTCCTTTACTACCGTTTCATTCTGAAAAAGTATGTCCTTGCGGCTGGTGATTTCCTTCTTTTTCCCGGCAAGAAAAGAGGCGTCACTGTAAAGCCTCCTGGCGATTTCAATATACTCTTCTTTGGATTGGGCTACCAACCCATCTATTCCCATGATGTCATACATGGCTTTGGTATACAAGGCTTTTTGAGAATCACCAGGAAATGCCACGACAGGCAGAGAGACTTCCAAACAATCAAAACTGGTGTTGGTTCCACTGAAGTATGGAGGATCAAGAGAGACATCCGATACACTTAGAAATCCGGAATAATCCTGGTGTTCCATTTTGGGGATAAAGTAGACCTGATCCTCAATTTCGTTCAAAGTTTTAGAAAATCGCCTTTGAAGAATTGGAGCTATTTTCTGGTCATCCAGGAAAACCAGGATGGCATCTTTTGCTCCTTTCATTACACCCAGAAGGAAAGCATCAAAATCCGGATGGATCTTTAGAAGATTTTGAGGACAGACGTACCAGAATTTATCAGCTGGTAGTTTGAAGTCTTCCTTACGGAAAGTTTTTCCGGAAGCCTGTGGATAATAGTAAGTGGGGAGTGTACTCAATAAATGAACATACGGTTCTGAATATCTCTTTATCGATGTTTCAGTTTCCAGTAGTTTCGATGACAGGTAGCAATCCATTCTTTCCGTACCCGAAGTGAAAGTTGATCCCCAGCTTAGCATCTGTCGTTTAGCAGGCTTGTAAAATGGAACAAAGTAATTCATGGTATCCGATCCATGTTCCCAGTGATAAAGGAGGTCAATCTGGTATTTATGGATCGTGCTCAACATGTGTTCCAGATCGGGAGCCATGGGGACGATATTGATTTTCTTGTGAGAAAACCTCTCGGAAAGTTTGAGGTTAGAGGAGCCGGCATGGCAGAAAATATAGTAATCATATTTGTCCATATCCATGTGGTCCAGAATGCCTCCCATGGCTTTGTTAAATATTCCTACATGGTTCATGGTTACCAAAAAACCAATCTTTGGTTTTGCGTTCGTCCATTCACATCGAAAGGGTTGTATGACTTTATCGTACAATTGCCCCCACAGGACACGGATTGGGGCCTCATCTCTCCCGAGAAAATTCAAGTTGAAAGTGGGTGTAGCGAAACCCTGAACAAGTTGACCCGGCGTAACCGGTTCTTGCGGAATAGAGAAGTTTTGCAGCGTTTCGGTTAATCCTTGATAGAAACTATCAATTTCCCCTTTAGAGTGAAATACATTGGGGACGAGGGTCTCCGCATGAAGTTGTATAAAAGGATTCTTTGCTAATTCAGAAGCTCGGATCAGTGATCTTTTAGCTTCCACCATCCTGTCCAGGTTTTCATAAGCCAGCCCCAGGTTCAAATAGGTACCAAAAAAGTCGTTCTTTACCTGTGTAGCTTTTTCACTGTATTCGATCGCTTTCAGAAATTCTTTCTTTTCAAGATACTGACCTCCAAGATTGGTCAAGGATCCGAAATGATCGGGATCTAAATCCAGGGACTGTTGATAAATCGAAATGGCCTCCTTATGAAAGTTGTATTTGGAGATAAAGTCGGCAATATTGGAGAGACTATCTGCTGTTTTAAAATTTTTCAGGCACTGGTCGATCACCGTTTGGAACCCTTTGATGTCCTTAATGTCAAACAAAATACTGGCCATCAGAAGCCTTGAATCCAGATGATCCCGGTGGTCATTTACATATTGGACACAGGTACTTAGGGCTTCTTTTATGCTACCTGCATTGATCAGTCCTGATACCCCGCTACGGACCGTTTGCCAATCTTCATCCGGATTCTCAGAAGCAGTTTTTCCAGTAATCTGAAGCATGAAATTTTCCAACTCCCGTACAGCTTCCATATCCTCAAATACCTTATGGCTGTTTTCCAGGATTCGGGCACCAATGTCTTTTCTGAGGTGCGGGTTCTGAGCTACTTCCAGGCATTTTATTATAAATGACTCTGTATCTTTAGTAATAAGGTCAGTTATTCCAATTTGTCTATACGCGGCTGAGGTGAAGCGTGCCCGATGGAGGTCACCTTCCAGGGTCACCACACATGCACCCAGAGCAAAGCAATCATAAGTCGTATTACCTCCCCCGGTATAGCATGTGGTGTCAAGAATCACATCGGCATGGCGGATTGCACTGAAATAACTACCCGAGTCAAGTCGGGGCAGAATACGGACCCTTTGCATCAGGTCCTCTCCCAACGAGGTTTTCAATCTTTTGGCCAGCGCTTCAGTAATTGCAGGCATTTTGTCACCTAGCATGACCACTGTTCCTTCCTGATCTCTTTGCAGGATTTCCAGGACTATGCTGTCAAAGGATGGCTGGATTTTCCGTATGTTCTGAATGCACAGGTATACCCGCCCCTCCGGCAGTCCAATCTCTTTCCTTGATGTAAATTTTTCAGGTAACGCTGGTCGGTAATAGTACGTGGGAATTTTCCTGAACCGTACCAGTTGTTCTGAATAATTAGCCTGAAAAGTAGGTTCATCCAGATGTTCGGAACTAATAAAGAAATCCATTTGAGGTATTCCTGAGGTGGTCGGCCAACCCCAACTTGCAGCCTGAAACCTGGCTGTCCTGAAGAATGGCAAAAAATAATTGACAGCATCCGTACCTACTTCCCAGAAGTGTAGAAAATCAAAATTCTGAGCGGCTACTATCCTAACAGCCTGCTCAAAGTCTTTTGGCAGTTGAAGGAAATTTACTCCGGAGTTTTTGATTTTTGTTTGCAAAACAGAAGCTCCTGTTGGGAAGCTGCACACAATGGTGACGTCAAATTTTTCCTTGGAAATATGCTCAATAATTCCGCGCATACATTTCATAAAGACACCTTCATGTCCATGCGTGACTACAAAACCAATATTGGGTTTTTGATTTTTATTGCCGGGGAGCTTGACCTGAGGAATACCATTGAAAAGTTCTGCATATCGGACTTTAAAATCTTTATCGTCCATACCATTATAAATTAAAATGGATGGAGGCTGAATGGCGCAGTCGGTAAGATCCCCCACCTGAATTTTCGGGATTCCTTTCTTTTTGGAGATCAACGTTTCCAAACTCCTTCGAAACGTTTGAATGTGTGCTTCCGAGTCAAAAATATCAGGAGTTATAAGCTCGGATGACCATTCCAATAGCGGATCACCGGTGCTTTTGGCCAGCTCGGTGAGTGTAATTTTACTTTTCTCGTAATACCCGATTTTTTGATAGATCAGAGCCAGGTTTTTTGCAGAATCACGGAGTTTTGGATCTGCCTCCGAAGCCTTTAAATAGCAGCTGATTGCCTGGTCCCATTGTTCTCGTTCCTGATAGATAATGCCCAGATTATTGAGTGCCTTAGCATGATCGGGTTTTTGTCGGAGGCATTCTGATAAACTTTTTTCAGCGTTCGTGAGCTGCCCGGTTTCCAGGTATATGGTACCAAGTTGGAACGCCACCTCTGTGTTCCCGGGTTGTCTTACCTTCAATTCCTCATTGATCCTAATTGCGGAATCGAAGTCTCCTTTCTTTCTAAATACTTTGGTAAGTTTTTTAGTGGCTTCGGTAAAATCAGGATTGATTTTACGCGAGTTTTCAAAAGCCATTTGAGCCTTTTCTATCTGACCGGAACGGTACAATGCTTCCCCGTAATTAACATGGTAAATGGGATCATTTGGATTGAGTTGGATCGCCTTTTGAAGGAGTGGCAATGATTCCTGCAGGGACCCCTTGGCCAAAGCAATCAATGCAAGCCGGTGAATGGGTTCTGCCTCACCGGGAAACTCCGTAGTCAATCTGTTGTATAAATTAATTGCCTGATGCAAATCACCCCTTTGATGGCATTCGGAAGCCTCAGTTAACAGTTGATGATAATGATCTTTTGGTTCCATTTCTGAATAGAAGAATAATGCTTCCCGCAATACCGCATTCTTTTGAACAGGGGGATGATTCAAAAGTCCAAGGTATTAGATTTGGGATCAGAAATACAAGAAAATTGAATCTGAAAGAAAAAGTCTGTTCCCAATTTGAGCAATTCTTTGGAACGGAAGCGATAATGGTTTTTGCACCCGGAAGGATAAATATCCTGGGAGAACACATTGATTATAATGATGGGATTGTGCTTCCTGCAGCTATTGACAAAAGAATATATCTGGCCATAGGGACGGCAGAAGGCAAGACTCATAACCTGCATGCCCTTGATTTTGATGAGCAAATCAGCATTGACGTCTCACCGGAATTAGAACCCTCGCAAACGCTTTGGGCCAATTACCTGCTGGGGGTCATTCAGGGCTTTACCTCGAGGGGAATAGAAGTACCACCCTTAAATGTGGTATTTGCGGGTGATATACCATCCGGTTCGGGTTTGTCCTCGTCAGCGGCGCTGGAGAGCAGTATGGCTTTTGCTATGAACCATTTGTTGGGAACGGGATTGACCAGAAAAGAAATGGCTCTGATCGGCCAAAAAGCAGAGCACGATTTTGTAGGGGTTCAATGTGGCATTATGGATCAATTTGCCTCCTGTCTGACCAGGGAAGGTCATATTTTGGAGCTTGATTGCCAAACCCAGGAGATCGCGCATATACCCGCAAATTTTAAGGATCATGAACTTGTATTGATTGACAGTTGTGTCAAACACAGCCTGGCCGAATCTGCTTATAACAGAAGGAGGGAGGACGCTGCCAAAGGGCTGAAGATACTACAATCGGAAGAGTCATCCATCCGGTCATTTCGTGACCTGGATCTTGACATGTTGGCACGAAATAAGCACCAAGTTCCGGCACGTGCATTTCAAAGATGTTCGTTCGTCGTCAATGAAATGGCCAGGGTCAAAAAAGCTGTACCGGCACTTCGGGCAGGAGATATGTCGCTGCTAGGAGAATTAATGTATGAAACCCATGAAGGACTGAGCAAGGACTATGAAGTCAGCTGCGATGAGTTGGATGTTCTGGTGGATCTGGCAAAGAAAAATGGTTTGACAGGCTCCAGGATGATGGGTGGAGGATTTGGCGGATGCACACTTAACCTTCTTCCGATGGCGGATGAATCGGCGATTAAGAATATAGTGAAGGACTACCAAAAGACCACGGGGATAGTGCCTAAGGTTTACAAGGTGAAAACCGGTCCTGGTGCTGATATTTTGGATTAGCCGATTTTTCGGATCACGGGGTTAAAGGCCTTTGAGGCCAATGTTACTTTATCACCCGGGTTTAGTTCAGAGGCCACCTTCTCATCTGCGACAATTCTGACCAGCTCCCGGCCAATTATGACGGATACCAGGTAGATCACATCCTGTTTCTCAATTGAGATGATTTCCCCCGAGAGCTGGAACTTCCCACTAATACTTTTACCTGTCAGTACTTCAGAAGGCAGACCTTCCCTGATCACTTTCCCCTGCTCCATCTCGATGATCCTGTCGGTCAGCTTTAACACCTCAGGGATGTCATGACTCACTATGATGGTTGTTAGATTGTAAGTTTTTTGCACCTTGAGCAGGTAGTCCTGCAATTCCGACCGGGTGTCCGGATCGATCGAGGAAAGCGGCTCATCCAGGAGTAGTACCTGAGGGGCCTGGACCAAAGCCCGGCCCAGTGCTACGCGTTGTTTTTCTCCGCCTGAAAGGGTCTCCGGTTTGCGTTTGCTTAGTTTTCCTATGTCAAGCAGATGCATGATCTCCTCAACATGCTCAGGTCCCGCGTTCTCGGATTTAGCAAAATCCAGGTTTTGTGCAACAGTCATGTTTGGGAATAGCGCAAGGTCCTGAAAAAGCATGGCGATCTTTCTTCTGGCTGGGGAGACAGAGATCCCGGAAGCATGATCAAACCATACCTGCTCGTTCACTTTTATATGTCCCTGATCCGGTGTGGTCAGACCAGCGATCATTCGAAGAACAGAAGTTTTACCAGCCCCTGATTTACCAAAAATGGCGGTAAACGAACCTTGCTCTATGGTAAGGGTAACCCGAATTTCAAAGGCATCCGGACCCGTGGATGGAAATGATTTTTTAATGTCAAGGTCTATCATTTCCAGAATCTTTTAAAATGACCACCATTAATCGAATAGACCAATAGCAGGATGACAAAACAAATGGTAAACAGGATGCCAGAGTACATACCCGCACTGCTGTAATTCATCGCTTCTACCTGATCGTAAATGGCGATAGACACGACACGCGTTTCGTTCGGGATATTACCACCAATCATCAGGACCACTCCGAATTCCCCGATAGTATGAGCAAAACTTAACACCAGACCCGTAAGAATCGCCGGCCGCATATTGGGCAGTTGAACTTTCCTTAAGATCTCAATCCGACTTTTTCCCATCAGTCTGGCTGCTTCGACCAATTGCTTTGGTATTTTTTCAAATCCGGCCTGTAAGGCTTGGATCATAAAGGGCATGCTGTAAATCATGGATGCCAGGATCAGGCCTTCAAAGGAAAATATGAGTTGAATATTAAACCAGTTTTGCAGGATTCCTCCAATGCTTCCTGATGGGCTTAAAAATACCAGAAGATAAAACCCTAACACAGTTGGTGGTAGTACCAGCGGCATACTGATCAATGCTTCAATAGCAGGTTTAATTTTGAAATTACTATTGGCCAGCCACATGGAAACAGGCACAGAAAAGACAAAAAGTAAAAGCGTAGTAACGCCTGCCAATTTGAATGTCAGTATGATCGGAGACAAGTCCATTATTTCGACAGCATTATCTCATTCGACTTTATCATCGCCAGTACCAGGTCACCTACATCCAGATTTAATTCTTCCACGGCATTACTCGTAATGTAAGAACTTATGACCCCTGCGGAACACCGAATTTCTATCTTCGAAAGTAATTCCCCTCTTTCAATCGAGTCTATTGTGCCTTTTACCCTGTTTCTGAGACTAATGGCCGGATTTAGATCCTTCGAGATAATGACCTCCGTTTCTTTGAATATAACCTGTATAGGTTTTCCTTCTACCAGGTAGTCACATGATTCAGGTGTGTCAATGACGATCGTAGTAAAGGTGATGTCTCCGGATTTCACCACAACCTGTGACATTTTTCCGGATGTCCTGATCGAAAATACGGTGCCTTCAAATACGTTCATGATTCCGGTAATGTATAGCCATGTCGGTGTAGTATCTCCTTCACCAATTTACTGCGGAAAAATTCCTCAAAGTCCTTTACGATTTCCTGGGAAGCCCTATTAGAATTTAGAATTACATATCCCTGGGCAATGGGGGTGTATTCCAGATCGATCTCCCCCCAGAATCCGCCGACTTCTGATTCCATTTGTACCTGGCTTGATTTGGCAGTAAATGCCAAATCCACAGCGCCGGTTTTGATAAACTGGTTGACCTGGGATACATTCTCAGCGATGATCAGATTTTCTTGAAAGTCATTATTCGCGAAAAGATTCATAAGAACTTGCATTGTGGCCTTGCCATAAGGAGCGATATCGGGATTTGCTATCGCAATTTTGGTGGTTTCGGAAACAGTCGCGGTAATTTCATTTAATTCAATTTCTTTTTTGCTCCAGTAGACAAGCTTCCCTATGGCATAAATCGTTGGTGGAGAATCAGTCAGCCCAAGTTCAAAAAGATGCTGTGGATACCTCATATCGGCAGAGAAGAAAACGTCGTAGGGTGCGCCTTCCCTGATCTGGGCGGTCAGCGTTCCGGAGCTACTCACAATCAGGTTACACTCTACATCGTGCACTTTTTCAAATTCGGTTTTGATTTCCTCAAGCGCAAACCTCATATTGGCTGCGACCGCCAGATTCATTTTTACGGATTCACTGCTGTTGCAGGACGTCAGGAAAATGCCCAGAGAGATCTTCAGAATGACATAGCAGGAGTCGAATCGGATGTTCAAAACTTAGCAGATTTCAAACATCCAATTTAGGTCAAAGGGAAATTCCGGAGGTTTTACTTTCCAAAATATTCTTCCACGGCTGTCCAGCGATAGCTAAAAATCTCATTCAGCTTTCGTTTGATCATGATCGCATTTGCGATTGCTCCAAGTGGACCAAATGGCGGCTCATAGGAGACTATATCTTTCATCAGGACGCCATCCTTATTTTCCTCCAGAAAATGCTCATGATGCCAAATATTGTAAGGACCTACTCGCTGCTCATCCACAAAGTATTCCTTGGGTTTCACATGTGTGATTTCTGTCACCCATTGCGTTTTTATACCCAATACAGGTTTTACGATGTAACTGATGATCATGCCAGGATACATTTTTTCCGGCAAATCAGGGGTAGTGATGTCGAACCCCATGTAATCGGGTGTTATCTTTTTCAGGTTTCCCGGGGAGGAAATAAAGTCCCAAACCTCATCCAGCGAGGCTTGGATTTGCTGCTCCCTTTTAAATTGGTAAAAGGCCATTTATTTAATTTGTTTATTTCTAGTTTTCTATTCCCTCCTTATAAACCTTCAATGCCCTCTCCCTGGCGCCCTTGTGATCCACCATAGGTTGAGGGTATTCGAAAGAATTAATTTCAGGGACCCATTTCTTTATATAGTCAAGGTTTTTGTCAAATTTTTTGATTTGTTCTGATGGATTGAATATTCGAAAATATGGTGCGGCGTCACACCCGGTACCAGCAGCCCATTGCCAGTTTCCGTTGTTCGAGGACAATTCATAATCCAGTAGCTTCTCAGCGAAGTATGCCTCCCCCCACTTCCAGTCTATGAGGAGGTGTTTGCACAAAAAGCTTGCTACTACCATTCTAACCCGATTGTGCATGTATCCGGTTCGGTTTAATTCCCTCATTCCAGCATCTACCATGGGATAACCTGTTTTACCATGCTTCCATTTTTCAAAGTCTTCTTCATTGTTTCGCCATTGTACACCATCGTACTTGGAGTAAAAATTCCTGTTTACCACTTGAGGGAAATGAAATAAGATTTGCATAAAAAACTCCCTCCATGCGAGTTCACTTAGAAATACTTCGTGTCCTGACTTAAGCTGAGCGATGATCTGACGGATGCTAATTGTGCCAAACCTGAGGTGTGGACTCAGGTAGCTGGTTTGGTCCCGGGCCGGAAAATTTCTGCTTTCTTCATAGTCATCCAGATGATCCAAGGTATAAGATTTTACCTTTATGTCGGAGGGTTTGAACCCAAGACTCTCCAAAGAAGGTAACTCGAATTCGTCCTGATAAAAATTAGTGGAAGGTAATTTCTCATCGGGACTGAAGTCTTTTTGACGAAATTGATGCAGCCATTTTCGTTTGTAAGGCGTAAAGACCACATAAGGATCACCATCGTCTTTCAGAATCTCATTCTTTTCAAAAATTACCTGATCCTTGTGCGTATGAAACGGGATTCCATTTTCAGTCAAAAAATCGCAGACTTCCTGATCACGCTCAAGGGCATACGGCTCGTAGTCCCGGTTGGTAAACACCTCCTCAATCTCAAAGTCCCGAACTAAATTTTTCCAAACTTCCATTGGGGTTCCATGAAAGCAAAGGACTGAACATCTATACTTTTTAAGTGTTTCGTTGATGGTATTCAATCTCTCATGAATGAATGTAACCCTGGGATCCTGCGAAGGAAGATCCTCCAGGATCTTCTTATCAAAAATGAAAATCGGAAGCACCTTAAGGCCGGATTCCAATGCGGCATTGAGCGCCTTATTATCTTCCACCCTAAGGTCCCGACGAAACCAATGAACGGCTATCTTCATTGATCTCGCCGGTTTAGGTTCAGAATTACAGTCATAGGTTTAAGCGATTTACAAAAACGTAAATGCCAAAACCGGTATTATCGTTCCATAAAAGACCGGATAATATTGATAGATTCAATTGGTTTTTCCTCCTGAATGAAATGACCGGCATCAAGTTCGTGAACCTCGAAGTTTCTGATGCCAGACTTCCATTTCTCGAGAAATTTGGAGGTAATGAATGTGTCTTTCATGCCCCAAATGATGCAAAATGGTTTATCAAATGACTGGAGTCTTTGCCATTGATGCTCAAACCAATCCGAGGAGCCAGCCAGCGATTTTGCTATGTTTAACAATGACCGACGCGACTGTGGATTCGGGAATGGGATGATATAATGTTGATGCATTGTTTTGGTGAGCTTTCTTTTATCCGAGAATCCTTGCTTCAGCAATACTTTCGGTGAAAAATTCATATTCAGATACATCCATCTGCCCAACCAACTGTTTACTATTTTGTCAATTTTTTTTACCGCAGGAAGATGTTGAGTTTCCCATAACCAGGTATTGAAAAGTACCACCCGCTTTATCCGATCCGGATCATTCATGGCGGTGGCCAGACCTATCGGACCACCGAAATCATGCACTATGATAGTGACATTCTGCAAGTCTAGTTTTGCAATGAATTCATTTAGATTATCTGCATGTGCCTCGGGTGTTCCGGGAAAATCCAATGGCTTTCCTGACAGGCCGAAACCAATATGATCGGGAGCTATACATCGGTGATCATTGGAAAGTTCTTGGATAAAGCTTCTGTAAAGAAAAGACCATGTAGGAGTGCCATGAATGAAAAGCAGAGTTTCTCCGTTCCCTTCATCTATAAAATGCATTTTTCCGGCTGACAATTCCAAAAATCGACTTTTGAATGGATAGAGGTTTTGATCTACCCGGCTTTCAATTTTTTCCATTTGTTTTTTTGGCAAAAATTGGATTTCCGTAAATGACTAAAAATGGTACAAACCAAGATTTTCAGGTCACTTCTCGCCTAGGAGTTTGCTGAAATTGGTAGGATCGATTCTAAGGTAGGATGCGATGTCTTTATGAGGAATTTTATTGACCAGGTGTCCGCTTCTATCCATGAAAACCCTGAAGCGGGTCCTAATGTCGAACGCCATCAGTTCATGATGTCTTTCGATCACACCGGCCAACACCAATTGCAGGAATTTTCGAAATAGTGTTTCCAGCGGACGATAGTCCTGAATCAGCTTTTCATGATTCTCGAAAGAGATTCTCAAAAATTGACTGTCGGTTATTGTGTTCAGAAAATACTTGGAGGGATTTTGATTAAAGAAGGATTCAGGTATTCCCGAAAACGAAGGAGGATATGTAAAAGCCATCAGGTATTCCTTCCCCTCATGCAGATAGAAAGATTTTTGGAATCCCTCGAGTACCAGGTACAGGTATCTTTCCGTGCTACCCGCAGCAGTCAGGATGGTCTTTTTGGGGATTGAAATTAATTCAAATTGACTGAAATAGTGACTCAGGATACTTTCGTCAATAGGGTGAATTTCCCTTAAAAAGTTAGTTGTTGACGTTAAATCCGGTTGGCTCCGATCCAGCATTTGTAATGATTTTTTGAAAACAGTATCAAAATATCTGACAGCGACCAAAAATAATCCGTCCTGGACATATTGACTATTAGTATTCTTTGATCATCCTTTTATCTTTATCGCTCTAAATCGTCCAACGCCTTACCTAATGGGTAGAATTCAATCTGTCCTAAAATCAATATTTATTCTGGTGCTTCTTAGCTTCACCATTGTTATGGTACTGGTAGGGTATTGGCTATGGGAGGATACAAGACAGGAACGATTAGCGGATCTTTCTCACACAGCATCAGTTATTGACAGATATCTTGAGCTAACTTTTTATCAGAGGGAATTGGGTCTCATAAGTGTAGGAGAAAGAATGCTTGCAATTACTGGTCCGGGTGCTGAATCAAAGCGCCTGAACATTGCAGGAGAGGCATTGGAACTCTACAACGAGTTCCTGGCATTTGGTTTGGCCAATCCGGATGGTTCGCTTATCGTGTTTACAGGGGATAGCCGGGAAGGAGTGCCGAATCTCTCTCAGTCGCCTCTTACCAAAAGGTCATTTTTTCAGGTACATGATTCCAAAGGTCTGGTAATTGGAGAGTCTTACTATTTTCCTCAGGTGGATGATTGGATTATGCCCATAAGAGTTCCCATCAGAGATGAAAATGATAGTCTGATTGCCATCAATACCACCGCCATTCAATATGAAAGCCTGTATGAAGACATCAGGAGTTTTGGATTTGATGACAGATACTCCCTGTTATTCATTAACAACACCTTCAATACCATTCAAATCAAATATCCGACAGATCCGGGTGATTATGAGAATACGGTAAGTGAGGAGTTTGATTTGCTCAACGATATAATTGTCACTGACACTATGGATCAGTTGATAAGTTTCAATGCCTTCAATTCCGGTACTGAGACCTCGGTAATAGGAGTCATCGCCGATCAGGCTAATCTCGATCATAGCTTGTATGTGATGGTCAATTCTGATATTCTGTTTTGGGAATTTTGGAGAAGGTTCAGATTAGTGCTGTTGGCTTATATTTTGATGATCGGGCTGGTGAATTTCGGGTACCGGTACTTTCTCCGCCAGGAATCGGAGTACATGAATCAGTTAAGCTATGAAAGAGATTACAGCACAAGTATTATTAGAGGAACGCCGGCGTTGCTTGTGGGAATTGACCCGTCTGGCAATTGTACTTTCGTCAACCCAGCCGCTCAGAAAATAACTGGCTTTGCCGAACAGGAATTAATGGGGCACAATTGGTGGAAGACTTTATATCCGGGGAAATCTCTGGCCCAGGTTTCGGATTTTCTAGCTGAGTTAGAAAAAGGTCCGGTCAGAAACTTTGAAATGGTGTTAAGCACCAAGACAGATGAAAAGAGAACAATTTCCTGGAATTCTTTGAATCTGTATGGCGATAGTGGTGAGATTAAGGAATTGGTCCTGATTGGAAATGATGTGACAGTTTTGAATGAAGCGAAAGAGCAACTTGAGGAGCAAGCGGATAAGTTGCAGGTGCTGGTGAATGAGAGGACCTCTCAGTTAATCGAGACCAACAGCACGTTGCAATCGAGAAATGTGGAGCTGGAACAGGCGGTTGAAGACCTCAAAAAGACACAGAAAAGCCTGATTCAGGCGGAAAAGATGGCTTCTCTTGGTGTACTTTCAGCAGGGATCGGCCATGAGATAAATAATCCTTTGAATTTTATTTTGGGCGGAGTGCGGGGATTATCAATGGAGTTGAGCGATGCTCCGGAAGCTCTGAAGAACCGGACCAAACCATTCATAGAAGTAGTCAATGAAGGGGTGGGTCGAGCCTCCGAAATTGTAAAAAGTCTTGGTCATTTTAGTCATCACGGTTCATCCCTGAACGAATTATGTGACCTGCATGAAATTATTGACAATTGCCTCATCATTCTTCATAATAAGCTTAAACAGAAAACCAGTGTTATTAAAAAATATCACAACGAACCGCTAAAGTGCATCGGTGGATCTGGCAAGCTGCATCAGGCCATTCTAAATGTTTTGAGTAATTCTGCAGATGCCATTGAGGAAGGAGGTCTTATTACCATAGAAACAAAACTATCACAGGACAAAATTGAGATTTCAATTAAGGACAACGGAGTAGGTATATCAGAACAAAATCTTGATAAGATTATGGATCCCTTTTTTACTACCAAAGCGCCAGGAGAAGGTACAGGATTGGGCCTTTTTATCACCAGTGCAATTATTGAGGAGCACGATGGGGAATTTGAAATCTTTTCTGAAGAAGGGAAGGGTACTGAAACAATTATCCGCTTAAAAATGTTAAAGTAAATCGCCGAACACTCGCATTAATGTCAAAACAACCTGAAATCACTTTACTGTACGTCGATGATGAGGATCCCAACCTCTTTCTTTTTCGTGCCAATTTCGAAGATAAATATCATGTATTGACGGCCAAATCCGGAAAGGAAGGCCTTAAGGTTCTGGAAAACCATCATAATGAAATTATTGTGGTAATAAGTGACATGCGGATGCCAGAAATGAATGGCATTGATTTTATCAAGAATGCAAGAAAACATTATGACAAAATCCATTATTACATATTGACAGCTTATGAGTACAACGTGGACATAGCCAGGGCTCTGGATGATAATGTGATCAACAGGTATTTCACGAAACCATTCAATGCGGCTGAGATTGAGGAAGCGATCCACCATGCAATCGAAACCACAAACTGATTATCGCTTTACCTTTCTTACAATGAGTCTGGTGCCTCGGTCATAGTTCAGGTAGCTCCAGGCCCAGTTGGCAAATACAATAAGCTTACTTCTAAAGTCTACCAGTAGCATAAGGTGTACAAACATCCATACAAACCAGGCCAGGAATCCACCAAATTTCCAAAAGGGAAAATCTACCAGAGCCAGATTTCTGCCCACCGTGGCCATTGTGCCCATATCTCTGTATTTGAACGGTAACATCTGTCGATTGCGTGCTTTACGATTAAGGTTTTTGGCAAGGTGCTTTCCTTGCTGACCGGCTACTGATGCCAGCATCGCCTGATTGGATTCATCATCCGAAATGATAATGGATACATCCCCAATGGCAAAGACATCGGGTTTGTCGATAAGTTGGTTGAAGGAATTTACTTCTATTCGCTTGTTCTTGGATATCATGGCGTTGATACCCATGGGTGGAGCTCCCTGAACACCAGCCGTCCAGATCATGTTCTTGGTTTCAAAAGTCTTCTTTGTGGTGGTCACTTGATTGCCATCATAGTCCTTTACCATCATATTAAGCCAGACGTTGACACCAATTTTCCTCAAAAATTTCTCTGCTTTTTCGGAGGCGTGTTCACTCATACTGGGCAGTACTCTTTTGGAGGCTTCTACGATGTGGATTTGCATTCTTCTAATGTCCAGATCCGGATAATCCGTTGGCAGGATATGCTTTTTCAATTCGGAAAGCGCACCTGCAAGCTCAACACCGGTAGGACCAGCTCCCACGATCACAAAATTCATAAGCGTTTCACGCTCGTTGAGATCGGGTGTATTCAAAGATTTCTCAAAATTTTGGAGGATCACACTTCTAAGGTCCAGGGACTCCAACAGGTTTTTCATTGGATATGAATGCTTTTTGATGTTTTCTATCCCAAAGAAATTAGATTCTGCTCCAGTTGCGATGACCAGGTGATCGTATGAAATGGATCCTATATCGGTTTTCACCACCTTTTTCTCCTCATCTATGGATTGCACCTCGGCCATACGAAAATGAAAATGCTTTTTCCCTTTGAAGACTTTCCTGATGGGATAAACTATGCTATCTGGTTCCAGACCCGCAGTAGCTACCTGATACATAAGTGGCTGGAAAGTGTGATAATTGTTTCTATCTATCAGCACGGTCTGGTAATGTTTACTACTGATATACTTTGTGAATTTGAGCCCGGCAAACCCACTGCCAATGATCACGATCCGTGGCAGATCGAGGTCAGGTATGTTCATATTATGGAATTATATTGAATAGAATTGTTTGACAGAAAAATAACAGTCCCCTGCAGGAATTAATTCTTAAAAAATCCGATTATTTCGTCTTCTAAAATATTTTTTGACTTCTGCGTTCGTAGAGAAGTGTGTCCATCCATCTGCCGCGAAGTTTACCGATTTTTTCTCTGTATCCTATCTGTCTGAATCCACATTTCTCATGTAATTTCTGGCTGCCTATGTTATCCCGAAAAAGGGCAGCATTGAGTGTCCAGATGCCTTGATTTTCGGAGGACTCAATGGCCGCTGTGATCAGTCTGCTTCCCAGTCCCCTTCCTGAAAACGCAGGATCTACATACACACTTACCTCGGCCACACCTCCGTAGACACATCGGTCCGAGACAGGGGATAGCGCTATCCAACCCCGGATTTGGCTTCTGTCAGAAATCACCCACCGGGAATGTTTTAGATGTGATTGGTCCCAGGAGTCCCAGGAAGGAACATCGGTCTCCAAGGTCGCTATACCCGTTTCAATTCCCAGCTTGTAAATACTGGAAACAGACTCCCAGTCCTCTTTCACCAGGGCTCTCAAATCATATTTTGAACTGTCACTCATTTGTTACCGGATAAAAATATCCACAACCTGTTAATTTTTCTCAGCTGATCCTGAATTTCATTCAGCGCATACCATTTAAATGTCTAATCATCCGCATTCATAGTTTTCACGAAAGGCCGGGTTTCATTGGGAAACCGGTAATTAAAAACCCTTATTTTTGCCGGATTCACAAAAACCAAATATTGATTTTATGCTTGAGGTAAATGAGTTTTTAAGTACCATCGATGGGTTTATAGGAGGGTCGGATTGGTTTGTGTACTTATTGCTGGGAACAGGGCTATTCTTTACCATCTACCTTGGATTCCCTCAACTTCGATATTTGGGTTTTGCATTCAAGGTAGTTCGGGGCAAGTTTGACAAGGAGGGCGATGAGGGGGATGCTTCTCACTTCCAGGCTCTTGCCACTGCACTTTCTGGCACAGTAGGTACCGGTAATATTGGAGGTGTGGCGCTGGCTGTTCACCTGGGTGGACCGGCCGCCTTGTTCTGGATGCTGGTGACTGCCTTTCTCGGAATGACTACGAAATTTGTGGAGGTTACCCTTTCACATAAATACAGGGAAAAAACTTCCGAAGGCCTGATGGCAGGTGGCCCTATGTACTACATGAAACACAGACTCAACATAAAGTTGAAGTCCGGAAAGACTCTCAAAACCGGGATTTGGTTAGGAACCATCTTTGCTTTCGCTACGATTTTGTCTTCTTTCGGGACAGGCAACCTCCCACAGATCAATAACATCGCGAATTCACTCTTCACCACGTTTGGTATTCGACAGTGGATCACAGGAGCTGTTCTGGCCGTCATTCTGGCCCTCGTCATTCTTGGAGGGATCAAGCGGATCGTGAAGGTGACGGAAAAACTGGTGCCCTTCATGGCAGTGGTTTACTTTCTTGGAGCATTCAGTGTCATACTTTATAATTTCGCTAATATAGGACCTTCCATTGTGGCCATATTTAGTGATATGTTCACAGGTAGTGCCGCCCTTGGGGGTTTTTTGGGTGCTAACCTCGCCTTTGCTTTCAATAGAGGTGTGAATCGGGGATTGTTTTCCAATGAAGCGGGACAAGGTTCCGCTCCGATCGCGCATGCCGCTGCAAGAGCCCATGAGCCAGTATCAGAGGGCATGGTAGCCATTCTGGAACCCTTCATCGATACCATTATCATATGTACCATAACAGGACTGGTTCTTTTGTCGTCCGGAGCATGGGCCAAAAAATACGAGAATGAATTTCAGTATTCTGACATTGTGGTGGCGCAAGGGATTTATGATGAGTCTGATGATGCACATAGACTGGCAGTCAGAGATCACCTCATCGGAAAGAAAAGTATTGACTTATTTGAGGGTGAGCTAAATGTACGGGACGGAAAGATTCTGGGGGATGTGACGCTGATCGTTGCGGAATCATTTGCAGAGAATACAAGAGTTTCTTTAAACGGGCAACCATTTTCTGGTACAATTCCCGTGGTCGATGGTAGTATTTCTTATGATTCGGAAGTTGTCATCTCAGGTAAATCCCTGCTGCACAGTGCTCCTCTGACAACTGTTGCTTTCAACGAAGGATTCTTTGGTGACTTTGGTCAATATATTGTCTCTATTGGTTTGATGTTGTTTGCATTTTCTACAGCCATTAGCTGGTCGTACTATGGAGGAATAGCCACCAATTTCTTATTTGGATCTCAATACATCATCTACTACAGGATAATCTATGTGATTGGGTTTTTCTTTGCCTCTTTTGCTGACACCACGATCATTTGGACACTTGCAAACATCACAATCGCATTGATGACAATCCCGAATCTCGTTGGTCTTCTGATCCTTAGGAAGGAAATGAAGCAAACCATAAAAGAATTCTGGGTTTCTTTCAAAGAGGATTGGCCGGGTATTAAAACACCGGACTAGGCATCATTCGGCTTTCTGTTTGTCTTGCGATTTTGTATTGTCGATCAGAGGAGTGTTTAGTTTTTTCGCTACCCTGGTAAGACCCTGGAGTACTTTGGTTTTATTTCTTTTACGATCTAGCTCCAGCGTAGTGCCGTCTGAAAACTTTATAAATCCAACGTACTCTGAAAATCGCTCGGTAGAAACATGGCCACCGTATGAAGTCATCCTTCTGGACATCCCCACTTCATTTACATATATTTTCTCAATACCTTCGTAATAAACCTTGTCACCAATTTTTAGACCGAGTATCCAGTAAAATTCCCAACTGTACTTTTCTGTCGGATTGATTTCAATGATTGTCCTGGTAGTCCAGAGAATGGGTAGAATGGGTGAAAGAATGATTCCAAAAATGATAAATAAGGTTGGCGATGTGTGCAGAAAAATGCCGAAATAGGCCAATGCCATGATCATGGAGGCGACCAGGGTATAAAGACCAGGGATTAATCTGCCACAATCTATTCTGACAATGTTCATCTTAGCGGAAAAAGGAAAGTTAATTAAATAAGATTTCCCTTTGAACTCAGAACTTTCAAAAATGCACAGCGTTAATTTCGTATGGAAAAGGAGTTAGGATTATTTCCATTAAATCTGGTTGCATTTCCCGGAGAGCATCTGAATTTGCATGTTTTTGAGCCCAGGTATAAGCAGCTTATCAATGACTGCCTGGAAAAAAAATCCACTTTTGGGATTCCTTCCTATGTCAACAATAAAATAGAGTATGGTACAGAGATGGAAATCATCGAGCTTACCAAGCTTTATGAGGATGGACGTATGGATATCAAAACCAAAGGTCTGAATCCGATCAGAGTTTTAAGATTTGATAACCCCTGGAAAGATCGTCTTTATGCCGGCGGACTGGTGGAAGAGATTCATCAGGATGAACGGGAGGACAATGACCTTAGAGTCAGAATGATCGACCTTGTTCAGGAATTGTTCAGCTGGCTTAGAATGGAGGAAAAACTGAATGTGGACAGAGCCACACCAATGTACGAGATCATCCATAAAATCGGATTGACGCCGGAGGAGGAATATGAGATACTCAAAATGCCTGTGGAAATTGAACGCCAGAGCTACGTAGTGGAGCACCTGAAAAGAGTTTTGCCAGCCCTGGAAAGAGCAGAAAGAGCCAGGGAGCGCATCAATCTTAATGGTCACTTTAAAAACCTTGATCCGCTAAAATTCTAAATCATCCCTTAACTTTCGCCCATGGAAATTTCCGGGTTCGGCATTGTGCTGTTGTTTTTGTCCGGTGGAGCAATGTTTCTAATTGTAACACTATTTGTCGGTAGACTACTTAGACCTAGTAGACCCGATGATGAAAAGCTGTCCACTTACGAGAGCGGTGAAGTGCCTGTGGGTTCAGCCTGGGGCATTTTCAACGTTAGATTTTATGTTATCGCGTTGGTTTTCTTGTTATTCGAAGTAGAACTCGTTTTTCTTTTTCCATGGGCCATTGTTTTTGGTGATGCTGATAAAATTGCAGCAACCAATGGGTTATGGGGTTGGTTCTCACTTGCTGAAACTATAATATTTATTGGTATACTGGCAGTTGGGTTGGTATATGTATGGGCAAACGGAATGCTGGATTGGGTCAAACCAAAAAGAGAACAGGAGGATTTCAAAACCAACGTACCTGAAAAACTTTACAAAGACATTAATAAGAAGTACGCTTGAAAGGATATTTGGACCAGGAGTTAACCCGTGGGGGTGTGATCATCACTAAATTCGAAGACCTGATCAATTGGGCGCGATTGTCCAGTCTATGGCCGATGGGCTTTGGCCTGGCTTGCTGTGCCATTGAGATGATGAGTACCATGACATCGGGTTATGATATGGACCGTTTTGGAATCCTTCCAAGACCTTCGCCCAGAATTTCCGATGTCATGATAGTCGCTGGTACCGTGACGTTCAAAATGGCTGACCGTCTCCGGAGATTGTATGATCAAATGCCAGAGCCGCGATACGTTATTTCCATGGGATCCTGCTCCAACTGCGGAGGTCCCTATTGGGAACACGGCTATCATGTGGTGAAAGGCGTGGATCGGATCGTACCTGTGGATGTGTATGTGCCGGGTTGTCCTCCGAGACCAGAAGCCCTGATTGGTGGATTCATGAAATTACAGGAGAAGATAAGAGGAGAATCAATCGTTCGTCCCACTGGTTTGAAAAAGCTGGTGGATCAAAAAAAGGAAATCGCTTGAAATTCGAAGAAATAAAGAGCATCCTTGAAAAGGAATTTCTTGGGTTGTCACTGGAAGAAGACCTGCAAACCACCCCGGCTGGGATTAAATTAAAGCCTGGTGACCTGGAAAAGGTATGCACGTTGCTCCGTGATCACGATCAGCTATATTTTGACATGCTTTCATGCATCACGGCCCTGGACAATGGCCCGGAATCCAATTCCATAGAGCTGATTTATAATCTTTACTCTATTCCTTTTGATCATCATCTTACGGTAAAAACTTATATAGACCGCAAAGCGGCAGCAATAGATACACTTACAAATATTTGGAAGTCAGCCGATTGGATGGAGCGGGAATGCTACGACCTTGTGGGGGTAAAATTTCACGGACATCCGGACTTGAGAAGAATTTTATTACCTGAAGACTGGGAAGGTCATCCGTTGAGAAAAGACTACAAGGAACAGGAATATTATCACGGAATCAAGGTAGAGTATTGATCTTTTATGAACGAAATTCAATACAAATATCATCCTGACCATTTCAAGAATTCCGAGCCACTGGTTTACGATAGTGATTCCCTGAAAAGAGGGGAAATGATTATAAACATTGGGCCACAGCACCCATCGACCCACGGTGTATTGAGGTTGGAAACCATCACCGATGGTGAGATTGTGGTGGATGTCATTCCACACATGGGTTATCTGCATCGATGTTTCGAAAAACATGCGGAGTCCATGCCTTTTAACCAGACGATTCCTTACGTAGATAGAATGGACTACGTGGCCGCCATGAATAGCGAACATGCTTACGCAATGGGTGTGGAAAGAATGCTGGGAATTGATAAGGACATTCCGAAAAGGGTAGAGTATATAAGAGTATTAGTAGCGGAGTTAAATCGCATCGCATCCCATTTTGTGGCGATTGGAACCTATGGTTTGGATATTGGGGCTTTTACTCCCTTTCTATGGGTGATGAGAGACCGAGAGCATATTATGAGACTGCTGGAATGGGTAAGTGGTGCCAGGATGCTCTATAACTATATATGGATCGGAGGGCTTTATTACGACCTGCCTGTTGGTTTTGAGGAGCGCTGTAAGGAGTTCAGTAAATACCTGAAGCCCAAGCTTGATCATCTGGAAAACCTTCTGATATCAAATAAAATTTTCATTGATCGAACCGCCAACGTCGGTGCCCTGCCTCTTCAGACGGCGATAAACTATGGAGTGACGGGCCCGATGTTAAGGGCTTCTGGTCTAAGATTTGACCTTCGAAAAGTGGATGGTTATAGCGTATATCCTGAGCTTGATTTTGACGTTCCCTTGGGTGAAGGAAAGATGGGATCGACGGGTGATTGCTGGGATAGAACGTGGGTGAGAATGCAGGAATGCCGGGAGTCGGTCAAAATTATTGATCAATGTCTGGAGAAGTTGACCGGGGATCATAAGAGAACCAGGGATTTTGATCCGCGAAGTCACGTTCCAAAAAAAATACGTCCCGGGGCTCAGGACTTATATGTCAGAGCAGAAAATCCTAAAGGAGAGCTTGGTTACTTTTTTAGAGCTGACGGTCGATCAGACATTCCAATCAGGTGTAAAGCCAGAGCCTGCTCCTTTGTTAACCTTGGTGTTTTCAGGGAGTTGAGTAGAGGTACCATGATATCGGACATGATCGCGATTTTGGGTTCGATCGATATTGTCATGGGTGAAGTTGACAGATAAGAACAATTTGGGTCTGTTCACAAAGATTTATTGCCAAATAGGTATTATGAGTCTAAATTATACGCATGATACCAATCCTTTCTGCCAGCCAGATCCGGGAATGCGACCAGCATACCATTGAAAACACTCCAATCGCCTCCATCGAACTTATGGAACGCGCCAGCATTTCTTTCACGAATAAATTTCGGCAGTTATTTGGAGATTCATATCGGGTGGTAGTGGTAGCCGGCACAGGAAACAATGGAGGAGATGCACTCGCCATAGCCAGACTCTTGCGTGCCAAGCAATTCAAAGTACGAATTTTCCTGGTCGGTAATAAGGACAAGATGTCTCCGGACTGTAGAAAAAATCTTGAACGGTTGACCGAAAAGGTGAATTTCATAAAAGGTAAGTCAGACTTTCCTAAAATCGAAAGGCGAGATCTCATAGTAGATGGGATTTTTGGTTCTGGGCTTACCCGACCTGTTTCAGGTCCCATTGGGGAGCTTATCGAGTATCTGAATGAGTCGGAAGGAAGGATCGTTTCTGTGGACATTGCGTCCGGACTTTTCGCAGATAAACCGGTCCCCAATGGAGCCATCATCAAACCGATGGCCACCCTCAGTTTTCAACTTCCTAAACTGGCTTTTTTTCAACCCTCACTTGCTGAGTATGTCGGAGAGTGGCACGTCATTCCCATAGGATTAGATCAGAATTTTATTCAAAATCAACCGACTGATTTCTATCTGATTGATGAACAGGAGCTTATTCGATTCCCTGAAAAGAGACCTCGGTTTTCTCATAAGGGAAATTTCGGTAAGGTTCAACTGATCTGTGGAAGTAGGGGAAAAATAGGTGCAGCCATCCTGGCTGGAAGGTCTGCTTTTAGAACTGGTACAGGACTACTTTTTACACTTGTTCCGCAATGTGGTGTCGAACTACTACATCACAATATCATCGAAGGGATGACGGTCGACAGTGACGATAAAGATTATCTCAGTGATTTTGTAATTGAGAAGGACGTGGATTGTATTGGAATTGGACCCGGCCTGGGTACTAAAGAAAAGACAAGAGAGGCTTTCAGAAGATTTCTTTCCGGTCATCCTTCCTCGCCATTGGTATTAGATGCAGATGCCTTAAATATCATTGGTTTGGAAAATGACCTTTTCAGTAAACTGCCAAAAGGCACCATCATGACTCCACATCCTGGTGAGTTCAGAAGATTGGTCGGTGACTGGACCGATGATTTTGATAAACTGGACAAGTTGAGAACACTTTGTAAGAAGTACAGGCTAAATATTGTTTTAAAGGGAGCATTTTCTGCAATATGCAATGCCGATGGAAAAGTTGTCTTTAACAATACAGGTAATCCGGGAATGTCTACTGCGGGAAGCGGTGATGTCTTATTCGGTATGATATGCAGTCTGGTTGGTCAGGGGATCGAACCAGAGTTGGCATTGCAGCTTGGAGTTTACTTACATGGTGCCGCCGGGGATCATGCAGCAGAAAAATTTGGAGAGAGATCTGTGATTGCATCGGATATTGTGACGGCAATTCCGATGGCATTCCAGAGACTTTTGGAGTAACTACTTAAAAGTCAACTGAATACAGGAATTGTACTAAACAAAAGAATCCGGTCATTCACAAAATTTTAACTTCTTATAACGCGGTATCGGGCTAAAAATTTTACTAACTTGAACAAACATTGGTATTTTTTTTGCGTACTTTGTAGTTATGCGTCTAAGAGGACTGCTCATATTGTCATTAGCTATACTGCTATCAATTTCTGTTTTTTCGCAGGAACAGGGAATTGATGCCAACAATAATGATCAATTTGAAGTAGCTCAGATCGAACTGTTTCCCAATCCTGCCGTTGATTTCGTAGTCGTTCAAATCAAGAACCGTGATCTGCAGGACCCTGAGATCGAACTCCGCAGTATGATTGGAAACAAGCTGGAAATAGAAGTCGAGAAGGTGTCAATGGATCGCTACCGGGTGCCTTTGAAGGATCTGGCCAGCGGTTATTATTTCCTGATCGTCAAGGACGAATTCCTTCGCTTCAAAAAGGCGGTTAAGTTCCTGAAGCGTTGATTTCAAATCTCGCTCCCTCTCTTTCGTAATTTTTCTTCTTTTTAATCATTCAGATTTTTCTAACTCTTTGACTGGAAACATTAAGAAATAAATAATTTCCGAACAGAAAGGTACATCGTCAAGGAGCCTATCGAATCTTTACGAAACAACTACTCACTCGAATCATTAATATCGGAAACAGAAAGCAGATTTATAAACAACAGCTCCTGCTCAACTATTTCTATCTCCTGTATTGATTAAAGATCGTCTCATATTTGGCGGCCTGTTCCTGCTCCCCAAATGCCCTGAAAGCCCGGACAACCTCGTTCAATTGAACTATTCTGGTCTGATACTCCATCTGATCCGCAGGTCCCAGCTGGAACCAGCTTTCAGCTCTTTCGCTCACAGTATCTGCTATGTCTATGGCTTTGTCACGTTCTCCTAATTGAAGCAACATAGCAATATGATAAACGGAAAAGATGTCGTAGGGAATGGTTTCATCTGGCATCACTTCCAGTGATTTCATCAATACCTCCCTGGCTCGTTCCTCGTCTCCTTCACGGATGAGCTCTCGTGCAAGTGTGTTAAACGCAGAACGATGGCTAAGGCAGAACTTTCTGTAATCCTCCGAATAGTACACATCCGGATCATTCAATCCTTTCCAACTAAAGTTGTTCATCAGGTTGTCATACATGATTTCCGTATTGACCAGAACATCTCCTCCCTCAACATTCACGGGAGCTAACCTGTAAGTAATTCCTTCCTGGACTACGTGCTGCCTGATTTCAAAATTGATTGCATTGAGCGATGTATTGTTGAAATACATAGGTCTTTTGAAATCGGAATTGAGCATCAGATCGATGATAGCAAGGTCCTTCTTCTCCAGACCACCACCTTTTAATCTCCAGGTAAGTCTATCGGTCTTTCGTTGATTCAACTTGTCTCCGGAAGCGGACATAAAACTTAGTTCTCCGATTTTGCCGTGATTCACATTCATGAACATATCACGAGTAGGGAGCAGGTTATAAGTGCCTCCTGTTTGTGTATTGAGACGAATCCGGGGATCATTATTCTTAATTAGATCCATATAGGTCCTGGCGTTCATCACCCCATCAAATGACCTTTCCTGAAGAAACGGTAAATAGTCATTGGGTCCACCCTGGATATAATGGTCCATGGTCAACCCAAACGGAAGCGCCTCAGATTCGTAAGCTGGTCTCATCATCTGCTCGATGTACCAGTCAGTATTAAAATAACTCAATACAATGACTCTGACATCCGTTCTGTGTCCCAGCACCTCCTGGGCAAACCAAAGAGGGAACGTATCATTGTCACCACCTGTGAAAAGTATCGAATTAGGCGCACATGAGTCCAAATAGTTCTTTGCGGATTCTATGGAAAAATATCGGCCCGACCGATCATGATCGTCCCAGTTTTCCGATGCCAAAAGAGTGGGTATTCCAAGACATATGACTATTCCGAGACTGGCAGCGATCTTATGGTTATTGATAAATTTCAACAGACCATCGTAGAAGGCCAATACCGCCAGGCCTATCCAGATCGCAAATACATAATAAGAACCGGCATAGATATAGTCTCTCTCCCTCGGTTCTATTGGAGGTGAGTTTAGATACAGTACCAGCGCCGCCCCGGTAAGAAAGAAGAGTAGCAACGTAACCCAGAAGTAGACCCTGTCTTTCTTAAATTGGAAAAACATACCAATTAAGCCAAATAGTAGCGGTAAGCCGTAATAGAGATTTCTTCCTTTATTGTTTTCGATTTCTATCGGCACCTGATCAAAGGCATCAGCGATGCCTACCCAGCCAGCGTCCTGAATATCCGATTCACGGCCGGAAAAATTCCACATAAAATACCTGAAATACATGGTGCCCAGCTGGTGACGGATCATATAGTAGATATTGTCCGAAAACGAAGGCTTTTCACCTTGCCTCAAACCTGTTACCTGACGATATTTTTCCTGGTGCCTTCCATCGGGACTTTTGCTGTACATCCTCGGAAGGATGGTGGTGTGGGCTGGGTCGTATACGTAGTCAATTTTATAGTCTTTTACGATGTACTGGTCTTCGCCTTTCATATAGACAGGATCTCCCTGCACCTGTTGTTGCAATTCGGCTGTATAATACTGACCCTTAAAAAGCGGTCTGCTCCCATATTGCTCACGCTTCAGGTAGGACACGTAGGTCATGATATCCTCAGGATTGTTTTCATCAATTGGGGTATCATAATTGGATCTGATCAATACTATGGCATAGCTGCTATACCCGATCATTATGAATGTGAAGGAAATGATGGCAGTATTCAATATGACCTTCTTTTTCTTGATGGAGTACCATGTCACGTACACAATGGCAGCGACAAATACGATCAGGAAGAAAATGGCACCTGATGCAAAAGGTAGTCCCAATGAATTCACGAAAAATACTTCCAGGGTACCCACAAAAGATGCCAAACCCGGAATAATTCCAATCATGATCACTATGATGATGGCACCTCCGATGGCCAGGGTCATCAAAACACCTCTTTTGGTGATTTTTTCTGCAAACTTGAAATAGACGATTAAAGCAAGGGCCGGAATGGTAACGAGGTTGAGAAGGTGTACTCCGATGGATAATCCCATCATGTAGGCAATCAGTATAAGCCATTTGTTCTGCTCTGCTCCATCAGAGATGGTTTCCCATTTGAGTATCGCCCAGAAAACAAAAGCAGTAAAAAAGGACGACATGGCATATACCTCGGCCTCAACCGCAGAAAACCAGAAGGAATCCGAGAATGTACATGTCATAGCCCCTACAAGTCCTGCTCCCATTATGGCGATAATCTGACCCGGAGTTTCATTGCCATCTTCTGTTTTAAGGATTTTTCTGGACAGGTGGGTGATGGACCAGAAGAGAAACAGAATGGTGAAAGCTGCACTTAGAACACTCAACATATTTACCCAGAAAGCTACCTGCTCCACATTGTCTCCGGCAAGCATGCTAAATAGTCTTCCGGTCAAAAGAAAAAATGGAGCACCGGGTGGGTGTGGGACTTCCAATTTATATGCAGTCGCGATAAATTCACCACAATCCCAAAAACTCGCTGTGGGTTCCACTGTCAGTGTATACACCACCATAGCTATTAGAAATGCTACCCAACCCGTAATAATATTTATCTTCTGATATCCCATTTCTGAGTGTTTTAATGCAGATGGCGAAATTAGTAATTAATGTATAATAAAAGTCCCGATTGATCGGGATTGACCATTTTTAACAGCAAGAATCTCCTTTCATTAACATTTGGAGGTTGTATATTTGGATCATGTCCAAGGCAGAACCAATCGTAAAAGAACTTCTACAGACAATCCCACAGGTAGGTACTGTCACCGGTATCTTTTTAAGACCCGAGAGGAGGGAGATGCCAGTAGAAACCAAAGAAGTCCTCGCTGGTGAAAATGGGCTTGTTGGTGATCATTTTTCGTCAAGCTACAGTGACAAGCGTCAGGTCACTTTGATTCAGCAGGAGCATCTTGATGCCGTTTTTGCGATTATGGGTCTTCCCAATGTAGACCCCCGCCTTACCCGAAGGAACATCGTGGTCAAAGGAATTAACCTCCTCGCTCTTAAGGACAAAAAGTTTCAGATAGGCGATGCCATACTGGAAACCACCGGTGAATGCTATCCTTGTTCCAGAATGGAAGAAAACCTTGGTGTAGGTGGTTACAATACCATGCGAGGACATGGAGGTATTACAGCCAGGGTCATAAAGCCAGGTTTTATCAGGACCAACAGTAAGGTTAAGATGGTCGCTGATCAATCGTAGACCAGAATGAAAAATCCTAACCAGAGAAAATAAAAAAGAATGTACGTGCTGGTAGTGATATACCACGATATGTTCCATTTCTTTTTGCTCAGGTAAAAGATGCCTACTGCCAGGGAAAACCAATAAAATAGCTCAAAGATGTTCAGTGACTTTAGTGGGTAATGGTATCTGGCATCCACTAGTTCGTAGTTGACCAAATTCATCAAAGACAGAGGGTAGAAAGCAACAACATCCTGATAGCTGGGATCTCCTCCAAAGGACAGGAACCAAACAAATTTCAGAATTTCTGGTGCAATGAAAATAAGCTCAGAAAACATCACCCATCGCCAGAGTTGTGCATAAGTAACTCGATATCCGAACATAAAACAGCCAACCCAAAGCAGAAAAGCCGTGAGTGTAAACTTCCATGCCAGGAAAAACGGAACACTTACGTACTGCACTCCAAACAGGATATCAAAGACCCACATTTCTCCCCGGTCCTGTAGCACTTCAAATGCAGCTATATCCGCTATGATAAATGTTCTCTTCAGGAGAAGTATACAGATGTAGGTGAGGCAAATGATTACAAAAAAGGTGCGGGAATCGAACTGATACCAGTCTTCGAAGAATTTTTCACGGATGTCTTCTAAAAATTTCATAACGCTGGAAGCTAACTTCGCAAACAAATTGAAACAAACAAGGTATTTTGGAATGAAAGTTGGTAATATGACGTTTATCACGGGATGAAATGGAGTAAAGCAGTCATACTGACCTTGTTATTAGGGTATGCATCCGGTCTATTTGGTCAAAACTGGACCGGTCAGTTGGATTCAAGCAGTAACCTGCTTCTGAAAAACAGGTATGTGGAAATTGAGTCAACCCAGGCCATGCATGACATGTATAACATGAATTTTGATCGGGCTGCCCGCCAATACAATTATCTGAAGAAGCAATATGGCTGGCATCCACTTCCTTACTTTTTGCTTGGTCTAAATGAATGGTGGAGACTTATGCCTTATGGTATTACGGACGAAACTCCCTGGGATGAAAGCTTCCTGGCGTATATGGATTCGGCAGAAGTTCTGGCTGAGCGACTTTATGAGGAAGTCAATGAATTGGAAGGAGCATTTTTTCTGTCCGCTGTTTATGCGTTTAAAGGACGGCTCTATTCGGACCGGGGTGATTATGTAAAAGCAGCATTCGCGGGTAAAAACGCACTCAAATATCTTGAGATCACACGGGGCAATAGTGATTTTAGTCCCGAAATTCTGTTTGGTGATGCCCTCTTTAATTATTACGCCAAGTGGATCCGAGAGCACTATCCACTTTTGAAACCATTAATGGCTTTTTTCCCGGAAGGAGATAAGCAGCTTGGGATAAAACAACTTGAAGAGACGGCAAGAAATGCCTTCTATTCCCGAACAGAGGCTCAATACTATTTAATGCGAATACTTTACGCCGAAGAAGGTGATCTGGAAGGCTCATTGCAGGTCGCCAGATATCTTCACGAACAGTATCCGAATAATGCATACTTCCATCGGTTTTTTGTAAGGCTAACCTATCAAAAAGGAAATTTCAGAGAGGCTGAAAAAGAATGTTTGGAGATCATTGAACGGATTGATTACCAGTGGCCTGGTTATGAATGGAATTCCGGTCGGTATGCCGGATTCTTTCTGGGGCACATATATGAAGCATACAATAAGCCAGACTTAGCGATCAAGTATTACGAATATGCAATTGAATATGGTGAATTGGCAGAAGCTTACGATGCAGGCTATTATATATATTCACATATGAATATTGGCCGGATTCTGGAAAAGCAGGATAGAAAAGAAGAGGCAGCGGAATATTATAAGAAGGTAAAAAAGCTTACTAAACGAAAGGACGGGGCCAATAAAGCTGCGCGGGATAGACTTCGTGAACTGGATGTCTGACAAACGAAAAATACCGTTGATCGATCTGAACCTGGAATACCGGGAAATCAAAAAGGACCTGGACATCGTCATCAAAGATATTCTTAACCAGGGCCGGTTCCATGGAGGACATTACCTGGAGGAGTTTGAAGAGAAAATCCGAGCCTACACTGGCGCAAAGCATTGTATACCTGTTGCAAGTGGTCACGATGCTCTGTTCGTAGCGCTTAAGATGATGGATGTGGGAATTGGGGATGAAGTCATCACCACTGCATATAGTTGGATCTCAACTGCCAACGCTATCTCCCAAACCGGCGCTGACCCGGTATTTGTAGACATCGATCCTGGCACATTCAATATTGATGTCAAAGGGATCGAATCAAACATCAATGAAAAAACAAAAGCCATTTTGCCGGTTCATCTTTATGGCTTGCCAGCAGAGATGGATGTGATTATGGCTTTGGCCAAAAAACACAATCTGATCGTTTTGGAGGATGCCGCTCAGGCAATGGGAGCCACATATAAGGGTAAGATGGCCGGGACGACTGGGGATGCAGGCATTTATAGCTTTTACCCTACGAAACCACTGGGGGCTTACGGAGATGCAGGTTGCATCATAACGGATAGTGAAGCTCTGGCCGAAAAATGCAGGACGTTCGCACGACATGGCATGGACAATGCAGGCGGATTTGTCATGAAAGGTATCAACAGCCGAATGGATTCATTTCAGGCAGCCGTGCTATCGGTCAAGATGGACTACCTGGAATCATGGTTAAGGAGGAGAAGGGAAATTGCGGGGATTTACCGGGAGCACTTGCGGGAATTTAGGCTTCAGGAAATTCCGGGGGAGACTGAATCATCATGCTACAATTTTCCGGTGGTAGGATCAGGATTAAAGTCAAAATTGGAAGAAAGCGGGATTGAATTTGGGACCAATTATCAATATGTGATCCCAAATACCGATGCTTATAATTTCAAACGTCAATTCCCTGTAGCAGAAGAATTGAGCACGAAAGTGGTTACGTTACCGATTTTTCCTCAGATGAGGGATGGAGAGATAAAAGAGGTAGTTGCCGCTCTCAATCCTTGAAAACCTTGAGCCATTTTTCTTTGTTGGCTTCTACACTGTAATGTTCTACAACGGTTTTGCGTCCCGCTTTTCCAATTCTTTTTCTTAATTCGCCATCTTCGATCAACAGGCTAAGTTTTTCTACCCATTCTTCATGAGTATCGGCTAAAAACCCATTTTCACCCTGTTTGATTATTTCTTTGTTCACCCCGACCGGAGACATGATGGTAGGTATTTCCAGGGCCATGTATTGGAGACCTTTCATACCGCATTTACCCTGACTCCACTGATCATTTGGAAGTGGCATGATACCTATATCCAACTCTGATAAATCCTGTGCTTCTGTTTCGGAATTCCATGATATTCCTGATAGTTCAAGATCAGGATCAATAAAACCTGGATCCCCAATAAGTTTAAAGTACACTTTACTACCAAAAATAGACTTAATCGAAAGTAGAGCGAATTTTACAGACATAAAGTGTTTGATAGTCGAGAAACTTCCTGTCCACCCAATGCAAATCCGTTCATTTTTTGAAGGGTGAACATGATATTGCATCATATCTATGGTGCTGGGTATAATCCTTACGTCCGAAGCATACTTACTTGCATAATCGCTCAGGTATTTATTACCGGCGATTATGGTATCACACATAGAAATGATCTTTGATGTTTTTGACGGGTTTTTCAGAAGATTGAAGAGGCCCTGAGAGCTATTTTTATCCATTAGCCAAATGGCATCATCAAAATCAAAAACCAGCTCCGCTTTTGTTCTTTTAAGTGCTTTTTCAAAAAAGGTTCCAAAGAAGAACGCGTCCCTGTATATGAATATATAGTCATAGTCATTCGCTCTGAAAACGTCCTTCAGTCTTCTAATGATTGCAGACAAGCCTACTAAGATTTTCCTGAAGTAACGGCCCTGGGAATAAAATATCCTGTCAGAATTGGCATCTAGCAATGGAGAAAAGTCACTGTAAATACCATGTGACTCAAGGTACCCTATGTATTGTTCATGTCTATATCTTTGTCCCGGAGATCGGTTTTTACGATGTAAAGTGAGGAAAAGTATTTTTAACATTTATCAAACATAGGGTTTCAATCGATCTCTCCAAAATAGCATGAGTTCAAAATCATTTTCATCGGCGAAGGATTTTTTTAACGCCCACGCCAAAGGATATCGAAAGAAATATGACGGCGATGATCCATTTTATCAGTATTTTTTCTTTGAGAGAATGGAGACTGCAACGGATAATATAGACTTTCAAGGGAAAAGTATTCTCGATATAGGCTCTGGAACTGGTGGATTGTATGATTTTTTGGTGCTAAGAGGAGCAAATTTTGAAAGATTTATTGCAACCGATATTTCGGAGGGAATGCTCGCAGAAAGTAATGTGCCAGTGGAAAACAAAAAGAGCGGAAATTTTCTTGAGATGCACTTTGATAGGAAGTTCGACTATGTTTTCATGCTTGGAGTGACGACCTATTTGGATCCAAATACATGCAAAAGCTATTTTGACAAGATTGAAACTATTTTGAATAGTGGAGGAAAAGTTATTTTTACCATCACCAATCGGTATTCACTCGATATAAAAATGAGAAATGCCTTTAAACCCATAGTCCGATTATTTGCGAGGGAAAACAGGATAATATCTCAAGACTTTCAAACTTGGTATTATTCCGAAGTCGAAATAAGTGGATTGCTCTCAGATCATTTGGAGCAAGAGAATCTGGTATGTCTAAATCAGACATTTTTCCCTGTATCCAGATTACTTCCTCGCCTATCTATTCTATTAGCCAAAATGCTAAAATCAATTAATAAATCTAGATTATTGAAATGGTTGTCCAGTGATTTACTATTGGTCTATTTCAAAGTATGAAGGGTAAAATAAAGGAGTGATGAAAATTTGATGAAGAACAAGGAGAATTGGTGTGAAAGTAAATATGTTCTGAAAAATGGATCCTGGCGGGTGTCGATGGATCCCAATGAAGTCCACATTTCATCGAGACTACTAGCTAATCAAGTTGTCAAGTTTTATCGCTCACAGGTTCCAAACGTGGTAAAAGGAGATCTTCTTGATTTAGGATGCGGGAAAGTTCCATTATATGGTATCTATAAGGATTTCACTAATAGTATCACATGTGTTGATTGGCCAAATTCATTCCATGCAAATACTTATGTTGATGAGTTTGTCGACTTAAATTCAAGACTTCCTTTTTCTGATGACTCCTTTGATACCATTATCCTATCTGATGTATTGGAGCACTTGAGCAATCCTTTTTCATTATGGTCTGAAATGGGGCGTTTAATGAGACAGGGTGGTCAATTGATTCTGAATGTTCCGTTTTATTATTGGTTGCATGAAGAGCCATACGATTTCTACCGATATACCAGATACGCTTTGAAATCCATGGCCGAAAATGCAGGTTTCAGGGTTCTTCATATGGAATCATTAGGCGGTGTGCCAGAGATTCTGTCTGATATTATTTCTAAAAATATTGTATACATTCCTTATGTTGGACAATTCTGTGCAAGAGTGTTACAATCTTTCTCGATCTGGGTCACCAACCTTGAAATTGGTCAATCGATATCTAACTTTACCTCGGACAAGTTCCCTATTGGTTACGGTCTGGTAGCAATCGCGGGAGATGATTGATGTTTAAAAATCAATCTATAATCAGATCCCACTAAGATGGACATAAAAGATTTGATATTCACGCCGATATATTTAATCCTTTTCTATGCTGTCGCGATAATCATCAAACCCTTTGTTACCGACAGTCGGAATCAGAAATTTTTTATAGCTGCATTGTCACTGAGATTTATTGGGGCAATTCTTTTGGGGATTGTATATCAGTATTACTACGAAGGTGGAGATACTTTCAATTTTTTCGAAAATGGGAGCAAGTGGATTTGGAAGGCTTTTCAGGATAATCCTCGGCTTGGATGGCAGCTTATTTGGGATGAGGGAGGACCTGTTCGCAATGCTGAAACATATTCGTATAGTCAACACATCTGGTATTATCGCTCCTCGACATCATATTTCGTTGTTAAAGTGTTGGCTATTGTTGATTTAATGACAGTTCATACTTATTCAGCCTCGGCGTTATTTTTTGCCGCATTTAGTTTTAGTGGTCTTTGGGCAATTTTTAGTGTTTTAAGTCGACAATATCCTAATCGAGTTAACAGTTTAGCAGTAGCAATATTGTTCGTACCATCTGTGGTTTTCTGGGGGTCGGGTATTTTAAAGGATACGCTCACGATCGGAGCTCTTGGTTGGTTATTATGGTCAGTTTATTCCATTTTTTCATTGCGAAGGTATCAATATAAATATTGGATTGCTTTATCGATAAGTGTGGTCATTATCGTTCAGATTAAGTTCTATATCATTCTTTGTTTTATTCCAGCTATGACAGCTTGGTTCATGATATCTGGTTTTAACCGGATTCACTCAGTAGTTTTAAAAGGGCTACTATTCCCGGTAATATTATTTTTTTTTATTTCTGCCGGCTATGTTATTCTCAGTGAAGTATCAGAATATAGCGAATTTTATAATCTTGATAATTTAGCGAACAGGGCAGCTATTACGGCATATGATATCCGCTATGGATGGGGTGCAACCTCCAATGCAAGAGGTGGATACGACATAGGTCTACCTGATGGGACCATTCAGGGGATGATATCTTTATTTCCGAAAGGAGTATTGGTTTCTCTTTTTAGACCTTTCTTGTGGGAGGTAAAAACTCCCCTGATGTTATTAAGTAGTCTTGAAGCAAGTTTTTACCTGCTTGTGTCGTTAGTGGTGCTTTGGAAAACAAGAATTTCACTGTTTCAGAATGAGCCGTTCCTTCTATTTTGCCTTGTATTTGCACTTTTATTTGCCTTCGCAGTAGGTGTAAGTACTTTTAATTTTGGGACTTTGATGCGCTATAAAATCCCGATGTTAATGGTTTATTCTATATTCCTGGCCATTGCATCAAAAAGACAGGAAAGTGAGTAGAACTTTTTTTCCAAATCTGGATGGATTGAGGTTTATGGCATTTCTCTCCGTCTTTTGCGCCCATAGTGTTTTCACAGATAATACTTTCTACTTTCAAAATGATTTTTATGCAAGTGTTACCTCGTTGTTTCATATTGGAATTTTTGGAGTTAATTTTTTCTTTGTTCTCAGTGGATTTTTGATCACATGGTTACTTATAGAAGAGAAAAGAGAAAGAAGAATCAATATCCCGAAATTCTACATTAGAAGAGTATTAAGAATATGGCCCGTTTATTATCTGGTATTATCAGTTGGTTTTGTGGTAGTTCCATTTGCCCAGCAGCTACTTGGAAACACCTCTTATCAGGAAGATGCTACTTTGTTACCTTATATTTTCTTTTATAATAATTTTATCTCTGAGCCAAACTCAGCCATTTTGGGAATTCTTTGGTCCATAGCGGTAGAAGAACAATTCTACTTACTCTGGCCAATTATTTTAATGTTGATTCCGGAGAAGTATTTAGGGTGGGTATTTTTCTTTCTTATAATCTTCTCTTTCCTTCTTAGAACATTTTTTATCGGGTATGGATATACTAATACTTTCTCTTGCATGTCTGATCTCGCAATGGGAGGATATTTTGCTTTTGATGCGATTCGTAATATCGGAGTTCGGAAGCGAATAGAAACATTTCCAAAATGGACAATAAGCTGTATTTATGTTATTGGAGTTTGTATTTTTTTATTCCGAGATACCTGGTCCGATATAAGATTCATTTATGTAAATGAGAGACTCCTGTTTTCAATTTTCTTCGGATTTGTGATTGTGGAGCAATGCTTTTCACATAATTCTATTATAAAGATCAAAGAATTTAAGAAGATTACATATTTGGGTAGGATATCCTATGGACTATATATGTATCACTTTATTGCCATATATGTAGTTTCAAAGGTTTTTGAGCTCTTTTTTGAAGAGACAATTATTACAATTGTGATAATAGAACCGTTAATTTCCTTTCTGATGACACTTTTGATTGCCTATGTTAGTTTCAGGTATTTTGAAAGTTATTTTCTAAAGATGAAGAGGAAATTTGCTTTGTAATGAGTGATTTTTGGAATGGCCTAAAAGTATTTCTAAATAAGTTCTTAACTCGGGGTAGCTTCATCAATAATTTTGGTGTGATCGCCGGGGGAAAGCTTTTTGCAATTGTATTGGGGGTAGTACTTACACCTGTGTTATCAAGGTTATTTTCACCTGAGTCTTATGGTAAATACGCGATTTTTTTCCTTTTTGTGTCCAATCTAAGCGTTTTAGGCACTCTTCAATTACCTCTGGCTTTTATTGTCGAAAGAAATGAAAGTTCTTTCAAAGACTTAGTTAAAACAACCTCTACTTTCATAATATTATTTACTGCTATCCTATTCCTTATTTTCTATTTCTGGGAAGATTTTATTTTCAATTACTTTGAAATTGAAGAATATGGCCAATTCAGTTATCTGATTCCTTTAGGTGTCGGATTGTATTCATATTCATTTTTATTAGGTAACTGGAATATTCGTGAAAAGGAATTCAGAAAATCTACCAAAGTAGCTATGTCCGAATCTGTTAGTATCAAAATTACCAATCTGGGTTTAGGCTTTTTCTGCAAGGGTCCTACTAACGGTTTAATTTTGGGCGATATTTCAGGTAAATCAATTAATATTCTGCTTCAGTTTTATTTATTTGTTAAGGGAAAGTGGTTGTATTTGATACCGAATTCCAAAACTAGTATCATTAAACAAGTCGTCTCTAATTACTGGCAATATCCAGCCCTGATGCTCCCTAATACATGGGTTAACACTTTTTCCAATAGCTTAATTGTTTTGTACTTCAGCCTTTTATACCCAGCTAGTTTGGTAGGGGAGTTAAGTATGAGTACTAGCTTGATTTTCATTCCTATCACACTTTTTGCCACATCCTCTCAGCCGGTTTTGATGCAGAAAATTGCAGAACAAAGCCAATCAATGGCAGATGTTGGTCCTTTAGTCAGGAGGTTTGTCACTTCCTTTATTTACCTAGGTTCGTTTATGGTTTTTTGTTTGATCACACTAAGTGGGCATATTATTGAAATATTGATTGGCAAACAATGGAGCAATGTAGCTGTCATAATAGAGTTTCTGGCTCCGACAGCACTTTTTACAATGCTCCAGATAACCTTACAAGGTGTTCTAATTGCATTGGAAAAGCGTCCCTACTTGCTTCGTACACAGTTAAGTGTTTTGACCGCTACTTCAGTATCATTGTTCCTTGCATCTATCTTGACAGATGACTTTCAATCGAGTCTTATTATATATTCAGTGAGTCTGGGAATTGTATCCACAATCATGGTTATTCACAATCTGAAGGTCATTGGTGCACGAAACCTTAAACCAATATTTATGGCATATAGTCTCTTTTTGGGTTCGTGCTTTGTAGCATATTTGATAATTTTATAAAATGTCAGAAGTTCAGGATTTTTATGATTCGTTTGCTGATCAACAAGCTCAGTCCGGCATAAATAATAGGCATCTTAGTATTATTCGCTGGTTGGAGAAATTTGGACTGTGCCGCAATCATAAGGTTCTGGAATTGGGAAGTGGTATCGGAACCGTCTCAGAATTAATTTTGCGTTTCCTGGATAACAATGGAAGATTAACAGTCACCGACATTAGCAGACGCAGCCTGGAAATGGCTGGTGAAAGACTAAAAAAATACAATTCTAATTTTCAGATTAAACTGATAGACTTCACAGAGGAGTCCATAGAAAATGAAAAGTTTAATGTGATCTTACTACCAGATGTACTAGAACATATACCGTTAGAGAAGCATTCGATATTGTTTGCTAATTTATCAAAAATGCTAGACCCTAGGGGATTTATCATGGTCCATGTCCCCGACCCATACTACCTTCAATGGGTGAGGGAAAATAATCCGGATGAACTTCAGATAATTGATCAATCTATATATCCTGATAATTTATTTCATGCACTGAGCGCAAATCAATTACGGTTGGTTTATCTGGAGTCTTATAGCATTTATAATAAGCAGTATGACTACCAGGTAATGAAAATAATAAGTAATCCATCAGAGGATTCATTTCAAATAAGACAGGACTTTCTTGAGGATTCCTGGAGCAGGAGAATTCTTAAGAAAATAAGGTATTTGCGAAGAGGTGGCAAATAGCAGGAAACTTCGTATCCTATTTTTTTCAGAGTCTTTCGGTAAGGTCTCTTTTATCCGGAATCAGGTCAGGGAGATTTCACATTCTCATGAGGTAAAATACGTCTGCTGTACAGATTATTCGAATTCAAATTACCCATTTGAAGTGGAGCAGATTGATTTTCGTTATCCAAATAAATTGCTTGGAAAAATGAGGGATCGACTAGAAATGCATCGAATTGCCACCTGCTTTTATAATCCTTCGTTCTCAAAGAATCTAACCAAAACTGTGAATGACTTTAATCCCGACATAGTTTATTTACAGTTTGGATATGAGGCCTTGAAATTTTTAGATAACGTTGATTTCAAGAGTTCTATAATCATTCATTTTAGGGGGTATGATGCATCACAAATGCTACATAATGGGGCTTATGTGAGGAGATTGAAGAAAACGCTAAAACATCCAAAAATTTACCCGGTTTTTGTGTCAGGATCACTTATCCAAAACCTGCGAAATAGGGGTATAGTTTTTACGAATGAACCAAAAGTTATTCATTCCAATACCGATCTTTCATTTTTTAAAAGAAGAAACTACACTTCTCCGATATCCACTTTTAAGTTGGTGCAGGTTTCCACTTTTCGTGAGAAAAAGGGGCATGAGTATACGCTAGAAGCGCTCAAATTATTTTTGAAAGAAAACAGGGAGACAGACATTCATCTGACTTTTACTGGGGAGCGGCAAGGGACCAACTATGAAAAAATCAAAAAGAAAGTGATCGATGATGGTTTAATGGAAAAAGTTACTTTCGCGGGAGTATTAAATCCTGATCAGATCAGATCCCTCCTGGAATCTAATCATTGTGCTGTTCTACATAGCGTAACAACAGAGGATGGTGATCAGGAAGGAATTCCAAATGCTTTGATGGAAGCCATGTCAATGGAAATGCCTGTTATATCTACAAACCACTCGGGGATACCTGAACTTTTGGATCAATCTACTTTCTCATATATTGTGGAAGAGAAGGATACCATCTTTTATGCCAAATGCATTGAGAATGTAATAGGAAACTGGAGATGGGCTCCCGAAAACAGGGAAAGAATCAAGCACGAATTCTCTAACCAACAGTTTCTGGAGAATATGAATCACCTTTTTTCTGAGATAACTAGAATATAACCCACTTACGATGTGTGGAATAGCAGGAATAATTGGAATAGATCCCAATGGATCAAGCAAAAAAAGTATCCAGTCTATGTTGGCTTTTCTGCAGGAAAGAGGACCTGATCATCAAGGTGTTTGGTCGGATAATCGAGTGGCTCTGGGGCACACGAGACTCAGCATTATCGACTTGTCAGTACAGGCTAACCAACCAATGACCAGTGAAGATGGTTCACTTATAATATCGTTTAATGGAGAAATATTCAATTACCAGGCTCTTCGATCCGAATTAAGATCAAAAGGAGCAAAATTTAATACGGAATCGGATACTGAGGTACTTCTAGCCGGCTTCAGGCAATGGGGTATTGAAATTCTGCTTCAGAAGGTCAATGGTATGTTTGCTTTTGCCCTCTACGATCGGCAGGATGGCACAGTGGTGCTGGCCCGGGATACTTTAGGAGAAAAGCCTCTTTACTATTTGAGGACCAATGAAAGTTTCATTTTTGCTTCCAGTATCAATTCAATTCATGCGCTTTACCGGGATCAGATTTCTTTGGATTACGATACTATTGATTACTACTTGTCTGAGCAGTCTAGCCCACAACCAAATACTATTTGGAAGGAGATTAAGCAGATAGATCCTGCTCACTATACTAAGGTCTCCCTTGAACCTCTGCAAACAATTGCTAAGCGATATTGGGAGCATGAATATAAACCCCTCGATTTTGAAAACTTCGAAGATGTAGTAACACAGACGAAAGAAATCCTACAATCAGCGGTCAAGCGAAGATCCATATCAGATGTTCCAATAGCCAGTTTCCTGAGTGGGGGAGTTGATTCGGGTCTGATAACTGCATTTTTAGCAGAATGTTCGGAGAAGCCGATAAAGACATTTACAGTTGCATTTAAGGATTCAAATCTTTCTGAACATGTTTATGCGGAAGAGGTAGCAAAAAGATATGCTACAGATCATGAAACGGTATATCTGGACTCAGAAGTATTGCAAACTTTGCCGAAACTGATATCATATATTGGGGAACCATTTGCCGATGCTAGTTTAATTCCAGCATATCACATATCAAACGCCATTTCTAATCAGGTTAAAGTGGCATTATCCGGAGACGGAGGAGATGAGTTTTTCGGAGGTTATACAAATTACCTTCTTGCCTTTAAGGCATTTCAGTTGGAGAAGAAATTTCCGCTCAAATTCATCAGGGAATTCGTGATCCTCATGTCGAAAATAGCATCCAGGTTTGATACTTCTGTTTCCAATTTAGGGGATCAGAATGATTTCCTGCGAAGAGTAGATCCATATAAGCTATGGAGAGGAATGGGGTTTAGTCAAAATGAAAAAGGCAGTCTAGCCCAGGCGAGATCATTATTAAATCCAGGATTTACGGAAACATATTTTAGAAAGAATTGGGAATATTATAAGCATTTTGAAGGTGTGAATCAATTGATGATGGCCTCCCTCAATACGCGATTGCTCGATGATTATCTTGTCAAGATAGATCGGAGTTCAATGATTAATTCTCTTGAAGTTCGAAGCCCATTTCTGGATAAAGAACTGGTATCATTTGCTGTCGGCATTCCGGCTTCATTCAAGTTTTACGGAGGTCTGGGAAAATCTATTCTAAAGAAAATTGCTGCAGAAAAAGTTAGCAGCAATATTACTAATAGGCCCAAAATGGGGTTTGAGATTCCTTTGCGAAACTGGCTGGATAATTCAAGAAATTGGGCGTCATCCCTATTATTGGATGGTCTTTCATCTAGGGATTTATTCAACTCCCAAGAAATTGAGCTACTGGTTCGTGAGCAATTTCAAAGAGAAAAGGATCATTCACAAAAAATCTGGAATTTGCTTTGTCTGGAGATTTGGATGTCGAAGTATCTGGATTAGGTTTCTGCGTTGATCTGTGCAATTATCACATCACAGTACATTCTGCCTTGTAGCGCCAGGTAAAGAAATTCGTAATTGTACTCAAGGCAAAATTCATTTACAGCCTCAACTACACCGTACTTTTGAAAGTCAGAAGGAGAGAAGTATGTGTAATCATTTAGTAAAATCCATCCTCCTTTTTTGAGTTTGGAGTGACTCACGATTAAGTCGTTTTTACAACCTTCATATCGATGATCTCCATCTATATAAACCCAATCAAAATAGTTTTCAGGCATCTTTGAAAGCTGTTCACTGGAGTTTCCATGTTCCATAATTACTCTTCTCTGCTCTATTTCCTTCTGAAATAGCTTTTGTCCTAGTGCTATAGACGATTTAGATATATCAAATAGGTGGAGCACAGAAGGTTCGGTGACACCAAGTATTTTCTTTGAAAATATGCATTTATCGATTCCAATTTCCGCACACACGGAATTCTTTGGAACTAGTCCGAGCAAAGTCTCCCTGTCCTGCACAAGTTGGCAATTCTGTAAATGCACAGTTTCTAGTTTCCTTGCAGGAGGCCAAAGATTTCTTCTTTCCTCATCCGATAAGTCTTCCCATGAGGACAATAATAACATTCGTCGAAAAATGGACTTCAGTCTACGCATTGTAACATATTCTGGTAATTATTTCATCTTAATTTAAAGAAGCATGCACAAATTTTTGGCGCTATGTATTAAGTGCAAGATGTCAAATTTCATAAAATTGCTCAGATTATCTTTCAATTCTGGACAAATTAAGCTCCAGGAACAGGGCTAACTGATAAACCCTGCAAGTAGAATCTTGATATTTCCGTTATTTGGATTTAAAGGCATGTTTAAGAATAAAACTGTAATTGTAACATCTAATGAACCATGGGGCGATATCTGGTATTCCAAACAAAACTATGCCTTCGAGCTAGCTAGAACTAATAAGGTTGTTTTCATAGACCCCCCTCGAAAATGGTCACCCATTAATGTTATAAAAAATCGACTTGAACTAAAACAGCAGTTTACTAGCTTGTATGTTTTGAAATATGGTAATTATTTTCCAGTCAGGGTTCCGTTATTAAATCTGTTAAACAATTTTCTTGTTAGTCGCACTTTAAAGACCTATCTGAAGAAAAAAAGCCTTGAACCTGATATTTTGTGGGCTTTTGATCCCATGAGATTATACATTCCCAGGCTCCTTGGAGTAAGGGCCAGCATATATCATTGTGTTGATTACTACTATTTTAAATTCTTTGGGGAAAAACAACTCTGTCGATACTCAACGGTGATTTTTGCCACTTCCCAGTTTTTTCTTGATGAGTTTTCAGCCTTCTCCACTCCTAAATATGTGGTTCCTCATGGGATTTCCCAGGAAGAGTTCTCGCTGGATGAAAAAAGGAAGAAAGTACTAAAACTTCCTGACCCCGGATTTGCCCTGTATATAGGTGTAATTGATCACCGGATGGATTTCGATATGTATGAGAAATCCATTTGTGCCTTTCCAGATCTAAATTTCGTATTTGTTGGCCCTCTCAGAATTACAGACCATCCTGCAGCTGAAAGAATTTTTAAAAACAATACTTATCAAAATGTTATTATAGAGGGTCCTAAGCACTTTAAGGAACTGAAATACTATATTGATTCTTGCTTGCTTTGCATGTCCTTTATGGATATGAGTTATCACGCAAATACTGTCCACCACCATAAAACCCTGGTTTATTTAGCACAGGGGAAGCCCGTGTTTTCTTTTTTGTATGAAGAATACAAGCCACATCCTGAAATCATGTATATGAGTAATAGTCATGATGCACTTATTGCAAAAATGAAACACTTCATTGAGGAAGGTGAGCCAGAGGATTACAAAATCAGTCGAATAAAACACGCAAGTCAATTTACATTTGATAAGGTGCTGGAATTAGCGCATGGTTTTCTAAAGAAACACATTTAAACATGCCTTTGGTATCAGTAATAATCCCTGCATATAACGCAGAGAAATTTATTTCAAAAACGATAAATTCTGTCTTATCACAAGACCATCATGATTTCGAAATTATTATTGTAGATGATGGATCAACGGACATGACAGAATCTATCATATTGTCCTATGTGAAACAGTCACATAAAGTCAAGGGAATAAAACAAAACAATGCCGGTGTGTCGGCAGCACGCAATAACGGGTTCAAATCAGCCCGTGGTGATTACGTTGCATTTCTTGATGCCGATGATATATGGGAATCTCAATTCTTGTCTGTATTGGTTCAATTATTAGAAAAGGATCCAAGCACAGGTCTTGCCCATTCAGATTATCGTGAAATCAATGAGTTAGGAAAGGAAACAAGTGTTATAAAAAGAGGGAAGTCTGGCAATGTTTTAAATGATTTATTGATTTGGAAGCACCACGTATTACCACCTCCAAGTGGTGTGTTGATCAAAAGATCTGTACTTGAGCATGTGGGCTTATTTGACGAGGATTTGTCAAACAATGCTGATCAGGACTTATATATACGTATTGCAGCAAAGTATACTGTTGCTCGTGATTCTCGAATCCTAATGAATTATCGTCAGCATGCCAGTGGAATGCATTGGAACATAGCAGTACTTGAACGCGATTCTTTGAAAGTATATGAAAAGGCAATGCAGCAAAATTTGTTTAAGACATTGAGCTTCAGGAAGAAATGTTTTGCAAACATGTATTCTTTATTGGCACTTAATTATTGGGCTCATGAAAGGAATCTTGGAAAGTTTCTTGAGTATTTTGGCAGATCAGTTTCTAGTTACCCCCCGGTTTTGATTCAATTTTGGAAAAAGATCATACAAGGATGAAAAGGATCTTGGTACCGGCATATCACAGTCTAAAGGATCCTATACTCGAAGGTCATCTTCTGAAATATCTCCAGGTGCTGGGCAAGTCCGGGAATTATGAATTTGTACTTATGACTTTCGAACAGGGGCAATACGCCTTAGTGGAGGAGGAAAGGAAGAAGAAAATTAATGAGCTTCAGCAATTCAATATTTATTGGAAACCGAAGAAATATAGAACGGGAGGCCCTTTCATGCTTTTCAAAAAGGGATATAATTTTTTGGAGGTGCTTTGGGAGAGTTTTTCCCAAATGCGATCAGCAACAGTAGTGGGAATTCTTGCATTTACTTCCGTATCGGGTGCTTTGGGTACAATGGTATCAATGATCAGCTCCAAGCCAATGGTTATATTTTGCTTTGAGCCCCACAGTCTTTACATGGTAGATTTTGGCATTTGGAAAAGAAGCTCCCTTAACTACCGGGTACTGCACTGGCTTGAGAGATTGCAGGTAAGAATCGCTCGAGATATTTTGGTTCCGACTGAGTATTCAAAAAAATTAATTGAAGGATGGGGAAGAGAGGAGCGCATTCACATAATGCCTTTTTGCGTTGATCAAAATGATTTCGAGAGAAGCGAATCTGCACGGGATGAATTACGAAACAAGTATTTAATTGAGAAGTCAAATAGGGTAATTTTGTATCTAGGTAAATTTTCCGGAATTTATTATCCTGTCAAGGATGTCTTGAGATTTTTCTGTGATTTATACAATCAGAATGAAGATTATTTTTTTTTAATAATTACACCTAATGCATATCAAACAACACAGAAATCGTTTCAAGATTCAATTATTCCGACCTCTAACTATAAAATTCTGGATGGAATAGACCTGACTGAGGTACCCAAATATCTTTCGGCGGCGGATGTAGGATTTTTAGCTGTACCTCCGTTTTCTTCACAGCGATATAGGTCACCTATTAAGACCGCAAACTATTTATTATGTGGTTTGCCTTACATAGTAAATGAGGGAATTGCCGATGATGATGAATTAGCAATCAAGCACAACGTCGGGGTTGTAATTGAGGGTTTGGATAGGGAACAAGCACATTCACTTCACATGAAGTTAGAAGAGTTATTTACCGAAAATATTGATAGTATCAGGAATAGAGCCAGGGGTACTGGATTGAAGTACAGGAGACTTGAGTTGGCAACTGAATTATTGTCCAATGTTTTTGATGAATTGTCGGTCTCAACTCCATTCACAAAGAAATAAAATGGGTACCACAATTCGATATTGCCTTTTAATTCTTACAACACTGGTAGGTTTTATGTCACCTGCGCAACCTCAGGCCGATTTTACATCACCAAGTTCTGTGTGCAAGGATCAATTTTTCGAACTGAACAATCTTTCAACTGGCGGGACTCTGTATGAATGGGATTTCTGTACAAATGATATGGATGAAGCCGCCATTTTAAGTTCTTCCCTTGCATCGGTCCCTAGATTATCAAACAACTATGGATTTGATCTTGTTTTTGATGGAACTGACTGGTATGGATTTGCAACAGATCTTACAAATAATAATATATGGAGATTTGAATATGGCGATTCTCCTTTGAACACTCCGACTGTGGATAGTTTGGGAAATCCGGATGATGTACTTCAAACTCCAGAGGGAATTTCTTTCATAAAGGATGGAGCTAACTGGTACGCATTTGTTGGATATTCCACCAATGGTGGACATTTTTCGAGATTGGATTTCGGAAATTCCTTGAGTAATGACCCAGATGGTGTGGACATCGGTAATTTTGGCTTTACAGGCCAATCCCGGGATGTTATACCAGTTATTCAAGGTACAGATAGAATTCTGGTTTTTCCGTACTATAATGGGAATTCTTTAGCTACAGTTAATTACGGAAATTCTTTCGATAATACTCCTGAAGCGGGAGATGTAACCACAAACTCCATAACAGGTTCCACCCTTCCAAGAGGAATAGCCATCACTCAACGATCAGGTGATTGGATCGTGATGGTAGTTAGCTTCAATTCAAAACTTCATCAGCTTAATTTAGGATCAGATATCACTGGTTCCATAACAATCGAAAGAGAGTTAACAAATGGTGATTTTGGGTTTATTCAACCCCATAGAATTGATATGGTCTACTCAGGGTCCCAGCATTTTGCTTTCATATCAAATACAACCAATGATCCTCTTATTTTAAATTTTAAAGATCTGGAAACCAGTTCAACAATTACCGAAATCGACAACACCGGAATGCCAAATTTCCTGGGGATTCATGCAGTTAAAAGTGATGGTTCTGTTGTCTTGCAAGGTGTAGTGAGTGGTGCACTTCAGAGTCTTGAGTACACAGCTTCTTGCAGTGCTATTAATCAGAATTTCTCAAGTGAATTGGATCCCGGCGAATTGAAAATAGAAACGGAAGGTGACTACGTTATTGAATTGATTACAAGAAATGAGGATTCCGTATCTGTCCATACCGATACCGTAACGGTACTCAATCAAACCGCCCCCTCCATTTCTTTCACCACCGACAATGCCTGCGTGTCCGTACAAAATACATTCACTCCCACACCGGCAGATCTGGATACTTACTCCTGGGATTTTGAAAGTGATGAAACCGAAGATAGTACTGATCCTACCCCCACCCATCAGTTCCCCAGGGACAGCACTTATGCCGTTCGTCTGGATGTGACAGAGGGATCCTGCTCCAATTTCGCTACCGATACCATCACCATATATCCTGACCCACCGACTCCATCTTTTTCTACGGAGACATCACTTTATTGTGTCGGTAATGATATCCAGGTATCAAATGATACCGATACCGCAGGATATGGTGACATACTTTCGTATTCATGGACGGTCACGGACTACCCAAGTGCGCTTATGGAGGATAGTGTACTATTGAACTTTTCGAGTTCCGGAACCAAAAGCATTTCAGTCACCAGCTCCTTGCCTGGTTGCACCTCATCACCAGCACAAACAGACATAACCGTGCGGGATGCTCCGGAAGCCAGCTTTTCCGTGGAAGACAATTGCTTTGGCGAAGTCACAAGCTATGACAATAGCTCCGAGACAGGACTTGATTACGAATGGACCTTTGGAGACGGATACCAAAGCTCATTGGCTTCACCTACCCATGAATATGAAGATGCCGGAGATTATACCACCACACTGGTGGTAACCGATGATATCGGGTGTACCACTACCGTCCAGAATACGCTCACAGTATATCCCATCCCTGAAGTAGGTTTCCAGCACGCACTTATATGCAGAAATGATTCCATTGTCTTTCAGGACACCTCTTCGGTAGAGAATGGGGACTTGCTGAGTTGGTCTTGGTATGTGGACAGTGTATTGACTTCGTCAGCAAAAAACCCAACACTGGTGTTCAATCAGGCCGGAGAGTTTACCATCCAGCAGGTGGTAGGGGCAGAGGGAGAGTGCAGCAGCAGCATAGAGCGGACAGTGTCAGTCCTGGAATTACCTGACGTTGATTTCGAAATACAGGGAAACTGCATTGGTGAAAACTATCAGTTTATCAATACATCTGATCCGGAAACCTATCTCAGCATGGAATGGACGTATCAGGATGAGACCTATGAGGAGGATTCCCTGAATTTTACATTGGCTGAAGCCGGAGAATATGAAGTTACCATGACGACCTCCAATCAGTTTTTATGTGTGAATACCCTGACCAGGACCTTTGTGGTCAATGATCCTCCCAATATGGATATCGTGGTCGAAGGTTTGTGTGCCAATGACTTTACCGAATTAACAGAATCAATCGCCATTTCCAACGATGAAGTTATTTCCCGTACCTGGTCCTATGATCAGGTCACTCTTGGCAACGGACCGAAAATACTACATTCATTCGGGGAGTCGGGGACCAAAAACATTCGCCTCTCCATAGAAACGGAATTGGGTTGTGAATACGACTATACGGAAACCATAGGTATCCTGAATCCCCCTACTTCGTCTTTCACTACTTCGTCGGATTATGCAGTCGCCGGAAACTCAGTGGAAGTCTATGACCTTTCGGGTTATGACTCGCTGCTGTGGTATTTGGAGGATGACTTGTTCTCTGTCAATGATACATTCACCACCAGACTCAATGAAGAAGGTATATTCCAAATCTCTCAGATCGTAACTGCGGAAAATGGATGCTCTGATACTACATCAACAGAAATTCTGGTTGCCGTACCGGTGGTAGACCTTGGGCTGTTGGAATTAGAACTGGAGGATGATGGCAGTGGTTTCGGCACGTTGCTGACCGTAGTGGAGAATCAAAGTAATTTACCGATTGAAGAAATGACATTTACGCTGGATATTGATAACAGACTACCCATCCGGGAAGTCAATCGATCCAGGATCAATGTTGGAAGCAGTAATGTCATCCGTTTGAATACAAGTCTTCCACTTGATCCATCATATCTGGGAACCTTATGTGTGACCGTATCCACGTCCCTTGGAAGCGGTGATGAAAATCCCTATAACAATGAGGTATGTTTGTCACAATCAGAACCTGTAGTATTTGAACCGGCATATCCAAACCCGGCTTCGGAAGAATTCTTCGTACGGATAATTACCCAGGAGGACGAAAATGTGATCATTCGTCTGTTGGATCCCGCTGGAAAGGTAAAGAAGGAACAATCTTTCGAGAACCTCGGTTCGGGATTGAAAACCTTCCTGGTAGATGTCCGTGATTTCCGACCTGGGATGTATTTTCTCGAAATTCAGGTTGGATCCAATGTTAATTCTTCGAGAATTCTCATAAAATAATCCGTAAAAAGGTAAGGGTTACGGCAAACAGATTGTTCTTCTGTTATGATTTTGCAAAATCTTATACCAGCTTTCGTATTTATATTACTTTTGTAGCAAATATTATTCTGAAAATGAAGCTAAATTCAGTGAATATAAAATTAGACAAGACTGATCGCAAAATCCTGGAGATCCTGCAGCACAATGCTAAGATCACCAATGCCCAGCTCTCTAAGGACATCGGATTGTCACCCGCCCCGACCCTCGAAAGAGTAAAAAAACTGGAAACCTCCGGCATCATAAAGAGCTATCATGCCATTCTTGATAACGGAAAAATTGGCTTAGGAGTGAGCACTTTTGTACTGGTTTCTCTCAAAGGTCATAACAAGAAAAACATAGACATTTTCATGGATAAGATTTCCCAGGTTCCGGAAATCGTAGAATGTCATCATATCACAGGCTCAGGCGATTTTATGCTGAAAGTCATTACCAGTGACATCGGCAACTACCAGCAATTAATGTTGGAAAAAGTCAGTGAGATCGAAGTCGTGGATAATTTGCAATCAATGGTAATTCTATCCACTTTTAAGGACAGCAAAGTCATGCCTGTTCCTGAAAATGGATAAGAATAAAAATCTCATACTTACTGAGGATAAGATCAAAAAGGTGATCAAACGAATTGCCTACCAGATCATAGAGGGGAATTACAAGAGCAAGAAGATTTTCCTTGTGGGCATTGCCGGACAGGGGGTAAAACTGGCTCATCTTCTCGATGATGAGATCTCAGCACTGAAACCAGGGATTGACTGTGAAGTCTGCACTTTGGATATTGATAAACTGAAACCTAAGTTCTCAGAAATCGAATTTTCACGACCCTTGACGGATCTTCGGGAAAGAACTGTGATCATAGTGGATGACGTGATGAATACGGGCAGGACTCAGTCGTATGCCCTGAGTTACATTTTGCAGGTGCCTGTGAAGAAATTGGAGACCGTAGTTCTTGTAAATCGAAGCCACAAAGCCTTTCCTATTTCCGCGACTTATAGCGGCATTGAACTCAGTACAACCATCAACGAGCACATTGAAGTTCTGCTTGAGAAGGAAACGGCAGCATACCTTTACGGCTAATCAGAATTCCGTAAGATATTTCAGAAACAGATCGATATTCCTGGATTCCCATTGTCTGAATTCATCCTTCACTGGCTTGTAATCCGAGATATAGTTAAGCAGTTTACTGATGTCAAATTCATGATGAGAAATACCTGCTCCTGCATTTTCTCCATCCAAAGCATTACATGCCTGCTCATAATGTCCCCGTACCGGGATCATCATCACAGGCTTGCCAAGATACATGGCCTCACAGATTGACTCAAATCCGGCAGTAGATACATAACCCCTTGAACTGGCCAGGTTTTCCAGAAACTTCACGTCATCCAACTGATGGAAAATGAGTGTTTCATCCACCTTCCAGGGATTAGGTTTATCGGGCATATCCCAGAAACATACAAGAGGCACATCCGGGTACTTTTCATGGAATCTTTCTACCTCCTCTCCATAACCGGGATTCACCATATACACGAGTAGGTGCTCTCCTGATTCTGGTTCAAGTTCCTTCACCTGGCTCCTGATCAAAGGAGGCACAACCCATAATTTTTTCCTGGTGAGATCAGAAAATTCACGGAAGGAAAGGGCAAGTATTCTGTCGGTTCCAAGGCTGGTGATTTTGTTTCCAATCAATAGAGATGTTTTGTCGAGAGGTCTACCCTTTGGAAAAACAAACTCCGGGTGATTCAATAAATACTGGTGACCAATGCATATAAATAGTGCTTTTGGTCGATGGAAAAAATTGTAAATCCCCGCCAGAAAATCGTAGAAATTGACAATCACATCCGGCTGATGTTCGTCGATCAGCTCTCCAAGTCTGTGAATTTCCGAGCGATAAATCGGTGTATTGGCCAGCTCATGCACCACCGTCCTGAAAGGTTTCACGGATTTATTGTCTTTATCCGTCACGAAGTTTGGGCTGCGCAGCGTAGAAACCGGTACCCCGATTCTCTTTGTGAAAAACTCCGGAATATTTCTTCTCCTGGATTTACCTACCACCACATGCACGACTTCGTGACCCTGGCTGGTCAATAATTCCTTGAGTGAGATGGCCTGTGTCATGTGACCTCTGCCTTCTCCCTGAACAGTGAAAAAATATTTCATTGACTTCTAAGAGCAGGGAAGATAGCCTACTGATTGAATTTTAACAAAAACTCCGTCCCCACATTCAGAGCGGATTTCACCGTGATATTTCCCTGATGCTGACGCATAATTTGCTTGGAAAGACTCAATCCAATGCCGGAGCCGTTCTTTTTCGTTGTGAAGAAGGGGATAAAGATCTTCTTCAGCGCTTCCTCATCAATACCGGTGCCATTATCCGAGATAGACACATAGCTCAGGTTGTCATTCGTTTTCCAGGCTTTAATTTTGATCAACTTCTTTTTTTTCCCTTCTTCCTCGTTTTCAGCTACGGCCTGGATGGCATTTTTGATAAGATTGATCAATACCTGTTCAATTTGCTCTTTGTCCAGGTTGATCTTCAGATCTTTGGGTTCAACATTAAGATCGAGCTCGATTTTAAATTCTTCGATATCGGTTTTCAAGAGCATTATGATATGCTTCAAAATGTCTAATATCGGCGTTTCTTCCAGTTCAGGATGCTTCACACGCGTCATATTCCTGAAGTCACTTACAAATTTGATCAGGCTTTCACTGCGATTATGAATGGTTTTGAGCGCCAGGTGAAAATCTTCCAGTGTGTCATGTGAGATTTCACTGGTGTCTCCCGAGCTCTCCAGAAAGTCATTCAGCTCTGTTTCAATGGTAGAGGCAAGAGAAGATATCGGTGTTACCGAATTCATGATTTCATGTGTTAGCACTCGAATTAGGTTTTGCCAGGCTTCCATTTCCTTCTCCTCGAGCTCACTTTGGATATTCTGGAGGGACACAAGTTTGAACTCCTTTCCGCGAAGTGAAAGCTGAATCACATAAACCGCCACCTGGATCTCATCGTCATTTTTCATGATCTTGATCAGGTCCCTGCCTCCTGTTCTCAGGGTGCGGATGCTATTGATCAGTTCCGCACTCACAGTTTGTAGCTGATTTACGTTTTTGATTTGGCCCACAGCCAGCAGACGCCGGGCAGCCGCATTCATAATCTGTATCTCTCCTTCCTTATCAAATGTGATTATACCAATTCCCACATGCTGAACGATGGTCTTCAGATATTGATACTGAGCCTCCTTGTCTGCACGGATCTCCCGGTATTTTCGAATTACCTCGTTGAATTCATGGTACAATTCATCCAGGCCTGATCCTTCCTGATGCTCACTGTATGTATGTGAAAAGTCATCATACTGTATGGTTTTCAGGAACCCTACAATTTCCCGATTGCTCTTGCTGATGTACCTGAAAAGATTTTGAATCTGGAAGGCAAGCAATCCTCCTACGAGCAATTTGGTCAGTGTATATGATTCGCTATAAAATAGATTGACAAATACAAAGACCGTCAAAATCAATAGGCCGACCCTGAGAATGGCCTGGAACCTGAAATTCCTATAACCCATATTTTTCTAATCGCCTGTAAAGCGAGGCCCTTGTAAGACCGAGCTCTTTCGCCGCTTTGGAGATATTGCCATTGTATTTATTGACAGCTTTCTGAATGACACTTTTTTCAACATCGTCCAGATTAAACGTATCCGACTCCACATTGACCTGACTATCAGGCTTTTGAGCCAAAAAGAAGAAATCCTCAGGAGTCAGCGTCTCATTTTCGCTCATAATGATGGCACGCTCTATCGCATGCTGAAGCTCCCGAATGTTTCCCGGCCAGGGATACCTCTGCAGTTTGCCAATGCCATTTGCCGAAATCGATTTGACATTTTTCCGATACTTCTGATTATAGCTCTTGATAAAGTGATCTGCAAGCATTGGTATGTCTTCCACGCGGTCCCGAAGTGGGGGAAGATTGATCTCCACGGTGTTAATCCGATATAACAAATCCTGTCTAAATGAATTTTCACCGACCATCTCGTAAACGGGCATATTCGTGGCACAAATCAACCTGATGTCAATGCTGATGGGCTTGTTGGTTCCGATTCTTGTCACCTGCCTTTGCTGCAGCACTGTTAAGAGCTTAGATTGGAGCGGCATACTTAGATTACCGATCTCGTCGAGAAAAAGTGTTCCCTTATTCGCAATTTCGAATCTTCCGGCCCGATCGTCCTTGGCATCCGTAAAAGCACCTTTTTTATGACCGAATAATTCACTTTCGAAAAGAGATTCAGTGATTGCGCCCATGTCTACCCCAATAAAGACGTTGTCCCGTCTCATGGATTTTTGGTGGATGGCCCGTGCTATTAATTCCTTACCTGTGCCATTTTCACCCAGGATTAGGATATTAGCATCCGTCTCGGCCACCTTGTCAATGATATTGAATATCTCCTTTATTCTGGAACTATTGCCAATAATGTCCTTAAAAGCCTGATTGCTGTCTTCCTGAAGCTGCTTTTTAGTTTGCTTCAGTTGATTCACTTCATCGTAGGATTTCTTAAGCTTAGTGGCACTCGAGAGCGTGGCAATGAGTTTTTCATTCTGCCAGGGTTTCAGAACGAAATCAGTGGCCCCGGCCTTCAATGCTTTTACTGCCATTTCCACATCTCCAAAAGCAGTTATCAGTATCACTACGGCTTTTGGATCTTTCTCGAGAATTTGTTCCAGCCAGTAAAACCCTTCTTTTCCACTGGTAATGTCCTTGCTGAAATTCATATCCAGCAGGATCAGATCATATGTATCGTTGTTCAGAAGAAAAGGGATCTTCTTTGGGTTTTTCTCAATCAATACTTCCTGGGCATGCTTTTTTAGAAGCATTTTTGCTGCTAAAAGCACGTCCTCATCGTCATCTATAATCAGGATTTTTCCTAGTTCTTTATCCACTTGCTTCTAGATTAATAAGGTTTTGACTCTCCAACTCCACAAATAATGCCAACCCATATTTGGCTGAACTGAGTGTTTCAACGAAGTTAAGACTTATTTAAGATGTACGAAAATGGACAGAAATGATTTTTGATCAGGGAGGAGTCATGGATAAATATGGCAGTCCGGATATATACAGCAATTCCGCCCGGTTCTTTTGAAGTTGAGCCGAATTTTTGAGGAACTTCAGTTGTGATTCTATGTATTTATCCTGTTGTATGTTGAGCTTAAAGAGATCGCTTTCTCCGGTTTGTAGATTTAGTAACTCGGCGGCAAGAAGACGATTGTAATTTTCGGCCATATCCTGAAACTGAGTAACTAGCGCTTCCGACATTTGGATCTCGGCATTTTTGGTCAGAATTTCATTTTTAATGTTCTGTTGAAGCTGTAGGATTTCAAGTTCGGTGAATTCAATTTTCAGTTTGGTCTTCTGTAGTTTTCCTCGTTCCTTTCGGAGAAATATCGGAATGCTAAAGTCCAATCCGACTTTATAGTTATCATTAAAGTTTGGGGTGACAAATTCACCGGTAGGGGTGAATGGAGCATCAATAAAGGCATACGAGAAATCTATTTGAGGCTTTAGGTTTTCAATATTCCACGCTCTTTCTACTTGTAACTGCCGGCCCTTACCAGCCACTTTCTGTATTTCCGGATGGTTCTCCAACGACCATTCTACCAATTGGTTCATAGCCAAAGTATCGGGTAAATTGAATCGGGCCAACGTATCGGGGATTACATTATCCCTGATTTCCAATGGTTCGGAATTGTCACTCCATAGGTTTGCGGATAGGGCCAGTTTCGATTGGATGTAGTCAAACTTGAATTGCTCATATTCAGTCCTTCTGGTTTGATAGGTGATTTTGGCCTGGATAGTATCTACCACGGCAGCCTCCCCAAACTTATAATCAGCCAAAACACGATCAAACAGCTCCTGCGCAATCCCCAGACTTTGCTGTAACAGCTGTAATTCCTGGTAAGCCAGTTGCCAATTCCAATAGGCTTTGATAATATTCAGGAGGGCCTTATTTGTGATTTTGATCTGTTCTGCTTTGGCTACATCCTGGTAGATCACTGCTTGCTTTATTGCATTTCTTCTCTCATCGATGAATAGGCCTCTCCCGAGAGGTACGGATATTCCTGCATTGAACTGGAGGTTATTGTTTTCCTCAGGAAGCACCTGCTCCGGATTTAAGAATATACCTTCATTTCGTTCTACGGAAAATTTTGGATCGACAGGGAACCAAAGTGGGATTTTCAGGGAGGTGTTGATCAGGTCGTAATAGTCTTTATCGTCAAAAGATTTATAGTCGTATGATCCTTCAATTTTTGGGTCAAGATTTCCTCTGGCCATCCTCAATTCAGCATCTGCATATCGATTTTGAATCTCAGCCTGTTTTATTATTGGATGGTTTCTCAGGGTCAGCTGTAGGATGTCATCGAAGGACAATACCACCAGAGAATCCTCCTGGGCGTAATTCGGAAGCCAAATAATGGAAAGAATGCAGATGAATAGAATTCTTTTCATTTTTTGTCCTTGGATTCAACGGTAAGTATTTCTTGACCTGGCGCATCGTATAAGCTGGGAGGGAATCCATTGAGCTGTCTCCAGATTTCATACCATACGGCTACGTTGTCCAGCATGACCCATCCCTTAATGCCCGATCCCAGCCTTAATTGCTCGGGCCACTCCTCATCATTTGGATCTGGTGTGACCAAAATCCTGAATGACCCATTTCCGTTGTTCACTCTGTCGATGACCTGGACCACCCCACCAAAAGTACCTACCGAAACACTTGGCCAACCGGAGAACTGCAATGCGGGCCACCCGTCGAACTGAATCCTGACCTTTCTTCCAAGTGAAATAAGCGGAACGTCCATAGCCTGCACATACATTTCTACCGCCAGATCAGGGTTCGCAGGCATAATTTTGGCAATGGCCTCACCCTCTTTAATGGTCTCTCCAATTCCCACTTTCAGCGCCTGCACCACATAGCCGGATTGTGGTGCGATCACCTGATAGTTTTGCCGTCTGATTTCCACGTTTCGATATTCGTTTCTTAGTTTGGCGATCGAAGCCTCCGTTTCATTTATTTCCGAGAGAGTAGCCTGAAGATCTGAGGTGGCTTTGCTGATTTTTTCCGCATAATCAGCCTGTATTGCAGATAAGTCAGTTCTGGCGATGGCCAAGTTGGCCTGGGCTTCCATTACCTTATTTTCGGCAGATACGATCTTGGATCGCTGCATGTTAAACTTGTTTTCAATTTCCTGAAACTTCGTTAGGGTGATGTTTCCGGATTCGTATCGAAGTTTATTACGGTCAAAAATGTTACTCTGGTTCTGGTAAGCCACTTTTTCTGCTTCATAAGCGATGCTGTCGCTTTGTAGCTTTAATTCCGACTGGCGAACCTTATTCTGAGCTTGCAGCATTTTGGCACTGAGAGATTCCCGCAATGCCTGGATTTGGTTGCGATAAGCATCACGCTTAAGCTCTTTGGCTAAAAGGCTTGATGACTTAGCGTCAATCTGTTCGGACATACGATCCAGGATCTGTGGGTCAAAGTACTTATCCTTTACTTCGCTGAGAGTTAGAATGGTATCTCCCTCATTCACAAATTCACCTTCGCTCACATGCCATTTCCTGATCATTCCAGGGATCGCGGATTGGACAGTTTGTGGTCTATTAGCTGGATTGAGTGCGGTCAGCGAGCCAGATCCCCTGATATTCTGTTGCCAGGGAAGAAACAGTGAAATGAATATTATCAAGCCCATAACCACCAGGACTCTGGCTAGGTATATGCCTAATCTCGGGGTCTTCAGGGTCTTTAGCGAATACAGTTGTAAGTCCGCTAATTGATCATCTACTTTGGAATTGGATATATTCAGCATGTCAATTCAGATTTTTGACGATCTCTTCATTTTTAAAAATCTCTTCAACTGTTCCGTCAGCCACCAGTTTTCCTTCACTCATGTAAATCACCCTGTCACATGCAGCCATGATAAGCGGGTCATTAGAAACCGCGATCAAAGTCCACGTCTGAGATTCTTCCGTCAGCATTTGTATAAGGTGTAATCGTTCCTGTTTCGAAAAGTTGTTAAAGAAGTCATTCAGAATCAGCAGCTTAGGGTCTTTCGCTAGACACCTTGCTAAAATTACCTTTTGGATAAAAGTTTCCGAATGTCCTTTGCCGGCTGCAAGCAGGGGTGTATTGAGTCCCAAAGGTAGTTCACTTATTTCTTCATGAAGCTTTACTTTTTTCAGTGCCTCGATGGCAATAGATTCATCCGCTCCAGGTTTACCAACCAGGATATTTTCCAGAATAGTTCCTTCAAATATGTCCTGGGCAGAAACATTTTTCCCAATCATATTTCTCAGGTGTGTCCTGTCCAGATCCCTAAGTGAATAATCATTATAGGTGATGGAGCCCTCATAATCCGAATACATACCAGCGATAACGTTGGTCAGTGTCGTCTTACCGCTGCCACCTATTCCCGAAATACAGGTTCTCTGACCTTTGGTTATCTCCAGATTTATGTTTTCTATCGCGTACTTTGTTGATTCCGGATAGATATATTTCATGTTTTTGATTTTCACATTAAATCCTTCTTTCAAACCGGTCTGATGAATGGGAATATCCATTCCACCCGTCTTTTCCAGCGGGAGATCGGTCACATTCGAAATTTTGTCCACGGCTGTGAGCATGTCATAGACCACATCCATGTATGAGATTATTTTTTCGACAGAATTAAGAATGAGAATGATGATCACCTCCGACGCAACAAACTGACCCAATGTAATCTCGCGCTCCACCACCAGCCACGTACCGATGATCAGTAAACCTGCTGTTACTACCGCTTTAAAAAGCAATACATAGGAGTACTGTGAGATCAAAACCTGGAAATGATTCCTTCGGTTTTTCAGGTAGTTGTTGACGAAGTAGTCTGTTTTCTTAATTGGGAGTTCGGTAGTTCCAAAAAGCTTGAAACTGAAGAGAACTCTTGCGCACTCCTCTAACCAATAAACGGCCTTGTATTTGTATTTGGACTCTATGATTGAAGAATTAAGTCCTTTTGGGCCGGTGGTGTAAAAGATGAAGAACAGGATAAATATCAGAAACAGCCCAAAAAAGACGAAAAACGGGTGATAAAGAGACAATAGAATTAAACCAAAAAGGATCTGGATGGCACCTGTTGAAAGGTCAATCAGCAATTTGGGAAGCCCTTTCTGAATAGTTAGCACATCGAAGAACCTGTTCATCAATTCAGGAAAGTGAACATTGTGGATCGCTTCCATCCTTATTCTAGGCACTCGATAGGCAAATTCAAATGCCGCTTTCGTGAATACCCTACGCTGGATGTATTCCACGATGGTTATCTGCATGACCTGCAGGATCCCCGCTCCAAGCACACCAACTATAATAATACCAATGAGAAAATAAATTGAGCTGAAGAATACACCACCTGAGATCAACTCAATCGCAGCCTGAATTCCCAAGGGTAGAATCAAACTGGATATACCAATAATTACGGCGTAGATATATACGTACGCAATATCTTTTTTTTCTGTTTTTAACAGCTTAATCAATCTTGAAACAGGTGATAGTGGGAGAGCTTCTTCCTCATCCTCCCGCTGGTCATGGCTCACCATACTTTCGTATTGAAAGACGGATACAACGATTATTTCACCATTTTCATCTGTTATGAAATGTTCCTGTTGTACCTGATCGAGATCAATAATTTGTTTGGTGAGGTCATTTAAGATTGTGATCTCCTTCTTTTTCCGATTGGTGTCGATAATTGAAGGAAATATTTCCCCACCTTCTTTCAGAAACACGATCAAAGGAGCATCGAAATTCTCTACAAAAAGCTCAAATTCTTTTCGACTGAGCTGTTTTTCCAGCATTACGATACCAGAGTCGTTGGCGATCTCCCGAACGTCTCGAATAAAATCATCTATGTGCTCCAGTTCGTATTTTCGCAGCAAGCGATCGACCGATTGAAGCACTTTACTGTCAAGCTCGACCTTGATGAGTTGCGAGACTTCATGCAACAGATTGAGTATGTGTCTGTTATTCATTACTGGATTGCTTTAAAAACAATAGTTTCTAGAAATTGGTAATTGAGATCGAACTTGTCATTAGAATCACTCAACTCGGTAAGCGAGGGTAGGTGATCTGCAAAGAAAATCTGTTGATTCGATGCCTCCAGAACAGTACTTATCAGCGCCTGCGGATACGGGAACTTTGGGTTTATTTCACGGACTATGGAGCCAATACTTGTACACAAGGACTTATATCCCCGGAAGACTCCCTCTTTGTTTATTTCGTCTACCTGCTTTGTAAGGTAAGTTTTATCTGATTCCGAAATGACTATTCTCTGCAATGCCGATTCATCCACCTCCGGAAAGTTTTGATCCAGGGACTTTTTTGATGTTATCAGCCTCAAGGCAATTTTTAGTCGTTCTTCCGGCTCCGAGATATTATGAGTCTCGAAGGAGATGCTGTACTCCAGCCAAATCCAGTACCACGATATCAGGTATACCAGTAATCGGTGTTTATTTTCAAAGTATCGATAAATCGAGGCTTCTGTCGATTCGATTTCCACAGATAATTTCTTAAATGTGAAAGCCTCGAATCCCAGCTCGTCTACCAGTTCAATGCTTTTTTGAATGATTTTACGGCCCAATTCGGTCGATTGAGGGTCTTTTAGATAGAGGTTTTTGTTCAGCCTCAGCTGTAGAGTAGTCATATCTTATTGGTATATTATTTCTTTCTTTTTTGAAAGTAATACTATCTAAACGATAAATGTTACAATTGGTTCCGATAGTAACAAGTTAATTTATGTGTTAAGCCCTGGGAAATTATTTTGCCTTTCTTATTAGAATTTATATATTTGAAGAAGTTGTTGTGGATTAAGAATTTTAATTAGTCCTTTTATTTTGAGTTTTTGACCTTTGGGTTCAGGCCTTTGACGACCTAAACCTTTTTTTATGCTCGAAAACGAACACTTTTTGTTCCAATCTGTACAAGTGTTCTGGTACAAAATCCCACCTATTTTTCGTAACTTACAGGCATTCAGCAGTTTATAATTAGTGGCATTCAAATTGGCATATCCGGCTGAGAGAAAATTAGTAACAGCCATTTATAATGGATCGAAAGATTAAGAAAAAGAAGTTTACACTTAAGCGAATCCTGACATGGGGTTTGGCGGGCGTTTTTGTCCTTTTTGTCCTTTACAGTTTTGTGTTTGCGGAGGGTGGGTCACGGCTCAATGTTGAGATAGAAAAAATCAATGTTGCGGAGGTCAGGGAAGGCGAATTCAGAGAATTTATCCCGGTAGATGGGGCTGTAATGCCGATTCTTACCATCAGATTGGATGCGATCGTCGGAGGAGTGGTTGAAACCAAATACTATGAAGGTGGTATTCTGGTAGAGAAAGGAGATACTATTCTGAAACTGGCCAACGATAACCTGGTGCAGAATTTCGTACGGGAGGAGACGCAGGCATTTATTCTGGTGAATAATATTGAGAATTCGAAACTCAATCTCCAGAGGAATCAGTTTTTGTTAAAGCAAAACCTTGTTCAACTAGACTATCAGATCGCTGCAGCGAAAGATGCCTACGAAAGAGCGCAACCGCTTTTCGAGGATAACATCATTTCAGAACAGGAATACCTGAATCTTGAAAGGGAATTTAAAAGGCTGACAAGCCAGAGACAAATTCAGGTAGAGTCAAATCGATTCGACTCGCTGAATGCCGCAATCCAGATCAGACAGAATAATGAAACACTTCAGAGAACCAGGGAGAATCTGGAGATGATCAAAAAGAACCTGGACAACCTTTGGATCACGGCTCCAATATCTGGCAGACTTTCTACTGTTAATGTCGAAGTCGGTGAATCCATCGCTCCTGGACAGAATATAGGACAGATAGATGACCTTAATGGTTATAAGGTAAGGACGCCAATCGATGAGCACTACATCGCCAGGATATATGAAGGTCTAAAGGGAACATTTGACTTTGCCGGTGAAAATTACGAGTTGGAGATAAGAAAAATTTACCCTGAGGTTCAGGGAGGAATGTTTTCGGTAGACATGTTTTTTACCGCGGATTCTATTCCAAGAGGCATCAGAAGAGGTCAAACACTTCAGATCAGGTTACAGTTGAGTGAAAATATCACCGCTGTGCAGATCCCCAGGGGTAGTTTCTATCAAACTACAGGAGGGAATTGGATTTTTGTGGTGGATGATGAAGAATCATTTGCAGTCAGAAGAGATATTAGATTGGGTAGACAGAACCCAAGATTCTATGAAGTGCTGGAAGGATTGCAACCTGGAGAGAAAGTTGTTGTCTCTTCATATGATGGCTACGAAGACAAGGATAGATTAGTATTTAAATAATAAAACAATAACCAATGGAGAACGCTAAAACCTTAATCAAAACATCAGGACTAAAGAAGTTCTATTACACTGATGAAATTGAAACAACCGCGTTAGCAGGAGTGAACCTGGAGGTCAAAAACGGTGAGTTTGTAGCAATTATGGGTCCATCTGGATGTGGTAAATCAACTTTACTTAACATCATCGGATTATTGGATAATCCCAGTGAAGGTGAATTTCACTTTACCGATCTGGAAATATCCGGTTACTCTGAAAGAAAAAGAGCCGACCTTAGAAAAGCTAACATCGGGTTTGTATTCCAGAGCTTTAACCTGATCGACGAGCTTACAGTGTATGAAAACATCGAACTTCCTCTTATCTATCTGAAACACTCTTCTTCCGAAAGAAAAAAGAGAGTGGAAGAGGTAATGGAATCAATGAAAATTATGCACAGAAGAAATCACTTCCCTCAGCAGCTTTCCGGTGGTCAGCAGCAGCGGGTGGCGATTTCGAGAGCGGTAGTTGCCCAGCCTAAACTTATCCTTGCGGATGAGCCGACTGGTAACCTGGATTCAGCCAATGGCCAGGAGGTAATGAACCTTCTGACCGAATTGAATGAAAACGGAACTACTGTGATCATGGTGACACACTCACCAATAGATGCAGAATACGCCCACAGGGTAATCCACCTATTTGATGGACAGATCGTATCTGAAAACATCAATTCCAAGGATAACGCCCTTGTATAATTGAGTCGGAATTTGAGAATTCAGGGGAAGCCTGGATTTCAGATTTTGAATTCAATCCAAACTAGTACCTAGTTGCATGTCTATATACCCAAAGGGCCGCCTTCTGGGCGGTCCTTTGTCTTTAATTCATCAGCGAGAAAATGAAGAAAATATTTTTTGTATTGCTTTTAGCCGGTTTTTGTGCCAAAGCACAGGAAGAGCAGCGTGACCAGGTGGTGTTGACCCTGGATGAGTGCATTGAAACGGCCCTCAACAATAATCTTTCAATAAAACAGGCCCGAAATAATGAGTTGATTGCCAGATCTAATCAGATTCAGTCTTTTATGGGGCACTTGCCCAGCATCAATGCTCAGGCCAACTACGATTTCTTTTTTGGTACCACCTTCGATGTGAATGCAGCGAGGCAGGTAACTGCCACAACTCGCTCTTCTCAGCCGAGAATAAGTACAAGTTGGACCCTTTTTAATGGACTATCCAGACATTCAGTCAGGAAGCAAAATACTAATCAATATATCGCAGCTTCGGAAGATGTGGAAGCTTCAGAACTTCAAACGCAGGCTGACATTTTGAACGCTTACCTGGCCGTGATTTTGGGAGAGGAAAATATTCGGATTTCCAGTGAGAGAGTAGAATTCCTTCAGGCTCAACTTGATCGGGCTGAAAAGCGGGAATCAGTCGGGGTAGGAAATATGGAGGATGTTTTCAATTTCAGATCACAGCTGGCCACAGAAAAACTCAATCTTCAGAACCTGCAAAATCAATATCAAAGTGATAAACTAAGGTTACTACAAGCCATGCAGATTGATGTGACGGCATCGGATTACGCGCTTGAACCTATAGAAGAGACCGAGGAACAGTTGTTAAACGAACTGGATCCTTTTTCTGAAGTATTGGCAGACATTATGGAAATCAACCCTTCATTAAGGAGTGCCACTGCCAGCCAGGAGGCAGCCAAGTGGCAGTATAGGTCCGCCCTTGGACAAGCATTGCCAACGCTTTCGTTTTTCGGAATGATTGGAAGTAACTATTCATCAAATGGAGCGGTAAATCCTAATGAGACTGTAATGAATTCGGATGGAGAACTTGTGCCAAGGTTTGAGCCAAATGCTACATACTTTGAGCAATTGGGGTATAACCAGTTTGAATATATTCAGTTCACACTTTCGATCCCAATCTTTAATCAGCTCCAAAGCACAAACAGAATTCAGGTAGCTAAATTGAACATGGCGAATTCGGAATTGGCCGTGAGGCAGGCCAGGCAAAATATAACAAATGCGGTCCAGCAGGTTTACCTGGATCTTGTTTCCGCCCAGGCTACTTATGAGTCTGCCAGGGAGAATCTGGACGCCTTGCAGGCAAGCTTTGAATTTATGGAGAGAAGGTATGAGACAGGGAATACAGATTTCTATACCTATCTTGAAAGTTTGAACAATAAAAACAGAGCTGAGATTCAGCTTATAAATGCAAAATACAGTATCGTGTTGAGACAAAAGATCCTGGACGCTTATCGCAAATCGTAAGCAAGGATTTTATTCCTATCGATAAAAAAGTATCGTTTTCCGACGGTTATTACAGTTTTGTAAGGAAAGGGGGCCATTATGGTCTCCTTTTTTAATGTTACCAGATCTATCATGAAAATCTGATTCCCAATGATCGTGTTTAATTGATTGTTGTGAATAGTAAAGTCTTCAATTCCGGACAGTTCCATTTGGTTAATCAGCGAGCCATATTGATCGATCAGATATATACCAAAATCAGGATTACTCAGAATCACACCATTTCGGTAGGATTTCATGGTATGTACCTTTTCAATACCTAAATTTCTCCTAAGCGGGACCTCGAACATTTGTATTTTTCGCGTGAGATCAAATTTCCTGAGTGATAGGAGAGAATTTACAAACCAAATCGAATTGTCTTGTCCGACGCTAGCCTGTTCGACATATTCATCCACAAAATCCCGAATTGGATATTTTTCCGGCACTGCCACAAATCTTTCGGTGAACAAGAATTCCTGCTGATGACGACTAAAAACAAACAGTTTCAGGGGATTCCAGCTTTCCACGTGTGACACTGCCGCAAAATCCGGGAGGTTGAAGGACTGCATTTCATTTAGTGCTGTATCGAGCTTCAGGACTTCGCCGGTGGAGGTCCCTACATACAGGTAATGCTGAAAGTCAGCACTGAGGACAGAAATGGTAGATTTTAATGGCTTGCTTTTGGCTGGACTCATTGTTTGTCCAATGACTCCCTCCCAAATAAAAATAAGCAATATTGCCAGTCTAGCTTTCAAACTGTTCTAATATCAATCCATTACCGTCAAACGATGCGAAAGGTGCCTCTGTTACCCACTCTCCAAGGTTAAAGTAAGTAGCGTTCTCGTTCAAGGATATTTCAGCGGTGATGTGTCTATGACCGAAGACATAATAGTCATGATGGGTCTTCTTTTCAATTTCGTGTGAGTAGAGCACCAGGATTTCCTTTTCTCCCATGTCAGGGTCGGGATTTTTCGCATGCTTAAGTTTACTATTTGAGCTCCAGCTTTCAGCCAGTCCAATGCCAATGTTTGGGTGTAACCATTGAAAAAGCCAGTTCGTAAATCTGTTTTTGAAGACTTTTTTCAATTTCTTATAAGTATAATCCCCTGGTCCGTATCCATCACCGTGCCCAATCCAAAATGACTTTTCCTCACAAAAAAGCCTTATTTGATCTTCATGAATGGTCACACCTAATTCCTTTGCGAAATAGTCTTTCATCCATAGGTCATGGTTGCCATGAAAAAAGTGTACCGGGATTCCCTCGTCGATAAGGTTGGCAATTTTTCCCAGAAACCGGACATACCCTTTTGGTATCACCTTTTTGTATTCAAACCAGAAATCAAAAATGTCTCCAACCAGGAAGATTTCCTGCGCATCCGGACGGATTTTCTCCAACCAGCGTACTATTTTTTGCTCTCTCTCTCTGCTTTCTTCAGGATTAGTTGCACCCAGATGGAAGTCACTGGCGAAATAGATTTTTTTTCCTGGGTCTAGATTTATTTTGATTTCTTCCATAAAAAAAGGGGCCGGTGGCCCCTAAAATACTTTATTCAAAATAAATCATTTATTGATGTCTTCCTGGTGGGTCTCCTTATCAGATTTTTTATCTGATTCTTCCATTGCCACTTCCTGCTTGACATCTTCCTTCAGCTTTGAGATGGTTTCTTCGCCATTCTTCGCTTCGGTTGATTCCGAATCCTTGGTTTCAGCTTTATTGTCTTCAGACTTTTTATCCTCGGCTTTACCATTGGTGAAAGCTTCATAAGTCGTCTGATGCTCAAACGGACGTTTCCCAATAAGTCTTTCAAGATCCGACTGGAATATGATTTCTTTATCCAACAGTTCCTTTGCAACGATTTCCAAATCCTTCTTCTTGTCCAGAAGAAGCTTCTTGGTTCGTTTGTAAGCTCCGTCAATAAGATCTTTGACCTCCTTATCGATCATCTCTGCGGTAGCATCAGAATATGGTTTTGTGAAATTGTACTCGGACTGTTTTGAGTCATAAAAGGATACATTGCCGAGCTTTTCATTCATCCCATAAACTGTGACAATGCTGTAAGCCAACTTGGTAATTCGTTCCAGGTCACTTAGTGCACCAGTAGAAATTTTCCCAAACATGATGTCCTCGGCTGCCCTTCCACCCAGAGCCATGCACATCTCATCCATCAGCTGTTCCGTTTGATAGAGGAACTGTTCTTTTGGTAAATATTGGGCATACCCCAAAGCCGCTATTCCCCTGGGTACAATACTGACTTTTACCAAAGGATCAGCATGTTCGAGGTACCAACCGGCTATGGCATGTCCTGCCTCGTGATAGGCTACTATTTTCTTCTCTTCAGGAGAAATAATCTTGCTTTTCTTTTCAAGTCCGCCAATGACGCGGTCAATGGCATCCTGAAAATCAACCATCTCAACTTTTTCTTTGTCCTTCCTTGCCGCGATCAAAGCGGCTTCATTGCATACATTGGCAATCTCCGCACCAGCAAAACCTGGAGTTTGGGCTGCCAATTTCTTAGCATCAATGTCATCATTGAGCTTGATTGGCTTCAGGTGAACTTTAAAAATTGCCTCACGTCCAACGATATCCGGTTTGTCAATACTGATTTGCCTGTCAAACCGACCTGGTCTCAGTAGGGCACTGTCGAGGACATCAGGTCTGTTCGTGGCGGCAAGAATGATCACACCCGCATCGGTGGCAAAGCCGTCCATTTCGACAAGCAGAGAGTTCAACGTGTTTTCCCGTTCATCATTCGAACCAGGCATTTGACCTCTACCTCTTGATCGTCCTATGGCATCAATTTCATCTATAAATACGATACACGGAGCTTTTTCCTTCGCTTGTTTAAATAAATCTCTTACCCTGGCGGCACCTACACCTACAAACATCTCCACGAAGTCAGAACCAGACAACGTAAAGAAAGGAACTGCAGCCTCACCAGCGACTGCTTTCGCGAGAAGGGTTTTACCGGTTCCCGGAGGGCCCACTAGTAAAGCGCCTTTTGGTATTTTACCGCCAAGTTTGGTGAATTTGGCCGGGTTTTTCAGGAACTCTACAATCTCCCGGATTTCTTCCTTAGCTTCATCCAGACCAGCCACGTCCTTAAATGTAATCTTCACTCTGTTCTCGGCATCGAACAAAGCTGCACGAGACTTTCCGATATTGAATATCTGACCTCCAGGTCCACCTCCTCCGGTCATTCTGCGCATAAGGAACCAGAATCCGAAGATCAGAAGGAAAAAGAATCCATAAGTCATGAACAGATCAGAGAAATCATTTCTCTCCTCTACTTCGTACCCGATTCTTTGCTCCTCCGGCAGATCGTTCATCACCCGGTTAAAATCATCGTTAAAAATGGTAGGATCCACGATCTTGAAACTATAATGGGGTCCCGTGTTTGAGTTGAAAGGAGAATTCTGGTTCTCCAGTTCTATCTTATATTTTGTATTTTGAAGCGCCTCTTCTTTTAAGGTCACTTCCACAAGGTCCTTATTTTTGATTAGGACCACTCTTTTCACATCGTTGCTTTGAAGCATTTGCTCAAAGCGACGGTCTGAGATTTTGATTGTTGAGTTACTATTATTGAAGTATGTAAATCCAAATACGGTGGCAATCAGGATAATGATCACCCACATTTGATAACCGCCTCTTCCCGGTCCTCCCATGAGATTCTTCTTCTGTCTCGGTTTATCTCCCATTTCTTTGTTTATTCAATTCCTGTTTTAAAACGACGAGTAGATGTTATAGTTCGATTAATTTTCTATTGGTGTGATGTTGGCATCTGCCCATAGTTCTTCGAGGGCGTAAAATGACCTTTTGTCTTTATTGAAAATATGAGCGACTACATCTACATAGTCTATCAAAACCCATTCGTTATTTTTAAATCCTTCCTTCTTCCAGGGTTTTTGCTTAGAAGATTTAATGACCTGTTCTTCCACTGATTGTGATATCGAATCAACCTGAGTATCAGAACTTCCTGAGCAGATAACAAAAAAATCAGCAATTGCGTGCTTTATTTTTCTTAAATCCATGACCACAACGTCCTGGGCCTTTTTCTCCAACATTCCTCGTACTACTAACTCACTTAATTCTTGACTGGTATCAGTAACAGGACTTGTTTCCGGCATTCAGAAGGCTTTCTATATTTTTACTTTAAAACTACTAATATTCATTGCATAAATTCTTTGCCAAAACCGTCTTTCTCGGAAAAAAGGTCACATATCTGCCAGAATGTCATTCTACCAATGATATTTTGCTCGATTTGGCCAAAAATCGGAAGGTGACAACAGGTCATGTGGTGATGACGGATTTTCAGGCAAAAGGCAGGGGGCAAAGAGGGAATAGCTGGATCAGTGAGCCAGGATCGAATCTTCTCTTTTCTATATTGCTTCGACCTGAATTCTTATCCCCTAAAAAGCAGTTCGAACTTCAAAAGGTCATTTCTCTCGGGGTTAAGGATGCCCTGAATGCTTTTGGTCTTGATCCGAAAATTAAGTGGCCAAATGATATCTATATTGATTCATCTAAAGTATCAGGGATATTGATTGAGTCTATTTTGGCGGGAGCTAAAATTGAAACAACTGTGGTAGGCATTGGTCTTAATGTTAGTCAGTTGGATTTTTCGGGGGCTCAGGCTACCTCTTTAAAGAAGGAGCTTGGATACGAGCTGGACAAAATGGATGTGCTGGAGGCCATTCTTAAAAACATAGAGAAATGGTATGACGTGCTTGAGCAGGGAGACTATGCCAGTATTCACAGAGATTATTTGACTGGTTTGTATTGGATAAACGAAGACAGACCCTTCCAATCGAATGGAAAATCTTTCATGGGAATCATAAGAGACGTCACACTCTCAGGTCACCTTGAAGTGGAGGTTGGGGCGGTCAGGAAACAATATGGTCTCAAGGAAATCACATTCCAGAATCCAAAGGGTTAAAAAAACTTATAACTTTGCGCTCTGAAACGAGAAAATAATGATCGAAGTGAAAGAAAATTTCAAAGTTAAAGACATTGCCCTTGCTGACTGGGGTAGAAAAGAAATCGTATTAGCAGAAGCAGAAATGCCAGGCCTGATCTCACTCAGGGAAGAGTTCGGAGCTGAGAAGCCTCTTGCGGGAGCCCGAATCGCCGGCTGTCTTCACATGACAGTTCAAACTGCTGTACTTATCGAAACGCTGATTGAACTTGGCGCTGAAGTAAGCTGGTCTTCATGCAACATCTTTTCCACACAGGATCATGCTGCTGCGGCTATTGCCAAAGCCGGAATCCCTGTTTATGCCTGGAAAGGCATGAACGAAGAGGAGTTTGACTGGTGCATTGAGCAAACTCTTTTTGCTTTTAAAGATGGCAAGCCATTGAACATGATTCTGGATGACGGAGGGGATCTTACCAATATGGTACTGGACAAGTTTCCTGAATTGGTAAAAGACATCAAAGGTCTTTCTGAGGAGACCACCACCGGTGTACACAGGCTTTATGAGCGTATGAAAAAAGGTACTCTTCCCATGCCTGCCATCAATGTCAATGATTCTGTAACCAAGTCAAAATTTGACAATAAATATGGATGTAAAGAATCCCTTGTAGACGCCATTCGAAGAGCTACTGACTTGATGCTTGCTGGAAAAGTGGCTGTTGTGGCCGGTTACGGTGACGTAGGGAAAGGTAGTGCGGCTTCTTTGAGAGGAGCTGGTGTACGTGTGATAGTCACGGAGATCGATCCTATCTGTGCGCTTCAGGCTGCCATGGATGGATATGAAGTGAAAAAGATGTCCAATGCTATTCCAAGAGCCAACATCATTGTAACGGCTACCGGTAACAAAGACATTATCACCGAGGAACACTTCAGGATGATGAAAGACAAAACTGTAGTTTGTAACATCGGTCACTTCGATAATGAAATCGACATGGCGTGGTTGAACAAGACTTATGGAAAAACAAAATCTGAGATTAAACCTCAGGTAGATCTGTATAATATAGATGGTAATGACATCATCGTACTTGCAGAGGGTAGACTTGTAAACCTTGGTGTGGCTACTGGTCACCCTTCTTTTGTAATGTCAAATTCATTCACCAACCAAACTTTGGCCCAGATCGAACTTTGGAAAAATCATAAAAACTACGACAACGCAGTTTATATGTTGCCTAAGCATCTGGATGAGAAAGTCGCGGCACTTCACCTGGAGAAAATTGGTGTGGAGCTTGAAACTCTATCTCAGGATCAGGCTGAATATATTGGTGTGACGGTAGAAGGACCTTTCAAACCCGAACACTACAGATACTAAGAATTTAAAAATTCACCTAAATTGGAGCCATCCGCCAACCGGCGGATGGCTCTTTTTATTTTGAAGATTATCTACATCCATACTACCGACATTTCTGCCAACAGTACCTCTCTTACTTTTGTGGTCAATAATGCCATTAGTCTGGCGAAAAATGGTGCGGATGTAGTCCTTTTGATCCGAAATAAATCATATGAGGATCCCAGTCAGATTTTACAAAACAGGTTTTCATTAAATTCCCTACCCTCTACACTTTCTATTAAGCAATTTGGAGGTAGATTATCTACAAATTGGTTTTTCTACATTGGCGTAGTATGGTGGCTTAGAGCCAGAGAAAGATCGGTAGTCATCACCAGAAGTCATGGAGTTTTGAAAGCGGTGTTGAAATGGAATTCCGGTAGACACTTCCTATATTTTGAGACTCATGATTACTTTCTGGATCTATCCAAAAGGACAGATATACGCACCGGTAGATTTCGAAAGAAATCAGCTACGGAAAAGAAATACTTTGCTCACCTCAATGGGCTTTTATGCCTAAACAATTCCCAAAAGTCCCTTTACCAAGAAGCATACCCTACATTGGATATTCAGGTTTTCAGGACCGGATTGAGGGATATTGTGACCTCCGATGCCAGAAAAAAACAAATCACTTATGTCGGTAGTCTCAATAAGAGACTGGGTACTGAGATCCTGGTTAGACTGGCTGCTTCCTTGCCTCAGGACATTGCTCTGGTGATCGTAGGCGGAAAATCTCCTGAAGAGATCGACGGTTTTCTAAATAAATTCGATAATAGTGAATTGCCAGACAATGTTTCGCTTTACAGCTGGATGGATAAGCATCAACTATTTAAGATCCTCCGGAAGTCCATGTTGGGAATTTTGCCTTTGAAGAAGACATTTTTTAATGAATACCTCACCGTACCACTCAAGCTCTTTGACTATATGTCATGTGGACTTCCTGTGATAGCAAGTAATTTCCCTTCTGTACGTGAAATTATTGAGCAAGACAAGGAGGGCATTCTGGTGGATTGGGAGGACCCTAAAAAAGTCGCAAATGATATAATATCAATTCTGAAAGATGAATCTCGATGGCATAATATGTCTGAAAACGTCTATCGGAAGGCGAAGGCCATGACATGGGATCAAAGGGCCAAAAACCAAATTCAATATTTGCAAGGGAAACATGGCTAACCTGGATTTTGCATGTGAACAGTTCCTTTTGGCGCAGGAGGCCTTCAAAAAAGGAAATTTCAGGTCTGCGGAAAGGCTGATCAATACTTACCGAAAAAGTGTTGATTATGACAAGTTTGAAATAAATGATTATCGAAAACTTGAAACACCGGCCCTTTCAGTTGTGATTGTAGCTTACAATACAAACGACCTGCTGATCAGATGCCTTGTAAGCCTCAGGGCCCAGATAACTGAAAGTGAAATCATCCTGGTAGATAATGGTGGGAATGAAAAGGTCAGGGACTCGTTTTCTCAATATCCGTTATTGCATATTCAATGTCCCATCAATTTCGTCCTGTCTGAAGGCAGAAACATTGGAGCGCACTTTGCGAAGTCGGAGGTAGTGGCATTCCTGGACGACGATGCAATTGCATCTGAAGATTATGTGGAAAGAATAATCAGTCTCTTCGCTTCCAATGAAAACTTATTGGCATTCAGAGGAAGAGTGCTTCCAATTGAGCAAGATGAGAATATTAATGTTGGACATTATGACCTTGGAGAAAAATCATTTCCATTTTACATGAATGCAGAAGGTAATTCTGGTGTCCGAAGAGTCATCTATCAAAAGCTCTTCGGAATGAATCCATTGCTTTTTGGACATGAGGGTACAGAGTTCTCATATAGACTGGAAAGGAAATATGGAAGAGAAAAGATCTACTATGTGCCTGACATTACCATATATCACACTTTCGCCGAGAACAATGCCAAAAGTTCTGCAAAAGACATACGTCACAAGCTCATGTGGAAGTATGCGAAATCACGACACTTTTGGATCAAGCGCTTTAGAAAACGCTACAATCAATCAGTTTAGGAATTGGTAAGTACACGTTTGTAAGCTTTAATGGTCCTATCTATCATGATCTCTTTATCAAAACTTTTGACCGTTTCTGTCGCTTTTAGGATGATGGAGGATTTTAATTCAGGATCATCCAATACCCTCAGGACGTTCTGAGCCAATGAAGGAGCATCTCCAACAGCAGACACCAACCCATTTTCTTCCTGACGGATCATTTCGGGAATCCCACCTGCATTCGTGGAGACAATGGGTATTTCATGCAGCATGGCGTCCAAAACTGATGTACCTAAACCCTCTGTTTTGGATGTGAAAAGGAATACGTCAAAATGTACCAGATATTCAGTAGGGTTTTCCACGTAGCCGGTCAATGTAAAATATTTTCCAAGATCCATTTCTTCAATCAGATTTTTCAACCTGATCCTCAAAGGGCCATCACCTACGACTATAAAGTGTAAGTCATCACGTTTCTTGAGCAATAGTGCAGCTGTTTCGACAAAAGTGGGATAGTCCTTATGATCAGCTATCGCCGAGGTATTTCCAACGAGTTTTCGATTTGCCGGTATGTTATGGGCTTTCCTTAGATCAAATACCTGGATCGGGTCCTTTACTGACAGATCAATCCCACTGTAAACCACTTCTACGCGAGAGGGTTTAGAAATACCGGAATTCACGATACCAGCTATTTTTTCGCTTACGCAAAGTATCTTTTTAATGTTCTTATGGCCGTACTTGAACCGACTAAGCAGGTTGGATTTCAATGGAAAATCCACACGTCTGGATAGAATCATCGGGATTTTTAATCCAAGAACTGCCGCCAATACAGCCAGAGTATGTGCTTTGGAAGTATGTATATGAATGAGATCAATCCCTTTTGACTCGCAGTGAGATTTAAGTCTCCAGGCCGATGACAAATTGAATGATCCCGAAAAAGGGAAACTTTCGAATGGCAGAGCTCTTTCCTTACATTTCTTATGAAGTTGCGATTCGTTTTTGCCAAGTATTATTGAGGAAATTCCCCTCGAAATCAAGCCCTCATGAAGAAAAAAAAGTTGCCTTTCTCCACCTCTCCAGGTCAACTCTGAATTGAGGTGAAGGATCTTCATTTGATTCTGTAGGTCACTCCCATGAGGATACCATGATTATTTCCAAACTCGGCCAAATCGGTTTCCAGCATCAGACGGTAAACGAATCCATTTTTGCCAGGTCTTTTCAATTCCAACGATACGTAGTGCATTGTAAGGATGTCCCTAAAGTAATAGTCCCGATCTAACTCCCATGACCTCCGTGCACCACCATATTTCCCGGTATAAGTCCCGTAATTATGTGTAAAAGTTGCGCGGATGTTGATCTTTGTTTTGTTGGCTTGTCCTCCAATGCCAATATGATGAGCCACTATCCGATTATTTACAATAAAATTCGGATCACTTACTGTTTCTCCGGTTATCGTTTCAAATCGATCTCTCGTCATCATTAGTGGATTCCCAATCACCATGCGATGGAAGGTGTTGCCAAATGGAAAGGTTGCGTTGTTGTAGTGATCATCCCGGCCACCGTATGCATATCCAAAATTAGCCTCAGTACGCACCAGGTCCCTGAATTCCTTCCAGGTAATATTGTTTGTGGTAATACCAAATTGTTCCTGAATATAGGCATCATAATCAGGAAGGTTGATCAGGTTCGAAAAAGACTGAAACCTTCCGTTGATATATGGATCAGTCAGACCTTCACCGCTTTGGTGTGTGGTGTTAATGTTCTCATAAATTATGCTCTTTATGAATTTATTGCCCTCGAGTTTCAGTTCCAGAATGATGATATGGTCTGTGTTCTTAGTGAAATTTGTCTGGTATCCGGATGCATCCGAAATAGGTTGCTGGAATGAAAACTTGAATTTGTTTTCTCCAAAGGGGATCTCAACACCCATGTCTACAATTCCAAAATGAGCCCCTGCGGCATTAGAGCTATCGCTCGCGTTTCCGGAATTTACGGCACTCCTGGCCAGGACAGCTTTGAGGAAATCTGACGGGAGTTCTTCCCCATCCTCTGTAGTCCCGCCGAAAAGCACATTGTGGCTGATGCCAAAAAATGGATTGACTGGTAATTTGGCCGTTTTGGCATAGACGCTCTTCTCATGATAATAGGCACCGGTCACGGGTCTGTCTTCATCCAGTCGACCAACTTCAAAAGTACCAAGTACTTCAAGGTACGGGAAAAATGGAACGGACGTATAATCCCAAATTCCTGCGCCCACCTTGGTCATAGTACGGGCGTTCTGGCTCTGAAAGAAAGAACCAGAGCCCAGTTCATCGTTGTAATTCGAGTTATTAATTTCGTTTTTACCAAGGCGTAACGAGATGTCATTCCAATGCAAATTCAGAAATCCCTGGTGTAAAAGGCTTTTGGACAAGTCACTTGTGACCACAAAATCGATTCCGGTTTCGAGAAGCCAATTTCCTTTGTCAAGTATCGGATAATAGACAGAACCTTCCAGATAACCACTTTGATCATTTGGATCCAGCTTCCCAAATGAATTGTGTCCCATATGAAAGGGGAGGTACCCAGCCGTACCTACGCCTCCGACAGCACTTACCTCTGCCTGGATCGAATCAATCTGTGCACTTAAATTAGATACGATCGCAAACGACATTATAAGTCCAACAATGGCTTTCATGAAGTTCTTTGCTTCCATAGTTGTCTGATTTTTTTGTATTTCAGATACCTGCTGTATGCTGTATTCTTTGAGATTACCCATCCATAGTATCCATCTAGTAGCCCCATTTGGATAAAATACTTTTTCAAGAATGCGAATATGGGACTAAATATCATTTTGATGACTTTACTTTTAGTACCGTTAGCCACTGCATACTCGGCTGCCAGAGTCGAGTATTGATGAATTTTACTCAGATGCTCCTTCTCATTCAAAAATGGGAAATGCAATAAATCACCTTTAAGATGCTTATGGCTTGACCCTTCGGAGCATTCTACATGTTCATGAGGGTTTTTGCCTGTCCACCAGGCATGGTCTCTTTTCCATAATCTTATTTTAGGGTCAGGGTACCAACCACAATGTCTGATCCATTTTCCACAAAAACTGGTTTTGCGATTAAAACTATAGATAGACGAACTGGAAGATTCTAAAGCTATCCTGATACTTTCTCGAAGTTCGTTTGTGAGGCTTTCATCGGCATCGAGATTTAGAATGTAGTCCCCGGTCGTTAGTTCAACGGCAGAATTCTTCTGTTCTGCAAATGTTGTAAAAGTTCGCTCAAATACTTTTGCGCCATGTTGCTTTGCAATCTCCCTGGTCTGATCCGTTGATCCCGAATCTAAAACCACAATCTCATCAGCAATCCCTTCCAGCGAAGTCAGACACCTACGTATGTTACGTTCCTCGTTGAGGGTGATTATGGCAACAGATAGCTTCATGATTCAATCAATTCCCGGAAAAATGACTCATATCCGGTAACTGTTTTTTCCTGGGAGAAATGGTCTACAGTCTGCTGGCCTTCTTTTATAAATTTCTCTCTCAATGTCCGGTTATTTACTACCTCCAAAATTCGATCCCGTAGTTCATGAAGGTCATCATTTCTGAAAATGTAACCGTTCAATCCATTTTGAATGACACTGGGAATTCCACCGTAATCTGATCCTATAACAGGCACTCCCATTGCCATAGCTTCCAGAAGAACCAGTCCAAATCCATCCATTTCGGATGCGAGAACATTTACGGCCATCAATGGATAATGCTGCAGTACAAGATTTCGGTCTTCAATAAGTCCGGTAAAGATCACTCTGCTATCTGGGATCTTTGTCCGTTCCCATTTCTTCTGAAAGGAATCTTTGTCAATTCCCACAAAGAGAACTTTATATTCTTTTCCCAGCATTTCAAGTACTTTGACAAGTTGGTCCTGGCGTTTCAATCTACTGACACAACCAATTATCCTATCATTTTTCTCAATTCCATACTTGAGTCTGAGCTCATTTACGATTGCATCATCCATTTTATAATTACCGGCCGGAAGTCCGTTATTGATAACAGTCAGGTTCTCCTTTTTAAATCCTTTTCGGATCATTAGTTGCTTCAGTCCCTCACTATTTACAATGATTTTTTTGGAGAAACGCTGCTGCAACCATCTCTTGAAGACGTTATTATGTCGGACCCTCTGTCTCCTGGTAATGGTGATATTTGCCTTATGACCAAATATTTTGCTAAAAACAGCGACATACCTATCTACACTACCCTGAACACTGATTATGTCTACATGACACTCCTTTACAATCTTGTTTAACCTGAAAGCAGATATGATGTCTCCTTTCCAGATAAAACTAACATCGTACGCCAGGATGCCTCTTTTGCTCAATTCTTTAAAAATAAAACTTCCTCCGGGTGAAGCCAGAATTATCTTATGACCTCGTGCCTTTAATCCTACGGCTAAATTGATAATGCTGTAGGTCGAGCCTGCATAACCTCCAAAATGTGTTGTAAAGAGAATATTCAATCTGTCCGGGTAATTGGTAAAATTACGTTTTCCAGTAATTGTGGACTTTTAATTAAACGAAAATGATTTAGCTCCGTATAATGATGTACGTACATCTATCATAGGTGTGCGTTTTTTGGCAACGAGAAAACACACAACATGCACGAGGTAATAGACACAATGGAAAACAAACCGAAAAAATTTGAATATGATCGGGGCGTTCAACTGGATATTTTCGAAAATGAATTTCTACCCCATCTGGATGCGATGTACAATTTTGCATATCGACTCACCCTTGAGGGGGATGACGCAAAGGATTTGGTACAAGACACTTACCTGAAAGCGTACCGATTTATTAATTCTTTCCAGCGAGGCACCAATGCCAAGGCCTGGTTATACCGCATTCTTAAAAATAGTTTTATAAACGATTTTAGAAGAAAAAGCCGTGAACCGGCCAAAGTCGATTATCAGGAAGTCGAGAGTTTTTACAACTCTGACTCTGTAGATGATAAAAAGACAGTGGATCTGAGAATAGATGCTGTGAAGGATATGATAGGCGATGAAGTAAGTATTGCGCTCAATTCTCTTGCAGTTGACTTCAGAACGGTGATAATTTTGTGCGATCTGGAAGGATTTACCTACGAGGAAATGGCCAAGATCCTCGATATTCCGATTGGTACTGTCAGATCGAGATTGCATAGGGCAAGGAATCTCCTGAAAGAAAAACTTAAAAACTACGCCAGCAGCATGGGATATAAGTAACAACTCAAATAGCCAAGAAAAAGAATAAAACAGAAATGGATAAGAATGAAGACAAGCCAGCATGTAAAACTTGTTTAGAAATTCTGGAGCTCATCGTGGACAATGAAGCAACTAAGGAAGATGAAAAATTCTTCATGGATCACATTGATAAGTGTCTTCCTTGCTTTGACCACTATGAACTGGAAAAGGAAATAAAAGAACTGGTAAGAAAGAAAATCGCCAGGGTTCCTGTGCCTGAAGATCTGGCGTTACAGATTAAGTCACAAATCCTGGTGATTTCCTAAGTAGTGTCCCAAGGTAAGGCCCTGATATTCTCCGCACCATCTGGTTCTGGCAAGACTACAATTGTCAGACACCTTTTGAAAATTCGCTCCGATTTAGAATTTTCTATTTCGGCCACCACCAGGCCCTCCCGGTCTGGTGAAATTGACGGAAAAGACTATTATTTTCTATCCCTTCATGAGTTTCAGGATAAAATAGAAGCTAATCATTTTCTTGAATACGAACAGGTTTATGATGGAATCTTCTATGGCTCTCTAAGATCAGAAGTCCAGAGACTTTGGGACAATGGAAAGCATGTGGTGTTTGATGTGGACGTAATTGGGGGACTAAGACTTAAAAATTCTCTGGGGAAGGATGCTTTAAGTGTTTTTGTTAAAGTTCCCGAAATTGATTCTATCGAAAAAAGGCTGCGGTCCAGAGGAACAGAATCCGAGGACATGCTGAATACCAGATTGAAGAAAGTCCGGCAAGAAATGCAATATGAGAACCAGTTTGATATAGTTTTGATCAACAACATTCTGGAAGACACCCTGCAAAAGGCGGAAGTTATTGCCCATCAGTTTCTGGACAATACAATATGAAAATAGGTCTGTTTTTTGGATCATTTAATCCTATTCACATAGGACATTTGATCATAGGTAATTTAGTGTGCCAGTGGACGGATGTGAAGGAAGTTTGGTTTGTAGTTTCTCCTCAGAATCCGCACAAGTTGAATAAAAACCTTCTTCACGAGTTTGACAGACTTGAGATGGTAGAAAGAGCCATTGCTGATGAGTACCACTTTCGAGCAAGTGATGTCGAGTTTAACCTTCCCAGACCAAGCTACACCATCAATACCCTCGTTCATCTTACCGAGAAGCACCCTAACAATGAGTTCAAATTGATCATTGGAGAAGATAATTTGGCCAGTTTTCCCCGATGGAAAAACTATGAGCGGATTTTGGAAGATTATGGATTAATCGTGTATCCAAGACCTGGAGCTGGTGAGTCAGAATTGAAAGATCATCCAAATGTACAGATCATTGATGCTCCGGAAATGGATATTTCCGCATCTCTTATGAGAAAACTCGTGCGTGAAAATAAGTCAATTAAGTATCTGGTTCCTGAAGGAGTCGAAAGACTAATAAAGCAAAAAGGATACTTCCTTTAGATGGTCATGATGTCTTTTTCCTTGGATTCCAAAAGTTCATCAATTCTGTTTGTGTGTGAATCGGTGATTTTTTGAACCTCATTTTCAGCGTCTTTGATCAGGTCTTCCGACACATGATCGATTTTCTTCAAAGCATCATTGATTTCTTTCCTAATGCTTCTAAGGCTGATTTTACCCTGTTCAGCTTCGTTTTTTGCCTGTTTCACGAGCATCACCCTTCTCTCTTCCGTCAATGGGGGTATGTTTATTCTCACCAACTCCCCATCATTCTGTGGATTTAGTCCAAGGTCACTATTGACAATGGCCTTTTCGATTTCCGGGATCATACTTTTTTCCCAGGGTTTTATTGCGATGGTTCGTGCATCCGGAGATGTTACCGAAGCTACCTGATTGATAGGGGTTGGATTTCCATAGTATTCGACCATTAATCCTTCAAGCAAGCTGGGCATTGCTTTTCCAGCCCGGATTTTCGATAGTTCCTGGGCCGTGTGTTTTACGGTCTTGTCCATTTGCTCTTGCGCATGCTCGAGCTGAAAATCTATTTCTTCTTCCATTTTTACGTGATTAATGTTCCAACTTCCTCTCCTTTCAACAATCGATTAAGATTGCCCGGCTTATTCATATCAAAGACAATAATAGGAAGATTATTTTCCATGCAAAGTGTGAAGGCCGTCATATCCATAATACTCAAACCTTTTTCATAGACTTCCTGAAACGAAATATTCGAATATTTTTTAGCCGATGGATCTTTCTCTGGATCAGCACTATAGACACCATCCACCCTTGTCCCTTTTAGCACTACATCCGCTTCGATCTCTATAGCACGTAGACTGGCAGTTGAATCTGTGGTGAAATATGGATTGCCCAATCCTGCTCCAAAAATTACGATTCTCCCTTTTTCCATGTGCCGGATGGCCCTCCGTCTGATAAAAGGTTCACATACCTGTTCCATAGCGAGGCCGCTCATAAGCCGTGTATACATTCCGTTCTTTTCCAGAGTGCTTTGTAGCGCCATTCCATTCATAACGGTGGCAAGCATACCCATATAGTCACCCTGCACTCTGTCTATTCCCGCTTTTTCGGCTTGCACTCCTCTGAAAATGTTTCCGCCGCCAATGACTATGGCAAGCTCCACACCTTTATTATGGACTTTTTGAATTTCTGTGGAATATTGGTCAAGCCGATCGGGGTCAATTCCGTATTGCTTTGAGCCCATTAAGGCTTCCCCGCTAAGCTTCAGGAGTATTCTCTTGTACTTCATCAGTTGGCTAATTCCGACAAATATAAAAGTAGTTGAAGCATTTTTGTAGAATGATCTTCCATAAAGTCTGATAAAAAGTGTCATCACCATTCACCGATCATGGTAGGTGTTGTAAATTCACCCTTATGCCTCATCAAAGATTTATTTGGGTCATGGCGCTTTTGTTCGCCCTGAGTTGTAAGTCCACATTCACTGCTCCTGCGCCGGATTCTCCGGCCAATTTACCAGCTCCTATAGAATATGTTTCTCCCTGGAAGGAATTTCGCAATTCACCCCAACGATCATTTGACTTGATCCATACCAGGTTGGATTTGAGCTTTGATTGGGATCAAAGAACAGTAATAGGACAGGCTACACTTACGTTAAAACCATACTTTTATCCACAGTCCATATTGGTGCTTGACGCAAAAGATTTTCAAGTCAACTTCATCTCAATGAGTACGGAGAATGATGATGAGAATCTGCGTTTTGAATACGACGGGAATATCTTGTTCATAGAACTGGAATCAATGCTCACGAGGAAAGATACATTCTCAATTATCATCGACTATGTAGCCCGCCCTTATCTCAATGCTTCACCTGATAACCGTGGTTTGTATTTCATTAATTCCGATGGACAAAACCCATATTTACCAAAGCAGATTTGGACGCAGGGAGCCACAGAATATAATTCTTATTGGTTTCCGACCATCGATGCACCAAACGAGAGATGTACGCAGGAAGTCATTCTAACGGTCGATGATAAGTATCAGACCCTATCAAACGGCACTTTAATTTCTTCGCAAAGGTTAAATTCCTCCCTCCGAAGAGATCATTGGAAACTGAACAAGCCTCATGCCCCTTATTTGTTTTCAGTTGTAATTGGCGAGTTCAATATAGTGGAGGATTCAGCTCAAGTACCTGTAAAATATTATGTAGATAAGGATTTTGATTTTGCTGAAAATGTTTTCGGAAATACTCCGGAAATGATATCCTTTTTTTCAGAAAAGCTTGGATATAAATACCCCTGGCCAAAATACCATCAGGTGGTGGTCCATGAGTTCGTCACAGGAGCCATGGAGAATACCACTGTATCTACCTTCATGGAAGATGTTATGACTTCTCCCCGGGAATTAGACCGTGAGGAAAATTGGGACAAAATCATTTCACATGAATTGTTTCATCAGTGGTTTGGAGATCTTGTCACATGTGAATCATGGGGACAGATTCCTTTAAATGAATCTCTGGCATCATACGGAGAACACCTTTGGATGGAATACAAATATGGAGATGAGGCTGCCGAATTTCATGGAATTCAGGAGATGCTGGCTTATCTCGATGAAGCCGAAGGAGATAAGAAATCGCTGATTCGATATTATTATGATAGCCCTGAAGACATGTTCGACCGGCATTCTTATGAAAAGGGAGCCAGAGTCTTACACATGCTCCGACTATACATCGGTGATGAAGCTTTCTTCCATGGGTTGAACCAATATTTAAAGGCCCATGAATTTCAATCAGTGGAGTTATCAGATTTCAGAAAATCTTTTGAGCATGTTACCGGTCAGGATCTTTCATGGTTTTTTCTTCAATGGTTTGAATCACCGGGTCACCCCCAGCTTTCTGTAAGACACGATCATCGGGAGGACACATTATATATAGAAGTTTCCCAGGAGCAGAACCTTGAGCTTTATCCGCTATATTATCTACCATTGAACCTTGACCTTATCGTTCAGGATTCTATATTCCGATATCCCCTTTCAATTATTGATCGAAATCATGTATTTCGTTTACCTCTCAAAAGGGCACCTGATGGTTTAATCCTCGATGGAGATTATCAATTGGTTGGTGAGTTGACTCACCAAAAGAGCCCGGAAGAATTATTGGCTCAGTTGAAAAGCGACCATTCACTGGCAGCAAGGTACGAGGCTGTCTCAAAATTATTGAGTGGTGGATTCGATGGTTTCGTAGAACAGGCCATTAGCATTGGACTAGATGATAGATCTGGTGACATCCTTCAATTGACCCTTGATCTGATATTGGATAAAGACTATCCATTGACCTCAATTCAGATTGAAAAAATTAGTAATATTAGTATGAGTTCGAATGCAACTGTCAGGTCAAGTGCCATTTACATCCTTTATCTAAAAGGGCATGTTATGAAATCAGAATTGCAAGAATTTCTTACCATCCCGGACTATCAGATTAAAGGTGTGGCATTGGAGTTATTAATGGAAATAGATTCCATAAATGGAGAAAAGTACTTTGAGCAATTCAAAAACGAATTGAATGCTAACATCATCTTCCCACTTGCCTATTATATCAACGATCATAAACGTACAGGTAAGAGTGAGTGGTACATTCAAAAATTGATGCAAATTCGACCTTCCGAAAAGTTTTATCTTCTGCTGTCATTTAATGAGTATCTGATTGGCGCTTCCGATGAAGATAAAAAACTGGCGATACCTTATCTAAACATGACAGCAAGAGAAAACTCAAATATGAATCTTAGATGGCTGGCGTACACTGGACTGACCATTCTGGAGGAGTTCGATGGTGTTCAGGCCATGTTGACTCAGATTAAGGATCAGGAAAAAAACCCGGAGCTTCTTCGCCTCTACGAAGGGACTTAAGCCAGAGGAGAAAAGAATATTTTTCTTCTCAAAAATAAAATTTGAATAAACCGATTTTCCTTATAATTTTGCAATCCTTTTTCGCCGGAAGGTGGAAAAATTTGTTCTTTAGGGGGGATACCAAAGCGGCCAACTGGGACGGACTGTAAATCCGTTGACTTATGTCTTCGAAGGTTCGAATCCTTCTCCCCCCACTGTAATAGATTGCTGAATTGGAACTCAGCAAATTATTAAAAGCGGGTGTAGCTCAGTTGGTAGTCCGTCAGCTGACGGATTCCAAGCTTTAGGTCGTGGCGGTTCGTCGTCACGATTCGAGCCTCATCACCTATAGATACCGAAGACGTTGGTATTTGAATATTGAAGAAAATGCTGAATTGGAACTCAGCAAATTATTAAAAGCGGGTGTAGCTCAGTTGTTAGTCCGTTGGCTGACGGATTCCAAGCTGTAGGTCGTGGCGGTTCGTCGTCACGATTCGAGCCTCATCACCTATAGATACCGAAGACGTTGGTATTTGAATATTGAAGAAAATGCTGAATTGGAACTCAGCAAATTATTAAAAGCGGGTGTAGCTCAGTTGGTAGAGCGACAGCCTTCCAAGCTGTAGGTCGTGGCGGTTCGTCGTCACGATTCGAGCCTCATCACCTATAGATACCGAAGACGTTGGTATTTGAATATTGAAGAAAATGCTGAATTGGAACTCAGCAAATTATTAAAAGCGGGTGTAGCTCAGTTGGTAGAGCGACAGCCTTCCAAGCTGTAGGTCGTGGCGGTTCGTCGTCACGATTCGAGCCTCATCACCTATAGATACCGAAGACGTTGGTATTTGAATATTGAAGAAAATGCTGAATTGGAACTCAGCAAATTATTAAAAGCGGGTGTAGCTCAGTTGGTAGAGCGACAGCCTTCCAAGCTGTAGGTCGCGGGTTCGAGCCTCGTCACCCGCTCTAAAACTTGAGTTACAAGTTCAAGGTGGATAGTTTGAAATTTTGAATTTGAAACTTTAAACTTTAAAGCCGATGTAGCTCAGGGGTAGAGCGCTTCCTTGGTAAGGAAGAGGTCAGGGGTTCAATTCCCCTCATTGGCTCTTCTCTGAACTGAGAATGTTGTAACTATTTGAATAGATATAAAAATTAAATTAGAACTAAACTGAGGATTATCAAACATGGCTAAAGAAACCTTTGATCGTTCCAAACCACACGTAAATATTGGAACTATCGGACACGTTGACCATGGTAAGACTACTTTGACTGCTGCCATTACTACTGTATTGGCCACTGATGGTCTTGCTGAACTACGAGACTTCTCTTCCATTGACAATGCGCCGGAAGAGAAAGAAAGAGGTATTACAATTAATACTTCACACGTTGAATATCAAACTGCTAACCGTCACTACGCGCACGTTGACTGTCCTGGTCACGCTGACTATGTTAAAAACATGGTTACCGGAGCAGCACAGATGGACGGAGCTATCCTGGTTGTGGCAGCTACAGATGGACCTATGCCTCAAACCAGAGAGCATATCCTTCTTGCTCGTCAGGTAGGTGTTCCAGCGTTGGTTGTATTCATGAACAAAGTAGATTTGGTTGACGATCCGGAACTTCTTGAGCTTGTTGAAATGGAAGTTAGAGAGCTACTTAGCTTCTACGAATTTCCAGGTGACGATATTCCTGTAATTCAGGGTTCTGCTCTTGGTGGACTTAACGGAGAAGCACAGTGGGTAGAAAAAATCAAAGAATTGATGGCTGCTGTGGATGATTATATTCCACTTCCTGAGCGTCTTACTGACAAAGATTTTCTTATGCCCGTTGAGGATGTATTCTCAATTACAGGTCGAGGTACTGTAGCAACCGGTAGAATCGAAAGGGGAGTTATCAACTCCGGTGATCCTGTTGACTTGATTGGCATGGGTGCTGAAAACCTTAAATCTACTATTACTGGTGTTGAGATGTTCCGGAAAATTCTCGATAGAGGAGAAGCTGGTGATAATGTAGGTCTTCTACTTAGAGGTATTGAGAAAACCGATATCCGAAGAGGTATGATCATCTGTAAGCCTGGTTCGGTAACACCTCACGCTCACTTCAAGGCGGAAGTTTATGTGCTTTCTAAAGAGGAAGGTGGACGACACACTCCGTTCTTTAACAAATACAGACCTCAGTTCTACCTGAGAACAACAGACGTTACTGGAGAGATTACTCTTCCTGAAAACGTGGAAATGGTAATGCCTGGTGATAACGTTACGATTGAAGTTAACTTGATTAACAAAGTGGCGTTGGAAAAAGGTTTACGATTTGCAATTAGAGAAGGTGGAAGAACAGTAGGTGCTGGACAGGTAACAGAGATCCTGGACTAAATAATAAATTAACCTAAGCGTCCTGATTTTTTATCAGGACGCATTTGTTTATAATCACTCATTAATCTAACTTTGCAGTCCTTTTGGGCTGGCTGGTTTACGGGTGTAGCTCAATTGGTAGAGTAGTGGTCTCCAAAACCATTGGTTGAGGGTTCGAGTCCTTCCACCCGTGCATTGAATAAATGGTATGTCGAATATAACAACATTTTTAAAAGAAGCCTACCAGGAATTGGTACATAAAGTATCCTGGCCGAAATACAGTGATCTGCAAAACAGCGCTGTCCTGGTATTGGTAGCTTCTGTAATTTTTGCGTTATTGATCGGCGCCATTGATTTAGGATTTGAGAACCTATTGACATGGTTCTATAACGAATTTTAGGGATGGGCGAACTTAAGTGGTACGTGGTAAGAGCCGTTAGTGGCAAAGAACGAAAAGTGAAAGAGGCCCTCGACAATGAAATTGCGAGACAAAACTTGCAAGAGACTGTACCTCAGGTACTTATACCTTCAGAAAAGGTATATGAGATGAGGAACGGAAAGAAACGTGTTAGAGAAAGAAATTTCTTTCCCGGATACGTTCTGATCCAGGCAGACTTTAGTAACGGTGAAGTTTTGCACATGATCACAAACAAGGAAATAATTCCAAACGTGATCGGGTTTTTAGGAGCCTCGGGAACAAGCTCCAAAACAGATCCTGTTGCACTCAGACAAAATGAAGTAAACAGGATTTTGGGCAGAGTGGATGACGCGGATGAGTACGAGGAGAAACTAGATACACCTTATATAGTAGGTGAATCAGTAAAAGTTATGGATGGTCCATTTAGCGGATTCACCGGAACGGTTGAGGAGGTTTTTGAAGACCGGAAGAAGCTGAATGTCACTGTTAAAATATTTGGAAGGAATACCCCTGTTGAATTGAATTACATACAGGTAGAAAAACAAGATTAAGATGGCGAAAGAGATTTCGGGTTATTTGAAACTTCAGATTAGAGGTGGACAGGCAAATCCATCTCCCCCCGTTGGTCCTGCATTAGGTGCCAAAGGGCTAAACATAATGGAGTTTTGCAAGCAATTCAATGCCCGTTCCCAGGAAAAGATGGGACAATTGTTACCTGTGGTGGTAACTATTTATTCTGATAAATCTTTTGATTTCATCATCAAGACACCACCAGCTGCTACTCTGATTATGGAGGCGATTAAGTTGAAGAAAGGTTCATCTGAGCCTAATCGTGATAAGGTAGGATCCATCACATGGGATCAGATCAAAACGATAGCAGAAACTAAAATGCCCGATCTCAATGCATTTCAGGTTGAATCTGCCATGAGACAGGTTGCAGGTACAGCAAGAAGTATGGGTGTAAACGTAAAAGGACAGGCTCCCTGGGCCAACTAATAGAGATGGGAAAACTTACAAAAAACCAGAAGAAGGCTTTTGAACTACTTGATCCCGCGAAGGAATACTCGTTGGAGGAAGCTTCATCGTTATTAAAACAGATCACGTTCACAAAGTTTGATGCATCCGTAGACTTGGATGTAAGGTTGGGAGTAGATCCTAAAAAAGCTGATCAAATGGTAAGGGGTGTAGTTTCACTTCCTCATGGGGTTGGAAAAGATGTAAAAGTATTGGTTTTGTGTACGCCGGATAAAGAAGCTGAAGCAAAAGAGGCCGGAGCAGACCATGTGGGACTGGATGATTATGTCTCCAAAATTGAAGGCGGATGGACCGATATTGATGTAATAATCACTATGCCAACCGTGATGGCGAAGGTAGGTAAGCTCGGAAGAGTTTTAGGACCAAGAGGTCTGATGCCTAATCCAAAGTCCGGGACTGTAACAATGGACATCGGCAAAGCCGTTCAGGAGGTGAAGGCCGGTAAAATTGATTTCAAAGTAGATAAGTTTGGTATAATCCATACCAGTATAGGCAAAGTATCGTTTGATGCTGACAAGATCAAGGAAAATGCCATGGAAATGATTCAAACCATTTCACGGTTAAAGCCAGCATCTTCTAAAGGCACTTATTTCCGATCTATCTGCCTCTCATCTACTATGAGCAAAGGTATTTCTATTGATAAAAGTAGTATAGCTGGAATATAAGATGACACGAGAAGAAAAAGCACAAGTCATAACCGAGCTTACTGAAAAGCTTAAAGAAAACAGTCACTTCTACGTAACTGATACGTCAGGATTGTCTGTAGCGGAAATAAATAAGTTCCGCGGAATGTGTTTTGATCAGGGTATTGAGTACCATGTGTACAAAAATACATTGATCAAAAAAGCGTTGGACGGGTTAGATGCTGATTTTAGTCAGCTGGATGATGTTTTGAAGGGAGTTTCAGGATTGATGTTCGTAAAAGAGAACGGAAACGCTCCTGCCAAAATCATCAAGAAGTTTAAGAAAGAGGATCCCGAGCAACGCCCATCATTTAAGGCTGCTTCCATAGACACAGATATATTTATCGGGGAAAATCAGCTGGAAACACTGAGTAATCTTAAATCCAAGCAAGAGCTTGTCGGCGAGATTATCTCCCTACTTCAATCACCTGCTAAAAATGTTATTTCTGCACTACAAAGCGGCGAGAACAAATTGGCTGGTATTGTTAAGACCCTTTCTGAAAGAGAGGAATGAAATCATTGACGAACAAAATTTAATTATCATTTAAAATGGCGGATTTAAAAGAATTTGCGGAGCAACTGGTTAACCTTAGTGTAAAAGAGGTGAACGAGTTAGCTGGTATTCTTAAGGATGAGTACGGAATCGAGCCTGCAGCAGCTGCAGCACCTGTAATGGTAGCTGGAGCCGGTGGAGGCGAAGGTGGTGGAGACGCTGCTGAAGAAAAAAGCTCATTTGATGTAGTTCTAAAAGAAGCTGGAGCATCTAAATTGGCTGTCGTAAAACTAGTGAAGGAACTTACCGGACTAGGTTTGAAAGACGCTAAAGAATTGGTAGATGGTGCACCTAAACCAGTGAAAGAAGGAGTTGCAAAAGACGAGGCAGAAGCCTTGAAAAAGCAACTTGAAGAAGCTGGAGCTACAGTAGAATTAAGCTAATAGCGAAAAAACCAAAAGGTTTAGACCTGATTCCCACATTGAACTGGGGGCAGGTCTTTTCCTGTTTGTACACAGGTATACTGTTCGAACGACTAAATTAAAATAAGGTAAGCCTTGGCACATAAAAATAACGCGAGAATTAATTTCTCCTCCATCAAGTCAGTAATTGACTACCCTGATTTTCTTGATGTTCAGCTAAAATCTTTTGTGGATTTCTTTCAACTGGATACTCCGGCGGAAAAAAGGGAATCAGAAGGTTTGTATAAGGTTTTCATGGAAAATTTTCCGATTTCGGATTCCAGGGAAAATTTTGAACTTGAATTTATTGATTACACTGTAGACCCTCCGAAATATTCGGTTCAGGAGTGTATTGAAAGAGGCTTGACCTATTCAGTTCCCCTGAAAGCGAAGTTGAGACTGCTTTGTAATGACGAGGAAAACGAAGATTTTGAAACCATAGAACAGGAAGTCTTTCTGGGGAATATCCCGTATATGACTGAGAAAGGATCTTTTGTCATCAATGGTGCGGAAAGAGTAATTGTATCCCAATTACACAGATCACCTGGTGTATTTTTTGCACAAAGCAAACATACCAATGGCACCCTTCTCTATTCAGCTCGTATCATTCCATTCAAAGGTTCCTGGATAGAATTTGCAACTGACGTTAACAACGTCATGTATGCGTACATTGACCGGAAGAAGAAGTTTCCAATTACTACCCTTCTAAGATCAATTGGATTTGGAACTGATAAAGACATACTTGATCTATTTGGTCTTTCTGAAGAAATAGACGCTAATGCCAAGGAGCTGAAGAAGGTAGTTGGAAGAAGACTGGCTGCTAGGGTATTGCGAACATGGACGGAGGATTTTGTAGATGAAGACACAGGTGAGGTTGTTTCCATTGACAGAAATGAAGTGATACTGGAACGTGATTCCATCGTATCCGAAGAAGATATAGATACAATAGTCGAGTCCGGAAGCAAGTCAATTATCCTGCACAGAAAAGATGTGAATATTGCTGAGTATTCAATTATCTACAATACACTGCAAAAGGATAATTCGAACTCGGAGAAGGAGGCTGTGGAAACCATCTATCGTCAGTTGAGAAATACCGATGCTCCAGATGAGCAAACTGCAAGAGACATCATTCAGAATCTATTCTTTAGTGATAAGAGATATGATCTCGGCGAAGTTGGAAGGTATAGAATCAATAAAAAGCTAGGTTTAGACATAGGATACGACAAGAGGACACTTACAACTGAGGATATTATTCTTATTGTAAAATACCTTATCGGCCTGATAAATAGTAAAGCTGTTGTTGATGACATTGACCACTTGAGTAATAGAAGGGTAAGAACAGTTGGTGAGCAACTTTACTCTCAATTCGGAGTTGGGCTGGCCAGGATGGCAAGGACTATCCGAGAAAGAATGAACGTTCGGGACAATGAGGATTTCAAACCGGTTGATCTGATCAATGCCAGAACATTGTCATCCGTTATCAATTCATTCTTTGGCACTAACCAGCTTTCGCAGTTCATGGATCAAACCAATCCATTGGCTGAGATTACTCATAAAAGAAGAATGTCTGCGCTTGGACCTGGCGGGCTTTCAAGAGAAAGAGCCGGTTTTGAGGTTCGAGACGTGCACTATACCCACTATGGTCGACTTTGTACCATTGAGACACCGGAGGGACCGAACATTGGTCTTATATCATCCCTGTGTGTTCACGCTAAAGTGAACCAAATGGGATTCATTGAGACCCCCTACAGGGATGTTGATAAAGGTAAGGTAGATATGTCGGGTGATGTTAAATACCTGACTGCAGAGGAAGAAGATACGTTTAACATTGCTCAGGCCAATGCACCTCTTAAAGACAATGGTGATTTTATCAATGACAGGGTAAAAGCTCGTTTTGAGGGAGATTTCCCGGTTGTTGAGCCCAAAGATTTAAGATATATGGATGTCGCACCAAACCAGATTGTATCTGTAGCGGCTTCTATGATACCTTTTCTTGAGCATGATGATGCGAACAGAGCCCTGATGGGATCAAATATGCAACGCCAGGCTGTGCCATTATTGAGACCTCAGGCTCCGATTGTGGGCACTGGTCTTGAGGAACGTGTGGCGCTGGATTCAAGAGCATTGATCGTTGCGGAAGGTACTGGTGAAATTGAGTATGTCGATGCCAAAAAGATCATAGTCAAATATGATCAGACCGAAGAAGACAGTCTGATTTCATTTGATACTCCAAGTGTAACCTATCAGTTAACTAAGTTTAGAAGAACTAACCAGGATACATCTATTAACCTTAAGCCTATTGTATCGAAGGGTCAGAAGGTAGTAAAAGGTCAACCACTTTGTGAGGGATTTGCCACCGAAGGTGGAGAATTGGCTCTTGGTAGAAACCTGCAGGTGGCTTACATGCCTTGGCAGGGATACAACTTTGAAGATGCGATTGTTATTTCCGAAAAGGTAGTTAGAGAGGACATCTTTACTTCAATACATATCGAAGAGTTCGAATTAGAGGTTCGGGATACCAAGCGTGGCGAGGAAGAACTTACTTCTGAGATTCCTAATGTCAGTGAAGATGCCGTCAAAAACCTTGACGAAAATGGCATTATAAGAATAGGGGCAGAAGTTAAGGAAGGAGATATACTCATTGGTAAGATCACTCCAAAAGGAGAATCAGATCCTACACCTGAGGAGAAGCTTCTAAGAGCAATCTTTGGTGATAAAGCCGGAGACGTTAAGGATGCTTCACTGAAAGCTTCGCCATCTCTACGTGGAGTGGTAATTGACACCAAGCTGTTCTCAAGGCCGAAAAAGGACAAGGATTTGCGGGCAAGATCGAAGAAGGAAGTAGAGATACTGAAGAATAAATACAGCCAGGAGTTGACCGAGGTCAGGAATCAAATGATCGATAAAATGGTTCAGCTCTTAGAAGGTAAGACTTGTGAAGGCATCAAACATAAGTTTGGTGAGGAAGTAATGTCCAAAGGCACCAAGTTCAACAAAAAGAACATTGAGGCGAATCTATTCCCTGAAAAGAATGTGTTCAGAGATGAAAGTACCTACAGTGTACCTGAGGAGGTGAATCTTATCAGTGATTTGACAATTGACAATTGGACAAATGATGAAAGTATAAACAATACCATCTTCCGCTTGATCAAAAGCTATATTGTCAAGAGGAATGAGATTTCAGGAATCTTCAAGCGTGAAAGATTTACACTTGAAGTTGGTGATGAGCTACCTGCTGGTATTGTCCAACTGGCAAAAGTTTATGTTGCTAAAAAACGCAAGCTGAAAGTTGGAGATAAAATGGCAGGTCGACACGGGAACAAAGGTGTTGTAGCTCGGATTGTACGACAAGAAGATATGCCGTTTATGGAGGATGGAACACCGATGGATATCGTTTTGAACCCTCTTGGTGTACCTTCCAGGATGAACATTGGTCAGATTTATGAAACTGTCCTTGGTTGGGCTGGACTGAAACTTAACAGAAAGTATGCTACCCCAATTTTTGATGGAGCTACTGAGGATCAGGTACAGAGCGAATTGAAGGAAGCAGGTCTACCTTCTTTTGGAAGAACCTATCTATACGATGGTTTGACGGGCGAACGATTTGATCAACCGGTTACCGTTGGTATTGCATATATGCTTAAACTAGGTCACCTGGTTGATGATAAAATGCACGCCAGATCAATAGGACCTTACTCCTTAATTACACAGCAACCTCTTGGTGGTAAAGCACAGTTTGGAGGCCAAAGATTTGGAGAGATGGAGGTTTGGGCATTGGAGGCATTTGGTGCTGCCAATGTGTTGCAGGAAATCCTTACAATTAAATCTGATGATGTCATTGGAAGAGCCAAGGCATATGAGGCGATTGTGAAGGGTGAGAATATGCAGAAACCGAATATTCCGGAGTCCTTTAACGTACTGGTTCACGAATTGAGAGGATTGGCACTTGAAATTACTTTAGACTAAATCTTAAACCCCTTCGGGGATATTGATAATAAATATGGCATTCAGAAAAAATAAAAAACTGAACAATGACTTTTCCAAAGTCACTATCAGCCTTGCTTCACCGGAGTCTATCTTAGAGAGTTCTCACGGAGAAGTAACTCAGCCAGAAACTATCAACTACAGAACTTACAAACCTGAAATGGGTGGACTGTTCTGTGAAAGAATTTTCGGCCCTGTAAAGGACTGGGAATGTCACTGCGGAAAATACAAACGAATCCGTTACAAGGGAATCATTTGTGACCGCTGCGGTGTGGAAGTTACAGAGAAAAAGGTAAGAAGGGAAAGAATGGGTCACATAGAACTTGTGGTTCCCGTAGCTCATATCTGGTACTTCAAATCATTGCCAAACAAAATTGGTTATTTGCTTGGTTTACCGACCAAAAAACTGGATCAGATTATCTACTATGAGCGCTACGTTGTTATTCAGCCTGGTGCCAAAGAAGAAGATGGTGTAAATCAGCTGGATTTTCTGACCGAGGATGAGTATTTGGATATCCTGGATAAGCTTCCAAGAGAGAACCAATTACTTGACGACGACGATCCGCAGAAATTCATCGCGAAGATGGGTGCGGAAGCTTTGGAGATGCTTCTGTCCAGAACAGATCTCGATTCACTTTCATTTGAATTGAGGCACCAGGCTGCTACGGATACTTCGCAGCAAAGAAAGGCGGAAGCTTTAAAAAGGCTTCGAGTAGTGGAGGCATTTAGGGATGCCAGAACAAGGATTGAGAACAGACCTGAATGGATGATCATCAAAATGGTTCCTGTAATTCCACCTGAATTGCGACCATTGGTTCCTTTGGATGGTGGTCGTTTTGCAACTTCTGATTTGAACGACCTGTACCGAAGGGTTATCATTAGAAATAACAGGCTTAAAAGATTAATTGACATCAAAGCTCCGGAGGTAATCCTTAGAAACGAGAAGAGGATGCTCCAGGAAGCAGTTGATTCTTTATTTGATAATTCCCGTAAAGTAAATGCTGTAAGATCTGACGGAAACAGAGCTCTTAAGTCCCTTAGCGACATGCTCAAAGGAAAACAAGGTCGATTCCGTCAAAACTTGCTTGGTAAAAGGGTAGATTATTCAGGAAGATCTGTAATTGTGGTAGGTCCGGAATTGTCGATGCATGAGTGTGGACTTCCGAAAGATATGGCAGCTGAGCTCTTCAAACCTTTTGTCATTCGCAAGCTTATCGAAAGAGGTATCGTAAAGACTGTAAAATCGGCTAAAAAGATTGTCGATCGCAAAGATCCTGTTGTATGGGATATCCTGGAAAATGTATTGAAAGGTCATCCTGTTCTACTGAACCGGGCTCCTACATTACACAGACTCGGTATTCAGGCTTTCCAACCGAAACTGATTGAAGGAAAAGCGATTCAACTTCATCCACTAGTTTGTACAGCATTTAACGCTGACTTTGATGGAGACCAAATGGCTGTCCATGTACCTTTGGGACATGAGGCTATTTTGGAAGCATCTTTGTTGATGCTATCTTCTCACAACATCCTTAATCCTGCCAACGGAGCCCCAATTGCAGTTCCGTCACAGGACATGGTATTGGGACTCTACTATGTAACAAAAGGACGTAGAAGCACTGATGACAATGTGGTGCCTGGTGAGGGTATGATGTTCTATAGTGAGGAGGAAGTTATCATCGCATTGAACGAAAGAAGGGTTTCCAAGCAGGCTTTTATCAAGCTTCGTACTAAGGTTAGAAATGAGAATGGTGAACTTGAATTAAAAGTTATAGAAACAGTAGCTGGAAGAGTACTGTTTAATCAATACGTTCCGGAAGAAGTTGGATATATAGATGAACTTCTAACTAAGAAAAAGCTCCAGGGTATTATAGCCCGGGTATTCAAAGTAACCGGAATGGCCAGAACAGCCCATTTCCTTGATGATATCAAAGATCTTGGATTCCAGATGGCCTACAAAGGGGGACTTTCAATGGGTCTTGGCGATATCAAAATCCCTGAGGAGAAAGAAAAGCTGGTTGAGCAGGCGAAGGAGGAAGTTTTGGATGTCTGGAACAATTACCTCATGGGTCTTATTACGGATAATGAGAGATATAACCAGGTTATTGACATCTGGACCAGAACTAACACTCAACTGACTACTACCTTAATGAAGCAGTTAGAGGAAGATGATCAGGGGTTCAACTCGATTTATATGATGATGCACTCTGGTGCAAGAGGTTCCAGGGAGCAAATCAGACAGCTCGGGGGTATGAGAGGGCTTATGGCTAAACCACAGAAAAACCTTCAGGGTTCTGTCGGTGAGATCATTGAAAACCCGATCCTTTCTAACTTCAAAGAAGGCTTGGACGTATTGGAGTACTTTATCTCCACACACGGTGCAAGGAAGGGACTGGCAGATACGGCTCTTAAAACAGCTGATGCAGGATACCTTACAAGAAGGTTGGTAGATGTGGCCCAGGATGTGGTGGTTAATGAGGATGATTGTGGTACACTTCGCGGCTTGTCCGTACAACCACTTAAAGATAATGAGGAGATCGTAGAGCCTTTGTCTGAAAGAATACTTGGTAGAGTATCAGTGCATGACATCTATGATCCAATAACTGATGAGCTTATAGTAGCATCAGGTGATGAAATTACAGAGGAGATTGCAGACAAAATTGATGCAACCAGCATTGAAGAGGTTGAAATCCGATCTGTATTAACATGTGAGACCAGACAGGGTGTCTGTGCTAAGTGTTATGGTAGAAACCTTTCTACAGGTAACATGGTCCATAATGGTGAATCTGTAGGTGTTATTGCAGCCCAATCCATTGGTGAGCCTGGTACGCAGCTTACGCTTAGAACATTCCACGTTGGTGGTACTGCCTCCAATATTGCCGTTGATGCAAACATCAAATCTAAATTTGATGGCGTGATTGAGTTCGATGAACTTAGGACTGTGAAAACCACAGACGAGGAAGGAAACAAGATAGAGATCGTAATGGGACGTTCAGGTGAGATTAAAATTCTGAACGACAAGAAAGATAAAGTTCTTATCAACAATCATGTTCCTTACGGAGCCATATTGAAAGTAAAGGATGGTGCGAAAGTGAAGAAAGGCGATGAGCTTTGTAATTGGGATCCTTATAATGCGGTGATTTTGTCTGAAGTAAATGGTAAAATTACATTTGATGCTATCATCGAAGGAATTACCTATAAGGAGGAATCTGATGAACAGACCGGTCACAGAGAAAAGGTAATTATTGACACTAAAGACAAGACTAAAAACCCTGCCATAATAATTGGTGATGACGAGAAGTCATACAATATCCCAGTAGGAGCACACCTTGCAGTAAATGAGGGAGATACTGTCAAATCAGGACAGGTATTGGCAAAAATTCCGAGGAAAACCGGTAAATCGAGAGACATTACAGGGGGTCTTCCAAGAGTTACTGAGCTTTTCGAGGCACGAAACCCTTCAAACCCGGCTGTAGTGACCGAGATTGACGGAGTAGCTTCTTATGGAGGTATCAAAAGAGGGAACAGAGAGATCTTTATCGAATCCAAAGATGGAGTTAAGAAAAGATACCTTGTTCCGCTTTCCAAGCACATATTGGTTCAGGATAATGACTTCATTAGAGCGGGTGAACCGCTATCGGATGGGGCCATCACACCTGCGGATATTCTCTCAATTCAGGGACCGACTGCTGTGCAGGAATATCTGGTAAATGAGATTCAGGAAGTTTATCGTCTCCAGGGTGTTAAGATCAATGACAAGCACATTGAGGTCATCGTAAGACAGATGATGCAAAAAGTCATCATCATTGACGCAGGTGATACCAATTTCCTTACAAATCAGGTAGTGGACAGGTTCGCATTCATGGAAGAGAATGACAACATCATGGACAAAAAAGTTGTTACAGATGCTGGTGATTCTGAGTCATTGAAGCCCGGACAGATTATTACCAGTAGAAAGCTAAGAGATGAGAATTCCAATCTGAAACGAAGAGACATGAAGCCCGTTCAGGTCCGATCAGCAGAAGCAGCTGTTTCTAAACCTACGCTTCAGGGGATTACTCAGGCATCTCTTGGCACAGAGAGTTTCATTTCTGCAGCTTCTTTCCAGGAAACTACCAAAGTATTGAGTGAAGCCTCAATACGCGGAAAATCGGATGGTTTAATTGGTCTCAAGGAAAACGTTATCGTTGGACATCTGATTCCGGCTGGAACTGGAGTTCGTAAGTTTGCTAAGAATATCGTGGCTTCTAAGGAAGAATACGAGAGGATGCAAACTTCCAGGGAGGAAATGGCAAGGACGACAGAATTCATTGCTGAATAATGGAGAAGAAGGAAGAAGACAAGTCAGGGAAGAATCTAAACATTGAATTGTCTGAAGAGACTGCAGAAGGGGTGTATTCCAATTTGGCTATGATAGCCCATTCAAGCAGTGAATTTGTAATTGACTTTATAAGACTGATGCCGGGAGTACCCAAGGCAAAGGTCAAATCAAGAATAGTTATCACTCCGGAGCATGCAAAAAGACTTTTGCATGCTCTTGAGGATAACATTGAAAAATACGAGGCCACTTTTGGCTCAATCAAGCAGGTAGAGGAAGCTCCAAAGTATCCTATCAATTTCGGGGGGACAGTCGGTGAAGCATAACATTTAATTTATGCGGCCAATTGTGAATATCGATTCTTTATCTCTATCTTTGCGTTCCCAAAAATTTAGGACAATAGAAATTTAGCATAAATGCCAACTATTCAACAGTTAGTAAGAAAAGGCAGGAAAAAATTAACTTCAAAATCAAAATCTCCTGCACTTGATTCATGCCCTCAGCGACGAGGTGTTTGTACAAGAGTGTATACCACTACTCCAAAGAAGCCTAATTCGGCAATGAGAAAAGTTGCCAGGGTAAGGTTAACCAATCAAAAAGAGGTAAACGCGTACATTCCAGGTGAAGGTCACAACCTTCAGGAACACTCTATTGTGCTAATCAGAGGTGGAAGGGTTAAAGATTTACCCGGTGTACGTTACCATATCATCCGTGGTGCTTTGGATACGGCCGGAGTTAATGGCAGACTTCAAAGAAGGTCTAAGTATGGTGCTAAGCGTCCTAAAAAGTAATTGACTGATGAGAAAAGCGAAACCTAAAAAACGATATTTATTACCAGATCCCATTTATCAGGATACTCTGGTAACCAAATTTGTAAACAACCTTATGGTGGATGGGAAGAAGAGTTTATCCTATACTATCTTCTACGATGCCATCAAGATTGTTGAGAATAAAACTAAGGAGAGCGGACTCGAAACCTGGAAAACAGCATTGTCCAATGTTAGTCCATCTGTTGAGGTAAAAAGCCGAAGAGTTGGTGGCGCAACATTTCAGGTGCCAGTAGAGGTGAGGTCCGAAAGGAAAATTGCTTTGGGTATCAAATGGATGATACGATATTCAAAGATGAGAGGCGAAAAAACCATGAAAGAAAGACTGGCTGCTGAAATAATAGCAGCAGCAAAAGGTGAAGGGGCCTCTGTGAAGAAAAAAGACGATACACATAGAATGGCCGAGGCAAACAAGGCATTCTCACATTTCAGATTCTAAACAGCAACTATTAAATGGCAAAAAGAGATTTACAATACACTCGAAACATTGGTATCGCTGCTCATATTGATGCAGGAAAAACCACTACTACCGAGCGAATTCTCTATTACACAGGTGTAAGTCACAAAATTGGTGAAGTTCACGATGGTGCAGCTACCATGGACTGGATGGAACAGGAGCAGGAAAGAGGTATTACCATTACCTCAGCTGCCACCACCGTATTCTGGCCTTACAAAGACAACCAATATCACATTAACATCATTGACACACCCGGTCACGTTGACTTCACTGTAGAAGTTAACAGGTCTCTTAGAGTTCTTGATGGATTGGTTTTCTTGTTCAGTGCTGTTGATGGGGTTGAACCTCAGTCTGAAACTAACTGGAGACTTGCAGATAATTACGGAGTTGCAAGAATTGGTTTTGTCAATAAAATGGACAGGGCCGGAGCAGACTTCCTAAATGTATGTAAGCAAGTCAAAGAAATGCTTGGGACCAAAGCTGTCCCACTTCAGTTGCCAATCGGCGCAGAAGAGACATTTAAAGGTGTTGTTGACCTTGTAGAGAATAAGGCCATCATCTGGAATGAAGAAGATATGGGGATGACCTACGAGGAAATTGACATCCCTGAAGATATGCAGGATCAGGTGCAGGAGTATCGTGAGCATCTGGTAGAGTCTGTGGCGGAATACGATGAGGGATTGATGGAAAAATATTTCGAGGATCCTGATTCTATCACCAAGGAAGAAATTATCGGAGCACTGAGAGCAGCTACCATTGATCTGGCTTTCGTGCCAATGATGTGCGGTTCTGCATTCAAAAACAAAGGTGTTCAGACTTTGCTTAATTACGTGATGGAATTACTGCCATCACCTTTGGATCGTGGTTCAGTAACAGCAAGAAAGCCGGATTCGGAAGAGAAAATTAAGCTTACACCTGATCCGGATGCTCCATTTGCAGCACTTGCTTTTAAGATTGCAACAGATCCATTTGTTGGAAGACTGTGCTTTGTTCGTTCCTATCAGGGAAGCCTTGATTCCGGCTCATATGTTTTCAATATGAGAACAGAGAAGAAGGAGCGAATCTCGAGGATATTTCAGATGCATGCCAACAAACAAAACCAGATTGACACATTGAATTGTGGGGATATCGGAGCAGTTGTTGGGTTTAAGGATATCAAGACGGGTGATACACTTTGTGCTGAGAATAATAAGGTGATACTGGAATCGATGATTTTCCCTGAGCCTGTTATTGGATACGCGATTGAGCCGAAACAGCAGGCAGATGTTGATAAATTGGGAATTGCGATTTCCAAGCTTGTAGAGGAAGATCCAACACTTCAGGTGGAGACCAATCATGAAACCGGTCAGACTATCCTTAGAGGTATGGGTGAACTACACCTTGATATTATCATTGATCGATTGAAAAGAGAGTTCAAAGTAGAGATCAACCAGGGTGCGCCTGAAGTTGCATACAAGGAAGCGATCAGATCAAATATTGAGCACAAAGAAGTTTATAAGAAACAGACAGGTGGTCGAGGTAAATTTGCAGATATCGTCTTTGAGTTGAGTCCTGCTGATGAGGATTTTGAGGGAACTGGCCTGCAATTTGTCAATAATATTGTCGGTGGTGTAATTCCAAAAGAATTTATTCCTGCTGTTGAGAAGGGATTTAGAGAGGCAATGGTAAATGGGCCACTTGCCGGATACCCAATCGATGCGATGAAGGTTCGGTTATTCCATGGCTCTTTCCACGATGTGGATTCAGATTCACTTTCCTTCGAATTAGCAGCAAGAATTGGTTTCAAAACTGCTTCGGCTAAAGCTAGCCCGGTATTATTGGAACCTGTTATGGCTGTTGAAGTGGTTACGCCTGATGAATATACAGGTAGTATTACAGGTGACCTGAATAAAAGAAGGGGTATCATGAAAGGAATGGATACGAGAGGTATTGCGCAGGTAATTAAGGCGGATGTTCCTCTTTCGGAGCTGTTTGGTTATGTGACTGACTTGAGAACTATAAGTTCGGGTCGGGCTACTGCGTCATTGACTTTCTCTCATTACGACCAAGTACCTCAGAACATTGCAGAAGAAGTTATTAATAAGGTAAAAGGGCAACCTGCCTAACTTATAATTATGAATCAAAAAATTAGAATTAAACTGAGATCTTACGACCATAACCTGGTTGACAAATCTTCCGAGAAGATAGTAAGGGCAGTGAAAACGACTGGCGCAGTTGTAAGTGGACCTATTCCACTTCCGACTGAAAAGGAGAAATTCACAGTTCTTAGGTCGCCCCACGTAAACAAGAAGTCACGTGAGCAGTTTCAATTGAGCACTTATAAAAGACTGGTGGACATCTATTCTAACAGTGCTAAAACAGTGGATGCGCTCATGAAACTTGAACTTCCCAGTGGTGTGGATGTAGAGATCAAGGTATAATTAAAGTATTTACAAATGGGAAAGAACCAATATGTCAGTATTGGTTCTTTTTTTATGAATAAATATAAGATTTCGGATTTGCTTCATCAGAGGGAATTGCTATCTTTGCAGTCCTTTTCACGAAAAGTTTATCTGAACAAGGAAAAACGGTTAATAAATAATTAAAAATGCCTGGAATAATAGGTAAAAAAGTAGGGATGACAAGCATTTTCAATGAGGACGGGAAGAATATTCCCTGTACCCTTATTGAGGCAGGTCCCTGCGTCGTTACGCAAGTGAAAAACCCGGATACCGACGGGTATAGAGCAGTTCAGCTTGCCTATGACGATAGAAAAGAGAAAAACACGCCAAAAGCCCTGGCGGGGCATTTTGCGAAAGCTAAAACTACACCCAAGAAGATGGTCGTTGAGTTCAGGGATTTCAGATCTGAATTTGAAGATAAGGTTGTTCTTGGAAACGAGATCAGCGTGGCGGACGTTTTTGCTGAAAATGACTTCGTTGATGCCATCGGCACTTCCAAAGGAAAAGGATTCCAGGGAGTTGTAAAAAGACATGGATTTGGAGGTGTGGGACAACAAACTCATGGCCAACACAACAGAGGCAGAGCACCCGGATCAATTGGTGGGGCTTCTACTCCTTCAAGAGTTTTCAAAGGAATGAGAATGGCAGGAAGAACCGGCGGTGACAGGGTTAAAGTCCTAAACCTGAAGGTGATGAAAGTTTATCCGGAGAAAAATCTCATTCTGGTCAGCGGATCTATTCCAGGCGCTAAGAATTCTTATATAATCCTTGAGAAATAAGCGATGAAATTATCAGTAGTAAATAGCAAGGGAGAAGATACAGGTCGAAAGGTCGATTTGAAGGATTCTATATATAAGGTTGAACCAAACGAACACGCAGTCTACCTGGATGTAAAGCAGCATCTGGCTAACCTCCGCAGAGGGACTCACAAGACCAAAGGAAGATCTGAGATTGTTGGTTCTACCAGAAAGATAAAAAGACAAAAGGGTACAGGAACGGCAAGAGCTGGAAGCATTAAATCCCCAATCATGAGAGGTGGCGGAACTATGTTCGGTCCGGAGCCAAGGGATTACAGCTTTAAGCTCAATAAGAAAGTTAAGAGACTGGCCAGGCTATCTGCACTTTCTGCAAAAGCAGCAGATAAGCAGATCAGAGTGCTGGAGGATCAGGAAATCAAAGTCCCAAAGACAAAAGATTTTGCTGGGATTCTAAATGGACTTGCTTTGGAAGTAGATAAGGCCCTGTTTGTTTTGGCAGACAAAAACAATAACGTATACCTGTCCGCCAGAAATATTCCCAATGCAAAGGTCATTACCGCAGACGAGATGACGACTTACGAAATTCTCAATGCGGATGTATTGGTATTATTTGAAAGCGCAGTTGAACCAATCGAAAAACGACTAAACTGATGGGAGTATTAATAAAACCACTTGTTACGGAGAAATTCTCTGCTTTGAATGAGCACGGAAAGTACGGATTTGTGGTGGCAAAGACAGCCAACAAGGTTGAGATCAAGAGGGAAGTGGAGAAAATGTATGGCGTGACTGTTGAGTCAGTTAACACAATGGTTCAGCCAGGAAAGTCGAAATCCAGATTTACCAAGTCCCGAGTGATAGAAGGTAGCACACCAGCCTATAAGAAAGCAGTGGTCAAGGTTGCCGATGGTGATATAATTGATTTTTACAGCGGAATATAAAGTAAGATGGCGGTAAAAAAACTTAGACCAATAACACCCGGACAGAGATACAGAATGGCTCCGGTCTTTGATAAAATTACCAAAGACACACCGGAGAAGTCACTGACTAAATCTACACATAGTTCAGGTGGAAGAAACAGCCAGGGGCGGATGACCGTTCGAAATATTGGTGGTGGTCATAAAAGAAAATTAAGATTTATTGACTTTAAACGTGACAAGGATAGCATTCCAGCCACGGTAAAGTCTATCGAGTACGATCCTAACCGAACAGCACGTATTGCATTGTTGGTTTATAAGGACGGAGAGAAAAGATATATCATCGCGCCAAATGGTCTTGAAGTTGGCACGCAAGTGCTTTCAGGAAAGGGAGTTGCACCTGAGATTGGTAATGCTTTATTGATTGGTGAAATTCCTTTGGGTACGATCATTCATAACATTGAATTGAAACCTGGAAAAGGCGGTGCTATGGCAAGAAGTGCAGGTTCATACGCACAGCTTGTTGCTCGTGAAGGGAAATACTCCACAGTGAAGCTTCCATCGGGTGAAACCAGAATGGTCCTCAATACCTGCAAAGCGACGATTGGAACGGTTTCCAATACTGATCACATGAATGTGAAGCTTGGAAAAGCGGGAAGGAATAGATGGCTTGGTAAGCGTCCCAGAGTAAGAGGTGTTGCCATGAACCCTGTAGATCACCCAATGGGTGGTGGAGAAGGTAGAGCTTCCGGTGGTCATCCAAGATCAAGAAACGGACTTTACGCAAAGGGTAAGAAAACGCGTAACCCTAACAAGTATTCTAATAAGATGATTGTAACTAAAAGAAAATAATGGCAAGATCACTAAAAAAAGGACCTTACATCGATTTTCGCCTTGAGAAGAAGGTAGATGCCATGAATGACTCTGGTAAAAAATCTGTGATCAAAACTTGGTCAAGACGATCTATGATATCACCAGACTTTGTTGGTCATACTTTTGCCGTCCATAACGGAAATAAATTCATACCGGTATTCGTGACTGAAAATATGGTTGGCCATAAGCTTGGTGAATTTGCCCCGACAAGAAACTTTAGAGGTCACATTGCTAAAAAAGATAAAGGCAGGAGATAATGGAGGCAACTGAAAATAAGAAAGTGAAAAAATCTGTCCGAATCAGGATGGAGAAGGATGCCCGAAAGGTATTCAAAGAAAACAACGCTGGTAGACTTGGCGATGTAACCGCTTCCTTAAAGAATATTCCTACTGCTCCTCGTAAAATGAGATTGGTGGCGGATATGATCAGAGGAGAAAGAGTTAATGTGGCGTTGAATATCCTTCGATTTGACCATAAGCATGCATCCAGTACAATGGAGAAAGTGCTATTGACTGCCATTTCCGATTGGCAACAGCAGAATGAAGAGGTGAATATTGAGGAGGCTGATCTGTATGTGAAGGAAGTGATGGTTGACAGTGCCAGAATTCTTAAGAGATTGAGAACGGCACCTCAGGGTAGAGCGCATAGGATCAGAAAGCGATCTAATCATATTACTATTACGGTTTCAGACAGAAACGCTGCTGAACCAGTTGTTGAATCAGAAACAGAAAACGAAGCATAATCAATGGGACAGAAGGTAAACCCTGTAGGTCTAAGATTAGGGATTGTAAAAGGTTGGGATTCCAACTGGTACGGAGGAAAGTCTTTTACCGATAAGATCGTTGAAGATCACGATATAAGAAAATATTTGGATGTAAGGATTCCGAAAGGAGGCATCTCGAAAGTTGTCATTGAAAGAACACTAAAGAGAATCACACTTACTATCCACACTGCAAGACCTGGTGTAGTAATTGGAAAAGGAGGTTCAGAAGTTGATAAGCTTAAGGAAGAGTTAAAGCAACTTACTGGGAAGGATCTTCAGATCAACATCTTTGAAATCAAACGTCCGGAGTTGGATGCGAAGTTGGTGGGTGAATCAATCGCGCAGCAGCTAAAGGCAAGGATTTCTTACAGAAGAGCAATGAAGCAGGCAATTGCGTCATCGATGAGGGTAGGAGCACTTGGAATTAAGATCAAGTGTTCAGGTCGATTGGGAGGTGCAGAGATGGCAAGGTCAGAACAGTACAAGGAAGGAAGAATTCCTTTGCATACGCTTAGAGCTGATATTGACTATGCAATCTCGGAGGCTGAAACTATCTACGGGAAGATCGGTATCAAAGTATGGATCTTTAAAGGTGAGATTTTCGGAAAAAGAGATCTGTCACCAAATGTAGGTATGCAAAGTTCTGCTCCAGGTGGTGGAGGTCCTAGAAGAAGAGGAGACGGACCTAGAAGAAAACAAAGAAATTAATTTTTAAAACAGACTAAGGATGTTACAGCCTAAACGTACGAAGTTCAGGAAAATGCAGAAAGGCCGCGTCAAAGGCATGGCTCAGAGAGGGCATACCCTTGCATTTGGAACTTTTGGACTGAAATCACTGGAACCCGGTTGGATTACCAGCCGTCAGATAGAGGCAGCTAGGATCGCAGTTACAAGGTTTATGAAAAGGGAAGGACAAGTTTGGATACGTATTTTCCCGGATAAGCCTGTCACAAAGAAACCTGCGGAAGTAAGGATGGGTAAAGGAAAGGGTGCCCCAGAATATTGGGTAGCTCCAATCAAACCCGGAACTATTCTTTTTGAGGCGTCAGGAGTATCATCCGAGGTAGCGAAAGAGGCGATGAGACTTGCTGCTCAGAAGCTACCTGTTAGTACCAAGTTCATAACCAGAAGGGATTATCAGGAATGAAGAATTCAGAGTTAAGAGGTTTGAGCGAAGAAGAGCTTTCAAGTAAGCTCAACGTGGAGCAACAAAACTATCAGAAGTTAAAGTTTGCTCATGCTATTACTCCTATTGAGAATCCAATGAAGATCAGGGAGTCCAGAAAGTTAATTGCAAGGATTCAAACGGAATTACGCGCTAAGCAATTGAAGAAGTAATCTCGATGGAAAGAAATTTAAGAAAAGAAAGAATCGGTCAGGTAGTCAGTGATAAGATGCAGAAATCAATCACTGTTGCCGTGAGCAGAAGGGTGAAGCACCCTATTTACGGAAAGTTTGTGCGTAAGACCACAAAACTAACCGCCCATGATGAAAACAATGATTGTCACATCGGGGATACTGTAAAAATTATGGAGACTCGGCCTTTGAGCAAAAATAAAAGGTGGAGACTGGTTGAGATTTTAGAAAGAGCTAAATAAGATGATTCAGCAAGAGACAAGACTGAATGTTGCAGATAACAGTGGAGCGAAGGAAGTTCTTTGCATCCGCGTACTGGGAGGAACTAAGAAAAGGTACGCTTCTATTGGTGATACAATAGTGGTTAGCGTTAAATCTGCCCTTTCTTCAAGTAGCCTTAAGAAAGGCACGGTTTCAAAAGCTGTTGTAGTTCGAACCAAAAAGGAAGTGAGAAGAAGAGATGGTAGTTACATCAGGTTTGAAGACAATGCTGCCGTGTTATTAAATCCCAATGATGAACCCAGAGGTACTAGGATCTTCGGTCCTGTAGCGAGGGAATTGAGGGAAAAACAATTCATGAAGATTGTCTCACTCGCACCTGAAGTACTATAATTATGTCGCACAAAGGAAAAATACATATCAAAAAGGGGGATACTGTAAAAGTTATCACCGGTAATGATAAAGGAAAAACGGGCAAAGTACTGGAAGTGATTCCATCAAAGTACAGAGCCATTATAGAAGGGGCAAACATGCTTACCAAGCACGTTAAACCTTCAGCAAATAATCCTGAAGGTGGCATTCAGAATACTGAGGGAACAATTCATATCAGTAATCTGATGGTAGTAGACCCATCTTCCGGGGATGCGTCCAGGATTGGAAGAAAGCAGAATTCTGACGGAAAATTGCAGAGATATTCAAAAAAATCAGGAGAGTTTATCACGAATGGCTAATCCAAGATTAAAAGAAACATATTTGAAGGACGTAGTACCTTCTCTCAAAGAGAAGTTTCAATACAAGTCCGTAATGCAGGTACCAAAGCTTCAAAAAATTGCCATCAATAAAGGTATTGGAATGGCAACTACCGATAAGAAATTGATTGATGTAGGAATAGAGGAGCTTACGGCGATCACTGGTCAAAAAGCAGTACCAACGATTGCTAAGAAATCGGTATCGAACTTTAAATTAAGGGAAGGAATGCCAATAGGTGCACGTGTAACTCTACGCGGCGACAAGATGTATGAATTCCTTGATAGATTGATTACTGTAGCCTTACCAAGGGTGAGAGATTTCAAGGGTATCAAGCAAAAAGGATTTGATGGTCGTGGAAATTACACACTAGGTGTACATGAGCAGATTATTTTTCCGGAAATCAGTATTGATAAAGTTAACCGGATCTCAGGGATGGATATCACTTTCGTGACAACAGCAGATACTGATGAGGAAAGTTTTGCATTACTAAAAGCATTTGGTTTACCATTCGTAACCAGTAAAAACTAATTACTATGGCTAGAAAATCAGTAATAGCGAGAGAAACGAAAAGGGAAAAGCTTGTAGCAAGATACGCAGAGAAGCGAAAAGCTCTGAAAGAGGCTGAAGATTGGGTTGGTCTGGACAAGCTACCAAGAAACTCATCTCCTGTAAGGCTTCACAATAGATGTAAGCTTACTGGTAGACCGAAAGGGTACATGAGAAAGTTCGGTATCTCGAGGGTTACTTTCAGGGAGATGGCGTTGGAGGGAAAAATCCCGGGAGTGACAAAAGCTAGTTGGTAAATCTTTTTTGAGTTTTGATTGAAGTAATAAGTATACAATAATTAACTTTGCAGCCCTTTTCGAAGGGATACTTTAAAAATATGGTAACAGATCCAATAGCAGATTATTTAACACGCGTAAGAAACGCTATTCAGGCCAATCACAGGGTGGTGGAAGTTCCTGCTTCTAACATCAAGCGTGAAATGACCAAGGTGCTGCATGATAAGGGTTATATTCAGAATTTTAAATTCGTTGATGACAATAAGCAAGGTACTATCAAAATTGCCTTGAAATACAACCCTGAGACTAAGAAGTCGGCAATCACCAGTATAGAGCGTGTGAGTAAACCTGGTTTGAGAAAGTATACAGGAGCAGAAAATCTACCTAGAGTACTTAACGGACTGGGGATAGCGATATTATCTACCTCAAAAGGTGTAATATCTGACAAGGAGGCTCGAAAGGAGCATGTTGGTGGAGAGGTACTTTGTTACGTTTACTAAGGATATAGAAAGATGTCACGAATAGGAAATTTACCAATAGCACTACCAGAGGGAGTAAACGTTACTGTCAGCGGGGGTGTTGTAACAGTTAAGGGGCCAAAAGGTGAACTGACGCAGGATATCGGAGCGGATATTACAGCCAAAGTTGAAGATAACCAGGTAGTAGTATCAAGACCGACAGAACAAAAGCGTCACAAGGCACTCCACGGTTTATACCGATCACTCATCAATAATATGGTGGCTGGTGTAAGTACAGGTTACAAAGAAGAACTGGAATTAGTGGGTGTTGGATACAAAGCTGCGGTTCAGGGAAATGTACTTGAACTTAACCTTGGGTATTCACATAATATATTTTTGGCTGTTCCGCCTGAAGTTAAAATCAGCGCAGCTACAGAAAAAGGTAAGAATCCTACAGTTTCTCTTGAAAGCCATGATAAGCAACTGATAGGTCATATGGCTGCCAAGATCAGATCTTTAAGAAAAATCGAGCCTTACAAAGGAAAAGGTATTCGATTTGTTGGTGAGCAAATTAGAAGAAAAGCTGGTAAGACAGCTGCTAAATAATATTGAGATGGCTTTAAGTAAACTGAAAAGAAGAAATAGGATCAGAAAGGGAATCAGAAGGAAGATTTCCGGTTCTTCAGAGTCACCAAGGGTTTCTGTTTTCAGAAGCAACAGGGCGATCTATGCTCAGGTAATTGATGATGTCAAAGGACACACACTGGCGGCGGTATCGTCGATGGAGCTAGGTAAGAAGGCCATCAACGTGGAGGTTTCTAAAGAAGTGGGTAAGAAATTGGCGGAGAAAGCGAAAGCTTCGGGAATTGAAAAAGTAGTTTTCGACAGAGGCGGATATCCTTATCACGGAAAAGTAAAAGCATTGGCAGAAGGAGCTCGAGAAGGGGGCCTCAAATTTTAAACTGATATGTCTCAAACTAATATAAAAGCGGTTAAAGCAAGTGAGATAGACCTTCAGGAGAAGGTTGTGGCCATCAAAAGGGTTGCCAAGGTTGTAAAGGGTGGTAGAAGATTTAGTTTCTCTGCCATCGTCGTTGTGGGTGATGGTAATGGAGTGGTTGGATATGGACTTGGTAAAGCAAATGAGGTGACAGATGCCATTACTAAAGGAATTGATGATGCCAAAAAGAATCTTGTGAGAGTACCGGTCTTTAAAGGTACAGTTCCTCACGAATCTATCGGTAAGTACGGAGGAGGATTTGTTTTGCTTAAACCTGCTTCTACTGGTACGGGAGTTATAGCCGGTGGTGCGATGAGAGCGGTTTTGGAGAGTGCTGGAATTCATGATGTTCTTGCCAAATCCAAAGGATCGTCTAACCCGCACAACGTGGTTAAAGCTACATTTGATGCCCTTTCGAGAATGAGAGATCCATTCACAATTGCTCAACAAAGAGGAATTACACTAGAAAAAGTTTTTAACGGCTAATTAAGATGAGTAAGGTTTCGATCACACAAGTAAGAAGCACCATTAAGCGTCCGGGAGATCAAAGAAAGACTATCCAGGCGTTGGGGCTCGGAAAAATTAACCGAACTGTAGAAAAGGAAGTTACACCTCAGATTCAGGGAATGATCAACAAAGTTCAGCATCTGATTGAAGTAAAAGAGATTAAGTAATGAAACTAGAGTCTTTAAAACCTGCAAAGGGGTCGGTAAAGGGTAAGAAAAGAATCGGACGAGGTCAAGGTTCTGGTAAAGGTGGAACCTCCACACGAGGACACAAAGGAGCACAATCTAGGTCCGGTTACAGTAAGAAGGTCGGATTTGAAGGTGGACAAATGCCCTTGCAAAGAAGAGTTCCAAAATTTGGTTTCAAGAACAATAATAAAATTGTTTACAAACCAATAAACGTTGAGGATCTGCAAGCTCTTAGTGACAATAAAAAATTGAAAGAAGTATCTCCCGAAGTACTTCGAGAGAATGGATTGATAGGTAAAGATGACCTGGTGAAGATACTTGGTAACGGAGAAATCAAAGCTAAATTAAAAGTAACTGCTCACAAGTTTTCAAAATCAGCTGTTGAGGCAATTGAGAAAGCAGGTGGTGAAATCGCAGTGCAAGAATAAATGAAGAAATTCATAGAGACCATAAAGAACATTTTTTCCATTGAGGAACTGAGAACCAGAATCCTAAACACCTTAGGATTCTTAATCATTTTTAGACTGGGTTCTTACGTCACTCTTCCTGGAATAGATCCATCTCAGTTGGGTGAAAGTGCTGGAGGTATCTTCGGACTTTTGGATACCTTTCTCGGAGGTGCGTTCAGTCGGTCTTCTATTCTAGCACTGGGAATTATGCCTTACATCTCTGCCTCCATCGTGTTGCAGTTGATGACTGTCGCCGTCCCCTATTTTCAGAAGTTACAAAAAGAGGGTGATAGCGGAAGAAAAAAGATAAACCAGATCACAAGGGTCCTTACAATCTTCATCTGTTTAGCACAATCATTTGGATATCTGTCGGCTACGGTTCCGCCAGAGGCAATTGTGCTTGAGAATGGATTTTTGTTCCAGGTTTCATCAATGATTATTTTGACAGCCGGCACCATTTTCACAATGTGGTTGGGTGAGAAAATTACCGATAAAGGAATTGGCAATGGTATTTCGATGCTCATTATGATAGGAATTATTTCGAGATTCCCAGCCAGTCTGGTAGCAGAAGCTATGCAAAGAGGCATGAGCCAAATGCTTATTTTTATCATTGAGCTGGTGGCTTTGTTCTTTGTGGTTTTGGCGACAGTAGCACTAGTACAAGCTGTACGAAGAATTCCTGTACAGTATGCCAAACAAGTCGTTGGCACGAAAGTCTATGGAGGTCAAAGGCAGTATATACCACTCAAGGTTAATAGTGCCGGAGTAATGCCTATCATTTTCGCACAATCGCTGATGTTCCTGCCTGCGTTGATTGCGGGAATTTGGGCTGACCAAAGCGATATAGCTCAATACGTGGGCGCTACTTTTTCACGAATTGATTCATGGCAGTATAACCTGGTTTTCGGGATTTTGATTATCCTGTTTACTTTTTTCTATACAGCTATTACCATAAATCCGAGCCAGATAGCGGATGACATGAAAAGAAATGGTGGTTTTATTCCAGGTGTCAAACCAGGAAAACAAACCAGTGAGTTTATTGACGGAGTATTATCAAGAATCACTTTGCCGGGATCGTTTTTCCTTGCAGTAGTGGCGATACTTCCTGCTTTTGCAATGGCGGGAGGCGTTAATAGTGGTTTTGCTCAGTTCTATGGAGGTACATCATTGCTGATCATGGTCGGTGTGATACTGGATACATTGCAGCAAATTGAAAGTTACCTGTTGATGAGACACTATGAAGGAATGATGAAGTCTGGTAGGATCAAAGGAAGGACTCAAAACGCAGCAATAGCATAATGGCAAAGCAGGCATCCATAGAGCAAGACGGAACCATTGTGGAAGCATTGTCAAACGCAATGTTTAGAGTAGAGTTGGAGAATGGACACCAGGTAATCGCGCACATCTCAGGTAAAATGAGAATGCACTACATTAAGATATTGCCAGGTGACAAAGTGAAGCTGGAGATGTCTCCGTATGATTTATCAAAGGGAAGAATCGTTTATCGATATAAATAACAAAAAAGATGAAAGTTAAAGCATCTGTAAAAAAACGTAGCGCTGACTGTAAGGTGATAAGAAGAAAGGGAAAGCTCTACGTGATTAATAAGAAGAATCCAAAATTTAAACAAAGACAAGGATAATTATGGCCAGGATCGCAGGAGTAGACATACCTGATAATAAGCGCGGAGAGATTGCGCTTACTTATATCTACGGAATCGGCAAAACCTCCGCACAGAAGATTTTAAGTGAGGCTGGTGTTGACCCTAATAAAAAGGTCAGTGAGTGGAATGACGAGGAGGGAGGAAATGTCAGGGCTATAATTCGTGAAAACTTTAAGGTCGAAGGTGCACTGAAATCTGACGTTCAGCTTAGCATCAAGCGACTGATGGACATTGGTTGTTACAGAGGTTTGAGACACAGGAAAGGTCTTCCTCTAAGAGGTCAAAAAACCAAGAACAATGCCCGGACCCGAAAAGGTAAAAGAAAAACTGTTGCGAATAAGAAGAAAGCTGTTAAGTAATAATTAGCGATGGCGCAGAAAAGAAAAGATAAAGCAAAGAAGAGAGTAGTTCAGGTTGAAGCTACCGGTGAGGTACACATCAAAGCTACTTTTAATAACATCATCATTTCCATGACCAATGCTCAGGGACAGGTGATCTCATGGGCTTCAGCCGGAAAGATGGGCTTTAGAGGTTCTAAAAAGAACACTCCTTATGCTGCTCAGGTGGCTGCTCAGGATTGTGCTCAAAAAGCACATGATCAGGGGCTAAGAAAGGTGGAAGTATTTGTAAAAGGACCTGGTGCTGGACGGGAATCGGCGATTAGAACAATCCAGAATACCGGTATTGAAGTGACTGCTATTAAAGATGTGACTCCTTTGCCACATAATGGTTGTCGTCCGCCTAAAAGAAGAAGAGTTTAAAATTTAATTGCTGATAAAGTAAAGATATGGCTAGATATAGAGGGCCAAAAGCTAAGATTTCAAGAAAATTCGGAGAACCTATCTTCGGGGACAGCAAGGCTACGCAAAAGAAACCTTACCCTCCGGGACAACACGGTAGAGGCCGAAGAAGGAAGCAGTCGGAATACGCTATACAGCTTGCTGAGAAGCAAAAGGCTAAGTACACGTATGGCCTTTTGGAAAAGCAATTCTCGAATTTGTTTAGCAAAGCATCGAGTAAAAGTGGCATTACGGGTGAGATATTGCTACAGCTTTTGGAAGCTAGACTTGATAACACTGTTTATCGGCTAGGATTGGCCAGGACCAGAAGAGCTGCCAGACAATTGGTGCTTCACAAGCATATCACAGTGAATGGGGAGATAGTAAATATTCCATCGTTTACACTAAGAAATAATGACGTTGTAGGGGTTAGAGAGAAATCTAAGTCACTGGAGACTATTACCGATAGTTTGTCCGGGCAATCTGTTAGTAAGTTCACCTGGTTGGAATGGAATGCTACAGATATGACAGGTAGATTCCTGAATGCACCTGCCAGGGATGAGATCCCTGAGAACATCAAGGAGCAACTTATTGTCGAGTTGTATTCTAAGTAATCGATTACAAAACACTAAAAACATATAGTACTATGTCAATATTAGCATTTCAAATGCCCGAAAAGGTGGTAATGGAAAAAGCCGACGATTTTCACGGACTTTTCACTTTCAAACCACTTGAAAAGGGTTATGGTGTTACTGTTGGAAATGCATTAAGAAGGATACTTCTTTCCTCACTTGAGGGCTACGCCATCACTTCTGTAAAAATTCCTGGAGTGCTTCATGAATTTTCCACTATTGAAGGTGTCGTAGAAGATGTAAGTGAAATTATCCTTAACCTTAAAATGGTAAGGTTTAAGAAGATTACCGATGTAATTGACGGAAAGCTTACTTTGAATGTAGCTAATAAGTCACAGCTTACTGCTGGAGATCTTGCTGATGTAACTACGTCTTTTGAAATCCTGAATCCGGAACACGTAATCTGTAACCTTGAGAAATCAGCTCAGTTCGAGATGGAACTGACCGTTGAGAAAGGTCGAGGATATGTGACTGCTGAAGAGAATAAGCCTGCGGATCAAAATTTCGGATCTATTGCTATTGACTCTATTTTCACCCCTATTAAGAATGTGAAATACAGTGTGGAGAACACAAGGGTAGAGCAAAAGACGGATTATGAGCAGTTGATTATTGATATTGAAACGGATGGTTCAATCCACCCTGAGAATGCTTTAAAAGGTGCTGCAAATATTCTGATTCAGCACTTCATGCTGTTCTCAGATCAGAATATGATTCTTGAGACAGCAGAACAAGGTGAGCCTGAGCAGGTTGATGAGGAAATGCTTCACATGAGGAAGTTGCTTAAGACTTCTCTTAATGACCTGGATCTGTCTGTAAGGGCATATAACTGCTTGAAAGCTGCAGATGTAAAAAGTCTGGGTGATCTTGTGAATCTTGAGATTTCGGATATGATGAAGTTCCGAAACTTTGGTAAAAAATCTCTGGCCGAATTGGAGCAGTTGGTAGCAGATAAGGGATTGACTTTTGGCATGGATCTGTCAAAATATAAATTGGACGAAGACTAATGAGACACGGTAAGAAATTTAATCATCTTGGAAGGACAGCATCCCACAGAGCGGCGATGTTGTCAAACATGGCCTCTTCCTTAATCATACACAAGAGGATCAACACTACTGTTGCTAAGGCAAAAGCGCTTAAGAAATATGTAGAGCCTTTGATCACCAAGGCGAAAAATGACACCACTCATTCAAGAAGGGTTGCATTTTCTTACCTGCAGGATAAAGGTTCTGTGACAGAGCTTTTCAATGTAGTAGCGGACAAAGTTGGCAACAGACCTGGAGGGTACACCAGAATCCTGAAACTCGGAGCGAGGTTAGGCGACAATGCAGAAATGTGTGTGATGGAATTAGTGGATTTCAATGAGTTACTTCAAGAGGAATCAACCACTAAGAAATCAAGAAGAAGCAGACGTGGAGGTAAGAAGAAATCAGAGGACAGTGCACCGGCCACAAAAACAGAGGATACGGCTGTGGTGGAAGAAGTTGAGGTAGAAGAGAAGGAATCACCCGAAGCTAAAGTGGAGGAGGTAGAAGAAGTAGCGGAAGTCCAGGAAGAGGAAGTAGCTGATTCCAAAGAAGAGGAAATGAAAGAAACTGAACCTGAGGCCAAAGCTGAAGATGCTGCGAAGGATGATTCAGCTGAGGATTCGGAAAAAAAGAAGGATTAAAATAAATGATGATTATCATTGAAAAAGGGGTCGAATAATTTCGACCCCTTTTTTTATACCCTTAGCTAACTATTATTTCTATTTTTGTCGCAAGAATGTTGCGCCTGAAAACCACACAAATATTTTATGAAATTACCTGAACGACAGAAAGCAGTACTAATGTTGGAGGACGGATCCGTCTTTGAAGGATATGCAATAGGGAAGAAGGGGACGTCCGGAGGAGAGATTTGCTTCAATACGGGAATGACAGGATACCAGGAGATTTATACGGATCCATCATATTTTGGACAGATCATTGTGAATACTACTGCCCACATTGGGAACTATGGTGTTCATGAAGATGAGGATGAATCCGATCGTCCTAAGATTCAGGGGCTTGTTGTAAATGACTTCACTCATCAGTACAGCCGACTCACTGCTTTATATGGATTAAACGAATACCTGGAGAAACATAATACAGTTGGAATTTCAGGAGTGGATACGAGAAAGATTGTTCGGCACATCCGCAGTAAAGGGGCGATGAATGCTATAATTTCATCCGATTCGGATGACATTGAGCACCTGAAAAAGGAACTGAAGAAGGTGCCGAATATGGCATCGCTTGAGCTCTCAAGCAAAGTAACCACGAAAGAGCCCTATGAGTTAGGAGATAAAAGTGCTTCTATCAAAATTGCAGTGCTTGATCTGGGTGTTAAGAAATCGATCTTAACCAATTTCGTGTCAAGAGGATGCAGATTAAAAGTATTTCCGGCTAAGACTTCATTTAAGGAAATGGAGAAATGGAAACCTAGTGGATACTTCATTTCAAATGGACCAGGTGATCCTGCAGCCATGGATTACGCGGTGAAAACGGTCAGGGAGATGATTGACGCAAGTAAACCAGTTTTCGGAATTTGCATGGGGAATCAGATTTTGGCCAGAGCCGTAGGTATAGAAACACAGAAAATGCACCATGGTCACAGGGGATTGAATCACCCGGTGAAAAACCTGGTCACAGGTAGAAGTGAAGTAACTTCACAAAATCATGGGTTTGTGGTCAGCATGGAAGCTTTGAAGAGTAATGCCGATGTAGAATTGACTCATATTGACTTGAATGACAATTCTGTGGAAGGATTAAAGCTGAAGGGTAAGCCGGCATTTAGTGTTCAATACCACCCTGAAGCCTCCCCCGGACCACATGATTCAAGATATCTTTTCGACGACTTTATAGAATTAATAAAACAGAATCAAAAATCATGAGTATTATAGAAAGCGTATTTGCCAGGCAAATACTTGATTCCCGTGGCAACCCAACCGTAGAGGTAGATGTGATCACTGAAAACGGAATTTTGGGTAGGGCTGCTGTACCATCCGGTGCTTCTACAGGTGTAAATGAGGCCGTGGAGCTTCGGGATGGTGACAAAACAAAATACCTGGGGAAAGGAGTCTTAAAAGCGGTTGACAATGTCAATGAGATCATAGCGCCTGAGGTAGTTGGTTACTCAGTTTTCGAACAGAAACTGATAGATCAGCTTATGATCGATCTGGATGGTACAGAAACTAAAAGCAAATTAGGAGCAAATGCGATCCTTGGTGTATCATTGGCATTAGCCAAAGCAGCAGCAGAAGAATCTAGTCAGTCTTTGTTCAGATATCTGGGTGGGGTAAATGCTCATGTACTGCCCGTCCCCATGATGAACATTATAAACGGAGGTTCGCATTCTGATGCGCCTATCGCTTTCCAGGAGTTTATGATTAGACCGGTCGGTGCCCCAACTTTCAGCGAAGCATTAAGAATGGGTGCGGAGGTCTTTCACAATCTAAAAAAGATCATCAAGGATAAAGGTTTGAGTACTGCTGTTGGTGATGAAGGTGGTTTTGCGCCGAATTTTTCCGGAGGAACGGAAGAAGCTCTTGAAAGTGTTTTAAAGGCAATTGATGCTGCTGGATATAAAGCGGGAGATCAAATTACTATTGCCATGGACTGCGCTTCTTCAGAATTCTATGAAGATGGCAAATACAATTATGCCAAGTTCGAAGGAAGCAATGGGAAAGTAAGGTCAAGAGAGGAGCAGGTAGATTACCTGGCCGAATTGGTCGATAAATATCCAATTGACAGTATAGAGGACGGTTGTGATGAGAATGATTGGGAAGGTTGGAAATTACTAACGGAAAAGATTGGTGGCAAATGCCAGCTTGTAGGAGACGACCTGTTGGTGACCAATGTCAAGTTCCTGGAAAGAGCCATTAAAGAAAAGTGTGGTAATTCCATCTTGATTAAAGTAAATCAGATTGGTACACTTTCCGAGACTTTTGCGGCGATTGAGATGGCTCACAAAGCCGGTTGGACGGCTGTGGTTTCCCACAGATCAGGTGAGACTGAGGACAATACCATCGCTGATATTTCAGTGGCATTGAATACCGGACAGATCAAAACCGGGTCACTTTCAAGATCGGATAGAATGGCCAAATACAATCAATTGCTCAGGATAGAGGAGGAGTTGGAAGATTCTGCTTTTTATCCAACTAAGAATTAAGATTTAGTGAAAAAGTGATATTAAAACCGGCTTTCAGCCGGTTTTTTGGTTTTAAATCGGCATATCAATCCGGTAAATCGCCAAATAGTACAATTTTGGATAGGTTTTTCTATCTTTATATCCCGAAATGAAACACATATTCCGAAAGGTTCCACCCATTTTCAAAAGTTTTTATTTTCTCACAGCGGCTTTTTTCGTTGTCTGGATGCTTTTTTTTGATTCAAATGATATTGTGACTCAGATGACATTGAGTCAGAAAAAAGCTGAGTTGGAGTCTTCCAAATCTTACTACATGGATAGAATCAAAGAAGTGGAAGAAGATCGTGAGGCTTTGCTGAACAATCCTGAGCTTCTGGAGAAAATTGCCAGGGAAAAATATTTTATGAAAGAAAAGGGTGAAGAGGTATTTACGGTTGTTGAAGAATAAACGGTGATCATGAGAGTTCTGGTATTATGCATCTGTTTAGTGATAGCCGCTGGTGCCAGCGGACAAGGTTTCTTTGACAAATTTTATCTTGGAGGAGGTTTCGGTTTCAGTGCTGGAACTGCACATACAAATATCAGCGTATCTCCATTGGTGGGATACAAGATCACGGATCGGCTGTCCGCAGGAGCTAGCATCACTTATCAATACAATGATTATAAATTTCTGGACGCCACTTTGACCCACTACGGTTTGAGTCCATTTTCCAGGTTTATGATAACCCGCCAGTTTTTTGCCCATACGGAATATGAATTTCTTTCATTGGAATACCCGGTTGTGGCAGATTTCAGTCAGACCGATCGACAAGGTTTTAATACCTGGTTTGTGGGTGGAGGATTTGTTCAGCCACTTGGAAGAATTGCCTCGTTCAGCTTGATCGCACTCTATAATGTGTTTTATGATGCCGATGATCCAGGCAGGAGAACCCCTTATAACAGTCCATTCGTGGTAAGGGGTGGTATCAACGTAGGTTTTTAACACCCACTAAAGCAATCTGATATCCCTGATAAATACTTCCCGAATGCCCTCGGAAGCAATGACTTTTGTTTCTCTGCTATAAACTATCCAACCGGTATATCCATGTATGTTAGCCAGCGTAGTGCTTTTCCGAATTGATTTAGGGAATTGTCGTAAAGCAGGAAGCTTTCTTTTCTGGGAAAGCCGATGATTGTAAAGAGATTTCGTTAACTGCTCTGAATCAACTTCCTGAACCATTCTTAGTGTAATGCTACCCTCTTTCAGGTTCAGACTGTCCATACTGACGCTAATATGGGCATCCAAAGGCCTACTTTCGTAGGGGTTAGTTATCTGCATTTCTGCAGCAACCGGGCTACCATATTCGTATTTTGCGCCGTAAAATGTATGATACTGCAAGGCGTCGCTGATAACTTGTGATTGGATGCCTTCCTGGGTAAGATAAGGCTCCTCATGCTGCTCAACCAGGCGACTGGCATCCTTATCTGAACGAACCTCGCTATGGAGCTCTCGGAAGGCTTTCAAGGCATACTTTCTGAGATCTTTCCAATTGATGACTTCTCTTAAAGCACCAAATTCATCTGTAAGAAGTATGATCGAAAGCTCTTCTTTTATCTTATGGATTGGGATCAATATTGGAACAGACGATTCCATTTGGACATTGTAAATAAACCACTCAAGTGCGTATGTGGCTACCGAAGAATCCAGAACAGTAATGTCCACATTGTAAATGAGTTTGGAAGATTCGATGGTATCCCCGTCATGAATTTTGAAATAATCTTCCTGAATACTATAGGTCTGAGATTCACCAATAAACCAATAACCTACAATCTGGGCTGAGGAGTCACGAGTGTTGATTTGGGCGACAGCCGAAAAAGTAAAAATTAGTAAAATCCAGAAGGTTAATTTGCGTATCAACAACAGATTTGTACGTCACCAAAGGAAGATTTGGTGCATAATTCTTCATGGCTAAAGTATTACAATAACTTAGAATTGAAATTGTATTGATGTGATTTTTATCCGGGATTTGGGGAGACTATTTAAAATTCATGTCCCTTAGCAGCCCAACTACGGACCTTTTTACGAAAAAGTTCGTCAGCACTATCAGTCCAGTGAAAGTGATCGCGTAAGTATCTCATAGTGTCTTTCTCCACCTGGGTATAAGACTTACCATCGGAAATCGTTTCAAAAATCTTTTTGGCATCTTCCATACTAATACGACCATCTCCTTTCCCAGCTACTGCTTCTTCAGCCATTTTCAGGGTGATCGCTTTATAACGTTTTCCATCAATCTGCTTGTAGTAGGATATTTTTCTAGCGGCTAATTCCTGTCCGAGCACTTCAATCTCCCTTTCCTTTTCATCAAGCTGTTCCTCCATTAATTCTATTTGGTTCTTAAGCTCTTTGAGTTTTTTAGTTTCGGTGCCAGATGTTTTGTTCTTTTCTTTAGGGACCTCTTTTTCAACCTCGACTACTTTTTCAATGATTTCCGGTTTTATCTGTCTGGCTTTATTAAGCTCCTCTTTCAACCTGGCTTCAGTTTCGGTAGAGGACTTTAGTTTGGCCTTCCAATACCTCCTGGTGAAGAATATTCCGATCAGACAGGAAACTGTTAACAATCCAAGGATTTCGAAAATAGCTGTGGTCATGGTTTTGATGTTATGGTGATTTGGACTCTTCGATTGGCTCTTCTGTTCTCTTCTGATGTGTTTGGTTTTAGGGGAGCACTTTCTCCAAAAGCTTTGAGAGAAGTACTTCCATTGAATTCTTTGTTCTGCAATATTGCTTCAATGCTTTCGGCTCGTTCCCTGGACAGGGTCTGATTATGCTTGGATGTCCCAAGATCGCAGGTATGTCCTTCGATCGTGACCTGGTAAACTTTCCCACCAATTGCCTCTAATGTGCTGTCTGTGAATGCATCAAAACCAGCACGGTCTATTAGCTGTATAGTATTTTTTCGGAAGGTGAATGTTCTGACAATGGATATTGGCTCCAAATCTGGTTCAGAAATCTCGGTCGAATCTTCTATAGTCTCGACTTCCAGGGGTTTGGGCGCCTTCGTACTTTCCTGCAATAACGTTTCTGATGTTGTATTTTTTGATGAGTCAAAGAGCTTGATATAGGTGACGTAGTACCATGTACTGAAGGTTGACCAAATTACGAAAGCTACCAGTCCCTGGATGAAGTGAGTATTCATGAATTGAAAATAGGAATTTGATACGCCAGAGTCAATAGTTTTAAATGAACCTACCATTAAGTCTTGATTAGATTCTTAAGTAGCCCGATGTAGAAAGTTCTATTTTTGAATTCAAAATCTCACGCTCATGTCTCCGGATTTCCTTTGCATAGGTGCTCAAAAAGCAGGTACAAAATGGCTATATGACCAGTTGCAGAATCATCCTGATGTGTACTTGCCACCGGTAAAGGAAATTCACTACTGGGATGTGTACTATGAGATGCATAAAAAGGGAGAGATCGGACTGCTTGATAAAATTGTCTCCCGAAAGTGGAAGCGTCATCTGGGGAAGGTTCTAAACAGGGAGCAACCCATCGACTTTCGCTGGCACAGTCATTTTTTTCTTGGTAAATATGATCTGGATTGGTACAGGTCTCTGTTCGACAAAGGTGGAGAAAAAATCAAAGGAGAAATCACACCTGAATACTGTATTCTGAAGCCAGAAGTGGTTAGGGAAGTATACGATATGAATCCAGGGTTGAAGCTTATCTATCTGTTACGAAATCCTGTTGACCGTGCATGGTCCAGTTTTAGAATGTATGTGCGTCGAAAGAAATTAAATTTCAATCAAATGTCCGAAGAACAGGTGAAGGAATTTCTAAATAGCTCAGACGTACTGACTAAGGGTGATTATGTATCTTCAATTAAAAACTGGACTGCTATTTTCCCAAAAGAGCAGCTATTTATAGGTTATTTGGAGGAAATGAAGAATGATCCATCTCAATTACTGGATCGCATTTGCCAACATATTGGAGCTGATTTTTCCAGATTAAAGGCTGATCATAGCATAAATGAACCTTCCCATGAAGGTCAAAGTATTCCATTGTCTGAAAAATATAGGAAGTACATGAAATCACGATACTTTCAACATAACCAGGAGCTTTACGAAATGACCGGCAATGAGATTGTGAAAGGATGGAATTCCTGAAATTACTTTCCAGTCACCAATTTAAAAACTCCGTAAGCGCCTATTGCTATGCCAGCAATCAAGCTAATGTAATAAGCATTTTCACTCATGGTGTATGAGCCTGAGATGGCATTCCCCACGACCTGACCAATACCCGCATTGGGAGAATGTGTTTGAGCCCAATAGATTACAAATGCACCAATAAAAAGCATAACCAGTCCTGCTACTTTACTTTTTTTCATAAGGATTCAAGTTGATTTCATTCAATATAGCCAATATTTCGGATTAAGAATTTAGCGGAGTGAACTCCGAAAACAGATTTGAGGCCTCAGAAACCTGGCTTATTGGTATGTAGTCGCATACCAGCGAAAATTCCTCCCAAAGCTTCTTTACAACAGGATTGTCATGAGCGGAGGCCATTGCTTCTTTGGACTTCCATCCAAATACCTCAACAACCGACTGAGTCAGTGACTCCATGATAATAGGTTGCCTTGGGGAGACAAGCTTTTCTTTATCAAGAATGGACCAATGATTTGCCACAAGCTTTTTTAACTCCATTTCCTTTCCCGGAAATGGTTTGTAAGCAACGATTACAATTCTTTCCATTTATGGATTCGTTTTTAATCAAGTTAGTCCTTTCTTGTCAGATTGTAACTTAGGAAGCCTTTTGAACGGCCTTGACGCCAAAAAATGGTTGTAGAAAACCTACTCTTCTGATAACAAATTCATAGATCAACCAACTGCCTAAGAAAGTCCCTGTGATCATTACAGATGCTTTGGGGAAAAACCCCCAGGTAAGATCATAAATGAAGTATCCAAGTATAATGGTGATGGTCTGATGAAGGATGTAGAATGGGTATACCGCCCGGTTACAATAGGATAAAAGTCTGCCAGGCCTGTTTAGGTAAACTGCTGCATAGGCGAAAATGGTAATGATCCAGGTCCAAAAATTGGTGGTCTTGAGAAAAGCTTCAATGAAATGAATCACAACAGAATCTTCAAAAAATATCCAAATGATCAGCAAGCCTGAGAACGCAGCCAATCCTAGCTTGAAAGTCTTGCTTTTAATAGAATCAATGGCTTTCCAAAAGCTCTCCTTCACACTGATGAGGATAAACCCATATAGGAATAGTGTTAGACTGCTTATAAAATTGAACCAATCCCAGACCAGATTATGAGTGATTTCAAAGAAAGGTTCCAAAAGAGATTCGTACAGATACAATGGGATCACAAAGAGATAGAGCGTAAACGGATTCTTCTCCAAGTTTGATCTTAGCCAGGTTAGCAACTTTGAGTTCGGGTGCTTTCTGAAGTAAATAAAAACGGGCGTGAGAAGGATTGAATAAATCAGTAAGTATGGTAAAAACCATAAATGGTGCCAACTGAAATTGCCTTCGGGGTAAATTCCATTTAATGCCAGTGAAGGCCAAAACTCAAAATAACCTCCAATGAAATCACCATCAACGATTCTCTCGATATATACCTGGGGAGGGACGATAACCAGCATACCGAAGACTAACGGGATACCCAGTCGGGCACTTCGCTCCCTTATGAATTGAGACCCGGACCTATATGACAATGCGAAAGCCGTACCCATACCTGAAATAATGAATAAGATTGGTAATCGCCATTGGTTAAGGAACAGCATTGGCCAACGGAGCCACTCATAGATAACATCATTCTTGATGTGCCATCCCCAGGGGACGAAGAACATACCTACATGATAGAAGATCAGTAGAGCAAATACAATTACTCTAAGCCAATCGAGGTCATACCGTCTTATTTTTTCCATTTTGATTTGAGTTTATAATGACAACTCGAAAGTAGCTTTAGAGATGGCTTCAAGGAAGTGAATGTGTTCAATGACAAAAGGATTGTGATGGAATACACAGAGATCTAATTTTGAGCAATCGCATTGTGAAAGGCCTGCACCTGGGAACGTGAAACAGGGACCTTGAACTCTAATGACTCTAACGTAAGCTGGTAACCCTGTGCGTTGCCTTCGAAATCGATAATCTTCTGCTTATTGACCGCGAACGCCCGATGTGTTTTGATGATGAAATGATATTTCTTTAGCTGACCCAGGGCATCCTGGAAGGTCAGTCGAGTTATTTTTCTGGTCATTTTTCCGTCAATTTCTATAAAGAATTCGGTGTAATTACCATCTGACTTGAGACAAATAATAATTGAAGGATTGATGTTGAACTCATCCGATTTCACTGAGGATACAATCCTTATTTCTTCGGATGGGGATTTGAAGTAGATTGATGGAAGTCTAAGCATCTGGGCTTGCTGTATATTCCGCTTATTGAGGTAATTGAAATTGATCACCAGTATGATGAAGAGGAGGACAAACCCAATCAGGTAGGTATTTCTAACTTCTTCCAGTAGGTAATGTGTGGAGGAGTTATATGGATTATCGTATATGAAATCGCGCCACAGATAGCTTCCGACCCCGATCAATAGTAGCACCACAGAAATGGCAATCATCTCTTTGTATATCTGCCACTCATCTTCGGAAACGAAAAAACCAATTATACCAAAGCTAAATCCAAAAATAGCTGCCGCACTTCCTGCATGTATTAGACATATTTGCCAGTACTGAAAACGGTGCTCTGCCGGTGTTACTTCAAAGGGCTCAAAAAGAAACTCAAACCCGAAGCCCAACACCAGTATAAGCAAGCAGGTTGTGACCAGGGTATTTCCCCGATACAAATAGGGATATGGTTGTAATAGGAAATTGATATGGAAATTTAGAAGGATTCCTGAAATAAAGAAGGATCAAAGCCTTCTCACAGACATGCCGCCGTCAGCGTTAATGACCTGACCGGTGGAGTAGGGCAGTCCACCCATTGCAAGAGAAACCACAATTTTTCCAATATCTCCCGGTTGGCCCATTCTCTTTTCAAGTGTAAGACCTTCATTGATTAGTTTCTGATATTTCGATGTCACCTTAGCTGTCATATCAGTTTCAATGATGCCTGGTTGCACCTCATAAACGGGGAAACCAAACTCCGCGAGTCTTGAGCTGAAGAGTTTTGTAAGCATGGACATGCCGGCTTTTGAGATGCAATACTCCGCTCGGTTGATTGAAGCGATCTCTGCCGATATAGAAGAAATATTGACGATGCATCCCTGAAAGTCGGGATTACTCGTTTTGGCCTGCATCATCCAGTTTGAAATAGACTGGCTTAGGAAAAACGTACCCTTAAGATTGATATCCAACACATAATCATAGTCTTCCGGTAAGATTTCCAGCAGGTCTTTTCTTTCCTTTGGAGCAACCCCTGCATTGTTGACAAGCAGGTTTAGATTGTCAAATCTGCTCTTAAGTGAGTTCATTATTTTTTCCCTGTCTTCCGGTTTTCCAATGTCACCCTGAACATAGAAAACCTCGTGACCTAACTCTTCGATTAGGGACTTGACCTGGGATTCTGGCCTGACGCCATTCAGGGCCACCCTGTAACCGTTTTCCAGTAAAGCCTTTGAAATTCCCAACCCAATACCCCTGGTACCTCCTGTCACCAATGCCGTTTTCATGATCCGCTTTTAATTTTTTTCAACTCAGCCGCTTCCGACAATGACTTGTAAACGGGGTCCAGCGGGTAACATCCAGAAATCATATTGTTCCTGGGTGCAGTAGTACAATCCGAAAATGTTCTGCAAATCTTATTTCGCTTTGGAGAAACGCCGTTCAGTATATCCGCTGGCATTTCCGGATAGGAAAGGACCATTCGTCCCAATCCAACAGAATCTGCCATTCCATTTTTCAGAACATTCTGAGCAACATTCGGTAACCATTCCTGCAGGTATGAATACCCCGAACCTACAATTTTCATATCGGGAAATGCTTTTTTGATATCAGAGGTGATTTGGATTTGTCGGGCGACTCCCGCTAGCGGGTCTTCGGGAGGAAGATATCCGTCGGAGGGAGGAAAAAGAGCTGGTCTCTGAATATGAGGTATATAGTATGGACTGCCACCTGTAACACAAACCAATTCAATTCCCAGAGTCTTAAGCAAATTCATGAATTCAAAGACTTCCGTGGGATCAAAGGCGACACCGGACTTATCGCAACCAAATGCATAATTGTACTCTCCATCCCATTTCGTTGGAATGCCAATCCCTTCATTGTCCGACTGATATGGTATCCAGTCAAAAGCACTGAATCGCACTACAATGTCCAGACCGGGAGCTTCTGATTTTATTCCTTTTACGATCTCTTTTAAAAATCTCGTACGATTCTCAAAACTACCTCCATACTTTCCTTTCCGGTCGATAGCGCTCAGAAATTCATGACCCAGGTATCCATGACAGTGCTTAAGATCCACAAATTGATAACCAATTTCGTACGCAAGAACAGCTGCACTGATGTAGTCCTGTATAATGCCTTCAATTTCACCATCTGTAAGCAGTGGATAATTTTCACCTAACCCAAATTTCTTGTCAAGGATCGGGTGATGGTACAATATTTTCGGGGCTGGTTTGTCTGGTTTACAGAAACGGCCTGAATGAGTCAATTGCAATCCAAAATAGAAATCGTCAGTACTGCCGAATTCAGCTTTATGCTCCGTCATAAGAAGATCGTGCAGTCCTTCAAAGTCAAGGACATTTGTTTTATTTAGTACTAATTGCCTCGGATTGGCGCGTCCTTCATGACGAACTGCCACGGCTTCGCATCCAAACAGTAATTTGGCGCCGCTTATTGCAAAATTCCTCCACCGACCTTTTGTAAACTCGCTTGGTTTCCCATCGCTTGTGCCATCCCATCCTTCCATGGGAAGTATGCATAAGCTATTCCCAATTGTCCTGCCTGAAGCCAGTTCTATTTTCTTGCGAAATGGGGACTCCGGCCCTTGGATCATTTCGTCGTCAAATTCCAATTTAATTTCCGCTTCTTTCAGGTGATTTCGAAAATCTTCAGCGGTTTTGAGCTGGGCTATTCTTTTGTACCTTGGTTTGGCTTTGGTGGACATAATTACAAGTTAAATCATCTTATGATCATTGGATCATTCCATCAAAGAACCGGTAATATTCTCCTTGTGCCATTCTAGAAACCAACAACCCCAACTCACGGGCATGATAATCACCCCACATACTGGATTCACCGTTTGGTATTGAACTACCCTCCGGCACATGGTCCCATCCATTTGGGCGATGATAGATAGAATGTAAGATCAGACCCTGGTGATGGGGGGACTTGGATAGATATGGATCTTCAAGGATAGCATCTGTAATGGTTAGACCGGCTTGAAAATACCTCGAAGCATCCGGATCTTTTCCATCAAGGTAGTTGCCGATCCTGATAAGTCCCTGCGCGGATATGGCCGCAGCCGAGCTATCCACCGGTTCATAATCATTATGTGGGTTTGAATTTTGATTCAGGTAGTCTTCAAGATTGGCCAGTCCAGGTGCACCGGTATCCCAATAAGGTATTCCGTCCAGAGGAGTATTCTCGATATAAAAGTCCGCGGTGGATTTAGCTGCCTTCAGGCAAATTTGGATGATTTCTTCCTTATCGAAATTGGTGAAAGCGAAATCCGACTCATCCATAAGTTCCAGTAGCTCCAGTTCTTCCGCAAAGCCACATATGGCCCATCCGAGCCCACGTGTCCATGTGGTAAACCCTGAAAAACCTTGCTGCGCATTCGGGCAACGGAAATGGCCGTCATTGGTATTGAATATGCTTTCGTGAGCCGTTCGACCCTTCACATCATAATGATCCCGGCCTTCGCCGTAGTAGATGGAATACCTGGCCGTAGCCGCCACATGCTGACATGCCCTTTCCAGAAGATTGATCTTTTCGTCATGATCGGATCCCAAATGATGTCCAAGCAGATGACTCAACATGAGTATTCTACATGACCTTATGGTGTCCACAAAAAGAGAATGCGGTCCATTAAATGAATAGATGAATCCTCCGTCTTTAATTTCGGTCCATCTCATGGCCTGCACGGCACCGCTGATCTTAAGGGCCATTTCATAGAGACTTTTTTCGGCAGGCTCATGCTCAAATTTACCTATGAGCCCCAGTCGCAGTAGATTACCGTATGTGCTCAGATTGTTGAAGCCATGATCATGTACGCCTTTGTGCGTAAGATGAGTCGCCATCTTTTGGAGCGTATTGGTTTTGCCCAAATCAAGGAATTTCGAGTCTCCCGTCACATCGAATTGAATCAAGGCTGAGCCGTATTGAAAGCCTTGTGTCCATTCGGTCCAGCCACGAGAGGTGTATTTTCCGTTGACCGTAAAAACCGGAGCCCCTTTTTCCGGATCAAAGGTTTTTTCAATGCTTAGAATTTTTTGTCCCGATAACTTCCAGAACTGGTCCAGTTTTGGTTGAAGATCAGAGGGATTTATTTCATAATTGATCTGCATCGGATGAAGTTTTCGTCACGGAATAATGATGTGAAATCATAATGATGGTACTCACTCCACCGTGAATCATATAGAGCAGAAAGTCCAGTCTGAACATTCCAATTTGGCCAGGTATGACACCTGCCAATGAAATCAGGAACGTCGCAAATGCCAACAATGAAGTTAGAACAAGGACCTTTGGTGGTTTATCAAAAAGAAGCGCTCCAATCACGATAGGCGCCATCATAGACGTGCCGGTGAAGCTCGTTCTGGCCAAAAGAGCCAGCTGATCGCCCATCACAGTAGAGAAAATCAGTACGATAACGGAAAAAACCAAAAGTGAGACTTTTGTAGATCGCATGACATTCTTTTCCTTGCCGGAAAGCAGTGAGCGAAGTTCTGTTCCCAAAGCAAATATCTGCGCATTGGTGGTTGACAGACACGCGGCAAAAAGTCCGACCACGGCAAGTGCGGCTACTGCATCAGCCTGATCAAATAACAATGCCTGGGTCAGAAAATCCGAAGTAGATTCAGTGGGGTATTCAATGGCTCCGTACAAACCAATGAAGGCTGTAGGCAGAATGACCAGAATTGCAAAGAACCCTACAGCAAAAGCCATTGTATGAACGGATTTCAGGTCTTTCATCACGACAAGTCGCGTGGTAAACTGCGGCTGAGTGACCGGTATCATGGTGATTGCAATGGCACTTGCGATCAGGAACTGAGGGGTAAAAAGACCATTTGGTCCCGGTAATGTCATCAAAGCTTCGTCTTTTGTCTGGGCTTTTTCAAACATGGCGGCAATTCCGCCCGTCATGTCCAGACAATAAATACCAATTATCCAGATTACCAGCAAGAGGAGTAATCCCTGAATGGCGTCGCTAAAGACGATGGCTTTTAATCCGCCAATTTCCGCATACACCAGCATTATGATAACGATCCCGGTAGACCAGGCCCAGGATGGTAAAGCGATTGGAACGGCGGCATCCAGAAAAATGGAGATTCCCCGAATCTGAATGGCTACATAGGGGACAAGGAAAATAAAAGCACTCATGAATACCAGGATGCCAGCCCATTTCATATCATAACACCTGGACATTAAACCGGCAGCTCCCTGGTAACCCGTCTGTGAAGCTCTCTTTCTTAGTTTATAGCCAAACCACAGGATGAAGAACACCATAAAACCATCGGAAAAGGCGAGGAATATCCAGGCTCCAACGCCATGATTCCTGAAAAAATCAGGCATCCCCATGAAAGTAAAGGCGCTGAATAGAGCAGCGGCAAAAGTCAGGAAGCCCAGGACCGCGCCAATGTTGGAGCCGGCGAACATGAATTCTTCAGCCGTCCGATTTTTTTTATAGGATTTAAAGGAGGCGATAACCAGAAGCCCCAGGAAGATTGCAAAAAATAGGATCAGCCAGCCAGTCAAGGTTTGAGGGGATCTTTGAATGGAAAATTCCTGGCGCCAAAGTAAGTTAACACTACCAGTAGTGTAGTATTGACTATGCCAATCCAGAATACAAATGGAAATGAAAGCAAATATGGCTGAGGGTTCTGCCGGGTAAACAAGAAGAAAAAAGAAACAATGGCAATGAGCAACACAGCAGCTACCATCAATTTCCACAGGGTTAACTTCATGATTAAATATTGAGAAATTTCACGGGAAAGACAAATCGTATTTCCTCTCTCATTTCAATAAACACATGCCTCCGGCTTGTCTTTCATATAATATGACTTATAATTTTTGGCTTTGGGATCCATACAGCCACATAGGTCCAAAAGCTTAATATTTTTAAAATCTATCGGATGACTTTCAGCCTGAAGGGCAATATAGCCTTCGGTCAAAATAGTGCCGCCCTTTTCTTTCCACATATCTTTGTCACGCGAAATTCCAAATGCCTCCCAGTCCTGAGATTCGTCCTGACCATTGATAAAGTACGGAGTAGTCTGAGGTTTGTCAAAACTAAGAACCGTATCTCCCTCAACGAGGAATGTCATCGACTCGCCCCCCAGAACGATCGCTTCTGCACTTACCCATTGGTCTCCATGATATGTTTCAGAAGTGGAATTAATACAGTGATCATAATTTACCGTATCGCCCATTACCACCGCAGTGCCAGGTGTGCACACATTGGCTGTAGTACGTTCACCCTCATTGAGTCCTCCAAGCAACTGAAGTTCTACGGATACCGGAAAATGCTGATCAAACTCATTACTTGCCGCAGATTGTGAATGAAACATTATGCCGCTATTTCTGACATTCCATTCTGCCCCGCCTTTCAACTGATCGCCGACAAAGCGATAATCAAACTTTATTCGATAATATGAAAAGGGTGTCTCATAATACATGTGACCGAAGTAGGTTCCAAACTCATCATAATTTTTGTACTGAATCCTGATCATGCTGTCTTCTACAGCAAAGGTCTCCAGATAATTGTCATTCAGTTCCCGGCCAGTTATTTTGACCTCCCAACCGTCAAGATTAACGCCGTTAAAAAGAGCGACCCATTCTTCGGTATTGCTATCATTTGGAGCTTGTTTTTGATCGCAAGAGACTGCAATAAGTATTAACAGAATTATCGTAAGAAGCTGCTTCATAAGGTAAGGGTTTATCCCAAACTTAATAAAACCGGATTTAGGTGTAGCTATATGCCCACCAAATCAAGAGGAACTGCATTGGCAAGCGGCCCCATAGAGCCCAAATGGGTATTTTCATTCCCGCACCTTTTTGTTGAAGGTGGTACACGTTGGCAGGGAAGACAGCGATCAGAAGCGCGACAATTCCCCAGGCAGCGAGTGACCTGTATGGTGTAAAGAGTCCGATTGCAAGTAGGATTTCTGCTGCTCCGCTGACTTGATTTATCAAATCTTTGTTCCCAAATACAGGGGGAATTATGCGTTTATAAAATTTTGGATTGATGAAATGATTGAGCCCGGCAATAATGTATAAGCCTGCCATGATGATCATACCTACGTCGAAATTCATACCAGCATTTCCTTTCTAAATTCTGAAGGTGACTTTCCGGTCCATTTTTTAAAGGCCCGGGTAAATGCGCTAATGTCAGCGTAGCTAAGTAGATATGCCACCTCTCCGATCGACAAATCTTTACGTAGGTATCCCATGGCAAATTCCTTACGAAGCTCTTCAATCATCTCCTTGAACACAAGGCCTTCTTCCTTCAATCTTCTTTGTAGTGTTCTGGGTGTCATGTTAAGATGAGAGGCCACTTCCTGAATAGTAGGAAAATGAGGTTTGATCAGGTTGACAACAGATTCCCTGACGATGTTTGAAAAATTTTTGCCTTCTTTTAATGCCTGAGATTTTTGTGATGCATGAGTAATCAGCACCTGAAGTAAACCATAATCAGAGGTGAGCACCTCACGCTCGACATCTTCTTTTTTCAGGATGACCGCGATTTTATCCCTATTGAAGTAAACCGGACAACCAAACACACGCTCCAACTCTGCTGCATCTCTATCCTTATCCCAGGTAAAATGAATTTCTACCGGATATTGCTTCATTCTTGTGAGAGAATGAAACTCCCGGATCGTAAAAGCCAGGACTCCTTCTGTTGTATGCCTGACCACCAACTCGGATTGAAGAAACCATACTGGATCCGGTGTGAGTGATACCTCGTAGTATTCTTTGTTTTTTGTCAGGGACATCGGAAGAGAGCTGCACCCCAGGTTTGCATATTCACAGCAAAGCTCCAATGCCTGTTTGATCGTTTTGCTTGTTTGTACCAATTGTAATATGATTCCGGCGGCGGCAAGATTCAGATTTTCACCGGCATGCAGACCCAGGTACTGATCACCAGACTTCTGAATAGAGTACTCAATGATTTGATTATAGGTTTCGCTTTCCAGCGTACAATCTTCCTGAGTCAGCTCCTCTTCGGATTTTCCTGATAGCTCAAGGAGAGCTTTCAAACTGACTCCTTTTCGTACGCCGAAATGGATCATATTCAAAACAAACCTCCCATTGAAAGCCATATTCTAAAGTTAAATGAGAATGTCGTCAAATGTCAAATGCCTGTCGTTAAAAGCAAAGCAATCATTTCGCTATTTCCGGAGCTTTGTCATATAAGATTAAATAAAAAAACGATGACAAATCTCGAAACAAGTATTGAAATAGCTGCCTCTCCCAAGGAAGTATGGAAGGTGCTAATGGATCACCAAAACTATGGAAACTGGAACCCATTTATCCTTAAGCTTGAGGGTGAACCCAAAGTGGGTAGTCAAATAAAGGCTTTGATCCAGCCTGATGGTAAAAAGCCTATGGAATTTACTCCTACAGTTTTGAACGCTGACGAAAACAAAGAGTTCCGGTGGCTGGGACACCTCTTTGTCAAAGGTCTATTTGATGGGGAGCACTACTTTATTTTGCAGTCCACTGATAGCGGCACCACAAAGTTTATTCATGGCGAGAAGTTCACCGGAATCCTGGTCAAACCACTTATTAAAATGATCGGGGAGAGCACCGTAACTGGTTTCAAAAAAATGAATGAAGCATTGAAAAAGCAAGTTGAACGAAAACCGGTATTAAAATCATGAAGTCGGAAAAGTTGCTGAGGAAAGCCGTACTTTCAAATGCTGCATTCAGTTTCATATCAGGGATAATCCTCACTGGATTTAATCAAGAGGTAGCTAATCTGCTAAACCTGGAGAATGCTGGCATTCTGATTTGGATCGGAATTGGGTTGCTTTTATTTGTGATGTCATTACTTTATGCTGCTACTCGTAAGCCATTAAACCCCTTGCAGATCAAAGTGATCATTTATCAGGATTGGGCCTGGGTTGTGGGTAGTTTTATCCTATTGATGACTAAACCTTTTGATGTATCTACTATAGGTTATGTGCTCGTAATTCTGATAGCTTCGATAGTAGCTGTATTCGCCCTCTTGCAGGCAAATAACCTACGGAAGTTGAACAGGTGATGAGTGTTTTTTCAGATGAGACTTGATGTGCTTTTCAAGCTCCGGGAAGTTGGTCTGCATCAGCCAGTGACCACCATCCACCCGGACCAACTCATACTCTCGGCTGACAAAATTTGTGCAGTTATCTACACCTGTTTTTCCGATAGCGAAATCCTTTTGTCCCCAGACAAAAAGTGTTGGGACCCTCACCTTGCCTAATATTGTTTTATAAGGCGCCTGTTTCAGCATTTTATGGTTGGCGCGATAATAATTGAGCCCTGCTGTGACAGCTCCCTTGCCTCGAAAGACAGATAAATAGTCGTCAACCTCTTCCTGACTCGAGTTTTTCCATAGTCTTTTGAAAATGGAGAAATCATTTTTACGGATGGATCTCTCAGGGAGCCATGGAATCTGAAAGCGTTTGATGTAAGCGCTCATTTTCTTTTGTTCAGGGTCATTGGCAATGGCCTCACCAAATGCCTGTGGATGTGGAATGGAAAGTGCGGTCCAGCTTAATAAGTGATCCTCGTAATGATGTGCCATGTACCAACCCACCATCGCACCCCAGTCATGTCCTATAAGATGAAACTTATCAATATCCAGTGCTCGGGCAATCTCAACTACGTCACTGGCCAAAAGGTCTACCCGGTAACTTTTCTTGCTTTTTGGCCTGGCATTTGGTGAATACCCACGTAGATTGGGTGCTACGCAGTAATAATTTTCCCTGTTTAGGCTTTCCATCAAAGGGGTATACATATGATTGGTTTCCGGGAAACCATGGAGCATGATGACTGGAATGTCACCTTTATCGCCGGATACCCGGACATCAAACTCAAGATCGTTTGCGCTTACTTTGATTATAGAAGACATATCACATACAATATCTATGATATTCCTCAAATAGTCATCGTCTGCACGTTATATCTGGTTTCGGCGGCATTAAGGATAGCCTGAAGCATTTGCGAATAGTCCATGCCACCTATGCTGCTCATCTTAGCGAGATGTCCGTCCCAGCACCAACCGGGATTCGGGTTCACTTCCAATAGTTTTGGCTGCCCCTGGCTGTTCAGTCTCCAGTCAAAGCGACAATAATCCCGGCACTCCAGTCGCTGAAAAAGTCTAAGACTGCTACTGACCAATATTTGTTCTGTCTCGATCGGAAGAGTGGCCCTAATCGATCTCAAAGTCTGCATGTAGGGAGAATCTTGCAGCCATTTGGCCTCATAGCCACATATTTTAGGCAAACCTTCCGGTAATTCTGAATAGTCCTCTTCAATAATCGGAAGGACTGTGGTATTGCCTTCATTACCGATTACTCCAACCGACACTTCAGCGCCTGTGAGAAATTCTTCTACCAGGATCGGGTTGTTATATCCGAACTGCTTCTTGATACGGAGAATGGCATTGGAAAGCTCCTCTACTTTGTATGCCACGTTGTCTTTGGTAATGCCGAAGCTCGAATCTCCAAAGTTTGGTTTGGCAATCACCGGAAAAGGTATGTTCAATTCGTACAGGTTGTCCTCCGCCGTGATCACAAAAGCATCCGCGACGGGCACGCCAATTTCATTCGCGATACCCCTGATCAGCGACTTGTCATAACAGTACGCAAGAGTCTGTGGATTTGACCCCGTGTAGGGGATACCCATTATCTCAAGCATTGCTGGCACATGCAGTTCTTTTCGGGCGTCATTATTAAAACCCTCATCGCAGAGGTTGAGCACCAGGTCGCTTTTTTCTTTGATTTTCTGAAGGTCAGAAACCAGGTTTTTATGGTTGTTGAGATAACTGAATTTAAATCCATCTATTTTGCTTAGGGCAATCTTCAGTTTGTCAATGGTCTCCATGTCATCCGAATCAAATACACCTGCCGGTTTGATTACATCCTGCAGGGACGGATCGCCCATCAATACCACCACATTCTTAACATCTTTCGATGACTTTTTTGGAGTCCATTCCTTGATAGCAGCACAGGTAAGAATGAACCTGTTCTCCATCATACCCAGGTCCTGTTTTCTTTGAGAATCAACCTCCAGGTTGCCATGGAACTCAATATTTTGAAAACCAATTTGCTTGACCAGACTGGATAGTTTTTCTTTAGTATAAAGTCTCTCAGCGTAGAATTGATCAACAAGGACGCCTTTGTCCGTATGAGTGACTACTTCACGGGAAATTAAACGTTCCTGATCAGCAGCAAGAGATCGTTCCCGGCAAACAAATAGTTTTTTATCAATCCATTCCCAGCTTCGTGCGGTGAAGTTTTTTCTTAGAAATTCACCGTCGGCAACGTCCATGAGGAGTTTTCCTTCGGGTTTAAGGACGCGGAATATTTCCTTCAGAATTTTAATGTCATCCTCTGTTGCTTCGAAGTAGCCAAAACTATTACCCAGAATTGTCACATAATTAAATGTGTCATTGGGATAGGGGAGTTTTCTGGCGTCACCTTCTTTAAAATTTATGCTAAGTCCTTTTTTCTTTGATATGCTTTTGGCTCGCTGGATGAGGTATCTTGAGCGATCCATACCAAAAAGGTCAAACTGACCTCGAGTTCCCATCTCTATCAGGTGTCGACCCTGACCGCAGGCAAGGTCCAGCATACGATCACCATTTTTAATACCGAGAATTTCCTTGAAGAGCGTGATCTCGGATTTTGTGATGGTTTCATCTTCCACTACATCGGCATCTGTTTTCAGGTACATGGAGTTGAAGATTTTTTTCCACCAGTCCGGGTGCAGATGGGTCTCCAAATTGTCTACGGGGCCCATGGTTTTACTGATCCTGGCATCCGAACCAGCACCAGCAGAGGATTTCATTTTCATTGTTAGTACGCGTCTACGAATATTGTACAAATGAGTTGTAAAAAATCAATTCATTTGTTGTTGTAATTTAGTTTCATCTGCCATTCTATTGCTAAGTGTATAGCTATAGTTACGGGCGTCTTTATTTCCATACTGAGTATATGCCTTTTGTGCCCATTCCCGGGCCGATTGCAAATCACCCATTACCTCATAAGCAAGGGCAATGTTATAGGCAAAATACCCCTGTTGTTTTTTGGGAGCATTTCTAATTCCACTTTCCCAGACTCTTCTCGCCATATCCCAATTACCAACATCAGCATGCCGTGATCCTCGCTCCAGTTCCGGAGCTTTTTTGTGCTTACCGCGAAATGAACGGGTAATTTGTATGGTCATCGGAGCCACACGGTAGGCATAGCTCGAACCCACCGCTTCACTTAAGTATCGATTTGCATCTCCCTTATTTATGAGTTTGGCGAGGGCTTCCCGCTTTGAGTCAGCCGCAGCTTCCCAACTATTGGATCTTTTAAATAGCTGCCGATCCACAATGGTTTCATTTTCCGGGTCGTAAAGTTTCAGTCCTATCGTAATATTGGCCACACCCTCCGCATAGTACTCATCCACTTTTACAACACGCTCCGTGCTATCGGATTTTATCGTTCTTTCTACTACTCTTTTGCCATCTGTTATAAGCATATCAGAGTCGTAAATTTCCAGAGCAAGCAGTACCTGGGCATTGTACTTTCTGCAAAGCTGGTTTACCCGACTCCAGGATAGTTGGGTGGGAAAGGCCGATGTCACACTATTCCCTGTGAGTTTTTCCGTAGCAATTTTGGCGTTTAATCTGGGGGATTGATTCAGTTGTAGCTGGAATGCGCTGATGAAGGACTGAATTCCGGCAAGGTCTTCCTGTGGTAGTTCGCCCGTTAGGATTCCCTCGATGATGTTGACCGCTTTCTTATCAAATTTGGTCCTGTCTACGATCAGGATGGTGTTTACGGATGGATCAAAAGTGATCTCCGCAGGTCTCAGTGCATTTAAGGTTACGGTGCGGCTACCTGAGCAGCTGACGATTACAAAAACTAATGGTATTATAAAGTACCAGGGTTTCATGGTGTTGGGATTTCGGTAGAATTTAAAAAAAAATGATCAAAGACTATTATTTGGCGTGCTATTCTCTTCGCGTTCCTCCTTGAGAAAGAAGGAGAGAGATTACTTGGTTTGCATAATTTATGCCAAGTACGATGTAAGCATAAAAAAATCCCAAAGACTTAAGTGCCTTTGGGATTCCATTCAGTTAATTTTTTGGGTAATAACTCCTTATTCCGAATACCAATTTCTTATTCTTACTTCCACTTCCGGGGCACTTTCGTTTACGAGAGATTTAAATTTCTCCGTGTCCGCCAGTCCGCCTTGACCTCTGTAATGGTAAGGATATACTATGCCAGGCTTGAACTCGGAAACTGCCGAAGCAGCCTGGTTGATGTCCATCGTATAGGGCAGGTTCATACAAACAAATGCCACATCAATATCTGTCAGACTCCTCATCTCCGGAATATCTTCAGTATCGCCGGACATATAAATTTTCTTGTCGCCAATGGTCAAAATGTATCCATTTCCACGTCCTTTTGTGTGTCTTGAATCGGCATCTTCCGGTAAATTGTACATGGGTATAGCCGCGATGGATAGGCCATTTAGTTCCATTGATTCACCATTTCCAATGACTTTCACCTCATAGGAATCCGGCAGTTTATCAGCCACAGCTTGTGGTACAACAAAGGTTGAACTTTCCGTATTAAGGGCATCCAGAGTCTCCTGGTTGTGATGGTCTCCGTGGATATCTGTGATCAGAATGATGTCGGCATCGTCAAAATTTGCGAATTTCTCACCTCCTCCGTAGGGATCAACATAAATGGTTTGATCGTTCCATTCCAACACCAACGTACCGTGAACTACAGGATTTATGGTCACAGTACCGGCGCTCGTCTCAATTTTATCCGAAGATTGGGCTACAGCCAATCCTGGTAGAATAAAAAGAATGCTTTTAAGTATGTTTTTCATTTCTTCAGGTTGTTTTTGATTCTTAATACGAAAAACTCCTGAAGGAAATCTAAAGTTCAGCCTATTCTTCTTTCAAAGTTGTCGCGGGGTTCATTTGAGCGGTCCTGAGCGTATGGTAGGATACGGTCAAAATGCTGATAACGATCAGAACAAGTGAGGGGAAAAGAAATATCCACACATTCAGGCTGATCCTGTTGGCAAAATCCTGCAACCAACCATCCATAAGATAGTAGGAGACAGGTACGGAAACCGCAATCGAAATGCCCACAAGTTTAAGGAAGTCAGTGGTCAGTAAAGACCAGAGACTTTGAAGGCTGGCGCCAAGCACTTTGCGGACCCCAACCTCTTTGGATCGGAGGCTTGTGATATAGGAAGCGAGACCGAATAAGCCCAGGCACGCCACCACGATGGCCAGTCCGGCAAACAACCCGAAAATGCTTCCAAATTTTGTTTCCGCCTTATACTGCTCATTGTAGTAATCGTCCAGGAAGAAGAAATCGAATGTCTTATTCCCAAACGCCCTTTCCCATTGAGACCTCACTTGTTCCACGGAATTTCGGATATTGCCACTGCTCAACTTTATGGAATACAGTCCTGAAGGTGAATTGAAATACCGGAATATCAGAGCGTCATATGCCGCCTTAGGGGACTCCTGTCGATAATTTTTAACTACACCCACCACATTAAAAGTGTCACCCCAGAAGTAGATTTTTTGATTGAGGAATTCTTCCGGATCTGAGAAACCCATTCTTTGCATGGCGGCTTCGTTAAAAATGATATTGGAAGATTCAGATCCAAAGCTTCTGTCAAATTTCCTTCCTGCAATTACCTCAAGGCCATAAAAATCCATAAACTGATCATCGGCACCCAAAACCCTGTACTGATTACTTTGGGCAGGAGTCTCACTGACCAATCTCACGCCTCCGGCATTCCAGTTGGGCGTTCTACCCGGTACAGCCGTGGAAGTGGCGATACTGCTGACAGTAGATTCTGAAAGCATTCCGTTTCTGAAAATGTTTTCCTTGGAGGAAAGTACCGAGTCACTTTGGTAATTAGGTGTTTCGATGATCATGGTCTGTTCGATCTTGACACCCAGGTCCTGGGATTGGAGAAAATCCATTTGCTGATACACTACGAAAGTACCGGTGATGAGCACCATGGATGCCAGAAACTGAAAAGTAACCAGGCCTTTTCTTAGCAAGTTACCTCCGGCACTTCCGGAAAACCTCCCCTTAAGTACTGTTACCGGTTTGAACCTCGACAATACCAGGGCAGGGTAGAAGCCGGACAGTAGGATACCAGCACTAAACAAGGCAATCAGTCCGAGCCAAAAATACGTGGTACCTGGCCAGGTGTAAAGCACTTCCCTTCCAACGAAATTGTTGAAAAAGGGAAAAACTGAAATCACGATGATGGCTGAGATAATGAAGGCCACCATATTGATGAGAAGAGATTCCAGCATAAACTGTCGGATCAGCTGCATTTTGTGGCTGCCCATCACTTTTCTTATGCCCACTTCGCGTGCTCTGCTCATGGATCGGGCTGTGGTAAGATTGATGTAATTGATCCAGGCGATAAACAGTACAAACAGTCCAATTACCAGCAGGAAGTATGTGGTGGTTTCGCTTCCTGTAGGTTTTATTTCCGCCCTATAGTTAGATGTGAGATGGATTTTGTCCAATGGTTGTAATACAAATTCCATCCAGGCTCCATATTCTCTCAACTGATCACCTTCGCGCGCTTCCACGAAATCCGGGAATTTTTCCTGAAGGGCCTTTGAATCCGTGCCGGGTCTGAGTTTTACATAATTTAGAAATCCGTCCCATTGCCAGGCGGTTCTGGCGTCTTCACTAACAAGTGAAAGGTACGTTTCAAAAGAGTACAGAAGATCGAATTTCATGTGGGAATTATCCGGGATATCCTGATAAATACCGGTCACTTTGAATTCATTGACGTCATTTGTCCTTATGATTTTACCCATCGGATCTTCATCCCCAAAAATTTTTCTTGCGGTGGTCTCACTGAGTACAACTGAGTAGGGATCTTTTAATACGAGGCTGTCCACCCCTCGAAGCAACGGGATTGAAAACACCTGGAAAAATGTCTTATCGGCAAAATAGGGGAACTCCAGGTTGAAGTATTTGCGATCGTATGAAATCTCAGCGGCGCTGCTTCGGATCGTCACGAATTCCTCTACTTCCGGAAAATCTTCTTTCATGTGATAACCCACGCCAGCACAGCCTGCTGCCCATTGGGTGGTCAGTTCACCGTCATTGTAGCGGTCCGTTCGGACGCGATAGATATTTTCCTTATTCTCAAAAAAGGAGTCATAGGAGAGTTCATAGTGAACATATTGCAGGATCAGGAATCCGGCAGACATACCGATGGTAAGGCCGAAGATGTTGATAAAGGAATAAAAAGAATGTCGCGTAAGGTTCCTTAGCGCAACGATCAGGTGGCTTCGAAGCATGGTATTTTGAGTTTATGACCAAAGTCGGGTTTCCTTAAATACCGCCGAAAATGGAAAAGGTTGCAGAGGGGGAGGTGGAATTGGTGGTAAAAGTGTTTTGGGGGCTGGGTTACGTCATTCCCTGAATCTAAGGGAGTACATTGGCGGTGGTATTCTAAGGGAATCTTGTTTACAGTTACGTGTCTTTACTTTGAGATTCCCCTAGGATTTTCTGCGAAAATCCGGGGAATGACGACGGGGATTAGCGTAAAATTCCGGGGAAAGACGAATGAAGATAAATGGTCTTCATTCCAGGAAATCACGAGGAGAACCCGGGCACTGCCTCCCACATGCTGTTCCGCAGTTCGCGGGCTTCCTCAAGGGTCTGTTTTCCGGAATTAGACAATTGAAAAATATGCTTGCGCCTCCCTCCTCGTTCCGGTGTGGCTCCATCGTATCTGCTATTGGCAAACCCCTTTTTTTCTAACCTGGACAACACCGAATGCACCGTACTTATGGTGATCTTTCTTCCGGCTCGCTTTTCAATTTCCTTTTGGATGGCTACACCATAAGCCTCTTCCTGCAGGATGGCTACAGCGAGCATGATCAGTTCTTCTAGTTCTCCAAGGTTAGTTCCTTTCATAGGTTCAAGTATTTAAATTTCTCATTCCCGATTTAGTGAGTCTGACGGGTTTACAAGTGCAGCATTCATGGACAGCAGGGTAGTGATGAGCATGCTTGCAACGATCACCGATGAGCCTCCGATAATGAAAGCCCACATTTCAATGTTTATTCTATAGGCAAATTGATCCAGCCAGCTTGATGTGGCCCAGTATGCTATCGGAATGGACAAAATGAAACCAATTACTACAATGATGAGAAATTGTTTGTTGACCATGGACACGATTCCACCGGTGTCCGCACCCAAAACCTTTCTGATGCTTATTTCTTTGCGGCGATGCTGCAAAGACAGGGCCGTAAGACCAAAAAGACCCATTGCAGAAAGAAAAATGCATATTGAGGAATACAACGTCGCCGTGGTGAAGAGCTGTGTCTCTTTCTGATAAAGCCCATCAAACCAATTACTCACAAAGAAAAAATCAAATGGCGTTCGACTTGCCAGTTCATTCCAGCTTGATTCTATATGGCTGAGCGTGGCCGCAAGGTCTCCGTTTCCAATTCTAACTGTTGCGGACTCGTTGCTGAACGCATCCAGGTAAAGGATCATGGGTTCGATTCTGCTGGTTGTAAGGGGGTAATAATGAAAGTCTTCCAGGACCCCGATGATTGTCACATAATCAGCTTCATGGGTGAATTTGATTCTCTTTCCAATCGGATCGCTCCAACCAAGGAAGTCTACCAAAGTCTTGTTGACAATGATGTTCAGGCTATCGGCGGTGGAATTTTTTAAAAAATCCCGGCCGTCCACCAGATTCATTTTGTAAGTGTCAATGAAAAGCGGATCTATGGCATAAATCCTTACACCGAAATCATCTGGTCTTCCTTCCGCAAAAACGGTCGTAGAGTAGCTGCCGTGACCAATTGCGTTAAGCGAACTTGTGATGGATTGAATATTTGGATGCTCCAATAATTTTGCTTCGAAAACATCCATTTTTTCACCGATTTCATTGTCCACATCCAGCACGATCAGATCTTCTTTGTCAAAGCCTAGGGGTTTGTTCTTTACATAAGAAATCTGCTGGGAGATGATGATAGCAGAAATAATCAGGGTGAATGATATGGCATACTGAAGTCCCAGGAGACCTTTGCGGAATGCACCAAGCAGACCATTGTTCGAATGTCCTCGTCGAAGAATGATAGAGGCAGGCGTGGATGCTCTGACGAGGGCCGGGTACAGGCCAACTGCCAGACTAAGGACGATGATAAAGAGTATTAGAAAAAGCACTATTTCCAACTGCAACATATCATCAGGCTGGATTGACTTACCTGTCAGCTGATTCAGCCATGGAAGCATTGAAGCGAGGAGCAGTACGCCTATGATCGTAGCCAGAACTGTACTGATGAGCGTTTCAGATATGAATCTGTAGACAAGTTGCGTATGGTTTGACCCCATCACCTTTCTGACCCCTATCTCCAGGTTATTATGGCTAACCTTTGAAAGAGAAATGTTAATACAGTTGACAATGGCAATTATTAATATCAGGAATGCGGAGAATCCCAATATCATTACGAAACGAAAACTGCCTTTGTAGGTACCTGTGACGATGTTGATATCATCGCTGAAAAGATATATCTCATTCGCTGGCTGCAGTTTAAGAAAATATTGATCTGCTCTTTCCTCAAAATGATTTTTCATCATATTCGGCAACTTCTCCACAAGTCCGGGGACATCCACACCTGCCCCTAATTTGACGTAAGTCTGAATACCCTGTGCCAGCCAATTGTTCATCCAGGCCCAATTCAAGGCCCCAACTCCTGGGGTAGTGGTGGACCAGGAAGCTACGGCATCAAATCGAAGGTGTGAATCGGGAGATGGGTCCGCCAAAATTCCAGTGACCGCAAAAGTTACTCCGTTCAACCCTTCAATCGATTGGCCAATCGGATCTGAATCCGGGAAAAGCAATTGGGCAGAGGATTCTGAAAGGAGAATGGTAGAAGGAGCATTCAAGACATTTTCCGGATCACCGGCGATCAAGGTATAATTGAAGAAGTCAAGGAAAGTACTGTCCGCGAAATAGAAATTTTCGATGACAATATTGTGATCACCATTCGATGCCACTACGTCTCCGAAAAATGTGCATAATCTCGTAAAATCGAGGACTTCCGGATATTCCTCATGCATCGTAGGCCCCATCATTCCGGAGGTCTCGCTCGTCAGATGATCCACATTTTCCGGAACATTGATGTAGCGTTTATACAATCGGAAAGTATCATCACTTTTGAAAAGCGTGGTATCTACGGCTAATTCCTCTTTGATATAGATCAGAGCGTAAATTGTGCACGAGACTGAAAGAATTAATCCTAAGAGGTTTATACCAAAATACAGTTTATTTCGCCTGATGGATCTAAGCGAGGTGATGAAGTAGTTGGTCCAGATCGCTTTCATGTTGCTTTGAGTTTTTTTCGACTTAAAAAATTTTGGTCGCATAAACCCCAGCGCATTCAGGATGTAAATGAACCGAGCCCTCAGCAGACCTTTTTCTTCGACATTTTCGATAAAAATCTCCTCCAGATCTCCTCTGATACCTTCCCAAAGCCTCTCGTCACAGATGAATTCCATCAATCTATTGACCCAATTTGGTGACGACATTCCCTGCTTATTCACTCGGACAGTAACTTTTTTTTACCAAGTTATCAGATTAGCCTGATAATTAATTTCGATTATGTCGAATTTGCAATTCTAACGAAACAGAACCGGATATGTTTCGATTATGTCGAAATTGATTGTAAAAAAGAACCCCATCCGAAAAGAATGGGATCCACAGGTGTATGAAAAATTGAGTAAAAAGCTGGTGAGCCCCAATAGGATTTCTTGGTGTTTATGGTATTTCGTCTAAATGTGTTTTAGCAACCTGAAGCGTAGAGATTCCTGAATATCTATAAGAAAACTGATGATAAACATCTCTAACATTCGAAATGCGGCTGTCAATCCGGTAAAGCATTGTTCCAGTCTGCAGATCCAGCGAATGACCTATTACGCCATCGATATTCTCAATGGCATCTTCAATTAACTCGCTCTCATCCGACGAAATAGAACTGTCTGCAAAATCAACTCTTCCATAACGTACATATTCATAGTCAACGAAGCTAAGCTTAAAGTAGACCTGAATTGAAAAGAAAACGATAAGAATAACGACTACCGCGAGAACTGTTACTTTGGCCCAGGTGCCATAATTGTGTGATCTTAATACATTCATAATTCCAATAGCTGATTTTAACACAGCCAAATTGGAAAATTGAAATGGTAATAGCGAGTAACAGGCGACTACATTTTGTCTACATCAGTAGGAAATATTAGCTATTTCAATCGCAAACCATCATTTCCGAGTAATCTACACCAAGAGAAGTAGCGATTTTCCAGTCAGCTTCGGCCCCTTCGCGGTCGTTCATCATGCATTTGGCTGTACCGCGGTTCACATATAATTCAGCGCTTGGATTTAGCTCAATAGCCTTATCAAATGCCTTCACAGCTTCGGCCGGTGCCTGACTCACCAGGTATACATAGCCCAGCTCCTGGTATGCCTCTGAATAATATGGATCGATTTCGATTGCTTTTTCCAGATCTTCCACACTTTCCCTGATTTGTTGAAGCCCGAACTGGGTCATTCCACGCAATAAATATGTCTCAGCGTTGTCCGGTTTCAGCTTTGCGGCCTGGTTGAAAGTTTCCAGTGCCTCCTGGTATTGTTCATTGGAGTATTGTTCATAACCTCGATCCAGGAGAACTTCCAGATCCTGATAACCGACCAGTAAGAGTAATAGAATTGAGTATTTGACCATGTATGCAATTTAGAATGTTTAGACTTTTAACTGAAACCAAATAAATTTGTTTCCGTATTAGTTGATATATCAATAATTGATGGAAGAGACTGGGAAAGAACTCACAGACATTTATTTTTTCTGGATAGATCAGTTGGCTCGGGCCAAAAAAAGGGCAACAGCCCGATTTTTCAACGAACTGGAGCTCGATTTAAGTGTAGATCAGTGGATATTGCTCAAGCGTCTGAATGAAGTCCAGTCTACAAATCAGAAACAATTGTCCGACAGTACTTTTAAAGATCCGGCTTCAGTGACACGTACGCTTGACCTCTTGGTTAAAAAGGACCTGGTGGAAAGAAAAATGGGAACAGAGGACAGAAGAACGTTTGAGCTAGAGCTTACCAAAAAAGGAAAACAAATAGTGGACATGGTGATACCACATGCGATAGAAAAGCGGAGAATGGGACTTGAGGGGATCTCCAGAGAGGAATTGAATGTATTCCGAATTGTAGCAGAAAGAATGATTAAAAATTTTGATCGATCTTAAATTTTTTTCTAATAATTGACATATCAATAATTATGTTATCAATAAAAACAATCCTGAACCTGATACTGATAAATTTTTCCGGCGGCGACGAACTCACCATTGAGGATTTTGACCTTCGATATTATTTTCTGGCGGACAGGATCCATTTTCAAGTATCAGCAAAATGTGAAGGTTGGCTTATGCTCGGTTTTAATAATGAAGAGCGCATTGATGGCTCTTACCTCGTTTTTGGGACGATCCAAAATCAATTTCAAGTGGTAGAAGATCATTTCGTCACTGCAATAGGGCGACATTCCTCGCTACATGATCTTGGGGAAGGAGCCAGTTTGAGAGATTGCCAATTCGCTAAAAAGAATGGAAAGTCTACCTTGGAATTTTCGTTGCCTTTGGAATCTCTTTCTGATTACTCACCAACATTTAAGGCAAATGATCAATTGTATGTGTGGTTTGCTTATAGCGAATCATTTGATCTCAATCATCACTCAAGGAAAAGAATTGGAACCTGGATAAACTTTAAAACAAATAACTAATGAAACTACTATTATTTATCTCACTCGTGGCATTCGGAATTGTAAAGTCCCATGCCCAAAGTATCGACTTCGAACAGCTCGTAATGAAGTACAGCAAGGCTGGCGATGAGCAGAATTCGGAAACACTGTCCGCATTGACACATGAAACTTTCAGGATCATCTGGCATGATGGTGACAAAACTGAGTTATCAAATATTCCAAGGGAAGTTCATCTTCAAAAGATCCGTGACAGAGAATTTGGTGGGGATACCCGCAAAGCAACCCTCCTGGAGACGATTTGGTTTGATGACGTGAATGCCGCATTAAAAATTACAATGGAAGGAGAAAAAGCGACCATGAAGTCGTTATTATCTCTAGTCAACTTCGGAGGCGAATGGAAAATCGTTCAGGAGTTAGTGACTGCCGAATTTAAAGGAAGCTGATCACTGCATGATTTTTGGCCCACCGGGACGGACATCTATTGCATTCTCATGCAATCGATCTTTCTCGGGGCCATTCTCTAATTTCAATACACCTCGTGGGCAAACTGCAGAGCATATTCCGCATCCTACACAAGAAGCACGCACGATATTTTGACCTCTCTGTGCATACCATCTCACATCGATTCCCTGTTCGCAGTACGTAGAACAATTGCCACATGAGATACACTGGCCACCATTTGTGGTGATTCTGAACCTGGATTTGAATCGCTGAATGATGCCCATGTATGCGGCGAGCGGACATCCAAACCGACACCAGACTCTATTGCCTAGTAAAGGATAAAAGCCGACTCCTATCACACCGGAAAACATGGCGCCAATTAGAAAACCATATGGGCGCTGGAAATTATGGTAAATATTCAGACCCAAAAATTGCCCGCTTCCTGTAAAATATCCATAGAGCACCGCGACGGTAGTGATCACAATAAACACAAGGACAGCATGAATCAGGTAGCGTTCCAGTTGCCAGGACTTAAGTTTTTTTGACGATAAATGCCTGAAAGGGTCGCCAGCTGTCTCGGCCAGGCCACCGCAACCGCAGACCCATGAGCAGTACCACCTTTTGCCTGCAAAATAAGTAATGATGGGCGTCAGAACGGTAAATAGCAAAATTCCCCAAACCAGGTAAAACATGCCAAGTGAACCGGAATTGCGCATAGCATCAATGTGCCAATGGTCAAAGAAATAATACTGCAATGGCCACATGTTTTTCAGGTCCTTGGCAAAATATGGATTCTCCTGGTTGAGGCCTTCCATGATCTCGGGAATGAAATAAGCCAGGACCAGCTGAGCCAATACAACTGAAATGGTCCTGAGTTTTTGGTATCTGTTATGGCGATATTTATAGAAAAATTTAATGCCGAGAGCCAGAATTGCTAAAGTGTATAAAGTGCCATACATGAACCATTGTGTGGCAGGGGTGCCTTTCAGAAATTGACTAAGTGGATCGAATAATTTTACCAATCCGGAGTTGCCATCCTCACCAAATCCCACATATTCCGGGAACCAATAAATACATACATAAAAGCCTGTGAGGATAATGCCGACCACCCAGCCTATGGCGCCACGGTTGGTAAGAGATCTGAAATAAACGCCATTATTCTTTATGCCAGCCGGGACTTTGGCGTACGTTCTGATCCCATAAACAGAAGTTCCCGCAAGAATTCCTCCTATCGAAATCCAGAGACCAATCGCCCCAGGCAATTCTAATCCTGCCCAGGCGCCAAGGAGAAGTAAAACACCCGCTCCGGCAAGGAATAATCCAAATTTCTGTATGGCGTCAGTCTGAGGAGGATGAGGATTTGATATGCTTAGAGAATCTGTCATTTTCCTATTATGTTTAGAATTCTGGTCCAGGATTTCTTTTTGCTGGAAAGGGATGTGCCGAACTGCTCATTATAGGATGAGATTATTTGAGGTTCATACCTCAGATACAATTCCGGATCGAAATTAGCGTCAGATAATTCTGAAACAATTTCATCCATAGACCGCCTCGCAGAGATCCATTTATCCAACAATTCATGCCGCAACCTGAAGCCAAGAGCATTTACTCCTATAATATGTCGGTCCGATGCATCCATGACGAAATGAAGGCATTTTGTAGCCTCCTCATTTTGCCAGTAAAAACTTTTTTGATTGTCAGTTAGAACCGGGTCCACAATGCCATATGTCTGGTACTCTATGTCAAAAAATTTAGCTGAGTTGAACCAAACACCAGGTGAATATTCGTTTCTATCACCTGTTAGTGTTCTGCCTAATGTCTCACCCATGATCCTACCTGTATACCAAACAGGTTCAATGGCACGACGACCAGTTTTAGGGTTGTTGACTTCCGCGCAGTCTCCGATAGCATAGACATCCGGAATATTTGTTTCGAGGAATTCATTCACGACAATGCCCTTTTTCGTTTCAAGGGCAGAGTCTTTAACCAAATCAATATTTGGAGAAACTCCGATGGTCAACCCTACGAATTGGCATTCTATTTCTTCGTCATTCTTAGTTAGTACGGATTGGACTCTACCAGTACTGTCACCTTTTATTTCCTTCAGCTCGCTTGAAAGCCGAAGATCTATTCCATGTTCATGAATGTGTCGTTCGATCATCTCCGCTTCATTCTGAGGAAGCATTATGTCCCAGAAATGTTTTTCTCTGACCAAATAAGTCACATCGATCCCTCTTGAGTGTAGCATTTCGGCCATTTCGATACCAATTAACCCACCACCAACTACAACAGCCTTTTTGATACCATGTGTATTTGCATCCATCTCCTCCAGGTCCTGGAGACTATAAAGACTCTGAACACCCTTTAGGTTTATGCCCGGCCAGTTGAATTTATTGGGTTTTGACCCCAATGCCAATACCAGTTTATCATACTGAATCGTTTCATTTTCGACTTTGAGTTCTTTTTTATCAAAATCCACTTCATTGACCCAGCCCCTTTTCAACTTGATATTGTTTTTCTCCCAGAACCAGTCCTCGTAGGGTTTTGTATGCTCATATTTCATGTGGCCCATGTAGATGTACATAAGAGCCGTCCTGCTAAAAAAATGATCTGACTCACCGGAAATCACGGTGATTTCATCGTCACTTCTTTTTCGTACGTGTCGGGCTGTGGTTATACCGGCAATACCATTTCCAATAATTACGATTTTGGCCATTTTCGAAAACCAATTTAATGACCCTGAAGGAAATGCATGATGTATTAATGTCTACAAATGGACATTGCGAAGAATATTTTCATTTCATCTATAGTTAAGAAACTCATTGTGAGGTAAGAGTGTTAAAGATTGCAAAGAGAGGCACCAGAGAAAGACATAAATCGTTTTACTCGTGCAAGTTGAAAAATATGAATGGGGACTGATAATTTGGTGAGTCTTATTTGGTTAGGTTGAAATCCCATTCAAAACCCCGGCGTCCTGCCGGGGTTTCCTATTTTTAGGACTTTAGCTATCTGGCAATAGGGTATCTACGTCTTCCCATTTGAGGTGTCCAGGGTTGTATACCTGGTCGGCCATTTTATCTCTGCCTTTGAATCTATGATCCTCCGGAACCTCTGAGGGGTCGTTTGTTTGTATGTTGTTGATCTTGAAAAGCTGCTCGATAAAGAAATCTGACTTATCGTTTTTGTGAAACATGTACCTTTTGACCAGGTTCATATTGACGTGCCATTGAAAATTTTCAGGGTACCAATACTCACCGACAGGTTGATATCTGATTTTTTTAACAAATTGAGGGTTTTCGATGCCCAAGCCGAATGCAAACAGTATGGGCCTCACCACTACCGGGATTACTGCCTCTCCCTCGTACTCCAGTGCGACTATGGCATCTGATTCGATGTCAATGAAAATTTTTCCTTCCTGACGCGTATGGTCGACCACCCTCTTGGTCTCAAATTTGATCACCAGGAGGTCCTTTCCATAATATTTTACACCGTTGTCAAACTCATACCTGAATTTATTGAATTGAGTACTGTCAAGGCAGTCCTCGTCTCCTTCAGAAAGATCCATTGAAAGAATATTGTCCGGTCCGCCAAAACCTTCTCTAATTTCCTCACTCACGTCGAATTCCTCAGGTTCTTCTCCCTTTTTCTTTGCTTTCTTCTGCTCTTTCTCCATTCTTTTATCCAGCCACCTTTCTGCAAATTCCATGTCTCTAAGGTCCGATGCCTGCCTGTATAAAAGAAGCTGATGCTGGTTTTTTAAGGTATCCAGATAAGCAGGATAATAAGATTTAAAGATGCCTTCGGATCCGTTAATGAAGTAATCGTTTTCCACGAAGGATTCGCGATAATAACCCAGTGTACCAAAAGGTTTGGAAGCATAATTCTGCGGTATCTTTCTTACGGCCCTCTTGATGTATTCTGTTGGTGCGAGAGGCGTTACGATGATATCATCCAATTGTAGAATGGCTTCATCCAACTGTATGGTAAGTGTCCTCACATCCGTTCCCAGCGGGACTTCTTTTGCTTCATAACCCAGGTAGCTTACGAGAAGAACTCCTTCCGCATACTCTTCCGGAATCAGAAGTGTAAACATGCCCTCCTTATTGGTAATCGTGCCTTGAGAGGTGCCTTTAAATGACAACGTTGCAAACGGCAGCGGTTCACCGTCAGCAGCTGAAAGTACTCTTCCATTGATGGCTCGCTGGCCAAATAAACTGGTAGCGGTGATAAATGCTACAGATAAAAGAATGAATTTCATAAACCTGGTTTGGGGCTTAGATGACGTTTAATAGCCATACGTTGCATTGGAACGGAAGTTTTATAAACTCTGGTAGGTAAGCATTAGGTGAACATCGGTTGTTTGGCAGGAAATTAAAGTTTGGGTGATCCAATTTCACATTCTGATTCCGAAACATATTATCATACGACCCGATTCAAAATGAAAACGATCACTTTAAAACAAGTTAGAATTTATGGAGCTATCATGCTCATGTACATTTTACTATCTCTATTCAAAGCGTTTTATCAGTTTCCAAGGATAGAAGTCGATAAGTCCACATCTTCCCGGCAAATCAACTACTTATCTGATTCAATAGTCGAAGATTGATCTAACTCTTTCAGTTTATCAAATAGTTCTTCAAGGGAGTAAAAAATACCTTTAAAGTCCTCAGATACCAGTTCCCAATGATCCTGATTGACCTGGATATTTATTTTGCTTCTGACAGAAATCTGGTAATTGTGTCTTAGCAGTGCTTGCTTAGTCCAGTAAAATTTGGACCCATCATCTCCCGCCAGAGAGATGATGGGTCCATTGGCAGTTTCCGTTAACGTACCATATTCAAAGTCAAAGTCCTGATCTGCGATTTCCAGGTAATCATGTAGCTTATCGGACAGCATAAGATCCTCTCCAAACACATCCAGCACAGGTCGATCGAAACCAAATAGCCAAATTCTGCTGGAGATCTGAATGCACAATCTGATATCATGAGAGGAGATGACGATGGTTTTTCCTTCCGATGCGATTAATTTAATAAGCCTTATCACCTCTATCTTGTTCGGAAGGTCAAGATGTGCCGTGGGCTCGTCCATAAGAATGATGTCCGTATCCTGAGCCAGTGCCCGACCTATCATTGCCAACTGCAACTGACCATCACTCAGTTCAAATAGTTTGTAAGAAGATATGTCCTTAAGACCCACGTCCGAGATGACCTTATCTACAATTTCAACACTTTTCGCATCCAGTTTTCCCAACCATGACGAATAAGGATGCCGCCCCAGCGCTATTAATTCCTTCACCGTAAGGTTCAGTGTGGAGGGTTTTTCCGTCAGAACTACCGCCATGTGCCTGGCCATTTGTTCGCGCGTGATGCCCTGTAATTTCTCATTCCTGATAAAGACATCCCCATTATTGGCGGAAAGCAACCCTGCGATTGTTTTCATGAATGTTGTCTTTCCTGTGCCATTTCTACCTAAAATGGAAATAATTTGTCCATTGCCAGCCTCCAGGTTAATATCCTTTTTTACTACGAGCTTGCCGTATCCTATAGATAGATTGGAAACTTTTAGAACGCTCATAGGCTAAAAGGATCTTCCCAGGTTTTTTCTTTTCAGCAATAGAAAAATAACAAATGGAGCACCGAAAAGCGAGGTTACTGCATTGATTGGGAGAGTTGATTCTGAAAAAGGTAACTGGGCAATGGTGTCAAACAATAGCATAAAAATAGCGCCGGTAAGTATTATGATTGGTGTCAACCATAAATGATTGGACGTATGAAAAAGCATTCTCGCAATGTGTGGTAAAGCTATTCCCAGAAATGCAATGGGACCACAAAAAGCCGTCACTGTGCCTGCCAGTATACTTGTACAGACGACGATCAAAATCCGGGTTCGCTCGATCTTGAGTCCCATGGATTTGGCATAGTTTTCTCCGAGTAGAAGACTATTTAGGGGTTTGGATAATGCGAATGAAGCAATGAACCCGATGGTTATGAGAAGGGAAAAAACTTTTAACTCTGTCCATGAAAGACTACCTAGTGTCCCAAATGACCAGATCACATATGCCTGAATATTTTCCGCCTGGCTAAAAAACTGGAGAATCGAAACTATTGCTGAGGAGGTAGCTCCAAACATAAGTCCAATGATAAGAAGCGTTACACTGTCAGAAATTCTATTGGCCAGTATCGCGATTACTATCAATACCGAAAAAGAACCGATTCCAGCACTTGCTGCCAGTAGCCAGCTTCTTCCGATACCGGACAATTCCAGAAATCCACCAAAATTAAGTCCCAGAAAGATAGCAAAAGCCACTCCCAATCCGGCCCCGGAGCTTATACCGAGTACATAAGGGCCTGCAAGTGGGTTACGAAACAATGTTTGCATTTGAAGGCCACTCAAGCCTAGTGCGCCACCGACCAGCAGTGCCGTGAGTGCCTTAGGAAGACGGAAATTCATCAGTATGACATCCCAGCTGCCATTTTCCGTTTGTTTCCCGAAAATAAATCCAAAGACCTTCGCGGCAGGAATGGAAACGGACCCAAAAGTCATGTTCAACCAAAAACAGAAGATTAACCCCAGTGAAAGTGCAATCAGGGTAAGAGTAAGCCTCCTGTTTTGAGAATTATGGCTCATGGCAGCTTTTCAAGGTAGACCGTTTGGTAATTCGGCAAAAGGTCAGGATGCAGAATTTTGATATAATCTGCCAGCACCAGGTCAGGTCTCGCGTACCCGGATTCGAAGAAGTCAAATCCGCCTCCAGGACCTAATCTCTTATGATAGGAATAGACATTATCCCTGGCAAAAGCATCAAACTCCACATACCGGGAGTCCTGACTTTCCAGCTCCGACCTGCGCTTCATCGTGGATGTCCCAATCCAGAAATCAGCTTCCTTACCTTTGTCAAATACGGATTCAAAACTTAATTCCAGCCAACCACTGCTGGAATCTGATGCCCATAAATAGTTCCCACCAGCATCACCAATGAATTTTGCCCCCCAGTTCTGACCACCTGGTAAGAACCAAATATCTCCGTACATCACTCCCGAAAATACAGTTGGTTTATTGTCAACGGACGATGCCAGCGTGGACAACGAATCATACCGATTTCGGATTTCACGGAAAATAGAGTCAGCCAGAGCTCTTTTATTGAACAATTCTCCAAAAAACTTGATCCATTCTGCTCGTCCAAGCGCGGATGTTTCAAGATAATCGGCATTGTAGATAACAGGAATGTTTGATTCTTCAATTTTGTCAAGTGTAGCCGATTCACTGCCCATATCAAATGCGATCACAGCATCCGGTCTTGTGCTAAGAAGTAACTCAATGTTTAGGTTTCCATCCATTCCTATATCTAAAATTTCTCCTGCCTCGACATTGCTACGAATCTGAGGAGAATAGATATACGAGGTATTGGGGAAACCCACAAGTCTTTGTTCAACACCAAGCATTTCCAGGTAAGGCAAGTGAGTGGTTGAGGTGACCACAATTCGCTCTATGTCCTTCCCAATGTCATAAGTAACTGGTCTGGTAGCACCTGGCCAGGGTTCCAGAACCCGTAACTGATCTCCCAGTATTTCAAACTTCTTTGCATACTGCAGATTCGATTTTGAGTCCCTTGCTACCCGATTTTTTTCCTTGCTACAGGAAACAAATAAAGTAACAGGCAGTAATAAAATGAGTTTAGTGAGCGTGCTGTTCATAATTTCAACTTCTTGAGTGCACCGCGAATTGACAATTCTCCGGTAGCAATGCTGGATTCTATTTGCTTTATTTTTAATTCATTATCTGATTTTTTCAGGTAATGATTGATCAAACTTTCATGTAAAAGATCTCTGAACCACTTTAGATTTTGATGATTCCTGTTCTTTTCAAAATAGCCAGTTTCACGACTTAGATTGCAATATTTGGAAATCTGAGTCATAACTTCGTTGATGCCCGTGATTTCTTTACTTGAAATATTCATGACCACGGTTTTCCAGCCCGGAATGGATTCCGTGAAAAGCTGCATGATGTTTTTCAGACTAATGGCATATTTTTCAGACTCCTTTTTGTTTTGACCATCGGATTTGTTTACCAGCAGGAGATCTGCCATTTCCATAATCCCTCTTTTTATGCCCTGCAAGTCATCTCCGGTACCTGCCATCGTCAACAACAAAAAGATATCGGTCATGTCCTTTACCGCTGACTCGGATTGACCAGTCCCCACAGTCTCCACAATGATGATATCATAACCGGCAGCTTCACACAGATAAATCGATTCCCTGGTTCTAAGTGATACTCCACCGAGATGTGTTCCGGAAGGACTCGGTCTGATAAAGGCATCTGGGTGTGCTGAAAGCTCGTTCATTCGGGTTTTATCACCCAGGATACTGCCACCGGACCTGGAACTTGAAGGATCGACTGACAACACTGCTACTTTCTTTCCGGAGTTCGCATAGTTTATTCCAAGTGTTTCGATAAAAGTACTTTTTCCCACACCCGGTATGCCGGTTACACCAATTCTTATACTGTTGCCTGATTTAGGCAATATTAGCTCCAGTAATTGTCTTGCTATCTCCTTGTCCTCTTCTTTTTGGCTTTCCATGAGCGTAATTGCTTTACTTAACATCACACGATCTGAAGCCAGAATTCCAGACTCTAATTCATCGATATTATTTCTAAAAGAAGTTTTCAAGCTTTGGGTTACCTTTCAGGAAAAAAATTGATATATTTCAATAAAAAATTATATTTTGCCAACTTTGGAATTGATTCGTATTAAGAATAACTATTACTTGCAGGCAAATTAACGAATTTGATCACCTGCAAAATCTAAAAGTATGTTTAGAAAACTTTGGCTGGACGTTATTCTTGGGACCATTTTCATTTTTGCAACAATGGGATTGCTCCGCTCGGTTACGCAATTCAACATTTTTGAAGTATTTGATCCCATTGGAGAAGCATTAGGAGAAATGACAATTACCGATCTGGTAATGTCACAATTAAGAGAAGATCCTACTGCGGACGAAAGAATTGTACTAGTCAACATCAGTAACCTAAGCAGGCCAGAAATTGGTATGATGCTTAACATTATCAACGAGCATAACCCTAAAGTTGTCGGAATAGACACATTTTTCGATTACCCAAAAGAGGATACACTCGGGGATTTAGTACTGGCGGAGGCCATGGCCAACACAGAAAATCTTGTATTGGTAAATAAATTTGTCACAAATCCGGAAACTGATGTCCCGGATTCGATACACAGTTCCTGGCCGCTTTTTTCCGAAAATGCTGATTCCCAGGCTATGGCCAATCTGATAACGGAAGCCAAAGATCAGGATGATTTAAAAATGTGCCGGGCGTTTTGGCCATCGATGGACGTTCAATTAGATGAAGGAGCTGTTAAATTACCGGCATTTGCTGTGGAAATGGCAAGGTATTATGATCCTGAAGCTGCTGAGGACTTCCTGTCCAGGGGAGTAGAGGAGGAACTGATCAACTTCAAAGGGAACGTACTGGACTACGGAGCCACGAAATTTGGTACAAAATATTTTGCCCTGGATGTTCCTGACGTATTTAACGGGAACTTCATCCCGGAAATGATAGAGGGCAAGATTGTGATGTTCTGCTACCTGGGTCTTTACCTTGGTGACCGGTCTTCCATAGAGGACAAATTCATTACGCCTCTGAATGCCTATTACGTAGGAAGGGCATTGCCGGATATGTATGGAGGAGTTATTCATGCAAATGCAATCTCTATGATATTGTCAAGGGATTATATTGATTACATGTCGGAAAATTCCGGGATCATCGCCGCTATAATATTATGTTTTTTAAACGTTCTATTATTTACGATCATTTATAAAACCATACCAAAATGGTATGATGGATTGACGAAAATTATCCAGTTAATAGAGGCGTTAGGAATCTATTTTTTAATGATAATGATATTTCACTGGTATAACTTCAAGATGGAGCTAACTGTAGCAATCATTGCCATATTACTGGCAGGGGATTTGCTGGAGATATTCCATGGAGTGGTGAAAAACTCTTTTACCAAGGAAGGTAGAAGAGCGCTTTTTAAAGCTGATAAATTGTAACTTTGTAAAATATATAACCACTAATACGGAAAATCATGAGAAAGTCGTATTCAATAATGCTAGTTATTGTGCTGTTTCTGGGAGTGTCTTTTGCTCAAGCTCAAGGCTATACTTTCAGAGTATTGGCAAATAAGGGCGACAATAAGGTCAAAAGAGCAGGTCAGTCAACAGCACTGGACCTCAAAACCGGAGCAACTCTTAATGCAGGGGATGAGCTGGTTGTAGGGGGGGACAATCCCTACATAGGGCTGATGCACAAAACCGGGAAGACCATCGAAGTCAGAACGGCAGGTACTCAAAAAGTATCAGAAATAGAGAAAAAACTTGCGGCAAAAAATACAAGTGTAACGAGTAAATACGCTCAATACATCGCCGATAAGATGAATGATGGAGGAAACACTTCATTGGCATCAAGGTCAAATGCAACCGGAGCGGTTTCCAGAGCTCTTGTGGGTGGAGCTATTCCGGTTAAAGTTCCGGATGCAAACAACGAAGTTTTCGGTGATTACACCATCTTAAAATGGGGACACCCTGAAGACAAAGGTGACGGAACCGTTTATAACGTGAAAATCCAGGATATTTTTGATGAGGTGATTTACAGCCAGGAAACAACCGATACAATGTTTAAACTGGTGTTTGATGACATACCAAACGAAACTGGTCTTTACCTTGTCACCATAGAGTTGAAAGAGGATCCTTCAATTAAGTCCGAGCCTCCTGTCGGCATCAAAAGAGTAGTAAAGGAAGAAGTTGCTGAAGTTACTAACGGATACGAGGATTTGCAGACAGAATTGAATGAAGAAACTGCATTGAACAAATTGATCTATGCCTCTTTCTTTGAAGAGAATGGTCTGATCCTTGACGCAATGACTAAATACGAAGAAGCCATCGCGCTATCTCCTGAAGTTGAAGATTTCCAGGAGCTTTATAAAAACTTCCTGATCACAAATGGGATCGAGGATGCACAAGAAACTTCTGAGGATTAATTTCCAGTCAAATAAAGCACTGCAAAGCCGACCTTTTGGTCGGCTTTTTTTATGTCTTAAATCCTATGTTACAATATTTAGAACGATTTATTCTAATTAAATGAAATAGGGTTCCGAATAAAAAGAACAGTCTCATTAGCTTTAAAGCTCTTTTAAAATTTATAACATGAAAATCCAATTATCACTGCTTGCCCTCCTGGGACTTTTTCTTGTTAAGGGGCAGCAGCAATTGCCATTGAATGACATGTCGGCCTTCCAGCCTCAGGCGGGTAACTGGCAGATCGTAGGTGACGTGGTTATGGACCGAAATAGAGACATCCACGACGAGCCAGATTCCGGCAAAAAGAAGAAAGACAACTCGTCCAAAGCAGTCATTTATTCAAGCGGAACAGGAATACTATTGAACTACAACAATGACAAACAAAAGGATAACCTGATTTCAAAGTTTGAGCATGGTGACATCTGGTTATCTCTTGAAGTCATGATTCCTAAAGGGTCTAACTCAGGAATTTACCTGCAAGGAAGATATGAGGTGCAATTGCTTGATAGCTGGGGAGTTAGGAATCCCTCCTACGGTGACATAGGAGGCATTTACAGGAATTGGGAGACAGAACCCACCAAAATGTTGAAAGGTGTTCCTCCCGGAACCAATGCCTCGAAGGCTCCTGGTCTATGGCAAAAATTTGACATTCTTTTCAGAGCTCCGACGTTTGATGAGGAAGGCAACAAACTTACGAATGCCATTTTCGAATACGTCGATCTCAATGGTGTCCGAATTCACAGCAATCTGGAAGTTCCTTTGCCAACAGGCGGGCCAATATGCAAAGAAGAAGCTACCAAAGGTCCGCTGATGATTCAGGGTGATCATGGACCTGTGGCTTTTCGAAATATTAAGTACAAGCTTTATGAACCATCAGGAATTGATGTTTCTGATTTACGATACACAGCTTATCGGGGAGAATTCAAAACCACAAATGAAGTACTTGGCGGAAAGGAGACTTCTAAGGGAGACTCCAAATGGATAGACATTGGAGTCATGGATGCAGAAGACCACTACGGAGTGGTTTTTGAAGGAAATATTGCTGTACCAGAGACCGGTAATTATACTTTTACAGCTGGATGGGGTGGAGCATTGGCTCTTAAAGTGAATGACGTGGAAGTTATTTCATCCCAGGGAATGAGTTGGAGTGGTCGTACGGAAGAAACGATAAACCTGACTGAAGATACACATAGCTTTCAATTGATAAACTTCAAGTCTGCCGGATGGATTAGACCGCATCTTGGATTCTACATCAACGGGGAGAACAACTTTGCGAAACCATTCCATCTTTTCAGTTCGTATCCTGAGACGGATAATGTCTCAGCCCCCATTTTTGTAGATGCAGGGAGTGAGGCACGTCTTTTAAGGGCATTTACCTATTTTAAAGGGGATAATAATCTAAAGCTTTCTCATACAATCGGGATTGGACTACCTGATAAAATCCACTTTATCTACGACCTGAACAGGGGCAATCCCGTGGCACTGTGGAGAGGTGAATTTATCGATGCCACTCCGATGTGGGAGAATCGGGGTAACGGTTCTTTTCGACCCAGAGGCGCGGTTCAGTGGACTTTCGTAAACCAATCTATTTCCAAACTAGAGAATATGGAGGCTCCGTTTCCTGATGGAAGAACTGAATCTTTTACACCGAAAGGATACAGTATTGACGAAACGACAGGACTTCCCAGATTCAAGAGTATTGTTCAGGGAAAATCAGTTGAAGATTTTATCTATCCGGATAATGAAAATAAGTATCTGATACGGGAGTTGGATTTTGATGGCTCAGGGTATGATGGATTTTACCAAAAAATAGCAGAGGGAAAAGTCAGAAAATTGAATGACGGAAGTTTTGCGATTGGCGATCAACAATATTACATCAACGTTTTATCCGAGCAGGAACCTTTTATCAGGGAAGTCAGTGGAGTAACGGAATTAATAATCCCTTTGAACGGTAATAAGGTCAAATACGAAATAATCTGGTAATCATGAAATTAGCTCAAAACATATTTTTCTGTCGGATACTTTTGATGGTCATTATTGTGATAACAGGTGGTATTGCCCAGGCGCAGGAGGAATCTGATTATTATAGAATTACCACGGTACCAGTACCTGAAGGAATTCATTTGGAAGGTGGTGGGGTGGTTTCATTACCTGATGGCAGTGTGGCTGTTTGTACCCGGAGAGGCGATGTTTGGATCATCGAAAATCCAACGATGAAGGGGGGCACCAGTCCCCGATTCAGGAAGTTTGCCACAGGTCTTCACGAGCCACTTGGTTTGGCTTACCTTGATGGCGCCTTATATACAGCCCAGCGAGGAGAGCTTACTAAATTGATAGACGCTGATGGGGATCGAATAGCAGATGAGTATGAGACCGTTTTTTCATGGCCGCTTTCGGCACACTATCATGAATATTCCTTCGGACCGACCATAACCGAAGACACAAGTTTTTTTGTAACGGGGAATGTAGCATTTGGTGATGAGGAATGGTGGCGAGGTGAAAGCCGGGTACCATGGAGGGGTTGGACGATGAAGATATCAAGGGATGGCACCATGGAGCCATGGGCTACTGGCATGCGTTCACCCGCAGGTTACGGTTTGATAGATGGAGAATTTTTCTATACTGATAATCAGGGAGACTGGATTGGGTCTGGGGGATTATGGCATGTGCCCAAAGGTGCGTTTATTGGACATCCTGCTGGTCTGAAATGGACGGATGCGACCAATTCACCGGTAGCGTTGACTACAGAAGAGCTTTATGCAAAGGTAGATCCCCGTCAGGTACGAAAAGACGGTGTTTATATCAAGCCTGAAAATGTACAGAACGAAGATCCGGATTTCCTTTTCGAATTAAAGGACGAGGTTCCATCGCTGCAATTACCTGCCGTGATCCTACCGCACGGGATTCTTGGGATCAGCAATAGCCAGCTGATAGAAGACGACACCGAAGGAGCTTTTGGTCCGTTTGAGGGTCAGATTTTCATCGGGGATCAGGGGCAAAGTAAAATAATGAGGGTTGTGCTGGAGAGGGTGAAAGGCGAGTACCAGGGAGTGGCTTTTGATTTCCGAAAAGGCTTTCAGTCAGGTGTAATGAGAATGGATTTTGACAACAAGGGCAACATGTTTGTAGGTGAGACTAATCGTGGCTGGGGATCAGCAGGAACCACAAATTCCGGATTGGAATATCTTACCTGGACAGGCAAAACTCCATTTGAAATAAAAACGGTCAGGGCGATGCCGGACGGGTTTGAGATGGAGTTCACTCTTCCGGTAGATAAGGCTGTTGCCAATGATCTAAGTCTTTACACAGGTAAGAGTTACATTTATAAGTATCATCCTGTGTACGGTAGCCCTCAGACGAACATAGAGGAGGTAAAGATCAAAGGTCTTCGCGTAAGTGATGATGGACTGAAGATACGAATTGCCACAGACAGTCATCGTCAATATTATGTTCACGAGATATATGCTGCTGGTTTGAAATCTGAAAACGGCCTTACTCTTTTGCATCCGTCGTTCTTTTATACCTTAAATAACATTCCGGATGGAGAGACACTGAAAGTGCCGGAGTTTACCAATAGTGTTTCATCAAAGCCTGCGGCCAAACCTGCTCCTAAGGCTGTACAGAAATCATCTGGTGCGGTTTTATCCGAGGATGAGGTCAAACCATTGTTGACAAAAAACACTTGTGTGGCCTGTCATCTTAAGGACAAGCGTTTGGTAGGTCCGTCTTTTGCCGCTATTGCCAAAAGGGAGTATACCGATGAGAAAATGGTGGATCTGATTTACAATCCTCAGCCGAAGAACTGGCCAGAGTATGCTACTCCGATGGCTCCTATGCCACAGGTACCCAGGGATGAGGCATTGAAAATCGCGGCATGGATCAATTCTTTGGATTAAAAGTAGAAATAATTATTGCGGTTTTTTGGACCTTGATTGTCCGGGTATCGCTTTTTTCATAATATAGCATCTGAATGGATAGCTTCGTAGTATCAGCAAGAAAGTATCGTCCACTAGGGTTTGATGAAGTAGTAGGGCAGGACCACATTACTACGACTCTGAAGAATGCCATCGAGCAAAATCACCTGGCCCAGGCTTTGCTTTTTTGCGGACCAAGAGGAGTGGGCAAGACGACCTGTGCGAGAATTTTAGCCAGGCTTGTGAATGATTTTGAGGCGGATGGAGGAGATGGTAGTTCATCCAATTTCAACATTTACGAACTGGATGCAGCCTCCAATAATTCCGTGGAGGATATCCGAAACCTGATCGATCAGGTACGGTACCCACCGCAACAGGGAAAATTCAAGGTTTATATCATCGATGAGGTTCATATGCTATCTAATCAGGCATTCAATGCCTTTCTTAAGACGTTGGAAGAACCTCCGGCTTACGCCATATTCATCCTGGCGACAACTGAAAAACACAAGGTAATCCCAACCATACTTTCCAGATGTCAGATTTTTGATTTCAATCGAATTGAGATCATTGATATTGTCAAACAGTTACAAAAAATAGCCGGAGAAGAAAAGATTGAGGCGGAAGATGATGCTTTGCACCTGATCGCTCAGAAATCCGACGGTGCATTGAGAGATGCTCTTTCCATTTTTGATTTGATCTCCACGTTTTCTCCGGATAGTAAGATCACATATCAAAATACGATAAAGAATCTTCACATCCTTGATTATGATTATTATTTCAAAATCGGAGATAAGTTTTTAAATGAGGACATTCCAGGCTCGCTGATTGTATTTGATGAAATACTCAGGAATGGTTTTGATGGACATAATTTTTTAATTGGGTTAGAGGAGCACTTCAGAAATCTACTGATCTGTAAAGACCCGGCGACTCTTGCACTTCTTGAAGTGTCTGAAAATGTGAAGCAGCAATACCAGGAGCATTCTGAAAAGTTTTCTTCATCGTTTTTGCTTTCCGGTTTGAATATCCTGAACCAATGTGACCTAAGTTACAAAACAAGCAAAAATCAGCGACTTCATGTGGAGCTGTGTCTGATGAAGCTTTCTCAACTCAACAATGTATTCAAACTTCAGGCTGACACTGAAGTAAAAAAAAAAGTGATGTAGATTCATCACCACCGAAGGATGAATCCATTGAGACTCCATCCCAACCTCAACCTCCAAATGAGTCCGGACCTTCTACCATTCCCACTACTCCTAAACCAGTAGTTCCTTCCACTCCTTCGATCAAACCGGTAAAGTCGGATGGCAAAACCAGGGAAACTCCGAGTCTGGTTCCTAAAAAACCCGTAGTCAACCAGGCCAAATCACAGGAACAGGAAAAGACCGTGAATGAACCTTTCACGGAAGAAGCACTGAAAGAAGCCTGGAGGGTATTTGCTGGAAAGCGAATAGAGGACGGAGCAAGTGAAATGGAGCAGCTTGTTTTGGGCAGGGAGTTACAAAAATCGGAGGATTATAAGGTTTTGATTACTCTTAATTCCGAATTGGAATCCAACATACTTGAAAAATTTGAAGTGGATATGCTCGAGTTTATTCGAAAAACACTTCGAAATTCCCAAATATCGTTGCTTAGAACGGTAAAGGAGGATGTGACAAAGCCCAAATTGTATACTAACAGTGACAAGTACGACTACCTTGTAAAACAAAACCCAAAATTGAAAGACCTTAAGGACGAATTGGGCTTAGATTTTGAATTTTAGTTTTTATAAACCTTTAATTCCTCTCCAACAGAAATATTTGAAGTGTCCTTTTCATTGATGTGCATCAAAGTACTTACATCCATATTATATTCTGTGGCTATTTTGTATAGAGTGTCACCAGGTTTGACTGTATAGGTATCGGTCTTTTGTTCCGGTTTTTTTCTGATTCGAGGCTCCTTTACAAACAGTTCCTGATCGATCTTTAGCTTATCATATTGGGTCAGGTCGTTCCATTCCATCAGATCATCCACGGTCACCTCATACATCCGGGAAATAGACCAAAGTGTCTGTCCCGCCACAACGGTATGAATTTTACCAACTTTTTCAGTGGTATTATAATCATCAAGTGCCTTCTCTTCCTCTTCGACCACATCCTCCGCAGGTTCTTCTTTATAGTAAATATCGTCAGCTACTTCTGCATCGGATTCAGAGACGCTGACTATTGGTCTTGATTTTATTCTGTCTGGTTTCTTCGATCTCGACACCGTTTTTTGTCCTGTTGGAGGATTTACCACGTCAATGTCGTCATCAGGAACCTCATGATACGCGATAGGTAATTTAGAGGGCCTTGTTCTGCTAAGCCATAAAACCTGCCCGGGTACGATTTCATCGATGATGCTGATGCGATTCTTTTTAGCAAGTTTGTGCATTTTGATTCCGAATCGTTGTGAAACATCCCACAGGGATTCTCCTTTCAACGTAATGTGGAATCCGATTTCGGATCGATTTTTCTTTCTTTCGAGATAATATATCTCCCCACTCAGTATTTTATCTTCCGGAGCCAGATCGTTGAATTTTCTAAATGTCTTTTCCTTCAGGTCGGCCAATGCGGCTAGTTTTGTCACATCATCGGTCCTTGTGGCTAAAACGGCCTCCACTCCATTGATTTTTACTCTGACAGTTTTGTTCTCAAGACCCGGTTTTATTTCCGTTGGGTATACAACTGGCTTGTTTTCCTCCTCTTCAGGCACATCTATGTTCTGAGTGATAGGAGCATTTTTTAAAGGCAAATTATCATCCTGTAATTTCCTGGAGGGAATATTTTTCCTTACCGGTATTAACACGATATACTCTTTATCAGTTGGGACTTTACCGTTTTTGATCCATTTGTTGTAAAACCTAAGAAGATCCTCATCCACCTTAAACTCCCTGGCGATCTTACTTAAATCCTTTCCCTCACATTTTTCATACTCTTTCAACATCAAGCCTTCCGAATGTGGCTGACCTACGGCATCCTGGTAGGCTATCTTATGAGCAATGTACTTTTTCAAATACCAATGTGTTTTTTTGGTAATAGGCATCTTTCTCGCACCGAAGTATTTCTTTTCTGTATATCGTTTTACTCCACCTGGCCCGGCCTGATAAGCGGAAAGTGCGTAGGCCCAATTGTCAAATGGGAAATTATTTCGCTTCATATACTTGGCAGCACCCCGACTTGCCGCCGCAATATTTTTTCTTTCGTCGATTCTATTGTCTACCCGTAGTCCTACCTCTCTTGCTGTGAAATCTTTGAACTGCCAATATCCAACGGCATTGGCAGAAGAAACAGCATCAGAGATCAGTCCACTTTCCTGAATGGCCAGGTATTTGAAATCATCGGGAACTCCTTCTTCTTTAAAAACCCGCTCGATGATGGGAAAATAGAGGGCCGTAAGATCGAGTTTTCTTCTAAAATGATCAGGACTGCTTACCAAAGCATCTACATCGGCCTGAATTTCTTTTTGGGCACCATCCGTCAGTATCAACTTCATATTGGCGAATTCAACCTGCTTGGGGACTTTGGGATTATTTGCGTTTGCAAAGAATGCAAGTCCTGTTACCATCATCAATGTCAGTAGTGATCTAGTCATTTTTCCTAATTACCAATAACCCATCTCTAATTGTGAATAACACATTTTCAACGCGCGAATCGGCCTGAATCATATCATTAAAATCTCTAATCGCCTTTGTATCCTCATCAGTTTTGGTCTCATCCACCACTTTACCACTCCACAGGACGTTATCAGCCACTATATAACCTCCGGAATTTACTTTGTCAATTACCAGGTTGAAATAATTTGAGTAATTGATCTTATCCGCGTCTATGAATACCAGATCCCAATTCTCTTGCAGGTCCGGAACAATTGTCATGGCGTCTCCAATTATGTATTCGATTTGGTCGGAATACCCGGATTCCTTAAAATAATCTCTGACTCTGTTCTCGAGTTCCTGATTAATGTCTATGGTGGTTATTTTGGATTTTTCGGAAAGTCCCTGAGCCATTGAAATTGTCGCGTAGCCGGTATAAGTCCCAATTTCGAGGACTCTTTTTGGAGAGATCATTTTACAGAGCATCTGAAGTACAAGGCCCTGGTGATGGCCACTAAGCATACGAGGTTGAAGTACATGGAGATGGGTATCCCTTCGGATCTTTTGGAGGAGATCTGATTCCGGTGTAGTATGTAGCTCGGCGTACTGCTGAATTTCAGCAGGTATCAAATCCATGGACACAAAAATACCCAAAAATGTGTTTACTCAGGCACAAAAGTCAGGGAACTAAGTTTATCAGTGTCCCATGCGTCATTGGCAACTTCCATTAGGTCCGAAGCTGAAACGTTGTCGATCTTATCGAAAAGCTCGTTCAGTGATGGTACTTTCTCTGTGTCCAACAGGCTTTTTGCCATCATGAGCATCATTGAGTTGTTGTTTTCTTCAGATAGTGCAAGCTGTCCTTTTAGTTGAGTTTTGGCCTTGTGTAATTGCATATGACCCATCTCCTTAGATTTTAGAATGTTGATTTCCTTAAGCATGAGACTCTCACATCTCTTCAGGTTTTTAGGATCTGTAGCAAAAGAAATACTAAAAAGTCCTGTATCTGTAAAGGGAGAGTACTGAGCTTCGACACCATAGACATAACCATGCTTCTCCCTTAAGCTCAGATTGAGCCGTGAATTCATAGCCGGTCCCCCGAGTATATTCGTAAGCATGAAAAAAGATATTCTTTTTGGGTCATCCAACTTGTAAGCAGGCATACCTGCTACATAATGGACTTGTGTTACATGTTTCTCAGTATGCTTATGTGAAGGCTGGTAGTTGTCGAAGGGGGTCCTGCCAACCCTATTTGTTTGAGTTTCAATTTCACCGAAGTTTTTCCTTGCAAGCTTCTCGATTTTGGACAAAGGATAATTTCCAACGGAAGACACTACAATTTTTTCTGTGTTGATATTTCTGGCTATGAATTTTTCGAAATCTGATTTCTGAAAGGTTTTTACCGTGTTTTCATTACCCAGAATGTTCATTCCCAGTGCATGATCCCTAAAAATCACCTCATCAAATTCATCCTGAATCGCATCTTCCGGGGTATCCCGATACATGGCCATTTCTTCCAGGATCACACTGCGTTCACGATCTATTTGTCTTTCGGGGAATACGGAGTTAAAAGTGATGTCACTTAGCAGTTCTATTGATTTATCAAGATGAGTCGAAAGGATAGCCGAATAAAAACAGATTTTCTCCTTAGTAGTATAGGCGTTTAATTCACCTCCTAATGATTCCAGACGGTTGATAATGTGATAGGCTTTTCTTTTGCGAGTACCTTTAAATGCCATGTGCTCCCAGAAGTGCGCCAGGCCATTTTCTTCCGGCCTTTCATCCCTGCTTCCGATATCGAGCATGATCCCCACATGCGCAATTTTGATGTGATCGATTTGTTTATGAACAATTCTTATCCCATTTTCCAATTGCAGCAACTCGTATTCCTTCATAAGGCCGCAAATTTACTATTTTTACGCGGTTAGCGCTTATGGATTTTAACCACATCCTTATCATTCAAACAGCCTTCATCGGGGATGTGGTCCTTGCGACTCCAATCTTGTCCAAGCTGTCCCGAAAGTTTCCCAAAGCTAAAATTGACTTTCTGGTAAGAAAGGGAAACGAATCCCTGATCCGCGATGATGACAGACTGAATGATATTTTGGTTTGGGACAAAAGCAGAGGCAAAAACCTGGAACTTATTCGGCTTATTCCAAAGATACGGAAACGCAAATATGATCTGGTTGTAAATGTGCAGAGGTACGCTTCAATGGGGATGCTGACCTTCCTTTCCGGAGCTAAAGTCAAAATTGGATTTGATAAAAATCCATGGTCTTTTGGATTCGATGTGAAAGTGCCCCATGAATTCAATGAGCACACACATGAAGTACAGCGAAACCTCAGACTTATTGCATCCATAACCGAATCAGAATTTGAGCTTCCAAGTCTGCCGATTTCGGAGGCAATTGAGCAATCGGTGCTTAGGTTCAAGTCCAGGGAGTATATTACCATTGCACCTACTTCTGTATGGTTTACCAAGCAACTACCCAGGGAAAAGTGGCTGGACCTGATAGGATTAATGAATGGCACGAAGATATATCTCATCGGTGGTCCCGGTGATGAGGAAGCTTGCGAGGACATCCGTCAAAATGCTAACAATAAGAATGTTGAAAACTTATGTGGAAAACTCACCACATTGGAGAGTGTTTCTCTAATGAAGGATGCAAAAATGAATTATGTGAACGATTCGGCGCCTTTGCATTTTGCTTCGGCTGCTAATGCACCGGTGACGGCATTCTTTTGCTCTACAGTACCCGAATTTGGTTTTGGTCCTCTCTCAGAAAACTATAAAATCATTCAGAGTCATAAGGATCTGGCATGTAGGCCTTGTGGCTTGCATGGCTTTAAATCGTGTCCAAAGGGACATTTTAGATGTGCTACGGAAATTGACATTCACGAAGCCGTCTTGAGTTGAATAAACAATTAATATATAATTTGTGAGTCCTTATTCTAATATAATAGATGAAATACAGACCAATACCCAAAGCGCTTTTTGAGTTGAATCGGGAGAATCTGAAGAAAAGATTAAAACCTAACTCGGTAGTGTTGATAAGAGCCAATGACATCATGCCCACCAATGCAGATGGAACACTGCCCTTTTATCAAAACACTAACCTTTTTTACCTGACAGGGGTTGATCAGGAGGAAAGTCTGCTACTACTGGCTCCTGATTTTCCAAACGAAAAAATGAGGGAAATTCTTTTTCTCAGAGAAACCAATGAACACATCGCAGTATGGGAAGGACACAAGCTGACAAAGGAGGAAGGAAGAGCTACTTCGGGGATTGAAAACATAAAATGGACCCAGGAATTTGAATTGGCGCTGTACACTGTGCTGGCTGAATCTGAAAACATCTATTTGTATAGCAATGAACATATTCGAAATGTCACTTCGGTGGAAACGTCGAACGATCGACTTATAAAATGGTGTCAGGAGAAGTATCCGCTCTATAATTATGAAAGGTTGGCACCGATCATGTATGATCTGCGATGCATCAAATCGCAGACTGAAGTGGAGCTCATTTCGGAGGCTTGCAGAATCACCGAATTGGGCTTTAGAAGGATTTTGGACTTCGTCAAACCAGGTGTTTGGGAATTTGAAGTGGAGGCAGAGTATGTGTACACTTTTATGAAAGAACGGTCTTCCAAAGGATTTGCTTACACGCCAATAATTGCAGGTGGCGCCAACGCTTGTGTACTTCACTATATAGAAAATAGCAGGCAGCTTAAAGACGGAGACCTTTTGCTCATGGATGTCGGGAGTGAGTATGCCAATTACAATGCCGATATGACGCGTACTATTCCGGTGAATGGCAGGTTTACCAAAAGACAGCGCGAGGTTTACGAGGCAGTGCTGAGAATTAAGAACTTTGCCACTTCGCAGCTCAGCCCGGGCAACGTGGTGCCAGCTTATCATGAAGCCGTAGGGGAGGCTATGACGAAGGAGTTAATGGACTTGGGGTTGATCACGAAAAAAGACATTGAAGAAGCATCGCCAGACTGGCCGGCTTACAAAAAATATTTCATGCATGGCACCAGTCATCACCTTGGGCTCGATGTGCATGATGTAGCCTCAATTTACAAGAAATTCGAGCCAGGGATGGTCTTTACGGTGGAGCCGGGAATCTATATTCCGGAAGAGGGAATAGGCATACGATTGGAAGATGATATCCTGATTACAGAGAGTGGTCAAGAAAATCTGATGGGCAATATCCCGGTGGAGGCTGATGAGATAGAAGAATTAATGAATAAATAGTTTTGAAAAGTTTCGATTCACAAAAAGCTCCGGAGCCTGTAGGATCATACCCGCATGCCAAAAGAGTTGGCGATTTTCTGTTTTTATCCGGGGTAGGTCCAAGAAAAAGAGGAACAAAGGAAATTCCAGGTGTGGAGTTGGATCAAAATGGAGATATCATTTCGTATGATATCGCAAAGCAGTGCACATCCGTTTTTGAAAATGTAAGGATCATCCTGGAGGAATACGGTGCCCGATGGGAAGACCTGGCAGATGTTACGGTTTTTCTGACCAATATGAAAGCTGATTTTGCGACCTACAATAAGCTATATTCGGATTATTTCGGAGAAATACGGCCTACCAGAACAACAGTGGAGATCACATCTTTACCCACACCAATAGCAATTGAGCTAAAATGTATCGCATATTTGAAAGCGGACTAAGCTGGATTATATATTTTTGAATCTTAAATCTATTTCATGGAATACAATACAGAGAGAGATCGGTTGCTGCTTAGAGAATACGGCAGGAATGTGCAGAGAATGACTAACTATCTCCTAACAATTGAAGATAAAGAAAAAAGGAACAGCTATGCCAGTACGCTGGTGAGTCTGATGAAAAACATTAATCCCAATGTAAAAGAGGGCACTGAGTACGAGCAGAAAGTTTGGGATGATCTATACATTATTTCAGGATTCCAATTGGATGCCGAAGGCCCTTATCCTAAACCTGAGCCCAATATTCTGGAAAGGAAGCCAGATAGAATGGGTTATCAGAAAAATGAGATAAAATATCGGCATTTTGGCAGAAGTCTCGAGATTTTAATTGACAACGCCTGCAAGCTGGAAGACCCTTTGGAAAAAGAATCAGCGGTTATTACCATCGGGAAATTGATGAAGTCTTTCTACGAGACATGGAATAAGGACAATGCGGAGGATGAGATCATTCTCAAAACCCTAAAGCGTATGTCCAATGATCAGCTGGACATCGATATCGAAAAAGTAAAGGAATTCAAGTTGTTTGACATGAGTAAGCGGGACACCGACCGCAGCGGTGGTAATAACAACAGGAAGCGAGGACGAAATCAGCATAAGGGAGGTCGTAGAAAACAACGCCGTAACTAATTCCACATGTCTTCATTTCGCGTTCAGGGAGGGAATGTCTTACAGGGAGAGATTATCCCTCAAGGCGCAAAAAATGAATCCTTACAAATCATATCTGCGGTTCTTCTAACCGAAGAACCGGTGCATATTCATAAGATTCCGGTTATCAGGGATGTTCTCAAACTAATAGACCTCTTAAGGGATTTGGGAGTCGATGTTGAAAAGACTGGTGATGAATCTTATCGATTTACCGCAAAGAACATCAATATGACCTATCTGGAGACCCGGGAATTTAAAGATAGTGCGGCTGCGTTGCGGGGGTCTATAATGATTTTGGGACCACTTTTGGCCAGGTTTGGTCATGCAAAAATGCCGAAACCAGGTGGGGATAAAATTGGTCGGAGAAGGGTAGACACGCATTTTATTGGTTTTCAAAAACTTGGTGCAAAGTTCCATTATGATCCGGGAAGTGCTTTCTATTCCGTGGACGGAACAAACCTGAAGGGAACATATATCCATCTGGATGAAGCTTCAGTAACAGGAACAGCAAACGTAATAATGGCAGCTGTGCTTGCTGAAGGCCAAACTACCATTTACAACGCCGCTTGCGAACCGTATATTCAGCAATTGTGTAGCATGCTCGTACGAATGGGCGCGTCAATTGACGGGATTGGCTCAAACCTTCTTCGCATTGAAGGTGTAAAATCTTTGAAGGGAACTGAACATACCATGCTGCCGGATATGATCGAGATTGGGAGTTTCATCGGTATGGCAGCTATGACCCAATCTGAAATTACGATTAAAGACGCCCAGATCCATCAGTTGGGAATCATCCCGGATGTGTTTAAGAAATTGGGTATCAAAATGGATTTTCGTGGAGATGACATCCATATTCCCGCACAGGATCATTATGAGATTGAATCTTACATCGATGGGTCGATCTTAACAATCGCCGATGCCATATGGCCAGGCTTTACACCTGACTTGTTAAGTATTGTATTGGTAACAGCCACCCAGGCTAAGGGAACGGTATTGGTGCATCAGAAGATGTTTGAGAGCCGCTTGTTCTTTGTTGACAAACTTATAGATATGGGCGCTCAGATTATTCTTTGTGATCCCCATCGTGCAACAGTCATAGGGCTGGACAGGGCCTTTCCGCTAAAGGGTATTCATATGACTTCTCCGGATATACGTGCCGGGGTCTCATTATTGATTGCAGCATTATCGGCGGATGGGGAGAGTATCATTCATAATGTGGAGCAGATAGATAGGGGATATCAATTTATTGATCAGCGACTTAATGCACTGGGTGCAAGCATTGAGAGGATGCCCTGATGAAAACGGCAGTCATTTCCATATTGACTGTTTTCACTACATACATTCTTATTTCCTGGGGTAAGCATGATGTTTCCCAAAAAATAAATGGTGTCAGCCTGGTGGCACCCAGACACAGTCTGGTACCAGAAGACTTTGTTCCGATCAAAAAAATCAATGCCAATTGGACCGCGGTAATTCCGTATGCCTTTTCGAGAGCGGAAGAACCCGGCGTGTACTTTAACCACGAAAGGCAGTGGAGAGGGGAGCGAAAAGAAGGTATCTGCGAACAGATCATCTTAGCCAGGCAAAATGGTTTTAAAGTTATGCTTAAACCACATGTATGGGTAAGAGGTCAAGGTTGGCCGGGAGAGTTTACTTTGACTAAGGAGGAGGATTGGGAAACCTGGGAAAGTGATTATAGCCGGTACGTTTTGCATTGTGCGCAAATTGCCGATTCGCTGGATGTAGAGCTATTCAGTATTGGTACGGAGTTTAGAAAAGTAGTTCTGGATCGACCTGAATTTTGGGTACGGTTGATTGCGGAAGTTCGCAAGGTATATTCGGGGAAACTGACTTATGCAAGTAACTGGGATAACTATCATAATGTGACCTTTTGGCCGGACCTGGATTATATTGGCGTGGATGCTTATTTTCCAATTTCTGACAAGGAGGATGCCACTATCACGGACCTCATAAATGGTTGGAAGGTAAATGCTGAAAAGCTCAAAAACCTGGCAGGCACGATGAATAAGCCCATACTTTTTACCGAGTTCGGCTATCAAAGTGTTGTGGGCACTGCTGGTAACCACTGGGAGCTATCCAGTGAAGAGGTGGATATGAATGCGCAGGCTGAAGCGTATGAAGCCTTGTTTCAAACTTTTTGGGGAGAACGCTGGTTTGCGGGCGGTTTTTTCTGGAAGTGGCACTTTCGCATTGAAAGTGGGGGTTTAGATGATCCAAATTTCACCCCACAGGGTAAACCGGCCCAGGATGTAATTGAGCGGTGGTACGCTAAGCATCAGTGAAATCGAATAAAGTATCTGAAATCGTTACGAGTGGTTATTCCCACCGGACCTTCATAAATACCGGCGTCTCCACCAATATCTTCCACTTCCACAGTTATGATGTTATCACCCAATCGATTGATATGATCCTCATCAATTCCGTATACACGACGCACCTGATAGGAATCTGAGGTGCCGTATCGACCATTGTCATAGGTCTCTCCGATAAGATGGCCGTTTAAATATACTCTGTCGTAATCATCGATTTTACCAAGTACAAGCACAAGATCATCCAAATTCCTCATACGCTCCGGTAACTGAAATCTTTTGCGATAAGTACCAAATCGCCCTGGCCTGATGTTTTTGAATTCGTGCCAAAAGCCTGGAACCACCACCCTCGCCCAGTCGCTGTCATCGAAATCCGGATCCAGCCATTCTCTGTTAGCTCCGCGTTCGAATTTCCACAAGCCACTTAAAATCATGCTGTTCTCCACAGGATAGCGGTTTATGTATATTCCAATTCTTCCGGATACAATTCCGCCATTCAGGGTAGCGTCAAATACCCGTACGGCGATGGTGTTCACCCCATTGAGATTTAGGACCTCATTTGGTATGAAATAGAATCTCTTAGAGTTATAGGCAGTCCCGAATCTTGGCGGAAATGACCCGGTTCTCCCGATCAATACTCCATTGATGTATACTTCATCCACATCATCCACATAGCCCAGATCCAGGTACAATTCATTATTATCATCACGATCCAAATCAAGTTCAAACCCTACACGGTACCATGCATAGCCATCATATCCGTGAAAACCTTCATTTTCCCAGTCAGCCGGAACAAATATGTCCTCCCAGTCACGATCATCGTATGAAGCATCTACCCAGTTCATGTCGTCACCGATGTTAAACTTCCAATAGCCACGCAGGTCCACCAGTCTGTCCAGACTACGTTGTGCCTTGGCCTCGAAGGAGAACATAAGCATATTGAAAAGCAATATGTATTGGAGTGTGTTCAACGCGATTTTTTTCATGGCAATGTTAAAATAAGACTATTTACTTAAAGTCACTGTGGGGTAATGGAATGTCAAAAATTGTCATTTCAAAAAAAGGCCCCACCGAACTTGCGATGAGGCCAGGTACGAAGAAGTGTCTTACTTGACTGCTATACTTTGAGACCTGCCATTCTGTACTACCTGGAAAGTATATTGGGTTGAGCCCAATGCTGTGAGGTCGTACTTTCTGGAAAATCCCTCAGTATGTTTTTGTGAATGAACCAGTGAATTTTTCTCGTCATAAATATTCACAGTGAAGCCTGATCCGGACTTGTTTTCGGTAATTAACCGGTATGTTCCGTTTTGTTTGAATGCGGCCATCTTGATGCCCGATCCAATGGAAAAGTTAAGAGATGACAATCCGCTTGCATCCTCGACTTCAACGGAGTAATCACCAGGGCTTAGTTGAGAAAGATCAAATGGTTTCTTGAATCCATATTGATTTGATATGGAATACGATTCCAGAGTCTTTCCATTATCGCTTTTAAAACTGATTTTGACCTTTCCCTTTTCCTTAGATGGATAAATCAGTTGGTAGACATTGTTTTTGCCCTGGAAGAAAACAAAATCGGCTTTTTGCTTCTTGTCATCATCTCCGTTTGCTAAAGCGCTGCCAACCACTATGGTGAGCGCTGCTAAAAAAATTGTTGTCCTTTTCATGAGTTTTTGATCTTTGAGTTTAACCTATGCTCAATCAAACGGGCGATCAGCAAAGAGTTTGTCATTGGTCCGTAAACCAATGTCATCAAATGTCACGAAAAGGTAATAGGGTGTTTTTTGCCTATGAAAACAGCAAAATCAGTCTCTAATGAGCTTATATCCGGCTCCATGGACCGTCAGAATAACTTTAGGCTCGTTGGGGTTTTCTTCAATTTTTTGACGAAGCTTCAGGATGAAGTTATCCACTGTTCTGGTGGTAGGTTGAGACTCATATCCCCAAACATCTTCCAGTAATTTATACCTGGAGACCACTTCATTGGCATGCTTTAAGAGGTAGCTAAGTACCTCGAATTCTTTGTGCGATAACTTTGTAGCCTCGCCATCAACCTTCGCTTCATAGTGAGAGAAGTCTACCCAAAGTCGACCAATGGTAGTGGATTTTTCTTGTTTGGCGTCAGCTTTACTTTCCCCACCTCTCCTAAGTACCGCCTTCACTCTGGCCACCAATTCTCTCACGCTAAATGGCTTTGTGATGTAGTCATCGCCACCCATTTCCAGGCCCAGAACTTTATCAATCTCCTCTCCCTTGGCAGTAAGGAAGATGATAGGGGTTTTCAAACCTTCACTTCTGGCAGTTCGGCAAACGTCCAGTCCGGACATTTTCGGCATCATTACATCCAGTAGAATGAGATCAAATGATTCATTGCGGATTAGGTCCAGTCCCTCTGCTCCATCTTTGGCTTCCAGTACCTCAAAGGACTCAAATTCAAGGTTGTCTTTTAACCCGATCCTCATATGAGGTTCATCTTCAACTATTAGGATTCTGGCCATTTTCTTTCTTAAATCTTAATGTAAATGTACTTCCATTTCCTTCTTTGCTCTCTACATCGATACTCCCGCCATGTGCTTCCATGATGTGACTAATGATCGTCAATCCCAATCCCGCCCCCTGCGCGGTATATACATCGTCTTTTGTCACCCGATAGAATTTCTCGAAAATCTGTGAGAGTTTGTCGGCAGGTATGCCTTTGCCTTTGTCAGAAATTTTGATGGCTACTGTGTCTTCCGCACATTCGGTGGAGATGGTGATGAATTTTTCCTCCTGACTATATTTAATGGCATTGTCGATGAGGTTGACCACTGCCTCATAGATGGCATCCCGATCTCCTTTTATCGGAAGTATACCTTCGCACAAGGCAAGCTTGTATTCAAATCCGTTTTGCTCAAGATGATATGAGTAGTCGTTGACCAATTCCTCAATGAGCTGATTAAGCTCTACTTCTGCTATGTGATAGGTTCTTTTATTGGCTTCAATCTGAGAAAAATTCAGAATACGATTGACTATGTTCGTAAGCCGGTTGGTTTCCTTGTAAATTATTACCAGATATTCTGCTTCTTTTTTCTTCTCCTTAACCCGACCGTATACAAGTGTTTCAGCAAACATGCTGATCAGGGCAAGTGGGGTTCTCAATTCGTGTGAAACATTCGAGACAAAGTCGGATTTCGCCTGAGTGAGCTGTATTTCTTTATTTACATTCCTGATGAGGAGTGTAAAACCTACGATTAACAGCGAAATCAACAAGCCCAATGCCACCATGTTATTTGTCAGTCGTGTGGAAACCAGTTCCTGAAGTGTGAAATTCAGTGGGCTTACCTGCAGGATTAAACCAGGGAAAAGCCACATATTGCTTTCGACTTCCGAGATTACTTCCTCTCCGGATGTTTGATAAAAAATCTCATTGGTCTCACGCAGCTTAAGCACAATATTGAGATCCTCATTTGAGATCTGTTGCATCTTTGGTCGTAAGACTTCATCAATGAACGCCTTGGGCTCTATAAATCCCAGGAAAAGAATATTTTCATCATTGGATTGGATGATTGCCATGAGGACCTGGTAATGATTCTGGGTAGGTTTGATCATGGTGATGGGTTCCAGTTTTCGGTACCCTGAACCCAAATACCGAACCAATTGTCTGACCTGGGATCTATACTTATCGAGGATTTGGTAATGATGATCTTTTGTTATTTCCTCATTGGAAGTGGATAAATAAATGGGCACTGACAGACTATCATTGTCACCGAATTGAGGATATAATCCAAACGAAGTGATACCCTGATTGTGAATGGTGTAGATCATTTCTTCGGAGAGTGAATCCATTGAGCTATTCAAGCTTCCCCGAAGCATATCAAGTTGAGTATTTAGATAATCATTTGAGTACTGGTTGACGGAATACAATACCGATTCAAGTTGCTTTTCATAAATGGCCTCTACAAGTTCCTCATTTTCGTTGATGGTGGTAAACTCGTAGATCATGTAGACCACCAGCGGGACAAAAATGGTGATCAATATCGTTATTGAGATTTTTCTTGAAGAGGTCCGCATTTCGGCAAAGTGTATGCAAGTTTACTCAGAGATACAGACAGAAGTTCTTTTTTTGCTTTTGAAAAGTAAATCTTTAACTTCCTTTTACATTTAATGACAAACTGAATGGCAGAGAAAACCAAAGGCCGGGTAGAGGACTTATTGAGGGAGTTAGGTAAGAAAATAGATGAGTTGATAATTGAGGCAAAAGATGCCAAAGATGAAATAAGGGATGAAGTAGAAAAGAAAATACAAGACCTGAAGCGTAAAAAGGAGGAGCTGGAAAAGGAAATGGAGGACTACAAAAACCAGGAAAAATGGCAGGAGGCCAGAGAGCACTTTTTCACAGCACTACAGGAGTTAAAGAAAGCTGCAGAGACTATATTTTCGAAGAAGAACTAGAGCTGCACTAATTTGTCCAGCACCTTCCGGATCAGCAGATCAATGACCCTGGCAGGGTCTTTTGAATATTTATCCCGTATCCGATTGGCTATGATGGCATTGAGGCTGATCACTTCATGACCAAGTATTCTGGCCAGTGCATAATATCCGGCGGTTTCCATTTCCAGATTGGTCATCCATATGCCATTGTGATGAAAATAATTGAGTTTTTCTATCAGGTCCGGGTGTTTTATGGGCACACGGAGAGTCCTCGCCTGGGGTGCATAAAAACCGTGACAGGTGACCGTATTACCTAGTCTTCCAATGTCCTTGAAATGTTCAATCAATAATTGAGAACCCCTGATGGCATACGGAGTATGTTGGATACCGGTCTCTTCCCGAATCTTTTCCGCAAGCTGCTGTTCAAGTTCATTTTGCTCCAAATCGTAGTATAACATCAGTGGATCCATGCCGATGGCGTACTCTGAAAGCAGGTGCGTACCAAGCCTGACATCTTCCTGGATGCTACCAGAGGTGCCGATTCTAACGATCTTAAGTTTCTTTTTTCTGGCCTTAGGTTCCCGGGTTTTCAGGTCGATATTAACCAATGCGTCCAGCTCTGTCATCAGGATTTCCACATTGTCCGTGCCCATTCCGGAGCTAATCACAGTGATCTTTTTCCCTTTGTATTTCCCAACGTGCGTGATGAATTCTCTTTTGTTCATCTCAAAATCCACGTCATCAAAATACTGCGAGACTTTGTGCACCCTACCCGGATCACCTACTGCCACGATCAGGTCAGAGATGTGCTCAGGCTTCAAATTCAAATGATAAATGCTACCGTCGGGATTAAGAATTAGGTCGGTATTAGATATTTTTTGGCTCATTAGAGATGAGCGACGCTCACGATTCGACCTTCTTTCTTTTTACGTCTTTGTAAGGATTGTATCCGTTTGATTCTTTTTGGTAGTACCCGGTGCCATTGTACGGCCTTACTTCCGGATGTTTAGAACACTCTTCTGAGCAGCAGCCATTGAACATCTGCGCACCTTTTTCGGACATAGGAACGTGCTTGTTACACTCCGGATTGGCACAGTTGACCATCCTGTCACTGGGCTCGCCGGTAACGTAGCATTTTGAAATTATGGTAGGATTTACCTTGTTGACGTCTGCTACGATTCGATTGTCAAACACATAGCATTTTCCTTCAAAATCCTCACCTTCAGCTTCCAGTCCGTACTTTATGATACCACCATGAAGCTGGTATACGTTCTCAAAGCCTTGTTCCAACAGATAGGCGCTGGCTTTTTCACATTTAATGCCACCTGTGCAATAGGTGATTACTTTTTTGTCCTTGTACTGGTCCAGTTCCTTAACTTTTTCCGGGAAATCCCTGAAATTTTCAATGTCCAGCGTCACCGCACCTTTGAATCTTCCGACATTATGCTCATAGTTGGATCTCACATCTAGGATCACCGTGTTCGCATCTTCCTCTTTGAGGACCTTACGAAACTCCTCGGGTTCGATGTATTGCCCGGTCTTTTTCCGTGGATTTATGTGCTGTAGTCCTGCATGGACGATCTCCGGTTTGACGCGAACATGTAACTTGGCAAAAGCCATAGTGTCATGGGATTCTACTTTGAATTCAATTGTGTTGAACCTGGGATCGGAATTCATTTTTTCCATGTAGGTTTCACAATCTTCCTTCAAACCGGAAACGGTCCCGTTCAATCCTTCGGCTGCGACAATAATTCGCCCTCTCAGATTCAGGTCCAGACACATCAAATGGTGTTCTTCGCGATACGCTTCGGGGTCATCTATTGGCGTATAGCAATAATAAAGTAGTACAGAAAACTTTTTGTCCATGTTTGCCATGCCTTATTTCAAGTAAGGTGCGGTGCAAAAGTAGCGTAGAATGATGAAAAAATGAGATTTCGGAAGGTCGGCTACTCTACAACTTTTGCGGGATTCCCAAATACGGTCTTACCTCCCTCCACACTTGAGATGACAACAGAACCAGCTCCAATTCTTGCGTTTTTGCCAATCGTCACGCCACCGACGATCGTCACTCCGGTGCCGATAAAGGCATTTTTTTCGATTTTTACACCAGGATTTATGATGCTTCCGGCACCAACCTGGACAAAATCCTGGACGTCACAATCATGTTCAATGATCGCTCCGGCATGAATTATGGAATGCTGACCTATTTTGGTGTTGGAACCAATAAATGTGCGGGCATTGATGAAATTTCCGTGTCCTATGGAAGCTGATTTGGAAATAACAGCATTTTGGTGAACCGCATTGGTTGGCATGACCTTGCGGTTTTCTTTAAGCATCTCCACATAATCCTTTCGTAGAGCATTGTCATCAGATGCCACAAAGGCCTCACATTTTTGGCCAATAAGCTTTAGGTAACCATGATCATCAGTGCTCCCAAGAACCGTAATTTCACCGATCTCCTGACCATGTGTTTCTTTATCATCGTCAAGAAAACCGTATATGACCACCCCATTACTTTCGAAGATCTCCATAGCGGCTCTGGCAATTCCTTTTGAACCAAAAATGATGACGGGTTTTTCCATAATTATGAGATTGGCCTACAAAACTAGTCTTTTTGAAGACCAGTCTTAAAATATTTCCGGTAAGGAACCACAGCCGACATAAAAAAGGTAATCGGAACCAGCACTGAAACATACCTGCTAAGGGTGCCGAAATTGGGAGTTGATAATCCAATGAAGCCAGCCAATACCAAAATAAAAAGTAAACTCAACCAAATTGAAATATGGCTTTTTATCCTCCTCATGTTGATGACCGTCAGGATTAATAATATTATCGATACCATCTTTTCGATTTTTATGGGAATGCTAAGGAGGATATTATTTTCCCATAGGTATGGTCTAAAAAGAGAAGTAAAGACTGCTTTAGGGAAGTTTTGAATTAGGCTGAGATAATCAGGACTCAACTGGTATTGAATTAAGGAATTCGGTTCACTTCTTTCTCTGATCAATTGATGGTTCTCGAAAATGGTCAGCGGCAACCTTTCCAAAGTCAGCCAGGGATGCATCAGACGCATGGAAACGAATCCTATTATCAGAATCAAAATGGTAAGGCCTGCCACCTTCCAGGTGCTAACAGTGTATATGTATTTTTGGCAAAAAGCCAAGACCAGTATTACCATCACCATACCGGCCAGATAGAACCTTAGGTGAATGAGGATAACTATGGCAAGTATGGTCATCACCCATTCATATTTTTCAAGAGACCTGGATTCAATACGCTTCAAGGCAACTGCCAGACAAATAAACACCGCAGGGTTTGCAAGAACCTCCTTCATGATACCGGATGACCAGATCAGGGTGCTGGGAAGAAAAAGTATACTGAGATAGGCTAGTTTTTTGATTTCCGGAAATGTATCAGCCAATGTTTTGGCGAAGTACCAGAATCCCGTAAAACTAATAATGGATAAGTAGACACCAGTCAGCCAGAAGTCATTGGCGATCGACACTATGGGAGCAATCATCTTGCTAAAGAACATCGTGCGGGGATCCTGACTCAGATCTCCCAGGGGCAGTTTCAAAAAACTCATCAGACCTTCATCTATCCCATTTTTTACGAAATCGTAGATGACAATTGGATCGCCCATTTTATAGTGATGGACGTAGATATAACCTGAGGTGAGCCCACCCAGGATTCTAAACAATAGCCCACTTATGAAGAACCATTTTACCTCTTTTTGGTTATCCAGGGTCCTGAGTAGCCCGAGGACCACCAATGAGATAAATATGAGATTCAGGCCGTACTGCAATTTGTGTTTTGAAGTATTTGGACTCCAATATTACAATTTGCACATCTTTTTCTTTGGCAATAGTCCTTATAAAGTTGTAGAACACCCTGACTGTCAGCAGCATTTTCAATCTGAAAGCTCATACTGGTCATCAGTCTGGTGTATTTATTGTCCTCCGCCTCGAGACCTTCCACCCAACTGATTGCTTTGTCCATATGTTCCTGTGAATTGAAGAATTTGGAGGAGGCCATCAAAACAGGGACCAGGCCATTGATCAGTATGGTTTGAAAAAATTGTGGTCCGGCCCCCATGGATTTTCCGGTCCACTTTTTCCCAAAATCAAAATGCTCTTTCCAGTATCCGGTAAGCCTCAATGTGGAGATATTCAGGATTTTCTTCCAATCCTCACAGTCAATAATTGCGCTATAAGGCCGTGGGAATTCATGGATAAATGAACTCAGTTGAGCTAAGCGCACACTTGGAAAACTTGAAGGTCGAAGTCTGTGAAAGTTCCATGCTGAGCGTTGAAGGCGAGGTTCCATTTTGAGCTTCCTCTCCAGGTGCTCAAATTCGAATTTTAGTTTCGAAGAATATTCATCAATTGGATCTTTTAGAAATCCTGCTAATCCAAAGACCAATGACTCTATTTGCAAAGCGTTGGCTGAGTGTTTTTGAACGGTGTTCAATGAAATACTGGCAGCCAATTGTAAAAACAGGTCCTGGTTGAGGTTCCCTCCAAATGATTTGGCAAGATACTGGAATGCCGTATTGTCCCAATCACCATTATTAGACTTAAGTCGATGAAGCACCTCATTGGCCTTGGATTGCATCCTTTCTACCAATGTTTTAGAAAGCATATCGGCCTTGTAAATTGTATTTACACTCCGGATTTGAGCCTGACAAGCCAGGTCTGTTTTCTGGTCCATCATTGAATTGTAACTCAGCAGCAATTGAGGATCTATCAGCTTCTTTAATTCTAATGTGGGTATGAATTTGCCTTTGTTATCCGGAACATCCTTATCATGTTTCCAAACCACATGTAGAATTGTATTGTCATATTTAGGGTCACGCTGGTGATCATGCCTGAACCAGTCGGAAGCGTTTATATGTATTTCCACACAGCCTACCCAGGTGATGTCCCTGATCTTTATCCTGGCTTCCTGGAAATCAGGCCCGGCGTTTTCATTGTGAATTCCAGTGGAAAAAATCGTGATTTTGTCCCCGGTCGTGGTAAATAAATCTCCTGCTGGAAACCGCTGGTATTTCCAGATGTAGTGTAAAAGTCTCTCATCCATAGCTTATCTTAATGACAGATAAAGCTAGTATGGATTTAGGCAAATTCCTTGTACCGACTCAGGATGGTGGCCATTTGCAATTGAAGTTCTTTGGCTTTATCTGCGGCAGCTTCAGCAAAGTCCTGGCCGTCGCTGGCATAAATAATACTTCTGGCCGAATTGATTAGGAGACCTCCATTTTTGTTGATGCCGTATTTGCATACATGTTGAAGATCTCCGCCCTGGGCACCCACTCCGGGGATTAGCAGGAAATGCTCCGGCAAAACACGCCTGATTGAAATGAGCGTTTCCACACGGGTTGCCCCAATGACGTACATCATATTTTGCTTACTGCCCCATTGAGCGCTCTTTCGTATGACACGTTCATAAAGTTTTTCGGTGCCATTGTCCACCAACATATCCTGAAAATCCAGATAGCCTTTGTTTGATGTGGCAGCTAGCAGGATCACCCATTTGTTGTCAAACTCCAGAAAAGGCGTGACCGAGTCTTCCCCCATATACGGGTTAACCGTCACCGCATCGAAGTTCATTTCTTCAAAAAATGCTTTGGCGTACATTTTGGAAGTGTTACCAATGTCACCCCTTTTGGCGTCTGCGATCTTGAAAACATCCTTTGGAAGGTACTCGGCCGTTTTTTTGAGGGATTCCCAACCAGAGACCCCATGCGCTTCATAAAAGGCTACATTAGGTTTATAGGCCACGGCATAAGGCAGTGTGGCATCTATGATGGCTTTGTTAAACTCGAAGATCGGGTCTTCTTTGTCAAGTAAATGTTTAGGTATTTTATCCAAATCCGGGTCAAGTCCTATACAAAGCAAGGACCTTTTTTCCCGCATTTTGTCAAACAATTGAATTCTAGTCATGCGCCGACTAAGTTAGCGAACTTCTGAATTCTGAAAATCTGAGCAGGCTTAATTACCTAAAATCAATCACCTCAACGTCCGGGTGGGCGGAGGTATCAAACACGAAATATCCTTCAGGAATATTTCTGGTTTCGGTAAGATTCACAATATCGTAGACATACTGATTGCCAGAGTTTTCGAAAACGGTAAAGCTTTTCAGAGCACTGTCATTTCCTATGATCATACGGATCTTGAAAAATGACTTGCTACGATCTACAGGATCCAGATCCACCGTTTTATTGCCGTTGGCATCACTGGATAGTAAGATGTATTTAAAACCTTGTTTGTAAACATCCCAGATGTTATTGAGGGAGATTTCCATGTCTTCAGGGATGTACTCGGCTACTGTTACTTCCTGGATATCTTCGTTGTATGTCCAGATGTTTTCACCATCATTGTAGATTTCCTGGCCTGAAATCTGCAGCCTGTATTTTACATCCTTGACCGTAACTACTCCTTCAACGGACTCATTTAGTCCGGCAGATTCATTCTTTAATGTCTGCTTAAACTCTACTGTAAAAGCATTCATCGATTTGTATTTATTGCTCATTGCGTCAAGCACGGCCTGAGCTTCCGGATCCTGTTGTGCGGATGCTATTCCAAATACAAGTAACGCCAACAGTCCTGTTAATTTCTTCATGATTTATTTTTTATCCGTCTATTTCAGACAATAATTGTTCCAAACTATGTTCATCCTGGATCAAAACCTCGCGGGCTTTGCTTCCCTCGAAAGGACCTACTATCCCGGCAGCTTCTAACTGATCAATGATCCTGCCTGCGCGGTTATAACCCAGTTTCATTTTTCGCTGTATCAGAGAGGTACTTCCCTGCTGATGTATGACAATAAGTCGTGCGGCATCCTCAAACAGCGTGTCCCTGTCTGATAAATCAACCTCTCCAATTCCACTATCTTCTTCGCCAACATACTCCGGCAGCATATATGCTGTAGAGTAGCCGGATTGTTCGCCCACGAAGTCGCAAATATTCTCAACTTCAGGTGTATCCACGAAAGCGCACTGTAACCTTATGACCTCTGATCCCATTGATAGAAGCATGTCACCCATACCAATCAACTGCTCGGCTCCGCCTGTATCGAGGATCGTTCTGGAGTCTACTTTTGAGGTAACTCTGAAAGACAGTCGCGCCGGAAAGTTGGCTTTGATAATACCTGTAATTACGTTCACAGACGGTCTCTGTGTGGCAACGATCAGGTGAATCCCGATGGCTCGTGCCAATTGCGCCAATCTGGCAATTGGTGTTTCGATCTCTTTACCAGCTGTCATCATCAGGTCAGCAAGCTCATCTATCACCAGTACGATGTACGGTAAGTAACGATGGCCTTTTTTGGGATTCAACCTCCTGTTGATAAATTTTTTATTGTATTCCTTCAGATTACGGCAGCCGGCATCTTTCAGCAGATCGTACCGATTGTCCATCTCGATACACAATGAATTTAGTGTATTTATCACCTTCGAGGTGTCAGTGATGATGGCTTCCTCACTATCAGGTAGTTTGGCGAGAAAATGTCTCTCAAGTTTATTGAAAAGTGTAAGCTCAACCTTCTTGGGATCCACCAATACAAATTTGAGCTGAGAGGGATGTTTCTTATAGATCAATGAAGCCAGTATAATGTTCAGACCAACTGACTTACCCTGACCGGTGGCACCTGCCATGAGTAAGTGAGGCATTTTGGCCAGGTCCGTCACATAAACTTCATTGGAGATGGTTTTTCCCAGCACCACCGGAAGGTCTTTGTCTGATTTCATGAACTTCTCAGTGGTGATGACGGATTTGGCATCGACCATTTCCCTGTTCTTGTTTGGCACCTCAATACCAATGGTACCGCGACCTGGTATCGGAGCTATGATCCTGATGCCAAGTGCCGAGAGACTTAGTGCAATGTCGTCTTCAAGGTTTTTGATTTTGGATATCTTGACACCTGCTTCCGGGACGATTTCGTAAAGCGTTACAGTCGGTCCTATTGTGGCTTTGATACTGGAAATGCCGATCTTAAAGTTGATCAGGGTCTCCACGATCTTGTCCTTGTTGGTCTGAAGTTCTTCCTTTGATACCTTGACATCCTTCGGAGGATATTGAATGAGGAGGTCAGGTTTTGGATATTTATATCTGGGCAGATCTAGTGTAGGGTCGTAGTTTTCCAGCTCACTGGTCTCTACCTCTTCAAACTCTGCTTTCTCCACTTCCATCCCGAGCTCTTTTTCAAGTTCATCCTCCAGAGACTCTTTTTCACGGGCCCTCTGATCGTCAGTTTGTACTTTCTGTTTAGGTGGAGGTGGAGGAGCTTCGACTTCCAGGTCAATTTCGTCCTGTTTTGGTGGAGGGCTTGGTTTTGATTGCTTCACTTCCCACTCAAGTTCATTTTCTGATTCTTCGTCCTCGTCAAACAAAGATTCTTCCTGATCCTCTTTTTCTACTTCTTCTTTTACTCTTTCCAGTACGGAAGTGAGGTCCATGGCAGGTCTTTCCTCGTCCGACTTTTCACTTGGGATAAATAACGCTGCAACCCTATCAACAAGTCCATCCAGGAATCCCAATCTGGTGATATCAAAAAAGTACATGTTGAAAACAACAAAAAGGAACAAGATCAGTAGAATGGTCCCCCAACCCATAAGGCTGTCCAGTACTATTCCAAGTTCATACCCGATCCCACCGCTCAGGAAGGCCCATTCTGTCACCTCATCGGAATTTAGAACAAAATAGCCCATCACCAGACTAATCCACAGGAGGTAGAAAGTGACAAAGGCGATGGATTTGGCAACTGGTATGATAGTGCGTCTGTACAGCGCTCTGTAACCAAGGTTAAATAGAAAAGGGGGTACTAGTAGAGCCGCTACTCCAAACCATTTAAAAACGAAGTAGTGACCAGTTATCGCTCCAAATAATCCGAACCAGTTGTTGACTTCTCTTCCGGATTCTTTGACACTTGTGTTGGTAAACGCATCCACTACACTTTGATCGTACTTACCACTTTGAAGGTAGGAGATCAGAGATATCAGCAAAAAGAAAGCGGCCAACATAAATGCCAGTCCTAAAGCAGTCCTGAATTTGGTATCAGTGAAGAACGAGAAAACTGGTTTCTGTGTAGTAGTGGTAGCCTGTCCGGATTTGTAGGTGTTTTTCGCCATTTTGGAATTACTGCACAAAAATAAACGAGTTTTTAACCTTCATCAATATAATTCAGAATAGACCTTTTTATTCTTTTGATCAGGTCCGGACCTTCATAAATAAATCCGGTATAGATCTGTATTAGGTTAGCTCCCGCATTTAACTTTTCGATGGCGGAATTTTCATCGTTTATACCCCCTACTCCGATGATAGGAAGGTGCGGGTCCTTGCTACGAAGATATTTGATGACTTCCGTGGAGCGCTCTTTCACGGGGGCACCGCTAAGGCCTCCGGCACCAATAGTTTCAATAGTCTTTGGGTCTGTAGCAAGGGATTCCCTGGAAATGGTAGTATTGGTGGCAATGATCCCGGCGGTACCCGTGGAATTTACTATTTCCAGAATATCATCCAACTGAGTCTCTGAAAGGTCAGGGGCAATCTTTAGCAGAATGGGTTTACTTTTTTCCTTTTTACTATTTTCTTTTTGGAGTACGGTCAGCAATTCTGTTAGCGGTTCTTTATCCTGCAGTTGCCTGAGGTCTGGTGTGTTTGGAGAACTTACATTTACCACAAAGTAGTCTACGTAATCATATAGGGCATTGAAGCCTATCAGGTAATCGCTTTTGGCTTCTTCGTTTGGGGTCACCTTATTTTTTCCAATGTTGCCTCCCACAATCAGATTCTTCGGTCGGTCTTTGAGTTTTTCTATGGCATGTTCTACTCCGTGATTATTGAAACCCATTCGGTTGATCAGAGCATGATCGGCGGGAAGACGAAACAATCTGGGCTGTGGATTACCAGGTTGTGCTTTAGGAGTGACCGTACCTATTTCAATAAAGCCGAATCCGAAATTTTTAAACTCATGCAGGAAATCTGCATTCTTGTCAAAACCAGCTGCCAACCCCACCGGATTTGGAAACCGGATGCCCCAAAGTGTCCTTTCTAGCAAATGATGATCCAGTCGATACTGATTCGATAACATTTTTCCAGCACCCGGGATTTTACAAATCAGCTTCAACATTCTCGTAGTAAAATGATGTGCCTTTTCCGCTGGCAGAAGGAACAGTAAAGATTTAATTAGCTTATACATCAGCTTCTGGGGTGGAATTCTGTCATTACCTGTCTGAGATATTCTCTGTCAAGATGCGTATATATTTCCGTAGTAGTGATGGACTCATGTCCAAGCATTTCCTGAACGGCCCGCAAATCTGCGCCACCTTCAATTAAATGCGTAGCAAATGAATGTCTAAATGTATGAGGACTGATATTTTTCTTAATTCCGGCTTTCTGCACCAGCTCTTTGATCACCATAAAGACCATTACCCTCGATAGCTTAGATCCGCGTCTATTGAGGAACAGAAAGTCTTCATTACCTGGCTTTATGTTAATGTGGACCCGTATGTCTTTTCGATAGATCGCAATGTATTTCAAAGCCGTCCTGCCTATTGGCACGAGCCGTTCTTTACTCCCTTTGCCGATTATCCTGAGAAATCCAATGTCATCGTAGATGTTGCTGATCCTTAGTTCTGTTAATTCTGACACCCTAAGTCCCGAGCTGTAAAGAGTCTCCAACATCGCTCGATTACGGGCACCTTCCGGTTTCGAATGGTCAATTTGCTCGAGGATTTGCTCTATTTCCTGAAGGTTTAGTGTATCCGGAAGCTTGCGTCCGAGCTTTGGTGCCTCCAGCAGCTCAGATGGGTCAGCCTGGATGAGCTCCTCATAAAGCATGAACTTATAGAATGATTTTATCCCTGATAGCATACGCGCTTGCGAGTAAGGAGACATTCCAAGCTCGTTCAGGAATTCGAGATAATCGACAAGGTCCTGTTGCTCTACTTTAAGGGCAGAAACAGCTTTATTCTTGATTTCAAAAAACTGCTTTAATTTCGTAATGTCTCGGACATAAGCCTCAACAGAATTGTTGGCCATGGATCGTTCTAATTTCAGGTAATCCCGGAATTGTTTGATATAAATGTCCCAGCTCACTACAGAATGCAAATGTAAATGGAAATCGCAGTTGTCAACGGGCCTAATCTAAACTTGCTGGGAAAGCGGGAAGTGGATGTTTATGGGAACCAGGATTTTGAATCTTTTTTCAGGGAACTACAGGAGAAATTCCCTGGCCATACACTTACTTATTTCCAATCCAATAGCGAGGGTACCCTAATTGATACCATACAAGATCTTGGCTTCAGGATTGATGGTATTGTGTTAAATCCTGCCGGTTATTCACACACTTCTGTAGCACTGGCAGATGCTGTAGCGGCCATTCCCGCACCGGTTGTGGAGGTGCATATCTCCAATATTTTTGCGCGAGAAGCATTTCGTACACATAGTTACATCAGTGCTCATGCGGCAGGGGTACTTTCCGGATTTGGATTGGATGGGTATAGAATGGCCATAGAGCATTTAATACAGAAACTGAAGTGATTACCTTCTATCCGGGGCCTTCCAGGATATATAATGAAGTACCCAAGATCCTGGCGAGAGGATTTAGGGATGGCACGCTTTCCATGAATCACAGAAGCCCGGAATTCATGGAGCTTGTCGCAAAAACCAAGAAGGTTTTGAGGAAAAACCTTGGTATCCCAAAAGACTATGAAATCATTTTCACATCATCGGCCACTGAATGCTGGGAAATTTTTGGGCAATCCATGGTTAGTCGCGGAGCTGTTATTTTTCACAATGGAGCTTTCGGTGAAAAATGGGCGGCATATATGACTAAATTGGGAGTTGACCTGAAGTCAATTCCTTTTGAAGTAAATGAACCTTTGCCGGTATCTAAAATTGTGGATGCCGAATGGATCTGTTTTACACAAAATGAGACCAGCAATGGTACTTATGTTTCGCAAAAAATTATCAAAGCCATAAATAAGGGGAAATCCAAAGATCAACTTGTGGCGGTCGATGCCACTTCCGCGATGGGAGGGATCAAGACAGATTATTCACTTGGAGACTTCTGGTTCGCGTCTGTGCAAAAATGCTTTGGTCTGCCTCCGGGAATGGGTCTTCTAATAGTATCACCGGCCGCCATACGGAAGGCCGAGGAGATAGGAGAAAGTGCACATTACAATAGCTTTTTAAACCTGGTAGAAAATACCAAAGGCAATCAAACACATTATACACCGAATATTCCTGCAATTTATTTGCTCTGTCAAATGCAGAAAAAGGTGGGACACGTTTCAACAGTCTATGAAAAGCTTCAAAAGCGTTATGATAAATGGGTTTCCTTTATTGACGAAGTCGACGAACTAGACTGGTTGGTAAGCGACCCTCTGCTTCGCTCGCCTACGGTTTTGACTTTGAAACACGCTGAACCTGAAAAGGTCAAGGAGGCGGCTCGTCAAAATGGGATCATACTGGGAAACGGATATGGAAAATGGAAGTCGGAGACATTTCGTATTGCAAACTTTCCAGCGATTCGTAAAAAGGAGATAAAATACCTTGAGAAGTTTCTTGGGGGACTTTAAAAAAGAAAAACCGGCCTGTTACAGCCGGTTTAACAGTTGTTGCGTGGTTCTCACCCTAATTCACAATGAGTTTTTTAATCAGATGACGACCGTTTGAGTCCGTTAGTTGGAGTAAGTAAATGCCGTTTTCAAGATTTTCTACATTCAAGGTAAACCCATTGTTCGTCTTTGTCTTTTCTATCGGAACTTCAGATCCACTAAGGTCTTGCAGATGGAGATCTTTGAAATTGCGATCCGAAATCACAATATGAGTTAGATCATTTGCTGGATTCGGGTAGAGCTGTATAATTGATTCGTCATTTAATCCCAGAATCATCGGATTTACCGTAAGAATGCCAGTATTCAGTACATACTCATAATGATCATCAGAACCCCCTGAGAGGAGTATATCAAAAATACCAGCCTGTGTACCGTCCGAATCCACATTGATTGTGGGAAGCGTATCCAGATCTTCAATTGTGTCATTCAGCTTAAAGCCGGACACATCAAAGGACATCTCCGGGATAGTCTCTCCCTGGTCAATTTCAATATCGAAAGGTGAAAAGGTCAAGGGTGCTCTGGCAATTGTGAAAGACCTGGTTTGAATTTCCGCTGCCTCATAATTGTTACTTTCCGGTAAAGTCGCTGTCACGGAGTATGAACCAGTGCCCATTGTGGTCAGAACACCATCCCAGATTGAACCGTTACCAGCTACCAGGGTTAGATTAGGTTCAAGTCCACTGGAAGAGGTCGCTTCAAGCGTGATTTGATCTCCGTAGACTCCATTAACGATTTCACTGAAAGTTATGCTCTGGGTGGCTTTTGCAATCACCAGCTCTGCAGTATCACTATCCAAGGTGTAATTTTCAAGTATGTTATTCGGATCATTAACAGAAGCTGTGATTCCGAAGGAGCCAGCACTTTCGCCCGTGCCTGTTGTGGAATAACTGACTTCAATTATATCCCCTTCGACAAGGCCACTAACCGTTCCATCTAAGACAGGGAGGGATTCTCCAAAAGTTATGGACTTGGCGTTGGGTATAACCAATAAATCAGCTTTGCTGACATTGATACTGGCATCAACTGAAGTACTCAGGCAAGTGCCATCAGTACCTACACTTGCTTGCATTGTGAAACTCCCATTGGATGCATCACTTGGTTTAAATTTTAGTCCCACTGACCCTTCCGAAATCGAGATGTAAGAGCCACCGGAAATTTGTGTAGTGCCATCATTTTTGAACAGTGTACCTCCCTGAATATTAGTGATCAGAAAATGGTCACTGACTTGATCTGAACTGTTTTTGGAACAAACCAACCCTGAGTTGGAAATAGCACCATAGGTGACCGAAGCATCCGAAATCATAGGAGTTATTGGTCCTTGAACAGTAAGTGTTACCACTGAATCGACACCATCGGTAGAGGTGAAGGTTTCTACGTAGGTACCTGGAGAACTGATAGTTTGAGACCCAAAAGAAATTGTGGATCCAGTACAGATTTGGGCGGTACTACTGGTGCTATCCGTTAATTGAAAATATCTTACTACACCTCCGATAGTCTCAGAGGGTGAGGAAATAAGAACCTTACTTCCCTCCACGGCAATTGCTGATCCGAAGGCACCAAGTGAAGTGTAATTAAAACCATCGACCTCATCCAATGTTTCAAACTCCGTACCCAGCGAATCATATCTAAAAAGAAAAACAGAACCACTCGCATTAGTATTTGCGCTGGGTCCTGTTGATCTTCCGGAGCCTAGTAACAATAAAGATCCTTGAGTTTCGATGCTGGTTGACGGGTACGAGTTGTAAAAATTGCCATACTCAAAATAGTCTGGTTGCTCATCAGTGAACAATTCATTTGGACTTGATTGGTCTGACCAATTTGAGCCTGTTTTATAGAAAACATGAGCGAAATTACGTTGAGCACCTGATGTCTCCACAGAAACAGAAAACAGGAACTTACCACTGGCATCTGCATGGACTGTTGAACCTAAACGGGTGCCCGTTCCTCTGTCTGCGTGGTACAAAATTATGTCCTCTGTAGTGGCATTGGCCCAGTTCCCACTCACTGGTTTTTCAAAAACATGTAAGGTTCCGGCACTATTTCCAGTTAGTGCACCAGATACTATAACTCCATCACCAAACTTTGCTTCCAGGCCGATATAATCTCCTCCTCCCACATTTGTTGTGGTCAATTCTGCCTGCAAAGAAGCTGAGGTCCAGGAGGAAGTGGACTTAGTGTAAATATAAATTCTTCCCGCGCTGACTACGGCTCCTACATCCTCCTTTGGCGCTCCGATAAGTAGTTCATCATCCTTCAGATCGATACTTGCACCAAACTCGGAAAACACTCCGGTATTGGGCGATACTAATTTTATTGTTTCGGTGCCATTGGTCCACCCAGTCAATGGTTTTTCAAAAATATAGACAGCACCCTCATCAGTTGTTGTAGCATCTTTAAGTGGAGCACTTGCCACGATTACATCTGCCTCTATTGAGACTTTAGCTCCAAAATTATCGCTGTTTACTCCGTCAGAGGGCGTGAGTTTTGCTACCTCTACCCATTCGTTTGATGAATTGAGTTCAAAAACATATACCTCCCCTGCATTGATGTTTGGGGATCCAACGACACAAATATTTCCATCTATATCAATTGATTGCCCAAAATAAGCAGTTTGTCCAGAACCATTAGGAGTACCACTTCCCCGGAAAGATTGCAGCTCGGTTAGTGTTTGTGATGTCACTACAAGGACACATATCATGAAGCCATAACTAAGTAGAATCCTTCTCATTCTGCAATTTTTTATTGGCAAATTGCAATGAGTCATAATATTAAAAAGCCTTAGTCTAAGGAACGATCAAACCTATCTAAGGACCGATAGGAAAAGGTTAAGGATCGTTTATTGCAATCCTTGTTTATTTACGCGTTTGATGAATTCGTCCTTTTTTCTTTGCGATATAGGAACTCTTGTTCCGTCTGAAAGCTCCACCTCTCCTCCGTCAGTTTTGTGGATCTGAACGACCTGGTCCAGATTGATCAGATGGGACTTATGCACACGGAAAAATCCGAAGTCCTCCAGCAGCTCCTCATAATATCCAATTGTTTTTGAGATAACGATCTTCTCAGAGGCCGTATAAAAAATGGTGTAGCTCATATCCGATTGACAATGAAGGATCTGGTCGAGTCTCAAAACGTGGATCTTATCCTGTGTCTTAAGCATGATCTTTTCGTTGCCTCTGTCATTGTTCAGATTATCCCTGAGCGTGTTGAGCGAAGTAGTCTGGGACTTCATAAAGGAAAGCGAGACTTTTTCAAGAGCTTCCTGAAGCAGTTTAAAACTTAAAGGTTTCAGTAGAAAATCCACTGCACTAAACCGAAACGCATTAACCGCATACTTCTGATGAGCCGTAACAAAAATGACTTTAAAATCTACTTTGTCAAACTTATCAAGTAAATCGAAAGAAGTGCGGTCACCGACTTCCACATCAAGTAATACAAGCTGCGGGGATGTTTCTCTAATGCCAGCGAAGGCACTCTCTATGTCCTTGGACGATCCTTTGACCTCTACATCTAGTTTTGATAGCATACCCAGGATCGTTTCCATATTCCCGGGTTCATCTTCTACAACATACACTGAAATCATAAAGCTTCTTTAATCGGGATTGCAATATAAACTTCAACGCCCCCTTCCGATCGACTGCTAAGCGTGAGGGTAAATTCGCTTTTGCCATAAAGTATTGACAAACGTTCTTTTGTCATATTGATAGCTCTGGATTCGTGATGTAAATGAGGTTCGCCGAATCCCGCTCCATCATCCAATATTTGAATATTTAACTTACCCTGATTTATTCTGACGCATACGGTTAAATGCCCTGATTCTTTGCCTTTGAAACCATGTTCGAAGGCATTCTCCGCAAAGGGTTGTATAAGAATTGGAGGAACTAATAAATTATCAGCTTCTATTGCATCATCCATCTCAAGTGTAAACTTCACCCCAGGAAATCTCAGTTGCTGAATGGCAATGTAATCTTGCAACGAATCCATTTCTTGCTTCAGGGTTATCCATTCTCTTGAAGAATTATTAAGCACTTCCCTGGTCAATGCACTGAAGGTCGAGAGATATTCGGCTGCTTCATCCTTATTGCCGGCATAAAGGTAGGCATGTATTGAGCTGAGCGCATTGTATAGAAAGTGCGGGTTCATCTGCGATCTTAACAGTTGCTGTTTCAGCAGAAGCTGCTTTTCCTGGGCTTTGAGGGATCGATGTCGAAGGATAAAATATCCAATGAAAAGGGCTGTGACTAAGCCCAGCACGCTAATGATAAGTAATAGATTCTTTTGGCTTATTTTCAGGTCTGCTATTTCTGCCTCTTGCTGAAGATTCTCTATTTGTCGCTTGCGTTCTTCCGTTTCATATCGGGTCATCAGTTCCTCTATCCTATTCAGATTCTCAATACTTACTACACTGTCCCTGTAAGCGACTGATTCCTTGAGGTAATGATATGCCTCATTCCAGTTGCCATTCTGAACTGCTATCTCAGTCATCAATTCAAGTGCATAAGAATGTGTTTTTGGAATTTTCAATTCATTAGCTATTGAAGTCACTTCTGTAAGTATTTCAAAGGCCTCCGACCAATTGTTTTGCTTGATTTCAATTTCGGCAAGGCTCAATAAAATATCTGCTTTCATTTGTTCGGAGTCAATGATGGAAGCCGCTTTCAAAGCATTTTTGGCCTGATGTACTGCAGAGTCTAATTGTTTGTTTTTTTGATAAACCAGGCTGAGCATATTATAATCATTGGCCAAGCCTCTGTAATCTTCAATTTCAGTTCCAATTTCTATGGCCTGGTTTAAATACAATTTGGCGCTATCAAGTTGATCTTCAAATGCAAAGTAGGTTCCTATATTTCCGAGAGAAAGATGCAGTCTTCTGAGGTCTCCAAGAGATTGTGCGAGGTCAGCAGCTTTGTACATATGTGACTTTGCCAGAAGTCCATACCTGTGACGCTCTGTGTCTGTAGCCAGGCGATTATCCGGAGAACTTAGTTCACCGTAAGAGGCACTGAGATTCAGATAGGAAACCAAACTCAGGTCACTAAAGTCATTTTCCTCCGACAAGCGTAATGCAAGGAGACTATACTCTATGCCTTTTTCAAAGTCATGTGTTTGATTCGCGATAAATGCCTGAGAAGTATATGCGGTACATTTCCTTCTCTCTTTATCGATCAGCGATTGGGCAGCTCTCCTATCGAAATATTGATGCGCCCTCAAATAATAGCTCATGGCAGAATCATATTCTTGTCTCCTGCTGAATTCTCTTCCTATCCGATAAAGGATTAATCCTGTCAGGTGGTGATCCTGGCCCTGGGAGCAAATGGCCAAAGCATTTCGAAGCTTTACTTCCTGTATTGAATCTTCAGCTATTCTGGCCTTGAGAAATAGAATATAAATATTTGTCGTATCCGATGACACTGCCGGATTTTTCTCAAAAAATAGTCTTATGGAATCGGGATCAGAAGATTCCCAATCCAGCAACTTATTAATCTCCGGTATTTTGTCTGATAAATTTTGACCAAGAGCCAGTGTTGCAATAATTGTACATATAGCAAATAACAATTTTCGCATGCTCCAAGTTAGATCGCCCCGACAACATTGGGAAATTACTGGCGGAATTCAATTAGTCCCTCCGTTGGAGCGCAACATTTTCATTTATCCAGCATCCCAATTTAACTATGTCTCCTTCTTTGTAGTTTTCATTGAATATTTCTTCAATGGAAGGAAACTGTTCTTTGGTGGCAGCCATCTGTTCGGTATTGCCTGCCTTCTCGTACATGGTGTAAGCGGCAATAAAAACAGCTCTGTCCAGAACCTTACTTTCTCCGCCCTTACAATCCTCAAAAGACCCGAAATACAAATTGCCAATGATGTTGAAAGCTCGTGAATCGTTCGGTTTTATCTGGAGTGCATTTCGAGCCATTTCGCGGGATTTTACCTTGTTGCCCAGTTTAGAATAGGCAGAGGCGAGTGAGATATAACCTTCATATTTCTGTTCATCGTCTCCCGCAAGCTCAACGCTTTTATTATAATAGGAAATCGCTTTGTCATTCTGATCCATGGCCAGGTACCTGGATGCCAAAGCACTTGCCAACCTAAAATCCGGTTTATCAGCAAAAACCACTTCGCCGGCTTTTGTAAAATAGGGTTGGTCACTGCATTTTGCTCTAAGCGAGTAGGTGAAGATCTTTTTTGCAGTATTCAGATCATTCGGATCTTTCTCAAGTTTTGGCACCAATTGCGACGCTATGAAGTCACAGTTTAGGATATTGTCCATTGAACTGAGCAATGCGTCCACTTTGTCCTGTTCGTTTTTGAGTTTATCTGCTGGTACCTTGCCTTCCATCCCGCTGATCGCATCCGAAATGGTAGAATGAATATCCAGTACCCTTTCCGCGGGCATTTCTTCAGGATTGGATTGGTTGTAATATTTAGCCAGCGTCATGTATGGCGCCAGGTTGAAGGTAGAGATATTGGATCCGTTCAACGCAAAAGCTTCTTCATACAAGTCGGCAAGAAGAGGATATTTTGCCTGTCTTTTGTAAAACATTCTGAAGGCTGTGTAGGCTTTTCGATCCATCACCTCGGCATCAGTATCCTCATCAAAATACTCGATCCTCTGGTCGTACATCCAGAGAATTGAATCTTCAAGAGCACTTTGTCTTTCTTTCAAAATATCCGTTTCTATTATGCTTTCAAGCACCTTCACCCCATCCACGTAGATGGCCTTGTTCAGCTCAGGGTTGTTTTTATATAGCCAGTTTAGCGAACCCAGGGCATCATCCCAGTTCTCCAGTTTCAGTGATACTTTGTAAAAAGCTTCTTTTGACTGAGCCTCACTCTTAAGATCCGGGTCTTCAGGCCAGTTCCAGCCTGGCTGGCTTTGCGCGATAAAAATTCCGATAAGTAAGAGGGCAGATAACAGATATTTCATGACGACTTTCAATAGGTGCTGCAAAATGAACCATTTTATTTCAAAAACCGGCTAGTGTATTCCTAGCTTTGCGTTTCATTTTGGTAAAGCTAATGTTAAACTTCAAAGAGATATTTTCCGTAACACTGATCCTTTTTTCCGTAATCGACATACTTGGGAGCATTCCGATCATTATTGATTTACGAAAGAAGTTCGGACATGTTCAGTCTGCCAAGGCTACCGTGATCTCCGGACTGATCATGATCGCATTTCTCTTTGGTGGTGAGAGTATTTTAAAGCTATTTGGTGTGGATATCAGCTCTTTTGCCGTAGCAGGGGCATTGATCATGTTCATCATTGGAATGGAAATGGTTTTGGGACTGCAATTCTTTAATGACGATCCCGGAGATAAAGATTCATCTTCCATCGTTCCGCTTGCTTTTCCATTGATTGCCGGAGCAGGAACACTCACTACGATTATTTCCGTCAAGGTGGAATACTCCAATCTCAACATTCTTGTGGGGATCGTCCTCAATCTGGTATTTGTCTATGCCGTGCTCAAAAGCTCTTCCTGGCTTGAGCGGAAACTAGGTCCGGGAGGCTTTCAGGTTTTGCGAAAAGTATTTGGAATTATATTGCTATCCATAGCTATTAAGATTTTTAAGAATAACTGGTTTCTCTGATGATCACGATATACACGGACGGTGCAGCAAAAGGAAACCCCGGACCAGGTGGTTTTGGCGTGGTGATGGATTACAAAGGAAAGCGAAAGGAGATATCAGCAGGATACCGGTTGACCACCAATAACAGGATGGAATTGATGGCCGTGATCGCAGGACTGGAGTCCATTAAAAAAGATGGATGGGAGGTGAAGGTCGTTTCCGATTCCAAGTACGTAGTAGATGCTGTTGAAAAGGGGTGGCTGCGCAATTGGGTGGCCAAAGGATTTAAAGGGAAAAAGAACTCAGATCTCTGGGAGCGATTTCTAAAGTCTTACTATAAGCACCAGGTAAAATTTCATTGGATCAAAGGTCATGCCGGTCATCCGGAAAATGAGCGCTGCGATGAATTGGCTGTGAATGCAGCGGAGGGAGATAATTTGCTTAGAGATGAGGTGTTTGAGGAGTTGAACACCTGAGGGGTTTCACGTAAAGGCGCAAAGCTTTTTTCCTTGTCCTATTATTTAATAGGCTAATCACCGTCGCGTCGTGGTGTATTTGCTTGAAACCCTCTTGGCGCCTTCGTGTAAACCTATATCATCTACCTAATAGCTTTTGCACCTTATCTATGAAACACCATTTACACTATATCAGCCAGCCTCATACAATCTGTTAATAACGCCAACTCTTTCTTTAAGAAGGCCTCGGTATTAATTGGCATAAATAATTCCGGTTCCATGAATTTTCTGCGAATACTGAACCCAAGGCGGATGGTATCACCTATAAACGCGATCCGAAGATTTCCCCAGATGACCTTCCGTGAGCGTAAATCCTTGTTCACAGACATGATCTTTTCAAGGACTGTTGAATTGAATAATTTTTTAGCAAATGTCTCGTCAGTTGAATACAGGGTATACTTTCCCAATAGTTTATGTTCACTTTCATCAAGCTTTACCCGTGATACTCCCTCAGATTTGCTAAAGGTTTTCTTTTTTGGCAATAGCCAGCAAGAAGCCTCAATTTTGCCGGAAAGCTTGATTTCGGCATAAATGCCACTAAATACCGTGCTATTCTTTGAGCTGTCACTGCCAGATCGATTTACCAGTTTTATTTCCGAAAAACCAATTGATCGAGTCCCAATCTTACCGGATACCATATCCTCCGTCAAATAACTATTGAAGGATAAAAACAGTTTACAGTCCTCAATCCTGTTCTCCGGGAAACCTCCCCGAGGATCGTAAGAAAATTCCGGACCTATTTTAGTAATTATCTTCGAAACCACGTTTCGCTGAAAATGATCTTTGAACTGACCGTATTCATACGAGCGCTTGATTTCGTACACAATCAGACAGATCATGAAGATGGCCCCGGCATAGCCCATTGCTCCGCTTCTTTCATCGATATCCAGGAGGGAATAGGTCACCAGACCTAAACATGTTAGCATCCCCAGGTTAAAACCGATTTTGAAAGGACGTACTTTACCGTAATGGTTAAGGCGGGTTTTTTCAGCTTCATCGAGTTCCTGGCGAAGCTCTGACAGCAGTTTTTTGGAATCAAGCATGAGAGGATGGGTGGATTACCCTATCAAGTTAAGCACAAAGCCATTAGAAACGCCTACTAACCTTAATCTAATAGCCCTTCCACCTCCTCATTGAACACAAACCTGATTGAAATTTTGAATTATAGTTACCAATTTGGGAACATTTATTAATTTCGTTCAATATTACCAGCTATGTGAGGATAATTTCGAAGAAAATTTTACGCGACTTTTGGGAAAAGTATAATGATTCGGAGCAACCACTAAAAACATGGTATAAAGAGGCTTCTAATGCTCTATGGTCAAGTCCTATGGAAATCAAACAGGAATACATCAGGGCAAGTATCCTGAAAGCAGGTCGGGTAGTGTTCAATATTTGTGGTAACAAGTATAGGCTCGTGGTAGATATCAACTATGAGAGACATTGGATCTTTATTCGCTTCATTGGAACACATTCCGAATATGACAAAATAGACGCAAATTCAATTTGAAGGATGGAAGTAAAAGCAATTAAAACCGAGGATGATTACCAATCTGCTTTGAGCAGGCTGGAAAAAATTTTTCATGCAGCGCCTGATACAGTTGAGGGCGATGAGGCTGAGATATTATCAGTGTTGATCGAGAAATTTGAAGATCAAAATTTTCCTATTGATATACCGGATCCTGTGGAGGCCATCAAGTTCAGGATGGAACAAATGGACATGAGTAACAAAGATCTTGCGAAAGTATTGGGTTACAAAAGCAGAGTGTCAGAAATACTAAATAGGAAAAGAAAGCTTTCGCTTAAGATGATAAGGGACCTTCATGAGAAGATGAAAATCCCATATGAGTCTTTGATGGCTGAGTATTGAAAAGTAGCTAATGGGATCTAAAAGTTCTATTAATAGCTCAAGGTGACTCTGTCTGGCCATTTGAACATCCAGGGATCCTGTACAACTTAGTCCTGGCTCTCGCCTTGGCGTGAAACCCAAGCCAATTCATCTTTGCGCCTTTGCGCCTCCGCGTGAAAACCAAACCAATTCATCTTACGCCTTCGCGTGAAACAAATACTACGACATCGTCTCGCGCTCCACAAACTCAAAACCAGCATCTCCGAGACCGTTTAAGATCGGTTCGTAAAGATCCTTTTTCGTAGGTGTATGGACGCCCGGTTTCTTAATCTCCCCATTCAAAATCAACTTCGCGGCAATAGCAAGTGGTAACCCGACCGTCTTTGACATTCCGGTATCTACATCATTCTCTCCTTCTACTACCATGTGACTTTGTATCTGCTTGGGTCTGCCGTCCTGGATAAAATCAAACTTGTGCCACATCACAATCATATCACGATCAGTTGGGTCAAGTTTCCATTTCTTGTTGAGGATATGTTCCAATATCTGGGCAGGTGTGCCCCGGTCAAGTCCTATTGGCTCCTCATCAAACATCCCCAGCCATTGCAGCTTATACATTTCTTCGGATTCTAATCCCAGGTTCAGATAGTGTGCTAATTTCAATTCCACGGAATCGTGGGGATTATACCGCAGAAATGAATTGAGAAATTGACGGTGCGTCATATTGGATACGTCTTCCATCTCATAGCCATCATCCGTTGCACCCAGCATTACGAAAATATTCCAGGCTCTGCAGAAACCAGGCCGTCTCAGTGTGCCACGAAAGAGGGTCTGTATTCCCTTCAGGTCGTATAAGTCGAGGTAGATCAGAGAATCGCGATTGGCGTAACCTTCAAAGTGACCATAACCGGGAATATGAATGATCTCGGTCCTTCGAAATAGTTGATGATAAGGGATGTACTTGAACCTGCCTTCCTGGATAAATTTGACATAACCGGAGCCCGCCATTACCACATTCCGAGGATTCCATGTGAATTTATAATGCCATGGATTGTCTTTTTCTTTGTTTTCGGCCAGCAGACCTCCTGTAAAAGTTTCAAAGCCAGTTAGCTCTGCATCACTGTTTTTGATTCTATCCAGCACCTTCATGGCAGACATGTGATCCAGTCCGGGATCCAGTCCGGTTTCCATTAGGCAGATGGCTCCTTTGGATTTAAAATCTTCATTCAAAGATTTAATGTCATCTTTTAGATAACTAGCCGTCAGAAGATGAATACCCTCTAAAGCACATATTTCCGCTACTTTAAAGTGCAGGGTCGCCGGTAGCATACTGATGACCAGATCGGCATTTTGGATGATGCCAATGGACTTTTCGCGGTCGTTTATGTCAAATTCTATGACTTTAGTCTCCGGAAATTTTGATCTGGCCAGGGCAGGTATTTTTTCGCAAATGGTCACCTGCCAGTTTTCAGTGGCTGCATGGTCGTTTAGATATTTTATCAGTGAAGTACTGGACCTGCCAGCACCAAGGACGAGGATGTTTCGCATCTGTAGACTTGGGGTTAGAGTTTCTTGTTAATGATTGTTGAAGTGGCCTGAGCGGTGGGTAAAAGCAACAGGTCAGCAATGTTAACGTGTTTCGGTCGTGTGACCACGAAATGGATCACGTCGGCCACATCCTGAGCTACCAGCGGACTGAATCCTTCATATACCTTTTTTGCTTTTTCCTTATCGCCCTTAAACCGCACTTCCGAAAATTCGGTTTCTACCAGCCCAGGCTTTACCTCAGACACTTTTACGCCAAATTCGTTTAGATCTATTCGCATGGCTTTCGAAAGCGCATCCACCGCAAACTTGGAGGCATTGTAAACATTTCCTTTTGGATATACATCCAATCCGGCGAGAGAGCCAATGTTGACAATATGACCGTTTTTACGTGAGATCATCCCGTCGATCACTGCTTTGGTGACATATAGCAGACCCTTTACATTGATGTCCAGCATGGCTTCCCAGTCATCTATGTCACCATCCTGAATAGGGCTTAGCCCATGAGCGTTTCCCGCATTGTTGACCAGTAAATCAATTTCTTTCCAATGTTCAGGCAAGGAATTAATGACTTCAAAAACCTCACTCTTGTTCCTGACATCGAACTGAAGAGTGATGACTTCGGTTTTCGACTTCAGTTCATCCCGGAGTTCCTCAAGTCTATCGGATCTTCTGCCACACAGTATTAGTTCATAGTCATTTGCCAGGGTCCTGGCTGTCGCCAGCCCAATGCCGCTAGTGGCCCCTGTGATCAGCGCAATGATTTTCATTTTGGATTAAGGGTTTGGATTCTATGGATTTCTCTTCCGCTTCTTTTTGAAGTAATTCGGACTACCCTCAAAACTGATGAATACTGTGAAATTATGTGTCCTCAAACTGGAAAAGTTCGCGCTAAATTGATTCCGCTCTTCTTCCAGCATGTTTCGGACCCCAAATGAATACCTGATTTCCGGCGAAAACTTGAATAAAGGAAAGTAAATATCAAATCCAGCTCCAAGTTCGAGTGCAAGATTGGCATTTTTAAGTTCAAGCTTTTCCCTGGTGCCGCCTTCATCACCTCTACCGGATGCTTCCAATGAAGGATTGATGCCTCCTACCAGGTACATGGCGCTATTCCCTCTTCTCACAGACTTATACTTCAGAATAAGGGGTAGTTCCATCATCGTGGCATCCTTCAATTCCCTGAGCACGGGCTGACCGTCAGAATAGTGATAATTCAGATCAAATTCATAAAAGGCGACAGTGGGTAAGATCCTGAAATTCAAGTATTGAAAAACGTAGAAGTTCACCACAAAGCCCAGTTTGAAACCACCATTGTTTCCGGGAATCACATTTTGGACGCTGTCCTGCGAAGGGGATGTGAAATTATCATTGAACCTGGGACGGTATTTGGAGGTATGTACGCCCATCAAAAAACCATAATGGATCAATTGACTGTCATAATCCAGGAGGTGATGCACCCTCTTCTGCTGACCGGATACATCTTGTGTAATGATGAAAAAACCAAGGCAAAGAAGGCCTACTTTATACCAGTGTAGATTGAACTTATACCGAGGGTAAGCTTTTTGCATTTGGTATTTTGGAATCCGATTTTGCTTAAAATACTTAAAAAGTTGTCTCCGTCCGGAAATGCTCCCACTGAATCCGGAAGGTAGGTGTAAGCGGCGCTATCCCTGGAAACAATCCGGCCAATTTTAGGCAAAATCCAACGAAAATAAAATTGGTACAGCTGCTTAACCGGGAATTGCGTGGGTTTGGAAAATTCAAGTATAACCACTTTTCCACCAGGCTTGAGTACGCGCCACATATCCCTAAGACCTTTTTCCAGGTTCTCAAAATTACGTACCCCAAAAGCAACGATGACAGCATCGAATTTATTATCGGTGAAAGGTAGACCTTCGGAATCTCCGGATAGTAGTTCTATTTTATCATCCAGTCCTTTTTCCCTTAGCTTTTTGCGACCAACCTCAAGCATTCCTTCAGAAATATCAATCCCGGTAACCTTTTCTGGGTTTAACCTGAGTGCGGTTATAGCAAAATCCCCGGTTCCCGTAGCGATGTCAAGGATTTCAGAAGGATTGTCTTGCTTTAGCAAACTGATTGCTTGTTTTCGCCAGATTATGTCAATGCCCAGGCTAAGAAAGTGGTTCAGGAAATCGTATTTTCCACTTATGTTGTCAAACATCTCAGCTACCTGCTGCTTTTTACCTGCTTCTTTATCTTTGTAGGGAACTACCGCCATAATTGCCGCAATATTAGGACAATAACCACGTGAATCTGTTTTTAGTGCCATAATAATTCTATGTCCCATTCCCTAAATTCCGAGTTTGTAAAGAGCAGCGCAAAGCTGTCCGAATGTCCTAAACCGGATATGCCCGAATACGCCTTCATAGGCCGATCCAATGTAGGAAAGTCATCATTGATCAATATGCTGACCAGCCGAAAGAAGCTCGCCAAGATTTCTTCAAAGCCAGGAAAAACCCAGTTGATCAATCATTTTCTGATTGATAATTCATGGTACCTGGTAGATCTGCCAGGATATGGCTGGGCCCAGGTAAGTAAAAAAGAAAAAGCCGCCTGGAAGCTCATGATTGATGAATATATCTTTCAAAGACAAAACCTCGCCACTGTTTTTGTGCTGGTGGACAGTCGTCATGAGCCTCAGAAAATAGACATTGAATTTATAAATACACTCGGGGAGCAGGGGGTGCCTTTCGCCATTTTGCTTACGAAAGCTGATAAATCAAGCAAAAATGCCAATCAAAAGAGTCTTTCGCTCTACAAGAAGGTACTTTCAAAGTATTGGGAGGAGCTGCCTAATATGATCATGACGTCATCACAAACCGGTGATGGAAAATATGAGGTATTAAGTTACATAGAGTCTGTCAACGCTTCATTAGAAAACTGAATTGGCTAGCTTTGCCGCCAAAATCAAGAGAACTGTATGGAGTTAAGCGAGATTGCATCAATTTCCGGCAAAGGAGGGTTATTTAAGATCATCAAGCCAACCAGGACGGGCGCTATTATCGAAACACTTGATGACGAAAAGAAGCGCATGGTCGTGGGAGCCCATTCGAAAGTTTCCATCCTGTCGGACATTTCCATTTACACCACGGATGAGGAAGGTTCCGTGATGCTTGAGGAAGTTTTTAAAAGGATCCACAAAGAGTTTGATGGTGATTCCGGTCTGAATTCAAATTCAGATCCTGAAGAGCTCAAGTCTTTTCTGAAATTTATTCTTCCGAACTACGATGCGGAAAGGGTATATGTATCGGATATCAAAAAGCTGGTAACATGGTATAATCTATTGGCTGAGATCCAACCGGATTTACTTTTGGAAAAGGAAGAAAAGAAAGACAAGGAAAAGGAAGGTAAAAAGGACAAAAAGACAGAAGGAAAACCCAAAGCCGATCCCAAATCCAAAGGCACCGGAGACAAAAAGTAATGGCGCCATTTAGAAAACGATTCCAATCCATTTGGGCAAATCTTGATCCTAACGGACACATGCGTCATACGGCCTACAATGACTATGCAGCTCAGGTGCGGGTTTCATACTTTGAGGAGCATCAGTTTCCATTTTCCAGACTTATACAAATGGGAATAGGTCCGATCCTGTTCCGTGAGGAGACGCGCTTTCTCAAAGAGATCAGGATGGGAGAGGAGCTGGAAGTAGATCTTGAGTTGGTGAAATCAAGGAGAGATGGATCCAAATGGACATTTCGACATACCATTTACAAATCTGATAATACAGTCTCTGCCATCATCGAAGTAGATGGTGCGTGGCTGGACCTGAAGATCAGGAAGGTGACTGCCCCACCAGCCGAGTTGGTGGAGATGGTTATGGATGCACATCGTGCGGAAGATTTTGAATGGCTCCCGGATAAAAAATCCTAGTCACACGAAGAAATCCCTTCTCATGTCAATATTTAGCCTTTTAAGGAGGTTTCCGTTTCCTGCTTTACGGTCAAAAGACTAATTTTGATAGATAAGAATTTGAACTATGGAAATGACGGAGAGCGCGGAGCTTAAAGCCAGCGAACGAAAAGCCAGGCGTAGGAAAGAATTTTCGATTTTGTATGTTGACGATGAGTCTCCAAACCTGAGGGGTTTCAAAACTACCTTTCGAAGGTTCTTTAATGTTTATACTGCTCTTAGTCCTTCGGAGGCCATGGAAGTAGTCAAGTCTGAGGACATCAATATTGTGGTGTCTGACCACCGAATGCCAGTACTTCTTGGAACTGATCTTTTGAGAGAAGTGTATGATTATGATCCTGATATTCGTCGCATGATCCTCTCCGGATTTATAAAGAGGGATGAGTTAAAGGAAGCTGTAGAGAGCTTTGGAATACACGGATTTGTGACAAAACCATGGGATTTTGAGGATTTAATGGAGCTTTTTAATAGTCTTTTGGCCACTGATGAGCCCCCTTTGATGAAATTTTCCTGATCGGTTATTTATTGACCCTGCCATTTCTGGTATAATTCCCCTACTTTTGTTTTAGCGGTTTAAATTCATTTAGGCAGGACCGTATCCGTACGTCGAGTACGTTTCGTCCTTATTGACTTTACTCCTGTTTTTTATTACTTAATATTTTTATCATGAACATTTTTGTTGCCAAACTTAATTATGGCACAAGTGAGGAATCACTACGAAAACTCTTTGAGGACTATGGAGAAGTAGACTCGGTCAAAATTATTATGGACCGGGATACTGGAAGGTCAAAAGGATTTGGGTTTGTTGAAATGCCCGACAACGGAGAAGCTCAGGCTGCTATCAATGAACTCAATGAGAGTGAATTTGAAAGAAGGACTATAGTAGTCAAGAAAGCAAATCCGAAATAATTTCGACTAAGAAATTACAATTTACGACTGGATGTTTCCAGTCGTAAATTTTTCTAAATTTTACTGTGGATCGAAAGTTTTGACGTAATTATGAATTGCGTCAGCCAGCATTGCTGCGCTATTTTCATTATAGCGAAGGAATAGTTCCGGTTCGATCAATTCGACCTCTGACAGTAATAGCTCATCGTCATCATTCCATACTAAGTCTACCCGTGCGTAGAGCGGTTTCATAATACAGGCTTCCACCGTCCTTTCTGCAATTTCAATGGCTATGGCGTCCGGATGATAATCTTCTGAGCTACCGCCGTGATCCGACTGTACCCGAAAATCACCAGACCGTGGTCTTTTTAAAACGGCGTGGGAGTATTTGCCATCAATCATCACAAGCGAGATCTCACCTTTCTTCACAATGTTTTCAATGAATGGCTGGATCATCAGCGATTCGCTTTTTAGCAATCGTTGAAAAACTGATTCATGGTTGGCGATATTGTTTGTTTTGAGGTGGTAGGTGTGCCTGGCCGAAGCTGAAATAGAAGGCTTTAATACTGCATCTTTCTCCCAACCGGCCTGTTTTAATTCATCTAAAAGGGTCGTTCGTGTCAGTGGTCTAAGGAATACTGTCGGTACTACCGGGATGCCTTTTCCTTTTAAATCAATCAGGTAATGCTTATCCAGGTTCCATTGAATTAGTTTAACAGGATTTATAAACCGTGTCATGCGCGAGCATCTCCCGATCCACCTAATAAATTCGTCAAATCTCTCAAAATAGTCCCAGGTGGTCCTGAAAAGAGCAAAATCTGTCTTGGACCAATCAAATTGTCTGTCAGCCCAACTTTTGATGGCTACCTTGAATCCCAGCTTTTCGAGAGCATCCTGAATAAGTTCATGCTCTGAGTCAGCAATCTTTCCTTCTTCAGTTTTGTCAGTATGATTGGCAAATCGATCTGCTGTGAGAATAGTGAGGTCGTATTGTTTCATTCGTAGCGGTATTGAACTTCATAATTTCAATGAATTTCAATTTTCAATTCAGCTGCAAAACTATCACCACTTTTTAAAGACTTGATACCTTCTTTGTCTTTTAAATATTGATTATGGTCCTGGCTATCCGCCACTCCATGCCAGGGTTCAATACAGACGAAGGGCGCATCTTCATTTTTCGACCAAATTCCAAGGTATGGAAATCCCGGAAATGAGACTGATAATGTATCCTTATCTGTAGTGGAAAGCGTGACCCTATCGGAATTAAGTCCACTGAAAACTAATGCATCATCTTTGAATAAATCATCATCTATAGGAATCCCTGACTTATTTTGAAAAACAGGTTTGGAGTCGCTGGTTCTGAGCCCTTCATTGATAATTTGAGATTCAAGGGTTTCCTCTCTATTAAATCGAAGTTCATAGTCTGACCTTTTTTCATTGTCAAAAAGGGGACAATTAAACGCAGGATGAGCTCCAATGGAAAACAATAAATCTTTTGGACCATTGTTTTTCACTGAGTAAACTATGGTCAGTACATTTCCAAGTAGAATATAGCCGATTTTAAGTGACCACTCGAAAGGGAACACCGCACGTGTTCTGTCATCAGAATTCAACTCAAACTGGCAGGAGTTTTCCGAACTCTTTACAAGTTCAAATTCACTATCACGCGCAAAACCATGCTGTCCAAGTGGATAAGATTTGCCATCGTATAAATAAGAATCACCTTTCAACCGACCTACAATTGGGAAGAGAACGGGGGAATGCCGACCCCAGAAAGTCTTGTCACCTTGCCAAATATATTCGACTTGTTGTTTATTAGATTTTAAACTGCAAAGCTCCGCTCCCAGGGATTTAATTGAGGCGGATAACTGGTCACTTTTTATTGTGATCATCAGATTGTTTTTGGAGTGTGATAGAATTTTTTTTGGCCTGATTTTCTTTCGATCTCATCCCATGACTGAATATCAAATTCTATCCCAAAAACCCCACAGGTGGGTAGGTTGTCGAGCATTTCATTCGAAATCATATTGATAAAAGAGGTGAAACCGGGATTATGTCCTACTATGGCTACAATGTCTTCCTCCTGATTCCCCACTATCTGCACTATATCTTCAGAATCTGCATGATAAAGATTTGCTTCTGTAATGACGTCAGTTTCTTCCATTTTCCAGCCATCGGCCAGGTAGAGTGCGGTGTAGAATGCTCGCGAAGCTGTGCTGCTAAGTATCAGATCGGGCGGTTTTACATTTTTATGCAGAAACTTGCCCATTTTTATGACGTCCTTTCTTCCCCGTTTACCAAGAGGTCGGCTAAAATCATCCAGCTCATTAAAGGTCCATGAGGATTTGGCATGTCTGATGACGTAGAGTGTTTTCATTAGTCCGGCAGATAAAAATCAAAAACTATATCATTCATACATTTGAAGTGCCCTTTTGGACATTTCTTAAAACCGATTTTTGAGCACGGTCTACAGCTGATTTTCTTGTTCTCAAAAATAACAAAGGAGGTCTTGTACGGATACATTCCAAATTCAGGAATCGTATTTCCCCAGATTGAAAAAATCTTTTTCTGAAATGCTGCAGCAATGTGCATGAGTCCCGTGTCATGGGTAAAAACAGCTGCAGACTGCTTTATCAAAGACGCGGATTGATTGAGGTTAAATTTTCCACATCCATTGAAAACAATTGCTTTCTTCCCAAGGTCATTTTGCAACTGAGATTCTGTCTCGGCTGTGGCTGTTTTTTTGAAGAATTTTTCCACCCGTACTCCCAGGTCACTTTCATCAGTGCCGCCTAGGAGTACAATAGGTTTATTGATGCGGTCGCAGAGTTCAATAAGCTTTTTCTCAGGCAATTTTTTTGTTTGATGCTTAGCCCCAAGCACAACGGTATAAAAGCCTTGTCGGAAAGGCTCAGGTAACCACTCCAGCTCAACTTCATCCCTGGCAGGGATATAAAATTCCAGACCTTCCTCGTCGGGGATAACCCCAAAATCCTGAAGAGTAGAAAGGTACCTGTCTACTATATGATATTTTGGAAGGCGGTTTAACTTGAAATTGACCATGAGCCACTTTTGGATATTCAGCTTAGGGAAGCTTCTATGCGGCGCTGGCAGTACAAGCTTGATCAAAGAAGTGCGGAGGTTATTGTGCAAATCCACGACATAATCAAACTTCTCTTTGCGGAGTACTTTGATAAGGGCAATCAGACCATTTTCAAGCAAGTGTACCCGATCCACATTGGGGTTATTGAGGACGATAGTCTCAAATTCAGGTTTGGTGGCAAAATGCACTTCCGCATTTGGAATTTGTTTCTTGAGAACCCTTAGTACGGGGGTAGTAAGCACGATATCACCAATAGCGGAAAACCTTATTACGAGAATTTTCATTCTATTTTGATTCGGTGTCCTGGGTTCATTTCCTTTTATTTCGGTTAACTTAATCAAAAGCAAAGTGCAAATGAATTATTGGTTGATAAAATCGGAGCCAAATACATATTCCTGGGATGATTTCGTCAAATTGGGGAGAGACCATTGGGATGGAGTACGCAATTATTCAGCAAGGAATAACATGAAAAGCATGAAAGTCGGTGACCTGGCTTTGTTCTACCATAGTGTGAATGAAAAAAGTGTGGTCGGTGTTGCTAAAGTGGTGAAGGAATTTTATCCTGATCCAACTGTCGATGATGACCGATGGGTTGTTGTGGACTTTGTGCCTGAGTTTAAACTTAAAGCACCGGTTTCGTTAGAGAAGATAAAAGCAGATGATAGATTATCAGAAATGGTTTTGGTCAATAATTCAAGACTTTCAGTGCAACCGGTAACGAAGGAGGAGTTTGACATTGTAATCGCAATGTCCGAAAATACGTAGGGATATATATGTGTAGATTGTTTAGTTAAGGTGAGAATATTCATTTCTATATTGTTGATTTTCGTTTTTACCCTGGTCCAGGGGCAAAGAAAGAAGGACAAGGACCTGTTTGATACCAGCAATTATATTAATCAGACTGATCGTATAGAATTCAGGGATGACAAGCTCGGCAATGATTTTATGATCATCAACGGGTATGAGGATGGGTTACTTGTAGTGAAGCAGACACCGGACAGACATTCCGGCGGATACGGTTGGGAGCTATATAAGCTGGATACTGCTCTCCAGTCAGAATGGGTGAAACTCAGGATCATACCTCTTACTCATACGTTTATGGGGTGGGATTACTCCGATGAGTATTTCTATCTTTTGTTTTCCAGTGCCCAGTATCGTCCTGAAGAATTTACCATTTACAAAATTGACTCATCAAATGGAGAAGTTGAGGCGATTGAGCTGACCACGGTTTTTCCAATAGAGCTTTCGCATTTTGAGGTGGTCAATAACACTGTGGTTTTCGGGGGTCAAACAAGAATGAAACCAGCTGTTTTAACTTTCAATCTTGATGAACGTAAGCCCAGGGTGATTCCGGGGGTATATGAACAGAACAGTCACATTCTGGATATTTTCATCAACGATGAGCAGGGTGTTTTCACGGTTGCCATGATGGAAAAAACTACACAGAATAATTTCACAGTAAGCGTCAGAACTTTCACCACAGACAATATTCTGGTGCAGAATAACATCTTACAACCAGGTGAGAGAAGAAATCTTATAGATGCTGCGCCCACAGATTTTTCAACTGGATTTCAATATGTGACAGGGGCATTTTCACTTAAGAGTCGGGATTATAGTCAGGGACTATACCTATCGAAATTCCGAAATGGTCGACAGCAGTTCATAAAGTACTATAACTATGGGGATCTGACGAATTTCTTTGATTATATGAAGAAAAATCGCCGGAAACGTGTGAAGGATCGTATTTCGAAGAAAAAGTCAAAAGGTAAGAATAAGAAATTCAATTACAGACTCCTCGTACACGAGATCATACCAAGGGGTAATCAATACATTATGGTGGGAGAGGCTTACTATCCGCGGTATTCCAGCTACAGGTCTACCATGATGCCCTACACACCGAACATGTATGGTTCCAATTACAACCAAACGAGAGTCTATAACAATGTCATTGGATATAAATACACACATGCAATTGTGGTTTCATTTGATCAAAATGGAAATATCCTATGGGATCACAGTTTCCCAATAGACGATGTCTTTTTACCTCATCTTGAGGAATTGGTTGCAGTCAATATTTTTGGAGATAAGATTGAGTTGAGCTACCTGGAGGAAAATGAAATTAGAAGTAAGGTGATTTCCGGAAATGAGGTGATAGAAGGGGAAACTTTTACACCGGTGTCGTTGGACTCGGAAGATGATGAGTTTGTACGCAGGGATCCGGAAGTGGAGGGACTTGAGAAATGGTACGGAGATGTACTTTATGCTTATGGTCAGCAGGAAATCCAGCATGGTTCAGGTGGATTTTTGAAGAATAGGCGAAAAGTATTTTACATAAATAAGGTGAGGCACAACCTTGAAAATTTGTCAAACTAATCAGATTTGATACTATATTTGCGGCGACCTACTCATGCAAAAACGTCTGCTGCTCGATAGCGAATTGCTTCAACTCACCATCCAAAGGTTGTGTCAGCAGTTAATTGAAAACCACGACGAATTTCAAAACTCTGTAATCGTTGGCCTGCAGCCAAGAGGTATTTTTTTGGCCGAAAGGGTCAAAAAAATCTTAAATGCTCAGTTAGAAAAGCCAGTGAAAGTAGGTTACCTGGATACTACTTTTCATAGAGATGACTTTCGTCGTCGGGATGAGCCTAAAAAGGCCAGTGAAACCCGAATAGATTTTCAAATCGAGGACAGAAAAGTAATTCTTATAGATGATGTTCTGTTTACAGGTCGTAGTATCAGAGCTGCCCTGGATGCCATGATCACCTTCGGCAGACCCCGGAAAGTAGAATTTCTTGTACTCATCGACAGATTGTACAGCAGGCACGTTCCTATCGAAGCCAATTACATTGGCAAAAAGGTAAACACCCTGCCAACTCATAAGGTACTGGTAGAGCTGGTAGAACAGGGAGGTAAAGACAATATTTGGTTGATCAATAAAGAGGCAAATGAGTCAGCTTAAATCGAAACACCTTTTGGGAATTAAAGGACTGACCGAGGAGGAGATTCAATTGATTTTCGAGACCGCTGATAACTTTAAAGACGTCATTAACCGACCTATCAAGAAAGTCCCGTCCCTCAGAGACGTGACGATCGCAAATGTATTTTTTGAGAATTCTACAAGAACCAGACTGTCTTTTGAACTCGCTGAAAAGAGACTTTCTGCGGACGTTGTCAATTTCAGCTCTTCAAGCAGCTCCGTAAAGAAAGGTGAAACACTGCTTGATACGATCAACAATATTCTGGCTATGAAGGTGGATATGGTAGTGATGCGACACTCCAGCCCTGGTGCACCTCATTTTCTCTCTAAGAAGATCAAAGCAAACATTGTCAATGCCGGGGATGGGACGCACGAGCATCCTACGCAGGCACTTCTCGATTGTTATTCGATCAGGGAAAAACACGGTGATGTGGCTGGCAAAAAGGTGGTAATCATAGGGGATATACTGCACAGCCGGGTGGCATTGAGCAATATTTTCGCAATGAAAACGCTAGGAGCTGAGGTAAAGGTATGCGGGCCATCAACGCTGATCCCTAGATTTATTGAATCACTGGGAGTGGAAGTGGAGACAGACGTCAAAAAAGCGCTGCAATGGTGTGATGTGGCCAATGTGTTGAGGATTCAACTTGAGAGACAGCAAATGGCGTATTTTCCCTCCCTGAGAGAGTATTCCATGTACTTCGGAATTAATCTTAAAATGATCCGTGAGCTGGACAAAGAGATAACAATCATGCATCCTGGCCCCATCAACCGGGGAGTGGAAATCACATCCGATGTGGCCGATTCTAAAAATGCCACAATCCTCAATCAGGTGGAAAATGGGGTGGCGGTTCGCATGGCTGTGCTGTATCTGCTGGCGAGTAGAAATTGATCAAGAATCGTAGTGAAATCTACATTTGAGAATGTGGATTTCATCTCTTTCAACACGGTATATCAATCTATGCTCAGCATCAATTCGTCTTGACCAGAATCCGCGGTATTTGTGTTTTAATGGTTCTGGTTTCCCTATTCCATGATAGGGATCTCTCGATATAGACCTGATAAGCTCATTTATGCGTTTGAGTATTTTTTTGTCGACCTTTTGCCAATATAGATAATCCTCCCAGGACTCATCCACGAAGACAAATTTCATTCCTCAGCAAGGTTCTTTTCGAAGGACTCTCCGGACTTGAATTTTTCAATGGCCGCATCCAATCTTCTTTCGTTTTTTGCTGAGGACAATTCATGCTGCGTTGCCGATAGGGCATTATATTCATCAAGAGACATCACAACTACACCCGAACTTTTGCCTCTGTTAATGATAAGAGTTTCGAAATTGTCGGTTACGTTGTCCAGGTATTTTTTTATGTTCTTCCTAAAGTCTGATAGCGTAGTCGTAAGCATTCATGTACAATTATATGTACAATATTAGCAAAAAGATTACAACTTTACCTACCTACATAATTGAAGGGAGTGATGGCCCTGAGCTCTTCTTTGATCTCTTCGGAGACATCCAATCCGGAAATAAATTCATGGATAGATGACTGTGTAATTTTTTCATTTTTTCTGGTAAGCGCCTTCAGGGCTTCATAAGGTGAAGGGTATGATTCCCTTCTAAGGATGGTTTGAATTGCCTCCGATACCACTGCCCAATTGTCCTCGAGATCGGCTTTTATCACATCCTCGTTACATTGAAGTTTTCCCCATCCCTTCAACAGAGACTTAAACGCAATAAGTGAATGAGAAAATGGGACGCCTACATTTCTAAGCACGGTGGAATCCGTAAGATCCCTTTGTAATCTTGATACTGGTAATTTCTCGGATAGAAATCCAAATATCTTGTTTGCCATACCCAAATTTCCCTCTGCATTCTCAAAATCAATTGGATTGACTTTATGAGGCATTGCTGAAGATCCGACTTCATCTTTTTGAATTTTTTGGGAAAAGTAATTGATGGAAATATAGGTCCATATGTCCCGGCTGAGATCGATCAAAATCGTGTTGATCCTTTTCATCACATCAAAAAGTGACGCCATGTGATCGTAATGTTCGATTTGTGTGGTAGGAAAGCTTCTTTTGAGACCCAGCTTTTCATTGACAAATTGATCCGCGAATTTGTGCCAGTCATGATCCGGAAAAGCAACATAATGTGCATTGAACCCACCCGTAGCCCCACCGAATTTAGCGGCATGAATTGTACCATCTAAAATTTCAACCTGACTTTTAAGTCTTGCGATAAATACTTCAATTTCCTTTCCTAATCTCGTGGGTGATGCCGGTTGGCCATGAGTCCGGGCGAGCATTGGTATACTTTTCCATTCCCTGGCTGAGCCCTCCAGCATCGTAGTGATCTCTTTTAATAGAGGTAGATATTCATGCTCCACTGCTTCCTTCAATGAAAGTGGGATCGCGGTATTGTTTATGTCCTGGGAAGTAAGACCGAAATGGATGAATTCTTTGGTTTCAGAAATATCAATTTTATCAAAGTGCTCTTTGATAAAATATTCGACAGCCTTCACATCGTGATTGGTTGTTTTCTCAATTTCTTTTATCCTCTGGGCATCTTCTAAACTGAAGTCCTCATAGATTTTTCGAAGGGCCGGAAATACTTCTGAAGAGACCGAAGCAAGTTGTGGCAATGGAAGTTCACACAAAGCAATGAAGTATTCGACTTCTACCCGCAAACGATATTGGATGAGTGCAAATTCTGAAAAGTACTGTGTTAAGCTGCTTATTTTATTTCTATAACGACCATCAACGGGTGAAACAGCTGTAAGAGAGTTAAGTTGATCCATGAACTATTATTAAGGTGCAAAAATATGGTTTTATGACCATTTTGCTTTGGTGGGTCATAGGCTTACTTTTGCGTCACTCACGAATTTCCCGGTATATGGTGTTTGGATTTTTAAAGAAAAAAAGTAAGTCGGACGATAGGTACGTTCGACTAAAATTGAAGGATGTTAAACCTGTTGCAAAGGACGCCGTAAATCTCGTTTTCGAGCAGGCGCCATTTAATTACAAATCAGGACAGTTTCTGACTATTTTGAGTGAGATCAATGGAAGAAAAGTACAGCGAGCATATTCACTTTGTACTTCTCCATATCTGGACCAATATCCGGCAGTCACTGTAAAGCGGGTTATAAATGGCCAGATGTCCAATCACATCAATGACAATTTTGAAATCGGACAGGAAATCGTTCTAATGCGACCTGCGGGTAATTTCACCACTGACTATGATAAGGATTCAGAACGACACATTGTGTTGTTTGGTGGTGGCAGCGGGATCACGCCATTATATTCAATTATAAGATCACTTCTCAATCAGGAACCTAAATCAAAGGCCACTCTGATTTATGGAAACAGGTCAGAAGAGTACGTAATTTTCGGGCAGGAGCTTAAAAGACTGGCACAGGAGTACGAAAATTTTCAATTGGTACAAATACTGGAAGAGGCCCAAAATGGTTCGGCGGATTACATCGGTAGACCCGATGCTTCCATGATAGGAGAGATACTGAATCAGATAGAAACCGATTCCAACACAGAGTATTTCATATGTGGTCCTGAGGGTATGATGAGTGTAGTAAAGTCTACCTTGAAAGAAAAGGGGATTTCCGATGAAAAAGTTAGACTCGAAAGCTTTGTAAATACTGCGGAATCCACGAAAAAAAGTTCTGATAAGGGGAAAACCGTACAGGTAACCATTGAATTGGACGGTGAGCAGCATGAAATTGAAATTCAAAGCTCCAGACCGATACTTGAGCAGGCTTTGGAGGCGGGCATCGACATGCCATACTCATGCCAAAGCGGACTATGTACAGCTTGCAGAGCCAAATGCCACGAGGGAGAAGTGGATACCTCAGAGGCAGAAGGCCTCACATCAGCAGAGCTGGATGAGGGTTACGTCCTGACTTGTGTCGGCAAGGCATTGACGGATAAACTTCACCTTGAGATGGGCTAAAGCCCCATTCAAATTAATAAACGTATATTTTTCAGGTTTATTAAACAAATATTAATGATATTCGTATCTTTTAGTTAAACAAATATTAAAGATATGAGTGATGCTTCTCTGGGGGCACTGGAAGAATTGATCATACTTGTTCTGTTGTCGCACGGTAAGACCTACGGTGTGGAAGTAGCAAGGGAATACGAATCAAGTTTTGGTGCTTCGATTTCATTACCTGCAATACATGTGGTACTAAAGAGACTGGAAAAAAAAGGATTTGTAAAATCTTTTTTTGGCGAACCAACCGCCGAGCGTGGAGGTAGGCGGAAACGATACTATGAAGCCACAAATTTGGGTTACGAATTAGCGAGGGAATTGCAGGATAACAGGGCGAAGATTTGGAAAAAAATACCATCACCAGATTTCAAATTTGTCCATGCCTAGGCCGCCGGGCTGGATTGATAAAGTCTTGAACTGGCTGCTTCCTTCACATTATTCGGAGGAGGTGGCAGGAGACTTGCATGAGGCCTTTTATTGGCGGTTAGAAACCCGTGGTCAGGGATTCGCCAATAGAATGTTTCTTTGGGAGGTCATCAGAGCCTCGCGATTTTATTTGCTCAAAACTCAAAATAATAGTTCTATCATGTTATTTACGAATTACTTCAAAACGGGATTGAGGTTCCTTTTAAAGACAAAGACCTACAGCCTTATCAATATCCTTGGATTGGCCATCGGTATAGCTGTGGCCTGGATGTCCGTAGTTTACGTAGTGGATGAATGGTCCTATGACAATCATTTCAGTAAGGTGGATCGGATGTACAGAATTGTGGCAGAGTTTCAGTATCAGGGTACGGATTACATCGGAGGTGCTTCCTATATTATGGCAGAGGAATACGGCAAGCAGATACCAGCCATTGAGTCCATTACCAGATATAAACCCTGGTATTTGTTACTGGAAACAGGTGAGGGAACGGTGCCTTTCATTTCCCATCGTGTCGATAAGGGCATTTTTGATATTCTGGATTTTACATTTATCGAAGGAAATTCTTCGGCGTTTACTCGCCCTGATGTTGCGGTAATATCCAAGTCTGCCTATGATCGTATCAGCCAGAGTGGGGAGGATGTAAATGAATTAACTATTTACACTTATTCGGGGGAGGAGAGGCGTTTTCAGGTGGTAGGTGTGTATAAAGACCTCCCTTCTAATTCCAGTGTACATCCTGAGGTATTATTCCCAATTGAGAATTATGCTAAAGATAATCCTGATCGCTTAGGTACCTGGTTCGATATAAATATGAACGTTCTCCTTACCCTCAGGGAGAGGTCGGACCCAATTGAAGTAGGTCATCTGATGACCGAAATCCTTTATCAGAATGAAGAATTTGAAAATGCGGAAGTGGCCATGATGGTCCAGCCTTTTAGTGAAATACATACCGACGAACAGATCGAAACCGGGAATGGGGTGCTACCACGGGCCAATACGGAATTGGTATACCTGGTATTGGCAATTGGGTTATTTTGTCTGGTCATCGCGATCATCAACTATGGTAATTTCGCCATCAACAATTACCTCATAAGGCTAAAGGAAGTAGGGATACGAAAGATCTTCGGCGCAAATCGTAGTAAAGTGTTTCATCAATTGACCGTTGAGACACTCATCTCTACGGTTTTGGCAACATTCGTATCACTTGTGTTAATCTCATTTCTGGCACCTATATTTTCTGAGTATGCGAATAAGGAATATCAACTGACCGACTTTTTCAATGCTAGTTACTTGTTAATCGGATTAGGTATTTTACTTCTGACCACGATCCTAACTGCCTTTTATCCGACCATTATCCTTTCCAGGCAAAAAATAGTAGGAGCACTCAAAGGGAGAATCGTTTCGGGGGGAAAGGGATTAATAGGGCGTACACTGATGGCCTTTCAGTTTTCTCTTGCCGTTTTTTTAATCATCGGAATGCTTGTATTTGGTCGTCAGTTGGAACTGTTGGTCAATTTCGATAAAGGACTGGATATGGAGAATGTCCTTCAGGTGGGAATACCAAATCCTGACAACGAATTGCTGGACAGGATAAAAAATGAGCTGCTCACAATTCCGGGAATTGAAAAGGTCACTCGCGTAACGGGGAACAACGGCACCAACTATTCTGATGAGGATGTGGAATTCCTTACCGCTCACAATCGCATTGATGAAGATTATATTCCTATGATGGGTATAGAATTAGTGGCCGGGAGAAATTTCGATGCATCTCGTCAGACAGATATAACAAATGCCATCATTGTGAATGAGACTTTTGTCAAAAAAGCCGGTCTCGATGATCCTGTTGATCAGTCTGTTCCTTTCAATTATGGCGACCTGGATAACCCTACCATAATAGGTGTGGTGAAAGACTACTATTTTGAAAATCTAAAGACCCAAATGGAGCCGCTGGTACTTTATATTTCTCCACAATACGCATACGGAGATTTTCTGATCAAGGCATCATCCGATCACTATGATTTTATTACTGAGGTAGAAGAGATATGGATGGGGGCGTTTTCTCCCTTTCCATTTAACTATACCTCAATGAATGAGGTGAACCGGTATCAATATGAATTGGAAAGCCAGATTCGCGACCTTACTAATGCCGGCTCACTGATTGCCATTTTCCTGGCTTGTCTGGGGTTGATGGGGATTGTAGGCACGAATGTCCGACAGAGACTTAAGGAAGTTTGCATCAGAAAAGTTAATGGTGCATCACCTTCTACTATACTTGGGATTTTCCTGCAGCGATATGTACTTTTTACAGCCTTGGGATTTTTAATAGGACTTGTGACATCCTTCTATATATTGGAAGATTGGCTCAACCAATACATTGTCCGTATCGAACTCGGATGGGGGATATCACTCATCGCATTGGGGATGGTCGTCATTGTGGCTTTGATCACAATTTTTTCCCAATTGTATAAGGCCATGTATCTTAATCCCATTCACTACCTTAGGGACGAATGATTCTATTCGTCCCTAAGTGACCTCACGGGGTTTGAACGAACTACTTTCAAAGATCGGTACGCGATAGTGATCAAAGCAATGCTCAGTGCGATGACACCGGATAGAAGAAATACCCATATACCAATGGAAATCCGGTACTCAAAGGATGCGAGCCACTCACTCATCATCAGATAGGCAATGGGGGCAGCGATCACGAAGGAAATTCCAATCTGACGGGTGAAGGAGCTCGTCAACAACATAAAAAGTGAGGAGACCTTTGCGCCAAGCACTTTTCTTATGCCAAGCTCCTTTTCCCTCTTGTGTACGATGAAGGAAGCCAATCCGAATAGTCCCAAACAGGCGACAAATATGCTCAGTATCGCACCCATTCTGAAAATCATGCCGGCCTTTTGTTCCTGTTCATAAAAATCTGCCAATCGGTCGTCCAGGAAATTGTACTCCATCGAAGAAAAAGTGTCGAACTTTTCATGAACGGCATTGGCCCCAGCCAGTACTTCCTGTATATCTCCTGATACCTTCAGGGTAAAGTAATCAATGACTCTCACAGGATTATTCCAGGTTCCGATCACCAGAGGTTCAATTTTCTGATGTAAAGACTGGAAGTGAAAATCTTTTACGACACCAGCGATCCTGGCTCGAAATCTTTGTCCATTTGCTACTAGTGTTTTGCCGATTGGGTCTTCCAAACCAAGTGCATTTACAGCGGCCTCATTGAGCAATACTTGGGTAGAGTCGGCGGCAGAATTGTTGCCAAAATAGGATCCGGATTGCATTTCAAAACCGTAAGTATCCATCATACCTTCATCAAAACCCATAAAGTAACTCTGAATTGAGTCTTTATTGAACTGATCTGAGACAGGTTTCTCCACAAAGATTTGTGTGATGTTTTTCCATTCTCCGGGGACCCTGGAGGATACACCCACACTAGACACGCCCGGAATTTGTTCAAGCTCATTTTTCATGGTTTGGAACTTGTTTCGGACATTACCGCTGTTGATGTCAATTACTATCAGCCTGTCCTCGTCAAAACCAATATCTTTTTCCTGAATAAATTTCAGTTGGTTATTGATTACCAAGGTGCTGACCAGGAGTATCATGGTCACCGCAAACTGGAAAATCACCAAAATTTTTCGCAGCAGACCCGAGCCGGTTAAACTGCCGGCATTATTCCGAAGTGAATCAATTGGCTTGAAATTACTCAGGTAAAATGCCGGATACGCTCCAGCAAATAAGGTGATCAATAATGCAATTAACGATGCGGGTTTTAGGAAAAAGAAAAGTGTATTGAAATTCAAATCATAGTTGGTATCCGTGATTCTATTAAAAAATGGGAGCACCAGATCCATTACAATTAAACCAAGGACCATAGCCAGGAATGTGACAAGGAGCGATTCGATCATAAATTGCCAGGTAAGCGATTCCCGCTGCGCTCCGATCACTTTTCTTATACCTATCTCTTTAGAGCGGAAGGACGCCTTGGAGGTGGTCAGGTTTACGTAATTGATACATGCGATGATCGGGATCAGCAGACCCATGGTACTGAAGATGTAGATGTAGTTGATATTCCCAAGTTTGGTTTCCAGTCCTGTTCCACGAAAATCCGAGGATTTCAGGTAGATGTCTTCTATGTTCTGAAAGCTCGTGGTAAGACCACCTCTAAAGTCACCATAATACTCCTCTTCGATAATTTTCATTTGTTCCATCAGCCTGGGTAAGTCATCTGGCGAGCTAAGCTTGATATAAGAATAGGCATTGAAATTCCCCCAGTTGGTGGTTCTCTTTTGCCAGTCCTCAATAGATCCAATCCTCGAGTAGAGCATTTTGATATCAAGATGGGTATTCTGGGCAGGAGACTTGAAAACACCTGTAATGGTCACGAAATTCTCACGACCGACTTCAAATGTGGTACCCACTATATCTTTTTTACCAAAATATTCAATAGCTGCCTCCTCTGATAGTACAACGGAGAGTGGTTCTGAAAGACAGGTAGATTCATCACCATAAAGCAATTCCAGGTCAAAAAAATCAAAAAATGACTGGTCAGTAATGTACCATTTTCTTTCCTGGTGATTTTCACTTTCAACCCTGAATACAACTTGCCCGGATGGTTGATAGAGATTGACATAATCTTCCACCTGCGGTACGTTTTCCTTTAAGGTGGGAGCTAATGGTGGCTGCGCAATTGCGTAAGAACTCACCTGATCAGGAACCCTATGATCTTCTGTGATTATTCGAAATATTTTCTCCGAATCTTCGTGAAAATTATCATATGAGAGTTCGCCATTGACATAGATGTACAGCATGCAGCTAAAGGCAATGCCAATAGTAAGCCCAAGAATATTGATCAAAGAAAATACAGAGTCCTTTTTGAGAGAACGAAAGGCAATTTTGAGATGATTTGTTAACATGTAGAAATTATGATTGTAGGGTTTTGAGAAGACTTTCCAGGAGTAAGGTTGACAGCATTTCAGTACATCCCAGACATACATTAGCCTGGCTTTGGCGAGTCCTTTTTCCTCTACTCGATCATAGAAGAATTCCTCCAGGTCACCATGAAGCTCCTCATACATTTCAGGCTTACAGTACCACCGGAAAAAGAGACCAGGCAGTCGCGGGATTTTGGATTTTTGAGTCATTAGGCTCTGGAGATGTTAAGCTTAAACGCCATATCAGGTATTTGAGCCCGTAGTTTTGTTCTTAATTCCGCGGATTCATCCAGCGCCTTTTTGCCGTATGAGGTGATGGAAAAAAGTCTTTTTCGTTTACCACCGCGTTTCGTTTCCGGATCACTGAGTTTGGATTTTAACAATCCCTTTTCCTCCAGTCGGTACAAAGATTTATGTACGGCACTTACATTGACGGAGCGCCCTGATTGCTTTTTGATCTCCTTGGTAATGGCGACAGCATAAGCATCTTCATAGAGCACACCTACTATAAGCAAGACGATTTCTTCAAATTCACCGAGATTGGATCTTCCCATAAAATATACTTTTGTCTGTAATATACGGGAGTCGGATGATAAAGTTTACTTTTGTCTGTAAAATAGTCCTGACTACCTGACTATCCCGGAAATAAGGGAAGTTGTCGAAATGTAGACGCATCAATCTATTAATGATATAATTACTCAATTAATTTTCCCCAGGGATGTATTTCTGAGGTGAAAAATCTTGATATTTATAGACAACATAGGTTTACGATGGGTCAGCACTGTTCTTTCTTTTCGGCATTAAAGATTGCTATCCCATTTTTGCTATTTGTCAATTGTTCGTTCAATCAGATGGATGAAGTTGAGATTCCGGTCACCGTGATTGAGATCCCCGATTCTGACTCCATTTTCAATTACAATCTCATACTGATCATTGCAGATGATTTACGTGCGGATGCCATTGGGTATGTTCAGAAACGAAATCCTGTTGGTCGATTTCCCTGGCTGGAGACACCAAATCTGGATTCCCTCATCTCGCAGGGAGCTTTTTTTGGCAATGCTTTCGTAACAACTTCACTGTGCTCTCCCAGTCGTGCCTCTATCCTTACTGGAAAATATGCCCGAAATCACGGCATCATTGACAATCATACGCCATTTGATCAGGCTTCGTTTGTGTCAGTGCTTCAGGACAAAGGCTACAAAACAAAACTGTTTGGGAAATGGCATATGGGTAAGCAAATCGGACCGGTATATGGATTTGATGAAATGTTTCAGTTTGAAGGTCAAGGCGCTTATTTGGATGTCCCTTTTTTTGATAATGGAAAGATGGTCCAGACTTCCGGATGGGTGGATGAAGTCAGCAGCTCCGCATTGTTAAAGGACCTGGAGGAAATGGAGGAGGATAAAAGGTTTTGTTTCATATTGTCATTTAAGTCCGTTCACGGACCCTGGAATTCCCCACCCGCAAAATACAGCAATCAATATCAGGGTCTTAAAAAAGGCATCGTCCCCAATCTTGGATCGATTCCTCCTTATCCGGATAAGTTTTATGGAACAGATGTATACGATGCTTTATATGACCACCAGGACCTGGTATATTTTAGGAATTTGTCTGGCATAGATGAGGAAGTAGGTCGAGTCTGTGAAAAACTGAAAGATTTGGATCTGCTGCATAATACATATCTGATCTTCATGAGCGATAATGGTTTTATGATGGGGGAACACATGTTAAGAGACAAACGAAATGCTTACGATGAGAGCATTAGAATTCCGCTAATCATAGTGGGACCGGAAATCCCGAGGGGAATTGTTTACGAACAAATGGTTCTCAATGTTGACCTGGCCCCTACCATTATGGACCTATTGGAGGTAAAAAACACTTTGAATGTGGATGGGAACAGTATGAAGCAGCTCTTTGATGGGTATCCTGATGGCTGGAGAAATTCTTTCACTTATGAGTATCAAAGGACTGAAAGTCATGGACCCCAATCTCCCATATATGCCATCAGAAGTGAGCGGTTCAAGTTAATTGAGTATGCAAAGGACAACAGTTGGAGTGAGCTATATGACCTAAAAAATGATCCATTTGAAACGCAAAACCTCATTGCCAATAGGCATGTCCAGACTCAAAAGCAGGATCTTCTGCAGCAAATTACCCAACCTCTACTTCCTTACTGATCAGTAGAAGTTTCCTTGTTCTCATCCTCTTCCTGCTCCTCCACCTGAGTAGACGGAGTAGACTGATAAGCGGAATCTTTGAGCAATTGCATGTGGAGATTGTCCACTGATTGTACAGCTCTGACGTTTATCTTTTCAAAAAGGCCATATTTCTCCACTACCTTACGGAATTTGTCGTCTTTGCCGTAAAGCACCAAATAATAGAACTGAATCAGAACCTCCTGCTCAGAAAGGTGCGGCTTTATTATGTTGACATAGAACTGGGGGTCTTTACTCTTCTCATCCAGAAAAAAGATCAGTGCCTTATAGCTTTCTAAATAATGAGAAAGGGTGTTTCTATAGCCATCGTAAACACTTCGGAAGCTTGTCTCAAAGGCATGCTCATCGAGAGTCTGAGATCCACCATCCTTTTTCCTCTTACGCTTGGTGGCTGCAATGGCTTTTTTTAATTCTTCGAACATATTCTCAAAACCATTGCCTTCTGGTTGAGAGGCTATTCGTTTCGATGCCTGAAGATGAAAATCGAGCAATTGAAAAAATGTATTCTCAAATTGTTGGATCTCTATGGTCTGAGATTGGTGATTCAGGATTGCCCTGGATTCCAGAAGTTCCTCCCGCTGGAGCTCGAGTTCCCGCCTTTGATAGATTAGGGCCAAATAAAAGAGAATAACTCCTGCCAGCGCCCATATTGTGCCTACGGTCCCCCCAAAAAATTCACCAAGCGTACTTAAGGAAGCCAGCCCTTCCGCGGTATCCATATTTATGTTTTTTACCGTAAGGAAGAAGTATATGATTATCGCAAATCCGGTTAAGATGGCCAGAACGGCTCCTATCCCAAGGAATTGGATAAAAAAATCTCGATTTTTAGAAGAATTTCCAGACATGGTTTGGTAGGTTGCCCGGTAAAAGTAGTACTCTAATCGATGAGTAAAAAATTGAGATGGATCATTTTTTGGGTTTCCTGCCAGCTTCTTTCAGAGCTTTGCTGATGATCCATTCTAGCTGCCCGTTGGTGCTCCGAAATTCGTCCGCAGCCCATTTCTCCAGGGCTTTCAGCGTTTCTTCATCTACTCTCAAAACAAAAGGCTTCTTCTTAGCCATAAATTGTACCTTCCCGGTTTGCTGCTATCTTTTAATCAATTAGCGATTCTTCCAAATGCTGGACTCAGGATAGTATCTAAATTAATATTAATTATGAAGTGTCCCTGAATTCACCACCGGAGTCACATCTTTGTCCGCGCACAAAACTACCATCAGGTTGCTCACCATTGCGGCTTTCTTTTCTTCATCCAGGTCTATGATTTCTTTTTTATTGAGTTCATCAAGTGCCATTTCCACCATACCTACTGCACCCTCAACTATTTTTTGCCTGGCGGCTACTATGGCTGTTGCCTGTTGCCTTCTTAGCATAGCGCTGGCTATCTCCTGTGCGTAAGCCAGGTAACCGATCCTAGCCTCCAGGATATGAATACCAGCAATTTTTAGCCTTTCCTCTATTTCTTTTTCTAATGCGGTGTTCACTTCATCCAGTCCTGACCTGAGTGTAAGTCCTGAATCTTCTACATCATCGAAATCATCATACGGATATTTAGCTGCCATTTTCCGTACGGCAGCGTCAGTCTGTACCCGAACAAAATTTTCATAATCATCCACCTCGAATGCCGCCGCAAAAGTGTCTTTTACCTTCCAAACCAGTATCACCGAGATCATCACCGGATTCCCAAGCTTATCGTTCACCTTGACACGCTCACTGTCAAAATTTCTGGCCCTTAGTGAGATAGATTTTCTAACGTAAAATGGGTTGGTCCAGAAAAATCCATTGGCTCTTACCGTTCCCATGTACTTTCCAAAGAGCACCAGCACACGAGAACCATTTGGGTTGACAAAAAAGAACCCGGGGATGAAGAAGGCAAAAAGCACAAATGTGAATATGCCTATGCCACTTTTTAAGGTCAATATGGAAACTGCAAGTAAGATTATTTCAACAATTACTATCGAGTATCCGGATATGGGCTTGGTAGGTATTTCCTGATTTTTCATGATTGTAAATTAAAATGATATTAAAATGATATCAAATTAAATAACGTAGGTACTTCTAAAATGTTTCAAGCATGATTATAATTGCTGCGATGAGAAGGGATTTCAAAAACTGGCATGTCTTTTATCAACAGATTACCATGATCTATAATGGGATCATCGCGTTTTCTTTGCTTCCGTTTGCATGGATTTTTCTGGAAATAGAGAAGGGCTCAGGAGGATTAGACTTGTTGCTTGGTCGGCAGCTCTGGGTTTTTGATATTGTGCTTAGCGCAATAGTCGGTTATGTGCTTTGGACTACCTACCGGAGGTCAAGAATTACTCCTGAGAACATTCCACCGGAGATGAAGTTAAGGGCAAAGCTATCCCAGTACTATTCCATAAAGGTGAATAAATTTCTAATCTATGAGTCCATGGCACTAGTGGCCATGATTGCCACCTATGTCAATAGTGATTATTTCTTTGTTCTTATATATGTTTTTATCCTGTTTCTTTTTTCTCTTGACCGTCCCAGGTATGATAGGGTAGTGAAGGAAATGAACTTAAGTGCGGAGGAGAAAAAACAACTGGAGTCCGGAGATGACCTGAAATAAAAAAGGCACCGATTGGTGCCTTTAATGTTTTAGAAAATTATTCCAAAGGAGATGGCATTAAGATCCGGTCCTCTTCCTGGCGCAAAGACCTCATTCAGATCGTAATTGGCAAAGAAATCCACTCCCTTGTATCCCAATTGAGCCCGAATACCATAACGAAGATTGGTCAGATAGAAATTTCCGCGGTCAATGTCTTTTTCCTTGTCTCCACCATCCTCATAAACGAATTTCGACCTGCTACCCAGACGGTATCCTACATAGCCTCCAGCTCCGAATCGTAATCCCTGTCTTCGTGATCTTTTGAAACTAAAACCACCTCTTTCCAGAGCTCTTACCTTTTTCTGACCCCTCGCGAAGTCGATCATAGGGACCATGCTAAAATTCACATAAGTGGCTGCAAGTTTACTCTTAATGGGGTCCAGTCCAATTTCGACGGGTTGAAATTCGACCTGATCATCTCCTTTCACTACCTGGAAGCTTTCATCCTCTAACTTCCAATTGTAAAAGGACAACCCAAACCCCCAATCCATGAAAAGAGGTCCCCCAATCCAGGTTTTATTGATATTGGATAGCCCAATGTACCAGGATCCCCAGGGTCTTACTGAAAATGGCTCGTTTGATTCGTTAGGAAAGTCAGTTCCGTTCAGCAGCCAGTTGTTTGTGCCTATTTCCACATTGAAATAGTTTCTGGTTCTGTCTATCTCCCGATCTATGTAACTATAGCTTCTGAAGTCATCATCCCGGTCCCACTCACGTTCGATGTCGTCCCAATCATCGATGTCTTCATTACGAAGGCTGAGTTCCATATTTCCCACCCTCACATTCGCGTTTGTTTTGCCATCCTGATAGGTCACGGTGGTATCCTTCAAATACGAATTCCCATTTAGGTCCTTCATTAGAACGTACTCCGAATTGGAGCTGGAAACCCTGCCATTCAGGTCACGGATCATTTTATTTAGATCATACTTCTCAATGCTTTTGAGGTCTTCCTTATTTGCTACGTAGATTACTATTTTGGTGTCTTCATCGAGAGTGATGACCACCGTATCCGTTTCTGCCTCGGAAAAAGCCTTTGCGGGATTGAGCACCGCAAATGTCATGATTAATGCTGTTGTTGCTAAGAATTTCATCTTTTAATTAATTAATCCAAACTAAACTTTGAGCTCAGGAAGTTATCCTTTGCTTCTCTCATATTCGCAAGCATTTCGGCTGGCGAAGTGGATTGGGCAAGGTCAAGTAACTTCCCTATTTTACCCTTAGATGAATCCTTTGCATCATTGGTTGCATCGGCTATGTATTGAATTTGGATTTTGTCCTGCTGAGGCTCGGATAACTTGATTTCGTGAATGATCGGCTCATTAATTGAGGTCATGTATCCTATTTTAGTTGGTACCTGAGCCAATAGCATTTGCGTTTTTACAGGCTCCATTTCCAAAACAGGATTCGCAATGGGACTTGTGATTTTTTCTTTTTCTTCCTTGATGGGTATCCCCAAATCCTGGCTTTTCACCGGTATCATCATATCAGCTGCGACAACTGTTTCCGGGCCAAAGTCTCCTTCGATTACCGCAGTTGATTTTGAAGTTGTAGTAGTATCATTCATGAAAATGATGGCAGAAACTACCAGGACGACCAGGCTGGCTGCGATTCCCAAATAGAATTTCCAACTAGTCTTTTCATGATTGAGTTCTCCCTGTATTTTTTGCCATGTATCAGGACCAGGAGTGGGCCTGAATTGATCGGCTCCTTCTCGGAATATGTTATCTAGTTTATTCAGATCCATGATTTTTGACGTTTAATTTCCTCTGACTCAAGCTCAGATATCCTGGATTGAAGTAATCTCCGAGCCCGACTTAGTTGAGATTTACTGGTATTTTCATTGATATCCAGCATTTTACCAATCTCCTGATGGGAGTATCCTTCTACGGCATAGAGGTTGAACACCGTTCGGTAGCCGACTGGCAGCTCCTGGATCATTTTCATGAGCACTTCTGCATTCAGGTCTGCTTCAAAATCGGATTTAGACATTTCAAAATCGGCCTTGTCAATCTCCACTTCGAGAGACATAAATTGATGCTTTCGTATGTACATCAGGCATTCATTGACCACAATTCTTCTCATCCAGCCCTCAAAGCTCCCCTCACCGGAAAACTGCCCTATATTTTGAAACACTTTCACAAAACCACCTATCATCACATGTTCAGCTTCCTCCCTGTCCTTAATGTACCGAATACACACACCCAAAAATTTTGGAGAATACCGGTCATAAAGATCCTTTTGGGCCTTTTGCTGACCTTTTAGGCATCCCTTTATGAGCTGTTCCTCGGTGATAGATTTTTGAATGGTTAGCATGTTAACTTATGCAGTGAAGATGCAAGGTGATGATGAAAGGTTGCTTACTGAACTAAATATTTTTTAAAAACATCAAAAAAGCCGTTTCCTGGTTAGAAAACGGCTATGAGTAGGAATGGTTGCTGATATTTAATCGGACTTCTTGTCGATCATAAGCAATTCATTGAGACTGACTTCGGTGATGTATTTTCGCTCACCGTCTTTTTCATAGGAACGGTTGATAAGTTTTCCTTCCAGGGCAATCTCGCTTCCTTTTTTCAGGTATTTTTCAGCCACGTCGGCCTTTTTGCCCCAAATCACGATATTGTGCCATTGGGTGTCCTCCACTTTGTCTCCTTTATTGTTGTAATAGGTCTCGTTGGTGGCCAATGAAAAAGTGGCCATTTTTTTACCACTGTCAAATGTTCTAATCTGGGGGTCACTGCCTAATCTGCCAATAAGGTGTACGCTGTTTCTTAATGAAGTCATGATAGTAATGATTTTAATGTAAAATTTACCGGAATCATCCCGGTTGTCGACTGTCGACGATGCAAACATGCCGATGTAGGCACACTGTAGACGGTTTTTAATCAATTGTAGTCGATTCTAAGCGTTTGTAACTTGTATTTATCACTGAGGCACAGTAGTTTAAAAAATATTTTTTACTAGCTATGGAAAAACAATGTCAGGAGTGTGGGCGTCCTTTCCAGGGACGGTCTGACAAAAAGTTTTGCGCCGATTCCTGTAGGAATGCATTCAACAATAGAATAAATGGGGCACAACACAATTACATGAGGAATATTAACAACGTTCTGGCTCGTAACCGCAGGACACTGGAAAAGCTAAATCCAAATGGCAAAGTCAAAACAACAAGAAGCGCATTAATCAGAAACGGATTTGATTTCTCTTATCTGACCAGTACTTATGAAACGAGAAATGGGGATATTTATAAGTTTTGCTACGAATATGGGTATCTCGAACTTGATGGTGAAAGCATCTTACTGGTGAAAAGGGATGATGACTCCGACTAGTCTTTGCCTATTGCCGCCAGCATTTTAAAAAAGATATCTGTATTTTCATATACACCCTGAAACAGCTCTGAGCCCGGACCATACGCAAATACCGGGATGAGCGAAGTGGAGTGACCTCCGGTACTGAATGTTCCCTGAATTTGATCGTAATCATCATTTTTCGAAGAAAGCGTAAACCCACCTGTTTCGTGATCCGCTGTCACGATGACAAGTGTATTGCCATCCTGGTCAGCGAAATCCAGAGCCGCGCCTACGGCTTTGTCAAAATCGAGAAGCTCAGAGATCAGATAAGCCGAATTATTGGCATGACCTCCCCAGTCCACCTGGCTTCCCTCCACCATGAGAAAGAAGTTGCTTTCCCTGTTCAATAGTTCAATTCCCTTTACAGTTGCATCTGTGAGAAAATCACCTCTGCCCTGTAATACCGGCGGAAGAGCATCGTCTTCCAGGAGAAATCCCTGCTTCGAACCTGAAAAATTCTCAAGACCCTCAGTACTGATTTCAAAACCTTTCGTTTTGAGTTCGTCAATAAGGTTTCTGTTATCGTCACGTTTGGCGAAATATTCCAGACCTCCTCCTGCGAAATAGTCTATTTCTGAATCTACAAGATCATCTGCGATGGCTTCAGCCATACCCCGGGATTCAACATGCGCGTAAAAGCTTGCCGGAGTTGCGTGAGTTATGGAACTCGTGGCCACCACACCCGTTGCCCAGCCATCTTCTGATAGCAGTTCTACAATTGTCGGAACTGAGTTTTTGTCAGCATCTACACCGATGGCTCCATTGTAGGTTTTGACTCCCGCGCTGAAGGCTGTCGCTCCTGCAGCCGAGTCCGTGATCTTGGATGTAGATGATGATTTCATCAATCCAATATTCTTAAATCTCGCAAAATTTGGTACCTCCTCCTGAAAATAAAATGCTGCGGAAACCTGCGTCAATCCGGTTCCGTCTGCTATGAGCAGGATTATATTTTCAACACCTGAAGAATCCAGGGCCGCATCATTGGATTTCGGTAGAAGTGTGAGATAGGATTCCGGGGTATTGTCTTCTGATTTTTCTTCGCAGGATAGTGCAAAAACTAAAATTGCTGAGAGGAAAGTCGCCTTGAGCTTCATTTAACTATTCTTAATATTAGCGACAAATTAAGTCCCTAACTTTAAGAAGTCATGATTAGGCGATCAAGAAATCTCGATTAATTCCATCAATACCCAACAAGCGGGTATGAGCGGATTCTCTTTTAGGATCTTAAAGAACTAAAATCGAAGGACTCCAGGAATTTTGTAGTGAATTTGCCCGACTTAAATTTCTCATCATCCATCAGCTTAAGGTGAAATGGGATGGTCGTTTTGATGCCTTCGATCACCATTTCAGAAAGTGCCCTTTTCATTTTTATGATGGCTTCCTCTCTTGTCTGAGCGGTAACGATAAGCTTTGCAATCATTGAGTCATAGAAAGGAGGTATGGTATATCCAGCATAAACATGACTGTCCACTCTTACGCCATGACCACCAGGCAAATGAAGATTTGTGATCTTTCCCGGACTTGGTCTGAAGTCATTTGCCGGATCCTCGGCGTTGATCCTGCATTCGATTGAGTGAAGCTGTGGATAGTAATTTCGGCCTGAAATCTCAATACCAGCTGCCACTTTGATCTGCTCTTTTATCAGATCGTAGTCGGTAACTTCTTCCGTAATCGGGTGCTCTACCTGGATTCGGGTATTCATTTCCATGAAATAGAAATCCCCATGTTTGTCCACCAGAAATTCAACAGTGCCGGCTCCTTCATATTTTATGGCCTCAGCTCCTTTTATGGCAGCTTTACCCATTTTCTCACGCAATTCCTGAGTTACTATTGGAGAGGGGGTTTCTTCCAGTAGCTTTTGATGTCTTCTTTGGATTGAGCAATCTCTTTCAGACAGGTGGCATGCTTTTCCATTCTGGTCACCTACCACCTGGATCTCAATGTGTCGGGGTTCTTCAACGAATTTTTCGAGATAAAGACCGTCATTGCCGAATGCCGCACCCGCTTCCTGTTTGGCACTATCCCAACCTTTTTTGAATTCCGAATCATTGTTGACCAGACGCATTCCTTTACCACCTCCACCGGCAGTAGCTTTCAACATCACAGGATAACCAATTTCATTTGCCAGCTTCATGCCCTCCTCGATGGTATCCAGAAGGCCGTCCGAACCTGGAATGGTGGGTACACCGGCATTTTTCATCGTTTCCTTTGCGGTAGCTTTGTCACCCATCTTATTGATCATGTCCGCGGTAGCACCGATGAACTTGATCTTGTATTCCTCGCAAACTTTGGAGAACTCCGCATTTTCAGCTAGGAAGCCATATCCGGGATGGATGGCGTCCGCATTTGTGATTTCTGCGGCGGAAATAATGCGTGGTATGTTTAGGTAAGAATCTTTACTGCTGGGGCCACCAATGCAAACTGCTTCATCTGCAAATCGGACATGCAAACTTTCTTTGTCAGCAGTTGAATAAACAGCCACTGTTTTGATGCCCATTTCTTTACATGTACGAATGATACGTAATGCTATTTCACCTCGATTGGCAATTAAGATTTTATTGAACACAGGGATGAGGGGTTTGGTTGATTAAGAAGGGTCTACTAAGAACAAAGGTTGATCAAACTCCACAGGTGAAGCATTGTCAACCAATATTTTCACAATAGTTCCGGACACTTCAGATTCGATTTCGTTAAAGAGTTTCATCGCCTCGATGATACATACAGTGTTTCCAGCAGATACTTTATCACCTACTTTGACGAAGGGCGCTGCATCAGGGCTTGAGGATTGATAAAATGTACCAATCATAGGGGACTTTATCTCGACGTGATTGGATCCACCCTCAGATGGTGCGCTCTTCGCTTCAGAAGCTGGGGCAGCAGGTGCCGCTGCAACGGCAGGTGCAGGAGCAGGAACGCTAGGTGCAGGTGCCGAAGCCTGGACTGCCACTGACCCTGCAGATCTCTTAACTTTTACTTTAAATTCTTCTGTTTCAATATTCACTTCTTCAAGTCCTGTGCTGGAAATGAAGTCGATTAATTCACGTATTTCCTTAGCTTTCATAAGGTTTGGTTTCGATGTCTAAGTTCAGGATTAATGCTTTTGCAGTAAAGGTAAGCGATTTATTTTACCCTCTCTACGTAACTGCTGGTCTTAGTGTCCACTTTTATCACTTCATCCTGGTCAATGAAAAGTGGTACCTGAATGGTAACTCCAGTTTCCAGTTCTGCAGGCTTTGTGGCGTTTGTTGCGGTGTCTCCCTTGATACCAGGCTCGGAGTAAACAATTTTTAGTGCTACATGCTGAGGTAGCTCCACCCCAAGCACTTTGTCTTGCTCAGTATGTATTAATACTTCCACCTCTTCCCCGTCTTTCAAAAATTGCGGAGCATCAATCAGGTGTTCCTCCACAGGAATCTGCTCATAAGTATTGGTATCCATGAAATGATAACCCATATCGTCCTTGTAGAGGAACTGGTACTTATGCCTTTCTACTCTAGCGGTAGTGATTTTGTGTCCGGCAGAAAACGTATTGTCTACAACTTTCCCCGTGGTGAGACTCTTAAGTTTAGTTCGGACAAAAGCCGGTCCTTTACCAGGTTTTACATGTTGAAACTCGATCACGGCGAACAAGTCGTGATTGTATTCTATAACAAGTCCGTTTTTTATGTCTGAGGTTGTTGCCATTTTAAGAAGCTATATTTTTTAAATCATTTCGGATCGTATGCCCAGTTGAGCCAGGTAGCTCCCCAGGTAAACCCACCACCAAATGCTGCCAGGATCAGGTTATCTCCCTTTTTCAGTTTTGATTCGTAATCCCATAGACAAAGTGGAATAGTACCGGCCGTTGTATTACCGTATTTCTCGATGTTTACCATCACCTTATCATCACCGACACCCATTCTTCTGGCAGTGGCATCTATAATTCTTTTATTGGCCTGATGTGGTACCAGCCAGGCTATGTCGTCTCCGCTAAGATGGTTTCTGTCCATGACTTCAGCTGCCACGTCTGCCATGTTTTTAACAGCGAACTTAAATACCTGAGAGCCTTCCTGGTAGGCATAATGTAGTCTTTGCTCCACCGTTTCTTTGGTAGCTGGTTGGCGGCTACCACCGGCTTTCATATGAAGGAATTCTTCTCCTGATCCGTCTGATCTCAGGATAGAATCCTGAATGCCGTACCCTTCCTCATTTGCTTCCAAAAGAACAGCTCCGGCGCCGTCACCAAAAATGATGCAGGTGGTTCTGTCTTTGTAATCCACTATTGCCGACATCTTGTCGGCTCCGACCACTATTACTTTTTTGTGTGTGCCACTTTCGATGAATTTAGCTCCTGTTGCCAAACCGTAAAGGAATCCGGAGCAGGCAGCGCTAATGTCATATCCAAAGGCGTTTTTTGCTCCAACCTTACTGGATATAATATTGGCGGTAGCTGGAAAAACCAAGTCCGGCGTGACCGTAGCGCAGATCAGCAATTCTATTTCCGAAGGGTCTGTATTGGTCTTTTCAAGGAGTGTCTTGACAGCCTCTATGGCCATCACGGAGGTTCCCTGCTTTTCTCCCTTTAGAATTCTTCTTTCCTTGATCCCGGTCCGGGTAACGATCCATTCATCGTTGGTTTCTACCATGGTCTCAAGCTCCTGATTGGTCAAAATGTAATCAGGAACGTAACCTTCTACTCCGGTTATGGCGGCTTTGATTTGTGTCATGAAGTGTCCCGATCTATCGGGTCTAACTTACGCTAAAATCAAGCGAGAACTTCTTTCTCCATCACCACTTTACCTTTATAGTAAAGCTTGCCTTCATGCCAGAAAGCCCTGTGGGGTAGATGAGCCTCACCCGTGGTAGGACAGATGACGTAATTTTTAGGTGTTGCCTTTACGTGCGTCCTTCTCTTATCTCGTCTAGTTTTTGAGGTTTTGCGTTTAGGATGCGCCATGTTTGTTAATTTTTATTTTTTAATTTTTTCAATGCTTCCCATCTGGGATCGGTTTGTTCTTCCTGGCTTTCAATGTTTTTGTCCGAATACACAAGATCAGGTCGTTCCTGATCAGCAATATCCGGGTGGATTTTCTTTATAGGAACCCCAAGGGAGATAAATTCGTGAATAAAATGTGCCACGTTAATACTTGCACGACCACGATCTATCACCATTATGTCCTCACTCAATTCCTCATCCGTTTCTCCAAATTTCAATATTAATTTTGGATCACTGGTGATCTGAAACTGATAAGGCTCCACAGTAATGTCACAAAACAGTTCCACTTCAACTTTGATGTGGAAATGGAGCTGCAACATTGTTTCAGATTTTTCAAGCTCAAGAAAGACGTCTCCTTTCCCTCTCTCAACCAATCCTTCCTCGAACAGTCCAAAAAAATCCTGATCCACCTGAAAATCGAACTCGTGCACCCCATTGTCGAGCTGCACGAAATTGATTTCAAATTCTTTCATTTTCTGGCGCCCCATCCGACTCTTCTGGTTAAAAGAACCGCAAATTTAGGGAGAAAGAATTAATTTTTAAACAATGTGCAGGGATAGAATTAAGGCTATTCTGTAGTTTCCTGGATTTTATTTCTGGCAAGATCGTGCGCCAGGTAGATGGCATTTCGCATGGAAGAGGGGTTGGAGAGATCTTTTCCAGCCAGATTGTAAGCCGTGCCATGGGCTGGAGATGTCCTTATCACAGGTAGCCCTGCCGTGAAATTCACACCTTCGGATTGACTAATGTGTTTGAATGGGATCAACCCCTGGTCATGATACATGGCAAGTACACCATCAAAACTCTGATATTGGCTGCTTCCAAAAAAGCCATCAGCAGGGTATGGCCCAAAGACGAGGTTGCCAGAGTTCTTAAATTCCTCAATCACCGGTATGATCAGGTCCCGTTCTTCGGTTCCAAGCATTCCGTTTTCCCCGGCATGGGGATTTAAACCCAACAAAGCAATTCTGGGTTTTCTTATCTGGAAATCGTCTTTCAGGGATTTGAGGAATAATTTTAGTTTACTTTCAAGAGTCTCTTTCGTGATCTTTTGGGAGACATCCGCAAGTGGAATATGACCAGTAACCACCGCGATCCTCAGTTCTTCATGGACCATGAGCATAAGACTGTCTGAAACATCAAAGGCGGAAGCCAGATATTCCGTATGGCCGGGAAATTCGAAACCTTCATTTTTCATATATTCCTTATTAAAAGGACTTGTTACCAAAGCATCGATCTGACCTGTTTTTAAATCTTCAACGGCTGCTTCCAGGGATTTTTTGGCATAGGTGCCACTTGTTTGATTTGGGTTGCCTGGTGTCACTTCAACCCTTTCGGTCCAAACGTTGATCACATTTACCTTTTTTGGATTCAATTGGGAAATAGATTTGGCCTGATGAAAATTGAATTGATCTTTACCTAAAGACTTACGGTAATAAGACATGATCCCGCCGTTCGCATATATGATCGGCGTGAAATTCTGATAAGTTCTGTTATCCAAAAGAGCTTTTACAATGATTTCAGGCCCGATACCATTTATATCTCCTATTGTTATTCCAATCTTCGGTATTTCTTCATTTCCCATAATAACCTTAAAATTTAAAATCCAACGCCGATTTTGGCATCTTCAACTCCTTTGGACTATTTGGATCGGATATTGGATAGCCAGCCTGAGTTCGAATCGGAACTTCCCCCGCCCAAATATCCAATGCATAGTCTTCGGCCTCATCAACCGGACCACCTGACCTCTCCTTCAACGCAGCTTCCTGAATGTCCACCGCAACCACTAAAGTGGCCTTCAGCTCCTTTTCATTAGGGATTCTGGCTTCCTTCCACCTACCATGTATGATATTTTCGGTAATTATTTCTAAAGCCGTCATCTTTTCATCGTCATTCTCAATCTTCCGTGGCTTTCCAAACACCGTTACAGAACGGTAGTTGAAGGAATGATGGAAAACTGATCTGGCCAATACCAGCCCATCCATATGAGTCACGGTCAGACTCACTTTGCTCATGGCCAGAATTGACAGCAACATTCGATTCTTTATAGCGCCATGCAACAGAATGGTTTCACCATTTCTGCCATAGGCAGTGGGAATCGAAATTGCCACTCCATCATGGATATATCCAACATGACATAGAAAATGGCTATCCAGCACCGCATGGACCGCATCAATGTCATAATTGGCCCTTTTGGGACCACGAACGATTTTACTTAAACTCGAATTCTCATACCTTTTCATTAAGGCATGAAGTTAGAAATAATCTCTTATTTCACAGCGTTCAGGGCTCCTTCATAATTTGGCTCATTGCCTATTTCAGGGACCAGTTCTGTGTATGTTACTTTGCCGTTTTCATCTATGACTACCACTGATCTGGCATCCAGGCTGGCAAATCCACCATCCACTATTTCAACACCATAGGCCTTTCCGAATGCTCCACCGTCCCGGAAGTTTGATAAGGTGATGACATTTTCAATGCCTTCGGCGCCGCAAAATCTGCTCTGCGCAAAAGGAAGATCCCTGGAAATGCATAGTACTACCGTATTATCAAGGTTTGCTGCTTCCTGGTTGAATTTCCGAATAGACGCAGCGCACACCCCGGTGTCTACACTTGGGAAAATATTCAAGATGACCTTTTTGCCTTTATAGTCAGACAATGAAGCTGAAGTCATGTCGGGTTTGACCAATGTGAAGTTCGGTGCCACAGAACCTAAAGCCGGCAGGTCCCCAATGGTGTTGCAAGGATTTCCTCCTAAAGTGATTTTTGCCATTTGATTTGATTTCTAGATTTAGAGAAGTTGTAATGATATCAATTTAAAATATTGAAAAAAAATTCGTCTTTTTAAGCCGTGGCAGATCCCGTAAAACCAAAAAAACATCTTGGTCAACACTTTTTGAAGGACGAAAATATCGCCAGAAAGATTGTAGATGCGCTAAATGATCAGTCAGGTTCATTGGTTGAAATCGGTCCTGGTATTGGCGTTTTAACCCAACACCTTATCTACAAAGAAAATTTCATTGCAATGGATATTGATGTGGATTCGGTGGAATATCTAAAGAAGAAGTATCCGGATCAAGCGCACAAAGTCGTTCTGCAGGACTTTCTGGATTCTGCAATGGATAACCTTACCAAACCCATTAGCATCATCGGGAACCTTCCCTACAACATTTCTTCCCAAATTTTTTTCAAAATCTATGATAGCCGAGATCAGGTGCATGAGGTCGTATGTATGATTCAGAAGGAAGTGGCGGATAGAATTGCTGCGCCTTCCGGCAATAAAACTTACGGCATTCTAAGCGTGCTTTTACAGGCATTTTTTGACATCAAATTATTGTTCGTGGTCAAGCCGGGTGTCTTTAATCCTCCACCTAAAGTGAACTCTGCCGTTATACGCATGGAGCGTAATAAAACCTTAGGTCTGGATTGCGATGAAGTCTTATTTAAAAGAGTAGTGAAAATGGCATTTGGAAAGCGCCGGAAAACATTGCGCAACGCTTTAAAAGAATTTAATTTGTCGGCCGAAATCACCGGGAAAGAAATATTTTCAAAAAGAGCTGAACAGCTCAATGTGGACCAATTTGTTTCCCTCACAAGGATGATCCAGGATGGAGACGCTAATAACATTTGAACTTACAAAGGACTTTCTAGAACGTTTTGGCGAGGCCATTGATAAGAAAGATGAGCAATACATTCAATCCAGCCTGGAGGGTGTAAACCCCGCGGATATCAAGGCACTGTTAATGGAATTTAATACAGAGCAGTGTAAGTATGTATTCGATCTGCTCCCACCTGAAATTGATGCCTTCATTCTGATGGAGCTTGACGAGGATGACCGGGGGGAATTTGTTACCAATTTCGAGCCTGAAGAAGTAGCCAAATTTGTAGATACCGTGGCCTCTGATGACGGTGCGGATCTTTTGATGCAGATGCCATTGCGTAAGCGTGAAGAAGTCCTTGGTCTTCTCGAAAATGAGGAGAAAGCCGCGCACATTGTAGACCTCCTTCGATATGACGAGGAGGTGGCCGGTGGTCTGATGGGGAAGGAGTTTGTAAAAGCCAACCTCAATTGGAATGTCACCCAATGTATAGATGAAATTCGTAAGCAAGCTGAAAATGTGGAGAGGATTTATTCTGTCTACGTAGTCGATGATCAGGAAAGGTTACTTGGGAGAGTAAGCCTGAAAAAGTTGATCTTAAGCACCACCAGTAGCAAAGTGGAAGATATCTATGAGAAGGATGTGAAATCGATCGAAACGTTTGCTCATGAGCGTGAGGTGGCATCCGTGATGCAGAAGTACGATCTGGAAGCGATACCGGTGGTCAATGCCCGTGGAAAACTGGTCGGACGGATAACAATAGATGATGTAGTTGATGTGATCACCGAGATAGCGGAAGAAGAAAGAAACGCCATGGCCGGAATTTCTTCCGATGTGGAGGAAGATGCCAATGTATGGGAGATTTCAAAGGCCCGACTGCCGTGGTTGATCATCGGAATGGTGGGAGGTCTCCTTGCTGCTCAATTGACGGATTTCTTCTCAGGGGATCTTACTTTAATTGCCGGTCTTGCATTATTCATACCCCTGATCATGGCAACTGGTGGGAATGTGGGCATTCAAAGCTCGTCTCTCATCGTCCAAAGCCTTGCCAATAAAAACGTATTTGCGCAAAGCATAGGAAAGAGACTCGTCAAGGTCCTATTTGTGGCGGTTGTAAATGGAATCATACTGGCGATAATGGTATTTGGTGCGGTCATCCTTATTTTTCGGGACCAGCCGCTTTCACTTACTGTTTCGATCGCGTTATTCTGTGTGGTACTGCTTTCATCCTTTATGGGCACAGTGACTCCGCTGGTTCTGGATCGATTTGGCATCAATCCGGCTCTTGCATCAGGTCCATTTATCACTACAGCGAACGACCTGCTTGGATTAGCTGTTTATTTTATGGTGGCCAGTTTACTTTATAGTTTATGAAAATTTTAGTGTGGGTATGAAGGTGTTGGTGGTAGATGAGATGCACGAAAGCCTTGGATCTTTATTAAATGAGATTGGACTGGAAATGGTCTATCAGCCAAAGTATACCCGGGAGGATATCATGCTTCATATTGGTGATTATGAAGGATTGATCATCCGAAGCAAAACCCAAATAGACAGAGAAATAATCGATCGGGCATCGAAACTTCGATTCATAGGTCGGGCCGGTTCAGGTGTCGATAATCTGGATGTAGATGCGCTTAAGGAACGAAATATACATGTTGTCAATGCTCCGGAAGGTAACAGGGATGCACTCGGAGAACACAGTATTGGAATGATTTTGTCCATTCTCCATAGATTGAGAAAATCTGACTGGGAAGTGAGAAAGAATGTGTGGGACAGAGAAGGGAACCGCGGATACGAACTGAAAGGCAGGACAGTTGGTATTTTTGGCTTTGGTTTTATGGGATCGGCTTTTGCCGAAAAATTATCAGGTTTCGGGTGTGAAGTCATCGCCTACGATAAATTCAAGAGTGGTTTCGGGACAAAGTATGTGAAAGAAGTAAACCTTTCAGAGTTCAAAAAGAAAACTGAAATATTGAGCATCAACACCCCACTTACGAATGAAACCAGATTCCTGTTTGACTATAATTATCTCCGGGATTTTGAGAAGCTTTTTATCGTTTTAAATACTGCGAGAGGAGAAATTTTAGTGCTAAAGGACCTGTTGAAATTGATCAAGGAGGGTCGGGTAATGGGGGCTGCGCTGGATGTACTTGAGAATGAAAAATTCGCCCAGTTGACAGATGCCCAAAAAGAAGTTCTTCGGGAGCTTCAGGAGACACCTTTTGTTCACTTCAGCCCACACATCGCAGGTTGGACACATGAGTCATACCACAGGATCAATAGGGTTCTGGTAGAAAAAATTTCGAAACTGGCGCTATAGAAGCTAGTTGGGGATTGTTTATATTTGCAATCACATAAGAGAAAGATAAGAGCAACGGCTTTGATTCAAGGCCGTTCTTTTTTGTTAATGGGATAAGTGATATGGCGGTTAATTACTACACAAAAGAAGGATTGCAAAAGCTCAAGGATGAGCTTCAGCAACTGACCACGAAAGGCAGGGCGGATATGGCTAAGCAAATAGCTGAAGCCAGAGATAAAGGAGATTTGAGTGAGAATGCTGAGTATGATGCGGCGAAGGATGCACAAGGATTGCTGGAGCTCAAGATTTCCAAGCTGGAGAATGTTGTGGCCAATGCCAGGGTAATTGATGAGTCGACCATTGACACCTCGAAGGTTTCCATCTTATCCACTGTTCGTATTAAGAATGCGAAAAATGGAGCTGAGGTTAAGTACCAGATAGTAGCTGAGGAAGAAGCGGACCTGAAGAGCGGGAAGATCAGTATTCAATCTCCAATAGGAAAAGGCCTGCTGGGAAAGACAGTTGGTGACAGGGCCAAAATCAAGGTGCCCGCAGGAGAGATGGAATTTGAAGTACTGGACATCACTCTCGAATAATGGCTACACTTTTTACCAAAATAGCTAATCGTGAAATCCCTGGCCATATTGTGGCGGAGAACGATGATTTCCTGGCTTTTTTGGATATCAATCCCCTTGCGGAGGGGCATACATTGGTAATTCCTAAAAAGGAGGTGGACTACATCTTTGATCTGGATGATGAGACTCTTCAGGGGCTTCATCTTTTTAGTAAAAAAGTAGCAAAAGCCATCGACCGCGTGATGCCGTGTGAGCGGGTAGGAGTCAGTGTAATAGGTCTCGAAGTTCCACATGCACATGTTCACCTTATTCCAATAGAATCTGTTGATGATATGAACTTTGGACGGATGAAATTATCACCGTCAGATGAGGAATTAGCCAAAACAGCAAGTCTGATTAAATCAGCGTTGGAGCTGGTTTAACCTGCTACAAGGTATTTCTTGGCATCCAGATCAGTATCGCAAAATTTTACATCAATTATTCGTAGGATTCGTAAGGAGGTAGCGAAAATTTTAGCAATACCTGTAACTCCAACAGCAGCAAATTTTGCAACGAAAGGACTGGCGGCATTGCCGAATTTCTTTAAAGTTTCACCGGTGGACTGATTGAGTTTCACATTATGAACCCGATGTAATAACAGTATATCATGCTTACCGGAATTTTTCATTTGCTTCAACTGAAGATCAAGTAATTTTTCAATATCCCGATGTTCAAGATTTGAGAAATCACCAATCCAAATATCTTTTCCATTGTACCTTTCAATGGTAAGAAGGTTTTCCAAAGTGAGTATGCTTTCCATAATAACTAGTTTTGTTTGATTTTATAAAAATCAGTTTAAGAGTTGGTATTAATAAGTTTGCTCCGTCTACAATTTGTCTACTAGAAAAAACTTTGCATCCGTGAAGACTATCGTCATTGGATTAGGGACTTTCCGGCGTCCTCAGATGCTGTCTAACATGCTCGAATCTTTGTGTGCTCTCAGAATCCCGCAGGGGTTCGGCTTATTACTGATAGTTTCTGACAATGATAAAGAGGAGAGTGCCCGACCAATTTTTGAGTCTTTTAAGACAAAGCTGCCCTTTGAATCACACTACATTGTAGAGGTGGAGCGAGGCATAGTCTACATGCGAAATGCTGTCCTTGAGAAGGCGCTGGAACTTCAGGCGGACCTGGTGGGATTTCTGGACGATGATGAAACCGTAAAACCGGAATGGCTTGAAAAGATGATATCTCATAAAGAAAGACATGAAGCGGATGTCGTGAATGGTTCGGTATTAAGAATACTTCCCGATGATACCCCACAATGGATACACAGGGGCCGATTTCTGAAGTGGGAGAGCTTCAGGAACGGGCAGATTCGAAAAGTAGCCAGCACGAGCAATGTGATTTTCGATGTGAAATTGATTAAGGAATGGGGTTTAAGGTTCCATCCTGCATTGAATTTTGCAGGAGCTTCGGATACGTATATGTTTAGACAGGCATATCTGCGAGGGGCGAAAATTGTCTGGCTGGAGGAACAGTACGTACAGGAATATTTCCCGAAATCCCGGGTAAATCGAAATTGGATACTTAAAAGGGCATTTCGTAGAACCAATAGCAAATTCATTCGCAAAAAGCTGGAGTTTGGTTACCCCAGAGCAGCGGTGACGCAATTCTTTAACGGGTGCCTACAGCTCATTGGTGGAGGGGTACTCTCTATTATCACGTTGCCCTTGGGTCCAATGCTTAGATTACATGCTCAGCGAATCTTCATGAAGGGCCTCGGAACCTTCAACGGAATCTTTGGGAGAGTATATGAAGAGTATCGTCAGACCCATGGTCATTGAACCATGAAGCTAAACTGAGGAATAAATTCATTCATACCCCGATGAGTAGGCCCGGGAAAGTGAAATACATAGGGCTTCGATCCCGTGACATTATTCGTTAAGACGTTCGATTCAACCGTGAAACGCTCAGCTTGTGCAAATTTTCCGAAGTTGGTAAAAATCTCATGATCATAATCCAGGTGAATTTTCCCCGGACGATCTACAAAATATCTATGCAGATTTACCTGGTCACTTCGCATCATCTTATTTACACTGGATTCAGTGAAGACCTGTAATAGCTTACCTGCATAGCCAATGTAGCCGCCACTATTTAGGTATCTGTACTTTCTGAATTTTGACTCACTTTTGGGATATTTCCATTTGTAATACGGATTGAGAATGAGATTTTGGATGGCCTGGATGCGGAAGTAGTAGTTGTCCTCGCAAGAAAAAACTACAGGTTTTTCAAACTCCTTAAAAACTACCGTTAAATCCGATGGATCTCGCACAAATATGCTGTCATAAGCATCTGTGAATAGCACAATGTCTTCGGGGTCGACAGAAGAAAGATATTGAACCAGATGATGAATTTTTGTGCCATTTCCGTGATAAGGTTGTCCATATCCCAGTACCTCCAGATCAATACCAAAATGGTTTGCTGACTTTTTCAGATTTGTGAGTCCGGGATGATCCTTGCTGGCAACAGTAATGAATTTCATGTACCTACAATTTCGTGAAAAATCTTCTCGTATTCTGCAGTCATTTGAGACCATGACGAGTTATTGCTGATAGCAAATTGCCTGTACTTATCGGATAACTTGTTTCGGGTTGACTCATCATCCAGCAGTTCTCTGATTTTAGTGGTCCATTCCTCAGTATTACCTGAAGGTAGAAGTATCCCATTTTTTTCATGCTGAATGGCCGATGGAATACCATCCACATTTGCAGCCAGACATAGAAGTCCGGCCATCACCGCTTCAAGTGCAACCAGTCCAAATCCTTCATAATCACCCTGAACCTTCAGGTTTGGCATTACATACAGATCAGATTGCTTCAGCGCGGCCATGACCTGGGTGTTATTCAGATTATTTATATGAAAAACCCTATCCTGTAAATTCAGGAGCTGGATATTTTTGTAAAGTTCCAGCTCATCTATAGGAGTACCATTCAATAAGTCAAGTGTATTCAGGAGCTTCTCAGGGATCCATTTTCTACTTTTCAAAACCTTTGAATGGTCACCTATGGTTGGACCAATGATCACATAAACTACGTCCGAAGTAAGGTGTGGTAGTACATTTAGCACAAACCAGGAAAACCCTTTCCTTTTCACGCCTCTGCCAATGGAGATCAGGACTTTCTTACCGGTCAGATCTGTTTTGATGTGATCTCCAAGATCAAAATCCGTTTTAGACTGCCCGGTTCTAATTTCCATGCCGTTCGGAACGAAACGAATTCGTTTTTCATCCACACCCCTTTTTATTAATTCCCTCCTCGTAGGCTCGCTTACGGTAATTACAGCCGCACAACGGTTCAGATATTTTTTGATCCATTTTTGGTAAAAACTGAGAGGAAAAACAGCATCCAGTCCATGTATGGTGGGTACAATAGGCTTATTTGTAAACCAAAAAACAGGTGTAAGAAAAAAAGTCATAAGACCGTCATTGGTGTAGACCAGATTGATGTCCTTTATCCTTCTAAGTGTCACCAGAGTTTTTATCCAGGCCGTAAGGAGAAAGCCAATATTAGATCCTTTGTTGCGATAGATCACCTCCACTATTTCGTGGTTCCCTTTCAGATTCCTGACAAGCTCAAAGCAATGTTTCTGCATCCCACCGATAGATGGCGGATACTTATGGGAAACCACCAGGACTTTCATCTAGCTCTTGATTTTTGATAGAAAATGGCTGTAGACGGCCATGTCCGGCTTACATATCTCTTCGATTTGCCCGAGCTGTTCATCTGAGACCTGGTGCTTGATCTCTTTGGCCGACAGAGGATTTTTATTTTTCTTCTCGATGATCAGTTCTCTCCCAAAGTTTTCCCTGAATTCATTTTTGAAATGATCCAGATGCTCAAGTATGCCTACCAGATCATAGTGATCCAGTGTATCGATGGTCTGATCGATGGATGCCTGCGATCTCAGATTCTCCCCATCCGTAAAGAAATCAATGTATTGCGATCCGATTTTCACGGCATCATCCGTTCTCAGGTATTCCTCGAGTGACATGGTGATCTTGAAGTGATCGCTTTTTTTGTGGACGTTGAAAAAGTATTGGCTGATCCACCGTTTGACTGGATTTCTTAACACAGTGATGAATTTCCATTCCGGGGAATACATGGCCCGAATATCCTCCGTACATCTAAGATGGCCCGTTATGTAGCGGAGTTTGCCGGATTCAAATTTTTTGATCAGAATGTCCTTTCTTAACGAAAGTAAATCCTGACCACTCTTTTCAACCTGTTTTCTGGTTTGGGAAGAACTCAATTTGAAGTAACGCGGTGAATACTTATTGATTCCAACCGCCTTTCTAAGCCCATCATTTAGTGATGTTCCGCCACATTTAGGGATGTGAATAAAGCAAAGCTTTTCTGCCAAAGTCCTGGTTTTTTACAAAATCAAATTGCTAAAATCCGAAAATTATTTGTGAATCCATTCACGTTTGTCATTCGTAAACAAGGTGGAAGATAATTTTTGCAAGTCTTTTAGGGGTATCCGACCCAAATTATGACTTAATCCAACAGCGATAGTTTTATAATGGAGAGAAAAATAAGGGTCGCTTTCTTCGCGGATATTCTGGAAGAAAACTTTGATGGTGTATCGCATACGTTATACCAGGTGATCAATAGGATACCTAAGGATGAATTCGAGTTCGTTTTTATCACTCCGCATTTACCTAAGAATGTCGCCAAGTTTCCTTTCCCAATTATCAAATGTCCCAGTCTGGGGATGCCAACATATTCGGAATACAGGATTGCATTACCGTTTTTGAAGCGATCCATTCAGCACGAGCTTGATGCATTTGACCCGGATGTGGTACACTTTACCACTCCATCTTTCCTGGGCAATTATGCCAGGGATTATGCAAAAAGCAGGGAATTGCCCGTATTGAGCACTTATCATTCTCATTTCCACTCCTATCTGGAGTACTATTTTAATTTTCTTCCCGGTGGTCACAAGGCAATTGTTCCCATTGCAAACAGAATGCTGAAAATCTATCGCGACAGTGATCTTACCTTGGTTCCTTCCACGGCTATGAAAGATTTCCTGCTTGAGTGGGGAGTTAAACCTGAGCAGATCAGACTTTGGCAAAGGGGTGTGGATCAATCACTGTTTAGTCCTGAAAGGTCCGATGAACAATGGAAAAGCGAAATGGGCTTAGATGGAAAAAAGACCATTCTATTTGTGAGCCGCCTTGTAAGGGTCAAAGGGATTGAGACACTGGCGAACACTTACGATCTTTTCCAGGAAAGAAATCCTGAGTACAAATTTGTCATAGTGGGTTCGGGACCGGACGAAGCATATCTCAAAGAGAGAATGCCACAAGCGATCTTCACAGGTAAGAAGACCGGTAAGGAGCTTGCAAAAATTTATGCCTCCAATGATGTTTTCATGTTTCCGTCGGTAACAGAAACATTTGGCAATGTCGTATTGGAGGCCCTCGCTTCAGGGCTACCTGTGGTAGCAGCAGCAGAGGGTGGTCCGCTGGACATTGTAACTCATGAGTTAAATGGTTTTCACGTGACGCCCAGGACTCCTGAGGAGTTTTATGAAAAGCTTAAACTATTGCTGGTTGATGATAATCTTCGAAATAAGATGAGTTACGAGGCTGTACAATACGCCGAATCCCAAAGCTGGGAAGCTATAGCGAGACAACTTTTCAATATTTACCGGGATTATTCGAGGATTGGGGTTTATTCTTAAGGAATGACCATCTCTGTTATTGAGTTTGACTACCATGCAGAGGTACTCAGAAATCTATGTCTGGTAGTCGCTGGCTCGTCCCATAAATTACAGGTATTTACCACGACGAAGATCTGGAGCCAGGTTGACCTGAATTCGGAAGCCAACATTTCGGTGGTTACACTCGATGCCAATAAAGTTGTCAGGGAAGAGTTTCCTCAACATTTATCTTCAGTTAATTCTTCCGACCTGATCATATTTAATTCCATAGCATCCAATTATGGTTTTTTTAGCGAGCTTGATTTCCAGCCTCCGGTGTTTGTAAGAATACATAACGTGAATACATTTTTTAGCACCTCTCCAAAAATGGATTTTGGTTCTGGTTTATCGGACTGGTTATACAACCTGGAATTTTTCCTGGAGCGGGTGGTCAGAAGACGTGAGTATAAATACAGACGATCGTTTCTGTCAAAGGTCGACGGATATCTTTTCCCCAATCAAGTTTTGCACAATAGCTATAAAAATATCCGTTCCAGTGACAAGATCACGAATGTCCTGCGACAGACTATTTCTGAAAAGATAGAAAGAATTAGTAATGAGATGATTATTTCTGTTCCTGGTAGTGTGGAAGTTAAGAGGAGGGATTATGAAACATTGATCGAAGCAATTGAAATCATTAGCCACAAAATCACCAGGAAAGTGACATTGGTACTGTTAGGTGCTGCAGACAAAGCACCGGGCATTACCGACAGATTTAAAAATCTGGAAGGAGAATTTCTGCAGATTATTTCGTTTACGGCTTTTGTACCGGAAGATATTTATTCAGATTATTTAAAAAAGAGTTCTTTCATCATAAATCCAGTTCGGTTGAGCACCAGGTATCAGGTATATGTTGAGCGTTATGGATTGACCAAAATCAGTGGAGCGGAAAGTGACAGCATTCGATACAGGTTGCCTATCATAAGTCCGGAAGGCTATCGGACTGAAATCGATGATGAGGATTTCTCCAAAAATTACAGAAATGCGGAACAGTTGGCAGATCAGGTCATTACATGGATCGAGAAGACTCCGGTTCCCGCTGATGATATTTTCAAAAACTATGGGAAGGAAGAAATTCTAAATAAGCTGGAGAACCTTATTTGACTTACCTCTTTTTTCCTTTGAAGATGATCCAGTAGAGGTCTAATACCGGATAGACGAATATCCTTTTCAATACTCTTTTGATGTTTCGGAAAAAAATCTTTCTTTTCAGGGCACCATGAAAGTGCTTCTCTAATCGGATTTTGTCCTCCTCGGTTTCAGGGGATTTGTCCAGTTTGATAATAAGTTGTTCGTCCGTGTTGATCCAATCCACTATCCGGTGGCCTAATATTCTTTTATAGTCATTTAGGTCTATGTGGGAATAATCTTCTCCTTCAAATGCCCTGTTTTTCTTACCTCTCCCCCAAAAGTCGAAATTTTTAAGGTCGTCAATATAGATGACTGCCTGCTGGTGAAAATTATTAGCTATGGCATTCATTTCTTTGTTGAGAGGCACCTGTTCCTCTCCGGTTGGCGTGTCGGAAGCACCCAGGTGGGCCGTATTCACACCATAACCCTTCCACCGACTGCTGTCCCAATCTACAGACGTATCACCGGACCAATGGGCATCCAAAAAGAATATGGCGGGTTCTTTGATCTCTCTGGTGAGAGATTCGATTTTATCACCTGAGTCACCCAGGATAAATTCAATATTGTCAAGTCCCTCCGCTTTCAGTTTTTCGCTGGTGGCCTTATGAAGGGCTTCGTCAAGTTCTATGGTATAGACTTTTGAGAAATTCTGAGCCATGACACGCGTGGAGTCACCTTTGAAGGTTCCGGTTTCGACAACGATATTGATGCCTCCAAAAGCACCTTTTAAATGCGACTTAAATTTCTTTATTCTGAATTTGCCCATCGAACAGGATTATATGGAGTTGCAATTTAGTGATTCGGAAGAAACGAAATTGCATTCGAATTGTACAAGTGATTATGTATACAGTACCAATCAACTCACATAATTGGCCATTCCTGTTTAAATGTTTCGGGTAGTTACTCAAATAATTTTATCTTGCACCCTGCAGAAAAATCGCCGCCGTCACCCCAAAAAACTGTTTTAATGAGTACAATTAATCAATCAGCGACGACAGCAATAAAATTTGAGAACTCAAAGGACAGAGACTTTACCAAAACGCTGAATAAGCGGGTCTCTGAATATTTTAAAAGTAATAATCTTCCAAAACATGCCAATACGGAGATGATCTTCAAGACGATCTTCATGTTTGGATTGTATCTGGTGCCGTATTTTGCGCAGTATACCGCTACCAATCTGTGGCTATTTTTTGGATTATATCTATTAATGGGGCTTGGAAAAGCAGGTCTTGGGCTTTCGGTGATGCATGATGCCAATCATGGTGCATACTCCGGAAAACCCTGGGTCAATAAGTTATTGTCGTATACCATGAACGTGATCGGTGGAAACTCAATGAACTGGAAGATACAGCATAATGTGTTTCACCATACTTACACTAACATCGACACGCATGATGAAGACATAAGACCTCGATTTATTTTGAGATTTAGCCCCAATGCTGAGCATCGGTCCTTTCATAAATTCCAGCATATTTATGCGTGGTTTTTATATGGATTTATGACGATCAGTTGGTTGCTTTATAAAGATTTTGCGCAGTTTTTTGCCTATCATCAGAGTGGTATATTAAAGAAATATGTGAATCCGCTTTTGGGTTGGGTTGTGTTGATTGGATCTAAAATATTTTACCTGGCTTATATTCTGATCATTCCAATGATCTTAACGGATTTTGCATGGTGGCAGGTATTTCTCGGCTTTGTTTTGATGCAATATGTAGCGGGATTTGTGCTAGCAGCTATATTCCAACCGGCCCATGTAATGGAAATGAATGAATTTCCACAGGTAGAGGAAGATCAGAATGTCAAGAACAACTGGACGATTCATCAGTTTAAAACAACCTGTAATTTTGCCAGGAAGAACAAATGGCTTTCCTGGTATGCCGGGGGATTGAATTATCAGATTGAACATCACCTTTTCCCAACTATCTGCCATGTGCACTATCGCAGGATTTCAGAAATCGTGAAATCGACGGCCCAGGAATTTAATGTGCCTTACCATACCATGGATAGCTTCAGGGAGGCACTTGTGATGCATGGAAGAATGCTTTATAAATTAGGGAATACTGCCTGATTTAGGTTAAACCACTTTTTTTATTTTGGCCTTGCGGTTAATGATGGTAATGTTTCCGCTTAGGATCAGTACTACGCCTAGCAGTGCATACCAGGAAAAGGCATAACCTTCGAATATGGTAGACAATATAAGTGCTATGACCGGAATCAGCACCAATACATAAGCGGCCTTTCCGGGACCGATGCGACCAATGAGTGTCAGATATGTGCCGAATGCTGCCACTGATCCAAACAGTGAAAGATATATCAGTGAGCCTATGTAAGATGGGGATACATCAAATGCTGGTTTGATTCCGGTAAATATCGCAACACCGAACATAATCAAAGCTCCATACATCATCCCAAATGCATTTGACGGAATTACGGCAATTCCGGATTTTTGATTGGCGGCTGAAGTTACATTGCCCAGCGAGGCAATGACCACTGAGATAAATCCTATAATGGTACTGTAAACCGGTAGCTCCTCAAGCTCCAGTCCCTGCAATTGCTGATAAAAAATCAGGTAGGTTCCAGTCAAACCCAGCAACCCACCCAGATATACATTGGCTGTGGCTCTGGTACCCATAAAGAGTCTTGAAAACAGGATATTCAGAAACATGATAAACCCGAAAAGAACTGCCATCAAGGCACTGTTTAGCTCCTGTTCTGCGATATACACCAGCCAGTAATTAAACCCGAAAAGCAATGCTCCCTGCAATGCGATCCTGAGATGACCTATCAGAGGAAAGCTGAGGTTGATACCTGAGATCTTGCAGTAAATGAAAAGCAATAATCCGGCCAGCATGAATCTGTATCCTACCGACCATAATGGATCTACAGCACCCAGCTGAAATTTGATCACAAACCAGGTGGAACCCCAGATCGTAGCCGGGATTATGAACAGGGAAGTATTGCTTAGTTTCAATTCCCGGCAAATATGATTATTTGGGACCTCATAATATTACAGTTAGGTCGAAAAGGAGTGTTTTTATTTATCCTTTTGGCAACCTTATCACAAGACTGCACGTCTTTGCTTCAAACCATTCCGATGAAAAATTTTAAATCCAAACTATCCGTTCTTTCAACTATCGTCCTCATAGTGGCTTGCGATCTGGATTCAATAGATAAAAAAGTATCTCCTTCTGATAATTTGACTTCAGTGGCCCATGAGGTAGCAGAATTTGATGAGTTGGATGTGTCTCATGCTTTCAAAGTGGATGTAATATTTTCGGATGAAGTCACCGATTTGGAGATTACAGCAAATGAAAATTTACACCAGTATATCGAAGTTCAGCAAGTAGGCGATCGTTTGGAAATTGGGCTTCAACGTGGGATATCAGTTAGTGGTAATGCCACTCTCCGGGCTGAAATTCGTGTAGGTTCTCTCAACAATATACGGGCCTCAGGAGCATCATATATCAGTATGACCGATACTCTGGAGAGTGATAATCTGACTGTGGTCCTATCCGGTGCCAGCAGTATACTTGGGCAAATCTATGTGGATCAGAATTTGTTCGCTGATCTGAGTGGGGCATCCTACGTTAATTTTAAGGGATATGCGGAGACTATGGAAGTAGAAGCCAGTGGAGCTAGTCTTGTCAAAGACTATGACTTAACCATTCAGGAGCTTTATCTGGACCTTTCAGGAGCCAGTGGAGCCTATCTCACAGTAGAACGAAGTATTGAAGTCGAAGCTTCCGGAGGGAGCGTACTGACTTATAAAGGTAATCCTGAGTTTGGCTCAATGGATCTCTCCGGGGGCTCAACGGTAGTAAAAAGGGAATAAAAAAAGCTATCATCCCTGATAGCTTTTGAACATTTATCCGCATGCCTTGCATGTCGAACTGACTAAAAAACAATATGAATTTTCTTACATCTCCAGCTTTACACGCTCTGTGTAAAGAGAAGAGATCTGTACAGGATCTTTTATATCCCAAAGAAGGTCTTCAAATTTCTGGGTATCCTGATACCTCACATTCAGCGCGACATTAAGAATATTGTTTAAGGTTTCTTTGGCCTCATCCTCTGTGACCTTACCTTTTCTGAGCGCTTTCTTTAGGTACTTATCAGTTTTCTTTACTGAGTAGTATATAGATGGCTTTTCTATCTCCACTTTCTCAGTTTTGCTGATTTCGTCCTTTACCTTGTAAGTGTAGGCTTCTTTCAGGAGTTGCATTTTCAGTGTAAACTCCTCACCAAGGTAGTGCTCTTTCATCCCGATGGTACTCTGCACTTCCTCCATTTCCATCATGTCGTAGGAAAAAACGAATTCTTCCTGAGCCGAACTGATGTATCCAATTAGCACCAAGCTTAGTGTGATGAATAACTTTGTAATAACTTTCATATCGATGTGGTTTATTAGAATTTACTGTTACAAAGAACTTGCAATTTATTATGAATTTGATAAAAAAACATCTTTAAAATCAGCTTCAGACTAGTCAAAATCCTCATTATTATAAATCATCTAATATAATAATTAGAAACTGATGATTTGGTAAAAAAAATGATCTTTTAATTTGGTTATTTTTAATATTTTGAATTTTCATTGTAAATCAGAACAAAATATAGGCCTGATAATCTTATAGGATACTTTTTATTTTTCATTGACACTAAATCATAAAATATAAATCGTGTTGTTTGGCCCGGACATCCAATTATTTCTTAATGATTAAACACTTCCTACAAGCGATACCTGTACGTTCGATCACTTTAAATGTCGGTTGAAGATCCTTATCACATCGATGATGCCTCCGTGCTGGAGCCACCTGTATCATTAAGATCCAGATTTCGACATTTGGGACCAAGTTTTATTCTATCCGCATCCATCGTGGGTTCCGGGGAGTTGATTGCCACCACCACACTTGGAGCCAGAGCGGGATTTATAACGTTCTGGGTGATACTCATCAGTTGTCTGATCAAGGTGATGGTTCAAATCGAATTTGCAAGGCAAACCATTCTGACAGGTAAGACGGCCATGCAACTTATTGGTAACCTCCCGGGGTGGAAACTGGGGCGAGCCAAATGGAGTATTTGGTTGGTGCTCGTCATCATGATTGTAAAGTTGCTCCAGGTGGGTGGGATAATAGGTGGTGTAGGTATCATCCTTAATCTGACAATACCGGAAGTGAATGTGACCATTTGGGTTTTTCTACTCGCCATCCTGGTGGGGATGCTCGTATATCAGGGTTATTATAAGTTTATTGAGCGGTTTTCGATGGCGATGATCGCTTTTTTTACACTCTTTACGTTCGCATCACTATACTTTCTCAGATTCACGGACTATGCGATTTCGCTAAATCAGGTTTTAAGCGGCCTAACTTTTCAACTTCCCCCGGAATTACTTGTTGTAGCGGTGGGAGCTTTCGGAATCACCGGGGTAGGCGCTGATGAAATACTGCATTATAACTACTGGTGTTTGGAAAAGGGGTATGCCCGACATTCCGGTCCTAATGACAGATCGGAAAGATGGTCCCAAAGAGCGAAAGGTTGGATGAAGGTCATGTATCTTGATGCCGTGATCGCCATGATCATTTATACGATCGTTACGGCTGCTTTTTACCTGCTTGGCGCGGCCGTTTTGTATTCCAGAGGCCAGGTACCTGAGGGTTTCCAAATGATCGAAACGCTTTCTTTATTATATACTGAATCCCTTGGTAGCGGAGCCCGAAGCTTCTTTCTTATCGGATCGTTCATAGTACTTTTTTCTACCCTTTTTGCGGCCCTTGCAGCTTGGAGCAGACAATATACGGATATGTTTGGTCAGCTAAAATGGATCAGGTTTGATGATATGAAAGCCAGAAATAAGACCATTGGGTTGATGGCTCTGGTCATCCCAATGCTGTGGGCATTACTTTTCATTTTTATTGAACTACCGGTGATTATGGTACTTTCCGGAGGTATCGTTGGCTCGGTGTTACTGCTACTCGTATGTTTTGCAGTGCTTTACTTTCGCTACTACAAGACCCCTGATTATTTTGAGAATGGCCTGCTGTATGATGTCTTGCTGTGGATAAGTGCTTTGACCATCTCAGGAGGAGGTATATACGGACTAATTCGACTTTTCATTTGATCTTTTGCCGGGAGAGTACGTCTCCTCGGCCCGTGCGTCCACATCTACCCGGTAGTAAGGAACGTCCTTAAACTCAACATTTACGTAACGCTCGGCCTGATCGTAGAAATGTGGGGAATCCGGATCTCCACTCTGACCTCCTGCCAGCAAGCTCCTGGCTTTTACTTTGTCTCCGAATTCGACCACAGCTACAAAGCTATTTCCACCAGTGCCATAGATCTTTTTGGTGTCGTATTTCCTGGCGCCGTAGGATGCCAGTGCACCCCATCTGCCTGAAGCAAGACCAACAGGTAAGCTGGGTTTTGAATCGTCAAATTCCGGCTCGATGGATCCACTGAGCCGTTGAAACCTGTTTACCTTCCCCCAGGATGTATTCCAATCACCGTAGTCTTCCTGAAGTTGGGAGAGGGTCTGTCGTAAGATCTCAATTTGATTCGAATCGGGTGATTCATTGGCATACCAACTCAGGGCTTCCATCTGTCCAAGTCCATCTGGTGCCGTTCCTGACCGGAGACAGTTGAGGCCGTAGAAGTGAGCAATGGTCATGGCAACTGACACTTCATTTACCGTAAAGTCCCAGTCTCTCAGGATCTCTATTGCTTCTTTCATATCAGGATCCGCCGGATTAACCTTGTCGAAAGCCTTTATAACTCCCGGGATCAGTGCTTCAAAAGCCGGGAGAAAAGGATCGTAGGCCATTTCAATTAAGCCATCAAGTGTCAGGTTCTTCATTTTCTTAAGTACCTGAACAGCATGTACACCTCGAAAATTCTCCCTGTTTTGGGACATATAGTAAGGATAGTCCTCAACTTTTGGGCTGAATTCCAAAGCTGCCGTGAAAGGAGTAGAGTTACAGTTTTGTATCCATCCATTTTCCGGATTTAAAATTGTGATCGCCTCGTCCACTGGATGCAGACCTTGCCAATCTGTAGCTGGATTACTGCCATCTACTGGTTCATTATAGTCGAATTGTGTATCCCTGATGGGTATGAAGTTGCCATGGAAATAGGCAATGTTCCCATCCGCATCCGCGTAAACGGTGTTATTAGAGGAATTGGTCTTAATTTCCATCATGTCACGAAATTGGTCGAAGCCATCTTTTTTGGTGCGTGTGTAGGATTGTTCCAATGCCTTGGCGGGTTCCCACATCATCGCCGTCGAAACCCATTTACCGTCAATTTTATGAGTGACAGGTCCATGATGGGTTCGGTACAGGGTGAAAGTCCTTTCTTTTAGTTCATTTCCCTCCAGGAACTTTAAAGTCACCGGATATGACATCACTTCACGGGATTCATCACCATACCGGTAGACGTATTTCCCATTGTCCTCTGATACATCCTCCACAAATTCATCAATCACATCGGTATAGGTGGAGGTATGCATCCAACCTGTTTTTTCATTAAATCCCTGGTAGATGAAAAACTGGCCCCAGGTAACGGCGCCATAAGCGTTGAGTCCCTCCTCCGAAACGGCATGTACTTCCCCACGAAAGTAAAAGGAGGTGTGAGGGTTGATCAGAAGCATGGCATTTCCGGATTGGGTATGTTGACCGGAGATAGCGAATCCATTAGATCCGGCAGGTTCTTCAAAAAGTTCGCGTTCGTTTCTGGATTCAATAACTTCATTGTAGGAAATAGAGGCATCATTTTTATAAAATGCCTCAATACCACTTGTACTGACACGTTCGATGTCACCACCAATGGAGCCCTCACTGAAATACATGGGCATCCATGGTTCGAATCGTGTGAGGAGGCTGGGTTTCACTTCCGGATGTGTGTACAGATAATAATTGATACCATCTGCAAAAGCATCGCAAAGGGATTTTAGCCATTGTGGACTGTTTTCATATTGGGCGATGGCTTCCTCTTTGGTCATAAACAGGCGTGCGCGCACATCACTGTAAAGTGCGGATTCACCCTCTACCTCAGCCAATCGTCCGATGGCCCAGATGTAATTTCTTTCCACCCTGTTAAAATCATCCTCACATTGGGCATATAACAGCCCAAATACGGCATCGGCATCCGTTTTTCCGTAGACATGAGGTACACCAAAGTCATCACGAATGATTGTGACGTTTGCCGCTTGCGCTTCCCATTTTTGAACTTCCGGATTTGAATTTTTTGCAGGTTGACAACTCCAAACCAGAAGGAGCGTCAGGATGGCCAGGTTTTTCATAGGTCAATGTGTTGACCCCTAATTTAATGAATCGATGGCAAGTGCCCTGGCCGGATTTTCTTTGAGAAGCAAATCGATCTCATCGCCGGAAAATCCCGCTTCCACTAGCCGGGGAATCACTTTCTCGAAGATATCGGTGTAAGGAACTATGTCCTGTGCGGATTTTTGTGGGTCAAACCAGCCAGCGTCATGAGAAATTATGATTTGGTCAAGGAACCCATTTTGTTTTGCATAGAGCAATTTTTCAATATGGTTTTCTATCTCCCAGCCTAGCCCATCCAGGCTTATCCAGCATCCGGTTTCTGAAGCTTTCAATAAATTTTCCATCACATCATCATTTTGGGCGTGGACCCAAACGAAGGCATCCATGGGTACGCCTAGTGATTCGAGAATTTCAAGCTGGGGCCAAAGTGCCTCGGCAGGTCCGGTGTGAGAATAAATGGTTAGTCCGGTTTTAAGATAAGTAAGTCCCGCAGCCTTTACTATTTTTTGATGCATTGGATCAAGGGGATCATTTACATCTACGCTGATTTTTATAAAACCCGGTTTGATTCCGGTTGGATAAATACCATTTTTGAATTCATTGATCCAGTTTTCAGCCAGTGCTTCTGCCGTACTGGTGAAGGCGTATTTTGGGATGTATTTGTTGTTTCTGACACCATAAAGGCCGGTATTGGTTAGCACTTTCAGGCCAGTTTTTTCCGAGATTTTTTTAAGTAAAAGGGGGTCCCGGCCCAAAAAAGCAGGGGTAGGGTCTACAAAAACAGATACGTCATTTTGAACGGCTTGTTCAAGGAACGGGAGCATGACAGCGATCACGCTGTCATGCTCCCAATCATCTGGATTTATACTGTCAGCACCAATAAAATCTACGAGGATATGTTCGTGCGCCAGCCAGATTTGATTCCCATCAATTTCTGTAGGTCCGGATACAGTCATTAGGCTGTAACTGTCATCTTGTTTCTGACAACCGGCAACAGCAAAAATGCTAAGTAACGATATGGTAACTAAACCTTTAATTTCTATAGTCCAAATAGTAAACCGAAACTCACAACTCCCTGATCGGCATCACCAAGAATATACTTGATTTCGGCGAAGGCCCCGATTTTATCTGCAAATTCTACGCTGGCACCACCTCCGAGATTGAGACCAATTTCTGTATTTGAACTCTCGGAGTCATTGAATTCCCTTCTGAATCCGGTAAAGTTTATTCCTGCAAGAGGGTATACGGTAAACCCGCCGGCTCCAAAATTGTAGTGACCGTCCAGGTCGATCATCCAAATGTTCGTTTTCAGTTCGCCGGCACCAGTTTCAGTCTTATCCGGAAGAAACAGGTTCACTCCTGCGACCACATCCACAACTGATGCCACACCAAGCTTTCCCCCGACATTAAGTCCAAGTTTTTCGCTTTGCATTGGGTAAGCCAACCCGGCTTTTAAATCAATGTCCTGAGCGACAAGGGATGTGGTAAATATTAGGGTGAAAAATAGGGTTAATAGAGTGCTTTTCATTCTTAATTGTATTTTGAGTTAGCACAAAGGGAATCAATTTTCTTCATTTCGATGCAACCTTAATGGATGATGTTCAATCTAATTCTGAAACACACCATCCGACATGCTTCGCAATTATTTTAAGATCTCCTGGCGTACTTTTTCAAAAAACCCGCTATCGTCATTTATAAATACGCTTGGTCTGTCATTGGCCATCGGCTGCTGTATGGTTGGCTATGCATTTCTATCTATGGAATATAACATGGAATCACAGCATGAAAACCGACATAGGACGTATATGGTGACAACTGAAGCCGACCGGGACGGTGGGGTTAACACTTATGGCATTACTCCCGGAGCCATAGGACTACAGTTAAAGGAAGACTTTCCGCAGATCAAGTACATGACCAGGGTCTGGGACGAATCCGTAATTGTGAAATCCGAAGAAAATGTATTCAGGGAGTGGACAAGAATGGTAGAGCCTGATTTCCCGAAAATGTTTGATTTTCAATTGATAAAGGGAAGGCTGTCCTCCATTTCGGAGAGAGAGAATGTGATCATAAATACGAAGATCGCAGAAAAGTATTTCGGTAAAGATGAACCCATTGGCCGGACGATTTTAATTAGATTTTCAAATGGAGAGAAAGTATCGCTCAATGTTTCGGCCGTAGTTGAAATTGATCAAATGAAAACCAGTTTTTACTTTGATTTTCTCACAAATTATGGCCTGAAAGAGCGGGTGTTTGAAGACTTTAAAGACGCGGACTGGAGCGAAAATGTATCCGGAACGTTCGTGATGCTGGATGACCCTACTGACATTGATCTTATTAAAGGCAATACGACCGGATATCCCGCAATCATAAACAATGTGCAAAAAGACTGGGAAGTTGTTTCCATCGGATTTGAGCCGGTTTCAACGTTGTATGACCGATCCAATACTATTCGATGGGACATTTCAAGGCAGAGTGATGTCGAGGGGCAGGTGGTGTTGTCCATCATTTCCATACTTATGCTGGTGCTCGCATGTCTTAATTACCTGAATATCGCCATTTCAACTGCAGTGAAGAGATTGAAAGAGATTGGGATCAGGAAAGTGATCGGTGCCAATCGAGGTAAACTCGTGACACAGTTCATGGTAGAGAACTTATTTCAGACCTTTGTTGCATTGATAATTGGTGTATTGCTAGGTGCCACGGTCTTTTTACCCGGACTCAATAACACTTTTGGCATTACATTAGGATTGGAGGTCTTTACCCTGGAGTTTTACCTTTTCCTCACCGGATTACTTTTATTGACTGCCATTATTTCCGGAGCCTATCCTTCCCTGTACATATCCAGGTTTCAGGTAGTGTCAATCATCAAAGGAAAACTGATGTTTGGGCGGCAAAATCTACTTTCAAAGGTTTTTCTGACGCTTCAATTTGTAATCGCCTGTATGGCGGTGTCGTGTGGTGTGTTTTTTACATTGAACACGGAGTACATTCAGCAACATCCCTGGGGTTTTGACAAACAGAATACCATGGTCGTTCCCACGCCGGATTATGAGACTTTGACCACATTCAGGAACAGGTTGGAGCAGATACCTTCCGTGGAAGCGATTTCGACTACCAGTCATCATGTGGGCTCGAGGGTAGCTTCGAGTGTGGTGGAGTTTCCCGAACAAAAAATGGAAGTGGCCAGGCTGGATGTGGATGCAGGTTATTTAAATACCATGGACATGAACCTCGTAATGGGTCGGAATTTCCGTCAGGATTACGAGTCTGACAAGTCCAGTGTAATAGTCAATCAGGAGTTTGTAAAACACCAGGGCTGGGACGATCCGCTGCTAAAACAATTCACCTTTGACAGTACCCAATATACAATCATTGGTGTGGTGGAGGATTTTCATTACTGGAGTTTCTGGAATGAGATAAATCCATTGTTCTTAAGGGTATCGGATGATTCCGAGGGTCGGTTTCTGGTGCTTAAGATTCGGGAAGGTGAAATGGGAGAAACACTTTCCGGGTTGGAATCCTTATGGCTGGAGATGTTTCCTGAAATACCATTTGATGGGGAATATCAGGCAGATGTCTTTTGGGAATACTTCCGAAATATTAATGGTCATAAGATCATGATGATATCCGTGGCTGTTATTGCCATGGTCATGACCTGCCTGGGTTTATTTGGCCTGGTAGGGCTTAATATATCAGGAAGAATGAAAGAGTTCTCCGTCAGAAAAGTATTAGGCGCCGATAACCTGGCATTGGCAAGAGCCATCGGCTCACACTTTGTGCTCTTTCTCGGATTGGCATTATTGGCAGGAGCCCCGGTCAGTATGTGGATGGTGCGGACTTTCTTTGAGAATATTTACACGGTGCACATGCCACTTACCTATTACCCGATTTTAATGTCGCTAGGATTGATACTGGTGACTGTTGCCTTGACAATCAGCGGACATCTGTGGAAAGTGGTGAAAGCTAACCCTGTAGACGGACTGAGAGTCGAATAGGAGCTGATCAATGGTATTGCAAGACCGCCAAAATGACGATGGCAAGTCCAGTCATTAAGCTAAGCTGTCCCAATAACGGAATCTTTTTCAGCTGCTCATGATCTCCTTTTCCAACTTTCTTGGCTTTGGAGCTTATGATTCCGATCAAAGCACCCAATACAAGGAAGAGCACAAGTTTAGCAATCATATATGGCATAGAACCCAACGAGCTCCAGTATGGGGTCATAAGATAGCCTCCTGAAATGAGCAATAAAGCAAGTCCAATGTGGCCCATTCTGCTTATTGTGAAGGATTTGACTGTAAAGTCGATACTTTCACTTTTTTCCATTTTTGAGCTTGCGATCCCAAGGAACATAAAGGCGAAGCTTGTGCCTAATCCCATTGCAAGACCAATAAAATGAACAATTAACATTACATCTCTCATGATTTTCTATCGTTGTGTTGCCAGGAGGTAAACTTAATTCAAATCTATCATTTCATGTCAATTAGAAACACTTACCTCCAAAACTGAAACAGGAGTGGGTGGGGTGTCAGATAATCCCTCACCGTCCACCTGAATTACTTTTTGAATCAGTAAATGTAATTGCTGCTTCTTTTTCCAATGCTGAGTATCGAGCGTGGGTTCCCAGGAATCGAAGTTGTCATCCAGCAGGTCGTGCACCGACCAGGTTTGATAAGGGTAACTGCTGGATGCGAAGGAAATTTTACTGCCTCTTTCCTCATCTCGAAACAGAAGATGGACCGTTCTCTTTTGACTTTGGTCAATGATGATTTGTGGTCGGGATATAGGTATTTTTTTAGTTCCCCCACCTGATAGACTGAAATCAGAGCTTCTAAATCCGGTGTTGATGGTTTTCCATTCCGATTCGTCCAAATAAACAACGTGAAATTGAGGAACGTCATTTTTTTGTTTCCAATAGCTCGCGATGTAGGGGTTATTCATATAATCCGTACTCATACTCGTTTGATTGATGAGTTCGCAGTCCTGAGGAATTTTTGCAACAATTTCTGCGGAGTTCTGTGTTATCGGGAGAGCATACATATCTCCGTTGGATTTTTTCCAGGTTGTGCCATCATCGTCCGAATAGGCGTAACAGAGATCGTGATTGGTCGCTACATCCCATGTTTCCCGCCAAACCCACGACAAATGAATCCGACCAACATTGTCTATGGTCGCCTGCCAGTAGGCATTTCGTTGATTCTCTCCATCCAGTAGGTTGCTTTGAACGTCATCCCATTTTTCATTCTTTGGGTCATACTTTTTAATCACCAGATTGCCACTTCCTGATGCACCATCACGATACATAAATAGGAGGTTTCCATTCTTTAGATTATAAAATTGAGGGTAAGAGACTGATTGTTCAAGTGTTCCGGTCATTGAGTCGATTCGCACAAAATCAGCAGAAAGTGGAGTCTGACTGCGGGCGTAATTCAAGGGGTTGTTATGATGATCCCAACTGGCATGAAGAAATCCCATTCCATCAACGGCAATGCTTATGGCATTGTGCGCATCCTTTACATTTCCTGTTAGACCGGTGTTTGTTAACAGCCATTCAGGCATGTCCGGATTTCTTAATCCGATCACCATTTCACCAGCTTGATTGTAATAGGCAGCGAACTGAGTACTATCATGTGTAGTGAGGCTGTTTTTTCGAAAGATCACTGTATTGATCGAATTCGAGGCCCAGCCATCGCCCAGAGTAGATTTACTTATTTCGAATTCCTGGCCTATGGCCTGAATCATGGCTAGATTCAGTAGTATGTAAAAAGAGGTTTTACGTAAAAAAATTCGCATTGCACTTCACAAATCATTACCTTCCAAACACCAAATAAAAGTAACCTCACCATGAAATACTATGTTCTTCTCGTTGCAATGCTAATGCTGTCCTGTTCTGAATCCGTCCGGGAAGAAAAGGCGGAGTTGTTACCAAATGCAGACCCTGCTGCTTTCGGATTGGATACAGAGGAGATCGCAGCCATCGAGGACCATGTTCAGTGGGCGATTGATAGCCAGTTTATAAGTGGGGCGGTCGCGCTTATCGCAAAAGAAGATAAGATCCTATTTCACAAGGCATTTGGATATAGCAATCGGGACAAAACCGATTCCATGCGAACGGATCACATTTTCAGAATGGCTTCCATGACCAAGCCTATCACTTCTACAGCTGTAATGCAACTTGTGGAGCAGGGTAAGATCAACCTGGATGACCCGGTATCAAAGTATATCCCGGAGTTTTCCAATCAAAGTGTATTGACTGACTGGAATTCCGAAGATTCTACATACAGTACAGTTCCTGTCAAAAATGAGATGACCATTCACCATCTGCTCACACATACGGCTGGTTTTGCGTACTCTTTGTTTCACCCAATTGCCGGGGCCGTCTATCCTCCGTTTGGGGTAACGGAGGCCTGGACCAGGGATAGTGTAAAGCTCTCCGAAAACATTCCAAAATTGGGTGAAGTACCGTTATTACACGAGCCCGGCTCGGCATGGACATACGGGGTAAATATCGATGTGCTGGGATGCATTGTAGAGGTGGTTTCCGGATTGCCTCTGGACGAGTATTTCAGGGAAAATATTTTTGAACCATTAGGCATGGAGGATACTGATTTTTACCTGCCTGATGACAAAGCCGACAGGCTGGTGGAGGTTTGGATGACTAATGATATGGATCCGGAGGCGCTTGGTACGGACTATCCCATTGAGGGAGCGAAGAGTTACTTTGCTGGTGGAGCAGGCCTGGTGAGTACCAGTATGGACTATCTGAAATTTGCCAGTGCCATCCTGAACGGAGGCACATTGGGCGATAGCCAAATACTAGATCCTTCCACTGTGGAGATGATGATGAAAAATCAGATCGATTCCTTACGGCAGGGCCCTGGAACTGGTTTTGGATATGGTGGGTCCGTACGTCTCGAAGAGGACGACAACGGATTAAATCCTGGTTATTGGGGATGGGATGGTTTCTGGCAAACTCGGTTCAGGATCGACCCACAGAATGACCTGGTGCTTATTTTGATGACAAATGCATTTGGAACACCGAAATGGGATCAGATCTTAGGCGGCTATTCGAACCTGGTTGTTCAGAGTATCGAGGAGTAGTTTATGAATCAATCCCTTCCGGGGAATGCATCCACAAATTTCACTTTCAGGTCAGCGAAGGAATTGACGATCTGTACCTTTACATCCGGAAAGGAGTCCACTATCTGCCATTCTCCGCAGTCATCTGGAAATGCATCAACGATCTTTACCTTAAGGTCCGGAAAGGCGTCAACGATCTGAATTTTCAAATCCGGGAATGACTCTACAAATTGTACTTTTCCCTGCAGGGGGAAGTTTTTGTGGTGACACTGTTCTAAGTTGAAATCTCTATTAGTATTCTCCTTGACGCTCAAGGAACAAAACACTAGGATCAGGAGTCTGATTTGTATCATACCTTTAAGCAGCACAAAAGCTGTACCATTAAATACTTCAAACTCACCTTTCGTTCAAACGACTCCCATTAAGTTTCTTTCAAGATGTAATCCTCAAAGGTTCACGAGCTTGCTTTTACTTGCAGTGTGGCACTTAATAAGAATGACTTTATCCAAGTAATAAGAAGGGTCGTTACCTGTCAAGGTATTTGGAAGGAATCTCCGTATCCACATCAAACGGGGCCCAGGTCACATTGGCGATCCACCATCTATTCTCGTAATATAGTAGCTGGTAGCTGGATACCATTCGGGCTTCTTCTCCTTCAGAATCCTTCGCGTAAGCTGTTTGAAAAACATGAGCAAGACCATTGAACTGCTCCGTTACCATCCCGGTGGAAACTTCCGTATAGCCAGCTTCATAATACGGGTCTTTAAGCAGCTCAATAAATTTATCCAAACTTACACTTTCCGAGGGCGAAGGGAAGTCCGACTCACCGTATAAAACTGTGAACCGAGCCGAAGGACTAAAGAGTGATTTGTACTTTTCGGTGTCTATTTTTTCTCCCGGCTCTGTGTTTATTAGTTCCAATGACAGGTTAATGATACCCTCTATTGACTTTTTGGGGTCATCATTAGTTTGGGCTGATGATGCAAGTATGGCAATGGTGAAAGGCAAGGTAAGTATTAGTTTCATTCGCTTAAACATTGTATAAATGTCAGAATTACAGCAGATACATTAAGAATTGTCTAACATTTCTTAACTATGGTTAACAGAATTTAAATCAGGTCTGACTTCTCTAAGCTAGTATTTCATGGCTCAGGATTATGAATTGATCTAAACTGTTGCGTAATTTTCCGTAACTATCACCTTGATAGTACAACCAGAACACTAGATCATGGAAATCAAAAAGGCTTTCCTCTGCCTTGCTTTCATCACTGTTAACATTGCCCTTAATGCGCAGTCGCCATACCAGGCTCCACCTGAAAAGGAGATCACGCAATCTACAGGGGTATGGTTAGGGTTGTATACCAAGTACCATTTCAATGATAAATGGGCCTATTACGGAGAATATCATTTAAGAAGGAGGGACGGACTTAGTGAGATGGCACAGATCTATTTGCGATTCGGAGCCACATATAAAATTGCTACCAACCTTGATTTTACTGCCGGATTCGTCAATCCATGGTATTGGGCGCCGAATCCGGAAGGACCGAACATCGATAAAGTTGTCCCCCAATATCGACTTTGGCAGCAAGCGGTATTGGCAACTCCCTTTGATCATATTGGTGTTTTTCATCAATTACGAACCGAGCAGAGATACCGAAGACACTACGAGCAAGGATCCCCGTGGAAACTTACCTACAGATTTAGATACAAACTCACCATTTACGTGCCCCTCAATCGTCGTGACCTGGGTCCAAAGGCAGTCTTCCTGTCCCTTTATGACGAGATATTCATTCAGGCTGGAAAGAGCATCGTATATAATCACTTTGAAGACAACAGGGCATTTATAGGAATAGGATATAATCCAACCAGGAAACTACAGATCCAGATGGGGTACATGAATACTTTCAGACACAATGGCGCCCCGCATTTGTATGAGAGCCGGCATATTCTGCGTGTGAGCCTTTATCATCACCTGGATTTCCACCTTGACCGACAGCCTAAGGTGAGAGAAATTCCTATCCATTAGACATCTGTAATATGATTCGGGATATCGTACCGATCATTTAATAATTTTGCTTTCTTCTCCAAAGACTTTTTATATGAAAAAGGTACCTGGTACGCATTATCAAAAAGCTTTTGGTACTCAGTTTTCAGGTGAGGATAGTGTTTGGCAATGGCGTTCATCATTAGTGTTTTACTATCAGCCTTATTTGAACCGAAAAGCGTGATGCTGGCTGGTAAAATATAGTTGACATTGTGATTTTTGAACGTCCTGTAAAATTCATCAAGGCGTTCGGATGTATCAGATATGTATGGCAAAAGAGGCATTAGACTAACCCCGGTCCTGAAGCCTCTTTTAACTGTCTCAGACATTGCTAAAAGTCTCTTTGATGGGGGAGTTGCACCCGGTTCGAAGATCTTTGCTTCCATATCTTCCAGGGTTGAAAAGGAGAATGAAATGATTGTGCCACCTGTTAGACCAGACCTAAGATCAACAGGTAAAATGGCGTTTTCATTGATCACCTGCAGCAGATCGTAATCCCTGGTGATCATATCGGATTTGGTAATGATATGTACCGGAAACCTGTACTTCAGAATGATTTGAAGCATCTTCCTGGTCATCTCATAATCCTTTTCAATACCTATGTATGGATCTGTCACAGAAGACAGCACTATAATACCATATTGCTCTTTTTTTGCCCGTAAAGCCAGCTGCTTTTCAAGCAGTTGATCTGCATTGACCTTTACGGAAAGTGTATGCTCCATATTCATCCCATATTTACTCCCCCGGATATAGCAATACAGGCAATTGAATGAACAACCGCTATATGGATTCACGGTGTAGTCATCAAGAAACCATGGATCTCTCCTCTTGGTCTTATTTAAAATGGATTTGGCTTCAATTTCCTTTGGCATATTGATTTCTACTTAGTCCGATCTTCACCTTACCCCTAAACCATTGTCCGACCGAATCCTTGTTTTGGATTTCTTTTTCATACTTTTCAATGATCCCAGGATGGAATTTCGCCGTTGTTTTTGCTGCCCATCCAATTCCTGTTTTAATGTGATAATCGGTCGCACTAGCTAGTGACAATAGGAGATTAAACATCTCTGAAACAACTTCCTCATTCGCTCCCCTTTTTATGGCAAAATGCACGCCTGGACCGATCGATCGGACCACCCAGTTGACCGGGTGCTGACTTAATGATTTTAGATATTCGATGGCTCTGGAAGGATTCGTCAGGATAGCATTCCCAAAAACCCGCTCTCCAATGATATCCGTCACATACCAGTCCTTTGACCTGGCTATAAATCGGGTTGATACCTCAAGGGACTCCAGAAAATGCTTCGGTAGTCTAAGCTTTAGGATAGTGGCAGTAATTACATTTCCTCCAATGGTATCCAGCTTGTCAATCAAAATACAAAGTCTCACCTGCTTGTTTTCAGGAATCGATTCAAATAGTCTTTCACCGCAAAATTCCAGGTGAGGAAATTTGACTTTGCGCACCAGGATTTCAGCATGCAAAGCTTTTACAAAAGAGGCAAGATCATCGAGATCCGACTCCAACAGGCATTTACTAAGTCTGTTTCTAATTTCGTTCCTCGTAGTGATGACTAGCATGGGTTCGTTTTCAGGAGGAAATTAACTATTTGAACTCAGATTAGTTGAACAGAAAATCAATTACTCCCTTTCCAAAGTAGTATCCACAAACTTTCTCAACGCGGGTAGTACTTCTTTCTCAAACCACGGATGTTTTGCCATCCAAATGTTATTTCTTGGACTTGGATGTGGAAGCACAAAATATTCTGGCAAATAAGCTTCGAAGTTTTGGACGGTCTCTGTCAGTGTGCTTTCTGCATGTGTTCCCAGGTAATAGTTTTGTGCGTATGTTCCGATCAGCACAGTTAGCTTCAAATTCAAAATTTTCTCCAATACCGATCCATGCCATTTCGGAGCACATTCGGGTCTGGGGGGCAGATCACCCGATTTTCCTTTTCCCGGATAGCAAAACCCCATAGGAATTAACGCAAAAGTGTTCTCATCATAAAAGGTAGCTTTGTCTACTCCCAACCAGGCACGTAAACGCTCACCACTTTTGTCATCCCAGGGAATACCTGTGCGATGAACTACACTTCCGGGAGCCTGACCTATGATCGCTATCTTACTGGATGCGGAGGCAGCCAGAATGGGTCGGGGACCGCCAGGGATGTGTTCTTTACAAATTGTACAGGATCGGATTTCCTGTAATAAATGCTCCATGAGATCAATTGGCTGAAGTAGAGAATTCCTGTCTTTTCTTTACAACTATCAAAAATATACCCAATGCAGCGGAAAGAATAGATGTAACCATGAAGGAACCTAAAAGTGACGTGCTCGTGACTAAGGGGGATATCAAAATGGGTGATAAAAATTGACCGAGAAATATGGACATGGTCAACCCTCCAAGCCATCTGCCCCGGACTTTTTCCGGCAGGACATTGAGCAGCATAAAGTTGGCATTGGGCATCATCAATCCCATCCCGATTCCGGAAATGGCCAATCCTCCTACCACCCAGACGACATCAGAAGCCCGGGAAACCAGAAAATATCCCAGGCTCATGGCAATGAAAGCCACTCCATAAATTCTGAATGGGGTCAGTATTCCAGCGATTTTTTGATAGTTCATTGAGGATATTGCCCCGGTAAGTGTAGCAACAGAAATGATCAGACCATAGTATTGGAAACTTCGAACTCACCAGTTAGTAAGAAAGGAATTTGAACCGGAGTCATGTAAAACAGGGTCATGCCCAAAAAACTGAGTAAAAAGACTACATAGATTAATTTCTTTGATGAGTTGCCCAATTCAGCAGGACTTTCATCATCAGATTTATTTTCAGAAGGTATCCTTGGTAAATTGAAGTGGGCCAGAATGAGAATGACAAGTCCCAAAGTGTACACCGCATAGGGTCCCCGCCAGCTGATGTCAGACAGAAAACCACCGAGATTCAGGTAGACTATACCACCTATGGCCATAAAGCTGGCCTGGAGACCGAGAAACTTTCTTCGTTGGGAGCCTTCAAAATAATCTCCTATCATGGCCGTGGCCGAGGTCATGATGCCTGCCACGGACACTCCGAGTATAAACCTTGTGAAAAGCAGGACATAGAGGTCGCTCACATAAAGACCAGCCGTACCACTAATTCCAAAGATCAATAAACAACCCAGCATCACTTTTTTGCGTCCGTATTTGTCGGCAAGAGAACCCATCACAGCCGAAAAAATTACAATACCAATGGCAGGCATGGTGAGTATCAGTTTTATGAAAACATCCTTTGCCTGACCTTCAAAGAACAAGGACATTTCAGGAAGAGCAGGCGCGATAATCGCTCCTGACATCACGGTCATGGTACTTGCAAACAGAAGGGTGACAATCAGCCAGGTGCCGGAAGCTTTGGTTGTGTTGGTCAAGGATTCTTATTCTTGGTTGAAACTACTACTACACCGAAATCCTAAGTTGGGTTCAAGAGAGACAAATTAATGCGCTAATTCGTATCGTCTCTCCATTAAGTTTACACCAAAGAAATCAGTCTGATATTCCTCGATAAGTTCATAACCAAACTTTTCATATAAATGTGCAGCGGGATCGAGACCGTCAGTAGTCAATAGATATGAGGACGTATATCCTTGTGCTTTGTAAAATTCAATGAATAAAGTCATCAATTTGTTTCCAAGACCAAGTCCGCGGAATTCTTTTTCGAGGTAGAAGTACCTTAACTGAGCAGTATTATTTGGCCGATGCATCAGAAAGAGATAGCCTACCCGTTTGGTTTCATGCTCACAAATCCAAACCCGGTCCCGGTCCGGATCATAGTTTTCATAGAATTCGGAAACGCCCTTAGCCACATAATTTTCAAAACCTAATCCAAAGCCATGCTCCTGGCTGTAGATTTCTCCATGTCTATGAATCAGGTATCCCATGTCGCCAGGTTTCAGGTAAGTTCTGATGCTTATATCTGAAACCGTAAGGCTGTTCCCGGCAGCGGAGAACTGGTTTTGAATGCCTGCCATGCCATGAAGCAACATATCCAATTGTTGTTGATTTTTATTTCCAAAAACCTTCTTTACATGTGACTCTGAGAGTTCATTGAGTTTCTGAAGCTCTTTTTTTCCTTTTTGGGAAAGTGATAGTGCGTAATTGCGTCTGTCATTCTCTATGGTTGATTTCTTTATGAGACCTGACTTTTCAAATCCTTTTAGAATCCGACTTAGGTACCCTTTGTCAATCCCCAATGAAGCGACTATGGTGGAGGCTGTGCCCAATTCATTTCTATCAATTTCAAACAAAACCCGGGCTTCGGGTAAAGTATAAGGTGCATCATACATGTGGCGATCGAGGACACCCAAAAGTGATGTGTAGAATCGATTGAACGAACGGATCTTATGGATTTGGTCAGCGGTCATTCATAAGATTAGTAAATTTAGTTGATTTAGTCAACTAATTATATTCTTAATTTCCTGAAAGAATGATATTATCATCTTCAGTAGTGAAGAGTAATCCAAGGTGATCCATGAGCTCAACATAGGTCATAAGCACAAAATGATGCAACTCCAGAGAGGTTTCAATCAGCTCCTGCCGATAGTTTTCAATTTCAATTATGAGTTTAGCTTCCGATGCAAAGGGATAAAATTGGCTTAAACTATCAAGGTTGTTCTGTACCAGATTGTACTTGCTTATTGTAGCGTTCAGATCATTCTGATAATTGAACTTTTGAATGGCAAGGTCCATTTCCTTGGCAAAAATCTCATTTTGCTCTTCTATCAATTCGAGTTTTCGTCTTTGCAGGTCTGGTTTGTCGGGATTTACAATCGGCAGTTGAATTCCTACCTGGAAGCCCAATTGTTCCCTTACCGGATCATTTTGATTGAATTCAAACTCAGACTGGATGAATCCAATATTTCTGAAACTTTTGTGACGTCTAATTTGCCATTCTGCTTCTGATAACTCATACTGCAGGACCGCTTTAGAGATCCTCGGAATATCTTCTCTGTCAATTTGCAGACCGTAGAGATCGAGAACTATTTCATTGACGGATTTGACGGGTAGACTTTTTAGTGAAATGTCTCCTTCAAAAGGGTAAACAAGGCTTATCTCGTATTCCAATGAAGATTTTTCTGATCTAAGGTCTTCCAGCTTCAGCCTTGATTTGGTAATGTCACTTCGAATTTTAATCGCGGAGGCTGAAAGGCCATCTTCTTTAAGTTCTGTATTAAGTTGTTCATTCAGAAAATTGATTTTTACGGTTTCCATTCCTATCATCCGCTCCAATGTATACAACTGAATTACATTTTGATATCTGCCTTTAAGGACATCGTTGTAAGTCACAAGGTGATCCATTTCATTTTCCTCTATCAATAAGTCATGCATTTCTTTGTGCGCTTTCCTTTCGTAGGGATTGATCGGGGAAATTCTGAAGCGGAGATCATCTGCTTTTGAAATCAGTTCGGTGGTTCTTCCGCGGATTTCGACTTCCCGCAAAAATGGCGAACGGAAATTATGCGATTGGATGTGATTTCTTTTCTCTCCAACGGCTAAAATCTCGGGATCTGAAGCAGCGGCCATTAAATAATCCCTGGCATTGAACTGACCATTTGATTGACTGATGAATCCAAATTGCAACAACCAGAATAGGATTGAGATCAATCTCCCTTTCATTGTTTCCTGCTTGCGACGTAAACTTTCTCACCATTGAGGAATTCATTTACCTCTGGTATTCTCACAAATATTTCACGACCCCATTGTGGCGCCTGTTGAGATGGGGCCATTTGGTTTGGATAGGAGACTATCCTCGATCCGGTCTCTATGATTGACCCATAGGTCCTGTAGGGTCTGTTGATTGACTCAACGATGACGGTGTCACCTTCTTTAAATGAAAGCATAAAATGCTCATTCATATAAGCTTTAATAATATTTGGATTTTCATCGTAAATGGAAATTATGGTCTTATATGGGGGTATGAGTTCGTTTAACTCCGCATTAATGGTGCCTATCGTTCCATCGAAAGAAGCATATTGATCCAAACTCTTAATTTCATATTGCAGGGAAGCCAACTCATCTTCCAGCTTTGATTCCTGTACTTCCAATAATTTGGATTGACTTTCATGCCAGGATCTAAAGTTTCGAATTTTTGCCTGATGATTTTCTGATTCCTGAAGCAGTTGGATTTCAAGTGCTTCAAGGGACACAGTTTCCGGGTCCGGATCGTCATTTTCTATGGTGTCCGTGACAAGGAATTTTGAGCGAATCTCTGAGTTTTTCGAAATGCGGAGTTTGATTAATCGGATGTTTTGCTCGAGTTTGTTCACCTGATCTTTATGTGACAATAGCTCCAGCTCAAGACGATGGCGTAATTCGAGATTCAGCTCCTCTTTTTCGAGCCTGACCTGCTCCAGGTCGTTCCTGATCTTCTTTAAATCAAGATCAAGATCAGGTCTTTGAACCTGAAGGAGTAAGTCCCCTTGTCTGACATGCTCGCCCGGCTGAATTGGCAATGCCACCACTCTGACAGGTTTTGGAAATGAAATGGCTACTTTTCTGGGTTGGACCTCAGCAACAATCGCTTGTTTTCCATCTTTTCGCACGATCGAGAAACAAATCAGTAGTCCGGCGAGGGAGCATATTACCAGGTAAAAAACAAAATGTTTCATCACAATTCTATTTCATCATTTGAACTGAGTCTCACATCGGAGTAAGTACCTATTTCGGTAATGTCCTGGAAAAGCCTGGGTTTCAAATGTGTGGGTACACTGAGCCGGAAGGTCATTCGATACCCTTTTGTGTTGTTCAATTGCCTGGTTTGAACGTGTCTGTACCTGATCTGATTCGATTTGAAAAATTGAACAAGGGCACCATTGTCTTCATCAATCTGATTCGTTACAAATTGTAGCACCTGTGCCGTTCTGTCAAATCGCTCGATCGGTGAGTAATGAAGCAGGACTGCTGACAAGCAAAAAATGGAGGTGCCGGCCAGTGCAATTGAGTAGCCATAAACTCCGGTCGCTATCCCAACGGATAGCGAAGCGAAAATGAAAATGATATTTCTTGGGTTTCGAATCAGCGTTCGAAATCGAATGATGGCGATTGCGCCAATAATCCCAAATCCTGCCGCCAGGTTGTTTCCAACCGCCATGATCACCATTGATGAGACCGTGGAACTCAATACAATGGCCTGGAAGAAATACAAGGGAAAGAATTCTCCTTTGTACGTGAGTTTATAGGTTAGCCCAATGGCGGCACTTAAAACAAATGAGAGTAGCAGTGAATATAAAGCAACTTCAAACGACGGAAACCTGTAATATTCACCTCCACCCAAAAGCTGGTCCAAAACTTCCATAAATTTTGATTTTGAGCGTTCAACGGCAATTATAGGATATTAATGCACGTCAATATGGCTTGTAGACAAAATGTAGACTGTTATTAAGGATTCCGATAAATGAGAGCGAGATTAAACCGGAGTTTCACCTCATACAGGTCGTAGCCGATGCCAAATTGTTAGATATTTTCCACCTAAATTATCACGTGAGTTTACCTTTAGAAAGTACCTGAAACGTGAAAAGGCAGGTTAATCTCGTGAGAGACCCCTGCCTTTTCGGAAAGTTGCAAACTTGGACTAGTTAAACAACATTTTCCTCCTCATTCAACTCTTAGTGTATCCACCGGATTAGATTTTGCTGCTCTGAATATCGTGGTGCTCGTAGTAACCAATCCGATGATTAGGATGGCCAATGCAGACAGCAATATCGGGATTACAGTTACCGGCACATGGTAGGCATAGATCAGATCCAATAATGCGGTAGTTCCGAAGTAGCCTCCCACCGATCCGAGCACACCAGCTATACAAAGTATGATCACAAATTCCCTGTTTAGTAGCAAGACTACATTCTGTACTGTTGCTCCCAGGGCTTTTCTGATTCCTATTTCTTTTGTTCGTTTTGCGATATTCAATGAAGCCAGAGAAAAGATACCAGCTGACGAAAGCAGACCACCCAACACAGTGAGGAAAAGAAATATCTTCTTCAGGTTCCTGTTGGTCTGTTGCAACCCTGACATTAAGATGTCTTCCTGGAATTGACTGTTGTAAGGCTTTGTTGGAAAAAGGTCCTTCCAGATCGTCTCAATTTGCTCATTTACGGCTACCAGGTTTTCTTCGTCAGCCCGGACTACGACTTGCCTCCACCTGTCAGGAATAGTGGCATAGAATACAAATGGTTCCGGATCTTTTGATCTGAATACATTGTCAACAAAATCATCGACTACACCTACAATCCTTTTTCGCTGATCGCGTATGGTGATTACCTGGCCAATTGGGTTTCCCTGAATATCCAGTGCCTTCAGAAGCTGCTTAGATACCACAACTCCATCATCCGACTCTGATTTCTTATTGTAGTCAATCGCTTTTCCCTCAAGGAAATTAAATTCCATGGTTTCGAAATAGTTTTCACCAAATTCCAGATGGTTTACCTCGTACTCCACATTCTCAAAAAAGACGGGATTGGAATACGTGCTGAATCCCAGATGATGCTCGGTGACACCGATGCTTTTGACAGAGGGCAATCCTTGGACTTTCGCCAAAAGCTTGCGATAGTCCTCCTCACTTTGGATACCGATGGTAAGTAGTTCCTCCTTGTCATAGCCAAACTTGATGGCTTCCTGGTAGCGTGTGTTTTGTATAAATACGACTCCCCCAATTAAGACAATGACTGAGATCGCGAACTGAATCGCAACAAGAGATCTGGTCAAAAGGTTGGTTCCTTTGAACTTAACCGTACTTTTCAGCAAACTCACGGTTTCAAATTTGGCACTGTAAAATGAAGGATAAAGTCCGGCTACAATGGAGGCCAGGAAAACGAGTGAAATTAACATGATCACCAGATTGATGCCATCCAGGTCAGTCATTCCATAAGGAAGATTCCACATGGCTGTAAATTCAGGGACGATAAGCATCGAGATCATATATCCTGCAAAGACAGACAATACGATAACTATTATCGTTTCCATCATGAACTGCGACACGATCTGGCTTCTGTAAGCACCAAGGGACTTTCTGACCCCTATTTCCTTTAATCTGTTTGCCGAAAGCGCAACAGAAGTATTAGTCAGGTTAAAACATGCAATGAGTAAAATCATCAATGCGAGCACTACAAAAATGACCAGAGGCTCAATATTGACAGGTACATTCAGATATGACCAGGTCATGTCGTTAGGATTTACCGGAGTCTTGAATGGTACCAGAGAGTAACTGGTGACTTCCTGCTCGGCAAAAGCCTCATTTCGCATTGGTTTAAACTTGTCAAAAAGCTTTGCTATTGCTGCAGCATTTTCGGGATTCTCAAGTTCGAAAAAGGTCACGGGTACATTCCAGTCTCCCCAGGGTCCGGAGTCCATCTGTCGCAATTCCTCAAAATGTTCAAACCTGATTAGTACTGCTGGAACAATCGAAGTGTTTAAGGGAAGTTGCGCTAGAACACCTCCTACTACGAACTGCTTTTCTACACCTCTCGAAAAGCCGAAAGTCAGCACTTTCCCGATCGGGTCCTCCTCATCAAAATACTTTTCCGCTGTCCGTTCATCCAGGTAGACAGTGAGCAGATCTTCAAACGCATCATGGCTTCCGGAGACGAGAGGCAGGTCAAACATTCTGAAAATGTTGCTATCTGCGTAGGACACAAATTCCCCAAAAGACTCTACATCGCCTTTGTCATTTACATAGCTAACACTGGCTCCACCCGCGGCACTACCGGCAAAGCGAACAAAGCTTTTTATTCCTGCAAAATCTTCTGCAGCAGAGGGTCCGACTGGTCTTGGTGCGCTGATGGCCTGGCTGAGATTTCCGCCGCTAAGCGTGACATTGGCGTGTACGCGGTAGATGTTTCTGACATCTTCATCTTTAAAATGATTGTCAAATTCGATGTTGTATGCCACCAATATGTATGCTGTGATGCAGCAGGCGAGAGATACTCCCAATCCGAAAGTATTGATCAGCACGTAGCTTTTGTTTTTCAATAGGTTTCGCAGGGCGATGAGGAGGTAATTCTTAATCATGACTTGGCAAGGTTTATTGAGTTTTGATATTTAACTCAATACTAAGACAGGCAGTTGTCATGAATTGTCACGAGTTGTTCGGTATTGTAACCGGGGCGTAAGAGGATGTAATTTGGAGCATTTCATGTCACGCAAAGGGGCAAAGACGCCAATAAAACGGTGATGTTTTTCTGGTAAATCTATAAAATTGGTATCTACAGATATTTCATGAAAAATGCTTTGGCACGATTCCTGTTAAGATCGGGACTTTGAACCTTTTATTAAGGGACTAGTATAAATTATAACTCACACCCCAAACAACAGAGACTCGCCATGAAAAAGTTAAGTATACTGGCATTGCCGTGCCTATTATTTCTATCCGATTTACATGCCCAGGAGAAATTTCGATTAACCGGTACCATTACGGATGAAGCGAATGACCCTCTGATCGGAGCCACAGTACACCTGATGGAGACTTTTAGTGGGAACATCACCAATCTTTTAGGTCAATATGAAATTCGAAACATCGAACCCGGTAACTATACCCTGGTCACCTCCGTGATTGGATACGCGCCGGATACGTCGTTGATTTCCGTCACTCAGGATATGGAGAGATCAATTCAATTAACAGAAACCGCATTCGATCTTGCAGAGGTGGAAATAGTAGCAGACAGGATCACTGAACGGACAGCGATCAGCAACATTTCATTTGACAGGAAGACTCTGGAAACAAGCCAGGGACTGACCGAAGATCCTGTTCGTACACTTGCCATGCTGCCAGGTGTAGGCAGGGCCGGTGATCTGTTTAGTCCGTCCCAGATATACGTAAGGGGAGGTGCTCCAGATGAGAATCTATTCCTAATGGATAATAATAAGATTTACTTTCCATGGTACTTCGGCGGCCAAAAGTCAATCTTCAATACCGATGTCATCGAAAGTGTGGAGCTTCTGACCGGGGGGTACAACGCTGCCTATGGTAATCATATGTCCTCTGTGATGAATGTTCAGACCAGAGACGGTAGCTTTTTGGACTACAAGGGTAATGTCTCCATTGGTTTTTACAATTCCTCAGCTACCCTGGAAGGGCCCATAGTAAATGAGCGACTATCATTCCTGATATCCGTACGACGAACTTATCTTGATCTTTTTCTGGATGAGAGTGCAGAGTTCCCCGTGCCAAGATGGGGTGATGTGACCTACAAATTGAGCTATGTGATCAATCCGAACCACAAGCTGACAGTCAGCGGGCTAAGTTCAGATGAAGGGCTGGATTTTTTAACAGACGATCCGGATCCGGGATTACCTAACAAGCTTCAAACAAGTGCGAAAAATCATTTTCAAAGTTTACAGCTAAAGAGCTCATTCGGTTCGAAATTTTATAACAAGCTTTCGATTACCAATGGCCTGAATATCAGTGAATCGGATATTGGAGAGACCATTTACCTGGATATAAAAGGATGGCAATCCGGGTTACGGGACGATTTCACGTGGTTTATTTCCAATAATCATAAAATAAAGACGGGAATAGAATGGCAATATGGCTCATTGGACTTCACCGGAAATACACCTTTGGATCCATTGCAAACAGATCCAAATGATACGACTATTGACATTAGAGACTGGGATAGCCATCTGAAGGGAGAGGTAATCCGAAGTGCCTATGCCATGTATGATGGATCAGCATTTGATCGATTAGGTATAAATATCGGATTAAGACTTGATCAGAATCCCGGTGGTTATACAGATGTGTCTCCCAGACTGGCAGCTAATTATCAGTTGACGGACAATAGTAAGATCAGAGCTGCCACTGGCATTTATCACCAGTTTCCTGGCAATGAAGGAGATGATCTGACCTCATCCAGGGCGATCCATTACATTCTGGGTTATGAATATCGGTTTTCAGAATCCATTTACGGATGGATTGAAGGATACCATAAAGATTATCAGGATCTGATTTATTACAACGAAGACCTGAATTATACCAATGACGGGGAAGGGACTGCAAGAGGCATAGAGCTGCTTTTGCGGAAAGAAGCAGGGAATCTCAGAGGATGGGTTTCTTACGCGCTCGCTCATAGTGAAAGACGTGCTCCCTTTCTTGACGAAATCACCGATTTTGAATTTGATCAACGTCACATTTTCAATTTGGTGGCGGAGTACTCTTTACCAAGAAAAGAGTTTCAGTTTTACCTTCCTTCTTTATTGCAGGTTAATTTCCGGTATACCGATGGAACACCTTACACACCAGTCATTGGTGCTACCAATGATGGATCTGGTTGGAGACAGGTTCAGGGGACTCCTTTGTCAGAAAGGAATTCCGATTATCTCAATTTGAATATAAGAGTTGAGTGGGATGTGCCGTTTCCCGGTAACATCCGCGCAAAGTCATTTGTGGAGACCTGGAACACTACCAATCATCAGAATATCCTTGGCAGAAGCTATCAATATGGGACCCAATTTGAAAATAATGTGGAGGAGCAACCATACTATGCCACTCCATTTCTGATTGGAGGTGGATTTAAGATTTGGTTTGGTGGATAAGGGTAGTTGAAAGTTATATTTTCTAAAATATAGTAATATCTCCAAAACCTTGATCCAAGAGCTAATCTTTCATCAATTCATTATGGAACATTCCCCTAATTCTTATGTGACTGTTATGTGACTAAGGTTATTAAAGCTTTATATTTACTGCATATTTCAAGGACTATTATGTGATTTATGAATGATAGGGAGTTAAATATATTACTAAGTGAACTTAGAACATTCCCAGCCGAGACTGAATGGATAGAATTTAAAACCAATAATGACAAGGAACTTGGAGAATATATTGCTGCACTTTCTAATTCTGCATGTGTCCATGACAAGCCATATGGTTATTTAGTATTTGGCGTTGAGGATAAAACACATAGAGTGGTAGGAACTAATTTTGATCTTACACGGAAAGCCAAAGGAAATGAGGATTTAATTCCTTGGATTTCAAGGTTACTTTCACCTAGAATTCATTTCGAATATTATGTTTTAAATCATCCGGAGGGCAGGGTTGTGATATTTAAAGTAAAGTCTACCATGAATACTCCAGTATCCTTCCAGGGCACTTCATTTATTAGAGTTGGATCATATAAAAAGAGGTTATCTGAATACCCAGAAAAAGAAAGGTTGATTTGGACCAAGGAGCCAGTAACACAATTTGAGAATGAAATTGCAAGAGACAATCTACAAATAGATGAGGTACTTAAGTTATTGGATTACCCTGCTTATTTTGATATGATGAACATTCCCCTTCCAACAAATAAGGATGGGATAATAGAAAAACTACAACAGGAGAAACTCTTAATCAAAGAAGGTCCAATTTTCTGCATAACCAATTTAGGAGCAATTCTTTTTGCTAAAGATATTGAGCAGTTCGATTCACTTGAGCGAAAAGCAGTAAGAGTCATAATTTATGACGGGAAAAATAAGAGGACTACCATCAAGGAACAGACTGGAAAGAAAGGTTATGCTGTCGGTTTTGAAGGGCTTGTAAATTACATTGTTGATCAATTACCTAGTAATGAGGTAATTGAAGGGGCATTGCGAAAAGAAGTTAAGATGTATCCCAAATTAGCGATAAGGGAACTAGTAGCTAATGCTATCATTCATCAAGACTTCCGTGAAAAGGGAACAGGTCCAATGATTGAATTGTTTTCAGATAGACTAGAAATATCTAATCCCGGAAAACCTCTTATTAACACCCTTAGATTTGTTGATCACAACCCGCAATCACGAAATGAAAGATTTGCACATTTCATGAGACGATTAAACATTTGTGAAGAAAGGGGAAGTGGCATAGATAAGGTTCTTTTTGAATGCGAATTTTACCAACTACCAGCTCCTAAGTTTATCGAGGGAGAAAATTATACAAGAGTCATAACTTATTCTCATAAGACTTTAAGACAAATGGATAAAGAAGATAAAATAAGAGCGACTTATTTACATGCTTGTCTTAAGGTTGTTTCCGGTGAAAATATGACCAATCAAACACTAAGGGAACGTTTTGGAATTCTAGAAAAGAATTATTCTATAGCATCCCGAATAATTGCGGAGACAATTAAGGCAAATTTAATTAAAGATTATGATCCTGAAAGTAGTTCAAAAAAACATGCCAAATATGTACCATTTTGGGCATAGAAATGCACCTTTTACTCGTTAACTTTCAAGGATCGTTTTGACTTCTTCGATGGAATTTCTGTAATGCATATTTTTGACCGCATAATCACCTCATTTAAAAGCCTCATAGGGGTAAAAAGCACCTGAGTTTCCTTAGATGAAACTCAAATGCTTTTGCCATGAAAAGATTATCAATACTGACCTTTTTTTTGATCCCGGTATTATCCTGGGCCCAGGATGACCAGAAAAGGAGGTCAATGACCTATGGTCTGGGCTACTCCCACCTTAGGATGCTGGACCGGCAAGTCAGTCCTTTACTTTACCAGTCGAACAATATTCCACTTTATATAGGCTTTCAATGTGACAATAAGAACCTCTTCAACGTCGATTTCTCACTCAATGTGGGAGCTCACAGACCAGTTGAATTTGAGAGCCGCTCGGTAGTTAGGCGATATCCTGATGACGAGGGAGGCATTATCAATGAGCAGATTGACGTTGGGAGTTTTCCGCTGATTCAACAGGAATTCAATATCTCTTATCATTTTCAGCTTCCAAGCCCTGTAGACAAGCTGTCTTACTACGCTGGTCTAAATCTCAAGGAATATTTCCTGCTGTCCATAACACCAACTGCTATTTTCTCCATGAATGAGATCAGCGTGAATCCTTCTTTTATTGCAAGATACGAGATCGATGAGCAGTCAACTGTTTGGGCGAAAGCCTCCACTCCGCTTGCCGGATTGATGGTACGATTGCCTTACGCAAATGATCCCGCCGATGGCGAACATGGCTCATTCATTTCGGTCTATACCATGGGCACCAGGGTCTTTACACCCAGGACCTATCTGCGAGCCAATCTTTCGCTGGGTTACCAAAAAAGTTTTTCGGAGCGGTGGAACATTGGTTTTCAATATGACTTCGTATGGCTCAGGTATACAGAGAAAAGAGGCATCACCGCCTACAACAATTCCCTGATGGTCAAACTCTCAAAAACCTTAAAATCATGAAAACCTTAATCCCTATACTAACTGCTTTTATACTTTTTGCCGCCTGTGATGACATTTTGCTACCGGAACAACCGGATGATAACCCTGTTGGAAATTTCGAATTGCTGTGGGACGATTTTGACAAGCTCTACGGTGGATTTGAAGTCAAGAATCTGGATTGGGATGGGCTATATGCCCAATACCGGTCGCTTATCCATGATCAAAGCACTGATCATGATCTTTATGAGGCGTTGACGGGTATGCTGAAGCACCTGAATGACAACCACGTTTTTCTTTTCCCCACAAACCCAACGTTAGAGCCGTTCGTGTCTGGTGTCCTGGGTGACCTTGTGACCTTTGATGATTTCAAATTATCGGTAGTTCAGGATCACTACGTTCCGGATTGGAAAGAACCGGAGGAAAGTATCCAGCATGGTTGGATCAATGACGAAATCGCTTATGTTCATTTTTCGAACTTCAATGAAGGAGCAGGTATTTATAAGACTCAAATGGAGAAGCTGGTTAAAAAGTACCAGGATGCCGAAGGTATGATCATCGATGTAAGGAACAACGAAGGTGGATACGATCAGGCAAGTGTTTTGGTAGCCGGATATTTTGCTACAGAGAAAGTCGATGCTTTCAGGTTTAGACTAAGAAACGGTCCTGATCATGACGATTTCACCGACTGGAGAAACTATTCAGTAGAACCGGAAGGTGACCAACAGTTTACCAAAAATGTTGTCGTCCTTACCCATAGGTTCACGATTAGCGCTGCGGAAACTTTTGTGCTAAGCATGGATCGCTTCGACCATGTAACGGTGGTTGGCGATACGACCTCTGGCGCCTTTTCAGATGTGATCAGAAGGGAATTGCCAAATGGATGGGCATATGGAGTAGCTGTCGGCGATTGGAGAGCCCACGATGGCACAAGCTATGAAGGAATTGGATTCCCACCGGATGTTATTGTCGAAAACAACCCTGAAGATCTTGCAGAGGGCAGGGATGAGGCATTGGAACAGGCATTGGAACTATTCAGGTAATTTACTCCTCCTTCAATCGTCCCAGTAAGTTTCTATTTGACACATAGTAGATTCTCCAACTCACCAGGATCGCGCTGATTGCGGTTGTAGATAATAATGTGATGAAGAAAAGCGAGAATCCCGGCTCGATTCGATAGGCGTAGTCCTCCAACCATGACCTCATTGCCATGTAGGCGAAGGGTAATCCTATAGCATTGGCAACGAGGATCGTGGCAACAAATGAGGATGAAAACCTTTGGATAAGTTGAGGTATGGTAGAACCATGAATTTTGCGAATGGCTATTTCCTTGATGCGATCCCGGATGACAATATTGGCTACCGCGAACATGCCAATGCAACTGATGAAGATGGACAGGACAGTAAGATACAACATGACCCTGGAGAGTCTCTGTTCCGTTTCATATAGCTGAGCAAATGCGGCATCCATAAAGTAATTATCGAATGGAAGACCTCCCGAAATGTCACGCCAGACGTTCTCAACGCTCTCTATTGTGCCAGCCAGGTCGGAAGCTTTGAGTTTGATCGTCAGGTACTCTTTAGGATTATCCCGATAAATAAATGCGTAAGGTTCGATCTCAGTTTTGAAATTAGTGAAATGAAAGTCATTCACCACACCGATGATCCGACCATAGATCAGGGAATCATTTTGAGAGGTGACCGGGAAGCTTTGGCCGACCTGTTCCATGGAAATCCCAAAATTTTCAATCGCCTTTTCATTGACAATGAAATTATAACCGGTCCTATGGGATTCATTGTTCTTGTCAAAATTTTCTCCTTTGACAAATTCGATGTCCATAATTTCAAAGTATGACGGCGTCACTACCGAATAATTCATCAGAAAAGGATCAGGATAACCGATGGCAAATGTCCAGTTGAGTTTACCAAGAACCCCATCGCTGAAACCTGCCACCTTGACTCCCGGAAGCTGTTGCAACTGGTTGATCATTAGGTCCTGATTTTCAATTGCGCGAGCGTTTTCCACAATCAAAACCTGGTCAGTACTATAGCCGACATCTCTGTTTTGATATAGTCTAAGCTGCTGATAAACAATCAAAGTACACACGATCATCATGGTGGATATTCCAAACTGTACCAGCAACAGTATTTTCTTGAGATCGAAAAATCCGCTTTTCTTCTTCCTGATGATGGATTGGACAGTTTGTTGTTTCGAGAACTTCAAAGCGGGATAAATCCCAAAAGAGACACCCAAAAGAAGGATTGTGAGGCCCAAAAAGAGAATGAATCCAAGATTTTCGGGACCATATATGAGTATCTCTCTTCCGAAAAGATCTGCCTGCGTTATTAAGAAAATCTGCGCGAGGATACAGGCAATTAAAAAAGAAATGAAAGCAACGAAACAGGTCTCGATGATGGATTGAGTTACAAGGTTTGAGTAGTTGGCACCAAAAGACTTTCTAACGCCGGCTTCTACCAATCTGCGCGCCTGGTTGCCGATTGTGAGGTTAAGAAAATTGATCATGGAAATGATCAGAATGAACCCTCCAACTGAGACAAATATTCGGATATTATTGATGTTGTTATTTGGAGTCAGTTCCCATTTGAGTGCAGAGTAAAGATGAATGTCTTCTATCGGTTGGCTGTATATGATGTTATCATCATTACGATCTATGGTGTTGGCTTCAATATAGAACTCCGGAAGTTTTTCTTGAAAGCCAGTGATGGATGAGTTTTCCTTTAATTTCACATATGTGTAATAATTATACCAACCCCAGTTTTCATCGATGTTAGTGGATGTAAAATGAAGCGGCATCAGGAATTCAAAATCAAGATGGGTATGGAATGGCACATCCTGGATCACACCACTGACCACATAGGTCTGCTCGGCATTAGATCTTATTTTTAGCTCCTGACCTAAGGGATCCTCTTTCCCAAAATACTTTTCCGCCGATGATCTGGTCAGCACTATATTTTTCAGATCAGCAAGTAGTTGGTCCTTGTTTCCCTGAATGACTTCAAAATCAAATATTTCCAGAAACTCCGGGTCTACACGGTAGACTTTTTCCTCATAAATTCGGTTTTCAAGGTCCCGCCCAACCAGGAACTTCGAACCCCAGGAAGGGAAAACACGCGTGATCTTTTCAATTTCCGGAAGCTCCTGCTTCATGGCATAGGCCAGGGCGGGAGGAGTGGTGGCGTCCGGGATTCGTTCACCTTCGTTGACCAGGTCAAGTACAATGCGGTGGATCCTGTCGGAATCCGAATACAGCTTGTCATATTGAAGCTCGCCTTTCAAATAAATGAAAATGAAAATGAAAGCTGCCATCCCAATCGAGAGACTCAGCAGGTTGATGAGAAAATTTGTTTTATGTTTCCACTGGTAGCGGAAAGCGTATTTAAGGTGATGCGATATCATTATTCCGTTCTTTTGAGTTTTTCTTTTTTTCAATGCATATGGCCTTAGAAATGTGATGAGATGATACCAGAAGAACAGCCTGGTTTTCCATTTCGGATTCCTGGTCGAATACAGCAGATAGTACTCTTCCATGTCTCCTTCGATTTCCTCGAGGTAGCGCTTGTCGCAAAACCATTTAAGTACATCAAATGCCAGCTTTGGCGGTTTTGGCCTTATGTGGTTATTGTCTGACATCAGATTTTGTCCCAGGACACTTCATTGATGTTCGACCACAGTTCATTCCTAAGCTCACGAGTATAAGTAAGAGCCTCTTTCCCGGCGGATGTGAGTGAAAACAGTCGCTTTCGTCTTCCGCCTCGTTCATGTGTACTTTCAGCCAGTTTCGATTCCAGGAAGCCCTTTTCTTCCAGTCTATTCAATGCAGCGTGTATGGCTCCCATTGCCACTGCTCTTCCGGTTTTTTCTTTTATCTCCTCCCGTATCTTCAAGCCGTAAGCCTCGGGGCTAAGACCGGCAATAAATAATAGCAGGAGCTCTTCGAATTCTCCAAGGTTAGTTCCTTTCATAGATTAATTTTCGTATATGTAGGAATTGCAATATATACAAATACGAAAATTGATAGGCCTGGTTGTGAAAAAGTTTTAAAATGAATTGATGACCGTTACACCTTCTGCTTTATGATCATTCATGGAGGGGAGAACCTCGGGTACTTCCACCAGGCTTATGCTTCTCATAACCAGCTTCTCCGGTTGCAACTTGCCAAGTATGATCATTTCCAGCATCTCAGGGTATCTGTGGGCCTGCATGCCATGGCTCCCGATCACCTCAAGTTCATGAGCCAGCACCTGGTCCATAGGGATTTTAGGTTGCTGATGATCCCCGGTCATTAAGCCAACCTGTATATGTCTGCCTCTTTTTCTAAGATTGGAGATAGAGTTGAAACATGTTTCCTGGCTCCCCAACGCGTCCATCGAAACATGAACTCCTCCTGAAGACATCTCTCTCACTTTCGTGACTACATCATTTTCGGATCTGGCATTCACTGTGTGGCTGGCACCTACTGACCGTGCAAGCTGCAAGGATTTCTCATTGATATCAATGGCGATCACTGTTGCGCCCATGGCTTTGGCGATCATAATGGCAGATAGTCCAACTCCACCACAACCATGCACAGCTACGGACTCTCCGGCCAATAATTTTGCCTGATCCACAATTCCCCGAAAAGCCGTTATAAACCGGCAGCCCAGCGCAGCCGCCGTATCAAAAGTAATTTTCTCCGGAAGTGACACGAGATTGATGTCAGCATGATCGATCGCCACATATTCTGCAAAGGATCCCCAATGAGTAAAACCGGGTTGAGATTGATGGTCGCAAACCTGATGGTGGCCGGACCGACATTGCGGACAGGTACCACATCCACATACAAAAGGAACTGTCACCCTGTCTCCGGTCTTAAAATTCTTTACCTGATCGCCAACTTCATGAACAAGTCCGGCCAGCTCATGACCCGGCACATGTGGCAACTTTATATCTGGATCATGACCCATCCAGCCATGCCAGTCACTACGGCACAGCCCGGTAGCCATTACTCTGATGACGACACCATGGTCTTTTGGTACAGAATCTGGGACTTCCCGGACTAAGATGGGTCCCTGGAATTCTTCATAAATAGCGGCTTTCATAGTTCCAGTTGTTGGGTCCTGATGAGGATTATTCCCTGTTTGAAAATCCATACTCCTATGGCTACCCGCACTGCAGGTTGAAGATAGGAGTAGATCCATTGATACGACCAATTGACGATCTCATTTAAGCCGGTAACCCCCAGGTAATACCTGAGAAAGGAACAAAGACTGAGAATACCAATGAACACTAATGAGATTCCAATCCATTTTCCAAGACCATCTTCATGGATCATGGCCAAACCAAACAACAACGATCCGAGACCAAACCCATAAATGACTACAAAATACTGACTATCGGAAATGCCACTCGAAGCCCTGATCAGGGTTTCAAACATGCTTTTAGTGACCTCATTTTCAGCCGCTAAATACCCTGGTCGCCACATCTGATTAAGGGCATCAATCAGGAGAGCTTGTTGGGATATTTCCGTCAAGGACCATGTCATCAGAAAAAATGTTCCAACAACGATTTGTGCAGGATACTTCCTAAATAATAGAAATGCTATACCAAGCGAAGCAATAAAGTTTACCTGTGGATGCAGGAAAAGGATCCAAAGTTTGGTGAGGTAAAGATTGTTTTCGAATAGTAATGTTCTGGATTCAAAGTCGGTAGCAGTAGGATTCGGAAGGAAAATTAAAAGCGTTGTAGTAAGGGCACCGAGGACAGAACATATAGCAGTGACCAGGTAAAAGATCCGAAGGCTCTTATCATTCATCTATCAATAATACGGAAAGAACGCTATTTTCATTATGGAAATTGACTTTTAATCATCCCTCAGGTTCTCTACGATATTAGCTCTTACTGCCCTGCTTCCCTGAGCCACAATAATAAGCAGCGCCAAAATGGCAATCGGGATGCCTGAGGCAACCAGGTACATTAGATTTATATCCACTGCATACTTGGCATTAAGTAGTATCATTTGGTTGATTAACAGATTTGAAAGGGCCACTGATACAATCAACGATATGATAAAGATCCCTGCAAAACTTCTTGACAGCAGCATGATCACCTGCGAGACACCTGCACCAAGGACCTTGCGAATAGTGAGTTCCTTCTTTCTGGATTCGGTTTGATAGACTGCCATGCCCAACAAGCCCAACAAGCCAATAATGATGGCAATGACCGCAAGCATACCAAGGGTTTTCAATCTTGACTGAATCCCATCGTAAGTCAGCCTGATCTGCTCATCGTAGAACGTGGCTTCAAATTCCCTGTTTGGATCTACAGTTGACCAGGCTTCGTCCAGTTTTTCCAAAGTGGATGGCCAATCTGTGCTCGCTACTTTAAGGCTCATGTTGCCCAGGCGACTCTCGTCTTCCGTTTCCACGAAAGTGAAAGGAAGCAATTCATTCCAGACCGTACCATAATGAAAGTCTTCCACCACACCCACAATGGTTTTGGTATCATCGAAATACCTGACCCTCGTGCCAAGTGCTTCCACCGGTGATCCAAGTTTGAATTTCTCAACAAACTGTTCATTTACTATCATCTGACTTTCATTAGCACTTCCGGTAAAATTTGCACCAGCCAGCAGCTTATGCCCCATGGTTTCCAGGTAATTTCTATCAACTCTATTGCTATAGCAAACCATGGAGTCTTGCTGGTCCACGACACGGGCGATGTCCGAGTTTAATCCTCCCGTGCTGGGTAGCAAAGAGGAGAGGGTAACGGACGACACTTCCGGTACAGTCATAAATGCACTTTTAAGTAGTTCCGGGTCATTGTCCTTCACCCGTAGCGTTAAAACATTCTCGGTATCAAAACCAAGGTCAAAATTCAGCGCGTATTCGTATTGCCGGTAGTTTTGGATGACGAGGATGGTGAAGCTCATGCTGAAGACAAACTGTATTCCAATCATTATCTTTCTAACCATTCCGTTTCCTGAAGTCTGAGAAATTCCTTTAATGGAATTCACGATCCCAAATTTTGCGACAAGCACTGCAGGTACAAGACCCGAAAGAAACCCTATTATGATCGCAAAAATGAAAAAATACAAGTACAGCATGGGACTCAGTGATAGCGTAGTAGTTCGCTTGATGAACATATTGAGCTCGAGGAACTCCGGACGGATGATCAGGAACAAAAGAAAGGCGAAAACGACTGCCAACAGCGCCATCATAATTGCCTCAATCAAAAACTGATATACGATCTGACCGCTGTCCGCTCCCGCAACCTTCCTGATCCCCACTTCGCGTGCACGTTTGAGCGATCTGGCGATAGAGAGATTCGCATAATTGAAGCATGCAGAAATGAGCACGATAATTCCTAAAATGATGTAAACCTTAAGGTCACTTTTCATCACTAATGTGGACTGCTGATTGTATCTGCCAATGCTGGGAGCGATTTCAAATAGTTTTTCGAAAGTCAGCTGAATGCTTTCTCCTTCTTCCATAATTTTATTTTCGACCCTGGCGATTTCATTCAGATGCGATTGAAGCTGTGGAGTCTGCGAGTTCTCAGGCATCTCTACATAGACATAGCTTGTCCACATATGCCGCCAATCGGTCAACTGAGATTCCCACTGTTCCTTTCCCTCTAAAGTCGATAATGAAACCAGTGCCTCAAATTTCAAATGTGAATTGGATGGAATGCTTTTGAGGATTCCTGTAATCTGATGAGGCACATCCCTACGAAGCAAGGTCTCTCCAACAACATCTGTTTTATCAAAAAGTTTGACCGCTAGCTCTTCTGTGATTACAATGGAGTTGGGTTGCTCTAGAGCAGTTTCCGGATCACCCTCCAATAACGGAAACGAAAAGATTTGCAGAAAGTACTGATCAGTGTATAGCCCGCTTGCTTCGATTGGACTCTTCTTGCTATCTACCGGTTCAAGTACACCGAATCTTGCATTAATTAGTCTTGTTACTTTTTCATATCCGTAATCTTCCCTAAGTATCTGACCGATCAACAGTGATGTGGTGGCATAGAAACTGAGCTCACCATCCGCATAGGTCTTGTCATTTGCTATTCGTAGAATTTTATTACCCTTTTCATGGAACTGGTCATAGCTGTGCGTTTCCATGACAAAAGCAATGATCAGCAGCCCTATCGCCATGCTTATAGAGAGTCCCAGGATGTTGATAAAGGAAAACAGGGGTGTCCTCCGAATATGACGAAAAGACAATTTTATGTGATTAAGGAGCAATTGGTTTCTCATGAAAGCATTTTTGATAATTGGAATTCTAATGGCAGAGGGTCTGAGTAGTAGAATTACTTCTTTGCGATATTGACGAGCTGCGTATTTTGGGCCGTAAGCCCGGAGATTATGAAAATAGGCTTCCTCCAAATCTCCAATCAATTCATCTGTATGATCTGATTTGCAGAGCCATTTAAATAGCCGCTGAAAGAACTTAGGTGGGTTTTGCTTTTTCATCCTTTGAGCGTTTGCAGGACCTTTTTAGCTTGCCAAAACTGATCACGAAGCTCTTGAGCTTCATTCAGAGTAGCCTGACCGGTGGAGGTAAGCTGATAAAAGCGTTTTCTCCTTCCCCCTCTTTCGGCAGTAGCCCCCCCATAGTGAGATCTGATATAACCTTTGTCACTGAGCCTGGTCAAAGCCGTATGAAGTGCTCCACGGCTTACTTTCCGACCGGTCCGTTGTTCCAGCTCCTCCTGAATAGAAATGCCATAAGCCTCGTCTTCAAGAATGATGATGGCCAACAAAACCAGCTCCTGGAATTCACCAAGAAAATTCCTCTTACTCATTATTATTTTCAGGTTTGAAGACCAAATATAGTTATTAGTTTCATAATTGAAGACTAAATGTCTGAAATACCGGCAAATGACGTTTTTAGTTTACGTCATTCCTTGAATTGGCTAGGCGAAGCGTAGACAATTCTAAGGGAATCTTTTCCTTTCATATTGCACTGTCGGATATATGAGATTCCCCTAGAATTTTCTACGAAAATTCGGGGAATGACGTGGTCGGGGTGAATGAAAATTCGGGGAATGACGTGGTCGGGGTGAATGAAAATTCGGGGAATGACGTGGTCGGGGTGAATGAAAATCGGGTAATGACGAAAGAGGATAAAAACTTTTAAAAGAGATCACTATGACTACCAGTACGGATCAGAGAAATCAGGCGGATTGTGTCATTCTGATCCCATATTAGAAGCCAATCCGGTTGGATGTGGCATTCCCAAAAACCTGCGTACTTTCCCTTTAATTTATGAGGTTTGAATCTGGAAGGTAGAGAACCGTTTTCTCGTAGAATTATCAAAGCCTCTTCCAACTTAGCTTCCGGCAAACCTCTCTTCATGGCAAGCTTATAATCCTTCCTAAATTTAGAAGAGAACTCTACCTTATAGTTCATGTACGAAGCTTCTCCATCAGGTCATCATGACTGTTGGTTTGAATCATATTTCTTCCGGACCTCGCATCCCGAATGGCCTGTTCGGTTTCTTCATTGTACCTGGGCTTATCCTCTATTTCCACAAAAGAGAAGGTTTTAAGCATTTCAATTAGTGCTTTGGCCTGTTTGCTTTTGTCATCTATTCGTACCGTAATCATGTTATAAAGTTAGCTGCTTCTCCGAAATACGTAAAATGTAGTCGTTTAGATTAGGGATATTGATCACTAAGGTTTTAAAGTGTCCTTTCTTGCATTCTCTCATTTCCTGAATCTACGGTTCGGATTTCCTGGGGTATTCTAAGGAATCCTGAGGTTTGCAATCATGGTCTCTACGTTTGGGATTCCCCTAGAATTTTCTACGAAAATCCGGGCAATGACGGCGTTGTTTTACGTCAAGCCCTGAATCTATGGGTAGGGCTTTGGCGGTGGCATTCTAAGGGAATCTTGAGGTTTGTTGTAATGTTTCTGGGTTTGGGATTCCCCTAGAATTTTTTACAAAAATTCGGGGAATGACGTGGGGGGTTATAGGGTTATAGCGAAAATCCGGAGAATGACGGTGTGTGTTTACGTCATTCCCTGAATTGGCCCAAGCAAAGCTCAGGCAATTCTAAGGGAATCTTGTCCTTATCCTATTACACTGTCAGATAACAAGGGATTCAGGTTATTATTTATACGATTAGGAAACAAATAAAAATCTATTCCGTAATTTCATAACATGAAGAGTACACAGCTCGGCGAATTTGAGGAACTCGTTCTTCTGGTGATAGGCGTATTGGGTGAAGAATCCTACAGTCTCTCTATACAAAAAAAGCTCAGGGAGAGTACCGGACGTAAACCGAGCATCGGAGCGCTCCACTCAGCCTTAAACCGGATGCAAACAAAGGGTTTTCTTGAATCCTTTGAGGGCGGAGCTACAAAGGAGCGCGGTGGCAGGAGAAAACGATTCTATCGTTTGACTGCGTACGGGCGCAAGGCATTGGATACGGCTTACGATCTCAGAGTGAAGTTATACAATGAGTTACCTGAACTGAAGCTCAGATGAGAATGCCACCAAAATGGATCGACCGGTTTCTGGGCTGGTTTTGCAGACCGGAAGAGTTGGAAATACTCCGGGGTGATCTGTATGAGTCTTACCTGGAACGTCTTCCAAATGGAAAGATCAAGGCGGACCTTTTCTTCATTCTGGAAGTACTAGACCTCTTCCGACCTTTTGCTATAAAAAAATATCAGGGTTCAAACTCAACTATTATGTTCAGAAACTATTTCAAAGTGGCTTACCGCAACTTCGGCCGCCAACGACTTTATTCGCTCATCAACGTTGGTGGATTGGCCATCGGACTGGCATGTTTTATACTGATTTTCATCTATGTAAGGGATGAGCTGAATTTTGATCGTTTCCATACGAAGTCAGACCGAATTTACAGAGTACTTGAATTGCACGAAAGTGAGGGAGTAGGGGAACATTCATCAAGTCTGCCTTTCCCGGTTGGCCCAACACTTGTCAACGACTTTCCCGGAATAATTAAAAGCCAGGTCCGGCTTTTTAATTTTCAGTCTCCGACTCTTTCGCTGGCTTACAAAGAAAAAGACAAAGCTTTCAATGAGACCAGGGCATATTTCGCAGATTCAACTTTTCTGGATGTATTTGATTTCAAGTTAAAACAAGGTAATGCTGAGACGGCACTGGATGAACCCAATTCGATTCTGCTGACTGAGTCCATGGCCAAAAAGTATTTTGGAGAGGAGGACCCAATTGGAAAACTATTGGAATTTCAGGGCACCCAAAACCTGATGATCACGGGAATTCTGGAAGACGCACCATCAGACTCACACATACAGTATGACTTCATCATTTCCTTCTCCAGTGTCAAGCCTTTTTTTGGGGGAAATTATCCTCAGTCATGGTATTGGAATCCGTGCTGGACCTATATCCTATTGGAACCAGAAGCTGATCCTCAAACATTACTGGGTTTTTTTCCGGACTTCATTGATAAGTACTTTCCTGATTTTGTGAAAAATGATCTGGAGCTTCAGCTACAGGCATTGACAGACATACACCTGGGTAAAAGACTACTTTTCGAACTACAAACCAGTGCGGATAAGGATAATCTTTACATTTTCGGAGCCATTGCCATTTTCCTGCTCGGCATTGCCACCATCAATTTCATCAACCTGAACACTGCACGAGCTTCAAAAAGAGCCAAGGAAGTTGGAGTCAGAAAATCACTGGGTAGTCATAGAAAGCAGCTGATCTGGCAGTTCATTTTCGAATCAATTGCTCTTACTTTTCTGGCCGTCCTCATCTCAATTGTAATTATTGGGCTTGCACTGCCGGCATTTAACAATCTGGTAGACAAGTCTGTCACCATGTGGGATGTATTGAGCCTTGAATATGTCCTGGGTGCTATTTTATTGGCCCTGATTGTTGGCTTTATGGCTGGTATATACCCTGCCTTCGTCCTGTCCTCATTCAAGCCAGTCGTTGTACTGAAAGGTGGCACAGGTAAGATAAAAGGCGCCAACTTCAGAAGGATCCTGGTCACCCTTCAGTTTGCCATTTCTATTTTCTTAATCGCTTCTACGATCGTTGCTTTTCAGCAACTCAACAAGCTCATCAATCAGGATGAAGGATTTGACAAGGAGCACGTTCTGATGCTTCCGGTAATCCGCACACCGATGGGCGAACACATCGACACTTTTAGGGATCGGGCGTTGCAAAGCAGTGCTGTTACATCGGTAACGGGAATAGAGGAGATCCTTGGTGCGAAACATCAGACCGGCAATTTCAGATTCGAGGGTATGGAGCAATCCAAGCCATTTCCACGCATAGTAGTGCTTCATGATTTTGTAAAGACCATGAACATAGAGCTACTGGCTGGCAGAGATTACGCTCCGGAGTTCGTCACAGATGATACATTGGCTTTGGTGATCAATGAAGCGATGGTTAGGACCCTGGGCTGGGGTGATCCCCAAAATGCTGTTGGTAAACGCTTTTACAGACGTTCAGAGCTAAAAGGAAAAGTGGTGGGGGTCGTAAAGGATTTTAATTTCGTCTCCAAACACAGTGAGATAGATCCCCTGGTGATCACCCTGAATACCCAACCATGGGCTTACAACATTTTTATAAAGTACCTGGCAGTCAGGATCAATGGAGAAAATCGGGATAAAGCCATCTCGGATCTGGAGGAGGCATGGTACTCTGTGTTACCAAATCGACCCTTTGATTTTTATTTCCTGGAGGATCAGCTTGACAACTCTTACAGGTCGGAACAAAAGCTTAGTCAAATCACCGTGATTTTCTCTTTTGTGGCAATAGGTATTGCCTGTCTTGGGTTGTTTGGACTGACCACCTTCAATGTGGAAAGAAGAAAGAAAGAGATTGGTTTGCGAAAGGTGCTGGGAATCAAAACCGGACAGATTCTGACACTATTGTCTAAAGAATTCCTGGTGTTGATTTTAGTGGCCTTCCTTGTGAGCATCCCTCTAACATATATTTTGCTCAAAAGCTGGTTGGAAGGATTTGCTTACAGAATTGAACTTGAGGTCTGGCCATTCCTGATTGCAGGTGGTTTGACTTTTACTATTTCCGTGCTGACGGTACTTTATCATGCCATAAAGGCATCTACCATAAATCCTGCTAAAACATTAAGGTATGAATAGTGAGCGGCGCCTGCGGCGCCGCTCATCACACCTATTTCAGATGATTTTTAGCAAAATAAGCCATTGCATCCCTTAGGAATTCAGCATACTTCTGCTGTGGTTTACCATCAACCATAGTATAGCGTTCATCGCTTACATATAATTCTCCTAGTCCGGCGTAGGCATCCGCCTGCTTGTCTTCATTCTGATAAGTGCCCCAAAACTTTCGGATTACAGAATAATGTTTTGCGATCAGCTTCTGAACCTTCTCGCTTTCCGGTGCAAGATCTCGATGAGCAAACAGCTGATCGTTTATCATACGCTGCTCTTCCCTCAATTTTTCGATCTCTTTTTTGCCAAGTTTGGAGAGATATTGTTCAGTTTTTGTTACGTCATCGCCATACTTTTCGATGGCTTCATCTCTTAGGGTAGTTCCAAATTCTTTGGGCAGACCCTCATATAGCATTTGTGGATCATTCATGATTTCCTTTGATTTTAATTGTTCAATTGTTTTGTCAATGGTATGAACCAACCTGGAAAGCCGCTCCTTTTGGGCATGAAGTGCTTTCTTCTGAGATTCCAGCGATTTGATCAGGTCGAATTCCGGTTTCTCCAGTAGATTTTGGATTTCCTTTAGCTTGAAGTCCATTTCTTTGTAAAACAGAACCTGCTGAAGCCTGTAAAGATCCATTTCACTATAGAAACGGTACCCGGCATTTGATTTTGAGGAAGGTGCCAGAAGCCCAATGTTGTCATAGTGGTGTAAGGTGCGCACGCTTACGCCTGACAAATCTGATACCTCCTTCACGGTGTATTTTCTCATTGTTTGCTGTCATTTTCCAATCGACTTTACAAACGTAGGGTATGACGTTACGTAAGGGTCAAAGGAATTTTTGACTTTTTTTGAAAAATTTTGTAAGACTCAGAATATCAAAGCTTTAACAAAATATTTTTCCTTGCTATATAGTGTGAATAACAAAAATATTCAACCTAAGACACATGGAATTCAATGCCATTTTTGTATTTCGATGAGATTCCCTTCCGGGTCTCGCACATACATAAAGGTTATGGTGCCAACCCCTTCAATCAGCTTTTCAGTTATTTCCCCTTGAAGACTTCCACCATGTTCGAGAATTAAGGAGGCTATTTCTTCAATATCTTCTACCTCAAAAGCAATATGGCCGTAGCCGCGGGTATTTGGGTGGGATGGCGGGTTGAATTCTACGTGACCATATTGGTAGATTTCCAGGGTGGGACCATTTGGACCATAACCAGGAAGGGATAAATGCACTCCCTCAAGGCTGGCATTTGATAATCCTGTTCCTTTTTCCAGCCAATCACCAGACTGATTTCTTTGTGGTGGCTTTATTTCACATCGAAACACATTGATGTAAAAGTCTGCGAGCTTTCGCCAGTTCTGAGCCACTATATTCGTGTGGACATATTTCATTCGTATAGATTTAAACCTTTCTGCACCTTATCCATCATGCTGGCAATCCTTACCACCTTCGTTTCTTCTGATTTGGCAGTGTATATCCAGTCAATATAGGCTTTGCGTTCTCCATCGGTCAGCTTCATGAAGTTCTGATAGACCTTCGGTGGTTCCAGCTTAAAACAAGCCAGAATCTCTTCTGGTATTTCGGTAGAACTCCCATCGGCGAACAACACTACATGGACCATGTCTCCCGCTTCCTTTTTAATTTTTTTTCGGATTTCCGCTTTGACGGGTAGGAAAAGTCTGTCATTTCCCATTGGCATTAGCTTGTATTGCTTCAACTCATAATCATCCACGGATCCCCTTACCTGCACCAAGCCGAATGGCTTGGTTTTATCCTGCAAAATCTCAGGAATTTCCGCATATGTCCATCCTCCCTTGCCAGGAAATTTCTGCAGTAAGTATTTCGAATCTACCAGTGGTTTTTCTTCCATCAGAAAATTCGATAAAAAATGAAATAAGTCATAAGAAGGTTAAACGCCATGTGACCAATTACCGCTCCCCAGATGGAACCGGATTTGGACTTACAATGATTCAAAACCATTCCTGTCGCAAACATCAGGATCAACCAGATGAACGATGGAAGAGGTAGAAACGTCCAGGATTGGTTGGTAAAAACAATTCCGAAATGAGCAAGATGGACCAAGGCAAAAGCCAGGCTGTCAATGATGGCGGCACCACGATCTCCAAGTTTATCCAGGAAACTGCCATGGATCACACCTCGGTAGAGGAATTCCTCACCGAATGGGCTAAAAGTGAGTCCGATGACGGAGAAGATGATAAAGTAAACGCTTTTGTCTTGCTCGGAAAGAGCAGAAATATCAGTAGGATATGATTCACCTATGTATCGAAACCAGTTCGTGATTTCATTTCCAAAAAGCCACTGTCCCAAATTATAAATCGCAGAACAGATTGCTGCTCCAAGAAAGAGTGAATAGAAGATGTGAATTAGCGAAATCCTTTTGAAACCTATTGACTTTCGCCCTGTTTTTGTCAGCAAGACAAATGGGGTGAGGATCATGAACACAAAAAGGATGGAGAGGTACTTATTATCTCCTGACTGGATACCGTAGAGTACAGCAGAAAACCGGATGCCTCCAAAAAAGAGAATCAATAGAATTCCGATCAGCCAGCTTCGTTTATCCAGGTTCCATCTAAACATGAAGAAAAATTACTACTTTTTCACCAGCCGGTGTTTAATCCTTCGATAATGGCCTGATTATATTTTTTCTGATCAAACTCATACAGCAGTGGTGCTTTGTGAGCGCCTCCGGTTCTTCTTTTATCGGTGGACTTCAGGATGCCATAGCCCAACATTTTTCTTCGAAAATTTCTACGGTCTAATTCTCGCCCCAGTAGTGTTTCGTAAAGCGCTTGTAACTCCGTCATGGTAAATTCCCTGGGGAGCAGGTTCAATCCAATAGGTTCGTAGTTGAGGGCTTTTTTTAAAGTATCATGTGCTTTCCGGATAATTTTCTCGTGGTCAAAAATCAGTTTAGGAAGATCCGAAACAGTACACCATTCACATTTTTCTGTAAAGAAATCCGGCTGGGGATTTTTCACCATGGAGTACTCTACCAGTCCGTAGTATCCAATTGTGATAAACCTTTGGTCAAACCATGCTACAATATCCGGATCAAGAAAATTTTTACGCATCTTCTCGACCTCAGCGTCCAAACGATCTCGTCCAACCTCACCAAAAACATGGAATTGTTTCATGTATACACTTTCCAGTCCCGTTCTCCATTTCAGTACTTTAAGTGCCTCTGTGTCTACATCCTGATCCTTATTCACGAATCCTCCCGGTAGGGACCAGAGGTCAAAATCTTTCAATTTAAGGATCAATACCTTCAGTTCTCTTTCATGAAATCCAAAGACCACGCAGTCCACAGAAAGGCCAGGCTGGAAATCATCTTTGTTCATCTTTTCCTTCACGTTCGAAAGATAGCAAATTGCCTCCAGTGTGTCGACAAGACGCAGAATCATATTGGACCCACTTATGGAATGCAAATCATATGCATGATGCATATTACGTAAAAGAAAACTACCCATCATACGGTTTTTAGAAATGAGCAAGTCAAAAATTTATCTGGTCTCCCTGAATGCAGGTTTGTTGGTTTTAACCATTCACTTTATTTCGGCCTGGATTGGCTTAATTCATGAGGGAGAGGAGGAGGCGCTTACCAGATTGGGAAGCCTGGCGTTTTATTATTATTCTCCGATAGGTAGCTGGATTCTTTTGACCTATCTGGCTCTGGCTCTGCAGCAACATTTTTTCAGAAAAGGCATAAACTGGTCATCGATTACCGGCCTTTGCGCGATCATTATCTTATCCAGTCCTTTCATCAGAGTTTTTGATGTTTTGCTTGATTTTGGAATTCGATATATGGCAGGGATGATCACCTATAACCCGATTGAGGTGCTTCCGGAAGTATGGCTGGTAATTATTTCAAGCAGTCCGGATGCCATGATCAGGGTGGCCCTGGTGGTAGGAATTGTATTCTGGATTAATTGGTACACCACCATTCAGGAAGCATTCACAATAAAAGCTAAGGATGGGGTAATGCACAAACTACAGATCCATGATGTTCTTTATATCCAATCAAGTGGCAATTATGTCAAATTGCATGTTAGTGGGGAAGAAATCATCGCCCGAAACACCCTTAGCCATCTTCAAAGTGAACTCCCGGGTTTCTTCGTACGTGTTCATCGATCCATCATTGTTAATAGCCGACACATTCGCTCGTTTCAACATTGGAGAAACGGAGAGTATCTTATCAAGTTGGAAGGAGGTAAATATGTGACTTCCAGCCGTTCTTATTCTTCCAATGTCAAAACTTTGGTTAAAAGTTTTGAAAGTGGGTCTTTTCGTCACTCATTAGCAACCATACGTCACTGAGGTACTTTTTGGACTTGATTTCTATTGGGATTGGCGGGAGTTTAGAGAGAAAAAATGAAGATTCTCAAAAACGTGCTCCTTTGGTTGATGTCGGCGAATTTTGCCTACACATTTATCCAGCATGGCTGGTATAAGTTTGATCCGGACGGATTCTGGTCAGGTGCTTTCATTGACAGGTGGGGGTATGGATTGTATTTTATGTATTTCATTGGTGTTTTGGAGTTTACCGGCGGCATTGCGATCCTTCTCCCGGGGATTTCCCGATATGGGGCGTTGACACTTTCCGTGGTAATGCTGGGAGCAGTTATTACAAGACTTATTTTTGGAACCAGCATTGATGACGTGATTTACATCGTGTTCTCCATGGTCACCATGCTCTACATTTCTATCGAGAGAGGAATTGGGACGGATTTCCAAAAGCTGCGGTCAAGGATTTGACTTTTTGTACCCGGAGATGAGCTTTCGCCAGATGACTGCGTTTTCCGAGTTTGGGATGAACCGGTTGTTCGGGTAGACTTTCAAAATTGTTGCTGAATCAGATTTGAGAGCCCATTCGGCAATTTTATCAAGTTTTACTCCAACGCCTTCATTGTCCTTGTCCCAGTCATATAGCGTTTCCTTTACCCGAAGATTTTCATCAAACCAAAATGTGACCGTGGCCCAAAGACCTTCTTCAATTCCCAGGGCCTGGAAGAATTCATTGTTTTCGTTGAAACGGACAACTGCTGTCCTCTCTTTGGGATTAACCCTTATTATTTCGTGTTTATATTTTCCACTCCAGGCTACATCCCATTGATTCCAACCGGAATTTGGATTAAAAACAGACAGAATTCCTTCACCTTCCTTCTCGTTATGCCAGGTTCTGCTGCTGTCCCGTTTAAAATCCCTGTAAGCAGAGGAATTGAAGTCATGACTATTTTTTGCAGCAAAATAACCGACTATTTTCCGGCGGATCATGGTTTCGGTATCATCTTGAAAGATCAGCAGCGAAAGCACTATGAGCACATATTTCATCTCCCGAAATTGTTGCAGAAAATCGGGTGTGCAGCCTTAATGCTTTGACTTTAGGAATTGATTAACTGAAATTTAGGAACTCGTTAACATATCATCCTGACAGAAATTGGAGCAACTCATAAGCCGGAGCGTTTTCCTGACACGATGGACATTTGTCATACATAAACAGACAATCAATAAGATCTGTGATCATGTGCAATAGAAGCCCAACTCCCAGTATCCTATAGGGGTTGGAAAGGAGTAGAAGTATCAGATAAAAAACCATCGCCCACCAGGAATGGAGTATATGGAAGCCAATGCTACATCTGTCAGCTTCAAAAACCGGAGTGGCCATTAGATGATCCAGGTCCACCAACATCGTGAGCAGCAACATCAGGTAAGTTCTTTTCCAGTCTTTTTTCCAGAAGACGAAAGCTAGTAGAAGTGGGAATAAAAGGTGAAGGAAATAGTGAGTAAATGTCTGGAGCATATTGGATCAGGCGAGTTCTTTCAGCATTTCTTCCAATCGCTCAAATGTAGAACCCCATCCGTTATAGAATCCCATGGCTTCCTGTTGTTTGCAGTATTCTTCCGTCTGATGGATAACATTAAATATGAATTCTGTTTTCTCACCCAAAGCCTTTAGGATAACTTCAAGGACCACTCCTTCTGTCATAGGTCTGAAATCGGCCGATGTCACGATTTTTTGCATATTAATTATCTCCGAGTAAGTGCCTTCTGCTATGAAATCCCCTCCATCAGGCATCTTCATTGAATACTTCCATTTACCTCCCACCTTGAATTCATGGCTCTCTACTTTAGTCTCCATGCCTTTAGGTCCCCACCAGTTAATAATGTGCTCAGGTTTGGTCCAGGCATCCCACACCAGTTGAATAGGGGCATCAAGATGCTTTTTGATTGTTAAAGTTCTTTTTTCCAGTTCGTTCATTTTATTTCTTTTTTTTGTTTTGCAATTCCATGAGATAATCTTCGAATGAATCTATACGGTCTTCCCAAAGCTTCCTGTATTGATCTATCCACATGAATGCTGGGATTAACTGGCTGGGTCTGATTCTACAGTATCGTGTTCTGCCTTGCCGTTGAAATTCAACTATACCACATTCCTCAAGGACACGAAGATGTTTTGAAATGGCGGGTCTGCTGATTTCAAACTGATTGGCTATTTCATTGACAGATTTTGGATCATCTGCCAGCAATTCGATAATGTCCCTTCTTATTGGGTCCGCTATTGCCTGAAATACATCTCTCCGTGCTTCCATTTATGTAACCGTATGGTTACAAATATAATGTAACTATTTGGTTACGCAAATTATATTTTCGATGTTACTGAACGATAAAATAGTGAGTATCTGATTCTCGATTTTAAATATTGAGTTCTCGTTGTTTTGAAAGAGCGCTGTCGATTAAGAAATAACCAAGTAATAATACACCACCCACTATAATCAGGTTTGGACCAAATGGCCATGCTGCGAAATGGAATGCAATTCCAGCCAGTAGAAATCCGGTGCCTACAAAGCCCACAAGACTCTTTATCCTTTCCTGCGAGGATTTAACATATAAAAACCTGTCGATTACCACTTGCGTTCCAAAACCGAAAATGGCGATGAACATACCAATAAACATCCAGACGGCCGGACCATAGGGTATCCTGAATACCTGGAAAACAATTGCCATAATGATAATCGCAAGGGCAAAGAGCCCTGTAATAAGTGTTCTTCTTTTCATAATGATTCTATTTGAAGTTAAAAATTCCGTTTCTTGTTCAATGTCCCTGATCCTTTCTAATCCCATTTCTCCATAAACATCCTCGTTTGCCTGCTCATAACTAAGCCCCAATTCCATTCTTTCTTCTATCATGCAGCAGAGATGATCTACCAGATCAATGGAAAGTGAATCGTTTTTTATTTCCGCCGTCCTTATTCGTTCGAGGACTTCCGAATACTGATGATCATCAAGTTGTATCATGAGATGGAAGGTTTTGGATTCATGAGTACTTGCATGGTTTTCATAAAATCCATGAGCTCACTCTTTTTGGATTTGGAACTGGTTTTACCCTTGGAGGTCAGAGAATAGTATTTACGCGTTCTGTTGCCTACTTTTTCAAAGGATATGGTCACCAGTTCATCTTTTTCCAGCTTGTGGAGGATAGGGTATAGTGCACCTTCTGTCAGGACAATTTTATCACTGGTCCTTTCCTTGACGACCTTGCTTAATTCATAACCATACATCTTGTCCTTCTCGCTGAGAAGCTGCAGGATTATGGTCTTTAGTGTCCCGCGGACTAGTTCATTTGCATACATACCTAAATAACTTATGTATAAGTAATTTAGGTATTGATACTATAAAATCAAAAAATCGTACTTTTAATTTGGTTTAGGGAACATCCTGAAATAATCGAAATCGACATATCCTCCTGTTTGTTTTGTGGGAAAATTGAATAGACAAAACTTATTGCCAGTAAAAACAGACAGGTTGAATTTCATTTGAAATTCGTTGCCTAGTTGGGTGAACGATTCTCCATCAACACTATAATAGAATCTGGCGGTTCCTGAACCGGCCACTGATTCACCTTCGTAGAGTGGTGCTGCGCCTGAACCGTGTAATGGATCAGCTTTGAAGTAAATGGAGGTTGATTCCGTTTGAATGGAATCAATCGTTTCACCATTATTCACCATCACAACGAAGAATTTTTCTCCCACTTTTTTGATTCCGATGTAGGCATAAGGATCCTGAAATATGGCCAGTCCGGCTACATCTCCATCTTTCATATTTCCATATTCCATTTTGGTAGAACCTATGGTATAAACGGTATCTGAAAAGTAGGCATGCATTCGCTGGGTCAAAGTATTTCTGGCCATCCTCAAATCCGATACCTTGTTGACAGTTTTGAGCCTTAAATACCCGTCTCTTTCGGACAGAGACCATTTAGATGGTTCGGGATTGTGGTTCCAACTCCATTGCATACCCAATTTGTCCATCTCAAATTCGTCGGTGGTAGGAAGCACTTGCGTCGGGTAATCCTGTCCTACATCCGGTTTTTTGTGAGTTGTTACAGCCTTTCCATCGACACCAACCATGGGCCAATCATCTATCCATTCTACAGGCTGAAGGGAGGGGAAACGTCCAAACGGACCACTGTCAACGAATAGCATTGTCCACCATTCATCTGTTTGTGTACGGATCAAAGCTCCCTGGTGAATACCATAATTTGGACCATGTGTGGTGTCCCGGATGACTATTTTTTGTTCATAAGGACCCCATATGTTCCTGGATCTTAGCGCTGCCTGAAAACCATCCAGCCCCCCGTAGGTGCCATACAGGTAATAGTAACCATTGGTTTTGTACACATGCATGCCTTCCAGCCCTGGTCTTATGTCTCCAGTAAAAATCAACGAATCTTTGCTAATAGGAGCGAGATTCTCATCCACCTCAGTCAGATAGATTTTACTATATCCATGAGTAACATATATTTTGCCATCGTCATCAAAGAATAGCCCCGGATCATAATAGCCCTTTGGCTGTTTTCTGAATTTCCAGGGCCCTTCCGGCTTGTCCGAAGTCCCATAAAAGCCTCCTTCATCCAACGTGATAAATAATAAGTGGAACTGGTCATTGTGAAATTTTAAGCTTGTAGCCCACTGACCATGACTATATCGATCACACCCATCCAGGTTGTAACAGGGATCATAATCAAATCTGGGAATTGCATTCGAACAATATTCCCAGTTCACCAGGTCTTTTGACTGTAGTATGGTGACCCCTGGAAAAACGAACATTGTGGTTGACACCATGTAGTAAGTGCCATCGACAAAAATTACGTCCGGATCCGGGAAATCGGCGTTGATTACCGGGTTGGTGAAGGTTCCGTCTCCATTGTCACCAGACAATTGCTGGCCAAAAATGGTACTAATCACAAAGACGAAGGGAAAGAGGGAAATCAGATGTTTTTTCAGAACCATCCAATAAAGATATTCAAAGTGTATTTTTTACACTGATAAAACTATAATCTTCAGGACTGAGCCAGTTTCCAAAATGGGTGGGACTTTCTTCTTTGATATCCATGTATCGAAATGTAAGCAAGTAAACTTGAAGCCAATAGTAGGGCTGTCCACTGAAGTACCGGCATGGAATCCCAATGCCGGAAACTGATTGCCAGAAGTGCCCAAACCCCCACGAGGCCAGATTCCCGCATATTTCTGGAATAGATCATGAATGCGTAAATCAGCGAAGCTACGAGCATCATTATAACGGTCCATGCTTGTTCCGAAAAAGCAGCACTCCATCCGATTTGGGCAAGATAAGCCGAGATATTGGCTACGGTAGCTACAGCAATCCATCCGACATAAATTGAAATGGGCCACCAGGTGAATGCTATTGTCTTAAAATCAGCATCATATTTTTCCATGTTAAGTCTTATCACGATCCTAATCAATGAAAACAACAGCAGGGCCATGATCATTACACTCCAAAGGGTTTGTTCATACAGCCAGGCGAAGATCCAGGAAACATTGAAAACATTAGCCAGGATCAGCCAGGGACCAATCGCGGTAATAGTCGTGTCATTGTCGGTTTTACCAAAAGCAAGTCGGAGTTGCCATATGCCGTGTATGAGTAGCGCAAGAAAGATTAATCCCCATATGGAGAATGCGTAATCGGCAGGTGTAAAAAGATTAAAATATTTGTCACTGAGTGATGCTATTGTATTTCCATTTATTTCGTTGGCGCCGGCGAATCCATTGGCACCTATCATGATCAGAATGACCAGAAAATTTAAAACGGCTAATACTTTTTTCATGTCGGTTACTTTCCCTATTGATCCATATACAAAATGGTCTTAATGAGGGAATTGTTCCGAAAAATCCCGATCAGCTATCGCTCCCGATCCATATTGACCTCATTTTCCCGGATTTAGGACTGTCCTTTCGGCCTGGACAGATTCTATCTTTTCCCTTGAGTAATACACAGGAAAATACTCATCCTCCGCCCATGGTTTGAAAAGATTGCTGTAGAAGGGACTATCAGGGTTGCCGGATTGCCCGGGACCGTTGGTGCCTATGGCGGCGTCCCAGTCTCCTGTGTTAACGATTATCCTAAAACTGGCGCCACTGCTTTGCTGAAAATTAGAACCTGTAGAGCCGGGCGTATAGCCATTCCCACCACGGGACAAAGGACCAAGATTAAGTTTAGAACTCAGGTCATTATTTACCAGTTGGCCGAGTGCATGGCTCATGTAGGTATGTTTTAAATTGTCCTGACCATATTGCCATGAACTGAAGTCAGGACCTAGTCTTGTTTCAAGATAATCGATACCATTATTAAATGCTTCCACCAGGAACTCGTTCCTACCTTGTTCCGGATTTTGTCCAAATCGACCATCAGGATTCTCGAGCCAATCCAGGATTTTTTTCAGTTGAATGCTATTGATTATTCCCTTTGCCTCATTGGGGACAAATTTCTCTGCAGCGAGTTCCTTTATCTGATTCTCCCAGGCCACATAAATCGAAGCTTCGATGGATTCGGGATTTAAATTGTAATCCCAGTTAAGTAGCATATTCCTTGTCTCGTTTGACTTGCCACTGAGGTTGAGATCTTCCAGGTAACCAACCAGTGTTCTGGCCGGAATAGACAGATAATCCACCTGTAATGATTTCATATCCTCCATGGTAAGCTCGTTATTGTCCCGTAGTACTTCATCGACTCGCATACCTCTGAAGGGATCAGCCCATGAAAATCCAATGGCATCCCATTTATCATAGGTGTCCGGAGTGACATTTTGATTTGCCGTTGCAAAAAATCCTTCTTCAGGATTGTAAGTATTTGGTTTCTCAATAATGGGAAGGTAGCCGTCCCATTCATATGAGCCATCACCCGGAACCGGAACGAGTCCACTAAAATTTCTTCTTATCGGTGCTATTCCGACTGATTGCCAGCCTATATTGCCATCTTTATCTGCCCAGACCATATTTTCTCCAGGGATATGGCTGTAGTTACATGCTGCCCTGAATTCCTCCCAGGAAGTGGCCTGGTCCATTCGAAGGGAAGCCAGGTAAGGACTGCCACCGGGCTCTAACCAGGCACATCTTACAGCATAAGCTTTATTGTTCTCTTCATCAATATAGGCAACCGGACCATGCCTGGTATATTTTAAGTCCACTTCGATGTTTTCCTGATCTTTCACAGGAATGGATTCTGTGATAACAGTCATATCTTCCCAGCTATCCTGATACCTGTATTGAGTGGAATTATCAGGATTGAGGTCATAGACATATAAATCTTCGCCATCCGTGGAGAATACAGTTAATCCCCAGGCACCATGCTCATTATGACCTATGGAAATCCCGGGAATTTCCGGCTCGCCGCCTCCGATTACGTTCCAGCCAGGTGCGACCAGATGGGCCATATACCGTAGACTCGGGACAGCTATTCTTCTATGCGGATCATTGGCCATATAGGTGTTGCCATCGGCTGTTTTGGAGCCGCTCACCACCCAGTTATTGCTACCAATAGCCAGGGAGTCTATTTTCGAAGATTGATTCAGTATAGAGAGCACGTCTTCCGAAGCTCTATACTCTGGTTGGATGTCCTCTTTTTCAAATTTTACTGAAGTACGATAGGCGTTATAGAGTCCCAGGATGTCATCAAAAAGCAACTCTTCCTCAATTTTCGGATCAAGTTCTATATCGGGGTCTTTGGGATGAAACCAGTAAAGGTCTTTCACCTTGTCGGCACCTAATTTGGCTACAGCTCTTCCCACCGTCAGCTCCTGCCCGATATTTCCCAAAAGCCCCTGATGACGAGATATCACGACCTCCGGAGTCCACTTACCTGGTTGAAAATCAAGTATCTTAAACTCTATCGGCAACTTTTCCGGATCTCCCATGACCTCATCAATGTAGGCATTTACTCCATCTACATATGCCGTGATGATTTCCACACCATCTTCATGGTAATAATTCATTTCTTCGGTCATATCACCACGAAACTTGAATAAACGCGTACCGATGTCCCGGTTCAACTCCCGTTCACCGAGAATCTCAGCGACTGTCCCGGTTGCTTGTCTTCGCCAGATTTCAAATTGAAATAACCTGTCTTTCGCGGCGGCATATCCCTGTGCGAAAAAAAGATCCCGTTGGTTTTGTGCATAAATGTGATTGATACCCCAATTATCTCTTATGATCTCAACGCTTTGCTCCAGACCAGGGACCTGGTTTTGCGGTTGCTCGGTTTTACCACAGGAAAATACAATTAAGAGAAGAAGAAAAAGGCCTTGGAGTCGCATAGGTTTTTTTGAAAAAGATAATGAATCCCAGGTAAAGTCAGGGAAATAGCCTTTTACGCCAGGCTGAATACAGAGTCCGGATTCGTCACAAAGGACAAGATTTAATATATTTCTGCTTCCCAAGTTATGTTGCGGACAATTTGGATCATAATATTCCTGTGCATCGCCCGAAATTTAATGGCCCAAACCTGGTCCATGGATTCGGTGCTGGAAAGGATAGAATCAGAGAAATTCAGCAATCCCGAAAATGCTCTTATTATAGGCTATAATGCGCTTGAAGTGGCTAAATCGGGCGACAAAAGCGCAAAACTGCACAACGCTATCGGGAAGGTATTGGTAGCATTAAGTCAATTTGACTCCGCCCGAGTCCATCATGAGATGGCACTGGAGATTTCCAACGAACTGAAAAATCAAATAGAAAGAGCCGAGTCACTGAACAACCTTGGTATTGTCAATGACGAGAGGGGTAGACATACAGTGGCTTTGGAGCATTACTTTCTGTCCCTTGAAATTTTCGAATCGGAGGGAGACTTGAGAGGTCAGGCCAAAGTATTGAACAATATTGGAATTGTATATAAAGACCTTGGTGACCTTAGGAGTGTTGTGAAATACTACAGGGATGCCATGACTATTTATGACTCTCTGGACTACCAACTTGGAAAGTTTAGTCTTTATAATAACCTGGCCACAGTACATAATAATCTTGAGGAATACCAGAATGCTCTGGATTATGCTCTTCCGACTATCGAATATTTCATAGAAAACGACTACCAGCAATATATTCCCTACCCATCAATAAATGCAGGAGATGCACTTATAGGACTAAATCGGTACGATGAGGCCATCATTCATCTGGATAAGGCTTATGAGGGCCTGGTTAGTTATGGAAACACCAAAGAACTCGCAGATGTAAACAGATCGCTTTCAGCGGCATATCAGGCTAAAGGTATGAGGATCGAGGCTATTCAATCCGCCAAGAGGAGTTTAACTTCAGCTTTGGAGGTAGGTTCTTTACTCTATGAACAAAATGCCTATCAGCGGCTGTCTGAAGTTCATGCTGCATTTGGATTGTATGATTCTGCCTTCTTCTATTTCCGGGATTATGTTTCCGTCAGAGACTCTATCTTGAATGAAGAGCGTCTGGAACAAGTGAATGAACTGCGCATAAGATATGAGACGGCGGAAAAGGAAAAAAGGCTTGCAATGCAGCAAATTGAGATCAATCGAAAAGATAGTTTATTGATCGCCAGCATGTCGGTTTCCTCTCTGATCATTTTGAGTCTCATTTTTCTTTTTACTTTCCGAAAGAATCGTGAAAAACTGATACATGAGCGCGCAATTAACCGCGAAAGGGAACAACACTTAAAGGCTTTGTTTTCTGCCCAGGAAGAGGAGCGCCAGCGAATAGCGCAAAACTTGCACGACAGTGTTGGCCAGGCTATGTCAGCTCTGATTATGTCAATGGAACATCCGGAGGATTCCAAAGATGAAAAGCCTGTTCAGATGTCTGAAAAGTCAAAAGTTATCCGCGATATCTATCAGGAGATCCGTGAGATATCTCATGAGTTGATGCCCGGATCTCTAAAGGAAGTTGGCCTGGCGCCAGCCATAGAACAACTTTTACGGACCACTCTGGATGGTTCCAAAATATCATGGGAATTTGACGGAGGTCTAAATGTGGATGTTAGGTACGAAGAGGAAATAGAAGCTTGCTTATTTAGAATTTTTCAGGAGCTTTTGCAAAATGCCTGCAAACATTCGAATGCCGGTCTTATTTCTGTTGGAGTTTATGAGCGTAAGGGTGAGTTACATCTCCTCTTTGAAGATGATGGTGACGGATTTGACGAAAGTACAGTCAAACCAGGAATTGGTCTGATTGGGATCAAATCGAGGGTTAGGGCATTTAAAGGCGATCTTCAGGTAAATTCCCAGGAGCATCCCGGTACCATTGTTCATGTGCGGTTACCATTAAATAAAAAAACCGAATGATTACGATATCCGTAGCTGATGACCATCCGCTTATTTTGGAAGGGCTGATTGAAAAGATCAATGCTCATCCTGAGTTTGAGTTGCTTGACCAGGCAAGCAATGGGAAAGAACTTCTGATTCAGCTCGGCAACAGATTACCGGATTTGGTGATCTGTGACATCAATATGCCGGGTATGAATGGGCTGGAAGTAATCAGGGAATCAAAGGAAAAGGGCTGGGATACTAAATTTATCGTCCTAAGTGTTCATGATGAAAAGCCGATAATTCAAAAAGCCTTCAGAACAGGAGCTTATGGATATCTGCTGAAAAGTAGCGAGACGGAGATGATCTATGAAGCTATCCTAAAAGTAAATAATGGTAAAAAGTACTTTGACCCTGAGGTTATGGAAATTGCTCTTCAGCTTAATAGTGAAGACAATTCTGATGTCTCCAAAAAGGTACTGTTGACAGATCGTGAGTTAGAGATCATAACACTGATAGTAGATGGATTGTCAAATGCTGAAATAGCCGACAAATTATTTATCAGTAAGCGCACAGTGGATACGCACAGGAATAATATTCTCCAAAAACTGGAAATCAGGAATACGGCCCAGCTTGTAAAATTTGCTTTAAAAAACAATTTGGCTGAATAAGAAAAGGTGGTCCCGGGACCACCTTTAGGCGTTGTTTTGGATTATAGTGCATGTGAATGGGAAGAAGCAGGTAAACCCTGGAGTCTACCTGTCATGCTTCCCTGCACTTGTCCTGTGGACAATTTCCTATCCTCCTGATTTTTCGGTTTGAATGTAGGCTGCAAGCTGACTGGCTGCTTCTCCCATGATATAGCCAAAGCCATCATAGCTTTCCTCGGTAATCTCTTTTCTTTTGATCTCCGCGAATTCAATCGCATTTTTAGGAGTAACCTCGGTTTTACCATAATACATGCCTGAGTTGTAGCTCATTCCGGGATATCTCTTTCCTTCCTCCTTTGGTATTGGGTTGGGACCATAAAGTGCCATTCCGGATTTCATGTAGACACTACTTCTGTCATCGGTTTTTGTATCCACAAAAGCCACCATTACAGCATCCACACCCAGGTCCTCAGTAAGCTTACCCATAGATTCATTCAGCTTATAGTCACCTGCTGCCATGGCAGCGGGGATCAGCTCATAACCGGCTGGAGTGGCTGAAACTTGAAATCCCGCATCGGTTGCTGCATCGGAAATACTGTTTACAAATCCCAATACCATTCGAGCCATTCGTCCGACTTCCATTTCGAAATTTTCGTAAGCTTGTCGTTTTTCTTCAGAATCAAGGAACTCTGAGGGTGTCAGTATTTGCATACCTTCCTTGCTGAAGGCAGTTTTTATAGGATCAATTGACTGGCTATAAAATTTAGTAGCGTAGTAATTTCCGCCGTCTTCACCAATACCCATGGTTCTGTAAGCATTATCATCACCCTGGTCATTTAAGTAAAAAGAAACAAGCGCGATCTTTGTGAGTGAGGTTTTTGTAAGATCGGCTTTGGCTCCTATTCCATCCTTAGCAGGTTTCCCTCCAGGAGCATCCAGGGATATAAATTTTTCTAACTTTTTATCCTCCGCAAGTTCAAGGATTGTTTTTTGAGCAAATCCAAACTGGAATGCGAAGACTAATAAGACAAGTGCAAGTTTTCTCATAATTAAAATAGTTTTTGGTTAGTACTAATTCAATTATCAAAGGAGCACCGGTATCGCGGGAATGTAAATAGAGGAATTTCCTAAATCGACTACGTATTAAAGCGTATTCTGCGTCGAACAGCCTGTCATGGGATGACTAAGCCATCAATAAATATTCTTCAGAAGGTAATTGTTCTTAAACTTACCACCTGGATCATAAGTACGCGCCAAAGCCACAAAGTCCTCGTATTTTTCATATCGATCCTGTATAGTAGTAGGTGCCAGCGTAAATAATTTACCCCAATGTGGTTTAGCTTCAAACGGAGCGAGGGTCTCTTCTATAACCGGAAGCAATGACATTACTTCATCCGGCTTTTGCTTCCAGGTAAAGTGTATGGCTACGCTGTCTTGCTTATAGCAAGGACTCATCCAATAGTCATCCCCTGCGATGGTCCGGATTTCCGTGATCATCAAATGAGGGTAAATCTGATCCCTCTTAGCTTCGAGCGCCATGATGGCTTCCACTGCATTTTTCCTGGGAATGAAGAATTCTGATTGTAGTTCTTCCCCGGCACTTGGCTGAAAGCCCATTTTGAAGTGAGGCAAGCGATCATACCAGGGACCTGGAACCCCCATTTGTTCCGAACAGCTTTCTGCGGAGAGCTCCAGAATGGGATGCACATTTTCAGTGGCAGCCATGGCTCCATAAAATTCATTGCCGTAATCGATGATGTCATTATCCATTCTACGCTTCACCCAGACTTCGCTAACTTTTTTGTCCATCCAGTCAGTGAAGAGGCTCACGCTATAGCCAGCCGACATGATGTCATCGAAACTGGCTTGCAATGATTCTAATGGCAAATCAAGAAATACATCCTGACGCACTTCAAAGGTTTCTTGTACATCAAGTGTCACTTTCGTTATAATGCCAAAAGCGCCTAGTCCGACTACTACAGCATAGAAATCTTCCTGGTCTCTGTTAAGGGTGGTCAGATCTCCATTTGAAGTCACCATTTCAACTGAGCGAACGGCGGTGGCAAGGTTGCCATTTGATACACCAGAACCATGCGTGGCAGTAGCGCAGGCTCCGGCTACTGTAATATGAGGCAGGGAGGCCAGGTTGTGCAGCGCAAATCCTTGTTCATGAAGTTCTTTACTAAAATCCCCATATCTGGCACCAGCTTCCACGGTAAAAGTCATTTGTTCCTTATCAAGCGTGATGACTTTGTTCAGTTTTTTGGTCGAGATTTGATTCTCAGGACTGTCAGCGATGTTGTTGAAGCAGTGTTGCGATCCAAGCGCCTTTTGTTTTTTGAGGGTTTTCACCAATTCCTGCAGCTGGTCCACTGATGATGGTTCGTAGAGGTTTGGAGCTTTGAATGTGTAGTTCCCTGCCCAGTTTTTTCTGCCTGCAGTTTTAATAGGTACCAGCTCCTGTTTTTTGGTGGGTGTGCAGGATATCTGTGGAAGGATCATGCCGCTCGCAAGCGCAATGGTGGACTTTTTTATGAATTCCTTTCTTTTCATAGAATATTTATTTCATTTTTTTAATCAGCTTGTAAGCCCAATCATAGTGGCAGTCGTAACATTTGGTGATAGGTTTATCCTAAATTTTTTCAATTTAATAGTAAACCCGCACTAAGAACGGGCAAAATGTTTCGAAGGAAAGACATTTTCACAATTGTCATAAGAAATCGGTATTTTATTTGTTTTCAAGCAATTTGTCCAGTTATTTATTCTGAAAAACGAAGGATTTTGGTTAATATTAAATATCACTAATGCTAACCATCATGAAATTTCCTTCGCTCATTCTAGTTGTTCTGATTCTTTTTTTGTCGACAGAATCCATGGCGCAGATCACAGGTGGGGGTGAGTCGAACGAACCTTCTCGTAGCCGAAATATGAATAATTCGGAGATCCGATCGCCGATTATCGCAGGTGTTCTATCATGGGTATTGGCTGGCGGTGGACAATATTATAACCATGAGTACGGCAAGGGAGCTATTTTTACTGGTGTTTACCTTGTGGGAATAATTGCTGCTGTTTCCGCTGATAGCCCCGGATTATTGATTATTCCAGCTGCTGCTTCCATTACATCCATTGTTGATGGGGTGATCATCGCCAATAAGATAAATAGGGGTGAAGTTCAATTTTCAATGGACGTAAGTGCACAGAAATTACCTGTCTATGCCAGAAAACAAGAACTCGTGGTGGGACCAAAATTTACGATTAGCTTTTAGCAACAGTGACCTGAATGCTACTTGTTTCCTTCATTCGAAACAGATCATAAGGCGAATTTTGAGGGTGTAAATTTCTTGAGGTTTGGATGTCAATATTTTGGTCCGATCAGGGCTAAATTTGCATAATTTCATGTCGATCGTGATCAAGGTCAGGCAGGTTCGTCGGTTGTACGAAATGCTTGAGAGGGAGCTGGATGTTTTTAAAAGAGATTCAGGCCTTCATTGTCTACCCGGATGTGGGCATTGCTGCACCAAGCCAAATATTGAGGCAGCGGTGCTTGAGTTTTTACCCTATGCCTTTCAACTTTTTCAGCATCGTCAGGCTGAAAGTGTTAAAGACCAGTTACAGTCCGACCTTCAGCCTATTTGTCATTTGTTTAGGGTGATGAATGGAAACGACTATGTCAAAGGACGATGCATGGATTATGAAAACCGAGGCCTTATCTGCCGGTTATTCGGTTTTTCGACATCCAGGGATAAGAATGGAAATCGAGTGCTTTCTACCTGCAAATGGATCAAGAATTCCCAGGAACACGAAATTGCGATTTCCAAAGAACTCATCGCGAAGGGTACGGTGCCACATATAACTTCTTATTACCAAAAACTGGTTCAAATTGATTTCAGGCTAGGTCAGGAGTATTTGCCGATTAATAAAGCAATACTCCGGGCCATTCAGGAAGTTGAAAAGCATTACCAATACAGGCCATTTCCTTATGGAAAAAAGAGCGCCTAAGAGTTTCGGTCTTCCTTGATGCCTGGTCCAAGATTCTGAAATTTCAGGATTTTATCCGCACCAAGATAACGGTCATCTTTATTCATAAACCACCTCTTTTCCACAGGCATCCTGATATTCCGATAAGCGATCTCTTCATCACTTAAGAGAATGTATTCGCCATCATTCACGGATTCGTCATGGTAAAACTGGTACACCATCATACGGTAGGTTTCCGGATCGACATAGAAATACCAGGTATCCTTACCTACTTCATGGTCATAAGACACCTTCACCCTCAGGTAAGTACCTCCCCAGGCGCTGACAGTATCAACCTGATCATGGATTTTTGTGCCCTGATCCGTCAATTTCATTGGCAATCCGAGAGTATACAGGTAGTAGTTTCTATTAGATCGGGTGTAGTCACAATTCAGAAGATGCATCTCAGCCTCATCGGGCGTGTAATCTTTTTTGCCATTGAGCAGGAAGGAACATTCATCTCCATCCAGGCGAAGGAGTTTCGTATTTGTGCCGTCATCTTTGATGATCTGGAAGAATCCATCGCCATTGCCAAAACTTATATCGTTCATCACAATAGAAGTATCTGCGTAGGTCATTTGCAGTGCTATAGAAGATTCCAGATCATCCCAATTCCCTTCAGGATCGTGATAGGCTATGGACCTTGCAATCACCTTTTCTCCCGCTGACTTACGTTCACCGGGGGCCTTTTTCTCACATGCCGCGAATAGAATTGATAAAGCTAAAAAAGATACGTACCTCATCTGTCAGTCTTTTAATCCGGTCATTTCCCATTTCCCTAACGAAATCGGGATATTGCCTATGGCATTAAGTTCATCGAAAAAGTCTTTCAGCACAAAAGCTTCACCTTGTAGTTCTTTTTGTCTTGCATATTCTGCCATAGCATCCTCCAGCAAATATTTACCTGTTATATAACTGGTGCCGTAGCCCGGTTGTCGCATGTAGAGGTGCTGTTCAAAAAGAAGTAGTTCTTTTTCAGTTTTCATCCAACCTCTGGGTGTGTATTCCGAGTGGATCCCACCGGCCTCTTCCATTGTCATCTCGTTGGCATGTGCATAAAGTGAGCCCAGACCCCGGGCTGCACGCTGCGCAATCATGATGTACACAATTTCCCGTGACCTTCGACTGTCTTCATAAAGACCGGCATGCATAAACATTTCCTCTACTGCTGTGGCAGTTCCTTCATTGCGAGAGTCGAATATGTTGTATAAAAGTGGACCGCGACGTATTTCCCGGTTGTGTGGCTCAGTGTCCATTCTCGCGAGTTCAAACCAGTGATAAAAATGGGAGTAAAGAGGTCTTGGATCGTAGTGTTTACCAATCCAAAAGAAATTACGTTGCTCTTTCGGAATGAATTCACCCTTGTGAGCTTCCAGGGCCGGAGCAAAGTACTCCTTGACAGTTACGATCTGGTCATCTTCCAGAAATTTCATCAGGCTATTGGCGGCATCATCGGCTAGTTTATCATGGGCTTCTTTTGTATTTGCTTCCGGCAATGGTGGCAAGTTTCTGTTTCGATGCTCCTCCAATTTCAAGCTGGACCAGGCCCTGGCCAGCTCTCTTTTTAGAAGCATCACTTCATCTTCCCAGGTGAGTGGTACCAGGTGAACGTTTTGCAGGTACCACGTGTAGTTTTCTTTTCCGATTCCGGAAGGTCCGGTTTTATTTTTTGCCTCTTCCTTCAGCCATGAGGCAAACTGATCGGTGGAGATGATGGCTGCATTGATGGCTTTTGTCAGCTCCTTATCTTTTGCGATACTCTCGTTTTCCAATAAAGACTTTAGATTCTCGCTTTGGGCTTCAATCACCCTGATGCCCGCTATCCACAGTTCCCTGGCGTTTCCCGTAAGGTTAGATCGCGCCTGAGTATTTAAAGAGGGGATAACCTGCAGCTCATTTAAAAGCTTTGCTTTAGAGGCTTTATTCAAAGGGAATTCATAGGTCCAGATCTCGGTCGTCATGTGATGGGTGGGCCCTTCATGCGCAGGTACATCGCTACGGGACATCCACAGAGATTTATAAAAAGCAGGATCTCGTACCCAAGGTTTTAATATTCTGTGATTAAAATCATAACCGTTCATTTCCGCCACAAGGATGTGATAATCAACTTTATCTGGAGTGGTCCAGCCAGTTGTATCAATTCCATTCAGTTTCTCTTGCAGTTCCTTGAAAGCGGGCCAGCGTTTTTCAAAAGTCTCGGCACTATAATCAGGGGCACCGTTCACAAGAGGAGGCGTTTCGAATTGCCTCCATTCCCTGAATAATTCGACCAGTGTTTCGTAAGAATCTGCCTCATCTGCTATTTCAGGAGTTATTCCATATGTAAATAAGAAACTTAGAAAGGCTATAAATGGTAAGGTCAGTCTTTTCATTTAGGATCGGTATTTACTATTTAGTTTTCTACAATTCTCAGGCTGACACCCTGAGCGTCGATGTCCTGGTGAATGTTGGATTGGTCTGATAATTCGATTGATAACCTATTTACTCCCTTATCCAGGATGATAGGATTTTTATCAACAATTATTTTATTGTTCAATTTAATGGAGAATCGATCAAAATCAGCCGCATTACCTGGTATTAGATCAAATTCGCCATCGGTCTCGGGTAAAAGCCATTCAATCTTTATTATGGTTGGTTTGGAACTGTAATAATCCGCACCGCTATAACTGTGGTACTTGATGGCATTTTCAAAGTCGAGGCTGAAGCCTTCACTTTCAGCAACGATCAATTCCTCTGGTTTATACTTCAGCGGTTCAGCATACTCCACAACAAGAACCGGCACAAGGCTTTCAGAATCAAGATCGGAAAGATCAATTCTTATACCTGAGGGAGTACTTTGATATGGAAATTTTTGAGCGGGATTTCCCAAAATGTAAATAGCTTCCGGTTGACTGACCAGTCCTTCTAAAATTATTTCCTGGTCGGTATTATCCACGTATAAGAAAAGTCTTCCAGGTTTCATGGTAATGGAGCCCCAAGGTTGTTCGGGCAAGGGCGATACTTCAGAGCTATAAATAGAGGTGCCATTTGCGTCAAGCCACTTTCCAATCTCGAGCAGGACTTTCTCTTCATATGCAACAATGCTTCCATCCCCTTTTGGTCCGATGTTGAGTAGGTAGTTTCCTCCATTCGCTACGACATTAATCAGGGCAAGTAGCTTTTCTTCAGCCTTAGTCAGTGGATCTTTTCTTTCCTGCCATGATCGGTATCCCCACGTATCGTCAAACATCGAAGCAGGTGTTTGCCAGAGCGTGCCCATTCTGAAATCGGGGGACGCGTTATCACCCATCACGGCAAAATCACCCTGATCATTCCATAGCCTTCCACTGATTTTACAGTTTGGTTGGAGCTCACGAACCAGGTTCGCCAGTTCTTTGCTTTGTTGGAATGTCGGTTTACCCATGTCAAACCATATTTCTGATATATCTCCATATCCGGTCATCAACTCACGTACCTGATTAAGGTTATATTGGTGATGAGCTGGCGGGATTGAGTCACTATTGTGTGAGGAGATAGGTAGGGCATCCGGGTAATCCCAGTCGATCAGCGAAAAGTATACCCCGAAATCCAGGTCCGCATCTGCGCACGCTTTCGATAACCCAAAGAGGATATCCTTTCCATAAGGGGAAGCATCCACCACGTCAAAGTCAGAAAACTTTGTGTCAAATAGTGAAAACCCATCATGGTGCTTGGCGGTGATCACTATGGAGCGCATTCCGGCTCGTTTTGCCAGTGACACGATCCCGGCAGGGTCCCATTTTACGGGGTCAAAAATTAAAGCCAGTTCACGGTATTCATCTTTCGGGATTTTGCCGTGGGCCCGGATCTGTTCGCTATAGCCGTAAGTGACTTTCTCACCGTTCCACTCTCCGCCCAGCATGGAGTACAAACCGAAATGAATGAACATCGAATATTTTTGATCCTGCCAGCTCAGGCTGGCAGGATCAGAAATTAACCCTTCCTGTGAAACAGAACCTGATTCATTGTGATTGTTCTGGCAAGCTGCCAGAACAATCACAATACAAATCATCCAAATCTTGTGATGTAGCGTCATATGTTAGAATCGAGATACACGCGCCAAACTCCATCTTTCCCCTTTTTCCATACGAAGATGTATTTCCCATTATATGACCCTGAACATTGACCAATTTCAAATACCAATTCCGGGTGCACGGGTAGAACTTTTATTGGAGTAAGATCCAAATTATAAGATTCCCGATTCATGTAGGCATATTCTTTTGCTACTCCTTCCGTTCCGCGGATCAATGGTTTGTGATTGTAATAAATGTTATCATTCGTATATAACTCCGAGACCAGCTTGAATGCATCGTGCTCATTGCATAGTCTGACCCAATCTTCCCTTCTTTTGTTTATTTGACTTGAGTCAAAATCGAAAGTGGAGGTTTCAGAAATGAATTCAAGTTCTCTTTTTGCTATGCTCGAATCATTGTTCCAGATAAGCAAATGGACATAGGCTGTTCCATTATCATCACGAAATCTACCAAGCTCATATTCGTAACCTTTAAGGGCCTTGACTTTGGTCAATGTATTGATCGAATCAACCCGGTTAAAGTGATTTGAGTTGGCTTCTGCTATGAAATCCCTACCCTGTATAATGCTCCCGGCTTCATAGATTTTCAAGGCATTTTTGGTGTAGCCTTCTGCTAGTACGCCGGGGTTTTCAATAGAACCTGCCCAATCCAGGGATTGTCCGGACATCGAAAGCGTGGCAATAAAGATGGCATTAATTAAGTTCAGGTATTTCATTTTTATCGAAATTCATGGCAAATCCAATTTAATACCTTCCTGGAAATTATGGATTACGCCACCATCTTTCTTTCAAAGCGTATCAGGAAGTCGATCAGATTTTCTTCTCCTGATAATCCTAGCTTTTTGCGAAGGCGATATCGCGCTGTCTTGACGCTGTCCGCGGATATGCCAAGGATTCTGGAGGACTCTTTCAGGTTTAGGTTCAACCTCAGCAATGCACATAACTTGAGCTCAGAATTGGTAATTTCCGGAAACTGTTCTTTGAGTTTGGATAGAAAATCACTGTGGACTTCCTCAAACATCATTTTGAAATTTTCCCATTCGCTGTCAATCCTGGCGCCGTCATTCATCATACGGTTGATTTTATTCAATTCCTTCGAAATACCCGGATCTGACTTTCGTTTTACCGTTTCGATTTGATCAGAAAGCTCCGCCATCAGTTCATTTTTCTGAATGAAATTCAGTGCGTAGGACGTTAGTTCCTTGTTCTTGTGCTCAAGCTTAATTTGAAGTTCTTCCTCCGCCAGTTTCGCATTGCGAATACGCAATCGGAGAATGTAGGTAATCATAATTCCAACCACGATGGTCACTATGATTCCGATAATCAGAAGGAGTTGTACAAGTCGTTGACTCGCCTGTTCTTCCCTCAATTCCGCCAGTTCTTTCTCCTTCTGCAATACTTCAAAGCTGGTTTCCAGTCGACCGACTTCTACTTTTTGTTGGGCTTCTATGGCTTCAAGTCTTGTATCGTGATAGGATTTAAAATATTCCAGGCTTCCATAAGCATTACCTACTGCACTCTCTAGCTGAGAGAGATTAAGATAGGCCGCACTCTTCGTTTGGAGGTCATTAGAGGAGTCCGCGTACACCACAGCCCTCTCAAAGTAAGTGAGCGCCAGATCAACATTCTCTTCCAGTTCAGCCACGTTTCCAAGGTTGACATAACCGCTAGCCAGGTCACTGTAATTCCTTATCTCATGGTTGATATCTACTGACTCCTGAAGGTATTCTTTCCCTTTATCCAGGTTCTTAAAATTCTTATAATAGAGTACTCCAAGATTCATGTAAGTTGCCTGTATCCGGCGTTTATCGTCCAGCTCCAGCCTTATTGCCAGGGCGAGATTGTTGTATAAAAGTGCACTGTCATATTTTTCCAGATCGCTGTAGGCCAGGCTCATATTATTGTAACATATGGCTTTGAATCCCCTGTCATCAGGAGCAATTGTCTGTTCCGCCAGCCGGAAATTATCAAGGGCCTTTTCCTGCTCATCAACCTGAAGTTGGGCCAATCCAATGTTATTATAACAAAAGGCCATTCCCTGCGAATCACCCATTTCCTCATATATCTGAAGGGCCTCAAATTGCGATCTTATGACTTCCGATGTTTTACCCATCACGTAATTGGATGCGCCGATCCTGCGCCAACCGGTAGCTTCTCCAAGTGGATAATTGGCTTTTTTAGAAGCCTCAATCAATTTATAGGCAATTTTCTCCGTGATTTCCGGATACGTACGATAGTGTTTATAGATCCAGGTGCCGATTTCGTCAATTTGCGATTTGTCAGCCGGAATCGAACCTTCGGAAAACATTATCAACGAATCAAGACTCGTCTGCGCTACCGCATGATGAAAACTCACCTGCAGCAACGTAAGTATCCACAACATCTTAATTACAACTCGCATTTTGATCTTAGGAAAGGAATAAGGTTGATGTCGAAATTACGAAATGTTACGATTTTACTTAATTTCAAGTTTCGAAAATAAGACCCACCTAAATCCAAAATCGTGAGATATATTTTATTCCTTTCAGTGGTTTTTCTCATTTCATGTGCGGAAAATTCAAATGAATCAATGACAAAGGTCGAAACGTGGACCATATATGAGGTTTCCGTAAAAGCTCAGGATCAGTATGAGAACCCATACTACGACGTAGATGTTTGGGCAGTTTTTAAGACGGATCAGGGGGACTCATTGGCTCGTCCTGGTTTTTGGAATGGAGGAAATGAATGGCTTATTCGGTTCGCACCACCAAGGTCCGGGGTAACATGGAGCTATGAGACCTTCAGTACCAATCTTGTGGATGAAGGCTTGAATGAACAAAAAGGCGAATTTGTGTCGGTGGATTATGAGGGTTCGAATCAGTTAATAGCCAATGGTCTTTTAAAGATGTCACCGGGCAAAAGAAATGTAGTACATGATTCGGGGAAGCCTTTTGTCGTCATTGGTGATACTCCCTGGGCCATCCCATTCAGGGCCACCTACGATCAAGTGGAGGAGTATGCAGCCGATAGACAATCCAAAGGGTTCAATTCGGCTTTGCTAATGAGTCTGCAACCAGACATGAGAGCAGAGGGTCCTGATGCCAGAAACACTGAACTGGGATTTGTGCGGGCCTTTGAAGACCTGAGTGAAGGGAGTATTCGGAAGTTAAATCCGGAATATTTCACTTATATGGACTCACTGATCAGCATTTTGATCGATCATGAAATCGTTCCCGTCTACCAGCCTGTTTTCCACGGATTTGGCTGGAAAGGTCTGGATGTCCTGGGAAACACCATCAACTGGAAGGAATATGTTCGATACTGCAAGTATCTGTTGGCCCGGTATGGAGCACAGCCTGCGATGTGGTTGCTGGCAGGTGACAACGGTGGCGATGATCCGGGAGTAAAAGAATCCGGCGACATGATGGAGTACTGGGATTGCTATGGACAACCAACCGGCCTACATTATAATCCGTGTGACGATTATGTAGCGGAATGGGCAGTGGATAATCCGCTGAAACATTGTATGCACTACAACAAAGTTCATCAGTCCGAAGAGTGGCTCGATTTCCAGTGGGCCCAAACTGGTCATAGCGGTGAGCATCAGCTCCACAAAGTGGAACGGATGTACGAGAATAAGCCTACTAAAGCTTCAGCTAATGGGGAGCCAACTTATGAAGGCATGGGTGGTGGTCAGTTTGGTCTTGGTTGGTGGCAAGGTGAAGAGGCCTGGCTACAGCTGATGTCGGGAGGTACCATGGGAGTAGTTTATGGCGCCGCCAGCCTGTGGCAGTGGAAGGTTTCTGCTGACGAAGAAGGATGGACAGATTGGGCAGAGCAACCGCTTTCCTGGAGGGAAGCCATGCAGTTGGAAGGTGCTACCTATGTGGGCTATTTATCTAATGCACTCCAGGGGCTTGACTTTACTGACATTGAAAAGCGACCGGATTTAAGCAGTGGCGACTTCCTTCTGGCGAAAGAAGGGAAGTTGTACATAGCTTATTTGCCTGCAGGTGGTGAAGTTACCATCGATGGGCTTTCTGATAATCTAAATTATCAATGGTTCAATCCGAAGGAAGGGAGCATGGGAGATCTCATGACCGCACCGGAATCAGGTTCTTTTAGTGCACCCGATGAAGAGGCGTGGGTGCTCATAGTAAAAGAGGAGGGTTAGTTGGTTAACTAATCCGGCTCACTTTATAATTTGTTTTCAGAAATTCTTCGTTCAATTGGTTGTCGTGCAGTACCATGGCAGCGCCAAGTGCGGTTCCGGAACCGTATTCCGTTGTATAGATTTCGTGTTTGGGAAGTTTTGCGGCAAGCATCTTCAGAAAAGGCTGACTTTGGGTAAAGCCACCTTCCACGTAGATTCTTTTTATGTTCTCTTTCCCAAGAGCCAGCTTTATGCTTGAGACCAGTATGTCTGTTAATTCCCAAATTAAAGACAACACGGCCTGGGTGTAATTCGCGAAAGATTCGAGTTTATGATCTGTAGGATAATCAAATCCAAACCTGCTTGCCTTGATTAAATCGTGATTAAATCTGTAAGGACCCTCCAAAGTCTGTCCGTTCCAATGTGCTTCCCGAAGTTTATTTTCTTCAACATCAAAGAATTCCGAAATGGCCTTCAGACACTCGTCCAGATGTCTGCCCATGAAGAGTCGACTGGCTCGTACCTGCTGTTTATTAGGGTCAAGAAAATTCAGACAGTCTTTGTTTAGCTCATCCAGGGTCAGCGAAGCCTTATTGAAAGGATTCAAAGTAATGATCCATGTCCCGGTAGACAGCACCAAAAAGGGCTCAGTATTTGTCTTCAAATACGGAATAAGGGCGGAGGAGCTGTCATGAATGCCAATCCCTACATTGAGCTCTTTATTGTGGATCGTTTTCCTGAAAGTGGTATTGCCGGGAACCACTTCAGGTAGATAATCCTCAAAATCCATTTCCCAGATCCAGTCAGCGTACCTGGCTTTCGAAAAGTTCCAAAGTCCTGTATGACAACCAATACTGGTACTTTCGGAAACCAGATGTCCGGTAAACAGATAGCTCAGATACTGAGGAAAATGCAGGCAGGTTTTAATAGTCTTGAAAAGGTGAGGCTTGGCATATTTCAAGTAGGGTAGCTGAAGGCCTGAATTCAAGAATCCCATGAAAGGACTGGAGGTTTGCAATTCGAAATTGTCAATTCCGATATCAGACAGGAAGATATTTTTGACTTTATCAGGGAAACTTTTCAGATAATTATAAAAGGGTGTTGCCAGTTTTTTCTCCTCATCCAGGAACACTACAGCGGCACCGTGAGTGGTTATATTGAGATATTCAATGCCATAATTACCTTCCCGAATAAGCGCTTTAGCCGTTTGGTCCATCCAAATCCAGATGGACAATAAATCTTCGGAGGGGAAACCATCGTCATCCTTTATTTCTGGGATGCTTGTTTGTTCACGATGAATCTCCCGATAATCCTGATCGAAGACATATACCTTCTGATTGGTTTTGCCTATATCAAAAATAAGGGTACTCCCGCCACTACCTTGTGTGCTCACAGACCAGTTGAGATTGTTTTGGCGCCCCTTTCCTTAACCAGATTCTTTCGGACTTCTTCACCTCTAAAAATTTGTAAAGGTCTAAGAGCACCTCCTTTTTGCACTCGGGCTTCTGCTACCAGTGGTCTTACATCGGTACGAAATGCTTCCTGAAGTATCTCCTGAGCCCCGCTGATATCATTTTCGGCCTGAGCCTGTTTTAACCTCTTTTGGTCCACGAGAAGAGCCTGAGCAAAGGCAATCTTTATGGCTTCCACTGATTGCAAAAGATCTTCCAGTGGATCCTTTAGGTTGTGACTTGCATCGATCATCCAGGCAGGTTCTGCATTTTTCGTTGCACTTGCACCTTCGATGAGTTCATTGAAAATCAGGAAGAGCTGATAGGGTTTTGTGCCACCTACTGTCAGGTCGTCATCACCGTACTTGCTGTCATTGAAATGAAACCCACCCAATTTAGTTTGCCTCATTAAAATAGATACTATTTGCTCAATATTGGTATTGGGTAAGTGATGTCCCAGATCTACCAGGCTGAATGCCTTATGCCCTAATTCCTGCGCGATCAGATGAGATGTGCCCCAATCCGGAATCACCATGGAATAAAAATGTGGTTCGTATGGTTTGTATTCGATAAGAATACGCCAGTCATCCGGCAGATGATCATAAATGTCTTTTAATGACTCAATCGTGCGCTCCAGCGAATCACGGAAGTTGGCCTGACCAGGATGATTGGTCCCGTCAGATAGCCATACGGTCAATGCTTTGGATCCCAATGGGATACCATGATCAATGACTTCTTTATTATGCTCAATTGCAACCTGCCTAACTTCCTTGTTCACATGTGACAGGGAACCATACTTATAAGAGACAGTCGAATCCGGCTGGTCCTGAAATGTATTTGAATTCACAGCGTCAAAGTCAATTTCATAGGAATCTGCAAGAGCTTTTATGGCATTGTAATCCTCAGGGATATCCCATGGTATATGCAGGCTTATCGCACCGCTTGATTTATTAAGTTTATGTATCAGGCCTATGTCCGCAATCTTTTCTTCCAGTGAACCAGGTTCGCCACCATCGGGAAATCTTCCAAACCGTGTGCCTCCTGTTCCGAGTGCCCAGCTTGGTATGGCAACCTGAAATTGCTCAAGCTTGTGCACTATTTCCTTCACATTCACGCCATTGGATTCAAGTCGGTTGGCCAGGAAATCAAAGTTGTCCTGGTGCTCTATTTGGTGTTGTTGATTGTGCCTGTGGAGGGTGTCATTATTAATCATAGGCTTGAGTAATTCTTATAAATAAATATATATAGCAACTTTTATCTCACAAAAGCTGCTGCAACCCCACCATCTACGTTCAGAATGTTCCCTGTACTTTTATTGAGGAGTCCTCCCACAAATGCAAAAACTCCGTTTGCAATATCCTTTGTGCTAATGATCTCATTAAGTAGCGTTCGTTTGGCGTAATGGGCAGGTAGTTCTTCCACTTTTATTCCATAGGCTTTGGCCCGACCTTCGGCCCACTTACCTTCCCAGATTTTACTTCCTTCTATGACCGCATCCGGATTTACAGTGTTTACTCTGATTTTGTCGGACCCTAGCTCCGCAGCTAAAAGTCTTGACATGTGAGTTTGTGTGGCCTTGGCGCTTCCATAGACTACATTATTTGGTCCGGAAACAAGCGCATTTTTACTGGCTATATTGACAATATCTCCACCCATACCCTGTATTTTCAATATCTCCACGCCGGCCTTACACACATTAAACTGGCCTTTTGCCAATACATCCATCAGCAGATCATAGTCCTCCTCCGAAGTATCTCCAAGGCTTTTGGATATGGCAAGGCCTGCTGAATTGACTATGATGTCCACTCCACCAAATTCGAGGCAGGCGTTTTTATAGGCCTCTTCAATACTTTCTTGACTGGTTACGTCCATAGCAGAATATGCTGCCGTGTCCTTCGCATAAGTCTTGAATGCTTCTTCGGTTCTGCTCTCGTCAATGTCGGTGATCACCACGCAGGCGCCTTCTTCCGCAAACTTGTCTGCTATTGCCTTTCCGATACCTCCGGCACTTCCCGAAATCAAGGCTACTTTTCTTGAAAGCGGTTTTTCCTTAGGCATGCGCTGTAGTTTAGCTTCTTCAAGCAACCAGTATTCAATATCAAAAGCCTCTTGAAGCGGTAATGCCACATACTCTGAAACGGCCTCCGCTCCTTTCATCACATTGATGGCATTGATATAGAATTCGCTGGCTACTCTCGCTGTTTGCTTGTTTTTTGCATAGGTGAACATACCTATACCGGGCCATAGAATAACAACAGGGTTAGGATCCCTGATTGCCGGGCTATTTGACCTTTTATGCTCATCATAATAAGCGGCATACATACCTCGATAATTCTCAAAAGCAGTCTCTAGTTCCGACTTTATTTTCACCTTATCCGAAAGATCCAGGTCCGCCGGCATGTCAAGTACCAAAGGTCGGATTTTTGTACGTAGAAAATGATCCGGACAGCTGGTTCCTAGCGGAGCGAGTTTAGACAGGTCATTACTGTTGATAAATTCTAAAACGCGCTCATCATCGGTGAAGTGACCGATCATTCTGTTGTGGCTTGAAGCCAGCCCCCTTAGAATCGGAGCCATTTGAGAAGCCTGATCCTTTCGCTTTTCAACATCAAGTGAGTTTACCTTTGACCCACCAAAAACAGGTCTCTTTTTACCATAGTTCTTTTCCAGGAACTGACTTGCTTTTTCTATTGCTTCCAGTGAATTGATGTAGCACTCATAGGCTGTATCGCCCCAGGTGAACAATCCATGGCCACCAAGGTACAGACCTTTTAAATTCGGGTTTTCCAAAATGGCTGCCTCCAGTTTCAGTGAAAGATCAAAACCCGGCCGCTGCCAGGGAATCCATACGAAATCCTCCCCGTAAATTTCTTTCATGATGTCCTCACCACCCTTTGATGCGGCTATGGCAATGGCGGCATCCGGGTGAAGGTGATCAATGTGCTTATATGGGAGCATTGCGTGGAGCGGAGTATCAATAGATGGTGCTTTGGAATCGAGATCGTATATGCAATGATTGAATAAGGCTACCATCTCATCTTCGTGCTCAAGACCACGATAGACATTTTTGAGAGCCCGGAGCTTGTCCACATACAATCCGGCAAGCCCGTCTCTTTTTAGGGTGCCAATATCTCCCCCCGAACCTTTCACCCACATAACCTCAACTTCCTTTCCTGTCAAAGGATCCCTTTCCATTGTTTTGCAGCTTGTATTGCCTCCGCCATAATTGGTGATGCGAAGGTCCGCACCAAGGATATTGGAACGATAAAGTAGTAATGCCACCTCATCTCGGTCTAACTCTTTGGCTTTTTGTTCATCCCACAGATAATCGACGAACTGATATGATGTTTTGGTTAATTCCATTGAAATACAGTTTTACAAGTACAAATATTAACTAGGGTTATTCTAATACCATCCTGCACTGACCTGAGTTGAAGTTTTTTCATAATTATTTAATTTACCTTCAGGTCGATGATGGATTTCATTTCATTTGAGATTAGTGATGATTTCCGAAAACCAAAATATAAATAAATTGTGGAAGGGGTGGTTGGGAAAATTGAAATGGGTCAAATAAAGTATGGCCAAAAGCCCACGTCCATCTATCGAAATAGCTTTGATTTGGTAACACTTTTAACAGGAAAGTGCAGGACACTGAATATTTTACATCCTATTACCTTCCCGGATTAATTTGATTTTATGTCAGAGACAACCCAACCCAAAAACGAAGAATTTGAAAGAGAACCCGTCCCGGAGAGGTCGCATAAAAACTGGAAAAGCTTTTTGGGCATGTATGCCGGTGAGCATGCTGCTGGTACTGAATTTGTTATTGGTCCCCTGTTTCTCACCACGGGAGTAAGCGCCTTTGACCTTATTGTCGGACTTCTTTTGGGAAATTTACTGGCGGTTTTGAGCTGGCGGTTTTTGACTGCCGAGATTTCAGTGAAGTACAGATACACATTGTATTACCACATGGAGAAGATCAGCGGCCGCAGACTGGTGGTATTATATAACCTCGCCAATGGCATCCTGTTTTGTTTTCTAGCTGGTGCAATGATCACTGTTTCTGCTACGGCTGTCGGAGTACCTTTTGATATGCAGATGCCAAAACTCACTGATACAATGCCTAACAGCATATCCTATGTAGTGATAGTCATTGCAGTGGGTGCGGTAATCTCACTGATAGCTGCGAGAGGATACACCTCTGTGTCTAAGGCCGCTAATTGGATGGCGCCTGTAATCGTTTTTGGATTTCTGGCTGCAGGTATCGTGGCTTTAGGCCAGCTGGGCGTTGGATCGTTTTCGGAATTTTGGGCCATTTGGGGTGAAGGGTCCGAGCCATTTCCGGGTCAAATTAAATATACCTTCTGGCATGTGCTGATCTGGTCCTGGTTTTGTAATGCGGCCATGCATATAGGCATGTCGGATCTTTCCGTTTTTCGATTTGCAAAATCTCCAAAATCTGGCTGGACGACAGCCGCCGGTATGTATGTAGGTCACTACATGGCATGGATAGCGGCAGCCTTGCTTTATGCTGTTTATTTAAAATCACCGGAAGCACAGGGATTTTTAAGCAATGGTGAGGCACCTCCCGTGGCACCAGGTCCATTGGCCTACAATGCTTTGGGTGTTTTCGGGATGATTGCGGTGGTTTTGGCTGGCTGGACTACTGCCAATCCAACTATTTACCGTTCAGGTCTCGCATTTCAGGCAATTTTCCCACGACTGTCAACTTTCTGGGTTACGATAATTGCAGGTGGAGTAGCTACTGTCGCAGGACTTTTTCCGGCTTTTGCAATGAAGTTGCTGGACTTTGTTGCATTATATGGCTTTATACTCGCACCATTTGGAGCAATCATAGTCTTTGAACATTTTTTTGGAGATAGAATGGGCATCAAAACTTTCTATGCAGAAAAAATGGGCATCACCTTCAATTCGGCCGTCTTTGTAGCGTGGATTCTTAGTTTTGGAGTCTTCTACATGGCATCCATTTATTTCGATATTTGCCTTTCCTTCCTCACCCTACCAATGTGGCTCGCTTGCGGTATTTTATTCCTGCTCTTTAGCAAAATGATGCAGAAAAGCAGCTAATAGAAAAAACCGCTTTTTTTGGCACAAAAGACCTTGGTCAATGAGACATTCCTCATTCCTGTATTTGGTAATACTTAGTTAATATAGTATTGACCAAACACGAATAGCTATGAGTATCGAGAACGTCTCAAAATCCCAAAGAAATGGGATTGTACTCCTTCGCGTCCTGATAGGATGGCATTTTATGTATGAAGGTGTAGTGAAGCTTCACGATCCGGCCTGGACATCGAAAGGATATCTGATGAGTGCTGAGGGATGGTTTAGTGGGTTCTTTGCCTGGCTCGGTAGTGATACATTGGTAAACATGGTAGATCTGTTGAATGTTTTCGGATTGATGGTAGTAGGGATTACCCTGATTTTTGGAATCTGGGAAAAACTTGGCACCATCTTCGGAATCGCACTTCTACTTTTGTACTACCTGGCACGGCCTCCGTTTCCGGGTGTCTCGGACATCGGAACAGAGGGCAGTTACTGGATTGTCAACAAAAACCTGATAGAAGCTGTAGCCTTGTGGCTATTATACCAGTTACCATCGGGAGCCTATTTTGGAATTCAGAGATTATTTGAAAAGAAAGTAGAAACCTCAACATTAACCAACGGATAGTCATGTCAACAGAAGAAAATAATTCCAACAAATGGTCAAGACGTGATTGGTTGAAGGGAGTGGCATCAGTGCCAATTGCCGGTGGCATTTGGTGGGCAGGAGCCTCGAAGGCCTCTAATGTCAAGAGCCAGAGAAAGGAGATATTAAATACCCTTAATATCAATGCCTCTCCACCACCACCCAGTGGATCGATGGAAGGCGATCCCATCAGGCTGGGAATCATTGGATTTGGCATCAGAGGTCCGCAATTGTGTCGGGCGCTCGGATTCGCTACCAAGGAGTGGCTGGAAGAGATGGAAGCGGCTTCCAGGCGAAATCCGGACGACAGTCGTTTGAGTACTTTCCTGGGTCAGGAGGATCTTAATGTACAAATAACGGCCGTTTGTGATGTATTTGACATTCATGCCAATGTGGCTGCTGATTCCTTCAGCACGGACGAGATTAAAGTCAAAACCTACAGATATCATGAGGATTTGCTTGCGAGCAATGAAGTGGATGCGGTGGTCATCGCCACACCTGATCACTGGCATGCACCTATTGCCATGGACGCTTTGAGAGCCGGTAAGCATGTATACGTGGAAAAACCGATGACCCACAATATCAAAGAGACGTACGAGCTTCGTGATTTGGTTCAGTCCACGGACCTTGTGCTGCAGGTGGGACACCAGCACAGACAGACTCAAAGTTTTCTAACCGCTCAGGATATTATAGATAAGAATATTCTAGGACATGTTTCGCTCATTACGGCGAATACCAACAGAAACAGTGACAACGGGGCCTGGCAATACCGAATCCATGAGCAAGCCAACACGCAAACCATAGATTGGAATCGTTTCATCGGTAATGCACCGATGGTTGACTTCGATACAGAACACTTTTTCAGGTGGAGAAAATGGTGGGCTTACGGTTCCGGACTTTCCGGAGACCTGATGTCTCATGACTATGATCGCATCAATTGTGTTTTGAAAATGGGCATACCAAAGTCGGTAATTGCCTCCGGTGGGATCTATACACACAGAGATGGCAGAAATGTTCCTGACGTGATGCAGGTGAATATGGAATTTCCGGATTTCACTACCGGAACCAGCCAGGAAGCAGGCAAAGAACGAGGTATGACGATGGTATACAGCGCTACGTTAGGAAATGAGTTTTCAAGGGGTACCAAGCTGATGGGACATGATGCTACCATGGAACTTGGCAACAGCCTTACCATTTATCCGGACAGACGGTCTACCAGATTTGCCGAAATGATCGAAGCTGAAACAATCGACCCTCAAATTCCAATTTATCAGTATGATCCGGCCACAAGCGGACTTGACGGGGTCACTTCCGCCACTGCCAAATATTTTGCCGATAAGGGCTTGCTATATACATATAGGGATGGCAGGAGGGTTGATTCTACGCACCTTCATCTGCGGGAGTGGCTCAGTTGCATACGAAATGGAGGCACTCCAAGCTGCGACATCATAGCAGGCTTTGAAGAAGCTATAACATCTCATATGGGTGGACTTTCTTATAAGCTCGGCCGAAGAATAGACTGGGATGAAGAAAAAGGAGAAATAGTGCCGATAGACGGTTACGATCTTGACGAAGTGCTACTAATTAATCAGGAAAAGGTAGCATAAGTTAAAGTTGGGTTTCCTCTTCTTAGGCGGACCATTTTTATGGTTCGCCTTATTTTTTTGCAAAAAGAAGTATCCTGCCTTTCTTTGAGCAAAACGTGAAGGCATGAAATACAGAAGACTGGGTAAAACAAACCTGGAAATATCAGAGGTCAGTCTTGGCACCTGGCAGGTAGGAGGGAAGTGGGGTTCTGAATTCGATAATAAAAGTGCGGAGAAAATCATCCATACTGCCATAGACAATGGCATCAATTTTATCGACACCGCCGACGTGTACGGTGAAGGTTTAAGTGAGAAGGTCGTGGGTAAGGTGGTCAGAGAAAGAGCGGAGGAAGTCTATGTCGCTTCCAAGTGTGGCCGGCAGCTCAATCCCCATGTGAATGAGTCGTATCAACCAAATGTCCTTAGAGGATTTGTAGAGGCAAGTCTGAAAAATACAGGTCTCGAAAGACTTGATCTGATCCAGCTACATTGTCCTCCCACAGATGTTTACTATCGTCCTGAGATCTTCAGGTTGATGGATGACCTGCAGGCGGAAGGAAAGATCAGGAACTATGGAGTAAGTGTAGAGAAGGTAGAAGAGGCATTAAAAGCGATTGAATTTCCAGGTGTCAGTACCGTTCAGATCATTTTTAATATGTTCCGACAAAGGCCTTCTCAGTTGTTCTTTGAGCAAGCAGTAATGAAAGATGTGGGGATCATTGCGAGGGTACCCCTGGCGAGTGGGCTACTTACGGGCAAATTTGATCGCAATACAAAGTTTGGGAAGGAGGATCACCGGTATTTTAATCGGGAGGGAGCACTTTTTGATAAGGGTGAGACCTTTTCCGGTATCGACTATGAAAGAGGCCTGGAAGCTGTGGCGGAATTGAAAGGTGTCTTTGGGGATAAGCTTGCTCAGCGAGCTCTTCAATGGATTTTGAAATTTCCGGAAATAAGTTGCGTGATCCCCGGAGCTTCGAATGCAGAACAACTTATCTCAAATTTAAAAACTGAGTCTCTTGAAGAATTGACAAAGGATCAATTGGAAAAAGTAAATGACGTTTATGAACGTCTGATCAAAAAAGACGTTCACCACTTGTGGTAAGTCAGCTGGCCCTCCCGGTTCCGTGATCGATTTGTACGAATTGGAACTCCTGAACCAACTCTTCAAAGAGCTGTTTGTTCTTAAATCCGGCCTTGGATAACTCCACTTCTCTATTCAGGTCTTCCTCGTGCTGGGTTTCATCCTGCGCTACAAGGTCTTCACTGTATTCGTAAATGGTCCATCTGCCTTTTTTGTATTCCAGGGCTGTCAGGTTTTCCACCCAATCACCGGAGTTTAGGTAGATTATTTTTTTATCATCGGTATCTCCTATGGTCTTCATTTGCGGATGATGGATATGTCCACAAACCACAAAATCGAATCCCTGAGCGATACCAATTTCGGCGGCAGTTTTTTCAAAATCGTTGATAAAGCTTACGGCCTGCTTGACCCCATTTTTGATCTTCTTGGAAAGTGAAATTCTACCCTGTCCAAAGCTGGCACTCAACCAATTCGCAAAGGTGTTGATCAATATCAAAATGTCATAACCCCAACCTCCCAGCTTCGCGAGCCACTTAGAATGCTGCATTGTTACATCAAATACATCGCCATGAAAAATCCATACCTTTTTCCCGTGCAGCTCAAGTACCAGCTTATTGACAATCTCAAAACCTCCTAGTTGGAATCCTTTGAACTTACGTAGCATCTCATCATGATTCCCTGTCACATAATATACTTTTTTGCCCTTGCTAAGCATGGAACTGATGTACTTTATGACTTTCATATGGGATTTCGGGAAGTATCTCTTGTTGAATTGCCATATGTCAATAATATCTCCGTTGAGAACCAATATTTTAGGATCGACGGTTTTAAGATAATTCAGCAGTTCTTTGGCCCTGCACCCATATGTTCCGAGATGCACATCTGAAAGAACGAGGAGATCTAGTTTTCTTTTCGTCTTTTTCATTTTCGGGCCGTGTTTGATTTCCATTTGCCATTGCCCATCGATGTACTATTAACCGGAACAAGATCATGGAAAGGGTAGCTAAGAAATTTTGGGGAGTAGGGGTTATATTGAATCAAAGTATTCTTCAATTCAAAAATTTTTTCAACTCTTGTCTGGTCTGGTATCTGTCTTATCTTTTTACAGAAATATTATTATACGAAGATAGATCGACAGTATTAGCTACAAGTTAGCCGTAAATGAAGGGTCCTTTAATTATTCAGTTCATTATGAATAATGCATGAAAGACATAAAAAAAGGCACCTGAAATGTTTCGGGTGCCTTTGTATTATTCGAAGATTGACTTAATTCAGTCCAATCATCACAAACGGTCCCCAATAAATTGGGTCCCGGTATTCGTTTCTGATTTCCTTTTTTGCATCGATAAAGGCCTGTCTTTTGTTTCCGGTATCCAGCCATTTTCTATAAAACTTCACCATTAGTTGTTGGGTAGCCTCATCTGAAACTTTAAAAAGACTCATGATGATGGTTTTGGCTCCAGCTACAAGAAACGCTCTCTGAAGACCGTAAACACCTTCACCTGCCTGCAATTCTCCAAGCCCCGTCTCGCAGGCGGACAATACAACAAGGTCAGTCTGATCCAGATTAAGGTTCATAGCCTCATAAGCCGTCAGGATTCCATTTTCGATGTTATAGTTATACTTGGTCTCATTCAAAATGTCACCAGCACCAGTAAGTAACAGACCTGACTTGAGGAGTGGGTTCTCATAAAGATAATTTTCATTCAGCTCGGCATCAAGTGCACTGGCCTCGATATTGTCCGGTTGGAAAAATCCATGTGTTGCTACGTGGAAGATCCTCGGGCTATTGATCTGTTTGATGGCAGACTCCTCAGCGTTTTGCTCTGTATAGTCATTGATCTCCCAGCCTTTTCTACCCAGGTAATCCTTCACCTCCTGTATTTCCTTTTCTGTTCCGGGAAGTTGCTGTACTACCTCCACATTTTCCCTGGTAAGTCCGGATTCAGCCGTGGGCTGACCAGGTCGGGTTTTGACGTAGAACTGTGGATTTCCAAACATCATGGCTACCTGTTTTTCTACTGCAGGCTCTAATTTTTGCTGCTTCAGGTACAGATCTTTGGTATTGCTGAGTAAGACAATGTTGGAATTATCTATAACATATTTATTTGGCTCAAGCGTTGGGATTGCTTCCAGATTGATCTGATTGTAAACCCCATCGGGAGAGATGTAAAGTGTCGATACAGTGCCTAGCTTTCTTATGATAGGTGACCAGTAGGCTTCGTATGAGTTGATATCCCTGATCTTGTACTTAATACTATTACGATAGTAATTCAGGTATTTGCTCTCTAGATCTTTTCCGTTGTCAAGCAGGATCATACCTGGTTGGCTCCTCTTCTCACCCGTCACGTAGAGTAGGGCGTACTTGATCGAATCAGTGAACGTGTGGTCGAATATTCTGAATCTTACCATTTCAATGGCCACTTCGTTTTCCTGCATGGCGTCACGAACATTTTCCCATGTGACAGTCTCCTGATCGATACTCTGTCCAAACAACTCTGACTTCACACTAAGGTCTTTTTCAAGAAGCTCTACCTCTTGTGAAAGCTGTGACCGGTTGATGCCGGATTGAGAAAGTTGCTCTTCCGACATCGACAATGCCGCGGTCAGCAATTCCTTTTTCGCTATCCACTGATTATAAGCTTCTTTCAACTCCTCATCTGAGCTGCTCAGGATTCTTTCACGAATTTTGATGGACGTGTTAAGCAGCAGTGCCTTTGTCAGTAATGCGTTATTATATAGCTCGCCAATGTACCTGTCGTTTCTGTTTTTATTGATGACAAGTGTATTGTAAAACTCATAGTCCGTCTTGATCGTGTTCCAGAATTTAGCCTTCTCCCTTTCAGAGAGTGCGGGAAAATAATCCTGGATAAAGACTTTATAGTTTTCAAGAACCTCCTCCATTTCAGACTGTGAACGTCTCCAATCTCCTTGCATAAAATAAGTCTTTGCCAGTTTCGATTGAACTTTCACATACTCCGGATGGGTGTCGTTGAAGAAGCGGTTGTACTTCCTGATCGCATCACCATACAGATCTTCCGCCTGCCCATAATTCTTCTGTCGGTAGTAAATATCTCCTTTCAGGTAATCAATTGTAGCGGCATTCAGGTTATTTCTTCTACCTATCTTGTTATTCCAGATCCTACCGGCTTCATCCAGCTGTGTAAACGCCAGGTTGTACTGACCGGCGGCAATGTTTGTAATTGCCATATTTTTTAGGATTTCTGCGTAAGTAGGGTTTGTTTTTCCGAGCTTATCGCCAATGATTCTTTCCGCTTCGGCAAAGAGTCTTGTTACTTCAATTTGTGGATCATTGCGGTAGTACTTGACAAGCGCCAACTCTGAAACCGTCTTTCCTACGTCCACATGGTCGTTGCCAAACTGATTTTTCTGAATTTCGATGGCTTTGCTTAGCAATTGTTGTGCCTTGTCAAAGTCACCGATAGTGGAGTAAACCTTGGCCAGAAGCACCATTGACGGTACAACCTTGGATGATTCCGCGCCGAATATTCTGAGGGAGATGTCATTTGCCCTTCTCGAGAATTGCTCGGCTTCTGTATATTCACCTTTGGTCAGCTTCAGCTGAGCGCTGGTTACAAGTGTCTGGTTTAGGTGTCGGCTTGTTCTTCCAAAATCTTTTGTTTTTTCGCTCAGGGATTCATTCAAGATCTCTTCGGCATCACTCAATCTTCCGATTTGGATGTACAGTTCTGCCAGGTCATCTCGATAATCAAGTGTAGTGGCCTCAAGTGTGAGTGCACCCCTGCTTTGCATGCGTTCTGAGCGGTTGATCAGACTTTCAGCCTCGTCATATTCTCCGCGAATACCCATAAGTTCTGCCTGTGTGATTAGCGCTACGGACAATTGGGTGTTGCCCACATCACTTCTGAGATTTTCGAAAATCTGAACGGCAGTCTTCAGGTTCTTATCGGCATCTTCATATTCTCCTATATTGATCTGAAGTCGAGCAATTTTATCCAGTGTCCTGCCATACTCAATGTCTTCATTGTCATATTTCCTTCGAGCGGCAAGTAGCATTCTGTCCAGCGTTCTCGCCGCCAGGTCGTACTGATCTGTTTCTTCATAATAGGTAGCCAGGTGACTCAGGATATCCAGGTACATCACATGCCCTTCTGTAATTTCCGGATCCACTATCTGCATAAAGCTTGTTTCGTAGGTATCAGCTACCTCATCAAATTTGTCAGAGTAATCCACATAGTAATTGGCCAGCTTGATCCTGGACATGTGGTACTCAGGCGACTCCTCCCCATACAATACTTTCTTGATATCCAAAATTTGTTTCTGGTATGTTTCAGTGTTCTTATGTTCTCCTGAAAGCAGGGCTATGTCATTGGCAAAATCCAGAAGCTCGATTCTTATCTTGTGATTTTCAGGGATGACCTTATTGGCCAGAAGCCTGTTAATTCTTTCTTCCAAAACCCTGATATTCTCATCCTCCAGGCGGAAGTACACGTTCCGCAGATCCTCCGCGATCGTATGGACACTGTTTTTTGGGAAAAGTGATCTTACCGTTTTCTTAAATTCCTCATCAACTATCCGCAGCTTACCGTAAGTACCTACTGCGTAAAGCACGTTCATCAGGTCTGTCTTGATTTCCATAATGGCCATATGGGATGGCTCATACCTTCTCGTTGCCTGGATGTATGATTTTTCCAGAAGCGCTGAAAGTGCTTCGAGTTCTAGTCCGTTCTCCTGAAGGAGTTTCGCATTGAGATACTTACTCTGCGCATATAGAATATCCGTTTTTCCAAGATTGTCATCTATCCAATTAGTAGCATATAGAAAAGCCGAGTCAGATCGCAAATAGTCACCCATTAACCTTAGGGCATTTGCCTTCACAATCATTACTTCAGCCCATTGCTTCATGGGCTCATCTTTCTCGCGTTTCCCTGCTCGTGCTATTTGTTTTTTGAAGAAGTCTGCCTGCTTATCCACCAGCTGAATGGCTTCCCAGTAGTACCCACGACCCATCATGATTTTGGCATCCTGTACATCCAGCTCACCTTCCTGTTCCTCAATTATTCCTGCCTCTGTAAAAGCCTCACGAGCTTTTGTTACGTACTCTTCGGCCATGTTGAAATTACCGTACTGAATCATGACCTGTCCGGCTTCCTTAAGCAGGTAACCATACTCGATAGGCTTATCAGCATTTATCTCTTCATTGATTTGTACCGCTGTGGCCAGTGGCTCCATGACATTGGTGTATACCCCAAGAGCTGTATTGATTCTGGCCTCCTCCACCAGTCCCAGGGCATAAATATTGGTTTTGGTGCCCAACTTTTTCAGGGACTTCTTTTTCAGTTTGGCTATATACTTACCTGCTTTTTCGTAGTCGCCATCCTCGTATTTGTCGGCGGCTTTTTCGAAAAATTTTTCCCAATTCTGAGCCTGCGTATTTTCAGGTGTTATCAGAAAGAAGGTTAGGATGGCTAATGCTAAATACTTGGATGCCTTCATTTGTATGAAAATTTTAAGAAATAAAGTTATGAAAACCAGACTACTGGGGCATTAAGTTTTCTAATATTTCTAAGGCCGCAGCAGGAATTTTTGTTCCCGGTCCGAAAACAGAAATTACACCCGCTTTTTTGAGAAATTCATAATCTTGCTCCGGGATCACTCCACCAGCAACTAATCTTATATCAGGTCGCCCTATATTTTCCAGCTCCTTCATGAGATTTGGAATGAGTGTTTTATGTCCACCGGCCAGAGATGAGATGCCAACAACATGTACATCATTTTCTGCTGCTTGCCTTGCTACTTCCGCAGGCGTTTGGAAGAGCGGCCCAATGTCCACATCAAACCCCATATCTGCAAAACTCGATGCGATGACTCTGGCGCCACGGTCATGCCCATCCTGACCCATTTTAGCAATGAGTATCCGGGGTCTTCTGCCGTCAAGGACTAGAAATGCATCACACTTTTCGCGTACAGCATTGAAAGCATCATCTGATCCTGACTCGGACCCATAGATGCCATCATTGGTAATGGTGGATGATTTATGTCTGCCAAATTTCTTTTCCATGGCCATACTTATTTCACCTAATGTCGCCCTTTGCCTGGCTGCCTCGATGGCGTACTCAAGTAGGTTTCCATGCCCGTTGGATGCACATGCCTCAAGTTGGTCAAGGGCTATGGTTACCTGAGATTCGTCACGACCACCCCTCACTTTTTTCATACTTGACAGCTGTTTTTCCCTGACACTGGCATTGTCTACATCTAAGATATCTATTTTGGTTTTGTCAGTGGTAATATACTTGTTGACACCGACCACTGTTTCCCTGTTACTGTCAATACGGGCTTGCTTTCGTGCAGCTGATTCTTCAATTTTCATTTTAGGATAACCGGAGACAATGGCCTTGAGCATACCTCCCATATCCTCAATTTCTCCGAGAATTGTCCATGCTCGATCGATGAGCGCCTCCGTTCGTTGCTCTACTTGCTGCGATCCGGCAAAAGGATCTATCGCACCTGTGATATTTGCCTCTGATTGCAAAAAAATCTGCGTATCCCGGGCTATGGCGGCTGAGTAATCAGTGGGAAGGGCGATGGCCTCATCCAGGGCATTGGTGTGGAGGGATTGGGTATGCCCAAAAATGGCCGCAAGTGCCTCGATGGTCGTCCGACAGATATTGTTGTACGGGTCCTGGGCCGTCAGGCTGTAGCCGGAAGTCTGACAATGAGTCCTGAGGGCCATGGATTTTGGATTTTTAGGATCGAATCGTTTCACGATTTTTGCCCAAAGGACCCTGCCTGCCCGTAGTTTGGCGATCTCAGTCAGAAAATCCATTCCAATTCCCCAGAAAAATGACAATCGCGGAGCTAGTTTATCCACGTCAATACCCGCATTTATGCCTGTTTGCAGGTATTCCAGGCCGTCAGCCAATGTAAAGGCAAGTTCCAATTCTGCGCTTGCTCCTGCCTCGTGCATGTGATAACCGGATATGCTTATGGAGTTGAACCTTGGCATATTAGCAGCACTGTATTTGAAGATATCAGACACGATTCGCATAGAAGGCTCAGGAGGATATATATAGGTGTTCCTTACCATGAACTCTTTTAGGATATCGTTTTGAATGGTCCCTGAAATCTGACCCGGATCCACTCCCTGTTCCTCAGCAGTTACAATAAAAAATGCCATAACCGGAATTACAGCACCATTCATAGTCATCGAGACTGACATTTTATCAAGGGGAATACCGTCAAATAGAGTTTTCATGTCCTCTACCGTATCGATGGCGACGCCTGCTTTGCCGACATCTCCTTCCACACGTGGATGATCACTGTCATACCCACGATGAGTAGGCAGGTCAAAAGCGACTGAAAGTCCCTTTTGACCTGCCGCCAGATTTTTCTTGTAAAAGGAATTGGATTCTTCGGCACTGGAAAATCCAGCATATTGTCGAATGGTCCACGGTCTGGAGCAGTACATACTGGCATACGGACCTCTGAGAAATGGAGGTATACCGGAATGAAACCCTTCCTGGATGTATGTCTTTGATTCCACTGGTTTAACAATAGAAACCAATTCCTCAAAGGACGTATCAATATTCACTAATTCCCACAGTTTCCTGGCAACTTTATCAGTAAGGCCATCCAGAAAATACGATCCTACGATTGGGTCCTTTTCGAAAATCAGCTTGGATTCCTCACAAGCCAGGTTATAAATATTTCTATTCATCCTGTCTGTGAAAAAATCCGAGTCTTTGGAAGAGGAACTGATGGTGACGGAATTGACTCCCGCAAGTGACATGGCAGTCATCATGGTGGAATTGGAGATCAGATCACGGGAGAAGGCCTCAGTCGAAGAAATTATCACATGAAGGTGTATCTGACTTGCAACCAGGTCCTTATCCTTCATCAGACCAAGGAGAAATCTAATGGCCCTGACCCGTGCCAGTTCAAAATAAAAATCATGACCTATGGACAATTTCAGCACCAGATGGTTTTCAGCATTAACTGCTTCTGAAAAGGTCTGTTTCAATGCAATGGCGGTCTCCTCCAGATTACGGGAAGGTGTAGAAGAAACGGGCAACATTAATGCCGGGTTTCCACCAGTTGATGAACTTAGAAAGCCATTGAGCGGTGTGGTCCCCGATGCCTTAAGATAAGTGAGATAAGCGGCGCAGATATTTTGATCGCCTTCTATTGATATGGCACAGTGCTCCGGCTGAATCTGATTTAGTAAAGCACCGAACTCAACAGGAGAATTGACTTTAAAAACGAGACCGGTTGCACCATTTTTTAACGCTTCAAGACTGCGTCTGTTGGCATGACCCTCCTTGTTGACTTCAATCGTCTGCCAGAATTCACACCTCGGGAATTCTGACTGTCGCAGGTAGTCCGCGATGTGCCTGAACAGATCCCTGTCCTCTACAGTCGCGTATGCATTTGCGTAAATTTGATCCGGTCCGGTCCAAAGGGGAGGTAGGTCATAACCGGATTCCTTTAAGGCGTTCTTCCAATCGGCTATGCCTGATTTCTTAAATTCGCTGAAGTCTGGTGGGGTGATACTCATTTTCTACAAATTTAGAGCATTCTTTTTCCAAAATTTCTGATTTGATCAATGTAAAGATTTATTGGATTTTTCTAAGAAAATAAAATTAAAATCGGCCAATACTTTCACGGAAATTGGATTCCAAAAAGTCAAGCAAAAAATCATTTTTTTCTTAAGAAATTTTAGGTCATTTTTGATGTCCGCTTTCTGAAAAATCACAGAAGCTTTTGCGAAATTAAACCACCAAACCATACTCGTAAATGCATGAACAGACGTGGGCAAAATGCCTTTCTTTCATAAAAGAACGCATTCCAGAACAGAGTTTTAGCACCTGGTTTTTGCCTATAGTTCCAGTAAAACTTGAAGAAGAGGCACTTACCATTCAAGTACCTAGTCAGTTTTTCTATGAATGGCTTGAAGAGAACTATGTTCACTTACTTCATGAGGCCATCAAATCAGAAATCGGACCCAGTGGAAGATTGGAATATTCTGTTGTGGTCGATAAGGGAAGCGATTCGAATCAACCGTTCACTGTAAACGTCTCCGGAAACTCCAATGGATTTAATAAAAATCGGGTAAATGGCTTCGATAAGTACAAAAACCCGCAATTTATTCAGGAGCTTGCCAGCGACTCTAATCTTAATCCAAACTACAAGTTTGACAATTTTATTGAGGGGGATTGTAATAGATTGGCCAGGTCCGCAGGGTATGCTGTAGCGAACAAGCCAGGCGTTACTTCTTTCAATCCATTAATGGTTTATGGAGGAGTTGGATTGGGAAAAACCCACCTTATCCAGGCTATCGGAAACGAGATCAAATCAAGTCATCCTGAGAAGTATGTATTTTATGTGGCGTCTGAGAAATTCACGAACCAATTTATCGACGCTCTCAAGAATAATAACATTCAGGAATTCATAGCCTATTACAGGAATGTGGATGTACTAATGCTCGATGACGTTCAGTTTCTAAAGGATAAGGAAAAGACCCAGGAAATATTCTTCCATATTTTCAATCACCTGCATCAGAATGGTAAGCAGATCATCATGACATCGGACTGCCCACCTAAGGATCTACAGGGTCTGCAGGAGAGGCTGGTGTCACGATTTAAATGGGGTTTGACCGCCGATCTGACACAGCCGGACTTTGAAACCAGGATCGCCATCATCAAGAAGAAGATGCAGGCAGATGGTATTTCCATTCCGGATCAGGTGGTAGAATACCTTGCTTATACGGTTGATACCAATATCAGGGAACTTGAAGGTGTGATCATTTCATTGATTGCCCATGCATCCCTGGCAAAAGAGGAAGTGAATCTGGAACTTGCCAAGAACATCCTTCAAAACATCGTAACCGAAATAGATTCGGAGGTGGGGATCGACTTCATACAGAAAACCGTTTCAAAATATTTTAATGTTGACCTGGAAGACCTACGTGCAAAAACACGAAAGAAGGAAATTGTAATCGCAAGGCAGGTGGCTATGTATTTCTCGAAAGATTACACAAATCACTCTTTAAAGTCCATCGGTTATCATTTTGGGGGCAGAGACCACAGCACGGTTATTCACGCGGTGCAGTCTGTCAATGATATGATCGACACAAATGCCAAATTCCGGTTTGCCATAGATGAGCTTAAGAAGAAGCTACGAATGAAGATCGTCTGATCACCTCATATAATAGGAGTAGTAGACCTTCCTGCCGTTTTCATTGATACCATAGATCTCTAGTCGACCCCTGATCTTACCAAGAATGTCCGAAAGTTCTTCAGGCTTATCGACTGACTTCCTGTTAATAGCGGTGATTATGAATCCTTCGGGCAGGTCAAACTGTGAAAAATAACCCGACTTGTCAATATTGACCACTTTAACACCGTTTTCGATCCTGAGCAGATCTTTTTCAACTTTAGAGACAACTTCGAATTCGGCACCCAGGTACTCCGAATAATATATCTCCCTGGTGATCACGCCAGTTCCTCCTTCCCTGTTGAGCAAGGTTAGATTCTTCTTGATCATCTCTCCTTCACGGTTAATCTTTAGCACAACTTCATCTCCGGGATAAAGATTAGCAATGTATTCTTCGATTTGTGCTTTACCTTCAATATTCACCTCATTTATTGCCTTGATTACGTCTCCCTCCTTCAGACCGGCGCGTGAGGCCGCACCATCTCTTGAGATGTTACCAATGATGACGCCGTTGTAATCATTCAACTTCAATCGCTTTGCCAGCTCACCATCAATATTGGTGAAATCCGCCCCTACAAAGACCTTTTGGACCTCTCCGTATTTCACAATGTCATTGAATACTTTTTTGACGATATCCACCGGTACGGCAAAGCCATAGCCAGAGTAAGAACCAGTCTGAGATAATATGGCAGTATTGATCCCGATGAGCTGTCCATTCTGGTTTACCAGTGCCCCACCACTATTACCAGGATTGATGGCAGCATCCGTCTGAATAAATGATTCAATGGGAAATTTGTCCCTTAGAATATTGATGTTCCTTCCTTTGGCACTCACAATTCCGGCTGTCACGGTGGAGGTCAGGTTAAATGGATTTCCCACAGCCAACACCCATTCACCTACATTAACTTCACCGGATTGACCAAGCGGAATGGGTTTCAGATCATCCGCATTTACTTTCAAAACTGCCAGATCCGTGGAGGGATCCCTTCCGACGAGCTCAGCATTGTATGATTGCTTATTCCAATGGACCTTAATCTGGTCCACGTCATCAATGACATGATTGTTCGTGACGATATAACCATCTTTTGAGAATATCACACCGCTTCCGCTACCTCTTTTTTGCGATGACCTTGCATCAAAAAACCAGTCAAAAACGGTCCCTGTGCGATATTCCAATTCGGAGAGCGTGGTGATAAAGACCACACTATTTGTACTTACTTCGGATGCCTTTACAAAATCAGGATTTTCGGCGATGCTTCTGATAGTAGGCATATCGAACCTATCAAATTCATAATCATTACCGATGGTGGATACTTTTGCCGATAGAGCCTGACTTTCTATCTGATCGGTGATAAGTTTGTCCCCGAAATAGACAATGCCCACATAAAGCCCCAAAATGCCTGATGTAAATCCGATTAGTGCTGTAAGTACGATTCGTTTCATATTATCATTGTTACACTCCAGTTTTTTAATACTGGACAACTCAAAAATTGTTTCAGTAGTCCCTTTACGGGAAGTATTTTAACCTATTTTCACAGTTTTATGGGTATAAGAGGCACTTTAAGCAAGCCACTGGCAAAAGTTATCGTTTCCGACCAAAATAAGTGGTCGAAAGAACCGGGAAAATTTCAAAGAAATATCTTCAGGAAGATAATCGAAAAAGCGTCAAATACCGCTTTTGGGAAGGATCATGGATTTAAGGACATAAAAGATCATGCCGGGTTTTCGGCTCAGGTACCCATTCGGGATTACGAGGGTCTTGCTCCTTACATTGAAAGAATTACTAAAGGCGAAAAGGACATCCTATGGCCCGGAATGCCTGCTTATTTTGCGAAAACTTCCGGGACCACATCAGGCACAAAATACATTCCTATTACCAGGGACTCTATCCCAAATCATATCAACAGTGCCCGAAACGCATTGCTGTCTTTCGTTCACGAATCCGGTGACGGATCATTTTTAGATGGTAATCTCATCTTTCTCTCCGGAAGCCCAACTCTAACAGAAACAGCTGGCGTCCCCACCGGGAGACTATCCGGAATTGTGAACCACCATGTTCCCGGCTATCTGCGTACCAATCAGATGCCCAGCTATGAGACCAATTGCATCGAAGACTGGGAAACAAAAGTGGATACAATCGTACAGGAGACCATGGATAAGAACATGACGCTGATCTCCGGGATACCGCCATGGGTACAGATGTATTTTGACCGCCTGGTTGAGATCAGGAAAAAACCTATCAAAGATATTTTTCCAAACTTCTCCATGTTCGTCTACGGCGGAGTGAATTTCGAACCTTATAGGGCGAAGCTGTTCGAGACCATCGGGAAGCAAGTCCCTTCTATAGAAACGTACCCGGCCTCCGAGGGATTTATTGCCTACCAGGATTCTCAGGATACAGAAGGATTACTGTTACTTGTAAATTCCGGCATCTTCTATGAGTTTGTTCCTGCAGAGGAGTATTTTGATGAAAACCCAACGCGGCTGACTGTGGATGAGGTGGAGATTGGAAAGAACTATGCCGTCATTATTAATTCGAATGCCGGTCTTTGGGGTTATTCTATAGGGGACACGGTGAAATTTGTAAGCAGGAATCCGCATCGGATTTTGGTCACAGGCCGTATCAAGCATTTCATCAGTGCATTCGGTGAACATGTAATCGGCGAAGAGGTTGAGAAGGCGATGAAACTTACCTGCGAAAAACACAAGGAAGTGGAGTTGGTGGAGTTTACGGTGGCTCCAAATGTCACGCCGGAAAGTGGTCTACCCCGCCATGAATGGTACATCGAGTTTGCGACTGAGCCTCGTGATCCGAAAGAATTTGCAAAAGAATTAAATTCGCACCTTCAAAAACTGAATACCTATTACGATGATCTGATCACCGGGTCAGTATTGTCGGATTTGAAGATCATGAGTTTGAAGCCAAATTCTTTTATTGATTACATGAAATCCATAGGTAAGCTGGGAGGGCAAAACAAAGTCCCCCGGTTGAGCAATGACAGGAAGATTGCGGATAGTTTGCAAAATTTTGTGAAGACTGAATAAAGTGAGAAGATTAGCAATATTAGGGTCAACCGGCTCCATCGGTACGCAGGCCCTGGAGGTGGTTTCTGCACATCCTGACAAATTTGAGGTGGAAGTGCTTACTGCCAATGAGAACGCTGGACTTTTGATCCATCAGGCCAGGAAATTCAAGCCGAACGCTGTGGTCATTGCCAATGACTCAAAATATGATCAGGTTTTTGAAGCCTGCGATCCTCTGGACATCAAAGTGTATGCTGGTACAAAGGCCCTGGCTCAGGTTGTGACCATGGATTCCATAGATCTTGTTTTAACTGCCCTTGTAGGATATTCCGGGTTACTTCCCACCATTGAGGCCATTAAGTCTGGTAAACCGATTGCCCTAGCCAATAAGGAAACGTTGGTCGTAGCCGGAGAACTTGTCACTGAACTTGCATATGACAATGGCGTGAACATTTATCCGGTAGACTCTGAGCACTCTGCAATTTTTCAATGCCTGGCGGGGGAATTCCATAATAAAATCGAAAAAATCATATTGACTGCCTCCGGTGGACCATTCCGTGGCAGGAAAAGGGCTGATCTGAAATCGGTGGCCGTAAAGGATGCCTTGAAACACCCGAACTGGGATATGGGAGCGAAGGTTACCATCGACTCAGCTTCCCTGATGAACAAAGGTCTTGAAGTAATTGAAGCCAAGTGGCTTTTTAATTTGAACCTTGAGCAAGTGGACGTAGTGGTTCATCCGCAATCCATCATTCATTCAATGGTCCAGTTTGAGGACAGCTCAATCAAAGCTCAGATGGGTTTGCCGGATATGAGAGTGCCAATTCAATACGCACTGGGCTATCCGGACCGATTGAGTGCGGAATTTCCCCGGTTTGACTTCAAAGACTTCCCGTCACTGACATTTGAGCAACCTGACACGGAAACCTTTCGTAATTTAGCATTGGCGTTTGAGGCAATTAAGGCCGGAGGTAATTATCCTTGCATTCTGAATGCAGCCAACGAAATTGCGGTCGAGGAATTTTTGAAAGAAAACATTGGTTTCCTAGAAATGTCGGACCTCATTGAGAAGTCCCTGGAGAAAGTATCATTTATAAAAAAGCCTGACCTTGAGGATTACGTTCAAACAGATAAAGAAACAAGAATTATAGCGAAAGAATTGATCAACTGATGGAAGGAATAATTATGACGGTTCAGCTCCTACTGGGGCTATCTATCCTGGTTGGAGTACATGAATTAGGACACCTTTTGGCTGCTAAGGCATTTGGGATGCGAGTGGAGAAATATTCTATTGGGTTTCCCCCAAAGATCTGGGGTAAGAAGTTCGGTGAGACCGAGTACTCGATAGGAGCCATCCCGCTGGGAGGTTTCGTTAAAATTTCCGGGATGATAGATGAGTCGCTGGATGTGAAATCCCTAGATAAGGAGCCAGAGCCATGGGAATTCAGAGCCAAGCCAGCGTGGCAGCGTCTCATTGTTATGCTGGGTGGAATTATCGTGAATGTGGTCACGGGTATCGTGATTTTTATTTTCCTGACGTACACACAGGGAGAAACTTACATATCTAAAGAAGAGCTTAATAAACACGGAATTGTTGCTTATGAGCTTGGTGAAGAAATAGGATTCAGGACCGGTGATAAAGTAGTAAATATCAATGGTCAGGATTATAAGAAATTTGTTGACCTCATTAGCCCGGATGTCCTTCTCAGTGACAATGGGTTTTATACCGCGGAGAGAGATGGTAAACTTGTGACCATTTCCATTCCACCTGACTTCATTGACAGGTTTTCGTCTCATGATCGTGGCGCTGCCCCATTTATAGGGTATAGAAGACCCTACGAAATTGTGGACATAGCTCCCGGCAGCAATGCCGAGAAAGGTGGACTCCGGCCGGGAGATGAATTTGTGAAGATATTTGGTTCCCCGGCTCGTTATTTTGATGACATTACCAGGGCCCTTGACACCCTGAAGGGAAAAACTGTTGAAACTACCGTAAGGCGTGGCGGTGAAGAACTTGCCATGACATTTGATGTAACCGAGGAAGGTACTCTGGGATTTCAGATAGAAGACCGCATCAACTATTCCAGCCAGGATTATGCTTTCGGTGAAGCCATCGGTGTGGGTACTGTTCAGGCTTTCAGCGTAGTCTGGAACAACATCAAAGCCTTTAGGAAAATGTTTGCAGGTGACATCTCTCCCACCAAATCTCTATCGGGTCCAATCGGCATTGCCAAATTCTTCGGAGGAGAGTGGGACTGGATCCGATTCTGGAGGATTACCGGGTTAATCTCCATGGTACTGGCTTTTATGAATCTTTTGCCGATACCAGCCCTTGATGGAGGACATGTTGTATTCCTCACGTGGGAGATCGTCACAGGACGGAAGCCATCGGATAAATTCCTGGAAAATGCTCAAAAAGTTGGGATGGTGATGTTGCTGCTGCTAATGAGTTTTGTGATATTCAACGACATCATTAAGCTCTTTTAATTCTCAAAGTCTCCGACCGGTGGTTGCTCACCGGTCAGTGCAGGTCGATAAATCTCAAATTCCACCCTGCGGTTTAGCGCTTTGTCGGCTTCGGTGACCTCCTCCACTATAGGTTGTGAACTTCCGTAGCCTTCGTACTCCACCCTGCTGGGATGAATTCCTGCAAATATCACAATGTAGTCCCGAATGCTTTGTGCTCTTTGTTTGGAGAGTTGAAGATTGAATTCTTCTGAACCGAAGGAATCTGTATGTCCCGAAATTTTAAGTTTGAAGAGTGGGTTGTCATACAGGAAATTAACGATTTTGTTAAGGTCTCCGTACATGCTCGTTTTGAGCTCAGATTCCCCCACATCAAATTCGATAGACTCAAACTTCACTTTCGCTGCCAGGGGTTCGGTGACAGTATTTATGTTCATTGGCCCATCCAGGAAAAAAACCCTTTCCACGCGAAAGAAATCGTCACCTGAGATTACCAGTAGGTAATTTCTTTGATCAATCAGATCAAACTGGAAAGAGCCGTCCGGTTTCAGGTATTTCGGTGCCACTTCAATTCCATCATCCAGATCAATGATCGACACGATCCCTGAAAACGGTTCACCGGTTATCGAATCTCTCAGCGAGCCTGTAAGTTCTGTAGTTGCTCCCGGTTGCGCTTCCATTGGTAGTGGAAAGGAGTAAAGATCCAGCTTGTTGAGGTCGCGTGTATTGGAACGGGAGTAGAAAAGATTCTCACTTTCTTTGTCAATTGTGAAGTAAAATTCACTTCCACGCCCATTGATCAGCGGGCCAATATTATGAGGCTCACTCCAGGTGTTATTGATGTAATAGGCTTTATAAATGTCGAATTCTCCAAAGGTGTACAGCTGACCATTTGATGAAAAATATAATACTTTATGCGTTGGATGGTAGAATGGACTCACCTCATTTTGGCGAGTATTGATCACGGGTCCAAGATTTTTGGCAGGTGCCCATGTGTCCTCAGATATCTTCACCGAGTAATAGATGTCTGCCAGCCCAAATCCACCAAGTCTGTCCGAAGCGAAATACAAGGTATCACCCGTATGATTCAACGAAGGATGAGAATCCCAGCTCAGGCTATTTACATTTACACCCAGGTTTTTGACCGCTCCCCATGTACTATCTTCCTGAAGATGAGTGACGAAAATATCACAGTCTCCATAGCAGGTAGGACAATCGCACCGAGAGAAAAACAGTGTTTTTCCATCCCTGGAGAGACAACCGGACCCCTCATTGTATTGTGTATTAATTCCGTCAAGGGGGATGGCCTTACTCCATGTGCCATAATCGTCTTTTTTCGCGATAAACAGGTCTTCATTGGCTCGTCTGCTAATGGTGAGATCGATCTCGTTCCTTTTGGAGGTGAACAGCATAATATCGCTACCAAAATTGAGCGTCGGGCCGTAGTCAGCTGTCCGACTGTTGATGGCTGCACCCATATTGAGTAAAACACTTCGGGGTGGGCGGAGGGTGTCGATCAGCTTGCGGTATTCGACCAGCTCGTAGTAGTATTCCAGTGGGACGAACTGTGAAGCTTCCTTTGCATTGAGCGAATCATAATAAATCTCTACTTCATTCAGGTTTATACCCGCATGATGGTGCCTTAAAGCCAGGCGATAAAGTGACCTTGCTTCATCAAAATTGCCAAATAGCTCGGAGAGCTTTGCCAATCGCCAGATGAGCCTGGTATCCTTGTAGAAATTTTGAATTCCAAATCGACTCACATAATCCTTCAATGCCAGGTAGAGCGTTTCCCAGTCCTCTTCCTGTTCTAGCTTTCCCATGTATCTTAGCTTGTTTTCATTGTAATACTCCGGGTACTTATTGATATTTTTGAACTCGTAGATGTTGAGTTCAATATTGGATGGGAGGGTATCTGTATTGATGGCAGTCTCCTGGCGTCTCCTTTGGGCATCAACCTGCAGCGTAACCAAAAACAACAGCAATCCAGAAATTATTACCCAGAACCTATTCATACACGACTTTACGTCAGCAACCAGTTTTCAAAAACTAAAGTTAATACGAATAAGTGGGTAATAAAGTATTTGGCATGGCTATTGAACACTATATATGCTCTAAATTGAATAGCGATAAACCAGCCTTGAACTGTCATTTTGACATGATTTTTTATGCATAAAGACAAAACTCAGAACTTCAATACATTTTTTGGAAATCAGCAGGAGGAGGTCATTCAACTTGTGGCTACAGATGAGGGGCCTGAGCTTAAGGAGGAAAATCTTCCTGATGTTTTGCCTATACTACCTGTCAAAAACACGGTACTTTTTCCTGGTGTTGTATTGCCAATTACAGTCGGCAGGGATAAATCCGTATCGCTTGTCAAAAAGGCATACAATGGGGACAGAATAATCGGCGTAGCCGCACAAAAAAACTTTAAGGTGGAAGAGCCTGGCGGCAATGATCTTTTTCAGGTCGGAACTATCGCCAGAATACTGAAAATGCTTGTGCTGCCCGATGGAAATACGACCATCATCATTCAAGGTCAGAAGCGTTTTCATATTGATGGGATCATCAAAGAAGAGCCTTACCTGCAGGCCAGCTATCATATATTGGAGGATAAGGATCTGGATCTCGAAAGTAACGAGGTCAAGGCCATCGCTCAGTCCCTGAAGGATGCTGCATATAAGATCATGAATCTGAATCCTGAGATTCCGAAGGATGCACAGATAGCGCTTGAAAATATTGAAAGCCATTCTTTTCTCACTCATTTTCTATCAAGCAACGTAAATGCGGATGTCCCTGAGAAGCAAAAGCTGCTGGAGATTGACGATGCGAAAAAGCGGTCGAAGAGACTCTTGCAGATGATGATGAAAGATATCCAGATGCTGGAGCTTAAGCAGGAGATCCAAAGCAAGGTACATACTGACATTGATCAGCAGCAAAGAGACTATTATTTGCGGCAGCAGATGAAAGTGCTTCAGGATGAACTTGGCCAGGAAGGTCCGGGCGAAGAAGTTGAGGTTCTCAGACAAAAAGGTGAGGAGAAAGACTGGCCGGAAGCGGTATATAAGCACTTCAATAAGGAATTGGATAAGATCCTTAGAATGAATCCCGCTGCGGCGGAATACCCTGTGGCCATGAACTATGCGGAGCTGCTTGTCGACCTCCCCTGGGGCGAAATGACAGAGGATAATTTTGATCTCAGAAATGCCAAAAAGATCCTTGACCGGGATCATTATGGTTTGGACAAGGTAAAGGAGCGGGTGCTGGAATACCTGGCGGTAAGAAAATTAAAGAACGATCTTAAAGGGCCCATACTCTGCTTATATGGCCCTCCGGGGGTAGGTAAGACCTCTCTCGGGAAGTCGATTGCGGAAGCCCTGGGGAGAAAATACGTTCGAATGTCTCTGGGAGGCGTTCATGATGAGGCTGAGATACGTGGTCATCGAAAGACCTACATTGGCTCTATGCCCGGCAAGATCATTCAGAACATAAACAGGGCTAAGACCTCTAATCCGGTTTTCATACTGGATGAAATTGACAAGGTAAGTTCTGACTTTCGAGGCGATCCTTCTTCGGCGTTGCTGGAAGTACTGGATCCTGAGCAGAACAATGAGTTTAAGGACAATTATCTTGAGGTAGAGTATGACCTTAGTAATGTGCTTTTCATTGCCACGGCAAATTCGTTGGAAACTATTCAGCCTGCACTAAGAGATAGAATGGAGGTGATAGACATTACCGGCTACACCCTGGAGGAAAAAACGGAGATTGCAAAAAAGCATCTGATCCCCAAGCAAAGGAAAGAACATGGCCTGAAAGCGAGCCAGGTCAGTTTTGACAACAAGTCAATACAAAAGATCATCAACGATTATACCAGAGAATCAGGTGTCCGGACGCTGGAAAGAAAAATTGCAAGTGTCATCAGAAATGTAGCTAAATCCATAGCGATGGAGGAGGAGCATACAGCAAAGATTTCCGTGGCACAGGTTTCTAAGATTCTGGGACCGGAGTTGTTTGATAAGGAATTGTATGAGTCCAATGAAATCGCCGGAGTTACTACCGGACTGGCGTGGACATCTGTCGGTGGGCAGATCCTTTTCATAGAATCCAGTCTTAGCAGGGGGAAGGGGAAGCTTACTCTTTCAGGTCAACTGGGGGATGTGATGAAGGAATCCGCAGTGACTGCATTAAGCTACCTTAAATCCAATGCGGAAGACCTGGGGATTGACTACAAGGTTTTTGAGCATTACGACCTGCATGTTCATGTTCCAGCGGGAGCCATACCGAAGGACGGACCTTCTGCCGGGATAACCATGCTGACCTCTCTTGCGTCCATATTTACACAGCGTAAGGTCAAATCCAAATTGGCAATGACAGGTGAGATCACACTTAGAGGTAAGGTCCTGCCTGTTGGGGGTATAAAGGAAAAGATATTGGCGGCAAAGAGGGCTGGTATCAAGGAGATATTGCTTTGCGACAGAAATAGAAAGGACATCGGGGAGATAGACGATCATTATCTGAAAGGGCTTAAGATCGAATATGTGAAGACAGTGGACGAGGTGCTGGAGAAGGCTCTGCTGCAACAGAAGGTTAAGGAACCGCTCGAATTTGTGATTCCTGAAAAATGATTTAAAAATTAAGACATTTACAAAATATACTAGTCGTGCCGCACCATCAGGTTTTAATAAAACACGATTAGAATGAACATTGATATGGATAATTTGACACCAAAGCAAATTGTTGCTGAATTAGATAAATACATCATCGGACAGTCAGAGGCCAAAAGAAACGTGGCGATTGCAATGAGGAACCGATGGCGGCGAATGAACGTCAAATCCGAGATCCAGGGAGACATTGTGCCAAACAACATATTGTTGATCGGAGCTACCGGAGTCGGAAAAACCGAGATAGCACGCAGACTGGCTAAGGTGGCAGATGCGCCATTCACGAAAGTGGAAGCTTCCAAATTTACCGAAGTGGGCTACGTTGGCAGAGATGTGGAGAGCATGGTGCGTGACCTTGTGGAGCAATCGGTAAACATGGTGCGGATAAGAAAGAAAGAGGAGGTCATGGAAAAAGCCTCTGAGATAGTGGAATCCCAAATTCTTGATGCCCTGATACCGCCGGTAAAGGCCTCCAGCAGGGTGACCGTGGCGGATGAACCGATATCGGAAGAGCGGGATCTCAATGAGAAAACCAGGGAGAAATTCCGTGAAAAGATCAAGAATGGGGAGCTTGATGATCGAAAAATTGAGATTGAGGTGAGGCAGCATGCAAACAATGGCGTAGGAATGATCGGTGGAGGCATGATGGATGAAGCATCAATGATCAACTTGCAGGATATGCTGAATAATATGCTTCCCAAAAAGAATAAGAAAAGGAAAGTATCTATCAGTGAGGCCCGAAAGATTCTCATGGACGAAGAGACATCAAAGCTGATTGATATGGATGAAGTAAAGGAGGAAGCACTTAAAAAGGCTGCTAATACAGGCATTATATTCATCGATGAGATAGATAAGATTGCAGGAGGCAGAACAGGAGGAAAAGGCGGACCGGATGTCAGTCGGGAGGGTGTTCAGCGGGACCTTCTTCCAATCGTCGAAGGAAGCGCTGTCAATACCAAATACGGGATTGTGAACACAGATCATATTCTTTTTATTGCAGCAGGTGCGTTTCATTTCAGCAAACCTTCTGACATGATACCAGAGCTTCAGGGTAGATTTCCGATTAGGGTGGAGCTTGATAACCTTACCAAGGACGATTTCTTAAGGATTCTTCGCGAACCAAAAAACGCCCTGACGAAACAATATAAAGCCCTTGTTGATGCTGAGGATGTAGAGCTGGATTTTGATGAAGGTGCAATTGAAAAAATTGCGGAAATGGCTTTCAAGATCAATGAAGAGGTTGAAAACATTGGTGCCAGAAGGTTGCACACCGTTATGTCAAAATTGTTGAATGAAATTCTTTTCGATATACCGGACACCATCGGTCCCAATGCAAAGATTGTGGTGGATGAACAGCTGGTGGTTGACAAGCTTTCGGATCTTGTCAAAAACAAGGATCTTAGCGAGTTTATACTCTAGGAATAGCAGTAAAAAAGCAGTATTACGAAATGCCCCGTGGGTAGTTTGCTACCTGAAAATCGTATCTTTACTTATCCTTTGTAAATCAGAAGCAGGAATATGATGGGCTCGATATTGCAAAAAAATCCTCCACGCACGTTGTTGGAAGTCTTCAGAGGTCTTCCGGAAGGTACGCTCGCACAATTAATTGAAAATGAAATTGTTATGTCACCGGCGCCTTCCGATAGCCATCAGAAAATCTTGAATGAAATTAATTTCCAGCTATTAGGATTTGTTAAGAACCATCAGCTTGGTGAGGTGCGTGTAGCTCCATATGATGTTTACCTGGATGGTAAAAATGCTTTCCAACCGGACATCATTTTTGTTGGAAATGAAAGTTTGGAACTGATAGAGGAAGACGGATTGCATGGGGCGCCGGACCTTGTAATTGAAGTGCTTTCTCCATCTACTGCGAAATATGACCTTGACGAGAAGAAAGACGTTTGTGAAAGACACAGTGTCAAGGAATACTGGATTGTAGATCCGGAGACGAAATCAACACAAGGCTACTACCTTGATGACGGATCTTTCATTGCATTGGGCAAAAACAAGGGTGTAATTGCTTCCAGGTTATTAGGGTCTGATTTCAACTTCTAATTCTGCCCTTCCCTAAGACGGTTGTACTTCTTCATGATTTCCAACACCTGATCGACTGGAAGTGGCGTAGCAGTATTGCCGTCTCTTCCGGATATTTCTCTTGCAGCAAAAAGAGAATTAATGATCGCTTCTTCTGTTGCTTCTATGGTTGCAATGAACAAAGGCGTCATGTAATCATTTCTCAATTCAACGGGTGTTTGTGTGGACGTTTCTGATCGGTAGGGGACCAGATTTCCAGCGAAATTGGAAAGTGCAATGACATAATCACCACTTCCATTGGAGGCGATACCTCCTGTTTTAGCAAGTCCAAGCATGGCGCGCTTGGCCATTCTCTCCAGATTTCTCGAGTTGACAGGAGCATCCGTCACAACTACGATCATGCATGAACCATCACTGGACCCGATCACACTTTTGTATGGGTAATTACCCAATTCTTTCGCAATGGGTACACCTGCGATTTCTAATACACCACCGAAGTTTGTCTGGACCAGGACGCCAACGGTATATCCTCCCAGCGCTTCCGGTAAAATTCTGGAGGAAGTACCTATGCCACCCTTAAACCCGAAACATCTGGTACCTGTACCTGCTCCGATGGCGCCTTCACCGGTCATGTCAGTCCGGGCATTTTCGATTGCTTCCAGCACATGGTCCTGTGTTACATGTCTACCCTGGATGTCATTTAAGTATCCATCGTTTGTTTCCCCCACAACTGCATTCACAGACCTTACATCCTCATTTTCTGTTTGGATCAAAGTGTAAGTGATTAAAGCATCCATAGCCACAGGTACACTTAGCGTGTTGGTCAGGACAACAGGTGTTTCTATGTTTCCTAATTCTCTTACCTGACTATATCCGGTCAGCTTGCCAAAACCATTGCCAAGATAAATAGCAGCGGGAGTTTTCTGCTGAAACAGGTTTCCCTGATGAGGGAGAATAGCGGTTACACCTGTTCGAATGTTGTCCCCCTCGATAATCGTTGTATGACCCACCTTTACCCCGGGAACGTCCGTTATGGAATTCATGGGACCGGTATTGAAAATACCGATTTCGATCCCCAGATCCCTTGGTCTGGATTGGGACCACATGGTAAAGCAGATTAGAAGAAGTAGAAGGGTAGTTATTGGTTTCATATTGTCAAACTTCTCTTTGGATAGGACGCGTCAGGCAGGTTGGTCCGCCGCATCCTTTAAGACTGATTTCTTTACCGGAATATTCCAGAACTTTACACCCGGATGCCATTAATCGCTTTTTGGTAATGGGATTGCCTTTTATCACAATGCATACTCCGGGTGATATTGCCAGTACATTTGACCCCATGGAATCAAACTCATCATCGGGAACTTCAATTAATTCAAAACCTCTTTGTAGTAATTCATTTCGAAAATGAATCGGCATTAAGGGGCTGTAGACAACAGCTTTTTTATGGTCCACCGGACTGATGACTGACATCAGGTGAAATACATCATTGTGACCTTTGTAATGCGGCATTTCCGCGACTATCACCTCAATCCCTTTTGGTTCCAACCAGGATTTGACCTGGGTGATCGCCTCCATGTTTGTTCGGTACGTATGCCCGATGGCAAGCGTATGCTCATCTAACCAGAGACAATCTCCACCTTCCATAGTGCCTGGTGGTTCAATTTGTCCCAATATGGGTAATCCGGTCAACTCGAATAATTTCCTCTCTTCTTCGGGTTCGTTTTTCCTGGCATCTTTCCCCATCCTGCATATAATCACGCCAAAATCAGTAGGAAGTGAAGCATCTCTGCAATAAATACTGTCAATGGTGACATGCGGATTGTCAGGCAGATAGTGAAATTTTGGTTTGACCTGGTCAATCAGGTCTTCCAAATATTCAAACTCCAACGTGGAAGTTTCAAAGTCAGGACGCTTCAGGTAATTTAGTCTCTCCCACTCCTGGTCTACTTTTTCCTGGTGGATAAAGCCATCTCGCGGTCTCTTGACCACAAGGGATTTGATCTTTCCTACCTCAGAGTGACAGGTTATTTTACTCATTTCTAGCACGATGTATTAATATCCATACATAGAACGGGACACCCAGCATCAGTCCGATGAACCCCCAATAAACGATTTCCAGACCAGAACCTGCTACAGCCAAAAGGGAAAAACCAAATGCGACGACGGCCACCATGATCTTAAAAACCAAGCGTGAATTCATATTTTTTTTCTTGAAACCTATTACCAGGTAAGATGCGGAGGTAAAAAGATAGGCAATCAAGGACGTCATGCTCGCTAACAAAAGTGCAAACTGAAAAGCACCTGCCATACCTTTTGAATAATTCATAATCATCAGGATGGAAATCAGAATGGTAGAAAAGACAATACTGAAGGCAGGGGCTCCATTTTTATTCTTTCTGCCGAAGATGGAAGGGAAAAGCTTATCTCGTGCTATCGCTGCGGGGATTTGACCCTGGATCAAAATCCATCCATTCAAAGCGCCGAGTGTCGAAATGACAGCACCTCCGGCTACAAGATATTGAGCCCAGCTGCCCCACATGATCCTGGCGGCGTCGGAAAAAGGAGCGGAGGAGTTTTGTAGTTCATTAGCTGGAATTACGCCCATCAGCACCACCGTGCAAATAATATATACAGCAGTGGTAATTGCCAGTCCGAAGTAGGTCGATCGGGGTATCGTTTTTTCAGGATTTTCAATATCAGCAGAGGGAATAGTAGCGCACTCCAATCCCATGAAAGCAAAGAAGGTCAGGGTAACGGTGGCAGTGATGGCGTTGAAGTTGGATTCCTGGCTCACATTGATCGGGAAGAAATTGTCAGGATCGACATAAAAAAGACCAAAAAGCGCTATCGCCAAAAGTGGAGTGATCTTCAGAATGGTGGTAATCAGTTGAAAAATACCTGCTTCCCTAATTCCCCGGCTGTTGAGCCAGGCCATCGTCCAGATGATGGTCAATGCTATTCCTGTAGCAAGAAAAAAATTGCTATTCAGATCAGGTATAAATACACCGAGATAGCTGACCAGGGCCACTACGATAGCCGCATTGGTACACCATAGCGACACCCAATACCCCCAGGCTACCAGAAAACCGGCGAAGTCTCCCAGACCTTCCCGTGTGTATGTATAGGGTCCTCCCGATATGCCAGGGAGCATCTTACTTATTTCTATGAAGACAAAAGCCAATGAACAGGCTCCAATCGCAGAGATGACCCAGCCAATGGCACTAATGCTCCCAAAGGATGCCAGAGAGGCTGGTAATAGAAATATTCCAGCTCCGATCATATTTCCGACCACTAAAGCCGAACTCGTCCAGAAACCAAGTTTTTTCTTACTCATTGATTTGGATTGATTCGAAAATGTAATTTTGAAAGATACATTAAATCTCATAAGCCGTTGGATTATAAAATTCACCCAAACATTGACCAGGCTGAAACACTACCTGCCCGATTTTATCAGGACGCATCTGTTTTCGATTCAATTAAAGATCGTGTTTTCTATAACTCATGGCAGTGGGTGGGGGATGAGCATGAGATCATGTTGAACGAGGAGGTATTGCCCTTTACTATACTGGATGGCTACCTCACGGAGCCTGTTATGCTAACCCGGGATAAGGAGGGCACACTTCATTGTTTATCCAATGTATGCACACACAGGGGAAATATTGTGGCTACCAATCCTGGTAAGAGGCGTAATCTGATTTGTGAGTACCATGGGCGAAGATTTGGCCTGAATGGAAAGTTTGAATCCATGCCCGAATTCAAGGAAGCGGTAGACTTCCCCAGACCTTGCGATGATCTGCACAAGTTCCCTCTGACTAAAATCGGACCTTTGCTTTTCGCAAAAATGGGAGGAGATATCGACCTCGATGAAGTTCTGGATAACGTCCGGGAATATGTCGGGTTTTTACCGCTGGATGAGTTTGTTCATGATCCCGTCCAGAGCAAGGATTATCTTGTCAATGCTCATTGGGCTCTCTATATTGATAATTACCTTGAAGGTTTTCATATTCCCTTTGTTCACCGGGACCTGAACGAAGTGCTCGACTATGGTACATATGATACAGTCCTTGGAAAGTATCACAACCTCCAGGTGGGATATTCAGAAGGAGGAGAGTACGTGTTTGATTTGCCGGAAGGGCATATACACTACGGAAAGGAAGTAGCGGCCTATTACTTTTGGATATTCCCCAATATTATGCTGAATTACTATCCGTGGGGACTTTCCGTCAATATTGTCAGACCACTTTCACTGAACCAGACCAAAGTGTCATTTCTCACCTACGTTTATGATGAAAGTAAGCTGCATTCCGGGGCAGGAGCACTTTTGGATAAAGTTGAACGGGAAGATGAGTTCGTGGTGGAAGGTGTTCACAACGGACTTAAATCAAGGTATTACAAAGCGGGCAGATTTTCTCCGTCACGGGAAAAAGGAGTGCATCACTTTCATCGCCTATTGTCCCAGTTCCTTTCCGATTAAGCCATCGGATAAGGCTACTTTCATGGGTTGATTCAGGTTCTCGATGAGTCGGTAGTTAAATTGTACCACTTCTTTATAATTGGAGACCGTACAAAACTCATTGTTGCCATGAAATCCGGTAGCATTCTCAGGGTTTAGACGGGTTGGGTAAAAACGATAAACATTTTCAGCGACTCCGATAAAATGTTTACTATCAGTGCCAGCACCAAGCAAACCAGGAGTGACGATAACATCGGGGAATAGTTCCAGAACCGTTTTTTCTATGAGCTTATAGCTGTCCGAGTTGGAGTCGGAGACGGGAGAAGGCTCATTAACATTGCTTATCGTTTCTAGTTTTATTCGCTCATCGTCAACAGTTGATATGATATGCTTTTCTACGTCCTCGACTGTCTCGCCAGGCATAATTCGAAAATTGACCACCACACTGGCTTCTGTGGGAATTACGTTGTCTTTTACCCCTCCTGTAATCATAGTAGGGGCGGTGGTGGTGTGGGCATTGTAGCCTTTGAGAAGGTATTCACCAAATAGCCATTTATTGGCGAAAGCCATCCGCTCCATAAAGCCTGGGAATGCAGGTCCCACTTTATCAAATTGTTCAAGCATAACAGGCAGCCATCGGTATTCAAACTGATTATTTTCAAGTTTTGTGATGGCTCGGGCCAATGAACCAATGGTATTGTCGGCCGGAGGCTGGGAGGAATGTCCACCGGGGGTGTTGATGGTCAGTTTGTAAGAAACATAGCCTTTTTCGCCCGTATTGATCACGGCGAGCGTTTTATTCAGGCCCGGCACAAAGCGTTCTGCGAGATATCCACCTTCATCAATGGCAAAAGCAATTTCCTGTCCGGTCGATTTCAGGTACTCGGCTACAAGTTTGGCGCCATTGTCCCCACCGACTTCCTCATCGTGCCCAAATGAAAAATGAATGGTCCTGGAAGGCTGAAATCCATTAGCTATTAGCATCTCAGAGGCTTCCATCAATGCCATCACGTTGATCTTATCGTCCATCGTCCCCCGACCTATGATCCTTTCACCGATTAATTTTCCTGAAAATGGATCAGCATCCCATTTGTCCATTGTGCTTTCATCCACCGGTACGACATCCAGGTGACCCATCATCACAACTGCAGGTAAATCCCGATCAGTGCCTTGCCAGGTATACAGTACGGAATAGTTGAAAAATTTCTTATCCAGCACGGAGTCAGTAAGAGGATATGACGCAGCCAGGAAATCATGGAATCCCTGGAATTCCGCGGAATCCAGTTTCTCTGATTCCAGGTAAGAGATGGTCTTAAAAGTAATTGATTTCTGAAATCTTTCAATGGCGGTATTTGGCACCGAAACGCCCTCAATGGCAGCATATTTTGGCTGTTTAAAACTGAAAGTAAACGTTTTGATAACCAAAACCGCGCAGAACACGATTACAATGACCAATAGGGAAAGCAATATTTTTTTAATCATAGCCAGTTAAAAATTAAAGTTGTTTGGGTCAGGACCTACTCGTTCATGACGGTCTAAACCATCTATCAATTGCATGTCGTCGTTTTCTATTTCAAAGTCAAAGATATTAGCGTTCGATTCTATTCGCTCTTTTTTTGAAGACTTCGGGATGGTGATTACCCCCTTCTGTAGGTTCCAGCGTAGAACAAGCTGCGCGACGGTTTTTCCATATTTCTCCGCGAGTCGCTTCAATTCCTCTATCCGGAAGATACCTCCCTGCTTTAACGGTGACCAGGCTTCATATCGTATATCATGATCGTGGCAAAAATCGAGGAGCTCCTGCTGGACAAGTCTCGGATGAAATTCCACCTGGTTGACCATCGGCATTACCGAACATGAGGCCATCAGGTCTTCAAGATGATTGATCATGAAATTACTGACGCCTATAGCCCGCACCTTCCCGGATTCATATATTTCTTCCAGCGCCTTCCAGGTGTCTTTATATTTTCCTTTGACCGGCCAATGAACTAGGTACAAATCGATATAATCCAGCCCTAGCTTCCCCAGACTTTTGTCAAAAGCTCTTTTTGCATTTTCATAACCCTGATCGGAGTTCCACACCTTCGTTGTTACAAAAATCTCTTCCCTGGGCACTGAGGAAGCTTTTACTGCCTTACCGACACCTTCCTCATTCTGATAAAAAGCGGCAGTATCAATGTGTCGGTAACCGGCATTCAGGGCCCAGTTGATGGCCTGATTTATCTCTTGTCCATCTTTCGTTTGAAAGACTCCAAGCCCAAAATAGGGCATCCTCACACCATTGTGCAGCTTGACTGTTCCTTTAACGTCAGAAATCTCCATATCAAATCAAATATACAATTGTCAGTTACTTATAATCAATGTGCTGCAGGCATTGTTCCCAGTCTTTGCTGAAATGCTCTTTTATTTCTTTAAGATCTTCTTTGGGGATTAATGGCTCTGTTGCTGGAATAAACCTCCCGATAAACAGGGTTGTATAGCGAATGGATTTAGATAGAAGCTGAAACAACTTTTCAGGAAACTTTGAAGAATATCGCCGTTTTAGATTAATGGTTCTATTGATTGACAGGAGCAATGTCAGGCTATTGTCATTGTACGAAACGTGTCTTGCTTCGGTATTTATGAGATTCGGATCAAATTCAATTCCGGTTTTAGTTTTTAATAAATCAAGAAATTTCCGTGGATCAACTTTCAAAGTTTCATAGTCCAATATCAAAGGAGGAGTGGTGAAACGTTTTTGAATGAAGCTGATGTTTCTTGAAAAGTAAAGTATATCTGAAGCAAAAAAACCATCTTCAGAAAGGGAGTAGAAGGAAGAAAATGATTCTGCAAAACCATTTTTGACATAGCGTCGATACTGAGAGGCTATCCACTCTTCGGGTCTTCGGAGAATGAGGATGATTCTAGAATCCGGATAATTCCCGGCAAACTCCTCAATCTCTTTTTCGAAATTCCTACCCAATTCGAATGAAATCAATACCTTATTGTAGGACGAATTACGGATGATCTTTTCTGATTGCCTGTAGAATTTACCGAAAATAAATTCCACGTTGGATACATTGGGAAATACCTGTTTTTGGAGAAAGGATGTCCCTGTTCGTTCAAGCCCGCAATGAAAAATGATTTCCTTACCCATCTCAGGTACTCCAGAATGCCAGGAAAAAGATAATGGCGCGATATAGAAATTGAGCCAATCCACCGCCAATGAATACGAAGATCCCAAGGGCAATAGCTACAAACCATTTATGGCCCAGATACTTACTCAATGAAATGCTTAAGTAAGTCAGGGGTATTATCAGAACGAAGATCAGGAGCCATATCCCCAAAAAATTAGCTCCCGGGTCACCCAGAGCCTGGATGATTTCTTTCAGTATGTCTCCAACGGAGATGGAAAGCAGAAAAAGTGTGAAATAGTGCAATGAGAAAATAAGAGCATCAAAGTAGTAAGGCCTTTTACGCAGCGAAAGAAGGTAAACAAATAAGGCAACGATCGGTACATTAAGGATCATCAGTGACTTTGAAATGTTGTCAGAGGCACTTTGATATTTGGTGGCATATGTGCGTAGGGATTCCTGATATGCTTCGTTTGACAGCTCATGTTTTTTCAGTTTGTCTTCCACCATTCGGGTCGCCATTTCGCTATGTGCCTGGTACTTCATTTGATCAGCCAGCGGCAAGGAGTAATCAGTCAATGGTGAGAGAAAGAAATACAACACATTCACAAATAGGAAAAGCGTGATGGGTGAGATGAATTTTCTCCTTTTTCCTTCCAGGAACTCTACAGTCATTTTTCCCGGTCGGGTCAGTAAGTATCGGATGCTTATCCAAAACCGATTGTCAAAAAAGAAGACATTGTTCAGCAGATCGATTGTCAATCGAATTATGGAACGGTCCGAGTTTTCGACATCTCTTTGTCCACATTGAGGACAAAACTTACTAGTGAATTCGGACCCGCAGTTGAGACAGTGATGCACTTCCATGATTGCTGCAAATAAAGTCATATTGGGGAATATGGAAGATTTCTCTGGTCTTAAAGGATCTTATAATCATTTACTGAATCTACGAGGCAATTTGGAAAGATATTCTATAGGAATCCAGTGGTTATGGTTAATTATTTCTCGTCTAAGATCATAGAGTCGATTACGTCTAAATCTGAATGAGGCGAAAGACGAAACATTCAATGTCTCGAAAGAGTTTTATTCGTTATTTGGGAGTGGTGTATGTTCAAACTGCTTCCAAAATTCCTGTTCAGTCCAAAGTGGTATTTCTTCATTTCGCCAGTTCAGGGCATCGAAAGGATAATCTGTTGGAAAGACGACATAAATAATAAAACCTTCATAATCGAAGGCAAATTTATTTTCATGGTGAGAAAAAAAAGCTATTCGATCACCATAATCTCGACCGAGTAGCATTTGGTATTTTTTCTGCGAAACATCTACTATAACCGCCGTAGTTTTCTGACGATCCCAAAAGCGGGTACCAAGGATGTACTTTCCATCCGGAGAGATGTCTTTGATATCAGTGTTATCCGCAATCTTCACGGAGTCTTTCAGGCTACCCCATGGCGACACATAAATATCTTTGATGCTAAAACCTTCATATCCATCTCTGCGTCCAACGGTAAAAAAAAGCTGATCCTCAACGAGATAGCTGTCGGAGCAGTGCATGCATGGAATGTACTGCTTCTTTATCCTTCCCTGATCAATGTTTTCCAAGTCATAAACCATAATGCGATTATCCTGATCGGGGTTATAGTAGTCCGATAAAGTATTTAAGGTGTTTACCAACAAGTATCGGCCATCCTCACTGAAAGAGGAATGGATCAGCTTGTCGGCGTTGTAGATACTGTCAAGAAAGTGATTCTTTCCCAAGAAATAAAGAAAAAGTTTTGTATAACCATAATCATCAGGACTTTCAAAATAATCTCTTTCATAAAATACAAAATCACCCTCAAGAAATCGATTTGAAATATAGGATGCACTCCCTGGAATGTAGTCTTCCAAAACAAAATCGAATTCAGATGATCTGTCGGTAAGTTTGTGATTTTCCAGAAGAAAAATCTTTTCCGATCGGTCTTGTAGATTTTCATAGTTGAAATAAAGTTTTGAATGGTTTTGGCCAATATATCCCAGGGTATATCGACCCGCGTTCAACGAATCCATCGTATACTCTTGCAGTAATTCAGTTGTTTTTCTCAACCCAAAGTCTTGAGTGTTGCCATAATGGACAACCAGAATTATTATTAAAAGAAAATTCAACCTAATATTCATACCATATCAAACGTTTTGTTGCCCCAATGTAATCCACATTTCTGCATAAAGGAGCTCCATTGTTTCTAGCTCCGGTACCACATTCTAAAACCCTTGGTACCTTAAGTATATTTCTATCCTTTCGAACATAGGAATCTCCCCATTTATTCGTTTTATCATCAATATTCACCAATCCCCCAGGAGTAATCATCATCACGTGGCCACTGGCCCCGCTTGAGCTAAGCATAGCACCAATAACAATGGCCCCAGCATCGGCCTTGCTTTGCAATCTCGTAAAATAGGTCTCCCAGTCTTCATCAGTTTTTTTAGCGATCTCTGTAAACCGGGCACTTAGGTTTGATTTGGTGCTTATCACATCAAAGTCTTCTTTGATTTCTTTGGCTTGACCAGGGTGGGTGATAAATCCATATATTTCTTTTGACTTGTAGCCATTGTAAGGATCATGGTATCCACTTCCGGTAAGTGGGAATAGTGATGGATCCTCTTTAAGCAATACCAGTGCAGCTCGCACGCATATGTTGCAAGCTACGCTAGTTTCATTACCAACATATTGAGTTCCAACTTTCGTAGCATTTTCGGTTTCTTTTAGAAAGTCCTCTTCATTTACTATATCTGTCCATATCAAAGCGGATTTGGCAATCCAATAACCCTCTACAGCATCGTCCTTACCTATTACTTTCACATAACCTCCACAGTATTTATCGACGGTGATCTCACCATTCTTTTTGTAAGTCTTATCAGTATCATCCTCGGAGAAGGGGATTTTCAATGCGGTGTAGTCTTTTATGAACTTATATTTTCTTTCGTTTGAAAATTCCCTGATCGGGGTCAAGTTACTAAGCGTTGTATATTCAATATCTCCATTACTCTTCATTTGAATTTTGGCGACATCTATTCCTGTTTCATCCTTCACGATTTCCAGCACAGCCACTTGTGTGCCTTTCATTAGTATATTCGTCCTGGGTTCAGGCGTAATCGTTTTGTAAGGTGCTTCACCCTGTCTCCTCCAAGCATCATCATCACTAACGAAATAGCTGTATTCCAATCCATCTACAACTACCAAAGTGCTATCCAATTCATGCTGGATGGTATCATAAGTTTCCACTAACATGGAATCATCCTCAGATGAATCCATTGTGTCGATTTCTGAAATGTTTGTATCCGATGTTGTGATTGAATCCGATTTTGTCGACGCAACACTATCTGTCTTCTGTTGAAGGTCAATTTCAGACATCTCACCACCTTCAATCTCACTCAAAGCCCCAATTAAAGCATGAATTACAGATTCATGGGCATCTCCGGGATCTGTGTAAATGGTGTTGTTCGTACCTAGTATTGCTGCATGTTCGTTGACTACACTGTCAAACTCTGCCTCAGTCAAATCAAACATCTCGTAGACTTTGGTACTCCCGCCCTTTACTTCCAGATAGACGTAATATCCCTCGGAAGTCTTTGGAGCCTTTCTTTCAAATACAATTCGGGACTTTACTAAATCACCGGAAGCCTGTTCAAATTGTTTCTTTTTTGGATCACCGAAAACCTTCTCCCACAATTGCTCTCCATAGATATAGCTCACAGTCATCATGTCAATATTATTTCTGGCCTTAAATCCTTCCATGTAATCAACCAAAATGGGATCGCGAGCAATTTCGAGAACAGTGTAATTGTTCAATAAGGAACGTACATCTCCCAATTCTTTAAAGAAGCCCCTTGCCGCTTCCCATGTAACATTCACTGAGTCTAGCATATACGATTCTTTTTCCTGCCCCTTCACTCCACTTCCAAGCAGACTAATGAGGACTAAAAGCACAAATCGATAATTGGAAGACCTAACTCTCCCATCCTTAAATAAAAACATAGCTGGTTTGTTTTATTTAATGTTAACACTTAGTTTCATCTTGTGGTCAGACGAGAATGAAATCCGGGATAACGGGACTAAACTTAGGAAGAGACAGTAACTCTGAACAGCATCAGGCGACTACATTTTGTCTACAACGGAATAAAATTTGTGAAATACATTCACTTTGCCGTGATGTGAGTCACGTCATTCCCTGAATCTAGAGGAGGGCTTTGGCGGGGGGATTCTAAGGGAATCCTAAGGATTTTAATTAAGGTTCTTGGGTTCGAGATTCCCCTAGAATTTTCTGCGAAAATTCGGGTAATGACGGTATTTGTTTACGTCATTCCCTGAATCTATGGGTGGCGCTTTTGGCGGTGGTATTCTAAGGGAATCCTGTGTATGGTTACGTTTCTTTACTTTGAGATTCCCCTAGGATTTTCTACGAAAATTCGGGGAATGACGGTGTTATTTTACGTCATTCCCGGAGCCTATAGGTAGGGAATGTGGGTAGCATTCCAAGGGAATTCTGAGGGTTGGAATTATAAAACCGAACGCTTCACCGAACCATTTACCCAAGAATTGATGCACTTGTGTATTAATCTCTGACTCCAAAGTAGGTTTGGTTTAGATTAGAAAAAATAATCTGAAAGAAATGAGACATCTACTGAGCCTAATCACTCTTTTGACCATTGGTATTCTCACAGCCCAGGACAGGACACTGGCAGCAAACGAAACCGTGGTCACCAATCATCAAGTTACCATTAAAGGCAAGGCCGTACCCTATCAGGCCACCACGGGTACGCAACCTGTTTGGAACGAGGACGGCAAAGCCATTGCAGCACTTCATTATACTTATTACGAGCGAACAGATATCCGAAATAAGGCACCGAGGCCACTTTTCATTTCATTTAACGGCGGTCCCGGATCAGGCTCTGTATGGATGCACCTGGCATACACCGGCCCTAAAATTTTGAAAGTGGACGACGAAGGATTTCCTATTCAGCCTTATGGCGTAAAAGACAATCCAAATTCCATCCTGGATGTAGCGGATATTGTTTTCGTTAATCCAGTGAACACCGGGTATTCCCGAATCCTGGATAAGGAAACTAAAAGAGAGACCTTCTTTGGTGTCGAAGCGGATATTGAGTACCTGGCGGAGTGGATCAATACATTCGTAACAAGGGTCAATCGCTGGGAGTCTCCAAAATACCTTATCGGTGAGTCTTATGGCACCACCAGGGTATCGGGACTAGCCCTTGAGCTTCAAAATTCTCAGTGGATGTACCTGAATGGTGTGATCCTGGTTTCTCCAACAAGTCTTGGTGTTGACCGTGATGGCCCGGTAAGCTTTGCCACCAGAGTTCCTTACTTCGCGGCCGCTGCCTGGTACCATGAAAAATTAGGTTCGGACCTTCAGTCCAAAGACCTCGATGATGTGCTTGCCGAAGCAGAGGATTATGCAATCAACGACCTGCTACCCGTTTTGGCAAAAGGAGGGTTTGTATCTGAAGAGGAGAAGAATGAGGCAGCTGCGAAAATGGCAATGTACTCCGGTGTATCGGAAAAATTCATTCTACAGAATAACCTGCAGGTGCCCACCAGTGCATTCTGGAAGGAGTTGCTGAGAGAAGAAGGTTTTACGATCGGCAGACTTGACTCGAGATACAAGGGAATGGATCGATCTGATGCAGGGACTCGTCCTGACTTCAATTCCGAGCTTACATCCTGGTTACACAGCTTTACTCCTGCCATAAATTACTATTACACCAATGTGCTGAATTACAAAACCGACATTAAGTATAACATGTTTGGTCCCGTGAGACCCTGGGATCGAAGTGGTGACAATACCGGTGAAAACTTAAGACAGGCTATGGCGCAGAATCCTTACCTGAACGTCATGGTCCAGTCTGGCTATTATGACGGTGCCACTCAATATTTTGACGCTAAGTACACTATGTGGCATCTGGATCCAAGTGGCAGGCTGCAAGACAGACTTTCTTTTAGAGGCTATCGATCTGGACATATGATGTATCTGAGAAATGAAGACCTCATTAATGCAAATGATCACATCCGGGAGTTTATAATTAACACCACACCTGGAGAAGGCGTGCCTGCGAAGTACTAGGCTACATCGATCTCTGATCCCATAGTCATACCACTGCGATAAAAATAATAGGCAGCTATGGTCATGAAAGAGTGGCTTACCGCAAAATGGTTGAACCATTGGTGCAAACCCCATTCATTCATATAAAATAAAGCAGAAAGTGCTGCGAATCCGACGCCAATAAGCGCCAGCTTACTGGCGTCGGATTTACTTTTCATGTAGATGAATCCCTGAAAACCGGTAACTACGATCAGCAACCCATAGGCGCTGTGTGCCTCTACAAAGAAAAAATTCAATGTGGTAAAAGTGATGATGACGAAGGTGGTCAGCTCTATAATGTTCAACCACGCGAAAAAACTAAAGATTTTTTTCTTTTTGATAAAGGGTCTGGCATACTCAATCGATGCTCTCTCCAGCAGTGCGATGGAAAACATACTGGTAAGCCAGCCGGGTAATTTCCATGCAAACGAGAACATGTAAAGAAATCCATGACCGATTAGGCCACCAATAGTTGTGGCAACACCCATCGACAGGAAATAATACTTCATATAGACAAATAGCTTACTCCCCGGCTTTTCCTTGTGAATTTTGTAAAAGGCATAGAAGCAAACTGCAGACACAAAAAGATCGGTGATGGTCGTGACGGGCTCATCAAATCTTACTCCAAAAATATCTACAGAAATAGGCTCGAATGTCATACGATGGCGCGAAGTTCAGTTCTGCCACTAGCATGATCGCTGAGCTTAATTTGTTTAGGATACGAGTTTTCGTGCGACATATTCTCCTTTCTTTTACAAGTTAAAGGAGAAAATGGTTTCAAAAAAAACTAGGGTACTATTTCAGCCGTTGCTTCTTTGTTTTGAGAAAAGTTGTCGATACTCTCTGTTTTGGCAAAAGCGATGATCGCTATAAACAATACGGCCAGGATCAATCTGATTATTCTAACTACGTTCATAATACGGTTGTTTTTACCTGTCGATAGAGTCTCTTAGGAAATAAAATTCTATCAAAACAGCGTTTGTTCTAATTTTCTTCTTTCTGGATTAACGTATATGTATTGATAATGTTATATTTTTTCTTAAAAAAGTTCATTAATTGTTTATGAGGGTCGTAAGGTTGTTGCTAATAGAATGATTCCCAGATATTTCTTTTACAAAATCAATACAAATACCGTATGTTTGTTTTACAAACTATATACAAATGTCAAAAACATATCTTGGAGAGTTTGAGGAGCTGATCCTGACTATGGTAGGCATACTTGGCGAGGATGCTTATGGAAACGAGATAGTCAAGGAAATCAAAAGTCGGTTGAACAGGGAGGTGAATCTGAGTGCGGCACACATTACGTTGTACCGACTGGAGGATAAAGGACTGGTGAAATCTGACATGAAAGGAGCCACCGCTACCCGTGGAGGACGTCGCAAACGCTATTTTCAAATTACAAATACAGGTTTAGCTGTTTTGCAGGAGATGAAGGATCAGCGTCAGACGCTCTGGAATTATTTGCCGGAATTGAAGTTTAGCCTGATTCAGTAAAATGCATCAACCACCAAAATGGGCATCAAATCTGCTGAACTGGATTTGTCCACCTCAATTGGCTGAAGGAATTCTCGGGGATCTGGTGGAGCAGTTTGAGCTCAACTGTGAACAAAAAGGTCGTACTCGAGCTACTATAATTTTCATTTGGACTACGCTCCGCTTCATTCATCCTGAAATCATTTTTAGAAACAAAAGGAACACAGAATTAATAAAAATGGGACTGTATAAAAATCATCTGCTGGTAGCATGGAGGTCGATGCTGCGTTATCGTTTTTACAGCTTGATCAATATCCTCGGCCTTTCAAGCGCAATGGCGTTTGCCCTGATCACTTTCTTGTTTATACAGGGACAACTCTCCTATGACCAATTTCACAAAGAGAAAGATCTCATTTACCGGGCGATCTCCTACACAAGATCGGAAGAAGGCCATATAATGGGCGATAAGAGTGGTGTTACACCAATTCCCCTGGGAGAGGTTTTGCAGGAAGACGTTCCGGGAGTAGAAGCTTACACCAGATTTGGAACCGGTAGCGGAACCGTCCTGATGAACAACACACCCTATACCGAGACCATAGCTTTTGCCGATCCGAATTTCCTTACGATTTTCAATTATCCGGTACTTCAGGGAGATCGATTCACTGCACTTTCTGATCCCAGTGCGATAATGATCTCTCCCGATACGAAAGCGAAGTATTTTGATCAGACAGACCCGATTGGAAAGTCCATTGACTTAATCCTAAATGATAGCATCAAGACTTTTGTGGTAACAGGTATTATTGAAGACCTGGAGGGAGCATCCAGTCTTGAATTTGATTTTCTAATACCCTTTGAGCGAATGGAAATAGTAAGTGCCGGGGCCATGACCTCATTTCGTGTTGCCTTTACAGAACTCTACCTGAAATTCGGTGCGATACCGGATGAAAATATTGCAGATGTATTGACAGAGGCAGTTGGTAGGGAGACCAGACCAGATGGTAGTTACTGGGTGATAGATGTTCAGCCCATTTCTGACATGCACCTGGATCCTGAAGTGCAGGGTCTTGCTTCGTATACGGATCCACAACGTTTATGGGTGATGGCTGCTCTTGGCTTGCTTGTCCTCATCGTGGCCTGTATCAATTTCATAACTCTTTCCACTGGTCATTCGATGAACAGGATCAAAGAGATCGGCCTGAGAAAAACACTGGGAGCCTTCCGAAGGATGCTCACCGTTCAGTTGATTTTCGAGTCGATCTTCATAGCAGGATTGGCAGGTGCGTTGGGATTAGGATTGTGTTATATACTTGTTCCTCTTTTCAACGATTTTCTTGATAGCACCATTACATTTAATTTTTCCCTGGATTACCTTCTTTTTTTTATCCTGATGGTCATTCTGATTGGACTGACGGCAGGTATTATTCAATCACTCCTTCTGGTCAAGTTCCAACCCGTCGTTGCTTTGAAAGGTGTAAAACTATTTTCATCGAAAGAGAGCTATCTGAACCAGGTGTTAATCATTGTGCAATTCACGTTGGGGATAATGCTGGTCATCGGCACGCTGGCCATCCGGTCCCAGATGCAGTTTATCCAAAATCAGGACCTGGGATTTGAGAAGGAGAAACTGATAGAAATTGATCTCTTCAGTCCGGATGATCCGGAGACCGCCAATCAGCTTGTTGATCTGTTTAAATCCAGGATCAGTACCCATCCGCAGGTTCTTGGTGCGACAGCCACCATGAATAATTTCAGAGATCCCTGGACCGAACTGTCCTTCAGGCAGACCGATGACTCTGAGCAATTCCTATTCTATAATCAGGTAGATCCGGGATTTGTAGAGACAATGGGAATAGAAATCATAGAAGGAGAAGATTTCCATCCCGATGGAGCCAACTCCGGAAAAGCCATTCTGGTCAATGAAGCATTGGTGAGACATTTTGAGTGGAAGGATCCATTAAATCAACAGATTCCCGGAAAGAATTTTGATGAAACTCATCAGATTGTGGGAGTAATGAAAGACTTTCATTTCAGTTCACTTCACAATAAAATCGAGCCTCTGATTTTGGCTTTGGATGTTTCTGCCATAGGTAGTGGTATCACAGGCTTAAACACTTATGTGTGGCCTTCCCTTTTGAACCGCATGATCGTTCGGATTGGGCCTGGTGAACTAAACAATGTGATGTCATTCCTGGAAAGTGTATCCAGGGAAATAAATCCGCAAAAGCCTTTCACATATCATTTTGTAGATGATCAGATCAACTACAGCTACGAGGAGGAACAGCGATGGAATAAGGTAATGAATGCCTCATCGGTCTTTTCACTTTTAATAGCATGGATGGGCTTGCTCGGCCTGACAAGACTTTCAGTCCAAAAACGCCTAAAGGAAATTGGAATCAGAAGGGTCCTCGGTTCGAATGTGAGGGAGGTGACGCTTCTTCTTTCCAAACGCTTTTTGATCCTGGTGGTCATTGCTATGATGATAGCCATTCCTGTAAGCTGGGTATTGCTGGAAAGATGGCTGGAGTCGTTTGAGTATCGTATCACTCCGAGTATCCTGATGTTCATTGGGGCGAGTGTTTTGGTATTGGTCATAGCCATGGTGTCCGTAGGAACGCAGGCTTTGAAAGCCGCTGTCACCAATCCTGCTGAGTCTTTGAAATACGAGTAAAACTGTATCATTATGGAGCAGTATTTTGTTTTGTAATGAAACAAACTCTTCATTTGAGGGGACAATAACTGAATCCCAATTTGAAGAAGAAAGTGAAAATTTTGGTCATCGATGATGATCAGGATGTATTGTTTACCGCCAAGACGATCCTCAAACGAGAATTTGAGCAGGTTTTGACTGAAAGTACACCCAATCGGCTTGAAACACTTGTAAAAAGAGAGTCGATCGATCTGATCATTCTGGATATGAACTTCAAGGCAGGTGTCACTACGGGAAATGAGGGCTTATTCTGGCTCCGAAAAATAAAGGAGATAGATCCGGAAGTTCATGTACTCATGAACACGGCTTATGGAGATATCAATCTTGCGGTAGAGTCAATGAAATTAGGGGCAGTGGATTTTTTGGTAAAACCATGGGAGAAGGAATCTCTGCTGTCGAAAGTCAATACCATCCTCGAATTCAGACGATCAAAGAAGAAGGTGGAGACACTTCAGGAAAGAGAAAATCTGTTAAACCATGAAATTTCGGCGGATTTCCAGAATGTCATTTACACTTCGGATGCAATGGGAAAATTGATGGCAACTGCCAGGAAAGTGGCTGTTACGGATGCATCGATTTTGATTTTGGGAGAAAATGGCACCGGCAAGGAAGTGCTGGCGCGGGAAATACACAGGATATCCGGTCGAAACCAGGAGCCTCTTGTCAAGGTAGACCTGGGTGCGATTACGGAGAGTCTTTTTGAAAGTGAGATTTTCGGACATGTAAAGGGGGCTTTTACCGATGCGAAGGAGGATCGGCCGGGGCGTTTTGAAATTGCGGATGGAGGGACAATGTTTATGGACGAAATCGGTAACCTAAGTCCTGCCATGCAGGTGAAATTGCTGACCTTATTGCAGAGCCAAAAAGTGGTCAGGGTAGGCTCATCAAAAGAGCTATCGTTTGATGTACGATTGATCAGTGCTACGAATATGCCTCTGTATCAGATGATCGAATCCGGTGAATTTCGACAGGATCTTCTTTACAGGATTAATACGGTGGAGATTGAGATACCTCCGCTTCGTGACAGGAAGGAAGACGTGATGGTACTGGCAAAATATTTTCTGGAAAGGTTTGCAGAGAAATATCAGAAACCTGGTTTAAGTATCGAACCTTCCGCACGCAAGGTACTGGAGGATTATTCATGGCCAGGAAATATACGTGAGCTTCAGCATGTAATTGAGCGGGCGGTCATTATGAGTTCCGGAAGGGTTTTAAAAAAGGATGATTTCCTGATGCCCCGAAAGACGTTGAACGTACAGCAAACCTCCCTGAAAGTGGAGGACGTGGAGAAGGTAGCCATTCAGAAAGCCATCAAGAAGGCGGACGGTAACCTGTCCCAAGCGGCTTCCGAGCTAGGAATTGGGAGAACTACTCTCTACCGTAAAATGAAGAAATACGGTCTCGAAGAGTAGAGACTGATTTGAAAACCGTATCATTATAGTCCTATGCGCATTAGTAATTTCAGATTGCAGGTAGTGCTCCGGCTGTTGATCGTTTTCGTACTAGGTTTTGCCTCGTATTATGTCATCACCGAAAAAGCGCAATTCTGGCTTTTATTCTGCTGGCTGGTATTGTTTACCATAATCGCATTTATCGAACTGATTCGTTTTATTGAGAAATCTAACAGAGATCTTGGCCATTTTCTGATGGCCATAAAGCAGAATGATTTTTCGAACATCTATCCTGAAAATCAGCGACGTTCGGACACATTGCACAAAGCATTTAATACCATCACCCGGGAGTTCATCAAGCTAAGAGGCGAGAAGGAATCAAATTATCATTTTTTGAAGACTGTGGTAGAGCATAGTGGTGTACCACTTATGGCATTTGATGTCAGAGACGATCGGATAGCGCTGGTAAATGAGTCTGCCAAAGAGCTGTTCAAGCTTCCGCACATCACTAAACTCGAGGGAATCCGAAGGGTGAATGAGGATTTGCTTCACGCAATCCGGAAGCTCGATGCAGATGGTAAGATTCTGGTGAAAACAGAAATTTTCGGTGAGCAGGTTCATTTGTCTGTGGTGGCAAAGCCCCTGAAACTTCAAAGCAATGAATACAAGGTCATCGCTTTCCACAACATCAATTCAGAGCTGGATCAGAAGGAAATAGAGTCGTGGCAAAAGCTCATCAGGGTACTGACCCATGAAATCAAGAACAGTGTGATCCCGATTTCTACGCTCACAGAGTTCATCAACCAGATGATGGAAGAATATATAGATCCTGAAACCGGCAATCTGAGGTCATTAAGCCAGGAGGATGAAGAGGACCTTATGACCAGTCTGAAGACCATAGAAAAAAGAAGTAAGACGCTCGTTAAGTTTGTTTCTTCTTACGGCGACCTCGCGAAAGTACCAAAACCGGCACCTGAAAATACTGACCTTGTGCAGCTACTTCAGCAGGTGATCAGTCTGGAAAAAAAGGAAGCGGAATCAAAGGGGATCGACCTGCAGTTGAATGCCTATGTCAAAAAAATGGAGAAGAACGTTGATCCTGGTATGATTGAACAGGTTGTGATAAATCTTGTAAAAAACTCCATTGAGATCCTCGAAGATCAGGAGGACGGAAAAATAGTGCTGGAGATCAAAGAAAACGAAGGGGCATGCAGAATCAGGGTGAAGGATAATGGCCCTGGCATGGACAAGAGCACTTTAGAAAACATTTTCGTGCCATTTTATACTACCAAAGAAGGAGGCTCGGGTATAGGTCTTAGCCTTTCCAGGCAATTGATACGTGCACATGGAGGCACTTTGACCGTCAGCAGCAAACCCGGTTCAGGGGCGGTTTTTGAGATTAATCTTTGACCTTCGAAACTGCCTTGTGGTGAACAGGAAAATTGACAGATTTGGCAATGAAACAAAGCTTATTTGCTTCTATGTGAAGGTCGTGACAATTGTCAATCATGGATTTCTCTGCCACGGTCACAATTGGTGACAGTGTCACACTCAAAAACTGACCGCCTCCATCTTCTGTCTCTTCCATTAGTCCACTGGCTTGATCCTCATATTCCAGAACTACAATGTTATTTACGGAAGCCAGATGAAGGAACCACAACATGTGACAAGACGATAGACTGGATACCAGTAACTCCTCCGGGTTGTATCTGGATGGATCACCACGAAATGAGGGATCGGATGACCCCTTGATCAGAGGTTTATTTCCCACGGCAATGGTATGATCTCTCGAATAATCCTTGTATCCGGAAGTTCCTGTTCCCCTATTACCAATCCAGGTCAGCTTTGTTTCATATGAGTGGGTCCTGGTCATTACTTAAAATCGACTTGAAGGGGTGTAAGTTTCTCTGCACTTTCCATCGCCAATTCTATAAGTCTGATGTTATGATAGGCCTCGGTTGGCTTCACGAAAAGCTCGGCCTCACCATTTATAGCATCCCGGATGTTGCGATAATAATCTCTGTAATCACCGGGCTGCGTTTCCACCTGTTGCCTTTTATCACTTCCGTTTTCTACATAATTGAGGGTTCCGTAAAACTCAGGTAATTCCCGTCCCCAATTCGGATCATCGTTTGGAAGTAATCCGGCTTTCAAGGATTCTTCCTGTGGATCAATCCCGTACTTGATAAAAGATCCATTTTCTCCATGCAGCTGCATTCTGGGGCCGAGTTCTTTTACCAGCATACCACCTTTTAGTATAACCTTGAAATTTTCAGGATAAAAAAGATCCAGATCGAAATAATCTATGGTGGATGAGATACTTCGCTGAATTTTTACATCCGCAAAAATCCTTTCCGGAAGACCAAAAAGGTAAAGAGCCTGATCAATGATATGTGGACCAAGATCATAAAGAATTCCGGAGCCAGGTTCATCTTTTTCTCTCCAGTTGCCTTTCAGGAAATTTCTGAACCTGTCGTAATGCAACTCAAATTCAGCCAGCTTACCAAGTGTTTTTGCATCAATGATGCTTTTGATTGTTCGAAGATCCCCGTCAAATCGTCGATTCTGATAAACTGATAAAACTTTCTTTTTGGACTCAGCCACTTTGATCAATTCAAGTGCCTCTTTTGAATGAATGGTAATAGGCTTATCTACCACCACATGTTTATCCTTTTCCAGGGCAGCTTTAGCCAATGGAAAATGATACTCGTTTGGAGTCAAAACCAGCACAAGGTCTATTTCAGGATCATTGATAATTTCTTCATTGTCCTGAACGATGTTAACACCTGGGATCAGGTTTCTGGCTCTCGCAATATTATCTTTATTCCGGGTGCGAATGGCCGCAATCTCCAGACCTTCAACCGATGCAATGATCGGTGCGTGAAAGGTCTGACCAGCCATGCCATAACCCAGGATTCCAATTTTTATTGAATTCAAATTCCTATAATTAAGTGTCAAACTTAAAATAGAAAAACAATAAGGACAGATTAATTCCCTTTAACCTCCATTCATTTAAAAATTGTAAAATTGAGGGCATTCCAATGCCTGTTTAATGTGCGTTTTTTTGACTCGTTCACTGTTCATGGCGTATTTGTCAATTTTCTCTCTGTTGATAAGGGACAATCGACTCATGGTTCTAAGTGTCATTTTATTTTTTGCTTTCATCGTTTTGTTTTCTTGATGATACAAACAAAAAACTTACTTGTTCACTCTTTCCGAACAACTGAAAAATAGATATAAAAAAAGGTCCGTCTGGGAAGACGGACCTGCAGATGGTGGTTATGAAAGAGGGTAACTATAAGTCCGGTTAGGATCCAACACCCAGAGACGGACTTTGTTTTTTTGATCAGGATTTGTGGATGGGATCATACACCCAGAGACACAAATCATATTGATCACGATACAAGGTTAGAATTCACTTGTTCATTTATACCGAACAAGTGGTAAATTTTTGTTCCTTTGCTAAATGCCAGAACATAAAAAGCCACTTATTCGGTACCATGTAATTGATAGGTGTATTCGAAATACCGCCAGGAGATATTCTTTTGATGATCTGTTGGAGGAGGTGAACAACGACCTCCAATTCCGGGGATTGGAGCCTGTAGGAAAGACTACCTTCTATCAGGACATCAAGGACATGAGACTGGAGTTTCGGGCGCCAATAGAAACATACTGGTATGACCGAAAGAAGTATTACCGGTACAGCGATGAAGATTATTCTTTTCGAAACCAGCCACTTAACCAGGGAGAGATCGATCATTTACGTGATTCTGCGATGATTCTCAATCGTTTTGCAGGTATTCCCGGATTTGAATGGATAGAGGAACTGGTAAGTAAGCTTGAGTTGGGAACATTTAAAGATGTCAATGACCCTACGGTCATAAGCTTTGAAACGAACGAGTTTTTGAAAGGGAGGGAGTTTATCGGGCCAATATTCAAGGCCATTGTTCACAAAAAAGTATTGGACATTCGGTATCAAACGTTCACGGCTGATACAGAGCGAACCCACAGACTCCATCCATATCACTTGAAAGAGTATGACAGCAGATGGTATTTATTTGGATATTACCAGAGAAGGGATGCACTCTTACCGCTAAGCGTGGATCGCATAATTGAGGTTAAAGAAGTGGAGAATGTCGCCTTCATTGAGAATAAACAATTCAATTTCGAGGAATATTTTGAAGACATTATAGGCATCAGACGGGAGAGTGCTGAGCCGGAGAGGATCAGGTTAAGATTTGATCCGAAGATGGCACCGTATGTGAAAACGAAGCCATTGCACGGATCGCAGAAAAAAATTCAGGAAAACGAGGATGGGTATTTGGAGGTAGAGATTGAGGTAATCCCAAATTTCGAGCTGGATGCTCTGATATTTAGTTTCAGGGACGGTGTAGAGGTCATTGAATCACAGGGGTATCGCAATCATATTCGAACACTGCTTGAAGGTACTTTGGGGCTTTACGAAAGTTAAATCCAAATAATGATAGTAATTCATTGAAAAATGTGCAATATCAGTATTATACAATATAATCTTATAATAATTATATAAGACCAACTTTTTTTCTCAATTCACAAAATAAATAGGTCACTATTGAGAGAATTTTCAGGATTTTTGTCAACATGGAGTAGCTTTAAAGAAGTACCCACAGCATGAGGCAAACTATCTACTTAACGATGAGAAAACTAACATTTATTGTTTCATTACTGGCAGGATCGATATGCTTTGGCCAGACCGCCGTCACCAGTATTCCATTCGAATTGTTTGGAGACCACATATTCATCAAAGCAAGTGTAGATGGGTCGGAGCCTTTGGATATGATCTTTGATACGGGATCTGGTATTACTGTGATTGACAAGGATGTGGCGGACAGGCTTCAGCTTGTGCAGAGAGAAGTGGTGCTGAATGAGGGTATGGTCAAAGGATCGCTTATTAAGCATAACACTATTTCCATCAATGGCTATCAGATGGAAGAAAACATCAATGTCTACGCTGCAGAGCTGGATCACCTTGAGATTAGTCTTGGGAGAGAGTTTGATGGTATTGTGGGTTATGATTTTATGAGGCATCATACTGTCAGAATTAATTATAACGAGAAAATATTGCAGGTTTACGAATACGGTGACGGCCCTACACAAGGTACTCCGATCCCGTTTGAGCTGGTACATTCGATCCCTGTTATTGAAGGTACTGTCGTGCTCAACAATGGAGAGCCTCATGATGGCACATTCTTCGTAATGACAGGAGCCGGTACCACTTTGGATTTCAATACACCTTACGCCAATAAGTATGATGTCATTCACAAAACCGGAAAGCATTACAGCTATCCGATAAAAACCATTTCGGATGTGGAAGCCATTCAGTATGAAGGTCATATCATTTCCTTTCAATTCGGCCCGGAAAAACTGGAAGACATTGCCATTGGCATCAGCCAGGTAAAGACAGGAATCCATGGTCACAAGGAAGTCTCAGGTATCCTTGGCAATCAGATTTTGAGTATGTTTAACATTACTTATGACTATGCCAACAAGATGCTTTATATGCTGCACAACAGAAGATACGGCCGCGTCTTACATGCTAATTGTGCCGGGATTGATGTGCAGCTTTCCCAGGACAAATCTAAAGTATTGATTCACCAGGTGTTTGAAGAAAGTCCGGCTTCTGAGGCCGATATCAAGATAAACTCTGAACTTGTGGAGGTAAATGGTAAAAAAACAATGAGCGAAATCAACATGGCGGAAGTAAAAGAGCTTTTCAAAGTTGATGGTAGTACATTGAATATTAAGGTGAAGGAAGGGAACGAAACCCGTGACATCACCCTGCAGCTCAGAAGTTTGGTTACCGATTGAAACTAAATCAGGCAGTTTCCAAAGATTTATCCGATTCTTTTTCTTCCTGAGAAGATTCAGCCAGTTTTCGGCTATGAATCCTCATTGAATTCATGATCAAAACAATCACAAGAATCACGAGCCCTATAACACCTGCAAAATTGAATTGGTGGATGACAAGAGCGAACAATCCTGAAACCGTCAGTGCGATCAACGCTGTCAAAAACCAACCGCCTATTACATTGACCACACCGGATACACGGGCTACTGCAGATTTTTGACCCCAGGCCCTGTCTGCAAGGGAAGTCCCCATTGCCACCATAAATGATACATAGGTAGTCGAAAGCGGCAATTTCATGGAAGTGGCTATCGCTATCAGCAAACTGGCAGTAGTAAGGTTTACAGAGGCTCTGACAAGATCAAAAGCCGGTTTGTTTTTTCTTTTTACCTGTTCGCTTTTATCGAAACTTTCGCGAACTTTTTCCTTGATGCCTTTAGGAACAAATGAAGTGACCGCATTGTAGATATTGATAAAGGAATATACAATAATTCTTGCTACCTGATGGGATTGGAATTTTTCCCTGGTGTCTTCCTGTTCACTGCTAAGATTGACTTCGGTGTCTGTCACGGTCTGTGCTTTTTTTGACTTCCAGAGTGTGATGACCATTATCACGCCGGCCAGGAGCAACAAAATTGACGGTGTGGGTACCTGACCACCAAGGGCCGTCATCATAAATTCATCCACGCTATTACCGGAATCTCTCCATTGCTGAAAAGAAGCAAATCCGGCTACGGGCACTCCAATGAAGTTCACAAGGTCATTATTGGCAAAAGCCATAGCCAGCGAAAATGTACCAGCAAAAACGATCAGCCTGAGGATATTGAATTGGGTGAATCGAGTGATCAAAAATAACACTCCCGTCCAGAAAATGGCGGAAAAAGTGACTAGTAGAAATCCATTTCGGGAGATCCAGATACTGGCATTGAGGCTGATGAGATTGGAACCATTTAATCCCTTTCCGATAAGAAAAAAGCTCAGAATGGCCAGTGAAATTCCTCCCCAGAATGGTCCGATTTTGTTTAGTCTTTCTTTATAGCGGAATGAAAAAAGTAATCTTGAAAAGAACTGAACAATCGCTCCGACCGTAAAAGCAATCCCTACGGAAATGAATATACCGGCTATGATCTGCGTTGCCTTTGAGGTATTGATAAATGTGATCAATTCATCGAAAGACATTCCCGCGGCTGAGATCTTCAAAATGGAAACGGCAAGGGCTGCCCCCATCAGTTCGAAAACTATGGAGACCGTAGTGGAAGTGGGCATCCCGAAAGTGTTGAATAGATCAAGAAGCACGATGTCTGTCAGCATCACGGCCAGGAAAATGATCATGACCTCGGCGAATGTGAACATCTCCGGATTAAAAATCCCTTTTCTTGCCACTTCCATCATTCCGGAAGAAAACATGGCGCCACAGATTATTCCCAGGCTGGCTACTGTCAGGATAATGTGACGGGGTGCTACTTTAGAGCCTATTGCGCTGTTTAGAAAATTGACTGCGTCATTGCTGACTCCGACCACCAGATCCGTAGTTGCCAGCGCAAACAGCAGGATGACCAGTAATAAATATGCGTCCATTGGGACGTAATATGTGAATGAAAAGTAAAGCTAATGTTAGCTCAATGTTGTGGTTTAGAGATGGTTGATGGAAGGTAATAGGATAGAACATTTTAGGGGAGCAAGGTGATTTCTTTTAGATAGAGTATCAAAAAAGAAGCCCCATTTCCGGGGCTTCTTATTTAAGTCTTCTTAAAACTCAATCGTCAAATTGCTTATATCAGTGGGGTTATACGGAACCAGGGTCTGGATTCGCTCCACCAGAGGATCCCATCGTTCTCCAGGCGAATCACCCCCCTGGATAAAACCTCCCTGGCCAAAATATCCGGGAGCTTCAGTATCCTTTAGAAATCTGTCTATTAGTTCCTGAGTCAGGTTTGGATATACATCCAGGATTTGCTCAGTGAAAACCTGCTTGATGGCATAATCTCCCAGAATCACTTCTCGTGTGTCATCGTCAAGGCTGCTTGGAGGAAGTCCCACCTCGGCTACACCCACCTGATTGTCCTTGATCCCGGAAGCCACAAAGGCCCAGTTAAAACCTACCTCCTCGTTGAAGAACCTGGCATTGGGATGATTGGAATTTCCATAGACATCTACTGTCTCTCCTGTTCTGCCAACAAACATTTTCAGCTTGTCTATGGAGTACGGATCGTCGAGTGGATTCTCCAAAGGCAGATTTGTGATGGACACAATCATATGAGAATCGTATCCCAGGTCGCTATCGTCCATATATTCAATTTTGTAAAGTACTTCTGAGTTACGGGCCTCTTCGTTCCTGTTGATATTGAAAGGTTTGAGAATAGCTACTCCTTCAACTGGAGCCGAATTCCAGAATACTTCCATCCCGATTCCTCCGTCTTCATTTCCTTCTGAGTCGGCATCAGTTACGATCAACTGATACTCATAGTCTTTTCCCTCGTAAGTGACATTTTCAAAAACAACCAGGTTTTTGACCCGTCCGTCTTCGTCACTCTCGTAGCTGAGAGAAATGACATCAGTGATGTTAAACCTTCTAATGCCGGTGATGATGTCTTCCACAGTATTGCCAGAAGCTTCACCGATCCTGATAAATAGCCTTAGCAGTTGATAGATGTTACGTCCGTTAAAGTCATCGTCAGCTGTGCGGGCACCGGTCATAGTGTACCTGCCGCTTGTTGAGATATTTTCCTGGGTCAATGATTCCGGTACCTCTATGCTAAAGCGCTCCGGAATGATGTTTTCCTGCATAGCAGGCTCTTCGATGGAATCGTCACATGAGATGATGCCAAAGGTCATTGTCAAAATAAGTGTCGCGGTTAAAACTTTAATTGTTTTCATAATTTTTTCAATTTAGTCCGAGGGTTTCCTCTGTTATCGACCTTATCACACAAGAACCGGTATTGACCCTACAAAATTTCTTAAAAAAATCATTTGGGTCAACCCAAACACAAGAATATATCTTGCAAAGATCTGACAATCAATTAACTACAGTTGTATCTGTTACCACCATTGACACTCCGAAAAATCCAAGTGCATCACCGGATATATTGGAAATCACATTACCATGTGCCACATCAAAGTAGCCTCCTCTCCAATCCACTTCCGATAAATACGAACGAATGAACTCTTGTTGATCGGCGTTCAATGAAAACTTTTTTCGGATCATGGTGGTGCCTGCGGGAATGGTAACCGTCTCCTTTTCAGGAGGAATTATTGAATTGACGTCAATGACATTCAGCGTGTAATAATTTAATTGTGCCTCCTGTTGTTCCTGTACACCATCCACCTCAGCCGTCCAGGACAAGTAAACCTCAGTCATCGAAGGTTCGGCACTTTCCTGATAAATATATTGGTAGGAACCATCTTCATTTTCTACCAAGACAGGCGGTTCCATTTGCGCAACAAACTGCGCCGATGAAGAGGAGATATATTCCACACCATCAATATTGATATACAAGATGTAAGGCTTGTTGAAAACTGCTCTAAAAGGATTCAAAGGACGATAAACCCCAGGGTCAAGTATGCGCTCAAATAACCGGATGGTTCTGTCTCCATCGTTAATGGCTACGAAGGCATCTGAAACTACTGGCGGGTCTTCATTTAATTCACTAAAAGTCCTGGTCAATCGTACCTCATGCCTGATATTCTCATTGGTAAGCCAGGCTTCCACCACCAGTCTTCCCGGATCTGTCAGATTCGCAGGATCGTCTGCAACCTCACATCCGCAAATTGTCAGTAATATCAAGATTAGCCTTTTCATATCTTGAATGAATAAGTTAAGGAGGGCACAACCCTGTAGACGAAGATCTTTGTAGGTGTGATCTCACGATTGTCGATGGTATTGGAGGGCACCTGGAAGATACCATCTTCGGATTCTATTTTATTGTAACTTTTCAGGATGGTATTTTCCTGGCCGTAAAGGTTAAAGAGTGAGAAAGTCACGGCATGTTGAAAGCGCCGTTCCAGCCTGTTGAGCTCGTACCTGAGGGAGCAGTCAAAGCGATGATACGTGGGCAACCTGCTGTTATTTACTTCTTCATAAAGTGGTACAATCCGGCCATTGTATTCATAAAAAGCGGTAGGTGAGGTGATGGCAGCTCCCGAAGAAAGGTAGAAGGTTCCGGCTAGAGAAAGCCTCTTGTTAAAATCAAATAGACCATTGACGACAAACTGATGGGGTCTGTCCCACAACGTAGGATATTTTTGACCATTGTTGATAGTTTCAATGGTCCGAAATGACCTCCCAAAAGCATAACTCACCCAGCCGGTAAGCTTCCCACTTACTTTTGTCAGAGTAGTTTCTATACCATATGCCTCTCCCGTACCTCTTCGCAGTTCTGCCTCCATCCTCGGATTGAGCAGCAGCTGGGATTGATTAGAATAATCTATCTGGTTCTGCATGGCTTTATAATATGCCTCCATATCTAGCTGAAAGGAATTCCCTTTTCTAAACCAACCCAAAACAATCTGATTTGAAGTTTGGGGTCGAATGTTCACACTGGCAGGTAGCCAGACCTCAAGATTATTAAAGGGACTTATGGAATTGCTGATCAAAGACATGTACTGGGCATTTCTCCCGTAAGTCAGTTTTAGCGTGTTTTTGGCGTTTGGATGGAAGTAGACTCCCAGCCTGGGCTCCAGGTTGCCGTAATTGTTGTAAGGTACCCGCTCCGTAAAGGTGGTGTCTCCAATAACGTTGTAGTTGTCATCAATCTCGTACTCTACCGTTCGCCCGAAATTGGTCCATCTGCTCAGTCGCAGTCCGTAGTTGATGGTCCATTGATCATTCAAGTTCTTTTCCTGCCCGGTGTAAAGAGTGAACTCCGTAGCATTTCGTTTCGGCACAAATTCATAACCTGCAGGTATCGCACCAGTCGAATCTTCAATGTTACCCGGATTGAAATTATGCCCACTTAGTTTGAAACCAAAATTGATGGTATTGGAGGGGTCACGGTAAAAGGAGAAATCTGTTTTAACCGTAGCATTGGCAACATGGTTTTTCCAGGTGAAGTCGGCATCACCGACCAGGTTATAGTTGTACCTGCTGACATAAAACGTAGTATTGGAGAAGAGTCGTTGTCCGAAAATATGGTTCCACCTGATTGTTCCCGCATTGTTGTTCCATCCAACACCCCCGCTGCCCAGAAATTCATCCTGACTGTTAAATCCAGAAAGATAAATTCTATTGTTTCTGTTAATGGTGAAGTTGACCTTCGCATTGAAATCGGAAAAATAGAAAGAGGAAATCGTGGGGTCATTAGCCCTCAAAATGGTTCCGATAAAGGATCTGCGGCCCGAAACAAAAAAGGAACTTCTTTCCTTAATGATAGGACCCTCCAGGGATAGTCTACCAGAAATCAGTCCCATACTCCCTTCGATGCCATACCGATTCATATTGCCTTCCCTTGTTTTGATGTCCAAAACCGATGAAATACGACCTCCCATTCTTGGAGGCAGATTACCCTTGTAAAGTTTCATATCGTTTATGGCTTCCGGTCGAAATGAGCTGAAAAGTCCCATAAAATGGGCGGGATTGTAAATAGGTGCCTCATCTACAAGAATTTGGTTTTGATCCCGATCGCCACCCCGGACGTTGAAAAAAGTCGAACCATCCCGAAAAAGCTGAACGCCCGGGATGGCATCCAGTGATTTGACAAGGTCAGATTCCCCTAACGCTGCCGTTTTCAGGGAGACCATTTCTGGTGCAATAACTGTGGCGTTTTGATGAATTTCCGTATTTCTTTCAATGGAGTCAGATGGTCTTACGATCACTTCCTCCAGCACGGAAAAGTCCTCACTGAGTGCTATGTTCATTCTCGTATCAGCGAACAGACTGGCTTCTATTGTTTTGGTTTCGTATCCGACAAATGAAAAATCAATGAGGTATTTGCCGGGGTCCAGGGTCAGTGAATAAAAACCGTAGGCATTAGCAAGGGTACCGTTGGTAGTTGACCTGATTCTCACGGTTGCACCTATTAAACTTTCCGAATTTTGTACGTCAGTCACATTTCCGCTAATTGTGTATTTAGTCTTCTCTGAAGTTGTATTCTTCGATTTCTTCAGGACTACTTTATCCTGGACCAATAGGTATTCGATAGCTAAGTCCTCAAACAGGTGATCCAGTACCTGATGAAGAGGTTGGTCATCGAGGTTTAAGGAGATTTGGGTTTCCAGTGGGATCTGCTTACTGCTAAATGAGAATTCTACATTCGCTTCTTTGGAAATCTCGGTAAGCGCATGTTCCAGAGATTGCTGAGTGATCTCAATCGTGATTTTTTGATCAAGACTGATGTTTTGAGTCCGAACTGCCATTGGAATGAGGGTCATGAGAGGTAGTATGTAGCGGATTTGCCTCACTTATAGTTATTGACAACTTCCACTTAGCAACGTACCCTTTTCCGTTACCATTATCTCGATGTTAAGGGTATTGGAGATTATTTCCAGTATAGCTTCTAACTCAAGATTTTCAAGGTTTACAGTGAGCGGACAATTCATCAAAGATTCATTTTCGATGTATAATGTGCTGCCATATGCATTGTTTAGGTGGCTGATAACCCCCTGAAGTGGTGTGTCTTCAAATTGAAATTTCCTGGTCATCCAGGATTGGAAATTAGGATCATCATTGGACACTTTAAAAAGCCTTTGGGAATCATGGCTGTAAATGCCCTTTTCTCCGGGTTGAAGGGCAATGGAGGTACCATTTGCTGACAAACTGACCAAACCTGTCACCAGTGTCACTTCGGTTTTGGATTCATCCTCTCTAATGTTAAAGGATGTGCCTAATACCCGCACAGTGAGGTCATTGACGGCAACTTCGAAGGGGGCAGATTCATCCCTCAAAACATCGAAGAAGCCCTCACCCTCGAAGTTTATGTTCCGGTTTCCTTTATTAAAATCCCGGGGAATACTGATGGAAGCACCGGCATTCAGGGTTATGGAAGAGCCATCTTCCAGTACCTCCGTTTTTAAGGACTCTGCCGTTACGACTATGGGCTGCGAAATGAAATAGTAGGCCACCATAGAAATGCAAAAAAGAACTATGACGGAAGCCGCCACCCGAACCCAGGTGATTTGCCGGTTGCGATTGCCATCGGTCTTACTGATTACTTCGTCCAATCTGATCCATTCACGGGTAATTTCTTCCTCACCGAAGGACCGTACATGAGCCGATTGAGTGTAGACCTTCTCCAGCTCAGCAAAGAGCCTCTGGTTTTCCGGATTCATCAGCATTTGATCCAACCGGTCTGATTCCTCATTGGTGATCTCACCGGTCAGTTTTCTGACGATAAGGTTTGTTAATTCAGTATTTTCGGCTGCTTTACTCATTTCTATCTAATATCTCCACACATAAAGTCCCATCTACCCTAACAGTTTTATTAAAATAGCCAACAGTATTCCCAGATAGTCCTTAAGGTTTTCCCGCATAGTTTTAAGTGCTTTGGTCATTTGCGCCTCAATCGCCTTTACAGTCACCCCTTTTAATTCTGCTATTTCCGCGTATTTTTTACCTTCAAACCGGTTAAGAAGGAAGATCTCACGGGTTTTTTCCGGTAAGGAATCTATGATGGACTTAATTTTTTTCTCAAGCTCTGTCTGCTCCAGATAGTCCGATGAATCGAGGTATTCATAAAGTGCCTCCTCACTTAGCGGTAATTCATGTCTGACAATCTTCTTTCGATCCCTGATGAAATTCAGGCAGCGATTGTGCACCGATGTAAATAGATATGACTTCAGTGAAGTCTCGGTATGAAGCGTGCTTTTCCTGTTCCAAAGATTAAGAAAAACATTATGCACAATATCCTTACATTCATCCATGTCATCCACATACTTATTCGCGAAAGAACACAGATAGGGAAAGTATTCTTTAAATAGTAATTCGAATGTTTTTTTGTCGAACGACACCTGAGGTGGACTTTAGTGGAAAGTTATGAAAATTGGAATGTTAATGTGGCAAGGTGATAAATAAGGGATGAATATTTATATTGAATGATGATCTCAAAAATCCAATATTGCGTTGCTGTCCTTTTGTGTCCATTCCTCCTCATTGATGACTGCCTGGCACAGAATACAGTTGCACAGAGACTTGGCTATCCTGCCAATGCAAAGCTACTCATCATTCACGCCGATGATCTGGGTGTAAGCAATTCTGAAAACAAAGCCAGCATTACTGCGATGGAAAATGGCTTGGTGAATTCGGCGAGCATTATGGTGCCTACTCCATGGTTTCCTCAGATAGCGGCATACGCAAAGGAGAATTCAGGGCTTGATTTTGGTTTACACCTGACGCTCAACAGCGAATGGAAAACGTATAAGTGGGGTCCTGTCAGTCCCCTGGAGCAGGTTTCAAGCCTGGTAAATGATTATGGTCATTTTTATGAAACTCAGGACAGTGTCCTTCGAATGGGTAAACCTGCAGAGGTGGAATTGGAAATTAGGAACCAGGTACTTCGTGCCATTGAATTCGGGATTGACGTGACACATCTGGACGCTCATATGTACACGCTTAGAATGAATCCGGATTTTCTCAAAGCTCACATTGAAGTCGGCAGGCAGTTCAATCTACCAGTATTTCTTCCTAAAGATGAACCCATCGTACAACAGGTGATGAAAGAGATGGGAAGTACACCTGAAGATGTATTGATGGATAAACTATATATGGCTTTTAATGAAGATTTTGATAATGGGTTGGAAGACTTTTACACTGATGTAATTGTAAATCTTCCGGAGGGGTTGTCATGTCTTCTCGTACATACTGCATACGACAATGACGAGATGAAAGCCATGACCGCAGGATATGATTATTATGCCTCAGACTGGAGACAAATCGATTATGACTTTTTCACCCGGGAATCAACGAAGGAACTTTTGGGGAGGAATGGTGTCATTTTGGTGACCTGGAGAGAAATTCGGGATAAGATTGTCAGGGCGGAGTAGAGAATTCGGATTTCATGGACCAGTCTGTTCGGCGCAAGGAAGGGCAGGGGATTACTGATGGGAAAAGAGGAGGTTATAGCAAAGGATTAGCTTATTTGGCCAATGCTATTTTCGTTTCAGGAATTATGGAGAAATGCGACATTCATACGGCACTCCCTTGCTCATTCTTTTATCTAAAGTCCAGATTTGGTATCCATTGTCTATTACCGGCTTTAGAATAGACGCATCCATTAATCCAATACCCAAATTGTGATAATTATTTTTATTTGAAAATTGTCCGGCTTCCAGCATGGAACCTTCTTTGAATTCAATTTTGGGTAAAATTTGCCAGTACGATAGTATTAAATCTTTGTCACGATCTGAACGAACTCCGTATAAAAGTTCGGCAAAAATAGGTTCGATTACGGCTATTTTCCTGCCCTCTAGCAGGTAAATGAACTTTTCTTTTATTTCCGCATTCTGTTTAAGAAATTCTATCCAAATACTGGTGTCAGGAACGATCATTTCTGTTACTTAAGTTTCGGATAGAATCCGCACTGTAACCCTCTTTAAAAGCTACTGGATTGTCTTTCAATTTTCTATTCAATTTTTCCAGTCGTTTTTGATACAGCCAATCATTAAGTGCATGTGTTAAACTCTCCGTGACGTTTTTACCACCTGTAAACTCCTTAACGTCGTTAATAATGTCATCTGGCAAAATTGCGGTTACTTTCATGGTATTTAAGAATCATATTTCAAGATACGATAGTAATATACGATAAATTTTTTGTAGGGTTATATAGGTTGTACCAACAACCTATATAAAATCTACGATCACAACATATAAACGTAATGAGACTTAAATCCCGGTGGAGTTTCTTCACCGTGCTCCTTCGCTGAAGCTTCGGCGCAAGCAAAAGCCGTCGGTCTTTCTTTATCCATAGCTATTGGTATAAAATAAAAAGCGGGCGAAGGTGGAGCCGGCGGGATTGTTTTCACGATCCCTATACTTCTTAAGTCAAAATCAAACGTCCAAATGACCGGTAGTCATTTGATAAATCCTCAACCTCGAAAATCGAAGCAAAGCTTCATTTTTCTTGGTATTCGGATTCATTAAGACATTTGATTTATTGTGGAGCCGGCGGGATTCGAACCCGCGTCCAGCTAAGGAAATCATGGACCATCTACATGCTTAGTTATTTCTTAAATCTCACAGAAGGGCTGGCAAATAACAACCTACCTTTTCTGCCAGTCACTGAAGCTTCGCCCCGGATTAGTGACCTCTCCAGGACTAGTCTCTAATTGTGACACCCCAATTCCAAACCCTAAAGACAGAGGTCTGGTAGGATGTGGCCCGGTCCCGATCTTATCGTGGACTCGTTTAAGCCTGCAATCTTATCCTATCGGATCAAGATTAGGCAGCCATGGCGTAAGATTCTTCGCCAATTATAGTTCGAGCGCATTGATCACGCGTGCACACTCAACACCCGGCATGCAAGTACATCACTTACACTTCCTGTCGATTCCATTCGGCCCCATATTTCAAAGAACAACTGCAAAAATAGCCAATTTACAGTGCCATTTCCATAACGTTGTAAATACTGAAATAGATTCGAATAATTTCATGAAAGACTTAAAGGTAGCTGTAGTGCAGGATTGTCCGGTTTTCATGGACCTGGATAAAACCCTTGATAAAATGGAAGATCTCCTGGCTTTGGCCAAAAAAGAGAAACCGAATCTTGTCCTATTCCCGGAAGCTTTTGTTTCCGGCTACCCGAGAGGACTTACCTTCGGAACGGTAGTTGGCTCCAGAAAGCCAAAAGGGAGGGAGCTCTGGCAACGCTATTTTGACAGTTCGGTGGAAATAGGGGATGGGGCCTTCAAACGACTGGGAAAAATGGCCCGGGAAAATGATGTCTTATTAGTCGTTGGTGTGGTGGAAAAGGTCAAGTCAGGCACGCTCTACTGCTCCATTTTTTACTTTGATAAGAAGGGTGATTTTTTGGGTAGTCATCGCAAACTGAAACCAACGGCAGCGGAAAGGGTCATTTGGGGAGAAGGTAAAGGTGATGATCTGGAAGTATTGGATACTGAATTAGGCAGAGTTGGTGGATTAATCTGTTGGGAAAATTATATGCCGCTTGCCAGAACATGGCTTTATCAGCAATCCATCGAGCTATACTGCGCACCTACTGCGGATCATCGAGAATCCTGGCAACATACCTTAAGACATATTGCCACTGAAGGCCGATGTTATGTTTTGGGCTGTAATCAATTCGTGTTGCGATCTGATTATCCAAAGGACTTGCCAGGTGAAGATCGTAAGTCATTACCGGTGACATTGACAAGGGGAGGGAGTGTCATCGTAGATCCTTACGGAGAAACCATTGCGGGGCCACTCTGGGACAGGAAGGGTATCCTGATTGGTCAGCTTTCTGCGGATCCGCTTACCCAGTCCAAAATGGATATGGATGTAGCTGGACATTATGCCCGGAATGATGTATTCGAGTTGAGGAAAAAGGCATAGAATAACTTTTATGCTTCTAAGTAATTAAGAGGATATTTTAATATCAATTTGTCCCTGGTGATGAGTTTAATATTTTCCTCCATTGCCTGAGCTACCAACATCCTATCAAACGGATCGCTATGAATTGGAGGTAGATCCAAAATTCGCATGGTATGAGATAGTTTGATTTCGAGAAATTCGAATCCACCGTTCATTAAAATTTTCGAATATTGCTTGTCTATTGAAAGTTTCCCAATAGAAGACTTGATGTTGATTTCCCAAAATGAAGCAGCACTAACTAGTATTCGGTTGTCCCGGTTTTGAATAATCTTTTTCGTAGGGATCTTCAATTCAGATGAATCCGAAAGCCACCATAGAATAATGTGAGTATCAAGCAGGAAGGTCATTCTTCGAGTCCAAACATTTTCTGAAGATCCTCTCCAAAGTCGTCAAAGTCCTTGGCAATCTTAATTTTGCCTTTTAATTGTCCGCTTTTTCTTGGAGTTGTGGGAGGATTAAACTTCTTGAGAATAGCAACGGGCTCATTTCCTTTAGCAATGATTATATCTTCTCCATTAGCTACTTTTTCAAGCAATTTCGAAAGATGTGTTTTTGCAGTATGGATGTTATACTGTTCCATTTAATTATAAAACGTAATAAGCTTAGCTAAGTTAGCTAATATACGTAATACCAAAAAAAGGAGGAAGGGCTAGTCCTTCCTCCTTTAACTTCTGACTAATCCTTCAAATCACCAGTTATGGCATCTACGTGGATATACACGTCTTCTCCATCAACTTTTGCTGTAAATTGAAAGACATATCCGTCATCGGTTTTTTCAAATTCCCATGAAACGATCATTCCATCAGTTGCCTCAGCTGCAATCGCAATGGCCTCCGTAAATGAGATATAATCATCCCCGAAAAGCACTTCATAATCAAGATTGCCTTCAAAACCATTCACTTTTATGATCTCTCCCTCACCAGATAGTTTCATCTCAATTTTTGAGTCATCAAAACCAAATTTTAAGTACCAGTAATCACCATCGGATTCCACATGCAAATCAATAAGATCACCGTCGAAATAGGTTTTGACCTGCTCCAGTAGTTCGGCCGGTAAATCGACGTTTTCCCGATCCTCTACTTCCACTACCTCACCAGAAACTGCATTGATCCAAATCCCGATCTTACCGTCAGCAGTCTCAAGATCTATTCTGTACCATGCGCCATCATGAATTTTAAACTTCCATTCCTCCAACTCACCTTCCGAATGGTTATTGGCAGCTTCCAATGCCTCAGATAATGAAATATAATCTTCACCGGGATTAAAATCATAGTCAAAGGGTCCTTCAAGACCAGTCACATATTTTAATCCCAGAGACTCAGCGTCTAATCCTATTTTCACAACGGCTCCGGCATCATTCACTACCTTGAAATATAGCAGATCAGAATCTCCTTCATGAACTCTATAGGCTTCGGTGATGTCTCCCTCGAAATAACCGGCAACAATCTCTCTCATCTCATCAGTAACCTCTACCTCTCCAAGGTGATCATCACCATGTTTTTCTATGATCTCAAGGTCACCTGAGGTGGCATTCATAACTACGAAATATTCATATCCGTCTTTAGGGAAATGGAAATGATACTTCCATTCTCCATCCTCACCTTGTCTGTAAGACCATTCTTTATAGGGAATCGGACCGAATTCTTCCGACATTTTTTGACCAGTCTCCGCCAGGCTGAGATACTCCTCACCCGGATCAAATTGGTATCCTAATGGACCGCCTTCACCTTCTGTGAGAAAATGTTCCCCCACTTCGGTGAACAGGAACCAAAGCCTATGAACCGATTCAGTCTGGACAATGATCTTCCAAATATTTCCCTTGTCGCTTTCATCAAGTTCTGAGTGGATAATTTCACCATCTGTCATTGCGGACACCTGCTCCAAAATGTCTTCCGGTGCCTCACTGTCATCATTCAATTCATCCTCTTCCGTTTTGATTTTTAGGACAGTTCCATCCACAGCCTTTACTTCCACTTCAAAGATCCCAAAGTCATTTTCAATAATGACTTCAAACTCCCATATGTTTTCTTCCTCTAATTCGAGCTCCCATCTCAGGATCTCACCTGATTCTACCGCATCAAGAGCGATGTCAAAGGCATTCTCCAGAGAGATGAAAGTATCACCGAATTCGATTGTGTATTCGTATGGCCCATCGTTTCCCTCAACCATAAGCACTTTGGAGAGCTCAGGTACGATCACAATTTCCATGATAGCACCATTTGAAAGCAAGATTTCAAATTCCCAGACTTGTAAGCCCCGGTCTTCTCCTTCAGAAACTTCCAGTACTTCCGAACCTTCCATAAACTCCTCCAGAAGTCCGGTGATCTCATCGATTGACTTTCCTTCGGATCTGGCGCCGGATTCATTCCCGAAAATCCCGTCAAGAGGAGCAGTTATCTCAGCGAGCTCTTCTACGGTTATCTCATCTAATACTTCAGGTGAATCTTCCTCAAATGCGAAGTTTGGTAGTTCATCATCATCAAAACAACTGGTTAAGATCATGATACTAATCCCAGTAAGCAGAATTTTTCCAACTAGTTTTTTCATAGTTTGTTTAAGAATTTGTGCAAAAACGTGTAATTCAATTTGTCAGGTTACATACGGGTCAAAGTGGACCAGTAACCCCAAAAAATCGAGAATTTGCCCAAACGAAAGAGCTACAATAAATATTGTATCCGCACTATTCAGAGACTAACCGAAACAGGTGAAAAACAGGCTTTTCTGGCAGGAATAGCTGATTTAGAGGCATGAAAAAAATCTCATGAACCTTCAAAATCCGTAAGAAAGAAAGGAAAAAAATTGAATCTGTTTTCTACTAAATTTTGTCTTAGCCTTTGAATCGGTTCAGACCCATCGCCTTGATGACGAAATTAGGAAGAGGCTTTTCAACGGCTCTTTTCTTAAGGTTTAGAAAGATCCCCAGTTTCTTCATGATCGGAACTTTATGTGTCTCCACAAACTCGATCAGCGTACCACTTGGATCCTCTATATAGGAAAAATAACCAGCGGCTTCTCCCATATCGAATGATTCACCTTCCTGCTCTTTACTGCTGTCGATCGTGAATGGATGACCGGCTTTTTCGCATTTGTCCCGAAGTGATTCCATACCCTTGATGTCATAACATAAATGTATGAAACCGAGGTCACCCCAAAATCGGCCTTCGAAAATATTTTTACCTTTTTCTTCGGTAGCTTCAATCAGCTCTATCTCACTGTGACCAAACATTCTGGCAAATGCACCTACCCTCGGATTTTGATCACCTAGGATGGCCCTTTTAAATTTCTTTCCTCTTGCAGGTAAACCTTTTAGATCTTCGTAAGTGGATTCACCCTGATAGATCACCTTTTCATATCCCAGAATTTCCTGGTAAAATTTGATGCTGTCTTCCAGGTTCTTGCAACCAATCGTGGCTCCAAAAGTACCGCTCGTATGCTTTCCTTCATCTTTGAACCATTCCCTTTTATCTTCTACCAGGTCAAACACATTGCCGTACAGGTCCCTGACGTAGAAGTGCAAATGGCCCCTCGGATCTTCCATCGGTTCAGTCAGTAAATCCAGATTTTCGGATTTATAGTAGTCGTAGACGGCTTTGGCGTCATGGGTCCTGAGCTTGCCGCAATAAATACCCAGGTCCCCCAGTTTAATTTCTTCCTTCGGAGGCTGGGGTGTTCTGGACTTGTATTGCCATATTTCAAATCCTCCACCACCCTGTAGATTGAGTGACAAGGCCGCATGGCGTGCCTGCGGTTCACCTCCGGTATAGGGAAGCATATAGTTCGCTACGGCCGCCTCCTCAAAGACCCGCACGTCAAATCCGAAGTACTTTTTATACCACTTCCATCCCTCGTACACATCTTTGACACCGACACCGATCTGCTGAATACCGCTAATTATGATATCACTCATCCTGATTGATTTTTTAGGTGTGGCAAAAAAAGAAGTAATTCACTTCTCATGCAAATAATTGTTTTTGGAAGAGACCTGGCGTCTGTTTTTGAAAAGTCATCCTACCGACCCAATTTTGGATTTTAAAACCTTTAACTCCGATTTATCGATTTACTTAGGTATGGGTACCAATAGAAGGGTAGTGGTAACAGGGCTTGGAGCCCTCACACCTATAGGAAACAATGTCAAAGACTTTTGGGAAAGTTTGAAAAATGGGAAATCCGGTGCCGGACCCATTACATATTTTGACACCTCTTTGTTCAAAACAAAATTTGCCTGCGAGTTGAAGGACTACCATGCGTCCGAACACCTGGATCGAAAGGAGATCAGAATTAACGATCCCTACCTTCAGTACGCGTTGGTCACCACGCAGGAAGCACTGGCTGATGCAGGTTTAGATTTTGGGAAAGTCGATGTATTTCGTACAGGTGTGATATGGGGAACCGGGAACGGTGGAATTCAGAGTTTCCATAATGACATCGCGGAATTTGAGGCAGGTGATGGGACACCCAGGTTCAATCCTTACTTTATTCCGAAGATCATTCCAAATATGGCTGCTGGTGTGATTTCCATAAAATATGGAATCAAAGGGATCACGTATGCTCCCATCACAGCTTGCGCCACTTCCAATACCGCAATTATTGAGGCTTTTAACCACATCAAATGGAACGATGCGGATCTCATGATAGCCGGTGGTTCCGATGCCGCCATCAACAAATCCGGGATAGGGGGATTCAATGCCAGCAAGGCACTCTCCACTCGAAATGATGATCCATCAGGAGCTTCCAGACCGTTCGACGTAGACCGCGATGGATTCGTAATGGGTGAGGGTTCGGGTACCCTGATTTTAGAGGAACTCAATCATGCGCTTGACAGAGGAGCCAAAATCTACTGCGAAATCGGGGGAGGAGCCATGACATCTGATGCATATCATTTGACAGCAACTCATCCGGAAGGAGAGGGGGCTGCGCGGGCGACGCGGATGATTTTACAATCAGCCGGACTTTCAGCCAATGATGTGGATTATGTAAATACCCACGCCACTTCCACACCAATGGGGGATATCTCCGAATTAAAGGGCATTGGCCAGGTATTTACGGAAAAGTCTCCGAAAATCTCAGCGACCAAATCCATGACCGGACACTTGCTGGGAGGTGCAGGAGCAGTGGAAGGGATCGCATCCATTCTGGCTATGGAGCATGGGGTAGTTCCACCGACCATTAATACCAGAACGATTGACCCTGAAGCACCGAAGAATCTGGATATCGTGGTAGGGAAGGCTGTTTCACATGATATTAAGGTTGCGATCAGCAATACCTTCGGATTTGGCGGACACAATGCGATCGTGATGTTCAGAAAGTACGAAGAATAATTTTTGCTTTTTCCTGCATTCAAAAAAGTCTGCTAATTAATTATATTAGTAGACCGAAATGACAATGCGTGGATTTTTATTGCAGGATTAACAATGAAAATCTACTTTTGACCTGAAAAATTCTTAAACCACATGAAAAAAGCCATCCAGAATTTTTTTAAGCAGTTCCAGCCGACTTATATGGTCAATGCCATCACCTATTGGGTCATACCTGGTGCTCCGGTACAGAAGCATGAAAATAAGTATGCTTTCTCCCGGGGTGAATACGATGCTGCGAAGGAATTTTATGACAAAGTGGTGAGGAAAACAGAAGAAATGGGCTATTCTCCGGCTGAGGTTTTGCTAATCAAAGGCAAGAACAGTGTAGTGGAATCCAAACAACTGGGTCCGGTAAGTTCACTTTCCGGTATGGCTATGACATCAAAAGAACACTACGTAGGAGCGGCCTAAGTCAAGCAGTGCTGTCTCAATGATGCATTTTAGAATTCCTTAAAAGATAATTCGTAGTATTAATGCTAGTCGCTAAAAGCTGATTGAGCTTTCTTTTCAAGATTTTTGGCTGAAGCCTTTAATTTCGAAAGACTTTGTTGACCACTCTTTAACTTGATAAGCTCGCTTTCCATTTTCAGTTTTCCGATTAATCTTAAAATTTCCAACTTTTTCTCTTTAAAAACTGTGCTTTTGGAGCTAACACTGAGAAATGCCATATAGCTTTCTAAGAACTTAACAAGCGAATCAGTGATTTCGATTTTTTCTTCAAGAAACTCACTTGTATGAAAGGCACTGTTAAATTCTTTGGAAGTGGAGATTAGTTTTATAACTCCCTTTATATCTTCCATGTTCAGACCATCGACTTCAAACTTTTCTTCAAATCGGTTACTCATACGATTTCCTCCATCATTACTACCGCTTTTGCTTGCTTCTGTATGTCTAAGATACGAAATCTCCTGTTGGGCAAAAACAATACCTCCTCTTCGTTTCCTCTTCGGATGTGAGTAGTAAACATTCCAAACGCCGACAATTCATCAATGTTTTTACCACTTAAAGAAAAGATTTCGAATAGTGTGTTCGACGAAAATCCACTTCCAATTAATATGTTCTTGCTTGTGGAAAGAAAAGAGGCTTCTTCAATTGGCTTTTCATTGCGAAAAGCTTCATAATACTTATCCATAGAGGTATTTTTCAAATTCACTCCCCGGTAAACTACCCCCACATAATTTTCCATTTTTAGAAGAACACTTTTAAGATGTGTACCAAATTCATCCAGTCTCTTTTCGGTTCTTAAAAGCCGATTGGTTTCTTTGTATCCATCCAATGAATACTTGTACACAAAGGCTTTTTCCTCAACTGACAATTGGGTTAAACATTCTTTTCGATCACTGTTTCTGATCTCTGCAATCTCATCAGTTAAATAGCTTCTTGCGTATTCAACGAGTTTCAATTATTTATTTCTTAAGGAATCCGTCAATATATATTGGCAATTGGACAAAGGCAATTTTAAAACTCAAAGTATAATCGGGAAGCCGACAGCCTTAAAAAAGGAAGGACCAGATCCCTGGCACATAGTTTAGCCTTAATCTATATCCTGGCCTGATAGGTATACAGGTCAAAGTATCTTCCTCCTTTTTCGATCAATTCATCGTGTTTACCACGCTCTTCTATTTGACCTTTTTCGATGACCAATATCTGATCGGCTCTTCTAATGGTACTCAACCGGTGCGCTATCACAAAAGTAGTGCGCCCTTTCATCAAACGCGTCAAACTCTCCTGGATGAGAGATTCACTTTCGGTATCCAGATTGGACGTGGCTTCATCCAGAATAAGTATTTTGGGATCTGCCAGTATAGCCCTGGCGATGGCAATTCTTTGGCGCTGACCTCCTGATAGTTTTACTCCTCTTTCGCCGATCACCGTATCCAGACCGTCTTCAAATCGGTCCGTGAATTCACTTACGTGAGCAGCTTTTACGGCATCAAGTAATTGTTCTTCCGTTGCCTCAGGCCTTGGGAATAGGATATTTTCCCTGATGGTTCCGTCAAAAAGGAATTCGTCCTGCAAAACCACTCCCAGATTTTGGCGATAGTCCTGAAGAGATACTTTGGTGATATCCTGCCCGTCTATCGTAACCAGACCATCTCTTGGATTGAGGAATGTAGCCACCAAGCCTGCTACGGTGGATTTACCCGATCCGGATGATCCCACAAGGGCAGTAACCGAACCTGCTCTGGCATCGAAGGAAATATTATTCAGGACGTCTTTTTCTTCCTCATAAGCAAAGTACACGTTCTTGAAGACGATGTCTCCCTTGATCTCTTTAAGCTCTATGGTTCGTTGCTCCGGATCATTTTCAGGCGCTTCATTCATCAACTCCTCTGTTCTGTCCAGACCGGCAAACGCTTCGGTAAGCTGACTTCCGATGTTACTCATCTGAACAATAGGAGCAATCATAAAGCCCAGGTAAAGTGTAAACGAAAGGAAATCACCGATTGTCATGTCACCTTCCATGATCATATACCCGCCAATACCCATTATACCCGCACTGGCCAAACCAAGCAGGAAAGTAGCGGAACTGGTAACCAGGCTGGTTGAAGTCAAGCTCTTTTTCACATTAAGAAACAATCTGTTCACACCTTCGTCAAATGTTTTTACCTCCTGGGCCTCCGCATTGAATCCTTTGATCACCCTAACTCCATTAAGTGTCTCAGTAAGTCTACCAGTGACCTCTGCGTTGATCTTCCCTCTTTCCCTGAATATAGGGCGGATATATCCAAATGCCTTGAGCGAAATGAAACCGAATATCGCAACGGGAACCAGTACATAAACTGTCATCATTGGACTGATCCTGATCAGTAGAAAAAGACTGATGATGGAAGTGAGAATACCTCCAAATAGTTGAACGAGTCCCGTCCCAACGAGATTGCGGACTCCTTCCACATCGCTCATGATCCTGGAGACCAGTTCACCGGCTTTCGTATTATCAAAAAAGCGGATAGGCAGATAAATCACTTGTCTTTGAACTCTGACCCTCAGCTGTGCAATCAAGTGCTGTGCCTCCACACTCAAAATTCTCGTAAGTGCAAAGGAAGTGGCTGCCTGAGCAGTAATGGCCGAAACGACCACGATCAGGAGTGTCTTTAACATCTCCATATCCTGGTTGACGACCACGTCATCCATTAGATATTTGCTAGCTCCAGGGAGTACGAGGGAGGCCAGTCTACTGATGATGATAAGCACTAGGCCCACTGCCACGATTTTCCAACGAGGAAGAATGATGGTCTTGAAAACGTGTCCAATGGTTACTTTTGATTTTGACATAATTCAGGCGGTAAAGCCCTACATTATCAAAAAGATGACCAGCTTACTTTCTTATGACACATTGACATGCTTTGAAGTGTAACCTTTGCGACAATAATTAGGTTTACATTGTGCATTTGAATTACCGTAATCAAAATTGACTCCATGAAAATTTTCATTAGGATCCTAATTGGTGTTGTCTCACTGATAGTCTTGTTTACTCTGGGTATAGTCATATTTATGAATACCTCCCCGCAGTTTGGACAGGCTCCGGAAGGTGATCGGCTGTCTGAAATAGAAAAATCACCTAATTATACCGAGGAGAATTTCAGAATCTAATTGAAACAAGGATGGACATGGATTTTTGGGAAGGTCTCAAGCTGCTTCCTGAAATGATGGACAGTGAGGGACGCGAACCTCAAAAGCTTCTTCCAACGCGTTTTGGGGAGGGTAATCAGGTTACATCGGACTCAATGGTATATGCCACATGGTATGGTCATTCGGCGATATTATTGGAGATAGAAGGCAAGCGACTTTTACTTGATCCGATGCTTGGACCTGCCAGTGCACCGGTACCGTTTTTTACGAAAAGGTTTCCTTATGAACAACCTATTGATCTAAATCAAATAACGGACATAGATGCCGTCCTTATTTCCCATGACCATTATGATCATCTGGATTATGTGACCATAAGTAAAATTCATGACCGAGTGGGACATTTTTTTACAGCCCTGGGTGTCGGAGGACATTTGAAGAAATGGGGAGTTCCGGAAGAAAAGATTACCGAATTCGATTGGTGGGATGAATCGGAATTTGAGAACCTTCAGCTTGTATGCACACCTTCCAGGCATTTTTCCGGACGAGGTTTCTCCGATAGGAATAAAACCCAATGGGCTTCATGGGTGGTGATCGGTAAGCAAAAACGGGTCTATTTCAGCGGAGATTCCGGGTATGGTCCACACTTCAAAGACATTGGGAGACTTTATGGACCTTTTGATTTCGCGATGCTTGAATGCGGACAATACAACGAAAAATGGGCGGCAATACACATGATGCCGGAGCAAACAGTCCAGGCTTCACTGGATTTAAGTGCTGCCAGTATGATGCCGATCCACTGGGGTGGCTTTAATCTTGCGCTTCACGATTGGCAGGACCCAATCCGCCGGTCTACCAAAGCCGCTGAAAGTCTGGGAGTGAATATTATTCACCCTTATATAGGACAACGTTTTGAAATAGGAGAAGCACCGAATGTGAGGTGGTGGGAGGATCTGAATTAATCCAGATCCACCTGGATTTCATATCCCCGAATATCAATTTTTAGGCCTTCTGATTGAAAGTTTTTCGAAGAAACCTGGATCTCAAGCCTGTCATTGTCCCGGATGTAAACGTTTCTTTGTACGTAGGCATCATCGAAATTCACATCTCCATACTGAAGATTGGCTCCCATGGTAAATGGAGTTGAGCCTACACCCAGATCAATGTTACAGTATTTACAATCTACCTGGAATTTTGTCGCTTTTGGTGAGAAGCCGTAAATCTCAATTTCTCCTTCATATCCGTCAGTCAATTGGAATGATCTCTCCAGCAGATCTACATCGTAATTCGAATACTTTGACGAAGTATTTAAGGACCCCAATGTCCCAATCTCAATTTCGTCCTCATAGGATTTATTTAACTCAAAAGTCTGAATACTCCCGGCGATAAAGTCGCAATATTTGCTCTCCCTAACCTGAAGTCTGCCTACACTACCAAACTCCATCTCTGTTTCATAGATTGAGCCGACTTCCACGGTACCGGCATTACCATCAACCTCCACCGAACCATACTTAAATTCCCCTTCCATTCGACTTATTGATCGAGCCTTTACCTTACTCTCATAGATTTCAAATCTTACCTCCCCGATAGAGCCAAATTCCAGATTGGAGTACTTAGCTTCAATATCTCCATTATCCAAATCCTCAACTTCCACATCATTCTCATAAAACACTCCCCTCAGGATACCGATGTTACCCAATTCCGCATCACCGTACTTAAGATCGAGCTCAAGGTCATCAATCGATTCTGTTTTTAATCTTCCCGAATAGTGCTCAATTTCCGCTTTTGGAAAACTACCGCTTATACGTATATCATCGTATGAGTTTTTAAGGTCCAGGGATGCCGATGAAGGCACCTTAAGACTATAGGATATTCTTAGATCATCTTCGTTGTACCCCACAATGATGCCCACATTTTTTGATCCGATCTGCACCTTATTTGGTTCATCAAAATCTGCATCGAAACGAACCTCGGTAGGACTACTGCCGGTTTTCGACCGGACTATATCTCCGAAACTTTCAAGGAAAGAACGTACCCTGTCGTTCTCTCTTCCATGAAACTCGATTACCGCCAGGACTTCCACTTTCGGTTGGTCCCAGGATTCGATTTTAAGATCTATGTCTGATCCGTCAAAACTGATCCTTACATCCGGACGGACATCAAGTGTGAATTTAACCTCCCTGGTTTCCGGTGGCTTCCGAAAGTCTGCCAGTATGCAAACTGATATGAGAAGACTATAAACGAATATCCCTGTTCTTTTCATTGTTCCTTTTATTTATTTCGAGTTCTAATATTCTGAGGAGTTTGAGTTTCTTTTCGTAATAATCGATGAGTGCTTCGATCAGCCTGGGGTCTGTAGGGTTATCTCTAATGTCCCGTCTGAATCTTTCGTTTACTTTATCCAGGTATTTCAATTCCTCTAATACCCAGGCAAAATCATCGCTCGATAGTTCTTCTTTGGGGAGAGATGCTTCGAGTGCTGCAATATTGGCCTTATAGCCCTCCTCGATTTTTCTATACTCTTCCGAGATGTCACCTAATGAATATAATCTGTTGGCATTTTGCTGATCGAGCTGGTAGATGAGGAGGCCACAGATGGCTAGTAAGGTGATAGTAGCTGCCTTCCAGATCCAATTAAATTGCTTTTTCGAAGGTGTGATTTCCCGCTCAATCCCCTCCCATAAACCGAAAGGAGGATTTTCAGCGTCCAGCTTTTCACGGTGGTCGCTGGCGTATTTTTCCAGATCAATTCTCATAGAAAATCCCTTTCAATTTTTCCTGTAACATTTTCTTTCCCCTCATGTATTGCGTCTTACTGGTGGAAACTGAAATCCCTAATTCATTTGCAATTTCCTCGTGCTTAAATCCCTCGATCAGGTATAAGGAAACCACAGTCCTCGAACCAGAAGGTAACGTCTTAATGGCGGCATGGATCTTTTCAGGTTGAATCTCAATGGTCTCTGTTTCTTCAGATCTGATTTCCATCATAGGCTCCAGTTCCTCGAATCTGACTTTCTTTTTTCTAAGAAATTCAAGGCCGGTATTTATTACGATCTTTTTCAACCACGCCCCGAAAGTGGACTCAAACCCAAATGTGTCAATCTTACGGAAAGCTTTGATAAAGGCCTCCTGTAGCAGATCTGCTGCGTCTTCATTGTTTCCGGTTATCCTTATTAGCGTATTGTACATAGCTTTTGAATAGAGATCATACAATTTCCTCGCAGCCGTGGCATCTCCACCCCTGAAATCTTTTACCAGTTGATGGTGATGGTCGGGTTGCTTCATTAAGGTTTATTTAATGAAGGAATCGTGTTATCTAATTCCTGTCCTAAGGATGACAGATGGATAAGAAGGTTGGAAATTTCCAGAAAAAAATCTGTCAGGAAATGACTCCCTCTACGATTTCCTTAAACGAATTGAAGTCTGAAATGGGCTTTGTGATAAACGCATCCACACCAAGGTCCTTGGCTTCTGCCTCGTAGTTCTTATCGCCGGAAATGACAATGGTTTTTGGCTTATGTTCTAATGAGTCCAGAACCTCCAGGCCATTCAGCCCATTAATCTCGACATCAAGAAATACCAGATCAGGTTTTTTTCGTGTTATAAACAGGGCGGCATCTACCGAATTATCAAACAGATCGAGAATCTCGAAATTAGGTAGTCTCGAAACCAACGACTTTATAATTGTCTGAAAAGCCGGGTCATCTTCTATAATAATACATCTGGTTGGACTCATTATGCGAATATAGTTAGTCTTGGTGAGTTGAGAGCTCCACTTATTTTTTGCGTCAACTCGTGTATAAGTTTAATGCTTTCATCGTTTAATTCCCTTATTGAAGGAAAATCATTTATCAAATTACCAAGCTCAAGGTTGTGAAGATTAGGTCTAAGCACATGTAGCTCAGCTCTGACCTTATCAATGTTATTTTCTAAAACGGCTTTCTGGAGCGATTTGTTGGCTTTTTTGACAGACTGCACAGTGGTAGAGATCACCTCTCTTAAACTCTCGGGGTCATCACCAATCAGCTCCTTCAGGTAAGGAAAATCATTTCCATCTATAGAGGACTGAGAAATGATTTCCGATTCCGATGGCTGGTTATCCTTGGCGAAAAATCCAGTGTGGGTTGCGATGACTTCTCTTAAATATTTCGGATCAAAAGGTTTAGAGACATAAGCGTTCATACCTACTTCTTTTGCCTTTTCCAGGACATTTGACATGACAGAAGCCGTGAGCGCCACTATTGGTAGATCCTTAAAATACTGATCCGACCGATTCCTGATATTAATAGTCGCCTCATAACCGTCCATTTCAGGCATCTGAAGATCCATAAGGACCATATCATATTCCTTGGAGGAAATCTTTTCTATGGCTTCCAGTCCGTCATGGGCAAAGGTATGATTGATGCCCCACCGCTTAAAGAGGCTTTGAATGAGAACGCGATTACCTTCATTGTCCTCAGCCACCAGGATGTTAAGGTCCTTTCTTATTTTCAATGTCAGCGTGGCAGGATCTTGCCCGGGAGCTACAGGATCACCCATTTTCAACTCCAGTCTAAAGAAAAAGGTGGAGCCTTGACCTACCTTGCTTTCCACTTCCAGGCTGGAATTCATAAGGGCCAGGATTTTTCTGCTGATGGAAAGACCAAGGCCGGAACCTCCGTATTTTCGTGTGATCCGCGCATTGGCTTGCTGAAATGACTGGAAAATGGTCTCCAGTTTGTCCTCGGGAATACCAATTCCGGAGTCAGTCACTTTCACATCCACGGTACATGAGTCAGCCCCAACGTAGATGGCTTTGGCGTCCACGTTGATGTATCCTTTATCGGTGAACTTGATGGCATTGTTCACCAGGTTATTGATAACCTGACCTAGTCTTACCGGATCTCCTTTTACATAATCCGGGAGTTCCGGATCAATATTGAGATTAAATTCAAGGCCTTTTTTGTTGACCAGCTGGGTCATGGAGTCTTTGGTCTTTTCAAGTATCTGTTTCAGATTGAAATTGACCACCTCCAGCTCCAGTTTTCCGGCTTCTATTTTATTGAAATCCAGGATATCATTGATCAGGACCAATAGATTTTCTCCGGAGAATTTAAGCAGATTGAGGTGTTTTACCTGGTCATCTGTCAGATCGTCCATCAGCATGACCTCAGTCATCCCGATGATGGCATTGAGAGGGGTCCTGATCTCATGACTCATGGTGGAGAGAAACTGTTCTTTTGCCTTGCTGGCCTGCTCTGCGCGTCTTTTAGCGATCTTAAGCTGTAGCTGTTGCTCCTTTTGCTGGGTAATGTCCTCCGTGAAGATAATCAGACCTCCAACTGTCTCCAGTCGTTCGAACCACGGTCGAACTTCCCATTTGATCCATTGTATCTCGCCCTCTTCTGTTTCAATCAAATCCTGGTCATTGTGCTCCATGCTACCCTGAAGCGCTTTTTGGAAGATGACCTTCCAATCCTGACCGGATTCCGGCATTATGTCAAAATACTTCTTGCCAATGATGTATTCATTTTCGATCGCGTAATCCTGGTACCATTTGTCACTGGCGGTAATGTAGCGCATGTCTTTATCCAGCATCGCTATTGCCGCGGGCGCAGAGCTTACAAATGCCTGCAAGATCATTTTGTCCGCCATCATCTTATGCTCGAACTCCTGGTTTTGGATCATGAATCCGATCCATCTGGCCAGTAGTTTGACAAATTCCTCCTCGTTGTGATCAAACTTGTCTTTCCTTGGTGTATGACATGAAAATGCTATCGTTCCTTTTTTCTTTCCTCCGACGAAGTACGGCACTCCTATGTATGACTCAATCTTAAAAGTCTCATGTGCCGGATGCACCATGTAAGTGGTATTGCTAATGTGCTCGACGGCGAGTATTTCTTCTTTGGAGTAAACAAGCTCACTAAAAGTATCAGATAGTTTTAGTTTTTGACCTTTTTGGAAACGATCACTTGAACTGTAGATGTATTTGATAGAAAACTCTCCCTCCTGTACATCGCTGATGATCCCCGTACTCAATCCCAAATACTCCGTACAGATGCCTAAGGCCCCTTCAATTTGCTGTTCTGTCGAGAGTTCCCTATTGGAAGTTATTTCATTAAGTAACTTAAGTCCTTCTTTATATTGAGAAAGTTTCTGATCGGCATCGATCAGTTTTTGTTCATTTTCCTTTCTCTCTGAAATGTCCATCGCCACACCAAGGATTCTTGGCGATCTGTTTCCCCGGGCCATTTTATGTAATCTCAGCTCTACCCGTAGTAGGAATGGCTCGGATTCTATGCGAATGTTACACTCAGTATGAACATTATTCTTTTCTTTTATTTCATTGAATGCCGACATGGCTTCCTCAGAGAAAACCTCCTTAAGATTCATGGAAAGGAGCTGCTCCTTATCATATCCGGAAGTTTCTATTAGAGTTGGGTTGATGTATAGAAAGTCTCCTCCTTCATCTAATTCGAATATCATATATCCGATATTCTCGACAACATTTCTAAAAGCCCCGGCATCCAGTTCTTCTTCAAGTGCTGGTGTCAACTGAGCAACCAGCTTAAAAAACTGATCAGTGAATTCGCCGGATGTTTCCGGATCCTTTAAGTTTAAAAAAAAGATCACATGCGAATTTCGAACGCTAAACTTCTGAGCCTGGAGCGTCTTATTGATTTCAATTCTACCGGTTTTGTTCTCTTTGCGAACCAGTGTTTCATAAGTACTGGTATCCGGTAGTTCACCTACTGTGTGCTGAGCAAGTTCTTCACCGTGTTCATTGAAAATATAAAGTCCGGCTGCACTGTATTTCCCTGAAGAAATAGCCAAATCAAAAACGGATTTTAGTGAATCCGGGACAGTATGAGGAGACCTTTTTGGAGGTTCTATTTCAGGAATCTCTGGGGGCATATTCAATTAAAACGATAAACTAAGTCAAATTCCTGCAAAATAAAAAAGGCAAATGCCGCCGCATTTGCCCTTAGGAAAAAATAAATTTTTCCATAACTAGTCACCAACCTAACCTAAAAGGTTATGAGACAAATATGAGTGATAATTTCTCTATTTCCAAACAATTTCGAAAATTGTGATATTTTTTTTTAAAATATCACTATCCAAAGATTTCATTTGCTTCAAAATGGTGAAAAATATTATTCTGGCTATATTTAAATGTTAAGATCTGGTTAAGTGAGAGCTATAGTATCTAGTTTTCTTCTCCTGGCAGTTTTTTTAGTATCCGCTCAGTCAAATCCATCCGTCAGGATATCAGCGGATCCTATTAAAAGAGTTTACAGGATAATCTATTACTCCGAAACTGCGGAGGATGTGACCATTACCCTGTACTCAAACACCGGAGCAGAACTACTTCAGGAAAAATTTCCCTCTTCCAAGACTTTCGTCAAAGTATATAGCCTGGGTAACCTGGACAACGGGACATATGAATGGCAAGTCGAATATGGGAATAAAACCTACAGCGAGACTTTTGATATCCAACCACAAAAGAAACTGCTGAAAGAGAGCATTACCGCAGAGATGGATAATCTCCTCAATCTTACTGTAAGTGTCAAGGCCTACAATAAAAATCCGGTTTCAATATTTCTATATAAAGGGAACGGAGAACAGCTGGATCATATCTTTTGGGAACCTACTAACGATGAGAGGTCCATGGTCATTAAATTAGTAGACTATGATGCATACGATATCCGGCTTGAAATTTTACAGATGGGGGAGGTGGTGCTGGATGAGACCTTTTCAACTTACTGAGATTAAATAGATGCCGACATCGGAAGAATTTCATCAGAAAATTTCCGTCCTTCCGGAGCACACCGATGAATTAAAACATGTGAACAACGTCGTGTATCTACAGTGGATACAGGACATAGCCAGGCAACACTGGGAGTCCCTGGCTCCTGCGGACATCAGGACTAAGTATGTATGGGTAGTTCTCCGGCATGAGATTGATTATAAACGGTCCTGTAAATTGGGTGATGAGTTGAATCTGTTGACAAAAGTGGCGGATGATTTAAATGGTCCGAAATGGGCAAGGCACGTATGGATCAGGCATCATGAAAAACTGGTAGTGGAAGCGTACACCATTTGGTGCATGATGGAGGCAAAAACCATGAGACCAGTTAGGATTTCAAGGGAAGTAGAGCAGATTTTTAGAAAATGACAGGATGAAGAATCAAAAGAAAGTACTAATCACAGGAGTCAGTACCGGGATAGGCTATCAGCTGGCCAAGGACCTGCTGGCAAAAAATTATAAAGTTTATGGCAGCGTACGGAGAAAAGAGGACGCGGCTAGATTAGGTGGGGAATTACCTGGTCTACACATTCTGGAATTTGATGTCACTGATTATAAAGCCATAGAGCTTGCCGCAAAAGAACTTCAGAATTTGGAACAAGATGGTATAGATTTTTTGGTGAACAATGCTGGCTTGGCCGTTTCAGGTCCGCTTTTGAATTTGCCAATCGAGGAGTTTGAATATCAGTTTAGGGTAAATGTGTTTGGCGTAATGAAAGTGACGCAGTGTTTTGCACCCTTGCTTGGCGCAAAAAAGGATTTTTCGGGTCATCCTGGAAAAATCATTCAAATCAGTTCGGTCTCCGGTAAATTGGGAATGCCGTTTATCGGGGCTTACGCCGGATCAAAGCATGCCCTGGAAGGAATTTCCGAATCGCTTCGAAGGGAATTGATGATTTATGGTATCGATGTGATCGTCATTGGCCCTGGAGCCATTAAAACACCTATTTGGAAAAAGGAAAAGGACAAAGGATCACAATTCAGCGATTCCGATTATGGTGGGGCGTTGTCTACTTTTCAGCAAAAATTCATCAAACCCATAGTGAAAAAGGCAATCCCCGTGGAAGACCTTTCAAAGTCGGTGATAAGGGTCATGGAAGCTTCCAGGCCCAAAACCAGATACACTTTCTCAAACAATAAACTACTGGGGTATTGGCTTCCAAGGTATTTGCCAAAGCGCATGATCGATAGAATGATAATGGGGACGGTATTGGGTAAGTGATTCAGCTTACAAGCTCGATTCTCAAACCTACGCCTATGTATTGTTTGCCACTGACCCACGAAACTTTACAATGTATCTCTGCCTCATTCTCCATCGCATTTTTCACCTTCGGTGCGATATCGCGATTCAGGTATCCGATTTGTGAACCATCAAGAGTAAGGACTTTTACTGCGTCCGGATCGTATTCATTTGGTTCATCGACTACCAGAACTATCTTGTCATCTTCATGGACCGAAGACGAAATGATTTCCTGACGGGATGAGCCATCTGCGTTGTCCCTGGAGACTCCTGCTACCTTTGTATCTATCACCTCCACAGAGGGAATTCTAATAATCTTCGCTGCCATTTATTGTCCTTAGCTTGGCTATGTACGAGTTCGTGCGTTGAGCGTTTCTTAATAATTCGTTTACGTTAATGGATTCCGGGTTTATTTTTTTTCGTTCCATGATCTTGGTGAGAATTTCTGGTTCGGTGGTTAAAATAAGATCGACGGCCTGTGACAAAGAAGTTGCCAGTCTTTGGGTAAGATTAATATGTTGATAATACCGGATCAAGATCCTATTATGCTCCTGGAAGTAATGAAGTGGTTCAGGACGTCCTCTTATATTTTGTAATAAATCACGAAATAATTCTTCGGAGTCTTTATTCATTTTTGAAATAGACGGTTTGTAGTGCGAATTGATGAATCTTTTCAATTCTATGGCACTGGATTTGACTGAATCGGAATAAGTGACCAGATGCGTATGGATTTTACGTTTACGGGCGGAAGATACCGAGAGGCTGGCATTGGGAAACAATGCAGAAACGAGTCCTTTCACTCCAAACACACTACCGATGGCCTCGGAAGTACTTTTTATAGCTTTATAAGCGTCAAAGCCCTGAGGTATCAATACGAAATAGTTTTGAACATACTGATCAAATTTTTTGATTTGCTTTTCTACGCTGTCAGGTAGTGTCAATCGTCTTTGGTATTCGTCAATAGAGCTTATAATGGTCTCCACTTTGTCCCTTTCCTCATCTTGTAAGGAGCTTCTAAGGTTGTCGTACTCAAGTTGAATTTTGGCATATTGCTCATTTAGCTCTCTAAAATGAAGGGTATAGTTTGTGATGGTCTCAAAATAATTTCTGGTCAGTCGAACCTGGGTTTTCGTCATTGGGGCACACCCCTGGAAGATCAAGACAATTGCCAGTATGTAAATGAACCTGCTTATCATCTTGACTTTCGGATTGATTGGATGGTATTGAGGGCACTCTCAATAACCGTTCTCAGTTTTTCGAAATTTCCGTCTTTGGAATAATCCATTTTACTTAATTCGCTGCCAATTCCAACGCAGGTCACTCCGGAGGAAAACCATTTTTCCAGGTTCTCTGAAGCAGTCGTCACACCTCCCGTGGGCATGAGATTAAGTTCCGGACACGGACCCAGGCAAGCTTTTATAAAGCCAGGCCCCAAAACACTTGCCGGAAATACTTTTATAAGCTGGGCTCCTAACCTGGTAGCATTGATGATCTCCGTCAAAGTACCACATCCCGGCACCCAGGGTAATTCTTCCGTACTACAGAAAGCCGCCACCTGAGGATCCATGATGGGACAAATGATAAAGTCAGCCCCAAGGTCATGAAATTGCTCGCATTGCTGCACATCCATGATGGTACCAATGCCCAGAACCAGATCCGGGAATTCATTTTTTCTCGAGATCAGGTATTCAAATATCTCAGGTGCTTTGGGGTCTCTGTTAGTGTATTCGAAAATCCTGACACCACCTTCGTAGCAGCTTTTTAAAACATTGTAGGCGATGTCTTTATTGTCAGTAGAAAAGAGTGGAATCAGTCCGGTTTCCCGTGCTTTTTTAAGTAAAATTTCGTTCTTCATTTACCTCGAAATTTTGGAGTCAAAACCTGAATTCATGGCATTTTTCACCTCTTTTTCAGAAAAATAGCCATAATCTCCTGAGACAGTCATTTTTAAAATACACAACGCCCGTGCAAAGTTCAAAATCTCCTGCGGATCCCAATTTTCCTGTTTCCCAAAGATCATACCCGCCATGAAAGCATCACCACTGCCAATCCTTTCAATGACAGGATTTACAGGAATGTAATCAGCGCCATACATCTTATTTCCCTCATATAACAGCGCTCCAATTTCATGATGCTCGTTGGAGACTACATTTCTGAGTACCATGGCCATAGTCTTTAAATTAGGAAACTTATTGTGCAATTCTTCAAATGCCGGTTCGGCATCCTGGGCGGAATTGTATTTCTTTCCCAACTGAAGTTTTGTTCCCAGCATCACATTGCATGTTCCCGGATCGCCTAGCAATACATCAGTATATTTCACAATTTCCGGCATTACTGATTCAGGGGAGGCATAGCTCCAGAGATTTTTCCGGTAATTCAGATCAAGGGACACTATGCACCCTGATTCTTTCGCGGCTTTAACGGCCGTCAGGGAGGCATCGGCCGCCTTTCTGCTAACGGCTGGAGAGATGCCCGAAATATGAAACCAGTTAGCGTCCTTTAGTATGGCTTTCCAATCATAAGATTCTGATTCAGCCTCTGAAAATGAAGAGTGAGTCCGGTCGTAGATGACCCTGGATTGTCTTAGCCCGGCACCTTGTTCCACATAGAACAACCCGAGTCTTCCGTTGCCAAAATTAATTTTTGAAGTACCGACATTGGCGGATTTCAGGATCGGGATGAAATTACTTGAAAGTTGATGGTCTGCCAGCGTGGTAACAAAGTCAACATTTGATCCCAGACATCCTAGTCCTATGGCGACGTTGGCTTCACTTCCTGCGTAAAATAGTTCGAAATTATTCACCTGCCGAAAAGTTTTTTTGTCCGGAGTGGAAAGCCGCAGTAGAACTTCACCAAATGTGACCACTTTCTTCATATCACAAATAAACCAAATTATTCTTTCTGGTATGAAATGTTTTCTTAGTTCAGCTTTTTTTAGATTGGACCTTCTAAACCAAATCAAATAAAGCCAAATGAATTCAAGTGATGGTGTCCGGGACCCTTTAGAACAGGAAAGGGAATTCCTGGCGGAGTTGGAAAAAAAACCGGTATTAAGTCGATGGAGAGGATATTGGTCCTTGTCAGGTCCGGGATGGATGCAGAGTGCGATGACCATCGGAGGGGCCAGCGCCATGTCTTCGCTGTTTGCCGGAGCATTTTTGCAGTACAGACTTCTTTGGGTTCAACCCGTAGCTATCTTTTTAGGGATTGTCATGCTATATGCGATCTCATACCAAACCATACACACCGGCGTCAGACCTTTCGAGGCAATGAAAAAATACGTACATCCGGGGATGGCGTGGGCCTGGGCTATAGCTACACTAGTGTCTACCATTATATGGCATTTCCCTCAGTATGCTTTGGCTGGCGGCATGACAGAGGACATACTTAAAGCTGTATTTGGAATCTCCTTCACCGGTACAGGAAGAACTTTGTTCCTTTTATTTCTGTCAATTCTCTTTTTAGGCATAGCGATTTGGATAGTATTTAACTACAACAAAGGCACAAAAGGTGTAAAGAGGTTTGAGTCAATTCTAAAATCCATGATCTGGATTATTATTTTCAGTTTTCTGCTGGTGATTATCATTCAGTCTGTAAATGGCGGTATTGACTGGGGAGAGGTTTTGCTTGGGTTTATTTCCTTTGAAATACCGACGGACAAACGCGGTGTGACTGTGATGATGGCGGCATATAGTGCCACAGTTGGCATCAATATGACTTTTCTGTTTGGTTATACCTACCTAAAAAGAGGCTGGGGTAAAGAACATCGCGGACTTGCGCGGTTTGATTTGCTGACAGGAATGTTCATCCCATTTACCTTGGCCACTTCGCTGATGGTGATCGCTACCGGAGCCACAATCTACGATCCGGCACAATTTGACAGTGGGAGTACCTCGCTGTCACCCATTGAGGCGGCCTCCATGCTTGAGGCCGCAGGCATCCCGATGCTGATATCAAGGGTAGTTTTTGGCTTTGGCATCATAGCCATGGCACTCAATGCAATTATTCTTCATATGCTGACTTGCGGGTTTTCTTTTTGTGAGATGATGGGATGGCCGGCTCAGGGGAGGAGGTATATGCTGGCTTGTATGATACCTGTACCCGGGTTTCTGGGTGTGGTGTTATGGACAAGCATTGGTGCATGGGTGGTTGTACCTGCGTCGGCCGTGGCCGGAGTAATGTTACCCATTGCCTACATCGGCTTTTTTGTGCTAAACAATAACAAAGCATTTCTCCGGGAGCATTTGCCTCAGGGACGAAACAGGCTGGTTTGGAATTTTGCCATGATCCTGAGTATCATTTGTTCAATTTCCGGAGCTTCGTATTACCTATATACTGTTTTAAGATAATGGCCAAACTCAGCGCTTTCAGCGACGAAATGTCACATGACCTGATGGAGCAGGTTAGATTTCTCCAGGAGGAGCAGATTCGTTTCATGGAAATTCGATTTGTGAATGGAAAAAATGTGGTGACTCTATCCACGTTGAAGGTTAAGGAGATCCGGGGAATTCTGGATTCCGAGGGAATTGGCCTGAGTGCTGTGGGATCTCCTATTGGCAAAGTGAGGATGGACGAGAACTTTGAGAAGCATTTTGATCTGTTCAAGCGAAGCTGCGATGTGGCACATGAGCTGGGTGCCAATAGAATGAGACTTTTTAGCTACTATCCTCCGGAAAATGAATCTATTGAGCAGTATGAGGAAGAAGTCATTGAGCGATTTCATAAAAAACAAAATTTTCTTCTCGGCTCCGGGCTAAAAATGACACATGAGAACGAGGCTAGAATTTTTGGTCATTCGGCTGAAAATTGTGCCAAACTGGCTCACGTAATGGATAATGCATATTTTGAATTGGCGTATGACCCGGCAAACTTCGTGTGGGGAGAGAATATAAAAAGAAATATGGATGAGTGCTGGCCCATCATGCAATCCTTCGTCGGGCATGTTCACGTTAAGGATTGGACTTTAGGTGAGGCGGAGGTTGGAGCTATTCCGGGGAAGGGTGATGGACAAATTGGCCAGCTGCTGGGTGAACTATCTAAAAGAAATTACAAGGGATTTATTACCATGGAACCTCATCTTTCAAAAGGTGAGCAATTTGGAGGTTACACAGATCGGGCTTCTTTCAAAAAGGCGATCGCGGCGACCAGGGTGCTGGCGGAAGAGAAAAATCTAAAACTTGAATAAAATGGCAAAGTGGAACTTTGGAATTGTCGGAGCGGGAATGATAGCAGCATTTCATGCAAAGGCAATTGGAGATATTGATAATTCTGACATTGTTGGGTTTTGTGACAATGGATCGGGTAATGCCGCGAAGCTGGCTGATGAATACGGAGGGGTGGCATTTGAAGATTACAAATCTCTTATTATGTCGGAAGATGTAAATGTTGTGGCGATTGCCACGCCAAGTGGATTCCACCTGGAGCCGGCATTATTGGCGGCGGAAGAAGGTAAGCACGTGATATGTGAAAAACCATTGGAAGTAACTTCCGAGCGGGTATCTAAAATGATCAAAGCACATGACAAGGCAGGAACTTACCTCGGTGGAATTTTTCCGTATCGCTACAATGAAAGTCTTCAGCCATTAAAGAGTGCAATTGAGGATGGGAGATTTGGTAAAATCACTTTCGCAGCCATACATGTTCCGTGGTGGAGGGACCATGACTATTATAAAGATAGCTGGCATGGAACCTGGGCACTGGATGGTGGGGGTGCGCTTATGAATCAGTCCATTCACATGATAGATTATCTACTGTATCTAATGGGTCCGGTGAAAGAAATAAAATCCATTTCGGATCACCTGGCTCACCCGCAGATAGAAGCGGAAGATACATCCGTATCGGTGATCAGGTTTGAAAATGGAGCTTTGGGTATGATATATGGCACTACGGGTTCATATCCCGGAAGATTTCGCCGATTAGAAATTACAGGAACAAATGGTACTGTAATCCAGGAAGAAGACAGCTTTAAAGTTTGGCAGTTTCGTGAGGAGCAACCGGCAGATGAGATTATCCGGGAGCGTTTCGGAAACATACATGGTGGAGGTGGTGTCTCAGATCCGTCAGCCATACCTTATGAAAATCATACCAGAAATATTTCTGCTTTCCTCAATGCAATCGAAGAAGAAAGGTCATTTGAGATCAATGGGGATGAAGCCAAAAAAGCAGTGGATCTTATCGAAAGAATTTACAAAGCCTCAGGTATCAGATAACCTTTCCCGGAACAAAGCCTGTTGTGGGCGTGCCCGTCAGTACTGCTTCAAAAACTTCCATGAATTGATCTACATTTTGCTTTGAGAAGCAAAGTGGGGGTTTCATTTTGAGTACATTGTCACAGGGTCCATCGGTACTTGTTAATATGTATTTTTCCCTTAACAAATTCTTTACTTTTTGGGCAAATGCCGTATCAGGTTCTCCGGTTTCAGGATTCTCAAACTCCACACCAAGAAATAATCCGTGCCCCCGAATATCTCCCATATGCTTGTTTGAAAGCGATTTCAGTTGATTGAGGAAGTAACTTCCCACTTCTCCCGCATTGCTTTGAAGCTGCTCATCTTCGATCACGGCCAGAACGGCATTTGCCGCTTCCAGGGAGACCGGGTTTCCACCAAAGGAGCTAAAAAACTCCATACCCGTCTCGAAAGAGGTGGCAATTTCTTCTGTGGTGACTACTGCACCTATGGGATGACCATTGGCCATGGGTTTACCCAAAATCACGATGTCCGGAGCAACTGCATGCAGATCAAAACCCCAAAAATGGCTGCCCGTCCTTCCAAAACCCACCTGCACCTCATCGGAAATGTTAAGGATATTTTTCCCCTTGAGGAGATTTTGGATAGCCTTCCAATAACCAGGAGCAAGTGGTACCTGACCCCCGCAGCCTGAGATGGGTTCTGCAATAAAGGCGGCTGGCTCAATACCTGATTTAAGTAAACCATCCAGGGTAACCTCGACATTCTTTACATACTCCTCAACAGTGCTAAATTTTCCCTTGTGCAATTTTGGCAATGGAAGTACGGTAATGTCTGCGGGTTTTCCTTCGCCACCTTTACCTTCAAACTTATAGGAGCTGATACCGATACCCGCTATGGAATTACCATGGTAGCCGTGCTGTAGAACCAACATGTGTTTTCTTTGAGTATGCTGACGGGCAAGTCTAACCGCCAAATCAGTAGCTGCACTACCGGAATTGACAAAAAACACCTTGCTAAGATGCGGTGGAAAGCGATAAAGTAACTTTTCGGTGTATTCGGCTATACTTTCGTAGATGTACCTGGTATTGGTATTTAATTTTCTGATTTGGGTGGAGATGGCTATCGAAACCCTGGGATGGCTATGACCAATATGCGGAATATTATTATAAGCATCAAGGTAACTGTTTCCTTCCGCATCATACATGTACTGGAAACTGGCTCCTGTCATGTGAATGGGTCGCTGGTACGACAAGCTCATGGAAGAGCTCAGGTGCTTTTGTCTTGTTTGCAGGATTCGATGAGTATTTGATCCCGGATTGTCAAGAAAATTTGCAGCCTTACCAAATCTTCTTTTGATGTAAATGGGATTAAATGAAGACCACTTTCTAAGCAATTCCCAGGCCGGGGCTTCACTGATTCTTACGTATTCCGTATCATCTCCAAGTGCCTTTTTTCTTGCGGAATGGCAGACACTCTGGCATAGCCTTGCCGGAATGAGGTAGTAGAGCAGCTCAACCTCTTCTCTTGTTAGTGGCAACTTTTCCTGATATCCTTTGATCACATGACAGGCTGCCCGTACCGGAAAGGGTTTAGAGAGCATAATGTATGTAAGAGCCACCGCAAGGTTATTGATCAATGGAGCGTAACAAACATCCCCGAAATCGATGATACCTGATACGAGATCGTTTCTGGTAAGGATGTTCCAGTCGTTCAGGTCATTGTGTATGATGCTGTGCCTGAGAGTGGGAATGACGGGTGTAACATTGGCCTTGTACTGGTCGAAATAGTAATTGACGAGCTTCCTGTCAGAAAAATCCTCGATGTATTTCATCATTGGCCATACTGTCAGGCAACGGTTCAGATCCCAGTCGTGATGATAGGCTTTGAGGTTGTTGTTCTCGAAATCTATCATTGCCAGATCAAGTTGGGCTATGGATTGACCAAAATTGAATAGCAGCCTGTTAGAATGTTCGGTTTCTCCCAAGAACTTTCCGTCAAGGAATGTCAGAACCCGGGAAAATCCCGTGGAATGCTTCCTTATGCCTTTTTTTGGCCCTGTAGGTTGCGAAACCTGGATAGGACAGTTTTTCGCAAGATGCAGTAGTAATTTGTGCTCGGCTTTTATCGTTTTTAGTTCGGAAATATTCTGGTGATATTTTAGGACGTAATGGTTGCCATCCTCCGCGAAAACCTTATAGTTCTCGCTGGCATATCCTTCCATTTTATCTATGGACTTTACCTTAAGGTTGTATTCCTTCAGTAATTCAAATACGACCGACTCCTCCATTTACATGCAAGATATTGCCTATCGCAATGAGATCATTGCATTTTTTCAAAAAGTCAGATTTAGAGATCGGCCTCCCCGGAATTGGGTCTGAGTGAGAATCCTGACCAAAATCCTGCCACGGTGAGGCCAGCGATAATGTGCCAAATACCCCACCAGGCAGCTATGAATAACATTCCACCGATGGCTAAACTTTCGGGAAAAATATTAGGATTAATCAGTAAAGCAATAGCCAGACCCGAGTTCTGAATTCCGGTTTCAATAGAAATGGTTTTGCGATTTCTCAGGTCCAATCCCGAAATCTTTGCAAAGTAATAGGCAGAGCTTAATGCCAGTCCATTGTGGACAATCACAATCAGGAAAATATAATAGATGTATTTTAGAAAATACTCGAAGTTCATTCCAAAAAGCACAGCTACCATCCCCAGAAATACCAGGATTGAAAACCTTTTTATGCCAACCACCACCTTCAAGGTGAAATTTGGATATCTATGATTCACCATGATGCCGATAATAAGTGGCAGACCGAGGATCAATACGATGGTCTGGAAGACTGTCCATAGGTCTACATTCAGATCCCGAACCAGATTTGTAGCTCCGGGATTGTTGTAAAATCGGATGTACAAATTGCCCCAAAAAGCAAAATTGAGGGGTGTGAAAAGTACTCCGGCACTAGTAGAGATGGCAGTCAGGCTTACCGAAAGCGCCAGGTTTCCTCTCGCCATTCCGCTTATAAAGTTGGATACGTTGCCTCCGGGGCATGAGGCCACCAGAATCATTCCTAATCCAACTGTTGGGGTGATGTAATCCCCCATTGCCAAAGCCAGAAGAAACGTCAAAACCGGGAGCAATACAAATTGTGATATGACACCAATTAAGGCGGGTTTTGGTTGCCTGAGTAATTTTCTGAAATCATCTACATGTAGTTCCAGCGCCACCCCGAACATGATGAATGCAATGGTTATATTGATAAGGTGTGAACCTCCGGAACCCAGATTCAGATCAACATTGTCTATTTCTTGTAACGCTTCAAACATGGCTGCGCATTAATCAGGGCCGGTGATTGGGGTTAATTCTGTAAACTAAACCTGTCCTAATGTAGAATCCATCTTTAAAATCCTGGTTGAGTTGTGTTCTGTTATCACCAAATTTCAGCGCCGAGATTGCAAAGGACACCTTGTCGTCTTCATCAAAAGTACGGAAACTTCTGCCTATTGAGGTTCCGGCTGTTAATCTGAAAATTAACCGTCCTAATTCATATTGGCCGTATGCACCTAATTCATTGATCGTAGAATGAAGGTATTGTGTCCCGGGACTGGCAATGTGATAACTTTTTACGATTCCTCGAAAATGAATCCCTGCTTTTAGCTGTCGCATGACTTGTACGTTGATATCTCCGTCCAAAGGAAGGGTAAGATTAATTTCAAAATTGTCCTCTCTCTTCATATAAAAACCCACAATCGGCACCAGCAAAAGGCCCGAAAGCTCAGTATTGGTATACAAACCGAACTTCCAGTTAGAAATGATATTTCTTCTCTTCTTGACAAGAATCAGACCGCCATATTGCGTATGGTTCGCGGAAAAGGCAATCTCATTGGAGGATATTTTTGGCAAAAGGATAACAGAACCACTCCAGTCTTTCGAGTACCTGATGTTTACACCGGTTTTGATCATCAACCCGTGAAAACCTTCGTCTATACCCGAAGTTATGTACGGCACCAAAAGATTCTCATAATTCACGCCCGTGATCACAGCTATTTTATCCGTGATTACAATCGGGATATTTAAGTCTGCTGTAAAAAGCTGAAACCCGGATTTAGCGGGATCAGCGTCATAAGGTCGTCGAAATCCATAATCATGATCAACTCTTGCAATGTCTACAAAAGACTGACCAACAGCCGATATGGAACAAGTCATCAAAAGGACCAGATAGATCTCCTTAAATTTTCGAATGGAATGACGGGGTTGGTGATGCATCAAAATTCAGACTTGGTCTGGCTTAATATTACCTTAATCTTTCAAATTAAACGCAAGCATGGCTTAAATCATATTTATTTGGAGAATGATGCTTCCAATTTGACTCGGAATTTATAGAAAAAGGGGTCTCGGTAATTTCAATTTTGGAATTATCGGTTGATGCTTCCTAAATTGAACAGATGAAGCTTTTTAGAATATTTGGCATGATCATAACCATTCTGGTCCTGGGGGGATTTATCGCTTACCAGGTTCTGGATGAAGATCTGCCCGAGGGGAAGGAAGGACCTGAGGCGGAAAGCCTGGCAGATAGGATGCTTCTGGCCGTCAATAAGTCAGCTTTTGATACGCTTCAATTCATCAGTTGGACTTATCCCGGAGGACATAATTATCAATGGGACCGGGAGGCCGGGCATGTCATCGTGGCCTGGGATGACTACGAGGTGGATTTGGATCTGACCACGCTGAAAGGTGAGATAACGGAAAATGGTACTACCATCGAGTCCGATGAGATCAGCAGAAGAGCATACGAGTTTTTCATCAACGATAGTTTCTGGCTGGTGGCACCGTTTAAGATCAGGGATCCGGGGACGACCCGTAAACTGGTAAGGACGGACAATGGTGATGCGCTTCTAGTGACCTATAACGAAGGCGGTGTAACCCCTGGAGACAGTTATTTATGGATTCTGGATGAAAATGGACTTCCAAAGTCCTGGAAGTTTTGGGTTCAGATCATTCCTGTAGGAGGAATAGAATTTGGGTGGACAGACTGGAATGAATACAATGGGGCCTGGTTGGCTTCAACAAGAGTTGGACCCATTACCCTGGATATTGAGATCCATGAAGTAAAGTGAAAATGCATAGAGACCAGATGGGAAGAACGGTCTCACTTTCCAGTACACCAAAACGGGTAGTAAGCCTGGTTCCGTCGATTACAGAATACCTTGTCGATCTGGGTGTCAATGTAGTGGGAAGAACGAAATTTTGTATTTACCCGAAGGAGTCCGTATCTGAAATCCCGATCATCGGCGGTACAAAGAATTTTCGATTTTCCGCGATAGACGATCTAAAGCCTGATCTGATTATTGGAAACAAAGAGGAAAATTACAAAGAAGGGATAGATAAACTTGCGGACATTTTTCCGGTATGGCTGTCCGATATTCTGACGATACAAGATTCACATCGAATGATGGAGGATTTGGGAGAATTACTGGGCAAAAAAACCGAGTCCGAACACTTGATTTCGCTATTGGACACAAAACTGTCAAAACTCACAGGCTCGGAGTCAGGCAAAGTTGTATACTGTATTTGGAAAGATCCACTAATGGTGGCAGGAACTGGCACGTACATCAATTCATTTTTGACCCATCTGGGATTCGAAAACGCAATTTCCGAACCCAGGTATCCCGAAATATCGATTGAGAAACTAGCGGACTTAGATCCTGATTTGATACTGCTCAGTTCAGAACCATTTCCTTTTAAAGAAAAACACGTCGAAACATTCTCCGGAATATTACCAAATGCAGAGATCAAATTAGTGAATGGCGAATTCTATTCCTGGTACGGGACCAGAATTCTTAAACTCTAGTCAACCGGGAGAAGTAGTTTTTTCACACGGGCGTTGCCCAGTGATGTCATGTCCAAAATGAACACCCAATCATATTCCGAGTCAGAAAGATTTTGATAGGTATTTTCACCTGTCAGCACATTAATTAACGCAGGTGTCGTATTCGAATGTCCTGAAATCAGAATGGTTTGACCTCGGTGTCTCGTAGCAATCAGTTGTCCAAAAGCCTCAAGCGCACTTGGTTCATAAATTCTTACCCGGATGTTTCTTTCACTGGAAATTGGATCCACGGTCGCCCTGGTTCGTATCAGATCTGTAGAATAGATCGCGTCAAGTTTCACTTCTTTCAGAAACTCACTTAGTTGACGGGATCGTTCTGTTCCTTTTTCTGTCAGATCCGGATCTGGATTATCCCCTTCAATTTTCTCGGCATGCCTTACCAGAATCACGGTAGTGATGGGTGTGTCTTGTCCACTGACTGACAGCATCATGCACATCAGCAGTATGGTTCCTATATATCTGGTCATAAGAACTAAATTAAATTTCCTCGAGATGAATTCCTAGGGTTTTGTAGTGATCCCAAAAAGAGGGGTAGGATTTCTCTACGACAGCAGGATCCCGGATGATTACATTTCTATCCATACATACCGGAGCAAAAGCCATGGCCATTCTGTGGTCTTCATACGTTTCGATCTCAGGCATCTCCTCCCCAATTCCTCCGGAAGATTTTAGATACCACTTTCCCTTACCTTCCTCAAGGCTGCCACCTATTTTGGCCAGCTCATTTTGCATCGCGGCAATTCGATCGGTCTCTTTTATTCTCAAACTCTCCAGTCCCTCCATTTCCAGCTCCACTCCTTTTAGAGTGGCTACTACCATTACTGTTTGCGCCAGGTCAGGACATTTTCTGAAATCCAGCAAGAGCTTCTTCTCCCTGACCGGAACATTTCGAAGATGTGCCCCGTTTTCATCGAAAGTAGTTTCTACCCCAAGGTCCTCCATGATTTTCGCGATTGCCTGATCACCCTGAAGACTGTTTCGTTTCAGAGTTTCCAGGGTCAGACTGGAACCCTGCGATAGAGCAACTGCACCGTACCAATAACTGGCACCGGACCAGTCTCCTTCGATTTCGTAGGTATTGGCTTTATAGGTCTGTGGAGGTATGGAAATCCGATTTTCATTCCACTGATGGTCTACTCCAAAATGTTTCATCAGAGTAAGTGTCATTTCAATATAGGGTCGGCTGTAGATTTCCCCGGTTAATGTCAAAACCAATCCTCGGGGAAGTGCAGGAGCTATCATCAAAAGAGCACTGATGTACTGGCTGCTGATGTTGCCCGGAATAGATATTTTGTCCTGCTTTTGTTCCGTCAGTCCGATTATACGAAGTGGGGGGTACCCGATATTTCCCAGGTATTCTATTTTTGCTCCCAGTGCATTTAAGGCTTCCGCCAATAATTCAATCGGGCGCTGCTTCATTCGTTCGGATCCGGTGATCGTTTGTCCGGTGCCTCTTAGTCCCAAATAAGCTGTACAAAATCTCATAGTGGTCCCCGCATCCAATACGTCCCATATCTCGGTATTTCCAGATAACAACCGCTTCATAGTTACTGTATCCCTGGCTGTAGCGAGGTTGGAGAGGTCAATTCCTTCTCCCAGCGCCTGGATCAAAAGTGCTCTGTTACTCTCACTTTTGGACGCGTTTAAGGGAACGTTTCCCTTCAGTTGTTGATTATAATGTAAGAGTTTGTATTTCATTTATTTAGGAAAAAATAACATAACAATTTTAATAGGTTTTTCGTCTTTATACTGCCATGTCAACAACATCAAGAACGATATTTACTATTACGCTGACCACAATATTAGGCGCTTTCATTTACTTCTTGCGGAATCCCGGTAAAGCCCTGCGCAACAAACTGAAAAAAGTTGTTTCTGAAGGGAAAAAGGATGACCGTGAGTTATTTATCTAAGCGATTGTAATAGTCTATTGCCTTTACTATTTCGGTTCTGTTGAACCGAACATCGAATTCACATTGCCCAATATTTTTTAGCACCGAGAAGTTCAGCAGACCCTGCTCGTTCTTTTTGTCCTGAATTAGGATATCCTCTAATTCCGGGAGCGGAGGGGTGGTTTTGACCTTTCCGAAAATTCGAAGTAGCGGTGTTTCAATCAAATTCAATTGCTCCGGTGAAATCCAACCTTTACTTAGACTTAAGTAACCTTCCATGATCATCCCGATGGCGATCGCTTCGCCATGCAGCATGGGTTTATCGTGATTGAGGTGCCAGGTTTCAATGGCGTGACCCAGAGTATGGCCAAAGTTCAAAATTTTCCTCAACCCGTTTTCCTTTGGATCCTGCTGCACCACTTCCTGCTTTATTTCCACCGACCTACGGAGTACATTTGACCAGTCTACTTCGTTTGGAAAATTCACTTTGGTGACCTTTTCAAAATACTCGCGATCCCAGATCAGGCCGTGCTTGATGACTTCCGCAAACCCCGATCTTAATTGTTCGGCAGGCAGTGTTTTGAGGAATTTATCCGATATGATCACGGCTTCCGGTTCCTGAAAAACTCCGATGTGGTTTTTGAATCCATTAAAATCTACACCTAGTTTTCCACCCACGCTGGCATCCACCTGCGACAGAAGTGTGGTGGGAATGTTGATAAAAGGTATACCTCTCTTGAAAGTAGCTGCAGCGAATCCCCCCATATCTCCGATCACTCCCCCACCGAGATTGATCAATAAGGACTTCCGGGTAAATCCACTTTCTGTCATTTCTTTCCAGATCTTTTCGCAGGTACCCAGGTGTTTGTTTTTCTCACCACTTTGAATCTCGATTACAATTACCTCCTTAGGAATATCGAGGAGTGGAAGACAATGCGTAGCAGTATTTTCATCAACCAGCACGGTAGCTTTATCATACGATGCTTCCCTCAATACGGATTGTAGCATCTTTCCGGCATCGTCTGTGAACCTGATGTATTCCGGTAATGTTATCATGCGTCAAAAATAGAATCTGAATTTCGTAATCGGCCTGTTCTGCGAGTTTTTTACATCACTATATTTGCCGGACTTCTAAAAGAATGGACAAAGATTTTATCAGTTTCGATGATACCAAAATAGCCTTCGAAGTCAAGTCGGATTTTGAGCTGAGGAGGACTAATTTCATCTTCTCCACGATGAAGTACCCCTGGATGGTGGATACTGGTGTCTTCCTGACCAATCTGGCGCTTACTTTAAGGCTGCCCCTAAAAGGCCTTATAAAGAGTACACTGTTTAACCAGTTCTGTGGTGGTGAATCTATTAAGGATTGCTCCAAAGCAATTAACAGCCTGGGAAAATATGGGGTGCAAACGATTTTGGACTTTTCTGTGGAAGGTCAGGAGGAAGAAGCATCCTTTGACAGCACATGCGAGGAGGTCCTGAAAATTGCTGATTTTGCCTCTGAGCAAAAGAACATAACCTTTTGTGTAGTCAAGGTAACAGGTATTGGGTCCACCACATTATTAGAAAAGGTGCAAAGTGGTGAGCTGGATGCTTCCAAATGCCCGGAGCTGGATCGTGTGAAGGAGAGACTACACAGGATAGCTGCCAAATGCCATGGCAAAAACCTGAGATTTATGGTGGATGCGGAGGAGACCTGGATCCAGGATGTAGTAGATGAAATGGTACTTGACCTTATGCTGGAGTTTAATCAAAAGGCTGCGGTGGTCTACAATACCTACCAATTTTACCGAAAGGATGCTCTGGAACGCATGAAGGCCCACTTTGATCGAATTAAATCAGCAGGAAAATTCTTCGGTGCCAAGATTGTACGAGGCGCATATCTGGAGAAGGAGCGGGACCGGGCCGAAGAGTTGGGATATCCTGATCCTATCCAACAAACTAAGTCCGATACGGACCGGGATTTTGATGACGCCATTAGGTTCGTTTTAGACCATGTGGATAAATTCTCGCTTTGTGCCGGTACGCATAATGAGAAGTCTTCAGCTTTACTGGCGACACTGATGGATGAGAAAGGAATCGCACCAAATGATGAAAGAATATACTTTGCACAACTGCTGGGTATGAGCGATCATATTTCTTTCATTTTGTCCTCAAAGAACTACAATGTGGCCAAATATATGCCTTACGGGCCAGTGAAAATGGTACTCCCTTATCTATTTAGGAGAGCAGAAGAGAACACCTCAATAGCAGGTCAGAGCAGTCGCGAATTAATGATGGTCAGGAATGAGATCAAGAGACGCAGGCAAACCAACAGAAGTTAGCCAGTATCCTTCCTTAAAGTCCCACAGATATTTCTAATTTTGCGCTTTCAAAAATCATAGATATCGTGCTAAGCGAACAAGAGATCCAAAGACGCAAAGAGAGAGAAGAGCTCATGGAATTGGGCGTAGACCCTTATCCGGCTGCTGCATTCCCCATTACGGCAACGGCCGCGGACATTAAAGAAAATTACGAACGTAGAAAGACGGACTACAAGGCTATCTCGATGGCGGGTAGGATCATGAGCAGAAGGATCATGGGGTCAGCTTCATTTGCAGAAATACAGGATACTTCCGGAAGAATCCAAATCTACATCCGCAGGGACGACATCTGTCCGGATGAGGATAAAACGCTGTATAACACGATTTTTAAGAAAAAATTGGACATTGGTGACATCATCGGCATCAGGGGATATGTATTCACCACCCAGGTGGGGGAAATATCCGTCCATGTGGAGGAATTGGTGGTGTTGTCCAAATCTTTGAGGCCTTTGCCAATTGTGAAAGAAGTAACGGATGAAGCCGGAAACGTCAAAACTTACGATGCCTTTACCGATCCGGAGCAGAGGTACCGTAGGAGATATGTGGATCTTATCGTGAATCCGCAAATCAAGAAGACTTTTAAGAAGCGGTCTCAACTTGTGAATACAATTCGCCGAGTATTCAGCGAGAAAGGGTACCTGGAGGTAGAAACCCCCATATTACAGCCCATTCATGGGGGTGCGGCAGCTAAACCGTTTGTTACACACCATAATGCCCTGGATACTAAATTGTATCTACGCATCGCAAATGAGCTTTATCTGAAAAGGTTAATCGTCGGGGGATTTGAGGGAGTTTTTGAATTCGCAAAAGATTTCCGAAATGAAGGCATGTCAAGGTTTCACAATCCTGAGTTCACGCAAGTGGAGCTATATGTGGCTTACAAGGATTACAACTGGATGATGGACCTCATGGAAGAAACTGTGGAGCAGGTTGCGCTTGATCTTCATGACGATACAAAGGTCAAAGTTGGGGAACATGAGATTGATTTTCAAAGACCCTGGAAACGATACACCATGTTTGAGGCCATAGAGCATTTTACTGGAATTGATATTTCAGAAATGGACGAGGCCGAACTTCGAAAAACGGCAAAGTCACTTGACGTGGAAGTTGATGATACCATGGGCAAAGGCAAGCTCATTGACGAGATTTTCGGGGAGAAATGTGAACCGCATTTGATTCAGCCAACTTTCATCACGGACTATCCTGAGGAAATGTCGCCATTGACAAAAAAGCACAGATCGAAACCTGGCCTTGTGGAGCGATTCGAAGCCATTTGTAATGGGAAGGAAATCATGAATGCGTACTCTGAGCTTAATGATCCTGTGGATCAGCGCAAGCGATTTGAAGCTCAGCTGGAGCTTGCCAAAAGAGGAGATGAGGAAGCGATGGCCATGGATGAAGATTTCCTTAGGGCTTTAGAGTATGGTATGCCGCCTACTGCTGGAGTTGGATTGGGAATTGATCGACTGACGATGATCATGACAAATTCTCCATCTATACAGGATGTCCTCTTCTTTCCGCAGATGCGGCCTGAAAAGAAAGTAGTGGAGGCCACTGATGACGAGTTTATGGACGAAGGAGTGGGTGAGGCATATATACCTCTTCTGAGAAAACTAGGATTCAGCACAATTGACCAGCTCCACGAAGCCAATCCGAATAAATTACACAATGATGTGTGTGGAATGCGTAAGAAAATGAAGTTGAAAGACCTTCAAAATCCTACCAAGGAAGATGTTGAAAACTGGGTAAAAGCCTAACTACATCTGGACTCCGCCTACGGCAAGCACTCTGTATTTGTCCATTACCCTGGAAACGATGTGCCGGATGATTCGGTCATTTTTAAACTCATCTGACCCAAGCACTCCTGACGCATAGCCCTGCCAAATGGTTTTGTCTTTACGTCGGTCGTAAAGAGAAATCAGCAAGGTACCTTCCTTCAGGTTGTATTTGATTTTATCGTAGTTTTCTGAATCACCGGTGGTGGATTTGTCATTTAGGTAATCCTCGACTGTAAGCAGACTATCTTCCTTAGCAGCTATGATTTTATTGCTGAAATTCCACTTTACCCATGTTTCAAAATCCGGTTGTCTGTATCCCTGGAATTCCAGGTCTTCGAAGTACAGATTATAAAATACCACCAAATTGGGTTTGCGCTCTTTTCGGCTATATCCCCATAACTCCAGGTTCTGGGACAGATACTTTTCTATAGCTTCTTTCTGATCGGGTGTGCCTTCGAAATCAGCCTTTACCACAAAATCATAGGTCTTATATCTGTTAAAGCTCCCATCGTAGCTATAATCAGATTCTATGACATGATTATAATACTTAGAACATCCTGAAAGCAGCACAACAGCGAATAGTAGGTAAGTGAAACGCTTCATCAATCTATCTTTTATAATTCAATCCAACTTTGAAATTAGTGAATAACGAGTAGAACAACAATGTGTGAAAGGTTTTGATTGCGACCATTTGCACAAAATTTTATTTAAGTTTTGGTTAATTCCCGTTGACAACTACTGCCAACAGAGATTGATTCCTGTTGACCGTAAGTCTGGAAATGCCAGACATCCCATAGTCCGATAAGTCAGCAACTTCCTTCCAACCGGAGTCCTCCTTACCATCCCAAAACAAGATTCTGCTGTCATCCCCTATAATAATTCCACCTTTTTTTAGCCATGTCATGTCCTCGGATCCTTCCGGTGTTGCAATAAGAGAATCAAATGTAGAAGTGGATGGTTCGTAAGTAAATACTGACCAGGTATCGGAGTTTTTGTCAACGAACGAGATCTTTTCCTCACCTGGTACTTTGTGCAGGGAACGTCCAATGTTTTCGCGGATGATTTCGGCCCTTTGTGTTTTCAGATCAATATCCTGCAAAGTCATGGTTTGCCCCAATACAAACGCAAACAGGCGGGATTCATTTAGCCAGGTGTGGTATCCGATCTTGAGATAGGGGACAAGTATTTCTCCCTCTCCGGGATCCAATGGAAATTTCCACAATAACTGACGACCGTCAGGCTCAAGCATAATGGATGAAACAAAATCTTCATCGGGGGTCTGTGTGGGGCTGTATTCACCTCCTGGTGTGTCTGACAACCACGTTTTGGCATCCGATCCCAGGTCATACCTTAGTATATCTGTCTGATCGTTGCGGGTGGAAGAGAAAAGTAAAAATTTCCCATTTTGAGTAAAGGAGGGTTGATTGTCATAGCCGGGATTATTAGAGACATTCCTGGGATTTGATATGGATATTTCGTCCTGCACACTTATGTCAAATAGGTATACTTCGGTGTTGGGTTGGCCCAATGCGAAAACACAGGCGAACAGGAGACTCATTGTCAAAAGCTTTTTCATTTTATAAAAATGGATTACGTTGAAAGTTAGGGGGGTCACAGGCCCAAAAATCATTATTTTTGTAAGATAACATTAGCCCCGAAATATTTTGGAAACATACGTAGCTGCCCTTAATTACGCAATTCCTTTTTTCCTGATCCTGATATTTTTGGAAATCCTGGCCGCGAGACTAATGCACCAAGAAGTCATCAGGTCTATGGATACACTTGCCAGTCTTAGCTCCGGTTTGACTAACGTCATCAAAGATGTATTGGGATTGACGCTGATCATCGTGTCCTATGGATGGATGGTGGAACGTATCGCTGTTGTGGAAATCCAAAGTTCGTGGCTGGTTTATCTTATTGCTTTTGTCGGACTGGATTTCTCGGGATATTGGGTACACAGAATCTCGCACAAGGTCAATTATTTCTGGAATGACCACATTGTCCATCACAGTAGTGAGGAATTTAATCTGGGATGTGCCTTGCGGCAAACCATTTCCGCATGGTTTTCCTATTCGTTTATCTTCCTTATTCCAACGGCAATGCTGGGTGTGCCGGCCAGTGTTATTGCCATTGTGGCGCCGCTGCATCTTTTTGCGCAGTATTGGTATCACACGAGGCTGATTGGTAAGTTGGGGTTTCTGGAAAAGGTTATTGTGACTCCCTCACATCACCGGGTGCACCATGCTATCAATGATATTTATTTGGATAAGAACCTTGGTCAGATCTTCATCTTTTGGGACAAATGGTTTGGGACGTTTCAGGAGGAGTTGGATGATGTACCTCCGGTTTATGGAGTAAAAAGACCTGTAAGGACCTGGAATCCTTTCATTATTAATTTTATGCACCTGTGGCATATCATCAAAGATGCATGGCGCGCAAAGAATTTTAAGGATAAACTCAGGATATGGTTTATGCCGACGGGATGGCGTCCCGATGATGTGGCAGAGGCGTATCCGATCGATACAATCAAGGATGTCTATCGATATGAAAAGTACGACCCTAAGCTTAGCAGATCAGTCCAACTGTGGTCTTGGTTTCAGTTTGTGGTGACCTTTGGATTGATGATGTTCTTTTTTAACACACTAACTGATCTCACATTCAGCCAAATGCTTTATTACGGTGGGTTCTTGTTTCTTACCATATTCTCGTTCACAATGCTGATGGACAAAAGCCCTTACGCCTGGATGGTGGAGGGCATTAAAGGTGCCTGGGGCATATCCACGATCCTGGTGACAGGTGACTGGTTTGGAATCAATAGTTACCTGCCTTTTGGTTCACAATTAGTGATGGTCTACCTCGCGGCTTCGGTGTTGGTGGTGACGTACCTGAACAAGACTCAGATGGCGGAGGATGAAAAATTAACGTCTGTAAAGATCTGATTCATAGAGGTACAAGCCTGTACCATTTTCAAAATGCATAGATGAAGCCAGTATTCCATTTAAACTCCCTACCGGAAAAATTGGTCCAGATGGGTTGGGCTCCCTGAAAGTGCAGAAAAACAGGGAAACCGGCTCTTAGCAACAGTATATTGGATGAAAAAAATGATCCAATAAATTCATCGGTAAACTTGAAATAAAAGATTTCTGCAGTTACGTTTAAGAAGAACTTTTCTGACAAAGGGATCATTCTAATATAAGTCTTCAGGTCATAGAAGTTTCCGTTTAAGGTGCCGGGATCAAAACCTTTGCTATACCAATGTGTGAACTCCCATGACCATTTCTCATTCAGAAACACTTCGGCTTTAATTTCTGTCGTCGCCGCTCTAAGTGCACTAAAAACTTTATCTCCACTGGTATTTTCGTCTTCCAGGAAAAACACACCCCCGTTCAGACCGGCACTCAGATGGAATTTTTCCTTTCTGATGACTTTGTATCGAAACCATTGATTGGTGATCCAGGGCTTCCCGTTGAAACCCACGGCAAGATCCGGAGCGTAGCTGAAGCGATTTCTGGATACAGTAAGAAACCCCATGGCAATAGGACTCTGGAAGGAAAAGGCAGGTATCGGGGCAAAACCAATGTTGGCGATGAGAACGGAGCCGTGAACTTCCGGTTTACTCAATGAGTCAGTCTCATCGGATTGGCATAGAGCCTTTAGGCCAATTAGCAAGGATAGGATTATGATGGAAGTCCTCATCGCATCAAGTGGTCAGTGAGATTAATTCAAAAGTAAGGGTATTAATCAATTACCCAACCACAGTCATGACCGTTTTCTCCCCGCTCTGTCATTAAATCCGGTGATGACATTATATGTAAAATTTAAAAGTCGATTGACTTTTGTATATTGAATGTGTTCTAACCAACAAGCTGTATGTCAAAACCATCCGCGGTACTGGTAGGTGCCACTGGTTTGGTAGGTGAGTCTTTGCTCAAACTTATACTGAGCTCCGATTACTACGGGAAGATCACTGTCATTACCAGGAAGCCATTAGACGTTGATTCCCCAATTCTGAAAAATGTAGTTCTTGAGGAATTTTATGAACTTGTGAAGTATGGGGATCTTTTTGATGCCAATCATATTTATTGCTGCCTGGGAATGGCTTACCGCAAAAATTCAGATCAGGAACTTTTTCGCAGGATCAACCTGGATTTTCCATTGATCATGGCAAAGTTGGCGAGAGACCAACCAAATTTTCAATCGTTTCACATTGTAACTTCAGTCGGCGCCAGCTCAAACCCTGTATTATATTATAACACTGTGAAAGGGCAAGTGGAAAAAGGCCTGACCAGGCTACGATTACCAGCCCTCAAGATATACAGACCTTCACTTGTCATCGGCAAAAGGAGACCGATACGTCTGAAAGAGGAGATTGGAAAAGTCGCCTGCTTTGTGTTATCCTTTTTTATGATTGGCTCAAGCCAGAAATCCTATATACGGAGCACCACCATTGCTCATGCTATGTTCCTGACAGCCCGAAAGAATGAGCCCGGAAGGCAGGTCTTTTTGCCTGGGGATATGGAAAGACTTTCCTACTACGATTCAGGTAATTATTAGTTTAAGAGTTTAATCCTTTTCATATCGACTTGTCACGTCCTTGTATGTGCAGATCACATATCGGATGGATCCTCCGACTTTCAATATTGGGTGTGTGTTTACTTCCAGCCAGACCCTGTCATTTTTTAGCGGACGCGAAACACCCATGATCACACCGAGAATTGGCTCATATTTCGTGATGACCTCGATTATGGGAAAGTCAGACGGCTCAAATTTGCTGCCATCCTCCTTTACGATAGTCCAGTAGGAATCCATTGCAGATTTCCCAAGAAATTGGTCTTCTGATAATCCAAGCAGTTCATAAGCCGCTTTGTTGCATCGAACTGGTTTCGAGTGAGAATCATAGATGCCAACTCCTATTTTCAGATTTTCTATCTCTTTTTGGAAAGCATCTTTATCAGAATCGAATAGTGAGGCCAGGTGATCAATATCAAGGTGTGCGTCCATGCATTTGTTAGGTAAAGGTGATTAAAGCATGTACGATTTTAGCTAGTTTCGGTTTACCGAAACTTCAAGATCAATCATTCCGGAATTACAGTTATTTTATGATTGTGATGGAATCCGCATTATCTACCTCTGCACCATTCACTTTGATACTCGTAGTGACGTAAGTACTTCCGCAGCAGGTTTTGCTGTCTTTCTTCTTAAAAGTAAATGCAAGCTGGTCCACCTCATTTTCATTGAGTTCAATGCTATATGCCTCTTCATCGCCGGGCAACATGATGGTAATGGATCCCAGATCGTCGTTGGCGAAAAAGTGGACCATTTCACCATTTGGTGTATGGATATTGATATCTCCAAACTCATAAATGGCGTCTTCCCCGAAGATCAGGTTATTTCCTGATTCGTCCAGAATATAAATTTCTTTTGTTTCCAGTTCAAGACAGTCATTGCAACTGATCTCACAGGAGAATGAGGCCAATAACAGAATGAGAAGTCCGGTGATTGAAGTGTGTAGCTGGTTCTTCATTTACAAGGTTTTATATCACAACGAAGAGACACTTCCACGAGTATAAAGATTGTACATAAACAATTGTTACGTTATAAGACAACAAATAGAATAATGTCCTTATTTGGCATGGACTTTGTTTTAATAGAGTCAAAGCAGAAAGGATTAAGAAGATGAAAGAGAGAACTTTTTTATGGGTGTTGATCATAATTTTCATGACGACCGGTCTTGAAGCTCAGGATAGATCAGAGATAAGAAAACAGCGAAAGCATGAACGTCAGGAAATACGACAGGAGCAACTTTCAGAAATAGAAAGTTGGGTACGGGACAGCGCTTTTGTGATTGAAGCGGAAAGACTTCAGGGCAGATATGGTAATTCGTTTTTCGTATATGATGGAAACTTCATAAAAGTAAATGGGGATGAGGTGGTACTGCAAACCTCCAACCCTGGTTTGGTTGGATATAATGGACTCGGTGGAGTTACTTTGAACGGCAGGATACTGGACTATCAGATGACCAGAGATGAGAATGGTATCAACCTGATCATCCAGATGGTCGGTTCTCTGGTAGGTAATGGTACTTTAAACGTCTCCATATATGATGCACAATCTGTTCGAGCATATTATTCAGGTCCATGGGGTAGCCGATTGGTTTACTACGGAACCATCAGCCATCCGGACTCCACGTTTAATTTCGAAGGTCAGGATTTTCTATAGTGGTGATGGATTGTGGGGAAGAAGGATCTCGCTGACAAGGTGGGATCCTTATTTTTTTATTCCCATTTGTATCATCCAGTCAACCAGCAGTGTCTTCCAATCGGATTCAGGGCCTTTTTCATTTCTAAGGCCATAACCATGACCTCCGGTGCTGAAGATGTGGAGGGCGGCAGGCACGTTGTTTTCTTCCAACATCCGGAAATACCTGATTGAATTCTCAACTGGCACTCCCTCGTCATCACTGGAGTGCACCAGAAAAGTAGGTGGCGTATTCTCATCCACCCATTTATGGTTATTGAAAAACTCCATCTGATCGGGAGTAGGATCGTCACCGATCAGGCGGGTTTTAGAATAAGAATGTCCGTATTTCTCCATTGAGATGACAGGATATACCAAAACGGAGAAATCAGGACGCAGACTCGTGGGATCACCGATATTTCCGGCGTCAATTTCGAAATGCGTACTCACTGTGGAGGCAAGGTGTCCACCAGCCGAAAAGCCCATGATTCCGATCTTATCCGGATCGATGTTCCACTCAACACTTCTTGATCTTACGATGCGTATTGCTTGCTGAGCATCCGTCAATGGCACCATGGATTTGTTGGTCATGATGGTGTCTTCCGGAAGCCTGTATTTCAATACAAATGCTTTGATCCCGACTGAGTTTAACCATTCTGCCACCTTATATCCCTCATGGTCGATGGCATTTATGACATAAGCACCTCCGGGACAAATGATCATGGCGGGAGCAGGGTTGGTGGTATTTGTATTCAGGTATAGCCGGAGAGTGGGCTTTTTGACTTTAGAGACTATGACAATACCGTTTTCCCGCGTGGTAGTTTCTTCAATAAAATTAGGATTGTCAATGCTGAAAGGAATTTCATTTTCCCAGAGATCTATTTCCTGGGCTGTGGAGGAATTGTACCTTACCAGAGCAATGATCACGTAAAATGTCAGGGTGAGTCTTTTCATTCTGACAATTTACGCAATCCCTTAAAACAGAATCAATCGTTAGCCAACAGGATACTCAAACATAAAATGCGCCACTACCATTATGGAATACATTCTAAGCATAGAGTGCTTTTTAGTAAGAATGAGTGCAACCAATAAAAGTACCAATGTCAAAGGGTTAAAAAGCACACTATTTGCTGACTCCGGAAGAATTTGAAGATGAATGAGCATCCAAACCAGGTAAAACCCACTGATCACAAATTGGATGGCGTATGTGGCCGGTGTATATTTTGAAGATCCTGCTCTCGTTACCGCAATTATGCCGGCTATTAAGTAGAATCCTCCCGCCATCAGGGATCTCGTTACGGTGTTGAGCATGCTTCCAAGCGCCGGAAGAAGATAAAAGAGGAACAGGCCGATCAGCAATCCTGTCTTCCAGGTTTCCGGACCAAAAGAATTAGTAGTATTCTGATGCCAGGTGTAGGCGAAAAACTGGAGACCGGCAGCACATATGATAAGTACCATAAAGACCCAGCTCACCTGAGCGGGGTATTCAAAAAAAACGGACGCGGATTTCAGAATAATGGTCAGGGTCAGCAGAATAATGAGGAAACGTTCGATCCCTGGCGTATGCTTTACGTGGAGATAGGTCAGAATATTGTCTTCAGGGTTTTCCCGCGTAAAGTATATGGTGAGGATAGGAAATAATATAGCCAGCATGACCACAGCAATCAGTCTGATCCAAAAGGCGCCGGGAAGCTGTAAGGTGAGAAAAGTCCAGGCAAGCAGGAAGGTAAGGATTCCAATAATTGTTAGGGTAAGTAAAAGGCTTCCTTTCTTATTTCGATGATGGTAAATGCCTGAAACAGTGCCTGAAATGAAGCTGAACCCAATTGCGATTATTGACAAAAATAAAAGCAGCGTGGTGCCAGGCAGATGCATAAGCTTAAAGGCAGAAGTGGCAACCAGTAACGCTATGGCCAGGCTGGTAAATACCTTGCTAAGGTTGAGTTTTTTGTTGATTGATTCCATTGTTTGATTTTCAATATTTTTAAAATGTTTTTCCGGCAGGTCTGACGTGATGCTGAGCCAGGCATCTTCAAACTTCTGTCCATTGACGAGCCTGGCATTTAGGTCCATAATCAAATGGTCCATAATTTCAGCTCTTAGCGGCCCGAACGTAAGACCCTGTCTGTCCAGAAAATCCCTGATAATTTTATCATGCTCCGAATTCATATTCCTGAAATTTCAAGTCCAAGTTTTGTATTTGGCGAGGGAGTTAGCACCTTTTTTAAGGTTTCCGTGAATCGTTGTAATTCAGATATCTTCACTTTGGCAAGCTTCCTACCCTCATCTGTCAATGCGTAGTATTTACGGACCCTATTGTCCACTACTTCCGTGGTGGTTGTCAACAGACCCTCATTTTCAAGTTTATATAATACCGGATACAGTGCGCCATATTTCAGCTTGATCTCATTACCAGACATTTCTTCGACAAGCTGGCTTATTTCATAACCGTATAGCCGCTCGTTTTCGGATAGTACCTTGAGAATGATGGTTCTGATCGTTCCTTTCACATATTCACTTGACATAATATATAATTTACTTAAATATATGAAAAATATATTAATAAGGAACACATTGATGAAAATGAAAAGGGCTTCATGGAAAGCAGAATGCTTACAAGGGGTTACCAATACCCGGGTATAAGGTACTCAAATCAATGAGTTTGACTACAAATTATTATTTCAATTCACGCTATAGTACAATTAAATCTTGTATCAACTTATTTGGAATAAGGTTGTTCTTGAAAATGTATTATTTGCAGCTTAACTTCGCGGTCTAAATGATTCCCATCAATCACCAGGAGGAGGAAGATCGATCTTCACACAATAATGTTTCCAATGTGCTTGCCTGCATCCTGATTGGAATTTACTTCTTTTATGTGGGTTATGGCAATTTTATAAATAGCAGTCTTACGATGGGGTTGGCCACTTTCTTTATTGCCTTGATGTTTGTTTCCCTGTATTTTAACATTCGGGGAAAAACAAGTATTGGTAAAGGTGTGCTTTTCATTTCCGTAGGACTGAGTGTGTGGATAACCCATCATATTTTTAATTTGAATTGGGCTGTACTCACATCCTTCTTTCCTTTGGCTCTCGCATTATTATTTTTCTTTGATCCCGGATCTGAGAAACAAACGCAGATAAGGGTCTCAATAATCGTATTTCTTCTGTTTGCTGCATGTTTTATCATCCCAAGACATATTTTATGGGAGGTGCGTCTCTCGGAAGAAGTCGCTCATATGAGCAATATCATTCACCTGATCGTATCATTCGTGGTAGGGAAAGTCATTCTTTTTATTGTTATTAAAAACAAAATAAAAGTAAACTCCCGACTGATCCGGAAGAACGAACAGCTCAGTAAACAGGAATTTCACATTTAGGAAGAGGTTAACTAAGAGCCTTTCTGCAATATTCCAGACAGTTTTTCACTTCAGAAACAGCATCTGATCCCTCCGGGATATCGTATTCTAACTCGACAGTGGCTGGAAACTTATACTTCTCTTTCGCCATTAGTTGCACCACTTCTACAATAGGGGTATCTCCGGTACCCCATTTCACGTTGCCTTTCCCGTTTTCCGGAGTCTGCCTGTCTTTCACGTGCATGCTGGAGATGTACTGATTCTTTTCCTTTAAGATTCCCAGAGGATCACTGTTGCCAGCAGCTACGTAGTGACCGATGTCAATGTTCATTCTATTGAATTTCGATTGGTCCAGAGCTGTATCCCAGAAAGTAGGGGTTTGCTGCTCGTGTCCGTGGTAAGCTACATTCATCTTGTTTTCAGCTCCCATTTGGCCAAGCTTTAAGGTATGGGCATCGTTGCCAGGATGCTCAAGCGTGACATGTGAGGCACCTAATTCCCTGGCAGCTTTCATCCCAAATGTAATTTCCGCGTCGGTATTATTCTCTCCAAAAGCATTGGGTTTAAACCCATAAATCTCCACACCCGCATCATTGTACATTTTGCGGACTTCCTTAAACTTGTCCATCGAGGCAGATGCTCTCCACTGTGCTACCTCTTTTGCGTAAGCTTCCATCTGAGCCCTGGCCTCAGCGAGTTCTTTCTCCTGGTCCTCCGTGATGGTTCCTTCCCTCTGTGCACGGAACAGAGGCCAAACTTGTCTGAAGTCAACCGGGTTTTCCGGCTTTCCTGCATAAGTTTCAGCAGGATCTCCCATCAGTTCCACGTATGAAATTCCGGAGTCCTTGATGTATTGTAGTGTGGCCTCGGCACTTTGATCCGGCAGAGATCTGAATGAATAAGTGATCACACCGAATTTCACCCCATTGATAATGGAAAAGGATTTGTTATAATTCCTGATAATGGAGGGAAATCCGAATGAAGGAACTGTGGCAATTATTCCTGCCGTGACACCTACGGACTTGATAAAACTTCTACGGGAATTACTGGGTTTTTTCATGGCTTGATTATTTGTGGCATAGAATGTACGCAAAAAATCCGCCTTTACTGAAATATATCTGATTTGGGGGGATATCCGCCTGCTAATGGTAGTTTTCTTTATTTATAGAGAACGGATTTTAGTATAAGGATTTCTTGATTTTGTTTAACATACGGAATAAATTTATTATGAATATTTGGACAAAAAACATTTAGTTTGGATTTCTGAAAAATAACTGAACTATATGATCTTTCTTCGGAGTTCCTAATTAACTGAATCACCTGTATTTGACCGTTGATTTATATCGGGATTATTCATATGGTCAAATCCACTAAAATAAGATCGTATGAAGATCAATGCCTTGTACCTGGAGGATAATCCATCAGATGCGGAACTGCTGGCCGCCACTATTGCAACGGAAGGTGAAGACATCAGACTTAAGGTTATTTCCACACTTGAAGAGTTGAGGGAGTCTCTGGGAACACCTGTGGATGTCATTGTTTCTGACTACAATCTGGGATCCTTCACTGGTGAGGATGCTTTGGTACAAACACGAAGGATAAACCAGGATATTCCATTTATTATTTTTTCTTCTACCATCGGTGACGAGCAGGCAGTAGCCCTGATCCATAAAGGTGCGACTGACTTTGTTTTGAAAGATAACATAAGAAAAATGCCAACTGTGATCGAGAGGGCATATAATGAATGGCTTCATATCATGGAGCATACGAAATTTAAGAAGGAGCTTGAAGAAAAAAGTGCTTTACTCAGTACCATGTTTGACAGCCTGGTGGATCTGGTGATCATTAAATCCTCCGCCGGAAATATCACGGAAGCAAATAGATCATTTTGTGAGTTTTTTGGTATGAAACGAGATCAGGTACTGGATAAAGCGGAGAGACATTTCATTTCAGGATCAGAGACCAGACGTTCTGACGAAATAGTTATCAATGAAGAAAAACCCCATATCTACCAGGTCAGCATAAACGATTCTGAGGGGAAGCTACATGTCCTGGAGGTGACAAAGACTCCATTGATGAGAGATGGTATAGTCACAGGGATCGTATCAATGATGCGCGATATCTCGGAAAAAATCAGAAATGAAGAAGTACAGTCCCGGACTAAACGGGTCTTGCAGGAGGCGGAAAGTCTGACACTTTCCGGAAGTTTTGAATATGATGATGACAACGATATTCTGGCCATCTCCGCCAATTTTTGCGACTTGCTAAATTTCCCAAGAGAGACTCCTTTTATTTCCTTCAAGAAATTGACTCAATGCATTTATCCGGACGACAGAAATTTTTTCATAGCAAGATTTGAGGACTCCGTACAGCACCGAAAGCCAAATACCCTTTCCCATAGGTACCTTGCCGTGGGGTCCGATCAGGTCAGATATTGTCAGACCATTATAAAACCGCACAATACCGGGGATAAAGTGGTTTTTTATGGCATCATACAGGATGTAACAGAAGCGCGGGAGACGAACCTTTCACTTCTTTACGTCCAGGAGCGAGAAAGGTCCAATATCGCCCGGGAGCTTCATGATAACCTTGGACAGAAATTAAGTGCGGCCAGCATGCTGCTCAATAATGGGGGTCAGGTAGAAAAAGTCCAATCTGTCCTGGACAATGCGATCGAGGAAATCCGAAACCTTTCCCGGAACCTTTCCACGGCAATTCTGGATGAAAGGCATCTGTTGGAGGCAATTCAGGAACTCGTTTCGCAATTTGAGCAAAGCATTTCCATTTCATTCAATCATAATATCGAGGACACTGCGGTCGGTGACTTTGAAGCAGGACATCTCTACAGAATTGCCCAGGAAGCTATGAACAACACCATGAAATATGGAAAGGCCCGGTCGATGGAGATCCAACTCATGAGACAGGGGGATACCCTCGCGTTCGAAGTGAAAGACAATGGGATCGGGTTTGATCCTGATAAAGTGAAACGCGGAAATGGTCTTCGCAATATTGAAGAAAGAACACGCATTTGCCATGGAGAATACAGCATAAGATCGCAGGAAGGGGTTGGGACACAAATAAACATCAAAATACCGCTCAATGTACAAACTTCTGATAGTCGATGATCATGAAATGATCCGGGATGCCATACGAACCTACTTCGAAGGCAATAACGAGTTTATCATAACTGCGGAAGCAGAGAATGGAAGGCAAGCGCTTGATAAGTTAAAGTCCGGAGAGTTCAATATCGTTCTTACGGATATCAACATGCCGGAGATGGACGGTGTGGAACTCTTATCCGAAATCAAAAAAGACTATCCTACAGTTAAGGTGCTGGTGCTTACCATGTTTGATGATGTCCATCAGGTGAAGAAAATGATTGAGAACGGATGTAACGGCTACCTTCTTAAAAATGCATCCAAGAGTGAACTGATATCAGCTTTAAAGGACATCGTTTCAGGAAAAGATTATTATTCGCGGGAGATCTATGATGTACTGATTCAGAGTATGACCAAGCATAAGCCCCGGCAAAGACTTACGTATGAAGTTGGGATTTCTGAAAGGGAAAAGGAGGTGCTGGAATTGATTGTCCGTGAATTTTCGAATAAAGAAATAGCTGAAAAATTATTCATAAGTGTCAGAACCGTAGAAACACATAAGAGAAATCTGCTGGAGAAGACAGGCTGTAAGAATGTGGCCGGATTGGCTATTTATGCTGTAGAGAGAGGACTTGTATGAATTGGACCAGGCTGCTCATATTCCTTATGGGGGCCATTGGCCTCTTTGTTCTTGATCTGATTTCACCACTCGGGATCGCTTCTGGCATTTTATACGTTGCACTGGTTCTCGCCTCTCTATGGTTCAGAGGACGCAGGCAAATAATTACCACCGTAGTGGTAAGTAGCATCCTGATTTGTATTGGTTGGTATTTTTCAGAACCGTCTGACAACGATGTATTCGTTTTGCTCAACCGTTTGTATTCCATTCTGGCCATTTGGCTGGTCGCTATTGTACTCTATCAGCAAAGACTAAATCAAACTATTCGATTAAAGGAAATCAGCGAGGGTGCCTTTCAGAGGTCATATTATATCCTTGTAGCCGCCTTTACTGTTTTCCTGTCAGGCGGTCTGGTCCTGGTAATCTACAACTATAACGAACAAAGAGATCAGGTAATTGACGAACTAGTTAAATCACAGGAATATCGGATCAATTCCGCTAAGCAGGAAGCCATCGCGACCCTGCATCAACTCTATTCAGATATGTTGCAGCTTGGAGTCACTGATCAGATCGGGATCCCTCCGGATCCAATGCTAAGAGAGAGACTTGTAGATAAATTCATCACACTCGCGGAAATCACAAAACGATATGATCAGGTCCGACTATTGGATAGTACCGGTATGGAGATCATCCGGGTCAATTATCAAAACGGTCAGGCATCTGAAATACCAGTTCAGGAGTTACAGAACAAATCCCATAGGTACTATTTCCAGGAATCCATAAAACTGATTCAAGGTCAGATCTATATATCTCCGGTAGACCTGAATATGGAGGATGGTATCATAGAAATACCGGAGAAACCCATGTTGCGACTCGGGATGCCTGTATTTGATGAAAATCAGGTAAGAACCGGCGTCCTGATCATTAATTATCTGGCTGAGAACCTGCTTCAATCTCAAAAACCCGTCCAAACCATGCTTCCCATGAAACTTCAGCTCTTAAACAGAGAAGGGTACTGGCTACATGGTGAGGACAGTACCTCCCTTTTTGGTTTTATGTATCCTGACAGGCGTGATCGGACCTTTGCAAACAGTTTTGAGAAAGAGTGGTCCTATATGAAAAACATGAAGAATGGTGAAATGGAGACAGAAAATGGATATTTCATCTTTCGATCAATGTCGTTGGAAGAGGTATATCATGATCGGTTCGGGTTCAATAACTACACGCTGTCAGATCATTCTACTGACATCATTTACCTGATTCATGTTCCTGTTTCCGTACTAGCCTCCGTGTCCAATGAAGTAAAGCAGGAAATGGTCCTCACAGGGTCATCCATTATTCTGATCTTTATGACCATCATATGGTTTTTTGCCAAAAGATATACCGAAGTACGTCGGGTGCGGGATAAATTATACGAGGCCAGTGATTTCCAACAGTTGATGCTGGATACCATACCCAATGCCGTGATTTTCACGGATGAGGAAATCAGGATCCAATGGATCAATAAATCTGCCGAAACTTTATTTGGTTATAATCAGTCGGAATTGCAAGGTAAGACAAGCGACATTTTACATGCAGAGCCACATAAACAAGAAGAGCTTACAAGGCAAAAGGAAACTGGATTCAGAGAACACTTCGAAACGGAAATCAAGGTCCGAAAAAAAGATGGAAGTATCGTTATTACCAAAACCAATATCCGTGAGGTAAAGGATCTGAATGATGAATTAAAAGGTTACCTGGTCATTGCCAGGGACATCACCAAAGAGCGGGAAACCGAACATGAACTGGAAGTCTTTGAGCGTTATTTCGATGTATCACAGGATGTCATCTGTATGATTGACTTTCATGGGAATTTTCTGAATGTTAATCCAGTTTTTACCGAGGTACTCGGATACTCGGAGAAAGAAATTCTGGGTAAGAAATTTACACGGTTTGCTCAAAAAGATGATCAGGATACCTTCAGGGTTTCTTTGGAAAAGCTCAAAAAAGGGTCCAGGACTGGAAAATTTACGATTAAGTTCAGGGATAAATCCGGTAATTTCCATGACCTGGAATGGGTTGCTTCCTCCGATGTGGAAAACGGTTTGATCTACGCTTCGGCCAGGGATATTACGGAAAATTTAAAAGTTTGGGATGCACTTAAATTGAGCCAGTTTCACCTGGACAAGTTCATCCGGGAGGCGCCTGTGTCAGTAGCCATGCTGGATAATCGAATGAACTATCTGGCAGCCAGCCAAATCTGGATTGACAACATCACCTCAGACGTCCCCTACAAAACCGGATTGAATCACTATACGCACGCTCCTTACGTTTTTGAAAACCCTGATTTTAAAGCGGCACATATAAAAGGTTTGAGAGGCGAAATGGTCGCATACGATAACTATAAGATCACAAACCAGGATGGTTCTGTACGATGGTCTAACTGGAAGGTAATCCCCTGGTATCAGGAAGGTCGGACCGTGGGAGGTATCATCATTTACAGTGAAGACGTGACATCGAAGATTAAATTCGAAAATAAATTGAAATCTCTGAATGAGGAGCTGGAAAAAAGCGTAAAACAAAGAACTGCCGAACTGGAAGAGGCTTCCAATGAACTGGAGCAACAGCTAAATTTATTGAATAGCTCCGCGTCAATTTCCATTACGGATCCGGAAGGTACGATCACACAGGTCAATGATCAATTTTGCATTCGCTCAGGATATAAGCGAAGGGAAATAATAGGCCGAAGTCACAATATAACCAGTAGTGGTTACCATGGAGCGGACTTTTTTGAGAAGATGTGGGACACGATCCGAAAAGGGAAAATATGGAAGGGCGATATAAAGAATAAGTCCAAAAACGGGAAGTACTATTGGGATTATACGGTCATCTCCCCTTTCCTTGATGCCGATGGCAATATTGAGAAATTTGTTTGCGTGCGGTTTGACATCACCCGACGCATCGAATTTGAAGAGGAGCTACAACAAAGTCGCCAGGCGATAGAAGACCAGGCCAATGAACTCCACCAGATAAATGCGAAACTGAAGCAACAAACTAATCAGTTGGAAACTGCAAACAAGGAATTGGAAAGCTTTAGTTACTCCGTATCTCATGACCTGCGAGCACCACTTAGGGCACTGGAGGGATTTTCTAAGCTGCTTCTCAAAGAGTATTCGGACAAACTGGATGAAAGGGGTAAGAAATGGGTGAATTTCATCAATACGAACACCCATAAAATGGATCAGTTGATCCAGGACATCCTAAGCTTTTCCAGGATTTCCAGGGCAGAGTTCCGTAAGCGGGAAGTTAACATGGATCTGTTAGTAGATGAAGTTGTTTCAGAGCTTTCACCCATCTATAAGGATCATAAACTTGAAATCAGGAAAGGCAAAATTTCTCCGGTTAACGGAGATCATGCTGCTTTGAAGCAAGTCTGGAGCAACCTGATTTCCAATGCTTTAAAGTATTCTACTCAGGAGAAAATCATTAAGGTGGAGATCGAAAGCCGCAAGAAAGGGAACAGAGTTACCTACAGTGTTCGGGACAATGGAGCCGGATTTGATGAGAAATATGAGAATAAACTTTACTCCATTTTTCAGCGCCTACATACAGAGGATGAGTTCGAAGGGACAGGTGTGGGTTTGGCGATAGTTAAGAAGATAATAGACAAGCATGGGGGTCAAATAACTGCCGAAAGCAAACCTGGTGAAGGAGCAAGGTTCAGTTTTACACTCCCGATAAACGGTGATAAACATGAAAAACCTCAAAGCTAAAATCCTATATGCCGAGGACAGGGAAGAGGATGCGTATTTGACAAATTATGCCCTGGAGACAATTGGTCTTAAGGATGATGTGCATTGGGTCAAAGACGGTCAGGAAGCCATCGATTATTTGACGTGTCAGGGCTCATACAAGGATCGGCCGGATATAATGCCAACTTTAGTGCTTCTTGACCTGAAGATGCCCAAAGTGGATGGATTGGAAGTCATTGAATTCATCAAATCCCACGATAAGTTAAAGATAATTCCAGTGGTAGTTATGACCACCTCGATAGAAACGGTAGACCGGAAAAGGGCATTTGATAACTACGTAAACTCGTACATACAAAAACCATTGGATTCCGATGAATTCATGAAGGTGGTGGAAGCCATAGGGAAGTACTGGATAGGAATGGATAAGAATCCTTTGAGTTAAATCCACAATTGGATTATTCAAAGTACTTCATATCCTCCTATCAAGAATTTACTCCCCCTGACAGCAATTGTTTAAAGTTTATCATTTGATAGCATACATTGTGAAAGTTATTTTGGTATAGTTCAGGGGCGAAGTACTTTGTACCGGATGAATTGTGCCTTTGGTTGATTTATTTTTCTTTTAGATGGATATTATTCTGGTAGAGGACCGTATCGAGGAATCCGAGCTGGTCACAATGGCAATCGAAAATTTGAATTTCAATGTAAAAGTACATTGGATACAGAATGGTGAAGATGCTCTGACTTACTTCTTTGAGGAAGGCTATCAGGAACGTGTGACCGATACACAGCTAATTCTTTTGGATATAAACCTCCCCAAGGTAAATGGACTGGAAATATTAAAAAGATTAAAAAACTCGGATCTGAAACATATTCCGGTAGTTGTGTTCACTACTTCCAGAGAGCCCTGGGACGTAAAGCAGGCGTATGAGTTATATGCCAACAGTTACATAGAAAAACCTTCCGGTCACGATGAATTTGAGAAGTTGGTGGCGGATATGGTCGGGTACTGGCTTCAGATAAATGTGCCTCACGATAGGTATGGCTAACATTTCTACGTGATACCCTTAGTCTAATAAGGGATAGCCTGAAAAAGCCCATTTCATTGTTTTACGCTTACACAAGGGAGTGATTCCCTCCAATTTTGCTTCATAACGAAACAAAATTGAACCATGAAACAACTACACAAGCTCTTTTTATTCATCTGCATCATTGGAATAGCAGAGGTCATTCAGGCCCAAAGCCTGTTCATGTCTACTTACGTTGAAAGGACATCTGTTAGCCCTAAGTTCGGTACTCAGGCCGGGGTGTCTTTTTTGGGTGGATTTGAAGCAGGGACTTTTTACCAAAGTGAATCCTTACTCCAGGGAGAGGAAGGTAGGTCCGCCTATGAAGCCGAGCAGGAATTTTTCGGAGTTTTCTTTACAGGCCCACTCACTTCCGGAGAGAAGTTTAATCTTTTGCTGAATGTCCGAACAGGGGCTGTAAATAAAGTCAACTTTAGTATTACACCAGCTTTGCTGGCAAACTACAAGCCCTTCCGATTGATACAGATTCAGGCAGGTATGGGTGTGAGAAACTTACGTCCAACAGCGATAGCAGGACTGAAATTTAATTTCAACTAATTCTTCATCCACTGTTGGCAAACTAAAACAACACTCTCATGAAACGGCTTACTTTATCATTTGCTATACTTCTTGTTTACGGCATCTCTTATGGACAGAGCCTCGAATTTCAATACTTCGCTCAGCAAAATGTCATAGGAGTTCAAAACGGTTATGCCATCAAGTGGAATGTTCGCACAGGACACAAGATCGGCCTTTCACATCAATCCTCCGAGCATTTTTCTTTCGAATCGGGACTAAGTAATTATCCGTTTACGGCGCTGGAAATCAGTCAGCCGCTCAAAAAATGCCAGGGACTTGAAACATACCTTGTGATAAAGGGAGGACTGGTTGACAATCAATTCTTTGCAGTTACACCTGAATTGAATTTGACAGCAAACATTGGCAGATTCATCGCATTGGGTTTCTCATCGGGGATCCGGGCCAGAAAGGCAGCAGTAGGTTTAAGTGCATCAATCAGATTGTCCAGATGAGAACAATTCGAATAATATCTGTTCTAATACTATTTCTAGTCTCTTGCGAGCAGGAGATCACTGAGCCTTATGAGGTTTTTAGTATAAAAAAAGGTACTCATGGCCCTCCTGCAAGAATCCAGACACTTCAGTCTTCTTCCTTAAGTTTTAAAGCTGTCTTCAATGAATCGGCCATTTATCAAACCAAAGATCCCATTAACCAGCATGATGCAAACAAGCTTTTGGGGTTTTCTGACTGCAATGTGCATCACCAGGACCATAGTGCTCGATTTGGGTGGAGATGGCTGGATAGCACACTCGAAATCCTGGCATACTGCTATGTAGATGGTGAACGCATCATCAGGAAGATTGGTAACGTAGAGATTGATCAGCCCTCTGATTTTGAGATTTTGTTAACCGAAAGTGCTTACAAATTCAGGTTGGATCAGAATCCTGAAGTGGCAATCGAGCGTACCAATGATTGTGACTACGGTCTTTATTATATGTTATTTCCCTATTTCGGAGGGGATGAAGTAGCCCCGCATGATATCAGCATTAGCATCCTGATAAAATAACAATCCTACTCACTCGCTATGAAGTCTCTTAAATCTTAACGTGACTTTTGTGCCTTTTTCAGGAACCGAATCGTAGTGGATGCTTCCTCCGATTTCTTCCATGATCTTATACACGATAGACAAGCCAAGCCCAGTCCCCTCACCAGGGTCCTTCGTGGTGAAAAATGGATCAAAAATGCGATTAAGGTCTTTTTGACTTATCCCGACACCTGAATCCTCAACAAACACTTCAACATTTTTTTCCAATGCCACAGTTTTAATGAGAATTTCACCTCGACCTGAGATGGCCTGGATAGAATTGGCGAGAAGGTTGGAGAATACCTGATAAAGTTTGCTGCTGTTGCCATTGACGATAACTTCCTGATCGGAAAAATTCGTTTCAATCCTTATCCTGTTCATGTGCTTACCTGATAAAATGGTAAGACAGTCCCTGATAATTTTGTGAACGTTACATGGACTTATCTCCTGACTGTCCTTGTAGCTGAAAGAATTCAGGCTTCGCACTATGTCCGCAATCCTGTCCACCCCGACTTCCATATTTTTAAGCACGGAATTAATCGACTCTATGTCTTCCTTGTCGCGTTTGGAGATGTTACCTCCTGCAGTTGAGATAATAGGGAATCTCTTCAGGATTTCCGTACCCGATTTTATGAAGTTCAGAGGATTGTTGATCTCATGTGCCATACCAGCTGTCAAAATACCCAGCGCCGCCATCTTTTCGGATTGAACCAATTGCGATTGAGTTTTTTCAAGCTTCTCCAGAGTCAATTCGGCAGATTCTTTTGCTTTTTGCATCTCCGCTTCTTTCTTTTTCGCGGAAGTGATGTCTTTGGCTATGCCATTGACACCTTGGAGCTTACCGTTATTATCGTATGATGGAATCTGGCTTATCTCTAAGATTTTCAGATTATTCGATGGATCCACAAACTCCACCAGCCTGTTTTCGTTCACCAGGGGATCAATTTTGGAAGTGATCTCCTTGACCCCTTTGTACGTGGCCGTGATGCAAATGGCGTCTTCCCATGTGTGATTGATCACTCCATGTAGCGGCTTGCCCAGGATTTTTTCTGCTCCGGGATTCAGGTATTGGAATTTACCCTGCTCATCCATTGAGTAAATCATGTAGTCCTCCTGTATATTTTCTATTAGCGTCTTGTATTTGTTTTCGCTTTCTGTAAGATCCACATTTGTTTCCTGAAGCTTCTCATAGGTATACTGTAACCGATTTTGAATTTTTTGTCGGATCTGGATTTCAGATTTCAGCTTTCTGTTCCAATAAAGGACCATTGCGACGAATCCGGAAGCCAATAGTATAATTCCACTACCCCAGAAGAGCATCAACCTCCAGTTTACAATATTTCTTACCTCCACATTGGTCCATTTCTCGTAAATGAGCGTTTTTTCGGCCTCCGAGAGGTTTAATATTTCAGAACGCATCATGGCAACCAATTCGGGTCGATTTTTCGAGACAGCCATTGCCAAATCCAATGTATAAGGACTGGTGGCAGCTACCCGCAGTCCATCGATCCCTAGTCTTCTGGAGGAATGCTCAAACGTAGGTATTACGTCCAGAATCGCATCCACCTCCCCATCCGACAATAACCTGAGTGATTCATCAAAATCTTTGGTATAGCTTGGCTTATAGTCCTCCAGATCTCTCTTCAGATTTTCATCAATGAATGAACCTTCAATAACTCCCACCAAAGCTCCATTCAGTGAATTCACTCCATTGATGGATTTGAAGTCTGTCCGTGTGAATATCACCACGGGTAATACCAGGTAAGGTCTGGTAAAATGTAATAACTCCTTTCTTTCTTCAGTGATGACAATTCCCGCAATGACATCAATTTCTGCACGATTTAGTCTGTTCAATGCCAAATCCCAGTTGGGCAGATTGGACAATTCCGGCTGTATATTGAGCCGATTGGAAATCAATCTTATGATGTCTGTGGTAATACCTGCGAATTCACCGTCTTCTGATTGGTACTGGATAGGAGGAAAGGCCGATGAAACACCGAATTTAATTTTATCTAATGAATTTTCTTCGCTTTCCTGAGCAAGAAGAGTCCTGGGAATAAGTGTCACGGTTATAACCGCGATTAACGTACAACGGAGAAAATGTGAGCAGTTAATTTTAAAAAGAGCGTTTGGTGGTTATTATGAAGTTAGCAGAAAATAAGTTAACAAGAAACTGAAAATTGATTTTCCAATTTCATTATGAGACCTGGGCGGGAGTCTTGTGAAACAGATCGATGGCTTTTTCTATAATATCTTCTACAGAATCTCTTTGGTAGGGTTTTGAAATGTAAGCAAAGAGATCAAGTTCTTCCATATTTGCTTCCATCAGTCCACTCAGAAGGATAAAACTGCATTGAGGATGAATTTCTCTGGCCTTCTTGATGAGTTCAATTCCATTAATTCCAGGCATTCGGTAATCTGCGATCAGAACACTGGGTTCTTCTTTTTCGAATATTTCGAGTGCTCTTTCCGGAACCGTTGACGTTAGAACTTCAAAATTGTCCCGGAAGGATATTCTGAAAAATTCGGTATTCAGAATATCATCGTCCACATAGAGAACCTTTCTATTCATATGAGCGGGTTGTTGTACGTGTGTAAATTGCGAAAGCCGATTCTGTAAATGAACTTGACCTGAGTGAACCGGAATAAATGACGTATCATTCGGACTTACAGATTCGATGTTAACGGATTAGTCCTTCCGGGCAGATAAGTTTTTCTTTATGTACTCCCGAGGTCTTCAAAGGTTTGATACTTTACTTATTTTCGTTGCACCATTTAAGATGGCACGATGAACAAATCTTTTCAACACCAATAATACGATATGAAAGTAGAATGGAAAGGGATATATCCTGCAATAACCACACAGTTTACCAAGGACGATAAAATAGACTTTGATGCTTTTGGCAATAGCCTTCATGCCCAGCTGGAAGCTGGTGTTGATGGGATGATCCTGGGTGGTACACTAGGTGAAGCCAGTACATTGACAGAAAAGGAGAAGAATGAGTTGGTGCGATTTACAGTCAAGGAGATCGGAGATAAGGTTCCGGTAATTATGAATATCGCCGAGCAGACCACATCCGGAGCTGTAGAAACAGCCAAAACAGCTCTGTCAAATGGTGTAAATGGGCTGATGTTGTTGCCACCAATGCGATATGCGGCTGATGATGAGGAAGTGGTGACCTATCTCAAGGCTGTGGCGGCTTCCACTGATTTACCTATAGTTCTATATAATAACCCAATTGACTACAAAACCTTCATCTCCATCGATATGTGGAAACAACTATTGGATGTACCTACCATACAGGCGGTTAAAGAATCCACCAGAGATGTGAGTAATGTAATACGGATGAAAAATGCATTTGGAGATCGGTTCAGTGTTCTGACCGGTGTGGATACTCTGGGTATGGAAAGTCTGGTGATCGGTGCGGATGGTTGGATAGCAGGACTCGTTTGTGCATTTCCAGCTGAGACTGTCGCGATTTATCGATTGGTTAAGGCCAAAAGATATGATGAGGCATTAAAGATTTATAGTTGGTTTCTTCCTTTACTTGAACTTGATATCAATCCACAATTGGTCCAAAACATAAAGCTTGCGGCAACCTACACCGGATTAGGAAGTGAAAATGTTCGGGCGCCAAGATTGCCATTGAGAGGAGCAGAGCGTGATAGGGTGAAAAACATCATAGAAAAAGCAATGGAATCCCGACCTCAGCTACCGGATTATCTAAATTTATAATTTGAATCTAAATACAATCACTATGATCGATGGAAACAGCCGGATAGGTTACGAACTAAGTGGAGAATCGGAAAAATTCACCCTGGCCTTTAGCCCTGTAAGGGAAAAAGACCTCCCTGAAAAGATATATGAAGCCTCATTTGATGACATTCGAAATGCAGTTTCGAAAGCTTCTTCTGCTTTTAAAATATACTCTAAGATGGATGGTAAGAAAAGAGCAGCTTTTCTCAACGCCATCGCCTCAGAGATAGAGGCTGTTTCGGAAGAACTCACAAAGCGGGCCGTTTTAGAATCTGGCTTACCGGAAGCCAGGATTAACGGAGAGAGGGGCAGGACCGTAAATCAACTAAAGCTGTTTGCATCCATTGCCGAGGAAGGGTCGTGGGTAGAGGCAAGCATCGACAAGGCACAACCAGACCGTTCACCACTCCCAAAACCTGACATTCGCAAAAAGCTGTATCCTCTTGGCCCGGTGGCGGTATTCACAGCCAGTAATTTCCCATTGGCTTTCTCAACTGCCGGAGGAGATACGGCATCTGCCCTTGCAGCTGGGAATCCGGTAATTGTGAAAGCACACCCTCTGCATCCCGGCACCAATGAGATAGTGGCCACAGCCATACTTAAAGCGGCCAAAGATCAGGGAATGCCCGATGGTGTTTTCAGCACAATCAATGCGAGTGACATCAACCTTGCCCAGCAACTGGCCCTGGACGAGCGCATCAAAGCCATTGCATTTACAGGTTCATACAAGGGTGGCAAAGCCCTGTTTGATTTGAATCAAAAGAGGATGACCCCAATTCCCGTGTTTTCCGAAATGGGTAGTGTGAATCCGGTGTTTCTTTTGGATGGAATAATGAGCGATAAAGCCGAGGAGTTGGGTAAGACCCTGTCAGGATCCGTGTGCCTTGGAGTCGGGCAATTCTGCACCAATCCTGGTATTCTCGTGGGGAAAGCCGGAGCAGATTTGGAGAAATTCAAAAAATCTATTTCTCAGAGTATAAGTGCCTTTGAAGCCGCCCCCATGCTGAGCAAGGGAATAAAATCAGCTTATGAATCAAGTCTGAAGCAATTCGAAGGGATGCCGGACGTGGAAATTTTGGGCAAATCTACACCTGGTAGCATGTCCGGACCGGCTGTAATTGCCAAAGTCAAAGCAAGTACGTTTTTGGATAATCCATATTTAAAAGAAGAGATTTTTGGACCCTTTTCATTGTTAGTGGAATGCGTAAATGACGATGAGGTACTAAAGGTGGCTTTAGCGCTACAGGGTCAGTTGACGACCTCATTGTTCGGTACGGAAGCAGACTTTTCAACCAAAGAGGATTTCATAGATCAATTGAAAGAAATTTGCGGAAGGGTGATCTTCAACGGTGTGCCTACGGGAGTGGAAGTTTGTCACTCTATGCAGCATGGTGGTCCTTTTCCAGCCACGACAGATTCCAGGTTTACTTCTGTAGGCGCCGATGCCATCAAAAGATTTGCGAGGCCAATAGCGTGGCAGGATGCACCGCAGGGTATACTTCCCGGCGAGTTGAAAGACGACAATGTATTCAATGTATGGCGAAAGATCGATGGTGTGTTTTCTAAAGACAGCATTTGACGAAAGTGAATGTATTTGAATGTATCGATGGCCATACCTGTGGTAATCCGGTTCGTCTGGTAAAAAGCGGATCACCGGATCTGATTAGCAGCACCATGTTTGAAAGGAGGCTGGAATTTCTTGAGAAATATGACTGGATAAGAAAGGCGTTAATGTTTGAACCGAGGGGACATGACATGATGTCCGGAAGCATGCTTTATCCTCCTGCTGACCCTCAAAATGATGTGGGTGTACTGTTTATCGAAACCAGTGGATGCTTACCGATGTGCGGTCACGGATTGATTGGCACCATCACTATGGCGCTTGAGCATGAGTTGATCCATCCAAAAGTTGAAGGTGAGGTGAATGTCGAGACACCAGCGGGTTTCGTAAAGGTTTTTTACCACAGAGAAGGCTCAAAAATTACGCATGTAAGATTCGAAAATGTTCCTGCATATCTGGCATTGGATGGAGGAGAGATTGATCATCCGGATCTTGGAAAATTGAGTTTTGATGTCGGATATGGCGGGAATTTCTACGCGATCTTTGACACTCAGGAGAACTTCGAGGGAGCGCATCAGTATTCGGCCAGTGACCTGATCACTTTTAGTCGAAAGGCCAGGGAATTGATCAATGAGTCCTATCAGTTAATACACATTCAAAACCCAGAAATTAAAGGACTCACTCATGTATTGTGGGATTCCAAACCAAAAAACAAGGAGTCATCTGCGGCCAATGCGGTGTTTTATGGAGAGAAAGCCATCGATCGCTCCCCATGCGGAACCGGAACTTCAGCGCGCCTGGCTCAACGTTACGCCAAAGGGATGCTAAGTCTCCATGAAACTTTCATTCATGAAAGTTTCATCGGGACACAATTTGAATCGAAAGTCATCAAAGAGACCACCATTGGATCCCAAAAGGCGATTATTCCCAGTATCCAGGGATGGGCCCGTGTGACCGGATTGAATACAATTTTTGTTGATGAAAAAGATCCATTTCCGGAAGGATTTCAGGTGATATAACATGGCAAAGGTTGGCATAATCGGAGGAGGAGTATCAGGGCTGTTTTCGGCCTACTATCTGACACAGGATGGTCATGAAGTAACAGTACTCGATGATGGACGGATAAAGTATGGGAGCTCGTTTGGCAATGCAGGTATGATCGTACCTAGCCACATGGTACCGCTGGCCTCTCCTGGGGTGGTTTCAAAGGGAATTGCCTGGCTCTTCAACTCAGAAAGCCCATTCTACATCAGACCCACTTTAGACCTGAAAGTGATAAAATGGCTCTGGCAATTTCACAGGCATTCGAACCAGGAAAATGTAGACAGAAATATTAGCGCCCTGGCGGAAATTGGTAAACTAAGCAGATCACTGTATCTGGAATTGGAGTCTAAAGGCGTCCTTGATATAGCCATCCAAAAGCAGGGAATTCTAATGCTCTACCAGTCGGCAGAAACAGGAAAAGAAGAGGCAGAATTGGCACGAAAAGCCTCTGAGTATGGTATACCTGCAAATATTTTGTCCATAGAGGATCTCAATCAATTGGATCCCAATGTCAGGTACTCAGCATCCGGAGCAGTTCATTTTACGGAAGATGCTACCATTCAGCCTGCCATTGTAATGGAAAATCTCTTTGAGAAATTGAAGGAATTTGGGATTGAATTTGTGCTCCGAACCAACGTGACAGGTATTTCAGAAGAGGAAAACAAGATAAAAGTTACTTCGGATGAGGATTCATTTGAATTTGAAAAACTGGTAATAGCTTCAGGTAATGGTGCTCCGAATCTGACACGTCAACTCGGCTTCGAATTGCCGATTCTAAGCGGAAAAGGGTACAGTTTTGATGTCCGAAATACCATTGGGCTGAAGTACCCGGCCTTGTTGCTGGACCACAAGGTATCTGTCACGCCGATGGGCAATAAAATTCGTTTTGGGGGCACCATGGAGCTTGGCCAACCGGATGATAAGGTAAATCTGAAACGGGTGAAAGGCATAGTTTCTGCCATTTCTAAGTATTACCCGGACCTTGAAATAGAGATGCCTGGCGTAGAAGAGATATGGATGGGGTACCGGCCATGTACACCGGATGGACTGCCTTATATAGGACAGTTACCTGGTCATGAAAACGTATTTATAGCTGCCGGTCATGGGATGGTAGGGATGAGTTTGGGACCCGCCACAGGGCATGCCGTTTCGAAAATGCTGGGCGGTGACCTTAATTTATCCTACATGGAGAACTTTAACCCTGGCCGTCACTTCCGTCGGAAATCTTAAAATCCCGCCAACTAAGCTTGATCATCAGCCAATTTTTTTGAGAACTGATTGTATCTCTTGATAAAACATTAATTTTATTCTCGAATCAACTGCTAATACTTCGAAGCCGGGGTATCAAGTAAGACGCCAAAATGTACAGAAAACTTGCTGCGCTCATCTGCACGCTTGTCGTGACAGCACAACTGGCTCTGGCCCAATCCGGGCCTGGAGGAATAGGATCTAACCTATCCACCTCAGACTCTTTAATCCTATGGTTAAGGGCTGATTCACTGGTCACATTAAATGGATCCAGTCAGGTCACAGGCTGGGGAGATATCAGTGGCAATGACAATGACTTCACCAGTTCTTCAGGGTTCACAGTTAATAGCGCAGGTCTCAATAATCGTCCTACCATCGATATGTCGGAGACCTCAAATGGCCTGTTAAGCGGGCCCAATACTGGCTCGATCCTGGGTAATTCATCCGGGGCTCCTGCTAATGCAGGTGACATTTTCGTTGTGTTCGAGCAGGCGGCAGGCAATAGTGGGTATGCCATACAATTTCCAAGGAACAACAGCACCTCATCATTTTTGACATTTGTCTCTCGGGGAGGGGATGATGGAAACCCTGTGGATGGAGGTGAGCCGAATGATGTAGAAGTTTTTTATCGAGATGGGACACCTGCATGGGGGGTGGTATCCTCAGAAGGCACCGCTCTGGACAACGGATTCACAGATGGTGCATTTCATGTTTTGAGGTTCGGGGTAGATCCCATCGGTGATTCCGTTTACATGTTTTCCATGGACTCCTTTGTAGAGTCAATCACAAGTGCTGACCCCTCTTACGAAGGGTCCACGGGAAATGGACCGGTCAGAATAGGTTCATCAGGTGCGTCACAGGACTATAACGGGGAAATGGCTGAGATAATCGTATTCGGAGATGTTATCAATGAGGCTCAGTTCATTGTCCTGCAAAATTATTTCAATGCCAGGTATGGTCTGACCACTTCAAATGACTTCTATGCCGGTAATTTCGATGGCACGGAATATCGGGAAGATGTTATCGGCATAGGAAATGAAGGTACCAGTTCCCATTTGAGCACCTCCGGAGGAGGTGGTGGTCTGTATCTGGAAGGTACTTTAGGTGCCGGAAGTACCCTGTTCGATGAAGATGAATGGATTTTTGCCGGCCACGATGGAGGACTGACGGAAACGACATTTGCTGATGTGCCAGATGCAGATGTGGTTCGGATCGAAAGGATCTGGAAACTGGAAAAGACCAACGGAGGGCCCAATCCGGGAGTCGATATTATCATGTCCTTCGACCTTAGTGAAATGGGTTTGTCAAATGTAGCAGGACCAACATTGTACAAGCGAACAGCATCATCCGGGGACTTCACTAACCTCGGGTTGACTCCGACCGTGAATGGGGACGTAATATCATTCAACGTTTCTGATGCCAATACAGCAGATGGGACCCAGTTTTTCACATTAGGATTCACGGCAAGTGTACCGGGAGGTGTTTCGGATGACCTGGTATTATGGTTAAAATCGGATAATGGTGTAGAGACATCCGGTAATAGCGTAGATAGCTGGCGCGACCAAACTCAGAATGGAAACGATGCCACAGATCCATCTGCCCTTTCTGATTTTGTCTCCAATGCCTACAATTTCAATCCGGGATTATCATTCAATTCTGACCCTACCTCGCTGGAAGGTGCCATCACCACAACAAATTCGAATCTGTCAATCTTTGCCGTTTTTGAAGATACTTCGTCCACCAATGGTGGTGCAATCTTCGAACTCAACAGTGGTCAAAGTCATCCCCTGTATGACAATTCCTATGCAGGCGGGGCTGCATTTACCTCGACCATTACCAAAAACTCATTGTCTATTTTTACCATAGATCATCCGGCAGGAACCACCGCGGATCTATTTCTGAACGGAAGCGTTTTTGAAACTTCCTACACCACTACAGGAAATAGTGCAGCAGGAACCTACAATTACACGCTGGGTGACGATGATGATGGTGGAAATACTTTCAGCGGAAGTTTAAACGAATTGATTGTGTTTGACCATGATCTGGATGCAGGTGAGATAGAACAGATTGAATCGTACCTGGGTATAAAATACGGCGTGAGCTTGTCACATGATTATGTCAGCAGTACGTCTACTGTGGTTTTCGATGTAGATAACTCGGCGGTAAATGATGGTTATGAAACTCACATTGCTGCAATAGGGTCTGATTTCGTTTCAGGTCTGGCTCAGAAAATCTCACGAAATCAGAATGACTCTTTGGTCATAGCTTTGGAGGAGGATTACACCTCATCCAATGATTCCAGGTCAACAAACCTGGAAGATGGTTCCTTCTTTTTCGTATCCAGCAATGGCTCGGATTTGACAACATCCTCCGATGGGGAAAACAGTTTTCTCGATCGCGTTTGGAAGGTCAACGAGACCGGAACGGTTGGCAATGTTTTCGTTGGATTTCCGATCAACACCTTTCTTTTCGATTCTATATTGGTGAGTACGGATCCTACCTTTTCAAGTGGTGTGACGCGTGTGGCAATCAGCACTTCAAACGGATACAATTCAGTGTCCTACGACTTTAATGATGGAGACTATTTCACTTTTTCCATTGATCAGGGTTTACAGGCAGAAAACACCAACCTGCTACTTTGGCTTAAAGCAGATTCCGGGGTGACCACAAATGGGTCTGTAGTTACCAACTGGTCGGATCTGAGTAGTTATGGCAATGACGCCGACAATGATGACAGCGAATTTGACAACGAAGCAAATCTTAATACGCTGACTGAGGAAGCTGTATCATGGGGAAGCAATGTTTTCAATTTTAACCCGGGAGTAACTTTTAACAGTGACGTCCGTCCAATTACCGGCTCGGTCACAACGACAGGGGGATTTACTTTTTTTATAGTTGGGATTGAAACGGACAATGGCAGCACCAACAATTCCTGGTTTGATACTTATCTGTCAGGATCAGGTGCGGCTGGTTCAAACAGGACGTATCTTTTCGAAAGTCTTTACGCTGGGGGTGCAGACTTCTCCACACCACTTCTCGATGACGAGCGGGTGATATATTCCGTTAGTCACCCGGAAGGCACCACGGTGGACATTTTCCAAAACGGAGCAGATTTTGAAACTTCATACGGTGTCACAGCCACCATGGACAATGAAGCCGGCACCTATCATTATGTCATTGGAGATGATGCTACGGGAGGCAATGATATCCAGGGTCAGATTTCTGAGTTCATAATATTTCAGGGTGAGGTAGATGGTATTCAACGGAAGGGAATTGAATCTTATTTAGCCATTAAGTATGGAATCAGTCTGCAAAACGATTTCACAACACCAGATGGTTTATTGCTTTTTGATTATAACGGAACTATAAATGACGGTTTCGAGAATTACATAGCAGCACTTGCCAGAGAGGACATCATTGGGTTAGACCAAAAAGTGTCCCAAAACCAGTCCGGAAGTCTTATAATTTCGATGGCAGAGGATTTCGAATCCGAGAATGCCGACAGAACCTCCGCATTCTCCGATCAGCAGTATTTCTTCATTTCCAGTAACCTGGGGTCAGTGGGATCAGATTCCAGCTATAGGGGATTTACCGGCAATCGTATTGGGCGAAAGTGGAAGGTCAATGAAACCAATGATCCCGGGGCTGTCTTTGTGGCATTAAATGACGGTGTGGCTTCCCAGTTGAATGTGATGTTAGTTTCGTCTGATTCGTCACTGACAAGTCCTGAGGAAGTTGAACTAATTCAGTCCGGTGGATATTATTACGCCAATTACGATTTTCAGGATGGAGATTATTTCACTTTTGCATATTCCATTTCACCGGGTGGTTACTATGACGGACTGAAATTGTGGCTACGGGCGGATGTTGGCATCAATGAGATCGGTGGCGACATCAGCGCATGGTCAGACCAAAGCGGAAATGGAAATGACGCTACCACTCCTGCCACGGACCCTATCTACCAGAGCGCTGTAACAAACTTTAATCCGGCTGCGAACTTTTCCTCATCAGGCACACGTGTTCAGGGTACAGTTGAGCTTGGATCGGATAGTCTTACTGTTTTCATCATAGCTGTGGATTCCAGTGGAGCGGCAAGTGGAAATGTAATTTTCGAACTGGACGATTCTTCCACACCATTGACGTTTACCGATGGATCTTATGGAAATGTGGCTTTTGGCCAGGATATCACCAAAGACACCATGCAAATGTTGTCACTGGTTCAGCCGGAAGGTTCTGGTCCTGCAGATATATATAAGGATGGAAGTATTTTTGAAGGTGGGATTTCCCCGGATCCTGTTCAGGCAGGCACATACGATTATGCACTTGGGGAAAATGTGGATGGCGGAAATGGATTTACCGGTTCTATTGCAGAATTTATTGTCTATGACTCCGCTTTGTCGGATGCACAAAGGGAGATGGTGGAAAGCTACCTGGCAGTAAAGTATGCACTCCCGATAAACCATGATGTTGTTTCTTCACTGGGAAATGTGGTACTGGATGCTTCCGGTAGCGCAGGGTATCTTAATGGATTAACGGCGCTGGCTTATGATTCAAGAACCTTGCTTGACCAACAGGTTGCAAAATCAGTATATGACTCTGTTTACATTGCTACGAGTGAAGATTTTGCCACTGAAAATGGGTCCAGATCCAATTCCTTTGGCGATGAGCAATACCTGGTTATTACCAATGACGGTGGAAATTATGCTTTTAATTCTGATTACCGGACGGGTTCAAATAACAGATTGGATCGTATCTGGAAAGTACACGAACTCAATAATCCCGGTATCATCTATCTGGCCCTGCCCAATAGTGGAATATTCACAGGTATATCATCCATCCTGGTGTCGGACGATCCCTCATTTTCAAGTGGAGTTTCTGAAAAATCACTGACCGATAATGGGGCTTTCCTGACTGTTCCCCTTGATTTTTCTGATGGGCAGTATTTTACATTCACCACTGATGCGCCTGCCAGTGGGGTATGGTACAGTTATCTTTCCGGAAATTGGTCTGACCCGGCCAACTGGACACAGGATGGTGCTATTTCCGCATTGTATGTGAATCCATTGAATGAAATTCCATCTGAAAATGACACTGTGGTGATCAAATCCGGTCGCACCATGACTGTAGATTTCAGTGGCATATGTGTAGAGAAAATTGAGATCATCGGTAACCTGGATGTGGGGACCACTTCGGGCCATATGTTCAATAATATTGAAGGCTCAGGTGTGATGAGACTGGCAGGTGCTGCCGGTCTGGATAATTATCCGACAGGAGTTGACACACTGTTTTACGACACACAGGAAGGAGGCAGAGTGGAGTACTATGGCTCAGGTCTGAGTCTGAATCAGCGTCGAAGTTACAATGATCTTTTAGTGGATTTGACCGCTACATCTGACGAAATAGTATTATTGGACTCCATTTATGTTTATGGAAATATGACCATAAACTCCGGGGAGTTCAAATTCAACAGTAACAGTGGTCAGGACACCACCCTGGCCGAAGTATTCGGAGATGTTCTCATAGAATCTCAGGGCAGTTTCTCGGTGGGGCTGTCTAATACCAGGCACGAGTTTAACCTTCATGGTGATTTCACTAACCTGGGGGATGCGAGTTTTACCAATCGTTCCGTTCAGGATCAATCCAATGAGGCTACCAATGGAATGGTCGATGTCAATTTTGTCAGTGATGACCAGGATCAGGTTGTAGACCTGCAGGGACCTACAGACTTTTATCGAATTGTCATAGATAAAGGGGTGGATAAAACATACAGGGTAACCTTAAGTATTGATGATCCTGCCGATTTTCGGCTTCTGGGACCGGTGAATTACGGGCATGGACAAACTTCCCAGTTAAATCCCGCCACCGATCAAAATCTAAACGCCATAGGATTGTATTATGGGACACTAGTGATCGGGAATAACATCAACCTGGGTACTCTGAACAATGGTGGGAATTATAACATATCAGCAGGATCGAGAATAATCCTCAATGGAGGTTCGGTAGAAAAGGATGCGGGGACGGCCATTGTTGTGTATGGAGATTTGGAAATCAATTCAGGATCAGTAAGTGCAGATATTGCCAGCGGAATTACGATCAGAGATGATGGTACGTTGACAGTGGTAGGGGGTACGCTCATTACCCGACAGATTCGCACATCAGTTTTGGGAGTTCAAAATCAAGGCGGATACATACAGACAGGAGGCGTGGTGACCGTAACCGGAGGGAATGTACAGGATGATTATTACCCATTCAATCTGACCTACTCAGGCAACGTTTTTCAGATGACAGGAGGGACGCTGAACATCAGCGGATCGAATTACCTCGCCGCAGGATCACCTGTCACAGGAGGAGCATTGTTTATCAATTGTGATACGGAAAACATCAATGTAACGGGTGGTACCATAAATATTGATTCTGATACTGATAACGAAGTACGGATCTCAAGCCGGGCACCTTTTTACAATTTGACGCTTTCCAAGTCCAGTCCGACAGGTGGTGATTTTCTATTCAGCGGAGGATCATCAGGTCCTAATGGTGATGATGAGGTCATTCCCGATCTGCCGATCACAATCCTCAACGACTTTACACTTGACAACGGAGATGGAAATGGAACTGTACTCAATCCATCAGGAAATGACCTGAACATTACGGGAAGTCTGATCATGGAAGATGGTTCTTCTGCCGATTTCACCAACATGACGGTAACTTTTGAGGGGGCGGGTTCTTCAAATCTTGATCTCCAGATCAGTGAAAAACTCACATTGGATAGTCTCCAAATCAATAAGAACCTGGGTGTAGTAGATGTCATCATTACAAATGGACAGGACACGGCCATTCAGGTCAATCATTATCTGAGCATAGAAAATGGAAATCTGAACCCACGTACACACCATATAAAGACTACGGGAGATATAAATCTTGGTGATACTCTGGGTAAATCCTCCAGCACCGGACGATTGTTTATAGTTGGTTCTTCAGCCCAAACTATCTATTCAGACGGAGGAATGATCTACGATATCGAGGTTGATAGCGCGAATGGATTGTACCTTCAGGGTGACCTGGTTGTTGATACACTTACCCTCGATAATGGCATTTTCTATATAAATGAGTCGAAACTTACGGCTTTAAAGCAGGTTCAAACCAATTCCACATTCAGTAATTCGGTCATGATTCAGACTTCTGGCAATGCCTCTGACGGGGGATTGGAATATTTTGTGGACGCCAGCACTACCGATCCGGACCCGTTGACGTACCCAATTGGAATTGACACGGCAGTGTCCGGTTACACTCCGGTAAGCCTGGACCTCAGCAATGTGACACTGGCCGATGATGGTTATGTGGTAATCAGTCTGGCGAATACTGAACTCCAGACAACGAACCTGGGCGGGGGAAATATACTCTCTTATTACTGGCGGGTAAATCATAGTGGATTTTCAAGTCTTCCTACCGCTGAGTATGCATTCACTTATTCGGATTCCGATGACGATGCCATGGATGAAGGAAATTATGTGCCTGGAAAAGTACTCGATGAAATTCCTTTTACCCGGTCTGCCGAGATGCAGTCAAACATCAATACCGGGTCCAATGTGATCACCTTTGATAATGATGGAGGCGGGGGTTTTACGCTGGAAAACGCGAATTATTCCGCCGGAGTACCAGGAAGGTTTACCGGAAATGTGGAGATTTATTACAGTTATGCGCCTGATGGCAACTGGGTAAATTTTGAGACTTCCGGAAATTGGTCGACCGTAAGCCATACTGATCCGACTAACACAGGTAACTATCCACAAGCGGGTGATGTTGCCATAATCGGAAGTACGCGAAGTGGAGGAGGTACCGGAAGAATTCAGGTCACTGGTACCAATAACGTTGACATTACAATTGCGGCGCTGGTGTTCAATTCTCAGGCAGGTGGCACAGCCCTGAACGTGACGGATATGTCCCGCTTGAGGGTCAGAAGAGGCTCGACGCTTACCGTGGGGACCGTCAGCGGAACAGGAGAGATGGTACAGGATATTGGAAACGCCGCCCAAACGGCCACAATTGTTGGTGACTTCGGGGACTTTCTGGATTATTCCGATAATGGATGGTTCTTCTGGTTCCAGAGCGCTGCCAATGTCTCCATATCTGACAGATTTGAATATCCTATTTTTCGGACGTTTGGAGCGGATGGGTCCTTGTCCTTTACACAGGATGTAACAGCCCATGGAGTTGTGATCGACAGTGACACGGAACTACGGGTAACCACCAATTATACCATTGATAGTTTGGTTCAAATTGGTTCAAATTCCTCTGGCAATATTTCTTTTAGAAATGCCGGATCCAACCTGACTTTTGAATGTGGATCTATATTCTTCAGCAACGATGCGGACAATAGCATCACGGTTGTCAATTCAGGATCAGATGTGCATCGGCTGATCGTAAACGGAGACATCGATCTGAATCAGGGTACAGAGTTTAACCTGACTTCCGTGTCAGGGACCCAGGTGGAATTAGAGTTTTCCGGTTCCGGGGAGCATACCCTTTCAAACAACAGTGTTCCCACACCTGAGCTTTACAGACTGATCGTTAACAAAGGAACCGATACTACCAGCACGATTACAATAGATACTGACTTTAATCTCGCAGGGGTTACCACCTCCATTCCACAAGCCGTGGAGTTGCAAAATGGGAAACTCATTCTGGACAATGCTTCGATAAACATTGAGCTGGCGGACAACTCTGACTTTACGATCCCTGCCTCTGCAGGACTGCAAGTGACATCAGGGACCGTGACATCCACGGATGCTTCCATTATTCTCGATGGCTTGTTGAGAATTGACGGAGGAACCGCCACCCTGAATAATACGGACGTAGTGTACTCCAGTACGGGATCAGCTCTGATGGATATTTCTTCAGGCACCTTACAAGTTGGCGGGCAGGTTCGCAGGACCACCACTTCTACCACAGGTATCCTCAAATACAGGCAAACAGGAGGTGATGTTGATATAGCAGTGGATGGTGCAGGTACGAATTCCCGGGCGGCATTCGAAGTGCTTAACAATGGAAGTGAGTTTACATTGACCGGAGGCAGTTTTAATATTGTAAGAGGTGTGACCGGAGATGCCAATGAATCACTTGAGCTGGACCCTGAAACCTACGATCTTACCGGATCTACAATTTCAATATTCGAAAACCTTGGATCCAATTATGGTTCCAATTTTTTCAACGTCAAAACGACAATCCCTCTTGAGAACCTGACAATTGCCAACTCCATTGACCTGCCGGATGTAAATCTTTACACCCTTCCACTTGTAGTAGATAATCTGATCATCAATGCCAATCAGGCTTTTAGGGCCAATGGATTTGATGTGACCATTACCGGAGACATTACCAACAATGGAAGTTATACCAATAGCTCAGCCGAGACAATTTTAGCCAACACCGGCTCCCAGTCGCTGAGTGGTAGTGGTACATGGGTTATTTATGACCTGAGAAAAAATGGCTCCGGCACTACCACGTCTTCCGTTGACCTGTCTCTTTTGAACGACCTGTACCTCACTTCCGGGACACTTAATATCAGCACCAACTCCATCAGCCTCCAAAACGATGCTTACATTCAAAGTACCTTGTCAAACAGCGGAGGAAATGGCCTGATATTCAATGGGACCACAAGCCAGGAATTATATGGTCTTAGTAACAATTCCATTGACATCGGGACAATCACGATTGAGAATACAGCCGGAATTGAAATACCGGATGGTAATGGGTATGACTTCAACATTACCCAAAACCTACAACTGGATGGCGGTGTGTTCAACATAGGAGGCAGTTTGGTAACGCTTGCCCGGGGAGCCACATTGACAGAGTTGACTCCTTTCGGGTCAAATAACATGGTACAGACCAATAGTTCATTTACGGATAATGGATTGAAACAGGAGTTTCATACAGTAGCAAGTGATACCTCGATTTTATTTCCTATCGGAGAATCAAAATATACGCCTGTGCAATTTGATTTCGATGCAGGGACTACTCAGGGAGCCATTCGCATCCGCCCAGCCAATGAGAGACATCCAACCATCATTAACGACACAGAACCTGATGGATTTCAATTAACTGACGTAGACAATGTTCTGCAATACCATTGGATAGTAGTGGCGGAAGATATCACCAATGCTACTGGTGAAATCACCTTTACATACGATGAGGACGATGCTTTTGCACTCTCTACTGACTATGATACCTCCCACTATATTCCGGCAAGGTTACTTTCAAATGGAGTGACTTGGGACAAACTTGATCCTACGGCATTTAGAGGAGACACCCTTGTATTTCAGTTTCCATTAAGCAACGCCACGTCCGCAGAAATTACAGGAGACTATACTGCAGGTGTGGGTAGCTCAAACGGATTAGACAATGATATAGAAGGGGCAATTCCGGATGAAATAGCTGAGTACATCAGTATCATCGGAGGTACCGGTGACTATACCATAACCGGAAACTGGGATCCTCAGGGAAGTAGTCCGGTTGTCACCAATGGAGTCGGGCCACTGGGCGCCCGGATTACTGTATCATCCGGAGACACGGTAAACCTCAATGTGTCCAATATACGGCTTTATGCGACCGTGATCAACTCTGGCGGTGTAATTAAGGTGCCTTCCGGAATAACGGGAGTGAGACTGGGAATAGTTAGCGGATCCGGTACGATCATTCTTGAGAACAATGAGCTGCTTCCTACCGGGGAGTACAATGATTTCTTCACATGCTCGGGGGGAGCTCTGGTTTATACAGGGACAGGAGGCTATAACGTATTGTCGGGAATATCACAGGTCAGAAAAGTAACATTTGATGGAACTGGTACAAGAATATTACCAAACAATGCCCTGACCGTTTGTGATACCCTTCTAATTACCGGACCAACTGTCAATTTCAATACTGGTCAGACATTTATTATTGGCAATGCGGCTACCGATAACTTGCAACTTGGATCCGGCACCTTGACATTGACATCAAGCTCTGCGCTGGACATTACCGGTGATCTATTGATTGGAGGAGGTTCTTTTACAGGATCCACCGGCACGAGTATTTCAATCACCGACGATCTCAACTTCTCAGGTGGTACACTTAACTGGAATGGTTCAAATGTGGTACTGGATGGTACGACAGAGCAGATACTGGATGGTAATTTTACAGGAACGGGCTCCTTTGATAACCTGACCATCAACAATTCAAGTTCAACAGGAATCACCGTGAATTCCGGAGATGTACGCGTTGATGGAGTGCTGACCATGACCGATGGCTATATCAATACGACAGGTGCTGAGACATGGACCATAAGTAGTACCGGCAGTTATACCGGAGCATCTACGGCAAGCTATTTCCGCGGACCGCTCACTAAGGTATCGGTGGCTGCATCTTCTACCTACATCTTCCCTATTGGTCGTAGTAATAGATATGCACCACTTTCGATTATTGATGTGGGGACCGGGAGCGATACGTGGACCGCAGAGTACTTTACCTCAACGGGTGTTTATAACAACAACACCTTTGATCCAGATGATCCGGGATCAGGTAAAAATGCACTTCTGGCAGTGAGGAACACGGATCGATGGGAAGTCACCAGTGCTGGCTCTAACACTGCCCGTATTCGACTAACCTACGGAGGTCACAGTAACCTTCCCGATGATGCCAGTACCAGAGTGGTGTGGTGGGATGGTACTACTGATAACAGATGGGAAAATAGAGGAGGCATTGTCAATGGTACCGCTGCCTCAGGAACTGTCACCTCCGAGGACGCCATATCTTTCAGCACCCAGCAGTTTGCATTGGGCATAGCTCCTGAAGACCCGTTGCCGATAGAGATGGTCTATTTTGAGGGCAGGTTTTTTGCGGAGAAGGTTGACCTATACTGGCAAACCGCGATTGAAATTAATAATGATCGCTTTTATGTGGAGCGATCAGTAAATGGAGAGGATTTTGAAGAGGTAGGGTCTGTTGATGGTCACGGCTCCACATCCGAGCCACATGACTATCAATTCACAGATGATCAGCCATTCGGGATCAACAGTTATTACCGGTTGAGACAAGTAGATTTTGATGGAAATTTCGAATATTCCGAAACGATTCTGATTCAAATACAGAGAGACGAACTTGAGTTTAATGTCAGTCTGTTTCCTAATCCTGTTGATGGCAACACCATAAATCTGTCAACAAACGGACTTGAATTTGAAGAAGTATTTACTGTGACCATTGTGGATATTTCCGGAAAGTTGCAACTGTTACAAACACTTACAAATACACAATCCGTACATCAAATTCAATTACCTCCAGGTATGAAGCCAGGTGTTTACAGCATGGTCGTACAGTTTGTGGACAAAACCAGGAATTTCAAATTATTGCTTACCTCAGCTACGAATTAGTCCGTTTCATGCCATTGGTATAATTGGAGAAGGTTTTATAAGTATAACGCACTTCATTTACGACAATCTAATAGGACAACCTGGATTATGACTCCATAAGTCCACTTATCTTACATAGGATGATCAGATATTTTTTGTTTTTATTCTTCTCAATATTATTCTCAGTTGCTTTTGCCCAGGGTACATTTGAAAAGTACGACCAGGACATCCCGGGATCCGATCAGTCCATAGAAATGGTGCCTATTACGGGAGGAGCATTCAACATGGGAAGTCCGGATAGCAGGAACGAAAATGAAGGTCCTGAAACCAGTGTGTTGGTTGATGATTTCTGGATGAGCTCTGTGGAGATCACATGGGACCAGTTTGAGCTTTTTCTTTATCGGGAAATAGATGATCAGGGAACGGCTGGCGGTGATCTTGAGGTAGAAGTAGATGGTGTGTCGGCGGCCACAATGCCCTATGTCAATTTCAATAGACCAGGCCATCCGCTGGTCAATATAACCCAATATGCAGCTACTACTTTTTGCAAGTGGCTCACCGCCAAAACCGGAAATTATTATAGGTTGCCAACAGAAGCAGAATGGGAATATGCCTGTCAGGCTGGAGAAAACACACCGTTTTCTTTTGGAGATAATGAGGATGAAATTGGATTCTATGCCTGGCATAAAGGCAATAGCGGGGGCACATTCCATAAAGGAAATCTAAAGGAACCGAACGCTTATGGTCTGTACGATATGCATGGAAATGTAGCCGAATGGGTAATAGATACTTACGATGAGGATATTTTCGATAAGTGGGAGGATGGAGTTAAAAATCCTTACTATTATGATGAGGATGCACTTTATCCCACGGTTGTCAAAGGCGGTTCCTGGAATCAACAGCCTGATGAGCTAAGATGTGCCTCGAGATCATTTTCCGATAAAAGATGGAAAAGGCGAGACCCTCAGTTCCCAAAGAGCTTATGGTGGATGACAGATGCCACACATGTGGGTTTTAGGATCGTAAGACCAAAGTCAGTACCTTCGAAAGAGGTGATGGAGAAATTATGGGGTAAGCCAATAAATGAATATTAACATGGAACGACAATTAACCAAAAAAGAAAAAGCAAGAAGAGATTTTATCAACAACTCTGCCAGAATAGCCGGTGCCGGAGCCGTATTGAGCTCACTTCCGGTGTCCGCAAGTGCCTATGTGGCAGCCGCTGGAGAGATCAAGGTAGCCTTGGTAGGTTGCGGTGGTAGAGGAACGGGAGCTGCAAACCAGGCATTACAGGCCGACTCAGATACGAGGTTAGTGGCCATGGCGGATGTCTTTGCTGATAGGTTGGAAAGTAGTTTTAAAGGATTGTCTGCCAAATTTGAAAAGACCGGACAGGTCAAGGTGAATGATGCTACAAAATTTGTTGGTTTTGATGGATATAAAAAAGCCATCGATATGGCCGATGTTGTGATCTTAACCACACCCCCTGGTTTCAGACCTCTGCATTTCGATTACGCCGTCAAACAAGGGAAGCATGTTTTCATGGAAAAGCCGCTTGCAACTGACGTGGTCGGTGTGAAACAGATATTGGAATCAGCAAAAATCGCGCGCGAGAAGAAGCTGAATGTAATCGTGGGTCTGCAGAGGCACTATCAGAAAAGCTACATGGAGGTCGAGAAAAGACTTCGTAAAGGCGAGATTGGGGATATCATTTCCGGACAGGTTTACTGGAACAGTGCAGGAGTATGGGTGAGACCCAGGCAGTATCAGCAGACAGAGCTGGAGTATCAGATGAGAAACTGGTACTACTTCACATGGATTTGTGGGGATCACATTCTGGAGCAGCACATTCATAATATTGACGTTGCAAACTGGTTTATAGGAGCTACACCAGTCTCGGCCCAGGGTATGGGAGGTCGTGAAGTGCGAAAAGGAAAAGACCATGGACATATTTTTGACCATCATTTTGTGGAGTTTGTTTATCCTGATGGTCAGGTAATCGCTAGTCAATGCAGGCACCAACCCGGCTGTCTGAACAGGGTCGAGGAAGTTTTTCAGGGAACGAAAGGCAATATCCGTGTTCATGGTGGTAATTATGGCATGATTAAGTCTGCCAAGGGAACGACGATTTATGAACATGACGGCCAGAACGACATTGATCCTTATCAATACGAGCATAATGTACTGTTCGCAGCCATAAAAGCTGGTGAGTACAAATTTGATGACGTACAGCAAGGTGCTGACAGCACCATGACAGCTATTTTGGGACGGATGGCTACATATTCTGGTCAACAGATCTCATGGGATGAGGCAATGGCTACTGACCTGGAGTTAACTAAGGATCTGAATAGTTTCAATGATGAGCCGCCTATTAAGCCGGACGAAAATGGGGACTATCCTGTACCTGTTCCAGGTAAAACAAAATTCACAGCCTAACTGACCCAAATCGCTGTATCTGAATAGAATTAAGATTTTCCGGAGTTACTACCTGAATAGGTAGTAACTCCTGTTTTCTTACCTCCTTCTCAAAAACCAGCTTATCCACGAATCTTTGTACCCCAAGGTACGATTGTTGAATCGGACTTTGGTTGATCAGAAAGGTAATGACCCCGGCTTCGAGAAGTCTTGTGTTTCTGGAGATCAGGTCGTAACCCACGATAACACAATCGGGATTGCACTCTTTAAATATTTCAGCCACCTCATAAGATTTTGAGGTGCTGATGATTACTCCTGAGATGTCTTTGTCCAGTACAACTTTAGTTCGAATGGTCTCCTCGAGATCGACAGAGTCATCATGAAACAGCGTGATGCTTTGTATCAGGTCATCAGGATAGTTTTTTTCACCAAGGAAATCTCTTGCTCCATTTTCCTTATTCAAAATATGAATGGCATTGTCAGGTGTTTCATCAATATGAAGCAGTAAAATCCGACCCTTACTTTTTTGGGAGAGCGTAATCAGTTCCGCCGCCACCCGACCACTTTGATACAGGTCCTGACCAATAAACGTAACCGGATTGGATTCTGTTTGTGGAGAATTAAAGATCACATAAGGAATCTCATTCGCGATGCATTTTTTGAAAAAGGTATCCGATTGGTGCCTGTGCATGGGTGCAATGAGGATTCCATCCGGTTTTGAGTTTAAAGCGTGATTAGAGATTTTCTCAAATGAGGTCTCATTGGAGATGTCAAAATAGTGTGTTTCGATTCTGATCCCGAAGGACTGATATTCACGCAGACCTTGCTTTACTCCCCACTCTACCTTTTGCCAGTATTCATCCGTACTTGGATCAGGTATTAAAACCTGGATCGAATAAATTTTATTGTTCTTGAGCGTTTTTGCAATCAGGTTAGGTTGATAGTTAATTTCCCTGAGTACTTCATCTATCCGTTTCTTTTTGTCCTTGGATACCTTACCTCGGTTGTGCAGGACCCGATCCACTGTACCGGGTGAAACCTCGGCCATTTTTGCGATGTCCTTGATCGTTACTTTTTTGTTGTCCATCTGAAAACTCCTGGCTGAATTCCGAATGATCCTCAAAAATAGTGTGTTCGAACCAAAATTTAGTGTGTTCGAACACATTTCGTTTTTAATGACTTGGAATACTAGTTAAAACTGAGTTTTTTTGTTCTATTAAAAACAACTTAGAAATGGTCCAGGTAGTAGACGATTCTTCAAAAACCCTTGAGCGACTTCCGGTAAGTATTCATGCCAACAGTAAGGTTGCCTCCATAAAGATTGCCGATGAGATTGCGAGCCTCATCAGGGAGCGGCAAAAGACTGACAAGTATGTCGTATTAGGTCTGGCCACCGGCGCGAGCCCCGTTGATGTTTATAATGAGTTGGTTCGGATGCATAGGGAAGATGGTCTTAGCTTCCAGAATGTTATCACATTTAATCTGGATGAGTACTATCCCATGTCCAGAGAATCCAGCCTCAGCTATTACCATTTCATGCATACCCATCTTTTTGATCATGTCGATATTAAACCCGAGAATGTTCACATCCCGGACGGAACACTTGCATTGGAGGAAGTCGGTGAATACTGCAGGCAATACGACAGAAAAATTGACAAGCTCGGAGGGATGGACATTCAGATCCTTGGTATTGGTCGGACAGGCCACGTAGGATTCAATGAACCCCCCAGTTACGCAGATTCTACTACCCGTTTGGTTAAGCTGGACCCAATTACAATTTCAGATGCGACGCGTGAATTCGTAAGGGAAGAACTGGTTCCGAGAAGGGCCATTACCATGGGTATAAAAACAATTTTTAAAGCACGGAAGATCTACCTGATCGCATGGGGGGAGAAGAAGGCGGAAATCATCAAAAAGGCAGTGGAAGGGCCGGTGAACAAAGAGATACCCGCTACATTTCTTCAGAATCACCCTGATGCGGAGGTCCTGATTGATGAAAATGCCGCACTGGAGCTGACCAGGATCAAGACACCGTGGGTAGTTTCATTATGTGACTGGAATGAAACCCTGGCAAAGAGAGCCGTCATTTGGCTAAGCCAAAAACTTGAGAAACCCATTCTGAAGTTGACAGACGATGATTATAAGATGAATGATCTGGGAGATCTGGTAGTGTATTACGGTGACACCCAGGATCTTAATGTGAAGATTTTTAATCTGCTTCAGCAGACCATTACCGGTTGGCCTGGTGGGAAGCCAAATACCGATGACAAGAAGCGTCCTGAAAGAGCCAAACCTGCTCAAAAAAGATCAATCATATTTAGTCCTCACCCTGATGATGATGTGATATCAATGGGAGGAACATTCCTTCGTCTGGTAGACCAGGGACACGATGTGCATGTGGCTTACCAAACCTCAGGAAACATTGCCGTATTTGATGACGATGCACGTCGGTTCGCGGAATTCGCCAAGGACTTCATGAAATCCAATGGATTTCTGAATCATGATACGGAAAAGGTTTTCAACAAAATTGCGGATGCGCTGATGACAAAGAAGCAGGGAGATGTGGATGATCCGCTTGTGCGCACTGTAAAGGGATTGATCCGAAAAGGAGAGGCTGCCAGTGGAGCCCGTTTTTGTGGTCTGGATGACGATCATATTCATTTTTTGAATATGCCATTTTATGAAACTGGTCAGGTCGAGAAGGGCAAAGTAGGTGAGGAAGACATTGAAATCATCACGAAACTTTTGGATGAGGTAAAACCGCATCAGGTTTTTGCAGCCGGGGATCTTAGAGATCCTCATGGCACTCATAAGGTTTGTCTTGATGCCATTCTGGAGTCACTCAAAAGGCTCAAAAAGGATAAGGCGAGTTGGATAAAGGAATGTTACCTATGGCTTTATAGAGGTGCATGGCAGGAATGGCCCATCGAGGAAATTGAAATGGCCATACCTTTAAGCCCTTCCGATTTAACGAGGAAAAGAAAAGCGATATTTAAGCACCAATCGCAAAAAGATACCCCGGTCTTCCCTGGAAGTGATAGTCGCGAATTCTGGCAAAGAGCAGAGGACAGAAACAAGGAGACCGCATCTATATACGATAAATTGGGTCTGACCGAATACGAAGCCATGGAGGCTTTTGTAAGATATTCTTATTGATTTGATGGAGAAGCAGAAACTGATCCTGGGCATTGACCTGGGGGGTACCAATACCAAATTTGGGTTGATGGATGAGGATGGAGAATTTGTTTATGACGGGTCCATCCCCACCAATTTGGGAGACACATTCGATAATTTCATAGTTGAGCTGGAAGCCGCAGTTTCCAGAAAGCGCCTGGGTAAGTATAAGGAGATCGCAGCCATTGGTGTAGGTGCTCCTAAAGGGAATCTTAAAACCGGCTGTATCGAGGAGGCATTTAATCTGATTGCATGGGGCGATGAGATACCTATTGCGGAGAAACTTGAGCAGGTTTTTGAGGTACCTACTTTTCTTTTAAATGATGCCAATGCCGCGGCTTATGGCGAAAAAAGTCATGGTGTGGGAAAAAATTATGATGATTTCATTTTTATCACACTTGGCACTGGACTGGGTTCTGGTTTTTTTGTCAATGGAGACTTGCTTGTTGGGAAAAATGCTGCCGGGGGAGAGCTCGGACATGTTACGGTAGATCCCAATGGAAGATATTGCAAATGTGGCAGACAAGGATGTCTGGAAACTTATGCATCTGCAGAAGGATTGAAAAAGACGATGCGCCACATTCGCGATTGGAAGCTGGGAGAAGTGGAAGAGGAACTTATGACCGGTGAAGATATCGCAAAGGCGGCCAAGTCAGGGGATCCTCTCGCCTTGAAGGCATTTGACTACACTGGAGAGGTCCTGGGTAAGGCTTTGGCCAATGTGGCTGCAATTTTTGACCCGGAGGCCATAATTTTCGGCGGAGGACTGGCGAAAGCTGATGCCTTGTTTCTCGATCCGGTAGTCAAAGAATTTAGGAAAGTCACTCTGGGAAATTATCTTCATGACATAGATTTTCTGATATCAAATCACAATCATAGTAATATGGGCGTACTCGGAGCCGCCAGCTATGCGGTGAATCAGATGCAGATTACTGAAAAGTCTGTCGCCTGAAGTTGATCATATGTCTTATTCGCCGAGAATTTCGTCTAAAGTCAACAGTGCTTCTATATCGGATTTTAGTTATTTTAGACGCATGACAAAGACTAACCTATATTTCCTGTTGCTTGTAACTTTCCTATTTTCGTGCGTGGAGCAGCAAGCCCCTGAACCTATGTTTGAAAAAGAACCTTTTGGAGAAATTGATTTATATCCGGTAGACCTTTACACCCTTGGTTTTGAAGGGAAACTGATAGCACAGGTCACCAATTATGGAGGCATCGTAACCAGCCTCAAGGTTCCGGACAAGGACGGTAATATGGAAGACATCGTCCTGGGATTCGATGATATTTATGGCTATATGAGGGACAATCCATTTTTTGGTGCGCTCGTTGGTAGGTATGGTAATAGAATTGCCGGAGGTAAGTTTACACTGGATGGCGAGGAGTATACACTTGCTCAGAACAATGGTCCAAACTCCCTTCACGGAGGAATTAAGGGATTTGATAAAGTAGTTTGGAGTGTAACAGATACTTTTCAGGAGCCTGGCCGGGTAGGACTGGTCATGAAGTACGTCAGTTTAAATGGTGAGGAAGGATTTCCGGGAACGTTAGATTGCGAAGTTACCTATACGTTCACTCCTACCGATTTTAGGATACAATATAAAGCCACAACTGACCAGAAGACCATTGTGAATCTAACTCAGCATTCATATTTCAACCTGAGTGGCGATCTTACCAGTACCCATCTGGATCACGTTTTAAAAATGGATGCGGACCAGTATCTTCCTGTTGATTCTACCTTAATACCAACCGGAGAATTGAGAGATGTTTCGGGTACTCCTTTCGATTTTACAGCAGCCAAACCTATTGGTCAGGACATAAATGCCGACAATGAACAGATTGCAGTAGGAGGTGGATATGACCACTGCTGGGTACTCAACGGTGAGATGGGTGAACTTCGATCGTTTGCCGAAGTTCATCATCCGGGCTCGGGTAGGACGATGGAAGTGTTGACTACGGAACCAGGAGTACAATTTTATACTGGCAATTTCCTGGATGGTGTTACAGGAAAGGGTGATGAAGTTTACCCCAGAAGATCAGGATTTTGTCTGGAAACTCAGCATTATCCGGATTCTCCTAATCAACCGGATTTCCCTTCCGTTGTTCTGGAACCCGATCAGACGTACAGTACCGAGACGATCTACAGGTTTGGTGTGAAGCAATAGTTAAGCTGATTCCACCGGATAATTGAAGTACTCAAATTCAGCACGGAACATTTTGGTGATCACATCATAATCCGGATTCGACAGTACCGAAGTGTAGTGTCTTTTGGCTCTGGATGTGTCGCCTTTGGCTTTGTATTCCAATTCCAATAATGGCGATGGAAGCTTAAGGATATTGGAGATTTCACGAAGCATTTCCGGAATTTTTTCAAACTGGTAAACTTTATCGACGGCCAGTTCCCCACCTATGCCATAGTATTTTAGCCCGTGTATTTTTCGGACTTTTCGACTGCGCAAAAAGTTGCCAATGTTTCCAAACTTCTCCGGACCACCTCTCCAGAAATAGAGCGATACCACTTTATCATAGGGATTCCTGTCAATGCTGAACTTATAATAGGAGTCCCACATATCCTGACCAATCCACCTTTTGATTTCTCTGGCACGAGCATGGTTATAGTATCGTATTCGCCTCCCTTTTCGGAGAAGATTCCAGATATCCTTGAGGTTGTATCGGTATAATGGAACGATTTGGTTTTGAGGACCGGGATAACCGAGGCTGTTTCTCACTTCCTCATCTTTCGGAGAGATTCTGGTGATAATGTCCTCCGGACCACAAATTGAGGATAGCACAATTTCGATTGAGGTGCCTGCGGTTTTTACGGTTTTTATAAAGATAAACTTATGCCTGTGAGAGATGATCACCGCACAAATGTAAGTTTTCACAGACATCCATGTCATTACCGTTTAAGGAATTACACACTCAAATTCATTTTTAAAACGTGTAACTCTATAGGCCAATGAAATTGAATACTATGAAAAGATCAGAATTTATCAAAGGTGCCATGCTGGGAGCAGGTTCGCTGCTGGTTTTACCAAACAAAATTTTGGGACAGGAGGACAAGCCGGCAGCATATCAAAAAGATGTGGTCCGGACATTCGTAGGCGCCGGACATGGAAATTTTGAAAAGGTTAAGGAATTGATGTCAGAGTATCCAAACCTCATTTACAGCTCATGGGATTGGGGTGGAGGAGATTTTGAGACAGCCATAGGTGCTGCGGGGCACGTTGGCAATAAAGAGATTGCCAATTTTTTAATTGACAATAAAGCCAGACCTACGCTTCATGTGATGACAATGCTGGGGAAGACCGATCTCGTAAAACCAATTATTGAAACCTATCCACAGCTTCTTGATAGCCTCGGGCCACATGGTTTTACATTTTTGCATCACGCCCAAAGGGGAGGAGATGACGCGAACGACTTGCTTGCATATTTCGAATCAAAAGGGGCAACCAAAACTCAAGTCAGCCTTTGGGATGATTAATTGATCAGTTGATCCAAAAATTGCCAGAATCCTTGAGGTGAAAGAATATAAATAGCAAAATTGTAATAATAGGATATAATGGCTGGGGCTATCACCGCTACCAGTGCAAGAAGTATTGTCTTTGCGTTGGGTTTTCCGAGAAAAGTCACAATACCCCAGACATTGTATCCAAAGTTTAGGATTCCATACATAATTCGTGTCTCATCTCCCCGAAATACCACAAGTGGTAGCATCATTATGATCAGTACCAGGAATTGACCAGCTGCTATATATACGTTAAGAACTATATGTTCTATGAAGTTGTATCCTGAGTTCTTAAATATCAGCCAGCTTGCTAAGCTGAATACAAGTATTCCTGTGAAGGAAAAAAATGAAAAATAACGAGTTGAATAGAGCGTATATCCCTCCTGATCAGATACAGGCAAATAGTCCATGGAGACGCCCGAAAATATTTGGTACCGGATTGCCAACCATGTTGTAACCATTCCGAGTATAACAAAGAGTTTGAAAGGGTTCGAGAAACCGATCCTTCTTCCCTGAATGTACTCCCGGATGTGCAGTCCTGGATTTCTTACCAATAGGTAAAGGGTATGAAAAAAACCGCGGTCGAAATCAACAAGGTGCACAAGTTCATTGGACAGGTAATTGAGATCAAATTTTCTAGTACCTGTTTTCTGTCCGCAGTTCTGACAGTAATTACCAGAAACCTGATGGCCGCAATTCAGGCATTCTTTTGGATCTCGAGACGCTTTGTCCATTAGTGATCTTCGAGTTGGAAGATACAATATACGAAGGTCCGGTGTTACATGTCCCTAAACGAAGCTTCAATCAATGCTCACGGCACTAATGACCGAGTTCACCGATGTCTCCTTCAAGACCAAATCCACTCTTTTTGTATCTGAGATTCAACTTACCGATTTAAATGGCTGTTCTTACGAAAACCTTCAAATTATGAGATCAATCTATCTACCTTTTTTAATAATTCTTTTGGCTTGTGGCGGTCCGGAAGCACCGAAGGGTGCAATCTATGTCAAAGATGGTGTGGCTCTGGCAGGTTACGACCCAGTGTCATATTTTCAGTCAGAGGAGCCTTCCGTGGGAAACCAGAAGTACCGGACATCCTACGAAGGTGTAGACTACTTCTTTGCAAACAGTGAAAATCAATCGGTTTTTGAGCAAAACCCTGTCAAATATGCTCCTGCCTATGGTGGCTGGTGTGCATACGCCATAGCGGAAAATAAGAACAAGATGGCGCCAGACCCCACCCAATATGTAATTCAGGATGGTAAGCTGCTGTTATTTTACGAGGATTTCTTTACCTCACTTCAGGGTGGACTCAAAGAGGAATGGAATACTGATCCGGGCGGATATAAAGTGAAAGCTGATGTCAATTGGGAAGAGATCAATACTCCAGAATCCGAATAGGCTTTAGAGACAAATTTGGAGCCGCCAGAGGCGGCTCCGAATGAATATTATTTTACAATAATAGCGGGTAATCCGGCATCACGGTACATCTGGTTGAATCCACCGAACTCTTCGTCAATAATCTCGTCTCTTCGCTCTGCAAACTCCTGCCATTGAGCCTTCAGGTCTTCAAATCGTTCTTCCGATCCTCTGGATACCGTTGGATCGGCTGTGTCCAAAAAGCTCTTTAGATACATGATGTGGGCATTCAATTGATTATGAAAATTGATCACATCCTGGAAGGTCTTCTGTTTAGGTTGGATCAGGTCTGATTCCCATTCATCAATCTTTTCGACAATAGATTTTGCAGTATCGGTCAATGCCTGCGCTTCCTCGTTGTCTTTCAACAGATCCTGATAGGCTTTTAATTGCTTTCTGGCGGACCTCATGGTATTCACGGACTTATGGATATCTTTTATCATACCTTCCAACGCAGTCATTATATCCTGCTGCTGATTAAAATCAAGGTTGCTTGCCTGAATAGAAGGATTCGGGAGTATATTGACCAATGTCTCTACTGAGTCGTCTTCCAGGATCAATCGAAGTGTATATTGACCCGGAGCTACCCTCGAACCTCTGTAATCACCGTAAACGAATACGCCGTCAACAGCTGGCAAGGTCTCTCTTCGGAAATCCCATGTAAATCGATTAACTCCTTTCTTGGAAGGCAGTACCGCTGGTCTTGGGGGACCACCCGGCCAACTTTTGAAGGACTCGTCCTTTTCGCTGGAGGTGGTTCTAATTACTTCATCGTCGAAGATTACTTTCAAAGTCAATTCTGTACTATCCAGCTCATTAGGCAGGTAATAATCAAATGTGACTCCTTCTTTTGGGTTTTGCCCAATACCGGGAGTCGGTTCATCCTGGGATCCACCGAATAGACGATAGGTATCTTTTGGGCTGTAAAGAGTCAGGTTTTCACCAAAACTGCCTTTTGATTGCTGCAAGGTGCTCAAATCATCAAGTATCCAGAAAGATCGACCGGCAGTAGCCGCTACAAGGTCGTTCTGACGTATCATCAGGTCATTAATCGGAACTACAGGGAGGTTTAGCTGGAGCTTCTCCCATTTACTTCCATCGTTGAAAGAAACATAAAGCCCTGTTTCGGTACCACCGTAAAGAAGTCCCGGAGTTTTAGGGTCTTCTCGTACTACTCTGAAAAACGTATTTGGATCGTCTACACCATTCGTGATCCTTTGCCAGGTGGCTCCATAGTCTGACGTTTTAAAGGCCAACGGTGTAAGATCATTGAATTTGTAGCGCATCACCGTGATATAGGCTTTTGCAGGATTATGGGGCGAAACTTCTATACTGTTAATGATGCCCTCCTGAAGTCCGGATGGAGTCACATTTGTCCAGTTTTCACCTCCGTCCCTTGTAATGTGTACCAATCCATCATCGGAGCCAGACCATATCACACCTGATTCATGGGGAGACTCCACGATGTACATGAGTGTATTATAATTTTCACCGCCAGCGCCCTCGTTGGTATAAGGAATTCCACCGGGGCCTTGACGACTTTCGTCGTCCCTGGTGAGATCAGGACTGATCGCATCCCATGAGACACCGCCATCGCTGGTCCTGTAGATAACATTCCCGGCATGGTAAATGACTTCCCTGTTATGAGGAGAGGAGATGATAGGGGCATTCCAGTTGAATCTTGCACTATGATCTTTTGGCAACGTCCCAAGTCGCATTTCCGGGTATTGATTGATGAGTTTGGCTTCATTGTTCGCCCGAACCCACTTCTCAATAATACCCTGGTAGCAGCCCCCATACACAACATCCGGATCATCGGGATCAAAAGCTGCATAAGCGCTTTCGCATCCTGCCACTGAATACCAGTCTTTCCAGGTGATCCCATTTCCGTTGGTCCTGCTGGCTATGGCTATGGCCGAATTGTCCTGCTGGCCGCCGTAAACGTTGTAGGGCACAAGATTGTCTGTATTCACCCGATAAAACTGCGCTGTAGGCTGGTATTGTTGGGAAGACCAGCTTTCTCCTCCATTGAAGCTTACGTTTGCTCCTCCATCATTGGAGTTGATCATATTCTGATTGTCATTTGGATTGATCCAAATGTGATGATTGTCACCATGTGGAGTGGAAACAGTAGTGAACGTTTTCCCACCATCGATTGATTTTGTTACTGGTGCATTGGCAACGTATACGACATTTTCATTTTGTGGATCTGCGTATATTTCCATGTAGTACCATGATCTGGCGATGTTGACACGATCTTTGTTGACCTGAGACCATTTTTTCCCGGCATTGTCAGAACGATAAACTCCTCCCTTATCGCCTTCGGCCTCTATTACTGCCCAAAGCCTTTCAGGATTGGCTCTGGAAACCGTGACAGCTGATTTGCCAAATTCTTCCGGTAATCCTTCACTTAACTTGTCCCATGTCTCACCCAGGTCCAAGGACTTATACAACCCGGAATTTTCACCTCCGGATTTCATGGTCCAGGGAAAGCGCTGGTGCTCCCACATGGCGGCATACAGAATCCTCGGGTTCGTCATGTCCATGGAAAGGGACGCGGCTCCGGTGGTTTCATTCACATACAGCACCTTACGCCAGTTCTTTCCGCCGTCTGTTGATTTGTAAATACCCCTGTCAGTGGTGGGGCCGTATTGAGCTCCCTGTGCCGTAACAAAAACGATATCAGGATTGGACGGGTGAATGACCACATCTGAAATATGCATGGTTCGATCCAGTCCGATATGCTCCCAGGTCTTTCCTGCATCCACTGATTTGTAAACACCATTACCACTGGAAGTCATTACCCCGCGAATAGCGTGTTCTCCCATTCCTACGTAGATCACATTCGGGTCAGACTCTGCCACAGACACAGCACCCACAGTTCCCGTTTCAAAAAAGCCATCGGAGATGTTTTTCCATGTGATACCTGCATCTACTGTCTTCCATACACCACCACCGGTTGTTCCCATGTAATAGGTCATCGGATCGCCGACCACACCAGTGGAAGCGACACTTCTGCCTCCTCTAAAGGGACCAATATTTCGCCATTTTAATCCGCTATACAGTTCAGCGTCAAATTTCGGGGCTGGTTCAGTATTGCTGCGTCTTCGTTGACCGAAAACCAGCATAGGTACGATCAATAGAATTACAAGAAGTACTTTATTCGTTTTCATAAGTTAGGTTTGAAATTGTTCAATTAATAGCCTGGCAGCTGCATTACAGCATTGATCATCATTCTGGAAGGTCCGATCCAGAACATTCTGTACTGCGTATTGTCAAGCAGAAATACCACCTTACCACTTCCGGTTTCTGCCACTCCGGCGAAAGCCGTTCCAGCCAGGTGATTTAGGTTTTCCTGGTTGGCATAACCCGCCACCATCAGGTCGGAAGCATTCTTATTGTAATACCCTACGGTCTGCCATCTGTTGGATGGTTCGAGGCCGTCGTTCCCGAATTTCAGTGTATACAATTCCGGTTTCATACCAAAGGCCAGTGGATTGGTATTATCGATCATGGCATTCATGGCAGTTCCGGGGATTCTTTTCTTACCAAAATAGTTCTCCCTCTCACTATAAGGGAGATATTTTACCGTTTCGCTTGAGTCACTTGGAGACTTCTTCATGGTTACCGGTGTGAATCCTGATGCGTCTTTTGTGAAGAACTCAGCGGCACTTTCGGTGGCTACCAGCGTACCACCTTCGTTAACCCATACCTTGATATCGGCCAGTGCCTCCTCGCCAAATATCTGTTTCAGCGTGCTGCCACCTCCGGGCATAATCAGGACATCGTAATCCTTGAGGTCAACACCGCCAAAGCGATACCTGAATGATGGCAGACTGGTCTGCTGAAGGGTTGAAATTCTTACCCGTTCGATAGGAAGTTTGATGTCATAGTCAAAAAGGAAATAGATCTGACCACCCGTATAGGAGCTGAATGGTTGCTCCGTTAGCATCGCTACTTTAGGTTGTTTGATAGGTCTGTTCCCTGTATTGGCAAGGTCCATTCCGGTCACCATTCTACCTGTATTGTAACCAACGATTTCCACGCCGGTCATCTCCGCCACTTCCTTGATGTCGTTATCGATGGTTTCAGCTTTTTCGCGATTCCGTCCTTTGAGTATGATCAAAGATCCGGCAGGATAAGTTCTGCTGCCATCGCCAAACGGTTCAAAGGCTGATCTCACATTAATTTCTTTGGCCCATAGTGCCGCCAATGCTTTTGCTGCATTTCTCTGAGACCAGTCTACCACATAGGCATAGCCGGCATCATCGTTTACAACAGTTCCTACTTCTTTTACTTCTTCCGTGATCTCCGTTTTGGACACGGAAACAGCACCTGTGGTGGAGTAAGCATCCAGGTTGTAAGCGATCGGACCTGACCAGGTGGCCATATCATACATTACCGAGTCTTCAATGGCCATCTGCCTTTCCATAATGCTATTGATGAAAAGGTGGCGGGGCTGGTTCGTCGGTACAATGTAAGAACCTGCTGGTAAACTCTTTCGAACCGTGGATCCGGTCTTATAATCTTTAGCCGCGCTTACCTGGAATCCCTCATCGGCTTTGTAAACTTTCACGCCATTGCGTAGAAGCACATTCACCAAATCAGAGGAGTACATATCCTCTCCTGAAAAAACATAATTACTCACGGAAGATTTGGAGTTGGACGGCTGCCAGGAATCATAGCTATACTGCAATAGATCTTCCTTGTTCTCCGCCGAAGTTTTGATACTCGCGATCGAAGTAGTGTAATGGTCAAATACTCTTTGACGCAAAGTCAGGTTATATCCATCATCCGTTTCCACTATTCTTCCACCGGCAGAGTGACCACCCTGTTCGACAAGCATGCCTATTCCACCCATTACGCTCGGGTAACTGGAGCCATATCCGGGATAGAAGAAGTCAAACCGATCACGGGTAAAATAGTTGATCTGATGCTTATCAAATTCAGCAATATTGGCATCGCCAAACACTTTGGACCATGGTTCATAAGCATCGGGGAGTAACTTGTTTCTGGGGGTGGTACCGGGCGCAGTGAAGTAATTGCTGTTATAACCCTGTTCATGGTAATCCACGTGTACCTGTGGCATCCATCGCTGGTATTCGGCTGTATGGCCTCTCGATTCAGGATGTACACCCCATATCCAATCCCTGTTCAGGTCAAACCAGTAATGATTGGTTCTTCCACCGGGCCAGCCTTCGTAGTGCTCCATGTCATTTGGCTCAAACCCCGGACGTCCTATCCTTTTCATAGACTTGTACCAGTATACATATCTGTCACGACCGTCAGGATTGATGCAGATGTACATGATGATTACGGAATTTTCGAGAACCTCCATGGTCTCGTCATCTTGCGCGGCTGCCATCCGATACGCTACCTGCATCGCGGCTTCGGAGGAAGAAGGCTCGTTACCATGAATATTATAACTAAATGAGGTGAATACAGGTTGATTGGCTATGGTAGCTGCAGGATCTCCGGATCCGGGGACCAATAAATCCAAATGATCTCTCCTGATGTTTTCAATGTTTCTGATATTTTCTTCAGAGCTGATCACCAGGTTGATAAGAGGCCTGTCCTCATAAGTCTTTCCGTATTCGTTGTACAACACTCTCGGTGAGGCTGCTGCCAGCTGTTTGTAGTATTCTACGATTTGGGCATAGACAGTAAATGATTCACCTAATTCATAACCCAGGAAATCCTTCGGAGAGACAATATCTGCATTCACTGCAAGGTCAGGCTCGAAAGCGAATCGTTCAGTGTCGACAACGGTGGGTTGAGAGAAAGCTGTAAAGCAGCTTATCATCAGGACTAGGAGGGAGAGTTTTTTCATGGTCTTTTTTTGATTTTAGGACCAGAAATTTAGGACAATGTGAGTGGAATCCTTCGGAAATTATGCCAACGGCTATACTTTTCGTTGAAGTCCGTATTTAGATAAAATTAATCCCCCCTATGGCTCAGACATAAGCGGATTATGGCTTGAACTGCGAGAATCTGCGTGGTCCGTGGATTGGCTACAACTCTCTCACCCAGATATTCCTAAACCTCACCGGATCGCTGTGATCCTGAAGCTGGAGCGGCAATTTCGCTGCATGGGGTTTGTATTGCGGCAAGCCTATGTATTCAGTTGGTCCGAGTAATGGTGAAGCATTCTGGACAAGAACCCCATTGTGAAAGACCGTCAATGTCGCTGGTCTGATCACCGTACCCTTTTCAGAGAATCTTGGAGCAGTAAAAATGATGTCATACTTCTGCCATGTGCCCGGAGGCAAAGAAGCATTGACAAGGGGAGGGTATTGTTTATAGACCGATCCCGCCTGACCGTTTTGATAGGTCTCACTATCATAAGAATTCAGGACCTGGACTTCATACAAGCCCATCAGAAATATACCGCTGTTGTTATATCCCTGTCCGCTTTTGCCTTCTGCTTTCGGAGACATCCACTCCACATGTAGCTGCACATCCCCAAATGCCTGCTTGGTTGCAATATTTCCGGTCCCTGCTTTCACCGTTACCTCACCTCCATTCACAGTCCATTCTGCGGGTCCGCTGCCATCGGCTTTTTGCCATTTGGACAGGTCTTTCCCATCAAATAATACAATGGCATCGGAAGGCGCACCGGTACCTTCGCCCGGAGTGACCCTGTCAAGGTTCTTATAAATTTCAGTCACGGTAGGATCTTTTCCTTGTTGGCCGTAGGCCAAAAAAGAAACGGCAAACAGAAGTAGAGAGGCAATGGATTTGATCATGAGATTTGGGTTATAAGTTTCACTAAGCATCCAATTTTAATCAAAATACCGGAAAAGTAAGGCCTGTCTTTTGACCAATACCCAAGTAGAAATGACAAAAGCCAATATTAATTGCTTAATTTTTTGGCCATGAAAGGAGTGTTTGATTGGATAGAAGAAAGCTGGGGTTTTGACCCAATCATTCAGGAAAAGGTATTGTTTTCACTGATTACGCTGATTATCCTCTTGCTACTGAGGTATTTTGGTCTGAAAGTTCTTTCAAAAAATGTCCAGGAACCAAAAGAAAGATATTATTGGACACGGGCCATCCAGTATGTTTTTAGTGCCTCCTTTCTTATCGCCATCATTATCATCTGGTTGGCTGAGTTTCAATCCATTGGTACATTCATTGGGTTGGTATCCGCAGCGCTTACTATCGCCTTAAAGGACCTGATCGTAAATGCTGCCGGCTGGCTTTTCATCATCATCAGAAAGCCCTTTTCCATGGGTGACAGAATCACGATCGGGGAGCATACAGGCGATGTAATAGATGTCAGGATTTTCCAGTTTACCATCAACGAAATCGGTAACTGGGTGGATGCCGACCAAAGCACCGGACGGATCATTCATATCCCAAATGGACTGGTATTTACTGCCCCTCAGGCAAATTTTACCCAGGGCTTTAGTCACATTTGGAATGAGATTGGTATCCTGATCACTTTCGAAAGTGATTGGGAAAAGGCAAAGTCTATCCTGTACGATATTGTAAAGAAACACGGAGCCGTATTGACGGAAAAGGCACAAAGTAACCTCATCGAGGCCTCCAAGAAATACATGATATTGTATAATAAGCTTACACCAATTGTATACACTTCGGTGAAGGACAGCGGAGTGAACCTGACCATGCGTTATCTCATCACTCCCAGAAGGAGAAGAGGTTCCGAGGAAGCCATTTGGGAAGATGTACTTCGGTCCTTTGCTCAACATAAAGACATCGAGCTGGCATACCCTACGCAGAGAATTGTATACCAGCCCGAGGATAAAAAAGATTAGTCCGCCGCCCGGCTCTGTACCATACCCCCAAAGTATATGGCATTGAAAAAGAGCTTATTGGTCCCATACCAAAATGCCCTGAAGTTAGGATTAAATGAAAAGGAGACAACCCTTCCTGATCCGCTTCTCGACACTATAATGGCACTGGTATTTTTTATGCGCTCCAGATTCTCTTCCGATACATATCCACTGCTCAGTGGGCTGGAGGTAAATGTCAGGGGACTGGCATATTTGTTATCCGGCACCTGGAAGAAGGTGTTACTGTTCACGAATACATCCAGTGTAGTCTGGTCATAACCCCATCCGATCGGGTTGGTAATGTCCAGGTCTGCCCGGAAAATACTGCCTCCGGTAGCCTGCGCACCAAATGCATCCGATAACTGATCATAATTATAATCGCCGTCCACCTGCTCAGACTCAACGTACTTGATATTTGTGATCTCATTTTGGTTCAACCAGTTATTGGCCCCTTTAAATGCGATCAGTGTTCCGCCTCCCTGGACCCAGTCCTTAATTTTACCTGCTTCAGAACTGCTTAGGCTGCCATAATATCCATTGGCCATCACCAAAGTAGTGTATCGGTTCAGATCAGCACCACGTAGTTCCCTTATAGGTAACAATGTAACGGCCATGTCAAATCGATTGTCCAATAGGTGCCATATTTCACCGGCATCATAGGACCGAACGCCCTCTTCTACCAGGACCGCAATTGACGGCTTTTCCACTGTAGCAAATGACCGGCTGCCAAGGTAGATTCCTTGGGTAGAGCCAGTGGGAATTGAATAGATTTTGACACCAGATTTCATAGAGGCTGCTGAAACGATATCATTCAATGAAGCGGGATCCTGATCCTGCATGGCAACGGGGATGATCACACTGCCTGGTTTGAACTCCTTGCCTTCATGACTGAATGCTTTTTCGGTGACTTTGCAGATGATACCCTTTGAAGTAAGCTTCCATAGCAATGAAGGAGCATAATAGTCTTCCCAGGTGAAAGCATATGCATAATCAGAGGACGACACTGACTCGGTAGTCATTTCATCGTCCATCGAAAATCTATCTCCCCGGTTTATACTCACTCTGCCGGAAACGTACTCGTAATCACAATCGAAAGCCATCGGCAATACCCAGGTAGACACATCGTAAAAAAGACTATCCTCGAAACTTGTGACCGTTTCGAACATGATGTCGATCAATCGATATTGATCCTGATTGAATGGCACATAATAGCTGCTTTGAGAGGGAAATCTGGTGCCATTGACAGAAGCATCAGAGCCAAGTTTGTAAACTTCTATTTCGTGACGGTCAAGGATTTTAGCCAGCTCCCTGGATCTTGATTCGTCCATTCCGGATCCAAATACGACCCCCTGGTTGCTATTGGCTGAAGCTTCGCGCTGTGCTTCCTGGAAAAATGTCCGTTGATGGTTCAAAAGATCACCTTTAAGTGCTGAAACTGCTTCCAGAGTGGACAATGAAGTAACAAATTGATTTCTTACCGCAAATGGGAAGGTCAATATGCCATTGTCAGTTTCGCGGGCATGACCTCTGGCACTTGCCTGCTCAAATAATATCCCGATACCACCATTGATGTCCGGAAATGTAGAACCCTTTCCGTAAAAGAAATCATCGTAATCTTCTTTAGAGTAATAAAGTGAACCAATCCTATCCAGCGCTTTGGCATGGTAGGTTCCGATCTTCTCAGTGATCACATAGTTGTTCTGTGGGGTGTTGGGATTATTCCTTGACGGGATGCCGGGCTGAAAGAAAAAACTGGAGTTACTTCCCATTTCATGGTGGTCCGTAAGAACGTTCGGTTTCCATTCATGAAACTTCCTGATGCGGTTTTTTGATTCCGGCTGTTGGGCTGTCAACCAGTCCCTGTTCAGATCGAACCAATAGTGATTGGTTCGTCCACCTGGCCAGTATTCGTTTTGCTCCTGGTTATTCGGGTCCACACTAAGGTTTTTTCCTCTCCGACTGTTGACCCAGGATGAGAATCTGGTAAGTCCATCCGGATTGAAAGATGGATCAAACAGGATGACCACATTCTCCAGTTGAGTTTCGATTTCTTCACCTTGAGCTGCTGCATAATGATAAGCTGCCAGGAGCGCTGCATTGGAGCCGCTGGCTTCGTTTCCATGGATGCTGTAACCCTGGTAAAGTACAGCCGGAATGTTATCAAGGTTGAGGGAACCCGATGCGGACGGATCGGAGACCTGCTTATGCTGGGTTCTGATTTCATCGATTCTTGCATGATTAGCCGGACTGGTGATGGTCAAAATCAGTTGTGGTCGGGCTTCATGGGTCATTCCGATCTGCTCCAGTGTGATCCTGGGACTTGCTTCAGCCACAGCACGCATGTAATTGACCAGTCGGTCATGCGTGATGTGCCATTCGCCCACCTGATGTCCGATAACAGACTCGGGAGTGGGGATGGAAGGGTCATAATTAACCCCGGGAGGCAGGTAATAATCCAGTTCGACCTGGGCAAATGTGAAAAAAGTGATGAGTGTGAATACTATTGATAAAATCGATTTCATAGGTATGGAAATTGTCCTTTAGGACCGGAATTTATCAAGAATCAAACAGAAGCTGTTTCGACTTGTGATGAGTGGTTACAACTGCGGTACGTTCGCAGGAGAAATGTGCAAAAGGGACTTCCGGGGATCCAAATCATGTGAAGAAAAGACTGCTTCTACGGGTATCCTGGATGCCGTCCTTGCTACGGTGCCCAGGTTTTGGATGTCGTCCAATGCCGCTTTCAGCAGATATTCATTGGGGTCACCCAGGGGCTTCAGATCATAAAAAACGTCACTCTCCCTCAATTCAATGTCAGGCTCCAGGCCCAATGCGTAATCACCAAAAAACTCAGAGTTAAGCACCTTTGAGACGATGGGCTGAAGTGCCCACTTATGAGATGGATTGGCAGAAGATACATCCAGGTAATCCGTGCCCGGGGAATCATATAGCGTCAGGGAACCTTCGTTTTTACCCACGGTGGTGACTCCGATAACAGTGACCTCCATATAGGGCTCAAGTCCATTGATCAGCATCTCACTGGCGGATGCGGTATTCCGACCAGTTAGAATGTACACTCTGTCAAGATTCAGTCTTGAGACCGGCTCCTGGTCTATGACCTGATTTGAGCCATTTAGGATCGGTAGCGTATTTATGAAATTGAAAGACTGATCGAAAACCGAATGCTTACTGTTGTAAGACAGGTATGAAAACACATCGCTTTCATTCGTGTAGCCGCAGATCATACTGGCCAGTGCCTGAGATGTGGAGACTCTGCCTCCGGAGTTGTAACGAAGATCGATGACCAGCTCTTCAATATTTTGGGACTTGAATTTTGTGAAAACGGCGTTGAGCTCCCGATGAAAGGTATAAGTGAAGGAATTATACGTAAGGTACCCAACTTTCAACCCATTCACCTCCAATACCTCACTGGTCAGAACGGGATTCTCCGTAAGGGTGATGGCTGTAAGGGGAATTGATCTTTGATTGCCCGTGAAACTGCCATTTTCATCAAAATCAACCAACGTGATTTCGTATGCTTCCGCGTTCAGTAATGACAGGTAATTGTCGAGTGTCAGCGTTGTTCCGTCGATTTGGGAAAATACATTCCCTCTTTGGATTCCGGCCACATCGGCAGGAGCACCAGGCAGTACATATTCCACATAACCCAGCAGAGAATCCTGTACCCGAAGGAGGGTAAATTCATAACCGAAGGACTTACTCGTACCTTGAAAACGACTTTGCAATTCCTCGTAATCATCCACAATCCATGAAAAGCGATCATCGACATAATTGAGATTGTCGAAAAGTGAGGACGGGTCCGAAAAGGAATTTAAATAGGCATTGAGGTCATTTCTGGAACCAAACCGGTTATCAGAAAGATCAGGTACATCCTCCTGCCAGTAATACCAGGAATTCAGGCTACCCCAAACAAACTCATTGACCTCATTGGACGCTTCGATTACATCCGGCTGGGGTTCATCTACGCAAGCAATAAAAGTTAGTGGGAAAAGGTAAAACAGCTGCTTTAATCCCTTCATGTCAATTCTTTAGGACTAACAACGATACAAGTTCAATTACCTTATGACGGATCAATAAACTTCATTCAACAAGGCCAGCAATTCCTGCCAGGAAGCCTCATCTGCCGCTTCATTATAAGCCAGCGGAAGACCAAACTGCTCTCCTAATTCGTCCGCACCCGGGTTTGTAAATGCATGCACCGCACTGTCATAGGCTATGTACTTATAGTCAGCTCCTGCTGCTTCCATGGCGGTCTTAAACGCCTCCACGGATTCCGCCGAGATAAATGGGTCCGCTGCGCCATTGGCTACCAATACTTTTGCGCTAAGCGTCTCAGCATCCGGCTGGATAGGAAGCTGAACTCCGGAGTGGAAGGCAGCCACCGCATCAAGGTCATAGCCTGCGTTGGCCATACTCAGCACCACACTGCCACCAAAGCAATAACCGATAGCTGAGATCTTTTCAGCGTCTACAGAAGGGTGATTTTTGAGTGTTTCGATGGCTTGTGTAAACCTGGCCTTTGCTTCATCCAGGTTGGCAAAAACGGCCCCGGAGAATTTCTGGGCATCCTCGGGATGCATCGCCTGTTTGCCATCTCCGTACATATCTACGGCAAGAGCAGTATAACCCAGCTCAGCCAGCATTTCAGCCCTGTCACGGGTGTATTCATTGTGCCCCCACCATTCATGAACCACAATAATTCCTGGCCTGGTACCTTCCATATTCTCATCGTAAGAAATGTACCCTTTCATAGTCGTGCTATCTGTCGAATAAGATACTTCTTCTCCCACTACTTTGGGCATTGTGGGTTCTTCTGTGGGTTCGGAATGAGCTTCGTTTTGTCCCTGTTTTCCGGAACACGAAACTGCAAATGCAACAATTACCAGGTATAAGACTTTTGTAAACTGATTCATAGGTACAATATGGTTTTCCTTAAAATTAACAAAACACCTGTTCAAATTTCAGGTTCCAGTGTTTCCTATTTTTTAAGGCTTTTTTGCCAATTCCAGGCTGAAAGCATCATTTCTTCCAGTCCCAGCTCCGCTTTCCAGCCAAGATCATCGTTTGCCATGGTGGTATTGGCCCATATTTTTTCAATATCACCTGGTCTTCGGTCCACAATTTCATAGTTGAGCTTAACACCAGTAGTCTGCTCAAATGCTTGGATAACTTCCAGAACTGAAAACCCATTTCCGGTACCGACATTGAAGAAGCTGTAGCCTTTCCCGGACTTTTCGAAATAATCCAATGCTATCACATGTGCTTTGGCCAGGTCTACTACATGGATATAATCCCTCACCGCAGTACCGTCTTTTGTATCATAATCTCCTCCAAAGACCCGAAGTTTTTCCCTGATTCCCGCCGCGGTCTGCGTTATGAATGGCACCAGATTATTAGGTGTGCCCACTGGCAACTCGCCAATGAGCGCAGACTCATGGGCACCCACTGGATTAAAATACCTAAGAGAAATGGCTTGCAGGGGCTGGGCCTTACATACGTCCTGAATCATCTCTTCGCAGATTTGTTTCGTATTGCCGTAAGGTGAGGCCGCTGGTTGAAATGGCGTAGACTCCGTGACAGGGAGCTTTTCCGGCTGGCCATACACGGTACACGAGGAGGAGAACACAAGTTTTTTCACCTCAAACTCCTTCATGGCCCGGAGCAGATTAAGAGTGGAATTGAGGTTCACATCATAATAGAGATGTGGTTTTTCCACGGATTCACCTACTGCTTTTTTGGCTGCAAAATGGATAATTGCTTCAAAGTCATGATTGGCAAAGACTTCCTTCAACTTGCCGTAGTCTCTTAGATCCATCTCGGTGAAATGAGGCTTTTTTCCACTGATTGCCTCGATTTTATCCAGAACACCGATTTCTGAATTGGACAAATCATCGACGATGACCACCTCGTAGTCTTTTTTGTAAAGCTCGACGGCTGTGTGTGAACCGATAAATCCTGTGCCCCCGGTAAGTAGTACTTTTTTACTCATTCCATAATCTTCTAATCGCAAGATTAGTATTATTCAGGTTATCACCCAATTGATGCCTTACTTTGTGGTACTTATGGTTTCCAGGGTTTCAGCAATTGTAACTGCGGCTGGATTGTCCAGCAGGATGGGGGAGAATAAACTACTTATGCCATTTCGCAGTTCCACCATTTTAGGAGAAACCGTGAAGGCCATTACCGATGCAAACTTTTATGAGATTATTCTGGTCACAGGTAGCAGACAAAAGGAGATCGGTGCATTGGTAAAGGATTTTGCAAACCTGAAGATCGTTCATAATCCTGACTACCAGGATGGTATGACATCAACCATTAAAACCGGGGTCCAGGCGGCGTCGCTGGATACTGATGGATACGCAATCTGTCTGGGGGACATGCCAACGATAGGATCTTCTGTGTATGACCACCTGATTCATTGTTTTGGAAAACATTCGGGGAAACCGCCTGTCGTAGTGCCCGTTTACAAGAAGTCAAAAGGAAATCCTGTGATATTCCCGGAGGATTTAAAGGATCAGATTTTGAATCATAAAGAGAAAGAGGGATGCAGAGGCGTGCTGGAGGCCAATATCAATAGAATGTTCGAGGTGCATGTATCCAGTGAGAGCATTTTGTTGGATATAGATACCAAAGAGGATTATAAGAGAATCCACTAGCAGGCTTTTACCGTGGATTGATTACTTTTAGGATTCAACCCAACAGTTATAGACAGTTAAATTCACCAAGTTGCTTATCATCAAAATCCTCTTTCTGGTCACCTCGGTGTACCTGCTCATTGGCTTTGTTTTCTATTTTTTTCAGGAGCGTTTCATTTTTTTGGAAGATAAACTGGCGCAGGACTACAATTTTGATTTTCCATTCGAGTATGAGGAAATTGATTATATCATGGAGGACGGAGCCAGGATCAATGCGCTTATGGTTCGAGCAGAAAGGTCAAAAGGAATAATATTTTATCACCATGGTAATGCCGGCAATTTGGACCGATGGGGGGATGTAACGGTCACCTACACGGATATGGGTTGGGATGTTCTCATTTATGACTTTAGAGGATATGGCAAGAGCACAGGAGTGCGGACCGTGAAAGCACTTTATGCGGATGCGCAGTTTATTTATGATAAGCTCAGGGAAAGCTATGGAGAACAGAAGATCATCCTTTATGGCAGATCCCTGGGAACAGTAATAGCCAGCTGGCTCGGGGGCCAAAATAATCCAAGAGCCGTCATACTGGAAACACCATACCATAGTCTCGGAGATGTGGCCGGTCGCTATTACCCGATTTTTCCTGTAAAAATGCTTCTTCGATTTCCTTTCAGGAATTTTCAAAATCTGCAGACAACTAAAAGTCCGGTATTCATTTTTCATGGAACAGAAGATCAGATCGTGCCATATGATTCGGGCAAAAAGCTATTTGAGCACCTGAAAAAAGAAGGCGTCAATGTTCGCATGACAACCATAGAAGGCGGATTTCATAGTGATCTGGGGATGTACGATCAGTTCAGGGAAGGCCTGCAGAAAGCATTGAAATAGATTATTTGTATTGATCGTTAAGCCCCAGGCCCTCCTTTATCATAGGGATGATCTTTGACAGTCTCTTATCACGGGTTTCAGTCCGCTTAGCTTCGGTCACATATTCGATGTATTCCCTTTTTTTGGCTTCGGATAGTTTGTTGAATAGGGGTATAACCTGTTCGTTTTCAAAAGCCTTTTCCATATCCTTGGTCAGACTTAAGTTGGGTTTCCTGGCAGGTTTTATTTCCTTACCTTGTTTCTGGTTTTTAATGGCTTCTTCGACATAGGTGAGGACGGTTTCCGCGTTTTTCTCCAGTTCTTCAATGGATGAGAATCTCCATTGACGCATGGCTTTGGTCGATCCTTCCTGTGCATTTACAAGGACCTTTTTTGGGTCCTTCAGGAAGACACCCTGAAAAAACCATATCCCAAAATGTTCCTTAAACGCTCCAATACCTACGACATTCTTGCCGTCAACCGTGTACACCGGCATACCCCACTTTACCGTTTCTTTTACCGCAGATGATGTGACGAGGGCCCGAAGCTGAGTCAAAGCTTCAGCCCACTTTAGCTGTTTCGCGATGTATTCATCTACTGTTTTGGTCATAATTATCTAAACTACCAACTAATGATCAATTTCCTCTTCTAATCTTCCTCTTGATGAATAATATTTCCATCTCCCCGTTTTTTCATCCTCCTGGTAGTAGCCTACTGACTCTGTTTGCCCGTTGTAATAATAATAGATCCATCTACCGTCCTTCAGACCCTGCTTCATGCTACCGTTGAATTCTACCTGGCCATTGATATGATAGCCCTTGAACTGGCCCTGAAAAAGTCCGTCTTTCAATGAGGACTCCAACCGCAGTTCGCCTTCCGGATAATACTCGAAGTAAGTTCCGTTTCCATCCTTTAATGATCCCTTGAAGAGTTGCTCACCTTTGATGCTGTAGTAATCCGAGATGTTCATGAGCTTTCCACTCTGCCAGGATTGCTCCTGCCGTATCTGTTCATTAGGATAAAAAATCCCCCACAGACCGTTTTTATTATCCCTGATAAAACTTCCAATTCTTTCGGGTTTACCGTTTTCGAAATAGTAGATCCATTGTCCATTCCTCAGGTCTTTATCATAGGGACCTTCTTCGATAAGAGCACCATTTTCAGAAAAGTATTTCCAGATCCCGGTCTTCAGGTCTTCCTCATACTTACCAATCGAGAACAAATTTTCATTTGGATAGAAATTAACCCAGGTACCGGTTTTCAGATCGTTCTTATATTGACCTTCAACACTTTTTTTGCCGTTCAGGTGGAACTCCCGGTAAGACCCGTCCAGCTTGCCACTTTTGAAACTAAACTCCTTTTCCAACCTGCCATTGGCATGGTAGGTTTTCCACGTCCCTATGGGAGTTCCATTTCGGTACTGCTCGATGGCACTCTCCTTCCCATAGGCAAAATAATAGGTCCAGGTTCCATTCGGAAGGCCCTTTTCATAGTTCTTTCTGAAGCTTATGAGACCATCAGGATACATTTCTGTCCACAGACTATCCATTTTGTCATTTTCATAGAATCCAATTAATGCAGGTAAACCGGTCTCATAGAATTCGACATGTCGACCATTCCTTTCACCATTTATGTATTCTGTCTCACTTATTTTAACTCCTTTTTCATCTGCTATGACTTCAGTCCCTGTCTTCAAACCATCCTGGTAAAAAGTTACTTTTTTTCGGTATCCGCTTCTATGATAGTGAATCCACTTACCCTGTGGTTTCGAATTCTCGATACTGCCTTCTACCCACAAATCACCATTGCGATAGTTTCCCTTGAAATACCCGTCCTTTATGGAGTCATTTTTTTCCAGATAATCTACCGGATCAAAGTCCTGAGCGAACAAGAAATAACTGAGCGTGGAAAGAATAGTAAGCAGTAATTGTCTCATGTGTTTCGGAAGGCACAAAAATCAAGCTAAATAAACCCTATTAAAAAAAATATGTTTCAATTGGAATCAATTACTCGTCATAAACGTTGAACATCTATCAGCTTCATGAAAAAAGTACAACTATTTAATATAAAAGTACTATTTTTACCTTATGTCACAAACGCTTAATAACTCGAACGAAGGATTGAGGTGGCCCGAAATCCTGAGTCTGGCTGGCTTAAATGCCGCCATCGTCATCAGCTGGATTGCATATCATGAATATCAACCAGTATTAATTGATCGCTTTGAATTCAACGATTTATCAGATTTTCTGGTATTGGTCAAGGCAATAGTTCTCGTCGCCATACCACCTCTGGCTGGTTGGGTCGCAGATCTCATTCTCCGAAAAAACGGAAAGTATTTCACGGTTTTTTCCGTTGGAATTGGAGCGACAGCCATGATTTTTATGGCGGTAGCCTCCATCATTGGAGCAGGTCCGTTAAGCGCCATCAGAGGCTTTTTGCCGTTCATGATCATTCTTTGGCTTATCGCAATGAATCTTTTCATCAGCCCGGCCAATAGTATGATAGAGTCTTTTGGTCCGGCGAGAAAGCTGCCTATTGTAATGGGTGTGCTTTTTCTTACCACAGAGATCATTTATGCATTAGAACCTGTGGTGATCAGCCTGGTACAGTTTTTTGGGGATACACTTACCTTCATCGTGGGTGCCCTGCTTGTGGGGGGAACAGGCTTCTTATTTCAGAAAGTAAGCTCTGACGAGGTCGTAGAGAGGAAAAAGGAATTGTTAAGTGAAAAGAACAAAAGTACAACAGCTCTTGGGTTCCTGTCGATTGTGATCATTGGCCTGGTGCTTGGTCTTGGTAAGGCACTTCTGGTTGAGTACCTGCCTAATTTGCTAAATGGTCAATATCAATCTCAGGCGGCACAGTTTATCTCATTAGGTTTACTGGGGTTTGCCGCCATTTTTGGTTTTGCAATCAGTGGTCTGATCAGTAAGCTTGATTTAACGAAAGTGATCATCTTCGGATTTATTTTCACCCTCTTTGGAGCAGCGATGGTGATTTTGAAATTGAACTTTACGGTGACCATAATCGGAAGTGTCATCACGGCCATTGCATTCAGTACCCTTAATATTTCGGGACTTCCTTTTGCATTTAAACATCTTTCAGCCCGAAACATAACTTATGGGGTAGGTATCTACATTGGTGCAAGTGAGATATTTGGCGGGATAATAGAAAACCTCAACGCATAAAACTTAGGAACTCTATAAGCGTTTCTAAGGAAAAATCTTTCAAAGAGGCCAATTCATGAATTGGCCTCTTTTTTGATATTTTAAAAAATGATCGTTCAAAAATAACTTTCCACTGATCACCCTCAATCTTACTCGAAATCTGATAATTGTCCTTTTCAAAGTGATATTCCCAGGGGGATTCTCCTGTGCAAACGAAAATATCATCGCTGTCCGGATGCTCACAATGGGTCCTGAACTTTCTCCAGGATTCTCCCTGAAGGTGTAGGGTGCAACTTATTTCATTTCCCCACCATATCATGGTCCGATAGGCAAATACGCTGTCTTTCGAGAATAGACGTGGAAAATCCAGTATGAAATAGGGTAGGTCCCGATAGTTTTCTCCCTTGCTGATCTTTCCGGATTTGAGTCGAGTGCCTTTTGGAAAAGGGAATTCAAAGGTTTTTAAGGATGTTTTAAGTGTCTCCTCGGTTTCGGCAAGATGCTCAATGACTTTTTTAGAGACTTCCTTCTTCGTTAACAAAAAGGATTTATCCTGAAGTACTTCCAGCTCCTTATCGGAGAGGAAGCTTACCATCTGATCAGAGCGGAAGCCCAGGTAAACCCACTACCAAATGCAGCCATGCACACAAGCTGTCCGTCCTTTACTTTGCCCTCATGATAGGCTTCGCTTAGCGCAATAGGAATGGAAGCGGCCGTAGTGTTTCCGTACCGCATGATGTTATTGTAAACCTGATCATCCGTCAATCCCATTTTCTTTTGAATGAATTGGCTGATCCTGAGGTTTGCCTGGTGCGGAATAAGCAAGTCGATATCGTTTGGTTTGAATCCGTTGGTCTGCAGGGCCTCCACAATGACTTCCGAAAAGCGTGTTACGGCATGTTTGAAAACAAAATTCCCATTCATGTACGGATAGTAGCTGGTATCGCTCTCGTCGTTTTCTTCCATTATGGTATCCACCCATCTTCCCGTGGCTGGTCCGATCAGTGCCAGTTCTTCGGCATGCTTTCCTTCCGAATGAAGGTGAGTGGACAGGATGCCGCGATCTTCTTCCGTTCGTTGTAGGACTACTGCACCAGCCCCATCACCGAAAATTACCGTAACATTCCGGCCTCTTGTAGTTTTTTCAAGTCCGCCGGAGTGATATTCGGATCCGATCACAAGGATGTTTTTATACATCCCGGTCTTGATGAACTGGTCTGCAACCGACAATCCGTAGACAAAGCCGGAACATTGATTTCGCACGTCAAGGGCTCCAATCTCTTTAATGCCAAGCTGATCCTGGACCTGCACACCTGGACCGGGGAAGTAGTAATCCGGGCTCAACGTGGCAAAAACGATAAAATCAATATCATCCGGAGTAAGGCCAGCGTCCTCTATGGCTTTTCTGGCGGCCTTCGTACCCATTGTGGAGGGCTTATCATCAGATTTTGGATCTATCCAACGACGCTCATGGATACCCGTACGCTCAACGATCCACTCATCGCTGGTATCCATCATTTTTTCCAGGTCCTTATTGGTAACTACGTTTTCAGGAACGTAATGTCCTATTCCTGCAATTCTTGAATTGTACATTTAGAAATCATTTTGGGCCATCCAAAGATAGCCCGTGAAACGTTTCTTTTTCAAGAAGAAGGTAAAAACTGACTATAAGTTGGAGGTGATCACTTTGACCTCGATCCTACGGTTCAATTCACGCCCGTTCTTTTCATCATCGTTTGATGCCAACGGGTAACTTTCGCCGTATCCTTTGGTCACGATCCTGTCTTCATCGATTCCTTTGTCAACGAGCCATTTCTTTACAGTCTTTGCCCTGTTTTCTGAAATCCACAGATTGCTGGATTGTGAGCCAACATTATCGGTGTGACCACCAATTTCGATCTTGATGGAAGTGTTTTCTGCCAATTCCTGGTACAGTTTGTCTAGTACAGGATTAGATTCTCTCAGGATACTCGTGGTGCCGAATCCAAAGTAGATGTTCTGGATAATGATTTTGTTACCAGCTTCGTAAGATACCTCCGAATGACCTTTGAAATCGTCCTCCGATACAGGGATCTCATTTGCGACAAGCACATCTCGGGACTTATTGTCATCTAAAGGTGCATCCTCCTGCACCTCACTAAGGATATCCGGTTGATCATTGGTGTTCTTTTCATCTTGAGAAGCGATGGAGGCAGTTTCCACAATTGCCTCTTTTAGCTGAGGTTTGTTGAACATGAAATCCTTGTTATAGACGTTATCCGATCCGGATTGGTGAATCTCAAATTCTTGTGTGAAAAGCACTTCTCCGTTTTTAATGACTTCCACCAGGTATGATTCATCGGAGATGATCTCAACAGAAAAGTCACCATCAGCACTCAAATCAGACTTGAAGTGCTCGTCTGTGTAGGCAGAGGGGGTAAACCTTATGGTAGCATCAGGTATTGGAGCATTAGTGATGTAGTCAAAAGCTTTACCTTCAATCTGTATTTTTTCAATTTTCCAGAAAAAGTAAATGTCATAATCCCCTTTGGTATGCAGACGGTTTGAACTGAAATATCCTCCTTTTTTGTCCGGATTCATTTTGAAGTGAATCTCGTCATCCGGAGAGTTTATTGGAAAGCCAAGATTGACCGGTTCTGACCACTCTAATCTCACACTGTCAAAAGTGGACTTGAATACGTCAAAACCACCAATACTTCCATGCCCGCGCGAAGAGAAATACAGTGTCTTCTCATCAGGAGATAGGTATGGGCTTTCTTCATCAAACTCGCTATTAATTACTTCTGCGAAAGGAGCAGGTTTGGTCCATTTTCCGTTGGATGGATCTCTGAATGTCTGATACAGGTCAGTTCCGTTCTTCTTGGAGTTTTTGTCGGATACGAAAATGATCCGATCTTCATGTTCATTGATGAAGAAGTGAGATTTTATGTGGGCTTTGGTGACTTTACTGTCAAATTCGACAGGAGACGTCCAATTACCATCTTTTGGTTCGGAATAGAAGATATCGCCACCTCGTTTTTTGTTAAAAATGAAGAGCTTTCCGTCCTCGTTCACGACTTCCATATTGGCATGGGACCTTTCAAAAGTCCCAAGACTGGAAATCTCCCTTAGATCGTTCCAACCATTGTCCTGCTTGATGGTATGATAAATCTTGAATTCCTTGCCGTCCGAGGAGTTTTGAGCAGAGGCAAAAAGCAATTCGCCGGTTTCTTCCGAATAGACGGGACTTAGTTCGGCATATTGACTATTGATGCCCCCTTCCAATTGATGGATTTCATAGTTGTCTGTGTTTTCAAAAAAGTCAATCATCGACTTCGCATTGTGAATGAAGTCAGCTGTTTCTGCCCTGATGACCCGACTCTTACTTGTCCTTGCGTTTAAGAAAGCTCTCCAGGAAGCAATGGCTTCACTGAACATATATTCCCTAACGTAAATCCTGCCCATCCAATAATGGTAAAACTTATCATTTCTGCCTTTTGTATTTCCAAAGGCGATCATGTCGTCAATTGGTTTCTCCCTGTAGTCAGTCAGCAATGAGCATATCTCAGCTTTGTAATCGGCATCTTCGTAACTGGGATTTTCTTCCAATACCTGCTGATAGGCGTATAAGGCATCGGTCAAATTCTCATTGTAAAACAACTTTTCAGCCTGCTCATAAAGCTTTTCAATCTTCTGAGCCTCCAATGCTGTGGAGATAAAAAGGGCGGTTGATAATATCGCGTATTTGTAAATCTTTAAGTTTTCCATACGTGACCAGTTTTTAGTTCGGGTGCTAAAGTATCTACACCTTTCAATTAAATTCTGAAGTGTAGTTATTGATTTACCTTATTGTCAGATAGTTAGGTTTATTTGGCAAAAATTTTGAGATAGGATCCGTTTTTTAATTCAGGACGTTAATCCTTACTCCGGAATCACTTCCACCGGACAAGCTTTTTCCAATGTTCATTCTTTCAAGTTCGATACCCTTCCGGAATAGCCATCCCCTTACTGCTTCTGCCTGATTATGACTCATGATGCCATAGTCGCCGTCGGAAGACTGTTCACCTGAGAATCCCTTGATCTCAATTTCTAATTCCTGATTTTGGGACAATACCAAATAGATTTCTTCAAGGTCAGCAAGAGATGCAGTCATTAAAGCGGCTGTTCCTGGCCTGAACCTTACCTCGGTGGCCATAGACTTTAGAGCTACGCGCTCTACTGCGTAAGCATCTTCTGCGATTGTCTCGATTGAGTTGGCTCGTACCAGAGTATTTTTAGCCAATACAACAGAGGAGTTGATGAAAGGTGATTCAATTTCCTGTGCGGATGCGCTAAAACCTATTAAAAGGGAGCACAATCCAAGAGTAAAATTTTTTGCGAGTTTCATGGGTGATTGCGTTTTAGTGTTAAAAACCTGACACTAACTTAGAAGAGAATCATAGCCATATCATAATGCAAAACGTCCTGAAAGGCGATTTGTCAAGACGTTTGAATGATTTGGCAAAAATTTTGACCTTGCCGGGAAGTAAAATTGAAAATTTGGTCAGTTTACGAGACGTACTTCTATTCTTCTGTTGAGCTCCCGACCGTCTCTTTCGTCGTCATTGGAGGCCAGTGGCTGTGACTCACCGTATGCTTTAATGTACAATCTTTCATCGGCGATGCCTTTTCGTACAAGCCAGCCTTTTACTGCCAGCGCACGGTTTCTGGAAACCACCATGTTGGTTTGAGGGGATCCGACATTGTCCGTGTGCCCTCCGATTTCCACAATCATTCCGGGTGACCTTTGCATGATGGCATAAATCTCTTCAAGGACCGGAGTGGCTGCCTGCATCAGCGCAGCAGTCCCAAATCTGAAGTAGATGTTTTTGGCCAGGATCTTAGGCCCCAGATTGTAGTTTGTTGGTTGCTGGAAATCAGAAGAGTATGGCTCATCGGACCCGGAAATTTCTACGTCATTGAACTGCGGGCCTTCGACCTGATTTTGGCTCCGAGTATTATTTTCGGTCCTGCTTTCACCAGAGGAACGTGGTTGTGTGTCCGTTGCTGCAACAGCATCAGTTATGGTTTCATCCGGTTCATCGTCCGGTACATTGACCAGAAACTCTTTTGAATAGGTCCCGTTACTCGCATCTTCCGCACTTATAAACAAACGGTCTGACATGAGTGTCTCTCCATTTCGGGTAATCTCTATGTCGTAGGATTCATTCAAAATGATCTCATTGCTGAAATCTCCACTGCCGGTGGAGCTTGAACTGAACTGCTCATCGATATTTCGGGCGGTAAATGTGATCTGTGCACCGGTTACCGGATTTCCTGATCCCATGGCCAATATTCGACCAGTCATGTCTACCCGCTCTATTTCCGTAAAGTAATAGATGTCGAACTCTCCTTTGGTATACAACCTGTTAGAGCTGAAAAATCCGGATTTTCCATCATGATTCATTTTGAAATTGATTTCATCATCCGGTGAGTTGATAGGGTGACCGAGGGCCACAGGCTGACTCCAGGTTCCTGTACGGTCGTTGTATTCACTTTTGAATACATCGAATCCACCGATGGAGCCATGTCCATTGGAACTGAAATAGAGTGTTTTTTCATCCGGAGTGAGATAAGGACTGTCTTCGTCTTTGTCCGAGTTGATCTGGTCATTGAAGGGTGCAGGTTTGGACCACTCCCCGTTGTCCGGATCCCTGAATATTTCGTAAAGTTCCTGACCTTTATCTCTGGAACGGGTCGCGAAAATGATGCGATCTTCGTGTTCATTGATGAAAAAGTGAGAACTCATCTCATCTGAAGATAGCTTGGTATCGAATTCCGTAGGTATGGTCCAGGCCCCATTTCGCTCCTCTGAGACGTATAAGTTACCTCCGTTTTGGCCTCTGAACAGAAAAAGTCTCCCGTCTTCATAGACTACCTCGATGTTTGAAGATTCCTTATTCAGGTTTCCCAATGAAGCCACCGGCGTCACTTCACCCCAGTCTCCGCTTTCGTTTTGACGTGCATGATAGACCCTGTAGCTCTCACCGGAACCTCTCGAAGAGGTGAAAAGTAACTCTTTCTCGCGATCATTGTAGACAGGAGACAGCTCCGATGCAGTGGTATTAATGTCACCACCAAGCTGCGTGATTCTGTATTGTTCTTTCGATTCCAGAAATTCCATTTTGGATTCGGCATTGGTGATGAGTGCGGTAAGTTCAGCCTGCATTTCCGGTGAAGGATCATCCGCATTTCTGAGGAATTGATCCCAGGAAGCTTTGGCGTCCGTGTACATGTATCTGTAGGCATAGACACGGCCCATCCAGTAATTATAAAATGGATCGCTGGTACCATAGGAATTTTGAAAGCCAAGGATCTTATCCAGGGGACGATCCCGATCGCCTGTCAATAAATAGCACAATTCTAATTTATACTCAACATCGGCATAGCCGGATTCTCTTGCCTGAATTTGCTCGTAGCCATAGATGGCATCCTCGAACCGATCCGTGTAAAACATCAGTTCGGCAGTCTCATATAGTTTCTTTACGCTTTGAGCATCAACGAAAAGGCAGGACGAGATTAAAACAATACTTAAGTATAGTCGGCTTCGCTTCAAAACAGTTCTTTTTTCTTTAGGTTGGTTGACCAAAGATAATTTTTCTTTAGGTTATTAACATCATTTGCATGCAAAAGTGGATTATTCCGTGGTAAAACAGTGTTTACTTAATGTCATGCATTATCCAAACAATGTATAATTACCATGTTGATCCGTCGGGTTGACCGGCTCCAGTAGCTTCCTGTCGTTGTTTCGAAGGTCTCTGATGGCTGGTGACACCGGATGAATCACAAAATCCTGATCCACGCTATCCGTATAAAACGCAGCTAATGTATCCGGAGTTTCCTCAGAATGTAACCACCTGTCACCATTATCTTTATTCAGAATCAATGGGATGGTATCCTGATAGCTCACCAGATCCACCGAAGAATCGGTTGTGATCATCTGGAAAGTGTTAAAAGTCTCACCCTCCATAGATTCATAATTTTCCCAAATCCCCCCGATACGGAAGGCCTTACCGTTTCCGTACTGAAAGTAATAGGGGCTTAAGGATTTTTTTGAAATGGGCTTCCAGAGAAAGAAACCAGTGGCATAGATGACACATCTGTGCGAAGTCAGCTGTCTCATGGTAGCCGGTTTGGTGACCACTTGTTTAAAGTCTATGTTGAATAATTTAGGACTCAGCTTTTTGTTATTGGCAAAAGCCGAGATCAATCCCCATTGGAAATTTTGAATCATTTCAGGCTGATCCACGGTAGTGACGGGCAACATTTGAGAAGGGGCGCAGTTGTACATCGGGTCGAATGACTCAGCTACCGATAGGTTGAATTGCTTCGAAAGCAGATCGGAATTGATGTCAAGTGCGTATCGGTCTACCATATTTAACAAAAATACTCCTCTATACTGAAATCACAGACTGAATGAACTCCCGGGTTTTGATTTCTGCCCAGTTGGTCTTATCACCATAAACCGGAAATCCGCAATGTCCTCCCTGCTTCGGTGTAAGGAGATTTACAGAATCATTTTCAGTAATGAAATCCCGATCAAAACAAATTTCCGTCAATAAAGGGTCATTCAACGGATTAATTATCAGAGTCGGGACGGAGATGGATCTGATGAAAAAGCGACTGCTGCTTTGTTGGTAGTAGTCTTCTGCATCCTTAAACCCGTGAATTGGTCCAGTGAAATAATTATCAAAATCCAGCAGATTCCTCACTTTAGCCAGTTTTTCGATGTTGACCTTATCGGGAAATTGTTGATGCTTGATGACTACTTTTTTTTGGAGGGACTTGAGAAATCGTTTTTCATACAGTTTGTTCCAGCCATTTTGGATATGTCTTGCACCTTTAGAAAGATCCATCGGTGTACATAATGTCACGCCTCCGCTGACTTTCGGATGTGGGTCTTCACCCAAATACTTTAACGTCAGATTGCCGCCCAGGCTAAATCCAACCAGAAAGATGTTTTGATAATATGGAGCGAAGTATTCCACTACAGTGGCAAGATCATAAGTAGCGCCGCTGTGGTACACGATGTGCTGGCGGTTGATCTCACCACTGCAGGAGCGGAAATTCCAGGCACCTGTATCAAAGCCTGCCGCTACCATTTCTTTGACCATCCCGGTGATGTAGGGTCTTTCACTGCTTCCTTCCAGACCATGCGAAATGATGACCATCGTATCACTATTATTATTTATTACATCCACATCCAGGAAATCATCATCCGGAGTATCCAGGCGTACACGCTGTTTCGCCGGAGTATTTACCTTACGGAAAAATGCAGGATAGATCGTTTGAAGGTGGCCGTTTTTCAGTGGAAACGGCGGCTTGTATTCCGAAAAGGAATTTTCAGACATTATACAAGGTTATGTGTAGAATTAATAATTTCAATTCGAACTTGGTAAAAATAGCGGTTGACTTAACTTTGATCCGCATTGGCAAATTATATTTTAAAGAAATCAGATGGCGGAAGTAATTAAAATGCCCAAAATGAGCGACACCATGGAAGAAGGTGTCATCGCGTCCTGGCTTGTAAAGGAAGGCGAAGAAGTGAGTTCCGGAGATGTACTGGCGGAAGTAGAAACTGACAAAGCAACGATGGAACTGGAGTCTTACAATGACGGAACACTGCTCTATGTGGGCGTCAAGGAAAAGGATGCAGTGCCTGTAGATGGCGTCATCGCGATCATAGGCGAGAAAGGAGAGGACATATCGGATCTACTCGAGAGCATCAAAAATGGAAGCAACGGGGATTCGGCTGAAGCCAAAAAGGAGGAGAGTTCCTCTGATAGCTCAGGTTCTTCAGACAATGGTTCCGCCGAAAAAATTGATACATCCGGCATCAATGCCAATGTGATCCGGATGCCTAAGATGAGTGACACCATGGAGGAAGGGGTGATTGCCTCATGGCAAAAAAGTGTGGGAGCTGAAGTGAGTGCCGGCGATGTGCTTGCTGAGGTGGAGACCGACAAAGCCACCATGGAATTAGAGGCTTACGAAGACGGAGTGCTCTTATATACTGCCGTGGAAGCAGGCAAAGCAGTGCCAATAGACGGGGTAATTGCCATAATTGGAGAAAAAGGAGCTGACTACAAGACACTATTGAAAGCAGCAGAACAGGAAACCCCCGGGGAAGAGAAGAAAGAAGCAACAAAAGAGGAATCAGCTCCAAAGGCGTCAGAATCCAAACCGGCTCCGGCAGCGTCTTCAACACCGGCACCAAGCCCTGTCCAGGAGAGCAGTTCATCAAACGGCAGGTTAAAAGCATCGCCATTGGCCAAGAAGCTGGCAAGTGAAAAGGGAATCGATATAGCCAAAGTGCAAGGATCCGGAGATGGCGGAAGGATAGTAAAGAGAGACATTGAAAATTATACACCTTCGGCGGAAGCACCGGCAGCGGCTAAAGGAGAGTCAGCGCCGGCATATAACATGCCACAGGTAGTAGGAGAGGAGCGTTCCGAGGAGGTGCCTTTGTCACAGATGAGAAAGGCCATTGCGAAAAGACTGTCTGACAGTAAGTTCACCGCTCCGCATTTCTACGTGACCATGGAGATCAACATGGATAAAGCGATAGAAGCAAGGAAAAGTCTGAATGAAATTTCTCCCGTGAAGATCTCTTTTAACGACATGATCCTGAAAGCTGCGGCAGCGGCATTGCGACAGCATCCGGATGTCAATGTAACATGGGCCGGAGACAAGATCGTGAAGCATCAGCACATTCACATTGGAGTGGCGGTGGCTATTCCGGACGGACTGATCGTGCCTGTGGTGAAATTCACCGATAGTAAATCACTGGCACACATTTCTGCCGAGGTGAAAGAGCTTGGGCAGAAGGCTAAGGATAAGAAACTGCAGCCAGAAGAATTCTCAGGGAATACGTTCACGGTATCCAACCTTGGAATGTTTGGTGTAGAGGAGTTCACGGCGATCATTAATCCACCTGACGCGTGCATTATGGCCGTGGGTGGCATTAAGGAAACAGTCATCGTGAAGAATGGTGAGATGAAGCCCGGAAGTGTGATGAAAGTCACGATGTCCTCCGATCACAGGGCTGTTGACGGAGCAGTCAGTGCAGCATTCCTGAAGACGTTTAAGGAGCTACTGGAGGATCCGGTAAGGTTGCTAATTTGATTAGTTAGTGGGTTAATTAGTTGGTGTGTTGGTGAGTTTGGTTTATTTACTCAGCAACCTGCCAGTGCACCAGGCTTTCTAGCGTACTAATTGTTTCTAAATTTTATGCCTTTATTTTCTGATGATCGAAGATATTTTAGAAAACCGTTCATCATCTTAATCAGGTTGTCAATCGATTCTAGGAGTTTATTATAATTGTCAGCATCGATGTAATTCCTGTCTTTTGCCCTATATAATTGTGACTTTACTTCACCTGCAGATGCTCGTGCTATCGATAAGAATTGCCGAAATTCTTTATTTCCTCCCCGGTCGAAACCTTCCGCAATGTTGTCCATTATTGAGGAAGATGATCTGTTGATCTGATCCTTAAAGCTAAAATCTCTCAATTCCCGATTCTCGAGTATTATTTCAAAAACTTCATGACATAACTTCCTGGCGTCCTGCCAGATGTTCAGGTCTTCAAATTTTTGTATAGTCCCCATAGCTGTATTTTCTGGTTGATAAAAAACGAATTTAGCACCAAACATATCACACACCCAACCCATCAGAAAACAAACTATCAAACTCATCCACCCACCAACTAACTAACCCACCCACTAAACTCTGCCAAACAGTCATATTACAATCCTTGGTATTGTAATTGCTATTTTTGGCAAAATTTAGAAAGTCAATGAGTGAACTAAAAATACACGCCACCACGGTGGTAGCCGTAAAGCACAATGGACACATTGCCATTGGAGCCGATGGGCAGGCCACTATGGGAAATACAGTTGCCAAGAGCCATGTCAACAAGATCCGAAGGCTGAATGATGGTAAGATCATCACCGGGTTTGCCGGGTCAACTGCGGATGCCTTTACCTTGCTTGAGCGCTTCGATGAAAAACTCAGTACCTACACCGGGAACCTGAAAAGGGCCGCAGTGGAGCTCGCAAAGGACTGGCGAATGGACAAATACCTGCGACAGCTGGAGGCCATGATGATCGTGGCAGACAAAGACGAAATGCTGGTGATATCAGGTACGGGTGATGTATTGGAGCCGGACGAGGAAGTGGCGTCAATCGGCAGTGGCAGTCAATATGCGAAGTCTGCGGCCATTGCCCTGAAGAAGCATGCTAAGAATCTGAGCGCCGAGGAGATGGTGAAAGAGAGCCTGACGATCGCGGCGGATATTTGTATTTATACGAATCATAACCACGTAGTAGAAGTTTTGTAGTTAGTAGGTTAGTAAGTTATTGAGTTGGTCAGTTGAACCTATTTTAGGACGAGACACCCAATGACCCACTAACTGATTAACCTACCCACTAACTAACTCACAAACCCACTAACCAAACAAACCATGGCCATAATCTATCACAATCCCCGCTGCGGCAAGAGTCGCCAGACCCTGAAAATTTTGCATGAGCTGGATAACAACGTCCAGATTGTAGAATACCTGAAAGTGTGTCCGGATGAAAAAGAGCTGAAAGAAGTGATTTCCATGCTGGGCATGAAACCCCTTGAGGTGATACGTAAAAGTGAGTCAGTGTTTAAGGAGCATTACAAGGGAAAGGAGCTGACCGATGAGGAGTGGATAAACGCCATGGTGGAACACCCTATCCTGATTGAGCGACCCATCGTGATCAAAAACAACAAAGCCGTGATCGGCCGACCTCCGGAGAATGTGAAGGAACTTTATTAGTTATTGGGTTAGCAGGTTAGTAGGTTTTTAGGTTAGTAGGTTTTGAAGTCTGTGTCATTCAAGTCTAGCCATGATAAAATTGAGAATCATGTCAACCGGTTTAAAATGGTCTTCTTTAAGTACGCTTATACTGTACTATTAATATGGCTTATCCGCGCTTGAGACTCTTCGCTCCGCTCAGAGTGACGGTACTCTATTTCAAACTCCATACCTACCAACTGTCCCTCTGAGCTTGTCGATGCTTCGAGACGCTGCGCTCCTCAGCATTACAGTCTGGGGTGTCTCTCTGAGCTCGTCGAAGAGAACCCACCAACTAATTAACAACCCACTAACCCACACCCTAATCCCTTGCCTGTCAGGCGATTTTAATTCATCTTTGTCCCCCGCTAAAAAGCACCGGAAAAGATAAATGAGTAAAGTAGTAGGGTTTTGGGCCATCGTTGTCATCGTGGCAGTCTCCTCGTGCGTGCCCAATAAGAAGGTAGTATACCTGCAGGATCTGGAACAAGGTTCTGTACCCTTTGATTCCGTATTTGTAGATGATCCGGGAGAGTATCAACTGCAAATAGGAGACATCATCAACATTGAAGTTCGTTCCTCTGATCCTACAGTGGCCGAGATCTTCAGGCCAATTTCAGGAGCCAATAACGCGGGTCAACTAGCCATGAATGCTGCCGACATTAACTACCTGACTGGATTTACATTGGATAAGAATGGACAAATAGAGCTGCCATTAGTGGGATATGTTTCCCTCGATGGGAAGACACTTAAAGAGGCCAAGGAAACCATTGAAGAGGAAGTGAAAAAGTACATACTGGATGCCTTTGTGTCTGTCCGGTTTGGAGGGATCCGTTATTCAGCCCTGGGTGAGTTCAACAGACCCGGGAGGTACAGTGTGCTGCAAACTCAGCTAACGATTTTCGAGGCGATCGCCAATGCCGGCGATCTGACCGTGGTAGCAAACCGTGCAGAGGCCATCATCATACGCCAATATCCCGAAGGACCGCGGTTACATCGTGTGGACTTAACGGATAGAAACCTGGTGAAGAGTCCATTTTATTATATTCAGCCCAACGACCAGCTCTATGTGGAACCTCTGAAGGTTCGCGAGATCGGAGGAGGAGTCGGGGTGACTGGTTTTCAGACCTTCGCGCAGACGCTTTCTGTGGTGTCCTCAGTATTGTTGATCATTGTCTCGGTAAGCCGATTATAAGCCTATGGCGGAACAGAAGATTCAGACTGGACAGCAGTTTATCCTGGAAGAAGAGACCTTTGATCTCAGGGGATACCTTTTCAAGTTATTGGCTCACTGGCCAATGTTCTTGATCTCATTGTTTTTGTTTTTGGCAGGAGCCTTCCTGTTCAACAGATATGCAGAACCACTTTATCCAGTCCGGGCAACCATCCTAATCGAGGATGATCAGGGGTCTGCCACGAATCCCATCCTTGAAGAATTGGAGCTTTTTCAGGGTGGAAGCAATATTGAAAACGAAATTGGCATACTCACCTCGTATAGCCTGATTGGACGTGTAGTGGATTCTTTGGAGCTCACCACCCGTTACGTGAACCTTGGAAGAGTGAGAGATGTAGAATTGTATGGACCCGGCATACCATTCAAGGTGGAGGTACTGAACAAAGATGAGCGAAATTATAGGTTTAAGCTGGATCTTATCGACAGTGAGACCTTTGAACTATATGAAGCAGAAAGAGACGGTGTATCTCTGGAGATAGATGGAACTTATGGGTTCAATGATGAAATTACAAGCGAGGAGTTGTCTTTTCGTGTTATGAAGGCGGATGAAGACCTAAGTGTTGAAGGCTCAAAACCGTATGCTATTCTATTCCTACCGAAAGAGGTAATTGTCAATCAGTTGAAACAGCAGCTTCAGGTACAACCGATCAATCGCGATGCAACTATTCTGGAATTATCGATGGAAACACCCACGCCACTAAAAGGTGAATCGATAATCAATACATTGATTTACTACTACGTTCAACGGGAGCTGGATCAGAAGAACCAGGCAGCAACACTCACCTTACAATTCATCGAACAGCAACTAAGTGGCATTCAAGACAGCCTGGTGAACGCAGAAACAAATCTGGAGACATTCAGGTCAAGGAATAATATTGTGGACATCAGCCAGGAAGGCATGGCTGTGTTCACACGGTTAGAGACACTTGAAAGGGAAGCTGCCTCGCTAAGGATGCAGATCGGCTATTACGAATACCTGATAGATTACCTCGGTCAGCAAGATATTACGAATGTGATCAGTCCATCTACTGCCGGCATAGAGGACGTCTCCCTGAACAGCATGGTGCTCAATTTAAATGAGCTCACCAATCAACTCACCCAGGCGGAAGCAAGCGCATCTGAAATCAATCCAAGGGTACTTACGCTACAAAATCAGATTAAGTCCAATATCAAAAATATACGTGAGAACGTGATCAATCTTAAGAAAACGACAGAAATAGCCTTGGCAGATTTGGAAATCAGAATTCAAAATTCGGAACGGGAGTTAGGACAACTTCCCGGAAACGAAAGGGCTCTTGTCAACATTCAAAGGCAGTTTAATCTGAATCAGGACCTGTATATTTATTTATTGGAGAAAAAAGCAGAAACCGGTATCGCCAGGGCAAGCAACGTGGCCAGTACTCAAATTGTTGACAGTGCGATTTCATTCGGATCTACTTTCCCTAATACTCGTAGAAATTATATATTAGGATTCTTTATTGGATTTTTGATACCCGTTATTGGCCTATATGTCCGGGAATATTTTGTCACAAGTATCCAATCACTTTCCGAGGTCGAGAAAAAGACCGATATCCCTATCCTTGCTTCAATTGCTTTTAGTCATCATGGTACTGAACTGGTATTGGATAAGTATCCGCGATCGTTGGTGTCAGAGAGTTTTCGTAAAATGCGTGCCGGGTTGAAGTACATTCATCCTGAAAGACCTGTAGACAGTATTTTATTCACATCCTTTATTTCCGGAGACGGGAAATCTTTCTCAGCCATTAATACGGCCATTATGATGGCAAGGGCAGGGAAAAAAACAATCCTCCTTGGCATGGACCTGAGGAAACCGAAGCTGGTGAATGCTCTGGGTATGAAAAATGACCATGGCATAAGTGATGTGTTGATCAAAGAGCAAAAGTGGAAGAACGTTGTTCAGCAAACTCATGTGGAAAATCTCGATTTCATCGGTTCTGGCCCAATTCCACCTAATCCAAATGAGTTGCTTCACAAGGCAGATTTGAAAGGATTTTTCGAAAAGCTGAAGAAGCACTATGATGTCGTGGTTATAGATACACCCCCTATTGGATTGGTATCAGATGCACTGGAAATCACACCTTACGTGGATGCGAATGTGTTTGTACTTCGTCATCAACAGACCCCAAAACACAGCCTTGAATTCCTGGATGACCTGGAGAAGAAGTCCTTACTTTCCAATATAGGGTTAATCTATAATGGAATTGATTTTAAGAAGTTCTCGAATAAATACGGTTATGGTTATGGTTATGGTTATGGTTATGGCTACGGATATGGTTATGGACGAGGAGGGTATTATGAAGAAACTTAATGGAACCAGATAAATTAAAATATTTTCTAAGGAGTCTGGCCAGATTAAACAGTAACAGTTTTTGTCCTTACTGCGGCAGTGCCAATCACAAAACAATTGATCGAAAGTATTTTGTAACGAAGTTGTTAGAGTGCAAGAATTGTGGGCTGAGATATAGATTTCCTAAGGATTCCGATGCGTTTAATTTAAATTTCTACAATAATTCATATTCCCAAAAAGATGGAATCACCACTGATTTACCTAATGAAGAAACTTTAAATAAATGGATTAATACAGGATTTCAAGATAGTCCGAAGGATGCTAGTGAGCACATTTCAATTTTAAAGATTTTATTCAAGGATTTAACTGATATTCGAATTCTTGATTTTGGGGCAAATTGGGGTTATTCATCGTTTCAATTTAAGAGGTTGGGTATGGATGTGACTTCTTTTGAGATTTCGAAGCTAAGAGCAGCCTATGGAAGAAAGTTAGGAATTGAAATTGTCACAAACGAGATGGAATTGAATAAGGAAGTGGACATTTTTTATAGTTCTCATGTTATCGAACACTTAAGTTCAATTGAGAGTATGATTGAGCTATCCAAAAGTATCCTACGAAAAGGAGGGTTTTTTGTGGCTTTTTGCCCCAATGGTAGCGAAGATTTCAAAAAATCGAACCCAAGTAAGTATCACAAAAGTTGGGGAATGGTACATCCTAATTCCATAACAAGTACCTTCTACTCCAAGATTTTCAATGAAGAAAAGTATTATATAGGTTCAAATCCATATGACATTGAACAGATAAATTCATGGAGTGAAAATTCATCCTCATTCGTAAGTTCATTGCAGGGATCTGAGTTAATGGTCATTGTTAAATACTAGGATAACAATAAATTATTGGGGCTTAGGAAGAGGATATTTCAGAATTCAGTAGCATCTCTTATTCAAAAAGTACTAAGGGCTGTTGATCAGATAATATTGGTGCCGATCTTTATAAGTACATGGGGAGCCGAGTACTATGGCGATTGGATAACGCTGACCATTATTCCGACAATAATTGGACTTTCAGACTTTGGATTTGGAACAGCCGCAGGAAATTCTTTCGTCTTGAGTTACACCTCGAATAATAAAAAGGAGGCTTTTGAGATCGCTAAAGCCGGATTTTCCCTTATTACAATTGTGATTTTAGCTGTTGTTCTAATCACAATATTGGGAATTTGGATTTTTGAATCACAAATTGATTCTTCTTCCATGTCCTTTTCAAAATCGGAAATACGAAATACAGTTCTAATGCTCGTATTTGCCAAAATTCTTTTATTCTACTACCAGTTGGTACAAGCTTTTTTCTATGTCAAAAGACATGCTTCTCAAATCATTTCCATAGCAAATGTATTTTCGATCTTAAATCTTCTCAGTTCCATTCTTGTATTGGTTTTGGGAGGTACGGCGGTAGAACTATCAGCGACTATTCTTGCACTATCAATATTGTATATTCCGGTATTACTGTATGTAGCCCTAAAAAAGGTTAAACTACTCGATATAATAGGTAGTGATCTGCGTTTGATACATTTTAAGCAAATCATGGAAAAGGGGTTCGGATTTCTGATGGCCCCTTTGTGGCAGGCTTGCTATTTTCAAGGATTGACAATAATTATTCGCATTTTAATTGGTCCAATACATGTAACCATTTTCAATACTGCTAGAATATTAATTCGTTTGATAAATCAGGGGCTTTCGCTACTTTATAACGCAGTATTCCCCGAACTTCAATTTGAAATCGGTTCAGGGAATTATAGAATGGTCAGAATTATATTTAGGGTATTAATTGTGTCAGCATGTGTGATAGGTTTATTAGGCTCCATCTTACTGTTGTTATTCGGATTGGACTTCTATTTTATATGGACAGGAAACAATCTTGAACTTGAAATGAGAGATTGGGTTATTATGGTTTGTAGCGTATTTTTTAATTCAGTTTGGACTACTGCCCAAATAATACCTTTTGCCTTGAATAGACCATACATCGTTAATGTAGCTGCGTTATTTGGAGCGATTTTAAGCGTTAGTGCAGCTTACATTCTCACCGTCAACTATGGTTTAACTGGAATATCAGTTGGATATGTTATCATTGATGTAGTCCTATTCGTCATTATTGTGCCAAAAGCATTTAAACTTGTAGATCAGTCGATCTCTACTATTTTTTGCAATTTTTTGTCGGACTTTAGATTCTTAGTGAGTTTAAATAGAAACTGGAATTAACTCAATTTTTCCATGGATGCCAAGGATACATTCTATCGGTATTACAGGTCCAAGTTCAAAGGAACTAATAACCCACAGGAACTTGATTTTGGAGCTAAGAAGATCAAGCCAATTTTGACTTATTGGATATCTGATTTTAAACGCCAGGAGAAAATCGTTGATCTTGGATGTGGTGCGGGGGAATTACTACTAGCATTAAATCAGATGGAATTCAACGACTTACATGGATGCGACATTAGTGCAGAGCAGATTGAATTATCATCGCCATTATTTCCACATGTGAAGCAAATGGATGCATTGGAATTTTTGGACCAATTCCCGGAAGACAGCCTGGGAGTGATTACTTGTTTTGATCTGTTAGAACACTTGTCAAAAGATCAAGTTAGTAACCTAATAAGAAGGATATATGCCAAACTCAAACCTGATGGGATCTTCATAGCGCACACTCCAAATGGAATCTCGCCCTTTGCAGGATCTGTGATGTATGGCGATTTGACTCATGAATGGTTTCTAACCCCACAGAGCGCGAGGAATTTATGCACAGTCCATGGATTCACAAACTTTGAAGCTATTGAACACCTGGGTGAAAGTAAATCGCTGGCAGGATTTATTAGAAAAATGTTGTGGTCAGTTACTCGTTGGTCATTTCAGTTAATCAATGCCATAGAAACAGGTCATACGGGAGGAAGTGTCTGGACACGAAACTTCGCCTTCAAAGCCAATAAACCACGGAAGAATTGAAGGTCACCCAAATTTGTATAGGAAGGTTTCATCACTTCCATTTAGCAAGGCAGCTAGCAAAACATGGTTTACTTGAAAGAATATATACCGGATATCCAAGATTTCAATTAACAGATGAGGATGGTATTTCACCTCAACAGATACAGACCTATCCCTGGATTCAAACTCCTTACATGGGTCTTAATAGATTCAATTTATTAAAGTGGAATTGGCTGAGAAGGGAGGTCGAATGGCTAGCTCATGAGACTTTGGATAAATATGTGTCAAGGACATTGAAACAGCCGATGATTGTTATAGCCCTTTCTGGTGGCGGACTTCACTCCGGGGTAAAAGCAAAAGCATTAGGTGGAGTTTTCATCTGCGATCGATCTTCCACCCATATTTTGTATCAAGATGAAATATTAAGAGAAGAATATGAGTCACTGGGTTTAAAGTATAAAAGAATTGATCAAAGAAAAATCCAAAAAGAAATTGAGGAATATGATAACGCTGATATAATCTTTGTTCCCTCGGATTTCGTAAGATCCACATTTCTTCATAAAGGGATTGATGAAAGGAAAATTGTCAAGATTCCATTTGGTTCCAGAACGGATAGGTTTTTTAAAGATGGGTCAACTCCAAAGGATAAATTCAGGGTGCTTTGGGTGGGGCAAATTAGTCCCAGGAAGGGCTTTCTATATGCATTGGATGCCTTTTTGAAGTTACATACAAGAAATAAGGAGTTTGTAGTGATTGGCTCTGTTTATACTGAAATGGAGAAATTGATTTCGAAACGAGATTTGAAATGCATTAAATTTCTTGGTCAATTATCCAATAGGTCTTTAAGGAGCTACTATAGCTCAAGTCATTGCATGGTACTATCAAGTATCGAGGAGGGTTTGCCGAATGTAATTGGCGAGGCCTTGGCCTGTGGTTGTCCGGTTATTGCAACTCCAAATACTGGTGCCGATGAGCTTATCGAGGATGGACAGGAGGGGTTTATAATTAATCCCAGGTCCTCCGATGCTATTTTGGAGAAATTGGAATTACTGATTAGGAATCCACAATTGCAAAAAACAATGTCTCATAATGCTTTGGACAAAGTGAAATCGATTTCAGGATGGGACAAGTACGGTGAAAAGGCAGTTGAAATAATTCGGAATTTACAGTATTGATTAGTGCAATGAACGGGCGAAGGGAAGAAAGCTTATCTTTAACTATTTTATTGACCATTCCGCTATGGTTGCTCTCCTATGGGATCAATCTCAAACTTATTGCGGATGTTGCGGCTCTTTTTGGCTCAATTCTTATTTTAAGATGGATATGGCTCCAAATTGTAAAGCAACAATATAACCTCAGGTTTCTGAGAATCGGTGCTGTCTCCATGATTCTTATTCAAAATGTTTCTTGGATTATTTCGACTTTGACACACTTCTTTTTAAGAAATCAGAGTTTGTCGGATACGTTACGTATAATTGGAAGGAAGTCAATATCTGTTTCTGATTACTCGTTGGCAATTGTCTACGTTAGTTTATTTGCATTAATGCTTTGCATATTAGCTCAAAACAGATTTGTCAGGAAATGGGAGATGGAGCTTACTACCAGATTAAATCTGATTTCTGATGTGAAAATGAAATACTTGGTCAGACTGGGTTCGGTTTTTCTGCTGATTGAAATTTATTTAATTTTTTCTGGAGTAATTGGACAAAGGACCCTGGTGGTTAACAATTTCGACAAAGGAGAGCTTCCTATTTGGTTTACCTTTTTTGAGTTAATGCTAAATCTTCATTTGATCATTTTAGGAATTCAGATATCCAGAGTTCTATCAGCAAACAATCGAGGAATAGGTCCTTTGCATTTGTTCGTGCTGTTATCGGTGATAGTCCTGTTGTTTACTCACTTTAATCAAGGAAGAATCCAATTAATGTATTCCTTTCTTGCCATCGTATTCTGGTCGCTGTTTTTTTTTAGAACTAGATTAAATCTTAGCAGGACATTCGTCTTTATATCCATCCTGTTACCGGTTATTCTTATTGGCTTTTTATATAGCAATTTTATAAGGAGCAGTGAATCAGGACTTGATGTATATCGGGATAGCGCAGTAATTGTTGTGGATAAAAGTTGGACGATATTTCAGAAACGTGAGATGGTAAATTATGAAGTTGAGAGAACGATAGAAAATCTATCCTTTCGCACACTTCTTGCCAATCCTTTAGCTCGCTCGATAAGTTTAAATATGTCCAACAAACACTTCCTTTTCGGAAAGGATCTTTTTCATTCAGCTATCTGGACTATCCCACGACCATTGTTCCCGGAGAAAGTAAATTTCTCTCGTCAGGAGGAATTACTCTATGAGAATTTCCCCATTGGAGAAAAGGATACTGTTGACTCGGTCTATTTAAGTTCATACGCAGACTTTGGTTGGATGGGTCTGTTCATCTACCCAGTATTAATTGTATTATTCTATTTATTTGGACTTGGCATGACATTCTATGCAAGAAATGTAGTGTACGTCTTGGCGTTTACTGCCACATTTCTCGAACTATTCACGATTGGCGTAGGCGAATCCTCCACAATTACCTGGCTGGTAAGTTTACGTGCATTAATCGCTATGTGGTTTTTTTTGTCATTAGTAGACAATGTAGTTCAAACGGTCTATCGGAAATGATTATTTACTATTTCGGGGACTCCGGTGCCAACTCTACTTCTTACCATAGAGCCGAAGCACTTCGAAGAATTGGCCACAAAGTAGAGCATTTCGATGTCCGAAAGAAATTAGGTAAGATACTGGGAGACAACATGGTAAGCAATAAGCTTTTGCATTTGACTGGTTATAAGATCGCCCAGACTCAGATTTTGAAGTACCTAAAATCCATAATCAGAGACTACGAAAGACCTGATCTGTGTTGGATTAATTCAGGAGAATTTTTTGGTCAAGGGTGTATAAAACTACTAAATTCATTTAGTTGCGATTCTGTCCTGTACATAAATGATGATCCATTTGGCCATAGAGATGGGAATCGATTTTCATTGCTCCGGGATTCAATTGGTCATTATGGCCTATGTGCATTTGTCCGAGAGGTGAATGTAGAAGAATCAGCAAATTTTGGAGTGAAACGGGCAATTAGGATTCCTATGTCATATGATGAGATAGTACATCATCCGCAAAATGTAGACATTACACCTGGGTTGTTTGAATCTGACATCTCTTTTATAGGGAGCTGGATAAAAAATGAAAACAGGGATAAATTTTTGCGAGAGTTGATTCGCAAAAATCTGAAAGTCAGAATATGGGGAGATCATTGGAGTAAGTCAAAATATTGGAGAGACTTAAGGGAACATGTAAGAGGTCCTCTGCTTGGGAAAAAATATGTCTCAGGTATACAGAATTCTAAAATTTGTATCGGCTTATTAAGCAAGGGTAACAGGGATCTTCACACAAGAAGATCTGTTGAAATCCCCTATGCGGGCGGGTTGTTGTGTGCTGAAAGGACTAGCGAACATCTGGACATGTTTAAGGAAGATGTGGAGGCCGTTTTTTGGAACAATTCTGAAGAATGCGTGGAAAAGTGCAGAGTACTGTTGGATGATGATAAGAAGCGTGAATCCATTCGCCTAGCAGGTATGAAAAGGGTCCGGGAATTAAAAGTCGGAAATGAGGATATTTGCAATCAGATTTTGCAATCCCTATAGATAATTAATTGTGTCGAAAGAATGTGACATTCTGATTTTTGATACCCATCCGGTGCAGTATAGGGCCCCCGTATGGCAACAACTAAATAGACTCCTTAAGGGAAAATTTTTCGTGGTATATCAGTCGGATAAATCGATTGCTGGTGGTTATGACAAAGGGTTCGGTTTGGAGATTTCTTGGGATCAACCTCTGCTGAAAGGATATGACCATTGCTTTTTGTACGAGCACCTTTCAAAGCAAACCAGGTCAAACCCACGGGTTGCTGACTTGATAAATACATATAAACCACAATCAGTGCTTTTAATTGGTATCCATAGCTTATTTGAGTGGAAAGTTCTCTTTCAATGCGTCATAAAAGGAATTCCTGTCTGGATACGAAGTGAAACACAAGATCGGGCTTTCAGGAGAAATTGGATTAAAAGGTCTTTAAGGTACATCGTTTATCGGATGGTATATGCTTTAGTCGCAAAAGCATTTTACATAGGAAAATTGAACAAACAACACTATTTAAAACATGGGGTTTCCGAGAGTAAACTGACTCCTTCCTTGTACTGTACGGTTGACCGTTATCAATGCCTTAATTTGAAAGAGAAAGTAGGGATCAGAAACTTGGATCGCACTCAGGCGAAAATTGGAGATGAAAAGCTGGTGGTTGGATTTTCGGGAAAGTTTATTGAGAAGAAGAAACCCGATATCCTGTTTGATATGCTAAGTCACCTTGATTCTAACCTTCGGCAAAAGTTACATCTCTATTTCATTGGTTCAGGCAAGCTTGAGAATAAATTGAAGGAACTTGCACAACAAGTATCCTCCAGGGGAGTCATGTGTACTTTTACAGGATTCATTAATCAATCTGAATTGTACCGGCATTATCTGATGATAGATATCCTTATTTTACCTTCCCAAAGGATGGGTGAAACCTGGGGTCTAGTGGTGAATGAAGGACTACAAGCGGGTTGTTCTGTCATAGTTAGCGATTCCGTTGGATGCGCCCAGGATTTTAAGACATTACCCAGGTTTAGGGTTTTCAAAACGAATAATGCTTCTGATTTAGCAAGAAATTTGACAAGTCTATCGTCCTATTCAAGGGATTTTGACTGGGCCAGAGAGTATATTGAAAACTATTCTGTAGAAAATTCAGCAATCGGTATAGCTAATGAGGTAAAAAATGAGTTTCCTGATGGAGATGTTTAATATCGTTTTCATTGGTCATCCTACCTTCAGCAGTTCGCAAAGCATGCCTCGCTATGTAAAATTACTTTCTAATTGGTTTATCAATAAGGGATATAAGGTTGAAGTTTTAAGTCCTTCCTCATACTTGTATGAATTCAATTTTTTCGGAGGTTTGAGGAAATGGCTGGGATATATAGACCAATTCATCATTTTTCAATGGAAGCTAAGAAAAAAGATTAATGATTCCCAGGACACCCTTTTTGTAATTACGGACCATGCCCTCGGACCTTACGTCCCCCTTTTATTGGGGAGGCCTCACGTGGTTCATTGTCATGATTTTTTGGCTCAGCAATCAGCAATGGGGGAGATACCAGGTATTCAAACCCGGTGGACAGGTAAGGTATATCAAAAATGGATCAGAAAGGGATATTCCAAATCGAGGCACTTCATTAGCGTATCGAAAAAAACAAGAAGAGACTTGCACCACATGCTCGGCTATGAGCCGGGAATTTCGGAAGTAATTTATAATCCATTTAATCGGAATTTTGACATTGTTGATCCTCCAATGGCTAGAAATAGAATGTCCGAATTGTTAAAATTGGATTTAAGTAAGGGATACATTCTGCATGTTGGAGGGAATCAATGGTATAAAAATAGGGCTGGAGTTATTCAAATTTATGACGAATTAAGAGCCCATAATGACACTGGTGTACCGTTGCTATTAATTGGGTCCAGACCTACCAATCAACTGCAAATGGTCTTTGATAAATCGCCATTTAAAAATGACATACACTTGCTTACTGAGATCAGTGATGATCAATTGGATAAACTCTATTGTGGAGCCTCTCTTTTGTTATATCCTTCCATTTCAGAAGGATTTGGCTGGCCGATAATTGAGTCAATGGCTTTGGGTTTACCGGTAATTACAACCCGAGAAGATCCGATGCTTGAAGTAGGGGGAGATGCTGCATTCTATATTGAAAAAATGCCTGAGTACGATTTGAGAAAATCCCAATGGGCTAAGGAATGTGCTGCTGTAGTCCTATCAGTTCTAAACCTTGATCGTGCTCAATTGGAAACAGTAAAAAACAAAGGATTTAAAAATGTGAAGAGATTTGATCCTTTGATTATCATGCCGAAAGTAGAAGAGCTTTATAAAACACTTATGAGGTTGTGAAAATTGTTCACGTTATTGGTTCCATCGATCAATCTGCAGGAGGTCCTTCCCGTAGTGTTACGCAATTATGCTTTTATTTGGCAAGCCAGGATGTAAAAGTGGAGATTTGGACGCGCCCGTCTCCTAAGCCAATAATTGAGGAACATGAAAACCTCAAAATTCGATTTTTAAATCCAATTCAACTTCTGCGAACTTTCTTAAAAATCCGAACAGACGATTTTTCATTAATTCATCTACAACATATTTGGGATCCATATATTCATATAGCTGCTTTCTTTGCTAGAAGATATAAGATACCCTATCTAATCAGTCCTCGTGGAATGCTAGAGCCTTGGATATTGAACAGAAATAGGTGGAAGAAACAGATTGCCTTACGAGTGTATCAGAAAAGAGATTTGATGAAGGCAAATTGTATTCATGTAACAGGCCCAATAGAAGCTCAAAATGTGGCGACTTTGGGGTTTAACAATAAAATTGTCGAAATACCTAATGGTATAGATCTGTCTAAAATCCCACCTATTGAAAGAACATATGGATCCAAAAAAGTCCTTTTTCTTTCCCGCATTCATCCAAAGAAGGGAATCGAGATACTTTTGAAAGTTTGGAAAGAAATGGAAACGCGCGGTTGGGTACTCGAAATTGCTGGCAATGGAGATATTAATTATGTGACAAAATTGAAGGAAATGGCCAGTGATAAAGTGCGATTTCTAGGTCCTGTTTATGGAGTTGAAAAATGGAAGTTGTTATCATCGGCCGATATACTTGTTCTACCGACGTATAGTGAAAACTTTGGAATAGTGGTAGCAGAGTCGCTCGCGGTTGGAACACCGGTTATCACAACAAAGGAGACGCCATGGGAAGAACTTGAGCAATTCAATTGCGGAAAATGGATCCAATTGAACGATGAAAATATACAATTAGCTATGACTTATTTCATGTCGTTATACCCTTCTGAGGTAAAGAAGATGGGCGAAAATGGAATTAGCTTGATAAGTCATAGGTATCAAATCGGGGTTGTGGCTAGTGAAATGTTGGGGCTTTACAAGAAGATAATACATAGTCAACTAGCCGCTAAGGATTGATATATTTGTGAACGTACTACAAAGATGCACCTGAGTAACCAATGGATCTTTCGTTATATAAGGACAACTTCAATTATGCGGATAAGTTTAGAAGGATAGTCTGGGAGGTTGTCAGGTTACTGCTTTTTTATCCGTTTTTCTTACCCATTTTTAAACCCTGGAGACGAACGGTTTTAAGAATATTTGGAGCCTCAATCGGAAAATCAGTCAACATATATTCAAGTGCCAAAATTTGGGCCCCATGGAATTTACGGATAGGAGATTATTCTTGTCTTGGACCTCATGTGGATTGTTACAATCAAGGCATGATCACTATTGGATCGAATGTCGTAGTTTCTCAAAAGACTTATCTATGTGCTTCATCTCATGATTATACGAAGTTGCACTTCCCATTGGAACTTCACCCTATTTCGATTAATGATCAAACCTGGATTGCGGCTGATTGTTTTATCGGACCTGGAGTCAAAATTGGTGAAGGGGCTCTGATTGGTGCAAGATCAGCTGTATTTAGTGATGTGGAAAGGTGGACAATTGTTGGGGGTAATCCTGCCAAGGTATTGGGTAAACGTGAGATCAAGTGAGCAATAAGATCCCAGTTAGGGTTTTAATTCCGGCCAAGAATGAGCTGGAAAACCTTCGAAGATGTCTACCACTTTTATCTTCATTTGATGTAATAGTAATTGATTCGAGGAGCTCCGATGGCTCCATTGAATGCATTTAATCCCAAAGGGTCCAATGCATACAATTTCATTAGGACCGGCGCTTTCCGAAAAAAACGGAATTAGCCTATTGGCAATGGCAAGAAACAGGAAGTAGATTTTGTTGTCAAATGCCACCGCCCTAATCAACCTTAAAAATCTTCTCAATAGTTTCATTTCTCCTCGGTTAACAAATATATTGGCTCTTACAAGATGATCTCCATTCTAATTCTTACAAAAAACGAAGAGTTTAACTTACCTGCTTGCCTTGAATCCGTAAAATGGTGTGACGATATTCATGTTTTTGATTCAAGAAGTACCGACCGGACTCAGGAGATAGCTCGTTCCTATGAGATTCAATATGCAATCAGAGAATTTGACGGGTATGCTTCGCAGCGGAATGCGGCATTGCGTCAGCTCAATTTTAAGTATGATTGGATTTTTATTCTTGATGCGGACGAACGGATACCATTGGAGACTCGCGAGAGATTAGTTAATTCAGTCGGTAATTTAGATTCCAAATATGCAGGTATAAGGCTGAGGAGGAGGGACTTTTTGTTTAATACATGGCTTAAACATGCTCAAATATCTCCGTATTTCATTCGTTTGGTAAGAAAAGGAAAAGCTTATTATTCCCGGGAGATTAATGAGATATTGCAAGTGAATGGGGAAGTTCTGGATCTTAAAGATGTCTACTTTGATCATTTCCCATTTAACAAGGGAATTAGGCACTGGATTGAGAAACACAATCGGTACTCCGATATGGAGGCCCGGCAATGGTTGAAGGAGCATAATGAGGAATTAGGTTTTTCTATGACCAAAGCATTCTTTTCCAAAGATTTCTCCACACGCCGTTTCCATCAAAAAGGACTATTCTACAAACTTCCTTTCAGACCGTTAATTAAGTGGTGTTACATGATTTTCTGGCGACTTTCGTTTCTGGATGGACAGGCAGGGATTACATATGCAACACTACAATCGATTTATGAATATTTCATTGTCCTTAAAACTAAGGAGCTGATTAGATTGAAGCGTGAAGGCAAGAATCCTCCTTTTTAGTGTCAACTATTATCCCGAACAAACCGGCATCGGGAAATACACTACCGAATTTGCGGAATACCTTCAGGACAAAGGGCACCAAATCTCAGTCATCACCACTCCTCCTTACTATCCGCACTGGAAAGTCCAGGAACCTTATAAATCCTTCACCTGGAAAAGGGAAGTCATCAATGGAGTGAAGGTGTTGCGCACACCACTATACGTTCCCGGAAAAGTGTCAGGGCTTTCTCGAATCATCCACGAATTAAGTTTTGTTCTGGGGTCGTTGCCTTATTTCTTTAACCGACTTTTTACAAAGGTTGATTTGATTCTGTGTGTTTATCCTCCTCTGATCATGACACCAATTCCTTTGTTTCTCGGATGGCTAAGAAGGAAACCGGTATTGTATCATATCCAGGACCTGCAGGTGGATGCCGCCAGAGACCTGGGCATTATTAAAAGTTCTTTGTTATTAAAGCTTTTGGAACGCATTGAACGATCAATGTTCAAAAGAGCGTCTGCTGTTTCTACCATTAGTGGCGGTATGGCCAAGCGGCTGAAAAAAAAGGGAATTCCAAATCCCATTATTTTTTTCAACTGGGTGGACACCGGGAAAGTATTTCCCTTAACCCAAAGTGTTTCTGAGCTTAGGACATCATTGAATCTGGATCCGAAGAAGAAAATCATCCTGTATGCTGGTAACCTTGGAGAAAAGCAAGGGCTCCAGATACTTCCCGAGGTCGCAAGATATTTTGCGAAAGCTGATCCGGGAATTCATTTCCTTATTGTCGGGGAGGGTATGATGAAAAAGTGGTTGGTAAAGCACACTAAAGAACTGGAAAACATAGAGCTACGACTACCTGTTCCGTTTCACCTGCTAAATGAATTACTGAATGTCGCTGACTTTCACCTTGTAATGCAGAAATCAGGTTCTTCGGATCTTGTAATGCCATCAAAATTGGGTCCGATCCTTGCAGTTGGAGGAGTTCCACTTATAGGTTGTGACTCAGGTTCATTCCTGGAATCCGAAGCAAAAAAGCATGAGTTTGGCCTGGTATTCGAAGCTGATAATGCGGATAAAATGATTCAGGTTATTGAAAGAAACCAGGATCACGACCTTTCGGAATTGCAAAAGAATGCCATTTCCTATGCGCACCAATATTTAGACCGGAATCGGGTATTGTCAGAATTTGAAAAGTATTTATTGGGTAATTTGTGACGTGATACGGAGAATACTTCAGTTTTTTGGCCGACAAAGGTGGTTAAGATTTGGACTAAGAGACCGCATCATAAGGACTTTCCATAGTCCTGATGTTCCTGCCAAAGAGAGTTTTGAAGTTCCATTTTTTGGCGGAGAGTATAAGGGATATTTTTCAAATTTCATCGATTGGAGTGTTTTCTACTATGGTGCCTATGCTGTAGAGGAATTAGATTTCATACGAGATGCTGCAAAAATTCAGGATGATCAATTGATGATTGATGTTGGAGCAAATGTAGGTCATCATAGCCTGTTTATGGCCTTGCATGCTGATCGGGTCCATGCTTTCGAACCATTCGAAGCTGTTCGCAAACAAATTCATGAAAAAAGGAAGATAAACAGTTTACCTAATCTTGAAATATATGAAGTTGGTTTAAGTGAGAAAGATGAAGAATTGAAGTATCAACCGCCAACAACTTCCAACACAGGGACTGGCTCATTTGTAAATAATGGTAATGAGACAAATACAGTGATGTTATCCGTAAGAAATGGTGACGACTTTCTAACGGTAGCCGGGATCAGACAAGTGCATTTCATAAAAATTGATACAGAAGGCTTCGAAGTTCCTGTGCTAAAGGGATTGAATCAGACTATTGAGAGAGACAGGCCAATTCTATTTGTAGAATGGGGATTTCAATCAAAATTACAGTTTTCTCAATTTTTACCAGAAGACTACCTACTCTTTGATTTTTTGCCCGATAGGAATTTATTTATATTCTTCGGAAAACCTGGCTACAGGCTGAAAATACCGTCATCTGATCAATCCGGAAATAAAGTAGCCTTACCAAAAGAAAAAATGGACTACTTCAAAAAAAGAGTTATCGGATCGCCCCACTAAAATTCAAACCAAAAGTCACAGCATCAAACTGTAAAGTACCTATCTGTAAAAACAGATGATTCCAAAGGGAGTAGGATAACCCCATATTGACACCCCTACCATCATATTCAGCGCTTAGGTCCAGACCTGAAGCATGTTGCAATCGAACACCACCGAAAAGTCCACGCAAATAAGGAAACTCCTTTTCCCTAAAATTGGCCGAATCGAATTCACCATAGAAGCCTCCATCGGTAGGCGTCCTTCCGTAGAGATAAGGCACACCATACCCCAGGCTTGGTCTGACTATAAAATTCAGAAAGCCAAAAGACTTTGAGGTCAATAGGTAATTACTTGCCAAAAACTGATTAATGCCAAAAGGGGCATCCAGGCTCATGGTAATGTCAGGTCGAAAACCTGTTTCGTTCAGTATTTTAAAAACAATCTGAATAGATCGATCACCGATGCCATTTCTGGAGGCCTCAGGAATCTGGGTAAGGTTCAACACAAGGTTTGTCCGGGGAAGGAACCCAAACACCAGACTATTAACGATCTCATAGGTGCCTTCTCTGTCCGGGTACAGCATTAACGCATGATTCCGTGGGTTAAAATGAATCCCGTACATGAAGGTCTTGTCCTCTACAACGGAGGCTTCGGGGACCACGGTCATACCCTTAAGTCCGGTCATGGTGAACTGGCCTATGCATAGGCAAGGTAAAAGCACGACAACTACTATGGCTCCGATTTTGTTCAACCTTGTTTCTATTAATCTTTTCAAAGATTAAAAATAACCCTGAAACGATTCAGGCATTCCAACTAAATCTTCCAAAAGGGTTACTTTAGTAAACCCAACCTGATTAACTGGTTAACCAGTTCCAGCAAATTACACTTCAATTGTAGGGTGACTTTTGATGTGTAATATGGAAAATCGCTCGTATTAAACCACCGAACTTAAAGAGAAAATGCCTTCCAAAAGCAACGCCATCCTTCCTCTGACGCTACAGGTACCTCCTGTTTTAGAGCTTGATCAGACTTCGCTGGAACAAACCAAACTCCGGCAACTACATTTTAAGCATCCTCTTCAGCATGAGTTTTCTGCCGTCGGAAAAAGAATATTTGATATATCATTTTCAATCTTCGTTATCGTTTTTGTACTCTCTTGGTTGACTCCATTAATTGCGTTGTTAATAAAACTGGAATCAGAGGGTCCGGTATTTTTCGGGCAGATTCGTCATGGACTAAACAGTCAACCTTTCTACTGTTGGAAGTTCAGAACCATGTATTTGAATGACGAGAGCGATAGCAAACAGGCGCTTCATGGGGATATAAGAATAACCAGGATTGGTCAATACCTCAGGAAGTTCAATATCGATGAAATACCTCAGTTTATCAATGTACTCATTGGTCAAATGAGTGTGGTGGGCCCAAGACCACATATGTTGCACCATACTTTGGTATACGAAAAAGAGATCAAATGGTACAGGGATCGTTTGCTGGTGAAACCAGGCATCACCGGATTAGCACAAGTGAACGGCAGCCAGGGACCCACACCTACGGTTTGGCACATGTCCAGGCGAGTACATTATGACCTGTTTTACATCCGAAATTGGTCGTTTATCTTTGACCTTAAGATCATCTTTAGAACCGTTGTCAATATTTTCTATCATTCCCCGGCGAAGTAAACTCTTTGTGATGACGGTACTGTCTTCCATATTATTTCCCACAATTCTTAAAGCCCAAAAGGCGGTAAGGGATCTTGAGCGCTCTTCACGGGAGGTGGACCACTTGGTATTTGATTACCGGTTACATCGAAATCCGACCTTTGTTCTGGATGAAATGCGACTATTGGATTCATTGGACAACGTGGGAACCAAAACATATTTGTACAATGGAGATCCCATCGTCACATTGGGTATTGACAGTGTGGATATAGTACCGGAGCCAGGGAATCCATACAAAGTAGATCTTCAGATCAAGCCGCTGTATTATGCGGAATATGGAGATTTTCGAGAGCCTTTACGTACACAGTTGGCCATTGGTCCCAGGTTACAGGTAAATTTCAAGCATTTCTATGCGGTAGGACAATGGATCCTGCCTTTTCAAAACGATTTTAATCTGAGACTGGGATTTGGCTCGCGTCCTGGTGAGTTGGGATTGGGATATGCACGCGTCCTTAATCGTGTAAACTTCACCAACACATTCATAGGGACATTTACCAATCAACGGTATGGTGCCTATACCGAATACATTCGAATGTTGGCAGGAGGCAGGTTTTACCTGGGAGGTTCATTTTATTACACAGGTCGCTATGCCTATGATGAACAGATCTTGTACCGTGAGGTAATAAAATATTTTTCGGGAAATGTATTTGGCCTGTACCGCATTGTAAGACATGACCTTACGCTCAGATTGACAGCTGAGAGATTTTTGAGAGATGACGCTGGGGTGACTTTTGAGATATTCCGGCAGTTTGGGAATACGGATATCGGATTTTATGGTACCAGAAGTCAAAATGGAGACAACGCTGGCTTTTTTGTGGTTTTTTCACTGTGGCCCCGTAAGTTTTATGCCAATAAATGGCTCCAGGTAAGACCACCACACAGTTTCAGACTGACGTACGACCTTAGACCGAATACAGGGATTTCAGAACGTACAAGGCCTTATAACGATTTTTTTTACGACATCTACCGATTTAATCCACAATATATTCAAAACCAGCTGACAGAATAAACAGGTATGAAAAATTTCATTGTTAACAAGAATTTTGGTTATTTGTATAAGCTTTTCCAGAATATGAGACTTACTAAAGGGTTTATTAGGGGTATTACCGCCTTTTCTTTTTTGACAGGATTGATCCTTTTCATTTCTTGCAGCGGAGAAGTAGTTGGGCCGGTACCTGAGTTTGAATTTGAATTCCGAGGCTTTGATACGGAATTGGAGTTGGATGTGACTACCCTTGGGCCAGATGATGCGGCGATTAATCCGGGTACTGTTACTAATTCGGCCATTGAATCTTTCTCCAGCAGTTTTGCAAATGATCCTACTACGACAACCAATGTGACCAATGCCTTGAACGGGGCTCTTAACTCATCACAGCAATCATTTTGGGCTTCCCTGGATGTTGATGGATTAGTGACAGATATTCAGGACGCCGATGCTAACTTAATCAGTCAGATACAAGCGGTCATAACGGCTTTTCAGGGCAACACAACTCTCTCTCAATTTATTCCAACTGTAGTAAACCCAAGTTCCAATACCGGAAATAGATCAAGCCTGAGTTTTAGTGCAATTGCTTTAGTGGATCTGGATGATTGCAGACAATCGGCTCAGGAAGCCTACGATGAAGCCCTGGATCAATTGGATTCTTTGAACACATATTGGGAAGCTGAACTGGGAGACAACTATGACAGTATCAGCGATATAATCACTTCTGATCCACTTTCTGTTAGTGGACCAGCTCAGGACAGATATACTACAAGAAACAGCAATTTTAAATCAACTTACGATCAGTTTTTATCTAACATCAATAGTGCTTCGAATCTTCAATCCGGTCAAAGCAATTTGTTGATTGTGTTGAATAAAGCAGTTTATGCTTTAAATCTTTACTACAGTTTTCAAATTTTCCAAACTGATTTGTCCACCGGTCTTGATAGTAGCCGGGATGAACTGCAAGGAGGCTTAACCGATGACTATAATGCGCAGTTAGAAGCCATAAACACGAGACTGAGACAAGCTCAAAACTCCTGTCACAACCAGGGGGCCAACGAAGGAACCTAACAATCCAGTCATGAAAAGAATTACCGTCTTAATAATATTGCTCGTAGTCATCAGTTCCTCCCTGGTGGCACAACCTCGGGCGTATAAACGAGATTGTGTCGTATGCAGTATCGATCTTGGGGGTGGATACTATATACCGGGTATGGATTACCTGAATGATTCATCCTATTTGTCAGATGTTGAAGGGGTTTTCAATGGAGGCATAATTGGAACAGGTCTGATAAATATCAAGTTTGGTGGTGGATTACATGGCGGTATTGGTGCGGGATATTGGAATGATCGGGTCAATGTAAAGGACTACACTTTTCCTGGCGGTATTGTAAGGGATGAGTTACTTGGCATTACCATGATACCGGTTATTGCTCAACTTAAATATGAATTTTCTGTTGGCGGAGGTGGATATCCTGGGAGTCTGAGCTCTATGACCAGCAAAGTGAGACCCTACATTGGAGGTGGAACGATGCTAAATTTCATGCGGCAAAAGTTCAGACGAGTTCAGGATGGCGAAGTAACAGATGAAGGTACTTTGACAGGGATCAACCAAACCTACCAGGCGCTTGCTGGAGTGAAGTTTGTTTTGACTTCTTTTCTTGACTTTGGCATCGAATACAATCATGTTTTTGGTGGATTTGATCAGGCCTTTTTGGAAAATGATGTGTCTGTTGTGGAGCGCGTAAGCCTCGCTGGTCCAATGCTTCAGGGAAAGCTGGTTGTATATCTCTACGAGCGTCGTGGTTTTGCCAACACTAAGGCTCTTAAACGCTTCAAAGGCAAGTATAAAACTCCGAAGAGACGGTAGTATCCTGGTTGGTGGGTTTGTAAGTTTGGTTTTTGAGTTAGTCCCTTTGTGAGGTTTTGAATACTCTATTACTTTCTTTCCTTCGTATCTAGGTTTATAGTCGCTAAGCCATTAATTACACTAACTTACTAACCGAACTCACTAACCCACTAAACTACAAACTCACTAACCTACTAACTTCCTAACTTCCTCGTTATGAAGAAACTTTCACTTCTGCTTCTATTAGTATTAGGCTGTCTGCAAGTATTCAGCCAAATCAAACTATTCCGTGGGAAGTGCGTGCTTTGCAGTGCGGATCTGAACATCGGATATTACAAACCAGGGCTTGAGTATCTAAATGAGGAGTCTTATCTGACTGATGTGGAAGGCCGGTTTAATGGCGGACCCATGGTTTCCGCGATGGTCAACCTTCGAATAGTGGGTGAACTTTATGGAGCAGTTGGGGCAGGACTTTGGAGAAATAGAGTGGATGTAAATGACTATCCCTTTATTGCAGGTCCACGAAGCGAGCTCCTGGTGTTGACGGGGATTCCGGCAATGTTTCAGTTGAAATACGAGTTCAATCTATCAAATCTTGGCCCTCGCATTCCACAGGACCTGTTCATCCGGAACATCAAACCATTTATTGGCATCGGGACTTCTTTAAATTTTAAGCGACAGAAATTTGAGCGCGAGCAGAATGGGGTACTTACCGCTGCGGGAGTTATACCTTTTCAATCCCAGACTTACCAGGTAATAGCGGGTCTGAAATATAAGCTAACGGCCCATCTGGATGCAGGACTGGAATACAATCATCATTTCGGAAAATTTCAGCAGGCATTTTTGGAAGGTGGGAATCAGCTCATCCAGGACGTTAATCTGGGTGGTCCTGCCGTCATGGCCAAGATCACCTATTATCGCTATCCCCGACCGGGCTATTTAAGTAGAAGTTTAAAAAGGTATAAAGGTTCATTGCCTTCAGGCCGAAGGTGAGCTAACGGATACCAAAAAACCCTTTTCTCTTTTTTTTCAGTTCCGGTTCTTTTCCTGATATCTGCTGGTAGATCTCTCCCCAACCAGGGAAACCACCGACATTCCTGTCATCCACAAAGATGTCTGCATTGAGTTTACGTGGCGCTCCTTTCATCTCCTCACCTTGGAAATTTTCATTCGCAGCATAGAATTCCACACCGTTCTTCCTACAGAACTCCAGCGCCTCATCCAGTTCGCGACCAACCCGAACCGTCCATAGGATCAGTCTATGTCCGTCATTTTGCAGCATTTTCAACGTTTGAAATGCGAATGGCATTTCCTTTCCAATCTTAGGGTAGCGGTTTTCAACAATAGTACCGTCAAAGTCTATGGCGATGATTTTGGATTCGAGGAGCATGGGGTAAAATTAGTTAATTGGTCTGTAGGATTGGTTTGTTAAGTTGGTTGGTTTGTAGGTTAAAAGATTTTCAGAAACGTACAAACTCACTAACTAATAAAACTTACTAACTAATATACTATCCACAAATTTGCGACCTTAGTGCCTTGAATTTCTAATCGCTGTGTCAAACTCACCTGAATCGCTTTCCCTCGTCGATCTGACAGATGAGAAGTCCTTTGAGGAAGTCTTCAGGACCTTCTATGGGCAGCTCTGTGGTTTTGCGATGAAATATGTGAAGGAGCCAGAGGTGGCCGAAGAGATAGTTCAGGATACTTTTACAAAAATCTGGGTCAAGGTGTCGGAGCTAAACATTCAAACCAGCATTAAATCCTACCTGTATGGTGCTGTGCGTAATGCCAGCCTCAATTACATCAAACATCAAAAAGTAGTACGGGAACATGAAGAATACACGCTATATCATACCAAACCGGAGACCGGAATAGATTTCCTTGAATTGGACCAATTGCAGGATCATATTGACACAGCGATGGATAAGCTTCCGGAAAAATGTCGTGAGGTTTTTGAGTTGAGTAGATTCGAAGAGCTGAAGTACAAAGAGATTTCGGATCGGTTGGGCATCTCCATTAAAACAGTAGAAAATCAGATGGGTAAGGCACTGAAGATCATGCGCCAGGAGCTGGGGCATTACCTGCCGATATTTTTGCTTTTTCTGGAATTGTGGCGTGGGGGTAAATTTTGAGTTGGTTGTCGAATTAATAGATGGATCCTAAAAACGGACATATAAGTGAAGATTTGATTGCCAGGTATCTGGCCGGAGAGACCTCTCAAGCAGAGAACAGAGAGGTTTTGGATTGGTCCAAAGAACCAGAAAACCAGCAACAATTGTATGAGTATCAGGCAGTCTGGGAAGACTTGGGGGTTATCCCAAAAATAGAACACCTGGATATCCCCCGGGAATTTGATACGGAATCTGCACTGCAGAAAGTCAGAGAGCGAAAGGCGCAGCAGCTTGATGCACAATCCAGTTCAATACCCTGGTTGAGAATCGCGGCAGGCTTAGTTGTGGCGCTTGGTCTGGGATGGTGGATGTATTCCATAAATCAAACTGAAGACCTGCAAATGATGGCTGTGAATGAAGCGGCGGAGTATGAACTGGAAGACGGCTCGCAGATCACTTTGAATCAAAACAGTTCATTGACTTACCCGGAGCACTTCGCATCAGAATCACGAAAAGTAAAAATGACAGGTGAGGCCTTTTTTGAGGTAGAACATAAACCAGAACAGCCTTTTGAAGTGGAGGTGGCTGCAGCCAATATCCGTGTTTTGGGGACTTCTTTCAATGTCAATGACATTTCACATGACAGCACGGTGGTTTTTGTGCAAACGGGAAGAGTCCTGTTTTTCAATGATCAGAATGAGGTGATTTTGACCGAAGGTATGACAGGAGTACTTAACAAGTCCACAGGTCTGATTACCTCCAGAAAAAACATGTTGGTTGTCGGAAAAGATACATTCTGGAAGACCAAAACCTTAAACTTTGAAGGAAACACCCTGGCGTCCGTTGTGGAAACAGTAAATGAAATGTACGGTACCAATATTGTATTGGGAAATCCAACTCTTTCAGGTTGCAGGATCACGGTCACCTTCATAGACGAGGATCTGGAAGATATTCTGACCATTATTTCGCTTACGTTGGGACTGGAAGTTACCCGTGCCAACGGAGAAATTGTCATCAATGGGTCGGGTTGCTAAGGTTTTTGTACTGCTTTCGGTGTGCTGCATCACCCAACTTGCCGCTCAGGACATTCTGCGGCAGCGTATCTCAATAAATTTCGAGGATGTTTCAGCTCATGAATTGATCACTTCCATTTCCAATGAAACGGGTTATAGATTTTCTTACAATCCTGACATTCTGCAGGGAATTCCGTCTTTCTCTGCAAATTATCAGGATCAGACACTTGAGAAAATCCTTGAGCAGGGTCTTGGATCCACGATGGAATTTAAGGCCAGCGGGAATTATATCATCATCCTAAAATCCAATGAGACCGATAAAAAATCGGATTTTAACCTGGTCGGGACAATCACCGATTCTAAAACGGGGGAGAAGATCCAAAACGCAACGGTTTATGAGGTAAGCAAACTCTCCAACACCCTTACTGATGAAGAAGGTAATTACCAGCTTAGTGTGTCTGCCAGGAAGGATTATGCCACGTTTGCGATAAGTAAGGTCAATTATCGAGACACTGTGGTGCTGGTATCTCCACAAGACAAACAACTCAACATCGTGCTGACACCGCAAAAGGAGGACAATTCAAATCAATCGCCTCTTGATGAGGATGAGGTGGTCAAAAAGTTTGTGCCTTCCCGCATTCTGGAAAACATTGTGAATGTGGAGATGGTGGACCGTCGGTTTTTTCAGCTTTCGCTGCTTCCTGTAGCAGGTACAAATGGGACACTTGGTGGCAAAATAGAAAACAATGTTTCATTCAATATCGCCGCGGGCTTCACCTATGGTGTCAAGGGTGTGGAATTGGGTGGTGGGCTTAATTTAAACAGAAGGGATATAGTTGGTGTCCAGCTTTCAGGATTTGGAAACATCATTGGTGGGCAGGTGATCGGTTTGCAGGCAACAGGTGGAGTCAACCTGAACCGGGCCGATGTGAAAGGGCTCCAGGCGGCAGGATTTAGCAATTCCATTGGTGGTTCTACAGTTGGGCTACAAATGGCTGGGTTCATGAATACAAATAAGGGCCCTGTTACCGGAGTACATGCTGCAGGATTTCTAAACCTTACCGGAAATACGGTGACAGGGTTAGATGCTTCGGGATTCGTGAACCTCGCCATGAACGTTCAGGGCCTTCAGGCTACTGGTTTTGTAAACTACGTGAGAAGAGATCTTTATGGAGTTCAGGTAGCCGGATTTTCCAATGTCAACATCAATGATGTCCATGGGTTACAGGTTTCCGGTTTATTCAACTATGCCAGAAATGTTAGTGGTGTACAGATAGCTGTCTTTAATTACGCATCCAGTTATGATAAAGGAGTTCCCATTGGGTTCATCAGTTTTGTGAAGGATGGCTTACACAAAATAGAGGTCCAAAGCAGTGATGTCATTCCGGTGAGTCTTGTGCTGAAGACGGGTGTGCCCTGGTTTTACAACTTTTGGGGATTGGGTTATAACCCCAATATTTACTCAAAGTATGCAGTGATCTACGGTGTTGGCACACAGTTTTATCTGGCAGACAAATGGCTGGGGAATGTAGAGATGGTTTCTTCCACCCTACAGCCAGACTTCAAGGACGGTGAAAGGCTTAATGAACTGGTGGACCTTCAGTTGAAATTTATGTATGAATTTGGTCCTCATTTCTCGGTCAATTTTGGTCCTGTGTACCACCTTTATATTTCCAGGACTACAGACCCGGAAACCGGCAGATTGGGTGACAGGATCGGAAGGCTTTCTTTCTACAATCGGACCATCAACGAAACACTTGTCAAAATGTGGATCGGTTACCAGGTAGGCGTGAGGTTTTAATAGCTAAATTCTTCCATAAAACCTGACTTACCCTCCTGATCATTCAATCTCACATAATCTACGCTACCGGCACCCTGAAATCGAAAGCGAAATCCAACAACATCCCTGGGTCCGTGTATGTAGTTGAATTCAAGAGTTGAATCGCAATTTATAAATAAGTGCCCTCTGTTCCCGGACATTTCGATCTTCAGGGTCACCCAATCCGAAAAATCGACCCCGAAACCTCTGGGATCAATCCTTTTTTTGTGTTCATCGTATAGCAAGATCTCAGATTCACAACCTTTTGCCGCAATTGGAAAGGCAATCACACCTCCAGCAAGCAAAAGATGAACCTCGGCATGTTGACAGGCAGCTGCACCCTCTTTGTATTCATTTTTTATTGCGGTTTCGAGGATCAAATTTTCGGTGTTAAAACCCAGGGAGTCCTTCACAAAGTAGTGAGCTGTCCATGGAACTTTAGGTTGCAATGGGATATTGCTTGACACAATTTGGTCCGTGGTGATTCCAAGACTTCCATTTCTAAGAGTGCCGGTTCCGGGTAGGTATATGGGCACACCTTCCTGCTCAATTAATGACAACCAGCCATTTGTTGTGATCAGAAGTGGGTGTCTTTGAACTTCCTCATTCCCGACAATTAGACGTGCATTGAAAAACCCCGGATAGTAGTATATGGAGGTATGGATATTTTCTTCAGGTGAAACTGTCGTTCGCAGTAGTTCGTCCCAGGATTGTTGGATAATGACAGGTTTGTCTCCGGCTAATCGAGCTTCATATTTGAAAATCACGGAGTTTGGGACCCCTGTGCGGACCATTTTGTCCGCAGAAAAAGAGTACATTGAAGTGTTTGTGCTTTCGTCTGTCAGACTAAAATTTGTAATGAAAAGTACAAATAGCAAGACCAAGCCCAGCATCATGATCATTTTGAATTTTCGATTCCGAAATCTCCTGGTTTGACGTAGACTACCAACCACTCTGTGTTCATTTTGATGAACATAATGGGCCCAATTTTCAAACCCTAGAAAAGTTGCGATTGCACTTAAGGTGGTCAGGGTGGGGCGGCTATTGTACGATACTTTACCCGTAAACCTCTTCAGTGTGGCTATGCTGAGATGCACACCGGTGTGATCCAGGATCATTTGCTGTAAGCCCTCAAAGTCTTTTGTAGACCAATTGTCAATATGCCCTCTGTCTATGGATTTTTCAAGGTCTGCAATGCACAGCTCAATGTACTCTTGATTATCAGAATCCATTATTGAACAGGGTTGAACAAGATTGTCTTCATAAATACGAACCAAATCTGCAATTAGTCGTGATTTTAGTCAAAAAAAGTGACTATGAAATATTTTGCAGTGAACCTGTGCTTATTGACAGTTTTGATTTTACACGGTCAAAACATTGTACCTCGATTGAGCTGGCAGTTTCAGACCGATGGCGCCATTCGAACCAAAATACAGTTTGCCGAAGACAACATGATCGTGGCCAATAGTGCCGGGTCAGTATACTGCATTGGTATTAAAGACAAGGAGACGAAATGGGTTTTTAAAAGCAGCAAGGGGATAGCAGCAGATCCTTTGGTTTACGACGGAAGGGTATATCTGTCCACACGCGGTCAAATGGTTCTTGCCCTGGACTTGAAGACGGGTAAGGAAGTGTGGTCTTTCAAAACAGGTGAATTGCAATCCTCACCTTCCGGAGGCTGGGATTACTTTTCTTCCGGGCCACAGCAGTTTGAAGACCTTATTATTGTGGGTTCAGGAGACGGAAACGTCTACGCGATGGACCGGGAGAGAGGAAAGTTAAGGTGGAAATTTTCAACCCAACAGCGGGTAAGGGCCACATCCCGCATAGAAGACGGCGTGGTTTATCAACCGTCCAATGATGGTTTTGTATATGCTCTGGAAGCGGGATCAGGGAAGTTGATCTGGAAATTTGAAACGCTGGGAGCCAGTTATGATTCACAGACATTTGGATTTGATCGGAACAGTATGTTTGATCAGCCCGATATTATAAATAACAAACTGATCTTCGGTTCCAGGGACGGAAATGTTTATTCCATAAACCTGGATACCCGGGAAGAAGAATGGAAGTTCAGTTATGGAACGACTTGGGCTATGACATCCGTAGTTGATGAAAATACTGCATATATCGGATGGTCGACCAACAATAAGTTTTGTGCAATTGACCTGGTTTCCGGTGAAGAAAAGTGGAGTATCACAGCGGGTTCTCATAATTATACGTCAGGGTTGATCAAAAAAGAAAACCTTTATTTTGGCTCGGCTGATGGGAAACTTTATAGTGTCAGGAAGGACAGCGGGCAAAAACTATGGTCCTTTGATGTGGGTAGTGAGATCTATTCAAGCCCGACAATGCATGAAGGCCTTATATATTTCGGAGCGGATGATGGTAAAATTTACGCGATTCAGGAGGTTGAAGGCCATATGGCAGTTTACCAGCCTGATAGCATTCAAGGGAATGCCAGATTCCTGGTGGTGGATGCGAAAATGAAACCTTTCCTTACGGAAAAAGGATTTACACCTTTGAATGAGGAAGGCCTCAAAGAATTTCTGGATGCCAGGATAAGGGATCGGGAGCGAAGTATAGTGGTTTTTGCGCTGCCGATCATTCCCCGAAATATGATAGGGGAGAACCCGGTGAACGGAATGATCAGGGAATATCTTAACAGCGGAGGAAGGGTTTTATGGTTTGGTGATGTGCCAAATTATTATGCATTGAACGACCAGGGTAACTTTGGAAGAGATCCGAAGGAAGGAATGGACCTTCTAAGTGTGAATTATAGTAATCCCGGTGAATCAGGTAATTATTTCAGTAACTCAACTGAATTGGGTATAGAAATGGGTCTTCCCGCCTGGTACAAAAGCACGGTTAGCATAGTTGAAAACTCAGAGGATATTGAGCCACTGTCTTACGATGAATTTGGTAGAATTAGTGCATGGATAAAGAGATTCGGAGGAAAGGATGGAGGTGCATTCATTTCACTGAGGACCTGGGCGTGGAATGTATCCATCAGGCAACAGGATCTTGAAGTCGTCTATGAAGTAGCGACCTACGGATTTTCCCTCAGTGATTAAATCCCCTCCAGTTGGTCGGATGACCCAACTCTCTTTTTAAAATGCCGATCTGACCACAGTGATACATTTCATGCATATAGTTCCAGCTAAGGGCTTCATGCTTGATTTCGGCAGTTGGATGGGGAAACTTTGTAGGCTCCAGTTTACTGTTCAGGTCATATTCCGACAATGTCTTCATATCTTCAATCGCTACATTATGAACGAAGTCAAGATCTTTCAAAAATTCCGAGGGAGTTGGTTTGAATTCCCAGTCATCTGAAACTTTGGTTCCAATCGTAAATTGCTCGGAATATTTCCGCAAAGGAATATGCTCAGCTACTTTCTTATTGAAACCGGTAACAACAGCGATGGCATGGTAGAATTCGCTGATCACCAGATGACCCACCTGCCAGGCTATACTGCTTCCGATACCTTTCTGATTTTTGTACCATTCCTCACCGGGAATTTCCCTGAGTAACTTTAGGGTAGTGTTTCTTGTCAGCTCGGATTGTTCAAGGATGAAGTCTATTCGTTCCATAATATGGACCGAAGTTACTCATTGACATCATCAAATTCCAGCACTGCTGTTCCTATGGTTGTTACCGTCTGAATGGCTTCGTATAACACATCATAATCAACATCCACCGTACTTTCCTGGGGCAATGATGACGGTGTTTCGTCCAATGCGTATAAGGTAATCGTATAAGTATGCGAACCAGCGCTTGGTGAGCAAGGGGAGGAGTACGAAACGTTATTGCCGTCCTTGTTAGCTCCCATAAACCAGGGACCTCCATCCGCCTCTCCATAAGCGATTTCCGTAACGGAAGGATCAATATCCCAAAGAAGCAAATATGAATTCGGAGGCATGGATTGATCATCCGGATTCGGATAATGATGCATGATCACCGCAAGGGAGCCTGTACCTTCCGGAACATTGGACCAGGAAAGTGGAATTGAATTTTCTTTACCAGCTACTTTCTCTTCGCATTTATAATCGTCCAGTAATTCACCATCTACTACGGCTTCGCTGGTTAAGATGAAATCATCTGTAGATGGAGGCTCCATGGGGCCATCACCTCCGTTTCGCTGAAAAGTCTCCGTGGTGACCGTACCGTCTGTGTCGTAAAACACGAAGGTGTAGAAGTTATTTTCATCCCAGCTGTAGTCAACTGAGCCTTCCACACCATTTTGTTCGTAAGTCAGTACATAACCCATTCCACCGGGCTTCTCCTGCAGATCGGTGATGATAAGATTTTCCGTACTGATGGGATATGGATCTCCCCGAAACGCCTGAGCAACGGGTTGTGGCTCGATCTGTGTCTCAGGAGATGAACCTTCAAGTGTCACCACTCCCCTCATTTTTTCGAAAAGATAAGGGTAGCTGGTCGTCCCATGATAATGGAAATCACCATCCTCATCCTCATGACCGTTAAATTCATCCAGCGCTTCCATTCCGGAACCATCCGGTTCGGTCGAGCCGTAAATGGGATATCCGTCAAATGCGAAGGCCACAGGCAGGTTGTCATTGGCCAAGTGAAGCGGTGCAATGTGATAGTGATAGTCATCTCCACGGCCCGAGTGACCGCCAAATTCATCCAATTCTCCGATTTCATAGGAGATCACTCCGGAAGCATTGACAGGATTGAAAATAGGAATACCATTTACGGCTACTGCCACGGCACCACGTCTTAGGTCTTCGGTGATGGTGACAGGTTCCGCTGAATATTCTGTCTTAAGCGGGATGACCCAGGCATCATCACCGGTATATTCATGCGGCACGGGTACTTGCGCAATCCATTCGGTGATCCCCACCATCATCTGATGCTCTGGTAATCCTTCTGACTCTACGTAAAAATAATCATCGTCAAAGCTTGTGGTGGAGGTACTAAATGCGGCAAATGCGAGTACCATTTCTTCCGGATCATTCTCTCCGGTCTTGAGTTCTGTTATTGGATCTTCGGAATCAGGCTCAGGATCATCATCCTTACTACAGGCAACAAGAATCACCAACAAGGCAAAGGACGAAATCACGTAGGTGGTGCGATGATTGTAAAGTTTGTTTCTTTTCCAGACGAATATCAATGCCAGCAAAAACAGGACAATTGTTGGTAAAATCAGTCTTTCGGGGGTCAGAATGGGCCCTTTAAGAGGCGTCTTGTTGATAGGTTGGTTTAATTCGTGAACGCTGGCCTTTTTCCTTTGTATGTATTTCTGGTCCATCCAGCTTAAGGATGCAATGTCCAGTCTTTGAATGCCGTCTTTGTTCTCAATATACGCCAGTCCGTCTCTGACCATTAGCAAAGAGCCTGACCCTGCAGGACTATGATCGGCAAATTTCCATTCTCTTGAAATGATGTGGTTAGCTTCATGGCTGTGACCTCCTTTGTGTGAAAATATAGGTGATACTAAGACCATTGAAAGCAGGATAATAAGACTGATTCTTTTCATGTTTCCGGATAGGCTTTGTATTGGTGTTTTTAGTTTAAATGCTCGGGATAACCTTAACACCGTGATCATTAGGTTCTTACGGTGCTTTTGATTAAATTCTTTGTCCCTTTCTAAAATTAAACGGTAATGCACCCTAAAACCCTACCTTTATGAAAATCTACGACGATAAACACATCAAAAACATTGTGCTGTTAGGCAGTCCCAAGTCCGGCAAAACTACATTGGCGGAGACCATGCTGTTTGAAGCCGGACTGATCAACCGAAGAGGGACCGTGGAGGAAAACAACACCATTTCTGATTACCACGCCATAGAGCACGAACGAGGATCATCGGTATATACCACATTGCTGCATACCGAGTGGCGTAATTTCAAGATAAACATTCTGGATACACCAGGTCTTGATGACTTTGTGAGTGAGGTGATCGCGCCTGTCAGGGTAGCCGATACGGCTGTATTTCTGATAAACGCACAAAACGGAGTGGAGGTGAGTACCGAGATTATCTGGGACTATGCCGATCAGTTTAAGAAGCCTTCCCTTTTCGTGATGAACCAATTGGATCACCCCAAAAGTAATTTTGAAAAATCTATTGATTCTCTGAAAATGAGGTTTGGGAGCGCTGTGACCCTGATGCAATATCCCGTGAATGAAGGTGAATCCTTCAATGGAATCATTGACCTGCTGAAGATGACTTATTATAAGTTTCCGGATGGCGGCGGAAAACCTGAAAAACTACCCATCCCGGAGGAACACATTGAGAGGGCCAATTCACTGCACAATGATCTGGTAGAAAAGGCCGCCGAGAATGACGAGGCACTGATGGAAAAGTACTTTGACAAGGGCACCCTGGATGAAGACGAGATGCGGCAGGGCTTGAAGATCGGTATGATGAAACATGATGTCTTTCCTGTTTTCTGCCTTTCGGCCAAAAGAAATATGGGAAGCGGAAGGATGATGGGATTCATTGATAATGTCGCCCCCAGTGCGATTGATGCCATTCCCGAAGTCAATGCAGAGGGCGAAGAAATTCCAATGGATGGACCAACAGAGTTATTTGTCTATAAGACGCTTCAGGAGCCCAACCTTGGACGCATGAGCTTTTTTAAGGTAGTTTCCGGCGAACTCACGGAAGGTATGGATCTGACCAATCACAATACGCAACAGGTAGAACGCTTTAATCAACTTTTTGTAATTGATGGGCATAAACGCGAACCTGTGAAGAAGCTGACCACTGGCGACATTGGGGCCACCCTGAAACTAAAAGATACGCATACCAATCAGACGCTGAGTATCAAAGGTTCTGGCAAAGATGTGATGCCGATGGAATTTCCGGAACCGCGGATACGCACTGCCGTGATCTCAAAAAATAAGAGCGATGAAGAAAAACTGGCAGATGCTTTTCATAAGATTACGGAAGAGGACCCAACAGTCACCTTCGAATACTCAAGGGAATTGAAACAATTGATTTTAGGAGCCCAGGGAGAGTTGCACCTGAGTGTGGTAAAATGGATACTCGAGAACGTTTATGGATTGGAAATTGAGTTTGAAAAGCCAAAGATTTCCTATCGTGAGACCATCAGAAAGCCGGCCAATGCGGATTACCGACACAAAAAACAGAGTGGCGGAGCGGGGCAGTTTGCAGAGGTATATCTGAAGGTGGAGCCTTACCAGGAGGGTATGGCAGAGCCAACAGGCTTCAATATCCGGGACAAGCAGGAGATTGAACTGGGGTGGGGAGGGAAGCTGGTGTTTTACAATTGCATCGTAGGAGGTGTAATTGATGCCAGGTTTATTCCTTCAGTGCTAAAAGGAATTATGGAAAAAATGGAGAATGGTCCATTGACCGGAAGCTACATAAGGGATGTAAGGGTAATGCTGTATGATGGTAAGATGCATCAGGTAGATTCCAATGATATTGCGTTTAAGCTGGCAGGATTGAATGCCTTCAAAAAAGCATTCATGGCGGCATCTCCGCAGTTACTGGAACCTGTATACGAGGTAGAAATTAAGGTTCCGGAGGACATTATGGGAGATGTGATGACAGACCTGCAGACAAGACGGGCCATGATCCAGGGAATGGATTCCAAAGGAAACTATCAGTTGATCCGGTCCCTGGTGCCGCTGGCTGAAATGGACAGATACACCACTTCTCTGCAATCTATCACCCAGGGAAGGGCAAGTTTTAACATGAAGTTTAGTGATTATGCCCCAGTTTCTACTAACTTGCAGGCAGAACTCCAAAAAGAACTTGGAGAGCTGTCAGAAGCCTAATCAACTTTCTAACTCAAAACCAAAAATCGGGACTCTCCAGTCCCTTTTTTTATTCCCTTTCTTTAAAGTGATTAGAAGTCATCCGGTAGCTTCACCGTCATTACAGGTATGTGAGAGTGGTTCGCCACGGCCTCTGCCTTGCTGCCACCTATGATGTGAGCGAGACCTGTTCGTCCTGCGGTGCCCATCACGATCATTCCGTTGTTATGGTCCAGTGCCCATTTCACGATTCCTTCATCCGCGAATTCGGCTTCATCGACATTCATGGTGAAATTATTGAAACCGTACTTTTCGGCGAAATCTTCCAATTGCTCTTTAGCCTTACCTCGTGTCAGGAAGTTTCTGGCCGTAACTACCCGGAGGAGGTTAATTCTCCAACCAAATAATTTTTGAAGGTTTTTTACCTCTTTCACTACCACAGCGTGATCTATACTGGTAGTAGTCGCATAGACCATTTCTTTGATATCCTCGAAACTTGTTTTCCCTTTTACGGTAATAACCGGGCAGTGCGCATTTCTGATTACCCGTTCCGCATTGGATCCGATCAATATCTCAGTAAGACCTGAAGCGCCGGTAGAGCCCATGATCACCAGGTCAGCTTTGTGCTCGGTGATGATACCCTGGATGTTTCTGAAAGGATTACCATACTTCATATAGATCTCTGCCTTCAGTCCCTGATCCGTCACTTTCTGAGCCAGCTCATTCAGCCGGTCTTTTGAACTTCTGATCAGAAGAGCTTCATAGAGGTTTTCGGCTTTGAAGTTTAGGTCGAATTCTCCGGTGGTACTGTACGAACTGGAAGGGATTTCCAGAACGTGTAACAGATGGATCTCAGCACCTGTTTTTTTAGCCATGTCGCAGGCAAAATCAAGGGCATGATTCGCTATTTTGGAAAAATCGGTAGGTACCAGGTATTTCATTTGCTTAGGAATTTCTTCTAAGGTAGTACCTATTCCAAAGATTTCAAATGACCCTGATCAGGTCGGATTTTGATTTATGGACGGGTAGACCCGTCCATAAATCAATTGGGAAATCAATCTTTCCTGATGATCACGTCGCCATGATAGGTGTTAAACAGGAATTCAGGACCGCCTTTTCCCAGGTTTCCGACGAGCCAGCCACCGACTTTTATCTGTGTGCCACCGGATCGCCCGGACTCTACCTCCGTGGACTCTACCCTTAGGTCCAGGTCAAAGTCGGTATAGACATCACCTTTCGTGGTCTTGATCTTAGTGGCAGCGTTGATATTGGCAGGTAGCGTGATGTCAATGTCTCCATGGTACGTGCTAAAGGCCATGGGTGTATTACTGGTAGCCGAGGTAAGATTTACCTTGATCTCGCCATGATGCGTGTCCGCAATGACGGAACCTGCAACATTTGTTAGAACTATACTTTCATGGTGGCCATCTGCCTCAATCTCTCCAGTGACGCCATTCACTTCTATGTATCCGTCATGATGGGTATTGATCGATAAATCGAAATTTTTCGGGACCTGGATCTCAAAGTCGATGTACTTATTATGCACGCCCTGAACTTTGACCACATTGTCTTCCTCGATGATCTCGAATTGCGCAGCAGTATTTGGTATTCGTTTCATACCTCCCAGGTCGCGACCTCTGTCTCTGTCCGAATCGTGATCATGTTCATCCTCACGTGGGTTTACTTTCACGATCACTTCTTTGCCATTGTAGCCATTTACCACGATACTTCCCCGGTGGGTTTTGGCGTATAGCTTTCCTGGTGAAGAAGGATTTGAAAGTGGAATATTAAATTCCTGAGTATCCTGTCCATATGAGCTAAAGCCAATGAGAAAAAGGATGGTGCCTGCGGCGATTTTACTTAAAAATTTCATTTGTTGTTGTTTTAATAGAATTCATAATCATTTTTTAGCCTGAGATATAATGATATCACCATGCCAGGTTTTGAAGTTTAATTGGGGTCCACCCGAACCTATACGAACCGCGGTTTGATCATTGACGATGTATTTCGTTTTACGTCCATCGTCAGTCTGAACCAGGGGCATATTACTCGGTTCCCAGTCAAACTCCGTAAAAAAGTCGCCATGATGGCTGCTCAGGAACACATCGGCCGAAAGTGCTTCCTGAAAAGCGATCCTAATATCCCCGTGATGGGTGGCATACTTACAATCAGAAGTTGGATTACGAATAAAACTCGCCTCGATATTACCATGATGGTTCAATAATTCCCCATTTCCGGCAATGCCTTCGGCATAAAGGTCTTTATGATGGTTTTTTGCGTAAAGCTCACCCGTGAAGTTTTTGATCTCAAGTTGATCGTGGTGGTTTGACACGTAGAGTTTAACACTGTTTGGTACTCGCAGTTCGATCTCGAATTTGTACTGCACATCATTTCTGTCATACCAGTCGCGTCCATTGCAGCATGATCGGTAGTATCCGTTGCCGTTGCTGTCGATCCTGAAGTCAAAATCGCGGACATTGGAAAAGAAATAAAGGTGGTCACCATCCATTAATGAATCAAGAAAAAATTCATCCTTCGCTTCCTCCAGACGCTGCTGACTGGATGTCTTTAATCTCCTGCGGACGTTTAAAGTGGCGACATTACCTGTGGTTCCTGTCACCTTCACCACTCCATCCAGATTGTGCAGTCTGAAGGATTCCAGTTCGTCTGTATTTATGGTAAAGGACTTTTCGTCTGTAAATGTCTGGGCCTGGGAGCCCAGAAACAGCAGTAGTGCTATAGTTAAGAATATTGATTTCATTTTGTTTTGAGTTTATAACATGTTTAAGGATTCTCTGACATGGAACTTGACCTCCGAGTCCATTGCACCGGATTCCATTAATTCTTTCAGTTCTTCAATCGCTCCTTCTTCCTGAAGCTTGATGATCACATCCGCCAGCATCAATTGTACGATAGGTGATTCCTGCTTTGAAAGGGCTTTTATCAGAAGGGCCCTTACTTCCGGCTGATCTGCGAAATGGACCATTGCTTCCACGGTGCTCAGCCTGACATTGACGTTAGGATCATTTGTCAGCGTCTGGTACAATGCTTCATAAACCTGTTGTTTTGGGTTTTTGGTGCTTTTTATGGTCTGAAGCGCTGTTAATCTTTCCGATGTAGAGCTTGAAACCAGGGCATTAAGTACAGGATCCTCTTTCTTGGCTATGGTGGAGGTGTCTCCGTAGTCAGTGATCAAAACCCCCAGAGCCAGACCGAAAACAAAAACAGCGGCCCATTTCAATACATTGATATAACCTGAAATCTTTTTGATATCGGTTTTATCGTCATGTTCATCTTCAAAATCACTGAGCATCTGATAGAACCGATCGGTCCGTCCGCCTGATGAATTGGGTAAACCGAAGGCGTCCAGGTCATGCCATGTTTTGAAAGTTTTGCGCAGGATATCTTCACAATCCTCATGCTGAAGGCATAGGATATTCAGGTCCTCTTCCGAGCAATTGTTGTCCATTAATTTGGCGGTAAGCTCATCAATTGCCTCCTGGCATGACTGGCTTAAGTTTTCGTCAATCTCTTTCATCACGCTTCTTTTTCTTCAAGTAAACTTCTTAATTCCATCAATCCCCTTCTTACCCTGGCTTTGATCGCATTTTCAGATACATTGGCGATAGCCGCAATGTCCTGGTATTTCATACCCTGAAATTTGCTCAGCACTATGGCTTCGCGCTTTTCAGGATCAAGTTTTGCCATGGCCTGTCGGAGCTCCTCAGTTTTCTCGGAGTACTCCATTTCCGTCTCCCGGTTATTCTCGTCCATTGGTTCGATCTTCATTTCCGTTAGGTCATCTGAGAACTTCATGGGATCTTTTTTCCTGAAAAGGTCCATGGACACGTTCCTGGCCACGGCATACATCCAGTAGATGAATTTCCCTTCATGCTTGAACGTGTGCCTGTATTTCAGGAGCCTGTAAAAGACGTTTTGCAACAGGTCTTCACTTTGTGAGGCGTCATTTGTCATCCGGTAGAAATAACCGAATAGTGCTCCCTGATGTCTGTCAAACAAAATACCCATTTTGCTAAAATCTCCCTCCTGAACTTTTTTCATCAGGTAGTTATCTTCAAGTCCTTCCAAGTTGATCTTTGAGTTACTCACAGGGGAAACTTTGGGTTTTGGAAATAGTTGCAGAGTTTCTGAAAAAACCCTGCATTGAGGATGAAGTTACAAAGTCGTACCTTAGTGAGTCAAGAAAAACATGATATGAAGTATTTAAGCCTTTTGTTGGTCCTGGTTTCTTTTAGCAGTCTTTCGCAATCAAAAGACATGAAGTTCACTTTTGATCATTATGCGATCAATGTGGCTGATCTTGATCGAAGTGTCGATTGGTATCAGAAATACTTCTTTGTGGAAGAGATCTACGATGGCACGGAGCAGGAGCACATACGTTGGTTTTCTTTGGGTAACAATCAGGAACTGCATATCATCATGATTCCCGATTTTGATTTTAAAGTACCAAAAGGCATACACATGGCCCTCACTACTTCTGATCTGGATTCTTATGCCAAATTCCTGGAAAAGGAGGGTGTGGAATACTATGACTGGCCGGGAGAAAAAGGTAAAACCACGACAAGACCGGACAAGATCAAGCAGCTTTACGTTCAGGATCCGGATGGTTACTGGATTGAAGTCAACGATGGAATTACCAGGTTTGAGTGATTTTTCAGAAACTGAAGTTCAGGCCGACATTTAAGTTTATGCCCGGTTCATCAGCAAAGTACCTTAGCCTGTTCAGGAAATCCCTGTACCTCACGTTGGTGAGATTTTCTGCCTGAACAAAGAATCGCAGTTTGTTTTTATTCAAATCGGTGGCCGAGCTAAGCCTTATACCCAGCAAAAAATAAGCATCCGGCGGGGCCAGAAAATCCTGACCTTCGTTCCAGTTTCGCTGCTGATCTATATACCTGCCTGTGATGGTAATTGAGTTTTCAGATAGTGGTCCGATGGTACCCGGATAGTATATAAGACTACTTTTGAAATTTGGTGGAGGCATGAAGATCAGTGGTACATCATTGACCACATCAAATCCGCGTACTCCCGAGTAGGTCAAATTCCATTTTATAGCTTGTATAGGCTCGTAAGTCAGTGTAAGGTCAGCGCCGATCAATGACGCATCTGTCTGGTTATAATTGTAAACCGGGAACGCACCCCTTATGGTCAACTCAAATTCATCTGCCGGTTCCAGAAAGATGTAATTCCGAATGTGTTGGGCATAGCCAAGCGCCTGGACAAAAAGTTTTCCTGAAGATCTCCAGTCAAAACTTAGTACGGATTTGAAAGAGGTCTCTTCACTGAGGCTCCTGTCTCCGCGCTCTATTCCACTCACACCCTGATGCAACCCAAAACTGAAAAGCTCATTGATTTCAGGAGGTCTTTGGTTGACACCAAAGTTGAGATTGGAGGTTATATCACTACTCAACTTATACCGAAGGCCAGTGTTAAATGCGTAATTGAAGAAATGGAGATCATACCGTTCGATTACACGAGGCACAGAACGTGATATACTTGCCACATCCTGATACTTGTAATCCAGGCGCCCTCCCATCTCAAAAAAGAGCTTATTGAAGTCCTTTTGTCCGATCACAAACACACCCTGAGTCATGGACAGGTAATTTGGGATTAAAGGCAAAATACCCGTTTCAGGGTCGTTTACATTGTCATCAAGCCGGAACTGGATTCCGGATTTTAGGGTGAGGGCGTCTTCGAAGAATTTGTGGTATACCAGATCTGCAAAGTGGGATTGCAGATTAAGACTTAAGGCAGGGATATTGGTTCTGCCGGATCGACGGACGTCATACTCCTCACGATCATTGGCCTGGAACGAATAACGAAATTTGAAATGATCATCACCTCTTGGCAGGGTAGTCTCAAATTTGATCAGGTGATGCCCCACTTCCTGCCTGGGGGCACTCACATTGTTGGAAAAACGCTGCTCGGTGAAAAAGGGACGATCCCTGCCTATTGCCGATTCCAGGTCAGTTAGATTTCCTATATGCGAGCCTCGTAAAATGCCGATATCCGTTCCAAAATAACTGTAGTATAAAGAAGTAAACAGGTTTCCAAAGTCCTTGCTGATCAAAAGCGATCCATTATTCTCTGACTTTCCGGTATTGGTCAGATAATAATCAGGGGCATTCAGGTCACCAATTTGTTTGAATGTCCCTGTAGCCCGCCATCGAAACCACTTACCAGCCTTACCGACCCGACTGTTTACAGTATGACCCCGGCCGTTGGTTTGAAATATATAATTTATGCCTCCGTGGATATGTGGGTCATCGTCAATGTCGTCCGGCTCTACCAGCACCACACCTCCAATGGAATTTCCTAGGTATTCGATGGCAGATGCTCCCTTGACTACTGAGACGTGATTGCCGGAATATGGGTCAATCTCCGGTGCGTGATCATTTCCCCACTGCTGACCTGCCTGGGGGATGCCATTGTTCAGGATGGTGATTCTATTGCCATAAAGGCCATGGATGACTGGTTTGGCGATGCCAGACCCATTTTTGATCGTGTTTACTCCGGAAATATTTTCCAGGATATTGCCCAGGTTTTTATTGGCCTCTCGCTCAATTAATTCCTGATTCAGGGCCTGGCTGACCTGTGTATTGCTTTGTTCTTTAGCTCCGTGTATGACCAGCTCGGAAAGCAGCTCATCATGATATTCGAGCTCAATTGAAACTTCGAGGTTTTGGTTGAGATCGTAAAAGATCCTCTTCGTTTTAAATCCGGTGTACCCTATTTCCAGATGAAGCCCTCCCGGACAAAGGCTTTCTATCCTGAAATTCCCGTTGGAGTCGGTAATGGTTCCATTGCCCGGATTGTCAGGAAGCAAGATGGTAGCATATGGCAGTACCTCTCCGGTGCTTTTGTCAGTTACTTTCCCTGAAAGAGAAAGGTTGCAGTCCTGGCTTTTCAATTGAAAAGCCAGGCACAAGCAACCAAAGAAGAGGATAATGGTCTTCAATAAAATTTTATTCGATTGTCACATCGAAAGTTACCTGAATGTCGGTTTCACCACCTGCATTAGACGGATCGCCATCCGCTACGCCCTCCGCATCCTTGTCTGGCTCATGTCGAAGCAAGATGGTAAGCGTTCCTGAAGAAGCTTCCAGTGTTTCAACAATAGACGCGATCCCAACAGGATTACCATTGTCATCCATGTCATCATAAGTGACTTCCAAATTCAGACCGGATGACACGGTAAAGAAGAATTGATGTTCGGCATCTTCTTCTTCCACTTCCTCGGTAATGTCTTCCGCTGGATCTTCTGTTTCGTTCAGCAATACCAGTGTTCCGGTATAGCTTGTACTATCTTCCAATGTGCCATTTACGATCACAGGAGCATCTCCACCGTCACCATCCAGATCGGTAAAGGAGAATACAACGCTGCTTCCACCACCTTCCGGTGTAAGTGTGAATTCTAAAGTCGTGATCAATTCCTCCTCATTCGGGATTTCAGGATCGTCACTGCCACAAGATGAAAGTATGACTACAAATAGAGTAGCTAATAGAAAAGTTGAATTATATAAATATCTCATTTTAATAGTATAGTTATGACGCTTACTCGCGTCTTGCTGTAAAAAGTAGAAAGGTTAAGGATTGGTTACTATGAAAATGAGAATGCGGGTGGTCCCCGGCGCAGGAAAAGCAAGAATACTTGGTTTTCCTGCTGCTGATCCGCTATAAATACAGTAGTTCCAATACTGAAATGCCTGAATTTTTCTTCTTCTGAATGGAGGATTGGTGATTCCTTTTTACTCAAAAGAGTATCACAAAGCTCACAGTCCGTAGCAAGGGAGTAGACATGCAGCTCATGGTCACATTTGTCCTCCGATTCGCCGTGATAGATTGCCAGGTGGCAGGCGTCCTCTTTAGAGGATTCTTCACAGACAGTATCCGAGTGGTCCTGATCGTGATCTAAAAGTTCGTGAAAGTCCCCGGCAAAAACCCCAAGGCAGTATAGTCCCAGAAGGAAGAAGGAAATCCCCTTGCGGACAGTCGCTCTTTTGGATTTTTTACTTTGCATCAATGGCAAAGTTGGGATTTCGGCTTCTAAATTGGAAGAATAAATGATTTAAATGGTTAAAACAGCTTAGAAATAGCTGGAAAAACCAAATTGATAGCTCACGGATTTCACAGCGGGATTTCCAAGCAGGTCCGTTTCGTTGTCTAGCCGGTAGTTAAACCGAAAGACTGTAAGCTGCGATGGCCGGAAACTGATGCCAGGCACTACTGCCGTCCTGTGATCGTATATCTGTCCTCCGGTTTCGGTGAATTTACCCACATTGTAATCCACATACTCCAGCCTGACCGCCAGATTCAGCGTGGCATTGGGCCAGTTAAAAACCTCCCTGCGCATAATCGGTTGCACTATGTCCAGGTAGCCACCTTCAAGCTGATCTCCAAATTGCTGCGAATAGGTATCCGGAACGTCTACAAATGCCCATACATACTCTCCTATGAAGTTTGTACCGGTAAATCCTATGGAAGTATTGAGATCGACTGCGAACATATCGGCTCTTCGTTTTTTGTCGAGTACCAGTCCGTCTGCTTCAAACTTATTGTAATATCCACCCATCCATGACACACCGACTTCCGCTATTTTGAGGTGCTTGACCGCAAACTTCAGGGTAGTCATAGGTGAACCGTTAAAACTCTCCTCAAATCGTCCCTCCAGGTCTTTTGATGCCGGAAACCAGGTTCTGTTTTGCGTGTTTTCAATAATACTTTGGTCAAATCCATTTGACAAATAGGCTTCATAAGCCACCACCAGATTGTTTCGGGCGGTCTTTCCATATAAACCTACGCCTACGTTGCTGTAGGTGGAAGGGATGATGGTAACGGCGGAAATAGGTCGGTTGATGAATTCCCATTTGGGTCCGTCATGATTTTGATTAAAGGCTCCGATGGGATTCATGATGATGCCGGAACGAAGGTTTAGCAAAGGATGAAACTCCACATCCACAGATGCGAATTCGATGGCAATCTCCTTACCACCTTCCTCAAACTCTATTTCCGAGAGAAATTTGATCCTGGTGTTGATAGAAGCCGAAACAAAAAGTGTAAGCCGGGGAATTTGAAAAGACAGACCATCGGTGATGCCATCGGAACCGGTATAGTCTGAATTGGCCTCAATATACCCACCGAGCGAGACGGGGGCGTCACTAAACAGAAAAGGACGGTTGTAGACCGCATCCATGTTCATACCGGGAGCTATGGAATCCCGATTTTGGGCCTGCGTAAGATCGACTACGACGATCAGCGACATTATGATTACCAGTCTCTTCATTGCAGCATTACAATCACATCGTTGTCATCAAAGTTTGTCTGAAACGTAGTCAACCTGCCGGATGCCGGTCCGCTGATGACGAGGCCGTCGTTGCTAAATTCACTGCCATGTGCCGGACAGGCAATCAGATCCCCAAATACCTGGAGTTCCGTGCCCTGGTGCGTACATCTTAGCAGGACCGACTGGTATTCTTTCTCGTTTTTCCTGTAGACCACCAGCGGATATTCCCAGTCCGGGACCTCCACGATGACGTATCTCAAAGTTTTGCCCTTATCGTCCAGGAACTGACTTTTTGAGAATCTTATTCTGTTTTCTTCAGGTACCTGGCTTAGGATTTTGGTGCTGGAACAGGAGGATAAAAGGGTAGGCCCAAATGCCGCTCCCATACAGCCCAGTCCACAGGTTTTTATGAAGTCTTTTCTTTTCATAAAGACTCCAGGAATTTAAGTAGTTCCACTTTCTCAGTCGGGTCAAGCGTGATGAAGTTGACCCGACTACGATCGGCCTCTCCGCCATGCAATTCGATGGCATCAACAATTGATTTCGCTCGACCATCGTGCATCAGAAAGTATTCGCCACCCTGTGAATTCTTTGAAAGTCCCAATCCCCAAAGAGGTGGCGTACGCCATTCGTACGTTTCCGCACTTCCTTCCGTATAGCCATCATCCAGGTCGGGCCCCATGTCATGCAAAAGCATATCGGTATAGGGGTAAAAGGTTTTATAGCTAATGGCGGCTATTTCCGAATAGGGAGTGGTCCATTCGGGAATATGGCAATCAGAACATCCGATTTCCAAAAATATTTCCCGGCCACTCATGATCTGAGCATCGTTCTGGTCGCGCTGGATGGGTGCTTTCAGTGTTTGTAAGTAAAAAACTACGTTTCTGACAGTAGAAGAAGCCACTTCCGGTTCAGGTACAGCGTCTGCTGCGATGTCTGCCCGATTATAGATTTCAGGTTCGAGGGGTTCAAATTCACTGGTCACTCCCATGTCCTCCTTATAGGCAAGGACCGTCTGATGGAGCAGATCCAGTGCGGCTGCTTTCTTGCCAAACCGGCCCAGGTACTGTCCCCTGACTGGATTGTTTCCTGACTTTGGTTGGAAGTATTCGGGTGGTGGTATGTGGTTGGGCCGACCTGAGATTCCGTCCTCATCTATGTCATCGGGGTCCGCATTTTCAAGAATTTGTGCATCCGTCAAAGCCTCAAGAAAACCAAGTCCTGTAACCGCCGGGGGTGTAAACCTGGAGAAAGATGCACCTTCCGGCAATGTTTCAGGCGCATGCCCCGGAAGTGCACGATTCTGTAACTGTGGACCGCCTAGACCCATAAACTCATTGTCCCCGGGTGCCGACTGACCAAAACGCGTAAGCGTGGTGAATGGATGACCTTTTCCGTCACCCACGTGGCAACTCGCGCAGGATGTGGCCACAAAAAATGGCCCCAGCCCAGTTTCGGATGAGAAAACTTCGTCATTAAAAGCGATGTCACCTTCCAGAAACTGCCCTTGCTGTTCCGGGAACAGTCCTTCTACCGGCCCGTCCAATAGGCTGTCTTCGGCGGGTGCTTCCGGGATCAGGGATTCACATCCACATGTGAATGCCATCATCATCGCGACAAGAAGTCTTTCCAGATTGATCATCTTTAGCAAAGCTAAAATAAAAAGTTAGATGAACACAACTTTAAAGTTAGATTTATATTTATTTGTGTATGCTTTCCAATACGGAAGAAAATTACCTAAAAGTCATATTTAATCTTAGTTCTCAGAAACGGGCCAAAAAACTAGGTACCAATGAGATCGCTGAGGTGATGGAGGTTGCCCCGGCTACCGTTACCAATATGCTGAAAAGGCTGACTGAAAAAGGCCTGGTAGACTATCAGAAATACGGAGCCATCTCATTGAGCGAGGACGGGAGGAAGTTGGCTTCAAATGTGATTCGGAAGCATCGGCTGTGGGAGACGTTTCTGTATGAGAAGATGGAATTCACCTGGGATGAGGTGCATGAAGTAGCGGAGCAGCTTGAGCACATTAAGTCTGTCAAGCTGATCAATCAACTTGATAAACTATTGGGTTACCCCAAAGTAGATCCGCATGGAGATCCTATTCCCGGTACGGATGGAGAGATAGCGAGCCCCTCTAAGAAGCGGCTGTCCGAGGTCGAAACAGGAAAAGAATATAAGATCGTGGCGGTGAAAGACAGCTCCGCAGCTTTTCTGAAGTATGCCACCAGTTTGGGCATTGGGCTTGACCTCAAAGTCAGAGTCCTGGATCGACGCACATTTGACGATTCTACTGAGCTTGAGGTTGGAGGAAATGTGCATGTGGTTTCGAAGAAGTTTGGAGACAATGTCTACGTGGTTTAGATCCATCCAAGGCCAAGTGCCAGGGAAATCAGGATCAGCATGATCCCCACAAGCTGCTGTACAAACTCCAGGGTAATTTTGGTGAGGAGTTTTTTTCCGATGAATGCCCCGAGTATTGCGGAAGCAGAAGCAAAAATCACCAGCTGGGTATACTCTCCGAGACCGGAATCCATAAACCGGGTGGAATAAACGGACAATCGGGTAAAATCAATGAAGCAGGCTATCACCACGCCGGTACCGATGAAGGCTTCTTTCGTCAATCCGGCTTTGATCAGGAAAGCGCTTCTCAAGGCACCCTGATGTCCTGACAGACCTCCAAAGAATCCACTCAGGAGGCCTCCGATAGGGAGCTTGTCTTTGCTGAAGCTGATTTTTTTAAGTGCCGGGATCAATTCGAACAAAGAAAAGAAGATGAGCACGACTGAGATGATGGCTTTTAGAGGAGTGACCTCAATGTACGAATCAAAAAACTCGTAGGTCAGTATTGGCTTCATGTCCGAAATACTACCCAGCAGCCATGCCCCGATAAAGGCAGCAATCACAGCGGTCACCCCAAAACGGATCAGTACGGAACGATCCGCACTTTTTCCGACAAGGATCAGCTTAAAAATGTTATTGACAAAGTGAACGATTCCCGTTAGCGCGATAGACAGGTCCACGGGGAAAAAGATGATAAATACTGGTGTTAAAATGGTGCCAAGACCAAACCCGGAAAAAAATGTAAGGATGGCAGTGAGGAAAGCCGCCGCGGAAATGATGATAATTTCCATTGGAATACAAAATAGGGAGGTCTCAGATGAAAGTCAATAGGCTTTGATCTGAATTATACATCCGCTTTGTTTCTAAATGTCCTGAGCACGAGGATGATTATGACCACGGTCCAGATCGCAATGAGTGCCCATTTGGTTTCGCTGGTAAAACTGGAGGGTTCCTGCTCCATTTCGTCGGTTATGTCTTCACCATGCTGCTGTGCAAATGCCACTATAGAGGCTAATAGCGAAAATGTGAGAGCAGATAGTTTCTTCTTCATATAGGTCGGCCTTTGATTCAAAGGTACAAATACTTTTAAATGGACCGGAAATTCCGAAGGAAGTTAATTACCCGCTGCGGCTAAAATGTTTTCGATGGGCATGCTGTCACCGATGTGGCGACCATAATTTGTTTTGATGAATTTACCCTTGCTGATGACAAAATCGGCCGGAAGTCTTGATTGGTTACCTTTAGGGGCCATGGGAGCATCATCATAGAACAAGTCTTCACCCACCTCGAACAGCTCGTCCACCTCATCGCCGGTGGAATTGATGGTCAGCTTTATGATGTTTTCTTCCACCTCATACAGGTCGTAGAGCTCTTTGTCCAGATCCGGGATCATTTCAAAAGGGATCTTATAGAAGTCGGCGTATTTTTCCAGATCCTCACGACTCGACTCAAAAACGATGATGGGGAGAATGCCCTTATTTTTGAATTCATCCATTTTGCCGATCAGTTCATGCACCCTGAAATTACAGACGGGACAGCTTGAGAAGCGGAGAAAACCTATGTACACGATGGTGGTATCGGAGGCTTGCTGAAGGTCAAACTGCTTTCCGGAAACGGTCTGTGCGGTGAAGTGCGGCGCTGATTTGTTTTCCAGGGGAGGGGAGTCGTAGTCTTTTTTGAACAGCTGGATGGTCACGATGACCCCCAATGTGGAAATGGTAAAGAACAGCGCGAGAGAGACGGCACGGAGTGTTTTCATAATGAGTAATTCCTAAGATAACAGGAATAACAATGCATTACCTGAAAGAATTCTGTGAGGTTTTTAAAAATGACGTTTGGGTAAAATTATTTCTGAGTTCGGGTTTGCGAAAATACAAACCCGTTCTATATTTGCACCTCCAAAAAAAGCTGGAAAGTTTTTGATGGAGATTAAACCTGGTCTTGTCCTCTGGCACAGACTAATTCTTGTGAAAGAAAGACATGATTTGGTTTGATTAAAATCCGAAGATATTCGGTCCCTTCGTCTCCGCCTGCGGAATCCTTCGGCGGACAGGTAGGGGTTAGACACGGCCCGGTCAGGGCGCCAGGTTTTCAGACTGGGATGAAAACCAAGTAGACAGCAACTGAAAGGTTGTATAAAATATTACCCGGTCCCTTCGTCTAGGGGTTAGGACGCCAGGTTTTCATCCTGGAAACAGGGGTTCGATTCCCCTAGGGACTGCAACCTTGAATGTTAAAGCCCTCGAAACCAACGTGTTACGAGGGCTTTTTCTTTTTGGTTTTCGGAATCGTTTTCGTTTCAGATTCGAAATGAGGAATAACCAGAGAACTTTGATCCAAATATTTTACTCCAGTATTTAAGAGCTATGTGTCTTTTCGGCTGAGATATTGCCTTAATTCCATATGAGACCATAACTCCAAATTTTTCATAGAAGTTTACTTTTTGACTATAAGTAAGCCGATTTATTACGTTATCTCTTGGTGGGACGGGTATTATCGCTTTCCAATTGTCAATGCTCGTTTGATCCATATATTGTAGAATTCTTGAACAGGTCTTCACAAAGGAAACATCGTCGTACTTGCTTTTGATATAGAATGTTCTTGCCCAAATGGTAAGTACCAGACCACTTGGCATTTTGATCCTAGTCTTATATTGCTTCAAGCTAGCCCATGCTTTCAAATAGCGTACAATTCTTTTAAACTGAGGGTTTTTCCTAGATTCAATTTTAAACCATTCAGCAAATCCTTTTGGATCGGAGATAGTCCAACCTGATTTTGATCCAAAGTATATCTGATTGTCCTGCTGGTAAAATACAGGAAGATCTATATGGAAATCCCTTACATAATTTACTGAAATGCAATTACCATTGGCAGATACACCTTTGGAAGTATGACTTATTAGTGCATTCTTAAGATGATTTTTGAGTCTTGATAACTTAATTTGGGGTTTACCTGGAAAAACAATTCCCAAATCCACATCGCATTTGCCGCCATTATTATCAATCAAGGTTTTTGTTTTGTAAGAACCTTGAATAAAAAATTCAGGAGCATCTAAGAGGGTTGAGTTTGCGATATACTTCTTTATTTTGGACCTTATAGTTTGATGGGCTCTAATAAGGTTATCAATTTTATCTCTTGGTATCTCAATATTTCGGTTAAACTGAATAAACTCATCGTGACAATTTGAATATAGCTTTAATTCTTTCTTAGGCCTGTTGTCAGTTTTACTAAAAAGATTTTTACCTATCCACGCCAAAGCGCCAATAACTAAGATTCTATGTATTAGTTGCATCGCAATACGTTTCTATTATTCTTCGTGATTCTTCATAATACATTTTGTCACCCAGTTGCTTAAGTTTTTTCAATTTTGAAGCATTTGTTTCATTCAGCTTTACTTGGGATGATTTATCAAAATTGATGTTAAGACGGTCGTAAATGAACGTAGGATTGGAATACCGAATTTTATCTGGACCTAACTGCATGATGCTAATTAGATTTTCGACATGCTGGGATTGACCTTGCATAAATAAGTCAATTATTCTACCCTTATTGATCCATCTTAACTTGCCCCAGTTTAATACATTTCTTTTGTTGGTGAATTCTTTATGTCCTGTTCCGAGCGATAAAATCTTCAAATTCGAAAGTGGCTGTTCAAATACCTCTGTAGCTTCAATTATCCCTATAAGGGTGGGATTATTTGCATAAACTCCACCGTCCACCATATTTGATAATTTTTTAACTAATTGGTTACCATCCTTATATTCTGAGTTATATGGTTTAAAAAATGTAGGGGCAGCTGAAGTGGACAAAGCAATTTGATAAGCTGGTATTTCTGGGTCTCTGATCCAGTTTTCATGATAGGCACTTTTATGAATATTTGGTGAGCCATTAAACAAATTGTATGAGGTAATACAAGTGGCTGTCTTACAATCCTTCATCAATTGATCTCTTCCTTTAGCATCCTGGAATTTTTCTCGAATAAGATTTTGAAGATTTGAATTGCTATATGGTTTTAGCGGATTAAACCGGCGGTGGAAAATTTTCTTGGCATTATCGAAATACAGATCAAGTATTTCTGTTGTTGGGATTCCCAAGGATATTGCCAGAGATATTATTCCTCCTGTAGATGTTCCGCAGATTAGATCAAAGTGATTATGAAGTTTCCATTGGGGATTTCCGGTACTTTTTAATTGTTGTTCAAGATTTGCCAAGAAAGTAAGTGGTAAAATGCCCCTTATGCCTCCACCATCAATACTGAGAATTTTAAACTTCTTCTGTGATTCGGATGCCATTTTCATTTGGATATTCATTATGTCCCCCACCGGACCAAAGACCTGTATATAGCCATAGTTCGTAATGCATCAACCAGTCGGATGTCCAAGGTATAATAGTACTAGTAATTGATAGATGGGCAGCCCATTCCTTCTTTGATACTGAATAAAGGCATAGTTGCTGTTTTTCATGTGAATAGACATGTGGCAAACGTTTACGATTATTTGCGACTTTCAATTTTTCTTTCACAACATAAATTTTAACTCGGGTACCTTCAAAATTAATTTTGATGTCATATTCTTTACTCAGCGGGGTAGGTCTTAATTTTAGTAATACCGAAAAAGATTTGCCGTCAGCTTTAAGAACTACCGAATTTGGAAAGGAATTTCTTATTCGAATTAATTGTGATTTTGCAGATATTAAAGGTTGTCGATCAGTTCTTCCATGTTTGGGAATGAACTTACTTGGCATCGTGAGAATTTCCTTCAAAATTATGAGTCTTCATCTTCATTCCCTGATTGCCAATGGTTCCTTGATCTTTTGAAATTCTTAAATTTCCACTATCCCTTAATATTGACATTTTTTGACCATAGTCAGCAAGTGAAACAGCCATAAGTCCTTTTCCAAAGGATTTTCCAAGATGATCATGTAGATCAGGTCCTAAAAGTGTTCCGCTTGTCCATGTTTCAAGGTCCTGTCGGAGTGAGGATATCCACTCGTAAAAGTTTCGTTTCTTTTTTGGGGCTTCAGACCATTTGTCGGCAAAATTTTCTTCACTATTGACGGGATTCTCTATCCACTTAATCATCCTATCGTGTTCAGGAGAGTACCTTTCTTCAATAAAAGAGGTCATACGATCCACAATCTGAATTAGGGAGTTGATGGAGAAATCCTCACCTTGGTAGGCTTTCGCAGCCAGGGTTGTTATTATAATTGAAATTGGTTTATGCTCGTCACCACCGTATTTGATATCACGATGTCTCTTGAGTATTTGTACAATACGTTGCAGTGGTAACTTCTTTTCCCTATAAACAGGGATAGGTTCGATACTGTTGCTAACCATAACGCCTTTGGCAAACTCACGATTAGCTTTCCTAATAAACCATACACCATAACCAAAAGGATTACTTTTTAGCCATGTAAAATGGTTTATCTGACTGAAAAAGTCGTCACGTAATTTGTCCGTGATTCTTATGGATAATTCCTTGACGTTAGATTCTTCTTGAAAAGACAAGGCTTTTTGAAAAGACAAGGCTTTCATTAAGAGTTCATTGTGCCTGTCATCTATTACAGCCGGAAGAATATCCATGTGGTATTTCTTATTTGCCACTTGAGATTCATTCCTATATTTTAGAGTCCAACACCTACGTCCGTCTGGGACTTCCAGCAGTCTATTATAAACATCGTGGTTCTTTAATAGGTCTCCAATTTGCTTTTTTAAATCAAACTGTGTCCACCTAGGGTCTTTACCTTTGAGTTTACAGACTAAATCCACATCAATATCGTCCTCTTCATTGATTGGCTTTATTACGGTCCCAATCATGAAAGAACCTTGGGGAGCAATTTCAGGATTGTAATCTGACAACACCGAATTTTCTTGAGATAATAACTCGGAAACCGCATTGTAAGACTGCACTATCGAGTCGAAATCGGATTTAGATATATCTAGATTTTTTGTTAGTAGGTCCAGAATATCATTGAGCTGAACTTGTTGGTCGTTTGTAATCATCTTTTGGTATTTAAGCGTGAATAAAAATTACAGCGACCCATAAGGGCCATTAGCCCTGTCAAGAATAAGAAGATCAAAAGAACTGCATACCCCGGTTGAGATTAGACGATTGTCACACTCATAGACAGGAACAGTTTTGAGTAACAAATTTTATGCCGAATTCCACCAACACTAATAAATGACCGATAAGATGACAATATGTCACTTAAAAAAATATAATTTGAAATAATCAATAACATTTTATGTCCACTGACAGATTGAAAATTTATATTCCTGAAGGGATTCACCCTGATTAAGCAATTCTTTTTGTTTGGCGGCACCGTTGACCGGCCGAGAAGCGAACGTTCCTCTTAGAGCTCTAAAGGGGTCTGCACAGATTTACTTAGGTGTTAGCCGGAAAGGTTATGTTCGAATTCAAAGAGTAGGCCAGGTTTAACTTCTAAGGCATTGGCCAGTCGACTCTTTCTCACGTTGGAAATACAAGTTTATCGTTATTGTACCTTATGATTAAATGAATTGGGGCTGGATTGAGTTTTCCGGGACTGCGCAGATTAAAATTAAACTTAGCCATTGGAAGAAAAGTTGGCCCGAAACAAAGTTCGAAAATATTATTGAGTCCACATCGGATTAACAGGGAAAAAGACTATATTCTGGGCAACGGATGAGGATTGTCCTTTTTAATAAGCAATTATAAATGAATGAACTAATTGAAAAGCAGAAGAAATCAATAACGGAATTTGTAGGGACTCTGCCTAAAAATTTTTCCAAAGAGCAAGAGAAAAACCTGATGCTGCAGCAATTTAAATTGAAGAAAGTTCAACTTCACAAAAACAGACTGTCTAAGAATGTTACTGAAGAAATGTTAAGTATCCATGATATGCCTGATGGTGAATTTAAACCGAATTCTAAAGCTCAGGTGGTGAAGTTTTCTGTTCCCTATTCTGATTACGATGGAGCAATGATGCACTTGATGAAGAAATTGAGAAACCCTTTGAAGTTTTATTCAGCGGATGGAGGAATAATCTCAAGGCATGTATCAACAAAGGGGGTAGATAACAATGAAGAAGAGATAAATAGGATAAATTCGGAATCAAGAGAAAACTATGTAAAGCTTGAAGCAATCATAAATCAACACAATGAGATGGTGGATAGGTTTAATGATACCGAGTTAGATAGTGTAATTGATATTGCATTGAATGCAAAAATTCAAGAAATGAGCACAAAAGAGTCAACAATGAATAAATTAAATCCTTTTGAAGATGATTAGTCGTTTTCGGAATTTTTTGCGGTTTCATTTCATTCCTTTTAATCAAGATTACTCTTATTTTTTTACTGATGCAGCTTAAAAACCCTCATTAGAGGGGTTTTTAGATAAAGTTTGGGAAAATAGAATTAATGGGGTGCGGTTCCCTAGGGACTGCAAGAAAGTTCACTCATGTTATCGTGGGTGGACTTTTTTTATTGGTCAAAATGATATCAAAGTTTGGAACGTCATTCTTGCAGTCCCCAGGGGGCTCCCCCCGCAGGCTGGCCCCTCGCTAAATTGATCCACGGGATCAATTCTTAACGCTCGGTCCTCCTAGTAGGGACTGCTGAAAAGCTCGTTTATCGAAAGATGGACGAGCTTTTTTGTTGAATCACTTTAGCTTTCCACTCCGTCTACCCAAAGATTATAATTCAAAACCAACACTACAATTAGGAAATAACCTAATAATACGCTTATTTAGCAACACTACAAAAAGGAAACAACCTATGAAGTATCGAATTGGTGAGTTTGAGGAGGTGGTGCTGCTGACCGTAGCCATACTCAATGACAACGCGTACGGAGTGGCTATTAAGGAAGAAATAAAGGACAGGTTGGACCGTAAGGTGAGCGTGGGAGCACTTCAGGCCACACTGCGCAGGATGGAGAAGAAAGGCTACCTGAAATCCGCATTGGGAGAAACTAATGACAAACGTGGTGGTAGACCCAAACTCTACTTTCGCCTGACCACAGCCGGACACGCCGTACTAAAGTCTTCCCGTGATTCCCGCAATGATCTTTGGGACGCTATTCCACATGCTGAACTTGGACTGGAAAAGTAGAGATGACACATCGCCCTGACCCGTTCCCACCAAAATTTGCATTAGCGCTGCTGAAGTGGTTTTGCCATCCCGACTATCATTATGACATAGAAGGTGACCTGATAGAACACTTTCAAAATAACGTCATGTCGAAAGGACTCCGTCGGGCAAAACTGCTCTTCTTTATTGATGTGCTACTGCTTTTCCGGCCAGGGACCATTCGACCCCTTTTCAAAATAAAAACTCAAAGTAATCGGATTATGTATCAACATTATTTAAAAGTCAGCTGGCGACAGCTCGCCAGGAACAAAGCGTATTCTTTTCTTAGTATCAGCGGCCTGGCCATTGGTATGGCAGTAGTTATCCTCCTGAGCCTATGGGTCTGGGACGAAATGACGTACAATAAAAGTCATAAAAATTATGATACGATAGCACGAACCATGCTCAACCAAACCTTTGACGGTGAGATAGAAACCTGGTGGAGTTCACCCAAGCAATTTGCACCGGAGCTTCGCGAGGTTTATGGACAGAATTTCAAGCACGTCAGCAGCACCAGTCATTTTATGGATCGTATTATGTTCGTAGACGATGTTTCTTATGTCCGAAGGGGCATGTTCGTGGAATCTGTTTTTCCGGAAATGCTTTCGATAGAAATGAAGGAGGGATCAAGAGATGCACTTACCGATCCTTACTCTATTCTGATCTCCCGGGAGACGGCCGAGGTTTTGTTTAAGGACAAGGATCCGATGGATCAAACCATTACACTTAGCAGCGGTGAACAGTTGATCGTCAGGGGTATTTTCAGTGATCTCCCGGATAATTCTTCAATATCAGGGGCTAAGTTTTTCGGTTCATGGGAATTATATGAAAAGTGGCAACCTGATTGGGTAGGGTGGGGTAATAGCTGGTTTCGAACTTACGTACAATTGGCTGACAACATCAGCTTCGAGCAGGCCTCCCAGGCCATCCGCCATATCAAGCGGGACAACATCGACAAGGAAAGTGCCGAAGTCATGAAGCCCGAGGTATTCCTTCATCCTATGTCTAAGTGGCACCTTTATTCAAAGTTTGAAAACGGCGTTTCCGTTGGTGGGCGCATTGAATACGTAAGATTGTATGGTACCATCGGGATATTTGTGTTGCTTCTGGCATGCATCAATTTTATAAACCTGAGCACTGCCCGTTCGGAAAAAAGGTCGAGAGAAATTGGTATCCGAAAAACCTTCGGCCCTTTTCGTGGCCAGCTGATCCAGCAGTTTTTTGTGGAGGCTTTGGTCATTACCGGGTTGGCATTTTTGGTTTCCATCTCCCTTGTCCTTATCCTGGAACCCTTTTATTCTGACCTGACAGGAAAGGACATTGACGGTTGGTGGTACAGTCCGGTATTTTGGATAATCGGTGTCGGTACTACGGTGGTGACGGGAACATTAGCGAGTGTATACCCTGCCTTTTATCTTTCGTCATTTTCACCTTTGGTCGTATTGAAGGGTGGAGCTCTAACGGGAAACAGCAAAAACATTCCGCGGAAAGTACTGGTAGTGGTTCAGTTCACGATTTCAATAGCATTGATCATTGGCACCCTGGTGGTGAGTAAACAGATTGAATTTGGCAAAAACCGATCCCTGGGGTATGATCAATCCAATTTATTCAGCAGCAGCATCAGTGATAAGATCAGCGATAGCTACGGAAGTTTTAGGAATGAATTGATCCAGACGGGATTCATTGAGGAAGTCGGGAAATCCGACAATATGATCAGTCAGACCTATGTCAACAACAGCGGATTTGACTGGGAAGGTAAAGATCCGGATACTCAGGAGCAGTTTTACACCATCCGAATGAGTCACGAATTTGGGAAAACCATAGGCTGGGAGGTTCTCCAGGGACGTGATTTTTCGAAGGAATATACAACAGACTCAATGGCCTTCATCATCAATGAGGCTGCCGCTGAATACCTTGGTTTTGACGATCCGATTGGGAAAAAGATCACCTGGGGTGATAATGGCGATTACCATATCATCGGAGTTGTGAAAAACATGATCACCCAGTCCCCTTATGAGCCGGTAAATCAGATGATCTATTTCATCGACTATGACAGGTCTGATATCGTGACCATGAGAATCCGGGAGGGTGCAGATATAGCGGCGGCTATTGCCGAAACAGAGAAGGTATTTAAGCGTTTCGATCCCGATATGCCTTTTGGCTATCGATTTATGGATGATGACTATGCGCGGAAATTCAGAGGTGAAGAGCGGATTGGGAAGCTGGCAGGTTTTTTTACTGTTCTTGCGCTGTTTATCAGCTGCATGGGCATGGTGGGGATGGTGGCTTATGTCACGGAAAGGCGCACCAAGGAAATTGGAATCAGAAAAGTATTGGGAGCATCTGTTTTGTCCCTTTGGCAACTGCTGACGAAGGAATTTGTGTTCCTGATTTGTGTAGCTGGCGTGTTTGCTTTGCCAATGGCCTACTACTATATGTCCGGTTGGTTAGTAAACTATGAGTATCGGATCAACATTACGGCATGGGTGTTAGTGCTTGGCTTGTTGTCAGCGGTTGTCATCACTCTTGTCATCATAAGTTTTCAGACCATAAAATCAGCAAGATCCAACCCGGTCCTGTCACTAAGGTCGGAGTAAAGATTACATTCTTAAATTCGGCAGGAGTAGTTTCAATGGTCAAATTCACCTTTATGACCCGTAGGAACTGATTTCCATTATATTTGGCCAAACTATAGACTATGTGGGAATTTCCTGTTGACCTAATCACCGTAGAATCTGCGCGATATTTTAAATGTGAGCCCAGCTCGGTAGACGTAAGGGTGCTGGATGACAATGCTGCTTTGGTGCAGATAGGAAAAAAGGTCTGGATGGTGCTGACTTCGGAGGAGTTTTCAAATCAATTGAAGGGCATCTCACTCGATCCACACAGGGCGCAGTTGATTCCGGTGGACATCTGGGACCAGGTATCGGAGGATCTTTTGCAAAAGGAAGAGTACCTGACACGCCTCAAAAATGTGATGGAGGATGAAGGAAAGATGGAAATTCTTACAAAAGCACTTTCTGCGGATTCCCCATGGTCGACTTTGCACAAGCTGGATCGTAACTCTTACGGGAAGGCCATCAAAACAGCTGTCGACTTCAATGAGCTTTATGCCTTCGAGCTTATAGATCATCACGAGGTACTGGGGGAGATATTTTTCAATCAACTCGAAAACGGCTTTTTTGATCGGTTGGAGGTCACGGAGGATGGTGAAACCAAATACTTCTACTTATACTCTTTTGATGATTATAGTTAGCGCTAAATGCGTACTTAAAGAATATCAAGAATCCTCTTATCCTCTTCACTGAGGTACTTCGATGTGTTTTCACAAAGAATCGCCCTTTGGCATTGTTGGGGCGGATGAGCCCTATGAACGAAATATGACTGGATGATGGCGCGACTATTTCCATTTTGATTGGAGGTACCACCATGCCATGTGTGTGAATTAAGAAAAATTACATCCCCTGCTTTCGCCGTTAATCGAATTTCATCCGGATGTACATTTCTAATATTTACTATTTCCTGATTGGGTGATTTTTCTTTCTTGTGTGATCCGGGAACAACTCTCGTTGGTCCATTCTCTAATGTCATATCATCCAATAACCAAAGCGCATTACATGCATAATAATCACCAGTTCGGACTGCCCAAGGGTAATCTACATGTAGACCTTGTGACCTAGAGTTCTTTTTTGGCGACCTTAGATTTAGCGAACTTAATTTATAATTGGGACCAATCACATGGTTTACCGCTGCAAGGACCTTCGGATTTCTAAAGAAAATGCTGAATTCTTCTCCTTTATTAACCAGATCGCAAATTCTTTCGTCACCCTTGTCAAACTGCTCAAAAACCGTTATTAACATTTGGTTAAATTCCTTCCTGAAAGGTGTCATTTCAGATGGATTCTTCCTGATTGAATGAAAGAATATACTCTTAGTAAAGGGTAGTAGATTGAAGCATAGATTAAGCGTGAACTTTACTACTTGGTAGAGGGCATCAAATAGTCTAAGTTGCATCATTCGATTGTGTGTAATAAGACTTTCTCTCACTGGTGATGTGCCATATTCGCCCATTCGGCAGCCTTCTTGCGTCTTTATCGAAAGAATTTTTTCTTTGATTACCTCAATATCAGTGAGTGATAATAAATTTCTTAGAATTAAGTAGCCGTCGCGATCAAGAGTATCTAGTTCGTCACGTGATAGAATTGGCTTGAACATGTTTTGAAATAGCTGATTTTTTCATGAGCGGGACACTAAAATATAAAATTTCCTTTTGAAACGAATCACATCAACCAGCTTAAAAAAATTGATCCCAATAAATTGACGATGGACGGCAATATACCCAAGGGTGATAATTCCGAAGTATCAAACTAAGTAGTGGACAATAGTCGAGAACTTTTGGGCACGAACCGGAGCCAACTTTTTGAAGTTCAATTCGTTAGTATGACCCCATGGTCATGTACTCGGCGGCTGTGCTGGCCCTTGATAATCCGGGCATTCTTAAGTTTTATGAAAAACTGGAGAAACCGGACAATTACGAATTCGCGCATTTTAAGATACAGGCTGAAGCCAAAGACTGGCTCTTGAAAAAAAGGATCAGCACTAGTCCTTCGAAAGTTCCGTTAAATTTGCGTCTCGCTTAAAACTGCTCGTACATTGATCACCACAAAATATGACAAGGACAAAAACATTGTCTATGTTGTCAATGAAGGTCTGTATACCATCAGAGATATCGTAGATGTCTGTAATGACATTACCCGTGATTATCTGCACATTGGAAGTCTGTACAATGTTGACGATTTTACAAGTGGTGAATTTCAGTTTCAACTGAACTCCGTTTTAGTGGATCTGGATCACATGAAAGATGCGGTCACGGAGATGTCAAACCAGTTTGATCACGTATTTACCGCATTGGTTTTCAGAAAAATACCTAATGAAGCATTGCTAAACTTCTTCTTAAATCTTCGAAAACCAAAAAACTATCACCTGAAAGTCTTTTACGACATCGAAATGGCCAAGAAATGGCTGATGGAAATGCAATTATCAAATCAATAAGTGCCGGAATCAGAAAGAGATGTAATCCAATTCCGAAGTTGTGTCTTGAAATCTGAAATATTTTGAAGGCCTACCTTTCGGTATCTAATCACTCCATTGGTGTCAATAACAATGCATGTTGGCAATGCCAGCACACCATAATTTTTCTTCGTGCTCAGGTTGGCATCATCAAATATCAGGTTTAGATCGAGACCCTCATCATATACAAACTTTTTGGTAACCTTCTCCGAATAGCTATTTTCTAAATCGACATTGATCAAAAGGAAAACCACTTTATTTTCTGGATATTCCTGAGCTAATTCTCCAAATGTCGGGAACACTTCAAGGCACGGTCGGCACCAGGTAGCCCAGAAGTCAATAACTACGACTTTACCTTTTAGATCCTTTAATGAAATCGTATTACCAGCTCCATTTTCGAGTTTGAAGTTCGGAGCCTTCATTCCTGTATTCCTTGTAACCGCTTGATTTTTGAATTTAAGGCTATCAAAAGAGTAAACTTGTCCATTTATGACGGCCGTTTTTTCCTTGTATTGGATCGTTTGAAGTTTTCTGATTTCAATTTCTAATTTCAGTTCTTCAGCATCCTTCTCAAATCCAAGCTCCCTCAGTCTATTGATAATTTCAATATTGTACCGTTCGAATTTGAGACTACTCAATGATATCATATCCTGTAGTTCTTTATAAGCATCTATCTTCTTGCCAAGGGCCATCAGTACATCGGTCTTCCAGAGTTTAGCATCCAGAAGTTGTCGTAATCTATCTTCTTCAATTTCTTTATCATTCATTCGGAAAAAGAATCGTTCATGGACTGATCTCTCTGCTCCGAGTCTCATGGCCAATTCTTTTTCCAGAAAGGATATTTGTCCGAGGGATTCTCTCATTAAGGTATCATTTCGAAGAGTGTAATTCTTAAACTGTTCTACTATTATTGCTTTGCCCCTTATCGTTTCAATAGTTTGAATTTGCGATTTCCATTCATCCAATTTACCCTTGTTTATGTAGTGATACATTAGTTTGCTTAGTGCTATTCCCTTCCCTGCCTGATATTGTACAAAAAAAGTTAAGGCACGTAACTCTTCCCTGGATGGCTCCTGTTCTTTACTTTCATTATTTATTGTGGTATGAAAATTTAATTTTCTCATCCAATTTTCATGAAATCGTACCATGCTGTCGTAGTACAACAACCCCTCATCCAAACTTGAGGCATAATGAAGAGGTCTTACCCATGATTGCCCCTTTCTTTCCAAGCTGATATGCCCTTCAGGGAATCTATTAATGATGTAATCAAAAAGTTCTTCTTTTTTGTCTCGATCGCTAATCCAGCTATATTGGAAAGCCACATCTCTTAGAATCCATTCTTCAGTAACTCGATCTCTTGCGTTATTGATACTATCAAGCCAGAATATCAACTTTATAATCGCCGTGCTATCTTTTCGACCTGGTAATTTTATTAGACCTGATGCAGCGTGCTGGTAAGAACTCAGAAAGTAAGGAATCATATCGGGGTTTATCGATAACTCTCGATCCAGAAGTTCAATGACTTTCTGAAATTGAGGATCAATATTGTGAATTCTATCGCCAAAATATAAGGTGGATTTGGCAGCAAGGGCTCCAGGTACTGGATTATTGAACTCGTCGAGTATCATTGTATAATACCCATTGCCTTCATTATTATCATATTCACCTTTGTCATTTTTAAATAATAAATTGAAACCAACACAATTGGAGGGAATTTGAAACTGCCCGCTCCATTTTGTTCCGTCTAGATCAGCAGGGATATCTATTGACCTATTTAGGAGACCAGTCCTTTCCTTGAGCTGTAAAATTGTTTCGACATAGATGGATTTCTCCTCCGGTTCATAGAAGTAAGTGATGACATCACCAGGCTTTGGACTTTCCGGTTCAATGACCAATTTTCCCTGGCTAAAGCCGGAAAAACATACAATCATAAAGAGAACTGATACGGTGTGTTTCACATTACAATATCAATAATTCAGATAGGAAACCAAAACCTATATAAATCGTACTTTCTTGTTCATGCTTAAATTGTAGATAAATGCTCACCTTAAGAGTCATACTAAAACTGATCCCCTGGATCATAGCACTGGTGCTGGCTTGCATGCTATGGATGAACTTATATACCTCAGGCGTATTTAATTCAAGTTCAGAACAAACCACAGTTATTCAAAACTCCGTACTCCAAAAGATCGAGTCTCTTGGTAAGCTGGAGCTGGTGCGGTATAATTTCAGGGACATCACGGAATTGCAGAAGAAGGGACGGCAGGACTACTTTAATATTATCAACTGGGGCGAGGACGCTAAGATGGTGCTGGTATCATCGGGTTCGGCCATAGGGTGCATCGACCTTACCAGGATCAAAGACGAACATATTCAAGTCAGAAATGACACGCTTTATGTCCAACTTCCGGAGCCGGAGTTGTGTAATCATAAATTGGATATGGAGTCAACATATATTTATGCGCTGGAAACAGGGCGTCGCATCAATCGTCAGGAATTTATTCAGGAGGGTTACCGAATGGCGGAGCAAAAAGTTAAGGATGCTGCGCTGGAATCAGGTATCCTTGATCAGACTGCTGTGAATGCGGAACTGGTATTGAGACCACTTTTGGAATCGGTAGGGGAGAAGCCGGTGATATTCGTGAAAAACCCTCCAAAAATCAGGTTAACAGAGCCTTTGTAGATCAGTTCCGCTTATCCGGAGATTTCGCAGAATTGGAACATCGTTTTTTATCTCAGGTTTTTTTGATAGATCATTAACTCTGCGCTAATCAGTGCTATCTGCGGGAAAAAATAATTTTAGTCTCCCGCTGATCCCGCTGATCTCGCAGATTTAGTGCTCGTTTCCTATTACGAACGTTTGTCGATAGACTGAATATTCTGCGGTAATCAGTGCTATCTGCCGGGAAATATATGATTTTAGTCTCCCGCTGATCCCGGAGATTTCGCAGATTTAGTTCCTGGTATCCCATCTCAAGAGTTTTTGATAGATCATTAACTCTGCGCTAATCAGTGCTATCTGCGGGAAAAAATAATTTTAGTCTCCCGCTGATCTCGCAGATTTAGTGCTCGTTTCCTATTACGAACGTTTGTCGATAGACCGAATATTCTGCGGTAATCAGTGCTATCTGCCGAGAATATATGATTTTAGTCTCCCGCTGATACCGGAGATTTTCGCAGATTTAGTTCCTGGGTTCCCATCTCAAGAGTTTTTTGATAGATCATAACTCTGCGCTAATCAGCGCTATCTGCGGAAAAAAATAATTTTAGTCTCCCGTTGATACCGGGGATCTCGCAGATTTAGTTCTGTGTTTCTATTTTAGTAATTATTGATAACCGAATGATAATCAGTACCTCCCCAACGGTTTCCACGAATTCTCATAACGGAATTTACCTAAAACCGATCTGCGCTCATGTCCGGGGTTTCCGCGTCTTTTTCCTTCTGATACCTATCCAGAAATTTACTGATGGCCTTGCCCTGCATCACAATCCCTGATTCTATGAGATAAGGAATGGAAGAGATCTCTTTATTGATCACCTGATAAGCTGCATACATGCTTCTCAGGCGCTTTTCAATATCGTCGGCTATCTGACTTTTGGTGGGGCGAACTAGTGTTAACATTGAGTTTCTTAAATATTATGCGAATGTAAAGAACGCAGATTCCTGTAATTAGTTCTCAAATCTTGATGAATTCTTTCACAACTCCGAACAAGTCCCAAATTAATTGTGTTTGGATGTATGGAATTGCTTGATAGATTTGCATTCCCTATTGAATATTTATTACAGAAAAAGAAATCATCATGTCTAAAACCAAAATTGGTATCAATGGGTTCGGTAGAATTGGCCGGCTCGTATTCCGTGTAGCTGTAGAAAGACCAGACGTTGAAGTAGTTGGGATCAACGACCTGATCGACGTGGACTACATCGCTTACATGCTAAAATATGACTCCACTCACGGCCGGTTCAAAGGCGAAGTTTCCATCAAAAACGGAAATCTTGTTGTCAATGGCCAAAGCATCAGAGTGACATCAGAAAAAGATCCTGCAAACCTAAAGTGGGGTGATGTGGGAGCTGAATATGTGGTTGAATCTACAGGTTTGTTTCTCACAAAGGAATCAGCTGAAGGTCATATCAAAGCCGGAGCTAAAAAAGTTGTAATGTCAGCACCATCCAAAGATGACACACCGATGTTCGTCATGGGTGTGAATCACGAGAGCTACTCTTCGGATATGACATTCGTGTCCAACGCATCATGTACCACCAACTGCCTGGCGCCTATCGCGAAAGTGCTTCATGACAGTTTCGGTATCACTGAAGGTTTGATGACGACTGTCCACGCTACCACTGCCACACAAAAGACTGTAGATGGACCTTCCATGAAGGACTGGAGAGGTGGACGTGGTGCAAGCCAAAATATTATCCCTTCTTCCACAGGTGCGGCCAAAGCGGTAGGCAAAGTTATTCCTGATCTGAACGGAAAGCTTACCGGTATGTCTTTCAGGATACCTACTCCTGATGTTTCAGTTGTGGACCTGACGGTAAACCTGGCGAAAGAAACTACCTACGAAGAGATCTGTGCTGCCATGAAAGCAGCCTCAGAAGGTCCCATGAAAGGAATCCTTGGATATACGGAAGATGCCGTGGTTTCCAATGACTTTCTTGGTGATCCCCGAACGTCTATCTTCGATGCAGGCGCTGGCATACAGCTTACACCCAAGTTTGTGAAAGTAGTCAGCTGGTATGACAACGAATGGGGTTATTCAACTAAAGTTGTGGAGCTGATAGAATATATGGCTTCCAAAGGTTGATAGTTAAAAAATCAAGTGTAAAAAGGTCGGTATCCCCGGCCTTTTTTTATGCCCATCTTTTATCCATTAGATTTAGGAATCCTAGCTAAACCTTTTATGCCATGACCTCATGTCGATTCCTAAGTTTATTCCTTTTCATTCTCTGCCTTTCGGCCAATGCGGAAACAGGTTACGATCTCTGGCTTCGTTACCAGTACATCGAGATGGAGGAAATCAGAAATCAGTATGCTCTGTTCACCGAAAACATTTATGTCGATGGCTCCTCCCCGACCATGGCGATTGTGTCAGACGAACTCTCGCTTGGTCTTGAGGGAATGCTGAATCAGTCATTGTCACTTATAAAATCACAGGCTGATGCGAATCTTGTCATCGCGAAATTTAACGAGCTGGACCCGTCTCTTAAGCTCCAAAGAAAACTCAGGAACATGGGTGAAGAGGGTTATTCTATCTACGTCCCGGCGAGGACCGATGCCCCGAAATTGGTCATTACCGCAAATTCGGATGTGGGTTTATTGAGAGGTACCTTTCATTTTCTCCGGTTGCTGCAAATGAGGGAAGAACTCGCACAAATTGATATCACGGAAAGACCTGCCGTGGATGTCAGAATATTGAATCATTGGGATAACCTGGACAGGACCTCCGAGAGAGGTTATGCGGGTTTTTCAATATGGGATTGGCACAGATTGCCGAAGTACATGGACCAGCGCTACACTGACTATGCCCGTGCAAATGCATCACTTGGTCTGAACGCTACCGTTCTCACTAACGTCAATGCCAATGCATTAGTGCTCACACCACATTACCTGGAAAAGGTCAAAGCACTAGCGGATTTATTTCGACCTTATGGGATAAGGGTGTACCTGACAGCCAGGTTCAGCGCACCTATTGAGATAGGAGGTCTTGAAACGGCCGATCCGTTAAATGAGAATGTGCAGAAATGGTGGAATGAAAAAGTAGCAGAAATCTATGATTACATTCCTTATTTCGGAGGCTTCCTGGTCAAAGCCAATTCTGAAGGTCAACCCGGACCTCAAAACTATGGACGCAGTCATGCAGATGGAGCCAATATGCTGGCAGATGCGGTGGAGTCTTTTGGGGGCATAGTGATGTGGAGGGCATTTGTTTATAGCAATGAAGAGCCTGTGGATCGGGCCAAACAAGCATACAATGAATTCAAACCACTGGATGGCGCATTTCGGGATAATGTATTGATACAGGTAAAAAATGGTCCCATTGATTTTCAACCCAGAGAACCGTTTCATCCTCTGTTCGGGGCGATGCCTGAGACCCCCCTTATGATGGAGTTTCAGATCACCCAGGAGTATCTGGGTCAGGCTACGCAGATGGTATATCTCGCCAACATGTGGAAGGAAGTTCTGGATACGGATACTTATGTCGAAGGAGAAGGCTCCACCGTAGCCAGGGTGGTGGATGGGTCTTTGCATGATTATAGCGTCACAGGTATTGCCGGAGTAGCCAATATCGGGACAGACATCAACTGGACCGGTCATCTGATGGCCCAATCCAATTGGTACGCATTTGGGAGACTTGCCTGGGATCCTACGTTGACCGCTCAGGAAATAGCCCGGGAATGGATCACCCAGACTTTTGGTAAAGATCCCGAGGTCAGTTCTGCTGTAAACAAAATGATGCAAGCTTCCTGGGAGGCTTCAGTGAGCTACATGACGCCACTTGGGCTTCATCATATCATGGGGCCAGGGCACCACTATGGACCCGGACCATGGGTAAAAGATATGCCGAGGGCGGACTGGACTTCTGTTTATTACCACAAGGCGGATGAAGGTGGTATTGGATTTGACAGGACGGGGTCAGGAAGTAATGCCCTTGAACAAATGGCGCCGGAGCTTCAGGAAAAATTTGGAGATCCCCGTAAGTGTCCGGACGAGTTCCTGCTTTGGTTCCATCATTTACCATGGGATTATGAAATGAAATCAGGAAGGACACTATGGGATGAAATGGGGACTAAATATCAGGAAGGAGTAGATCAGGTGAGGGAAATGCGAACATTGTGGAAGTCACTTGAAGGAAAAATTGATGAACAAAGGTTCAGGCAGGTAGAAATGCTTTTGGAGATACAGGAGGATGAAGCCATCTGGTGGAAAAACGCATGCCTTACCTATTTCCAAAAGTTCTCAAAAATGGATTATCCTGACTCCATAGAAGCTCCGGAACATGACCTGGAATACTATCAATCCCGGGAATATCCTTATGCGCCGGGGATAAGACCTCGCTGGTAGGTCAGGCTATATTTGTGTAAACAGCCTGCACATCGTCATCTTCTTCAATCTTGTCCAGCATCTGCTCGATCTCCTCGAGTTGTTCCTCAGTGAATTCCACAGGAGTGGTAGGGAAGCGTTTCAAACTTGATTTTTTAATGTCAAGTTGTTTCTCTTCCAGAGCCTGAGACAGGGTGCCAAAATTAGTATAGTCCGCATATGCATAGACTGTACCTTCATTTTCTTCAAGCTCCTCAAGACCAGCATCGATCAATTCCAGCTCCAATTCTTCCAGGTCGATGGCATCGGTTTTTTCAAATTCAAAAACGGCCTTTCGGTTAAACATGAACTCCAAAGATCCGGAAGGCACAAATGATCCGCCGGCTTTTGAGAAATAGGACTTCACATTGGCCACAGTTCTGTTGGTATTATCTGTGGTGCACTCTACAAAGACGAGAACTCCATGGGGACCTTTACCTTCATAAGTGACCTCATCCAGGGCATCCGCATCCTTCCCTACCGCGCGCTTGATGGCATTGTCAATATTGTCCTTTGGCATGTTCTCAGCTTTGGCATTTTGAATAGCCGTTCTGAGTTTGGCATTCATTTCAGGATCAGGACCGCCTTCCCTTGCAGCTACCTGGATTTGCTTGGCCAGCTTAGGAAATATTTTGGACATCTTGTCCCAGCGCGCTTCTTTGGCAGCTCTTCTGTATTCGAATGCTCTTCCCATATCTCAATTAATTTTCAGACTGCAAATAAATTGAAAGGACGCAATAAAATCAATTACCGAAATCTCAAAAATGGGACAGATAAATAGACAGTATGGATCGGATGTTTGCTTTTACGCAAATGCCACGGAGATAAGGCACTTTTCCTTATAGGTACTGAGCTTCTTGGGAAGTTCGGATTTCTGAACTTTTGCCTGCTTGTCATGCACTTCATCGAGCAGATTCAGTATGAAAGATTCTTCTCCGAACTTACTTGCTGCACTTTCTTTAAAAAGACCGGAATCCAGAAAGTAACCCCTGCTGATCTCCGACTTCTTTATCTTGTGTTGTTTGCTCCCTTTTTCTATGTCGGCTTCCAGCGTGCCTACAGTTTGAAGTTTACCGGTGGAATCGTAATAGTAAAAAGTCTTGCCGGCACTCAGAAATTCAATGTCCTCCGTACCTTCTGTTGACTTCACCATTCCCATCTCTACTTTCACATGCTCCATGTCCGACGCGATCAGTCTCAATCGCAGGCGATCCATTATTTGTTCAGGATCTTCGATCTTTTCCTTAAACACAATTTCATTAAGTGAGAAGATGACGAAACTGTTAATGTTCAGAGATTTGACATCAGACTGATTGTTGGTAAAAAACACCAGGAACTTACTTTTGTTTCGTTCACCGTACCAATAGCCGTTATGATTTTCACCTTCGTCTTTAACGATGAAGCTTTCCGGGAATACGGCATCAAAATTAAATTTCCCGGGTGTTATAGACTGGTTTAGCCAGGCAGCATTGGAAAGCACAACCTTGGTTTTTTCCGTTGCCTTTTGCTCATTGCGCTTTTCCAGCGCCTTGTCGAAAATTTCTTTCAGCTCCTCCCGGTCCCATGGCTTCACGAGGTACCTGTCCAGCCCAAATTCATTCACCGCACGTATGATGGCTCCCATGTCACTGAAACCGGTCATGATCATGCGAACAATATTCGGATACTTTGGGACAACCTGCGAGAGAAGGTCTACTCCGGTCATATTAGGCATCTGCTGATCGGTGATGATCAGATCAATTTTATTATCTTCCAGCATGCGGAGTGCCTCCGGGCCATTGAGCGCTGTGAAGACGTTGTAATCCCTTCGAAAAGAGTATTGAAAAATTCGGAGATTTACTTCCTCATCATCGACGTAGAGGATACTGTATAGCTTGGATTTTGTATCCTTCTCCGGTCGTTTAATCAAAACGTCGTCCATTCTTTGTCTTAGCTTTCTTGGAGAACCTTGGAAGGTTCTATTTGTTTTGGAATAATAATAGTGAATGTTGTGCCACGACCCAGTTCGCTTTCCACGCTGATCTTTCCTTTGTGTTTTTCCACAATACCATGGGTAATAGCCAGTCCCAGTCCCGTTCCCTGACCCACATCTTTAGTCGTATAAAAGGGAACGAAGATCTGATCCTTGACTTCTTTTGTCATACCTTTTCCATCATCGGCAATTGAAATCTCTATAGCATTTGGTAAGTCTATGGTCGTAATGGTGATGGTCCCATGGTCTTCAATGGCATCGACGGCGTTGCCAATAAGGTTTACAAATGCCTGGTTCAATTGACCAGGAAAACACTCCAGAAGCGGAACTTTTGGATCAAAATCCGTAACGACCTCGACCTTGTTTTTGTATTTGTTTTTCAGGATCAACAATGCAGATTCAATAGATTCCTGAATATTGGCTTCTTTCATTTCAGCCTCGTCATGACGAGAGAATGTTCTTAATCCATTGACAATTTCCGTTACCCTTGAGGCACCATAACTGATGTCGTTGATCAACTCTTCAGTACCGTGCTTAAGTTGATCCAGCATCTCGGCATCCTCTTCCATCTCTTTGTAATATTTCTTGATCTTTTCAATGTCATCAAGACCTGCGATTTTCTGATAATTCTCGAGGAAGGTTAATATTTCCTGGTAGTTGTCCTTCATTGCCCGGACACCATTGGCTACAAAATTTATCGGGTTGTTGATTTCATGCGCGATGCCTGCAGTAAGCTGACCAAGTGAGGACATTTTTTCAGACTGGACCAGTTGTACCTGTGTTTGCTTAAGTTCCCTGTTGGCCCTTTCCAGTTTTGCTCTTGTTCTCTGTTCCTTCATCAAGGCTTCCCGCATGGTTTCATGTGCTCTGTTCAGCTGAATGTTGGCTTTACGGATTACTTTTTGTTGTCTCCCAAGATGGGTGTTTTGTCTGGCGATAAGTTTTCGTGACTTATTGGTTCTGAAAAAAGCTACGGCCAATACAATGATGAAAAGTATACCTACTCCCATACTGTAAAGCAGGTATCTCTTCTGTTGCTCCTCGGCTTCGATCTGGGACGCCTGTATTTTAGCTTTTTGTGTAAGGATCAGTCTCTCATTTTCTGCCAATTGCAATCTTCTTCTGTTTTCTTCGTCCTGAAGTCGTTGAAGCTCGGCGAGTTGCTGTAATCGATCCAACTCTGCCTGATCCTGTGACCTGGCGATCTGAGTTTGTTCTAACAGAAGACCTTGCTTCGCAGTTTCCTCTTCAAGTGATTGTCTTGCTGCGGTCACTTCCTGAAGTTGATTTTGCTGATCCTGAAGCTGCTGTCGCCTTTGCTGATCAAGCGATTTCAATCTTTCCTGCTGACGGGCTAAAAGCTGGTTTTTGTTTTTCTCAATCTGAATAAGCGCTTCGTCCTCATATTGCTGGGCACGTGCTTCTATTACAGGGTCAATTCTGGATTGTGTGTCGACCTGATTGAGGCGACGAACGATACTTTCGTAACGGTTCTGGTAAGTACTCGCTCTGTCTGGTTGACCCAATGTAGTGTAGACTTTTGCACCTACTCTGTTAAATTCAGCAGATACCTCGAGATTATTATAAGACTCCAAGGTGGATTCTACTGAGTTCAGAAGACTTGTGCTCTCATCTGACGCTCCATTTTCTGAAGCTATTTCTGCTAAAACAATGTCCACCTTTGCCTGCCCTAGTCTGTCAGAGCGCTGCTCGAAGACCTGCCTGGCAGTATTGGCATATCGTTCGGCCGAACCAGGTCTGTTTAATCCCACATTGGCACGAGCCAGGACCAGGTTATACTCCGGATTATTAGGATCCAGATCGACAGCCTCTTCAGCAAAATTTCTGGCATTGGAAAATCTTTGCATGGAGAGGTACAATCGGGCTAGAGCGTAAGATTTTGACCCTCTCAACCTGGGATCAATTATGTCAAGCTGCATTTCCGAATATCTGGCTGCTTCTTCTTTGTTACCCAGCTTCTCATTGGCCTGGGCGAGCAAGGCTAGTGCACGACTTTGCATTAAATGATTGTCTATTTCTTTTGCCAGTCCCAGCTGTACTTCAAATGCCTCAATGGACTCCTCGAGCATGTTGGCGCTCAGGTAATTATTGCCAATGGCGAACATTGAGTTAATCTTCCCGATGATGTTGTTCTCCTGGTCATATAGGGAAAATGCTTTTGTAAAGGTGACTTTGGCCTTATTGAATGCATCCATGGCAATGTAGGTATTGCCTAACTCGGAGTAATTGTTGGCTGCAATCAGAATATCACCGGTTTCTTCTGCCTGCTGGGCGGCATCCGTAAAATAGAAAACAGCTTGTTTGTGATCTTCCTTTGAGAAATAGACTTCACCCAGGAGCGATTTGAACTGGACGCTCAGAAATTCATCACCTGAAGCGATGGCATTTTCCAGTCCCTGTAATCCGAACCTGATGGCCTCATCATCCCGGCTGGCCGCATAGCTCTCCCTGGCAGACTGCAACTGTCGCACTGCCTGATCGTGAGCCAATGACGTGTCCTGAGCCATGGTTTGAAGACCGACAAAGGCTGCTGCTAGAAAAAAGATCTTTCTGATGCCAGTTGGTACGGACATAGTTGTTTCAGTTTTATACAAATAAATTGTCTAAAATCCACGAGAGGTTTTAATGAGTAGCTGTTAAGGATTCAAGCGGTGAATACTATGAGCTTTATTTCCTTTTCCGAATGTTAAATTAGTTCACCTCAAATCGTCATACAAGTGGAAATTTTTTTGATATGGTTTTTTCAAGATTAAAGTCAACTTCTTCAAGATATTTGGCAGAAAATTTGTCTATCTCCAAAAACTTAATATTGGACAAAAACGAAAATTGATTTTAGATGGCAGATTATTTGACTTTTGGCTTTTGATACCTTTTCACGATCACATTTGCAATCACACCTGCCAAAACCAGTCCCATTCCCAAATAAGTCAGCACATTGAAGGTCTCGTCAAAAAGAAAATATCCAAACAAAAGTGCATATATAATTCCGATGTAGTTCAGAATAGAGACTTTATTTATCTCGGCACTCTGGTAAGATTTGGTCATAAAAAATTGAGCGATCTGAGTACAAATACCAACCATCAGCAGGTTGAACCAATCCCATCCCAAAGGTTGAACCCATACAAAATATGACCAGACTGAAGAGATGGGTAGCAGGACCAGTGGAAAATAAAAGATGATGACCAGTGGATGCTCAGTGGTATTTAATTTTCGGACCAGGTTGTACGCAAGGCCCATAAATAGTGAGGTCAGGATACCCAATAAAAGATGAAGTTCCGAGATCCTGATGTCAAATCCCTGGATCACAACGATTCCGATAAAACTCACCGAAAAGAAAACCCACTGCAGCGGCAGCACTTTTTCCCTAACTACATAGATTCCAATTATGGTGGAAAACACCGGGGCCAGGTAGGTAAGGACAGATACTGTGGCCAAAGGAATCTCCTGAAGAAGGTAGAAATTCAGCGTAAGGGCAACTGCTCCGGCGACACCTCGTCCTATCAGCACCAGCTTATTGTTGCCAAAGACCGGAACTCTTTGCCTGACCAGCAGCGTATAACTGATGACCATGGAGATAATTGATCTGAATAAAATGATCTCAATAGGAGGGATGTGGGTAAGCCACTTCACAAATACTTTCATCAATGTGAAGGTGAATGTGGCCAATAACATGTACCGAACTCCTGGAGAAATTTTCATTTGAAGATCCAAAAGGTGGCAATTTGATAATTATTTAGGAATTTCGATGATAGATGGGCATTTACGTAAGTGTTAAGAAATGGGGTTCAATGCTGGCCATAGCTTTGATGATGGCTGGGTTCTCTACCCAGGGACAATCGAAAAAAATCAGAATAGTAGATGAATCCGGTTCGCCGATTCAGTTTGCCACGGTGATAGTACTTCCCGATTCTTTGGTATCCCAAAGTGATGAAAATGGATATGCAGATGTAGCGGGGAACAGAGTCAGGATCAGGGCGATAGGTTATTTGAACAAAGAGTCCGGACTGGCTGCGGAGACCATAATTCTGGAACCGGATCCGATATTTCTGGAAGGTGTGGTAGTGAATGAATTGGCGGTGGAAAGAAACTGGAAGGAATTTCCAGGTGGCATTACGCGCATTGGTCAGACTCAGATCCGACAAACGGATCAAAGAATTGTCACTGACTTACTCAATTCCGTTCCCGGAGTTTATATGCAAAGTGGGGCCTTGAATACGAACCGGATCACCATCCGGGGAATTGGTTCGAGATCTCCGTTCTCCACTAATAAGATCAGAGCTTATTATGAGGACATCCCATTGACCAATGGATCGGGAGAAACAACCATTGAGGACATTGACCTCGCGGCAATTGGGGCTATAGAGGTAATAAAAGGACCGAATAGCTCTATCTACGGAAGTGGATTGGGAGGGACGATCAATATAAAGAAAGTTCGACCTCAGACTGGTCTGGTAGTCACCAATGATTTCTCTGCTGGGTCTTTTGGTACTTTTAAAGAGACAGCAGGATTATCTTATAACCGGGATAATAAGGATTTTACCGTCCGATACTCAAAGCTCCATTCTGATGGGTATCGTGACAACAATGAGCTGGACCGAAATTCTATTTTTCTGTCCGGATCGCTTCGGTCGGAAAATACCGTTTTCAATATTGTATCCTATTACCTCAATCAAAAAGCCTATATCCCCAGCTCGATAAACGTTGATGATTACAGGGACAATCCCCGAACTGCTGCTTTCACCTGGGCGGCTTCCCGGGGTTATGAAGATTATGATTCCTATTTTATCGGGCTCTCAGCTGATCACTCACTTTCGGCTTCATTGACGTTAAAGTCCAGTGTTTATCATTCCTTAAAGGATAATTATGAGCCAAGACCTTTCAATATCCTGGATGATGGAACGATATCTGTGGGTACCAGGAATAGATTAATTTTTGAAGCGGCAGAAAACCTTTCCCTGATGGGTGGTTTTGAGCTTTTTAGGGACTGGTATGATTGGTCCACGTTTCAAAATCTCTATGAGGACCTTGGCGTGAACTATAGCGTAGAAGGAGCGCGACTTTCAGAACTGGAAGAAACCAGAAGCTATTACAACATTTTTGCACAGGGAGATCTCAAGATTTCAGATAAGTGGAATCTGACAGCTGGCTTGAATCTCAACAGGGTCTATTATGACCTTGAAGACAAGTTCAATCCTGATTCGACAAATGTCACCTCAGAATATGCTTATGAACCGCAATTGTCTCCAAGAATCGCGGTGACCTATGAAATCAATGGTTCTGTCAATTGGTTTTTGTCGGCAAGTCATGGTTTTTCGCCACCTTCATTGGAGGAAACTCTGACCCCCGAAGGAACGGTGAATAGCAACCTGAAACCGGAGTCAGGTTGGAATTATGAAACCGGTTTCAAAGGACAACTTTCCGCGTTAAATTTCGCCTTCAATCTTTACACGATGAGGATTGAAAACCTGCTGGTAGGAAGAAGGACTGAATTGGACCAATACATTGGAATAAACGCTGGAAGTACCAGGCATGACGGGCTGGAAGTGGCGGCTGGGTTCAGGATTTTCGAGGGGGAGAATTTCGATCTAAGTGGAAATGTCAATTATACCCTTTCAAATTTCACATTTGAGGAATTTGTAGACGAGGAAAATGACTACTCCGGAAATGAACTGACAGGTGTGCCCAGTGATCAACTTCAGCTTTCTATAGATTTTAGTCTTTATGACCAGTTTTATTTGCGTCCAAGATTTTTGCATGTAAATGAAATACCGGTCAATGATGCCAATGATACCTTCACGGAAGCTTATCAGGTTGTGGATTTGCAAGTAGGGTGGAAGCAGCGTTTTGGACAATTTGGGATGGATATTGGCTATCAGGGGTCAAACCTGCTTGATGAAAAATACGCTTCAATGGTTCAGGTTAATGCCGTAGGCTTCGGAGGCGCTCAACCCAGATACTATTATCCGGGTTTACCCATCAATCACATGTTTAGGTTGAGGGTTGATTACAGTTTTTGAGTTAGCTCTAAAAACTTACTTTACAACCGGACTCTTGCAGATTCAAACGACATGACCGCTTTAGTCCGTTGCTGGTTACTATCACGATGTTTTGCTGTGTCGGGAAAAGCTCCATAAAGTAGTTCGCTTTAATAGACAGTTTTTGCCAGGGCATTTCAAATATGAATTTTACCTGATAGCTGTCGCCAACCAGCTCCCCTTCGGTCAACTTGTATCCAATCGAGTCCCTGGTGTTGGTCAATTGGAGGTGATTGGCAAAGTAGCTGCTTACCAGATCGTAATTATTTTGGACAAACAGCGTTTCGGATTCAATCTCAAGAGAGCCATCCATGTTTCGAATTGCGTCCTGAAGGTCATCTGCAAAAACCTTCACAACCATCTCCGTTTTTCCATCTTGTTGCTCGATCTCGATCAGGGATAAATAAATTGCATGATCGGGTTCAGTAGGATTAACCAGTAATAGACCCAGAATCCAGGTTAACATATTAATTTACGTTTTTAGGAAAATAAACAATTTCTACCAACATGCGACCATATATTCTAGCAGAATCCAACTGGAAATTTATTAAAGATCAAAAATTTGAATTGGCTGTTCTCCCATGGGGTGCCACTGAAGCTCACAATTATCACATGCCTTATGGAACGGATATTTTCGAGGCTGATAAAATTGGTGCAGAAGCCGGGAGAATAGCATGGGAAAGAGGTGCTAAAGTCACAGTACTTCCAACGATTCCTTTCGGTGTGAACACGGGTCAGCACGACATTCTACTGGATATTAATATGAATCCTTCTACTCAGCATGCTATTTTGGACGATGTCATTCAGGTATTGGACCGTCAGGGGATCAGGAAGCTTGTAATATTGAATAGCCATGGAGGCAATGACTTTCGGACCATGCTGCGGGAATTGGGATTGAAGTACCCTGAAATGTTCCTCAGCCAGTGCCACTGGTTCAAATCTTTGGATAAGTCCAAATATTTTGAGAACGAAGGCGATCATGCGGATGAGATGGAAACAAGCCTCCTGCTTTACCTGACGCCGGAATTGGTCTTACCACTTGATCAGGCCGGTGATGGAGCGGACAGGAAGCATAAAATTGATGGTTTCAGAGAAGGCTGGGCATGGGCTGAGCGGCCCTGGTCAATCATCACGAAAGATACTGGTGTGGGGGATCCCAGAAAGTCGACAGCAGAAAAAGGAAAGAATTACTTTAAGGACGTGACGGAGAAAGTCGGAGAACTATTTTACCAAGTTGCTAAAACCGATAAAGAAGATTTGTTTGAATAGTCTTCAAATTAGCTTCAAACTTTGATATTAGATTGAAGTAAAAATTTATAGTTATGAGATCCCTTGCCAGAATTTTTACGATCGCTTTGCTGGTTTTCGTGGCCTTTTCTGCCGAAGCCCAGGATGGTCTTCAGTTTCCCACACTCAGCCCTGTGACTGAGATTTCACAGGAAGCAGGTTTGACGGAGATAGGACTAAGCTATTCAAGACCAAGTGCCAAGGGTCGAAAAGTATTCGGCGAGCTGGTACCTTTTGACAAGCTTTGGAGAACCGGTGCCAATGCCAGCACAAAGTTGACATTTAATGAATCGGTGTCGATAGCAGGAAATGAACTTTCAGCCGGAACTTATGCACTATACTCTATTCCCGGTGAAAAGACCTGGACGATGATCATCCATACCAACACCGGACATAGATCCATCGCCGGAGATACCTACAATCCAGAGGAAGATGCCTTCCGGTTTGAGGTAGAAAGCAAATCCATCTCCAATTATATTGAGACCTTTACTATTCAGTTTACGGACATCAAAACGGACCAAATTAGCATAACTCTTTCCTGGGAGAATACGATGGTTTCTTTTCCGATAGATCTGGAAGTGGATACCAAAATTGAGGCGCAGATAGCAGAAACAGGTGATGATCTGAATCCATTCGCCTTATTTAGGGTGTCTGAATATTACTATCATAATGACAAATCACTGGCCAAAGCCGAGGACTGGATCAGGCAGGCACTCGTCAAGAGTCCGGAAAATTTTCGATTTGGACTGCTTCATGCCAAAATCGTGCAGAAGAAAGGAGAAAACAAAAGAGCGCTGGAAATCATAGAGCAGTCAAACCAATGGGCCGTTAATGCAAAGAATGACAACTACATTGAGCAGACTCAGATCTATTGGGATAGTATAAAATAGTTACTTCTCAAGAGTGGCTTCCCAGGCTTCCACATCGAGGACAAGAATTCCCCGACCAATGCCGGCGGCTTCTTCCGTTCGGGCGTATTGAAACGCGACAAATTTACCATCATCACTGATGGCCGGATTAGATGCTTTGAAGTTGGGATTATCATTGAAGTAGGTCATTCTGTCCACATCTCCGGAACCGTCTAAATACAGCCTGTATATGTCAAGGATTTGAAAGGCTTTCAGGTTTTTATAAGTCGGTCGATGTCTGTTACTTTCTATAAGTATGCTTTGACCATTCGGAAAGGCTGCTTCCGCCTCATCATAGGTGTCCGGACTATTTGAGTAATTCTTAAAAACACTATAATTCATATCATATCCGAAGACTTCTGCAGCATAATTTTCTTTTTTGCCGTGTGCGTAAAATATTAGTTCCTGCTCTCGGCCAGGTCTGAAATTTTGTGTTTCGATCTCCCAATTGGTAGCGGGAAGCGGAAGCTCCCGAGCCTGAATGATAATTTTTCTGTTTTCCAGAAAAGGTTGACCGTCTTTGTAGATGATGTCGCCTACACTTATCACGGGACCGGTAGTCCATGCAATTTTCATTTGAGTTCTGCTTACTGCCGGGCCTTCTTTGATATTCGCCTGCAGAGGTCGGGGTGGACCGGACAAGTCCTTTTTTAGTATCCAGAGCTCAGCCTGGTTAGAATCTCTTCCTTTCCAGGGGTCGTTTGCATCAAATACCCTTGCGCCAGCCAGCAGGATGTCTCCATTTGCAAGGTAGAGTGCCCTCAAAAATCCCTCATGAAAGAAGTGATGTGTCAATGGTCTGATATTACCTGTCGCAACTTCTACTTCAAACACATCGCCAAACGGTTTTTCGATGAAAAGAATCTTCTTTCCATCATGTGACCAGTCGGCTCGCTGCCCAAAATTTGTAACCTGTTTGATATACGGAGGCAGGTCATCCAGGGGTGAAGAGGTCTTATCCTGGCCAAAGAGACTCAGGGAAATAATTAATGAGGTAATTAGCGCTAGTGACTTCATAAAGCGATTTCAATTGGTACAAATATAGAAATGACTATGTAGCCAGGACTACCGTTAATATTATTTACATATATGAAGAAAACAAATCGTATATTATTTACGTTTGTGAGGATAATAATTTTTTGATTGATGAAAGGAACACACCTGGGAGAATTTGAAGAGTTGATATTGCTCACGGTGGCAACATTGGGAGACGAGGCTTATGCCGTTTCCGTCAAGGATGAAGCCGTAAAAATCTCCGATCGCAAGATCAACATCAGTGCTGTCCACTCTGCCCTTTACCGTCTTGAAGACAAGGATTTTCTGACCTCAGATTTTGGAGGTGCGACTCAAAAGCGAGGAGGCAAGAAGAAAAGATATTTCAAAGTCACCGCTGCCGGTTTCGAAGCCCTGAAATCCGCCAAGGAGATGAAGGAGCAACTCTGGAAAAATATTCCGCAACTGTCTTTTGTCCATATCAATTGGTGAAAGACGACAGCGACCATAGAGAACCGCCTGTCTTCGGAACATTCATTCTGAAAAAAATTTATGGTGAGAACCTGTTTTCGGATGTATATGGGGACTTAAGAGAGATATACGTTGACAATGTCAGATCAAGAGGAGCATTCATTGCCTCCTTGAAGTATTTGTTGGATGTACTGCTGTCTGTCAGAAACTACGATTTAAAGTCAAAAAGAAGAAAAACTCAAAACAATGCTGGAGCCATGTTAAAGAACTATTTTAAAATCACACTTCGTACAATTTCAAAAAACAAGATCTACTCCGGACTGAACATAATGGGACTGGCGCTTGGTATAGCTGCCTGTTTGTTCATCCTGCAGTACGTTTCATACGAAAGGAGTTACGACAAATTTCATGAATGGCATGAGGACCTTTACCGGGTAAGGTACAAAGTCACCCGAGGTGAAGAATTGCAGATAGATTGCGCCGCCGCCGTGCCCCGTGTCGGGCCGTTTATGAAGGAGAAAATGCCTGAAGTGGTTGATTTTGCCAGAGCTTATCCAATATCAGGCGTGGTCACTTACGAGGACCAAAAATATTTCGAAGATCGGATGCACATTGCAGACCCTGCGTTTCTTCAGATATTCACTTTCCCACTCGTTCAGGGAAATGCTGAAACCGCGTTAACAGAACCATTTACCGTGGTAATTAGCGAATCTGCAGCAAAAAAATATTTTGGCAATGACGATCCTATGGGCAAAATGATCCGGATGGACGGAGAGCATAGTTTATCAGTGACTGGTGTGGCGAAGGACGTGCCTGAGCATTCTCACATTAAGTTTGACTTTCTTGTTTCCTACGAAACCCTGAACGTACAGACCCGGCAGGATGATGGCAGTTCAAGCTCCGAAACTGCCTGGGGATGGTACGATTTTAATACTTACGTGAGGTTGAAACCCGGAAGTAAGGTGACTGAGTTTGATTCAAGGTTTGCGGAATACCTGTACGATGAAAGGGGAGAAGAATTTGAAAAATATGATTACAAACAGGAGTTTCCTCTTCAACCTGTGACGAGTATTCACCTTTATTCTAACCTGCTGCAGGAATCCGAACCGGAGGAACAAGGAGATGGCGAAGCTGTTTTCTTTCTTACGATCATTGCCTTCTTTATCCTGGTCATAGCATGGATCAATTACATCAATCTCTCTACGGCCAGGTCTATCGAGCGAGCAAAAGAAGTGGGGGTACGCAAAACAATGGGAGCTTACCGGGATCAACTTGTCAAACAGTTTTTAGCGGAAGCTTTCATTCTAAATTTGTTCGCGTTGATATTGGGTCTGGTGATCGTAATAGCCGGTATAGGCTACTTCAATAGACTAACTGGGTCATTGCTTAACACCTCCTTTTTGTCCGATCCATTTTTCTGGTTGATTCTTGTGGGTATTTATTTTGTAGGGTCACTTCTTTCGGGTTTATATCCTGCATTTATTTTGTCTTCTTTTAAGCCTTCGGCTGTATTGAAAGGCAAACTTTCTTCCAATAAAGCGGGAAACACACTGCGCAGGATCCTTGTGATCTTTCAGTTTGCGGCCTCGGTGACACTCATAGCCGGCACTATCATCGTGTATCGACAGTTGGCATACATGACAAATACGGACCTTGGTTTTGACATGACGGAGACGCTCGTGGTTAAGGGGCCTGAGGTATTTGGTGCGGATTCGCTATATGAGTCGACCATGAAGACTTTTAAATCAGAGTTGTTGAAAAACCCTGAAATCATAAGCGTCAGTTCAAGTTCCAATGTGCCCGGTGATGAGATTTTCTGGACAAGAGGCACCAAAAAGCAGGAGGACACAGATGATCGTTTTATGACAACCTACATCGTAGGGGTCGATTACGATTATTTCCCAACCTATGACATTGAAATCCTGGCAGGCCGGAATTTTGACCCGAAATTTCGGACGGATACAGGTTCCATCCTCCTAAACAAAACCGCAGTCCTGGCGCTAGGCTTCGAATCCCCGGATGCCGCCATCAATCAAAAGGTGACTTATGCGGGTGATCAAATGACTGTCATTGGTGTGGTGGATGACTATAACCAGCTTTCGCTAAAAGCTAAGGTTAACCCAATCCTATTTCAATTGTACCTGAATGGATCGAGTTATTTTACACTCAAGCTTGGTGATGGTAATTATGCCAGAGCTTTTGATATTGCGGAGGGAGAGTACACTGACTTCTTCCCGGGTAATCCATTTGATTACTTTTTTCTGGATGACTTCTATAACAGACAATACCAAAATGAGCGAAAGTTCAGCAAAGTATTTTCCCTTTTTGCCGGATTTGCGATCATCGTAGCATGTCTTGGTTTATTTGGTCTGTCGTCCTTCAGTGCATTACAGAAGACTAAAGAGATAGGCATTCGTAAAGCCATCGGTGCGGACATAGGGAGTATTGTTTTACTACTATCAAAAGAATTTTTTGTCTTGATTCTGGTAGCCAATGTGATTTCCTGGCCGATTATTTACATGATTATGAATAATTGGCTAGATAATTTTGCTTCAAGAATTGACATAGGAATCTGGACATTCATCATCTCAGGACTGATCCTGGTATTGATTGCGGCATTGACAGTAGGCTATAAGACCATCACCACGGCAAGGTCTAACCCTGTCACAGCATTGAGATACGAATGATCAGAGTTTTTCCGCAAAGGCAATAATCAGTTCCTTAAGTCCTTCAAATCCGGTAAGAGTGAGATCCTCAGCCCGATCGTAAACATCATGGTAGGCCCGACCTCCACCCAGCGTGTAGATGAAAAAGCACGGAACGTTCAATTCATCGAAGGGACAGTGATCGCTGTTGCAGGCTTTTCCCCGGGTTTTGACCTGAGGAAGGAAGTCGTTCGCATTGTTAAGTGTGGTGAGTAGATCGAACTGCTCAGTATGGACTGAACCGTTTACCACCTGTATACCATCATCACCTGTACCGGCGATGTCCAAATTGATGAGAAATTTTATCCTGTCCAGGTCCATGGTTGGATTGTCCACAAAGAATTTAGAGCCCAAAAGACCGGCTTCCTCTGCCCCAAAAGCAATAAACACACAGTCATATTTTGGGGTGTACTGGGAAAAGTGCCCGATCAGGCTGATCAGCATTGCTACCCCGCTGGCGTTATCATTGGCTCCGGGAAACAAAGTTTCTTCTCCCATTCGACCCAGGTGATCGTAGTGTGCGGTGAAAACAAGCAGAGAGTCACTCTGCTTACCTTTAATATGACCAATGACATTTTGGGTTTGGTAGTTTGGATAAAATCGGTTGTCTATCCCAATTGAAAGTTTTGAGGGATAGTCCATTTGGTTATCTACTTTGACGGTAATGCTGGGTCGGGAAGTTTTGACCGTAGATACGGACCAGATTGGTTTATCCGTTTGATAGAGTATGACTCCTTTGACACCACTTTGAGGATGGAATTGCATATAACCAGTTACCTCTGAGATGGTTAAAAGCTGGTCTGAGGTGTATTCTGAGGTTTTATAAGGCAATATTCCGATGAATTTGTCAGCGCTATTGCGTAATATGGTGCGCATGGTGTCTATGTCCAAAAGATGATCCGCATGCAGGTTGACAATGTCGTATTCACCATTGATAGCAGGTGATCCGGCATCAATGATAAAGTCCTTACCAGGGACTTGTAATTTGTCATCCAGTGAAAGTTTGATTTGCCCGGGGAAGGTATTTACGGATATATTAAATACTTGCTGATAAACCGTATCGCAACCTGGTGCCCCGGGGTTTTTGAATTTATCAAGAATATAATCGGCAGCTAATTTATCTCCATTGTAGACATAGCCTCGGCCATGGAAAGAGGAGTCTGTGAGATCTCTGATGATGTTGCCAGTCTGAGAGATATCCTGGGTAAAGCCTGCAGCGCTTAAAATCCAGGAGAACAATAAAACTATCGGGCGTGAAATCTGACGATTCATTCTAATGCATGAAGCTAATTAATTCGAACCGTCCGGGAACTAAACTGATCTCAACCATTCCAAACCTTCTTCAGGAGTTTTTACGGACTTGACCACAACACCCATTTTCTCATGGCGATCGATGATGCCGGCCATATTCATTCTACCTACAACCTTTTCCGGTAAAACGATGGCCCAGTGTGTCCAGCCACTCTTGACCATGTTTTTTTCCCAATTTTCCTTGGCCCAGTCCGTATCCTCTTTTTTTAAAGCAGAACTATTCCTGTCGTCAGATAAATACTTGGAGCAACCGTGATCTTTGAATATTTCACCACTTTTCATGAGCATTTTCCGAAACTCCTCCCCATAAACGAATTTCTTAATTTTATGATGTACAATACCATCTTCAGGATAAACCCAAATACTCACCCTGGAGTCATCAATTACAGTTTCCATTTAATAGCTTATGTCGTGCGGTGCGAAAGCTAAAGGATTCTTTTGTATCTGGCAAAACCGGAGGCAGATGGCAAAGCACTTATTTGCCTTGCCCAAAGCTCAAAATATGGCCATCCGGATCCTCAATGTCAAAGTCCGTCATGCCATACTCCCTGTCGGACAGCTCGGGATCAACTGGCAATCCTTTTGATTTAAATTCCTGGTGGATGGCACGGATGTCATACACAAAAATGTAGCATGCGACATGCTCGTTTTTCTTACCAAATGAATCTTGCGTACGAGTCAGGTGTAAGTGTACATCGCCTCTGCGAAGCACTACGTAATCAACGGGGTCATTCCACTTAAATACGACTTCGAATCCCAGAGATTTCTCATAGAATTCAATGGATTTTACGGGATCCAGAACCGGAAGAACGGTGGCGGCGTGGGATAATAATTCCATAATGATGACAAATAAATTTTTGGGCTAATAAAAATATTAGTCTACAAATTATAGCAAAAGATTCAAAACATCACCATCCGTACCGGTATGTTTTATCGGATGCTAAAATGTAGACATAATATAGACGCCTGCTGATTAAAAAACCTAAGATTCAACTACCTAATTAGCTAACTTTCAGAGATATAAATATTAAATTATGAAAAAATTAGCGTTAATCTTAATGGTTGCAGCTCTAGGAGCAGCAAGTGTTTCATGTGAAGATCAAACTTACAATGAGATTGAAAAAACAGTTATGGAAGATTCACCCGTCACAGGGGATGGTTCAGGTGAGGATGATAAGTCGAAACCAGGCGGCGACGAATAATAAAGACATTAGTAACTTAAGAGCGAAAAGGCAGGGTCGGTATCCCCTGTCTTTTTTATTTTAGAGCATCATGAGATTAGGAACTTTACTTACCAGTATTCTTCTGGTTGTTTGCTCTAGCTCAGTAACAGCCGGCAGTCCAAAAGAGGTGGATCAACTTCACCAACAAGTTTATGACTTACTGGGATCGGACATGGATTCTGCCATGTTGTTAACAGATCGCAGTCTCACGATGGCAAAGGCGGAAGGGTATGATTGGGGCATTGCCAACAGCTATTATATAAAAGCCTATATATATGATGAAAGTGGAGAGATGTCAAAAGCACTTTTAATGTATCTCAAATCAATCTCCGTCCTAAATGACATCAATAGCGAAAAAGCTATACGAACTTCCGTGAATCAGTATATAAACATTGGGATTATTTTCAAAAATCATAAGAAATATGATGAGTCAATTTCCTACTATGATCGGGGTTTAAATCTGGCAAAGAAATTAGAAGATGATAAACTGGTACTACGCTTGTCATATAACAAGGCCAGAAGTTTAGTTGAAAACAATCAACAAGAACTGGCTATTTCTGAACTTGAACGATCCTTGGAGATTGCTAAATCTCTGGATGATAAACGAAGGAAGATCTGGTGCCTCAATCAACTTGGACTTGCTTATTATGAACTTGGAGAAATGTTGACGGCAGTAAGTTACTATCAAAAAATACTAGCCACCGATGAATTGAATGAGATAGATAAAGGTCATGCATACCATAACATGGGACTCGCTTATAGAACCCTTGATATAATCGAATCAAATCGACATCTTCTTAAGGCCTTAGAGCTTCAGATTGAAAATAAGGATGAAAGGAGCTTCAGAACACAGCTTGAACTCACAAGAAACCACATCATTTCTGAGTCATTTGAAAAGGCACTAGAAATTGGGAACGAAGCAATGTCCTACTATATGACTGTTTCAAAGGACATGGAATTCATTGAACTTTTCTATCTATTGGCCGAGGCCAGTAATAAGACCGGATTACACTCCGCTTCCATGGATCATATGCGTAAATATAGGGAGGAGCAGAGGTTGTTTTTAGACCAGCAACAAAAGCTCATCGATGACAGGGACCGATTTCAAATGGAATTGCTCATGGCTGGTTATGAAAGCGACCTGAGATCCGAACAGGAGATCAATGCCAGGAACGACATAATTCGGATTCTGGGGGTCATTTCTATCTTCTTTTTGGGTCTCCTAATCTGGTATCACACACAGAGAATTCTTCTAAAACGATCGATCAGTCCGATTGTGAAAAACATCAAGAAGGATCTTAATCTTTAGTTTTTAATTCCTGGTCTTCCCTGTTAGCACATTTACACCGGAATCGATCGGATTACCTGCCACCCGTCGCATGAGGACTATCTGACCGGTATGGTAGATAGCATCTGAAATGGGCCCATTGATCATGTTCCAGAAGGGAAATGAAGTTGAATTCGCTCCATTGGTGAAAACCAATGAAAGATCGCCGACTTCCTCACCTGTCTTACTTAGCATCTCATTTCGGGCATTTTGCAGATTTTGAAGCGTCAACATACGCATTTCCGTAAATGACAAGCCGGAAAGATCTTCCAGGCGAAGATTTGGCTCTCCTCTGCAGCCATTGAGAATGGTTTTGGACAGGCTTAGTATATGTCGCACCGTACTTTCCACATCCCTGGACTCTTCAGATGGCTTATAGGTAATGTCAGCTGAATTCAAACCCTCTGTTGCCCAATAGTAACGATATCCAAGCCCATCTATCATCCTGGCTACTATGCTTCCGGAGGAGAAGTCATCCGGTGCTGCCGGAATTTCTTTAAATGGTAATTCCTGGGCGGTAGCTGATATCATGACGCTTACGAAACATATACCTACTATGTATTTCATATCTGTTCACTTTAGGGCGAATCTATGAAAAAAGTTACTCGCGGACCTCCTCTACATCCTTCAGGTCTTCTTCGTCCTCGTCTTTTCGCTCGACCAGTTCTATTTTGGTTTCATTGTTCATGTATTTGTCCCTGGAATTGAAGTTGAAAGGCAAGGCCATCCCAACGGATGCCAGGATCATGAAGAATATTAACAGGATCAATCGCAGGATCCTCTTGATTTTTTTTGACATAGTTTGATTAATTGAATGGGAAAATTCCTGCGATGCAGGAAACATAACCGTGAATCAATTAATCAGGAAATGAAGAGGGTATGGTTTCTTTGTACCTCAGATCTAAGAAACACTAAGGATTTGAACGTGATGAAGGTGCTTCGTTTTATTTCCCATGTTTTTAAGAGTGCCCTTGCAATATACGTGTGAGGTTCATTATCCGGTCTAACCATGTAGGTGGAAACAGATATTCCGGAAGGGAGTAATACATCCGATTTCTTTTTTTGGACCCTGACAACAAGCTCCGTATTGGTCCTGGAAGGGGACTCCGTTGTTACAATCAGTGCACCAGCAAGACCTCCTGCAAGGGAGAAGAGCAGGAATAGAAAAGGGATTAGCGTCTGTTTTGTATAAGTTCCCACACCTTAAACTTAATCATTTGTAGACATATAATTCTTTTTTCAAATTATGTATTATCATAAGATTAATTTGTTTCATTCTTAGCTGGTAATTTGGTACATTGTATATAACTAAACGCTCATACTATGTTACTCGCTGCTTCCACACTTGATATCAGGTACGAACCTGAGTTTGACAACCATTGTCTTCATTTCATTTTTAAAGGGAAGTTCTCTAAAGAGGATTCGGTAAAGGGAGTCGACACATGGCGTCATGAATTCGAGAAGCACGATTTAGTGGCAGACTGGACCATCATCTGGAATTGTGAGGAAATGACCGGCTTTGAAATGGCGGCCCGGAAAGAGTGGTACAATTACTTGAAAGAATCCAATTACAGAATTGGTAGTGTGATCGTAATCTCGAAAAATATCATCATACGGGGGGCGGCCCGGGTGATGTTGGAGTTTTTCGGCATCAAATCTGAGATTGTCAGATCTTTTGAAGACCTGCATGTGCATTCGCACTAGATTTTCATTTCATTATCTTTATTGAGTCAAAACTCAATATCTATGAAATCAATACTTGTTATTAGTCTGTTGTGCCTTTTCCTTATCGCAGAGGCTCAGGAAAATTCCCCTAAATATATCTGCCCTCCATGTAGTGAGGATTGTCACAATCAATCATGGTCGGAACCCGGTGAATGTCCGGTCTGTGGTATGGAGTTGCTTAACGCGGATAATATCAATGAGGGGTTGAAATATCAGCACATATTTCCGGTGGATTTGTGTGAGATTGTATCAAACAATCCGGATGTAGTATTTCTCGATGTCAGAACCGAGGCTGAATACAATCAGGAAAGTTCTCAGCTTGGTATCATGAAAAATGCCATCAACATCCCTATTCAGGAATTGGCCGACAGGTTGAAAGAACTTGAAGAGTATCAGGATCGGGAAATGGTGGTGTATTGCTCGATAAGTATGAGAAGCCCAAGAGCTAGTAAGCTACTTGCTGATAATGGTTTTGAAGACATAAAAAACCTTTTGGGTGGCATGAGTACCTGGAATACGGCATCAGAAGAGGAGGTGAGCTGCAAGAACGAACTGCTTGTGCGGTAGTTGGTGAAATTGTTTCCCCGCAGAATTCGGGGATTCCGCAGATTCGATTGGGGTAAGGAAATACATTAGTCTTAGGTTCTGCGTGCATCTGTGTGATCCGAGGGAGATAAAATGTTTCCCGCAGATATCGGGGATTCCGCAGATTCGATTGGGGTAAGGAAATACATTAGTCTTAGGTTCTGCGTGCATCTGTGTGATCCGAGGGAGATAAAATGTTTCCCGCAGATATCGGGGATTCCGCAGATTCGATTGGAGTAAAGAAATGCATTAGTCTTAGGTTCTGCGTGCATCTGTGTGATCCGAGGGAGATAAAATGTTTCCCGCAGATATCGGGGATTCCGCCGATTAGATTTGGGTAAAGAAATGCATTAGTCTTAGGTTCTACGTGCATCTGTGTGATCCGCGGGAGATAAAATGTTTCCCGCAGATTTCGGGGATTCCGCAGATTAGATTAGTCTTCAGAAATATTATCATTCCTAAGCTCTGCGTCTATCTGCGTGATTGGCGGGAGATAAAATTTCTTGAATTGTTTTCCTATAGATTTTCGGGGATGCCGCAGATTTAGATTGGCTCGTAAAGCATTTACCGTCTTTTGGGTTCCGTGTATTCAGTTATAATCAAGTGAGACAAAAAATCTTTTCTAAAGTCCATTTACTTTTCTGAAGATTGATTTTGATATGTCGGAGCAATTAAAATTGACCAATAGTTCTAGTTTGATTCCGGTTAGCTTCAAATATGTAAGTACTTGCTTGTGGTGCACTTTCAAAAGTGTTTCAACAGATTTTAGTTCGATTAAAACTTTATCTTCCACAAGGAGATCAATGCGATATCCGATATCCAATCGAACATCATTGTAGATAAGTGGAAAGCTAACCTGAGATTGTACGTAAAAATTCGATTCCTGTAGTTCATAAATGAGGGCTGCTTCGTAGGCTGACTCCAATAAGCCGGGACCGAGTGCATTGTAGACTTCGAATATAGCACCTCGAATCTCATAGGAGATATCATTTTCTGTCATAGCTGATTTATTAATAAACTGGTTTGGTCGAATTTACTAAAAAACCTATGCTTTTCAGATTTCTGTAATTCCAGTTTGCTTGAAAACTATGTCGGTTGAGCTTATCCCTAAAATAGTTCTCGCAGATTTGATTAGTCTTCTGGAATAAGATTTGTCTTGGATTCTGTGACTGTTTGCGTTATCGAGGGGGTATATTTCATTAAATAGTTTCCCGCAGATTCCGGGGATTCCGCAGATTAAATTGGGGTAAGGAGATACATTAGTCTTAGGTTCTGCGTGCATCTGTGTGATCCGAGGGAGATAAAATGTTTCCCGCAGATATCGGGGATTCCGCAGATTCGATTGGGGTAAGGAGATACATTAGTCTTAGGTTCTGCGTGCATCTGTGTGATCCGAGGGAGATAAAATGTTTCCCGCAGATATCGGTGATTCCGCAGATTCGATTGGGGTAAGGAGATACATTAGTCTTAGGTTCTGCGTGCATCTGTGTGATCCGAGGGAGATAAAATGTTTCCCGCAGATATCGGGGATTCCGCAGATTCGATTGGGGTAAGGAGATACATTAGTCTTAGGTTCTGCGTGCATCTGTGTGATCCGCGGGAGATAAAATGTTTCCCGCAGATATCGGTGATTCCGCTGATTAGATTGGGGTAAAGAAATGCATTAGTCTTAGGTTCTGCGTGCATCTGTGTGATCCGCGGGAGATAAAATGTTTCCCGCAGATATCGGTGATTCCGCAGATTAAATTGGGGTAAGGAAATACATTAGTCTTAGGTTCTGCGTGCATCTGCGTGATCCGTGGGAGATAAAATGTTTCCCGCAGATATCGGGGATTCCGCAGATTAGATTGGGGTAAGGAAATACATTAGTCTTAGGTTCTGTGTGCATCTGCGTGATCCGCGGGAGATAAAATGTTTCCTGCAGATTTCAGGGATACCGCAGATTAGATTAGTCTTCTGGAATAAGATTTGTCTTGGATTCGGCCTCTATATGTGTGATCCGCGGGAAGTGATTCTTTCCCGCAGATCATCACAAACATTTATTTTATTCCCTGACGCTGGCCACTCCTGAACCTGTGCTTAGCTGAATGTCTACGTTGCTGGAAGTAAATCTTTTGGTCTTTCTGAGCTGGGTATTGTAACCCTGATCGATTTCTTCTGTTGTGTCAAACTCAAACGGGGCTTTGATTTTCCCCCTTTTCTTATTTATGGTCACCATTAGGGTACCTTCAATTGAGTTGCCACCAAAATCCAATGACGCGTCTCCCGAACCAGTATTCACGATAAGATCGTAACCAGGTGACTTTGACAAAGAAACCTCAGAATCCCCTGAACCTGTGTTGAAGTTGGCACTACCAGTCAATTCAATTCCATCCGCTTGTATGCTTCCGCTGCCAGTATTAGCAAAAATGCGAACCTTAGAATCGCTAATGTCAATGTCACCACTTCCGGTATTCATCCAAATCTCTCCCGTGATGTTGGTAGCGTCAATGCTTCCTGAACCTGTATTGAAACGAAGGTCCCCTTCCACATTTTCGATCTCGTAATCACCCGATCCGGAATTCATATCCAGATCCACCTTCAGGTCACTTATCTCCACATTTCCGGCGCCGGTATTGTGAGAAACCGATATGCCCTCCGGAATGGATATTTGCCAGATAGCATTGCCGGAATACGAATTTCTTTTATTTCGCTCTTCCCTGATGACCAACCGCGATCCTTTCTGTTCGAAAATCGGTTCGTAATCATCAAAATCGTGTTCCAATTGTACACGCACATCAGTTGAGCTTCCTTTGGAAAATTCTACATTGCCTGCGCCAATATTCATTTCAATCTGGTCAATACCGGAAAAAGTCTTATCAACTCGTTTTTGGGCCGAAGTAGCCAGAAAACAAATAAGAGCCAGGAAGGTTAAAATGGAATTTTGAGTTTTCATCGTATAAAGTTTTTGAGAAAGACCGTACAGGAATACAATGGTTGCATTACTCGTCTCTTAATGCATCCACCGGATTCATTCTCAGGGACTGTGTCATTCTGGAAAGAATGGTCAGAATTGCGATAAGCAACACAAGTGCCAGCGGAATAATCAAAAGCCAGGCGCCAAGTTCTATCTGAAACGTATAGTTTTCAAGCCACTTTCTCATACCCATCCATGCAAATGGCATTGCAATGAAGTAAGCTGCCAGTATGGTGATAAGGTAGTTTTTTGAGAGGAGGACAACCAACTGTGAAAAGCTCGCGCCAAGAACCATTCGAATTCCAATTTCTTTTGTTCGTTGCTGTAGAGTGAAGGAGGTTAACCCAAAAAGACCCAAACAGGCGATCAGAATGGCCAGTGTCGCAAACGTGGTAAAAATCTTGCCAAATCTTTCGTCCGCCTGATATTGCTGGTTGAAAAACTGATCAAGGAATGAATGTTCAAAAGGAATGTCCCCGAATGCACTGTACCATTCATCCTCCACTTTGGTGACGAGTTCCCGGAGTTGGTCATATTGATCACTGGATGGAAGCGTCTCAGGTATTTGCAGTTTGATGAAATAATACTCTGTCCATGAGGAGAGAATGTAAGCTATCGGCACAAAATCGTCATGGAGTGATGTCTGATGATGATTCTTGACTATTCCGGTAATGATTAGAGGATTTCCGGTGAAGAATCCTTTCAACTTTTTATTAATGGCCTCATTTGGGTCCTCATATCCCAGCATCTCTACAAACCTTTCATTCACAAGGATCTCACCGGAAGACCAAGGGCCTTCTCCGGGCATGAGGTTTCTACCAGCAACGATTTCAAGGTCAAAGAAATCAAGGTATTCTCTTCCCATGGAAAATAAGTAAGTATTTATGGATTCTGAGGTGGTCTTTGATTCTTCGTGCAGGTTGGCCAGCCAATTGATTTGGGAGCCCGGTACTTCTCCACCATTGGTAACTTCGGAAATACCACTGTTTTTGAGAATTTCAGTTTTGAAAACATTGAATTTCTCCACCTGCTCCTGAGCCTGGTCCGAAACATCTCCCGGAGGTGCCTTCACCATCATAATGTCGTCAATGTGGAATCCGAGATCTGCAGATTTCATATAATTGATCTGCTTGTATACGGTAAGAGTAGCAGCGATCAGCAGGAATGTGATCACAAATTGCAGAGACACCAGGATGGTCCGGAGGCTGATTTTACCGACTTTGTTCGGCTGTCTGTTGCCTAATAAAATATTATTTGTGTTGAGTGTTTTCAACATCAATGAAGGATAAAGACCTATCAGGATGGATCCGGCGACCACGATGAGCAGAAGTCCCAGAATTAGATTGATATTTTCCAGAAAACTAAATTCAAGACCCGTTAACTGAACCAAAAATGGGCTGATAATCTGTGTCAGGGTCATAGCCACCAAAAAGGAGAAAAGATTAAGAAAAAATGACTCCAACATGAAAAGGATCGTAATCTGCCGCGTGTTACTTCCCATAACCTTTCTGATGCCAATCTCCTTCAGTCTTTCCATGGTTTTGACCAATGAAAGGTTGAGATAGTTGATCCAGGCAATAATTAGGACTATCAGGGCTATTATCCCCAATCCAATGACTACTTTAATGTCTATGCCGGCTTTAAAACCACTGTCAAAATCTATCCCCCGGAATTGGGTGTGAATTTCTGTAATAGGTCGAAGAAAATAATCAACCTCATAACCGTAGTTGGTCATTACTTCGGATGCGTGTTCCTGATAAAGGTCTGCGATCAGCAGTTCGATTTCAGGTATTTTGGATTCATCCGGGACAATGGCATACGTGAAATAATCGTGTGCATACCAGCTTTCCCTCGTGTTAGTGAATTCGTCAATGGATTTAATCGACACCAGAATGCCAATATCCAGGTGTGAATTTTTTGGTATATCCTCAATGATTCCAGTCAATTCAAAATCATGACTGCCATTGTTACCGCTCAGAGCAAATTGTTTACCGATGGCATTTTCCAGGTCACCGAAGTATTTGGCGGCGGTACTTTTTGTCATCACGGCTTTATTGGGAATGTCGAAGGCAGAGGCGTCACCATAGATGAAAGGGAGATCCAGGATATCAAAAATCTCCTGATCGCAACCATAAACCTGATCCTCCTCCCACGTGATTATTTTTTCTTCTCCCTTGTAGATCACGGAGTTGTTCATATAGTTTAGGCTCCAGAATCGCCCTGCATTCTCAACATGCGGCGACTCTTCTATAAGGACCTGAGCCAAAATTCCCTGGGTTTTACCGCTTTCACCAAGATCCACTTCGGCTTTGGTCGTATTTTGATGAACTCGGTAGATGCTCTCCGACTTGGAATGGTGATCATCAAAGCTGAGGTGAAAATTTACGAACTGGGCGATGGCTATGCAGGCAGACATGCCGACCGCCAGGCCCAGCACATTGATCAGCGTGAATACTTTATTTTTTCGTACTTGCCTTACTATGGTTAAAACGTAATTTTTGAACATGCTTTTTTTGATTATTCGTGTCTAAGAGTGTCTACAGGATTCTGAGTCGCCACCTGGTACGACTTAAATCCTGCAGTCAGGATGGTAATCAATATTATAACAGCTCCCGCTACAATAAAATACACAGGTGAAATGTCTATTCTGTATTGAAAATTATTGAGCCATTCTCTGCATAGCCAGTAGCCTATGGGTGATCCAACAACAAATGAAATAATGATCATTTGGAGGAACTGCCAGCTAAAAAGGCCGATGATGTTAGAAGCACTCGCTCCAAACACCTTTCTTATGCTTATAGATTTTTTGTTGCGTGAAGCCATAAAAGAAACCAGACCATACAAGCCAAGTCCTCCAATGAGTATCGCAATCAAAGAAAATACCTGAAATACAGTAAAAGCGATTCTTTCTACCACATAGTTCTCTTCAATTAAGTCCGTGAGAACAGTCATCTCAAAGTATGCATCTGCATTAAAATCACGAAATACACTTTCAATGGCAACTTTTTGTTCTTCCGGATTACCTTCTGCGAGCTTTATATTCAATTGTCTCATATAGTCAGGATGATAGGTCATCATTGCCGGTCCGATTGACAACTGCAAACCTTCAAAGTGATAATCCTCTACCAACCCAATGATCCGTCCCTTCCAGGATCCCATGAAGGTGACTTCTTTGCCGATGGCTTCATTGGGGTCCAGACCAGCTTCATTCAGAAACATTTGGTTCACCAAAAGATCCGAAACAGAGTCATAGGCAGAGGTTGGTAGGATATCCCTTCCATCAACCAGTTTTATATCGAATGTTTTGAGATAATCTCCGTCAATGAACTTGATGTTTGAAGTCATATTTTCATTGGGTTCCAACCCCTGGATCTGATATGCAGTATTCCAGCTGGAAGTGTATTGAGGAGGAGCCTGGCAACGGGTAGCTGATTCTACGAAATTGAGCTTTTCAATTTCAGTCTTTATCAACTGCAGATCCCCTGACATTTCTTCAGGAAATTCCACTATGGCCACGTTGATTGGGTCAAATCCCAGGTCTTTTGACTTTATGTAATTCATCTGACTTGAAACCACAATGGTTGTGATGATCAGTAAGTTGGCGATGATGAATTGCGTAATGACCATTCCTTTTCTTATTGAAAATGAACCACTCCCTTTGCTCAGATTGATTTGATTCTGCAATGCATCGATAGGCTTATACCTTGAAATCACAAAAGCCGGATAAAATCCGCTTAAGAAAGTTGTCACGATCATTAAGGCCAACGCAAAGATCAAGGTCGAGGCATCATAACCTGCCTCGAAGGCTATTAGCGTGAGGTAACTGTTTATTTGATCCAGAAATACCTGCCCAAGGGTGATGGCAAGAAGCGTGGACGTCAGAACGAGTATCAACGTTTCTCCCAGGAACTGGTATATAAGTAGACCTTTGGTGCTGCCCAGAGTTTTACGGATTCCTACTTCCCTGGACCGCTGGATGGCCTGGGCTGTGGCAAGATTGATAAAGTTCAAAATGGAGGCAATCAAAATCACTACCGCCAGCGCGCCTAAGCCGGTCAGTATTTCCATGGGCGCTACATAGTTTACACCATGATCATATTGAGTATTGGTATGTACTTCTGAGAGCGGCTGGAGGTGATAGGTATTTCTTGCCCTATCGTATTCTGAGAGGTATTGATGGGCAAATGCTGACAGATCACTTTCAAGCTTTGGGATATCCTGGTTTTCATCCAGGACAAAGTAGGCTGACCCCACCCAGTGTGCGGACCAGTTTCTGATATAGTTTCCGTTCCATTCAAATATGGTTGGGTAAGAGACGAGGATTTCGAAAGGAGTATTTGTATTGGTAGGTGTGTTTTCAAGAATGCCGACAATTTCCACGGTAATACTTTCGTCCAGAAGCATAAATTCTCCAATAGGATTGTCGGATCCAAAGTACTTATTTGCGATGTCGACGGTAATAAAAGCTGTAAATGCCTTGTCTAACTCGGTTGCATCTCCACCGGTTTTTATGGGAAAGTTCAGACTTTTGAGAAATGATGAATTGGCAAAAATGATGTTGTCTTCCTCTTTGTAGACATTCAAGCGACGGTTGTGGTCGATTTCAACTGTGGCACCCACAGGACCATGCATGGGGATGACAGATCGGGAATGTGCAAATTCAGTGGCTAGCGCAAATGGCATTGCATTCGGTAAGACCGCATTGAAATCCATGCCATTGTCTCCCACATGATGCTCTACAACTCTGAAGATCTGATCACTGTTTGGATGAAAATCATCGAAGGTCAATTCATGTTTTATGATAGAATAAAATACCAGACAGCATGTCAATCCCAGTGTCAATCCCAAAAGGTTGATGAAAACATAAAGTCTGTTTTTCCTAAAATTTCTTAATGCAGTGATCAGATAGTTTCCAAACATAAATTAGTATTTGAGGGAAATTAGTGCCAATAGGATACCGGTATTTTAAAACATTGTAAATCAGTTATTTATAGGGATCATAGCGGTAGTAGAATTGTTCCAATCTGGAACAGATGTGTACGGATGAGAAGCATAAGCATGCTTCGCACATGTTCGTATAGTACAATTAATTAGCGAAATAATGCTTTTATTCCCATTCGCTCGGAAAATACCCCTGTCGGATCAATATTGTTTCCCACTTATGGAAGTAGCAGATAGCTTAGCCTTGAATTTCATAGCTACGGTGGCTGGATCTTCAACCAGCTCTAAACCATTCGCTTACTGGCGGATGGTTTTTTATTTTCTGCGTTTTGATCGAAAAGGACGCTTTCCGTTTCCTTTACCGCGATGCTGGGAAGGATTATACTCAGGAGATTCACCCAATTTCTCAGGGACAGCTCCTTTGGGAATTTCCTTTCCGATTAGCTTTTCAATACCTGCAAATTTGTATTGATCTTCGGGGCTGATCATGGTAAAGGCCGCACCTTTGCTCGCGGCCCTGGCAGTTCGTCCAATTCTGTGGATGTAATCCTCCCCGTCATTCGGTACATCGTAATTGATCACGAGGTCTATATCTTCAATGTCTATGCCCCGGGATAGGATATCAGTGGCCACCACGATTTTGAGTTTCCGTGCTTTGAATTGGTTGAGCACATCCTCACGCTCTCGTTGTCCCAGATCGGAATGAATGTCCGCAACGGATAAATCCAGCTTTTTCAAAGATCTGCTCAGGGACTTGGCACTGTCTTTTGTGGAACAAAATACGATCACACTATTGAATTTGTCGAAAGACAAAAGATGGGTGATCAGTGGGATTTTTTGCTCATTGTAAACCGAAAAACCAATCTGAATCACTTTCTCAGCCGGAACGGAAATGGCAATGTTTATTTCTTCAGGTTCTGTCAGTACCTCCTTAGCCAGATTTCGGATTTTAGGTGGCATGGTGGCTGAGAAAAGCAGATTTTGCCTCTTTTTCGGAAGATATGAGGTTATTTTCTTTATGTCGTCGCTGAAACCCATATCCAGCATGCGGTCCGCCTCATCAAGCACCAGGAACTCCAGGTCTTTCATATTGACATAGTTCATGGCAAGGTGGGCTTTGAGTCGACCCGGGGTCGCAATGATGATGGAAGCTCCCTGCGTAAGTGCTTTTTTCTCCTGCGAAAAGGAATCACCATCATTGCCACCATATATGGCAATAGAACTTAGTGATGTAAAGTAGGTGAAACCTTGTAACTGTTGGTCTATTTGGATGGCCAGCTCACGTGTGGGTACCACGATGAGACACTTAGTGGTGTTATAGTCCTTTTTGGAAATGATCCTGTGACAGATAGGCAACAAAAAGGCGGCGGTTTTTCCTGTTCCTGTTTGGGCACATCCAATAATGTCTTTTCCTTCTATGACCAGTGGAATGGCTTTTTCCTGTATCGGGGTGGCTTCTTCAAATCCCAGGGATTTGAGTCCTTCCATAAGTTCGGACTCAAGTCCTAACGCTTCAAACTTCAAATTTTATCGACTTTGCCACAAAGATAGACATTGTGCAAAACGCGTCATAAAAAGGATTAAAAATCGTGCAATTGGCTTCATGAGCGGTTCAAAGGCATTTTATGCCGTAATTAATGAAAAGCTTTTAATTCCAGTAAGTAAAAACGATGTTTGGAAGACTAAATACTAAACCATGATTCGAATACCTACTTTCTTCATTGTTTTACTGGCAAGCCTGACTATTCTCGCTCAACAAGACTTTAATATCTATCAATTTAGGTCTGTGGGACCAATGAGAGGTGGACGGGTGACCGCCGTGGCAGGTACTGTAGCCGAGCAGGGTACTTTTTACCAGGGGGCCACAGGAGGCGGAGTCTGGAAGACTACAGATTATGGCCTGACCTGGAAAAATGTTTCTGACGGGTATTTCGAAAGCCCGTCAATAGGGGATATATCCGTGGATCAGCGGGACCCTAACATTGTCTACGTAGGAACGGGCTCTGACGGTCTGAGAAGTAATGTCATTGCCGGAAAAGGAATGTATAAATCCGTAGATGGTGGAGAGACATGGGATTTTATCGGATTGAAAAAGACCGCTCATATTGGGGCCGTTGAGATTCATCCCAATAACCACAACATTGTTTTTGTTGCTGCCATAGGCAATGCTTTTGCGCCAAATCCTGAGCGAGGGGTGTTTCGCACAATGGACGGAGGAAAAACCTGGAAGAAAGTATTATACATTTCTGACAAAGTAGGATTTTCTGATTTTGAATTCCTTCCGGGCAATCCTGACATCGTATTTGCCACGGCGTGGAAAGCCGAAAGAAAACCCTGGACCATCATCAGTGGAGGCAATCAAAATGAAGGCGGCATTTACAAATCAGTCGATGGGGGAGAGAACTGGGAGAAAATCACCAATGGTTTGCCATCCGGACTTATCGGTAAGATTGACCTTGCGGTAAGTCCGGCAGATTCCAGAATAATATACGCTTTGGTGGAGGCCCCGGACGATGAGGGTGGATTATATAAATCAGTGGATCAGGGTAAAACATTTACCCAGGTTTCCGATCACGGAGGAATCAGAACCAGGCCCTTCTACTACACAAATGTGGATGTAGACCCCAAGAATCCGGATGTGGTTTATGTTCTGGCCACCGGTTATTATAAATCCACGGACGGGGGAAAGACATGGTCACGGAAATCTTCACCTCACGGAGATAACCACGATATGTGGATCAACCCAGACAATCCTGACCTTTTTATCCAGTCCAATGATGGAGGCGCCAATGTTACTTTCAACGGTGGTGAATCCTGGACCACACAATTTAATCAACCGACCTCAGAACTGTACCAGGTGGAGGTAGATGATCAGTATCCCTATTGGCTGTATGCCGGTCAGCAGGATAATTCCTCAACAATTGCGGTGCCCAGCATGGCACCAACATCCATACAGGCACCGGAGGTAGGATGGATCATCAACACGGGAGGATGCGAAACAGGCCCTGCTGTACCTAAGCCTGGGAATCATAACATCGTATATGCAAACTGCAAGGGAAGATTCGATGTTTATGACAAGCGAACAGGGCTGGAAAGAAACTACGATGTTGGCGCAGCGAATATGTATGGACACAATCCAAATGAGCTCAAGTATAGATTTCAGCGGGTTTCCCCAATACACGTTTCACCACATGATCCTGATGTTGTATACCACACTTCGCAATTTGTTCACAAGACTACCGACGATGGCAAAACGTGGGAAACGATTTCTCCTGATCTGACGGCATTTGAAAGTGACAAGCAAGTCATTTCAGGTAGTCCCATCACCAGAGACATTACCGGAGAGGAATTTTACAGTACCATTTATGCGATCAGAGAGTCTACAGTACAGCAAGGAGTAATATGGGTAGGTGCCAACGATGGACCTGTTCATGTAACCAGAGATGGAGGTGACAATTGGAGCGAGGTAACTCCTTCCAAGCTACCACCGGGAGGCAGGGTGGACGCGGTGGAGCCATCTCCGCATGATCCGGCCAAGGCCTACATAGCAGTATTGAGATATCAATTGGGTGACTGGAAACCTTACATTTACAGAACGGCCGATTATGGAGATTCGTGGACACTTTTGACGACCGGTTCTAACGGAATTCCGGCAGATTTTCCTACGCGTGTGGTTCGCGAAGACCCGGATAAAGAAGGTGTATTATATGCAGGAACAGAAAATGGCCTTTACATCTCCATGGATGACGGCAGTACCTGGAAGTCTTTTCAACAAAACCTACCTGTTGTCCCCATAACAGATATCAAAGTATTCCGTAAGGATCTGGTTCTATCCACCATGGGACGTGGATTCTGGATCATGGACAATCTGAGCAGCCTTCACCAGGATGCCTTCGCAAGTCTGAGGGATCAGCCTGTTTTGTTCAAGCCAAAAGACACTTACAGGTATCAATTTCCCAAGATGAGGTCGGACCATTTTCCTGATCCGGCGGTGTTCATAGACTATTATTTGCCATCTAATCCGAAAAGTCCGATCCAATTGGAAATCTTAAACGAGCAGGGAGATGTGGTGATATCGTACGTCAGTGGTACCGATCTCTCAGCAGAAGTGATAGAGGATATGGGACTGAGCAGTACAACATACCTTACCAGTAGATCGCTCAAAGCAGGTAAAGGATTGAATCGTTTTAAGTGGGATATGAGCCACGCCGGAGCCTGGAGCTCAAATTCGAATAGAGCTTATCGCAATGGACCCAGAGTGAAGGCGGGTAATTACACCGTTAGATTGACGGTAGATGGCACTACTCAGGAGCAGAATTTCCAATTGATGACTGATCCAAGAGTACTTGAGAGTGGTGTAAAGGAAACCGAAATCGCAGATCAGGAGGCGCTTTCACTTTCTATTGTTGAGCTTATGTCTGATGCACGGATGCTTGTGGCGGATTTAGAAAAGGAGCAAAAAGACGGTTCGATTTCTAGCGAGAGAAAAAGTCAGATTGAATCCGCACTGAATCAATTGTCCACTAAAGACGGAACTTACATGAAGCCAATGATGGTAGATCAGATAAGTTACCTGTATTTCACAGTTGCCGGGGGGTCCGATCAGAAGCCGGGAAAAGACATGTATGACCGTTATGAGGAGTTAAATGCGGCTTTTCGGTCGCTGGAAGAAAGTCTGGAAAACTAGGGCAACCATGCGCCGGTTTTACATCAATAATTGACCGGTTCACTTACCATCGTGTGGTTAATTGAATAGTTGACAGTTTGTTTGCCGGATATTATAAAAGCGACAAACAACAATGAACAATTCAACCAAAAACGTAACGCTTTTTGCGTTATTTATAAATGATATCCTGAATTATTATAAGGATAACTCATTACTAAGGCCACACCTTGAAAAACTCGTTGAAGGTCATGATCTATCCGATCCTTTCAATAAAGTTCCGATTACCGTTTACAATGACATGTGTGATTGGGTAGAGCAGAAGGTGGGTAAGTTCAACATCATCAAGCTGGGAACAGACATTGGTGAGACCGTTTGGGGTGCCCTGGTCAGCAACGACCAGATCAAAGATACCGCCTCGCCTTCCGAGATCATCCATGGACTAAAAGGTGCGGCTGACAATATGATCCAGGATCCGGAAAGAAGGGGATGGGACATCCTTACCGATGAGGAAAACGCAATCACTATGAGAAGAACCCAAACCTTCAACAGTAAACTACAACTGGGACTTTTAAAGGGAATGGTTTCCAAATCACCCGGTGTGAAAGGTGTGAAAGTTGATTATATCAAGAGCGTCGAAAACGGTGACGAATACGATGAGTATATCATCAGTTTTCGTCATGCGGCCTAAAAAATATTCTTCATATCAGGTTGTTACATTGAAAATCCGGTCCGCCTTGTGTGGCCGGATTTTTTATATTCGCAGAAAAAAGGATTAGAGCATGTGGCCATTTTCCAGCGGCAAATACAAAAACATTTCTGTTGACGAGTTTAAAGAATTAAAAAAGAAGAGAGACACAGTCATCCTTGATGTGAGAATGAGAGCGGAGCAGATGAATGGCGTCATCAATGGTCAGCGAAATATGAATGTGATGGACAAGAAGTTCAGAGAGCATGTTTCTAAATTGGATAGGTCCAAAACATACCTGATCTATTGTCAAAGCGGTCGACGAAGCGCGCGAGCCTGCCGCATCATGTCTAAACAGGGATTTGAAAACCTTTTTAATCTGAAAGGCGGCTTCAACGCCTGGGAACGAGAGAATCTGTAAGTCGGATTTTTATGCCCTAAGGTTTTATTTGCGAATGCAGGTGGTTTTATTTGGGTTTGGGAACCACTCATTTGCGTATGAAATCAAAAATTCTCTTTCTGATAGGTCTGTTTATTCTTTGTTTCTCATCAGGAGCGCAGGTCCTTGACACCACGGCCGTTCGTTTTATGCGGTATCATGCCCAGAATCCACAGGAAAAGGCATACCTGCGCACGGACAAAGAGGTCTACACTCGTGGTGAAACGATTTGGTTCAGCGCCTATTTACTCAATGCAGCCACTAACCGACCCACCGTCCTTAGTAATCTGCTGTATGTGGAGCTGATCAATGATAGCGACTCTATTTTGACAACCTACAACATCAAAATTGAGGAGGGTGTAGGAAGAGGAGACATCAGGTTAGTCGACAGCCTGAGTGAGGGAATATATCGGTTACGGGCGTACTCTAATTACATGCGGAACTTTGATGAGTCATTCATTTTTTCCAAACCCATCAAGATATTAGACTTCTCGAGGGACACCCGCACCAGCGAAAATAAACCCGAACTCAGGCAGATTGACATCCGGTTTTTTCCGGAAGGAGGAGACCTTGTGTCCGGGCAAATAAACTATGTGGCATTTAAAGCCACTAACGAATCAGGCTACGGAGTACCTGTCAATGGGACCATCGTGGATGAAACAGGCGAGGAACTGTTGACTTTTGATTCGGAGATCAAGGGAATGGGGAAATTCCTGTTGAATCCCGTGGCAGGTAAAAAGTACTTTGCAAAATATACGGTTTCAGATGTTGAATTTTCCAGAGATCTTCCGGTGGTCAGAGAGTCCGGTTATGTCTTAAATGGAAGACAAACCGAAGATAAAACCTTCCTGACGGTGAAGCCTGCCGGTGACTTAAGCATGGAAGGGTCATTTCTGGTAGGTCATGCCAGTGGAGACCTTTTTCTGGCATTGCCGACACCTGAAGGACAACCGTACCTGTATGCCCCTTTACCTGCAGATCAGATGCCCAACGGCATTTTACACTTTACTTTTTTTGATGCAGAGGGAGTGCCCCGTGCAGAAAGACTTATTTACAATGAAAACTCCACTATCGGGAATGAGCTTAGCATCGATGGACCGGAAAAAGCTGATACCCGTGAAAAAATCTCGTTTGAATTAGAGCTCATGGACCTGGCTGATACTGCACTCAACGGCAAGGCTTCCGTTTCCATACTTTCCGATGAATTACATGGACCCAATAAAGTCAACATCAGAAACTACATTGGCTTAAGCTCAGAATTGAAGGGAAGAGTAGAAAATCCTGAAATGCTCTTTGATCCCGAGTACGAGGATCGATTTAAACATAGGGATCTTATCATGGCTACCAATGGGTGGAGAAGATTTGCGTGGGAGGATGTGCTGCAGGAAAAATATCCGGATATTGAACACTATCCTGAGAAAGGTTTCAGCCTGGAGGGCAGGGTGGTTCGGTACAATAATCGTGACAGAGGAACCCGTGCAAAGCTTACGTTGTCATTTTTGGAAAATCTGTCCTACAAGTCTATGGCGATTTCGGATGAGGATGGTACATTTTGGTTTGATGGACTGGGAGTAGAGGACACTGTAAATGCCCGGTTGGAAAGTGTCCGGGTAAAAGTAGACGGAGAGGACGTGAAAGAGATAAATGGAGGTACTTACATCCAAATGAAGGAAAAGTCCGTTCCGCAAAGGGTATTCAAATTCTTCGATGCCTTCGAGCAAGACCAAGCCCTGGAGGGGTATGTGGACAATAGTATGAAGATCAGAAACATCGAAGCGGAATTTGGCAACGATGTGATCATTCTGGATGAAATGCAGGTTGAGGCCCGGGAAGATCGAAGAAATCAGCCTTTCTACAGGGAAAATATGCTGTATCAGCAGCCGGATACACGGGTGGTCATGGAGAACTTTGCCAATGCCAATGCCTTTCAAAATATCTTCGATTTCATGCGGGGTCGAGTTCCCGGAGTGACCATATCCGGTACCTTTCCGGATCAAACGGCTACAGTGAGAGGACTTGGACAAGGTACCCAGCAGGAAGCGCTTTTTCTCCTGGATGGTGCGATCACAGATGCTACGGTCATCCAGAACATACAGCCTTCGCAAGTGGAGTTTATCGATGTGCTGAAAGGAGGAAGGGCAGCAGCATACGGTGCCCAGGCAAATGGTGTCATTGCCATTTACCGCTACCAGGGTCCAAGAGGAGATTCTGATGTAGACCCTGTAGGGGAAGCCACGTTCAGAATGCTTGGCTATTATCCGCCTCGCGAATTTTATGTGCCCAATTACGATGAAATGACGGACGAGGAAAAGGTGAAGCCGGATTATCGTAATACACTTTACTGGAACCCAAACATTGTCATACAGGATGGTAAGGCAGAGTTTGAGTTTTTCACGTCTGATGACCAGGGTCCTTTCACGCTATACTTTGAAGGATTGGATGAAAGTGGTCGGGTGTTTACCAAAACGGCCAGTTTAAATGTAGATTAGGACCATGCTAACCTAATCTATGTTCAGCAAGTCATTTGTACAGAAATACCTGGTCCCGGGATTTGTCTTCCAGTCTATAACCATTGGCGGTGGATATGGTACAGGGAGAGAATTGGTTGAGTTTTTCCTCACCGAAGGACCTCTTTCCGGTTTGCTGGGGATGCTGGTTACACTTATCGTCTGGTCGGTTGTGATCGCCATTTCTTTCGAATTGGCCCGCGTTACCAAAAGCTATAACTATCGGACGTTTGTCAAATCCTATCTCGGGCGGTTTTGGTTCCTTTATGAAATTGTCTATTTGTCCGGTTTGATCCTGGTAATATCGGTAATGGGTTCAGCGGCAGGTAGTCTTCTGCAAAACATGACCGGTCTTCCGGAAATCATTGGCATTGTGCTGATGATCCTTATCGTTGGGTTCATGAGCTATTATGGAACCAGTCTAATTGAAAGGGCTTTGGCAAGTTGGTCAGTGGCTCTTTATGTGGCATTTGCGGTGCTGATAGTGGTGAGTATTTACTCATTTGGAGGACAAATTTTTGAGATTATCGAAAACTCGAAAACCAATGGAAACTGGCTTTCAGCAGGTGTTCGGTACGCCGGATATAATATGGGGATTATACCGGCTATGGTTTTTGTGGTGCAACATCTTGAAACACGAAAGGAAGCGATGCTTTCAGGAGCCCTGGCGGGATTGATTGCGATTATTCCTGGTGTATTCATTTACCTGGCAATGCTTATTGAATATCCGGCTATACTTGATGAAAGCATTCCCATTGACCGCCTTTTGACCAGATTGGATATACAGTGGTTTGGATTGATTTTCCGAATCATTCTATTTGGTACTTTTATCGAAACTGGGCTTGGTATCATACATGGATTTAATGAACGTATAGCCAGCATTTTTGAAGAAAAAGGAAAAGTGATGCCAGCTCGCTTAAGATTGATTCTGGCAATTGTCATTTTATTTCTGGCCATATTCGTTGCGGATTACGTCGGGATCATTGACCTTATCGCAAGCGGATATGGCACACTGACCTGGGGATATATCGCAGTATTTGTGGCACCCGTAATTGGACTTGGAGTATATCGAATATGGAGGGAATAAGAATATTGCAGGTCTTTGGATTTCTCAATATTTCCAGTTCTTGAATTTCAGGGTTTGATTAAATAAAAATTCGGCTATACATTAATATAAATCTGTAGGCGAATTGTGACTTAGATTTCCCAAAAGCTAAAGGGACCATGGTGTAATTGACCAAAGCCCCTAATCACTTTAAATCCTATAAAATCTTTTCATTCTCCGGAATAGACCAAAGGTGAAGCCGGATTATCAAAATCCCACTTAGTTATTTTGAAGAGGTCTGCAAAAAAATTCATATCTCGATTGAGATAACTATCAATTTGTTTTAGGAGTATACCATTCACCATCTCTGTCACTTACTTCATTTTCTTTTTTGAGATCACTCAGTTGTTGAGTAATAAAATTCAGCTTGTCGTGTAGTTTTTTATTTTCCTCAACCACGAAGTCTTTAATGTGCTCCTCTTCTTCCTGAAGATCTTTTAAGCTGATTTCATTCATCGTGTTTACCACGATCGCTATGAACACATTTAAAGTAGTATAAGTGGCAATCAGGATAAAACTGACGAAATAGATCCATGCACCTGGCATAGTTTCGATGATTGGTCTGGCGATGCTTGTCGACCAGCTTTCCAGCGTCATGATTTGAAATAGACTATATAATGTCTTTCCTAAGTCTCCAAAATGTCTCGGGAAGTTTTCAGCGAAGAGATTAGTGCCAATCACGGCAAATGTGTAATAGACAATAGCCAACAGTACCATTATCCATCCGATACTGGGAATTGCTTTTAAAAGCGACTCGATTATTAAGCGAAGCTTAGGAAGGTTTCTCAATAACCGAAGCGTTCGAATGATTCTTAATGCCCTTAATACAGTAAAGGAACCCGCAGAAGGGACAATCGAAATGGAGATAATGAACAGGTCAAAAAGATTCCAGGGATCTTTAAAAAATGAGGCTCGATAAACGAAAACTTTCAGCCCTATCTCAACCGCAAAAAGTATAAGAATGGAAAAATCGATATAATCGATTATTTCACCAAAATTGTCCATCACTATTGGAAATGTTTCAAGTCCAATCAGAATGGAGTTTATCACAATTAATGTCACAACTCCTCTTTGAAAGGAGCTTGATTCGATGAACCTCTTCAAAAATCGCATTATCATCTGGTATCTATTTTTTGTTGTTTATCATCAACTGGTTTTCAATATCGGTTGTTTTTGGGGTTTTCGGCTGGTTGATTTTAGGCCCTTTCCCTCAGGAATTGTCATCAGTCTTATGGAGTCATACGACAAACCGGAATGACAGATTCATAAGTTCCTATATATTAAAATTATCAATCACATAAAGATTTAGTAAATTTTAAAATGGGGGTAAAGTTGCGAAAGTTCACAGTCAATATTCCCTAAAATAGGATTTCCTTGAGCATCACACCCCTCGCGAAATGATGATCAACGCAAGACCTGCTATAAAGCACAGAAACATCAGATTGATCAGACGTTTTGTTGATCTGGTACTTCCCTTGAATTCTTTCCAGATAAACACTCCCCAGGCTGCAGCAACCATTGTGGCACCTTGCCCCAGTCCGTAGGAAATAGCAAAACCAGCTTTTTCTGAAGCTATCATGCTGAAGCTCATCCCAACGCACCATATGATACCACCAAGAATTCCGATAAGGTGTGTTTTTGTGTCTCCTTTGGTAAAGTAGTCGCCATAAGATACCGGTTCACCACTTACAGGACGGAACATAAAAAAGGTGTTCCAGATGAAATTGGAGATAAAAATACCAATCGAAAAGATGAACACAGCACTGTAAGGAGTGAAAAGTCCCGTCTCAGGGTTTTGAAAATCCAGGGAAACAGAGGCTGCCACCAATCTGAAAAAGAATGCCATTAGGACACCACCCAAAACCGCATATATGATCCCTTTGGTTGGAGTTGTAGCATTTTCATTTGACTTCTTTTTGTAGGCCAGCGCATCAAGTATGATGGCCAATACAACCAAACCAACACCGATAAATAACTGCACCGGATCACCTATAGGAGTGGCTATATAATTGACCACAACACCGAGTGCAAGTGCGATACCGATACCTACCGGAAAAGCTACAGCCATGCCGGCAATGTCAATGGCCGCTACCACCAATAGATTTGCCAGGTTGAACACTACGCCCCCGGCAAATGCAGAAATCAATGAGTTGGTGTCGGCCTGACCTATGTCTTCAATGAACGAACGCCCTGACTCACCCATAGATCCCAATGTCAAGCCAAATACTAATGAACAGATGATAATGCCGATGGAATAGTCCCAGTAGAACAGGGGGAAAGACCATGATTTGGATGCCAATTTCTGAGTGTTGGCCCAGGATCCCCAACACAACATGGTGATGACACACAATAAAACTGCGAGTGTATAGCTTTCGGGTATAAACATTGGTTGATTATTTAGGTTTTGTTCTGATTTATAAATTCTGAAAGTTCTGATCTTGTTGGAGCTGATGTCTGCGCACCCATTTTGGTGACGGAGTATGCAGCTGCTCTATTTGCGAATAAAATAGCATCTTTTAGATCCGTTTGTTCCGAAAGTGCCACCGCCAAAGCTCCATTAAAAGTATCTCCTGCAGCCGTGGTATCCACTACAGACACATGAAAGCCAGGAATCAAAGCATCTATGTTTTCAGAAAGCACATAGGCACCCTTTGCACCCATGGTGATAATCACTATTGGGATGCCCGTTGACCTCAATTTCCGCGCGGCATTTCGGGCAGAATCCACATCATGAACCTCCACCCCGGTTAATATTTTGGCTTCTGATTCATTAGGCGTGATGATGTCCACCTTTTCAAGTAATTCACGTGACAGTTCCTGCGCGGGAGCAGGATTTAGCACAACTTTCTTATGATATTGTTTCGCAAGTTCCACTGCACGGCTTACAGAGTCAATCGGGATCTCCAGTTGGATCAAAACTATTTCACAATCCCTAATCAGGTCAACAGCACCTTCGATGTCTGAAATTGATAGTTCATCGTTGGCCCCCAACGCTACGGAAATGGAATTCTCACCATCTTCATCCACCATAATCAGAGCAACTCCCGAAGGTGTATTTTCTGTAGTAAAAACATGCGAGGTGTCAATTCCTTTTTGTTCAAATCCCGCTTTTGCCTGTTCGCCAAACATGTCATTTCCTACTTTCGCAACGAACGACACCTGACCACCCTGCATGGCAGCGGCCACTGCCTGGTTGGCACCTTTACCACCGGGAATCATCTGGAATTCACCTCCCAGAACTGTTTCTCCTGGGGCTGGTAAATGATTGGACTTTACCACCATATCGGTATTGCTGCTGCCTATTACTACTATTCTCTTTGAGGAAGACATTTTAGAAATTTAGTTTTTCTCAGAACATAAATGTAATCAGGAAGTGTGGTAATACTATATAATATTTGGCGATGGAATTTGGGAGCAAGAAAGTAGAATGGGCACCTTCTTAAATCGAATCCTTGTCTACTGAAATCCAGAAGCTATTTGTGCAATCAAGCGTGATGATCTTAGATTTAATCTCTAATTTTTCGAATTCCAGTTCTGAATTTCTGTAATAAATTCACCAATTGGGAGACGATCTATATCCTTTGGCTTGAACCCTTTTTCAATCCCTTGTTCGTAAAGATCCGTATAAAAATAGTTATAGTCGTCCCAAATCGAGGACGCGCTGATTAAGCCATTATTTCCGCATTCAGAGAACCAGTTCCGCACTTCATAGACCAGTTCCTCGGAATCATTTTTATGCGATTTACAATCCGCGAATGACATATCGGAAAGGGCTTTTTGAGTACTATAACGCTCTTCTTCTAAAATAAGAATCTGCTTTGTCCTAAATCTTTCATCCGTATGATAGTTCCTGCAACCTAAGTCAAGTCCCAATTCAAAAGGCATATTCATTCTGAAGAATTCGCCAGCTTTCTTTGCTTTAAATCGGGATAAATCATGTATTCCGTAACGACAGGATTCGATTAGATCTTTGATTTTTTCTAACCGCACCTCTCCTGAGTCTAAGCGCTCCGATGCAATTCTTGGAGTGAAGCCAATTCTAGAAACTGTAAAAAGTAAAGGTTTTAATAGAACCAGGTAATCTTTGTCAAATGGACAATTAATAAATACCTGTTCGTTAAAGTTGGGAGACAATAATCAAGACTTTTTTTGCCAATCACTGATCGAACCATCCCTTTTATGGACGATTACATCGTGTCCGTTTGATCGTAATTTTTGAGCGCCTTTGACTGCATCATCTTGGGTTCGGTAAACTTTCGTTGCCTTTAAATTACCTTCTTTTTTAACAGCCCAGCCACTATCTCTTTTAATTACATGAGCTCTTTTGTTACCGGATCCATTTTTACCTGATGCCATAATCAAATATACGAATTCTAAATCTGACTAGTTCAACACTTTCGTCAGAAGTCACACCATACCTCTTCGGGTATAATAACATCAAACAAACATGTTGTGTACCCTAAAGGGTATAGTCCTTTACTACCTTTACAAAAAAAACCAGTAATCCCGAACCGGTAATTTCCATAGCTGCGATAATTGATTTCTAATGTCCTCTTTTTCTTCCTCTGCTGTCACGGTAATCAGGATTTGGGGCTCTTGGAGTCCGGGCAATACCCCGGGTGATTCCAGCACCGTACCGTAAATATTATGCCCGATCTTCCGGTCATTTTCTCAAAATACATCGTTGGTTTTTGGCCCAATTGATCTGGAATTTCGACTACCACACTTCACTCACTTCACTAAGCTTCTGATGTATATGTTTAAGAGTTGTCTCAGATATTTTATGTTCTGAATGACTTGAGTCCGAATAAACATCAAAAGACCCCTGATCAAATCTTCGAACTTGCTGCTTTACTTCATCCTCATAATTCTCATAGAAATTGCCATAAAAGCAACATGGATCATATTTATTCAGAACTTGAATTTGACATCTTTCCTCCCCAATTGAACCTAGTACATAAATATCCAAATAGTTAATTTTTGAGTACAGTTCGTCATATGTCTGCTCAAAATCACCAAAATTATCACCAGGGAGCTTGAATCGGAGATACATTGGATACGAGCCAGCAACTGGAAAACTATATCGAATTCTATCATCGACAGCCGCGGCAATTGTTGTAGTCCATCCTCCGCCACTAAGACCTATCATGCTGATATCATGAAATTCGTAAGGTGCCATGTAGTTTATCATTACAATTACTGGTGTGATAAAGTATTGTAATGGTCTTTTTAGGAATTTGAGTCTATTATGATGGGTAAGTTTAATGTCACCCAATACACTACTATGGATTATTGGTTGATTGTTCATCCCCAGTAAGGGCATAGAAAACGCAATAACGGTTGCTCCCCTTTCAAGGAAAAAGGCAATTGTCTTTTTTCCCTCAATAAAATCACCTTTGTGACCCTGATGGTATATGACAAGTTTATCTCCTGATTGATTTGGATAGAAAACGTAACCTATTGACTTTATACCGTGATTAAGAGTTATCTCAAATTTGGAAATAGATTTCAACATTTCCAGATCATCATAGTCTTCGTCTTCGATGGCGTAGACTGTATCTGGTAATTTGGAAGGTAATTTGGGGGTGCCAAATATTATCCTTATCAGTTCTCCCCGAACCCTGTCAGCGTTTTCTACGGTTACTGATATAAGTGAGTCAGATGAATTCGTTATTGGATTGATAAGGTCCCGAGGAGAATCTTCGCCTCTCATCCTACTGATAATAGACTGTATTTTTTTTTGATTAAAAGAATAGATTTTCTCTGCAAATATTCCAGTTACGAAAAGGAACAAACCGACTGTAAGAAAAAGTAATCCCCGGAAATTTTGCTGTTTCATGCCGCTAATATCAGACAGCAGCAGACTTTGCGGTACATCGGATACGTGAAAGCACCCGGGTAATACGAAAAGATCATGATCAATAGCTGTTTAATGGAACTCAAAAATTACGAAGAATTTTCATTTTAGGTAATGAAATTTCAATATTCTTCGTTGGCTCCTGGATTTAAAACCATTTACTACAAAAAAAACCAGTAATCCCGAACCGGTAATTTCCCTAGCTGCGATAATTGATTTCTAATGTCCTCTTTTTCTTCCTCTGCTGTCACGGCAATCAGGATTTGGGGCTCTTGGAGTCCGGGCAATACCCCGGGTGATTCCAGCACTGTACCGTAAATATTATGCCCGATCTTCCGGTCATTTTCGCAAATCCATCGAATGTCTTCCAAATACTTCTTCAACAGCTTGCAAAGGTCCTTACCATTCCTGCCCGCACCCCACAGTACCAGAGGTCTTCCGGGATCATGATCCAGCTCAAAAAAGTATCTGGTCTTCATCTCAAAATACCGATTGTCTTTATACTCATCCCAGGTACGGGAAATCCTGTTGGACCTGTCCCTCCAGTAATGAAGCACATGTGGTATTCCTATGATCTTAAAGCCCTCCCGGTAATACCGAAAACACAGGTCATAATCTTCCGGATACACTTCCGGCTCGAAGCCACCGGCTTTTTCAAAATCATCTCTATGGGCGATCCAGCTATGTGAAGGTATGACACACTCCCTGTAAATTTCCTGGTAGTGTCGTTGCTCGGCTGCCACCTTATTGAGCCAGTTTTCATACTTCAGAAATCCTCCTCTGACCTCACCTTCATCCACAAAATGCTGAGTACCTCCGGCGATTACATGTCCTTTACCCACTTTTAACCATTCTGACACCAGCACCTCCAGTTTGTAGTCGGGCATTTTGTCATCAGAATCCATTCTGTTGATCAATGAACCCCTGGCGTATTTATACCCGGTCTTCAGAGTAGGTATGAGCCGGTGTCCATCACTGTTTACATTTATGATCCTCTTGTCGTCTGCAAAACGCTGTACAATTTCCCATGACTCATCGGTTGAATGGTCATTGACAGCGATCAGCTCCCAGTTGGTGTAAGTCTGGTTCAAAATGCTCCGGACACAGTCTTCCAGGTACGGCGCAGTGTCTTTGTACGCCATAATTATAGACACCAAAGGAGTGGTTTGCATCAGCCTCTGTAGTCAGACTTACCCCCGGTTTTTTCCAGCAACCGGGTCTCCCTTATGATGATGTTGTGTGAAAACGCCTTGCACATGTCATAGACCGTAAGTGCAGCTACGGAAGCTCCTGTCAATGCCTCCATCTCTACACCAGTTTTGCCATGACACTTCACTGTGCAGGTGATGGTCACTTCCAGCTCATTGGAGATATTGATATCGATGCCAACTTTACTGAGATTGAGCAGGTGACAAAGAGGGATCAGTTCAGCGGTTCGTTTTGCCCCTTGAATCCCTGCGATGATCGCTGTTTGAAAAACCGGTCCCTTAAGTGTCTTGATCTCATTGTCTGCCACATGCTCCTTCATGTCTTCAGGAAGTTGCACCTTGCTTTGCGCAATGGCCGTCCTGGTGGTGTCCTCTTTACCACTGACATCCACCATGGCAGGACTTTCTTTGTCGATGTGACTGAATTTACTCATCTCTTAAATGGAATGAAGTCGTAAATCTCTCCTTTTTTGAACAAATCTTTACCTTCCGGCAAAGCGATAAACCCATCTGAATCTGACAGGTTCGCAAAATCACCAGACCCATGATGAAGGATGGGTTTGGCCAAAAGCTCAGCAGATTCACTTACAGATAGTTGGGCCTGGAGGAAATAGGTAAGGTCCGGAGGAAATTTAACGTCCTCAGAAAGTTTGACTTTCATAGTCATCCCCGGCTGCTCAAAGGTCTTCGTCAGAAACGGTAGCGCGTAAACCGTAGCACACATGATGGCGCTTACGGGATTTCCGGGTAATGCAATTACTGGCTTACCCTTACTGGATTTTCCAAACCAAAACGGTTTACCCGGCCTTTGACGGATCTTGTGGAAGTACTTTTGGACTCCTAGCTCTTCAAGGGCATTTGGAATGTAGTCGAACTTGCCCTTGGATACCCCCCCGGTCAGAAATACCAGATCATAATTCTCCAGGATCTTTTTAAGGTCATTTCGGATGATCATTTCATCATCCGGTAAATGATGTAAGGTAGCTTCAACTGGAAATTGTTCAAGGAGTGCCTTGATGGCAAATACATTAGATTTTCTGATCTGATGAGGTGCAGGAGTTTCATTTATCTCCACTAATTCATCTCCGGTTGATAAAATGGCAGCAGTTAACCCCTTCTTTACACTTAAAATACCTTTGCCCACTGAGGCGGCTATCGCAATATCCGCCGGAGTGAGGACCTTTCCTTTGGGTACCAGTACATCCCCTGATTTCTTATCAAGACCCTGAAAATGGACATTCTGTTTGTTCTTAATTTCATTCGTTTTGATGGTGGCAATCCCCGCAGTGATTTCTATCTCTTCATATGGAATAACTGTGTCCACACCCTCTGGCATGATGGCACCAGTCATTATTTCTACACACTTTCTATCCTCTTCCAGCGTATACCTGGGTGTACCGGCTGCCACAGTTTTTTCAATGACAAATTCTTTCTGACCCCTGTCAAAGTGCTCATATTTTATGGCAATGCCATCCATCGTCACCCTGTCAAATGGCGGAAAATCCCTATCTGCCAGAATGTTTTCCGCCATGGTCCTTCCTATGCATTGGGTCACCTCCATTTTCTCATCGGGGAGGGAAAAGGTGCTTTCAAGAATGATGTCGAGGGCTTCATGGTAAGGAATAAAGGTCTTCATCCGCCTATAGTTGCCATAGATTCAAAATTGGTAGATCCTGAATTTTTTGCGCTTTCGGCTTCAAATCCATCTTTGAATCTTCTTTGAAAGAAATACATAAACTTATCTGCTATTTGCTGGTCACTCACACCTTCCCTCATGAAGTCCCTGAAGCTGAAGACCCCATTATCATAAAGGCAGGTTTTGAGTGCTCCTTTCGGGGTAAGCCTGATCCTGTCACATCCGGGACAAATGGTTCTTGTATAAGATGGTATAATGCCAATCCTTCCGTTTGATTTTTTGATCTTGTACAGGTTTGAGGTGGACGTTTTGGATGCATTCAGGTCTTCCAACGTCCCAAAATTCTCCTCTATGTGTTGCCTGATCCTGGATGCGTTCCATTCGATAGGTACATATCCCTTACTTCCACCATTAAATGGCATCTCCTCTATAAAGCGCACCTCCACGTCATCCTTCATAGTCAACTTACACATTTCATGTATGTCATCCAGGTTGTGGTCGGACATTACCACCATATTAATTTTAGTGGTAACCCCAGATTCCACCAGTGCCCTGTAGTAACTTAATACAATATCCAGCTCGTCTCGCCTTGTGATCCTCAAGAATCGTTCTTTGCTCAGCGAATCAAGACTTAGATTGACCGAATGGATGCCCATTTTTTTAAAATCATGGATGCTGGAAAGAGGTCCGGTACCATTCGTGGTGATGGATAGTTTGTCAATGTTTTTGATCTTTCGTATCTCGTACATAAACGGGATCAGATCCTTCCGTACGAAAGGTTCACCTCCGGTGATCCTCACCTTACTGATGCCCATGTCTCCAAGGATATTGATGAGTCGAAGCATTTCCTCATAAGAAAGCAGCTGACTTCTTTTACTGAAATTCAAACCCTCTTCCGGCATACAGTAGAGACACCGCAGATTACATCGATCGGTGACAGCCAGTCGTAGATAGTTGAGTACTCGTCCGTGATTGTCTTGCAGGGTTTTCAAAATCAGACTTACTTTTATTATTTTCTGGTTTGGACCAATCCAACAACAGGGAGGACTACAATTCCATTCCTGTCAACTCAAAGTTATTATAATTAAATCCACGGATTCTAATATCCATATGTTCACTTTTCTGCCTTAAATCAAACAAAGTAGGTAGAATATCATAAGCGAATGCCAATAGAAACTTACATTTTATATATTCGTACTGTCACGAACAATAAACACTATTTCAATTGAAATTATTAAGAATAATCATTCAGGCTGGCGGGTACATAATCAGTTTTCTGGGTATTGGCATTATGCTGATACAAAACGACACTGGCGAACCACCTCATCACCTGATTAATTTTACTCTGGGTCTGGTATTCGCAGTTGGAGCGATTTTAATATTTTACCTGTTGAAATTCAGAAAGTTGTAATTTCGCGTCCTTATGCCATCGGATACCAAAATACTATACGTCGACGACGAGGTAGGAAACCTAAATTATTTCAGGTCAGCGTTCAGGCGTGAGTATAATGTATTGACCGCCGAGTCCGGTGATCAGGCGCTCCAGATTTTAAGGGAAGAGAGTGATATCCCTGTGATCCTCACCGATCAAAGGATGCCAAAAATGTCAGGTGTGACCTTTCTCATGCAGTCCATCAATCTGACGCCTGACGCCATCCGGATACTGGTAACGGGTTATTCGGACATGGAAACGGTCATCAATGCCATTAACCATGGTCACATTTATTATTTCATCAATAAACCATGGTCCTATGATGAAATGAGCATCACCATTCAGCGGGCCCTGGATACCTACAACCTTCGGGTAAAGAATAAAGAATTGCAGCTGCTGAATGAGCAGCAGGAAAAAGAAAAGATCACGGCTCAGCTGATGATGCTCCAGAACCAGGTCAATCCGCACTTTCTGTTCAATTGTCTGAATAACCTTACTGCACTTGTATCCGGTAATGAACCTGCCAGAAAATTTATTCGTAAGCTGTCCTCGATCTATCGTTACCTATTGGAACACAAAGACCACCACCTGGCCACACTTCCTGAGGAATTTAAGTTCATGGAGGATTATCTGTATTTACAAAAAGTACGGTTTGCCGATGCCCTGAAGGTGGATAATCTGATCAAGGAGGATTACAATGAATACTCTATTCCTTCGGGTGCCGTTCAGCTTCTAATTGAAAATGCACTGAAGCACAACGTGGCAACAATTGATAAGCCTCTCACGATCAAGCTATATGTAGAAGACAAATGGCTGGTGATTGAAAACAATTTTCAGCCCAAGCCCAATGTAGAGTCGACCGGTGTGGGTCAACAAAATTTGATTAAGAGGTACAGTTTATTTACCTTAACACTCCCGCAGTTCATTGAGAAAGACGGGAGTTACTTTGCAAAAATTCCGCTACTTGAAGTAAAAAAGTAAATTGTTACAAGTTGCCATCATAGAAGACGAGCCGATCACCGCCGCCGACCTCGAACAAACCCTTCTGAATGTCGCCGATGATGCCAAGGTCATAGTGAAACTAGACAGTGTAGCTACTGCGATCGAATGGTTATCCCAAAATGAATGCGACCTGATATTGTCGGATATTCAGCTGGGTGACGGACTTAGTTTTGATATTTTCCGAAACCTGGATATCAATACACCTATCATTATTACCACTGCGTTTGATGAATATGCACTGAGAGCTTTCAAAGAAAACAGCATCGATTACCTGTTGAAGCCTATTGACTCTGATGAGTTGAAGGCAGCGATTGACAAGTACAGATTCTGGAAGCGGGATGACAAGACATTCGACCTCGGTGCCATGCTGGAATCTTTGCGTCCGGCCGAGCAAAGCTACCAGGAGCGCTTCATTGTGACCCTTGGTGATAAAATCCAGTCTTTTCCCGAATCTGAAGTGGCCTATTTCTTCAGCGAGGATCGATATACTTTTCTGGTCGATAAGGCTGGAAAGCAGCATATTTTGAACTCTAATCTTGGGGATCTGGAAAACACACTCAATCCAAAGAAATTCTACCGGATCAACAGGAAGTTCATCATTCACTATGAGTCGATCAAGGGCATGGTAGCCTACTCAAAAAGCCGCGTGAAAATTGACCTGAGTCCACCCGCTCCGAACTCTCTGGATGTCATTGTGAGTGTGGAGAGATCAGGCGCTTTTAAGAAGTGGCTCAATAGATAATTACAATTCATAAAATTTTTCTGGCACGATTTTCGTTATTAATGTATGTAACACTTCTAGTGTTCATAGGTTAGGTTGTTTTGAGTTTTTTGGTTGGTTGGCCCTGACTCCCTTCCCGGGGATAGGGGCCTCTTTTTTTGTGCTGGCTTGAAACTTAATTCGGCTAAAAATGCGTTAAATTGAAAATAAAAGCGCTTTTAATGCCTTCCTTAAAGACTTCCTCCGAAAAAATCATTTCCTTACTATCTCAATACCAAAAGGTTAGGTCTCATTCCGAATTCATCTGTGAGCCTCTGGAGGTGGAGGACTATGTGGTGCAGCCCGTCATGGATGTGAGTCCACCCAAGTGGCATCTGGCGCATACTACCTGGTTTTTCGAAAATTTCATCCTGGTCCCACACAAAAAGGGGTACAAAGTCTTCGATCCTAATCATGCCTATCTGTTTAACAGTTACTACATCACAGCCGGAGATCGCTGGACAAGGGCGGCCCGGGGGCACCTTACCCGACCCACTGTAAAAGACATTTATGCTTATCGCAAATACGTGGATGATCAGATGATCGAATTCCTTGATTCGATTTCAGACATTTCGGAAGAATTAAAGTACGTTTTTGAGATTGGATTTCAGCATGAACAGCAGCACCAGGAATTACTATTTTATGATATAAAATACATCTTGGGTCACAACCCTCTCTTTCCTGCTTATAAAGATGTGAGATCTGCTGAGCAATCAACGCCGGATATAAACTGGCTCAGACAGGATTCGGGGATGTACCAGATCGGTCACCAGGAAGATGGATTTTGCTTTGATAATGAGTTGAATGCTCATGAGGTATTCCTTCCCGCTTTTGAGATTAGGTCCGGCATAGTCTCGAATGCTGAATTTCTCGAATTTATAAATGCCGGGGGATATGACGATTCTACGCTCTGGCTTTCAGAAGGATGGGATTGGGTCAACCAGAACCAAATAAATGCCCCGATGTACTGGCATCGGATGGACGATCAATGGCATGTATATACCTTATCAGGGTTAAAACCGATGGATCCTTATGAGCCGGTATCTCATGTCTCCTTTTACGAGGCGGATGCTTTCGCCAGATGGAAAGGAGTCAGGTTGCCAACGGAATTTGAGTGGGAGGTAGCCTGCAGGCATTTTGAACCAACCATACCTAAAGCCGCAAACTTTGTGGAAAATGACCATCTGAAACCCATCAGCGAGGGTACACAGTTCTATGGCAATCTGTGGGACTGGACAGAAAGCGCTTACCGGCCTTATCCGGGCTATAAACCTGTGGAAGGGACACTCGGTGAATACAACGGCAAGTTTATGATGAACACCATGGTGCTCCGGGGGGGCTCCTATGCGACTTCACGAGATCATATCAGGCCAACGTACAGAAATTTTTTTCATCCGCATCTTCAGTGGATGTTCAGTGGTATAAGACTCGCCAAATACGTATAATCTAAAAGACAGATGCACCACTTAAACACCATCCAGGCACTGGACGACCAGGGTCTTACTTTTGAGTCGAGTTTTGCACGTGATGTATATCATGGTCTCACGCATCAACCAAAGTGGCTTAGCTCAAAATATTTCTATGACGAAAAGGGTGATGAGATTTTCCGGCAGATCATGCGTATGCCGAGCTACTACCTCACGGATGCCGAGCTGGAAGTGTTTACCACCCGGCAAAATGATATCCTTACAGATATAAATGATGGTAAACCATTTGACCTGATAGAGCTTGGCGCAGGTGATGGAGCTAAGACCAAAGTCCTGCTGGACCATTTTGTGAAATCAAAAGTGGACTTCAAATACAAGCCCTGTGACATTTCTGGAAACGTGCTTTCTATTCTTGAGCAGGATATTTCCAAAGAAATTCCGGATCTGCAAATAGAACCGTTGGTGGGGGACTATTTCGAAGTTTTGGCCAATGAGCTGATGGTTTCGGATCGGAAAAAAGTAATTCTCTTTCTCGGCTCCAATATTGGTAACTATACCAAGAAGCATTCGAAGGAATTCGTCAAGAAACTTCGGGGCAGCATGAATACCGGCGACATACTTATAATAGGAGTGGACCTCAAAAAAGACCCGAATGTGGTGCTTCGTGCGTACAATGATCCGGAAGGGATCACGGCCAGCTTTAATTACAATCTGCTGACGCGCATCAATCGTGAGCTGGGGGGTCATTTTGACATCAATACTTTTCGTCATCATCCGGTTTATGATCCGGTTTCCGGTGAATGCCGCAGCTACCTGCTGTCCACGGTCGCACAGGAAGTGATGATTGAGGCACTGGATTTGAAGGTCACCTTTGATGGGTGGGAGCCAATCTTTATGGAGATTTCCCGTAAATTCAGCGCTGCTGAACTGGATCAGATGGCCATCTCATGCGGTTTTGATCCCTTTTCAGGATACACAGATAAGAAAGTCTACTATAAAGACGCTTTGTGGCGGGCTGTTTAAGGTAGAATTCAAATTAAAAACTATTTTTGCACTCCCATTTCGCGCACGTGGCGGAATTGGTAGACGCGCCAGGTTGAGGGCCTGGTGACCGTTTTAGGTCGTGGAAGTTCGACTCTTCTCGTGCGCACAAAAAAAGCTGACCATCACTGGCCAGCTTTTTTCATTCTCTTCTTTTCGGTTTTCAGAAACGATCGTCAGTTCCCTCGGCGTCCTGATTGCCTTTGCCTCTTTTCTTGCCATTGGTATCCACAGCGTGACTGCCATGCATATAGCTATGGGTGATTTTTTCTGTTTGAGAAAGTAGCAATGCTGAAACAATGAACACCATGTGGATGACGATCTCCATGATGATACCTTCTTCGGTAGTGAATTTCAGCGCTTCTCTGTAGTTGATAAATGTCTTAAGGAGCTGCACCCCGGAAATGGATGCCAGGGAAGTGGCCAGTTTAATTTTCAGCTGACCGGCATCAAGGTCTTCCAGCCAAAGTGGCTTGTCTTCGTGCAGGTCCACGTCGATCCTACTGGTGAAGATGGAGTATCCACCAATGGTGACCATCACCACCAGGTTCATTACCATCGAGATGTCCACAAGGTCCAGTACACCCAGCATCATCTGGTTACTGTTCCACTGCAGCATATGATCGAACACGTGGTAGAGTTCCTGAAAAAATTTAATTAGGTAAAGCCATGCAGCGATGATCAGACCTGTGTAAAGCGGGGCCTGAACCCATCTGCTCCAGAACATGAAGCTTTCGAACATGTTCTCTATGCGCTTGAAAATAGAATCTTCCTGGCTCATTTAAGTTGGGGATTAATCGATGGTCGAAGATAGGAAGATTCTCATTTTTATCAAGCCTGCTGATTGGATTAATCTCGATAAACCATCACACATCCGGTCAAATAATCATGCAGACCTTGTTTTTTCTGGTTATAGGTGATCATCGCGAAGCCTATAAATACCGTCAGAAGCGAGATCAGCTTAAGCATGTTTCTCAATGTCAGCCTGAAGAATGCTTCCGGTGCCGGTGTGATCACCATAATTTTCATTATCCGTTTTCCGGGGGTTGCTTTCCAGGTGGAAACTTCAAACCCTACATTATATATAAGGTAGACCAGTGCACACAGGGCATAAAAAAGCGTATTATTGGCAAAAAGCCCGCTTACCAGAAATAATGGGATGATCATGAACAGCAGGTCAATATTGTGCGCCAGGAGTCTATCCCAGAATGATACGTAGTTATCTTCCTGATAATCAGTCATTTGTTTTGTTTTGGTGCACTTTCATGTATTTTTCGAAACCGGCCTCAGAATGGACTAAAATGGGTTTTAAGGGTCTTTTTTTGAACTATTTCAAATATAGGGGCAAAAAAACGGCTCTTTTTTGAGGATTTAAAAATACGGACGCTCTGATTATATCGAATGTAATTCTTTGGATTTTCGGATGAAAATATAGCAATAATAGGGGCCATCTATTACGCCGGAACATAGTGTTTGCTCAATTTTGTAATGTATTTAATAACACAAACACACAACACAACAACTAAAACACAATGAAAAACATCGTGAAATTTACAGCTGCTCTAATAATAGTTATTAGTGCGACTGCGGTAAAAGCCGAAACAAAAGACTCTACTGATGGCAAGGCCGTTTGCAGAGTTATGCAAGTTACGGATCACGACATCTTCAGAGTTGTATTCCAATCTCCGGAGTTTTCTCAGGTAAAGATCAAATTGTACGATGCTAAAAACAAGCTTGTACACACTGAATCTGTGAAAACTAAGGACGCGATCGTAAAGGACTTTAATCTGTCTAACCTCCCTGAGGGAGCATACAGCTTTAAAGTTCAGGCTGGAGATTACGCTTACGAGAAACAAGTGGCACTTTCGCACTGGACTGCGAAAAGCCTCAATATAACTGGCCTTAATGGTAAAGCTGCTGTGGTAGGTACCAATGATTCAGGATCAGATCTATTTTTATCGATCACTGATGAGTATGGTAAAGAAATCCACACCGGCGTTATCGGAAAAGGTGATGTCAAGTCTCTTTACAGCTTCAAAAATGTAGCTGGATCAACTGTAACCATCACTGTGAAAGACGGTTACAAAACTGTGAAACAAGGGACCGTAAAACTTTAAGTTTAGCTTAAGGGGCTGTGTGCGGATAAGCAGCCTCGTATTTACTTAATTAATTAATGAAAAGCTCGGTGGATACCGGGCTTTTTTTGTTGTTGCTAAGCAAAAGAGCTGGTTGGCCGATGCATCGGTCAAACCTACCTGCGGCAGGCAGGCCCTCACAGCCGAAGCATAAAAAAAGCCCATCCTGAATGGATAGGCTATTGTACCCAAGGAGGGACCGGGCCGACGCATCGGTCGAACCCTCACTTGCCGAAGCATAAAAAAGCCCATCCTGAATGGATAGGCTATTGTACCAAAGGAGTGACCGGGCCGACGTTTCGGTCGAACCTGCCTGCGGCAGGCAGGCCCTCACAGCCGAAGCATAAAAAAAGCCCATCCTGAATGGATAGGCTATTGTACCAAAGGAGGGAATCGAACCCTCACTCCCGAAGGAACACGAGTTTGAGTCGTGCGCGTCTACCAGTTCCGCCACTTTGGCTTTCATCAGCCGTAGCCTTGGCATAGGCTGAAATCCGTCATTACCGGAGCAATGCGGGTCGCAAAAGTATCTAAATAGTCGATTCTGACAAAACTATTTAATGCCTTGATTGAGGTATGTAATTAAGAGGACCCTGAAACACGGGACCGCCTCTTGGCGGTAGTTCAGGGTGACTTTCGGTAAAGAAGTTCGTTCCCTTTACCCGACGTCATGCTGAACTTGTTTCAGCATCTTCGTTTATTTTAGCGATGCTCACTACTTTCAATGAATTCCGGCTTTACTTATATCCTCAGCAATAGGAAGAGAACTGTTCTTTACATAGGTGTAACCAATGATTTGTTTACACGCCTTTACCAGCATAGGAATGGTTTTGGGTCCTCATTCACTTCGAAATATAAATGTCATTACCTGTTGTATTATGAATATTTTGAAAGGATTACCGATGCAATTGACAGGGAGAAGCAGTTAAAAAGATGGAAAAGGGAATGGAAATGGAATTTGATTAAATCTGAAAATCCTGAATTTCGGGATTTGACGAATGAGATTTAGTTCTAATACATAGACCCTGAAACAAGTTCAGGGTGACTTTCGGTGCTAAAGTTCGAGTTTCGCTCTGAGTGACGTTAATAATTCCGCGCTCTCTTACTCAGAAACTGGTAAACCTACTAATCACGGGACTCTTCGGCAGAACCTCAGAGTGACGTTTCTAATTGGAAATTTCCCAACACGGAAACTCACCAACCAGAAACTATGAACTAGAAACTATGAACTACAATGAGACTCTTCGGCGATGCCTCAGAGTGACGTTTCTAATTGGAAACTCCCAACATAGAAAACTCACCAACACAGAAACTAAGAACCAGAAACTATCAACTATCAACCAGAAACTATGAACTAGAAACTAATGAGACTCTTCGGCAAAGCCTCAGAGTGACGTTTCTAATTAAAGTCTCCCCACACAGAACCTATAAACTAAAAACCAAAAAATTTTAATTTGCCCATGGGGGTAAACCCGACCTCAGTTTCCATAGCATCAGAAACAAACAAAATTGCTACAATCATGAGGTTAAAAACTTTAATACTTGCTTTCTTCATCATCGCCGGACTGGGAGCGTCTGCGCAGGATGATAAACCGGAAAAGGAAACCCGACTCATCCAGGTGTCGATCATACCAAACCTGGGTACTAAGAATCACCCTGCTGATATTTATGTCAACAACATCTCCTGGAACATCTTCGCCGGATACCAGGGTGGTGTCAAGGGTGTCGAGTTTGGTAGTTTCGTAAACATTGACAATGGTGATGTACTAGGCGCACAAGGCGCTGGATTTGTAAACATAGTCACCGGAGATGTAACCGGAGCCCAGGGTGCCGGATTTGTAAACTACGTTCACGGTTCTTCCAAAGGACTTCAAAGTGCAGGCTTTGTCAACTTTAACAAGGACAGTTTCACCGGTGCACAGGGTGCTGGCTTTGTAAACTATGTCGGTTCCATGAAAGGCGCCCAGGGTGCAGGTTTCGTGAACGTTTCACTTAAAGATGCTACCGGTGCGCAAGGTGCTGGCTTTGTGAATGCAACACTCGGGAAACATAAAGGTGTCCAGGCTGCTGGTTTCGCGAACGTAGCCGAAGAGATTCAGGGCCTTCAGGCTGCTGGTTTCGTGAACGTTGCCAAGAAAGTAAATGGGGTTCAGCTCGGATTTATCAACGTTGCCGACACTGTGGAGAAAGGTGTAAACATCGGTATCATCAATATTGTCCGTAAGGGCATGCACAACTTTGAGGTGGACCACAACGACATCACAGATGCCAATTTATCCTTCAAAGGTGGTACGCACAGACTTTACAGCATTATTTCGACAGGTTTCAAAGCGGGTGACGATGCCTACTGGAGTACCGGTGCGGGTCTGGGTATGCAGAAGGACTTTGCTGGTAAGCTTTACGCAAACGTAGAATTCACCTCAAATTCCATTCATCCTAAGGACGAACCATTTGAGAACCTGAACCTGGTCAATAAGCTTAACCCGAATATTGGTTACCAATTGACACCTTTTATGTCAATTAACGGCGGACCGGTTCTGAACCTGTATTACACCAGTGCGGAAAACGGTCAGGGTGCGCTTGTTGGGCCACGACCCAGGAAACCTTTCTATGACGAAACTGTCAATAATAAGAACTTAAGAATGTGGGTAGGCTACCGTGTAGCCATAAGGTTCTAAAAAACTCAAAGATCGGGTAGGGGTAAATCCCCTCCCGGTTTCCATAAACACAACGACAAACTAACAATCTCAAAATAACAGACTCATGTTAAGACTCATCGCCACAACAACTATTCTGTTTTCATTTCTGCTGGCATCAGGGCAGAAGTTGACGCAAACGATCAGAGGAACGATCAAGGATCAGGACTCTGAAATGACACTGATCGGAGCTACGGTTCAGATCATTGGATCAGATCCGATAAAGGGAGCAGTTACCGATATCGACGGTACTTTCAGGATCGAAGATGTACCGGTAGGAAGGGTAGACCTGAAGATCACCTATATGGGATACGAGGACAAAGTCATACCAAACCTGCTGGTAAGCGCGGCCAAAGAATTGGTGCTCAATGTTTCTATTTTGGAATCGATCAGTAACCTGGATGCGGTCACGGTCACGGCCAAGAAGGACAAAACCGAGGTACTCAATGAGATGGCGCTGGTTAGTGCCCGTTCCTTTTCCGTAGAGGAAACCAAGCGATATGCGGGTTCATTTGCGGATCCTGCCCGAATGGTTTCTGCCTTTGCCGGGGTGACCAGCAATGCGGAAGGAAACAACGACATCATCGTCCGGGGTAATTCACCGAAAGGTATCCTGTGGAGGCTGGAAGGTGTAGAAATACCCAATCCGAACCATTTTGCGTGGGAAGGTTCTACCGGTGGCCCGATCAATGCCCTCAATAGTAACATGTTGAATGACAGTGATTTCTTCACCGGCGCTTTTGCTCCTGAGTATGGCAATGCGCTTTCCGGGGTGTTTGACATGAAACTTAAGAAAGGAAACAACGAACGCCGGGAGTATACGCTTGGTGCCAGTACGCTGGGACTGGACGTTACCATGGAAGGCCCCTTTAAACCGGGTTACAATGGGTCGTACCTGGCCAATTACAGGTATTCATCGCTTCAGCTGATTGATGATCTCGGGATAGTGGATTTTGGGGGTGTGCCCAAATACCAGGATGTATCGTACAATGTATATCTACCGGTAAATGACAAACATTTTCTTTCGGTCTTCGGACTGGGTGGTAAAAGCAGCATCGCACAGAACTGGGAGGAAGATGGTGAAATCCTGGCCATTGGTGACTATGGTACAAGTCTGGGAGTCACTGGCATTACCCACAATTACCTGATCAATGACAATGCCTTTTTCAAGAACTCTGCCACAGTTGCAGGCACGTCTCTGACGACGGATGATGATTGGGCAGAGGACGATGGTTCCGGGTACTACGATGTGTTTGACGCCACGTTGTCATACAGCAACATCAGGATCGCCAGTACCTATAACCATAAGTTTAACGCCCAGCACAAACTGGAAGTTGGTGGGATATTTACCAAGCACTTTTTTAATCTTCAGAACCGGGAGCGGGACTTTGACCTTGATCAGATGGTAACGGTTTTGGAAGATGACGGAAACACCGAAGTCTACCAGGGTTTTGCAAGTTGGAAGTACCGGGTGACAGAGGATATTACCATGACCAGTGGACTTCACTATCTGCACTTTGGTTTAAATGATTCCTACAACGTAGAACCTCGAATAGGTCTGAGGTGGAAAACGAATGAAAGACAAAGCTTTACAGCGGGAGCCGGCATCCACAGTAAAGTGGAGAGCATATCCACTTACCTTTCGAAGACGATGCTCGAAGATGGCACTATGGTGACTCCAAACAGGAATTTGGAGCCTATGAAAGCAGCTCACTTCGTACTGGGATATTCTTATATGCTGAATCCAAATACCCACTTCAAAGTGGAAGCCTACTATCAACACCTGTATGATGTGCCGGTAGAGGATTCGGACACTTCGACTTTCGCTTCCCTGAATATGTCTGATTCATACATCAATAAATTCCTGGTGAATGAAGGCACAGGCAGGAATTATGGTCTTGAATTTACGTTGGAGCGGTTCCTTCACAATGGTTTCTATTATATGTCCACTTTGTCCTTGTATGAATCGAAATACACCGCCAAGGATGGTATTGAGCGTCAGACAGCCTTTAATGGAAATTATGTGTTGAATTTCCTTGCCGGAAAAGAGTTTAAGATGGGTAAACCGGAAAAGAACAGGGTCTTTTTCTCCAATGCGAAGGTCACGCTTTTGGGTGGCAACCCTTACACGCCGATCCTATTCAATGAATCTGTGGAGGCGGGTTATACAGTCAGAGATGAAGCCCATCCATTCACTGCCGATGGCGACGATGTTTTCATAGCCAACCTCTCGATCGGACTTCGCCGAAATAAGAACAGTACAACTCGGGAATTTAAGATTGATGTGCAGAATGTAACCAATGCTCAGGCTGTGGTGAATGAATACTTTGTGCCACATACGGAAAGAATCGGGAAGTCTTACCAGCTTCCGATGTTGCCAACCATTTCATACACATTTAGTTTCTAACCTTGTAACACGATTGTTTGAACAGCAAAAAGCCCCGCATCGCGGGGCTTTTTTTACTTTTTAATCTGTCATTTCGGGTAGGGAACACCCTTGGCCATTGTAAGTCACTTTTTACCTTAGCGCCTTAGCGTGAAAAATCATTGACCTTCAACATTCTCCGGATATAAAATGATCTTGATCGCTTTATCCAGGTCTATGAGTTCATTGGCAATGGTCTGGAGGTCGTCACTATTGAGGTTTTGAACCAATTCCTCAAATTCGTAGAAGTCGTCCAGATCAGACTCGTTATAGTAGTACGCATTTAGCTGGTTGGCCCAATAACCATTCTGCTTTAGATTCTCTTCACGATCCTTGATCTGCCCTTCACGTACCTTGGTGATGTCAAGGTCTTTTACACCGTTTTCCTGGATATTTTTGATTTCCGCAAAGGCCGCATCAATCAACCGATCCACATTTTCTGGTGCGCATGGAAAGGAAATTCTGAACTGGTAAGAATTATAAGGTTTTTTAGATGTGCTGCCAGATGCACCCACGCCATAAACACCACTTTCGTCTTCTCTTAAAATTTCAATCAGTCGATTGGATACTACTTCGCCCAGTGCGCCGAAATTGTATCTTTCTTCTTTTGAGAGCTCTTTTTCTCCATTGAAAAATACTGTGACCTGACTTTTCGGATCAGTTCCTTTGATCACTTTTTCATCAAGAGGGCCATCCGGTGGTCTTACACCTACATCCTTCCAGGTTTCGTCTCTACCTGTTGAAGGAAGCGAACCGAGATAAGTTTCGAAGAGCGGAGTGGACTCCTCAAGGTTCAGGTTCCCAACGAAAAAGAATGTGAAGTCGCTGGCATCCCTGAAACGGTCATTATAAACTTCAAAAGCCTTATCCAGCTCAACCTGGTCCATTTCCTCCGGCGTTGGAAATCCACCACCACGTGGATGATTTTGTGACATGATCTTACTCACCTGGTCACTGTAGTAGTATGATGGGTTGGCCATTATATTCTGGAACAGTGCCTTATTTCGGGCCATCATGGATTGAAATGCGGTCTCGTCTTTTCGGGGTTGTGTGAAATAGAGATGGATTAACTGGAGCATGGTTTCGAAATCTTTTGGTGCTGCACTTCCATTGAAGCCTTCTCTCAATCCACTTACATATGGCGAAACTCTGACTGTTTTGCCGGTAAGCATTTTTTGGAGGTCTATGATGCTCCAATCTTTCAAACCACCCTGCGAAACAACTGCCGAGGACATGGAAGCCGATTGATAATCTTTATCCGGGTATATGGAATGTCCACCCGGACTGAAAGCGTTCATTACGATCTCGTCGTTCTTAAAATCCGTTTCTTTCACAACCACTTTGACTCCGTTGCTTAGTGTAAGTTCCGTGATGCCGGTAGTTTCATTTTTTTCTGTAGCAGCTACTTTTCCCGGGGCTGGAGTTTCTTCCATCAGGCCTTCTTCGCTTACGTTGTCTTCATAAGGCTCTATACTCTCAGTGTCAATTTCATCCAGTACACTGAGTAGCTCTGCCTTGGACGGTAATTCAATACCCTCTTTTTCTATGCCCGTCACCACAACTACCCGGTTCTGGTCCGTGATCCAGTCTTTAGCCATCTGGTTGATTTCTTCCAATCGGATGGTAGGAGCGATCATTTTGAAGAATTGGGCTTCGAACTGGATACCTGGGGTCGGTTCATTTTCAAGGAAATGACGGATGTACTCTGAGGCATATTGTTGAGATTCCGTTTTATCCACTTCTTTGGCTGCCTGATCCAGACTGTTTTCCATGTTCTGAATGGCTCTTCTAAGCTCCCCACCCGTGAAGCCATATTGTTTTACACGCTCATTTTCTATCACCAGCGTTTCAAGACCCTTTTTGAGTCCATCTTCAGCTACTACAGCAAACGACGAATAATTGTCAATCGATCTTACAAAACCACCATAGCTTGAGTTTGCAAAAATGAATGGAGGATCAGCTTGCTGACGCAGTTCGTCAAGTCTTTGGCTGAGCATCATGTTGTACAGATTACGCATGTAATAGTTGCGAAAACCCATCAAAGTGGAATCCATACTTTTGGGTTGCTTATAAATAAGCTGGACCGCAACGAAAGAATTTTCTTTATCCTTAGTGATAGCCACCAATGTTTCATCATGACCAGGAACTTCATTGGATTCCTTGGTCCTGGGGTTGGCCGGGTTTTCCAGATCAGAAAACCTTTCTTTTATCTCCTCTTCAAGCTTGTCCATATCCATATCCCCGACAGCCACAAGCGCCATAAGTTCCGGTCGGTACCAGTCCTCGTAAAAGTCTTTTACCCGGTCGTAACTTATATTCTCAATGATTTCTTTTTTGCCAATAGGCAGTCTTTCCGCATATCTGGAGTCCTGAAACAGCACCGGAAAGTATTCATCGCGCATTCTTTGCTGCGCTCCCTGGCCAAGTCGCCACTCTTCTATTACCACGCCTCTTTCCTTATCGATTTCCTCCTCATCGAAAGACAGACCTCCGGCCCAGTCTTCCAGAACAGTCAGACCTTTGTCCAGAACTTCCTCATCGTCCGTAGGAAGCGGGAGGATGTAAACTGTTTCTTCAAAACTGGTATAAGCATTCAGATCCGCCCCGAATTTCACTCCGACAGATTGCAAAAAGTCAACCAGTTCATTCCTTTCAAAATTCTCGGTACCATTGAACGCCATATGCTCTACGAAGTGCGCAATTCCTAATTGGTCCTCGTCTTCCTGCATGGAACCCGCATTGACAACAAGTCGGAACTGCACCCTGTTTTCAGGGTAGGTGTTGTTTCTTAGTATGTATGTGAACCCATTGTCCAGCTTGCCGATTCGGACATTCGTGTCCAATGGAACCGGGGCATTGGGTTGTGAAAAACCAATAACCGTAAGAGCGACAGTGAGTAAGGAAAAGATAAATTTTTTCATAGCGAATATTTAGGTAAAAAGTGAAACTAGGAATAAATGACGGCAACCGCAATTTACGACCTCGGTTTAACCGTCTTTAACCCATATCTACATCCCTTATAAAGTTTTTATGTCAATAAATGGTTTCATGGTATTTTTAGAGTTATGAACGCAAGAACATTTTTATCCGCAAAAGTTTTATTGGTCATCTTCCTGGTATCCTCATGCCAGGAACCGGTGAAAAACTATGAATCAAAAGTGGTGTCTCAGGACCCAGCCGAAGCCAGGGAGGATGCCGCGAACCTGGAAGAAAACACACCACTGGAACTTGCTGAAGGACTTCAGATGAGTCTTTGGGCAACTGATTCGCTGGCGCCGGACCCGGTGGCCATGTCAGTTGATGACTTCGGTGGAATTTATTTGACACGAACCAACAGACAGAAAAATTCTGAATTTGACATTCGGGGTCACCGGCAGTGGATGACACCGTCTATTGCGCTACAATCTGTGGAGGAGCGAAGGGCCTTTCTAAAGGAAGTTTTTGCAACAGAGAAAAGTGAGGAAAATGAATGGCTTGATGATCTTAATGGTGACTCGATCCATGACTGGAGAGACCTGGCTGTTGAGAAAGAGGAAATCTGGAAACTTGAAGACACAGACAATGACGGCCTTGCCAATACCTCGACCAGGATTTTAAGTGATTTCAATAGCGAGATCACAGATGTCGCCGGAGCCCTGCTCGTAAGAAGAAATGACGTCTTTGTCGGTGTAGGCCCGGATATGTGGAGGGTTTATGACAAGGATAAGAATGGTATCCTGGACGAAAAAGAGTCCATAGCACATGGGTTTGCGGTGCATATCGGTTTTGGCGGACATGGTATGTCAGGTGCGGTTGAAGGACCAGACGGAAAAATTTACTGGGGGATCGGTGATATTGGGGCCAACATTACCTCTGTTGATGGAAAGAATTTCAAATATCCAAACAGAGGGGTACTGGTCAGGGCAAATCCTGATGGCAGCAATTTTGAAGTGTTTGCTGCAGGTCTGAGGAATACCCACGAATTCGATTTTGATAAGTATGGAAACATCATCGGTGCGGATAACGATGGCGACCATGATGGTGAAAGTGAAAGATTGGTTCATATCGTAGAGGGCTCAGATACGGGCTGGCGTACCAACTGGCAGTTTGGCAAATACACTGATCCTAAGAACAATGACTACAAAGTGTGGATGGAAGAGAAACTGTACATTCCGAGATGGGAGGGTCAGGCTGCTTACATACTTCCCCCAATTAAAAATTATCACAACGGGCCTACAGGATTTATTTACAACCCCGGAACAGCTCTGGGCCAAAAATGGACAGACAAATTTTTTGTAGTGGAATTTGTTGGCACACCAAGCAGATCACCCATTTGGGCATTTAGCCTGACTCCGAAAGGGGCCAGTTTTGATCTGAATGAGGACATTATGGTGGCAAAGGGCATATTGCCTACAGGCATCAGGTTCGGTCCTGATGGAGCACTTTATGCAGCTGACTGGGTAAATGGTTGGGGCACCAAAAATTATGGACGGGTATGGAAAGTGGATGTTACGGCTGAAGCCAATGATCTTGCTGAGGAGCGAGCAGAAACGCAGAAGTTGATCCAGATGGATTACACCCAACAAACTGTGGCTGATTTAACCACTTTATTGAAATATGGAGATATGAGAATCCGTAAAAAGGCACAGTTTGAGTTGACGGATAGAAGCTCTGAGGGCCAGGAAGCCTTGCTGTCGTCTGTTGAGCAGACAGACAACCAGCTGGCCAGGGTACATGGGATCTGGGGTTTGGGAATGATGATTGAGTCCGGTCAGGCCGATGGGGAAGTGCTGCTCCCGTACCTTAATGACAACGATCCTGAAATCATCTCACAAACACTTAAAGTTCTGGGAGATGCGAGATACAGTGGGGCCTCTGACCTGTATGTTTCTTTGTTGGATCATGAAAACCCAAGAGTAAAGTTTTTCGCCGCACAGGCTATCGGTAGAGTAGGAGTGGAGTCCGCGGCGCCTGCACTTATCGAACTGTTGGAAGAAAATAACGATGAAGATCTATACCTAAGACATGCAGCGGTATTGGCAATGGCTCGTATAGGGGCAGAGAATGCGGCAGTTGACCTAAAAAATCATGAGCTTGAATCCATGCGTACCGCAGGAGTATTGGTATTGCGAAGATTAGAAAGCCCAAGGGTTGCGGAGTATTTGAGTGATGAAAGTGAATACATTGTGACGGAAGCTGCACGGGCCATAAATGATGACTGGTCCATCGAGGCAGCACTTCCCGCGTTGGCGGCGGTTTTGGAAGATGACAGCTATACTTCAGAACCGTTGATAAGAAGATCGGTAAACGCTGCTTTAAGAGTAGCTGGCGAGAAAGAACTTGATCTTATGTTATCGGCCGCTGAAAGGGAGGACCTTACTGATGAATTGAGAGCTGAAGCTTTGCTTGCTTACAGTACCTATGCCTCTCCATCCGTTCACGATCGTGTAGATGGCAGGTATCGTGGTGAAATCACACGTGATCCTGCCCCGGCTGTTGCCAAAGCCTCACCAAAGATTGATGCTTTTCTATCATCGAATTCTGAGGAAGTGGTTTCCGCCACGGCGCAGGTGGTGAGCAGGTTAGAAATAGATGAATATGCAGATCAATTGGCGTCGATAGCCGCAAATCATGGATCGGAACGGGTAAGAGCCGGGATGATCGAGGCGCTTTACGATATGGAGTATGCAGGCTTTGAAGACGTGATCAAGATTGCCATAAATGACAACAGTGAGACAGTTCGTTCCACTGCATTAAGCTACCTGGATGAATTAGAATTGACCGACGAATCTTTGCCTGAATACGTGAATCCTATTTTCGAAAAGGGTTCTCTCAGAGAGCAACAGCAGGTTTTGTCAGCAATGAGTGACATGTCTGGTGACATTACCATACCAATTCTTGATAATCTTGCTGATCAATGGATTTCAGACGAACTTAATCGAGGCATCTCACTTGATTTGCTAGAAGCAATCGATGCTTCCGGTTCGGATGCGCTTATCGCAAAAGTGGATCCCCACAGGTCTTCAGGCAATACAACCGAGGATTTCCAGGAGGTACTTTATGGAGGCGACAGAGGAGACGGAGCAAGAGTGTTTTGGGGTAATGCTACAGCCCAATGCATCAGATGTCATTCATGGGATAATGAGCCGGGATCTGTTGGTCCCGGACTTGGTGGTGTGGCCAATAGGTTGACCCGGGAGCAATTGCTGGAGTCACTAATCGAACCGAGTGCCCGACTAGCACCTGGTTTTGGAACCGTGAATCTTACGCTGAAGGACGGATCGACAGTCACGGGAATATTGCTTGAGGAATCGGACGATGAGTTATTGCTAAAAACCAACGAGGCGGAACCACTTGAAATTGCAGTTTCGAGAGTCGATAAAAGACAAAATCTCCCTTCCAGTATGCCGCCTATGGGGCAGATCCTTACCAAAAGGGAGATTCGTGATGTTGTTGAATTTCTGTCGAGTCTGAAATAGTTATCGAATTACGACAACGAGGGAGTCGGCCTTGGACCTTAGTTTGAGCCACTCCTCAATCTTTCGTTGATCAGAGTTCCTTGGAACACGGCTAAAAGTAGCAAAGGCGTGACAAACTGTGTCCTGAGTATGAGTGATCAGGTCACCGATGGACAGCGTTTGAAGATTTTCATACTGCACCTTTAATTCAGCCTGGATTTCGTCGATCGGGTATTTTACTACTTTATACCTCTGGAGCTCCTGTTCCAGTAAAGAGATTTGTGAATCTTTGGATTTGAGGGCTTCCTCATTTTTGGCATACAAATCCTCCAATACCCCAATCCTCAGATCCTGGCTCATTTTTTCGAACTCCAGTTTGGCGGATTCATTCAGGTCCTCCTGATACCCCTGCCTGATTTTCAATTCCACATCGTGAAGGTTGTAAAATGCCATTTTAGATTCCAATTCCTCGATTTGTCGCTGATCGATGGCTTTTCCGTAAAGGGTTACCTCTATGATGCCTAGTTCGTCTTCAAAGGAGTAATTCTGACTGATCACCTGAGTATCATCCATCCGGAATTCGGATGTCACAAAATTGCGGGCATTTTGTTCGAAATACGTTCTCCTGACCACATGATAGGCCAGGTAAACGCTGGGAACGAGTGTAAATAATACGAACGCCACCACGTAGGATTTCATTCTTTTTTCTGTGGCGGCATCTTCAAATTTCCGTTTTGGATATTTCAGGAACCTCACAATCAGGAAGGTGGAGGTTGAAATGAATACACTGTTGATGAAGAACAGGTAAAATGCTCCGAAGAAATAATACCAGTTACCATTGGCCAGCCCATATCCTGCGGTACACAAAGGCGGCATGAGGGCTGTAGCGATGGCCACGCCAGGTATAGCATTGGATTTTTCCTTCCTTGAACCCGCAACGATTCCAGCTAATCCACCAAAAAATGCAATCAGCACGTCCCATAAAGTCGGATTGGTTCTGGCCAGCAATTCGGATTGGGCTTCATGCAAAGGTGTGATGGCGAAGTATATCGCGGAGGTGAGTACACTCATAAGCACAGCAATGGAAAGGTTTCGAAATGCCTTTTTGATCAATTCGAAGTCATTGATGCCTGCTCCAAGGCCTATACCCATGATCGGACCCATTAAGGGTGAGATAAGCATGGCACCGATGATGACGGCGGTAGAGTTTACATTTAAGCCTATCGAAGCAATGAGAATGGCAAAGATCAGGATCCAGAGATTGGCTCCCCGGAATTCCACTCCTTTCTTGATCTCAGCGATGGTGGTAGTCTCTCTTTCCTTGTCTTCGTGTAGGTTAAATAGGTGCCCAAAATAGTCCTTGACAGCACTGATCAGGCGTAGTTGTTTGATGTCCATGGCGCAGGAAACGTAAATTCAAAAAATAAGTTACCTGCGTAATATAATTCTCAATTGAGGCTTATGGAACCCCAAATGGATTAAAATGGAGGTTGCCGAAACTACTCGAATTTCTTCTTCCAGCTTGCCCTGGACAGCGCGATGATCACGATCAAAAACATGAATGAGCCCATGAAAACACCAGCTTTCATCATGTGGTTGTCAATGTCTTTTACGTCACCAATTTTCATCTCCGAGCTTTGCTGCTCTTCGGCCACTTCAGTTTGTGATGTTTCGGTTTCAGGAGTAGCTGCATTGGTATCAAGTGGGGCAGTCAGGAAGACGACGATGAAGATCGTGACAAGTCTTTTTAAAATAGAGATCATTCTTTCCTATTTTTTTGCGTTAGGCAAATTTCAAAGAATTATCAGGTTGCGAATCCTGGTAACCGATCAAAAGGAGTTATACAGGTTGAATGAGCACTAAATGGTGATGAATAGGATAAATTAAGAGACTTTTTGGAAGATTATCGGGCTTTCCAAGCTTCGATTACTTCCTTCTCCTTTTCCGGGTTAATGCCAAAATAGTCTTCCGAATCACCTTCCGGTATATATCTATTCTTAGTGACGGACTCATAACTCCTTTTCACGGTTTTTTCCAGTTTGGTGAAGCTAAGACCACGATCAATTGCTTTTTGATTGCTGATTTGATAGAAACCGGGCTCAGGGTCATTTTTGATTGGTATCCAAAATGGAATGTCTGAGAACGGTTGAATGTTCATTTCTTCCATTAGCCATATTGGGTCGACCCAGGTGATCCTGACATCACTTTTTAAGGCTGCTTTTGATCTGGTGATCAAATCTTTAAAGCCGAGGGTCTTACCCGGTCCGGTAAGATTGTAGATTCCGGTGGTTCCATTTTCTGCACACAATCTCAGAAATTGTCCAATATCCACGGAATCGATGATCTGGGTAGGATCATTGGAATCCGGTGCCAAAATCTCGTTTTGTGTAGCTATTCTTTTCAGTAGATGTATACCAAATGGCCCCGGATCCCGGTCTCCAACGATGGCCCCGGGCCTGATAATCGTATGACTGGTAGGGAAAACCTCCTTAACAATCTCTTCACTAAGTACTTTATTTCCTGAATAATTACCTTCCTCGTAGTCTACCACTTCAAGTAGTGGCGAGGATTCATCCATACCAGGATTCACATAATTGCGATAGACGGCAATACTACTGACATAGATGTAATGATTCGTTTTCGTCTCCAAAATAGAAGTAGCATCGCGAACGAGGTTGGGGTTTTGAGGCCACACATCTATGACTACATCCCAGTTTTCATTGGCAGCAGCCAGATCATCATATCCGGTGATTCCGGCCTCCCGGTCTCCTCGTATTTTTCGCAGCTGAGGATAGAGGTGAGGGTTGGTAATGCCTCGGTTGAATAGTGTAACATCATGACCATTCGCGATAAATGCATTCACCACGGCAGGGCCGAGAAAGTTTGTGCCACCAAGGACAAGAACTTTGAGCTTTTTTTTAGGAAATGAATGTAACGTTTGGGGTAGGAATGCAGCCACAGCACCTATAGCACCGGCATTTCGCAAGAATTCTCTGCGATCTTTTTGATAGGAAGTACGCATAAGTTGAGTTTTTGAGTTCCTACTTATTTCTTACGCGTTCAGAAAACAAATGTTTAAAGGCGAATTATCTGGTCTTATTTTCCAGGTACATAAGGTGAATCCCTCCCTGTCGCCAACTTTCGACAAGGTCCGGAGTGAATCCTGCCGACGATAATGCGAATGATCCAATCAGTACATCATCATCACCATCATCATCCACATCACCGGCATCCATGACCATCCATCGGCCTTTGGATGCTCCGGGGATCTCAAATGGAGTGAAATTCCAGTCACCTTCATTTCTAAGATAGACAAGGCTTTGGTCCGGATTATTTTTCGAATCAGGAAAAAATGACATCACTAAAAGATCCGGATCTCCATCCAAATCGAAATCGCTTGTTCGAACTTTTGAAGCTCCGTAAAACGGGAAAAAATACCTTTCGGTAAAATTTCTATTACCATCGTCTGTATAAATCCTGACGCCGTGGTAGGGTTTTAGCGTATTAGTCTGGTCTCCATTGTCCCCATTGGTGACGATCAGATCCTTAATGCCATCCTGGTCAATATCCAGGTATTCCATGTCGTTGGACCCATAGACAGATGGCGTGCGAAGCACTTTTCTTTCGATGAATTCTGTCCCTTCATTGTAAAAAAAGCTGACTCCTTCATCTCCTTGTCCGAAAAGTGTGATCAGGTCCTGATCACCGTCCTGATCCAAATCTTCCGGTATTACAACTGTTGCTCCAGGTACCTTCTTTATTTCGTTCTCTTTAAACTGACCATTTCCCTGGTTCTCAAACCATGAGAACTGGCCTACAAGGTTTCCAAATTGACAGACAACATAATCCTTCAGGCTGTCGGTGTTCAGGTCGGCGAAAGCGAAGTGTACAGGACGTGCCAAGTCAGAAAACTGGAAATCCGGTCTGTTGAAATCCTGTTCATTCATAAGTCCAAGAACACCCAGTTTCCGATCATTTGGATATAATTGACCGATGCTCAAGATATGAATATTACCATCACCATCGTTGATTATGTCCACAATTGGTTTAGGGACCTGCTGGAATTCATCCATGGTCAGATCCGCATTGAGTCGGACAAGGTAACCGTTCCAGTCGGCGATGTATATTTTATTAGAAACCTCATCAAACTCTACCATGGAAATCGCAGGAAATCCCGGTAGATTCAACTCCGGAAAGCTCATTTCGAAAATGGAATTTGTTTCCCATTGAGAAGAGGCACTCAACTGAAATGAATCGGGCGCGTTTTCAAGAAAGTATTGCTGCAATCTGGCCCATGCTGAGTCTGATAATAACTCTTCTTCCGGATAAATGTTCTCGCTTTGGATCGAATGCACTTCCTCCATACTTAACCTGTGATAGGGCTCGAAGTATTCTGAGGACTTGCCAAGCCTTGCACCCATTCTTGCCAATACCGGCTCCCACCATTCTTTTGGAAGCTGATCTGGTGAAGGCATAAGATGGCAGTTTTGGCAATATGCTTCTGCGTACTCTTTTCCTGTCAGAAGTTTTTCCTGCTGAGTGCAGGAGAAAAGTAAACTAAGTACAAAAAACAGGAAGGTAAACCTAAATAGCGTCACTTTTTAAATGGAATTCAAATCAACTGTTCTCGTTTCGCCTGCGAAATTGGTTATTTCCAGGGAAGTAACCTCAGGCGTAACAGGGATTTTTCTCGTTGACTGAGAAAGGTATCCTGAACCGTATGACAATTCCACTTTTTGGGTCTTACCATCTGAGAACGTCAAAATCGCAGACTTATCCAGCTGCTCAACCGGGATCAGTTTTTTCGTTGATTCACTTTGCGAGAAGCTTTTTAATGGTCCCAGATTCTGCGATACAATTATGGTTTCTTTGCCATTTACATCCATTCTGACGAGTGCCTTGGCATCACCATTTACAAAAAAGCCTGACTTTTTCCAGCCTGACACCGAAAAGTTACCCGCACCGTCTCCAATTAGGGTTAAACCAATAAAAGCATCATATTGACCAACATTCACTTCATTACCATAATCGTTTCCTACCATGAGCACATCAGGATTTCCGTCTTCATTGACATCACTGACTACGATTCCATTGACAGGTGCTACCTGTGTTTCTGTGGGTAGTCTTTTGATTATAAATGAACCATCTCCATTGTTTTCAATGTAGGATGTGGACATATAGTTGGCTTCCAGTATAATGGCTCCTTCTAGCTCTTCCGGAGTAAAGAGTTCATTGATGGTTGTACGACCATATTGATCATAGGTGTTAAATCGATCCCGGAAAATCGGACTTTGGGCAGATAGCTCTTTCCAGGAATGAATCGGGAATGGTTTCATGGTACCATCGTCTGCTTTAAAATAACAGGACAATACGGCATCCAGAGCGCCGTTATTATCGAAATCATTGGCCGTCACCCGGATAGGCTCATCTTTTTCACCACAAAAGAAATTATTCTCACCAACATTTCCAGCTACATAGTCTATGTCACCGTCCTTATCAAAATCACCGGAAGTGATGCTATTCCACCATCCAACATTGTCATCAAGTGAGGGTATATTTTTTCGGGAGAAAGAATTTCCATCGCTTTCGAAAATGGTAATGGGCATAAACTCACCAACGATTACAAGATCGATATTCCCATCGTTGTTATAGTCGCTCCAGATGCCATCGGTGACAAGCCCTGCATTTGTCAGTTCGGGGATAATCTCATTGGTTACATCCGAAAATGTACCACCATCGTTTTGAAGAAGGTAACTTCTGGCTGCTTTAGGGTACGCCCCAACGACCACTCTTCCACCTACAAACAGATCAAGGTCTCCATCTGCATCGTAGTCAGCTGCTCGGACCACACTTCCGCTTGCATTTACGATAGGAAGTGCATCTTCTGCGTGTGTAAAATTTCCCTGACCGTCGTTGATCAATAGTCGATCCTGAAGTGCGTCATCACCTTCAGCATACTCGAAACTACCACTTACAAGGTACAGGTCGTTATCACCATCATTGTCGGCATCAAAAAGCAACGTCCCCATTTCTTCAGGTAACTTGTTGCCATCCCATTTGGACGGTTCACCCTCGAAGGTACCATCTGCTTGCTGCAGGTAAACAGACCCGGCAAAACCCTTTGACCCTCCAATGTAAAGGTCTTCAAGACCATCACCATTTACATCACCAACGGCTACCGATGGTCCGAACTGTGAAAATTTATGCGGGATATTGCGCTGTATATTGTAGTCAATGAAATCTCTTTCATCATGAACGTAATCCAGTTCATTTTCTTCGGTGACTTCCGACAGGAATGTAACAGACGACTGCGTAGTTTCAGACGCTCGCCCTGACTCAGAATTTTGAATGTCTGCAGTAAGTACCTGATCTACCTGAACGTCATTTAAAAATGTCATATTGCCATTGGGCCAGGTAATTCTTACTTCGTCTACGGAAGTATTCTGACCAAGTCCAAAGTGTATGATGTCTTCCACAGACGAAACATACCCCCGGTAAATACTCTGTTCCATGAATTGAGTTTTTCCATTGTCGTAGGTTATTTCGACTTTGGAGCCGAAGGCCGAGGGATTTTCCTTTGTCCCTTTAAGCTTTATCCTCAGATAGTGATTACTACCCTCACCACCTGCTGCATTGTTCCGATAGATAAATGCGGGCATGTTTATGTTATTTGTCACATAATCCAGGTCACCATCGTTGTCCAGGTCCACGAAAGCGGCTCCATTAGAAAATGATGGTTGATCGAATCCCCATTCTTTGGATTTATCCTCAAAAGTGAGACCGCCCGTGTTTCTATACACGTAGTTAGGAATTTTGACGGAGGGAATCTGTTCCATGAGCTGTTCTGTCGTGGTAAATGCCCCTGCTTCCTGTCGGAAGCTTATGAAGTCATTATCCGTAATGTCTTTTGGGAATCCATTGGTTACAGCCAGATCTTTGTAGCCATCATTATCAAAGTCGGCAAATAGGGGGGACCAGCTCCATTCTGTCTGATGCACGCCAGCCAGCTGACCGATTTCACTGAATGTCATGTTCCCATTGTTCAACTGAAGCATGTTTCGGACATGCTGATGGGTATACCCGTATCGCATGTCATTGAGATAAACGATATATCCATTCCCTACTATCACAGTTTTCTTGCGGAGATTGGTTTCCGGTAGCATGTCTAATGTGATAATATCATTATGGCCATCATTGTTGATATCCGCTGCATCATTTCCCATTGAAAACCGGGATTGATGTTTGATGGCGTCATCGATTTTTTCGGTGAATTTCCCGCTCCCGTCATTCATATATAAAAGGTCATTCGTCAGGTAATCATTGCCTACATATATATCCTGAGCGCCGTCTTTGTTCAGGTCAGTAATGGCCACCCCGAGTCCAAAGCCTTCATTCAGAATACCTGCTTCAGCTGAGATATTGGTGAAGGTGCCATCGCCGTTGTTTCGATAAAGGACGTCAGTATTCGTAGAAGTACCATCATTGACTTTTCTCCTGTAGGTATTAGGAATACCCGCGATTTTGGCATTGGATAGTATAAACAGGTCGAGGTCTCCATCTCCATCGTAGTCAAAGAAGCTAGCCTGGGAGCTATGCCCTGAGTCATCAATCCCGTACTCGGCGGCCTGGTCTTCAAAAACGGGTATTCCATCTTCATTCAGACCTTTATTGATGAATAACATGTTGGTGCGCTGTACAGAATCGTCAGAGATAGATGCACAGGCGTAGATGTCCAGGAGGCCATCTCCGTTGATGTCTACAGTAGCGGATCCATAGGTCCATTTTCCAAGTGCTCCTATGCCAGCTGTATTTGTAATGTCAGTGAATTTGAAGTTCCCATTGTTTAGATAAAGTCGGTTCTCCACCATATTCCCACTAAAGAAAATATCCATAAACCCGTTATTGTCAAAATCACCAACCGATACACCACCGCCGTTGTACAGATATGCAAAGTTTAAAATATTGTATTCCTCATCCTCATAGATCACATTTTGAAACTCAACACCCGTTTCATCAGGTGACAGTAAGGTGAATAATTTATCATCTGTATCTCCACAGGACACTAAAAATACGATAACCACTAAGCAGATAGATAGCTGTCTCATTTTCTTCATTTTTTCTTGGAATCGTGAAATTACTCTAATTCAATAAAAGCCTGCAACTAATTGAGTAACAGATTTTTAGATTTTGGCAATAAAAAAAGGGGACTGAAATTCAGCCCCCTTTTAAAAATGGGTTAACGGTTATTAATAACCAGGATTTTGTACGATGTTCTGTACACCTTCTACCGTACTTTGGGTAATAACATCAGTAGGTATAGGCATGTATAGATAAGTCTCAGAGAATGAAGCACCAGAAAGGTGATTTCTGATTTCAGACTCAGTACTTAAGTAATCATTCATATAGGCAACAGCATCAAATGCCAGAGCACTGCTGCTGGAATTTTCATGCCATCTTACCAGGTCAAACATTCTGTGGCCTTCCATGGCAAGCTCCAATTTTCTTTCGAAGCGGATAGCTTGAAGAGCTTCAGCTTGCGATGAGAAGCTACCATAGAGTCCTACATTGTAGTTTGCTGCAAATGATCCATCCTCATTGGTTACCCAACCGTTGGTATTGGCAGCTCTTTCTCTTACCATGTCTACCCATTCTACCGCAGTGCCAAGATCACCTGTCTCCGCAGCAGCCTCAGCACCAAGTAGGAGAACATCAGCAAATCGAATGATGTTCACATTTTTAGCGGTTGAGGTGAATCCCCAGTCAATTACACCTGCCAAAGCAGCATCAAATTCTGCAATGGTGGGAACTGTTTTCACAGGGTTGTAGATACCTCCGTTTGGAACGTTTCTAACATATCCTGAAGTACTACCAGGGTTGATTCCCCAATCAAGGAATGGAATTCCTCTTCTACCTACAGTCCAGTCGATTCTGGCATCCAATGGAGAATCTTCAGGTGTAAAATCTGCATCAGCAGCAACACCTTCGTCCGTTACGAAATCCTCACTTCTATAAGTGTCTAGCATTGGTAAACCATTTGCATCAACAAGGTAAGAATTTACAAGGTCCTGAGAAGGCTGAAAGAATCCGCAACACGCAGTTCTGGCAGCCGATCCGTGTGGCTGATTCAACGTATTCTCATAATTACCGTTGGCTATGGTACCGTCTCCGAAAGACGCTTCATATGCAAACATGATCTCGGTATTACCCGCTTCCATGTCAGCACGGAAGTTGTCATGAAACCGCGGAGTAAGCGCTAAAGGCGTCCCAGCTGACGTAGTTCCATTATTGATCACATCTGTAAATACTGTCAACGCATCAGAGTACTTACCCTGGAACATGTATACCTTTCCAAGCATTGCACCTGCGGCAGCTCTGTTTACTCGACCTTCAGCGCTCATCTGATCCGGAAGGTTATCATAAGCAAATTGAAGATCAGCTTCAAGTTCAGCCCATGGAGGTCCGGCACTGTTGCTTATTGCAGCAAAATCTTGCGTTCCTTCAGGTACAAATGGAGCATTTTTGAATACTTTAACCGCTTCAAAAATGAAATGAGCTCTTAAGAACCTTGCTTCACCTTCAATTTGAAGAGCTCTTTCTTCACCTAGCTCTGCTCTTACATCTTCTCCTTGAAGAGCTTCTAAAGCAGCATTAGCTCTTCCAACACCGTCATAAGAAGCATTCCATTTGTTTCCAAGATATGGATTACTTGGCTGAACTTCAGCTCTTTCGATAGGGTTGATATCCACCCCATCACTAGGCTCTGTTCCTTTGTAAGCCACATCGGATCTTACACCACCCCAAATCCAGTTTGAGGCTCCACCGTTTTGGTTGAACTGAGCATTACCCCAGGATTCAAACCATGATCCATCAAGGGCAGAGTATGCTGAAATCAACATACCCTCAACGCCTCTTGCGTTCTGAAGCGATGGAGTAGAGTAAGATCCCGGAGGAGTTACTTCAAGAAACTCATCGCTACATGATAAGCTCCAGAAGAGCGTAATCACTATTAGAGGTATAAATTTTTTGTTATTCATAATCTTAATATTCTTTATGATTAGAAACTTAAGTTTAATCCTACAATCAACTGACGAGATGCAGGGAATCCACTTTCGTCAACACCCATTTTCAAATCATCGTTCGGATTCTGTCCCTGAATGTTCACATCAGGATCAGGTCCTAAATATGGAGTCAGTGTCAGTAGGTTTTGTCCCTGAACATAAACTCTTGCCGATCCAAGACCAACATTGCTCATGATTGAAGGAGGAATGGTATATCCAAGCTGCAGGGTACGCAGTCTCAGGTAAGAACCATCTTCTACGAAATAGCTGTTGGATGTACTTCTTGTGAATGAAGTATAACCACTTTCTTCTCCAGGAGCCAGGTATGGTAGAATTCCGTTTGGATTCTCAGGAGTCCAGCCATCATAAAGAACTCTGTCTGAAACACCACCTACGAATACTCGCAAATCAGTGAAGTATTTGTTGTAGTTGTAAAGTTCGTTACCCTGGTTCCATATCCAGAACATGTTAAAATCAAATCCCTTATAGGCAAGATCGACAACAAAAGATGTCACAAAATCAGGATGTGGGCTACCAAGAATAACCTCATCATCAGCATTGATTACACCATCACCGTTTTGGTCTTTGTATCTCCAGCTACCGATTACAGCACCATCCTGCTCAAGGGCATTAAGGTCTGAAGTTGATTCGAAGAAACCATCGATTTCATATCCCCAGAAGTGAGAAACAGGCTGTCCTACAGATGTTCTTGCCACGTTGTTCAAACGGGAAGCATTTCTGAAGATCGTAGTTTCATCGTTACCATCAATGTCGATAACCTCGTTGGTGTATCGAGTGAACAATACAGTTGTTGAATACTGAAGGTCTCCAACATTGCCTCTGTAGGTTAAGTCAAATTCGAAACCTTTGTTCTGCATCTGTCCAAGGTTGATAGCAGGCTGGTTAACCTGTGGCTCAAGACCATTTTTGATCCTGTTAACAAGTAAGTCATTGGTGTTGTTGATGAAGTAGTTGAATCCAAAATCAAACTGACCCTGAAGTGCTGATCCATCAAAACCAATGTTGGTAGTTTCTGAGAATTCCCATACTGTAGATAAACTACCAGCTCTTGAAGGTCTGTAACCAGGTACAGACCCAGTTTGCTGACGGTTTATGTCATACCAGGAGGAACCGGCATTTGAACTAAATAATGTGAACTGGTTACCAGCATTCACATTTTCAATACTACCCAGTTGACCCCATCCAGCTCTGATTTTGAAATCATCCAGCCAGGTAAGACCACTCATAAAACCTTCTTCTGAAAGTCTCCAGCCAAATCCTACTGCAGGGAACACTCCATATCGCTCTGTTTCATAGATTTTGGAAGTTCCGTCTCTACGAAGGGTAGCGTTGAATAGATACTTGTCATCAAAGATGTAATCCACTCTACCGAAGTAAGAGGCTAGTGCTTCCGGGATAGGCTGATTACTACCTACAACAGGAGATGCATTCTGATCTGTGTCCAGGTTAATGAAATTGGGATCCTCAAAGTCAAATGTGTTAGTATTCACGTTGATCCCATCTCCAAAGAAACGGATTGCCTCAGTACCAGCCATCACTTTGAAGAAGTGCTGATCCAGCCTCTTCTCATAGGATGCTACATTTGTAAATGTCCATCTAAGGTTATACGTATAACTTGTATTATAACCAGTAATACTGGTATTTTCAGAGCTTTCATAGGTTCTGTACGTGTAATCCTTATTGAAGAAATTACCGTAATCAATTCCGTAAGAAGATTTGATTGCCAAACCTTCGATAGGTCTGATTTCAACGAAAGCATTTCCAAATAACTTGTAATTCTCTCTGATATCATCTTCGGCTCTCTTCAATACCGCTACTGGGCTGGTAGCATTACCAGATTCACCCACAGCGTTACCGCCAAATCCTCCTCCAGCATCATAAACTGGGATATAAGGGACCATCCTGTAGGCCCACGCCCAAGGGCTACCTTCACCAAGTGTGGTAGTACCTGTAGACTGTTCGTAAATGAACTGGAAGTTCTCACCAACACTTATCCAATCTTTAGGAGTGAAACTGGTGTTCATCCTTGCTGAATATCTGTCATAATCAGTGTGCTTGTAAATACCTTCCTGTCCGAAGTAGTTCAAACTGAAGGCGTATGTGCTTGCATCAGTTCCACCGGATGCGGATAATTGGTGGTTTTGAATAATACCTGGTCGGGTTACTTCCTCAAACCAGTTGGTTCCAGGGCTTGTCTCCATGACCTGATAAGCGGCACCATAATCCGAAAGATCCTGATTACTGGTTGCTGCTCGTGGATCACTGGACGAAGCACCACCTTTGAATCCTGGGCTTACAACTATTCTATCCGGTATTGAAGCGCCTGACATTGGGCCAAATACCGGGTGAATGAAATCAGCGTTGTTATTTCTCTGAAGATACTCAAGGTATTCTTCGGTATCCAACATATCAGGAATGCTTGACTGAGGCACTCTTTGAGTACCGGTGTACATATCGTAGTTGAGTTTCAATGACCCTTTTTCACCACCTTTAGTAGTAATAATGATTACACCCTGAGCAGCACGAGCACCGTAGATTGATGCAGAAGTTGCATCTTTCAGTACCTGTACAGACTCAATGTCATTAGGGTTGATTTTCGAAGGATCCTTGGTAGGCACACCATCCACAATGTAAAGTGGATTACTTTGTCCGAATGAGGTAAATCCTCTGATTCTGACTTTCGCACCATTACCAGGTCGACCATCGTCACTCACCACAACACCAGCCGCACGTCCCTGCAACTGACCTGCTACGTTTGCAGAAGGTGTTGAAAGGAGCTCCTCGGTGTCAATGATGGCGACAGACCCAATAATATCGGCTTTCCTCTCTGAGGAGTAACCCGTTACTACTACTTCTGTCAATTCCTGCACATCAACATCCAATTGTACATCTACAACACCTCTTGCCCCCGGAGCGATAGTCTGGGTAGCAAAACCAACGGCGCTGTAAACAAGGGTACCACCGTCAGGGAGGGAAATTCGATAATTTCCATCGATGTCGGTAACAGTACCGTTTGTTGTACCTTGAATAATGACGTTAACTCCGGGTAGACCTTCACCGTTGTCATCGGTGATACGACCCGTAACTGTTCGTTCTTGTGCATTGGCAGAGAACAAACAAAAGCCGACCAGCATCAAGGACATCACAACTCGTGATAATCTTGCGCTAATCTGCTTGGTTCTTTTCAAGTAAAAATTCATCATACCATTTTGTTAGCTTAAAATACAATTAATTAATGTGTCAAATTGCACATTCCACGCAATAAAACATTGTTAAAATTCCCTAAAGCGCGGGATCACAGTGAATGACAAATAGTCCATAGTGCAAGGGTATTTGATGCAAACGTTTGAAATAGCCCTTAAATAGCCTCAAATGGGGAATTTGACGGTTCTAAAGAGTAACAAAAAGGGGTGAACTTATGTGTTTTAGATTATTAGGAAGCTCCTGATTCCGGTGAAATTTGAAATGATCGGAAGTAATTCTTAAGTTATCTGATCAGTATTAGTTCCGTCCTATTTTGAATCCGTCTTAATTAAGAGATTTTAATAAAAATAGGCGTCTACATTTTGTATACAGGTGAGGTTTTTACTGGTATTAATGCCAAAGGCAATTTTAATTAGCTGAAAGAATTGCAGGAGCTATGGAATTACTGGATCAGATCAAAAGTATCGACAAGGACCTTCTGATATTCATTATCATCGCGGGGACCGTTTGTCCAACTGTTTTAATTCTCGTCAGCTATTTATTCAAAAACTCAATAACCGGTTTCGCATCCCGGCAGCTAATTCAGTTTGCAATTGTAGTTGCCATAATTTGCTACGTAGCTGGGTACGCCGGGGCCATTCACTTTTGGTGGATTGTTCCGATTGGATTGACCACCATGTTTTTCGTGATTCGCGCTATCTACAAGAAAATTCATCTTCCTTTGAAATTCGTTACGGCTTGCATTCAGAAGATGTCAAACGGTGATTACCACTTTGATTTGGGTGAAAATGAAGCTGCTCATCGAAAGGATGAGCTTGGTAGTTTGTTTTTAGCGTTGAAAAATCTAATAGAAAGTAACAGGAGAAAAGCGCTTTTTATTAAGGAGGTTGTTCGTGGAGACCTTAATTATGATGTGGATGAATTCGATCAAAATGACATGCAGGGACAGAGCCTTATTGCTTTGAAGCGAAACCTTCAATCTGTTCTGGATGAGACAAGAAATGTAGTAATCTCTGCGGGTATTCAGGGAGACCTTCAAAGCAGGATATCCCTGGAGGAGAAGGAGGGTGTTTGGAAGGAACTGGGAGTAGCGATTAACGATTTGCTGATTTCTGTATACAATCCATTTCGAATGATTCAGGATATAGGCAATAAGATCGCATCCGGTGATTTCACTACTTCGTTGAAGATGGAGGCGAAAGGTGACATTAAAGTCATGGAAGAAAATTTTAATAGGTCTCTGGACCAAATGAGTTTGCTTTTGAATGGATTAGCCAGCGATATTTCTACAGTAAATCAGTCTTCTTCGGAAATGTTAGGGTTATCAAAGGAAATGCTTGTTAGTACCAATGAAATAGCAACTTCCATAGGTGAGATGAGCCGGGGCGCCCAATCACAATTGCAGCATGTCGAGCATACTTCCTCTCTTATTGCGGAAATTCAGCATTCGGCGAATGAAATCGGCAATCAATCTAATCAAATACATGAAGCGGCAAGTAATAGTGCCGAGAGGAGCAGAGCAGGGTTAGGGTTGATCCAAAGTGTTTCAGATAGTATGAATGACATTGATGCTTTCGCAAGAGCAACTAATCAATCAATTATGGAGCTTACCAACCGGACAGCAGAAATCACCTCTGCCCTGGGCGTGATAAACAATATATCAAGTCAAACCAATTTGCTGGCTCTGAATGCGGCCATCGAGGCAGCACAGGCTGGTGATGCCGGGAGAGGATTTTCGGTAGTAGCTGAGGAAATTCGAAAGTTAGCAGAGGACGCGAGAAAATCTGTGAAGGTCATACAGGCTTTGGTGGAGAACGTCAACAGGGATACAAAAGCGACTTCATCATCTTTAGAATCTCTGAATAAGAGTATTGAGACTGGCCAGGACTCATCCGGCAAGGCCACTGAAGCGTTTCATCAAATTGCGGATTCGACTTCCGAAACTCTCGGTATTTCAAAAAGTATATTGAAAGCAGCCGAGACACAGGTAGGTCATATTAGAGAGATACTGGATCTTACTGAGAATGTCGTGGTTATTTCAGAAGAGACGGCCACTGGTTCTGAGGAAATAGCAAGCTCGACTGCACAGCTTTCGGCTGGTATGAATAGCCATACAGAAGCAGCCGAGGAAGTTGTAAGAATTTCAAACGATCTCATGAATAAAATTGCACAATTTGAATTCGCCAAGGAAGACGAGGATGAGGCGGAAGAAGAAGTGAGATTGACGGTAGTCTGATTATCTGGATAAAATGTAAGCCCTTTCTATGTAATCCAGTTCGGGATATACTTTTCTCAAGTACGCATTGCCATAGGTGAAAATAGAGTCAGCATTTTCGATAGGTTTATTTCCATATTCGTCAAAAAACTGCTTGACCAATTCCATTCCATCAATGACTTCTGCCACTACCGGAAATCCTTTTAGGTCATTATAATTGATGGTATCAAGGTGCGAATTGTCTTTCAGGTTAATATAGATCTGATGATTCCTTGAATTTGGCCCCATCCGTGCAAAAGCGATAGTACCTTCAAGATTACTTTTAATTACCGGCTCGTCATTTATTGGGATTGCTTCCCACTCTTCATTTAATTTCCGATCATCCGAAATTCCAAACTGTGCCACATAGTTTGGTACCACCCTGTAAATGGCGATGTTAGTGAAAAAACCCGATCGAATAAGATGGTAGAGTCTATCTACTCCCAATGGGGACCATTCCCGAACAGCTCTGATTTCTATATTACCATACGTAGTCTCAAATCTGGCTTTGAACTCTTCCGGCGCTTTAAAAGTCGATAACCTCCCGGGTGTCCTGGCGGAGGTGCAGGCCAGGGAGAGGATGAAAATGAGCCCTATCAGAAGAAAATTTTTCAATAAGGTTCAATTACTTCTGGTTTATAAAATGAAAGTATCTGACGGATATGATGCTCCATATGCGCTACATAATCCCATATAATGTAAGCCAGGGATGATTTTGCTCCTTGCTTCAGCTTATTGTGAGCCATTTCATGAAAATTGTGATCAGTTGTTTCGTGATACAATATCTCCGCAGGAAGCTTCTGGATGAAGAATGCCAGATGTGTATTGTATCTGTACCAGATCTCAATAAGGTCTTTCCAGTTCATTTCCTGGTAAAGATGAGCCTCAACCCAATTGTCCTGGGAGTAGGTTTCAAAAGTGAGGCTTCCGGTAAATGAGCTCCTTACAAACCTTTGATGGTTGATCAGGGCACTGTCAATCAAATGCCCCAAAATTTCTTTTTTGGACCAACCATCTCCTTTCTTAGCCTTTGACTCTAACTCAGTGATTCTTTTTAGCTGAGATTTAAGTCCGGTGACAATTTCCTCTAGTACAATGCCAGGATTTTCAACTCTCATAATATTGATTTGGTGAGGTTTTATTGGTTATTAACTCACTAAACTAGTCTAAATCCATAATTTATTTGAGTAATGGATAAAACTGGCGTCTATATCTTGATGTAAATATTTCTGTTTTCCAGCCATTTGGCTACAGCCCAACAAATTAAGGTAACCATTATGGCGAAGCAGAATGATCCCAATTTTGGACCCATCCACCCAAATCCTGTAACATACAAATAATGATGTAGCGAGGTACCGGACACCCTTATCATCCCCATCGACTTTGCGATCAAACCGGACAATACATATATGAAGAGCGGATTCTTTCCGAAAGTATCAAAGACTTTAAAATGGATCGGATTTTTGAAATGTTCCATGAAATAGATGATCATTCCTATTATGATACAATCCAGACCTATGGTTAAAAGCACATAGGAGCTTGTCCATATCTTTTTATTGATAGGGAAAACGGGGTGCCATAAGTATGCCACGAACATGATGCCGGCGCCAACCAGAAGCACCTTGGCAATTTTCTCGAAATCGGCGCCATTCTGTCGCAGATAAAGTCCTGCAAGATATCCACCAAGTACATTGACGACGGCTGGCAGTGTGCTGAGCAACCCTTCAGGATCAAATGGCATACCCTCTCCACCATACATATGATCCGGACCAATTAGCCATAAATCCAGTGCCAGGGCGGCATTACCTTCAAGAGAAAGGTCTCCAAACAATTCCATTATCCCCCAATAACTCAATAGAAGCCCAGCTGATATGTATATAATCTTCCTTGGGTTGAAGAAATATATAATGGGGAGAGCCATTGCATAGCACAGACCGATTCTTTGTAAGACACCAAAGATCCTGGTGCCTGAAAAAGGTTTTAACATCCACTCTCCATCCACTTGCCGGAAAAATGGAATCCAATAAAGAAGATAGCCGATTAGAAAAATGAGAAATGCTCGCCTAAATCCTTTAAGCAGAACAGCCCGTGCGCCCATATTTTCCCATTTTCTTGAAACAAATGCCATCGCATTACCAACAGCAAACAAGAAGCTTGGAAAAACGAGGTCAGTCGGAGTGAAGCCATGCCATGACGCGTGCAATAGTAATGGGTAAACATGGCTCCATGATCCCGGCGTGTTTACAATGATCATAAAAGCAATGGTCATGCCTCTGAAGATATCCAGAGGTTTAAATCTTCCGGTATTGTCCATGGGTTAGGGATTTATTAGTGGCAATTATAATATCCTAAGAAATACCAATTATCCCGATGGTGTAAAATTTAGGATATTTTAAATCTGGTCCAGGTATTGTGGAAAGTAGAGTGTGAAGATGGAGCCGTTATTTTTTTCACCCTCCACCTCCATATGACCATCATTGCGCTCTACAAATTCTTTGGTCAAAACTAACCCCAGACCAGATCCGGCTTCACCCTGGGTACCCTGATTTCGGATGCTTTTGTCGATGTCAAAAATTGAAGCTTTTTCCTCGTCACTCAATCCAATTCCATCATCCTTGAATTGAATTCTTATAAGATTGTTTGCTTTCTCCGCCTTAATGGAAATGTTTCCTTTTGCGTGAGTGAATTTAATTGCATTAGAAAGCAAATTTCTGACAGATGAAGACACCATATTGTAATCGGCATGAATAAAAAGTTTGTCTTCAATTTCAAGATCCAGATGAATCTCTTTGCTTTCATATGATTGCTCCGCAAGCTTTACTGCTTCATTGAGGCATGATGAAACATCAACCTTACTTTTTGATACCTGAACTTTTTGACTGTTAAGAGTCGCCCACTTTAGCAAGTTTTCCAGCAAAGCCAACGTTCGGTGAGTAGTATTTTTAATATTAGCGAAAAACTCCTTTTCTTCGTCCGGAGCTATTTTCCCATTTTCTTTCAAGTCAATCATCATAGCGATAGAGCTAAGAGGACTTTTTACATCGTGTCCGATGACTGAAAAAAACCGATCTTTTGTGGAATTCAGGTTTTTCAGTTCCTGATTTTGAATTTCCAGGTTCTTCTTTTGTTCATTCATTACTTCCTGTGCAGAGGACAGATCCTGATTAAGCTTTTCGAGCTTAATGGTTTGCTGTGAGATGTACCAGAAGGCAAGGATGAAAAGTATAAAACCAAGTGTGATCGAAAGTGTGATAATATTAAAGTAGCTGAATTCAGTTTTATGCGCTGTCCCGATTGTAATTTTTTGCCCATACATTTCCAGGGTTGAATAAATGTAACGCTCTTCAGGAATAGAGTAATTGTTGTGATTGAGACTGTCGGTTTTATTGGTGTAAATCGGTGTACCATCATAAATGGCGCTCCTGTCAAATTCTTTTCCACTGGCGTCTATAAATTTGAACACAAAATCATCTGCAATTTTTTCATCATAGATGTCATTCAGAATTTTCTCAACTGAAAAAGATGGAGTAACATATCCAGCGGGGCTTCCATTCTTGAAGACACCAAAACTGTAAGCTATCCCAATCCAACCTTCGAGGAGGTTGATGGGTTTTGACAGGTTAAGGGACCTGGTAAGCATAATGCTATCCAGCCGATTGATTATTTCCGGATTTCCTGACTGGGGGATGGGATTGCCTGCCAGAAAATTGGGGTCGACCTGGTTTCTGTCAAAGACATATATAAAATTATGTGTTGTGTCGATCAGCGAAACCACGTATGGACTTTCAAAGTCCAGATCTTGCAGCAGGTTGTTGATAAACTTTTGAAATTCCTTGGCTTTAGGTACTCCTTCTTCCTGATGAATATAAGATCTCATGGCTGATGCTATGGTGGCAAACTGAACCAGGCTTGATTCAAACCGGGATTTAGCTGCACCATTGATGTTTTCAAGCTGAGATTGTCTTTTTTCTACTTCTCTCTGTATAATGACCTGGTTAAGCAGGAATACCGAAATCCCGGTACTGACTATCAGGAGGAGGAAGAAGAAATAAATTTTATTACTCCCTGGTTGTAAGGGTTTTGCTGTCATGTTTCGTAAATAACAAAACTAAATTATCCTAAAATGGCTTAGGTAACCACAGATGGAGATTTTATGGCAGGTTTGTTGAGGTTATTGTATTATTTTTTGTATTTCTTGCACTTTTCGATCTTATCTGAATATTCTAGTACCTTTTTTTGACGATCTCAATTGAGGACTTTATCATCTCTTCCAATACATCTTTGTCGACATCCGAAAGCTTCTTCAAATAAAGACAGGACTTGCCAAGTTTATATTTTCCTAATCGGGAAAGCTCATTTTCGAATGCCGAGTATCCACTCATCAGGTATAAAGTCAGTGCTGTTTTCCTTGGTGAAAATCCGGTTAACATCCAGGTGCCTGTTCGACCGGAGTCGTATTTGTAGTCATAACTACCGAAACCAATGATGCTTGGACCCCACATCTTAGGTGGATGCCCGCTAATTTTTTCCATCATTTTCATCACTTCGTATGCATCCGTTTTTTTCTGTTCGTCCACAAGCTGATTGAGAAAATCTTCGGGACTTTGATCTGTTGGTTTTGTTTTGGGTTCTTCTGCCATATTGATAAAAATAAAACCCGTTTACTAAATCGTAAACGGGTTCATTATGAAAAGTCAATTTAGTTTATTCTTCGCTAATGTTCCAGATTCTGTCATAGCCCATTTCTATTTCCTTTTCTCTCATCGTCTTCAGACCAGCCTTCAACATTTCCGTGATGGCATCAAAACTGCAAACCCGGAGTAGCTCTTCTTTACTCGCTTTAATGGCATCAGAATTAAAGGCCTCTCCGGTATTTCGCATAATGTATCCTGAGACATAAGTCCCAAGTTGGTCCTGCCTTTCCTCATCTCTGCCCTGAATGGAAAAGCTGAAAGTGGGCACAAGAATTACATTCTGTTCATTGTTGGCGGCTATTGCCAAATTCAAATTCATGTTAACCAGGCCGTCTATATCACCAGCCTCCTTCATAAGGTTGACGGTTGGATTGTCTGCCGTGGTATTTGAATTCACGTTTTTAAATATCTCCCCGGGTGTTTTAGGTGTACTTCTTTTGGTTCCCTTGTAACTCGTTTTTACCTGTTTCTTGGCATTCACATCTTCCGCCTCAAACAGGATATCGTAATTGGGAGCACTTGTAACTGATTCTACAGGGACAAATTCAACATTGTACTCGGATTTGAAGAATTCAACCACATCAGAATAAATCTGGTCCATCACGTATTCCCAATGTTCGTTAGGCAGTTGAGGGAATTCGAGAGTAGTGGTAGTCGTAGTATATGTGGTCGTATAAGCTCCATATTCCACTGAAGTCTCAGTTTCCTGGTGAAAGGTTCTGGCAGACATCGTGAATGAAGCCAAACCGAACCTGGAAGCCTTCGAGAATGGAATACCTGTTGTGGCACTAGGCTTATTGAATTGATATTGATTGACTTTATCCGGTGATTTATATCGAACTTTCAAATTGGTAATGATGCCTTCATCCTGTTTGCCTTTTACGATGACAGGCATGGTGGCAAACGCCTTAATGGTGATCTCTGAAGCAGCCAGATCACCTGGATTTTGGTTCTCGTCAAAGTCGTCTTTGTCAATAATTTTTACTCTTTCCAGTATAAGGTAGTTTTCACCTTTATTGAATTGTCCGGCATTAAGCTGGCCTGAGATCTCAGGATTTGCCAGTGCTTCTTTCGGAATGGTTACTTTTCGCACACCAGTTTCCTTAGTTTCAAACTCTGCGAAATGATTCAACGCCCGAACGCCGGTAATGTCTGTCAGCAGAGATACTTTCAATGTTGTATTCTCTGACCCTTCCGGGTTATTGTATTCGAGGACAATGTCTTCTGCCAGATCCAGGATTGGTAACGATGTTTCTCCGTTGACACTAATGATATCAATTCCCGGAATCTGGGGAATGGAAAAATACGCCTCATCCCCACTTGCTGTTTTAAACTGGAGGTCAACAGGAGAATACTTTGGTACATAAAAACTGGTGCCAAATGCACCCAGGCCCAGGTTTTCTAATTGTTGACCATCAGCAAAAAATTCACCTTCCACTTCATACATTCCGATTCCATCGTTTTTTGTGAACGAAACTCCAACTATATGATCCCCCTCGTAAGTGCCTTCTGGCATAAACTTCGTTTCCGAAGTGTTCAGGTAAGTAGGGTACATGCCGCAGTAATATGTAATCCTGGCAACCACCTCATCCAACTGGTCAGTTTTGGATGTCATCAGGTTGCCAGCAACTTTGCCTATTCGCTCACCAAGTGAAAGTTTCTTCTTTTCAGTTTCTTCCTCCTCAGGAGCTTTATCTTTTTTAAATGGATTGATTTGGGCTGAGGCAGACATGCTCAACCCAAGAGCCAACACGGCCAATATCAGTGACTTTTTCATGATTTTAGAATTGGTAACTAGGTCGAAAATAAAAAAGGCCGAAATAAGAATTCCGACCTTTTTATCAAATTTTCTGCTTCCTGTTATTTCAGTGGATCATACATATATCCCAGTGTTGCATTGACCATTGCTTTCACTCCGGTGATCATTCCAGCGTCATCCACATAGAAGTCTGGTGTGTGATGAGGTGCTGCATCCATGGGATCCGTGCCCTCCGGACATCCTCCCAGGAAGAAGAAGAAAGCAGGTACTTTTTCTGCAAAAAATGAGAAATCCTCTGCCCCTGTAATGGCTTTGCGAAGCTTCACATTTTCTTCACCTGCTGCATTTTCCAGGAATGGAACTACCTTCTCTGTTAATGCCGGGTCATTGTAAGTTACCGGGACACCTTTGGTAATCTCAAGATTGACATCCACACCCATACCTTTACCAATGTTGGTAGCAACCCTCTGAAAGTCGGCATGAAGCTGATCCTGCATCTCCACATCAAGAGTACGGATTGTGCCAATCATTTCCACCTGCTCCGGTATAATGTTATTTCTCACCCCACCCCTGATGAGTCCAACTGAGATGACTGCGGCTTCTTTGGTGAGTTCGGTATTGCGACTGATAATGGTCTGAATGCCATTGATAATCTGTGCGGAAGCAACAATAGGATCTCTACCAGACCAGGGAGCCGAGCCATGAGATTGTTTTCCATTGATGGTCATCACCCAGCGGTCAGCAGCAGCCAGAGTACCCCCGGGTTTGTAGGTGATCGTACCCACTGGTGTTTGGGAATTAATGTGTAGTCCCATTACTATGTCAACTTTAGGATTATCCAGCACACCTTCCTTTACCATAAGCCCGGCACCTCCTTCTTCACCCGGAGGTGCTCCTTCCTCAGCAGGTTGGAAAATGAATTTGACAGTTCCCTGCAAATCGGATTTCATTTGGGACAGCACCTCGGCCACACCCATAAGGATGGCTACATGCGTATCATGACCACAGGCATGCATGACCCCTGTTTCAATATTATTGTAAGTGGATTTGACTTTAGACGCCCATTCCAGCTCGACCCTTTCCGTCACGGGTAGTGCGTCCATGTCAGCGCGAAGTCCGATAACCGGGCCGGGTTTGTCACCCTTAAGGATACCGACAACTCCGGTCTTAGCTACTCCTGTTTGAACCTCTATCCCGAGAGATTCCAGGTGGGCAGCAACTTTTTCGGCGGTCTTAAACTCACGGTTAGAGAGTTCCGGATTTTGATGGATGTCATGCCTCCATTCGATGACTTTTGCAATCACTTCATCAGTGAGCGCATTGGACTTTTTCTGAAGTTTGGTAGGCTGGGCGTGGATCGATATCGCCACAGCACATAATATTAGGTAGATCAGGTTTCTCATGTCTGCAATATATGAAGCAAACTCCGGACATAGAAACCGGGCCAGATTGATCAATCCATGTATTCAATGCAAATGAGGGATATGATTTCTCCTTTCATGCAGGTCGAAACACTGCCAGAAGAAGTTTCATAGTCAAACCTGAAAGGTCTTGAAATTTCCGGTTCAATGGAGAATTCATGGAGATTTATGGGTTGAAGAAGCGTGCTGTCCTGGTCCTGAATCAGGAAATTACATCCGTCAATCTCTTCGTCAATGAAATTACCTGTAACATAGGATTCACATGGTTGGCCCAATAGTTGGGTAAAAAGTCCAATCCAGTACAGATAAGTCACTCCAGTTCGATGGTTTCTTTACCGGAGATTAGCATTACATGACAACAATCATGTCCAATAGTGTAAGTTTCATCGATGGTGTAGGTTTCATTTTCTGTCACGTAGGTTCCTTTAAGTCTGACCTCCGAACCATCCATGTTGATCTCGTCCAATTCCGAGTCAGTGACGATGGCATGGTACCCTTCGAAATCGGTAAATTTCTCTGAGCAATTGATCTCGGTTCCTGTGCTTACAATTGTGGATTTACAAGTGGTCAGGTTAACCGGACTACCGTCTAACGTTATATTAGCACCAATTGTGATAAACACCTCCGTGCAGAGAAGATCCTGACTGCATGGATCATCCATTCCTACATCATCTTTTTCGTCGCAGGCAAGGAATGTGGTTGAAAGAAATCCTGCTAGTAGTAAATTAAATAAGCGCATACTTGTTGAGTTTTAAATCTTTCAAAAAAAAAGTATGCGCAAATAATATACCAATTAGCTTAATGGCACTTCGATTAAGAGTAATTCGGAATTTCCTGTGGAGTGAAAAGTCACATTTTCAGTGTCAAATATCCCTGCGCCATCTCTTTTGCTAAGTGTATAGTCCTCAAAGGAAACTGACCCATCAATGACAAATACATATAGACCGTTATCTTTATTTTTGAAGGAATATTGGATCTCCCTTGTGTCATCCAGCGTAGCCAATGAAAACCATGCGTTCTGGTTGATCCAAAGGGCAGCATCGTCATCAGGAGCTACTACGGTTTGAATAGTGTTTACTCTATTTTTCTTATCAAAGACTCTCTGATCGTACCGCGGCTTGATGTTCATTTCTTTGGGGAGCACCCAAATCTGTAGAAAATTTACCTTATCAGATTGACTATGATTGTACTCCGAGTGTGTCAATCCTGAGCCCGCACTCATGATCTGGACTTCTCCAGTGTGAATCACTTTTTCATTTCCAGTGCTGTCTTTGTGAGCCAGGTCCCCTTTCAAAGGAATGGAAACGATCTCCATGTTATCATGCGGATGAGTGCCAAAACCCATTCCGGGTTCCACGATGTCATCATTCAAAACCCTTAGCGCACCGAAAGACATCCGGTCAGGATTGAAATAGCGTCCAAAACTGAAAGTATGTCGGGAGTCCAGCCAACCAAAATTGGCGACACCTCTTGTATCTGCTTTGTGAATTATTGTTTTCATGATTTGTTTCTTTACAAATATAGGTTCAATACTATGTACGTAATTACATTATATGTAGTTACATATAAAATAACCCCCTTAATTCCAGTTCATTACACTTTTATTCCCGGTAGTGGGCAACATTTTGTAAATCGAACACTGATTCATGCTATTTGCTTAACCAAATACAAAAGTCATGAAAGAGACCCTATTGGTAAGCATCAAAAATCAAATCAACGAGTTAAGCGAAGAGCATCTTGTGGAGGTACTGAATCATGTTCATTCTTGTAAGGAAACATCTGCAACATTTGCCAACCCAAAGGAAAAAGCGTTAAGGCAAATAAGAAATGCTTTCTCCAGAGGATATAGCTTCTAAGTCTTTCAATATTCCCACCTGACCCGTAGCTTCGACGGATGAAGTATCTTCTCCCAGTCGAACAAAAAGGTTCCATTTCATTTAAGTTTACTGAGTCTGATCCATTGTCAATCGGAAATAATCAGGTTCGGATTTCCGTAAGGTCTATAGGTGTCAATCGTGCTGATCTCCTTCAAAAACAAGGATTGTACCCTCCGCCTAAAGGGGAATCGGAAATCATAGGTTTGGAGATTTCCGGGGTAATAACTGAGACCGGAATCAATTGCACAAGATTTAAGGGCGGAGATAAGGTCTTTGCGTTACTGGCCGGCGGAGGATATGCGCATGAAGTGGTGGTCGATGAACGCCTGGTCATGAATAATCCTGTGGGGTTGTCCTTTGAGCAATGTGCGGGAATTGCCGAAGTGTTCATTACTGCATACCAGGCCATGATTGAGATTGGTAAATTGAAAAGAGGTGAGTGTATTTTAATTCATGCTGGAGCCAGTGGTCTTGGAACAGCTGCCATCCAATTGGCCTCCTCAATAGGAGCCAGGACGGTCGTCACAGTGGGTACCGATAATAAAGCCGACTTCTGCAGAAAGCTGGGAGCTGATCACACCATAAACTATCGGAAGGAAGATTTTGAAAGCACTATGTCACGACTTGGCCTTCAGGCCGATGTAATCATCGATCCTATCGGAGCTTCCTATTTTCAGAAAAACGTTGCCGTGGCCGCAACAGATTGCAGATGGGTTCTGCTGGCGTTTCTTGGAGGTAGAAAAGTTGAGGAAATTAACATCACCAAGTTTCTTGTGAAGAGAATTAACCTCGTTGGGTCAACTTTAAGAAGCAGATCGTTGGATTATAAAAGTCACCTAATTACCGAGTTCAGCAAAAGATTTTTACCATTGTTTCAAGATGGCCAGCTGAAGCCGATAATGGATAGGGTCTTTCCCTGGGAAGAAGTGGACCAGGCTCATGCGTACATAGAAGCCAATAAAAATATCGGAAAAGTGATTTTAAGAGTAGAGTAAAAGGGGACTTGCCCCTTTTTTTACTTAAGTGCGGTTTTTCAAAAATTCAAAACAGCTGTCTTTTGTTCCGGCATAAACAATTCCTTGTTCTCTATCCTGAACTACATAAGACCCCATTTCTTTGTTGAATTTGACAACGGCCTTTTTCTTAAAAAAGCCGAAGAAGTGTTCCATCGAACTGATTTCCATAGCATAGCATTTAATGTAAAAACTGATTCTTACTTAAATGTAATTAAGAAAGGAAAAAATATTACTATTTCAGGAAATAATTTTCCTTTTTCTAAGCTTTACGATAATTGCCATCGCAATTCCGAATACGAGGCCCGCAACGGTTATCACGTCTACAATAGTCCGATTAGAATCGGTGTCTAAAGCTTTGTCTACCACATATTTCACAAATGAAGACGGTAGGTTTCGCTCACCAAGCGCTCGCTTTATATCCCAATGCCAGTCCGTAAGAGGACAGTAACCGATCGTCCCCACATACGCACCAAGTCCCAGCCACGCGACAAGAGTTACCAGCAGGAAAATGATGTGGGCTTTCCTCGTTTTTGGGGAAACCCAACCAAACATTACGAAAAGAACAAATGCGCTATGAAAGAGGAGCAAGAAATGGTCTAAAAACTGGAGCATGATCATCCACTACCAGAAATGATGCCAGTTAAAAATCCTTGAGCATGATGGCCTGCTCTTTTAAGAGTTGATTGTACAGGTCATTAGTAATCACTCCATTGCTATAATGAGCCTCTATTCGCCCCAATTTCGGCTTCAAAGCCAGGACATGTGCACCACAATAGTTAAAAATATCTGTCAGGTGACTCAATGCCAATCCACCACCCTGAACACCTGAAGAAAGCCCGACCAAAGCACATTTTTTATTACGGAAGGTGTGGGGATACTCCAGTGCATCTATAAAGGTTTTGAGCACCCCCGGAAAGGACCCATTGTACTCGGGGACGATGAAAATCATCTTATTTGCCGCTTTGATTTGCTTGCGCAGCGGATTAAAGTCTTCGTTTGTGCCGGCATTCTCATAAAGAGCCGATGCAATGAAGTCGTCCGGAAGATCGAAGAGGTCAATAATAGGAGCTTCAATTTGTAGATCAAGGAGGATTTTTTGATAGATCATGCTTATCTCTTTAGATAAGGCATTGGTCCTGTTAGTGCCGCATACGATTACATAATTTTCCATCTAATACATTAGAATAATTTCTCCTGAACCCGTTTTTTCGCCTTCAACTAATTCCTGTGGCTCCCGGTGCAGCACAATATCGCCGTCGTCCCAAATATAGTACGTTAGTGTATTCGCCACATTGACATGTAGTGAATTGATTCCGGAATGAACCAGCGTTGCATTTTCCAGGAGAAGATCTTCTGCCTGAAAAATTCCATCTCCTACCACCATGTACAGACCCAAACCGAAGGTTGTTCCTGTTAGTTTGAAGTTGTTTAGGGAGGAGCATTTGATTTGCATTACGCGATTGTTCAGATGAAGCTCTACGGTGCCGGGTGCGTAGGTCTCCAGCCTGAAACTAAAAGTGATGGAGTCTTCACTGTAGATATTTTCGAAGCCATTTTTTTGAAGCAAGGACAAAGTATCCAGGTAGGCGTGAAGTCTTACATTACCTGGGTTTCGCGACCATCGACATGTATTGTCATTGGTTACAGTCAGCCTGTTCCCTTCGAGATCAAGATTGATCTCAGGCACCATGTTTTCACCGGTTTCCAGCTCAAAATATTGCTCATCTGAGTTGTGAAGGATAAGGATCACATCGTCATGGATAGACAATTCCTGTACTTTGTTGTCGAATCGGTATTCCTCAATTACGCGCTTTCCGGTTGACTGAATGCAATCCCAGGTGGTTTCCCTGGTGCAGGAAAAAAAGCAAAAAGCCAATGCAAGCATGGTCAGTGATTTTATCATAACCTGTAACCTATTCCGATCGCAAAATTATCCGCTCTTCCCCCATGTGCTTTGAGCATCATGGTACCAAAAACATACTCTGTTGCATAGACTTTTAGGCCATAGCGCTGGTACCAGTTTGGGTCTCCATCCTGCAGGTAGGGCTGATAAATATAATAGCCAGCCATTACCATAAGACTCACTCTTGAAACAATAAGTTCATGCCCACCAACCAAAGCAATTCTTTTATAATCAGTATCATTCGGGACATTTTCATCCCGCTGGATCAAAGGAATCCTTGCTCTGTTAAAGAAAAAATCGAAACCACATAGCAATCTATTGACATGATTGAGTGTTTTATCCACCATGGGGCGAATCGTGAAAAAGGCATATTTTCGGTCCTGACCCCGTATGGCATCCCGCATTGCCCCGCTGACGGTTAGGCTGTAGCCCAATGATCGGTCCGGTGCATCGTTAGTCCCTTCCGGAAGTTGGATGTTTTTCTTATTGAAGTGATATCCAAAACCAAGGTTAGCGGTGACCATATTGATGCCGGAATTTGGGTAGGTGATGGCACCATTCGACGCGTGTGTAAGTGTGATACCCGGGTTCAGATAATATCGATCCGATATTGGGATTCTAAGATTCAATCTACCCTGCATGTTATAAGAGATCGGACTGGAAATCATCACATTTAGATTATTGGATTCCTGTTCGTACCGGGTAGGAGCATAGGTGAATCCGGTGCCGATCCTAAAGTAAAGCTGAGTAAACCGGTCCCTGGCCAGCTGAAAATCCATGTAGGTCATAAATACCAGTAGATTTCCAGTCGGATCCATATCCGTGTCATAATATCCTATGGAAACTCCGGCATCAGGTTGATTATAGCGATTTTGCCAGGGTTTGGATCCATCTGTTGCCCAATTGTGGTAAAGCTCAAATCCGGTGGGTCTACCGTAAGCCAGATGACTCACACCATCATTGTGAGGCATTATGAATCCTTTGAAAGTATTCAGGCTTATATTCTGAGCAAAGTAGGTGTCGGTAGATTGCGAAAAGCTTTTGGTCAAAAAAATAAAATAGATGAATATTGCGTTCAGTAGTCGAAAGTGAGTTCTGGATTTCATTAAAGGCTTACAGAATCGCAAAAGTGCGTAGATATCGAACAAAGATTGAAGCTTCCGGGTCAAATTTCTAATCAACTTACTAAGTAATGTCGCATGTCGATTGAAGTACGCAATCTTACGAAGATTTATGGAGTTCAGCGCGCTGTTGATGACTTGAATTTTACCGCAATGCGTGGTGAAATAACGGGGTTTTTAGGTCCAAATGGTGCCGGCAAATCCACCACGATGAAAATTGCCACTGGCTACCTTGAAGCTACAGAAGGCGATGTACTGATTGATGAAGTTTCGGTTTCTGCAAATCCTTTAGAGGTAAAGAAAATCACTGGCTATCTTCCTGAACACAATCCACTTTATCATGATATGTATGTGAAGGAGTTTCTGAACTTTGTAGGAAAGGCCTTCAAAATCCCACGAAAACAAAGAAATGAACGAATTCATGATATTATAGCCAGATGTGGGCTGCAGGAGGAATCTCACAAACACATCAGACAACTTTCCAAAGGGTATCGACAGCGGGTTGGTTTGGCCAAAGCCTTACTACCTGATCCGAGCGTATTGATCCTGGATGAGCCCACTACCGGGCTAGACCCAAATCAGATCCTGGAAATCAGAAATCTTATTCGTGATATCAGCAAAGAAAAGACAGTCATTCTTTCCACACACATTATGCAGGAGGTAGAGGCAATATGTGACAAGGTGATTATTATCAACAAAGGCAAACTGATGATGGATAGTCCGGTGAAGGAGTTGAAGAATAATAAACAGAACGAGACAGTCACTTTTGAAATCTCCTTTGATTCAAAAGTAGAATCTGATTCCTTTGGTCAAATACCAGGAGTTTTGTCTTCAGAGTCTATCAGTGATGAGATTATCCGGATAGAATGCAAGAGTGTCGATGTGAGAAAGGAAATTCTGAATCTGGTATCCCGGGAAGACTACCCGCTGGTGTCGATCAACCAATTCAGTGACTCGTTGGAAAACATTTTCAAAGAATTGACTACAGAAACCCAATCCGAAAAGGTATGATAACCATACTGATCAAAGAGATCAATGAGTTTTTCAATTCCCTGATTGGGTATCTGGTAGTGGGCATTTTTCTCATTGGGATCAGTCTGATCATGTGGGTATTACCTGGAGTGAATGTACTGGATTATGGATATGCAAACATGGAACCTGTATTCACTTATGGGCCGTACGCATTCATGTTTTTGATTCCTGCCGTCACCATGAGATCCATCGCGGAGGAGAAACGAAACGGGACCATAGAGTTGCTTTATACATTGCCATTCCGGACTTCTGATATCATCCTGGGTAAATTTTTTGGGGCTGTGGGCATAGTGCTTTTATCGCTGATACCTACGCTGCTTTACTTCTATACGCTTTATCAACTGGGAAATCCAACTGGCAACCTGGATATTTCAGGAATTGTAGGCAGTTATATTGGACTTGCATTATTAGGCTCTGTATTTGTGGCTATAGGTCTTTTTTCTTCCTCCATCTCAGAAAATCAGATCGTTTCATTTGTGGTTGGCGCTTTATTGTGCTTTGTGGCACATGAGGGTATTCAGATCGTAGCCAATATGGACCTGTGGAGCGTATGGTCAATTTATCTGGAAAGACTCAGCATCAATTACCATTACATCTCAATGAGCAATGGCTTGCTTGAATTTCAGGACGTAATGTATTTTGTGGGTTTTATCTGCCTGATGCTGACGGTGACCTGGTATGTATTAGAAAGAAAGAGATGATGAACCTGGGAAGCAAACAAACATATCGCCTGCTGGTATTGATCTTTGTTGTCACAATTGTGATTTTCGCCAATCAACTGGCTTCCTTCTCAGGATTCAGGGTAGACTTCACGGAAGAAAAACGATATACGCTACATCCCTCGGTTTCAAGTGTTTTGGAAGACCTTAGCGGCACTGTTACCATCGAGGTATTCCTTGAGGGGGAGCTTCCATCTAATTTCAAAAGACTAAGGGATGGCATCGAAAATGCCCTACAGCAGTTTGCCAGGGTAGGTGGTGCCAATGTTGAATACAAATTTACGGACCCTTCTCAGGCATCAAGTGCACAGGCACGAAACCAGTTTTTCAGGAGTCTTATCGATCGTGGGATCCAACCTTCCAATGTAAATTATACACAGGATGGACAGCGGATAGAAAAACTAATTTTCCCGGGTGCGATCATCACTTACAATGGCCGTGAGCGGGGTGTCACGCTTCTCAAGGGCAATCGGTCTACCTCTATTGAGGAGATGTTGAATCAATCCATCGAAGGGCTGGAGTATGAACTGGCCAATTCCATCAAACAACTTCAAAATACTTCCAAACCCCGCGTTGGGCTTATAACAGGTCACAATGAACCGGATAGTTCAGAATTATCGGGTTTTACCAATGTAATACTTGAAAATTATGACCTGTTCAGGATCAACTTACCAGAGAGAAGATCCAGACTAACCGGTTATGATGCAATTATAATTGCAAAGCCCGCTATCCGGTTTTCCGAATTGGAAAAGTACTACATCGATCAGTTTGTCATGAATGGAGGGAAACTGATGGTGTTTTATGACGCATTGAGTGTGGATATGAGTCAGGCACACGGAGAGGGTACAGTTGCCATTCCTGTTGAGACGAATCTGGAGGACCTGTTTTTCAGGTATGGCATCAGGATGAATCGGGACTACATAGCTGACGTAAATTGTGGCAATACACCGGTAGTTACGGGAACGGTCGGGGATCAACCAAGAATTGAATTATTGCCCTGGCCCTATTTTCCGGTCATCTCCAATTACGGAGATCACCCATTGGTTAGAAATCTGGATGCAAGTTGGTTCAGAGGTGTGTCCAGCATTGATACAGTGCGTGCAGATGGTATCAGAAAGACGCCTTTAATGTTTACCAGCGAGTACACTTTAAAATTCGATCCTCCTGTACGGATTAGTTACAACGACCTGGACCAGAAACTTCAGCCGGAATTTTTTACGCATGGTGTCATTCCGGTAGGATATCTACTGGAGGGATCATTTACAAGTCTTTATAAAAATCGGTTTCCACCCGAGGGGGCAGACAGGGATTCTTTTATTGAGGAGGGTAGCGATAACAAAATCATCGTAGTGGCCGATGGGGATTTTATCCGTAACGACTTCAGCCTTGAAACGGAAAATCCGTTGCCAATGGGTGTAGATCCATATAGTCAGACCACCTACGCCAATGGTGAGTTTGTAGAAAAGGCCCTTGACTATTTGATGGATGATGATCAATTACTGCTGGCACGAAACAGGGAGATCAGGATCAGACCTTTGGATAAAGCGAAGGTTGAACTGGAAGGTGAAACGTGGCGGTGGGTCAATGTGGCCGTTCCCCTTATTTTTATCGTACTTCTGGCGTTTGTAAAACTGTATTTCCGAAAGACACAATATGGAAATTAGGAAGCGCAATATCATTTTACTTGTCGCCGTGGTGGTCATGGTGATTCTAAATGTAAGTCTGATGCTTTATGAGCCATCTTCATCACGACTTTCTTTCGAACCGGACCATTTTGCTGTAGCTGATACCAGTAGCATTGCATCTATCCGGATTGACAATGAAAAAGGGTCATTGCTCTTTCAGAGATCGAATGGTTTTCAGATCAATGATAAATATGAAATTGATCAAAGCATGTTACAGCTTTTTTTCGCCGTATTGGATCGCGTCAGGATCTCTAAAACCGTCTCACTGTCTGATTCTACCAAACGAGCCAATGTCGTCATTACAATGTTGAATAGGGACCAGAAAAGCTTTCAGGTGCAGGGTGATCCCAATTTGACAAGGACATTTTTCATAGATGACTCAGGTAGCTATGAAGTAGAAATTCCAGGTTACCGAGATTATCTGGGTTCTCTGTTTACCCTGGATGAGGATCAATGGAGGGACAGGGTGGTAATGAATGGAAACTGGCGCACCATTCAAAATCTAAAGGCTGTTCATCAGCAGGAGGGTGAGATAGAGATAATTTTCGAGGATCGGTTTTTCAGGATTCCAGGTGTTTCTGAGCTGGATTCAAACAGGGTGGTAGAATATCTGAATCAATTTGAATTCCTCACAGGTAATGAGCGGATCGTACCGGGAAAGTATCCCAGGTTTGACAGTGCATTGACCAATGAACCGGAGCTTATAATCGTCATTGACGACATTAAATTTAAGGGGACCAGGCAGCTGACGATCTATCCACCGTACAAAGGGGATCAATACCAGGTGATGGAAGATGCTAATGGTGAGATGATCATATTTGATCAAAGATTTATAGAGCCGTTGTTCAGAAATAAAGATTTTTTCAGGTATCAGGGCTCGTAAAAACCTGAATTTCTCAAGCTCATTTCAATTCAATATTTGTTTATAAATTTGCGAACCTTTCGGGGAAGTAAATCGCAATCATCTTATGAAATTTATAGTATCGTCCTCTTATCTTTTAAAACAACTATCCGCCATCAATGGAGTGATTACCACAAATCCTGTGGTGCCAATTCTGGAGAATTTTTTGTTTGAGATTAAAGATGGTACGCTGGTAGTGACAGCATCTGACTTACAAACCTCCATGATCACAGAGCTTCAGGTGGAGGCCAAGGAGGATGGAAGTATTGCGATCCCTGCAAAGATATTGCTTGAGACACTTAGGAATCTGCCGGAGCAGCCCGTTACCTTTTCCATTGATGATAGCACATATAGCATCGAAATCAGTTCGGACAATGGTCGATATAAGTTGTCAGGTGAAAATGCCACGGATTTCCCAAAAGTCCCTACCGTATCGGATGGTTACTCCGTAAATATCTCTTCGGAAATATTGGCCACAGCCATCAACAATACGATTTTCGCCACGAGCAATGACGAGCTCAGACCTGCCATGACAGGGGTTTATTTTAAGTTGGATGAAACCAATACGACTTTCGTGGCTACCGATTCCCATAGACTGGTAAGATACAGAAGGGTAGACATTGCGGCAGATCAGGCGCACAATATGATCGTGCCCAGGAAAGCTCTGACACTTTTAAAATCCACATTGCCGTCTGAGAATACCAATGTTGCCCTGGAATTCAATGCTTCCAACGCATTTTTCGATTTCAATAATGTGAAGATGATCTGCCGATTGATCGATGAACGCTATCCTGACTACGAAAACGTGATTCCTGCGGACAATAGTAACCTGATGACCATCAGCAAGGATGCACTTCTAAGTTCGTTGAAGAGGATTGCGATTTACGCGAACAAAACAACGCATCAGGTTCGTCTGAAAATTACCGGCAGCGAGCTGGTGATCTCAGCTGAGGATCTGGACTTCTCCAATGAAGCGAACGAACGACTCGAGTGTGAACACAATGGCGAAGACATTGAGATCGGATTCAACGCCCGGTTTCTGGTGGAGATGCTCGGAAATCTGGATACGGATCAGGTGACTTTGAAGTTGAGTGCACCAAACAGGGCCGGTATTCTGGAGCCGTCTGACAAGGATGACAATGAAGACATACTGATGCTTGTGATGCCTGTAATGCTCAATAACTACGTGTAGGGTTATTTTCCCGATCTCCTTTTGTGAATTTTATCATGATATCTTCTAAGTCGATTGTATCTGATTGAGATTTGAATGGCCCATTCAGGTAGCTTATCCGCTTCGTATAACTGTTTACCGTTATTGTATTCTAGTAGTTTTATTTCTTTGTAGCCAGAGTTATCCCAGATTCTTACATTATTAAATTGGGAAATTTCATGAGGTAGTAAGTTCAAGGCTGATTCATATTTTGACTTTACAAGATCGGGAGGGATAAAATGTAGATTGTAAAGTAAAACTCGTGTCGAAATTCGCTTATTAAGGATCGAAAGATCATCCACACCTAAAAATTCAAGAGTAACCTGATAATTGCTTTTGGCACAATAATCTCGGAATTCAATATCCTTTTGGAGTAGTCAGGTTCGATTCTAGAATTATATTATTCGAATTTCGAACGGCATTTTTAAAGGTGGAAATAATGTAATCTTCGGCTTCTATTCTTCCCCTACCAATTAGTTTAAATTCTCTAAGTATTCTATCCCCATCGATTGAAACAAAATTGGGTTCTTCTCTTAGATAATCCAGGGCTTTCGTGGATTTCCCAACTCCGTTTGGTCCACCTAGTAGGATAAATCTTGGCAAGAATCAGATTGAAAAAGACTCGTCAACGTCCTGAGCGACTTTGGAGGATGAGGTTTCTTTATTAAGTTTTTGTTGTTCCAATGCCACCTGCTCATTCCTGAAGTGATTTTCAAGTCGTCTATGGTGACGTTTTAGCTGCTCCTCACTCATTTCGAAGATGTTCCTTTCAGGGGATTTTTTATCTTCCATAGGTAAATATACGGATTAAAGAGGAGGTGGATTCCTAATATTTGTAGTGAAAAGATCTTTTCATCTTAAAACGATGAAATACACTCACTTCTTCTTCCTGCCTCTGCCTTTCTTTTCGGGAGCTTTTTCGGCCAATTCCTTGCATTCCTCGTAGGTCAGTTCTTCGGGTACTTTTCCTTTTGGAATCCGGACATTCTTCTTTCCGAATTTGATATAAGGACCGTAGCGGCCGTTCAAGACAAAGACTTCAGGATCTTCATCAAATGTTTTGATGTATTTGTTGGCTTCCTGCTCTTTTTTCTCCTGAATGAGTTCCAGCGCCTCCTCTTCTGTGATCGTATGTGGATCCTGATCTTTTCTCAATGAAGCAAAGAGGCTCCCGTGTCTGATATATGGACCATACCGGCCCACATTGGCGACAAGCGGCTCACCGTCCAGTTCACCAACTTGCCTGGGAAGCGTAAATAGCTCCAGTGCATCTTCGAGGGAGATACTTTCGATGAACTGACCTTTGCGCAAGCTGGCGAATTGAGGCTTTTCACCTTCGCCATTTTCGGGCATTTCTCCTATCTGTACATAAGCACCATATCTTCCCAGCTTGGCAATAACTGGTTTTCCGGTTTTTGGATCAGTACCAATGTCCCTGCTTCTTGATTCCACATTGGCGCGTTTCAACGCCTCAGATTCCTCCACTTTTGGATGAAAATCACCGTAAAATGCCTGGATCATATCCGCCCAGGGTTTTTTACCCAAGGCTATGTCATCAAAATCCTGCTCTACATTGGCGGTAAAGCCGTAATCAATGACCGAGGGGAAGTGAGATACCAAAAAATCGTTGACGACCATGGCTGTATTGGTAGGGAATAGCTTATTCTTTTCAGCACCTGTGATCTCAGTTAGGGTCTCCTCTTCGAGAGCATTATTTTTCAAAAATATTTGCTTGTAATTTCTTTCTTTTCCGTCGCGGCTTTCTTTCTCCACATAATTTCTTTTAATGATAGTGGAAATCGTTGGTGCGTAAGTAGACGGTCTGCCTATCCCCATTTCTTCAAGTTTCTTTACCAGGCTGGCTTCGGTATATCTTGGAGGGTGACGAGAAAAGCCTTGCTTGGCCAGCATGTGCTTTAGATCCAGCTGCTGACCCACATTTAACGGTGGAAGCATGTCCTTTTGTTCCTCTTCTTCACCTTCATCCTGGGATTCGGTGTAGACTTTCAGGAAACCTTCAAACGTGATCACTTCACCATGAGCGACCAGGTTTTCCTCTGTGGTGGAAATGGAAATAGTCGCGGTAGTCTTCTCCAGCTCAGCTTCTGCCATCTGCGATGCAATGGCTCTTTTCCAGATCAATTCATACAGCCTGGATTGGGAAGAATCCCCGTCTACAGAGTGCATCGCAAAGTCTGTAGGTCTGATCGCTTCGTGTGCTTCCTGAGCTCCCTGACTTTTAGTTTTAAATCTTCGTTCTTTCGAGAAGCGATCCCCATAAGATTTAGTGACCTCTTGCCTGGCAGCGGAGATGGCCTCCTCCGAAAGATTCAGGGAATCAGTCCTCATGTAAGAGATCTTACCTGATTCATAAAGCTTCTGAGCTACGGACATTGTCATAGAGACCGGAAACCCAAGTTTCCTACTGGCTTCCTGCTGTAGTGTGGAAGTGGTAAAGGGCGGAGCCGGAGATTTTTTCGCTGGCTTTTTTTCAAGATTCGCAATTTCGAAATCAGCACCTTTGCACTTCTCCAGGAATGCCACCGCTTCCTCTTCTTCCTTGAATTTCTTAGGAAGTTCGGCTTTTAATACTTTTCCATCACCCAAATCAAACTCCGCTGAGATTTTGTAACTGGACTCCGCGGTAAATTTTTCAATTTCACGTTCCCGCTCTACGACCAGACGCACTGCCACGGACTGTACTCTACCCGCCGAAAGTCCGGTCTTAATTTTCTTCCAGAGTATGGGGCTTAACTCAAATCCAACAAGTCTGTCAAGGATCCGTCTTGCTTGCTGAGCATCTACAAGGTTTACATCTATACCTCTCGGATTTTCAATGGCATTGCTGATGGCATTCTTGGTAATTTCCCTAAATACGATCCTGCGTGTTTTAGCATCATTCAAATCCAACGCCTCCTTCAGGTGCCAGCTTATGGCCTCGCCTTCCCGATCGTCATCCGAAGCCAGGTAGACCAATTCAGCGTCCTTAGCCAGCTTCTTCAGCTCTTTGACTACGTCTTTCTTGTCCTTGGAAATCTCATAAGTGGGTTTGAAATTGTTCTCAATATCAATCGCTTTGTCGTCTTTAGGAAGGTCACGAACGTGTCCGTAAGAGGACTTAACCTCAAAATCTTTTCCAAGATATCCTTCAATTGTTTTAGCCTTGGCAGGCGACTCTACGATGACTAGATTCTTACCCATAACACCTAATTAAGCGTCAAATATGAATTAAAATTTTTGAAAATCATTTAACATGCTTGTCTATACGACATGATTTTCATTAATTGAGTTCACACACCGCTCACCAATTTTAAAATGGAAAGAAAACTGATTTTGGTTCGTCATGCCCAGGCTGGCCAGGGAGATTCGCAGAAGGATTTTGAGAGAAATCTAACCGCTACAGGTGAAAGAGATGCACGGCATGTGGCCAGATGGTTGCTTGAAAATATCGATGCACTTGACCTGATTTTGACCAGCTCGGCATACCGTGCCAGGCAGACAGCAGATATCATCGCTGAGGAGTTTAAAGCCAGTGATATACTCGAATCCCTGGATGAACTATATGAAGCATCGGTAAGAAACATGATCGAAACCATTGAGTCATTGGATTCCAATCAGACAACAGTTCTTATCGTAGCACATAATCCCAGCATTACTTATGTGGCGGACTACTTATCGGATGAACCAATCGATGGTATGTCGCCAGGATCTGTCGCGGTCATTCAATTCACTACTCCGGGATGGAAGAATTTAGCTCAGAATTCAGGAAAACTGGTTTTGAACATTTCACCTGAAAATATTTAAATATGGACTTTAATCCCGGGGGAGTCGGTCAAAAGGGTAGCCTTTTTGGATTTCCGTATCTTTTGGAGAAAGCAGATCTTGTGATCATTCCAGTCCCATGGGAGGTGACTGCCTCATTTGGAAAAGGAACGGCAAACGGACCTAATGCCGTTTTGGACGCATCCTCACAGTTGGATTTCATGATACCTGGTTTAAGACAACCGTGGAATTTCAAAAGTGTTTTAGCCGAATTTCCTGACGAGTTGGAAAAGCTGGCAGCAGAATTAAGAGTCCTGGCTGAAAAGGTGATAGATGAACTGGAGAGTGGAAATTCTCCCAAACTGAAACACCTGGAGATAATAAATGAAGGCTCTGAAAAACTAAACAAGTGGTTGTATAACTACAGCAATAAATTTCTCAGAAGGGAAATACCATGTGCTGTTTTGGGTGGTGACCATAGCACACCTTTTGGTTTGATAAAATCACTTGCCGAAAGAGAATCATTCGGGATACTTCAAATCGATGCCCATATGGACTTGCGTAAAGCGTATGAAGGATTTGATCACTCACATGCCTCCATAATGCACAATGTACTCGAACTCGGCGTGGATTCACTGATCCAGGTGGGGATTCGGGACTATTCGGAAGAGGAGGAAAAGATAGCTAAGAAGTCAGGCCGGGTCAGAGCCTATTATGATCTTGAAATATGCACTCGAATCTTTGCAGGTGAAAACTGGAATTCAATTTGCACAAAAATCGTGGACAGGCTGCCTGATAAAGTATACATCAGTTTTGATATTGATGGACTTGATCCTTCTCTTTGTCCAGGTACGGGCACACCGGTTCCCGGAGGATTGACGATCAATCAGGCCTTTCATTTGATAGAGAAAGTGGCAAGATCCGGAAAGAAAATCATTGGATTTGATCTTTCTGAAGTCGGAGGGGGTGGCTGGGATGCCAATGTAGGTGCAAGGGTGCTTTATAGATTGTGCAGCTACCTGGGCGCCTCAAACGGACGAATTGAATTCGAATGAAAATCCTTGTAGTGCCAAATGCTTTCAAAGGAGCCATTACAGCAAATGAAGCAGGGATTGCAATTTCAGATGGTCTTTCACGTGTCTCAAAGGACTTTGAAATTGACGTTATACCTATTGCCGATGGTGGGGATGGTTCCCTGGCCATACTGGCTGGCCACCTGGGATGCGAAAAGCGTACGATGACTGTCATCGGTCCGGAGAATAATCTGATCACAGCCAATTATGGTTGGAATGAATCGGGAAAAATTGGGGTAGTAGAACTTGCAGAGGCAAGTGGCATTCGTTTAGTAGAGGGTGATCTTATTCCTGCGACGGCATCTACCTACGGTACCGGTCAGATCATGGATGAACTGATTTCACTTGGTTGCCGACAAATCTATCTCGGAGTAGGAGGCAGTGCTACATCCGATGGAGGAATCGGAATCCTGGCAGCAATGGGCATGAAATTCTTTCAGCGGGAAGTGGAAATACCTCATCCTTTGATTTCAAATATTATGGATATCGACAGAATTGATTTTAATGCTTTTTTGCAAAAAACAAAGGGTATTTCCTTGACGGTGCTCTCCGATGTAGAGAATCCACTGCTTGGGCCGGAAGGGGCAGTTTCCGTATACGGACCTCAAAAGGGAATCAAGAACCTACCGGAGTTTGAAAGCTGGATGGAGAAATGGGCTTCTTTAGTCTTTGAGGCAACCGGGAAGGACATTACCAAAGTTAAGGGTGGAGGGGCAAGTGGAGGAGTACCAGCCGGGCTCTCAGGATTTATGGATGACCTGATGGTTACTTCCGGAGCGGAGAAAATCCTTGAGCTTTCCGGTTTTCACAAAAGTCTTGTGCATGCTGATCTTCTGATTACGGCCGAGGGAAAAATTGATTGGCAGACCGCATTTGGCAAGGGCCCGGGACTTGCTGCAAAATATGCGCGGGAAGCGGGAATAAAAGCTGTGGGATTTTGTGGATTGGTCGACAATGACTTTGATGTAAAAAGTTCCTATTTCGATGAAATCATAAGCATCAACAAAGAAAAGCTTCCGCTGGAAACCATGCTGGCAAATACGATATCGAATCTTTCGAATGCTGCCCGTGAATATGCAATGACGCTTTAAAGGTTTAGGAGGAAAGATCGGAATTTTTCGGAATCATATTTTGCCATTCCTTTGTTCCTGACTACAATTTGACCCTCCGGGGAGATCACGAAGGTAGTAGGAATTGCCTCGGAGGCATATTCGCCTGGAATGCCGGACTTAAGAAAGTAAATGGGCATGGTAAATCCTTTTCTCGCTACGAAATCCCTGGCTTTTTGACGATCCTCATCCACAGATATGATGGCAAATTTCACTTCTTCTCCTGTTTTGACATACAGACTGTTAATGTCTGGCATTTCTGCAATGCAGGGAGGGCACCAGGTGGCCCAAAAATTCAAAAAGATGGTCTCAGATTTCCAGTCAGCTAAATCAACGCTATTTCCTTCCAGATCAACAAGCGTCATGTGGTAACTGGCCCTGGATTTTTCTATTTCGGTATCAGGAGCAATGATGCCTGTTGCCAAAATTCCGCGTTGTAGGGTCCCGATTAGAGAAGTGTGAAGTCCGGTAATGTAAAGGATCACGATGATCCCTATGAAAACACTCCACTCTATGACCTCTTTTCTTATTTTCTTATTCAGTTTCATCCTTTAAAATCCAACCAAAATTCACAACATTTTCATTACTAAATACGAATATCCTCCGAATCCCGATGCCAATCGAAATTGAATTTTACTAGTTTTGTCATCGAACAGATAGTACTATGAAGAAACTATTAGTCGTTTTAGCAGCTGTTGCTTTCGCTAATTGCGTGGAAGCACAAAAGATCAAGTATAAAGATCTTTTTCCATTGTTGGAAGCCAAGGATTATGAGATGGCAGAACCTCAATTGCGGCAATTTCTGAGTGATGAAAAGAACAGGGAGGAGGCCAATGCCATTTATCAGTTCGCTACCATGTTTGATCAGTATTTTCAAAAAGGTGATCTCGTGAACGATACCGAAAATGTCATGGCAATGGCAGATTCGGCCATATTGTTCTACGAAAAATCGATTGAATTGATTGATGACAGGGAGCTTCGTAAGAATGATGAATATTATCAGTCGTTCTATCGAAGGGATCTGAGGACAGGTGACTTTGGCATAAAACTTTCCGATGTTCATCTGGACATCGAGAAGAAGATCGAAAGGATCGAGGCAGGAAAAAAAAACTTTGAGACATTCGGGCAGCTATTAGAAAGCATCAATAGCACCGAGGAATCTCTTGTTTCTGCTTTCAATGATTTAGTTGGAAGCTATGATAGCTATAATGATTTTCTCCTTTCGGCTGGCAATGAAGAGATAACCATTCTTGGGACATTAACCGATTTTCAGAATAAAATCGAGGAGAATACCAATGAGCTGGCTGTAGTGGCTTTGCGGTTGGGTATAAGAGATAAATACCAGGATTTGGAGTTGGTTCCGGTGCCAGGTTTTGAAAAATTACAATCAATTCTGGGCAAAGACGGTAACCTCAAATGCTATGACCTTGAGGATTGGGCTTACATCACCAAGGGGAAGATCAATTCTGATATCATTACTTTGAAGTCAAAACTCGGAGTGGCCAATAACAAGTTGGCAGTAGCGAAATCGGAAATGACAGACGGTGTAAGTTCTTCTTTTCCTCCAAACCTGCCTCCTGATTTAAGGGACTTGATAGAGAAGTACGACGAAGACAGCCCACCTGCTGATCTTATTTATGCACGAACTGCCGAAAATATTGTACTTAATCTCTCAGATACTATCCTCAACGAGGACTGGTCAGATAGCTCTCTCGTAGCGCATCATGCTAATGTATCTGACAGCATTGTAAAACAAATACTCAGAATACAGGAACTTACCGATGGTCTGGGCACAAGAATTCTAGATTCCAGAAAGTACTATGATAAGCTTTATAATGAACAATATGGCTCGCTTGAAGAAGCCGTAGCCTATTCCAATACACTGGCAGGATGGGCTACTGAGCAACTGGTGATCTGGGATACAATAAAGGCTTTTTGGAACGATAAGAACGCCTGGGGTATGATAGGTGAAGATCTTGTCCCACTTTCTGCATCAGTAGATGAATATGAAGGCGATTACAAAACGCTTGGTACATGGAAAATTGGTGAGTATGATATGATCACTTACGGAATTAAGCTTGATTCCATGATTGGTTTTGTGGCAAGATTTGGTGTGGACCGAAAAGCCAAATGGCAGCTAAGATTTGAAAGCGGACTATTTGACTCCGAAACTGTTCCGGAGCTTAATATCGGTCAGATAGAATCAGGAGAGCAGATGATCGCATTTTACCTTCACAACCCTGCAATCACCGAGGGCGAGAATATCACGTTTGTGAGTTTTATGCTGGAAGGTGGCCTTAACTGGGATGTGGACGTAGCTGCAGAGCAACAACCGGTAAATACCGAGTTTGACGAGTCTATTCGTCAGCATACGATTTATTACTATCCGGAGGATCAGTACCCATTGTCCGACGGAAGGCTTGGTTACCTTGTGATCAACCGAAATGGTGAAGCTCAATAGACTGATTTTTCTTCTTTTCGGAGGTTTATTCCTGTTTTATTGTTCGGATGTTGGATACTTGCCACCCGACCTTTACGGATACCAGGTAAAACGTCTATTAAGCGCTGATTCAACCAAAACATGGACCGTATCATCTCTGACAATTTCCGGTGATGAGCAAGATCTGGACGATTGTGAAGATGGGATCCTACTCAAGTTTGATGAGGTGAATGACTCTATTGATGTTAGCTGGATATTTAATACTTGCAGTGAGGCCGAAATGTCCGAAGTTTACGTGGGAAGGGCGTTACCTACTTCCATAAATCGGATTTTTTCTGACTCCTTATTTTTCACAAATGGGGGTGTATGGTATGTGGATCAGGTCACCTCAAAGACAGCAGAAATTTACTCGGAAAGTACAGCGAACCCTTTCAGGGCCAATCTTGTATATCCTTAGTTAGTATTTGTGGATGGTATTGACCATTTGTGCAGCTACTAATCCAGCCGTCTCCGTTCTCAGCACTTTTTTACCCAGAGTGACGGTTTTGAATCCTTCTTTATCAGCTAGCAGAATCTCATCCTGAGAGAAATCTCCTTCGGGGCCAATCAGAATAATCACTTTAGATTGAGTTGATAGATGATCGGAGAGATAGTGGTTCTTTCCATCCAAAGCCGCAATAAATCGATCCTTCGCGATATCGGCGGACAATAGGTCATGGAATTTCATCATTGGATTTAGTTTTGTTTTCCATGCACCTTTTGATTGTTTCAATGCACTAATTGCTTTCTTTTCGAGTCTGTCCAGTTTTAATTTGGTTCTCTCAGAATTCCGGGTCTGAATAAAAGAAATTTCATCTACTCCAAGCTCCCCGCTCTTTTCGACAAACCATTCCATCCTTTCTATCTGTTTTGTTGGGGCAATGGCGATATGAATTTGAAATCCTTTTTGGGAAACGTGGGTTTCCTCTATGATGTCATAATCCAGGCTTCGTTTTTGGATGCCGGAAATCTTTACCTCAGCCATGATTCCCTTTCCATCCGTAATATGGATGATGTCACCAGACTGTCTTCGAAGGACCTTGGTGCAGTGGAGAAATTCTTCATTCTCGAGGACATGATGACCTTCACCGTGATTTTCATTAAAAAATAGAAGCATCTCTAAATCTCCAATTCTTTGATAGATTCGTGAAATTAATTCAAAAATCCAATGGCAAGATTAAGGTATTCGGCCCTTGAGAAGGTCCAAAGTCGCGAAAGAATAAATGTAACCGCTCCTTCAGATAAGATTTCGGATTACTTTGGCAGTCAGGCTTTTGGGAGGGAAGAGATGCGCAAGGCACTCTCGGAGAGTACCTTCAACAGGATCGATCAGGCGGTGAAAAACCATGAGAAGATCGATACCGAAACTGCGGAGTCTGTGGCCGCAGCCGTGCGCATCTGGGCTATGAACAAAGGTGTTTCTCATTATACACATTGGTTTCAGCCTCTCACTGGTGCGACAGCTGAAAAGCATGACGCATTCTTTGATCCAATCAAGGGAATCGAAACGTTGAAGGGCAGTGAATTGGTACAGCAGGAACCTGATGCCTCCTCATTTCCCAACGGTGGTATTCGTAGCACGTTTGAGGCAAGAGGCTATACCGCCTGGGATCCTTCCTCGCCAATGTTCATTTACGATGCTACACTTTGTATTCCTACCGTATTTGTGGCTTTCACCGGCGAGGCATTGGATTTTAAAACGCCTCTTCTCAAGGCACTGACCGAGATAAATAAGGCTGCCACCAGGGTTTGTAAAATATTTGATCGCAACATCAGCAGTGTTACTGCCTATCTGGGTTGGGAGCAGGAGTACTTTGTGGTGGACCGGGCGTTGTTTGAGGCCAGACCGGACCTGGTCCTGGGTGGCAGGACCGTTTTTGGACATAATCCTGCAAGGGGTCAGCAGCTTGATGATCATTATTTCGGATCTATCCCGGGAAGGATTTATGATTTTATGAAAGACTTTGAGGTGCAGGCACATCAGGTAGGAATTCCCCTGAAGACCCGCCACAATGAGGTAGCTCCAAGTCAGTTTGAGGTAGCTCCGATGTTTGGCCCTGTGAATGTGGCAGCTGATCAGAACCAACTCATCAAAGACATCATGGATCGCGTGGCAGACCGCCATCATTTGAAGGTACTTTTTCATGAGAAGCCATTTGCGCATTTAAATGGAAGTGGGAAGCACTGTAATTGGTCGTTGATTACAGATTCTGGGATTAATCTTTTCCAGCCCACCAGCAGTGCCCGGGAGAACCTGTTATTCTTAATCTTTCTCGTTTGCACGATTAAGGCGGTAAATGATCATGCTGATCTGCTGAGGGCAACAGTTTCTTCCGCTGGAAATGATTACCGGCTTGGCGCCAATGAAGCTCCACCAGCCATTATTTCCATTTTTTTGGGCTCTACCCTGAGCAAAGTCCTGGATGACCTGGAAAACAGCGGCAATGTGTCCATCGAAAAGGGAGACAACCTGTATATGAAGCTGGGTATAGATCAGATTCCTGAGATCATTCTGGACAATACGGATCGAAATCGAACGTCCCCGTTTGCCTTCACGGGCAATAAGTTTGAATTCCGGGCAGTGGGTTCTGATGCCAACGTAGCCAGTCCTATGACCATTTTGAACCTTATAGTGGCAGATAGATTGAAGGACTTTGACCGAAAAGTCACAAAAATGATCGATGGAGGACAGGACAGAAGGCTTGCCTCCATTGATGTACTAAGAGAGTATATTAAAACCTCCGGGGCGATTAGATTTGAGGGTGACGGTTATTCCCCTGACTGGGTGGCTTTGGCCAAAAAGAGGAAGCTTTCAAATGTCCCGGATACTCCAAGAGCGCTGGACTTTCTTGTTACAGATGGCTCCAGAAAGCTTTTTGAAAAACATAAAATATTGAATAAGGTAGAGCTGGATGCACGACATGAAATCATGCTGGAGGACTATATCAAGAAAATCCAGATAGAGTCAAGGATCATGGGTGACCTGGCGACAAATCACATCATTCCCACAGCTATTTCATATCAAAACAAGCTACTTCAAAACGCAAACGGATTGAAAGGTCTGAAAATCGATTCGTCCGAGATCGAAAAGACGATAAAGGAGATTTCTCTTCATGTGAATGATGTTCGTCGGTTGACCTACGAGATGATTGAAGAGCGAAAGAGAATAAATAAGATTGAGAGTCTTCGGGAAAAGGCGATCGAATACGGGGATAATGTCAAAGGGAAGTATTTTGACAAGATACGGTACGCAGTGGACAAATTGGAGCAGATGGTTGACGATGAGGACTGGCCGCTGGTCAAGTACAGGGAGCTTTTATTTATAAGATGAAATATCATGACGAATAAGTATTCCTGATGCCTACCTGATTGCACAATTCCCATTATGTTTGGGTATAGACCCATGCAAACATTCATCCAGGAATTAGCCGCCAAAATCTTCGCTGAGCATCAGAATGATTTGTCTCAACTTGAAGTGGTTTTCCCAAACAGAAGGGCCGGACTTTTCTTCAACAAAGCACTGGGTAAACTCATCGATAAACCCATCTGGATGCCCCGCGTAAGAGGTCTGGAAGACTTTGTCCTCGCACAATCACCTTATGAGAAGATCGAGACACTGGAAGCAGTCTTCCTTCTTTATGAAAGCTATAGGCGGAATTTTCCTTCCGCAGAATCTTTTGATAAGTTCTTTTTCTGGGGAGAAATGATCCTTCGTGATTTTGAGGACATCGATCATTACCTCGTGGATGCCGATAAGCTTTTCACCAGTATCAAGACACAAAAGGAACTTGATGAGGAATTCTATTTCCTGGATGAGGAGGATAAAAAGATCATTCAGACCTTTTGGAGCACCTTCCTACCAAAGATGTCCAAAAACCAGGAGGCCTTTTTCCAGACCTGGAAGATACTCAAACCAGTTTATCATGATTTCAGAAAAGAACTCACACAGAAATTAAAGGCATACAATGGCCTCATATACCGGGATTTTTTAGGTCGGCTAAAGGAAGGTGAAGTGAATGAAGGACGGAAGGTGGTATTTGCCGGGTTTAATGCCCTTACTGCTGCCGAAGAGGGCATTATTTCGTATTACGTAGAAGAGAAGAACGCGGAAATCTATTGGGACCTGGATGCCTATTTTATGGATGACCCTAATCAGGAAGCAGGATTTTTTTTACGGAAATACAGAGATCACAGGGTTCTGGGAAAGTCCTTTTCAAAGGACCTGCCTACCGGACTTTCACAAACCAAAAAGATGGAAGCCACAGGTGTCTCTCTGGAAGTGGGACAGGCAAAAGCGATGTCAGAGACCTTGGAGGAGATGATGGCAGAAAAAGGATTTGATCCGATGGAGACGGTCATAGTCCTGCCTAAAGAGCACATGCTTTTTCCTACACTACATGCACTCCCCAAGTCGATCGATTCCATCAACATCACGATGGGTTTCCCCATGAAAGACACGGTGGTATACAGCCTGATCGATAATCTTCTGCAGCTACAAAATACAAGGAGGGACAGTGTAGTTCATGGCGCATCTTTCTACCATAAACCCGTCGTTGAAATACTTGAACATCCCTTGATAGCCGAGCAGGATCAATTGTTGGATCTGGTGGAGGAGATTAAAAAAAGAAATCTCATTTTCATTTACCAGGATGAAGTCCCGGCTACCAATAAGTTGATCAAAGCCATCTTTTCCAAGCCCGGGAATCCACTCAATTACATACAGGTCATCCTCAAACACCTGTACGAATTGCATGGTGAACGTCAGGGAAGTTTTGAAATCGAATTTATCAGTCGCTTCTACGAGCAGGTGGAGAAGCTTCGGGAGATGATGGGTGATCGAGGGGATGGGCTGAGCTATGATTTCCTGATCAAACTTTTTCGGAGGGTTTCACGCAGTCTCAAGATCCCATTCACTGGCGAGCCATTGAATGGACTTCAGATCATGGGAGTTCTTGAAACCAGGAACCTGGATTTCAAAAATGTTCTCATTCTCAACATGAATGAGGAGAGCTGGCCAGCACCACCACGAAGAGGATCATTTATTCCGTATAACATCCGGCGAGCTTTTCAGTTGCCTGTCTTTGAACACCAGGATGCCATCTACTCCTATCTTTTTTACCGGCTCCTGCAGAGAGCAGAGAATGTCCACTTCTATTATAATACTGTTTCGGAATTTAACGTGAACGGGGAACTGAGCAGACTGGTCCAGCAGTTGGACTTTGAATCTGATCATGAGATAAAAAAGAGGATACTTGCCAATCCGATACGCATTTCACCCCGATCTGCGATTGAGATCAAAAAGGATAGTTACGTCCTGAATAAACTTAGTCGTTTTATTCCCAAAACAGGAGCAAAATATTCCAGATTGGCGCCATCAGCGCTCAATACTTACCTGGACTGCCGGTTGAAGTTTTACTTCCGATATGCCGAAGAACTTTACGAACCCGATGAGCTACAGGAAGAACTTGATCCTATGGTTTTTGGAAACATCCTTCATGATGCCATGGAGATCATATACGCTGATTTCATGAAGAAGCAAAAGCGTGAAATAGTAGAGCCTAACGACTTTTTTTGGTTAGAGAATGGGATAAAAGGTGCGATAAATAAGGCATTCATTTCCCATTATAAAGTGAAAAATGAGGGCAAGTTCAAACTCGAAGGACGGAATATCATCGCCGGGAGGATCATCGAAAAAACCATCAGGCAAATTTTAAGATTTGACAGCCAATACGCACCATTTAAGATCATAGGACTGGAAACGAGTAGTCGGGACGGGTACACCATCGATTACCCCATTGAAGTGAATGGAAAAAAAATCACGGTAGGTTTGAAGGGTAAAATTGACAGGATTGACCTGAAACAGGGAAGAATCCGCGTGATCGATTACAAGACAGGTAAGGATAACAAAGAGTTTAAATCCGTGCCCTCATTGATAGACAGGGAGGACATAAAGCGGAACAAGGCTGTATTCCAGGTATTTTTCTACTCTTATTTGTTTGCCAATACAAGTAAAATGAGCTACCAATTCATTGAACCCGGATTGTTCAATAGCCGTGATTTGTTCAGGGATGAATTCCAGTGGCAGGTAATGCAGAAGGATAGGGAGGGAGACTCTTTGGTTGGTGATTTCAGGAGATTTCAGGATGAGTTTGAGGATGTCCTTAAATTACTTCTCGAAGAAATTTGGGATCCTTCTGTACCGTTTGACCAGGTGGAAGATGAGAAGAACTGTAAGTTTTGTGCTTACAAAGAGATTTGTGGGAGAGGGTACTAGTTTGCTTTAGATTGACCGATTTAGGTGTAGGAAGAATGGATAAAGGGATTACCTTTAGGTAAACCAAAAACACTCACCTATGCGCCATACTTTTTACCTCACTAGCACACTTCTTGTCATCGTATTTGGAGTGCTGAGCTATTATAACACAAATTTTTTGTGGGCTTTTATCATTTTGGGACCCCTGGTTTTGATTGGCGTGATCAACAGGATCCAAAAATCTCATACCATTCTCAGAAATTTCCCTCTACTTGGCTACTTCCGGTACTTTTTTGAGATGATTTCCCCCGAGATTCAACAGTATTTCATTGAAAGATCTACGGACGGCAGACCATATAGCAGGAATCATAGAGCACTTGTATATCGCAGAGCAAAGAGCGTGAATGATACGCATCCATTTGGTACACAGCTGGATCTGAATACGGAGGAGTATGAAGCCATACGACATTCAATCTATGCTACGGACCCGCCAAAGGATTTCCCGCGGGTAATGATCGGCAGTTCATTGTGTAAACATCCCTACAGCTCATCTATATTGAATGTATCGGCAATGAGTTTTGGTGCCCTTAGTAAGAATGCCATCATGGCCCTTAACAGAGGAGCTAAAAAGGGTAATTTCTTTCACAATACCGGTGAAGGATCCATCTCTCCTTATCACGAGGAAGGGGGAGGTGACCTGGTCTGGCAAATTGGTACCGGATACTTTGGCTGCCGGACTTTGGACGGTAATTTCGATCCAGAAAAATTCCGGGAGAAGGCAAGACTTGATCAGGTCAAAATGATCGAGATCAAGATATCGCAGGGGGCTAAACCCGGGCACGGTGGTGTGCTGCCCGGAGAGAAAAATACAGAGGAGATTGCAAAAATCAGGGGTGTAAAGGCTCATACTACCGTCATTTCACCGCCAAGTCACAGGAAATTCACCAATTCCCACGAATTATTGGATTTCATCAGCGAACTAAGAGAGCTCTCCGGAGGTAAGCCGATCGGCTTCAAACTTTGTATAGGACGAACTGAGGAGTTTATTGAATTGTGTGTCGCTATGAAAAAGCGACAGGTATTCCCTGACTTCATCACCGTAGATGGTGCTGAAGGCGGAACGGGTGCTGCTCCATTGGAGTTTTCAGATTCTGTAGGTATTCCTTTGGAGCCTGCGCTAATATTTGTGCACAGGACTTTGATAAAATATGAGCTCAGAAATGAGATCAAGATTATAGCCAGTGGCCGTGTACTTTCGGCATTCAGTATTCTGAGGATGAGGGCATTGGGAGCGGATCTGTGTAGTTCGGCACGGGCTTTTATGTTTAGCATTGGTTGCATTCAGGCGCTACGCTGCAATACGAATGATTGCCCTACCGGGGTAGCCACACAGAACAAGATGCTTACCAAAGGTCTGGTGGTTTCCGATAAGTCAGAAAGGGTATATAATTTCCATAAAAACACCATTCATGCTGTATTGGAATTATTAGGTGCATGTGGCGTGAGTCACACCAAAGACATCAACATTCACATGTTTGTCAAAGGAGATGAGATGATTGCATTGACGAATAAGTACTTTCCGGATAGCGTGTTAAATAGGGTAGACTAGATCAGTCTTTTAGCCTGTCCTCTTCCGATCTTTCGTTATTGTAGATTCTTTCGATTTCCTTTCGGTCTTCTTCCGGGATACTCTGATCGCCCATTAGTTTCCAGGCATCGTGTGGTGTCTTTATATCGTATTTGTACAAGACATTGTTTTCCTTCTGTTTCTTTCTTAGTCGTCTTCCTACTACAGCCAGAGCAATTTGGATGACGAGTACGATCACAACGAATATTATTAGGGTATTGAGTTCCATTTACATTGATTGAGATTCAATGATAACCATTCCTGTTTATAATTGATTATTTGTACAAAAATCAATTAATAACCCAAAAATGAAACCGGGCATCAGAAAGACCGTATAACCTGTACATAAATACATGTAATTGGGATGACCTTTTCCATATTATTTGTTATTTTGTACAAAAAAAGAATATGAAAGGTGAATCAATTGGAGAGCTGGAAGAGCTGGTGCTACTTTCGGTAGGGTCACTGGGAAATGAAGCCTATGCGGTCAATATCTTAAATGAAATAAAGGATCAGGCGGCCAGATCAATAGATGTCACCGCTGTACATGCTGTATTGAGAAGGTTGGATAAAAAGGGATTTGTAACCTCACGAATGGGGGGAGCAACGGCTGAAAGAGGTGGTAGAAGAAAAAGACTCTTCACTCTTACTGTAGCTGGTCGCAAAGTACTGGACAACTCGATGGTAGTACGCATGGAGATGTACAAGAAACTACTGACAGCTCAGGGATCATGAACCATCAACCGCCCAGGTGGTCGACAAATCTGCTTCGGTGGTTTTGTAAACCTGATCTCATTGAAGATCTGGAAGGGGATTTGTTCGAAATATATTATTCAACCTACAGAAATGCTGGAAGTTTTAAAGCCAGTTGGCTTTTCAGCTGGCTCGTTTTAAGGTCATTTCGAAGATCAGCCATAAAAGGATTAAGCGTTACCAAAAACTCAAATAACATGACAACGAATAACTTGAAAATAGCCATCAGGGTATTGTGGCGGGACAAGGTGAATACCATTATCAATCTCTTTGGTCTGACTCTGGGAATTGGATGTTTTCTACTGCTGGGTCTGTATGTGCAACAAGAACTAAGCTATGATCAATTCCACTCCAGGAAGGATCGGATTTACCGAAGTTGGCTGAGGGAAGATTATGGGGAGGGTCAGGTATTTTTTAATTCAATTGTCCCATTACGCTTTGAGACGCTTTTTGAGGATAATTTTCCGGAAGTTGAGACGGCAGTGCAATGGTACCAGACAAACTATCTCGTTGGTAGAGGGGAGAATAGGATCAATGAGAACGTATCAGTTATAAGTCCTGAGTTTTTTGAAGTATTTGATTTTTCTGTCCTTGAGGGACAAACAAGTGAGCCATTAAAGGGCAAACGGGACATTATAGTCTCGCAAACTTACGCCAGGAAGTATTTCGGGACGGATGATCCAATCGGACAAACTTTACCACTGCAACTCGACAGTGCCATTCATGATTTTGTGGTAACTGCTGTTTTTCAGGATTTCCCTGAGACTTCCAGTATTCAATTTGATCTGGCGTTTTCGAATGTTAATAATCGAGATATTTTCGGGGAAGGCGCTATGAATGCCTGGTTCAGTGTGGGTCCGGAGACCTACTTGCTGCTAAAAGAGAATGCGGAAATCAGTGCCATTGAGTCGAAAATTCAGGACGTGGTTATGGGCTATCTTGAGGGGCGTGTTGAGGAAGATGTTTACAATATTGGGTTTCAGCCCCTGACAGACATACATCTTAATCCCGACATTCCGTTAGGAAATGCGCCGGTTTCAAACCCTCAATATGTGGCCATTCTGGGGGTAATAGCGATTCTGGTACTGATCATCGCCTGCATCAATTATGCCACCCTTTCGATTGGACAGTCATTGAAAAGAGCAAAGGAAGTGGGCATGCGCAAGGTTCTTGGTGCCGGTAAAAGCAGCCTGGTTTACCAATATCTAAGCGAGAGTCTGATCATTACTATGGTCTCTATGATCATCGGACTGGCGTTGACTTTGGTGTTGATCCCAACATTTAATCGGCTGACTGGCACAGAGATCTACTATCAGTTTGAGTGGTTTCATTCGGTCATATACCTGGGAATTGGCCTGGTGGTGGCTTTGGTAGCTGGTGGATATCCGGCATTTATCCTGTCGTCTTTCAAAACCCTTTCCATCCTGCGGGGTGTTGGGTTTACGGGGGGTAAAAATTCCGTAAGAAAAGGAATGCTGGTTTTTCAATTTCTGATCACACTTTTTTTAATCGCAAGTACCCTCATAATCAGGGAGCAGGTGGTCTATCTCCAAAATAAAGATTTGGGATATACCTATGAAGCCAAAGTTGCACTTCCACTTTATGCGGATCCCACGGCAGGGAGGTTGTCTGAAGTTATAAATTCGACTTTCGCCAATGGAGAACTTCTGAAAGCCAAACTTTCTCAACACCCTGAGATTTCCGATATCGCCATGGGCAGTCATGTACTTGGTACCAATGGCTGGGCCAACCTGGGATATACAGATGATCAGGATGTATTTCGAAGATTTCGGTTTTTGGTAGTGGATGCATTTTACCTGAGTTCATTCAGGATAAATCTACTGGAAGGGCGTGATTTTGATCCGCAAAGCGGATTGGACAAGAGGCAGTCCGTCATATTGAATCAGGCTGCTGCCAATTACTTCAATCTGGGCGTGGGTGATAAGTTGCCGGGAAATGAATTTGGGGACCACCGAATTATTGGGATAACCGAAGACTTCCACTTCTCTTCTCTTCATGATGAGGTGGAACCACTGGTGATCGTTCAGAGTATTGATGCCATCATCCCGGGAGTGTCTGATGGGGATTTTGAAGATACTGTCGTACCTAAAATGGTATTGACATACACTGGCAACAACTTATCTAACGTAAATAAACTATTATCTGAGTCATGGGAATCGACCTTTCCGAATGAAAGTCTGTCCTGGCACTTTATCAGTGAACGATTGAAATCCCAATATGAAAATGAAGCTCGAATGAATAGCATGATCACCGTAGCCACCATACTGTCGATCGTCATTGCGGTACTTGGTTTGCTGGGGCTTACAATACTTGTGGTCAACAGCAAATTGAAAGAGATTGGGATTCGAAAGGTTATGGGTGCGGATAGCATCAAGATCTTCTGGCTTCTTGCAAGAAGTTTTAGCTGGCAAATGTTGCTAGCGGTTATTTTGTCCATTCCCTTGACGATTATGTTGATGAATAGCTGGTTAGAAAATTTTGCCTATCACATTCAAATAAGTCCCGTCTCATTTGTCATAAGCGCCTTCCTATCCATGGCAATAGCGGGCGCAGTCATATTGTACCACACATACAGGGCAATGCGAATTAATCCGGTAGAGTCCCTGCGGGACGAATAAGTGACGCCTGGTTAGAAATAGTTACCCGTTCTTATATCTTTGCCGCCTTAAAACGCGACAATATGAAACCTTCTTTGGTGATTTTGGCGGCTGGAATTGGAAGTCGTTATGGTGGTATTAAGCAATTGGATGGATTTGGCCCTCATGGTGAGCGAATCATCGATTATACCGTTTTTGATGGCATAAGGGCAGGATATGGCAAAATCATTTTTGTGATCAGAGGGGAAATTGAGGAGGATTTTAACGATGCTATTTTATCAAAATGGAAGGATAAGGCAGACATAAGAGTGGTGTTCCAGGAATTGGATAACCTCCCGATGGGATACAAAGTACCACCTGGCAGGACGAAACCCTGGGGTACGGCTCATGCTGTTTGGATGGCAGAAAAGGAAATATCTGAGCCGTTTGCCATTGTAAATGCAGATGATTTTTATGGCTTCAACGGGTTAAAATCAGCCGCCGATTACCTTGGCGGTTTGGATGACGATCAGCATGGAGCTTGTCTGCTAGGATATGAGGTAAAGAACACGTTGACCAATCATGGAAGTGTTTCGAGAGGAGTGTGTGGCGTTGATGATGATGGCCACCTGACGGAAATCGTGGAGCGCACCAAAATCATTCGGGATGCCAATGGGGAGATATATTTTGAAGAAAATGGCCAGAGGACCCATCTTAATCCTGACACGCTTGTTTCCATGAACCTGATGGGGTTCACATCAAAGGTTTTTGAGGAAATAAGAATTGGTTTTGATGCCATTTATCAGCAATCCTCGGAGAATCCAAAAGTGGAGTACTACATCCCAACTGTGCTCAATAAATTGATCCAGAATGGTTTAAAAGTACCCGTCATTTCCACTCCGGATCAATGGTTTGGTGTCACCTACAAAGAAGACAAACCCTGGGTAAGAGAGCAGTTTTCAAAGCTCCACGAAGAGGGTACATATCCCGAAAACCTTTGGCAGTGACATGGAACAGGTAGTATCCGGTTTCAAAATTCGTGGAACTTTCAGGAAAGCGACCAAAATCGGCATTGGTCACATCCACCAATCGTTTCGAATCGACACTACCGAGTCCAGTTACTTCTTACAGAAGATCAATGATCGTGTTTTTCCGGTTGATAAGTTGGCTTCAAACATCCGTATGGTGACCGATCATCTTAGAGGAGCATATACCGACAATGATCAGTATATGAGTTTGTCCGTTGTTTCATCAAAGGATGTAAAGGATTATGTGAAGGAAGGCAATCATTACTGGAGAATGTTTGACTTTATGGATGGCTTGAGGTCTTATGACAATCCACTCCCGGAACAGATTGGTGAGGGTGCCAGGGCTTTCGGAGCATTTACAAAGGCGCTTGATGGCATCTCAACTTCAAAAGTTCAAGAGATCATCCCAAAATTCCAGTCTATGAAATATCGTCTTGATCAGTTAAAGACGTCCACGGAAACCTGCTCCGAGGACAGACTCAATGAATGCCTTGATGAATTGAGCATCGTCAATAAGTTGAGGTCTTTGGTCCTGGAGTTGGAAAATGCCTGGAGTTCTGACGTATTACCTACGCGGATCATCCACAATGACACCAAGTTCAATAACGTGCTTTTCGATAAGTCCAACAAGGCTCGCTGCGTGGTGGATCTTGATACGGTAATGCCCGGTGTCATTCATTTTGACCTGGGTGATGGACTCAGAACGACTGCGACCACAGCCAGGGAGGATGAAGAAAGATTGGAAACGGTGGAGATTTCGAAGGGGCGGTATGATGCTTTCCTTTCCGGCTATCTTGACGGATTGGGCGATATTTCAGAATCAGAAGAGAAATTCATCCCTTATGCCGGGATGTACATGTCAATGATAATGGGCATCCGATTTCTGGCGGATTATTTGAACGGCAATCAGTACTATCACGTGGAGTTCCCTGAACAGAATTGGTTCAGAGCAAGGTGTCAACTGCACCTTGCCCTGAAGTTTAAGGAATTCAATAAACTTTGATTATTCTTTCCAGTCAACCGTAGGTGATTGATAGAAATTGATGTCTCTTTTCTTAAACCTTGGTGCAAATTCGCCAAGTCGCAATCTGTATTCGTCCCAGTCATTGTCTCCCGACGACCATCCGATCTCTGCGTAGCTCAGCAGGCGTGGAAAGATCATATACTCAATTTCGTCCATGTTCGTAACTGTTTCAGACCAAAGCGGTGCTTCCACACCCAGTATGTCATCCTGACCAATATTCTCAGAAAACTCCGCAGGATCCCAGGTATAACTATCATCTACTTCGATATAGGCGGCCCAGTGCAGTCCCCACTCAGTGGTGGAATCATACTGCATGTCCATATAGGTTCTGGTAGCAGGTGACATGATCAGTTTTCCTCCTTTTGACACTGCTAACTCGCCGAACTCAACGCTATTCCACAGCTGAACAATCGAAGTTTCATCAAGGTCTGCCTGAGCTGTTTCATCCCATCCCACCATGATTTTGTCATGTTTTTTGACCAATTCCTGAACCCTGTTTACAAAGTACAGGTAATCATCTTTTTCTGTCGCATGGCTTTCATCGCCACCAATATGGATGTAAGGACCAGGGGTCATAGCCGCAAGTTCCCCTATCACCTTGTCCAGGAACTCGTATGTGATTTCTTTATCTGTACAAAATGTACTGAAACCAACCTCGGTCCCGGTATACAGACCCGGAGCCACACCATCACAGTTTAATTCCGGATAAGATGCAAGAGCGGCATTTGTATGACCAGGCATATCAATTTCCGGAACGATTGTGATAAAACGATCCGCTGCATATTGTACGATATCATTGTACTCCTGCTGGGTATAAAATCCACCGTCTCCACTTCCTACCTCAGTACTTCCACCTACTTCCGTACTTCCCCCAATTTCTGTCAGATCAGGATATGCTTTGATTTCTATCCTCCAACCTTGATCGTCTGTGAGATGAAGGTGTAGGTGATTGAATTTATAGTATGCCAGGTAGTCGATGTATTGTTTGACATCTTCCTTACTGAAGAAGTGCCTGGAAACATCCAGCATGCTACCTCTGTAACTATATTTTGGATAGTCAGAGATACTTCCCGTAGCAATTTCGAATTTTTTCGCGTTCACAGGAATCAGTTGTAGCAGCGTCTGAACACCTCTAAATACTCCCACTGGCGCCGATCCTGAGATGGTAATTTTATCTTCGGTTATATCTAATGAATAGCCCTCTTCCGGTAGGTCTGAATCCATATTAACCAACAGAGTAATTTGCCCATCACTTTTTTCATCTACCGCTACTTCGAGGCCGGTAAGTGAAGAAATTTCGGTCTTCAAAAATTTACCGGTAAAATCCAGAGTTCCATTTCCGCCAAGGCCGATAGTGGTATTGGCATTAAGGAGGAAAGAACTATTGGTTGCGGTCAATGACATCGGTCTGGGAATGATCGATTCCGCACCCAGATCTTTCGCCGTTCGGGGTTCGGTACAGGAAGAGACCAAAAATATGACAATGATAAGACTGGATAATATTCTCATAGGACTAAAGATTAGAATTCAAAATTACTGGAAACAGGCACTCTGAAAGTTTGGCTTTTGCGCACTTTTAGGATGCACTTTGATGCAAAGCCACACGGTTTCCTTCTGAGTCTTCAAAATGCCCGCAAAAGCCATTATCACCAATGGGAAATTTTTCATTGATGATTTTACCACCTGCCGCTTTTATGCGTGGGATCACGTCATTGATTTCTTCCACAGAAAAATAGACCATTGTTCCCTCATAAGAAGGCACATAAGATTCCGCTTTCATCAATGTACCAGTGGCTCCACTTCCTTTAGGATCAAATGGAAACCAACCCATTTCAAGGTTGGGCATGCTGTTCAGCGTTATTTCAATTTGAAATATCTCCTCATAGAATTTCTTAGCTCGCTCCAGGTCGTTAACCGGTATTTCGAACCAATTGATTGGATTCTTCATGACTGTATAGGTTTTGAATTAGTGTCCGCATACACAATTTGGTCGGGTGTCTATATTTGACAGGTCATGCCAGTCAAAGCTCTCATTATAGCCCTCCATTTCCCAGTAGAACTTTGAGCGAGGCTTTTCCCTGTTCCCAATTTCATTCATGGTCGATACATCATAAAGTCTTCCATTGACCATGGTATATTTTACGGATTGGGAATTTTGGATGTCCTCCAATGGATCTTCGTCCAATACGATCAGATCAGCAAGTTTACCCGTTTGCAGTGAACCGAGATCATCACCCATTCCGATGTATTCTGCACCGTGGATCGTTGCTGCTCTCAGCATTTCATAATTTGTCATGCCTCCTTGTCCGAACATCCACATTTCCCAATGCACACCCAACCCCTGTAACTGCCCATGACCACCCAGACAGACTTTTACATCCCGATCGACTAACTCTTTCAAGGATTTGCTTGTCAGGATATGTCCATTTTCATATTCTTCCATTGGAGCCATAGTTCTATGCCTTGAACGACCGTCAATAATTGGTCGCGGAGTGTATTTCAGAAGATGCTCATTTTCCCACACATTGGTGGTTTGATACCAATAGTACTCGCCTGACAGGCTGCCGTAGTGCACAACGAGAGTAGGGGAATTTACCGTGTTGCTATTTTCCCATAGCGTAAGGACATCATTATACAGAGGGGCAACGGGAATATTATGCTCTATGCTTGTATGTCCATCCAGGATCATGGAAAGGTTATGAAAGAAGGTCGATCCCCCTTCAGGATAAACCATTACCTCATTTTCTCGGGAAGCCTTGATGATTTGCTGTCTTTGTTCTCTCCTTGGCTGGTTATAGCTTTTCACGCTGAATGCCCCGTAAGCCTTGGTTCTTTCCACGGCAAAACGAGCATCATCCAGACTATTTACCACGGCTTTGAAATCCCCGTCAGCACCGTAAAGGATAGTACCTGTGGTGTATACCCGGGGTCCGACAATCTTACCGGATCTGATCATTTCAGAGCTGGATAATGCCATTTCCGTATTGGTAGAAGGATCATGAGTAGACGTGATCCCAAATGCCAGGTTTGCATAATAAGACCAATTTTTTTGAGCACTTAATCCACTTGAACCCCTGAGGTGTGCATGCACATCAATCATACCTGGCATGATCGTTTTTCCTGAGACGTCGTAAGTCTTGGCATTTCCGGGAACATTTGTCTGGTCGGCAGGGCCTACTGCACTGATCCTATTTCCATCAATGACGATCGTGCCATTCTCAATTACTTCCTCACCATTCATGGTAATGATCCTGGCCCCGGTAAAAGCAATAATACCGTCAGGCCTGTCTGTTTCTGCTTTCAGATTGATGTCTACTACAGTTTTTGGGATGTCACCTACGCTGTCGGGTGAGCCTTCAAGAAATGTAAATGCGCTATTCAACTCAATCGTGTAATGCCTGGGCCCTAGCATCCAGCTCAGATTGTTGCCATCTGAAGACCATTGGAAGTCCATCCCTGCTTCTTCGGATACCTTGGCCATGGGATAGCTTTTCTGATCTTTTGACACCTCCAGGGTCTGACCGGTATCGTCAAAAGGCATCACATACACATTATAAAGCTCACCAAATGCAAGCCACTTTTTATCGGGACTTAGGGTAAATCTGCCGGCATATTTACCATGAACATGTGTTTTTTCCTCATTTCCATTGAGATTGACGCTTTTGAGTTTCTTGTCTAACGAGCCAAAAATGTAGCCACCGGTTTGATAAAATATTCGGTTTCCATCACTATTGAACTCAGGCAGTGCTCCTTCATCCTTCACAAATTTCACGTTGCTTCCATCGGCATTCATGTAGTAGATTCCTGTTTTTTCTGCATATGCAAAACCGAAAGCAAAACTTCCCCCTTGTTTTCTGAAAACAATTTTGGTTCCATCGTCCGAGAAGCGGGGTTCTCTGTAAATTCCCTTTTCTGAAGTAAGCTTGATAGGAGTTCCTCCTTTTGCAGGGATCTTCATTATGCTCCCCCTTTTTTCGTCATCCCAGGTTACATATACGATGGTTTTTCCGTCTTTTGAAAATGCCGGTTCAAATTCATGTTCTGAGCTATTGGTTAATCTTTTAGGTTCGCCGTTTGGCATTTTTTTGGTCCATAGCACGCCCAATGCTGAAAATGCCAGCATTTCTCCATCAGGAGAAAGTCTGGCATTTCTGATGACTTTGACATCAAAATTATCAGGATCAGGGTCCTGCTTAAACTGTAATGCATCCACGATGGTATGAGATGCGGAAGCTTGAAATGGTACATCCGTGGCATTACCTGTCTCTGTATCTATCTTGTTGATTTTCCCATTGGACCATATCACTATGTTTCGATTGTCGGGCATCCAGTCATATCCGGGAAATGTTCCGAAAATTGCCCATGCCTCTTGCTGGTCTTTTGACAAGTTGTCATAAACAGGTTTTTGAATACCGGTTTCTATATCATGAATGTACAGAACGGTCTTCGTCCTCACCCTTCGAATGAAAGCCAGTTTCTTGCCATTTGGGCTGATTTGTGGTCTCAGGGAGCCACCATACCCGGTAATGTAGTTTTCAAGGTCACCTGTTTCAAAGTGGTATCGGCGGATCACATAGATCTGTTCATTTGGGTTTTTATTGTACTGAAAATAACCCCCCGGATACATATCTTCACTGAAGTAGAGGTATTTGCCGTCAGGACTAACTGTGGGTTCATTTACATCTTGCTGGTCATTCTTTCTTTTTGTAAGCTGTACACCATCTCCACCCTGGACGTGATATTGCCACATTTCTCCTGCTCCGAGAGACCTTCCTGAGGTAAAGTGTTTACGAGCAATGATGTATTGACCGTCCGGAGTCCACGTGCCATTATTAAGTAGTCTGAAGTTTTCTTTCGTGACCTGACGGGCATTTTCACCGCTTTTGTCCATTACCCAAATATTGTCCCCACCTCCGGCATCACTGGTAAACAGTATTTTGGACCCATCCGGATTAAACCTGGGCTGCACCTCAAATGCATGACCCTCCCTTAAGACCTTGGCTTCACCGCCTTCAATGGGAAGTATATAAATGTCTCCAAGCAGGTCGAAAACTACTTCCTGGCCATCAGGTGAGACATCAAGATTCATCCATGTCCCTTCGTCGGTACTAATAGTAACTCTTTTGTTGGGTTCGTCAGGGGTATTTACGTCCCATTTATCCTGGGCTTTTGCCAAAAAGGAAAAAAATAGAAGGGCTACAATCGAAAGTTTTAGGTGCATATTTTTAAGTTTGAAATGTTACACAAGATAAAATCAAAAAATGGAATTGGAAGTCACCCTTCATTTCAAAGATGATGAGGAGTATTATTCGGTCAATAGTTCGGATAACCGGGTTGAGATTGACATGCTGGCAAGGGAAAAAAAGAAAGCTCAATCACCAACTGAATTACTGCTTTCGGCGGTAGTGGCTTGTGCCGCTGTGGACATCGTTTCGATGATCAAAAAGCGCAGGAAGAAATTGAATGACATTAAAGGCACGGCTAAAGGAATAAGAAGAGAGGAGCATCCCAGGAAGTTTACGTCTATCAGTGTTCATTATGAAATCTATTCTCCTGATCTGACCGATGAGGAGGCGGATCGGATTGTGAAGCTGGCTGTAGAGAACTATTGTTCTGTAGCATCAACAGTTAACGAAAGCACTGATCTTTCACATAGTTTCGAGATAATAAGGTAATTTTCAGGAGCTTATGAACTCACCTAAGACGCTCAGGATTTTGCTGGCTGTATTGCTGGTCTACGTTTCGACATCGATTTCTCTCGGACAGGGTCAGACAATAAGTCCTGAGGTTGGCATGAACAGTCTGCTGATTCTGGGGTTGATCACATTACTGTTCATTGTAGTTTTAACAGCCCGAAGCCAGCGACTTGTAGCCAGAAATAACCGACTTCTGCAGAAAAAGAATGAAGAAATCAGGATTAAAAACAAGGAAATTCAGAATCTTGGGAAATCCCGAAATAAGTGGTTTGTAAATATTGCTCATGAGCTGAAGGTTCCATTGACTTTGGTAAAAGGTCCATTGGATCAGCTTAAAAAATCAGGAAAAGTTGGTCCTGAGGGTGAGGAGTTGTTGACGATTGCCGGTCGTAACCTGGGTCAGCTGGAAAAGCTGATTTCCGAAATTATGGATGTATCCAGATTGGAGGAGGGTGCGTTGAAGTTAAGACCAGAACCAAGTGATATCATCTCTATCGCCCAGGATACGTTGGATTATTTCCTGCCTCTGGCCCAAAAGAAAAACATAGAGATTTTACTGGAGCATGGATTTCAGGGACCGGTACATCTAAACCTGGACAGGGATAGGGTTAGCAAAGCATTGAACAACCTCCTTTCCAATGCCATTAAGTTTACAAGGGAAGACGGTAAGATTGTGATTTCAATCAGGGATGATGGAAATTCCATTGTGTTGGCCGTCAAGGACAATGGAGTAGGTATTAGCCCGAGTGATCTGATGTATGTCTTTGATCGGTACTTTCAGGCTGCCAATAGCAAAGGAATTTCTGATGGAACTGGTGTCGGTCTATCGCTGGCAAAGGAAATCGTGGAGCTTCATGGCGGAGAAGTAAAAGCACAAAGTGAGTTGAACGTTGGTAGTACGTTTAGTTTCATTTTCCCGCATGACCTAAAGGTAAAGGGAACGTCATTTCAGCAAAGCGAAGAACAGGTCGAGCCAAAAGAGGGTGAAAAACCAAAGCCGGTTTTACTGGGAAAAGTCATCTATTTCGCAGATGACAATGAAGACATGCGGGACTATGTCAAAGGGTTTTTAAGCGAGAAATTTTCTGTTCAGACCTTTCGGGATGGTAAGGAACTCATTACCGGGATCGAGAAAAAGGCACCGGACCTGATCATTACTGACATCATGATGCCCAGAACTGATGGTCATGCGGTGATAATGCGCGTCAAAGGGGACGAAAACCTTCGAAAAATTCCGGTAATCGCACTGACTGCCGTTACGGAAGAAAGTGAGAAGCTGGATATTTTAAGACTTGGGGTAGATGATTACCTGGCCAAACCTTTCAATTCGGAGGAATTGCTGATAAGGATAGAAAACCTGATCCTCAATTTTGGGGAACGAGGTGGGTCTATCGAGTTTGAGGACGTGGAAGAAGAAACAAGCTACGCCGACAAATTACTTCAGACCTTGGAGGAAGAGGTAAAAAGCAATATTTCAGATGCCAACTTCAACGTGATAAGATTGGCTGATGCCGGCTCTCTCTCAGAACGACAATTGTACCGATACCTGAAGCAAACTACTGGTTTTACACCGGCTAATTTTATCAAGGAAATAAGGTTGCAGAAGGCATTTGAGCTTGCGCGCAGAAACGTTTATACTACAACTGCAGAACTTTCCTACGCGGTAGGATTTCAGCATCCAAGTTATTTCTCCACGGTTTTCAAGGAAAGATTTGGAAAGAAACCGTCTGATATGCTTAAAGGAGAGTAGTTATCCTATCGCCTGCTCCAGGTCGTTCACAAGGTCTTCTGCTGACTCAATACCAATGCTAAGTCTTATCAGTGAATCTGTCAATCCTACCTCAAGTCTTTGTTCCTTGGGAATGCTTGCATGTGTCATACTAGCCGGATGACCTACCAGGGATTCTACTCCTCCCAGGGATTCAGCCAGGCTGAAATATTTCAGTTTTTTCATGACTTCGAAGGCTGCCTCCTGGCTGTCCTCTTTCAGGATGAAAGAAAGCATTCCGCCAAAATTCTTCATCTGCTTTTTAGCAATGTCGTGATTGGGATGATCATCAAATCCGGGCCAGTATACTTTCGAAACCAGAGGATTGGATTTGAGGAAGAAAGCTACTTTTTTACCGTTCTCACAATGTCTGTCCATTCTTACATGAAGCGTCTTGATGCCTCTTAATACCAGGAAACAGTCGTTAGGACTGGGCACGCCGCCAGCTGAATTCTGAAAGAAACCAAACCTTTCGTCAAGCGCTTCATTGTTGGTAACGATGGCACCCATTACGACATCCGAGTGCCCTGAAATGTATTTGGTGACAGAGTGGATCACTACATCCGCTCCAAGATCAAGAGGGTTTTGCAAATATGGAGTGGCGAATGTATTGTCAACCACGACTATGGAACCATAATCTTTCGCCATAGCGGTCATGGCTTTAATGTCCACGATCCCCATCATTGGATTGGTAGGTGTCTCCAACCATACCATTTTGGTTTTTTTGGTCATGACCTTTTCGACAGCGCTTACATCTTTCATGTCCACAAATGTGAACTTGATTCCGTACTTGGCGTAAATCTTCGTGAAGATCCGGAATGTGCCGCCATACAAATCACTGGTACATACTACTTCATCGCCTGGTTCGAGAAGTTTGGCGATAGAATCCGTGGCTGCCATGCCAGAAGAAAAGCATCTGCCAAATTTCCCGTTCTCTAAGGCAGCGATGTTTTTTTCAAGAACACTTCGGGTAGGATTTTGGGTGCGGGCATATTCAAAACCTTTATGTTCTCCCGGTGCGGATTGGACATAAGTGGAAGTTTGAAAAATGGGGGTCATGATGGCGCCGGTAGAAGGGTCAGGCTCTATACCTGCATGCAGTGCTTTCGTCTCAAATTTCATGATGGGCGTTACGTTTATTTATCGGATGCAAGTATAAGAAAGGTAAACATCACTACCATCTACCTGTGAAAAACAAAACCTCCAACATCACCATTCCTCTCGGCAGATCAGGATGGATCAGTTGAAGGCTCTGATTTTGAGTTTTCGACTTCAGTCCGGATTACTCGGTGGTGTCTTCATCTTTACTAAGTTTAAAGACTACAGGAAGTACCATCCTGGTGCGTACTGGTTCACCGTTCACCAATCCGGGTTTGAAGGAGGGAGCATTTCCGATGATATCAGCCGCAACTTTATCGCATCCTGCACCGATTCCTTTCAGGGTAACGGCATCAGAGATACTACCATCTTTGTTGACTACAAATTGTACATAGACGGTTCCTTGAACCCCTATTTTTCTGGCTTGTTGAGGGTATTCCAGATTATCCGTGATGTATTTGTAGAAACCCTCCATACCCCCTTCAAATGCAGGGACCTCATCTACAATCTTGTAAACGCCGTCTTCATCCTTCATAGCCTCAGTAGCTAATTCAAGTTTTCCTCCATTCCGGATTATAACTTCATGGATTCCCTTATTCTTATCCATGTGATAGGCCTCTACCAATTCCTGGTCCAGGTCCATCTCATGAATTTTTGCTTTGAGCACTTCAAGATCCTCCCCTTCTTTCAGATGAAGGTCAATCACCTTAAATTCGGCTCCGGGATACTTTTCTTTAAGTTCAAGGACTAGCTTTTGAGCTCCATCACTAATTTCATAGGATTCAGAGACGTTATCCGTAATCTCCTGCATATCCTGAGTACAGGAGAGCAGAATTACAACCATAGCGGTCAGCGTGCCTAGCAAACTGATTTTTGCTTTACTAATTTTCTTTTTTGTGTTCTTCATAGCATTTAATCGTTTAAAAAGAGCACCATCATGGAAGGAATTGGCCAAACTCCCCACCAGATTCTCTGGTAGAAATCCATGTGATGCCATCGAGGCACTGATCAGTATTTTTCGATATTCTTCGATGTCTTTCTCTTTGGCAGCCAATTCATCTGCCTGGTATTCATGTACCATTTTCATTTCTCTGAGCAGGAACCATGAGATCGGATTCCACCAAAGGAGAATTCTATTGATATTCAGGAGTAGCAAGTCAATGGTATGCCATAGCCTGCCATGAGCTTCTTCATGTGCGATGATGGACGGGTGAAGTGAATTGGAGAAAATGAGTCTAAAGAAACTAAAACTGGCATCTAGTTTTTCACTTTGAAATACCATTCTTCCTTCTACTACAACTTTTTTGGAGCTCTTATATATGATCCAGATTCGGACCAGAGCCGTTGCCATAAACAAAGCCAGCAATATGCCGCCTACCCAATAAATGTCATTTAAGCTTATGGATTCCAACATACCATTACTTGCACCGGAAATGTTACTGTTTCCCAATTGTGAGATGGCTGGCTCATTTCGACCTTGACCGGGATAGTTAATATTGATGGATTGCCCAAATGGCATCGTCAATGAAGGAATAATCCAGGGTAGGATAGTCGCTCCCAGTAAATAGTATCTTTTGAAAGACTGTTGTGATTCTGACAGGAGGATAAACCTGTAAATAAGATAAAGAACAGCACCCGCGACTGTGGTTTCAATGATATAACTACTCATTTTTTCCCTTCTTCAATTCATTCAATAATGCTTCTAATTCCTCCAGACTCATGTCCTTATTATCTGCGAAGAATGATACCATCTCCTTGTATGATCCACTAAAAAATCTGGAAACGAATCCTTTCATAAATTTTTGGCTGTATTGTTCCTTGCTGATGATGGGGAAATATTGATGCGACTTTCCCATCGCCTTATGATCCACGAATCCTTTTTGTTCAAGTATTCTCACGATGGTAGAGACGGTGTTATAGGCTGGCTTTGGTTCCGGGAGTTCATCAATAATGTCCTTTACGAAGGCCGCATTGATTTCCCATAGTACCTGCATGATCTGCTCTTCTGCCCTGGTTAGTTCTTTCATAAACTAATAATTTAGTTCAAAACTAAAGCTTTAGTTTATAAATCCAAACAGATTAACTAATAATTTAGTTGATTACTTTTTCATCAACGTGGAATCTGCTTTTGCGTATATTTGATAACCGCTCGCTTTCTGTAGCAGAATAGCATCTAAAATTAAATGGACAGCGAATTACTTAAAATACTCAATGAGGAGCTGATGGAGCTCAAAGATCACACGGGATACCTCGAAAAACGATTGGAAATCGAGGTAGCACAATCGGAAAAACGGGATCTGAGATTCCAAAAAATGCTCGATAAGCACGATAGAATGTTTGAAAGGACCACCAGGATGCTTGATAAGCATTCAAAGACCCTGGATAAGCATTCTATCATCCTGGATCAACATACTGAAGCGTTAAATCGACAACAAGGCGCATTTGAAGTGTTGTTTAAAAATATGACAACCATGGGTGAGCGTTTAGATATAGAACTAGCCAGGTTAAAGAGGGAGCAATGATCCCTTAAAAAAGTGACCCCTGCTGCTGCTCCAGTTCCGGGTATCTTCTTGGTTTTATGACGACCGGATCATTACCAGGATAGACTCGATTAAGTTTTTTGTTTGATCTTACCGGATGACAGCTGTAGTATTCCAAAACGTTGTCAGGGAGGGGAGTGATGATATTTTTTGCCTCCTCTTCGCTGCCATGTAACCATATATCAAAATTGGATTCCGGGACAACATAAATCATTCTGGACTCAGGACTATATGCCGGTTCATTATGTATCCAGGCCATTTCTTTATTGGCACGTGTGGTTACTAAAGTGACGGTTTTTCTTTCCACTTCACCCCTTTTGAATTCCTGCCAGAGACCAGCTACGAACAATGGAGAATCATCCTTCATTTTGACATAGAAAGGAAATGGAGTGCCGTTTTTATGATGATGGTCGAAAAACCCATCGATAGGAACCAGACATCTTTTCTCAACGGCGGATTTGTAAAAAACGGACTTTTTCGTAAAGATCTTATCATCTCTGGCGTTCAAAGTATTCAGCGGTCTGCCTTTCACCTCCGGTGCATATATGTGAGGAATGAACGACCATTCAAGACCACTTAATTTATCTGGTTCTGTATTGGTGATGGCAGGAATGGTTGGCTCGTCAAATCCGTTGACATGGTAGGCCGCTGGTATGCGTTTTTTTATATCTTCCCAGTCCTCTACTGTACCGTACTTTTTGGCATATTTTTCTGCTCTTTTGGTCAGATAGGCAACATCGTAGCACATAGGAATTGGATTTAGTGGGAGTTATTGAGCCAGGATTCGATTCAATTCAAGGTTAAGATAATAATGATTTCCCTGAATGCTTCTCCGCTCAAGAATTTGAAGATCCACCAGTATGTTAAGATATTTACGTGCGGTGTTTTCCGCGTATACACCGGCATCAGTGAGGTGCTTCACTTTTGTAAAAGGTTGTGTGAAGATCATTTTGGTTAACTGTTCAGGTCTTAAAATGTCTTCGTTTTGGATCGCCTCGTTAACACCGTCAATCGCATCCAGAATGTTGTTTACTTTGATATAGGTGTCGTCGGAAGTAAAACGTACAGCTTCCAGCATATACAGTATCCACTTTTTCCATTCACCACGCTGTGTAATTGCGGCGAGTCTGTGATAATATTCCTCTTTGTTTTGAATTATGTATTTACTCAAAAAAAGGATAGGTACATCCAATAAACCCTGATGTGTAATGTAGTTGATATTACAAATCCGTCCCGTTCGACCGTTACCATCCCTAAAAGGATGAATAATTTCAAATTGGGCATGAGAGATGGCCATCTTTATCAGCGGATCAATATCCATATTCGAGTTATTTAAAAACTCAATCAGGTTGTCCAGCTTTCTTTCCGGAATACCATCTCCCCTGGGTGGAGTGTACACTACCTTGCCTGAATTTGGTCCGGAGCCACCTTGTACAATCGAAATCCTAGCCCATGCAGGTCTGATCCCGTCATTGGTTTGCTTTACCTGCCGATAAATATTGATGAAATAATCCCGGTCGAATGCATCCCGTTTTTTCAGGTAATGATGACCTGCCCAAAGCGCTTCCCTATACCTCAATACCTCTTTGGGAGGTCCTGGTACCAGGTCTTCATTTTGCTCGCTGAAGGCTTTATATAGCTCATCGTCAGTGGTAAAGATGTTTTCTATGGCACTTGAAGCTTTGGCTTCCTGCAAGCTTATTGAGTTGATCAGCATACCCTGATCCGGAATGGCTATGCTTCGACCTTGTAATCTACCTAAAGCGGCATGGGCTTCAACCAACTTTTCATAAACCTCGATGTTTTTGTAATCTTCAGGTTCCAGAGGCAGCTCGGGCAGTTTGTTCCACGGTTGTGTTCGATCGGGGTTAATAGGATAAGCCATAATTAATGCGAAGATACCTATCTAACATTAAAAATAATTATAATTTAATGTTAGGTATGCTTTCAGACCTTAATCCGTGCCTGGAAGTATTAATCTAACATCAAAAAACATATTTATTAATGTTTAGTACGTTTTTTAACCAACTACTTAAGGTCCAAATACCAGGCTAACCTTAAAAAGATTCCACTTTAATGTTTAATATTTTTTATACAAAATATAATAAAATGCGTTTTTAGCTCAGATAGTTTTTTATACATTTGGTGAATAAATAAGAATCAATTCATGAAAGGGACTAACATCGGAGAGTTTGAAGAGTTGGTTTTGCTGACCATAGCTTCATTGGACAGGGATGCATATAGTGTCAATATATGCGATGAGATTTATGAGGTTACGGGACGGAAAGTAAAACTCGGTGTCGTGCATTCTACTCTCAATCGACTAGAGGAGAAGGGATTGATTAAATCCCATTTGGGTGAAGCCACCAAAGAAAGAGGAGGGAGAAGAAAGCGTTTTTTTGAGGTCTCCCATACCGGCAAAGTGGCATTGGTGAAAGCCAAAGAACAGAGGGATAGATTATGGAGCGCAATTCCTGAAATCGTATTTAAAGGCGTCAGATGAATCATCCTCAGCCTCCACGAATTTTTGACAAAATCCTGGAAATGTATTGCCGCAAGGATAAACTGGAAGACCTGCAGGGTGACTTGTATGAATACTATAGCAGGAACCTTTCGAATAAGGGCAAAGTAAGGGCTGATTTGATCTTTCTCCTTGATGTAATCAAATTTCTCAGGCCCTATACACTACGAAAACTCAAACTTTTTGGACTTATGAATACCATTCAGCTTTTTTCCAATTACTGGAAGACTTCCGTGAGAAGTTTATCACGAAACAAACTCTTTACGTCAATCAATATTGTAGGGCTCTCATTGAGTATGTCAGTAGGGGTTCTCATCATCGTTTATGTATTAGAGCTTCTTTCGTTTGATAACTTCCATACAAAAAAGGAGAGGATCTACAGGGTGCTTTCCAACTACAAGGGAATTGAGTCGGAGCACATCAGCCGACTGGCTTCCACCGGTCCCTTGGTTTACAAGTACTTATCGGAGGATTATACCGGTTTGGAAAATGTAGCAATCATGAGGAGAGGTTATGGTGCTGATTTCACATACGGGGAAAAAACGCTGGCTTTGGAGGGGTTGTATGCGAGTGATGAATTCTTCAGGATTTTTACCTTTCCGGTATTACATGGCGATCAGGCCAGCATGCTATCAGACCCAAAATCGGTTGTAATGACCCGGGCGACAGCAACGAAACTTTTTAATCGCCTCGATGTCGTGGGAGAAACTGTAATTGTAAATGATGAAAGTTATCAGGTAACCGGAGTGGTCACAGACCCTCCAAAGAATTCACACATCCAATTTGAGGTGCTTGTATCATTCCAGACATGGCAGGATTACGTGAAAGAAGCAAATGAGGGTAGTCTGGATGGATTTTACGGTTGGGACAATATCTGGATGTACCACGTTTATATGCTTTTGGAAGAGGGTTCTACCCGTGAACAGATCCAGGCCAATCTTGATCAGATATCCAAAAACGAAAATGACAAAGTCGAGCGCTATAGTATAAACATAGAGCTAGAGCATCTTTCGGAAGTCATTCCTGGCAAAGATCTGTCTAACCGTATAGGACCGCAGGTGGAGACAGAACGGTTATACCTTTTGGCTCTGCTGGCATTGATAACTGTGCTTTCATCCTGTTTCAATTACACCAATTTATCAATTGCAAGATCGCTACGCCGGGCAAAGGAAGTAGGCATACGAAAGGTAGTAGGAGCCACAAGGTCTCAGGTCTTCAGTCAGTTCATTTTTGAGGCTATGCTTTTGACCATGATCGCTTTGATTCTGTCCATTGGTCTTTTTGGCATCATTAGAAATGAATTTATCAAACTCACGCATATCAATGACGCCGTTGTGCAGCTTCAGCTGGAATGGATATACATCGTTTATTTTATTTTATTTGGACTTTTGATAGGATTAATTTCCGGTTTCCTACCCTCGTTTATTCTCTCAAAAGTTCAATCCCTGATGGCCATCAAAGATGCCTCACGTTTGAAGCTGATGAAAGGCGTCAATCTTCGTAAAGTATTGATCATCTTTCAATTCACGCTGTCCATTGGGTTTATAATTGGTGCTACAATTAGTTATCGACAATATGTCTATGCAGTCAATTTTGATCTTGGCTACACCACCGACAATATCATCAACGTGGACCTGCAGGGAAATGACAGTCAATTATTAAAAGACGCATTTGGTAAGGTTTCTGGTGTCGAAGAAGTTTCCAGGTCTGCATTTGTTTTAAGCTCCGGGAACTACTGGACCGAGCACATGAAATTTGAGGATCCGAACGACAGTGCGAGCATCGCTCTTATTTACGCCGATGAACAGTTTATTTCTGTGCATGATTTTCCACTTTTGGCAGGGTCTACATTACCAACGAAACCTGATAGTTTATCTAAAGCCGAGGAAGGTGTAGTGACCGAAAAACTACTGAAGAGGTTCAATATAGGCACGCCGGCAGACGCAATTGGGAAAAAACTCACAACGGAGGATCGGACTGTTACAATTGTGGGTGTAACCAGGGATTTTCATCATGCTAAAATCTCGATGCCAATTGAACCTTTCATTTTCTTAAAGCAACCTCGCAATTTCCAACACATCAACCTCAAAGTCAGCACTAATGATTACATAGGCCTTATGTCCAGGCTGGAGGAAGTATGGGATGAGCATGATAAGGTACATCCATTTAAGGCAGAATTTTTTGACGAGAAGCTGGCAGATTCCTACAATGACTACATGATCACATTCAAGATCGTTGGATTTCTATCGGTTCTGGCCGTGTCCATTGCAGCACTCGGTCTGCTCGGCATGGCGGTGTATGCGGCGGAAAGTAGACTTAAAGAAATATCCATCAGGAAAGTCCTGGGAGCTACGGAAGGTAGCCTGGTGTATCTGCTGTCAAAGGGGTTTATGTACATGATAGGATTTGCCAGTCTGTTGGCCGTACCTATTACGTACTACATTTTTGACCGAAAGGTGTTGGGGGATCAGGCCAACAGGATCTCCATAGGAGTAGTGGAACTTGGATTGGGTGTTCTGGTCATTTTTATAATCGGAAGCATTATGATCGGCTGGCAAACGCTCAGGGCTGCCAGGGCAAATCCGGCCTCTACTTTGAGAGATGAGTAGCTAGTTTGCAGATCAAAAATGAAATCCTAATTGTCAAAACCTAACGAACAATAGGAAATAGTACCTTCCTGTTATTGAATTCAATTTTTTATGGTTGATCATTCCATCACCGTTTTCGTAACGTAATTGAATTGCAAATCTGTTGTATCCAATGCCACTTCCGACAAACCAGCCTAGTTCAGTTCCTTTAGTAAATGGGATTGCGGGCTGGACAATCAATTCTTCGCTATACCTTTCATCTTCGCTAATATAGATGGATGTACTTTCAATACGTTGTGAATGATTTTTAGATTCAAATACCATTCCTATGGAAAGTCCTGCGTTAAATATTAGTTGGATATCTCTTATCGAGTAATTGTATTGTAACAAGTTATTAAACTTCAAAAAAGAATAATCTATTGAGGCTTCAACATCCCTTCTTTCAACAATCATATACTCAAAGCTGCTGTTTGGGGCGTAGTCGGTAGTATCGGATTTAATAAATGCAACAGCATCATTGTACTTTGTAAAAAGTACCTCTGCCTGGTAGGATAACTTATTAGTTTTACTAATCCGATTTAGGTTTGCAAAAGCTCCAAAGGATGCATTCGTCGAGCGACCGAAATTCATCTCTTTTACATAGTCAAACTGCTCAGGACCTTTGATTTTCATGGACATCGTTGATATTCCGGCTATGGCGCCGAAATCAATTTTAAAATCAAAAGTTTCATTTTTATAGTTGGGATCCACTGTGGTGCATTGATGATACTTTTCGAATAGATTAATCAGATAAGTCATCTGATATCGGGCAGTTTCTACTCTCTTAGAAATCGTACTACAATCTGCAAAGTGTATGTTGAGTTGTCCAATGAATCTTTGGTTTTCCCCAATTAATTCCAAGCCGTTTTGGTAATCAAGATATCTCTTGTACCCTAAAAGCTCGATGGTATTACCATAACCGATGTAAAAGTTTTCATTTCCATTTGCATCACGATAGAATAAAAGATCCTTAGTACCTTTTACTAGGAAAAGCAGAAAGACTTCCACGTTTTTTAATTTCAGGTTCCGGTCAGCATCAAGAAAACTGTTTTCCCGAGCGGAAACTTCTATTTCAGTATTTGCACTAATGTAGATTTGTTCGCCGGCGCCAAAAGATTTTATGTCTTTGGGAAATAATATGATCTGATCTTGTGAAGTACTCTCACGAAACCTTATTTGACCTGGATTATTTTTATTCTTTTCAAAGCTGACGTATCCTTTGAGGGTATCAAGATCATTTTGGACAATAAATCCTACTTGTTCGTTTTTTTGACTGTAAGAGTTATGGCTAAATACCACAAAGAATATGGCTGCCACAACTTGAAGAACAGCTTTACTCGTCACAAATTTTAATGCATTTAACATTGAAAGTTGCTAATTATATTAACCAAGGTCTGGGCTTTTACAGGATTTAATTCAGTTATTTGATAAATCCAAAATCTCAACCTTTCTGAAGTGAATGGGATGACTCTCGCTTTGCAGTGCGATATATCCGCCAGTCAGGGCTTTGCCATCAGCTTTCTGAAGCGAGTCATATCCGGAAACTACACCACCACCGATGGTAGGATTGGTGTATTCCATGACCTGGATACCATTCACGAAGTGTCTGACCAGGGAGTCTTCATAGACTTCCAGTTCTGCAGTAACCCACTCATCGCCGTGAATAGTAGGTGAAGAAGAATTAATGCAGTGAGGCATAAAGAGAGTATCCGCCATCATCACATGGGTGCCCGGAGTACATAAATTCATCGTCGAGCGGTCATCTTCCCCATTACCTCCGAGGAACTGTGCTTCAATACTGATCGGAAAATCCTGATCCACACCCATTGATTCAGGAGATTGGCAGTGAAACATGATACCACTGTTGCGCCAGGCCCAACCCTCACCTTCGGGAGCTTGATCACCGAAGAAACGGTACTCCACACGAAGTTTATAACTGGAGAAAGGTTGATTGTAGAAAATATGTCCATATCGGTAATCAAATGCATCGTATGCGTCGTAGGCTACTTTCATCATTCCATCTTCAACTCGAAAAGTCTTACCGAAATTATCACCCAGTTCATATCCCCGAATTTTAACAGACCAGCCATCCAGGTTTTCCCCGTTAAAAAGTGACTGCCATTCAGGTTCGTTCTGTACTGGTTGTTCTGTCTGATTTTGTGAGGTCGTGCTGCATGACAAGACAATGGATATTATGATAAGGAGGAGGATCAAATTCTTCATGGTTGGTCTTTTTTGGCCTAAAAATACTAAAGTTATGTTGATCAGTTTTTTCTCTTGAAATAATTCGAAAAGGCGGTCTGCGTATCTTTTTCTGAAAGGTATTCCGGTGATAATGTAGGCTGACCCGGGAAGTTTTCCATGTGAAGGGTTTGCGTAGGGAAGGCGAAATTGATGCCAATTGCCTTGGCTAATTTCATGATCTCCATTAAGACTTCATGCCTTGCCTTCAGTTCCTCCGGCCAGGTCGGTACCTCAAAAAAGATATAAAACATGATATTCAATGAGAAAGCCCCCATGTCATTGAAATAGACATTGTAATAGTCTTTTCTGGTATTTGGATGCTCCTTCACAATAATTTCCAGACCCTCCACAAATTTTTGGATGAGTTCCGGTGGTGTATCATAAGTCACGGCGATGGTTGTGAAGAACCGTCTATATTTTCGAAGTCCGTGATTGTCAATGGTAGCATCAGCCAGCTTGCTATTGGGTACATACATCAGCGAATTTCTAAAGGTCCTTACTCTGGACGAACGAAACCCCACCTCTTCTACATTGCCATCGATGTCGCCACTAGTGATCCAGTCACCTATCTGAAATGGTTTATCAATGAAAATCATCAGTGAACCGAAGAAATTTTTGATCGTATCCTGGGCAGCCAGTGCGAAGGCCAGACCTCCAATAGAAAGTCCGGTAAGAAGTGGCAAAATGTCAATGTCAAGGTTGCTCAATGTAAAGAGCGTTCCGATTACCACTATGAAAGTTTTTAGTGTTTTCCTGACTAAAGGAACAAGTTGATCATCTAGCGTAGCCTCGGTCTTCTTCGCAAGCTTTTCGAGGTATAGCGAGATTATATCCGCGATCCTGTAAAAAACTATCGTCCCAAAAATCGGGATCAATACCTTAAAGGCCATGGTTACATAGTGACCAGTCAAAACGGGTAACTGTAGTGTGGGGAGAAAAAGCACTACCAGGAGAAGCACTACAAACACACTAAATGGTCTGGCCACAGGTATCAGGTATCCTTCAGCCAAATGGTCATAACCCGCTTGCTTCACCAACCTGAGCAGGATTCTGTTGAAAAGGAAGGAAAGGATCTTTTGAACCACAGTGGCGAATAGCGCCAGAATGAAAATGGCAACGTACTGATAGAAATGAAGCCCAAAAATCTCACGTGTACCAATTTTTGGTAAGAGGTCAAGCAATCGGTCTATTCCCAGCGGAAACAGCTCATCATGTGCAACGTTGATCGCGTCAATGGCTGAAGTCGGGTATACCCATTTATTGTTGATCAGCTCCAGGTAGATATCCGGATACTGAGAGGTAATTACATATTTGTGTTGACGCCTGGTGCTGTCAAAGTAATTTTCGGTAAACGGGACCTCATTTAAATTAATAAAGGTCCCTGTGCCGTCAAGAATCTGTTTCCACCTAATGGATGCCTCTATTGCAGCTTGTCTGGAATTAGATCCATCCAGAAACGGCAGGCTTGCGATGCTGTCATTATAATTATCTTCCTGCAGGTGGTTTAAGTGTGTGCGAATACTTTGGGAGGGAGTGGTCAGGTACGCATTGTCCTGCCCTTGTATTTTCAGTATTAAGAAAATCAACATTAATCCTACAAAGTATCTCATCGAATTTGATCTTATTTTCTTCAAAGGTAAATCCCTTACTAGTTTTGCCCTCGATTTTCTACTTTAAGAAGTTTTTATGAGCAATCCACTACTTTCTGATTTCGGTACCCCGTTCGAAGTTCCTCCATTTGAGGACATTAAAGTCGAAGACTACATGCCAGCCGTTGAGCAGTGCATAGATGAAGCAAAGAAGGAAATTGATCAGATAACCAATAACAGCGAGAACCCAACTTTTGAGAACACCATCGTGGCGCTCGACAATGCCGGTGAGCGTCTGTCTATTGTATCAAGTGTGCTTTTTAATCTGAATTCTGCGGAGACATCAGAAGCCCTTCAGCAAGTAGCACAGGAAGCTTCACCGATGCTCACAAAATTCGATTCGGATGTGAAGCAAAATGGAAAACTTTTTGAGAGGATCAAGTCTGTCTATTCCGCAAAGGAGCAATTAGGGCTTGATGATGAGTCATCGATGTTGCTCGAAAAAACCTATAAATCCTTCATTAGAAGCGGCGCAGACCTCAATGACACCGATAAAAAGCGGTTTCAGGAGATTTCAATATCACTATCTAAGCTGGGATTGAAATTTGGTGAAAATGTACTGGCAGAGACCAATGATTACGAATTGCTTATTGAGGATCAGAAAGATCTGAAAGGTCTACCGAAGGATGTGATTGCCCGTGCGGCGTCATTGGCTAAAACCAAAGGCAAAGAAGGGAAATGGATGTTTAACCTGCAGGCACCAAGCTACATTCCTTTTATGGAATATGCAGAAAACAGATCCCTCAGAGAGAAGCTTTTCAAAGCATATATGAGGAAGGCTTTTAAGGGTAACGATCGCGACAACAGAAAACTGGTGGAGGAGATTGTCCAATTAAGATCCGAAAAAGCTGCTATGCTTGGGTATGAAACTTATGCGGCCATGGTACTGGAGGAGCGAATGGCGGAAACTCCCGACAAAGTAGATCACTTTCTAAATGACCTTCTTGAAAAGGCACTGCCTGCAGCCAGGGAGGAAGTTGAGGAGGTTAAGGAATTCATGAAAGAAGAGGGTTATGAACACGCCCTGGAGAGATGGGATTGGGCATTTTTCTCCGAAAAATTAAGGAAAAAGAAGTTTGATCTGGATGATGAATTGATCAAGCCTTACTTCAAACTCGAGAATGTAATCGATGGAGTCTTCAAAACAGCCGGAAGACTCTACGGACTTTCGTTTAGACGCAATGACAGCATTCCAAAATATCACAGGGATGTGGAAACATATGAGGTATTGGATGAAAGCGGTCAGGTTACGTCGGTGTTTTTTGCGGACTTTTTTCCGCGAGATGGTAAAAGACCCGGCGCATGGATGACCTCATTCAGAAGTCAAAAATACCACGGAGATAAGAAAGTAATACCACACATCAGTATCGTATGCAACTTTACGCCAAGCTCCGAAGGCAATCCTTCCTTGCTAAAATTTGACGAGGTGAAAACACTTTTTCATGAGTTTGGTCATGCCCTTCATGGTATGCTGGCAGACACAAGGTATGCCGGATTATCAGGCACATCTGTCTACTGGGATTTCGTGGAGCTGCCTTCGCAGATTTTTGAGAACTGGTGCTATGAGAAAGAATGCCTGGATCTTTTTGCCAAACACTTCGAGACAGGCGAACCTTTACCTGATGAGTATCTGGAAAGACTGAAGACTTCTTCCACCTACCATGAGGCCTATGCCACGGTCAGGCAAATCAGCTTTGGTCTTTTGGATATGGGATACCATCATCGAAGTGGGGAAGATGTGAAGAATGTAGATGTCATAGGATTTGAAAAGGAAGCATTCTCTAAAACAGAACTTTTTCCAACTGTTGAAGATGTAAATATGAGTGTACAGTTCGCTCATATTTTCGCAGGGGGATATGCCGCTGGCTACTACAGCTATAAATGGGCTGAAGTATTGGATGCAGATGCGTTTTCGGTCTTTCAGTCCAAAGGTGTTTTTGATAAAGCAACAGCAAAGTCTTTTAAGGACAACATCCTGAGTCAGGGGGGCACGAAACATCCCATGGAATTGTACAAGGCCTTCAGGGGACAGGAACCGACTCCGGAAGCTTTGCTTAGAAGAGCAGGACTGTTAAATTAATCAGTTGTAGGGGAGTGAATCCTCGATAGTCTTGCCGTCAGGTCTAAGGGATTCATTGATATCTTCAATTAACTGATCCACTTCTGTTTTTAGAGGTTTCAGGTCATTATGACGAAGCTCCTGTCCAAAAACGTATTCTCTTCTTCCCGGACTAAGAAGGGACCTGCTGTATTCAGAACTTTTCGTCAGTCGAGTCAGCTGCTCAGAAAATTTCACGAGTGCTACCAATTGATTTTCGGGAGCGAGTTTTAGTTCTGATGCCTTTATGTTGTAAGCCATCCCTACTACCTCATCAAACGAGATATTGATACGTCTTTGACTATCTGCAATGATGGATTGTAATAACCTGATGAGTCCCTTGAGGGTTCCTCCGGTCATCTTGTCTTTCCTGTTCAACCTTGCCATATTCAGAAAAGGTAGATAGCTTTTTCGCTTTTTCTCGGCAAAGTTGTACTCACAGATGCCCATGTTTATTTCAAGATGGGATTTTTTGTAAAGATTGGTCTCCACCCAGATTGCAGGAATTATGGTGACTGTCGTCACAGGTTTCCTTGTCTTGATGTGTATATGATGTCTTTTGGAGTAATCTACTTTATTATAAGCCTGAGATTCGTTCAGGATATTGATGATTTCCCGGGCAAGGGTCGCAACATCCTGACTTGGTTTCTTGTATTTTTTAAGAAGTACAATCAATTCCAGTCCACCAAATAAGTCAATGTGCGCACCTGTATTGTGAGACCCCTGATACCGTACATCTACTACCAACCCTTTAGCTCTTAGTTTTTGAGTTATTAGATTCTGAGTGCCTCTGAAGGAAGAAAAGAGCTTATAACTGTAAGAGGGATCGATTTCCTGCATCGCTTCCAGGGCATATTTTACGGGATCCGGATACTTCGTTTTTTGAAACCCATCACTCAGGTAGGGCCCATGAAGCTCTTCGTCGTAGCGTCTTCCTTTTAGGTTTTCTAGATAGGTTGAGTAGTTTTTATTCATATACAGACGGCCCTGTGCTGAAAAGATACGCGAATCTAAATAAAATGAAATGTTTAGCGCGCGTGTAATTCAGTCCCAATATCAATTTAAATGATGATTGAGGCGAATTTATTTAGAAATTAGAGATCAGGGAAACTCATTGCGAATCTTATGCGATTTTTCTTTTCAAAAAAAAGTTAATGTTCGGATAACACATATTTCGAAAGAACCCGCTATAATTGCGCCATCATGAAGCTACGAGTGGTCATAGAATTTATTGGCATTACGCCAAACTCATAAGCAGAACAACATTTTCCTCGTTCTGCTTTGCCCGATAATCCGGGCAGAACTCACTCAATTCCAATTCTTAATTCTCTGACAAATGTTTCGTAGTACTAAAAAATTTTTAAAGTTATTCGTATCCGCTTTAAAAGGCTCCGAGAAGGAATTCACTTCCGGTAGTATCAATAAAGCCATCTTTCTGTTATCTGTTCCCATGATAGCCGAGATGATCATGGAATCACTCTTTGCGGTAGTGGACGTATTCTTTGTTTCCCGTGTCAGTGTCAATGCCGTCGCAACTGTAGGACTTACAGAATCCGTACTGATGATCATTTATTCTATGGCTGTGGGTATGAGTATGGCCGCTACGGCTATTGTGGCACGAAGAGTAGGCGAAAAGAAATACAAAAGAGCCGCTGATGCCGGTTTTCAGGCAATCATTCTGGCAGTTTCGGTTGGTGCGCTTTTGGGTGGCTTTGGATTCTTCTTCGCCGAAGACATCCTAATGCTGATGGGGGGTGAGCCGGATTTGATACGTGAGGGTGTCGGCTATACCAAGGTCATGTACGCCGGTAATGTCAGCATCTTATTGCTTTTTCTGATCAATGCCATCTTCCGGGGTGCAGGAGATGCATCCATAGCGATGAGATCTCTTTGGATAGCCAATGGTCTTAATATAATCCTTGATCCGATCCTGATTTTTGGATGGGGGCCAATACCCGCTTTTGGGGTGATGGGAGCAGCGATCGCAACCACCACCGGTCGATCTGTGGGCGTACTTTATCAGGTGTATCACCTTGTAAATGGTTCCTCTGTGATCAAAATAGGATGGAATAATTTCGTCATGCGTGCTAAGACCGTCATTGAATTGATCAAGGTTTCCGGGGGAGGAATTGGCCAGTTTATGATAGAATCGATGAGCTGGATATTTCTGGTGAGGGTAATATCTGAATTCGGCAGCGAGGCACTGGCTGGCTACACCATCGCGTTCAGGATAATTGTCTTCACATTACTTCCCTCATGGGGTATGGCAAACGCTGCTGCAACGCTGGTTGGTCAAAATCTGGGAGCTAATTTTCCGGATCGGGCTGAAACCTCCGTTTGGAGAATAGCATTGTATAACACGATCTTCCTTGTTTCCATCGCTGTCGTGTTTTTTGTCCTTTCCACACCTGTACTGCAGTTGTTCAGCGATGAAGTCCAGGTTCAGGCAATTGGAAAATCTGCCTTACAGATCATTTGCTTTGGCTACATCTTTTTCGCTTACGGCATGGTGTTGGGCCAGGCCTTCAATGGGGCAGGTGATACATACACACCTACTGTGATCAGCTTGATTGTGTTCTGGTTGATACAAATTCCAGTGGCTTATTCATTGTCCATCCCGCTTGGATTCAATGAAAACGGGGTGTTTATATCCATTGCTTTTGCGCATTCCCTATACGCCATAGTGGCGATTGTGATTTTCAGAAGAGGTAAATGGAAAACTGTAAAGGTCTAATTTAACTGGATGAGCTTCAATTCGTTCTGGTGCGCCAGATAGATTTGATGCTCATCCGTATTTCCCGAGTAGATCATGCTGATCGGATTATTTCCCAGGAGGGGTCTGCTGGTGATCAGGTTACCTTTTATGTCATAGATATATACGAATTGATCCCGGGGATTCCCGATTACCACATACTGTCGACTGGGACTCAGATCATAATACTGGATAAAGAAATCATCATCCAGGTAGTCTTTCTGAAATAGAATGTTCCCATTGCGATCCAGAATATCATACTGATTCTCGGATTTCCTGAGGATGATAAAGGACCTTCCTGAAATACTGTTCACAATACTGAATTCCGTATTAGCTGTTGGCTTGAAAAGTTCTTCACGATTTAAGACCGATGCCTTAAGATCAACCACCATCAGTTCGCCTGGACGGGTTATCGTGGTCAAACGTGAAGAGGCGAAATCACTTCCAGGCACCAGGTTATAATGGTTCGCAATGCTTTCATTGAGTTTCATTGGGAAACCAGGAAAATCTCTTGCTCGTCGGCTAAGCATATGGATCTCTCCGCGCTCAAGCTGGATCATAATCAGGTCACGGTTTCCGATACGATAGTGAAGAGGAGCCTCGGTGACGGGACCCTTAAAATAGCGTGGATTCCAGCCCTCAAGAGGTTTTCCGTTCTTGTCTGTCAGATAGACTTTTCCATCTGCATCCGCTATGCCAAATCGGTAGCGCTTGTTGCCATCGTAATCGATAATGCTAAGATGAGTAAGTTCCGTGGCCATGTCCAGTGAAACCGGAAAACCCGGGACATACGTACCTTCTTTGTCAATTACATGAATGGCGGATTTGGTAATGAAGATGAATTGCTCATTTCCATTGTTATAAAAGTCGATTGTTTCAATATCCCGGCGGATTTTTTCACCCAGCTCAACATCCCACAGTACCCGAAAGTCATTACTGATCATAAATAACCTGTTAGTAGTATCCTGCACCACTATATCAAACTTTCCTTCCTTGTTCTGGAAGAGAAAGGGCTTTGTGCCAATGGGTTGATCCAGGAATATCGTTCGTTCTTCTACGGGATTGCTGTCACCTAAATCACCGGCGTCCGGGATATCTGCGATTATATTGGTAAAAAACCGACCATCAGTCTGATTGAACTGCACGGAGATGTTGTCAAATTGCTTTAATACAAATTCGTTGCTGTTCGCAAAATCTTGCCACTTAGGGTCCAGCACTCTGATCATATGGTTCCAGACGGCAGCTGTGTTGATAAAAAGACTATAATTGGCCTGGGGGTTTGTTTTTTCAAGAAAATCAATTTTTCGCAGAGATTTACGCCATGTATTTTCCTCCTGTATGTCGTCAATGTTTTTTCTAAGCCCCTGAAGATTATTGGCAAATAGCAGGTAATTCCTGTATCTGGTAAAATAACACTCCTCAAATCCCCTGGCCACCTGCCCCAGTATGGATCCGGGAAAATTCGGGATGTTCAGTTTTATGATCTCAAAACCATCGTAGTTCTCGGTGAAAAGCTCATTTTCCTGGCTCCGGGCGATACGTTCAGCTCCGGTTTGGAAGAAGGTCCATGCATTTTCGCTTTCCTGAACCTTCAGATATAATGTCCTGAAAGTCTCTCCCCGCGAATATCTTACCCCGATACCAGCTTCCTGATCCGCAAGTGTAAAAGTATGGTCGACATCAAAGTCGTATTCGGCGAGTACTCCGGCTTTGCTGGACTTCATGTCCGGACCCAGCTCCAGTAGTATATTTTCCCTAAATGATAATGAGTTTCTAAAACTAAAGTGATGGAAAAGCGCCTCATCGTTGGACACAATTTCTGCGAGATCAAAAAGGGATCCATCTATGTTTTTCATCTGGTTCAGAAGTCCTTTTTTGTCCGGATAGGCAAAACCATCAAGTTGTATGGTTTCATCAGTGATCTCCATATCAAAAAAAGCACTTTTCCCGAATTCAAATTCCAGGATGTCCTTGTCAAAGGCTCTTAAAAAATTGCGGACTTCCCTTAGATTTATGAAGAGATTGCCGAGGTCCTTTTTCAGTTTTACGATTTCAAATAATTCCGGATTGACTTCCCGGAAGCCCGGTGTATCCGAAGTCGAAAAAACACGGATTGCATCTTCAACCAGGTAGGCCGTACGACTTCCTATAAAAAAGTTTTTATAGAAGATATAGGTGAATTCTACCTGGCTTTTTTTAGAAAATTCACTGATGTTGAAATCCAGGTAGGACCTTACCTTTTTCGTATAGCCATCTTCTCGAAAAGCCGACTGGATTTTATTGATGGAGTTGTACAATTCATTGTTTCTTACCTCCAACACATAAAGGAAGTCAAAAGAATTTTGTGAGGTAAGGTGACAGCTGACCGATAACGGCATATTCTTGATGAGTTCCCGACTTTTACCTTCATTGTTCAGCAAACTGTCCAGGTAGTCCATCGTCTGATTTACTCCTTTTATGCCTTCAAGCACCGAAATCAATTTCCAGGATTGTGTGCTTTCCGCCATCTCCAGGGAAGCCGCAGCATCATGATTTTCGTATATGTAGATGGCATTTTCGGGAACAAAACTCCAGACGTTCAGATCGGAGTCTTTGATCCAGGTATCATAAGCGAGGTAACCGGCTCCCGCCAGTAAAATGACAGACAAGAATATCAGTGTATTTCGGAGCATCTTCAATTGCGAAATTACCAATTGAAGATAACATTAGCAGGATGAGCCAGCAGATGTTACCGTGCTTTATTTCAACGGCAGTTGGAGAGGGTAAGCTGATCACTCCATGCCTTATAAGAAATGTCGACCGTAAGGTTTGACCCATCCACTGCAAATTGACCGTCTTTCTGTACCACCCCTTCACCCTGAATGATTTCGTAGTTACATTCAGTAGTCAGTGAATATTGAATACCCTCATCAAATGAGGCCACTGGATTGATCCTTTGAAATGTCCTGCCGGGATTTGATTGGCTTGGTATACACTCAATGAGCACATTAACGTCTGATGGAGTAAGTCCCTGTAGGTCTTCTATGAAGATTTTATAAGGGATATGCATTCTTTTTTGCCAATGGGTCGGTGTATGTGCTGCTCCTTCTACTTCATAATAAAAGATCTGTTCCCCGTATTTTAAACCCTTTAGCTTTAGCTCAGGAATGAGGGGTAAATAGTAATTCCATTCCGCAGTGCCAATATCAAAATATACCCGGTTGTTTTCGGAAAAGTCCGAAGGTACTTCTTCCAGGATCTTGTAGTCCGCCACCCAGTAAGACGGCGATATGCCAGCCGAAAAGGAGAAAACTTCCGGATATTCAAAATGAGCGTAAGTGGCATGAAGACCACCCAAAGAAATTCCAAAAATTGCTCTTCTAGACTCGTCTGTTGGGAACTCACTATCTATGTAAGGAATGATTTCATTGACTATAATATCTGTGTATTCTTTAGCCTGTGGTTCATAATTGCCCCAATTGGCCTGTACCCAGGGGTCATCATAAGGGATGTATTTGTCATTCCTGTTTGCACCGGCTTCCAATCCTACGAGTATGACCTGTCTGTCCGATTCCTCCACAAGAGCGATGAATAGTCTTTCAAAACCATCGCCATCATTAAAATACAGGACCGGCAGATCCGAAGTGATGTTGCGGGGAAAGTAAATGTTAAATGAGACGCCACCAATAGACTCAGATCGGGTCATGTAATCAGTGGAAAGTGGCTCGTAAGTAACTGGATTGTAAACCGGTTCTACACTGGGGGGCTCATCTCCACATGAACAGAAGGTCAGGGTCGCAGCCCAAATGAATATTCGAAGTCCGGACATAGGTTTTTTTGAAATCAACCACAAATCTGATTGATACCCTGATCAGCCGGGCTTTCCAATACTTTGAAGTGACACTTTCTATCGATCAATCGACACCCGGCTATGGTCAAATGACCGGCGACTTAGGAAGCCTTCTTTCCCATTGTCTGACTTCACTCGGATGTAATTGTCATTGATGCCCATTATGGCTATTTCACCAGAATGAGCCAGTGTATCCAGTCGTTCATAACCACCTTTTTTGGCCAGACGAACCAACGGTTTTTCCTCAAATTGGAAGCGTTTTCCCAGTATGGTCAGGTCAGGTCCTACCTCCGGAATGGGGTCGTCATTGTTGACAATGAAATGAAAAGGATTGATGGGACCGTTACTATAGATCCCAAAATGGAGGTGAGGAGGAGTGTACCTCGCGTTGCCTGTATTTCCTACCGTCCCGATTGTATCCCCGGGCATTACATACGTATTCGATTCCACGAGCTGTTCCTGAAGATGAGCGAAGTACAGACTGTGGCCTCGTTTTTGATCTCGCAGCCAGATGACATTTCCGCCAAGACCCCTTACACCCACAAACCGAACATAGGCCTCAGTTGGAGCGATGATTGGTGTATGTCTTCTGGCGAATATGTCAACACCATGATGTTCACGCCTTCCTCCGTCGCGCGGATCCCCAAAGAAACTTTGGATGGCACGTACATTTTTACCCGCAACTGGAAATCCTAAAGTGGCCGATTCGTAGATGGTTATGCTGAAATTTCCGCCTCTAAGCAGCTCCGGTTGTACTCTCAGGAGGTATGTAGCATCCTGACGCGGCTCAAACGCCAACTTCCCCAGGGTATCACCCGAGGCTACATGCCTGTAGTTACCAAGAGAATCATTGATGACACGGAACAGGTCCATAAAAATCATAAGAGAGTCTTCACTCAAAAGGTCGAGCTCCACGTTGATCTTCTGTCCTCGCTTCACCGCGAATCTGTAACCTGCCGATCCTGGCTCCCTTGGAAGAATGGAAAATGCCTCCTTATATGGCAGGTTTATCGAATGTTGGTTATCAAATGGATAATTTGCGGCAGCCTCCCATTCCTTACCAATTGCTGTATTGAGCAGATTTGCAATTTTTAATGAGTACCAGTATCTGTCATGATTGGATTTGGGACGATAAGCATCCGGAACGATCTCTTCTTCGCAGGAGAAAAGGAATATAGAAACAACCAGTAGCCAGGTTGGTAGCCTTTTGAACATAGTCTTTACTACGGTTAAGGATAATTCGGGTTGGCCAAAATTTTCAAGGCGGTTTATACACTATTAGAATGGTTGCCATAAATTGTTATCATGGTTTATGATGTAATAGTCGTAGGTGTTGGCTCTATGGGAAGTTCCACCTGTTACCATCTGTCAAAGCGTGGTTTGAAGGTATTGGGATTGGAGCAATTTGGAATAACTCATGACCAGGGATCTCATTTTGGACAAACCAGAATCATCAGAAAAGCTTATTTCGAACACTCTGATTATGTCCCACTTCTGAGTAGAAGTTATGAATTATGGCGGGAACTGGAGAAGGAGTCTGGAGTCAGACTGTTTTATGACATTGGATTGGCTTACTTTGGGAGACCTGGAGACAGGGTGCTTCAGGGTGTGAAAAAGTCCTCAGAACTATACGGTATCCCTGTAGATGACATACCTTTTGATGCTTACCCGCAATTTAAGTTGCCCCGGGATTATGTTGGATTACTTGAAAAAGAGGCTGGATTTGTTTTAGCGGAGCGATCCATTCAGGAATATGTTCGGCTCGCGCTGGCAAATGGTACTGACATCCTTACCCATCAGATGGTGATGGATTGGACAAACGATGGTGACGGTGTTTTGGTGAAAACCAAAAACAAGAATTACCGTGCTCACAAAATAATATTTACATCGGGAGGATATGTCAATGCTCTACTGCCACAGGAAAAGTTTAAAACACGGACTACAAGACAATACCTCGGCTGGTTCCAGTCAAAGGATATTCATCAGTATGAGTTGGGTAAGATGCCGGTCTGGCTTGTTTCGGATGGATCTTCGGAAGGTGCCTACTATGGATTTCCATATCTGTCGGAGATGTTTCCGGAACCGGCAGGTTTTAAGGTCGGTCGCCATTTTCCGGGAAAGGAAATTGATCCGCTGAATACGACGGAGGATTCACCGGAAGAGGAGATAGATAGTCTCAGGAAATTTCTGGAATTGAATTTTAAGGTCGGAAACTGTACGTGTGTTAAGTCCGGTAAATGTATCTATACTTTGACGGAGGATGAGCATTTTGTGCTTGAACAATTAAATGGAAATCCAAATGTGGTAATAGGGACTGGCTTTAGCGGTCATGGTTTCAAGTTTGTTCCTGTTGTAGGAGAAATATTGGCTGATTTGGCAACTCAGGGATACACTGACCTGCCGATTGATTTTTTGTCTTCTGATCGACTAATGAAAGCATAATTGCTGCTCCTGGTGTAAATAACCTTTGATCGTCAACCTTGATTACATACCTTGCCCCACCTCAATAGAATGACAAAGATTGCCGCCAAAGAACCGAAAGCAGTAAATCTGGATGCCGGAAGAAGTTACTCCTGGTGTGGCTGTGGCCAATCGTCCAATCAACCTTTTTGTGACGGATCTCACTCAAATTCTCAGGGTAGACCCAAGGTGTTTAGAGTGGAGAAATCAGGAATGTATTACCTGTGTCAATGCAAACATTCGGACGACAGTCCATTTTGTGATGGCACACATAAATCAATTTTGTAATCAAGTATGCGCATAGTAGTTACAATATTTATGATCGGCTCTTTGTTGGCCTGCTCCGGCAAAAGAGAGGATAAAACACGAAGTTCTGAATCTGTTGAGGATTGGGAGTCCTGGAAGGTAAAGAGAATAGAGAAGTTGAAATCTACGTGGGGATATCTGAATCTGGCAGGATTGTATTGGCTGTCTGAGGGAGAAAACACCTTTGGTTCTGACTCTACCAATGATATCGTTTTCCCCGAAATGGCTCCTGAGGTAATAGGTTCATTCTCACTGGAAAATGGAAGTGTTACATTCAGGTCTGCTTTAGCGGATGTGGAAGTCGACAGCATGGTACAACAGGAGGCATTGGTCTTCGATCCTTTGTTGGAAGAGCGAATGCTGATGAGGAGAGGGAGGTTTCTGTGGTATGTATTGGAGCGAGGTGGAAAAATCGGTGTACGGTTGCTTGACCTTGATCACCCTAAGCTGAAGCAAGCCATTGAGATTGGCTATTTCGATTTCAATCCTGAATTTATTGTCGATGCGGTTTACGAAGAGTTTCCCATTCCGAAACAAGTCCCCATGACAGATGTGTTGGGTATAGAGTACATCACTGAAATTCCGGGTCAGCTAAAATTCAAATTACGGGATCAGCCTTATACCTTGGATGTAATGCCTGAAGGAGATGAATTATTTGTGATATTCTCTGATGAAACCAGTGCGGTGGAAACGTATGGCAGCGGAAGGTACATGTATACTGCCAACCCCGGTACGGGAGGAACTACAGTCCTGAATTTCAATAAGTCTTATAATCCACCTTGCGCTTTCACGGACTTTGCCACGTGTCTGATTCCACCGGCACAGAACAGGCTTGCCACTAGAATTGAAGCCGGGGAGCTGGATTACCATTAAATGAAAATGTCCGGCTTCATTTTTAAAGCCGGACATTTTACAATCAATTAAATGTTTGGTTGAGGAGTTGTCCTCAAATAAGGTTTGATCATTTTGTGACCTTTTGGAAATTTCGAAGGTATTTCCTCATTTGTCACTGCAGGAGTGATCACCACATCCTGTCCATGGGTCCAGTCAGCCGGCGTGGCCACACTAAAGTTAGCCGTCAACTGCAGTGAATCAATCACACGTAGGATCTCCGCAAAGTTTCTTCCCGTACTTGCCGGATAGGTAAGAGATGCTTTGATCTTCTTATCAGGTCCGATAAAGAATACGGATCTCACGGTTGCTGTGGCAGAGGCATTCGGATGGATCATGTCATATAAGGTGGCTACAACCCGATCCGGATCTGCGATTATTGGGAAATTAACAGTGCAGTTTTGTGTTTCGTTGATGTCCTTTATCCATCCCTGGTGTGATTCCAGGTCGTCCACGCTTACAGCCAGTACCTTAGTATTTCGCTTTTCAAAATCAGGTTTTAGCTGAGCGGTTCGCCCAAGTTCAGTGGTACATACTGGTGTATAGTCCGCAGGATGCGAATAGAGTACTCCCCATTTATCCCCCAGCCATTCATAAAAGTCAATGGTACCCTCTGTCGTTTCCACATTGAAGTTTGGTGCATCGTCTCCGATTCTTAAAGCCATTTTTTGAGATTGTTTTAGTTTGAAAATCGATTGAATTAATCAAACGCACGGCAGCCGGAGGAAGTTTACATTTTCAAAAATAATTGGGAGTCCTACTTTTTCTCCAGGTTTTTCAGGGCCTCCTCCAGCTTGCTAAGTCTTTCTTCCACTCTTGTGGGGGGATTTAGCTTCGAAGTGAATGCACCAACTGCCAGCCATATTTCAAGTATTTCGGAGACGGGAATGGATGTCTCAGTGCGAGAGTGGTCATCTGTAATCACTTCAAGATTGTTTTTGGTTGATTTAAGCAATCTACGGGTAATGATGTCATCACTCGTTACCATGGTCACAATGTCGTGGTTATTGTGCTTTAGTTGGCCAATTGAAGTTTTGCGACAAATCAGCAAGTCACCATTCCGAATCCCATTTTGCTCGTATTCCATTTCCGAACCTTTCATTTCCAGAACCATATAGTATCCCGGAGGTAATTCTACCGGACAGCCAACCTGTTTCAGTCCCGATAGATAGTCTTTATTGCGGTGCTTGACGATGTAGTCCACATAATCTGCCATGGAGACAAAAGGAATACTCAAAAAACCATCAGCAGGCTTCTCTCTTTTATTATGAACTGCATCCAGTTTTTTATTCAACTGGTCAAAACTATAGATCTCCGCGACCGTAAGCTTACGAGTCAGCAGTAAGTCAATGGATATTCTAAAATGATTAGCGATTTGAATAAGTGTATCTATCTTGGGTTCGGATCGCCCCTCCTCGTACGCGCCTACACTGGGTCTGGCAAGATTGAAAAGCTTGGCAAAATCTGCCTGGCTTATCTTTTTAGCTTCCCTGATCTTCCGGATGTTCTCTCCAATGAAAGAAAATTTTTTGCTAATATTTTGAGCCATTCTATAACTTTTAGCTGATTGCTTCGTAAATGTAATTAAATTTGAGCAATACTCCGGAAGATTGTAACTTCGGATTCCGCTCACCGAAAAACGTAAAAGACGACAATGGAATCATATTTCGAGAAAGTAAAAGACTATTTATTAGAACTGGATTTTAACATCGTACAGGAAGACGAGGAAGATGGAGTATTTGTGGTAGAAAAGGAGGATGAAGGCATGACCAACATCGTTTTGATCATTGCTGATCCCATGCTGATCGTGGAACAATTCCTGTTTGAGATCAAAAGTGACAACAAGGATGTGTTCAAAAGACTTTTGATCAAGAACAGGGACATCATTCATGGAGCCTTCGCGCTGGACGAGTCCGGGAAAAAAGTCTTCTTCAGAAATACACACGAGTGTGAAAACCTCGATCTGAATGAAATTGAAGCTACTCTCAATTCACTGGCATTGTTGCTTAGTGAGTATGCAGATGAGCTGATTGAATTAAGTAAATAAGACATAACAATTAACAACTATAAAAATGGGCGTATTTAAAAGATTATTTAAAGTGGGTCAGGCAGAAGCTCATTCGGCCATAGACCAGATGGAGAATCCCATCAAGATGACAGAACAGGGCATAAGAGATCTGAAAAAGGATCTTGATGAGAGTTTGAAAGCATTGGCCGAGGTAAAAGCCATGGCAATTCGGGCTAAGAATGACGTACAGAGCAACAAGTCTAAAGCCTCAGATTATGAGAATAAGGCGGTAATGCTGTTGAAGAAAGCACAGAGTGGTGAACTCGAGGGAGCGGAAGCCGACAGGCTGGCAGGAGAAGCGCTTGCCAAGAAAGAAGAGTTTACTGCGGCCATGAACCAGGCAAAGAATGAGATGGACAGGTTTAACACCAACGTGTCCCAGCTTGACTCCAAGGTAAAAAAGTTGAGGTCGGATATCAGTGCATACGAAAATGAATTGCGGACCCTGAAGGCCCGGGTGAAAGTCAGCGAGGCTACGGCCAAAGTCAATAAACAAATGGCTCAGATCGATTCCTCCAGCACCGTTTCGATGCTGGAAAGAATGAAGGACAAAGTTGCTCAGCAGGAAGCATTGGCAGAAGCTTACGGAGATGTGGCTGGCGAGAGCAGAACCCTGGATGATGAGATAGATAAAGCCTTAGGTGATTCCGGAGAGGTAAAAGCTGCAGATGACCTGGCAGCACTGAAAGCCAAACTGGGAATGGATAAAAAAGAGTGATCCTTTCTGATTGGATATTAAAAATATAAACTTCGTATTGTAATGGTGGTATTGAATATTTTCAAAGCTGTGCTGATCGTGACCTTATTCATTTTCATTTTCAGCTTCATGTTTGGAGTCCTGTTTCGTGTAGGGATCATACTCCTGATTGCGCTTGGCGTGCTTTATCTCTTTAAAAAGGTATTTGTAGAATAGTATGTTTGATTTCTTCAAAAAGAAAAAAGCCGAACCTGCGTATGACGTCACAAATCTTTCGCTAAGAAACCTGGATATTGGATTCGTGTTCGATTTTGACATGAAGTCCTGGGTGGTGAAAGAAATGTGGGAATACGATTGGGGCAACCAAAACTTCACGGCTGAATTCAAAATTGACAGCGGAGATGATGCAGGGTATCTTCACATTGAAGACGACGATGAGCTTGACATCACTTTTATGAAGTCCATTAAGCTTAGAAAGATCGAGGAGGATGTGATGGAAGAGGTGGAAAAGAAAGAGCGTCCGCCAAGGAAAATACACTACGAGGGCGAGCTATACCATATGGAAGAAGATAGTGCCGGCTACTGCAGGGATTGCAGTAAGGAGAAGGAAGAGTGGGAGGAATTCATATCCTGGGATTATTATTCGGAAGACGAGAAGAAAGTCATTTCAATCACTCAATGGGATGAGCACAACGTTGAGGCGCATGCAGGCGTAGTATTAAAGGAGTATCAGTTTTCAAACATAATACCCGGAAACGAAAGGAAATAAAATGCAGAAACTCACATCAAAAACACTATTGATCACAGCACTCTCAGTTTTCTTACTGGGATGCGGTTCCAACAGTTTTCAAAAAAGCCCATTGGATGAGATCGTAAGGGATCTTCCTACAGATGAGGTGTATTCCATCGTACTTCATGACATGAACGTGGAAGGTAACTTTTTTGAAAAATACTACCATCAGTATCGAATAATCCGGGACAGAGGAAATGGTGATATTAACGAGGTAATCACTGAATGGCATGAGGTGAGTCCGGATGAATTTGAGCAGTACGTCAATGACATGGGGATGGAGATTGCAGCCAGAGACAGCACGGGCCAATTGACCAAGTCGGTCGCTCCTCCTGGCTATAATAATTACGTAGGAAATCCAAAATACGGACATTGGCAGAATTCCGGTGGCAGCAGTTTCTGGGCTTTTTATGGACAATACGCCTTCCTTTCCAGCATGTTCAGGATGGGCAGTTATCCGGTATCCAGGGGTTATTACAACGATTGGGATAGAAATTACCGTGGATCCGGCAGAAGATATTATGGGCCTACTACTACCTCGGGAGGCAGATATTACGGTACAGGCAGCGCTTACAGCCGAACCAACAATCCAAACAGCAGTTGGAGCCGAAATACTTCCTCATTCAAGCGACGGGTCTCCAATCGCACTTCCCGGTCTTTTGGAAGCCGGACTTCCAGAAGCTATGGAAGTTCCAGGTCACGAAGTGGAGGATTTGGAAAGTGACCGGAAATTAGAACCACAAACCTAACATCACTATGATATTACTGGATGACATCATCTCTACGCTGATCTATGTTACGATCAGCTTTGTGCTTTTTTTGGTTGGGAAATTTGCCTACCAGCTTTTCAACAAGAATACCAAAGTCGCCTACGAGCTGGTAGAAAACGATAACCTCGCATTTTCTTTTGCTTATGTAGGGTATTTCATTGGTCTGATTTTGGCCATTGGAAGTGCCGTGCTTGGCCCCAGCCATGGCCTCGTAGCTGACCTGATTTCCATTGGGTCATTTGGACTTTTAGCCATTGTGCTCCTGAATATGTCCAAAACTCTCAACGACCGGCTGATTTTCTCCCGTTTCAAGATTGGTAAAGAGATCCTTGAGGACAAAAATGTGGGAACCGGAATTGTAGAAGGAGCAAACGCAATCGCAACAGGGTTGATCATCCTTGGAGCCGTTTACGGCGAATCCCATGGTTCGGCAGGTCCTTTGACCACAGCGATCATTTACTGGATTGGAGGTCAAATCATTCTGATAGGGACCACTTATACCTACAACTTGATAACACCCTATGACATTCATGATCATATTGTAAAAGGTAATGTAGCCGTGGCCGTAGGTTATGCCGGAGCCATTATTGCCATAGCCAACTTGATTCGGAATGCATTAATGCACGATTTTGTTAGTTGGGTCACTACAGCGGAAGACGTAGCGTTTAACCTTGGATTTGGTTTGATTTTTCTTCCGATAGCCAGGTTTCTGACAGACAGAATTCTGCTTCCGGGGCAGAAACTGACTGATGAAATTGTCAATCAGGAGCACCCTAACACGGGAGCAGCCCTTGTAGAGGCATTTGCGTATATTGGAGGGTCCATGATGATCACATGGGCACTGTAAAGTGCGATATACTTCTTCATTTCTAAAAGCCGCTTTATTTGCCACGGGACTGGCTGGCATAGTCTCAGAGTACACGCTTTCTACCCTGGCCACTTACTTCCTTGGGGATTCGGTTTTCCAATGGACCATGACCGTCTCTATCATGCTGTTTTCCATGGGTCTTGGGAGCAGACTAAGTAAGAATTTTGAAAATGATCTTCTGGGAAAGTTCATCACCACTGAGTTTACCCTTTCTATCATCGCATCAAATGTAACGATCATCGTCTATGCCGTATTTGCACTATTTGGGCATACATTAATTATCATTTATACGCTGAGCATTGTGGTAGGGCTTTTGATAGGAATGGAGATCCCGTTGGTGATCAGGCTGAATGAACAGTTCCAGTCACTTCGATTCAATATCTCCTCAGCTATGGAGAATGATTACTACGGAAGCCTGGCAGGAGGTGTATTTTTTGCCTTTGTGGGATTGCCAATACTTGGATTACAATATACGCCGTTGGTCTTAGGTGCGGTAAATTTTTTGGTCGCCATCGTATTTATTGCAGTGATCTGGAGGGAATTGCGCTTAACACAAAAAAGGTACTTCTCCGGTTTTGCTGGCATAGTACTCGTCATATTGCTACTGACTGGGGTATTTTCCGATGATGTCGTCCGCTGGGGAGATCGGGTCCGGTACAAGGACGAAATTGTCTATTCTGAGCAAAGTCGTTATCAGAAAATTGTATTGACCAAAAGCGATCGGTTCCATTGGTTATACATCAATGGGCATCAGCAGCTAAGTACCATGGATGAAGAGTTGTATCATGAGCCGCTGGTTCATCCTGCGATGTTACTTCATTCTTCACCCAGGGATATTCTGATATTAGGTGGCGGCGATGGTGCCGCAGCCAGGGAGGTCTTGAAGTATGACCCCACGTCCGTGACACTCGTGGACCTGGATCCAATGATGACGGACCTGGGTCGTGATCATCCGGTTTTAAAGGAAATAAACCACGATGCTTTCGCGGATAGCCGGGTAGATGTGATCAACGAAGACGCCTTTACCTATATCGAGAAATCCGGACTTCAATTTGATGTGATAATCGCAGATTTTCCTGATCCAAGGACCGTCGATTTAGGGAGGCTTTACTCCCGGGAGTTTTATTGGCTTTGTCAGAAAGTGTTGTGTGAAAATGGCATCCTGATCACTCAGGCCACCAGTCCTTATTACGCTCAGGCAGCATTTGAATGTATTGATCTGACCATGAAAGCCGCCGGATTTAATACTTTGAAATTACATAACCAGGTTCTTACATTGGGTGAGTGGGGCTGGATTTTGGGGACTAAAGAACTCGGGCGGGATCTAAAAAAGGACCTGATTAAGAAGGATATCAATGTGGAAACAGAATGGCTCACCAATGACGCCCTAGTAAGAATTTCTCATTTTGGGAACGAAGTTTTTCCAGAAAGACATAAATCGATTGAGGTCAATCGCATTCATAATCCGGTGCTTTACAAATATTACCTGAATGGATATTGGGATCTGTATTGAGTTCTTTCCCTGAAATAGCCCATTTTTCCTGAAGAAGACATCATTTGCATGGCTTCAGGTGTCCACCATCTGGCATTTTTTGGGGTATCCTGATTTTCTATCTCTACGAATTTTCCTGATTTCCTGGCCATCACCCAAGAGTTTTGACCAATGGTGGGTACCTGTGTGTGATAGACCATTACATCCAACCCATATGATTCAAGCCCTCTTTTCACCAGTTGATGCAATAGGGCTTTATGATAATCCCCCGCGTTGAAAACGACAATGCCTTTTTCATTGAGCCTTTCTTTGCAACTTTCAAAAAATGCAGGTCCCATCATTTCAATATCTAAAAGATCGATGAAAATCAGATCAAATTTCTGGAAGGAGTTTTTTAGAAAGGCTACCGGATCATCCTGAATTTTTTCAAAATTAACTGGTAGTGCGTCGACAGATATTGAGGAGATGGCCTCAAAATAATCTGCTCCATCCGGAATGAATTTAACATTGGCTTCAGCCGCGGCAAACTTTCCTAACCCTGAAACGGCGATTCCATTGCTGCCTCCAATGACAAGAATTTCCTTTCCATCATTATTCATTAGCGCAGGAATCACGAAACTTTCTTCCAAAATGTGTTTGTCTATGGTAGACAATTTCAATTCCCGGTCATGAAATATCCATTTATGGTTTCTCCAGGTAGTGACATGGACCTTACCGGAATTTGTTTCTACGCTTTTTACCAGCCTGTCCCTGTAGATATTCTGATCAGGAAAAAAGTCGTAAGGCAGGAAGAACACGGAAATCGCTGCCATTGCTGCAGCGGCAAGTGAAGAATAATTTTTGAGTAAACCGACGGTGAAAATTCCGGTAATCAGCATTATATACAACACAATCCAGCTCTGACTCCACCACTCTATACTCCAGGCGGTCAGGGGATAGAGAAGAAACGGAATCAGGCAAGCGATAATGGACAACACGCCTTTTACAGGTCGATTGATTGGAATCGATTCAATGCGATGAGCTAAGTAAACACTTATTCCTAACGATATAACCAGTACCGCAGTGAGCTGGAGATTCAACCCATAGAAATAATCGTACACCAGATATCCCCAGTAAGATAGGATTACCTGAATGCCCGTATTGATCAGTGATTTGTATCTGAGGTTAATCCTCTTCATCTTTTGACTTCATCTTCTTGCTGATCTCTGCCTCAAATCCAGCTGCCACTATACCTGCTGGAAGTGCAAAAATTCCCACTCCAAGAATTGCTATGAAGGCTCCAAGCATTCGTCCAATTCCTGTTACCGGATAGACATCACCATAACCAACTGTGGTAAGCGTAGCCACTCCCCACCACATCGTGGCCGGAATGCTGCTAAAAGCTTCCGGTTGTGCTTCATTCTCTACATAGTACATCAGGCTGGAAGCCAAAATCAGCATTACCAAAACTATGGTCAAAGTGATGAGCAGCTCCTCTTTTCTTTTAGCGATCACGGTGGTGATCATATTGAATGCCGTAGAATATCTACCCATTTTGAAGATCCTTACGATTCGGAACAATCGCAGTATCCTTAGAAATCTGCCATCTACCGCCAGGAACAAAGGCAAATAAAAAGGCAGAATAGCCAATAGATCTATTATGGCAATAAAGGAAAACACGAACTTGGCACGACCCAATACTGAGTGGGCGTATTTCGGATTTTCTGTGCAGGTCCATAATCTTAGCAGGTACTCCACAGAGAAAACAAACACCGAGAAGTACTCAAAGTAGACGAATACCAGTTCGAGTTGATCGTGTATTTCCTTTACGGTTTCAAAAATCACTGCTGCTACATTGAGTAGAATAAGGGTCATGATGAAGATGTCAAAGCGTTTGCTCAGCTTATCATCACCCTCGTCTTTTTCCAGCATTTCATAAATACGGCGCTTATTAATTTTCACGGTGATCAGTTGGTTTGATTATAAAACTTGTTGAAATGACGAATGAAGTCAACAAACATTTGACGGTTGCAGCTACTGATTTCAATGTATGACTTGTTCTCCTCGGGGAATGTGTGAAGGGCACAATGACTCTCGGCGACAAGCCATAATGCTGTGTATCCCTGAGGATCGAAATGATGGTCCATAAAATTAAGTACGGTAAACCCGGATTTTCTGATCAGGGCTTCTATGTCAGACTTCAGAGTTTCCGGATCGGCACCCGGTACCCATGTATTGAAATTGTCGATCTTGGCTTCCACAATATCAAAATTAACTACAAGGTGGACCTTATGTTATTGATTGATAATATTTCGGAAGAAATATCTTTAATTTTCCCATTTACAATATTGACCTGATGAAGAGACGAAAATTTGTAGAGAAAAGTGTGCTTTCTACAGTGCTGGGCATCGCTGGTGTACCGATCGTTTTTGGCTCAAAAATGCCAGATCGGTATGTTCCGGTAATTCTTCAGGATGGAAACCCATATGACCTTTTCGATAAGCATAAGGACATGATCGTATTGAATGATCGTCCCTGGAATATGGAAGCACAAGCCCACATTCTGGATGACAATATCACTCCGGCTGATAAAATGTTCATTCGTAATAACGGGATCATTCCAGCCGACATTGATGCTTCAAAATGGACACTGGTGGTAGAAGGTGAATCTGCCAATCAGAAAAAAGCCTACACCCTTCAGGATCTGAAAACAAAGTTTAAGAAATACAGTTACCAGTTGGTATTGGAATGCGGGGGCAACGGTCGCAGTGAATTTAATCCGCCTGCCAAAGGCAACCAATGGACGATCGGGGCTGTAAGCTGCGCCAAATGGTCAGGGCTTCGGGTCCGGGATTTGCTTGAAGATGTAGGTGTCAAAGAAGATGCGGTCTACCTTGCTTATTACGGTGCCGATCTACATCTCAGCAGGGACCCGGGAAAAGAGGCCATTTCAAGAGGTGTGCCCATGAGTAAGGCTTTGCTCGATGAAACAATCCTGGCCTACGAAATGAACGATCAGGACATTCCAATCGCGCACGGCTATCCGCTTAGACTTGTGGCAGGTGGATGGCCCGCTTCAGCCTCGGGTAAATGGATCAACAAATTGTCGATTCGTAATCAGGTACATGATGGCGCAAAAATGACGGGACAATCCTACAGGGTACCGTGTGAAACTGTGGCCCCAGGTACCGTTGTTCGGGATGAGGAGATGTGCATCATTGAGTCTATGCCCGTAAAAAGTCTGATTACCTATCCAAAATCCGGTGCGGTTTTGGCAGATAAACAATCCCTGGAAATTCGGGGACATGCATGGGCAGGTGAGCAAAAAGTGAAGAGTGTTCAGTACTCCATTGATTTTGGGTCAACCTGGAAAGCTTGCGAAATATCAGAACCGGAAAATCGACTGGCCTGGCAGCATTTTGCAACAAATGTTACATTCCCCAAAAAAGGATATTATGAAATTTGGGCCAGAGCTACAGATGAAAATGGAGTAAGTCAACCGATGGTACTTCCCGGCTGGAACCCAAGGGGATACCTGAATAATGCATGCCATAGAATAGCAGTTAAGGTGGAAAATGGTTAGGCATTTCCGGAAAATATCGGTGATCAGTTTTTTTGTCATGCTTACGATAAGTAGATGTGGCAGTGAGAAAGAACAGGCATTCAGTTCTGTTGATTTTACAAAGGTGGAAGATGGGATTCATGTTGCCACGGGGCTGATAGATGATGAGGGACTTATGACTGTGATTGGGTCATGTACACCATGTCATTCGGCCAAACTGATCACTCAAAACCGGGCCACAAGGGAAGGCTGGTTGAGTATGATCAGGTGGATGCAGGCGACACAGAATTTGTGGGATTTAGGTGAGAGAAATGAGGAGATCATTTTGGACTATCTAGCCCGGAACTATGCTCCTGAAGAAAAGGGTAGAAGGGCTCCGCTTACGGATATCGAATGGTATCAACTAGATGATTAAATGAACGTTGTACAGGATTTTTGGAACGCGATAGCTGGCACTGCAAATTGGTATTGGAGGTCAATACTGTTTGACGTGCCGTGGTATCAGAATTACTTCTGGGGATTGGTGTTGATATCATTGCTTGTATGGGGACTGGAAATCATATTTCCGTGGAGAAAAGCGCAGAACCTGATCAGAAAGGATTTCTGGTTGGATACATTTTACATGTTTTTCAACTTCTTCATTTTCGCGGTGGTCATCAGCGGATTTTATAGACTTTTGGAGATCGGTTTCGGTCAGATGGGCATAAGTATGCAGTCCCTTGCGATTATCGATCTTTCTTCCCTTCACATGGGGTGGCAGCTATTGATATTTTTTATTGTGCTGGATTTTGTCCAATGGTTCACGCACATATTACTCCATAGAGTACCCGCCTTTTGGGAATTTCACAAGATTCATCATTCCGTCAAGGAGATGGGATTTGCCGCACACCTGCGTTATCATTGGATGGAAAACATCCTGTATAAGCCTTTGAAGGTATTTGGCGTGATGATTTTAGGCGGTTTTGAACCGGAGCAATCTTACTTTGTGCATTTTCTGGCCATCGCGATTGGTCATTTTAACCATTCTAACATTAAGATTACCTGGGGTCCTGCAAAGTATGTATTTAACAATCCCGTGATGCATCTATGGCACCACGCTTACGATCTACCTAAAAACAGACAGCTTGGGGTGAATTTTGGTATTAGTCTGAGTCTTTGGGATTATCTCTTCAAGACGCATTATATACCGAAAGAAGATGGATCAATTCCTCTGGGCTTCCCGGGAGATGAGGGTATTCCGCATGATTTTATTGGACAATCCACCTACGGATTCAAATCACGCAAGAAATAATTAAGCCTTTGATTTTCTGAATTTGAATATTTCGTAGTTGTTGATCACAAATTCAACAGCCATCAAAGCGCTCAAAAACAAAAGAAGGTTTCTGCCAAGAAATGGAAGATCGGAGAAGTATTTGAAAACTCCGATTTTCATCATGTATTCCAACGTTCCGGTGATATCGAAGGAGATGGCGAGTACAAATGCGATTGAAAGTAAGTAAATTGGATAGAATACAAATTTGACTTTTTTCATGTGATTATTTTTTCTTGATTGTGAAAGTATGGAGACTTTAAAACAGGAAAGAATTTCTGTGAATGAAGCCGAAAATTTTGTACATGAATCGGATAATATTGGATTCTGATCATTTCGGGAATCTATTATCCAATTTATTAATTTTATATATCCAAAATGAAAAATTTGGTAATTGCGCAACAAATAATCGTTTTGGATGTATAATACGTAATATTTTTGCACGAACAGTAGATAAAACGTAATTCCGAAATTGACAATTGATCCAATAATTCCTGATGGATATACTGAGGTACTGGTCCGGCAGGATACCATGCTTACCAAACAGTATGAAGAAGTTACGCATTTCTACATGCTGCTTGTTGGTGAGATTTCTTTTCAGATCACCCTGAGTGATCCTAACATGAACCTGGTCATTGGTGAGTCCAGCGAAACCTACGTACCTGTGGGATGGAATGGATTTAACCACCCCGGAAGGTATACCGCCAACGTGGTGGTAAAGTCTAAAGTGGCCCAATTGCTGAAATGGGACCTTAAGGAATTGATAAAGGGAATCAAGGAGCGGGAGGATGTTGATTTTCTTCGCTTTGTAGCCCAAAAAAGCTATTTTCACCTGAAGTCCGCGGTCTTACTGAATGAAAAATTCAATGAGCCGATTAAGAAGAAACTTCCGCACTCCAAGTCTCATTATGAGTCGCCCGGAGCCTCTACCAAAACGATAATGAGGACCTTCAGGAGGAGCCCGTTTTTGGATGTATTTACGGAGAGACAGCTGAGAAAGCTGTCGGAATTATCAGAAAAGCGGCAGTTTTTCCCGGGGGAGGTCATCTATGAGCAAGACAAACCCGCCACCGGGCTGTACATACTTGCCCAGGGTGAGGTGAGGCTGCAGCGCATCAAAGACAAGAGTAAATTTTACGCCTTCCGATCCATCTCTACGCCTGGATTTGTGGTCGGGTGGACTTCTGTCATCCAGCATGAAAACCTTCTGGAAGCCAGGGCCGGACAGGAGACCATGATCTACTACATCAGCCAGGAAAACCTCGACTTCCTGATCTCGAAGGATACTCCATTCGGGATGGCATTTTTCAGAAGGATATTATGGCTGATTGCCAATCAGATGCAGATTTCGCAGGCCAGGATCATGTCTTCGAAGTTCAACCATGAGATATTCTCCGTAAGGCACCTGATATTTCACAACAGGACCAAGCTTCAGCTTTCATCGCCACTGCACCAGGTTCCGCATTTGCTCAAGCACAGAGATACTACTGCCCTGGCTTTCGAGACATTGCACCGCATCAATGAAGAAGGTAAAAGTCATGAAAAGCAGATCGCTTCCCTGAGCCTGGACCTGCTTGACGACACAAAAAGAGAGTTGAATTTCTATCTGGGTCTTCAGCAAGTTTATGAAACAGTGTCAGAGGCACCGGAAGAAGATACCGCGGAAGTAATCCGGATAAAGTGCTCGAGAAAAGTTCAGGAGGTTTTTGAAGCTGTGGATTATCATCTTGATGGATTTGAAAATTTACCGGAAACACCCGGCCATATTTTCATTTATAACCATCTTCTAAACGACCCTTCCACCACCCTTCCAAATGATTTTCAGATCACACTGGATTCGCATTTTATCAGCTCCATGATCCTTATGAAGTATTACAATGATCCGGGAATCAGGGTGGTGCGTTATGCCAAAGGAGCTGAATTTGCACATCAGCATTATTACAGAAAGCTCGGTCATATAAATGTGTTTACCACTGAGTCAGATCCGCCGGTGCTGGGTGTAAAGGAGACGAAGCAGGCGAGAGAAAAATTCTATGACGATTCCACAAAATATCTTAAGAGCGGCATCAACCTGATCATAAGCCCCGAAGGCTTGTCCAATACCACCAACGACTCACCTGGAGAACTCAAATTTGGGGCTTTTAGGTTGGCACTGATGCAGGAAAAGGAACCACTTATTGTGCCCATCACCATGGCCCATTTTGATAAGAAAGTAAATACCACACCTTATTTATGCCAGATTCAGGAGCCTTTTAAGATCAGCAAGTTTGTGTCATCCCCGAATAACAAGAGAGAGGTAGATGAATTCCTGATGAGTTACAGGAAGCAAATGAAAAAGGACATCCAGGATTTACTTAAGAAACACGCACCAACTACACCGCAATAAATGGAGGAAGAGGACTATGAGAAAAAATGGCAGGTAGAGATAAGCAGACTTCTGAAGAGGATCAATGACCATCAGAATCTGAAAGAACTGATTGTGTTTTATGGAAGCTCTTCGATTAGACTTTGGGAGGACCTGCATTGGGACATTCGGCCTTTGAATGTGCTGAACCTGGGTTTTGGTGGTAGTAATCTTTACTGGTGCAAATTTTATTTCAATAAACTCTTCGAGAATATCATTCCCAGAAAAATCGTCCTTTATGGGGGAGAAAATGATCTGAGTGAAGGAAAATCCCCGGAACATGTGAATGATGATCTGAAAGAGCTTATCGGGATGGCAAGAAGTAGGTTTCCGGATTCAGAATTGATATTGATCAGTTTGAAACCCAGTCCCTCACGGATGCATCTTATTGATGAAATCAAGCATACAAACCAGCTTTTCAGTGAGACCATTTCAGAAACAGAGAACGCTTCCATGATATGGATTCATGACGCAATGCTTCGAGGTGAATCAGCGGATGATTCCCTCTTTGTGGAAGATCAGCTTCATATGAACCGAAAAGGGTATGATGTCTGGACGAAAGAGGTAAGGACTTTTTTTGAATTGAAGCCGCTATAATTGCCTTAAGATGAAACATTTACTATTCGCGTTTCTTGTATCCGGTCAATTACTTTTTTCGGAAGTTCTTGCACAGGACATTAATTTTAGAAATTTCTCAGGGTTGGATTTTGACCAGGCGGAGATGGACTCCCTAAGACCGACTTTGGAATCACGCCTGGAGGCTTATGAAGCACTAAGAAGCATTCCTATACCGAATTCCGTTTCCCCATCTTTGGTCTTTCTTCCGGCCTTAAACAAAACCCGAATTCCCGAAAGTCAAAAAGAAATCAAATGGAACCTGGCTGAGAGCATCGAGATGCCTTCTGACATTTCCGAATTGGCATTCTATCCGGTTTGGAAACTATCGGCACTCATTCGCAGTAAACAGGTCTCTTCCGTCCAACTCACCGAACTCTTTCTTGATCGCTTAAAGCGATACAGCGATACGTTGGAGTGTGTAATCACCATCACGGATTCTGTGGCGCTGGCTCAAGCCGAAAGAGCCGATAGGGAACTGTCCAATGGTATATATCGCGGTTTGCTTCATGGTATCCCCTATGGCATAAAGGACCTGCTGGCTACGCCGGAATACCGGACTACATGGGGAGCCGAACCATACAAAGACCAGTGGATTGAGGAAAAAGCCACGGTTGTCACGAAATTGGAAGAAGCCGGAGCAGTCCTCGTTGCCAAACTCACATTGGGAGCCCTGGCATGGGGTGATGTCTGGTACGGAGGAAAAACAAGAAATCCATGGGACCTGGAGCAGGGTAGTAGCGGTTCGTCGGCTGGCTCAGCTTCAGCAACGATGGCCGGCCTGGTACCTTTTGCAATTGGAAGTGAGACACTGGGCTCGATCGTGTCTCCAAGCACTCGATGCGGGACCACCGGACTGAGACCAACTTTTGGTCGGGTGAGTAAATATGGTGCCATGGCGCTAAGCTGGAGTATGGACAAACTGGGACCAATTTGTCGGAATGCGACCGATGCGGCCATCGTGCTTGAAGCCATTCGAGGGGAGGATGGAAAGGATTTGTCAGTCAGAGATTATCCGTTTAACTACTCTTATGAGGGACAATCGGTCAAAAACCTTAGAATAGGTTATCTGAAATCTCGCTTTGAAAATTCCGATGGATATAATCACGAAAATGACAGCCTTCTGCTAAAGCTATTGAGAGAACAAGGGGTAATGTTAATAGAAAAGGAATTGCCAGAGTTAGAGACAGGGGGAATGAGTTTTATACTCTCGGCGGAGGCAGCTGCGGCCTTTGATGAGCTTACCCGATCCGGTTTGGATTCGTTATTAGTGCGGCAGGTGAAAAATGCGTGGCCAAATGTTTTTCGGGCAGCCAGATTCATTCCTGCCGTCGAATACATCAATGCGAATCGATTACGATCAATTCTCGTCCGTCAGATCAATGAAATGATGGCGGACATTGATGTTCTGATCACGCCGTCCTATGCTGGACCACAGTTGCTGATGACGAATCTTAGCGGTCATCCGTGTCTGGTTTTTCCGGACGGATCCTACAAAAATGGTAATCCCGGATCCATAAGCCTGATTGGAAATCATTTTGATGAGGCTTCAATTCTTGCTTTTGGGCGCTATATCCAGGAGTTAACTCCATATGACGAGGAGTTCCCGGATCTTTTTATGGAATAAAAAAACCCTGATCGTATGATCAGGGCCTTAATATTTTGATGTCAAAATACCTTATGCGATCTGCGCTTCCAGTTTTTGACTTAATACCGATTTAGGAACTGCTCCGATTTGTTTGTCTACAATTTCACCGTTTTTGAAAACAAGTAGAGTAGGGATCGAGCGGATACCATATTTTGCTGAAACCTCAGGGTTTACGTCAACATCAACCTTTCCAATCACAGCTTTTCCGTCGTAATCGGTTGCCAATTCCTCAACCACAGGGCCGATCATCTTACAAGGACCGCACCATTCAGCCCAAAAATCCACCAACACTGGCTTGTCTGACTTGCCGATTACTTCCTCGAAGTTTGAATCTGTAATTTCAACTGGTTTTCCCATTATTGTTTAATCTAAAGTTCTAATAATCAAGTTCGCAAAGATAACCTTTACTTTGAATCTTAGGTTCATCAATAAAATCGAATTGTAGGGGTGCGGACAGTTTTCCGATGTTCTATTTCCCCACGAAAAGCGTCTTGCGGTATTGGCCGCTTTCATTTGAAATCACGACCAGGTAGCTTCCTTTTCTTAAGTACGGTAATTCCAGTCTTTTGAGCTTGCCTCCGGTAAACTCCCTTTTGTAGATTTCTTTACCATTAAAATCAAATAACTCAATGTTATGATAGGCTTGAGTCGAGTTGAATATCTCCAAATAGACTTGTCCGTCACTTGGATTTGGATAAATGGAAATATCGGCCTCCAGATCATTGACACCGAGAACTGAAAAATTCATCTCCTGGCAAAACTGTTCTTCGCTACAACCATTCCGGGTAGTGAGACAGACTGTGTAGGTCTCATCTGTCCCAAATTCGTGCGATGGACTTTGGACCATCGAGGAATCACCGTCCCCAAAACTCCAGATATAATCCTTCCCATTGATGGATTCATTGTAAAACTGAACACTCGCAGCAGAACCTGCGAGCTCATAACTATAGCTGAATCCCGCCTGAGGCGGCTCGCTCACATTTATCGTGATCGCTTCAAAATCCAGGCAGCCGTTTCCGTAATCCAGCAACAGGGAAGCAGTATAATCATCCGGTTGTTCATAAGTGAATGCTGAAAGCCCCGGATCCTCACTGTCAGTTACCCCGTCTCCATCCATATCCCATTTGAATGAAGCCGAAGGCGCTACACTATAATTTTGGATGGTTGCGGCCTCACCAATGCACGAGCCGGTCACTTCAAACCTGGCTATTGGCTTGGGCGTGATCTTTACATTGGATGCAAAACTGTAAATCGTATCAGTTTCGATCCATAAACTAACTGTATAACTCCCGGCGGTATCAAATTGATGTGAAGGGTTTTCGGAATTGCTATCCACAATACCATCATTATTGAAATCCCAGTTATAAATGGCAGAATCAGGCACATTCAAAGATCCATTGATAAAAGTTGTGGAGCTGTTGATACACGTTCCTGAATAGCTGAATGCCATTTCTGCATCTTCTATAGGCGTATTTACGCTGGTGGTAGTTGCACTATCCAATACTTTTACGCTCCTGTTGTAGGTGTTCTCGCATCCGGATCCGTCACTTACGGTGAGTTTTGTAATGAATGTTCCTGATGTGGTAAATACATATTTTAAGTTTCCAATGACGCTCGTGTCAACGTTGTCATCAGAGTCAAAATCCCAGCTCCATGTGGAAGTTGGTCCGATGTTAAATGTATCTACCTCAAAGTGTGTGGTATCTCCCAGTGTGACCGTTTGAGCACTGAAAATCGCGATCGGTTTGTCTTTAATGTAAACTTCGATTCCCGTACTATCCTGACATATCTCACCGTTTTTGATCTTCAGGGAAAGGGTGTGAGTTCCTTCGTCCTCAAAAATATGAGCAATGTCACCTTCCGTATTCGAAATGCTATCTCCATCAGCAAACCACGTATAATCCGCTTCACCCAGGATTCCCGAGCTGTTGTCGGTTAAAAAGATACTTTCACCCGCACAGGCAAGAGAGACATCAAAGGATGCAATCGGACAATCACCATCTACTGAGAAAGTTTTGGTTTCAGAATATCCCCATGAGCCATTCATATTCTGAGCCCGAATGGTAAGGCTGTGATCACCAATAGTAAGTGGACCATTGGTGGACAGTGTTATGTTGTCAATGTCTATTTCCGAAACTCCGGAGGCTATGTCAATGGGTGTGGCTTTTCCAACCCCCGGGTCTTCATCGATGAAGTATTCCATGGCTTTGATCAGGACAGGTGTCGTAGTAACACTCCCCACCGATTGTACATAAACTGACCTGTACTCAGTCAGTCCCCAAATACCATATTCGTTTTTGGCCCGGATCCCGACCTTATGCAGCCCTACCGACAATGTATCTGCTTCAAAAATCTCAGATACATCTACCATTTGACCCTGAGTGACTGAAATTTCTGCCGCCCTTCCATGCCCGGGATCTTTGTCGAAGAAATATTCCAACAATACTATATCGCCAGGCGGGCTGTTTTCGATCGGGTCAGCATCCTGAAGGTAAAATGATCTTACTTCCGTGAATCCCCATAAGCCAGCGGCATTCTTGGCTCGAATACCTACAACATTTAATCCTGATTTTGCCTCACTTGTATTGACAACATCTTCAAAATCCAACGTTTGTCCCGAAGAAATGCTGATCTTAATTCCATGACCCACACCGGGATCCTCATTGACATAGTATTCTACCTCATCTATGTCTTCGATAACCGGATCGGATGCACCGGCAACAGATTGGATGTAGAACCTTCGGCTCTCATACAGACTCCAGAAGCCGTCCGCGTTTTTTGCTCTTACAACCACGGTATGCCATCCCTGGGAAAGGCTCATGGAAGAGACCGGAATCGAGTAGTTGATATCTATGTTTTGTCCCTGGGACATGGGAATTTCAGTGGCCTCTCCAACACCGGGGTCTTCGTCCACATAATATTCCAATTGAACAATGTCCGATTGCGCCCAACAAAAGGATTGTGCCAGGCATATGCCCAATATAAGAATGAACCTCCGTAGCACTGCTTCTTAGTTGGCTTTTACCTTGATCCTTACATCCAGATCATCGCCGGGGTTGATGATCGTGTTTACATTGAAAGTTTGAATAGTGGGAAAAGCCGTGGTATTCAAAGAAAAGTTACTCTCGGTCCAGGGATAGGGCCCACCGGTTATCCCAATATCGGAATTATCACTTCCCGCGTCAATCGCAGGAGAAGGTGTGGAAGTGTCAAGTGTAAAATCATAAGATGATGACCAGGTACTTAGGATGTCAACATCTGCAAATAACGGCGAATCTCCCTCCAGATTTTCATCTCCTGAATTATTGGAATCGCCACCTGATGGCGGTAATTCGTCATTTTCAGTTCCATAGGCAAGATTATTGTTGAAAACATTTCGCTGAAAGCTGGTGGAAGAACTGCCTCCCGCAGCCACTATACTTGGTGTTCTGCCATAGAAAATGTTGTTTGCAATGATGGCATCCAGCATGGTGACATTGAAGGCTGTGGTACCCGATGCCCCTATGAAATTGTTATTTTGAATGATTAGGTCGTCACCACTAGAATTTTTCCTTAGGTAAGCATAAATAATATTGTTGCTGATAATTCCGGAATGATACCCGGTTGCTGTAAAATAGATCTGACCATTGATCAGATTGTTTCTTAACTGAAGTTTGGTTACGGTCCTATCGAAAGCCAATCCGGACGTGATGTAATTGTCATAAAGTGTCAAACTATCTATTCTGGCGTAATAGTAACTGCCTGTAGACATTTGAATGAACTGACAGTTTGATATCGTGACATCTTCTGAAATGTAATCCGGAGCTCCTATGTTGTTTCTGATGATGTACAAATTGTCAAATTTTAATCCTCTCACGGTGGATTTGGATGAATTGGTGGCATTGTCTGGTTTATTTGTCAGGAAGACGTGAGTAATGGTACTGGTAAGAGGTGCATCCTTATCAAGGTTGAATCCAATACCGAATAGGTGTATTTCTTTATCGATGGTGGCCGATCCGTATTTTGTCGGACTCGGTTGTACGTAGACAGAGTCACCAGGTTGTGCTGCGTCAATAGCATCCTGCAATGAGGAGAAAATGTGGTCGCCATCAGGAGCATTGGGGTTATTGTCAGCGATCCAAACGGTGTGAGTTACCTGGGCGAAAGAGAGAAAGGTGGACAGGCATAGCACCATTGCCACCGCATATTTAAACGATTTCATAATGAGCGTGTTTTAGTTGTGCCTTTAAGCCTAGGAAGGGAAATAGTGATTCACCTCTAAATTAACCAAAAGCAATTCCTCTACAAATGAAATTCGATATTAGAATCTGACAAATCAGCCCGTGACAACCCTGAACCTGATATTCTCGATCCGGTTCAGCTGGTTGATAAGCTCAGTGGAAGTTTCTACCGACTTAGTCCTGCTGAGCATTTCCACATTGATCATTTTTTCATCATGAACGCCTACGATGTTCAGCTTTAGCTGCGATGGACCAGGGAACTGGTTAGCAAGCTGACCAATCTCAGAGATCGTAAATTCATCGATGTCATCGATGTTTAGCTGTAGCTCCAGACCTTTTACCAATCGTTCCCTTATTTCTCCAAGGTATTCAATGGAATGGATCTTCACTTCCAGTTCCTCGCTGTTCCAGCGGTTTTGGACAGACGCTCCTACATACAAGAACCAACCTGTCTCCAGGTAACTCTTGAATTTGAGGTAAACATCTGAGAATAGATAAAAGGTATGGCTGTCCTCATAGTCCTCCAGGGTCAGCTGGCCAAATGGGTTTCCTTTTTTGGACATTCGGTGCTGAACATCAGTGACGATGCCTCCGAATTTTATTTCTCTGCCACTAAGGTTTTCAGGTTCTTTGAGTTCTTTGATCCTCGTATTGGTGAGGTAGGTCATTTCAAAGTTGTACTGATCGAGGGGATGGCCGGTGATGTAGAGACCCACCATCTCTTTTTCAATGTTTAGCTTTTCGATGTCACCATAGGGCTCGATATTTCCCGGCTTTGGTTTAGCCAATTCCGTACCACTCGAGCCACCGAATAACGAGGCCTGGGAGCTTGCTTCTTCCATCTGAAGCTTATTGGCAAACCGGATCGACTTCTCGATAAGTGAGGTTCCGTCATCGTCCACCTCTACATATTGTCGTCGGTGGAAGGTGTTGAAACAATCAAATGCGCCGGCTTTCGCCAACGATTCGAAGGACTTCTTATTGACAGCCCTCAAATTTACCCGCTTGGCAAAATCAAAAATATCTTCAAAAGGGCCATTCTCTTTTCTTTCCTCGATGACCGCTTGTACGGCGGACTCACCGGTCCCTTTTATTGCGCCAAGCCCAAAACGGATCTGACCTTCCTGGTTTACCGTAAAATGCTGATCTGATTCATTGACATGCGGTCCCAGAACCTTAATGCCCTGATTTCTACACTCTTCCATGAAAAAGCTGACCTTGTCAATGTTGCTCTGATTGTGCGTCAAAACAGCGGCCATGTACTCCTGCGGATAGTTGGCTTTCAGATAACCAGTCTGGTAAGCCACCACCGAATAGCACGTACTGTGGGATTTATTAAAAGCATATGCCGCAAAGGCCTCCCAATCCTTCCAGATTTTTTCAAGCTTCTCCTTAGGATGACCTTTTTCCACCGCCTGGTTGATGAACTTGGGCTTCAGTTCTTCCAGCAGTTTGAAGATCTTCTTTCCCATTGCTTTACGCAATACATCCGCCTCACCCTTTGTAAATCCGGCCAACTTTTGGGACAGGAGCATCACCTGCTCCTGGTAGACAGTGATCCCATATGTCTCCGCCAGGTATTCTTCCATCTCGGGCAGGTCATAATTGATCTGTTCCTGACCGTGCTTTCTTTTGATGAAATTTGGGATGTATTCCATCGGTCCCGGTCTGTACAGTGCGTTCATGGCAATCAGATCCTCAAACTTATCAGGCTTGAGCGAGCGAAGGTGTTTCTGCATTCCCGGTGACTCGAACTGGAAGGTTCCGTTGGTTTCTCCTCTTTGATAGAGCTCATAGGTCTTCGCGTCATCCAGAGGAATTTTATCGATGTCAATCTTTCTGCCATATCGCTTTTCGACGTTTTCTATGGCTGTGCGAATGATGGATAGGGTTTTTAAACCCAGAAAATCCATTTTGAGCATCCCGGCATTCTCGACTACGCTATTGTCGAACTGTGTGAGCAGTAGTTCAGAATCTTTTGACCTGGCAACGGGGATGAACTTGGTCATGTCATCCGGAGTGATGATGACACCACAGGCATGAATTCCTGTGTTCCTCAAAGACCCCTCCAGAACAATGGCTTGATTCAGAACCTGAGCGTGCAGGTCATTGCCATTTTTAATGTCTTTCAGCTCCGGGACTTCGTCAAAAACTTTATTAAATTTTGTCCCCGGCCGCTCAGGCACCAGCTTCGCGATGCTGTCAGTTTCTGGCAGTGATAGTTCCATGACCCTCCCTGCATCCCGGATGGCGGATTTCGGTGCCATGGTGCCATAAGTGATGATCTGAGCTACCTGGTTGAAACCGTATTTACCCACCACATATTCGATGACTTTCTCCCGACCTTCGTTGTCAAAGTCAATGTCAATATCAGGAAGGGAAACCCTGTCAGGATTTAAAAATCGCTCAAAAAGGAGGTCATAGGCTATCGGGTCCACATTGGTTATCCCAATGCAATAGGCCACCACACTCCCGGCCGCGGAACCACGTCCTGGACCGACGGACACACCCATTTCACGGGCTTTTGAAGTGAAATCCTGTACGATCAGGAAATACCCGGGATACCCTGTATTTTCGATGGTTTCCAACTCAAAGTCAATTCGTTCGCGGATCTCATCGGTCAGGGAATCATAACGACTTTTGGCTCCTTCATATGTCAAATGTCTCAGGTACGCATTTTCTCCCTTCTTTCCATCCGGGTCGTCAGCTACCCTAAACTCTTCAGGGATATTGAACTTCGGAAGCAGGACATCTCTTTCGAGCTTAAACTCCTCAATTTTGGAGACAATTTCATGAATGTTTTCAATGGCTTCGGGAATATCCCCGAAGCTCTTTTTCATTTCCTCCTGGGATTTAAAATAGTAATTGTCATTGGGTAAGCCTGGCCTGAACCCCCGACCTCGTCCGATAGGAGTACTCTGCTTTTCATTTTCTTTGATACAGATAAGCACGTCGTGTGCTTTGGCATCAGTACGATCCAGGTAAAACAGTTCATTGGTAGCCACAATCCTGACCTCGTGCTTTCGGGCCAGTGAAACAAGTACCTGGTTCAGGTGATTTTCTTCTTCCAGCTCATGGCGACCAATCTCAATGTAAAAATCCTCCCCAAATACTTCTTTCCACCAAAGGAGGGCTTCCTCAGCCTGGGTTTCGCCCACGTTTAGCACCAGGTGTGGGATTTCACCCGTCAATCCTCCGCTTAGCGCAATGACGCCTTCGCTGTATTGTTGGATCAGTGCTTTGTCGATTCGCGGATAGAGGCCGTAAAGTCCCTCGATGTAGCCAAACGAACTTAATTTGGCCAGATTCTCATATCCTTTTTTGTTTTTGGCCAGTAGGACCTGCTGAAATCTCTTATCGGGATTGTCCTTAGTAAACTGAAGTTTTTGTCTTTCTTCAGCAACGAAAAACTCACAACCTACAATCGGTTTTACTCCGGCTTTTAGTGCGGCTCGTACGAACTTAAATGCCCCGAACATATTGCCCAGATCCGTGAGTGCAACTGCAGGCATTCCATCATCCGCTGCTTTTTGTACAATGGCCTCTACTTCGGGAGTGGCCTGCAGTACAGAAAATTGTGAGTGAACGTGCAGGTGGACAAATTGCCCTGAAATATCTTCAGCAACGACTTCACTTTCACCAATCTTACCGGAAGCCTTTTTCCTGATCCATGCGAAGTTTGCTTCCTCCAGATCCGGGGCTTCATAACTGATCTCGGTAACTTCAATCGGCTCGAAAGGAGGGATGATTTTTCGTTTGAGACACTCAAAGAAGGCCTTTGCCGTGGCATCCACGTCGTAGGCAGCATCATGGGCGTCACCAAAGCCCTCACCGAAAAGTTTTTCATAGAGCTCTATGAGTTTGGGTTGCTTTAACCGTCCACCTATTCCGCCTTCCAGTTGGGCAAAATCCACTGTTTCAGTAGCGGTGTCGATGTTGGGCATTTCCTGGAGGATGTTTTCCATCTCCGTACGGAGGTACTCAGCCCCAATGATTTTATTATCAAATTCAATGTTGTGCCCCACCAGTACCTTGGCCCTTGCAACGTCTCGGGAGAATTTTTCAAGGACTTCTTTTCTGTCTTCTCCTACTTCAAGCGCCCTGTCTGTGGAAATGCCATGTACTTTTTCAGCATTGAATGGTATCGTAAAACCTTCCGGTTTGACAATATGATTGCCTGATGAGACAAGCTTACCCTTAGGATCATGCAATTGCCATGCGATCTGAACGAGACGAGGCCAGTTATCCAGATCTTCGACAGGAGCTGTTTTATTGTGCGGTAAACCGGTGGTTTCCGTATCAAAAATTAAGTACATACGAGATGGTGGTTTGTTTGGGGCTTACCCAATACAAATTAAGGAAAATGAAAGTTATAGCCGGAATTGAAAATGATTTTGTTATCCACTTTTTCTGTCATCTTAAAATCCTATTTTGTGGATAATCCGATTTGATTTTCCCAATTTCGAGCAGACAAAACTAATTCAATGATTCTAAGACCAATCAGGCCCAATGACTGAATTTGCCAAGTCCACGATGCTGCTCATGGTGTTGCTTAATCCATTTTTAGTCATCGTTTATCTCATTGATATTCTCAAGAAACTGGACGAAAAGCATTTCCGACCGGTTCTGGTGAGAGCAGGAATTATATCCGCCTCAGTATTTTGTTGTTTTGCAGTTTTGGGCGACACGATTTTTTCCGGCGTACTTCAATTACAATTTGCTTCTTTTCAGATCTTCGGAGGTGTGGTTTTTTTGTTGATTGGTATACAATTTCTGTTTAGGGGGCCTGGTTCAATCAAGTTTCTTAGGGGAGAGTCAAAACACATTGCAGGAGCGATAGCCATGCCCGTTTTGATTGGTCCGGGCACGATTAGTGCAAGTGTGGTCATAGGTCAAAGAATGGGCATATTGGAATCCTGCCTGGCTATTTTGTTAGCTGTCTCGGTGTCTCTGGTAACAATTTTTTTCCTAAAACGACTTCATGATTACGTTCGCAAAAGTCGTGAAGAATTGGTGGAAAGGTATTTTGATATTGCAGGTAGGATCACTGCATTATTTGTGGGCTCGGTATCGATTGAGATGATAATGCTAGGTATCGAAGCCTGGATCCAGAGAATGGCCTAACGCTCAAAATTCTGTCAGCATTGCGAATTTTTTTAATGTTGGAATTTCGGTTTTTCTTTAAGGCATTTGGAGGCATCCTGTCCTAATTTTGACAGGATGCCTTATCACATTTATGTCATTGAACTATCAAAAAAGGTATTTTCTGAAAACAGGAAATTCAAAGAAGCTAACCCTCAGTTCAATGGTATGCTGGAATGCCTTTATGTCGGTATGACCAGCAAGACCCCACAGGAAAGATTTCTGCAGCATCGAACAGGTTTCCGAAATAAGAAAGGTTATAATCTATCAGCCAAAATCGTATGGAAATATGGCAGATACCTTCGACCTAATTTGTATAACCACATAGATCCAATTGCCACGAAAGCGGAAGCCCTGAAGCAGGAGAAAAAACTGGCATTGGAGCTTCGACGAAAAAAGTATGCTGTCTGGTTCAACTGAATATATGCCGGATTACATTAATAAAATCCTGCAGGATACGATTGTATTTTTCTTCCACTAATTCTTGGTACTTTTGTATCCGATGCGAAATAAGCTGCTAAATATTTTCTTATCCATATTTCTGACCCTGGCTGTCACGGATTATATATGGGTAGAGATTTTCCATAAGCAGCAGGTAGTAGCAGAGGTTGAGACTGAAAAAGAACAGGAAACCGAAGAAGAATTTCGTGAAGGAAGGACTTCGGAAAAGAAACAGGACTCGCTGGATTCCAATGGACTTGTTCAGGAATACAACTATCAATCTCAAAACATTTCTACAGGTTTCGTTAAACATGGCAATTCCTATCGCCCATTAGCCAAACGGAACAATCCCAAGATTTTTATTCTGCATCAGCAGCTCAGACTGCACTGTTAATTGATTTAGGTCAAACCAATTTCTGATCGGTAGGATCCGGATAAGGGAATGCCATATCCCTACAGCATCCTGCGCGGATTAGGCGGTATTCCGTCCAAAATCATCCAATCCATCATAATCAATTAACAATGAAAAGAATTACAATACTTTTAGGTATATGCACGATCGTTTACATCACAGGATGTGAATCTCATGGTGAGCACCATGAGGAGGCTTCAATTTTCCAGATAACCAGCCCGTTAAAGCTGGATACTGTTATTACCAGAGATTATGTCTGTCAGATTCATTCAGCACAGCACATAGAGTTAAGGGCACTTGAAAAAGGCTACCTGGAAAACATTTATGTAGATGAAGGTCAATTCATCAAAAAAGGCCAATTGATGTTCCAGATTATGCCCAGGCTATACCAGGCAGAACTTGATAAAGCCAAAGCCGAAGCAAGTTTTACTGAAATTGAATATCAAAACACAAAGCAACTGGCCGAGAGCAATGTGGTGGCGCCCAATGAGCTGGCTTTGGCCAAAGCAAAATTAGATAAGGCCAAAGCTGAAGTGGCGCTGGCCCAGGTACACCTCGATTTCACTCAGATTAGAGCGCCTTTTGACGGCATCATGGACCATTTTCATGTACGACTCGGAAGTCTTGTAGAAGAAGGCGAGCTGCTGACCACTTTGTCTGATAATAGTGAAATGTGGGTTTATTTCAATGTTCCCGAGGCGGAATATCTTGAGTATAAGTCCAAAGTACGTGGAGACAGCACTATGCTTGTGGAATTGATGATGGCTAACAATAAGCTGTTTGATCAGCAGGGTCAGGTTACGGCCATCGAAGCAGATTTTAACAACGAAACCGGAAACATTGCATTCAGAGCCACATTCCAAAATCCAAATGGATTGCTCAGACATGGTGAAACAGGCAATATCCTGGTAAGGACTCCGATACGAAATGCTCAGTTCATACCTCAAAAGGCAACTTTTGAAATTCTTGATCAGAAGTATGTTTTCGTTATCGATGAAGGCAATACAGTACGATCCAGAAGGATAGAAGTTGGTGCAGAATTGCCCCACCTGTATCAAGTGAAGTCTGGTCTTGATTACAACGATAAGATTCTGCTAGAAGGACTGCGAAAAGTTCGCGAGAATGACAAGATCGCGATTGACTTCCTGGAACCGCAAACTGCGCTGGCACAACTTCAGCTACACGCTGAATAAGTTCATTCACCAAAACAAATCATAAGATGTTTTTCAAAAGAATAATACACCGGCCTGTGCTGGCAATAGTGATATCTATTGTCCTCCTTTTTACAGGATCGCTGGCCATGAAAACGCTACCTATATCTCAGTTTCCACAGATCGCACCTACAACGGTTAACATTTTTATTGCCTATCCGGGGTCAAGTGCTGAAGTATTGGTCAACTCAACGCTTATCCCTCTCGAGATGGCTATAAATGGTGTTCAGGACATGCGCTACATCGCATCGGATGCTACCAGTGCAGGGGAAGCCACCATAAGGGTAATTTTTGAGCCGGGAACTGACCCTAACGAGGCAGTCGTGAGAGTAAAAACCCGGGTAGATCAGGTCATGCCATTACTACCGCCATTGGTGCAAAGGGAAGGCGTGATCATTACTCCAATTCAGCCCAGTATGCTGATGTATGTAAATCTCTACAGTACCAATGAGGATGCCGATGAGAAATTCCTTTACAACTATGCCAACGTAAACATGATTCCGGAGATCCAACGGATCAAAGGCATAGCCAGGGCACAGATTCTTGGTAGCAGGCAGTTTGCTATGCGTGTTTGGTTAAAGCCGGATAGAATGAGAGCCTATAAGATCTCAGCGGAAGAGGTAATGGAATCGATGATGGAACAGAGTATCATAGGCCGGCCAGGCCGGCTGGGAAGAAGCTCAGGTAAGCAGGCACAGTCACTTGAGTATGTACTCGTCTACCAGGAACGGTATAGTAAACCGGAACAGTATGAAAATATTATCATCCGGGAAAATGAAGAAGGTGAAATCATTCATTTAGGTGAAATAGCTGAAGTGGAGTTAGGAAGCGAATTTTTTGACATCTACTCTAATCTTGATGGTTATCCGGCTGCGGCAATTGTCCTGAAACAAACGGTAGGGAGTAATGCTTCCCTTGTCATAGAGCAGGTGAAGGAAAAATTATCGGAGATGGAACAGCACTTCCCACCCGGCATGGATTATAAGATCAGTTATGATGTCTCTAACTTCCTGGACGCATCTATCGATCAGGTAATCCACACACTCAGGGATGCCTTTATCCTCGTTGCACTCGTTGTTTTCATCTTCCTCGGTGGTGATTGGAGGTCCACGCTAATTCCGATTTTGGCAGTTCCGGTTTCCCTGATTGGAGCGTTTTTTATTCTGCAACTTTTTGGACTCTCCATAAACCTCATCACCCTGTTTGCCCTGGTGCTGGCCATCGGGATTGTGGTGGATGATGCGATCGTGGTAGTGGAAGCGGTTCACGCCAAAATGGAAGAGACAAACCTTTCCCCGTTAAAGGCGGTGAAGGTGGTAATGGGAGAGATCAGTGGTGCTATTATCGCGATCACGCTGGTGATGACCTCTGTATTTCTGCCGATTACTTTTATGCCGGGTCCGGTAGGCACTTTCTACCGCCAATTTTCCATTACCATGGCCAGTGCTATTGGGTTATCCGCTATTGTGGCATTGACACTTACACCGGTCCTGTGTGCGATGATTCTTAAGCAAGATCATGGAGATAAGCGAAAGAAGACCATGATCGATGTATTCCTCAATGGGTTCAATACCTGGTTCGAGAAGCTCACTGGAAAATATGTTGGTGTCCTTAAGCATATTGTCAACCGCAGAATGTTGACGTTTGGTGTTTTGCTTTTCTTCGGAATCGGAATATTAATTGAAAACCAGGTCCTTCCGTCCGGGTTTATCCCAAATGAAGATCAGGGTACCATCTATGCCATCATTCAGACTCCTCCGGGGGCTACCCTGGAGCGAACCAACAAAATGGCGCTGGAACTTCAACGCATCTGCGAGGAAGTAGAAGGAATAGAATCCGTATCGGCTCTTGCAGGGTATGAAATCATGACAGAGGGAAGAGGGTCAAATGCAGGAACCTGTCTGATAAATCTGAAAAACTGGTCAGAAAGAGAGCATTCCGTGCATGAGATAATGGAGGAGCTTGAGGTGAAAACAAAAGACCTGGGTGCAATTGTTGAATTTTTTGAACCACCGGCTGTCCCCGGTTTCGGAACCAGCGGAGGATTTTCATTGAGACTTTTGGATAAAACCAATGAAATCGATTATCAGGCTTTCGAAAAGATAAATGATAATTTTATGGACGCCTTAAGGGAACGAGAAGAGCTATCTGGTCTATTCACTTTTTATGCTGCCAATTATCCGCAATACGAGTTGGAAATTGACAATAAGGTAGCCATGCAAAAAGGAGTTTCCATTGGAAGGGCCATGGAAAATCTCAATATAATGATTGGCAGTACCTATGAGCAGGGATTCATAAGGTTTGGGCGATTCTTCAAAGTATATGTGCAGTCCGGACCTGAGTATAGGCGCTATCCGTCCGATCTGAGTAATCTGTTTGTAAAAAACGAACACGGAGAGATGGTTCCATATTCTTCATTCATGAAACTCACCAAGCGCCAGGGACCAAACGAGATTACACGCTACAACCTTTATAACTCCGCTGCAATTCGTGGGTTGCCGGCAAATGGATATACTACCGGTGATGCCATTTCTGCTATCAGGGAAGTAGCGGACAACACATTACCTAATGGCTACGACATAGCGTGGGAAGACTTATCCTACGATCAGGCCGATCGCGGAAATGAAGCTCTGTTTATTTTCATAATAGTCGTCATTTTTGTCTACCTGGTTTTGGCCGGACAATATGAAAGTTTCCTATTGCCGCTTGCCGTTATTCTTTCGTTGCCTATCGGGATTTTCGGCTCCTTTTTCCTTTTGAAGTTACTTGGACTGGCCAATGACGTATATGCCCAGATCGGGCTGATTATGCTTGTGGGTCTGCTCGGTAAAAACGCAGTACTGATTGTAGAATTTGCTGTCCAGAAGCATAGCCAGGGTGCTACTGTTTTGGAAGCGGCCATTGAAGGTGCAAGAGTGCGATTCAGACCTATTCTGATGACGTCATTTGCTTTTATTGCAGGCCTGATACCTCTGGTTATCTCCTCAGGTGCCGGTGCTGTGGGAAACAAAACCATAGGCTCTTCTGCCATGGGAGGAATGCTATTGGGGACGGTGTTCGGTGTACTGATTATTCCAGGCCTTTACTATGCTTTCGGTAAAATGATAGAGGGTAAGAGTTTGCTCAATGATGAGGATCAGGAGCCATTGTCCGAAGAGTATGTCCATACGATGGAAGACCAGGACAGACTTCTAAAAATGATGCATGAAAAGAAATCAATTGAAAATGGTAACTCAAAAGGACAAAACCATGAATAGAAAAGGACTAATACGAATAAGCATCATGGTTTTGATCTCGCTGGGATTGAATGCATGTGTTCCGGAGCTTACCATTAGAGAGCCAAATAGGGATACTCCGGAATCATTTCCGGATCATCAGGATTCGGTTAATACGGCTGAGATAGACTGGAAGAGTTACTTTTCGGATCCCGATTTGATAGCCCTCATTGACACAGCACTGAAAAATAATCAGGAGTTGAATATAGTGCTTCAGGAATTGGAGATGGCACGAAATGAAGTGGATGCCTTAAGAGGTGAGTATCAACCATTCATAGATGTAGGTGTGGACCTTGGAGTGGACAAAGTCGGTCGATATACCAGAAATGGTGTGTTAGAGGCAAATAATGAGATAGAGCCTGGTGAGGAATTTCCTGAGCCGCTTACCGAAATGCGATTTGAGGCAATGGCATCATGGGAAATCGACATTTGGCGTAAGCTTAGAAACGCCAGAGAGTCTGCTAATAAAAGATATCTGGCGTCAGTTGAAGGGCGTAATTTTCTGATAACTAATCTGATCGCTGAGATTGCAGATTCTTATTATGAGTTAATGGCTTTGGACAATGAACTGCTGATTGTACTTCAAAATATTCAGATTCAAAACGATGCTTTGCGAATTGTGAGGCTTCAAAAGGAAGCAACACGAGTAACTGAGCTGGCAGTAAAACGATTTGAGGCACAGGTTTTAGACACACGTAGTTTACAGTTTGGCATCCAGCAGCGGATAGTGGAGACAGAAAACCGCTTAAATTATTTGTTGGGTCGCTATCCACAGCCCATCCCAAGAAGTTCGGAAAACTTTCAGCGCCTGGAACCAAATTCAGTCAAACCAGGCACACCGTCTCAATTGTTATCCCATAGACCGGATATCAGGCAGGCGGAGCTGGAACTGGAGGCTGCACGGTTGGATGTGGCAGTGGCAAGGGCACGATTTTATCCCACGGCCGGATTATCGGCAGGACTTGGTTTACATGCCTTTAATCCCGCTTATTTGGCAGTAGCACCGGAATCCATTGTCTATGGACTGGCGGGTGACCTTGTCGCACCAGTTGTCAACAGAAAGGAAATCAAGGCAACTTATTTCAACGCCAATGCCAGACAGCTTCAAGCAGTGATTGAATATGAGCAGACCATTCTTAACGCTTACGTCGAGGTGGTCAATCAACTAAGCAGAATGGAAAACCTGCAAAGCAGTTTCGAGCTAAAAGCAGAACAGGTGGAGGCTTTGACCGAATCCGTGGATATATCCAATAACTTGTTCAGATCGGCACGTGCAGATTATATGGAAGTATTGATGACCCAAAGAGAAGCACTTGAGTCAAGGTTTGAATTGATTGAGACCAAAATGCAGCAGATGCATTCTAAGGTTTACATATATAGGGCTCTTGGAGGAGGATGGGAGTAGTTGCTACCAGGTGAATAAATCGCGACTCTCATCTCTTCCCTGAGTCATAAAAAACCTCATGTCGCAGGACATGAGGTTTTTAATTTAGTTTATGAAAACAGGTTACTCATCTTTTAAAGAGTTAACAGGATTTGTTCTGGCCGCCCGATATGATTGAAAGCTCATCGTTAACCACGCAATGGCTAATGCAACAGCCCCTGACAATAAAAAGATCAACGGATTATTGATGTCGATTCTATAAACAAATTCATTGAGCCACTCCTTCATCGCAAAATAAGCGATTGCGGCCCCGAGCACGAATGATATGATCACCAACTTCACAAACTCTCTTCCCAATAAGACAATGATCTGTGTTATGGAGGCTCCCAGAACCTTTCGTATTCCTATTTCCTTGGTTTTTTGCTCCGCTGTGAAAGCAGCCAGGCCATAGAGACCCAGGCAAGCTATGAACATGGCCAGAAAAGCAAAAACACTAAAAATATCACCTATTCTTTGCTCGGCCTCATAGAGCCGGTTGAATCTGTCATCCAGGAAGCTGTAGGCAAATGGCTGTCCGGGAGCCATTTCGTCCCAAAGGTCCCTCAGACTTCCGATGGTAGCTTGTAAGTCTTTTGTTTCAAGTTTGAAAGATACAAATCCTCTGGAACGATCCAATGTAAAAATGAGCGGTCCGATGTTCTCCCTCATCGTTGAAAAATGGAAGTCCTTGACGATACCCACAATCCTTTTGGTGTCGGAAACAGGCTGATCATTGGACCCGTCGTATGTAGAAATTACCTCTCCCACCGGATTTTCGAAACCAAATTGTCTGGCAGCGGCTTCATTCAAAATCACTGAGGACGAATCTGCCGGAAAATCTCTGGAGAAATTTCGACCATCAATAATTTCCATTCCGAGTGTTGGGATGTAATCATGGTCAATTCGATAATTATGCATGACATGGTTTTTTCCAGACCCGGCTGTTGGTCCTTCAAACCACAAGTTGTTGTTATTTGTGGTGCCTACCGGAAGAAATGTGGCGATGGTGCCGTTGAGTACACTTGGAAAGTTCAGAGCCTCATTCTTGTAGGTTTCCAGTTTATCGCCCATTAACCAGGCATCTTCTATCATGATTACCTGATCTTTGCTGTATCCTAATGTTTTATTCTGAATGTAATTCAGCTGATTGAAAACAATGGCCGTACCAATCATCATGATAATTGAAACTGTGAATTGTATGACCACTAGCGTACTGCGTATCCCACCGCTTTTCATGCCAAGGTTGAGCTTGCCTTTTAGTACATCCACCGGTCGAAAAGCAGATAGGTAAAAGGCGGGGTAACTGCCTGCAAGAAAACCGACAATGATGAGCACCCCGGCCATTACGGCCAGAAACTGTCCGGAGAAAAACCTTGAAATCTCGATTTGCTTGTTGGCCAATTCATTGAAAGATGGCAGTAGGAGGTAGCTGGCGCCAAAAGCAATCAGAATAGAGACAAGTGTGATCAGAAATGCTTCCGAAAGAAACTGTGTGACCAGATAGGATTTGTAAGCTCCCATGACCTTTCTGACACCTACTTCTTTTGCTCGATTGGCGGAACGGGCTGTGGAGAGGTTCATAAAATTTATACACGCCAGGATCAGGATAAAGAGCGCAATCGCTGAAAAGATGTATACATATTGAATATTTCCATTGGCTTCGAGCTCACCCAGTTTGTCAGAGTGGAGATGAATGTCCTTCATTGGGAAAAGACTAAATCCTGCAGAACCGCCGGCTGCCTCCAACTCTTCGATACTCTGACCCATAAATTGCTCAAATTCAGGGCCAAGGTATTTTTCTACCAGAGCCGGAAACTTAGCCTCCAGTTTCTTTGGGTCTGTTCCGGGAACCAATTTCAAATAGGTGTTGAAGTTGAAACTTAGCCAGATCTTTTGTTGGGCTTCTTCTCGACCTTCCATGGACAATAAAATATCGTAATGAAAGTGCATATTGGATGGCATGTCCTCAAAAACTCCGGTGACCTCATGGCTATTGTCGCTATCCATCAACAGCGTCTCCCCAACTGGATTCTCATCACCAAACACTTTTTCCGCGAAAGATTTACTGATCACCAGCGTATTAGGCCTATCCAGACATGTTTCGGGATTGCCCTCCAGTAGCTTGATGTCAAAAAACGAAAAGAAATTCTTATCCGCGTAAATGACACCCTCCTCTTTATAGGTAGTGACCTCATCCTTTCTCTTGAAAAGTCGATCTCCGATACTTCTGAGACGAATGGCGTCTTCCACTTCCGGAAAATCTTCTACCATGACTTGCGCTGTAGCTGGACCTGCGAGGGCCGTATTAAAGGTATTTCCATTTATGGTTCCACGGAAATCCATTCTTTGGACCCTCTCCACATCACTTTGAAATTCATCGTAGCTGACTTCATCAATGACGTAGGCGGAGATCATGAGGAAGCATGTCAATCCTATGGACAGTCCGAAAATATTGATCAGCGAATAGAACTTATGTTTTGTTAAGTTCCGAATGGCAACGTTTAGGAGGTTTTTTAGCATGATTTTGAGTTTTTCTTATTGATTAGATGAATTAATGCAACCAAAGGTTGCATCTGACACTGTGTATTAAATGGTATTATGCATTACAAGGTTGCGTTTTAGCCATTTTTTTTATTCTGTCACCAGGAGTCTTTGTATTAGCTTTATGGAATATGATTGGGATAAGGGCAAAACTTAAATCCAAAAAAAGTCGGTCAAAGGCCGGATTTAAATTCAGAGGCGTAGACAATACCAGAATCGAAGCCCTTAGTGATGGTGTATTTGCCATTGCCATTGGTTTACTGCTTTTATCTTCCCGGAATCCTGAAACCTATGCGGACCTGGAAAAATTCATGGTGGATTTTGTGCCATTTGGCGCTACGATCAGTCTGCTGATGGTCATCTGGTATCAACATTATCTGTTTTTTATCAGATACGGTTTGAAGGACCCATTAACTGTGGCGGTGAATACGTTTTTGTTGTTTTTGCTGCTTTTTTATGTGTATCCATTAAAATTTCTGATGCAGGTACTCTACAAAATGATCACTTATGCCTTTACCGGAGACAGTCGTGGTTTTGATGATCTGTTTACCACAATGCTTCCTCTCAGGGACGCTCCGCAATTGATGATCTATTATGGAATGGGGGCCGTACTGATCTTCATGACCATTTCGGCTTTGTATATGATTGCCCTGATGAAAAAGAGTTCTTTAAACCTCACACCTCAGGAGGAATTTGAGACTAAATCATCCATGATCACAAATTTGCTTATGGCGGTGCCGCCAACACTAAGTATCCTTATCACGAAACTGGCCCCAGGTAACGATGCTTTTGCGTTCAGCGCAGCGGGATTGATTTACTTGACCTACCCCATAATTATGATTCCGTATGGATTCATAATGAAAAGGATCACCGAAAATAGATTCGGAAATAAGTCATAGTGCAAGATGGACATACCTAACTTTGGTCATTTTTGGGGTAGAATAATAATATTTCTGACGTTTCATTTTGAAATATTTCAAAGGAGAATCCAAATTTGCAAGGCTCGTTGAGCCTTTTATGCTATCATTGTTGTACAAAAATCTTATAATCCTATCTTACTTAAACGCTCATGAAAACCAATCGACTATTTAGCATTGTTTTTTCTCTGTTGCTTCTATTTACCCTTATCGTGCTGGTAGATTGTAACCCAAAATTTATCGTGGACTATGCAAGCGTCTCGGTACCCGAGGAGGGAGGCATGAGTTTTGTTCAATATACCAGGGAAGACGAGAAAGTTGTCAGACCGCCTATTATCGTCGATGACATCACTAAAAGACTTCAGTGGTATGCAGCCCCTATGATAGCCATCTCTCCCGATGGAGAGAAGCTGGCATACATTGCTGAATCCAATGAGTTCCTGAATCTCTACATCAAAAATATCAGCGGAGGCCGGGCTACGGTTCAACGTACCTTCAACCGTCATGTAAATGACATGACCTTCTCACCTGACGGAAGTCAGATTGCTTTTACGGAGCAAAGAGGAGCTTATCAAAATATCTACCTCATAAACGCTACGGAAGGCGCGGCTGTTCAGCAAGTGACTGCCGCATCCACCAACGAGTTAGGCCCCCAGTTCACATCAGATGGTAACAGCATCTATTTTACCAGAGAAGAAAATGGCCGGTATTATTTGTGGAATGTTAACCTCAATTCTTCTTTATTAACACAATTCACGGAAGGATTTACACCAAACCTTACTCCGGATGAAACCAAAATGATCGTAACCCGAAACAGTAAAGATGGTGAAGGAAGAGGGGAGATTTGGATGATCGACCTGAAAGTCGGTACGGAAACCATGATCCTGAATGATCCTGAAAGAGGATTTTCAAGTCCTGCGATTTCACCAAGGGGCGACATAATTGCTTGTGTAGGATCAACTCAGGAATCCCCGACACGACCAAAGAACCTTGATCTTTACCTGATCAGATTGGACGGTACTAACCTTCGACAATTGACTTTTCACGGTGGACATGACATGTCTCCGCAGTGGTCACCGGACGGTAAATCTCTTTTCTTCCTATCGCAAAGAGGAAATGAGGACGGTAAATTCAACGTGTGGAAATTTGACGTAATGTAATCCCCACAATCCCTATTTAAACACCAACTATAATAACATGATAAAGAATTACATTTTTCTGATAGCAATTTTATTTATTGGCCATTCATCCCTGGCTCAAATCACTGGAGGCGGTAGGCAACAGACACAAACTCAGCAATCTGCCCCCCGACAAAAAGCCAGTAGCAATGGTTACAAAGCAGCATATATATCCCTGGCTGCCCCGTCCGGGAATTTCAAAAGTCAGGGACCAGCGAGTACAGGCTTCGCTTTGGGTGTGGCCAATCACTTGCAGATATATGAGTTGGATCCTACTATGGAGATCGGCCTTTTTCACGGACTTGTGATGCAGTTAAATCCCCTGGATGATGCAAGCGAAGCTTTACCGGTAGAATCTACTTATGTTCCTTACTTTTTTATTGAATATAAGCTAGGTCCCAGTTTCAATTACAAGCCAAATGACGATACTAATCTGACAGGGTATTTCCGGTTAGGACCGGTTCTGGGACTAGGACCTGATTATGAGGATGGATTTACCAATGTCTATAATGACGGAGCTGCGTTTGGTATCAGAACTGCCCTCGGTTTTAATGTATCATGGACCAAATTGTTTGGACAATTTGAAATTAGTCCGGGTAAACTAGAATACTCGTTTTACGATAGCGCAACTGGTACGACATTCGATCAGGATGTCTCCATCGGCTCCATTCGATTAGGAATTGGTGTCACTTTTTAAGATAACATTTTCGAAAAAGACATAAAAAAAGGGAGTCTCGACTCCCTTTTTTTATGTCTATAATCTTCTTTAGTTCGCTCCGGAAGGACGATTGAGGGTAGTCATCAAAGTTTCTGTAAACGATGAAGTTCTAAGCTCCCAGGTGTATTCAAACTCAGAAACATCTTCGGACCCAAAGCGATAGCACCAGCTGAAAGAAATTGTACCTTCATAGACATCATCGCTTCTTGAACCTCCACCACCACTGACTTCCACTGTCATTACGTCCGTCGGAATGTCCATCTCAAAAGTGCCCGAGCCGTAATCTACTACCGCAGTAAGACTTACTGGAGTGATATTATCCGTAGAACGCCAGCTTAAAGTATGGTCGAAGGCGGTACCTGGATTTCCAGTGTCAAATTCACATCCATTTAGCGTATTAAAGTCAAAATCAAAATCAGTCAGTTCCAGAAATGGATCGGGAGGGGCTTCTTCTTTGTCTCCGCAGGAGTAGGCCAGGGATAGAGCCACGAAAGCTAAGGCCAGGTAAGATTTTCTCATGAGCGTTTTTTTGACAAATATAAAAGGCTTTGGCAATGCCGATTGGAGTTGTTTAAAATAAAAAAGGAGTGCATTGCACTCCTTTGGACAAATGTTAAATATTTCTTTATTCCAGTGTTACTTCTCTGGTTACAGAATTGAATGGACCTGGTATCAGATTGCCATTGGAGTCGAGAAGCTCCAGTTTAACTGTCGCGGTGCCTTTTGGTAATCCTTCCACGTAGTAAGGAGCCCACTCGTCTATCATAAACTCCTGACCATTCACGGTGGCTCTCACTTTGTTTCCGTCAGGGGAGATAGAGGTATTGATCAGATAAAAATCGATCATCAACTTCTCAGTGTCCGCTCCACTGTATGTTCCTTTTGGACGGCTGTAAAACATATGCTGTCCTTCGAGGTCAAATTCCGGCATTGCATCGTCCTCGGTAAAAACCTCCAGAAAAAATGCATTAGGATTTTTTACACTTTCGTGATAAGATCTTGATAGAAATGCAAGCACCACATTTTCTCCTTTATCAAGTTGCTTTTCAAATGCGGGTTCATAATGGGCCGAATAGGGGCCATTATTGATAATAAGATGTATATGTTGACCGTTACCTGAATTGGCAATACCTCTTTCGGCCGCATCGGGTGTTTGGACACCCAGGTCATAGTTTTCAACAACAAATTCAAAACTTGCATTGATGCTGGTATCCGTTGGCGTCATGTCATAGACATCCGCAATCAGTTGCGCTTCTGCAAATTCCGGTGATGCCGGAGCCTTGGTAAGGGTTAGTTTTGCCGTGGCCTCCGGTTCACTTGCTGAATCTTGTTCACCTGAATTTTGAGATGACTGAGAACAAGCCGAAATAATGGCTATGATCACAAATATTTGTACTATCCGGTTTAGATTTTTCATAATTCTAATTGAATTGTAGGTTCATTTAAATGAATCCACAATTTACAAAAAATAAGCCCGGAAGATAAATCAGCCGGGCTTTAAGAGGTTGTTATTGTATTACTACCTTTTCAGTACTTTCATAGCCGAAGAGTTCATCCAGGGTAACTTCTTTCACCGTTCCGTAATCCGAAAGTGCATCAAAGTCAATTTTATCCTTGTGGCCAATGAGCACCGTGATGAAGTTATTGTTCTTGATCATCTTCTCCTGGAATGACTTCAGATCATTGAGTTGAAGGTTTTGGACGATTGGGGACTATTCCTTAATGAACTGTCTTAGAACGTAGTTAAGGATACCTCCATGCTTGTAGTATTCAACGTCAACCCCCGAATCCAATCTCAATTTTGCCTGAAATTCAATTTTGGAGCCATCGGGTTTGGTCGCAGTCACATCTACCACTTTACCTGGGGTAAGATCTGAGGAAAGTCCCTTTATGTCATAGGTCTCATCACCTTGCAGACCTAGTGTTTCCTGAGTTTCACCTTCCATGAATACCAGAGGCAGTACACCCATTCCCACGAGGTTTGACCGGTGTATTCTTTCAAAACTTTCTGTGATCACGGCTTTCACACCAAGCAGAGTAGTTCCTTTGGCAGCCCAGTCCCTTGATGAGCCTGATCCGTATTCTTTACCACCTATCACTACCAGAGGAGTATCATTTTCCGCGTACTTCATGGCGGCATCATATACAGTGATTTCTTCACCAGTCGGGTGATAGGTAGTCCATCCGCCTTCTTTTTTGGCCAGCTTGTTTTTAATTCTCACGTTGGCAAAAGTCCCTCTCATCATGACTTCGTGGTTTCCACGTCGGCTACCGTAAGAATTAAAATCTTTCTGTTCCACACCATGCTCGACCAGGTACTTTCCTGCCGGTTGTTCAGGATGGAATTTTCCGGCGGGTGAAATATGGTCCGTGGTTACCATATCCCCTAATTGCAAGAGCACTTTGGCACCTGTAATGTCTTCCGGTTCCGGCACTTCCTCCTGGATGTCCTGGAAGAATGGTGCCTCCTGTATATAGGTTGATTTGTCGTCCCATTCATAGATTTTACCTGAAGGGGCATCCAGCTTCTGCCAGGTACTGTCACCATCAAATACGGTTGCGTATGTCTTGGCAAAATCCTCCGGTGTAAGCACTTTGTCCATTACTCCATTGATTTCCTCCAGGGTTGGCCATACATCTTTAAGGAAAATTTCATCACCATTTGAATTCGTACCAAGGGGCTCATTTACCATATCAAAATCCATTCTACCCGCAATGGCATAAGCCACAACCAGCATCGGAGAAGCAAGGAAATTCATCTTGATGTTAGGATGAATTCTGGCTTCAAAGTTTCTGTTACCTGACAATGCGGAGCATACGACCAGATCATTTTCAATGACCGCCTTCTGTATCTCCGGCATCATGTCACCGGAGTTTCCGATACAGGTTGTACAACCGTATCCTACGACATGGAACTTCAATGCCTCTAAATAGGGAAGAAGCTGTGATTTTTCCAGGTATTCTGTCACTACCCGAGAGCCGGGAGCCAGGGATGTTTTTACCCATGGTTTAATGTTCAGCCCAAGTTCTACTGCTTTCTTGGCAACGAGTCCGGCCCCGATCATTACACTAGGGTTGGATGTATTGGTGCAGGAAGTGATGGCCGCGATCACTACAGCTCCATCCGACAAGTCGTACTTCAGGTCCGACTTTTTCATCGGGATGGATTTGATCTTTCCTTCTACCAGACCTGTTGACCCATCGCGCTCCGCTACGGGTACGTATTCACGGCTGTAGCTCTCACCTAGTAAGCTTTTTACCTTTTCTTTCGCTTCCCTGAGCAATATTTTGTCCTGAGGCCTTTTCGGACCGGATATGGTTGGCTCAACTGTACCCAGATCAAGGTGCAGCACGTCTGTGTAATCAATTTTGTCATTCGGATCTCTCCAAAGAAGGTTTTCTTTGGCGTAAGCTTCCACCATGTCGATGTGTTCCTTTGATCGATTGGTTTTTTGCATGTATGCCAATGTTTGGTCATCAATAGGCCAATGCGTATCTGTGCAACCAAATTCCGGAGACATATTAGAGATAGTAGCTCTGTCAGCCACTGTCAGGAAGTCCAGTCCACTTCCAAAAACCTCCACGATCTTGCCCACCACGCCGTAATCTCTTAGAAGTTTTACAATGGTCAATACCATATCCGTGGAGGTGGCTCCTTCAGGCAATTTCCCTGTAAGCTCCAGACCAACCACTTGTGGCAGGATCATATAGATTGGTTGGCCCAGCATGGCTGCTTCCGCTTCAATTCCACCAACGCCCCAGCCCAGAACTCCTATTCCATTCACCATGGGTGTGTGTGAGTCCGTTCCCACAAGGGTATCAGGAAATAGATAGCCATCCCGTGCGATCACTCCCTGAGCGAGATACTCAAGGTTGACCTGGTGACAGATTCCCATACCTGGAGGGACCACACTAAAATTGGTAAAGGCTTTTTGTGCCCATTTCAGAAGCTTGTATCGCTCTTCGTTTCTTTCATATTCAATCTCTACATTTCGTTGATACGAATTCTGTGTACCAAAGAAGTCCACCATTACTGAGTGATCAATCACCATGTCTGCCGGCACCACCGGGTTAGTTTTTCCTGTGTCTTTCCCTTTTCGTGATACTTCCGAGCGAATAGAAGCCATGTCCACTACAGCCGGCACACCCGTAAAATCCTGCATCAAGACACGAGCGGGTTTGTAGGGTATGTCTTTTTCATTGGCGGTCGATTTCCAGTTCAATAGCGTTTCCAGGTGATCCTCGGTAACGGCAAATGCATCGTAGTTTCGAATTGCATTTTCCAGAAGGATTCGGATAGAGTAGGGAAGATTCTGTACTTCCGGTCTTTTTGCCGATAAATCCTTCAGGCTGTAATATTTATGTGTTCCTAAAGCTGTTTTAAGTTCTTTTTCGATACCAAAGAAATCCTGAGACATTAGATATGATTTAGTGAAACATGTAAAAATCCAAAATTAACATTCATTAGGGTGTCGCCCAACTAAACCTGATTTTATAATTTGGAGAGGAATTCCATGGTATCCACGCCATCAGCATAGTCCCATAACTCAGGTCTTTGAGAATTTCCAAAAGGAATACTAGTTGGCTCAGTTTTGCCCACTACACACTGGATTTTGTCTTTTAATGGCTCCAGAAAGGCCGATAGTTCTTCCTGGGATTGGTAATACTGGTAATAATTCAGGGAAATCGGAGATACCAGCTCGTCCGACTCACGTAGCAGGGAAAAGCCGGTGTCCATGTGCTTGTTCCCGTTCACCAGTAGAATGGACTTGTGGTAATCGTAATTGTTCCTGTATTTGTGGTGATTACCAATTTCCGAAAATTCCTGCCATGTGTCCAGTAACCTTATCAGATCAAAACCCTTCGGCACGTATAGTTTGGATACATTTCTACAGCCCAGTCCAAAGTAATCAAAAACGTCATGACCAAGCGAAATCAACTCATCATCGGATTCGGAACCCTGTAAAATCGCTATCGAAGTTCGATTTTTTCGAACCACACTGGGATATTTCCCAAAATAGTATTCAAAATAGCGCGCCGAATTATCGCTTCCGGTTGCAATTACGGCATCAAAATCATTGAGTTTCTCAACAATACGGATGAATTGATCAAATTTCGGCTCGATTTCTACGATCCATCCAATAAGTTGTTTGACAAGAAAAGTGTCTTTTGAGCTTGTTTTGATCTGCGCTACATGACCTGAAACCAGCACCGAAATCAGGTCATGAAAGCCGACAAGTGGGATATTCCCGGCCATGACAATACCAATTACCTTGGGGTTTTCTATGCTCAAATCGTAGGTAGAAGCCCATGCGGAAACCTTATCACCGCTAAGCATGCTAAGAATTCCTTTTAAGGCATTCTCCACTGAATCACGCGTGAACCAGGCATTTTCGACTGACGCACCGGCATGTAGTTTGTCCAGATCACCGCCAAGATGGTACTTAATACGATCGCCTAATTTGCGAAAAGCCTCAATTCTCTCCTCAATTTCCATTTTTTTGGTTACGCTAAACTTTTCGCTGCAAACATATTGTTATAATTTTGCTCGCTTAAATTTTAGGGCAACAAAAGATTTAGCAAATGGCAATAATGATTACAGACGAATGCATCAACTGTGGTGCATGTGAGCCGGAATGCCCAAACACCGCCATATACGAAGGTGGCGTGGAATGGAAATGGTCAGATGGCACTGACCTGAAGGAGGTAGAAATGGAGGATGGCACTGTGTTAGATGCCACAGAGCCACAGGAACCTGTTTCTGATGAATTCTATTATATCGTTTCCGGTAAATGTACTGAGTGTAACGGGTTCCACGAAGAACCACAATGCGCTGCGGTGTGTCCTGTAGATTGTTGTGTGGATGATCCTGATTATGTAGAGTCAGAAGAGGAGCTTGTTGCCAAAAAAGAGTGGCTTCACGTTTGAAAGTCTAGGTCAGTCTCTTCCTTTTTATAAGATAAGCACCAAGTATTTTGTCGAATGGTTCTGCTGTGTCGACTTCTACGAAGTCAATTTTTAGCTTTCCGCAGGCCAGTTTCACTTCATTGTAAAACTTATCAAGTTTTTCTTTGTACCGACTTTTGATGAAGGAAGGTGTAAGTGTGATGGTTTCTTGCGTCTCGCTGTCTATGAATTTGTATGGTCGGTCTTTGAATCCAAAGTCCTTTTCTGTTTTGTGATCAGAAATATGGAATAGAAGCACCTCATGCTTGTTGTGTTTGAGATGCTGTAATGCTTCCAGTATGCTTTGAAATGATCTTGATTGCTGAAACATGTCACTGAAAATAATGACAAGTGACCTTTTGTGAATTTTGTCAGCGATCTTGTCTATGTTAATGGCAATATTGGATGTTTGCTTCACCGGTGGTGGTTTTTGGAGAAAGGATTCCAGTGTTTGGAGCAGATTATTCAGGTGAAGTCGAGTGGATTTTTGTTGAGATTGATATTCAATTTCCTGCGCAAAAGATGTGATCCCAACGGCATCTCGCTGTTTAATCATTAAGAAACTCAATGCAGCAGCCGCATAAATGCTAAAGTTTATCTTATCAAAACCCGGTTTCGGATAATACATGCTGGATGAAGTATCTATCAGAATAGAACACCTGAGGTTCGTCTCTTCTTCATATTGCTTGGTGTATAACCTGTCCGTTCTTGCGAAGACTTTCCAATCAATATTCTTGATACTTTCCCCATAGTTGTAGAGTTTGTGTTCCGCAAATTCTACCGAGAACCCATGGTAAGGAGACCTGTGTAATCCGGTAATAAAACCCTCTACCAATTCCCTGGCCAATAATTCCAGATTCTCAAACTGCTTGACACTTTTCAGATCCAGCCTTTCCTTCATATCACTCAAAATTCATTCTATCCACTAAAATAAAGTCTAAAATAGCATGCACGAGCCAAACTATTAATGGTTCGGAATTTAAGAGTTTTAAAAAGATTCGTTCTTTATATTGCATTTTTTAATAAACTTGTAAGACTTATTTTAGAAGTACTCACCAAAAATTGAAATTGTGGAAGAGAACAAGGAAAAAGGAAGAGAGGAAATCTATTCGGAAAGAGTAAGAGCCGGAAAGAGGACGTACTTTTTTGATGTAAAGGCCACGCGATCTAACGATTACTACCTGACCATAACTGAGAGTAAGCGTCGATTCAAGGAAGATGGATTTGTGTATGAAAAGCATAAGATTTTTCTGTACAAAGAGGATTTTGACAAATTCATTGAAGCTTTGAATGACACTGTTAATCACGTGAAGACCGAATTACTGCCGGATGTAGATTTTTCTCAGTTTGAGAGATCAGATGAGGAGACCGAGAGTGTGGATGCAGGTGATTCCGAGCTTAAGTGGGATTAATTACTTCATCAAGCATTTTATTTTTCGTAAAAGCATTTTCTCTAAAACCTGTTAACAGCTTCGAGAAAGGATTGATTAGCTTTGCGGCTGCTTAAATCAAACGAGTTGTTATGGGTCTTAAATGTGGGATTGTAGGTCTTCCGAATGTCGGGAAATCCACGCTTTTTAATGCGCTTTCAAGTGCAAAGGCGGAAGCAGCTAACTTTCCATTCTGTACGATCGAACCAAATATCGGTGTTATTAGTGTGCCCGATGAGAGACTACAGGTTCTTCAAAAATTGGTGAACCCTCAAAAGGTCGTCCCTACTATCATTGAGTTCGTGGACATTGCCGGTCTGGTTAAAGGTGCGAGCAAAGGAGAAGGTCTTGGTAATCAGTTTTTGGCCAATATTCGTGAAGTGGATGCCATAGTGCATGTGATCAGATGTTTTCAGGATGACAACATTGTTCATGTGGATGGTAAAGTGGACCCAATTAATGATAAGTCGGTAATAGACACTGAACTACAGTTCAAGGATCTTGAATCGGTAGAAAAGCGGATTTCACGAGTTGAGAAGGTGGCCAAATCCGGTGATAAGGATGCCAGGGCAGAATTTGATATTCTGGTCCGAATCAAGGAACATCTCGAAAAAGGTCTAAATGTTCGAACCCTGGAATGGGAAAAAGAACAACTGAAATTTGTAAAAGAACTGCAACTTCTGACAGCTAAGCCAATTATATATGTGGCCAATGTGGAGGAGGAAAACGCGACAGATGGCAATGCGTTAAGTGAAGCACTTAAAGAGAATGTTGCGGATGAAAACGCCCAGGTAATCATTGTTTCCGCAGCCATTGAATCCCAAATTGCAGAATTGGATGACCCGGAGGAGAAAAACATGTTTTTGGAGGAATATGGGCTAAAGGAATCAGGGTTAAATCGCCTGATTAAAGCATCATATGAGATCCTGCAGCTTATAACGTATTTCACAGCAGGCGAAAAAGAAGTAAAGGCCTGGACCGTCAAAAGAGGGTCAAAAGCTCCTCAGGCCGCTGGTGTGATACACACGGACTTTGAAAAAGGCTTCATCAAAGCCGAGGTAATTAAGCTGACGGATTATGAAAAGTTCGGTTCAGAAAGCGCCTGTCGGGAAGCAGGCAAGTTGGCAATAGAAGGAAAAGAATATATCGTGCAAGACGGAGACATTATGCATTTTCGATTTAACGTCTGATCAAAATTGATTGTAACCTACCAATTGATCATATAATGTTCCGGGGGCCCGATAATAAACAAGGATTTCGTATTCGTTGACCGTTTGGAAGTGGCTGCCTTCCAGGTAATAAGCAGGTTGATTCTCAGATCTTAACCAAAACAGGTAATTATAATATCCTTGTTTCATCAGAATTTTCCCGGAATAGGAATTATTGAGACTATCGAACTGTAATCTGTTCTTTGAAGTCAGATTCCAGTTGTTGTATTTCCCTGTTACGAAAACATCTCCATCGATAGTGGATTCCAACCGAAAGGAAGTCCAGACATACTCTGATTGAATATCTGTCTCATTAAGGTCTCTGTTACCAATAAGGAAATTTCCGTTTAGATCATCATGAAAGTTTTCGCTGAAAGCCAGATTCGTGCGGGGACTTTGGTCCTGAAGGACGGCGTGGATTCCATCTTCTTTCCTATAAACCTGCTTGATCTGAAGACCCCGATTGGCCAGAGTTCTCGTGTCGAAGAACCGAAACTCGTTCCATGCCGGGATGGAATTCTCTCCCCCAAAACTGAAATACTCCAATAAGCTTTGGTCCGTGCGTACCGAGGTGGGTACCAAACCTGAAACGATGGTATTCCAATTGTGATTTTGAAGGATAACGGGTTTTATATCAGAATTTGGGCGGACCACTTCCAAAGATCCATATCCCACGCTAAAATTAATCTGATGATGAGATTGACGTTCGTTTACAATATCACTTCTTCGGATTTCCGCATCTACCTGACACTTTTGCTCAAAAACCATGAATCGCCTTGAAAGTATAGGACTACTTCCTTCATAAATGGCCAATATATAATTACCTGTTTTCTTAGTACCTGGTATTGTGACAGAATATTGAGTATAGGGTATCTCGGTGTTCTGAGAAAATTCATACTGATTGATACGAAATTCATTGTATTCATCAAGGAATTCGAGATTGGAGAGTACGGATTTAGTCCAGTCCGCATTGCAATGAAAGATTTTGGCTGTCAAAAATGAGTAGTCTTCCTCGAGTAGATCGAAAGAAATTGTAATCGGATTACCCAGGCGTGTAATGGGATTTTGAAACTCATTTGTTGATAGGGGAGAAGTAATTCTGACTATGCCAACATTGTTTACATAGTTCTTATCCGTGTATTCAAGGATACCTCGGTTCGAAGAACTTGTCGTTGGGACACAGGAATTGAAGATGAAAGTGGCGAGGAGCAAAAAAATGAATTGCTTCATTAATTGTATTTGTGAATGATTACAACGAAATTTCTACTAAAGTTGTCTGATTAACAAGCCGAAGATGTCTTTTTCCGATAAAGAATTGATCAAAGGCTGTAGGGAGCATAATCGCTTCGTGCAGGAAAAACTTTATGACAAGTACTCCGGTGCAATGTATGTGGTGGCACTGCGTTATGCAAAAATGCAACAGGAAGCCGAGGACATTGTACAGGAGGCATTTGTAAAAGTTTTTCAGAATATCAATAAGTTCAGGGAAGACTCTACGCTACCATATTGGATTAAAAAGATAGTGGTGAATACTGCTTTGAATCATCAACGCAGTAAGCTGTACATGTATCCAATGGTAGATGCTTCGGAGTTAAAAAACCGGGGTGAGGAGGCAAACGCGCTTTCGGATTATAGTTATCAGGAGCTTTTGGAAATGATTCAGGAACTCCCGGATGGATGCAGGGTAATCTTCAATTTGTATGCGATTGAAGGATATAAGCATCATGAAATAGCTAAAATGCTGGAAATCAGTGAAGGCACCTCTAAGTCTCAGTACAGTAGAGCAAAAAATCTGTTGCAAGACAAAGTAATGCAGCGACGAAGGGTGAATTATGGATTTATCGAATACGGATGATAAGTTTGAGGAAAGCTGGAAAAATGCTTTCGAAAATGCCTCAATAAAACCATCCCGTAACGTCTGGAAGAGAATTAACCAACGGTTGACAGAGATTGAATTGGCCAGCTATAAGGAGCAGTTGGCCATCTACAAAACTGCTGCCGTAATAGCATTACTTTTTACCATTACTGCCGTTATCGGATCTTTCGTTTCCCCGGAATCAGATTCTCAGCAACTAGTCAGTTCAAATGTAACTGGTTTGGTAAGTAAGGAGGCTGTTTCACTGCGTACTTCGAAATCGGAGGATAAAACTGTAATCCATGAATTCGAATTAGCTGGGCATGAGGTGAAGGATACAAAACCGAATCCCTATGCAGTTGGAGGGTTATCTGATGAATCCTATTCCGAATTCAATGCTTTAGCTTTTCTGGCACCAAAAGAATCTGAAAACTGGCTGCTGGAAGTTAAATCGGTAAGAATTCCTTCCAGGAGAAAATCTCAATCTCTCTATCGGGATGATTATTTTTTTTCGGATTATGCCGAGCTGAACAACGAAAAAGAGGACAAACGGGGTTTTTACACCAGCCTAGCGGTTGGGTCATCATCATTTGATCCAAATTACCAGTCAAATCTGGTGAGCCCAACTCAAAGCAGTATCATACCCACAGAAACGGGATTTCTGAACACCGTAACTACCGGTTCGAGTACTATAGAGTCCGTGACGGAGACTATGAATACTGGCGTGGATTACAGGGTGGGAATGAATGTTGGAATGAAAATATCCAAGAAGTTTTCTGTCGAGAGTGGTTTGCAATTTGGACAGACTCAGTTTAATTCATCGACATCATTATTGGTTCAAAACCGAATTTTCACAAAAACTCTCAGGGTCAATAGCGAAGGCGTCTTTTCGGAACGAGGTCAGGAAAACATTGACAATGATACAAGGGTGGAGTACTCAAGAGAAGAGATCAATGTAATGAACGCCCTCAACTATGCAACTATTCCCGTGAAGGCAGGATATCAGTTGCTGGAGAGAAAAGTTTCCGTTTCCGTTGAGGCTGGTTTACTAACGAGCATGCTGCTTGGACATTCTATGACCAATCTGGCCCAAAATGAAACAGTCCAGTTCAGCAGGAATGAGGAATCAACCTATAGGAACCTGGTGTTCTCAGGGATGGCAGGTGTTTCATTTGGTTATAACCTGATGAAGAGATTTGATCTGATGGTTCAACCTAATGTTTCCCGATCTCTACAGCCCCTTACCCGTGCTGGAGAAGGATTTGACACTACTCCAAATCGCTTCGGATTAAATGCCGGAGTCCGATATAATTTCAGATAGTCAAAAGGTACTCTGACCTTTCTTCCCAATAGATTCCAATTCTTCCTCTTTGGCATTTAAATTTGGTCACAAATACTGGAATATGTCAAAAGTGATCATAATTGGTGCCGGGGGAGTAGGTAGAGTAGTCGCTTATAAATGCGCTCAATTACCCGAGGTGTTCTCTGAAATAGTTTTAGCAAGCCGGACTCTATCTAAATGTGAAACCATAGCTAATGATGTCAAATCAAAGTATGGGGTAGAGATAAAGACGGAAAAGGTAGATGCGGATTTGGAGAGCGAGGTCTCTACACTCTTTCGCAAGCACAAGCCCTTTCTGGTTATAAATGTGGCTTTGCCCTATCAGGATCTGACTATTATGGATGCATGTCTAAAAGAAGGTGTGCACTATCTGGATACCGCTAATTACGAGCCACCGGAAGAAGCAAAATTCGAATATAAGTGGCAATGGGATTATCAGGATCGGTTTAAGGAAGCTGGACTAATGGCCATACTGGGTTGTGGATTTGACCCGGGTGTCACGGGGATTTTCACAGCTTATGCAGCCAAGCATCATTTTGATGAGTTACAATACCTGGATATTGTGGATTGTAATGCGGGAGATCACGGAAAAGCTTTTGCAACCAATTTCAATCCTGAAATCAATATTAGAGAAGTAACTCAAAAAGGTAAATATTGGGAGGATGGCGATTGGAAATTCACCGAACCTCATGAGATTCACCGGCCTATTGATTATCCAAATATTGGTCCGAAGGAGTCTTACCTGATCTATCATGAAGAGCTCGAATCACTAACTAAAAACTTTCCTTCATTAAAAAGAGCAAGGTTCTGGATGACATTCGGGCAAGAGTATCTTACACATCTCAGGGTGATCCAAAACATTGGAATGGGCTCTATTGAGCCAATCAATTTTGAAGGAAAAGAGATAGTGCCTCTTCAGTTCCTGAAGGCAGTATTACCGGATCCCGGGTCATTGGGTGAAAATTATGAAGGTCAGACTTCAATTGGTTGTCGGATAAAAGGACTTTCAAACGGAGAAGATAAAACTTACTACATCTATAATAATTGCAATCATGCCGAAGCTTATGCCGAGACCGGAGCGCAAGGTGTGTCTTACACCACAGGTGTGCCAGCCATGATTGGAGCGAAAATGATGATCGAAGGGAAGTGGAAGGGAGATGGCGTTTTCAACGTAGAGGAAATGGATCCGGATCCATTCTTATCTGATCTAAACAGCTTCGGGTTGCCATGGGAGGAGAAATTAAACGTGGATCTGGAATTTGATTATCCATCATGAAACCGGATATAGAGATTTTCCCGGAATTTTATCGTAACTATATTAGAGCCATTCCTGATGGTGAGATTGTAGACTTACTTCATGACACCATTGAGGAAATGAGTTCTGTGATAGACCCGCTTCCGGAGAACCAGGGGGGACATGCATACGCTGAGGGTAAATGGTCTCTTTCGGTATTAATTCAACACATCATTGACTCCGAAAGAGTTTTTGTTTTCAGGGCGGTTTCATTGGCCCGGAAGGAGCCTAAAGAATTACCTGGTTTTGAACAGGAAGATTACGCTAAGCATTACAGACACAGACCTTTAAAAGATCTTATGACTGAATTAAGGAATGTGAGGGTGTCGACCATTGACTTCTTTAGTTCATTAACGCAGGAAGAACTTGAAAACAAGGGTGTGGCAAATGGCTATACGTTTACTCCCCGGATGGTGGGGTATGTCACAGCAGGTCATATGGCACATCATATCCGTATTATCAGAGAAAAGTATCTCGTTCAGGGATGAATTTACCCAAGGAAATTCCCTCTCCATGTTATGTCCTGGAGGAAAATAAGCTTCGGAAAAACCTGGAGAAGATTGCCAGAGTCCAGACTGAAGCGGGTGTAGAAATCATACTTGCCTTCAAGGGGTTCGCTATGTGGTCTGTTTTCCCAATTGTAAAGGAGTATTTGGGTGGTGTCACTGCAAGTTCCTACAATGAGGTACAGTTAGCTGTCAATGAATTTCATGAAAAGGCTCATACATATTGTGTGGCATACGATCCTAATACTTTTGATGCGGTAGCCGGAAATTCCAGCTACCTGACCTTCAATTCACTGGATCAATTCCTTAGATATGAAAAACAAATTCCTGATGGTCTCCAGGTGGGGTTGAGAGTGAATCCGGAATGGTCGGACGTTTCTACTCCGCTGTATAATCCAGCTGATCCTAAATCCCGCTTAGGCATGACAATTTCTGAGATGCCATCTACTTTGCCGAAAGAAATTTCCGGATTGCATTTCCATGTACTTTGTGAATCGTCAGCGTCCTCACTTGAACGAGTTCTTGAAAACTTCACTTATAAATTTGGCAGTTTTCTGGACAAAGTTGATTGGGTAAATATGGGTGGGGGACATCTAATGACCAGGAGCGATTATGATCTGGATCTTTTGATCGAAATTCTAACAAAATTCAGGAAAAAACATGATGTGAAGGTTATCCTTGAGCCGGGTGCTGCTATAGCCTGGCAGACTGGATTTCTTTGTAGTCATGTTCTGGATATCATTCAAAATGGTGGCACGAAGACCGCAATTTGTGACATATCTTTTACCTGTCACATGCCAGATTGCCTGGAAATGCCATATCGACCGATCATTTCAGGAGCTTCGAGAGAACCTCATAATACCCGATATAAGTATAGAATCGGAGGGGTTAGTTGTCTGGCCGGGGATTTCCTTGAAGAATATGGCTTCGATAATCCATTGCAGGTAGGTGATTCGATAATCTTTGAGGATATGATTCATTATACCATGGTCAAGTCCAATACATTCAATGGGGTGGCTCATCCTGGTATAGGAATGATCAAATCGGATGGATCATTTAAGCTTATTAAGGAGTTTGGCTATGAGGATTTTCGAGACCGATTGTCCTGACAGGCGATCAGTTACTAAGTTTAGGTTCCATTATGCCACTCATAAAGTCATTGTATTCATCACAGGACAGAAAGGACTCGCCTGCTGAGTACGGACAGGTTTTGTAGGTATTTCCAAAGGGTCCCTGAGTGACAATCACACCATTGCCTTTACACACCGGACAAATCATTTTATCCAGCCCTCCGCAATCATAAGAGTTAGCGTTTAGATTGGAAATAGCCGATTTGTTTTTAGACCGCTGTATGGCCAGGTATTTCTCTTCTGCCATGTGTAGATATTTGACAGCATCATTATGATATTGACCTTTTGTGCCTTTTATCTGAAGGTATTTATTAAGCCAATTGATGCTTTGTTTAAACTGATTCAGATGATAACTGTTTCGACCAAACAAGTAAGCGAGATTAGTGGGTAGGACTTCTTTGTTTTTTAAAATGTAAAGAAATTCATCCTGAGCTGCTTCGTAATCCCCCTGGTTCATTAGATCTTCTCCGAGATCCATGCGCCTGAAGAATTCGCCTTCTGGTATTTCCTGAGCCCGACCGGCACACACTACGATTATCATGATCATCAGAAAGGAGAAATGCCTCATTTTACGAAAATAAGACAATCCAAATTGGATTAGCAGCTAATTTTTATTGAAGAACTATAAGAATTCCTAGTTTTGAGGTATGAAATGGGCGCAAAACAATAAATAGCACTCATTTCGTTGACTAATTGTTAAGGTATGTGAATTATGATAAGAGGTTTAATAACAATAGTATTTATTCTGTTTTTTGGTTCTCTGTTACACGGACAAAGTACAAGGGATGTTGATCCCACGCCTAAAAGTGAGTACGCTTTGAGCGGAAAACCAAGGTTCGAGTCGGTCCAAAGGGAGAGCAAAAAGGAAGGATTCTTCAAACGACTTTTTGGAGGCAATAAAACGGAAGTAGAGCAATTTCGGGAGAACATGCGCAAAATCGAAAGGCGTAAAAGAAGGGCGGCTAAGCTTGCAGAAAAACCTCAATACAGCGATCCACTTTATTTCGGTCATAAAAAGCCACCGGTAAAAAGGCCCCCGGGAAAACAAAAGTTTTGCAAAGAGTGTCAGATGAAACATTGATTGACCGGGTTAGCATTAGATGCACCGGCAGAGTTCAGGGCGTTTTTTTCAGGGCGACAACAAAAGAACAAGCTGATGCACTTGGCATCACCGGATGGGTAAAAAATGAGCCAAATGGGGATGTTTTAATTGAGGCCTTTGGCACCAAAGACCAATTACTTCCTTTCATCAAATGGTGCCATTCCGGACCATCTCAGGCTTCGGTAACTAATGTGAAGGAAACATGGCTGGAGGCTGGCTCAACCATTCCTGCCTCTTCAACCATTCCTGCCTCTTTTGAGATCACATATTAACATCCGCAGATTGTTCTCTGAGAAATTGACTCGCTCTTTTCACCATATTTTTTGAACCTATGTAAAATGGAGTTCTTTGGTGAAATTCTTTTGGTTCTATTTCCAAAATTCTTCTTCTCCCATCCAGCGCCATACCTCCTGCTTGTTCTGCTATGAATGCAAGTGCATTACATTCGTACAATAGCCGAAGCTTTCCGATAGGAGCTTTGGTGGACGCAGGATAGATATAGATACCTCCTTTTAAGAGATTTCTATGAAAATCGGCCACTAATGACCCAATGTATCGGGCACTAATTCCTTCTTGCTTACATTCCTCTATGTATTTTCTGGTCTTTTCAGAGAATGAATGCCAGGGACCTTCATTGATCGAGTATATATTTCCATCCGATGGACATCTCATGTTACCATGGGAAAGTACAAATTCTCCAAGGGTTGGTTCGAGTGTAAAACCATATACGCCATGGCCTGTGGTATACACGAGCATTGTAGAACTTCCATAAAGGATATAACCTGCGGCTATCTGTTCTGTTCCTTTTTGAAGTATGTCCTCATTCGTGACTTTTGTTCCGGTTGCGGATATTCTTCGGTATATCGAGAAAATAGTACCAATTGAAACGTTGACATCTATATTGGAAGATCCATCAAGGGGGTCTATGGCCACTACATATTTGCAATCCGGGTCAAGGTGTATAATCTCCTCGTCTTCCTCACTGACAATGGCACAAACCTGACCTCCATTTTCCAGTGCTCTTCGAAACCGAATGTTAGCGATTACATCAAGTTTTTGTTGTTCTTCCCCCTGGATATTGTCGTCTCCTGCTTTGCCAACTACATCGAGCAAGCCTGCACGGTTGACTTCCTGATTAATGATTTTACCAGCCAGTGCAATGTCTCTGAGTAATTGGGACAGCTCTCCGGTGGCAAAAGGAAATTCATCCTGACGCTTTTTTATAAATCGATCGAGGGTTGTGCCAATCGGCAGGCCTAAATTGGAATTCATCTTCTTGGGGTGTTTGGGGTAGGGCTAAGATAGCCAGATTAGACGTATCTCCTCAGAATCTGTTGGATGCTGCCAAGGTAAGATGTACCAAATAGATTTAGGTGAACTAATAATGGATACAAATTATATATATCCATTCTATCCATAAACCCTTCTGTTAAAGGGTATTCCGCCTGATAGGCCGAATAGAATTTTTTATCGAATCCTCCAAATAATTTTGTGAATGCCAGTTCGATTTCACGATTTCCATAATAGACAGCTGGATCAATTAGCACAGGATCTCCCTGATGATCGACCATATAATTGCCGCTCCAAAGATCGCCGTGAAGCAGTGAGGGAGGCTCCTCCGCCAATATACCAGGTAGCTTTGCATACAGACTTTCGAATTTCCTGGCAGTGGAGGGATCTATCAAATTATGGTAAGAAGCAAGACCTAATTGAGCGTGCAGTCTATTTTCTATGAAGAAGTCTATCCAGCTATCATTCCAGTTGTTTTTTTGGGGTAGTTTACCGATGTAATTATCGCATTCAAAGCCGTATCTGTCAATTCCATATCCATGAAGTCGGGCAAGTGCTATTCCAAATTTTTCCCAGAAATTGGCCGAAGGTGCCCCGGTTTCTACATGTTCCAACACCAGGTACTGCCTGTTTAAATAGGTTCCATGGCTGATCATCTCCGGGATTCGGATCACTCGACAATCGCACAATAATCTCAAACCGAGAGCCTCCATCTCGAAAAAGTCATGCTGGCTGAAGGAATTCCATTTTATAAAAAAGTGATGCCTTTCGGTTTTGACGGATGCCCCGTTATTGATACATCCGCCAGACGCAGATCGGGCACTTAGTACTTCCTGCTCCTGACCTGTTACCTGAAAAATGATCGATTCATAGAATGACAGATCCTCCATGCCTGAAATTTCCGAAGCGATAGGGACTAATCAAAAGATACTTTCAGTTTTTGAACTTATTGAATTCAATAAAGTGCATAGAGCCTTTGTCTGTTGATGAGTGCTTTACTGTGAAGTGAATTCCATCAAAGATTCTTGATGCAGCTTTAAATATGCCTCTTATTCCTGACCTTAAAAGTATTTCGGTGTCCTGGACTGGTTGATAAAATATCGAGTAATCACCCTGTTCAGATGTCACAAAATTTAGAGTAAATGAGTTGGATTGACTGGCCAGGGCATCAAGTGAATTTTTCAGAAATCTGTCCAAACCAAGTATCAGGGTAATTGATCTGGTTATCCAATTCTGATTTGATTCCATACCAAAGCTATAGACTTCCGAAAGGAAGCTTTCCAGATTTAAACCGGTATTTTCGGCTATGCGCTCACATTTCTTAAGATAGAGATCCTGGTCGATCAACTTCCGGGATTGGTGATGTTCGGATATAAAAGAGGCCCATTCATACAGGTGCTCCGTGCAAGTATGCAGGCAATAACGTTCCAAATTCTTATCGTCCATTAGAATCTGGTTTTTACTTCTGGTGATTACCATATTTCCTCAGGAAACTGGCTCATATTTTAATTGACAGATGCCCTTGGTATAGGATTCGCCCTCTTTTTCAAATTTCGATTTTGAAATGACACTGAACTTAGAAACCCTGTGATTGAAGACCTTCAGCATCGAACTCACCGCACCTTCAAAATTCCAGGTCGTAAGGTCAAAAAATTTTGAAGGAGTAATAAACTCAATATGATATTCCTGTTTCTCGTTTAGGATGACGCTGGATTTTATGTAATCGGTGTAGGAACTTGCCAATACCGGAAGTTTTGATAAAATGATCTTGACCCCGGTGACTCGAAGAATAGCCCTGTATACTCCATTCAAGTCGTTCTTTGCGGTATGAGCCGATAACTCGACTATGAATCCTTTTGTACTCTTTCTGGATTTGAATGCCAGATATTCGCACATTTTTAAATACGATTCTCCGTCATACCATTGGCTGGCAAGGAATCGGGTGTTATCCATTCCGCAACTGGAAACAGCTGTATCAAAAAGGGGTTCTATTCCCTGATGAATACAGAAATCCTTTAAAGAGAGTAAGGCTGTTCCCTTAATCTGATGTTTTGTTTTAGTAGCTGATTCGACCATGTGTGTTTAGCGCTTAATGAGCTACAATATTCACATGGTGCCATCGGACAAAAAAGCGGAATCATATTAATGTGGAAGTTGTAGACAAAATATAGACGCTTTGCAGACTGCTACTTGTGTCTTTCAGACAAATAATCGATGAATGAATCAATAGAACGCGATAGGATTTCATAGACGCCTTCAAAATCAGATATGTCACCATAATAAGGATCGGGCACATCTTTGTTCTTTCCGGATGCATCAAATTCTCGCATCAGGTGTACACCCTTATGATCTGGTAGTAGTGTTTTGATATTCTCGTAATTGTGACGATCCAGACCAATGATGTAATCAAAATCAATACCATCCCTTTCATGAAGCTGACGACCGGAATGAAAGACCCTAATTTCTTGATTTCTCAATACCTGTATGGTTCTATGGTCCGGAGGAGAGCCGATATGATATCCGGCTGTACCTGCAGAATCGGCCTGAAATTTTTCTATTAACCCTCTTTTTTTGACTTTATGGTTGAAGATGGCTTCTGCCATGGGGGATCTGCAGATATTTCCAAGACACACAAATAGTACTTTTACCAATTTTATTTCCGGTTAGAAGGTTACTTTTTAGGATGAAATTGTATAAATTAAAGCATAACACAAATTTTTATTCATACACCTGTTTGACAACTTAAAGAAAAAGCCCCGCATCGCGGGGCTTTTTCGTTGTATGATATTTGTGATTTTTTATTATCGGACACTAATTCCCACACCTAATGTCAGCGTGTTGTATTTCTGTAAGGCATATTCGGCGTGGACAGTTAAGAAAAGCAATTTCAACCTGGCACCAATATTTGCTCTGGCTCCACCGGTAGAGAATCTGAAGCTAAGAGGATCTTCCAACGGTTCGTCCTGAAAATCTACAGGAAAGCTACCCGTCATATCGAAATTGGTACTTGTGGTCATGATACCTAAACCGGCATATACCGTTAGAATGGCCAATTTCTTGGATATAATACCCTGAAGTGTAGTACCACCAATGGCAAGGTCCGCCCTCTGATTATTTGCTTCGTCCATCAGAAACGATACATTGTATCTGTTATACCCGAAAAACCCGGAAAGGTCAAAAGGAAGTAAAGACATACCAGGAACCCATTGCTTAACGTCATGAAGAACGCCAAACCCAAAAGACCCAACGGTAACGCCATCAAAATTTTGCTCAGGGATTATCCTAAGTTTAATTTCTGTACCCTTAATAAGACCAATACCAATTTGTGCATATGGCGCAGGGACAGCTGCTCGGGATATGGGGTACCAATCGGCTTCTTCAATGCCAATTCCAGTAGGAGCATTGATGTTAATGACCTCCTCATCTGTAATTCCGTCTCCATCTATATCGGTAGCATCCAGGAAGGATAGCTGTGGGAGATCATCTGCTCCCAGATTTTCACCGAATACGGTTGGAACCAGAGCAGAGCTTATTCCTTCATCCTGCAATCTTACATTTGTATAATCCGCATTATTGAAGCTATAGGTTTTGGCACTGTTTGGGATGATGGCAAGAGACATTCCTGCCGTGATATCAAACCCAAGAAGCTTGTGCGGCGCTCCGGTATTGTACCATCCACTGTTCATTGAATATCCAAAACCAACAAATGCAGGTTCCATGTATTTTTCTGTCATGACTTTGGCATCTGCTACTCCGGCTTGAAGAACAGAGTTTAAATCAAGTCCGTCCTGTGCTGATGCCTTATAAACTGTTGCCGTAATTATGAAAAACAACAGAGATATTTTTGATAATTTCTTCATATTAACACTTGGTATTTAGGTTGTGATTAGTTCTACTCTCGGACTTTACCGGTAACATCAAAGTAAAATCGAATGATGAAATCGTTAGGTACTTCGGATTCGAATACGGCGTTATTTCCTAATTGAAAAGCATCTCCGGCTCTGATTCTGTCAGCAGCCAATTCAAGGGTAGCCTCGTTGAGATTAACGCCACCGGGATGTATGATCAAAGGAGTTGAACTGTTAGTCAAAAGAATCGTTGGGATGGTGATTAATTCCAATCCATTTACGGTCACCTGCATTTCAAAATTGCCGTAATTTCCATTAGGAAGACCTTCAATTTCGTAGTAGACACTGTTCATCAGAACTTCCGAAAGATCATAATCTCTCAAATCCTCGTTTCCGATGGTTACATTTACTATTCCATTAAAGTTGAGATAGTCATTGCTGGCTATATCATTTATTTCTTCGGCTTCAACATCGAATTCGTAAGGAACTTCTTTACCCACATTCAATTGAAATCCGGCTTCGCCACATGAAAATGCTATTAGGGCGACTGCCATGATTAATAATAGAGACCTCATAAGTTTTAGTTTTTTAAGAAATGTCAAACAAAAATATCAATTTAGAACAATTAAAAATCCAATATTGTAAAATTTCAATATCAGATTAGTTTTGTTATATACCCCTCACGATTACTAAGTAAACCGTACAACATCATTTTTCTACGATTTTAAGAGTGTACAATTGACCGTCTATCGTCTTATATTTCTGATAATTTCTCCGATATTAACACCTATTGGCTTTTTAGTGCCATCCATAAGGGAATTTGTATCTGTCAGGCTGGGGTGGAAAGAGAAGATTGATCAACTACAGCTTAACAGGGAAAAAGTGATCTGGATCCATGCCGCTTCGCTTGGTGAATTTGAGCAGGGTAGACCAATAATAGAACGTATTAGGACCGGGTACGCTGATTTTCATATACATCTTACATTCTTTTCCTCGTCAGGATATAAGGTTAGAAAAGATTATCAGGGTGTGGATTCGGTGGGCTATTTGCCAATTGATACGACTAAAAATGCAAGACAATTCATTGAAATTCTGAATCCGGTTCTTGCCGTCTTTGTCAAGTACGATTTTTGGTTGAACCACCTTGATCATTGTCAAAAGAGAGGAATTCCCATTTTGGTTGTTAGCGCCAGATTCAGAGCATCTCAAGCTTACTTTAAAACGCTTTCATGGCTATACTTACCGATTTTCAGAAAGGTCAGTCAATTTTTTGTTCAGGACCAGAATTCCGTCAATGTATTACAGGATGCGGGGATTCAAAGTGTTCAATTGGCTGGGGATACCCGAATGGATCGTGTTATAGCCAATGCCAGAAATGCGGATGTCGTTAAGTATTTAGATGCTTTTTGTGCAGACAATACAGTTATGGTGTTGGGGAGCACATGGTCAGGTGATATTGAACTAATGAAATCCTTCATTAAGGAATGGCAGCACAAGTTTAAGTTCATAATCGCTCCACACAAAATTACTAACGATACAATAGGTTTTATTGAATCTAATTTTGAGAGTACGCTTCGTTATTCATTTATAACAGATAATGCTCAATTAAACCAGGAGCGAATACTGATCCTGGACAATGTGGGTATATTGGCGCAAGTATATCAGTATGCCAGATATGCCTATGTGGGAGGATCCCGGGCCAAAGGGCTGCATAATATATTAGAACCGACTGCATTTGCTATTCCAATTCTTTTTGCTTCAGATCAATCCAATAAAAGGTATCCTGAGGCTGCGGATTCCAAACAATTAGGATTTGGTTTTGAAGTTAAATCTCCGAATGACCCAACTGAGATTATTCAAAATCTGGAGGGCAATTCGCAGGCCTACGAGGTATCCTCCAGGGCTGCTCTTGATTACGTTGAGGAACGAGAAGGGGCAACAGACATTATATTTGGATACATCCAAAAAATACTTTAGTGAAAGGAATTGTCTCCAAATCTACGGGTTCGTGGTATTCAGTCTCAACTGATGATGGTAAGAAAGTGGAGGCCAGACTTAGAGGTAAATTCAAGCTTAAAGGATTAAAAATCACCAATCCTGTTGCAGTGGGAGACAGGGTAGTGCTGGAGCAAAAAGAGAATGACTATATTATTTCAGAAATAGAGGATCGGGAAAATTATGTAGTGCGGGTTAGTCCCAAAAAGAAAGGGCATTCTCACCTATTAGCGGCAAATATTGACCAGGCCGTATTGATCATATCCTACAAGTTGCCTCGAACAAGTCTTGGGTTCGTAGATCGTTTTCTGGTGTCCCTTGAGGCTTTCAGAATTCCGGGCCGAATTATCATCAACAAGGCGGATGTTTATGATGAAGAAGAGATGAATTTGGTCGAGGAAATCAAAGCGATCTATGAGAAAATTGGCTATCCGACCATCATAACTTCCTTTGAAAAGAAAAAGGGAGGCGAAGTGAAAGAATGGTTTGAAGGGAAATTGACGTTATTATCAGGACACTCCGGAACCGGAAAGTCTACTTTGATCAACCATCTGATACCAAATGTGACCCAGGATACGCAGGAGGTCTCAGGGTTTGCGGATAAGGGTGTGCATACTACAACTTTTGCGGAGATGTTTGATCTCAATAAAAATTCAAGGATCATCGATACACCTGGAATTAAAGAGTTGGGTTTGGCTGAAATTGACCAGAATGAGCTATCCCATTATTTTCCTGAGATGCGGGCGGTTCTGGGCTCATGTAAGTTTCATAATTGTTTGCATGTGAATGAACCAGGTTGTAAGGTGATTCAACTTTTGGAGGAAGGTAAGATTTTCCCATCTAGATTCAGAAGCTATTTGAGTATGCTGGAGGATGAGGACAACAGAAGGTGATCATCCGGCTTTTATCCATAGCCGCAGGTAGGCTGGAATTAGCCCGATATTACCCGTCCTGAAACATTGACCTACTTCGTATTTAATTCTCTTTTTAAGAGCCTGGTTTTCATCTTCTTCCCGGTTTAGACTCAAAATTTTTTGACATACAAGCAGGGTTGATTTTTGGTGTTGGTTAAAGAATTTGTTTTGACTGGACGAATGGGACCCCTTTACAATGCGTTTCTTAACGAGAGGTTCTGATGTAAATGTATATTTCCACTTTCGGGATGATCGTATCCAAAAGTCAAAATCTTCATAAAATAGATTCTCATCATAACCGCCTAGTTCCTCCAGCACTTCTCTTCTTATCAGCATTGAAGCCGGGTTTACAAAATATTCTGAAATAAGCCTTTTGTAAAGATCTCCTTCGTTTGGAGGTACCGGATTGTCATGTCCAATTACAGCTCCATCTTCGTCTATTAAAGTGACTTGCGAATGATGGACGCCATAATCCTTCGGAATGGAGATGAATCGGTTGATACTTCTTTCAATCATATTTGGTTCCAGCAGATCATCACAAGCCAGGTCCAAAACAAACTCACCGGAGGACTCACGGAAGCCCAGGTTGAAAGTTTTACAATTGCCAATATTTTGGTCATTGATAAGGACGCGGATATTTTGGTACTTCTCTGAGATCCGGTTGATTTTGTAAATACTATCATCCTCACTTGCATCATCCATTAAGATGATTTCAAGGTTTTTATAACTCTGGTGGACTACGGAGTCAATACATTCTTCGATAAACCGACCCTGGTTATAGTTTATGCAAATGATGGTCACAAGTGGATTTTCCATCACAATTACAAAACTTTTTTGAATGTATATTTTGGTAAATCCTCAGCGGCCATTCGCTTTTTAAATGTGTGTAATCCCTTCTGAATCTCACCATCGACACTGCTGACTCCGAGGTCAAAGTATTTGACTTTCATCCTTTTAAGATCAGAAATGATGGCATCCATCAATCCGACCATTGGACTTTCTTTCTTAAAGTTCGAATCCGTGCCGGGTAAGTAATAGTACATGATGTCGTTTGTGACTCTAACCAGAATCACCACTGCAGCAGACTTGTCATTTTTGGTGGCTTTCCAGGCAAGGTAATGCTTGGGAAATGCTTTAAATAATTGAATCAATTTTGAAAGGCTTATGTTGATCTCAAGACCCTGAGCTTCCCTGGCTCGAGCCAACAGGAAGTAAAGCGATTCAAGTTCGTGGAAACCAGCTTTTTCGAATTTGTAATTATCAAATTGAAGCTTCTTTAACTTCCTTTGCTCCATGCTGTGTATGGTCCTTGATTTCTCAAGACTGATGTGTTGATTTATGTTTTTCTGGCATATCTCAAAGCCGTGATGATTGAAAAAAGCGATGGGGGGAAAGTCATTGTAAATACTAACGGGATGCGTGATTTCTACTTCCCTGATCCCATCTCTTCTCAGCTCATTAAAAACCTTCTCCAGTCTATCACTGAGTATGTTTTTCTCGAAATTTCCATTAAAATAATACGATCCAAATGGGCTGTTGGGCAAGCTTATTGCTTTACCATCCCGGACTGCAAAATGTGTGATGAACTGACCTTCCACATGCTCAAATCGAAAGGACTTAAGGTTTTCCAAACCCTGAATATCAAGATACTTATCGCTGAAATAAATTGGGATTGAAGACAATGCTCGAACTATTTGACTTACAAGATAATTATCACAGGAAGATACTGAAACTTCTAATCACTAAATTGCCAACGTGAATTTTACAGGTAGAATTTGTGTACTGACTTTATTCGTTTTCGTAGGATCCATTGCGTCGATCCGGGCTCAGGAAACGTTATTTGACAATGAGGAAGCAGTGGGATATGTGACGAAAGGAGCATATCATATGTATTCCATGCATTCCGACTCGACTCTTTACTATGCGGAGAAAGTTCGGGAGATATTGCCTAATCATCCCGTGATACCCATGATGGAAGGTTTGCTCATTTTGTGGGAGAATATTCCGGTACTCGAAGACAATGAATTTGATCGATTCCGTGAAAAAATGCGAATGGTAATTGAGTCCTCAACGAAATACATTGACAGAGAACATCCGGAAAGTGTCTTTTTTGAAATGTCAGCAAGAGGAATCCTGGCCGAATATTATGCAGATCGTGGCCAATACATGAATGCAGTGGGAGAAGCCACACAGGCATACGGATTACTCAGAAGAGGTTTTGATCTGCAGAAGGAGCTGGAGGAATTTGAGTTTATCATAGGTATATACAATTATTTCCGGGTGGCCTATCCGGCAAAATATCCGATTATTAAGCCATTCATATGGTTTTTTCGGGATGGTGATAAGGAGCTGGGGCTACAGCAAATTAAAAATGCCTCTCAAAACTCCGTCATTTCATACGTGGAGGCTACGATCTATCTGAGTTATATCTATCTCAGATACGAAGAAAAGCCGGAAGCTGCCCAGAAGTACGTGAAAAGACTGGCGGATGAATATCCCCATAACCTCTACATAAAGACAAAGTATCTTGAATCACTAAATATTCCCGGGTATTTTGATCAAATGCCTCAGGAAGAAATGCAGACACTTCTTAAAAGTAACAGATTGTACTACGAGTTGGTAGGCAATGTGTTTTTAGGAATATATCACGAAAAAGTACTGAAAGACTCAGAAGAGGCTTTTCGTTATTACACTCAGGCGATAGGATTGGGCGAGGCTATCAAGAAATTTGCTGAACATTATAAGAGCATGGCCTATCTGGGTGCCGGTCGACTTTCCCATCAGAAGGGGAACAGAGAAACTGCAAGGGAATTTCTGAAACTTGCGGTGGATTTTTCGGAAACCAATGAGGTGAAGGAAGAGGCTCAGGATCTATTAAATGACATTTAGAACACTGCATGGAGAAGGTGAAGGCTTCTTCAAGGATCGTGGGAGCAAATTTTATTCTTTTGCCTACCGGGTAAAAAGTACGGAAGAGGTGGATGCCCGCCTTTCTGTGCTACGAACAAAGTTCCATGATGCGAGGCATCATTGCTATGCATACTTATTAGGTCAGGATCAGCAGAGTTACCGTGCCAATGATGACGGAGAACCTCGTCATAGCGCGGGTGACCCCATATTGGGACAAATCCGGTCTCATGAGGTGACGGATGCTTTGGTGGTTGTAATCCGATATTTTGGAGGCACAAAACTTGGTGTTCCGGGATTGATCAACGCCTACAGGGAGTCAGCGCATTTGGCTCTGGCTGATGCTGGAAAAGTGACGATTGTACCTCACACCTCAATTAAAGTGGTGTTTAATTACGATGAGACTTCCATTGTTGAAAAGCTAATTTCGGATTTTGATCTGACCATCGATGACAGGAATTACACGGAGGTTTGCGAAATGCTTTTATCCGTGGAGGATACAATCTTTCAGCGCGTGAAGTCTGAGTTGAAAAACCTGAACCTGAGTTTTACGGTTCAGGACTCCCTATAGTCCTCCCTCACCGGACTAAATACGTCCATGATGTAGCAATCAGTCACTGCAACTCCTGCATGAGGAACATTTGGCGCTATCACATAAACATCTCCTTTTTCTAAAGTCAGCGTTTCCTCTCCAATTGTCATTTGGAGTTTGCCCTCAAACACATTGATGGTCTGCTCATGGACATGTGAATGCCTGGGAAGAATGCAATCTTTCCTGATGTTCCAATATGCAATCGTCGTTTTCTCCGTATGGATCATTCTTCCTTCAAATCCCGGAAAAATTTCCTGGACTTTTACATCCTTAAGCTTATTCAATCCCATTACTCAGATATCCTTTTGATTCCAATAAATTAAAAATATAGGCACATACCCATGCATCCGTAGCGGCATACAATTTTTGAGCGCGGCTGAGGTTTTCTGTTTCCCAATTAGAAGTTTGTTGGCTCTTCGATACTCTTTGTTCCAAAAAAATAGCCGTAAGGTTTCGCACACCTTCCCTTCGAATCCCCATCTCTGATGCTACATCGTTCAGGTCGATGAAGTTTTGTGGATCGAAATTTCGAATTTTCTGCAGATCCACTATATCATCCTTTATGCTGATCCCCACTTTACTGATTGAATCATTTTCAAACAACCTGAGTAATAAATGATGAACGCCAATTTCAGAGATTCTGATCAGGTAAGCACATGATAATGAGCTAAGCTGAACCAGGGCCGTAGGATGGTATTGCCCTTTTTGGAATGTGGGCTTCTTTTCGGTATCGAATCCGATAATTCGCTCTTCCTTCAATTCAATGTACGCCTCCTGCAATTGGTCTTCGGTATCGATCACTTTTATGTTGCCATCATACTTTAATAAGGGTAACTGCTGAATCTCGCTCTTTGTAATATCCTCTTTAAATATCATGCAGATTGCTTTGCTAGTTTCCTTATCTTAATACCTAAATACGCAAAAATGATGCTCATAAAAGGGCTTATGATGTTGAAAAAACAATAGGGTGCATAGGTAAAGGTCGCTACATTTAGCACTGATGCATGATATGCTCCGCAAGTGTTCCAGGGGATTAAAACGGAAGTTACTGTCCCTGAATCCTCCAGGGATCGAGAAAGATTTTCTGGTGCTAATCCCTTCTCCTTATAGATATCTGCAAACATTCGACCAGGAACTACTATTGCCAGGTATTGGTCCGAGGCAGTAACATTGAAAAAGATGCAGGTACCAACTGTCGAAGAAATTAGTGATCCGGTACTGTTGACGAAACTGATGATGGCTGAAGCGATCCTTTTCAGAAATCCTGCTTTCTCCATCACACCTCCAAAAATCATGGCGGACAGGATCAGCCAGATCGTGCCAAGCATTCCGGCCATTCCGCCGGAACTAAGCAGGTCATTGACCATTGCATTGGTTGTCTCAATATTAATAGATCCGTACATGGATTTCATGATGCCAATGTATGTGGCGTATGTTCCCTGACTACCAGAGACATTTATTACCTGTTCGGATTGAAATACTAAACCAAACAGAGCACCCAGTAAGATTCCGATCAATAATGCCGGTATGGCAGGCATTTTTTTGACAATCAAAAAAACTACTATCGCGGGTACCAGAAAAAGGATCCAACTGATATAAAACTGATCCTCAATTGCCATCAAAATATTTTGTGTTTGCATCGTTGTTTCCGCCGAGTCACGCGTAAATCCGATGATGAGAAAAAGAATTAATGCAATGGAAATGGAGGGAACTGTGGTGTAAGTCATGTACCTGATGTGGGTGAAAAGCTCCGTGCCGGCCATTGCAGGAGCGAGATTCGTAGTATCTGACAGGGGGGACATTTTGTCCCCAAAATAGGCACCTGATAGAATGGCACCGGCAATTAATCCATCGTGAATCCCAAGGGCTTTTCCAATTCCCATTAAGGCAATTCCTACGGTGGCCGCAGTGGTCCAGGAACTTCCGGTGGCGATTGAAACGATGGAGCAGACGATACATGCTGCGAAAAGAAAAATAGTCGGGTTTAAGATTTGTAGACCATAGTAGATCATCGCCGGTACAATACCGCTGAGTAGCCAGGTCCCGGACAAAGCACCAATTAGCAAAAGAATGATCATAGAACCCATTGCCGAGCTGATACTTTTGACAATGCCTCGCTGCAATGAATCCCATTTAAATCCCAAACGAACGGCTACCAGGGCCGCCACTCCGGCACTGAGGATCATTACGATCTGATTGGATCCATCCAGTGATGCGTCACCAAAAATGCCAACATTAATGGAGAGAAGAGCGGTTAAGAAGATTACAGGGATAAAGGACTGAAATAAAGTAGGTGCTTTCGGCTCGGACATAAAATCTTTTTTCCAACTCGGAAATTAACCAAAAAAATTAGAACACAGTCTCTAAAACAAGTTTTGAAAGATCGTCACCAACTTTACTTCCAAGAGCCACTCCCATACCTCCAAGTCTTACACCCATGAAAATATTTTCATTATTTCGTTCGATTATTGGAGCTTTTGTTTGTCCGAAAGCCATGATACCCGTCCATTGGTGCTCAACTTTGTATTCTACACCGGGAAGAATAATTTGATCCAGGTCAGATATAAGCTTGTCATAAATCCTTTGGTTTATGTCAAATCCGGTAGTCTCCTCAGTTTTCAAGTCCAGGTTTCTGCCTCCTCCGAAAATCACTTTTCCGTAGTAGTCTCGGAAATAGTAGTAACCTTCTTCGTAATGAAAGATACCCTCGAAAGGCAGCGATTCCGGATTCACCACCAGGACCATACCTCTTCCTGGTTTCAAATCAGCCTTAATGAGATCATTGGTGAAAGCATTTGTGGTTAATACTACTGCCGAAGCCGAAAATGTATAAGATTCAGCAACTACCTGCTTTTCAGAAATTTCCAAAATATTAGCTCCCGTTAGGATTCTGATCCCATTTCGGAGCGCCAGGTCATAAAGGGAATTAAACATTTTTCCGGTATCAATTTGGGCTTCCAGCTCATTGAATATCAAACCAGATGTTTTCCCAAGACCAAATTCTGAAATTTTATGATTCTGAACGGAGAAGACTTTCTGCTCAAATACCGGGTATAGAAGTTCATTGATACTGTCAAGGTGGTCCAGTATGCTCAAATCTCCAAAAAGAAGTTCGTAACCTCCCTTATGTAGATAATCGATTTTTTGATCACCGAGTCTTTTTCTGAGTAATGCCAGTCCATCCCACCTTGATCTGACCAGGTCCAATAGCTCTGGTTCATCCATGTTTTTCCGATCAGAAACGATCTCCGAGAGACTTCCAAAACAGGCAAACCCGGCATTTCGCGTGCTGGCTCCTTTTGGTATCAGGCTTTTCTCCAACACCATAATGCTGAGTTCCGGACGCTTTTCTTTCAGTGAAATAGCGGTACTTAGTCCACAGATCCCTGCTCCGATGATGATGACGTCTGCGTGAAGGAGGGACTGCCTTTCCCAGAGACTAACCATTGACAACATTTTGGTAGTAAGATTCGAATCTCGATACCAGGTCCTTCCATGATAACTTCTCAGAGCTTTTCAGACAATCGTTGGTATACCTCTCCCTAAATTCCTGGTTCTGAATAAGGGTCACAGCCAGATTGGTGAACTGGTGTATGTCCCAGGGATCCGATTGAAGGAGCTCCGGAATACTTTCACAAATTCCTGCACCTTTTGAAATGACAACAGGCACCTTTCGTCTGACGGCTTCCAGTGCCACCAAACCAAAAGGCTCAGATCCGGATGGGACCAGTAACAGATCAATCCCCAAAAGCCACTTCATGGCTTTTTCATGTTCCATAAATCCATGCAGTTGAACGGAACTTCCCATGTTAAGTCTGTGAATGTTTGCATTGACCTGATCTTCGAGATGACCTTCGCCAACCATCGAAAATTGTAGTTCACTCACCCGGTTTTTTAGCTGCCTCGCAATGTCGACAAATTTAGAAGGTGCTTTTTGCTCGGCGAAGCGTCCCAGGAAACCAACTGTAAAATTTTTTGATGACTTCTTTTTACCCGATTTCTCTTTATTGAAACCATTGGGCAGTATTGTGATTTTGGTAGGATCAATGCCATAATCTTTCTTCAGCTTTCCAAGCTGCTGAGCACTGACTACAAGAATGTTTTTCAGGTTTTTCAACCCCTGTTTTTCAATGTCCATTACTTCCCTGTTGGCCCATCCTGCATTTCGGTCTATCTCAGTGCTATGGATATGACTCACCACTTTGTGGCCGGAATTCTGTATGAGTCTTGCCGCTGGCAATGTCATCCAGTCGTGTGCGTGAACGATATCGTAATTGCCCTTCGAAGCTTGAAATTCTGCGATCAAAGCATAGAGTTTCATTTCCATAAATATCGCAGCGGAATAGTCCCCGGTAAGAGGAATGTCCTTGATCAAGGAAGACAACTCCGAGTCTTCAGACTTCTTTCTGCGAGACAGAAAATATTTTGGTGGCAGATACGGAGCAATCGCTCTTCCAACTCCCAACTCCGAAAGCGTTTTGGAATCATGATCCGAGTAAAAGGCCAGGTAGTCGTTAGGAGAAGTTTTGGAGGCATCAACCATGGTGACTCCATTTTCTGATTTATGGTTGGTGATCCTTGGCAGCAGGACATGCACTTCGTGCCCTTTCGAGGCGAGGGTTTCCGAAAGATCCCTGCAAACTATACCCAAACCACCGGAAAATCTAGGTGGGTATTCCCAGCATAACATCAAAATTTTCATCCGTTCGCTTTTGCGAAAAGTTAGGCAATTAAATAGTTAGTCCGAAGTAAAAAAGACATTATGAACCCCGGACTAGATATATTTTAATCGCAAAATATCTACCTCGATTCCAGCCTCGATCATAAAGTCAATCCAGAAATGCTGCTGTGGTGAAAGCTGGTCGTTGGGAGATTTTACCTCATAGAATTTATAATGGTCTTCATTCCAGATGAAGAGGTCTGGAAACCCCTTGGTATTATCGCTGAGGTTTCTGGACATCTCATGAAGAACTTTAAGAATAGCATCCACTGGAATTTTGTCAACCATCACCTCAGCAATCTGAAGGTACTCCCCAAACCAATATACAAATGGATTAGAGATGCCCTTTTTTGAATGAAACGTAGCTTCCAGTTTTTCAAAGAAGACATTTTTATCAGCATGGCTGCTTAACTTATCCTGAATGATGTCTTTGCGATTTTCATAGAAAGACTGGTCCCTCAGATCCGATGGGGATCGTTGCAACGGATTGTGAAAATTATCCAAGTTCTGGTCAAAAAGTTCCTCCCAAAAAAAGAGTCCATATAGATTTCGCCAAAGAAAATTCTCCCCGTGAATACCATTGAAACCTTTTTCCAGAAAGTAGTTGATTGCCAATTCTTCCACTTTTATGCTCGCATCCGGCTTAATTTCGATTATCTCTGCTTCTGCGACCCTTGCCGTGGTACTTCTGTTTATACGAATGTTTGGCCTGGACAAGAAGTCTTTTGCAAACATCAATTCAGCGGCATTTTGAAAATCATTCAGTATTTCTTCCGCCAGGGAAATTGCATCAGGGGTTTTGCCGAGATTATCGAGTATCCTGATTTGTCTTTCGCGTGAGGGTGCACTCCTGATCTGTTGATAAAAGCTTAGCGCCAATTGGGGTTCACTGACCCTTTCTAACTCCCTTGCTAACTCAAAAAGTAGTTTTTCTGCCGTTTTTTTGGATTTAGGGAAGGTCATAAATTTTCCAAAATCAATGTGTTTCAAGTTAGGAATGATGACCATCACATCCACGGAATGCATGGCTCTCCTTATCAGATAGGAAATACGTGAGATATCAAACAAAGCCCGGGCTTCTTCTACCTCGGCAAACCAGGGTTTGAACTTGGTTTCGTCTAACGATTCTAAACTGACATGACCGACATCCCTTACAACAAAATCGGTCATTCGGCCACGATAATGTCCGAAGTAAAGCATTTTCACGTACTCCAGTTCGTCTTGCTTCAGGACTTCGATTGGCTGTGATTCTTTCTTTATAAGAGGCAAATAGGGGACCTCCAGCATCACGTCTTTGTTCATCTTTTTATCAAGAGAAAACTCCTCGCCTAATAAGTCCCAAAGTTCTTGTTTGGTATATAGTTTTAGTAATCTGGGGTGATAGGAAATGTCTTCACTGATAAATTCTACTTCCAGGAGTTCATTTTGGGCCTTTTCAATATCTATTTCTGCATAATCAATCTTCTCCATTCGGAAGTAAGGTCCCCTACGGTTTGAGAATCTTAGAAACAGACATTGGGCATCCTCAGAAAGAGAAAGATATTGCCCCAGGAAGCGTTTAGCACGATCATCGATCAGATGAGCGGAATGTTTTTTAACGAAAGAAATAAGATCAATGAAATAAGTATGATAGTACTTCTCTGGTAGAATGATCTTTTCCCGGGGCGTCTTTGCCATACAGACAAAGTTTTAGGAAAATAATGAAATATTCAGCCTAAGCGTGAAACCAAACACGGATAATCTGGTACCAGTGGGAGCTGGATTCACCTCCCGTCCACAATTCTGTGTCCTGACTGCCTTCTTCATGGTCTTCATGAATATTCGGCAGCACTATCGTCTCGAAGCGGATGATCTTAGGTCGGGCCTCCTCAATCCATTTATTCATTTTGGAAAGTACCTCCTCGAATTGCTCCATGCTTCCTTTTTTGAATACACCACCTTTCTGCTTTTCGGGAACAAAATCTTTTACTGCAATAGCCATATTCTTAATATTTAATGGCTACAATTTAAATACTAAGAACATATTTTCAATAATATGAGGAGAGACGTCAGCCGGATCAGTTAAGTATGCGAAGCTTTGCGAAGGAAAGAAGTAAGGTCTTTTCTCCCGCTTTTTCAAAGTCTACTTTGGCTTTTCGATTAGCACCTTCCTCATCCATTTTGGTTACTGTCCCAAATCCAAACTTAGGGTGCTCTACCTTCATTCCTTCGGCCAGAGTTGACGTGTCGCTGGGTTTGAAATCAGGACTTGGCACATGATTGACGGTGTTTACCGGCTTTTTCGGAACTGCCTTTTTATTGTTCTTAACGAAGTTCTTGGCGAAGTAATTTCCGGATGGAGTGATTGGCTCCTGGGATGAATATTTACGGTTGACATGCAGGAATTTTGGATCTACATCCTCTAAGAACCTACTTGGCTCACAGTTTTTGAGTCTGCCAAACCGGTATCGGTTCAAAGCATAGCTAAAGTGAAGCCTGTTTTTAGCTCTGGTTATTGCCACATAAAAAAGTCGTCTCTCCTCTTCCAGATCTGCCCTGCTGCTGAGCATCATCTGTGAGGGAAAAAGCTCTTCTTCCAGCCCTACGATATACACATATGGAAATTCCAGCCCTTTGGCCATATGTATGGTCATCAGCGTTATGGCATCTGAAGACTTTTCACTTCTGTCTTCGTCCGTCAGTAGGGCGACATCCTGTAGAAACGCGCTTAGACTTTTATCCTGTCTTTCCTGGTCATCGGAGAATTCTTTAATGGCATTCAGGAGTTCCTGAACGTTTTCATATCGGTTCAGTCCTTCTACGGTTTTATCGTTGTACAGCTCACTTAATAAGCCGCTTCCCTTGGCAATGTGTGTAGCAGCGTCATATGCCTCTTTCTTCTCAACTGTGAGCTTGAAACTCTTAATGATGTCCCCAAATTCCTTCACCTGATTACCACCTCGACCTCCTATGAATTTATCTGCATTTTGGATGACCTCCCAAATGGAGATGTCATGATCATTGGCCGCCACTACCAGTTTCTCGACTGTCCCCGGGCCAATTCCGCGTTTTGGCATATTGATGATCCGTCGAAGAGCAGTTTCATCCTCGTGATTCAGCACAAATCGGATGTAGCTGATGATGTCTTTGATCTCTTTACGCTGATAGAAGGATACTCCACCTACCACACGGTATTTGAGATTCATTCGCCGAAGCGCTTCCTCCATCGCCCTGGATTGGGAGTTGGTGCGATACAATATTGCAAAATCCTTGTTGGAAGCGTGATTTTGCATTTTCGTCTCGAAAATGGAGGAGGCCACGAGCTTGCCCTCTTCATTATCGGAAGTAGCCTTGATCAGGTCTATAAGCTCACCGTTTTCGTTGGATGTCCAGACATTCTTGGTGAGCTGTGCTTTGTTCTTGTTGATGACAGAGTTGGCAGCTTCAACTATCGTTTTGGTGGAACGATAGTTCTGCTCCAGCTTGATGATTTTCAGGTCCGGATAGTCCCTTTCAAAGTTCAAAATGTTTTGAATATCAGCCCCACGGAATGCATATATGCTTTGTGCATCATCGCCCACAACACAAATATTTTGTCGGACTGCCGCCAGTTTTCGGGCGATCATATATTGACTGAGGTTGGTGTCCTGGAACTCGTCAATTAATACATAATGAAAACGCTGTTGGTATTTATTTAGGACGTCCGTATGTTCCTGGAAAAGGATGTTAGTATTGAAAAGGAGATCGTCAAAATCCATTGCATTTGCTTTGAAACATCGCTGAGAATAGATCTTGAAGATCCGGCCCATTTCAGGTCGGGAGTTCATCGTGTCGTCTTCCAGGTAAACCGGGTTATTTTGATATTCCTGCCAAGAAATGAGCCTGTTTTTAGCTCCTGAGATTCTGTTGTAGACCACATTGGCTTTGTAAAGCTTGTCATCCAGATTGAGCTCCTTTACGATGGTCTTTATCAGCGATTTTGAATCGTCTGTGTCATAAATCGTGAAATTACTTGTGTACCCTAGTTTGGACGCTTCAGCTCTCAGAATTCTGGCAAATACTGAGTGAAATGTACCCATCCACAGATTCCTTGCTTCATTACCTACCACGCTTTCTATCCTGTCCCGCATTTCCTTGGCAGCCTTATTCGTAAATGTGAGTGCCATAATATTGAATGGATCCACATTATGTGTTTCTATCAGATAGGCTATTCTAAAGGTCAATACGCGCGTTTTGCCCGAACCGGCTCCTGCGATCAACATGGTAGGACCTTCGGTATTAATTACACCCTCAAGCTGTGGTGGATTTAATGTATCAAGATAAGTGGGCCTGGGAATTTCAGACATCCGACAAAACTAATCAGCTTGGTAAGATTAACGTAGTCCGGGTATGATTTTAAGATTAAAAATCATTCCTATTTCCCTAAAAAATCAAATTATGACCGCCAATGAGGATTTTGAAACTATTTTTGCAGTTGACAGGTTGTAAACACCTGTAGAAACTTAACCTCGGCAAAGTGAGATTCAATTCATTTAGAAATATATATCTAACAAGAGTCATCGGCCTGTTGCTACTGCTGATGTTCTTCTCTAATGGATATGTAATTACACTTCTGCCAGAAAATCAACAGGACGCTATTTCCATTACTGAAGCCGGAGACTTTGAGGCTGAAGAAGAGAAAAGCGAAAATGAAGAGAATGAAAAGGAAGAGTTCAAAGTGGATCGATACGAGGAAAACTCATCCTTGTCCATCTTCAATAGATCTACCGATTTCCATTACCTGGAAATATTATCTTCATGTCATTTTAGGGAAATAACTACCCCACCCCCAGAACGGTTTTCATAAGCCGCCATATCTGATTTCTAATTCTTACAACCGAATTGTAAACACAAGGAGACATGTGAATTGTCCCCTTTTACTTATTAAACCGACAATAAAATGACTGTTAATTCTTTTTCACCATTTAAAAATTTTAAGGATGATATACCCGCGAGTATTGTAGTATTTCTCGTGGCCATGCCACTCTGTCTTGGTATTGCACTGGCTTCCGGAGCACCCCTATTCTCCGGTATAATCGCCGGTTTTGTAGGTGGTATCATCGTTCCGCTTTTTAGTAAGTCCGCGCTAGGGGTAAGTGGTCCGGCGGCAGGTCTTGCCGTGATTGTGCTTGCCGCAATACAGGATTTTGGGTCCTACAATACTTTCTTGCTGGCTGTGGTGCTGGCTGGTGTCATCCAGTTTGCGATGGGGATGTTGCGGGCAGGAATCGTGGCATACTATGTGCCCAGTTCCGTCATCAAGGGAATGCTTTCCGGCATAGGTATCATCATAGTGCTAAAGCAAATTCCGCATGCATTCGGGTTTGACAAAGATCCTGAAGGTGACTGGGCCTTTTTCCAGTTTGATGGCCGTACTACTTTTTCAGAACTGTGGTATATGGTTGACTTTATCAGTCCGGGAGCCACAATTGTGGCGGCCATTTCCTTCGCCATTCTCATACTTTGGGAGCGGCCATTTATGAAAAAGATTAAAACATTTCATTGGATACAAGGGCCCCTCGTTGCGGTCACAGCAGGTATTTTATTGAATCTGGCGTTTGCAGGTAATGAGACGCTTCGAATTTCGGGTGAGCATCTTGTAAACATTCCTGAAGCTGGTTCGATCATGGGGTTCTTCAGTCAGTTTTCGTTCCCGGCTTTCGGCCAAATCGCCAATCCTCAGGTGTGGATTTCCGCTGCTACTATTGCCGTTGTGGCTAGTTTGGAAACGCTGCTATGCGTAGAAGCTACCGATAAGCTGGATCCATATAAAAGACTTACACCTACCAATGCAGAGCTTAGGGCTCAGGGTATTGCCAATTCAGTATCCGGCCTGATTGGCGGATTGCCTATCACGCAGGTTATCGTAAGGAGTTCGGCCAATATTCAATCCGGTGGTAAGACCAGAGCCTCCGCGTTCATTCACGGTATCCTGATTTTGGTTTGCGTGATGGCCATTCCTGGGATAATTAACCTGATCCCTCTGGCTAGTTTAGCTGCCATCCTGTTTGTGGTGGGTTATAAATTAGCTAAACCTTCGCTTTTCAAAGCCATGTGGCAAAAAGGAAGGGCACAGTTCATACCTTTTATTGTAACAATACTCGGTATCGTTTTTACGGATCTTTTGATGGGTATTTTACTTGGTTTGTCGATTGGTATATTTTACGTTCTGTACGAAAACTTCAAAACGCCGTATCATTTCGATCCATCGGAATATGTTGATGAAGGTGTGGTACACTTTCATCTTTCGGAGAACCTTTCATTCCTGAATAAGGCTAAGATCATCAATACGTTTGAGCACATCCCGGATGACACGAAAGTGATTTTGGATGGCAAAAGAACTCAGACTATAGACCCGGATGTGTACGAAATAATTCAGGATTTCAGAGAAAATGCGAAGGCAAGGGGGATAGAACTGGAGCTCAGGAATTTTGAGCAGTCTAAGGTCAATGCCAAGAAGGCATTCAACGAGTTTGTAGACATGTCTTCCAAAGAAGAAGTGAAAAATAAGCGCAAGGAAGCAAAGAATAAAAAGAACGATGATCTTGTAGAAGCTTAAAAAAATGGCGTCACTGAAATCTTTCGAATTTCGGTGACGTTAACACAGTCATGAGGTACCTGTCAGCATCATTTCTACTTTTGATTCTTTCAGTGGGTCTGAATGCCCAGTATTATTTTCTGGGTACGGCAGGTAACATGCAAAACGGTTGTATAAGGCTCACACCTGATGAGCCTTTTTCTGAAGGTATAGCATACAATACCACCAAACTGGATCTCGAAAATTTTTTCGAGATCCAGTTTGATCTTTATCTGGGAGATAAGGAGGAAGGGGCTGACGGTATCACCTTCGTTATCCACAATGATGTCAGGGGATTCGATGCATTTGGTCAGTGGGGCGAATGCATGGGTTATGGACGCTTCAATCCCTATGCCCCGGGAAACTCTATTGATCCCTCAGTAGCGATCGAATTTGACACCTACCAGAATCCGATCCAAAATGATCCGACCTGCGATCATATAGCCTATCTGGAGAACGGCATCAGCCAGCACCAGACCTTCTGGAATGATGAAAATGATGATTATGACATCGAAGACAATTATATGCACGACTTCAGGTTTCGCTGGGACCCTTCTGATAATTCCATTACGGTTTTTCTTGATGGTGCCATAGTGCATGAAGGCAAGCGAAATCTTATTGACGATATTTTCATGGGAGAAACCGAAGTGATATGGGGATTTACAGCTTCTACCGGACGTGCGCATAATCTCCAGTATTTTTGTCTGAGAAGGCTGGTGTTGAATGATTCACAGTCCGAGAAGCTGGCCGAACCTGACCGGGGATAATCTGTTATCTATTAAATAAATTAATATTGTAGTTGTGGGATCGCCTAAAATATATTTTCATGTGGGACTGGGGAAAGTTGCCTCAACCTATCTTCAGCAGGCGGTTTTCCCAAAACTTGAAGGCATCCACTACATTCATACCTCCAGGTACCGAAAGAGCAAAGACATCATCCCAAGATTAAATGATGATAGCATCCTGGTTTCAAGGGAGTTTGATCGTCAATTTGAAGATCAGGTACGTTGGTTTACTTCCACATACCCGGAGGCAAGAATTATCATCATTTTGCGAAGACACGACAGCTGGATCGCCTCGCAATACAGAAGGCATGTAAAAAATGGCTTTCAAGGCTCGTTTCAGGAATTTTTTGACGTGGAAAACGATGATGGTTACTGGAAAAAGAAAGACCTGATGTTCTATCCGAAGCTGGAGGTAATTGAAGAATGCTGCGAAAATAAACCACTGGTATTATTCTACAGTGATTTGAAAAAAGATCCCTGGGCATTTATTGATAAGATCGCCGATTATACTGGGAGTCAATACTCCAAAGACGAAATTTCCCTGGATGCCGTTCACAAATCCTATTCTGAAAAACAGCTTAAGGTCTTGCGGGCTTTTTGCAGGAGGTTTTTGAGTAAACCACCTACCTCATATAAAAACAAAGTAGCACACTGGTTGCTGTACAGACCCTGGTGGGCGTTTTTTCATCTCATCATGTATGTAGCAGCGGTATTTCCTGACAGTTGGGTGCCGGATGATGATCTGATTGAAAGCGGGCAACTTGACAAAATTCGAACTGCGTATGAGCCCGACTGGAAAAAGGTGAAAGACTACACTATGGATCCGGAATTGGTATCAAAGGGTTACAATGAACCCGTTGCGGATATAAACTAAATCAAGCCCACCGTTTGCCAGTTTTTCCTAAGGGCTTGTGAAGTCAGCTATAGAAACTCCCGAATAACTTCCTCGGGAGTTTCCTTTATTATAAGGACATCCAGCATTTCAGATTTCAAAAAACCCTCTTCGACCATATACTTAAGGCATTCGATCATGGGGTCGAAGTATTTTCTTGTGTTTAAGATTCCAATGGGTTTATCATGGTAGCCGAGCTGTCTCCAGGTAAGTATTTCAATAAATTCGTCAAGGGTGCCAATCCCTCCGGGCATTGCGATAAATCCATCTGCCAACTCACTCATCCTCGCTTTCCTTTCGTGCATGGATTCTACTATTTCCAATCTGGTCACACCTTCATGCCCGACTTCCCACTCGTAGATCTTTTTTGGGATAACCCCAATTACATGGCTACCCGCAGCGAGCATTTTATTGGCAATGATACCCATCAGTCCAATCGAACCTCCACCATATACGAGGTTGATTTTGTGATCAATGAACTGTTGTGCCAGGTCCATTGCCGCCTGGGCATAAACAGGTTTATTACCGGATGAGCTGCCACAAAATACTGTTAGACTTTTCAAGTTTTTGTGGAAATGTAAAGAGTTATCATCAAAAGGGAGCTACTCTATTCATTTCTTAAACTATCCACCGGATTCCTTAAAGCAGTGATAACAGAGTGACCTGATACTGTTATCAGACCAATTAAGACGGCCAACAAACATGAGATTACGAAATACAACATACTAATCTCTATTCGGTAGTGAAAATCCTGAAGCCAGGCATCCACAGCAAAATAGGAGAGTGGAATGGCTATCAGGGAAGCAATCAGCACCGGTTTGAGAAAACTCCAGTTGAGTAGTCTCACCAGATTGGTAATCGAGGCTCCTAATACCTTTCTAATGCCTATTTCTTTGGTTCTTTGCTGGGAGATAAAGGCAGACAATCCATAGAGTCCAAGACAGCTTATCGCAATGGCTAAGGCTGTGAACAACGTTAGTGCCTTGGATAAAATACGCTCCTCAGCGGTGAGTTTGGCAATATTCTCATCCAGATATTGATAGGTCATGGGCCGTTCCACTCCTAATTCATTCCATACTTCTTCAGCCGCGGCTATAATTTCCTCAGAGTTTTTGTTATTGTATCTTATCACCAGGAAGTCTCCTTTTTCTCTTTCAGGTAACATCATTAGCATCACTGGTTCCACACCATTTTTCAATGATTGAAAGTTGAAATCCTGCACGATTCCGATCACCTTGGTGGTGCCTCCTCCGAAAGTTGCACCAATTGGGTCTTCTAGAGCGAACTGCTGGACGGCCCTTTGATTGAGAATTATGGAGGCCGTGTCGCTTTTCAGATTCCGATCGAAACCTCTCCCTTCAAGGATCTTATACCCCATAGTTTCGACCATATCTGCATCACCTGCAAACCTCTGGATCCATTGCTCTTCCTGTGTGTCATCAGCTTTGAGCGATTGCACCCATGTACTTGTAGTGGTCGGGATTCTCTGTGAAAGAGAAATAGAAGTAACAGCCGGGAGGTTTGATAACTGTTCTTTGAAATAGTCTTTATGCTCCTCGATCTGGTTCAGCTCGTTGATCATAAGGATTTGCTCCGATTGGAATCCCAGGTCTTTGTTTTCCATGAATCGAATTTGCTGGTACATGAAAAAGCATACCACAATCAGGGAAATTGAAATAGTGAACTGGATCACAACCAATACACTTCTGAAAGAGTTCTTAGTTTTGTTATCGGGTAATCCTTTTAACACCTGTCCGGGTTTAAATCGGGTAATGTAAAATGTAGGGTAAAGACCTGCCAGCACTCCAAAAAGCAGTGCAATCATGGACATGATGATCAGCGCGCCTGATTGATCGAAAATGGATTCAAGCAATTGAAGTCCGGTATAGCTTTGGAATCCCATCAGGAATAATTCCCCCATGACAATGGCCAGGATCAATGCAATGAAGCATACCAGCACCGACTCCATAAAAAATTGTATTGACAATTCAGCCCGGCTGGTTCCAATCGCTTTTCTGATACCAACTTCCTTGGCCCGGACAAGAGATCTTGCCGTGGAAATGTTAATGTAGTTGACAGCCGCCAGCACCAATATGAGAATGGCCACCACCGAAAATATTTTAACAGCCGCGGCATTACCACCAGGTGTGGGCTCGTATTTTAGATCAGATTGCAGATAAATATCATGCAGCGGGTAGGGTAGTAGCTGGTAAATTCCACTCTCTTTCCATTCCTGGAAATCCTGATCCGGCGCTACTGTTGCATGAACGTCATTTTGCAGGATCCGGTCCAGAATCTCATAAAATCCGGCTTCATCCGTACTTTCATCCGTGAGTGCGTAACTGAAGACACTTGCGGAATACCAGTTGGCTTTCGGTTTCTCGTCTATGGAAAGCCAGACTTCCGTAGTAAGGTGTGTTTTAGGGGGAGTTTTAACCACTCCTGTTACCATAAAAGTTTCTCTGTCCTTAACGGTGAAAGTTTTTCCTGCTGCATTGATGGTGCCATATAGTTTCAGTGCCACCTGATCTGAAATGACAGCGGAGCGTGGCTGGCTAAATGGATCATTCTCACCATCTAAAAATTCATATTGAAATACTTCAAAGAAGTGCTTTTCGGAATTGAAGACGTTCTCCTGCTTGAAAACCTGGTCATCTACGGTCAGTTCCAATGTGCCTGCTGATTGCACGTAAGTTGTTTGTTTTATATTGGGGTATTCCAATAATTTTTCAGACAGAATCTCCGGACCAACTGCCATATCGCCAAGGTTGAAAAAGTTGATTCCGGTTCGATAGATGTATTCAGAGTTTTTAAAATGCTTGTCGTAGCTGGTTTCCTGGTTGACCCAAAGTCCGATTACCAGGGCACTGGCAAATCCGATGGCTAATCCAAAAATATTGATAAATGAATACGTTGGATTCTTTTTCAGGATCCGAATCGCAATGAGCAGATAATGGTTAAGCATAATTTGGAGATTTAAAGTCACTCCTAAATTATCACCAGATCTACCCGAAAGTAAGAAACCATGGTTAATTGATGTTAATCAATCATTTATTTGGCGGAAGCTGACGAGGAATGGTCATCAATTGGGTCTGCCTGCCATCAATATATCTTACTGTTTCTCCATCAAAAAATGCGTCTTCCTCCAGCATGATGCGGATTTCCTTCTCCCATTCATCTATGTAGACAGCATTGTTCAATTCTATAGAGTAGGCGGTATTGGGATAGAGTGGGTAATCCCCATTGCCGGGTACTCCTTCCTGTTGATCCCACAGTCCGATAGTAGGTCCTGCGGCATGTCCATGATAACCGATTGGATGTGTGTAAATGGTAGGTTTAAGACCTGCTTTTTTCCCTTCCTCTAGAGACTTCAGCAGGATTTCATTTCCGGTGCAACCGGTAACAAAATTGTTGGTGAAAATGTCCTGTACCTGATTTCCTTTGCGAAAAGCTTCGATGAGGTAGTCAGGAGGTGTTGATTCGCCTGGTTTTAGTACATAAGCATGTTGTTGGGTATCCGTATTCAGTCGTAAATAAGTTATCCCAAAATCAACGTGCAGCAGGTCACCAGTTAAGATTACCTGTTCCTCTGGCCGGCTGGAGAATGCCCTGAGATGTTCAAAAGATTCCGGATCTTTTCTCTGGATGGAGACGGATGGATGAAACCATGCCGTAAATCCCAACTCTCTGATCCTATCACGGTACCACCATACCACATCGTCTGTGGTGGTAACGCCTGGCTGTATGACCTTTTCAGAAAAACCTTCTGCGATAATCTGATGAGCCATACGAACGATATTCTGATATACTATCATTTCACTTTCGGTCCGGGTTTCCAGCCAACCTACTGCCAGTCTCTCGGCATTTGTCAGACGATCAGTATATATTTTTGGCAGGACCGAGACCAATTTTTCGTAGTGAGAGGCAGAAAGTCCATCGGCCAGCGCAAAAAGATCAGATTTGTTAATGCCTATTTTCTGAGGATCTTTTTCAGCAATGAGGTCGGCAAGAGCTTGCCATTGATCGGGCTGAGTCTCCTTATCCCAGTTCTTTTTAAACACCGAACCTACATCGTATCGCGCCATCGCCATGGTTTCCAGAGGTTGATCTCCACCGGGATTGTAGATCACCAGCATGGTGGTCCTCCGGGCCGATTGCCAGGTGGCAGGTAAAAGCGTTTTGATGATTGGATCTTCGTTGTATTCTCTGGCGATGATCAGCCACATATCGATTTCAGTTCTTTCCATCAGGTCAGGAAGGACTGTCTGTACTCGTTCTTCCAGCCATGCATCAATCACTTCCGCACGCTCCCGCATGTTGAGGACTTTTGGAAAGTATGGGTTTTGAGAAAATGTGGAAGAAAAAATTAACAGTGCCAGAAGGCTTAAGATCGGTTTCATAGGATTTCGAGGTTTTAGGGTCGGCCCAATTTAGAGATAATGGATAATTTTCATGCAACCACTTGTGGAATGCCCTCACTGCCCTTTCCTGGATTTCGCTTTAACCCCCAACCGTCATCCCTGGATTTTCGTTCTAACCCTCCACGTCATCCCCTGGGTTTTTATAAAAAATCCCAGGGGAATCTCATAACGTAACCGTACACAGGATTCCCTTAAAATGCCCCCACAGAATCCCTCCTATAGATTCAGGGATGACGTAAAAACACACTGTCATTCCCCTCATTCAGAGTCGCCCTTAGGATTCCGGGATTATTTCTAAGGACTTACTTATTAAGTGGAAAACTTCATCCATTGAAATGAGTTGAAAATGTTTAATAATCGTTATTTTGTCTTAGATTAATCTCAGATGAACATTAAGGCAAGAAAATATCAATTGATTGAACAGGTGATGAATCTTGATGAAGAACAGATTAAAAAGTTAGAAAGCTTTCTTGCGGAAGTATCGGAATCAGAGTTATCCGCATCACTTGATCGCGCTCTGGAGCAAGTAAAAGAAGGTAAAGTAACTCCTCATAATCAGGTGCGGAAGAAATATGAGAAGTGGCTTTAGAGGTCGTTTGGTCTGATGAAGCCAATGAAGGGTTAGATGACATTATTGCCTACCTTGAAAACAACTGGACAGAAAGGGAAATCAGCCTTTTTTTTAATCGACTGGAAGAATGCCTTGAAAAGATAAGAGAAGCTCCACACCGACAAAAGGACTCATTGAGAAAGCCACGAACTAAAGAATATCAGCACTCACCCCAAACTACTATTTTTTACTCTTACGATGATCAAGTGGTCAATATATTAAGGCTTTGGACAAATGTGAAAAACCCGGAAACTCTGTAAAACCAGCCACACTAATTCTTCGGGACACTTGATCAGGATGTCCTGGCCAATTCTTCGTCGCGATCAGGGCCCAGAGTACGTGTCATCTCCCTGTTAAATTATCGTATCACGACAAACTGGACCCTATTTCTCAAAACCCTTCCTGCATTTGGTCTTATTAATGTAGCCATTAGATTCCCTTAGAATGCCACCACTAATGCCCTACCCATAGATTCAGGGAATGACATTAGGAATATAGAATTCCCTTAGAATCATGGATTGTTGTGAAAACAATTTCATGAATCATGGCCATCGCTTAATGGAATGGTAATTGCAACGCACCATTAAAAAAATCTTTATTCCAAATAGAATAATTCGTAATATCGCTTTAAGAAGATCACCCTATGAAAACGTTCATTTTTACGCTATCCCTATTGTTTTGTCTATTTCTTTCCGCTCAGGAGCTGGACCTCGTGGTACCTGTTGGGCATACAGGGACTGTCCTGGATGTGGCCGTATCACCCGACCAGAAGTTCGTGGCATCGATCGATGATGGCTTTGACATTGTCATTTGGGATCATGCCAGAGCAAAACAGCTATTCAGTCTGAAGGGACATCAGCAGGTCATCAATGACATTGATTTCATTGACGACACCAGGCTTATTTCCGGATCGAGTGATGGTTTTGTCAGGATTTGGGATGTGTCCAAAAACGAGTCAATTTCTACAATCGAAGTTGGAGAACCTGTGATACAGGTGGAACATTCTAATGGTGGTATCTACGTCCTGACTGAAAGCAAAATCCGACTTCATTCAACGGACAATGCTGAAATGCTTGGGGAACAAGCACTAAACGGAAGAGCCTCCGCACTGATGATTTCCGAAAATGCCATTCTGGTGGGCACATGGGAGGGTAATGTGACAACATTAACCCCTGATCTTAACCCTGGTATTTCATCTCAAATATCTAACGTGCGCATCAGTAGCGTGAAGAAGCATGGGGAGAATCTCTATTTTGGCTCAGATGCAGGTGAGTTGATCAAAGCAGACCTGGAGTTGACGACCCTGGCCACTTACAATCCAATGAGCCTAAGGGTATATGATTTTGAAATATATACACCTACTGAACGAATTTTTGTAGTGGGCAGGGATGATCAGTCCGCTGCAAAAGTCCTGAATTTGAATACCGGGGAAGTAGTAGATGAGATTTTCAAAGCAGGTCATTTTAAAATTGATCAGTATGCGTTGGGTTCCTGGACAGTCGAGCTGACTTCCGATGACAGCAGTATTTTCATAGCATCTCCTGATTATACCATAGCGGAATACAAATTACCGGAACAGGAACGAATACGTACTTTCAGAGGGACCGCCCACCCGATTTCAACCATCGAATTATCCAATCGGGATCAACTTGTACTTGGCTCATCAGTAGGCATTCTCAAGGAGATTGATCTTAAGGGGGTTGGGTCGATCCAAAGCTACAACTGGGCAGAAAATGGAATACGATCCGTGGCGTACCATCCGGTTCAGCCAAAAATGGTGTCCGTTGGAGATGATAATTACATTCGCGTTTCCAATGATGAAGTGCTAAAATCATATAAAACCAATGCCCGTTACCTGTCCACTCCTGTGACATTTGATCCCCTGGGAAGGTATATCATTCGAAAAAGCGACGATAAGTTTTTTGATGTTTATGACCTTGAAGGTGGTGATCACAAAAAACTAAAAGTTAATGATGGGTTTGGTCATCGGTTCAGCCCGGACGGAGAAAAGATCTTTGTTAGAACCAGAGACGGTATCTCTGTTTTTGAGACGCAAACCCTGAAACAGGAAGCTGAAATCTCAATAAAGGATGCACAGGATTTTGATGTGAAATCTGACGGGATAGTGGTGCTGCTCCGTGATGATAAGACCTTGGTGGAGTACACATTTGCCGGCAAAAGGAAAGGTACTCAGGTAATTGAAGGTCTTAGAGCCGATCAGATCAGGATCTCTCCGGATGGCATGACAGCATACACTTTCACAAATTCTGTCGCAAAAGGGGAAACTACGCGCGACTATTCCCTAACCAAGGTTGACCTTACTTCAGGGGAAATAGCCGGAAAACTAACAGGTCATTCAGGGTTTATTTCTTCTGTCAATTTCTATGACCGAGGTGAATTTATTTTTACCTCATCGGTAGATGGTAAAATCAATATTTATCCGGCCATATCCAATTCCAAACCTGCTGCTACCATCATTTCACTTGGCAAGGAAGATATGGTAGTCGTTACGCCTGATGGACTATATGATGCCACACAAGATGCCATGAAGTCATTGCATTACGTTCGGGGGGGAGACATTCTCAGTTTGGATCAGTTCAAAAATGGTTTTTATGAGCCCAATCTCTTACCAAGACTTTTGGGTCTGATTGATGATCCACTACCCAACAGGAGTATCGGGCAGGTACTTCCACACCCGGAAATGTCTATTAAACATCCAAACCTAAACGACGGAATCCTTGGGATTTCTGTGGAAGACAATGGAGGCGGAATCGGAGAAATAGTGATCATCATAAATGGCAAGGAAGTATCACGGGATGCAAGAGACGTAAGCACTTCAGCAGAAGGATCGGTGGAGTTTGATTATCAGATTTCGGGTCATCCCTATCTGAGGGGAGATGGCATAGATCGCGTGATCATCAAGGCTTACAATAAGGACGGTACTTTATCCACCGCTGAAAAGAGCATTTCCGTTTTTCCCGAAAGCAAGCTCACGAAAAAGGAACCTAAGCTTTTTGCCGTAATTGCCGGTACATCTGACTATGGAGGAGAGGCACTGGACCTACAGTTTGCCGCGAAGGATGCAGAGGATTTTGCTGAAGCCCTGAGAAAAAGCGCCAACAATCAATTTGGAGAGGAAAATGTACGCATCACCGTCCTTACAACAAACGATAAGGATCAGTCCAGATGGCCATTTAAGCAAAACCTGGATTCAGTTTTTACCGCATTCGGTAAAGAGGCCAATGCCCTTGATCACCTGGTGATCTACCTGGCTGGGCATGGAGTCAATGATGGTGATTTTTACTACCTGACCGCCAAAGCTGATGATGCGGTATTGAACGAAGAAGATAAGTCGGAGATAGCCATTTCCAGTCAGGAGCTTACGGATTGGATCAAGAGAGTCCCTGCTCTCCAGCAGGTAATGATCCTTGATGCCTGTCATTCCGGTCGGTTTGCAAATGAATTGTTACAGTATTCCTCTACTACTACGATGGAAGTGGATAGGATCAAGGCCATGGAGCGAATGAAAGACCGCACGGGATTATACGTGCTGGCTGGCTCCAAAGCCGATGCCGTGAGTTACGAAGCTTCTCTTTTTGAGCAGGGTCTGCTCACTTATTCTATCCTTTTCGGAATGAAGGGAGCGGCACTACAGTCAGATGAAAATGTGGATGTAATGGATCTTTTTCAATTCGTTCAACGAAAAGTACCCGAGCTCGCTGCGGACATTGGAGGCATCCAGAAACCGGAAGTCCGCTATCCGGCAAATGCTGAAAGCTTTAGTCTCGGTAAACTTACGGATACCGACAAAGAAGCCATTGCGATCGTACAGCCGAAGCCGGTTTTCATCCACTCAGGATTCCAGGGTCAGCAGGATTTTCATGATGTCCTAAGAATGGGTGAGTTTGTAGACAAGCAGCTCGTAAGCAATGATTCCGAATCAGGAAAAATAGTATTTCTGGATAAACCAAACTTTACCGGTGCTCACACGATCCGAGGACGCTACACTGTAAGCGGATCGTCCATTCGGGTCAATGTCAAATTGTACAGGGACAGCGAGGTAATGACCGAATTCACTGTCAACGGTGTATCTCCGGAAGCTGTGGCACAGGAAATCTCGACTCGTATATTGGATTTATTCTAGATGCATCGTACACAATCCTGACCTTCGGCATCTTCACAGGCTGCCTGGGAAGAATAGCAGCTTGAAGCGGAAGGATTGGACCATGGAGCACTTGACTGACAACCGGTGCAGAATGCGTCAGAGTCTTCTTCACAGGAAATGCTCATGACAAGTGAAATCATAAGCAGCAAAGCAAAAAGAGGACGTAAAACTTTTGAAATTGGCAACAGCATTATTGAATGGTATTTCAGGGCTAAACTTAGCTATTGTTTGGTGAATAGCGTATGATTTATCATCTAAATTTTTGGATTCATCCAAAGCCAATGATCTTATAATTCACGCTTTGAGTCTGGCTTAAAATGTTTTCGAGGCAGGATTTCCGATAGGTTTTGGTAATCCATAACTTTAAGGCATTACAACCAATCCATATGAAATATTACGATTCAATAATTGATACAATTGGTGACACCCCATTGGTTAAGTTAAATAAGGTTACTGAAGGCATAAAAGGAACGATCCTGGTCAAAGTAGAGTACTTCAATCCCGGTAACTCGGTGAAAGACAGAATCGCTCTGAAAATGATAGAGGATGCGGAAAAAAAGGGTATTCTTAAACCAGGAGGGACCATCATCGAAGGTACATCAGGAAATACGGGAATGGGTCTGGCGCTTGTCGCAATAGGTAAAGGCTACAAATGCATATTTACATTGGCTGACAAGCAAAGTCAGGAAAAGATCGATATCCTGCGTGCGGTCGGAGCGGAAGTGATCGTATGTCCAACGAATGTAGCACCGGATGATCCGAAATCCTATTACAGCGTGGCCCGGAAGCTCAATGAGGAGATACCTAACTCTTTTTACCCCAATCAGTACGATAACGTTTCCAATACCCAGGCTCATTATGAGACAACAGGTCCGGAGATCTGGCGCGATACGGATGGTAAGATCACGGTTTATGCTGCGGGGATGGGTACGGGTGGAACCATAAGTGGCACTTCAAAATATTTAAAGGAACAGAATAAGGATGTCATTACCGTTGGCATTGATACTTATGGTTCTGTTTTCAAGAAATACAAAGAAACGGGCGTTTTCGATGACAATGAGGTTTATCCATATCTCACCGAGGGCATAGGCGAGGACATATTGCCACAAAATGTTGACTTTGATATGGTGGATCATATTGTAAAGGTCACGGACAAAGATTCAGCCATTATGACCCGTAAATTGTCCAGAGAAGAGGGTCTTTTCATAGGGTGGTCCTGTGGGGCTGCCGTTTACGGTGCGCTTGAATGGGCGAGAGAGCATCTGAAGGAGGAGGACGTCATGGTAATCATTTTACCCGATCACGGGACCAGATACCTGGGAAAGGTCTACAACGATAACTGGATGAAGGATCATGGTTTTCTGGAAGCCAGAAAATTTGCCACGGCCAGGGACATTATTGAGCACAGAAATGGAAATGGCGGTATACACACCATCACCAAGACCGCTACTGTCGGTGAAGCAATTCTCAGGATGAATGAGCTGGGAATCGATCAACTGCCCGTTGTGGATGGAGACAACTTTGTAGGTAGTCTAAATGACTCTAAGGTTCTAAAGAGCCTAATCGAGGATCCGTCAATCAAAGACAAACCAGTCCATGACATCATGGATGACAGCTTCCAATTTGTGGGACTGGATAATACCCTCGATGTGCTCTCCTCGCTTATCAATAAAGAAAGAAAAGCACTTCTGGTGAGGGACCAATCAAAGAATGTTCACATCATTACTCAAAGCGATCTTTTGATGGCAATGACAAACTGATTACCTTTCAGTATTAATTAACAAAACTAAACTCTCTGCTTGCATGCCCGTTCTCAAAAAAGAACGGGCTTTTTTATTCTAAAGAAATTAGTTACGACAGCTCGAAGAATAGCTTGAGCACAGTCATTCCGCGATCCGTGAAATCATTTTTACCCTGGATCAAGTCATCGAGTTGCTTCTGGTCTTCTTCTGAGATATTGGAATGGTACTTCATCTCATCACTTTCCACATCCTTGTATCCCATAAACCAATCAGGGAAAACTCTTTTAGTAATAGGTTCAAAATTTCGCTGATTGACCGAAGTATGACGTGGATCCACTTTGACCACATCATACAATTTTTGAATCTCTTCCTTTTCCCCTTCCAGGTATTGGATAAATCTGTTTTTTGAGTGGAGTAGGACACCTGTCAGGCCTTTGCCCGGGTTGTTCTTTTTGCATGATGCTAAAATCTTTTCAATTTCGGCATCATCACATTTTCTAACGCTGGTGTAAACCAGTCTGTGTAGTTGGGACATGTTCTTAGGTTTAAATTATATTGGAAGGGAAATAATACAATGGGGGAATTATAAGCAAATGATAAAGTCTTGTTTTTTCTTAAAAGGCGCTATTTTGGTGCAAATGGGCAAATCCCTGACTTTTTTTCGCTCCCGGGCAGTAGATCTCCAACTTTTATCAACTGACAGGTAGAAGCATGACACGAGGCCCAATTGGTGTTTTTGATTCGGGTTTTGGAGGTCTTACCATCCTCAAATCCTTACGTAAGAAATTACCTCAGTACGACTTCCTGTACCTTGGAGATAATGCCAGGTCCCCATATGGTCGCAGATCTTTTGAAAATGTCTATCAGCTCAGTCAACAGGGCGTAAGGTATTTGCTGGATCATGGTTGTCCGTTGGTAATTGTAGCCTGTAACACAGCCTCTGCGAAAGCTCTGCGATCTATCCAGCAGATGATTCTTCCTGTTCACTATCCGGATCGACGGGTGCTGGGAATTATCCGACCTACCATAGAAGCGGTCTTAGAAACTTCGAAGCACGTTGGAATACTGGCTACACCGGGAACAGTGACTTCGCATTCTTACATTATGGAGCTACAGAAAGTCAGAGAAGGTCTCTCCATCATCCAGGAAGCCTGTCCTATGTGGGCCCCCCTGGTGGAAGCCGGTGAATGGGAAAGCGAGGGGACAGAGTACTTCGTGAAAAAACATCTTAGAAATCTTTTCGCAGCAGATGCAAAAATTGATACTCTTATCCTTGCATGCACACATTACCCAATGCTTCTTCCGGTGATAAAAAAATACTTGCCACAGGATATGAACATCATAGATCAGGGTGTGGTGGTAGCGGATAAATTGGAAGATTATCTGACCAGACATCCGGAAATTGAGATGAAATGTAAAAAGGGGTCCGAAGTCAAATTTTTAACTACCGAAACCCCTGATTTTTTTGATAATGGAAGTCACCTGATTTTCGGTGAGCATATCCTCAGTACACAAATTGAACTTTAATTCAGGACATAATAAATATTGGTCAACCATTTAGAAGTATCCGGCTCCTGACCCGGATCTGTTACATATTCTTCGATGGCCACTTCAAAGTCCGTTATCTCATTTTGCTCCATATAAGCGCCTAATGCTTCATGGGCGGCCATAAGATTTTCATAGTCGCCATAATAAACCACATGCAGGGCACTTCCTGAGATATCCAGCGTCTGCAGGCCGGCGATGGAGCCAGATGAAACGGGGATTGCCGGAGCCATGTCCGTCGTACCGGTTTCCATGTCCCAGGAAAAATAAAGGCCCGAAGGAGATCCGGTAATGGTAATGTCATTTTGTTGCACTTTGGTCATGACATTTTGAATTCCTTCAGCATAAAATGTGGCGAAATCTTCCATGCTGACCTGCTTCCTGGACCCAATATATGTTCTTGGGCCAAATTCCTTTTCCATTATGGTGAACCCATTAATGGTACGGTCAGCAATTTCCTCACACAGTGCCTTGAGACTGGATAAGCCGGATTCAAAATCCGCACCCAGCATAGCATCCATGTCCATAAATACCAACATTAGGTTCATGGGTACACCCATTTCACCTTCAAATCCCCAGGTAAGCTCCGTGGATTCGCCATCGTCACTGATTTCATAAAATGAAAGGCTTTGACTTTCGTAAGGAGACGTAAACAGGAGACTCATTTCTATGCGTTCCGGAGAAATACTGAGAATTTCCATGGAACCACTGCCAACGTCTTCATTGCCGCTCCAGGCATAAGTACTCCCTATCTGTCCATCGGGATCAGAAATGGTAACTTCGGCATTGGGGTCATATTTACCCCAGGGTTCCCATTTCAGGAAATTGTCAAAATACTGAATCTGCTCACGAACGATATTAGCCGGGGCATCAATCGTTACAGAACGTTCAACAGTGTAACTTTTTGGGGAAACCAGGGAAATTACTAACAATATCCCAACCGCCCCAATAACAATAAAAAGAATGATTTTTAGAGTTTTCATAGCAAGTCATATTTGGTTAGGATAAAAATAGCGACTTTCTTGGAAACCCTTTATTAATCAGGTAATTAGAGACCTTCTTTTTTTGCTTTAATGGCCTGCGAAAGCTGGTAAACGACCATGGCGTACATGGGGCTATGGTTATATCTTGTAATCACGTAAAAGTTATTCATTCCAAACCAATACTCCATTGTGTCTTCCTGTTCCAGTTCTACCAACGTGACATCGCCTTCCGGGTATTTGTCCTTTGGCTGATAACCTAACTTTTGATAATAAGAAAGCGGGTGGTTTGGTTTTAGTGATTGTCGACCCAGATCCTCAGCCATGTCACCTTTTTCGGCCTTTACGGCAATGGGGCCGTCCTTAATCCAACGATGTACCTTAAGATAATTAGCCACGCTGGCAATGGCATCTTCCGGTGAATTCATAAGATCCCGGGTACCACCTTCGTCAAAACTTTTGGCATAAGCCCGGTAGCTGCTTGGCATGAATTGACTGTAGCCCATAGCTCCTGCATAAGATCCCAGGACATTATCAACGTCCATTTTTTCTTCCTCTGTCATGATCAGAAACTGTTCAAACTCGGAAGTGAAATACTTGCTTCTTCTGGGATACCCAAATGAAAGGGTATAGAGCGCATCCAGCACTTTGTATGTACCGGTGATCTTTCCAAAAAACGTTTCTACTCCCAGAATCCCAAGAATGATGTCTTCATCAACACCGGTAGACCTGCTTACTTCATTTAAGGTTTGCTGATGTTTTTTCCAGAATTCCACACCAGCGTTCACCCTTTCTTCGGTCATAAAAATCTTACGATACCTATGCCAGGCCATCCCTTCGGCAGGACGATCCATCCTTTCCACGATGCTGGATTGGAAAGTTGCCCCTGCCAGTATCCTGGTTATTTCCTGTTTATCCTTGTTGTACTTTGAGCTAAATTCTGCAATAAACCGATCAACTGCTTCCTGGTCTACCTGTCCGTACGAGAAGCAGTATGTGCCTAGTATCATTAATGTGAGTATGGGTCTGATTTTCATATAGTCAGCGTCTCAGCAAATATTTGAATAACAATTTAAACTGGATCAATATGCTGGGGAAAATCCCAAAATGATCTATCGATAAAAGGAATCTCTCAGTCACAGCCTTCCACTTCCTTCGGGCGGAAATGCCGCCATCAAGATATCGGCAGATATAATTATTGTAAAAATGAATGTTCCGGGTCTTCTTTAGAATTTTGATCGTCCAGTCGATGTCAGCGGAAATCTGCCATCTACCATAATCAAAAACAGGGGCAAGATTTCGTCTTACGATCATACTCTGATGACAAATGACCATGCCGTTTATGAAACTTTTGGCTGTCAGATCGTTTTCAGTTGGAGTAATTTTGTGCCAGGGGGAAGTCTTACCATCCTCATCAACTTTCTCCGTTAACCCATAAATGAAGTTTGCTCCATCGCTGTTTTCCAATGCTCTGGAAAGAGTTTCTTCATTGTAAAAAACATCTCCGGCATTCATGAATGAAATGTAATCACCCGTAGCCAAGGTGATGCCTTTGTTCATAGCGTCATATAATCCATGATCCGGTTCTGAGACAATTCTTGCGATTTGCTCTTTGTATTTTTCAATGATAGAGGGTGTCCTATCCTTGGAGTCTCCGTCAACGATGATATATTCTAAGTTGACGTCTTTTTGTGACAATACACTGTCCAAAGTTCTCTCCAGATACCGCTCGGCGTTATAGCAAACGGTAATTACAGAAATAAGAGGTGGGTTCAAATTTGAGCGGATTAATTTCCCCAGGCAGGTTCACATGCATCGACAATAGCCTGCATTTTTCTATCGGTGTAGGAGCCCGTAGTCATATAAATCACATTGCCGTCAGGATCAAGCACATAGAAATAGGGAATGTCCTTGCCGTCGAAGTTAAGCGCTTGTTTGTACTCCCGAATTGTACCTTTATAGAATAAGACATGCGGATGCAATTTAGAGTCCAGACCCTCCTTCATCTTTTCCATGGACTTCTGGTAAGCAGGTCTTTTAGCACCGCTAAACATTGGAATGAAAAAAACATTCACATCATAATTTCCCGCAAACAATGAGGGTCCTTCTGGTTTATAGATAAACTGATTGTATGTAGGCTGAAACCAGGTCTTAAGAGCTTTTTCCGATTTTTTTGAGTAGGCCAGGGCTAGTAGGGTATATTTTCCTCCCAGATCCGTCGGTATATTCACAAATTCATTTTCAAGGTTTTCACCTTCCAGTTCCGGGAACGCTGTCACTTCCTGCGAAAAAGACAAAGCAACGGCAGAAAGGAGAATTACTGACAGAAGAATTTTCATCTCAATACAATTTCACCAAAGTTAGCTAAATAACGATCATGCAAGAATTATGGCATATCATAATCTTCAAAGATTAAAATTTTAATCGATTGTTAAGAAAAGTAGTCCCATTTTAGCAGGATGAATCGCCGACTTATCACCGCCCTGGGCCTCACTTTTGCTTCTCTTATTGCATTTGGACAATATCCTTACCCTGATGAAGATCTTGCGGTAATGGCATTGAACCGGAACCTGGTTGTAAAACTTTACGACAATGAATCTGCTGTTGAATCTGCCATGAACATGGCCTTAAAGGAGGCGTTTTCAGAAACAGGACAGGTGATCTTTCTGAAACCAAAGGAGTTTGAGAAAACCCTGAAGAGCAAGGACAATAGCTTTATCTATCTGGATCAAAAACAAGACATCGGTGAGGATCTTAGACTGGAGATGCAGTATCTGGATGGCACCATGGAAAACTGGGTGAACGGTTCACTTCTAAATCCTCCACCTGTTGCTTCCGCTGAGGTGAAAAACTTTCAGTTTGACCGGATCATACTGGACTACCACTGGTTTGATCTATTTCTGTTTGATGGTAAGAGAAAAAAATTCCTTACGTCCATCACCTTTCCTAATGGTATGCTGGCCAAACATGACTTCATTTTTTTGCGTCAGCAGATTGACCTTTTACTCAATACTTCCGCCAGTGGAGTGATGAGAGCTAATTATATGGATGTGGAAAGCAATGTAGACGAGCTTTCCACACTTACATGCATTTACCCAAGGGGTTTCTTCACTCCTGATGAAGCTGATCTGGTTGAAGAGAATCACGAAACTCCTTATCGCCTTGTTGCTTTTGAAGAATACCTGAACACCATTCTGGACAAGGAAAAGGGTATGGCCTATAGTAAACTGGTCTACAGTGTCCAGCATAATAAATATATGTGGGTGATGGTCAAAGCAGAAGATGGCAGGATTTTGGCCATAAATGAAATTGGAGAAGGTAAGTTTTCCGGAGAATACGATGCTGAGCAGGTGATTAAGGCCCGACAGCTTAAGTACAGCTTTCATTTGCCTACGCAGCTTTTAAACAATTATTACAACAAATAATTTGATTCTACCTTTCCATGGACAGATATTGCCAAAAATCTTTCTATGAGAATTCTTATTGTCGGCTTTCTGATACTCTTATCAGGATCACAGCTTTATGGTCAGGATGCAAGTCCGTATGTCCCTGATTATGGAGCCATTCATGACCTTGAAAATGTAATCAAACCAGATCCTGCTAAGGATTACAAAATCGTAATTGATCTTAAGACTGACCAGAGTAACCCGAAGCAGATCAACTATGGTCTCAATAATGTGGCTCGTATGCTGAACCTCCATGGGGTAGGTGGTGTACCATTACAGAATCTCTATGTGTCTGTTGCCATTCATGGAGGTGCTACCAATGTGGTATTGAGTGATGCTGCTTACAAAGGTCGGTATGGCGTCATCAATCCCAATCGGGAGCTTATCAAACAGCTAAAGGAAGCTGGTGTAAATCTGTACGTGTGTGGTCAGTCCTTAAAGGCAAGAGGATATGACTTCGGGGAGACTGACACGAACATCGAAATTGGCCTGTCTATGCTTACCATTGTGACAGAAAGACTTATGGATGGATATGGTTTGCTGGTTTTTGACTGAAATACCGGTTTGTCAATCATGTTTACCTTTGATGTTGCACGATCAAACTGTTTAATTTATGAAGCGTCTCTTCCCATTTCTGACCATCATTCTTTTTTCTTCGGCTTTCAATGACTATAGTCCGAAAATATCTCAAACCGTAGCGGCTGACCTTGACTATCTGGAGAGTTTCTACGAACAAATCCACCAAAATCCTGAAATATCACTTCAGGAAAAGGAGACTTCCGAGAAACTTGCCAATGAGCTGGAGTCACTGGGGTTTGAGGTTACCCGAAATTATGGTGGATATGGAATCGTTGGAATTTTAAAAAACGGTGATGGTCCACAGATACTTTACAGGACCGATATGGATGCGCTTCCAATGGCGGAGAAAACAGGCCTATCCTATGGCAGTACCAAGACCATAGATCTGGACGGTTCGCAGGTCGGTACCATGCATTCTTGTGGTCATGACATGCATATGACGTCCTGGGTAGGTACAGCGAGGGCGATGGTAGAAATGAAGGATCAGTGGAGCGGTACGTTAATGATGATCGGACAACCGGCTGAAGAGATCGGCCAGGGATCGGGCATGATGCTCGAGAAAGGATTGTATAAAGATTTTGGGGTACCTGATTATGGACTTGGTTTACACTGTAATCCTACCATTCCAGCAGGCAAAGTAGGTGTGACAGACGGGTATACGATGGCTGCGGTTCAGAGTGTGGATATCAAGGTGAAAGGAGTAGGGGCTCACGGTGCCTCACCTCATATGTCAGTTGATCCTGTGGTGCTGGCAAGTATGATGGTGATGGATCTGCAGACGATCGTAAGTCGAAACCTGAAGCCAATTGACAATGCAGTCGTTACGGTCGGAGCAATGAAGGGAGGGACAGTACACAACATTATACCGGATGAGGTCACACTTAAGCTTACCATCAGGACATTCACGCAGGAAGTTCGGGATATGATCAAGAGGAGGATTGAAGAAATTGCAAAAGGTACTGCCATTGCCGCAGGAGTTCCGGAAGATAAAATGCCTGAAGTTGTGTATTCAGAAGGTTATACACCGTCTAATTTGAACAATACTGAATTGGTAGACGACTTTAAAGTTTCTGCTGCTAAAGTGATAGGGGCTGATAACGTGATCTATGCCGAACCACAAATGGTGGGGGAGGATTTTGCCCGTTACGGACAGACGGAAGATAAGGTACCAACTGTGCTATTTTGGTTGGGCACGGTTCCGGATGAAAGATTGGAAATGGAGACGTTACCGGGTTTGCATTCGCCATTCTATTATCCTGCTCCCCGAAAATCCATCGAAACCGGAGTTTCTGTGATGACCAGAACGCTAATCGATCTTTTTGAAGGTTAGTTAACTTGATACGCTGCTGTTTTGTCCACGTACCCAAGTGCGGAGGATCTACCATCAAAAAGGGTTTGCGAAAAGCAATGCGCAGGAAATATTTGTTTTCCCTGAAAGAGGGAAAGTTAAATACGAAATGGGCTTATGAAGAAGCTGAAAACACTGGTAAGCACTTTCTCGATATCAGGGAGCAGGTACTCAAATCTCAACTGGAATCAGGAAAGCACCAGCTGATTCAGGGGCACTACAGATGCTCCGGGGAAGTAATCAAAAAACACAGAGATCAGTATGTTTTCGTAACCATTTTAAGAGATCCCGTGGAGCGATGGTTGTCCTTTTACTTTTACAATCGAAATAAATCATCCGACTACGCGCGGATCCATGATGAGCTGGAGGCGTATATAGAAACGCCCGCGGCCATGTGGGACGGGACCACTTTTGTCAGGGTTTTCTCTAAATCCAACGATGTGGAAATTTCCGATGGGGAGATAGAAGATGCGGTTTCGACAGCCAAGCAATTTCAGGTGATTGGAATGCTAAATAAAATTAAAGAGTTTGAAGCGAACCTTTCGGAGCAGCTTCAGACCAAAGTAGTTTTCAATAAAAGAAACACAAACCCGACATCAGATTACTTACGACATAAGGAACAGGCTCTGGATAAGTTTGGGGATAGAATTAGGTCTTTTTGTGAGCCTGATCTAAAATTTTTGGAGCGTCTTGAGGGTTTTAAAAGCGATTTCTTTTGAAAAATTATTTGATACTTGTTGTTTACAGTTATATGTCTTAATGTAGCATATGATAAAGCACCTGTAACCAAATAATCTTTAATAATGAACCAAACTATCTTAACCGGCATACTCATCTTCTTTGTATTCTGCGCTCAATCACAAAACGTTATAGAGGATATTAAATTCGGAAAAGTACCGGATGAATATATTCAAATGCAGTATTCAGACATCGATTCCTCTGCCGAGGCCATGGTAATTTTAGATCACGGAGAAACCTCTATTGATTATATGAGCGGACAGGGATGGGAATTGGTTTTTCAGCGACATCTTATTATCAAGATTTTTAATGAAGACGGTTTGTCATGGGCGGATCACGAGATTCCGTATTATGCTTATAAGAATACTGAACAGATACCGCGAATTAAGGGTTTTACATATAATGGTACTGAAAAGGTCAAATTAAAAAATGATAATATTTTCAGAGAGGAGACTAATGAGTACTGGAGCAAGGTTAAGATCACAATGCCTTCCGTTAGAAGTGGGAGTGTTGTAGAGCTTCTTTATGAACTCCGTTCTGATCGCTTATTCAATTTTCGAAGTTGGGAATTTCAGACTTCAATTCCCACAACAGCAAGTATATATGAAACCAAAATCCCGGAATATTTTAGTTACAGGAAACTATCACAGGGGTTCTATCCATTTACTGTAAACGATGAATCTGTTGAATCTAGTACAATCCTTCTAAAAGCGACAACGCAGCAAGACTCCTGGAGTGGAAAAAGTCAAGTTAAAAATTCTTCTACTGTAAGTGTCACTAACAACAAACATACGTTAGGGGCATTTAATGTTCCGGCTATGCGCAATGAAGACTACATAAGTTCAATTAACAACTATGTTCTGAAGGTTGACTATGAATTGCAGTCTACAAATTTTCCTGGAGCTGCAATTAAGGAGTATAGGAACAGTTGGGAATCTTTGGATGAGGAGTTTATGGATCACCCAAGTTTTGGCAAAGCGCTTAACGGCAATCAGTTTTTAAAACCAATTGTATCAGAAATAGAGTCCAGCTCAATTTCTGATGAACAAAAGATAGTAAAAGCATTTGATCATATTCGATCAAAAGTTAAGTGGAATTCCTTTACCAGTAAATATGTCAATGTCTCTCTAAGAAATGCTTACAATGAAGGTCAGGGTAACTGTGCAGATATAAACCTAATGTTGACGGCACTGTTGCGTAATCTTGGTTTGAACGCGAATCCAGTCTTGATGAGCACAAGAACAAATGGTAGGGTTCGTGAGAATTTTTCAATGTCAGGACAGTTTAATTACGTCATTTGCTCTGTGGAACTAGGCGATGGCATAGTGCTTCTAGACGCGACAGATCGTGTTTTACCTATAGGATATTTGCCTTTAAGAGCCAGAAATGGTCGAGGTCGCATTATTTCAGAAAAGGGTAGTAAATGGGTAAGTCTTGAAAATAGTAATGGGTTAAATTCCAGTACGCAGTTGGATCTTCGTTTTACAGATGATATGTCTCTGGAGGGTGAATTGATTACAAAGAAACAAGACTATTCCTCATTTCAATCTAAGGCTCGCATCCTTCAGAAGGATTCCAGCTACATCGAAGATCTAAAAGGTAAGCACAAAGGTTATTTTGACATTCTAAACTATGAAAGAGAGGATTTTGACAATCTGGATGATCCTTTGACTGAATCCTTTCAAGTAAAGGTCAAATCGGATCAGTTCTCAAGTGTAGGTAATCTGGTTTTTTTTAAGCCTATGTTTCAGTTCGGTATTGAACAGAATCCTTTCAAAAATGAATTCAGATCCTACCCTGTGGATTATAATTATCCGGTAAAGAATATAAACACTTTAATTTTAACGATACCGGAAAACATGGCCGTTGAAGAAGTACCTGAACCTACCTCAATCGCACTTCCTGATAGAAAAGGAACCTTCATTTTTAACACAGCAATTAATGGAAATACTATCAATGTGACCAGTATGCTAATTATAAACGGGACAATTTTTACCTCCCAGGAATACCCATATTTGCGAGAATTCTACAGTCAAATAGTAGAAAAACATGCCGAGCAAATAGTACTGAAAAAGATTTAAATAAAATGCGGGGTGCATTAAGGATTTTATACTTTATTCCGGTTTTTGGGATTTGCCAGACATATTCAGTGGATAACATCTCTGAAAATGCAAAAAGTGTAGGTGTAGTTTATCAGATTGATTCCAAAGAATTCGAAGTAAGCAATGCTGGCCGCGGAATAACCAGACTGCATAGAGTGGTAACGATTTTTGACAAGGATCGCAGTGATGAGGCAAAGATCAGTCTGCCTTACAGTAATAACCTTAAACTCAGGAAGGTCCAGCTTTCAGTTTTGGATAGGACTGGCAGGCAGGTTAAAAAGTACAACTTATCGGATTTCAAGGACTTTGCTGCTGTAGACGGATATACAATTTATTCCGATAACAGACTGAAATATCTGGACTTAACACACCATAAACTTCCTTTAACCTATGAGCTTGAAGTGGAAATGATTCACGATGGACTCATGTTCTATCCGGATCACACCTTTCAGTACCCGGATGTGTACCTGATAAAATCCGAATTCAGGGTGATTTTACCTTCATCGATGACCCTGAATTATAGGGTTCAGAATACTTCGGAACCGAAAATTAGTCTCAACGAAGACAATAATGTTTATGAATGGTCTACTCAAAATATTGGCGTGTTGAAGAGAGAACCATTTGGACCCTCATATGATAAACTTCTACCTAAAGTATTCACCACAGCGGGAGAATTTGAAATTGAAGGTTACAAGGGTAGCATGTCAAGTTGGAGTGATCTGGGTGAATTCCAAAGATCACTTTTTTATGGGTTAGATGGATTACCTCAGGAGACTATCGAGGAAATCCAGGAATTAACTAAGGATGCAAAATCCGATAGGGAGAAGATTGAGATCATTTACCAGAATTTACAATCCAGATTTCGATACGTAAGTGTGCAATTGGGAATTGGAGGTTGGAGACCCTTTAGTCCGGAATTTGTAGATGCACAAGGTTATGGCGATTGTAAGGCACTCACGTATTACACAAAATCCATGTTAGAAAGTGTAGGAATCGCTTCCAATTATTCTCTTATCATGGCAAACTCAAGTATTGAAATATTTGATGATTTCTCTAAGCCAAGATTCAACCACGTAATCTTAAGTGTGCCGCTGGATAAGGATACGGTTTGGTTAGAATGTACCAGCTCGATGAATCCGGCAGGCTATCTGGGTAAAGCGACAGCAGGAAAAAAAACTTTGGTCATAAGCGACACGGAAAGCGTAGTTCAAACAACTCCGACAAAAAAATCAGATGAGAATGTTCAGACGAGAATTTCAAATGTAGAGCTCAGGGAAAATGGTGATGCCACGATTCAAATTGATTTCAGTAATTCAGGTCTTCAGCACGAGAATTCAGGTATGCTTGGAGTTGTAAATGATAATCTGGATACACAGCGTGAGTGGCTGTATGATTACTTGGATATACCGGATTTTCAGGTTGATGAATTTTCGATGAATTACCGTAAGGAGGAAAATCCTATTGTTGAAATTGATTCTAAAATTTATGTCAGAAAACTGGCTAACGTTGCCGGAAACCGGTTGTTTGTGGAACCGAATGTGGTTTCAAAATGGAAATATATTCCGGAGGAGATTGAAACCAGAACGCAGGATGTAATCCTAAACCTGTCATACCTGGATATTGATTCCATTTATATCAAAATTCCGCAAAACACACATCTGGAGTTTGACTTTGAACCTGTCAGAATTAAATCCAGATTTGGAGAGTACGAAGCCAGGGTTGAAAATAATTTAGGAGATTTGGTTTATATCCGACGGATGGAAGTCCGAAGAGGTACTTATCCTCCAAACTCTTACGAGGAATTAAGAGACTTTTACGGGAACATAACAAAGGCTGATGCTTCAAAAATTGTGTTTAAAAGTGGTACTTAGATTCACTTTCGATTAGCCATTACCAGGTATGTCACGATCAAAACCGTGGTAAAAGTCATCGTCACCGGCAAAAACCAGATCCCCGGACCATCCCAATTCCCTAGTGCCGTTTGAATCGTAGAGTAAGTGAGATAGGTGAATAAGCCTGTGGTAAAAAGGTTGAGTGCTTTCATCAGCTTAACTCCAAGTTTGTATTGTCTTGACGCGTTGTCGGCTGTTATTGCAACAGGGTAGTTATAGAGATGTGGAAAAAAACTTAAGGTATACAGTGAAATAAATAAAACAATACCCACACCTCCAAGTATGAGGATATTGTCCTTCTCTCCATAGCCGTCAGCCTCCCCAGCACCGTCAAAATGTATGGCAATTGTCTCCGGTAAATCTCTGTAGTAGCTGAAAAGTGTAAGGATCAGAAACAGCAACGAAGCGATTGAAAGTCCATCCAATACCCTGTCTAGCTGATCGGATTTTATCTTTATTTTAGGGTTACCCATAGCGCTTTCAGACTTGTTCGTATCCGAAAGATAGCATAGAATCCCGGATGATCGGCAAGATGGCTTTTAAGTCCTTTTTGGAAAGGTTTTCTTTCCAGCGACCTACACGTACTGAGTGATCATTTCTGGAATACTCCCTTGAAGTTTGTGCTTCAACGAACTTGTCATTGTTGGTATTTTGAACACGATCAGTCCATTTCTGAATGGTTTCCCGATGTTTATCCATGTCAATATTTGCCTTTTCGCAAACCACTTTCGAAAATCCATCCGGATCTTCGATCATGTCCTCAAACTTTACGGTTACAGCAAGCTCCCTGACTGAATCATAACCTCTTGAATTGATGTAATTCCAATGATGCGCACAGCGTTCCTCCAGAGGTTTTTCTAACCATTCTCTCCAATCATGTGGGCGTGGGTGGTGTCCCCAATTCTGCTTAATTCCAACTTTCAATGAGGAGATCGTATCGAGCGGATGCCTTACAATCCAGAAGATCTGCCAATTGCCCATTCCAAGTTTCAGGAGCTCGTCCAATGGAAAAGAAAGACCTGGAGTGGAGCTGAAATTTTCACTTTCCCTGGGTACCTTGAGGGCAATTGGCGAGCTATAATCCAGTCTCACCAGGTGATCAAAATGAGGCTCGCTGTAGTATTGATATTCAGAAAGCATGTCAAAAAATTCACCGAAGATTGAGGTTCCACTTCGCCCACACCCAAGGACTAAAACGTGTTTCGGTGTACCAGACATTTCTTTAGATTAGTAACTTGACTTAAATTGGAAATCTCAATTGAGTCCTACATTCAATAAACAATATTTTTTTATGCAGTACAAGTTTTATTTCTGGTGCATGGTTTTGCTTATAATTAGCGTACCCATTCGAGCTCAAATGACTGCCGGAGATGTCGTAGACCGAATCAAAGAAAACGTGACTTGTGAATGGCGCTCGGAAACAGTTGATACTTTTAAGAGTGGAGGACCGGATACGGAAATAACGGGTGTGGCTACCACTTTTTTGGCTAATCTGGACGTGCTGCAACGGGCCAAAGCCAAAGGAATAAACATGGTCATCACGCATGAACCTACTTTCTACAATCATTTTGACCGTAAGGAGCAGTATGGGGATGATGATCCGATCCTGAATGCCAAACTCAAATTTATCGAAGAGAATAACATGGTAGTTTGGAGATTTCACGATCATTGGCATTTGACTGAGCCCGATGGGATTTATCAGGGACTTATCTCCAAATTGGATTGGTGGGATTATCGCATGGAAGAAAGGCTATTCTCATTACCCTCGACCACTCTTGGTGAGCTGGCCTCCGACTTAAAAAGGATATTTAACGCAGAAACCATCCGGGTAATTGGTGATCCTGAACTCGAGATAAACAATGTTGCCCTGGTATTGGGTGCACCCGGTTCTATGGCACAGATTCAGATGCTCAAACGGGAGGATGTGGAAGTACTGGTAGGTGGTGAATCTCCTGAATGGGAAACAGTCGAATACGTGAGGGATGCCATATCGGCTAATATGAAGAAAGGCCTCATTTTACTTGGCCATGCCAGGTCGGAAGAAGCCGGAATGGAGTATTGTGCGGATTGGTTGAAAGGATTTGTGAACGAAGTGCCTGTTGAATTCATCGAAGCCGGAGAACCCTTCTGGAGTCCTGAATGAACTGGGTAAACGAAATAGAGGAGGCTTACCGGCGCATTTCCCCGTATGTTCTAAAAACCCCCCTGTTACATTCACCATATCTGAGTCAGGAAAACAATGGCAAAGTGTTTCTGAAGCTTGAGAGTGAGCAATATACCGGTTCTTTCAAGGCCAGGGGCGCATTGAATAAAATACTGAAGCTGGCTGGAAACCCCGAAAATCACTTCATCACTGCCTCCACAGGAAATCATGCGCAAGGCTTTGCAAGAGCGTTGCGAATAGCAAGGGAAACAGGAATGATATGTCTTCCGGAAAATGCAGTGGAATCGAAGGTGAAGGCCCTTGAATACTATGGAATACCTCTGGAGTTTTATGGAAAGTCTCCACTCGAATCGGAGCTTTACGCAAAGGCGAAAGCCGAAAAGGAATACATGATTTGGGTTTCTCCCTATAATGATCCCGATGTCATTGCCGGACAAGGGACCATAGCCCTGGAGATTTTAGAACAGGAGCCAGATATTGATGTGGTTATCGGCTGCGTTGGGGGAGGAGGTATGATGTCAGGAGTAGCGACATGGTTCAAAGGGAAAAAGCCTGAAGCAAAAATCATTGGGGCACTTCCACAGAATTCTCCTGAAATGTATTTGAGCATACAGCAAAACAAAGTGGTATTCATGGAAGAAAGTCTACCAACACTCTCCGATGGTTCGGCTGGTGGCCTGGAAGAGGATTCTATTACTTACTCCTTGTGTAAAAAATACGTGGATGACTACACGCTCGTCTCCGAATCCGATATAATAAAGGGTATTCGGTGGATGCTGGATATGCACCATAAAATAATGGAGGGAGCCGCAGCTGTGGCGCTTCAGGCATTCAGAAATCGAAGCGGCGAATATGAAGGTAAAAAGGTAGCCATCATCATTTGTGGAGCCAATATTTCTACTTCTACTCTTAAGGAGCTGTTGAACTGATTAAAGAAGAGGAATGGAGAAGAATCTTGGTGAGAATGACTGCACAACTTCAATATCCCCTTTAAAATTCATTCTTTCTACTTTCTCCACTTCCACCTCCAGGTAATCTCCCTTTCGAGCTAATCTCGTCAGGTGTTTGATCTGGGCATTGCCATAATCCTTTATACTGGCTTTTTCTATACCACCACTTATAAGTGATATTTCACACGCAGTGACTTTGTACCTTGAATCCTGAGGCATGATCCGGGCAAAGTCAGGATTGGGGACCGCCCGGATGTCGAGGATCGGTATTTCCTTGATGATTCCTTTTTTCAGATCGACCTCATTGCCATTCACATATATCTTTACTATCGGCGGCGGCACATTTCTGACAGGGAAAGACCGTTCACCTATTTTGATACCTCCATTGTATACGCCGAGCCTCACTTCATTGCCAGTAGGCAGCACAGTGATAAATCCACGATCATTTCCGTACCTGAACTGACCTCCCTGCATGGTGAATTTCGGATTGTAGTCATTGCCCAGGGCAGGGACCTGCACACTCAATCTATTCCCACAGTTGCGATAAAGTGAATTGATGGCCTGTGAGGAGACTTCGATGAAAGACGCCACCGTACGGTACGAGTCATTAAAACTTATCTTTCGGATCTCCTCTCCATGAAGCATTACTTCGGCTTCATATTGTAAATTATGTGTGCGATTACCTGTGGAGGGACTTTCTATATAATGAGCAATACCATTTCGAAATGGGAGTGTACGGCCATTAACGGACATACTTTTTACGTGATTGCTGTCTATTTTGGCGGCAAGTACCACCTCTGATTCATAATGACCACCTGTAGCGACAACTTTTGTATTGGGGACAACCACCAAAAAAACGCTGTCAGTCATGATGCCACACTCTGCAAGGATACTGGTCAGAGAATCCTTCTCCTGAAGGTGTATCTGTTTTGCGATTTGAAGATCTCCGGCATACTTTTCAGATTCATTTGTAAGTGTAAGGGAAGGTAGCCAGGGCCTCGCACTCAAAAGAGGGATCGTCTCGGAAGCTGGTTCGTCGGGATCGGTTTGGTATAATTCCAGATTGCTGTAGAGCGACTGGATTCCATTTATGGCAAGTACAAGGATTAGAGCACTTGAAGTGTTCTTAAGTATGCTTTTACCAGAAATTCTTTCATCCGAATCCGTTTTTAACCACAGGTAAATAAATGCTCCTATCAAGGGCAAAATCTGTACGTAGACTACTTTTCCAAATCCTTCTGACAAAGCGGGAAAAAAAGTTCGGAAGTAGGTATGAGTGAGGTTGGTGATGATCCAAAGCGTCAGTGATATGACCAGGAGATTTTTACCGGCAACAGATAGAATAGTTTCTTCCTTTGGTTCGGTCATTTAAATTCTTTGGCGGTGAGCGATAGCTCTAATTTAATGCTAATGCTTCAAAACAATGAGTCCGATTATCTGTTTTATGGAGAAATATTATATTTAAAATAAGAATAACCGTTTGAGCGTTAAAAAATCCCGATCCAGTGCAACCTGTTAGTGCGTTGATGCATCTTTTTATAGAAATTTGCACTGAACCGGAAACCTTTCTGCCTGAGCAGAGTAATATTTACAAGGTCAAAACTTAAAATAACCTATGTTGAACCTATTCAAGAAAAATAAGAAAAAGGAATTCAAAGCACATTGCGATCTGAGCAGACAACCACTGGATAAAGGATCAGCATACCTGCTTACAACTGCAGACATCATCTCATCCCGTAAGTTCTGGGACAATAAGATGACTGAGCCGGATACCATGACGTACACTGTGGCTCATTTCAAGCATGGTGATGAGACAGCAAAGAACATTCGCAAGATGATCTGGGAAAAGTACAGCAAAGAGGATAAGCAATGGGTCGTATCGGATTCGGAACTTCATCTTTTTGACGTAGATCAGAGCAAGGCGAAGCAGTGGGCTGACCAATGGTGGGACAGTGAAGGTGAATTTGCACCAGAAGATGCACAGACTCTGGATGAGCTTGGGGCTGACACCCTGGAGGACCTTAAGTCTTATGCCGTCATGGAGGCGGGTAAGAAGCAGGTTCCTGCATAAGGTCAAATAAAAGAATAGATTAGAAAGCGGCCTTTTATGCCGCTTTTTTTATTCTAAGGTTCGAAGGGCCTTGCGAATTTCTCCTGGTAATTCTCTGGAATAAACGTAGGTGGAGATGAAAGTACCTTCACTGTCAAGAATGAAATAAGTTGGTATGGCAGCTACCTTGTAAGTCCTTACCAGTGAACGGTCCTTATCCCAGATGTTCTTCCAATCCAGGTTCCATTTGTCCAGAGCGATTCGCCATTTGCTTTCAAGCTTATCATTGCTAATTCCGATGATCTCCACATCACTACGGTCATATTTCTCATACAGCGGGAGTAGTGTTTTTTCCACGGACTTTTTACATGGCCCACACCATGACGCCCAGAAATCCAGTACTATGATTTTGCTGTTTACGTCAGTCAAAGAGATCAGCTCGCCTTCAGCACCGACCCTTTCAAAAAAAGGAGCCTTTTGTCCCACCTCCAGAAGCTGTGCTTCGGAAGTGAGACAAAAGGCAAATAATGTGATCGTAATCGCAATTTTGTTATTCATCTTTCAAACATTCCACAGGGTTTACCCTGGAGGCCCTGATGGTTTGATAGGATATGGCAATTAAAGTTAACAAGACCGCAATAAAAATGGGTGTAAGGATCGTAAGAACGGAGATATTGGTTCGGTAAACGAAATTTTCCAGCCATTCGCTCATTAGCCAGTAAGTAATGGGTATGCTGATGACAAACCCAATGACAATAAGTATCAGAAACCTATTGCTCACAAGCATCCAGATACTCTGTGTCGTGGCGCCGAGTACTTTGCGAATTCCGATTTCTTTGATTTTGGTTTCGATCACGAATCCAACCATGCCAATCAGTCCAAGACATCCAATGAGTACTGCTATCACGGTAAATACTTTTATCATGGTACTCAAGCGCTGCTCCGCTCGATACTGATCATCAAACAAGTCATCCAGAAATCGATAGTTCACGGTATTTTGTTGATCAAATTCACCCCAAACTTGTTCTACATGTGCAAGCGTAGCTGGTATGTCGGTCGGCTTGATTTTCAGAGCTATTCTACGGAGATTTATGTCCGTCCTCATCATCACCATCGGGACGATTTCAGTATGCATGGATTCAAAGTGAAAGTCCTCACAGACTCCCAGAATTCTTCCTATTCTATAGGTCTGACCTTCGTCGTTGGGCTGACCATTGAAGTTTCCGTAAACCAGTCTTTCGCCCACAATTTCACCCGGATTATTGTAGCCTAAGGCTTTGGCCGCAGTCCTGTTGATGATGTAGTAACCCACAGAATCTTCGACCATTTCCTGGTCGGCCGTGAAGTTTTCCCCGGCAATCAACTCGATGTCAAATGTATTCAGGAAATCTTCATCCACACTGATACATGGGAGCCTGAAATTGGTGGATACCAATGAATCACCCTTGAAAAATGACGATCCCCAGTTGTCCATAAGTCTTCCTGTTGGCACCCTGGAGGCGTAAGAGCCTCCTATGATGTTAGGATGCTCCAGAAGCTCTCTTTTGAAAACATCAAGGTTATTGATATTTCTCGAAAGTGAGACATGAAGTATCTGCTCACGCTCGTAGCCTGGATTTGTGTTTTGAATGAATTGCATCTGTCCTTCGATCACCAGGATGGTGAAAATCAGAGCGAGTGTTACGGCATACTGAAAAGTCACAAGGTAAGACCGAAAATTCCATTTACTGGAATTGATCGCCTGCTCACCCTTAAGCGCCTGGACCAGGTTCATTCGTGACAGGAAAATAGCGGGATACATTCCGGCAATAAGCCCTACAAGAAGCATCAGAACGATGATCCCAACCAATAGGTCAATCTGGACCAGGGGATTGAAAGTGAGGTTTTTCTCCACAAAGTCATTCATAAAAGGTAAGGCCCAGATGATCAGAATGGCCGCGATGGGTAGGCTTACAATGGTGATTAGCGTGGATTCCGTTAAGAACTGTTTTACCAGCGAGGACTTAAAGGCACCGACTACCTTTCTCACACCTACTTCCTTCATTCTTCTGGAGTAATGTGAGGTAGCCAGGTTCATGTAATTGACACATGCCACCAGCAAAAGTAAAATACCTACCACACTGAAAATGATAACCTGCTCCAGAGAACCATTCGTTTCGATTTCTCCTTCCAGATTCGAATTGAGATGGATTTCAGAAACAGGCTGTAATTCAAAATCGTAAAAATCACTGGCCACCCTTCCATTCGGAAAAGTACCCAGGTATTTGTCCCAAAATTCATCATTGGCCTTATTTGTAAGCCCTTCAATATCCGTCTCAGGGGTGACTTTGACGTAGCTCAGCCAGTTATAGTTACCGCCTACATTATTCAGCGTTTCCTCACCGAAAATCAATTCAAGGAAACGAAGCGGTGCCAGATATTCAAAGTGGAAATGTTGCTGGTCAGGCATGTCTTCCATCACCCCGGTGACGGTAAATGAGCCCTCTTGTCCGGAGCGTGCCAGAGTTACCGACTCTCCCAGTATGTCCTGCTCCTTCCAGTCATTTCCAAAGATCCTTATGGCACTTGATTCGGTCAAAACCAGGCTTGAAATTTCATTCAGGGCGGTTTCGGGATCGCCGATGATGAATTTGAAGGAGAAAATATCAAAGACATCGTCATCGGTGAAGATCACCTGTTCCCCGGGAAATCTCTGGTCCTGGTATTCAATGTCTGGAAATGCCCATGGATAGAAACGAATCGCATGCGTTATCTCAGCATAATCATCTTTCAGTCTACTGGCATGTCCGGCAGAAGCAAAAGCCCACTGACGACTAAGGTCACCATCATTTGTGTAGTTTTTTACAGTGATTCTATAGATGTTTTCTACATCTTCGAAGTGCTGATCGTAACTGAGCTCATCTTTCACGAAAAGAGCAATCAGTACGAAAGCCGCCAGCCCCGTAGAAAGACCGATAATATTGATGGCCGTGGCAGATTTGTACTTCCAAAGGTTCCTGATTCCTATTTTTAAGTAATTTCTAAACATGGTTATGTCTTTTATAATTGAGTTTTGAGTTTTAATTGATTTGGTCATGGAGGGTCTTAGTAGCCGGATGATCTGCCAGGTGTACCAAAACCTGGCCTTTAGAACTGACTCCTCCGAGAAATGGCAGAATTCTTCCTCAAGGTCTCCCTGAATGTCTTCGAAATATTCATCTTTCAAAAACCATTTAAGAAGGCCCGATGACCATTTTGGTGGCGTTATGTTGGATTTTTGATTCATTTGTCAAAATCGAATGCAACCGATGGGATGGCCTCCCAGAGTTGCATTCTTGCATCTTTTGCATATTCCAGGGCTTTTTTACCGTACTTGGTTACCCTGAAGTATCTTTTTCTCTTACCGCCTCGAATGGCTGTGGCTTCCCCAAAATTTGATTCGAGGTAACCTTTACTTTCCATTCTTCTGAGTGCTGTCTGCAAGGCACTGACACTGACTTTCCTCTTCAGTCTTAGCTCTATTTCATGTCGGATGGCCACACCGTAGGCTTCATCGTACAGAATCGCGACCGTGAGCAACACGATCTCTTCAAATTCTCCCAGTTGATACTCTTTCATCTCGATGTTATTTAATTTCTAATTGTAAATTAAATGATAAAACTTCTAAACGTAAACATTATAAGAAAGTTTGGAGCTGGCATCACTTTTGTGTGGTTTCCATCGTTAATACTCTTACCTAAAAGTTCCTGAATTTTGAAAATTGATAAAAGCGAATTCTTAAAAAGGGCATTGAGACGTGACCGTATGTTAATGATGGTTTTCTCTGCCGCGATTACATTTATTTATCTGGTCACTGTTTTTGAGAGGATGCCATGGGAATCCCCCAAAATAATTATTGGCATCCTGATATTGGCGGAATTCTACCTGATATCTTACCTGACTATCCCACTGCAAAGACGCGTATGGAGAGTGTCTTTGGAGATGGCATTTTATGCTTTCAATTTTTTTCTGTTGAGAGCCATTTTAGTCGAGTTTGCACCGGCATATGTCAGCTACAGTTCGAATTTTGAATTGCTTTTGATCGTATTGTATGTGCTCATGTTACTTGGTCGGGGCATGCGTATGCAGGCTACCCTGAGTACCCAGCTTGAAAATCTTGAAAAATGGTCCAGAAAGAAAATTCTCTTTGAGAAACCCGAGAAGCTGAGGTTAACACTAGGGGAAGCCGGTGAGCAGGATTTACATCCCAATGAAATTCTATACATCCGTACGAGAGCGGCAGGTGACCACACTAAGATATTTGGCATCAAAAGTCGAATCAGCGGAAAATTTCAGGAATACGAAACCACTGTTTACAGAAACTTTGATGAGATAGGGCGAAAGCTAATGCGGTTTCCTCAATTCAAGAGAATCAACAGAGGAACGGTCATAAATCAGATTTATCCGTTCGAAGAGCGAGGCGGAGTGGTTATCATAGAAGGTCGAAGGTTCTCTGTCAGGCACACCCATTAATGTGAAAAAGCATTAATTTTTTGTGCTCTGTGTAACTTTTTCCGAAAGTGGGGGTACTTATGTTAAACGATCCTAATTATGACTAGATATTTCTTCCTTCTTGCCATATGTCTCATGACTCTTGGTGCCAGCGCCCAATCCACGGATAAATCCGAAGGTTTAAAGAAGATCACCGACAATAATCGGGATGATCGGATGCATTTTGATTTCGATATGTCTGCGTTTGAAGACATCGCTCATGACATTTCCGTGGACGTTGTGAGAAACTTTGATTTTGAATCAATGGCCAGGGAAATAGAAGAAAGTCTTCATGATGTGGAAATTGACCTGGAAGGTTTTGAGCATGACTTTGAAATGAACATGGGGGACCTCCACATGGACATGGAGGATTTCAGGGCGGATATGGAAAAATTCCATCTGGACATGAAAGACTTTAAAGTTGATATGCGTGAATTTCAAATGGATCTGGAAGACATTGACTTAGATATAGATATTGATCCAATTATTTTGGATGTGGAAAGGGCCCTTAAGCCTGCGAAGCCACGAAAGTAAACTCAGAAGGACGGATTAGAATTGAATCTGGGGCCTCCATTTAATGGAGGCTTTTTTTATTGATCAAATTCAATGACATCCTCCGGGTCAAAGGAAAGTCCGATTGCGTCACCTACCTTGAATTGTTTTCTGAAATCGAAAATGGTTACGTTGACTTCCTTTATATCCACTTCCAAAACATAATAGGCACCTTTGAAAATGACAGTTTTTACCATACCAACAAATTGAGAATCCCTGGAAATTCTGATATTCTCACCCCAGATACCAAAGGATTCCGCTGATGATTCGAAATTTGGGAAAAAATCCCGGAGTTGTTTTCTGGTAAGCTCGTTCAGGTAACCAAAGTAGTTTGCGATCTTACGATTGATGGGTTTCTCGTAAATCTCCATTGGAGTGCCTGATTGCCTGATATTCCCATTCTCCAGAATGATGATTCTATCTGCTGCCTCCATGGCATCTCGCGTGTCATGAGTTACAAGAAGTATGGTCGTATTGGTTTGTTTGGAAAGAGATTTGGTCTCTTGTAGTAGTGTTTGCGTAGTGGCAGGATCGAGATTGGAAAAAGGTTCGTCCATCATGATGATTTCCGGTTCATTGGCCATAGCCCTGGAAAATGCCACCCTCTGCTTTTGACCTCCGGAGAGCTGCTCTACCCTTTGATCCTTAATTTCCGACAGTTTACAAAGATCCAGCAATTCCTCCAGCCTTCTTTCACGATATTCGTCCGTATAGTCAAGAAGGGCGTAATTCAGGTTTTCAAATACTGTCATACTATGCTTTAGCGCATAATCCTGAAAGACCATCTTGATTTCTTCTTCTCCCGCCACTAGTTTTTCATCGGGATCCTGGAGTAATTTATCGTGAAACAAAACCTTACCACCGGTCGGAGACAGAAGACCCGCCAGAATTTTTAAAAGGGTGGTTTTTCCGGAACCAGATTCTCCTACTACACAGACAAACTCACCTTTTGATACTTCCAGATGAAGATGGTCCAGAATGACCTTTTCACCATAGCGAAGTGAAATGTCATCTGCTTTCAGAATTGGGTTCAACCCTTGTAAGTCAACCTGTAAATAGTGCCACTTTTATCATCGGAAATCAGCATAGAGCCATCTTCCAGTACCAGAAGGTCCACCGGCCGACCCCAGGCTTCATTGGACTCTTTGATGAGAAAGCCATCGATAAATGTTTCATACTCTACTCCTTCTCCATTTTCTTCTCTCACCATAGAGATCAGATGACCAGTGTGACCTGCCTCAGGAGACCTGTTCCAGCTACCATGTTCGGCAATAAAGATCAAATTCTTAAACTGCTCAGGAAACATGTCCCCGGTGTAGAACTTTACACCGAGTGGCGCGACGTGAGGGCCAAGGTTTTGGGCAGGAGCAGTGAAGCCTTCGCATGTTGGCGTCACCTCGAATTCTTCATCATCGTCATTTACACCGGGGTCAACGATATTACCGCCATGGCAGTATGGATATCCAAAATGCTGGCCCATCTCACTAACCCGATTTAACTCACATGGAGGTCCATCGTCACCTAGCCAGTCACGGTTATTGTCCGTAAACCAAAGTTCACCAGTTTCCGGATGCCAGGTAAAACCAACGGTATTTCTTACACCCCTTGCGTAAATCTCCCTATTAGTACCATCAGGATCCATTCTGGTAATGGTGGCATAAATTTCATCTTCCGGCTCACAGATGTTACATGGCGCCCCCACCGGGACGTATAATTTTCCATCAGGACCAAAAGCAATGAATTTCCATCCATGATGTGTTTCAGTTGGGTAGTCATCGTAAATAAGCTCTGGGTTTATTTCCACAGCGTTGTCTACATCTCTTATCACCCATAACTTGCTGATATCTGCTACATAAAGATCACCATCTTTTATGGCCACGCCGTTTGGTTGATCCAGACCGGACAGTAATGTATCCAGCTCATCTATTTTGAAGTCTCCATTCGTATCCTTTACCCTATAGACATTTCCACCGCGTCTATTGCTTACGTAAAGTGTGCCATTTTCACTCATGGCCATTTGCCTGGCGTTATCCACACGTCCATAAACCTGAAGGTCGAAACCATCCGGAATGTTGAGATAAACCATTTGAAGGCCATCCTCATTGACCAATTCAGTGTTTACTTCCGGCTCAGATGTATTTGTATCCTCTGGCTGATCTGCAGTTTGCTGACAGGCGTTGATTAAGACAATTGATAGTATTAGGTATGACAGTCGCTTCATGGTTATACAATTTTGTTTAAAACTAAATAATTCATTCGTCAACGCCGGACGTTTTCTACTTTTGCGGTCACATGATTAGTATTGACGGTTTAAGCTATTATTTAGGAGAAAGGGTATTGTTTGAAGATGCCTCATTGGCAATCACTTCAAATGACAGAATCGGATTGATTGGATTAAACGGGACTGGTAAATCCACGTTACTGAAAATCATGAATGGCGATATTCCCCCATCAGACGGTGGCGTTTCACGATCCAAGGACAGTACCATTGGTTTCCTCAACCAGGACCTTCTTTCTTACGAATCGCAGGAGTCTATTCTGAATGTAGCGATGCAGGCTTTTGCCGATACCCTTAAAATTCAGGATGAAATAGACAGGGTATTAAAGGAAATGGAGGAGAGCTATCAGGATAAACTGGTAGAGAGACTTACTTCACTTCAGGAGAAGTTCGAGACGGCGGAAGGATATACCTTACAATCCCGCGCAGAGGAAATACTGGAAGGGATCGGTTTTTCTACGGAAGACTTACACAGACCCCTGAAGGAGTTTTCAGGTGGATGGCGCATGAGGGTGATGCTGGGTAAGCTGCTTCTGGAAAAACCTTCTTTACTAATGCTCGATGAGCCGACAAACCACCTTGACCTTCCATCTATCCAATGGCTTGAGCAATATCTCCAATCATATGAGGGTGCATTTATCATTGTATCCCATGACAGAACATTCCTGAATAAGACCATAAACAAGACTGTGGAGGTTTATGGGGGCCAATTGAATGTATATGAAGGCGACTATGATTACTATGAAAAGGAGAAAGAGCTAAGGAATGAGATTCAGCAAAATGCATATGAGAATCAGCAGCAGAAAATAAAGCAGACTGAAAGATTTATAACCCGTTTTCGCGCCAAATCCACCAAAGCAAGGCAGGTACAATCCAAAATTAAGATGCTGGATAAAATGGAAAAGGTGGATGCAGTGGTGGATGAAACCATGCAGGTCAACTTTCAATTCAATTTCAAGACCAAATCAGGCAGACATGTCAAGAAATTACTTGACATCAGCAAAGCTTATGGGGCCAACACAATATTATCAGAAACGCAGGCACATATTGAAAGGGGTGACAAAATCGCCCTTATAGGAGCAAATGGGAAAGGTAAATCGACCTTGTTGAGAATTGTGGATGGGAGTGAGGCGCATACTGGCAAAGTGGAAACCGGTCACAATGTGATTTCATCATTTTATGCCCAGCATCAACTGGAAGCTCTGGATGTAGAAGCGGAAATTCTGGAAGAACTTAAGTTACAAGGGACAGGCAAGACAGAACAGGAGCTGCGAAATGTGCTGGGGTGTTTTCTCTTTTCAGACGAAGAGGTATTCAAGAAAATAAAAGTGCTGTCCGGTGGGGAAAAATCCCGTGTAGCCCTGGCCAAAACTCTGATTTCCGAATCTAATTTTCTGTTATTGGATGAACCTACGAACCACCTCGATATGCTTTCCGTGGGTATTTTGGTGCAGGCACTTCAGCAATATGAAGGAACATTTCTGCTGGTATCACACGATCGCCACTTTATATCCCAGGTGGCAAACAAGATCTGGTGGATAGAAGATCATCAAATAAAAGAATACCCGGGTACTTACGAAGAATTTGAATGGTGGAGGAGTAAGAACCTGAAGTCACCACAGAAACCTGTTGCCGTTCAGGAAAAGAAAAAGGAGGTTAAGTCCGGGATTAAGCCAAAAACTGATAATTCACTGGAAAAAGAAATATCCAAACTGGAGGCTACCATTTCGGAATTGGAGAAGGAGAAATCCGGTTTTGAGCGGGAAATGGCAGACCCGGAGAACAGCACGAATATCGATCTGCTTTCACAGCTTGATAAAAAATACAAATCTGTCATCGCAAAGCTTGAAGAAGCGGAAAAGAAATGGGAGGGATTGGTAGATAAAGTCAGCTAGATTCAGACATCTACAAACGCTATTTCATCTACGTACTTTGGTAATTCGACTGTGACTTTACTCCCTTCTCCCTCGACGCTTTCGATCCAGATTTTTCCATTATTGCGTCTAATAAAGTCCTTGCACAGCTTTAAACCTATTCCGGTTCCCTTTTCGTTTTTTGTGCCTGGGGTGGAAATTATGTCTTCTTCAGCCTTAATTTTATCGAGTACCTCCTTACTAATTCCTACTCCATTGTCCCAGATTACCAATCGACCCATATTATCAATGCTATAAGATGAGATCCTTATAGACCCGCCTTCCTCAGTAAATTTTATAGCATTATTAAGAAGATTTCGGAATACGAGTTTCATCATTTCATAATCCGCAAAAAGGAAAAGTTCAGGATCTGCCTCATTTTTGATAGAGATTCCCTTTCGTTTCGCATGCGGTAACATTAGTTCCACATTATTCTGTGCGATTTCATATGCTGAGATCTTACAGGGAACACACCTTACATCTTCAAGATGCTGTAGCGCCCAGGTAAGTAAATTATCCAGCATGTTTAATGCTTCGTTCAGAGATTTTTCAAGGTCTTTGGAAAGAAGTTTCATGTCTTCAGGCTCGATTTGTCCCTTGTTGTTTAGCTCAAGTACACCTTTCATAGTACCTAAAGGGTTCCTCAGATCATGACCAATGATTGCAAATAGTTTGTTTTTGAATTGATTGGCTCTTTTTAGCTCTTCATTGACATCCTCCAACTCAGCGGCCTTAAATTCCAATTCATAATTTTGATTCAGGATTTTCTTAGTTCTTTTCTCTACAGTCCTCTCCAGTTTTCGATTCATTCTGATCTGAAGGGACTCATTCTTTTTCAATTGACTAATAAGCCTTTCATGAGCGAGTTTTCGATCCATTGCGATCTTTTTTACGCGCGCTCCCATGCCAATTGAGAATACTACTAATTCTCCGATGATACCGAGTTGTCCATAGATGTTGGTTTGGTTTTGATTAACAAAATTGTCAAAGATGGCAATGATCATCCCCGTAAGAAGGACCAGAGACCCGACTACTGCGTACTTCGAAATGGGATTTTTAATGCCAATCACAGATAATGGAAGTAAGATAAAGTATGCTATGAAAATCATGGTGATGCACTTCATTATGATATCCAGGTAATGGATTTCCATGTTGAAATTCGCAACGAAACCAACAAAAAGAGCTATAAGGATCACCCAAAAAACTCTCAAGCCAATTTTTATAATCCGAAACCATTTTGGGGCAAAAAGAGAGAGGTTAACGAAATTGATGAAGAAATTTACGTAGGCAATCAAGGCAATAGATAAAGAACTCGGAAAAAGGTAGCGCCGGACGTGTCCGCTTTCCATGAAGTCCAAATACCCGTAAAGAATGCAGGAAAACAAACCAAAACCAAAAATGTAGGTCCCGTAAAAGACATATGTTTTATCCAATGTCTGGAAAAACATAATCAGGTTGAAAAGGACCAGAATAGCCAAGAATCCCAAAATGAGACTTTGTGTGAAATCAGAACGACGTATTTGGGCATACCATTCTTCTATCGGTAAAGCCTGCAATGAGAATTTGACAGGATGTCCGGATATGGGATAGGCCACGGCGATTAAATTCAATTCGTCATTTGAACGGATCTTCAGTTTTACAAAGGCATTATGTACATAAGGCACAGACCTTTCAAAATCGGATAAAAAATGACCTGAATTCTTTTTGTCAATGATCTGACCATTTTGTAAAATGTATACTTCAACTTTATCCGCATCAAAATCATTGGACAATTGCACCACAATTTCCTTGTCTGTGGGAAGATCGTTAAAGAAGGAGACTGATCCCCAGAGATTTACGTCACCAGAATATCGTGATTGGCCATGGAGGAACCTCTTTTTGCCATTAAGGATACCATGAATATCCATAATACGGTTTGAATCAGGGTAAATAAGTATCCTTTCATTGAGATCAACAATACCGATTTCCGAGAGATTTACCACATTGGGTGGACTTCCTTCTGCTGCTGCAAAATGAAAGAAAACCAGGAAAGTAAAGGCAATAAAAAGCTTGTGTAAGTCAGAAACAATAGCGCTCATGTGATTCAATTTTCTACAAATCAAAAACTAACCTCATGTGAGGTCTATGAGCGTTACAAAAAAAGAACGTGAGTGGATGCACTCGAATTCTATTGACAAATTAAAAAATTATCTTTTGATAATACCATTTAATAGTGCGTGATCAGGAATAATTTGGGATCAACATGGAAACCTTTATTTGTTTTTTGACGTCAAAAGAAATATGGAATTGAGCAATATTGAAGAATTGATCGTCTTAACGGTGGCAGCCCTGGAACCTGATGCATATGCTTACGGAATCCAAAAATCCCTTGTCAATGAATCAAAGCGCCGGACATCTCTAGGCACCATTCATACCATTCTTTATCGCATGGAAGAGTATGGTATTTTGAAATCTGAACTTGGAGGAAGCTCATCTAAGAGAGGAGGAAGAAGCAAGCGACTTTACTCATTGACATCAAAAGGTTTTACAGTAATAGAAGAACTTAGGAAAGTAAGATCGGCCTTATGGGAAAGGTTTGCGGATGATTTGTCATTTGGTAGAGGATGAAGCCGCCAATTTTACCTACCAGAATCGCAAAATGGTTGATTGACCATCATTGGCAGGATGAATTAATTGGAGATCTGGAAGAACAATACCGGGACCTCACAATTGCTCACGGAAAGCGCAAGGCACAAATATGGTACTGGAGGGAAATAGTGGGACTTATAAGACCTCATTTACTGCGAAAAAGGCAAAAACTCAAATACAACAATATGACCATCAATCACATAAAGATCTCGTATCGAAATCTGCGAAAGAACAAAGTCTACTCCTTCATCAACATTCTTGGGCTTTCTGTAGGACTGGCCAGCGTGATTTTGATTGGTATTTACGTCAATTTCGAGACCTCCTACGATAAATTCTTTGAAGATAGCGACCGTATCCATCGGGTAGCCCTTCATCGGGTTTACCCAAACCGCACAAAAGATTTTGGAACGTCCAGTATTAATATTTCTACTCTTTTGAACGAAAACTATCCGGAAGTAGAAGTCGCTACCAGATTACATCGTTTGTTTTTTCAAAATGAAGTAGAAGTAGTGGTAAAAGACAGTGCAAATGACAGGGAGGAGTCGTTTGTGGAAACCAGATTCTTGTACGCGGACTCACTATTTTTTAAAGTGTTTTCGTACAGATTCTTACATGGCGATCCGGAGACAGCACTTGAATCCGAGAATTCCCTGGTCATTACCCGATCTACAGCTATCAAATATTTTGGAAAAGAAGACGTAGTGGGGAAGGTAGTGGTGGTGGGGACCAATAAGGTCATAACCGGGGTCATTGAGGACATTCCTTTCAATTCGCATATTCATTTCGATGTATTAGGATCAATCCAATCATTACCGTTCTTACAAAATGCAATAGACTCTGACAACTGGTCCAGTCCATGGGTATACTCCTATGTAAAATTTAAGGAAGGGGTAGACGTCAGTAAGTGGAACAGCAAGTTGGCGGATTTGGTAGACAAATATGGACGTGCAGACCTAACTCGTTCACTCGGCGCTGGTTGGAAAGAAGACGGACACGCCTTTGAATATTACTTGCAGCCCTTAACGTCTATTCATTTGTACTCTAAAACGGACGTTGAAGTAGAACCCAACAGCAGTATTTCGTTGATATACACCCTTGCGGCAATCGGTGTGGTCATCTTACTTATATCAAGCATAAATTTCATCAATCTATCCATTGCCCGGTCCACAGAGCGGGCAAAGGAGGTGGGTATTCGCAAAGTGCTGGGATCTTTTCGGACAATGCTTATTCATCAGTTTTTGACGGAGTCCGTTTTGATATGTGTTGTCAGCGCCATTTTTTCAGTAGGAATACTTTCTCTTATCATCCCTTACTTCAATGAATTGATCGGGACGCAGCTGGATATTGGAGATGTTTTAAATCCCTTCAATATGCTTTTAATTTTCCTGTTTGTCTTTGTTGTGGGCATTTTATCAGGTCTTTATCCCGCTCTTGCCATTTCTGCCATGAAACCCTCAAGAGTACTGAAAGGGTCTTTCAAAACAAGTGACAAAGGTGTCTGGCTTCGCAATGTGCTGATCACTTTTCAATTTCTGATCTCCATTATCATGATTTCAGGTTCGTTTGTAACCGCCAGACAAATGAGATTTCTTCAAAACAAAGATTTGGGGTTTGATAAAGAAAATCTCCTGATCATTAATTCGTCATTCAATTTAGGTGACCATTATCAGGCATTCAGAAATGAGCTAGTAAACATACCGGGTGTGGAGGCAATTGGAAATGCATCCGTTTTACCGGGCCAGTTTCATGGATCTAATGTTTTTAATGTCAAGGATCCGGGTATTCCATCTGTCAGAGTAAATACTTCCAGCGTGGATGATCATTTCATACCTGCCATAGGATATGAATTGGTAGAGGGTCGGGCGTTTGATCCGAATTTCAATGATTCGCTGTCTGTAGTTGTGAATGAGTCTACCAGAGAGGCCATGGGTGTGGAGAGTGCATTGGGATACAAGATACAAACCGGGAATAATCCGGACGGTTCTGCTAATCCGGAATATACCATAATCGGTGTGCTGAAGGACTTTAATTTCTATTCACTTCATTCGGAAGTAAGTCCTTTTATTCTATTCAATTTACCCCCTCAGGCCAATTCGATCAACTCAATTGTAAGACTGGGTGGTGATGATCTACCGAGGATGATACGGTCAATTGAAGAAAAATGGAATGAATTTTCCGGGGAGGCTTTCCGATATTCTTTTATGGATCAGGAATTACAAAGACAGTACGAGGCTGATCAGAATACAGCACAGCTTTTCGACATCTTCACATTTGTTGCAATCATTATGTCTTGTACCGGCTTGTTTGGCCTGGCGACATACATTGTGAATCAGCGCAGCAAGGAGATGAGCATTAGAAAAGTACTCGGAGCCTCAATCCTGCATATCATAGGAGTATTTTCAAGAGAATTTGTCATCTTAATTGGAATAGCGTTTTGTTTAAGTATACCCGCGACATTCTTCGCTTTAAAAGCCTGGTTGCAAAACTTCGCCTACCACACTGATATTGGTGTGATGGCGTTCGTTTTTGCCGGAATTCTGACCTCCGTGCTGGTATTCTTAACTGTGAGTTACCAGGCGATAAGAATTGCGAGGGTTAATCCCGTAAAGATGCTGAAGAGTGACTAGACCTGTTGTTGACAAAGAATTATGATCGATAGGAAAAAGATGCATTGAGTTTCATAGGCAATTGAATTAGATTCCATTTTGAACACAAGATTACATTTGTGGTGTAGTCGAAAATTCTGGTGGATTTTTTTTGTAACCAATTTGAACCTGAGAATCCTTTAAGATATTTCATCATTAAGGCGGCTCTGATATGCACAATGCTGATATCAGTGCCTGAATCTATTCTTGCCGGAGAATTACCGGAACACATTCTTGAAAAGTTTGCTTACGCCAAAAGTCAAAAGGACACTATTCAAGTTTACCTTGAGTTGGGTGAGTTTCTCTCCGAAATGGATTACTTCGCTGCTGACAGTGTTTTGTCCATAGCCAGAAACCTGGCCGGGAAATATGACTTTCCGTCTTTAAATGCGAATGCCAATCGACTGATCGGAGCCAATCACTGGCTTCACGGTGAATATGACCGGGCTCGGGAAAATTTGTCCAATTCCATTGATTTGTATAGGGAGTTCGGGGACACTTTGGGAATGGCCAAAGCCCAGAACACGCTGGCTTTGGTCTACTATTACCAGGCAGATTATAAACGGGCGATAAGTTTTCTGGAACAATCACTTGAAAATCATAAAACTGCTGGAGATTCAAGCCAGATTGCCAGGGTAGCCAATAACCTTGGATTGCTCTACGGTTCAATCGGTGATTTTGTGAATTCCATCGAATACTTTATTCTCAGCACCAAAATTAGAATCCTTTATACCTCCTTAAGAGACCGAGCTGTTTCTGGTCAGACGAGAAATCCGTTTAGAGAGGATAACAGGTATGCGGACACCATTATAAAGCAGAACCTTTCAAGGATTCAGGACGGCAATTCAGCGACAAACAGATTTGAACTGGCAAGACTTCTGGCTGAAACAGGCAAGTTATATCAGATCAAGGACGAGTACGACTCAGCTATTCTACTTAGTGAACAAGCATCTGAAGTATATAAGGCACTGGGTTGGCCAAAACGAATTGCCCTTGAAGTAAGGGAAAGAGCGAGGTCTTACTTCGAGATAGGTCAGGCAGAGACCGCAAAACAGATGTTGATCACCACCCTTGAGCCATTGAAAAAGTCTTACGCCATAGCCGCATACAGTGATGCACTTGGTGATCTCTATGATATCTCAATGGAGCAGTCAGATTTTGACATGGCGGTGGAATATGCCACCAGGCTTTTGCGGACATCAAAGGAAGCAGGACATGTAGCAAGCGTATGTCGTGCTCATAGAGAGTTAGGCGAAGCTTATCTGAGACAGGGTAGAAGTAATCTGGCTCTGGCTGAATTTAATTCAGCATATAAGGTCGCTCAGGAAATAAATTCGTTTCGTGAGGTCAAGGAAAGTGCTTTTAAGCTTTATACTTTTTATAAGATGCAGGAAAACGACAATAAAGCACTCGCCTTTTATGAAGATTGGGTGGATATGAACGAAAAAATGAAGCAGGCAGAAGCCACCAGGATCATTGAAGACTATATGGCCAGGAGCGAAGTGGACTTGCGAAATGCGGAAATTACAAGACTCAACCAATTAAATGCCAGCAACGAAAAGTTAGTAGAATCGCAATACAGGCAATTAATAATCGGTGGAATAGGGTTAATCCTGGTCCTCGTCTCTCTCATTACCATTTTCAACAGATACCGAAAAATTGTCTCATTAAAAGAAACCCTGGGGCGACAAAACGAGCTTCTAAAATCCAGAAATAAAGAAAATGAGATACTTCTCGCGGAAATTCATCATAGAGTTAAGAATAACCTGCAGATGATAAGCAGTCTCCTAAGCATGCAAAACAGGAGAATTACAGAAAAAGAAAGTAAGGAGATTCTAAGACTTACTATAAACCGAATTCAGTCTATTGGACTCATCCATGAATTCCTTTTTAAAAACAGAAGTTTCTCTGACGTCAATCTTGGACAATACATCCACGACCTGACAGATATGGTGCTTAGGTCCCAGGTCCAATCTGCAGAGATTTCCATAGAAGTGGATGATTATGAAGTGGATCTGGAAACAGTGATTCCTTTTGGTCTGATTCTAAACGAATTGCTGACCAATAGCATAAAGTATGGTCTGGGACAGGTGGATGCTCCGAAAATACAGGTGCAACTGAGAGTGACAGAAAAGTTTATCTGGTTAGTCGTAGATGACAATGGTCCTGGAACTCCGACAGTTGTCTTTGGATTTGGATGGACCATAATAAATACAATTTTAAAAGGTTTTAATGGCACAGCTTCCATAGAAAACGAACGTGGGTTTAAAGTGGAAATTAAAATCCCCAAATATTCCCCTTAGAGCATTTTATACGAAACAACTTACAGATGCCGCTTTTCACTCACAATCGACCTGATACCATATCAGATTTCCGCTGGGAGATTTACTCTAACAGACCAGCCTATTTTATCAACAGGCACTTCGAAACGATCATCCCCTCAGTTTTCTATCAATCAAATGGTTTCCTATTTGATAGAGAACGTATGGAGTTGGCCGATGGTGATTTTATTGACATTGATTGGCTTAGACAGGGATCGGATAAATTGGTGATTCTGTGCCATGGCCTTGAAGGCGGTACAGATCGATATTATGTAAGAAGGAGTGCCCGGTATTTTCATCAGAATGGATTTGATGTTTTGGCATGGAATAATCGCAGTTGTAGTGGTGAAATGAACAGGTTGCCCCAGCTCTATCATCATGGAAATATAGAGGACTTGACCGCTGTTGTCAATCATGCTTTGTCAGGTAGTTATAGAAGTATTTTATTAATCGGGTTTTCGATGGGAGGAAGTCATGTATCCAAGTTCCTGTCCGTAAGCTCAGACCTCGATCCCAGGATAAGGGGAGGAGTGGCATTCTCCGTGTCCTGTGACATGCCTGATAGTATTTCTGAAGTGGAGAAACCTGCGAACTTCATCTACAGAAGTCGATTCATGAAAAAGGTGATTGCCAAAGCAAAGAATATCGAAAGCCGCTTTCCCGGTACAATTACCCATGACCTGGAGACCATAAAAACCTTTGCCGAGCTCACCCAACATGTGACCGTTCCACTCAACCGGGATTTAAACACTATTGAGGATTATTATCATTCGGCCTCACCGGTAAATTTCCTTCAGGACTTAAAGCGTCCTTTGTTGATGGTAAATGCGTCAAACGATCCATTGCTGGGAGAAAATTGCTATCCGACCGATTTGGCAGCGTCAAGTAATGATTTTTACCTGTATATACCAAAATACGGAGGACATCTTGGGTTTAATTATTCAAGTAGGATGCCAAGCTATATGGAGCGGATCTCTGATGTTTTCAGAAAGGAGGTATTAGACATCTAGATCATGGCAACACTTAGTTTAATTCTTCTTTTCGCATTGAATGGAATTACCCAGGTCAGTTTTCTGGAGGGAGCAGAGTATCAAGCGGACGGTTTTCGGGTATTGACTCAGGAAAAAACAATAAAGCTAAATACTTCATATTGGCTTCAGGTCAAAGTTGAGGTAGACAGGGCCGACACCTATGTAATGGCACCGAGAAACTGGTATATGAGAGACATCAGTTTTTATGATCAGGAGCTAAGGTTAATTGAAGAGGGAGGGGAAGCGACCTTTTATCTTGAAAAAGGGTCACACGTCTTTTATGTTTTCTTTCCGTTTCCGGATGAAAAGTCGAGCTTTCCACTGAATTTGCAGTTTCTGACAGAGGGTAACTTTTTACGAAAACAAGCAGCCAAAAACACCTTCCAGATCGCATTTGCCTCTGTGATGATTTTTTTGATTCTGGCCTCTCTGTTTTTTCTATTCCAAAGCAACGACCGCATTTATCTATACTATGCTCTGTATATATTTTCAATACTCATATTTTTTGCATACCAATATGGTTTGTTCGGCATGGTGCTCCCGATGGTGGATGCAATTCCTCCTACCTGGTTTTGGATCTACTCTGCCACACTTTCATATTTCTATATACTTTTTGCGCAAAGCTTTTTAAAGCTCAGGTTCTACGATCCTCTTTGCTACCGGGTCACCGTTTTTGGTCAATATTTCATTGGTTTGGTAGTGCTGATAGAAGTGATCTCCTATCTGTTACACTATGACATTCAGCATCAATTATGGTATAAGGGCATAATATTGATGGTTCAGCTTATGCTCATGGCCATTATCATCAACAGGATATATCTGCTCAAATCTGTCTTAAGCAAAATATTCCTAATTGGGCTCATCATACTTCTGGCTACCACCCTTGCCGGGCAAATGTTTTCGACCATGCGACTGGTTGCACAGACCAATATTGTCGTTCAGTGTGGACTTTTAATCGAGGTTTTCATTCTATTTATCGGACTCTCTATTCGGGTAGGTATCATTCAAAGAGAACGTGGAGAGACACAAATGAGATTGATTCAACAACTACGGTTAAATGAGCAGCTTCAGAAAAGTTACAACTCCGAGCTTCAAAAAAAGGTGCTGGAACGGACACGTCAATTGGAAATCCGCAATAGAGACAATGAGATTTTATTAAAGGAAGTACACCATCGTGTAAAAAATAACCTTCAGATGGTCACTAGTTTGCTGAACATGCAACAGCGGAGATTAGTAGATACTCAGGGCAAAGAAACGCTCATTACCACCAAAAACAGGGTTCTTTCTATCGGATTGATACATGAGCATCTCTATAAAAATGATGACTTTTCTCAGGTCCACTTACCTACCTATATTAAGGAGCTGACAAACATTCTGATCAGGAATTTCCATCATGATAAGGAGATAGAGTGTTCCTTTGATCTGGTCGACCTTTATCGGGACATTGATCTTTCTGTCCAGGTAGGTCTGATCTACAATGAGATCATTACTAATTCACTGAAGTACGCCTTTCAGGATCACCCGGCTCCAAAACTACAGGTGTGTCTGACCACCGACGATGAGATGATTCATTTGACCGTGAAGGATAATGGATTGGTAAAACCAAAATTCAATGATGGATTTGGGTGGGTTTTGATCAAATCAATTCTGGAAAGTGTCTCAGGTGAGCATAAGGTGACTTATGAAAAAGGAATTAGAGTAAACATTTGGCTTAAAGATTCTATTTTTGAGTAGCATGAAGATGTCCGTACTCATTCTGGAGGATAATCCAATTACCGCTCAGGATCTGAAAGAGATCCTTGAAGCTGAAGATATTGAGGTTCTGAAGGTATGCCATTCCGCTGAACAGGCATTGTCTTCCCTGGATAGCTGTGATCCTGATATTTTATTGGTGGACATCAAATTAAAAGGTACAATGACCGGGATAGAATTTGTGGAGCGAATTTCCTCAGATCAGCCAAAACCTGTCATTTATATAACGGCCAATTCAGATAATGAAACGGTCAAAAGAGCCATTGAGACGAGACCCGCTTCATTCCTCACCAAACCTTTTGATGAAAAAGATGTGATCATTGCAGTGGAGTTGGCATTTTCCAAATTCTATGGATCGGAAAATACAGATGAAGTCCCGAATAAGCATCTGTTCCTGAAAGACGGTGGAAAGTTTGACAAGGTTAAAATTGCAGACATTAATTATTTGCAGGCCGAAGGTAGTTACTGCAAAGTCTACACAGATACTAAACAATATCTGCTGACCTGCAATCTGAACAGTTTTCACAAAAAGCTTGATTCGGAGTTTGTGCGGATACACAGATCTTACGCTATTAATTCATCCAAAATCACAAGCGTTAACTCTGACAAGGTATTTATTGGAGATGATTCTTTCCCGGTAGGGAGGAGTCATAAAGATGAACTCAAACGCATTCTCTCCAAATTCACCTGATCAATCTGTTACTGGCAAACAAATACTGGTGATCACAAAGAATGTTTGTCATTTTAGACTGAAGATGAATAAATTCAGTATTCTCTTCTGAAACAACCATATCAGAGTGACGATGTTTAAATCACCCGAAATAAGGAAGTTATTTCGATTGAAGATTCATCTCCATTTCATAGAAGGCCATCCCCATCGATGGCCTTTTATTCATTTCTAAGGGTGTTTGCAGGATTTTTATTGGCATTGAAAATCACAATTATGGTATTTATAATTAACACCAGGCATAAAGTGATCGCCGTGGCGACTACGAAGTTTATAGGTGAAATCCCAATACTCAGAGTGAAATCCTCCAACCACTTATTTCCAAACCAGAATCCGGCAAGTGCACCGACTACCATTGAAATCAGAAGAAGTTTGAGAAAATCCCATGTGATCAGTTTGATCAGTTGTCCGATGGAAGCACCAAGGATTTTCCTGATGCTAAATTCCTTCGATCTTTGCTCAGTGGTATAGCTTATTAATCCAATGAGTCCCAATACAGCGATAAAAACAGCCAGAAATGTAGCTATATCGATGACTTTTCCAAACTTCATTTCAGCGGAAAAAGAGTTATCGAATTCATCATCTACAAAGAAGTAGTAGAAGGGAAGGCCCCCAGACACCTCATTCCATTCCTCCTTCACAGTAGCTATGGACTGCTCGTAGTCCTCTTTCGTTTCACCATTCAGTTTCAAGATCAGGAAGTTTCGATCGGGTTTCCACATAGGTGCCTCAGCATGAAAAATGGCTATTGGCTCAATGGTGTACTGAACATTCCAGATATTGAAATCCTTAAGTAAACCAATAACAGTGAATTCTTCCTCCCCTGAGTACTTTAGTTTTTTCCCTATCACCTCATCTGGATCATCACCTGGGTTCATAAAACCCATGGCATGTGCCGATGCTTCGTTTAAAATTACAGACTTGTGATCGCCTTCACCGGATTCGAAAAAATTCCGGCCAGCCAATAATGTAAGATCCAAAGCAGGTAGGAATTCATGGTCTGCGTTAAGCATCGTTACCGAAAGTTCTTTTACCTCCGAACCCATTGGTCTTGCAATGTCCTGGTTCCACGCATTTGGTGGTACTGCATTGGTGAAACTCACATTTCTGAATTGTGCATTGGTACTTAGGTTTCTTTTCAAAGCATCCGCATCGGTGCCCAGCCATTCAAGATGGTCTATGGCCAATACGTGCTCCTCATCAAATCCCAGGTCTTTATTTGTTAGGAAGGACAATTGATCCCTGATAAGAAACGTAGTCGAAATGAGCGCAATGGAAATGCTGAATTGAAAGATGATCATGAGGTTTCGGAACCCCATATTTCCAGTCTGTCTGACCTTACCTTTCAGTACTTCGACTGTTTTGAAACGGGTCAGGAACCAGGCCGGATAAGCACCTGCCAAAAATCCCATCCCAATGACCAATCCAAATATGATCAACAGCAGATCTATTCTCTCGAAGATATTTATTGACAGGTCTTTGCCAGACAATGCATTGAATTCACCCTTCAGTAATTCCGCCAACCCCAGTCCGATTATAACCCCCATAAGGGCGAATAACAGGGCTTCCATCAAAAACTGCCACCTCATGTTGGATGTAGTGGAGCCCAGAACTTTTTGTATTCCTATTTCTTTGGCGCGCTCGGCATACCTCGCCGTCGATAAATTCATGAAATTGGCACAGGACAACAACAAAATAAGAAACGCCACCATAGAAAATACCAGCGTATTCTGCATGTTGCCAACTGGCCCCAACCGATTATTGATTTGGTTTGACCCCAGATAGACATCAAATAGAGGTTGAAGTCGGAGCGTCCAGTTAAGCCTTTCTACGTCTTCCTGGTCCAGATATTGGGAAGGCAACGTAGACAACTTTGATTGCACTTGCCGGGGATCAGAGTTCTCATCCAGCATTACATACGTGACAAAAGTAGTCCACCACCAGGTTTCAGCCCTTCTCTGAATATTGGGGAAACTGTTCATAGAGATCAGGATATTGAAACTGAAATGTGACTGTTGCGGTAAATCTTTGACAACAGCCTTTACCAGAACACTTAGCCGATCCTCGCCATCTCCAATCGAAAATTGACGGCCTACTACATCGGTTTGACCAAAATAATTGTTAGCGGTAGTCTCATCCAGAATAACACTATTTGGTTCATCCAGGGCTGTGGAGATATCACCTTGCAAAGGTTCTATGGTGAAAACATCGAAAAAATTCGGATCAGTAGCCAATATGTCACTCTCATCGAAGGTTTTCTTTCCTTTATCGGTGTCAAGGACTATGAGCTGGGAACTGCCGTAGTAAGGGTAATGAAGTCTTATGACCTCTCGAGCTTCAGGGACGTTTGTCTTAATGGCCTCTGCTACTCCCGGACCCGTAGACCCAAAGAAATCATTACTTTGGATCCAGATATTTGTCATGTTTACCCTGTAGATGTTTTCACCATTTTTATGGAATTTGTCATAACTAAACTCATCCGAAACATACAGGTAAATAAGGATGACACATGCAGAACCCACCGCCAGACCAGCGATATTCAGTATGGAGAAAAACCGCTCCCTTAACATGATCCTGATTGCAATTTTTAGTCTGTGTAGTAGCATATAAGTGAATTTACCAACCACATATGAAAAAACCCTGCCATTCGGTTTTTTCCGCTGAAATGGCTAGTTAGAGCAGTTTGGAATCTATTTTAACTAGTTGGCCTGTATTAAATAGAACAAAAACCGTTCGTTTTTAATACAGAATTTACTCCGTGTGAGGTTTCTTTTTCAAGATCAGAGCAGAGAAAAGTGCGATGATGAGGCCAACAGGAAATATTTCCATAAAAGTCATTGGGACACGGACATACAATTTTTCGTAATTAGTTATCCAGCTTTCAAGTTCAGCTTTTCTGTTATCGTATTCTTCCTGGGAAAATTCACCAGCTTCCATTTGGGCTAGAGACTGCTCCTGGTACTCTGAAGCAAAATCAGGCATATATACAGGGTAGTAAATCTCCCATCCGATTACGTAAATCATGCTGGCTATAATGACAATGCCAAGTCCGAATCGAAATCCTTCCCCAAATGAAATATGCCCCTCTTTATCATTGTCCCGATAACTTTTGATGCCAAAGAATACCAGCGTCAGAGCCAGCAGCATGGCCACATATCCAAGTACTTCACTGTTGGACATGGATACATTTATAAAAGCATTGAGGACGTATGTCATGGTGGATATCAATCCGGCCCCTAAACCGAAATACAAAATTTTAGTCTTGTTCATGGAAGTAAATTTTCGACAAATAAGGGGTGTATTTCCATAATCCCAGTCACCCAAAAGTACCAAATGATGGCTGGTTTCAAATCAAGTTGGATTCACGTGCCTTTTGGATGGCCTGCGTTCGCCTTTTTACATTGAGCTTGGAAAATATATTACTTGAGTGAGTCTTAATGGTATTCAATGACACGAAAAGCTTATCTGCGATTTCCTGGTTTGATAATCCGGATGCCATCGCCTTAAGCACTTCCATTTCCCTCTCACTCAGATTGGATTCGATTAGGACAGATGAGGATTCAGTATGATATGATTGGGATTTTCTTCCGGGTCGTCGCCCAATCCAGACACCTATACTTACGAAAATGACTGCGATTATAAAGCCATACGTTTCGATAGATACATCGCGCAGAATTGCTTTGTAATTGAATATCTGCAACAAAAGCAGACTTATTCCCATCATAAATCCGTAAAGCAGATGTTGTTTTTTTATGACCATTACAATGGGAATTTAAATTATAGAGCCTTTTCATATTAAAAAAGTATCTTTAGGTAAACCTAAAAGAAACCGATATGAAATGGGTGTATTTGGTGATTAGGTTAATCGCCGCCTTGATCATGCTCCAGACGCTGTATTTCAAATTTAGTGGAAGCGAAGAATCCGTTTATATATTCACAATGGTGAAAATGGAACCCTGGGGTCGCTTTATGGTGGGTGCTTTTGAATTGATTGCTTCCATTTTGATTCTTATTCCATCCACGGTCTGGATAGGAGCCATTCTGACCATAGGCATCATGCTGGGAGCGATAGTGATGCACCTGACACTCCTTGGAATTGAAGTAATGGATGATGGTGGTTATCTGTTTATGCTTTCTGTCGTGGTTTTTATCTGCGGTGTGATACTTCTTTTGAAAGAAAGAGACAAAGCACTTACCATGATCCGTAAGCTAACCTGAGGATGATCAGTTAGTATCTTCCTTTTCCTTTTGGAATTGCTTTTCGAGATTGGTGATTTTGCGATTCAATGATCGGAGATTAAGCATCACCTCATCATGTTCTTCCCGTAAAAGTTCACGGAGGATCTCTTCTTCGGCTTTAAGCGCTTTCCTGTTGACTTCGTTCATAGTATTAACCACCACGGCGATAAATACATTTAATGTGGTATAGGTAGCAAGTAGGATAAATGGTATAAAGAAGAGATAAGAATTTGGAAGCTGTTGCATCATGGGTCTTGCAATACCAGAAGACCAGCTTTCAAGGGTCATGATCTGAAAGAGCGTAAAGAATGCATCCCCAATACTGCCGAAATACTGTGGAAATGTGGCACCATAAAGGTCCACTCCGATGACAGCGAAAATGTAAAAGATCATGATCAACAAGACTACGATCCACCCTATACTGGGTATGGAGAGAATAAGCGATTCGATGATCAGTCGAAGCTTGGGAATATTCTTGACAAGCCGAAGCGTCCTTAGTATTCGTAAAGTTCGAAGGATATGCAGTGGTCCTGTAGCTGGTACCAGCGCTATACCTACTATCAGCACATCGAAAATGTTCCACGCATTCTTAAAAAAGTCGGTACGATAGACGATGAGCTTCAGCACGATCTCAATACAAAACAGTCCCAGGATGTAGTTGTCAATGGCCATCAGCCAGTTACCTACGGAGTTAAGCAGTCTATCCGAAGTTTCCAGTCCAATGGTGATGGCATTGACTATGATGAGAACTGTGATAAATACCTGGAAGAATTGGGACTCAAGGAAATCACGCAGGTCTTCCATTGTCCGAAGTCTGTAGAAGACCAGTTTGGTTGGTTCGCGTTTGTCTTTCATCAAGTCATCTCAGTCTGACGCAAATTAATCACATAATGAATACAAGACATAGCTGAAGGTGATGTTCGTCGATAAAAATTTGTATGTGGTACAAACATTAGATGTATTTACAGGAAAATCCACGATAGTAACCCATATGTCGCCTTTTTGATTATATCTGGCAGGAATTTTCCATCCGGGAGAGTGTGCTGGCCGTAAATTAGCAGAACCAATACAAACAAAATTAAAATGCGAACAGTCATCGAATCAACCCGTGTAACACCTTATGTGTTATTTGATCAAACCTCTTCCACTTTTGATATAAGAGGAAGATCTAATCCGGAAGTTGCTCCACTTTTTTACAATCAGATATATGATATCCTGGACAGTTACAATCCGGAAAGCAACAGCACATTCGTTGCAAACTTTTCACTTGAATACTTTAATACAAGCTCTTCGAAGTGTATTCTGGGTATTTTGAAAAGGATTCAAAAAATTAAAGAAATGGGCCAGAATGTAGAGGTAAACTGGTACTACGAAGAATATGACGAAGACTCTCTTGAAATAGGAGAGGACATGAATTATTTCGTGGATGTGCCCTTCAATTTCGTTCCGTTCAACGAGGACGAACTGGAAACCACAATGTACTAAGTATGCGGATCGAGGAAAGCCATCTGCACCAGAACCTGAAACACCAACTAAATGATGGATTCTATCAGGCATTCTATTGGTTTTTCGGAGAAAGATTTTTTCGAAATCTGCTGAAACTTATCGTTATAGTATTTCCATTGTCAGTCATTGCTGTGATTTGGGTATTTCTGTCAATGATCTTCTGATTTAGTTAAAATTGCATTTTAATACGAAGCGAGGTGTGACCTCGCTTTTTTTGTTTATCATGGTTTCGAGGACTCTATTGTCTCATACTGAGACAATTTATGTATCTTGTATTTGTGATTACTTATGACCACAGTAGAAATATAATGTTTGACTGGCTGGGAAATATATTTAGCTCCTCGGATCAAAGCGGTAAAGGAAACGAACCATTTGTAACCGAATCCCTTACCCGGAAGAAGTCGTTTCATGAATCTTTTGATGCCTGGCGACTTTCCGGTCAAATGGACATCGAATTCAATCACATTCGTGAGAATTACAAAATCCAATCCGCTTCTGATCAGAGCGACTTTGTCCGATTGATGAGAGACTCAAAGGCGAATGGAATGATTTTACTGAATCACCCTGAAGCTACGCTCAGTTTCGATTTTCTATTGGAGGAACTGAAATTTAGGGTATTGGACCTTGGATACACACAGCAAAACGCAGACCGAAGGATGTTTGATAAAGCCTCGGAGGTAGAATCCATAGAAAGGTACTATTTGAAACCAAAGCTTACCAGCGAAGACTTTGATGGTCCAAGGCGGCAGATGTACGGAAATATCCTTGTAGAGCTTCACAAAACAGATCTAAAACCTCGTTTGTTAAAATTTCTATCGACCATCTATTCAGATCGCAATTATCAGGAGCCGTGGAGCTTCGATGAACTTATAAACAAAATCCTTTAACCTCAACAGAACAATTAAGCATGAAACGCATACACTTATTTATCCTTCTTTCTTTCATTGCATCCATCACTTTTGGTCAGCTTCAGACCGGGTCGGAAGTGGCAGTGACCAGTACCACAAAAGGTGATGTAAGAGGATATATCAAAAACGGTATTTTTACCTACAAGGGAATTCCATACGCCACAGCTAAGCGCTTTGAGGAACCAAAAGAAGTGTCGTCCTGGGACGGTGTCAGGAGTTCGATGACTTGGGGGCCGGTGGCACCACTGTTGAATCCAACAACATCGGTAATGGACGAATCTGAGTTTGTGTTTGATCATGACTGGGGCTATACAAGCGAGGATTGCCAGGTACTGAACGTTTGGACACCCGGTATCAAAGATGATCAAAAGAGACCTGTACTTTTTTGGATACATGGCGGTGGATACACGGCAGGTTCCTCACAGGAATTGCCAAGCTATCACGGAGAAAACCTGGCTAAAAAGGGAGACGTGGTTGTGGTTTCAATAAATCACCGACTAAATGTTCTTGGCTTTCTGGATTTGTCTGCTTATGGTGACAAATACAAGAATTCAGCAAATTCCAGTGTGATGGATATGGTGGCTGCCCTTAAATGGGTGAATGAGAACATTGAGAATTTTGGAGGTGATCCCAATAATGTCACCATATTCGGTCAATCCGGCGGAGGGGCCAAAGTCAATACACTTATGATGACACCTTCGGCTCAGGGTTTATTTCACAAGGCCATTAATCAAAGCGGGGCCATTCGCGGGACCATGGTCACAAAGGAAGTAACCCAACAGGTTGGTGCGGAATTACTGAATATCCTCGGACTATCTGATGATCAGGTGGACAGCTTGCAGAATATTCCCTTTGACAGATTAAGTCAGGCAAGTCAGCAGGCAATTCAAACCATCAACCAGAAGCTTAGGGATGAAGGTAAATCCGTCGGTCCATTTGGGTTCAATTGGGGACCAAGCATGGATGGTAATGTATTGCCATATCAGTTCATGGATGAAGAAGCTGTGGCGATGTACAAGGATATACCACTCATGATCGGAACAGTAAAAAATGAATTTATGCCTTCTCTAAGAGCAGGGCTTACGAGTGCTCCGATGGACAAAGTTCTGGAATATATTAAAGAACAATACGGCGATAAAGCAGATGCTTATTTGGCGGCAGCGAAGAAGGCTTATCCGGATTATAAAATGCCATCTGATTTGATTGACATCGATTTCCTTTTCAGACCTGGTGCTGTAAATCAGGCAAATAACAAAGCAAACATTGACGGTGGTGCCCCTGTGTATATGTACGTTTTCGCGTGGCAATCGCCCGTTATGGATGGTAAATACAAAGCCATCCATTGTATGGAATTACCATTTGTATTCAACAATATTGCCCGATGTGATCAGATGACAGGTGCAACACCGGATGCATTTGCCCTGGCGGAAGACGTGAGCCAGGCCTGGATCAACTTTGCAAGGAGTGGAGATCCCAATCATAAAGGACTGCCTACCTGGCCAAAGTATTCGGAAGAAAACGGCGCCACGATGATATTTGACAATGAAAGCAAAATTGTAAATAATCACGATGCTGAGTTATTGGGTATCGTCCAACAGTAAAGGAAGAAAAGGGGTGAAAGCCCCTTTATACTTTAAACTCAAAGCCTTTTTCTGACTTTTCCAGATATTTTTTTTCGTTGAATTGGTACAGATAGGAACCTCTTCTGGATGAATTTTTGTCTTTTTCATCAAGCTTCTCAAGGATCCCAAGCGTATTTATTTTTTTTATGAAATTTCGTTTATCCAGGTCTACATTCCAGATTTTCTCATAAAGCTTTTGAAGCTGACGCATTGTGAATTTTTTCGGAAGCAACTCAAATCCTATCGGTTGCGTGGAAGCCCGGTATTGCAGCCTCTGAATGGCCTGCTCGACCATTTCATTGTGATCAAAAATTAGCTCAGGAACTTCCGAAATCTCAAACCATCTGGCCGAATACTGCTTAATAAGCTCTTCGTTGTGGTCAGTAATATTGATTAATGCATAATAAGCAACGGATATGGTACGCTCTACGGGATCCCTATCTACTATACTAAAAGCTTTCAATTGCTCAAGGTATACCTCTTTCAGTCCGGTCAGCGTAAAGAGAACACGATTCGCGGCTTCTTTTAGCGTCTCTTCAAGGTGTAGAAATCCACCCATAAGTGACCATTTCCCCATTTCTGGTTCAATAGCCCTCTTGACTAACAGGATTTTTAACTCTTCCAGATCCTGATCGAAGCCAAAGATGATGCAATCCACTGCGACCAGAACCTTGTCCTCATTCTTGTATTTATGAATGGATTTTTTCAAAGTATGTTTGGAAAAACTTAAATATAAAAAGTGATTTAGAATTGAATTTTTTCTATTTCTTTATAAATGTAAAAAATACATTTATTAAATTCATGTCTGAGTTTAACCACAAATAAACAAAATGAAACCTCAAACGAAACTTTCTTTCCTGCTGCTGATCATGTTATTCACTCTGACCAATTCTTTTGCTCAGAATGCTGAAGTAAATGCAATAATCAATGCTGATCAGGGTAAACATCAGATTAGCAAACATATCTATGGTCATTTCTCCGAGCACCTTGGTAGATGTATTTATGGTGGCTTTTATGTAGGAGAAGACAATGAAATGATACCAAATGTTGGTGGTGTACGGACAGATGTAATTGAAGCGCTCAAGGACATGAAGATTCCTAATCTAAGGTGGCCTGGAGGATGTTTTGCGGATACTTATCATTGGAAAGATGGTGTGGGGCCAAAGTCAGAGAGACCTACGATCGTCAATAGATGGTGGGGTGGTGTGACGGAGGACAATAGCTTTGGCACTCATGATTTTCTCAACATGTGTGAGCAATTGGACGCTGAGCCGTACTTGAGTGCCAATGTTGGAAGTGGTACGGTACAGGAGTTTGCAGATTGGATTCAGTACGTCAATCATGATGGAGTCAGCCCAATGGCAGATTGGAGAAGAGAAAATGGGAGGGAAGAACCATGGAATGTGAAGTACTGGGGCTTAGGCAATGAAGCATGGGGTTGCGGAGGTCATATGACGCCGGAGTTCTATGCCAATATATACAGACAATATGCAACGTTCATGTCTGACTGGGGCAATACGGACGGACTTTACAGAATAGCAAGTGGGGCGAGTGAAGCTGACTACAACTGGACTGAGGTTTTGATGAAAAATATCCCTCGAAACATGATCGATGGATTGGCTCTCCATATGTATTCCGTGATTGACTGGAGTAATAAGGGACCTGCTACAGGGTTTTCTGAGGATCAGTACTTCAGTACCATGCAAAGGGCCTGGAGAATGGAGGAGTTAGTGACCCGGCACTCTACCATCATGGATAAGTATGATCCTAACAAAGAAATAGACCTTGTCGTCGATGAGTGGGGTGGATGGTACAATGTGGAAGAAGGTACTAATCCCGGATTCCTCTATCAGCAAAACACCATGAGAGATGCCATGATAGCAGGGATTACTTTAAATATTTTCAATAATCATGCTGAACGTGTGAAGATGGCCAATTTGGCTCAAACTGTAAATGTATTACAGGCAGTCATCCTGACTGATGAGGAAAAAATGATCCTGACACCGACCTATCATGTAATGAAAATGTACAATGTGCATCATGATGCTGAATTGCTACCTGTTGATTTTAATGCAATCGAATACTCGTTGGGGGATAAAAGCCTGCCGGCAATATCGATATCCGCCTCCAAAGATTCAGAGGGAGCAGTCCACGTTTCTATTGTCAATATCGATGCAAATGAAGGACATACGATTGACTTTGGAGTTAGGGGATATGAATTCAAATCTGTGACCGGTACCATTCTCAAATCAGCAGATATATCTGATCATAATACATTCGAGAATCCAAATAAAGTAACTCCTCAGGAGTTTTCAGATTTCAAAAAGGGGAAATCCAACGTTTCGATGGAAGTTCCTCCATTCTCTGTTATAGTGCTTGAAATGAAGTAATTTGACTTTTTGTCAAATTCAATAAACCACTAGATATGAAACCCATTACAGTTATATCCATCTTAGTTATTGGCATTAGCCTATTAAGCTGTCAGAAAAAGGAAACGGATGTCGTATCAGAAGCAGATGGACTGTCAGACTATCCAATCTCACCCGTTGACATCAGAAATGTTCGTGTAACGGACCAATTCTGGTTGCCCATTATCAAAAGAGTCCAGGAAAAAACGATAGACTATGCACTGGCAAAGTGCGAGGAAGAGGGCCGATTTGATAATTTCCTGATAGCTGGTGGAGAGATGAATGGAGACGTACGAGGTTATATGCCTTTTGACGATACGGATGTCTACAAGACCATAGAAGGTGTGTCCAATTCTTTGATTAGTTCACCTAATGAAGAACTGGAAATTTTGTTGGATTCGCTAATTGGTATTATTGCCAAGGGTCAGGAGCCAGACGGATATCTCACCACCTGGCGAACCATAAATCCCGCGAAACCACCCGCCGAGTGGGTTAAGGTAGAAAAAGGGGAAAGATGGGAGTCACTGGCCATGAGTCATGAATTGTACAACGCAGGGCATCTATACGAGGCTGCAGCCGTTCACCACCTTGCCACAGGAAAGAAAAACTTTCTGGACATTGCGACAAGCAATGCCGACCTGATGGTTGAAACCTTTGGCCCGGGTAAAATAGAAACCGTTCCTGGTCACCAGATCATCGAAACCGGTCTGATCAAACTTTATCGAATAACAGGCAAAAAGGACTACCTGGAACTGGCGAAGTATTTCCTTGACGGAAGAGGAAAAACTGTAAATGACAGAGAACTTTTCGGTCCATATTCACAAGATCATCAACCAGTGGTGGAACAGAAGGAAGTGGTGGGGCATGCGGTAAGAGCAGTGTATATGTATGCTGGGATGACAGATATAGCGGCTATTTATGACGATGCCGACTATAATCGGGCCATTCACACGCTTTGGGAGGATATGGTGACCAAAAAAATGTACGTGACGGGTGGCATTGGTGCATCCAGGAGTGGGGAGGCTTTTGGATCTCAATATGAACTCCCCAATCTCACTGCTTACAACGAAACCTGTGCGGCCATCGGTGATGTCTATTGGAATCACAGGTTATACATGCTTGATGGTAAAGTGGATTACTATGACGTCATTGAGCGGACTTTGTACAATGGACTCATTTCCGGACTGTCACTTGATGGCCAGAAGTTCTTCTATCCTAACGCCCTCGAATCTGACGGCAAGTATGAGTTTAACCAGGGGAAATGTACCCGACAATCATGGTTTGATTGCTCTTGCTGTCCTACTAATTTGATTCGGTTCATTCCATCCATACCTGGTTTGATATATTCCAAACAGAAGGATACCCTGTATGTAAATTTATATGCTGAGAACCAGGCAGACATTAACCTGAATGGTACCGATATCAAGGTTTCTCAGCAGACACAATATCCTTGGAATGGAGATGTGAAAATTGATATTGAAACGGAGGTTTCGTCTGATTTTGTGGTGAAACTAAGAGTTCCGGGTTGGGCCCGAAATGAAGTACTCCCGGGAAATCTTTACAGCTATGCTAATGAAAACGCGGCACAACCCAAAATAAGTATTGATGGAGTAAATACAGAAATGGAGGTTGTGGATGGATACTATGTCCTTGACCGAAACTGGTCCGGGAAAACCTCTGTCGGGTTGGCTTTTGATATGAAAGTAAGAGAAGTGAAGGCCGCGGAAGTCGTAGAGGAAGACAGAAACAAGAAATCACTGGAATATGGTCCGATCGTTTATGCGGTAGAGGAAGTGGATAATAAGACCCAGTTTGAATCAATAGCATTGACAGGCGGAGAAAAGTACAACGTAGCGATGCAACCCGACCTGTTGGAGGGAGTAAATGTTCTGCAAGTCGAAAACAGCAATGTTAGTTTCAAAGCCATACCTTATTATTCATGGTCGAACCGTGGTGTAGGCAAAATGAAGGTATGGATTCCGGAGAGTATTTGAGAGGGTAGTGTATGGAAGCTAATTATGTCATTGGTTTGGACTTTGGTACGGACTCAGTTCGTGCAGTGTTGGTGGATGCGTCCAATGGAAAGACAATTTCAACTAAGGTTCATTGGTACAAACGTTGGAAAGAAGGTAAATTCTGTGATCCTGCCCGTCAGCAATTTCGCCAACATGTGTTGGATCATCTTGAAGGGATAGAAGCGACCATTAAGGGAGTAGTAGATAAGTCAGATGTAGATCCGGATTCCATTAGGGGAATCTGTATTGATACTACGGGTTCATCTCCGATCCCTGTGGATAAAGATGGCACGGCTCTTTGTATGAAAAAGGGTTTTGAAGATGACCCAAATGCCATGATGATACTCTGGAAGGATCACACAGCCATTAAGGAAGCCGATGAAATCAATCGATTATGCAGAACATGGGGAGGAAAGGTTTATACCAAATACGAGGGAGGAATATATTCCTCAGAATGGTTCTGGGCTAAGATCTTACACGTCATTCGGGAAGATGAACGTATAAAAAAGGACACATTTTCCTGGATGGAGCATTGTGATCTGATGACTTTCATTTTGACAGGAGGAGGGGATTTGACATCCTTCAGGAGGAGCAGATGTGCTGCCGGTCATAAGGCAATGTGGCACGAAAGCTGGAATGGATTACCGGCGGATGAATTTCTTGAAAGGCTGGATCCGAGTCTGGTCACATTGAAGAAGAATCTCTATCGCAATACTTATACTTCTGATGAGGTGGCAGGAAAGCTTTCCTCTGAGTGGGCATCAAAACTGGGACTTTCTACAGAGGTTGTGATTGCCGTAGGCACTTTTGACGCTCATGCCGGTGCGGTAGGGGCGGAAGTGGAGGAATTCACGCTTGTAAGAGTGATGGGGACTTCGACCTGCGATATCATTGTATCCCCATCGGAAGTAGTTCAGGAAAAAACAGTTCGTGGAATTTGTGGTCAGGTAGACGGCTCAGTCATTCCCGGGATGATTGGTCTGGAAGCCGGTCAGTCTGCCTTCGGGGACGTGCTGGCCTGGTTTAGAGATGTCCTGGCATGGCCGGTGGACCATTTAATGGAGGGGCTTTCCGATTCGCAAAAGGAGACCATCAAAGAAAACATAATCCTAAAGCTTTCGAACGAAGCTGCCAGATTGCCTCATGGTCAGGCTGATGTAGTGGCGCTGGACTGGATCAATGGAAGGAGGACACCCGATGCCAATCAGGCCCTGAAAATGGCGATCACGGGTCTGCATTTGGGAACAAAGGCTCCTGAGATTTTTAAGGCATTGGTGGAGTCTATTTGTTTTGGAGCGAGAAAGATAGTGGAGCGATTTCAGGAGGAAGGTGTGGACATAAAGGCTGTTGTAGGAATCGGTGGCGTGGCCAAAAAATCCGATTTCATCATGCAGACGCTGGCGGACGTATTGGGTATGCCCATCAAAATCGCCACCTCAGAACAGGCCCCCGCCCTTGGCGCCGCAATGTATGCCGCTACAGCAGCCGGAATTTATGAAAACGTTCATGATGCGATCAAGAAGATGGGTAATGGATTTGAAAAGACTTACAGTCCTGTGGATTCTACCAAAGAATATTACGATAAGCTTTATGCAAAATATAGCCAACTTGCCGGGTTTGTGGAACAAAACACTGTTAATTAAAGATGTCCGGATTTAAAGAGTTAAAGGAGGTTTGTTATCAGGCAAATATGGAGCTACCCAAGCTCGATTTGGTGATTTACACATTCGGTAATGTAAGTGCCGCAGATCGGGATAAAGGAGTGTTTGCCATTAAACCAAGTGGCGTCCCTTATGATAAATTGAAGGTCTCGGATATTGTTATTCTGGATCTTGACAACAATGTTTTGGAAGGAGAAATGCGACCATCCTCCGATACACGGACACACTCTTTTCTATACCGGCAGTGGCCTGAAATAGGTGGAATATGCCATACTCATTCTACTTATTCAGTTTCCTGGGCGCAGGCACAGATGGACATTCCCATTATGGGTACCACTCACGCAGATTACCTGACAAGGGACATACCTTGTGCTCCACCGATGTCCGATGAACTTATTCAGGGGAATTATGAGCATAATACAGGTCAGCAAATCATTGATTGCTTTCAGGATAAAGGACTTGATCACAACGAGGTGGAGATGGTACTGATTGGCAACCACGGCCCATTTACCTGGGGAAAAAATGCAGCCAAAGCCGTGTTCAATTCGAAGTTGCTGGAGGAGCTGGCCAAAATGGCTTATTTGTCCTTATCGATAAATCCTGACGCACCGCGATTGAAAGACGCCCTTATCAAAAAACATTACGAAAGAAAACACGGTAAAAACGCCTACTATGGTCAAAACTAAAGAGCGGAAACTGGACCAGTTTGAGATCTGGTTTGTAACTGGCAGCCAGCATCTTTATGGTGATGAAATTCTGAAGAACGTTGCTACTCATTCAAAAGAAATCGCCGAATCTTTTGATTCGGATGAGAGTATTCCGGTACCTATCCGTTTTCAAACTGTGGTCAAAACACCGGATGAGATTCTATCGATTTGCCGGAAGGCAAACGATGATCAGAAGTGCATAGGCCTTATCTTCTGGATGCATACTTTTTCCCCTGCAAAAATGTGGATCAATGGGCTCAAATTATTACAGAAGCCATTTTTGCATCTGCATACCCAATACAACGATGAGATTCCGTGGGACAAAATCGATATGGATTTCATGAATGAAAATCAATCTGCCCATGGGGATCGTGAATTTGGCTTTATGGTGAGCCGGATGCGAATTCGGAGAAAAGTTGTGGTCGGACACTGGAAGGATAAGGCCACTACCGGAAAAATTGGCGTTTGGGCCCGTGTAGCAGCAGGCTGGAACGCCATGAAGCACATGAAAGTAGCCAGGATTGGTGACAACATGCGGGAAGTTGCGGTGACTGAGGGTGACAAGGTTGAAGCGCAGCTACGATTGGGGATGAGTGTGAATGGGTATGGGGTAGGTGAACTGGTCAGACATGTTGATGATATTTCAGATGCGGAGGTCGAAAGCCTTATCGGGGAATACTCAGCTTCATACGAAATTGACGGCAACGTTCTGAAAAGTACTTCTTTGAAAGACGCGGCAAGGATTGAACTGGGCCTGCGCTCCTTTTTGTCAGAAGGTGGATTCCAGGCTTACACGGATACATTTGAGGATTTACACGGTCTGAAGCAGTTGCCGGGTATAGCCTCGCAACGGTTGATGGCGGATGGTTACGGCTTTGGTGCCGAAGGAGATTGGAAGACCTCGGCATTGCTTCACGCAATAAAAGTCATGGACCAGGGACTTGTTGGAGGAAGTTCTTTCATGGAGGATTACACATATGATTTCCGATCAGGTCGCTCGAGGGTGTTGGGTTCGCATATGCTGGAGATTTGTCCGAGCATTGCTATGGGGAAACCCGTTTGCGAAGTTCATCCTCTGGGCATAGGTGGCAAAGATGATCCGGCAAGGCTTGTATTCAACGTAGATTCGGGACCGGCGATCAATGTTTCGCTCATTGATCTCGGTAATAGGTTCCGATTATTGGTCAATGAGGTGGAGGCGGTACTGCCGGATCAGGATTTACCAAAGCTTCCGGTAGCGCGTGTACTTTGGGATCCATATCCTGACATGCAGGCCGCAGCGCAATCATGGATCCTGGCGGGTGGAGCGCACCATACCGTATTTAGCAAAGCAATTACCACCGAGTACATAGAAGATTTGGCAGACATGGCTGGAATTGAACTGGTGGTGATCGATAAGGATACAAAAGAAAGGGCCTTTAAAGATCAACTTCGATCCAATGAGGTCCACTATCATTTGTTTGGGAGCTAAAGCAATTGGATATGATCAAAATTAGAGTTTTGAAGACCGTTATTCTTGCTACTATAGCGCTGTCTTTTGCCTGTCAACCATCAGAGACCGGAAGCCCTGAAAGCAATTCTTCGAATTCTTTTACACTGGATATTGATCTGGTTAATCCTATAGCGGAAATTCGGCCTACCATGTATGGTATTTTTTATGAAGACATAAATTTTGCAGCAGATGGTGGTTTATATGCGGAGATGATCAAAAACCGGTCCTTCGAATTTACTGAACCTATGATGGGGTGGGAGCAACCGAAGAGTGACCGTTTTTCAATGAATGAGGGCTCAGGTTTTGCTTCGGTCATAAACCGTGGACAGACCGATGTCAATTCCAATTACCTTTTGATTGATGTAAAATCCGATACGGGATATGTGTTGACCAATTCAGGTTTTCGCGGAATGGGTGTGAAACAGGGATTGGAATACAACCTGTCTTTAGAGGCCGAAACCCGTGAAGGTAATCCAGAGCTAAAATTTGAACTGATTGACGAAAGCGGTGAATCTATTGGTTCAACCAAAATAACTCCCACGGGAAAATGGAAAAACTATAAGGCATCCATTACTTCAACCTCCTCCGCCATGAAAGCCACTTTAAAGATCAGTTTTGAAGGCAAAGGCCTCGTAGCAATGGATATGATTTCACTTTTCCCATCGGATACGTGGATGAACAGACCCAAAGGGTTACGGACGGACCTGGTTCAGAAGCTGGCTGATCTGGATCCGGGTTTTTTGCGCTTTCCTGGTGGTTGCATTGTGGAGGGACGAACACTGGCCAGAAGATATCAGTGGAAAAAGACCGTTGGTCCTATAGAAGATCGCGATGTACTCATCAACAGATGGAATACTGAATTTGGACATCGACCTACTCCGGATTACTTTCAGAGTTTTGGATTGGGATTCTTCGAATACTTCCAGCTTTCCGAGGATATCGGGGCAGAACCCATGCCGATTTTAGGATGCGGAATGGCCTGCCAGTTCAATACGGGGGAGCTGGTACCACTGGATGAGATGGAACCGTATGTCCAGGATGCGCTGGATTTGATTGAATTTGCGAACGGATCGGTGGATTCGGAGTGGGGGAGCTTAAGGGCGGAGATGGGACACCCTGAGCCCTTCAACATGAAATATCTTGGCATTGGCAATGAACAATGGGGGCCTGAATATTTTAAGAGATATGTGCTTTTTGAAGAAAGTATTAAATCTGAATATCCGGAGATTGTTTTGGTCTCGACCAGCGGTCCATTTCCGGATGGTGAGATGTTCGAGTATGGCTGGGAGAAGTTAATCCAAATGAATGCTGAGCTTGTGGATGAGCATTATTACAGAAACCCGGAATGGTTCCTGGAAAATGCGGATCGTTATGATGGATATGACCGGGATGGCCCAAAAGTATTTGCCGGGGAATATGCGGCTCAGAGTGTGGCCATTGCAAGCCCTGAAAACAAGAACAACTGGAGATGCGCTTTGGCGGAAGCTGCTTTTATGACGGGACTGGAGAGAAATGCCGAAATAGTGCATATGACCAGTTATGCGCCGCTGTTTGCCCATGTGGAAGGCTGGCAGTGGACACCGGATCTGATTTGGTTCAATAACCTGGAGTCAATTCGGACCGCCAACTACGAGGTGCAAAAATTGTATGCCACCAATCGCGGAACACATGTACTGAAACTGTCTTCGGAGGGTAATCCATTGATAGGCCAGGATGGTTTGTACGCTACGGCAGCCATGGACAGTAATAGCAACGAGTTGATTGTGAAGCTGGTAAATGTCAACGGTGCCCAGGTTTCCACGGATTTGAATCTGGGCAATGTTAATGGCCAACCAATGGCCGGAAGTCTGACCATCCTACAAAACGATGATCTGGAAGCCGTAAACTCCTTCGAAAATCCATCATTGATCAGTCCTGAGAAAACGGAAGTTACTTTTCAGGATAACTTCTCTTTGACATTGGAACCACAATCACTTTCCGTACTGAGGTTGAAACTACAGTAGATCTAAGCGATAACCCATTGTAAGAATGATCATCCGTCATTGCCTTGGCGGGTTCTGTTTTTTACCTTTAAGTAAAAAGCAACCTAATGAAACGACTGACCCTGGCACTGATTACATTATCACTTGGATTAAGTTTTGGTTATTCCCAAAATACTCTTGAAATCGAAAAAATTGAGGGTAAAGAACCCAGGAACGTCATATTTATACTCAGCGATGACCACAGGTTTGATTTTATGGGATTTACAGGGAAGGTGCCTTGGCTGGAGACACCCAATATGGATCGGTTGGCAGAGGAAGGTGCCTATTTCCCCAATACTTTTGTAACCACCTCGCTTTGTTCACCGAGCCGGGCTTCGATTCTCACCGGGCAATTTTCGCATACCCATACGGTAGTGGATAATTCCGCGCCAGCTCCTGAAAGTCTGATCTTCTTCCCACAGTATTTGCAGGAAGCAGGTTATGAAACAAGTTTTTTCGGTAAATGGCATATGGGCAGCAATGATGACAACCCTAGACCTGGATTTGATCATTGGGAAAGCTTTTATGGTCAGGGTGTCTATTATAACCCTACGTTGAACATCAATGGAGAAAGACAGGAATATGGTGATTCAACATACATTACGGATCTTCTGACAGAGCATGCGCTGGAATGGTTAAAGGGCAGAGAGGATGGCGAAAAGCCGTTTTTTCTTTATTTGTCGCATAAGGCTGTTCATTCCGAATTTGCCCCCGCGAGAAGGCATTTGGGAAAATATGATGATGAAGAGATCATCCTGCCATCTTCTTTTTACACATCAGCCCAACCTGTAAAAGGTAAAAGCAATCCATATGGATTGAAGGACTACGTTGGTCAGAATGACAATGCCGTGGAAGGTACTAGCTATCCGGAAGGTTTCCTCGAATCCAGGGGCACCAATGTGGAAGCGTTTGAAGAACCGGCGAGGGATGAGGACTATTATGGAGAAAACAGGACTCCGGATTGGCAGAAAATGCAGCGAGAAAGCTGGCATGGAGTGGATTACATGTATCATGGAGGTCTCGATTTCAAGACTTTTTATAAGAGGTATTGTGAGACTTTGCTTGCTGTGGATGAGAGTGTCGGTGCTGTTTTAGAGTACCTGGATGAACAAGGATTGGCAGAAAATACCCTTGTTATATACATGGGGGACAATGGGTTTTCGTTTGGAGAGCATGGGTTGATTGACAAAAGGCACTTTTATGAAGAATCCGTGAAAGTCCCATTTCTTGTGCGCTACCCTGAAGTGCTGGAATCCAGTCAGGTGATCACAAAAATGATCCAGAACATAGATGTCGCACCTACGATTCTGGAGGTAGCAGGTGTAAAGAAACCAGGGCAGATGCAGGGGATGTCTTTTTTACCGATTATGAAAGGCGAAGACGTTTCCTGGCGAGATAGGATTTTTTATGAATATTATTGGGAAAACCACTTCCCGCAGACTCCTACCATGCACGGCGTTAGGACAGATCGCTATAAGCTGATCCGCTACCATGGAGTTTGGGATACAAACGAGTTTTACGACCTTCAGGAAGATCCTTTTGAAATGAAAAACCTCATCGCCAGTGACGAGCATAAGGCCCTGATCGATACACTTACGACAGAGCTGTATGATTGGCTGGAAGGCACCGGTGGCATGCAAATCCCTCTGAAGAGATCGGGCCAGCGCTTTGGTGATCACAGGAACCGGGGTGATTTTTAACTTTCGGAACTGAAAAAATAACCAATTTTAGTTTGCCAGTCTATTAGAAAGTTCCCAAGAGGGAAGGCTGCCAAAGCACTGAAGATGTGCCACAGAAAATGCGTTCCCTGAGGCAGTATTTCAGGAAAGGGATTTGGGGTAGGATAGTCAAGGTTTCTGCATACAAACGCCAGTACAAGCAATCCAAAAGCAAGACTGATCGGGCGTAAACCATGCCAGTCAGCTTTTTTCAGCATGGCCAGCAGCGGCAGCACAATCATAACCCCTGAAACAAAGTAGTAGGCATTGACCGGGTAGAAATCAAATTGACTCAGGTAAGTGATAAGACCAATGTTAAATCCCAGAAATCCCAGTACGATCAGTATGCCCAGACGCCATGACCCAATGGCATTTTTCCAAAAAAAGGAAGCCAAGAAAAGCATCATGACCAGTGGAGGAAGCACGTCCAGCATACCATATAAACTTCCTCCGCCATTCGCGTGGAACAGGGTGGATCCCAATCCATTCAAAAACATTAACGGTAGAATTGCGACCAGCACCCAGTTGGGTTTGTACTGACCTTTCAGCCTAAACAACCAGTAAAAAACCGGCAAAAAAAAGAATAAAGAAGACCCCGCATTCCAGGGCTCTTTAATAAAAGCGTCCGGAACGAATTCATGATAGTGATGGATGATTTGACTAAGCACTGGAACCAGCAGATCAAAGTTTCGCAATATTACAAACGCTTTATGGAAATATGATTAAGAGAAGGAGAAGGAATATATGAAGTGGGAAGAAAGATTTTGAATTTTGTAGCGAGGGGGGGAATTGAACCCCCGGCCTCCGGGTTATGAATCCGACGCTCTAACCATCTGAGCTACCTCGCCATCATTTCAAATCAGCTCCGATTCCCAAAAAAACAATCCCCGCCAGGGGGTGGTCCCGGAATCGAGGTGCAAATTTATAGGAATTTCTTTTTCATCGTCTGTGGGTCTTTTTTATTTTTTTTAATACATTGACGAAAATGTTCTGTGCCTTATGGAGAAGAATAAGTTCGTCGGTGAATATCCCATCAATGCATCAAAAAAAATGCTCTACCCTTACATCGGCACTGCCTCGGGCCTGTCACAATGGTTCGCAGATGATGTAAACATCAATGAGGATAAAGTATTCACTTTTATCTGGGACGATGAGGAGAACAAGGCAAAACTGGTTTCTTCGCGCGCCAATCACCATGTGAAATTTGAGTTCCAGGAAGAAAATGATGAGGATGATCCAAACTTTGTCGAGCTCCAGCTTGACATGAATGAGCTCACACAGGAGACTTTCATTCGTGTCACTGACTACTCCGATATGGATACCGAAGAGGCCATCGAACTATGGGACAGCCTGATTCATGACCTCAAAGAGATCGTAGGAGGATAGAGATCGGGAAACGTTCTCTTCCTAAATTGCGTTTGAATTCAAATCAAAGCGTAGATCATGAGGCGTCTGGATACATTGATTCTAAAGGCTTTCTTTCCGCCATTTTTTCTGACCACACTGGTGGCTACCTTCATTCTGCTTATCCAGTACATGCTCAAGTATTTTGATGATTTCGTCGGGAAGGACCTTGGTATTTGGGTTTTTGGTCGGTTGATGTTCTACTTCAGCCTGAACATGCTCTCGGTGGCGTTGCCTCTGGGCGTTTTGGTTTCCTCATTAATGACATTTGGTAATCTCGGAGAGAGGTTTGAGCTTACCGCAATAAAAAGTGCCGGCATTTCCCTGACACGGGCTTTAATGCCAATATTCATCTTCGTTTGTTTTTTGTCTGTTGGAGCATTTTACTTTAACAACTACGTGGTGCCCGCTACTAACCTCAAAGCTTACAGCCTTTTGTATGACATAAAGCACAAAAAGCCAACTCTCGACATCAAGCCTGGTGTCTTTTACCAGGGTATACCAAATTATAGCATTAAGGCTGGGGCCAAATTGGGTGACAACCAAACACTGCTCGATGTCATGATCTATGACCATAATCAAAAAGAGGGCAATAAATCCGTGATTTTGGCTGATAGCAGCAAGATGTACACCATTTACAATGAAAAATTTCTAAAACTCGAACTCTATAATGGTATCTCTTATGTGGAAAATGAGAAAAACCGAAACATGCCCAATGACCTTCAGCGAACCACTTTTGATCGCCTTGACATTGTTTTTTCGCTGTCGTCCTTTGACCTGAAAAGGACCAAGGAGGAACTGTTTCAGAACAACAGGCAGATGAAGAACATTGCAGAACTTAAAAATGACATAGATTCCCTTAACCGACGAAAACAGGAAACCACATTGGGCATACGAAGAAGTGGCGATGTTTACATGAGATACAATTATGCCAATCTTGCCGAGGAGGTACCGGATTCATTAAAGAATGAGGAGGACAACGAAAAGAAAACGGACTCCACAAGGGTTCTTAGGGCCTCTTTCATACCGTTTGACCTTGCCGATCTTTTTCAGGAAGAGGAGGATCAGAAGGAAGAAAAGACAACTGTCCTTCAAACTCCTTCGTCAGGTGATCTGAGAAGACAACGTGCCAGGGAAGTGCCCTATGTGGATTTTAACGAGGTAAAAGTCAATCTTGACACCTTTGATCTGGTCATGTTTGATAGCCTTTTTGTGGGAAATATGGCCAAGAGGGGGCAGATAGTGGACCATACACTCAGCCGTGCCAGAAACTTCAAAACCAATCTGAACGGTGCCGTCATCCGGTTAAATAACATGAACAGTACTATTTATAAGTACACCATATCAAGGTATAATAAATATGCGCAGGCATTCGCCTGCATCGTAATGTTCCTGATTGGAGCGCCTTTGGGAGCAATCATAAAAAAGGGCGGACTTGGAGTACCAGTGATCGTTTCTATTTTCTTCTTTATCACTTACTACGTCCTGACCATCACCAGTGAAAAATGGGCGAAAGTTGGATATGTAGATGGCAGGTACGCTGTATGGATGGCAGATCTGGTATTGCTTCCATTTGGTTTGTTCTTCCTGAGACAGGCAAGAATTGACGCGAGGTTATTTGATTATGACTTCTATCTCGTGGCCGTAGACAAAATAAAAAGTCGATTTAGCAAGAAATGATAATTGCTGGTTAAGTTTGTTTTAAATAAGTATATAGCTAGATTTGCGCCAAAATAAGAGAAGAATTAATTTAGAGAATGTATTTAACGGCGGAAAAAAAAGTAGAGTTTTTCGAAAAGCATGGTAAGAGTAAGCAAGATACAGGTGCTCCTGAATCTCAAATTGCGCTCTTCACGTTTAGAATAAACCATCTTACCGATCATTTAAGGACAAACAAGAAAGATCATGCCTCCAGGATGGGTCTTTTGAAGCTTGTAGGTAAGAGAAGAAAGCTGCTGAACTACCTGAATAAGACCGATATCGAGAGATACCGTAACATTATCAGCGAGCTAAAAATCAGAAAATAATTTACGAAAGGGGATAACGAATCCCCTTTTTTTGGCACTTTCCTTTCACGCCAATCATTTATTAACACAAAAAGATGCTGTCTAATCACAAGCAAAAAGAATTTGTATTAGCGAATGGCACCAAAGTTTCTATTGAGACAGGTAAACTCGCTAAGCAGGCAGATGGATCTGCCGTTGTAAGAGTAGGTGACATGATGTTGCTTGCTACCATAGTTTCCAAGAAGGAAGCTGGAGAAAATGTTGATTTCCTACCACTCTCCGTGGATTATCAGGAAAAGTTTGCTGCGGCCGGAAAAATACCGGGTGGCTTTCTGAAAAGAGAAGGACGTCTTTCCGATTATGAAGTACTAATCTGTCGATTAGTGGATAGGGCCCTCCGACCACTTTTTCCGGATGATTATCATGCGGATACGCAAGTGATGATTTCATTGATCAGTGCTGACAAAACCATCATGCCGGATTCATACGCTGCATTGGCTGCATCTGCCGCCATTGCCGTTTCAGATATTCCTTTCAATGGACCTATTTCTGAAGTTAGGGTTATAAAGTCCGGTGACGAATACATCGTCAACCCATCAGTTGAGCAGACAGAGGAAGCATCCTTAGATCTAATTGTAGCAGGTAGTGCTGACAACATCATGATGGTGGAAGGTGAATCAAAGGAAGTTCAGGAATCTGAAATGATCGAAGCCATCAAAGCAGCTCATGAGGAAATTAAAATCATGTGTAAGGCACAGGTGGAACTGGCAGAAGAAGTTGGCTCGACTGAGAAAAGGGAATATGACCACGAAAATCATGACGAGGAGCTTGAAACTAAGATCCGGGAGTTTTGCTATGACAAATGCTATGAAGTAGCCAATAAAGGAATAGCCAACAAGGATCAACGAAAAGAAGAATTTAATGCCATCATAGATGGGTTCGTCGAAACACTTCCCGAGGAACACGAATACGATGAATTCCTGATTGGTAAATACTACCATGACATCCAGAAAGAGGCAGTCAGAAATGCTGTTTTGGATAACAAAGTCCGTCTGGATGGTAGGAAGCAAAACGAAATCAGGCCGATCTGGAGTGAAGTAGATTACCTACCTAGTGCACATGGCTCAGCCGTATTTACCAGGGGAGAGACCCAGTCTCTGACCTCCGTAACATTGGGCTCCAAGCTCGATGAGCAGATGATCGATGGGGCAATGGTCTCCGGGTACAATAAATTCATATTACATTATAACTTCCCCGGGTTCTCCACAGGCGAGGTGAGACCTAACCGTGGACCGGGACGTCGCGAGGTGGGTCATGGCAATCTGGCCATGCGGGCACTGAAACCAATGCTCCCGGAAGATTCTCCTTACACCATCCGTGTGGTTTCTGATATTTTGGAATCGAATGGTTCGTCTTCTATGGCAACTGTTTGTGCCGGAACTTTGGCCCTTATGGATGCCGGAATTGAGCTTAAGAAGCCCGTTTCCGGTATAGCTATGGGAATGATCTCCGAAAAAGGTGGCGGTCGATATGCGATTTTATCGGATATCCTGGGTGATGAGGATCATCTTGGAGATATGGACTTTAAAGTCACAGGTACGAAAGATGGTATTACCGCTTGCCAGATGGATATTAAAGTAGACGGTCTTCCTTATGAAGTACTGGCTGAGGCATTGAACCAGGCCAAAGAAGGCAGGTTACATATTCTTTCCAAGTTGGCCGAGACCCTTGCAGAACCACGCGCTGAGCTTAAACCTTCCGCTCCTCGATTGGTATCTATTAAGATCGAAAGAGATATGATTGGAGCTGTGATCGGACCTGGTGGTAAGGTGGTCCAGGAGATTCAACGTGAGACAGGAGCCACTGTCGTGATCGAAGAAACCGATGAAGGTGGATTGGTCAATATTTTCGCTCCGGATAAAGAAGTACTGGACAAAGCTCATTCCTGGATCAAGGGAATTGTAGCTGTTCCGGAAGTAGGGGAAGTTTATGAAGGTAAGGTGAAGTCTATAATGCCGTTCGGTGCATTTATCGAATTCATGCCCGGAAAAGACGGACTGTTGCACATCTCTGAGATCAAATGGGAACGAGTAGAGAAGATGGATGGCATCATGGAAGTGGGAGAAGAGATCAAGGTAAAACTCGTAGAGATAGATAAAAAGACCGGTAAATTCCGACTTTCTCGCAAAGTTTTGCTTCCAAAACCTGAGAAGAACGAGAAAGGCTGATTAATTTTAGACGAGGGGAAAGAGCAATGTTATGTGGGTGACATTGTCTCGTTAACAACTAAACTCGTCTAAATGCGCCAACTAAAAATCAGTAAACAGATTACCAACAGGGAGAGTCCCTCCCTGGACAGGTATCTTCAGGAGATAAGCAAAGTCGAACTCATCAGTGCTGAGGAAGAGGTTGAATTAGCACGAAGAATTAAAGAGGGCGATCCCGTAGCACTGGAGAAACTTACCAAAGCCAATCTACGGTTTGTGGTTTCTGTAGCCAAACAATACCAGAATCAGGGTTTGACCCTGGGTGATCTCATCAATGAAGGGAACCTGGGTTTGATCAAAGCAGCTCAAAGATTTGATGAGACACGGGGTTTTAAGTTCATATCTTATGCAGTCTGGTGGATCAGGCAGTCCATTCTACAGGCGTTGGCTGAGCAGGCGCGAATCGTAAGGTTGCCACTAAACAGGGTCAGTTCGCTGAATAAGGTAACCAAAACTTTCGCGGAGCTCGAACAAAAATTTGAGAGGGAGCCGTCGCCGGATGAATTGGCTGAGGCGCTAAAAATCGAAGCATTAGATGTAATCGAGATTCTTAAAACTGCAGGTAGGCATATGTCTATGGATGCACCTTTCGCGAAGGACGAAGAGGGTGGTAGTTTACTGGATATTCTTGAGAATGCGGAAGATCCGACTCCGGATCAGGAATTGATTTCGGAATCTCTGAGAGGAGACGTTTCACGGGCACTGGCTACGCTTACCGAAAGAGAGTCCGATGTTATTGAGCTCTATTTTGGTCTGAAAGACCGCCAATCACTCACATTGGAGGAGATCGGAGAGAAGTTTTCCTTAACCAGGGAGAGGGTCAGACAAATCAAGGAAAAGGCCATTAGAAGGCTTCGGCATGCGGCCCGAAGTAAATCACTTAAAACATACCTCGGGTAAACTGGCTGACATATCTTTGCGGTTTTAGTCAAATTCGAATCTTATTGAAGTCGAGCGCGTTTTCAATCTGAAATCTCTATTAAACTATGTCAAGTGAAAGAATAAAAGTCTTAATTATTGGTTCGGGGCCCGCAGGATATACGGCAGCTGTATACGCTGCAAGAGCAGGCCTAAAGCCAGTTTTGTACCAGGGTGAGCAGCCAGGTGGACAGCTTACTATCACTAATGACGTTGAAAATTACCCGGGATATCCCGAAGGGATCAATGGTCCACAGATGATGATGGATTTTCAAAAACAAGCTGAAAGATTTGGGACTGATATCAGGCATGGAATGATCACAAGTGTTGATTTTTCGGGGTGGCCGTTAAAAGCAACTGTTGATGGAAAAGATGAGATCGAGGCTGAATCGGTCATTATATCCACTGGCGCCAGTGCCAAATGGCTAGGTCTCCCTGATGAAGAAAGACTAAATGGAAAAGGTGTTTCTGCGTGTGCGGTTTGTGATGGCTTCTTTTACAGAGGTCAGGACGTAGTCGTAGTAGGCGGCGGTGATACGGCGGCTGAGGAAGCTTCCTATCTTTCGAAACTCACGAACAAAGTATACATGCTGGTTCGCAGAGATGAAATGAGGGCTTCAAAAATTATGCAGGCCAGAGTAAAAAATGCTCCCAATATTGAAATCCTTTGGAATACGGAAGTTGAAAGCCTTGAAGGGGAAGAAGAAGTAAAAGGTGTCAATGTCATCAATAATCAAACAGGAGAAAAAAGGAGGCTGGATGCTACTGGGTTTTTCGTGGCGATTGGACATAAACCTAATACGGACATTTTCAAAGATTTTCTCGATATGGACGAGGCAGGATATATAAAGACAATACCTGGAACATCTAAAACGAAAATCTCAGGAGTTTTTGCGACCGGGGACGCACAGGACAAGATTTATCGTCAGGCGGTAACAGCCGCCGGCAGTGGGTGCATGGGTGCACTGGATGCTGAGAAATTCCTTGCTGAAAAGGAGATAGAGCTCGCTGAGACGGTCTGACATTATGTCGAAATTAGATATTCTGGCTTTTGCGGCACATCCGGACGATGTTGAACTTGCCTGCGCCGGCACTTTAATTAAACATCATAAACTCGGTTATAAATCTGGTATTGTGGATTTTACGCGTGGTGAGCTTGGAACACGTGGTACACCAGCTCAAAGAAGGAAGGAAGCTGAGAAAGCAGCTGAAATTATGGGTGTAACCGTCCGGGATAACCTGGATTTTGAAGATGGATGGTTTGCCAATGATAAAGAACATCAGCTTGCGGTCATACAAAAAATCAGAAAGTACAAGCCGGACATCATTTTTGCCACGGCTGTGTATGACAGACATCCGGACCATGGTAGAGCGGCTAAAGTTGTAGAGGAGGCCATCTTTAAGGCTGGCCTGGTGAAGATCAAAACAGAAGGTGATGATGGCAAACCTCAGGAACCCTGGAGACCCGGTAAGCTTTATCATTATATACAAAGCATTTCACTTGAACCTCATTTTTTGGTAGACATCTCGGAAGAGCATGAAAAAAAGATGGAGGCTGTGAAGGCGTATTCCAGCCAGTTTCATGATCCCGATTCGAGCGAACCTGAAACTTATATTTCCAAACCTGAATTTATGATTATGCTCGAGGCCAGAGCAGCGGAATTTGGGCATAGGATCGGTGTGAAATTTGCAGAGGGTTTTATACAACACCAGTTCCTGGGGGTCAAAAGTCTCTACGATTTTATTTGAGTAAACCGTATTCGAATCCCTGGCGGTTTTGGTTTCTTATTTTGATCAGGTCTTCCTTCGAAATTCCGGTTAGGTTTAGTTTATAATAATGTTCATTAAGCCAGGAAATTCCTTGTGAAACGGGTACATCGTTTAAACCCTTTGCTCTCAAATAATGAAGCAGCTTCATGACTTTAAATCCGTCAAACCACTGGAAAAAGAATTTCTGAAAAGTCTCCATGCTGGTCGAATTGTTACGGAGTTTGGCCATTTCCATTTCAAAATTTTCTGATTCCAGAAAAGCTTTCAAATAACTTTTAAATGGATTAAGACCCATGTATACGTCGTGAATTCCGTCAATCAGCGATTGGATGATCTCGTAGGACTCAGGATTGTATAGCAGCCTGTCTTTGCCAATTCTTGCATCCTTGATGGCTTTGCCAGTACCGAAGGGGACCCTGTCAGAAATTCTGTCAGATGGATATACCGTAGTGTCATTGATTTCACCGAATCTTACATTTCGGATTATTTTATGCAAAAAATAGAAATCCTCACCAGCTTGCCTGGTATTCATGCCACCCATTTTTATATAAGCATCCGATCGGACAGCCATACAAGAGCCCAGCGTTTGACAGGAAAATGGATAACCTGCCCATCGAAGTGCATCTACATAATACCTTAAATAGAGTTCATATTCTACGATCCATTCGTTTTCCAAAGGATGTTCATAGGATATTACGGCAGCTTCAAGATTTTCACGAGCAAACTTTTCGGATATGGCATCAAAATAGTTCGGATCACATCTACAGTCCGCATCAAAACAAACAATGAATCCCGTCCGGTTTTGGTCATGAAACCATCTGGCAGCCTGATCCATGCCTGCCTTTCTTGCCATGCCCACCCCGGCTTTCCTTTCCGGAAATCTTTGATATCCGACCTTTAAGTGAAAAGTATCCGGAACCTCAAAAGATTGGAGGTCCTCAATAGATTTTTTATTGATCAATTGAATATTCGCATCTGAATGTTCTGCTTCATTGACGACTACCAGGATCATCACTTTGGTTTCGGTTGGATGCTCCAAAAGATGAGAAACAGTTTCAGCAATTCCAGGTTCTTTGAATGACGGTATTACCACCACCATTTCTATTTCCCCGTCCAGTGGATCGTCTGTGATGGCTGGAAAAGCATACCTTTCAAAGTAGATTCCTTCTTTTCGTTTCAAGGGGACAGACGTTGGATGATCCAATTTTCGGCCTCCCTGTTATAAGAAATACGGTCATGCAATCTGTTTTTGCGACCCTGCCAAAACTCAAAGTAATGCGGAACAATACGATAACCACCCCAGAAATCCGGTAGCGGGACTTTCCCATTTTCAAACTTCTCCTTCATTTTATGAAGTTGCGATTCAAGAAGCCCTCTTGAGGAGATGACTTTGCTTTGTTCGCTGACCCAGGCACCAAGCTGACTACCGAAAGGCCTGCTTAAGAAATAAGACAGAGATTCAGATTTTTTTACCTTTTCTGCTTTACCCTGTATGATTACCTGTCTTTCAAGTGCGTACCAGGGGAAAAGGACAGACACATTTCCATTTTCCGAAATCTCCGTGGCCTTACGGCTGCTGTAATTCGTGAAAAATACAAATCCCTCTTGGTCAAACTTTTTGAGGAGGACGGTTCTTTGTGAAGGTTGCCCTAAAGCAGAGGCAGTTGACAGAACCATTGCATTTGGCTCAAGTATTTCCGCTGTTCTCGCCTCATCAAACCATTTTTGGAATTGATCTAAAGGAGTGGTTTCCACATTGGACTCATCCAGAGTGGCTTTAGCGTATTCATTTCTTAATTCCGATAGATCCATTTTTAAAAGACTTGTGATACTGGGCTAATTTCATTCCCAAAATTATTTTATTTGTTGATAATCAATATGCAATGAAATACAGGATTGATCTGGAGGTCGAAAGTAGTAAAGAGTGGGTGGATCAAGTCATGAATGATTTCGATTCATTTTTACAGGATCACGCGAATTGTGAGCGAAAAGCCAGTGCTATGGCTATGAGTTTTGTTGCAAAGTACCCTGATCGTGTTGAGATTTTGCAGGAGTTGATTGACATTGGAATCGAGGAGCTTGAGCATTTTAAATCGGTTTATGATTTGATGGAAAAGCGAAATGTTAAACTCCCGGCGGAGATGGGACAGGATCATTATATCAAACAACTTCTTGATTTTTGTCGTTCAGGAAGATCGGAGCGTTTTATGGATAGGCTGCTATTGGCCTCTTTGGTTGAAACACGGGGAGCCGAACGATTCCGATTGATTTATGAAAATTTGGAAAAGGGTGAGATAAAGGAGTTTTACCAGATGCTATGGGCGTCGGAGGCTCGTCATGGAGAAGTGTTTGTTCGGATGGCTTTAAACTATTTCGATGAGAATAGCGTCTATACGAGACTGGGAGAGATGACAACGCATGAGGCTAAAGTAATCAAGAACTTGCCATTGAAACCCGCACTGCATTAATATGGATTATTTTTCATTAGACAACTGGGTAGAACCGGAGAAAGGAGATCTTTTGATATCCGAACCGTACCTGCCGGACCCAAACTTCGAAAGGACGGTAGTTCTTATTTGCGAACATGATGATAATGGAACGTTTGGTTTTGTGTTAAACAAAAGAACAGAGTCGCAGTTCAAGGATGTCGTTGAGGATGTCAATCACTTCGATGCTGAGCTTTTTGTAGGTGGTCCTGTACAGCAGAACAGCCTTCATTTCATACACCGAAGAAGCGACCTGGTGGCGGATGGAAGGGAAATTTTGCCAGGTATGTATTGGGGGGGAGATTTTGATCAGTTGTTGACACTTATAGATACCCGACAACTTGAGAAAGAAGATTTTCGTTTTTTTGTTGGGTATTCGGGCTGGGATTCCGGTCAATTGCATGAAGAGCTGGAAGTAAAATCCTGGATAGTACATAAAGGAGCCACTCCTGAAATGATATTTGATATGAATCCAGATAGGCTTTGGCGAGAGGTATTAAAACAAATGGGCGGTAAGTTTAAAGTAATCGCAAACTATCCGCAGGACCCTCGTTTGAATTAGTGGGGAAATTGATTAAATAGCGCGAAATGGAGAATGAGAAAGAAAAGTCTGCTACGGAAACTGTTCACGCAGAGGAGGTTGCAGAAAATGTTCAACAAGAGGTTGAATTAAACAACATGAGTTCAAAGGATGATCCTCAAATGATGAATGGAAGTTCCATGTCGGACAAGGAGGAATCAACCCAAAAAGAAAACCAAGCTGAAAGTGAAGTTGGAGAGGAAAGTGTTTCGGATGAATCGAAGCCTTCTCGGGTAACATCGGAGGAGGATTCAAAATCGAAGTCTGATGACAATGAGAGCGATCACTCTGATGAGGAGGAAGAAGAAATAGATTTTGAACACCTTGATAAAAGTGAGGTTTTTCAGCACCTTGAAGACCTAAAGAATCAAGACGATATGAAGGCCCTCAGCAGGTCTTTGCGGTCATTGAAATCAAGGTATGATGATCTTTTTTCGGAGGAAAAGTCTGCGGCTTTAAGCAAGTTTCTGGAAACGGCAGGAAACACGGAGGATGATTTCGAATTTAAGGGGGAGGAATTAGACACGAAATTCGTTGCGCTCTATGATCAATTAAAGACAAAACGTGACAAGTTCTTCAAAGATCAGGAACATCAGAAGGCGGAAAACCTTAAGATAAAACAGCAGATTCTGGAAGATATCCGTCAACTGGTAGATGGTGAAGAATCTGATATAAGTATCAATAAGATCAGGGAATATCAGGATCAGTGGAAAAAGACAGGTCCTGTTCCAGGCGCACAGAACAAAACGCTTTGGGCGAACTATAATGCACTTCTTGATCGCTTTTACGATGCGAGAAGTATTTACTTCGAGCTAAAGGACCTGGATAGAAAAAAGAATCTGGAAGCCAAGCAGGAACTTTGCGAAAAGGCAGAGGCCCTGGATGATTGGGAGAACATCTCCGAAGCCGTAGTTCAATTAAATGAGCTTCATGAGGAGTTCAAACACATTGGTCCGATTCCAAAAGAAGAGCAGGAACCAGTATGGTTAAGGTTCAAAGCGGCATCCGATAAAGTATACATCAAAAGAAGATCCTATGTATCTGAACTCAAAAAGGAGCTCCACGAAAATCTTCAAAAGAAGGAGTCTTTGGTGGAATCTGTAAAATCTGTTGCTGCTTTCGAATCAGATCGTATTTCCGAATGGAATAAAAAGACTAAAGAACTTTTGGTTATCCAGGAAAAATGGAACGCCATAGGTGGTATGCCAAGGGACAAGGCAAAACAGGTAAATAAAGCTTTCTGGGGAGCTTTCAAAGAATTCTTCAACAAGAAGAATGCGTTTTTTAAAGTAATTGATTCGCAAAGAGAGGAAAACCTGAAGCTGAAACTGGAACTTGTAGAGCAAGCAAACGAATTAAAAGAAAGCAAGGAATGGGACAATACCGCCAGGAAATTAAAGGATCTGCAAACCAAATGGAGAGACATCGGTCCGGTTCCGGACTCACATCGAAATAAGGTATACGATCAATTTAAGGCAGCATGTGATCACTTTTTCGAAAACAGGAGATCCCAAACTTCTCAGCAAAATCAGGAGTACGAGAAGAACTATAAAAGAAAACGTGAAATCTGTGATTCAATTATCGCGATTGTATCCAGTGGCGCCATTGAGATGGAGAAAATTTACTCCCTAGTGGATGAATACGTGGCGTTGGGTTTTGTGCCCCGAAAGTATATAAAGAAAATAAATGAGGAATTCGACCATGCAGTGGACTCCGTAATGCAGTCAGCTCTTATTAACGATGCAGATAAGGATGTATTTAGAAATAACCTGCATTTTGCAAGGACACAGCACCGAAAAGGTGGGAGTGGAAGTGGAAATAAGAAAACAAATTCCCTGCGAAGACAAATTTCGACCCTGGAAAATGATTTAAGTACTTATAAGACCAATATTGACTTTTTTACAGGGTCGAAACAGGCAGATATCCTGAAAGAGGAAATGCAAAGTAAAATTGATGCTGCTGAAACTGAATTGAAGCGCTTAAAAAGGGAACTTCGTGAGATTCGGAATTCGTAAAAAAAGAGGCGCAGTGTTTGGAAACAATTCCAGTAGATTTACATTTGCACTCGCTTAAAAAAATAGGCCTTCATAGCTCAGCTGCGGTTCGACGTATCGACCAGAGCAGGCACTTGGAGGTAAGACTTTCAGAAGAGAAAGTCAGATGAAGAGATAGGCCTCCATAGCTCAGCTGCGGTTCGACGTATCGACCAGAGCACAGGCACTTGGAGGTAAGACTTTCAGAAGAGAAAGTCAGATGAAGAGATAGGCCTCCATAGCTCAGCTGCGGTTCGACGTATCGACCAGGGCAGGCACTTGGAGGTAAGACTTTCAGAAGAGAAAGTCAGATTAATAGATAGGCCTCCATAGCTCAGCTGCGGTTCGACGTATCGACCAGAGCAGTGCACTTGGAGGTAAGACTTTCAGAAGAGAAAGTCAGATTAATAGATAGGCCTCCATAGCTCAGCTGGCCAGAGCAGCGCACTTGTAATGCGCGGGTCGTTGGTTCGAATCCGACTGGGGGCTCCTTGTAAGTTAAACCCGTGGTATTTTGATATCACGGGTTTTTTTGTTTTTTAGATGAAATGATTCGACCCAACGACCAATAGGGAAAAAGTGGTTTGAAATCCAAGCGACCGCCAGGTCGATGGATTTCGACGTTTTCGAAACTCGGATACTTCAATAATTATGTCTTGAATCTGCTAACTGTTGAAAATCAAAGAGACATTTTGTCCCTTTGGGAAGAATAAGCTTATTTCAATTACTCATATACATCTTTACGATGACCTACTTTCCTGATGTTTACAATCCGAATTTGATCATCGATCAGATAAATGATACGATAGTCTCCGACACGTATTCTCCAAAGATCTTCCTCACTATCCTTTAGCTTCTTGCTGCCAGCCGGTCGAGGGTCTGATGCCAACTTATCAATATTTGAAATCATGGCGGGAAGCATTTTTCGCGGTAATTTCGTTAATTCCTTTGCCGCTTTCCTCTTGAAAGTGACTTCATACATTTCAGAGTTTCTCGTCTTTAGCGAGCTTCTCCTTCAATTCTGACCAACTGATTTCCTCATCATCTTTTCTGCTCTCAGCAATAACAATATCTAGTAAGTCTTCCATCTCACCCTGATGAAGTTCCAACTCCTCCAAATCAATCTGAACAAAACGTTTATTGTGTGTTTCGTCCTTAATAATTGTTACTCCTTTCATACATACTAAAGTAACCATTATTCAAGGAAAAGTTTGTTATATGGAATTGACGAAAGTGATCTTTGACCCATTCCGTTTTCCTATTACTACGGAAATATTGGATTGGAATAACGTCCATTTAAATGTGAAATACTTATTTAAAACTCCTACAACCTTCTGGCAGTAAAATTCACAAACTATGGTTAGCCGTTATAAACTTCCCACTGCAAGTCTCCGATGTATTTGTAAGCTACTTTTCCTTCATCGTTCATTGCGAAGAGAAATATCCAGTGGTTATCGCAGAGATTTCTTATAGATTCATGTTTATCAAGAATTTTGCTCATCTCATCAACCGGAGCTTCGATGATTACATTTAGACGTTGTGGTTCATGTTGGAAATTGAATCCGTCATTAACAGATTGCCAGGGGAGACCTACTTTTAAATCGCCTCCGAAACCTTCCAACACTCCAATCCCACCCACTATGTTGTGCAGGGTCTTGTTGCCTGATCCAAACTTTTTGTTGTCTACGGTGGAGGCGTAATACTGCAGGTTTATCCAGCTGGTGACCACCATCGGAGCAGTCATAATTGTCTCAAGAACTGCGAAATCTTTATCCTTTTTCCAATTGTAATTATGCAGGAAGGATTTTCCAGCCAGATTAACGTGCTCAGTTCTTTCCCGAGGTGCCACAATAAAGGAGGAGCAGCCTGCCAGACCCCACTCCGGTCGTACCTGTGACCAATCCTTACTACGTTGAATAATGCTTTTGTTATAGTCATTGGTTATCCTCATCCTCATGGCACGCTCTCTTCGTGTGGCGTCTCCTGCCACATTCAAGGCGTACTTCAATTCCTTCAATAATTTATGATGCTGTGAGGGAAACATTGATTTATAAAAAAGACTAATGTTGTCTGTAGTGGTGTCGTGAAGGGCAGCAATGAAAATCGTCATATCGGGTATTTCTATACCTCTTTTATCCAGTTCTTTACGTACTTGTGTATCGTTTAAAACCTCCGCGGCTACCCTGGCATTCGCTTCACCGGAATGACCACCGCAAGCACCGCAATCAAGACCAGTGGCATGTGGGTTATTGACCGTTGATGATCCATGCCCAACTATTAAGACAATTGGTGCGAAGTTTTCAGTGAGAGACATTGCTTTTAATGCCGACTCGGCCATTGAGATTCTATCCTCCAGCGGTATTCCGGTTATCTCATCCCTCCAAATATCAGTCTCAAGACTTATGCTTTTATTCTCAAGTTCTTCTCTTGATATTCCAAATTCATTGGGTTTTGCTTTTGGTCGCGTATAGCCGAGGGTATCGGTTATAAGTTTTGGCAGATAGAAGATGCCCAATGGACTGACGAAGCTGAAACAGCTTATCGCATTTTTCTTAAAATTCTTCCAGATTTTCGCCACCCGGGCTTTGTAGGTTATGTTTTTTAAAATCTCTCTACCATCCGAAGGTTTTCTGAATTCTTCTTTAACTGTGTGTGAGGGAGAGATCAATACCGGACAACCATTCACTCCATGATCGTGCGCAGTTTGCACATATTTGATTGGGAATCCAAAGAAGCCTGCAAATCCCAGAGTTTCAATCCGGTTATTGGCAGCTTCCAGGTTTCTTCGAAACAGTTCAGATCGGACATCAATGCAAAATATAGCCTGGACGTCAATGTTAGTATTTCTTCCTAATTTCTGTTTCTGAAAGTTGAGCTTATCCGTTAGTTTCCGCTGATTGGAAATATCGAAGGCCTCCTGAAGAATCAGTTTTTTGGACAATTCCTGACTTGTCTTGCCAGTAGGAATAAGTACCTCAGCTTTTTGCTTGAAGACTTCCCAATTTTTGGACAATTCAGGATATTTTAATAACATTTTAATGCTCAATTCCCAGGCCAGCATGATAGCTATATATTCTCTTAGAATGTTGCTCTCTTTTCCATCTAATCCAGCGTCCCAATCAATCCTGGCGGCAAATCCGGCCCAACCGTTCATTTTCATCAGAAGTGATGCCAGGTAGTGTTCTGCCAATTCATCGCTCATGTCTAGCTCCGTCAAGACCATGGCAATTGTTTCAAGTGGATCCTCAGGCAGTCTCTTTACGAATTTCCTGAACCCTTTGAGGCCCATTAACCCCGGGCTTCGGTCAACTTCGGCTTCTCTTTTCCAGTCCTGGTACGGAGATTTTGTCCTGCGGCTGGTATTCCAAATGGCCTGCTGGCTATCAAAATAAGCAGACGCCCAGAATGAGATCCTGTCGACCATAAACCTGCTCCAGTCCTTCCCATTTACATCACTGGCCAGGTCGGATATAGTCTGCATTTTAAAATCCGCACCGTAATCATTATTCTGATGCAGAGCGGTTAAAAACTCATTGACATCGGAGGTAAAGCCAAATGAGTTATCTTCCAATGATTTCCTTAAATCCTCCCTGCTAATTCTGCCGCTTTGAACGGCCTTCATGTAAAATTCAATGGGTAGAGTAGCTTGAACTCCACCGGTCTTTTCCAAAAAATCCATAGCGCTGCCAAACTTTTCGCCGGACATATTTAAGTATGGATTTACCGCGACAAAGTTTTCCAATGACCATAGCGGCGCTATAAGGCGAGAGCCCCTTTTCAGTAGACTTTCAATTTTCTGAGATTGTATTTGATCTATCATTCTAGTATTTAATTGGAGATGAATACTTCTTTTTCAGGAAGAACTACATTCTGCCGATGTTTTTCAGGCACCTCTTCCTCGACGGCCAGATTAGCCCATTTGAATTTTTCACTTTTTAATGAACCGATTATTCTGTCAAAAATGACATTGGCATATAGCCCATTTCTAATATGAATGCCTAACTGATAACCCAGTCTATGGTTCCTGAATTTGCCTGAAAACAATTGCAGGCCCATTACCATCAAAAAGCATGTAAGAAGAATCAAACTGGCTAATTTTATCGAAGAGTTTGGTTCGATCAGCTCTGGTATCTGTCCGCCCAATATCAGGCTGCTGGCATGTTCCAGCGTGAAAAATGCCAGCACCACAACCAACCCAAGTCCCGCTGCCAGACCATAGCTCCTCAAGCCTGATGCCAGTCTCGCTGTAGATGCCATGATCTGAGTAACTCCGAGGACTATCACCCCTCCGATGACCAAAAGGGCGTAGTTATTGGGGTTATTGAGGCCGAATAAAAGAATAAATGAAACATACAGCATTACTGAAAATGCCATGCTCAATAGAATTTCAGAGGCCTTCTGATTTCCTTCAGAGAGAATTATTTTTCCTACGTTATTGGCTTCAACAGCGTTTCCGGATGACAGGAACGAATGGGCTTTGTAGAAAGAATGTGCTACGATGTGCAGAATTGCTGCAGAGTAGATTCCAAGACCACAAAGAAGAAGAGAGAAGCCCATGTGGGCTACACTTGAATAACCCAATGCTATTTTGACCGATGGCTGCGTCAGGTAGACTACTGAGGCAAATACTGCCGTGAATCCACACACAGCTATCAAAATAATGGATGATGTGGTTGATTCTACAATTAAGTAAGACAATCTGACCATCAGAAAAGGTCCCGCATTTAGTAGCCCGGCATGCAGGAGAGCAGAAACAGGAGTTGGTGTTTCAACCACCTCAATCAACCATCCGTAAGTGGGGAACTGTGCCGATTTCAATAAGGCGGTGATCACGAGCAGAATAGCAGCCCAATTGAGCAAAGGATTCCATGCTCCCTCGGAGATAGCAGCAAATATCTGATCCAGCTCTCCGGTACCCAACTCGCTATAAATTAACACCAATGCAGCCACTAAGCTGGTATCACCCAGTCTGGCAACAATAAACTTCTTCCGGGCTGCTGCGATGGCTTGTGGTCTGTAGCGATAAAAGACAAGCAGATAGTGTAAGCATACGCTGGTCGCTACCCACAAGACCCAGATTTGAAAAAGGTTGCCGGATAATACCAGGAGTTCGACGGCCGCCATAGTCACCGTTAACCTGCTAAAAAATATCGCTTTCCTTGGATCGCCATCAAGATAATTGGTACTGAATCTCAGGATGACAAATGAAAGTATGGAGATCATTAAAAAGATCGTGACGCTCAAGGCATCCAACCTTACAGAAAACCCCAACCCATCAATCCCTAATAAAGTCGACTGGATGGTTCCGTATTCAAAAACATATACGGCACTCAGAAGTGAGATTACAATTCCAATTAACCCTATATTGGCCGCATTTTTTCTGGGTTGACTTCGGTCATTTTTGTGAGAGAGTTGGGAAACGATAGCATAGCATATAAGTAAAGCTGGTGTTAGAATCGATATCAGAACAGGTATTTGATCAGGCATAATAATTTTATTAACGTTTCAGTAACCGCTTCAAGGGAACGCTTAATCAGTAATGGTTATGGTTTTCTCCTCCTTGTACGCTACAGTTTTACCATATTTCGCTGCTTCGAGAGCAAATACATGTAAAGTCATAGCCGACAAGTTGCTTGCTGTCAGCACGTTTCCTCTGATGTCAGCTTCGCTGATCTTTTCACCTCTCAACTCAGCAATCCGTTTGAATAACTCCACCATATCAGGTGCTGTTCGTCTGAGCTTCTCTTTAAGTTGAAGGTGCATTTGGCTTTTGTCCGTGTAGGATTTGGATGTGATAATTTTTAGATCTCTAGGGTGGTTGTTGGATTCCTCCGTCTCCATTTCATAGTGGTTTGCGGTATTCTTGATTGGGGGATTTGCAATTAGTGTCATGTCAATTATCAGTTTTCGTTTCAGCAAATGTGCAACTAACAATCCATATACTTTTATTTAAAAAAATTATGAAAAACATTAATAATAAATAATGAATCAGCATTCATTTGCTAGTGGAAAACACTTTTAACTAATTGATAAAGAGATGCTTAATGGTTCACTTTTAAGACTTCGTTTTGGGGAGGAATTATCAACGATAAGGTAAGGCATATTTTTTTTCATAGAATTCCCAGGTCACTGTGACAAGACCAAGACAGAAAAAAAGTCCGATTAAAATCGATGTGAATTGTATCCTTAAAAGGTCTGAAGTCATTTTAACATATATTAATATTTATGTAAATATTAATAAAAATTAATTTATGTTAATGAATCCAATATTGAATTTAATCCGTGATAGTATCAAAATCTGATTTGTAAACTATTGAATCAAAAGTTATGAGCAGACAGTTTGATATTGAGAAATTAGTCTTTAAAACTACCTATCTGGATTACTATAAGCAGGTATTGCGTAAGGTGAGTTTTTGTAATGTTTTGTTTCGAAAAGAATACAAAAAGGCAAGGAGATTAATAAACGCAAAGGAAAGGATGACCCTGGATCGGTGGATCAAAAAGAACATAAATAACTGGCCAAAAGCAGCTTAAATCGATCCTAAATAAAAAAAGCAACCATCATCTTGGTTGCTTTTTTTGCAAGTCAGGACCCTATGGCCCTTATTCAATTACTACATTGACTCTGTTCGTTTTACCTTCATCAAGAGGTTCCGTAGCTACACCTTCACCATCATTATTCATGTCGTCCGTTCTGGCATCAATATAATACGCTGCCGGTTCTAGTTTTTTGAATTTCACAATGCCTTTCTTATTTGTTTCCAAGGTTGCTACCGGATTTTCCGAATTCATATAATCGTCTTTGGACTTATATATTTTTACGGTCGCACCTTCCACGTAATTTCCCAGACCATCAATTACGGTGATCCTGAGATTGGTGGGTAAGAATTTTTGAGCTTGTGATTCACTGACAACAATGAACAAAAGCATCATTGAAAGCATGTAAACATATTTCTTCATTATAGAGTTTTTTGAGTATTAAAATACAAAATCCGTTCCAACTATTTCAATATGGTGACTGATCCATATTGCGTAAGTGTACCTCTTTCCGGCTCCTCTCTACTTTGATACTTGATTATGTAAGCAAAAGTTCCGGGTCCGAGGACTTCATTCCGATAATTTCCATCCCACCTGAATGTCTGACTCTGTGAATAGAAGACAACCTCCCCCCATTTTGAGTAAATGAAAATCTCAAAATTGTCGATGAATGGGTTTGGAATAATGTAGAATTCCTCGTTGTAGCCATTGCCATTTGGACTAAAGGCATTTGGCGCAAGGATCAACGGATCGCAATCCGGCTCACCTACAATAAAAGGCTCTATCAAAACCGTATCACTTCTTGTACAATTGGTTTCTACATCTCTGATATTCACATAGTAAATTCCATTATCCAAAGTAGGAAAGCTTTGAATGGGTGTAAGTAGATTCTCTTCCCTTAAGATAGTGTCACCGGCAAGGGTGGACACATAGACATTGACCAAAGACGGCAAAGTGGCTCCTACAAGAGAAATTTGCACATTGGCTTCGATACCGCAATCTGGCAGGTTAGTTGCGGATACGTCGAATAGTGCGTCGTCCTGGATAGTGACAGGATCGAACGTCACACATCCGGTTACAATATCTTCAAGAGTCAGCTGGTAATTGCCCGGAGCCAGATTGTCATAAAGAGGGGAGTTGCCCGGACCATCGATAAAATTACGCTCGGTAATCCCCACACCACTCAATGAATAATTGTAACTACCGGAAGAAGTAACGTCAAATTCTATGCTGGCATCGGTCATTCCACAACTTGAAGGTGACATAATTTCGGTATCCAAAGCTGGAGATTGATTTACGATCACATTTACCGTGTCTGTATTCCTACACCCAAAAAATGACTCTTCAATGGTAAGTGTATATTCATATTCACCCGGTACGGAAGTCTGGACAGGTTGGAACCTGGACGTGTCACTTCCGGAATCGGTTCCGTCAATTGCCCATTCATAAGTCACACCTGTCGTGTTGGCATCGAGAATGACTCCCCGTTCGTTTTGACACAGCAAAAGGTCATTTCCGAGCTCCAAAAATGGTCGGTTATCCCCGGCAAAAATTTCCGATGTATCACTGGAGCACCCTTCATCATTGTAGATGGCCACCTCGATAATCGCGGGTTCATTGATCTGGATGACACGGGAAGTGTCTCCGGTAGACCAGTAATAATTTAGAGAGGGATCATCCTCAAACCACGCTTCCAATACCAGATTCTCGGCACAAAGATTCGTTTCAGATGGAATTTCCGGGCTTTCGGGAATTGTAAAAACATTTAACGTATCGAAGAAAATAGTGTCATATCCACATCGATTGGTTATGTTGAGCTCAAAAGGATGGGGTCCGATTTCATTGAATAGATTGGTGACTACCTGCCCTACATCCGTGAGATTCTCCGCCGTACTATCAAATGTCCAGAAGTATTCATCAATAGGGGATGTGCCACTTGCCGTAAATTCCGATTCTACTCCCAGACATCCCGGATCAAAGACAAGCCCCGGCTGAGTCTCATTACTGGATGACTGTTGTGCAAAATTAGGTAGGCCCAATCGGCTAATTCTTCCTGCCAGCGTCTGTCCTGTGGTATTGAGAGAGGAGTTGGCACCATCACCATCGGGATTTATGATGGTGTAGAGTGTTGATTGACCATCAACGGCGATATAAATTTCACCATCGGGACCAGTCTGTATAGTACCGTAGCCAGAACCGGTTTGATAGCCGTCATACTTGGTCGCCAGTATCTCCGTTCCGGCATTCTCAGATTGCAAGCTGTCAAGGTCAAACTGAATTAACTTGGAATCCGTACTTATGTAAATCTTATTTCCCCCTGGTGACCATTCCAGACCGTACGTATTCAGTTCACCAGTCTCTACCAGAACCGGATCTGACATTCTACCGGTAGAATCAACAAAATTGAAGATCTCAAGATTGTTTACACCAGGGGTAATGGTGGCAAAATTCTGTATGGCCGGATCAAATTTCATGGTGCCGCTTCCTTCTATGCTCTCGGTGCCTTTTAATACCTCCCCAACCGGAGAATAAATGGTAGGTCCAATACCATTTGCATCCACGAAATTGCTTCTGAAGGAATTGTTACCATGCTCATGGGTCACAAGCCATGCACTGTTCTCAAATCCCGACGAGGTGACCCGTTCTATACTGGTTTCAAAAAATGGAAGATTTCTCAGGACCACGGCACCCCGGGCAGAATCTTCCTTAATGTCCACAATGGAATACCTGATGTCATAAGTATTTTCACTGTATACTTCCTCGGCTGTGAAAATATAGAACATGGTCTCATCATCCATAAACGGAAGTATTAAGACGCCCTGAGAAACGGTGCTGTCACCACCGATCTGATTTGGTGCAAGGTCTGGTTGCGGGAAAGGATCTATTATTTCCATCACTTCATGATCCTTGTTCCAAACGGTGGAGCCATTTGTGTAAAACAGCAGACTACCGTCCACGCCGGAAATTGTGGCGCAACCTTCAGGAGAAAACATCTGATTGGGATCTGTCAGAGGTGTGGGGGGCTGGGTATTGAAGTCAAGGCCCGCCATTTCACCGAAATACCATTGATTTCCGATGTTATTCTGAACACCATACTCCGAGACCTCTATGGCGTCATAAGCACTGCATCTTCCATCGCTCACACTCACCCAATAGACTCCAGAAGTATCAACTTCTATTGTCTGAGTAGTTTCGCCGGTACTCCATTGATAAATGATACCATCCCCGGCATCCAGCTCCAGGGTTTCATTTTCACATATGGTGGTGTCTGCACCTAAATCCACCATCAGGTCATTTGCCAGAACCTGGATGGGCTGTGTAAAGCTGGCTATGATATTATTTAGCTCCACGGTCAATGTCACCTGATAATTGCCAGCATCTTCATAAGTGTGGATAGGAGCTACTCCGTTTGAGAAGTTGCCGTCTCCGAATGACCAGAAATAATTGTTGGGTGTGGGACTTACTTCAGGAAAGAAAAATGTGGGGCTGCTGGCACAACTGTCAATGGCCTTAAAGGTAAGGTTATCAAAAGTGAAAGCGTAATCCACCGGCCCGAAAGACGGAAACTGAGTGCCATTAAAGTCCGCATCAAAATAAGCAGGTGTATAGGTAGAAACCAGTCCGGAATCGAGATCTTCAAGCAAACCCACCTGATAGGATCCGCCAAGGTTTGCCTGATACAGGTGATACAGGTTATTGTCAATACCTCTTCGGATTCCCAATGACCGATAGATGTTATTGTTCAAAATTGGTTGGGGCAGACCTCCATCGAAATCGTAACTATAAAGATTAGCAACAGTGGAGTCCGCGGAGCCGAACCTTGAGAAATACAGCACCCGACCATCTCGTGACCATTCAAGATCATATACAGACTCACCCGCACCATCATTATAACCGGAATTCCTGATGGTAGAGTTAAACTCAAAAACACCGGTGGTATCGTTGAAATTCAGTAATACAATATTTCGGTTAGGATCTTTTGGTGCCACGGCCAGCACTCTGTTAACGGGATCGTAGGCAAACTGTGAAGCTTCCGCTCCGGGGTATTCCGCGGTAGTGTCAAGGTTGGCAACAGTGCCTCCTCCCAGTCCGAAATTGTTTATGATAGAAGCATGAAAATCCAAAGTTTGGCTATTCTGAGTGATCAGCCACAGCGTGTTATCCTCCGATGACTCAATGATGATCATAGCTTCGGAGGGATCAACCAGTCCGGTTGGATTGTTGACGGAGGTAACTTGTCCATGAGGCTCAAAACCGTTCCCGGTCCCGGTTTGGCCCATATCTATTTCGCTGTACTGGATTTCGTTGACACCGGAACTCCCAGAATTGGTGAAAACCAGGTATCTCGTAAGACTTCCCGGTATTTTACATGCCACTGCCGCCTGATTGATGACACTATTCCCGTTTAGAGGTGAGCTTCCCTGCATCGCCTGGTGGGAAGCATCATAGATCCGCTCTCCATCGGTATAAAACAGCAGATTCCCCGTTTCCGGATTGCTTATCACAGCGGGTCCACCGGTTCCAAATACCGGATTCATTCGTTCTTCCTCGTAGGATAAAACCCCGTTCTTGTCAAACTGAATGTTGAACTCGGACTGACCAAAAAACCATTGGGTCTCAACGATCCTTTGGCTCATTACTCCAAAATGAAGGATTAAAGCAAAGTAAACTGAAAACAAAAATCGCAGCGATCGACTCAATCTCATAGAATTCCCGGACTTTGGAGGACATCAATCATAAGTGTATCAGCTGCGTCAATTATTATTTTGTAAATCAATATAACGATGATAATGGCTACAAATTACCAATATAGGCGGCACAAATTTAATTTTTGAATACTAAAAAACTAGTTCTGTATTCAGTACAATTACAAACGGTCGATCCCTAATTTCATGAGAGCCGAGATTGGAATATTACCAGATGAGGTGAATGGTAACAATCAGTTTTTCCCAAAGAACCGTTCAGTTATTTGAATTTTATGTATTTTTAAGCACCTGCTATAGTTCTGGGCCCCAAACCGGAAGCATTAAGTAACCAATTTTCAAGTAAATCGCTCAACAATGAAATGTCTGTTACCCGGTCGGACTGCATTCCTTAGGTGGATATTGTCTCTCAGTGGTCTCTTTTTCTCCTTTGTAATTTTTGCTCAATGTCCTGCCAACGAGGCGGATTTTGCCAACGGGGGATCATTTTCCGGTCCATGTAACGTGGACTACAATGGTGAGGTCACCATAACCGGAGCTGTAATCTGGACGGGAGGTACCATGGTACTGGAAGAAATGGATGGCGATGGTCTGATCATTGCCAATGGAGGCTCATTGACCATCCAGGCGGGCACATTTACCCTCGATGATGATACCGGTGATGATATTTCCAGCTTTATCTCCGTGGAGCAGGGGGGTACTCTCACCGTTCAGGGTGGCACCCTGAATGTGGAAAATGACCTTGACGTAGCGGGTACGGTTATCATCGAGAGTGGCGGGACATTGAATACCACAGAGAATGGAGACATTGATGTAGCCTCTACAGGTTCTATCACCGTTTCCGGGACTCTCAATTCCAATGACGATATGACCATTGATGATGGTGGGAGTATCACGGTAAATTCCGGCGGCACTTTGGACATCAATGATGATGCGGATATAAATGGAGAACTGGTGGTAAGCGGAGATTTTGATGCGGATGATTTGGATGTTGGTGGTACCGGTAGTCTGGACGTGAACTCAGGAGGTACCGTCGATGTCAATGACGATGTACAGATTGACGATGGAGGAAGCGTTACCATAGATTCGGGAGCTGATTTTGATGCTGGCGATAACATCACTGTTGATGGTGACCTTACTGTGGATGGTAATCTGGATGCGGATGACCTTTATGTAGATCCTACAGGAAATGTGGATGTAAATGCTGGTAGTACGGTAAACATAGATAACGGGGAAGTTGTCGTGGACGGCACTATGACGATCGCTGGTGATGTTACAACCGCCGCTGATTTTAATATTGACGGTGGGACCGTCACCGTAGAAAATGGTGGATCAATTGATTCGGGGGATGACATACAGGTTTTTGGTGGGGGTACCCTTGAAATACAAGCGGGAGGAACAGCTCATGCTGATGATGATCTAAGGAATCAGGAGGATGGAGGTGGTGCCGGAGAGGAAGGTACTATAATAGTAGATGGCTCATTGGATGTTGATGGAGATTTGACTATAAATGATACCGATCCTGATAGCGGACTCTCGGGTTCCGGGTCTGTGGATGTAAACGGAACGATGGATGATCAGGAGTCTGGCCCCTTCTCTGCCTGCGGAAGTTTTCCCTGCGATGCAGATTTTTTGGTAGAGATAACTGCACCTAACTCGACCTTATCAGCCTTTACAGCCACCATTCAATTTGGTCAATCCGTAACGGGATTCACCATTGACGACATTACAGAGAGCAACGCAACATTAAGCAACTTCACAGCTGTTGATGGAGATACTTATACGGTCCTTGTTACCCCTTCCGGAGCTGGTGACATTACACTGAATGTAGCGGCAGACGTTGTAAATGAAACGAATTATGCGGCCATTCAGACTACGACACTCTATGGCCTGGCTGCCGGTGATGTTATGATCATCGGCTATTCGACGGAATCCGATGCTACTACTCTTGGAGATGGAATTGCTTTTGTCACCTTAGTGGACCTACCCGCCAATCAGGTGCTTTATTTTACGGACAATGAGTGGGACGATGCCAATGATCAGTGGATAAATGACAATACAGATAGCAATGACACATACTATACATGGACAAACGGTGGGACGGTTTTGCCATCGGGTTCTGTGGTTGTAATCTACGGTACAGCCGCCCAGACTTTTACCACGGAGGGTGGTGGAAGTACCACATCTGCGGCCACTCAGGAGATTGGACAGGTTACCAACACCAACGAAGTGATTTACCTCTATACTGCGGATGCCGCAAATGATCCCGCATCGACAGTTTTCCTCTCGGCATTGGCAACTGATGGTTTTGATGCGGGAGGAGGATATCAAAGGGGTGACCTGCCGTCTGAATTAACGGTTGGTACCAATGCCATCGAATTTACAGATGATGAAGAACTTACGCTTTATAACGGATCAACCGAATGCAGCGGTACACAGCTAGAATGTCAGCAGATGATTGCTGACCCCAACAATTGGGCTACAAATTTAGCTGATAATGGGTCCGGTGGATCGACTGTGGTTTGGCCTCCGGTGGATGGTCCTGTAGACTCTGACACAGATTTTGGTGGCTCTTTGTTGCCAGTAGAATTGGTGTCTTTTGAGGCTAGTCTTTACGAAAATCAGCAAATCGTGTTGCTCGAGTGGACCACAGCTACTGAAATAAACAACGAGGGATTTTTGGTTCAAAGAAGTGATGACGGAGTAGACTTTTATGATCTCGGTTTTGTGGAAGGTAATGGAAACTCATCGGCTTTGATCCATTACAATTTTTTTGATAATCAGATTTTCAGAAGTAGCTATTATCGGTTGAAACAAATGGACTTTGACGGCAAGTTTGAGTATAGTCCTACGGTATTCCTTTCGCTTGTTACGGATGGTGAGGAAGCCATTGCCATTAATCCAAATCCAGTGGTTGAAAGGGTAATGGTAAGTGGAATGGTAAATGAAATTTACGATTTTACATTGTCTGATCTTGCCGGTAATCTAATTGTCAAACCTATTCGAACTGACCTTTCGGAAGTAGAAACCATTCTTAACCAGGAAGTTTCATTTTTACCAGCCGGTGTGTACCTGTTGCATTTCCATAATCCCGGCTATTCCAGGACAATCAGACTAATAAAACAATAGGGTTAGTTCTCCGGAAATTGTTGCGAACTATGGAATAGTCGCATATAAGATTGATCTTTGGTTTCGATTATCAATGAATATACCGATCGGTGAATTTATTCGTTATTGTATAATTTACCGACAAATTTGAGGTCTACAAAACTGGAATGCTGAAGAGATATTCTACCTTTTTAACGATGGTTTGTGTGATGGGCATGGTCAATTCTTTATCAGCCCAGGACCCCCAGTTTTCTCAATATTATGCAGCACCACTTTATTTAAATCCTGCCTTTACCGGCGTCAATCAGATCGGCAGGGCTGGCGTCAACTACAGAAATCAATGGCCCTCAATCCCTGCAAACTTCGAGACATATTCCTTTTACCTGGATTATAACTTTGAGGATTACAACTCAAGTGGGGGTATCATGGTAACCACCGACCGGGAGGGACTGGCGGGACTCCGATCCACATCAATTGGACTTCTTTATGCCTATGAAGTAGGATTAAATGAACGCTGGACCTTTCGACCCGGACTTCAGATTGGCTATACCATCAGAGATATTAATTTTGATCGACTTACTTTCGGGGATCAGTTTGACAATACTGGTTTGGTTCGGCCAATCACAGCAGAACCTTTTAATACCGGCTTGAGTGCCCGGTTTTTTGATTTCTCGGCAGGAGGTTTGATCTATAATCCGAGAATGTGGATTGGTGGTGCCTATCACCACATCAATGAACCCAATCAGTCCATCACCGGTGGTGACAGCCCCTTGCCTCACAAAATTTCACTGCACGGTGGATTGAGAATCATGTTCGAGGAACTAAACCCATATTATCAGGCGCCCTCAGGTCTTGAGAGGAGCATTACACCTACCTTTAACTATCGCTATCAGGGGGATTATGATCAAATGGATCTTGGCTTTTATGTCACGGTTGAACCAATTTTAGCCGGATTATGGTACCGCGGTGTACCGATTAAGACATTTGGAGGCATCCCAAACAGTGAATCCGTGGTGGTAATGTTTGGTATCAATATTGGGCAAACCACCATGGGGTACAGCTTCGATTATACCATCTCCGATCTGGGAATCGACAGCGGTGGAGCTCACGAGCTTAGTCTTATTTATAAGTTTAATCTGAATGATCCGAGGAAACCACCCAAGGAAGTAAGGCAGCTCAAATGTCCGGTTCCCTACATCTTTTAGTACCTGTTTTGTAAACTCTGGCGCTTTTCAAAATGTTGTAGCTTTGCGAGCCAAAATGGAGGAAGAATGACTGCAGATACCATCCTATATATCATCTTAGGGATATTTATTTTTGATTTTGCTCTGGAAAGTGTCCTGGGATTTTTGAATAGAAAAAGCTCAAAAAAACCAATTCCCAAAGAACTTGAAGGAGTCTATGATGAGGAGAAGTATAAGAAATCTCAGGAGTATCAAACTGAGGTTGGAAAATTCAGTTCCATTTCTTCCGGCATTTCTTTCGTAGTTACGTTTCTGGCCATTTTTCTGGGATGGTTTGGATTATTGGAGTCGTGGACTTCCCAATTTGTAGAAGGAAAGGTTATCGGAGCGTTGCTGTTTTTTGGTGTGCTGTTTATCATATCCGACCTGATCTCAATTCCATTTTCGCTGTATAAAAATTTTGTGATTGAGGAGAAATTTGGATTCAACAAGATGACATTGAAAACCTTTCTTTTGGACAAAGTCAAAGGGTATGTTTTGACCATTATCATCGGAGGAGGATTACTTTCGGCATTTCTTTACCTTGTAGATACCATGGGGAGTGGTTTCTGGATCTACTTTTGGGTCATCATCACCATCTTTATCCTGGGGGCGAACATGTTTTACACAACATTGATTCTTCCCTTGTTCAATAAACTGACACCTATGGAAGAGGGTGATTTGAAACGGTCTATTGAGTCATTTAGCGATAAGGTGAACTTCCCACTGACCAATATTTTCATCATGGATGGCTCCAAACGATCTTCGAAGGGAAATGCGTTCTTTAGCGGTTTGGGTCGCAAAAAGAAGGTGGTGCTTTTTGATACATTGGTGGCAAAACACACCATCGAGGAGCTTACTGCAGTCTTTGCTCACGAGGTGGGGCACTATAAACACAAGCACATTTATCTTGGAACCATCCTCTCCGTCCTTCAAATAGGGGTGATGTTGTTTTTACTTTCAAGGATGATACTGAGTCCGGAGGTGAGCATGGCGCTTGGCGCAAATGCAATTTCGGTACCACTGAATATGCTAGCATTCTCATTTCTTTATTCACCTGTATCCAGAATTCTCGGGATAGGTATGAATCTACTGAGTCGAAAGAATGAATATGAGGCTGATGCGTATGCTGTGAAAAATTACGATGCTGCTCCGTTGATTGAGGGATTGAAAAAGCTTAGCAGTGATCAATTGTCGAACCTCACTCCTCATCCTGCATATGTGTTTCTTCATTATTCCCATCCTCCGCTACTTCAAAGGGTAAAGGCGATGGAAACGGTGGCCAAAAGCGTTTAGTCCAGAAAGTCGATTTCGGCCTTGACGGGAAATTTCATCAGGTAACTGTGTGCCTCGTCCACGGTGATTTTTTTATGAATGATTCGGTGAAGAGTTTCTGTAATGGGAACCCTCATTCCAATGGACCTGGCTAATTCGGAGATCAGGTTAATGGTTTTTACACCTTCGGCCACTTCCTCCATCGTCGAGGTGATCTCTTCAATGTTTTCCCCTTTGGCCAATCTTTCACCGACAGTAAAGTTTCGGCTATGGCTACTATTGCAGGTAGCAATCAGGTCCCCGACACCTGCCAGGCCGAGAAAAGCTTTTGCATTGCCACCAAGCGCTTTTCCTATCAAAACCATCTCTACCAGACCTCTCGAGATAAAAAGGGATTTAGCATTTTCTCCCAATCCCATGCCCGATATTGTGCCAGCGCCTAAGGCAATAATGTTTTTCAAAATTCCACATAGCTCAATTCCAATGAGATCATTGCTCCCATAAACCAGGAAACGGTCGTTTTTCAGGAGTTTCTGTCCTACTTCAATTACCTCATTGAATTGACTGGCCACTACGGTAGCAGCGGGTTTCAGTTCTGCTATTTCCCGTGCTAAATTTGGGCCTGCAAGGCATCCTACCCTCACTACGGAACTTTCTTCGCGAATCACCTCGCTCATCGTCCTCACATGATCCCGGGTAAGAAATTCATCCTGTGACTTGGCCTTCTTAACTTCATGCAGATCGAATCCTTTGGTCCCATGGATCAGGATATGGTAGGGTTTGAGAAAAGGACTCAGATCTTTGATCATGTCCCTGAAATTTGCAGAGGGAATTATTGGAAATATAATGTCACATTCATTTCCAACCACCGCCAGGTCGTTGGTCACCTCCACATTATCCGATATTTTTTGACCTGAACTCTTTCCGGTTTCCAAAATCGTTTTCACTTTTTCCGGAGTACGGGCATAAAGGATGATCCTATCACTGTTTTCTGCCAGGATATTGGAGATCGCTGTACCGAAGCTTCCGGCCCCGATTACGCCTATGGCCTTATTTGATGTGCTTTTCGAGGTCATAACCTACCAGTCTGTTATGATAATAGTACAATGTGTTCGGATCGTTTATTACGATTTTATCTTTAGAACGAGTGAGTGGTCTTTGGGCGTGGTACATTCCGACATTTTCAAGGCCTAGTTTTATCGATTTTTCTGCTTTTTCCTTCAGATGCTCAGCGATTCCGACTTTCCCCTTTTTATTCATCTTCAAAATCTTTTTCTTGAGTTTTTTATAATTTGTTTTGAAGAATTCATAATCAAGTTCCAGGTCCTCATCAGGTAGCCTTAGAATGGAGTAAAGGTCAAGTTTCGGATTGTTTTTCTCCAATAATTTGAAAGCTGTGAAAGCGACCAGATGGCTGGCAAAAACACGATTGTTCTTATGAAATTCCTCTACAATTCTCTTTGAGAGCAGGCGGACATACGTATTTTCCCGTTGCTCATCTACCGTTATTTTACCCTGGCTGATGAAGTAATCAATGGTATGGATGGGGTTTCCATTCTGATCAAAACTATGACCTTCGTCATCTACATAGTTCCCCATGATATCCATTCCCCTACCGATGGAAACCGAAATATTGGAGCCCTTGGTAAAAAATTTCAGCAGAAACGTTGCGATTTTATAGGAAGTCGAAAACTCGTCAGATTCATCATAATATCTTTCCTGACCAGTGCTTTTGAGGTAGTCCTTGATCAATATGGGTGCCTCCAGTGTGAAATGATAATTGATGACTGCCGGCACGATAAATATTTTTCGCGCCTTGTTTCCATATTCCTGGTATAGGATTCTTTGGGCCTCAATGGTGGTTCCCAATAATCCGAGCTTAAGATTCTTCTCTATCTGACCACTTCTTGAGCGTGTACCTCCCGGAAAAAAGAGACTGTGACAGCCCCACTTCAGGGCCAGACTGCTATAAGTCTTTAAAGTCTCCAGATAGATAGGGTTCTTTTTTCTTCTATCTACCTTGTAGGCACCCAGACTGTTCATGAAGTAGGCGATGATCTTAATATTGAACAAATTCAGACCAGCACCATAAATGAAGGGAGGAAGTCCAAGGAACTGGATGACCCATCCGATCAGGATGGAGTCCAGGTTACTAAAGTGAGTGGGCACCATGACCACCGTACCGATCTTGGCCAATTTTCTGATATGCTCCGTTTCGCCTACAATGTGGATTTTATCATCAAGATCAAGTTGACGGCTAAAGAGAGAAGTAATTCCTTTTACACGTGCGGCATTCAGCAATCTGGCGAAGCCAAATGTGACAAAAGTCTTCGCAAACTTGTAGGAGGATTTATTAAAATTTCCAGCAATTTCCCTGGCATACCTGTCAGTGATCTGCCGCAATATCTTCTTCTCTTCCACCGCCTGATTTTCTGAATTTTGGGATTCCAGGATTTTGTGACGGATGTCCCTCCAGAATTGCTTCTCGTCTTTTGGGTCCACGCGCCAGGGATTAGCCTTCATCCGGAGCTTCTCCTTGTACACTGTTAGCTCAAGCTCCTCCCTAAGCGAACCTCCTTCTGCACGTTCCAGAACGTGCTCATATGCCTTATCACTTACCTGCTCGATAAACTCATTTCTGTATTTGGAAAGGTTTACGATTGGCCATTCTTTGGCATCTGGGATGATTTCCGAATATTGGGGTTTACCTAGTTTCATGGATTGCCGAGGGGCGAAAGTAATTTAACAAATTCATTCCCACCAAATAGCAGAATTTTATATGAACAATTCGCCTTTTGAAACAAATACGGCCGATCCTCCGACTTTCACTGCCTCTATTTGCCCCGAACCACCCTGAATGTCAATTTCTATGATACTCGGTCTGCCCATTTCAAACCCCTGCTCGCTGATGAATGGTGATTTGGCCAGGTTATGATGGGTCACATAGCAGCCAAGAGGACCATTCGCTGATCCGGTGGCAGGATCTTCGAGTATACCTGCTTCCGGGGCAAACATCCGTCCGTGCAGATTTGATCCGGGTCTTTCGCCCCCGATACAGAAGGCATATACAAATCCATTCAGATCATTTTTCAACTGATCCCAGATGTCGAGTCTGAATTTTATCTTTCTGATACTATCAATACTCTTTACCGGAATGATAACATAAGGTACACCACATGATACCTTTTGAATGGGGGATGGCAGAAGTTCTTCCTCCTTCAAACTCAGGAGGCTTGCAATTTCAACCCTGTTCTCAAAGGTCTGCACAAAATCGGGCAAAGGTTGGTACATCGTTGCCTTTTGAAGTTCATCATGTAGAAAATCCAGATCTACTTCAATTTTTCCTACTTTTTGATTCAATACGATTGTCCCACTCTTGTTGGCCGTTGGGTTGTAATGCTTTGCAATGTAGTAGGCTGTACCAATTGTAGGATGACCAGCGGTAGGCAGCTCACTTGACGGGGTGAATATCCGCATGTCAAAGGAACCATCAGAATGAGGTTTGGATAGAAAAACTGTTTCCGATAAGTTGAACTCATTCGCAATTTGTTGCATTTCTATATCCGAAAGGGCGGGTACTTCCGGTAGGACAGCAAGCTGATTGCCTCCATACCGTTTATCTGTAAAGACATCCAGAGTATAAAACGATAGCATAGTATGATTTTTTTTGGGTTTGCAACTTAAATCACCTTTCTGAATAAATTATTTCCCTTGCGGAAATTCATGGTGATAGGTGGTAATATTGCAACCAGCTTAAAATGGCGCTTAAATTAGAAAACATACAGTACCCTGTAGCCAGTGAGATGGTGGAATTTGAGAAGAAATTCCGTAAATCCATGCGAAGCAATGTGATGTTGCTGGACAAGATCACAAGCTATATTGTTCGTCGGAAGGGCAAACAAATGCGTCCATTATTTGTTTTTCTGTCGGCAGGAGTGACCGGAGAAATAGGAGAACCGACTTACAGGGGTGCTTCACTCATTGAGTTACTTCACACTGCTACCCTGGTCCATGACGATGTAGTAGATGATGCACATTATCGCAGAGGATTTTTCTCCGTAAATGCGCTTTGGAAGAATAAGATTGCCGTTCTGGTAGGGGATTTTTTACTTTCCAGGGGCCTTTTGCTCTCATTAGAAAATGATGACGTTCAGCTTCTCAAAATTGTGTCAAACGCTGTGAGGGAAATGAGCGAAGGAGAGCTTCTGCAGATGGAAAAAGCACGGAAGCTTGACATCACGGAGGAGGTTTATTATGATGTCATCCGACAAAAGACCGCCAGTCTCATCACTGCCTGCTGCCAGGTAGGAGCCTCTTCCACGGGAGCTTCGGATGAGGTAGTAAGGAACATGGGAGAGTTTGGGATGAATGTAGGCATGGCTTTTCAGATCAAAGACGATCTTTTTGACTTTGGTGCGCATGAGATAGGAAAGCCCACCGGAATCGATATTAAGGAAAAGAAGATGACGCTGCCCTTGATATATGCTTTGAATAATGTCAATGGATCCGAGCGAAAACACATTAAAAGCCTCATTAAGAACAGTGCTTCTAAACCAAAAAATGTCAACGAAGTCATTGAATTCGTAAGGAAATCAGGTGGCATAGAGTACGCCACCAGGGTAATGAAGGATTATCATCACAAAGCCATCAATATCCTTCAGAACATGCCGGCTTCCAAATACAGAACGTCTCTGGCAGATCTGGTTCAGTTTACGATCGAGCGAACGAAATAATCAATTCCCTGTTTCATTCTTCCAGTCCAGTAGGGCAATCGCTACGGTGTATTCAGGGTATAGGAATTTCTTGAAATCAAAACCAAAGAAACCATTTGCCTCACGGAGGATATCTTCAGATGCTTTGTGGTCAGACAGCGCTGCAGAAAGAAGCTTTTCGAGCACATCCAGATAATTCACTTCCAGCAGGTTTCCCTTGTTCCGCATTTCATCCAACTCCGACAGGAGAGTCTGATTTTGGGCTTCGGTGATTCTGGTATCTACTGCGTATTTCCTTGGTCCACGAAGCACTGTCCCATTTTGATTTTTGATTTCCTGGGTTGAGATGACCGTTCTTTCCTTCGACCAATCCGGACCCACAGGTAACAGTTTGAGAGATTCAACCACAAGTCCATCATTCACTTTCCTTACTTTACAGGTTTCGGAAGATCCGTAATAGGCAACTCTCCGTGATGTTTGGCAATTGGTGACGGAAAATTTTCGAATAAGGATATTTCCCTTATCGTCACGCTGCAATAGTTCGCCGCATAAGATGACATCGAGGCCAGTTAGATTCTGAAACATTACTGGTTTCATTCCTTCCTCACTGCATTGACAAGGTGGGTCTTCATCAGGATAGTATCTTCCCACCAGATCCTTCTGTACAAATCCTCCCTCATGATCACTGTCCTGGTCAAGGAATTCCGTGTACCACCATTCTTCATCATCTTCTGGCCAGTAGTAGAACGGCTGTCCCTCATTGATGCGATCTACCACTCCAAAACCGGGACCTTGTCCGGATCTGATGACGACCTGACCCGATGGCGCATTGATGATGCCAATGGGTTGCTGGGCTAATACTTCATTTCCGAATGCGGCAAATGCTGCAATGATTAAGATGTATCGCATACTTAAAATTAAACACTTATCAGATCGACACAATGCCCATTAGTCGTAAAAGCTCGGCCGCATTTTTTGAATGGCATTTGCCTTCAGTCAGCTTGTAGTCAAAAACAAGTTCTTCGTTGATCAGCTCGCTATTAAAGCTATAATCGGCAACCAGGTCATTGGATGAAAACTCATCTGAGAGTTCCAGGTCATGGGTGGAGACAAAACCAAACGCCTTTGTTTTCAAAAGTCTTTCAATAATACCTTTCGCACCAGAGTGCCGGTCATAGGAGTTTGTACCTTTAAGAATCTCATCCAGAAAGTAAAGTACAGGATAATCACCTGAGTCAATAGTATCAAAGAGTTTTTTGATTCTTTTCAATTCAGCGTAAAAAGAAGATGTGCTTTCAGCCAGGTCATCCTGGGTACGCATACTGCAGAAGACTTCAAATTTTGAGGTGGTAAAGGAAGAAGCATTTACAGGAAGTCCTGTCCATGCCATGACAACACTTATCCCGATGGTTCTTAAAAATGTACTCTTACCGGACATATTTGACCCCGTAATCAGCAGTGACCGTTCGTTTTGGATGTTGAAATCGTTTCTCACGCACTTTTTTGGGTCTATTAGCGGATGTCCCAATCCTTTTGCTTCGAGGGTGATTGCACCCTCATTAAGCTGTGGAAATACATAATCCGGATGTACAAATTTGTACATGGCGATGGAATTTAAAACCTCCATTTGATGAATCGTGTTGGTCCACTGCCTAAGTCTTTCACTGTTACGTCTAAACCAGGCATTGATCAATAAAAAGGTCAGCATATCCAGAAGCAATACAAGGTTAATGACCCAATACAGCATATTGGCACGACTATCATATAGGTAGATGATACTGCGAAGCTGATTCATTTCGCGTATCCCTTCACTTTCCAGCCTGGATTTTAATTCGGTGAGAAGTTCAGATTTACCTGGTTTTAGATCCTTTAGTTTAAAAAACGACTCCAAATATTGATTGGAAAGGCTCTCCACAGTGTTCTTAAAAGTCTCCATTTTCATGAGATTTCTTTGAAAACTGTAGAGAAACAGACCATTGATCAGCAATGTCAGGAGAGCCATTCCGAACGGTACAACTTCCATTATCCAAAGTGCGATCATTGTACTGGCGATCACGATCAGGACAATAGACACTGGCACTACCCAGCCCTTAGCTTTGCTTACATTATCAAACTGAATGACTTTCTCAGTACCTGAATGACCAATTTCTGCCTCGAACTCCTGGATCCAGTCTATTTGTTCCTGAAGTTGGTTGATGGCATCCTGGCGTTTTAAGACAGTTTCTTTACCTACCGGGTTTTTCAACCATTCTGCCAGATGATCCTGTGAGGAGGGTATTCGGCATCTGTTGATTTCTTCAAAAAGCGAGTTGGCACCGAAGATGTCGAGGTCATTGGAATAAGGATGTTGTTGATCCATATATCGCGTACCGTTAAATGGATTACTAAATTCACCTTTAAGTCTCCGAAGTTCGTCCCGATTGAATCCGACTATACCGCCTAATTTCCGGAGCTTATCCTCTATGTTTTTATGAACATTGATGATGATAAAAAACACCGCCGCTCCTCCAATAAAACACAGTGTGAAAGCCGGAACAGAATAAGACGATAGTCTGTAAAGCAAATAGATCCATACGATGAAAATACCCGCCCTTATCCAGGTAAAAGTCCTGGCCTTTTGTGCGATTTCTGAGTGGTGGATTTGAAAGTTGGAAAGGCGCTTTTCAAAGTATTCGTTCAAAGACATAGGCAATTATAACGGTTGCCACGAAAAAGGTTTTGAAACATCGGATTTTATCAAAAATCCGTAATACGAATAGCGAAAACGTGTTTTTGATTGGTGCAAATACGGATATCCTATTTCGCATTTTAATAAAATTCTGATGATTTCAATTCCTATAAATTATATAATTGAAATCTTCTACCCTAACCATTTATAATATGGCAATATTCAAAGGGTGCCATTGATAATTCTTATGTGTATAGCTTATTTTGTTAGTAATTACGCAAAAGAAGTTAGCACGATCTCATCACCATCAAACGACATCAAAATGAATAGCGCGATAAGCAGAAGATCCTTATTAAAGAAGACATTATTTGCTACAGGCGGGGCTGCGCTGGGTTCGGCACTTCCATGGGGAGCCATGGCTGGTACCCGTGATCTAAAACCTTTCTGGACCAATAAACCAAGGTTGGTTGCACCACCAAATAACTATTGGGATTACCCACTGAAGGCAAAACTTAATGCTAATGAGAACAAGTTTGGTCCGTCTAAATTGGCTCAGAAAGCTATCGTGGATGCCGTTTCTGGTGGCAATCTCTATGCCCACAAGGAGGTCCAGGAGCTTAGCAAAATTTTGGCGGAGAAGGAAGGAGTAAAACCAGAACAGATCATGCTGGGACCTGGCTCCACGGATTTGTTGGAAAAAATTGCCGTCATGTCGTTTATGGATGGAAAAGGCAATATCATCTCAGCTGATCCAGCCTATATGTCTGTCGTGAAAAGTGCTCAAAAAGTAGGTGCTGAGTGGAAAAATATTCCGGCCCTTCCGGACTGGTCACACGACCTTGATAAGATGATGGCTGCAATCGACGGTGAAACGCGCCTGATATACGTTTGCAATCCAAACAATCCGACCGGAGCCATAACACCTGCTGATAAACTAAAGACCTTTTGCTCCGCTGCTTCTGAAAAGGTCCCCGTATTCGTGGATGAGGCCTACCTGGAGTTTATGGACAATAAGGCCGAACAGAAAACTATGGTTGGTCTGATAAGTGAAGGGAAAGACCTGATCGTGGCCAGAACATTCTCGAAGTTACATGGCATGGCAGGACTTCGTGTTGGGTACATTGTGGCCAAAGAGGAGCGCATTGAGGCCATCAATAACGTGCTTCGGTCCAGCTATAATTTGTGCCTTTCTTCATTATATGGCGCCATGGAAAGCATCAAGGATGAAGATTACCAGAAAATGGCCTACGAAAAAAACCTTGAATCCAAAACCTATACAGCAAGTGAGTTTGACAAGATGGGCCTGAATTACATTCCTTCTCAGACCAGTTTTATGTTCTTTGAGTTAAATATCGACGGTGAGACTTACATGAAAAACATGTATGAAAAGGGAGTAGGTGTCAGACTTTTCCATGTAGATGAAAAACCCTGGGGCAGGGTTAGCATGGGTACTATGGAAGAAATGAAGCTATTTGTCAAAACTCTTAAGCAGGTAGTAGCATAGTTATCATTATTACCCGATTTTGATGCATGAGTGAGGCGATTAGTAAGACTCTTTCTTTATTACTATTGATACTGGTGGGCTACTTTCTGCAAAAGAGAGTGGTCAGTAAAGATCAGCGTTCCGGAATCAAGGAGATTATTTTGTCATTGGCACTACCAGCCATGATTTTTATTTCTCTTCAGCAAGTTGTGTTCCAGTGGGAGATGATGGCGATGCCGCTGATGGTTCTTGGTTTCAATGTTGCCATGTTCTATCTGACGGACCTGATGATGCCGGTTTTGGGTATTAAAACAGGATCTGCCTCGTACCGGACGTTGAAAATGCTGGTTCCCTCGCTCGCGCCGGGGTTGTCATGCTTTCCTTTTCTACTTGAGTATATAGGAGAGGAGGCTCTTGCCAATGCGGCTCTGGCTGACCTGGGCAATAAGGTTTTTGTGCTGATTATCCTTTATATGATCAGTATCAGGTGGTTTTACAAATTATTTGAGATTCGTGAAAACGGATCAAAGGCAAAACTGAAAAACATCCTTCGTGCACTTATAAACGAACCCGTCAATTTTGTGATCGTAATAGGTGTGCTGATGCTCGCTTTTGGCATCAACTATCAGGTAATTCCTTCTTTCATGAGAATGAGCATCGAACGCCTGAGCCTGATTATGACGCCTTTGATTCTGTTGTTTATCGGGATGAGCGTCCGTCTGGATTGGGATCAGATCAAAACCATCATCTCGGTGCTGTTTCTCAAATCAGCCATTGCCTATATTTTCAGCGGTATCGTAGTTTATGCCCTCGGCATAAGCAATCCGGCGATGATCATGCTTATTGTCTTGTTTCCGCAGAGCAGCTTTAGTTTCTGGCCCTTTGCGCACATCTCTGCGATTCATAAGCTTGAGCAAAGTCATGAAGGGAGTGAGCATAGAAAGACCTTTGATCTTGATTTGGGAATAAACGTACTTGCTGTCTCTCTACCATTTTCTACCATATTGATCCTTACCATGTGCACCTTCACGGAGCAGGTAGTGACCAATCCATCTGTTGTGTTCTTTCTGGCATTGATTTTCCTGGTGGCCGCACTATTTGGCCCTTACATCCGATATGTTCAGCGCGGTATGGTCCTAAAGACTGAGGACTAATATTGTTTCATTTATGAAACATTAAGTCTGAAAATGCCGTATATTGTATCGTATATGATACATTATGGAGGCAGTATTTAAATCGGATAAACAGCTTTTAGGAGAACTGGGGGATAAATTCCGGACAGCCAGGATCAATAGTGGTCTTAGTCAGGAGGCTCTGGCGGAAGTATCTGGTGTCAGCAGATCCTCGATTACAAGATTCGAAGCCGGTGAAAATATTTCCCTTTTGAATTTGATAGCGCTGCTAAGGCATGTCGATCAGTTGGAGGAGCTCAATAGCCTCCTGGATCAAAGTGTACTTGATCCAAGGATAGCATATGAAAGAGAGCAGAATAAACGCCGTCGTGCCAAAAGATCATGACGCTGAAAGTGATACTTTGGGACCGTACTGTCGGATATTTGAACTGGGACAGTAATCGCAATGCGGCTACATTCAGTTATGATGAGGAATTCCTTGACTCAAACCTGCAGATATCTCCGATCAATTTACCACTAAACAAGCGCATCTATGTATTTCCCGGATTACCATTTGAAACCTATAAGGGACTGCCGGGAGTATTTGCCGATTCTCTTCCGGATCGATTTGGAGAAGGCCTGATGAATGAATATTTCAAGAATTCTAAAGTAGCTTTCGCTGATTTGACGCCACTTGATAGGTTGGCTTACATTGGAAGCAGAGGTATGGGCGCACTTCAGTATCATCCAGCCCGGGAATTCAATCAAAAAAGAGATCATTTATCAATTGAAGAACTGGAGGATCTGGCTGATTTTGGAATAAACAGGGCTCAGTCGCTGCAAACAAAACTTTCGAAGGATTCCGAAGGGTTTCAGGAAATTTTGAGCGTAGGCACTTCGGCTGGTGGGGCCAGGGCAAAAGCAGTCATAGCGTGGAATGAAAAGACAAATGAAATTAAGTCAGGACAACTGGATCTGGGACCGGAGTTTTCACATTGGATATTGAAACTGGATGTGGCTAAAAACACTGATGTGTTGGGAGATACCACAGGCTATGGCAGAGTGGAGTACTCGTATTTCCAGCTGGCGAAAGAAGCCGGGATAGAAATGAGTGAATGTCGTCTTTGGGAGGACAACGGCAGAGGGCACTTTATGACCAAAAGATTTGATAGGGTAGATGGTGAAAAACGACATATCCATACGTTAAATGGAATGAGACACATTAATTATGAAAATGTTTTGTCTCATTCTTACAATCAGCTTTTTGAAACAGCGAGGTATTTGAAATTACCTTATCCACAAATGGAACAGCTTTATCGCCGAATGGTGTTCAACGTAGTCATGAGAAATTGCGATGATCATACAAAGAACTTCTCGTTCATGATGAAGGAGGATGGAAAATGGTCGATTACACCGGCTTATGACGTCACGTACAGTTACGATGCGGAGAACATTTGGGTGAACGGCCACATGGCCATAAATGGAAAGCGGCAGGGAATTACAAGAATGGACCTCCTGGAAGAAGGAAAGTTTCAGGGCATTAAACAATGTCCCGCCATCATTGATGAGATTATTACGGTAAGTCAATCATGGCAGGAAGTGGCAGAACAAAACAAGGTTCCTGAAGACAAGATCAAGGGGATTCAATCCTCGCTGTATCAGGCCTTCAAGAACCTTTAACTCAGTCATTCAATATTTCAATCGCCCGTTCAAGGGCCATATCCGTCCCTGCCTGCAACTCTTCTTTGCTATTCTCTACCAACACGTCAGGTACCAGTCCAATGCTTTCATGACTAAAGTTCTTACCATCTCTGTAATCTCCTACCGAAAGAGAATAACCCCAGCCATTTGGAAGCTGTCTGCTGACTGCATCTGAAAAGGCACCTGTAGTAGTATCACCAACATGGATAACCCCTGGAATCGTTTTCATGGCCAGCGAGAAAGTTTCCGCGGCGCTAATGGTATATCTGTTCGTCAGGAGTACTATGGGTTTCAAATATTGTTCACTTCCGACAGGTTTCAGAATCCATTCTCTGGGATTTTCAAAGTCTTCTGGTTTCGGACCAGTTTTATACCTGGAAATCATGAACAAGGTTTCTCCCGATGTGAAAAATCCGGCAAACGCACGTCCTCCTTCGTCCTCTCCACCATCATTGTTTCTGATGTCTATGATCAATCCTCGTGTGTTCTCAAAATCCGTTAGTACCTTGGGAAGGTAGGATTTGTAGAAATCAGGTTCATCTTTGATTTCCGGTAAATAGATATATCCAATATCATCTGCTACGAAACCGTAATAAATGGTTTCCTGAAGCCCTTCGATTTCATCCAGGTATTTATTTTGAACCAATTCAAAATCAAAATCAAGGAAATCCTGTCGTTCCAATCGCCCGTAAATACCACCCTCATAGCTTGGGAATGCGCCGGTCGGATGTGACAACGAGGTGTGCGAATCGTCCAGTTCATCAATTAAGGCCGTGAGTGAATTCATAAGTTCGGTTTCAGTAGGATTCGAGACCAAAATCTCCCGATAGCGTTTTGCTGTCTCTGACCAGTCCAGATCTTTCACATTGAAGAGGCCATACCTTTCCTGAAAGTCACGCACAAAATAATCGTAATTGTTAATGATCGAATTCTCTTCGGCTTTTTCTGAAAGGATGTTATCGCAAGCGAACATTACGGTCAGTATCAATAAGTAGAGTAATGTTGAAAGTTTCATGTTTTTGGAATTACCAGGTTTTTAAAATTGAAATTATCAGGAAACCCTGAAAAGCAGAGAAGTCTTTTGGCTGATGGTCATGGAACCAGGACCAGTTATATGCAGCTCTCAATCCCCAGTTCTCGAGGACCTGCCAGTCATACTGGATATCGATGGAGAATTTTTGGAAACTGCTCCATGAACGGAGATGTGTCCCTTCCTGAAGTAAAGTGCTTACATCCGGCGCTTTGCCTTCAACCCTGGGGATCTGCTCGTAAGGCATATCGGTGACGATAGTCATCAGCGGTACATCAAGGCCAAATTGGAGTGTTTGGTCATCGGACAGAATTTGTATCCACCTGGACTTCACAAGCAGGTTGGCCTGTGAAAACATCCAGGGAAAATTTCCTACTTCACCGAAATCCAGAATCAGATCTTCACTGATGCCACCTCCCAGATAAAGGTTTTTACTGATGCCTTTGAGCAGGGAAAAGTCAAATCCTACGGAAGTTCCGGTCAGGCCCGGATCATAAAATTGCAAAGTCTCATCAGCAGGGCGGAGTTTCAACAAACCGCCTCTGAAGTTAGTCGAGATGAGAAAGTTCTGATTTAGGTGTTGGTAAGTCAATCCGAAGTTCGGGCCAACCCCATTATAAACCAGAGGTGATGCATGCTTATCCAGGAAGGTAATGTGTTGAATACCTCCTGAGATACCCAGCCCATTGGTATTTTTGGTTTGGGCCTGGACCGCATGTAAGGATAGAACTAGTGCAAGAAAAGTCAGTTGTTTCATTATTGAGTTACATAAAAATTCAAACCCATAGACTATGGAGTCGTTACTGAGGTTTCTGATTTATGAACCAAAAATCATCAAACGGACATTTTCAACCTTGAAGAGGACATTATCCTCCCATCCAGATCTTGAATTCTCTCAGGCGATTTTTATTTAGGGAGTTATCGCCATTAAATTCCGGTTCCAGGGTGATATGTGTCTGGCGGTTTTCATTTGTGCGGTAGGCCTTTACCGCTTTTTTTGCCACAAGCAATTTGCGATTGACTCGAAAGAATTCTCTGAAGCCGGGAAGTTCGGAGATGGCGTTGAGTGACTGATCAGTGATCAAATCCCGGTTTTCCAGAAGACGAATGAAGTTTAGTTCATTTCTTCGATAAGCGTATGCGATGTCTGAGACAGTTACAATCTCGGTTTTGGTCCCGTTTTGAATGCTGATCGTTGTGGCTTTTGCATTATTGCCATCAGGCCGATTTGTCAGAAATCGGTTTCTGTAAAAGATCATGATTCCCAGTGAAAGAAAAATCAGTATCGGAACATCGGTATAGAAAAACAGGTGCGTGGATGTTGGCCAGCCAATCCATGAATCTCTTAGAAGGACGAAAAACCATATCACCGTTATCCCAATGGGAAGAGCAATTCCAAGCTGGATTATCCACCTTTTCAGACTATTGGAATCGGACCACGGAATGCTCCTGTCCAAACGAGATGATATCAGGTAATAGTAACCCCAGATCAGGATTCCAATTATTACATTAAATCCTGTTTTTAGGTAAAGAATCGGATCTGCAAGGGTATGAGGTGTGCCAATAAAAGTCCCCAGTATAACGGAGGAGAGAACCGCCGCAACAATCACCCAATTCTTATAAAATACTGAGCCTTGCATACTTCAATTGGCAAGGTGACGAGATTAATAACTAGAGCACACCATCATTCACCTGTTTGTGAGCATAATCCACCGCTCTGGCGGTCAATGCCATGTAAGTGATACTCGGGTTTTGCGTACCGGAACTGGTCATGCACGAGCCATCCGTGATGAATACATTTGGCACCTCATGCATCTGGTTCCATTTATTCAAAACACTTGTTTTTGCATCGCGTCCCATCCTGGCAGTACCCATTTCATGGATGCAGGCCCCTACTGCTGTTTCAGAATTGTAAGAAGAAATATCCTTGCATCCTGCTGCTTCCAGCATCTCCTCCGCACATGTGACGCCATCTTCCCTCAGGATACGCTCATTTTCTCGAAGCTGAGCATCAAAAGTGATCGTTGGCATTCCATTTTTATCCAGTTTGTCATGGTTCAGGAACATTCTGTTTTCATGGTAGGGCAGGAGTTCACCGAAGCAGGTCATTCTAATGCTGTATTCACCCGGTGTAAAAATTTGGTCTTTTAACTCCTGTCCGATTACACCATCAGGTGCATTGACACCACGACTTGCGCCACCCTGGTAGCCGAAACCTCTTAGGTAATCTGGCATTCTGGTACTTTCGTCGATGTTTCTAAATCTGGGAATGTAAAAACCGGTTGGTTTACGCCCTTTATAGTAATCGTCTTCGAAACCAGGAAGTCTTCCCTGGGCACCCATGCCATAGTGATGATCCATCATGTTGTGACCCAACTCTCCACTACTGTTACCTAGTCCATCAGGAAATAATTCCGAGCGACTGTTTAAGAGAATGGCTGTGGTACCTACTGTACTGGCATTGCAAAAAATGATTCTTGCAAAGAACTCCATTTCATCACCAGTCTCGGCATCCTTTACACGGATACTACTGGCTTTTCCGGTTTCTCTGTCAAAAACGATCTCACTTACAATACTATTTGGTCTGAGGGTAAGATTTCCGGTTTCCTCCGCCACTACCAGAGTAGAGGAGAGGCTGGAAAAATAGGCACCATAAGGACAACCTCTCCAGCACCGATCGCGCGCCTGACATTGGCTTCGCTTTCCTTTATGGTTATCCGGATTATATTGTCTTAAATTCGCCACACGACCTGGTGTGACTACCCTTCCGGGAAATGCCTCAGCCACGGAATTTCTTAGATGCGTCTCCGCGCAATTCAGTTCGAATGGAGGAAGAAACTGACCATCGGGTATTTGCTTCAATCCCTCCGCTTGTCCCGAAACACCCACAAATTTTTCCACATAATCATACCAGGGTTCGATGTCACTGTACCGGATTGGCCAGTCCACCGCAATCCCTTCCTTTGCATTGGCTTCAAAGTCAATGTCACTCCATCTGTAGCACTGCCTTCCCCACATGATCGATCTGCCGCCCACGTGATGTCCTCTGATCCAGTCAAACCGGTTCACTTCATCATAAGGGTACTCACTGTCTTTATTGATCCAGTGCTTGTTATCCTGACGGACCCACCAGGGCAACCGATCCTGCTTGAAATAGTGTGTGGCGATCTCCTCAGCCGGAACCATGTTCAGATTACCAAGGTCCCATGTATCGTCATTCGCAGTAGGATAATCACCGTGTTTTACCATACGACCACGTTCCAGCACAAGTGTTTTATAGCCTTTCTTGCAGAGCTCCATTGCGGCAAATCCACCGCTTATTCCCGAACCTACCACGATGGCATCATAGGTTACGTCACTGTTCTGATTTGTGTTAAACATCATATAGCCCAGGCTTTTCCTCCTACTTCATCCAGCGAGATGCATGCATCCCATTCTCCCGGAACTGGCAGGTAATTCAGGTATTTTTCTCCAATTTCTTCCGACATCAGGTAATTCACAAGTGTCTGTTGTTTAAGGTCAAGGTATGCCGCACGAAGATCCGAAGGATCCGAGTTCTCTATCTCCAAAAGCATTTCATCTCTCACTTCCGCACTTTTATCAGAAAATCCCTCCAGTTTTTGTTTAAGAAGGTCAAATGAAGTCCGAAATGCTTCCTTGTCATCTTTTTTGTAAATCCTTCCCACCATATTGTCGATGGCAGTGTGAACACCAACGTCCGTTGCGGAAGGACTTTCTGACCTTGGCAATATCGTGTCGACAAAACTTTTGATCAGCTCAAGTTCATCCGGTGAGAAAAAAAAGTTACTTAGCTCATTATCCCCTGTCTGTTGTGGTGTACAGCCACTCAAAACAGAGCTAACCAAAGGAGCGCTTAAGGCAGACCCCGATAAGAGGGCCGTGTATTTCAGGACTTCCCGTCTGTTCATTTTTGGATTTTTGATTGATTTTGAAATATAGGGAAATCATTTAGGAATATTTGGATTTTCCTTTATTTGACTCAACTATTCCCATAAATTTCGTTTGATATGGGTAGGACTAATTGTAACTGACATGGGCGACCTTTTAAACCAGCAGTATCAGTACTATATGAAAAATAAGGATCAGATTGATAAGAAGTATCCTGGTCAGTACATAGTGATACATGGGGAAAAGGTGGTGGACTCATTTGGTTCGGAACGTGACGCGTACATCTACTGCGTTCAGCATTTCAAGATCGGATCCTTCTTCATCCAGCAGATCGAGCCTCAGAAATAGCCTGTAATATGGCATATATTTTGTGCTGTGCTTTTCATGAAAAAGTTGGGGTTATTGGTACTGATGACTGGCATGACACTATTGTTGTTTTGCTGTGAAGAAGATGACAAACCGGAATATGAGTCGGTTGGCATAATTACAGGTGAGGACGTACGGTATTGTGCGTGCTGCGGAGGTTACTTCATTGATATTGAGGACATAACATACCGATTTTTTGAGATTCCCAATGACAAAATTTCGCTGGAGGTATTTCCGGTTTTTGTGAAGCTGAACTGGTCAGTCGACTCGGATCCGTGCCTCGGAGATGAAATAATCATAGAACAGATTGCATTAACTGATTTTCCTGATTGATGAAAAGGTTGGTTTACTTATTTGGTTTGCTGGTAATCCTGATGATTGCCTGCGAAAGTGAAGATGTTGCTCCTGAGTATGAAAGTCAGGGGTTAATTACAGGTCCGGACTATCGACGATGTGCCTGCTGCGGTGGGTATTTTATCGAAATTGAAGGAGAAGTCTATCGCTTTTATGAATTCCCGACAGATGAAGAACATATCCTGATTGATTTTTTCCCGGTCTATGTGAAACTGAATTGGAGTCCGGACCCTGAAGCATGCCTGGGTGATGAAATATTAATTGAAGAGATAATGCTGGATCAGATTCCTGATTAATTCAAAATCTGATTCAGTTCATCATCTTCCAGGTCGATGTTGATCTGGGCCCATAGGGGCAGGTGATCGGACATCTGATGTGTGAATTTACTTTTACTGTAATTTTTTCCTGGGAAAAGTATGTCCTCCGAGCCATTTCCATAAAAATCCACCACTCCGGCTCTCTCAGTAAATCTTTCCTGGTGAGTAGGGTAGTGGAGGATCTGATCGTAGTGTTTTGTCTGGCCCAGGTTAGTACCCAGTTTTAGTTTTGAAAGTGATTTAGGCATGTTCAGACCCCGGCTCGTGATCAGTTTATAAAGACTGCTTCGGGTTGAGGTGATGTTGAAATCACCCATGACGATGATGTCCTTATCTACGGCGAAACCAGACTCTCTCCGGTCATGAACCCAATCGGCCAGGAGCTTAATTGGTTTTTTTCGGGAGCTAACACCCTTTCCCCATCTGATGTGGGCGGTGATGAGTACAAAGTCAAAGGAGCCTGCTGAGAATGAGGCCATGTAGGGATTCCTCCACCAGGAAATCTTGTCCAGCAGGTATTCTCCGGAGGAAGTCTTCACCCTTGCAGGATTTAGCTCGGCAGCTAGTCCTGTATGGACCACAGCCCGTGTATCAAACAAATAGGCTATTCTTTCTTCATTGCCACCGGCATCATCAATTGAATCACAAAAAACCACATCCCAATAAGGGCCAAGCAAGTCCATGACTCTTTTCAGGTCACCGAGATTATTGTGCAACTCTGTGATACCGATGATGTCAAACTGGTTCATGACCTCCGCCAGGTAATGAATGGCACTGTCTTCCCTGGGTTTTTCACCAAAATGGCGGATGTTCCAGGTGGCGATATTGATGGTTTCGTCCAGTTTTGAGCCAGGCACACCGGCCTCCTCGATTTTTTCCCTGAGAAAAGCAATACCCTTTGCTGTTTCCCGGGAGATATTTCCATGTAACATGAGCGGTCAATTAATGATACCTTCAAATTCCTGTATTATGAGATGCCTGGCAATACCCGAAAAGTGGTAGATTGATCAAAAATTAGGTTGTGAGTCAGTATAGAAATGGAAATCAAAAAAGCAGCTAGCTTTACTGATTTAAATTTAATATTCGGAATGCAGCTATATAAAAACACAACATCGATTTTAATCCTGATGATGTTTCTCGGATGTCAATCCGAAAAACCCAATGACACAGTTCAGGGAGAAGACCAATTAGCATCAAGGGAGGTAGAGCGACCTCTGGACAAAGATGAGATCGGCTATCAGAAGACATTCTATGTCCCGATCTATTCTGATATCTACATTAACGCCAGTAATCCTAATGAACTGCTTTCGGCCACGCTGAGCATAAGAAACACAAGTTTTTCAGATACCCTTTTTGTATCCAGAATCGATTACTTCAATACGGATGGAGAGTTGGTGAGGAAATTCATCGACCAACAAATTGGAATACCTCCGATGGCCACCATCAACTATGTTATTGAGCGTGAAGATGAATCTGGTGGAGCCGGAGCGAATTTTATTGTGGATATGAGGGCCAGAAGTGCTTTAATGACCCCGGTTGTACAGTCGATTATGTTTGGCGAATACAGCAATAAGGCTTTTTCCTTTCTGTCGGAAGGGTACGTGGTGGAGTAGAGAGGAAAATTCTTAAAGATATTATCTGATCTGATCCACACTTTCCAGGAACATCCCCAACTCTTCTAACGACTTCTTGAAATCATCCGATAGGTGATTTTCTTCATGTGTGATATAAAAAAACACCAGGATTCGGATGGTGATGCTAAGGTTATGGAGGTCTATGAAGTCGAGGATGTGGTTGAGGTCTGAAATGTTCTTTCCTGTTTTTTGCATTTGAGTTTCTTGTAGTTCCATAGCTTAAAGTTGAGGATTATAATCCTCAAATATATTGCATTTTCTCAAATAGTTTCACCAACAATGGAGGATGCTCTAAAAAAAGCAATAAGTGAAGAATTAATTGAACTTAGAAATGCAAAAAATCTGAGCCAGGAAAAATTGGCCAATCTGGCCAACGTCGATCGATCTTATATTTCAAGAATAGAACGAGGATTGATCGTTCCAACGGTAGCACATCTTATAAAACTATGCGGACCATTGGGGATAAAAGCAAGTGAGTTCATGAGAAGAGTTGAGTGAAACATCAATTTCCTACTCCATTCCCACCAAAGCCGCATCTAACATCATGGTTATTTCATCAGGATCCGGGGCATAAGCATCGATGAAGTCACCATTTTCATCAATGAGTAGGTAACGGGGAATGCCTGCCATACTCAGTTTGCTGTAAACTTGCTCGTAATCATCACTCCACACAAAGAGGTCCTTGTTTGGGATGGATTCCTTGTCCAGGAATTTCAGCCAGTTCTCTTTTTTGTTGTCAATGGATAAGAAGAGAAACTCGATTGGCTGACCTTCATATAATGAAACCAGATCCCACATTTTGGGCATCTTCTTGATACATGGTCCGCACCAGGTGGCCCATAGATCCACGTAAATTACCTTCCCTTTCAGATCTTCCAATTTGTAAGGGTTACCCTCGTGATCACTAAGAATAAGTTCCGGTACCGGCTGCCCAGGTAGCAAACGCCTGGCGTTCTCAATCTCACTTCTGATGGGTCCGTAATACGGTCCGAAATCCTCCTCCAGAGTGGCTATCCAATCCACGCCAATTACATCCGTTCCCAGACCAATGATCGCGTTGTACATGTTTGACGCTGCGGCCATTTGCCTGGACTCCTGTGATAATTCAGAGCTCATTATCAGTTCGTGGGACATCTTTACATATCTGGAAGCGGAAGTATCCGTAGTCCAGTCAAAACCTTTATTAAGATCTGCCAATATAAAGTTTTGGGTGTATCCTGCTATTGCCAATGGATAGGATGGATTTTTGAGTTTTTGTGCGAGCGTATTGCCCTCTACATCTTCCTTCATGGTCAATAGAAAATCATAATTCGCCTCATTACTCTCATTAAATTCACCGTTAATCAGCTCTTTGTTCAAATCCGAATTCACCATCAGGTAATTGAACTTATGAGCCAGTAATCTGGTATCTGTATAATTTCTTGCTATCTCTTTTATAGATTGGTTGTTCAATCCATTGGAAATTCCTTCCGTTTCATTTTCAAGTAGCTGTACTCTTTCCCGGAAATCATTCAAATCCAATGTCCAGAAAAATGGTTTTTCGTTGTCCTTGAAAAGTCTTCCGATCTTGTAGATCGAAGCATTTATATCCGATCCTTTTCCAGAGTATTCCAGCAATGGGAAATCAGAAAAACCGTCAATTTCCAGGTCATAGCCATTTTCCAGATAGAGTCCGATGTAAAGCGAATCGGCAACGGAGAAGGTAGCGAATTGAGGTTTAGCTATATTCAATTGAATGGTAATGGAGGAATGTGTGGAGTCTAATTCTTTTATAAGACTTTTTTTGTCCAGGTCAATTGGAGAAGATTCATAAACCTGAATATTGGATAGACTAAAAGTCGGGTTGTTTATCGTAAGAAATACCCCTTCTTTAGCTTCGTCACATGAGTGACATAGTATACCTACAACTATTAAACGGAGAACAGCTCTCATATTTTTCTCTGGAATTTAATTAAGGACGAGCATGATACTGCCGTTGTTTACATTTTTTAACCTGGATTTAGTATTCTTTCTCAAATATTTTATAGCTCAAAATCTGTATAAATAATGAGCTATAAAAACTCACTTTTTAGCTCATTGCCGACCTGAACCTTCGTCACATAAATACTTTCGAATAGAATTTCCAGTGGTTTATTCCCGATTCCCCCACTTTCCCCCACCTGTTGGACTAAAAAGTAAAAAATATCATTGATTAGCCTTTTTTTCGCCGTCCGGTTCATAACCTCCTCATTCCCGCTCACTTAGCTAATATTCCTTTTAGTAGAGAAAAAGGCACTCTGAGGAACTATTTCAAAATATTTTTTAAAAAAGTGTCATAAAGTGGGGCAAAGTGGTATAAAATGTCAACTCTTTCCTTACATTTGCTATGGTGGTTTATATTTTTCAAAGCTCAAATGGCTTTTTTTACAAGCGAATATGAGTGCAAATTGGATGCTAAGGGTAGGTTGGTCTTGCCTGCAAAGATCAAGGCTAACCTGCCCGAGGTTTCCACTAATGAGTTGGTCCTCAGGAAAGGTTTTGAGGCGAACTTAATCCTGTACCCAATGCTGGAGTACAAGAAAATCCACCATAAAATTTCGGCGCTAAGTGAGTTCAATCCGGAACAACGGAAACTCAAAAGAATATTTTTCAGGAGTATCGCGCAGGTAGAGTTGGACAGTGCGGGAAGGATAAACATGCCAAAGGCGATGCTCGCTCATTCGAAGATCGATAAAGAAGCCATTCTGATCGGGATGGGCAATTACATTGAAATCTGGAATCCGAAGGTCTTTGACGAAAGTCTCGGTGGAGACAGCAACGAATTTTCGGATCTGGCCCAAAAGTACTTAGACGAGTAATCAGCCCATGTCGTACCACACGCCAGTGCTGCTGAATGAAAGTGTCGAAGGACTTAACATTCGCACCGGCGGCATCTACGTAGATGTAACCTTCGGTGGGGGTGGCCATTCCAGGGAGATATTTAAAAAGCTTTCAAGCGGAAAGCTCATTGTGTTTGATCAGGACCCTGATGCTGAGGTAAATGCAGCTGATTTCCAGACAGATACAAAACGTTCTTTCATTTTTGTACCGTCCAATTTCAAAGACCTGAAAAGGTTTCTGAAGTTTCATGGATCTGAATTCGTAGATGGTATCCTGGCGGACCTGGGTGTCTCCTCCCATCAGTTTGATGTGGGTGAAAGAGGATTTTCAACCCGGTTTGACGGAGAACTGGACATGAGAATGGATCAGTCGGGTACGCTTGACGCAAAAACCGTTCTCAATACCTATTCCGAAAAGGACCTCATACATCTCCTAAGCTACTATGGTGACATTCGCAATGCCAGGACATTGGCATCGAAGATCATCGAAGCCCGAAAGCAGGCGGCTTTCAGTACCACCGGTGAGCTGAGAGAGGTAGCGGAGCAGGTTGCCCCAAAAGGGAAACGGGAAAAGTACCTGGCTCAGTTGTTCCAGGCCATACGAATAGAGGTTAACCAGGAAATGGAGGCGCTGAAAAACTTGTTGACGCAATCAGCGGAATGCCTGAAAAAGGACGGTAGACTGGTAGTGATCAGTTATCACTCCATGGAGGATAGACTCGTGAAAAACTTCATGAATACCGGAAATTTCCAGGGTAAACCCGAAAAGGATTTTTACGGCAACCTGATAAGACCACTTGATCCTCTGACGAGAAAACCGATCATGCCAGATGAAGAAGAAATTAAATCCAACAGTCGTGCACGCAGTGCAAGGCTCAGGATCGGAATAAAGAATTGAATTATGGCTGTAAATACATATCGACTACCTGGAAAAGAGAAAAGAAATGGCGGATTCTTCTCTGCCATTGAGCGATTTCTGCGCATCGATCAGACACTGACGGAGGTGATCCATGTCAAGTTTCTGCCTCAGATCATTTTTACAGCAGTCCTATGCCTCACTTATATCGGTAACAGACATTATGCCGAGAAAAAAGTAAGAGCAATTAATAACCTGGAGCAGGAGGTAAACGATCTGCGTGCAGATTATACTACGCTCAAGGCCGATTACATGTATGCGAGCAAGCAGTCCGAGGTGATGAAAAAGGCTGCTAAACTCGGACTGATCGAATCCTCAGAACCCCCCGAAAAAATCAAATTATCCGAATGAATATCAGACAATCCATATTGCTGAGAGTTCGGATCGCCTTTTTGGTGGTTTTTCTGTTTTCCGGTGCGATTGTCTATCGCACTTTTGTTGTTCAATACGAGCAGGGCGATAAGTGGAGACAGCTGGCCCAAACGATGGGTCTAAAAATAATGAAGACCCCCGCGACCAGGGGCAATATCTATTCGGATAACGGAAGCTTACTTGCGACTTCATTACCGTTCTATCAGGTAGCGTTTGATCCTTACTTGCCATCGGACGGACTATACAAGTCCCATATAGACTCCTTAAGCTATTTATTATCAAAGTTTTACAACGATAGAACGCCTTCCCAGTACAAGCTTATCATTCAGGAGGCCAGGTCCAAAGGTCGGCGCTATATGGTTTTGAACCGACAGGAAATTGGTTATCAGGACAAAAAAATGATGGAGAGCTGGCCCATATTCCGGGAAGGTCGGATGAAGGGTGGGATCATCTTCGAAAAGGTCGAAAGAAGGTTTTTGCCATTTTCACATCTTGGGCTTCGAACTATAGGGACGGTCAACGCCGAAAACAGGGGAACTGTCGGGCTGGAGTACTCATTTAACCGTCAGTTGGCAGGAAGAGATGGTAAAGCCCTTTATCAAAAGATGGCGGGTGGGGGTTGGAAACCCATTTATGACGGGACGGAGATCCGACCTAAAGATGGTTATGATATTGAGACTACGCTAGACATTAACCTTCAGGATATAGCGGAGTCTGCACTGTTGAAAGCATTGCTTCAGCACAAAGCAGATTACGGCTCTGTGGTGCTGATGGAGGTAAATACCGGTGAGATCAAAGCGATGTCCAACCTGAGCCGTACACCTGAAGGCAAATACTACGAACGCTATAACTACGCCGTGGGCAGCCAGGGATCTCGTGAACCAGGTTCTACCTTCAAGTTGGCAAGTATGATCGCATTGCTGGAGGACTCCAATGTGCAGTTGGAGGATACGGTTGATACGGAAGATGGTGAGTATCATTTTTTCGATCAGGTGATGAAAGACCACAAGCCTGGTGGTTACGGGGTTTTGACAGTTCAGGAGGTTTTTGAAAAGTCTTCAAACATCGGGACAGCGAAACTTATTACCGAGCATTTCGGGTCTGACCCACAGCGATTTGTGGATTACCTGAACGGCATTGGTCTATCCAAACCCATTGGTTTTCAGATGGTTGGTGAAGGTAAACCTTACATCAAGCAACCATCAGATACTACATGGAGTGGCACCACACTCCCCTGGATGTCACATGGCTATGAGTTAAAAATGACTCCGTTACATACACTAACGCTCTACAACGCCATTGCCAATAATGGAAAGATGATCCAGCCAGTGATTGTGAAATCGATCAGAAATGCTGACAGAACCCTGGAAGAATATGGGACCACGGTATTAAACAAGGCTGTTTGCTCGAAAGAGACACTCCGGAAATTAAAGGTCATGCTTGAGGGTGTGGTAAAAAATGGAACTGCCCAAAGCATCAGCGATACCAAGTACAAGGTGGCGGGTAAGACGGGGACGGCCAAAAAGGTTAAAAACGGCAGGTACACCAATCAATATTATACCTCTTTTGTGGGCTATTTTCCGGCGGAAGCGCCGAAATACAGTTGCATTGTGGTCATTGACAATCCCAAAGGCTATCAGATTTACGGCAGTGACGTTTCTGCTCCTGTCTTCAAGGAAATAGCTGATAAAATTTACGCCACCGAGATCGAAATACACGATAACTATCTGGTGGCCGAGGCGGATTTTACCGGGATTTTCCCTGTGATAAAATCCGGTAAGAAAGATGACCTTGCTATGATCTGCAATGAGTTGGGGATTTCCAATCATACAGTAGATGAAGAAGCTACGTGGGTAAAAACAGGCATCTCCGGAAACGCGGTTATGTGGCATGAGAACCCTGTTCATAATGGTACTGTGCCTGATGTACGGGGGATGACTTTGAGGGATGCCATTTATATCCTTGAAAATGCCGGGTTGGAGGTCTCTATTGAAGGTAGAGGCCGCGTAAAAGAACAATCCATATGGCCTGGTAGAAGGGTAATTGATGACAATAAAATAAAGATCACCCTTGGCTAGTCTGACGGACATATTGTTTGGCGTACGCCTGAAGTCGATTACCGGATCCAGGGATCTGGAAATCAATGATGTCTGTTTCGACTCCAGGAAGGTTGGTAAAGGAAGTCTTTTCGTTGCGGTGAAGGGGCTGACAGTGGATGGTCATGACTACATCTCTTCATCCGTAGAAAAGGGGGCCGCAGCGATCATATGCGAGCAGGTCCCGAAAGATACCTATAAGGATGTGACGGTCATCGAAAGCGAAAACTCCGCGGAAGCTTTAGGGATAGTTGCTTCTAATTTTTACGGGAGACCATCCTTCAAGCTTAAACTTGTTGGGGTCACGGGGACGAACGGCAAGACGACTACGGTCACGCTGCTTCATGAGCTTTTCGGTAAGCTTGGCTACAAAGCAGGACTTATTTCAACTGTAGAGAATAAGATAGGTGAAAGGGTCATGGATGCCAGTTATACCACGCCGGATGCTTTAGAGCTCAATAAGCTGTTAAAGGAGATGGTCATACAGGGCTGCACACATGCTTTCATGGAGGTGAGCTCCCATGCTTTGGTTCAAAACAGAGTAGCAGGAATTCATTACGCCGGAGGCATTTTCACCAATATTTCACATGATCACCTGGACTACCACAAGTCCATGGATGAATACATTAAAGCAAAGAAGATTCTGTTTGACAATCTACCCGGAGCGGCATTTGCCCTTGTCAATGTAGATGACAAAAGAGGAAAGATCATGCTGCAGAACACGGCAGCAGAGAAAAGCACTTATGCGTTGAATTCGATGGCGGATTTTAAAGCCAAGATTTTGCACAATACGTTGCAGGGGCTTGAGCTTGACCTCGATGGTAAAAGTGTATGGTTTAAGCTCATTGGTAAATTTAATGCCTATAACCTGCTAACTGCCTATGCTACTGGTTGTTTGCTCGGAGAGGATGCTGAAGATGTGCTGACACAGTTGTCCGAAGTATCAGGAGCCCGGGGCCGGTTCGAATACATTACGAATTCTGCGAATATTCTGGCACTGGTCGACTATGCACATACTCCGGACGCACTGGAAAATGTTTTGTCGACCATTGAAGATCTGAGGTCCAAAAATGAAGTGGTGATCACAGTGGTGGGTTGTGGGGGAGATCGTGACAAAACGAAAAGACCTAAAATGGCGGCCATAGCCTGTCGCTTTAGTGAAAAGGTGATTTTGACCTCTGACAATCCAAGGACGGAAGATCCGGAGGTAATCCTCGATGAAATGTATGAAGGTGTCCCGAAAACACGTCAAAGGTCCACTATGAGGATCACCGACAGGAAAGAGGCCATCCGGACTGCATGTAACCTTGCCCAGAAAGGAGACATCATTCTGGTAGCTGGAAAGGGCCACGAAACCTACCAGGAAGTCAATGGTGTCAGACATCATTTTGATGATAAAGAAGTGTTGGACCAAATCCTAAATCAAAACTGATGCTGTATTACCTGTTTGATTATCTAGATAAGAAGTTTGACCTGATGGGAGCGGGAGTATTCCAGTACATATCCTTCAGAGCGGGTATGGCGGCTGTGATTTCACTCCTGATCACCATGTATTTCGGTAAATACCTGATCAGACAACTGGAGAAATGGCAACTGGGAGAAACGGTCCGAGACCTGGGGCTTGAAGGCCAAAAGCAAAAAGAAGGTACTCCCACTATGGGTGGTCTGATCATCATAGGAGGGATCCTCATCCCGACCCTATTATTCGCTCAGATTGATAACATCTATGTGATTCTGCTGATGGTTTCTGCCTTATGGATGGGGATGATCGGCTTTTTGGATGATTATCTGAAGATCAAAAGAAAAAACAAGCGGGGTCTGCATGGCCAATTCAAGATTGTGGGTCAGATCGTACTGGGACTTGTCGTGGGACTTGTGGTCGTTTTTCATCCTGACATCGTCATCAGGGAGTTCACCGAAAGTGGATACAATGACATGAAATCGGCCACCACTACCATTCCTTTTTTCAAAGACAATGAATTTCAATATGACTGGTTTTTACCTGATGTGCTGGCGGATTTTACGTTCGTCGTTTATGTACTGATCGTAATCTTTATTATCACGGCTGTAAGTAACGGTGCCAATATCACTGATGGCATTGATGGCCTGGCGGCGGGTACTTCTGCCATCATTGGGCTTACCCTCGCCATACTTGCTTATCTGTCAGGCAACGCCATTTTTTCTGATTACCTCAACATCATGTTCATCCCTTACTCCTCCGAGATCGTGATATTCTGTACAGCGTTTGTAGGAGCATGTATAGGCTTCCTTTGGTACAACTCTTATCCGGCGCAGGTCTTTATGGGAGATACTGGTAGCTTATCAATAGGAGCCGTAATAGCAGTACTTGCAATATTGGTTAGAAAGGAATTCCTGATTCCGTTACTGTGCGGGATCTTCCTGATTGAGAACCTCTCCGTGGTCCTTCAGGTGGGTTATTTCAAATACACAAAGAAAAAGTATGGCGAAGGTCGCAGGATATTCCTGATGTCACCACTGCACCATCATTATCAGAAAAAAGGATTGGCTGAAGCCAAGATCGTAACCAGGTTTTGGACCATCGGGATCCTGTTGGGAATTCTCACTTTGGCAACATTAAAACTTAGATAGGACTCACAATGAACTTAAAACAGATATCAGAAAGAAATATAAAGCTACAGAAGGCGGCCACCAAGATCACTCAGCTGCTGCCTGGTGGCCAGATCGTGATCATGACATCCACGATGATAAGATCGCTTAAGCGAATGGACGTTCTTTTTCCCAAGCTTTTGGAGGCTAAAACCGAGATGCGTTTTGGTGTGGTGATGGAGAAAATGGAAGAGGAAATGGATGAGGTAGTCTACGAGCTTGACAGGATGGCGGAAATCGTGAAGGCGAGAAAATTCAAGCCACTGGAGGAATTTGTGAATTATGGGTATGAGGTATTAAACATCTACAGCCTGGCATGTGATAAGATAATTGAAAGGAGGGTCAACGAAGAGATATGAGCAAGAAGGTGGTCATATTGGGTGCAGGTGAAAGCGGTCTGGGTGCGGCAAAATTGGCTGTTACCAATAAGTATGATGCATTTCTTTCTGACAACGGCTCTATTTCCGATGAACAGAAGGGGGAGTTTGCGGCACTTGGCATCCCCTTCGAGGAAAACAAACACACGGAGTCCAGAATACTTAATTCCGACATTGTAGTCAAAAGCCCTGGTATACCTGATGATGTTCCGATTGTTCTCAAACTGAAGAGCAAAAAAATCCCTGTTATCTCGGAAATCGAATTTGCATATCAGCATTTACCCAAAGGTGCTAAAGTGATAGCCATTACCGGTACCAATGGGAAGACCACTACTACGTTACTCGCGCATCATTTGTTAAGTGAGGCAGGATACAAAGCGGCCCTTACCGGCAATGTAGGCTTCAGTCTGGCGGGCAAGGTAGCTGAGGGAGGATATGACTATTACGTGGTCGAAGTCAGCAGTTTTCAGCTGGACGGGATCATCCGGTTCAGACCCGATGTCGCGGTTCTCCTGAACATTACACCTGATCACCTGGATCGCTATAACAATGACTTTGAAAAGTATGTCAATAGCAAGTTCAGGATAACAGAGAATATGTCCGGAAGCGAAATCTTCATTTACACTCAGGACAGCGAGTCCATTGTAAAAGAAATGGCAGATCGCAAGATCCCGGCCACACTTTTCGCTATATCCGCTATGGACAAGAACATCGAAGGAGCATTTATAGACGGGCAGCACCTGGTATTCAATTCCACTTTTGCCGGAATTGAATTTGATGAGAGAATACCCGTTGCGGAAATCAATCTTATCGGTCGGCATAATATGCTGAATACCATGGCGGCTGTGCTTTCCGCAATGTCCGTAGGTGTCGAAACAAAAGAGATTCTAAATGGATTGAATTCATTCAAAAATGCCCCTCACAGACTGGAGTTGATCGCTGAGGTGAATGGGGTCAAATACATCAATGACTCGAAGGCTACTAATGTAGATGCAGTTTACTATGCATTGGAGGGAATAGATGCACCCATCATCTGGGTGGCAGGTGGAGTAGACAAAGGAAACGAATACGCGCAGATCAGTGAGCTGGTTCGAAGTAAGGTGAAAGGACTTATCTGTATTGGCAAAAAAGATAAGTTACTGAGGGACTCATTTCAGGAAGAGCTTTCACTTTTTGCGGAAGCTACTACCATGACCAGTGTAGTGGATATTGCCAAAACATGGGCAAAACCGGGCGATGTGGTCCTGCTTTCTCCGGCATGTGCCAGCTTCGATCGATTTAAGAATTACATGGACAGGGGTGATCAATTCAGAGATGCCGTCATGTCCTTTAACAATGAAAATGTGGGTTGATGAATACTGTTAAAGACTTTATATATCGAAATCTGAAAGGTGATCCGATCATCTGGTTCATCGTCATCGTCCTTTCGCTTTTCAGCATCCTCGTTGTTTATAGCGCCACGGGCAGTCTAAGCTACATGATGATGAAAGGTGACACCGAGCATTACCTGATGAAACATACCATGCTTGTGGCATTGAGCCTTTTTGCCATGTGGCTGGCCCATAGAATTGACTTTAGATATTATTCGCGAATCTCAAGATTGGTGCTTTGGATTTCTGTTCCATTGCTCATTTTCACCTGGAAGTTTGGCACAAACATCAATGAAGCTTCCCGTTGGTTCACCATTCCCGGACTTAATCTGGCATTCCAGCCTTCAGATCTGGCAAAGCTGGCACTTCTCGTCACCCTGGCAAGCATGCTCTCTAAAAGACAACATAACATTCATGACTTTCAAAAGGCCATCATTCCGATGTTGCTCTGGATCGGTTTGATATGTGGCCTGATCGCTATGACCAATATTTCCAGTGCACTCTTACTATTCGGGACGTGTATGGTGGTACTCTTTATAGGTCGAGTGCCAGTACGCTATCTGGCCATGTTGATCATAATCGGCGGTGTGGCTGGTTTTTCAGCTTTGTCTTTCGGACAACGAGGTGAAACAGCGATCAGCAGGGTAGAGGAGTTCATGCAGAAGGATACACCTTTCCAGGCGAAGCAGGCTTATATCGCCATCGCTACCGGAGGCCTGGTGGGCAAGGGACCCGGACAGAGTGATCAAAGAAATTACCTGCCGCAGGCATATTCGGATTTTATCTATGCGATAATCCTGGAAGAATATGGTCTGATCGGTGGTTGCATCATCCTGATGCTATACCTGGCCTTATTGTACCGCGGCATGAAGGCATCGATGGAAAGTGATCGCGCTTATGGTGGTTTGCTTTCCGCAGGATTGAGTTTTGCGCTGGTGATGCAGGCAATGGTCAATATGGGGGTGGCAGTAGGATTAGGTCCAATTACCGGGTTGACACTGCCGCTTATCTCAATGGGAGGTACTTCTCAGTTGTTTACCGGGCTGTCACTTGGAATCATTCTGAGTGTAACGCGAGGAGAGATTGACAGAATCCACAGTTCCTTTTCAAACCAATTTAAAGAAGCCGCTTAATGCCAGAGAAGGGACCATATCGGATCATGATAAGCGGAGGAGGCACTGGAGGTCATATCTTCCCGGCCATATCCATTGCCCAGGCCCTGAAGGAGATTCTGAATGATGTGGACATCCTGTTTGTGGGTGCCAAAGGAAGAATGGAGATGACCAGGGTGCCCGAGGCAGGCTTTGAAATTGTTGGGCTTTGGATCAGCGGTATTCAGCGAAAGGTCACCTTTAACAATCTACTTTTCCCGGTAAAACTTATATCCAGCATCATCAGGTCTTTTAAGTTGATCAAGGATTTTAAACCACATGCTGTGGTGGGGGTTGGGGGTTATGCAAGCGGACCGTTACTTTATGCGGCATCGATCAGGAAGGTCCCGACATTGATACAGGAACAAAATTCCTATGCGGGATTGACCAATAAGTGGCTCAGTGGAAATGTCACGAAAATATGTGTTGCCCATGAAGGAATGGAGAAATATTTCCCGGCCGAAAAGCTTGTTGTGACGGGCAATCCTGTTAGAAGCAACCTTGTGCTTCGTCCTTCTCAGATGGAGCAGGCTTACGAATTCTTTAAGATAGACAGTAGCAAGAAAACGATACTGGTAATTGGCGGAAGCCTCGGGGCAAGGACCATCAACGAAAGCATTTTCAGTGGATTGCAAAAGCTAAGAGAGCACGATGTACAACTTGTCTGGCAAACCGGAAGCTTCTACTATGAAAATATAAAGGCCAACACTGCTGACATGGATCTTGGTCTGGTCAGGATTCATGATTTTATCTCACAAATGAGGTATGCCTACGCGGTGGCGGACCTGGTGATCAGCCGGGCCGGAGCGCTTTCAATTGCTGAGCTTATGCTTACCGCAAAGCCTACCATACTTGTTCCCAGCCCCAATGTGGCGGAGGATCACCAGACTAAAAATGCGAAAGCATTGGTGGAAAGAGAAGCGGCCATCATGATTACAGATAAAGATGCGCCGGAGACCCTGATCGATGAGGCCATCAAATTGATGGAATCGGAAGATCAACTTAAGAAGCTGGGTGAAAACATAGGTGCCATGGCACATCCGAATGCCTCATTGGATATAGCCAACGAAATAATCGAATTGATCGCATGAAGCTGGAGGACATACATAGCGTTTATTTCATAGGGATAGGTGGAATTGGCATGTCCGCGCTGGCAAGGTGGTTCAGGCAGCGTGGCTCAAGGGTAGCGGGCTATGACAGGGTGGAAACGGAATTGTGTAAGCGATTGATTTCCGAGGGCATAGAGATTCATTTTGATGATAAACTGGAATTGGTGCCCAAATGGGCAATGGATAAGGAAAATTGCCTCATCGTCTTTACGCCCGCTGTTCCGGCGTCCCATTCTGAATTAAAATACTTCCGCGAAAATGGCTTTGACCTCAAAAAGAGATCAGAAGTGTTGGGGATCATTTCAAAAGACCATTTCACCATTGCAGTAGGAGGCACTCATGGCAAGACCACCACAAGTTCCATCATTGCCCATCTGTTATATGGAAGCGATACCGGATGTTCTGCCTTTGTTGGAGGCATCATGACCAATTATGATACGAATTTACTTGTTGGCGATATTGATGCTCCCGTCGTAGCGGAAGCGGACGAATTTGATCGGTCATTCCTTCGATTGCATCCCAAATATACCGTTGTAACCTCTCTGGATCCGGATCACCTTGATATTTATGGTGACCCGGATCAGATGCTGAACTCATATATAGATTTTATCGAATTAAGTGGGGAAGAAGGTAAGGTGCTGGTGGAGGAGGCTGTGGCCAAAAAGCTGGGAAAAAGGTTAACCGGAAACTACCGGACCTATGGGTTAACTGGTTCTGAAATCAAGGCTGAAAACCTAAAAGTCGATGATGGCATGTTTGTGTTCGACTATGTGGGGATGGAGCGGATCAACGAATTACGTTTTCAGCTACCCGGATTCCATAATGTGACCAATGCCCTTGCCGCAATAACAGTTGCCCTGGACAGAGGGATGGATAAGGGAAGTATAAAGGAACGAATAGAGTCCTATCGGGGAGTCAAAAGAAGATTTGAATATATAATTAAGAGTGATTCGATCATTTACATTGATGATTATGCGCATCACCCATCGGAAATAAATGCGCTTCTGGACTCTGTTAAAGAGCTATATCCGGAGAAAAGAATCACTACTATTTTCCAACCTCACCTTTATTCCCGAACCAGGGATTTTCAGGACGGATTTGGACAGAGTCTTAGCAAAAGTGACGAACTGATGCTACTGGACATCTATCCTGCCAGGGAGGAGCCGATTCCGGGAATCACTTCCGGGATAGTATTCGAAAAGGTAGAAGGTCCGACAAAGAGTCTGCATCAGTTGAATGAGTTTCCTGAGGTGTTGGAGGGCAGAAATCCTGAAGTCTTATTAACCGTGGGTGCAGGTAACATTGATACGTTGGTTCCCAGGATCAAAGCATTTTATTCGAAGGAGGTGAGTCATGAAGCGTAGAGTCAAAACCATCATAACGGCCGTATTCTGCGGAGTAGTCTTGCTTACAATGATCGCCTTCTCTGGCAAAAAGCATGGTGACAGACCTGTTTCGGACCTGAAAATTGAAATTGTCGATCATGAAGGCAATCTATTCATTGACCAGTTAGAGGTAACCTCGCTGATCAATGCGGAGAATACTGATTTTGTGCTTGGTCTGAATCTTAACCAACTGGATCTGAAAGAGTTGGAAAGAAGGGTAGAGGTCAATGCATTTGTAAGGGATGCCCAGGTATTTCATGACCTTAAAGGAAATCTCAATGTGAGACTAAAGCAGGCCGTACCGATCGCCCGTGTGTTTTTCAAGGACGATGAAGACTACTACATTGACGAAAGTGGATTACTCCTTCCTCTCAATTCCAAGCACACAGCCAGAGTACCCATCCTGGAGTATCCTGGCAAAAACCCATGGAGTAAAAACATTAACGAGTCTAAAAAAGGAGCCGAATTACTAAAGATGCTCCAGTACATAGAAAATGATCCATTCTGGAAAGCTCAGGTAGCTCACCTGGTGATGGACAAGAAAGGAGAAATGAACATGCTAACACAAATTGGTAAGCAAGAGGTGATTTTCGGGAAACCGGAAGACCTGGACACAAAATTTAAGAAACTGAAAACATTCTATAAGGAGGTACTACCGGCAAAAGGCTGGAATACCTACGCTTATGTGAATGTGAAGTACAAAAATCAAATAGTCTGTAAATAAAACCTATATAAAAATGCAAGAGGACAAAATCATCGTTGGACTCGACATCGGAACTACCAAGATCTGCACCATAGTAGGCAGGAAAAACGAGTTTGGGAAACTCGAAGTCCTGGGTATGGGCAAAGCAGTATCGGACGGAGTGATCCGGGGTATCGTGACCAACATCGACAAGACTGTCCATGCAATTGAGAAGGCCATTCAGGAGGCCAGTGACAATGCAGGGATAGACATCCGTGTGGTAAATGTCGGCATAGCCGGACAGCACATCAAAAGTTCGGTTCATCACGGATCCATTACACGAGATTCCGATGACGAGATCACAGTTGAGGACGTAAATCGACTGGCAAACGATATGTATCGCATCGTGATACCACCAGGGAGTGAAATCATTCATGTGATGCCACAGGATTACATAGTGGATTACGAAGATGGCATCATGGATCCGGTAGGGATGTCAGGGGTGAAATTGGAAGCAGATTTTCATGTGATCACCGCTCAGACCAATGCCATCAACAACATCAACAAGTGCGTCAGACGTGCAGGCCTTGAGATCGAGAACCTGATTCTCGAGCCTTTGGCTTCCAGTCTTTCAGTATTGAGTGATGAAGAAAAGGAGGCTGGTGTATGCCTGGTAGATATAGGAGGTGGTACTACCGACATAGCTGTGTTTTATGACAATATTATTCGTCATACTGCTGTGATACCATTTGGTGGTAACATCATCACATCGGACATCAAGCAGGGTTGCATGGTTATGGAACAGCAGGCTGAGCAATTGAAGACGAAGTTTGGCAGGGCAATCTCGGAGGAGGCCAGTCCTAATGAAATCGTATCAATACCTGGATTAAGAAATAGGCCTCCAAAGGAAATCTCGGTAAAAAATCTTGCCCATATCATTGAAGCGAGGATGGAAGAGATCATTGAAATGGTACATACTGAAATCATTTCATCCGGATTTCACAAGAAGCTGGCTGCCGGAATAGTAGTCACTGGCGGTGGTTCGCAGCTGGCAAATCTGCGCCAGTTATTTGAATACATGACTGGTCTTGACACCAGGGTTGGTTATCCAAATGAGCATCTTGGTAAGAGCAAGGTAGAGTCTGCAAAGAGCCCGATGTACGCTACATCCGTAGGTCTCGTCCTTTCAGGCTTCAAAGCCATCGACATCAGGGATGCACAATACGCCGAGCGGGGACATGGATCAACCAAGATTCGGGACAAGCAAGGAGCTAAGTTCTTTAAAAATATACTTGAAAAAACAAAGGGACTGCTGATCGATGACATCGACGAAAGGCAGGATTATTAAACCTTAAAAAGAAGAAATTATGGCTGATAATACATATGCATTCGATTTACCCACCCATCATAAGTCAATTATCAAGGTAGTTGGCGTAGGCGGTGGAGGAAGTAACGCTGTCAACCACATGTTCGGCTTGGGCATCAAAGACGTGGAATTCGTCGTGGCCAATACGGATCGACAGGCGCTGGAAAGCAGCCCTGTTCCAAATAAACTTCAAATTGGGACAAACCTCACAAGTGGGTTAGGGGCTGGAGCCAATCCCGAAAAGGGACGCAATGCCGCAATTGAAAGCAAAGAGGACATAAAAGACATGCTGGCCGAAGATACCAAGATGGTTTTCATCACGGCTGGTATGGGTGGTGGAACAGGTACCGGTGGTGCCCCAGTCATTGCTCAGGTTGCCAAAGAACTTGATATCCTAACGGTCGGTATCGTCACTGCACCTTTTGGATTTGAGGGAAAAAAGAAGAGAATACAGGCAGAGGAAGGCATCAGGCAGCTCAAGAAGAACTGTGATACCGTGATTGTGATCTCTAATGATAAGATCAAGGAAATCTATGGAAACCTTGCGATCCGTGAAGCCTTTGCGCAGGCGGACAATGTCCTGACCACTGCTGCAAAAGGGATCGCAGAAATCATCACCGTTCCGGGTTACGTCAACGTCGACTTTGAAGATGTTAAGACGGTTATGCTAAACGCTGGTGCCGCGGTTATGGGTTCTGCTTCGACTTCCGGTGAGAATAGAGCAAGGAGAGCAGCTGAGGCAGCGTTGAATTCACCATTGCTGAACAACGAAAATATTCATGGTGCGGACAAGATTCTGCTGAGCATCATGTCAGGTGAAGAGGCAGAACTTCAGATGGATGAGTTGACTGATATCACAGACTACATCGAAGAGTTTGCGGGCAGCGAAGCCGAAGTGATATTCGGACACGGTGTGGATCCGGCACTTGGGGATAACATTACCGTAACTGTGATTGCCACCGGATTTGATACGGTAGAACCGGAAATGGTTTTGAAGACCAAAGAAAGTGAAGAAGAGGAGGAGGAATTGGTCGAAGAGACAGTCAATCACAGACGTTTATCCGATGAAATAAGGGAGAAGCCAGAGGCCAGGGAGGACAGAGGCAGAACAGTTTTTGACCTTGAGTCTTCCAGGGAAATAGAGCAGAGAAGTCTTTTTGAGGAAGATGAAGACCCAGAAGAAGAGGAGGAGGTTGACTACAACTTCGATTTTGATACTTCCGAAGAAGAGTCGGATAAGGAAGAAGAAAGAACGTTCGAGTTTGAGTTTGATTTTACTGATAAGGAAGAAACGCCAGAACCAGAGGAGAAAGACGAAGAAGAGTTCGCCTTCGAGCTCGACCATGATTTCAATGACTCGGAGGAACTTGAAATGGATGATGAAGGAGAAGAGGAGGACATGGAACTGGAGGAGCTTGAAGGTTCTGCTCATCCGATGTCTCATAAGCTGGAGCTGATGGAGGCCCGACGAAAGCGCGAAGAAATGATGGAAGGTGGAATGAATAAAGGTGACATAAATCCACAGTTATTCAAGGAGAAATGGGACGTTCCGGCGTATGAGAGAAAGAAGGTGAAACTTCATCAGGTACCACACTCTTCGGAACGTAATATCTCTAAATTCAATTTGACAGATGATAATCAGATCGTAGGGAACAATAGATTCCTTCACGACAATGTGGATTGATGAATCAATCATGATCTAAAGACCGTCAACAGGTGGTTTATTTACAGACCGGGTCCCCGCTTTGCGGGGGCCTATTTTTTTGTCTGAATGAAAAGGGATGAATATGTAAATTGCGGAATCAAATATTTAACTAATGAATAAAATTGTCTCTTTTACTCTAGTCCTGGCTTTGGTTGCCTGCCAAAATGAACCTGCCAGTGAGAAAGTTGAAATGCCTCCGGCTTTGGATGTTTCTTATATGGATCAGTCGATCGATCCAAAGGCAGATTTTTATCGGTTTGCCAATGGAAATTGGCTGGACAAAACAGAAATTCCTGATGATGAAGGCAGATGGGGAGGATTTGGAGAGCTGAGCCGAAAGAATAACAAAAAAGTTCTTCAGATAATGGAATCATCAGCTGAGAATCCGGAATTTGAATCCGGATCAGACGAAAGAAAAGCGATTGACTTTTTTGCGGTAGGGATGGATTCTTCCCTGGCTGAAAAGGCTGGTAGTAAGCCCATTCAGGCGTGGCTGGATAAGATTGACGCTCTGGAAAGCAAGTCTGCTGTCCGTCAGATTCTCGCTGAACTCCATAGCTCGGGTTATAACTCTTTTAATGATGGATTTAACGTAATTCCACATTTAAAGAAAAGTACCTTGAATGCCATGTATCTTGGTTCGGGAGGGTTGGGTTTGCCCAACAGGGACTATTACACAAAGGAAGATCAAAAGTCACAGGAGATTCGGGATAAATATGTAGCTCATGTGGAGCGAATGTTTGGATTGGTACTCGGCCAAGGGGATTATTCCGGTACAGCAAGGGATATCATGAACCTTGAGAATGCACTTGCTTTGAAGACGCTCACCCCAATTGAGCAACGAAACCTTCCCGCTCTCTATAACCCGATGACCGTCGGAGACATTCAGAAGATCGCACCTCAGTTTGACTGGGCCAGTTATCTGTCAGAGATGGGTGTGGAGGAAGTCGATACCATCATAGTAACTGAGCCTGAATTTATCAAGGAGATGGCGCGTGTCATTGATGAGACAGAATTAGGCGTAATCAAAGATTACCTAAAGTGGAATGTCATCAACCGTGCTTCTGCTTATCTCAATAATGAAATTGTGCAGGCCAATTTCGATTTTTATGGTAAAGTGATACGTGGCACGAAAGAAATGCGACCACGCTGGGAGCGAGTATTGAGTTCGACGAATAGTGTAATGGGAGAGGCCATTGGAAAAGTATACGTTGCTGAAACTTTCCCTCCTGAAGCGAAGGCTTCTGCCGAGGAAATGGTGAAAAACCTGATCACCGCTTTTGAGAACAGAATTCAAAATCTGGAGTGGATGTCAGATTCCACGAAACAGCAAGCTTTGAAGAAACTAGGTAGACTGACCGTCAAGATTGGCTATCCGGATGAGTGGAAGGACTACAGTGCACTTCAGGTCCAGAACTCGGGAGAGGATTACAGCTATCTCCGAAACATGGAGAATGCCTGGAAATTTCAACACCAGGATAATCTGGATGACCTGGGTCAGGATGTAGACAAGAAGGAGTGGCAGATGAGTCCTCAGACGGTGAACGCTTATTTTCACCCATTGAACAATGAGATCGTTTTTCCCGCAGCGATCCTTCAACCTCCTTTTTACAATTATACCGCAGATGCAGCTATGAATTATGGAGGTATGGGTGCCGTCATCGGTCATGAAATCTCACACGGTTTTGACGACAACGGAAGTCGTTTTGATCCGGATGGAAATATGATCAACTGGTGGTCTGAGGAGGACAAGAAAAAATTCGAGGCAAGAACCGAGGACCTCGTGGCACAATTTGACGCTTACGAGCCCCTTGATAGTGTTTTTGTACAAGGTAAACTGACCCTTGGTGAGAACATTGGCGATCTGGGAGGACTAAACGCGGCCTATGATGCACTTCAGATCTACTATCAGTCCAATGAGAAGCCTGGATTGATCGATGGATACACCCAGGAGCAAAGGTTCTTTATAAGCTGGGCTACCATTTGGAGAACAAAATACCGAGATGAATTTCTACGAACCCAGGTCATGACTGATCCTCATAGTCCGGGTCCGTACAGAGCCATTGGGCCTCTTGTAAACATGGAGACCTTCTTTCAGGCTTTCGACATCAAGGAGGGCGATCCCCTTTGGAAACCGGTGGAAGAAAGAGTAAACATCTGGTGATTTAAAGATTCCAGATAAACTGGACCTTTAGATCGGATCGGAGGGAACCTCCGATCCGATCTAATCCGGTACCAATTTCTTCGTTGAAAAAATAGTTGAAGGTTGAGTACCTTACCCAGGCCCGTACATTTTTACCTAGCTTCCTGTTGACCAAAAGGTAATTCCGTATACCTGCTCCCTGATACGCGGGGATAGAAAATGCGTATAATACATCCTTTTCGTACACATATTGCCGGTTTTCGAAATCATCTGATCGAAAAAGTGCCATTCTCGTTCCTATTTTCCATTTAAGGATTTTCAGGTTTATGTCCTGTATCAGAGCAATTCCTGTTGAAGTTTGATTGGCAGCAAATTGACTCCATTGAATTCGCGTTTTCATCGTCAGGGCCGTTTGAAAAGCATAATCGGCATTGAGGATGATGTTTTGCTTTTTCACATTTCGGGTTTGCCCAAAAGGGCTTCCGTCTTCAGCAGCGCTGCGTTGCTTCTGTTCGACACGGTATTGGATGTAGAATATTTTAGACCTGGAAGGCTGCAAAGTGTATCTTGTCAATAGTTCATTGCCGTTGGAAGGTTGATCCACCCGGAATTTGAGCCATGGGAATCGGAAGAAGTCGTAATACGCGGTGACTTGATGTTGTTTTGACGGTTTGAATTTGATTCCCGAATAAAAACCTTCCTCATTTATAAGGCGCGATCCTTCGGAGAAAGCATTGCCATAAAACGAATGGAAATTCCTGTCAAAGCTTCGATACAACGCGCTGAAATCCACTGAGGAGGTTATGGGAATAATCGCACCTAAAAGTTTGCCCATACCCCCTGAGCTTGAAATCGCTACTTCTGCAAACAAGGAAATATTTCTGATAATACCACTTCCGTAAATGCTACTATTATGATTCTGATTTCCTTCAAACGCGAATTGATTGTAAACATTCGGTCTTTTCTCAATTGGGATTGAAAATAACGTACTAAGATGATTCACCCCAAAATTCAATAGTCTGTGTGGCTCATAATTTAAGTTTATACCTACATTCTGCTCTGTAATTGTATTGCGAGAAGCGAATTCATTCGGAGTCCTGTGAAGTCCTGTTTGCTGGATACTGGTGATGAATACTTCATATTCACTAAGTGAGGTATCCTGGTTCAATCTGGCGTCATTTTTTAAGTGACTGTATGAAAGTGTGGTGTTGAGTTTGTCATTACCCAAAGTAAGGCCCGCACCTCTAAAGAATCCTGATTCCTGCGCGGAAGTATAGGGTCTTATCCCCATATTTCCTTTTTGAAGCGTGGTGATTGTTTCTGCACCTTTGGCCAACCCGAAACCAGCTCCGAACACCAGACCCTGACCAAACTGGATTTGATGGTCACCAAGAACAAGATTTTGTAGAAGGCCCTGGTTCCTGAATTGTGCATGATAGGAGTAAAAGTCAAACCCTTTTATGGAGTCATTAAACGCCAAAATTTCACCGGCATCTTTCTCCGCAGTAATCCCAAAACTAAACTGGCCTGGTTCGCTCCATTTAAATCTGGTGTACAGTTGATTACGATCTCCAGGGTAATCAGCTAACCTGAACCCTTCGGCTTTTTGAATTCGAAAATTGCTTCTAATGATCAGCTGACGATAATGAGCTTCAGGGATGGACCTAAGCAGTGACGTGACATCGAGCGTAGATTCTACTGTAATGAAAGGCAATATTTTCCGAATGGTTTCCAAATCAAATTCCGGTATGGCCTGTAATTCATAGATTTCGATCAACGGACCATATTTTTCTCGGTAGTCCAGTAGCTGAATGATCTGATTGGGAGTTAACAGATGCAGCGACAACAAGTCCGAATGGTCCGCCTGGTTTAAGTTTAGGGGTCTTGACAGCCGAAGAAACAATGGTTCATAGATGCTCTCATAATCGAAATCTTCTTCCGGGATTGGAATATTTTCATCAATGAATGCCTCAAGATCAAAGTCCTGAGCATGAACGTGAATACTGATATGAAAAAATACCAGCAGCAATGCATACTTCATCTATATAAGTCATACCCGAGCGTGATTTCATGAATATTTCCAAGTATTTGGCGATTAGAAAAGCTATAATCCAACAGAAATCCTTTATGGTTGAATCCAAGTCCGGCGCTTCCCGAAAAAGGAGTTGTTCTGACCCCTGTTCTCAGTACCATCCAATTGACAAGCATGTATTCAAAACCGAAGGAAAAGATTGGATCGTAATTCAATATTTGATTGACTTCTGTAAAAAAGTCTAATTCTGATGTGACCTCGTATGCGGCACCGATTTTCATAATTACGGGGACAGGCTCAAGGGACTGGATCCGGGCCAGGTTGAAGTTGAAGACGTGGGCGCCAATGGTCACCTTTGGTATCAGATCGATCATACCTCCAAATTCCATCACCACAACACTCTTAGTGCCAACCCCCTCAAAGGAATACTGCAATATGCTCCCGGATAGTCCGAGACTTATGAAACCAATTTTATTAGCAGCGCCAATACTGAGTTTTTGTTGGTTGAAAACCGGATCTCCATACCTGTACAGACCAATACCCACGGTGGAAAGGGAGACGGGATGCTGGATAACTAATCCTAAAGTCTGCAGTGATAATATGCCGTACCGGTCTCTGTAAGTGAGACGCCCGGTTGTAATCTCGGATTCAGCCATTCCTGCCACATTGTTCACCAAACTCCAACCATCTGCAAGTGTGACGTTTGTCCCGGACAGGGCCGAACTACGGGCACCAAGTGAAAAATCAGGATTTTGTCCATAGCAGTATCCTGACGCTGAGGCAAATGCCCAGCATATTAAAACATAGCGGTTCATAATCCTAAACTAGTTTTTTCGTAGAATATTCCCAATAACTTTACAGTAAATGAATTCCTGCAGGATCGGTCACATATTGGTATTTGCGGTCATCGCGGTCATAAATGCACAGGCACAAGACACCATTTTCTATGACAATGGAAAGATAAAGGCCACAGGTGTCAGCCTGGACGGAGTGCGAAATGGCAATTGGACGTATTATTATCCTTCCGGAGAGGAAAGTGCAAGGTTAAATTTTAGCAATGGAGAGTTGGACGGTGAACAGGTTTACTTTTTTCCTGATGGTGATCTTCAGACCAGGGAAATCTGGGTAGATGGTTTGCCGGGGGATTCTTCATTTTCTTATTATCAAAACGGGCAGTTGGAGAAAAGGGGGGTTTTTCGAAAAGGGCTGTATGAGGGAGAGTGGAAGTTCTTTTATGACAACGGAAAATTGAAGCGAGAAGGCAAATATGTTGATGGCTTGCCAGAGGGAGACTGGTTTTTTTATCATGAAAACGGGATCATCTGGCAAGAGGGGCACTTTGAGGAGGGAAAAGAATCCGGAACCTGGAAATGGTTTGATGAAAATGGAAATCAGACCTTCGAAGGTCAGTATGAAGCCGGGACTGAAGTAGGAACCTGGTATGAATTCAGTAAAAGAGGAAAAAAGAGGGTCTGGAAGGAGTATTAGATTTTTCAGTAGACAAATTGTAGTCGCCTAAAAGATCATTTGACTTGTTGCAATAGCTAGATTTAGTTCATCATCAAAATTAAACTAGCTATGAGAAAAATTTCACTTTCATTTTTAGCTGTAGCAATTTGTCAATCGACAATTTGTCAAATAGCATTTAAAGAAAACCAATTGGACACGGAATTTCCAAGGGTTCTCAATGTTAGAAGTTCAGGTATTACCAAAGGCACTGATCAATTGAGACCTTTCCTTAAGGAACTTCTCGGTGCAAATGAGAAATCCGACTTCATAACCATTGAAGATAGAACTGAATTTGGTGAATCTTTACGTATTCAGCAATTTCATCAAGGCATTAAAGTCGAATTTGGAATCCTTAATGCCCACTATCGAAGTGAAAAACTGACGAAGATATCAGGTAATTCTCTTCAGATATCGGATTTCAATATTCATCCAAAACTTTCGGAAAATGAAGCATTGAATACTTTGTTAGAGTATATAGGCGCTGAAAACTATGCATGGAATAGTCCGCAATACCAAGAAGTTATTAAATCACTGGAGCAAAATGATATTGCCACCTTCTATCCTAAGGGCGAATTGGTCATCTTTGATAAGAACCTATTCCATGAAAGTCCGGACCCCGTCCTCTGTTATAAATTTGATGTTTTTGCGGTTAGCCCATTTATTAGAAAAGACTATTATGTTCAAGCTAATACTGGAGAGGTCATCTTCGAAAATAATACTTTAAGCCATAGTTCTGGGACAGCTGAAACACGAAATCTGGGTTTAAGAGAAATAGATACAGACCAAATTCCGGGTGGTTTTAGATTACGTGATTATTCAAGAGGATCCGGAATAATTACATATGATGTCTCTACCGGTACCCCCACAGATCTTACAGATAATGACAATAATTGGAGGGCAGCAGAATTCAACAATGCGGATAATGATAATATCCTATTGGAGGCCCATTGGGCCTCAATGATGTTTTATGATTATTTCCTTCAAATTCACGGAAGAAATAGCATAGATGGATCAGGAAGAAGCTTGATTTCATACGTTAATGATCCTGTGATACCCACTGCGGTATGGAATGGATCTTTTGCGTCATTTGGGAAAGACGACATCATGCCCTGGGCTACTTTGGATGTGGTCGTACATGAATTTGCACATGGCTTGGATGATTACACAAGCAATCTGCTCTCTTCCGGGGAACCAGGTTCGATTGGCGAGGCCCTGTCAGACATATGGGGCGCGTGCGTTACTGAATTTGCGGCTCCGGAGCAGCCAGTTTACGTTCAAGGTGAGAATGCACCATTTTTAGCATTGAGGGATTTTAATAGTCCTGCGTCTTCAGGAGTTCCAAGCCCAAACACATATGAAGCTGGAATATTCTGGGAAGAGGACTATGTTCCACTACATACTAATAGCACTGTAATGAGCTTATGGTTTTATTTGCTTTCAGAGGGGACGAGTTTTGGCCTTAGAGTAAATGATTTAGGAAATGGATTTCGTCTTCAGGATGGAATTGGGATTCAGAAGGCCGCTAAGATTTTGTATCATGCACAAACTGAATACTTTACTCCAACTACTACTTTCCCCCAGGCCCGTCTATTCACTCTGGAAGCGGCAGATGATCTTTATGGTGAGGATTCGAGAGAATATGCAATGGTTAACAATGCCTGGTATGGTGTCGGCCTGGGGGAACTGATTTTTGGTCATTTGGATGGAGATGATTTTGCCTGTTTCAATTCAAATGCTACAATTGAAATCACAAAATTTCACCCGTTTGAGTCTACCGTAAACTGGGGGGTATCACCTAATTTGTCCATAGTGTCCTCTAATAACGATCAGGTAACGGTAGTTGCTTCTGATCCTGGCTTTAGAGGAATTGGTACAATTACGGCAACTTATGCCGGTCAGCAGATTGTGAAGGAGGTTTGGGTTGGAAAGCCAGCTTTTCCCTCTGATGGCATTTTTGGGTCAACCAGTGTCCCATACGGAGCGATTGTAAATTACAGCGGTTCGGAAGTCGAGGGAGCATCCTCTTATCAGTGGCTTTTACCATTTCCTTTTGATGATCCTGTTTTTGCCTATCCGTCACCTTATCGTTGGGGTATCATCGATGGTGGAGATGGTCGTCATCTCACTGCCCTGGCAGGTCCGAACAATGGCCTGATTCAATTTAAAGGTGTTAATGTCTGTGGGAGTGGAGGGGCTGAGACGTTGAGTGTTTCGATAAGAACCCCAGGTGGTGGCAGGACACCTAACCCCGGTGACCCCCCTGTATCTGAGGGAGACGGGATTCCTTTTCTGGATGAATTAGATACGGACATTTTATTGTTTCCTAATCCTGTCAGGGATAATATGACGATTCGGTTAAGCAGGGAAGACCTGAAGCGGATATCGATATTTGATTTAAATGGTAAACTGATGCTCTCCAAGCCAATAGAAGGCAATGAGTTAAGTCTTAGTATTCCCAGGGAAATGAAAGATGGCGTTTATGTCCTCAAAATAAACGGTGAAACCGAACTCGTAAGAAAGATAATTCTGAATAGATCCGGGAATTAAGATGATGTCATCGCGACAAGATTCCGTGCGCTAACATAAAAGATTCCCATGTATAGCACTATTGACCTTTCTATTATATTAAGATCAATCGAAACCTGTAAGTGAGACCGTAATTAGAAAGACTATTGTGTTTCAGGTGTAGACGATTTGTAGTCGCCCTTTTCACTAAACCTATTCCTATTATTACTAGGTTTAAATGAATCAAATTAATTCTAGCTATGAGAAAATTTCTACTACTACTAAGTTTCTTAATTATTCGATCTCAATTTATTGAAGGTCAAGATTTGGGATCAAATCACTTGAGTCAAAAAAGTAAACAACCAAACAAAAGTCTTCGACTTACGAAACCAAATGTTCGGAATGACTTATTCTCCATTAATTCCTTCTTAATTGAAAATGAAGTACTACCGAAACATCATGAACTTAGACCCATTCGGTCAAGAGAAGAAGACGAATTTGGAATTGTCACAGAGCAATTGCAACAATATTACAAGGGAGTTAAAGTTGAAAACTCTTATTACAATATAACTTCCAAAAATGGTGTGGTATGGCGAATGAGAGGTCAAAAAGTTGATTTTGAAAACTTTGAATTAGATACTCCCATATCCGAGCAAGATGCTCTTAATAAGGTTTTGAATTATTTAAACGCAACGGAGTATGTCTGGCAAAATGAGTATTTTGAAGATGAAATTAAACATATTAAAAATGACCCGGATGCAACATACTTTCCTGTTGGAGAGTTGGTAATTGCGAATATGAACGGGACAGGTAAAAATTATGAACCTGTTCTCGCTTTTCGCTTTGAAGTGTTTTCCATTGAGCCAATGTTATTTATGTTAAGGCAAATTCCGGTGATATAATCTCTCGCGAATCATTGATAGATTCTTCTGAAGGTACAGCGGACACCCGAAATAGTGGGACAAGAGAAATTGAGACTAAGTTTTTGCTTGGTAAATTTCGTCTACTAGATCAAACTAGGGGGCAAGGTATTCATACCTATCAAATGGATTTGGCACCCGTAAATCGACCTGACTTGGGATTTGATCTTTGGGATCTGGATAACAATTGGACTGCGGAAGAATATGATAATTCACGGAAGGATAATATTCTATTCGATGCACATTGGGCTGCAATGATGTATCACGACTACTTTTTAGAGGTACACGGAAGAAATGGTATCGATGGTACTGGTTTCCCTATTTCCATATATGCCAACGCATCGATGGGTGAATTGGGTAATAACAATGCAATCTGGGCTGACAGGGTTATTTGTGGCCCTGGTACTGGTGATAACCCAGCAGCAAGTTTTGATGTTGTTGCACATGAAATTGCCCATGGTTTCGAATCATTTACTTCCCAATTGGGTAATAGCGGAGATCAAGGACCCATGGAAGAAGGTCTGAGTGATATATGGGCTGCTTGTGTCACGGCCTTTGCCGCTCCGGAGAAGGCAATTTACATTTTTGGTGAGGAATCAGACGGGCCAGATAGGAACTTACAAGCTCCAAATGTATCTGGTAATCCAGATACCTATTTAGGAACATTTTGGGACGCATCAAACACACATACGAACAGTACTATTATTAGTCATTGGTTTTATCTATTAAGTGAAGGAGATGGTGGAGGAGGAGGCAGTAACGACAATGGCGACCTTTTCAACATTGAGGACGGAATTGGAATAATAAATGCTGCAAAAATTCTTTATAGAGCTCAAAGTCAATACTTTCATCCTGGGATGGATTATTTTGATGCAAGAACCTATGCCATAGATGCTTCGGATGATATATTCGGAGAGAATTCGTTAGAATCCATAACAGTTGCTAATGCATGGTATGCCGTCGGTGTTGGGGAACCGATTTTTGGTCATTTGGATGGAGATGATTTTGCCTGTTTCAATTCAAATGCTACAATTGAAATCACAAAATTTCACCCGTTTGAGTCTACCGTAAACTGGGGGGTATCACCTAATTTGTCCATAGTGTCCTCTAATAACGATCAGGTAACGGTAGTTGCTTCTGATCCTGGCTTTAGAGGAATTGGTACAATTACGGCAACTTATGCCGGTCAGCAGATTGTGAAGGAGGTTTGGGTTGGAAAGCCAGCTTTTCCCTCTGATGACATTTTTGGGTCAACCAGTGTCCCATACGGAGCGATTGTAAATTACAGCGGTTCGGAAGTCGAGGGAGCATCGTCTTATCAATGGCTTTTACCATTCCCTTTCGATGATCCCGTCTTTGCTTATCCGTCACCTGATCGCTGGGGTATCATTGATGGCGGAGATGTTCGTCATCTTACCGCCCTTGTAGGTCCGAACAATGGCCTGATTCAATTTAAAGGTGTTAATGTCTGTGGGAGTGGAGGGGCTGAGACATTGAGTGTTTCTGTAAGAACTCCAGGTGGTGGCAGGACACCTAACCCCGGTGATCCCCCTGTATCTGAGGGAGACGGGATTCCTTTCCTGAATGAATTAGATACGGACATTTTATTGTTTCCTAATCCTGTCAGGGATAATATGACGATTCGGTTAAGCAGGGAAGACCTGAAGCGGATATCGATATTTGATTTAAATGGTAAACTGATACTCTCCAAGCCAATAGAAGGCAATGAGTTAAGTCTTAGTATTCCCAGGGAAATGAAAGATGGCGTTTATGTCCTCAAAATAAACGGTGAAACCGAACTCGTAAGAAAGATAATTTTGAATAGATCCGGGAATTAAGATGATGTCACCGGGATAAGATCCCGGTGACATTTATTGTATATCCGCCTTGATGTTCAATGCAAAATTCAACTCCTCCGCCGAGTTGTAGGAGTATTCAAATCGTATTACAAGATCGTACATTGTCACCATGTCAATGCCCAAGCCCACGCTGTACAGGTACGTATCCGAAAGTCGATTGCTAATCTCATATCTTGGATAATTTTCCACAAAACCTCCATCAACGAAAAATTTGGCATAAAGCTCCAGCTTGGCATCGTCAAACTGATCAATAGGGATAATGTTACTAATATCTCCCTTTGTCTTAAACAGAAGTTTTCTAAGCGAGTTTTTGGAAAGGATGAAGTTGGGGCCTTCTACCACAACCAATTCAAAACCTCGCATAAAAATATCGTCGTAACCTATGCCGGAATAGTTGAAATATGGCTGATTTTGTGGAAACGACGCAAATCCAATCAATCCATTGGCCAGGTACCAACCCTTGCCTAATTCCCGATAACGAGAATAAATTGCCTGCATTGAAAAAATGCTCAGATCATCAAAAATGCCAAGTCCATTCTGTTTGGCATAAGCGTTGAAGTAATACCCTTGTGTTGGAAAATTCCGGTTATTTCTTCTGTCGTTGATGAATTGATATTTTAATCTAAAGGCTTTTTGATGCTTCCGACTGTCACCAAGATAATTGGGATTCAGAATCGCCACTGTGTCCGTAATGCTCGTCGTTTTAAAGCCAATTGAAGTGTAATGCGTGGAATAATAATTCGGGCGGAATGAATGCGTCACCTGTGAATTAAAAGCGATCCTGTTTATTTCCCTGTCCTTGAGCAGTGTGGGAATGTGGTCAGTTGTCTGGTAGGCGATATCTTCCTGCTCAGTGTACGCAAAATCAAAAATGAGCCCATTCCTTTGGGTTTTCTCAATGTAGGGGATGACATAATTCAATATATGCCGTTGGCGAATGACCTGACCTTTATCAAAACCCAGCTCGCTTAAAAATCGCAGTTGCTCATTTCTTCCTCTAAAATTGAACTGATCCAATTTTCCACCGACATTCAATCGACTGGTACCGCCGGACCTGTTGACCAGCCAGTCCATGAAATTTCTGTCCTCGATTCTGAAGATAGGTGCCGGATAGAAATACCATCTTTCATCCAGACTTACCATGACATCTGAAGTAGAATCGGATTTGTTCAAAAACTGAACATCAACCTTGTTAAATAGGTTAGTGTTATAGACACGCATATTGGCATCCTCGATCATTTGGGGTACATCGGTCTTGAGATACGTTCCTCCTTCCTCAAACCCAAGCTCCCGGAGAATTATCGATTTGTGTGTTTTTCTGTTCCCAATGATATAAATCTTGTCGATGGTGAAGTCATCAAGCGAATCCGTGGATTGGATTTGGGCATCCGCCATAAATGCAGATAATATCAGTACAAAAAGTAGGGGAAACGTCCTCAATCTCATCATCTTAAACGACAGGAAATGCTCATAATTTCCGGTCATTTCCAAAACAAAAGGCAAACTGAATGATTTTTATTGTTTGCTCCAAATGTGCCGGGTAGTTTTGTGTAAATGAAAAGCTGGATAAGGAAAATATTTGTGTTACCTGTTGTTTTATACCAGTATGCTGTATCACCTTATTTTCCAAATAGCTGCCGATATACACCTACCTGCTCGCAATATACCAAAGAGGCCATTTTGAAGCATGGGTTATTTAAGGGAGGATGGATGGCAATGAAGCGGATATCCAGTTGTCATCCCTGGGGTGGTCAGGGATATGATCCGGTTCCTTGAATTTTGTTTTAATAAGTTGATTTCATTTCTGAAGGATGATATCCTACTACAAATACCGTAGATTCTGGATCATTGATATAGTAAATAATTTTGAATGTCGTTCTTTCAGTTCTATTTACAATTAGGGTTCTATAGGTGTGTTTACCAAATTTTATAGAGCGGTCAATGACTCCTCGGTTCGGGAATGTAGCCAGGGATTCAGTTTGTCCCGAATTTTGTCAGCGAATTTTTTGGCACTCTTTAATGGATAATTATCATATAGATAGTGTAGAATCTTATAAAAGCTAATTTGTGCCGAGTAAGTGATCTCTACCTTAAAGTATCTTTTCTTTTCGCTTTCCAATCCTCAAAATCCTCATTAAACTGATTAAATGATTTTGAGCGGTTCATTAATATGTCATTCTCGGAGTCCTGGATCATCTGATTGATTTCAGATTTTTCAACTAATTTTTTGGCAAATTCCATTACCTCCATTTGCTGGTCCAATTCTAACTGTGTCAAAAGGGTATCTAGATTGGATTTGATGGTTTTAGCTACTCCGTCCATAAAGTAAATATAAGCAATACTCTAATTTGTTTTCCTGGTTCATTGCTGGCTCATTAATTCCTATTTTATCGCTGAAATGCCTATTCATTCTTGCGAGAGAAATTTAACCTCTTCTTTGCCTCTTAGCGTGAAAAAATCAATTATATCAAGAGGCTATTTCTGTGATGGTAACTACAATTCCCCCAACTCGTCGGCAAACCCACTCGACAAGATCGGGAAGCGACACCAGGTTCTTGGGTCTACGTTGAAGTCATCCACATGAAAACTAGGGGCTATACGCTCTCTCTTCCATTGATTTCTTGCCCACAGCCTGAAGAATTTCCTGATCCATTCTTTGAGATCTGAGGGATCAAATTCACTTTTCAGCGCCTCAAAAACCGCTTTCGGAGACTGTTTTTCTTTTATAGCAAGCCGCTCAATTGATGCCAATGCCTTGTAAGGCATTAGGTCTTTCTCATCCGTTTGTTTTTGATCGGAAGGACGAAGTTCAGCGGTCGGTTGCAACTGGTTCACTTTTGACAATCCTTCGAATCCCAGCTCCACTTCAGCGTACCGGATCCATTCTAATACGAACTCTTTATCCACTGCTGCGATAGGACTAATACTCCCACTTGTGTCACCGTCCATAGTTGCATAACCAACATCACCTTCGCTTCTGTTGGAAGTAGTCAGCAGCAATGCATTATTGAGATTTGCCAACATCCAGATGACAGGAGAGCGGGCCCTTGCCTGAATGTTTTGAAGTGTGATATCGTGGTTTTCCCAGGTCAGCGCATGGCCGATTGCCGTTTCAATCGTTTTTGTATATCCGTCAACCTGATCATCAATCTTCCACTCATAATGGGTGGCGCCCAGGGATTCGGCCAGGTATCGTGCGGATTCAGTTGTCTCCTTTGAAGAGTTTTGGGTTCTCTGGTAAGCTGTGGTCAAAATATGCCCTACAATTTCTTTTTCTGTCTCTGAATCTCTTTGCAGCCCCAATCTTTCGATGAAGGTCGAATGACCCAGTTCCTTCACACCGAGACGGACCATTTGAGCGACCAGAACTGCAATAGTGCTGGAATCTGCCCCACCACTAAGAGAAAGAACGAATCCTTTGCTTTTACTCTTTCTGCAATAGTCAAATAAAGCCAATGGCACCGCGTGAGCAAATTCTTCCAAACTGGTCCGGAAGTCCTCCTTAATGTTAATTTCAGATGCATCCGAATCGAAATCCACATCCAGATATAAGGTGTTTATACTCTTGAATGAGAATCGTCGGTTGTGACCAATAAGTTTGCCATTTCTGGCAATAAGGATATCCCCGTCATAGGTCATCCTGCCTGCTTCATTTCCAAGTAAATTGGTATAGAGATAGGTACAATTAAACTTTTCGGAGCTACTTACAACAATACCTTCTCTGATTTTCTCTTTGTTGAACGCAAAGTGGCTTGCGCTTGGATTCAAAATAAGTTCAATGCCTTTCTTAACGAGATTACGAGCTGGTCTGTCTTCCTGCCAGGCATCCTCACAAATTTCAAATCCCACTCTGATGCCTTCTATCTTAAGGTCGATTGCACCAAAAGGAATTTCCCTTCCCTCATACTCTATGGTTTCAATACTCTCATATGGCCAGGAATTGAACCACCTGGGTTCGTAATGTACCCCTTCATTTGCGAGGTTATGTTTGGCATAGAAACCTAGAATTTCATTGTTACTGACAACGGCAATGGAATTGTACACCTTGTTATTTTTCCTGACTGGCAAACCTACCGTCACCGTTAGACCTCCGGTCTTTCGTAAGATTACGTCAAGTTGCCTGATAGCTTTTTCCGGAACCCAATCGCTGAGAAACCAGTCCTCGCAGCCATAGCCGGTAATACAGAGTTCGGGAAGGCACAGAATGTCAACATTGTGATTTTGAGCATCGGAAATGGCGGTAAGGATGTTTTGAGTATTGCCCTGCCAATCCAATGGAGTCTGATTCAGCGTCGCACCTCCAATTCTGAGCTTACGACTCATGGTATATCCAGGTCTAGCTTCTCAATGGTTCGCCTTGCGGCATCCTGTTCCGCTTTTTTCTTACTGAGTCCGTGACCTTTCTCGAAAGTCTCATCATCGATAATCACCTGTGCCACGAACTGTTTGGAATTCTTGTTGTCATCATCGTGCACTACCTCAAATGCCAGATTCCTGTCTTCTTTTTGGGCCCATTCAATGATTTTGCTTTTATAGTTGGTAATCGTATTTACTACCATTTCAATATCATAATGAGGTATTAGCAATTTATGGATCACAAATTTTTTGCATTTACCATAGCCACGATCGAGATAGATAGCTCCAATCAGGGCTTCGAGCGAGTCTCCGTAGATGGATTTGGGAGACAAAGACCGCGGATTTTTTTGAAATTCGATCAAATCCTTCAATCCTATTTTTCTCGAAACAAGGTTCAAAGCCTCCCGGTTCACGATCTTAGAGCGAATTTCAGTTAGAAATCCCTCGTCTTTAAATGGAAATTTGGTGAACAACCATTCGGCCACGATCATCCCAAGGATGGCATCACCGAGATATTCCAATCTTTCGTTGGATTCCCTAAGGCCCTGATTGTTTACAGGCGCGGCGCTGGTGTGGCGCATGGCCAGTTTATATAACGTGAGATTTCCGGGAACAAATCCGGTAATGTTTTTAAATGCTCTGAGAAGTTGGAATTCCTCTTTTGGTTGGAGGAAGGAGATGCTGTTTCGTAATCTACTCAGTAAAGCAAGCACTAATTAGCCATTGTACTTACCAAAAATGATAGAGGTATTGTGACCGCCAAAACCGAAAGTATTGCTCATGGCATAATTCACCTCCCTGTTCTGAGCTTTATTGAAAGTAAGGTTCAAATCAGGGTCGATTTCGGGATCATCCGTAAAGTGATTAATGGTTGGGGGAATCACTCCTTTATTGAGGGCGAGCAGACAAGCCACTGCCTCAATTGCACCAGCAGCTCCAAGCAAATGGCCGGTCATCGATTTCGTGGAGCTTATATTCATTTTGTATGCATGGTCCCCGAATACCTGCTGTATGGCTTTCAATTCCCCGGAGTCTCCCAGTGGGGTCGAGGTTCCGTGCGTATTTACATAGTCAATACTTTCTTTAGGAAGACCAGCATCCTTCAATGCTTCCGCCATCACCTTAATGATGCCATGTCCTTCCGGATGGGGAGCAGTTATGTGATAGGCATCGGCAGACATTCCACCACCTAATATCTCACCGTAAATCTTCGCACCTCTTGCTTTCGCATGCTCCAGTTCTTCAAGAATTAAAGCTCCAGCACCTTCACCAAGCACAAACCCGTCTCTTTCCTTGTCATAAGGACGGCTGGCGGTTTCGGGTGAATCATTCCTTTCCGAAAGGGCTTTCATGGCATTGAATCCACCCATGGCAGATTCCACAACACCCGCTTCAGATCCTCCGGTAAGCATCATGTCAGCTTTTCCGAGTCTGATGTAAGTGAAGGCATCGTTGAGGGCATGGTTAGAGGAAGCACAAGCAGAGACTGTGGCGAAATTTGGACCTCTGAAGCCATATTTTATAGACAACATCCCCGGAGAGATATCGGCGATCATCTTAGGAATGAAGAATGGATTGAATCGAGGCGTACCGTCTCCATTGGCAAAGTCTGTCACTTCATCATGAAAAGTTCTCAGGCCACCGATTCCCGAACCCCATATTACACCTACACGATCCTTATCAATGGCATCCAGGTCAAGTGCACTGTCCTGAATGGCCTCTTCACCTACTATCATGGCGAATTGGGTGTTAGGATCCATTTTTCTGGCTTCCTTTCGATCAAGATGATCAGTTGGATTAAAATCCTTCACCTCGCAGGCGAACTTTGTCCGGAATTTTTCGGCGTCAAAACGTGTGATAGGAGCTGCACCACTGACTCCTTTTTCCAGGTTTTTCCAGTATTCTTCTCTGGTGTTACCTAAAGGTGTAATGGCTCCGATGCCTGTGATGACCACACGTTTCAACTCCATATATAAAAAGAAAAGGGTATTGTTATTTTACGTTTTCTTCCAAGTAGCTAATGGCCTGTCCTACAGTTGCAATATTTTCGGCCTGATCATCCGGGATGGAGATGTTGAATTCTTTTTCAAATTCCATGATCAACTCAACTGTGTCCAAAGAGTCTGCACCTAAGTCGTTAGTAAAACTGGCTTCGGGTGTTACTTCAGATTCCTCAACACCCAATTTATCAATAATTATTGACGTTACTTTTTGTGCAATTTCTGACATTATACTGTTTGTTTAGTTTAAATTCTGTGCAAAGAAATACATTAAAACCATACAATTCAAATTTATTTCAAATGGCCAAAACGGGTTGGTTTTGTCCAATGTTGTGTCTATCTATGATGTGTTATGGCTCGAAAACGCTTAACTCCTTACGTAGATTTTTCTTTTGAGTTAGTTGGGATTATATGCAATGCCAAGGATCATAAGCTTGCATGGTACCTAAATAATACAGGTTTTTTTAATTTTCGAAGAGTAGCGGACCTGAGACTGGAATTCAATGACAATACCAAAATGCTGGTCTCGAATTTTGAGGATAAAACCGATCAATATCAACATACTTTATTGCGAAACAGACTCAATGTCAGCAACTCAATGCGGAACCAATTTCTGATTCCTGAGCTAAAGGAATTTGATTTTTTTATCAAAATAGAAACCTCCATAGATGACTTTGATTTTGATGGCTTAATTTCGTCACTCAAAGAAATCCCTTTGATCACTTATTTGGTCAAACTGAATGTCGAGAAAATTAAGCAAAAGGAAAATTTATTGTTCTAAAACACCATGGTAGAAATAGTTCCCAAAAGATCCAAAATTGTTGCCACAATAGGTCCGGCCAGTAGAGACAAAAAGATACTCACAGAACTGAGTCGGGCAGGCGCCAATGTCTTCCGACTTAACTTTTCGCACGGGACACATGAAGATCATAGAAAATCAATTGATTGGATCAGAGAAATTAACGAGGAGTTTGGGACAAATAAGGCAATACTGCAGGATTTACAAGGACCAAAGATCCGAATTAACCAAATGAAGGATGGTGGTGTGGAGATCAAACCCGGAGAAAAAATATCTATTTCAATCGACGACAGGGAGGGAGATGAAAAGGTCGTAAGTACTACTTATAAGGAAATTATCAACGATGTAAGACCAGGAGACACAATTCTTATCGATGACGGAAATATTGAGCTGAAGGTAGAATCGGTCAAGGATAAAATGGTCCATACGGAGATCATTTATGGTGGGGTGCTTAAATCCCGCAAAGGTATCAATCTCCCAAACACAAAAGTATCCGCCCCATCCCTTACAGAAAAGGATAGAAAAGACCTTGAGTTTGGATTACAATTCAACCTTGAATGGGTGGCACTTTCGTTCGTGAGAAAGGCGAAGGACATACTGGAGTTAAAAGAGATCATCAAAAAGGCCGGAAAAGACACGAAAGTCGTGGCCAAAATAGAAAAACCTGAGGCCCTCGAAAACATGGATGAGATCATTGAAGCAACTGATGCCCTGATGGTGGCAAGAGGTGATCTCGGAGTGGAGATTGCCATGCAGGATGTACCAATGGTTCAAAAAATCCTTGTTAAAAAGTGTAAGGAAGTCGGGAAACCTGTCATCATTGCTACGCAAATGATGGAGAGCATGATCCAGAATCCACGGCCCACACGGGCAGAAGCAAATGACGTAGCCAACGCTATTCTGGATGGTGCAGATGCCGTAATGCTTTCAGCTGAGTCCGCTTCCGGGAGCTTTCCGGTTGAGGCCGTTACATCAATGAGCAAGATCATTGCTGCTGTTGAAACGCAGTCAGAAAGGATTTACAATAAGTTTGATGAGGAAGTGGATAACTCCTCTACAAGGTTAAATGATCTTTTGATACGGGCTGCCTGCAGATTGGGCGAATCTGTCAATGCCAAAGCCATTATCGGAATGACAAAATCCGGATATACGGCTTATAAACTGGCTATGCATCGACCGAAATCTCAGATATATGTTTTCACCAATAATCATCATCTGCTCCGAGAACTAAATTTACTTTGGGGTGTAAAGGGTTTCTATTTTGACGGAAAGGACTCCATTGATCAAACCCTGGGGGAGATCGAGGAAATGTTGGTGCAGGAGGGCCATTTGGAGAAGGGAGATGTATACATCAGTACTGCTTCCATGCCAAGTCACTGGACCGGGCACACCAATATGATGAAGATTCACCGGGTCGGCGACTAGGGTTTTATTGGTTTGACCATAATCACTTTTTCACGGTCCATAATCACCTTTCCGGGTGGCAATCCTTTGGGTTTTCGAACGTATTTTTTCTCTGTATAGCTGACTGAAGCTAATCCTTCCGTGCGGTTTTTGGAAAAGTAGGCGGCAAGGGCTCCTGCATATTCGATTACAGGTTGAGGAATGGTCACATCTTTGTCGTTCTTTATTACCACATGGGAACCGGCTACATCTCTTGCATGGAGCCATAAATCATTCTTCCTTGTGTGTTTAAAGGTCAATTCATCGTTGTGACGGGCGTTTTTTCCAACACGAATCTCATAACCCATGTACCCGAACTTCTGGTAGGGAAGGGGCATGTCGGACTCCTTCTCCTGCCTGCGTTTTTTCTGAAAAGGTTTAAGCTCTGATAAGGTCGATACATTACTGATATCGTGAAGTTTCTGGTTTAAACCATCAAGGTCTGCTTCTCTTCGAAAAATATTTTCTTCCAGGTTCTTAATCTCCAGTTTCTCGTTTTTGGCCTTTCGGTAATACTGTTCGGCATTTTTTTGAGGGCTGAGTTCTTTTTTAAGTTTGATGGTGACAGAGCCCCCCAGGTAAAAATCTTCCAGTTCGACTGATTTGGATTGAGGTGAAATGTTGTGAAGGTTCGCCATGAGAATGTTAGCATAGTCTTCATATGACCTACGGGTTTTTAACTCCTGGAGCTTATTGTTTGACCGGACAAGGTAATTTTTCGTTTTTTTGATCTCGCCATTGATGGATTTTAGCAGTTCATCCTTCTGTTTCTTCAGCTGATATTCGGTATGAAACAGATGAAATACTTTGTTGCAGGCTTCTAATGGGTTTTGTCCCTGATCGGCGAAAGTCAAGGTTGGTTTATCTGTATCGTCCACGGACAATTCTGAATTCCTGAGCGATCGGATCTTTTTCGTCAGTAAACTCCCCTGATCATTGCTGCTTTCATATCCGCTGATCTGACTAATTATTTGCTTACCAAGCAGTTTTTCAAGTAAGGAAATATCAGATTGGGATGGATTTTCGAGATCTGGATTTCGGGAAAGATCGGGATTGTCAATGGCCTTGTCATTTTTCAATCGGGATATAAACAGGGCTTGTAGCCTGGCATCTTTAAAAAGTATCACATTTGACCGATTACCATGTAACTTGAAAACCAGTGCCGTATTTTGGTCAAAAGTCAAATAGAAAGATCTGTCGAATTGGTTGTTTATCACCGAATGAACCTGCTTTCCAATCAATTGCGGAAAGAGATCCACACTGTTCTTCCTTGCCCTATGAAACTGACCCGGGAATGAGATCATGGATACCGATGGAGAAAGTGAAGCTCTGATGTAGAACTCCTCATTCTTTTCATTCAGAAATGAAATTATGAGTTCGTCTTTATTTTGCGAAAAGCATTCGACGACCTGGAACCCAGGGAGTATCAGTCGAAGCTCTTCCGAGATTTTCTCGATAATGAGGAAATTGTGAAACATGTCAGACTTCCAACTTCAAACCATCCCATGCCAGCATAATCCCTTCAGGCAGTTTTTCAGACACTTCCGAATGCCTTCCCATCAAATGACTCATGTGGGTGAAATAGGTAGTTTCCGCACCAATTTTTGTTGCCATGTCTATCGCCTCTTCCAGGGAAAAATGACTGATATGAGGCTCAATTCGAAGTGCATTCAATACCAGAATCTTTGAACCTTTGATTTTTTCGATCTGATCAGGCGGAATAGAGTTTGCATCTGTTACGTAAGTAAAATCTCCAATCCTGAAGCCCAGAACAGGTAGCTTGTAGTGCATGACTTCGATGGGAATAAATTCCAGGCCATTGATATCAAAGCGATCTTCATTGATTTCTACAGTAGTTATTTCTGGTGTGCCCGGATATTTCTTTTCAGAAAACGCGTAGGAAAACTCATTCTTAATCTGGTTTAATACACTTTTTCTACCGTAAATGGGTATGTCGGTTTTTTGCAAAAAATTAAAACTCCTTATGTCGTCAAGTCCTGCTGTGTGATCCTTGTGCTCATGGGTGTAGACCACCGCATCCACCTTCTTAATTCTTTCCCGTAGCATCTGCTGTCTGAAATCCGGACCCGTATCAATGACCACGCTGGTGTTTTCCGATTGGATGTGCACGGATGTACGTAACCTTTTGTCTCTGAAATCTAAAGACCGGCAGACATCACACTCACATCCGATTACCGGTACACCCTGTGAAGTACCTGTTCCAAGAAAAGTAATTATCAAAACTGAAGCTGGTTTTCCCTCAGTTCATTAAGGAGTGATTTGTTTTTGACGCTAAGATTAGATGTGTCCATTGATACTGTTCTCAGGATCTCAATAAGGCTGTTGATCTTACCTTCAAGCGAAAAATACTTGTTGACAACAGCCACTTTATTCTCGTTCAGTATGCAGTAACCAGACTGGAAGTTTCCTTTTTCATATCGCAGGATATAGTCTGATTCACTGAATACATCTTCCAGTTTGTGCAGGAAATGATTGGTATACTTTACGGTCATTAGTTTTTCAGGTACGAATTCACCAGGTCCACCATCGAGTCGTAATTCAATGGTTTCGGCAGCAGGTCATTTATTCCGATTTTTCTAAAGTCTTCTACACTGTAGTTTTTTGCATTACCTGTGATGGCAATGATAGGTATATCCTTTATGTCAGGATTGGAATTAGCCCGGATCTGACGAGCGCATTCCTCGCCGTCCATTACAGGCATATTGATGTCCAAAAGAACAAGGTCAAATTTTTCACTTTCGAGTTTCTTCAAAACATCTGAGCCGTTCTTAACAGAATCGATCTGGTAGTTTTGAATGGAAAGTATTCTTTTGGTTAGGTTTTGGATAACGGAGCTATCCTCTGCGACTAGTATTTTTTTACTCATTTGTCAAAAGATTTTTATAGTTGTCTCTAAATTCATCAAACGCTTTTTTCAAATGGTCTAGTTGGGAGTCCAATTGGTCAAATTTATTTTCTTTTAATTGCTTTTCCACAATCGTGGCTTGTTTTGACAATCGCTCGATGCCGAGCGTGCCAGAGTTTCCTTTTAAGGTATGCATGAATTTCTGAATATCCTCATATTTTTTTTCTTTAAGCGCCTTTTGGGATTTGGAAATGAACTCGGCCGCTTCATTGTCAAAATCACCTAGCACACTTTCTATCAGATCACTTCCTCCATACTTGTGGAGCTGATTTAGTGTGTTTTGGTTGATGATCAGATCTTCCGTATGCTCCTTAAAAACCTGACTATCCACTGCTTTTGCCTCAAACCTTGTCCAATTTTTGACCTTTTCAACCAACAGTGTACTTTTAATTGGTTTAGCCAGGTAATCGTCAAGTCCTTGTTTTAAGAACTTATCACGGTCATCTTCCATGCTGTAAGCAGTCATTGCAATGATGGGAGGGACTTCCTTTATCTTCATTTCGCGGATCTTACGGGTGGTCTCGACACCATCCATTTCGGGCATTTGGATATCCATAAAAATCAGGTCAAATGTAGCTGCTTGTAGTATTTGTAGAGCGGATCGACCATTAGGTGCATCGGTAACCTTGCATCCCGCCTTACTCAAAATCTGTGAAGCTACCCGACGGTTGATGTCATTGTCATCTACCAGAAGCACTTTAGGTTGTGAATCAATAAACTGCTGATTCAGACTTTCCTCCGTCCGTTTAGAAATTTCCGGAAGGGTCTTCACTTTTTTGGCTTTGAAAGTAAACCAGAAAGTGCTACCAAATCCCGGGGTGGAGACCACTCCGATACCTCCTTTCATTGAGGTCACTAGTTGTTTGGAAATGGCTAATCCTAACCCTGTACCTCCATACTGCTTATTGTCGGCATTGTCGATCTGATTAAAACTCTGGAATAGCTTTCCCTGATCCTTTGGATCAATGCCGATGCCGGAATCCTTTACCGTGACTTTAAATTCATAACCCGACTTTGACTCATTTATGACAACTATGCTAAGATTAATTGTGCCTCTTTTGTCCGAAAATTTTATTGCATTATTTGTCAGATTTGAAATGACCTGAATCAATCTAGTCTCATCTGCCAGCACATAATCCGGCAATCGGTCATCCAGATGGTAATACAAATTCGTTTCATTCAGGTAGGCCTGTTGGGAGTAGAGATCATAAATCTTCTCGAAAGTTTCTACAAGATTCACTGGTTCCTGCCTAAGTTCCATTTTGCCTGCCTCTATTTTGGACAGATCCAGGATGTCATTCAGGATATTAAGCAGATTGTCTGATGATTTTTTAATGGTTCGGATGTAATCTGATTGTTCCTCATCCAGATCTGTAGAACCCAATAGATCGATCATACCGATAATCCCATTCATGGGGGTACGGATTTCGTGACTCATGTTTGCCAGGAACCTTTCCTTCACTCTTAATGATTTTTCGGCCAGGTCCTTGGCCATTTGGAGTTCTTTGTTTGCTGACTTCAGTTGGGTAACGTCCCTGGCCACTCCTTCAATTTCTGAGTGACCGGAAGGACCAGCTGTAATTAATCTGATATTGCATAAAAACTGAATTTGCCTCCCCTTTTTGGTTTTGACTTCACCTTCAAAGTTTTTGACTTTCTGATTCTTCAAAAGTTTGATCACAAGGTTTTTAGTCGCTTTTTTCGAGATGAAATAACCCTCTATATTGTTGCCCAATACTGATTCCGGCTCATACCCCAATACTTCCCGAATAGAAGGACTGACCATACTTATGACGCCATTAAGGTCACAGCGGAAATAGATGTCCTGGAAAGATTCGAAAATGTTTCTGAATTTTTCCTCGCTTTCTTTTATGACCTGATCCGCCTTTCTTTTTTCGGTAATGTCATTGGCAATAGCCGAGAGCTCCTGAATTTTGCCATTAGGCAGAAATATGGGATTCAAAAAAATATCCCACCAAACTCTTTCTTTACCCTCAGTTAGTATTTCAGTTTGGAAATTGACATTTCGTCCTTCAAAGGCCTGCATGTATTTCTCAGAAAGCAGGTTGCCAAAATGCTTTTCTCCATGGACACCTGTACTTTTCAATTTGGTACCAACCGCGGGTTTTTTGCCAAAGTACTTTGCAAGGGCAGATTCAAAGTTTTCGTTGAATGAGGTGAATTGTAATTTTCGATTTATCGACCAGATCTTATGAGTGCTGCTGTCAAAGATGGCTTTGATTCGTGCAGATTGTTCTTCGATTTTCTCCTGATTGGACTTTCTTTCAAGAGCCAGGCTTACCTGACCTGAGATAAAATCAAGCAGCTCAAGGTCTTTATGATTGAAAATGGATTGATCGATGAACGAATACATCATCATTACCCCTTTTAGGTCCGTGCCGGCATGAATGGGAACACCTAACCAGATTTTGGGGAAGTTTTCACCAATCTTTTTATTCCTTTGTTCGGCTATTTTCCTGATTCCTTCACCGTAGATGATCATGGGTTTGTTGATCTCGAGTGTATAGTCGGTTAAAAGATCATCAATGACACTGGATTTCTCTTCTCCCTCAGACACTCTAAAAGGATATTCGATTTTGCTGGTATTCTTTACGGCAATGCAGAAATTTCTGATTTTTAAATGATTAGATAACTCTTTATATATCAGATCATAGAACTTACTTAGATTCTCAGACTGATGAGTCAGGGTCGCGATGCTAAAAAACAACTTCTGAACGCTTTCGGTACGTATTTTTTCGGAAGTATCATAGAAGACTCCTGTATATTCATATGGAGTTTGACCCTCAAAAAGGCAGTTTATTTGTCCTGAAACGTAGATACTTCGTCCATGACTGTTTAGCAGGACAGTTTCTAATCGGGAAGATTTGGTATCGGGGGAAAGGTCTGCAATGATTTCTTGAGTCCTTGACCATTGGTCCGGATGTATTAATTTCCGGAGGGACAGGTTCTGTAAATCTTTTTCAAGATAGCCCAGTTTGTATCTCCATGATTCATTTACAAACTGAATGTGGCTGCTTTTATCGAATATGAGGATCAGGTCATTTGAATTGTGAAACAGATGTTGTAACTGATCTTCATTTCGTGATTTTAAAGTCTCATAGTCCTTATTTTTCAGATCAAGTTTCTCTCTCAATCGTGAGATTTCTTCCTTTAATTCAGATGTTTCCTCCAATGACGACTCCATCAATTTAAATTTACCCAATTATTTCAAGTCAGGTGTATGGGACAACCTAAACTAATTTCCATTGTGGGGCCGACTGCCGTTGGCAAAACAGATATAGCTATAGAATTGGCTCTGGAGCTGGGTTGTGAGATCATTTCAGCGGATGCCAGGCAATTCTATCGGGAGATGAGCATTGGTACTGCAAAACCAACACCTGAACAATTATCAAAGGTTAAGCATCACTTCATTGATAATTTGTCGGTGACTGATACCTACAGTGCTGGGATTTACGAGCAAGAGGGGATAGATTTTCTTACGGAATATTTTAAAAGGAGGGACACCATAGTTCTTGTAGGTGGTTCGGGCATGTACATCAATGCTTTGCTTTTTGGATTTAATCCAATGCCGAATGTTCCAATGGAAGTAAGGCATCAACTGAATAAAGAGTTTAATGACAGGGGTTTAAAGGGTCTTCTGGAAGAACTGAATTCCAGAGATCCTGACTATTATGAGGAGGTGGACAGAAACAATCATGCAAGGGTTATCAGGGCTTTAGAAGTGATCAGGGCATCTGGCAAGCCTTTTTCAGAATTTAGGAGAGGCTCGAGAAAGGAAAGGGTGTTTGATCACATTACTATAGGAATTCATAGAGAAAGAGAAGATCTAAAAAACCGAATCAACCTGCGAGTGGACCAAATGATACAAGCCGGTCTGATAGATGAGGCCCATTCTTTACAAGAATATCGCAATAAGAATGCGCTTCGCACGGTAGGTTACAAAGAGTGTTTTGAGCATTTTGACGGTAAGCTTGGAAAATCAGAATTGGCAGAGGAGATCAAAATAAATACCCGCCAGTATGCCAAGCGTCAGATGACCTGGTTCAAAAAACATAAAGAGATTTCCTGGTTCGATCACCGAGAGTTTGATGATCTGAAACGCGAATTAGCGCTGTGGCTAAATACTTAAAATTTTCACAAGGCGCATCAACTCCTGGTTGATAGGTTTGGTTTTAGAAATAGCCAGTTTGAAGCTGGTAAAGGAGATTTTATCATCAATTACACCTACCATACCGGACTTACCATTTACCAGATGCTCTACGGCGGCCATGCCGAGTCTGCTTGCTAAAATTCTGTCAAAGGAAGTTGGTGATCCACCGCGCTGAATGTGTCCAAGGTTAGTGACCCGTATGTCGAGCTCCGGGATTTCCGTCATTACTTTTTGGGCTACTTCTAACGCGCTTCCCTCATCTCCTCCCTCGGCAACAACGACTATTGAGGAGGTTTTTTGACTATCCCGTCCTTTTTTTAGGGTTTCTATTACGTCTTTGATCGTGGTTGAGGTCTCCGGTACCATTACAAATTCCGCACCTCCACCTATACCACATTGTATGGCAATATAGCCGGTTTTACGCCCCATAACCTCAACAAAGAACACACGATCATGGGAATTGGCTGTGTCTCTGATTTTGTCTATTGCGTCAAGCGCTGTGTTTACTGCAGTGTCAAACCCAATTGTAAAATCACTTCCGTAAAGGTCGTTGTCTATCGTACCCGGAGCACCTACAACAGGTATCCCAAACTCTTCATGGAAGATGTTGGCGCCGGTGAATGTTCCATCACCTCCAATGGCTACCAGACCCTCTATCCCTCTTTTGCTTAGTTGATCGTAGGCTTTCTTTCTTCCTTCGGGAGTCATGAAATCCTTACTTCTTGCGCTTTTTAGTATTGTACCTCCCTTTTGCACTATGTTGCTGACGGAGTACGACTTCATTTTATAGATGTCGCCGGATATCATACCGTTATACCCGTACTTTATACCATAGACATCCATACCCAGGTAAAGGGCATTTCGGACTACTGATCTGACACAAGCGTTCATTCCGGGGGCATCCCCTCCCGATGTAAAAACACCAATACTCTTCATATAGACTTATAAATTAATGGGGATGTTGTTTATTTGCCTTAAATCGCGGCAATTTACCAAATAATTTGCACGGCTATAATACAGAACCATTATTCTTTTTTGAAATCCCCACATATGGATAAAGCCAAAGACATCATTAAGAAAATCCTTCCTCACCTGGTTCCATTTCTGATTTATTTCATTATTGTGAGCATTTATTTTTTCCCGTTGTATGAAGGGAAGACGCTTGTCCAGAGCGATAATGTGCAGTTGGCTGGTACCTTAAGCGAGTTGAATGAGTATCGAGATATGGGAGAAGAAATTCATTGGTCAAATGTGCAGTTTTCGGGAATGCCATTGCAGAATGGATCTTTAAAGAATCATTTCTCTATTAATAAATCAATATTTTTTTGGCTTCCACAACCGGTTGTCATAATGTTATGGTTGTACCTAGGATTTTACATTTTGATGATAACCTTAGGTGTAAATAACTGGCTTTCGGGAATAGCGGCTTTAGCTTTTGCCTTTAGCAGTTTTAATATAATAAGTATTGAAGTTGGTCATGATAACAAGGTATACGCAATAGCTTTTATGGCACCGGTATTGGCTGGTGCAATATTGGCATATTCTCGAAAATATCTTCAGAGTTTGTTGTTGACAACTGTATTACTAGGTTTTCATATATACTATTATCACATTCAGATTAGTTACTATCTATTAATAATGTTGATTGTCTACGCAATCATCATGGCCTGGGACCTAGTAAAAGCTGGTCAGTTTAATACATTTATCAAAGGATCAGTAATTTTATTAATTGCCGCTTTTCTGGCTGTTGGTGGAAATATCCCGCGATTATGGAAAGTTTACGAGTATGGACAGGCGTCTAACAGGGGTGGCTCAGAATTAACCTCATCGTCTGTCGATTCTAACAGATCTTCTAGCTCCGGACTTGACATTGATTATGCGTTAAATTGGAGTAACGGAGTTGCGGAGATTTTCACTATAATGATTCCTTATTTTCACGGAGGTGCTAGCGGCGAAGAACTGGAGGACGACTCCAAAATGGCCCAGGTTTTAAGGACTAATGGAATGGGTGAAAATCAAATCAATTCGGTATTGAGCCGGGTACCTTTGTATTGGGGCGATCAACCATTTACTCAAGGTGCAATTTATTTTGGAATTTTGATCGTAGGACTATTTGCTGTCTCGCTCTTCGTATTGGATCGAAAGCTTCTTGTTTGGGGATTGGTTTTGGTTGTAATATCCCTTCTGCTATCTATGGGGAAAAACGCTCTTTGGTTCTCAGAGTTGTTTTTTTACAACGTGCCGTTATACAATAAATTTAGATCGGTAACTATGATCATCGCGATTCCTCAATTGATCTTTCCGATGTTTGGATTTATGGCACTTGATAAAATTGTAAGTGGGGGTTTGAAAGCGGGTGACATAAAGAAGATTTTAATGAGGTCTTTGATCATAGTTTCCGGGCTCCTGCTGTTCTGGCTAATTTTCAAGAAGGCATTTTTCGATTTTGAGGGTGCCCATGATGGCTCTTACGGTTACCCGGGGTGGCTTTTAAATGCTTTGATTGACGACAGAATTTCACTGTTTAATGCCGATATTTTTCGAGGATTGGCGCTATTGGCTGCCGTTTCTGTTGCGTTCTGGTTTTGGTTTGTCGGTAAATTAAGTAGGAGTCAATTTTATATAGTGTTTTTGATCTTAATCATTATTGACTTGCTACCTGTGGATCGTAGATATTTGGGTCACGATGATTTTGTGGTAAATAGGTCAAGCGCAATGCAGCAAATACCAATAACTCCCGCGGATCAGACGATACTTCAAGACGAATCCTATTATAGAGTATTTAATACCACGAGAAATATTACGGGTGATGGTCTCACTTCTTACCACCATTTTTCAGTAGGAGGATATAGTGCAATAAAATTACAAAGGTATCAGGAGGTGATAGAGGGCTACATTTCAAAAGGGCACCGGGGAGTGTTGTCAATGCTTAATTCGAAGTATTTTATAGTGAATGGATCGGAGAATCAACCACAAGCTCAAAGAAATAATCAGGCTTTAGGCAACGCATGGTTGGTAAAATCAATAACTGAAGTGAATGATGCAAATGAAGAATTTAATGCCTTAGAGAGCGTAAATATTGGAGATGAGGCGGTTTATGATAAACGGTTTTCTGGCTATTTGCAAGGAACAAATGGCTCGTTTGCAGGAAGTGGTCGGATAGGTTTGATGGATTACCATCCGGAAGTCCTGAAGTATCAATTCGAATCTTCCAACGATGAGTTTGCAGTGTTTTCTGAAATCTATTATCAACCTGGATGGCAGGCTTATCTTGACGGAGAGGAGGTAGAGCATATTAGAGTCAATTACCTGCTTAGAGGATTAAAAATACCGGCGGGTAATCATGAGATTGTCTTCGAATATGATCCACCTTCCATTAAGTTTGGAATACCCATACAGACAGGTAGTTTCATATTGATAGCTATAATGATATTAGCCACTACTATTTTCACATTAAGGTCAAAAAATAGTTTGACGGATAAGGATTAATTAAGGACTCTTTTGTATAAATCAACATATTGATCCGCAATTTTCTCAATGTTGAAGCGCTCAACGACAAGTTTATGGGACTTGTTAGCCATTTCTGGCAAGAAGGAGGTGTTATCAAGAATCCAATTTAATGCCTTAAGGATATTTTTGCTGGTAGGGAAATCTGCCAAATATCCATTCTCCATATGGCTTATAATATCTTCAAGTCCGGTACCTCGAATACCGATACATACCGTTCGGCAAAACATGGCTTCAATAGCCACCTGACCGAAAGCCTCTTGTAGAGAGGGTATTATAAGTACATCAGTTGCGCTATATAGATTGATCATATCCTGGGTTGAGTTTAACCAGCCAAGATTTATGATTCGGATATTTTCCGAGGGTTTTGGGAGGCTGGTGTCATAAGCTCCGAATACGAAGATGGAAACAGACCTGGAGGGATACCATTGTCTTAATGCGTCCAGCAAAAGTGGATACCCTTTACGCTCATCGGAAATAGCTTTGTCGGCTCCAAATGTCATTACCAAATCCGATACTTCAACATTATGTACTTGTCGAAGGTCCACGGTTGGGGGCTGCGACCAGTTTTCAATATTAATTCCATTATGAATCGTAAAGCAATTATTCGAATCAAAAACTCCGGAATACTTAGCTAAATTGGTGAGCCATCTACTTACTCCGACAGCATTGACATTATCTCTAAAAAGTTCTTCTTTTAAGATCCGTTGCCTTCTACTTACATCATTCTCATATGGATGCCGGAGCATTGGGCAATGACCGCATTGATTCTTATGGTTTTCACAATTCAATGAATACTGACAGCCACCTGTGATGTACCACATGTCATGAAGTGTGATAATTACTGGTTTTGACCGTATGATGTGTTTCATGGATTTTTTTGATAAAAAAGCCATGTTTGTCCAATGTAGATGAATAATATCTGCTTCTTGAATATAAGGAGCAATTAGGAAATGGGGTATGCCAACTTTCAGTAAAGAAAACTTAAAGAGATGCCTCCTTTCCTTTAAAAGAGTAAGCACGATTGATCTGTCAATAAGAAGGAGCAGCCGCTTAAATAAAAACCGAACAAATCCCGGTAAAAGATCGCTTCTCGATTGCAGCGAATAGTGGTTTTGTCCCGATAGAAGGGTTACACTTACACCTTTTTTTCTCTGTAAAACCTCGAAAAGCCTGTAGGAGGCAATTGCCGCACCTCCGGACTTTTCAAATGTGCTGAGCAGAATAACCTTCATTGTTTAAGCAGTAATTAGTGCCCACCAATTGAAATGTAGTACGTATTTAACCATCACATTTTGAATTGTATACCGCATTTACAATCGATTAGCTATTTTCTTATATAAAGGTCTTAATATTTTCACCATAGATGTTGGTAACAGCCAGTTTGCCATTAAAAGCTGTTTTGATTTGTGGATTTTATAAAAGAGTTTCTGATCAACGTTTATATCACGTCGGATACTCAAGGGGTGCTGCAGGGGAAACTTGAGGGTCTCAAATTCCAGTTTGTCCAGTCCTCGATCATCGAATTGAGTATTGGTGGCGGAGGATTCGTTTACACCGAAATTTCTGACCATATTGGCATTTGGGACGAGGCAAAGTTTGTCACGATTGAAGACGTGGTAAGCCCACCGATAAGCCCATGAATCATTTTTATTTTCGAATGATTCTTGCCACTTCATAAGCATATATTCGTTGGCCTGTTTATCCTTGGTGTATTTGCTGATTTTTCCTTCAGACACGAACTCATTAAAATCCGACATGGAAAAGTGCATCTCCTCCCATTTTTTTTTCCATGTAGCCCAACCAATGGTCATTGTTAGACTACTAAAAAAATAATCAGTATTTGTGGTCCTTATTCCGGGGTTATGGGATGCTATCATGGCAACGCTGTCATCATTTTCATACTTAGCACCCAAAACTTCACAGAATTGATAAAATTGATCTGAAATTTCGCAGTCATCTTCCATTACAATGCCAAACTCCTCATGCTCAAAAAACCAATCAATTGCCCCTGATACAGCTTGCATACACCCTAGATTCTCATTTCTAAGCAAATACCTTTTTTCACAGTCCCAATCAATTTCGTTTTCCAATATCTCCCTTACCTCTCTACACTTTTGGATGTCATTTTCATTCTGTCGCCTTGGTCCATCTTGGGCAATATAGATTGCAGCTGGTTTGATCTTACGTAAATTTCCAATTGATCTGGAAGTGTGATCAGGACGATTGAAATTCAAAAGGAGAATAGGGATATCCATAAAATACCATAATTATTTATTCCAGCCGCTTTTTAGCTATCCTTTCCGTATTTTAAACCCTTAGTTTATTTCTGGGCATGTACAAGTGTTTTTAAAATTCTTTTCCTAATTGTCCGAATTGCGTGAATGAGTTTTTTGGGGAAAGAAAGTTCCTTGTTCCTTGTTATCGTTCGAGCAAAATAGGAAAGTTGTGTTGCATCATAAATATTTTTCACACCATATTTTGCGCCATCTAGTATTGCACCCGTCCCTGTAATGTAAAATCCAAATACATTTGAATTTTTTACTTTGGATACTTTATTTGGATAGCGAGTTAGCATAGAACTGAAATAATCTTGCAGATTGTGAATTCTAGCTAGCTGGTTTAATTCACTTTTAACAGACTCGTATGAATCTTTTTCACTGTATTGATAACTTGAAAGACATTTAGAAATCAACTTTTCAACGGAAAATTTCATTCCACTATTCGGATATCGATCGTTAAATTGAAAATAAGTTTCAGCTACTATCAACTGCGGAGTGATTACGGATGGTACTAAGGGATGAATCTCAATTTTGTTCTCATTATAAAACGTAGTTGAAGGTCCTTTAACTTTTGAATTTTCCGTGGATAGATTGGAATTGGATGCACCTGTGCTATGCGCCGAGGTGCCTCCTATTGAGAAAGGTTCTCTAGAAAACACGAAGCGATCACAATGAAATCCTAAAACAATTCCGCTATATATGTCCGGTATACATGAATTAAAAAATCTGTCCAACCCATTTTTTGCTTTTAGAATGACCTGGTGATCAACAAAACCATACATGTAAAGAAAAGGAAGATCCCTCCAGGGCCTTTCAAAGTTTAGTACGTCCTTTAGCATTTCCCTTCCTGACCTTATTTCCACCTTGTTCTCAAAGTTCAGTGTAAGAATATTTCTCTCCTTTTCTTTGGTTGAATTTGGCCAATAATATGTTTCGCAATTCCATGAGATTGCAGGATAATTATATTCATTAATGATGCGATTTATGTTTTCGATGGCATTGGGCAATAGACCATCATCATCTCCGAGATACATTACATAACCATCTTTTACTTGGGAAAGGGCAAATTCCCAGTTTTCCGACATTCCGATTCTCCGACCTGTATTAACATATTGAATTCTACGGTCATTTATGGATTCTACAATATCTCTGGTGTGGTCGGTACTGCAATTGTCGGAGACAATAATCACTAAGTTTTCATAAGATTGTTGTGAGCAGGTTTTCAGGCACCATTCAAGGGTGTCAGCTCGCTCTCTTGTTGGGATAATTATATTGAATTTATTTTGAATCATCCGAAGCTTAATCAGGTATCAAGGGTTTCAGAAATGGAAATGATATTTTTCAGTTAGGGCTAAGATCAGGTTCACAACAAAGCAAAAATGAATTGTAACGAAATCCATTATCATCATAATGGGTTGTTATGACCATCTACAAAAATAGCAGTTCTCCCCATTTCAGTGACTTTTGATTTTATTTCATCTGCGTAGTTTGGATTCATGACAATAACAAAGATTTTATCCAAATCTTGCGATGATAATATTTCAGGTGAGTCAATTTTCGCCCCTGTCCCTGGAATATATTTCCCGATCTTATCGGTATTTATGTCGATGAAAAAATCGATCAGAACATTGGTTGGGTCAACCAGGTTAGAAAATAGCACACCTTTAGTAGCCATTCCCCAAATTACTACCTTATGATTCTGCAGTTTTATTAAGTTGATTTGGTTAACAAACTCTGAAATTAATTGATCTATGGATTCAAAAAAATCTATAATTTTTCCATTTTGAAGGCTGTCCTCAAAATCGGAGTGTGTTCCGGGTGAGGAGGGGTTTAGAAAACCCTCTGCCCATAGATATTGGTTATTAAATGCTGGTGTGATGAGTGTAGTTAAGGCACCTGATCGCGAAATAAGTTGGAACATAGAGCTTTTTGAAAAATAGTTGACATGTTCGTAACATAAATCCCAGTAAGTTTTATTTTCCACAATCCAAAAGAAGTCTGGAACTTCAATAAAGAATGGAACATTCTTCTTGGGGTGTAATGCATTTGAAATGGATTTTAAGAACTCTACAGGAAATTCTATATGTTCAAATACATGCCTTGACAGAACAAGAGACGGTTCTTTGGAGAAATGGTCCTTGGAAAAAAAATCTGTGATGAATTGGAGATTTTCTTCTGGTATAGGTTCACCTTCATAGGAGGGATCAATACCGATTCCCTTTATAGATCGAAAATTTTCTTTAAAAGATTTGAGGAATAGTCCTTTGCCACAACCTATATCGTATATATGGTTTTTAAGGTCATATTTTTTTAACAAATACTTCTGAATACTTTTATAATAATTATCAAAGACTTTGGAGGGGACGCTATTGTCATAATTTTGGTCGTATTTTAAGATGGACTCGTCAAATGCCGCATTGAATGTAAAATCACAGTTGGCGCATTTTTTTAACTCGAGGGTACCTGTGGAAATAGCGATGGCGTCTTTGCGACTAGAAAATACCTTATTTTGCATTGAAGGTACTTTAAGCGATGTTAGAAACCGGAGATTAGAACTTCGACAAATTGGACAGATTGCTTTCATGTATCTCTAAATCTTCTTCAAGTATCCATTTGGACCTACAGAAATCAAAAGCTTATTGTCAAAAAAATGGTCCACTTCAAAGTTTGTGTTTTCAGATAGAAAGGATTTGACTGCCGTTTTTGGGTTATCACCCTTCCCCCATTTTTTATCAGCGAATAGATCTTCGTCATATTCATCTACCATTGTATCGAATACTACCAGGTAGCAGCCTTTGGCGACAAAATCCGAGTATAATTTCAATTCCTGGAGAACATGGTCATGTGTGTGATTGCTATCTAAAATCACCATGACCTTTTCAAATTGTAAGCATTCATCCTTAACTTGAGAAATGACTTTTTCATCTATTGATGAGCCCTCAATCATTTTAATTAGACCCTCTTTGTAAATAAAATGACTTTCAATTTCCGCTCTGTTATGTTCTCTGATATCTATATCAATACCTAAGACACGGCCTTGCGGGTTTATTAACTTTAACATGGAGGCATTAAAAATGAGTGAACCACCGTGGGCAATTCCTGTTTCCACAATTAAGTCAGGTTTCGTTTTCCAGATTATTTCCTGAAGGGCCAGAATATCCTGGGGATATTGTATTATCGGTCTTCCTAACCAACTGAAGTTGTAAGAATACATGGCTGGAATTGATGATGCCATGAACTGGTGTGCCGAATATTTTAGCTCTTCGTTTTTTGCATATTCAGATACTCTTTGTCTTACTTCTTCCTTAAATTCTTCAATTTTGTTCATTGATTTTTTGTTTTCTATCCGGCCCAGAATTGCATTGGCTCATAATCTGGGTAGTTGTAATAACCTAATTCAAGTTTAATATTTGCGTTGATCCTCTTTAGTTCATTTAAAACAAATTCCTTTACAGACGTAGGATTTCCAGTACCAATATTGTATATCCCTGTATCTTTTGATTTTATCAAGTCTGACATCTTACCCACTACCTGTGAAATGTGGATAAAATCTCTTATTTGATCCCCTTTGGACATTCGGAATGACTGATCACCTCTGGCAATCGCCTGGTGCAATTGGGGTAAAAGACTTTTGGATGATTGCCCTTCACCATAGACATAAAATAGCCTTAACCATTGAATATTTATATCATGAAAATTATTGAACAGGTACCTACGTAAGGTGTCCTTGGCAATCGCGTAGTTGATAATAGGGTTCGTTGTTTGATCCGGAATCAATTTTCCATTTTGCATTCCGTATTCCAGGCAAGTTCCAGTTACCATCAAATTCCTTACACCACGACTTATAAGTAGGTGTAAAAATTCTATTTGCCCAGGTAACTCTTCAGTAAGATGATTGATCGATGAATAATCATTCAAATAATTCCAGCTCAAGTTAATGATCACATCACAGTTTATGAGCTGATTTATGGAATCACTAGCAGGTCGATGGAAGTCTAGCTTGACGAATTTTATAAAACTGTATCCTTTTGGAGGGGTACTTGAATTATAAGTAGCTAAAATTTCGAAACCAGACTGACTGAGATGAGAACATAATGCCTTACCTATAAAACCGGATGCCCCAACGACTCCTATTTTCATCTTAGAATATTTTGAATTTTGGAGTACTCACAACGAATTCCCCATCCCATTTGCGAATGAACTCAAGTTGTTTCATGATTTCAGTTTTCAAGTTCCATGGAAGTATCACTACATAGTCAGGTTTGAGATTTTCTATTTCTCTGGGGTCTACAATTGGAATATGACTACCTGGTAAATACTTATTTTGTTTATGCGGTGATAAATCTGCTACAAACTCTATGTAGTCATTTTTTATACCGCAAAAGTTTAGCATTGTATTTCCCTTGGCCGCTGCTCCATAAGCCGCCACTTTCTTCCCATTATTTTTAGCCTCAATTAAAAATTTCAAAAAGTCATTTTTTACTTTCATTACTCTTTTTGGAAAGTCCTGATAATACTCTATTCTATCCATCCCGACTTTCAGTTCTTTTTGTACGACAGCATTGACTCTTTGATTGACTTCTATTTTTGATTCCTTGTGTTTGACATACAATCTTATGGATCCTCCATGTGTATGGAGTTCCTTAACATCATAAATTTCAAGGTTATATGACTCAAAAATGGGGATTAATGCGAACAGTGAAAAATACCAATAATGTTCGTGATAAATTGTGTCAAATTGATTTTGCTCTATTAATTGATAAAGGTGTGGGAATTCGAGGTTTATGGTTCCAGTTGGTGCCAGAAGAGTTTTGAGTCCACCTAAGAAGTCATGAATATTTGGAGTATGTGCGAATACATTGTTTCCAACAATTAGATCTGCCAGTCCATGTTTGGATTTAATAATCTCAGCTAGTTTTTCCCCAAAAAAGTCCACGATTGAGGTGACTCCAAGTTTTTTAGCTTCAATAGCTGTGTTTTCACTTGGTTCGATTCCCAGACATCGAATGTCTCTTTCGACAAAATTCCTTAAAAGATATCCATCATTTGAAGCGATCTCCACCACAAATGACTTTTTCCCCAGATTAAGTTGCTGCGAAATATCGTTGACATAATTCTTTGCGTGTTGCAACCATGATGAAGAATAACTTGAAAAATAGGTATACTCTGCATTGAATATTTTATCGGCCTTCTCATATTCTTCGATTTGGACCAAAAAGGATCTTTCACTAACGTAGAGCTTTAAGGGGAAATGAATTTCAGATTCATTCAGTTGTTTTTGAGTTAGAAGTGCATTAGCGATTGGAGTGTGACCGAGGTCAATAAATATATTGGTCAATGGTTTATTATCATATCGACAAATCATACTATCCCTTTAAATTCGGAAGTGAGAAAGGGAAGACTTTCATCCTTCTCTGAAACAATTTTAATATTTTGCTTATAACCAAAGTCGATAACTGGGTCCTTATAATTAAGTCCCCTTTCCAAATTTGGATTATAAGGCTTGGAGTGAAGGTAGATAACACTGGTAGCATCCGTAGTGGTCAAAAATCCATGAGCAAATCCCTCCGGAATGTATAGGGCGTTCCCTTTTTTTTCCTCTAAGTTTATTTCAAAAATCTTAAGGAAAGTTCTGGATTGATATCGCATATCGATTGCAAAATCGATAATGGACCCACTTATACACTTCACTACTTTAATTTCCTTCGCAGTTTCGATTTGATAGTGGAATCCCCGAAACGTTCCCGAATTACGATTATAAGAATGATTTATGTGAACGAACTTGCTATGTAGATCGTACTTTTTGAAATTTTCTTCGGCAAATAATCTCTCAAAATAGCCTCTGTTATCTTCATAGGGAGCTACCTGAATCACCTTCAAGCCATCGAATGATGTATTCAGAATTTCCATTATTTTCTTGTCCAGTATAGCTCTTTATTGAGGAACCCGTTTGACAAAAGATATTTAATAACATTCAGCCTGATAAGGCTGTTTGATCGAAAATTTTTATCCGAAAAATCTATTTTCTTCATTCCTTCATTTAAATCAATAATGGCTTCGAAGAGTCCGATCTTAGGCGAGAAATTCGGAGCCAGTCTTTTAAATAAAGAAAAATTGACTTGATAGGATCTTGAATCTGGAGATGCCGCATCATTCACTTCCACTCTGGCACCTTCAAAGTGTCTGGAAACCTCCTCAGCGAGTTCCCGGATTTGGTAGTTCCAACTATTACTTCCCACATTCACGACCAAAAAGCCATCTCCGATTCTCGAAATAGCCCAATCGATGGCAAGTGACATATCCTTGACATGAATCAGTGGTCTCCATGGAGTTCCATCACTAAGTATTTTGATATATTTTGTCGTAAGTACCGTGGCTACAAAGTCATTTAATACGAGATCTAACCTCAATCTCGGACTCATACCACATGCAGTAGCAAATCGTAAACAGGTAATTTTAAAATCCTCGGAGGCTAGTCTCAGCAAGTCATTTTCTGTATTTACCTTTGACTTGGCGTATGCTGTCAGGGGATTTAACTCTGATGACTCCACACGGGCTTCTTCTCCAATGGATCCATATACACTACAACTTGAGGCGAAAACAAAATTTTTGACACCATTCACCTTTGCCATTTTCGCAATTTTTGTGCTGGCTTTGTGGTTTATTTGATGAGTAACTTCTTCAAATTGATTACCAATGGGATCATTGGATATGGCCGCAAGGTGGACCACTGCGTCATATCCATTTAATATGGATTCCGGAAAATTTCTCACATCACCATAATACTGAATATCGACTAACTGATCTAAAAAGTCAGTACCTGTCGAAACAGCTTGGAAGTAACCAATATCAAATCCGGCTATAAAACTGTCTGGATACTTATTTCTTAGATGCCTGGTCAAAACCGGGCCAATATATCCCAGGTTTCCGGTAATTAGAATTCTCATTTAATCCCAAATTTTCCATTTGGCATTCCCAGATGCCCACAATTCTTCTAAAACAATCTTGTCCCTAAGTGCGTCCATACATTTCCAAAAACCATGATGTTTAAACGCCATAAGTTCCTTATTTTCTACTAGCATATCCATTGGAAGTGTCTCGAGCATTATATCATCCGAATTTTCAGGTAAGTAATCGAAAATTTTCTTGTTTAGGACAAAATATCCACCATTTATCCACTTATGATCGCCTCTTGGTTTTTCGATAAAAGATTCAACTCGATGATGGTCAATTTCTATTCCTCCAAATCTTCCCTCAGGTTGTATGGAAGTTAATGTCGCAACCTTTCCATGTCGTACATGGAAATCATTTAGGGCTTTTAAATTAACATTTGAAAGCCCATCTCCGTAGGTTAGCATAAAATTTTCATCATCTCCTAGGTGTTCTTTGATGCGCTTCAATCTTCCTGCAGTTTTCGTATAAAGACCTGTTTCAATAAGAGAAACTTTGAAAGACTCGGAATGACTTCCTAACACTTTAATGTCATTATTTTCAAGGTTTATCTGCAAATCCGAGTTATGCATGTAATAATTGAAGAAATACTCCTTGATCATATACCCTTTATAGCCCAGACAGATGATAAATTCCTTGAATCCTTGACTGGCATATATTTTCAGAATATGCCATAAGATTGGTTTACCCCCAATCTCAACCATTGGTTTTGGTCTGGCCTCGGTCTCCTCGCTCAGGCGAGTTCCGAGCCCACCAGCAAAAATCACAACTCTCATATTGTTGTCGGATTGTTATTTCCGCCCAATCCTAAATTTAATTTTGTTAATTGCCTCGATTGTAATTTCCATTACTTCCGGGCTAGGTTTAAGGATTCTAATTGAAATAAGGAATCCGATCATAGCTAAACCAGATCGCAATATTAAGTCAATCCATGAATTTACCATAAATGGAATATGTGAAACAAGGAAATAGAGGACCCCTAAGAATAAGATAATTTTAATCGTTTTGATGGAAAATGGGCTTATGTTAAAGGCTATTTTTAGTATTAAGTAGCGTATAATATTGAATACAAGATAAGTCAGCAATGTTGCTATGGCAGCGCCGTTCATTCCGTATTTTGGAATTAGGATAATATTCGAAATGACGGTCATTACTGCCAGCAAAAGAATCAAAAGTACATTGACCTTATAATATTTTGAAAGTCCGATTATTTCTGCATTTAAGCTAAAAACCATGTCTATCAATTTGGTTACGCCGATTATAAATACGACCCAAATACCTTTCCTGTAGATTTCTCCGTTTGGCATAATTCGGAATATGTTATCCAAGTTGACAACTATTAAAATAAAGAGAATACCCCCTAACCATATCATTAGATTGCTTGTCTTTTTATAAACCAAATCAATCTTTTCGTAGTCATTGTCATGGGTGTCCTGTGATATATATGGTTGCATTATTTGGGCAACAAACTTTTTTGGATATTCTATGACAAGGGCCATCATCATCGCGGTGGAGTATATCCCATTATCTGCTAAACCGAGCATTTGGGACACCATTATTTGATCAATTTGTAAAACGATCATAATTCCAAATCCGCCTAAAACCGAATAGGACATGAAGTTGAAAACTTCAGACTCGAAGCCATGCGCCAGCAACCGTTTGAATGAAAACTTAATTGAAAATGACCGAGAGGCAAAAAAAACAATGATGGAAATCAAAATCAGGTAAGCCAATATATGACCATATAAATAGTACCTGAAGGTTATTGCCCCTATCCCCAATAGAAGTAGCAGCATGGTATTTTGGAATTTATACCCAAATTCCGTTAGGATACTAGGGAGTACAATTGAATAGTTAGCTCGGCAGATAAAGGTGTAGAAGTTATAGAATGCCATCAAAAAAAGCATTACAAAAACAAGATGGAAGTAGTCATTTACCTGAGGAGCTTTTTCACTATAAAAACCGAAAATATAATCCTGAAATAAAACAGCGAAAATTGTTATCAAAATAAATGATAACAGGGCAATCGTGGATGTAAAACCATGTAAACCAGCCTTTTGATTTTTAAGTTTTGGATAGAATTTCAGAATGGCACCACCTGAACCAAAAAGCACGATTGGAACCAAGATCATTGCCATTGATATTATTACGCGGAACAAGCCGATCTCTTCTTCCGACATAAATTTTGGCATGAGAATAACAAGATTCAGATAACCCAGTGCGACTCCTGCATATGCAGAAACAGAACTTAAGAAGCTTTGCTTAGCGACATTACCCATTTAGGATATGGATATTTGTTCGGGATACTTATACAGAAAAAGATTGATCATGTAGTATTGCAGGAAAATTTAAATATAAGTAGTAATCTGCCAATGCCGTTCTCGATAAATTCCAATAAATTAAAATAAATTAAGGAAATCCCTTATGAATAAATATTTATCGGTTGTCACTCCTGTATATAATGAATCTAAATCACTCAAGGAATTGGTAAATGGAATTATCGAGACCTTAGGTGAGACAGATTTTGAAATAGTTGCAGTTGACGATGGTTCTTCAGATGACTCTGCGAAGATACTTGAGGAAATGGCGAAAAACGAACCTCGTTTGAAAGTGATTGCTTTAATGAGGAATTTTGGTCAAACGGCGGCAATCAATGCGGGCATAAGAAATGCAATAGGGGATTTGGTAATTCTAATGGATAGTGATCTAGAAAATGACCCCAATGACATTCCAAGATTAATTAGTAAATTGGAAGAAGGGTACGACGTAGTAAGTGGCTGGCGTAAAGACAGGTGGAAGGGGCAGTGGTTGAGAAGAAGATTACCCTCAAATCTTGCAAATTTCATAATTAGAAAAATTTCAGGTGTTAAGATTCATGATTTTGGGTGCACTCTAAAGGGTTATCGGAGAGAAGTGTTGAAGCATATTTTTCTTTATGGGGAGATGCATCGATTTATTCCGGTTTATTGTAAGTGGCAGGGAGGTAGGTTGACAGAGATTGAGGTAAATTATAAGAAAAGGCAATATGGTTCCAGTAATTATGGGTTGGGAAGGATTTTTAAGGTTGTGCTGGATCTCATGCTGATTGCATTTATGGATCGTTATATGCAAAAGCCAATTCACTTTTTTGGAGGTGCTGGATTATGGTCTATGATTGCTGCGGTCATATCAATCGTTGTTGCCATTTACTTTAAAGTGACTAACGCAAAAGATTTTGTTGAAACCCCACTACCGGTTTTGGCTGCGATGTTTTTTATCGTAGGAATATTGATGATTATGATTGGAATCATTGCAGAGATGCTAATGAGAACCTACTACGAAAGCCAGAATAAGTCACCTTATATAATCAGAAGAAAAACTAATATTTAATATCAGATAATTCGATTTGGACACTAGTTTTTCCCGAAATCAATTTGAAAGTATTTATCCAGACGGGATAGAAAATAACTTTTGGCATACTTGCCGAAATAGAGTCATAGAGAGATTTTCACCCAATAACCATAAAATCCTCGAGATTGGGTGCGGCCGAGGATTCGTTACAAATTACCTTCATTGCAGAGGATTTGATATTGCTGGAGTAGAGTTAAGTGCCCCCAAACTCATTACCACCTCTGCTAAAATCTGGAAAGCAACGGATGCAAATGAACTACCAATTGAATTTCGACTTGGTATTGAAACCATTTTATTGCTGGATGTTTTAGAACACCTCGAAAATCCAAGTAATTTTCTTGAACAAATTTCGAAATCTTATCCAAATCTTAGAAGAATCGTAATAACAGTACCAGCTAGAATGGAGTTATGGTCAAACTATGATACTTTTAATGGTCATTTTAAACGCTATTCCAGAAAGTCAATTTCTGAGTCCATAACCGTTAAGGGATTTGTGATTCAGAGTAATCGCTATTTTTTTCATTCTCTATATTTTATTATGTGGATTGTACAAAAGATTAGTGGTTCAAAGAGAGCCACTGCGTTTAAGTCGCCCATCGGAATTATGCGGCTATTCCATCAAGTCTTGGGTCGAATATTTCACATAGAATCCTTGTTGATTCCAGGGTTCATTTACGGTTCTTCCATCCTATATATTCTTGAAAGGAAAACTTAAGAAGCTTAGAGTATATGTGCGGCATTGCAGGATTTTTTGGAATCGAGGACAGAGGAATCATTCGGAAAATGATTTCAGCCATTGCATATAGAGGTCCAGATAATATAGAAGTATTTTGTAAGGAAAATCTTTGCCTAGGTCATGCTAGATTAAGTATCCTGGATTTAAAACAAGAAGCCAATCAGCCATTTGTTGACGAGGAGTTTATTATAGTATATAATGGTGAGATATATAATTTTCAGAATCTAAAGGAGCTGTATTTAAAAGATATTTCCTTCAAGACAAACTGTGATACGGAAGTAATTGTCAAGATGTTTAGAAAGTATGGGGTGGCAATGCTCGATAAGATCCATGGAATGTTTGCCATGGCAATATACAATCAAAAAACAGAAACACTTTTTATGGCCAGAGATCGCACTGGCAAAAAGCCTCTTTACTACACAAATACCCCAAAATCTTTTGTATTTGCCTCGGAGTTAAAGGCCTTAAGATATCATCCCGAGGTGTCCTCCGAAGTCGATTTGGACGCACTCAATTCCTATCTTACATACGATTATGTACCTGCACCAGCTTCAATTTTAAAGGATGTGAAAAAGTTCTTTCCTGGTCATTACATGTTAGTCGAGAATGGAGAAATCAAGCACTATGAGTCTTATTGGGATATGAGTTATGAAAAGAGTACCCTGTCTTTTGAAGAAGCCAGATTACAGCTTGATAACCTTCTTGACAATGCGACTCAAAGGAGGTTAATAAGTGATGTCCCTCTGGGAGTGTTCCTAAGTGGAGGTCTTGATAGTTCTGCTGTGGCATTTTATGCGCAAAAAAATTCTACCAGTAGAATCAAGACATTCTCAATTGGTTTTGAAGAGAAATCATATGATGAGTCTGACTATGCAAGTAAAGTCTCAAAATACCTCGGTACAGATCATACTTTCGACATATTAACCGAGGCGACAGCAAAATCTTTAATAGAACCAATTTCAGGTCTGATAGATGAACCATTTGCCGATGCTTCAATAATTCCAACATATTACCTTTCTAAGATTACGAGAAACCAGGTAACTGTTGCACTTGGAGGCGATGGAAGTGACGAGTTATTTCTGGGTTACCCTACTTTCCAGGCTCATCATTTTAAAAACTTTATACCACGAATTGCTTTATCCGCATTACGCAATCTTTGCGATGCTATCCTCCCGGTATCTGATAGAGATATTAGTTTTGATTTTAAAATCAAGCAATTTCTAAGAGGTTTAACGGGTACAGATAAGGAGACGCATCAATTATGGCTTGGAAGTTTCCTACCTGGTGAGAAGCACACTTTACTCACAGATGAAGTAATTGGACATCTGGGAAATGAAAATGGTTTGAGCCCTATTTATTATTATTTTCAAAAAACTGAAAATTTAAATTCGCTGGATAGGGCAGGCTACTACTATTGCAAGACTTATTTGGTTGATGACATCTTGTTTAAAGTTGACAGGGCAAGTATGTATAACTCCCTCGAGGTCAGAGCCCCATTCCTTGACACAGATGTAGTGGAATTTGCCAATTCGCTCCCATGGAACTTTAAACAAAGACGACTTAGTGGAAAATATATTCTTAAAAAGACAATGGATGGGAAAATCCCACATGAAGTAATATATCGTCCAAAGAAGGGTTTCGGGTTGCCTTTGTCTCGCTGGTTGAGATCAGATTTAGGAGAGATGGTAAAAGAGATGTTTTCGGAGACAATGATGTCGCACAATTTTTTCAATCAGAATAAGATCTCAGAGATGGTTAAACAACATGAAAACAGTTCATATAATCATAGAAAACAACTCTGGAATCTTTTTATGTTTCAGTTGTGGTACTGGAAGTTTTTTGATTGCTAGCGGGGGGTGTTGTAAAGATAGAATTAATGCTAAAAGATGCTAACACCACTATTAACGGCCAAACCGGTACCAAATATCTTGTTTCATCGAATCTAAGTACGATGGGGTAAATGAAAATGATATAAGTTGGTATCAGGCCAAATAAAATCAACTCTTTCCAGCGAGAATGTTTAAGTAGGACGAATATTCCTATTGCAGCCAAAAATAAAGTTGAATAAAAAATTAAAACGAAGGCATACTTTATGAGAGTAGTAATACTAATTTTATTGAAGTTATAATTATGATCATACTCCATAAACTTTATTGTGTAAATAAATGGAGCTACTATATAATACTGGAAAGGGAATTTTTCCCTGATACTCTCACTATAGTTATCAATCTTGGTCTCGAGTAATACATTAATTGAGTCTACTTCTGCTGTGTTAAGAATGGGGTTATTTTCCAGTAAGATAACTTGTTTCCGAATGCTCTTAAGACTATCCTGATTGAATGTGTCAGTGTAAAATTTTTCCGGAATAGGAGATCCATCGTCACTTCCATAATACCACTCAATATTGGAATTATCAATCCACCATTTGTATTCTCCACCCCAGGTTTGGACGAATCTGATTAATGCATGCCTTGTTTTATAGTTCGGTTCGGAACTTAGGAGCATTGTAGGTGTGAATAAAATAATCTTTTCATGAGTAAAGTAGTTTTTCAACATCCAGGTAAACTGGATGCAAAAAACCGGAATCATAAAGTATGAGAAGAGTTTCCAGGCAAGCTTAATTTTATGACAATGAAATATGTACAAAACCAATATTAGAATTGCAGGCGCAAAGACTGGTTTAAGGAAATACAACTGTGTGAACAGCACTCCGGAAAGCAACATTTTTGTTGGTTTGACCTGACTATTACCGGAAATAAAAAAATAGAAAAGTGCAATTAAGCAGGAGGCGGAAAGACTCTCTGTCAGTAGAAAATGATCAAATAAATTAGAAAATGTACTTAGTATAAAGAAGGTATAAACAATGTAAAATAATTTTACATTTTTGGTCAGGATAAAAACAGACTTACTAAGTATATAGACGGAAATTGCAGCTAGTAAAAGTTGAATGATTATTTGCGCATTCATCGCTGAGACCCGGTCCAGCAGGATTCGTAAAGGCAGGTACACGGTTATAAACCCTGGCATTCGATCATCTGGAGTGTATTCGCCATGAAGAAGGAGATTGTCAAGTGGATCAAGGTAAGAGTAACTATCACTAGTAGCTGCGCCAAAAAAACCATCAACTTGAGTTTCTAGGGAATTGTTGGTAGTCAATAGAAAAAGGAATAATATGCCTTTAATAATAAAACTAGCTGCAATCCAGAATTTCCAATTTTCTGGTGACGGTAATATTTTTAAATTAGATAGCAAACCTGTCTTATAATAGTATTGTTAATTGTGGTTGAAGTATATGTCAATGTAGTTTGAAAAATTCTTTTTTGTTAACAATGTACAATCATCAAGTATGATCAAAATCCCGCTTTCTAAACCAGACATATCTGAACTTGAAATAGAAAAAGTCACAAAAGTACTCAAATCGGACGCTTTGAGTAGTGGCAATCAGGTAAGGTTATTCGAAAGAGGATTCGAATCCACCCACTCTGGATACAAAGCCCTGGGTGTCAGTTCAGGAACTGCCGCTCTTCATCTTGCCATTAAGTCACTAGGAATCCATCAGGAAGATGAGGTGATTACCACGCCATTCTCATTTGTTGCGTCTACTAACTGTATTCTCTACGAAAAGGCCACTCCCGTCTTCGTGGACATTGAGGAGGATACATTGGGTATGAATCCCGAATTAATCAGTGCTGCGGTTTCGGAACGAACACGTGCCATTCTCCCGGTCCATGTATTTGGCCAACCGTGTAAAATAGACGAGATCAAGGAACTCACAGACTATTACGATCTCCACTTAATTGAAGACAATTGTGAAGGAATATACTCCAGAAGGAAGGGCAAACTGGCCGGTACCTTCGGAGATGTGTCCTGTTATGGTTTTTACCCAAATAAGCAACTGACCACGGGAGAGGGGGGTATATTATTGACTAATAATGAAAAACTTTATAACACCGCCATCAGCCTTCGAAACCAGGGGCGTATGGTCGGGGATGACCGTTTGATACACGATCAGTTGGGCTACAATTACCGATTAGATGAGTTATCGGCAGCAGTAGGTCTGGCGCAGTTGGAGCGATCTGAGGAGATCATCTCACGAAGGAGATACGTAGCCGAACTTTACAATCAACACCTTTCGGAAATTGAAGAAATTACCGTTCCTGGGATACATTCGGACAACGAATCCTCATGGTTCGTTTACGTTATCCGAGTCAATGAGAAAATAAGAGACAAGGTAGTCGAGGAGCTCAACCGTGGTGGTATTCAAAGTAAACCATATTTCTGGCCCTGCATTCATTTGCAGCCCTACTTTAAAGAACTCTATGGAGATTTCGAAGGAGGATTTCCTGTGGCCGAACGCGTCAGCAGAGAAGTGGTGGCTCTTCCATTTTTTAATTCAATGACTGAAAAGGATATTGTTTTGGTTGCTGATGCCTTAAAGTCGGCCTTTGTCAAACTCAGTTAAAGAACCAGAGCTTAATGGATAGAGCTGTCACCGATACCAGTAAAATGGCTCTGATAATCTTATCGTCTTTGTTCACAGACCACCTGCTTGCTATCCAGGCTCCCGTAGCATTACCAATTGCCAAAGTAAATCCATAGACCCACTGGACTTTGCCTTCCAGAATGAATATAAAAATGGCTATGGCTGTATAACATAGAATGGCAAATACCTTGATCGAATTGGTTTTGGCCATGCTTAAGCCATGCACCCCCACAAGAACTGCAATAACCAGGAAACCTACTCCGGCCTGGATAAACCCACCATAAATACCCACGAGGAAAAACAGAAAAATAGATAGCGCATTTCTCCTGGTATTGAATATCTCTGAATACCCGTTTTTTAAAAGCATAGGTTTTAATACAGTCAATACCATGACCCCCAGCATAACAAGGGCCAGGATTCTATTAAAAAGTCTGTCACTTATTTCCACAGCAATATAAGCTCCCAGGATAGCTCCAATGGTAGCTGTGATCGCTACCCAATAAGCATATGGAAATACAGAAACCCCTTTGCTTTTAAACCCCTGAACCGCAAAAATATTCTGAATGAACAGTGCCACCCGATTGCTTGCGTTAGCGTCAGCCGATGGCAAGCCCATGAAAATCAGCAGTGGCATGGTAATAAGCGATCCCCCTCCGGCAACTATGTTCAAAAAACCTGCTGCGACACCTGCCGCTATAAGAATGAGACCCTCAATTAAAGTCATATTTTTAAGGTTAAATTGAGTTTTTTACAATCAAGATGATCCATACTTTCCTTCTCAAGTTCTTCTATGCTTTTACCTGATTTTGGATCCATTAAAGAGGGACTTATTTCTTTAAGGGGCTGTAAAATAAAATTTCGGTCGGGTATTCCCGGATGAGGAATCTTTAAATCCGGTTCATTTATTACCTGACTCTGAAAATACAATATATCAATGTCAATAATCCTCGGACCCCACCTCACCTCACGAATCCGACCCATTTTTAGTTCAGTCTCAAGACATAGTTTTAACAATTTATAAGGTGAAAGTGTAGTTTCCACTTCAGTCACCATGTTAAGAAAAGCATCCTGATCCTTCAATCCCCATGGAGCAGTCTCGTAGATTGACGAAATCTTTAAGAATTTTAATTGTTTTTGTTTCAGTTCAATTACGGCAGTTTCCAGATTTTTCCGTCTATCCCCAACATTGGAACCGAAAGATAAGTATACAGATCTGACTGGCTGGGTAATCATTTAGGTAAAACTAAGGTCTTTATCAGATCGGATGTTAGATTTGTTTGTTTATACACATTTTCGAATATGGCTTTTTTAAGAAACCTGCTGGCCACGATTGTCGGCTTGTTTATTTTCTCGTTCCTCTCTTTTTTCTTTTTCATTGGAATAGTGGCTTCCATGGGTGCGGAGGAGATTCCGGAGGTGAAAGAAAACACGGTGCTGCACCTGAAGTTATACGGACAACTCAAGGAGAGAACCAGCGATGACCCCTTTCAGGAGTTGTTTCCCAATTCCAGTGTTCAGACACAAAGTCTGCAGGATATTGTCTCATCCATTCGCGATGCTGAATGGAACGATAACGTGAAAGGAATCTATATTGAGCCACTGTATCTAAGTGCGGGGTTTGCTTCATTGCAGGAAATCCGAAACGCACTGCTTGACTTCAAAGAGGCTGGAAAATTTATTTATGCTTACGCAGAATACATGAGTGAGGGTGACTATTACCTTGCTTCAGTCGCAGACAAAGTATTTTTAAACCCGGAAGGTTCATTAGAATTCAACGGCCTATCGGCTAATGTTACATTTTTCAAAGGACTCTTTGATAAGCTGGGAGTGGAACCGGAGATTTTTCGCGTGGGAGAATTTAAAAGCGCCATCGAACCACTTACCCGGACTTCGATGAGTGAAGAGAACAGGTTGCAGTTTAATGAGTTGCTTGCATCTATTTACGATCATTACCTGGAGGGGATTTCCAATTCCAGGGGGATTGAAGTGGACGCCCTTGCCTCGATTTCTAATGAAATGAAAGCATACCTTCCGGAGGAATCCGTTGAATCCGGGCTGATCGATGAGATCGTTTATGAAGACAAAGTGCATGATCTGATGGTGGAAGCCACAGGGGTTTCGGAATTTGAGGATTTGAACTTAATGAGACCAGGTCGATATGCCAAGACCATAAGTAATGAATACAGCAGGGACCGAATCGCTGTCATCGTAGCGGATGGTGAAATCGTCATGGGCGACACGGACGAGGAAGTCGTGGCTGGAGATCGCTTTGTAAGAGAGATTAGAAGCGCCAGGGAGAATGACCGTGTGAAAGCCATCGTGCTGCGGGTAAATAGTCCCGGGGGTAGTCTCACAGCCTCAGATATGATTTGGAGGGAGGTACAGTTAACCAAGGGAAATAAACCAATAGTGGTTTCCATGGGTGATTATGCAGCATCAGGTGGTTATTATATTTCGGCTTTGGCAGATACCATAGTCGCACAGCCAAACACGATCACAGGCTCGATTGGAATATTTGGAATTCGTTTTAACCTTAAAAGTTTCCTGAATAATAAGATTGGGATCACCAATGAGACAGTGACTACGGGGAGATATTCAGACATGATGAATGTAATGAGACCCCTCACGGAGCAGGAAAAACAGATTATTCAGCGTGGTGTGGAAAAAGGCTATGATACCTTCATTGAGAAAGTATCAGAAGGAAGAAATTTATCGAGAGAAGCGGTCATCGAGATAGCGGGTGGACGCGTTTGGTCTGGCCTTCAGGCTCATGAGCGAGGACTTGTGGATGTTTTGGGTGGAATGGATGATGCCATTTCCATCGCCGCTGATATGGCCGAAGTAGTAGACTATAAAGTAAATTTTTACCCCGAAAAGAAACCATTCATCGAGGAGTTCATGAGCCGTCTCAATTCCGGTGTACGTATTGATTTGTTCGGGAGAGCTTCCGATATTTTTGATCAATATCAATCCGAACTAAACAGTCTTGCCAGGCTCCAGGGTATTCAGGCAAGAATGCCGGACATAGAAGTTTATTAAATGACCAATCCCAATATGATAATTAGAAATGACTGGTCTCGGGATGAGATCCAAAAAATATACAATAAACCTGTGATGGATCTCGTGTACGAGGCAGCCACCGTACACCGTCAATTTCATGACCCGAATGAGGTTCAGGTTTGCACGTTGTTATCGGTAAAGACGGGTGGATGTCCTGAAGACTGCGCTTATTGTCCGCAGGCTGCAAGGTATCATACAGACGTCAAAGTGCACAAACTGCTTGAGGTGGGTGAGGTAATTGAGAAGGCTTCAATAGCAAAAGAAAACGGAAGTACAAGATTCTGCATGGGTGCGGCCTGGAGAGAAGTTAGGGACAATAGAGACTTTGATAAGGTGCTTGAAATGGTTAAAGGAGTCAACCAGATGGGAATGGAAGTGTGCTGTACTCTAGGTATGCTTTCGGAAGAGCAGGCCAGGAAACTTAAAGAAGCGGGATTGTATGCGTACAATCATAATCTGGATACCAGTGAGGAGCACTATAATGAAATCATTACGACCAGAAATTACGATGACAGACTGGATACATTAGACCATGTCAGGAAGGCCGATATATCTGTGTGCTCGGGAGGCATTATTGGTATGGGGGAATCCCATGACGATAGGGTTGGGATGCTTCACACATTAGCCACGCAGCCTAAACATCCGGAATCTGTCCCGGTAAATGCACTTGTTCCGGTGGAAGGCACACCCCTTGAAGATCAACCAAAAGTTTCTATTTGGGAGATGATACGTATGATCGCCACTGCCAGGATCATCATGCCTCAGGCGATGGTGCGGCTCAGCGCTGGTAGGGTCAGGATGACCGTGGAAGAGCAAGCCCTGTGTTTTTTGGCAGGAGCCAATTCTATTTTTGCCGGAGATGAGTTGCTTACTACTCCTAATCCCGATGTGAATCAGGACAAAGAAATGTTTCAGGTACTCAATTTGAAGCCACGAAAGTCTTTTAAGGAGGATGAAGTAACTGTTTGACCTTCACTTTTCAAGAATGTTGAAGGTCCTGAAATTTCTACCGTTCTACGGCCTGGCCATCTTACCGTTTCCATTGCTCTATTTAGTGAGCGATTTTGTCTTTGTTTTGGTATTTTATATTGTGAGATATAGGCGCAACGTGGTTTGGACCAATCTTTCAAATTCCTTTCCAAATCGATCTGATCATGACCTGCGGACAATCGAGAGGGATTTTTATCGACATTTTTGTGATCTGTTTCTGGAGTCGTTCAAATTGCTGACAATTTCCGAAAAGGAAATTCAAAAGCGGGCGGTTGTCAAAAATCCTGAATTGATCAAACAACTTGAGGAAGAAAATAAGCGTGTCATCTGGTACATGTCTCATATGGGAAATTGGGAGTGGTTCACCTCCTTCACTTCCCGCATGAAATATGAAGTCCTTACACTCTACAAAAGACAGTCCAGCTCATACTTTGATGATCTGATCCTTCTGATGCGTTCCCGTTTTGGAAGCACCATGGTGCCGATGAAACTGGGATACAGGGTGTTAATCAAAATGCTCAATGAACAGACTCATGTAGGATGCTGCATTATTGGAGATCAAACTCCCACATTTAAAAAATCCCGTGTGCATTGGACTACGTTTTTGAATCAGGAGACACCCTTTATAATGGGTGCTGAGGAGATGGCGAGACGTACTGATCAGGTCTTATTGTTTCCCATCGTATCCAAACCCGCCAGGGGTCACTACCTGGTCGAGTACCAAAAAATGGACGCTGACCCGGCCATCCAAGGAGATATCACGGAATCCTATGCCCGGATGCTGGAAAAATCCATACGAGCCAATCCGTCAATATGGCTATGGACACACAGAAGATGGAAGAAAAAAAGGAAGTAATCAGATCTCTTTGTGGCCCCAGAATCCATACATCCAGTTACCTGGTGCATTCTCATCGTCGCTTTTGAAGAATTCCTCCAAAGCAGACATCAGCTCATATTTACTCAATAGGTCATCGCTATTAAGATCCAGTTTGGTATAACTCTTTGCGGAATACCTCACCTGAATATGATAGGCCATAAAGAAGTCTATGTATTCATCCAACGATATATAACCATCATGATTGGCATCGAACGTATCGAAAATTACTTCGGCGGTCTTTAAAACATATTCATCAAAGAAATGTTCAGAGCCATTGACCAGATATTTGTCACAGAAATTAAGCCATTCCTGTAGTGTAGCATGATCCGGATCTTTATTGTCCACACTATCTCTAAAATCATTCCATGACTTTTCGAATAAACCAAGATACTTTTCGTGGGAATGAGATCCTTCTTTTACTCCCCATAGCACACAAAGATTTTCAGCAATAGCCATAAAATCTTCTTTTTCGATGGTTCCGTTATTATCAAAATCGAGGAGACGAAAATAGTGAGTGAGTTTTTTTTCTTGTAGTTGAGTTAACATAGGCTCAAAATAACAGCCAAAAGTAACCATTCCAAATGACTCTGATTCATCAGAGCTATTTGGCGCAGTTATTTCTAATTGGATATTGAACTTTCCCGCGCTGAAAAGCATATTTTTAGGAGGTAATCTTATATCATGACAAGAGCAGAAATAATTACAATAGGTGATGAAATTTTATATGGTCAGACACTTGATACCAATTCACACTGGATCAGTGGAGCCCTGAATGATATCCATATAAAGGTTGTACAGAAAACTACAATAGGGGATGACAGGGATCAGATATTGACAGCTTTTCAGACAGCAGAAGAAAGAGCGGACATTATAATTATTACGGGTGGGTTGGGTCCGACTAAGGACGACCTTACTAAGCCGCTTTTGGCGGAATATTTCGATGTGGGAATGGTTCACAATGAAGCTGCGTTGACTCAAATTACTAAAATATTTACGGCAGCAGGACGTGAAGTGACCCAGTTGAACGTACTTCAGGCAGAGCTTCCGGCAAATTGCGACATGATACCCAATCCTTTAGGCACTGCCTCCGGAATGTGGTTTGAAGAGCGGGGAAAGGTTTTTGTCTCAATGCCCGGAGTTCCTTTTGAGATGAAAGGGATGATGAAAAATGAAATCCTGCCACGACTATCACGAAAGTTTGGAATTGGTGTGATTAGGCACCGCATCATCAGGACCATAGGCATAGGGGAGAGCAATCTGGCTGAAATAATCGAAGATTGGGAAAATAACTTACCCACGCACATCAAACTAGCTTACTTACCAGGTATAGCACAGGTGAAATTGAGATTAACCGCCGTTGGAGATGACTTAGAATATCTGGATCATGAAGTTGATAAGCAAGTGAGCTTAGTTTTACCTTTAATCGAGAGATATGTCTATGGGTACGGTGAGGAGGAAATCTACGAGGCCGTAGGTCGATACCTGAAAGAGAAAGGAAAAACACTGGCTCTGGCAGAAAGTTGTACCGGAGGTTATGTGTCCTCTCAGATCACGAGTGTACCGGGTTGCTCTGATTATTTTCGGGGTTCGGTAATTTCCTATTCCAATGATCTTAAGACTCAGCTGGTAGGTGTCGACAAGAAGCTTATAGAGGCGAATGGTGCAGTTTCTCAGGAGGTCGTGGAGGCGATGGCAGTAGGCGTAAGGGAACATCTGAAATCGGATGTTGGGATTGGGATAACCGGAATAGCTGGTCCGGGAGGAGGTACCGAAGAAAAACCGGTGGGCACAGTGTGGCTAGGTTACTCCGATAAGGACAAAACCATAAGCAGAAAAATTCAGTTAACTAAAGACAGAAACCTGAACATCCAGTATGCAGCGGTGGCAGCTTTGAATCTATTCAGAATAAATTTTTTAAGCGATTAACGAAATATTGTATCTTTGTTATAGCAGAAAAGTTGCTAAAAACGAATAAAATATGGCAGTTGTAGAATTATTGATGCCAAAAATGGGTGAAAGTGTGATGGAAGGAACTATTCTTTCGTGGTTGAAGAATGAAGGAGATTCCATTGAAGAGGACGAATCAGTCCTTGAAGTCGCTACTGATAAGGTTGACACCGAAATCCCGTCTACCTCTGCCGGAGTTTTGAAGAAGATTTTGGCAAAGGATGGGGAAGTCGTCCAGGTAGGAAAACCGATAGCCCTTATTGAGACAGATGGAGAGGAAGAAGTTAAGTCAGAGGCGCCCGGTAATGGTCCGAAAGAGGAAGCTGCTCCGGTTGAAGTAGCCAGTCAAATGGTATCGGAAGCTATGACTTTTAGTGCGGAAAGTACCGGTCCCGTACCAAGAACAATCTCCGGAAGATTCTTTTCTCCGCTTGTCCGAAATATTGCAAAGGAAGAAGGAATATCCGCAAAAGAACTGGAAGACCTGCATGGGACAGGAAAGGAAGGCAGGGTGACTAAGAAAGACATCCTGGCTTACGTAGAAGAACGCAAAGGAGGAAATGGAAGATCGGTTCAGTCTAATGGCCATGTTGAAAATGGTTCTATGACGACTGTGGTACGTTCAGGGCAGGATGAGATCATCGAAATGGACCGAATGAGGAAGATGATCGCCACCAGAATGGTCGAATCCAAGGCCACCTCACCTCATGTTACTTCATTTGTGGAGGCTGATGTCACGAACATCGTCCGATGGAGGAGTAAAATGAAGCACGCCTTCATGGAGAAATATGGACAGAGTCTTACCTATACCCCGATCATCATTGAGGCCATTGTCAAGGCGATCAAAGATTTCCCGATGATCAATATTCAGGTAAATGGTGACAAGATTGTCAAAAAGGCTGCTATAAACATAGGCATGGCGGTGGCCTTGCCTTCCGGAAACCTTATAGTTCCTGTTATTCACAATGCAGATCAGCTTAATTTATTGGGTCTAACCAATAAAGTAAATGACCTGGCGAAAAGAGCCCGCGAGAATAAACTGAGCCCGGATGAACTATCAGGCGGTACTTTCACTGTCTCCAATGTTGGGTCTTTCGGAAATGTAATGGGCACACCGATTATTGTGCAGCCACAAGTAGCCATAATGGCGCTTGGTGCCATCCAGAAAAAGCCTGCCGTGATCGAAACACCCGATGGAGACCTGATTGGAATCAGACACAAGATGTTTCTTTCTCACAGCTATGACCATCGCGTGGTAGATGGCGCTCTTGGGGGAATGGTAGTTCGTAAAGTTGCGGATTACCTGGAAGGATTCGACACGAACCGCACTCAATGAGTGGTCACCACCATCATCATCATGACCATGCTAAAGGCAACATCAAGACGGCCTTTTTTCTAAACCTTGTTTTTGCCATCGTTGAGTTAATTGGAGGCTGGTTTACCAATAGCGTAGCCATCATTTCCGATGCCATTCATGACCTTGGAGATAGTTTGAGCCTGGGTATGGCCTGGTATTTTCAGAATATCTCGGGTAAGAAAAAGACACCGGACTTTTCCTTTGGCTATAAACGTTTTTCCGTATTAGGTGCGGTGGTGAATGCAGTAGTGCTGACTGTAGGTTCAATTGTAGTTTTAATTGAGGCTGTTCCGCGGATATTTGATCCGGTAATGCCAGATGCCACCGGTATGATCTACTTATCGGTACTGGGAATTGCTGTGAATGGCTTTGCGGCATTTAGACTGAGTCATGGCCATTCTATGAATGAGAAGGTGGTGTACCTCCATCTTCTGGAAGATGTCCTTGGATGGGTAGCCACGCTTATTGTGGCAGTGATTTTGCAATTTCGGACGTTACCTGTCCTCGATCCGGTACTTTCAATCCTGATTTCGGTATATATTCTTTATAATGTTTTCAAAAATCTGCGGTCAAGTATTTCCATACTGTTGCAGGGAACCCCTGCTGAGATAGACCCCAGGCAGATTCATCAAAAGATAAGGGAGGTAGAGGGAGTTCATGATTTTCATGATTGTCATATATGGACAATGGACGGAACTTATCATGTCCTCTCAGGGCATGTCGTGGTTTCCGAATCTAAGACCATGCATGATCTTGCTATTTTAAAGGAGAAGATCAGGACCTCGCTTTCAGATTTGCACATCGACCATATCACACTCGAATTCGAATCAGTAGAGGAGGAGTGTCAGCCTTGCTAGAATGCAAAAGATGTGTTAAATCTCCGCGATCATCGGTCAGATAATCAAAAGGCCGTTAATTTGCACTTTCAAAATCAATTTTTCGTTTCTATTCTATGTCAATAATGCGGACCACATTCCTTTTTGGGATCATCATATTTTCACTGAATGCTTTAGGGCAGGGGCACAATATTTCAATTCAGGTTGATGGAATACAGGAAGAGTATGCCATCATTGGATTTCACCTTGGTGAGCGTCAGCATGCCCATGATACAGTCTACTTCGATGAGAACAATACAATCCAAATAAAAGGCGACCAGGAATTGTCAAAAGGAATATATTTCCTGTACACACCTAGTCTATACATTGAGTTCCTGGTTGTCGAACAGGAGTTTGAGTTGAAAACCACACTAGATGGTGGTTACTCCGATATGGAGGTGAGTGGTTCCAGAGAAAATGAATTGTTTGCTACGTTTCAGAAAGAGATGATCAGCATTCAGCAAAAACAAAAGCGACTTGCGGATTCTCTTCAGGTAGTGTCCGGTCAGGATTCAATTACAGTCCGGGAGGAACTGGTTCTTGCTTCAAAAATGGGGAACACCTTAAAGGATTCACTCATTAATGAGAATCCCGACACTTTTTTTTCGAGGCTGATTGGGTTGATGAGGTCTCCTGACCTGCCTGATTTTGAAGAGATAGAAGATGAAGGTGAGCGCAAACGAAAGCAGTTTTTCTACTATAAGGCAAATTATTTTGATGGCATCAATGACCCCTCTGAGCTTTTGAGAACACCTGTTTTCAGCAGCTTCGTCATGAAATACTTCGACGAGTTGGTAGTACCTCAACCAGATTCTTTGATTCAGGAAATAGACAACTGGATTTCAAAGGTTGAAGATTCCCCGGAATCCTTCCGTTACTGGATCGTCACTTTCTTCAAAAAGTATCAGGAATCTAACATTATGGGTATGGACAAGGTTTGGGTTCATGTTGCTGAAAAGTACTACCTGAGTGGAAAGGCAGACTGGCTTTCTGAGGAATCTCTGCAAACAATCAGAAAAGAGGTCAGATTCATCAAACCCAATCTAATAGGAAGCTATGCACCACTTTTTTCAACTGTGGATACAGCCATGCAAAAAGTTGATTTATGGTCCCTGGACAATGAGTATCTGATATTTTTCTTCTATGATCCGGATTGTGGTCACTGCAGAAAGAAAACACCTGTGCTAAGAGAAAGTTACGAACGAATTCAGGAATTGGGTGGTGAAGTAGTGGCTATTTGTACGATATCCGATGTAGGTAAGTGGAAACGATTCATTAAGAATCAGGAGCTTGAGTGGATCAATGTGGGTGATCCCAATGGACAAAGCAATTTCCGGGTAGACTACAATGTAAGGACCACCCCACAGCTTTATGTTCTCGATAAAGAGAAGAAGATAATTGCAAAAAAGCTTGATGTCGGAGATCAGCTAATCACATTTCTTGAGGAATACAACAGACTTAACCCGTAGTCTTTTCAGATGAGAATTCTGATCATAGTACCATTCTTAACTGCCCTGATCCTTGCTTGCGAAAAGAAAGAAATCAACGAAACGACTTCTAAGGTCGAACCGAATCCTTACGAAAAATTCCTGGACCAGGAACTAAGGCCGCAACTTCATTTCACTCCTGATAGTGGATGGATGAATGATCCAAATGGGTTGGTGTATTTCGAAGGACAGTACCATATGTTTTACCAATATAATCCCGATACTGTTGTATGGAGCGACATGCATTGGGGACATGCGGTGAGCAGGGACCTTATTCATTGGGAGCATAAACCAATAGCCCTTTATCCTGATGACATGGGCTTCATATTTTCCGGAAGTGCTGTGGTAGACTGGGCCAATTCATCGAACCTGGGAGAACAAAACACGCCTCCTTTGGTTGCCATATTCACCTATGACAGACCTGATCTCTCTGAAAATAAACAAGTTCAGGCGCTGGCATTCAGTAATGATTCAGGCTCTACATGGCAGACGTTTGATGGAAACCCCGTATTGGACGGGAGCAGTATTCCGGATTTTCGTGACCCCAAGGTCTTCTGGTATCAACCTTCGCAACGCTGGATCATGTCGCTGGCTGTTAAGGATCGAATTAAATTTTTTCAATCTGTAGATCTAAAGACCTGGCAATACATTAGTGAATTTGGTGTCAATGACGGTTATCACGAAGGAGTATGGGAGTGCCCGGATCTTATCAGAGTTCCGGTGGAAGGAACCAGTGATTATGCCTGGGCTCTTCTTGTTTCCGTAGGCACTGGTGGAGAACGGGGGTCTGGCACACAATACTTCATAGGAGATTTTGATGGGATGAATTTCTCAAACAGTCATTATCCTGAACGGGCGATCTGGCTTGACCATGGCTACGACAATTATGCAGGGGTAACCTGGTCAGATTTACCGCAGGAGGATGACCGCACAATTTTCATTGGTTGGATGAATAATTGGGATTATGCCAATTTAATTCCTGAAAACGGCTGGCGCGGTGCCATGACTATACCCAGATCCTTGACAGTATTTAGCACGAACAATGGCAATAGAATTCGTTCTTATCCCGTAGAAGAAAGTAAACTATTAAGATCCAGATCCATGGGGTTAAACAGAACTATTGTAAATGGTCAAATGGACTGGACCAGATATTTAGACTCCGCAAATCATCGGATTGATATGGAATTCACAGTGACCAGAATTGCGAGGTCCGGATCATGGGAGATAGTCATGAGCAATGACCTTGATCAGGAGTTGATTTTTGGATACGATCAGCGTCGTGCCATTATTTATGTAGATAAAACAAACGCAGGCAAAAGTGATTTTCATGAAAACTTCGCCGGGGTTCATGAAGCTCAGCGTCTGGTTTCGCGCGATCCAATGTCAGTAAGAGTCCTGGTGGACAATACGTCTCTTGAATTCTTTGCAGATGTTGGTGAGGTGGTATTTACCGAACTCATATTTCCCGAGGAGCCCTATAACCGGATGATGTTTCTAACTCCTGACGATGAAGTGTTGGTGGAGGGTGAGTTCTTCCATTTGAATTCTATCTGGAAAAAGAATTAGATTTAACTGCGAAATTGATGGGAAAGTCAAGCTTTTCGGAAGTTAATGAAAGCACTCAACCGCTCTGTATTTATAGTCTTTATTGCCTTAGTGGGTACCTTATCTGCCCATTCTCAATCGGAAATTGATAGTCTTCGAAGATCATTAGAGGTTCCTCTACATCCGGATCAGCTCTCAGAGACCCTGGTGGATCTCGCCTGGGCCTATCGGGATATTCGACCGGATTCAGCTCTTTACTTTTCAAATAGAGCCATCTCCGTAACTGAAAAGAACAATTTAACTCATTTAATGATCCAGGCGACCAATTATAAGGGAGTCGCTTACAGGAATCTGGGTGTTTATTCCAAGGCTTTTGAGATGTATTTGGAGGCCCTCCGACTTTCGGAAGAGTATAACAATACGGAGCAGAAAGGATATACCCTGATAAATCTGGGAAACTTATACATCTATCAGACCAACTTTCAGGGTGCAATTAGCTACTTCATTAGAGCACTGGATCAGGCCCAGCTTCTTGGGGACCGCAGGATGCAGGCGTATTGTTATCTTAACCTTGGCAGGTCCTACGATGGCACGGGAGAGTATGGTCAGTCGCAGCTCTATCTGCATCAGGCAATTGATGTTCGAAGAGAGTTAAATGACTTTGAAGGAATTGTGACTGTCAAAACGGAATTAGCGGATTCCTACCGGAAATCAGGTGAGATTGACAGGGCATATGAACTTGTTCAGGAAGTCATTCAGGAAGTCAATGAGGACAATTACCCAAGGATTTTGATCAGTGCCTATCAGGTACTATCACGCGTTTCGATAGGAATCGGTGACCTTGTGAACGCAGAGCGTTACTCTACGGAAGCGCTTCGAATTTCCAGAGAGGTAACAAGTAGAAATGATGAGCGGGAGACATTGGAAAACCTTAGCGACATATACGCGGCGAAGGGGGATTTTGAAATGGCTTACGAATATCAAACGCGGTATTCGGATCTCAATCAGCAACTTTTTAGTGAGGAGAATATAAGGCGGATCGAACAGCTCAAAAATCAATATGAGTCTGAGCAACAGGAAGCCGAGAATGAGCTATTACGTACACAAAGTGATCTGAATAGAGCCGTGATAAGTCGGCAAAGGGTTACGATCATCTTTTCAATAATAGCGATAGTACTGATCTTTATTTTGGCCGCTGGTGCCTTGAGGGCCTATTGGATCAAGAAAAACCTTTCATTAAAGATATCCGCACAGAAAGATAAAATCGAACAGGATAAGAATATCATCAAAGCGCAGGCCGATAAATTAAAAGAATTGGATGAGGCAAAGTCCAGGTTTTTTGCCAATGTCTCTCATGATCTCCGTAGCCCATTAAGTTTAATTCTGGGAAACCTCGAAATGATCTCTGAGGATCCGGATACTGTCCTTTCACCTAAGTCGAAGAAAAACCTGGAGGTAGGCTTTAAGAATAGTAAACGACTGCTTTACCTGACGGATGAGATCAATGATATCACCCGATTAGAAGAAGGCAAGATTAATCTAAAACGTGAAAGCGTGGCTATAAACTCCTATCTGAAGCTTCTGAGCGACATGTTTCGGGCCACTGCCGAATACAAAGGAGTTAAACTTGGTTTCGAATCGGAACTTTCGGATAAAGTGACTTTTGACGTAGATCCTCGCCAATTTGAGAAGATATTTTACAATCTGGTTTCAAATGCCATCAGACATACCCAAAAAGGGGATATAATTAGCATAAAGGCGGAGATGCGAGACAACTTTGCCCACATCAAATTCAAGGACACCGGAGAAGGCATTCCATCCAACAGTTTACCTCACATATTTGATCGGTTTTATCAGTCCAATCAGAAGGAATATCGATCAAAAGAAGGAATGGGCATTGGACTGGCTTTGGTTAAGGAACTGGTAGAACTACATGGCGGTACTATTTCTGTGACCAGTAAAGTAGGAAAGGGCACAGAGTTTATAGTTTCATTGAAGACTGCACAAAAGCTCACTGAAACGAAACCAGGTATTGAAAGCATAGAAGATCAACATAGGACTTTTCGGGACCTGGAAATGGAACCAAAACTGAAATCCACGGAGATTGTTTCTGAGGATAAGCCATCAATATTACTAGTAGATGATCATCCTGAAATACGATATTATATCAGACAAATACTGGAGGAACAATATCATATTTTGGAAGCTGTGCATGGCCTGGAGGCATTGTATCTTCTGAAGGAGGAAAAAGTTGATCTAATCATAACGGATCTTATGATGCCCTGGATGGACGGATTTGAATTGATCGAATCGATCAATTCAAATCCGGATTTTGCGAAAATTCCCCTGCTGGTTGTCTCAGCCCGCATAAGCGAAGCAGATAAGGAAAAAGTGCTGTACGAGGGCATAAATGACTATCTCCAAAAACCATTCTCAAAGAAGGAGTTGGTACTAAGGATCGACAATCTGCTCAAGCAGAAAGATAAATATGCAGGAGAAAGTCAGAATGTATTCTCCGAACTCGCTAATGAGGGGCTGAAGGATGTAGAGAAAGATATATTGATCAAGCTCGAAAATGTAGTAAAGGATCGAATCTCGGATTCTAATCTCGGCATTTATTCCCTTCAGGAGGCAATGGCTGCCAGTGAACGTCAGGTATACCGTTTGGTGAAGAAACTCACCGGTCTTACTCCCCATGAATATATTACGGAAGTCAGGATGCAATATGCCGAGTATTTACTTCGCCAAAACAAAGTCAAAAATGCTACAGAAGCCGCGAAAAGCGTAGGAGTCCGGAATGTCACTACTTTTTCAAGGCAATTCGAAAAGAAGTTTGGGATCCATCCCTCCGCATTGCTCAAGAGTTAGTCAATCTCGTTAATAATTGTAGAGGCACTTTTTATCGCGGTAGTCCCAAAAAATCCAAGAATCACCTCATCCGGATTGGATTTGTTTCGAATGTTTCCAACCAGGATCGCTGGCGAGTTTCCTGAGCTGGTTCCTAAACCTACCGTCTGATTCCTGAAAAGTGTGAAGAAATCGAAAGTTGATCGAGTCAGGGATTGTACCTCGATTGTTACAGAATCCCCTTCATAGAAGTCAAATTGGGTGAAATCATTCTGGAAACTATTTCCATCAAAAAACCTGTCTTCGAGTAATTCAATCTCCTCAGGATCGGCAAATAATGTGTCGTTCCGGTAGATGCTCCATTTGTAAAAGTTCCTGGTATCGGCAGGGTCATCTGCAAATATGACCGGATAATATACTTTGATTTCCACACCCGGGTCATCTTCTGATGGGACCAGGACAAAGTCGTATGATAAGGAATTAATGGCAGGCACGTCGATCAACTTCTCATTTTCTGAAAGCAGCGTGTCGCCATTTGGAAGTATGATTTGAAGCACATACTCGTTGCCGGCTATACCGGCGAAAACCGAGTCGGAAACATAGTACCCTGAGGCACTATCAGAGTAGTGATAGATGTTTTTTGAGGTGCGAACCAAAACTTCCGCATTTTCAACGGCCGGAACTTCACCTGTTGAATAAAATTCGGTCGATCGCGTGATTCTGATTGTTTGCTTCTTCATTTCATCCGTCAGCCAACCTTCCACTATGATGGCGTCTACTTTGGACGGAAGATCCAATTGGATAACCTCCTGACAGGACATCAGGAATACAAGAAGAATTGATATGTGACTCCGTTTTATCAAAATCGAAAATTGAGTGTTACCGATGGTATAATGGTTCCGAATATCGAGTACTTTATGACTTCCGTCTGGTTCGGGTCTGATTCCGATTGTCGGAAAAAGTACGAATATGCGTTTCGACGGGCATAAACATTGTAGATGTTAAAAGTCCAGAAGTACTCTTTTAGTTTAAGCCGACTGATAAAATTTTCGGCATTGGGTGACCATTTTACAGAAAGATCCAACCTGTGGTAATCTGATATTCTGTTTTGGTTTCTGTCACCAAAATAAGGAACAGAGACTCCACCGATCTCATACTTACCAGAAGGAAAAGTAATGGGTCTACCTGTACTGTAGTTGAAGCTGGTTGAGAAGCTCAGGTTTTCCGACTTTGGGTGAATCAGAACTACTGAGAGGTCGTGTGTCTTATCCTGATTGTCAGGGAAAAATTCGCCATTGTTGATAGACTCTTCCCTAAAAGGACTTTCAAATTTTCTTTCTGATCTGGACAACGTATAGCTCACCCATCCCTGTATCATTCCTGATTTTTTCTCAATATAAGTTTCCAGGCCATAGGCCCTGCCAATACCAGTTATCAACTCAGTTTCCGGAGTAGCATTTAATAATAAATCAGCACCATTTTTATATTCTACAGGATTTTCCAGGTATTTGTAGTAGCCTTCAACACTCGTCTCCCAGGTATTATTGGCAAAATTCTGATAATATCCAATGGATAGCTGATCTCCAATTACAGGTTCTATATGGCGATCGCTAAGTTTCCAAATGTCGGTAGGAGCCGGTGCTGAAGTGTTGGAGATCAGATGAATGTATTGCGCAGTCCGGCTATATGCCACTTTTATTGAATTGTCCTTTCTAAGACCGAAATTAATAGCCAATCTGGGTTCCGGAATGATGAATTGGTCCATTTTCTCACCGTTGTCATACAGCATGGTGTCCAGGTGGGATTCAGAGGATTTTGGTTGCTCCGGGTCGTACTCGTAAACAGTTCCCGGACCAATGTTTGTCAGCGATGATCCTCTTATGCCATATGAGACTTTGACACGCGGAGAGAGCTTGAATAAATGGCTCACAAATACACCTGTTTCCAGACCCACTTCATTGTCAAGAATTACAGGTTCTGTAAGGCTGCTATTTTCGTCAAAAGGAAATCTCTCTCCGGGACTTAAGCGGTGTAGAATGATGTCTCCGCCAAATTCAAAGTTACTTCTGGGACTCTGTTCGAACTCATGATCAAGCTTCAGTGTATAATTTCTTACATCCGATCTGCCAATAAAGCTTGCTGCCTCCACAGGGTTTGTGATTTGATAAGAGTAGTCACTAACCACCGCAGAGTAATTGGCAAACAGTTTTCGGGAGTAGGTATGATTCCATCTCGCCGTAGCCGTGCGGTTTCCCCATCTTCTAATTGCGTCAAAACCTGCCCTGTTGCGATCATTTCCATAGTAAAGTGAAAGGAAGAAGGTATTTCGCGGGGTTGTATCCCAATTCAACTTCACGTTAACATCCTGAAAAGAGGTGGACGAACTCTGCAGCGCATCATCCGAAAAGCTTTCAACGGAAATATCGTATAGAGACTGCCGGGCGGATACAAGGTAAGAGCTTACCCCTTTTTTTATTGGCCCTTCGGTCATTACCCTGGCAGATACCAAACCCAAACCTCCGGATATACTTCGCTCATACTTATTCCCTTCCTTTTGATGCACCTCTATGACCGAAGAAGCTCTGCCCCCATACTTTGCAGGAATGAAGCCTTTCATGATTTTCACCTGATTTACTGCCTCCGGGTTAAAAACGGAAATGAGCCCGTAGAAGTGATTTGGGTTGTAAATAACAGCTTCATCCAGGAGAAGTAAATTCTGATCAATGTCACCTCCACGAACATTGATTCCGGCAGCGTCTTCCCCAAGCGTCCTGATGCCGGGAAGCAATAAAGCTTTCTGAATGATATCTACCTCACCCAGAAAGTAAGGCACCCGATATTCTGTGTTGTAATTCAGATATTTTTCACCAGGTACCACACTGGAAATATTTCGATTGACATCCAATGCGTGTATCTCAACCTTTTCCAGCTCAGTGGTGAACTCCTCAAGTCTGTAATCCTTTCTTGATATTCTTCCGGAAGATGGAATTGTATCAACTTTTTGATAAAATCCGACAAAGTTTATTACCAGGAGGGAATCCTCGGGTTCCGGTTTTATGGAGAAGTACCCATAGTCATTGGTGCTTGTGCCGGATTCCGAATTGGGTAGAAAAATCGTTGCTCCGATCAATGCTTCACCGGTTTTAGCATCTCGAATGTACCCTGCTATAATTCTTTTCGGCACTTTGCTGGATTTGATTAGTATCGAATTACCAACATATTCGGTCTGAATGTTCAGGGAGCGGAAAGGTTCTAGAAGTTCGGGAAAGGAATACTGACCGGCATCTATCCTTCTCCTTTCTGAAGGTAAAAGAGTGGGAGAATAAATGATGTTGATGCCCTCTTTTTCGGCAAATCGCAGGATGTCAATTAATTGGTATTCGCTGGTAAAGGGGATTTCAATCCGGTCCTGACTCTGAGCGAAAACAAGAGAAAAGTAAAGGAATGAAATGCAGTAAAGTATAAAGCGCATTAACCGCCCTCTCAATTTTACCGCAAAATTAATCTAAGTTTAGCAGCCGCTGCCTGACAGGATGTATTCTTCACCCCGCTTTGTGATTTTCAGATGAAGAATCTTTGAAATAGAGTCCAGAACGTCAGATAGACTTTTCCCATCAAATGTTCCTGTCACGGTGCAATTGCCAAGAAGTTTGTCTTTAATCGAGATGGTAACTTCAAAGTGATTATTAAGGGTGCTGATCACATCTTCCAGCGAAGTGTTGTCGAATATAAGCTCATTGGTCACCCAGGCGACTTGATTGATGTCACCTAAATTACTAGAATGAATGTCGGACCGTTTGCCGGTAAATGATGCTTCTTGTCCATCACTAAGCAAAAGCGTTTGGCTTTTATTGCTAATTCTGACTTTTCCCTCAAGTACAAAGACCATAGTTTCGTCCTTACTTTCAGAGACCTGAAAAGAAGTACCAAGGACGCCTACTTCACCATTCTTTAGAACAAGGGTAAATGGGTAAGAAGATTTTTCAATTTCAAAGAATCCTGTTCCTTTGAATTTCACCTCCCGTGGCTCAAATTGTTCTTCAAAGGATAAGCTTGCTCCTTGTTTCAAATAAACCACAGAACCGTCAGGAAGATCATAAGTTTCCTGACCCGCAGTTGCTACAAACCTGACTACTTCCGGACCGGAAAAAATTGTGAAATACGTCAAAGTAAGACCTGATATTAAGAGGATTGCCGCCGCAACTCTCCATAATTGACGGTAAACACCTTTCTTCTCGCTTATTTTTTCAAGGATACAATTCCAACCGGCGTCAACATCCGGTTGTATTTCGGCAGTTTCAGTAAGAGAATAAACCTTCCGTAATTCCGAATCCGTAGGAACAGAAGACTCTTCGCCGTAGTGAAGCTGATTATATTCTTGTAAATCCTTGTTCATTAGTACTTTGTAAGTCACATTTTAGCTTGGATACCCCTAAAGCCTACCACAATTTTTATCGAAATCTCTCGTCATCCATCAGGGGTTTTAATTCTATTCTTAGTTTTTTCAATGCAATACCCATTTGGTTTTCAACTGTTTTGACCGAAATGTCCAGATCTTCTGCAATTTCCTGGTAGGTAAGCCCTGCGGACCTGCTGAGTATAAATATTTCTCTGCACTTTTCCGGAAGACGGTTTATCGCACTGTCAATGAGTTGTTTCTTTACTTTTTCTTCATTTTCATCATTGTCACTTTGCCTTACGGCCTGCTCATAATCCGAAATGTCTATGGTGACCTGAAGTTTTGGAAGCTCGATTTTTAGCCAGTTGATGCATCTGTTTTTCACGGCCGAATATAGGTAGCTATCTATACTACCTTTCACATCTAGTTGGTTTCTTTTCTCCCATAGATAAAGAAAAATATCCTGTACGATTTCTTCAGCGGCAGACTGATCGCGAGTGATCTTGAAAGCGTACCTGACCAGGTCCGAATACAATTTCCGAAAAAGAACCTCAAAGGACTTCTGGTTCCCCTTTTTTATTTCTTCAAAACTATTATCCGGAAGAGAAGTAGACATACAAGCTTAGGCTCACCAAAAGTACCATAAATTGGCAGATATGGTAGGAGACCCGGTGTTATGGAAATGCTTAATTTCAGAAATAATTTACATCGGAGATGCAACCAGTCGAATTTCATAATGTCTTTTGATTGATTGTTCAGGATTTGGAAAACAAAGCACTTAATATTCACAAAGAGGTAATTGACCGCTGTCGTGAGGGTGACCGTAGGGCTCAATACGAGCTTTACCAACTCTATCACAAAGCCATGTTGAATACTGCTTTTAGAATCGTAGGTGATGCAGATGAGGCACAGGATGTGCTTCAGGAAGCATTTGTTTCAGCGTTTAAAAACCTGAAACAGTATAGGGAAGATTCGGCTTTTGGTGCGTGGATTAAGCGAATTGTAATCAACAAGGCAATCAATCACCTGAAGTCGAGACGGGAGTTTGTGACCCTGGAGGGCGAGAATGAAGAATTTTACTACGATTGGGAGGACGTTCCGGATCATAATATGACGGTGGATATGGTGAAAAATGCCATCACCGAATTACCGGATGGATTTAGGACGGTTTTGACGCTTTATCTGTTTGAAGGCTACGACCACAAGGAGATAGGGCAGATTTTGAACATCACAGAATCAACGTCCAAATCACAATACAATCGCGCAAAACAAAAAGTAAGAAACATATTGAACAAGGAGGTGAAATATGGGTGATCAGTTAGAAAAGTACATTCAAAGTAATCGTGGGAAATTCGATGAAGAATCGGATAAGGAAGCTTTATGGAGTAGGATAGAGCATGATCTTGACAAGTCCGCGTCCAGAGTAAACTTGAATTGGGTTTGGAAAGCAGCCGCTGTGTTATTCATGGCCGCAACCTTACTTCTTTCTCTGGATAGGCTCGATAGTAATCAGGAGACGTTGGTTGAGAATAATATGGACCAGGAATTCGTAAAAGTTGAGGCTTTCTATACCAATTTGATTGAGCAGAAAAGACAGGAATTAAAGCAAATTGACAGAGTAGGGCTTTCGGAGAATTTCCTTAAAGAACTTGATGAACTGGACAGCACTTACAAAAACCTAAAGAACACATATAAGACGAACATATCCCAGGAGAAAATATTAAATGCGATGATTGAAAATCTGCAGTTGAGGATCCAAATTCTGAACAAGCAACTCGAGATTTTACAAGCATTAAATGAAAAGGAAAATGAAATTATTTCTTAAAATAAAAGGCATACTTGTTATCACACTGTGCACTCTGGCTTTGGTGGCCAGTTCCACGGAATTGTCAAAAACCGTAACCAGAAACTTCAAGGTTTCACCTTCAACTGAATTGAATATTATTAATTCTTTTGGGAAGGTGCATGTGAACAACTGGGACAAAAATGAGATAGACATTGAGGTAGTGATAACTGTTGAAAGCCCCTCCGATAGTCGCGCCCAAAGGATTTTGGATGACATAAATATTGAAATAAAGGAAGGACCAAGTTCGATTTCGGTCAGTACCCTTCTGGACAATATCAATACCAGGAGTCAGGAAAGTATGGAAGTAAACTACACCATAAATATGCCCGCGGGTAATCCCCTGGATCTGGACAATAGATTCGGGGATGTTTACCTGGATGACAGGGGAGGAGCGGCCAACATCGAGGTTTCCTATGGCGCCCTAAAGGCAGGAAATTTTGATGCCAGATCCTATATCGAAGTGTCTTTTGGAAGTGGAGACATTGGACATTTTTCCGAAGGAGACATTGAAATCAAATATTCGGATGTGGATATTTTGGGTGCGGGAATTGTAGACTTGAGACAACAATTTTCGGATGTAGAGATGGGTGCTGTTCGGGAAATTGATCTGGACAGTCGTTATGGAAGTATGCGTATTGAAAAGGTAGGTGATATTGATGCTGACGTGCAGTTCACTGATTTCAGTATTGATGAACTCACAGGTTCGATCATTATGAAATGTAAATATGTTTCGGACTTTGAGATAGATCTTTTACGAAAGACCTTCACGAGAGTGGACATAGACGGTGATTTCGGTTCGTATGAAATCAATCTGGAAGAGGGGTTACAAGCCAGTATTGATGGACAGTTCCGATTTGCTGACCTGAGGAACAGTGGTGTGGATGTTGACTTCCATTATCGGGTGAAGGACAATAACAGTGTGGATTATCGAGGTAAAATTGGTGGTGGGCACGCTGACAAACAGATCATCATCAGGTCCAGCTACGGTGACCTGAGGCTTTCTCAGCGATAAGTTTTAATTGATTTAATACCAGCTGGACAGCTCAAATTGGGTCACGGATGAGTCAAGAATATGACCATCCTCACATTTCAGAATCCTGTTTGGGAACTTCTCTATGAAGCTATGATTGTGAGTGGCCATCAAAATAGCTGTCCCGCTGTTATTGATTTCCTGGAAAAGCTTAAAAATGCCTTCTGACACTGTAGGGTCCAGATTACCAGTGGGCTCGTCAGCCAATAGGATTTGCGGTTCATTTATGAGTGCCCGGGCAATCACCACCCGCTGCTGCTCTCCACCGGAAAGTTGGTGTGGCATTTTACTGTTAACAGCTCCCAGTCCTACCCTCATCAGTACGTCAGCAAGCCTGGATTTCATCTTAGCTTTATCTTTCCAACCTGTTGCTTTCATGACAAAAGTCAAATTCTCAGATACAGTCCTGTCATAAAAAAGCTCAAAATCCTGAAAAATGATGCCGATTTTCCTTCTTAGGAAAGGAATTTCTTTGTCTTTGATGTCCCTGATGTTGAATCCTGCCACCCGGGCATTACCCAGTCGTAGAGGGAGATCTGCGTAAAGAGTCTTTAACAGAGACGACTTTCCACTTCCCGTTCTGCCTATCAGATATACGAATTCCCCTTTTTCTACAGTAAAATTTAGCTCCGTAAGGATTGGCTGATTATCCTGAAATATGGATGCATTGCTTAGCTCTACTACGTGATCCTCTGAAAATGCCATCGTCTAAATATCAAGAGGTGTCAATTTACCGAAAGGAAGCTCCTTAATCAAGGCTTCCAGCTTTGCTTCTTTGCCTTCCAGGCCATACTTTTCAAGTTTTTTCAGTGGGCGATCAGCCCTAAAGTATGCCACCAACACGAAGTTCTCATCTCTAAGTTGGATATAATCCGGTATTTTGGCCTTGCCTTTGACCTTTATGATGAAAAGCTCTTTTTCGGACTTTTCAGAGGACATGGAATTAACCGTTTCCTTTTTTGTAATCTGCAAGGAATTTTTCCAATCCACTATCTGTAAGCGGGTGCTTCAACAGTCCGGTGATGACGCCAAGTGGGCAAGTCACTACATCCGCACCCACTTCAGCACATTGAATCAGATGCATCACGTGCCTCACAGAGGCGGCCAATACTTCGGTTTGAAAGCCGAAATTGTCATAAATCTGGACGATCTGTTCGATAAGCCCCATACCGTCTGCACTGATATCATCCAGACGGCCAATAAATGGACTCACATAACTGGCTCCGGCCTTTGCTGCCAGGATAGCCTGACCCGCGTTGAATATTAAGGTACAATTTGTCCGGATGCCCTCCGAATACAACGTTTTTATGGCCTTCACTCCCTCCTTGATCATAGGGATCTTCACGACGATCTTGTCGTCAATTTTAGCCAGATCCTTTCCTTCCTTGATCATCGCATCATACTCAGTAGCGATTACCTCAGCACTGACGTTATCGTCCACTATGTCGCAGATCGCCTTATAGTGTGCAAGAATGTTTTCTTTACCAGTTATTCCTTCTTTTGCCATAAGCGAAGGATTAGTAGTGACGCCATCCAGCACCCCCAGGTCAAAAGCTTCCTTTATTTCGTCAAGATTGGCTGTGTCAATGAAGAATTTCATAATGTAAAAATGGAGTTAGATAAAAAAGGCAAACAGATATCGCACCGCTACAACCATCTACCCTTGCTTCCTTCCGGACCTGGGGGATTCAACAGGAGCTGGTCGTACCCGTTTGCCGAAATGCAAATCTAGATGAATTTACTTTTCTTCAAGTAGAATTTCTTTTTGTTTTCCAGTGAAACCAATATTTGAGGACATTTCTTCCTCCAGCATATCCGCCCATTCGGTCATGTAAAGTGATACATCTTCGGCTACATTATGTTTCAATGAATTTCTTCTCCTGATTGGAATTCTTGAAAGAATGGTAGCATCAGATAGTCTCTCAAGATGAATCAGGTCTTTCAGAGCAAGTCCCTTACCGATCAGTTCTGATATCAGAAGATCCATTGGGAATTTACTGGTAGGGCAGAACGCTTCCACCTGCTCGGACCAGTCTCCCTGGCCTCGAAGTGCATAATCGTGTATTTCTTCACCTGACAAAGAAGTGATCTCCTGCGTCAGATATCCACAATTGCACGAACCCATGTGTCCCCATTGATAATTACTGTCAAGCAGGATTTTTTCGGCTGCTTTTCGCAATGCCAGTACCAGTTTTTCAGATGCTCGAGCCATGGAAATTCTTTTTTGGAATTTACTACTTTAAACCAGTAAAATTGCATAAAAGTTTAAGCATGATGGGACTTCACGGGCTTTTGAATTCAAAAGTTTCGAGACCTAACAAACCATGATTGCTGAAATAGAAAATTAATTTCCTTGCGTCAAAAATTACTGGTTGGGGCATGTCTCCTTACATTTTTATCCATTTATAGCCAGGCTCAGAAAAGAACCTACCTGGGGTTGGTAGCAGGTGGACAACTTTCCTCATCGTACATTGAGCACACTCTTTATATCGTAAACCTCTCCACTTCCTACATTAATAGTTTTCAGGGAGGCTTACAGTATAAATACTACAATGAGTACAATCCTAATCTGAAAATGAACAGTGGCTTTCAAACCGGTCTTTTCTACTCTCAAAAAGGCTGGAGGCAGGTATTTGGGGGTCTTTATCCTGGTATCAATACCCGATTGGACTATCTGGTGCTGCCTGTAGATGGTATTGTGTATTGGGGGAATGAAGACCAGAAATTTTCCTTGATAATTGGGATCTACGGTGAATACATTGCCTCTTTTCGGACTCCTGAGACCCCGGCAGACGAAGTGCTGGAAATATCAGACTTCTATACGTATGATAATTCACGTGATAAACAGTTTGGATACGGATTAAAATTGGGAGGCAGTTACCTCAGAGATTTCTCCTTTGGCATCCTGGAGTTTTCCGGATTCTTCGACTATTCACTTAGTAATTTTATGAATAGTCCGCGACGTGCTGATCCCCTTCCTGATACAAGCAATCTTTTTAACTTTGGTTTAACCGTTGGTTATTTTATACCCTTAAACTGACAAACCCAAAAAGTGATGAGACCGCTCAGATATTTACCAGTTATCACGCTGCCTTTATTGACCTACATTTCATTAACAGGTACAGGCTGGATTACTTTTCTGCCGCTGATCGAAGCATTTGTACTTATACCGTTTCTTGAATTATTTGTACCACCTGATCCATCCAATGTATCCGAGGAGCAGGAAGCTAAATTGCTGGCATCGCCATTTTTTGACTGGATGATCTATTTGCTCGTTCCTGTGCACCTTTTTTTGTTGTGGATTTTTTTAGGTGGAATAGGTACACCAGGTCTTTCTACTATAGATACGGTGGGTAGAATTACGGCTATGGGATTGTCTTGTGGAGTATTTGGCATCAACCTGGCCCATGAGCTGGGACACAGAACAAATGCTTTTGAGCAGTTTTTAGCCAAGATCATGCTGATGACCTCATTGTATATGCACTTTTTCATAGAGCACAATCGCGGGCATCATAAAAATGTAGCTACGGATGAAGATCCTTCATCAGCGAGATTAAATGAGAATATTTACAGTTTTTGGTTTCGGTCTGTGGTGCAATCATACCGGTCGGCCTGGCATCTGGAGATGGATAAGCTGAATCGAAAAGGTTTGTCATTCTTTTCGTTTCAAAATGAAATGCTTTGGTTCCAGATTATTCAGGTGATACTATTGTCTCTAGTCTATTATTTCTTTGGTGGATTTACGCTGTTATGCTTTATTCTGTCCTCCATTATGGGATTTCTTCTTCTGGAGACTGTGAACTACATAGAGCATTACGGTTTGAGGAGAAACAAGAAGAAACTTGGCTATGAAAGGGTCATGCCACATCATTCGTGGAATTCCGACCACCTGGTAGGCCGGATGATGTTATTTGAACTATCGAGACATTCCGATCACCACTTCCAGGCCAACAGAAAGTATCAAATTCTGCGGCATATGGACAAAAGTCCCCAGATGCCCACAGGATATCCGGGTATGATGTTGATGGCGATGATCCCTCCTTTGTGGTTCAGGAAAATGAATCCAATTCTTAACACCTGGAATACAATCGATTGAAATTGTAGATTTAATAAAAAATCAACAATTACTTTGTATTTATTGATAGTATTCGATCTACTTTTGCGGAAAATTCCAATTTCACAACATATTATTTAAGAAAATGGCAGAAAAAATTGTAAAAGTATCGGAGGAGGTCAAAGACAAGTTATCTTCCCTTGGAATCGAATCTCAGTTGGTAGCGGAAATCGAATGGTGTCTTGGAAGCTATGCAGCTGACAATAATCCTGAAGGGCTTTTTGAGAAAGCTGAAGTCGCTCTTAATTCATTGAATGAATTCAAAAAGAGTAATCCCAGAAAAGTTTCGAAGAAACTAATTGATGACCTTACCAAAGCGGTAAAATCAAACTAAACAAAAGCCTCGAATAATCGGGGCTTTTTTTATTCTATCAAATGCTGATCGGCAACAGCCCTGAGAAATTTCCTTTTGGTCATGAGCTCGGGGTCCGAATAAATGTAGGCAGAGAGATCTGCCACCACACCCGGTTTATATCCAAGTCTTAAGGCTAGTTTCTCACAGAATTCGATCTCTTTTTGGTAGATCTTCCTATCAACTTTCATAAGTTGAATGGTGTTGAACAGATACTCAAATTTCTCCTCAGGAGGAAGATCCTTAAACGATGGAATCGGTTTTGGATTTTCAATAATGTCGTCAATCTGTTCCTCGGAGAGGCCCTGACGTTCACCAATGGCATGAATAAGTTGTGTCTCTTCCTTGGCAACGTAGCTATCTGCCTTAGAGAGGTGAACTAGAATACTAAGCTGTTCCTCGACTGGTAACATCCCTGCAATTTACTGTATTACATTTCACTAACGCAAACTTTCATAAAAGATTCAATTAGCTCACAAAAAACTGCTTGAAAGTAAAATTCGGAAAAAAATTTGCGGTAATTCTTGCTAATATATACGAGACCAAACTACTTTCGCTGCAATGCAATCAAGAAATTTATATTGGTGGTGGTCTAAATACATTTTGAATCTGTAAACAGGCGAGCACCCGTATGTCAAAAAAATCAAGACCCGCTGTTTACAGCGGGTTTTTTTTTGATGATTAATTATGAAAAAAGCTATAAAAACACGCTCAACCACCTTTTTGGCGGATACAATTACGCCGGTGAGTGCTTATCTTAGGGTCAGAGACAGATATGCCAATACCTTCCTGCTGGAGAGTAGCGACTACCACGGCGAAGAGGACAGCTTCTCTTATATAAGCTGTAGTCCACTGGCTGATTTTGAAGTATCAAAGGGAGTAGCCTCAGTAAAATTTCCTGACGAACCAAGGTCCGTTATTAGTGATCGATCCCCGGCTGAAGCATTGTCAGACTTCAGAGCTTCGTTCAGCTACAGCGCCCTTCAATCAAAGTATATCGAAACAGGTTTATTTGGTTACATCAGTTACGACTCAGTTCGGTATTTCGAGGAAATTGGCCTTAAACCACTAAATGCTGAAATTCCCGAGATACGGTATACGCTTTTCCGGTTTGTGATTGTCTTTGATCATTTCAAAAACCAGTGCCATATTATTGAGTCTTACTTTGACGAGCCTGACGATTTGGCTTTTCAATCAATCAAAGACATTCTGTTTAAGCAGTCTTTCCCCACGTTTAGGTTCTCGCGGACATCTGAAACTAAATCTCCGATAACGGATAAGGAATACCGATCAATGGTAGAAAAGGGCATAAAGCACTGTGAATTGGGAGATGTATTCCAGGTTGTGTTTTCAAGGCCATTTGAGACCAATTTTAAAGGAGATGAATTCCAGGTCTATCGGGCGCTCCGATCCATAAATCCATCTCCTTACCTTTTCTACTTTGATTATGGAGCTTACAAGATTTTCGGCTCTTCGCCGGAAGCTCAAATTGTGATAAGCGATGGTGAAGCTGCGATTTACCCTATAGCCGGGACATTCCGGCGAACGGGCAATGATGAAGCTGATGCTGAACTGGCAAGAAAGCTTCTGAAGGACGAAAAAGAAAACTCAGAGCACATAATGCTTGTAGACCTGGCCAGAAATGACCTAAGCAAATATTCCGAAGAGGTAAAAGTGGAGACGTATAAAGAGATTCAGTATTACAGTCACGTGATCCATCTGGTGTCAAAAGTAACCGGAAAGCTATCCAAAGAGGTGGATCTGATGGACATTGTTGCAAGTACTTTCCCCGCTGGTACGCTTTCCGGAGCACCAAAATACCGGGCGCTTCAGCTGATAGACGAACATGAAAGTACACCCAGGAGTTATTATGGTGGAGCGATAGGGTTCATGGATTTTGATGACAGGTTTATGCATGCCATCACCATAAGAACCTTCCTGAGTCATGAAAACACTTTGAAATTCAGAGCCGGAGCAGGCATCGTTGCAAAGTCTGACCCCGACAGCGAAGTGCAGGAGGTTTACAATAAACTGGCCGCTTTGGAGCGAGCCATGAAAGAGGCGGAGAATAACTGACGGAGATGGCTAAGATTCTTGTACTTGACAACTATGATTCTTTTACCTACAACCTCGTACATATATTGGTGGAATTGGGACATAAGAAGGAAATGGATGTAGTCAGAAATGATAAGATAAGTCTTGATGAAGTGGATGCATACGATCACATCCTTTTATCTCCGGGTCCTGGTGTGCCAAGAGATGCAGGGATCATGCCTGAATTGATAAAGAAATATGCACCAACAAAAAACATACTAGGGGTGTGTCTTGGACATCAGGCCATTGGGGAAGCATTTGGTTCGGAATTGTACAATTTACCTATTGTTTATCACGGAGTGGTTACGAATGTGAATGTCGTTGAACACGACACACTTTTTGAAGGTGTACCCGAAGTATTCAAAGTGTGCAGGTACCATAGCTGGGTGATCAAGCCTGAAAACATTTCTTCTGACCTGCAGGTGACTTGCACGGATAAGTCAGGTCAGGTGATGGGAATCAGGCACAGGCAATACAATGTCAGAGGAGTTCAGTTTCACCCGGAATCCGTAATGACCGAACATGGAAAAAAGATAATTAGTAACTGGTTAGCCGATTAAATCATGAAAGATATTCTCAACAGACTATTCAATTACCAGTCCCTGGATCGTGAGGAAGCCAGAACCATTCTGACCAACCTGGCTTCGGGAAATTACAATGGTAGCCAAATGGCAGCCTTCATAACTGTGTATATGATGCGGGACATTACGGTAGAAGAGCTATCTGGTTTCAGGGATGCTATGCTCGATCTATGCATCCGTGTGCCGGCGGATGACTATGAAGCTATCGATCTGTGTGGAACAGGCGGCGATGGAAAAGACACCTTTAACATAAGTACCATTTCTTCCTTCATTGTGGCCGGTGCCGGACAAAATGTGGTGAAACACGGCAACTACGGCGTTTCCTCCATCTGTGGCTCCTCGAATGTGCTTGAGTATTTTGGATGCAAATTCACCAATGAGAAAGACAGACTCTACCGCAGTCTTGATGAGGCGGGGATATGCTTTCTACATGCGCCATTGTTTCATCCGGCCATGAAAAATGTTGGACCAATCCGAAAAGAACTTGGCGTCAAGACCTTCTTTAACATGCTTGGCCCCATGGTAAATCCGGCCTTCCCAAAACGACAATTGGTGGGTGTATTCAGCCTTGAGCTGGCCCGCCTGTACGGATATATTTATCAGGAAACCGATAAGAATTTCATTATCCTCCATTCACTTGACGGATATGATGAGGTTTCGCTCACAGGCGATTTTAAGTTCATCAGCAATAGTAGAGAGAGTCTGATGTCACCTGAAGGCCTGGGTTTTGAAAAGTTGGAACCAGAATTGTTGTCAGGTGGCGATACGGTGGAAGAGGCAGCCGATATTTTTACCAGTGTCCTGGAAAATAAGGGAACACCCGCACAGACTTCGGCCGTCCTGGCCAACTCCGGACTGGCAATTGCCACAGGGAAGTCGGTGTCATTTGAAGAAGGCGTCACCATGGCGCGCGAATCACTGGAATCCGGAAAAGCTTTAGCGAGTTTCAAAAAATTTACTACCGCAAATGGCTGATTCGAAAAATATACTGGAAGAGATCATCGGATACAAGAAGAAGCTTGTCGCAAAAAACAAAGCGCTTTATCCCGTCAAGTTGCTGGAGCAAAGCGTTTATTTTGAAACGAAACCTGTTTCTCTGGTCAAGTACATTCGCCGCGAAGATAAAATTGGTCTTATCGCAGAATTCAAAAGACGTTCCCCCTCCAAGGGAGACATCAACGTCCATGCCAATATTGAAAAGACCTCCATCGGTTACATGCAGGCAGGAGCGTCAGGTTTGTCCATTTTAACTGATGAAAAGTATTTTGGAGGGAAAAGTCAGGACCTCACTATTGCCAGAAATTTCAATTTCTGTCCGATACTTCGAAAGGACTTCATTGTAGATGAATATCAGGTGATTGAAGCCAAATCCATCGGTGCAGATGTCATACTCCTGATTGCCGGGGCGCTTAGCGAAGGTGAAATATCTCATCTGGCTGGAACGGCCAAAAGTCTGGGAATGGAGGTGCTTCTGGAAGTCCATAGTAAGGAAGAATTGGATAGGTCGCTGAATGACAAAGTGGATCTGTTAGGCGTCAATAACCGGGACTTAAGGACCTTTCAAACGACCATTGAGACCTCCAAAGAATTGTTTGAATTCATACCTAAGGAGCTTGTTAAGGTATCTGAAAGTGGGCTAAATGATCCGGAAGCTGTGGTGGAATTGAAGAAAGTTGGATACGAAGGATTTCTGATTGGTGAGTATTTTATGAACCATAGCAGCCCCGAGAAAGCGTGCGAACGCTTTGTTCAAAAAGTCAAAAGAGCAATGGCATGATGATTAAGGTTTGCGGCATGCGGGAAGCTGAAAATGTAAAGGCTGTATCGGGATTAGAGCCGGATTTAATGGGTTTTATCTTTTATACGAAATCCAAAAGGTTTACCGAATCCGTGCCTGATTATGATTTCAGAAGGGTAAGAAAAGTGGGTGTTTTCGTCAACGCGACGTTGGAGGAGATTGAAAAAACGGCTTATAAGCAAGCATTGGAGGTAATCCAGCTTCATGGAGATGAGTCACCGGAATTTACCCAGGCCGTGAAAAATCTGAATGTCGAAGTCATAAAGGTCTTTCATATCAGGGAGATGCTTCCGGTGGACCAAATGAAGCCTTTTGTCGGGGTAGCAGATTATTTCTTATTTGACACCAGCACCAAAGAGTATGGCGGGTCGGGCAGGAAGTTCGATTGGCAATTGCTGGAGAAGTATGATCTGGAAACACCATTTTTCTTAAGTGGAGGAATTGGTCTGGAAGATGTCGAGGAGATCAGAAGTCTAGAGTCGGAAAATCTGGTAGGCATTGATGTAAACAGTCGTTTTGAAATAGAGCCAGGCCTGAAAGACGTTGAAAAATTAAAAGAACTATTCATTGCGTTGAGATGAAATATACGGTTGATGACAACGGGTATTTTGGAAAATTCGGGGGTGCCTACATTCCTGAAATGCTTTACCCAAATGTGGAGGAGTTGAGAGAAAACTATTTATCGATCATCGGTTCTGAGCAATTCAGGAAAGATTTCGAGCATTTACTGAAAACATATGTTGGTCGACCCACACCGCTCTATTTTGCCTCAAGGCTTTCTGAAAAATACGACTCAAAGATCTATCTGAAGAGGGAAGACCTCTGTCATACCGGTGCACATAAGGTCAACAATACCATTGGACAGATCCTGTTGGCGAAAGCCCTGGGAAAGCAACGGATAATTGCCGAGACCGGGGCTGGTCAGCATGGGGTGGCTACGGCCACAGTTTGCGCCTTGATGGGAATGGAGTGTCTGGTTTACATGGGTGAGATCGACATGGCAAGACAGAAGCCAAATGTGGAGCGCATGCGGATACTTGGGGCAGAAGTAAGACCTGCTACCTCCGGTAGCAAGACGCTGAAAGACGCTACCAACGAGGCCATGCGTCACTGGATCAGTGACCCGGTTGGGACACATTATATCATAGGTTCGGTGGTAGGACCGCATCCATATCCGGATATGGTCGCCAGGTTTCAGTCTGTAATTTCAGAGGAGATCAAATGGCAGCTTAAAGATGTTGAAGGCCGGGATAATCCGGATGTAGTTTTTGCCTGTGTCGGTGGAGGAAGCAACGCTGCCGGCGCTTTTTATCACTACCTAGATGAGCCAACAGTAGAACTGGTGGCAGCGGAGGCTTCGGGCCTTGGAAACGATACGGGTAAGTCAGCGGCTACCACGGCTTTGGGTACCGAAGGAATATTGCATGGCAGCAAAACACTGCTCATGCAAACAGACGATGGGCAGGTGATAGAGCCTTATTCCATTAGCGCCGGACTCGATTACCCCGGAATTGGGCCTTTTCATGCACACCTTTTTGACTCTGGCAGAGCCAGGTTCTATGGAGCTACAGATGAGGAGGCCATGGTGGCAGGGGTAGAGCTAAGCAAAGTGGAGGGGATCATACCTGCAATTGAATCTGCCCATGCATTGGCAGCTTTGAAAAAGCATGACATTAAGGAAAAGCTAGTGGTGGTAAACCTGTCTGGCAGAGGGGACAAGGACCTGGAGACTTACATTAAATGGGGGAAATATTAGAATGGATACAGTTGTGACAAACAGAATTGATGAAGCCTTCCGTCAAAAAAGGAATCTTCTAAATATTTATTATACAGCGGGTTACCCCAAAATTAAGGACACAGTTCGCATTGCGGAACAATTGGAAAGATCAGGCGCGGATATCATGGAATTGGGAATGCCTTATTCTGATCCCATCGCCGATGGACCTACCATTCAGGAAAGTTCGACAGTCGCACTGAAAAACGGGATGACCATTTCCAAACTGTTCGAACAACTTCAGGTGCTAAGAGACAAAGTATCGATACCGGTGATTCTGATGGGGTATTTAAATCCCGTCATCCAGTTTGGTGTGGAACGATTTTGTGAGAAATGTCGGGAGGTTGGCGTTGATGGGGTGATTTTGCCGGATCTGCCAATGAAAGATTACCTGGAAGTGTACAAGCCAATATTTTCAGACAATGGACTCTACAATATTTTTCTCATTACACCGCAGACTTCGGAGGATCGGATCAGGCAAATTGACAGGGAGTCTGATGGATTCATTTATATGGTGAGCTCCGCGAGTGTTACAGGAGCGCGTAGTACGATCACCGAAAATCAACAGTCCTATTTTGAACGGATTGCATCCATGCAGCTTAAAACTCCAAGGATGATAGGTTTTGGGATTTCAAACAAGGAAACATACGAAAATGCCTGTCAATATTCTCAGGGAGCAATAATCGGAAGTGCCTTTATAAAACAACTTGCACAAGACTCTTCAAACACCGCCATTGATAAATTCATCAAAAGCATCAAATCATGATCATACAGCTGGATACTAAGATAGACCCTAAAGCTAAGCAGCAGGTAATTTCCGTAGCAAAAGGCCTGAAATATAAGATCACGGAAGTTTCCACACAGAAAGGAGATTACCTTGTCGGGATTGGTAAAGACGCTTTCGACATCAGGAAGCTAGGTCATCTTGAAGGCATCAGAGACATACACATCGTGTCGGACAGCTATAAGCTGGTTTCAAGGAAATGGAAGGTTGATCATACCGCCATTGACCTGGGCGATGGTGTTTCAATAGGTGGTAATGAGTTCGCCATCATGGCGGGGCCATGCAGCATAGAAGGGGAGGAGAACATCAGGCAGACAATAGAGCATCTCAAGGATCAGGGTGTCAAAATCATGCGCGGTGGAGTGTATAAACCTCGTAGTTCACCTTATTCTTTTAGGGGTCTGGGTTTGGATGGTTTGAAGTTGTGGCATCAGCTAGCCAGGGAAGCCGGGATCAAGATCATCACCGAGGTAATGCAGGTTTCGCAGATCGAGCCAATGCTGGAATATGTGGACGTATTCCAGGTGGGAGCCAGAAATACTCAGAATTTCAATTTATTGGACGAGCTGGGTAAAGTGGACAAGCCAGTGATGATCAAAAGAGGTATTTCCGGAACGCTGGATGAGCTATTGCACAGCGCTGAGTATGTTTTTTCAGCGGGCAATGAAAAAATCATCCTGTGTGAGAGAGGCATCAGAACCTACGAAAGGGCTTCCAGAAATACGTTTGACATCAATGCCATCCCGATATTGAAAGAAAAGTCTCATTTACCGGTGGTAGCGGATCCATCTCACGGTATTGGAGTACGGGATCATGTGGCTTCCATCGCACTGGCATCTGCCATTTCCGGTGCTGATGGGGTTATCTTTGAAATACACTCGAAACCAGAAGAAGCGCTTTCAGATGGTCAGCAGACGCTCGATTTCAGCCAATCGGCGGAATTGATACGCAGATTGAGGTTGATCCTGGATACAAAAGAGCAGTTTTAGCCAGGAACATGATATTAATCAATGATGAATCATACTCGTTTTGGAATTGTTAAATTTGTATTGACAACATTAACTCCCCCTCAATGAAACAGATATACGGACATTACACGAAAGAAGACTTTGAGGTATGGAAGATTCTTTATGATCGCCAGATCAGGAATCTGCCGAATGCTGCCTGCAAGTCGCATATGGAAGGTCTGAAAGAAATCAACTTTGTGGATTACGAGATCCCGAAGTTTGATGAAATCAATGAGGTGCTTCATAAATCTACCGGATGGAGGCTTGCCGTGGTACCTGGAATCGTTCCGGACTATACTTTCTTTGAGTTAATGTCCAACAAAAGGTTTCCGGCCACGACCTGGTTGAGAAAGATGAGGGAGCTGGATTACCTCGAAGAGCCGGACATGTTTCATGATGTCTTTGCACATGTACCGTTATTGACCAATCAGAAGTTTGTCAATTTTCTCGAGGAGCTGAGTTTCATAGGCTTGAAATACGTGGGCAATGACTATGCTATTGAGTTGTTGGCGAGGATTTACTGGTTTACGGTGGAGTTTGGCCTGATCGCCGAGCCTGATGGCACCAGGATCTATGGTGCCGGTATCCTTTCCTCAGCCGGTGAGACCAAATTCTGCTTGTCAGATGAGCCACCGCATCATCCTTTTGACGTGGAGGTGATTGCCAATACCGACTTCAGAAAAGACGTGTTTCAGGACAGATATTTTGTAATCGAGTCTTTCCAGCAGCTATACGAGTCCGTTCCCAGGATCAAGCAAGTCATCAAGGATATGCTGAAAGAGCGGGAAGCTGTGGTGGTGTAGGTTGGGTCGCTTATATACATAGAATTTCCTGCGTATCCGGGGAAGTAAGAATCGACTATGATTTCTTTTGTTTGTTATGTTTAGGGAATTGTCCGGTAGGATCAGGATATAAATTCATTTAAGTTCTGAAAGGATTATCTTCTTTTGCTTCATTGTATTCTTCATAGCCTTTTCCCTGACGCGAGGGTCATCGTTGTTGATAAGATCAAAATACTCAACTGGAACAACCTGCCACGATAAACCATATTTATCTTTACACCATCCGCACTGACTTTCCTCACCACCGTTTTCGGTAAGAGCTTTCCAATAATAATCAGTCTCAGCTTGGTCTTTTGTGTTGATGACAAAAGAGACTGACTCATTAAATTTGAAAAATGGGCCGGCTGCCAGAATACTTAATTCCATTCCTGCAATTTCAATTATTGCTGTTTCAAAGTTTCCTCCACCAGCTTCCGGCGGATTTTTGTATTGGTGGAACTCTTTCATTTTACCATCCTTAAAAACAGATAGGTAATAATCTGCCACCGCTTTGGCATCTGTGGTCTCAACCCATATACAAGGTGTTATTTTTTGAGTGCTCATATTCTTTTAGCTTGTTAAAGTACGACTAGGTATTGTTTACTTATCACTTTGGAGTTTGATATTTACGTCCACTTTCCAAGGATTATCAACCGATCCGGCCTTCTGGTTTCTCTTGGGGGAAAGGAGTACGGGAAAATAGGATGTTGATTTTAGATAATCGGATATTGTGGTAAGGTCAATATTTGTTTGTTGTTCATCAAGAATGAAGGCCAGACGCTGAATGGTACTGCGATGTGGATACCATGTCACTAGGTCTTTCAGATCTTCATTAGTGATTTCCTCAGCCAGCTCTTCAAGAATGGCCAGCATTCTATTGAGTCCCCCAAGTTTGGTCTGATGATGTATTAAATCAGCAGACGTCAGGGCAGGGCTGGAAATATTAAAATATCCGGCATCTGATTTCTTTTCTATAATGTTTTTGGCTGGCCATTTGGAGGCAGTAATGAACTTAATGTCAAAATCGTTTTTTTTGATCTCGTTCAGTTTAGGTTTTTCAATCATCACATACTCTCTATGAGTTTGTTGATGACTAGCACCATGGAATTTAGCGGCCGAATAAAATCCTAAATAGTAGTTTCGATTTAAGCTTCGAAAAAGCTTGTGAGCGTACAGCTGAATTGGGATGTAGCCTTGTTTCGAATATCGGGGGGGTATTATAAGGTAGAAACCTTTTCTAAGGTTGGTAATTTCTTTTTTTTCAACCAATCTGGCGAGTTCAAATTTCAGTGATGTATCTGTTGTGTCGGTTTGATTGCTGATTTCTTCAAGTGAGAATGAGTAGTTTTCTATTGATAGTAAATATTTGATGTATTCTCTAGCTCGCACTTTAGTAAAATTTACCTAAAAGTAGCAATAAAAACTACTTATCTAGAATTATCACTAAAAAAGTTTATCCGAAATTTCTACATAAAGCAAACATTTTATTGCAAATACAGTTTAACTTAGTTGTAAATGCAATGAAAATGGAAAAGGAGAATATCATCAAGATAGACACAAGAGGGTCGGAGGGTTTGGCGTCACCATTCTATTTTTTCCATTATATGGACGTTGAGAAACCGCAGTCTGAAGCATTAAGTATGCGAGACATCAAGCCCGTCCTTAACTTTCTCAACTTTAAAACGGAGGAACTCTCCGAGCTTTTGGAAGTGGATGCCAGCACTCTCTCACGATGGAGGAAACAGAACAAGCCCATTGGAAAGCTCAGGACAAAAGTGGCTATGGATCTGGATCGCATCATTGCAAAAGGAATACGGATCTTCGGAAGCGAAGAAAACTTTAAAAACTGGCTGAGCAGTGAAAACGCGGCACTTGGCAATGTGAAACCCATCCACTTAATGGATGATGCCCATCAATATCATCGGGTCGATGACGCGTTGGAAGCCATCTCTTGGGGAAACATAATGTAATGTTCTATTACCGTTTGATGGAAGACCTGGACGATCATACTCCCTATGGTATTGGAGGTGCAGGCGCCAGATGGCATCATAAAGGAGTGCCCATGATCTATGCGACCAATACCACGTCATTGTCATTTATGGAATTTGTGAGCATTAAAGGCGCGATGGTTATGAATACGGCATTCAAAATGGTTACTTACGACATAGATTATGATATTCCCAGGCTCGACCTGTCAGATCTTCCGTCTGATTGGATGATGGATCCGCACCCTATTTCCACCAAAAATATGGGTAGCAGATGGGTCATGGACAAGACATCACCCTTCCTACGGGTTCCCACCTGCCGGATTCCTCTTTCGGCTTATCCGACAGAACATAACCTGCTGATCAACCCGGAGCATCCCGAGATGGCTGCCAATATCAGGGTAGTAGATGTCGAGAAAGTACACTTTAGACTTCAGTAGATAGTCGCTTAAAACCATACGACTACAATTCGTCTACCAATTCCAATATTCAACTAGTTATCAATAAGCCTGACCGAAGTGTTCCTAAATTACGTCCATCGTGCAGTTAGACCTTTAAATGATTAAATGAAACATATACTTGTTTTGGCGGCAATGATGTTGCTTTCAGTAAAGGTTGACGCACAAACTCGGAGATTCGGTGTAGAGCCGGGTCTCCGCTTAAATCCGATGGACAGAATGATTGGACCAAGTGTTGGATTTTCAATTTCAAGAGATTCGCGCTTTTCGGTATTGTTCAGAGAGGATGGCTTGATTTCCAGACTTGGCCTTCAATCAGACGGTTTTTATGTGGTAATTTTTTCCACCTCTCTTTTCATCAGGTATGCCATCATAAAGGATGAATTTCATTTAGGTTCAGGACTTACTTATGTGTCCAGAAGGAACGATAGTCAACTCTGGGGAGCAACTCAGGGATATGATGCTGTAAGCATATTTGGTGGTTATCAGGTTCGTAAAATTATTATGGAGCTAAGAGGTGAAATTCCTCTCGGACCCAGTCAAAGAGTAATTTCATATGGATATCTTTTCCCGGTTACTATGGCCGTGCATTATCATTTTGACTTAAAGAGAAGGAACAACAGCTAAGAAAGTTCATACAACCACCTCCCAAACCAATTACTCCTCTCTTCCTCCAAAAATTACCCCTTATTGTGTGACGCATAGGGAAAATGATCTTTTCTTTGCTGCCTTATGAAAGTCGCCGTTGTCAAATACAATGCAGGAAACATTCAATCCCTGGGATTTGGGCTGAATCGACTAGGGGTAGAGCCTGTCATAACGGACGACATCAATGAGTTGAAATCGGCTGATAAGGTGATATTTCCGGGGCAGGGAGAAGCTAGTACTGCAATGAAATACCTTAAAGAAAGGAGGTTGGATGATGTATTAAGGTCTTTACATCAACCGTTTCTTGGCGTATGTCTCGGTATGCAGTTGATGTGTGAACATACGGAGGAAAATAATACCGATTGCCTGAGCATCTTACCACTGCAGGTCAGACGCTTTGATCACCAATTGAAGGTACCGCACATGGGTTGGAATACGATCGATTGGAAAGTCGAAAATCCATTATTAAAGGGTGTTAACTCGGGTGATTTTCTGTACTTCGTGCATAGCTATTACGTCGAAAAGTCGGATGTTACCATTGCCTCAACGGATTATGGAGCTACATTCAGCACCGCGATCCAGAAAGATAATTTTTTTGCCATTCAACCTCATCCGGAAAAGAGTGCCGATACCGGTTTGTTAATCCTTAAAAACTTCCTTGAACTCTGATGAAAGTAATTCCTGCCATCGATATTATCGGAGGAAAATGTGTTCGGCTCACCGAAGGCGATTATGGCAAGCAGACCACCTATCACGATGATCCTTTGGAGGTGGCCACGGAATTTGAGTCCGCAGGACTCAAAAATTTGCATTTGGTAGACCTGGATGGGGCCAAGGCAAAAAAGATCATCAACAGGGACGTTCTTACTTCCATCTGTCAAAACACCAATCTGCACGTGGATTTCGGCGGCGGGGTCAAAGATGATGAGCAAATCCAGCACGCATTCGATTCAGGGGTACACCAGGTCACAGGTGGCTCGGTTGCTGCCACCGACAGAGAGACTTTCATCCGATGGCTCGAAAAATATGGCTCTGGGAAGATCATCCTGGGTGCAGATGTCAGGGATGAGAAGATCCTTGTAAATGGCTGGAAAAGCACAACGGAGCTCAAATTGCTGGACTACCTGGAATTTTACCGAAGCAAAGGTGTTGTCTATGTAATCTGTACTGACGTTTCCAGGGATGGGATGCTTCAGGGACCTTCTTTGGCATTATACAAAAAGGTACTGGATCGTTTTCCGGAATTGCGGCTCATTGCAAGTGGAGGTGTTACAAGTGAAGCAGATCTGGCACAACTGGAAGCTGATGGACTTTATGGAGCGATTGTGGGAAAAGCCTTCTATGAAGGTAAGCTTTCACTGAAAGAAATGTCTAAATATGCTGACTAAAAGAATTATACCGTGCCTGGATGTGAAGGATGGCCGCACCGTGAAAGGTGTAAATTTTGTAGGTCTTAGGGATGCCGGTGATCCGGTAGAATTGGCCGCCAGGTATGCCTCAGAAGGAGCGGATGAACTGGTATTTCTCGATATCACAGCTACCGTAGAGGGCAGAAAAACTTTGTTGGACCTGGTCAGGAATGTGGCGAAGGAAGTTCATATTCCTTTCATGGTTGGTGGTGGCATTTCTTCCATAGACGATGTTTCTGCTTTGTTGGAAGCTGGTGCTGACAAGGTTTCCATCAACTCATCCGCCGTAAAAAATCCTGACTTAGTCAATCAATTGTCAAATAATTTTGGTGCTCAATGCATCGTTGTGGCTATTGACTCAAGGTTCGTAGACGGCAAGCATATCGTTCACACCCATGGTGGTCGTACCCCTACCGACCTCGAGACTCTTCCATGGGCGCAGGAAGTGCAGCAACGCGGGGCAGGTGAAATCCTGCTTACCTCCATGGATCATGATGGTACTAAGGCCGGTTTTGCGGTAGAACTTACACGAAAAATGTCCGAATCGCTCCATATTCCGGTGATAGCTTCCGGAGGGGGAGGGTTAATTTCGCATTTTGAGGATGTATTTATGGATGGTAAAGCGGATGCGGCCCTGGCTGCAAGTATTTTCCATTACAAAGAGATTGACATTCGCGACCTTAAAAAGGATTTACAGAACCTGAAAATACCCATTCGAATATGAAGCTTGATTTTGAGAAAATGGATGGTTTGGTGCCTGCAATAGTGCAGGACGCCGTGACTAATAAAGTACTGATGCTTGGCTTCATGAATGAGGATGCATTGGGTCAAACCCAATCTTCCGGTAAGGTGACGTTCTATAGCAGAAGTAAAAAGAGGCTTTGGACGAAGGGGGAAACCAGTGGAAATTTCCTGGAAGTGGTTGAGTTAATTCCTGATTGTGATAATGATACATTACTGGTTTTGGCCAATCCAAAAGGTCCTGCATGCCATACCGGAGCTGATACCTGCTTTAATCAGGATAATGAACCAAAGGACCTGGATTTTATTGGAATACTGGCAGACATCATCAAAGATCGACATGAAAATCCCTCGGACAAATCATACACTTCGTCTCTTTTTGAAAAGGGTATCAACAAAGTAGCTCAGAAGGTCGGGGAGGAGGCTGTGGAGCTTGTCATTGAAGCCAAGGATCAAAATGATGATCTCTTTAAAAACGAGGCTGCCGATCTCATTTATCACTTACTGGTCCTTCTGGAGGCCAAAAATATCCCTTTAGGTGATGTAATCCGGGAATTGAAAAATCGCCATCAGACTTCCTGATTCCTGTAATTTTTCATACATTCATAGGCGAATTATCGCCTAGTCACATGAAAAAATACGACGTTATTGTAATCGGAGCGGGACCAGCTGGATATGCCGCAGCCATGCGGGCAGTAGATTTTCATAAGAAAGTTGCACTAATAGAAAAGAACAGGTTAGGAGGAGCCGGACTATATGATGGGGCACTCTGGAGCAAGACCTGGTGGGAAATGGCACGAGAAGCTCAGATCCTTCGGAAGAACGGAGATTCCATGAATATCCTGATGCCGGAATTCAATTTCAGCAAGATCAAAGAGGAGGTAAATCGTACGATGGACCATCGCATTGATCTTCTGGAGCATCACATGCGAAACATCAATGTGTCTACCAGGGAGGATCTTTTTGAGTATGTAAAAGGAACGGCAAAAGTGAAGACTCCGAATACGGTCGTGATAGAAACGGCAGACGGAGAGGTGACCATAGAGGGAGATAATATTGTACTGGCAACAGGAAGTAAACCTCGCAAACTTCCGCACCTGCCTATCGATGAAAAACATGTATTTACCAGCGACGGGCTGAATAACCTGGAAAAATTCCCAAAAAGCATTGTGATCCTCGGAGCCGGGGTAATCGGATGCGAGTTTGCCACCATATTTTCCGGTTTTGGGAAAACCAAAGTGCACCTGATAGACAAAGGAGATCGTATTCTGCCATTTGAGGATGCGGATGTGGTGAATATCATAGAAAAAAACCTTGAAGCTCAAAATGTATTGATACACCGCAACTCCAAATTGGTAGATATGGAGGTGGTCAATGATGAGGTATTGTACACCCTGGAGTACGATGATGGTGATAAGGAGATATTTGTAGTCGAGAAGGCGCTGGTGTCTGTCGGTCGGGTACCTAACTACGAAAACCTGGTAGATGAAGCCATGGGGATGGAAATGGACGGCAGGGGCATTAAAGATGAACTTACGAGGACCAGCATAGAGAACATATATGCCGTAGGTGATATCACCGCAGACATATCCTTGGTTAATGTTGGAGAGCTTGAGGGCAGATATGCAGTGGAGCGCATGTATGGCAAACCGGAAAAGCCCCTGACTTACGAAAACATCTCAACGATCATGTTTTTAAACCCTGAGGTTGCTGGTGTTGGTATGAATGAGATCACCGCCCAAAAGAGCGGCATTTCCTACAAAGTTGTCAGTCTGGACTATAACTGCATACCCCGTGCACTGGCCATGCGCAATACACAGGGATTTATAAAAATGATCGTGACCAATGACGATGACATGCGTATTTTGGGTATGCGTGTTGTAGGTGAACATGCATCCAGTGCGATCCAGGCTGTGGCATTGCTGATTTCACTTGGCAATGGTATAAAGGAGCTTGCAGAGCTGATCCATCCGCATCCCTCTATCATCGAAGGCATTCAGGAATGCTGCAGGATGCTGCTTAATAAATCCATATTGAAGCCTTCTGTATTGCGATCTGCTATGAGCTGCAGGGTATACAATAATGGAAATTACGCTGAAATGACTGCCGTATAAAAAAACAAACCCCAAAGTATTCACTTTGGGGTCCCAACCAGCTATAGACAAAAAGTACTTCCAATGATGGAAGTAGATCTTATAATTACTTTACAGTACTGTAAAGCTCATAAATCCCGAATTTCATACACTGCCAAAAGACTTTCAGATTCCGCCAAATTTGAATCAGGACAGTCCAAAGGGAATAAATCGAAGGCATGTATTTGAAGAAGATGCATAAAAAAAGCCCCCAATAAATGGGGGCCTGTCGTAGTTAGCTTTTCCTAAGAGCTTATTAATGATGTAAATAAAGAATGACCCCATTCAAAAAACCTGTCAAGAGTATCGAAAATCCTGACAATCTCATGAAAGTTGCCTTTATGAGTATTTTAAGCCTGTTTTCACAATTAATTGAGTGACAATACCCTTGCACAATAGATGTCTTCAGTATGAGAAATTGTAATATTCATGTGATAATTTTTTCGGTATCGCAGAGTAATTTGTTTTAAAAACTTTGATGCTTTTCACCAATCCATTTTCATCGATTTCATAATCAAACTCAGCTTCGTCCAAAATGGCTGTAGGGTTGGATTGTAGGGGAGAGTAGTTGAACTGGGAAATGCCAGGATGTCTTGAACGCAGGAATTGCAGGATAAAAAAAATACCCCTCCGGTGAGAGCGGAAGGGTAAGTGTATAAGTAGCTTTTCCTAAGGGCTAAATAATGATGTAAATAAAGTTTTGAGGCATTTAAAATTCCTGTCAACAATATCCGATTTCCTGACAAAGTGCGTTTTTTGGCGATTAAGTGGGTTTTGAAGGGGTTCGACAACCAAAAAAGATATGATGGGTTAGTTGTGAATTTCACAACTAAAAAAATGAACCATCCTTTTGGCAGATCCGGTATCCAGGGTCTGATCTCAGGAAGTAAAGCCGGGTAAGATTGTTCAATGGCGATATTAAAAAGAAAACCCTGGTGAAAATCACCAGGGTCCCAACCAGCTATAGAAAAAAGGCCTCTTTTTCAAGAAGCGGATTGTCGCCTTCCTCAAGTGCAACAATCATGATGTAAAGATGTAATAGAGAAAATAAGGATGCTTGCCAGAAGTATCAGGATTTCTGCCAAAAGGCCGTCGGAAAATTGAATTTTGGACCTATTCGTAGAAAACAGAGATTTTTTCCAACTCTTTTCTTCTTAAATCCGGCACGTAAACTTCCGGTTTAGGATAACCTACAGGTAAAAGAAGATAAGGTCTTTCATTTTCAGGCCTTTCCAGGATTTTGGAAAGGAAATTCATGGGACTTGGCGTATGCGTTAGTGTAACCAAACCAGCATTGTGAATGGCCGTGATCAACATACCACATGCTATACCTACACTTTCGTTGACGTAATAATTGTTGGTTTTTTCTCCGTCTGATGTTTCGTATACCTTTTTAAATACGATGATAAGCCATGGGGCTTCCTCCAGAAATGGCTTGTTCCAATCTGTTCCTATGGGCTCAAGATCCTTAAGCCAGCGATCAGACATTCTATTGTGATAGCTTTCATATTCCTCTTCTTCGGCAGCTTTACGAATCTGACTTTTGATATCTAAAGATGAGACAGCACAAAAAGTCCACGGTTGCTTATGTGCACCGGAAGGAGCGGTGGAGGCAGTTTTGATCAGATTTTCGATAACGGATTTCGGAACAGGTTCATCTGAAATGTCACGGACTGTTCTTCGCTTATCGCAAAATTTGTAGAAATCATCTGACCTCTTTTGAATTTCCTTTGAATTAAAAGTTTCTACATGATGTAAAACATGCGGATATCCATTTATTTCTTTTTCCTGAGCCATGATTCTATATTTTTATGAGGAATGGAGATTCCAAAAGTGGTAAAAATCCTGAACATTATGTGGACTAATTGACTCTAACACCATCAATCGATTTTGACTACTTTTGACGCTCGACCAAAACCAAGGAAATGACAAAATTCTCATACACTTTATTTCTGGCTATTTTATTGATAGCAGGATGCGAACAACAGAGGGAGAGCAGCCAATCCACCGCTGCAATTGACACTCTTTATATTAAGGAACAGATTCTTACACTTTCTGATGATTCGTTTCAGGGACGGAAACCATTTACCGAAGGAGGTAGAAAGACCCTTGAATACCTGGAATCAGAATTGAAAGCGCTTGGACTTGAACCTGGAAACGGAGATTCCTATTTTCAGGACGTTCCCCTTGTTGAACTTACAGCTACCCCGTCAGAATTCATGACGATTTCCGGAGGAACATCTGAGATTCAATTAAAGATCGGAGATGATTACGTGGCGTTTACGGATAAGGTAACTGAGGACGTAGCCCTGGATGCTTCTGAACTGGTTTTTGCCGGTTATGGTGTAGTGGCGCCTGAGTATGGCTGGAATGACTATGAAGGCCTGGATGTAAAAGGTAAAACTGTTGTGGTGATGGTAAATGATCCGGGGTTCGAAAGTGGGGATAGTACACTGTTTAAAGGAGAAACGATGACCTATTACGGTCGGTGGACCTATAAGTATGAAGAGGCAGCGCGACAGGGTGCTGCGGGTGTTTTGATTATACATGAAACTGTACCGGCAGGATATCCGTGGTTCGTAGTAAGCAGTTCATGGTCCGGTGCCCGGCTGAACCTTGATGGTACGGGTAATGAGCAACTCTGCGACGTACAGGGTTGGATCACGCGGGATGCTGCCATCAAAATATTTGAAAGTTCCGGAGTGGATCTCAGGAATTACAAGGAATTGGCAATGAGTCCTGATTTCGAACCCATCCCGCTCGGAGTTACAGCCTCCGTTAGGATACAAAATAACATAGAAAGGGATGCCTCCAAAAATGTAGTAGCGAAAATCACTGGTACACAAAACCCGGATGAGGTTATCATTTACACGGCGCATTGGGATCACCTGGGTGTGGGACAGCCAGTGGATGGAGACTCGATCTATAATGGCGCCATGGACAATGCCAGCGGAACATCCACGATTTTGGCAATAGCCAAAGCATTCATGCAGGATGAAAAACCAAAAAGAACCGTCGTGTTTTTATTCGTAACCGCTGAGGAACAAGGGTTATTGGGATCTGCTTACTACGCAAATAATCCATTGTATCCGGTAGAAAAGACTGTCGCTAATCTCAATATTGATGGAATCGAGACACATGGTATGACGAAGGACTTGACGATAGTAGGTATTGGTCAATCGGAATTGGAAGAGCTGGCAGAGAAATATGCCAAAGAGCAAGGCAGGTATATTTATCCTGATCCTGATGCCGGTAAAGGATATTATTATCGCTCCGATCATTTCAATTTCGCGAAAGTGGGTATTCCGGCACTTTATGCATCGGGAGCTTACGAGCTTATCGATGGTGGAGTAGAGGAGATGAAGAGACAAAAGGAATTATACAACCAGGAACGGTATCATAAGCCAGCCGATCAGTATAATCCGGAAACCTGGAGCTTTGGCCTCTTTTATCAGGATGGCGAATTGTATTACAACATTGGGAAAGAACTTGCCAACTCTGACCAATGGCCAAAATGGAAGGTAGGAAGTGAGTTTAAAGCCATCAGGGAAAATTAATTTCCGGACGGTTCTGAAATAAGCGTTACGTAGTTTTCATTGAAGGCCAAAAGGCCTTTGATTTTCTCACCTTTAGGCAATGGATCTTCATAGCTCCAGGCGAAATAATTCGGGGTGGGGTCCGCTAAGTTCCAATAGGACGCATCTCCTTTGATCGGACAATGCGTTGATTTATCGGCTTCTGGCTTTAATTCAACTTTTAAATCTTCCTTTGGGAAATAGAAGACGGGATTGTAAACGCTACGGCCAACTTCCTTCAGGATCTTAGCGTTTTCAGTTTCTGCGATAACCTGATCCTTGTATTTAACGGTCAGTTTTCGATTGTAGGGATCGATAACTGCATAATGTCTGTCTTCCGCCATAAGTATTGCTTTATATTTAAAACTACAATTTTATAACAATCCTGTTCCTTAGATGATTTCTCAAAAGCCGTAATTGTCGGCGTTGTGTCAATCAATCTTGGCTCTGGGACCAAGCTCGATCACTTCGAGGTCTGCGATTTGACCTTTTGAAAGGTCAAATCGCAGGAGAGTTTTTATTTTATGAAATCCGTGTTTCCCGGCGGCTCCGGGGTTCATAAAAAGCAGGTTATTGACCTTATCCCGTTCCACTTTTAGAAAGTGAGAGTGTCCACAGATCAGAATAGTGGGCCGGTGTTCGGCTATGAGTTTTCTTACCCTGGGATTGTACTTTGGTGGTTTTCCCGCTATGTGGGTGATGAGAACTTTCTCGTCACCTACTTTCCCAACAAAGTCTTCCTTGGTCCGAATTCTGATTTTGTCTCCATCGATATTGCCAAAAACAGCTCGTGTGGGTTTGAACTTCTCCAGTTCATCGAGAATTTCTTCTGTCCCTATGTCTCCGGCATGCCATATCTCATCGCATTGCTCAAAGTACTTGAAGACTTTTGGATCCAGGTGACCATGAGTGTCTGAGATCAATCCGATTTTCATGAACGCTAAGAAAAGAAATCTTAGTCAGGAAGTTGCTCATTGGGATCATATTCTGCCCCTAACCTTATGGCGTACTCCTCTACCGTAGTACTGAATAGGCCCTTTCGAAGAGCATTTACATTTTCCGGATCGTCTATAGGCCAAATGGCCATGGTACCATCTTCCCTCAGCGTGCTTGAGGCTTGTGATCCATAGATTTGTTTTTTGCCCTGCCGCATCAGGATTCGATCTTCCATCATCGCAACGGGCGCGCTGAAAACTGTATTTGCCCTGAATAAGGGGAAATATTTCTCCATCACTTCTTGCGGAGAATGTTGCAACACCAGGAAAAGCGCGAGACTGGCATCTCTTGAAAGTAATGAGTCGGGGGGCCAATCATAGGTCTCAATGATCTGCAGAAACGTCTGCTGATTGATTGAGTCAACTTTGTGCATGTCAAAGTCAAAACGTTTGGCAAGTTCACTTTGATCATCCGAGAAGCGGCTGTTACCTCGCACTACCTGATCCGCGACATACATTTCTTCCAAAATAGAATTTAAGGAGTCATAATTTATTGAGACGTTCTCTTGCCGCGAATCCTCTCGTACATCGCACGAGAAGATGGAGACCACGAGGGCCAATATACATAGCTGTTTCATCCAGTAAACATAAAAAAACCAGTCAGGTTTACCTGACCGGTTTGATTCGTTAACAATTCGTTAGGGCTTAGCAGTACTCTTCGAACACCTGCTCCAGGTGCTGTGCGATGATCTCAGCAGGTCTTCCCTCGATATGATGTCTTTCTACCATGTGTACCAGCTCACCATCCTTAAACAAGGCGATGCTGGGAGAGGAAGGAGGGTATGGAAGTGTATATTCCCTGATGCGCTGAGTAGCTTCCATGTCTACGCCGGCAAATACGGTTGCCAGGTGGTCAGGTTTCTTTTCACTGTGCTGCACAGCCATGGTCACGCCCGGTCTTGCAGTGCCCGCGGCACATCCACATACTGAATTGATCACTACCAAAGAGGTACCTTTATGATCTTTCAGATGGGCGTCCACACTTTCTACTGTCTTTAGTTCTTCAAATCCTGTGGTAGTCAATTCTGTTCTCATTGGTGCTACCAACTCTTCTGGATACATGCTCATTTTAATTTATTCCTTTCTAAATATTCTTTTACATAAAACCTAATTCCAACTTAGCAGCCTCAGACATCATGTCCGTGGCGTAAGGTGGGTCAAAGGTGACTTCGACCTGTACGTCGTTCACCTCTTCTAATTCTTTAATTCTTTGTTCGATCTCGCCCGGAATTTCCTCCGCACTCGGACAAGCGGGTGATGTAAGTGTCATCAGGACATGTACATTGTTTACCGGAAATACATTGATCTCATAGATTAAACCAAGTTCATACACATCAACGGGTATTTCCGGATCGTAAACCATCTTGATGGCTTCTACTATCTTTTGCTTTAATTCTAGCGTATCTGTTTGTGGTTCGCTCATGTCTTTACCTGCGTATTTAGTGCCAAAGCATACATTCTCATTTGCTTGATCATGGCTGAAAAACCATTCGATCTTTGGGTACCGATGAACCGATTCATTCCGATCTTTTCCGGAAAATAAATGTTCTCGTTTAATACATCATCCGGTTTTTCACCACTAAGCACCCGAATCAGCAAACTCACCAGACCTTTGGTGATAGCCGTATTCGAGTCTGCTTTAAAAACAACTTTGTCGTCATCCAGTTCCGCATTGAGCCAAACTTTTGACTGACATCCTTTTACGATATGATCCTCATCCCTTAAAGCCTCCGGATAATCTTCCAATTGATCGCCAAGTTCCATGAGATAATTGATGGACATCTCCATATCACCATCCAGCATGGCAAACTCCTCTATTATTTCGTTTTGCTTTTCTTCGATGGTCATGACTTAAATACGTGCTTTTCCAGCTTGTCAAGTCGTCCGTCTGTCACATCTGATTTCTCTGCAAGCTTTAATATTGCCCGGTTATTTTCCTGCATGTTGACATTGAGTTTGGCAACTTGATTCTCCACTCCATCCAATCGACTTTCAACACTGGTTAGCCTACTTTCCACATTATCCAGTCTTCCATGTGTCTTGTCCTGTCCCTGTATCAGTTCCGTGAGCAGCTCAATAATTCTGTCTTCTGATTTCATTTCCTTAGCTTGGTTGTTATATCTCTTAATGAATTTACAAAATTTTCTATTTCCTCCGTTGTATTATAAACAGCAAATGAGGCCCTGACCGTTCCTTCAATTCCATATCTATCCATCAATGGTTGGGTGCAATGATGTCCCGTTCGTACGGCAATGCCTTTTGCGTCAAGCATCATACCCAGGTCAAAATGGTGAACACCCTCAATATTAAATGAAATAACGCTTGCCTTCTTCCTGGCGGTCCCAACCGGTATGAATCCGTCAATGCCTGAAAGCAGGTTCACCCCGGTCAGGAGCAATTCGTTTTCATGGTCATGCATGGCTTCATAGCCAATATCTAACACAAAATCCATAGCCCTGTGAAAGGCGATGACATCTGCTATATTCGGTGTACCTGCCTCAAACTTATATGGGATGTCATTATAGGTAGTACCCTCAAAAGAGACCTCTTTAATCATTTCTCCACCACCCTGGTAAGGGTCCATTTTTTCGAGAAGGTTACGTTTTCCATACAGAACACCAACTCCGGTAGGTCCATACATTTTATGAGAGGAAATAGCCAGAAAATCAATGTTAAGCTCTTTCACATCAATCTTCGCATGAGGTGCTGCCTGAGCACCATCCACCAGAATTACCGCGCCTGCTTCATGGGCGTTTTTGGCAATTTCTTTAATCGGGTTGACTGTACCCAATGTGTTGGAAATGTAATTGACTGCCACGATCCTGGTTTTTTCTGAAAGCTTTTTCCCAAAATCTTCCATATCCAGTTCTCCGGCGTCATCCACCTCAATCACCTTAAGCTTCGCTTCGGTTTGGGAGCAGACAATCTGCCAGGGCACTATATTGGAGTGATGCTCCAGCCCCGAGATTAATACTTCGTCTCCCTTTTTCAGGAACTTCCTGCCATAGGATTGCGCTACAAGGTTAATGCCCTCAGTTGTCCCCTTGGTGAAAACTACTTCTTCGGATTCATTCGCATTGATAAATGCGGCGGCATTTTTTCGGGTCTCTTCATAGGCGCTCGTGGCACGTTCAGCAAGGGTATGGATGCCCCGGTGAATGTTGGCGTTGTCATTTTGATAGTAATGCTCCAGCGCTTTGATCACCGAAACCGGCTTTTGGGCGGTAGCAGCATTGTCAAAATAAATGAGAGGTTTTCCATTCACTTCCTGATCCAGAACCGGGAATTGTTTCCTGATCTCGTCTACATTGAATTTGGAAGTGGTGGTTAAACTCATATGGCCAGTCTGTTATGTATTAATGTTGCTAGTTCTTCTTTTAAGAAATCAAACTTTAAGTACTCAAAAGACTCTCTTGCAAAGGCTTCCAGCAGCATTGCCACTGCCGCTTTTTTCCCGATGCCCCGTGCCCGCAGGTAGTAGACAGCCTCTTCATCCAATTGCCCAATGGTACATCCGTGAGAGCAGCTTACATCATCTGCCCAGATCTCAAGTTGAGGCTTGGTGTTGATGGTCGCGGAATCAGAAAGGCTGATGTTGTTATTGGACTGGAAAGCATTCGTTTTTTGGGCGTCCTGTCGGACAAAAATCTTTCCGTTAAAAACCGCATTGGCACTTCCATCGACGATTCCTTTGTATAGCTCGTTGCTGTAAGAGTTTGGTTTTCTGTGATCAACAGAAGTATGGTTGTCCACATGACTTTTTCCGTCAAGGAGGTAAAGTCCATGCATGTGCGTTTCGCAGTTCTCGTCATTCTGCGCAATGTTCAGATTGTTTCTGATCAGTCCGCCTTTAAACGTAAATGTATTCACATAAAGCCTGCTGTCCCGCGCCTGCTGACCTTTGACGCCGTCAATTTCAAAGACATTTGAGTCATTTAACTGAAGCTTTGAGTAGTTGACGGAAGCGTTATTGGCCACATCAATCTCATCAATTTTATTAAGCAGGATACTGTTTTCTCCTTTTGTGACTGTCTTCTCCACAAAATAAGATTCCGACCCTTCTTCTGCACGGATGACGACCCTCGTGTTAACCAAAACTTCACTTCTCTCTGCTGAAGCCAGGTGATAGAAATATACAGGTTTTGACTGCCTACCTTTTTTTACTTCAATCCTCAGGTATTTTTCAAGAAGAGCGGTATTAAGTGCCGTAAACGGATCCGTTTCCATGTTAGCCACTGCATTCAAACCTTCAAGGTCTGAAGATTCGGTAATATCAATGGCGGAATCTTCGATGATTTTGGATTCATTTTCCAGAAAAATTCCGTTTAGAAATACCAGGTGATGACCTTCCTGATTGTATTGGACATTCGAAACTTCATTCTTCGAAAGATTTACGGATGGATTTACCTGTACGCCAGAAAAGTGCTTATGAAATATGCTATCTGTGGGAGTGAACTTATATTCCTCATCCTTTTTGGAAGGAAATCCTCCGAAGAGTTTCCATGCGTCTCCGCGAACACTATTTTCAGGTAAGGACAGAAAATGCTTCCTGATGGATTCTTCGATCGTCATTTTTTGTGTCTCAGTACTCATTAAGCCAGCTCCAATTCTTCCTTGATCCAATCGTATCCTTTCTCTTCCAGTTCAAGTGCCAGACTTTTGTCTCCGGACTTCACAATTCTACCTTGGTACAACACATGAACGTGATCAGGCACAATGTAATCCAGTAGTCTTTGGTAGTGTGTTACCACGATGGTCGCTTTCTCAGGAGATTTCAATGTATTTACTCCGTTTGCCACTATTTTCAGGGCGTCAATGTCCAGTCCGGAGTCAGTCTCATCCAAAATTGACAACTTCGGATCTAACATCGCCAACTGGAATATTTCATTTCTTTTCTTCTCACCACCTGAAAAACCTTCGTTCAAAGACCTGTTCAGCAATGACTGATCCATGGAAACAAGCTTCATTTTTTCCTTCATTAGTTTCAGGAATGAAACCGCGTCCAGAGGTTTTTCACCCCGAGATTCTCTCACCTGATTAATAGCAGTTTTAAGGAAATTGGTTGTGCTCACACCAGGGATTTCCACAGGATATTGGAATGCCAGGAAAACACCTTTTCGGGCTCTTTCCTCGATGTCCATTTCCAACAGATCTTCTCCGAAGTAGGAGATACTTCCATCGGTCACTTCATAATCTTCCTTACCGGCAAGGACACTGGCAAGTGTGCTTTTGCCCGAGCCATTTGGGCCCATGATGGCATGGATTTCCCCGGCCTTGACTTCCAGGTTGAGCCCTTTAAGGATGTCTTTCTCCTCGACTTTAGCGTGTAGGTTTTTTATGCTTAGCATTTCTCTTTATTCCGAGTTTAAAATTTAGGATTCAATATTATGGTTGTTTAGATACTGAACAGGCGGTTCATTGACCTTATACTTTGATCCTCTATAATTAGAGGAACTTAAGTATGATATAAAGCCTCCAAGATTCTTTCCTATGCCCCGAGTCTGAATTAACAATGAATCAAATTGGTCCTTAGTAATATAATTTCTATCATATGCTCTATGGAGTTGCGATCTCACTTCACCGCATGATCCTTTAGCTATTGATAGAAATTGAATAAATTCTCTATTTCCATTTCCTTCAAATCCCTCGGCGATATTGTCCATTATTGAACCCGAGGAGCCACTCAATTGATCTTTATACTTAAAATCTCTGATAGACTCATTAGAGATTATTATCTTAAACAATTCATCCGCTAGTTTTCTAGCATCCTTCCAAACATCCAGGTCTTCAAATCTTTTTATGGTAGCCACGAATTTTGAACTTTGAATTTTAAATTGTTATCCCACCGATCCTTCTAAGGTCAACGCTAATAACTTCTGCGCTTCAACTGCAAACTCCATCGGGAGCTTGTTCATAACTTCTTTGGCAAATCCATTAACAATCAGCGCTACAGCACTTTCTTCATCCAGTCCCCGTTGCTGACAATAGAATATCTGATCCTCACCGATCTTTGATGTAGTGGCCTCGTGCTCTATTTGGGCGGAGTTATTGTCCACATCTATATAAGGGAAGGTATGCGCACCGCACTTGTCACCCATAAGCAATGAATCACACTGTGAAAAGTTCCGGGCATTTTCCGCTCTTTTCATCACCTTAACCTGGCCACGGTAGCTATTTTGGGACTTACCCGCGGAGATACCTTTGGAGACGATCCTGGATCTGGTGTTTTTGCCGATGTGGATCATTTTAGTGCCGGTGTCAGCCTGCTGGTAGTTATTGGTCACAGCCACAGAGTAGAATTCACCCGTAGAGTGATCACCTTTCAGGATACAACTCGGGTATTTCCAGGTGACAGCAGAACCGGTCTCTACCTGTGTCCAGCTGATCTTCGCATGATCTCCGGCACAGATACCTCTTTTGGTAACAAAATTGTAGATACCGCCTTTTCCGTTTTTATCGCCTGGATACCAGTTTTGAACGGTCGAATATTTCACTTCAGCATTCTTAGCGGCATATATTTCCACCACTGCAGCATGGAGCTGATTGGTGTCACGCATTGGTGCCGTGCAACCTTCAAGGTAACTCACATATGAGTCATCTTCGGCCACGATCAGCGTTCGCTCAAACTGCCCCGTATTGGCTGCATTTATCCTGAAATAGGTAGACAATTCCATAGGACATCTGACTCCTTTCGGAATGTAGCAAAAGGAACCGTCAGAGAACACTGCGGAGTTTAAAGCCGCAAAATAGTTGTCCGTGGAAGGGACAACTGATCCAAGGTATTTTTTCACAAGTTCCGGATGCTCCTCCACTGCCTCACTGAATGAACAGAAAATGATACCCAGTTCAGATAATGTTTTCTTAAATGTGGTGGCCACTGATACCGAATCAATTACAGCATCCACGGCAACACCGGTAAGTCTTTTCTGCTCGGTCAGTGAAATGCCAAGCCTTTCGAATGTCTTCAATAACTCCGGATCGACTTCATCCAGGCTTGTAGGTTTCTTATCCTGCTTTGGAGCAGAATAGTACTTAATGTCCTGGTAATCGATAGGAGGGTATTTTACATTGGGCCATGTGGGTTCCGTCATTTTTTGCCAATGACGAAAAGCTTTAAGCCTCCATTCGAAGAGCCATTCCGGTTCATTCTTCTTCGTAGAGATAAAACGAATGATGTCTTCGTTGAGTCCTTTCGGAGCCTCATCGGCTTCAAAATCCACGGACCAACCGTGTTCATATTCTTTGGAGGTAAATTCCTCGAGTATTTGATCGTCTTTGCTCATTCGGTCACTTTCTCTTTAGAAATACAAAAGTACTTAATTAGACTCATTCTAAATAAGAATCCAATAAGTAATAAAAAGGTTTCTTCGAGAGCGGATTATATGAAACTAATGTGCCTGTTTAGGCTCTCTTCCAATGAAATGAAGGTCTCGGTTCTTTCGATACCTTCCACTTTCTGGATTTTATCGTGCAAGACGTCCTTGAGGTGCTGCGTGTCTCTGCAATGAATTTTGATAAATATGTTGTAGTTACCTGTGGTGTAATGAACTTTTACTATTTCGGGGATCATTTTCAATTGCGCCACTGCTTTGTCATAAAGCGAGCTTTTTTCCAGGTAAATACCCATGAAACAGGTGACATCGTAGCCGAGTTTGGAGTAATCCATTTTTAGGGTGGTACCACGGACGATCCCCATTTCTTCAAGTTTCTTCATGCGCACATGAACTGTGCCTCCTGATACAAAGACCTTTTTTGCCACTTCCGTGTAAGGAATCTTGGCATCTTCCATCAAAATGTTCAGGATTTTTAAATCTACGTTATCAATTTCATAATTCTTGCTCATCTTCGGGTTGTTAATTTGTGATTAATATAAGAAAAGAGGGGTAAAATTAATTCGCATCGAAATATTTATCAAAATATTTAAAAAATTTTTAATAAAATATCGTTTGCACTTAGATTTGTCAAAACAAACAAAGCGAATGAGAAGCATTTGCTTACACTGTAGGGTGATGAAACTGGCAGACATGCCCTCCTGTCTCGGGGGTGAAGATAAGGGATAAAGCACATATTGAGCTCGTGTGTGCCTAACTGCTTCGTGGAGGTTCGAATCCTTCTCCTACAGCCATCATTTTTGGGTTAATGTTGTTTATTTGAAAGGTCTTCGTAGGGGTGCGAAGGCCTTTTATTTTTTACATTTCCTCCGGATTTTCGTCCCCTCCCAGCTCCACTTTTTGTACACCTGTGAAAAACTGGGTTGCGAACTTCACAAAAACTTTTACCACCTCCTCACTTTCTTTAAGATCAAATTCATGCGAATAATGATTTTAGGATAATGATCAATGGGGTCTATGCGCATACATCTTCGATTCCTATTTATGTATTCTTTTATTTAATGCCTGAAAACTAAACCGTACACAGGCAAATGTAACTGAATACAGTTACATTTGCCTGTGACAAAACGAACCAAGCTAATCGATAGATTTCTGTCGATGCCGAATGATTTTCACTATAATGAGTTGGTTAGATTGCTGGACCATTATGGATTTCGGGAGGATAATGTCGGAAAAACATCTGGCTCTCGTATCAAATTTGTAAGGGATGATGGCTTACAAATTAGACTACATAAACCCCATCCATCTAACCTGATTAAGAAATACCAAATGAAACAGATAAAAAAACTGCTTGGATTATGAAGTTCTTAGAATATCGTGGATACACCGGAAGTTTGGAATACAGCCCGGAGGATAATTTACTTTTCGGACAGGTTCTTGGGATACAAAGCCTGATTTCATATGAAGGCGAAACCGGAAAATTATTAGAACAAGATTTCCGACTGGCAATTGACAATTACCTTGAGGATTGTAGTGAAAAGAAAATTGATCCCGAAAAGCCATTTAAAGGAAACTTCAATGTTAGAATACCCGGAGAATTACACCGGAAAGCTTCTTTGCTTGCCATCCGATCCCAGTCAACTTTAAATCGATTCGTGGAAGAGGCCATCCGTAAAAAAGTGCAGGAGAGTGATTAGACCTCACCACACCTCATAATCCCAATACTCAAATGCCGCTCGCAGGTATTCGACATTCCGTAGGCTATCTACCCGGTAACTCTTCCGTTTTTCATGAAACAGAAGTGGATCCGTGTCAACAAAAGAAAGGTTCTCGATAAGGGCATAGGTGGGAGGGTGCCAGACCATACTTCCTTCAAAATTGCCATCCTCCACACTAAAAAAATACCACCATAAATCGCTGGTGGAGTGATTTTCATTCTCATCCGGATCATACCCTGCCTGTATCACATCTACTTTCACTCCGTTTCTTAAAACTGTTTCTCCTTTGTAAAGCAACTTTGTGCCCTCGTCCATCAATTTATAAGGCATGCCGAGTACATAATATGCACTCATAACTTTCTGACTTAGTGCCTCAGTGTCGGGGGTGGTCAGGGAGTCGTTGACATATTTTCTGATACCGTCCGGATAGTACGTCAGAATATGCTGATCATCATCTTCCATCCATGAAATCTCCGCCGAAAATTGCGGGGTGAACCGGTAAAAATGATGGTCTGTGACATCGGATTCGATGGTACTGTCAGCAAAATACAATATTGACCTTTTGGAATATCGCATCGAATCGAGCCCATACCATTGGGAAATGCCCCCGGCTTTTTCTATGGCCTGACTCAGGACGGAGCGTATCTTAGGGTCTTCTATTGACGCGTATGGTGAATGCCCGGATTCGTTGGGTTGTTCACAACTTAAAATACAGATTGTGGCCACGATCACATACCTAAACATGATCGTAATATAAGGACTAATATCAGATCAAAGTCAGAATGAGTATCCTATGCCGAGGCTTATTAATGGAAAGCTGGATACTTCCAATGGTTTGGACTTAAATCCTTTATGATCACCCACCAGCGCTACGGAGTACTGTAACAATGCATTCCAGAAAAGGTGGTTATTGATGGGCTGATGCCTGATTCCAACACGCATGCTATTCATAAGAACAGTGTCAACGTATTGGTCCGATTCTCTGGTTGAACCCATTATCGTCATTCTAACCTGGCGATCTCTGATAAGGGAGCTGGTAATTCCAAATTCCAGAAAATTCTTATTCAGTTTCTTTAAATATGAACTTCCAATGTTGAAACCTAACCACCTTCTACCATCATTTGTCTGAAAATCGCTGGCATACATCATCCCTGACCTAAGCGCGATGTTGCTGCTTTGTTTGTCGAGAATTAGCCGATCATAATTTATTGAATAAAGAAAACTAGCACCTCCAACTTCCAGGTGGATGGTGTTCCTTTTTATCTGGTGCACCTCACTTTCCTGACCAAATAAGCCATACCCGAAAATGAAGACAAGCATATATGTGACAAATAACTTTTTCATAGCTGGAATTGGAGTTAAAATGAATTAATATTAAATATAACTAATGGCTTGGAAACCTGAGCCTGTTTTTTCAGAAAGTATACCCCATTCCAAAGCTTACATAAGGAAACTTATAGATAGTGGTATATTCCTCTCTTGATTGCACATTTTTTTTCGATAATACTGTGGAGTACTGGAGGAGTGTGTTCCAGAAAAGACCTTTGCCATCCGGCTGATGTCTTATTCCTATTCTTAAACTTTCCCATATTTGGTTGTCCTTAAATAGATTTTCACCATGCAATAGACGATCTGCCTCATTGTTCTTTTTTTGCATTTGAGCCCAGGCAACGGACAACCCGATTTCCAGATAATTCTTTTTTAGTCTTTTCAAATAGGAAATGCCTGCCGGTATTCCTTCATAAGTTTTGGGGTTCTTTCTGAGATCGTTCAGATACATACCACCGATCCGACCTGTGAAAAACGTGGATTCATTTAGTGGAAATAATCTTTCGTAATTAATGGAGTAGATGCCACTGGCACCGCCAATCTCAAGGTAGATATTTTGTTGGGAAACCTGTCCCATTAGGTGCGCATTGGCCAATAGCATGACCAATAATAGAGTAATATATTTCATAGCTGTTCATGATTATTAACGATAGATGGTCCGTGAAGGCAAAAAGTAACCTACTGGATCTTGTGCAGTTCTCTGATCCAGTATTCCACCACGATCACAAAGCAATCGTCCCGGTCTTCCGCTTTCATAGTACTTACCTGGTCAATCTTCTCCTCAAAAGGGCTGTTTTTCAGGAGACTTTTAAGAATTCTGATGGTGTTGTCTCTGTTGTCATTGCCCGTATTGGTGAGGATTTTGTGGGACCTAATCTTCTTTATTTGGGGAGCAATCTTTTTAAGGGCTTTTGATTTCTCTGCGTCGATGTCTTCCATAGATTCGAATAAGAGGGAATAGGAAGTTTTAGAAGCCGTATCATAACCATCTATCTGTCTTAATCTTTCAATGAGGCTTTGTGGCAGGTCGGACATTCTGAGCGGAATTTTGAAAACCAAGATAGGAAAATTGACTTAAATCACGGATTGAACAAATTCCTTATTTTTTGGCTTTAAGTTAGACAAATGGGTAGCAGGGTATATTTTTTGGCTTTTTGTGTCACTCTTTTTGTAAGTCGACTGGCTTATGGTCAGTCCGACTCCGTACCTGCTTTACTGAGTTTGGAGGTTGGGCTCTCCGGCCAATTCCACCTCGTTGGGTTTACCATTCCAAACCTTCAGGGTGCCACGGAGACTTTTGGTCGGCTCGAAAAAAGTTACGGAGGATTGGGGCTCACCCCAACCGTACTCTTAAAACCAAACCAATCGTTTTTGCTCCAATATGCCCCCACTTTAAGATTCAGTTATTACAGACCGGCAGAGAATATCTCTAAAACGATCAGGAAATTCTATCATGATCACCACCTTACCATTTTTCAGTCATTGCGCAAAGCAGGATATATAGGTGTCGGATATTCCATGTTTAGCGTTGGTAGGGAGCTAAACGGAGACATCGTCCGTGTTTTTAACAACGGCACCGTTCAGATTGATAGCAACCTGGATCTTACATTCAGCGCCTGGCATGCTTCTTACCGGGACCAATTTAAAGATGGTAGACTTTCATTTGAAATCAGAGTTGCCATAGCCCCTCCGGGTAATATAAGCTTCCTCGGCTATGAAAATGGTGCTGTGATTCCCTTTGTGGGATTTAAATACGTTTTACCTTAAACATAAAAAGCAAAACAGAGACGACACTCTGCTTTGCTTCCAGGAACGTATTTTAGTTTTGGCTAATCCGGAATATTATAGGCCTCTATCACGTCTTCATAATTTCTCCAATCCAGGTCCATTCTTCCACTTGTTGAAGTTGTGCCAGGAATAATAAGAAATCTGACACTCATATTGCTCATCCCAAGAGAGGTAGATAGGGTTCCATTCGGATTTACCATGTATAAGTAGAAGTAGCTGCCAGTGACCCTTGAAATAAAAAAATCATAAAATCTTCCGCTAATTCCATCGCTGAACCATTCGTCCAGTCCGCTGGTGTTTGTCGGCAATGGAAATACGTCACTGTACCCATCAATTTTAGCATAAAACATTATCGCCGCAGAATTTCTTCGTGTCTCAGTAAAAGCTGTTGTATTGTGTTGATAATTGAAATTACTTGCATTCTTGTTCCAATTTGCATCGGTTAACTGAATCCAGTTTGAATAGATTACTTCTGCGTCCTGGCCATCGGCACCGTCAGCACCATCGGCACCATCAGTTCCATTTGTTCCATTGATGCCATCGGCACCATCCGCTCCATCATTTCCCGCAGGTCCCTGTGGTCCGGTTTCCCCCTGAGGCCCCTGTGGTCCCTGAGGTCCTATGGGTCCTTCAGGACCTTCACAAGCAATGGTCATGGAAATGCTGATGGTTAGAACAAGAAATAAAATTCTGGTTCCCATTGAGTTTAGGAAGTCTTTCATAATAGGTTAGTTAGTTGACTAAATAGATTTTTTGTGGTGTAAGTGTATCAATCTATTCCAATTAATTGAAATTCCATAAAAGAAATAAGAAAAGTTTATGTGATGTTGCAGGTGTTTATTGTCAAGTCCATCATGCCCATGTAATGGAGCTTCCCCGGTTACGAGAATGGTGCAGTGATTCCATTCGTTGCGATTAGGTACTTTTTTAGGGGAATTGGTTCAAATTGATTGGAAATTTCATTTCTTCTTAACCACCCAATCCTTTACATTTAGAAAAAACTTGATCCATGAAGAAACGTGAAGCCTTAAAACTGATGACAGCCGGGGGACTTGGATTGGGCCTATCTGGCACCAATCAGGCAGCCAATTTACCCGTACAGAATCCAGATCTAAAGGGAAATATCAAGCACTCGGCATGTCGCTGGTGCTACAACGGGATAGAACTGGATGTTTTTTGTCGCGAAGCAAAGAACATTGGCCTGGTGGGTATTGACCTTCTGGGTCCCAATGACTGGCAGACTGCATTTGATGCCGGACTTACATGCACAATGGCCATGCCAGCCATTCAACTTCCTGATTGTTTTAACGATCCGAAAAATCATGAGGCCTTACTTAAAGAGTACACATCCATTATCCCAAAGGCAGCAGAGGCAGGATTGAAAAATATCATATGTTTTTCGGGAAACAGGAATGGATTAAGTGACGAGCAGGGTCTCGAGAACTGCGCGGTCGGACTGGATCCCGTGATGAAAATTGCTGAGAAGCATGACGTCATGATCCAGATGGAGCTGCTAAACAGTAAAGTAGATCATGCTGATTATCAATGTGATAATTCACCGTGGGGGATCGCCCTTTGCGAGAAAATTGGTTCTCCAAATTTCAAGCTCTTATATGACATCTATCACATGCAGATCATGGAGGGTGATATCATTGCCACCATAAGAAAGTACAATCAGTACTTTGGTCATTACCATACCGGCGGTGTTCCGGGTAGAAACGAAATAGACGAGCGCCAGGAACTGTATTATCCCAGGATTATGCAGGCCATCGTGGAGACTGGTTTTGAAGGATTTGTAGCACAGGAATTCATTCCCAGGGATGAAGATCCGTTAAAATCTCTGGCAGATTCCATTGCCATTTGTGATGTATAGTTCAAGTTTGAGTGTGTGTTATTATATTAGACCACTAAATTTCTAAACCCAAAAAAAATGTCAGAAGCACCCTGGTTTGCAAGTTATCCGCCCGGAGTTCCTAAGCATATCAATCCGGACAACTATTCCTCGTTGGCAGGAATGCTTGAGGATTCATTTAAGAAATTTGGAAGTAGGGTCGCCTATGAAAATATGGGTCGGGAACTCACCTTTTCAGAGATGGATCATCTCACGGAGACTTTTGCTTCTTTTCTGCAGAACCAACTCGGACTGAAGAAAGGGGATAAGATCGCCATCCAGATGCCAAACTTATTGCAAAACCCTATATGTATCTGGGGAGCGCTACGGGCCGGTCTTGTGGTGGTCAACACCAATCCACTTTACACTCCGGGTGAGATGAAGCATCAGTTTACAGATTCGGAGACGAAGGCCATTGTGATCCTGGAAAATTATGCCTGCAACCTTGAAAAGATCTTATCTGACACTCAGATCGAACATGTAATTGTTACCAAGATCGGGGACATGATACCTGGATTGAAAGGTTCCATCATTAATATGGTGGTCAAATATGTAAAGAAGATGGTGCCTTCTTACAATTTGCCTAAGGCAATTCCATTCAAGCAGGTCATGAAAGAAGGGAATCCCGGAGCCTTTCAGAAACCTGAGATCAAGAATGAAGATCTTGCATTTCTTCAATACACCGGAGGTACCACTGGGGTCTCCAAAGGAGCAATGCTGACGCACCGAAATCTGAATGCAAATGTACAGCAGGCCAGGGCCTGGCTGACATCAGGGAATATTTCAGACAATCAGGAGATCTTCATCGCTGCTTTGCCGCTGTATCACATCTTCGCTTTGTGTGTTCATGGACTTGTAACTGCGAATATTGGAGCCAAAAATGTCCTGATCACCAATCCGCGCGATCTGCCTGCTTTTGTGAAGGAACTTGGAAAGCATAAATACACCTGTATCACGGGTGTCAATACACTGTTTAATAAACTACTCAATACTCCGGGATTTGCCGAGGTAGATCATTCTCACATCAAAGTGGCACTTGCCGGAGGAATGGCGCTTCAGAGAGCCGTTTCTGACAAGTGGAAGGAAGTGACGGGAAATACCATTGCGGAAGCTTACGGACTTACAGAAACATCACCTGCACTCTGCATCAACCCATTGAATGAAAATGCCATTGTTGGATCCATTGGGCTACCGATACCGGATTCGGATGTCATCCTGATTGATGATGATGGCAAGGAAGTAGGAATAGGAGAGAAGGGGGAACTATGCTGCAAAGGACCTCAGGTCACACAGGGTTACTGGAAACGGGAAGAATCGAACGCCGAAAGTTTCATCAATGGTTACTTCAAGACCGGTGACATTGCGACTATGGATGAGAAAGGATTTTTCAGGATCGTAGATCGCAAGAAAGAGATGATCCTCGTTTCAGGATTTAATGTTTATCCAAATGAAGTTGAAGACGCAATCGCCATGCACCCTAAAGTTCTGGAAGTTGGAGCTATTGGTGTCCCGGATAAGCAGTCCAATGAAGTGGTGAAAGTTTATGTAGTGAAATCCGATGAATCACTTACAGCAGAAGAACTAAAAGCTTACTGTAAGGAAAACCTGACAGGCTACAAGTGTCCCAAGTATGTGGCATTTACTGATGAACTGCCCAAATCCAACGTAGGCAAAGTACTTAGGAGGATCATCAAGGAAGAAGATCTGAAAAACAATACTTACGACGCCTAAAGCTCAATTATACCTTCCAGCTGAGCATAAGGAACGATAACTTCCGTGGGACCGTCCGCATGAGAGGCAATCTCATAGTCATTGTAATAGAGGATCAATCCTCTTTTGCCAAGGCCCATATTGTCAGGTAGCTGGAAACGATTGTCTTCGAAAGTGAAGCCGGCATCCCCAAGGTCCGCTGCCGGTCCGACTGATTTTTCTTTTCGAAAAGAAGCTTCTGCCACCTCAAGCAATTTACCCCGATCCGTCACTTTACTCATGAGAGATGCTTCAGCGCCGTTGTTATCCAGATTAAGAAAAATCACCTCCGTATTATTGTGCGCTCCTCCTGTATACGATTCGACTACCAGCTTATACGTTACAAATCCATTTGCGGCGTAGGTGACATCACCAGTAAGGTCGACATTCCATGGTGTATTGCTTTCAGGAAAAGCCTGCTTGAATTCCTTGTAGTCATTCAAAAACTCCTGACCCAAATCCTCCTTTTCCGTGAGTCTGTCACCATTTTTCACGAAATATCGAAGTTGTTTGATCACCTCATTTTCGATGGCTTGATTCAGACGAGTGTTGTCTTTGACCTTTTCATAGCTCAGGGTAACTCCTGTGCAGTTGCTGGTGCAGTCCGCGGCGGATTTACTAAAGGAAATAAGCTCAGTCTCATATTCTACTTTGTCGTCAAGACTTAAAAGAGCCTTTCCTTCTTCCGTCAACACATTGCCACATTTAACAAAAAGGAGCGTCAGAGATAAAAGTGGAACTAACTTCTTCAACATTTCTTTTAAAATAACATCAAATATGTTCTTTTGCGGATTGAATTACTAGCACTACACATGAAAACCAAATTACTCTTCCTAACTTTTTTTATCACTACTGTGGCAATGGCTCAGGATGCCGATACTTCCTACTGGAAACTTGGTGGAGCGGGAAATATTTCCTTCACGCAGGTATCCCTGACGAATTGGGCTGCTGGTGGTGACAATTCGGTCTCTTTAAATGGCTATTTTAATGTGTTTGCAGATTATGAGAAGGATCGAATCAGCTGGAGCAATAATCTGGAGACAGGATATGGTATCATCAGACAGGGACAAGCCGATCCAAGAAAAACAGATGACATCATCCTGGCATCTACTCAATTTGGTTACAAATTGAACCAGAAGCTTTTTTGGTCTTCACTTTTGGATTTCAGAACCCAGTTTTACGAAGGTCTGGACGAGGAAGGTAATCGGATCTCTGATTTTATGGCTCCTGGTTATCTAATAGTGGCTACAGGTTTGGATTGGAAACCCAGTCCTATGTTTTCAATCACCTATGCTCCCATTACCGGAAAATTCACATTCGTTCAGGATCAGGAATTGGCAAACCTGGGAGCTTTCGGGGTGGATGGAGCGGATATAGATCCAAACAACCCATCTGTGATTTTGCGTGAAGGTTCTAATGTCCGTGCGGAACTGGGCTCGTTTTTGAAGATCAGGTTCAAAAAGGAAAATATTGTTAAGAACGTAAATTACAATTCCAAGCTTGAGTTGTTCTCCAATTATCTCACGGACTTTGGTGTGATAGACGTCAACTGGCAGAATCAGGTGGTGATGAAAATCAATAGCTGGCTGGCTGTGAACTGGCAGACCCAGCTTATCTATGATCGGGACATTAGAATTCAGGAACTGGATGCCAATGGCAATGAAGTTTCAGGCGATGCCAAAGTCCAATTCAAGAGCGTATTCGGGGTAGGTCTGGCGGTTACATTTGGAGCCACTAAAGAGGAGTAATTACTGATTTTTTATATGAACATCCCTTTGTGGGAATGGGATTTCAATTCCTTGTTCTTTGAACCTTTTGAAGATTTCGAAATAGAGCTCACTCTTTAGAATCCTTGGTTTGTCCGTCATGGTCGTAGTCCAGACCGCCAGTGTGAAGTCCAGGGAGCTGTCTCCAAACCCATCAAAGAAAACTCTTGGTGGAGGATCTTTTAATACATTGACATTGTCTGCAGCCACTTTCATTAGTATTTCCCTGACTACTATGGGATCATCATTGTAACTCACCCCAACCGGTATCCTGAATCGGATGTTTCGGTCATTGTGACTCCAGTTGATGACCTGATCGGAGATAAACTGTGAGTTTGGGACAATTACCGAAATGTTATCATTTGTCTGCACGGTCGTCGCTCTGACCGATATGCTCACCACATCACCTTCCACGTCGGAAAGTGCGATACGGTCTCCAACCTTAATGGGTTTTTCGAATAGAATGATAATGCCAGAGATAAAATTGTCTGTGATGTTTTGCAGCCCAAAACCTATACCTACTCCCAGTGCTCCGGCCAGGAGACTGAGCGCACTCAGGTCTATACCTGCACTTTGGATAATTACTACTGAACCTATGAGCAGGATGGAGAAGCGTGTCACTGTTCCAATGGTCGCGGAAAGACTCCTTTCGAAATTGGCACGCTTCAGTAGCCCGTCAACCAAAAGCCGTCTTACCTTTTTCGAGATCCAACTGAGCACCACAAAAGCCATAAGGACATAAAGAATCGTACCCAGGCTGATTTTACTGTTGCTTAGCTCAAACAGGGGGGAAGAAATGATTTCATTGACCCTTTCGAAGAACATGATCACAGCCTCCCACCAATCTGTTAAGGTTTCTTTCATAGGCTAAAAATACATTCTTTAGCGGAATAGAAGCGAACTGTCGCCATAGCTCAGAAACCGATAATCATTTTTCAGTGCCTCCTGATAGATTCTTTTCCAGTCGTCTCCTACAAAAGCTGCCACTAACATCATCAGTGTAGTTCCGGGGAGATGAAAGTTAGTGAATAGGCCATTGACATATTTGAATTGATAACCCGGGAATATAAAAATCTCCGTATGCCCAATCAGGCTATCCGTATGAAGATCATTCATGTATGACAGGATTTCCCTGATGGATTCTTTTGGTGTAAGCACTGCATCCAATTCATGAGGATCGAGTTTTTCAACGAAGAATTCTTTGTCGCCACGATTCAGTCTGACACCGTACCAGTATAGAGATTCTATAGTTCTCATACTCGTCGTTCCTACGCAGATCACATGGTTTGCATCCAGTAGGTTCTCAAGGTTCGATCTGGTAATGATGATCTGCTCCCGATGCATGCTGTGCTGAGCTACCGAACTTTTGATTGGCTGAAATGTCCCGGCTGATACGTGCAATGTCACCTGATCAATAGTGCTGGATTTTCGAATTTCCGTAATGATCTTTTCTGTAAAATGCAGGCCTGCCGTAGGAGCAGCCACGGCACCCTTTACTCGTGAATACACGGTTTGGTACTGGTCTTTATCGAGCTCAGTTGAGTCTCGGTGGATGTAGGGTGGAAGGGGCAGTTTTCCGGCCAGGTCAAGTATCTCACTGAAAGTCTGACCTCCGTTCCACTTAAATTCAACTTCCTGATCATTGATGCGTTTGGCGGTCAGCACCACATTTCCCAGATCCAGTTCCAACGCAATGTCCTTGCTCCATTTTTTCGCATTTCCGATCATGCATTTCCAGATGCACATGTCCGTTGATTTCATGACCTCCTCCATGGCCTTTCCCGGTTTTAGAGGATCGAGCAGAAAAACTTCGATTTTAGCTCCGGTCTTCTTGAAAAAAAATAACCGGGCTGGAATAACCCTTGTATCGTTGAAAATCAGAAGGGAATTGGGATCAATTAACTCCGGACTTTCAATAAATTTTCGATGAGAGATGGTTCCATTCGCATAATGCAGTAATTTAGAAGCTGATCGATCGGCTAGCGGATATTGCGCTATCCTTTCCTCCGGAAGATCATAATGGAACTGGTTAGGATGTATGTTTTCAAAATTCATTTCAGGTCTTGAAGTTCGAATATAGGCCTTACACCCTTGATTTTAAATTCAAAGCAGGTACTTCCCGGGGAGTATTGACGTCCAGGGATATCTGGTGGATTAAAATCACTGACAATAACGGAGTATCCGGGTATGGTGAAGTGGCGCCACTCAAGGGGCTAAGCCTGGAAAAAATTGACCAGATTCCGAAGTTCCTGGAGGAGTTGGCAGGTTCATTCAAAAGTATCCCGGAAGTAAAAAACATTGACGAAGTCTACGAACTTTCGAAGGACATCGCTTTTGAGTTTCCGAGCTTGCGGTTTGGGTTAGAAATGGCGCTGATCGATATTCTGAATGGAGGGAACAGACAGTGGTTCCATTCATCCTTCACAGAAGGTAAGTCCAGTATCCCGACAAATGGCCTGATATGGATGGGTGACCCAAAATTCATGCGTCAGCAGGTGGATGAAAAACTGGAAGCCGGGTTTAAGTGCATTAAACTGAAAGTCGGGGCCATGGATTTTGACGAGGAACTTAAGCTGGTGCAATATGTACGCCAGCGGAATCCTGATGTGGTAATCAGGCTTGACGCCAATGGAGGTTTTACCAATAATGAAGCCATCGTGAAACTAAATAAGCTTTCGGAGTTTGATATTCATTCTATCGAGCAACCAATTATGGTCGGACAACCCGAAGCGATGGCTTTCCTGTGTGAAAAATCTCTGATTCCGATTGCCCTGGATGAAGAGTTGATCGCTCACCAGGATTACAGCAGCAAAATTGATTTACTGGAAACTGTAGAACCCGATTTTATAATTCTCAAACCTTCCCTGCTGGGTGGATTTAAAGAGACCATCACCTGGATCACCATGGCGGAATATCGTGGGATCGGCTGGTGGATCACTTCTGCTTTGGAATCAAATTTAGGTCTGAATGCCATCTCTCAGTTTACGGCCCAGTATAAAGATCTGTCTTTTCAGGGGCTAGGTACCGGTCAGCTTTACCACAATAATGTAGACAGTAAATCAAAGATCAGCGGCACCATGATGGTATACGATTTACTGGAAACAGACGAAGTAAAGTTCTAGATGAAAATTGCCTGTCTTGGAGATTTGCATGGTGTAGATCGCTGGAAAGAGGCGATGGACTTGGGTGTGGACCATTTCCTTTTTGTCGGTGATTATGTCGATTCTCATGTCCTGGAGGATAAGAATATTTTGAAAAATCTTGTGGAGGTAATTGAATTTAAAATTTCCCAGCCTGACCACGTGACGCTTTTGCTTGGTAATCATGACGTCCATTATCTGTATTATCCCCATTACAGGTGCAGCGGATTCAGGGAATCAATGTTGGATTCATTGCATAGCATTTTCTCACAGAATGAAGCACTTTTCAAAGTAGCGGCCGGAGTTGATAATTACCTGTTTACCCATGCGGGGATCACGAGTTATTGGGCCAACCAGTACCTGGACATTTCCCTTGACAATCCCGTAGAAATTGTCAATTCCATCAACAGAAAGCTTTCCGATCAAAAGAGTCGTGACGAGCTCGTCACAGTAGGAAGCAGACGGGGTGGGTTTGAACCTTTTGGCGGACCGATATGGTGTGACTACAATGAACTGATTCAAGACCCGCTATTGGGTTATAACCAAATTGTAGGCCATACTATGACTTATGAACTCGTGGATAATTCGGTGAAGAATACACGGTTAATTAATGTCGATTACCTGGCATACTCCGATGTGCCGATTTTTGTATTGGAGGCCGATAATGATATCTTCATGTAGAAAATGTGATCATTCATTATTTTCATAATTGTAAATCAAACCTTTTGTTTCTAGTTTCGTATTTAATTCACAATTGTAAATCTTATGGAAAGGGTACAACTTGGAGAATTTGAGGAGTTGGTATTATTGATTTCAGCTATTCTGCATGAAAATGGATATGGCGTAAGTGTCATGGATGAAATCAAGCGCCAGACGGGCAGAAAAGTTAATATTAGTGCTGTTCATACGGCACTGGATCGACTGGAGAAGAAGAATTTTCTGAGCTCTTATATGGGAGGATCAACTGCCGAAAGAGGGGGTAGAAGCAAAAGATATTTTAAGGTTACCAATCTGGGTATCCAGGCAATTGAGATCAACAAGCAAATGAGAAATGAGCTTTTTGATCAGATTCCCAAAGTTCTTTTCAGCTAGGGTTTATGATATGAGTAAGGAAAATCCGGATCCACCAAAGTGGCCCCTGAGAATTCTCGGATGGTTTTGCAAGCCCTATTACCTGGAGGTAATAGAAGGTGACCTGATCGAGATCTTTTCAAGGGAAGCGATGATCAGTGGATCCAAAGCGAAAATGCGTTTTACATGGAGTGTGTTTCGCTTTTTCCGCTTCAGGTATTTGAAAAATTTAGAGGATTATCAATCTATAAGCTCAATCGGAATGCTGAAAAATTACTTCAAAGTTACACTCAGGACCATGCTTCGTCAGAAGTCCTACACACTCTTTAATGTCATCGGTCTGGCTTCCGGCGTGGCGGCATGCCTGCTGATCATCATGCACATAAGCTATCAGCTGACTTATGATAAATATGTGCCGGACATCGACAGGGTTTACAGAATTGTAAATGATTGGGGATCTACCAGCTACAATGGTTATACATCTCCCAGACTTGTAAAACAGCTTAAGCTGGATTACCCGGAGATCGAAGAGGGGGCTCGGGTGATGGGCATGTGGGAATCGGTAATAAAGATCGAAGATTCTTATGTGGTCCAGGAAGGCACAATGATTGCTGACTCTACTTTCTTCAAAATATTCCCGACTAAATTTTATGCCGGTACGTCGGAAACCGCACTTAATGAACCCAATTCCGTAGTGCTTACCAAAAGTGTGGCGGATAAGTTATTTCCTGATGAAGATGCCTTCGGAAAGATGCTCAACGCTGATGACGAAGAATACCAGGTTACTGGTGTAGTTGAGGATGTACCTAATAATAGTACTGTTCCTTACAAGGTAATTGCCAGCATGCCTCATGAGTATTGGGTCACTGATGGCTGGTGGACCGGAAATAGCTTTTTTTCTTTTCTGAAGCTTAAAGAAAATGCGGACCCACAAGGCTTAAGAATAAAGTTTCCGGAGTTCGTGAGACAATACATTGCACCAGAAATGATGTCCTATATGGCGGGTTATGACTCCTGGGATGATTACCTGGCTGATGGCAATTACCGATCTCTGGAACTTATACCACTGGCTGATGTGCATTTACATCAGCCCAGGCTGGATCTGGGAAATGGAGGTAGCTATAATAACATCATTATTTTTTCAGTTGTCGCATTTTTTATTCTGCTGATCGCCTGTATCAATTACGTCAACATGTCCACCGCTCGATCTTCCCTTCGGGCGAAGGAGGTAGGCATGAGAAAAGTGATGGGATCCGTGCGAAGTACCATCATGCAGCAGTTTTTGGTTGAATCCATGATGATCACCGTCATTTCTGTAATCATAGGCATACTCTTATCTATTCTGATTCTACCCTATTTTAATCAGTTGACAGAAATGAGTTACACCGTAAGTAATTTGTTCAGCCTTCAAAATAGTCTTTGGATTCTTGGCCTTTTAGTTTTGATCGGATTGCTGGCAGGGAGCTACCCAGCGCTTTATTTGTCTTCTTTTTCGCCGATAACTGCTCTACGAGGTGAATCGGTTAGAGGTGGAAGCTCTAAAATGAGAATGGGACTGGTCATTTTCCAGTTTGCAGTGTCAATCTTCCTAATCACGGGGACCATCATTGTGTATCAGCAGGTTTCGCATATGACAAAACGCAATCTCGGTCTCAACTCGGAACAGGTTTTCGTTCTGACAGGGGGAAACAAGATTAAGGATCAGTTGAATACTTTCCGAACTGAGCTTATTTCTAATTCCAATATTGCTGAGATGGGTGTTGTCAGCAATTATCCATCCGGAATGATCCCGGACTGGAATTATCAGACCACAGGTGAAAATGCCATTACACTTTCGCCAGATCATGTGTTCTCGGATGAATATGCCATGCAGGCATTGGGTATGGAACTGGTCGAAGGAAAATTTTTCAGCGGAATAGCAACGGACACTGCTGCCGTCCTGGTGAATGAGAAATTCGTTTCTATGGCCGGCTGGGATGATGCTATCGGCCAGATAGTAGAACGTGGAGGAGGAGAAAACTATAGGGTTATAGGAGTGGTAAAGGATGTAGTGCTAAGAACAGGAGGTCGTAACATCAGACCGGGATTGTACAGATACAGTAAGGCAGAGGATATGTCGGGTGGCACCTATATGCTGATGAAGGTATCCGGAAATTATCAGGAAGCGATTAAGAAAATAGAAGCCACATGGGATCAATTTGTGCCAGGATATCCCTTTGATGGGTTTTTCCTTGATGATTCATTTGATCGACTCTATAATTCCGAAAGGAGATTTGGGAAGGTATTTACAACCTTTTCAGGACTGGCCATTTTGATAGCATCTATAGGTCTTTTTGCCCTGGCTGCCTTCACATTGGAGAGAAGGATGAAAGAAATAGCCATACGAAAAGTACTGGGAGCCACAGTTACAAAAGTGGTTACCATTATCATCTGGGACTTTTTAAAACTGATTATCATCGGTTCGATCATTGCCATTCCGGTTGTCATTTACCTGGGCAACAACTGGCTGGAGAATTATGACTATCGAATTACGATAGACCCGATTTTAATCATTGTACCTATACTACTGGTTTCATTAATGGCCATTCTCACCATCGGATATAAGTCCTATGTGACAGCAACGGACAATCCTGTCAATGCCTTGAAACAAGAGTGATCCTTGATTACTTTTGTAACATGAGAATCTTAGTAGCTACCCTTTTGACCCTGGTGATTTTTGCCTGTGGTCAGGATAAGAGTAAATCGGAAGTAACCTCCGCGAATGCCGAACAGAAAGATCTGGCCAGCAGCAATTTATATGGTGCTGACCTGACACTGACGGATGAAGTTAATGCAGAGAATCTGGCAACTCTTGTGGGGGATTCTGACTCACTTATCGTCAGGGTTTCCGGTACCATCAATGCTACCTGCAAGGCAAAAGGTTGCTGGATGACAATAGATACCGGTGAGGGTGAAGAGATGAGAGTCACTTTCAAGGACTACGGATTTTTTGTGCCCAAGCAAGGTGCCGAAGGTAAAACTGCTGTATTTGAAGGCGTAGTGAAGAAAGACATCATCGACGTTGAAACGCAAAGACACTATGCCAGCGATGCAGGAGCGGATGAAGATGAGATTATGGCCATCACAGAGCCAAAAACGGAACTAACCTTTGTCGCAACAGGGGTGAAAATAGCAGATTAAAGATTTTTTTCAGTCTGAACCGCTCATCAGAAATAATCCCTCCGATCTCTGCTGTCTATCTATTTTATTGATTTTTGCGACAAGCTCTTAAGAAAAGTCCGTCCGTAAAATTCGGATAACTTTCGGGCCATCGATCCGTAATCACTTTAACCAAACAAAAATGAACAAGCTTCCAGGTTTAGTCTTTTCATTGCTCTTATCACTTTGTCTGAGTGCTCAAAAACCTCCATCCTACCACGCAGGAGAAATACAGCAAAAGCTAAACAAATTAAACGTCCTAGGCACAGTCCTCTATGTCGCCGCTCATCCGGATGATGAAAATACAAGTGTGATTGCCTATTTCGCGAATGAGGAATTATTTAGAACTGCCTACTTATCGGCTACCAGAGGTGACGGTGGACAGAACCTGATAGGACCGGAAATCAGGGAAGGTCTGGGTTTGATCAGAACACAGGAGCTGCTGGCCGCCAGAAGAACAGATGGAGGACAGCAATTTTTCTCAAGGGCCAATGATTTTGGTTATTCCAAGCATCCTGATGAGACTTTGACTATTTGGGAGAAGGATAAGGTATTGGCGGATTTTGTGAGAGTTTACCGACAGTTCAGGCCAGACATTATTATTACCAGGTTCAACATTGCACCTGGCGAGACCCATGGCCACCATACTACATCTGCCATGTTGGCAAAGGAGGCATTTGAAAAAGCAGGTGATCCGAATGCTTTTCCGGATCAATTGAAGGAATTGGAACCCTGGCAGCCACAAAAGATATTTTGGAACACAAGCCCATGGTTTTTTGCCCGGTCTGATATGGAGTTTGATACTGCTGCCTACAAGAGTCTCGAGATAGGTGCATTTAATCCGCTATTAGGTCAATCCTATAATGAAATATCAGCGCTAAGCAGGTCTATGCACAAAAGTCAGGGATTTGGGTCGGTGGGCTCCCGTGGAAGTGATATGCAGTTTTTTGAGCAGTGGGACGGAGAGGACACGGGTGAAATGCTGGATGGGATAGATTTTACATGGAACCGGGTAAAAGGTTCTGAAGGTGTTTCTGAGTTCCTGAAAAAGGCCTCCGAAAGTTATGATCCACGTAATCCTTATGACGCATTGGCCAACCTCTATAAAGGTCGTGAGGAGCTGATGAAGCTTCCCGATCAGTTTTGGAAGGAGATCAAGCTTAAGGAAATAGACGAGGCAGTTGCCGCCATTACGGGGACTTACCTCGAAGTCATCGCTGATGACTATTCTTATGTAAAAGGAGACTCAATTGGATTTGAAATGGAGGTGATCTCCAGGGGTGATGTAGATTTTGAATTGGTAGAGTTATCTATTGATCCTATAGGTTTCAGAAATGAATTCAATCAATCTCTGGAGTCCAATGAGAAGATCACCGCCGATTTTTTTGCAGTTGTGCCGGAGCTACCGTTTTCGCATCCGTATTGGTTAAACGAACAGGCAACCCTTGGGATGTATCATGTAGAAGACGAAAGCAAAATTGGCAAACCTGAAAATGATCCTGTATTTAACGCAAGATTCACAATCAAATGGGAGGATCAATACCTGGAATTTGAGAGACCGGTTTTCTTCAAGCGCAGGGATCCCGTAGATGGTGAAGTATATCGTCCGGTGGAAATCGCCCCCCCGGCGATGGTCAACCTTAGCGATGATATCGTCATATTCGGGAATGACGAAGCCAGGCAGATCGAGGCACGGGTGATTGCAGGAAAAGCCGGTGCAGCAGGAACACTAAAGTTTGATTTGCCGGAAGGCTGGAAAATTACACCGGAGCAGGTTGATTTTCAGTTGGTGCAGGAGAACCAGGAGAAGCTCTTTACATTTTCACTGAAACCACCAACCGGGGCTGATGAATCTACGCTGACGGCAGTAATCGAAATGGAGGATGGAAGTACCTTTTCACGGGGTCGTGACATCATAGACTATGATCACATTCCTGTTCAGACGCTTTACCCTCTGTCCTCAACCAAACTTGTAAAACTTGATTTGCAAAAAAGAGGTAATCTGATAGGTTATATTGAGGGTGCCGGAGATGTCATTCCGGAAAATTTACGTCAGATTGGATATGACGTCAATATCCTCAGCAAAGATGAGGTGACTGCAGAAAATCTTCAGTCTTATGATGCTGTGATTCTTGGAATTCGCGCATTCAATACGATTGATTGGCTTTCATACAAGAACCAGGAGCTATTTAAATATGTGGAAAAGGGAGGGACCGTAATTGTTCAATACAACACAAATCGTGGATTGGTAACAGAAGAGGTTGCACCATATGACCTACAGATTTCCAGAGACAGGGTGGCAGTTGAAGAAGCTGAGGTGCGGATATTGGAACCACAACATGCCGTGCTCAACTCCCCAAATAAGATTACAAACAAAGACTTCGAGGGCTGGGTTCAGGAACGTGGACTTTATTTTCCTGACAAGTGGGACGAAAACTTCAAAGCCATTCTAAGTTCAAATGATCCCGGGGAAGATCCCAGGGATGGGGGACTGCTTGTCGCAAGCTATGGAGAGGGATATTACATATATTCAGGTTATTCCTGGTTCAGGGAGTTACCAGCAGGTGTACCGGGAGCCTATCGCTTGTTCGTCAATTTAATTTCAATAGGTCAAAACAAACAACAATAATTAGAATGAGTGAACCTGAGTACGGGCAAGAAAAGTATGTAGATACACCGCCATTATTTAAGAAATGGAAACACATCTACACCGTCGTCATCGCTTTTTTCATCGCCACGCTACTAATTCTTCACTTTTACCCCTATTGGTTTTAAATGAACAACATTGATTTACTGGTTCTCTTTGGGACACTGATATTCATTGTGGCATACGGTGTATACAAAACACGTGGTCAACAAAATATTCAGGGTTATCTACTCGGAGACAACACCCTCAAATGGAGTACCATCGGCCTTTCAGTGATGGCCACCCAGGCGAGTGCCATCACATTCATCTCAACACCCGGTCAGGCTTACGAAAGCGGGATGGGTTTTGTGCAAAACTATTTTGGTCTACCTATCGCACTGGTCATTGTTTCCACGATTTTTATTCCGTTGTACTATAAGCTCAAGGTGTACACCGCTTATGAATTCCTTGAAAAGAGATTTGATCTGAAGACACGTTTGCTTGGCGCAATGCTCTTCCTGATACAGAGAGGACTGCAGGCAGGCATTACCATTTATGCTCCGGCGATCATCCTGTCCACCATCCTGGAATGGAACCTTTCAATTACGATCCTGATCACAGGAGGAATGGTGATCATCTACACTGTATCCGGTGGAACAAAGGCTGTAAGTATTACTCAAAAGCAACAGATGGCGGTAATTATGGGAGGGATGTTCATCGCATTCGGAATGCTGATCTGGTATCTGGCGGATTTTCTGACATTCGGTCAAACCGTGGAAGTTGCCTCTGTTTTGAATAAAACCCAGGCGATTGATTTTGATCTTAATACGGAGAAAAGATACACGTTCTGGAGCGGGATCACGGGAGGATTGTTCCTTTCACTTTCATACTTTGGTACGGATCAGTCACAGGTACAGCGCTACCTTGGTGGAAAGAACATCGCGGCAAGCAAGATGGGTCTGATGTTCAATGCCATCTTCAAGATCCCCATGCAGTTCTTTATTCTATTTGTAGGTGTACTGGTTTATGTGTTTTACATTTTTTATACACCTCCAGTTCACTTTAAAGAGAAGTCTCTTGAGATGGTTCGAAACAGTGACCGGGCCAGTGAGCTTGTCATACTTGAAGACCGGTATGAAGCATTGCTGAAGGAAAGAAAAGCTGCAGCTCTTTCGATGACTGAAACAGATGATCCCTCCAGGCGTCAGTTAATGGCAGACAATCTAAGGGATGTGGATCGTAGGTCCGAGGAAGTAAGACAGGAAGTAAAAGTCTTAATTAATGAAGTGGATGAGTTTGTAGAGACAAAGGATGCTGATTATGTTTTCTTGTCTTTTATTATGTCCTATCTACCGCATGGTCTGATTGGTTTATTAATAGCGGTTATACTTTCTGCGGCCATGTCATCTACCTCTTCAGAACTTAACTCTTTGGCCTCGACAACAGCTGTGGACGTATATCGCAGACTTGTCAATAGGGGAGGAACTGATCATCAATACCTGGTGGCATCCAGGGTGCTTACATTCATATGGGGTATCATCGCGATCATTTTTGCATTCATTGCAGATAAGTCCGAAAATCTGATTGAAGCAGTCAACATTGTTGGCTCTATTTTCTATGGGCCGATCCTGGGAATATTCCTGGTGGCCTTTTTCCTTAAATGGATCAGGGGAACGGCGGTCTTTACGGCAGGGCTGATTTCGCAGGCATTTGTCATCGCCTGTCATTTTGCTACGCTCGCCGGTCTTTTCAAACTAGGATACCTGTGGTACAATGCCATTGGTTGCGTGTTAGTGGTATTACTCGCAATGATCTTTAGTTTGTTTGACAGGAGGGGTAAAACCGAAGCTTAATTCATTCTGTAAGGAAAGTTGAAGTTCAGGCGTCTGATAAGGATGGGGAAGGTTTAACCATTTGTCATACCGGCTACCATTGTGTACTTCTTTTAATCAGCAGCAATTTCAAATCCGTAGAATTTCTCAGATTCAACTGAATTAACTTATTCAGGTTGTAAATTGGTAAGTCCTTAGCAAAGACTTTTATGATAGATGTTTTAAAGGCAATCCCTGCCCTGGAGGGTGTTCAGGATTCAGGTCTGCAGTGGTTGATCGACAATGGTGAAATCCTCCATTTCGGGAAAGACGAGTCCGTTTTTAAGCCCGGAGATCCGATCGATCGATTACTGGTGGTATTGGAAGGGAAGGCTTTGATAAAGGTGCAGCAGGGTAACCAGTACAGGGTTGTATCTGAATTTGGAAAGGGGATGGTCACGGGTTTGCTGCCTTACTCCAGGGCTAAGGAAGCATTTGGATTGGCCCAGGTCATCGAGCCAATTAAGATTCTTGCCGTTCACAGGGACAAGTTTCATGAGATGGTTCGGACACAGGAAGAATTGACGACCGTACTGGTTCACCTGATGAGTTCAAGGATCAGGGAGTTCACGAAGAACCAGCAGCAAAATGACAAGATGATGGCTCTGGGTAAGCTTTCAGCCGGTCTTGCACATGAATTAAACAATCCATCAGCAGCCATTGTCAGGAGTGCCCAAATTCTTAGTTCCCATCTGAAATTGGGACCGGATAGTTTTAAGACGGTCATAAAAATGAACATCAGCGATGAGCATGTGGATACCCTAAATGCATTTCTCACAGAAAGGATTAGTAAAGGAATTCAGACTTTTTCCATGATGGAGAAATCGGAGCGTGAAGATGACATTATCGATTGGCTTGAAAATCATGATATTGAGGATGATGATACGATTGCGGAGAACCTTGTTCTTTTCGGGTTTGATACGGATATCCTGGATAAAATAGCGGACCAGGTCGATTCGGAATATTTGGAAGGGATTATTGGTTGGGTCAACCAAAACCTGACGACAGAAAGACTTGTGGACGAGATCGAAGAAGCTTCGCAGCGCATCAACAAGCTTGTTTCGTCAGTGAAGAGCTACACGCATATGGATCAGGCTCCGGAGAAGAAACCTACCGATATTCACGCGGGCATTGAAAATACTTTGACCATGCTGGCACATAAAATCAATCGATCAAATATCAAGGTCAACCGGGATTTTGACGAAAGTCTTCCCAAACCTGATCTTCTGGCCAGTGAGGTGAACCAGGTCTGGACCAATCTCATTGACAACGCCATTGATGCCATGGAAACTACGGAAAATCGTGAACTTGGAATAAAAACAAGCCAGGACTCTGAGTACATCTACGTGAAGATCAGTGATACGGGAACAGGTATCCCGGAGGAGGTTCAGGACAAAATTTTTGATCCATTTTTTACCACCAAGGAAATCGGCAAAGGAACAGGATTGGGTATGGAGGTGGTGCATAGAATCGTAACCAATCAACACAATGGTACTGTAACTTTCACCACACAACCAGGTAAGACAGAGTTTACCATTTGTTTTCCAAAAAAGTAAGAGCACTGAGTAATGAAAAAACCAATCATATTTCTTATTGATGATGATCCGGCCGTATTGAAAGCGGTGGTTCGTGATATCAAATCTGAATTCAGAAAGGACTATAGAGTGCTCGCGACAGAATCCGCATCAGAGGGTCTGGATTACCTGGTAGAACTGAAAAACAAGGGAGAGATCATTGCGCTGTTCATTTCAGACCAAAGAATGCCCGAAATGCTGGGAGTTGAATTTTTGGAAAAGGCAAAGGAAATTTTTCCTTCAGCCAGACGTGTACTTTTGACGGCATATTCTGACACAGATGCCGCCATCAAGGCCATAAATGATGTACAGCTGGATTACTACCTGATGAAACCATGGGACCCACCGGAGGAGAAGCTCTACCCGGTAATAAAGGACCAGCTGGAAGAATGGCAAAGCCATTATCGTCCTGCTTTCAGTGGCATTAAGATCATTGGATTTCAATGGTCCCCGGAGTCGCATCTTATAAAGGATTTTCTTTCTGGCAATCTCATCCCTTACCATTGGATGGATATCGAAACTTCCGCTGAAGGGCGGCAATTGCTGGATCTTAACAAACTCGATGATCATCATTTGCCGGTGGTATTCTTCGAAGATGGAAGCCATCTGAAGCGTCCTACGCTTCCCGAGATTGGCAGCAAAGCCGGAATGAGCGCTACCGCAAAGCAAAAGATGTATGACGTAGTGATTGTTGGCGCGGGACCTGCTGGCCTGGCAAGTGCTGTTTACGGAGGATCAGAGGGGTTGAATACCCTGCTGATAGAAAAGCGCGCGCCTGGAGGACAGGCGGGAACCAGCTCGCGGATTGAGAACTACCTGGGTTTTCCCAATGGACTCAGTGGGGCAGACCTGTCACGAAGGGCCATTACGCAGGCAACACGATTTGGGATCGAGTTTCTATCTCCCCAATCCGTGACCGGGATCAAGATCCAGGATGGCTATAAGATCGTGGAGCTGTCCGATGGTTCCACGGTCAATACCAGGAGCATCATCATCACCACTGGAGTGGATTACCGCAAGCATCCTGCTAAGGGGATCGATGATTTTACGGGAGCAGGTATCTATTATGGAGCCGCCACCACTGAAGCCCAGTCCTGCAAAAATGAAGATGTTTACATCGTCGGCGGAGGAAACAGCGCCGGGCAGGCAGCTATGTATCTTTCCAAGTTTGCCCGGAAAGTTTCCATTGTCATCCGTAAAAAAGACCTAACAGCCAGCATGTCTTCCTATCTGATTGATCAAATTGCGGGAACTCCAAACATTGAAGTGCTAGGCGAAACGGAAGTGACAGCAGTTTCGGGAGACGAAAGACTTAAGGAAATAGAACTCGAAAGTACTGTTTCCGGTGAAAAAAGAAAGGTCAATGCGGGAGCGTTATTTATATTCATTGGGGCCAAACCCATCACGGATTGGCTGCAGTTGGATCTCCTGAAAGATGGAAAAGGTTTTCTGGAAACTGGTAACTCCCTGACACGGTATCCGAACTTCAAAAAGATATGGAAACTGGACAGGGAACCGTACCTACTGGAGACTTGCGTGCCTGGAATTTTTGCAGCAGGAGATGTTCGGTCCGGGGCTATGAACCGGGTGGCTTCAGCTGTGGGGGAGGGTTCTATGGCCATCAAATTTGTCCATGAGTATTTATCAGAAAACTAGTTTATCATGAGTTGCGAACACGTAGAGAATTTCAAACCAAAAAAGCTCCCTCAAGAATATGAGTGTGAGGAATGTGTGAAAAATGGAGACCGATGGGTTCATTTACGGACTTGTCAGGAATGTGGCGCCACACTTTGCTGTGACTCTTCACCCAATAAACACATGACCAAACATTATCATGCCCATCCCGGTCATAGCCTAGTTATTTCTGCAGAACCTAACGAAAAATGGGTATGGTGCTATGTAGATGAGCAGTTTGCACGGTATTGAATTCCTTGTCTCACTAAGTAAACTGCTTTGGCTTCAGATCTTGTTCTGCGCGACGAATTACTTCATCGATTCTGCGTTTACGGGTTTCCGGTCTTTTGGCCATGGCAACCCAGGCCAGTATGGCTTTTTTGCTACTAGGACTTAAGTTTTCAAAAAAGTGTTTTGCTTTAGGACTTTCAGTTAGGGCCTGATCCAGGTCTTCCGGTACGATCAGTTGATCTACGTGGTCGAACTTACTCCATGAACCGTTCTCTTTGGCGACCTCGATGGCTTCATGTCCGGCTTTTGCTATAAGCTTCTTCTTGATCAGCCGCTCTACTTTTTCTTTGTTGATTCTGGACCAGGGGCTTTTGGGTTTTCTTTTGCTGAAAAGCTGCTTGTAACGCTCCTCATCGATCGTGTCCTTTCTGCTGTCGATCCATCCAAAACACAGCGCTTCATCCACTGCCTGACTCCAGCTGAGATTGAAATGCTCGGAAGCGGACTTGTAATAAATAAGCCAGACCGACTGTTCCGACTTATGGTTTTTCTTTAACCATTCCCGCCAGTCTGACGGGTCTTTTGGACAAAAGGTGTTTTCTGATGACACAGGTTATTTTCGCTTTAATTGTCTGAATTGAATAGTGGTAGCTTGGTGAAACGAGCATCCATTTCGTCACCAACTTCTCCTTTAAAATGCATGTGGAAGGTCATAGCCATAAGAATACTTTCGGTTAAATGAGATTTGTACTTTGATCATTTTATTCGCTTCAACTTACCTTTTCGCTTTACGATGTTTTTGTAATCCCATTGTATTTCCGTCGCTTTTTCAAGCCAACGTTTCAGGTCCATTGTATTGATTTCTGAAACGTTGTTGTAAAAAATGGAAGCGTCTTTAAATTTCTCACCTAATATGTTTAAGCCTTCTTCTTCAAAGTCCGCTCCACTCCAAAACATTAGGCGTATCCCTTTTTTCTGTTTGCTATATCCGACAATCGGATTGCCATCCAGGAACCAAACTGGATGGGAGTGCCAAATTTTGTTTTCAGCCTGTTTAAGTTCATCATTAATGACTCTGAGGAGCAGGTCGCAAATTTCCTTATCTGCAAATGTCTGCTTGTCATTATACGTTTGAATATCCGGATTCATTTCTAATTGGCTTGATGGTTGTCATTGTCTTTTTATTTTAATACGTTCGAAAATTCGACTAAAGATATAGACAGCAAGTCCAAGGATAAAACCTGCAATTCCTCCAGTTATGAATGAGAAATTCCGTCCAACATCGTTGATTAGTTCAGACATTGCTGCGTCCTGTTCAGGTGTTAGTTCGTCACCCGAGAAAACGCCATCCTGGTTCAAGTCAAATTGGTTCAAATGCCATTGACTGAAAATGTCATCATAAACAGCCATCCCCACAGTAATTACATAAAAACCTAGGAATGTTAGAATTCCGATAAGTAAACTCTTGTTGATTCTTCGTCTATAGATTAGTAGTAGAATGATTCCAATCAATGCAATAGCAGTTGGAGTTACTAAATGGATCGGGATACTTATCGGGTTCATTCTAAAATTTCTGTTACACTCATGCGGGGTCTTTACTTGTGTGGATTGACACATAACCTTTCGCTTTCTGTGCTATAATTATACCAGGAAGTGTAAATGATTAACTTAAAGATAGGAAATGCAGGCAAAGAACCCTGACTAGGCGTCCCGGCGCTAACCAGGTATTGAGACCCTCTTGGGCGATTTGTTATGTGCCGTTATTTCAACCAGCCTTTACGGAATCCATAAGCAACAAGGTGGGCTACATTTTTAACCTGGAATCTTCTGAGCATATCTATCCGAACGGAGTCAATGGTTTTCTTACTGTTCCCCAGTTTTTTGGCAATTTCATCACTGCTCAGACCTTCTGCCAGGAGCTCCAATATGTCGCGTTGCTTGTCAGTGATTTCATGTTTCACGTGCCAATGATATTTAATGAAAATATTTAGATATATTTACTACCATATTTATATTGTATATGAAAATGAAAATCAGGTTGAAAACTTACCGTTATTTAAACTGTCAGATAGTCATGATATGATCTTGTTCCTGATCAAAAAGGAACTTCAGGGAACAAAGTTTACGGTAGAATTAGGAAATGTAGGTTTCGATACTTCCTTGTATACACCGGATCTCGGAGTACTTATTCTTTCACTTATGGGTTTCGGCGTGAGAACAGATGAACTATGGAACTGGTATTTTGAAAAGCTGTGTATCTACTCTGAAAAGGTTGACCTGGGAGATTTATATTCTGTCAGAGAATTGGCATTTGAGTTCTATTTTGAATTACGGACAAAGCTTCAATCGATACAGTCGGACCACATAACGGCTATCCAAAAATGAGAATGCGTCCGAGTTGCTAGAATCTCTACCGGTTCGCAATCCCCAAAATTTCCTTTTTCTTGAACTCGTTGAATTCTGAAGAGGATTTTAGCTTTTATCCGTTGATCTTTGAGTTTCTTTAACCACCAATCAAATACCTCCGTCTTTCAACAAAATACATACGCAGGTGTATTCACTTGGATACATTTAGGCTTTACTAGTATCAGCACTTTTTATTGACGTAATTCTGTTCTGTTCTTTAAATACGTTTTGATTTGGAATAATTTCTCCGGTTGTAACGTCAACTACATTAATTGATTTGATAAGAATTCGATCATGCTTTTCAGGCTTAGGAATATCCGGCATGGGTGATAAAATGGCAAAAACTGTTATTAATACAACAAGTAGCAAAAAAGCAACTACTAATTTTATCGCCTTAGGTACTCTTTTCTTCATTTGATCAAGTTCTGGTGCTTTCAGAAAGATGATGGTTAGTGGCAAAGCCTCCGGATGATAGTGTTGTGTGTTATGAGCTCTTTTACTTTCTCAATATTTTAACAATTCTACTATTGATGATTTCTGATAAGTTCCAATTGTACAGTTTAGGGTCTGTTGTATTGTAGAATGCAACCACTACTGCATCAATGTCTTCGTAGTATTCCGCAAAGCTTTGATAGCCGGGGACCCAACCCCCATGTTTGTATTCATAGATGGAAGAATATATCTCCTGCTCTCCTTCATCAAACAACGAACCATCGTTCAGCGCTCTGAGGAAGATGCCTACGTCCTCGGCAGTTGCTATCATTCCAAGATCGTCCGCCTTTAAATCGTGTGGATGTCCAACGTGATAACCACTCATGACATCATCCATATTCACATCGTTCAATGAACCAAAAGTATTGGTCAGCTTGAGTGGAGTCAGGATTTCTTCCTGTTTGAATCGGGCGTTCTCATACCCCAGTACCTTATCCATGATCTTACCTAGTAGCAGGTAATTGGTGTTACAGTACTCGTAATCTTCACCCGGTTCAAAGTTGGCCGGTAGGTCTTGAATCGAGGCGAGCATTTCCTCATAGGTTATGGCAGGTGCAGCCCAGTAATTTGGCGCGTCTGTGTAATTGGGAATCCCGCTTCGGTGCTGGATCATGTTTCGCAACGTGATCTGCCCGGCATTGTCGATCGTACCTGTCAGTTCAGGCATGTAATCAGCGAGGGTTTTATCCAAAGACAATAGCCCGGAGCTTACCAATTTGGTAACAGCTACAGCATCATATAGCTTGCCAATGCTGGCTATCTTAAATAGTGCGTCAGGTTTGGCCGGTATTTTCGCGTCCCGATCATGCCAACCTGAAGCAACATATTGGGGCGATTGACCAGCTTGATCTACATAAACGATCATTCCGTCAAATCCATGACCAATGGCCTCATTGGCTTGTTCCTGGATGGTATCAGGTAGCGGCATTATCCAAGCTTTTACCAGCAGCCATGGGACAAAAAATAAGGAAATGACGGTTCCAACAAAGAGTATGATTCTAATTACTATGGTTTTTCGAGAGGTCATGGTCATGTAGGTTTAGGACTTGTTATCTGAGGAAAACAGGGTGGTTTAAAAGAAATAGTTAAGGTGTAATTGAAAGTCAAAATTGAATCCGGTCTCATCAAGAAAACCTGTTGAATAAAACCCTTCATAGGGATTGGTAGAGGATTTATTATATGTGAAAGTACCAATTTTAACATTGGTGCCTAGATATGCACCTTCAAAGAGCTTAATTTGAAAACCGTAGCCGGCATTCAGAAAAAGATAGTTGTAGGTTGCAGGATAGTAGGTGTTTCGTTCATTGTGAATAATGATTAGTTGTGAGACGAAATAGAGGTTAAATTTCCGTCCTGTGCCGTTAGGGAAATACTTGTGGTTTATGTCCCCACTAAAAAGTGTCTGGTCAGTACGACCAAATGGATTGAAACCCAGGCCTAATTCGAACTGACTATTTCTCTTCAAATATGCCAGACTCGGAGTAACCTGAAAGGCGAATAGCTCTCCATTATAACCTGTATTTAAACTAAAACCCAATTTACCCGTGTTTTCCGTATTACTTGTTTGTGCCTGATGCGCCAACGGCAACAATAGGATTAGGATGATTAGCACGGGTCGTATCATGATCTGATTTTTATGGATTAGCATTTTATTTCGAGGATTCGGACAATTCGCTTATAGAGACTTTTGAGTTCGAGCCAGTAGATTTCCTTACCGCTGGTACTGACAAACTGGACCACTACCGCATCTAAGTCAGGATGGTAGCGAGCGATGCTGGTATAGCCTGGCAACCAGCCGGTATGTTCATATGGATATACCGATGTGTAAATGCTCTGCTCCTCAGGTGAAAATAGGGTCCCATCGATAAGTGCTCTTAGAAAAACACTCACATCTTCTGCAGTAGAGATCATCGATCCACCGGGAAGTGGAAACTCCCAATCCTTTACATCAGGTTCCCAACCTTTCAGGTAACCACTCATCAGCTCTTCCATATCTACGTCTCCCGGGACATTGTAGGTATTGATTAAACCAAGTGGTGTCAACAGCTCATCTTGAATATAGGTATGATGAGAGTAGCCTAATGAACGATCTATGATTTCCCCTATAAGCAAATAATTGGTATTAGAATATCCATATTTCTTGTTGGGATAAAATACTGCTGGCTTATCGTAAATCCGGGCAGCGAATGAGAGGTAATCATCAAATGTTTCACCTGTAATTTCCGGTTCAGCACTGTAATCCAGTATCCCGCTTCGGTGTTGGAGCATCATCTTCAAGGTGATCTGATCCGCAAATTCAATACGACCTGTTACCTCTGGAATATACTCCGATAGCGTTTTGTCCAATGACAATTTCTCATTTGCAACCAATCGGGCAGTTGCAGCCGCGATGTATAGCTTGCTGATGCTTGCAATCTTGAACAATGCATGCGGATCGGCTGAGATCTGATTTTCACGATTTTTCCACCCCGCAGCGTACAGCTGAATGTCCTCCGACCGATTGACACAGACGATAATACCATCCATGCCCTGATCTACCGCATCATCCAGTTGTTCCTGGACAGAGTCTGGCAGTGGCTGTAGACCAAAGGAACAGCTCGAAATAATAACCGTAACGAAGGCAAATGCCATGGATGAAATGATTGATGTAACACGCTTTTTCATCTTGTCGGATTTTTGCATCCTGGTTTAATTGTTAAGTATAGAATGACATCTATCTAAACCCGGAAGCGGTCTGTTATCGATTCTTTACTCTTAGCGTGCGTCTACTGATATTCCTACTCCTGTTACTGTAGTTGTTCTTTTATTATAGTTAAGGAGTAGCAATGGTATTGTAAGTTTATTTGTCCTTTGACGTGGAAATATCATGGCATCTGCATTTGGTAAATTTTCAACTGCTTCATAATAAGCATTATCGAATAATTCGCTATTCGTTTTATGTTTTCCTATAGGTATAAACAGTACATAAAATCTCGTTGTTGAGGCTTTACCCGTCGTAGTTCCCAAAATAGTATACTCTTCCCTTTTTAATGATGCTACTTGCGAAATATCATTTGTAACTGTTTCACTTGGCGTAGTTGTTGTAATTCTTGGTAAGCTTATAGAACAGGAGGATGTTATGAATAACACTAACAATCCTATTATATATAACTTTTTAGAGATTCTTGCTTTGCTCATTGTTTCTAAGTTTTTGAATTTGTTTTGACTCGTTATCATCGTTTTTATTCACGTTAAAATCTATACCCTATTCGTAAGTGCATATTCAATTCTAGGTTGTACAATACAGTCTGTCAAGCCAGGAATTATACATCCTGACTTGTCCGACTATAGAATTAAAAATTCACCCCTACGTATATATTTGGCTCCAAAAGAAAGTACTTCCTCCATTTATCGTCCAGCCCTTTAAACCCCTCAGGAGCATTGTTGCCAAACATCCAGTGCTGGGAATGGACCTGTGGTTCAATAAAAATTCGTTTTTTCTTACCAAATGCGAAATGGTAGCCCAAATGATACGAATTGTACACTTTAAATCCATTTCCAAGTTTATTGCCGTCTAGATCCAGATAGGTTTGGAATTGCGGCAACACTTCAACGGTTGCAAATAACCCTTTCCACAACATTCGTTGGTACGTCATTCCTATTCCTGTTTCTCGTACATACCCTGGATAGAACTCGCTTTCTGTCTCTAATTTGTCCAAAAGACCATCCCACCATAGGATTCCCATGGGTTGAAATAATCGCCAGGTGGCAAACTTCACACCCACGATATTTTTATTATCCAGGTTGCGTTTTACATGAAGTTCAATCATTTGTGTACTTGTTCTATCGTCTAACCAACCCCCACCGATAGGATCTGTAATAATAAAATAAGGTGTACTTACCCTCCACTTATGGGCTACTGTGGTTTCATTATCTGCCATTGAGTCCTTTTGAGCAAAAGCACTAAGTGCGCAAGAAAACAGCAGCATTGTTAATAAACTTTTCATGATCTTAATTTTTTATGTACTATGTGATTAATTGATTTTTACAAAGGTCTGGGAGGTGAGAAAGAGAGGCTTATGACCTATGAAGCCAAATCCATAAATTTTAAGGAAGTCATAAAAACTATGCAGCCGGGATATAAACTATGAAGCAAATACTTGAATTCTTCATCGTTTTATGGAATATCCAAACAGGAATGTTTTGCTGTAAATATTGCTGGTTTTGAGTCCCTTAAAAGCTATGGCACAACGCCATATCTGGCGTTAGATTTCATTTTACTTCTGGTCAGTATTGCGTTTTTAATAGTTAGCTCATATCGGGACAGCAACCACCCCCAAAAACGTGTACGCCAAGATTGCGAAGGACTATAAGATTATCTATCGTATCCAGTCAGATCAAATTCAAATCTGGAGAGTTTGATGCCGTCAACATGCTGACTCCAGGGGTTTATAGATAAGAAATCTAACATACTTGTTACCGCCAGTCCATGTAATCGCTGGCGGACACATACGACGTTATGAAAATCCACCAGGCGCTCCTCAACGCCGTACAAAGAGACACCAGCAAACCAGCCTGCCGGACTCTTTCGCTAAAGCTTCAGCGTCAGCGATCTGGCAGGCATCTACTCGGACGGCACGGCCAGGTGTCGGTCAAAGTATTCGATCATCTTGCCAAACAGGTAGCGATCGTAATGCTGCTCACGGCTCCATCCATGTGTAGCTCCTGGTGCAAACGCAAAGTCGAAGTCCTTGCCCTGTTTAATCAGCTCTTCAGCCAACACGGCCGTGGTCTTGAATGGTACCACATGGTCCTGAATGCCGTGGATGAACAGGAGTTTGTCCTCCAGATTCGCTGCATGGTTGAGGGCTTTTCTTTCAAAAATATCAGGGTGTGTCTGTGGGCGACGAACGATCGCAACATCGTCCGTGCCAAAGAACATTGGGTCAACAGCCGCCGCTGCAGCTACACCCACCTGGAATAAACCCGGCTTCATCAACAGCGAATAAACGGAGAGGGTGCCACCGTAACTGCTGCCCCAGATGCCGATACGATCGGGATCGACATAATCCAGAGACTCCATGTGGGCTACGGCACTTGCATAATCCTCAATGTCCTGGTCGGCAAAGCCCAACAGGAACTCCTCGCGGAATGCCCGGCCATAACCGTTGCTGCCACGTGAATCCACCTGCACAATAATATATCCCTTCCGGGCCAAAAGATGTTGTACGAGGCTGTAGTTGCCGGCCCATCGGTTCCTTGCTGTATTCGAATACACAGGCCCAAACAGCACTGGATACTTCTTACCGGGTTGCATGTTGGCAGGTTTTAAAATCCGGGCATGCAGGGTGTAGTCATCTACAAGACTGGGAAAACTAACGTATTCCGCAGCCGCCCAGGTTCGCTCCGTGAAAGCGGGCAAAGGCGAGTGGGTCACTCGTGTAGCGTCACCACCCTTGCTACTCATCACGTAAAGCTCGGGCGGTGATGTGTCGTTACTGTGCATGAACACCAGGTGTCGGCCATCCGGTGAGGGATAGCCATCGTTCCGGCCGGAAAGACGCGTTACCTGCTCGGGATCGCCACCGGACAAATTCAATCGATAAACGTGTTGTTCGTACGGATTAACGCCGTTGCCTTCATAAAATAGTGCATCATCAGCGATACTTGGGGCGGATAGCACATCGTAGGACGGATCTGTCAGAAGCTGCGGACGATCTCCGGACGGTGAGGCATCGATCGTATAAAGGCCGTAGCGATCACCCATATCGCTTAAGAAAACAACCTTCTCTCCATCCGGATGCCAGGTAGATCCAAAAGATGTGTACATGCGGCTCTCCCGAGCACCTCGCCAGATCTCACTCAGTTGGCTTTCTCCGGGTGCAACGACGTACAATTTACGTTCAACCGCCGTGTCGGATGCGGTATCAACCAGCAGAGCTCCGTCAGGTGACCAGTTGAAGTCGATGACCTGGTTGGCATGTGGGTCTGGCAAATCGAGGTAGGTGATGTTACCGCTTTCTACATCGAGGAGGCCAACCCTGCGAATCTCGTTTGGATCTCCCGGGTAGCCTCTGCGTACCTCGTTGGGATTGGTTTCGGCAGCAAGGTAATCCGGGAACGGCACCTTTCGCATCTCACGTCGGTCAACGACGTGAAACGCGATTATCTTACCATCCGGGGACCACTTATACGTTGGCCCACTCCAGATACCCGGACCGATTTCACGTTCCGGTCGGCTGTAGCGCCCCTTCTGCAAGCTCGATAGACTGGCGATGCCGATCTCGGTGAGCTTGCGATTCTGTTTGGAGGGGAAGTCAGCGAGCCACAGATCACCGTTCCGTAGATATGCCGCTTGCTTCCCGCTTGGCGATATGGACAGGTTACTTGCATCCGACTCTACGGGCATGAACTCGAGGTCATTTCCCTGGCTCAGCGATGTCTGCCAAAGGCTGTTACCCCGAAGGCTGAGGATCGTGTTCGCGTTGGCCCAGACAATATCACGCACGGACGCAGATGCAGTATCGGAACTGAGGCGCACTTCCTGTCCATCGCTGGTGGATATCCAAAGACCACGCCCGGAATTTCCCGGTTCACTCCAGGAAAAGGCGAAGTTCTTGCTGTTCGGAGCCCACGCCGGCCGGGATGGGGTTGTTCCCGTTAGTTTTGGCGTTGCGAACAGGTCATCAAGCGTGAGTTCACCTTCCTGTGCTGTGACTGTGGCGTGCGTTGCTATTATTAAGCCTGCCGCTACCCATGGTTTCCAAAAAGAGATCTGTTGCATTCGTTTGCTTTCGTAATTGTCTGTTTGTTAAAAGTATTATCATTTAGTCTTTCATTGTTCGCCTGCTTGTTTATAGCTGATGTTGTGGTCTCGTGCATTATTCTAGGTCAAGTACAATCTGAATATTTTCTTTCACTATATTAATCAGTGCATCAGGTAAAATCCCTAGTCTTTTTGTTAATCGTTTATTATCTATCGCACGAATTTGGTCAATCATGACATCACAGGCTTGATGTAAATTGGCTGTTCCCTTTTTTAGATGCACTCTTAATATCTCAGAATCCTTTGTTACGTTTGTTGTAATTGGACAAATAATAGTTGATGGGTGAGGTATCTTGTTTAGCAGATTTGTCTGTATCGCCAAAACTGGTCTTGTTTTACCGGGTTCAGTTCCAAGCTGTGGATTTAAATCTGCAATCCAAATTTCAAATTGCTTAATCGACATAATCCATCTCCTCAAAGTCTTTTAGCACGGACATTGAATCCGCTTTAACTAATCCAGATTCTTTTTTAAGTTTTTTCTCAAGAATCTCTTTACGCTGAATTTTATTATAAAATTCAATCGCTTCGTTTATATATCGATTCCGTGGTTTCTTAATCCGAGCAAGTATTTTTTCAGTCTCACCGAAAATTGAATCATCTATTTTTAAAGATACTGTTTTCACAACAACAAATTTTAATACCACAAAGGTATATCATTATAGTATATTAATAAGATAATCCTATCAGTATATCCTCCAAATATCAAAATCCACAAATACGCTATCAATGAAGTAAGGATTAATAATGGAACAAGAACAACCATAGCTCTTGAAACTCCACCGGGATTGCGCTCTTTGTTTTAGTAATGAGTTCAAGAATTGGCCTGCCATTAGGAAACATTGCTTTCTATACAATTTGGAAATGGGATGCTTCCTGTCCAGAAACATAGAAATGGTTGTTAAATATAAATGCCTCTAAAAAAGCATTTAAGGAATAAATGAAAACCGCATTCGATTGACCATATCCTCCAACAACATAATCTAATTCATCAATTAGGTTAATGCTTATATATGTTGAATTATAGTCTGGGGAGAGGTCTTTCATTAGAGTGCTTTATTCCACACAATGCCTAGATATGGCGCGTGCCTCTGGCCTTTCAAATATCACTAAAGTTTCGGTTTTGCACTTCAATTTCAAGTAACTCAGTAGAGATATGTGCTATATCGTCTGTTGGTCTGTCGTCACTTTTTCTATTGATTCTAGTTCGTCAGTCTTGGTTCCAAGTTCCTCTTCTATATCAAAGTCATCTTGGAGCCCTAGCCAGAATTTCGGAGTTGTTCCGAAGTATCTACTTAATCTCAAAGCTGTATCTGCAGTTATCCGTCGATTCTTTTTTAGAATTTCGCTTATTCGTGTTTGGGGAATATGTAAATCCTTGGATAAGCGATAAGCAGAAATTCCCAATGGTTTCAAAAATTCTTCTGATAGTACTTCGCCTGGATGTATGTTCGGTAGCTTTTCCATATTCTTCATTTTTTAGTGATAATCAATAATTTCAACTTTACTGGCATTTCCATCTTCCCATAGGAAAATAATTCTCCATTGGTCGTTAATGAAGAAAGAATCAACTCCACAATTGATATATCCCTTTATTGTAGGGATAGATGTGAGTAAAGAAAGTATGGACGTATGCATGATCGAGATGGTATCACAGCGTCAATGTACCACCGTCCTGACAAATACCTCAGAAGGTTATACCAAGCTGAAAAGATGGATGAAACAACATGGGAACGATGATCATGAAAGGACATTGTTTTGCATGGAGCACATGGGTATTTACACCCAGAACCTGGTCAAGTACTTAATAAGTCGTGGTGGTAAGGTCTGGTTGGAGTCCTCTCTACATATCAAGCGTAGTATTGGTTTAGTCAGAGGCAAAAGTGATAAGATCGATGCTGAGCGCATTGCCAGATTTGCTTTGGTCCACCACCATCAGGCCAAGCTGGTAAAACTCACACATCCTACATTGCAGCGATTACAGTACCTGATGCGCCTGAGAGCCAGATTACTGAAAAGTAAACAGTGTCAGGAACTGGCCATCAGTGAGACCGAACACTTCGATAAAAAGGCAGCCAGGGAGATGAAACGACTTAGTAAGACGGCCCTGGAAGGATTGGCCAAGTCATTGAAGAAAGTTGAAGAGAAAATGTTGGAAGTAATCCAGATGGACCGAGAGGTGCGAGCACTGTATGAACTCATTACCTCAGTGAAATGTGTGGGTAAGGTGCTGGCCACAGATCTGATTGTTTACACTCATGGATTTACGAGAATGTTGGATGGCAAGAAACTGGCTTGTTATTGTGGTGTAGCTCCATTTGAGTACAGTAGTGGTTCGAGCATCAAAGGAACACCAGGGACCTCAAGTTTTGCTAACAAAGTCTTAAAGTATCATTTGCACATGGCTGCCATGAGCGCCATTCGACATTGTCCGGAGTTAAAGGAATATTATCAACGAAAACGTGAAGAAGGTAAAGGTAAAATGACCATCCTTAATGCGATCAGAAACAAACTATTGCATCGGATCGTGGCAGTGGTCAAACGTGGAACACCCTATCAGGATAAAATTGTATTTAAAAAAGTTGAAATGGCTTGATTTTACCATAGATATCGATCAGATATGGCGATGTGGCCATATCCTTTCTAAACAGCACCTAAAGTAGTGAAATCTGCTGAAGCTCACAACGGTTCAAATGGCCATGCGTTCTGTTAATCCACTCCTCCGGGATTTGCTCTGGCAAATTCCACATCTGTTGCCCCGGCAGCAGATGAAACGGACGAGTTGCATTGAAATATCCGATAGGCAGTTTGGCCATTCGCCATAGCACATGTGTGTGCCCGGCATGGCACGGCTATGAAGATAGCCAAAATATCCAGCGGATGAAAGATCCGTGTGACGAAGTTGACAGAAGTCACTAGCAAGCTGCAAGGTGGTTGACCGTGAGGTCAGCACTGAAGCCTGCCTGCCGCAGGCAGGGAAGCAGGACTGCAAATACTGGCACTGACGAACAGGAATCGTATACAGAGGCCAACCGAAGTGTACAAGCAGGCACATCACTGTAAAGTACATGGTCAACAAACTTCGGTTGGTAGATACGGCGGGAGTCAGTAGAAGGATAAGTGTCTTACCCGGGGAGGTCTCGGACCGCACGAGATGCGGATCGAGAAGTCAGCAGAAGTCGTAGTACCTGACAGCCACGAGCCATTGAAAGAGATGGAAGACTCACAAGTCAGGGAAGGACTGAACAATGAATTGCGTCCCGATTCGGATAGGATCAGAGCCTGTCCTTAGAGGGACAGGGAATTAAGTTTTATGATAGCAGAAGTACTAAAACGTAAGAACCTTTATGTGGCCTGCCGACAGGTGGTAAACAACAAAGGAGCTGCAGGGATTGACGGGATGACAGTCAGGGAACTCCCAAAACATTTGGAAGCCAACCGTGAGAAGATCATCACGGAAGTCCTGAACCACACGTATGTACCTAATGCTATCCTTGGGATAGAAATACCCAAGGGGAATGGGAAGACTAGATTACTAGGAATCCCCACAGTAACAGACCGCTGGTTACAGCAGGCGGTTAGCCAGGTATTGGCCACAAAGTTTGAATTAGACTTTGAGCCATTTAGCTATGGTTTTCGGCCGGAAAAGAACACCCAACAGGCAGTGACCCAAGCCCTGAACTACATCAACAATGGGTATCAGGATATTGTAGACATAGACCTTAAAGGGTTCTTCGATGAAGTAGACCATGCGAAGCTGTTACACCTGATCTACAAACGGGTAAAATGCCCAACAACCCTGCGGCTGATCCGCAAATGGCTGAGAGCACCAATCTGGATAAAGGGTAGATTGCACAAACGCCGTAAAGGGATGCCGCAAGGATCACCACTTAGCCCACTACTGTCCAATATCCTGCTGGATGAGCTGGATAAGGAGTTGGCAAGGAAAGGGTTGCGATATGTCCGTTATGCCGATGACTTCAGCATCTATGCCAAGTCAAAAGCAGAAGCCCGTGAGATAGGTAATGCCATCTACAAGTTCCTTAGGGACACATTGCGATTACCTATCAATAGGGAGAAATCAGGCATTCGCAGACCTGTAAACTTCGAGTTGCTGGGGCACGGTTTTGCCGCAGTGTATAAGAAGGGGATGAAAGGGCAATACCAGCTGGTAGTATCAAAGAAAGCGTGGGGAAACCTCAAGCGCAAACTGAAGGACATTTCCAGGAAGACCAGACCGATGAGTTTCGATGAGCGTTTACAGCAGCTTGCCGAAGTGTGGCGAGGATGGGTGAACAACTTTCGCTTAGCGAACATTTCAGCCAAACTCAAAGCACTAGACGAATGGCTGAGGAATCGTCTGAGATACTGCATCTGGCATCACTGGAAGAAGCCTGATAGGAAGCGTAAGAATCTGATCCGGCTAGATTTGGATAAGGATAGAGCCTATGCATACAGTCGTACCCGTAGAGGTGGCTGGTTTGTGGCTCAAAGTCCGATTCTACGGACCACTATTACACTGTCCAGACTTAGAAGGCGAGGGTACAAGTCGATGCTTTCCTATTACCTTAAAACTCAACCCGAAATTCAATGAACCGCCCAGTACGAGAACCGTACGCTGGGTGGTGTGAGAGGCGCACCCCATCAGTTATCGCTGGTGGGGCCGTCTACTCGATTACCTGTCGGCTATTTTCTCCAACAGTTGGCCCGCCTCGATTATTTCGGTTCCTTCGAAGGGGTTCAGTTCCAGAAGATCTTGGTCACCAGTTACAAGTATGTCAGCTTGAGAAGCTCTGATTAAGCCAAGCAAGAAGTTATCCTTGGCATCTCTACAAATATTGGGATACTCAATAACCTCAAACCTCGTTCCTAAAATCTCCATGAGTTTTAAGAGTTCATTCACCTCATGTTCACCGAAATATTTTCGAAATTTCTTTCTTGCTGTTACTTCCTTAATCTCTGTCAAAAGTTGTTCGGATAGGACGAGTTCAATTTGTCTCGTTGATAGGAGTTCGGTTAGTCCACCGAGTTGAATACCTATTAGATAACTAATCCAAATGTTGGTGTCAATTATGACCTTTGTTCGATGTTTGTTTGTCATAAAGGTCTTGGCGGACTTGCTCAACTTCAGCAGTTATCTCATTCATCGAAATTTTGTCAGTTCGGAATGCAGTTAGAAGTTCTGTCAGTTTAGACCCAATAGTCTCCTTCTCAAGTTCTTGTGAAATCTTGATCTTCTGTTCACCTGGTAAGTTCCTAACCAGTTCAAGTATTTGAGCGAAAGAAAGATTCATATTAGCATCCATGAGATAAAGTTACGAAAAATTCATGTTTACTGTTCGCCATGCAGTGCTGACAGGTAACGCTCAACTAAAATGAGTATGCGTCCCAGTTGCTAAAAGCACCAAAGTTTCCTCTCTGCATTGTCCTTTCAAATGACTCAGTTCGCATATTCATTTTAGTGTCTGTGTGTGCCCGGCATGGCACGGCTATGAAGATAGCCAAAATATCCAGCGGATGAAAGATCCGTGTGACGAAGTTGACAGAAGTCACTAGCAAGCTGCAAGGTGGTTGACCGTGAGGTCAGCACTGAAGCCTGCCTGCCGCAGGCAGGGAAGCAGGACTGCAAATACTGGCACTGACGAACAGGAATCGTATACAGAGGCCAACCGAAGTGTACAAGCAGGCACATCACTGTAAAGTACATGGTCAACAAACTTCGGTTGGTAGATACGGCGGGAGTCAGTAGAAGGATAAGTGTCTTACCCGGGGAGGTCTCGGACCGCACGAGATGCGGATCGAGAAGTCAGCAGAAGTCGTAGTACCTGACAGCCACGAGCCATTGAAAGAGATGGAAGACTCACAAGTCAGGGAAGGACTGAACAATGAATTGCGTCCCGATTCGGATAGGATCAGAGCCTGTCCTTAGAGGGATAGGGAATTAAGTTTTATGATAGCAGAAGTACTAAAACGTAAGAACCTTTATGTGGCCTGCCGACAGGTGGTAAACAACAAAGGAGCTGCAGGGATTGACGGGATGACAGTCAGGGAACTCCCAAAACATTTGGAAGCCAACCGTGAGAAGATCATCACGGAAGTCCTGAACCACACGTATGTACCTAATGCTATCCTTGGGATAGAAATACCCAAGGGGAATGGGAAGACTAGATTACTAGGAATCCCCACACTTAACAGACCGCTGGTTACAGCAGGCGGTTAGCCAGGTATTGGCCACAAAGTTTGAATTAGACTTTGAGCCATTTAGCTATGGTTTTCGGCCGGAAAAGAACACCCAACAGGCAGTGACCCAAGCCCTGAACTACATCAACAATGGGTATCAGGATATTGTAGACATAGACCTTAAAGGGTTCTTCGATGAAGTAGACCATGCGAAGCTGTTACACCTGATCTACAAACGGGTAAAATGCCCAACAACCCTGCGGCTGATCCGCAAATGGCTGAGAGCACCAATCTGGATAAAGGGTAGATTGCACAAACGCCGTAAAGGGATGCCGCAAGGATCACCACTTAGCCCACTACTGTCCAATATCCTGCTGGATGAGCTGGATAAGGAGTTGGCAAGGAAAGGGTTGCGATATGTCCGTTATGCCGATGACTTCAGCATCTATGCCAAGTCAAAAGCAGAAGCCCGTGAGATAGGTAATGCCATCTACAAGTTCCTTAGGGACACATTGCGATTACCTATCAATAGGGAGAAATCAGGCATTCGCAGACCTGTAAACTTCGAGTTGCTGGGGCACGGTTTTGCCGCAGTGTATAAGAAGGGGATGAAAGGGCAATACCAGCTGGTAGTATCAAAGAAAGCGTGGGGAAACCTCAAGCGCAAACTGAAGGACATTTCCAGGAAGACCAGACCGATGAGTTTCGATGAGCGTTTACAGCAGCTTGCCGAAGTGTGGCGAGGATGGGTGAACAACTTTCGCTTAGCGAACATTTCAGCCAAACTCAAAGCACTAGACGAATGGCTGAGGAATCGTCTGAGATACTGCATCTGGCATCACTGGAAGAAGCCTGATAGGAAGTGTAAGAATCTGATCCGGCTAGATTTGGATAAGGATAGAGCCTATGCATACAGTCGTACCCGTAGAGGTGGCTGGTTTGTGGCTCAAAGTCCGATTCTACGGACCACTATTACACTGTCCAGACTTAGAAGGCGAGGGTACAAGTCGATGCTTTCCTATTACCTTAAAACTCAACCCGAAATTCAATGAACCGCCCAGTACGAGAACCGTACGCTGGGTGGTGTGAGAGGCGCACCGTGGGCTTATGGCTCACGGCCGTCTACTCGATTGGAGCGCGTTTATTCTATTCGTTCTCCAGTTTGGTCGTTCACCAGAATCGTTCGGGTTCGGTTCTTAATTCTGTTAGGAGAGCTGAATATTACCTGTTCGCCTATGAGTTCAGCGGCATCAAAGTTGTTAAAGTCGTATGTTTGATGGTCATAGAGGTCGTCAAACTTCCAAACGAATTCACCTGTAGTTAAATCGATCTTGCCAACAAGTCCAATTGTAGAAACATATGCGAATTGATCTTTGATTACAGGTTGTCCAAGATTGAATCCGGGAATATGAGTTCGGTAGAGATGTTCCAAATTGACAGATCCGAAAACTTCTAAATAGCTGGTCCCACTTAGCATATCGGTTTCTTCATAAAAAACGTAGAAGTGTGAGTCAGTTTTAAACACAAATGCCCCTTCAACGAATTCTACTTCACTAAGTTCAAATGACGAGGTGTCGTTAGTTGTTATGAATACGGTTCCATGTGGATGTATAAAAAGTGGAAGTGAATTGAAAAACAAGGTGTCAGGTTCGACCAAAATCTCCCGGACATAATGACCTTTTTCAGGTTTCACAATTTGTGCCTGAATAGTGAAGTTCATCAGTCCCAAAGTAATTAGTAGAAGTTCTTTCATGATGCAGTGATGCGCTCCAACGCCTGTGTATGGCGCTGTGTGCGCCCCAATGGCTAATAGCAGCAAAATAATGAAATCTGCCGGTGCTTCCAAAGTATCAAAGAGAGTGCGTTCAGAAGATTAAAAACTCCTGCGAACTTAGATTGGTAGAAAGCAGAAAAGTATCTTCAGCGGCTGATTCACGGTCGAGTTCCACAGAAACCGGCTAAATGCTCAGTTCGCACATGCGTCCATACACATTGTTGAGCGCAGTTTTAGTTGTTAACCCAAAAGGATTATGGTAAGGATTGGGGCTATAAATATTCCAATTGTGAAGAAGCCATCTCCGTATGTTATTCTCCGTTCGTTCAAAATGTCCATGCTCTTGGTTGTTGCTCCAGGCCAAGTGATTGATGGTTCCTGTTTATAGAACGCTTTGTAAACAGTTCGAAATATTTGCCAATAAATGAGCATTAGTATGGGTAAGTAAAAGTAATTACTGGCGTGACCTCTTACTTGTTGAAGTTCGGGGTTCAGTCGTTCAGTATATCCATAGTAAGCAAGTCCAATTGCAATCAGCAGAAAAATCACATACTTAAAATTGTTGTATCGAAGCAGTAGGAATGCAAAGGTTAGAATTAACCCGAAGTTGATGACAAGAGATAAAGTTGGATAGTTCATAATCAGATTCGAGTTGCGCCAATTGCGCTCAACGCCTAACTATCGGTTTGTGTGCCCACAGTTGGCAGAAAGCACTAAGATTCTGTGTTAAAAACCAAAGATAGAAATGATATTTTCTAACTTTAAGTAAAATCAGCATAAGCTAGATTGTAAAGGGGCATCAACATCGGATTGTTGTCCCTTTTTAAATTGATAATATGGGTCGAATGGGACTTTGGTTTTATAAAGCACATACATCAGTTCCAGAATTTTACGCTGAACGGCCACTGCTGCTTTCATTTTGATACCATGTTTACCGACATGCATTGCAAAGTTGCTTTTGTACATATGACAATGTCGAATGGCTGATAATGATGGCAGGTGCATAGCTTTTCTTAAAAATCTGTTTCCTTGTTTGGATATCCTGGGTTTTCCTTTGACTGAAGTTCCTGATTGCTTTTCTCTGACGTCCAAACCCGCATAACTAGTCAATTGCTTTTTGTTGCGGATAAGTTCAAAACCATTTGTTTCAGCCAGAACAATAGCTGCTGTGAGATTACCTACTCCTGGGATAGTAGTCATCAATCCAATGTCTTTTTCAATCTCCAAATCACTTTTTACTAATTGTTGGATTTCGTTCTTAATCTCTTGCTCTTGTTTTGATAGGAGAGCCTTTCTGGCTTTGAGTCGCTTAAGAGAGTTTGGATTAGGATATGCTTCAGCATTTTCAGCATGGATCTGATTTTTGATCGTAACTCGCTCTGCCACAATCTGATCACGTTCCCTGGTTAACTGCTTCATGGTTCGGAAAACAGGTTTTGGAGGATTCCATAGATCCAGCTTTCTCTCCAATCCAAACTGAGCAATAGTTTGGGAAGCCGTTTTATCAGTGATTGTTTTTATAGATAAAGTCCGGGCATAATTACTGACTTTGTTAGGTAGTACAATGGCAACATTGTGAGCTTGATCAAAGAGCCAATGAGCAAATTTCTCATGATATACCCCGGTGGGTTCCATTACTATTTGTATTGATAAATCATCGGACTTGACCGATTGAATCCACCGAATAATGTTCTTGAATCCTTTAAGGTTGTTATCAAAAACCCGGTGAATATACCGGCCAATACTTAAATCTTCATACAACTGACCAAAGGTACAGACCAACTCATTCTGAGCTACATCCACACCAACGACTTGCTTAATAGTTTTCATTTTCAAAGGGTTGAATAAAAAGATAATAGCGGATGTCTCCCTTCGTTTTACCTCCTGTCTGATATTCTAGCTGGGGAAAATCCCGCTTTACATTCTGTTTAAACTCTAAGAGAAAGAAAGAAATGAGGCGATACCTTAGTGTGAATATGTCTTTAGACTATTTACTAGCGAATTTGCTCTCATTTCTCCCCACTACTTACCAAAATAAATGATCCTTTGGTAATCGTTTTGTAACATAGGAAGTAGTGAAATCTGCCGAAGCTCACAACGGTTCCAAATGGCACTGCGTTCTGAAAATCAAAAAATCCTGCGAGCAAAAGTCTGTAGAAAGCACTACCATATCTCAGCGGCAGATATCACGGTCGAGTTGCACTGATTCCAGCCAGAAAGCACTGAGACATATGCCCGATCAGCGTCTGTTAGCACCAGTTATTTTACCGCCACTTGGATCAGTCCGTCATGAACTTCCGTTAGTTCAGTTCGCACTCGGTCTCCAATGTTAAACCGATGTTTGAGAGTTGGCAGAAGGCTTTCAACTTGGTCAAAATTTTCCCATGTTTTAGCCTTCAGTTCCTTGTAAACTGGCTCCTTAATTTCCACAAGTTCTAGTGTTACCTCGTTGATAAGTTTGGCTTTGGCTGGAGTCCATATTTTGTTCGAAGTTCCTTCGAGTTCTAAGTAAACGTCATACCAAAAGTTGGAATCTGAGTGGTTAGGAATGATTTCATCAAAGAAAAGCTTAAAGACCGTTTCGAGGTTCGATGGGCCACAGAAAATCTCTAAAACCATGTTCTTGGTCTTGATGTTGAACCAATCCTGTTCGTCGTTCGGATTTTGGTAGTTTCGTTTGAATTCCAGAGTGTCTAAAGGAGTTCCGTCTAAGTCAATCCTAATTGTCCATCCAGGATTGTCCAATGTTGCAATTGAGTAACCAAAATTGTGTTCCCAGTCGCCATTGCAGTTAATCATGTACCAGTTCTGGATTCGTTGAATTAGGTCTGTCATATGCGACTTAGGAATATTGGTGCTAACGACCAGCTATCGGGCGTATGTCCCGCAGCTAGTGAATAGCACGAATGTAGTGAAATCTGCCGAAGCTCACAACGGTTCTAAATGGCACTGCGTTCTGAAAGTCAAAAACTCCTGCGAGCAAAAGATGGTGGAAAGCACAGCCGTTTCTCAGCGGCAGATATCACGGTCGAGTTCCACTGAAACCAGCCAGAAAGCACTAAGACATATGCCCGATCAGCGTCTGTTATGTGGATGTTTTATCGTTGTTTTTATAGAATTCAGCCAAGGCATCTCTGATAATTTTGTCCACAGTTTTGAAGTAGTCAAATGCAATTTGTTTGCTTAGAAGAGTCTGAATTAGTCCCTGTGCAAATACAAGGTTAGATGCCAATGATTCTTTCGGTTCTTCCAGTTCGTACTTCAATTCCTTGTTCAGGGATAGCTTTTGTGTTCGAATTTTGGAGTCTTTGAAGATTTTCCGCTTACTCGCATGAGAGTAGGGATTCCTGAAGTCATGACGAAATTTGTGAAGCGTTGCTTTCTGCTCTTCATTGATGATTTGATGTTCACAGGCCTTATCAATCGTATCGACTAAATTCATATTGTCATAGATGTCTAGCCCTTTCGAAAATAGTGTTGTTAGGTCGTTGTGTTCACCGTTCTCAAGAGACTCATGGTAAACCAGCATTGTTTTTAGGAAATTCTCAGTTAGATGGTTCGTTAGTGTTATTGCAGCTTGGCAAAAATCACATAACAAACATTTGGTTATCTCATCCCTCAGAGGGTCAAATTCAGGGGATTCATAGTCGTTCACAAACTGAGCAGCAATCTTGGGAAGATTCTTTTCAAGGTTCTGGTTGAGTTCCGCAATGAATTGATCGAGTATCTTTATTTCATCTTCATCCATTTCTTGAGTTGCGCTAATTCCACATAACGTTAAGGCTATGTTTTGAAGCGTATTAAATAGCCAAACTGTTTGTATTACCAAAGTAGCGATTTCTGCGAAATCGCAAAACATATTTCAAGAGCTAATTTTGCGATTTCGCAGAAATCGCGGAGTATCAAATAGGGAAGAAGCCTCGTAATTCACTACCACGCTTTTAAACATAGGCAATGTTGGGCACATATTTTACCAGCAAAAGCACAGGCACTTTTTGACATCATTATTTTGGTATCCACGGAATCGGCCAGCGCGAGCCACTAGGGATAAATCTGAGCACACTACCGATATAAAGAGACGAGCAGCTTAGATTTACCACTAACCTTTCAAAACTTTCAATCCAATTGACGAGAAGCATCAGATAAGTACAGGCTTGTGCTCAACCCCTCGGCTGGGTAAGCAGGGGAAAGTTCAGGTAGCAGAAAAGTTTTGGAAGGATACAGGTAACCACAGAAGATTCTGGTCCAAATCATAACACAACTGCATTTTAAAAGTCATCATTAAGTGCTTAAATGGGTTTGAAGTAAGGGATGATTTTCACAAAAATTAAAAAGTACATTTTTCAAAAAAGCCTTGTGCCCCAACAACAAGTTATCCGCACGTTTATTGCGGATAACTATCATATGTCCTCCAAATCTAATGGATTTTTGATCTGATTAAAATGTGTCGTACTCACATGGGTATATATTTCCGTTGTTCTGGTCGTGGAATGCCCAAGAAGGGTCTGAATATGCCTCAAATCTGTTCCGGATTCCAATAAATGGGTGGCGAAACTATGTCGTAGCATGTGGGGGGTCACCTTCTGTCTGATGCCTGCTTTTCTACTGGCTTTGTGCACTATCTGCCTTACACTAGATCCGCTATACCTTTCTCCGGCTGCGCTTTCAAAAAGGAATTTCTTTGGCATGTGTGATTTATAATACATTCTGAGCTGCTCCAAAAGGCGATGACTTAGAAGGGTGATCCTGTCCTTTCTACCCTTGCCCTCTCTGACCGTGATCGTCATTCGCACACTGTCAATATCACTTATTTCCAGATTTAGCAATTCCTGCCTCCTTAGCCCTGATGAGTATAACAGGCTTATAATGCACTTGTGCTTGATATTAGTGGTCACATCGATCATTCTATTGATATCTTTCTTTGAAAGGACTTTCGGCAGGGATTCCTTCTGTTGAACCTGTTTGATAGCGTAAAAACGGTTGGGCATCTCCATCACCACTTCATAGTAGAATTTGATAGCATTGATAGACATTTTAATAAATGCCTCCGAACGTTTTGACCGGAAAAGGTGACTGATGTATTCGTTGATTTCATGTTCGCCTAATTGCATCAGGTTCTGTACCTGACCATAGTGATTCATGAACTTCTCAAAATGACTGATGTAGGATCGTGCCGTGTTGAAAGCATATTTTCGAATCTCCAGCTTCTGTAAAAACTCCTCCGGCACCATTCTCCGTCCCGGAATAGATTTTCGCTTCCTGTAGCCGTCTATGTCCAATGGTGTATTATGGAAATTAACCGGGCGATTGGTATAGAAATGGGTGCAATTGATCCAGCAAACACCTTTGAACCCATCAAAAATAGCCTTCAGGTTTTCAGGATTGTTTTTGATGTAGACCATCCCGTATTTTTCGCTCCACCTCGGTTCGGGTAGCTGCCTGATGATGTGCTGGATGACTTTATCAGGATAAAATTTGATTCCGATCATCTTTTGATCCTCGAAATACAGATGCTTAAGCGTGATCTGGCGCTCCCTGGTGTGCGATTGCGAATTCATGGGGTTAAAAGAGATAGAAACAAAAGACACAACTATGTTTATAAACATTTATATTCGACAATAAGCATTTAAAAAATTAGCTATGGAAAATTTGAATGCTGCAGTAAGACGATCATGTCTCCAATGCGGAAGACCAATAGTGGGTCGTCTGGATAAGAAATTTTGTGACGCTTACTGCAGAAACACTTTTAACAATCAGGTCAAAAGACAGGATGAATTATATATTCAGGAAGTGAACAGAATCATCAGGCAGAATCGGAGAATTCTCAAAACCCTTTCACCCCAGGGCAAAGCCTCTGTCAGAAAAGATGTTCTACTGCAGTTGGGATATGATTTCAGATATTTTTCGGCTACCTATCGTTCGCCCAAACTATTGTATTACATCTGCTATGATTATGGTTTTGCAGCCATAAATGACAACGGCACGAGCAAGGCGATGATCATTCAAAAGCAGAACTATATGGATGATTACCAGGTAGACCCATGGAGAAATTAGCATCATAGATCTCCAAAAGCACAAAAAGCACATCCTGGAGAATCCTTAACCTTGTACGGTTAATATTCGTACATATATCCCAACGGTACGGTTATTATACGTACATTTGTAAAACAGAAGTTCAAAATGATGAAGACTTCAGAAGCGAGATTTGATACCAGGTTAACTAAGCAGCAAAAGGAATTTTTTGAAAGAGCGGCTGTACTTGGTGGTTACCGTACTCTAACAGAATTTGTGATTAATTCTGTTCAAGATAAGGCTAAGGCAATCATTGATGAGCACAATAGGATCGTGTCATCTGAAAAGGACAAGGAGATTTTTTTTAATGCCCTTCTAAGCGAATCAGAACCAAACGAGGCCTTGGCAACGGCCGCCAAAAAATACAATGATGCGTTAGGCGATAAATGAGTTACTTAACTAACCCATTATCCAAGTCACATAAAAAGTCCGAATTCTCCTCTGGAAACCAACTATTAGATGGTTATCTACGCAAGCAAGCAGGTCAGGATGTTAAGCGGAAATTGTCAGCTTGCTTTGTTCTTTCTGATGAATCGAATATTGTAAAAGGTTATTATACTTTATCAAGTTCGAGCATTGATAGAGATGAATTGCCAGAAGAGGTGATAAAGATTCTCCCTCCCTCGTATGAAAACTTACCAGTTACTTTGTTAGGAAGATTGGCTAGAAATGTTAAAAACATTGGGGAAGGAATGGGTGAGATTTTATTAATGGATGCTCTTAAAAGAAGTTATGATACTACTGGTACCGTTGCTTCGATGGCAGTTGTGGTTGATCCAATAGACCAGACTGCGGTTAATTTCTACGGGAAGTATGGTTTTATTCATCTTCCATCAAGTGGTAAGATGTTCATAACCATGAAAACCATATCAAAATTATTTTAGCTGCGTTTTCCTGTGATATCGTCAAACTAAAAGGCGTCCGTTGGTAGTCGGATACATCCATCCCGCAGCCGTTGAAGATAGCTATTCCGTTTCTTTTATTCGAGATGTTCTTTTTTTGGATTTACGCTTATATTCGGCTATAAATTTACCAATATCCTTTCTGTCCTTTTCCGTTAAGGGTTTACTATCAATTATGAAATCCACACCTTTCGGCTCTTTTATATATCCCATGTCTTTAAGTTTTAAAGTACTTCTCTACCAGCTTCTTCGAAGCATCTGTCGGTAAAATCATTTTATGCCCTCCAAAATGATATGCACCCAAAGTTGCCTCATAGTGCTTAATCAACTTGGTTTTAGCAGTGAAAGCCACAAAGCCATCATGACCATGCCGAAATGAGAGCTTACAAGCATATGCAACCATGTTTCCTGGAACTCCTTCATAAAGCTTGTCTTCTCCTGTGTTGAACGGCGCACTTTCTAGCAAGTTCATGTAAACGTGATCGCTTTCAATAGTTACACTCATTAAACCTTGGATCACCGATGGGTTATTGACAATAGTCAGTTTGAAAACTTCCCGTGAATTGTCTGCCAATTCAGTATTCCAACTAAAGTTCCATCCTGCTTTTTTAGTTACTATTTTTAAATCCTTTTTCGTTAACCTGGAAACTTCTGTTTGAAAGCTGTCACCTGAAATTCTATTGCGAATAGAATCAGTCAAATCATCAATCCAAAAATCAAGTTTCTCCTGCTCCTTTGCCATCAAGTAAATTTAGCAATTCTCAACGGAGAAATATACTTATCTGGTAGAACCAAACTTGCTGAAAAATTTACTCCTCCCTTCATTAGAGAAACATAAGGGTCCGAAACGGAGTTCGTCTACAGTTAGCTAAAATTTGAGTTAGATTGGCTTCAATGCATTTCTCAAGTTCAGCTTTGTTCTCCGATATTTGAATATGTTGTTCCTTTATAAAACCAACTTGCCTTGGGATTTTTCCGGCCTTGGAGAAATATCTGTCTTTTTGAAGATCAATTTCAATTGCATCCCGGGTCAAAAGTTTTAATTGCTGTGTATTGAGCGTGCCAAATTGCAGGATATAATCTATCAGTTCTTCCATAGTGGCACGTTGATAAGATCTGAAAGTTTAATCATTTATCATATGTTAAAAATAAGCGGGTTAACCCCTAAAATACCAAATTCTACCATGGTTGATATACTGCCTATTGGGTGTGATAACCACCATGGTTGATATTTTCCAATGTCTAAGCAAATATAATTTCGAACAACGATTAATCGAATATCGGACATAAAAAAAGGCGCCTGAGGGACGCCTTTTAATTTCGTAGGTTGATCTGCTCTTATTTCAAAGAATCGATCAGGTCCTGGTTTCTTTTTACGTAACCGAAGTCTCCGCCTTCGTTACCTTTTGCGATTTCGATGGACTTTTCAGCCGCAGCGATCGCTTCTTTCTTCTTTCCAAGTTTTGCAAGGATCTGAGCCTTGGTGTGGACATTCCAGAACTGCCGCTCATTGCCTTCTATGGCCAGGTACATGTTGGCCCACTCCAGCGCCTGGTTAAGATCTTTACCAGTCGTTAGGTAATAGTTAGCCGCCTGCATGTAGTTGCCTGGGTTCACAGTGGTTTTGGCTTTAATGTCTGCCATCACCATTTCGTCGTAAGACACCTCGATGGGCACCTTGTACGAGTGATCCGCCCACATGAAGTGAATGTTGGCAGTCGTATTGTCCGCTGAAATATCAGATACCAGGTAGGTAAGGCTCTCTGCCGGTGAAGAAAGCATCACATTGGGTACATTCACATCCACAGCGATCTTGTCATCTTCCACGGCAGACAGGTTAGCGCCTATGCTGGGATCAGAATAAAGAACAAACCTCCAGTTGTCTTTGCCCGGAGTAGCCAGGATCAGGTAAGTACCGCCTTCGATGTCCACACCGCCAACTTTCGCGTCAGAGGTGAATGTGATGGTAGTACCGGTGTTGGCACCTGCTCTCCAGAATTGGCCGTAAGGCTGTAGGAAATCAGAACCTTCTCCGAATATTTTCCTTCCTTTAACACCTGGTCGGAAATAGTCAATGGTTACATCGGTTAATCCCACACGTGTGCTGAACGATCCGGAAGGGCTGGCTATCGGCGTAGTGATTTGTGCGAAAGCACCAAAACTTGCCAATAAACAGATTAACGTTAGCTTAGTAATTTTTGTCATTCTATAAAATTGTTTTTTGGTTATTGATCAAATAGATATATCAGAATACGAAAAACTGCCTCGAGCGTTTTATCATCGCTCGAATGTAGTAGAAATTGCCCGGGATTTGATAGGAAAATTACTGATTAGTCACATTGATGGTGATTATACGGCCGGTATGATCGTGGAGGTGGAGGCCTATCAGGGTGCCACTGACCGGGCAAGTCACGCTTACGGCAAACGCACGTCGCGGACGGAAGTTATGTACGGTTCACCTGGTCATGCATATGTTTACCTCTGCTATGGCATCCACCAGATGTTTAATATTGTCACCAATGAAAATGGAAATGCGGACGCCATACTGGTGCGCGCGGCAGAACCTGTTGCCGGACAGGAGGTCATGGAGCTGCGCAGAGGAGGGGCAAAGGGACACCGGCTCACTTCCGGACCGGGTTCATTGGGGAAGGCGTTTGGTTTTCATACTTCCCAGACGGGCACTGATCTGCTGGGAGATACCATCTGGATCGCAGCATACCGGCAAGACCTGAAAATCACCGCCGACCGACGGGTAGGTGTGGATTATGCAAGGGAGGATGCTAAATTGCCCTGGCGCTTTTTTGCAGAAGGTAATCCTTATGTGAGTAGGGGCGTGCAGAAACCAATGAAATAATATTCGATGAGTTTACTACTGATAGATTCGGTGACCAAAGATCTGGGACCATGGGCCGAGGCTTTTCGCAAAGAATTGGGAGAGGACCAGGTGATCCTGTTTGATCAAATGGATGACCCGTCCAAAGTTTCGACGGCAGTCGTTTGGAACCATCGGTCGGACCTTTTTGACAGGATCCCGGATGTGAAACTGGTGGCGTCGCTTGGAGCCGGTGTGGATCATATCCTATCCGATCCGAAGCTACCAAAGGGAGCCAAAGTTTCCAGGATCATCAGCCCGATATTGTCAGAGCCTATGTCCAATTACTGTATTGGAGCAGTGCTCTATTATAAAAAACAATTTGATAAATATGCCGGGGATAAGCTGAATCGGAAATGGGAACAGGAATTTGATCCGGAGCGGTCCATCAGGGTGGGTATCCTGGGACTGGGTGAGCTAGGCGGAGACCTTGCCTCCAAATTGGTTCCGCTTGGCTTTGAAGTATCGGGAATGAGCCAATCGAGGAAGGAAATTAAGGGTGTGAAATCCTATGTGATGGAAGAGATGGATGAATTTCTTGCTGAAATCAACCTCCTGATCTGCATGTTGCCTGCTACACCCGAAACTAAGAACATCTTGTCAAAGGATCTTTTTGACCGTTTACCGAAAGGTTCGTTCCTGATCAACGTGGCACGCGGGCATCACCAGGTAGATGAGGATATTCTGGCTGCGCTGGATTCCGGTCAGCTGGCCGGGGCTTTCCTGGACGTGTTTCCTTCAGAGCCTTTACCAAAGGAAAGCCGTCTTTGGGACCACCCAAAAGTATTTATCACTCCACATATTGCGGTTGTGACCAAACCTGATGCGGCTATTCCGCAGATTGTTGCCAATCATAGAAGTACTGTGAATGGTGGTGAATTAACGGGCCTTGTGGATAGGCAGAAAGGGTATTAAAAAACCCACCTCTCAACAAATACATGCGAGCAGGTGGGCCACAAATTCTATTCATTAACACCTTAAGAAGTATATCTTTGTGTTAAGAATGTTAAATCAATAAAGTGCAAAATTTTATTGATTTATTTATAAAAGTAAGGATAATTCTATAGAAATCAAAATTTATTATTGAAATAGTTATATATGCGCTCTTTATTCTTCGTTCTGTTTTGCTTTTTTCTAAACTCAATCATCGCTCAGGATGCGGCTATTAGCCTATTTGGCGAACCAGAACCTATAAGGGCTGTAAACTCACAATACGATGAAAGCTTTCTTGCGCTACATCCCTCGGGAGAAAGAATGATCATTACGCGTAGGATCCATCCCGGAAACATTGGCGGAAAGCACAATCCTGGCGATTTATGGATCACTTCACTGGACTCAGCATGGCACAGTCCCAAACCTTCTATCAATGTACATCCGAGTAAAATGGTATCACCTATCGGTTTTGTCAACTCAGGTCGATACTTGCTGTACAGCACGACCATGTTCGATGTGGGCGTTTTCAGGGGAGAGATTTGGGTGGCGGAGCTGGATGGTGACACACTGGTCAACCATCGTAGAATGGACATTACTAATTTCAATAATCTTAGCGAGCACCAGTCTGCATCCATTTCGGCAGATGGAAAGCATATACTTTTTAGCATGGAGGGCAATTTCACCTATGGCGTGGAGGACCTTTATGTTTCGCACCTGAACAGTGATGGCAAATGGAGCAGTCCCAGGAACCTCGGATACAGGATCAATACAGCATTCCAGGAATACACGCCTTTCCTGGCCCCTGATAATGAGACCCTGATTTTTGCCACCAATGGACGTCCGGATACGAATGGGAGTTTTGATCTATATGTATCCAGGAGGATCGATGATACATGGCAGAATTGGACGGAGCCGGTGAACCTTGGATCTGTCAACACACGTGGGTCGGAAACGTCTTTTTCGTTTTTGCCGGGATCGGATTATGCGTATTATGTTTCCACCACGGACAGCGATGGATACGGCGACGTAAAGCGGATCAGGATCACCAGCGACATTCAACTCGTGGAACAGTCCCAGACAGACTTCCAGCTCGAGGCGGAGGTTGACCCAACGGCGAAAGTTTTTACACTCGTCGACGAGGACAACAACAAAGTCGAAGGTACGATTCTTCTTCTTGGCGAGAATACAAATGAGGAATTGCAATCAGGAGAAAATCTGTCTTTTGAAAACTATGAAGACCTTGTGATCGAGACCAGGGCACAGGGGTATCTAAATCATATGACAAACATTACGGGTTCGGAGCTTCAGAATACCGATTCAATTTTCATTTCCGTTGACGAATTGAAAGTGGGTAATACCATTAACCTGGAGCATGTGCTTTTTTACCAGGGTACAGCCAATTTTATAGAAGGTTCGGAGACGGAGTTAAATGTAGTGTCGGAAATGTTGAAAGAAAATCCGAAGGTCAAAATCCTACTGAAAGGTCACACGGACAATCGGGGAGATCCTGCCCTGAATCTCGAGCTTTCCCGCGAAAGGGTAAAAGTGGTGCAGGAGTATCTGCTGTCCACGGGTATCGATTACGACAGGATCCAGGGTAGAGGCTATGGTGGAAATGACCCCATAGCACCCAATGATACCGAGGAGAACCGACGCCTGAACCGACGCGTGGAGTTCACCATTATTTCCAATTGATTATTTCTTGACAGCAGCTCAGACTTGTAGTTTTTATTATTAGTTTGGCAAATAAGAAGATAATACATTATTATTACATTGGCATTTACGAATATAATATGAAAGGAACCCATTTAGGAGAATTTGAGGAGCTCATTCTACTCATGGTCGCCATCCTCACGGGAGAAGCTTATGGCATATCCATTCTCAATGAAATTGAAGATAAGACCGGAAGAAAAGTGACCGTCAGCACCATTCATACAGCGCTCTACCGACTGGAGCAAAAAGGATTCGTTCAGTCCGAGGTAGGAGGGGCCAGCAAGGAAAGGGGCGGCAGGAGTAAGCGGCTGTACACCATCACCGACGATGGCAATAAAGCGTTGGAGGAAGCTAAGCAAATGCGTGATAGTCTTTGGAAACTAATGCCACAAAATGGTCAATAAACAATCTCCTCCGGGCTGGGTGGATCGGATGCTGGAATTGCTCATCCGGGATCGGTTTCATGACGAGGTAATCGGTGATCTCCATGAATGGTATCACCAGGACCAAAGATCCACTCATGATTTTTTCAAATCATTTGGCTACAGCCTGCAGGGCATCCGGGAAATCAAAACTTATCAATTGAGGGGATTCTCTCAAATACTACTCAAAATAATGGACGTTACTATGCTACACAACAACATCAAAATCGGGATCAGATCCCTTTTCAAGCACAAATTGATCTCTGGGATCAATGTAATAGGATTGACCTCTGCCTTGTGCTGTGCCCTTTTCATCATTGCTTATCTCCACCACGAGATAAGTTTTGATCGGTATCATGAAAATGCAAATGACACCTATTTTTTACATACACATTATCTAAAAGAATCTTCTGCCAGTCACGCTACTCAGACTCCCCTCGGAAACTTACTTCGAAATGAATTTGGTTCGGAAGTTTTGGTAGCCAGGTATGGCAATGATCCGGTTTATGTGGAGCTGGGGGAGCGGCAATTCTATGAAGAAGAGTTCTATTGGGGAGATGCGGAGTTATTTGAGGTTTTTGATTTACCATTCAAATATGGAGATCCATCTTCCGCATTACAAAAGCCAAACACCGTAGTCATCACGGAGACTGTCAGCAACAAGTATTTTGGTCCGGGAACTGACCCTGTAGGACAGATTCTTCCTATCAAAGTTTACGATGGTGACAGAGAATTCAGCATGCGGATAGATGGGGTCATGGAGGATCTGCCGTCCAATACCATGCTACCATTCCAATTGATAGGTTCTATATCCAATGCATTTGACATGTACCAGCAGTTCAATGAATCATGGGGATTTAGCTGGTTGAGGACGTTTGTGGTAACCGATGAGGCCACAGCGAAAAGGATTGAGGAACAAATGCCTGGCCTCCTTGAGCAAAATTCGAAAGCATTGGCCGAGGACAGGACTTACATTTTCCAGCCTCTGACGGAGGTGCACCTTTACTCGGCAGGAGGGCTAAATGAGCAGGGAAACCGGTTTAAGAACATCCTGATGTTTGGGGTGATTGGTGCCTTCATCGTGCTAATTGCCATGATCAACAACATCAATCTTACGACGGCCATCACCAACAGGAGATCTCTCGAAGTCGGGATCAGGAAGGTATCCGGTGCCAATCAAAGACAAATATTCTGGCAGTTCATTACGGAGTCTGTTTTACTCTATGTTATAAGCGGATTGCTGGCGATGATCGTGATCGCCCTGGTTTGGGAGCCTTTGGCATCCCTTACGGGAAGTAGTTTTTCAATGATGTATATTTTTTCATGGGAGACACTGTCAGTCTATGGTATTATTTTCATTGTCACCGTCCTGATCGCAGGGGTTTATCCATCGATTGGAATGGCCAGTCAGCAATCGATCATCGCGCTGGCCGGACGTAGTAAAGGCAAACGCACATCTCGCTTACGTCGAGCACTGGTGGTGATACAGTTTTCCATTTCAGTTTTCCTGATCATAAGTACAACGGTAATTTTCCAGCAGCTCTACTTTATGAAAGACAGAGATCCTGGTTTTGATCCGGAAAACCTGATCGCCATTAAGACCGAGGATAAAATGATGCAGGAAAGAATCGAGGTAGTCCGGGAGGAGTTCCGATCGGTGTCAGGGGTTAGTAAAATTGCCATCTCGGGCGAGGCCCTTCCCAGTGAAATGAACAATGGCTGGGGATTTTATTGGGATGCACCCTCCAGAGAGCAGCGCTTGGGCATCAACATCGTAACAGTGGATCATGAATATTTGGAAACCATCGGTGCCAGGATCGTTGATGGAGAAAACTTCACAAAACCGTATCCTGCAGATTCCGGAAGGTCTGTGGTGATCAATGAAGCCGCTGTAATCAAAATGGGAATCCCGGATGTGATAGGAATGAAAGTGAACATCGGCGGCAGGGATCGCGAAATCATTGGGGTGGTCCGCGACTTCCATTACAGGTCTATGAAAGAGGAAGTAGAAGCTGTGGCCTACTTTGTGGGTCGTCCGGGATTCAGATCCAGTGCAGACAATTTTCTAATAAGAATAGATCCGGATAAGAAGGCCGAAACCCTTACTGCATTACAAGGCATCTGGGACCAATTCACCAGTGCCGAGCAATTTGATTTCAGATATGTTTCAGACATGTATGCCTTACAGTATGAAAAAGAGGAAAGGTTTTTTCAGCTTTTCACAATTTTCTCCATGTTGAGCATCCTCATCTCGTGTATAGGCCTTTTCGGAATGATTGTATTTGTCATCAACGAAAGGACCAAGGAAATATCCATACGAAAAGTGCTTGGCTCATCCGTCGGCAGGCTGATTCGACTGATCGGGACGGAGTTTACATTACTTGTATTACTCGGATCGGTAATAGCGATTCCGGTGGCGACCTTGCTACTCAGGGAGTGGTTACAACAGTTTCCTTATCGTGTTGATATTTCAGTTGCTGTCATAATTGGTTCAGCCCTTACAGCCGTAATCATCGCCTGGCTTACGATCGGTTTCAATACCATCAAAGCCGCTCTTTCCAATCCGGTACGATATCTCAGGAACGAATAAGCACATCAATAGCCTGCGGCGAAGTCGTCTCCTCTGGGGTCGGCAGCTCCTTCATAGGAACCGTCCTCTCTGACCAGGATCGCATCGATTTTGCCCCAGGCATTCCTCATTCTTAGTTCATGGCCCATTTCTGTGAGTCTGGTGGAATCCGCTGTGTTGATGGCACCTTTTTCATAAAGCACCACATCAGGTAGCCACTGACTATGAAATCGCTTGGCCTCCACAGCTTCCTGCATGCTCATGCCATAGTCTACCACATTTATGATGCTCTGAAATACGGAAGTGATGATGGTGGCACCTCCCGGGGTACCCGTCACCATAAACAGCTTTCCGTCTTTTTCCACGATGGTGGGAGTCATGGAGCTCAACATTCTTTTTCCTGGCGCGATGGCGTTTGCTTCTCCGCCCACGAGTCCAAACATGTTGGGCACACCTGGCTTGGCACTAAAGTCATCCATCTCATTGTTCAGGAAGAATCCGGCTCCCTTGACCATCACTTTGCATCCAAAATACCCATTAAGTGTGGTGGTAACCGATACGGCATTACCTTTCTGATCCACGATGGAGTAATGAGTAGTCTGGACACTTTCGATGATTTCTACCTCACCTTCCTTGATTTCCTGGGAAGGAGTTTTCTCATGGGAGCTGATGTTGCTGAAGCGCTCTTTATTGTACTTCTTGTCCAATAGCATTTCCATCGGCACGTCATAGTAATCGGGATCACCAAGATGGGTGGCACGATCGGCATATACCCGTCGCTCCAGCTCTGTCTTGATATGGATCATCTCGGGTGTATTATGGTCCTTGTTTCCAAGTTTCAACTGTTCGGCACCCTGAAGCAGTTGGATGACTGCTACGCCACCGCTGGATGGGGGAGGCATGGATATCACTTTGTGACCTTTGTAGCTTCCAATAACAGGTTCACGCCAGACAGGTTGGTATTTCTCCAGATCTTCCTCCAGGATCAGTCCACCTCCGGCCAGCATTTCCCGAGCAATTTGATCCGCTACTATTCCTTTGTAGAAGCCATCACGCCCGTTTTGCTGTATCTGTACAAAAGTTGCGACAAGTTCCGGCTGCTTCACAGTGTCACCTGCGTTCCAGCCCGATTCATTTACTACCCATGGTGTATATCTGTTCGCTTCCCTGAAGTCATCCTGCTTGTCATTGAGGTTATATGCTGCATTTTCGGTGAGAACATGGCCATTGTAGGCCAGTTCTATGGAATACTGAACAAGGTCCGACCATGGCATCGAGCCATATTTTTGGTGTAGCTCCCACATCCCCGCTACTGAGCCGGGCACTCCCGCTGCCTTATGACCTATCCTGCTTTTCATGGGTACCACATCACCGTTTGCGTCAAGGTACATGTCACGCGAGGCATATTTTGGGGCCTTCTCCCTGAAATCCAATGCCGCTGTCTCTCCTTCACTTGTTCGCACCACTGCGAATCCACCTCCACCAATATTGCCAGCTTCCGGAAACACTACCTGCAAGGCAAAGTGAACGGCCACGGTAGCATCAAATGCGTTTCCACCTTTCCTTAATACTTTCAAACCGATCTCTGTGGCGAGAGGATGGGTAGAGGTGACCATTGCCGAATCACCAATGGCACCCGATTTTTGATTGATGACGGATTTAGTGGGTTGCTGGCATGCCTGCAAAAGCAGTATAAAGGCAAGGGTCAATAGAGGGGCTGTTCTCATAACTGTGAATAAAAGTTCTCTTAGGATTAGGTCGCTAAATTAACATAATCCTGCTTCCTGAAGGGGTTACATAACATTCACTTAAAGGATTTACTTATTCAGCGCTTGTTATTCGCCTTTTGACGTTTAGTCATCAGGTGATTACCTGACAGTTCTTAAATTTGTATTGGACACATAAGTAGTTAGTTATCAATGATTAAAATCTTAAGATTTAAATCAAAAATCACCTGTAAATTTTGGGGGAACCCTAACTATTCGCTAAATTCCGAATCTAAGAAACCGTAGTAAGAACCGTAGTTATAGAAAGTTAATGAAGAGCCTATCCGAAGAAACCAACATCACCAGCACAACCATACCAGAAGGATACAGATCCTATAAAATTAAAGGGGTAGAAAAGACCATAATAGCAAGGAAGGGGGGACCTACGAGCAAGCAGATCAAGTCGGATAAAAATTACGAACAGCTAAGAAATAATCAGAAAGAATTTGGAGTGGCATCCATGATGTCGAAAGTCATAAGACAATCGTTGTCTGATAGAATGATGGAGATCTGTGCCACCTACACGTCCGGAAAGCTTACAGCCCAATTCCGCAATCTTGCCAAGCACGAGGATGGAAAAACAGGGACCAGACCCATGTGTCCCAGTAAGCATGGACATCATCTCAACGGTTTTGAGTTTAATCCGGAGGCGCCCTATAATAAGATTTTTGACGCGAAGTATTTTGTAAAGGCCGGTTCCCGAAGAGGGCAGGTAATTCTGCATTTTCCTTCGTTTATTCCCGAAAAAGCATTTGATACTCCTGACAATACTACAAACTTCAAAATCACTGCAAGGCTTGTAGCCCTTTCTGATTTTGCTTTTGATCCGTCGGAGAAATCATACAGCCCCCAGAATGAAGAAATTCATGGGCAGGTTGGTTCATACGAAAGCCCCATGCTGCCTCTTCTGAAAATCCCAACGGAGCCTATGACGGCACAGGTAAGGATTCCCGATGCTCAAATGATCAAAGAGAACGTTGGTTTGTTCCTGATCATGGCGGTTAGCTTTTATGAGTACGAAGGCGGAAGATTTAAGCACCTTCCGAAATACAGCGGTATGCGCATCCACGAAGTATATTAGGAATCCTTTCGGATCAATTTCAGATTTTTTACGTAATACCTGTTACACCTACTCAGCAATGTCGAGGAAGTTAGTAGCAGGTTTTTTGTTTTTTGTTGGCTGCACAGTTATGGCGCAGTCCAGATATGCCCCTGAGGAGTTATTTGCGGAAGCCAGGAGGCTCTATTACGAAGCACAGTATTCAGAAGCACTGAGGGAGATCGAAAAGTATCTGCTTACGGAGCGCGATCCCCAGGGATTTTTCATGGAGTCCATGATTTATGAAGCTATGGGCAACAGTACCCGTGCGATTAGTTCATTGACCAATGCAGTTGCGCTTGATCCCGGTCATCTTGAGTCCTACTTTAAACGCGGCTTACTTTATTACAATAAGGGGATTTACAACCAGGCGATCCAGGATTTTAATATGGTCCTGGATTTTGATGGGCAAGCCTCTACTTCCGCCATCTACTATCAGCTGGACCCCAACGGGCAGGAGCAGGTGAAATTGAGTACAATTGCCACCATGCGCGCCCAGGTCTATGGATTGAGAGGATTGGCATTCCAGGCGATCGGAGAGTATGAAAAGGCGCTTAACGATTTAAATTCTTCAATTGAGAGAGATTCTTCGGCACAGAATTTTGTCAATAGGGCCCTGTTATACAAAGAAACTAACCAGAGACAACTTGCTTTGAATGACCTGGAACGAGCCGTTCGAATAGATCCTGACCTGGTCATTGGTTGGTATAACCTGGTCATACTTGATCCGGAACATCCCGTGCCTAACAGAATTTTGCATAACGCGGAATTCTTTCCAATGATATCCTATCGGGCAGTGGAGGCCTATCAATCAAGGGAATATGACCTTGCTGAGAGCCTGTTCAGGGAGGCGTTGGCGCTCAGACCAAACGATCCTTTGCTATTGATCAATTCCGGCAGACTCAATTATCAAAGAGGGGACTACCGGGATGCTGTCGCTTTTTTCAAAAAGGTGCTGGAAGTCGACCCATCAAGATTTGAAGCCTATTATCTTCTGGGAAATAGTTTTCACCAAATACAGGAATACACCCAATCCGTTTCATACTATGAGCAATACCTGGCCCGCGATCGTAGCAATGGCACTGTATGGTATAACGCGGCACTAACTTATTTTGAGCTTGACGATGATCAAAGAGGATGCGAATGTCTTCAAAATGCGAGCCAACGCGGTGTCGAAATCAGCTCAAATTCATCTCTTTGGAATTCCTGCAGGCAATAGACCTACGATTTATTAAATTTGTAAGATGCCTAAAGCTTCGCTGAAAATAGATATGCATACGCATATTATCCCTAAGCACCTGCCGAATTTCGCAGACAAGTTTGGTTACGGGGATTTTATCAGTTTGCTTCATCATAAACCTGGTTATGCCCGGATGATGAAGGGAGATAAGTTTTTCAGGGAAATCGCGGATAATTGCTGGGATCCTGAAATTCGAATTAAGGAATACGAGGAATTTGATACACGCATCCAGGTTGTTTGCACAATTCCTGTCATGTTTAGTTATTGGGCCCAACCCAATGATTGTCTTCAACTGAGCCAGTTTTTGAATGATGATATCGCCGAGACCTGTAGTAAGTATCCTAATCACTACCTCGGCCTGGGTACTGTCCCGATGCAGGACATCGACCTGGCACTGGAAGAACTGGAGCGTTGTAAGGAGCTTGGATTTCCGGGCGTTCAGATTGGTAGTAACATCAATGGACAGAACCTGAGCAAGCCCAGGTTTTTCGAATTTTTCGAAGCCTGTGAAAAACTTGACATGGCCGTACTGGTTCATCCATGGGAAATGATGGGCTCCGATCAGATAGAGAAATACTGGTTGCCATGGCTCGTAGGTATGCCGGCCGAAACAAGCAGGGCCATAGCATCCATGATCTTTGGCGGTGTTTTTCATAGGTATCCTGACTTACGAGTTTGTTTTGCCCACGCCGGCGGTTCGTTCCTGCCTACCATTGGAAGGCTGGAACATGGCTTTAACTGTCGACCGGACCTGGTTGCTGTTCATAATAATGTTAATCCCCGGGAGTATCTTGGAAAATTCTGGGTTGACAGCATTACCCACGATCCCAAGCTTCTGCAATATGTACTGGACATAGTAGGTTCGGATAAAGTATGTTTAGGTTCAGATTATCCTTTTCCGTTGGGAGACCTGGAGATCGGTCGGTTCATTGAAGAAATGGAGCTTGGAGCTGAGGATTATGAAAACATCATGTACCGTTCTGCTTTGCAGTGGTTAGGTTTGAATAATGCCTCCGAGGATGCTAAAATAGAATCGTTATTATCTTCAGAGGACGATTGATCCTACCGGACAGGGAGATTTTCCTGTAAAAACCGGATCTGATTGCCACCCATTATCTGACGGATTTCCTCATTGGAGAAACCCTCCTGAATGAGTGCCTCGGTGAGGTAGATCATTTCAGACGAATCAAACCCTACCGTGACCGCTCCGTCGAAATCCGATCCCAATGCCACATATTCGATTCCAACAAGGTCCACCACATACCGAATAGCCATGGCGATGTTAGTTGGATGTGTCCCGCCAACGGCCTCACTCCAGAACCCAATACCGATCAGTCCGCCGTTTTCAGCGATCCTCCTGATCTCGCCATCCGATAGATTCCTGGGGCTGTCATAGATTCCTTTCACACCAGTATGCGAAACCACGACAGGGTTTTTGGCTATATCCAATACTTCTGAAATAGTCTGATTAGAACTATGTGCAAGGTCCACAATAATATTTTCTGACTCCAATCTTCTTACTACGCGTTTTCCGAAGTCTGTTAATCCACCTTGGGTTTCTCCGGCAGAAGACCCGGCCACTTCATTGTCAAAGAAATGAACGAGGCCTATGATTCGATATCCGGCTTCTATTAGGCCATCAATTTTTTGCATCTCGCCCTCGGCTGCATGAAGCCCTTCAATGGAAAGGATGCCTCCAACGAGGTAACTGTTGCTTTTTCTAAGACTCATAAACAGGTCCAGATCGCTTTTGGATTTGATGATCTCCAGTGATGAAGACTGATTGGCTGCCTCATGTAGAATCTCGCTTTGATGCAGGGCCCGCTGATAAAGGCTGAACCACGCACCGATAGGCCACCTGTTTGCCATGGCAAGCGTCCGGATGTTATCTGTCTCTCCGTTGTTGGACTGGTAGTTCAGATTCTTGGGTGTTTTGATCACAGCATCAAATACCTGGATGGCAAATCCACCTTCAATTAGCCTTGGTACATCCACGTGTCCATGCGAATGATCAGCCAGCATATCTCTGTCCCATAGCAGGTTATCAGAATGCAAGTCACTGACATATATGGTAGGGTGAAGGGATTTAGCTCGAGAAGAGACTTCATAATTCTCAACTTCCTCTATGCCATTCATTTGTCGATCCGCAATTTTTCCGGCAAGGAAGAAAAAGCCTACTAGTGCTATAATAAGGATTGCTATGAGGTAACGAAGAATTCTTTTAATCATTGGCATCGAGGAATATGGTTCCGCACGCCAATTTACGATTATTGTGTTTGTGTGTATGCATCTCACCGCATTCAATCTCAAAATCCTCCGGTTTTTCGTGGATCACCACAACCAGTCCCTCCAGGTTTTTTTCACTGGAGCCATTCAGATCCCAGAACTCACTCTCTACGATCAGGATACCATCCCCAAAGTCATCTGTTTCCACGTTACCGATATCCCCGGCTTTTGGCCGCATCCATGGTTCTCCCAGGTTCATTTCGTTGCAATAATTGATGGTGTCTCCCATATTCCAATGATTTGTGGGTTGCTCGCAAGAACCATTGTGAATGTGAACGGCATGCCCCCAGTTTGGGATCATATCATAGAGCTGTATAAAAACGCGAACCCGGTCACCGAGGTCTGTAAAAACAGCCTCTCCAATCTCTTCTGTACCGGGTAAATATGTCGAATCGGAAGTGGCGTTTATAGAGACAAGTTTGGCCCTCGCCCGGGACTTAACATCCTCCTGATCGCAACCGTTTAGGCCCACCAACAGGTACGCTATGATTGAAAATAGAAATAGAGATGATCGCATGATATAAAGCTAGAATGAATATTTATGAAAAATAATTCCACTTTGATTGAACCTCATAAGAATAACGCCGACTATTGATATGAATTATGAAAAAGTCTGCTGATCAGATCTTTGATGAATTACTTGTTCTGAAATATCGTGAAGGCGATAAGAAGGCCATGGAGCTGCTGATCAAGCGGTGGCACCAGAAGATCAAAAGGCAGCTGAACCGGCATACATATGAGCAGGAGGTAGCCGAGGATCTGGCTCAGGAAGTTTGGGAAGCCATATTAAAGGGTATTTACAACCTTCGCGAACCAGCTCTTTTTGGTATATGGGCGCTGAGAATCGCAACACGAAAAGCTGTTGACTGGATCAGGTCGAATCAAAGGGAGCGGAAAATCGAGTATCCTCAGCTGGTGGAAAGTGATGGTGGCGATGGGGAGGAGGATGTAGTGGAAAGGTTGAATCTGGCCATGAAGAAATTACCTGATCAACAGAGGTTGATACTCATGATGTTTTACCTGGAGAAGCACTCCGTAGATGAAATTTCTGCAGTACTGGAAGTACCATCCGGAACTGTAAAATCCAGGCTTTTTAACGCAAGAAAGCAATTGAAAGAACTGTTAACATAGAATAGCATGAAAAATGTAGAAGAAATCGATCGACTGATCGAAGAGGCTCTGACCCGGGAGGAGGCAGAGTATTTTAAGGACCTGGAAGAAGATTCTATTCCTGAACAGCTAATGGGTATCTATAAAGGAAAGAATGCCTGGGTAGCGGTATTGAGTTTTGTGTTCATTTTCGTCTTCCTTGGAATTGCCGTTTACAGCGTCTACATGATATTTCAGGTAGAAACCGTGCGGGAAATGATACTCTGGTCTGTCGGATTCTTTTTTGGCTTCATAACAGTCTCGCTGTTGAAAATCTGGAGCTGGATGCAAATGGATAAGAACGCGATGATCAAGCACATTAAGCACCTGGAATACCAGGTAGCCGTCCTGGCTTCAAAAAACAAACAGCAATGATCTCGTTATGGTTGCTTGGATTCGTGCGATCAGGATTTACCCGGGTAAATCCTGATCGCAAAACTTCTAAAGGCCGTACTGGTCGATCAGGTAAATGAGCGCCGACATACTCGCAGCACCAAGTTCGAGTTCTCTTCTGTCGACGGCCTCAAATACATCTGCCGGTGTATGATGGTATCTGAAATATCTTTGACCATCTGGTAATAGTCCTATGAGGAAGGTTCCATTCTGTGCCAACGGACCAATGTCTGCACCACCTCCATTTCTATCAAAATTGTATAGTCCGTAGGGCAGGAATAATGACTTCCAGGACCGAAGTTTCGTTTGGCTTTCGGAGTCTCCAGTAGAAGAGAATCCAATAGGAAGGAAACCACCTCTGTCTGATTCAATGGCTGCAATATGATTTAATCCCTCTTCTGCAGCAACTCGGGCATATTCCCGTCCTCCGGCAAGACCATTTTCTTCATTCATCCACATGACTGCTCTAATCGTCCTTTTCGGCTGGATACCAAGCTCCTTGAAGAGCCTGAGAGCTTCAATGGCCTGCATACACCCAGAACCGTCATCGTGTGCGCCTTCTCCCACATCCCAGCTGTCGAGGTGTCCTCCAACAGCTATATATTCATCCGGGAATTCGCTACCGTTTAACTGCCCAATGACGTTGTAGGAGAGTACATCCTCGCGGATTTCACAATGTGTTTCCAAATACAGTTCCACTTGCTCCTGCTTGAGCAGGAGACTCAATAATTCCGCGTCTTCTGTACTAACTGCCACCGCAGGTATCCTTGGCATATTCGGTTTGTACCGCAATGATCCTGTATGTGGTACGTCATCCAATGCCTGGGTCATAGACCTGACGATCACTGCTTTGGCACCATACTTGGCGGCTTCCGAGGCACCATATGCTCTTTGAATTACGGCATTACCATAAGCTCTGAAGGTCTCCGTTAATGTCCGATCCATGGGTCCATTGTAAAACACTATTTTCCCTTCAAGTTCTTTGCCTAATTCTTCCACCTCTTCCATACCGCTCACTTCAACTACTTGTGCGCGAACACCTTCAGGTCCGGTCCCTACACTGTTACCTAGAGCCAGAATGTCCAGTTCCAAAGATCCCGCTTTTGAATCTGTTACTCTCGCAATTTCTTTTTTCCCACGAACCCACCAGGGTACCATGACAGGTTGCAGAAACACGGTGTCAAAATCGTATTCCATCATTAGCTGACGCGTATACTCGACGGCAGCCGCTGCACCAGTTGAACCGGACAGACGGTTTCCTACATCCTTGCAAAGTACTCTCAGGTTTTCATATACAGGGGAGTTGGAGAGTGCTTCGTCGTAAATGCTTTTTACTACCGCAGAATCAGATTGGCCGAGAGCCAGAAATGGTGCAGTTATTAATATGATGATAAACTTTCTCATAGGCTTTAAAATGAATGGGCAAATTAGGAAACAGAAATGGTAATCCTATTTTAAATTATTACGGGCGGTTCAGGAAGTTTCTGCAACCTTTAAAAAGGTGATAAGTTACCTTAACACAGGGTAGTGCACCCTCGGATCGCGATTTTTCACCCAAGGTAATTCATCATATGTCAGGGACTGCTCCAGCTGGTATGTATTCCGATTCTCTATGAAGGATGGACCTTCAGGGTCAAACCAGTACATAAACCAGGTCCAACGGGGTTGATCCTCCAGCTTTTTCTTATCAGGAAGCATTCCTACTTCCCCAAGTGCCATTGGCTTGTCTCCAGCCAGTTCGAGGAGCTGCTGATAGTTTTCTTTATCAAATCCCTGAGAGTAAACGTCCGTGGCGACAATATGCACATAGTCGTCACCCGGATAATAAAGCTCATGTCGATCAACTCCAGGCTTAAATTCATTGGTATTGTAGACCCAGATCAGGTTATCCAGACCATGAAAGTTTACGAACCTATCATACATCATGAGCCAGAGCTTTTTGTATCCGTCGTCACCTTTCTTCTTTCCCCACCAGAACCAGCCTCCATTCATTTCATGATACGGACGCCAGAGCACCGGCACCCTGGCGAATTTCAGCTGTTTCAGAAACCATGCGATCACATCGACCTGTGATTTCCACCGTTCATTGAGGTTAGTACCTGGTGTTATGAGTTCGGTCCATTCTGCATCAGATAGCTCCCCTTGTATGGATTCACTGAATTTGACCGGTTCATCTTGTGTAGGTAAAACGGCATGCCACATAAGGGTGATGATAAACCCTTCATTATGGCGCTTAATGGCCTCGTCCACGATAGCCTGCCTGTAATTAATGCCATCCCAGTAACCCGGGAAACTAAAGCCAAAATCCTGTCCGAATACGGCGGGATATTTTTCGGTCATTCTGTGAACAACGGAAAGTCGGGTGGACCCCATCAATGGGGCGCAGTGCTGTCCGGTCAATGTTTTAATACCGGAGATTGATTGGATGAAATTCAAAAGGGAATCAGCTTCAGCAGATAGGCTCGAAACTTTTACTGGCTGAGCCTGAACTCCCAGAGCCAATAGAAGAAGCGCGGAAATAAGTAATCTTATTCGTTTCATTTTACTCCTTATTTAGGTTTAATGCGATTTTAAGGTGATAATGGATTGTTAATGAAGTCAAAAATTTGACGATTTCATTAGCTAACCTGCCAATCACGTAGATCTTATTGGCAAATAATTCATTATACCGTTCTGCTACTTAAATTTGAGTATAATATCATGATCAGCGTGATGTTATGCAAATTTTAGAACTACCGTGAAAAAAATTATACCGCTCACTATTTTCATGGCCGTTTCCACAATGGCCTATTCTGCGAATATTACATCTTCTCAGTCCGGTGACTGGGGAAGTACCAGTACCTGGAGTTGTGCATGTATTCCTACTTCGGCTGATGATGTAACCATAAAGCATACAGTTACCTCATCAGGTGCTAATCAAGCCGGATCCATAAGCCTGGGTACATCCTGGGGGCCAAGGATAGCTGGGATTTTAAATATTACCGGAGGCAATTTGTCTATTACTAATGGCATCACCATTGGAATAAATGGTCAAAGTGATGGGGCGATTAGCATCTCATCCGGAGCAACCCTGAACTTCGGTGGCGCCATGGGGTGGCAGCAGGCAGCTGCGATTAATGTATATGGGACACTCAATGGTGGGTCATTCAGCGTGGCCAATGGAAATGGGGGTAATTTCAATGTGTATTCTGATGGAGAAGCGAGTTTTACCGGGGATGTTTACATCAGCAGTGGACCCCATAACTTCAATATCGATGGGGATCTGGACATAGGCGATGATCTTGAAATGGCGGGAGCAGGTAGCATGACTGTGAGTGGAACAGGTAACGTTTCTGTGGCGGACGAAATGAATATTGCTTACGGCGGTCAAGTTTCTAATAATGGCACCATGTCTGCGGCTTCCTGTACCAATGCTAACTGTCCGGGTAGTGTGACACTACCGGTGAGGTTGGTGTCCTTTACAACATCAATTGAAAGTGGGTACGTAGCGTTGGAATGGAGCACTGCAATAGAGATCAATAACGAATACTTTACCCTCGAAAGGTCAATCGGAAAAGAGGAATTTACAGGAATAGTCGTAATTGACGGAAATGGAAACACCGATGAATTAAAGACCTATTATTGGGAGGATTACGGCGTAGAATCAGGACTGGTTTATTACCGGTTGAGTCAAACAGATTTTGATGGCACCACTGAAGTCATCGCGCTAAAGTCCGTCAACTTTGATAATGCTACCGGTGATTTTGATTTTTATCCAAACCCGGTAGGGTGGAACAGAACCATTCACCTTTCCGGTGAAATTCCGGATAAGGTGGTGCTGTATGATCAGAAGGGGAGTATTATAATGGAGCAGGCTACTTTTGAACCGACTATCGAACTACCAGCGGATATAACAAAGGGCCACTATCTGATTAGGTTCATATCAGAAAGGAGCTCTACAACCAAACACCTGCTTTACGACTAATCTATATTTTGATGCTTCTGCTAATGGTAGGAGCTCCGGGTATTGGAGGGTGATCTTCTATGACCCTGAATAAGTTCTCGATATCATCCGTACTTTGCACGGCAGCATATCGGTTTCTAAGACTGTTGATCGCGCCCTGGTGTAATTCAGGAGTCACAGTTGTGCAGGCATCCTCTACTAACGTAACCAGGTAACCCAGGTCACAAGCATCGCGAATGGTGGTTTCAACACACTCATTGGTGTAAACTCCGCAAACAAATAATTCATTGATTTGAAGGTTCTGAAGAACATAGTTGAGATTGGTCGATGAAAAAACTCCGCTTGCGGTTTTGTTGATAATGATTTCATCCTCTTTTGGGGCAACCTCTGGTAAGAATTCAGCTTCTTTTGATCCGGGTGCCGCCAGCAGGTCCAGTCGCTTATGGCCATTGCTTCGATCCCTGCCATCTTTGGTAAGTGCCTGGATCCTGGTATGAATAACCTCCATCTTTTTTTCACGGAAAACCTTGAGCAATCTCTGAACATTAGGAATTACTCGTTCCTCCAGGGTATCAAAGTAATACTTCTGCTGCTCCTCAGGGATACCAGATGAAGTCAAATCATGAAAGACTCCATATCCTCTTGCAGCATCCAGGTATTGCAGATCAATGATCAGGAGAGCTGCCCCGTGATGGGAAATAATTTTCAGTCGTTCCTTCGACTGATCATCTACAATATGACGATAGTATTCTTTTAACGGATCATGGGAATCGTCAGGAAGTAAGTTTTTATCGAAGTCTTTCATTTACAGATTTCAATTATGGTATTGAGCATCAAGTTAGCACCACTTTCGATATGATGCCAATCTGTCCACTCATGAGGCGAGTGACTGATGCCATTTTTACTTGGAACGAAAATCATTGCAATGGGTGATATGTGTGCCATCATTTGTGCGTCATGTGCTGCGCCACTGGGCATTACCTTGTATGGCAACTTGAGGTTTTTGGCCTGACTTTCTATGATTTTTTGTAAATCCGGCTCACAAGCCACGGGATTGATCCAGCTCACCTCATTGAAGTCAAATCGAAGTTGTCGCCGTCTGACTATGGCCGACAGGGCTTTGCGACAAGCATCCTGCAGCTCTCTCATGACATCTACACTAATGTCACGGGCGTCTATACTGAAGTCCACCTGGCCGGGAACAGTATTGGCTGAACCCGGATGTAAGGTCACATTACCTATGGTGATCCTGGAGTATTCACTGCCATTTTCATCAATGATCCTGGGGATTTCATGCGCAAAATCTGCGAGTCCCATAAATGCATCCTTTCGCAACTCCATGGGCGTTGTGCCTGCGTGGTTGGCGCTACCAGTTAGTTGTACCTGCCACTTGAAGAGCCCGGTAATGTCAGAAACCACACCAACGGAGAGATTTTCGGTATCCAGAACCGGACCTTGTTCGATGTGCAATTCCAGGTAACTCTTGACCGTTTCACGGTTACGCGAAGCATCAAGTGCGCGATGCGCGTCAAAGCCAAGTTCCTGGATCACATCAGTCAAATGTTTTCCCTCCAGGTCGGCAGCTTCTTCGATAATGCCAGGATTTAGCTGACCCGAAAATGCTCTTGAACCAAACATCCCCCCAAAACGACCTTCTTCATCACTGAAGGCGATCAGTTCCAGGGGTACCTTTAGTTCGGGATTTTCTTCCTTTATTCTATTAAGGCACTCCAGGCCCACCAGCACACCTAATGCTCCATCCAGGGCCCCGGCATTGGGGACAGTATCGATATGGGAACCCACCACAAGTGCCGGTTTGTCCTGATTTGAAGAACTATGGAGCTTCCCAATGATGTTTAATGCTCCATCTCTTTGGACCTCAACATCAATCTCAGTAAGCTTCTTTTCCAGCCACTTTCTGGCTTCGTATTCCTCACTGGTAAAGGCCATGCGGTAAATTCCACCATCAGTTCTTCGACCGATCTGGGCAAGCTCGTTGATATTATCTTTTAGCCGTTCGAAATTTACCTTTAGTGCCATGTTCTTAGGATTTTCTGAACTTAAGAATACCCCAATTCAGGTATCCTTTTTTACCACCTTCTATCCAGTGATTGAGACCAACCTTCATTCGGTCGATATATTCCTGCTCGCAATCCCTTTCGAGAAGTGCATCTTCCTTTGCCGTAAGGTCCCGAAGGACGGAGGAATAGTGATTTACCAGTTGTTCTGGCATCTCTCTGATCTCCACTTCCTTCATACCTGTCTTGGCAGCCAATTCGCGATAAAGTTTCACGGAGCCGAGCTGCTTAAGGTGGATTCTAGCCAGGATATCCTCCAAAACACCATCAGGGCAATCGTCGCTCTGCATCGGATCCGTGAATATAAATTCTCCTCCAGGTTTTAAGACTCTTGAGATTTCTTCAAAGACTTTTGGCTTATTGCCGCTATGAAGGATTGCGTCTTCGGACCAGATAAAGTCGAAGCTGTTGTCTTCGAAGGGCAGGTTTTCAAAATCTCCCTGTACCACATCGATTTTATCAGCCAGGTTTTGTTCTTCGTTTTTTTGTTCGTTACGCTTGTTTTCAACCTCACTGAGGTTTAGACACGTAAAATGAGGACCAAAATTTCTTACTACTTGACGGGCAGCCCCTCCATATCCGGCACCGACATCCAGTACCCTGGAGTCAGGACCGAGGTTGCTAAGCATAGTGGCCATTGTGTGTACAGTCTTCTTGCTGGCATCTGAGATGGATAAGCCATCTTCATATAATCCAACGTGGATGTCTTCACCACCCCAAACTAGGTTGTAAAACTCATCCGCGCTTTTGCTGTCATAATAGTCCTTGGTAATATCAGTTACTTCCTGTTCGCTCATATTCTTACTTTTGATATTCTTTATGTGCTATGTGAATAAAGAAATCAGGATCATCGGTTTTATACGTTTCCTGGAAATCTCCATAGGTCTCAATGTTCTGAAACCCCACCTCTTGCATGAGATTTGTCATGTACTGTTTTCTCAGTGGGAACATGTTGAGGTGGTACTTTGATTTGTCCGGGAACTCATACTGGAACCTGGCCAATCCTTCGTCCACATATTCAGGCTCGGCTTTCACCTCATCGCCAGCATAGTAATAGGTATGTTTTGAACTGAAGCCATTATCCAGGATTGAATCGTAATTCCTGTGATCAAGGATAAGGATACCATTATACTTCAATGCGCTGTAGAACTCTGCAAGTGCTTTCCTTCTGTCATTTTCGTCGTGAAGGTGTGTGAATGAATTACCCAGGCAGATAACCGCATCAAATCGGCCAGATATTGTTTTATTCAATTCTCTCCAGTCTGCCTGCATGGTTTTCAGGATAAATCCTCTTTTTCTACCATTTTCAAATGCCTTGGCCAGCATATTTGGACTACCGTCTCCACTCCATACATCAAATCCTTCTCTCAGAAGTTGAATGGTGTGGTATCCTGTACCAGTGGCCACATCGAGAATTTTTTGCTTCTTTTTTTCCTTAAGTGCCCGGATGAAAAAGCCTTCTTCACCTTTGTTTCGGGCATCCCAGTCGATTAGTTCATCCCATTTCTCAACAAAGGACTGAACATACTCCTCCTTATATTTTTCGGTTTCTCTGACCTCGGTGGGGTTTTCCCCGTAATCCTGGTCTTTTAAGTTTAGTAAATGTTTGTCATCCATAAGTTTGATAATTTTGGTTTGATTGTAAAAAGATGGGAATGTTGGACCCTAAGTATCTCAATCATGTGGGGCTGGGGACCTTTAATGGATCCTTGATGAATTGTTCATTCAGGATCTGCAGTCCAAGTAAATGATTGATAAGCGCGTCCTTACGGACTAACGATACCGGATCTGTGTCGTTTTTGTAGTCATTAATAAAAGTCTTTAGACGAGCCGGATCAAATATTCCGGCTTCCTGCACCGCAGAGTCGTTCATAAACTGGTCCATCAGCGCATCTAATGCTAGTTTCTTCTTTTTCTCCGTGTGAGCCGGAGGGGACATGAAGGCAAATTTTTCGCGTTCATAAAGTACGGTTGGCAATACATTTTTCATGGCTTCCCTTAGTACCCATTTCTCTGTGTTTCCGTGAATTCTCAGGTGAGGGGGGATGTCGCGGGCCATTTCCGCCACATGATGGTCAAGGAATGCTGGTCTTGATTCCATGGAATTGGCCATGTCCACCCTGTCACCGCCCCAGTTGAGGATTTGACACTCGAGCATCGTCTTACTCCAGGTATATTGGGCCTTATCCAGGACATGGCGTCCATCCAACTGTGTCTTGTCAAAGGAGTTTGCAATCGCCTCAATAGGATCATAGTCTTTAATATCATCGAGTATGTCGTCATGCAATAACGGGCGGGCGATCTCCAGTGTGTGCATCCAGGGTTGTATCCATGAGGGTGTAAACCCACATATGCTCTCCATGGCTGGGTGCGTGATCTGTTCCTCGGAAAGAATAGCACCCTTAAATATCTTGTTGGTCTTCTCCATGAGCTCCTGGTAGCTCTTGACCTCCTCCTTGCTATGGGCGCCACCTTCTTCCATCTTCTGGTATCCGAAGCGCAGCATATCCCTTTTAAACTGAGGGTAGCCCCCAAAAAGCTCATCAGAACCTTCTCCAGTAACCACCACACGGTATCCGGATTCATTCACCCTGCGACTCATGCACCATTTGGCTACGCCAAGGGTATTGTAGAAGGTTCTTTCCGCATGCCATAGGGTTTTGATGTAGTTGTCCCCATACAGTTCCGTGGCTGACAGGTTGATCTGGTCCTGGTCGGCGTTAACTTTTTCTGCCATCTCGCGGGCGATGTGTGCCTCGTCGTAGTCTTTGTTGTCAAAACTGATCGTAAACGCCTTTACCGGAGATTGTTGCATGGACGAAGCAAGTCCCAACATCGAGCAGCTGTCGATACCTCCTGACAAGTAACAGCCCACAGGAACATCCGCTTCCAGGCGAAATTCCACAGCCTTGAGCAGTTCATCCTGCACCCGTCCGATATGGTAATCTTCGGTTTTGCTAAGATCACGGGCATCCTCCTCCGGAAAATCCATGTCCCAGTAGGTTTTTTCAGTTACCTCCAGGCTATCACCTTTTCTGTCAAGGATCAGCATGTGGCCGGGTTTTAAAGCATGAATTTCTGAAAATGCGCTTGTGCCGGGTACCATGGTGTGCATCAATTGATGTACCAGGGCCTTATTGTCAAAAGCTCTGGGTACTTCGGGGTGTGCAAAAAGAGATTTTATCTCAGACCCCCAGAAAACATTTCCGTTTTTGATGTGGTAGAAGAGCGGTTTGATCCCAAAACGGTCCCGGAAAAGGATGGTTCGGTTTTTTGTGGTATCGTGGAGCACACCGGCAAATTCTCCCCGCAAGTGATCAATAAATTCAAGCCCGTGTTTTTCGTAAAGTGGAAGCGCTATTTCGCTATCACTTTTTGTGCGAAACTGGAATCCATCGAGCCTCAGGTTGGTTCTAATCCTTTTGTAATCGTAGAACTCGCCATTCACAGTCAGTACTTTCTTATTGTCTGTGCTGAAAAGGGGCTGATCACCGGTGTTCAAGTCAATGATGGACAACCTGGCATGACCCATGGCGAGACCATGATCATTATCCTGGTGGTACCCATATCCATCCGGCCCCCTATGGTATAAAGTGGCTGTCATGTTTGCCAGGATCTCCGCTGCATTTGGCTCCAGCCTGCTATTTTTCCAATATCCGGTTATTCCGCACATTATGCTATTCTGATTTGATCTTTTGGTAAATGATTGAATCGGTTCAAAACCGAAATAAAAAGAGCCTGTCTTACGAAGACAGCTCCGTGTGCTTGTGTGAAATACAAATTATGGTGAGTTCCATCCAGCATAGGATCCAGTTCGTCAAGCCTGGCCAATGGATGAAGCACTACCGCATCTTCTTTCAGTTTAGTTTTTTCGTTGAGCTTGAACCTGGAATCGAGTGATTTGTAACTGTCGCCAAGGAAAGCTATTGAGTTCATATACAGGGCATCCAGATCTTCGACTACGTCGTTCACATCATTAGTGATAAGAACCTCAATCCCTGACTTTTTAACCCTATTAGTCAATTCCTCCCCGAGAGGATCTGCCATTTCGGATACAATGGAAATTTGTTTGATATTTTCCTTGAACAGGAATGACATACGTAAAAAGCTGTTGACGGCACGCATGCTTCCGGGTGTACCCAGGATCCCGAGGTGAATTTTCTCTTCAGGAGGTAGCGTATCCATGATAGCCGGCTTCCATTTTAGGATGGCAAACCAGTCGGTAAGGGCCTGTGTGGGATGCTCACCCGATCCATTTCCTGCATTGATAAGCGGTATGCGAAGATTCTGCATAATTTCATCCAGCGCATCTGTTTCTCCATGTCGCATTACCACGCAGTCTGCGTATGCATTGAACATTTCGCCTATATCAGAAAGGGACTCGCCTTTTGCCTGACCGGTGGTACTTCCTTCCGGAATACTGATGATTTTACCATCCAGCCTCAGCACTGCACTTTCAAAAGATATCCTGGTCCTGGTACTGGCTTCGAAGAATGCGGTGATCACGATTTTACCGTCAAGGGGGTGACTCTTTGCAATCTCCGTGCTCTCCAGAAGGGCAGCGAACTTGCAGATTTCCAGCACAAGTTGTTTGTCAAACTGATCCACAGACAGGATACTTTGCCCTGTTAATTTTTTCAGGATCTCCGTATTAATCGTGCGCTCCTCCAGAAGCTTTTCAGGATCCGGATGAAGACCATTGGACTCCAGAGGATCCTTTGACAATAAATTCTCTTTTGGGTTGAATTTTCCTCCTACCATAGTTTGTCGGATTTAATGTCTTTGATAAGCAAAACCAGTAATACAACCACAGCGATGCTAATCCCAATGAGGGCGCTCACCACCAGAATGCTCAGAAAACTCTCAGGAAAAAATGCTGTTTTCATGCGTGAGACTCGTTTAGGTTATTCCAATCAAAATCATCCGGATACAGTTGCGTAAAGACCACTACCGTAATCATGGAAACAGCCGCTCCAATCAGTGATGCTGTATACCAACCGAGTTGGAAATAACAGATCAGTCCGATGGATGTTCCCAGTACCATACCCCAGAGCGCGCCTTTGGCATTAGCCTTCTTCCAGAAAAGACCTGTGGCTATCGGCCAAATAGTGCTTCCTACCATCGGCCCCGCAAAAAACAAAACGGTAGCCAGCGTACCTACTCTCGGCAGGCAGACAAGCCATGCTAACACCCCCAACCCTATGATGATCCTGGATGACATTTTTCTTAATGATTTTTCTGTGGCATCAGGTTTGATCAGTTTTCGGTAAATATCTTCCGTGATCAAGTCTGCTGTTGCTGCCAGCAGGCTGTCAATACTAGATGCGAGTGAGCAAAAGAACACTGCAAATACAATGACAGCACCGGCCTGGCCCAGTACATGGGCAGATACAAGCGGACCGACCATATCCGGGCTGGTAATGTTGATTCCGAGTGATCCACTGGTTAATGCGATGAAGCCCGCGGCGATAGGAACAGGGAACCAGAAGAATCCTGCAAGGGTGTAGGCCTTGCTACCTATATTTTTTCGCATGGCGAATGCACGGCTCCACCATACATTGCTATGAAAAACCTCTCCCAGACCGAAAAGCAGATTATTGAAGATCGCCATGAGTGCCGCAGGCATCAAAGCATTCAACAACATTGGCTTCTCATCCAGGACGTTCATATGAATGGTTGAGAAGTCTATTTGGGTTATAACCCCGATCCCTACTATCACGATGCCGATCAGGATCAGCAGCGATTGAATATAGTCAGTACCAATCACAGCATAGAGTCCACCGAAAAGCGTGTAAATGACGCATACGGTCAGAATTACGGTCATGCCGATCTGGTAGGGTATACCTGCAATGGCGTTCATCAGAATCCCTCCGGCCATGCCCATGCTTATAAGCCATGTAAATCCGTAGAAAATACTGATAGCCAGGAAGATAAGCCATGGAATTTTACCGTATCTCAGTCGTATAAAATCTCCACTGGTGTAGCCTTCCGGCATCAGGTGTCTTATTCTTTTGGCAAGTGGCGCAAACAGGAACAATCCAAATGATGCGGTGGAATAGGCAATCATACCCCAGATACCGAGTTCCAGGGCGAACTGGGGAGCCAGCATGGTGGTGTTGGAAGTAACCCAGGTAGCCATTGCCGTAGCGGCACCAAATGCCAACCCGACATTTCTTCCTGCTAACATGAAGCCTTCCATGTTTTTGGCTTTTCGTCCCCAGTAAATTCCAAGCAGAATCCACAGGACACTCAGGGTAGCCAGTAAAATCCAACCAACGGTTGGAGAAACAATATAAGTCTGGTCAACCATCAGGATTGGATTTCTTTTTCTCTTGCCCCTTTAACTACCACCAGCACAGTCAGCAAGAAGACCACTGCTCCTGTTCCAAACAAGGAAAAAGCAAGCTGCATGGATTGATATTGTACATTCACAATGAGGGGTGCTGACCATGGGCTGTTTTCTCCCCTGATCCTGTAATGGTGTTTCCCTTCCGGTAGACCCGAAATGAAACTTGCTCTGTCCAGGCCGGAGTAAACGATTTTGGCGTCGCTAAACGCGTCATCTGTGGCGTACTGGAGTTCGTATGGACCTCCGTCACCTTGCGTCCATTCCAGTTTGGTGTGACCGCTGCTGGACTGGACTTCACCACTTTCGGCAGTGAATTGCACTTCTTGCCCATAACTGATAAATACAATCAGCAGTGTGAGCACAGAAATGTAAATACGTTTGCCAGTAAAACTCATTCTTTATCAGGTAGTTTGGCGCCTCCGAGGTCCAGGTCTTCCGGTGGTTCGTCCACTATGTTTCCATCGTCATCGACGAATGCGATCATATCCTGGAAGTCAGCATTCTCTTCATTCTTTTGCTGTGCTAACTTTTCTCTCTTTTCTGCCTTTTTCTTTCTTTTTTTCTCTGCTTTTTGGTGTTTAATAAATGCATTAAAATTTTTCCTACCCATAAAATTTCCTCTCTCGATTAATAAAATTCCTTGAAAGAATCCAACAAGTCAGACCCTTTAAAGTTCCTCAAAGGTACTCAATTAAGTTCTATAGAACATAAAAGGAAAGTTATTAATGACCAGAACCGCGTTATTAGAAAATTAAGCCAACATTAATCTATAATATCTTCACCGGTAAGGAGGGGTGAAACTTCCATTTTATTGATCTGCATTGCAGAAATGATGATTTCTAAGGCTCTCCGAACCATGAGCTGGTCGTCTTCCGATAGCCCTTCAATTTTCTTGGCCAACCTGTCGTGTAGAACATTTGGAGTCTCCTCCAACAGTTTTATTCCGGAGGCAGTCAGCGTGATATAAGTGACACGTTTGTCCCCGGCCTTCGGAAGTCTGGCTACATAACCTCGTTTCTCCAGTCTGTTGATGATCCCCGTAACTGTTGACGAGTTCAAACTCAGCAGATCCATTAGCTCTTTGTGAGTACTTTGGTAATGAGTGCTGTTTTGGAGATGACCCATACATAACAGCTGGGTGATACTAAGACCAAATTCTTTCTGGATGCTTTTGGATTCCAGATTTATTGACCTTACAATTTTCCTGATGCTTACTATAATGTCTAAGGAGTCCATGTGGGTTATGTCCGGTAAAATTAAACCGATTGTATAAAAACTATCCAAAAACCTCCATTTTGGATGGTTTCTCTTAAATTCATCCCGGAGAAATCATGAACCTATGAATCGAAATAACCTGATTTTCACCGGAATTGTGCTGCTTTTCACCTACGGATGTTCTGATATGACAGAGGGGCCAAAGACGGTTAAAATGATCACATCCTTTGGACTGGACCAGGTCAGGCTGCTAGATGGTCCTTTCCTACGGGCGCAGGAATTGGATGAACAGACACTCCTGGGCTACGAGCCCGACCGTTTCCTTTCAAGGTTCAGATCTGAAGCCGGTCTTGAACCTAAGGCACCAAACTATGGAGGTTGGGAGGCACTTTCCCTTGCTGGTCACAGCCTGGGGCATTACATGAGTGCATGTGCCATGATGTACCAAAACACAGGAAAGGAGGAATATCGCGACCGATTGGCATACATTGTATCGGAACTGGCGCTTTGTCAGGAAGCACATGGGGATGGGTATCTTGGAGCCATTGTTGGTGGGAAAAAAATCCTGGAAGAGGAAGTTGCAAATGGGCACATAGTGGCTCATTCATTCAATTTAAACGGGATATGGGCACCATTTTACAGTCAACATAAGATCCTGGCCGGGCTCAGGGATGCCTACCGTTTAGCAGAAATTGACAAGGCTCTGGAAGTGGAACGAAAATTTGCGGACTGGATTGATGGTATTACAAAGAATCTGACACAAGAGCAGATGCAGGAAGTACTTGCCTGTGAGCATGGTGGAGTAAATGAAATCTTTGTGGATCTGTACCGTGACACTGGTGATCAAAAGTACCTGGACCTGGCCGATAGATTCTATCATGAAGAAGTATTGGTTCCATTGTCGGAGGGAAAAGATATTCTGCCAGGTATTCACGGAAACACGCAGATACCCAAGATCATTGGACTGGCCAGACGTTATGAGCTTACCAACGATAAGTTAGATCGAAAGACAGCGCAATTTTTCTGGGACCGGGTGGTGAACCATCACACGTATGTAACTGGTGGTCATGGTAATCATGAATATTTCGGACCGCCCGATCAGCTTAGTAAGCGACTCAGTGATGAGAGCACTGAAACCTGTAACGTTTACAACATGCTCAAACTGACGCATCATTTGATGCAATGGCAGGCGAAACAAGAATATGCCGATTTCTATGAGCGTGCATTGATCAACCAGATATTGTCCTCGCAAAATCCAAAAACCGGAGAAGTATTGTACAATCAATCCCTGGAGATGGGAGGTAAGAAGGAATTTCAGGATCCATCCTGGTTTACATGCTGCATCGGATCCGGGATGGAAAACCACGCCTCACATGCAAAAGCCATTTACTATAAAGGGGAAGATGAGCTTTATGTAAGCCAGTTCATTGCTTCCGAACTGACCTGGAAGGATATGGGCTATACCGTTCGACAGGAAACCAGGTTCCCGTCAGAGGAGCAAACGAATATTGTTTTTGAAACAAACGAACCGAAGACCTTTACATTGAACCTAAGGTTTCCGTATTGGGCTATTCAAAACTTCCGGGTTTTTGTGAATGGAGGACCAATAAACCCTGAAGGTAATCCGGGGAGTTTTATTTCCATTACAAGAACATGGGCTGATGGCGACCTGGTTGAAGTTCGCTTTCCGTTTTCAATCAGGCTTGAGTCTACACCCGATAATCCCAATCGTACGGCTGTTATGTATGGGCCGTTGGTAATGGCCGGCAACCTGAATGATTGGGATGCATCAGATTATGATCTTCCATCACCTGTTCCGGTGATTCGATCGGAATCGGAAAACCCAGCAGACTGGATGGAAGTTACTGGCAATAACCAGTTTAGGACCAAAGTAGGGTATCCTGTAGATTTTGAGTTGAAGCCTTTGCACATGACCTATGATAACCGCTATTCCGTGTACTGGGATGTCCTCGATGATGAGGCATACGAGTCAGCGATGGAGCGTAAGGAGGCAAAGAGCGCGGAGTTTGAAGCCCTGAGGACAGCTACATTTGACGTATTCTGGCCAGGAGACTCATTGGAGGAACTGGCACACAATTTTGACGGAGACTCCATTTATGTTCAGAATTTTAGAGGAAAAAAAGCACGGGTAGCCAATCGGGGAGGTCGTTTTTCCTTCGACATGGCGGTACCTCCGGATAAACCTGTCAAACTGGTTTTGGAATACTGGGGAGGGTTCACCGGAGGTAAAACCTTTGACATCCTGGCAGGGGATAAGATCATTGGAACAGAAAATATTTCAGGTATGGCCGATGGGGAATTCGTCCACGTTGACTATTCGATACCATATGAGTTGACCAAAGGTAACTCAAAGGTCAGGATCTATTTCGAACCATTACCTGGAAACAGAGCGGGACCATTTTTCTCGGCATGGATTGTGGCGCAGTAGTCTGGTTCACATCCCCTGACGACAGATTCAACCGAATTTCTCCATGATTGCGATTATTTGGTGTAGCAGATATTAATCCTTAACTTAAATTATGTCCTGGAGAGTATTGATTGTAGAGGATAACCTGATCATCCGGATGTATTTCCAGCGGATACTGGAAAATCTAGGTAATCAGGTGGTTGGGGTAACGGACAACGGAAGAGAAGCAATCGAGTTGACGGCAAATCTAAAACCGGACATCGTTTTTATGGACATAGGACTGGAAGGAGATATGGATGGTATTGAGACTTCGGAAAAAATTGATCCTGATTTATATAAGGCTATGGTTTTTTTGACCGGAAATTCTGATGCTGCTACCCTGGAAAGAGCACGAGCCGCGAATCCTCTGCACATGATCATTAAACCTATTGATAAGAACAAACTGAGTGAGGAGATGGAACTTTTATCCTCAAAAATTGATCATTAAGTCATGAAGATATCGGGAAAGGTGATTTTCCTTGTAATCCTTTGGTTTACTGCGGGGATTATTGAGGTTGAGGGGCAGGAAATGGATGGAAGGGATTCTACACAATTCCATACGATAGATTACCTGATCAATGAGAGTAAAGTGCTATCCTACGTGAATTCCACAAAGGCTGCACAGTATGCTGACAGTGCGCTTGAGCTTGCGCTACAAGGCAATGATTCTACCAATATTGCCTATTCCTATCGGAACCTGGCCGGAATCTACGCTTATAACGAAAACTACTACCTGGCCTCCATTTTTCTTCAAAGGGCACTCGATATTTTTTTAAAGCAGAACGATTCTCTTGGTATTGGGAATTGTTATGTGATCTCCGGTCATCACTTCCGGTATCTGAATGATAGGAAAAATGAAGTACTTCATCATGAAAAATCCCTCCAGATTTTCAGGAAACTAGGTGTTCGGGAGCGGATCTCTGTGGCTGCACATAACCTGGGAGAGAGCTACTACCATATAGGGGAATATGACCGGAGTCGGTCACTCACGAAGGAGTCACTTGATCTCAACGATGGAGAAAATATGCGACTTGTCTCCAGCTGCTATAAAGTGCTTGGAAATCTTGCTTTGGCCCAAAATGATCCTGCGTCAGCCCGTGAATGGTACCTTAAAGTGCTTTCGATTTCAGATTCGCTGGGCGAGGACTCTGAGAAAATTGCCCAAATGCAAAGCATGACGTACCTGGGTGAGCTTCTCCTGAAAGAGGACCTGGCGGATGATGGTCTCGAAATACTCAATAGTGCCCTTGACTTTGGCAAAAAATTTAATCTCTATCGTTATGAGATGCCAGTATACGAGATACTTGTGTCCTACTATTTGAGGAATAACGAGGAAAGGAATGCATTGGTCACCCTGCAGGATTTTTGGAATCTCAATGATGAGATAGACAGTATTCAGAAGGTGAACTGGCGATCACTAACTCAAAACGCCGTAGAACTGATTTCCATGGAAAGTGAATACGCAAATCTACAGCGGGAGTCAGAGCTGCAAGCTGATAGGCTACAGGAGAGAAGTAACATGTTGATCATATTGATCCTGGGGAGTCTGGTCCTCATAGTTTTGTCCTCTGTTCTTTTGCAACGAAACAGGTCCATGAGAAAACAGCGGTCGCTAATCATGGCACAAAAGCAAGCGCTTGAGAAGCAAACCGAAGACTTAAGTAATAGAAACCAGGAGAAGGAGATACTTCTCAAGGAAATCCACCACCGTGTAAAGAACAATATGCAACTGGTCACCAGTTTTCTGGATATGCAGTCAATCACTTCCGGTGACAAGGACCAGGAGATGTTTGCCAGTACGCAGCGACGCATCAACTCTATGGCCCTGATCCATGAGATGCTCTACAATACGGAGAATTTTCAAAAAATTCTATTTCCGGTATATGCAGAAAAGCTGGTGGAGACACTTAAACATAGCTTTAACCTTCAGGGCGCAGAGGTGAATATCGACATTGACCTACATGAAGTTGAGCTTGACTTAGATAAGTCAATTTACCTGGGATTGCTTATCAATGAAATCCTGACCAACTCCTTTAAATATGGGTTAAAGGCTGGTCAGCCGTTGAATGTCTATTTGCATTCGCACTGCAATGGGAACCATGACTTCAAACTGAAAGTAGGCGATAATGGTGATGGAATCAGACCCAATGCATCCGCAAACGGAACCAGCCTGGGGCTCATCCTGACAGACAACCTGGTGAAGCAGTTGAAAGGAACAATGGAGCGATCCACCGGAGAGGATGGTACACACTATACGATCACGATTCCTACTTAGAGCTTTTTGGATGGACTGATGGAAGGTCATTTAGGTATTAGAAACCAGTTACTTTTCTATTGCGCTGAAAGCCGGAGCTTTGATCTCCTGGTTGGCTTTGGATAGCCCATACCTGGAGGCTACCTCGCGCCATCGCTTAACGGAATCTTTGACCTTCTGGAGGATTGCTTCCGCTTCAGTTTTATCCAGTCTGAAATACTCATGGACACTCATAGCAAGCTCAAGATCCAGGGCATTGTCATCCTCGGAGATATTGAGTTTCAAACCTGTTCCGGTTTCTATCGGATTGATATCATAGGCTGGAGATAGATGCCAACCATCGTTGGATAATAGAAACCCATGGTTCCGCAGGTGATCGTCCGTATTAGAGACGCAGATGCTGAAAACTATCCTTCGCCAGAGCTCGGCTAAGTCATTTTTCACGTTAGCCCCCTGCGATGTGATGAACTCAACTAATTCAAGGTAACTCGCACCTATAGCAGCATCTGCACCATCGATATACCCCAGCTGGGTCATGGCAGATGTAAAATGGATGCGCTTCCCTTTATTCCGGTCAAATCGTTTAGTAAGAAATGTATGATGATCACTGGAGAATTTCCTGGCCTGACACTCGGCCATGTTAACCCCTGCAGCAATGGCCAACTCGTACACCACCATTTCCCATGCACCAATATCCCCATCATCGTTTTTACTTGGAAACTTGGCAATCCAAAGCTGATCCTCTGGATCAAGGACGCTGGCTTTGGGACGGGCTCCACCTAATGAGGAACCGGGATTGACCAGCATGTTCAGCCACTTGAGATATTCTGGATCGTCAATCGCATCCTCCTCTTCCAGACGGAGGCTAATCTGCTCCAGTTCCCGGATAGAGGTCCAGGGAGGACTTGCCTGCCTGGTATCATCATTTAGGAACGGTCCATCAGAATCTGTCTTAAATCTTAGGCCGCCCATCCGATGACCATCATAAACGCTGAGGAGGTAATCCGTTTCAAATAGTTTGTCAGGTGTCCTTTTATCGCGTCTGGCTTTAGCTGCTTCCCGTCGCTGCATGAGCACCCGGCCCCATCTGTCCGGTGATGAATCCAGAAATAAACCGAAATTGAATTTCTGACTGTCCATCAAATATTGCGGACCTGCATATAGTTTCAGGTCCGGATCCAGCATCTGGACAAAACTGGAATCCAGCCAGCCTTTGTCGTATTCAAAAGAGAATATCTCCTTTCCTCTCACTACCTCTGAGGTCAGGATTCCCATCAGGTTTGGCCCTTTGACTTCCTGCCAATCGGCATACACATAGATTGTACTTTTGGCCATGTCTATTTCCTTTTAGGTGCTCTGACCCTGATGGATGATAGTCCGGCATCCTGAAGCTTTCTGCCCAGTTCATCATCTTTGGCAATGAGTAAAAAATCCTTTTCCAGACCCAGCACTTTCAGGACATTGAGGTAGTGACCGATGCTGACCGATGACTGTCCTTTCTCGATGGATAGTAAAGTAGGCCTGCTTATCCCTGCACGCTCGGATACGATTTCACTGCTGAATTTACGACGTAGCCTGGCCAGCCTGATCTGCTCTCCGACAGTTTCAAGTATCCGGCTGGTTTTGGGTAATAGGCTTACTGTCCTCTTTTTCATAACGTAAATTATAATTTACAAATATAATGTTATTGTAAAATATAATTATTGTTATGGGGGTTTAATTAGGCTTATGGGCCCGTCAGATTTGACTTTCAATAAGTCGGGGTGGCAGGATTACTTGCAGTGATCCTGTGACCCAGCGGAAATTCCGAAAGCAAAGCCTTTCGCTTCCAGCGAAGGCCTTTTTTGTTTTCTTCACTTATGAAAACAAGTTTTCATCGCTCGAAAACAAAAAAAGCCCTGGCTTATCGCCAGAGCTTTGCTTTCTTGTCGGGGTGGCAGGATTACAACCACCCCGTGCAAATCTTTATGTATCAGTAAGTTACAAAACGTAATTTCAGTGGGTTCACCGTTCAGTTCTCAATTTATTCGAACTGGTTTGAGTGTATTTGGTGAACTTCGAAACCTTTGTAAATATACAAAAAAGCCCGCTTTTTGGGTTCAAATCGTGGCAAAAAGTGCTAAATTTTATTGTAAGGGGGTATAGAATTTAGTGCCGTTTGACTGCCTTCATCTGGCAAGGTCAATCGGTGATGTAACGCTCAACAATGGCCGGTGCAAGGCCGGTGAACTCACAGAATTCATCTACACTGATGAACTGGTGCGGTTCTTTGGAAAACTCCTCCCTGATCCTGTTTAGGAGCTTCCTTCCGTATCTCTCGCTCTTGCCGGTGATCCGCTGCACGTCTTTTGGATAAATACAGGCTCGTTTGGTTTCGATCATACTCTATCTATACTTCATCTATGCTTTTGCTATACTGTAAATATACTAAATGACCTCCGCAGTTCTTTTTGAACCAATCGGAATAAATGGTATCCTATCGTCCTATACGGAACCTGCCTTTTGTCTGCCTGAAGGAGATAGTTGATTTTCGATGAGTTGCAACAAAGCAACGAATCAAAATCAAGACGTATGGCACGACAAAAAGGTATTATTAAACTGCAAGGAACCATCGGGGATGTGTCCTTCTACAAGAGTAAAGACGGCTATTTAGCCAGGGAAAAAGGGGGTGTGGATGGAGAACGGATCAAGAATGATCCGGCCTTCCAAAGGACCCGGGAGAATGGGTCGGAGTTTGGACGGGCAGGGAAAGCTGGTAAGCTAATCCGCACGGCCTTCAGGCCGCTCTTATTGAAAACTTCAGACAGCAAGGTAGCCTCCAGGTTGACCAAGCAATTAATGATCGTCCTTCAATCGGATGAAGACAATTCAAGAGGAGAGCGGACGGTTTCCAATGGAAACCTGGACTTGATCCAGGGGTTTGATTTCAATGCGGATGGCCGTCTGGAGGCCACACTATACGCTCCCTATGAAGTGAGTTTTGACCGTGCAGCCGGTACAGCTTCCATTGATATTCCTGAGTTCATTCCAGCCAATAGCCTGGCCTATCCCCAAGGTGCTACGCACCTAAAGATGGTGGCGGCTTTATCGGAGGTAAACTTCGAGAATGATGAATTCACTTTCAACCTGGCAGAGTCCGCAGATGTGGAAATCAACAATGTGGCAACCGGTCCCTTGAAGCTGGATTTGGCTTTTAATGCCAACAGCGAGGAGGTGCTATTGGTCGCCTTTGGCATTGATTTCTATCAATCCGTCAATGGTCAGATGTATGCCATGAAGAATGGTGGGTTTAACTGTCTGGCTTTGGTTGAGGTAGACAAATTTATCCAGCTACCGGAAAACTAATGATGCCCTGAAATGGAATTAACCCTATTCAGAGTTTATCATCAGGACGGTACCAACGGAGAGCTCTATGATGGGGAGCTGCTGATCAGCTCCACCATCGAGCTTCCCTGGAGGGAAAACCAGCGGATGGTATCGAGCATCCCGGAAGGGAGGTATGAGCTTGTGAAGCGATATACCGACAAACGGGGCTGGCATTTGCTGGTGAAAAATGTACCCAATAGAAGCGGTATCCTCTTTCACCCTGCCAATGAAGCCCTGAAGGAACTGAAGGGCTGTATAGCCCCGGTTTCAAAGGTCATCGGTCCAGGTAGAGGGACGCAATCCAAAGTTGCCGATTCCAGGCTGAAAACACTTGTGTTTGAGGCCATGGAAAGAGGCGAAAATGTATTTCTCAATATTCAAAAAGCAAAAAGCGTATGACGATCATAGAAAGGGTGAAAGCCCCAACACCCAAGTTTTTCAAAGTGCTCCGTAACGTAGGTTTGGCACTAGCGGCAGCTGGTGGAGCTCTGTTGGCAGCACCAATCAGTTTACCGGCCGGAATAGTTGCTCTGGGCGGCTATCTCACCGTAGGAGGGACGGTACTGACTGCAGTCAGTCAGGTGACCGTAGAGGATAGCGCAAAAGCGGACAGGAAAGATGGCTAACCTGGTAAGCGGAGGAGGCACGAAGGCAGGAACTGCCGGAGGCACGTTGCTGAGTGTCCTGGTGAACATCAGCTCCGGGGATATCCTCCACACCTGTATATTGGCTGCTGTCGGAGCGTTAGTGAGCTTTACCGTGTCCATTCTGCTAAAGGTGTTATTCCAACGGTTCAAAAGAAAACATCCACCTCCGAAGGGGATGTGATTCCCGCAAGTCGGGAAAGTTTGTGTTCCTCTCAATGAAAAGGCCTCCTCGTGTGGCCTTTTTTCATTCCAGGAGTATCTGAAACATGATAGCCCTCTTGACCTGTTTCACGAGCTCCACCTGCTTTTGCAGGATTTTCGATTTCTTCTCAAAGTCCTGAAGGAGTGCCAATGACTTCAGGTACTTCCTACGGTCTTTCAAAGCCTTTTCCTGCCCTGCCAGCAATACCGCTCTGGCATCACTTAGCCTGATGAATGGGACAACAGAACCGGTCAGGTGTGGCGTGAACGCCCGTGCCTGCCAAAGACCGTAAGAGAGCCAGAAATAAAAGTTCCGTGCCTCCTCCGATTCTGTGGTGATGGTGAAGCAATTGGGACATGGGGTTTCGAGCGGCTTTCCCGCATTCAGTCCTTTGGAAAGAATGAAGAAATGAGGCTTAGAGCTGGTGGAGTTTTTTCGATAAGTTTTGATCTGAAAAGTGTGCATAGTATGAGCATTTAAAGTTTTGCTCGCTGCGCTTCGCACACATTTCAAAAGAGAAAAGAAAAAAGGGAAAAAAAGAAAAGAGAAAGCCTTTGGTCAGGTGGGCATGGACAGGGCAGTCAAGGTTTTTTGGAAAAATACTACCCGTAGGGTGGAGATTTTTTCAAAAACCCGTAGGGCTTGACCTTGACGGTCCTGATTAGGGTTGGCCTTGTGGGGCCCGCCTAACTTAGCTGCACTCTTTGTTTTGTTTTCTTTCCGGAGAGGTCACTTCGATTCAAAAGAAATCACGGATAACATTCAACTGCAAACGAGAATGTGGTTTGGAACGATAGTGCGGCAGGAACCCCACGCAGGAAAAAACAGCCTTGAGCTAAAACGGCTGGACGGAGGCTGTGGAGCGCAGCGTAATGGACGAACGGCCAAGCCAGCCGTAGAGAGGAACGATCGGAGGCTTGCGAGCCGCCTGCGAGTGGAGCAAGGGGGCTAGACCGGAAAGCAGTGAGGTACGAACTGCGGGGGCTTGCTATGTGTGAAGTGAAATGCAGGGCTTTTGTAATTTTATCCTCCACAAAAGCCCGGAATGAAACGGAACTACACAAGGGCTGGCGTGATTTTTTGCTTTGAGCATCGGGAAAGGTATAAGCGATTGCCTGTGTGCAAAGATACCGTTGGGTTGTTGCAAAAAGCATGACAGTCCCGCAGCCCGCAGCGACCCGCAGGCGAGCAAAAACACTGGCAGCCGGTGGATTTTTAGCTATGCCACAAAGGGACGACTGGCAGGGCTAAAAAGACAGAGTAGGCTGCCGTGAGGATGACAACCGAGATGCAAGCAGCATGACAGGCTCGGAGCTTCAGCGGAGACCTGTAAGGCAACACAGCTTATTTTTTGACCTTAAGAAAATAGACCCTTTCAAAAAATAGGCTGTGGTGGCCTGGCATGATGCTATGCCGAGGGCGGAAGACGAACACCGCTTTTCCTGCGTGGGGTCAGGGTTGGAAAAAAGCAAGTGTGGCACGGTATGGAATGGAGCGAAGCGGAATGCAATAGCGGGCTACTCTTGCTGTGCGGTGCTGGAAGCTTGTGAGTGCAGCGCAGCGGAATGAGCAGGCTGGAGGCACAGGAGTGTGGGGAGGGACTATCTTCAGTAAGGGATTGACCTTAATTCGCTTCTCTTTGAAGGAGATCATGATGTATGTTAGACATCACTCAGTAATTCCGCTTTACACTTTCTTAAAAAGTACTTGAATTGAAGTAAATCAGATTGGCTTCTGACATCATTATTGAAAGTAGAAGGCTTACCATAAATCAAGGATTCAAAAGTGATTAATACTTTGTTCGTGCCAAGGCCATCGTAAAGGTTTATAAGCCCATCAAATACTTGGTCTCCCATCATGATGAAAACTCCATGGATATTCAGGCTTATGGCGTGTTCAAAACTCATTATTTCTGATTCTGATAATTTCTCAGAAATTAGACCTCTATCTAACAGCCTTTTTACGAATTTCTTTCTAGCATTATATGTATTAAATTTTTCTTGATTAAACGTATACTCGTTAATGTGGACTGTAACTTTTTCCAAATCGAGAAATTTGCACAAAGCCATTCTGTGCTGACCGGTGGTAGTAAAATAAAGAGAGCCAAACTTTGAAACCGTTCTGGATTCGTTGTAATCACTTTGGGCGTGCTCGATCAACTCTTCATGAGTCATGTTTGAATGACGAATATCCTTAAACCTTTTCAAATTATTCAGTAAGTCAATCCATGTAATATCAGTCCCATCGTTATAAGCATAGGCGTACTGGATACCTTTTATATCTAGCGGACTAATGATTCCTCTGTAAGTCTTTGTTGAATTCCGAGAATAGAACCTATAGTTCTCAATTTCATTTATTCTGAGAACCTTTTCAGTATGCCACTTTTTAGGCCGAATTGGGTATCTTTTTTTCAGCCAATCAAGGTTGCTCTGCTTACTCTCCACCATAGATTTCATCAAATGTTGAATAGTTCTTAAAGCCTTTCCCTCTGTTGATCCTGCCTTGTTTTGTGTTGTCTATGCGATACTGAAGGAAGGAACAAAGAGCCTCAAACTGGGCTTCTGGGACTTGGTAGGCACTGGCTTTAAATTCCTTTTTGATGATGCCCCAAATGGCAGCATAATTCATTTTGGATTTGCCAACATCTCCTTCCTTGTATTCGTTATATCGATCAATCAGATGCTTCACATAGTTTTTCAATTCCGCTTTTTTACCAATGGCACCATCAGCGAATTCCATTTTCGGTTTGCTTCGGGATTTATAAACAATGGTCTGTGCACTGATCGAATTGGCTACCGTGGAGTTGGACACATTGCCTTTGATGTTGATGGTATTTGATGACTTTGCACTGGATTTGCCTTTAGCTTTAATCATAAGATAGGTCTTGATTTGTTTGACCTCCTCCTCACTTATATCACCTTTTGTAATCTTGGAATGGCAAATCGGGCAAAGCATCAAAAGGTTGTCAGGGGAATTGTTTTCGGGATTTTCGTCAATATGATGAATTTCAAAATGATCCACATTCTGATCATCACAGATTGGGCACTGGGAATTAACCTCTTGTTGTAATAGAGATTTCGTTTTTTGGGGTATGGATTTTCGAGCTTTGGCCATGGTCTAACTTTGCTTCAGTAGTTGGTACAATTGCTGGTTGATGAAAATATTCTCTTTCCCGATAGGTTCGAGTTTTAGGATTCCAATGGATTCCAAAGTCTTTAAGTACCTGGAAGCGGCTTTTCTTTCTACGCCCAGCCCATTGGAGATATATTCTATTTTGGTATAGGGATGAACAAACAATTGTTCGATCAAGTCTTTCGAGTAAATTTTCGGGGCTTCATTTTTTACCTTATCCTGGATCTCATTGAAGATGCTGTTGATCCCGTGGATCTGGGAAATAGCCTTAGTCGCAGTATCCTCAATTGCCTTGAGCATAAACAATATCCAGCCTTCCCAATTGTCTTTAGTCCTCACCTCCTGTAGCAATTTGTAATAAGCTCCTTTGTGGCCTATTATGTAGCCACTGAGATATAGCATGGGTATTTCCAACAGGTTGTGAAGGATGAGGTAAAGCACGTTGATAATCCTTCCCGTCCGGCCATTTCCATCATAGAATGGGTGGATGCTTTCGAACTGGTAATGTTGTATAGCCATCCTGATCAGAGGTGACATTCCATCGGGTTCATCATTGATAAAGTCTTCCAGATTTTTCATCAGTCTGACGATTATTTCCTTATCATCTGGCGGTGTATAAATTGTTTTCCCTGTCAGATCATTTTTCAAGGAAGTACCTGGTAGCTGCCTGATCCCAGCCTCGTTCTCTTCCAGTATAGCCTGAATGCGTGCAATACCATTAGTATTCAGGAAGCCTTTCTTTTTGATCTCTTCAAAGCCATAGAGCAGGGCTTCCCTGTACCGTAGGACTTCTTTTGTCGATGGGTCAATTGTCATTGACTTGGCCGCCAAAGCCTGGTAGAGCTTGTCATGTGTAGTAATAATATTCTCCACCTCTGAACTGGCCTGTGCTTCTTTGAGTACAATGGCATTGATCAAAATACCCTGATTGGGTAGTGTTCTTGCCAATCCCTTCAGCTCAGCAAGGGCAACCGCTGCTTTACTCTCCTGTTTGAGGATTTCGATAGTCTCCACTTTTTCCACCGGAGGAGGTAAAAGAGGCAAATCATTGAAAGGCTGTGAGGGATCAATATTCTTCATTCCTATAATTACGTGAGACAAAAATACGAAAATTGGGACATGAAACAAGTTATATGTACCATGATGGGACATGAGACAAAAACCTTAAGAATAGGACATGAAAACCTGCGCATGTACCACGCTGGGACATGTTCATACCCGCTTATCTTTCGTCTCCTTATCAAAAGCAATCACATTTATCATCTCCCTTAACCTGCTTCTAACTCGATTGCCATAGCAGCTTTCAATTTCACTGGCGGAAAGGTTGGTGGTGGCATGGGTGAGCATGTGCCGACCAATGAACATATCGTAGCGACTCAAAAGAATCTCGGCCATTACATTGGTTTCGTTTCCATAATACTTGATGTTGGATTCCACGCCCAAGTCATCAAAACAATAGGCTTTAGGGATCAGCTCTCCGCTTGTTTGCTGGAAGGCTGCTTTGGAGTATTTGTTGATAACAGGATAGCCGTCCTGGATGAATTCCAGAGTGATATCACGAGCGGATTTGATGATGTATTGCTCTTTGGGAGCCAACATAAACCGTAGAAGGGTCATCAAGGAGGTTTTGCCACAACCGACCGGGCCGGTTAGCAAAATGCCTTTGTGTAGGTCAATGCCGTGCTTTTCAGCATTGGGTTTGTCCTGATAAAAGTAGACCAAAAGTTTGAATATAATCAAGTGGTCTTCCTTCCATATCTGGAATTTTGGACTGATGTATTCTTTGCCTGCTTTCTCCAGGAATTCAAGGCATTTGTCGAATTGGATGATGTTGCTTTGAACACGCTCTGAGCTTTGAACACCCTCCGTCCTCTGGGCATCCCGATATTCATGCGGGACAGGCTCTCCCTCAAGGGAGGATTTAGAGCGGTTCGCCATAGTCTTTGCCGGTTCCTGTGTGGAGGTTTCCGGGTTTAGGACCTGGCTGATGGTTTCGCTGATCTTTTGCATAGGCATTGAATTTTTGTGCGTTCAGCATCCAGTTGCGGGCGGCTGCTTTCCAGTCTTTCATCTTGGAGCGGCCACCTACCAGCCAGCCATTGCTCTGGAAGTAGTTGTAAAACTTCTCAGCCTCCACGGGCGGATAGCCTTTTTCATCAAAGTAGATTTTCACATGGGCTTCCAGAGGCGGAATGTCCGGGCCATAGCCGGTCATTCTTTCTCTTTTAGCGGAACTTTTCTCTTTCTTCATTTCCTCAGCATTTGAACCTCTATCAAAATTTTTGGATCGCTCACCCAAGTTTGTTTCGTTTTCATTGTTTAAAGAGTTTGTATTGTTTGTATAAGGTCTCACTGCTATTTCACTTCCATTATCAGCACCTGTATCACTACCTTTATCAAAACTGTACAGGTAAATGAGGCTGCCCCGGTGCGGATTGTAGGAAGGTTCATATCGGATAAATCCGAAACGATCCAGTTCCTTCAGGCACTTGGTGTAGGTGTTCACCGAACCAATTTTTGACAACCTCATCAGCTCGTCCCTGGACACGGATATCGGGTTCTTGAAAAAGTTGAGGTTCCAGCGCCTGAATAAGGCCATATACAAACTGATGTGGTAGGGCGTGAGCCTGGTATCTGCATCCATCTGCCCGAATGCTGCCGAAAGGTGCCTGATGTAGTTCATGCCCAGCCATACGCTTTACTTCAACCTATTGTGGAACTTGTTGGACTGCAGCATACCTTGGATGTCAGCATAGTCGTAATAGATTACTCCTCCGATCTTGGTAAAGGGCAATGTGCCGTTCACCCGCAGGTTCTGCAATGTACCTGGTGAGATGCCGAGGAGCTTGCGGACTTCATAGGACTTTAGCCATTTCTTTGAGGGCTGTCCTGAATGTTCTTTGAGTAACCTTTTTAGATCTTCCAGTAGCTCGATCTTGAACTCACGAAGGTCATCTGTGGTAATAACTTCTGTTGCCATTTCTTAACAAATGTTGATTGAACAGCGAAGGTGTTACCGTTTGGTGGGTTTTATTCACAAGTCAAACCGAAGTTGGGAAAGATTTTTTGTTATTTGTCATCGGCTTCATCCATCCTTCGGGTCAGACTATCCCTTAGAGAGTCCAGAAATTTAGTGCGTCCGGTCTTGCGGATGCGGATTTCAAGGAATGTGCGGTGATATTGCCCCACCTCGATACCGAAGGTATCTTCAAAAAATGCTACGATTTCTTTTAGATCGGCAATGCCGTTGTTAAATACTCCACGGGCTTGCAAGGCATACATCAACTCGATTAACGCTACTTTGGAATCTGTCCATGTTAGTTTCCCCTTCGGTTCACCTTGTGATCTTCCATTGCTTAAGTCCCTCATATCCAGTTTGTTCAATTCATCTTCCAAATAGACATTGAGCAGGTCATTGGCCAGGATGTTGGAAACCTTAAAATCATGGCTAGTTGAGAAGTTCGGGTCAGTTTCAAAGAAGAAAGAATCAAGCGTTAACCTTATGTCCTGTTTGCCCCTTATAAAATATTTGTGATCCAGGTAATTGCTGTGAGTACGGTAATAGCGGTAAAATTCCAGATTGTCATCAAAATATCGTTTCAGTTTGTCCAGTTCATTCTGATAGTATTTGCGTCTTACTTTGATACCTCCATTGGGCTTGTTGGTTTCAATGTTGAACACACTAAGGTGATAGATTAGCTTACTGACGAATTTCGGTTTGATCTCCTTGAAAAAGAGGATTTCACTGGCTTGAGAATCTACATGGCTTTTGGTTAAGGCATCCCGCAACTGGTTAATGGCAATCAGTACCATTTGAAAGCTCAGCTCTGATTTTTTGAGGAGGTTATCTTCCTCCAGATCGATCATTCTAAGTTTGTCCTCTAAATCTTCATATTGTTGGTTATAATTTTCAGGCATTTAAAAAGTGAGTTTATTGATTCCATAGCTCTGATTGTAGTTAATTACATTGTGATCTTATTAAATTTAAGTTTGTCAATTCCGTACTCACTTAGATCAATAACCTCTTTATGTAAGCAGGAGGCTATCTGCTTTTACGACCCAATTCCAATCTTCATGGTCGGCTCCTTCTATGACCACAAAACCGACAGTCAAATATCAAACCTTACTAATTCAGTATTCTTTAAAACAAGTGTTTTCCAAATGTGCTGAATTGGCTAGCGGTTTTGTGCGCAAAATAGAAGAAAATATTATTGAACCATTGAGTACAATTCACAAAACCAAAATATCATAAATCTTATCAAGAATATCATAACATTTAACCTAATCACTATTTCTACATTTACGTTTAGTCATTTTGAAAACATCATTTGAATTTGAAACAGATCATTATCATATTGTTCTCATTACTCATCCTCTCTTCCTCAGGGGGTATGGTATTGGCTAAGCACTACTGTGATGGCGAATTGATGGAGGCAGCTTTTTTCAAAAAGCTGGATTCCTGTTGTGATGGGATGGAAGAAACGGGATGTTGTGATACGGAGCAGCAGGACCTGAAGCACGATGACAATACCCTGGTTTCGATCTACAGCTTTGAACCTCAATCACAGCCGCTATTATGCACTTTCGAGTTCCCTTCTCTTTCGGAGATAATAATACGTAACAATTTTGTTGTAAAAACATTCCTTCAAAAGCCCCTGACTGTTCCGGATATCCTCGTCCGATATCAGTCCTTCCTTCTTTAAGAATTGTAATATCCGATCAATCTTGCATCCTGCAGGTAGATCGAAACTGAGGCACTAAGAAAAGACTAAAATATAATTTTTAAACTCTTTAGAAATGTTAAATAAACTGATCAGGTTCTTTTTGGAGAACAAGCTGGTTACAGCATTAATTGTACTAATCTTTGTAGGATGGGGTGTGGCAACTGCACCATTCAACTGGAAGATGGAGAATTTTCCTCGCGACCCGGTACCTGTTGATGCCATCCCTGACATTGGGGAGAATCAGCAAATTGTTTTTACTACATGGATGGGAAGGTCTCCGCAAGATATAGAAGACCAGATTTCTTATCCGTTGACCACTGCGCTTCTGGGTGTGCCCGGAGTAAAAACTATAAGGAGTAATTCAATCTTCGGACTCTCTACAATTTATATCATTTTCGAAGATGATGTAGAATTTTACTGGAGTCGTACCCGAATATTGGAGAAATTGAATTCGCTTCCTGCAGGGACATTACCTCCTGAAGTTCAACCTGCTTTAGGTCCGGATGCTACGGCATTGGGACAAATCTACTGGTACACATTGGAAGGCCGCAATCCGGAAACAGGGGAACCAGCGGGAGGATGGGATCCTCATGAACTGCGAACCATCCAGGATTTTTATGTAGGATATGCGCTTACCTCAGCTTCGGGGGTATCCGAAGTGGCAGCCATCGGAGGTTTCGTAAAGGAATACCAGGTAGATATTGATCCGGTAGCCATGAAGGAGTACAACGTAAACGTGGCTCAAATCATGCGTGCCGTAAAGGAAAGTAATCTGGATGTGGGCGCCCGCACTATAGAATACAACAAAGCTGAGTACTTGGTTAGAGGTTTGGGGTATATCAGAACCCTGGAAGACCTTGAAGAAGCAGTAATCACGCAGCATAACAATACACCCATTCGAATCAAGGATGTAGCTGTGGTTAATTTTGGTCCTTCTACACGAAGAGGTGGTCTTGATAAAGGTGGCGCAGAAGCTACTGGAGCAGTTGTCGTTTCACGGTATGGTGCCAATCCACTTGAGGTAATAGAAAATGTAAAAGAAAAGATCAAAGAGATATCGCCGGGACTGCCTTCAAAAGTCCTTCCTGACGGTACTGTTTCAAAAGTGACCGTAGTACCATTCTATGACCGTACCGGGTTGATTAAGGAAACCTTAGGTACCCTGGAAGAGGCATTAACCCTGGAAATACTCATAAGCATCATTGTGGTAATCATTGTTGTTATGAACCTGAGAGCCTCTATTCTCATCTCCAGTTTACTCCCTATTGGAGTCTTAATGACATTTATAGTGATGAGATATGCGGGAGTAGATGCTAATATTGTTGCGCTTTCAGGGATCGCAATTGCCATTGGGGTAATGGTGGATGTGGGAGTTGTATTTACTGAAAATATCCTCCGGCATCTGGATTTGCCAGAAAATAAAGGTATTTCGAGCAAGCAAAAACTAGAGGTTATCTATACGGCCACTTCAGAAGTAGCATCGGCGGTTATTACCGCCCTTACCACCACTGTGGTGAGTTTTCTTCCTGTTTTTGCCATGCAAGCAGCTGAAGGTAAACTTTTCAAGCCTCTGGCTTTCACCAAGACATTCGCAATGCTGGCTGCCCTGTTTGTAGGACTCGTTGTGATACCCGCTGCGGCGCACTGGTTGTTTTCCATAAAGGTCGGAAAGGAAAGAACAAAAAGGATATGGAATTCAGCCCTTATCGCACTAGGGTTACTCATTCTAATCTTCGCAGGAAATTGGCTCGGAATGGTCCTTATGGCTCTTGGAATCAACAATATTGTAGAGAAGTTTATACCTGAAAAATGGACTTGGCTTACTGAATATCTCAATATTGCCATCATTATGCTGACAGTTGCGGCCTTTTTAACTCGTGAATGGCTGCCGCTTGGTGCACAAAATAGTCTATTTACAAATTTTCTGTTTGTTGGAGGAGCAATATTGCTCGTACTTGGTTCATTACTATTGCTGGTAAAATACTATACCCCTATTCTTAGGTGGTGCCTTGACAATAAGTGGAAATTTTTCATACTCCCAATCTTCGTCTTTTTATTCGGAATACTTACCTGGATTGGTTTTGAGGGTGCTTTTGGTGCCATAGGTAATTCCATTGAAAAAACAGGCTGGGAAATTCGACAAACTAGTTTTTGGCAGTCTCTCAATAAAACCCTTCCTGGAATTGGAAAAGAGTTTATGCCTGCTTTGGACGAAGGTTCGTACCTCCTAATGCCCACTACCATGTCCCATTCCGGTATTGAAGAAAATATTGACGTGATCCAAAAGGTAGACGGATATGTGGCCCAGATCCCTGAAGTCCAATCGGTTGTAGGTAAGTGGGGACGGGTGAACTCAGCTCTTGATCCGGCACCCATTTCCATGTTCGAGAATACCATCAATTATAAACCCGAGTACATGGTAGACGAAAATGGGCATAGGATGCAATTTAAAACCGATAAAGAAGGGAACTACTTGTTAAAAGATGGAAGTACCTATCACCCGGAGCGAGATGGTTTTAGAAAAGTCGAGAAAGACGAACTGGTAATTGACAACAAAAAGGGTGAATATTTTAGGCAATGGCGTGATCATATCCGGTCTCCTGATGATATATGGGCAGAGATTGTGAAGGCTACCAATATACCAGGCATGACCTCTGCACCTAAGCTCCAGCCTATCCAGACCCGATTAGTTATGCTGTCCACAGGAATGCGGGCACCCATTGGCATTAAGGTATTTGGCCCTGACCTGGAGACAATCGAAAGTGTAGGACTTCAACTGGAAAAAATACTACAGCAAGTACCTAGTATTGAGGCTTCCTCTGTCTTTGCAGACAGGATTGTGGGCAAGCCCTATATGGAATTTGATGTAGACCGTAAGGCTATAGCCCGTTATGGGCTGACAATGAAAGACTTCCAGAACTACGTGGAAGTAGCTATTGGGGGTATAAAGCTGACCACCACGGTAGAAGGCAGAGAACGATTCCCGGTAAGGGTACGGTATGCACGTGAGTATCGAGACAATCCGGAGGATATCAAAAAAGTATTGATCCCTACCCCATCAGGGGCTCAGGTACCTCTGATAGAGTTGGCGGATATCACCTACCGAAGAGGCCCACAGGTGATCAAGAGTGAAGACACCTTCTTGAACGGTTATGTCATTTTTGATAAAAAGGCAGGTGAAGCAGAGGTGGATGTGGTTGAAGAAGCCCAACGCTTTATTCAGGCAAAAATGGATGCCGGTGAGTTTATGCTTCCTGCAGGTGTTTCATATAAGTTTACCGGTAACTATGAAAATCAGATCAGGGCGACTAAAAGACTTGCTCTGGTTGTCCCTATATGTCTGCTTGCCATTTTTCTTATTCTTTATTTCCAGTTTGGAGATGTCTCTACCACCATGATGGTTTTCTCTGGAGTGTTTGTGGCATTTTCAGGGGGATTCCTTTTGATATGGCTGTTCGGACAAGGTTGGTTTCTAAACTTCTCCCTTGCTGACATAAACCTGAGAGATCTCTTTCAGATAGGCACAGTAAACTTAAGTGTGGCTGTGTGGGTAGGTTTTATTGCCTTATTCGGTGTAGCCTCTGACAATGGAGTCATCATGGCAACCTATCTGAAACAGATTTTCACAGAAAGGAAACCGAGCGATGTGACCGAGGTAAAAGAGGCAGTGCTTCACGCTGGTAAGTTGAGAATCAGGCCGGCCATTATGACAACAGCCACTACACTCATTGCCCTGCTTCCAATCTTCACTTCTACAGGTAAAGGTTCTGACATTATGGTGCCTATGGCTATTCCCACTTTTGGAGGGATGTTGGTTCAGGCCATTACCGTATTCGTGGTGCCCGTGCTGTATTGTATGTGGCAGGAAAGGTCAATCAAAAAACAATTAAAATCAGCGTAACATGAAAACAAAGATAAAAATCAATATAATCATGCTTTTGTGGCTGCTGATCCCGATTGGCAACACAATGGCTCAGACACAGCAACTGGAGGAACCCTTACACGGTTATCTCAAAATTGCAGCTGAGAACAATCCTGAGCTTAAGTCGATATTTAATAGCTATCTGGCTACTCTGGAACGTATGCCACAAGCCAGGGCTTTACCGGACCCAACCGTAATGTTCAACATCTTCACCAGCCCGGTAGAAACCAGGGTTGGAGCACAGAATGCGGGGATCTCCCTGAGCCAGGCATTTCCATGGTTTGGTCAATTAAAATCTCAGGAACAAGCAGTTGCCATGCTGGCAAAGGCTCGTTTTGAAGCATTTGAAGATGCTAAGAACAGGATTTTCTTTGACGTACGCTCAATCTATTATGATTTATATGTACTTGAAGCAGCGATAGCCATTACAGAGGAGAATGTAAGGTTACTCGAATCATTTAGGGAACTGGCTAACGTCAGGTTGGAGTCTAATACCGGCAGTGCGGTAGATCTTCTACGAGTTGAAATGGATTTGGATGAACTGAATAACCAGTTACTTTATCTGGAAGATTCACGTATACCAATCCAAACCAGATTCAATGAACTACTCAATGTAGAAACACCAATACGCATAGAGGTGCCGGTTACACTGGAAACAATTTTGATTGAGGAAGGAAGGAGCATTTTGCTGGATTCAATAATGACTCATAATCCTACATTAAAAGGCTTTGAATTTGAAATGTCGGCGCTGGATGCGGAGATTGATGTGGCACAAAAAATGGGGTTACCATCCTTTAATCTGGGCCTTTCTTACACCAGTATCTCGCCCAGGACTGATGTGGCAGATTTTTCTGGTAATGGAAAGGATGCCTTGATCTTTCCACAGGTTGGCGTGAGGATCCCGCTCTATCGGAATAAGTACAGGGCCATGGTCAAGGAAAAAGAGTTGCTTAAGACTTCTGTGAATTATCGCAAGGAGGATAAAGAAAATAAACTGGAAACCGTTCTGGAGCAAACCTTGCGAGATTATGCAGATGCCCATCGAAGAGTGGCTCTATATAATCGCCTCATTGCCTATGCAACCCAGTCGTTGGACATATTGGTATCCCAATACACCACTGCAGGTGCAGATTTTGAAGAAGTGCTGAGAATGGAGCGGCAGCTGCTCAGGTACGAACTCGAATTGGAGAAGGCACGTGCCGATCAAAACACTTTTGTAGCATACATCAATTACATCACTGGAAAACAGCTTTAAAAATGAAAATATTTAATATAAAAAACGGACAAAAAGCCCTCACCTACCTGGGGATCTTGCTAGCAGGTATTTTAATTGGTTGGTTACTTATTGGGGGTAGCGGTAGTGACAGTCAGGAAGAACTCCCTACTGATCATTCGGCCATGGACCATGCAGAAGGGACTACATGGACGTGCTCCATGCACCCACAGATACAAAGGGAAGAGCCGGGAAATTGTCCAATATGTGGGATGGAACTTATCCCAATGAAAGAAGATGAGGATGATGGAGAAGCTGGTCAATATTCAGTCAAACTTTCCAATGCAGCCATGAAGATTGCTGAAGTAGAGATGAGCACCATTGAGCGAAAAGCACCTTATAAAGAAGTGTACTTACCTGGAAAGGTAATGGCAGATGAGCGTAATATTGCTGAGCTGACCGCCCGATACCCGGGTAGAATCGAAAAGCTCACGGTAAACTTTACCGGGCAGAAGGTGCGCAAAGGCCAGGTGCTGGCCAAAATCTACTCTCCAGAGCTAGTAACTGCTCAGCGTGAGTTGTTTGAAGCGATGAAGTTTAAAGAAACGAACCCAAGCTATTACCGGGCGACAAGAAATAAACTAAAACTCTGGGACCTTACAGAAGCACAGATTGACCAAATAGAGCAATCCGGAGATGTTGATTTCAATTTTGATGTGCTGTCACCCATTACAGGTACAGTTACCATGCGTCATGTGACACTTGGCGATTATGTGAAAGAAGGTACGGCTCTATTTGAAGTGGTAGACCTCAGTCATGTTTGGGTCATGTTTGATGCGTATGAGTCAGATATTCCATGGATTAAAATGCGGGATAAGATCAAATTCTCAATCAAGTCCATTCCGGGACGTGAGTTTAATGCAACCGTAACATTTATCGATCCGGTACTCAATCCTATGTCAAGAGTTGCCAAAGTAAGGGCAGAACTGGATAACCCCCGCGATCTTTTGAAGCCGGAGATGTTAGCAGACGGCATTCTTAAGACCATGCTTCCCGGATCTGGAGATCAGCTTGTTATACCCAAGTCGGCTGTGCTTTGGACAGGTAAAAAAGCGGTGGTGTACGTGATGACCGATGATCACAATAATATGTTTCAGTTTAGGGAAATTGAATTGGGTGCAGATGCAGGTGACTACTACGTGGTAGAATCCGGACTTAGTGAGGGAGAAATGGTAGCTACCAACGGAGTCTTCAAAATTGATGCTGCCGCTCAGCTTAGAGGAGAAAAAAGCATGATGAACCCTGAAGGAGGCAAAGTTTCTATGGGGCATAATCATGGGGGTTCGAGTGAAGAAAAGAAACCGGCATCCGGAAGTGAACATGAGGGCCATGATGAGAGCTCATCAGAAAACACCAAGAAAATGGACATGTCAGTCGATGAAAACTTTAAGCAGCAACTAACCAATGTGTACCAAGTACATCTTGATTTGCAGAAAGCATTTTTAGCTACAGATGCTACGGCAGCCAAGAAACAGGCTGGTAGTGTTAAATCGGCTTTAGACAAAGTGGATATGAGTCTGGTTTCCGGAGAAATGCACAATCACTGGATGAATACACTTAAACAGCTTAAGGGGTCATTAGACAAGATTGAAGTATCAACTGATATTGAAGAACAACGACTGTCCTATGCAGACTTCAGCGATGCGCTCTACAGTGCTATAAAGATGTTTGGTACATCTGGTGAAACGATTTATTACCAGTATTGCCCCATGGCCAGGAACGGTAAAGGTGCTTATTGGTTAAGCGCGGTAAACGAGATCAAAAACCCCTATTATGGGGATGCTATGCTCACATGTGGTGAGAATAAAGAGGTAATAAAATAGGCGGTGATGGATCCCCGGTCACTGCGCTCGCATACCGGGGATCTCAATTACATTATCTAAATACAAGGAATAAGGCTATGAAGGAATGTTGTAAGGTTGGAGATACTCCCAAGACTTCTAAGACAAAAAAGTGGGTAACTCGAGGGTTTTGGTTCATCCTTCTACTGGTGATAATGGGTCTTGTAATAGCTGATGCAATCGGTTAATTAAAGGATATCCTTATTTCTTAAATCATAATCCAAATACCATTAAGTAGACAAAACCTGAGATCCGTTGTAATTGATAAGTGTTATTCAAAAATCAACGATGAAAGCAAAAACAAAAACTTCTCAGTTAGAATACTGCAAAATCATCCTGAAGAAAGTCAGCTTCAGCCGGGAACTGTTCAAAAAGGAACTTGCCAAATCATTGGATAGGCTCGCAGAAAGTGAAAGTAAAGCATTGAGCACTTGGTGCCTGGAGAATTTTGAAGCTCAGAAATTATATCACATGGAAATGGTACATCATAAACTTAAATCAAAATACCATCAAAACCAGCGATAAATAATCCGTTCAGATCGGTATGTTGAATTAAAATTTTTAAAGTGATGAAAAGTAAAATAAGCATTTTGAGTCTAGCGGTTATTGCATTATTCGCAGTCAGCTGTTCGGTGGTAAAGCCTGGTATGCAGGCCATGAAATGGAAACCCTACGGAAAAGGGTTACAGACCCAGGAAGTTTTTAATGACGGAGTGGTCTGGCATATGCCCTGGAATGGAGTAGTTAGATATAGTGTACAGTGGCAAACTTACACCGAGGATGTGTCTATTCTTACAAAAGATGAGCTACATATCCCAATTACCGTTTCGGTAACCCTAAGACCTATCCAGGCCGAACTTGCACAGTTGGAGTTGGAGGTAGGTCAAGATTATTATCGAAATGTAGTAAAACCCGAATTTGTAAGCCTTACCCGCAACATCTTTGCAAACTATGAGTACAAAGTGGTATCGCCCAAAAGTCCTGAGATAGAGGCTGCTATATATAAGCAACTAGTCACTAATATTGAAGGCAAGCACCTGGAAATAGATAATATTACCATTGATCATATCAAGTACCCACAAGTGGTAACCTCTGCCGTAGATAGAAAACTGGCCGTAGAGCAAGACATACAACAAAAAGATTATGAAATGCAGATAGCAGAGAAGCAGGCTGAAATCCAACGGATCCTGGCAGCAGGTCAGCGGGATGCCCAGCAGATCATTGATGCCGGGCTTACACAAAAATATCTTCAGTACAAAGCCCTTGAGGTTCAGGATAAGCTGACTACTAGTCCCAATACCAAGTTTTATTTTGTCCCGATGGGCAAAGATGGACTACCGATAATTGTAGATACGGGAGGAGATGGAAACTAAAATCAATAGAACAGATAATTACAAGCATAATATGAAAAAGCAATTAATAATGATAGCAGCCCTCTTTGTAGCATTGGGGGCTGCCAATGCACAGCATGATCATGGATCAAATGACAAAAAAGAAGGCTCTAAAATGGACCATTCCATGCATCAGGGAATGAAAATGGATAAAAGCGGAGCAATAACCTACGAGGTTTCGACTGACTTTCAGAATCAACTCACAGAAGTTTACAATGCCTCACTTAAGCTGGCAGATAGTTTTATAGCCGGTGAAGTGGAAGGTATTTCTAATAGCGGCCAGCAGGTAAAGGCAGAATTAGGGGAAGTTGACATGAGTTTGCTAAAGAGCTCCGAGGCGCACATGGATTGGATGATGAACCTAAAGGTGATGAACACGTCTCTTGATGACATGGCGGGATCTAAAGATATCAAAGATCAAAAAGCTGCTTATGATTCTTTTAATCAATCATTATTTAAAAGCATCAAAGCCTTTGGCATAGCAGAAGGTTCGGTGTATTACCAATACTGCCCTATGGCGCTTGATAGCCAGGGAGCTTATTGGCTAAGTGATTCAAAAGAAATACGAAACCCTTATTTCGGAGGGAATATGCTCTCTTGTGGCAGTACGAAAGAAACGGTTAATTAAACCTTCCTGCTATGAAAGCCACAAAAATTATAATGACAGTATTGTTGGGATTGGCCATTGGCCTCTATTCCTGCAATGATGACGATATGCACAACGGACTTTCTCAAGCAGATTTGGAATCGCTTAACGGCTTGAGAGAAGCCTATACGGATGCGGTCAATGAGAATGAAACCTTCAAAATATCCATCCGGGAGGGCGATGCGGATGGCATTCATTTGCATGACTCGTTATTTCACCATTTTCAAAACCTTTATGAAGAACATCATGAAAACTACTCGCATGAAAATGGACATGATGACCATCATCACGATGCTGATGGGATACATATGGGTTTAAATGGGATGAACGGACACGATGATCAGGACGGTCATCATGCTGAAGATCACGAGCTGATGAACGGCTTGATGGGCGACCATGAATCCATCAATCACTAGAGTGTGTAAAACAATGCCTAAAATGGGACAGATTTGACTACTCACAAACAAATAAAATGAAAAGAAAAATGATTTACAGCATGGCGTTCCTGGTAGGAATGCTGCTGGTAGCACAAGGTTCATTTGCTCAGGCAAGCAACAAAAACGAACGCCAACTTCATATCAACAAGAGTGGAGAGGTGATAGATAACTTGGGTATCAGGCTTGGGTATATTAGCAAAGAAGATATCGTATACAACAATGCTGGTCAAAAGCTTGGTTTTATTGAAAGGGGCTTTGTCTATGATGCGGATGGCAATAAACTGGGTAAAGCCAAAAAAGGCGGACGGTATTATAACAATGAGGGCATGCTGGTCCTGACCACTAAAAAAATAGGTGACAAATGTGAGATCCTGGATCCGGAAGGACACAAGCGAGGTACAGTACACAAAAATTACAAGATGCATGCCTGCGTGACGCATTGTTTTTTTCTGGAAAAGCAACAGGATCAAGCAACACAATCTGATGAGTAGGACGAAGTATTGATAAATCTAAAACCCTGGGCAAGGCTTCCAATTCTGAGATTGGCGGTGATTATCAGGAAGCTGAAGCCCAGGTACAAACAGCGCACGATTATGAAAAAGAATAAGCGACTAAAGGGAAGGACAGGGAGCCTCAAACTCGATAAACAATCCATTGTCATCTTGTCTTTTTTTGCGGTTGTAGTCCTGGGTATCATAGGTTACAACTTATACAAAAGCACACCCCCATCAGCCTGGGTTACTGAGGATGAAGTGCTTCCGAGGAATAAGGTCTGCATGGTCAATAATACCTACCTCGGTGTGCAGCAGATAGAAGTTCCTGTAAACGGGAAAATGTACTATGGCTGCTGCGAAATGTGTGTGACCACACTCAATCAAAAACCGGAATCCCGGTATGCAATTGATCCATTTTCAGGAGAGAAGGTAGACAAATCCATGGCATTCATTTATCTCAACCCTGATTCAAAATATGGAGGAGTACTCTACTTTGAATCTACTGAAAATTTTCAGGCATTCAGTGAATTGAACGACTCTAATACAAATTGATCGTATTGGATAGTAAATGGTATGAATCACCATTCATGGTGATATAAATCAGTTGAATTGAACTCATATTTTATGTAATTTGCTTGAAAGTCGGATTCATGATTATCAGGAAATTACGTATAATTCAAATACAATTGACGCTAGGTTTGCTCTTAGCGCTCTCAGGAGTATTTATATGTAATGCTCTCTGTGATCTGGGTATTCTGGACATAAGGATGTATTCCGGCCAAAATAAGGCAGTTGATCTTCATTCTTACGGCAGGAATCATGGACATGATCAACATGGAGATGATGGGGATCACCATAATGACCTTCACCCTAAGACCCTGCATCAGGATAAGCACAATCATTCCAATCATCAGCATGGTGACAAAGAAGAATGCTGCGAAGAAGAAACCAGTCGTTTATTGGCCAGTCTTGTCAACAGCGAACTGCCGTCGTTCCAGATGGAGAAAGTCCCGGTGTTATTGCAGGTTGTAGCCCTTGCCCAGGAGTTCACAAGTTTTACTTCCAATAAAAAGCACAATGTTTATTCACTGAACAGTTCGCTTTCACCACCATTGAGTGGTTATGATGTGCGTATTCTGTATCAGTCCTTCCTCTGTTAAAATACAATATTGATTATCCAGGAAATCTCCTGGAGTGGAGATTTTATGTCTCATTTTTTTCACAACAAATCAATATTGTCATGCAAACGATCACAATACAAATAAAAAACATGGTATGCCCGCGATGCATCCATGTAGTTAAGCAGATCCTAAGTGAAATGGAAATACCATTTACTGAAGTTGATCTTGGCTATGCCACCTTAAAAACAGAAACCTTCCCGAATTTTAATCTGATAGATCAAAAACTGAAAATCCTCGGGCTGGGAATGGTACGAGACCAAAACGAAGTGTTGGTCTCGGAAATAAATAAAACAATCCTTTATTATCTGGAAAATATCAGCACGTTGAGCAAGAAACTGAAGCTGTCAGACTATATCTCACAGGAGCTTGCAAGAAACTACCATCAGCTCAGTAAAATATATCGGCGATTTACTGGTAATACTATTGAGCAATATTTTGTTGAGCTTAGAACCAACAAGGTAAAAGGGCTTATCAAGCAAGGTGACCTCAACCTGAGTCAGATCGCTATTACTGTTGGTTACAGCAGTATCCACTACCTATCGGGGCAGTTCAAAAAATATACCGGAATGTCCCTATCTGACTACCGGAAGAGTTGGGAGGATGAAGTTCGTAGGTCTTTTGAAAGGCAGTCATCCCTTAAAGCCCAACCACAGAAGTGTACTTGTGGGTGTGGCTGTGAGGACTGCAACTGTGCTGATAGTCAAGTTAAGCAAGCGAAGCAAGATAACCCAGTGACACCTCTGCCTGATTTTAACGTTGGTTCTGTGGGCAAACTCAGTCCTGTACCCAGTGCGTTTCGTCAGTATTGGGCATTTGTAAGCTTGTAGAGACTATGAAATCTATAAGATCATGGTTGAAAACTTTTCAATCCGTTCAGGGGTATTTTATAGCTGACCACAGGACACTCCGTTACATTCAAGTGAATCGTGACCTGTGGGACAGAGCGAGTGTTGCAGCCAAATTCGGGGCCTTAGGCCTTGGCAGGTGCATTCCCGATATGAAGCTGAATGAAGTTCAGGAAAGGTTCGTACTAGAGGATGTGAAAGTGGGTATCAGCGCTCGGGATCTGGGACTATTTGACACCCTGTGTAATGACCTGCTTTATATTGATGAAGTAAAGTATGTGGTTTCCTACCTGTTGTCCGCTCATGACCCCTATTCTTTCCCGATATGGGATGAGAGAAGGCGTATGATCTGCGAATGGGAAGAACAGGGAGAGGTCGACTCATACGATCAATTGAAAGTAAGTATAGATCAGTGCAAAACGGCAAATGGATGCAGCGATCTGGACTATTTTATGTTCAATAAGCTGCTATGGTTGTGTGAGTAAGGAGGAAAATATGAGGTTTGGTAGAAGCATGAAGGTATTGAGATTCTTCCTGATAGGCATAGGTATATTGCTGGGGTCCGGAGCGGTCGCACAAAATTACTATGTAGCAAAAGAGGGCAAGCTGTCGATCCACTTTGGCTACAAAGACGGAATATCCATAGCAAACAGCGAAAAGGTGGATATTATCTTTAACAGAGAGAAAATAATCATGTGGATCACCGTTAAAGGCTCAGACTTAACGACTGGGAAAAGGAAGGTAGATAAACGGCTGTTCCGCAAGAATGAGAGTGAATTTGTAATCAAGATTGATCTCATGCAGGAAAATATTATTTCTGGTAAAGATGATCTACTGCAGTTTGCTTTGATCGGCCGGGTGTTCAACAAGGTTGGGATGGGACCAGTTAGTGTAATGGGATTTTTTGGGGATAGCTTAGATGGCAGAAGAGGAAACCTAACACTATATATGTGCTCTGCGGTTGGCAGTAAGTGGCTAGGTTTGCGATTTTCGAAGTATTCAGATTCCCCGGTGTTCAACATCTTGATCAAGGCGGAGCTGGAGCCTTATGAAGAAGAACTAAAAAGTATGAGTAGGAATTGAAGAACCAGAGGGTTGATGAAATTTATTAAAAAATCAACAAGTTTTCATAAAGTGCTTGTCGCAAGATCAGACGTTTAATTGTGTATAAGTCATCTAACACTCCTCAAGGTTATGGCCGCTCTAGCCTATAGTAGTGTTTACAATGATATCCAAATAGTGAAATAAATCAAGGTATTTTAGGACGTGTGTCAGTTTTATCTACATCAATCCTTTCCACTTTTGTCCGGCAGTCAAACAGAAGATTCCATGAATAGTTTTAGACAAAAAACAGCAATCACTTTGATTTTTTTAATCGCAACGACTTCATGTATGTCGCTGAAACAGACCAATTATTCTACTTCTGGTAAAAACGTGATCCGGTTTGTGGGCAAGTGGTGGCGGATAGTACAATATCTACCAAATTAGGACATACGGTTTATTACTTCGATTCCGAAGAATGTCGGTCTGTTTTCTTGAAAGATCCGGAACGCTTTACCACTCAAAAAAACAGAGCTCAGAATCATATGACTCATTGGGGAATATTGGGTGGCTCTGTGATGGTGGTATCGATGGTTATAATGATGCTATTCACTTTAGGCAGATAAGATGATTTTATTTGTTCAAATCACAACAGTTGAGACACCCTCCAGTTGATGTTTTATTATCTACTCCAATTGTCTAATAACCTTTAAAAAGAGGTTTTCATAAGAGGTAATTCTTTAATGAAACCTTCATCTTTTAGCTTTTTAGAAGCACATTGGATAGTGCCTGAACACTTTTCAAAATTTCGTAAAAGCTTATTAAAACTTCGTAAGACCATTGGGAAATTTATTCGTTTTTTTACCATACAGGGTTTTATTGATCCATAAACCTCCGGAGCATAACTGGCTTGCCTGTGACATAGCGTTGGGGCGAGCTGGTTTCCGGAGACCAACAAGAAGCTTATGATAAAATTCATATATTCAAATTCGCTCATAGTAGCTCTTATCGCTTTGGCATCTTGTAGCGTTTATCAGGATGTACAGGTCACTAAAGACAAGAGTATAGATTTCTCTCAATATGAAACCTACGCCTGGCTGCCTGAAAAAGAGCATAATACTGATACTGAGTATGATAATGATTTTATCCGGCAAAAGACCAGAAACTATTTTGGGCATTGTATGGCTGAGCGACAGCTAAAACCAGATACTGCCAATCCGGATCTATTGCTACAGGTAGAGTGGCTGAGCCATGCAAGAAAAGTTGAAGTACCCCGGGCAAACGACTATCCTGATTATAATTCAATAGATAGCTACAATGCGCCTACAGTTTATCTCTACAACGGCAAACTTAGCGGTAACCCAGGCTGGAAAGAGGAATATTCTAAACCGGAGGTTGTGAAATATGCTCATGGTGGTGCCAAATTGACTGCTATCGACCCACAAACGAACCGCATCGTTTGGGAAGGTCTGGCTCAAGGCGATCTTTATGACCCCAATATCATGTATGATGATCTGCACCCATCTATCCATAAGATGATGAAAAGATTTCCAATTAAAATCCCAAGGAAATGATCACCATGGACGATAAGAAAAAGAAGAGGGTCAGGCGCTATCCGGTTTCTGCCGGAGATCCTAATCCTTTGGGGGCTACAGTGGAAAAATCAGGTGTAAATTTCAGCCTGTATTCCAAGAATGCACTGACCATAGAGCTATACCTCTTTGAAAAAGTAGAGGACGCGGATCCCTTTCAGGTCATTTCTCTTAAATCGTCTATCAATCACAGCTTTCATTATTGGCACGTATTTGTAAAAGACCTGCCTGTAGGTACGTTATATGGCTACAAAGTTCACGGTCCTTATGATCCCGATAACGGGCTCAGGTTTGATGAGTCCAAATTACTCCTGGATCCATATGCCAGGGCGATAGTCACGCCTGAAGCATATTACAGAAACTCGTTTTCGGGTTTTGGACAGACTGAACCAGGATATGATAGGACCATGAAATGTGTGGTAGTTGATCCAACCGCCTATGACTGGAAAGACGATCAACATGTTCATCATCCCTATTCACAGTCGATTATCTATGAGCTTCACCTAAAAGGGTTCACACGTCATCCAAATTCGAAGGTTCAAAAGTCAAAACTGGGTACCTACGCAGGAATGGTGAAGAAAATTCCTTATTTGAAAAAGTTGGGGATCACCACCGTGGAGCTGATGCCCGTGACCCAGTTTGATCCAAAGGACTCGGCTAACGGGTCTCTTACCAATTATTGGGGATATTCGCCCCTCGCTTTTTTTGCCCCGCATAATGGCTACTGTTATTGTGACCATCCGCATGTGATCGCCGATGAATTCAGGAATATGGTGAAGGCTTTCCATAAAGCCAATATCGAAGTGATCCTGGATGTGGTTTTTAATCATACGGCTGAGGGCAATGAATCCGGACCTACACTTTCTTTTAATGGACTTGAAAACGAAACTTACTATATCCTTTCTAATGAGAAGGAGTATTACATGAACTTCTCCGGCTGTGGCAATACGTTCAATACCAACCATTCTGTGGTTCGACGGTTGATCATGGATGCTTTGAAAAGGTGGGTGGTAGAAATGCACGTTGATGGATTCCGGTTTGACCTGGCCTCTATCATGTCAAGAGACGAGCACGGTTACCCGATGGAGAATCCTCCCATCCTCTGGGAAATAGAATCAGATCCTGTCCTGGCGAATACCAAGATCATCGCAGAAGCCTGGGATGCCGGGGGGCTCTATCAGGTGGGATCTTTTGTAGGGGATAAATGGGCAGAATGGAACGGGCGATTCAGGGACGATATCCGAAGGTTTCTCAGAGGTGATAAAGGAGCGGTTAGTGATTTTGCCAGTCGAATAGCAGGAAGTCCCGACTTGTACAATAAACCCTTCCGCGACCCGAACCGAAGCATCAATATGGTTACGTGTCATGATGGATTCACACTCAATGACCTGGTAAGCTATAATCATAAGCATAATGAAGCCAATGGGGAAGGCAACAGGGATGGCTGCAACGATAACTACTCATGGAATCATGGAGTGGAAGGGCCTACTGATGACCCTGAAATAGAAGCATTGCGTCTGAGGCAGATCAAAAACTTCCTGGTATTACTACTGCTTTCTCAGGGTACCCCGATGATCTCCATGGGAGACGAAGTGAGGCGAACCCGGAAAGGAAATAACAACGGCTATTGCCAGGACAATGAATTGAGTTGGTTTGACTGGGATCTGGTGGAAAGAAACATTGACTTGCTTGAATTTGTACAGCAACTGATTAAGTTCAACCAGTCACAGCGAATATTCCGGATGGAAAGATTCTGGAGTGAAAAACCTGAAAGAGGTAACGAGTGCATCACGTGGCATGGGGTGAAACTATTCGAACCGGACTGGAGCTACCATTCCCATGCACTGGCTTATCAACTGAGGGAGGAGTTTGGGGATTACCAATATCATTTTATGATCAATGCCTGGACTGAACCACTACAATTTGAGTTGCCTCAGACAGACAATAAATGGCATCTTATGATTGATACCCAAAAAGAACCATCATTTTTTGGTTTCGGCAATAGGCCCATTGCTAAAACCAGATATGAAGTAAATGCAAAATCCTTAGTGGTAGTTATGTCTAAACTGTATTGATAAAATGAGGCCATAATTTCATAATAAATAGTGAAAATTTCATAAATAAAGCTGCTGATTATTCAGCGAATTTTGAGGGATAAACTCTTATTCTAAATATGCAGCAACTCCTACCCGACTGGGCACCCAACATACACCCACTGATCATTCACTTTCCCATAGCGCTGTGGTTAGTGGCTGTTCTGTTTGATCTTATATCTTTGGTCAGATCCAAAGACTGGCTAAGAAAATCGGCAGTGACTATTTACGGATTGGCGGCCATGGGTGCACTAGTGGCTTTTTTTAGTGGCAAACAAGCCATTGATTTGGTGGCCATCCCTTTTCAGGGTGAGGTAACTGCCAGTAATCATTCGGATTGGGGTCATTACACCCTTTATTTCTTTGTCGCTTATGAAGTCATTAGGCTGGTTGCCTACTGGCGACAATGGGATAATAAAAAAGCTGTAGCCATACTTTTTCTCTTGCTTGGAATAGTAGGTGCGGGTATGGTCGCCAAGACCGCTGATCTGGGAGGAAAACTCGTTTACAAATACGGGGTAGGAATTAAAAACTAAACAATATAGACATATGATAAGCATAAAATATTCGATTGCTACAGTGCTGCTGGCCATTGTTTTCATGATAGCAGGTTGTTCCCAAGGTAAAAAGAAGGAAAACGCAAGCGAGCATGACAAAAGTGAAATGAGCCATGACGAAGGGCAAAATATGGCTGAAGAACAAGCTGAACATGAACACGCATCCGGGGAAGAGGGGCATCATCATGAAGGAGGCTCAATAGAAATGTCAGGTAACGAAAGCATGACCTGGAAACCAGGAAGCGGTAATAATTATACGCTCACCGAGGATTTTCATTTTATCATCGGAGGTCTGGAGAACATTAGCCCTCAAGTGATCCAAAACGATTCAGGTGATAACCATCTCCAGCTCACTGCAAATGGGTCACCCACCGCATTCGTATTTCATCAGACCTACGGCAATGTGGGTATGGCGGCCATGATCAATGTTGTGGGTTTTGACGGCACGCTAAAGTTGATCCACCATGCAAAAAACGTAGAAAACCATGAGTTTGTGAGCATCAATGGTGGAAAAATGAAGCTGGGAAGGATGGTAAATGGAAACGAAGAAGTGTTTGATGAGGGTAGTTTTGATCCTGTGAACGAATGGATCAACTTGCGTGTTTCTGCTGCCGGAACACATTTCAAGGGATATATGGGTAATGAGACAGTTACGCATGGCCATGGTGACAAGATGCAGGATGGGTATGTTGGGATCATGTTGAATGGTATAGGAAATGTACTTATTAAATCCATCGAGATCGTTCCGCTTGAGGATGAGTAGTTTATATGACTCATTATATCAGTGGAAGGAGAGCCCCTTCCCAATAGATGAGCAGTACGCGGTGAGTGAGTTATTGGATATATATATGGGCAACTAATATGACTAAGATCAAGAAAATTTCATCAACGGGTTATGTCGCTCATATATGAATCTATCCTCACCTGTCCGATATGTGGATATCAACAAAAGCAGAGTATTCATTCAGAAAAACTGGAAGAATACTTTTGCATCGGTTGCGCATGTGTAATTACAATATCCAAAGAGGAATGTTGTGTTTTCTGTGCCTATGGATCACATAAATGTCTGATAGAGCAAGGATGGGAATTGATGGAAGAAAAACTAAATAAAGGGCCCTTAATCATAAGTAGAAATGAAAAACCAACTAAATATACTCCGGCACTTGGTGTTGATTGGCTGACGCTGTGGTATGATCTGGCTATCAAGCTTACTATGCCGGAGCGTAAGTTCAGGAACAAACTGATCGATCACGTGAACCCCAAAAATGGAGAATATATCCTTGAATTTGGTTTTGGTACTGGTGCCAACTTGCTCATTGGAGCAAGTAAAAATCCAAATTGCCATTTTGTTGGATTGGATATTGATCCAAAAATACGTGAGATAGCAGTACATAAACTGACAAAAAATCAATTGGCAATCCCACTGGAACTCTATGAAGGAGCAGGATTTCCATTTAAATCAGAATCGTTTGACAAGGTATATAGCTGCCTGGTGTTTCATCATCTGGACAGAGCAGCTAAACAACGTGCGCTGAAGGAAATACACAGGGTGCTAAAACCGGGCGGCAAGCTGATCATTGGCGATTGGGGCAAAGCCAAATCCCATAGAATGAGAGTTGTTTTCTACGCAGTGCAATTGCTAGATGGTTTTAAGACTACCAAGGATAACGTTGATGGCAAGATTCCTGAATTTATTGAAAAGGCTGGTTTTTCATCTGTGAAGGAAACCGGTTTTATCAACACCATGATCGGATCATTCTGCTACTATATGGCTGCAAAGGAAGAGGAGACTTTCAGGATTTCCCTTTAATCAAAGCCCAAGTCATTATTTCATCAATCATAATCAAAATATAGTAACTGACTGGAGTCACTTACATATTATTATTGTCATAGTAGAATTCTCAGGTAGAATGAAATTATTAAGGGGGTGTGACTCATGCTCCCATTTATATAAACATAAATGGAAAGATAATGAAATTGATAGTCATGATTTTGAGCGTGATGATTTTGAGCACAATTCAGCAGGAATGGAAAGCTCCTCCTGAAGCAGATAAGCTCAAAAACCCTTTAATAGGACAAGAATTGGCAATTAAAGAAGGAAAGAAACTCTTTGCAACCTATTGTGCTATCTGTCATGGAGAAAAAGGTAAGGGCGATGGAATAGCGGGAGCAGCTCTCAACCCAAAACCTTCTAATTTGACTACAGCGACCTTTCATACTCAAAGTGATGGAGCTATTTTCTGGAAGATCACAGAAGGTAGAGCTCCTATGGCATCTTATAAAGCTACTCTTTCCGAAGAGGAAAGGTGGCAGCTGGTGAGCTACTTACGAACACTGAAACAATAAAACTACTGGCTTATGATATACAAATACTTTTTAGGCTCTGCGTTGATGATACTTGTATTGGTTAAATCAAACGCTCAAAACCAGTCTAATACACTCGATCCAAAGCCTGGCAATAGCCGGTTTTTGCTACGCGGATATTCAGATGCGACATTCATGTCAAATGACGAAGAAACCACCTTTGGAAATGCAAGGTTTGTACCACTGTTTCTCTATAAGCAATCGGACAAACTGTTCTTCGAAGGAGAATTAGAATTTGAAGTTGAAGATGGTGAGGTTCACGTTGCACTGGAGTATGCCAATTTTAATTATAGCCTCGCACCCAACCTAAACCTTAGGGCTGGTAAAATTCTTATTCCTTTTGGAATCTTTTTCGACAGACTGCATCCTTCATGGATCAACAGGCTGCCAACAGTCCCACTAGGGTATGGACACGATGGAATTCTCCCCACCTCAGACTTGGGAGCAGAGTTAAGAGGTGCCTCTTATCTCGGAGGAATGAAGTTCAACTACTCACTCTATGTAGTGAACGGTCCACGCATCGAGGATGGTGAGGAAGAAGCAGAGGAAGTTGGCATGATTGTTCACGAACCAGATGAAGACAATAACAATAATAAGGCTGTTGGGGGACGTTTAGGAGTGTTTCCTCTAAAAGACCAGTCCCTGGAGATTGGTTTTTCAGCCCAATTAGCTAAGCTGGGCAACCGTGACTCTGAATTAGAAGATGTGGGTGCTTTTATGTATGCGTTTGACTGGACCTATGTAAGGAAGGTATCCTTTCTGGGTGGAGTAATCGATCTTAAAGGACAAATCAACTTCATCAATATTGACGATCAGACATACACAGTTGAAGAGGATAGTTTGATGGAGTCATATACGTTTGACAACAAATCCAACTCCAGTTTCTTTCAGCTCGGCTATCGCCCAACATTTGGCTCCAGCGGATTTGTTAAGAACCTGGAATTAGTAGGTCGCTATTCCACACTCAACACTCCAGAAGAAGCACCATGGGAGTCAGAAAGCACCCAACTCGCCCTCGGTCTGAACTATTGGATAGATTGGAGAACTGCCATCAAGTTTGCCTATCAGATGGATAGCATTACCGGAGGGCATGGAGAAGGAGGCGAAGAACCTGAAGAACTGGATGTCAATACCTTTTATATTCAATGGACCCTGGGCTTTTAAAATCAAACGAAGATGAAGAATTTCAATAAAATACTACTCTTAATTACTGTTGTAGTCTTTGTGGCCACTGTTTTCACACAGTGTGCCTCGCAGCAAAAAGCTACCAGCAGTACTGACAATGCTTCTAAGGGAACTCCTGAGTATGTTTTGCAGAAAAGTGGTGCTCAGCTTTGGGCAGAGTCATGTATTAGATGTCACAATACTGCTTCTCCTGCAACTTTTAGCGATGTACAGTGGGATGTGGCCATGAAGCATATGGAGATTCGCGCACAGCTTACGAAGGTAGAAGCAGAAAAAGTTCTAGAATTTATGCAATCAGCAAATTGATCAAATGAAAGTAAAAAAGGCACGTTACTTTCTGATCTTGGTGGCACTAGGTATTAGCTATGGAGGTTACACTCAGGAAGTAGATGGGTCGGGCATATTTGCTACCAACTGTGCAGCTTGCCATACTATTGGCCAAGGCCAGTTGGTAGGGCCTGATCTGAAAGGAGTAAGCGACAAATATGAAAAGCCATGGATCGCACGATTCATTCGTGAATCTCAAACCATGGTAGCAGAGGGTGATGAAAAAGCAGTAGCTGTTTTTAATGCGTTCAGCATGATACCCATGCCTTCTACGCCTTTGAGCGATGAACAAATTGATGCATTATTGGATCATATCGCTCAGGTGAGTAAAGGAGAACCTGAAGTTGAACCAGAACCTCGTGTAGCTGAAAAGAAAGTGAGCGCTACGCCCAAAAAGCTGGAGAAAGTAAAAAGCCATTTGCCTGAAGAACAAAGGGATGCCACAAGAAGTGCACTGATAACAGGATTATTGATTGCCTTGGGAGCAAGTATTGTGATGATTGTAGGAATATGGTTTGCATTTAGGAAATAGAGTTTAAGGAGATGGAAATTCCATCAATCAATATCGAAATAAGATAAAACGGCAGGGATTTTTTTGCGGTATATATAATTGAGTTTAATGTAAATGAGCTAATTATGAGACCGGTCATCTATTTTGTCAATATTTTAATAATGCTAATGATATTAGCTCCTCCTGTTAAAGCGCAGAGAACTTACATTACCCGAAAAGGTAAGCTGGTTGCTAAAACTCTGGATGGAGATTCATTGGTAACACACGAGTTTAAGAATATCAATGTGCTGCTGGACTATGACGAGGCTGAAGTGGTCATCAATTTCAAGCTGGACGACAGCCTCGACGATTATATCCCTTCCAACCGTTTTTTTTACGACTATGATGTGGCCATCAAGTCCAGGCTTTCGCTGAGGGAAATTGAAACTCAGTCGCACCCAACCAGGAATTTCAATATCCAGGGCGAACTCTATTATGATGAGGCTGCATATTACATAACAGGTGAGGGCGTACTTGAGCACTGGGAAGGAAGTGAGGTCATGTCTTGCTTACTGACTTTAGATATCAAACTGATGGACGATGCGAAACTTGTCCTCAGCCCGTTTGGGAAGGTGGAAGGCATTCATCTATTTCAGACAGTGTTGAATCGGGAAGTATTGGATGAGAGGGCAAATTTTGGTTACTGAGGTTGTATGGCAGAGCCCAGCGGTTTAATTGACGTTTCGGGAGAGACTGACAGGAAACAGAACCATTAAAATCACTTCAGGAAATTCAGAAATATTGCCCTAAATAAGTGGTCGTTGAATAACGCAAAATAATATAAATCTCAGTCCTAATTTCATCAAACTGCTCGTAATCCTTACGGTTAAAATCAGTAAATCAAACACTTCAGAAAATGGAAGATTTTGGAAGAACACTGAATTTGACTTCTGCCGGAGAGATACCGGAGGAGGTGTGGCACGCAATCACCGTTGGTCTGAGTAGCAAGGAAGGTGTCAGCTTTATAAGAACCGACCTGGACAGCTTTAGTGTAGACTTCCTTTCGTATCAATACAGCCCGGAATACATCAGGGATATTGTAAGAAAAGCAGGTTTCCGCGAAAAAGCAAAAGAGAAAAAGTCGCTGTGGAAGAGGTGGTTGGATTCAATGGCCAGCGACACTGACAGCACCTTTGGTACCAGGAGACTGGACTGCTGTTCACTGAACCGGGATTTCCAGGTAAAGGTCAGAAGAAGACCAAAATATCGTCAATGATACACAATATTTCAAAAATAGTTGGACACAGTCCATACGTAAATTCGCACATAAAACATTTAATCCTTATTGATAATGAAATTACTAAGCATCATACTCCTTGGATTATTCTCACTCCATTCCTTTTCACAAGCCCGGTTTCATCCGGCAGTCAGCCAGATAGCTGTTCAGGGGACTTCTTCCCTTCACGACTGGGAGTCACAGGTGAAAATGGAGGAAGTACAGGTGGAATTGCACCTTGAGGATACTGATCCCTTACTGTTGGGTCATTTGAGGGTGACCATCCCGGTTAAATCTATCGAAAGTGGAGAAAGATTAATGGACAATAAGACTTATGATGCGTTAAAGGCGGAAAAACATCCGGTCATACAATATGAAGCAGCGGTATTTGAGTATCGTGAAGATAAAGTGGTAGTCTCAGTCGGCAAGTTGAAAATTGCTGGTACGGAAAGAAATATCCCTGTCACTGCCAACTTTAAGATTGATCCTAATAACCAAATATCGTTTACAGGATCAGTTTCTTTCAAAATGACTGATTTCAACATCTCCCCTCCTACGGCCATGTTCGGTACGATGAAGACGGGTGATGAAGTAACCATCGAATACAAAATCATTGTAGAGCATACTTAATATAACTTAAATCATAACAATCATGAAAACACATTTCAACCCCAGATATATAGCAGTCTTGTTTGTACTGGGATCGGGCTATTTATTCGCCCAGCAACCGGAAATGGGCTACTTCCGATCCAATGATAAGGATGGCCTCAACGTATTTGAAACTCCCAAACAAAGCGATGCGGTCTTTGACGGACTCAAAGTTCGTGTGGGAGGTGATTTCGCCCTGCAGTTTCAGGGGATCTCCCAGACCAATTCCGGAGATTCACTGGCTACTCTTGGAAATAATTTCAATTTGCCAACGGCCAATTTGAACCTTGATGTGCAACTAGCTGACGGTATGAGAATGCATTTACGAACCTATTTATCATCGCGCAATCACACCGAGGCCTATGTGAAAGGGGGATACTTGCAGATTGATAAACTTGATTTCATCAAACCGGGACTTTTGAGCGGATTGATGAATGTGGCGACCTTGAGGTTTGGTATGGACGAGATTAACTACGGTGATGTCCACTTTCGAAGGTCAGATAATGCACGCGCCATTTTCAATCCTTTTGTAGGTAACTACATTATGGATGCTTTTACAACTGAACCCTTTGCGGAGTTAACTATTCAGAGTTCCGGATTTATTGGCGTACTGGGTGCTACTAACGGTCGGCTGAATCAAAGCGTGACAAGTACCGATGAAGGGTTTGTGGTCTTTGGTAAACTGGGCTATGATAAGCAGTTAAATGATGATCTGAGGGTAAGGCTGACAGGATCTTTTTATAGCAGTTCAGACAAAAATACCAGAGACTACATCTACGGTGGCGACCGTGCAGGCAGCAGGTATTATGCCGTGGCTGACGGGGGCAATTTTTCCGGAAGGTATAATCCAAGGTTTAGCTACCTGACCTCTTTTCAAATAAATCCATTTGTGAAATTCCAGGGATTTGAATTCTTTGGTGTATATGAAGTAGCCAATAACGGAGATGATTCTGCAGGTGGTGGTTTTACTCAACTTGGAGCAGAGGCCCTTTATCGATTTGGAGCCGATGAGCAATGGTATCTGGGAGGCAGATACAATTCCGTAAGTGGGGAAGTAAGCGACAATGCCTCCACCGTTGATATCAATAGGATCAATGTAGGAGCTGGCTGGTTCCTGACAAAAAATGTATTGACCAAGATTGAGTATGTGAGTCAGAAATACGATGGTGCAGGATTTGACAGTACGCTATATCAAGGGGCAGAATTTGATGGCATTGTGATCGAAGCGGCAATTAGCTTCTAATCCAGAGACTAGGTTAGCTGAGTAGTAGAAGCGGTGATGAAAGGGTCTGTCGAGAGGCAGGCCCTTTTCCTCTTTCAAAATGTTATTATATTAAGGGGAGGTTCCGCAAAAAAGATATGCTTTGTTCATTAAAGGGTTCAACAACAACTAAATTGACAGGGATAACATGACCTCTCAGAATTTCTTGAAGCAACTCCTCAAACACTTGCGCCCTGCAATTGTACTAGTAGCCTTTATTGCGATTGGGTACATCTACCTGATGCGGTTTGTGGATCATGAACTTAGCTGGGTGCCCTTTCTGGTGATCTTTCTGGCATTTGTCAAAACCGGATATTTTACTTTTTTTACCTTTAGACAAGTGAATGAATCCATCAGGCAATGCCATTCCTTTGGTCAGCTGCTCTGGATATTCGGATTGCTGGTCATACTCATCGTTTTCTCTTATGCAGCAGACTTTACTTGTATGATGGCTGCCGATTCGTCATCCTTTCAGGGCTTTACTACAACAGAAAATTTCAACTACTTCGAGCATTTGTTCGAAACGTTTTACTTCAGTATTGTCACGTTTGCGGGTATAGGCTATGGGGATATTGTACCGGTCACGATACCGTCGAAAATTTTGGTAATAATGGAAATCGGGCAAAGTTTTATGATGATCGTTTTTGGATTGTCGAATATTAATAACCTACGGACTACAAACACACTGAACGGTTAATGGGCTAATGATTTCCAAACATAGGCATGACATGAAACAGGGAGGCATAAAAAATAAGTTGAGGACACTGATGTTGTATTGGTTTAAGAAACAAGCAGCTAAAGAAGCAAAACACGTTCTTGCACCATATTTCAAGAGCGTTGAAGTTCATGATATTCTTAAAGCCTATTCGAGGCGTTACTTGGCTCTTAAGCCGGAATTGCCTGCAATGCCTACAATGGGAGCATCACTCATGATTCACCTTTCTGCTATGTCCACAGGGTTTTATCAAGAACTAAGAGCAAGGGGCAAAAGAGAAGAGACCGCCACACAGCTTTTTTATGACATTGCCTGGAAAATCTATCAAAAAATGGGCAGATTCTCATGGTGGCTTGCTGGATGGAGTAATCGAAGCGCACATGGCAGATTACTGAAAGCTACCAAGCTGTTTAGGTCATTCCCTTTTAATGGCCCGGCTTATTTATGGAAGGATTCGACGACCGCTAAAAATGTGGTTGGTTTTGACTGTTTAAAATGCCCTGTTGCCGAATATTTTCACAAACAAGGGTTGTCTCAGTTTTGTGTAAACACCTGGTGTGCATTGGATATTCCATTGGCTTCTATGTGGGGGGCAAGGCTAGAGCGGACAGGAAGTATAGCGGGGGGAGCGAACAAATGTGATTTTCGTTGGATAGTAAAACCGGCAAAATCCCGTAATTTATCACTATAAACAATGTTGAAATGAAGATGACCGAGCCCAAAAATTTATACATCAAAAACATGGTGTGCCCTCGTTGTATTGCTACAGTACAATACATCTTTAAAGATTTAGGCATATCGGTCGAGAGAATACAGTTGGGAGAAATAGCAACAAATGACTCTCTGGATGAAGTCAAGAAAGTAATGTTAAGGGAGAAATTGACCGATCATGGGTTCGAGCTGTTAACTGACAGCAAATCTAAACTGATCGGCCAGATCAAATCGCTATTGATCAAATGGATCCATTACCCCGAGGAAGTTTTAAATAAAAATTTCTCATTGTTACTTTCAGAGCATCTCAATCACGATTATACTCATCTAAGCAAACTGTTTTCTTCGGTAGAAGGGATAACTATCGAGCGGTTCATTGTTCGTCAAAAAATAGAGAAGGTCAAAGAGTTGATCATCTATGATGAATTGACGCTTTCAGAAATCGCATTTCAGATGGGATACAGCAGTGTTGCCTACCTTTCTACTCAATTTAAGAATGAGACGGGGATGACAACCACTGCCTTTAAAAAATTGAAGAGAGCTGACCGTCGTTCTTTGGATTCCATTTAACCCAGCCTCACCAAAATATTGTAAATCATTCTCCGAATCCTGTAACGAAATGTTTCCTCTCGTTGAGGAACTTTGTATTATTAAAAGTTAAAAGCATTTGGATTAATACGCCAATTTGGTTGAACAGAAAACAGAATTTCAATAATGAAACACACGTATCAAATTTCCGGAATGACCTGCAATGGTTGCAAGAGTCATGTAGAGAAAACGCTCAATGAGGTTGAGGGTATTTCCGATGTTTCCGTTGATTTAGCCAATAAGGAAGCGGTTGTTCAAATGGAGTCTCATATTCCAATTGAAACACTTAAAGAAGCCTTGCAGAATGATGGAGGTCGCTATGACATCCACCTTCCAGGATCCCACAAGCACCATCACCATCCCATGCCGGAAATTAAAAAGAAGCCTACTGGAGGGCCTGGTAAATACTATTGTCCTATGCTATGCGAAGGAGATAAGAAATATGACAAGCCGGGTGATTGTCCTAAGTGTGGAATGGATTTGGAAAAGGAGGAAAGTTCAAAAACCATTTACACGTGCCCAATGCACCCTGAAGTAGAGCAGGATCATCCAGGATCATGTCCGAAATGTGGAATGGACTTGGAACCGAAAAAAGCTTCTACCGATGATGGTTCGGAGGAACACAAAGCATACAAGAAAATGCTGGCCAAGTTCTGGATTTCGGTGGCTTTTACGCTCCCTGTCTTCTTCATCGCCATGAGTGAGATGATAGGTGTTTCTTTATCCGGAATCGCAAGCGAAAAGACCTGGGGTTGGGTGCAGTTTGCACTGAGTACACCAGTCATCTTTTACTCTTGTTGGAATTTCTTTGTGAGAGGGTACAAATCCATCATCAACCGCTCACCGAACATGTGGACACTCATCACCTTGGGAGCTGGAGCTGCATACCTGTTTAGCATTTTTGCCTTGCTGTTTCCTGATATTTTCCCTGATCAATTCAAATCCGAGGGAGGAGCTGTTCACTTATATTTTGAAGCTGCAGTTGTCATTCTTACCCTGATTCTATTAGGACAATTATTGGAAGCAAAAGCAAGAAGTCAAACCAATTCTGCCATCAAGGAGCTTCTCAACCTTGTACCACCAGAAGCGACTGTCATCAGGGACGGGGAAGAAATGACTATTCCCTTGGAGCATGTAAAGCTGGATGACATCATTAAGATTAAACCAGGTGAAAAGATCCCTGTAGATGGGGAGATTACCGAAGGAAAAAGTAGTATCGATGAGTCGATGATCACAGGTGAACCTGTTCCCGTGGAGAAATCGGAAGGAGACAATGTGATTGGCGGTACGATCAATGGTACCAGCTCCTTTCAAATGAAAGCGCAGAAGGTAGGAAGCGACACACTGCTTTCCCAGATCATCGAGATGGTCAATAAAGCCAGTCGAACCAAGGCACCCATTCAGAATCTGGCTGATAAAGTGTCCAGCTATTTTGTACCTATCGTTGTTACGATTGCCGTCATTGCTTTTGCCGTTTGGGCGATTTGGGGCCCTGATCCTAAGTTAGTTTATGCCTTTACCAGTGCCGTGACCGTGCTAATCATTGCATGTCCATGTGCCTTAGGATTAGCTACTCCCATGTCAATCATGGTTGGAACAGGAAAAGGTGCGAAGCAGGGGATTTTGGTAAAGGATGCCAGAGCCATTGAAGAAATGCACAAGGTCACAACCCTGGTAATTGATAAAACTGGAACCATCACACAAGGGAAACCATCACTCCAAGATGTACAGTCCATTAATGAAAAGCATAGTGCAGAAACCATTCTAGAAAATGTCGCTTCACTTGAATCGAGTAGTGAACATCCATTGGCACATGCCATTGTCGAGGGAGCTGAAAATAAAGGACTGAAACCTCAGAAGGTTGACGATTTTAACTCCATTACTGGTAAAGGCATTACAGGCAAAGTAGATGGGCTGCAAATAGCCATTGGCAACAAAAAGCTCCTGGAGGAATTTGATTTAACACTGGATCAGGAGCATGATGAAGATGTGAAGCAAAGACAGCTGGAAGGACAAACGGTCATGTTTGTAGTGATTGATAAGGAAGTGGCAGGGTTCATCAGCGTTGCTGACCCCATCAAAGAATCATCAGCTGATGCCATTAAGCATTTGCAAGAACAAGGACTGGAAGTGATTATGCTCACTGGTGACAATAAGAATACAGCCAAAGCGGTTGCAGATAAGCTTGGATTAGATGGATATGTAGCTGATCTCTTACCTGAAAACAAATACGAGAAAGTAAAAGCGCTACAGGAAGAGGGGAAAATTGTAGCCATGGCCGGTGATGGAATCAATGATGCCCCGGCACTTGCTCAGGCCAATGTAGGAATTGCCATGGGGACTGGTACCGATGTAGCTATTGAAAGTGCAAGCTTAACCTTAGTAAAGGGGGAGTTGGATGGAATTGTGAGAGCTCGACAGTTGAGTACAGCTGTGATGAGGAACATTAAGCAGAACCTGTTCTTTGCTTTCATTTATAATATGCTAGGTGTACCAATAGCCGCAGGCGTGCTCTTTCCTGTATTTGGTCTTTTGTTGAGTCCGATGCTTGCGGCATTGGCCATGAGCCTCAGCTCCGTTTCAGTAATAGGTAACAGTTTAAGATTAAGATAGAAATGATAAGAAAGTTGATTGTGTTAGTGTTTGTAGGAATTATTGGGTGTGCTGAACCTAACCCAACTGCACAGGAAGTGGTGGATCAGGCCATCGCTTTTTCGGGAACCGAGAAATTAAGAAATGGCTCTTCAACATTCGACTTTCGTACCATAAGCTACGAGTATTGGCGTGAGAAATGGACGTATACCTACACTCGAATTCAGAAGGACACAGCATCTAATGAAATCAAAGATGTGTTAAGCAATGATGGATTAGTTCGATTCATCAATGGTGAGGAAGCATTAATAACCGAGGAACGGCGTGCTGCATATACCAGTTCGGTGAATTCTGTTATGTACTTTGCCTTTCTCCCACTTTGGCTCAATGACCCAGCGGTTAATAAATCGTATAGTGGCACAACTGAGATTGACGATAAGAAATACCATAAAATCAAAATCACGTTTGCTGAAGAAGGAGGAGGGGAAGATTTCGAGGACGTTTTTTATTATTGGTTTGATATAGAAGATTACAGCATGGATTATCTGGCTTACAGCTACGTTGAAAAAGAAGGAACCGGAGTGCGGTTCAGAAAGGCTTATAATACCAGACGTATAAATGGTGTAATGATTCAGGATTATGTCAATATGAAACCAAAATCTAAAGAACTGAAACTGGAAGAGATAGATGAAGCATTCATAAATGGTGCTTTGGAACAACTTTCCCTTATTGAGTTGAAAAATTTAAACATTAACACAAATTAGAATACACAATGAAGAATCTGATTTTAACAATTGTAGTGATGGCTCTTGTGAGCTGCACAACTACCGAAAAAAAGGAAGAGAAGACGGAAGATCATTCTGAACACCAGCATGAAGCTAAAAAAGAGGACACCAAGAAAAAACCACTGAGTCCCCGAACCGCTTCCATGTCCAATATTGGGAACAACCATGTCCACATTGATTATGGATCACCAGGTAAAAGAGGCCGAATGATCTTCGGAGGATTGGTTGGCTATGGCACAGTATGGGCTACCGGAGCACATAAGGCCACCACCATTTCTTTTGATAAAAATGTAATCATCAACGGCGTAGAAATTCCAGCAGGGAAGTACGGGCTATTTACCATTCCTGAAGAGGAGGAATGGACAATCATTGTCAGTAAAGATTGGGACATGCACCTGGCGGATGATTACGATCAGGTAAATGATATGGTTCGGGTGTCAGCTCCGGTTCAAAAGCTGGATGAGGTTGTAGAGTCCTTAACTTTTGAGGTCAGTGAAATCGACGATAAGAATGGACAAATCACCATTAAATGGGATCAGACGGCTGTCGCGTTTGATGTTGAGAATCAATGAAAAAACTGCTAATCATTTCGTTTTTACTAATTGGTTTGATTTCCTGTCAACCGGAGAAGGACACGTTTATCAGTAAAATCAAACTGGCAGATTTGAAAGGTGAAACGCTGGACAAAGAGCAATTCAAAAACAAAATTGTAATTCTTAACCTTTGGGCTACATGGTGCACTCCTTGCATCAGGGAAATGCCCGATCTGGTGAAGATGCAAAATGAATTGCCGGATGACTTTGTTTTACTTCTTGCATCAGATGAATCCCTTGAAAAGATTCAGCAATTCACTGAAAGACGACCTTTTGACCTCACGTTTACTCAAATTCAAACTTCTGTAGAGTCTTTAGGTGTCTATTCTTTGCCTACCACATTCATTATTGGAAAAGATGGTCAGCTATTAGAAACACTTGTTGGAGCACGGGAATGGGATAGTCCTGAACAAATTGAACAACTTAAAACCTACCTAAAATGAAATTATTAAGCGCATTAATCATAGCCAGTTTATTGCTTTCGTCTTGTCAGAAAAATCAAGAAAAGGCGACAGAAAATTCTGCACTCCAAAATGTTGAGTCCCCTTCAGAGAGCAATGCTTCTTTGCCTTATTTGACCAAGGGAGGTGACAATTTACTGTATATGTCATGGGTAGAGAAAGGAGATTCGGGTTGGATTGACCTGAAGTATTCTGTCTTGAGAGATGATGTTTGGCAAGATCCCGAGGTAATTGCCTCAGGAAACGACTGGTTTGTGAATTGGGCGGACTACCCGATGATGGCAGTTGACAATCAGGGAAATATGATTGCTCATTTTCTGGCCAAAAGTTCATCAGGCACTTATTCCTACGATGTGAATGTGGTCTATAAGCCAGTCGGGGGCGAATGGTCAGAATCGATTATTCCCCATGATGACGGCACACCAACAGAGCACGGATTTGTAACCATGCTACCTAAGAATGACGGAACGTTCCTACTTTCCTGGCTGGACGGTCGCAATACCGGAGGTGGAGATCATGATTCAGGTGGTCACGGCGGTAGTGGTGCTATGACAATCCGAACTGCCGCCTTGGACATGGATGGTAATCTGACAAATGAAGCAGAACTTGACTCCAGGGTTTGTGATTGCTGCCAGACAGGAGGTGTCATGACTCCAAATGGACCGGTGGTTGTTTACCGAGATCGCTCAGAGGAAGAAATGCGAGATATGTCCTTTGTTAGATTTGTTGGAAATGATTGGTCTGAACCTAAAGCAGTAAACTCAGACGGGTGGAAGATTGCAGGATGTCCGGTAAATGGCCCTAGAATAGCTGCTTATGAAAACACAACAGCTACAGCCTGGTTTACAGCTGCTGAGGGAATTGCAAAAGTGAAGGTTGCTTTCATGGATGATTCGGGAGCATCTTTTCAGGAGCCAATCATTGTGGACGATTCCGTTTCAGTAGGTAGAGTGGATATTGTCATGATAGATAATCAATCAGCATATGTAAGCTGGCTTGATCTGGAAGGAGAAACCCCATTGATTAAATTCAGAAAAGTTTCCAGCGATGGTTCATTGGGGAAACCAGTAGTAGTTTCTGAAACCAGTGCATCCAGGGGAAGTGGATTTCCTCAGATGGAGGTGATAGATGGCGAATTGTTTTTTGCCTGGACGAGAATTGAGGAAGACAAAACTTCGATATCCCTTTCTCAGTTTAAATTCTGACATATGCTCGAACAAAAACTTGAAGATAGAGACATCAAGCCAACAGCTATGCGGTTGTTGGTGCTCAGAAAGCTCGTAGAATCAGGAGCAGCAATAAGTCTCAGTGACCTGGAAGCAAAGTTTGAACGGGCAGATAAAGCCACACTCTACAGAACCCTCAAAACCTTTGAAGACAAGAAGCTCATTCACAGTATAGATGATGGAACCGGTGCTGTAAAATATGCACTGTGCGAAGAAGGCTGTGAATGCGAACCACAGGATCAACACATTCACTTTCATTGCATAAAGTGTGGTGAAACCTATTGTCTAACACAATCTAAAATACCCCAAACACAAATCCCTTCAGGTTTCAAGGCAGCTAGTGCAAGTATGGTGTACAAAGGCACTTGCGCAAACTGCTCCTAAACTTTGCAAACAGGTTGCACTGCTTCCTTCATATCATTGTATTGTGAAGGTTACATCATTCATATTATCACTGTTTCTGCTAGGGCTATCAGTAGCGCCGTGCGCGGATGAAACCTCAGCGGATAGCATCGAGGTTTCCTACCAAGAATCAGGGTCTGATCATGACCACAATGAATCCGAAGATTTGTGTTCTCCTTTATGTGTTTGTCATTGCTGCCATTCACATCTTGTCGTTCAGCAAATTTTTATAAGTGAGTTAGGTATCCTTACATTTCCTCTCCAGAGAAGTACCTACACAGATCCTATAACATCAGGGTTTGTCGGCTCAATACTGCAGCCACCACAGGTTTAATATCAGTTTTATAAGGACAATTCCGTCCAATCGATCGAACTCCACGATCGGAACAGAATCATTTTAACTGATACTAAATCATATCATACATGATCAATAAAATCATATCGTTCTCGATAAAGAACAAATTCATTGTGGGCTTACTCACACTTGCACTCATAGGTGTGGGGATCTATTCCATGTCCACGGTCAATCTGGGTTCCGTCCCGGATATCACCAATAACCAGGTACAGGTGATGACGGTTTCACCCAATCTGGCTACTGAGGATATCGAGCAGTTTGTCACCTATCCGGTGGAGCTGGCCATGGGTAACCTTCCGGGTGTAGATGAGATTCGCTCCATTTCGCGGTTTGGACTATCGGTGGTGACCATCGTTTTTGAAGATGACATGGGCACTTACCTGCCCCGCCAACTGGTGCAGGAAAAGCTCAACGTATTGCAAGAGACCATACCCAAGAAATTCGGCAGCCCGTCTATGGGACCTATTTCCACGGGCTTGGGGCAGATTTACGAATACACCATCCAACCTCAGGAGGGTTTTGAAACAAAATACTCACCAACAGACCTGCGAACTATCCAGGACTGGATTGTAAAACGACAGCTCACACTACTGGATGGAGTAGTTGAAGTCAACTCCTTTGGAGGCTACATCAAGCAGTATGAGGTAGCCATCAATCCCGACAAGCTGAACGCCATGGATGTGAATATTTCACAGGTGTATGAGGCATTAGCGAGAAATAATGTCAATACCGGAGGGGCTTATATTGAGAAGAATAGAATGTCCAACTTCATAAGAGGAGAAGGATTGATTCGGTCATTGGACGACATTCGAAAGATTGTGGTCAAGACCGAAAATGGCATTCCTGTAACGATTGGTGATGTAGCTTCTAAAGTCCATTTTGGACACCAGGTACGCTATGGTGCATTCACGCAGGATGGTAAAGAAGCTGTTGGAGGCATCATTATGATGCTCAAAGGTTCCAACCCCAATGCAGTCATACAGAATGTAAAAGAACGTATGGAGGAAGTTGAGAAATCGCTTCCTGAAGGATTGGAAATCAATACCATCATAGACAGAAGTGATCTTATTTCCAGAACGACGAGTACAGTGCAAACCAATCTGATCGAAGGAGCACTCATCGTCATATTTGCGCTCGTTATCCTACTTGGAAGCTTACGAGGCGGTCTCGTCACGGCCACAACCATTCCACTTTCATTGCTTTTTGCATTCATTCTGATGAAGCAATTCAATGTGTGGGCTAACCTGATGAGCTTAGGAGCCATTGACTTTGGAATCATTATCGATGGAGCGGTGATCATCATTGAAGGCACGGTCTATGAAATCCAGAAAAGAATCAGAGCTGGCAAGGTGGGTTTCAATCAGAAAGTAATGGATGAGGTGGCTTATGAGTCCGGTAGCACCATGATGGGTTCCGCATTTTTTGGTCAGATTATCATTCTAATCGTTTTCGCTCCTATTCTGTTTCTCACAGGTGTTGAAGGCAAGATGTTTCAGCCAATGGCCTACACTTTTGGGTTTGCCATGATTGGAGCAATTGTACTTTGCCTGACTTATGTACCCATGATGTCAGCGCTCCTTATGAAGCCTGTTCAGAACAAAAAGAATTGGTTCGGTCGCTTTGAAAGATCATTGGAAAAGGTCAGTGATAAACTCATTGGAGGACTTCAACGAGTTTACCTTCCTGTTTTGAAAAGCGCCTTGCGATTTAAGGCCATGGTGATCATGGTAGCCATTTTACTCCTGACAATCGCAGGTTTTACTTTTTCCCGAATGGGCGGGGAATTCGTTCCTCAGTTAGATGAAGGTGACATTGCGATGCAAGCATTGATCAGGCCGGGGAGTTCGCTAACAGAGTCCAAAGAAGTCTCGATTAAAATTGAAAAGCTCCTACTTGAAAATTTCCCGGAGATCAAAACGGTCACAGCCAGAATCGGGGTTGCCGATATTCCGACAGATCCCATGCCGATGGACATTGCGGATATGTACCTCATTCTCGAAAAAGACAAAGACAAGTGGGTTTCTGCAGCGACCAAAGACGAGCTAATTGATCAAATCAAGGACAAACTCAATGAACACTTGGTAGGTGTTAACCTCGTATTCACACAGCCTGTAGAGCTGCGCTTCAATGAGTTACTCGAGGGAGTGCGAGAAGATATTGCAGTAAAACTATACGGTGAAGATTTGGAGGTTTTGGCTACCAAAGTTCAAGAGATGGCGGATATCATATCAACTGTGCCGGGCGCAGGAGATGTCAATGCAGAACGCACCTCTGGGCTTCCTCAGATGACTGTGAGGTACAACCGAAATAAGGTTGCCCAGTATGGACTGGATATTCAAAAATTGAACGAGTATGTCAGCTCCGCTTTTGCTGGTGGAGTTGCCGGGGTGGTCTTTGAAGGTGAGAAGCGATTTGATTTGGTCATTCGCTTTGATAATGAACACCGTCAAAGTATCGATGACTTGAGAACCCTATATATCGATCTACCGGACGGCACAAAGGTTCCGATCAAGGAAGTAGCTGACATAAGCTATGTGCCGGGTCCGATGCAGATCTCCAGGGACAACACCTACCGAAGAACGTATGTTGGAGTAAATACCCGAGGCAGAGATGTCGAGTCGGTAGTGAAAGACATTCAGCAAAAATTAGATGCTGAGCTCGACCTACCAGCCGGTTATTACATCACCTACGGTGGAGAGTTTGAAAATCTGGAGCGGGCAAAGAGCCGATTGTCCATTGTCGTACCAATAGCTCTATTCCTCATTTTCGTTTTACTCTACTTCGCTTTGGGCTCATTCACTCAGTCCATCATGATTTATATCGCCATTCCGCTTGCGGCCATCGGAGGTGTGTTTGCCCTATGGTTAAGAGACATGCCATTTAGTATTTCGGCAGGTGTAGGATTCATTGTACTGTTCGGTGTTGCCGTGCTTAATGGACTGGTGCTGATCAACCGTTTCAACTCATTGAAGGAAGAAGGGGTGACGAGTATCAGAGAAAGAATTCTAACAGGAACAAAAGAACGAATCAGACCTATTATGCTTACAGCAACTACAGACATTTTCGGATTTCTGCCGATGGCATTTTCAGCATCTGCAGGTGCAGAAGTTCAACGGCCATTGGCTACCGTGGTAATTGGAGGAATGTTGACAGCTACTTTGCTGACACTTGTCGTTCTTCCGGTGCTCTACACATTTGTAGAGGGAAGAGATGAGCGAAAATTAAAAGCACCAAATGCCAATGTGATCATCGCTTTGATCGTATTCGGCGGCCTCTTTGCAATGCCTGCTTTTGCAGGTGCTCAAGAGACCAGGAATGACAATCTACCAAAAATCACGCTTGAGGAAGCCAGAAAAAGGGCGATCGAAAACTATCCTAAAATACAGTCAGCACGATTGGAAATTGAAAGTCAGGAGGCGCTGAAGAAAACGGCCTGGGATTTTGGAAACACACAGGTATTCACAGGAAAAGAGGAAGTTGGCAATGGCTCAGAAGGTGTTCATACGCAGATTGGTATTCAGCAACAGCAGATTGATATTTTTGGAATTGCTCCCAAGCTGAATCTGCAAAAAGAACGGGTTGCACTGGCTGAATACGCTTTAGACCTCACGGTTATTGAGCTGGAGCGTGAAGTGAGCAAAGCCTGGGCAAAGGTCTATGCCACTAAAAACACATACTTGGTGTATGAGCAGCTTGACTCCATTTTCACAGATATTGAGCGGGCAGCAAAGATCAGATTGGAAACAGAGGAAACATCCAGACTGGAATACCTGGCCACCTCCAATCAGGCCAGTCAGATTCAGATACAGAAAGAACAAGCATATCGAGATTATCTGAGCGCACTACAACAACTCAACGTATGGTTTGTCACTGATTCGCTTTTTACGGTTCCTAACATACCGGCAAATAATTTGGATCAGCCACTTGTCTACACATCTGATTCACTGGGAAGGCATCCGCTATTAGATGTGTCTCAGCAGCAATTGGGAGTTGCCGATGCTTTGGTCAAAGAAAAGCGATCGCAATTTCTTCCACAACTGCAGGGTCAGTATGGCAGACAGCAAATTGCCGGACAGTCCGGGTTCTATCAATATCAAATTGGCATTCGAATTCCGCTCTTGTTTGGACCGGAACTTGGCAGAACACAGGCGGCAAAAATTCAACGGGATATAGCGAACCAGAACTTACTCCAAACACAATTGGAGCTGAATGCAGCATACCTGAATGCAAGGGAGCAGTATTTGAAATGGGAGAATTCCTGGAATTATTACCAGAATACGGCTCTTCCTCTTGCAGAGGAACAACGCTCAGGAGCTATCACGGCTTACCGGGAAGGAGCCATTGATTATGTATCCTTTTTGCAAAACATCCGGGATGCAATAAGAATGGAAGTGGATGCGTGGAAGGCTTTTGGCAACTACCTGGATAGCCGCTATCAATTGGAGTATTTCTTAAAAAAATCGAACTAAAATATACGGATCAATGATCCTTGAAAATATAAAGACAATGAAAAATCAAATCATATACATCTTGACACTAGCGGTGCTGGTTGCAGCATTTACAGGTTGCGGTAGTAAAAGCACTAACCCGAACAGTGATGAAAAAGCAGAAGAAGGACATGCTGAAGAATCAGTAGGTGCTGTTCACTTGTCACAGCTGAAATTCAATAGCCTGGAGTTTAAAATTGACACGCTTCCATTGAGAGCTCTTTCCGGAGTAGTAGAAGCCAATGGTCAATTGGAAGTTCCGCCTCAACATGAAGCAACTGTCACTGCAATACTTGGTGCAAACATCACTTCCATCAAGGTCATTGAAGGTGATAAAGTGCGGAAAGGACAGGTCTTAGCATACCTCTCTCATCCAAACTTGTCACAGCTTCAAACCAACTATATCAAAGCGTATAGTCGCTTCCAGTATTTGGAAAAGGAAATGCAGCGACAAAAGCGATTGTATGAAGAAGAAGTTGGATCAGGAAAGGCTTATCAGGAAACAGTAGCTGAATATCAGGGAATGAAAGGTGAAGTGAAAGGGTATGAAGTACAGCTAAGACAGCTCAGCTTGAATGTCTCAAAAGTTCAGACTGGAGAGATATATCAGAACGTTCCCGTTGTAAGTCCGATAGGTGGATACATAGAGAAGGTAAAAGTTCAGATTGGCCAGTTTGTAGATCCTCAATCAGAGATGTTCATGATTGTCAACACAGAGCATATTCATGCTGACCTTATGGTGTTTGAGAAAGATGTCTCTAAAGTGAAAGAAGGTCAGATGGTTTCCTTTACTGTAGAATCAGTTCCTGAAAAAAGGCTGGAAGCAGAAATCTATTCGGTAGGTAAGAAGTTTGAGCAAAATCCAAAAGCGGTTCACGTCCATGCGGAGATAAAGAACAAGGAGGACTTTCTTATCCCCGGGATGTACATCAATGGTAAAATCCACACCACAGGCAGGAAGGTATTTGCACTTCCCTCGGAAGCCATTATTGAAGAAGAAGGGAAGCCTTACATTTTTATAGCACAGCCACCGGAGGGAGATGAAAGCGAATGGAAGTTTACGCCCATTGAAATCCGCACAGGCATTACCGATGAAGGATGGGTAGAGATCAAGTTGCTGGAAGAGTTACCCGAAGGAACCAAAGTTGCCTGGAATAATGCGTATTATCTTATTTCGGAAATGAAAAAAGGAGAGACGGAACATGAACACTAAAAAAGCTGAATCATGAGGTTTTACACTAGAATGCCCAAAGAGTTGGTGCCTTACTTCGATCAAGAATTAGAAGACTATAAGATTCACTTCAAATCGGGTCAACTCCAAAGGGCATGGCGTCATTTAGAACGAGCACATATAATCGGTCAGGCTTATCCCTTTCATCAAGCTATGTTCAATGGAAAATGCTCTTGTTCGGAATTCATATCAAAGACACCAAAGAAGTGATTGGTCAAATTCCAAGACTCTTGATTGGTGGAGTTAAGTCGTTCGTAGGAAAAATTCCGGTGGGCAATACAGGAGGGGCTGATGTGCCACCACTGAAACCATTACCTATTTCAGAGGACCTATTGGAGGTATTTAAGAAATCTGGTGTAAGACCAATAGAATAGAAAAGCTTGAAAAAATCAACATTCCATATAAACAAAATGGACTGCCCTTCAGAGGAGCAGATGATCCGTATGAAGTTGGAACCTTATAAAGAGGTAAAGCAACTTTCTTTTGATATTCCAAACCGGAAACTGGAGGTATATCATACAGATGAAGTAGAAGAGATCCATCAGGCCATCGGTGAACTCAAACTCAATGACAGGTTGGAAAGTACGGAAGATGAAGTTGAGTTGCCATTGACATCTGACGATTCTCACCAGCGCAAAATATTGTGGTGGGTGCTGGGAATCAATTTCGGGTTCTTTGTGATAGAGATGACTACCGGATGGATATCACGCTCTATGGGCTTGGTGGCCGATTCACTGGATATGCTAGCAGATTCCATTGTCTACGGCCTTAGTTTATTGGCTGTAGGTTCAGCTCTATCACGTAAGAAAAGAGTAGCCAAAATCAGTGGCTATTTCCAGATGGGATTGGCACTGTTGGGTTTCTCAGAGGTGTTGCGCAGGTTTTTCAGCGAAAGCGAAACGCCCCTGTTTCAATGGATGATCATCATATCAGTGCTTGCACTTATAGGCAACCTTGTTTCGCTTTGGTTGATTAATAAAGCCAAAAGCGATGAAGCTCACATGCAAGCCAGCGCCATATTCACGTCGAATGACATTATCGTAAATGGTGGGGTGATTTTGGCAGGAGTGTTGGTTTATTTTCTCGATAGTAAATGGCCGGATCTGGCCATCGGGGGAATTGTATTTGCCTTCGTGATGAGAGGCGCAATCAGAATACTAAAACTTGCAAAATAATTATGGGACATAATCACGATCATTCACATAATCAGAAAGAAGGCAATGTTAAAGTTGCCTTCTTTCTAAACCTGAGCTTCACCATTATTGAAGTCATTGGTGGTCTCTATACCAATAGTTTAGCTATCCTTTCAGACGCATTGCATGATCTGGGAGATAGCCTTAGTTTGGGACTCTCGTGGTACTTTCAAAAGCTCTCCAAGAAAGGAAGAACAAAGAAGTTTTCTTATGGATATAAGCGGTTTTCACTGTTAGGTGCTATCATCAATTCCATCGTTTTAGTTGCCGGATCCATTTTCATACTCACGAAAGCAATTCCGGAACTTTTCAATCCAGGAGAAACTAACGTTCAAGGAATGCTCTATCTGGCTATTTTGGGAATAGTGGTCAATGGAGCTGCTGTTTTGAAACTCCGAAAAGGTGAATCTCTGAATGAAAAGGTTGTTTCATTACATCTGTTGGAAGATGTCTTGGGATGGGTAGCAGTCCTTATCGGTAGCATCATCATGATGTACACAGATGCACCATTTATTGATCCGTTGCTCTCCGTTCTAATTTCCCTTTTTGTACTGTACAATGTCTATAAGAACCTTCGCAAAAGCATGTTGGTAATCCTGCAGGGTATCCCCGAGGAGGTCTCTCTGGAGGATATCAAAGAGAAACTGAAAGACATTTCTGAGATAACAGATGTGCATGACAATCACGTTTGGTCAATGGATGGAGAATACAATATCCTTACGATTCACCTACAGTTAGACCAAGACTATAAGCTATCAGAACAAGCCAAACTCAAGGAGAAAGTACGATCACAACTCAAAGCTGAATCCATTAATCACATTACCATAGAGTTTGAAGGAAAGGATGAGAATTGTGAGTTGGAGGATTGTTAAGTCATTATGCATTTCCAGTAACTTCGGGAAGATTCCAATTTGCATTCGCAACCGTTACAAATCAACACAAACAGCACTTTTATTCTTTAAAACGTATCAAGTTATGTGAATGAATTTCTAATTTCACACTCCATTATCAACCCTAATCACATAAAACATTGGATAACCCTTGTTTTGACTTACTCAGTGAGTTAGAGCATCGATTATTGGAAATAGAAAACAGCAATAATTCACCTATCGATAAATGCTCACTCAAAATCACACTTTGCCAGGATCTAAACAAAACACTCAGAAAACTCTATTTCAGTGCAACACTTGATACAAGTGAGAAACAAATACATTTCTTCAAATCGGTAAAGCCCAAGTTTGTTTCAGAACTTCACTTCAACCTGGAGGTGCTGAACTACTACAAAGAGCGCCCAAGAGGAAGTAAGAAACTCAAAGGACACTCATCACCTTGGGAGCTGGAGCTGCATACCTGTTTAGCATTTTTGCCTTGCTGTTTCCTGACATTTTCCCTGATCAATTCAAATATGAAGGAGGAGCTGTTCACTTATATTTTGAAGCTGCAGTGGTCATTCTTACCCTGATTCTATTAGGACAATTATTGGAAGCAAAAGCAAGAAGTCAAACCAATTCTGCCATCAAGGAGCTTCTCAACCTTGTACCACCTGAAGCAACGGTCATTAGAGATGGTGAGGAAATGACGATTCCATTGGAACATGTGAAGCTGGATGACATCATTAAGATTAAACCTGGTGAAAAGATCCCTGTAGATGGTGAGGTCACCGAAGGAAAAAGCAGTATCGATGAGTCGATGATCACAGGTGAACCTGTTCCCGTGGAGAAATCGGAAGGAGACAATGTGATTGGCGGTACGATCAATGGTACCAGCTCCTTTCAAATGAAAGCGCAGAAGGTAGGAAGCGACACACTGCTTTCCCAGATCATCGAGATGGTCAATAAAGCCAGTCGAACCAAGGCACCCATTCAGAATCTGGCTGATAAAGTGTCCAGCTATTTTGTACCTATCGTTGTTACGATTGCCGTCATTGCTTTTGCCGTTTGGGCGATTTGGGGCCCTGATCCTAAGTTAGTTTATGCCTTTACCAGTGCCGTGACCGTGCTAATCATTGCATGTCCATGTGCCTTAGGATTAGCTACTCCCATGTCAATCATGGTTGGAACAGGAAAAGGTGCGAAGCAGGGGATTTTGGTAAAGGATGCCAGAGCCATTGAAGAAATGCACAAGGTCACAACCCTGGTAATTGATAAAACTGGAACCATCACACAAGGGAAACCATCACTCCAAGATGTACAGTCCATTAATGAAAAGCATAGTGCAGAAACCATTCTAGAAAATGTCGCTTCACTTGAATCGAGTAGTGAACATCCATTGGCACATGCCATTGTCGAGGGAGCTGAAAATAAAGGACTGAAACCTCAGAAGGTTGACGATTTTAACTCCATTACTGGTAAAGGCATTACAGGCAAAGTAGATGGGCTGCAAATAGCCATTGGCAACAAAAAGCTCCTGGAGGAATTTGATTTAACACTGGATCAGGAGCATGATGAAGATGTGAAGCAAAGACAGCTGGAAGGACAAACGGTCATGTTTGTAGTGATTGATAAGGAAGTGGCAGGGTTCATCAGCGTTGCTGACCCCATCAAAGAATCATCAGCTGATGCCATTAAGCATTTGCAAGAACAAGGACTGGAAGTGATTATGCTCACTGGTGACAATAAGAATACAGCCAAAGCGGTTGCAGATAAGCTTGGATTAGATGGATATGTAGCTGATCTCTTACCTGAAAACAAATACGAGAAAGTAAAAGCGCTACAGGAAGAGGGGAAAATTGTAGCCATGGCCGGTGATGGAATCAATGATGCCCCGGCACTTGCTCAGGCCAATGTAGGAATTGCCATGGGGACTGGTACCGATGTAGCTATTGAAAGTGCAAGCTTAACCTTAGTAAAGGGGGAGTTGGATGGAATTGTGAGAGCTCGACAGTTGAGTACAGCTGTGATGAGGAACATTAAGCAGAACCTGTTCTTTGCTTTCATTTATAATATGCTAGGTGTACCAATAGCCGCAGGCGTGCTCTTTCCTGTATTTGGTCTTTTGTTGAGTCCGATGCTTGCGGCATTGGCCATGAGTCTGAGTTCCGTGAGCGTGATTGGTAATTCACTAAGACTGAGGAATTAGAGTTGATCACCAACAATACAGTTCCAGTCTAACAACATTTATCAGTATGATTGATCTGCATTGGGGGACATTTTTCTGTTCCATACGAACAGAAAACACAACAATCTCCTTCCTTCGGTTTTAGTACCTGGTGGCAATTTTCACATTCGTAAAAATACTGACAGGCATCAGTGGGCATGGTCTCTTCTTTTTGATGTCCGCATTCCGGGCAGGTGATGGTTGATTCTAATATGATTTCCATTTATTTCTCTGTTTTATTGGTCACAGAATATCCGGTCGAGTTGATGGCTTCCTCAATTTTCGGGATACTTGTTTTGGACTTGTTAAACTCCACGATGGCATTCCCCTGGTCGTAGGAGGCGGTTACATTCAGGATGCCGCTGAGCTTATTTACTTCATGCACTACATGCGCTGCGCACACCTGACAAGTCATGCCTTTGATTTGAAAATTTACGGTCTGAATGTCTGACTTATCAACGATGATCACTTGCTTTTCAGATTTAGGGTAGAAAATGTGAGCATAAAGCGGGAACGCCAACATCAGGGCAGCAAAGACCGTGATTATTGAAAGGAACTTTCTTGTTTGCCAAAAGGAGGGCTGAAGGTCCTCCTCACAGGCACATTCTTTTTCCTCTTTGGCCTTTGGTTTGAGTTTCTGATACCAGGCAAAGCCTAATACAACCACTGTGATGCCGACAAAAAAAGGCCTTGCCGGATCGAGCCATGAGAAAGTGGACGCAATCCCGCTTGCACCGGCCACTAATGCAAGCACCGGGGTGATGCAGCAAAGTGAACTTACTAAAGCAGCTAAAAGGCCGCTGGTTAAAAGGGAATTTTTCATATACTTAATTTTCAAAAAAAGAAGGGCTCTGCGCCCTCCCAGTTACTTTTTCTTACAGCAGGCGGGTACTTCCGCCACTTTCAAATCATAAGGACATTCTGGAGTGCCTGCCAAAGGGCAGCTAACTTTTGGACAATCTGGAGTACCTTCCAAAGGGCAAGCTTTTGGAGATGAGTTGATCCCGTAAGCAAGGCCACCAATTGCGAGAATACCCGCTGTGGCGAAAATCATGAGTTTATTTTTCATATCAATCTATTTTAATGAAACATCTCTCCAAAGGTCAGTCACGGGGGGAGGGGGTATCCAAACGTTCGGATAAAAATTTCTTCAATTCTTCTTCCACCATGCGGGCTTCTCGTAGTTTTTCAGGCACTTCTTCAAGTTTAAGCTCTGGAAATAGTGTTCTCAGCTTTTCTATTGTTTCTTCATTGCCACAGTCGCCAGGGCAGCTCTGGTAAGCTGACGAGATCCTTTCTGCTAGTGCTTTCCTGTAGGTATCATCCAATAGCTCATAAGTAGTCTTAGTAAGCATGGACTGCACAGCTTTTAGCTGCAAAAGGATATTTTCAACCTGGTCCACATCATCTATTTTGCTAAGGATGTATCCCAGCTGACCTGTTGCGGTTTTTAGTGAAACCTTTATGCTTTGAGTGAGATCATGGGGTATCATAAGGTAGGAATTGAATTTGGGAGCTTAAACAAATCGAGCACAGATGAAATGATTCGCTGACTTTGCGCTTCTACTGAATAGAATATGGTTTGTCCGGATTTTTTAGTCGTCACGATTCCTGCATCCTTCAGCTTTTTCAAATGCTGTGAGACGGCCGGCACGGTCATGCCCAGGATGTCTGACAAGTCGCACGGACAAAGTTCATTTTCCTGCTTCAAGAGGTACAGGATTTTGAGGCGAACAGCATTACCGGCTAGATTCAGTACATCCGCCAGTTCTAAAAAGCCTTCCTCTTTGCTTTTCAAGTCTTCCCTGCACCTATTGATCTGGCTGCTATCGGCAAAGACACGGATACATGTATTCATAACGTTCGTATTTAAGCATTTGCTTAACAAAGCTAAGGAATTAATGTATTTAAGCAAACACTTAAATATAAAAAGGGCTACTTCGCCCTTCTCATTAATTTTGGTGCTGCCAGCTTCTCCCGGAGAGTGTGCATGTCTTCACTTACCTTCTTCTCCACCACTTTTGCGTAAACCTGTGTAGTAGTAATTTTTGAATGGCCGAGCATTTTGCTTACTGTCTCCAAAGGCACACCATTGCAAAGGGTAACTGTGGTGGCAAATGTATGCCTGGCCAAGTGGAAAGTCAGGTTCTTTTCGATCCCACACAGGTCGGCAATTTCTTTCAAGTAGGAGTTCAGCTTTTGGTTGGAAATCATTGGAAATACCGATCCTTTCTGCAATGCCCTTGGATGGGTCTTGTATTTCTCTATTATTTCCCAGGCTTTGGGAAGGATAGGGACCCTTACTGGCTGGTCAGTCTTTTGCCTGCAGGTGGAGAGCCAATATTCTCCATCTATGCCTATTGTGATGTTGGAAGGTGTCAGGTTCATGGCATCAATGTAGGCCAGTCCGGTATAGCAGCTGAATACAAACAAATCCCTTACCCACTGCAAACGCACAATTTTGAAGTCTTTGTTTTCTACGGCCTCCAGTTCTTCGTGATTGAGGAAATCCCTATCCACCCGATGAAATTTGAGTTGGTACTTATCAAATGGATCCCGGCTTACCCATTCCATTTTTACAGCCATGGTCACCATCTTTCGGAAACGTTCCAGGTGCTTCATCACTCCATTGTTGCCAAGTGGCTTCTGGTGGTCTTTGGGTTTGTAGTTACGGAGGTAGAATTCAAAATCGGTGATGAACTTGTACGACAGTTCTGAAAGGAACATGTCAGTTGTACCGAACCGTTCTTTCAAAAATCGGTGGATGTACTTCTGAGTGGTGAAGTAGTTTTTCATCGTACCCCAAGCCAGTGTATCTCGCATAGCCTGGTTGTGATAATCCACCAGCTTGCATAAGGTGAAGTCTTTTTGATCTGTGCCCAGGAACATGCTTTTGATAGCATCTGCGGTGATCAATCGCTTTTGCACTTGCATCTCCTGGTAGCATTCCATGATACGGGCCTGGACTTCATCCAAATAATGATTAAGCGATTTGATTTCTTCCCGGCTGCCCTTGGCCATGCCTTTGCTGCCATTCCAGTCGCCTGGTTTGATCCAGCGCTTCAATGATATTTCAACTCTGCGACCATCAACGGTGACCCTGGCATAGATTGGGAGTAGGCCATCTTTGGCCTTGTTCGTTCTTGTGATGAACTGAACTCCGAAGGTGTTTGTAGTTCTCATGACAATTCAGCTTTTGAGTGTTTGTGTTAAAATGATTCCTCTCGTGGTGAACTGCTTCCACAAGGTCACTCAAACAGACCTAAAACAGTTCAAATTATGCGATGCAACTATCTGTTTTACAGCTATTTGCATCAATCTGGTGAACTAAAATAAACCATTCATTTGGTTCACCGGATAGGTCTCATTTTTGCTGAAATTGTCTAAATCGAACTGATACGTAAAAAATAAAAAAGCCCGCAAATCGTAAGATTTGCAGGCTTTTGGGTTCTGATGAACCTTTGTTGTCGGGGTGGCAGGATTCGAACCTGCGGCCCCCTGCTCCCAAAGCAGGTACACTAACCGGACTGTGCTACACCCCGTGCCTTCAGAGTTACCCCTGAAAATCGGACTGCAAATCTAGCAGATTTTTGTGTTTGACAAACTTGAGGGCTGGGAAAATTTTCGGGCTGCATATATTAATCTCAAATTCATCTGACCTCGAAAGTCAATGTCGCCCAATTGGATTCGTAATCGAGGCCATCTTCCTTGCTTTCGAACATGTGAATGGTAGCCACATACCACTGCCCGATATTGCTGATGTTAAAGCTAAATTCTCCCTTGTCATTGGTCCTGGTAGAGTTCTCATCCTTGCCCTTTTCACCAGCATCTTTACGTGAACTGATATGTACCGTTTGATTGGCTAATGGCTGACCCATGTACAGTAGTTTGAACGAAATTTCATCTCCGACGGACAGGTCATAGGGATTAACCAGCGGGATGAATTCGATAGGATATTGAAGGTTCTTCGAAAAGTGATCGGTCAATTTATCATCCACCTGGAAAATTGCTTTGACATGCTTGGAATACTTTTCCCTGGCAGCGTCATTTGAACTGCCGTCTTTCTCTCTATTCGCAATGATGTCTGACAATCCCTCATGCTCCAGGTACTCGGAAAACTCCTGACCGTTTAGCTCAATGACCCTTGGCTTGGTCGAAATACCTGCCGTGTAGGTTCCTTCCTCACCCGTTCTGAACTTCAGGTAAGTCACCTCACCTTTATCATAATAATTGTCCTCTGAGGGTTTCAGATCAAACTGAGGTCCAAGAATTTTTGCATTTATGATGCGGTCACGCGTGATTACATTTTCACTGGTGTCGAAGGTGCCATTGAAAAGGTAGAGTTCTACCTGACTGTCCTTTTCGAAGAAATAGGTGTCGGACTTAAGGAACAATTCATGCGATGCAAGCAGCACAAACAGTAGGACTAAAGTGAGTATATTTCTCATGGTTTTTTTGATCACTTTGACATGAAATCATCGGGATCTCATATCATAAACAACTTTTTGATTTGTTAAGAATTTAAGTGCGCAAATCTAATTCTTTGGCTCACACTTTGGTGATTTCGATAGTCAATTCTGTCGACTTGCACTCAAAGGAAGAGGCTGTAAGTAAACCCCGATCTTTCCGACCTTCCTCAGAGTCACTTTCAAATTGATCTAAGGGTAAGTCAAAGGACTCTGAGTATCTAATGAAGTAACGGTTTTGATTAGGAAATTAGCCTATGATATCTCAGAGTCCTCTAACGAGTGACTCTGAGTAGGTGCAATTTGAACGTGCACATTGAACGCCTCAGTCAGGAACATTGGACAGGACCTTCCGTAAACGATGAAGTATATGATTTCTACGCACCATATTTGGGTCAGGCCTTACCTAATACTGATATTCGAATGAAGCCGGATGATAAATCCCTCATCGCGGGGCTGAAGGATGGAAATCCCCTCGTCTACCAAAACCTTTATTCGAGTTACTACCCCCTGATGGTTTCCTACGCCAACAAAATTCTGAAAGACCTTGACCTGAGCCGTAGTGTGTCACAATCAGTGATCATCAGAATATTTGAAAAGAGGGATCAACTTCAGATCAGGAGCGACCTGAAATCGTATCTGATTTCTGCAGTGCACAGGGAGGCACTTCACGAAAGAAAAAGACAAATCCGTCAGGAGGACCTGGTGGATGTACCAATTCATCACCGTGAAGATCTTCTTATCGAGGCGGAGAATGAACTGAGAATATGGGAGGCTATTGATGCACTTCCTGACCGATGTAAGGAAATATTTGTCAGCAATCGAATAGAGGGCAATACTAACCAGCAAATTGCCGATTCTTTGAAAATTTCCAAAAGAACAGTTGAGACGCAGATTTCAAAAGCTTTGAGAATACTCAGGGAAAAACTTCTCTCCGTGATCTTTTTTTGAATTTTTCAAAGGACGCGTACGTGTTTTGAGCGTCTCATTCCTCTACTCTAAAAACAGACCGCATGGATTTATCAGAAAAGGAATGGGCAGATATCGTTGCCAGATTAGATCATCCGGAGGATGATCACCGGGATTTTGAAGTCTGGTTATCGAAATCAGCGGAAAACAGAGCGCTATATGAAAGACTTCATCAGATCTGGGATCAATCGAAAGACATCGCATATCTCAACAGAACACAACTCATAGACGATTGGAATACCATTCACGGTCACCTGCGACCTCAACGTAAACCAATGATGAGTTGGGTAGCGGCTGCAGTGTCCGTTTTGATTATTTCAGGTTTTCTGTTGTACAACCTTCTCACTCCATCCATGTCATGGAAAACCTATACTACGGGAGATACACCCAGGGAAATTCGATTATCCGATGGTTCAATTGTTAATCTGAACTCCGGGGCCACCCTCAGGGTGAATCAGGATTTTGAGCGCGGAAGAAACCTGATATTGGAAGGAAGCGCATTTTTTGAGGTGACTCCTGATCCAGAAAAGCCTTTTTCGGTAAAATCAGGTTTACTTACCACCAAAGTATTGGGTACATCTTTTCATCTGGATGTTTCCAATGATGAAGTAGTCCTCCAGGTTTCTGAGGGGAAAGTGTCATTTAGCAGTAACCAGCAGGAGAAACTGCTGACAGCGGGTGAGGCAGCCATCTGGCGAGACGGAGTCGGAATAAACATCAAACCTTATGATATCAACAGCATCTCCTGGAAAACCGGAATGCTCAGGTTCGATGATGCCCCTCTGGACATCGTTATTGATGACCTGTCCAGTCATTTTGGTGTGACCATCAAAACAGAAGCATTCAAGCATGGGTACCCCTTATTTACTTCCAGGTTCGATGAACCGGTATTATCGGAAGTATTGGATGAAATGGCGCTCGTCCTGGACCTGGAAATCGCGATGGAAAATGGCAGTTACATCCTTAGACCTTCCGGGAAATGAAACAGTTAACGCTACTTGTCTCACTCATCGCCTCTTTGATTACTGTGGCCCAAAATGATTTTCGTGGTACTCCGATCAGCTTAAAAAGTGATAAAATCTCAATCCAGGAGGCCATAAATGAAATTGAAAGCCAAACTGACGTGACAATATCATTTGGAAACTGGTCAACGGACATCCTTATACAGGTAGATACGATCATGGAGCTCTCCGACTTATTGGATATCATGACAGCGCCTTCCAACCAACTGTGGGAAATACGTGGACAAAAGATTCTTGTGTATCCTACCAAAGAAAAGCATAAGACTTACAGTGGATACATTGACGATGCTGAAACGGGGGAAGCGCTCGTTGGGGTTACCATCTACGATACCGTCAATAGAAGGGGTTCTGTCTCCAATCAATATGGCTTTTTCAGTTATACTTACCCTGATGATACTGCTTCCGTTTTACTGATATCCTTCGTTGGATATGACCCGCAGTTTGTACTTCCCGGGGGTCCGGATGAAATCCTGAGTATATCTCTAACTCCAAATACGCAGGAGCTACAGGAAGTCATTGTATCCTCGGATCGAATTCATAAAAGTCAGATGAATTTGGTTTCCGTTTCACCAAAGGAGGTTCAGTTGCTTCCTTCTTTTATGGGTGTTCCGGACATCTTAAGGACCATTACTATGATGCCGGGCATTAAGTTTGGGAGTGACAATGCCACAGGTTTTTACGTTCGTGGGGGAGGTGCTGACCAGAACCTGATCCTGATGGACGGCGCCAATATTTACAATGCGAATCATGCTTTTGATCTTTTTTCAACCTTCAATGCCTCCGCCATCCGGAACATTGATGTGATAAAGGGTGGGTTTCCGGCCAGATATGGAGGAAGGCTATCCTCCGTCATCGATGTCAACCTGAAAGAAGGCAACAATCAACACCTTACCGGCGAAGTAGGCCTGGGTTACCTTCTGTCTAATTTCACAATTGAGGGCCCCATTGTGGATGAAAGAACCTCCTTCATTGTCACCGGCAGGCGGACATTTATGGACCTCATATTGCGGAACATGGATCTGGAACCTGAAAATCCAAACGCACGAACCACCCAACGCATCGTGTTTCAGGATCTTTCTGCGAAAGTGAATCATGAGATTTCCGAAAAAGACCATGTTTACCTGAGCTATTATCAAAGTGGAGACTTGCTGGGCGCACATTTAAGGGAACAGTTTGAAAATGACAATGGCATCACTAAAACCTCTGAAAAAGCATCTATGGGATGGCAAAATCAGATCCTGTCTGCCCGATGGAACCACCAATTTGGAAATAAACTGTTTCTGAATACCAATACCAGTTATTCACGTTTCAATGTTGAGATTGATGTAGACCAGGAGGAACTGTACGATTACCCACCTGATTTTTCCCGGAATCTTCTTTCCGAATCTTTCAATTCGTCCATTCAGGATTACGGTCTGAAAGCTCAGTTTGATTACTATCCGGATCGCAGACAGGAGATCAGGTTTGGATTGAATGGCGTCCATCACGTGTTTGATCCCGGAATTCGATCCATAAGTCTTTCCTCGCAAAATCAGGCTTCTGTTTTGGACACGATTTACAACAGTCAAAGCACCACGTCGAACGAGCTCTCATTTTTTATTGAGGACAACGTTGAAATCACTCAAAGGCTTTACGCCAATGTGGGGGTACACACCTCGACTTTGTGGGTTGACAACCAATCGTATCTATCACTGCAACCTAGAGTGTCGATAAGTTATTTGCCAAAACCCAAATGGAAGGTGAACGCGTCTTACGCGCGGATGAATCAGTTTATCCATCTCCTTACCAACAGTACATTGGGCATACCCCTGGACTTATGGGTGCCGGCTACCAGTGCAGCACCACCCATGTCCTCCAGTCAGTGGACACTGGGTATCAACCATAAATTGGGAAATCAGCTTTCTCTGTCCGTGGAGTCTTATTATAAAGAAATGGATAACCTTATTGCCTACAGGGAGGGGGCAAATTTTGTGGATTCCAGAACCACCTGGGAGCAAAAGATCGTTACAGATGGAACCGGTGAGTCCTATGGTGTGGAATGGCTTTTACGAAAGTCAGTTGGAAAATCCACGGGGTGGTTGGGATATACGTTGTCATGGACCACACGGAATTTTTCAGAATTAAACAACGGCAGAACTTTTCCGTATCAGTATGACCGAAGACACGACATCAACTGGGTGGTCGTGCACAAAATCAATGAAAAGATTGACCTTTCGGGGAATTGGGTCTTTGCCTCGGGAAATGTAATTTCTGTTCCGGTGGGAACGCACCTACCACTTGAGGTTTTTCCGGATGCCCCGGATGCACAAGTTTCCAGAAACCAACCCAACGTACAGATCTACGATAGGATAAATGACGTCAGGCTTCCAAACTATCATAGAATGGACCTGGGCATCAATTTCCATAAGGAGAGGAACAGGGGAACCCGCACCTGGAATTTTTCGGTCATTAATGCCTACGGTCGCAAAAATCCATTTATCGTTTACATCAAAGACGGTCCTCAGTCAAATGCGGAGGAGAGTGTCCAAAACAGACATTTTCGACAGCTGAGCACCTTCTGGTTTGTACCAAGTTTCTCTTACAGATTCAAATTCAATTAAATGAAAAGAATAGCAGTCCTTTTGATCGTTCTTGGGGTCGGTTGTGATACAGCCCTGGTAGATGACCTTGATTTTGACGGAAGCGGGCAGGTGCCTGTTATTACCGGTGCGCTTGTGCCCGGGTTTCAACCTAGGGTTAGACTATCTTTTTCCAACTCCATATTGGTGGACCAACCTTACTCGTTCATCACCAATGCATTGGTAATCATAGATCATACACAGGGTTCCGATACTCTTTTTCATGACCTGGACGGTGTGTACCTGGGGGATTTCGACGTGGAAGAGGGAGTGACCTACTCCATACAGGCGGAAATCCCGGGATATGGTGAGCTTGTAGCCGATGACTTTGTTCCGCATTCCGTTGACATCACGTCGCTAACCTATCAACCGTCAATTAGCGAGGGTCAATTTGGCAACATCACGTCCAGACTCCAGATAGATTTTGAGGACGACCCCGACCAAAAGAATTATTATGAAGTCATTGTCTACCAGATTCGTGAGGAAGGAGTTGTGGATATGCTGCCCATCAGATCGAGTAATGTGAGCATCGAAAACTATGAGAATCAGGCCATCTTTACGACAGATGCGACTGACTACTTAAATGTATTCCTGATTAGTGACGAACTTTTCAATGGAGAACTGTTTGTGCTGGATCTTGAGCATCTTTCGCCAAATGATGATCCTATCTTCGTTGATATCAAATCCCTAACCCCAACCTACTACAGGTATCTATTGGATATGGAGAAAGTACGGGACAGTCAGGGAAGCTTGTTTACCGAAGCTGTAACCGTGGAGAGCAATGTGACAGGTGGATTTGGGATTTTCACGTGCTTCTCGCTTACCACTGCCAACCTGAGATAAGGGATCGCTGCAAAGCTGTCTAAGCCATTCATGTCTTTGTTTTCAGGGACCGCTACTTTTATCTAATTTCAATATGTGTTTCGCTGGAGCGTAATTTTTCTGATTTTATTAATGGCAGGAGATGTCTGCTGTCAGGAATACTATAAGTATACGGCAGCAAGGCTTGATTATGGCTTTGTGATCATTCACAGCCGCGCACTTCGAAACATTGAAAACTCGAACCCAATAGGGCTGGAACTGGATTTTGGCAGACACCGGACTTCCGAGAAGTCGTGGAGTCGCTGTAATTGCTTTCCGAAATCAGGTGTGTCGTTAACGGCCTGGGATTTTGATAATCCTGAGGTACTGGGATACGGTGCCACCGGAATGTACTATCTGCAGCCGGTTTTTGGTGCCGGGAATAGATTCAATGTTTCGGTAAGAGCCGCTATTGGTTTTTCCTATCAAAGCAAACCACATCATCCCGACCGCAATCCGGATAATCAGAGCTATAGTACATATGTGGCGTTTCCCTTGCAACTGGGAGGGGCTCTTCATTATCGGTTTACCGAAAGGTGGAAAGCGGATCTCAACCTTGTTTTTAACCACATCTCGAACGGTGGCATGAAAGAGCCAAATAAAGGCATCAACTGGCCTACGGTGGGCATTGGCCTGAGCCGATATATGACTGTGCCAAAATTTCCCGAAAGGGTGCGGACCGATTGGCAAAGTACCAGCGAAAACAGAGACAGGCTGGATTTGTCGCTTTTCGGCACTTATCATCAGCCTCGGCCTATCAATTATATCATTTCCATGGGGTTGGAAATCAGGTATGCGAGGAGGATTTCGAGACTCAATAATATCACTTTGGGCGCTGAATGGATGTATGACCGGGGACAGGTATTCAAGGCCAGGGAGGAGATGAAGATAGATGGAAACAACCTGGGAGCCGGAATCGGACACGAGTTCATTCTCGGAGATTTTCTTTTTGGTCAGCAGTTTGCGGTGTACTTCATCAAACCGCCTTCACAGGATTCGAGTCTCTATCAGCGGTATACTTTGACCTATAGCATTACCAAATCTATTTTTGCCGGTGTGGCGCTCAAGGCGCATGGGCATGTGGCAGATTTTGCAGATGTTCGGGTAGGTTATTCATTTTGACAGGGTTATTCTTTTAGGATTTTCTTACGCCATACAGATGCATGGCAAAGGAGAGCAGGTACAGCAATACAACCAATCCCCAAAGTACCATAGGTATAGGAACAGTATAGTGAATGAAAAATATTTCTACCACCAGCCATCCAACCAGATTAATCACGATGAAGGGTCGCAGTTTTTGTAAATCAACATATTTCGTCAACATAAATGACAAAATCCCGGCGATTATGCTGGTTAAGGCAGTGCCGTAACTGGTACCGAGGTTCAATTCAATGAACGTTCTTCCAAAACTGGGCAAGACGTACGAAGTGATCTCCTGAAAGAACTCCATTTCTTTAGGATCCTCGGATCGATAAGGCGTTTGAAGTGAAATGATGTGTGCAAGGCCGTTCAGGATGAGTAAAACTGAGGCCGACCTAAAAAGTAAAATGGATTTGTGCATGGCTTTAGAGGTTTTAAATTCTTCCCCTAAAGTTTGGTATTAAGTGAGTTTATTCGTGCGGCAGGACAATTCCCATTTATGACAAATAATTTTTTGAAAGAGATTTCATTAAGGATGCGGGACAGGGTTTTCGTGAGCCTCCTGGCGGCGGAGGTAGCCAGCAGGCGTTCTGCCCGTCACAGTCTTGAAATTTCGGTAAAAGGTGACGGCATTGGAAAATCCGCATTTCAAGGCTAAGGCATTCATGTCATATTTTTCGAGGAAGTTTTCATTTGCAATAATATCCAGCGCATAGTTTACCCTGGAACGATTAACCAGCATGTTGAAATTATAGCCAAAACCCTTATTGATCGCCTCCGACAGTTGAACTTTGTTTACGTCTAATATGGCGGCTATTTCTTGCAGCTTCAGGTCCTTCTTTAGAAACAATTTTTCTCTGACGATTAAATCCCTGGTGAGTCCGGATAATCTGCTTATTCCTTCTTTATCCAGTCCGGAAGCGGCATATCGTTTATGAATCGGTGATCTGATTTCAAGGTAATTTGGGGAAGTGATCGCACGATATGCCAGAAAATATATTAAGACGGTATAAACTGTGGTGGTTATATCACCCAGATAACTGGCATCTATCACACCCATCAACCTGAGCACCATACCGGATGCGTCCAGGATAATAATCACACCGTACAGGTAAAGGATGGGGACAAATCTGCTTTTGAAAATTGAATTTGCACGACCAGGTAGCAACAGACCCGAGATATACAATATGTTTTGCGCGTAGAAAAGGATCATCATCCAGTTTACACCCGGAGCCTGAAGATCAAAAGAGCGATCTATTACCTCAATCTTAGTCAGTGAATCAGCCAGGAAATAGTCTCTGTGTAAAAACACATAAATAAATAGGGGTAACAGATGTAGCAGATCAACCCACCTGACTTTAAAAGTTTTTTTACCCGCTGATGCGAAAAGAAGGTAGATCAATGGAGCCACAGCATACCAAAATGGAGCGGAGGCATAGGCAAAATGTGGCCAAAGCGTATAGAACCGCATGTTGATCAGGTAGCCATCAAGGAGGATGAGACAAAAGATCATCAGCAATGCTATTAGGGTTTTCTTATGGATGGGTTTACCGGACTGCACCACACATACGCCAATCAACAGTAGTCCTATCAGCACACCAGTCAAATAAATACTTCCGAAAAAGACGTATAGGTCCATTAGTACAGTTTGTACACTACGCATTCAAAACAGCTCAAATAGGTCAATTCCCTAATTGACTGTCAAATAATTATCTGTAAGAATCCAGCAACTTGTTTCTGCACGAATCATCCCTAATAGTCGTGACTTTTGACCGATGCTTAAGACATACAAAAGCATTTTCAAATTGAACTGAAATAAGAGATTATGAAATTTTTACATTCTGTGGATCTTTTTCGTGGTGGCATGACTTTGCTTTTACTGGTAGCGTGCGGAGATCCGGACGATGAAACGAAACCGGAGGATCTGGACGCACTTAACGCCTTTGCTGAGGTCGTGGGATATGATGTGGGGAATGAGGGAAACGCCTCGGATATTCGGGTGTTCATAACCACCGGACCCGATAGGGATTTGGTTGAGGAATATAGAATCTTTGTCATTGATGAGGGTCGTATCATCACTGAATCTATGGCTGTAAATTCAGAAAACTATGTTGCCATCCAATCAAGTGTAGAGACAATTAAAATAAACCTCAAGGAGGACCTGATTCAGGTCAATGGTGAAGTGCTGGAAAACGGATCATCTTATGTGGTTCAGGTTCTGGCAATTACCAATGAATCCAATTACAAATCGACCTTATCATCCAGGTCTGAACCATTTGAATTGACCAATGGAAGGCTTAGTGACCTGTATGTAAGTAGTCGAAACACAAATTCCGTGGAATTGTTTGACGGGGTAACGGGCGAGTATATAACATCATTCGTGGAAAGCGGAGCCGGCGGTCTCAGTGCTCCCCAGGACCTTAATTTTCTCCGTAATGGCAACCTTATTGTGACCGGCAGAGGAAACACTGCGGTCAAGGAATATGACCCTGACGGCAATTATGTTGGAGATTTCACGACCGGTTATCTTTTGGACAATCCAACCAAGATGAATTTTGGACCTGGTAATAAATTGTACATCAGTCAATGGGGGACAACGGATAATTCCATAGTCAGATTCAATGATGACGGAAACTACGACAGGACGGTGGTGCAGAATTTTGGTGAGGGAATGGATCATGCATGGGATACAGATGGTAACATGTATGTAATTGGTTTTGATATCAGGGAACTGAGGGTGTATGATCCGGAATTCAACCTGCTTCAAACGATGGCCAGCAATCTTACTGGTCCGGTTAATTTATGGCTCAAAGGAAGTTCTGTTTTTATCGCGGACTGGTCTGAGGGAGTTGTGAAAGAGTTCTCTTCAAGCCTGGATTACAATGGTAATTTTATTACGGGATTAAACAACGTAGAGGGCTTTGCATTTGATGAAAATGGGGACATTCTTCTGTGTGATTGGTGGCGCAATGAGATAAAGGTTTTTGACAGCTCCACCGGGTCGCTGGTCAGGACACTTGTAAGTTCATCCATCATACAACAGCCCAATGCCCTGGTCCTGGGACCAAATCGGTCGGCGGAAGATGTGTATTGAGGAGTTACTAGTGGTGATGACAAAATGAACTGTTATCATCGCATATCATAAATAAACAACCTATGAAAAGGAACATTGGGCTATCTATTCTCGCGGTCTCGCTGATGGTAATATCCGGCCAAATGGCCCTGGCCCAGACCGAAAGTAAAGAGAAAGGCATGATCAAAGTGACCATCATGTACCCGAATGAAGAAGGAAAAACATTTGACATGGAATATTACAGCACCAAGCACATGCCTATGGTGGCCAGGGTATTGGGACAATCCATGAAATCCTGGGAAATCGATAAGGGAATTGCGGAAGGACACCGGATGAACCCGTTCCATATCTGGCCATTGGTTACCTGTATTTCGAAAAACTGGAAGACTATCAGACATCATTCGGACCCAATGCGGAGCAGATTACCGGTGACATTCCCAATTACACCAATATTATGCCTGTCATCCAAATAAGTGAAGTGATCAGATAGTGATCTTGTGGTTTGATTTAGGGTGAATCAGGTTATCTTAACCCGATGAAATCGATAATTGCTTTTTGCACACTATTCCTATTCGTACAGGCGTCTGTTTCCGCGCAAAGTGTGTTTGATGATCTTCTCACAAAAGAGTGGGCCGGAAGTGGTGAATTGCTAGGCAGCAAGACCGGATTCCGGATGAAATGGAGCAAAACCCTGAATGAGAAGTTCTTCATGCTGAACTATGAGACTACACGGTCTTCCGGAGAGGATGTCATAAAGTTCCAGGCAATCGGGATGTATCAGCTTTTGGAAGATTCTGTCAAGGGCTACTGGTTTGACTCAAGAGGCATTCAAATTCCTTTGAAGGGATGGATCGAGGAAAATAAGCTGACGATTTTATGGGGCACACCGGACACGGAAGAGGGCAAAACCACCTACGAAAAAACCGGTCCCGACACTTTCCAGGTAGATGACTTTGTGAAAAGGGAAGGTAATTACATGCTTTTCGGGAGCGCCTCTTACGAAGAATGATACTTAATTATCCTAGATTCCTGGTATCTGTTTTTTTGTTATATTGAAATAATAGCGTTCCCTTATGATAGATTTTTGAATTAGTCAGGAATTTTTGAGATGTTGGTGCGGTGAAAGAAAAGTCTAAATGGACGTATACGAACTTCATAAATCCAATCCGGATGTATTTCGGCAATTTTCCATCAAGGAGGTACTTTTTTTATATTACCGTTGTCCGCAGAAAGATAAAATTCTGCAACTCCATTCCCCCTACAATCAGCTGACTTTTTCAATAGTTGGAAAAAGAATCTTTCATCAGGGAGACAACACTTATATAGTTGACAAAAATTCAGGTTTTCTACTTCGTCGAGCAGCTTTTTTGCAAGAAATGGATGATGATGTTAAGGGTTGGGAACTGATGGCATTTTATCTGAAAGACGATTATTTGAAGAGGATTTTTAACGAGTTCAGAAGTCACCTGCCATTAGGTGATCTGCCTTCCCCGCCAAGAGAAATGGTGATTAATATCGACATTAATCAGCAGACCAGAAACTGTATCCTTAGTCTGATTCCATATTTCAATCAGTCCGGACCACTGCCAGAAAAGTTATTGGAGATCAAATTTCAGGAGTTGTTGTATAATGTTTTTGTAAATCCCAAAAATCAAAATATTGTCTCTTATATCAATCACCTTTCCAGTGAGCATCCCACACCGATCTGGGAAGTTATGGAGGCCAACTATATGTATAATCTTACATTAAAGGAATATGCTCAATTAGCAAATAGAAGTCTCTCCGCTTTCAAAAGGGAGTTTGAAAATTATTATGGGATCATGCCTGGGAAGTGGTTGATGGAGAGAAGGCTGGAAAGATCCAGAACTTTTATAGAGACTACAAATAAATCAATCAGCAGTATCGCCTTTGAAAATGGATTTTGTAACCTTTCCCATTTTAGTAGGGTATTTAAGCAGCGGTATGGCAAGGCACCATCTGCCTATAACGGATAGAGACTTATCATCGCAATCTTTTATAGGCTGAGAAAAATAATTGGACTTCTAAGCAAAAGGGGGAAGTCTTTTGGACCCTACATTGAATGAGAATTCTTAAATCAAAATTTTATTAGACTATGAAGACTCTTTTTATTTTTGTTTTAGTTCTCAGTTGTTCAGTGGCTTATAGCCAAAATCAACAAGGAGAGGTGCTTGTTGACAATGAGAAGATGAAAGTGGTAAAACATGAAGGTAAGCCGGACAATAATGTATGCGGTGAAGGCATGCATCATCATGAAGCACATCTGACCGTAGCTCTTTCAAATGCCGAAGTTCTAATTACGCAACCAGATGGAACTGAGCAAATGGCAGAAATTCCCAAGGAAGCGGCTATTTGGTTTGAGGCCGGTACTCATTCGGCTATTAACACTGGTGAGGAACCAACTAAATTTCTACTTATATATTTGAAAGAGTAGCAAGTAAAGCCTTTTGTATGAGAATGCGGTTTAGGTTAAAACTTAAACCGCTTTTTCATGGAAGACCGGGCAACACTCAATTGGGATTAAAATTATTACCCTTCCAGTAGTAAGCCACATAAATTAGTAATATTTCCAGTTTAATTTATACTATCTTTATGTGACTGTCATCAATTATGTTTAAAGGTCTCGAAAAACAGGACTTCTTTACCCACGCAGGTACTCACGAAGCCCATACTTACAAACTCACAAACCTGGTCTGCCTGGTTGTTGGCATAGTATTTTTGTTTTATTCGGGATACGGTTTTTACATTGGAAGTGGTGAAACCACGGTGTTTGCACTTGCTTTCATGGGCTTGTGCCTTTTATCTCTGTTGCTTAATGTGAAGGGAATCTATGGTCCTGCCAAGTCCCTGATTCTCTCGGCGGCATCTTTGAGTATATGTTTCACCTACCACATTTATCCAATCGGTGAGGCTGTCCTTACGACCTTTTTCCCGATCCTTTTGTCTTTTACTTTTCTATTTAATCTATCCAAAGAAAGAGGTGCCTTTGGAATCGGATTGGCCTTCACTGTTTTAATGATCCTACTGAGTCTTGTGTTACCAAGGCAGTTGTTTTATGGAATTGCGATCACGGATAGTATTTCGACGCTAAGTGATCGTATTCATCTGATCGTAACGTTTCTGACTACCAGCATTTTGCTTTATGTGGCGATACGACATAAGGATAGGACCAACAGAGATCTGAGGCATGCTCTGGATGACCTGGATAAGGCACAAGGTCACTTATTAAGTTCTGAAAAGATGGCGGCCATTGGTCTGCTGGCGGCGGGTATTAACCATGAAATAAGAAATCCTCTAAATGTCCTGGTGGCTGGTATAGACCAAATTCAGGATTTATCTAAATCCGGCGACAAAGAGGAAGTGGAAGCTTACCTTGACCTGATGGCCGACAGCATCGAAAGGATCACAAGGATCGTGAACAGTCTGAGCCATTTTAATCACCAGGCAGGGGACATGGAAATGAAGTGCGATCCTCACGCCATCCTGAACAACTGCCTGATCATCCTCTCAAGTAAGCCCAAGCACAATATTGAGATCAGAAAGGATTTTGTATCCGGGCTGTTGGTGAAGGGAAACTCCGGTCTGCTTCATCAGGTCTTTTTTAATCTTCTGGTCAATGCAATGGATGCCATTGAAGACTCGGGAGTAATAGAAATTGAGACTAAAGAAAATGAAGGGCACATCGAGATTTCCATCAAGGACTCAGGACCGGGAATCCCGGAATCAATCCGTCACAAGATATTTGAACCGTTTTTTACTACCAAGGATCCGGGGAGAGGCACCGGCCTGGGGCTTGCTATCTCCTCCAAGATCGTGAAGGACCATGGCGGTAAAATCTCGGTGCACTCAGGTCCTGATGGCGGAACGGAGTTTAAGGTTTCTTTGCCGGCATTTGCGTCGAAGGAATGATACAAAACCGTGAGATCCGTAATTCACTTAATCTAATTTGAACGATACGAATGGCGCTATTCCCGAAACTGCGTAGGTGTTACCCCGACGATTTTTTTGAAAAGCTTGGAGAAATGTGCCGGATCACTGAAGTTCAGCAGGTACCCGATTTCGGATACGGAGTAGTTAGTGTTTAGAAGATATTTTTTTGCCTCGTCTGCCATCATCTCATGGATGTAGTTCAGTGCCGACTTCCCGGCCACAGTATGACAAACCCTGTTTAAGTGAACACCGGTAATGTTTAATTGACGAGCATATTCATTGACAGTTAACCGCTGCTGAATGGTCCTTCTCAATATTTTCTGAAAATCCCTCATGATCCTGAGACCGGGATTGGAGGATGTGATTTCGTCCGCATCGTTCGATTTCATCGACCTATAAAGGCTTATAAAGAATACCTGGAGGAGTGGTTGTAATGCCAGTTTTTGCGTGTCTTCTCCATGCGTTTCCTCCATGATTTTCCTTTTGAGGAATTCCAGTTCAGAGTTGGCTTCATCCCCCTGGTCAAAAGAATAGACCTTAAGTTGAAGGATGTTGGCGAGAACTTGCTGATAATTTTTAAAGGTGGATTCCAGGAATGATTCAGAAATGGAAATAACATCACCCACGACATCCGGATGAAAGGCAAAGCCATGAAGTACATGTACGGGAACGGTGACAATGCATGGCCCCCGGAGGTTAAACTCTTTGTTTTCCGAAATCAACTGACCCATTCCATCCTTTATATAAAACAGTTGAAATATGGTACTGTGCAGGTGTTCTTCAATCTCCCAGTCAAACAGTTTACTTCGTGTAGCCAGAGATTCACAGTGTATGAAATCAGGGACCAGGGCTGGATTGGTATCCCCATAAAGTCCATTGAAATTCAAAATGGCATTACCTGACTTCATGTATGTAATATACTATATATGAAGTGTTTCATATTGTGCTATTTAAATAAAATAAGTCACTTTCAGCGTTACACATGTTTAAAATATACAAGAGATATTCTTATTCATACTCAAAGAGCAAGCGTGGTACAGGTATATTTGAAATACCTAAATAAGGAATCAAATGAGTATGATATACAATCAATTTGATGAGACGGTGCAGCCGTCCAAACTCTATCCCGATTACAAATCAACGGTTCTCAGGGCACCTTCGAAACCACTTGTTATGCTGAAGCAAACATTGGCGGAGTTGTCGGGTCCTGCATTTGGTGACCTGGAGCTTGGTGAATGGGATCATGACCTGACTAAAAATGCCGTGAAGAATGGAGAGCCCCTGGGGGAACGGATAGTGGTGCATGGCAAGGTTCTCAACGAAAACGGCCAACCCATACCCGATACGCTTGTGGAAATATGGCAGGCTAACTCGAGCGGGAGGTACGTCCATAAAGTTGACAAGCATGATGCGCCGCTTGATCCTAATTTCCTGGGAGCGGGAAGATGCCGAACGGATAAGGATGGTAATTACAAATTCTACTCGGTAAAGCCTGGCGCCTATCCGTGGGGCAATCATCCCAATGCCTGGCGACCCAACCACATTCATTTTTCCCTGTTTGGAGCCAATATCACCAACAGGCTGGTGACACAGATGTATTTTCCCGGAGATCCATTACTGGCTTATGACCCAATTTTTAAGAGCGTACCCGAGCGGGGCCGAAAACTGCTTATATCCAGCTTTGATCTTAATGTGACCGAACCGGACTTTGCACTTGGTTACCGATTCGACATTATCCTTCGGGGACATTCGTCCACTCCATTTGAAAACTAGATAGCCATGGAAGAACAGGAATTGAAACAGACCCCATCCCAAACAGTAGGACCCTTTTTTGCCTACGGACTTACCCCTGAACAATATAACTACGACTTTCCAAGCCTGTATTCAGGAAATATGGTGCCAGAGGGAACAGGACATGAAATTACCATCTCCGGTAAAGTCTATGACGGAGAAGGGAAGCCGGTTCCGGATGCTATGATCGAAATCTGGCAAAACGACGGAAAGAATGCATTGATCGGCAGGTTTGGTACCGGAACTGATCCGGACAATCAATTCTTGTTCAGAACGATAAAGCCTGAGAGTGTAGATGGTGAAGCTCCCTTTGTGACTTTTATTGTCATGATGAGAGGCCAGTTGATCCATTCCTACACGAGAATATATTTTGAAGATGAAAAAGAACTTAATGATCGGGATACAGTCCTTGGATCAGTTCCGAAGGACCGAAGGCAAACACTGATTGGTAAAAGTGTGGAGGACGGGCATTATGTTTTTGATGTGCACATGCAGGGGGAAAAGGAAACCGTGTTTTTTGCGGTGTAGTTAAGGTGAGTATTTATTCAAATCTTTTCTACTCCTCAGCGGTCGACAAGCTTTTGTCGGAAAATGAGTTTGTGCAACGTATGCTGAAGGTTGAGGCATCCCTGGCTATGGCCCAATCCAAGGTAGGAATTATGCCTGAATCTGCTGCCAACATCATCGCTGAGTGTGCACAGAGTCGTTTCATTGATTTGGAATTATTAAAATCCGAGATACCTCTCGGAGGCAATGCCGCAATCCCCCTGGTGAACCAGTTGATTCGGATTGTCAAAAACAATGATTTTGAAGCCAGTAAATATGTTCACCTTGGTGCGACAAGCCAGGATATCGTGGATTCGGCGCTGGTGCTTTGCATTAGCGAATACCAGGAATGGCTGGAAGGTCAATTAGGAAAACTCATGACCGAACTGGCTGATCTTGCGCGTCATCACAGGGAAACGGTCATGATCGGCCGAACACTTCTGCAGCATGCGCGTCCTATAACCTTCGGATTGAAGGTAGCCGGCTGGTTACAGGGATTGATGGATTGCCAACAAAGACTCATAGAGAGTAAGAGCCGGGTATTGCAATTGCAATTATCCGGTGCTGTCGGTGCTGGGAATCACTATTTATCAGAAGAGGTCAGGAGTGAGTTTTCCCGGGAGTTGGGTTTGTCAATAGGCAGTTCATGGCAGTCCGGCAGGGGTAACCTGGTAGAGTGGGCAAGTGCGCTGGGAATTTTGTCAGGACAGCTCGGTAAAATAGCCCGGGACATATCATTGTTGATGCAAACTGAGGTTTCAGAGGTTTTTGAAGGATCCGAAAAAGGTAAAGGTGGTTCCAGCACCATGCCCCATAAGCGCAATCCTGTCACGTGCTCCATACTGATCGCCAATGGTGAGCGGATACCTCACCTGGTTTCGTCCATAATGGCCACCATGATGCAGGAGCATGAACGTTCTGCAGGTATGTGGCATGCCGAATGGGAGGTGATCACAGACATAATGCGGTTAACCGGGGGTTCTTTGGAGAAATCAGTTGGCCTGATAGCGAAACTAGAGGTGGACCCTAATAGGATGAGCAAAAACATGGATCTCACCAATGGGTTAATCTTTGCTGAAAGTGTATTCCTGGAACTTTCGTCCAGGATAGGTAAGCTGACCGCGCATGAATGGGTGGAGAAATGCTGCAAACAGGCAGTGAAGGAAAATAAACATCTCAGACAAGTGCTCGAGGCATCGGAACACCGTGATCTTGATTTCGACAGGCTGTTTGATCCTGCCAATTCAATTGGCAATAGTCTTGAAATGACCGATAAAATTCTAAAGAATTATGAAACTCAATTATAAAATCACCGGCACACCCAACAGCCCGGTTTTGATACTTTCCAATTCCCTGGGATCCACTTACCGTATGTGGGATGATCTTATTCCATTTCTGACCCCGTACTTTCGGGTATTGCAATATGATACCAGGGGACATGGGCTGAGTGACATTCCGAAGGGCGCCTATGAAATTAGTCAATTAGGGCAGGATGTAGTTAATCTTATGGATGACCTGGCCATTGAAAAGGCTTACTACTGCGGCGTCTCTATGGGTGGACTGACAGGACAATGGCTTGCTGTGAATGCGTCAGATCGTTTCCATAAAATTTGCATTAGCAACACGGCGGCTAAAATTGGAGATCAGGCGCGCTGGGACGAGCGGGTTACCGCGATACAAAAAGATGGCTTCGGACCCCTGATGGAAATGACCATGAAGATATGGTTTTCTCCTGCTTTTGGACAGGATAGTACTGAGAGACTTCGAATGTTTGAGGCCATGTTCCTGGAGAACCATGTGGAAGGTTACGGCAATTGTTGTTTTGCGATTGGAGGTGCGGATTTCAGAAGTGATCTTTCTAAAATCAAATTACCCATCCTGGTGTTAACAGGTGATGAGGACCCGGTTACCAATGTCAAGGAGGCGGAGTATTTGCAAAAGCATATTCCGGGTTCCAAACTAGTTGTACTTCCTGGCAGGCACCTGGTCAATGCGGAAGCACCACAGTTGTATGCTGAAACACTCATTGATTTTTTTATAGGGTCAGATACCTATGACAAAGGAATGCACGTCAGGAAAACGGTGCTCGGAACAGAACACGTGACGCGTGCAGAGCAGAATCGAAACTCCTTTAATGAAGATTTTCAGGACCTCGTCAATGAGGTTCCCTGGGGCAGGATATGGACGAGACCAGGTCTGGACAAACATCAGAGAAGTCTTATTACCCTGGCGACCATGATTGCCCTGAACAGGAAGGAAGAGTTTAAGATGCATATAAAAGCTGCCTTCAATAACGGAGTAACCAAAGAGGAATTAAAAGAGGTCATCTTACAGTCTGCCATCTACTGCGGGTTCCCTGCAGCATTGGATGGATTCAGAGCGGCACAGGAGGTATTTGAAGCTGAGGGATTATGAAGAAATTAAGCACCCAGGTTGGGATCATCGGGGCGGGTCCTGCAGGACTTACCCTTGCGCATTGGTTGAGAAAGCATGGAATTCACAGTATCATACTTGAACATAAAAGCCGGACCTACGTGGAGGAAAGAGTCAGAGCAGGTTTGCTTGAGCAAAATACGGTTGACATCCTGGATGAGCTCGGTATGGCGGATAGGCTCAGAAAGGAGGGGCATACACATGAGGGTGTCTACCTGAGTTTTGATGGACAACGCATCAGGGTCCCCTTTGGAGCCCTTACAGGTGGTCGAAACATTACCATTTACGGGCAACAGGAAGTTGTCAAAGATCTGACGCAAGGATGGTTCGCTGGTGGAGGTGAACTACATTTTGAAGCTGAAGCCACAAAGATTGAGGACATCCAGACTGATAAGCCAAAGATCCACTTTCAGGATAAGGAGGGAGATCAGGGGATCATTGCATGTGAATTTGTGGCTGCCTGCGACGGGTTTCATGGCATTGGAAGAAAGACTCTGCCAGTAGAATCCTACAGGGAATATACACTGGAATATCCTTTTAGCTGGCTTGGCATTCTTGCCCACGTGGCACCTTCAACAGATGAGCTTATCTACGCGTACCATGAAAACGGGTTTGCGCTTCATAGTCTCAGGTCAGAAACGGTCAGCCGCCTTTACCTCCAGGTGGATAATGGTGATCATATTGATAATTGGAGTGATGACCGGATCTGGGAGGAGCTCAGCGTCAGGCTGGGCACAGAGGGATGGGAATTGAAGTCCGGACCAATTTTCGACAAGGGAATTACACCTATGCGTAGTTACATGGTGGATAGTCTACAGGCAGGCAGGCTTTTTCTTGCCGGAGATGCTGCACACATTGTGCCTCCTACCGGTGGAAAGGGACTCAACTTAGCTGTTGCCGATGTAAAACATCTTGTGGATGGTTTTGTAGCGTATTATAAAGGTAATACAGGACGCCAACTGGATGATTACTCAAAAATTGCCCTGAAACGTATCTGGAGAGCTCAGGATTTCTCCAATTTCATGACGACGCTGTTTCACAAACAGGACACACACGGATCGTTTACCTATCGATTACAGAAATCGAAATTTGACTACATCAGGATGTCCGAGGCGTTTGCTACGACCATTGCTGAAAACTACGTTGGGATGCCTTTTGAATCTTTTGAATAAACTTAAAACATGTCAAATCTGCATCAGATGAAATTTCAGACCCTCATTTGTTATAAGCAAAACTTATTAGCACATTAGAAATCTGAATTGGAGCAAAGTATTCTAATGAACTAATTTTAGTTCCTAATGCCTAAAAAATGATAGCAAGATATTTCTGCGTTGGAATCTGCCTATTGTCGCTCTATTGCCTTCAGGCACAGGATATAAAAGTTGATACCGGAACGATCGATGGTGCCAGGTTTACAATCCTGATTCCTGAGGGGAACACGAAAAAGCTGGTCATGTACGCACATGGGTATGAGTTTACGGGGAGTGGTCCATCATCTGTGATAGGACCAGAATTTCCGGATCGTATGAAATTTCTTACTGACCGCGGATTCGCCGTAGCGGCTTCTGCCTATCAGTATAAGGGCTTTGCGCTACCTGTCGGCATTGAAGATACGGAGGCGCTCCGAAAGTATTTTACAAAAACCTATGGAGCCCCTGATACCACCTTTATCATGGGGCATAGCATGGGGGGTGGGATCACGATCGGGTTAGCCGAACGCTATCCTGAAAACTATGATGGTGCCTTACCGTTGTGCCCTCTTACCAGCAGACCCTACCTTCAGACACGAAAGGAATTTGACCTGATAGCGGTCTTTAATGTGTTATATCCAAGAAATGCTCCATCCCTTAAGGAAATTATGGATCCAAATGCCGAAGTCGCACCAAGGTCCATGCAGGAAACTTTCGCTAAAGCCGGAGCCATGGTGGAGATGTTGGAAAAGGACTCTGTCAATGCATCTGTAATGGCGTCCAGGTTTGAACTAAAAATGAAAGATGTACCCTTCACCGTATTGTTTGGAGAGGGTGTTCTACGGGATGTTGCCAAAAAATCAGGAGGCAATCCATACGACAATACCAATACGATTTACAGTGGGTTTCCGGACGACTGGGCGTTAAATCAAAAGGTGGAGCGGCTGGCATCCGATCAAAGTGCTTATGCCTATATGGATGCCTATAATCCAACCGGAAACCTAACCATTCCCACGGTCATGATGCATACCTTATATGACCAGTTGATCTCTCCGCGAATGGCTGTTGAAAATTATCTTAACCAGGTGATGAAAGCAGGGAATACGGACCAATTGGTGGTGAAATATACCAACGGACAGGCGCATTGTGCCTTCACCCCGGAACAACACGCGAAGGCATTTGAAACATTAAGAAACTGGACAGCCGGAGGTGGAAAACCGGCTCCAGGAGGTATTGAATAATAATTTAAGCAGGTAATGAATAAAGTAAATCCCCCATTTCGGGCAGACCATGTAGGTAGTCTTTTGCGGACGGAAGAGGTTCGCGTCAACCGCGAAAAATTGAAACAAGGAAAGCTCTCTGCTGAGGAGCTACGGGTCATAGAAGACAAGGCAATCGCCGAAACGGTTAAAAAAGTTGAATCCATCGGGATCAGGTCTTTGACCGATGGTGAATTTAGACGTGATTATTTTCACCTGGATTTCCTGAAGGAACTGGACGGCGTGACAGTTACGGGTGGCATCGATGCAAACCCGCAAGCCAAAGCGGCTTCTGATGGATTCACACCCCCAAAGTTAAGTGTGACGGGAAAGCTTAAGCACGTAAAGGATATCCAGGTGGATGATTTCAATTACCTGAAATCGGTTGTTTCGGAAACTCCGAAAGTATCCATTCCATCTCCAACGATGGTTCATTTCCGAGGTGGACGGAAGGCCATAGACATAGAATCCTACCCTGATCTGAATGACTTCTTCTTTGACTTGAGTAAAAGTTACCGGGATGAGATCAATGCGCTGTACAAAGCCGGTTGTCGTTACCTGCAACTGGATGACACCAACCTTGCTTACCTGTGTGATCCCAAAATGAGGGAGGCGGCGAAGGAACGAGGAGAGGACCCCAATGAGCTCCCCAGAACCTATGCTGCGCTGATCAATTCTGTGATCTCACATCGGCCGGATGACCTGAGGGTAGGCATACACCTTTGCCGTGGTAATTATCGTAGTACCTGGTTTGCAGAAGGTGGTTATGAGCCAGTGGCAGAAGTGCTTTTCAAAGAGATCAAAGTCGATGCTTACTTTCTCGAATATGATGACGAAAGGAGTGGAGATTTCGCACCACTAAGGTATGTCCCTGATCATAAGACCGTAGTACTGGGTGTGGTTTCCTCCAAAAACCCTGAAATAGAGAAGGTAGATGATATGGCAAAACGAATCGACGAGGCAGCCCAATATATTCCTTTGGAGAATTTATGTGTGAGTCCTCAATGTGGTTTTAGTAGTACGCATCACGGCAATGAGCTGACACATGACGATCAATGGCGAAAACTGGAGCTGGTCGTCAATACTGCCAGAACGGTCTGGGGAGATTCCTAGGATTTGATTCCCAAATCATGAAAAATCACTATTTTCCAAAAATATGGAGGTAGCAGGAAAAACGGTCATCGTTACTGGTGGTGCTTCAGGACTTGGTGCCGCGGTGGTCAGGTCTTTGGCTGCGGCAGGAGGGAAGGTGGTCATTTTTGACCTTAACGAATCTCGGGGCAATGCACTGGCCGGTGAAGTTGGTGGTTTTTTTATCGTTTGTGATGTAACCAGTGAGCAACAGGTAAAAGACGCAATCGGCACGGCGATCGATAAATCCGGTGTTCCAAAGGTCCTGGTTAATTGTGCCGGGATTGGTGGCTCGACCAGGGTGGTAGGTAAAGAGGGACCAATGCCCCTGGATCATTTTGAAAAAATCGTCAGAACCAATCTCATTGGATCTTTCAATGTATTGAGACTTGTATCGGAACAAATGATTGCGGACCGTGAGGAAGGAAAGGAAAATGGTGTCATTATTTCCACCGCCTCGGTAGCGGCTTTCGAAGGGCAGATAGGCCAGGCAGCGTATTCAGCCTCGAAGGGAGGAATCGTCAGCATGACCATTCCCATAGCCCGGGAATTTGCACAGTTTGGGATCAGGGTACTGGCCCTAGCTCCTGGCTTGTTTGAGACACCGCTTTTGGAGGGACTTTCAGATGAAGCAAAACAACACATCGAGGCTTCCATCCCATATCCTAAACGGCTGGGCAGACCTGAAGAGTTTGCCTCCATGGTGATGCAGCTGGTAGAAAACGAATATATGAATGGGGAAGTCATCCGAATGGATGGTGCTCTCCGAATGCAACCCAAATGAGATGAAGGTAGACGATCTGGTAGCCATTGACGTACATACACATGCGGAAGTATCCTGCCGGCAGCCTCATGACGATTACCGACCGGAATTCGATGAGGCGTTTGCCCGATATTTCAAATCGGATCACCGACCTACTATCCAGGAGACGGTAGACTACTACCGCAACATCAAAATGGGTCTGATCATGTTTACGATTGATGCGGAGCATGAATTTGGCAGGAAGCGCATCCCTAATGAGGAAGTGGCGGAAGCCGCCCAGGAGAACTCGGATATGATGATTGCCTTTGCCAGTATCGATCCGCATAAAGGAAAAATGGGTGTTCGGGAGGCCCGGAAGCTAATAGAAGAATACGATGTAAAGGGCTTTAAATTTCACCCAACAGTACAAGGCTTCTACCCAAATGACCGGATGGCATATCCGCTTTATGAGGTCATCGCCGAAGCTGGCCTGCCAATGCTTTTTCACAGCGGTCACTCCGGTTTTGGAAGCGGTGTCAGGGGAGGAGGAGGATTCCGACTGGAATATTCCAACCCTATGCACCTGGACGATGTGGCATTGGAGTTTCCGGATCACCCTATCATCATCGCCCATCCGTCCTGGCCATGGCAAGATGAGGCACTGAGCGTCTGTATGCATAAGCCAAATGTCTATATTGATCTTTCGGGATGGAGTCCCAAATACTTTCCTCCTCAGCTGGTCCAATATGCTAACAGCCTGCTTAAGGATCGGATGCTTTTCGGTACGGACTTTCCTTTGATCACACCTGAGAGATGGATGAAGGATTTTGAGAACGCAGGATTTAAAGAGGAGGTCAAGCCGCTTATTCTGAAAGAAAACGCCCGTAAAATGTTGAAACTATGAAGATATGAGATACCTGACCCTATGCCTGCTCCTTTTATCGCTCACAACTTTGGCCCAGGAGCCTGATGCACCAGGACTCGAGTATGTCATGGAGCTGCGCGTCAAGCTGGATGATGTGATGACTGTAGGTCAAACGCCAAAAGGACTTCGGAGAATAATCCCTATTATCGGTGGGACCGTATCCGGGCCGGGCATCGAAGGGGAGATTGTGCCTGGTGGCTCAGACTGGCAATATATCCGGGATGATGGCGTCACCGAGTTGGAGGCCCATTACCAGTTCAGGACAGATGATGGTACCTACATTTACATCAAAAACACAGGAATAAGGGTAACTACTCCAGAGGTTGCGGCGAAAATGGCGGCAGGAGAATCAGTGGGTCCGGACCAGTACTACTTTGCGGCTGTGCCCAAATTTGAAGCTCCGGAGGGAAAGTATCATTGGCTCAATAACGCCATTTTCATTTGTAAAGGAGTAAAGAACCCCTACGACGTTTCCATTTTTGTGTGGAAAGTCCTGTAAATCTATTTATGAACAACCTTAAGCCTAAACCCTAACTAAATGGACATCCGATCGGTCATAGACAATTCTAAAATGGGATGGCTTCAATATGCCACCGTATTCATATGTTTCCTGATGAATACCCTCGACGGGATGGACGTCCTGGTTATTTCATATGCGGCTCCGGCCATTGCGGAAGCATGGGGTACCAGTCCACAGGCATTAGGCGTAGTCTTTAGCATCGGTTTGTTTGGAATGACGACCGGGGCGCTGTTCCTGGCTCCCCGTACGGATGTCATCGGTCGAAAGCCGATGATCCTCTTCAGTTCGCTGCTGATGGGCATCTCCATCTACATGACCTCCTATGCTACTTCACTGAATGAGCTGATCATCTATCGGTTTGTAAGTGGCCTGGGTATTGGTGCCATGTTGGCGAGTACTCCGGCCCTGGCTTCGGAGTACACGCCCAATAAATCGCGGGATTTTTGGGTCAGCTTTGTAGTTGGAGGCTATCCCATTGGTGCGACATTGTCGGGGCTTGCGGCGGCGCAGATCATCCCCGAATATGGCTGGCAGGGTATCTTCAGAATGGCAGGAATTGTAACTTTGATCACCGTACCGCTGATTCTGATACTGCTGTCCGAATCGCTTGATTTCCTGGTGAATTCCCAAAAGCCAAATGCATTGAAAAGGATAAACCGAATCCTTCGCCGGATGGCGCTGCAGGAATTAGAATCTTTGCCACCTGCAAGGGAAAAGGAGAAGAAATCTAAAATCTCCCAATTGTTTAAGGAAGTTGATAAGAAAGCCACTTTTATGATACTGGCGGCCTTTTTTACCTCATTTATGGTCCTGTACTTCCTGGTGAGCTGGATCCCAAAGCTTGCGGTAAATACCGGACTTACCCTTGAGCTTGCCATCTATGCGGGAACGGTTTTCAACCTGGGGTCCATTTTTGGTATTAACCTGCAGGGATACCTGTCCACCAAATTCGGACTAAGAAAGGTCATCGCCGTGTTCCTTATCGGAAGTGCATTGCTGATGATCGTATTCGGTTTTTTTGAAGGCAATGTCATTGTCCTGGTCCTATTTGGCCTGATCGGGTTCTTTATGCAAGGGGGGTTTGTAGGACTGTATGCCATCGCGGCCCGCATCTATCCTTCACACATACGCACCACCGGTATCGGTTGGGTGATCGGAGCGGGCAGGCTTGGTGCCTTATTCGGACCGATGATCGGCGGTTTTTTAGTAGCAGCAGGATTGTCTATGGCGATGAACTTCGTGGTCTTCGCCATTCCTACCATCATTGCTGGAGTGATCACTTACATGATAAAATCCGACAGGGTCAGTTGATCAAAACAGTTGCTGAATGCGCTTTAACACTGGTGACTTTTCACCCGTTCTCCAGGCCACTGCATGATTAACTTCTATTGAATTCTCTGAACCAGGCATCAGGACCTTGCAGGAAACTATGTTCGGTTCGTTTTGGAGGTCGTATAGGTTGGGCATGAAGGCAATGCCAATGTTCAGACTGACCAGACTGCAAAGCATCTCGTGCGAACTCACCTCCTGCACGATGTTTTCCTGACGACTGAAACCTGCTTTTTTACAGAGTCCTTCGATGTAGTCAAAATAGGGGTGTAGTGGTTTGTTGATGATCACCCATTTTTCATCTTTCAATTGGTCCAGATGGATGATGTCTGAGTCTGAAAGTGGGTGGTCACGAGATACAATGACGCTTAGGTAATCCTTCTGGTATACCCTGGCCTGGAGCTGTTTGTCTTTTAGAGGCAGCAGCGTCATCCCAAGGTCGATTTTTCCTTCCAGCAAGCCATTCTGAACACCCTCAATTGTTGAGAATTCCTCTATGCGAATTTCGGAGCCTTCCACACGGGACTTTATTCTTTGAATGATTTCCAGAATGGACTCTCTAAAAGCCAGCTTAAAGAAACCGATTCTAAGGACCGCTGTCTTTCCTTTGTTTTGTACATTTTTAACGGCCTCGTCCGCGAGCTTGATGATCTCCAGTGCGTCCTTATAAAACGACTTTCCCTCCGCCGTCAGTTCGACTTTTCGCATTTTCAGTCTTTTTTCAGGATCAAACAGGTTGACCCCCAGTTCTTCTTCAAGGATCCTGATTTGCTGCGAAAGGGCGGACTGAGAAATAAACAGGTTTTGAGCGGCCTTACTAAAGTGAGCTAGGCGGGCGACTTCACAGAAATATTTCAGTTGTCGGAACTCCAAGCAGGTAATTTCCAATAAGTATAACTTATTTGCAAATAAGAAATTAGTATTGGTTGACAAGCCTGTTAATGCATAATTTTAATATTCTTAAGGCCGATCAGATGTAAAATGACGGAGGAACACTACTCAAGGCAAACGTTGGATTTTATACTGAAAGAGGTGGTAGAGGTCCATACACTCTTTGGAGAGGCACTTTTTGAGTCTCACAATGAGGAAACCATGGATTTTGTCCTCAATACGGCGGACGAAATTGCCAGGAAGGCGATGCTGGCCTATTACGAGGATTCTGATGTTTTCGTACCAGAGGTGAAGGATGGAAAAGTAAAAGTTCATCATGGTGTTCATGAATACTACAAATTATTTGCTGATTCGGGTTTATTAAGTGCCACGTTTCCTACAGAATGGGATGGTCAGCAGCTCCCCAGGGTGATCATGGCCGGGGTGCAACTCATACTGGCGGGGGCACACAATAGTTTTGTGATGTATACGGATCTGCTGAAGGGAGCAGCCAATCTCATTCTTGCTTTTGGGACGGAGGAACAGAAAAAACAATTTCTTCCTCCTATGCTCAATGGACAATGGGGTGCTACCATGTGCCTGACAGAGAGTGACTCCGGTAGCTCACTTGCACATCTAAAGACGACGGCGGAAAAGAAGGCCGATGGTACTTACTCACTGAGTGGCGACAAGGTGTTTATTTCTGCCGGAGACCATGATGTAACGGAAAACATGGTGCATATGGTGCTGGCAAGGGTTAAAGGAGCTCCTTACGGGGTGAAGGGGATTTCCCTTTTTATTGTTCCCAAAAAGCTGAATACAACCGAGGGACTAAAGGATAATCATGTGGAATCAGTGGCCACCATTCATAAAATGGGGCAGACCTCCACTCCGGCTATGCACCTGTCACTGGGCGCATCTGGTACCACTACGGGCTATTTGGTAGGGGAAGAAAACCAGGGACTTGCATATATGTTCCGAATGATGAACGGGGCCCGCCTGGAAGTGGGAATGGCGGGCATTGCCACTGCCAATACGGCCTTTCACCTGGCTGTTCAATACGCCAAAGAGCGCCACCAGGGAAAGAGTGCTTATGCCGATCCGGCTCCAATTATTCAACATGCTGATGTACGCAGGATGCTGCTGAAGCAAAAGGCATTTGTGACCGGGGCGCAGGCTTTCCTGCTATATTGTTTCAAGCGAATAGATGAAGCGAAAGCCAGCGGAAAGGAAGATCCAATGTTGGATCTCCTGACGCCTGTAGTGAAGACACTTGGGGCCGAGGGTGGCTTTGATTCTGTGAACCAGGCGGTTCAGGTCTTTGGCGGTTATGGATATACCAAAGATTTTCCTGTGGAACAGCTCCTGAGGGATAGCAGGATCTACTCTATTTACGAGGGAACCACAGGTATACAGTCTGTCACCTTACTGGGAAGGGAAATTCTGAAAGAAGGTGGTGATAAGCTGAAATTATGGATGGCGGCGGTAGAGGATGACCTGGACCGAGCTGATGCGGAATTGGAACCGTATGCAATATCCATCCGAAATGAACTTAATCGCCTCACAGACTGGCTTGCCGGGGCAGCTGATAATTACGAGGGTATGCTGGCAGACGCTACGATCTTTATGGAGTATTTTTCCCTGCTCAATCTTGCCTGGCACTGGATCAGGATAGGGGGGGCAGCTGTAAACCAGCATAAGGCACAGGCTGCGGAATTTTATCAGTCGATGTTAGCTACTCTCAGATACTTTTTTAAGTATGAATTTTCGAAATGTGAAAGTCTCAGAAGCATCCTGAATGATGAAGACTCGATTACTACCTATCAACCGAACGACAATATATTTTAGACATTTTGATGCATAGAGATATCATGACAATACAATCACAACTGAACCTGCCGGACTCACTGCTGCTAAAAGAGGAGGGTGCAGTGCTTTATGTTGGCATCAACCGGGAACCAAAGCGCAATGCGATCGATGATGATACTATAAAGGCCCTGGGCAATCTTTTTGATAACATGCCAGAAAACATCCGATGCGCGATACTCTATGGTGTAGGAAAGCATTTCTGTGCAGGTTTGGACCTGTCGGCGCTCGTGGAGCGTGACATCGTACAGGGAATCCAGCATTCTCGCATGTGGCATAAATCGGTGGAGAAAATCCAATTTGGACGCGTACCAGTGATTTCGGTTCTGCATGGTGCCGTACTTGGCGGTGGCCTGGAGATTGCAGCCGGCACCCATATCAGGGTTTCGGAAAGCACTTCTTTTTACGGGTTACCAGAGGGTCAGCGGGGTATATTTGTTGGAGGTGGTGGCTCCGTAAGACTGCCAAAACTCATCGGTGAAGCCCGTATGCAAGACATGATGCTTACCGGCAGGGTGTACCAGGCAGAAGAGGGGCATCAGGTCGGGTTTGCTCAATACCTCGTGGCCGAAGGCGAGGGTCTGGAAAAGGCCAGGACCCTTGCAGAAAATATCTGTAGCAATGCCTACATGACGAATTTTGCAGTGCAGCATGTATTGCCGCGGATTGGTGAAGCCGGAAGTGAACAAGGTCTGCTGATGGAAAGCCTGATCTCGTCCATTTCCCAAAGTGCCCCCGAAGCCAAAGAAAGATTAAGGTTATTTCTGGCTGGTAAAGCCAAAAAAGTAAGCAAGGACGACTGATCATGGGTGACACTGAATTTATGGAGATCGCACTGGGACCTCAGCAGGTCAGGAAGACGGTCAGTGAAGATGGAACGATCCACATCCAATCTACCATTCCCCTACAGGACCATCCGGATCGGATCACAGAGCGACTGGTTCAATGGGCCGGGAACAGACCCGATCAAACCTTTCTGGCCGAAAAGGATGCCCATGGAAATTGGACGGAATACTCTTATGCCCGCGTGCTGGCGCTGGTGCAAAGCATTGGTCAGTATTTACTTGAAAGTAACGTAACGACAGAAAAACCCCTCGTGATCCTTTCCGGAAACAGTGTATCGCATGGCTTGATGGCCCTGGGAGCGCTTCATGTAGGACTGCCTTATACACCGGTGGCACCGGCGTATTCGCTCAAAGCAACAGACTATACCAAGCTCAGGCATGTGATTGAACAATTAACACCCGGGTTGTTCTTTGTGGAGGATGGGCAAACCTATGAAAATGCGCTAAAGGCGGTAGGAGGAGGTATTCCCGTGGTGGCAGTAAATCGTCCGGTGAAGGACGCTACGCCATTTGGTAGTGTGCTCACTACGAAGGTTACAGACCAGGTGGCTAAAAGTCATGAAAAGGTAGGAAGTGGGACTGTAGCCAAGGTACTCTTTACTTCAGGATCCACCGGCATGCCGAAAGGTGTGATCAACACCCATGGCAATATTACTACCAACTGGCAACAGATCACGCAGACCTTTCCTTTTATGAAAGATGACTTTGTGATCATCGACTGGCTGCCGTGGAACCATACTTTTGGTGGCAACCACAACTTTGGCCTGACCCTGTACAATGGAGGTACCATGTACCTCGATGATGGCAACCCTACTCCGGGGGGTATCCGAAAGACCGTAGAGAACTTGAAGGAAATAGCACCAACTACCTATTTCAATGTACCCAAAGGCTTCAATGAGCTGATCAATTATCTAAGAGATGATGGCGCGCTCAGAGAGAAGTTTTTTAGCCGTCTACAGATGCTCTTTTATGCCGGCGCCGGGATGCCCCAGCATACGTGGAATGCACTGGAGGAGCTGGCCGTGAAGGCAACGGGAAAAAAAGTATTTATTGGAACCGGTCTTGGCTGTACGGAATCCAGTCCTTCGGCCTTGTTTTCCACTAAACTTGGCGGTCACTCCGGGCTGTTGGGCTTACCGGTGCCGGGGATGGCGCTGAAGATGAAGCCTAACAATGGGAAAATGGAAGCCCACTTCAAAGGAGGTAATGTCACTCCCGGTTACTGGCGGGACGATGAACTGACAGCCGGTGCTTTTGACGAGGAAGGCTATTACAGAACGGGTGATGCCCTGAAGTTTGAGGATCCGGAGGATGTAAAAAGAGGGTTGGTATTCGATGGCCGGATCAAGGAAGACTTTAAGCTGGATACGGGAACCTGGGTACATGTGGGTGCGATACGCAACCAGCTTATCGCCATGAGTGAAGGCCTTATCACGGATGCTGTCATCACGGGACTGGATCGTCCATTTATTGGTGCCATTGTCTTTCCTGATGTGGAGCTCTGCTGCCGAAGGCTCAACAAAAAGCTGCCTCTGGCAGAACTGGCAGTAAATCCTGCGTTGAAAGATGCTTTTCAGGGTATACTGGACCAGATTGCCTCCAAAAGTACTGGCAGTGCGAACCTGGTGAAGCGAATCTTACTGGCGGACTTTGAGTTGCAGCATGATACAGGGGAGCTGACGGATAAAGGCTCCGTGAACCAGAGAAAAGTACTCGAACTTCGACAGGATCAGGTGGAGAAGATTTATTCAGCGGAGGCGGTGGAAAATTTAGTGGAGACTAATTAAGAATTAAGAAATTCTCTCACGCAAAGACGCAAAGACTTATAGGGATTCCCTTAGAATTTTTACAATATTCAGGATGACGGGAGCAAGGTATGCGTAGGTAAAACCCTTAGGTTACTGAGTAAAAACCTTAAATTCTCATTTTAGTATTTCGCCGAAGGATGAGGGTCCGGGCCAGATGATTTTTGTAACAGTTAAAAATCTAATCTGTACGCATGAAACATCTAGTCACTTCCTTGCCTACAGGGTTGGTAAGGCTCTTAACCAGAGTAAGAGGGACCATTGGTTCATCAACCCTGCCTTTTAATCGAAATATTATCGGGTTAATGTTCTTCCTGATGTCCAATTTCTTTTGCGTTTTCGCTTATGGTCAGGGGAGTGTAACGTTGAGTTTTTCACATGACAATTGTATCAATACCAAGCAAGCTGGCACTTATTCAGTATCTGGTACCTACAATGGTAAACCTTATTATGTAAAAGGCTCCGGAAGCAAGATCTTATGGTCCGGTAGCAAGTGGGAATTGCACTCAAAAGACTGGCAGGGCAATTTTCACCGGACCCATTATAACAACAGTAATACCAGCCGGCTTCCATGCAATGAATGGAAAGCCGATTACGGGTGCTTTTTACCGTCGGTGTCAGGTGATTGTGTATCTCCTCCGACCAGCAGCACCATACCAGGTGTGAGTGTGGATGAAGGAGCTGAGGATAAAGTAATCAACTTAAGAAGTTATTTCAATGATGAACAGGACGGCTCGGCTGGCCTGACCTACTCCAAACAGTCTGTGGATGGTTCATTTTTTACTGCTTCCATCAATGGAAGCGATCAACTCACGATCAATTTTGATGAATCCGGAACTGGTATCAGTACCGTTACTATCAGGGCGACTGATACCGATGGCGACCACGTGGAAGAGTCCTTTACGGTAAAAGCCACCACTCCGATACCCGGATCGGTTATCATTGATTTTGAAGACCAGGGTTTCAGCAATGGCGCAAACTTTGGTTCCGGCGTTTACACAGAAGACAACATCAGAATAACCTATAATGACGGTTATTATTTCACAGAAAATGTAGGTGGAGGAGAGTCAGGAACAGCAGGATTACACGCGGAAGCCTGGTCCTTCATGACGGAGTCCATCACCATCGAAACGATCGATGGTACTGAAATGGATTTCATATCATTTCACGTTAGCAGCGGTCCTGTAGGTGCCATCCAGGGATATAAAAATGGTGCCTCCACTGGGTCCCACTCCGGAGAACTTAGCGGATCAATAAGTTTGGGAAGTGCATTTGATGCGGTTGATAAAATTGTAATCACCTCCGGAGAATGGGGCTTTTTTGACACATTTGATAGTTTCTTATTTCTGCCTTTAGGACCTTCAAATACACCGCCAAATACTGCGAATGTCAGTTTTTCCGGTTCCCTTGAGGTTGGTGAAGTACTTACGGGCTCCTATGACTTCTCAGATGAAGACGGTGACTCCGAAGATGGGTCTATTTATAAATGGTACCGATCGGATGATGGATCGGGATCTAATAAAACTGAAATAGATGAAGCCACATCGCTGACCTATACACTGGATGAAGCGGATGAAGGTAAATACATCAGTTTTGAAGTGACACCCAGGGATGGGACGGATTCCGGAGAACCTGTAGAGAGTGATCTTCAGCTCTGTCCTGATGTTACTGCACCCGTCATATTGAATGTCAGCAGTTCCAATTCAGAGGGCTCGTACAAAGTAGGTGATGTAATCTCCATCATTGTAACAGCCGACGAAGAGTTGGTGGTGAACGAATCAGGAGGTACACCTGAAGTCAAGTTGGAAACCGGAGATGCTGACAGAGTGGCGACTTACTCAGAAGGTTCAGGAACGACCGCGCTTACTTTTCAGTACACCATACAAGACGGTGACAACAGTTTGGATCTGGATTATTTAAATACCGGTGCCCTTGTGACCGGCGGAGGCACAATCCGGGATGTAGCAGGAAATGATGCTGTATTAACACTGCCATCTCCCGGTACCACTCATTCACTTGGCGCCAATTCAGATATACTTGTGGATGGAGGTATTCCGACAGGCTACCAGGTAACATTGGATCAGGATCCGATTACAACTGACAATGACCATTCCGTAGGTTTTACCTTTAGTGGAGCTGAGACCGGTACTGCCTACAATTATACGTTTAGCAGTGATGGAGGAGGAACAGCGGTAACCGGATCTGGCACAGTAACCGGAGCCGGTCAGCAGGTATCCGGCATAGACATATCGGGCCTGGAGCTTGGTACTATTACAATAAGTGTAACACTAACCGATGAAGCCGGGAACATAGGTCCGGAAGTCTCAGATGAAGTAGAGAAACTGGAAATAACAGGAATAAATGTAGATGATCCAACAAAGTCCGAATCCGGAACCTTAAGCTTCAAAGTCTCCCTAACGCAACCGGCACCCGGTGCCATCACTGTCGATTTCACCACAGTAGACGGTACTGCCGAAGCAGGAAAGGACTATACCTCTGCAAACGGAACCATTAGCTTTTCAGAAGGTGAGTCATTCAAGACCATCGATGTTTTGATAGAGGAAGACGATGTCCTTGAGGGTGATGAAACAATCAAACTAAAGCTGAGTAATGTAACAGGCTCGGATGTTATGATTCTGGATGGGGAAGGCATCGGGACCATCACCAATGATGACCATGCTGCCGTCAACATTGAGGATGTCTCCGGAAATGAGGATGAAGGAAACATTACACTGACCGCAACCCTGGACCATGCGGTCCAAGGTGGGTTTACGGTGGATGTGAAGTCTGTGGACGGAACGGCGGAAGCAGGTGACGCTGACTTTACACAAATCGCTAACCACACATTGACGTTCTCAGGGGAAGCAGGAGAGACGCAGACATTTTTGCTGACCTCGACTGCTGACACGAAATTAGAATCTGATGAGCAGCTGAGCGTGGAGATGGGTAATCTTGGAAATACTGATCTTGATATAGATGTCTCTGATAATGCCACTGTGACGTTAAAAAATGACGACGAGGCCGCAGTTACAATTTCGGATGTGTCAGGTAAGGAGGATGATGGGGCTATAACTGTTAGCGCCATACTGGATCATGATGTCCAGGGAGGTTTTACTTTGGATGTCAGCACTCAGGATCAGACTGCGGAGGTTTCTGATGATGATTATACTTCTATCGTCAATCACACTTTGACCTTTACCGGTAATGAAGGCGAAGAACAGACCTTTTTAATCCATCCAACCTCTGACTCTAAACTGGAAGCAGATGAAACGATATCCTTATCCATGGCCAATCTTGGTAGCACAACATTGGCAGTCGCCATTGATGATCAGGCATCACTTACCATCAAAAATGATGATGAGGCAGCTATCAGTATCAGTGATGCATCTGGCAAAGAGGATGATGGTACCATTACCGTTACAGCAACACTCGATAATGCCGTACAGGGGGGATTTTCTATTTCGGTTAGCTCTGTAAATGGCACGGCTGAGGCAGGTAAGGATTTTCAGGAAATAGATCGTCATGTTTTGGATTTCAATGGTAGCCAGGGAGAGAACCATACTTTCAATCTGCTCCCCACAACAGATGCAATTCTTGAATCGGATGAGAGTCTCTCATTATTCATAAGCGCTTTGGAGGGTACATTGCTAGAGATCGACACAACGGATACCGGTATCGTAACCATCGAAAATGATGATAATGCCGCCGTCACCATAGCAGACATCAGTAAAAATGAAAACGACGGGGACATCACGGTCAAAGCGATGTTGGATCATGCTGTTCAGGGAGGATTCACGGTAGATGTTGCCACCATCGATGGTACTGCTCAGTCAGGTGAAGATTTTACATCAATTTCAGAACACACACTGGCATTTGAAGGGACGGAGGATGAAGTACAGACATTTATCCTAAGTCCAATTACCGATACGAAGCTGGAAGGAGATGAGCAGCTGGTAGTGACAATGAGCAATCTTCAGCACACAAGTCTGAATGTAAACGTATCCGATGATGCCACCATCACACTGCTAAATGATGATCAGGCATCAGTTACCCTTTCGGATGTTTCCGGTTTGGAAGATGAGGGATCCATGCTCATGGAGGCGAAACTCGATCATGCCGTTCAGGGTGGTTTTACTGTTGAAGTAAACACCGAAGATGGGACAGCTAAAATTTCCGATGGTGACTACACCGCTGTCGAGGGTCATGTACTCACATTTTCCGGTACGGAAAATGAAAGTCAGACTTTCACATTGAACGTGACCAAAGACAGTAAATTGGAGGTTGATGAGACGGTCAACATAGCTTTTGCGAACCTGGGGAATACTTCCCTGTCAGTAGACATTTCAGATGTGGCGGTCGCCACCATAGGGAATGATGATGAAGCCTCCGTTACCTTGGCAGCAGCTTCCGGAGCGGAAGACGATGGTGCCATCACCATTACTGCAACCCTGGACCATCCTGTCCAGGGCGGGTTTACCCTTGAAGCGAGTACCCAGGATTCGACCGCACTGGCCTCTGAGGACGATTACAAAAAAGTCGTTTCTCATGATCTTGTTTTCGCCGGAACGACAAATGAGACGAAAAGCTTCACGGTAATACCTATAACAGATGGTAAAGTAGAGTCCGACGAAATATTGAAAATCGTGATGGCCAATTTGTCAACTTCATTGCCTGTTGATATCTCTTCCAGGGCTATTGTCAGAATTGAAAATGACGATGAGGCAAAAATTGGTATCAAGGCAATCACGGATGCTAAAGAATCCGGAAGTCAGGGAATACTGAGGCTGACATCTGACTATCCCATTGACACTTCAGTGCTCATAGGTATTGAAGTTACTGGAAATGCAGATGAAGGAGTTGATTTTGAAGATCCCGGGAAAGAAGTCGTATTTCCGGCAAATGAACTGACATTTGATGTTGTCATAGATGTCATTTCCGATGAGCTGGTAGAAAGGGATGAAAGCGTCACGATTGCTTTGAAGAGCATTAACGTTGCGAATATTGAGATAGGGGGTGATGATATAGCCACCATTCTGATAGAGGATGATGACCAGTCTTATCTTTCCCTTACCACTCAGGGTGATGTCAATGAAGGGGATGAGTCAGGTAGTTTTGAGCTTCATCTGAGCAATGCATTTGATACGATTGTACATGTTACTTATGAGCTGGATGGGACGGCTACGGAAAAGTCGGACTATGAAGCCATAACCAGAGTTGTGACATTTCCTGCCTTTTCCACAAAACAGAATGTAGAGGTCACGCTCCTTCAGGATCTTATCGATGAAGTGAATGAGACATTGAGTATGACTGTAGCATCCGTAGATCACAAAGATCTAATAATCAAGTCGGGATCGGATTCGTCCATGTTTTACATTCTGGATGATGATCATACTCCAGTCATTTCGGGTGGCCAGGAATTTCATATCGACGAAGATGCCGTCTCAGGTACCTCAATTGGACATGTCATAGCTACGGATGAGGATGATGACACGAACCTTCAGGACTGGCATCTGGTATCTGGAAATGACCTGGGTGCATTCCGACTGGATAAAACCTCCGGGGAGTTGACTGTACTCGAAAATGCTGCGATCGATTTTGACGACCAATCTGAGTTCTCACTTCAAGTATCAGTATCGGATGGTGTTAATATTAGCGATACAGTCGCCATCCTTATCGTCATTGGAGATGCAACAGCACCTTCGGTAGTATTGACAAGCGATATGCCCGAAGTTTCCAATGTGCAGACATTCAAAGTAACTGCATCATTTGATGAAAAGGTGAATGAACTAGAACCGACTGATATAGAGGTTAAAAATGGTCTGGTGTCAAACCTAATCACCGATGATCACATGAGTTGGACTTTTGATGTAACGGCATCCGGTGAGGGATCTGTTACGATATCTCTTCCAGGTGAAGTAGTAACTGATAATGCCGGGAACGGTAATTCTTCTTCCAATGTCGTCGGTTATTATCATGACGTCACTCGTCCTCAGATTTCGCTATCCAAGAGTGTTGAGGACCTTACCAATATTGTGGAGTCCATCCTGGTGGTGGATGTAAGTGAACCAGTGACAGGGCTCGAAGAGGTGGATCTTATATTGGAAAATGCTTCACTAAGCTCTTTTTCCGGATCCGAGGCTTATTACCAGATTACCGTTCAAGGACAAGAAGGAATCGTGTCCATTGAAGTGCCGGAAGGCGTTGCATTCGATCAGGCTGGAAATGGAAACGAGGCTACCTTACTATCCTGGAAGCTTGATGTAACGCCACCTGATTCGTATGGTGTTGAAATCCTTGCCGATGCAGTGAGTACCCTTAACCAGCGGAACATATCTTTCAATATTTCGGACGTGGAACCGGGGTCCAGCTTCACCTATGAATTTGTGTCATCATCCGGTGATGTAATTGCCGGTACAGGTAACACAGATGGAGAGGGACATGTGGTGAGAGGAGTCAATTTGACGTCTTTCCCTGCTGGTCTGATCACGTTGACTGTGCGGGTAACCGACGCAGCGGGCAACGAGGGGCCGCCTGTATCTTCCACCATCCGTAAGGAAGTGGTCAATGACATTCCGCAAGGATTCAGTCCGAATGGTGACGGGATCAATGATCAATGGATCATTCCGGGAATTGAAGAATTCCCAAGTAACCGGGTGACCATTTACAACCGATATGGAAAGATGGTGTGGGAGACTGTGAACTATGACAACCTGGACAACGCATGGGACAGCCGGAGTAATATGGACAACGTCTTTGGTGACTCGGGGTTACCGGATGGGGCTTACTTCTATGTGATCAATTTTCCTGAGGGTGACATGGATCCAAGATCCGGTTACATCATAATCAATCGATAACTAGTAAACCAATACAAATGAAAGCTATTCAAATTTTTATTCTGCTAACGTTGTGCTGCCTGGCTGTAAGCGCACAACAGCAAGTAGCCTTTACCCAGTACATGTTTAACGGTATGGCCATAAATCCTGGCTATATCGGAAGCCATGGCGCTCTGAGTGCCTCGGCCTTGTCCAGATGGCAATGGGCCGGTGTCGAAGGTGCTCCCAGGACACAGACAGTGGCAGTTCATTCACCAGTGCCTACGCGAAATATCGGTCTTGGTCTCCAGCTGACGCGAGATGAGATCGCTGCAACTAAAATGACAAGTTTTATGCTTGGTTATTCTTATCAGGTAGTAATGGGGCACGGTATATTGAGTATGGGACTGCAAGGTGGTATGCAGAATTACAGGACGGATCTGAGTTCATTGTATACGATCAATGCAGATCAGTCTTTTAGTCAGGATCAATCGGGCATGAAACCAAATTTTGGTGCAGGAGCATTCTATTATAACCCCGTATTTTATCTCGGGGTTTCGGCGCCGACCTTGTTTAACAATTCGGTGGAAGCAGGAGGAGAGGAGATCTTTACTCAAGCCAGACATTACTTTCTGACCACAGGAGCCGTGTTTGCGGTCTCCGAGCAGGTCAAGTTAAAACCGAACGTTCTCGTGAAAGCAGTGGAGGGAGCTCCAATGTCAGTGGATTACAACCTTAATGTTTTCTTTTATGATATTCTTTCACTGGGTGTGTCGATCAGACCACCTGAGTCGATCAACTTTTTGATGGAAATGAAAGTAAATCAGAAGTTTACCATCGGCTACGCCTACGATCATATTATCGATGCTAACCTTGGAAATATGTCAGCATCCTCACATGAAATTTTACTGAACTACAGGCTCAAGTGGTTCAAAGAAAAAATAGTCACACCTAAATATTTCTAAACATTATGAAATCAATTATCACATTTATGGGTGCATTAGTATGCATCTTACAGGCTTTAGCACAGGACATACCTTTGATTGACGGTAAGTTCAATTACCTGAAGAGAGGAGATTACTTTCTTGAAAAGGAGGCTTACCTCACTGCCCTTGATGCCTTTGAGAAAGGATTAAGAGTAGATAGCAAGGATTCATTGACCTACATAAAACGCATCGCACATGTCCATTTTCTATTGGGGGATTTTGATGAGGCTGAGGCGCACTATTCAAAGATGCTTAGTGAAGGCAATGCAGACAGTACATCGGTTGTCAGATACGCGGAAGTACTTGCATCCAAAAAGAAATATGATCAGGCTTCTGAGATACTGGATAAAATAGGTTCTCAAAGCGCGTATGTGAGCAACAGAAAGAAAGGGTTTGCCAGAATTATGGATTATCTGTCAGACTCACTGGCTTATTCCGTACGGCCGGTTGATTTCAATTCGGATGGAAGTGATTTTTATGCCGCTTACCTGGGTAATACCCTGGCGTTTATCTCTTCAAGGGACCAACCAGGTTTGTTTTCATTCAAGAACCTAAAAGATGGTTCTGAGTTCCTGAATTTATATATCCTAAAGGGGGACTCGATCCTGGCTTTGGATGTATTCAACGATAAGCTAAACCAGGGACCATTCGAGTTTATCGAACATTTAGGAATGATCCTTGTTACAGAAAATTACCCGGAAAGCAACAGAAATGGTGATAGAGACAATTCGAATCCACTCAGATTAAGGTCATACCTATATACAGGGTCAGGATGGGAAGAGGGACCCGATTTGCCTTTCAATTCCAGAGCATACTCTGTCGCACATCCATCGTTTGACAGGACGACCAATACACTTTACTATGCGAGCAATATGCCGGGAAGTAAAGGAACTGATATTTACAGGTCGACTTTTGATGGAGAGCTCTGGTCAAAGCCTGAAAATCTACCTATCAATACATCCGGTGATGAACTTTATCCTTTCATAGATGGTGAGAATCAGGTGCTTTATTTTTCCAGCAATGGCTATGAAGGACTTGGGGGTATGGATATTTATCAAACGCAAATAGCGTCAATGGAAGATGTTACAAACCTGGGTTATCCTGTGAATTCACCCAGGGATGATTTTGCCTTTACTCTCAATCAGGACCGCAAAAGCGGATACTTATCGAGCAACAGGGAAGGTGGAAAAGGTGAAGACGACATCTATTCCTTCAGTATTCACAAGGTGCAGGTAAAGGCAAGCTTTGTGGATTTGGAAACCTCTAGGCCTGTGTTTGGAGATGTAAAAATTGTCAGCATGAGAACCGGAAAGGAAGTTGACTATCGAATTGCAGAAGACGTTGTTGTGTTTGAAGGTATCGAGGGTGAAGAATACAGGGTTGTATCAACGAATCCAGGTTATGAAGATGTTGTAAGAAGTATCTCCCTGAAGGATCAAAGTCATGCATTGAACCTGGAGATCCCCGTAAAGCAAAGACAAATACCCAGCTACATGGCTGTTTTGATACAAAACCGGGAACCAATCAACCTGGTGATTTCGGAGCGGGATCTTATTGAACAGGTAAATTCCGGAGTAGAGGCCACCAATTCTGTAATTGTGGAGAATCTGTTTTTTCCATTTGATGAGTCCGATCCTATAGAGGGAAAGGAGAAACTGTCATCAGTTCTTAAAGTAATGAAAAGCAACGAAAGGCTTAGATTGATAATTCAAGGACATACGGATTCTCATGGAGGTGATGAGTATAATGAGTTACTTGCCAGGCAAAGAGCTGCTTCCGTGAAGAAAATGCTTGTAAGTCTTGGAGTGTCCGAAAACAGGGTCTCCGTGGAATCGATGGGTGAAATGATGGCTTCAGCCTGCCCCCGAGGTCACAATTGTGATGAAGATGTACACCTGAAGGACAGGCGTGTAGAGTTTCATCTTGAACAAATCCTGAAGCCATCTCCTGATCTTGTCACCATGCGTGATGAGTAAATGATGTAAAACTCTAAAGGTAACTGTGTTCTATATTTTGTATTGGTGACTATGTAGTTCGCGAGTCCTCCGGTGATAACCGGAGGATTTTTTTGTTACTCACATACAGGAATAGTCTGTCAAATTCAATTGACGGTCTAATGTCAGTGAATTCTAACTAATCCTACGGTCGAAGCTCGCTTGACAGAGATCAGGATCAAATAAATTAGCCAGGACTCGTAAATTCTAAAGGACTGTGGTCATAACTCACGTTATGCTTTGTCCAATAGGTTATTAAACTGGAGACCAGATTTTGAAAATCGTTAAAGTTGGAAGGTTTTTGTGAATATCCATTGGCTCCGGCTCTATATGCCTTTTGAACATCCTCAGGTTCGCCGGAACTGGAGAGTATGATGACTGGTATGTAGTGAAGGTTTGAACTTTTAATTGTCTGCAATACCTCAATCCCATTCATTTTTGGCATGTTCATATCCAGAACAATCAGCTGAATGTTACTTGAGGATAAATCGTCATACAAGAACTCGAGGGCGCTTTCAGCACTTGAGTAGGTTATTAAGTTGATTTTGTCAGAGAAGAATTCAACTGCCAGGGAGGCTAGTTCGAGTTCTTCAGGACGATCATCAACCCAAAGGATTGATTTTTTATTCTTCTGGTTCATTTGTACTTAGGTTAACAGTAACAAAGCTCTTTAGGAAAACCAGTGTATGCCAATACCATACAAATGTAAGGTGAATATTAGCAAATGATAAATAATCTCGAGAATTTGATCTTAGTGGTTTTAGTTTCCTGTCAGCGGTTAGCTGAATCTTAGTGAAAGGGATATCTCCAAATTAATCATTTGATAAGATAGATGTGCGGGAATTGGAAGCACGAGTGAAATACTAATGAAATGATAAATCAAATTCGCCTAATCTGGATAAGAATGTCATGAGGCGCTTTTTCGTCACCTCCGAAATACGGGAAAAGCATGTAGTATTCACCCTGGTCGCATTTATTTTTCCTTGGAACCGCTAGCTGAGTGCCGTTAAATGTAAAAAGGTAACTGTCGGCTGTCAACTGGATCTGATACAGATCTTCGGAGAAGGGAGTGGTGGAACCTATTTTTTCAAAATATCGCTCACCATCGATATAGCAATATGCCATGATGTCGATTTTGCCATCCAGCCATCTCCAGCCAAATCTGGCACTATTTTGATGATGGACATCATTGCAATCTGCAAAACCCAGCAATTTGTTGGAGTCCCATTGATTCTCTTCCAGCCTGGTGGTGTAGATGGCCGAGGAATCGAATATGGCATTAAATGTGAGCACATCGCTGTCCAGGAGTTCCATTCTGTAAGTGGATGTATGACTGCCTTCACCGATGAAAAAGCGCTCATATCCGTCCCATTCTTCTTCACAGCCTGGGGAAGCTACAATTAGATTTAATAACATGGTCAGGCGGAAAATTTTATGTTTTTGCATGAGTGTTTTACTTGATATTGGCATTTGAGATTAAATAATGATGCCAGGTCTTCACCGAGCTCTCTGGAGACATGATCAAGGTGGGCGTACATCCACGTTACAGAAACCTGTTTTCCGTTTCTCTGTTTTTTATTCAGGTAGCTAAATAACCTGAATAATCCCTTCAAGTGGTGTGCCTCTATTTTTTCAACATCGAAAAAAAGATCAAATTCATCGTGATAGGTCAGATGAATTTCGATTTTTGAAATCAGTCCTTTAACATCTTCCTCTATATTGTTAGGTCCACCTAACTCCTGGAGAAAAAGTCTGTTTCCGACAAAGTAGTTTTTGAAAGATTTTGAAGGATCTAATATTGTTGGAATGTTTAGAGCGTGCATGGTAACTAATTATTTAGAGTTGAACATTTAACTGGAGTCCCATAGCCGGTTGTCCTTTTCGAAGTCCGGTTCTTAATCCTATGGACAGGTGTCTTGCAAGATTTACCTGAGTTAGTAACTCGGGGATCACTACCAGGTATTTTGTGTCTGCAAACGCGGCCTTGGTATTGAAATAAAATCCCATTCCGCCACACTGTTTCAGTGGCATTTGGAGGGAGATTCCGGCTAGTTGATGAAGACCTGCGGAGACTTCAGATTCATTTCTTTCATGGAGTTGCTGGTAAAATCCTTTGGCACCCCATCCTTTCTCGGTGATGTATCCAACTTCCAGCCCTCTTTCAAGTCCGACTACGGTTTTGTCGGCAATGGCGGAGGCCTGGAAAGATTGACCGTTTACTTTGGAAAGTATCAACAGGGATAACACAAGGGTAAAAAACCTGATAAAACCCTGGATAGATAGGATAACATAGGGAAGTTCACCTTTTGAATTTTGAATTGATCTTTTCATGGCCTTAAGATTTATTTGAAATAATTACAGACTGATTTTCACATCAAGCAGCATGGTGGGCTGCATACATCGGGCACCCATACCTGCCGAGAACGAAATGAAATCAGCTGGTTGGTATTTGGCTTTGATCGAGGGTGTGATCATGAAATTCTCCTTGTTCTGGATACCCGTCCTGACATTGAGACCCATGGAGAACTTATTTAGATAAACCAGCGGTGTCTCCATGTAAATCCCAAAGAAGGATTTTTCCCGATGCCTTTTTTTAGCGTTTTCACCCGAAACCGTACTTACTTCTTGCTGGTAAAACCCACCAACTTCCGCTGCAAAAATAAAGTCAGTGTAAGCGTATTCTGACACAAATTGATAGCCCACGGAAGTTCCTATTTTAGGGCTTACCCTGGTCTGCTCCATATAAGATGACAGCGTGAGTGACTGGGCATCTATGGATGTAGAAATGATGAACAGTGTTATTGCGATCAGTATTTTGTAGAATGGTTTCATGACTAGTTATTTTCAATTACTTCTTCAAAAGTTCGAAAAACAGTCTAGTCAATCAATGGCGAAATACTGAATTGAATTAAATGGGTATAAACGTTATTGGGAGTAAAGAAAAGTGCTAATGAAAGCCACTAAGAGATATACCTATGCGCTATGTGGTAAATACTCTATTCTTCGACCATACCGGTAATTCCGTGCTCCAGCGCATATATCACAAGTCCGGCAATATTTTTAGCGCCAGTCTTCTGAAGCAGATTTCGTTTGTGGGCATCCACAGTCCTGGTGCTGATGAACAGCTTGTCGGCGATCTCCTGATTACTCAATTCATCCACAATTAGTGCCAATATCTCTTTTTCCCGATGGGAGAGGGGAGTCTCCACAGTCAATCTTCTTTTGGGTGTTTTGTTTCCGGCAATGTCATTGATCAGAGTTTGTGTGACTTCTTCCGGAAAGTACTTTTCTCCTTCCAATATCCGGTCGATGGCTTTTAAAATGGCGTCCTCACTGGAATTTTTAAGCAAATACCCATTTATACCATAGGAGATCATTTTTTTGATGTGTCGTGATTCGTCCAGCATGGTAAGTGCCAGGACCGGCTGGTCCGGGTTTATTTGTTTGATCTCCTTAAGAAGATCAATTCCATCCATTTTAGGCATAGAGATGTCGGTAATCACAAGGTCAAACTTATTTTCTTTCAATATGCCCAGTGCCTGCTCACCATTCTCTGCTTCGGCAGCGATGTGATATCGATCTACGGTCTCAAAGTAGTATCTTAATCCGTCTCTTACGATCTTATGATCATCAACTAATAATATTTCTTTCATTTTTTCAATTTGTTGGTTCTAATATGTTTTCTTCTATTGGGATCTCCATTGACACGAGCAGTCCGCCTTGTCTTAAATTTTCAAACCTTATGGCACCGTGAATAATTGCGATGCGTTCGCGGATATTGGCCAGACCTATGCCACCTTTGGAATTTCTTAACCCCCGGCCATTGTCCGATACGTTGAGAAAAATGAGGTTACCAATGATTTCCAGCTTCACACAGGCGGATGTAGCTCGTGAGTGTTTAATGATATTGTTCACCAATTCCTGGATTATTCTCAGGATGTGGGTTTTAAGTTTGTCACAGAGAATGTATTTGTCGGTATCATCATCGATATCGAATTTAAATTCGACCTCACCCTGGGATTTGAGTCCTGTCTGCAGTCGTTCTATCAGCTCAGACATGGTCATTCTGTCCAGATCCGGGGAGGCAAGTGCATGTGACACGGTTCGTATTTGTTGGCTAATGTCTTGCAGCAACTCTATACCACTGTCCAGTTTATTGTCAAAATCAGTACTTTTTTCAAGCGTCTCCAGTGCTTTTAGTTGCCAGTAGCAGCCTGTCAGTTCCTGCAAAATACCGTCGTGGAGCTCTCGGGCAATCCGGTTTCGTTCCTGATCCTGGGATCTCAGTTTGCTCTCCAATAGCTTATCATGAAAGAGTCTTTTTTCCGTAATGTCCTGGGTATATACTACGAGTCCGTTCTTCTTGGGAATAAGCCTGATACTTAGCCACTTTTTCGCAGGATTATAATAAACGTCGAAAATTTCTTCTCTTCTTAGTCTTTTAGCCTTAACGAATTTTGAGACTATTGATCGGTCAATCATATCCTCCATCAAAACCCCAATTTTACGTCCCGTCAGGAAGTTTCGGGATTTGTTAAGTAGAATTTCGGCTGAGTGATTGCAGTAGACAATTGTCCAATTTTCGTCCAGTGAAATAAAGCCATCCGTAATACTTTCAAGGATGTCATTCCGATCTTTAAGCATGGCTTCCACCCATTTTTGGGATTCGATCTCAGTAGTGACATCATAATTGATCCCAACGATCCTCACAGCATCGTTTTTCTGATCTCGGATGATTTTTCCATGCGATCGAATGTATTTGATTCCATTAGATCCTTTTATGCGGAAATAAGTACTCAATTCTTCATTCTTTTCTATGGCTAGTTTGATTTCATTAAATAACATTTCCTGATCCTCCGGGACCATGGACTTAAACCACGCTTTCTCTACATCCCTTTCCTCCGGACTGACATCGAATATGGTGAACATCTGTTCATCCCACTTGATATCATTGGTTTTCAGGTCCCAGTCCCATACACCCGCGGATAAGGCTTCGAAGGCAAGCTTCTGTCTGATTCTTAATTCATTCGACTCTGCTTCGGCCTTTACTTTTTCCGTAATGTCAATCAGTGTTATAAGTACCGCAGACTTGCTTTCGACTTCAATAAATGCTCCGAAGGCATCAAATAGTCTTACATTCTGAGTATGGATTTTAATCTCGAGCATTCCAAAATCAACTCTGGTTGCAGCCGGATTTTCATTAAGAACGGACAGGATATATTGTCTCTGCTTGTCATCAAAAAGGGACTCCATCTGAAGTTCGGTGTCTATGCTTTCATTGCCGAAAAGAGATTCCAGTGCGATATTGTTGATCTCAATAAGTTCATTTGTAGCCGGATCGAAAATGATTTTAGGAATAGGACTATTGTAGAAAATCGAGCTGAACTTAAGTTCTGAGCTGCGTAATTCTACTTCTGTTCTGTTCTGTGTGGTAATGTCATTCAATGCTCCGAGGATACGAATTGGTTTTTGATCCTCATTTCGAATCACTATACCATAATCCGTGAAATGAATACTCGAACCGTCTATTTTCCGGACTTTGAATTCCTGAGAGAACTTTGTGACTGTAGAATTGTCAGATATTAGTCTCTCATAATTTTCAAGCACCTGTGTCCTGTCCGCCGGGCGGATTTGATTCACCCATTCTTTAAAATTTACTTCTACCTTATCATTCTCATATCCTAACAAGTTCAGGATTTTTTGGCTCCATAAAATACGGTTTGTGCTTAAATCCCAATCGTAAATGATATCTGAAGTGGCCATGGTCACATACTCATATCGCTCATTGATTTTGGCCAGCTTGTTTTGAAGGTGAACTGTTTCTGTGACATTTTTCAATGAAACCAGTATTCTGTCTTTCCCGCTGTATACGATTGGAGTCGAGGATTCCTGAATTAACAGGTGTTCACCGCTTTGAGTATTATGGGCCTTTACCGTATTAGGGTCATCATCCAGCGTCAGTGATTGGATCATATCTTCACCAGACTCAGCCAACAGATCATCATAAGTAAGCCCCTGAATTGTTTCAGTGGAATAACCATAGAGGTCAAGTGCATTTTGGTTGGCTTTCAGGATGCGGTTCGTTTTCGGGTCGTATATCAGAGAAGGCACCGGGTTATTTTCAAAGATGAGTTCATATTGATTTTTAACTAAACGGAGTTCTCTTTTTAGTTGATGCCGTTCGAGAGAGAGATCAATGGATTTCTCCAATTCAGCATTTTTGAAATCACCTTTGACCAGAAAATCTTCAGCACCCATCTGAATGGACTTACGGGCAACGTCCAGATCATTTAGTCCTGTAAGGATGATCAGGACGGCATCCAGAAACTTATCGCGGGCCTTTCTAACAGTATCCAGCCCGGAAGTAGTTACAAGGTTCATATCACACAGAACCACATTAACTGCAGTGTCTGGTGCGTTGGTTAGGTCAGATGCCACATAAATATTTGCAGTGCTGTAGCCCAGTTCTCTTAGTTGATATTTCAACAGTATCTGGTCACCTTCACTGTCCTCAAGAATCAATATTTTAATTCCTGCTGTAACCATTTCAATACTTGATTTTTTTGGATATGTGAATGGAAAAAACACTTCCTTTCTCCGTGGATCTTAGTAAATGGACATCTCCACCCATTGTTTCTGCCATTTTCTTGCAAATGGCAAGACCCATACCGCTTCCGGACTTGAATTTTGGTTCACGCCCACGATTGAAAATCTTAAAAATCTCGTCCTGATGATCCGGTTTTATGCCATCTCCGTTATCAGAGACATTAATGATGTGATAATCCTGTGTTTTGAAGTAATCTATGATGATGGTGGGCTTTTCAGAACTGTTGTACTTGATGCCATTTGAAATCAGATTTTGTAGCATACTGAATAGCTGCTCAGGATATGCCTTAATGTGAATGTCATCCACGTAAGAAATGATTCTTGCATTGCGATCAGCCATCTGGTTGTTCAGCGCTCGTTTTACTCTCTCAATCTTACTTTTCAGGGATACCAGAACGGGCTCTGATGAGATATTCCCTGACCGACTGTATTCCAGGAGTGCATCAATCATTTTCGTCAGCCGCACAGCATTTTCTATGACCAGATCAAAGTGATGCTTGATGGTGTCATCAAGTTCGTTACCGATCTCTTTTTTGATCAGCGTCAACAATCCGGAAACACTTCTTACCGGTTCTTTTAAGTCATGAGAAATGGTGTATGTAAACTCGGTTAGCAAATCGTTGGAATCCTGCAATTTTTTAAGGAGACGTCTTTGTTCTGTTACATCCTGGATGATTCCAAAAACTTTTAAAGAATTATGGAGGCCACTAAGGATTGCTTTGGTTTTGATATGAATGACATCGCCGGTTTTTTGATTGATACATTTGAATTCAGATTCGAAATCTGACTTATGTGAGATGGCTTTTTTGAAATCATTAAGTACTCTTTCATAGTCCGTTTTGCTTATAATTTCACTTATGATCCCTAAATCGAAATTTTGACTATCGGGTGTAAGACCTAATAAAGAGTAGCTTTCCGCAGAACCGCTTATGGTATTTCTGCTCAGGTCCATTTCATAGTATCCAAATGAACCCATATGGTGGGCCACCAGATTTTTAGTAAGTTCTTTTTCGAGAAGTTCTTTTATCTTTTCCAGTTCCAGGGTTTTTCTCCTCTCATAGGATATGTCTTTCACCATCCCTATGATCCACTTTGGAGCCCCAGTCTCGGATCTGATGATATTAACATGTAGCTCTCCCCACATAATACTTCCGTTTTTCCGGATGTATCTCTTGATCATTTTATAGTCCGATATGGACCCATTCATGAGACTATCAAACTTTCTTACGTCCTTGGCCACATCATCGGGATGTGTGATGTCCTGAAAGGATCGGCTTCTGAGCTCTTCCTGAGAGTAGCCGGTCAGGTACTGTAACCTTGGATTACATTTCTGAATCCTGCCATCGGGATTGACGAGGGCCATTCCAATCGGAGCATTTTCGAATATAGATGCATCAAGCGGCTCCTCAGATCTATTGATATGTTGTGCCAGGGATTGATCCATGTTTTTTGATGTTAGCGTTGAACCAAAATGAACAAATACCTTGCGATATCCGCTCGTATTGATCATGGTCGAGAGGCTTCACCAGGTAGGAGTTGGCCCCTAAATCATAGGCGGTTTTCACATCGCTTTCCAGGTCACTTGTACTGAACATTATTACCGGAATATGTCCACCCTGCCTGATGCTCCTCAGAATGTCAAAACCAGAAAGGTCGTTCAGGTTTACGTCTAAAATGATCAGATCAAGATGGGCGATATTTTGCCGTATAAATTCCAGGCCATCTGAGCCGGAATCTTTGGATATAAAATTCACTGAATTGCCTTCATTTCTAAAGGCAGACGACATTAGAATTATATCAATGGGGTTGTCATCTACCATTAAAATATTAAAATTCTTTTCTTGCAATTCGGAGCTATTCACTTTCAGTTGTTGGGTTAACCGGTATAGAAATTATGGATCCAAAAGAACACGTTATTCTTAATTGGAAATACCGGGAAACGCGGAAAGTGAAAATCCAGTGTTTTAACTATTCAGCTCCAGTACGAACTGTAAATATTGCTCTTTGCTGGTGATCACTTTATCGAATCCTATCTCATTCAATTTGGATATGATCGAATCGGAATCATTGTTGTAGAAATACAAGATAAAGGCATCCCTGAATTGGTCACGGAGTTGAAGATAAATCTCGTTAGGGGAACGACGAAGCATGGTTCCATCGATTACAATAAATACTTTTCCGCGAGGTGAATCAGGGGTTAATTCAATGAGATGATCAATATTTGTAGTGAGTACTACTGTCTCTGCCTTCTTAAATGATTCGGCAAGGGTAGTCAGATAATCATTGTTTGTGCCCAGAAAACAAGCAATCATAATCCAGAGTTAAATACGGCGGCGAATGATTGAGACTTCTTTGTTTTGAGTGGAAAATTAAAAGAATATACGGATCAATAAAACCGTGATTCACGCAAAATGCTTATTCCGGGATATTCGGATCGTCATCCATTTGGATAAGATTATTTTTGATCGCATAAATGACCAACCCCGCAATCGACTTGGTTTTGGTCTTCGAAATCAGGTTTTGTTTATGTGACTCTACCGTCCTGATGCTGATTGATAACTTATCTGCAATTTCCTTGTTACCAAAATCGTTGGCAATTAATTCCAGCACCTCTTTTTCTCTTTTGCTCAGGTCAATTACTTCAGAGGATTTTTTCTTAAATCTCGACATGTTGATCATGACCTCATTACTAACGGCCTGACTAAAAAAAGACTCACCTTTAAACACAGTTTCTATTGCTTTAAAGAGTTCCAGTTTATCACCTGATTTGAGAATATAACCCATAGCCCCGGCCTGAAGCATTTTCTTGATGTGTGAATTTTGCTTGACCATAGTCAGAGCAATCACTCTAATTTCAGGATAGTACCTGGAGAGCTCGTAAGTACACTTAATCCCATCCATGACAGGCATGTTAATGTCCATCAAAACGATATGTGGATGGGGTTTGTGATCTTTTAGATAGCGAAGAAATTCATGACCATTGGCTGCCTCACCTAATGTTTCATAGTCACTGTTTTCGGAGAGCATGCTGATGATACCTTGTCGTACTATGCTATGATCATCTACCACGTATATCTTTATTTTATCCATTTTGATCTTTTAATGGGACCTCGATAAAAACTGATGTACCACCCCGGTCGCTTTCCACCTGGAATTGACCATTGAGTTTGATTATTCTGTTTTCCATTGTTCGAATCCCGATTCCAACATCATCTGCAACCGTATCTAAAGAGGTGTCAAAGCCGATTCCATCATCCATAATGGTCAAGGTGATTTTTTCTTTCCCAAAAGTCAGATTAATTGTACAGTTTTTGGCTTCGGCATGTTTTCGTACGTTACGAATGGATTCCTGGATCACTCGAAACAAATGAAGTTCAATATCCGCTCCAGCGCGCAGATCTTCGTTGTACAATAGTTCAATATTGAAATCCTCAATTTCCCTGTGGATGTCTACCAATTCAGATACGGCCCCCACCAGGCCAAAGTCATTTAAAGTTTTTGGCATCAATGTATGCGCGATGTTTCGACTTTGATCTATGGAAATATCCAGGTATTCCAATGCCTTACGTATCCTCTTCTCCGCGGCCAGTTCGGACTTCTCCACAAGAAGATTATTGATGTTCATACTGACTATCCCCAGATTTTGAGTTAAGCTGTCGTGTATTTCAGTGGCGAGAGTTTCTCGTTCCTGTTCTATTCCTTCGAGAAAGGCGTTGTTCAATAGTGTTTGTTGTTCTACTCTTTCAGTGATATCCCTGATTACCACCATTGCGCCTATTTTCAGACCGTTACTGTTGTATAGAGCTGATCCGTTGGCTTCGGCCAATCGAACCTGATCATGGGATTTGATCATAAATCTGGAGGCATTAATTTTTTCACCATGCAGGGCCCTTACCAGTGTTAATTCGCTTTCATCCAATTGCCTTAAGCCATCGAAAGTGTATAATTTGTACTTCTCCGGCCATTTCGATGGAGGCAAAGAAGGGTCTTCATGACCTACCCACTTTCTCAGTGTTTCATTGAAAAAAGTCAAACGACCCTGAGCATCACATGCGATAATAGCGTCGGAAGCATTTTCAGTCAAAATCCGGAAATACTCCTTTTGTTCAATAAGATCTCTCTCCAGTAACTTTTGATCCGTTATGTCCTGGGCTATACCATGTATTTTCGTAATTTTTTCATTTCCATCCTTGTTGGTGTATCCTATGGCCCTTATGAATTTTGACCCCTTTGGCGTGGATATCCTGTAAGCGATGTCGTATGATTCCCCTTCCTCGATTGCCTTTTGAAGGGCATTGGATAATACAAGTCTGGAGTCATCATCAGACATATAGTCCATTAGTTCCTGCATGGATGGAGGTCCTAGTTCAGGTTTTCTATCATACACTTTGTAAATGGTGTCGGACCAGGTGATTTCATTGGATTTCAGGTCAAATTCCCAGTATCCCATCTTACCGATTTCCTGGGCTTTTTCTAACCTGTTTGAGTATTCAGTTACCTTAATTTGATTTTTAAAATTATCCGTAACATCCAGTGCGAGCATATCCCATATTATGGTGCCATCCTCCCTTTTGCGGGGAGTTCCCATACCATGAATCCACTTCTTTTTTCCGGAAGGTGTAATGAACCGGGTCGTATGACTCCATGGCTTCATGGTTCTGGCTGATTCCTGTACGGATTCCATAGTGCTTTGAAGATCCTCCTTATTCATCTGATTCCATATTTTACTGGCATCTTTCATGGCCTCGGAAACAGTTAATTCAAACAAATCCTCAACACCTTTCGTCATGAACGTAATCTGATCACTACCATCAGCGGAAAGCATGTATTGATAAATTACCCCTTCAATGTTATTTGCGATGTTGAGAATTCTGGCTTCTTTTTCCTCCAGTTCAAATTCGTAGTTTTTTATTTCTGTTATGTCCTGATGAGTTCCGATCATTCTTTGGATCTTTCCATTTTCATCGAATTCGACCACTTTTCCTCTGTCTCTGATGTATCGATAGTTGCCATCGCTGTGAAGCATTCTGAGTATGATGTCTACATTGTTTTTACCACCTTTTTCAATTCTCAGTAATTCTTTTTCGGGAAGGTCCTTATCCTCCGGATGTAGTAATGATTTAAAGACTTCCAGTGAATAGTCCTGAACCTGCGAATCATAGCCTAGCATTTCCCACCAACGATCATTTACATAGTTTTCACCCTTTTTGATATCCATGTCCCATACGCCAAGGTCTGCACCTTCTATGGCTGCATTGTGTCTGTAACTGTAGTTTTTTAATTTCTTTTCAGATTTTTTTTGACTGGTAATGTCAATGTGGACTCCGGAGAGTTCGACAGGGTGATTTTGGTCATCATACAAAGTGACCTTGCCACGACTCTGCATCCACCTGTAGTCCCCAAGTTTGGATTTCATTCGGATCTCGATCACGAACTCGTTACGCTCCCCCATCATAACTTTTTTAAGCATATTCCGAACAACCGGAAGGTCATCTGGGTGTAGAATTTCCAGGAAATTATTCAGATCACGACTAAGATCATTCGGATGATAATCCAGCATTCTTGCCCAATTATTGTTGAGGGCCTGGTTGTTCTTTAAATCGAAAACCCATGTGCCGATCAGGGACACTTCCAGTGCCATCTCAAGTTGATGGCGGTTCTGCATGGCCTCTGACATATCGGAGGCAACGGCAATCACCAGGTTAAAGTCACTTAATGGAATCAGATGAAGTTTTACGACCCTAACATTGTTTTCGCGGGTATTCACAAGCAGATTATTCCATCTCAGGTGATCCAGGTTCCTGGATTTTAGACCCTGTTCTAATTCGAGTTTAAATTTTTCGTACTGTGCTGATTCGGTAAAAACAGATTTTGACAACTCTTCAAGGTCATTGAATTTGTGATTTTCCCAGCCCAGTGCTTTAAGAAAATTCTTTGTCGTAATTACCTCCTCCAGGCTATCCAATCTGAACACTGCCAGCCCAAGAGGTATGCCATTTAAGACGTCATTGAGGAGAGAATTTCCGGAAAGACTGGTAATGATCTCATCAGACTTTCTAAGCAGCGTTTTTCGAAAAGTTACCAGCTGGATGAGAAACAACAGGACGGTAGAGGCAAACACAAATGCAAATCCCTTGTAATTCTGAAAAGCATGTAGGTCTTCCATGTCCTTCTCCCTAAAGAAAAGGATATAGTCGCTGGCATATATCCAGATCAAGCCGAGGAAGAGGTATATAATGGAGATTGCAGTGATTTTCCTCATTCTAATTTGTTCTGTCTTTCATCCATATCACTCATTATAAAGAATGAGACGAAAATGTCAAGTTTTAATATTAAAAGTACCGGTACTCACTCATTACAAGATACTAAGTATTTTTCAAATAACTCATATTCAGATAGTTAACCATTGGTGTTAAGAATTAAGAATTATCTCACGCAAAGACGCAAAGAATTGAGGATTTAAGATTCAAAGTTCAAGATTCGCGATTTCGGTCTCGAAATAACGCGATGGATTCTTTTTACGTCGTTCCCTGAATCTAAGGGGAGGGTTAAGAGGTGGTATTCAAAGGGAATCCTGTGCACAATTCCTACTCCTAAGATTAGGATTCCCCTGGAATTTTCTGCGAAAATTCGGGGAATGACGGGAGCGAGGTAATTCGGGGATGACGGTGAGGTCAGGGAATGACTTTGAGGTTAGGCGAACTAATTCACCTACGCTAAAGCTACGGCGAACTAAGGATTTAAGGTTGGTTCAAGATTGGTTTTTAGTTCTGTTTCCAATTTGGCTGCTCTTTTTCTGGTTCTGAGACTGAATTTGACTTGTTGAAGTATCTGTCATGTAGGTAAATAACGGATCATCTAGGCAATTCACGTATTTCTTAAATCCCGGTATTTCACGCTTACAAGCCTGGCCGATGGTAATGATCTTTGCTTTACTATCAAAGTACAAAAAAATGTCTAGAGTAATTCTCATCATCAAGTTTGGCGTGGCACTGATTTCGATTTTGATCCTGGCACTTTCGTGAACTAACGAAATTCTAAAAAGGGTTAAAAGACCTTAAAAAAGGGTAATGGCTTAATGGCACAGGTGAATTCCATGTAGTTTGTGCACTGAAATTTTGATTTTCAAAACCATGCGTAACTGCAAATTCATAACCTTCGTCATGCTATCATCATTTTGTTTTCTCTCCGTGACAGTGAAGGCACAGGATTACGGCGCTTATCATGATCGGGTGACAGCGATCGAAGTTCAGGTAGTGGATCGGAATTTTCAAGATGCTCTGGCTTCTTACCAGCATCTCTTTGAAGATTATGAATTTGTCTTTTTAAGGGACTACAAAGTTGCCGCGCAACTGGCGGCTCTTCTTGGTAGGAAGGAAGTAGCGCTTCAAATCATAAGAGACGCGATGCTTTCAGGCTGGGATATTAAACACATCCGTAGAAACGAACTCTTATCAGCACTGACCAACGAACCGGAATGGCAGATATTGAAGTCCGATTATCCGGAGCTACATCACCAATATCTTACCAGCATCGATCTGGCGCGTAGGGAGCAGGTCCATGACATGTTCAAAGATGATCAAAGGAAAGCTTTCGGAGTGTTTATCAGAATAGGAGAGAAGGCACAGGAGCGATATGCTACAAAGAAATTCCTTCCACAAAGTAACCGGCAGATCCATGAACTAATTGAAATCATGAACAATTCTGGTTACCCGGGAGAGAGGCTAATTGGAAATAACTACTGGATGTCGACCATTTTGAGTCATCATAATTCCATCACCCGGGAACAGACACTTAAGGACACGCTGTACCCATTCATCATGCCAATGCTTCTGGAAGCTGTAAAGACAGGTTTTATGTCTCCCTATGAATTGGTCCTGACAGATGACTGGTACCGTACTGTGTATTATAACAGATCCCGGCCGGGATATGGTTTCCTGGACCCTCCCAAAGCCGGCACTATGGCTACAACCAATGCATTAAGAGCGTCAGCGGGACTCAGATCCGTTGAACTCCGAAATCGACTTGTGGATATATCCGAGGAAACCGACATCGAATTTTATCTGCCGGATTGGGTTGATGGCAAGATCGAAATTGATCCCGATTAAGACTTATCAGGCCTCCTCCATCTCTGTTTTCCTGAAAAGCCTGTGATCCATATAAAATGTACCGAATGGAATGATGGAGGCGATAAAAGCTAATAGTGAATCACGGGATTTCCAGTCATAAATTATCACGCACCGGATACAAAGGGCAATGTAAACGATGAATAGCCAACCATGGGCCATACCCACATACAGGTTTGGCTCCCGGATACCAAGACCGTATTTCAGGGGCATCGTGATGGCAAAAGATAAGTAGCTGATGCCTTCCAGGTAAGCGGCCAATCTCAGTTGTCCGATGGCAGTTTTGATGTTCATTTTTGACATTATTTAATATGCGATCACAGGTTTCTCCCGGATATATTCTCCTGAATCAAGCTGTTTTACCATAAAATCAGCAAGGTCAGCTCTACTTATTTTCCTGCCTCCCTCGGGGCAATGATTAAGCTTTACTCTGTATTTCCCAGTGAATGATTTATTGGTCAGCATGGGAGGTCGTACGCAAGTCCAATCAATGTCTTTGGTCTCATCTAGGATAGTTTCCCAACGGGTTTGGTCATAATAGACCTTGTTATAGTTTGGCCGAATAATTCGGTTAAGGAAAAAATTATCAGTAGCCGGATCGCTGAGATCGATCAATCCGGCTGTTACGGTGATGAGCTTTTTCACATTGGTCTTTCTCATGGCCGTTAGGATATTTCTGCCACCCTCGGAGTATACTTCCGTGTAGTTGTTACCTTTTCCCGTACCCAGAGCTGAGATGACGGCATCCATTCCCTTGAAGTTTGCTTCCAGTATGTCCTTGTCAAAAACTCCTCCTTCAATGATATCAATCCGTTCTTTTTTGAAGGGATACATTTCGGAAAGGTCCAATTTGTCCGGATTTCTCACTAAAGCTTTGACATAATGATTGTCTTGCAGGAGTCTTTTCAGTACCTGAAATCCTGTGGGGCCCGTAGCTCCTATTAAAAAAACATTCATAGTTTGTTTTTAGAACGGTTCTAATTTCCACAAAAGTGAAAACTATTTTGCTCTTTTTACTTTAAAAACAAAGCCAACACTAGGACAAACCGTGCATGATTTGCGATCGAAATTCGGTGGGGGTTTGGCCTGTAACTTTTTTGAATACTCTTGAAAAATAAGACGGGTCCTCAAAGCCGAGGGCGAAGGATATTTCGCTTATATCCCTTTGGCTATCAAACATCAGGACCTGACCCTGCATGATAGAAACCTCGTGAATAAGTTGTTTACAGTTTTTGTTAAAGGTTGATTTTACACATCTTGACAGGTAGTTGGACGATACATTTAATTTACTGGAATAGTAATCCACTTCCTTGTGGTTTATATACTCTTCTCTGAGCAATTTTCTAAAGTCGGAGGCGATCTGAAACTGTCGATTACCCCGGAATTTCTTTGATCCGGATAGTTTTATCACCTTATACAGCAAAGCCTGTAATAGACCATTGGCGATATTACGATCAGCAGGTCCCTCCAGCAATTCCAGGTACATTAAGTTGATAATTTTGCCAAGCCATTGATTTTGTTCATTGTCCAATGATATAAAGTCACTCGCGGATATCAGTTCCGTAAGATCAAGCTTATTCGCAATCGATGAGATCACTCTCCTATCCAGCATAATGAAGTAACCTGACAGCGGTTCCAGTATGGAGTGCAGCGCGAAGGCCTGCCCCTCAGAAACATGAAGCATCGATGGACTTATGATTTCGTATTTTTTTAGCCCAATTTGATGCACATACTTACCAGTATCACAATATACCAGAAAATGGAAATCTGCCGTCAGCAAGGGAATCGGCAGCTTTAAGTATTCTGAAATTTCCTCCAGCCGATAGACCTGAAGAGGGGTTTTTTGCCAAATAAAATCCTTCGGCATTGGCTCCATGTACTTTTCAATGAAAAGCTGAGATGTCGTGCTTAAAGGCATGGTCCTGGTGAAGTATTACTTTGCCTCATAGTCAAACCAGTTATAAGTGGCAGCTGATTCTGAAGGTTTACCATTTCCTGTTGCATACAATCCAACATAAACTCCTGTAAACCATCCTACAGTTTCCGTACTCAAATATCTGGCATCCGCAGTATCCACGGTCTGGTAGGCTTTTCCATTTTGCGAAAACGCAAACTCCCAATTGTTCATCTCACCGGAGATCCTCAACTCGACAGGTCCGTCTTCCAACGGATAGCGTTCGGATCTGTAGGTATTTGGTCCAAACTGTAATTTGACAAGTACTACCCGTTGGTTTCCTTCCTTTTTGACCATGATTTCAAAAGCAGATCCATTATTAACAAGGATCATTCCTGCCTCTTCATTTTCGTTTTCCGGGTTGAAATCAATGCTGGTAGTTGCCGTAAAATCGATGTCTGTGAGCCTTCTGCCTACAAACGTGGGAATGCCTTCCTGCTCAAGGTTCCATACATTACCAATCCTGCTGGCCGATCCCGTTAGCGATAAGCTACCCTTTTTTGTGTCCAGTTCATAATTATCTGTCAGGGGAGGTTGGACGTAGTTCCATTCCATTCCAAGCTCTTCTGTGAAATCTGTTCTGGCTGGTTTTTCCGGAAACGGCTTCAATGGAAGTGTCGGGCTTTTCATTTCGATATCAACCGTACCGTTTCCATTGACTACAGGCCATCCTCCAACAGGCCATGAGACAGGGACAAGGCATGTTTCCCGTCCTATGATGTGATGATATGGGTAACCTACCACATCTCTGTATCCATGAAAGACCATCCACCAGGACTCATCATGAGCCTGCACCATGTCCGCATGACCCACACCTCTCATGACTTTGTTCTGGCCCGCTGCATTGGCATGAGCCAAAATCGGATTTGCGGGGTTATCAGTATATGGTCCCCAGAGTTTGTCGCTTCTGGCAATGGTTACAACATGCGCTTCTTCCGTTCCACCTTCTGAGGCCATCAGGTAGTAATACCCATCTTTTTTATAAATGTGCGGTCCTTCGGAATATCTTCCTCCGGTTCCGTTCCATACCCGACGTTTTTCACCGATAAGTTTACCTGTAGCCAGATCAACCTCAGTAAGTTCAAAAGTAGAAGTGATCACATAGGCTCTTCCATCTTCGAAGTAAAGGTCCGGATCTATTCCCTCTACATCGATCCAGAAGGGATCTGACCATGGTCCTGCGGGATCTGTGGCGGTTACGTAGAAGTTCCCTTTATCGATGTTGGTTGTGATCATGTAAAAGGTGCCATCATGGTGCCGGATGGTGGCGGCAAAGATGTTTAGGTTTTCAGGTATCTGTTCCGGACGATGAATGCAATGACCTATCTGCTCCCAATTCACCAGGTCTTTGGAATGGAACACTGGTACGCCGGGGAAAAACTCAAACGTGCTGGTGATCAGATAGTAATCGTCACCTACCCGGCAAACACTTGGATCGGAGTAAAATCCCGGAATGACCGGATTTGTGAAAGTAGTTGGCGCATCCTCCAGGGGCTTGGCGTTCCACGGATTAGTAGGGTTTTGGGCTAGTGAGATATAGCCGATGAGTAACAGAATTATAGGTAAGAATTTCATAAGAGTAAAAATAACACTCATTTATCAATCAAAAGGCAATTACAATTAACCCATGACTATCCATCCTGTTTGATTTTCATAATTTTTTGCCTATCCGGCTTACTATCTTTGATTACTTCTGTTATGATGAAATCAAGGGGGTATATTCTATTATCGCTTATCATACTGGTCATGCAAATGAGTATGGCCCAGGAACGGTCTTCCGTGGAAACCAGGCGAAAAGTAGCACCCCGCCAGGTACCTGCGTTTGACCGGCAAACGAGGGCGCCCTCAATTAAGACCCAATCCGATTATACCGTGGAGGTCATTACAGATCAGCTTGATTACCCCTGGGGCCTTGATTTTTTGCCAAATGGAAAAATGATCGTGAGTGAAAAGTCCGGTAATATCAGGATCGTCACTGGCGATGGTACTGTAAGTGATCCATTGAATGATGTTCCTGAGGTGCGTTATCAGGGGTCCGGCGGTATGTTTGATCTGAAGCTTGACCCTGACTTTGAGCGCTCCAGGAGAGTATTCTGGACCTTTGTGAAAACCTCCGCAGGCGAGGCAGTAAACCAGGTTGCATCCGGACGGTTGAAAGAGGATGAATCGGGATTCGAAGATGTCAGGATCATCTATGAAATAGGACCGCTATCCGGCGGGAGGTTTCATTTTGGTTCCCGCTTGCTGTTTGATGAGGAGGGCTTTTTACTTGTGACATTCGGAGACCGTTTCTTTAATGGTAGGCCCCAGGTGCAGCAGTTGAATTCTGCGCTGGGTAAAATTATCAGAATAAATAAAGAGGGCTCCGCCGCCCCTAAAAATCCCTTTGAGAATGACTCGAATGCTTTGAAAGAAATATGGTCTTTAGGGCATAGAAATCCGCAGGGGCTTGCGATAAATCCCGTGACCGGTGATTTGTGGTCATCGGAGCATGGACCTCGTGCAGGGGACGAGATCAACATCATTAAGGCAGGTTATAACTATGGTTGGCCAGAGGTATCATATGGACTCGAGTACAATGGGGGTAAGGTAAATGGGACAGGCCTGACCGAAAAAGAAGGAACGGAGCAACCTGTGTATTATTATGATCCGGTAGTAGCTCCAAGTGGAATGACCTTCTATGATGGTGAGCTTATTCCGGAATGGCGAAATAATCTGTTTGTGGCAATGTTAAGCGGTATGCACATCGCCAGACTTGTGATCAACAATGAACTGGATCAGGTTATGGCGGAGGAAAGGATTCTGTCAGAGGAAGGGCAAAGATTCCGGTATGTAGTCCAGGGTCCGGAGGGTGCCCTTTATGCTTTAACGGATAGTCCTAATGGCAGGCTTTATGTGATAAAAAGGTAGGAGATCCTGCCATTGACTCAGTTGCAGTTTAAGAGTCCATGTTCGTCTTTAATCACCACGATCTTTTAACATATCGGGGCCTTTTACCATCTTCTCATTGTGGTCATTTACAATGTCGATAATGCCAGCAAGGATCTCGGGGTTTTCATCCGCGATATTGTATTTTTCTGATGGGTCGATGCTTAGATTATACAATAGGGGAGGATCATGTTCCGTTCTCTCCGGCGTATAACCACTCTGAGTTATAAAATGTGCCTTATAGTCCCCGACTCTCACTGCAAACAACCGGTCTCCCCGATAATAGAACATGTCATCCCTTGGACTTACGCCATCGCTAAAAAGCACGTCACTCAAGTCCACACCGTCCACTATCCGATCATCCGGAATAGGAACTCCAACGACGTTGCTTAAAGTAGTAAAGAGGTCCATGGTGCTTCCAACGTCCGTCACAATACCTGGTTTAATACTACCCTGAGCCCAGAAGATGGTTGGTTCACGCATACCACCTTCCCAGGTGGAACCCTTACCGTCTCGCAATAATCCGGCGCTTCCACCTTCCTGGCTCATAATTAGCCACGGACCATTGTCAGACGTAAATACGACCATGGTATTTTGATCTAATTCGTTAGACTTAAGCGACTCTATGAGTTTTCCTACGTAATAATCGATTTCCTCCACCACATCGCCATAGGTGCCTCTGGGACTTACCCCTTCAAAATCATTTGAAGTGAATAGCGGTACATGGGGCAGGTTGTGTGCCAGGTACAGAAAGAAGGGTTTTTCCTTGTTGTCATTGATGAATTTTATGGCCTCTTCCGTGTAGCGTTTTGTGATCGTTGTCTGATCAGCTGGTCGTTCTATGACCTCTGTATTTCTCATCAGCGGCACGTTGAACGTGTTGATGTCTTTTCGTTCCTCGGATTTCCAAAATTCAAAATACCCACCCATGGACTGAAGGTCCAATACATTGTCCATGTCATTGCTGTAGGGGATGCCGTAATAGTAGTCGAAGCCATGATTGGTTGGCAGGTATTCTTCTTTGTGCCCCAGGTGCCATTTGCCAATTGCCGCCGTAGCATAACCTGCCTTCTTCATTTGTTCTGCTATGGTCACCTCGGATTGAGGCAGGCCATTTTTCGAATCTGGGAATAGCACTCTGTTGACGGGGCTTGCCATGCCGCTTCTCACAGGAAGCCTTCCAGTTAGTAGGGCGGCCCTACTCGGTGTACAAACACTGGCACCCACATAGAAATTAGTCCATTTCTGTCCCTCGGTTGCCATTCTGTCCAGGTTTGGGGTCCGTATAGTAGGATGACCAAAAGTGCTTAGATCCCCATACCCCAGATCATCGGCAAATATGATAATGAAATTGGTTGGTAGTTGCTGAGAATCCGTGGAGGTATCAACCTGGTTTTGGTCCGGTGCCTTACATGACACGATGAGGAAGCTTATGATAAAAAATACAGTACAGGGCCAGTACTTTGAGAAGTTAGTGTTCATTTTGGAATATGTTTGGGTAGGAGGTTCAGTGATAATCAATTTATACATTCTTGATGAATTTTGCTGGAACTCCCGCCACTACCTGGTTAGGTGGAACGTCTTTGTTGACCAGGGCTCCAGCTGCAACCACCGAATTTTCGCCTATTGTAACTCCAGGCAGGATTGTAACCCCTGCACCAATCCAGACACCTTTTTTGATCAGGACAGAAGCAGGCACCATGGACCTTCTTGTATTGATATCCACAGGATGATTTTCAGAGGTGATATTGACACTGGGCCCAATCATTACATCATCCTCGATGGTTATGCCTCCAATGTCCAGAAAACTACAATTGTGGTTTACAAAGACATTTTTACCCAGGGAGATATTATATCCAACATTTGTATGAAAAGGAGTAAAAATCGTGGTGCTATCGTCAATAGGTTTGCCTATGATTTCGCCTAACCATTTTCTGGCCTGATCGACATCGACTGACATATTCAGCTTGACCGATAATTCCATCGTCCTCTTGACTGCAATGGAAATCTCATGATAATCCGGATCATCCATTGGAATAGATTTCCCGGATTTAAGACGTTCAAAAATGTTCATTCTTTAATCTTTATTTGACAATGGTACTGAATTCCTGGAAGGGTAATAGGCTCTCTGCTTCAAGTTTCATGAAAGTACAGGATAATAGATACCAATATCTGTCTAGTTTTGATTTCAATTAGATTAAAAAAATATGAGTCCGATTCAGATTTCTCCCAGAGGCTTAGCAATGATATTATGTCTTCTATTCGTTCATGCGCTGAAGGCCCAACCTCCATCGCCACAGCGGATTCATGATCGGTTACCGGAGGGCACCACCATTCATGGCAACATTCCTTACAACAACGATACTTTGAAAAAGCATCTGTTGGATATCTATGTGCCGGCCAATGGGAAGGCTCCAATGCCTGTTGTGGTGTTTATTCACGGAGGAGGCTGGATCTCAAATGATAAATATGCCGACATGGGTTATATGCCCAAAACCGTCTCCGCGATGCTGGAAAATGGAATGGTCGTTGCTTCCATAGACTATCGTTTTGCCCAGGACGCAGTTTTTCCTGCTATACTTCAGGATTGCAATAAAGCAGTCGCCTTTCTGTACGACAATGCTGAGCAATATGGTCTGGATGTCGGGAATTTTGGATTGATGGGCTTCTCCGCAGGAGGTCACCTGGCGGCGCTGATGGGCACCTCTCATAATGACGCCGTTGAGGCATTGTATTTTGACAATGCTTATCGATCTTTTACCTACAAGGCAGTTGTGGATTTTTATGGACCAACCGATCTAGTATTGCTACCGGGAAATGAAGATGCGTCCTCACCGGAAGGAATTCTAATTGGTGCAGCTCCATTACTAAGACCGGACCTGGCCAGGGCTGCAAGTCCTATCACATACATAGACAATGAAGATCCTCCGTTTTTGATCTTCCATGGGGAGAAGGATGATATCGTTTCCAACAAGCAATCCAAGTTATTTAGTGCCTGGCTGGATTACTATGGAGTTGACAATGAGTTGACCATCGTTAAGGACGCACCTCATTTTGGTACCATGTATGATGTAGAAGAAATCCGGACTAAGGTTATCTCCTTTTTAAATCAGAATTTGAAATAGAGCTTGAATTTTACACATATGCCAAAACTCATGAACAAATTAGGGTTATTCATCATAATGCTTCTCATTGGTTTCGCATCAATAGCCCAACGAGGTCCTCAGATTGAAGGAGATATTGTTTTCGAAAATGATCAAGTAGTTTTTCGACAGCTTGATGAAAGAACGTGGATCGGATCTGGTAATGTAATGTCTAGTGAGAGTCTGTACCTGGTAGAAGGTAATTCCGGCGCATTACTGATAGATGCCGGAACGAGTATCAACAATTTGGATGAGATAGTGGCATCGATCACGGATAAGCCGGTGATGCTGGCAACCACACATGTGCATCCCGATCATGTGGGGTCAGCCGGTTTTTTTCCAAAACTTCACCTCAATGCAGCCGACACAGCAATGCTTGATCGATTTTTGCCAGAGTACGATGGTGAACTCGTGTTTATCGAAAATGGCCAGGAAATTGATCTGGGAGGCAGGATAATAGAGGTATTCTTTACACCTCCGCATACACCTGGTTCTACGACATACTTTGACAAAACTTCGGGTTATGGTTTTAGCGGAGATTCTTTTGGATCCGGTAATCTATTGCTTTTTGGCACCTTCTCGGAGTTGATCTCCACTTGTGAACAAACCCTGGCTTATATGAAGGACAATGGAATAGACTTTCTATATCCGGGTCATTTTTTTGGGAAAAACCAGGAGACTCCAAAAAGACTTACGGACATGATTGCCTTGAGTAAGGATGTTTTGAAGGGTAAAGTGAAAGGCCAGGAAAATCCCAATAGCCGCTTTGGTCTTGGGTACATTGCAAATGGAGATGGATTCAGAATAAATTATAGTTCTGATGCCTTGAAATGATAGGCAACGATATCCTGAAATAGGTCTCATTCCATTTCCAACCCACTCAATATCCCAAAAAGTACAAGGTCCATTTCGAGTTCACGGTTAAGGTTTTACCCATAAGGTGATGAACAGACCGATTGCCTCAAAATCAGGTTTGCGAATACTGCTCATCGGTGACGTGTTCCATCCAGGTTACAACCTCACCATCCACTTCCTCCTGGACAGCTATATGACTCATAGCTTTTTTTGGCGATGCACCATGCCAGTGTTTTTCATCAGGCTCAAACCATACTACGTCACCAGGCCGAATCTCCTGTATGGGTTCGCCCTCTTTTTGCACCAGTCCCACTCCCGATTGGACAATAAGTGTTTGGCCAGCCGGATGTGTATGCCAGGCGGTTCGCGCTCCGGGCTCGAAGGTGACCAAAGCTCCTGCGGCTTTGGTCACCTTCTTCTTTTGAAATATAGGGTCGATCCTCACAGATCCAGTGAACCATTCTGATGGTCCCGGGAAAGACTCAAGTTGTCCGTTTTTGGTAATTTCCATAAATCTTAGATTCAGTTTTTTGAAATGGTTATTGGTTTACCTGAACCAATTGCTTCTTTGAAACCTTCAATATTTTCGATTTTGCCTAAGGGTATCAAACCTCCGGAAAATCTAAAACCTTTGTAAAAGATAGCCACATCTCCCCATGGCGCGTAGTACATGATGTCTCCTTTTTTTGGCTCGGCTCCATTAGGTGCTTTTTCCTTACTCAGGGATTCTGGTGGATAAAATATTTTTTCCATCCCGGCGTAATCCTCGGTATCTACGGTAAAGGGCACTTGATCCAATAGACTCCTTGAGGTGGGATTATCGTATAAGATTGCTTCAAATTTTTGTGAACTGACAGTGATGTAAATCCTGGCAAATTCACCTTTTTGATCTTGAGCTTTCATGATCATATTATCTTTTTCCGATTGTCTGACGGGAAATAAAATTCCCGCTGACAACACAGTGATTATAACAATTTGAATCATTGGTAAACGGGAAACATGCTTGCTTCACCGTAATCTCGGATCTTTTCCATGTTTTTCAAAGCCTCCATATCCTCAGACGAAATCTCAAAATCCACTTCACTGTTGTTTTTCATGTGTGCAGGATTAGCTGTTTTTGGGAGCGGCAGCAAGTCTAGTTGCAAGCAAAATCGAATACAAAGCTGTGGAACGGAAACGCCATATTTCTCTGCCATTTTTGCAACAGCCTCATTCTTAAATAATTCGCCATGACCTATCGGTGAATAAGCTTCAACCAGTATGTCATTGGCTTTAGAAAATTGAATGAGCTCAAAAGGCGTGTTACTTATGTGAGCTAAAACCTGGTTGATCATAGGTTTAATCCTGCAGTTTTCCAGGATATTTTCCAGGTCTTCTATTTCAAAGTTGCTAACGCCAATTCCCTTCAGCTTGCCATCAGTATAAGAATCTTCCAGCGCTCTCCAAGCTTCACGGTTGCCTTCCAAAAATCTGTCATCTTCACCAAATTTGGCCCACGGTTTGGGGCTGTGAATAATTATGAGGTCGATATAGTCCAGGCCAAGTGCCATTAAAGAGCCATCGATCGCTGCAACTGCCTCATCGTATGATTTCGCCTCCGCAGCAAGTTTTGTAGTGATGAAAAGGTTTTCACGTTTTGGTTCGAGCGATTTTATTGCTTTTCCCACACCTTCTTCATTCTGATATGCCTGGGCTGTATCTATATGGCGATAACCGACCTTCACTGCTTCCTTTATAGCGGCTACCACATCATCATTGTTTATGAACCAGGTACCCAGACCCAGCTTTGGTATTTCAACACCGTTGTGTAACGTATAATTTTCCTGTAGTGTCATTATTCTTAAAATTTGATTACAAAGCTATGGAGCTTACCGTGGGTACAGTTAATAACTATCAAACCATAAATTAAGAAATTCAAACCTCTAGGTCCGAACAGCCTTAGGAGTGGTTCCGGTGATCTTTTTGAAAAAGTTATTGAAGTAGGTTGGGTATTCAAATCCCAATGCGTAGGCTATCTCACTCACATTCCAGTTTGTATGCTGAAGCAAAGCCCGTGCTTCACCGGCTATTCTTTCGGAGATGTGTGTCGATGTAGGTTTTCCTGTGGTTTCCTTGACAGAACGATTCAGGTAGTTCACATGGACGTTCAACCGATCTGCAAAGTCCTGAGGTGCTCTTAAGTGTAATGGTTTATCTGAGGTTTCAATGGGAAATTGCCTCTCCAGAAGTTCCAGGAACACGGCTGTGAGCCTTGAAGCAGCATTCTTATGCTGATCAAAATCCTGAGAGGGCTGCATCTTAAGTGCTTCATGAAGGATTAAATGGATATAATTCCGAATCAAATCCGCCTTAAATTCATAATCTGATTCTTGTTCTTGCATCATCCTCTTAAAGAGACCATTCAAAAAAGCACGCTGGTCTTCGGTAATAGTGAGTATAGGCGTACCTCCAATTTTAAACAGGGGGGATTGTAGAATGCTGTCCGATCTTTCGGACAGCATCAGAAATTCCTCAGAAAACAGGCATGTAAATCCCGTATAAGTATTGGATACTGTTTCCCAACTGTAGGGAATATGCGGATTGCCAAAAAACAGGACTGTGCCTTCATGCTCAAAACTTCTATCGGCATAGTGTATTCTACTTTTGCCAGTTGTCAGGCATATCTTATAGAAGTCCTTTCTACTGTAAATTCTGGTTGAATCACTGTCGGCCTCAATCTGGAATATCTTGAATCCTTTTAACCGAAGTTGATTGTTGAATTCAGAAAGAGATCTTTCAGTTTTTTGGGTCACATTACAAAATTAAGAAAATCAAACCCTAAAAGCGGCATCTCCTTACTTAAAAATCAATTGTGTAAACTCTACAAGGTAAGCCCTCCAGTTGTCCCATGTATGACCGCCGGTTGTCTCCTTGTATGTATACTCCATGCCCATATCGTCCATCTTTTTTCTCAAAGCCTCATTACCTCTTAGTATCATGTCCATGTCATCCTCGCCGATCGCCATCCAATAAAGCTCCACACCATTTTCCATCTGCTGCTTTAGCTTTTGGTCCTGGTTTTGATAGACTTCCGCTGTAGATTCTCCATTGGGACGAACGCCAAGTGCTGATGAAAACAATCCCACATAGTCAAATTTGTCAGGGTAATGCATCGAAATATTGGCAGTATGAAATCCTCCCATGGAGAGACCGGCTATAGCACGTCCCTCCTTTTCTTCAATAGTTCTATAATTGGACTCGATGAAATTCATGACGTCAATGAATGTCTCTTCAAATTTTCCATCCATCGTATTTGGCAGCATCATTCTTGGTTGTACCAGACCTGTACTTCCATTTCCCGGAGACGCCTGTTGGTACACGTTGCCATTGGTCATGACCACGATCATTGGTTCAGCTTTACCCTGGGCAATGAGGTTGTCGAGAATTTGCACGGCCCGTCCTGAGCCGATCCAGGCTTCTTCATCTCCTCCAATGCCATGCAATAAGTACAAAACAGGATATCTGCTAGTGCTACGTTCATACCCGTTGGGTGTGTATACCGTTAATCTGCGACTCTTGTTGTTTCCAGGTGATTCATACCATCGAAAAGCAACCGTACCATGTGGAACATCCGATACCTTGTAAAGGTCCGCTATTCCTCCACCTACAATGAAAATATTAGAAAGTGTGGCTACATCCCTGATCGCATGCGCGTTGCTAGGATCCATTGTTCTCACACCATCCACCATGAAGGAGTATCTATAAAGATCGGGAGACAATGTCTCTGTGGTGTATGACCAAATTCCGCTGTCGCTTTTTACCAGGTCTTTTTTAGGTGCTGGTTGACCAAATCCACCTCCTGACATCCAACTCCCCGAAACAGATACGCTGGATGCTTCGGGTGCGGATATTCTGAAAGTCACCGTTTTATCAGGGTTGACTTCCGGTGAAATAATACTATTTCCCCGGAAAAGATCCTGCTGAGCGGTTAATGTCAAGGTGACGAAACCTGTTAGAATAAAGGAAATTGGCTTTCTCATAATTATTGGTTTTAGTTAATGTTTTTACCTCTTAGAACAATCGGATTGAGATCTATCAGTTTAAGGGATTTGACCATTTCCGCCGTTCCGGTTTTATATTTTTGAAAATGGGGAGTGGCAAGGTGTGCCTGGTAGGCAGAGTCACTTTCATATATTTCAAGTACGGTAATTTTAGTTGGGTCATCTGCCTCCTGCACTGCGTACATCGTCAAAACCCCCGGTTCTATTTCAGTAGCGGTTTTTATGCCTTCCCGTAGAAATTCATTGTACTCATCCAGTTTTGCGGAGTCTATTTCCAGTTCAGCGAATCTCACGACCCAGTTTTCCCTTACATCCTGATTGGATACCTCCGGGATTTCATTGTCAGAGCTGCAGCTGATCAGTCCGATCAAAAGCATGACCAGCCAAAGTAGATTCCCTGTAAATAATCTGGCTGAACTCATCAATCCTCAGTTTTCGCTATTGTATTGTTCATCGGTTACCGCTTCCATCCAGTTTACGATTCCTTTCTCCGTATTTGGTAGAATATAGATTTGCTGCAAGCCCGTGTCGCTGCTGGCGCCATGCCAGTGTCTTGTGTTCGGGGGACATTTCACCACATCACCTTTTTTGATAGTTTCCCGGGGCTGACCCTCGATCTGGTGATATCCGACTCCATCCGTGATGATCAGAATCTGACCAGACGGATGTGAATGCCAGTTACTTCGGGCTCCCGGCTCGAAAAAGACATTTCCAATAACCATGTCATAAACAGAATCGTTGGGAACCAGGCCGTAATTGAATGCCGACCCTGTAAAAAACCGTTCTGGTCCTTTCTGACCTTTCGGGAATATGGCCTCAACCTCTCCTGAGTCCTGGGCCAGGCAAGGTATGGTAATAGAAAGTGTTGTAAGGAAAGCGAATACAGTTTTCATAAGCTAGAATTTTGGGTTAAACCAATAAGTTAATTTAAGGTTGATTGATCGAAATTTTGGTCCAAATCCTGTAGGAAAGTAGTTGTCGTTATAGACAAGGAACAGGTCGGAGAGCGGAGCGTATCTCCATTGTAGTCTTGAGTTGATCCCGAGATTGTCGCGCTGGTTACTGTACTGGATTGTTGTGGTCCAAAAGATGGATTTGGTAAATGTGATCTCCGCACGTGGCGTCAGCAACCAAAAATCAGCATCAGAAATGTCTCCGGGTAGCCTTATTCTGTCGTACTGGGCATTGATACTAAAGCTGGCAAAAGGTTGAAGCCGATAACCAACTGTCAATCCGTAGGAGTAAGAATCTCCATTGAAAAACTGTCCCAATCTTGAATTGAAACTGTAGGTAAAAGTCCTTGTTACATTGGACCTGTACGTCGCTTCAAACTGGTTGAAATTATATCCATTACTACCGGGTATGGGTGATCCGTCCCTGCCGGTTGGAAAGAAATCCTGGGTCAGGTAAATGTACTGATCAAAATACCGCATCTCAAGGTTTGATTGGTTCCGGAATTCGATGTTGTATTCGGGACGTAGTAGCCTATCAGTATTTTGGTAATCTAACGTGGGTCTCCAGAAGAGTAATGATATCAGCCTGAATTCGTGCTTATTTACGATCCCTCCGCTGGGATAAAATGTTCGACCTGCTCCCAGGCCATTTTTGATAACATCCTTTCTCGGAATAAAACCCAGGTCGGATTGGAAATCCTGATCGATGTACACCAGATCCGCGGAGAAATACCAAAACCTGTCGTTGTAAGCCGCAGTGGCCTGTGATGAAAGATTACCCTGGCTATCATCCGGTTGCAGTGATTGATGGACGTAGAATTTTCCTGTCCAGTTGTTGTTCTTTGAGGCAAGATTGTAGTCTACACCATACACCCGATTATATTCATCTTCAGGGTTTTGGAATTCGTAATCTCCAAATGTCTGTCTGTTGATAAAAAAAGCACCGATGCTGGATCTGGCGGAGACCTTTCTCTGGAGTGCCAGCATCATATTATTGTTGGAAGCGATCTCATTGGGTACGTCTTCATCTGTCTGGATGTTTAAAAAACCCAGCCGCCAGTTTTGGTCTAGTTTCCCGCTTAGGCGTGCACCTCCGATGATTCTATTCTGTATAAGGTTCCCGGCCGTATCCCGTGCTAAACCAATTCTTCTGGAAAAAAATGGAGAAGCGTCATTGTAGATACTTCCATAAAATCCGAAAAGGTCGCTGTTGTCGATGAAAAATTGTCTCCGCTCGGGAAGCTGGATTTCGAAACGCGTTAAGTTCGTAAAAATGTCGTCTACCTCTACATTGGAGAAATCCGGGTTTATGGTGACGTCCAGGTTCATGCCGTTACCTATTGCAACTTTGGCATCGCCGCCAACTTTAAACTCCATTCCGGACTCCCCGGTTTGTGCATTATCCTGCGCCAGGGCATTCACATAAGGGATCAGCGCAAAAGGAGTTCTGGATTTTCCAAGAGGCGCTTCGAATCTTAATTGACCCATAAATGCCGTACTGGAAAGCAACTGGTTCTGAGGTACACGCGCCCAGGCACTTTGTTCTTGCGACTGGTAGTCAAAACGATAAGCCTGAAAACGCCACTGCTGCGATCCTTCCGGAAATTTCATGGAGGTGAAAGGGATGATCATTTCCGCCACAAAGTGGTCATCAAAGCTCGTGACTTCTGCACGCCATTTCATATCCCATGCCGGATTGAATCCTCTTTGTGTACCTCCTTCGGAGATCAGAACCTCTCGCTGGACACCGTAAGGAGTGACCCCAAACAAGAAGGCGTTTGCGCCGTCACTAAAGGTGTCAAATAGTACAGAAACATTGTCATTGCTGGCACCACTGAAGTCCCGTCTTAAGCTCGTAGCGACATATTCGGAGCTTTCGGATTCGGCATATATGCCAACGTAAATATTGTCCTCATCATACAGGATCTTAACCTGGGTATTTTTCCTTGCCCTGACTGAGTCCGTGGGGAAGTATTGCCAGAAGTCTGAAATGGAACCGGCTTGCTGCCAGACTGCCTCGTCCAGGACACCGTCCAGTTTGATAGGTTCCTTGATGTACCGGGCATCGATTGTACCGGGATTATCCTGTCCATATGCAGTAAGACATAAAGTCAAAAGTGAAATAATAAATGAGTAGGTGGATTTCATCGTTCCAACTTTCAATTTTTTTCTGCAAAGTTCTTACCTGGCGTGATTAATTACTTGTGCAGGCCAAACACATTATTGTAAAATTCAAACAACTTCCTGTGCGTTGCGGAATTTTAGAGGACTTAGAGTGGAGTATTTCTTGAAAAAGTGGATGAAGTGAGATACTTCATTAAAACCAAGAGAATGGGAAATGTCTCCGATACTCCAGGAGGTATGTTTTAAAAGCGCTTTAGCCTCCTGATTGAGACGGTCCGCGATCACCTGAGACGTAGTTTTGCCCATTGTGGACTTGACAGCACGATTTAGGCTATTTACGTGGATATTCAGCTTCTCAGCAAATTCCGAGGGGGTTTTGATGTCTATAGACCGATGATTCTCATCCAGTGGAAACTGCCTTTCAAGAAGCTCCACAAATAATCTCGCGATCCTGTACGCTGCATTGACAGATGGATCAGGCAAGGAGTGAGTCGGTTCCATCTTCATTCCAAAGTGGATGAGCTCCATAACCAGATTACGAATCAGGTCGAATTTGTATTTGTAATTGGAACCAAATTCCTTCTCCATCTGGTCGAACTTGCTTTGGACGAAATCGGCTTGCGTGTCCGTTAGTTCGAAAACATGACTGCCATTTGGTTGAAAAATCTCGTAATCCGCATAATGGGTATTCTGATGGAAGAATTGGGCGTTGAATATGCAGTAAACCCCATCATATCGTTTATCCAGTTGTTCCCACTTGTATGGAATAAGCGGGTTGGAAAAGGCCAATGCTTGTTTCTTTATTTTGTAAATGCCGTCAGCATAATGAACCGTACTTTCACCTTTCACGAGCATGACTTTATAAAAGTCCCTTCGCCTGTATGGTACTGACGTGACCTGGCCTTCCCGAAAAGGAGCAATCTGAAAGATATTGAAGTGACCAATGTCCTTTCTGACGTTCTCAGGTAATAACCGAAATTTGCGCTCATAAAACTGCTCAAGTGTTTCTGCGGTTTCCATAATCAGCGTCAACTCCTATAAATATTCTGGAAATGATTGTAAATAACAAACAATATTCAAACAATCGGATTTATGTAATTGATTAACGGAAAAGTAAGTTTTCTGATTCCATAGAGGATTCATTTTCTATCATTATTATTGAAATATCAATACAATAATCACAATCTGATGAAAGATATTTTTGACAGGATGAGAGCAGGAGAGGTTATACCATTCGATGATCCGGAATACCCAAAACTCTTTGTTGGTGTGACCAAAACACTGAAGTTATTGAGGGTACTCAATGCTTCCTCAGACATAGGGGAGATGAGGGAATTGTTGGGAGAAATCATCGAACAGAACTTAGACGAGACTACCAGTGTACTGGCCCCATTCAACACCAATTACGGTCGCTTTATCACTTTAGGCAAGAACGTTTTCATCAATCATGATTGTACTTTTCTTGATCTCGGAGGTATCACCATAGACGATGATGTACTCATAGCACCCAAGGCCTGCCTGGTCACGGAGGACCACCCGTTAGATCCTGCCAAAAGAAAAGCCCTTGTAGTCAGGCCCATTCACATAAAAAGGAATGCGTGGATAGGGGCCACAGCTACTATTTTACCCGGAGTTACTGTAGGGGAGAACTCCGTGGTAGCGGCTGGTTCACTGGTCAACAAGGACGTTCCGGACAATGTCGTGGTAGGCGGAAACCCCGCCAAGATTCTGAAGGAGATTTGAGTTACTAAGTTGCCTGAATGTTAGATGACTAATGCACCTATAGAAAGCCAAACGTCATATGATTGAAAATGGCTATCTATCGACACTATTTCATGTTTTTCCATATTTTTAAAACAGTACCTGTTATGCCTTTGTTTTCATAATCACATGCTTTCTACGGGCGATTAATTTCAATTCTTTCAAAATCCGACAGGATAGAGCAGGATAGAACTCTTCATTTCTCTTTTTTTCTTTAAGCCATGGAAGAACTATCCAATGGAATTTTCATTCCCGATAGCTCGGAAGTTCAATACTAAAAACCAGCTATTGAATTGATGTTGGAACTAAAAACTAAAAGTATGAAGAGGAAACTTTACTCTTTTTTTGGGATGATCTTTCTGCTACTTTCTGGCAGCAGTGAGGTGATGGCCCAAAATCAAGTGTCAGGCATAGTTACTGACGAGGCAGGAGAGGCGGTTGTCGGTGCCACTGTTACTATACGGGGTACTACAACCGGAACAGTTACGGACCTTGATGGACGTTACTCACTCGAGGTAAGTGATGACGACGTTCTTGTGTTTTCGTTTGTAGGATACGAGTCTACGATTATGCCAGTCAACGGGCAATCGATGATCGATATCTCTTTGGGTCTGGATTTCGAACAGTTGGAGGAGGTTGTAGTACTCGGTTACGGTACTCAGATTGAGGAGAAAGTAACTGGTGCTGTTCAACAGGTGGATGCAACTGAGTTGGAGAACATACCTGCAGCTCAGTTGTCCCAAAAACTTCAGGGTCGACTGGCTGGCGTTCAAATCAACCAAACTACAGGTGCTCCCGGTCAGGGAATGCAGGTACGCGTGAGAGGACAGATTTCCCTTTCTGCGGGTAGTGAACCCCTGTATGTGATTGATGGTCAGCCTTTGACTGGTGATATCAATGCCATCAATCCTAATGAAATTGAAAATATAACCGTTTTGAAAGATGCTGCCTCAACTTCACTTTATGGGTCAAGGGCAGCAAATGGTGTCGTGCTTATTACTACTAAGAGAGGGAGTAAAAGAGGAACCAGCATTGATGTAAATGTCAATACTGGTGTACAACAATTGCCATACAATCTTGAGCAGGAACTTCTGACAGCCACTGAGTGGGCTCAAATGAGACAGGAGGCTTTTCAGGATCAGGGACTTCCTGTACCGGATGTGTTTCAAAACCCAGGCCAGTATGGAAAAGGAACTGATTGGTTCAGGGAAATTACCAGAAACGCTCCGATAACTGATCTTAGTGTGACATTCAGCTCGAACCAGGATAAATTCAGCGCTACTGCCATAGGCGGTTATTTTAATCAAAAGGGCACAGTTGTAAATACGGGTTTCGAGAGATTCTCTCTGAGAGTTAACACAGATTATGAGTTTACCGAGAGAATCAAGGCAGGGTTTAATGTGGCACCGACATTAACCGTTGGTAATCTTGTTCCGACACAGGGTAATTTCTGGGAAGGAAACATCGTTTACAATGCTCAGCTAACTCCACCCGTTTTTAGTCCAAATCAGGATCTGGATGGCGACGGACAAAGGGACCTGATGCTGGATCCTAGCAGATCTTTCACCGGGTGGCCATGGCCAAACTATTACAATAATTTGAAAAACAGACAGAACGAAGAGCAAAATACAAGGTTGCTATCAAATGCGTTTTTATCTGTGGAACCCGTTGATGGTTTGACTTTGAAGTCGAGTATAAATGTTGATCTTGGTACTACATATAGTCAGGACTTCAGGCCAAGTACTGTGGCTGCTAATCCCTGGCAGAGCATCCCGCAGAACTCTGAAATGGAAATCATTAGAAGCAATTTCACTTCATGGCTGAATGAGAACATCATTACATACCAGAATTCATTTGGCAGCCATAACTTTGAAGTACTAGGTGGTTATACCGTACAGAAATATCGATTTGAAGATATAACTGCTACCGGACAGGGTCATGCTGATGATCGTATATCCACACTACAGTCCACTACAATCCCGGGTATTCCTGAAAATACCATTGAGGAGTGGTCATTGATATCTTACCTGGCTCGTTTGACTTACGACTATCAGGGTAAATATCTTTTTGCGGCATCCGTGAGGAGAGATGGTTCCTCCAGATTTGGAGTGGACAACAGATGGGGTAATTTCCCTTCTATTTCCGCTGGATGGATAATTTCCAATGAAAGTTTTCTTAGCGACTCGGGACCATTGAGTTTTGCAAAACTGAGAGGTAGCTGGGGTATCACCGGTAATAATAACATTGGTAATTACACTCAGTACGGTAATGTGGACATAGGCCAAAGCACTGTCTTCGGAAGTGCCATTGTACCGGGAGCTGCACAGACCACGATTGCCAACAGAGGCCTTGGTTGGGAGCTTTCCAGCCAAATAGACATCGGAGTAGATCTTGCCTTCTTTGATGATCGAATAAGCTTCACATATGATTACTACAATAAAGTATCTACTGACATGCTGTGGGAACTAAGCGTACCACCTGCTTCAGGATTTGAAAGCTTTACCGGTAACATTGGTGAGATCCAATTCTGGGGACATGAATTTCTTGTCAATACTGTCCATAGAATAGGACAACTTGATCTACAGGTTGGAGCCAATATGGCTTTCAATAGAAATGAGGTTCTTGCTTTAGATGAAACAGTACCTTTTATCCTTGACAATGCTACTCTTACAATCGTAGGTGAGCCTGTGGCGCAGTTTTACGGAATGGTTCATGATGGAGTATATGTAGATCAGGGTGATTTTGATAATAGTCCTGTCTCTAACATTTCTCAGGTCGGTGGACCGAAATACGTGGATGTTAATGGTGATGGGGTGACCACTTACGATGCTTTATCAGGTGCTCCAGGTTCTGATGACCAAACTGTCATTGGTAACCCGATACCGAATTTCATTTATGGTATGAATGTATCAATGAAGTACAGAGGAATTGATTTCACCGTAGTGGGATCTGGTTCTCAAGGAAATGACATTTTTAGAAGATCTCTTCAGGGATTAGTTAATCATGGAGATGGACTAATGAACGTGATCGCGGAGACTCAGGATCGATGGAGAAGCCCATCAGATCCAGGCTCTGGTAAGTGGGGTAAGAATTATGGTTCCACACCTACCCAAGATCGGGACTGGGTGAGCTCCAACTTCATTTATGATGGTAGTTTCTTCACAATCAAGAATATAACACTTGGTTATACATTCCCTCAGGATTTTATCAAAGGGGTAAGAAACTTACGAGTTTATTCAAGTGTGCAGCAGGCGTTTGTATTCACTGAGTATCCGGGTTCCAACCCGGAGGTAGGCGGTACAACCACTTTCGATCTTGGACAGGATTTTTCAACCTTCCCTGTACCAAGGACATTCACTTTTGGTCTAAACGTAGGATTCTAATAAGAACCTCTTAAAAATAAAAACGATGAAAATGAGAAATATAATAATTCTTATCGCGGTGGCTCTTGTAGGAGCTTCATGCGGAGATGATTTTCTTAATATAAATTCAGAAACGGATCTGACAACAGGAAACTACTTCCAGACCGAAGCCGATATGGAGGCAGCAGTGAACGGCGTTTATGCGGCTTTACCTGGTATTTACAATAATGCCTGGATGCTTGGAGAATTTGCCTCTGACAATACCTATTACGCTTTGAATATAAGTCGAGGTGATGTAGAAGAGGAAGAGCAAATCGCCAATCATAATGCCCTTCGTGCAAACCCGAATGTGGCTGAAAAGTTTACTGCAGATTACACACTGATTGCACGTGCCAATCAGGTATTGCAATCGCTTGAAAACGGGAGTTTTGATCAGGCATTTGTTGATCCTTTAAGAGGAGAAGCATTGTTTCTTCGGTCCTTGGCTTATTTCGATTTGGTACAGTATTTCGGATCAGTACCATTATTTCTGGAACCGTCCGTAACTTTCGAGGATACCCGACAGCCTACGGCAGAAGAAAGTGTGATTTATGACAGAATCATTGCGGATTTGTCAGAGGCGGCCAGTCTGCTTCCTTCAAAATCAAACCAGGACGCGGGTAGAGCTTCATCTGAAGCTGCCAACACCATGCTTGGAAATGTTCATATTGTCCTTGAAAATTGGTCAGAAGCAGAGTCTGCGCTTAGCAATGTAATCAATGCATCCGGATTAGGGCTGGAAGACGATTATGCTGATGTATTTGATCCTGCTAATAAGAATGGTTTAGAGTCGATCTTCGAGGTGCAGTATCTTGAAGGTAATCAGGGCTTTGCAAGTTTGTTCACTTATGCATGGTTGCCAGTGCCTATGAGCGTGGATACCTATGGAGAGATTCTTGGAGTGAGCAATCCACAGGAAGACAACAATCGTCAAACTTTCAATATTCCTACACAGGAATTTATGGCTTCATTTGAGGCAAATGACGTACGTCTTGATATTTCGGTGGATACAGCATCTTTGGAACCTTCAGCCAATTATCCGAACGATCCACCGGATCATCCGTTTATTTCCAAGTTTCTGCATGAGCATGCTAACTGGGGTCAGGCCAATGAGAACTGGCCGGTTTACAGATATGCGGAAGCCAAATTATTGATGGCGGAAGCACTGTTTGAGCAAGACAATGGTAGTACTGCTGCATTGGGTCATGTAAATGATGTTAGAGAAAGGGCTGGATTGGATCCACTTACATCTCTGACAAAAGATGCGATTCTCGAGGAACGCAGACACGAATTGGCGTTTGAGAATAAGCGTTATCTCGATCTTAAGCGAACCGGGAGATTAGTTTCTACCATGACGGCTATGGGTGACGCCATTAGGGCAGATCCACAGGAGTATTATTTTCCTCCGGGAACTACTTTGCCGTCCAATATCCTAACCGATATCACAGTAGAATACGAGATTCCATCTGCAGAGGCAGCGTTGAATCCTAACATAGATTAATTAATGAATTGGTTGATAATCGATTTATTATCTTCATACCTATAGATTGTGTGGAAACGGGGTTTTATAAACCCCGTTTTTCATGAACTCATGAGCCAGCGAATAGCCATGAGCAACTTTTACCAGAATTTTAATATTTAAAAACCTTCAAAAAAATGAAGAACTTCTTACTTTCTGTATTCATCCTGAGTACTCTCATGGCAAGCGCACAATTTGGGCCGCAAAGGGAGGAATGGACAGGACAGTGGATCACCATGCCTGATATCGATGAGACGGGCAGCGGTCTTTATCTGTTTAGAAAAACTATCAACCTGGAGACATTGCCAGAAGAGTTTTCTGTTCGTATTTCAGGTGACAATAGATACAAACTTTTTGTCAACGAAGAGCTGGTTTCAGTTGGTCCTTCATTAGGGGATCTTGATAACTGGAATTATGAAACAGTAGATCTGCTACCTTATCTTAAGTCAGGAGAGAATATCCTGGCGGCTAAAGTCTGGAATGAAGGTTCTTTGAAACCTGTTTCGCAGTTTTCATGGAAAACAGGTTTTATAGTTCAGGGCGAAAGTGAAGTAGCCAAAGTCGCAGATACTGACGAATCCTGGAAATGTATTGAGGACAAAAGCTTTACGCCAATACGTCAGCGCGTACCTGGGTACTATGCGGCCGGAGCGGGAGAATTTGTCGACATGAATGCCAAGGTACCAGATACCTGGAAATCCTTGTCCTATGATGATAATTCATGGGTGCAGGCAAAAACGATTTTCGAATCCAGCGCCAGAGGTTTTGGCTTTTTCCGAAGAAATGGATGGCAGCTACAACCATCTATTATTCCCGGAATGGAATTGACCTACGAGCGATTGAACCGTGCGAGGAGATCCGAGGGAGTTAATGTACCCTCTAAATTTCCTGCTGAAAAGGTAGATGTACAGATTCCTGCAAATACTACCGCATCGATCCTACTGGATCAGAACTACTTGACCAATGCATTTTTCACCTTGATATTTAGCGGAGGGAAAGACGCCAATGTTAACATTAGGTATGCTGAAGGGCTGTATGGAGAAGGACGGTTTAAAGGTGACAGGGATGATGTTGAAGGAAAGAGAATGATCGGTCGACTGGATAGTATCCTTTCAAGTGGAGCCGATGGGCAGGAGTTTACCTCGCTTTCTTACCGTACTTACCGATATGTCCAGCTGGATATCACAACGAAAGCAGCGCCTCTTACTATTAATGATGTATATGGTACATTCGTTGGCTATCCATTTGAGATGAATGCAAAACTTGAGGCCCCCGGCGAGGAGTTTAACCAGATCATGGACATCGGATGGAGAACAGCCCGATTATGCGCTGTGGACACTTACATGGACTGTCCTTTTTACGAAAGACTTCAGTATGTCGGGGATACGAGGATTCAGCATTTCGTCTCCTTCTACATGAGTGGTGATGATCGATTAGCCAAAAATGCCATTAATCTAATTGATCAATCCCGAAAGGCAGACGGGTATACACTAAGTCGATATCCTGATACGCAAAACCAGGTGATCCCAACCTATTCCTTATGGCATATCAGTATGCTGTATGATTACATGATGTATGGATCTGATCCTGATTTCGTGAAGCCAAAGCTGCTTGGCACAAGGCAGATTCTTAACTATTTCATTACGTTTATTGATGAAGACGGGTCATTGAAGAATGTACCTGGATGGAACTACACCGACTGGGTACCCGAATGGGGCAGGGGGATGGCACCAATGAGTGAGGACGGATCTTCGGCTGCCCTTGATCTTCAGTTGCTGCATGCTTTTCAATCTGCAATCGAGCTGGAAAAGTATGCCGGAAGTAAAGAGTTTGTTACACTTTATGAGTCTTATGTCCAGGCACTTAAGAAGACCATCAATGAAAAGTACTGGGATGAATCCAAAGGTGTGTATGCCGACACGCCAGAGAAGGACAAATACTCCCAACATGCAAATTCTCTTGCGTTGCTAGCCGGGATAGTTGATGAGGATAAAGCTCCGATCATTGGTGAGAAAATGCTTGCGGACACCTCTATGGCCCCGGCTTCAATTTACTTTAAGTATTATCTGCACCTGGCCCTTAATGAAGCCGGAATGGGAGACCAGTACATGGATTGGCTTGACATCTGGAGAAAGAACATCGAACTTGGTCTGACTACCTGGGGTGAGACCTCTCAGGTGGAGACTACCCGGTCTGATTGCCATGCCTGGGGATCAAGTCCCAATGTGGAGTTTTTCAGAATAATATTGGGCATCAGTAGTGGGGGTCCCAATTTCTCATCTGTGATCATTAAGCCCAATCTGGGGGATATTAATGAGATTTCCGGTACCATGCCGCATCCTCAGGGTGAGATAAGTGTGGAATACAAACAGTCTCGCAATGCTCTCAATGCAATAGTAACCCTCCCGGCTAACGTGACCGGAACCATGATATGGAAAGGTCAGGAAAAGCAGCTTAAAGGAGGTAGAAATGAATTGAAAATCTGATTGGGATCGGGTTTTTGTTAAACTCAGGCCGAATAAATTTTTTATTCGGCCTTTATTTTTCAGTAAAATTTCAAGTTCTAATTCAGTATTCAGCAAAAAAACTAAATGGAATTTCTCATGATCAGATCGAAGTTGTTTTTAAGTTCGATGGGCTTATTTTCCAGGATCATTTTTGCGACAAGCTCTCCCATATTTTGGAAATCCGTGGACACTACTGTGATGCCTTGAGCAAGGACTTCTTTCAGGACCGTATCATTGTAAGACAGAATGCCGACATCTTTACCAAGTTCGTAATTCGCATTGCGACTTAACTGAATCAAATTGGCAAGGTCGGTTTCACTGATCAGGACAAATGCCGAACCCTTCTCGAGGTTGTATTTTTTCTTTATGTTATTCAGGATTTCGAATTTTATCTGGTTCGTTACACAAAATTTTCTGAAGCCAAGCACAATCTCTCTGGGGTATGGATAGGTGTTGCTGTCTGGAAATACCAGAATTAGTTTTTCATATTTTTCCAGAGTGCTTTTTAGTTGGGTCAGTGCCTGGTAGAGGTCTTCTTTGAAATCCTGGTACACACATCCAAAGTAGTCGGGTATGTCAGGGTTTTTAAAATCCGCCAAAATGAGTTTTTCCTTTGGAATGGATTTCATGAGTTCTCTCAGGTCCGAACTCTCATACTCCGTAAAGTGAGGCATTAGAACGTAGTAATGATATCCTACACTATGTTCTTTTATGATTTGCTTGAAAAGAGAATAATCACAGTGATAGATAAAAAAATCGATATGTGCTTTATCCTGTAAACCATGAGCGATGGCATTGTAGATTTCCTTTTTGTAGGCACTTAATTTATTGAACAAAATCAGCACTTTGATCCTGGTTTTTGGGGCGGAATTGGTGACATAAAAACCCATGCCTTTGGCAGAGGTGATGACATTCATGTCTTTAAGTTCATTGTATGCCTTCTCTACCGTATCCCGTGACAGTAAATAGTAGGTGCTAAGCTGATTGATGGAGGGAAGTCTTTGTCCGTAATGAATGTGACCTGTTTCAATCCTGTCAATGATACTTTGAGCAATCTGCTTGTATTTCGGGATCGTGGACGAATCCGATATTTCGAGTGTTATGAAATCTGTATTGTCACTCATGTGCCAGGCTGACTAGTTAATTTCTGATGGGTAAAACTATCAATTGCCTTTAATATTACGAGCAAGACAGTGCAGGATGCCCCGTAGGTTTTTTTTGAAGAAACTTATGGTTTGATATAAATTGGGAATTGTCTGATCTAATTTTTAAGGTTATAACCCAGGTCAGCAGAAAAACCATCAACAAACATTCAAAGTCATTGCAATATGCATTTCTCTAAAAAAATCTTATCCATTCTTCTAATTTGTTTATCGATCACTCTTGCCATTGGGCAAAATAAGTCTGCCGGGGGTTATACCCTGATCGTAGAGGGCTTCGACTGGGGACCGGCCGTCAATAAGGTTGTCCTGAGTATGAGTGAGACTGTGAGTGATGTGGACGCAGATGATTTTAAAGTCTATGCCACCCGCACATTGGAGGGTGTGGAAAACCCGATCCAACCAGCCTCGGGAGAGAGAACCGTTCAATCGGCCTATGTTTCAGATGGTGAAGGCAACCGTGTTTCGGAGGGAGAATACGTTACTTTGAATCTGGTAGTCGGTCCTACCGTTAGGATTGCATCTGCTTTTCAATACACCCGTGTAGCCGGCAGAGGCGGAAACTATTGGGTAGACTACAGGCTGTCTGTTACCAATACAGCTACACTGAATGTCTGGAATGTACTGCAGGAAAAGATCGTACCAATTGTAGATGACTTTGACCTCAATGGCACATTTTCCAATAATGGAGTCACCCTGACTTATGCGTCTTTCAAACCTGAGGGCAGCCAGGATAAATATCCACTGATCATCTGGCTACACGGTGGTGGAGAGGGAGGTACTGATGCGTCTGTGCCACTCCTAGCCAACAGAGCCGCCAACTATGCCTCTGACGAAATACAACAATATTTCGGAGGTGCGTATGTCCTTTCACCACAGACGCCTACACGTTGGATGGACAGTGGTAATGGATCAACCAGTGGGCAGGTGGATGACATTTATTTCAAGGCTTTAAAAGCTCTGTTCGATGACTTTGTTCAGAAAAATCCTAATGTAGACACAGACAGGATTTATGTAGGTGGTTGTAGCAACGGTGGCTACATGAGTTTGAAATTGATTCTGGAGTATCCAGACTATTTTGCTGCAGGTTACATTAGTGCCCTGGCTTTTCGCTCTCAGTATCTTACTGATGATCAGGTTCGAAGCATTCGGGATGTACCCATGTGGTTTGTACACTCCAAAGACGACTCTACCACAGTGGCAGCCAATACTGTGATTCCGGTTTACGAGCGATTGGTGGAAGCCAAAGCCAGTGACGTGCACCTTTCTCTTTACGATCATGTGGTGGACATTACCAATGCCTACGGTGGTGAAAATTTTTACTACCCGGGACACTGGTCCTGGATATACTCTCATGCCAATCATAGCCAGACCGACTATGATGGCAGCCCGGTAATGGTAAATGGAGTACCGGTGACCATTATGCAGTGGATGGCGTTGCAGGAGAGGTAGATTGGTAGCACTGCTCTGGTACGGATTTTGAGATGAGTTTTGAAACACGACAAAATGATAAACTTAAAATCTGTTTCATTAGTGGTCCTTCTATTCCTTGGTACCGCTATTACCTCATGCGATGAAGAATCCAATCTTTGCGCAGGCGAAAATCCGGTTGAAAACCTTGATTGGCTGAAGGAATTGGTAGCAGAAGCTACTGTTAATCCAGAACAGGCTAAATATGAATATTACAAGCGTGCCTTATACAAAGGGGATATCATTTTCTACTATGGTAATTGCAACCCGGCCATAAATTACGTAGCCTCGGTATACAATTGCGAGGGTAAACTGATTGGATACATTGAGGATTTCTATGATGATCTGGTAGACATGGATGTTGTCTGGAAAGCGGAAGATACCCTTTGCACTTTATAATATGGGATTTTGCTTAATTCAAGACTTATGCCATTTCTCTTGCACCCGGGAAAAATATAACCCGAAATTGACTTTATTTCATACGACTGTGAAATAAAGGCACTATCCAATCCCCTCCTGGGAGGGGTTAGGGGTGGGTTAATCCTTCATTTTCAATTCATTGATTTTCACCTCGAGTTCATTTAATACGTAAGACATATTTCTCTTCACATCCAAATCATCGAAGCGAGAAAAAGTCACACCAAGAGACTCTAATCTCTCTTGTCTTATTTTGTCCTTTTCAGGTTGGTCATCATGATAATGGCTCTCACCATCAATTTCAATTGCCAGAAGAAGGTCTTTACAGAGAAAGTCCACGATGTACCGGTCAATAGGTATTTGTCGACTAAACCTAACACCCATCTGTTTGTTTTTTATTTCATTCCATAGAAGTACTTCACTTAAGGTCAAGTTCTTTCTTAGCTTTTTTGCGTAGGGTTGAAGGTAAGATTTGTAGTGTATGATTTTTCTCATTCTAGCTGGTTTGACTGATTAGTATAAATATAGTGGGATCGGCGTGCCTATGAGCCCAAATTCGACCTATGCAATGACCCGAACCATTATTGAGTTGAAGGTCGATGTTTGATTTCCGTAAGTTTTTGTTTGATATCTATTGTAATTTTAGGGTATAGTGAAATTCCTTAGCCAATCATAAAATTGTAAGAAAATGGCCATATTTAATTTGAATGTTAATGGAAAACAGCATCAGGTAGATGTTGATCCGCAGACACCCATTCTCTGGGTTTTGCGTGATCATCTGGATCTTACCGGAACAAAATACGGGTGTGGCATTGCGCAATGCGGCGCATGTACCATCCATCTAAATGGTGTTGCCACGCGATCATGTCAGTTGACAGTTTCGGCTGTGGGCCACACTGAGATTACAACCATTGAAGGGTTATCAGAGAATGCCGATCACCCGGTTCAGAAAGCGTGGTTACAGCATGATGTACCGCAGTGCGGATACTGTCAGGCTGGACAGATCATGAGTGCAGCGTCCCTGCTAAACTCAAACCCCAACCCATCAGATGAGCAGATCGATGGAGCCATGAGTGGAAATATCTGCCGCTGCGGTACTTATGTGAGAATTAAAGTGGCCATCAAAACGGCTTCCAAAGCTTAAATAAATTAATTATGACGCTTTTAAGAACAAAATTCGGTAGAAGATCATTTCTGAAAACTTCCGCCGCAGCCGGTGGTGGTCTGATGATCAGTTTTAGTTGGTTAGCCAGTTGTTCACCGGGTACTAAGGAAGCCGAAGTGCTGGCCATGCCTGAGGAGTGGTTTGAGCTAAATGCTTATCTCAAAATAGGAGAGAATGGCGTGGCAACGATTTATTGTCCAAACCCGGAGTTTGGCAGTAACGTGAAAACCAGTATGCCCATGATTGTGGCGGACGAACTGGACATGGATTGGAAAAATGTCATTGCCGAGATGGCACCATTCAATGCCAGTTTATATGAAAGACAATTTACAGGCGGAAGTCAGGGAATAAGACAAGGATGGAAACCATTGAGAATGGCCGGTGCCACGGCAAAGCAGATGCTCAAACAAGCTGCGGCTGATGCATGGGGTGTACCCGCAATTGAGATCACCACCGAGAATTCAAAGCTCATCCACAAAGTTTCCGGCAAATCCGCTGGCTATGGAGAGTTTGCCATGGCTGCGTCAAAGCTTACTGCTCCTGAGGAAGTTGAACTGAAAGAAGTGAAGGATTTTACCATTATTGGTAATTCTAAGAAGAATGTAGACGGAAAGGAAATTGTAAGTGGTGGTAAGATGTTCAGCCTGGACATCAAGCAGGAAGGCATGCTTACGGCTGCCATTGCACATCCACCGGCATTTGGCATGAAACTAAAGTCGTTTGATGCGTCATCTGTGAAGTCCATGCCCGGTATTGTGGATGTTTTCTCCATAAAAACATATAAAGACGATTATAAGCGTAACTTCTTCGATACCAATACCTTCCCTGAGTTGGTGGCGATTGTAGGTAAAAGCACCTGGGAGGTGATGAATGCGAAAAAAGCGCTTAGAGTAGAGTGGGAAAAATTTGATGAACAATCATTCCCCATCAATGCAAGAGGCAATGCCGCAACTGTAAAAGTGCCCGGTGGGCTGGAAAGCAGTGAGGACCACATCGCCTCTATGCGCAAACGGGCATCCCAGCCATGCGAATTGCTTCGAAAAGACGGTGATCCGGACGGAGCGTTTGCCAATGCGGCTAAGGTTATTGAAAGAACTTACACGGCTCCATTCCTGGCACATAATATGATGGAACCCATCAATTGCGTTGCTGATGTGACATCTGAAAGAGCCATCATCAGTGCTCCGATTCAGGCACCAGAGATCATAGAAGGTACGCTGTCTGCCAGCCTTGGCATGCCTATCGACAAAATTGAAATCGTTATGACCCGCATGGGTGGCGGTTTCGGAAGAAGGGCATACGGGCACTACATGGTAGAAGCTGCCCTGATCTCTCAAAAATTAAATAAGCCGGTTAAGCTGGTTTATACCAGGGAAGATGATATGACCTTTGGTATTTATCGTCCAACCTATATGGCGACATACAGGGCTGCTCTTGATGAGAACAACAATTTGATTGGTTTCCATGTCAAGGCTGGCGGAATACCTGAAAGCCCACTTGGACATGCGGCGAATCGTTTCCCCGCTGGTGCTGTGGATAATTATCTTGCAGAGGAATGGGCCCTTGAATCGAACATTACCATCGGTGCTTTTAGAGCTCCAAGGTCAAACTTCATTGCAGGAGCTGAGCAATCGTTCCTGGATGAAGTGGCGGAGGAGGCAGGAAAAGATCCGATCCAATTCAGATTGGATTTGCTGGCAAGGGCGAAAGACAATCCTGTTGGTGAGAACAATGACTATGAAGCAGATCGCTATGCGGGAGTTTTGGAACTGGTCAGAGACAAATCCAACTGGAGTACTCCTCAGGAAGGTACTTTCAGAGGTGTGGCTGCCTATTTCTGTCACAATAGCTATGCCGCTCATGTGCTGGATCTGAAAATGGTGAATGGTAGACCAAAAGTTGAAAGGGTCACGTGTGCCATAGATTGTGGAATTGTGATCAATCCCGATGCAGCGGCGAATATGGCAGAAGGAGCGGTTGTAGATGGAATTGGCAATGCTTTTTACGGGGAGATGCCTTTTAGGAATGGTGTACCTGAGAAGTCCAATTTCAACAATTACAGGATGATCAGGATGAACGAGGCACCCAAGTCGATTGATGTTCATTTCGTGAAAAATGAGATCGATCCGACAGGAATGGGAGAACCTCCATTCCCACCAATATTCGGAGCTGTGGCCAATGCCTTGTACAAGAATACAGGTAAGCGGTATTACAGTCAGCCGTTCTTGAAAGAAGGAATTTCATTAGGTTAAATAATGGTTATTTAAATGAAAGGCCGGTTTAAAAACTGGCCTTTTCTTTTTAAATTAAAGGAACTCGAATACCAAAAACTTACATCCATGAAACTGAGGACAAAAGTTGGAAGAAGATCGTTTTTAAAAACCTCTGCTGCGGCTGGTGGTGGATTGATGCTGACCTTTAGTTGGTTGGCCGGTTGCCAGGATAGCGGTGGTATGATGTCCGAAGTTCCGAAAGACTGGTTTGACATCAATGGATTTCTCAAAATAGCCGATAATGGTATGGTGACGATCATGTCTCCAAACCCGGAGGGTGGCCAAAATGTGAAAACTTCGATGCCCATGATCGTAGCGGAGGAGCTTGATGTTAGTTGGGATAAAGTAATCGTGGAGCAGGCACCCCTGGATGTTGATAAATATACGCGTCAGTTTATTGGCGGAAGTCAGGCTATAAGACGGGGATGGAATAGCCTGCGCATGGCTGGGGCCACTGCCAGGACAATGCTGAAGCAGGCAGCGGCAAAAGAATGGGATGTTCCTGTTAGCGAGGTGACAACAGACAAGGGTTGGTTGATACATTCAGGGAGTAACCGTTCTGCTCATTATGGCGAGATGGCCTCGAAGGTCGTAGGTATGGATGTTCCCGAGGAAGTACAATTGAAGGAGATAAAAGATTTTAGGATCATAGGTACTTCACGAAAAAACGTGGATGGTGAGAAAATCGTCACAGGTAAGCCATTGTTTGGCATTGATGTCAAAGAGGAGGGCATGCTGACGGCGATGATAGTACATCCGCCTTCGTTTGGGATGACGCTCAAATCATTTGACGAAAGTTCAGTTAAATCCATGCCCGGAATTGTGGATGCATTTCCACTCAAAGTGATGCAGGATGATTATGAACGTCAGTATTTTGATACCTGTACATTTCATGAACTGGTAGCTATAGTGGGTAAAAGTACCTGGGAAGTGATGCAGGCAAAAAAAGCGATTAAGGTTGAGTGGCGGCCTTTCGAAAGCTATGAATATGTGCGAAATGGTTTTGGGGGAACCCAAACTATGAGCATGCCTGCAGGTATGGAAAGCACGGAGGATCATCTATCTTTAATGGATAAAATGTCTTCTACTTCGACCAATGTCCGGCGTAAGGACGGCGATCCTGACAAAGCATTCCGAAATGCAGCAAAGGTTATAGAGAGAACTTATAAGGCACCCTTTCTGGCGCATAATTGTATGGAGCCCATGAACTTCTTCGCAAATGTAAAGGATGGGAAAGCCAAACTCAGAGGTCCGCTCCAGAAACCGGAGTTTACGGAAGTAACCCTTTCAAAACGATTGGGTATTCCACTGGAAAACATTGACATAGAGATGACCAGACTGGGAGGGGGATACGGAAGAAGGTCCTACGCACACTGGTTAGTAGAAGCAGCGGTAATCTCCGAAAAGGTAAAGGCGCCCGTCAAATTGGTTTATTCCCGGGAAGATGATATGACTTCCGGTATTTACAGACCAACCTATCAGGCTGTTTACAGGGCAGCATTAGATGAAAATAATAACCTGGTCGGCTTTCATGTGCGGGCCGGAGGTATTCCGGAAGGTCCATTGTACCCGGATAGATTTCCTGCCGGCGCGGTAGATAATTATCTGGCGGAAGACTGGTCGATGGATTCGAATATTACCGTTGGCTCCTTCAGGGCTCCGCGGTCAAATTTCATAGGTCCTGCTGAGCAATCTTTCCTGGATGAAGTCGCCGAGGCGGCCGGTAAGGATCCGATTGATTTTAGGTTGGAGTTGCTGGAAAGAGCGAAAAATAATCCGGTTGGTGAGAATAATGATTACGAACCAGACCGATATGCTGGTGTTCTAAGATTGGTTAGGGAAAAGGCAAACTGGTCACAAAATTCTGAAGGAGTCAGCAGGGGAGTTGCGGCCTATTTCTGTCATAATACTTATGTGGCCCAGGTCGTGGATGTAACAGTGGATAATGGAAACATCAAGATTCCCAAGGTCAGTTGTGCTATTGACTGTGGCATTGTGGTGAACCCGGATGCCGCCACCAACATGGCTGAAGGTGCCATCGTCGATGGTATTGGTAATGCATTGTATGGGTCATTGACTTTTAAAGACGGAGTTCCGGATAAGCGGAATTTTGACAGTTATCGTATGATCCGTCATGGAGAGGCTCCAAAATCCATAGATGTACATTTTGTGCAAAACGAGATAGATCCTACCGGAATGGGAGAGCCTCCATTCCCACCGGTTATAGGTGCATTAGCAAATGCACTTTATAAAGCCCAGGGTAAGCGGTATTATAACCAACCTTTTGTACAGGAAGGGATTTCGTTGGGGTAGTTTTATGAATAATAGATGATTCTTCTATAGGAGGAATGGTTAACATTTCTGAATTTTATATATTCTAGCAATCTATGTCAACAGTGGATAAAATAAGAAACGAATTAATCGACAAGATTCTTGCTATCAAAAACCCGGATTTTCTGGAGGCGTTGAATAACTTAATCTCCTCGGGTGATAATGATGGGAAGGTTATAGTTTTAACTGATACCCAGAAGGAAATTTTGAAAATGAGCGAGAATGATATTAAAAATGGCGATTTAATTTCTCAGGAAGCTATGGACAAACGTAATCGTGAATGGCTGGACGAATTATAGTCTGGACAAAAACCGCGGACATTCAATATTCAGGAATTTTAAAGTTTTGGGTCGAAAAGAACAAATCGACTACATATTCGAAAAAGTTGATTCAAATCGTAAAGGCAAAAACAAAGCAGATTTCTAAATCAAACGCTGGTGCGAGCGTTTCGCTCGTACCTCCTAATATCAGGTACCAATTAAACATTTATCCTATAAAATCGATCTCCAATAAACCTTTTCCGCCAGAATAATCAATGGCGCTGCTGTATTTCCAGTGTTCCGGTTCCAAGACGAAACCAGCTTCCACGGGATTCATATGGATATAATCAACTTTCTGATCAATGATATATGAACTCCAAAGCTCAATAGGTTTGTTGTGTTGCTGCCAGAATTGGAAATGCTTAATGTTGCTCTTTGATTTACCTTCTTCAGCCATCATCCGAATGATCCAATCTTTTCGACTCTCTAACGGATTTTCAGCAATGGTTTTTTGCATTTTCTTAGACGTATATGTCTTTAAATCCCTAAGTATTGCACCGGGGTCATTGTGAGTAGTTCTGAAAATAAGATGAACGTGACTCGGCATTATACAATAACAAAATATCTCCATGCCTTTTGACTTTCTACAAAAATTTAGACTATCCAGCATCAGCATGAAGTAATGGTCTCTGACGAATACGTCTATCCAATTGATAGTTGCGAAACTGACGAAGTAAAGACCTTCTTTGTTATGGAATTTGTATTTGCGGCTCATGATTGAATTTGATAGTTCATGAGCGGGTTTCTTTAAAGATATATAATAATCGGGTACGAGCTACAAGCTCGCACCAGCAACGGTACTTCGAGGTGGGAATTAAACTGACGAATTAGAGTCTAATTGGATTATGCCCATCAATAATGATATCGGCATTGGATCACCCTGATTTCATTCTGATGGATCCTGTAAACCAGCCGGTGTTCCAGGGAAATTCGACGGGACCAATATCCGGAAAGATCATATTTCAGTGGTTCGGGTGAACCTATGCCGGAATATGGATTTCTATCAATGTCCTTTATTAAAGTGTTGATTTTTTTTAGAGTCTTTTTGTCCTGTTGCTGCCAGTACAGGTAGTCTTCCCAGGCCTGGTCCATGAAGACAATGGTCATTTAGTCTTGTAGTTCGCGCTTCGTTCCCTGATCTTTCTTGTCGGATTTTATAGCGTCGTATAATCTTTCTGCATTTTTTGGGCTACGTAACAAATGAAATGTTTCCTGCATACTTTCATATTCACTCTTACTGATTAAAACCATATCATCTCCTTTGGGTCTTGAGATAAAAAGAGGTTTACCCATAGTAAATACCTTTTCAAAATAGGACTTCATATTCCTTCTGAAGTCTGTGTAAGTTGTGATTTCCATCTTATGCCAGTTTTTTGCAAAGATAATGTATGTACAGGATATTGTACGTAATTTATCTGTGGTTTTGCCGATGCAACAACAAACGCTGGTGCGAGCGTTTCGCTCGTACCTCCTAAATCGGGTACGAATTAAACATTTATCCTATAAAATCGATCTCCAATAAACCTTTTCCGCCAGAATAATCAATGGCTAAACTGACAAAATAAAGACCTTCTTTGTTGTGGAATTTGTATTTGTGACTCATGATTGCACTTGATGGTTTCATGAGTAGATTATCTTTAAAAATATGTAATCTTCGGGTACGAGCTACAAGCTCGCACCAGCAACAGAGATATTGACCCTGAGTCTAGATTATTCCGTGGACTCTTCTTCGGCTTCAGCTTGCCCTGAGAAGTACTTTCTGAGTTCCTCCCAGGAGAACTTCCAATATTCGATATATGGGTTTTGTTCCACCTTCTCGTTGTATTCTTCAATAAAATGCTGGTTAAGAGAATCACTGTCTCCGTATTGATCTCTTAGCCTTTCAAGTCGCTGATGCAATTGTGCCTGTACTTCAACATAGGCTGGTGAATCATACACATTGTTCAATTCCTGCGGGTCTTTTTCCAGGTCGTACAGTTCCCAGGTATCCATCTCGTAGTAGAAGTGGATCAGCTTGTATTTTTCCGTGGTGATACCGTAATGTCTTTGGACTACGTGCTCTGAGGGATGTTCATAATAATGGTAGTAATGCTCTTTTCTCCAATCATCCGGAGTCTCTCCTTTTAGTACAGGCACGAGGCTTCTTCCCTGCATATCCGCCGGAACCTGTCCGCCAGCGATGTCTACAAATGTTTCTGCGAAATCGAGGTTAGATACCAAATCATTGTTGACGGACCCTGGTTCGGTCACACCCGGCCAACTGACAAGTAGTGGTGTTTTTAAAGACTCATCGTACATCCAGCGCTTATCAAACCAACCATGTTCGCCCAGGTAAAATCCCTGATCTGAGGAATACATTACGATCGTATTTTCATCCATGCCTGTTTCTTTTAAATAGTCAAGTAAGGCTCCGACGCTTTTATCTACCGCAGATATGCACGCCAGGTAATCCCGCATGTATCTTTGATACTTAAAGCTGGTGAGTTCTTTTCCTTGTGGATTCTTTTCTCTGAAATCTGCCAAAATCGGATCATATACCTCTTTCCATTTTGCTTTTTGCTCATCATTCATACTGCGTGGAGGTTCCTCACTTAGTTTCAGGTCGTCCTCCAATCTCATGGCATCGGAGATGGACATATAATTTGCAGCAGCTGGTTCGCGATTCCCTGAATAATCATCAAATAGTGTCTCAGGTTCAGGGAAAGTCACATTTTCGTACATCCCAAGTTCATTAGGGCCTGGTTGCCAACCCCGGTGCGGTGCCTTGTGCCACATCATCAGCATGAAGGGTTGCTCCTCATTTTTCACCGAATCAAGCCATGCCAGAGATTTTTCAGTAATGATGTCCGTGGCATACCCTTCTTCTGTATACTCTCCATCCTGATTAATAAAGACAGGGTTGTAATACAGCCCTTGCCCGGGTAAAATGTCATAATAATCAAAACCGGTAGGGGTACCACCGAGGTGCAGCTTTCCAATGGTTGCGGTTTTATACCCGTTCTGCTGTAGTATTTTGGCATAAGACTGCTGGTCAAAGTTGAATTGAGAGCCAATTGTGTTGTCGATAAACCCATTCAGATGACTGTATTTTCCGGTAAGGATGGTAGCCCTTGATGGACCGCATATTGAGTTCGTTACCAGGCAATTGTTAAATCGCATTCCGGCTTCTCCGATTCTATCAATATTAGGTGTTGGAGCCAAATCCGCCAGAAGACCACCGTAGGCACTGATAGCCTGATAGGCATGATCGTCACTCATGATAAAAATGATGTTTGGCCTGGAAGGTTCTTCGGCCATTTCTTCACCATTTTGACAGGAGAGAAAAAGAAAAGGTAGGACAGTTACGATTAGAAAGGAATGTGAAAATGCCTTGAATAACTTCATTGGTTGAATGTTTTTAAGGTTCACAAGATAAATATTTTAAACATGGTAAGAAGGTATGCCAGGCTTAAAATGGCAGAATTCAAAACGACTTCAGGCCTGGGAAGCTCCGAAGCTGGTAGGTCAGAGAAGTCCTTAATCCAATGATTCCTCTTTGAGTTTTTCGGATATAAAAACTTTTATTACGCTTTGGCGTGTAACACCCAGCTTGCGAGCTACCTTATCAAGACTGACAACCATCCATTCAGGGAAATCCACACTGACTCGTTTTTGTTGCAGTCCCGGTGTCTGTACATTATCTAATTCCAAATACTCAAGGATATCATCCCCGGACTCAAACTTTTCATCAAATTCCGTGGTGTTCATAGAGCTCTCTTTCATTTTTTCGTGATTTACGAACTGATATTATTCTTATGTTCTTGTCTCTTATAGTGAATATGGCCGACCAAAAGTCTTCTTTCAATTTAGATATCATCAAATATCTACTTTCGCCAGTTACCCTTGCAGGTATAATTAGTCTACCAGGATCATTCCAAAGTCCCATAGCGGTTCTAAAATCGATTCCATGTTTCTCTTTATTGGATTCACTTTTGAGTGGATCGAATTCGAACATAAATAGTATAAATAGCTTAATTATTAATGTAAAAATAATTAATTATTAAATATTTATTGCACTCACTTGATAAATCTCAAAGAGTTTGACCTGCTTCATTGATGTATGATTATGCTTACCGGGACTTTTCAAGGACCATTCCATAGCAATAACACATAGACCCTTTCATTCGGAAATGCCGTCAACATTTAAAGTGATCGACGATTGCTGGGGTAAATTCTTTTTCGGTGAACCAGGTCTGCATGTAGGAATGAATTTTTAATCGGTTTTAAACCCGTGGTTTACTACTTCAAAAGGGAAGGTACAGTAAAGGATTAGTTAGGCTCCCAAACGCTGGTGCGAGCGTTTCGCTCGTACCTTCTTACTTGTGCACACAGCCTAACTACTTGTTTCCTACAACTTGTTTGGAATCGCAAATAGGCGACTTTTATCTAATTTTGAATGATAGGCAAATTACCCCAATACCTGGCATGATTTTATAGTCCAATGAGAAAAAACTACATCCTGATGGCAGCTTGCTGTTTAGTAACCTTCGTCACCTTCAGTCAGGGATTTTCATCCGCGCAGATTGATTCCCTGGTTAATAAATCATTCGAAATGATACCACAAGTAGGTTTAGCAGTAGCTGTAATTGAACATGGAGAAGTCATCCATTCCAAAGGATACGGGAAATTGTCAGTTGATTCGGAAGAAATGGTAAATGAACATACTCTATTTCAAATCGCCTCAAACACCAAAGCATTCACTTCGGCAGGTTTAGCCATATTAGTGGATCAGGGTAAGCTAAATTGGGATGACAGAGTCCTTCAGCATATCCCTGAGTTTACCATGTACGATGACTATGTGAGAGAAAATTTTACCATAACTGACCTGCTAACTCATAGAAGTGGTCTTGGTTTAGGTGCTGGTGACCTAATGTTTTTTCCCTCTGGTTCTGATTTCACCATTGAAGATGTGATTGCGAGCTTTCAACACTTTGAGCCAACCTCCGATTTCAGGACAAAATTTGATTATGATAACTTGCTTTATCAGGTGGCTGGAGAGGTCATTGCACGGGTTAGTGGGCAGACTTATGATGAATTCATCGAAAATAATATCCTTACCCCATTGGGTATGGAAAGAACAGCTTGCAGATACGACAGGTTGAGGTCAAAAGACAATATTGCTTCTGCTCATTCAACTTCCAGCACGGAAATAAAAAAAATTGAGCGTTATATAAAGGGTCAAGGATCACTGGCAGCTTCCGGTGGAATGTACTCAAGTGTCAATGATATGAGCAAGTGGTTGATGGCACAGCTTAACCAGGGCAAGTATGGGGATAGCCTGCAGCATCAAATATTCAATCCGTTACGCCAGCGAGAAATGTGGTCACCTTATACTTTTATTGGATTCGAGCCAAGACCCAGACCACATTTTAAATGGCATTTTGGCGCTTACGGTTTGGGTTGGTTCATTTCCCATATTCATGACTACTCGGTAATCTCACATTCTGGCGGCCTTCCCGGTATGCTCTCCATGGTTATGATTGTTCCTGAAATCAATTCTGCTGTAGTAGTTCTGACAAATGGAGCCCCTGGCGCCAATAGTTATGATGTCATAAGCAGTGCAATTCGCGATGAGTGGATTGGCAGAAAACGTTGGGATTACCTTACCAATACCAAGCAACAATTAGAGCGGAACGAAAAATATGTAGACTCTACAGCAAATCAGGTTTGGGAGTTGGCTGCAATTTCTGATGTAAAAAAGCTTGAGGCCACAGAATACTTAGGGGTCTTTGAAGATAATTGGTTTGGGAAAATTGTAATAGAAAATCGGCAAGGTAAACTATGGTTTAAGTCATTAAGGTCTCCCAAACTTAATGGAGAGATGTTTCGCTACAAGGAGGACACGTTTGTGGTAAAGATGAGCTACACGGATATGCCATGTGATGCCTTTTTAATCTTCGAAAAAGATGAATTGGGTCTGCTTTCGAAAATAAAAATGAAGCCAATATCCCCCGATATAGATTTCAGCTTTGATTACCAGGATCTGGATTTTAGAAGAGTTGAAAACTAATCTGAGTCATTGGTGGATCATTTTCTCTATTTAGGCTCAATCGTTACATTGACCCTTTTATACCTTGAAATGGGGGGTGAACCCTTGTCGGTAAGTTTTAGGATAAATTGAGTGGTAACTTTTTCGTTCACCCAAAGGCTGGTGCGAGCGTTTCGCTCGTACCTCCAATATCAGGTACCACTTAAACATTTATCCTATGAAATCGATCTCCAATAAACCTTTACCACCCGAATAATCAATGGCGAAACTGACGAAGTAAATACCTTCTTTATTGTGGAATTTGTATTTACGGCTCATGATTGTAATTGATGGTTTCATGAGCGGATTATCTTAAATATAAAATCATCTGGTACGAGCTACAAACTCGCACCAGCAACAGCCTTAATTAAAAAGTTGTTCAGACAGTTGAAAATGCATTTCTCTATTTAGGCTCAATCGTTACATTGACCCTTTTATACCTTGAAATGGGTGGTGAACCCTTGTCGGTAAGTTTTAAGATAAATTGAGTGGTAACTTTTTCGTTCACCTCCGGGGCCCTGATGAATACCTTGACCAGATTTTCAGCATTGGCTATGTCAATTCGCTCACCGTAGGAACCGATCTCAGCGTATGGAAACCACAGGTAACTAAGATTATCTCCATCAGGATCTGAGGAGCCAGTGGCATCAAGGTGAAAACCTTCACCCGATTTTACTGTTATATTTTCGTCATGATTGATCACCGGAACAGGAGGGTGATTGGCTTGCTCATATGACATGGTGCACCAGTCCATCCTTGCGGCAAAATCATTCTGAAAGTCATCCCTCCACCGCCATAATGTGACTTTATTACCTTCAAAAATGGAGTCTTTTCTTACGGTTCTTCCATATTCATTCGGCACGTAGTGCTGATAGGTATCATTGGCATTGGTCCATATAGGACGTGTCTCCGGTTCGATTGGGACCCCTCCCGTAAAACCGGATTCTTTAAAAGTTTCAAATTCAGGCTGATAGAGTTCATAGCGACCTCCCCAGCCACCCATGTTTGGGTTTTCCGCATCATTAAGTCCATTTGGTATGAGTGATAACCATGCCGGGGTATCACCCTCCATCCCATATCCAACATCGGGATATTGTGCGCCAAGAGGGCCATGATCCTGCTGGATATTATCTCTTAGCCAGGAATTGCTGATGGTAGAATTGTCAATGCCCTGTATTCTGGACATGATACCGGTCCAAGTTGATCGAAAGTATCCACCGGGTGAGACAACGTAAAACAGGTTGGGGAAATTATTTCTTATCCAGATGGCACTGTCATCCTGATCAGAAATGGTGTAGACCCGCAGTTTTGCCACGAGTCTGTTCAATTCCCGGTCCGATTTAATAGCCTTAAGTTTAAACAGTGCCTGTGCCAGTACATTGGGCCCACCCCAAACAGATATCCAAAGTGGTCTGTCGTCATCTTCCTCCAGGATTTTGATAATCCAATCCGATCCTTCGGTGTCATTTCCTTCACCGACACCATTCATGCCGTAAACAGGAGGACCTGACTTTATCATATTCAGCAATACTTCCGCATCCGGATACCCTACCTCATGCTGGCGCAGGTTTTCCACGACTTCTCCGTAGGCATTGATCACTTTTTCCAGGGACTCAGGATGAACCTGGTCCCGCATGTGCGTGGAGGTAGTGGCTACTATACCTTTAATGTCTATTTGGTTACTATAAAGAAGAAGGCGAACCAGCGTCTGAGTGTCATCAGGATCAGCTTCGATATCGGTCAATACGACCATCCGATGCTTTCCGGTAGATTGCGCGAAGCTGAATGAAAATCCAAAAGCAATAATCAGTGAGAGAGCGAAGTGTTTCATACTACAATTTACTTAACATCGATTATTCCTTTTTGATGAAATCAGTTGCCCAGGAGTATAAGAGACTTACATTCCAGGTTAGATTTTCGGTGTCAAGGGTAGATTCTATTTCTTTGTTGATGGTTGAAGCAATGGAAATTGGAAAATCCGAATGCTCTATCGAAAATGTATGCGCCGTATAATAACCTCCCAGGCCGTCGATATCCAGAAAGAATCCCTGCGCATTCCAGTTGAACAGAAGCTTCTCCGTTATATTAATGTCGTGGAGACCTACATTCAGAGAAAGAAAGTTCGTTTGAGTGAGCTGCTCGGCTTTCTCAAGCCCGTTTCCGTTAAGGTAAAACAATCCAATGCTAAGTTTCGGGGTAAGGTCGTAGTTTAGGGTGAAATCAAATGGCAGGAAGCGCTGTGCCAGAATCTTATCGTATGTAATGTTGCCGGATTGAACCTCTTCATACATGAAAGCCAAGGCAGGAAATTGTGTTCCCACCCGGAACATAAAGCGCTCTCTGTTGATAATTTTATACCTCCAGAATCCGATGATGGACCATGGCCTCATACCTTCCAGATCAAAACGAAATTGAGGCTCGTAAGTGAAGCGGTCACCTCCGATGTTCATTTCTACTATGGTAGCAGGTTTTCCTAAACTAAAAAGAGGAATGAAAGAAAACCCATTGTTGGTAATGCTGGCGTTTCCGTCAAAGTGATAGCTTTTGGGCTCGTCCTCCTGGGCAAGGACAAAATTCAGGGCAAATACCATAACCAATGCAGAAACTAAGGATCGAAGAATGGTCATAATTCTGAGGGAGATTAGGTTCGATAGTCAAAGTAAAAGTAATCCAAAGAGTATTTTGGACAATTCGGGTTAGGCTTGTTTTCATTCTTTTGGATATTGGTGATATTTGAACCTTCTTTAATCGAACCACCTATTACCTTGCCAATCAGCATGTGGATCTACTTACTTACCTCCTTATTGATTGCTATTTATCAAAGTACCGATATCCGTGATCTTCAGGTCCCAATGAACGAAGCCTATGTAGCGACTCCGTCCTCGTATCCAATAGTGGAGGAACATATTCCGGAAGCCTCAGGTATTGACGTCAGTTATAATTTTCCAGGACACTTATGGGTCCATAATGATAGCGGAGACAGGTCTTTTCTGTATTTGCTGGACTCGACAGGTACATTAAAAACGAAGGTTTACGTTCGGGGGGCCCAGGCACAGGACTGGGAAGACATTACCACTACCTCTGTCGATGGAAAGGGAGTGATTTTTATTGGTGACATTGGTGATAACCGTGGGCAGAGAGATTATCTGACCATCTACAGGGTAGAAGAGCCGGACAACATTGCCACGGAATCGGTACAGGCATCGAAAGTAACCAGAATGGACTTTACCTATTCCGAGGGTGCCCGTGATTCGGAGACCCTGATGTATGATCAATCAAGTAACGAACTGGTATTGGTAACCAAGCGTGAAAATGAATGCCTGGTCTATCATTTCCCCTTTCGGGAAACAAGAGGGATTCCGGTAAAAATTCAATCGACCGGCAGCATACCTTTCAACGGATTTACCGGTGGCGATATCAGAGATGACGGCACGATCATTTTGAAAAATTACAACTCTGTTTTCATTTGGGAGTCATCCGATCAAGCCAGCTGGTCAAGACTTCTGGAAGGGCCTTCGTTTCGAATGCAATATGTGAAAGAACCGCAGGGTGAAGCAATATGCTGGACCACAACTGGAATCGTCACCCTCTCCGAGGCAGCCGGAGACGGTACTCAGTCCCTTTACAAATACGAATTGAAATAGATTCCATAAATTCCCATTATGGATCTGGCAAAGCTTAAGACAGACATCAATTTTGAAAAGAAGAGATTTGAGCTGGTTATTGATGATAAAATAGCCTACATCGATTTTATTTTGAATACAAAGGGAGTGATGTACCTGACGCACACGGAGGTACCATCCGGGTTGGAGGGAAAAGGAGTTGGCTCAAAGATCGTGAGGGAGGCCCTGACTTATATAGAAGAAAATGGACATCAGCTTGCGCCTTTGTGTCCTTTTGTGGCTTCCTACCTCAAGAGACATCCCGAATTCGGCACCTTGCTGGCTCCTGGTTTTAACATTAAGTGATATGAAAGATATAGTAAAGAAGTATTCAAATGGAGAGGTGGTGGTGATCTGGAAGCCTAATATCTGCATTCATTCGGAAAACTGTTTCAATGGTTTGCCCAAAGTATTTGATCCACACAGGAGACCCTGGATTGATCCCAATGCCGCTGATACTGAAACGATTATTGCGCAAATCAAAAAATGCCCTTCGGGTGCACTTTCTTTTGAAATGGAAAAGGAGGAGAAGCCCAATACCACTTCCGAACATAAGAGCAAATCTGATTTCAGCGGCACCATTGAAGTAACGAAGAATGGACCACTTCTGGTCAGGGGCAACTTTGTCATACGAAATGGCGAGGAGGAAAAGCATGCGGACGGCAATGTGGCGTTATGCAGATGTGGTAGTTCTGGCAACAAACCTTTCTGCGACGGAAGTCACAAGAAAGTTGATTTTAAAGGATAGAAGATGAAAGCATATTTGCTTAGAAAAGCCGGTGCGCCGGATTCATTGAAAATAGAAGAGGTGTCGGAACCCACTCCAAAGAGTGGTGAGGTCAAAATAAAAATTTCTCATATAGGCCTCAATTACGCGGAAATACTGTCACGAAGAGGTCAATACTCGTGGGCTCCGAAGAAACCTTACATACCCGGTATGGAAGCATTTGGTGAAGTCGTGGAGGTTGGTGAAGGTGTCGACTCAGTTAAAGTTGGTTATAAGGTCATAGCTGGATCACAATACGGCTCTTATGCGGAGTATATCTGTGTCAGGCAGTACCTGGCATTTCCGGCTCCAAATGGGTATTCACCTGAGGAAGCCGTTTCATTTCTGGTGAATTATATGACGGCCTGGGTGGCTTTGAAGAAACTGGGCCGAATCGAATCGGGAGAAAAGGTTTTGATTCAGGCAGCTGCGGGGGGAGTTGGTACTGCGGCGGTTCAGCTGGCTAAGGCGTTTGGAGGAATAGTTTTTGGAACGGCTAGTAAAGATGAAAAGCTTAACCTGCTAAGTGAACTGGGTTGTGATTACCCGATCAATTACGCCAGTACCGATTTCAAGCAATTTATTGAAGGACAGGCTGGGGGAGTGGACCTTGTCCTGGAGGTAGTAGGGGGAGATGTTTTTAAAAAGAGCATAGAGTTACTTAATCCATTTGGTAGGCTGGTGGTGGTGGGTTTTGCCAGTATTTCCCTGAAAAAATGGAATCCATTTACCTATTGGAAGACATGGAAAGATGCACCAAAGGTGAACGTACTGAAAATGGCTCAAGGTTCTTATGGAATAATGGGGACACATATTGGTTATCTCACCGGCAACGAGGAAATTTCAAAAAACGAGGGAAAAGCAATGACTGATTTTGTCGAAAAACATGGAATCAGGCCTGTGGTGGGTAAAATATTTTCTTTTGATCACATGGCCGCGGCTCATGAGTGGATTGAATCCAGACAAAGTGTAGGTAAGGTGATAGTGAAGATTTGACCTCTGGCGGACCGGTACCATTGTTAAAAATTTATGACAAAAAAAATCCAGAACATTTGCATTATTTTAATAATGCTCATACATTTGACATACCCACATTCATTTACCAGCTTTGGATGATTTAGTTGTTTTGGAAGAGGCTGTAGCAGATACAGCCTCTTTTTTTGTACTTTTCCAAGTTTCCTTGTTTTCCCAACGTTATTTGTAGAATAGGATTATCATCTGATAATATTTTAACGAAAATCCTTGGAATATTATCATCTGATAATATATCTTTGAATTGAAATAGTGAGTATCTATTTTCCATAGCTGGTTCTTAATGAGGAAGGGCGACCATTGGTCACCCTTCTTTTTTTTTGGTGTTATGTTGTATATTTGGTTAACCTTAAAACCTAAGCCATGGCACCAGATAAAATAAATGACCGACTTACCCTCCTGATTTCAGAACTTGAACTGAATCCAAATTCCTTTGCAGAAAAGATTGGAGTGAGTACACCTGTAGTGTATAACATCGTTCGGGGTAGGCGCAACAAACCTTCTTTTGATCTTCTATTGAAGATTCTGAATGTTTATAAAAACATCAATACTGCCTGGTTGCTGAAAGGCGAAGGTCATATATGGATAGACAAGAGCTATGACGAAATTGCCGATGGTGCCCTTGTTGAGGAGGAAGGTGATAAGAGGGTTGGTCTCGAGCCTCGTATCAATATCCTTCTACAAAACCTGTCCGAAGCCTATGGCAGTGATGCCAGTGTGGAAGAGCTGGGTGAACTGATCCAGATACTCATTGAAGAAAACAACAATCGTCGGGATAAGATCATCAGACTTTACGAGAAGAATGAAAAACTGATGGATGTACTAAGACGCAAGCTGGGTCTGGATATCTAAGATTCCTGGATCGCCCGTATCGATTCTTCAAGTTCTCTTTTAGTACGATACCTTTTATATGCTCCCTGGGACAGTATCACCAGGAATATCAGGAATATACCAATGATGCCGAGGGTGCTGTAATACTGAACCTGCTCGTTCCTCTCTTTCTGTTGCAACAGTGAAAAATACCTTTGGGTGATGAGTTCGAGGTTGTACTGCTTATCAATCATCTCCAACTCCTGCTGTTTTTCCCAATGCTTTTTCAGGATTTCACCGTGAATTTTACGGTAAAAACTCGCTTTCTCATAATTGTGCTTTTCTTCATAGAAATTGGCAAATTTCTCATAGAACTCCGGATAGATCTTGTCGCTGGTTCCTCCAAAGCTGGTTAGGAAATTATGCGCATTCAGATAGGCTTGCTCGGCAAGCGGATCTCCTAGTTTGTCATACGTTTCGGCCAGAGCCTGCAGAGAATAAAAATAAGACCGTGGCTCGACAGCGGGATAATTCCCGATGCTGTCCTTCAGTCCGAGACCTTGTTGATAATATGATAAAGACAGATCGTACTCGCCTTTTAGAAAATAACACTCCCCAAGATTTGTCATCGCCATGGCTTTGGTGGTCAGCTGGTTTTCGGGATCACCGTAGTTTTCGACAATTTTCAGCAGCTCTTTATGAGTTTTGATGGCTTCGTCCAATCGGCCAAGCTCCTTAAATGCATTTCCTTTGTTATTAAGGGCGTCTATCTCAATAACCTTATCTCCTACAGACCTATTTAACTTTTGAATATCTAAAATTATACTCAATGCATTGTCATAATCGTCTTGGTTGGCATGGAATGCCCGTAAAGAATTAAGCGACTTCAGAACTAGTTTATTGTCTTCCAAGGACGTTGCTATATCCAAGCATTCCTGATAGTATTTCAATGCGGTATTGAAGTCACCAAAGGTTTGATAAAGCCAGCCAATACTATTTTTGATACCATGGACATCATGATTTTGCTCCTTATATTCTCCCATTGAACTATATCGCAAGGCTTCCAGATAATGAAGCAGAGATTTGCCATAATTTTTGTCATGAAACTGTGCTTTCCAGGCAAGAAGATACTGGGACCTGACCATACCAAAAACATCATCGTTTTTTAAAGAGACATTTAATAGTTTTTGCGCATAAAAGTCTATGGAATCGGGTGCGCTGTACAGAGAGTTCCAGGCTTTCGAATACAATTCTTTGCTCTCACTAACTTCAGTGGACCAGGAATCGAGGGGAATTAAAAAACTAAATAAAGTGATGTAAAGTATCTGCTTCACGAACTATCCAAATACGCTTCGAAATTAAAGAAAAAAAGCGAGATAAAATTTTATCTCGCTTCTAACTACTTTGTAATCATTCACCCGGAGGTGGAGGAGGTGGTGGACTTCCGGACCCGTTCTCATCATTATCGGCTGTAGGTTTGGCCAATTCTACATTATTCATCAATTCATCCATGGTATCATCCTGTGCGCAGGAACTGATACCAATGGTCATGACTAGGGCCATAACCAGTGCATAAGCTCTATTCTTGGTCATAATTAATAAAATTTAATTTGAAATTATGACCGTAAATTAGAAGAGCGATCCTACTTTATGCACAATTAGCAGTACTAAATGGTTAACAATTTATTAACCATAAATATCTGCTAATCAGTGAGTTAAGTAGTATCAAATGATAATAATTAACACGATTATCCACATTTGATACTAGCAAATGATAATAGGTATGATTATTATACTTTTCGATTAGACTTCTCTAAGAGATCAAACAGGCTTAATTTTTTGAAAACCTGAATGTTACTTTAGGAATAGAAGCTCTTTTTTACTTTTCGGAGGAAAAGTTTTCTAAAGCTGCTTCCGGTTACAATACTAAATCCGGCAATCAAACCACCTAATATTCCCGCGGCGAGAATAAGTACGATGCCATCTTCATAACCAAAAATACTGATCATTTTGTCTGTCAGGATACCACCGGAATCTGTATGCAGCTTGAACGAAAGGCCAAGCCATACAAGTCCTCCACCAAGAAAACCTGCCAGAAAAAGATTAAATCCAGGTCCGTATACCATGAATCCAATCACAAACGAAATAATGATCAGGATCCACCAGGGCATGTAAAAAGGGAGAAAGTAACCCAATACGGCAATTAATATGAATCTTATTAAAAATTTCATTTCCCTGGTTTCATTTGAGTGGAAGAGAGGACATCATTGGCGGACATGGGTGTATTGGAAAACTTAAGTTTGAAGTATTCTTTTCCAGCCCATTTTTCGATCATTTCACTGTAATTGGGATTTCCCGGATTTCCGGATTGTCCTCCGGGATAGACACTCCAGGCGTTTACCTCATTTGGATTAAGCTCCACTACTAACCTTACGCTGGGACCATGGTATTTCGAGGCTGCATTTACAGAGCTTCCGCTGCCACCAATTGGTATGTTGTCTACAGAAAACTCTTGGATTCTCAGTAGATGATTGATGGTCGTGTTTTTAAGTGTCGCCCATTCCATTTTTTCAACATTGTTCATTTTCTTCCAACTTTGGACCGAATCCACGGCCATGGTGAAGCTTTCCCTGAGAAGGTCGTATGCGGTTTCAACCCCGGATGTATTGGTCTTATCAAAAAAGCTGAATTCCGGAATATTGCGCATCAGTCTTAAGGTATTAAATGTTGAGGGATAGGTCAGGGATACCTCGGATTCGATGATTTCATCCCAGGTCAATTCATAGAATATATCACGCCAGATTTTGAACATGCCTGGTTCCTCCAGATCCGGTTCATTAAAATAGTCCCAGTCTTTAAGCATCGTGTAGAATTCAAGTTCATCATCATTGAATGACAATGAATCCAGTGAATCCAGCATAAATTCCAGGTTCTCATAAGCAATAAAGCTGTAGTTATCGTTTTGTATCGCCATCATGTCCTTTTCATCGATGGTGGGGATTGACCTCAGCCGGTCATTTATTCTTCGATTGCGGTAGTATTCCCAGTGATAATCAAAATCATAGTAGGGATATGTGGAGTCTCCCGGGTGCTGGTTCGCTGAACTCACATAGTTTCTTTCCGGATTGATAGATCGGTAATAATGATCATACGGGATCATGCCAGCCCATTCCTGCCTGGAGTCCCGACCATCCATAAGAAATTTCCCCTGCTCTTCCCATTTCAATGGAAATTTTCCGGAAACCTGAATGCCAATGTCACCGGAAGTAGTGGCAAAAGCAACATTGGAAGCAGGTGTGGTGAAGGATTCAAAGGCATCGATGATTTCGCTAACATTGGAAGCCTTATTCAATTTATAAAAGGTGTTATACTCCTGAGAAGCCTGATGTGCCGTCCATTTCATAGCCAGGTTTAGCGATGGACTGTCCCGGTTTACAGCTAGATTTCGGTCGTAAGTGACAGGACCGTAATGTGTATAAATGACAGTATCGTAAACCACTTCTCCATTTTTTACATAGTATTCCTCTATCACCTTTTGGGTTTTCATCCAGTTCTTATCGTACCTGTATTCCTGCCTGTTTTCATCTTTGAATTCTATGTAATACCAGTCCACCACATCTCGTTTGGCATTGGTGATACCCCAGGCGATAGAATCATTAAAGCCTACAATGACAAATGGGGCACCTGGCAGACTTACACCCATGACGTTTGTGGAAGGATCATTCAGGTGAACATAGTACCAGGTACTGGGCAGGTTCAGTGGCAAATCCATCTCATTGGAAAAGTATACAGATTCGGTGCCGGTCAATGCTTTGTTAACCGCAAAATTATTACTGCCATTTCTCGGGTCTGCCTTTTCAAGTTGTGGAGAGGTGAATTCCTGTGGAAATTCAACTTGGGGCTTTTCGGGTTTGATGGCCTCAAAATCAAATGGAGTGCCATAGGGAATGACCGGGTCGATTTCCGGAAAATTTTCCGGATAGATCATGTCAAGGGTGTCTTTGCCCCAGAGTTTTAAGGCGTTAGTATATTCAAGGTCCGCTTCTCCGCTAGCCAGGAGATCCGCCATTTCTTTGGCGAGAAGCCCTGTTTTTAACTTGGTCCACGGTTCCGGCTTATAGTCCAGTAATTTATATTCCAGCGGATAATCACCGGGATCAAGGTCATTGATAAAGGCGTTTACACCGGCCGTGTAGGCATCCAGAATTTCATTGACTTCAGGATAGTTTTTTGCTTCCCTGATCGAAGCTTCTGCCGCCTTGTGAAGACCTTTTCTTCTTTGACGGATGTCCATTTGTATAAATGATTCTCCGAAAATCTCCGATAGCCTACCTGCGGTCTTATATGACTGGAGATCCATCTGCCACAGCCGATGATAAGCCGTCACGTATCCCTGGGCGAAATACAGATCGAAGTTATTCTTTGCATAAATATGTGGAATAAGGAGTTCATCAAATTGAACGGTCACTTCATCCTTTAATCCGGGCAAATTGAGCTCACCGGAAATTGATATTCGATCCGCTTCTGCATTTTGAAGATACCCCTGATGGGGGCTTAGCAGTTTACCCAACGGAGGGATTCCACTGATTGAAAATTCAAGGAAATAGAAGAGGACGCTGGTGCAAATGAGGAAAAACAGAAACGAAAAGTATTTCATGTCGCCAAAATACTATTAATTACAAAAATGTAGGATAAATCTTACAGGGAATGATATACAGCCGCATTAAAAGGTTTGCTGATGTCCTGTTTGCCCTGGTTGCCGCGACGGTTACCCTCCCGATCATGATGATTTTAGCGGTGTCAGTCTTTTTACACTTTCGGGAATCTCCTTTTTTTACTCAGGAACGAAGCGGACAACACGGTCGGGTTTTTCGGATCATCAAATTCAAAACCATGATGTCGCCAGGCTCAGCCGGGACTACTGATGGTCAACGTAGTACAAATTTCGGTCGCATGCTTCGGAAGTGGCATTTAGACGAGTTACCCCAGTTCTTCAACGTTTTGGCTGGAAACATGAGTATAGTAGGGCCAAGACCGTTGTTACCTGAATACTTCCATTTACTCACGGAACGCCATCAAAAGCGGTACAACGTGAAGCCCGGCATGACAGGTTTGGTCCAGATATCCGGAGGTAACTCGATCTCCTGGAAAAGACGTTTCGACCTTGATGTATTTTATGAGGAAAGAAAATCTTTAGGATTTGATCTTTGGATCATTTTTCAGACCATTCGATATGTTGTACTGGGGGATAACAGTCGTCTGAATTCCGAAAAATTCAAAGGGTACTAGTACGCAGAGGGTTTTTTGAAAATAGGACCGTTTCGGTTTGGAAGGAAGACTTCCAGTTTCAGATTTAGAAAATAATAATGGTCGTTGTTGTCCGGATTTCCTCTTGGAGTGCCGGGCACCAGTCTGTCGTATGCTTCCTGGTTGACCACAGGGATCTCATCCTTTCTGTTGGCCAGTGATGAGAAAACATTGTCTCCGGTGAATTCCGGGAACACCGTAGAAACGTCATCCAGATAGTCCGTAAACGTGTATCGGAAGGCCCATTCCGTGGTCAGTGTGATGAATTCGTTCAGTTTAAATTTAACCCCGATGCCCGCAGGAATGATCAGGGTGGTTTTACCGTATTCCACACCTTCAATCCGGAGGTTTCTCAGTTCGTAGGTAGTGCCATTTAGTTCCGCCGTTGGATTGTAGGTGGAAAAGCCAACGCCCAGGTGTATGTACGGGTCGATGGGCCATCGGCGGTAGTAATCACCGCCATATTTCCTTATGTAGTACATGCCCTGAAGATATCCTTCCAGGTTCCAGGATCTGAAGCTGAGGTTTCGTTGCTGCTCAAAGCTTCCGATTTTTGACCTGTAGTCAAATCCTTTCAGATTGTAATATCCGATTTCAGCCCGGGCCGAGATTCGTGTCAGTAGGCGGGCTTCAAGTCCCAGATTAAAATTGGCCAGTTTCGACTGAACTCGGTTTTTTGAATTCAATTCACCGATATATGAGGCTTTTCCTGTTCCTGCGGTCAATGAGAAATAGCGATCTGTGTAGCGCCATCCCAGGAAGTCCTGGGCCCTCATGGATCCCCACGAAATGATCAAAAAAAGTACCAGGAGTTTTCTCATCACCTATTCCAACAAATTTAACGGGAAAAATACCTACACATTTCAATTTTTTGAAAAAGGGTGGAATTAAAGGATCAGGTTGGGATTGAACCAGATTGGATCATTGAATTTTACACTTTCTCTTCGCGCAGGATTTTATCCATTTTTCGGCCTTTTGCCAATTCATCAATCAGTTTTTCCATGCGTCTACATTGTTTATAGACGTCAAATTCATCCTCGATTTCTTCAATTCGGTAACCGCAAACGACTCCTTTGATAAGGTGAGCGCCCGTGTTGATATTGGCTTTCTCAAAAAACGTTCTAAAAGTTACTTTTTCATCGATAAGTGTTTGAAGTGTATCCTGATCAAAACCGGTAAACCATTCTATTACCTGGTTGAGTTCTTCTTTTGTTCTGCCATTTTTTTCCAATCTATTCAGGTAAAGCGGATAAATAGATGCAAACACCATATTGGCAATTTTTTCATTTTTTTCAGGTGTAACTTTCATTTTGTCTGATTTTGAATTTGATTGTATCTAACCTTTGGCTTTTGGGTTGATACCTTAAACCATGCTAAAATCTTGCTTGATTCCGGTAAACAGCCCCTGAGGATATCAACTAGATTAAAGATAGAGCAGACTATTAAAGAACCATAACGGTGAGTCAAAATCTTTGCAGATAAAATATTAAACTGTTGAATGATCCCTGGAAGCTGCGGCTGTTATTAGTCGGAGGTACGGGATGGCAGGGAAATGGACGATTTAACACTTTAGATGAGTATTGGCTAAAGTTTGAGAAAATCAGAAAGTCTGAATGTCTCACCACGAATTTAATTATGGAGTTGCTTTTTTGTCAGCCTCATTTTGTGTGAGTAAAACCATTTAGTTTTCAAACCACTTTTCTAAAACAGATTTTTCTTTTTCGGAAGAAAGCTTAATCACAGAACCATCGAATGTTCCACCAAATTGAAAATCATTATTGGGATACCGCTTTTTATACCCGGCAATTTGATCCGAAATCATATCAGTCATTGACCTGTTTTTCAGGCCCATTGCAAGGGCTTTATCGACTGAAAAATAGTATGTCCCAGCTGATCTGCCCCAATATTCTATTTCCCTGTAGGGAATCACACCATTATCCAGAAGAAATTTTTCATCCAGCCAGTGTAATTTACAAGGTACATCTGTCACACTCAAAAGAGCTTTGATGTAGTCTGTGAATGGCGTAGGTGGGTAAGCTACGTTGTAGGCTCCGGTAATTTTATTTTCCACACACCGCACAATGAAATCACACAGACTTTGTGCGTCTGTCATCTGAATATGATGATCAACTAAATCTGGAAGTAGAATATCTCCACCTTTTAGAAAACGTATTGGCCAATAGGGTTCTTCATGTGGATTGTTAGGATCGGGCAACCGCATGCTCCTTATCCCATGGCATCTGTAAATGGTCCATTCGACATTCGTAGTACCCATAATGTACTCTTCAGCAAATGTTTTTCTAACTGCATAGCGATAATCTTGTGATATAGTTTCCGGGAAGTCTGGAGTAGGGGTGAGACGTCCATTTTCCGAAATACCCTTTTTATCCCATTTATCATACACAGCGAGGGAGGAAATGTAGTGATATTGCCCAATTTGTCGCCCGAATTCGCTTAGAAAATCCGCTACTGCTTTAGGTGATTTCTGCCACGTATCGATCACACAATCCCATTTCTTTGCATTTAATTGGTCTTTCACTTTATATAATCCAGCACTGTTTTCCTTTTCTCTGTCACATTTGACAAAGTCAAGATTTCTAAATAAATCCGGATTGGTAAGACCCCTGTTCAGAAGTGTGACGGTATGGCCTTGCTGTAGAAAAGTATTCACTATAGTTGGACCAAGGAATCCACGTCCACCTAACATCAAAACATTGAGTTTTTTATTGAAAGAAGACGACTTTGATGAGGTACCGGATGATTTAAAGGAAGGCTTACTTAGAAGTTTTCTAAATTTTTCATTTCTAATGATTATACCAATTACTATAAACCAAATACTCCAATCGACAATAGCCCACAAACGTAGACCGGAATAAAGGTTGATTGAAATAAGACACAAAATGTATAGTTTGAGCGGTAATTATTGTGAATAAGGAAACGAGATAGATTTGCAGTTCCAGACTGGAAATAAGAGGGTTAATATGGATATTATCTACACGCATGTCTTATAAGGAGAGCATTCCGGACAATTAAAGATATGAAATAAAGGGATTCCGGATAGTAGCAATGGCAATGGCTTGATCGTACCTTATAAGCCTAATAATCATTTGTGACTTGGGCTTGTAAAATTATGGGATTCTTGTCCTTAAATTTGAATTGTTGTAATTTTGGGATAGCTATCCTTAAAATTCAAAAATGGCCTTCGATAAAAGAATTCTAACCAATAGAATCAAAGATGATAATTCATGGTGGGAGGAAGGAAAGATCCCTTTTTATGATGAATTCAGTAAGAGAAGGTACTACAGAGGATTCTATGAACTTGTTACCCAAAAATTTCCTCATCGAGCTGTCGTTCTTATGGGGCCAAGGAGGATTGGGAAAACGGTAATAATGTATCAGGCTATTCAGGATTTAATTGATTCTGGCATAGATGCAAGAAGAATTTTCTACTTCAGTTTGGATACTCCAATTTATACGAATCTGCCTCTTGATGAATTAATAAGCGATGGCTTAGAGATCCATGGTATAACTCTGGAAGAATCATATTTTTTCTTTGACGAAATTCAATACTTGAAGGACTGGGAAATTCATTTAAAGTCTCTGGTAGATAAAAATAGAAAATCTAAGTTCATCGCAAGTGGAAGTGCCGCAGCTGCACTAAGAATGAAGAGCATAGAAAGTGGAGCTGGACGATTTACTGATTATTTCTTACCACCCCTTACGTTCTCTGAATATATTGACCTCAATGAATATAATAGTCTTCTGGTTGAAACAGAAGTTGATTTCAATGGCCCCAGACGATTCTTTAAATGCAAGGACCTGGAAAGGTTTAATAGTCATTTTGTTGACTATATAAACTTTGGTGGCTTTCCGGAGATTGCTTTGAATTCGGAGAAGGTGAAGAACCCGGAACGCGTAATACAGAAAGATATTACTGATAAGGTAATTATGAAAGATTTACCAGGTCTCTTTGGAATTGAAAACACCTTGGAGCTACAGCAATTTTTTAATGTCCTGTCGTATCGAACCGGGGAAGTTCTCGACTATAAGAAGGTATCACAGGAAACAAAAACCGATAATAAGACCATAAAGAAATACATCAAATATCTGGAAGCAGCATTTTTAATTAAGGTATTACATAGAGTCGATGTAACAGCGAAGAGGTTCAAAAATATAATGCAGTTTAAGGTCTACTTAACGAATCCAAGTCTTTATACAGGGCTATTCGGACGTATCGACGACTCCAATGAAAGGTTCCCCCATTTGGTTGAAACCGCCGTGTATGCTCAGTATCTCCATCGAGAGCATGAGTACCTACGATATGCTAATTGGAAAGTTGGTAAGGATAAAGGGGAAGTTGATTTAATACAAGTTGGTAAGAATTTTCAGGAAGTTCATTGGGCGGTAGAAGTTAAATGGTCGGACAGCCCAAAAGCAAGGAAGCTTAAATACTTCATGTCCAAAAATGGTCTTAGTAAGGGAATAATTACAAGTAAAACCAGGTTTGAGGACTATGATGATTTACTTATTGTCCCAAATAGCATTTATGCATACGTTGTTAGCAAAAATGCATTGAATAAGTTGAACGAAGAAATACTCGATTGATCCTAACAATAATAAAATCCTCGAATATAATCTCACGGGTAAGTATTGTCAGCCCCTATATCATCTAATATCGATTCAACTTCTTGAGGTTCTGGGCGCCAGCCTCCGGCAGGCAGGGATTCTTCAAAATACCCTGTCATACACCATATCCTCATGTATCTCACCGGCATAGTCAGGTCGATTTCAAAGCCGCCGTAAAAGGTTTTGCAGACCTCCCCGCCAGCCGGCGGGCTCGGCCACGGAACGATAAGGCACAAAGAAACCTCATCCTGTTCAGAATGAGGTTTCTTGAGGTTCTGGGCGCCAGCCTCCGGCCGGCAGGGATTCTTCAAATACCCTGTCATACACCATATCCTCATGTATCTCACCGGCATAGTCAGGTCGATTTCAAAGCCGCCGTAAAAGGTTTTGCAGACCTCCCCGCCAGCCGGCGGGCACGTTCACAGAACGATAAGGCACAAAAAAACCTCATCCTGTTCAGAATGAGGTTTCTTGAGGTTCTGGGCGGATTCGAACCGCCGTAAAAGGTTTTGCAGACCTCTGCCTAGCCACTCGGCCACAGAACCCGATTTTATGGTTTTACACAGAACCATCTTTTCAGGCAAACATAACAAATTTAAGCGGGGGAAGTTCCCCCACTTAAATCGCTAAATTTATTTCTTGTCCTCTGCCTTTTCTTCCTTGTCGGCTTTGGACTCATCAGCTTTCTTCTCAGCCTTGGCATCTTCTTTCTTCTCAGCCTTAGCTTCTTCTTTCTTCTCTGCTTTAGCTTCAGTTTTCTCCTCCTTCTTCTCTGCCTTAGACTCTTCCTTCTTAGGAGCGGCTTTTTTGGCTGGCTTCTCGGCTGGAGCTTCCATCTTATCTTTCAAAGCAGAAAGTGCTGCGATGTCACCAAGTGTTGATTTCTCAACTTCCTGGTTGATCTTATTCAGCGTATTTCCTTTGCCACCACCTGCTGGCTTCTTCTTCTTACCAGTTGTTGAAGCTGGTTCGGATTGCTCTTTCCAGGTTCCGGTGTGTGAAAGTACGATCCTCTTGTCATCCTTAGAGAACTCTACTACTTTGAAATCAAGTGTTTCACCTTCATTGGCCGTAGAGCCATCTTCTTTTGCAAGGTTTCTGATCGCGCATTGTCCCTCGATTCCGTAAGGCAATTCAAGGAATGCAGTTTTATCAGTTTTGTTAAGGATAGTACACTTATGAACCGACCCTCTGGTGAAGACCGTCTCGAATGTATCCCATGGATTTTCTTCGAGATGCTTGTGGCTAAGTGCCAATCTTCTGTTCTCAGTGTCAAGTTCCATGACCACTACCTCTAGCTCATCACCCACCTTCACGAATTCAGAAGGATGCTTCACTTTCTTGGTCCAGCTAAGGTCAGAAACGTGCACAAGACCATCAATACCTTCTTCAAGCTCGATGAAAAGTCCGAAATTCGTCAGGTTTCTCACCACACCTTTGTGCTGAGTACCTACTGCGTATTTGGTCAGTAGATCCTGCTTGTTCCATGGATCTTCGGTAAGCTGCTTGATGCCGAGAGACATTTTTCTTTCGTCCCTGTCTACAGTCAACACCACCGCTTCCATCTCGTCCCCAACGTCCATAAAATCCTGAGGATTTCTAAGATGCTGAGACCATGACATTTCACTTACGTGGATCAGACCTTCGACACCCGGTACTATTTCAAGGAATGCACCATAATCCGCTACATTTACGATCTTACCTTTGACCTTGGAGCCAATTTCAATCTTAGTATCCAATGAATCCCATGGATGAGCCGTCAATTGCTTCATACCCAATGAGATCCTTCTCTTATCATCGTCAAAGTCCAGTACCACTACGTTTACACTTTCGTCAAGTGTAAGCACTTCTTCAGGGTGATTGATTCTGCCCCATGAAATATCCGTGATGTGAAGGAGACCATCTACACCACCAAGGTCGATGAATACACCGAAGTTGGTCATATTTTTGATCACACCTTCAAGTACCTGTCCTTTCTCAAGGTTGTTAAGGATTTCTGCTTTTTGCTGCTCCAGATCCTTCTCAATGAGTACTTTGTGAGAGACTACCACGTTGTCGTTGGTGTAATTGATCTTGACAACTTTGACCTCCATTTTCTTGCCAACAAAGACATCAAAGTCCCTGATAGGTTTTACGTCGATCTGCGAGCCGGGTAGGAAGGCTTCCACACCAAAGATGTCTACAATCAGACCACCTTTAGTCCTTCTTTTCACTACGCCGTCTATTACCAGATCCTGGTCATGTGCAGTCTGGATCTGTTCCCATGCTTTTACGATCTTGGCTTTTCTCCTTGACAGGATCAGCTGACCGTTGGCATTTTCCTGCTCTTCTATATATACCTGAACTGTGTCACCGGCCTTTAGGTCCTCTACGTCTCTAAATTCCGAAAGTGCTACCAATCCGTCAGATTTGAAGCCGATGTTGACAATGACATCTCTGTCTGTAATGCCTACTACAGTACCTTCAATAACTTCTTTTTCGTTGATCTCAGTGAGCGTCTCTTCATACATCGCCTCCATCTTCTTTCGCTCAGCCTCACTGTAGTCTTCGCCAAATCCATCGTTTTCTGCATCAAAGTCAAAATTACCCGGTTCTTCTACCTGTGGTTCTTCTTCCCTGGATTCAGCTTTTTTCTCTTCAGCTTTCGGTGCTGAATCGTCTTCTTTTTTGGCTTCCTTGTCCTCAGCCTTTTTTTCTTTGGCTTCGGCCTTTTCTTCTTTCTTTTCAGCTTTAGGAGCAGCCTCAGTCGTTTCTTTTTTGTCTTCCGGGGATTCTTTTCCGTTTTCGGCTTTCGTTTCCTCGTTAGAAGTTTCAGATTTTACTTCTGCTTCCTGTGTCTGATCTTGTTTTTCTTCTGCCATCACAAATTATCGATCCTGTTACATCGTGTTACCCGGATCAAGGTGAACACGAGCTTAATTCTACATTATTTGCTTACGCAAATACCCATTAACCTAAATGGAGGCGCAAAGATAGAAATCTTTTACCGGAATTTATAAATAGCCGGTCTTATAAAAGGGATAAGAATTTTCGATTTAAATAATGAAGTTTGCAGGAACCGAAAAAAACACACTGATATGAAATTCCCAAGGTTCTTATTTCCTTTTTCACTCACTTTGTTATTGGCCTGTCAGCAATATCCTGAAGCCGATATGATACTTTCCAATGGCTCCATTTATACCGTGGATGCACAGTTTTCAAATGTGGAGGCTGTGGCTGTGGCTGGCGATACTATTATGGCCCTGGGGACCGCCGATGAGATCATGAAATATAAAGGAGACAATACCACTATGGTGGACCTTGACGGAAAAGCCATGTATCCCGGATTCATAGAAGGTCATGCGCATATCATGGGCATTGGTCAAAACCTCATCAACGTGGACCTGATGAATCTTGAGAGTTATGACCAGGTGATCGCAGCAGTGAAGCAGAGAGCATCTGAAAAACCAGCGGGGACATGGATCCTGGGTCGGGGATGGCACCAGGACAAGTGGGTGTCAAGCCCGGAAAATATGATTAAAGGATTTCCTACGCACGATGCATTGAGCGAGGCAGTTCCTGATCACCCTGTATGGCTGGACCACGCCAGTGGTCATGCAGCTTTGGCCAATGCGAAAGCAATGGAGTTGGCGGGCATTTCCAAAAACACTGCAAATCCGGATGGAGGTGAAATTTTCCGGACCATAGGTGGACAACCTACTGGCATTTTTAATGAGACAGCCCAGGGATTGATTGGTTCTGTGGTACCTGACGCGACGGATGAAACCAATAGAGAGGCCCTCAGGATGGCCATCGAAGCATGCTTACAAAACGGATTAACCGGATTCCATCAGGCAGGATCCGGAGGCTACGACATCAATATGTTTAGGTCATTTGCCGAAAATGATGAATTGAAGATCAGGCTATATGTGATGTTGAATGGCCGGGATGATGACCTTTTGGAGGAATATTTTAACAATGGACCCGTTGTGGATCCCGCAAACAGATTGACCATCAGGTCAGTGAAGCTCTATTCTGATGGTGCACTCGGATCTCGAGGGGCGTGGTTGTTGGAAGAGTATTCGGATGCGTCGGGTGTATTTGGGCACAATGTGACCCCAATGCAACGAATTGAAGACGTGACCATGAGGGCCGCAGAGGCCGGATTTCAGGTTTGTACGCATGCGATAGGAGACAGAGGCAATCAGGAAGTCCTGGATATTTATAAGAAAGCCATTGAGCGATTTCCTGATCAGTTGCAGGACCACAGGTTCCGGATCGAGCATGCTCAGCACATTGATGGTGAGGATATCCCCAGGTTTAAGGAATTGAATGTCATTCCGGCCATGCAGGCCATCCACATGTCATCAGACAGACCTTGGGCCATCGACAGGCTCGGCAAGGAGCGAATCGAAGAAGGGGCATATGTATGGCAAAAGCTGCTTCAACAAGGCACACCAATTGTAAATGGTACGGATGCTCCGGTGGAGCCGGTCAGCCCTCTCGCCTCAATTTATGCCTCCGTTTCCAGGAAAACTCTTGCAGGAACACCGGAAGGGGGATACGAACCTTCTCAAAAAATGACCAGGGAGCAGGCTTTGCGTTCCTACACGATTGATGCTGCCTACGGTGCATTTGAAGAGGACATTAAGGGTTCGATCGAAGTTGGGAAGCTGGCTGACTTCACAATTCTGGACAAAGACATTGTCACCATTCCCGAAGATGATATTCTCACTACCAATGTGATGATGACGATAGTGGGAGGAAAAATTCTCTACAACGCTCAATAAAAATTATATTACCTACTTAAAGATTTTTGCGTTAAGACCTGTATGCTGATAAGCCGGAATGTCTCACTAAGACCGTATAATACTTTCTCCATTGATGTCAATGCCCAGGTAATGGTCGATGTAAAGAGCATTGCTGATCTGGATGAGGTTTATTCCAAAGAAGAATTTATTCCTATGCCCAAGCTGGTCCTGGGTGAAGGATCCAACATCCTTTTCACCGGCAATCAGCGCAAAGTAATTCTGAAGATGAACATCAGTGGCATCGAAGTGCTACGTGAGGACAGCCATCATGTTATTGTCAAGGTCGGAGCGGGGGAGATATGGCACCAGTTCGTGCTTTGGTGCATAGAAAATAATCTTGGAGGAGTGGAAAACCTGTCTCTTATTCCCGGGACGGTGGGCGCCGCACCCATGCAAAACATCGGTGCATATGGAGTCGAAATAAAAGATGTTTTTGAATCACTGGAAGCTTATGAGGTGAAGTCCGGTAAAATCCGGGAATTCAATGCCACCCAGTGTGAATTTGGCTACAGACACAGTATTTTTAAAGGTTCGGCAAAGGATAAATACATCATCACATCAGTTACAATGCGCTTATCCAAAAAGCCTAAGTTCAACATTGAATACGGAGCCATTAGAAGAACCCTTGAACAAAATGGGGTGAAGGAATTATCCATTAAGGCCATCAGTCAGGCTGTAATAGAAATACGTGAATCAAAGTTGCCGGACCCTGTTTTCATCCCAAATGCTGGTAGTTTTTTTAAAAATCCCATCATAGAAATGGAATTTTTCGAGGCTCTGCAGGCAGCCTATCCGAATATTCCACAGTTCCCGGTGTCTGATGACTGGGTGAAGGTTCCTGCTGCATGGTTGATCGACCAATGTGGCTGGAAAGGAAAGACAAGAGGAGACATTGGCGTCCACAAGGACCAGGCGCTTGTCATTGTAAACTACGGTGATGCCAGAGGGTCCGATATTTTGAAACTATCAGAAATGATAAAGGATTCTGTTCAAAGAAAATTTGGGGTGGAGCTTCAGAGAGAAGTCAATGTGATCTGAATTCAGGATTCCTTCAAAATGTAGATTTACTTTTGCGTTATGAAGGTGCTGTTGATTGAAGATCAGAAAGATCTTTCTGACAATATAAAATCTTACCTTGAGCGGGAAGGTAACGTATGCGAAACAGCGGACACTTACTCCAAAGCTGTTGAGAAGCTGTATGGTTATGATTACGATCTCGTAGGACTTGACCTGATGTTACCGGACGGTGATGGCCTCAACCTGCTGAAAACCATCAAGTCAAAGTGGCCGCAAGTTGGAGTCCTGATCATTTCGGCCAAGACCTCCCTTACCAACAGGGTGGAAGGATTGAACCTTGGTGCGGATGATTACCTGCCAAAACCTTTTCATCTGGCTGAGCTGAATGCCAGACTTAAGGCCATCTATCGACGTAAAATCCAGCAGGGAGAGAATAAAATCGAGTTTGAAGGGATCATCATGGACATGGACAAGCACGAGACCATCGTCAATGAGGAGATACTCGATCTTACCAGAAAGGAGTTTGACCTTCTACACTACCTGGTGGTCAATAAGAACAGATTGCTTACCAAACAAGCCATAGCGGAGCACCTTTGGGGAGACTATATGGACATGGCTGATTCGTTTGATTTCGTGTACCAGCACATCAAAAACCTGAGGAAGAAAATCACCGCAGCGGGAGGAAAGGACATGATCCATACCGTATACGGTACAGGATATAAGATGAAAGCATGAGTCTGGTTTTACGATTTACAATTCTCTTTTTGATCGTCTCCATGGTCGTGTTCGGCGTAGGTGGCGTGATCACTTACCATGTGATGAAGCGTGAGATTGATTTTGAGCAGCGGGCATTTCTGATGGAAAGACTCTCCGGGATTGAGTCGTATATCATACGCAGGGACATTAACCATAAAATCACCAGGCAGAAGTGGAGTATTACACCTTTGCCGGAATTGGTCGAAGAAACGGAACCTGTTTTTTCGGATACCATAGTGACTCATGCCACGCTTGAACGGCCTGAGCCGCATCTGAAACTGGAAGTCATAAAGAACATCAATGGTCGAAGTTTTGACATTATTGTTTTTGACCTGATCATCGAGTCTGATGACATCAATGACGTAGTCACCGAATCATTGACCAAGACATTTTTAATTCTATTGGTTTCATTTACTGCCCTGGGGCTGCTTATTTTTTATTTTCAGATGCGTCCATTTCAAAGGGTACTGGAGATAATCAAGAAATTCTCAATCTCTGGTACTGAGCCTGTGGTTTTCCCAAAGACGACCATATCGGATTTTCGCAGACTAAATTTATTCCTAAAGGAGATGACGGAGAAGGTCCGCCGAGACTACCGGTCACTTAAGGAATTTTCCGAAAATGCTTCTCATGAGCTTCAGACACCGATAGCCATTATGCTGGGTAAGCTGGACATTTTATTGGAGGACGAAACTCTTACGGAATCACAACTAGAGCAGATTTCCAGCATACAGTTTACAGCCAAGCGATTAAGTAACCTTAGCAATTCATTGTCTCTACTCACCAAGATCGAGAACCAGGAATTTCCAACCAAGGCAAGTGTGGATGTCAGGGAGAAGCTGGAGAGAATCCTTCTGGATTTCAAGGAATTGTTCGACCTGAAATCAATTAAGACCTCAACGGAAATACAGGGAGAGATCATACTTCAGGCAGATCCCGTGTTGATAGAGATATTGCTGACCAATCTCGTCAACAACGCCATTCGCCACAACAATGAAGAGGGTGTGATCAAAGTCAGTCTGATAAACAACCAACTAATTGTCTCAAATACTGGCTCGGAGCTCAAATCATCCCCCGATGAATTGTTCCAGCGATTTAAAAAATCCAATCAAAGCAATGCCTCCATGGGCCTTGGTTTGGCCATCGTGAAGAAGATATGTGAACTATATGGCTATGAGATCACTTATGAGAATGAAAAAAATTATCATCACTTAAAGGTGACTTTCTAATAAAAATGAAAAGAATTTGCTGACTTCAGCATTTCATCAGATTCTGATCAAATTGTTTACAAGAGGCCTCCGTAAGCTCAGGCAAGAATCAATAAAACCGACAAAAGTTAGAAACTAAAACAAACGCAAAACGACTAATTGACCTTGTAATGAAGTATTTCTACGGAATTCTATTAATGTTTTTGTCACTCACGGTATTCTCCCAAAGGGGTGGATTCAACGTGACTGGTTCGGTAATTGACGAAGATTCCAAGTCAATCATTGAATATGCCACCGTAAGTTTTTACAGTCTTCCGGATTCTACCTTTATAACCGGTTCCGTCACGGACCTTGAGGGTAAATTTCAGTTAAAACTAGATCCGGGAAGGTATTTCGCCCGGCTACAGTTTGTCTCTTATAGCGAAAAAGTAGTGCCGGAAATCAATGTGCCTCAAAACGGCCAACTTGATATGGGCAACATTCCTCTATCTGTTTCTACACAGGAACTTGATGCTGTGACCGTCCAGGCCGAACGAACCCAGATGCAGCTTTCGTTGGATAAGAAAGTATTTAACATTGGTAAAGACCTCAGTAACCTGGCCGGGTCTGCCAGTGATATTTTAGATAATCTGCCATCTGTCGAGGTGGATCTTGAAGGAAATGTGAGCCTGAGAGGAAGTCAAAATGTTCGAATATTGATTGACGGCAAGCCTTCTGGTTTGGTAGGATTGTCAAGTGCAGACGCATTGAGACAACTTCAAAGTGACCTGATAGAAAGTGTGGAAGTGATCACCAATCCTTCAGCCAGATATGATGCTGAAGGTATGGCCGGCGTAATTAACATCATTCTGAAAAAGGAAAAGAGACGAGGACTAAACGGAAGCTTCCAGGCAAACAGTGGCTACCCTGACAATCATGGAGGTTCCGTAAATGTCAATTATCGAAGCAATGCAGTTAACTGGTTTACCAATATTGGAGCAAGGTACCGACAGTCTCCGGGTGGGGGCAGTTCTTATCAGGAGTTTTTTCTCGAGGACACCACTTTTTCGACAAGAAGAAATCAGGATCGGGTGAGAGGTGGTTTTGGTTACAATGCCAGATTTGGAGCAGACTTCTATCTGGGAGATAAAAACACAATTACTACAAGCTTCCTGTATCGTTTTGATGATGAGGAAAACGAATCGGACCTGACTTATGATGATTATAGCAGTACAGATGAGTTAATTTCCAGAATTCTCAGGGCCGAAAGGGAAATGGAAAATGATGAAAATCTTGAATACTCGGTTAACTATACCAGGAGCTTTAATAATGAAGACCAGAAGTTAACTTTTGATGTACAGTATCAGGAGAATAATGAGACTGAGTCAGCCAATATCAATCAAATCGGTATTGGAGAATTTGAGGAAGATGATCTGGAGCTAACTCAGCGCACTGTGAATGCCGAGGGCGAATCCAGATTACTCGTACAGTCCGACTACATCCAACCACTCGGAGCAAATGGAAAAGTCGAAGTTGGTTTTCGGGTGAATTCCAGAAGAATTAGCAACGACTACCTCGTTGAGGAAGGAAATGACGCGGGGGAGTTTGATATCCTGACCAACTTCACGAATGATTTCCGGTATGATGAGGACGTATATGCTGGATACGGTATTTATTCCAATGAGTTCAACAGCCTGTCTTACCAGCTGGGTGTGAGGTATGAACGTACTGAGATCAGTACATTACTTAAGCAGACGGATGAGTCCAATGAGCAATTGTATAATAACCTCTTTCCAAGTGTAAACCTGACCTACAAGCTCAATGACGTCAATGCATTGCAAGGAAGCTACAGTAAAAGGATAAGCAGACCAAGATTCTGGCACCTGAATCCTTTCTTCTCCTTTGCAGACGCAAGAAATATAAGAACTGGTAACCCAAACTTGCAACCGGAATTCACTGATTCCTATGAATTCGGTTTGTTGCAGAATTTAAATAGTTCCACTCTGTATTATGCTGTTTACTACAGGTATACGGAAGGAGTTGAGCAAAGAGTCAGTACGGTTGACGAGTTTGGGACCACTTTTAGCATTCCACAAAACCTTTCAAGAAGCGATGCGATCGGACTTGAGGTCAATGCGAACCATGAACTACTTGATTGGTGGGCTATAAACGGTAATTTTAATGTCTTCTACAGGGAGATTACACCTCCCAATGACCGACCTGATCTCTACGCTGAAGCCTTTTCATTCACCACCCGGGTCAGCAATCAGCTGAAAATCAACAAAAGATCCAATGCCCAGGTAAACTTCTTCTATCGTGCGCCGCAGGAGACCTCGCAGGGTAGACGCCTGAGCATGTATTCGCTGGATCTCGGTTATGCCATTGATGTGCTGAACAATAACGGTACAATATCATTAAGTCTGAGGGATACATTTAATACAAGAAAATACAGAGGTGAGACTTTCGGTCCCACATGGTACTCTGAGTCAGAATTTCAGTGGAGAGCAAGGCAGTTCAGAGTCTCCTTTATCTACAGACTGAATCAAAAGAAACAACGAAGCAGAGGCGACAGAGAAGACGGCGGTGGCTTTGAGGAAGATGGTTTTTAATCCTTGGTTAGTTTAGACATGCAACGAGGGTTAGTTGTTAGGGTCTTCCCAATGTGGAAGGCCCTTTTTTTACATCATGTGCGTGACGTTGTCCAGTGAACCCTCGTAGCGGGACACATTCACCCCGAACTGCTGCAGAAAGTCGACTCCCTCGTCATTTTCTATGCCCTTGTATTCGGCATAAGAATTTAGGTAAATCACTCTTTCGACACCCATTGTAAAAATGATCCTGGCACACGCCAGGCAAGGAGAAAGCGTGACATATAAAGTAGCACCTTCTACATCCGTCTTATTTTTCACGGCATAGAGAAGTGCATTTTGCTCGGCATGTATCGCCAGAGAGCAGCCACCCTTGGAGTCTTTTGGGCATCCTGATTCGGGCCATTGCTCATCACAATTATGGGTACCTGCAGGAGGCCCGTTATAGCCTATGGAAATGATCCTTGTGTCTTTCGTCAGCACCGCTCCAACATGGCGCTTGACGCAATGCGATCGCTTGGCAAGATTGACAGCCAGCTCCATAAATATATCGTCAAAGTTTGGTCTTGACATCCCGCGAAACTAATAAGAAAACCAGCAAAGAAGGGCTAGGTATTGCCCAAACTGAAAGTGAATGGAAAATTGGATCGAAATGCTACTTCAGTCATGTCCTGCCAGGTAAGCAATACGATCATCAACGCTACGGTTATCCCGACAGCGATCAGAAGACCTCGATATTTCTTTTTGGTCAGGCGCATATTCTACTCGTAGACAACCTTATTCATATTTACCCCTATACATCCGCATTCTGTAAAAAGTGTGCACAGTGATTCCTATAGACGTTTAACTAATTTTAACAGCACATTCAGCTTGAAAAAAATCCATCGAAAACATATAATTGCGGCCGGTTGAAAACCGTGTTTTTTTGGTGTTCATACTCAAAATTTGATGTAATTAACCTATGGCGATTGTAGTTGATAACCTCACCAAAACGTACGGTGAACAAAAAGCGGTCAACGACATTTCTTTCGAGGTAAAGACGGGGGAAGTTGTCGGGTTTCTCGGACCCAATGGTGCCGGTAAGAGTACAACCATGAAAATGATCACTTGTTTCATGGCTCCTACGGAGGGCGATGTTCAGTTGGACGGCGTATCCATTAAGACAGACCCTGAAACCGTCAAACGAAAAATCGGATACCTTCCGGAAAATAATCCACTATATATGGACATGCCGATCGTGGACTATCTGCGTTTTACCGCACAGATCCAGGGCGTGGAAAAAGGATTGATTCCTGAGAGAATCGGCCAGATGATCGCTATATGCGGTCTGGATAGAGAAAAACATAAAAACATCAACGAGCTTTCCAAGGGATACCGGCAAAGAGTGGGACTGGCGCAGGCCATGATCCACGATCCTGAGATATTGATCCTTGACGAACCTACGACCGGACTCGATCCTAACCAGATCGTAGAGATCAGAAAACTGATCAAAGAACTCGGAAAGCAAAAGACGGTAATCCTCAGCTCACATATTCTCTCGGAAGTAGAAGCTACCTGTGACAGGATACTCATTATCAACAAGGGTAGGATAGTAGCGGACGGCACCTCTGATACCCTCCGCCATCAGGCCCAGGGACAGGAACTGCTGACAATATCCATTGAGGGATCGGGAGATATAGAGAAGGAATTGAGAGGATTGGCATCGGTAGAGAAAGTGGAGGCAATTGATGGGAAAGCCAACTGGTTCAGTGTTCAGTCCAAACCGGATTCAGAATCCCGCAAAGCCATTTTTGATCTTTGCGTGAAAAAGAAATGGTATCTCATGGAAATGACCGGAGTAGAAACAAGGCTGGAAGACGTATTTAGGGAACTGACAAACTAAGCTATGAACAAAATCTGGATTATTACGAAACGAGAATTAGCGGGATTTTTTGATTCTTTGACAGCTTATGTCATGATCATTCTTTTCCTGGGTTTAAGCGGACTTTTCACCTGGCTGGTTGGGACCAATGTGTTTCTAATCAACCAGGCCAGTATGGAAGTGTTTTTTGGGATTGCCTTCTGGTCACTGTTTTTCTTCATTCCGGCATTGACCATGAAGATGATCGCCGAGGAAAACAGGGCAGGTACCATCGAATTATTGATTACCAAGGCCGTTTCAGATGGACAAATTGTAGCTGGTAAGTTCCTGGCTTGCTTACTTTTAGTAATTATTTCATTGCTGTGTACGTTACCGTACTACATTACAATCAGTCAGCTTGGAAACATAGACGATGGTGGTGTAATAGGAGGTTATCTGGGTCTGATCTTGCTCTCCGGCGCTTATATCTCGATTGGCCTGTTTGCAAGTAGTCTTACCACCAATCAAATAGTAGCATTTCTAATGGCGCTATTTATCTCTGTATTCTTTCACCTGCTTTTTGATGTCATAGGCAGCAGTTTGACCGGTGGCATGGGAAAAGTAATAACCTACTTGAGCAGCAGGTCTCACTTTGAATCTATGAGTCGAGGCGTAATAGACAGTCGCGATTTGATTTTCTTCCTTTCTATCATCGTGCTGGGTCTTCTGCTTTCTCAGGTGATGTTGAGCAAAAGAAATTGGCAATCCTAAAAGAGTATTAACATGACTAAATCGAGCATATTTTTACAAATCGGTGTGGTTGCTGCCATTGTTGTGGTGATCAATCTGATTTCCGATGGGTTGTATTTCAGGTTTGATTTCACCGAAGATCAACGATACACTTTAAGTGGAGCGACCGAAGATATCCTGGAGGATCTTGAAGATGTGATTTCGGTCAAAGCTTATTTTACGGAGGAGTTACCTCCCCAACTTGCCTTTGTTCGCAGCGACCTTCAGGACCAATTGATCGAGTATGAAGATAGGTCGGATGGAAACATCGTCTTCGAATTTGTCAATCCTAACGAAAGCGATGAATTGAAGCAGGAGGCCCTGCAGAATGGTATTGCACCGGTATCCATCAATGTGGTGGAAAACGATCAGCGGCAGCAGCTTCAGGCATTTATGGGTGTCGTATTCCAGTCGGGAGAGCGCACGGAAGTTATTCCATTGGTGCAACCAGGGGCTTCAATGGAATATGACCTGACTACCTCTATCAAAAAACTGGCCATTCAGGACAAACCTAAACTTGGACTCATTCAGGGGTTTGGCGAACCGCCGTTGAGTGCCTATGGTCAGCTTCAACAACAGCTGTCTGTTCTTTACGATATCGAGCCTTTCAACATAAGAGATACCAGTTCCATTCCCATGTATTACCGCAGCCTCATTTGGATGAATCCTGTGGACACCATTCCAGGTTATGAATTGGGGAAACTGGACGAATACATGAACAAGGGAGGAAATCTATTCCTTGCCCATTCAGCTGTTGAAGGCAATCTGCAGGCAGGTCAGCTCAGCGCCTCGAATGAAATTGGCTTGACACCTTGGTTGGCGTCAAAAGGTTTGTTGCTTGAAAAGCAGTTTGTGATTGATGCGCAGTGCGCTTCTGTTACGGTGCAGCAGCGGTCTGGTTTTTTTACCATCAATAGCCAGGTAGAGTTTCCTTACTTTCCGCAGCTGAGTAATTTCACCGACCATCCTACTACATCCGGCCTTGAGGCAATTCTGCTTCCTTTTACCAGCCCGATCAATATCATAAATAGCGATACTACTTTAAGAGTCACGCCTCTTATCCAGAGTTCTGACATGTCCGGACTGGCACAACCGCCCGTCTATGTGGACATCCAGCGCGAGTGGAAAGAATCGGATTTTACCTCACCTAATCAGGTCGTTGCTGCCTCTGTTGAGGGTATTGGTGCGGGAGACGGTAACATGGTGGTTGTGACCAATGGAGAATTTGTGTTCAACGGACAGGGACAGCAAGGCCAACCTGGCCAGCAGGTCAACGAGGATAATGTGAATTTCGCTTCCAATGCCATTGACTGGTTGTCAGATGATACAGGTTTAATTGAACTTCGAACTAAAGGTGTAACGAACAGGCCACTGGATTCCGTAGAGGATAGCACAAAAAATCTATTGAAGTATGGAAATGTTTTTGCGCCTATAGTGCTCATATTGGCCTATGCACTATTCAGGAGATCAGTAAACGCCAGAAAAAGGCATAAATGGTCCCAGGGTAATTATGAATAGACTTTCATTTAGACTTTAAGACAATGCTAAAGATCACTACTCCAAAATTACTTATGATTCTTGCTGTGCTTGTAGGTGTATATTTTGTAGTCCAATATACCGGGAACAAAGGGCGAAGCAAATCTTACAGAACTGAATTGGTCAACATTGATCCTGAGAAAGTGACCAAAGTACGGTTAACCGCGAATGGTAACATCACTCTATTGACAAAAGAAGGAGAGGAGTGGTTTGTGGAGCAGGGATCAGGCAGGAAGAGAGCGAAAACCAACCTCGTTACCAGCATGCTGAGCAATCTGAATTCAATTGAGCCATCCCGTATTGCCAGCAGATCTGAGGACAAATGGCAGGATTTTTCCGTTGATTCCACTGGGACCAGGGTGGAGGTGTATGGTGGTAACGCTCTGTTAACTGATATTGTACTTGGTAGATTCGGAGTAGAGGGGCAGCGCTCGTTTTTCACTTACGTGCGGTTATCGGAGGATGAAGATACATATGTTGCCAATAATTTCATGAAGATGAGTGTCAATACGAATCCTGAAGACTATCGGAATAACGAAATCATTCGGCTGCAATCGGATTCTTTGACCACTATCAGCTTCAATTATCCGGATTCTTCGATGGTTCTGACCAAAGAGGGCTCCAGATGGATGTCTGAAAATGGACCGGCAGATAGTGCGGCAGTGGTGCAATACATAAGGGGATTGAGGACCCTGACAAGTAAGAATTTCGCCGAGGAGCCGGTGAACTCAACTCCAGAGTTGAATGTGACTTTTGGATTTTCCAATCAACCTGAGCGGCAGATTTCGGCATTCAGACAGGAAAACGAATGGATCATTCAGTCATCAGAAAATGAACATGAAGTTTGGAACGATAAGGCTCAGTTCGATAAAATATTTGCTGCCGTCAGTAACTTTTAATCTTATAGTTCTTCATTCAGGATTGCCAGGAAGGTTCTGACTCCTTCTACATAATTTCCTAACCGGATATTTTCATTAGGACTATGCTGATTGTTGTCTCTGTTCACAGTGGGGACAGTCACTGCCGGTATGCCCAGCGTGGTAACGAACGGTGATATAGGGATTGAACCTCCGCTATTTCTGATCTTAATGGGTGTTTCCCCAAAAGCATTTGTCAAAGCGCGATCCAACCACACACCGACCTCTGAGTCAAAGTCAGTTCTAAATGCCCGATAGGAAATCTCCGATTCCCATGTGGCGATTTTGGGGTATTGTGAACGTTCTGCGCCTGTAGGATACCGGTCCAGAATGTAATACCCCCGCGACGCGATGTGGTCTTTTATGAGTTTCAATAGCCTTTCCGGATCACTCTCCAGCACAAGTCGCACATCTATTTCGGCTGTGGCCGTAGCGGGCACGATAGTTCTCACCTCATCGCCGATCCATCCTGAAGCCATTCCACGTACATTGAGTGAAGGATATTGAATGGCTTCCTGGTAGTTGTTACCCACCTTGTCTGTCTCCGCAATCCCAATGCTGCTCATGATCTGAGTTTCATCATCTGGTACCTGATCCAGAATGGCTCTGGTTGCGTCATCAAGTCCAATGCCATCATAAAATCCCGGGATGGTTACTTTCCCCTCCTTATCCTTCATGGAAGTCAATAGTTCAGCCAATCTCATAGCAGGATTAGGGGCGTAGTTGCCGTAATGGCCACTGTGCTGAGGTCGGTTTGGGCCGTGAACAGTCAAAGTGATGGTCGCTATACCTCTTGCACCGAAGGTTAGTGTTGGCTTATTGGTGATGTGCCTGGGTCCATCGAAAATAATCAGCATATCTGCGTTTAGTTCATCTTTGTAGATTTCCACGGCTTTTGGCAATGGAGGTGATCCAAGCTCCTCCTCAAAATCCATGATGACCTTTATGTTGTAATTTGGCTCAATACTGTTAGCATTGGCTGCGTCAAGTGCTGCCAGAAACATACTCACCGGGCCTTTGGCGTCGGAGGTTGACCTTGCGAAGATCCTGTATTCCGGATCAAAATCAGTGTTGATCAGGTCCCAGTCGATGGTCTCCCATGAACCGTCTTCCTTTTCTCTTTTGAGCACCGGTATAAATGGATCCTCCTGGTCCCATTTGGATGGATCTACGGGCTGACCATCTATTTGCAAATAGATTAATACGGTTTTTGTTGCATTTTCCAATCCCCTCTCAGCCAGTAGCAAGGGCAGTCGATCCGTGTCAAGTCTTTGGGTTTCAAACCCCCTTATTTTAAAGGCATTCTCGCACCATGCCATATTTCGTTCTATGTCTTCCGGGAAATGAGCATCATTTGGTATGCTAAGCAATTCGCGGAATTGTGTCCAGGAATTGTATGCGTACTTTTCCGATAAGGCAATGATGTCCTGTGCAGTTAGGGTAAAAGAAGTGCTAAAAAGTATTATTATTAGAGTTATATATCGCATATCCCCGGATTTTATCGTTATCAAGACATTCACTGGATGTAAAGACCTGATTTTGAAACTTGTTTTCGGTTAAGAGAGTTGAAATTATGTAAATTTGAGCATATGAAGGTTTTTAAAAATATTCTTTTCCTGTTTTTAGTTCTTGGTTTGGTTTCAGCCAAAGAACCTGAGAAAACTCAGTCAGAGATAAACTGGGTGACTTTTGAAGAGGCGGTGGAATTGAATAAGGAAAATCCGAAAATGATCCTGATAGACCTCTATACCGACTGGTGTGGATGGTGCAAGAAGATGGACAGAGATACTTATTCCAGGCAGGAAATTATCGATTACGTCAATGACAAGTTTTACGCCGTCAAGTTCAATGCCGAACAGAAGGAAGATGTCCATTTCAATGGTCATACCTTGAAATATGTACCTTCCGGAAAACGGGGGTATCATGAGCTTGCCGCTGCATTGACAAGAAACCAATTGAGTTACCCTACTACAGTCTTTATGGATGAGAAGCTTCAGATCATCCAACCGATTCCCGGATACCTGGATGCCAAAACCTTTGATACAATTTCCAGGTACATGGGTGAAGAGAAATATAAGGATACACCTTGGGAAGAATATCAGAAGTCCTACGAAAGCTCGTTGTAGGAGAAATTTCATCCATTCGACATATGGCAGTATGGGCAGTTTTGCCCATTTTTTTATGGTCTTGCGAGTCCGAGGAAGGACAGGTAAACCGATTGCTGAACGATGGCAATCAGGCACTCAAACTTTCGGAATATGACCTGGCCATACGGTTGTATACGGACGCTTTGAATATAGACCCTGATTTTGCTTCAGCTTACAATAACAGGGGCGTGGCAAAAATGGAATCCGGCAGGTCGGCGGAAGCGATCCAGGATTACAACGAAGCCCTGACCATCAATTCGGAGTATTGGGAATGCCTGCACAACCGAGCCCAGGCCTATGAAATTTTGGACCAATACGAGAACAGTTTTGATGACTATGAATTACTGACACAGGTATTTCCGGATTCAACCCTTGGGTATTTTGGACAGGGACTGGTACTGACTCAAATGAGACGGTATAACGAAGCGGAGCGAAGGTTTGATAAGGTATTGGACATAAATCCGGGAGATGTTGAAGCCCTTATCAATAAGGGTACTTTGCTGTATTACCAGGATCGATTCGAAGAATCTGAGGATATTTTAAAGGGGATAATATCCCTTTCACCCGGTGAGGCCCATGCGTACAATACTTTGAACCAGCTTTACCTTGAACAGGAGAGATTGCCGGAGGCACTGTCTGCCATCGAAAAGGCACTGGAGATAAGCTCTACGGACCCATATTTTCTCAATAATCGCGGCTTCACCTACCTGCAAATGGATTCGCTGGAGCTTGCGATCAAAGATATCAATCGCAGTATTGTAATGGATCCGGAAAATATGTGGGCTTATCGCAATAAGGGCATATACTTCCTAAAACTTGCCGACTACTCACAGGCCATTACCTACTTGCAGGAAAGCAAGGATGCCTTTGTAGAAAATGTACATTTTTATCTCGGTGAGGCATATTGGAAGTCAGGCGAAAAAATGGCGGCTTGCAATTCATGGAGAGAAGGAGCCAATAGGGAGGAATCCAAAAGTGCTCTGCGACTGACCCAATTATGCGATTAGTACTCTTCCGGCTCTTCAGGACCCAATAGCTTTACTATGGATGTCAAATGGCAGAAAAGCACTGCCGGAACCACAAAGCCCGGAAGTAGTACGAAAGGGAAATAAAATACTGCCACGTTTGGTACCTCAAGTGAGGCCGGATCGAAGAAGTAAGGTGTGGCAGAGACGGCCCGAAACACAATATTTACCAGCAGGATCAGTGCCAGTATGTTCCAAACGAGGGCACCAATTCGACTTTTGCTTCTCAGCCCAACAAAAAACAGACCTGCGAACGGCGCAGAAATCCCGGAAAGGATGTCAAAGTTGGAACCTTCGAATGTCAGTGCATAAGGAACCTGTCCTTCCTGCGCCAACCACCACAATACAATCTCCACTGGTACCCTGACAATGTGTAAGTAGGTTAGCGTGGTCAGAGGCATTCTCATGAGGAATGTCCGTGTCTTGTTATTTAGCAGAAGGATTATAATGGTGATTATAGGCGGTAAGATGAGGAAAAGGAATCTTGGCGGACTGGATTCAAAGTCGCGGAAAAAACCACTAAATGTAACGGTGCTTATGATGAACAACCAAATCCCAATGAATGTGATGGCGATGGTTGGGCTAAAATCTTTTTTCCCGGTGGTGGCAGCATTGATGGCAAAGTATAGAAATCCCAGGGTAGCCAATACTACAGCGATGAATGTCAGGCTGACATATTGCGGTAAGTCTTCCATAGTCCAGATAAGTCGTCATCCCAATTTACAATTTATTGAAAACAAAATTTGGATAATTTTGGAATAATGCTTGAATCAAACTTTCCGGAAAGGCTTAAGAAAAGATTGGAAATGGAGCTTCCCGGTTCTGTAGCTCACAATGAGATGAAGGCTCGTCAGTTGAATGGTGGAGTGATTGATTTCAAGAAGAGACCGGACCTAAGGCATGGGGGAGTGCTGATTCTCTTTTATTACGACCAGGATCACTGGAAATTTCCAGTAATACGCAGGGCAGAATACGACGGAGTGCATGGAGGGCAGATCGCTTTGCCCGGTGGCAAAAAGGAGGAAGAAGACATTGATCTGATCGCCACGGCTACCAGGGAGACGGAGGAGGAGATTGGTGTCAACCGGAGTGATATTCAGATAGTAGGTCAATTGTCTTCCTTTTTCGTTGGAGCCAGTAATTACGAAGTGCTACCTGTGGTCGGCATGATTGACCATAAGCCGAATTTCTTACCTGATCCGATGGAAGTGGCGGAGGTGATTGAAGTTCGGATGATGGACTTTTTGGATGGCTCCAAAAGAAAGGAAAAAGAGATAATGGTGAGAGATTTTCCTCTAATTGCACCATATTTCGATATTGAAAATCAGTTCATTTGGGGCGCAACTGCCATGATGTTGAGTGAATTGACTGCAATTGTAAAAGACATTTATGAATGAACCGTTGATTACTAATGATGCCGTGATCTTTGGCATTTTGATGGGGATGTTGGCCTTTGTTTTTGTTACCTCGTCCGGCCAAAACCCTTTTTGGAAGAAATTCTACACTGTAGTCCCTACCCTCCTGATGTGCTACTTCCTGCCCTCTTTACTGTCTACATTTGGGATCATCGATCCGGCTCAATCCAGACTTTATTTTATGGCATCCCGCTATTTATTGCCGGCCTGTTTGGTATTACTGACCATTAGTGTGGACCTGAAGGAATTAGTGAAACTCGGACCGAAGGCGCTCATTATGTTTTTTACCGGGACGGTGGGGATTATGATCGGAGGCCCGCTTGCGATACTATTGTTTTCTGTTATTGCGCCGGGCATTATCGATACTCCTCCACCCAATGAAGTCTGGAGAGGTTTGACAACTGTGGCCGGATCATGGATTGGAGGCGGGGCCAACCAGGCCGCTATGAAAGAGGTTTTTGAGGTAAACGGTGATCTGTTTTCCAAGATGGTGGCAGTTGACATCATCGTAGGTAACACCTGGCTTGCTTTTCTCATGGTCGGAATTGGACGCAATAGCTGGATCAATCAAAAGTTGGGTGCTGATGATTCTGCCATTGAAAGCCTCAAGAAAAAGATGGCGGAATATCAGGAAAGCATCGCCAGAATTCCCTCGCTGACAGATCTTATGAAAGTTTTAGCAGTTGGCTTTGTTTGCACAGGTGTTTCTCATTGGTTGAGTGATCTTATTGTTCCTTTTCTCTCTGCCAATTTCCCGGTTCTGGACAGGTTCAGTTTGCTATCGGGTTTTTTCTGGATAGTGGTGATCGCCACTACTTTGGGAGTAGTGCTTTCGTTCACTAAAGCCAGGGAGCTCGAAGGTGCCGGCGCATCAAAGGTTGGCAGCATCTTTATTTTCGTTCTGGTTGCCACCATCGGCATGAACATGAATGTACTGGCCATTTTTGATAACCCTGGATTATTCCTTGTCGGAATTGTATGGATGTCGATACATGTACTTCTTATGTTTGCAGTGGCCAAAATCATCAAGGCTCCCTATTTCTTTGTGGCAGTGGGTAGCCAGGCAAATGTTGGTGGTGCAGCCTCTGCGCCAGTTGTAGCTTCTTATTTTCATCCTTCTCTTGCACCAGTTGGAGTATTACTTGCTGTTTGTGGTTATGCGCTTGGTACTTACGGTGCGTACATCTGTGGGTTATTGATGCAATTGGCCCAAACCAGTCCCTGATGTAGGCCTTTTTTCGATTTCTCGAAAACCTAGTACCTCATGGTATTTCAATCCATCATTATGGGTTTCTCATTTCCACCTACTTTGAAGAGATCGGTTATTATTTCCATAAACGCCTTGACCTGGGTTCCAATATTTGACAATTGTAATGGCTACAGAGATGATGCATAAGGCAGGTTGGTTTTAAAATGTACATTTACCGCCATTTTATGGTCGTTAATGAACACTTTTTGTTTAAATGATTGATCAAAGTATTGATGTCCAGGCACTTATTAAAATGGTACGTGCTTTGGGGATTTATTTGTATTATTGAATTAGAAATTTCAAAAACTCAATATTAAATGATCAAACTCGTAGAAGTTGACAAATACGTTGAATCAAAATATCAACGGATTTTTATCCTGAAAGGGATCAATCTTGAAATCAAACAAGGAGAATTTGTAAGTGTAATGGGCCCTTCCGGTTCAGGAAAGTCGACTCTGCTTAATATCATCGGAATGCTGGACAAGCAGAGTGCCGGTGAGTATTACTTTCTTGACGAACCCGTTCATAAATTCAATGAACGAAGAACCTCGAAAATTCATAAGGAGCATATTGGTTTCATCTTTCAGGCCTATCATCTGATCGATGAACTGACGGTATATGAAAACATCGAAACACCTTTATTGTACCGGGGTGTGAAGCGTAAGGAGCGTTCAAGTATGGTTGCTGAAATGCTGGATAGATTTCAGATGGTGGCCAAAAAAGATCTGTTTCCCGAGCAGCTTTCCGGTGGTCAACAGCAGCTTGTAGGAGTGGCGAGGGCCATTATCGGGAAACCAAAATTGTTGCTGGCAGATGAGCCTACGGGTAATCTGCATTCCGGACAGGGAGAGGAAGTGATGGATATTTTGAAAAAGCTTCATGATGATGGTATGACCATTATTCAGGTTACTCACAATGAGAAATTTGCCGGGTATGGTGATCGGATTATCGAACTAGAGGACGGCCGAATTATAAAACAGTAGCTATAAAAACAATGGACCCTGATCCAAAGGATCGGGGCCATTGCTCATTAAGTATTCGGTTATCCATATTATGGATACCTAAAGATACTTTAATCTATGTTATACAACAGTTGAATTTTCGGTGAATGGAGAAATTTTATTATTTTATTTCCTGCCACAACCTTTTATCTCCTGTTAAACAACTTTTTTGCACATTCCTTTTAAAGCGTGACTATCATTGCGGCTTGATTTCAAGTCACTTATGCCACGCATTCTAATTTTCTTTTTTCTGATATTCGGTTTAAGAGTTGCCATTGCCCAGCAGGGTCCCACAGGTAATTTGCAGGATGAGTACATCTTAAATATCTCCAGAATTAAAGATGAAATCAGGATAGATGGAGTGCTTGATGAGCAAACATGGCAGTCAGCGGAGAAAGCTGGTGACTTTTGGAAGAGTTTCCCCATAGACACTGAGAGGGCAGAGGATCAATTCCAAACGGAGGTACAGGTAAGCTATGATGATGACTTTATTTATGTGGCTGCTATCTGTAAAGGTCCTGCACCCTACGTCGTTCAATCTCTGAAAAGAGATAACACCCGGTTTTGGAACGGAGATGCATTCGCGATAGTGTTTGATCCTGTAAATCAGCGAACCAATGGCTTCGTATTTGGGACCAACCCTTATGGCGTACAGACTGAGTCACTTATTACCGGGCAGACCGGCACGCGAGGTTCAAATAATTCCGGAACCAATAATGCCTGGGATAACAAATGGTATACAGAATCGGTCATTCATGAGGATCATTGGACACTGGAAATGGCCATACCTTTCAAAAGTCTACGGTATGGTGACAAAAAGATCTGGGGTCTCAACTTTGTGAGATCGGAAATTTCAAACAATAGTTACCATACATGGTCGCCGGTTCCTGTTCAGTTTCGGGGTGTGGACCTTGGATATACCGGGGCCCTGGTTTGGGATCAGAAGCCTGAAAAGTCAGCAAGAAACATATCTGTTATACCCTACGTCCTCGGTTCCGGAGCAGAAAACCCCGAAGAGGGAGAGCCACTTAGTCAGTCCGGCAGAGTGGGCATGGATGCAAAGGTGGCGGTGACATCCAGTCTGAACCTGGATCTTACCATAAACCCGGATTTCTCACAAGTTGATGTAGACCAGCAAGTCACCAATCTTACCACTTTCAATGTTCGCTTCCCCGAGCGTAGATTGTTTTTCCTTGAGAATAGTGATCTGTTTGAGGATTTCGGTATACCGCCGATAAGGCCATTCTTCTCAAGACGTATCGGATTGGATGAGGAAGGTAACACGATTCCAATTTTATTTGGTGCCAGGCTAAGTGGCAATGTCAATAAGAATTTGAGGCTTGGACTCATGAATATGCAGACCCGTGAAACCGAAAGCCCAGGCAATAACTATACTTCCGTGGCTGTTCATCAACGGGTTTTTGGAAGAACCTTTGTCAAGGGATATTTTCATAATCGCCAGGGATTTGTGCATGGTGAAGTGGACCGCATAGATTACAATCGAAATGGTGGTCTTGAGATGAGTTACAGGTCGATGGACGGCAAATGGCAGAGCTTCGGTGGATTAGGCTTGTCTGAAACAGAGTCTTACAGTTCGGAGAACTACTTCTATAATTATGCCATAGGATATGACGGGCGATCATTTGGTATCTACTCAAATATTGCCGGGATAGGAGATAATTATCGTGCGGACATGGGCTTTATGCCAAGTCAGATCCATTACGATGCCGTGAGGGATACATCTGTTTACATCGGCTATGATCACTTCTATGGGAGAGTGGACTATCGAATATTTCCCGAGTCTCCAGCCATAAATCAGCACGCTTTTCAGGGTGTGGTCATTACCGACAGGACCACATCCGGTGGGTTTATCCAAAACACTTTCAGAGGCTCATACGAGCTCAGAATGAACAATACCAGCAATTTCAACTTTCAGTTTGAACACCAGGACAGAAGGTTGCTGTTCCCTTTCGCATTCACAGATCGCGACCCACTACCTGTGGATTTTTATCATTTCAATTTTGCGGGAGCCAGTTACTCCACGGATCAGAGAAGATCGATCTTTGCCCAGGTTGGAGTTGAGTATGGAGGGTTTTACAACGGAGACCGCGTGCAATATTCCATTGAGATGAACTACAGGGTCCAACCCTGGGGTAATTTTGCGATAACATTCGAGCAAAATGATCTGAAGTTTCCGGAACCTTACGGCGAAGAGCAATTATTTCTGATAGGCCCAAGGGCAGAGATCAATTTCACCAGGAATATTTTCTGGACTACATTCTTCCAGTACAATACCCAAAGGGACAATTTTAACATCAATAGCCGACTGCAATGGCGCTATAAACCGATGTCAGACTTGTTTATAGTCTATTCCGATAATTACGCTGTGGAAATGTGGGGTCCAAAAAACAGGGCGCTTGTGGTTAAGCTTAACTATTGGTTCAACCTTTAGAATTTTTGGCTGGATTCAGCCGCTTCTCTGGTCATTTTCTCAGCCAACTCTTTTCCCAGATACTGGTCTATGAAATAGTGTCCTACGTAAATAAGAGGAGTCAGAAGAATAGCTACTGAGAACTTATAAATGTAGTTTATCGATCCGACGGAGGCGAGTTGGGTCAGGCTCCATCTACTCTCTTCCGGCGCCAGAATATAAAATGCGATCCCAAGAACTACGAAACTGTCGATGAATTGGGAGACGAGCGTGGAACCCGTAGCTCGTAGCCAGATCATTTTGGATCCTGTATATTTTCTCAGTTTTTGAAACACAAAGACATCCAGAAACTGACCCAACAGGAAAGCTGTCAACGATCCGACGATAATCCCAAGGCCCTGGGTGAATATTTTAGAGAAAGCAAAGTTGATGTTGAAAGGGTTTCCTACAGGATCAGTAGAATTCACCTGTAACCAGAAGTCAGCAGGTGCGAGTTTTGTTATGACATAAATGACCAGAAAAGCGTAAGCAATGAATCCAGCGGCCAGGAAGCTTATTTTTCGGACACCTTTTCTACCAAAGTATTCATTGATTATATCAGTGGATAGAAAAACAACTGGCCAGATGACCGCGCCAGCAGTAAGGTCAAAGTTCAGAACGAAGTCTCCAAAAAGTTTAAGGGATGCAGGCTCCATTCCGAAGGTCTTTTCGGCTGAAAAGATCTTTACACCAATCATCTCAGCCAGGATTGCATTTGTAAGGAAAATGCCTGCAAGGATCAGAAAGAGATTATTTCTTTTCTTCTCTTCCATTATTTTGTTCTGACTGGAGTGAAAATCTGGCCTTCGATGGCAAGGTAGGTGTTTTTGAAAACTCCTCTTGCCTCTTCCAAAACAGGATCAAGGTTTTTATATCGGGTTGAGAAATGCCCAATCAGTAACATCTTACAACCAGCTTGCCGAGCCATTTCAGCAGCTTCTTTGGCTGTGGTATGGTAGGTGTTGTGGGCTCTTTCTCTCATTTCTTCCATAAAGGTAGCCTCGTGATACAAAATGTCAGCACCTGAAATGGTATCGATGATATCACGCTTTAGGCGGGTATCGGAGCAATATGCATAGGTGAATTGTTTGAGGGGTGGGAGTGTAGCCTCTGAATTTACGTACTTAACATTACCGTCTTCATCTGAGACATCTTCTCCGGATTTCAGCTTATTGACGTCTACCGGAGTAAGTTTTTCCATGACCACCGCTTTGTTGATTCTGCGTTTCTTTGGTTTCTCCCTGAACAGGTATCCACTGCACGGCACCCTGTGATCAAGTGGGATCGTAGTGATGGTGATCCTTGAATTTTCAAAAACCTGACTGGATTCTCCCGGAATCCACTCATTCATTACGATTCGAAAATTAAGCGCTGTTTCAGAGTGCCGAAGTTGCAGGGTAATGATCTCCATCAGACCCGGAGGACCTATAAGATGAAGCTCCTTCTTTCGACCATAGAGGTGCATGGTAGACAGCAGACCAATCAGACCATAATAATGATCACCATGAAGATGACTGATCAGGATGTGGTCTATGCGGGAGAGTTTGACATTATATCGTTTACACTGAAGCTGTGTGCCTTCACCACAATCGATCATGAATAAGTCACTCTGGACCTGCAGAATCTGAGAGGTGTGATGCCGATTATGAGCAAAGGAGGCTGAATTGGAGCCAAGTATTTTGATGGATATCGACAATTATCCTTCGTCCCCGCCCTCCTTCAGATTATTCTCGATGTCATTCATGAATACCGCATCGACTGCCTCCTCCTGGGTGGGAAGAATTTCCAGTACTTTGTCCAGTTGGCTTATTGAGATGAGTTTCATTACGTGCTCCTGAATGTGACACAGTATAAATGATCCGTTTTCGCCGAACAGTCTATTGCCAACTAAGAGCGCACTAAGTCCTGAAGAGTCGGAATACTTGACGTCAGACAGGTTGATGATGACATGGTTAAAGCCCTCTGCCTGTAAGGTGACAAACTCGGATTTTAATTCCGGGGCAACCGAGGTGTCCAGTTTTTCTTCGTTAAGTTGGATTATTACGTATTTCTCCTGCTTATCTGCTGTGTATTTCATGATTAATTTTTAGAAAGTGCCTGCAATATATTTTTTTCAATTCTATTTAAAACATTTTCCTGATCAGACTTCCGGAATGTATCACCCGTAATTTTCTCAAAAAGTTCAATATATCTCTCAGAAATGCTTTGAATAAAATCTTCGCTCATGGGAGGAACTACCTGACCATCTTTGCCCTGAAACCCATTTTGGATCAACCACCTTCTCACAAATTCCTTGGATAACTGCTTTTGAGATTCGCCTTTTGATTGTAGTTCTTCATAGGTATCAAGATAAAAATATCTGGAAGAGTCCGGGGTATGTATCTCGTCAATCAGATAGATATTGTCTCCTATTTTTCCAAACTCATATTTGGTATCAACCAGAATGAGTCCCTGTTCACGGGCCATTTCCGTACCACGATCAAACAATCTACGTGTATAATCTTCCAGTCGAACATAGTCCGTTTCGCTGACTAATCCTTTGGCAAGAATTTCCTCTCTTGAAATGTCCTCATCATGCCCTTCGTCCGCCTTAGTAGTGGGAGTAATGATAGGCTCCGGTAGTTTATCGTTTTCCGTAAGTCCGTCTGGCAATCGGACTCCACAAAGGGTTCTTTTTCCCACTGCATATTCCCGTGCTGCATGACCAGCCAGATAACCTCTGATGACCATCTCTACTTTTAGGGGTTCGCATTTTAATCCGATGGTCACATTTGGATCAGGTACATCAAGTACCCAATTGGGTACAATGTCTTTAGTAGCAGCCAAAAACTTGGCCGCAATTTGGTTGAGGACCTGTCCTTTGTAAGGAATAGGATGAGGCAGCACCACATCAAATGCTGAAATTCTATCTGAAGCGACCACCACCAGTTTATCCTCAAAATGATATACATCTCTTACCTTACCAACATACTTTCCTGTTTGATTTGGAAGCTGGAAATCAGTGGATTTAATTCCTTCAGTCATGGCTGGCAAAGATAAGGTTTTAGTCTTTTCGGATAGGTCCGAATTAGGGCTTGAGTTCCTGCTTTTCGACGATTGTTCCCTGTTCGTAAGTTTCGATTAATATTTGTTCCCCTTCCTGATTGTAATAAATCCAGTCCCCGGTACGACGATTATTGCTGTAGTTGCCTTCGTACTCTAATTTTCCATTTTCATAGAAACGTGAAAATGGTCCGTCAAGTAGATTTCGTTCATAGGTGGAAATCTCTTTAAATTCCCCGTTATTGTACCAGGCAATCCACCGACCATATTTCATGCCCATTTTGTAGAATTCTTCCCGGATTTTTTCCTTGCGGTCATACACCAGTCGCTCGCCATGAAGCTTTCCTGTTTGGTAATGTTCAATGATCTGGACCCGGCCCCGATTGTCATAGTAGGTCCATTTGCCTGCTGGCAATTCATTGATTAGTTGCTTTTCGGCAATCAGATTCTCCTTTTCATTGTATTCCCGGATGGTAGCATCCAGTCCGGGCCTGGTGTACTCCATACGTTTACTGATCTTTCCGTTTTCGTGATATTCCAGATTTTCGCCCGTGAGTTTTCCATCTAGGTATAGCAAATCGGATCGGATTTGTCCGGAAGGGTAGAAGTTGTCAAATTCTCCCTGGAGAGCTCCATTCTGGTAATTTCCTACGGAAGCCAGTTGGCCGTTTTCGAAGTATTTTTTGATATAACCGGACCGTAAACCCTGGAGGTTATACACTTCCATTTCCAGCTTCCCGCTTTGATAATATGTCTTGTAAGCACCGTTGAGTTTGCCGTCTTTATACTCCGCCTCGAGTTTGAGCGCCCCAGTTTCGTAATACTGGTATGACATTCCATTAGGTTTGCCATCCACATAAGTCATTTCCTCTTCTTTGTTTCCTGAAGGATAGTACCTGACTACGAGACCTTCCGGCAAGCCATTTTTGAATTCCGTAGAGCCTTTGAGTTCACCATTTTCATGGTATAATTTAATTTCTCCGGTCAGTGTATCATCCTTGAATGTAGCCTCCTGCAGTACGTCCCCATCAGCTGTATAGACGGTGGTGACACCCTGGCGCAAGCCATTTTCATATTTTGTGGTCCTTTGAACTACCCCATCCGGATAATAATTTGTAAAGAGTCCGGATTTTACACCTTCCTCATAATTCCCGGAAATTAACAGATTACCCTGCTGATCAAACTTCTTGTAAAAACCATGAAGTATTAGTGTGTCTTTTTCAATTACTTCATAAGATTCCTGAATTTTGGTTTGGTAATCATCGTAATAGGTGTTTACTACCGATTGACCCTTAGCGAGTAAAAATGCAAAAACCGTAATTAAAGTTAGTAAGCTACGCATATGATGTCTTTTTCTTAACGAAGCAGAACATTCATTATTCAATTGATCAAACTTTTTCTATCACAATCGCCGAAGCACCACCACCGCCATTGCAGATACCAGCTACACCGATAGCAGCATTTTTATCGTGAAGTATGGAATTCAGGGTGGTAATGATCCTGGCCCCGGAAGCTCCGAGTGGGTGTCCCATGGCCACGGCACCACCAAAGACATTTACTTTTTCGACATCCAATTCCAGTAGTTTGTTGTTGGCGAGTGCGACTGCTGAGAAAGCTTCGTTTATTTCAAAAAAATCAACATCTTTTTGGTCTAATCCGGCGTGCTTCAAGGCTTTTGGGATGGCCAGGGCAGGTGAGGTCGTGAACCATAATGGGTCCTGTGCAGCATCTCCAAAACCCCGGATCTTAGCCAGTGGTTTCAATCCCAGTTCTTTTAATTTCTTGGCACTCACGAGCAAAATCGCGGAAGCGCCATCATTGATCGTGCTGGCATTTGCAGCGGTCACAGTACCATCCTTATTAAAGACAGGTCGGAGGGAGGGGATCTTATCAAATTTCACATTCCTGAATTCTTCATCTTCTGTCATCATTATCGGGTCACCCTTTCTCTGGGGAATCTCAACCGGTATGATCTCATTTTTGAATTTTCCTTCTTCCGTACTTTTTGCTACCCTCTTGTATGAATTGATCGCGTACTCGTCCTGCGCTTCGCGTGAAATATTCATTTCTTTGGCAGTGTTGTCGGCACAGCTTCCCATCGGGAACTCATTATATGCCTCCCAAAGTCCGTCATGCATCAATCCATCGATCATCTGGCCATGGCCATACTTATAACCAAAACGGGCTTTTGGGACATAATAGGGGACATTTGACATGCTTTCCATGCCGCCCGTCATCACCACGTCATTAATGCCTAGCATGATGCTCTGAGCACCCAGCATCACTGATTTCATTCCTGAGGCACACACTTTATTGACTGTGGTGCAAGGTACATTTTGACCTATACCTGCACCCAGTGCTGCCTGACGTGCAGGGGCTTGTCCTAAACCTGCACTTATCACATTGCCAAAGTAGACTTCCTGGATTTCATCTGCCGGTACATTTGCTTTTTCCAATGCCCCTTTTATTGATAAAGTGCCAAGCTGAGTGGCTGTAAAAGCGGCGAGACTCCCGCCGAAACTACCTATTGGCGTTCTTACTGCGGATACAATGTAAACGTCTTCCATAAATTCAATTGATCAATTCCGGGTTGTATGTCAATGCAACAAAACTAGTGGAGAAATGATCCACCATTAACAGGAAAGTCAACAATTATGAGTTCTACCAATCAGGTTTGCCGCTTTTTGGGCGCTCGGTAGCCTTACGTTTTTGTTGTTGCAGGTACTGGATCTCTGAATTTCTCATGGCCTCCAGTATCATTCGTGCTTTCTCTTCTGAAATGTTCATCTGCTCCAGCTTTTCCTTGGTGCTCATCTCCTGGTTCTCTTCCGAATTCTCGTCTTGCTGTTCGCCTTCCTGCTCCTGTTGCTGTTCTTGTTTTTCAGGATCCTGTTCGTTTTCACCCTGCTCTTGCTCCTGCGCCTGCTGTTCATTTTGCTCACCTTCCTGATCATTCTCCTGCTGATCCTGATTTTGCTGCTGCTGATCCTTTTGATCCTGCTGTTCCTGATCTTCGTTTTCCTGCTGTTGATCCTGTTCCTGATCTTGCTTTTGTTTTTCCTGTTCTTTCAAGAGCTTTTTGACCAGTTCGTAGTCATATCGGGCGTCATTATTAGTTGGATCGGCCTTGATGGCTGATTTTAGGTATTGTAAGGATTGCGGAAGCGTTTGAGGAGATTTGGCCATTACGCCTAATTGTTGATACGCAATGGACTTAATCTCCGGTTTGGATGACATTGTGGCGCGCGCATAAAAATTCTTGGCGTTAGTAGTGTCATTTTGCTTGTAATATGCGTGGCCAAGGTTAAGAAAGATCTCATCTTCATCTACGTCCAGGCTGTCAATCAGATAGCGGTAATTATTAATGGCAGTGCCATAATTTTCGCTGACGTAAGCCTCTTTAGCGCTTTTTTTAAGTTTATTAATGGTGGCAATTTCCGTGGGGTCCGGTAATGCCATTACAGCCACAAGTATCAATAGTCTAATCATATCCTAAGCACTTTTACGCTTACTGTAGTATCGATGAGCATCAAAATAAATGCCAGAGCCAGAAAATAGAAATATTTATTGGACTTGGCATCGACTTGTTTCGTGTCTCTCAATTCTCCTTCAATCAGATTGATGGTGTTGATCAATCGATTGACATCATTAACGCTCGAATTGATCTCAAAATACTTACCACCTGTGTCGGAGGCTAATTTTTTGAGAGAGCTGGAATTAAGCTGTGTAATGACCTCATTTCCATTATTGTCTCTTTTGTAACCTCTTCCTGTCTGGATCCTGCTGCCTTTGTCCGTGCCTACACCGAGAGCAAAGAGTTTGATTCCACTGGATTCTATTTTCTCGGAGACAGCTTCCGTATCATCGCCAAAGTCCTCACCATCGCTGATCAAAACGATGATCTTTGATTTTTGCTGATTTCCGGAAGAATTTTCGGCCTCCAGTTTTTCCAGCGCCATCTCAAGCGGTGGACCAAAGTCAGTCCCGGAATTTGGGACCAATGAAGTATTCAGAGTTTGGATAAACAGGTCGAGTGCGTTATTGTCGTAGGTAAGGGGGCATTGCAGAAATGCCTCATTGCTAAACATAATAAGACCTTTTCTGTCTGAATTGAATGACTCTATGATGTTTCTTAATTCGAATTTTACCCGTTCAAGCCGGGTGGGCTGCACATCGAAGGCGTTCATTGATTCCGAAAGATCGATGCAAATAAATATGTCCTTGCCTACGGACTTTATTTCACGCGTACTTTCACCAAAGGAAGGTCCCAGAAGAGCAACTATGAAAAGAAGAAAGTAAGAAAATCTTAGAGCCAGCTTCCAAAAAATGGAATAAAAAGGTGTTCGCAATGCATTCGAGATCCGGATGACTCTAAATGCGTACAAGGCGTATGCGACCAGGAAGACCAGTATCGCAATCCATTCAAAACTTCCTAATGAGTTGACCCAATTCATGAATTTCAAAATTATACCACAATTGATCGTGACCCAACGGATTTTTGAGGGTTTTAACGTTTTTTATTACCTCCCAAAATGATTGTGATATATTTAATGCAATTTTTACGAACGAAGAAAATATGAAGTTCAAATACTTTTATGTGTGGTATGCACTGGCTTTGCTGATAACTGCCGGATGTTCTGAAAGTAAGACACAAAACACCAAGGTTTCTTCTGAGTCAGAACCAAGAATTGTAATTTACGGCAGTAACAATTGTTCGCATTGTGTCGATTTTAAAGCTGAATTGGATAAAAGGGACATTGACTATAAGTTCAATGATGTTGAATTCAGCGATCCTCTCACAAGAGAAATGTTGGACGTAGTAAACAGGGCAGGCATCACGGGTAGGATAGACTACCCTGTGGTGGTGGTAGATGGTAATAATGTACTTATCAGTCCTGAGGTGGAAAGAGTTTTGACTTTGATGAATTAGAAATATGAAATTATTAAGATACGGATCTAAAGGAAGTGAAAAGCCCGGTGTTGAGATCAACGGGATTAGGTATGATTGTTCGGAACACTTTAAAGATTGGGACCGGGCATTTTTTCAATCCGGTGGACTAGGGAGATTGAATGAAATTGTCAGGGAGGGTTCACTTCCGAAAATTGAGAACAATATTCGACTGGGAAGCCCGATCGCGAGGCCTGGAATGATCATGTGTGTGGGACTCAACTACTCGGATCATGCGGCGGAATCGGGCATGGATGTACCCAAGGAACCCGTTCTTTTCATGAAAGCTACCAATACTCTTTCCGGTCCAAATGATGACGTTGAAATTCCAAAAAACAGTGAAAAAACAGATTGGGAGGTTGAGCTGGGAATCGTGCTTGGCAGGGACATAACCTATCTTGAAGACGAAGATGCGGCAGAAGATGCCATTGCGGGTTATTGTCTGGTCCACGATATTTCGGAAAGAACCTTTCAGATCGAAAGAGGTGGCCAATGGGTAAAAGGGAAGTCTTGTCCCGGGTTTAGTCCGGTTGGCCCCTACCTGGTGACCAGGGATGAGATCGATGATGTGCTGAACCTAAATATGAAATTGTCGGTGAATGGGGCCCTGAGACAGAATGGAAATACTAAGACGATGGTATTTAATCCCGGGCATATCGTTTGGTATATTTCTCAATACATGACGCTTGAAGCAGGCGATCTTATCAGTACAGGTACACCACCAGGTGTGGGATTGGGCATGAAGCCCCCGACCTACCTGAAAGTAGGGGATAAGGTGGAATTGGAAATTGACGGGCTGGGTCATCAAACACAGAAATTCATAAATCACAGATGAAACTTGAAGGAAAGACAGCAATCGTCACCGGGGGAGCAAGCGGAATAGGACTGGCGATTTCGGATGAATTTGAGAAAAACGGGGCCATCGTGCATGTTCTGGAGGTTTCAGTGGATCCTGATGTGACCGGCAATAAGATTTATCATTCTTGCGATGTAAGTGATTCGACTCAGGTGAGAAATGTGATTGACCAGATTGCTTCCGAGTCGCCCATCGATATCCTTGTAAACAATGCCGGGATAGCTCATGTTGGAAACGCTGAAAATACGGATGAAGAAGATTTCGATAAACTCTACAGGGTTAACGTGAAAGGTGTCTTCAATTGTGTCAAAGCAGCTATTCCTCACTTGAGGATAACTAAAGGCTGTATTTTAAATATGGCCTCCGTAGCGGCTACGCTGGGTATTTCCGATCGGTTTGCATATAGCATGACCAAAGGAGCAGTTTTGACAATGACGCTCTCTATTGCCAAAGACTTTATTGGGGATGGAATCCGCTGCAACAGCATATCACCAGCCCGGGTGCATACACCATTTGTGGATGGATTTTTGGGTAAAAACTATCCCGGTAAAGAAACCGAGATGTTTGAGAAACTTTCAAAAACCCAACCTATTGGCAGGATGGGAAAGCCGGAAGAAATAGCCAGGTTGGCATTGTTTCTTTGCTCGGAGGATGCAGGCTTTATTACCGGCACGGATTATCCCATCGATGGAGGATTTATTAAGTTGAATAGCTAAAGATTCAGATCACTTTCGAATTCGGCAATTTTTTCGTAATAAAACCATCCGATTTCCGAATCGATTTGAATCGCCGTTTCGGCAATGTTTATTCTTTTTCCGGAAAGTATGCTTGTTACAAAGCAGTTTGAATCCGGCTCATTACATTTTATGGGATTGAATTGTACCAAACCATCGGAAATTGTATATGCTCCGGAACTTGTGAGAATGAATTCGTAGATATGTTTGCCATCATTCCTTATTTCGGAAATGATCTCGTTCAGCACAAGAAAATCAGAATTCCCTGTGAATACTAACACCAAATTGCCGGTCAAAATTGATTCGGTTGAAATGTCCTGACAGAATGATTCACAATTGAAACTTCCCTTATAAGCACCAGGAAGGATTGAATATAATTCCGGTTCATTTTGATCAGTTTTACAACTTGCTATCAGAAGGACTGTCAATAGTATAATAGGAGTAATTTGCTTCATGGTTCTTTAATGTTTTAAGCTAAAATAGTTCTATTTAAAAAGCATGATTGAGAATTTGGGGTCTACATTTTGTCTACATGACGAAATCATCGATGTAGAAAATAGGATTGACCCTGGTTTTGAAATAGAATTGATCATCAATAACTATTGGCAATCATGGAAACTATCCCAACAGAAATCAACCTTGACCTTTTCTATGTAAAAGGAACAAGTTACAAGAGCCTAAAAGACTTTATGGAAAAACAATTAGGGTACGATTATGTAGCTAAGAAAATGAAGGAATTTGATCCGAAATTCAACGGATCATTTTTGGCGTCATCCAAGTACCCCGCAATGGTAAATATGAATCTGGCTAAGTCTTCCGCGAAAGAACTTGGAATGGAATTCAAGGATTTTTGTGTGAAATTCAATGAAGAGAATGTCCGAAATGGGTTGAATAGTATATTTAAGTTTTTACTGAAGAATGTTGCTGGAGGTGCTTTAAGGGTACTAAAGTCTACTCCTCAGATGATCAAAGGATATACTAACGCCATGAACTATGACATTGTCACCAACGATAAATACTTCCATGAAGCTCTGGTACATTCACCGGAAGTTTTTTATGACTGGAATGTATTCCTATTTGAAGGTGGGATTTATGGAATTTTAAATGAACTGGGAAATAAGGTCACGCGCTTTGACATAAAGAAAGAGTCGGAGGAAATAATCGATGGAGTGAAATGGATTCATTCCAGATTTGTGTTGGAATACATATAAAGTTACCAATACCCCATTATATCCAGGTATTTCATTTTCAGGTTTTGCTTCAGTTGTTTTCGTGCATACTTAAGTTTCCTGCCAAGGGGACTTCTGATATTGGCCGTTCCTACTTCATTGAAGTGGGGGAACGCCGATCCCGGAATTTCCTTTCCCAGGAATTCGCAGAGAGGTTCCCATTTTGCCTCATTCCTAAAATTAAGGACGATTAGATCGTTAGGTCGATTTTGAAAATAGGTACGAACTTCCTCATTATGTCTGTTAAAAACAGATATTGTATGCTCCTTGTCATCCGATGGTATGCCTTTGCCCCGGCCATATATCCATTCGTGATGGGCGCTCCTCAAATTTCCGATATGTCGACTGACACTTTTGAACCATGATTCGGCATCTCTTTCTGTCAGGATAAACTTTGACCCGGGATAAAGCTCATCAAGCTCCTTATAAATCATGAACCAGGGAGTATCCTCCGCGGCATCGTAATCATCCAGGATTGATTTGATTTTAGGATAGTCTTTCTTTAAGATTGGAACCAGAGCTCTTGGTGTAGCATCTTTGACACGATAGCCAAGTATCCTGAGTGCCTCTCGTAGAGATGAAGTCCCGGTTTTTTGAAACCCAATTCCAAATACTTTACCCTGCATTCAGGCGAAGTAAATAAAAATACCTGTTACCTCATATCCTACTCATATCGCAGGGTTTTACTTGGATTCATATTGGCCACCTTCATTACCTGGTAACCCACCGTAAGAAATGCAAGGAGTCCCACGATAACAATGGATAAAATTGACAGGAACCATGGAAAATCAATGCGATTGGCATAGTTATCCAGCCAGGCATTCATGGCAAAATAGGTTAGCGGGATACCCAAAACAGCACTTACAATAATTAGCACCAGGTAATCCTTAAAAAACAAGCCTACGATACCAGAAATCGAAGCACCAAGAACTTTTCGTACTCCGACCTCTTTGGATCGCTGCATTGCCATAAAGGCTGAGAGACCAAACAACCCTAACACGGCTACCAGAATTGCCAGTATGGAAAATGTTCCAAACACCTTACCAAATCGCTTGTCTTCCGTGTATAGCCTTTCGAATCTTTCATCTAAGAAAATATAGGAGTAAGGAGATCCGGGAAATATGGATTCCCATGTAGCCTGGATATGCTCAAGCCCAACTTCATAGTTTTTGGGATCTAGTTTTACCACTGTGTTTCCGGGTCTTTGCCAATTCCAGTAGACAGTAGGTTCAACAGAACTTTTAAGACTGGTTCTGTGATAATCCTCAACGATTCCAATAATGGTCCATTTTCTGTTTTCAGGATCTCTTCCAAACTGCACTTTCTCGTTAAGCATGCTCTCCAAATCCTGGATCCCAAGTCGCCTCAGGAAGGCCTCATTGACAATAAGCGAAGCAGAATCGACCTCCCGATTCTCATGAAAGTTTCTTCCATAAATAAGCTCATGACCTACCGTCTCCATAAATCCAGGATCATTGCCCTGCATGTAGACAGTTCCATCTAACCGATCCGTAACGCCCACTATCCGGACACCACCACTTGATGAGTTGATGTCTGAGCTTCCCCCACCAGGCAAATTGGACGTCATACCCACCGCTGAAATTGCCGGATTTGATTTAAGTTGATCCTTGAAAGTTTTGAATTTCTCAGTCATTTCTTCCTCTCTCTCGCTATCATAGCTGGGATTGCTAAATCCCACTACATAGTCAATGTCAATTCCCAAATCCGTACTCAACATATATTGAACCTGCCTGGTTACAATAAATGTACTGGCGATCAGGACAAGGGAAGCCGAAAACTGGACAACTACCAGTCCTTTTCTTAGCATCACACCTCCTTTCGAATTCCGAAACTTGCCCCTAAGTACTGTCACCGGCTGAAAACGGGACAGGACCAAAGCCGGATAAATCCCTGAGATGAGAGTTCCGATCAGGAAGAATATTGCCAGGTTTTTAAGGAACGGGATATTATTCCATACGCTTACCGCTATGTCTTTTCCAATAAGCTGGTTGAAGTAAGGGAGTAATATCTCCGCCATAAACAGGGCCAGCAATGCCCCCATGAAGTTAACCAAAAGGGATTCAAACATAAACTGGTTGATGAGTTGTGACTTATGGGCACCGATCACCTTTCGAAGCCCAACTTCCTTTGCCCTATCCACAGCCCGTGCAGTGGAAAGATTCACGTAGTTGACCCAGGCGATGATGATGATGAATACGGAAATCACTACCATGAAGTCTACTGATCTTGCGCTGCCATGGATTTCCGGCTCGTAGGTGAAATCCGAATAAAGATGGATGGATTCTACCGGTTGGATATTGAAAACAAGTTTTGAATCCTCCCCCAAATACTTTTTAGACAAGGGTGCGACTTTAGCTTGTAACTCATCAATGTTTGCAGAGGGGAGGATTTTAAGAAAGGTGTAATAATTATATCCACTCCATGCGTCGTCATCGAGTCGTTCCTGAATGCTTTTGAGAGACATTAACAGGTCATATTTGTAATGCGTATTTTCGGGGACATCCTGAATTACGCCAGTGACTTTGAATTGCCTTTGGAAGCTCCCCAATGCCTGAATCGATTGACCTACCGGATTTTCATCTCCGAAGTAAGCTTCGGCCTTTGATTTGGTCAGAACCAGACTGTAAGGCTCATCCAGCATGGTTTCCCTGTCACCTGCCAGAACTTTGTAATCAAAAATCTTCAGAAAATTAGAATCCGCCGCTATGATGTTTTCTTCATTCACTACCCGATCATTGTGCCTTGTGATCAGAGAAACGAAAGGGCAGCTGGTGGTATAATCCACGATTTCAGGAAACTCTTCAACCAGTACTTTTCCCGAAGGATGGAAGGACATGGCATCCCTAGTTCCCAGGACACTGTCTATGACCTGATCCGTAGTGAGACGGTAGAGCTGGTCAGAGTCTGTGAAGAATTGATCATAGCTTCGCTCGAACCTGATGTATTCATTGATCAGGAGGAAAGCGGTAAGCCCAAAAGCCAAACCAATGACGTTTATGCCTGTGAAAACCTTGTGCTTGCCAAGATTTCTAAGGCTGATTTTGAAATAATTATATAACATGTCAGTTCTTTTAAATTTTGAGTTTTTAAACAGGGGGCGCATAAGACCTGGACGCATCAGTCGCACCACCTCCAATAGGTATCTGGAGTCGGAAACCATCTTATTGCTGGATTTCTGTTCCAGGTAAAGTTCTTCCAGGTCCCCTTTGATGTCCGGATAGTAATCCGGGTGACAGAACCCTTTGAAAATACGGTCACCTAGTTTTTTTAGCATACAATTTTTGCGTCAAGCGCCACCTTTGGAATCGAGTTCCAGAGGTCGGTTCTGACATCACGATTATATTGTAATGCCTGGCTACCAAATGCCGTTATGGTAAAGTATCTTTTGGGTTTACCACCTCTGTTTTCCGTTGTTTCTCCCTCTTTGGAGTTCAAAAAACCTTTCTTTTCCATTCGCCTCAAAGCGGACTGAAGGGCACCCACGCTTACATTGCGTTTGAGTCGGGTCTCGATCTCCTTTTTAATGGCTACGCCGTATGCCTCATTGTAAAGCACGCCAACGGTGAGGAGCACTATTTCCTCGAATTCACCTAATTGAAATTTCTTCATTCTGTCAATGTCCTAAATGTAGTATTCGTGTCAAACTTAAAAAGGTTTCATTAAATGTCCTAAATGTAGTATTGATTTTTCAAAGGTTTTTTTGTGATGTATATCAGTTGTCATAAAGTTTTATAGATATAGGTTTGTTGCTTTCCACCATTTCGTATGTATCTGCTAATTCTTATCAATACACTGGTGATTGGGACAGTGGTCATCATCCACTATGAGTTTTTATATCAGCTTACACAGCTAATGCCCAATCTTAGGATGAAAAAGAGGGTGAGGATTCTGTTTGGCGTATCGGTAGCCTTGCTGGCACACATTCTTGAAGTATGGGTTTTTGCATTGGCGTATTACTGGATGTATAAGGATGGGGTGTGGGGCACCTTCAAAGGAGAGTTCAATGGCACTTTGCTGGACATCGTTTACTTCTCATTTTCCACCTACACCACACTGGGGTATGGTGACATTGTGGTGACCGGAGATATCAGGTATCTGGTAGGTATAGAGTCTTTGACCGGTTTGGTTTTGATTACCTGGACCGCCTCCTTCCTTTTTATAGAAATGCAAAAATTCTGGAAGGCTTAAAAATCAATTATTGATCCAATAGTTAATCGAAAAGTTTCCTGAAAGCATTGTGGATTGGGGGTAGTACTGAACGAATCCATGTGGATGAAATGTAAGCTTCAAACCGAGGGATATCGGGAAATTGAATTTTTTGACAACATCTACTAGAAGCCCGGGGGTGATGTAGCTAAATCCTCTTCGGAAAATATATTTCGTATTGTGATCATGTATAATGTAGTCCCATTTGTGATTAGGATTGACTGAAAGTACCGAAACGCCAAAACCAATATTGGTAGTTTTACGCCATATTTTGAACCGTTCGGGAAAAAATGTGATAAACTGATCTATCAGTATCCCTTCTTTTCGCGGAGGCAGGGCAATCCAGCTATCCCTGTCGAAAGGATTGATTCCAGGGTAAAATCGATTATAAGGACCCCGATATCCCGGAATTATAGTTCCATATCGTAAGCCTATCTGGTAATTAACGTAATGTCTGCCAACCGGTATTTCGACCATGCCCAAAATCCCGGCTCCTTTTATTGTGTTTAAAGGATTTAGAAGCTCCGTACTATAAAAAATATTTGGAGCTGTTTGGACTTCCAGAGAGGACTGTCCATTTATACCAAGGTGCCAATTGATATTTTGCGCTTGTACAACTCTTGTTGCTGCAAGCGATATAAGAATCACGAGAAGATACTTTTTCATCTTTAGATTTTGATCAAAGCTATCCTCATCCTTATTTGAAATAAAGTAATGATCGTCTACATTTTGTCTACACTGACTAGAAAGCCTTAGGCATAAACTTTATAAACTTCTCAGCTCGATCATTGGACCAATACAATTCACCACTGACATCAGTTCTTAATGATGACAACCAGTGCAGTAAGTAGTTGAACAGGATTTTTTACATGCAATAATCGGGGCCTTAGGGGTGAGCAGTTGCTCTATCCAGTTGGGACGCGTAGTCTGAGCTAGAGGACCAGTTTGGGTTTAAATAGCAATCTACTTGCGCTAAAGCTTAGGTTTACGATCCACCTTCGCCAAGGCTACAGTGGATAAAAGTGATCCTCTCAGGACTCGACCGGGCGGACGATTCCGACTGAAACCTACTGCTATCCTTAACTACCAATAAAAAATTGCAAGAAAGAACTTTGGTTGCCGTTTCGGCAGAAGAAGTGATCCTCTCAGGACTCGACCGGGCGGACGATTCCGACTGAAACCTACTGCTATCCTTAACTACCAATAAAAAATTGCAAGAAAGAACTTTGGTTGCCGTTTCGGCAGAAGAAGTGATCCTCTCAGGACTCGACCGGGCGGACGATTCCGACTGAAACCTACTGCTATCCTTAACTACCAATAAAAAATTGCAAGAAAGAACTTTGGTTGCCGTTTCGGCAGAAGAAGTGATCCTCTCAGGACTCGAACCTGAAACCTACTGCTTAGAAGGCAGTTGCTCTATCCAGTTGAGCTAGAGGACCAGTTTGGGTTTAAAACAATTATCCACCATCGCTAAAGCTTTGGTTTACCATCCACCTTCGCTAAAGCTACTGTGGATAAGAGCGGAGAGAGGGGGATTCGAACCCCCGGTACAGTTTCCTGCACGCATGTTTAGCAAACATGTGGTTTCAGCCACTCACCCACCTCTCCGTGGATATTTGATTGAATATTCTAAGCATCCGTCTGATGCCTTTCAAAAATGAGGTGCAAATATAGCATTTCAATTCTGATATGGTAGAATGTCCCGCCATAAAATCAATAAATAACTAATGACAATCACCAGCGGGTTTCAGATTCCCAATTTCAGTCAAATTGTCCTTATCTTAGAACGAAAGCCTAACCCATAAAATGAACAATAAAGTTGTCTACTATTCCGTAGTGGTTTCACTTGCCGGTTTCCTGTTTGGATTTGATACTGTCGTAATTTCAGGGGCAAACCTGCCCATTCGTGCACTTTGGAATACTTCTCCAATGTTTCATGGATTCTTTATAATGTCCATGGCATTGTGGGGTACGGTCATAGGTGCGCTACTTGGAGGAATTCCTACGGATAAATTTGGTAGAAAAAAGACGCTCATTTGGATTGGGGCGTTTTATCTGATCTCCGCGCTTGGGTCCGCACTTGCCACGGATCCATATATGTTCTCTTTCTTTCGGTTCCTCGGTGGACTTGGAGTAGGGGCTTCCTCGATTGCTGCTCCTACCTATACCTCTGAGATAGCTGGCTCTAAAAACAGAGGGACTCTCGTTGCTCTGTATCAGTTTAATATTGTATTGGGTATTTTGATAGCCTACATATCAAATTATCTCCTGGATGGCTTCGGAGGAGAAAATGACTGGCGCTGGATGCTGGGAGTGGAGGCAATTCCCGCCCTAATATATACTCTAATGATGTTTCGGGTTCCGGAGAGTCCCCGATGGTTAGTGGTACATGAAAATAAAGAGGTCGAAGCCCTTGAGGTTTTAAAGAAGACCCAGTCCCAGGAGGAGGCGCAGGAGACACTGGCAGCGATCAAAGCGGACAAGCATGTCACGTCTGTCATCAAAGGTGGAATTTTTAGCCGGAGATACAGACTTCCCTTGATCCTCGCCTTCCTGATTGCTTTTTTCAATCAAATGTCGGGTATAAACTTCGTACTCTATTACGCACCTGAAATTCTTGAGAAAGCAGGTTTTGCCTCCACTGAGTCCCTGTTCAGTTCCATATCGATTGGTATTTCTAATTTGGTCTTCACATTAATTGGGATGTATTTGATCGACAGAGCAGGCAGGAAATTATTGATGTATATATGTTCCTTCGGATACATCATAAGTCTGAGTATGATCGGAGTGGCATTCTACAATGATCTGGATGCATCGATAAAGTTGTACTTCATTTTACTTTTCATTGGAAGTCATGCAGTGGGACAGGGAGCCGTGATATGGGTATTCATTTCTGAGGTATTTCCAAATAAAGTCCGTGCTTTTGGTCAATCCTGGGGAGCTGCCACTCATTGGGTATTTGCGGCATTGATTACACAATTCGGATCATTGGCTATAGCCAGCTTTGCACCATGGAATGTTTTTTACTTTTACGCTGGATTCATGGTCCTACAATTACTTTTTGTAATCTTTATGATGCCGGAAACCAAGGGCATTTCACTGGAGGACCTCGAAAAGAAATTGATCAAACATTAGTGACATCAGCAATTGGAATACATAGATAGCCATCAGCATTTTTGGAAATATGATCCTGAGAAATACGAATGGATCTCTTCCAATATGGAAATCCTGAGACAGGATTTTTTACCGGAACATCTTCATTCGGAATTGCGCAAGAATTTGATTGATGGCTGCGTGGCAGTCCAGGCCGATCAATCGGAAAGGGAAACAGAGTTTCTTCTGGGATTGGCCCAAAAGAATTCCTTCATAAAGGGCGTTGTCGGTTGGGTGGACCTGCTGCATTCAAGACTGGAGCAACGGTTGGAATATTATTCTGATAAGCCAAGACTGAAAGGTTTCAGGCACATTGTTCAGGACGAACCTGATCCGAAATTTATGCTTAACACTAATTTTCAAAAGGGGATATCAATGCTAAGCAGATACAATTTGACGTATGATATTCTTATTTATCCGAAGCACTTTGATTCGGCAATTGAGCTGGTCCGTAAATTCCCAAATCAGAAATTTGTACTGGATCACATCGGCAAGCCTGGTATTGCCCGGGGAGAAGTTGACAACTGGAAGCAATCGATCACACAACTTGGCGCTTTTGAGAATGTGTATTGCAAAATTAGTGGTATGGTCACCGAAGCCAATTGGAGTCATTGGGAGTTTGAGGATTTCAGACCATACGTAGAAACGGTGATCGAAGTATTCGGGTCCCAAAGATTGATGTACGGTTCTGATTGGCCTGTATGTCTGCTTTCAGCAAAATATGATGAGACGAAATCCGTAGCGGATTATTTCTTGTCCGAACTATCAGATGATGAGCTGGATCAGATTATGGGATTGACCGCCACTGAGTTCTATAATCTATAGCGAAACGCCTCTCTTCCAGGGAATGAAGTCATGCTGATTCAATCGTGACGCTTTCGTTTGATACTCACCACTTGCCGTTTTGATGATCATCTCCATGATTTCCTCACCCATTTCCTCAATCGATTTTTCACCTCTGACCACACCTCCGGTGTCAATGTCAATGATGTCTGACATTCTTTCGGCCGTTTTGGTATTACTGGAAATTTTGATCACTGGAGTCACAGGGTTTCCTGTTGGGGTTCCAAGACCGGTGGTAAAAAGTATAATGTTAGCTCCGGAACCTGCAAGTCCGGTAGTACTTTCCACGTCATTACCGGGAGTGCACAGCAAGTTAAGGCCTGGATTCTCCACATATTCGGTATAATCCATCACACCATTTACCGGTGATGTTCCACCTTTCTTAGCGGCACCCGCGGATTTGATGGCATCTGTGATCAGTCCGTCCTTAATGTTTCCGGGAGAAGGATTCATATCAAAACCACTGCCACTTAGTTCCGCTTTTGCTTCGTAAGCCCGCATGATACTTATAAACTTACGGGCATCTTCACTATCGGTGGTTCTATTGATCAGTTCCTGCTCCACACCGCACAGCTCCGGAAATTCACTGAGTATTGATTTGCCTCCCAGTGTTGCCATAATATCCGAAACATGACCCACCGCCGGGTTAGCTGATATACCGGAAAATCCATCAGAACCCCCACATTCCAGGCCGATGGTTAGTTTACTCAGGGGAGTTTCTTTGCGTTCTTGTTGATTTGCTTTCACAAGGGCCTCAAATGTTTCTTTCACTGCCCTGTCCATCAGGTTCTTTTCTGTGCCGGATGATTGCTGCTCCAGCAGTACAAGTGGTTTTTCACAACCTAGCTGTTTTAATCTGTCCAGGAAAATGTCCATCTCCGAATGCTGACATCCCAAGCTCAGGACCGTCGCACCTGCCACATTCGGATTGTGCGTATAGCCTGCCAAAAGATTACATAGCGTATGCGCATCTTCCCTGGTACCACCACAACCACCCTGATGGGTGATAAATCGAATTTTGATGTTATCGAAGACTGTTCTATTCTCCACCGGAGGGTATGCCGCAGCAGTTTGAGTATTAAGATAACCTCCTACCAGCTCCCGAACCTGCCGGGTAACTTCATCCTCTTTTTCATATCCGAGGGCTTTCTCAAAAGCTCGCTTAAGCGTTTCAATGTTCCGGTTTTCACAAAAAACAAGCGGAAAAACCAACCAGATGTTGTCGGTCCCTACCTGGCCATCTTTGCGATGGTACCCTCTGAAAGTTCGACTTTCAAATCTCCTGATATCTACACCAGACCATTCAAATTTGGAGGTTGTATTCTCCTGGAAATTGCCGGAATCATGCGTAAGGTTGGCTGTGGTTATCGGAGCCCCTTTTTTTATAGGTTTTATGGCCCTCCCCACTTTTACTCCATACATATAAACGATATCTCCTACTTCAAGGTCTTTTAACACAATCTTGTGCTTGGCAGAAACATCACCTTCGATTTTAATCGTGTCCTCCATTATATTAATGGTTTCCTGGTGCTTCAGGTCTACCAGGGCTACAGCAACATTATCATTGGGATGAAGGAGGAGTGTTTTCAATGAAATGGATTTTGGTACAATGGTATGATAGAAATACCTGCAAAAAAAATATCCCCGACTTTCAAGACAAAAGTCGGGGATAGGATCAATGCTTTTAGATCAATTAAACTACCAGAGCAGTTTCCAGTTTACGAATAGATTCATTCGCTCTGGATATGGCTTTTCGTTTTTTGTATTCAACCCAATCCTGACCTACGAATTTCACCAATAGGTCATCAATATGAGTTTTCAAACCAACATTTAATGCGCCATGTGCTATATCCTTGATGTTTGGACTCAGGCACCTCATACTCATGCTAAATCCGCTGCCTAAGTACTCGATGTGGTGCCACCATCCTGAAGGCATAAATAAAGTGTCACCAAACTCCAGTACCACTTCCTGTCCTTCCACATATTTTAATCCCGGATATGAATTAAAATCAGGATGATCAATATTGACTGCCGTATGAACGTTCAAAGGAAACCTGTACAATAAAGTAGAGTACTTCGGATCTATCAAAACAACCCTTTTCTTCCCCGTAAACTGTGTAAGAAATACACAGGACATGTCCATATCCTGGTGGGCACGTGTTACGGAACCGTCCCCGCCGAAAAACAGAAAGGGCAGAGATTTCAAAAATCCATTGCATAACTTCGGAAACTCGAAATCATCCATTAGTTCCGGTTTATGCTTAAATGGATTGAATAAGAAAAGTCGCTTCTTAGTGGGACCTCTTTCAATTTCCTCGAGGTAATCCCTGAACTTCATGTGGTAGTGCGGTTCCTTGAAGGATCTTTCGACTTTGTCCATGCTGGCGTCAAAAATGCCGACTTCCATATCGCCCATCTCATTCTTGAAATATTCAAAACTCCATTTCTGGTGGGCAGGATCGTCTTTCAATAATCCACGAAGCACCACGGGCCTCTGTGGTTTGAAATAATTCTCCTCAAATTCTTTCCTAGTGATGCTGTCAACAACATCAATAGCGTTATAATCAATTTTTAAGCTTGTATGACCCATTTTCCTTAAAAAAATACTTTTATGTTAATGACGGACAAACCTCAGGAAGGTTTCCATTTCGTGAATAATTTGATTCAAATTTCATACCAAAATACAGATGTGTGAAATCGATTAATTCCGGATTGATTCGGTAAGATGAGAAAAGGCATAAGGTATTTAAATCCTCCTTGAGTTCTGTTGAATCCTGATTTTAGTATATTGTGGACTATGAATAGATTTTGGCATTTCATCATTCTTATCCTTTTCATCATTTCTTGTTCCGCTCCACCACCGGAGCGTAATTGGGTATCCATTCAAAAAGATCTTCAGACTCAGTTTATCACCATTGAAGATTCCAGTGTGATCAATCTCCCGGAAGGACACTTTATGTTTAGTAAAGCATTGCTACTTGATGGAAAAAATAATGTGACCATCAAAGGAGCGGGAGTGGATAAAACTATTCTCTCCTTTGCTGATCAACTGGAAGGAGCGGAAGGAATGAAGATCAGTAATTCTACGAATATTACAATGGAGGGATTTACAGTTGAAGACGCCGTGGGAGACAATATCAAAGTGACGGATACGAAAGGCTTAACTTTAAGAAAGATAAAATCTCACTGGACGGGAAAACCTGATGAAAAAAACGGTGCTTATGCGTTTTACCCGGTGTTGTCAAAAAATGTTCTAATCGAGAATTGTATCGCCATCGGAGCTTCAGATGCCGGAATTTACGTGGGCCAATCAGACTCTGTGATCATTAGAAATAATGAGGTTTATCACAATGTAGCGGGCATTGAAAGTGAGAATTCAAAATTCGTTGAAATTTATGGCAATGTGGCTCATGACAACACCGGTGGTATACTGGTATTTGACCTGCCGGGATTGACTCAATTCGGACATACCACCAGAGTCTATCAAAATAATGTCTATGAAAACAACTTTAGGAATTTCGCCCCAGCTGGCAACATCGTGGCTACTGTCCCGCCAGGAACCGGGATCATGCTTCTTGCCACGCGAAACATTGAGATTTTTGAAAATACGATTGAAGATAACAGAACCGTGGGTCTCGCTATCGTAAGTTATAAATTGGTCGAAGGTCTGTCCACCAAGAACGCCTCTCAGATCAACCAAAACATAGAAACGGCAAAAACCGATGAGGCTTACGATCCCTATCCAAATCAGATTTTCATCCATCACAATTCCTTTGAGAATAGCTTTATGTTCCCCACCCTAAAAAACGATTTCGGGTTGCTTTTTCTTACCAAATTTCCTTTTTCGACTCCGGATATCGCCTGGGGAGGCATTCGCGATCCCGAAAATCCATTCGAAATGTGCCTGAATGAAAATGGAAACATTAACTTCGGAAATATCGATGCCGGTAATGATTTCGAGAACCTGACTTCGGATTGGTCAGAGTTTATCTGCGAGCGTGATCCAATTGCACCTATTTTTTGATGAAAGTAAGACTTATCTTATTAGTTGTGATATTGGCATGTAGCCAACCAAAAGAAAAAAGGCAAATAAAAGAGGTCAGCCTCGCAGGTACAAATAACGTTTCTGCTATCGAGAAGCTATCTGAGTGGTCATTTTTTGAGGGAAGCTTGAAAGACCTTAATCCTTCAGAGCGGGTTTTCCCTTATGACCTCAATTCTCCTCTGTTTTCAGACTACGCGCAAAAGGCCCGGTTTTTTTATCTGCCAGTGGATTCGTCCGTCAGTTATGAATCTAAAGAAGTATTTGAATTTCCCGTAGGGTCTGTTTTGATCAAAAACTTTTTTTATCCTGAGGATTTTGCAAATTCCGAAGAAAACGTAAAGTTGCTGGAAACCAGGCTGTTGATTCATGAGGAGACTGGTTGGAATGCCTTGACCTATATATGGAATGAAACACAAACCGAAGCCTATCTTGAAGTAGCTGGTGCCAGTATTCCCGTTTCCTGGACGAACCAAAAGGGAGAAGAGGTAGCCATTGATTATTCTGTTCCAAACCTTGTCCAATGTAAAAGTTGTCATGAAAAATCCGGAAAGATGGTCCCAATCGGACCTTCTGCACGTCAATTGAATCGAACGAACCAGGCTTATCAGGGTCAGAACCAGTTGGTGTACTGGCAATTGCAGAATCTAATAAATGGATTACCGGATCATAGTGAGGTAGATAAGATGCCGGAGTGGGACAATGCGGTAGCCTATGACCTTGCAGATCGGGCCAGAGCCTGGTTGGATGTAAATTGTGCCCACTGTCACCGAAAGACAGGTCCGGCCAAAAATTCAGGATTGTACTTGACCTATTATGAAGAGGATAATTATAGACTTGGACTAGAGAAGCCCCCGGTAGCTGCCGGAAGAGGCTCGGGCGGCATGAAGTTCGGAATTGTGCCAGGTCGGCCAGCTGAGTCAATATTGGTACATAGGATCGAATCACTGGATCCGGGAGTAATGATGCCGGAACTTGGTCGAAAATTGAGGCATGAGGAAGGAATTGCCCTGATTCGGGACTGGATATCCTCACTTAAACAAGACATATGAAATACACCGAAGGAATGCTTGCCGAAGGTACCCTTGAAGGCAAGGTAATAATTGTAACAGGAGGTGGTACGGGACTTGGAAAATCAATGGCTACATATTTTTCCAGGCTTGGAGCCAATGTGGTGATCACAAGCCGAAAAATGGAAGTGCTGGAGGCCACCGCCAGTGAAATTGAAGACCAGTCCGGGGTTAAGGTACTGCCTGTACAATGTGATGTCAGGGAATATGAGTCTGTTGAGAAGGTAATTGCAGATACTATTCAAGCATTCGGGCACATCGATGTGCTGTTAAATAATGCTGCGGGAAATTTCATCAGCCCGACCGAAAGACTCTCTAATCGGGCATTTGATACGGTGGTGGACATCGTCCTACGAGGAACTTATAACTTCACTCTGGCACTTGGAAAGTACTGGATAGAGAAGAAACAGCCAGGGAATATTCTCAACATCGTCACAACTTATGCCTGGACTGGTTCAGGATATGTGGTACCTTCCGCGGCCGCAAAAGGAGGTGTGCTTGCCATGACGCGGTCACTGGCCGTAGAATGGGCTAAGTATGGAATTCGATCCAACGCCATTGCTCCCGGACCTTTTCCAACAGATGGGGCCTGGAGCAGGTTACTTCCAGGGGATCTCAAGAAGAAATACGATCCGGCCAATAAAATTCCTCTTGGACGCGTAGGCGAGCATCAGGAACTGGCCAACCTGGCAGCTTATCTGGTTTCTGATTTTTCCGCTTATATAAATGGAGAAGTTATCACAATTGATGGCGGGGAATGGCTGAAAGGTGCAGGTGAATTCAATATGCTGGAGCAGATTCCGGACGAACTATGGGATGCGATGGAAATGGGACGTAAAAAATCCGGTTCTAAATTGAAGATGATGTGGCTCTATTTCAAAGGGATGCGAAAACTGAAAATGTAAATGCTTCTGGCCGTTGAGCATGCGTTAGGCAAGCTGTGCTACTTCAAAAAAGGTTCTGGTAAAAGGGTCATTATTTTCTTTCATGGATTTGGACAGGACCATAACATCTTCCTTCCCTGGATGACTGATGAAGAAAAATGCACCTACTATGCGCTGGATCTACCTTTTCATGGCAGCTCGGGATTCAAAGACACATTCATGGATCCACTCGACTGGCAGATCATCTTCAAAGCATTTATAGCAAAAGAGAAATTGAACGAGTTTGAACTGGTGGGCTTCAGTCTGGGTGGCAGATTTGTCTTTTCTTGTATGGTGACTTTTAATGAGATGATCAGGCAGGTGGTACTTCTTGCACCGGATGGAGTTTACAGGTCCCTTTGGTATAGAATAGCCATTTCTCCATTGATCAGACCGGTTTTTCGATATGTGATGGAGCATGACACTGCGCTCGATCATTTGACACGTTTTGTGGAAAGATTCGGTCTGGCCCCCAGATCACTTGTGAAATTTGCCAGACGAGAATTGGCTGATACATCCAGTCGCTCAAAGGTGTTCAGGACCTGGGTCTATTTAAAAAAATTAAAGCATAGCGATCAAACGCTCTCCTTATCCGTCCAATCCATTAAAGGTCCAACCTACCTTATTCTCGGAGCATGGGATTCTGTAATTCCTGCAGGTAAACTGATTCCTAGAGTTGGAGCAAATTTTGATCACAAATGGATCCTGGATTTAAGGCACGAGGAATTGGTGAGTCATTCAAAGCTTCGAAAGCACATTCAGCAGGATCACCACTCCATATTCTAGACTTTAATGTTCTATGTTTGCATCTTAAAAATCGGACCATCAATTCATGATCTTTTTTTTCAAAAACGCACACAGGAAATCAGTCATTGCCGTAGGATCAGCAGCTCCATTAACTCCTAAATCAATTGAGATTTTGACATGGCTTTTTAGTGGAGCCCAACTTGTGAAGAATGAAGATTTAGCCGGTAAATATGTAGGTCCCAGAAAAGAAATGATCACACCCTGGAGTACCAATGCAGTGGAGATTACACAAAATTGCGGTGTGACGGGTATACAAAGAATTGAAGAGTTCGTTCCTCAGGATGTGGCTGACGCATTCGACCCAATGCTGCAGCAATACTACGACCAACTTGATCAGGAGATTTTCACATTAGATCGTCAGCCGGAAGAGATAGTTGCCATCGAGAACATTTCTCTTTTCAATCAAAAGGAAGGACTTGCACTTAGTGATGATGAGATAGAGTTTCTGCAGGGTGTGAGTAATGAAATCGGTCGTTCGCTTACAGATGCCGAGATTTTTGGCTTTAGTCAGATCAATTCCGAACACTGTCGTCACAAAGTATTTAATGGAGAATTCATCATTGATGGGGTCACTCAGGAGCTTTCACTTTTTCAGTGGATCAAAAAAACATCAAAGGAAAATCCAAATTTTATAGTGTCGGCTTACAAAGACAATGTGGCCTTCATTTCCGGGCCCCAAGTCGAACAATTCGCTCCGGAAAAACAACATCAACCTGAATATTTCAGGACAAGCGATTTCGAATCCGTAATCTCTCTAAAAGCTGAAACACATAATTTTCCAACTACGGTAGAGCCATTTAACGGCGCGGCGACAGGTTCCGGAGGAGAGATCAGGGATCGGTTGGCAGGTGGCAAAGGAAGTTTTCCATTGGCAGGAACTGCTGTTTACATGACTTCATATCCACGTTCTGGTCCTGGAAGAGAGTGGGAAAAAGGAGAAGAAAGAAACTGGTTATACCAATCTCCAAAAGACATCCTGATCAAAGCATCAAATGGGGCAAGTGACTTTGGGAATAAGTTTGGTCAGCCGTTGATTTCAGGAAGTTTGCTGACTTTCGAACATTCCGAATCCGAAGTGACTTATGGGTTCGACAAAGTGATTATGCTGGCTGGTGGAATTGGTTTTGCTAAGTTAAAGGATGCGAAGAAAGGCCACATTGGTAAGGGGGAAAAGGTGGTGGTACTGGGTGGCGATAACTACCGGATTGGAATGGGGGGTGGAGCAGTTTCTTCTGTGAACACAGGTGAGTTTACTAATGCTCTGGAACTCAACGCGGTGCAGAGATCCAACCCTGAGATGCAAAAGAGAGTAGCCAACGCCATTCGTGCACTTGCAGAAGAGGAGGAAAATCCGATTCAAAGCATCCATGATCACGGAGCAGGTGGTCATCTTAATTGCCTTTCGGAGCTGGTGGAGGAAAGTGGTGGAGATTTCGATATCCGGAAGTTTCCAATTGGTGACCCCACCCTTTCGGACAAGGAAATCCTGAGCAATGAATCCCAGGAAAGGATGGGTCTGGTCATTTCTTCGGAGGACATGGATTATCTGAAGAAAGTATCGGATCGGGAGAGGGCTCCAATTTACGAAGTCGGAACTACCACCGGAGATCTTCACCTTAAGTTTGAAAATGGCAGTAAAAAAGCCTTTGACCTTCAGCTACAGCATTTGTTCGGATCTTCTCCAAAAACCGTACTGGAAGACTCCTATGAAATTAGAACATTTAAAGATCCGGACTTAAAAAGCATAGATATTGTGAAGCAACTGAAACAGGTGTTGCAGCTTGAAGCCGTTGCTTCCAAAGACTGGCTCACAAACAAAGTAGACAGGTCAGTTACGGGAAAGGTGGCTACGCAGCAGACGGTGGGAGAGATTCAGCTTCCCCTGAATAATGTAGCGGTAATGGCACTGGATTTCAAAAGTAATAAGGGAGTTGCTACCAGCATTGGTCACGCTCCGGTGCCCGCCATCATTGACGCCAAAAAAGGTTCTAAGCTCTCTGTGGCAGAGGCGCTGACCAATCTTGTGTTTGCCCCATTGTCAAAAGGAATTAAGGGCGTTTCACTTTCCGCTAACTGGATGTGGCCGGCTAAAAATAGCGGTGAAAATGCCCGATTGTATGAGGCTGTAAAATCATTAAGCGAATTCTGTTGTGAACTTGGCATCAATGTGCCCACGGGTAAGGATTCATTGTCCATGACCCAGAAATATCCGGATGGAAAGAAGGTCTTCTCTCCGGGAACAGTGATCGTGAGTTCAGTAGCTGAGGTTTCTGATATTAGGAAGACCGTAAACCCGGTTTTGAACACGGAGTATTCGGGATCGAGACTCCTGTATGTTGATTTTAGCTCGGGAAATTTCGAATTGGGTGGCAGTTCTTTTTTCCAGACATTAGGTTTGATCGGTTCCAGGGTTCCGGATGTTTCCAAAAATGAGCTTCTGGCTGCTTTTGAAATTGTTCAGAGGCTTATTGAGAAGGGATTGGTTCTCTCCGGTCATGATGTTTCTGCCGGGGGCTTGATAACAGCCCTTTTGGAAATGAATTTCCCCAACACCTCCGGAGGTATGGCGATTGATCTCGATAACATACCCGGGGATCTTGTGCATGTTTTGTTTTCTGAAAAACCAGCTGTAGTCCTTCAGATAAATGATGATGAGGCTGTAAATATTTTGGATGAATCCCAGGTGGAGTACTTTGAAATAGGTCAGATAGTTGAAGAAAGATCATTTACCATCAATCATGATGAAGAGATTTTGTCGCTTGATATTGATCAACTGAGAGATGTATGGATGCGAAGTTCATATCTCCTTGACAAGGAGCAGACGAACGCCAGGTACGCGGACAGCAGATATAAAAATTACAAATCTCAACCACTGACTTTTTCATTTCCCTCTAATTTCAATGGAAACCTCAAGGCAAATGGAATAGACCTGAACAGGAAAGAAAGAAGTGGCATTAAGGCTGCTATCATCAGAGAAAAAGGAGTAAATGGTGACAGGGAGATGGCTTATTCCCTATGGATGGCAGGATTTGATGTGAAGGACGTGCATATGACGGATCTCGTTTCAGGTAGGGAAAACCTCAAGGATATCAATATGATTGTGTTTGTAGGTGGTTTTTCCAATTCTGATGTACTGGGCTCAGGTAAGGGATGGGCAGGATCGTTTTTATTTAACGAAAAGGCGCGAAATACACTTGAAGCATTTTATTATCGGGAAGATACGCTGAGCCTGGGGGTTTGTAATGGTTGCCAGGTAATGATGGAGCTGGAGAAAGTATATCCGGACCATGAAAAGCACCCGAAGATGAGGCACAATTCCTCAGGGAAATTTGAGTCAGCTTTTGTGAATGTGGATGTTTTACCCAATAACTCTGTAATGTTCGGTAATCTCGCAGGGTCCAGAATGGGCATTTGGGTCGCACATGGCGAAGGTCGATTTGATTTGCCTCTGGAGGAATCTGCGTATAACATACCAGTCAAATACAGTTATCCGGATTTTCCGGGTAACCCCAATGGAAGTGATTTTGGGATTGCCGCTATGAGTTCCGGCGATGGTAGGCACGTGGCGATAATGCCGCACCTGGAGAGGACGATTTTCCCATGGAACTGGCCACTCTATCCCGATAAAATGAAGGATGAAGTCAGCCCCTGGATACTGCCGTTTATCAATGCCCGTCAATGGGTCGAAAAAGCAGTTGAGAGATAGTCAGCAACTATTTTTATATAATATTATTCTTTTTTCATCGCTGGATTACGGATTTCTTAAAATACTTCTATTTTTGCACTCCGAAATTCAGGTTTTGGCCTATGGTGTAACTGGCAACACGTCTGATTTTGGTTCAGAAGAGTCTAGGTTCGAGCCCTAGTAGGCCAACATGCAAATCCCGTCGGGTGACTGTCGGGATTTAATTTTTATAACTCTATGGCAACTGTCAAAATTTTTGCGGGAAAAGGCACAAGCGAACTTGGGGAAAAGATTGCCAAGGGTTATGATACTCCGCTAGGGAAAATTACCTCTCAGAAATTCTCCGATGGTGAATTACATGTGAGTTTCAATGAATCGGTAAGAGGATGTCACGTTTTTCTCATCCAATCTACCAGTCCGCCCTCTGATAACATCATGGAGCTGCTATTATTGATCGATGCAGCCAGGAGAGCTAGTGCGAGGTACATCACTGTGGTGATTCCTTATTATGGATATGCCCGTCAGGACCGAAAGGATAAACCAAGAGTTTCCATAGCTGCAAAGCTGATGGCAAATCTTTTGAGTGCCGCAGGTGCTGACAGATTGATGACCATGGATCTTCATGCGGGTCAGATCCAGGGATTTTTTGATATCCCTGTGGATCACCTGGACGGTACAGCCATTTTTGTTCCTTATTTGAAAAAGCTGGAGTTACCAAATCTGATCTTTGCATCTCCGGATGTCGGAGGTAGTGCTCGGGCAAGAACTTTCGCCAAATTTTTTGAGGTAGGGATAGTTATTTGCGATAAGCATAGAAAAAGGGCCAATGAAGTTGCCTCAATGCAGGTCATCGGTGATGTGGAAGGCAAGGATGTCGTTCTCGTTGACGACATGATTGATACGGCCGGGACCATTTGCAAAGCTGCCACCATAATCAAGGAAAAAGGTGCAAGTTCTGTCAGAGCGGTCTGCACGCACGGAGTCCTTTCCGGAAAGGCCTATGAAAATATAGAGGAGTCTGAATTGGAGGAGGTTTTGGTCACGGACACATTGCCTGTTCAGGGCAGTGACAAAATAAAGGTTTTAAGTGTAGCGGGATTGTTTGCGAAAGGGATCAGAAGGATCCATACCAATCAATCCATCAGTAAGCTATTCATTAATCAGTAACTATTAACAAATAATATATTTATGAAAACTGTTGAGATTATAGGGTATGAAAGAGCAAATCTCGGCAAAGCTGAATCAAAAAGGCTTCGCGAAGATGGCAACGTCCCCTGTGTACTTTATGGTGGAGATGAACAATTACATTTCTATTCACCAATGATCCTATTCAAGGACCTGGTTTACACACCCGAAGCCAGATATGTGGAATTGAATATTGAAGGCACCAAGAAAAGGGCCATCCTTCAGGACATTCAATTTCATCCTGTCAGTGAGGTAATTCTTCATGCGGATTTCCTGGAAATTTTTGATGATAAAATCATTAAAATGAACATTCCGGTCAGAACTCATGGTAGTGCTCCCGGAGTGCAGGCTGGGGGTAAGCTAATGATGAAAAACAGACATCTCATCATCAAAGCTTTACCTGGAAATATGCCTGAGTATATTGACATCGATGTAAGCGGTTTGAAGTTGGGGGATACCTTTAGAGTAAATCAACTCGAAACCGAAAACTTTGAAGTAATGAATAACCCTCGTGTTACGATAGCACTCGTTAATGTACCCAGAGGGGCGAAAGAATTTGAAGCACTTGATGCCGATGAGGATGAAATGGAAGGTGCTGCGGAAGGAGCTCCTGCTGAGGATGGTGCTGAGGAAGGAGATACTGAAGAGTAAGACTTTCTTTATGATTTTGAAACTAAATCCCCTGCCTCTGGTAGGGGATTTTTCGATTTAGAGCAAATGAAATATCTCATAGCCGGCCTTGGAAATATTGGCCCTGAATACGAGTTGACCAGACACAATATCGGATTTCTTGTGCTTGACAGACTCCTTGATGTACATGGGAGCGGTGATTTTTCGCAGGATCGACATGCATTCGTATCTGAATTGAAATATAAGGGACGGACCTTGAATCTGATAAAGCCAACCACCTATATGAATCTCAGTGGTAAGGCCGTCAGATACTGGATGGATGAATTGAGTGTCTCAAAGGAAAACCTAATGGTGGTAACCGACGATATTGCCCTGGATTATGGTGTAATTCGGATGCGAAAGAAAGGATCTGCCGGGGGTCATAATGGTTTGAAAAACATCGAACAGCTAATTGGTGGACAGGATTATCCCAGACTTAGATTTGGCGTCGGGGATGATTTCAATAAGGGCAAGCAGGTAGATTACGTACTCAGTCCTTTTGATAAAAAGGAAATTGATGAGCTGGTTTTAAACATGGACCGGGCTATTGATGCGATCCTGGCTTTTTGCACCATTGGTATTGACCGCGCGATGAGCCAGTATAATGGATAATTACCTTTTTCGATCCGAAAGACTCGGTTTCAGAGAATGGAGGGATCAGGACCATCCATTATTCATTGAGATAAATCAGGATCCTACGGTAATGAAGTTTTTTCCCTGGCCTATGCCTCCGGAAGATACTTTGAATATGATCCAGCGAATTAAGAATCACTTTAACAAATGGGGATATGGACTATATGCTGTGGATTATCTGAACGAAGATAAATTCATCGGATTCATCGGAATCCAAAACACATCTTTTGAATCATTTTTTACCCCTTCAGTTGAACTTGCTTATCGGCTTGATCCGAAATATTGGCGAAAAGGTTTGGCTTCAGAGGGATCTAAAGCTTGTTTAAATCATTTTTTTGAAAGCAAACGGGAATCAAAAGTCGTCTCTTTTACATCGATTCATAATCTTCCATCTCTGGGTGTTATGATGAAAATTGGAATGAAAAGAATTGGAGAATTTGAACACCCTAAGCTTAAAGAGAATGACAGGTTAAGGAGACATGTTCTGTATGAGATTGGAAGAGATGATCTCTAACCCTTTGTTCAGGAATAACGCAACTCGTAAGTAGCTCGGATATAGGGCTCTTCCTCGAATGAATATTTGTCTTCGCTGATTACGTTACACTCATTCAATTCCTTGTTGCAAACCCGAAGTATACCCCTCATGCCACCTTGAAGCTGCAAAAGTGTTATTTCATTGAATATCGAAGGTGAGCCTACCCAGGCTCGAAAATAACCATCATTATTGGCCAAAACATCGAAATGAGTAAAGTTGGCGTAAGCTGCTGCCAATCGAGGTAATTTTCCCAGGACCGCTCTGGCTCCTGCCGTTCTCACAATGAATCGGTATACCGTATTTAGATCTGATTTGATTGTATTCTCAGAGAAATCATGACAGAATACATCCAGAGAGACACCGGATTGAGTAGCAGCTGCTTCAATGAGTTTAAAAAATGGTCGTGCCGGATACCATGTCGATGCCATAACGAAATCCGGTAAATCCCAATTGATTTTATGGGTCAGTTCATTAAATACATCAGGCCCTTGCTGCAAGGTGACGTATTCCTTCAATCTTTTGACGACAGTCCCCTTCATCCGGAACTTATCGTTCTGATATACTTCTAACATAGCTGGTTTACTAAATGGTTGAGTCTTGAAGATAGTCATTTATCATGATTTATGACATTCGGAAAATCGTAAATCAAAAACACCTGTTAATTTGAAACGTTGATTTTAAGAAACAGAAGGTGCCATGTGGCAATGTCCTAAATGTAGACGTGAATTCAGGAAGAAAAACCAGGAGCATAGCTGTGAGGTAATCTCAATTGAGGATCATCTCGTAAACAGACCGTCTACCATCATTGATTCCTTCAGAAAAGTTTCAGATTATCTGATTGACCTTGGAGATGATGTAAAGGTCACTCCCGTAAAAAATACCATTCTTTTTTCTGTGGGGTCTTCTTTTGCTGCCGTAAAACCCAGGAAATCCTTTCTTCAGATTGAATTTGCTCTGGCGGCGAAAGTGGAGACATTTCCAGTCTTCAAGGTGCTGCAGATTTCGAAATCGAAATACCTGCACTATGTCAGAATCGAGAAAAAGGAAGAATTTAATACGCAGATTAAGGAATGGCTGGCAGCCTCATATCTGATGGAGAAGTCCTGAGTTTTAATTGGACAGAACAGGCATTTTTACTCTGGTTGAAAAAACTATCTTTGCCATTCCAAAAATCGCTATCCATCCATGAACTGGAATAACTTTTTTCTAATCAGCGGACCATGTGTCATCGAAGAGGAGTCCATCATGATGAGAACCGCTGAAAAATTGAAAGAGGTATCAACTAATCTAGGTCTTCCATTAGTATTCAAGAGTTCCTTCATGAAGGATAACCGGAGTTCCGTAGACTACTACATGGGACCAGGATTGGAAGAAGGTCTTAAAATGCTCCAAAAAATAAAGGAGCAGTTTTCATTGCCCGTGATTTCCGATGTGCATTATCCGGATCAGGTGGATGCTGCCGCGGAAGTGCTGGATATCATTCAGATCCCTGCCTATTTATGCATGCAAACCACTCTGGTGGTGGCTGCAGCCAAAACCGGTAAAACCGTGAACCTAAAACATGGTCAGTTTCTATCACCGGAAAACATGTCAAAACCAGTGAAGAAGATTGAGTCGGAAGGTAATACGGACATATTGTTAACAGAAAGAGGCTACACATTTGGATACAATGATCTGATCGTAGATCCCAGGAGCTTCTATGATCTCCGTCAAATTGGTTACCCTACTATTTTTGACGTGACACACTCCATCAGGAAATATGGCATCCCAAGCTCCGATCCTTCCGGTGGGTTGAGGCAGTATTTGCCCTCTTTGGCCAGGGCGGGTGTGGCTGCGGGAGTTGACGGCCTTTTTATAGAGGCACATCCAAATCCGAAAGAGGCTTTATGTGATGCCGCAAGTCAGTTGAATATGAATGACCTCGAAGAGTTCTTAAAGCCACTAATAGAAATCCATCACATAGAGAAAAGCACAAGATAAAATGGAATTATATCTGGATTCAGTAAAAATTGACGAGATCAAGGCAGCCAGTGAACTGGGATATTTGACGGGTCTGACGACCACTCCGACATTTATGTTCAGGGATGGAATAACTGACATAGATCAGGCCATGCTGGACATATCGAAGATGGTAGATGTACTCCAGGTGGAGGCGTTGGGATCTAATGCTGATGAGATCATCTCAGAAACTGATCGACTTATCAAGCTTGGGTTAAATCCCAAAAAGACAGTTTTCAAAATTCCAATTTCCCTTGAAGGAACGAAGGCCTGTAAACGCCTGGTGGATAAGGGCTTAATGGTCAATCTGCACCTTGTTTATACCCTGCAACAAGCCTATATGGCCTTTCAGGCCGGTGCTACTTACGTTTGTCCTCTTGTAGGAAGACTTCAGGATCAAGGTCATGATGCTTTGGGGTTAGTTAGGGAATGTGTGGGAGTTGTAGAAAGATATGGGTATCAGAGTAAAGTGATGTTTAGTTCTGTCAGGCATGTAGAGCATGTTAAAAATGCATTGAATATTGGTGTTCATACCTGCACCATTCCATGGAATGTAATGCAAAAGTTGACGGATAACCATTTTACGACACTGGGAACGGAACAGTTCATAGAGCACACGCAATTGTTGACTCGAAAAGTAGGTGACGTATACAGAGCGGAGCATTTCAAGCTTGATGGAAATCAATCCATCATCAATGCCCTTGTGGAGATGTCAAAATCAAAGTCCGGCTCTGTGGTAGTTATGAATGGAGACAAAGTTTACAGGATATTTACAGATGGTGATCTTAGGAGAATTATAGAGAAAGAAGGAGAAGGTAGCCTTCAGCAAAAGCTCAAAGATCTGGAACCTAATCAACCTCGCACTATTTCGGTAAGTGCTACACTTCAGACGGCTCATTCGTTGTTCAAAGAAATCAAGGTGGATACTTTGGTAGTGGAGAAGGACGGTGATCCGGTTGGGTTACTTGATATTCAGGATATCATTTGAGAGATACCAGGACCATATTCGAACAAATAGGAGGTAAGTTCACCCGGCCTCCCGAGGAGATAGCTTTAAAATTGAATAGCATTCGTTGCTTCATTTTCGATTGGGATGGAGTTTTTAATGACGGAGAGAAAGATCCGCAGCGTGGTAGTACTTTCTCAGAAATTGATTCAATGGGTGTCAATCTGCTTCGGTTTAGCTATTGGTTGAAATATAAAAAACTGCCAATCTGTTCTATTATGACGGGAGCCAGAAATCTCATCGCCAAGGAGTGGGCTGAGCGTGAACATTTCGACTCAATCGCCATTGGGGCGGTAAATAAGATTAGGGTTTACGAAGAATTCAGAGAACGAAATGAATTGAGGGACGATGAGGTTGCTTTTGTTTTCGACGATGTTCTGGACCTCAGCATTGCTCAGATATGTGGTCTATCTATGCAAGTTGGGAGAAATGTAAATCCATATACCAATGAATTCATTCGGAAGAACGTGAATCCTTGTTATACGACTGGCGGCTCCGGGGGTCAGCAAGCCGTACGGGAGATTTGTGAGCTCATCATCGGTCTGATGGGTAACCAAGAAGAGGCCATAGAAAAGCGTGCTCATTTCAAACCAGATTACCAGGATTACCTGGCACAACGAGCGGCTCTAAAAACTGAAATCATTACCATTTAGTCCTATGATCAGTGGTTTTACCATGGTCAAAAATGCCACACTGCTTTATTATCCTATAAAACAGTCGATCATGTCGATACTTCCGATTGTGGATGAATTCATTGTAGCCCTTGGTGACTGTGATCCGAATGACCAAACGAAGGAGGAGATCCTTTCAATAAAGTCCGACAAGATTCGAATTATCGATACCGTTTGGGATCTGGAAAAGTATCCAAATGGCATGGAAAACGCGCATCAAACTGACATTGCAAAATCAGAGTGCAAAGGGGACTGGTGCTTTTACCTGCAGGCAGATGAGGTAGTTCATGAGAAATATCTGGATGGAATCGCTTCAAACTGTGCAGAATTTAGGAATGATCCGGACGTGGAGGGTTTCCTGTTCGACTATGTCCACTTCTGGGCTGACTATGACCATATTCAGAATTCGTATGGTTGGTATGCCAGCGAAATCAGAATTGTTCGAAACGACCCTGAAATACATTCCTGGAAATCCGCACAATCTTTTCGTAGAATTCCGGATTTCGATGGGATCAATTACCGTGTGAAAGACGGGACTGAAAAGTTGAAGGTCGTGGAAGTGGGTGCCAGTATATACCATTATGGATGGGTAAGACCACCTGTTTTGATGCAAAACAAAAGCAAGTCTCTTGACACAATACATAAAGGAAAGCCAGCGGCAGATAAGGAATATATCGAAAAACCTGGATACTTTGATTATGGGCCACTTGGTAGGTTAAAAAGATTTGGGGACACCCATCCGGAAGTCATGAAGTCCTTTATTTCAGAGTTTAATTGGTCCGAAGCTCTGAATTATGGCAGCAAAGAAAAAAATCCTGCCAGGAAAAGGCGCAAAGACGAACGACTCAAATACCGAATACTGACATGGATTCTTAAACTGGTTCCATGGTTACCCATAGGGTCAAGAAATTATAGATTGTTAAGAAAATAGATTGAGGTAATTTTAACATTGTCAAAGCGTTCAATTTCAAAATACCAGCTCATGAAACTTATAAAATTATACCTTCCAATAATCGTCTTTACGATTTTAGCAGTCCGATGTGGATCAGAAAATGATTGTTGTACTCTGATCGATGTACAAGTAAAAATTGACTATCGCGACACCGAACTGAACAGTCAATTGGAAAAAGATGACTTACTGGACCCTGATCAAATCAAGCTTTATCACATGATCGATGGGGATTGGGAGTATTATTATCAGGGTAACCTGGACAATGCCAGTGGTGTGGAGGTTATTGAAGGGGATCCCAGAGTACTAAGTATTATGCCAAGTTTAACCGTCTCTGATGGCTACTCTGAAACCAAAATACAGTTTTCGGAAGATGATTTTGACGTACTAAAAACTGGCATTCGCATCAGTGGAAATTCAACAGTTGTTACAAAAGTCTGGTACAACGGGGAGCTTGTATGGCAGGAAGAAGATGCCACAGATAGAACCATTCAAATCATCCGGGAATTTCAATAAAGACCGGAATTCATTATTTTGTAGGATAATCCAACAAAATAATGACTTTAAAACAAACTTTCATCTCTGCGTGCACCCTGCTTCTTTTCTTATTAAGTCTTCCGGCTCAGAAGCTGGAACCTGCTGATCCTGAGGAATTAGGTCTTTCGGTAGAGCGTCTGAAATTTTTAACGAATACATTCGATACATACATTGAGGAAAGGGAGCTTCCCGGAGCGGTCGTCCTCGTGGCCAGGAAAGGAAAGATCGTTTATTACGAATCCTTCGGACAAAGAGATATGGAAAGTGGGGCGGAAATGCCCAAAGACGCCATTTTTAGGATTGCTTCACAGACTAAGGCCCTTATTAGTGTCGCAACCATGATTTTGCAGGAGGAAGGAAAGCTCCTGATCAGTGATCCGGTTGGAAAGTATATCCCGGCGTTTTCAAAGACGAAAGTTGCTATAGGGAAGGGGGATGATTATGAAATTGTGGATGCTGATCGTCAGATTACCATTCGTGATTTGTTGACACATACGGCAGGCATTGGATACGGATATGGTACAGCCGCTGACCTATGGGAGGAAGCCGGAATTCAAGGGTGGTATTTCGCAGATCGGGATGAACCAATTTTGAATACGATAGAGAGAATTGCAAGTCTGCCTTTCGATGCACAACCAGGCGAACAGTATGTCTATGGATACAATACGGACATTCTGGGTGCTGTGGTCGAGGCGGCTTCCGGTCAGCCGCTGGATACCTACCTGAAGGAGAGAATATTAGATCCTCTGGGTATGAGTGATACGCATTTCTACCTTCCCCAGGAAAAAACCGGCAGACTGGCCGTAGTCTATTCAAAGGAAGATGGAAAAGGTCTAGAACGAGCACCCAGCCCAGGAGGAATGGTAGGACAGGGGATGTATGTGGAAGGACCCAGGAAGAGTTTCTCAGGAGGTGCAGGGCTACTTAGTACAGCTATGGATTATGCTAAATTTCTTCAGATGATGTTAAATGAAGGTGAGTACAAAGGCAAAAGAATTATCTCCAGAAAGTCGGTGGAGTTAATGACGACCGATCATATCGGGGATGATAAATTCGTTTGGACAGCAGGCACTGGTTTTGGACTTGGATATTCGGTGGTCACCGACCTTGGAAAACGAGGTAGTCTGGGATCCGTTGGAGAATTTGGCTGGGGTGGAGCCTATCATTCCAGCTACTGGGTAGATCCGGTAGAAGACCTTGTGGTGGTTTATTTTACGCAAGTGATACCAGCAGCCAATCTTGATGATCATGCCAAACTCAGAGCACTTATTTATCAGGCCCTGAAGTAAATCAGAGATACCACCAGTCTGACCCTTCGAGTTTGTTGTACTTTTTTAGGAAGGATTCGATCTCAAGTCTTTCCGGTACCTCTGGATAGACACAAACCAGAATTTGGGAGGTGGGATAATCAGAAAAGCTGGAGATTATTTCTTTCGGATCAGGTCTGGTGAGGGCCACAAAGTCGACACCTTTTTGTCGAAGATAATTCCAGGTAAGTTTTGATTTCGGATTGTGACCCCAAATTATAAGTGGTTGATGATTGAATTCCAGTTGCAGGAACCATTTCAACTTCAATTCAAAAAAGGATTGTTGATTATAGTTGGTGGATTTTCTGCTGATGCGATCAGCGTGTTCCCTCCAAAACAACGTGACCTGATCAAGTGCCTGAATTGTAAAATCATTTGCATACCAACGAAATGCCAGGTCATAATCTTCAGGATAGCTGAGGCCGCTAAATCCACCAATCCCTTCAAATGCTTCACGGTCAACCATCCAATTGGGAGAGGCGATCACACATTCCCTGTAGATCCCGGACCACGGATTATCTGAAAGTAAGTTGTTATTCAGCCAGGACTGATAATCCAGATACCCCTTACTGATCTCATCACCAAAGTACCTGACCTTTCCGGTGACAATGCTCTTTTGATGCACTTCGTTGGACTTTCTTATCATATCGATCAATCTGTCCTGCGGCATAACGTCATCGCCATCCATTCTGCTGATATATCGACCGGAACAGTGGCTTAATCCTGTTTGCAGCGCTTCAATTATTCCTGTACCGGAATTTGAAAAAAGTCTTATTCTTGGATCATCAAATTTTCGAATCAAATCCCTGGTCTCATCTTCCGAATGGTCATCCACTACAATCAATTCCCAGGAGTGGTGGGTTTGTGCCATTATAGAATCAATGCAAGCTATGAGGTATTTAGATTCATTTTTTACGGGCATGATGATGCTTACATCACACATCTTCAGGATTGATCTTCGGAGTCTTTTTCTTTTTTGAATCTTCGATTGAGAAGCCATACCACACCCCAGATTCCTAGTGCCGCCAACGTGTACTCAACCTGATGTTCAGGCGTTCGAATTGAGATCCAGAAGGCTGCGATCGCGAATAATGTCAATATCCAGAGTATGATGTTTCGATTCATATCAGGGCTTTCGCTTTTTCAAGATCCTCCGGTGTATCAATCCCAAAAGTGTGATGGTCCGAGGGAACACACTGTACATGATATCCGTGGTCCAGCCATCTCAACTGTTCAAGTGACTCCTTTTTCTCGAGTGGTGATTCCGGTAGTTTGACCAGTTTTTTGAGGATATCGTTTCTGTACGCATATATGCCGATATGTTGCCAATATTGAGATGGATCCACCTGAGTTTCTGAAAATGGGATGACTTGCCTGCTGAAATACAGTGCCTGTTTTTTTGAATTCATCACCACTTTAGCCGTGTTTAAAGAGTGAAGTTCTTTCTCGTCCTCAAATGCATGGACCATTGTAGCAATTTCCGTTTCAGCCTTCAGGCTTTCCGCAAGTTGATCAATTTGAACCGGATGGATAAAAGGTTCATCACCCTGGATATTGATGTAAAAATCAGCCTCTATTTTCATCGAAACCTCGGCGCATCTTGAAGTCCCATTCGGATGATTCGATGAAGTCATCATTACATCTCCCCCAAATGACGCTACCTCATTTTGGATTCTCTCATCGTCCGTAGCAACTATGACCCTGGTAAGTCTTTTTGATTTTAAACATTGCTCATAGACTCTATGGATCATGGACTTTTCACCGATCATGGCCAGCGCTTTTCCCGGAAACCTCGAAGATCCGTATCGGGAGGGAATCACTCCAATGACGTTCATTCCTCGATTTTTTTGACCTTAAGGGAAGTACCTTCGGTTGAAATTACTTCCACTTTTGAACCCTGCGGGATGTAATCCCCGCGCGTGTAGGCATCATAAATGTCACCGTCTATTTCGATTCTTCCACTTGGTCTGAGATTGGTGAAAACCACTCCCTTTTTGCCCAGAAGCGTATTTTGATAGGATGAAGAAGTAAATCCTTTGTCTTTTTCCTGCGTTTCCTGAAGTGCTACCCGGCTAAAAGTCTTACTATTTGCAAAACGCACTCCTCCAAAAAATATCAATACAACGCCACCTGTAAGTGCTGTGACGGTAGTAGCTACAGCCTTAAAGATTTCGAAAGGATCGACCAGGTCAAAATTGAACAGATCATTGTTCAGCATCACCAGTATTAAAGCACCCAGTGTACAAATTATCCCCAATACACCGGCGATACCAAAACCGGGAATCACGAAGACCTCAACAGCGATCAGAATAAGCCCAGCTAAAAACATGATGATTTCCCAATTCTCCGCCAGTCCATTGAGATAGTATGGAATGAAGTACATCAGAGCCGCAAGAATTGCCGCTCCCAACGGAAATCCAACACCAGGAGTTTGTAGTTCAAAATATATTCCACCGATGATGACCAGTATCAGTAATCCGCTAACGAAAGGATTAAGAAACAGTGAAATGATCTTCTCGGTTGAACCAAGTTTAAATTCAGTAATCTCGTATTCTTCGACTCCGGTATAATCGAGTATTTCCTCCACAGATTCAAGCTGAGCTTCACAGAATCCGTATCTAATGGCTTCCGAGACGGAAAGCGTCAGTACCTTTCCTTCCGTAGCGATACTATCCAGGTCGATGTCCTCATCGACCATAGCCTCTGCCATTTGAGGGTTTCTGCCCTTGGCTTCTGCAGTGGAACGCATGATCGAGCGCATATATGACTGGTATTTATCAGGAGCGGCGGCGCCATCTCCTCCTACAACGGTAGCTGCACCTATGCTCGAGCCTCTTGCCATGTAGATACTATCGCATGCAATGGATATAAGCGCACCGGCAGAGGCAGCATCTTTGTTGATAAAGGCATAAATGGGGATGCCGAAATTTAATATTCTGGATCGAATTTCATCGGCATCATTCAGTGCTCCACCATAAGTATCCAATTCGAGAATTACCAGATCCGCACCCATTTCCTCAGCTTCCGCCAAACCTAGCTCGGTATATCGGTTTGTTCGTGGATCAATGTTGTCCTGAACCTTCAGGTGCATTACTTTCGTTGTGGTGCTATCCGCCAGAGCATTGGCACCCAGAATAGTCAGCACGGTCAAGAGAAAGAATTTTGGCATTGCTTGAATTAAAATTTGTATAAAATTAAACTAACTCCTTGGAACCTTCCATCAATCCAAAGTTTGAAAAAGAATTTACCGGGCTTATCTGGCAAATAAAACTGGATTCATACTCTGGTAATTTATCAATTGAGGTTCGAAATGAGGATAATCTTGATATTCAGTTCTTCCAGCTTGATCCCAAAATACCATCGTTGAAAGAACTATGGACACCAGACTCACTGAGCTGGTGGTCGTCATTGGTAGCATCTCACGGACCTTATACCATGTTAAATTCATTTGAAGATCAGAAGAATCCAGGTCCCGGGAAATTTTTGGTTCTTAACCAGGACGCTCATAGGATTGAACATGACCTTGACCATTTTGAGTTCATTGGAATAAGCAGCAATGACTTGATCGGCAGGACGATTACGGATAAAGGAATGGAGGAGAAAGTCCTGAAGTTAAATCTTCAAGATGGTTCGAATTTGAAATTGAATTTGGAATATCCTGGCTTTATAAGCCCGGACTCGAATGATTTTCAGACTATTGTCGAATATTTAAATGAATTTGGCGTTCAGCCGGTATTGGGGGCAGAGTATTTCGAGGTGGATGAAAACATAATTCTAAGCTACTACGTCAATTCTGGTAGGAAATTTGACAGGTACATCTGCTGGTTGAATAGTGGGAATATCAATCTTATGCACAAAATTGACGAGGGAATGACGGGTATTGCGTTCGAAAGTTTCCTAACTTTTCAAAACCATCTGATATTTGTAGAAAACAGATCTATACTTAAGATTTATGAAATTTAGTTTGCTTGCGGCACTGCTAATTGGCTTCATTGTAACTTCAGCTTCGCCCATTGACTCTATCCGAATGGAAGAGAAAAGGGGGAACAAATTTATTATTCACCAGGTGGATCCGGGTGAGACGGTCTATTCTCTGGCAAAAAGATACGATGTGGATCCAAGGGATATTTCCAAGGTTAACAGGATTCGCAACAATGATATCAAAATCGGTCAGTTTCTGGAGATCCCATATGGAGAATATGAGATTCAGGGGCGTAGCCATATTGTAAAACAAGGCGAAAGTCTATACGGTATTTCGAGGCTTTACGGTGTCTCTGTTTCAGATCTGAGACGGTGGAACAGATTGAGATCCAATGATCTTTCAGTAGGACAACAGCTTGTAATAGAAGGAGCAAGCAACAAAGGAGATACCGAATCCGAGGTGATTTCAACATCCAATGTCGAAAACACTGAGGTCAACGAAAAGCCAGTTGGCTATGACTATTTTGTGCAGACAGGAGAGACCTTAAGGTCAATAGCTGAAAGATTTGATACTTCTACTGACAGCATCAAGTACTGGAATGACCTCACATCGGAGGAAGTAACCATCGGACAGAAACTGTGGTTTCCATACGAGATCGATGCAGATAGTCTCGCCACGATTACCGAGGTTGTGGATTACGAGACTACGTCGTACGGATCGAAGATTCGCTCGAGTGGAGAGGGTGGAATTACGGAAGTTTTTGAGGAAGGTCTGGCCCGCAAAATTGAGACGTCCGTCGGAACTGACAAATACCTGGCCCTGCATCGTAACCTTAGAATGGGCACCGTGTTGGAAGTAAAAAACCTTATGAACAATAAGAAGATTTATGTTCGTATTGTCGGGAAATTACCCAATACGGGGTTAAATGAAAATGTCATGGTAAGGTTGACCCCGGTGGCCTTTGAAAGGTTGGGTATAGTAGATGACAGAGCCCTGGTAGAGATCAATTATTTCGAGGACTGACAATTGAATTGGTCCGATCTGAAAGCTTTTCTTGACGAGAAAACCGACCTCTATAACCGATCTTCATTTATAGATAAAGATCCTATTTCAATTCCACATTTATTCACTAAAAAACAGGACATTGAGATCGCTGGTTTCTTTGCTGCAGTACTTGCCTGGGGGCAAAGGCAAACCATCATAAACAAATGCGAGGAACTGCTTGATATGATGGATAATGCGCCGCATGATTTCATGCTTCATCATTCGGAGACTGATCTCAAGCCTTTTTTACAATTCAAACATCGGACATTCAATGTAACAGATACACTTTATTTCATTCATTGGTTTCGATGGTTTTATGAGCGTCACTCATCGCTGGAAGAAGCATTTTCGCCGGGAAAGTATTCCGGCAAGGACATAGGAGGGGCACTGATCCGTTTTAATAAGCTCTTTTTTAGCTTACCGGATCATCCGGAAAGGACACGCAAGCACATCCAAAATCCAATCAGAAAATCTGCTTGCAAACGAATCAACATGTACCTGAGATGGATGGTAAGGAAAGACGAAAAAAATGTGGATTTCGGAATTTGGACAAACTTTGATCCATCACAATTGGTATGTCCGTGTGATCTTCATGTTGATCGTGTGGCCAGGAAATTGGGGTTGATTACCCGGAAACAGACCGATTGGCAAACGGCAATAGAGTTGACAGACAACCTTAGAAAATTGGACCCATCGGACCCTGTAAGATATGATTATGCTCTTTTTGGGTTGGGAATAATGGAGAAGTTTTAAGCGGGTTTCCAGTCTTCAGGTTTATCACGCCACTCGTTAAGTGTTTCCATTTGCTCCTGTTTGATCCAGCCACTGGCGATGGCGGCACTTATGAGCAGGGAGTACTCGCTCAGGTAAATGAGATCTACCTGTTCCTTTTCAAAATTGTGCCTGGAAAGAGGGAATCCATAGGTAAAGATGGACACCATACTCTCGATTTCCACTTTCTTCTCTCTCAAAGCCTTTACGGCTGCCAGTGAGCTGCCTCCTGTAGAAACAAGGTCTTCCAGTACCACTACTTTCTGCCCTTTTTTCACTTTCCCTTCTATTTGATTGGTTAGGCCATGACCTTTTGATTTTGATCTGACGTAGATGAATGGAAGATTAAGTACGTCTGCTACAAGTGCTCCCTGAGGGATTCCTGCTGTAGCAACTCCTGCGATACATTCTGCCTCGGGAAAGCGGGTTCTTATCAAATCGGCGAATAAGTCGCGTATCTTCGTCCTTACTTTTGGATAGGAAAGGCTTAATCTATTGTCACAATATATCGGACTTAGCCAACCTGAAGCCCATTTAAACGGTTTTTCAGGGCTGAGTTTAATGGCTTTAATTTTTAAAAGGTCAGCAGCGATTTCCCGGCCTGCTTCAGGATCAAAACATTCGTAGGTCATTCTGAAAAATTAATGATAATATTAATTCCTAAGGTTGCAAAAGTGAGTTGAAGACCTCATAATTACATCTACTTATTAGATTTATTTTTGAAGATATTCATCAACGATATTCCGGTCTTCATTCTTAACACGTCTAAGATCAAAGATCTTGCGTTTTACGACATCACCATTGATGCAAAGGTAACCAAACTGTCTCCCAAGAAGCTAAGAGATGATGTTCTCGTTGTCGACGCCACTCCCGAATCGGTAGACCGATTGCTTCAGCTTATGACTAAGAAAAAGCTGGAAGGAGTAGATTCGTTAACCTTTGTTTCTACTGATAAAGATACCCTGATATCATATCTGAAGACAAAATTCAAGGTAGTAGAAGCCGCAGGTGGGGTGGTGGAGAAGGGCCATCATAACCTGCTCATCTATCGACTGGGAAGATGGGACATACCAAAAGGGAAATTAGATAAGGGAGAGACTCCGGAAGATTGCGCTGTAAGGGAGGTCGAGGAAGAGACCGGCGTCAAAGTCAGTTTAAAATATAAGATCGGGCATACCTGGCATACATATATTCGGAATAATAAGTACGTGCTGAAGAAGACACACTGGTACGTTATGAATTGTGAAGATGATAGTGGGATGAAACCTCAAACGGAGGAAAAGATAGATGATGTCAAATGGATGAATTTAACGGAAATCAGGGTAGCCCTGTTTGACTCATATCGATCGATCAGGTCCGTAATGCAAGACTATCACAAAGGGCTGAAGGAAAGGGTCTGATCAGTCTAATTCAAAAGGAAGAAAAGGGCTCACATTTCCGCCATACTTATGCACCTCTCTGATGATTGAAGAGCTAATAGGTGCAAGCTCAGGCGAGGTAATCAGAAAAACTGTCTCGAGGTCTATATTGAGGTACTTGTTGATCTGAGAGATACTATTTTCATATTCGAAATCCGTAGTGTTTCTAAGTCCCCGCACCAGATAGCTGGCATTGTATTTCTTAGCGAGGTCAGCCGTCAACTCATCGTAGATGGTAACTTCTACACGTTCATTGTCCTGAAATGCTGTTTTGATATAGTTGAGCATTTTATCCACATCGAAATATCGATTCTTTTTGGAGTTGTGCCCCATGGCCACAACTACCTTATCAAATATTTTTAATGAGCGTATGACAATGTCTTCATGTCCTTTGGTAAAAGGATCGAAGGAACCAGGGAAAATGGCTGTTTTGGACATTAGCTACAAAGTGGGACATTATATAGATCAAAATACTGATGGTCTCCAACTTCATCAAATTGATGAAACCGAAAATTAACAGGTTTTGGTCTGCCGCCCATTTCAATGTGACGAATGTATTTCTTTAGTAAGTCAAGATGTGGGTTGTTTGCTTTGAAGGAACCCCAAAGATTCAACCTCGTTTTCTTCTGATCAAGGTCCAGTTCCTTATAAACCAGCATGGTGTATTTTAGGATTTCTTCTCCTTTTCTTGCCGCAAACTGGTTGTAGTAAAGAAGCCTTTTGCCCATGGTCACCACGATGTGCAGCACTCCCCGGTCAATCAACGCGTGAACCATCGGTTCTTTCACATTCTGATATTCCCTTAGCGCTCCTTCAATGAAGGCTGATCCCTGGTGAATCACCTCCACTTCCTTGTTCTTATATACGGATTTTACCCAGTTAACTAATTTTCCGTCCCCGGCAAAGACATTTACCGCATCAGAAAGGTTGTGCTCGTAATGGTAGATCGCTTCCTGCTTTGGTTTGATCTCACTGTTGACGGCGAGGTAATCCTTTTGGCTTTCCGGGATGAACGCTTTTTGAGGTACAAGTGTGTATTTATGACTTTTAAGCGCGAGCTTTATTTTTTTCCAGAAACCTGCTTTCAGGAAGTGGTGGTCGTCCCATATGGATTTAAGAACTTCAAGACGGGCATTGATCGTCTTAATGTTTTCAAGCTTGAAATCCTCTAGATAAAGAATGTCTCCCTGCGGATTTGTTACGCAAATCTGGAAGTCACGTATCCCCACCATGAGTGACAAGGTAAATTCATGTAAGTCGTCTATACTGAATTTGTCACTCTTAATTCGTCTTACCCGACGAAAATATTTGTTTGCGGTGGTGCGATCAGACATTCGCGATTACTCCCAGTTTCCACCCGTTGTTACACTTGTTCTTGAACCGAATCGTAATGGTTTACGGGTATTAAATTCACTTTCCTCATCTCTTGCAGGATTTACAGGAACAGGATTCCATACTTCAATTGCGTCGACCATAAGTCCTGCTTTAGGAATCTTGTCCGCCCAAATCTCGAATTTGGTTGGAGGCTGTATTCCAGGAACGTATGGAAGATTCTCCGCTCTGAAATTAGGTATTTTGCTGAACAATGAGTCCTTCACACCTACAGTTCCGATCGTATCCAACTCAATGTAAGTACTGTCTGCTCCGTAATCCAGTGTGATGACCGTCTCAGTTCTTTCGATGAGATAAAAATCTCCGGTATCGACAAAGGCTATCAAAGTGTCCCAATTGCCAATATAGGAGCCATTTACTGCTTTATAGGCTATCTCAGCATCCCGAATTAGCTTGAGTTTATTGATGATGGCATTTTCCATCCTTTCAATCCTTTCAGCCTCTTTTATGCTGGAATTAATGGTATAAAACAGGTAATAAGCCAGCCCTATGGAGGTGAGTGCGAAAACGATGGTAAAAATTTTGGTTTTGGTCATCTCAATGGATTTTTTACAATATTAATGATTTGGTTGATAGAACTAAAGCGCTATTTTACCAAATATTGGCAAATTTGAAAAATCCTGAGAGCTGCATTATACCAACGGATTCATTTACAAATTGAAAAGCATTGTGCTTCAGGTCTTTTGATAGTGCATCTATTTCCTTCCATTTAAGAAATTTGACTTCTTCGATGATCTGATCTTTTTCCTCCGGATCAATGCCCTTCATCAACTTCCCTGACTTGCGGAAAACAGTAAAGAACAACTCAACTGCGTGCAGTTCATCATTCCTGAATTCATTTACAAACCTGAATTCACCTACTTCGACATGAAGTCCTGTTTCTTCCATAAATTCTCGTATAAGCGCATCTTCACATGACTCTCTGAAATTCACGCCACCTCCTGGAGGCATCCAAAAAGTCTTTCTTGGACCTAATTCCTTATGTCTGATAAGCAATAACGCGTCATCCTCTACCAGTAAACCCATGACCCGGACCCGAAGCTTATTCTTAAAGTGGTTACCTGGGAGATGTTCTACCATATTAATTGCCAAACGAATTTCGTAGATTTGACGTTATTAGACGAAACTGCAACACTATTATGAGAAAATCAGCTTTTACCTTTTTATTTTCACTTTCGGTAATAGCCTTGCTGGCCCAGGATGCTCCTGTTTTTGAAAAACCTCAGAATGGCCCCAAGCTTACTTTCCTGGAAAAAACTCATGATTTTGGTGATATTGTCCAGGGAGATGTAGTAGAACATATTTTCAATTTTGAAAATACCGGAAATGAACCGTTAATCCTGGCGGATGTACATACCACATGCGGCTGTACTGCGCCATCCTGGCCACGTGAACCAATACTTCCCGGTAAAACCGGTTCAGTTACGGTCAAATTTAATAGTAGAGGAAAGATCGGTGTACAACACAAGGTTATAACCATTTCTTCCAATGCGATCAATCAAAGAGAGCGAATAAGTATAGAGACTAATGTCCTAATGGAGCAGCAAAGCGGTTCAAATTAGACATAATTCCTGGCGCCGAAAATACCCGACCCAATCCGAATCATGGTGGAGCCACATTCCAGGGCTATTCTGTAATCACCGGACATTCCCATGGAAAGCACCGATAATTGGACTCCTGGACCTGGATTCATGCTTTTCAGCTCCTCGTAAAGTTGCTTCAATCCCATAAATTCGGATTTGACCTGTCCCTCATCATCAGTGTTCGTGGCCATTCCCATTAGACCTGTGATGCGGATATGTCCCATTGTACCGAACTCAGTTGAATTCAATAAGTCCTTAACTTCATCGGCATCGAATCCAAACTTGGTTTCTTCCGTGGCTATGTGAACCTGAAGCAAAACATCTATAGTCCGATCACTTTTTGCTGCTTGCTTGTTGATCTCTTTCAACAGCTTGAGACTATCCACACTATGGATCAGGTGAATGAAGCCGGCAATATATTTGACTTTGTTGCGCTGCAAGTGACCCACCATATGCCACTTAATATCGGACGGAAGTTTTTCCTGTTTCTCTACCAATTCCTGGACCTTATTTTCACCAAAATCCCGTTGACCGGAATCATATGCGTGCATTAAATCGGCAATTGGTTTAGTTTTAGAAATAGCGACCAGGGTAGCACCATATTTAGCGACCTCCGTATTGTATCGGGTTATGTTTTCACTTATTGATTTTTTATCCATATGGAAATAACTTCTTTACATTTAGGATTTAAATTTAAGTCGAAATTAACCCGTTCATTTCTCAATGGCTATAGTAGGTACTTTATTAAAAAAAGGGATTAATATTCGTGAAAGCCTCGAACAACTTTACACCTCAGATGGGGATCTTCAAAAGCAAGAATTAAGAAAACTCCTTATCCATTGTCAGGATACCAAATTTGGAAAAGCTTACCATTTCGAATCAATTTTAAAGAAGTTCAGATCGAAGGACAAGCTCAACTATTACAAGTCTTTCAAGGAGAACGTACCCATCCACGATTATGATAAGATGTTTGACGAATGGTGGACTCTGGCGAAAGAAGGTCAAAGCAACGTTTGCTGGCCAGGAAAGATCAAATATTTTGCCTTAAGTTCAGGTACTTCCGGTGCCACAAGTAAGTACATTCCTATAACAGACAAAATGCTCAAGTCGATCAGGAAGACTTCAGTCCGGCAACTTTTGACACTGTCAAAGTACGATCTTCCGGATAGTCTATTCACAAAGGGTATCCTGATGCTGGGGGGAAGTACCAATCTCAGGAAAAACGGGCACTATTTCGAAGGAGATCTTAGTGGAATCACCACCTCACAGATTCCTTTTTGGTTTCAGCATTTTTACAAGCCTGGTAAGAAGATATCGAAAACTCAATGGTCGACAAAGCTGGATGAGATCACAATGAAGGCGAAGAATTGGGACATCGGGATTATCGTTGGTGTACCCGCCTGGCTTCAGCTTTTGATGGAGAAGATCACACAGCATTACCAGGTAGAATCAATACATGATATTTGGCCTAACCTTACCATTTTTGTTCATGGAGGTGTTCCGTTTGAACCGTATAAGAAGGGGTTTGAGAAGCTGCTTAAGAAGGAGCTTATATTCATGGAAACTTACCTGGCCTCTGAGGGATTTATTGCTTTTCAGGCCTATCCTGGTAAGAAATCCATGAGACTGGTATTGAACAATGGTATCTTCTACGAGTTCATACCATTTAACTCAGAAAATTTCACAGAAGACGGTGAAATCAAGGAAGAAGTAACTACCTATAGTATCGACGAGGTAGAGGAAAATGTGGAGTACTCACTACTGCTAACTACAAACGCCGGAGCCTGGCGATACCTGATAGGTGATGTGATAAAGTTTGTCTCTGTGGAGGAAGCCGAGATAGTGATCACTGGTCGTACCAAGCTGTTTTTAAGTCTTTGTGGGGAGCACCTTTCTCTGGATAATATGAACAAGGCCATTGAACTGACTGAAAAGGAAATGAACCTGGATGTCCGTGAATTCACAGTAATTGGCGAATCGGTCGGGACACTTTTCGCCCACAGATGGTTCATAGCCACTGACCAGGAAGTGGATGAAGCAGAACTGAAAACCCACCTGGATAAAAACCTAAAACTTGTAAATGACGACTATGCCGTGGAACGGAATCATGCGCTGAAAGACATTCACATCCATGTCATTCCTACATCAGTGGTCTACAATTGGATGAGGCTTAAGGGAAAAGAAGGGGCTTCAAATAAGTTTCCAAGGGTCATGAAAAAAGAGAAGGCTGCAGATTGGATGTCATATATTACCACGGAGATACCACAGCTGGTTTGATTCATCCAATTTTTGAAGGTTTAGCCTTCGGACTACTATTCGTCTTTTCAATGGGTCCCGGCTTTTTCCTGTTGCTTCATACGAGTCTGAGACATGGCGCCAAATCTGCTTCCTTTCTGGTACTTGGCATTTCATCTTCTGACATTGTAATTGTGTCTCTGGTACTCATCGGTTTTTCTTCTATTCTGGAAAATACTGATGTGAGGTTTGTATTTGGTTGTCTTGGAGCTCTTATGCTAGGTGGATATGGTATTTATATGCTTGGCACAAAAGCGCAGACATCAACTGAAGTCAAACCGCTTTCTGCTTCAGGAATGATGCAGTTCTGGTTGAAGGGAGTTTTTATAAATGGATTGAATCCAAATGTGTTTGTTTTTTGGATCGGGATTGTTTCAACGGTAAGCGTCCGGTACCACAATGTGATGACAGATAAAATCTATTTTTTCATTGGGACACTCACCACACTTCTGTGCCTGGACCTGTTGAAGGCGAGATTTGCACCGAAATTAAAACACATACTGACTGAGAGAATGGTCCTGGTGCTTAATCGAGCAGTTGGTGTAGTGATGCTGGCTTTTGGGATCAGCCTTGGCATTTATGTGTTCAATTTTATGTAGCTGGTTCCAAAATCCTTCTCAGGTAGTTGATTTGACCAAGATGCCAGTTCAGATGGCCATATAGATGAAATAAGAATTTTTCGGTACTGGAATTGTCCTTAAATACATCAATAGGGAAAGGTTTTTGCAAGTCCTCTGGTTTGAGACCCTTTAAAGTTTGCGCTATCACATTTCTGGTCACATCGATTTCCTTAATGATCCCGGACAGCTCTACCGGCTTTCCTGAAAACTCAAATTCACGATCCCTGATGTAACCTGTTTCTCCGAGAACGGCACCAATAAAATGCTGAAGGTTTCCTAAAATATGCAAGCAAAGGGTTCCGGACGAATTGACGACACCCGGCACGTTATGCCAGATATGTTCCTCAGAATCGAAGTTCTGGACTTCTTTTTTAAGTTTTTCAAGATCTCGTTGAAACAATTCGGCTAATAGGGAGGTCATCGTAGGTTACTTTTATTTCAGCTTCCAATTTAGGTGATTTCCATCATCATTTAAAGAACGTAACTATTACTTCAGATCTCTCCTGACCAGGATGAAATTGATGAAATAGAGGTAAATGCCCAGCCATGAGAAGCTCACCAGTAGCGCCTTTATGGGAATGTTATCTACAATCTCCCTAAAGATGTATTTGGGAAAAGGGACTGGAATAAGATCATTCAACGCATGGACGGGAAAGAAAGCAGGGAGTTGCTGCCAAAGGGTATCCCTTAAGTAGGGTACATTCTCCAATATTACGGAGGCGATTGGCTCAAACATTAAGGTATAAAGAAATAGTCCTACAATAACGAAGCCGGATTTTTTGATGATCAGCGTAAGAAGAAAGGCAAGCGTGCAATAAATGAATATGTCCAGAAAATAAGCGATCAGGAATTCCATTTCATCAAATACCACATCTAAACTCATCACGTTTGAGTAAATCAGGCCATTGACCATGCTCGCGGCAAAAAGTGTAAGTGTACTTGTTGCTGCCAGAAAGACGATCAGACTTAACTTACTCAATAAATATTCTTTCTTACTGATTCCATCAATTACGTTTTGCCGTAAGGTGTTGTAAGTCAGGTCATTGCTCACGGATATGATGACAATAAATCCCAATAATACCCTTGCAAATGCTGCCAGATAGGTGGTGTTCTGCCAGATATCGGGAAAATCATAGATTGGGAGCATGGTAGGGTCGATGCCGTCAAAATCAGCACCCTGCGCCTTCAGCCACTCCAGAAGTATCATGCCAATAGAGGCTATCAACACCAGCGCCAGCAAATACATGCCATAAAGCACCCAGAATGCCCGGTAGTGCTTTAATTTTAGCCATTCAAGACGAAATGCTCTAATCATTTTCTTTGAGTATTTTGAGGAATTCTTCCTCCAGTGAGTGCTTCTGTGGCAATAACATTTTAAGATTAATGCCATGGTTATGGCAAAATTCATTGACATTCGAGGAGTCAAACCCGGATTTAAGTTCCAGGGTCAGGGTGCCATTGTGGGTCGAAACCCGTTCTACTCCCTCAAAAGTTCTGATTTTCTTATCCAGGAGTGGCATATCATGACCCTGAATTTCTACCCGATTGGTATCGCCCAGAATCTCATGGACTTTTCCCTGGTGTAACTTTCTACCCTTCCTCAACACGCAAAAATCAGTACAAACCTTTTGGACCTCATCCAGAAGATGACTGGCCATGATTATCGTTTTATCCTTTTCAGCTATGTCTTTGATAATCGTCCTTACCTCTGCGATTCCCTCCGGGTCCAGTCCATTGGTCGGTTCATCAAGGATTAGCACCGGTGGATCTGAAAGCATGGCGGCGGCGATGGATAGTCGCTGCTTCATACCAAGACTATAGGTCTTGAACTTATCGCTTTTTCGATCGGTAAGATTCACCTGCTCTATGACTATGGGAATCCTGGATTCATCACACTCCTTTATGTGTGCTACGATTTTGAGGTTCTGTTCCGCACTGAGATAAGGGTAGAAGCAAGGGGTCTCCAGAATAGAACCAATTTTCTTCCTGGCTTCCACATTTTTGATTCCTCCAAACCATTTGAAGTTTCCTTTGGATGGAGCTACAATATCCAGGATCATACCCAAGGTGGTGGTTTTTCCACTACCATTTGGTCCCAAAATACCAAATACCTGACCGGAGGAGATCTCCAGATTCAAATCACTTACGGCAGTGATCCTTCCAAAATTCTTGGTGAGGTTTTCGATCTTTAGAATTTCTGTCATTCGATTACCACTTCTTTTCCGCTGGAAAGGTTGATCAAGTCCATGAGCTCATTGTTTTGAAAGGTATCAAGAAGAGTGGGCAGTTTACCCCAATTGATTCTTCCATCGAGGTAAAACATAAGTGCTTCCTCCTGGTTTCCATAAACACCAACGAGCCTTGGTTTTCGACCATCCATGCCATAAATGTACATGGTATGAGCTCCCCACATGGCTGCATACTCTTCAAGGCCTTCCTCAGCATACAAATCAATTACGGAAACGTACGACCGATCCGCAATAGAAGCCGAATCTAATCTATAGACCAAAAGTTTATCTATCTCTGAAATGAGCTCATTGTAACTCGGGTCTTTTTTGATGTTAATCATTCTCAGGGTGCTCGGATAGAAGCAATAGGTCTTTACGTTTCGGTCCCGGACGTAATCTTTGATGATTTTTTGCTGAGAGAAGAGGGGTTGAATGCTCAACCCCACTATCATCAATAACGAAAAAAGAAATCTGATCTTAATTACCATCTAACTTCTCCAATGGTCTCAAACCATCGACATTCATCATACTTGCCATTTTCGCGATCTGCTTCAAATCTATCTCCCCAAAAATGCTAAGTATTACAAATTTTTCCTTGCCTCCGGCTACCATCATGAGCTCAGAAATTATCCCACCACTTTCCTTCACGGAAAAGTACAGGTTCTCCTCTGCATCTTTCACACTCATCAGCTCCTCGAATCCGTCCTTCATTACGTCTGAAACCGCTTGCTTGTACAAATCAGGGGCTTCTTTTGGGACGCTATCCGCTACTACCATTTTCATTCCCTTTAGTTTGCTCACCGCTTTAAGAAACTCTTCTTCTGCTTCACTGCCAGTCTCCAGGTCAGTGAACATGCTAAACATCTTACTGCTGATCGATACTTTTACGAAGTTCTGATTGTTCTCAAAACGATCAAAGTATTTGGTCACAACCTTACCCTGTGCCATTACGACCATGACAGACAGGATCAGTGCCAATGAAAGTATTGTCTTTTTCATTTTCTTTTAATTTTCAATCTCATTTAAAATTTTTTCTGCTTCATTGATCTTGTCAAGCTCTTTGGAGTAAGCAGTTCCTTCGTTTAGGGAGGTGGAAACCATCATAAGGGCCCTCTTTGTGATTTCGTACGCCTCTTGTGGGTCCTTAATCGCGAACTGATTTTGTTGCTTTGCATCCTGAATCACCACAGCTGCCGTACCGATACCAACTGCGATGGAAGCTGCAATCCACCAGGATCTGGGGCTTCTTTTTCCAGGGTGTCGAAATTTCGGCGATATCTTATCACCGGTTTTTGACAAAGACCTGAAATACACACCTTCCGGAAGCAGAGATGGATTTTCTTTGAAATGATTTTTCAACTCCATCTCTTCCTGCAAGGTGGTTTCACCTTCCCAATATTTCTCAATCAAATCCTTAATTCGCGATTCCATATGCTTCAATTTTTTGAAGTTGTGATCTCACTCGAGTGCGCGCTCTGTGTAAATAAACTTTCACTTCATTCATACTAAGATCCAGGGTCTCCGAAATTTCATGGTAACTCATTCCCTCGATTTCCCGGAGGTGAAAGATCTCACTTTGCTTTTCAGGGATCTTACTCAAAACCAGATCCAGCCACTTCTGAAAATCTTCAGTGAGTACCTGTCCATCGGTTTCTCTCTCCTCTGCCTGAATGTCAACTTTTTCGGGAAAAGCGGAAAATCTGTTTGCATTTGTCCAGTCATAGCACTGGTTGCGTATGATGCGCATGGCCCAGGCTTCATGGTGTTGTACGTCTTTAAGCTTCTCTCTTTTTTCCCAAATCTTTGCCAGACATTCCTGAACAACATCATGCGCATTGGATTCGCTTTTCAGTATTGAATAAGCGTACCGGTACATTTTATCCGCCGCAGGCATTATATGTTGATCAAAGAGACTTGACATTTGGAAGGGAGACTTTTGACCACTCAAAAATGTTACACACCCCAGAAAATTAATCCGGAAAAATCGAAATTTTCACTTTTCATACAGTATAAACCACTTTAAAATCGATTACATAATTCTTACCATTCTCGTGATTGAAGCTGTCTATGATTTCGAATGATTTCATGGGTGTATTACAAATGTTCAGGATGCCCGTGAACGCACCTTTCCCGGCAAACATATGATAGTCAATTAAATCCTTTTGATCCGCAAACTCAAGAGGCAGTAGATACCGAACAAGCACTTTTCCCTGGCCATTTTCCAGTATTTCTCCTGACCAATAGTTAGTGTAAGAGCTCATCATTTTTGGTACTTTTAAAAGAACATTTTTCACGCCACTAACTCTCATGAAAAGTCGGTACACCCCTAATAAATCCACTTCTAAGATATATCGTGTCTGATTGATTGTAAATTCCTCTAAGGTGATGTTCATTTCCACTGCACTTGCATGACTTATCTTATTAACTGAAAAGAAGTCATACCAACTAGAGGGTATCACAAGGTTTGGAAATCCTGTATCGTGCACTAGTTGGTGATACTTTTCTTCTCCAAGTTTCTTAATTATGAATTTCTTGGTGTTAATAAGTGAAGTTCCTTTCACCGCGTAAGTATAATTTGGGGTACCCATGCCTAAAAAAATTTAGAGCAATTCTACTTTTTTTTTGATCGGCAGTATTTCCAGATGCAGTCTACATTTTGTCTACATTCGAAAAATAATAGCCAGATCAATAATTTGCTATTTGTTTTCTCAAATTAGAGAACGAGGTTTCCAGACTTTCCATGATGAATCCTTTAAGGAAAAAATAAGCCATTGGAAATTGTACATCAACAGATGACTTGTAGATGATCCTTGTACTGCCATCACCGCGGTCTATAAATGTCCAGTCTATCATGTAGTGCTGGAGCCGTTCGTAATCAGGCGAAAGGGGGGCTTCGTGGAGCCTGGATGACGATCGTTTGATTTCAGTACCGGAATGGCTCATCTGAAGTTTGGCAACGGCATCCCTTTTGAGTGTATAGAAAAGGAAGTTTTTCACAATGTATACATGGTAAATAAAACTGTTTTGGTCAATACTTTCTTCCAATATTGCGGTATCCAGGCCATGCAGCCATTTATTATAATTTGGAACATCCCGAAGTAATTTCAAAGCCGCATCACTTTTCGCTTCTACTACCAATTCGCATCCGAATTTTTTAATTCGGTCCGTGGAGTCCCGCGAATACATCCTGATTCCCTCAAACTCCTTTTCAAGGTTCCAGTCCTCAAATTGAGAATATACCGGATTTGCGCATGCGATAAGGAGCAAGCAGATTGCCATTTTAGAAAAGCCCGGGTTGACAATGACTTTCAATTGTGCAAAACAAAAAAACCTGCTCATTACGAGCAGGTTCTGATCATTAGGTTTCTTTTCAATAGCCCCATTTTTCCATGATACCGATGTTCTCTTTCATGCAGGAAATCGGTGTTTTTCCCTGGTAGGCTTCCTGTTCTATGATGAAATGTTTCGTACCTCCCATTTTCTTGCTTGCATCGATTACCTCTTTGACCCCAACAATGCCGGTGCCCAGGACACAGCTCTCATATCCTTCTCCACCTTCAGCTTTTATTTCATCCTTCACATGTAAAGACACAAATCGTCCCGGGTACTTTTTCAGCACATCCATCGCATTTGCACCTCCGTTTACCATATTCCCAATGTCAAGCTGCTGAGCCACCAGATCCGGATCCGTCAGGTCAAGAATGTGATCAAATAAGGTTTTTCCTTCCAGGGACTGGCTAAATTCAAAATCATGGTTGTGATATCCGTATTTCACTCCGAATGTCTTGCAAAGCTCACCACATTGATTAAAGACATCCATAAAAGATTTGAGGGTATCCAGGTCACTTCGTAGTTTTTGGTCCAGCCAGGGGCTTATTACATATTCAATGCCGGCTGTAGCAGAATCCTCCAGGGTATACTTCCATGTATCCGTGAAGTCCTTTTTGCTTGTGTCGTAGTGATCCATCGATAGCACTGAGTGCCCACTGGGCATTTTCATGCCAAGATCATCCAGGTATTTTTTAAAATCCGAGGCAGCATATCCATAAAACTTCCTGTCACTATATCCCGCATGCTCCACAAACTTGTATCCCATATCAGAAAGCTGCTTTAGTGTACCGGATGGGTCCTTCCTCATATCATCCCGTACGGAATAGAGCTGAAGGCCGGTGAGCATTCCATATTCCATCTGTGCAAAAAGCTGACTGGTAGGCAAAGCAGTCAACGCGGCCAAGGCGGCGCTGTTTTTCAGAAAAGTTCTTCTTGAATTGTCCATGGTAGATCGTTTATGATTTTCATCCAATTTATATGGATTAAGTCTTTTAGATGCTGGATTTATCAATTATTTGACAGGGGTAAATGGTCCCTTACTTTAAGTTATAAATGTAAGAAAGCGCCACCTCCATGTAGTCGGCCTGCCCAAAGTTGGCATTTACAAAAGCTCCCACCTTGACATTGTGTACCGGATTCCGATCGGTTTTAATCAAATAATAATTCAGACCGATCCTGTTTAGGATGATGCGTTTCAGGGGATAACTCCATGAATTGTCCTCTCCAAATCCATCCGCAAAATGAGGGAAAAATGGTTTATGAAGATTTATTCCACCGTCTACCTGCAGACTCATATGTCCCAGAAGAAATTCCGTGCCCAATAGCAGAAAAACGTTGTGCGGATCTACCCCGTCTGATCGCAGGTTTTCATCGTTTTCAAGTGAGTCTGCATAGCTTTCATAGTATCGCCAGCCGATGCCTGTGGAGAGCACAAACTGGTTTCGAAATGTGAAACCCATCCGGGCTTCACCACTTAGAACATAATATTTCTCTTGTCCGGTGGGCCCAATGGTTGATCCGAACTCATGCCAACCGATACCTGACCCGACAGTAAAGCTTTTTGAAGATGGGGTTTTTGTATGGGACAGACGATCGCCGGATGCAAGTAAGGGTTTGTTTAATTGTCTTACGGCCACAGACAAAAGAGCACCATTGAGTCCGTAATTGGGAAGTTGTACGTGACCATTAGAGCCATGCATAAATCCACCGCCAATCAGGAGTGAGGTCCGGTCGTTAAGGTCCAATCGCTTTCTGATAAATATGTCAAATCCCCATGCAAGATTGCTTCCGACAGATTTATTGATCGGGTTTTCACGAAATGATTTTGTAAAATAGGACACACCCAAACCTATCTTACAACTCCATAATGGGTTAAGATCAAATTCTGCCACCGGTTTGAAGCTGAAGGCTTTACCATAGATGGAGTCACTTCCCAGAGAATGATATCCCAGATTCACTCCGGTTCCTGGAAAGTTATAAAAACGATTTAATGGGGTGTCCTTTTGATCTATTCTGCCCAGGGTGACGTCGATGCCATATAGCAATCCTGTTGGTGGGTGTTTGCGGTAATTGGGGACGACTTTGCCAACCACGATCTGTGACTCCATATAGTACGAGACGGAGTCATTGTTTTGTGCTTTGGTGATCAGTCCAGTCAGAAGAAAAACTGGTGCAAGGTGTGCTATAATTGCCTTATGAAGCTGCATTGAACCGACAAGGTTACAGAGATTTTTTTAGCAAAAAAAAGTCCCGACGTTAAACGTCGGGACCCCACTGTAACCTATGAACCGAACGTATTACAGGTTGAACCTGATATACGATTTTTGACCTGAAATAGAAACAGTCAAGTCTTCGTCTTTGATCCTGGACAGATCAAAAACCTGCTGAAAGTTTGAGGCTTTTATATATGTTTTGGAAAATAATCTTTGACCTTCTTTATCCAGTATTACGATTTTTACGGGAACGTTGTTGTGACGAATTTTAAGATTGTACATACCAGAGCTTAATTCTTCCATGGACGCATGGATGTCGTTTTCGCTCATTTTGCTATTGAAAACTTCTTGTACATACTTTTCATCGTCTTTTTTCACAACAAACCTGAAATTGCCCTGATCCTGGTTGGATAGGTCTATCGGCATCACGAAGGATTTATTGTAACTGATATTCTCATCAAAGACTTTCACTCCGGAGGATTTGAAAATACTCACATTCACCTTACCACGGCTCTGATCCATGATCCTGAGATTTACCTTGCCATTTTCTGAGATTTGAATGGATACCGGTCTGATGTCATCTTCATGCTGCTCTGTATTTGGAGCGGCGACCACAGCAGCACATACGAATAGCATGATGACCGCTGTCATGAGGGTTATTTTGTTCATTAAATTTTGAGTTTTGACCTGCTTCTTTGAACGGGAGAATACAGGAAGATGGTGGAAGGATATACTCAAACGGTAATATCCCGGTACGAATCAGGATATGGAAAAGACGAAACCGCTAATCCACAAGGATGTTTGAGATGAAGGACGTTTTAAGAATCATCCACAGAAGGAAGAATACCACTGCCCATTTCAAATACACATAGTAGTAGTCCGTGGTATCCTTGTAGCGGGTTTCTTTGATTTCAGCCTTTTCCAATGTATCGATCTCCTGAAATACCGTTGCCAGTGCCTCTTTGTCAGAAACCCGATAGAAATTCCCATTTCCGATTTTAGCAATTTCACGAAGGTTGGTCTCATCCAGGGTGTTCTCCACGTACCGAACCCTTCCGAAAAAGTCTTTGCCAAAAGGTACTTTGCCCTCTTTTCCTATGGCGATGGTATAAATCTTAATGTTGTAAGCTGCAGCCAATTTCGCAGCTGTTACCGGATCTATGTTACCTGCAGTATTATCACCATCGCTCAGGAGGATCATCACCTTGGACTTCGAGTCCGATTCCCGAAGACGATTTGTCCCTACAGCCAGAGCACTTCCAATCGCAGTGCCCCGGTTTTCGATCAGATCAAAATTGATGTCGGTGATGTAATTCTTGAGTAACTCGTAATCCGTAGTCAATGGCGATCTGGAATAAGCGTCGCCCGAAAACACTACCAATCCGATCCTGTCCTGGAACCGGCCGTCCACAAAATCCAGCGCTACGTCCTTCGCCGCCTCCAGTCTGTTGGGCAGGAAATCCTGAATGTTCATAGACTCCGAAATATCAATGATCATCATGATGTCTATTCCTTCGCTCCATTGCTCTACCTGCTCATTTGTGGTCTGGGGCCTGGCTAGTGCCAATATGATCATGGACAATATTAACAGTAAAAGAACCGGAGGGATGTACCTTAGCAGACTTATCGGATCGCTTTTGATATTCCGCTTAGTAAGTGCGATCGGTAGCTTTTGACGAAATTTCCGAAGCACGATCCATCGTACTATGAAGAAAATTGGAATAGCGATCAGCAGGTAAAGCCATTGATAGTTCTGCCATTCGAATGACTGCATGATCTCCGGTGAAAACCACCGGGTAGAGAACCAACTTAATCCGCTATTTTCGTCCATTGCTCTTTAATTCTTCCAATTTCACAGTATAACGGTGCTGAGTAAAATCCTCAATAGACTGAAAACTCCTGTAAATATTTTCGTCCGTTTGGTTTCCATATATACAACGATCGATACTTTTTAGTGCGTCCCTTAATTCAGACGTATAATTTAAGTTCAGGATTTCCGAAGTTGTCAATTTTGTGACTGGTTCGCTTTCCAGTTTCTCGTAGTACTTCTTCCAGTAGGAGAGCACTTCATTGACCAGCTGAGCGTCTCTTTTAGACTTCAATTCTTCTATGTATTGAGTGAATTGGGTTGAGAACTTCTGATAATCCTTTCGAAGTTTTCGAACCTGCAATGCCCTGCGAATTCTCTTACCAAACACCAGCAACGTGATTAGAGCGATCACAGCCAATGCTCCACCTATTATTCCGGCAAGGGGATAATTAAAAAGTCGGCGCACCACCTGATATTGAAAGTTAGTTTTCAGGCTGGTGGTATCTGTTGCTACCGGTACAAGATCCTTAAAATAAATACTGTCGGTTTCACTTTTGACGGTAATTGAGTCAGCGTCATCGAAAATGATGACAGGCAGACTTAGGTTCTGAATGGGTTCGATGTCAAATGACTGTAGCGTGTAGACGGCACTGTCATAGATGTTTCCTTCCACGACGGCTGATGGTTCAAAAGTCTTATTGACATATTCGAAAGGCGCGAAATTGAAATTACTGTCCGGGAAGAGCACCTCCGCATCCGGAGGATAACTGGCCGTGAGCCAATAGTTTACGTGCTGACCGATCACCAGGCTGTCTTCCACAAATCCGGATCTTATTCGCACGTCCTGCTGACTGAGCACGGAAAAGGGAATGAGTAATCCTATGAAGAGTAAAAGTTTACCTCGCACGCTGGGAATTGAATTTGTTTCTGAACGTGAACAGTTTCACTAGTTTGGGTACGTAATCTTCTGCCGTATCTATGGCGAGGTAACTGACATTGTTTCTATGACAAAAGTCCTCCAGGGATTCTGTCGTATTTTGATAGCTTTTTCCCATGGTTTCACGGAATCTGGAGCTTGAGGTATTTACCCAAATGTTTTTTCCGGATTCCTTTTCATAAAGTGGTATGATGCCAAGGTTGGGAAACACTGTTTCTCTTCTGTCATAAAGCTGTATTATGATCAGATCATGCTTTCTGGCCATACCTTTGAGGTTGTGAAGATAGTCCTCATCCACAAAATCCGAGATAACGAATATTACACTGCGTCTTTTCAATAGATTAAGTGCGTATTTCAGTGCTCCGCTTAGATCCGTTTGTTTTGATTTTGGCTTTAGCTCAAATAGAGCATTAACAATTTCGTATGAGTGACGCTGACCTTTGGCGGGTTTTATGAACTTCTCCAACTGATCTGAATAGCACATGGCTCCAACCTGGCTGTTTTCTTTAATAGCGGAGATGGCAAGAAGCGCTGTTAACTCTTTACCAATGTCAATTTTCTGATTCCCTTCTGCTCCTATTTCCTGGGAGGCGGATACATCCAGGATAAAAAATACTGTTTGTTCCTTCTCTTCCTTGAAAGTCTTGACGTAGGTGCCCTGACCTTTTGCGGTCACATTCCAGTCGATGGTCCTGATGTCATCACCATACTGATAGAGCCTCACATCGTCAAATTCCAGGCCTGATCCTTTGAAGATGGATTGGAAATCTCCCTGCATCTGCGAATTGATCGCTTTGCGAACCCTGATTTCGTATTTCCGTAACTTCTTGAGGATGTCCTTCACCTGCTCTAATTTTGGGCGACAAAACTAATGAAGACAATAATCATTTGAAGCTTAGGGTTTTATTTCTTAACATAATTTTACTAACGGCATGTATGCAGGAGGACAAGGTCCCTGATGAGCTTTTACCTGCAGAAAAAATGTCTGAGATCATTGAGGATTTTCATCTTTTGGAGGGAAAAATCGAAATGCTTCGTGTTCCTCCGGACAGCGCCCGCAAGGTATACAGTCACTTTGCACCTATGGTATACGAGCGGCATGAGGTGGATTCGGTATTGTATAAAGAGAGTTTGATTTTTTACATGGACCACCCAAATCTCATGATGGAAATCTATGAGGCAGTAGTCGACAGTTTGATGGTGCGCAATAGGTCCAAGGACGTAGAATGATGCTGTTTTACCCGGATTCCATAGAAGAAAAGCTGGAAATGGGGCAGATACGCTTGCTTTTGCAGGAATTCTGTTCTACGGACATTGCCCGTCAACGGGTACTCAAGGTGAAGCCAATCCATGGTTTTGATCAGTTGGAGACTTATTTGAGGCAGACCGGTGAGGCCATTGACATATTGAAGCAGGACGATAAGCCCGGAATACAGTTTGAGGACACCGAAGATTTGCTTAAAAAGCTGAGAACCAAAGGCAATTACATTGAACCCGAAAAGTTTCTCATTTTATCAATAGCTCTAAGGTCTGTTTATGAATGGTCCCAGTACCTGAAGCGTCATAAAGACGATCATGTAGAACTGTCAAAGCTTGCTTTTGGGTTTATTTCAAGTATGGATCTCATCAATGAGATCAATTCCAAAATTGATGAAAAGGGGGAGGTCAGGTCCAATGCCACACCTGAGCTGGCAGAAATCAGGGCTGAAATTCTGAATTCAGAGCGGAAGGTGCGGAAGTCCCTTCAATCCATTCTTGAGAAGGCCAGAAAGGATAACTACACGGATGAGGATACAGAGATGACCATCCGGGAAGGCAGACTGGTGATCCCGATCCGGAGCGAGTTCAAAAGACAGATTCCGGGATTTGTACATGATGAATCTTCCACCGGACAAACCGTTTTTATGGAACCCACCGCCGTGCTTGAGCTAAATAATAAAGTAAGAGAGCTCAGGTACCGTGAGCGTAGGGAAATCCACAGGATCCTACTGAAGCTGTCTGATGACATTAGAGAACAATGGGATGACATTGAAAAGGGATTGAACTTCCTGGTTCTGATGGACTTCATTCTGGCGAAAGCACAGTTTGCCCTTAAAAATGAGGCCATTGTTCCTAAGCTGGTAAAAGGGGCCAGGATGAATATCATCAATGGTTATCATCCTCTTTTGAAGAGGAAAAATAAAGCTCAGAATAAACCTACGGTTCCACTTAATATTCTGCTCAATCCGGAGGAGAACAGGATAGTTGTCATCAGCGGTCCCAATGCCGGAGGAAAATCCATTGCCCTTAAAACAGTAGGTTTATTGCAATATATGCTCCAATGCGGACTGCCGGTGACGATGAGTGAGGAGTCGGAAGTGGGATTGTTTAGGAATATCTTCATAGATATAGGTGATTCCCAGTCACTGGAAAACGATCTGAGTACATACAGTTCCAGACTGACGGCTATGAAGTATTTTCTGGAGTTTGCGGATAAGAAGACCCTCGTATTGATAGATGAATTTGGAACAGGAACCGAACCACTTTTCGGAGGCGCACTAGCCGAAGAGATGTTGAAAAATCTTGGTCAGCTCAATGCTTTTGGAGTGATAACTACCCATTATGGAAACATAAAGGAGCTGGCTGAGAAGAGTCCTGGTATGGTGAATGCGGCGATGAAGTTTAATACGGAAAAGCTTCAACCATTATTTACTCTGGAGGTTGGAAAGCCGGGTAGTTCTTTTGCATTTGAGATCGCTCGCAAGATTGGCCTAAAGCCGGAATTAATCGAAAATGCACGAAAGCATCTGGGGACCAGTCACGCGAATTACGATGAAATGCTGACTAAACTGGAGAGCGACAAGGCAAGGTATGAGAAGAAGAACAGGCAGGTTGAAAAGCAGGAAAAGGAGTTGGTAACGCTGAAAAAGGATTATGAGCAGATAAAAGCCATGTTAGAGTCCGATCGCCAAAAGATCATCAAAGAGGCGAAAAATGAAGCTCGCCAAATCCTGTCTCAGGCCAATAAGACGGTTGAAAAAACCATCAGGGAGATTCAGGAAAGCAAGGCAGAGAAAAAGAGAACAAAGGTGGCCAGGGAAGCCATCTCAAGACTTGATAAAAACCTGAAAGAGCAGGACAGGAATGAAAAGCCAGGTGATAGTAAAAACCAGTCGTTTAAGGTCGGGGACAGGGTTAGGGTCGCAGGTCAGGATGGTACCGGCGAAATAATAGATATAAAAAAGAAGGAGGCGCAGGTAAGTTTTGGGGCGTTGACGTCATTTATTTCATTTGATCGATTGGAGCCGGTGAATAAACCTGTGGAGCAACCAAGAAGAAATAGGAGAATTGGTGGGCTGGATGTGACAAGCAAGCTTGTGGAATTTAAATCTGAGTTGGATATCCGAGGGAAGCGCGCCGAGGAAGTTATACCAATCCTGGATAATTTTATCAATGATGCACTGATCACGGGACGAACTGAGTTGAGAATATTGCATGGCAAGGGTCATGGTGTATTGAGGGAGATAGTGAGAAATCATCTGAATTCGGATCCTCATGTGATGGGTTTAAGCGATGAACATGCAGACAGGGGAGGCGATGGGGTTACCCTGGCCACTATGAAGTAATATATTTCTGAAGCACGAAAACCGGAATATTTTAGTTAATACCAAAAAGAAGCTATGAAAAAAGTCCTTTCCATTTTGTTGATCCTTTCAGTGACAACCTTGAGTTTGTTTGTTTCCTGCTCTTCGAATAAGGAAGATCCGGGTGATCCCCCAAATGTTCCGGATGTAAGCACTATGGTAATGGATTTTTCTGATTTTGTGGACGAAGATAACGGCTCAAATCGGACCTCAAACGGAGCCAATTGGGGTGTGGCCGCATTAAAAGTCAGTGTTTGGAATTTACTTATCGGTGTGACATTCGCTGTGCCTGTTGCGTCATTTAGAGTTACAAGCAGCACTACCCCCGAATACGATGATGACCAGGGTGTATGGATGTGGACCGCAGAACACGACTACATCGGTAGAACCTACAGCGCCACGCTTACGGGTAAACAAGAGGGTGAAGTCATACAATGGGAAATGTACGTTTCCCAGGAAAATGGATACCAGGATTTTCTGTGGTATACAGGCACCTCTCAGGCAGACAGAAGCGGTGGTTCCTGGACGCTTTACCAGGGTCCAAATAGTCCTAATGCGTTGCTGGAAATAGAATGGGAGAGGACGGATGAGGAAATTGGGCAAATCAGGTATAGCAATGTATCCGGAGGAGCCGCCGATGGGTCGTATATTGAGTATGGCCGGCTAGATACTGATGATCTGGATACCTACTACACAATTAACAATGTGGAAACCGGCAACATGGTAGAAATACAATGGGACCAGGACACCAATAGTGGTCAAATTAAGGATCCGGGATTTTTTGGGGATGAAGATTTTCATTGTTGGGATGAGAATTTCGAAGACGCCGACTGCCAGTGATACTAATAGCCGATGCAGGGGGGTCAGTGACTTCCTGGAGATACATTTCCTCTACCAATGAGATCAGTCAGCTTGAAACCGATGGTTTCAATATGGCCCATCAGAATCTTGATCAATACCTTGAGGGCATTGAGGATCAGTTAAGCCGGTTTGAGAATGTCAGGACCGTTTATTTATATGTGGCGGGTTTTGACCCAATGATGATACCCGTTGTGGATGCCGCTTTCAAGAAAGTTTTTCCGGGTGCGGATGCATTTGCGTTCAGCGACATGCTTGGGGCGGCAAGGTCACTTTGGCGCGGTGAGAGTTTCTGGGCAGGAATATTGGGGACGGGTGCCAATGTTTCACTTTTTGATGGACAGGAGATTAAAACAGTAGTAAAACCGCTGGGGTATCTGCTGGGTGATGAAGGTAGCGGAGCCGCCATCGGCCGCAAATTTTTGGCAGCCTATTTAAGGGACCAGCTTTCTACGGATTTGATGACACGGTTTGAAATAAGTCAGTCGGCTTCACCGGAAATGGTCATACAACAAACCTATCAGGGGGCAAACACCAAAAAATATTGGGCCAGCGTACTTCCTTTTATCAAGGAGAACCTAAAGGATGAGTTTTGCTACAACCTGGTGCAGAGATCATTCAAAGAGCATTTTGAAGCTTTTTTTCCGGATAAGAAGCCGATCAGACAAGTTTGTTATACCGGCTCCGTAGCATTCCATTTTTCAGATGTATTGAGGCAGGTAGCTGCTGATATGGATATTTCCATCGGCATGGTCACAGAATCACCCATTGCAGGCCTAGCTTTGTATCACCAACAAAATTCATAATCTTGTCTACCACTGAGTCTTCATCGTTATATGACAATCTGGAGAATACCTCCACATTGAATCTCCTTGAAAATATGAATGCCGAGGATCAGAAGGTACCCGCGGCGATCAGGTCTTCAATTCCTCAGATTGAGGCACTTATTGAGCAGATCGTACCCCGGATGCAGAGAGGAGGCAGGCTGTTTTATATCGGAGCAGGTACCAGTGGAAGGTTGGGAATTGTAGATGCTTCTGAATGCCCCCCAACATTTGGTGTGCCTTTCGACCTCGTGATCGGGCTGATTGCAGGTGGGGAAGGGGCCATCCGCAAAGCCGTGGAGTTTGCAGAAGATGATGCAGAGCAGGCCTGGAAGGACATGTCGGAATTTAAACCAACGAGAGACGATACATTGATTGGCCTGGCGGCTTCAGGGACCACACCCTATGTGATAGGAGGAGTCAACAAAGCACGTGAGAATGGACTTCTGACCGGCTGTATTACCTGTAATCCGGACACCCCATTGGCCAGAGCCTCAGAATATCCCATAGAAGTGGTAGTAGGTCCGGAATTTGTCACCGGAAGTACCCGATTGAAGTCCGGTACCGCCCAAAAACTTGTATTGAACATGATTTCTACCATCACAATGATTCGGCTTGGAAAGGTAAAGGGCAACAAGATGGTGGACATGCAGCTTTCCAATAATAAGCTGGTGAATAGGGGTACTGAAATGATCATGTCAGAACTTAAAATCGGCAGACTTGAAGCTTCGGAATTATTGGAAAAATATGGTTCGGTACGTAAGGCAGTTGAAAGCTACTCCAAGGGTTCAGAGTCATAAATTCCTGCTCATCTTACGATATACCTGTTCAACGGAAATTCTTAAATTAAACAATGTGCGAATTTAGGGTCAAGGTTTTGTTAATTTGAGTTAATTCTAATAACTAAAAGATAACCAACTACAGGTGCTAAGCTGGTAATTCGGTTCCTAGTTTTGTACCACATAAAATCAAACTACACCGAAATGAAGAAAAATTTACTGCTTTTATTATTTCTCGCTCTAATTGTGAGATTAGGGTTTGGACAAACGGTGACCGGCACTGTAACCGATGATTCCGGAGAAGGATTACCTGGCGCCAGTGTCCTGGTAAAAGGAACTGAAAATGGAGTTGTTACCGATATCGATGGAAATTTCAGGCTGGAAGCCGAGGAGGGCACAGTCCTGGTGGTGTCGTTCATTGGGTTCGAATCTCAGGAGGTTGTGGCGTCCACTGATTTGTCAATTGAGCTTAAGCCTGGTACTAGCATTTTGGCGGAACTCGTAATAACTTCAAACGTGATTGACGTAGTGAAGACACGGGAAACTCCGGTCGCAGTTTCCTCCATTTCACCCGCGGAGATATCATTGAAAGTGGGTAATCAGGAATTTCCGGAGATTATGAACCGAACACCCGGTGTATATGCAACAAAACAGGGTGGAGGTTACGGTGATTCCCGAATTTCATTAAGGGGGTTTACTCAAAGTAACACATCTTTCCTCATCAATGGCCAGCCGGTTAACGATATGGAAAATGGTTGGGTATATTGGTCAAACTGGCAAGGTTTAACTGATGTGGCTTCAGGGATACAAATTCAAAGAGGTTTAGGTGCTTCTCGATTGGCTGTTCCTTCAGTTGGAGGTACAGTCTCAATATTTACAAAAGCGGCAGATCTTGAACAAAACGCGAAAGTCAGTCAGACCATGGGAAATGATGGATACAGCAAGTCTTCTTTGAGTATTTCGACTGGAAAAGGAGAAACTGGCTGGGCGGCTTCGTTTCTTCTAAGTTACTGGAGGGGAGACGGGTACGTGTATAATACTTCAGGTGAAGGACTTACCTACTTTAGTGCTATAGGTTATGAGCCAATAGGATCAAACCACTCCTTTAATTTTTCATTTTTAGGTGCTGGTCAGTGGCATCATCAAAGAGATGCATGGGTATCGATCAGAGACTATCAGAATTTTGGTGAGGACCACAAGGAAGGTATTGACCGAAGATGGAACAGCAATGGAGGCACTTTGAATGGTGAAGAATTCAACATGAGAAGAAACTTCTACAACAAGCCGCTTGGGACTTTCAACTGGGATTGGGAGATCACCGATAATTTATCATTGGCTACCTCTCTATATGGATCATGGGGTCGTGGTGGAGGAACAGGACCACGAGGGCAATATTTCTTCAATGGAGATCTGGATTTTTTACCTTTTAATGAGGATTTAACAGCGCACTATTTGGAGGATGGTGATGGACCAAGAGATTCCAACGGGTTTACTGACTTTGACGAAGTGGTAAGGATTAACCGATCCGGAACCGATCCATATAATGGCACAATCGATCCTGGCTATACAGGATCACTAATTGGTTCAAATGGCTACAGAGATGATAGTGTCAACAATGTAGTAGCAATACGTAGATCTTCGATGAACTCTCACAATTGGTATGGCGCGATTTCAAACTTAGACTATTCAGCAGGTAATTTCCGATATTCTATTGGGGTGGATTTAAGAAAATATACTGGATACCATTATCGGGTTTTGAATAATCTTATGGGTCTGGATGGATATTATTCAACAGGAAATAGTAATAGTGCAGGATTGATAATCGAAACGACAATCCCGGCGTCTCCATTCAGGAATACTGGTCTTACAGGACCGAAAATTGACTATTATAATATTGGATATGTCGATTGGCAGGGTCTGAATGGATTAGTAGAATACAATAATGAATCTACGATTACTGCTGTGATACAAGGTGGCGTTTCCAATCAAACTTATCAAAGAGAGGATTTCTTTGATCAGGTTGGCAATCCACTGTCCGTTAGAAAGAGTATTACAGGAGGTTACGTAAAAGGTGGAGCTAACTACAATCTGAATTCATCCATGAATGTTTTCTTTAATTCAGGGTTCATATCCAGGCAGCCTTTGTTTGATGCAGTTTTCCCGGGGTTTGCCAATAATGTTAATCCTGAACTTCAGAACGAGACAATTATTTCCTATGAATTGGGATACGGCTATGTCGGCAGGTATCTAACGGTAAACTTCAATGCATATAGTACATCCTGGGGTGATAGATTTATTTCGAGATCATTTGACATTCAGATAAACGACAGCACGGCAATCGAAGGTACAGCACAGTTTCCCAATGTGGATGTACTTCATCAGGGGGTTGAACTTGAAACCACTTACCGACCGATTGACAATCTTAAGTTGAGGGGTATGCTTTCTGTTGGGGACTGGAGGTACACAAATAATTTCAGTTCAACCATCTTTGATGATAGCCAGCAGCAGATTGGAACCGGAACACTTTATACCAAAGGCGCTAAGGTGGGAGATGCCGCGCAAATTACGTCATTTATCTCCGCAGACTATCGGATAGGTCGAATAAGTGTAGATGTATCTTATCGGTACGTAGATGGTTTGTATGCGGATTATGACATTGCAACAGAATCAGAATTTGCCAGACAGGATAATAGAGGTGCGTTGAAGTTGCCAGCTTACGGGCTGGTAGATTTGGGGGCTACGGCAAGATTTAAATTGCTTTCCATGAATGGCGTCTTTAGAGTGAACATTAATAACCTTCTGGACACAGTTTATATCGCTGAATCCAATACCAACATTCACAAAGACAACGAATCCATAACCTGGAATAACATCGATGTTATGAATTCAGTCTGGTTTGGGTTTGGTAGAACATGGAATACCTCCTTGAGTTTCAGCTTCTAGTCCAACAGTACTGTATTATTGGTAAAACATTGCATCAAAAGGGCTGGCTTTCGCCAGCCTTTTTCTTTTAATTAGAAAAGAAACTGTAGAAATGCTTGATTCTGTAAAACAGGCACCAACTTTGAATTTCGGATTCCAGAGATGCATCAGATTGAACCCTATTACCGGTGGCAAAATTTCTATGACTCCAGCATGGATGATCGCTCACCTTTCTACGGGAAGGAATATAATTTCGATCTGTACTCTGAGCACATCTATGGTTATTACATCGATCCTGCATGGGATTTTATGGGAAGTGAGACGCTTTATATGAAGTTGCTCTTTGTAGACTACGACAATGGTTTTGGCGTGATTGAGCTGATAGGTGAATGGAATGACGCTTTGAATAATGACATCATGCATTTCAAGCGAAACATCCTTGAGCACATCATGGGAGAGGGTATAAATAAATTTGTCCTTATAGGAGAGAATATCATGAATTTCCACGGAAGCGATGATTCTTACTACGAGGAGTGGTTCGAAGAAGTGGAAGATGGCTGGATCGCGTGTGTGGGTTTTCCGGAACATGTTGTTTCTGAAATGAAAGTTTTCAATGTGGACATGTATTTAAATTTTGGGGGCACCCTGGATATCCCGAACTGGCGCACCATGACCCCACAGCGCTTCCTGCTTCTTGTCAGCCAACTGATCCAGAGAAGATTGGTTTAGTCCGTTCACAGTTTTTTTCTTAGAATTCTTACAGTTTTTTGCTAAATCGGGTGTTGTAACAAACCGATAACTCAAATAAAGTACAATGAAAAATCTAAGATTATCACTGCTATTGGTGGTGCTGGGGCTGACTTACAGTGGAATGAGTCAGGAAGCACCATTCGAATTTGACCTGTCACAGGTCGAAATTCCCTATGAAAAATTTACGCTTAACAATGGACTGACGCTGGTCGTACATGAAGACCACAAGGCTCCCATTGTGGCTGTCAACGTATGGTACCATGTCGGGTCAAAAGACGAAAAGCTTGGAAAAACAGGGTTTGCGCACCTGTTTGAGCACCTAATGTTCAACGGAAGTGAAAACTTCAAAGATGATTATTTTCAAGCCATCGAAAGAATCGGAGGAACCACAGTAAACGGAACCACCTGGTTCGACAGGACCAACTATTTCCAGAATGTACCCAAGTCTGCCTTTGAAATTGCGCTTTTCATGGAATCCGACAGAATGGGTCACTTCGAAGGAGTCATTGATACAGCCATACTCAATGAACAACGAGATGTGGTCAAGAACGAAAAAAGGCAAGGTGAAAATCAGCCATATGGTAGAACCTGGAACTACGTTACCAAGAATTGTTTCCCTTACGGACATCCATACAGTCATACCACAATTGGTTCCATGGAAGACCTCACTGCGGCCTCTGTGGAAGATGTTAAGGAATGGTTCTCCACTTACTATGGGGCTGCCAATGCTGTGGTCGTGGTTGCAGGAGACATTGATACCCAGGAAGCTTACGACAAAGTCAACGCCTATTTTGGCGACATTCCTTCAGGTCCTCCTATTACCAAACAGATAGCACAGATTGCCAAGCGTACGGAAAACACACGGGACGTCATGCAGGACAGAGTTCCTCAGGTAAGACTTGAGATGTTCTATAATGTAGCCAACTGGGGCAGTGAAGATGCATTTAACCTTGATCTTGCAGCCAGGGTCCTTTCGCAGGGCAAAAGTTCACGACTCTATAAAAGACTGGTATACGATGAGCAGCTCTGCTCTTCAGTGAATGCGAGTCTGTTTGAGTTCGAGCTGGCCGGTCTTTTTAACATCGAAGTCAATGTAAAACCAGGCGTGGATCAGGCACTTGTAGAGTCCATCGTCAACGAAGAACTTGATCGCTTTCTGAATGAAGGTCCCACGTTGGAGGAACTCAATCGTGTGAAAACACAATACTTTGCCGGATTTGTGAGAGGCATTGAAGCCATTGGTGGTTTTGGAGGTAAATCTGACATCCTCGCCAGCAATACTGTGTACGGTGGATCGCCTGATTTCTATATGACCAGATTAAAGGCCATGAAAGAGGCTACCACCGCTGAGGTGAAAACGGCGGCTCAGAAATGGCTCTCAAATGGCAGATATACGCTGGAAATTGTTCCATTCCCGGAATACGCCACCACAGGCAAAGGTGTGGACAGAAGCAGCCTTCCTGAAATGGGACCTGACGCAAATGTTGAATTTCCGGCTGTAGAGCAGACCACACTTTCCAATGGCATGAAGGTCATGTTGGCCAGACGTACTACCGTTCCTTTGGTGGAGTTCAGGATGGTATTCGATGCCGGCTATGCTGCTGATCAGTTCGCAAGTCCTGGTACTGCAGCCCTTACCATGAACATGCTGGATGAGGGTACGGAGTCACGCACTGCCCTTGAGATCAGTGATGAATTGGCCATGCTTGGCGCAAATATGTTCACCGGTTCTAACCTTGATCAGTCATCGGTATTCATGTCAGCACTCAAAGCAAGATTTGACGAAAGTCTGAATCTTTTCTCGGATGTGATCCTGAACCCTTCTTTCCCACAATCAGATTTCGAAAGACTAAAAGCTCAACAAATAGTAGGGATTCAACAGGAAAAGAATAATCCGGTACAGATGGCTATAAGGACCCTCCCTAAATTCTTTTACGGAGAAGATCATGCTTATGGCAACCCTCTGACAGGTTCAGGCTATGAAGAAACTGTAAAAGCTTTGACCGTGGAGGATCTTCAGAATTTTTATAACACATGGTTTAAGCCCAATAATGCTACTTTCATCGCCGTAGGTGACATCACCATGGAAGAGCTGACCGCAAAGCTTGAGTCAACATTCAAAAAATGGAAAGAAGGGGAGGTGCCCACGAAAAATCTTGCCAAAGTAGGTGCGCCTAATAAAAAGAAGATCTACCTGATGGACAAGCCACAATCACCTCAGTCGGTGATCATTGCCGGTCACGTAATTTCACCCTACGGTGAGCAGGATGAGATCGCACTTAATATGATGAATACCATCATCGGTGGAGAGTTCACCTCACGAATCAACATGAACCTCAGAGAGGATAAGGGCTGGGCTTATGGTGCCGGATCTTTTGTTCTTAGTGCCGAAGGACAGCGGCCTTACCTGGTATATGCACCGGTACAAACAGACAAAACCGGACCTTCCATGGCTGAGGTGATGAAGGAGCTGGAGGCCTATCTTGGAGACAATCCTGCCACAAAGGAGGAATTCGAAAAATCCAGAAGGAACGAAGTGTTGAGTCTGCCAGGACAATGGGAAACGCTCAATGCTGTTGAAGGTTCAGTAAACAATATGCTGCGCTATGACCTGGAAGGAGACTACTATCAGACGTATGCGGAAAAGGTGCAGAACCTGTCTCTATCAAACATCCATGAATCGGCCAAAAAGACAATTATGACCGATAATATGACCTGGATGGTGGTAGGGGACAGAGAGAAGATCGAGCCGGAGTTGAAAGCTTTAGGTCTGGGAGAAGTTATCCCGATAGATGCAGATGGAAATGTGCTTTCGCCTCAAAGTCAAAGCATTGACATAGAAGGTGGTAACTAAATAAATTCTGGTTTTGAAATGGAAGGCCTTTGGTGAAAACCGAAGGCCTTTTTTGATTCAGGAGGCGACGGACATGTTTCCGCTGCGGTTGTTAGTTTCTTCCGGTGAGGCTGTGTTTTTTAGCAGACGTTCTACCACCTTGTTGCTAAGTTTTTGGTAATCATGGATGAGATTATGCATCTCTTCCTCCCGGTTATAGTAGCCGTTTGTGTCCAATGATTCACTTACTCTAACTGTATTTCTTATAGGCCTGTCAAGGTAAAGATGTCCGAAGATCCGGGTAGCAATTTCACGGATTTTCTGATGATGCTTGAAGTTGGACCTGTATCGGGTGAAAAAGATTCCCAGCACATTCAGCCTTCTTACCTTATCAATTTCTTTAAGCTGACGCAATAGTTCTGTTACACCTCTCAGTGAAAACGAGTCAGGGGTTGCCGGTACCAACAGGTGCGCAGAATTCCCGATGAAATATTTAACGGTTTTACCAAAATACGATGGACAATCCATGATGATCAGATCGTACTTTGGACTCACATACTGGAGCATTTTCTGAATGATGCCCAGACCGAATTCTATAAACTGATTATTTGATTCCAGATCCACCATCCTGTGGTCTCCTGGAATGATGTGAAGGTTGGGAGTAGCCTTTATTGGCTCAATCTGGTAGGGTGCATTATGAAGAAAGGAGGTGATGTAATTAAAGATGGTATGTCTTTCACCCACATTTTTCACCAAAGCTGAAGTCAGGTTCTTCTGTGGGTCGCAATCGATCAGTAAGGTTCGGAATTCATTTGCCCAATTAAAAGCAAGGTGGTACGACGAAGTCGTTTTGCCAACTCCTCCCTTAAAATTGTAAATAGCAATAGTATGAGCCATGGTACAGTTTGTCGCTAGGTTGGTGGCTGGCTTTCAGTCCCTGAAAATACTAAAAAATTCTTTAGAAAGTTTTATTTCAGTTTTAAATAATCAGTTGTTACGGGTGACTTCGGCCAATTGTGATAAGAGGTACTTTTTGCCTGTAGATAGCTCCTTTATCTCTATTCGGGTACGTCTTTTGTCGATGTAACGGTAATTTTTTTTGTTATAAGTAAACTCATCCCCGACCTGAAGGTGTTTCAGGAGCATCTTACCATTTGGTTCATCGTATTTTCGCAGCACCTGGTACAGGATGGGATCACTACAACTTGAAGCTTTCGGATTTTTGAAATAATTGAGGAGTGAAAGGAGTACTGGCCGGTCAAAAACATCTTCCGTCAACACAGGCTTGACGATCTTCTTAAAGTTGTTTTTCCATTCCTGACCATGCGGATTTACCCGACCCCGATGCTCTTCATAAGTTACCAGGTGGGCGACTTCATGGAGGTAGGTAACGAGAAAGGCATAGTGGTTCAGGTCATTATTGATGGTAATGGTATGCCTCCTGCTTTGAGGATCATACCTGTAATCTCCCAGCTTCGACTGACGGGCTTTTTTGATCTGAAATTCAAAACCATAGTGCTCATACAACTTCAGGCAATATTCCGCTGCTGATCCGGGGACAAATCGCTGAAATATTTGGAGATATTGACTCAATTACTTTTTCTTCAGAACTACCTTGACGGAAACTCCTTCAAAATTAAAATGGCTTCGGATTTTATTCAGTAAGAATCGTTGATAAGCTTCCTTAATGTCTTTTGGGTGATTACAGAAAAATGCAAAAGTTGGATTTTTTGTGGGAAGTTGGGTGATGTATTTGATCTTAATGTATCTGCCCCTGACGGACGGCGGAGGGTATCTTTCAATCTCCGGGAGTAACGCGTCGTTGAGTTTCGATGTGCTGATCCTGCGCTTTCTGTTCTCGTAAATCTCTAAAGCTTTTTCGATGACTTTAAAAATCCGTTGTTTGTTGATCACGCTCGTGAATATGATCGGAATATAAGTGAGTGGAGCGATCTTATGCTCTATCTCCTTGCGAAAATGCTCCGCTGTCATCGTTTCCTTTTCCACAAGGTCCCATTTATTGACCATAATAAGGCAACCCTTGCGGTACTTATCTGCGAGAGAGATGATGTTCATGTCCTGCGCCTCAAAACCTCGAGTGGCGTCCACCATCACGATGCTCACATCACTGTCCTGCAGCGCCTGAATTGCCCTAAGTACCGAGTAGAATTCGATGTCCTCTTTGACTTTGGCCTTCTTTCGGATCCCGGCTGTATCCGTCAGGAAAAAATCCTTTCCGTATAGATTGTACCTGGTATTAATGGCATCTCTGGTGGTGCCGGCCACATCGGTGACGATCGTTCTTTCCTCACCGACAAGAGCATTCAGGAAGGATGATTTACCTGCATTGGGTCGACCCAATATGGCGATCCGTGGGAGCGGTGTTTCTTCTTCTTTCTCCGGCTCGTCATGAAAATGCTTAACCACCTCATCCAAAAGATCACCGGTCCCGGAGCCACTTAAGGAAGAAATCGGAAATACCTCCGCTGCCAATCCCAGGCTGTAGAATTCATGGGACCCCATAGAGCGCTCAGCGTTGTCGGATTTGTTTGCCACAATGAAGACAGGCTTCGATAGTTCGCGCAGTACATTGGCAAAATCCTGGTCAAGACCATGCAGACCTGTGTCTACATCTACCATAAAAAGGATCACAGTTGATTCTTCCAGGGCTTCCTTTACCTGCCTGCGTATGGCCTCTTCGAAAATATCTTCGCTACCCTCTACATAGCCACCGGTATCAATTACGGTAAACTGCTTGCCGTTCCATTCGGATTGACCGTAGTGCCTGTCCCGGGTCACTCCGGACTCGTCATCCATGATGGCACTTTTCTTTTCGATCAGGCGATTGAAAAGCGTGGACTTACCGACATTGGGTCGGCCAACGATAGAGAGGATGTTGGACATGGATTACCGGGATTGCTGTATTAAAAAGATGCACAAAATTGACTCAAATAATTGATTTGACCATGCTTATTCCGTCCATCGGGAGAAAATCAGTGCTGGTAGCCGAATTTCCGGAGTGACTTTCCTTTCTTACGCCAGTCTTTTTCCACCTTCACGTAGGTTTCCAAAAAAACCTTTTTTGCGAAAAACACCTCCATGTCTTTTCTGGATTCCATTCCTACTTTCTTCAGACTTTCTCCCTTTTTACCAATAATGATGCCTTTTTGACTGTCCCGTTCCACGTAGATGATGGCGCGGATGCGAATGATGTCGGCCTCTTCTTTGAACTCCTCAATCTCGACTTCACAGCTGTACGGAACCTCTTTTTTGTAAGTCAAAAAAATCTTCTCCCTTATGATCTCCGAAGCGAAGAATCTCTCTGACTTATCCGTCATTTGATCTTCCGGGAAATAGGGAGGATGCTCCGGTAGAAGGTCTTTGATCCTTAAAAACAATGTATCGACCTGATCTCCTGTAGCCGCTGAGACTGTTATGGTTTCGATATCGGGGAGTTGCTCCTTCCAGTATTGGATCTTATCCTGAAGCTGTGTGCCTTTAGCAAGATCTATCTTGTTGATCACAAGTATTTTTGGGATGTCTGAGTTCAGAATTCTGTCCAAAATGGTATTTTGTTCGTATTTCTCACCCAGCTCTACCACGATCAGGATGACGTCCGCATCCTCCAGGGAGGATTTGACAAACTTCATCATGTTTTCCTGCAATTCGTACTTCGGCTCCAGGACACCGGGGGTGTCGCTGTAGACCATCTGGAAGTCCGGACCGGACATGATCCCGAAAATCCGATGGCGGGTGGTTTGGGCTTTATTGGTGATAATGGATAGACGCTCCCCAACGATGGCATTCATAAGGGTGGATTTCCCGACATTGGGCTTGCCAATGATGGAAATGAACCCCGATTTGAAACCCTGCTGTTGATTATCCATTAAATTACTCAAAAGACAAAATGTATGAAACAGGCACAAAAGTACCTTTTATTGTTAATTGCCGTTTCTTTTCAACAGGTTCTCTTTGGTCAAATTGCTGAGGAGTCACTTGAGCAGGAAATTGAGGCAATTGCGAAGCAATCGAGACTATTTTCTGCGAAAATGGTGGCGGGAGATTATGAGGCAATGCTTGACCTGTACACGGAGGATGCAAAGATCTTTCCAGGCGGTAGGGCCATACTTTCCGGTGAGGATTTGAGGACTTATTGGATTCCTGATGAGGACTCCGATTATGAAGTAACGATGCATCAGGCCATTTCGCAGGAGATCAAGGTACTAGGAGAGGAGGCTTATGACTGGGGCTATTACCGAGGGCAGTCCGAATCCAATGGAGAAGTAAGTGACTGGGGTGGCAAGTATGTGATAGTATGGAAAAAGGAAGATGGGGAATGGAAGATGTACCTGGACATCTGGAACCGGGGAGGGGTATGAAAATACTTTTCGCAATCCCTTGTTAATTCTCAACACTATGCTAATTTTGCAGTCCGCTAGACGGAATTTCGGTCTGGTTTGGATATATCGCGGGGTGGAGCAGTTGGTAGCTCGTCGGGCTCATAACCCGAAGGTCGCAGGTTCAAGTCCTGCCCCCGCTACTGGAAAGTTAGGCAGTTACAGGAATGTGACTGCCTTTTTTTATTTTCATACAAAATTAAGTCGGGCTCTTATCCGCCGGCTGGCGGACGCAGGTTCAAGTCCCCGCTACAAGAAAGTTAGGCAGTTACAGAATGTGACTGCCTTTTTTATTTTCATACAAAAATAAGTCGGGCTCTTATCCGCCGGCTGGCGGACTCAGGTTCATTCGTTCCACTACGGGTCCTGCCCCCGCTACAAGAACAAAGGGATGGTGCATAGCCAGCCCTTTTTTTATTTCCATAAAATCATGGTCGGGCTCCTATCCGCCGGCTGGCGGACGCAGGTTCAAGTCCCCGCTACAGGAAAGTTAGGCAGTTATGGGAATGTGACTGCTTTTTTTATTTCCATACAAAATAAGTCCGGGCTCTTATCCGCCGGCTGGCGCATTGGCTTTCAGAAAATAAAATGAAATAGATTTAAAATGATTTAAAGATCATTTATGTCCATATTTGCTAAATTTGGACAAATAGATGAATATAAAGTGAAGTAGATTTTGGCATGAATGTAAGTTTTACAGATAAACAGGAAAAATATATAGCTTCATTGGTTGAATCAGGGGATTACCAAAATGCAAGTGAAGCTGTGCGAGATGCAATTAGGCTCCATCAGATATACCGGGAAAAAATCATTGAGGAATTGCGCTTTGAGATAAGTAAAGGATGGGATGGTCCGGAAAGTTCAAGGACTGTCCAGGATATCATTAAAACCAAAACCAATAGGAAGTCGCATTAGATGGCGACGTTAGTAACCTACAAGCTATCAAAACAAGCTGCCGAGGATTTAGAAGATATATTTGATTTTACAGCGAAAGAGTTTGGCCCGGATCAGGCGGCTAAATATTTGTACGAGCTTGATGAGGTTTTTTCTCAAATGATAGTCAATCCGGAAATAGGAAAAGCAAGAGATGAAATAAGGAAGGGGTTAAGAAGTTTCCCTAAATCGTCACACGTAGTTTTTTATCGAATCCGTGAAAATTATATTTGGATTGTTCGCGTACTGCATGGAAGCAGAGACATCCCGAATTTCCTGTAAATTTTCACCTAAACAAGCTTAACCCATTATGAAATACTTCCTTTTGCTCCTTACCATGCTTTGTCTGTCGGCATACAATCCACAAAATCCGGTCTTGAAAATATCAGTCCTGGGTAATGATTATAAGGTTCATGAGAAGACCCTGATCTCGCAACTGGAATCAGATCAGGGCGGGAATACCAGCATTCGAAATAACGAATCACAACACCTTGTATGGAAATCCAAAGGTTACTACCAGCGTAACCGGGATCTGGGACAAGTTTTCACATTGAAGGAATCCAGGAGTATTTCGGCGGTCGTGCTTAGGACCGGGCCGGATGACAAGGCTGTTTTACCGGGTGCAATCGGATCTGAATTGTTTTTACAATTCTATGAAGTCACCGGAGAGCCATCGGTCAATGACAACGGAACTCCTCCGGGAACAAAAGCGACCCACGGTTTTTCAGACAATCACAGGTGCGATGATTTTATAGATGGCATGGGTTTCGAGCAATTGGTCATCTATGACGGGGGTATATTGCCGGTAATGTCACCGACCTTCGATTCGAATGGGGAAACAGGTGATCATGAATCTAAACTCACTTACCTCAGGTTTGAACTGAATCCACCACTTGATTTAGATGCCGGCAAATATGCCTTTATGGTAGGGTTCTCCAATCCTGGTGAGATGAGAGGTTTGACCCTGGCCAATGCTAACCGCGCTCATTTAAATGAGCCACCCGCTATCAATGACGGTTTTGATCTGTATGGAGGAGGATGGGGTCTGCGTCGGGAAGGTAATGGACAGACGCCACCGACTATGATTTTAAGCGAAACCGAGCCAAATGACGCTGACCTTAAGAATTCATTGCTCAGTGAATCTTCTTTTCCAGAGATGCAATCCCGATTTCAAATTGATCCTACTTCGGATGGATACCCGGATGTGGATACGTACCGGGACCTTACCTTCGCCATAGAAGTAAATTGACAATTGTGATTGCCATTTAAAGTCAATTTTCCTAATCTAACTCACCTTATCATTTAATAATACTTTAGATTTTTTTCTTCCCTGCTCATCATATGGGATGTCGCGCTTATCTCTGAAAATTCCCCTTCAACGGGAAATGGAGGGGTTCATTCACCGATAAATTATTTGCTGTTATAGTATTATTATTTGCTATAATTTTAAGGACGCTTTTCCTTCCTTACTCAAACTCACTTTATGAAAAACATTAACCTCAACCTACCATTTCTAACGCTTCTTTTGATACTTATCTGTGTCTCTTGCCAGGATGATCTTGTCGAAGAGGAAGGAAACCAGGTAGATGATGACATGCTGGAAGCGACGCGTCTTGCCGATCAGTATCTGGCCTCAAGAAGTGGTCGCTATGAGATGTCCATGAAAGCGGTCACTGTATTGAAGTTTAAAGACGGCCAATTGTACTTCACAACCAGTGGCAGCGACTTCCTGGGTTACGAAGTGGTAACTGAGGAATCTATAACGGCTATTGCTGCACCAGGTGAATACCTTTTTTGGTTTGCAGGAGAAGGTTTGTCCGTTCTTGATGGAATTGAATTTGACGAGATTTCAGAAATGGAGTTGGATGACTTGCCGGAGGAACTTCATGATAAAAAGATGTGGGTAACGCAGTTGTCACCGGAGACCACTTCCGGTGAAGACCTAAAATATGACATCCTTTACCAAAGCAGAGACAATGACGGTGTCACGATAAGGTTAGATCCTAAGATTAAGATCAATCACTAAAATCTGCCAATATGAGCAGCCTTTTGAGACTTAGTCTGGCATCGGTCTTTTGCCTCCTTGTCTGTACCTCCTACGGTCAAAATCAGATTAAAGCTGACAGCATCAAAGAGCTGCTGGATGAAGGGAGTGTGACCGGGGAAGAGCAACTGGAAGCGTATTTCTGGTTATCAGCCTATTCTTCCTCACCATTTGACGAGTTGGCCTATGCTAAAGAATTGTTGAGGCAGTCTGAGGAAGCTGGTAATGAGGAATTTCTGATACGTGCATATCAGAGGATTGGGGTTGCCTACAGGCAAACCGGCAATCTGGAGCAGGCTCTTGAGAATCTCTTCAAAAGTGCCAATATGGCTTCCGAAAGCAATCAGTTCTCTGATTTATTAGTGGATATATATGCGGAGATTTCTACGTGTTACACCCAGAATGGTGACTCGGACAATGCATTGACCTATGGTATCAAAACTGTGGAGATGCTTCGGAAAACGGATCGGAAGCAGGAGTTTGCATTGGGGATGCTGAATCTTGGTTATGACCTCTATCTGGTAGGGCAATATGACTCCGCCATGGCATATTATGATGAGGCTGAGCAGATTCTTCAGGATATCGATATGGAAGTTGGGCTCGCTTATCTTACCGGTAATCGGGCGCTGGTATACTGGAAATTGGGAGATACCCGTAAAGCCATCAATGATCTTTTGGTCGCCGTTGAGGTACTGAATCAATATGACGATGGCTACGCGATTTCTGACTATTACAATCAATTGGCCTCCATTTACCGGGAATCCGATCAATGGCAGGAAGCTTTGAACTATGCCACCAGCAGCCTGGAACTGGGACTTGCCGATGGACTAAAAGAGCAAATACGGGATGCCCATTTCAATTTATTCAAAGCCAACTATGGACTGGGGTCACTTGAAAAAGCCATTGAGCATCAAACCCTGTATCATGCTTATAAGGACAGCATTCAAAACCTGAGTGCAACCAGGAGGCTGGCAAATCTCAGGACAGAGTTTGAGGTAGGCAGGAAGCAGGCGAAAGTGGACTTGCTGGAAGAACAAAGGTCAAATACCCGCATTACCATGATTGGGGGAGGAGTGATCCTCGTGATTCTCTTCGGCTTTCTGGTCCTTGTTTATACCTATTACAGGTCGAGGACAAAAATGAACACCAGATTGAAAAGTGCTCTGAATGAACGGGAATTGCTGTTCAAAGAGCTTCATCACCGGGTTAAAAACAACCTTCAACTTATCAATAGTCTGATGTTCATCAAGTCCGCGGAGCTGAATGATCAGGCAACGCTTGATTTCATTGATGAAACTTCCGGAAGGATCAATTCAATTGCTAAAATTCATGAGTCTTTGCTGAATTCAGGGTCTCTGTCCAGCCTCAGCACACGAGTGTATATGCACGAATTATTGGATACACTTGTTGATGCCTACTCACATGAATCAAGAATAAAATTGGACATGGAAGTGGAAGATGTTATCTTAGAAATTGATTCTCTGCTTAAGGTTGGTTTGGTGATCAACGAACTGGTCAGCAACATTATCAAACACGCTTATCCTGATGGTGAGGAGATAAAAATAATCATCAGACTGTATTTTGAGGAGAAGCTGCATCTTATTGTTGCTGATGAGGGAGTAGGCTTCGTACCGGGTAAGGAGAATGCTTCCTTCGGGACGAGAATCATAGAACTTTTGCTGGATGATCTTAAAGGTTCTTATACTGTCTCTAATGAACTAGGCACAAAATTCCACTTTATACTTGGACTCAAGCCCGAAAATACTGGTAGTGGAGGATGATAGCATCACTGCTTTTCATCTGAAAATGCTTTTCGACAGGCACAACTTTCAGTGCATGCAAATCAAGCGGGGTTCTGAAGTTATAGATGCTGTTGATAGTTATGCCCCTCAACTGATCCTCATGGACAGTATGCTGGAAGACGAAGTCCCCGGTTTGAAGGCAGCGGAGGACTTAAGGGCGCATTGTGATACACCGATTATCTTCCTTACTGCATTGACAGATCAGGACACTGTGAGCAGAATCAATAAAATGGTGAACACATCGAGGATTCCCAAACCATTTAACAGTAAGGATCTGATGAAACAGGTAATGGAGCTGATTTAATGATGATCGTCAGAAGGGTTGCAAATCAGGCTCCTGATAGACTCTTTTAGCCTCCTTGTTTCCAAACACATTATAGCTATAGTGCTGACCAAGAAGCCCTTTGAAATCTGTCAATAACCTTGGGAATTCATTCATTAGCCCACGAAATCCATCGGATTTTGCTTTAGTCATAAAATGATCCATCACCTTAATTGAAGCAATGGTCACAGTTTTGTTGAATTTATCGTAAACGCCAAGTGATTCCGCATAGCCTCTGATCTGTTCACACATATTCTGCTCAGCCTGGCGGGAACCGTATTTCGATATGTGGATATAAGCCAGTCTTAGATGGGCTTCGTGCGTAAACATTTTGGGCTTCAGGCTGTAATCCTGAAACTTTTGTTCAAACTCCTCATCCGAATATTGGGAATGGTCTTTAAATCGCATTTTTGACATTTTGTACAGTTAAATACGAGAAGCATTAGAAATGGATTGGAAGTGATCCTTATAATAAGTTCAGTTTGTATCACACCGTAATCGTAAGCCGGCATTTATTTCGGTTTACGATTTCTAATAATTTCCCGGGTTAATTCCTCGAAAGTTTTCATAGCTGCTGGTTCGTTCTTTGATTGTTCAATGCGATTCATTAAGAGTGTCTCAAGATCTTCCCACGATGGATCTTCTCCTTTGGGGAACAGTTGTCCAAAACATATTCGTTTACGGACTTACCTTGAATAGTAGCCTGAGCTTTAATCTTTTGATGTTGATCACCAGACACGTCTATAATTAAACGACTCATTATTTTACTGTAATTAATTTACCTGTTCAGGTTATTCAATTACTCAAATTTACATTAATACAATTTTAAATTCCCTAGAGCAGCAACCAGCGATATCTTAATCCTTTCACCTCATCATACACTACACCAGGCAATGGCACCTTCACGAAATTCAGGGTTTTCAATACCGCCTTTAAAAAGGGAGAGTTGACCGGTATTTTACTCAGGTCCAGGTCGGGTGACAAGTAATACTGGCCATATCTCTCAAAACCGGGAATGGTCTCCCCGGCGCTGTTTTCTGTTGGGTTGCGGTTTGCCCCTGTGTATCCATCGATGCCGTAACCAACGGCAACGTTCAGCCATTCGGGTATGGTGGATTCTGTGAAAAATAAAGACTTCAGGTTCATCGACAGCCAGTAAGTCTGTCCGTTGTAATCTTTCAGCCACCTTTCTCCTGCATTTGCGCCAAGCAACTCTGGTCTGTACTGTGCGTATCGTGAACCGGAATAGGACCACTTGGTCAATATCCGCTGATCGTCCCATAGCAGCTCCTGGCTTATCAAAAGCGTTGAACCCAGTACATTCGAGGTCACGTCCCCGACGGAGAATCCCCATCCTTCGGAGAACCCATCAAAGACCTCCACAGTGGTCAGAAAGAATGTTCCGGACATGCCCCCGTACCAAATAGCTTTTTTACGTTCGAGACCTGTCCATTTCAAAACCTCAATACCTCCTCGACCCACATGTTGGGCCGTGGTCACGTGGCCAAGTTTGTCCATGTAACCCCAGCCGTCATTGTCATTAAAAAAGTGAAAACGATTAAAATCCTGGTACCAGACGGTGCCAAGTCCGATCATACTTCCTGCGTACAGTACACTACTGCCTATGATGACCGTATTCAGTCGTCCGAGACTAAGTGAATCCTGTGATCGGGCCTCAAAAGATAACAAGACAGCCAGAATAAGCATTTTGAACTTCATTTCACCGGTCGTGAAATCCCTTTCCATCCAGGATTTTTGGTAAACACTTCTCAATTCTGGATTCCCGGGTGGCGGATTGCTTAGGTTGGGTGAAATGCAGGATGTACCCGCGCTGTCTCCCGGGAGTTAAGGCTTCAAACGCTGCTTTCACATCACTGTTTGCGTCCAGCACCTGTTGAAATTCTTCCGGCACGTCAAGGTCATTGGGTTTTTTGAATTCAGCTTTCAACCCCTTCTTTTCAACCTCAATGGCCTCACGGATATATTCCTGCAAAACCTGCTCCAGATCCAGGATCGTGTTGACGTCGGTGAACTTAATGATCCTGTCAGATTGAGTATTTTTCCCCGGAGCGACAAGCAGTTTGTATGGATCTTTCAATAAAACACCCTTGAAGAAACTGAGCGAGGCAAAATCTTTCAATGCGCTTACGATCGCAACGTTTTTGTTTTTGAACGTGTAGCATGGGACTCCCCATTTGAGCTCTTCAGTCAGACCACTTCCGAGAGCTATCCTACGCAGTTCTCTCAATTCATCCGGCCAGGTATGCACCTTGCATTCGGGTGTACCACCAAGGGCACAGCGCATGCAACCGTCTACAAAGTATGGGTCGACCTTTTCGTTTGGGAGGTTCATCGAAACTTGCTATCGGTCATTGTAACCTTTTCCTGCAAAAATAGCTGCTTTACTCTTCTCTATCCTGGACTCACGGGTCCCGGATTGCCTGGCCTGGCCAAAATAAAGGAGATACCCTCTCTGACGACCGGGTGGAAGTGCCTCAAATGCAGTTTGAAATTCAGGATCAGCCTCAAATGCCCGTTCCAACTCCTCAGGAACGTCGTATTCCCTCGTCTTTTTCATTTCAACGGTAAGTCCGGCCTTCTCCACTTCGATGGCTTCAAAAATGTAGGATTTGATCACCGGGGCAAGGTTGATAATGTCTTCCAGATCAGTAAATCTAAGCTGTCGGGCGGATTGTACATTTTGAGTTTGCTGGATAAGGATACCTTCAGGGTCTTTGAGCAGGACACCTTTGTGAAAAAGTAACGCGCAATACTCCTTAAATCCATGGATGAGGATCACATTATTACCATTGTACGTGTAGCAAGGATGCATCCACTTTCTGGTTTCCTCCAATTCACATTCCAGAACGATCTTTCTGAGCGCATTAAATTCCTTTCGCCATTTGCCGTCTTTAGTAAAAAATGGATCTAATTCGGGATTCATCTATCATCGATTCTGAATTCAAAAATAACTTCTTATCGAACAAGTGTTTTCTGGTTGTGATTCGAATCATATAGTCCTTCGTTTTGTAAAAATCATATAAGTCTAAAAGACTTATGAGACGAGGGGCACAAGTCCAAAAGACTTGCGCCATTACTTAGACTTGTACCATAAACAGGTTCATGCATTAAGTTGCTACCAATTTTAGTTTCCGTTCGGCAGGTCTGAAATAATAAGATACTACAGTCAAAACCAACAGCAAAGTCGCAGGGAAAATTTCACCAAAAGGATCCTGCATCACAATATGTGCATAAAGCGCGCCTGTCATGTTGAAAAAGAAGCCGGCATACGCCCATTCTTTGAGTAATGGATACTTCGGTATCAGGATGGCGATGACACCCAGTATTTTCCATATGCCAAGTACGGTCAAAACATACTCCGGGAACCCCAGGTGGTCAACTGTCCTGTCGATTTCATCTTCCATTCTGATGATTTGTACTATTCCCGCGGAAGTCATCCCCAGGCTTAGCCATAGGGTTGCGACCCAATAAATGATTTTGTCTCTCTTTTTCATGTTGGTTTATTTCAATTTCAAAACGATCTCTTCAAGTCGATTGTGGGCCATATTGATACCGTATGCGAATGGCAGCTTCAGCATCTCATCGCGATCTTCCACGGACCGGTACACGATGTGCATGGTGAGCTTACTGGTGTTTTCGGAGTCACTGGTGAACTCCAGAAACTCTAGCTGCACCGGAAATGCCGATCCCTCCATCTCGAAAGTCCTTATAATCCTTTCATTTGGCACAAATTCGTGGATGGTACCATTGAAACCATGCTTGTTTCCCATGGGGTCGGTGGTTTCAAATTGCCAGCTTCCGTGTCTTTTGTTTTCGAGCTTTATAACTTTTGTTCCCATCCACTGCGCCACGATCTCGGGGTCCTCATAGGCTTTGAAGAGCAGGTGCAAGGGGATATCAAATGCCCTTGTGATCCATATTTCTTGCTTACCAGGCTCCGCGTGAATTTTTGTTTTGGTTTCCATAGTTAGTTCTGCTGTTTTTTCATGATAGATTCCAGTTTGTTGAACCGGTCGTCCCATAGTTTTCGGAACGGTTCAATGAATTCGGCTATGTCCTTTAGACCACCAGGATTTAAATGATAATGAATCTCTCTTCCGGTCTGTTCCTGCCTGAGAATCTCACATTCGGTGAGTATCCGGATGTGCTTCGAAACAGTCTGCCGTGAGGAGTCGAAGTTTTCGGCTATGGCTCCAGGGGTCATGGCCTGCATGGCTACTAAAGTGATGATGGCTCGCCGGGTAGGGTCAGCGATAGCCTGAAAAACGTCTCTTCTTAATTCCATTACGCAGTCAATTGACTGCAAGTATAATTATTTATGCAGTTATTTGACTGCGCATCAATAAATTTTTTAATGAAATAAGAATTATTGCCCGAAACTTCTCAAAGGTGGCGCAAAGTATCGCAGAGCCTTCTTAGCGTAACTCTGTGTTTTCTTTGTGTATCTCTGCGGAATAACCTTTACAAGGGAAGTAAGCATCATTTAGTCGTAACAATTAAGGAAAGCTTTGGGGTAATTAAAATAAATCCCAAAAAGACTACTAAGACATAAGGCCCAAGTCCAAAAGACTTGCGCCATAAACGGGGAAAGGCCCAGGTGTAAAATACTTGCCTATGAGTGATTTATCCTGTAGACACAATGTAGACTCCCATTTTCTTCACTCTTAGTGATATACACTGTTTCCCTTCGTACATTTGAAGCGCTACTACATTTCATTTTGCAATAGGTCTCTCCATGAACTAAGGTTGAATATAGAGCTTGGACAGGCAGATGGGTGTAAGTCCCTGGACCTTCTGGAGCCTTGCTTTGGAATGTAGTAGCAGTGACCTGTCCTCTTTTTTTGAATTTTTAAGAACATTGCTATGCTACTACATGAAGGTCCCGCTCACAATGCGGAAAACAACAATTACCAAAACTTTCTCTGTCCCGATTTTTCAGAAGCTGAGCTTACACTTCTTCGACTTATTCGTTTTAATGGGTACGTGGATATTTCCAGAGCCTTGCTACATATCCATGACCTGGCACTTTACCATTCGGAATACCCCATAGAGCGTTATGACAAGGAGGCGCTTTATGATGTAAGGATTTTGGCTGAGGAGCTGAGAAAGGTAGGGACTCTGTAATTATTGCGCAAAGCTTCGCAAAGGAGGCGCAAAGTTCCGCAGAGCCTTCTTAGCATAACTCTGTGTTTTCTTTGAGGTTCTTTACGGAGCAGTGACAGAGCCTTAGTCATCCGGTCTTTAACGTTTGGGATCCTTCCCCTCCTGTGGCTCAGCAGAATGACGCCATTGAAGCTCTTTCGTCACTCAGAGCGGAGCGAAGAGTCTTCCAGTAGCATTGTCTATAAGATAAAATGGAAATGTTACTATAGCTAAGACATCGGTGGTTCAAAATGTGCAACATGACGGTGATCTCGTTTTGTCCATGTTATCGTTCAACAAAACGGAAATCCCTGTATAGAGCAAGTGTTTTCCACTTGGACAGGGGTACATATATAGAGGTGTTAGGATTACAGATATAAGTCTAAAAGACTTATGAGACAGAAGGCACAAGTCCAAAAGACTTGCGCCATAAACGATAATTATTACACAAAGCTTCGCAGAGGAGGCGCAGAGTTTCGCAGAGCCTTCTTAGCGTAACTCTGTGATTTCTTTGAAGTTCTTTACGGGGCAGTGACAGAGCCTTAGTCATCCGGTCTTTAACGTTTGGGATCCTTCCCCGCCTGTGGCTCAGCAGAATGACGGCATTGAAGCTCTTTCGTCACTCAGAGCGGAGCGAAGAGTCTTCCAGTAGGATTGTCCATAGGATAAAATGGAAATGCTACTATAGCTAAGACATCGGTGGTTCAAAATGTGCAATATGACGGTGGATCTCGTTTTTGTCCATGGTCTTGTTCAACAAAACGGAAATCCCTCTAAAGAGCAAGTGTTTTCCACTTGAACGGGGGTACATATAAAGGGCTGGTAGGATAACGGATATAAGTCTAAAGACTTATGAGACAGAAGGCACAAGTCCAAAAGACTTGCGCCATAAACGAGACTGATACTCTGTAATTATTACACAAAGCTTCGCAGAGGTGGCGCAAAGTATCGCAGAGCCTTCTTAGCGTAACTCTGTGTTTTCTTTGTGTATCTCTGCGGAATAACCTTTACAAGGGAAGTAAGCATCATTTAGTCGTAACAATTAAGGAAAGCTTTGGGGTAATTAAAATAAATCCCAAAAAGACTACTAAGACATAAGGCCCAAGTCCAAAAGACTTGCGCCATAAACGGTTTATGTTATCCTAAATGGTTTGGTAATGAAAAGCTTCGAGGAGGCGCAAACTCCAAAAGACATGTGCGATACAAAGTATCACTAATACTTTCCCATTTCTTCCTCCAGTCCCTTCGTGGCAGCGGCCACTTCTTCGGAACCAGCAGCTGTTTCTTCTGCAACAATTACAATATTTTCGATGTTACCAACCACACTTTGGATTTCTTTAACCTGATAGTTTGCCGCATCTACAATTTCTTTCGACAGACTGGAAGTGGCCTTCGACGACTCGGACATTTTACGAAAGATATTCTTTACTTTTTCGGACTTATCGCTGCTTAAATCGACACCATTGGTCACAGATTTAAGATCTTCACTAACTTTCGTAGTATCGGTCTGTATTCCCATGATCATTTCCTCGATTTCCTTGGTAGAGTTTTTAGAATTTTCTGCCAGGTTTCGCACTTCCTTGGCAATGATGGCAAACCCACGACCAGCCTCACCAGCCTGAGCCGCTTCGATGGCGGCATTTAATGCCAACAGGTTGGTCTGCGCGGCAATGTCCTGAATGACTTTCAGAATGTTTGAGATTTCAGTGATCCTGTTGACAAGTGACGACATGTTTCCCTGTGTTTTTCCTGCCATTTCACTTAATATCTGCATGGTACTTACCATGTCTGATACCATGGTATCTCCTTCGATGCTATTGGAAACTCCTTCGGAGGAAGCCAGCTCGATCTGCTCAGCTACCACAGCCATTTGCTTACTGGAACTTAGTACTGTCTCAATTTTTTCCGAGGACTGGTCAGTTAGTTGGGCCTGGTTTTTGGCCCCGTTTGCGATCTCATTGATGGCTGAGGAGATTTCGCTGAGACCAACCAATGCTTCCTGTTTCAATTCTTTCTTGGCATTAATCGCCGCATGCTTCGTTTTGCTAATATCAGCTGCAATCTTCATTACAGAGATTACCTCTCCCGCATCGTCTTTTATTGGCGTGTAGGAAGCCTGGATCCAGACTTCTGATCTGTCCTTAGCCATGCGTTGAAACTCTCCGCTTATTGTATTTCCGGCTCTTAATTGCTGCCAAAAACCAAAATACTCTGTGCTTTGAGCATGATCCGGACTGACAAACTTAGAATGATGCTTACCCACCAATTCCCCCGTTCCATATCCCATTAATCTGGCAAAATTCTCATTTAGGTCCTGAATAATGCCTTCTGAATCGAATTGGATGTATCCAAAAGAAAGGTCAATCGTGGATTTTATGTCATGTGCCTTTTGGCTGATTTCTTTTTGCTCGGTAATGTCCCTGGCGATCTTGATGACAGATTGTACATTACCAAAACCGTCCTTTACCGGAGAATACGATGCCTGAAGCCAGACACGTCTTCCATCTTTTCTGATTCGCTGGAACTGTCCTTCATTGACCTGACCATTTCGAAGGTCTTTCCAAAAATGGACGTAATCTTCAGATTTTGCATAAGAAGTTTCAACAAACATGGAGTGATGCTTCATCAAAAGCTCGTCCTTGTTTTCAAATCCCATCACGCCTACAAAATTCTCATTGGCATCAAGGATGATCCCATTAGTATCAAACTGTATAAACGCCATTGACTGATCAATGGCATTCTTAATGGCATCTGATCGGTTTGAGTTTATCTTGGTTTCTGTGATATCGGAGGCAATCTTTACAATGAACTCAACTTTCCCGCTTTTGTCCTTAATAGGCGTGTAGGCAGCCTGAATGTAAACGTCTTCACCAGATAAATTTTTACGATGAAACTCCCCTGATTGTGTCTTACCTGTCGATAAGTCAGACCAAAAGTCTTTGTAAGCCTGACTGCCGGAAAACTCTTCATCGACGAAAATGCGATGGTGCTTTCCCTTGACTTCTTCGAGATGATCAATGTGGAAGAGTCTGGAGAAATTTTGGTTACAGTCAAGGATTATTCCTTGTGGACTGAATTTGACATAACAAAATGAAAGGTCAACAGTTTGCCTGATGCCATCAGCGGCTGCGTCAGACTTTTGAAAGATGTAACTGAGCATGAACGGAACTTAGATCGGTCTTAGGTTATGGTCATAAAGCATTAGCAAATGCTATACTTTACTTGGATAATTTAGTTCCGGAGGTGGATGTATTCACACTTTTATAAATGATTTACACGAAAGGATATTAGCATATGCGAATAGTTAATTATGTAGAATTCTGTGTAGTTTTTCATTTAAAATAGTTAGACACACATTCTTCGTCAATGCGTTATTTGTTTTAAATAATTGTTCCAAAAAGGAGGCGCAAGAGTCTCACTGTGATTCCCTGATGAATTTCTCTACCTTAAAAATATAATTGTACAAATGGGCTCTTTGACCGGCTGCTTTGATTCCCCTCTCGTCAGATGACAAGATCTGTGAAAGAGATCACAAATCATGAAAGGTTTAAATTGTTTAGCTTTAGTCATTACCCACTAAATGACCCGGAAATGAAAAAGCTGTTCACCATACTCATGATCTTGATGCTTGTAGTCGGATGCACTGATCAAACCCAACAGCAAGAAGCGTCCGCTGTTGAACAACAACCAGATAGAGCCTGGTGGAAAGAGCGCGTGCTATACCAGATCTATCCTCAAAGTTTCAAGGATACAGATGGCGATGGCTTTGGAGACTTCCGAGGTGTCATCGAAAAGCTGGATTATCTCGAAAGCCTTGGGATAGGAATGGTCTGGATGAACCCTTTCTTCGAATCACCACTGGTGGACAATGGGTATGATGTAGCCGATTATCGTTCGATACACCCTCGATATGGCAATATGGCCGATTTCGAGGAGATGTTGACGGGAATGCAACAGCGGGACATCAGGTTTGTGCTGGATGTAGTGGTAAACCATAGCAGTAATGAACACATCTGGTTCAAAGAAGCAAGCAGTTCCCGTGAAAGTGAGTATTATAACTATTACCACTGGTGGCCGGCCGAGAAAGGGGAGCCTCCTTATCGTTTTAGTCTGTTTGATCCCGAGGGCGGCTGGGACTATGTAGAAGCCGTTGATGCTTATTACCTACACACTTTTGCGGAAGCACAACCGGACCTGAATTGGGAAAACCCAAAACTAAGACAGGAGGTTTACGACATTATGAAGTTCTGGGTGGAAAAGGGTGTAGATGGCTTTCGTATGGATGCTTTCCAGTTTGCCAGCAAGGATACTACTTATCCCGAGTTTCCGGAAGGTCACGAAAAGGACTTTATCAAATGGTACGGCATGCGACCCAAGTTGCATGATTACCTGAAGGAAATGTACACCGGGGTAATCGAGCCGTATGATGTATTTGCTGTGGCAGAAGGTGCCGGTAGCACATTCAAAGATGCCCATGACCTGGTGGATGCAGACAGAAAGGAGCTTCAGACCGCCTATCACTTTGAATATGTGGATCTTTCCAGGTCACCTGCAGGGTATGAATTATCGGACTTTAAGGAAGTATTTACGCGATGGGACAGTGCCTTTGCGGAAAATGGTTGGCTCGCTGTATTTCTTTCCAATCACGACAACGCGAGGCTGGTTGACCGGTTTGGAAACTCAAGTTCGGAGTTTCGTACAGTATCTACTCAGATGTTAAATACTTTCCTGCTGACGATGCGGGGTACGCCTTACACCTATTATGGTGATGAGCTGGGGATGACCAACATTGACATGCCAACAATAGAAGAGTATGTGGACATTGATGCCATTGGAAAATACCAGTCTGCGTTGAAAGCTGGTCAGGACATGGATGCGTTCATGGAAGTACTCAATTATAGTTCGCGTGAAAACGGTCGTACGCCAATGCAGTGGGATGATTCAGAGAATGCAGGATTCACTACAGGTACGCCGTGGAAGCGGGTCAATGACAACTATGAAGCGATCAATGTTTCGGAGCAGGATGCAAACCCAAACAGCGTCTTGAATCACTTCAGAAAGATGACGCGTATTCGCAACGAAAGTCTGACACTGGTATATGGGGACTATGACCTGATCCTTGATGATCATGAGCAGATCTATGCGTATACCAGAATGCTGGATGACGATAAGCTGCTGATCCTGTTGAATTTTTCGGAGGAGGTGGCGACTGCCTCGCTCCCCGGATCACTTGCTCCCGGTGAGGTTTTAATCAACAACTATCAATCGGCACCATTTGGTACCGGTAATGCCATTATACTCAAGCCGTATCAGGCTGTTGTGGTGAAGGTGAAGTAGTTACCTTGGTTATGGCGCAAAGCTTCGCAAAGGAGGCGCAGAGTTTCGCAGAGCCTTCTTAGCGTAACTCTGTGTTTTCTCTGTGTATCTCTGTGTATCTCTGTGGAATAATGATCTGTCCTTATCACTCTACCGAATGGTCCGTCACTCAGAGCGAAGCGAAGAGTCTTCGAGTATGATAGTCTATGGAATAAAAACGGAAACGCTACCATAGCAAAGGAATCGGTGTCAAATAAGTGCAGCATGACAGCGATCTCATTTTGTCCATAGTCATGATAACAATATCGAAACCATCCCCATTGCCACTCCTGTCCTCCTGAGCTTGTCGTAGGATAAGCTCAGTTGGACAAGAGGGGAAATAAAGGGGAACATCTAATTATCTATCACCAACCTTGCAGCGGTATATCCATTGTAAAAGGACGCATTGGACTTGCTGTAGCGTTTCATCATTCTGTCCAGTTTCACGATAACATTGGTACACTGCGCAAATAGATCGCTAAGGCTTTGTGTGGCGATCCGGGAAGCGATCTGGAAGGAGCGGGGCTTTCCACGCTGCTCCAGGTAGTTGTCAAAAGATAACTTAGCATCGTCAATCTGTTCCTGGTTCACACCATAGTCCGTCATAGCTTCTACATGTTCCTCCATCAGGGCGATTACATTTTTCACCTTTAACTCAAATTCTTCGTTAGGAACGCGGAAGTAATCGGTATGCGAATTTGCAGCCTGGAGTCTCAGTTCCTCATTTTCTGTGTCTTCAGCATATGCTTCCAGAGTATCGTCCAGCAGGTCCATTTTTTGAGAGATCTGTTTCTTCAGATTTCTCAGGTTGGAGCCCAGGTAGATTTTGGCTTTGTCCTGGTCCAGGGCCGATGCCTTGATGGATGTGATATACTCCGATAATTGATTTTTGTAACCACCAATCACCGGTATGGTGTTCCACACTTCAGTGTGTGTATCCAGATAGTCATTGGTAGCAACGAACATCTCTAATTTGTTGATGTCTTTTTGTTTCATAGTAGGATCTTTTTAATGTATTTTAAATTGATTAATGGGGGTAATATCCACTCATAACCGTTGTGTTCATAATGTGCTGCGACTACAAAATGTCTACATCTGAAAAATAAATGGTTTGTGCGTGTCCGACACCCCATGATGTTTGGTTGACAGGGGCCATTGTTTAACCAACACCCCACTGTGCTTAGCCGACACCCCCCTGTGCTTAGCTGACACCCCCCTGTGCTTAGCTGACACACCTAAATGCTTAGCTGACACCCCTAATTGTTTGGCTGACACCCCACGTTGTTTTGAAAACACCCCCCTGTGCTTGCCTGAAACCCCACGTTGTTTGGGTGGATGGGGTTGATGTTGGGGGTCACATTTATAAGGAATTAAGGTCCCTACTCATTGTCACCCTGAATTTATTTCAGGGTCTATAGGATTGGAACTGATGTTGGGTTGTGGTCAACCATGAGAAATAGGATACGAGCTACAAACTCGAACCGGCGTATGGATTTGTTTTTTAATCGGCCAGATACCCATGATTAACTAATGATTGATAATTGATTTCGCCGTTCAAATACCAAAGAAAATGTAACATTTTTCTCTGATAAGGATTACTTACAGAACTATTGACAAAAATTAGAGCGTCCTTTAAATCCCAATTAGGAATTCTCTTTTTTGCTGTCGTATTGTCGGGTTCAATCCAATATTTTATCAACTTATCAAGTTCAATTTGATTATGTTCTTGATAAGATATCATTAATTTAAAAAACTGTAGCAATTCCCCATTATCCCTGCTAGATACCACGTTATTTTTGTTTTCTATAAGGTTTTTGGCAAGATTCAGATTTTTTGAATAAATGTAAACTTCAATCAAATTCACTATAGCTGACTCATCATCAGGAGAGAGTTCTAAAATCTTTTTATAAAATTTAATTGATTCTTGATAGTTTTTGAGTTTGGAATGACAATTGGAGATGTATCTAAGTATCATAATGTCTTTTTCATCCAATTCCAGTGCCACGAGGCAGAATTGTAAAGCTGTGGAATACCTTTTTTCCCGGTGTAGACTTTCAATTTTCTCTTTTATTTCAAGTATTTTAATTTTATTATTTTGAGCTTCATTTTCCTCCAGAATTGACTTTATTTCCTCATCAAGTTCTTTTTTCGCTCCTTTAAACTCTTCACTTTTGTTTTGTATGTCCAATCTCAGTTTATTGAGTTCTTGGAGTTCTTCTTGGTACTCTCTTTTTAGTGTATTGACATCTCTAAAACCAGTGAAAGTTAGAAATCCAAATAGAGCTACAACCCCAGTAAGTATTAGACTTATTGTATTGTAATTATTGGAATAAGTATTCTTGATTAGGTCTTTTTCAATTTTATAGTTTATTTGATTTGATTTGAGTAGGTCGATTTGATTCTCAATTAACTTGATTTTATTCTCTATAATTTGATTGCTTGAAGTATCATGAGATAATGCTTTACCAGCCCAAATAAGTAGGAGGATTAAAATGATTTGTTTCATATCTTCTTACCTGATAAAATAAAAAAGAAATATCCAAATATAACTATTTCAGTTAGTCGGTTTACTGGATTGCTTATGGCAAGTTTACTTTCGAAATCTTGTTATAACCCATCCTATTGCGTAACTAAGAATGTATACTATGATCAATACTAACGCTATGTTGATTATGTTGAAGCTCCTACTTCCAATTAATAGACATATGATTGCGAGAATAATATATAGGTAGTTTTCTGGTCGCCTGATCCAGTTTATTATCGTTTGCATCCTACTTAATAATTATCAAAGTTTTAATAGACTATTGATGGAGACTAAACTTTTCATTTTCTCCCACAACCCTTCTCACAAACAGCCACACTATCACAGGCACTAACCATAAACCGACCAGAGAGTACCAATCCGAAATCTGCGTGCCGCCAGTCTTCAGGATCAGGCCCTGTCCAAGGGGACCATTGGAAAAGATGGAGTTAAGGAAGAAATTCCATCCCAGGTGCATGCCTATAGGCATCATCACTGAGCCGGTTCGGGTAAATGCCATCGCCCAGGCATAACCCATCAGGCCCGTACCCAGGAAAACCACGACCATGGGAACGATGTTTCCGAAAATGCCAAAGGAGAACCAGTGGTATACACCAAAAGCAAGGGCCGAAATCAGTATTGACTTTTCAGTACCTATCTTTCTCACCAGCACATACAGCAGAGCTCCCCTGAAGATAAGCTCTTCTGTTACCACGGATTTCAGATCCCAGTAAAACATCTCCAGCATGAGCCCAAAGCTTGCTGCGTCATTCAAGGACCATGCTGCCGAACTTAGTTGTATTTCGATAAATTGAACCACGGTGCAGAGTGTAGCGGTCACCAGGAATCCAATGCCGAATTGTTTTAATCGTTGCAGAATGGGTAGAAACCCCAGGGCCAGCAACGATTCTCTGTGTACAAGAAAAAGTAGGAGCCATGAACAGGCGAGAAGTACAAGGATTCCGAGCATAGAATGGTATAACTGTCGCGAACATAGTGAAAAGTGGGTTCAGGCGGCGAGATTTGGACTGTTGCCTATATGGATAAAAAGTTTCGCAGAGCCTTCTTCGCGTATCTCTGTCTTTTCTTCGCGGTTCTTTGCGGAATAATGGCAGCGCGGTAATTCACTCGGTATGAATTGTTCGGGATCCTTCGCTACACTCAGGATGAACTGTGCTTAAAAACAAGGTTTTGGAACATAATATTGATCGTATGATGATTCATTTCTTGCTATGGCAAAGGCCTGCTTAAGCAGTTTGTTTGCAACTGCTACTTTGATGACCCGTTCTGGTTTACCTTTTTCCTTAAGCCGATCATACATTTCTCGACAAGCTTTATTATGAAACTTGGCAGTCCATGAGCACATATAGAGTTGCTTTCGAACTACACTACTCCCCATTTTACATATATGACCCTTGCCTCTGATTGAAGTTCCGGATTGGTAGATTCTCGGACTGAGGCCAACATAAGCGATCAGCTGTCGACTATGCTCAAACTTTTGAAAGTTGTTGGTAATCAGTGTGAGTAGTACAGCGGTTTTAGGGCCGATACCCGGAATAGTTTGCAGCCTCTCAAAAGTCTGTTTGTAATGAAGTTTTGCCTGTTCGAAGAGCTCTTGCAGTAGTTTCTCTTTCTTTTTTTCGAGCATTTTAATCACACTCTTCAAAGATGATTTGACTATGGGACTAAGTACTCCGGTAGACTCAAAGGCATCAAGTTGTTTGAAGTTTATAACAATTTGTTTATCAAGGCTTTGAATGGCGGTAAACATCTGGCGCATGTGCAGGATATGCTTCTCTTCGGGCCTCCATAGTTCGGCAGACTCTCTAAGTCCATATTCCGCAATTGCTTGGGCATCTTTTTTATCGGTCTTTGTCCGTAGCAATCTCATTTGTGTAAAGCGTTTGATCACAAGTGGATTAATTACTGACACTTTAAAGCCCTGGTCATAAAGAAACATTGCCAGTTGGAGGTAATAAGGACCAGAGGCCTCCATCAAACAATGATCTGGTCCATCCAGTAGCTTTTTAAGCTTTCTGAAGCCCTTCAAGTCATTTGTCAATACATGGTGCTTCCAATGATTATCTACTTGAAAGCTTACATCAAATGTTTTCTTTGAAATGTCGATTCCGATAACTTTACTCATAAGTATTATTTGAGGAAAAGACTACTTAGAGCTTATCAATCCTTCATGCAGGCTTGAGCTGTTACTTGGCCTAATGAACTGTTCAAGATTTAAGTAGAAGAAGAAAGGCACTACCATTCTGATCTGTCTTTTTAGACTAATGACGGCTTTACAGTTTGCCTTTCTTCATTCTTTTCCTGGTTAAACATGCTCTCAATTTAACCCGGTCTCAAACATAGGATGACGGTTTTAATTGTGGCTTGCGTTTTTTTCTGCTGTATCGTTGATGGCAGAAGTTTGAGAATCACTCCTCCAACGCTGCCACCACCTGGCTCAGAATATTATATGTCCTTTGATGGCCCGGTCCCGGACCATATGCACTTGACGTAAGGGCTACGACCATGTTTTGATCCGGTATCACAACCAATACATTGCCTCCATTACCGGAAGCAAATAAGTATTCTACCTCGTGATCACCAAACTGTCTCGTAGATTTCCACCAAAAGCCTCCATAATGATCGGCGTAAGGGTTCGTGGCGGACAGATCAAAGTTTTTTTCCTTTATCTCAGCAAGCAGGGCCGGATCAATAAGCTGCTGATTCTTCCACATGCCATTGTTCAACACCAACAATCCAATCTTTGCGAAGTCGAGCGTACTAAGGAACAGATTCCCGGCAGCGCCTGTCTGGTTGCTGGCATTGGTAAACCAATAGTACTGACTGATGCCGAGTGGCCTGAAAAGCTTTTCTTCGGCGTAGTCCTTCACGGACATCCCGCTTACTTTTTCTATCACCGCACCGATCAAAACAGCGTTGATGTCAGCATACACCCACTGTTCTCCGGGATCACGTGCCATAGGTACACTGAGAATATACTCCAGCCAGTCATCCCTTCCGATCCAGTGGACGGCCATGCCCGGTGTTTCGGAGTCATCCGTATCTGCATCAATTCCAGAGGCCATGTTCATGAGGTCTCTCAATGAGATCTTTTCGTAGTCCTCATTGAGGTTTGGGTATTCAGATACGGAAAAGAATGAATACACCGATTGATCCAGATTTTTTACAAGACCTTCTTTCATGGCGACACCGAGCAGGAGTGCGGTCACGCTTTTTCCAGCAGACCGGATGTCATGAATGGACGCACGCCAATATGTGTTGAAGTATTCTTCCACTACCAGCTTATGATCTTTGATCACAACCAGCCCTCTAAAGTCTCTTGGTGGGGTGGAGCCAATGAGTTCCACCAATCGGGTCAGAGAATCGACATTGAAGCCCACTTCGGAAGGAACGACCGTCGGTATACCGGGTATCGGAGGCCTCAGTGGATTTGTACTGGGGTTCTGTTGGGCACAAGTCAGGAAGGTAAGGCTTAGTGCCAAAAGTTTTAGGAAGGTTTTCATGGTTAGTGTAAGGACAGGAGGGAAAGGGGAGGGTTGCATTCTGGGTGATTTCCTTTCGTAGTACTCTGAACTAGAGGAACAGCACTTCGTCGTTCTTGTAGTAGGATCTCTTTTTCGTTATTCATACCCGGAACTCTGCATCAACCTGTAGTCCTTCCGTTTAAATTCTTCAGGAACCCTTATGCATTTAGTTTATGAATGAAGGAGTGAAACTCCTGGACATAAGTCAAAAAGACTTATAAGACAAAAGGCACATGTCCAAAAGACTTGCGCCACAAGTGAGCTTTCTTAGCGTAACTCTGTGTTTTCTCTGTGTATCTCTGTGGAATAATAGCGGGGCCTTTCTCACCCGGTCTGATTTTTTCGAGATCCTTCTCTAGGCTAAGGCTAGGTCCATCAGAGATTCGGTAAATATTTCACAAAGTTTCGCAAAGGAGGCGCAAAGTTTCGCAGAGCCTTCTTAGCGTATCTCTGTGTTTTCTCTGCGTATCTCTGTGGAATAATGGCAGCGCAGTAATTCACTCGGTATGAATTGTTCGGGATCCTTCGTTGCACTCAGGATGACGGATCAAATTGACATTCTCCTTGTAGTGAATACCTACACGATATTAAGATTCCCGCTCGTTGTCACCCTGAATTTATTTCAGGGTCTTATGGGAATTGGGGTTAATGTTTGGTTGCGGTTGTGATTTGATAGGTTAGGAAGAGGGTCCGAGTTACAAACCGGAGCCAGTGGGAGGAATTCCTACCAGTAGACAAACTGTAGACACCCATTTTTCTTTCCTTTAGTGATATACACCGCTTCCCTTTGTACATTTGAAGTGCTACGCTTATCAATTTTTTATAATGCTAATACTTAAGCTATGGTTAGAATAATGTCCTTGGGCAGGCAAACGGGTGGAAGTTCCGTGACCTATCTTAGCATTGCTTTGATGAGTGTAGCAGTGACCTGCCCTCTTTTTTACTTAAACATTACCAGTTATGCTACACTCAAATGGTCCCGCAGACGATGCGGAAAACAACAATTTACAAAACTGCCCCTGTCACGATTTCGCCGAAGCTGAGCTAGCGCTACTTCGCGTCATTCGTTTTAATGGTTATCTGGATGTTTCCCGGGCCTTGCTTCATATTCATGACCTGGCGCTTTATCATTCTGACTGCCCCATCGAGCGGCATGAGAAGGAGGCGCTGTATGATGTGAGGATTTTAGCGGAAGAGCTGAGGAAGGTGGGGGATGCGACTGATATTCCGTAATTATTACACAAAGGTTCGCAGAGATGGTACAAAGTTTCGCAGAGCCTTCTAAGCGTATCTCTGCGTTTTTTTTGTGTATCTCTGTGGAACAATGGCGAAGCTTTACTCACTCGGTTTGAATTGTTCGGGATCCTTCCCCTCCAGCTGGCGGGTCCATCGGTCGCCATCCGCGTGTCGCCGAAGCTTTAGCGGAGGCACAAGGCTTGCCGTATGCTTGCGCCGAAGCTTCCGCATAGGAGCACGGCGGGTCAGGATGACGGGCCAAATCGACGTTTCATTTCCTGATTACGTTCTTGTTGCTTCACGGCACGTACCTTTTCCTACATTTTCTTATCTTCATACCCACAAGAAAAAAGACCAACATGAAAGACAAAGAACTGCGAAGCCGGGGCTGGTTCGGCAAGAAAGGAAAAGACGGATTTATCTACAGGTCATGGCTGAGAAAAAGCGGCATACCCCTTCATGAATTTGACGGTAGGCCGGTCATCGGCATCTGCAACACATGGTCAGAGCTAACTCCCTGCAATTCCCACTTCAGGATACTGGCGGAACACGTCAAGCGCGGTGTGTACGAAGCAGGCGGCTTCCCGCTGGAGTTTCCTGTCATGTCTTTGGGCGAAACCCAACTCAAACCAACGGCCATGCTCTTTCGCAACCTTGCTTCCATGGACGTGGAGGAAAGCATCCGCGGCAATCCCATGGACGGCGTCGTCCTGCTGTGCGGATGTGACAAGACCACACCATCACTTGTCATGGGGGCCAGCAGCGTGGACATCCCGGCCATCGTTGTATCCGGTGGTCCGATGCTCACGGGCAAGTACCGGGGCAAGGACATTAGCATCTCAGATGTATGGCGCTTCAGCGAGCAGTACAGGGCAGGTGAACTGGATGACAAGGAAATGGACCTGATCGAAACGGGCCTTTGCCGAAGTGATGGACACTGCTCCGTGATGGGCACCGCCAGCACCATGGCTTGTATGGTGGAGTCCTTAGGACTTTCCCTTCCGGGCAATGCCGCCATTCCAGCACCGGATGCGCAACGAAAGATATTGGCCCAGCACTCTGGCTATGAGATCGTGCAAATGGTCAAGGCGGATCGAAAATTATCTGATGTGCTCACGCGAGAGGCCTTTGAGAACGCGATCAAGGTCAATGCAGCCATCGGAGGTTCTACGAATTTTGTCATCCACCTTTTGGCCATAGCCGGTAGGATAGGTGTGGACCTGACCATAGAGGATTTTGACAAGCACTCGGCGGACATTCCGCTCCTGGCCAATCTGCAGCCTTCCGGCCAGTTTTTCATGGAAGACTTTTACTATGCCGGTGGTCTACCAGCTGTGATTAAAGAGTTGCTACCAAAGCTGCATCGCGGGACCATCACGGTAAATGGCAAGTCGGTAGAAGAAAACTTTAAAGAAGCGCCTTCTTACAATGAGGAGGTGGTCTCTACGATGAAGAAGCCTTTCAATGAGATTTCCGGCATTGTGGTGCTGAAAGGTAACCTGACGGAAAATGGTGCGGTACTGAAACCTTCCGCCGCCACGCCAAAACTGATGAAGCATTCCGGTAAGGCGGTGGTCTTTGAGGACATTGACGATTACAAGGCCAAAATCGATGATCCGAATCTGGATGTGGATGAGAACAGTATTCTGGTTTTGAAGAACGTTGGCCCGAAAGGATATCCCGGTATGCCGGAGGTTGGGAACATGGGTCTGCCGCCCAAATTGCTTGAGAAGGGTGTCAAGGACATGGTGCGTATCTCTGATGGCCGAATGAGTGGTACTGGTTTTGGTACAGTAGTGTTGCATGTGTCACCTGAGTCAGCTGATGGTGGCACCCTGGGGATCGTGGAGAATGGAGATGAGATTACGCTGGATGTATCCCAAAGGACTTTGCACTTACATGTTTCGGATGCTGAGATCGAAGAGCGTAAGAAGAAAAAGACCTGGAAGCTGGAAGTTGCAGAAAGAGGCTATGTTCATATCTATCAGAAACATGTCCAGGGAGCACATCTTGGAGCCGACCTTGATTTTCTACGAGGCGGTTCGGGTAGTGAAGTGACAAAAGACTCTCATTGATTATCGTGGGGCATAGAGGTTGGTTGAGGTTCAGGGGAATACTTATATTGTTAATTCTCCTGATTCTGGCTGGATGTGAGGACGTTGGGGAACTAGATAGGCCACGACAAAATGTGCTGTTTATTATGGTGGATGACCTGCGGCCAGAACTGGGTTGCTATGGTCGTGATCACGTTTATTCGCCCAATATTGACAGACTTGCTGCAGGTTCTATGCTCTTTGAGTGGGCCTACTGCAATGTGCCTGTTTGTGGTGCCTCAAGAGCGAGTATTTTGACAGGTTTAAGACCTTCACCCACCAGATTCCTGAGATATGACACATACGCCACAAATGATGCTCCGAATGCGATTACGTTGCCTCATTATCTAAGGGAAAACGGATATCAAACCACCAGCCTGGGTAAAGTTTTTCATCACCAGGATGACAAGCCCGATAGTTGGGATCAACCTGCCTGGCATCCGCTGCAGGAAGCTGATGCTAAAACTGACTTTACTGACTATCAGCTGCCAGAAAATAGGGCCTTTATGCGGGACGAAGATCCCGAAAGAGGACCACCAATAGAAAAAGCAGATATTCATGATACCAGTTATTTTGATGGTAAGATCGCTTTAAGGGCAATCAAGGAATTACGGGATTATTCCGAAAAGGATGATCCATTTTTTATGGCAGTGGGTTTTATGAAACCACACCTTCCGTTTAATGCTCCTTCAAAATACTGGGACCGCTATGACCGGGAAAGTCTTGTGATGCCCGATGTGCCAGCTCCGGAAAATGCTCCTGAGCAAAGCTTTCATTCCTTTGGAGAGCTAAGGCATTATCGTGGGATTCCAGACGAAGGTCCCGTACCGGATTCTACTGCTGTTAGTCTGGTTCATGGCTATTATGCGGCAGTTAGTTATGTAGATGCCATGATTGGGCTGGTATTAGATGAGCTGGAACAACTGGAATTAGACGATAATACCATTGTGTTACTGATGGGTGATCATGGGTGGAGCCTCGGTGAGCATGGTCTTTGGTGCAAACACTCAACTTATAATGTGGCCATGCAGACACCACTTCTGATCAGGTTACCTGGAAACGAAGGCATGAAAACCAATGTCCTGACCGAGTTTGTGGATGTATATCCCACGATATGCGAGGCTTTAGGTCTGCCAGGACCAAAACACCTGCAGGGAAGGAGTTTGCTGCCTTTGTGGAGTGATCCGAACGACTTCGATAGAACCGCCATCTATGCCAGGTGGCAACAATCTGACGCGATCAGGACAGATCGCTATCTCTATACCGAGTGGTTTGATCAGGAAGAAAGTTCGCTTTCAAGGATGCTTTACGATCATAAGGCCGATCCTAACGAAACTCTCAATATTACGGAAGAGCCAAATATGTCTGATCTGGTCATGCAACTGAGTGACAGTGTGAAGAGAATAAGAGCGTCGGTTTCCAGTCAATAACAAGATAAGGTCATGAATGCCCCTGAAAAACTTCCTCATTCCCCATGTACTTTAGGTGAAGGTCCGATCTGGGACGAAGAAAACTATTCCCTGATCTGGGTGGATATCACAGAGGGAAAGGTCCATGAGCTGGATGTACTGGAACAAAGAACCAGGACCCTTGATGTAAAGGACCTGGTAGGTTCAGTTGCGTTGTGTGACGATGGCGATCTGCTGATTGCTCTAAAATCCGGCATCTCCCTCGTTGATCGGAAGAACGGGGATATCAAAAAGCTGCTTGATCCGGAGGAATTTTTAAAAGACAATCGCTTCAACGATGGCAAATGTGATCCTGCGGGTCGATTCTGGATTGGTTCCATGAACATGGACGAAGAAACGCCATCGGGAAATCTTTATCGGCTGGACAGTGACCTTGTATGCGACAGATTGCTGGATGAGCTCACGATCTCGAATGGTTTGGCCTGGAGCCCGGATCAAAAGACCTTTTACCACATTGACTCTCCGACGATGGAAGTGGTGGCTTTTAATTACAATATTGACAATGGGGAACTGACCAACCGGCATACGGTGATCACCATTCCTGAAAAGGAAGGTTTTCCGGATGGAATGACGATTGACAGTGAAGGTATGCTGTGGATCTGTCACTGGGGAGGCTGGCAGGTGGCCAGATGGAACCCAGGGACGGGGGAGAAGCTGACTTCCATAAAAATGCCGGTGTCACAGGTGACTTGCTGCACTTTTGGTGGCAAGGATTACAAAGACCTTTACGTGACTACCGCGCGGAAAGGGTTGACTGAAAAAGAACTTAAGCAAGAACCCGAAGCCGGATCCACTTTTCTGATTAAGAACTGCGGCCATCAGGGAAGTGCGCCCTTTAGATTTACACTAAACGACAAAGTACTATGAAAAAAATATTATTTACCCTGCTGGTTACCGGCGGTTTACTTACCTCAATGGCACAGGAGGTGATAGAGTTGCCTTATGAAGACATTGAAGGTGTGACCTGGCATCGCGATGAAATGCGGTACTATTCCGAAGTGTGGCAAACCACTGTGGTCACAAATGTGTCAAAACCAACCATGACCGTACATCGGCCCTCCGTGGATCGAAATACCGGGACTGCGGTTGTCATTGCCCCGGGAGGGGGACTATGGGGCCTCAGTATTAACAGTGAGGGCGTAGATGTAGCCAATTGGTTGGTGTCAAAAGGTGTAACGGCTTTCGTGTTAAAATATAGACTGGTTCCCAGTGGAGATGACGGCACCCGTGAGATCAATGAAGCTTTTGCCTCTGATCCGGAGGGAACGATGAAGCAGGTTCGCAAGGTCCTGGAGTATTCGGTTCAGGACGGGTTGAACGCAGTCCAATATGTACGGGAAAATGCAGAGACCTATGGTATCCAGCCGGATAAGATCGGATTTATGGGCTTCTCAGCAGGAGGTGCAGTAACAATGGGAGTCGGGTATGAATATGAGGCCCGTAACCGACCGAACTTCCTGGTGCCTGTTTATCCCTGGACGGATGCACAGCCAGTAAAACCACCGAAGGAAGATGCTCCGCCAATGCACATCATCTGTGCGACGGATGATGGATTGGGGTTGGCTTCCGGTTCTATCGCACTTTATAACTCCTGGTATAAGGCAGAAAAGTCGGTGGAGATGCACATGTACTCAAAAGGCGACCATGGCTTTGGTATGAAAACCCAGGGATTCCCTTCCGACACATGGATCCAGCGCGTTTACGACTGGGCAGTGGTCGAAGGGATTATCGAACCCTGATCTTTATTCAAACACCAGGTAGTCATCAAAGAATGGCAATACCTGGTTTGGTATTCTGCCTTCTTTCGTATAGATACCGCTTACGTGTGTGCCAATGTACTCCTCTGCGTAGTGCTCGATGCCCACATTTTCCAGGCGCTGACTGAACATGTCGCACTGGATGGTGAATCGATCTCCGGCGTTTCTGCCCCAATCCATTTTGATGGCGGTAAGCTTCTTCAGGTTATCGAGATTGTCATCGATCATGTGCAGGGGCATGTTATCATACCATTTTTGCAAGACCTCAGGTTGAGCCACGAGTTCGTCGCCTTCATAAACGAAAGGTATATCGCAGTAAAAGGGAGCGTTATCAGGGTTTGGGGACCAGGATTTGGCGAAAGCCACGATTACCTTAGGGAAATAGGTTTTTGAAAGCTCGTCTACGGTTTCAATTTTAGCCAGATCCGAGTAAGTTGAACTGTTTGGGCCGTACTCCCTCACAATGGTCAGGGCACCAGGGCTTATGGCGTAGACGGAGCTAAAAACTTCCGGGCTGTGCATGGCGATCTTGAGTGCCCCATAACCTCCCATGCTGTGTCCCGTAATCCCCCGGCTCTCCGCTTTGGCAAGCGTGCGATAGTTTTCATCCACATGCTTCACCACATCCACCGTTGTGAAGTCTTCCCAGTTGCCAAACACCCCGGAATTGCTGTAAAAGCTCCCGTCATAGGTTGTTTTCTGATCGGAAATCACAAAAATGAAAGGCCTGATTTTGTTACGGTTGATGGCATGATCCAGTATCTCAATGAATTGGGGCCATATGAGGTTATTTCCCATAAATCCGTGAAGGAAATAGACAACAGGGTATCTCTTATCACTGTCATCGTATCCGGGGGGCAGATAAACGGAAACTGGCCGGTTTGGATTTTCTCCAAAATCATTTTCCAGGTTCTCAGAATAGATGGTATCTACGACAACTCTCCCTTGTGATTGGGCATCAGCACTCCGTATGACAAGTATGATTACGAAGGCTAAAAAGGAAGTCCGGATTATTTGTCTCATTCAGGTTGTGGTATTGTTTTTTATTTCCCTAAGTTAATGATCATTGTTAGATTAGCTCAAAATGAGACAATAGAATTTGCTGGCACTACTAGGCATACTTACGATTGCGGTCTTGCTTTACCTTGTCATGAGCAAGCGGGCATCACCAGTGGTGGCGTTGACCCTTGTGCCCATTATGGCAGCATTGATCGGAGGATTCGGACTCGAGATCGTCACGTTTATGACAGATGGCATCCGTTCCATCTCCACAACGGGGGTGATGTTCATTTTTGCCATTTTGTTTTTTGGAATCCTGACCGATGCCGGGACATTTAAACCCATCATCCGATCCCTACTCAAACTGGCCGGAAATGAACCCTCAAAAGTTGCTGTGGCTACCGCAGTTCTGGCCATGATCGTGCACCTGGATGGATCCGGTGCAGTGACATTCCTGGTGACTGTGCCTGCGTTTCTGCCGCTTTATGACGAATTGGGCATGAAGCGTACTACGCTGGCTACGATCGTCGCATTGTCTGCCGGTACCATGAACATTTTACCATGGGGTGGTCCCACCCTCAGGGCTGCATCGGCGTTGGATGTCCCGGTAACGGACCTTTTTAACCCCATCCTGATCCCTGTGGCTATTGGTTTGCTCGCTGTACTGGGTATTGCTTATCGGTTGGGATCCAGGGAAGAGAAGAAGTCGGAAGTGGTTATAGCCAATGCTGCTGTGGAGGAACAAACCGGGTTGGAAAGACCGAAGTTGTTTTGGTTCAATATTCTGATGATCCTGGTATCCGTTGCAACACTTGTTTCCGGTTTCGCGCCACCTCATGTTATTTTCATCGTTGCATTTGCTATCGCTATTACCATAAACTATCCTAATCTGAGGGAGCAGGCAGAGCGGGTAAATGCCCATGCAAAGGCGGCTTTACTGATGGCCAGCATCTTGTTTGCAGCCGGATGTTTCACCGGTATCCTCAAAGGTTCGGGTATGATTGATGCCATGGCTCAGGTGGCGGTTGACTATATTCCCGATTGGGTAGGAGGGCACCTTCCTTTGATTACCGGGCTTGTTGCGATGCCGGCCAGCTTGCTATTTGACCCTGACTCTTTCTATTTTGGGATACTACCCCTACTTTCTACCACTGCGGAGTATTTCGGTGGCGATGCCCTGGAGGTAGGTCGTGCGGCCATCACCGGACAAATGACTACGGGATTCCCTGTGAGTCCCCTGACAGGAGCTACTTTTTTGTTGATTGGATTGACCGGGGTAGATCTTGGTGATCATCAACGCCACACAATTCCCTATGCGTTTCTGGTGTCCATGATCATTTTGTTTGTTTCCGTTATTATTGGGGCCATTTCTTTTTGATATGAAAAAGATCAGAATTGGCAGCGGAGCAGGTTATGGAGGGGACAGGTTGGACCCGGCTCTGACACTTTTACGCGAGGGTAATCTGGATTACATCGGCTTTGAGTGCCTGGCAGAACGGACTATTGCTCTGGCACAAAAGGAAAAGAAACAGGATGCCACCAAAGGTTACAATCATCTTCTCGATTATCGAATGAGAGGGGTACTCCCTTTACTTAAAAAATGTAGGACAAAGGTTATCACCAACATGGGAGCAGCGAATCCCGAAGCTGCTATGTTGAGAACGGTAGAGATCGCCAGGGAACTTAGCATATCTGATTTGAAAATAGCCTGCGTTGTTGGAGACGACGTACTTTCTCTTCTTACCGATCTTGATGCTTACGAAATAATGGAGACTGGCGAGAAACTTTCAACTCTTAAAGGGAAGATTCTCAGTGCCAATGCCTACCTGGGAGTGGCACCGATTGTGCAGGCACTTGAAGATGGAGCAGACGTTGTGATCACGGGACGTGTGGCAGATCCTGCGTTATTCATCGCTCCCATGGTCCACGAATTCAAATGGAACACTGACGACTATGAATTGATGGGTGCCGGAACGCTTATCGGACACCTGTTGGAATGTGCGGGGCAGGTAAGTGGTGGCTACTTTGCTGACCCGGGTCGAAAGGATGTACCGGACCTCTGGAACCTGGGCTTTCCCCTGGTAGAAGTAGATGAATCCGGATCAGGAATTATTACAAAAGTACCCGGTACGGGAGGCCGAATTGATCGTGCCACTTGCACCGAACAGATGCTTTATGAGATCCATGATCCTAAAAGCTACCTTACTCCGGACTGCGTGGCGGATTTTTCTAATGTGGTTTTCGAAGAACAGCAAATGGATAAAGTTGCTTTTTCGAAAGCCTCAGGAAGGCCACCCACAGATACCTACAAAGTGAGTGTGGGTTACGAAAATGGATACTTTGGTGAAGGGGAGATCAGTTATGGCGGCCCTAATTGTCTGGAGAGAGCAAGCCTGGCTAAGCAGATTCTTCAAAAGAGACTTGAAAGTCTAAAAGATCAGATGGAAGACCTGGTTTTTGATTTCATTGGCCTGGATGCCATCAGTCCTACAACATCGGGACCTGCTTCACTGAATGAAGTAAGGTTAAGAGTGGCATGCCGGTCAGGAGATAAGTCTGTTGCAACTGCTGTGGCTAATGAAGTGGAAACGCTTTACACAAATGGCCCGGCGGGAGGTGGCGGTGCTACCAAGAAGGTCTCCGAAGTGATATCTGTAGTTTCAATTTTATTACCTAAAAATCTTGTAAAAACTAAAGTGATTTACCAGGATGTCTAAAGTCAGGTTACTCGATATCGCCCATTCCCGAACCGGAGATAAGGGAAATATCTCTAACATATCGTTAATCGTCTATGATCTCAAAGATTTTGAACGTATCCGGCAGGAGGTGACGGAGGAAAAGGTCAAAGATTGGTTTTCACAGCTTGGTGTTACACGTGTAGATCGTTATGAGCTTCCTCAGCTTGGAGCTTTAAACTTTGTTCTACACAATGCGCTTGGTGGCGGTGTCACCTCTTCGACAAGACTCGATAAACATGGCAAGAGCCTGAGTTCTTATCTGCTGGAGAAGGAGATAGGGTAGGTGAATTGCTTCTAAATTCCATTATGTACGGTATTTATATTTCAACGTAATGGTTTGAGATGATAATTCTTTAAATTGTTCAACCATAACTAAGTCTAAGTACAATACCGATGCCATTGAAATTGAACCCTACAAGGAAGTATACTATAATCAATGTATTAGTAATTTCTTCACTTATTGCCTTGAGCTTTGCCCTTACAGAGTTCTTTCCAAATGATCAGAAATGCGTCAATGGATTGTGTGTTCCCAGTACCCATCAGGACAAATCCTCTATAGAACAGTTCACAAGCCTCATTACAAATCCATTAACTACAGCACCCTGGCCGGAACGCTGGAGCTGTGGTGACTGGAGCAGTTACAATGGCTGGATATACATCACTTCAGACATTACCACATTCCTGTCATACTTTGGAATTCCGCTTTTTTTGATCTTCTTTTTGTTTAGGAGGAAAGTAGATTTTCCGTTCAAGGATCTGCTCCTGCTATATTCTTTCTTCATCCTTTTTTGTGGTATCACACATCTGATAGATGCCATCATATTTTGGGTGCCAACTTACGGCTTGCTGACCATTGCGAAGGTGCTGACGGCAGGGGTTTCATTCACAACATTGATTGCCTCCATTGCCTACTCCAAATCACTTATGACACTTAAGGGTCCTGAAAAATTGCAGAAGGAAGTAGATGAAAAAACCACAGAACTCAAGAATGCCCTAGAGTTTAACCAAAAGCTATTTCTGGAGCTGCATCATCGGATTAAAAATAACCTCCAGAATATCTCCAGCATTCTGCAAATGAAGTTTGCCAATCAGAATGTAGACCAGAACGTACTTAGAGAGACCATAGAACGAATTGCAGACATGGGTAAGATTCATGAAATCCTATTGCGAAACAGGGTGGTGAACCAAATTGATTTGGATGATTACATTCGGGATCTGGTAAATACCCTGAGCTTCCAACGACACTTCAAATGTGAATTCGATGTTTCGGAAAATATCATTGTTTCTTCAGAAGCTTCACTCAATATTGGGTTTATAGTAGCGGAGTTGTTTTACAACACCACTAAATATGCCTTTCCCAAAAGAAATGAGTCCAACTTATTTAAGATTGAAGTCCGAAGGAAGAATGAACAGGAAATAGAAATGGTCATTTCTGACAATGGTCAGGGGTATGATACAAAAGGAGAATTCCGGTCAGACAGCCTGGGTAACGTTCTGATTGACAGTTTTGTCAGCAACCTGAACGGTGAACGAAAAGTACAATCCGATAGTAAGGGGACATACAATACCATCACATTTCCGGATAAATGGAGCTAAATTCAGGAAAGGTATGGCCACCAAATCCCCCTATACTGCCCTTATTGTGGAGGACAACCTGCTTGTTTCTACTCAACTTCGTTCATTTTTTAATACTATGAATTGGGAAGCTGAGACATTGGATACGGCTGAAGCCGTCATTGAGCGGCTTTCGGACTTTCCTTACGACCTCGTTATCATGGACATCAATCTTAAAGGAGATAAAACAGGAATAGATGCTGCCCTGAGCATCCGTGATAAGTATTCGATACCGATAGTCTTTGTGTCAGCCTTATCCGAATTGCGTGAGCACTCGATCATAGAGGAGATGCAGAATACCTTTAAAATCCCCAAACCGATCAGCAATCGGGATCTGATGGAGGTGATAGAATCTCTTGGCTAATCCTAGCTAGGGAATACTCCCGAAGAAATCCTTAAGTATCGCTTCCTTGTCGAAGTTCTCCCAGATCACGATTTGCCTTGGGTTTTCTGGTCGCTCTTCCCATACCTCATTTCGCATGATAGGAGCGGGGATGATGTTGGTTTCACCCCAATCCGGGTTCTTCAATATCGCCACTGCCACCATGTCAAACAGGGCCCTTGAAGGTGGATCTCCATGCAGGTCTATGTTCTCAAAAAGACTGACAGAGTAATCCCCGAAATTATTAAACTGATCGCCATGTCTTCCGGTGACGGGATCTGAAATGGTTGGCCCTTTGCCGGCGAGCTTCTGTCTCACTTCCTCCGGTGTGACCCGTACAGCATCCGATCCGGACGGTTTTCCGTACCGTACCATTACCATCTGAAACTCCACTTCCCGGTTGAGGATGTAGTTCATGGCGGGGATGTCATTGACAAGGTTATATTCCCCTGGCTCCGGATAATTGGCCCCCAGCCATACGATCCTGATGTTGTCAACAATATCAGGTGCCGAATAGATTGCCAACGCCACATTTGTGAGCTTCCCAACAGGTAGCAGCACCAATTTTTCCTCCCTTTCTTTCCGTGCCTCTTCGATCATGAAGTCGACTGCGGCTTGACCATCGTAACCTGCTTCATCGAGGTTGGTAAGAATCGAATCAAAATCACCATTGGCGCCTTCAAGCAATGGCAAGGTATCGGGGACATTGCAAAGTTTCATGATACGCCTGGCCTCCTCAGTTTGAAGTTTGATGTCACCGCCGTTGAAGGTTGCGTTGGTCGTCACCCCACGAATGTCGAAATATTCATCATTAAAGAACAGGTAGGCCAGTGCGTGTTGGTCATCCAGCTCGTTATTGGCATCCGTATCGATGATGATGGGTATCCGGTTTACAGGTCCACTTTCATCCGTAGATGAACGGTCCGAACAGCTTAAGAGAATTGTCACAAAGACAATACAGATGGTTAGTCGATACATAAGATTATAGTAATACTGAATCGTAGACCAATACCCTTTCCCAAAGGTGTTCGGCATTGGCTATAAATGTTTTATGAGGCTGAAAAGCCTGGTACTCATCGTGATCTGCCTTTGTGTCAAACGTCACCATCAGACTGTAGGAGTAGCTGCTGTCGATCACCGGTCGTGAGGTGTCAGCCGGTTTGCCGATGTGCTTACTGCGGATCATGGTTCCCTGGTCGATGAATGTGGTCAGTTCTTTCAGGAACTTTTGGTTGGCCTCCTCATTATCGGGCTCTTTTAGCCAGAAATAGACATGGTGGATGAAGTTTCCGTCAACGTTTTTTGGTTTTTGCATAGTTCTTCCTTTTGAAGTAAGTCCTCCCAGACCTAATATTCCCAGCAATATTGATTTTTTCAGGAATGACCGTTTTCTCATGGTTTAAAGGTTTTGATACTGCTAATGTAGCAATTCAGAATTTGAGTAGGAAGTGATTATTGGGCTACAGCCAAATACTATCGAACATCGGAGATGACCACCCTTTCCACAACATCCCCGCTTGCGAAGGTACAGACCAGCAGATACAGCCCTTTGATTCGATAGCTTCCCATGTCAATGACGACTTCATTCAAACCCGATTCCGCATTAATGGGAATTTTTCTGCCTGCGGTATTGAATAATTCCAGTTTTTCTACCGAGCCATTGTGGACGACCCTGAACCGCTGGGTAGTGACGGGATTTGGGAGTATGAACACTTCTGGTTTTTGCGGCAGCTCATCCAGTATCCATGTCCGCAGAAGATCAAGATACTCCTGATCAAGTGTGTTTTTTGCGATAGGTGGCATTTTGCTTCCGTCCAGGGTCGCATCTCTGATCCACAGTTCAGATGCTTCCGGATTTCCTGGTTTTACAATGGCATTCCCCGGATCAGAGTTGAAGGAAATAGCGCCTGCATTGATCATCTGCTGTTGGTGTATGGGCGTAGTGAATCGGGCATCAAAGTTTGAAGACAAGCCATCTCCGCTGTGGCAGTGACTGCAGTTGGCATCAAGATAGGAGCGTATCCTTGTCTCTATGGCCACGTCTGTATCGGACAAGGACGCGAGTTTTGGCATTTCACCGGTCACATCGTTTCTGAACATGCCCATGCTTTCAAAGGCTTCTATCTGATTCATACCTGCAATGGCTCCGTCCGAACTAGTTCGGTTCATTTGCGAGGTTTTGACACCCAGCACAAATCCGGCATTCTCATTATGGCAGCGCAGGCATTGGGTTCGCGTGGGGTAGTTCCATATGCCGGTTGTGCTTTCTCTGAACGCATATTCCACGGTGTCACTGACCTCTTCAGAATCTCCGATGAGGTAGGCTTCCGTACCTTCTTCATTCCATTTGTAGGTGATTCCATAGGCATTTTTGTCCCTGTCGACTACAAAAAATCGAGTCTCCAGTCGTTTAGCGACAGCTCCGTCCTGAGTCAGCTCAAAATGTTTGATAAAAACCGTTCCTTCCGGAAAGTCCCAGGGGTCAGTAGGATGAAATCCAATGAGACTATCCTTTGGCAGCGCAATCCATCTGTTTTTGTCCGCACCATCGGACCAAAGGGGCGTATTTACCTCGTAGGGGACAATTCCGTCAGATGGCTCGAGTGAGGTGAGATCGTCAAATACATCAAGGTCAGAAAGTTTTGGAGGAATCTCAGCGGGTGTTTCGGCTTTGTCTAGTCGATGGATGTTCCCGAATATATCGAAGAGGCAAATTGAGCCGTCCATTCCGCCAAAAAAGCCTACGAGCTTACTGAATCCACGATAAAGGACTTCGACAGGGTTTTCAGATTCGGGGTCCAGAGACCAAATGGTCCCTGCCTGCCAGTCCCCAAAAATGTACTTACCATTGAGTTCCGGGAAGTCATCTCCATGATACACAAACCCACCGATCACAGCATGACCTTTATCTCTTCCATACTCGTAGAAGGGCGGACGCTCTGTACCATAAAGTTCATCTGGCTTTGGATGTGACCTGGGTGAGGTCCCTTCGAGATAGGCCCACTGAGCATTGTCTCCTTTACGGATGACGTTGATTTCCTCTTTCTGATCATCTCCGACATCAGCCACCCAGATTGTTCCATCAGAGCTTTCATAATACATGCTGTAAGGATTTCGAAGTCCGATGGCATAAAACTCCTCGAGAAAACGACCCGATTCATCCACCCAGGGGTTGTCATCCGGTATGGAATAGTGCTGGTTGATCGTTGTTGGATAACCTTCCGGCAATACTTTCATGGGTTCGGGAAACCTTCTTATCGGGTGACTCCTTGTCATGTCCTGGTCCACATCAATTCGGATTATTCCGGAAAATAGCCGATGATCCAGGCGCTGGGCGTTGCCGTAGATGTTGTTTGATCTGCCTTCATCTCCCAGCGACAGGTAGAGATAACCCTCTTCATCGAAAAACATGTCGCCGGAGTTGTGGTTGATGTCTCTGTCAGGCTGCTGGATCAGAATTTCCTCTGATTGTTCATCTATAAGGCTTCGACTTTCGTCAAACTGGAATTTCGAGAGCCTGTCGTAGATCGGGTATTCTGTTCCGTGCTTGTAGGTGTAGTATAAAAACACCGTTTGGTAGTCTTCCGCACCAGCAACCCCAAAATCCGGATGAAATGCCACGCCTGTAAGTCCGGCTTCCGAGTCCGTCTCCATCCGATCGCGAATGTCCAGTGCCAGGTGCGCAGTTGAGGTTACAGGATCACCTCCAAATACCCAGACTCTGCCTTCCTTTCCCAGAGCAATGAAATCCGATGTTCCGGGGATAGGTCTGATCCTGGTGATACGACCAGTGTCAATTTCAAGTTTAGCCAGATGGGTGACTTTCCAGGGAGCTGGAAGCACGGTAGGCAGCTTGCCGTCCAGGTAACCGGCTTTTTGGGCAGCAGGAATTTTCGCCCATTCCGGTGACAATGCCCAACCCCCAAGGAGCAATACAATAGTGCCTGCAAGCACCCTGAACAATATCTTCGGAGATCTTTTAATCATTCATCTTAACCCTCTTTCCCGCGAAGGAATTCATTTTTCGACAATGTTCATGATATCGTGCTTCCGGTGATTTCGGAAGTTCCTGCATAGCATGGTTGCGAAAGCAAATTTATGTGTAAATATTTATAGGGCGTTGAGAGAGATATGGAATCATAGCATATGATGTGATTGCCTAATCGTTTAGCAGTGTCTGAATGGCGGCTTCAAGGATGGTGTCTCGTCTATCATTTAAATCATCTTCGGAAATGTTTACCAGGACATCAGGATGGAGGCCTACTCCCTCATATGATTCAAAATTGTGATCCACCAATTGCCATGAGGAAAGTCTGAAGTACCACCCATTTGGTAATTCCCGATGTATTGGATTACCTGAACCCCCTCCGGTAATACCACCTATCGTGGTCACTTTGGGGAACGCTCTCATGGCCAGGATAAAGTCTTCAGTCGAACTGTAGCAGGTTCTGTTCGTTAGCACAGCTACTTTTCCTTTGTACATGTTGCCTTCAGGGGAAATATAGTCATCGTACCATTTTGTGAAATCAGATCGAGACGGACCATTTCTATACCGAACTCTGCGATATAAACGTTTTTCGTCGGCGAATCTTGACGAGATCCGTTTGCTATTAGTGTCGCTTCCTCCTCCATTTGATCTGACATCCAGTACAATTCCCTCGGTATCTGAAAATGTTTCCAGGATATCGTCAATGATGAAATAGTTACTCCCGTTGGATTGAAAATCCTTTATTCGGATATATCCAAGGTTGTATCCATTGATCATACCGTAAGAGATTGTTGGATTGGGTGACTTGAAGTCCAGCAGGTACCTCTCTGCTATTGCAGGATCGTTTTCGGGAAAGCCATCCTGATAATCGAATCGGGCAGTGAATGAACCTGCAAACAGATTAACATGACCATCTTCCAGTGACAGGACTATTTCCGAGAGTAATTCTCTAAACTGAAGGTCATTTTGGATGTTTGGTATTTCCGCCATACTAGAGACGTAAACCGAATCCCAATCCACTGTTTTTAGTTCAAAATAGGAGTAATGCTGGTCAAATTCCGTCCAGAATATTTCAAAGTTGGTTTTATAATCATTCTTTGGATCGTCGTCAATTATTAAGGACTCACACCGAAAGAGCAAAATGGACAATATGACTAAATGGTACCCTTTCATTTTTTAAATCTATATTCCAATCCCACGCCTAAAATGTGACTACCCAACGTAATTTCGTGTGGAAGGCTAATCATCCTGAAAAGATTGTACTCATATATTGCAAACCATCTTAGGGCCGTCGTTGAATTCCATGTGTATTTAGCCGTAAAGTTGTAATCCAGAGTTCGGGTAAGACTCATGGTTGTTTCATCACTTCTTGTAGCGAGAATGAAAAATGAAGCTAACGGAGGTGTGATGTTCAGTCTAAGTACGTTTCCTTTTCCCGTATTCCAAAACCATATAATATTGGGTCTAAGGTTGATCACCCCTTCGTAGGAGTAATTTTCTCGGGGATTTTCGTACCTGCGTAGCGATGCATGAAATTTGAGATCCGCTCCCAGGTAAATCTGCGAATTTTCCGTGGACAGTTTGTCGATCCTTTTGTTGAGGTTCACTCCTGCGCGGAGGAATCTTCCGACCATGGTGCCCTCGGTAAAGTTGTTTACGGCATTGAACCGATTGTATCGAAGGGATGATTGTATAAGATAATCGCCTGCTTTGGTCCGATAGATCAATGGGAGAGGAATCCCTACGGAGTGGTAATTGAGGTTAGAGCCAATCTCATCCTGAATGAGCATCCTGTCAATTCCAAAGTAAGAGGATAATGCCCCCGACCCAAGGATCGCGTTTTGGCATTGGACAGAACTGGATACACTTATGATAAGAATGATTGTGAATACCCATTTCATAGCACTCCGAAGCTACGGAGATAATTTCAGAATTGTATTTTGGTTTGAGAACAAATACAGCCTATAGCCCGCTACCGATAAGTTCATGAAACTGTTTCCGATAGTTTTCTGAGATTGTAAGGTGTGTTTTTCCTATTTCTACGGAGTTTTTTGATATGGAGTCCACATTGTCAATGGAAACAATAAATGACCTGTGAATCCTGGTAAATTTCCCAGCCGGTAATTTCTCTTCCATCGCTTTAAGACTATTAAGCGTTAGCAATGGGTGCTCCTTGCTCTTCAAATGTACTTTCACATAGTCCTTTAGACCTTCCACATACAGGATGTCATCAAGCATTACTTTCACCAATTGGTATTCTACTTTCAGAAAGATATAATTGGGTTCCTGTTGTTGAGATGCTCCTGTAGGTTCTGATTTCTGAAGTTTCCGGTGCTGTTGAGCTTTGGTAGCAGCCCTTAAAAATTCCTGGTAGTTGAAGGGTTTCAACAGGTAGTCGATGGCGTCGACCTTATATCCCTCCAGGGCAAACTGATCAAAAGCGGTGGTAAAGATGACCAATGGCCTCGGGTCTGCTTTTTCGAGTAATCGAGCGAGTTCAATACCAGTCAGATCAGACATCTGAATGTCCAGAAACACCAGGTCAACCTCCTTGCTTTGGATATCGTGAAGTGCCTCGATGGCATTGTCAAACTGACCGGCAAGTTCAAGAAAAGGCGTTTGCTCGATGAAACTTGTTACCAGCCCCAGGGCGAGAGGTTCATCATCTACAGCGATACATTTCAGATTCATCCCAGGTCAATTGATAAATAGACGGTAAATAAACCATCTTTCTCCGAGATGTTAAGTTCGTAATTATTTGGGTAAATCAATTCAAGGCGACGCTTTGTATTGGTCATGCCGATGCCACTTTCGTCCAGGTTGTGTTCTGTATTCTCAAAGACCTGGTTCTGAGTAAACAACACAAATCGATTGCCATCTTGTGTCAGGGACACTTTGATCTCCGAAGGGTGCTTGGAGCTGATCCCGTGCTTAAAGGCATTTTCAACAAATGGCAACAGTAGCATTGGGGCAATCAGCTCATCCTTGATGGTCTCCGGCTTGTCAAATGTCAAAACCACCTTTTTAGAGAGCCTTAGTTTCATCAGGTTGATATAGTTTTCAATGAATTGCATCTCCTGACTTAGCATAGTGTGGTCTTTTCTGCTGTCATAAAGCACGTATCGCATCATTGCGGAAAGCGTATGAATGGCATCCCGTGCCGATTCTATATTGAGAGATGTAAGGGCGTATATACTGTTCAAAGTATTGAAAAAGAAGTGTGGATTTATCTGCGCCTTCAGATAGGACAGCTCGTTGCTGGCCTTTTCCTTTTCCAACTCCTCCCGAAGTAAAGCGTCCTGCTGCGCCTTTTTTACCAGGCTTATGATCGTACTTATACCAAATGCCAGCAATACCTGAAGCATGCCGGGGAAGTCATATCGGAAGAAAAGGGGACGCTCTTTGAAGGGTTTATTTGGTCGAAAGACCTGGTGCATTAATTCCGGAAGATTCAGGGATCTTTCCACCAGTTGAATGACCACCAAAACCACAATTGTGGAAAATACGACGTATAGTCCATATCTCAGCAGACCTTTTTCAACCAAGACCTGCTTTACCCAGAATTTGCTGTTGACGAAATAAACAAGTGACAGCGTCAGTGCAAAAATGACTTGCTTTATCCAGAATTCCCCTGGCCAATCGATGTTCCAGCTCATCGGCACCACGATCAGCAGCAGCAGCCAGAAGAAGGTGACGATGGCCACTTCCATCCATGAAAATTCCGCTCGTCTGAGACTTTTTAATACCATTTAAGGGTGCATTTAGTAAGGTAAACCTACGATTTACGTCATTTATTGATTGGGTAAATCGGCGAAATCCTAGAATTCATCGATGAAAACCCTTTCATAGTCTTTAAAACAGAGTTTATCGGGTACAGAGGTCTTTTGTCGACTGAGACAGGCTCTTTGCAGATGGATTTGGCGTACTGGTCTAGTGTCCAAATCCTTTCATTGCAGACTTCCGTGATTTGTAGTGGATGAAAACACTTGCAATTAAAAACGACATGAAAAAAGCAATACTGCTACCGATAACAATATTACTCACTCTACTGGTTTACGCTCAAAGTCCCATTACGGGAACATGGAAGGGTAAAACTGCCGGGGGTCCTAACGGCCCAATGGAGCTTCAATACACCTTTAAAGTAGAAGGTAATGAGCTTACGGGTTCCGTTAATTCCCCAATGGGATCTACGGAGATCGAGAATGGAAAAGTTGATGGCAACAAATTCTCCTTCGAGACTTCTTTCGGGCAATGGACCATTACCAACAGCGGTGAAGTACTCGGAAAAGATGAAATTAAAATCAGCAACCCAAGGTCCGAGATGACCATTACAAGGGTTACAGGTGAAAACGCAGGTAATGGTGTGGCCGCAGGGAGCCGGGCTGCTTTTGGTCAGAACCAAAAAGAGGAGATAGGATATGGCAAGATTTCCGGGGTTGTAAAAGATGGTGACACTGGCGAACCGGTTCCTTTTGCAACGATCGCGTTGATCAATGATGCGGGTGAAACCAAAGACGGCACGATTGCTGACGAATCGGGAAGTTTTGTTTTGAAATCTGTTCCGTCAGGTCACTATAAGATCAGTGTTTCTTTTATTGGTTACGAACCAATCGAGCAAAACACCATTGAGATCACAGGAAAGGGTGAGTCCTATGAGTTTAATGACCTGAAATTATCTTCCGTAGCAACTGAGCTTGATGAGGTGGTTGTGGAAGGTCAGCGAGAGCTCATCGAAGAGAAAGTTGATCGAATCGTCTACAATGCAGAGCAGGATGCAACTACAACTGGTGGAGATGCGGTGGACGTGCTGAGAAGAGTTCCTTTGCTATCCGTGGACCTTGACGGAAACGTTTCACTGAGAGGTAGTAGCAACATTAAGGTGCTGATTGACAACCGTCCTTCGACCATTTCCGCAAGCAGCATAGGGGATGCTTTGAAACAGATCCCTGCCGATCAGATCAAGTCCGTTGAGGTGATCACATCTCCTTCGGCAAGGTTCGATGCGGAAGGTACCGGTGGTATCATCAACATCATTACCAAGAAGAACAATCTGCAGGGTGCCAATCTGAACTTACGTACCAGTGCCGGCCTCAGGGGATCTAACCTGGGGTTAAACGCAGGTCTGAGAAAAGGCCGAACAGGGTTTACCCTGGGTGGTTTTGGAAGATCCGGTTATAACACACCCGGTGAGTTTGAAAATGAGCAAAGACTTTTTGACGAGTTCGGTAACGAACTGTCTTATACCACACAGGAAGCCGAAACGCAGAATGAAAGACTATTCGGTAGATATAACCTGGGTTGGGATTATGAGATCAATAAATACAACTGGATTGGGGCCAATGCCAATTTTGGAATTTTCAACTTCAATACAGATCAGAACAATCGACTGTCACAGACCTTCCAGGGAGGGACTTTGGTCAATGAAAACCTTCAGGACGTTACCGTAGCCAATTTGTCCAACAACATTGATGTCAATCTAAACTTCATCCGGACATTTGAAGAGAAAGGAAAAGAATTCAGCATACTGACACTTTATAGTCAGAATGATCGAACCAATGACTTTATCACAAAAACACTGGATATGGACACTGAGTCCGTTGACAGCAGGCTCAAGAACATCAACGACAGCTACAACAAAGAATTTACCATTCAGGCTGACTGGATAGAGCCTTTCGGCGAGGATCATATTGTAGAATTTGGAGCGAAAAACATCAGTAGATTCGTCATCAGTGACTTCACTTACTTATTTGCACCGGACAATGGCGCTTATGTCGAAGCATCTGATGCCCGTTTCTCAAATCAACTGGATTATAATCAAAATGTAACAGCTGGGTACCTGTCATATACTGTTGATTTTCTGGAAGACTACAGCGCAAAAGTTGGCGGTCGTTACGAATATACCACGATCGAGGCACTTTATCAGGATGAGACGGACCTGGATATTCCAAGCTACGGTACGTTTGTGCCAAGCGTGAACCTTTCCAAAAGTGTAGGAATGGGTAAGACGGTAAAGGCGGCTTATAACCGAAGAATAGCCAGACCTTCACTGCAATTTCTGAATCCAAACATCCAGGCATCCAATCCACTTGACATTACACAGGGTAATCCCAGCCTGGATCCGGAATTTACCGACAACTACGAAGTGTCATTCAGCACATTCAAGAACGGTACTTCCATCAATATCTCGGCATTCATGAGAAATACAAATGGATCGATTCAGGCAGTCAGGGAGTCTCTTGGACAGGATACTGTTTATACTTCTTACGCGAACATTGGGGAGGAAGACGCATATGGCCTTAGCTTATTCACAAATTTCAGGTTTGGGGAGAAAGTGATGTTGAATGGTGGTATTGACGGCTATTATGCGGTTTTGAATAACAATGTGGGAGACCCACTTTACAACGCTTCCAATCAGGGCTTTGTTATTAATGGCCGCGTTTTTGGTAGCTATCAGATGACAGAAAAGTGGGCACTTCAGCTCTTTAGCTTCTTCCGTGGTAAAAGGGTCCAACTGCAAGGTTATCAGACCGGGTTCTATGTGTATAGTCTCAGCCTAAACAGGTCGTTTGCGGATGATAAGGGAAGTATCGGATTTGGTGCGGAAAACTTTGTGACCAACACCTTCATCATGAGATCCGAGATCAATTCGGCTTTCGTAGATCAAAGCAACACGAATGTGATGTACAACACCAACTTCAAGATCAACTTCACCTACAGGATCGGAAGATTAAATGCAAACCAGGACAGAAGACGTCGCAGGTCTGTAGACAACAATGACCTTAAAGAAGGATCCAGCAATAATATGGATTACAACTAAAGACTTTGAGTTTTGTTAGTTTCATAGCAGTGAAAGAAGCCCCGATTTTGGGGCTTTTTTTCGTTCTGCCAGGCTGTTGGGACCCTAGTGAATCAATTTGACCGTAGCTGGAGCTGCTTTTGATTTACTTCTATATGTTTCCAGTGCAAAAATTGAAATGTATTGTCTTTTCAATATGCCCCATACCACTTTTAGAAAATTTGTCATAGCGTCGGATTGTAGTTGGATGTGAACATAGAGTATTGATGTTTATCCCAACAATCTGCGTACATGAACCGGGGTTAATGCTGCATGAATGGGAATTTATCATTAGACTTAAACCAATGAGCGAACCATCGGGACGACATCGCCGGCTAAGGCCAATTGGCTTGGGTCATATCATTTTATTGAGTCTGGCATTTGCCGGATGTATGGAGAATGGTATTGACAGGGAGACGGTCGTTCGGAGGCATTTTGTGTCAAACGGAAACATTGACTCCCTGAACGCACTCACAGTAGGAAATGGAAAATTTGCCATGACTGTGGATGTCACAGGGCTTCAGTCTTTTCCTCAAGTCTACAAAAATGGGATTCCTCTGGGTACACAATCGGAATGGGGATGGCACAGTTTTCCACCGGAACGGGCTTATGATATCAATGAGACATTGAGAATGGTACGGTCCCATGGGCGTGAAGTACCATACGCGGTCCAGTGGCCACCCGGTTCACGGGAAGCGGAGGCAGCGAATTACATCCGGCAGAATCCGCACAGGATACACCTTGCTTCACTCGGTCTGGAGTTCATTAAATCCGATGGTACTTCTGCAAAACCTGAGGATTTCAGAGAGATAGATCAGACACTGGATTTATGGAATGGCAAAATCATAAGTAAGTATCAGGTGGCGGGAGAAAAGGTGGTAGTGGTAACCATGGTGCATCCTGAAAGGGATCTGGTTGCGGTGAGCATAGAGAGTCCGTTACTCCTGAAGAACAGAGTAGGGCTACAATTAAAATATCCTTATCCCACCGACCAGTTTTTGGACGAAGCTGCAAAATTCGACAATAGGGAGAGCTCCAGGCTGTCCATGGACCAGGGTGACAAGGTATTGACAGTTGAAAGGACTCTGGACGATTTTAAATACTACACGAGCATTTTTTCATCTTCATCAATTGTTTTGGATTCAACCGCACATGGTTTTCATCTGACACCAGTCATTTCAGCCGGAAAGTGGAGTTTCATGATAGAGTTTTCAGAAAACTCAGCTGAGTCTGCCGGTGATTTTGAGTCAATTCAGTCCGTGGTTTCTTCTTACTGGAACTCATACTGGAAATCCGGAGGAATGATGGATTTTGGTGCTACAAAAGACAAAAGAGCCAAGGAACTGGAACGTCGGATGATACTTTCGATGTACCTGACCCGGGTGAACTGTGGCGGTAAAACTCCTCCGCAGGAAACCGGATTGACTTATAATTCCTGGTATGGAAAGCCGCATATGGAAATGGCATGGTGGCATGGTGTTCACTTTGCACTCTGGGGAAGACCGGAGATTTTAGAGCAACATATGTCGTGGTATTTCCGAGGTCTTGACGTTGCAAGGCAAATAGCAGAAAGGCAAGGGTTTGAGGGGGTAAGGTGGCAAAAGATGACCGATCCGGAAGGAGGTGAGACTGTGTCCTCCATCGGCTCTTATCTTATTTGGCAACAGCCGCATCTCATCTACTTTGCAGAATTACTTTACCAGAATGAACCTTCCGGGGAGCTCGTTGACAAATACCTACCTCTAATTCAGGAAACTGCGGATTTTATGGCTAATTATGCCTGGTATGATGGATCTCGTGATGAATACATCCTGGGTCCGGGGTTGATCGCCGCCCAGGAAAGGTTTGACCCGGATAGTACCATTAACACTGTTTTTGAGTTGGCATACTGGAAGTGGGGTCTGGCGACATCCCAAAAATGGATGGAGCGGGCCGGGCAGGAAAGAGATCCCGGATGGCAGGCGGTCATTGAAAAGTTGTCACCTTTACCTGAAAGAGACGGACTATACCTCGCTGCGGAAACTGCTGCCGATTCTTATTCGGACGCTGAGCTTATGACAGATCATCCCATGGTCCTTGGGATTTATGGTATGCTTCCGGGAGACGACGTGGAATTCAGTGTTATGGAAAGGACATTTGAAAAGATTTGGCAGGACTGGCAGTGGGAGGATACCTGGGGATGGGATTTTCCGATGTTGACAATGACTGCAGCAAGATTGGGAAAACCCGAAAAAGCTGTTGAAGCTTTGCTTATGCCGGTTACAACCAATACTTATCTGAAAAATGGGCACAATTATCAGAATGAAACTTTGAGGTTGTACCTTCCCGGCAATGGAGGCCTGTTGACGGCACTCGCCTTGATGGCCAAAGAGAATACGTTTCCCGGAGATTGGGAAGTTCAGGTGGAAGGGATCAATAAAATGCCATGATGCAGGCGCTTATACTAAAGCCGTTTTCTTTCCACTGATCTTTCCGGCAAAGTCCTGGTATTGACTCGTAAAAAGATTCAGTTTCTTGTCAAATTCAGGATTTTGGGAATTGCCATTTTCGTCGATCATTGCTTCCATAAGCCCGACTGTGAGCATATGGGGCATTGGATATGCGAATAAAGCCAGGATGATTTGTTGTAACTGATAGGCAGCTCTGATGCCTCCCATAGGTCCCGAAGTGCCGGTTGCCACTCCGATTGGCTTACCCTTAAAGCCGCGTTTGGAGAAGATATCAATGAAGTTTTTAAGTGCTGGTGTCAACGAACCATTGTACTCAGGAGTGACGAAAATAAGTCCGTCTGAGGCAACCAGTGTTTCCATTACCTCCGTCCAGGCAGCAGGTTTTTCAATCAGGGCATCATATCGCTCTTCGAACACCGGGAGATCCATTTCATTGAGATCAAGCACGTGTACATCATCTCCGGACGACTTTAGGGCGTTTTCCAACGCAAGGGCTATCCGGTGACTCACCCTTCCTGCTCTGGTACTTCCTGATATGACGGTTATGTTCATTCTGATAATTTTCTCTCAACAACCCCATTCAGGTGAAAATGGTTTATTGACGGACTTTTGCCGCTCTAATTCATTGATTACTTAAATTGGTGACATGACCAACCAAATAAAAGCCCTGGTTCTTTTTGTCATCGGATTGATAACCGGATGCGGTGAGCAACCAAAAATTCCTGACTGGCCGGAAGCCACTTATGAAACGAGACCCTGGACGCGATGGTGGTGGCATGGAAGTGCCGTGACCATGGAAGGCATCACATCAGAACTGGAATCATTCAAAGAAGTTGGGTTGGGTGGTGTGGAGATTACGCCGATTTATGGGGTGATAGGAGAGGAGGTCGAGTTCATAGACTATTTGTCCGACAAGTGGGTTGAACTTCTGATCCATACTTTAAATGAAGCCGATAGACTTGGACTTGGTGTGGACATGGCCACGGGTACGGGCTGGCCTTTTGGAGGTCCATGGATTGAGCAAAAGGATGCACCGAAGACCTATGAGTATAAGTTATTCAGACTTACAAGTGGTGAACAGTTGTCAGAACCAGTGACTTACATCCAGCCACCGCTCCTGAGGTCTGTGACCAATATGGTGTATCAGCTTTATGGTCTTTATAAAGTGGATGGAGAACCCATTACTGGTTCGCACGCCAACCCGGAATTCAGAGATAAAGTGGAGACACTGAAAATCTCAGATATCCGGAATCCGATAGCCTCAAATGAGAATTTACAAGGTATGGCTCTGGATCAGGTCAGGTTTGAACAAAGCCTCCCACTTGTGACTTTAATGGCATTCTCAGAAAATGGAGATCGCCAGGAGTTGATTGAATTTGTTTCCGGGGGTAAACTCGACTGGACGGCTCCGGCCGGAGACTGGACCCTTATTGCGCTTTTCGAGGGCATGCATGGCAAAATGGTGGAGCGGGCGGCACCGGGAGGAGAGGGAAATACCCTGGATCACTTTTCCGCCGAGGCCATCAATACTTATTTATCAAAATTTGACACAGTATTCCGGGACAAAAACATCAATTCTTTAAGGGCTTTTTTTAACGATTCGTATGAAGTGGACGATGCCGATGGTTCGGCGGACTGGACGCCGGAATTGCTTAATGAGTTCGAAAAAAGACGAGGCTACGATCTGCGAGATCAGCTTCCGGCATTGCTGATCGTTGATGGAGAAGATCATGAACGAGTCCTTTCTGATTATCGGGAAACCATTGGTGAATTGCTTCTGGAGAAGTTTACACTTGGGTGGAAAAGTTGGGCAACGACCAATGATGCCATTATACGTAACCAGGCTCACGGTTCGCCAGCCAACATTCTTGACCTATATGCAGCAAGTGATATTCCCGAGACGGAGGGCAATGATATGGTTTCTATAAAGCTTGCTTCCTCTGCCGCACACGTTTCCGGTAAGAAACTCGCTTCATCCGAGTCCGCCACATGGCTTGATGAGCATTTTCTGTCCGATCTTTCTGACATAAGGGACAACCTGGACCAGTATTTCCTTGGCGGAATCAATCATGTCTTTTATCATGGCACAGCCTACAGCCCCGATGATGAGTGGCCCGGGAGGTTGTTTTGTGCAGCGATTCACGCAAATGACCGGAACCCGTTATGGAACGATTTCGATGCTGTCAACGAATACGCTACACGAGTTCAGTCATTTCTCCAAACCGGTAAGCCCGCCAATGATCTGCTGCTTTATTTGCCAATGTATGACCTCTATGCTGATGAATCCGAAACCAGCCTTATGCACTTTCACCTTGGAAGAGGAGCATTTCAGGCATCCAGCGCCTGGAAAATTGGGAATTGGATGGACGAAAATGGGTATTCCTATGACTTCATTTCCGACAATCTATTGGAGTCCGTCTCCGAAGTGGGAGGTAACTTGACGATAGGAGATTTGAACTATGAAGCCATTGTGGTTCCGGACTCGAAATACATGCCCATCCGGACTTTGGAGAAGCTTGTCTCTCTGGGGAGATCCGGCAGCAGCATTTTCTTCCTGGGTGATTACCCGACTGAGCCTCCCGGGTTTTATGACCTGGAAAACCGGAGAAGTGCATTCCGTGGGGCAATAGGAGAATTGCAATCTTTTGAGAATGTAGCTCGGATTGATACTACGGAATTGCCCAAGATTGAGGATTTGACCCGGGAGACCATGGTAGATTCAGGCCTCAGGTTTGTAAAAAGGCAAATAGACATTGGTACGATCTACTTTATTAAGAATGTTAAGGAGAAATCCTTCAATGACTACATCAATCTATCTTCCAAAGGGAAATCTGTTGTTTACTACGATCCAATGACGGGAGAATCCGGGCTAGCCAGAAGCAGATCGGGCGATCTGGGAACTGAGGTGTCTCTGCAATTACCAGCGCGAGGCTCAGCTGTTTTACTGGTGGGTGATTCCAAATTTGCAGGACCGCAAATTCAATATCTGGAAGAATCAGGAAGGGGCCAGGACATATTAGCGCAATGGAAATTAAACTTTGTTTCCGGTGGCCCTGAGTTTTCTAGGTCATATGAATTAGAATCTCAGACGTCCTGGACAGAGATTTCGAAGGAAATGGAGTCATTCTCTGGTACTATTTCTTACTCAACTACTTTTGAGCTAAACGAAAATAAATCCACTGAATATTATGCGCTTGACCTGGGAGAAGTGAAGGAAAGCGCTGAAGTTATATTGAATGGACAGATCCTGGGTACGCTGATAGGTCCGGAGTTTCGGTTGAAGGTTAAGTCCAATCTGTTGGGAGCTTCCAATACACTGGAAGTCAGGGTTTCAAATCTTATGGCCAATCGGATCGCCAAACTCGACAAAGATGGCGTTTTATGGAAGAAATTCTACAACGTCAACTTTCCTGCCCGACTGGCGGAAAATCGCAAGGATGGCTTGTTTGATGCTTCCGACTGGACACCAAAACCTTCTGGTTTGATTGGTCCTGTGAGACTGATTCCGATGATAGAGAAAGAATAATTGATTATCCCTGGATTTTGATTCCGAATTTGCTGAGAAGTCCAAGGACTCCCGGATATGAAAACCGGGCTCCTTTGAGTTGATTATTCTCAGGATCGAGGTGAAAGTTCTCGGAACCGGTAAAATCCGATTTCTGAAGATTTGTGCGCTCGAAAGCAGCATCGGTAAGGTCACATTCGGTGATGGAAGCTCCGGAAAGATCTGCTTCGGTGAAATCCACACCTTTCAATTGACAATTATGGATGGTTGAATTGTTCAATTTTAGTTGGTAGAACGAACAATGATCCAGCTGAGACTCTGAGAAGTTTATGGCGAATGCAATTGGATTGCACAGTTCGAAATGGATGCCCAGAACCTTACAATTTTTAAACTGGCAATCGACAAACGATGTGCCCATCAACTTGCTATTGCTCAGGTCACATCCAACGAACTCACAGTCTATGAACTTCGATTCTGACAGATCAGCTTCCGAAAGGTCACAATCTTTAAAAATACATTCCTCATATTTTCCTTTCTCCGGCGGTCTTTCACTTGCTTTTACCTTTTCGAAAGTCTCCTCATCAAAATAGTTTTCCATTCCAATTAGATAAGTTTGGTGCACAAGATGATCCCGGTTGACCAATTCATCATGGTCGTGGTGAGATCATCCCTGCTTTTCAAATATTCAGTTAGTCTTTCAGCTTTTTCCGCGTGACCCTCCGGCCAGTTGGGTTGTGGATTCATATCATCGATCATATAGATGCCACCCGGTTTCAGGAGTTCCAGTGTTTCTTCCAGAGTATGATACTTCCCTGGCCAGGTATCTGCAAAGATCAGATCGAATGGTTCACCCTGGTAGTTTTTGATCCATTCAGAGCCATCGGTGCAGATGAGCTGCACCCTGTTGTCCTTTCCGAAATACTCCTTAGCGATTTCCATTAATTGGGGGTCATTGTCAATGCTAATCAATGTTGAATGTCCATCCAAACCATCAATCATCCAGGACAACGTCAGACTTATTCCTGTGCCTAGCTCCAGGATGTGTGCATTGCGCTTTGACGCAACCAGCGTCTTCAATAATGAGCCCGAATACACATCGGAAGGCATGGTAAATCCAAGCTCTTTGCACTTTTGTTCCAGTGTCGGATAGATACCCGGAATGTCCTGTATTTTAGTTTCGTCCATTTGGAACGAAAATAGCATTCTTACCTACCAATCTTACTTTATGGATTGAGATTTTTACTCATCCGTTCGAATTCTGTGTGAGTATCGGGCCCGGATGCCCGATTGATATAAATGACCGGTGTTGTCAAGGAAGTTACCTTAATATAAGGTCCCGTTTCAGATTCCAGGAATAGCATTGCGGAGCTGCCATTTTCAAATCGGAAGTTGCCTTTTGAGACGGTTCCATAATGAAATCCATTCGTACGCATCTCCACCTCAGGGAGATTGTCCAGGAGTTCAAGGTCGGTGACTTTACAATCTACACCGTACATTCCGGAAATATTAAGTCTGTCATCTTCAAGAATAATGGTGGGTGGAGCGGTACCGTAAGCAATCAATACCACCACAAAACCTCCTGCCGCAATCACGATGATCACCGGGAGCAATACTTTTTTGACTTTGTTGTCATTGTTATGGTCAAAACGTTGCGCTCCAATAAGCAGAATCGGAACAATGCCAAACACAGCGATGAAGATAATGCTGTCATTCAGACTTTGCAGGCCTATCAATGGAAGGGTATAGGGGCCAAGGACGATGATCAGACCCATAAGAACAAAACCTTTTTGCATCCAGTTTGAAAGCCCATCAATGTCGACCTTGGCTTTTCTGTCCGGTGGCATGGTATTATAGCCCGCTATGAGATTAGGATACTTCCTGATGAGAAGGCCCATGGCCATAATAGAAATACCAGTTATTAATGAAACCAGATTCATGGTAGATGAAAATTCTGTTCTCTAAGATAGCGAAATTGAGTGAAAAATAACGGATCAGGAGACGCGCACCACTACATTACCCTTTTTGTGTCCCTGATCTACATAACGATGAGCTTCCCGGATTTCTTCAAAAGGAAATGACTTGTCGATTACTACTTTTAGTTTTTTGCGTTCTATCATCTCCTTAATATCCGAAAGCAATTTGGGATCGTTGGGTACGCTCTGTCCCATTATTATTTTTTTCTTGCCGGAAAACGACACACGCATCTGGTGCAGATTCATGAATGGGTATGTGATATTTACATATACTCCACCATCATTCAGGATCCTGTGGCAGATGGCAAATGGCAACTTATCAATCGCCAGGAACACCAGGTCGTATTTCTCTAATTGTTTTTCAAAGTCAGGGGCCTTGTAGCTGATTGTTTTCATGGCACCGAGAGACTTCACCAGGTCAAAATTCCCTTCACTGCAAACACCTGTAACTTCACAACCGAAGTTTGCCGCCATCTGGACAGCGTACGTTCCGACACTGCCGGATGCACCATAGATTAGAACTTTCTTTCGATCCTTCGCGTCGGCTTTCTGAAGAAAGAACAGTGCGGTCCTGGCACCAATTGGGAGTGCGGCCGCTTCATCGAATGACAGCTCCGCGGGTTTCAGGGATTTGGGATCTTTTTTACCCAAAACCAAATATTCCGCATGTGCTCCGAAGTTACTGAGAGACTCTGCAAAGATTTCGTCACCCACTTTATATTCCTTTACGTCCTTGCCCACTTTTTCTACTACTCCTGCGGATTCTACACCCATCACAGATTTTCTTGGTTTGGTAACGCCGATGGCTAATCGGACCGGGATAGTCATGCCTTTTGGGACATTCAGACTGCGAAGTCTGGAATCGGCTACTGCCACGGTAGTGGACCTGACCTTGACAAGAATTTGGTCATCGGTGGGTTCCGGTTTTGGTATATCTACAAATTGAAGAACTTCAGGTGAACCATAAGCTGTGCATGCAACGGCTTTCATAGAGGAGAATTGTTGGTTTTGTTCAACAATTCAGACTTAATAACCACCTTAAATGTTACAAAAGATTAAGGACTTTGTTAAAAAACTAGAACCGCGGAGATTTCCACGGTTCTGTTTTGAATTATCCGCTAACAAACTATCCAATAACTCTACAAGACTCACGGATTCTTCTTGTAGATACCCTTAAAACTCTCTGTCCACGTAGTACCCTTATCCGCGGAGTTTTCAAATAGCTGTGTCACAGTACCATCGTCGTTTTTGGTGAAGGTCAGCCTGGATTGCTGAACTTCTCCATTTGGTGTGACATAGTCACTCAGGAATTGCAGCATTCCTTCACCGCGGTCTATTTCCATGTAGTTATACACATCTCCGGCACTGCCCACCCAGTGCTGATGCCATTTTTCATCAACCGGACTGTAGAAGTTTATGCTTTGACCGGCATAATTACCCTGGGTGACATAATTTTCATGGACGGCACAGCCTCCTTCTGCAAGCGTGATGGAGTTTTCACCAACTTTCTGACCATTGAAATACACGTCCCATTCACCTATCCAGAAGTCAAAGTGTCTTTTATCTTTATCGCTGAGGCAGGGGTAGGCATTGACCCGGACCTTCTCCAGTATTTTCTGAAATTTTTGATTTTCCTGAAATTCCAAAAAAACGGTGTCTGTCTTCAACTGCGCCAGGATGAACAGCCCATTATCAGCAGCGGTTTCAAGGGTGGTATACATTTTGTCATCCTGACCCTGCACTGCGTAGATTTTTGCCAGATTGAAATCAATAAAATTAGCGTTGAAATTCAGATCCTTTGCTTTTTTGAACGTCTTCAGGGAATTTTCGTATTCCCCTAAGTTCATCTGACACCTGGCCAGGTAATACCAGGCTGCGGAGTCATTAGGTGCGGATTCTAGATGAGTTTTGTAATCAGACATCGCTTCCTGCCAGTTACCGGCATTGTATTTTGTAGTCGCTGATTCCATCGGGGTTTGCCCCAATGCAGTGAATGTTGAAAGCAAAACAAGTGATGTAATGATCGTAAGCTTTTTCATTGGATAAGAGTGTTTTGACATTTGGCCAAATTATGGTCCCCATATCCAAAAAGGTCTAATCCGATAAGATTTGACTAGGTGAGCAGTAGATTCTTTTCCCTGAATTCCGAAGGTGACATGCCGGTCTTTTTGCGAAAAGCATTGTGAAAGGAGGCTTTATTGTTGAAGCCGGTACGGTAAGCTATGTCTATGATTTTATCATCCGATTCAAGTAGTAGCCTTTTTGCTTCGCTGATCCTGAATTCGTTGATATAGTCCGGAAAATTCTTCCCTTCGAGCTCATTCACGGCCTGTGAAATGTGATGTGTTGATATTCCAAGCCTTGAGGCAAAATCCTGAAGTCTCAAAGATTCCAAGTACAGCTTCTCGGTGGTCACGAGTTTGTCTAACTGTTGTTTGATCGACCTGGCGGCAGAGTCATTCAATGATGATCGATCATACCTCGGTTGACCATTTCCGCTCAAAAGGTCCGGTTTTAAAAAACCATAATACCCTATGAAATAAATGAGAAATGAGGATGCTAGCGAAATCATATAGTCATATTCGATTTTCAGGAGCCCTGTCCAGACGAGGAAGTAATACATTGTGAAGCTCGCTGTGTAACCGGAAAATGCCCATGCCAGTGCCTGCCGCCATTTTAAATGTTTCCGGTTGCCATTACCGGAGCTATTTTGGCTGGAAAGCCAGGAAAACATCAACCCGCAATACGCTATCAGGTGGATGATTTGAGAAAGAGCCAGGAGTGTTGGCACCATGCCCCCGTAATTTGCAAAAAGCATGTAAAAAATCACATACATGCCAAACGGTAGAAAGTGGAGGAAATCATTCCTTTTGTACTCCCTAAAGTAAAAATAGAGTAAGGGCCCGAATAAAAATGTCAAACCCTGGAGCGCTCCCAATTGCCAGGGGAGCAACTGATAGTACCCCGTCCAGAAGGTTATGTAAAAACCCAGGCAAATGCTAAAGCTAAGGATCAAACCCGCAAGAAATCCAATTCCCCTGGAGTCTTTCAGGAATAAAACCACACTGAGAAACAAGCCCTGAAAGGATGCAACTGTAAACAAGATGGTCCAGGTATCGAAGGAGGGTTCCATGATCTGAATTTACCAAATAACAGGTTTAGAAGAAAATACCATAAGCTGACTGGAAGAACTTTTTGCGTTTGCCTAACTTGAAGATTCAAACCATACACATGAAAAAACTCTTATTTCCCATTCTTGTTTTGATCATAGCTGGAATAATATATGCCTTTAACCAGTTTATAAGACCACAATTACAGGTGGCCAATGGATATGCGGCCAAAAAAATGTGCTCCTGCACGTTCATCGCAGGTCGTGATCAGGAATCCATCCAAACCGATGACCTGGACATTGGGCCACTGGGGATGACAAATACCGTGATCGATAATGTTTCGAAAAGGGCGACGACCACTTTTTTTGGATTAGTGTCCCGAACGGCTGAATACAGAGGAAATCTTGGATGTGTGTTGCTGGTGGATGGGGATGACTATGATGTGAACTTTGTGACAAACCGTCCTGAAGTACCTGCTGACTCTTTGTGGCCAATCGGAAGGTCGGTCAGTTATGACAATGTACCGGATGAGGTCGACCTGGTCGGTCTGAAGGAGACGGTCCGGAATGCTTTCGACGCTTCTATGAACATGGAGGAGAAAAGGACGAGGGCGATTGTGGTGGTGTATAAGGGCCAATTACTACATGAGCTTTATGCCAATGGATTTGACCAGGACACTGAGATACTTGGATGGTCAATGACGAAGAGCATCACTTCAACACTTGTGGGCATTATGGTAAAAAATCAATTGATGAGTTTGGAGGACAAAAAACTATTTTCGCAGTGGCAGGATGACAGAGCTGAAATCACACTTCGTGACCTGCTTAGACAGCAAAGTGGCCTGGTTTTCGAAGAGAATTATGGAAGTGTTTCCGATGCTACCAGGATGCTTTATATATCTGATCAGGTTTCTGAGATTCCTATGGGTAAGCCACTGATCCATCCCATAGGCACTAACTGGTACTACAGCAGTGGTACTAGTAATTTGGTCAGTCAATTGCTTCGTAATAGTATGGAATCCGATCAGGCCTATTGGTCGCTTGCATATGACAGCTTGTTTAATAAGATTGGCATGTCATCGGCGGTTCTTGAGACAGACGAAAGCGGAACGTTCATCGGATCTTCTTATACGTATGCCACACCAAGGGACTGGGCGCGTTTTGGGCAGCTTTATCTAAATAATGGGAACTGGTTTGGGGATCAGGTGATCGATTCGAGCTGGGTGGATTTTGTCAGAACTCCAGCACCGGGCAGCGATGGAAAATACGGTGGTCACTTTTGGTTAAATGTAGAGGGTGTGGCGATGCCCGATGTCCCTGAGGATGCTTATTCCTGTAATGGTTTCCAGGGTCAGTACGTCTTCGTCATCCCATCTTATGACCTGGTGGTGGTTCGGATGGGTTTGTCGGAGCAGTTTGACACAAATGAGTTTCTGAAGAACATATTGGATAACATCAGGATTGCCTCCTGACGTTGGTCTCGTACCAACAGGTATTTACTTTTTGCCGGAACGCAAAATAATCCAAAGAAGGAAGGCAGACAGAAGTGTTAAAATAGAGAAGAACTTTTCGAAGGTGGTCTTCGCCAAAAGATTCCCAATGGTGTTGAACACAAATACGACAAAGAAGAACCACAAGATACCATTCGCTATTTTAAGTGGTATTACCTTGTTGATAAGGTCGCCTTTGATCAATATGGCAATTATCAAAATGGAATTGAGTACAATTGAGACACCCTCAAAAACGTACATCTCCTGATCATTTGTCAATCGTCCACCCCATGTGATGTCATAAGGGATGATTTTCAATAAGATCAGGAAATGGAAAACGATAATTACGCCTAGCAGGAAAAGCATTATGCGGATGGCGGTGTCACTTTTAATCATTTGGTAATGGCGATTTTTGATTTTGTTCCGGGTTCAAGTTTAATTGCTTTTGGTGATCATAGGATTATCGTTTCTACTCCATTCGCTCCATGAGCCCACATAAAGATTCGGAACGTCCAGGCCGGCATAAGCCATCGCCAGAATGGAATGGCAGGCGGTTACACCTGACCCGCAGTGGAATGTCACCTCATCAGACTTCCGCTCACCTATCAATGATTTATACTTTTCTTTCAATTGTTCCGGGGATAGAAATATCCCATCAGCATCCAGGTTTTCTTTAAAAGGTGCATTTAGCGCACCAGGAATGTGTCCTGCGATCAGGTCTATCGGTTCCGTCTCTCCACGATAACGGGCTGCGTCTCGTACATCGATCACGAGGTTTCCATTTTGTATGACTGTTTCGATTTCTGACATGGGAACGGTCGGCAACATCCATTCCGTAGCTGGATAAACTACTGCTTTTTTGGGTTTAACAGGCTTGTCGTTTACGGGATATCCTGCCATTACAGCAGACTGAAATCCACCATCGAGTACCTGTACTTTTTTATGTCCTATCGCCATCAGCATCCACCAAAACCTTGCCGCTGCGTTTCCACCACTCATGTGATCATACACCACCACATGGCTTTCGGGACCTATTCCAAATTCAGAGAGGGTGTTGGAGAATTGTTCGGGTGTTGGTAGAGGATGTCTACCACCGTTTACCGGATTTTTGACATCAGCCAGGTCAGATTCCAGGTCGATGAATTGAGCACCATCCAGGTGACTTTTCTGGTATTCGTCAAGGGCACTGGGGCCTCCGCTGGCGTCAAAAATCAGTAGATTCTCATTGTCTTTTAATGATATTAATTCGGATATTTTGATGACGGGTTCCATGGACTGAATTCCTGTTTTGGGAGTATCCGACTAAATTAAATAAAATGTCCAACTGGGTGGTTAGGATTGATCGTGAAAGGTTCATGTCATTCCCTGAATCTATGGGTAGGGCTTTGGTGGTGGTATTCTAAGGGAATCCTGGGTACAGTAACGTTTCTTTGCTATGAGATTCCCCTAGGATTTTTTACAAAAATCCGGGGAATGACGTGGGGGGGTAGAGCGAAAATCCGGGGAATGACGTGGGGGGTAGGGCGAAAATCCGGGGAATGTCGGCTTAGGTTCACGTCATCCCTGAATCTAAAGGAGTGGCTTTGGTGGTGGTATTCTAAGGGAATCCTGGGTACGGATACGTTCCTTTGCAATGAGATTCCCCTGGAATTTTCTGCGGAAATTCAGTTGATGGATTCTACATTCAGATAGAATTAATACTTCACTCAAAGATTAAAAATGAACGTTATTGGATTGGATTAATAATAATATAGGCACAAGCAATGAGCTTGTTTCAACGGGAGACAAGAGTCTCTATTTCTCTGGAAATGGGGGATGTTCGAATTGTGACCAGAACTCTGTTTCAGTCCAATCCGGAATTTCTTCATTTCTCCATGTAAGTGCATCAAATGGATAAGATTCAGGAAAATCAATATAGATGATGTGTCCTTTGATGGAAAAAGCAAACTTATTTTCATACAGCGAGTAAAATGGACGCCCGCTTGGATAATCTCTCCCCAGTAACATTTGATATTTTCTTGAGGAAACTTCAATAATCACCGCAGTCGTTTTTTGTCTATCTAAAAACCTTGAACCCAATATATAATTTCCATCAGGTGATACTCCAATTAGATCGGTGTTTACGGCGATCTTTGTTGTGTCTGAAATATCATTAAAAGGTGCCTTATAGATGTCCTTATTGCTGTATCCGTCATATCCATCTTTACGGCCTATTGTGAAAAACAGCTGATCTCCAACCATAAAGCTATCGGAGCATAATGAACAAGGAATGTAATTTTTCTTGATTGTTCCTAGTTCAATAGCACTCAGATCATAGATCATAATACGATTGTCCTGTTCTGGATTGTAATAATCCGAAAGTGTATTGAGTGTGTTCACTAGTAGAAACTTTCCATCGAAACTGAAAGAGGAATGTATGATTTTATCAGCGTTGTAGATACTGTCTAGAAAATGATCCTTACCCTCTCGATTGAAATAAATTTTTTGATAACCATAGTCAAAGGGATCATTTAAATAAAATTTTGAGTAAAAATTTCCATTTCGAGTCACTACTAAACTGAGTCCATCGAAAGAATCATCCATTTCTATTGAATAATCTGATAACAACCACATGCTATCGTTACTAATTGAATATTGATAAATAGAACTTTCATAGGAATCATCTTCTCCGTAGAAAAGGAAATTGTCATGATCTATGCTCCCCACCAAAATAAGGGTTTTCTCCATTCTTAATATTTCAAAGTACTCCTTGCTAAGTCGGTAAATTGATTCGATTGACTTAGAAATATCTAAATTCTGAGATTGTAGACTGAATCCTGATAATATGTAAATTATTATTGTTATTTTTTTCATAAGTCAGAAACTATATTCGAACCACTTAACTCTGGTAGTGGCGCCAGTAAAATCCACATTCCTACAAAGTGGCGCTTCATTTTCTCTAGCACCTGTACCACATTCTAGAACTCTTGGAAGTTTTTTAAGTTCTCTGCCTTTTCTATCAAATGTTTTGCCCCATTTCTCTGTTTCATTGGTAATGCTAACCAATCCACCTGGAGTGATCATCATGACATGACCACTGCTTCCGGTCGAATTAAGCATTGCACCAACTATTAACTTTCCATTGTCTGCTTTATCTTGTAATCGCTGGAAATATGCATCCCAACCTTCGGCTTCATCTTTATTTATTTCAGAAAATCTTGTATTTAGTTCTGGATTTAAAGCTATTAAATCGAAATCCTCCTTAATATTTTTCGCTCTCCCGGGATTGGTGATTTTCCCTTTCGGATACCTCACCTTAAACCCTTTGTCAGGATCGTAGTAAGCACTACCCTCTTGCGAGAACAAAGCCGAATCTTCTCTCAATAATAACAAAGCTGAACGGACACATATATTGCAAACAGGAGAAGTCTCATTTCCTACATACTTTGTACCTATTCTTGTCGCATCATGAGATCGTTTTACTATTAACTGTCGGGTTAAGTCCAAATCAGAGTATAAATAAAAACCTATTTGATCGGTGAAGCCATATTTAAAATCTGAATCCTGAGTAGTAGTTAATTTTAAAACTAATTCATCACCGACTTCGAAAAAATCACTGAAAGAGGACAAATTCCATCCCTTGGATTCATCAATTGGATCGGTTAAGTCTTTGGCGATTCCTGGCTCTAAGTCTGTTGTTTGGGCGATTAAAGCAGAATCAATGCCATCAACGCGAAATAGTTCTAGTTTTGAGAAAACCAGATTCAAAGTATCCTTTAAACTATATTTCACAAAAATTCTTTGTAAGTCCAAATTGAGAGAGTCCGGAGTTTCGATAAAAGAAAGGATCTCCAAGTTTTTGTACATACTTGCCAATTCAAGGGTTTCGTCCTCCGATATAAATAGTGTAGAATCAATTTCATAGTATTGTGTATCCGTTGTAGCCGTGTGATTAATCTCAACAATCAAAGAGTCCTGAACATCTGCTGCATCACTATCCCTGCGAATAAATTCCCTTCCCTCAATCTCACTCAAAGCTCCAATTAAAGCCTGAATTACAGATTCATGGGCATCTCCGGGATCTGTGTAAATGGTGTTGTTCGTACCTAGTATTGCTGCATGTTCGTTGACTACACTGTCAAACTCTGCCTCAGTCAAATCAAACATCTCGTAGACTTTGGTACTCCCGCCTTTTACTTCCAGATAGACGTAATATCCCTCGGAAGTCTTTGGAGCCTTTCTTTCAAATACAATTCGGGACTTTACTAAATCACCGGATGCCTGTTCAAATTGTTTCTTTTTTGGATCACCGAAAACCTTCTCCCACAATTGCTCTCCGTAGATATAGCTCACAGTCATCATGTCAATATTATTTCTGGCCTTAAATCCTTCCATGTAATCAACCAAAATGGGATCGCGAGCAATTTCGAGAACAGTGTAATTGTTCAATAAGGAACGTACATCTCCCAATTCTTTAAAGAAGCCCCTTGCCGCTTCCCATGTAACATTCACTGAGTCTAGCATATATGATTCTTTTTCCTGCCCCCTTACTCCACTACCTAGCAGACTAATGAGGACTAAAAGCATAAATCGATAAATGGAAGACCTGACTCTCCCGACCTTAAATAAAAACATAGCTGGTTTGTTTTATTTAATGTTATCATCCGGTCTCATCTCGTTGTCTATCGAGACAGAGATCCGGGATAACGGGACTAAACTTAGGAAGAGATAGTTGTTCAGAACAGCATCAGGCGACTACATTTTGTCTACAACGGAATAAAATTGTGAAATACATTCACTTTGCCGTGATGTGTGTCACGTCATTCCCTGAATCTATGAGTAGGGCTTTGGTGGTGGTATTCTAAGGGAATCCTGGGTACGGATACGTTTCTTTGTTATGAGATTCCCCTAGGATTTTTACAAAAATCCGGGGAATGACGTGGTGGGTTAAAGCAAAAATCCGGGGAATGACGTGGGGGGTTATGGTGAAAATCCGGGGAATGACGTGGGGGGTTATGGTGAAAATCCGGGGAATGACGGGGAGGGATCAGTAGTAAGGGATTGACGATCATAAAGGACTTATTTTATTGGCACTTCCACCAGGATCACATCCAGGTCACGATCTCTGCCTACAATTAGCTCTTCAGTTTCATTATTATAAGCTGCGCTCAGCCCACCATAAGTAAGACCTTTCCACGGTCCTTGCGAGATTTCACCCACCAGATTGGTGCCGATCACGGGACAACCTATAACCTTAGAAGCATTCTGAATTACTTTAACCATCTCCTGTCCATGTTCGGGCCAGTCCTCTTCAGGTGCTGCCCATCCATAGGGAATTAACATGAGATCCGGCTTTTCCGCTTTCATTTTTTGAAGAATTTCGTCCTCGAAAGAATCGGCACAGATGATCATACCGATCTTGCCAAATCTGGTTTCCACAGTTGTGACCGATTGACCGGGAGTGTATGGAGGGGTCATGAGCTCGGAGAGGATGTTGATCTTTCGGTGCTTATGAAGGATGTTGCCCTCGTCATCAATCAGAATTACCGAATCATGCAGGTTATCACCGTCTTTTTCAGTTAACCCAATGCAGATATAGATTTCATATTTTTTAGCCAACGCGGTAAGAGCATTACTATTTTTTCCGGGAATGGGAGTGGCCCGACTGTGAGCATCAGGATTGACCCAGCCGAACAATGACGTTTCAGGGAAGGTAACGATGTCAGCATCCATTTCCTTGGCGCGGATGATGCCATTTTCGATTCTACGCATGTTGCCGGATAGGTCACCATCCAGGCAAAAAATCTGGGCCATTGCAATTTTTACGGTTGTCTGAGTTTGCGCCATGTTGGGGAACAATGTAATGCAGACCAGGAGTAACGAAAAGAACTTTTTCATTAGTTGAATATAATAATATAATGATTTATTCGGGTTTGGGAATTGAGAAATTTAATTATTCCTATATTTAATTTAATATTTATTAGAACAATTAAATAAAATCATTATGAAACTAGCTTTAATTATTTCTCTATTTCTTGTAACCGAATCATTTCTATTCACAAATGATCATCAACCTCAAGACGGAACGACGCCTCATTTTACGATACACTCGGAATCAGGAAAGATAAACCTTGAGGATGGACTTGATAAATCCATTAAATCAATTTCGATCCATGCTGAATCCTTAGAAAATAAAGAGTTGAGAGCATCATTGGTGCAACTGACACATATTGCCGATGGTGTAGGAGTTGTTCAGTGGAAGTTCAACGAAAAAGTTAACTTGACTCAAGGCTACAATCCTAATTCCGGGGATCTTCTTCGGATAGAAGTAATTGAATATAAATCAAAAGGAGCAGATGGACTTGTTGAAACGATTCAATTGATGAATCCGGAAATCATCGAAGTTCCAATAAAGTAATGAATGTTCAGTGGCCGCATTCTGCGGTCACTGTTTTAATACGGTTGCAATATTTATCGCCATGTATCTACGAGGAGCTCTCTCAATGTCAATTTCAGCCATATGTAACTGTTTGCCCCGGATAGTTGACATATTTTTGAAAGTTTTCCTATTCCTTTTCTGATTTAGATTTGGGATTTGATGATGATTCTATCTTTCTCCAGTATCAGACAGACTTGATCCCCAATTTTTTACTTCTTCAATATTTCTTCGCTTAGAGCCAAGAATCTTGCTACTTAAATGACGTGAAAGATACCGCAATTATACCTGTCTTACAATTACATAATCGGGCTCTGAAAAATAAGTTCAGAGAAAATCTTTGCGAAACTCAACGCCTAATTTGCGAAGCAGTACCTCCTCTAAACTTTATCTTAATTGATGTCTCCCACCCCTCACCAAAAAGTAAATTCCGAGTCCAACACCAAGAATGCCAATCGCAATTAAACTTTCAAAAGTTTTGTCGATCAATAGATACAGCAAAGTCCAAACACTTACCACCAAAAACACAATGGGCGTCATCGGATATCCCCATGTTTTGTAATTTGATGATCCCGGATGCCGAAGCCTCAGGACAAATACCCCCGCCACGGTGATGGTGGTAATGAGTATCAGCAGGAAACTCGTATAGATCAATACCTGCTCAAAGGTGGAAGTGTAGATGAATAAAAGGCTAAGCATTGTGCTAAACAAAAAGGCATTTTGGGGAATTCCGGAGTTGTTTTTCTTGGAGAACCAGTAAAGTGACTTTATGTCTTCACCCATCACCTGAATGATCCTTGGCCCCACAAAAACGTATGCGCTGACTGTGCTTAGCAATAAAATGCAGATGATAGCCGCTATGATTTTTGCGCCACCGTCGCCGAAAATTCCCTGTCCGGCGAGAAACCCAACTTCAATCTTTCCGGCAAGGACGGAAATGGGGACGGTGTAAAGGAATATGTAGTTGATGAGGACATAAAGGATCATTACGATTCCTGTCCCTATAAACAAGGACTTAGATAGGTTCTTCCCCGGTTCCCGAATATCGTTAATGATGTAAATGGAGGAATTCCAGCCCGTATAAGCGTAAGAAACGTAGACGAGTGAAACAGCGAAAGGTCCGCTGGCAAGTTCTTTAAATCCATTCATGGTGGGTAGGAGTGATACATTCTGAGGGTCGGAAACAAGGAATCCGGCGATGATCAGAAATACCATAAGTGCTACCTTCAGAAGGGTCGAAACGTCCTGGAACCTTGCCCCCCACCGGAGCGTGTTTGCGTGGAGGAGACTGAAAAACAGCACCACGCCAGCCGCAACATGCTTTTCGGGCAGAACGATCAATTGCGAAAGATAGGAGGAAAGCGCGATGGCAGCCAAAGCCGCAGGTGTCGCAAAACCAACAGTTGCTGAAATCCAGCCTGCTACAAATCCCAATGCCGGGTGATAGATTTTGGAAAGCAAATTGTATTCTCCACCGGAACGGGGAAACGCCGAACCCAGCTCTGCATAGGTCGTGGCTCCACAAAATGCCACAATACCTCCTAATACCCAAAGTGAAATAATAGAAAAACCCATTTTAAGATCAACTACCTGGAAACCGAGGCTGGTAAATATGCCTGTTCCAATCATGGAGGCAATTACCAGTGAGATGGCCGTCAGTGGACCAACCTTCGCAGTATTATTTGCCATCCAGGTAATCCCTTACCGCATCTTCGAGTTTTTGTTCGTCACCCTGAAGATAATTGTTGCTGGAGTAGATCAGGGATTTATCCGGGGCATAGACAAGCGTGTAAGGCAGGTTCTCAAAACCAAAAGTTTTGGTTGCCTGAGCCCGCTCATCATAGAATTGTTGAAAATCCCAGTTGTGCATTTCAGCGTATGACCTTGCCTTATCCATCATGATTGGATCTTCCACTGCAATCGTATAGATTTCAAGATTCAGATCCTCTTTCCAGTTTTCATAATTTGTTGAGTACGATCGAAGTTCGCTCAAGCAAGGCTTACACCAGGTTGCCCAAAAGCTGATGACAGAGATTTTGTCTTCCTGCAGGCTCTTATGGAGTTTGACTTTCTTTCCTTTTTGATTATAAATCTGGATATCAGGGAGGATTTCATTGTTTTGGCTCGAGCCAATGAAAAAGCAAAGAAGTAGTATTGCGGTGACTGGATATTTCAAAATTGTTTATTCAATGTCCGTACAGCTAATATCATCATTTTGCATTCCAAATTCCTGAATTTTGCATTCTTTTCCTGAAATACACACTTTTGTTCGATTCACTTAACCTTTTGATATGGATTCCCCACACATTTCACCGGAAACAAAACTGAACGAACTGACCTTCAGGTCTATCATTATTGGCGCCCTATTGTCGATCATTTTAGGAGCAGCCAATGCTTACTTCGGATTATTTTCCGGTTTGACAGTGTCTGCTTCCATACCGGCAGCCGTGATATCGATGGCCATTCTCAAAGCCTTTAAAGATTCTAACATTCTGGAAAATAACCTGGTTCAAACGGCCGCATCAGCCGGTGAATCTCTGGCAGCCGGAGTCATATTTACCATACCGGCACTGGTCATCATGGGCTATTGGCAGGAGTTTAACTACATCGAAACGACCTTAATTTCGATTTCAGGAGGGATACTGGGTGTTCTTTTTACCATACCCTTAAGGAAAGCCCTTATCGTAAAAGAAAAATTGATGTTTCCTGAAGGGGTAGCCACGGCAGAAGTACTGAAGACTGGCGAAAAAGGGGGCAAGAGCGTAAAATATCTGGTCATTGGCAGTTTGCTGGGAGGGGTTTATAAACTCGGAGTCGAGGCATTCAATCTTTGGAGCGGACTTTTCGAAAAGGCTGCTCTTTTACAACAAAAGTTTTATCTCTACTTCAGCTTAAATCTTTCTCCCGCTTTGGTAGCCGTTGGATATATCGTAAAGCTGAATATTGCTACGCTGGTCTTTCTTGGAGGGGTCATCACCTGGTGGATCGCTATGCCGATCTACATTAATGTGAATGGTTTCGATGCCGTGGCGCAGGAGCTTGTGAACGCTGGTAAGTTTACAAGTGTCGCTGATGTAACGGCTGATAACCTGGGAGGCGCACTTTGGAGTGCGGTTATGAGGTTTCTGGGCGTAGGTGCCATGGTTGTGGGTGGACTGTGGGCATTGTTTAGCCTGAGGTCTGCATTAGGTCAGGCTTTTCAGGGAGGTGTGAAGGCTTTCAAGGAGGGAGCACAGAAGGTAGAAGATGTGTTAAGAACGGAACTTGATACACCGATGTCCTGGGTGCTAATCGGAGTAGGGGTCATGATCATTCCGGTATTTTTTATCTACCTGTCAATTATTCAGGAAGTACCTATTACAGCATTTATGGCCGTGATTATGGTCATTGCGGGTTTCTTATTTTCCGCAGTAGCAGGTTATATGGCTGGTTTGGTTGGTTCATCCAACAATCCAATATCAGGTGTAACCATTGCCACCATTCTATTCACAGCGCTGCTGCTGCTGTTTCTGATGGGAACCAGTGATCCGGGAAGAGGTGCCGCCGGTGCCATACTGGTTGGAGCCATAGTAGCATGTGCCGCCGCCATCGCAGGTGACAACATGCAGGATCTTAAAGCCGGACACATATTGGGAGCTACTCCCAGAAACCAGCAAGTCATGCAAATCATCGGTGTCGTCTCAGGTGCATTGTTGATTGCACCGATATTGAATTTGCTGTTGGCTTCAAAGGGTATCGGAGTGCCAACCCCGGAAAATCCTGATCCTTTGACCGCACCTCAGGCTACTCTGATGATGAGTGTGGCCACAGGAATCTTCGGTGGGGAGTTGCCCTGGAACATCATCACCATTGGCGGAGTGATCGGGGCGATCATTATCGCTATCGATCAGTATTTGAAAGCAAAAGGAAGCACCTTCAGAATGCCCGTACTGGCCGTGGCGGTTGGATTGTATCTGCCATTCGAACTTGATTCTTCTATTTTCCTCGGAGGAGTATTGGCATGGATGATAGATCGTGGAGCCAGACAGGTCAAGGACAAAGATCTCATTGACAAAGCTTCTAATTCAGGACTTTTGATTGCGTCCGGACTGATTACAGGTGAAGCTTTGATGGGTATTTTGATAGCATTACTGGTTTCACTGAGCCTTGACCTTACCATTTCGGAAGTTCCAATAGGAGGAAGCTGGCTCGGCTTGATCTTGCTGGGAGGGATTCTGTATTACCTATACAGTGCAGTTTCAAGGATTTTCAGAGGCGGGGAGTAGCGGGAAATACCAGCATAAAGTTAGTTTCTCCGGGTTCACTTGTGACTTCGAGAAATCCGCCATGCAGGTTCATGATCTGCCGGCATACACTCAACCCTACACCTGAGCCATCGCTCTTCGTGGTGTAGAACGGAACAAATATCCGTTCCAGCTTTTCGGGTGGTACGCCGGGTCCATTGTCAGAAATGGTAACGACAAAATGTTCTGATCTCTCAGAAGAGGTTATTTCTATTTTACCCTTTTGGATGTCCTGAAGTGCTTCTATGGCGTTTTTCAATAGGTTTATCAATACCTGTTGAATAAGATGGCTGTCAAATGACATTTCATACTGACTGACTGAAACGGAAATTGTGATGTCATTTTCTATAGCCTGCTGTTTCATCAGTTTCTCGACGGAACTCACGGTAGAAAGGATGTCCTGCAACTCAAATTCCGGCTTGGGAATTCTTGTCAGTTTTCTATAATCCTGTACAAACTTCAGGATACCTTCACTACGCCATTTAATGGTGTTCACCGCCTCATGAACATCAATAATGTTATCCTGCTCAAACGAATCCAGTTTTTTAGGAACTCCCTTGTCATCTGCAAGGATCATCGTGATCGTCTCAGTAAGCGAAACCAGCGGTGTCACAGAGTTCATGATTTCATGTGTGAGAATTCTGATCAGCTTATGCCAGGCCTCTATTTCCTTCTGCTGAATCTCCGATTTGATGTCCTGAAATGAGACGATCTTAAATCTCTGTTCACGGATGGTGATGCTGGTCGAGCTTACTGAAAAGAACCTGGTTTGCGTCCCGACTTTATTTTCAATCAGTTGATTTCTGGTGTCAGACAATTCAAGAAGTGTATGCAAAAACCGAAAGTTGGGATTGTTTAACTTTTTCCAGTTTCTGACTTTGGGGATTTCCAAAAAACTTAATGCCTGTGCATTAATGAGTTCCAATTCTTGCTTTTCATTGAAAGTGATAATCCCAAATTCAATTTGATTGACAAGTTGATTGAGAAAGTGTAGCTGGGCTTCCTTTTCAGTTTCAAGTTCCTTCAGCGTTTCGATCAGCTCCCTAAATGAATTGTTCAGGGATTTGAATGATTTGAGTTTTTCGTCCGACGAGAAGTTGATGGAAAAATCACCATCCCGGACAGCGGCCAGAAATCTACTTAGGTCCCGGTTAGTCCGGTTTACGAAATTCGTAAGCTCCAGAATCTGGACGACAATGACCGTGCTAAGGATGATCTGGGTGAAGAACAGATCAGGTCGTAAAAAAATGGTGGAAAGCCCCACTATCGTGGCTACCAGAAGGAAAACACGGATCAGGACATATAACGAAAACCGGTTAAAGACCATATTTCTCCAATCTTCTGTAAAGGGCCAGGCGATCTATGCCGAGATCTTTGGCAGCGTGGGTGATGTTCCCTTTATTTTTTTCCAGGGACTTCAGGATGAGCGTTTTTTCCATGTCCTGGATATTGAGGTTTTCGGATTCCTGTTCAATTTTTTTACCGGAAAGGTTAAAAGAGGATGGTGTCAGGTTTTTTTCTTCCGCAAGGATAACGGCTCTTTCGATGACATGCGTTAGTTCCCTTATGTTTCCCGGCCAATTATAATCTTCCAGTGCTTCAATGGCCTTTTTGGTCAATCGAGCCTGGGGCTTGTTGTATTTCAATTTGTATTTTTCCAGGTAGTGCTCGGAAAGCAGGGAGATGTCTTCTTTTCGCTCCCTAAGTTCCGGAACATGAATTTCAATGGTGTTGATTCGATAAAGCAGATCCTGTCGAAATTCTCCCGATTGAGTTTTGGTCGGTAGGTCAACATTAGTGGCTGAAATGAACCGGACATCAAGGGAGACTGCCTTATTTGAACCTATCCTGGTAATCGTCCTGCCCTGGATAGCTGTGAGCAATTTAGACTGTTGTGATGCGTCAATATTGCCTATCTCGTCCAGAAACAGGGTACCACTGTTGGCCAGTTCAAACTTTCCTATTCTGTCTTCACGGGCATCGGTAAATGCTCCTTTTACATGGCCGAAAAGCTCGGACTCAAAGAGCGACTTGGACAATGATCCGAGGTCCACTTTTTGAAAAGGCTGATTATGGCGCAGTGACTTCTGATGTATGGCATGGGCCACCAGCTCTTTTCCCGTGCCATTCTCCCCTGAGATCAGGACATTGGCGTCAGTCGGGGCTACCTTTTCGATTGTTTCCAGCATTTTCAGGAACTTAGGGGAAGTGCCAATCAGATTCGACTCTGAGTCACCTGACATTTGTTTGTTTACAGCCTTAAGGACCTCGATTTCATGATTGGCCTGTTTCAGTTTCAGAATGTTTGAAATTGTTGCAAGGAGCTTTTCATTTCTCCATGGTTTGGCGATGAAATCCCGGGCACCACGTTTCATCGCTTCCACTGCGAGCTCCACTTCGCCATACGCCGTAATAGGTACTACTTCCAGTTCGGGATAGTCTTTCACCAGTTTTTCAATAATGGCCAGTCCCTCTTCACCGTCGTTTTCACCTTTGGTGTAGTTCATATCAAGCAGGACAAGGTCAATGCTTACCTCTCCAAGGACCTTATCCATGTTCTCAGGAGAAGGCAATGTGGCCACATATTCAAACTTCTGCTTGAGGTAGATCTTGGCAGTGGTCAGCACCGCGGGATCATCGTCAATCACCAGGATATTGGCCTTATATTTTTCCATACTGTATCAAAAACAAACACCTAAATGTACGCTTTAATGATCGTTTTTCATGATGACTAAGTCTAACTATTTGAAAAGCAATTACTTACGTTGCTGGCACTTGACTTGGTAGTGGTGTAACCAAACGGATAAGACATGCTAAGAAATTTTATCACCTCTGCCATTCGCAATCTGCTGCGAAATAAGTCTTTCACCATCCTCAATATAGGAGGGTTGATACTGGGTGTCGGATGTTCTATTGTGCTTTTTAGCTACATCCAGTTCGAGACCAGTTTCAATAAAGAGTATAAGAATTTTGACAGAATCTACAGGGTCACGCTGGATGTGAATGTAGAGCAATATCAGGGTAAGATTCAACAAATACCTCATCCCCTGATGAAAGCTCTGAAAGCCGAAATGAGTGGAGCTGAGGAGTATGTGCAGATGTTTAATCATGGTGAGGCTCAGATTTCCATCGCGGAAGGTGACCAATTCAAACACTACGTGGAGGATGACATTGCCTTCACAGATGCTGGGTTATTCCGAATTCTGGATTTCAAATGGTTGGCCGGAAACGGTCAAATTGACGATCCCAGATCCGTGGTGATCAATCGTTCGCTTGCTGAAAAATATTTTGGTGTTAAGGAAAATTTCCAATCAATATTGGGACAAACCATTTTGATTGACAATACACATGACCTCACCATTAAGGGGGTCTTTGAGGATGTTTCCAATCAAAGTGACTTTCAATTCAATATGTTCATCGACTACGATAGTCAGCAGGGTGTCAACGATTATTTCGGGGAGGGCAAGATATGGGGACGACTCAATGGGCGAACCAACGGTTTTCTCCTCTTACCTGAAAACGGAGATCCTATTCTCGCAACCCAGCAGGCCAACATAGTTTGGGAAAAACATAATGTTATGGAAGGTGCAACGATCTTTTTACAACCACTTTCTGATATGCACTACAATACGGAGATTGGTCCACTGAACGTTCGTCCTTTTCCCAGACAAGCCACATGGACCCTTATGGTGATTGCGGTATTACTGATCGTGGCCTCCTCGATCAATTTCATCAATCTGTCCACCGCGAAAGCCACGAACAGGGCAAAAGAAGTTGGCATTAGAAAGGTATTGGGCAGCAGCCGAAAAAACCTGATCCTGCAGCAACTCTCAGAGACTTTCATCGTGGTGGTGTTGAGTATGCTGGGTGCTTTGGGGCTTGCTGAAATTCTGTTCAAGGTGATTTCACCCATCATTGGGCAGGAACTTAGCCTTACTGTTTTACCGACTTACTGGACATTATGCATGATTTCGGTGACGATCGTTGTTTTGACGGCTCTCACCGGACTCTATCCGGCTTTTGTTGTATCCGGTTTCAAACCAATTCAGGCACTTAAGGTTTCTCTTGGCGGTGTGACGAACAAAGGGAGCATGTCACTGCGTCGCATACTGGTGGTGCTACAATTCGTCATCAGTCAGGGTCTGCTGATAGGTACGATGGTCACGATCATGCAGAATGACTACCTGAGAACAAAAGATCTTGGCTTTAAACAAGAAGGGATTATCAGTATTGAATTACCTGAAATTGATAATAATAAGACCGCATTACTTAAAAATCAGCTGCTACAGTTGCCTGAAGTATCCACAGTGAGCGCCCATCTTGGTAGTCCGGTTGCCAGGGTAAACAATACCAGCGACATGATTTACAAGAATTCCGAAGGATCCGATATTGAGATCAATATGAATCAGAAGTCTACTGATGAAGACTATCTCGAATTATTTGGACTTGAACTGCTGGCCGGAGAAAACCTTGTCAAAGGTGATACCTCTAGAAATATACTGGTCAATCGGGAAACCGTAAGAAAAATGGGACTGGATGATCCGCAAGAGGCGGTTGGGCAGTTTTTGTCCCCGGAATATGCCAAAGACAGGCGTATGGTGATAAAAGGTGTGGTCTCTGACTTCAATTCCCGGTCTTTGCGGGATGAGGTCATGCCGGTAATGATGACCCATAGCGAGGACTATTTTTATGAATTAGCTTTTGGATTGGCCAATACAAGTACCGAAAACATTTCCTCTGTGCTGAAAAAGCTTGATGACATCTGGTTTTCGGTTTATCCTGAGTATGTGTTAAAATATGACTTCCTGGACGAGTCGATCAGAGATGCTTATGAGGCGGAATCAAGAATGGTACAACTGTTTCAGATTTTTGCGGGCATAGCAATACTAATTGGATGTTTGGGGCTTTATGGTCTGGTTGACTTCATAGCGATTAAGCGTACCAAGGAGATCGGCATCCGAAAAGTGCTTGGTGCATCAGTACTTAATATCCTTGTGATTTTCGTGAGGGAACTTTTGATCCTGGTCACATTGAGTGCTGCGATCATTGGTCCGGTCATGTATTTTCTGATGCAGAGATGGTTGGAGGACTATGCTTACCATATAGACCTGGGATTTGGGATCTTTATTTTCTCATTTCTCGTCATCAGCCTTTTTGCCATTGCCACGATGGGTTACAGATCCGTCAAAGCTTCTAATTTGAATCCTGTTTTGACTTTAAAAGACGAGTAAAATGTTAAGAAATTATCTGCTGACAGCATTTAGAAACCTTAAAAGGAATAAGGTTTACACCATGCTAAACGTCATAGGTCTGGCATTGGGAATTGGTTGTGCCGTGGTGATCTTTAAGGTCATCCGGTACGAGATGAGTTTCGATAAACACCAGGCGAATTACGAAAAGATCTACCGGGTGGTGAGTGAAGACATCTATCCGGACAGGGTGGATAAAGGAATGGGTGTACAACACCCTCTGGGACCGGCTCTGATAGCCGACTATCCCGAATTAGAGACAGTGGCCCGGGTGCACTACAGCTATGGAAATCAGATCAACATTAAGAAGGAAGATGGGACGTTGGATAAATTTCTATTCGACGAGGGCATTGCTTTCGTAGATAATAACTTCTTTAAAGTGTTCACTACAGAATGGGTAACGGGGGATCCCGAAACCGCTCTGAGTGAACCATCCACTGTGGTGATCTCTGAGTCAGTGGCAAGAAGACTTTACGGTCTGAAGGAGGGAGAGGAAGCAGAAGCCATGGGGCGATTTATAGACCACAATAGCCAGGGTGACTTCACGGTAGTCGGGGTGGTAAAAGATCCCCCTGAGACAACCAATTTTCCTTTTACCCTGATGTTTGAATACATGGGTTTGGAAAAGACGAATCCCTATTTCGAGGACGGGACAAGGTGGAATTCTACCAGCTCGAGCACCAATGTCTACTTCACCCCAAAATCTGAAGACTTTGATAAGAAAGCTTTTGACCTTAAGCTGATTGACCTTGTGGAGAAGTACATAGGAGAAGGGGAGTCCGAGGAAGAAAGATTTATCGTGCAGCCACTGGCGGATATCCATTTCGATGAGGAATACGGCAGCTATGTGAGTGTTACCTCAAAGAATTTCCTGTATGCGCTAGCGGTGATTGGTATAATCCTGATCTTAACTGCCTGCATCAACTTCATAAACCTTGCCACGGCCCAGGCGGCGAATCGGTCCAAGGAAATTGGAATTCGTAAGGCCATCGGAAGTATGTCCAGTCAACTGGTCACTCAGTTTCTTTCGGAAATTGCCATGATCACATTTTTTGCCGTGGTCATATCACTTGCCATCAGTGAACTCATGTTTATTCTGCTGGAAGATCTTCTTGGATACAGACTGTCATTGGAATTGACTTCCGATTACCTTACTGTCATATTCCTTTTGGGATTGTTTGTCATAGTTACATTCCTATCTGGGTTCTATCCTTCGGTGCTGCTGTCCAGAATGAATACCGTAATGGCATTGAAGAATAAGATTACCGCCAAACATCATTCAGGAGGTTTATCATTGAGGAAGGGACTTGTAATCGTTCAGTTCGCCATCACCCAGTTTCTGATCATAGGGACTCTTATCATATCCGCCCAAATGAAATACATGGGAGCGAAGGATTTGGGATTCGAAACTGAAGCCATCATCACTACTTACCTTCCCCAAAGGGATGATGAGGTATTAAATGAGCGATTCAGACAGGAAATGCTAAGCTCATCTGCGATTGCGGATGTAACGTTTAGCATGAGCCAACCAACTGGCAATAGCAATTCTCACTCTAATTTTAACTATGCTCCGCTGGAAAGCGAACGTTCGTATCACGCCAACTTTAAGGTCTGCGATGAACGTTATATGGAGTTTTATGACATTGAGATGCTGGCGGGAAGGATGACCCAGAAATGGGATACTTCCAATATTGTCATCAACAGAAGAATCGCTGATCTTATGGGATTCAAAGATGATTATGCCAGCGCGATCAATGAAAAATTAAATACAGGATTTGGTGGTGACAAGACCATTGTCGGTGTCATGGAGAATTTCCATACCAATGGATTACAGGAGGACCTGGATTATGTCATCTCCCTGTATGCTCCCTGGGCTTTCTATTCGATTTCCTTCAAGACCAGTACGGAAGCAGGAATACAGGCTGCCATTGACCATTTCCAGGAATCCTGGGAGAAAGTTTATCCTTCCTATGTAATTGATTACAATTTTTACGATGAGCAAATCGCCGAACGTTATGAATATGAGCAGAATGTAGCGGCGATGATGAGGATTTTTTCCATCATCTCCATTCTGATCGGATGCCTGGGACTTTATGGACTTATTTCCTTCATTGCCTTGAATAAAACAAAAGAGATAGGAGTGAGAAAGGTGCTTGGTGCCTCCGCAGCCAGCATCCTTGGTCTATTCTCAAAGGAGATATTGATCCTGATTGGCGTGGCTTTCGTTCTGGCATCGCCACTGGCGTTCTACTTGATGCAAAGCTGGCTGGAAGGCTATGTATTTAGAATTCCGATTGGTTTTGAATTTTTCGTTTTGTCCTTCATTATCACGCTGGTAATTGCCATAGTGACCATAAGCCATAGAACGATCAGCTCCGCTCTGCTCAATCCCGCGGAAACGCTCAAAGACGAATAACCTTGAGGCAAGGTCACCGCTCGTAAAGTGGTGACTTTGCTTGTTCCGTCCTTTGCATATATTTGGAAAAAATCATTGACCTATGCAAAGAGAAAACTGGGGAAGCAAGTTTGGATTTATCATGGCAGCAGCCGGATCTGCTGTTGGCCTGGGAAATATCTGGAGATTCCCATATGTGACCGGAGAAAACGGTGGAGGAGCTTTTGTATTTGTTTACCTGATCTGTGTAGTGCTTATCGGAGCACCGTTGCTTTTCAACGAGATGGCATTGGGTCGTCACACCCAGAAAAATCCGATCGGAGCTTTTAGCAGCAGCGGAAGCAACAAGTTCTGGATGCTTGGCGCAATACTCTCGATGAGTGTCAGCTTCTTTGTGCTCAGCTACTATGGAGTAATTGCCGGCTGGACCTTTGGATATATTTATACATCCATCATCGGAGTGACGATGGATTTTGACGCTTTTATCGCCAATCCGGTCGCGGCCATCGGTCTGTTTGCTCTCTTCATGATCGTCACGGCGCTCATTGTGAAAGGTGGCATTTCGGGAGGTATTGAGCGGGCTTCAAAGATCCTGATGCCCATCCTGTTTTTGCTGGTCATTATTGTGATTCTTCGAAGTGTGACGCTGCCAGGAGCAGCTGCGGGTATCGAATATTACCTGACACCAGACTTTAGTAAGATCAACGGTGGTGTGGTCCTTGCGGCACTCGGGCAGGCGTTTTTTTCCATGAGCATAGGCTGGGGTATTATGATCACCTATGGTTCGTACCTTCCAAAATCGGAAAACATCATTTCAAGTGGCCTCTGGGTGGGTCTTACAGATGCTGGGGTGGCATTAATGGGAGGATTGATGATTTTTCCGGCGGTTTTTGCATTTGGCCGCGAGCCGGATCAGGGATTTTCTCTGGTGTTTAGAATATTACCTGAAGTGTTTAACTCAATGCCGGCAGGGGGTAACATCATCGCTGCATTGTTTTTCCTTTTGCTGTGTATTGCGGCCCTGACTTCAGCCATATCTATTCTGGAGGTACCGGTTTCGTATGTAATTGATGAAAAGAAATTTTCAAGATCGAAAGCAACCTGGTTGGTAACTGGGCTAATTTTTATCGTAGGCATTCCATCGGCTCTTTCTCAGAATGGAAGTGAGTTTTTCACCAACATGTCACTTACCTTTTTTGGGACAGAATACACCGGATTCCTGAATATCATGGATTACGTTTTTGGTACTTTCATCATCGTAGTAGCCTCACTCATGGTCTGTATTTATACGATTTGGGTGTACAGCAAGACTAAGATGGTCGAGGAGCTGGAAAGTGGAAATGATTGGTTCACACGTCCGCTATTTGGAAATGTGAGTCCTGCGAGTCTATGGGTGATTTTCATCAAATACGTTTGTCCGGCTGTGATTTTGCTTGTCATGCTCAACATGATGGGCCTGTTTTAAAATTCTGATAAACCACCTTTTAACTATTTATGGATAAAATTGATCCCCTAAATCAGGTAGCTGATTTTCACCATACTTTTAAACATCCTGTACTTTCCAGTCCACAGATACCTTCCAGGGAACGTTGTGAACTGCGTATATCGCTGATCGCGGAGGAGCTTAAAGAACTTGAGGAGGCCATCAAGGACAATGACATTGTTGAAGTGGCGGATGCGCTTTGTGACATCCAGTATGTACTGTCAGGAGCTGTGCTTGAATTTGGGTTGGGAGATAAATTTAAAGACTTATTCGAGGAAGTGCAGCGATCCAATATGAGTAAAGCGTGCAAGACGGAAGACGAGGCAAAAGCAACCGTGAAGTTTTACTCCGAAGAAAAGGACACACCATGCTACTACAGGGAAGTAGAAGGTAAATGGCTGGTGTACAGAGAGGGAGACAATAAGACACTGAAGTCCATCAACTATTCACCAGCCGATTTGAAAGGGATATTAGAGGGTTAAGAGTTATTTGAATTGATAGGTTAGTCTCAACCCAAAAACCATATTTCCGGTTGGTTCGCGATCATCTGGTAAAACCGGGAACTCCAGATCCCTACCAATGTGTAATCCGGCAAAAGATTCCATAGCAAATTTCGGAGTAATGCTGTAAGACAGGCCTGGCGTAAACAATACTCCGGATCTTAGCCTGTTCTCGTAAAAATCTAATTCCGCGATTTGATTTATAAAACCACAGGAATACGAAAGTTCTACGTACGGTGAAAAATTACCCTCTCTCAAGTAGTATCTTGAGAAAACACCTACAGTCAATTCTCTTAGAAAAACATTTCGATAGAGATTGTATTCCGTACCAAAGACAAGTCTATTGATTGGAAAATAGCCCCATCTAAATCCTAAAAAGTCGCTTTTGAAGTGAGAAAATCCTGTTGTACCCAAAGTGAAACTGATCAGGTCGTTTCCTTTTTTATTATTCAAAAAGTTTGGGTATTCCTGGGCACATGCTGCCTGCGCCAGGATCATAAATAATAGTGTTGAAATGATAATTTTCATAGCTGTTCTTTTTGGGAACAATAATAGCCTGAAGCTTCTAGTGCAATCCTTAATGTTTGTTATCTGCAGTTAACTATTGTTAATCGTCCAGATACTTGATTTCACCACTCATAAAGGTTTGTCATCAGGCGTATGAGAAATCATTTAATTTGGCACCATTAATCTAATGATATGAAGAATCTATTGTCTCTTGTTTTTGCCTTCGTCGTATTTTCAGCAACCGCTCAGCTTCAATCACCTTCAGAATTCCTTGGTTATAAACTCGGAGATCAGTTCACCCGACATCACCGCGTGGTCGAGTATTTCCAGCATGTGGCCGAAAACTCCCCGATGGTCACCCTGCAAGAGTATGGACGGACGTATGAGGATCGCCCGCTATTGCTGGCTTATGTAGGAACTGAATCCAACCTCAATCAGGTTGAAACCATCAGAACAGATAACCTGAAGAGAGCGGGTGTAATGGATGGCTCACCGTCGACTAATATCGGAATAGTTTGGTTGAGTTACAATGTGCACGGCAATGAGGCCAACTCAACCGAAGCATCCATGGCTACGATTTATGAGCTTGTCAGACCTGGGTCCGACAAGGCGGACTGGCTGGAGAATACACTGGTGATCATTGATCCCTGTATCAATCCTGACGGCAGGGATCGTTACGTTAATTTTTATCATCAGTATGGCAATATGCCATTTAACCCCGATCCTCAAAGTGCTGAACACCACGAGCCCTGGCCGGGTGGGCGTCAGAATCACTACCTTTTTGACCTGAACAGGGATTGGGCCTGGCAAACACAGATTGAGTCACGGGAAAGGATCGAAGAATACAACAAGTGGCTGCCTCACGTCCATGTGGATTTTCATGAACAAGGCTACAACAGCCCCTATTACTTCGCACCAGCTGCGGAGCCTTATCATGAATTGATCACTTCCTGGCAGAGGGACTTTCAGGTCACCATTGGTAAAAACCACGCTAAGTATTTTGATCAAAACAATTGGTTCTACTTCACCAAGCAGCGATTCGATCTGTTATACCCAAGCTATGGTGACACTTATCCAACGTACAGTGGAGCCATCGGAATGACTTACGAGCAGGCAGGACATGGAATGGGTGGTCTAGGGATTTTAAAACAGGAGGGAGACACACTTACCCTGCTAGACAGACTTACTCATCACAAAACTACCGGCTTGTCTACCATCGAAGTTACCGCCGATAATATGGATCGGGTCCTTACGGAATTTGGTAAATTCTTCAGTACGCCAGTTCCGGGAACTTATAAGTCGTTCGTATTAAAGTCTGACAACCAGGACAAGTTGGACCATCTGAAATCATGGCTGGATACGCACGGTATTGAATATGGTACAGCGTCTGGGGCGAGAGGCCTTCGCGGTTATAATTACAATTCAAAAAGAGAAGAATCCTTTTCAGTGAATTCCAATGACCTGGTCGTATCGGTTGATCAGCCAAAAGGGACTTTAGCCAAAATTCTTTTTGAACCTAAAACTACCCTGACCGACTCCCTGACGTATGACATTACGGGTTGGGCCGTTCCTTATTTCTACGGGATGGAGGCTTATGCCACCAGCACACTGCTGTCCGTTAATGTATCCGATCAGAAATCGAATTTCGAACCTAATCCTGTGCCGGAGAACACCTACGCCTTCTTCTTTAAGTGGAAGAGTTTTAATGATGCTCAGTTCCTGGCACATCTTCAGAAGAATGATGTCAAGGTAAGGTTTTCGGAAAAAAGACTTATGATCAATGGGGAGTCCTTTGATCCCGGTACGTTGATTGTGTCCGAGCGCGATAACGGACACCTCGGGTCGTCTTTTGAATCGACCATTGTGGAGTATGCGAACACGTTTAAGAGAAAAGCATATGCTGTAAACACAGGATTCATGGATTCGGGTCCGGATGTTGGCTCCTCTGATATTGTTTACATCGAAAAACCTAAGATCGCCATGCTCTCAGGTGAAGGCACTTCGGTCACCAATTTCGGGGCTACCTGGTATTTTTTTGAGCAGGAGCTAAAGTATCCTGTTTCTATGTTGGATGTTGGTGATATAAGTTGGGTGGACCTTTCGCAATACAATGTACTAGTGATGCAGGAAGGAAGATACGGCGATCTTGAAGAACGGCAAATGGAAAAAATATCGGACTGGGTATCGGACGGAGGGAAGCTGGTGTTGTTCCAGAGCGCGATTCGGAAATTCGTTGACTCCGATTACGCGTCGATCTCAAAGTATAGTAGCGATGAAGAGAAACGGAGGATGGAAGACCGGGACGATGAGAGAGACGAAAAAAATAAACTGGTCCGATATGAGGACCGCGAACGGGAATATGCGAGAAATATAATTCCCGGAGCCATATTCAGGGTTCACCTGGACAATTCTCATCCGATGGCTTTTGGTTACGGAGACACTTTTTATTCATTGAAAACTTCCAGCGCCCGATATGGCTATTTGGATGGCGGCAATGTGGGGATTATTCGATCTAACGACGATCACCTCAGTGGATTTGCCGGCGAGTTTGTCCGGGAGGACATCCCACAATCCCTTGTTTTTGGTACAGAACGTAAGGGAGCAGGACAGATCGTATACTTTGTGGATAATGTACTTTTCCGTGCATTCTGGCATGATGCAAAACTTATGGTAGCAAATGCTCTGTTCTTTGTTGGGCAGTAATTCATGAATACCTGGTGGAAAATATATCTCACCAGCCCGGTCGTCAATTATTTTGGTTCGATAAAGGAAAAGAAGTGTTTTGATCGGGGACCAATATTTATAGGAGGGTGCGCCAGATCCGGAACGAGCCTGCTGCTTTCAATTCTATCGTCTCATCCGTCTATATTCTGCTTTCCGCATGAAGTGGACGCGCATACCACCTGGTCAAAGGCAGGGGAGCATTCTGAACCTCAGAGGCTGGATCGATTATACAGGTATCTGCTGACCCACAAAATTGAAGCGTCTGCTCGTCGCTGGTGTGAGAAGCGACCTTTTAACGTAAGGTATATTCCGGAAATCCTTTCTTACTATGGTTCAAATTCGAGGTTCATTCACATTGTCCGGGATCCGAGGTCGGTATGCACCTCAGTTCATCCGGAGGCTTCTGACAGATATTGGGTGTCCATTGATCGCTGGGTAGGTGATGTCTCGAAGGGATTAGAGTCACAGGAGCATAAGCAGGTCTATACACTACGTTTTGAGGATCTGGTGGCGGACGATGAAGCGGAGATCAGGAAGTTGTGTCAATTTCTAGGTGAAGAGGTAGAGGACCAGATATTACGTTGGTACCTGTTTGCCAAAGTTCGTTCTAACAGGGCCTGGTTCACTGATCTAAAGGATTTATCCCGTCTGAAGGAACAAAAGTGGAATGCTCCGGAGCACAGTAACCGCCTGGAGGAAATTATGGGCAATCACGAAGTCCTTGAGCTTATGAATGAATTGGGATATCATGAATAAATGAATTCCAAATTCTTAATATTCTTAATTCCTAATTTTTAATTCATCAAACACCCTAGCTTTGCGGCCATGGTGAAGACAATGAATTTTGTGAGGATTTTGACAGTATTACTCTTCCTTGCTGTTTACTTTTTTTCGTATGCATTTATGCCTGTTAGAGTCAATCTGATTCCTGAGGGCTCATTCACGATTCACAAGGAACAATTCTTTTTTTGGGGTGTGGGGCTATTTTGTTTTATGAACGTGATGTCGTGGGCTTTGATGAAATTAGGCCTGGAAACGGTAGAACGGGAGAAAGGTGAAAATACCGCTGCCTGGTTTGCGGCATTGCCAGGCATTTTGAATATTAGTTACTGCTTGATCATCGGTTTCCTGGGTGTATTGAACAATCCCCAGCACATTTCACCAACGAATTACAGCTATCTGAATTTCATGATTCCGGTCCTCATTACCGGTTGGATAGCAGGCTTCCTTTATATGTGGTTTGCAAAAAAGAATTTGCAACACAAAGCTTCGTGACTTGCCGCCCAATTTCTACTTTTTGGTTTTTTAGTTTTTAGGAAAAAAGTGCTTAACATTCAGATAATTATGAGCATTCATATCAATTAATGCTCAAAATAACACAAAAATTTCTTTGCTAATCCTATTAGAATTTTTGTCTAAATTCCCGATAATTTCGACGTGAGGCACATTTTAATCACAACACTTTATGGCTAACACCTCTTATACTGAAGACAGTATAAAATCACTTGATTGGAAAGAACACATCCGTTTGAGACCCGGTATGTACATCGGAAAACTGGGAGATGGTTCGGCTCATGATGATGGCATCTATGTACTGGTCAAGGAGGTAATCGATAACTGTATCGATGAACATATGATGGGCCATGGGAAAACCATCAATATCAAAATTACCGATCATAGGGTAGAGGTACGTGACTATGGACGTGGTATTCCGTTGGGGAAAGTGGTTGACTGCGTCTCCAAAATAAACACCGGTGGAAAGTACGATTCCGGGGCCTTCCAAAAGAGTGTCGGCCTGAATGGAGTTGGAACCAAAGCAGTAAATGCCCTTTCCACATACTTCAAGGTGCAGTCCTTTAGAGATGGCAAAACCAAGGTTGCAGAGTTTAAAAGAGGTGAGATCACCAATGATGCCAGGGAGACCGCTTCTTCGGATCGCAACGGAACATTCATAGCATTCGAACCGGATGACACTGTTTTTAAGAACTTCCATTTCATACCGGACTACCTCGATGATTTGATCTGGAACTATGCCTATTTGAATGCAGGTCTGACTATCAATTTGAATGGCAAGAAATACCATTCGGAGAACGGATTAATGGACCTTCTGAAAAGGAAAACCGATGAGGAAAGCCTCCGATACCCGATCATTCATTTGAAAGGTGATGATATTGAGGTGGCGATAACCCATGCCAACCAGTACGGAGAAGAGTATTACTCATTTGTAAATGGTCAGCATACCACTCAGGGAGGTACTCACCTGGCTGCTTTTAGGGAAGCATTGGTCAAAACCGTCAGAGACTTCTTTAAAAAAGATTTTGATGCCACTGATGTCCGTTCAGCGATAGTGGCTTCCATCGCTGTAAGGGTACAGGAACCCGTTTTCGAAAGTCAGACCAAAACGAAACTCGGTAGTCAGAATGTTGCCCCGGATGGACCCACCATGAGGACCTTTGTCAATGACTTTCTTAGAAACGAACTCGATAACTATTTACACCGACACTCAGAAGTATCTGATGCACTGCTCAAACGAATTCAGCAATCGGAACGAGAGCGAAAGGAGATAGCCGGAATCAAAAAGCTCGCAAATGAAAGAGCCCGAAAGGCGAATCTTCACAACAAGAAACTCCGCGATTGCCGAATTCATTTCAATGACAAAAAAGGTGATGAAGAAGTCAGGGACAATACTATGATCTTCATCACCGAGGGTGACTCAGCCAGCGGATCAATCACCAAGACCAGAAATGTGCAAACCCAGGCCGTATTCAGTCTTCGGGGTAAACCATTCAATTGTTTCGGTCATACGAAGAAAGTAGTTTATGAGAACGAAGAGTTTAACCTTCTGCAACATGCCCTGAACATCGAGGATGGGCTAGAGGGACTCAGATACAGGAAAATCGTGATTGCGACGGACGCGGACGTGGATGGCATGCACATCAGGTTATTATTATTGACTTATTTTTTACAATTCTTTCCGGAATTGGTTCGAAACAACCATGTTTATATACTGGAAACACCGTTATTCAGAGTGCGGAATAAAAAGGAAACGATATACTGTTACTCGGATCAGGAACGAATAGCTGCCATCGAAAAACTTGGCAATAAACCCGAGATCACAAGATTCAAAGGGCTTGGTGAGATCTCACCTAAAGAATTTGAAGGCTTCATCGGGGAAGACATTCGGCTTGAACCTGTCATTCTGCAAAAGGATACCAAGATCAAAGATTTGTTGACATTTTACATGGGTAAGAATACGCCGGACAGGCAGCAATTTATTATTGATAAACTAAAAGTAGAGAAAGATCTCGTAGAGGACATAAAGGTTCCGTTGCTTGATCAGGAGGAGGAAACTGTAGCATGATAAAAAAATATTCAGCATTAGCACTCATTTCATTTCTGGTTTTTTCATGTGGTGAGGATGACCTGTTGCCCGAAGGTCCGGGTATTGAATTATCCGAATCAAGGCTGGTCAGCGCCGAAAAACAGGTGACCAGATTAGCCGGAGACCTGCAGGGATTGTACAATCTTTCGGGTCTGGAATTGCCATTTGATGAAGTACAATATGACGTTCAGGTTTGGAAAATAGAATACGAGACAACGTACGGAGACCAGACAGTGGTAGCTTCCGGGATGGTCTTCCTTCCGGAATCTGATGAGCCTTCACCATTTGCCAGTTATCATCATGGTACGATTGCGGATGACGATGCCGCCCCTACTAATTCTCCTTCAAACAGTACCGAGAAGACCTTCCTGGCTATTCTAGCTGGAACCGGATTTAACATTGTGGCCCCTGATTACATAGGATTCGGTAGTTCAACTGACCTTGTGCATCCGTATTATGTGGAACAACCCATGAGAGATGCAATCCTGGACAACCTTTTGGCCGCCGCGGAATTGTTGAATGAAGAAGAGATGGAAGCCAGTAGTCGACTGTATCTTCTGGGGTATTCGGAGGGAGGATATGCCACCATGGCGGCGCACAAGGGGATTGAAGAGCAGGGGATTGAGTTTTTCGATTTGCAGGCGTCTTTTCCCGCATCCGGAGGATACGATATTATTGGAGTTAGAGACTATTTTTTTAGCCTTGAAACCTACAATGAGCCATTCTTTATGGCCTTTGTCGCGGAAGCTTACCGCAATTATTATGGCTGGGACGATGACGTTCTGGGCCTGCTTTTTCAGGAACCCTATGCCTCCGCGATACCAGATTACTTTGACGGTTCGATGTCTGGTGGTGCCATTAATAATAAACTTACCACAACGATACCCGATCTGATAAACCCTGAAATTTTGGCGAGTCCTGATGATGAGCAATTTTCGATTCTTAATGATCGACTGGATGAAAATAGCCTGGATCAATGGTTGCCGACGATACCCGTTTACATGTATCATGGTGATGCCGACATCACCGTACCATTCCAAAACTCAGTTGATGTATTTGAAAATTTCCAGGCGATGGGTGTCGCCGGGGAGGTAGTGTCCTTTACTGTTTTGGAAGGTTCGGCTCATGGCTCCGGAGCTTTCCCATGGCTGCTGGATGTGGTAGAGAGGATTTTTGAATTAGAAGGTAAATAGTTAATCAAAAGCTGCTTTTCAATTAAATGACAGATTACTCTGACGAACAAGGTATAAATGATATAAAACCCGTCTCCGGGATGTATGAAAACTGGTTTCTGGATTACGCTTCCTATGTAATCCTGGAGAGAGCAGTGCCCGCAATCGAAGACGGTCTGAAACCGGTCCAACGGCGAATTCTCCATGCCATGAAGGAAATGGATGATGGTCGCTTCAATAAAGTAGCCAACATCATCGGAAATACCATGCAGTATCACCCCCACGGTGATGCTTCTATTTCGGATGCCATCGTCAATCTCGGTCAGAAGGACCTACTGATAGATCAGCAGGGGAACTGGGGTGATGTAAGGACAGGTGACTCAGCTGCTGCTGCCAGGTATATCGAAGCCAGACTATCAAAGTTTGCCCTGGATGTGGTATTCAATCCGCAAACCACAGAGTGGCAGCTTTCCTACGATGGAAGAAAAAAAGAACCGGTCACATTTCCTGTAAAATTCCCATTGCTTCTCGCCCAGGGTGTGGAGGGAATTGCAGTTGGTTTATCAACGAAGATCCTTCCCCATAACTTTATCGAGATACTGGACGGGGCCATCAATGTGTTGAAGGGTAAAAAGGTAAAACTCTTCCCGGATTTTATAACTGGTGGCAAGATTGATGTTTCGGATTACAATGATGGAAAAAGAGGAGGCAGAGTAAGGGTCAGAGCAACCATTGAAGAACTGGATAGCAAAACACTGGTCATTAAGGATATTCCGTTTGGAACGACTACCACCTCATTGATTGAGTCGATTGTCAAAGCCAATGACAAAGGCAAGATCAAGATCAAGCAGGTAATTGATAATACCGCGGCAGAGGTAGAGATCCAGATCCAATTGGCTCCGGGAACGTCGCCAGACATTACGATTGATGCGCTGTATGCGTTTACCGATTGCGAAGTATCTGTTTCACCGAATGCATGCGTCATTGCGGAGGAGAAGCCGCAGTTTCTTGGAGTTTCAGAGATTCTGAAGCATTCGGTGGACCAGACGGTGGACCTTCTTCGCCAGGAATTGGAAATTAGGAAAGCCGAACTTCTTGAAAAGATCCTATTTTCATCTTTAGAAAAGATCTTCATAGAAAATCGCATTTACAGGGACATTGAAGAATGTGAAACCTGGGAAGCCGTCATTGAAACCATCGACAAAGGACTTGAGCCCTTCAAACCGCAGTTTTATCGTGAAATCACCAGAGATGATATCATTCGCCTGACAGAGATCAGGATCAAGAGGATTTCAAGGTTCGATTCCTTCAAGGCCGATGAGTTGATGCGCAAATACGAGGAGGAATTAAAGGAAACGGAGCATCACCTTGCCAATCTTGTTGAATTTGCCATCGCATACTACGAGGGTCTCCTGAAAAAGTATGGTGAAGGTCGTGAGCGCAAGACTGAGATTTCAAATTTTGACACCATTCAGGCTACAGTTGTGGCGGCGAATAATGCCAAACTGTATGTAAACAAGGAAGATGGCTTTATCGGTTATGGCATCAGGAAAGACAAGTTTGTCTGCGACTGTTCGGATATTGATGACATCATTGTTTTCCGAAAAGACGGAAAGTGCGTCGTCACCAGGATTCAGGATAAAGTGTTCGTAGGCAAGAATATATTACATGCGGGCGTTTTCAAAAAGGGGGATGAACGAATGGTGTACAACATGATCTACGTGGATGGAAAGTCCGGCAGGAGCATGATCAAACGATTCAATGTGCTGGCTGTCACGCGCGATAAAGAATATGACCTGACCAAAGGAACCAAGGGAACCAAAGTTCACTATTTCACGGCCAATCCGAACGGAGAAGCCGAAACGGTCACCATTTATCTCACGGCTGCCAGCAAAGCAAGAAAGAAGGTATTTGATGTGGATTTTTCGGAGTTTGAGATAAAAGGAAGAGGTGCCGGGGGAAACATTGTGACTAAATATGGCATTCGGAAGGTTCAGCTAAAATCAGCCGGGCAGTCGACTTTAGGCGGTCTTGATATCTACTATGATAATATTGTGGGTCGTCTCAATACAGATGAAAGGGGCCGATTTATTGGAAACTTTAAAGCCGAAGATCGCATCATAACCTTCTACAAGGATGGCAGTTACGAAATAACCTCTTTTGAACTGACCAACAGATATGAACCAAACCAGGTCATGCTACTGAGTAAATTTGATCAGGAGGCACCCGTCGCTGCGATTTACTACGATTCCGAATCCAAGTCGAATTATGTGAAGCGATTTATGGTAGAGACCACAACTGCAAACAAGAGATTTAACTTCACCTCAGAGGCCAGAGGATCGAAACTCATACATGTTTGTCACAATACAAATACACATCTAAATATCGTATTCAAGGAAAAAGGTAAAAAAGCGGAGAAGCAGGTAAAACTAGAAGATCTCATTGATGTGAAAGGGTGGAAGGCAATTGGAAATAAATTCCCTGTACAAAGCTCCATTAGTAGGGTTGAGGAGATTGAAAAGGAAAAAAGCGATAAGGACACCCAGGACGAATCAGCCGGAGATTTTCTTGAACAACTTAAAACCGAAGTGAAAAGTGAGGTTGAAGAAGAAGATAACCAACTCGGATTATTCAGAAAAAAGGACGAGGAATAACTGTAGTCTTACGTTAAGAAGGCAATTGGAAGTATTGGCTCCTTTTGTCTCCGAACACAAGAAGGCGAAGATTGAGTCTGTTCTTGCACATAGAACCAGGAATGTAGCGGTAGTACTAGAGGACATCTATCACCCTCAGAATGCCAGTGCCGTACTCCGCACCTGCGATGCAATGGGTTTACAGGAGGTACATATCATAGAGGAGAAACATGTACATGAGACATCACCCCGTGTAGTTAGAGGTTCTCAGAAATGGCTTACAATTCATCATTACCAGTCAAATCATCCTTCGGAAACGTGCTTCAATGCTTTAAAGGATGGTGGATATAAGATTTACATCACCTCATTGGATCAGGATGCAGTACCCTTAGAGGAGGTGGAGATGAATCCCAAAATGGCATTCGTGTTTGGCACCGAGCTATCGGGTGTTTCAAATATTGCCATAGACATGGCCGATTACAAAGTAAAAATTTCCATGGTCGGATTCACGGATAGTTACAACGTTTCCGTCAGTGCGGCGTTAACGTTACAAGCCGTGTTACCAACATTTAAAAACAACTTTCCCCAGTGGGGTTTGGATGAGAATTCGAAAGAACTGATCAGGCTGGACTGGTACAAAAAGATCGTGCATCGATCAGATCTTATCCTGGAAAGAGCCGAATGAGTTTGCTAAGAATTCTGTTTAAATGGGTGTTTATCCCAATTGTTCTATTTCTCTTACTGAGTAATTCCTGGATTTACTTTTCTACACGATCACTCGTGTATGACGATTCAGCTAATCTTCCGGATAAGGAGGTGGTTTTGGTACTTGGAACGAGTAAAAGGAGAGCCAGCGGTGAACCAAACAGCTTTTTCAGTAACAGGATGAATGCCGTTGCAGAGTTATATCACAAAGGAAAAGTAAAAAAGATCATTGTCAGTGGTGACAATGAGGATAAGTATTACGATGAGCCTGCTGACATGGAAGCATCATTGATTGAATTGGGTGTACCCCAATCCGTGATTATCCGTGATGATCTGGGATTAAGAACACTGGACTCCGTAGTGAGATGCAAGCTGGTTTTTGGAGAGGATGACATCATCATTGTAACACAGGAGTTTCATATTTTCAGAGCATTGTTCATTGCCAATTTTCATGGCCTGACAGCAACCGGTTTCACAGCCGCTACTCCCGGGGAAGGGAGCCTGAAAGTGTTTTTTAGAGAATTAATTGCACGTCCATTGGCAGTATTTGATCTGTATTTTCTAAATATGCAACCCAAACATTTGGACCAGCCATAATTAATTAGTCATGATAAAGAAGGTTTTGATAGCCACTGTGGTGGCATTGATTGTTGCTTTTGTTGTGTTTTACCATTGGGCCAAGGCACCTACACTGGGATTTGATTACTACGATAAGCTGGAACACTATCAGGAAGAGCCTTTATTTGTTCCTGATACACTTAAAGTGATGACGTATAACATGGGTTATCTCTCAGGGATGACCAATAACATGGGCGTGGATAGGTCGGAAGATTTTTTCCAGAATAATTTGGACAAGGTTGTGGATGTATTAATTGAGCTCGAGCCTGATATCCTGGGTTTGCAGGAGATTGATTTCTCGTCATACAGATCTTTTTATCAGAATCAGATGGACACCATTGCGCTGAAAGTCGGTTACATTAATGGATTCCGTTCGGTCAACTGGGATAAGCGCTACGTACCTTATCCTTATTGGCCTCCAAAGAACCATTTCAAAAATATCATTTCGGGCCAGGCCATTCTGGCTGACTACCCACTTTTCAATATTCAGAGAATGGTCTTGCCACAACCTGACAAATCCTTTGTTTACAAGGCTTTCAATATAAGTCGGCTATTGCAGATGTCGGACATTCACATAGGTGATCAGCGTTTTAGACTGATGAACGTGCATCTTGAGGCATTTGATAAGGAAACACGTCTTGAGCACGCCAAATGGGTCAAGATGATGTTTGAGCGACATGCCAAAAGAGTGCCCGTTATCTTAATGGGAGATTTTAACAGCCAGCCAGTTGGTGAAGAACAATCGGAAGCTATGGAGATCATTATGTCTGCTGAACACATAAAATCGGTCGTTCCTGTTGATTATTATAATCAGGATCCGGAACCTTATTACACTTTCAGCAGCGCAGACCGTCAATATGCTATTGATCACATTCTTTACAATGAGAACTTTTTAAAAGCGGTATCAGCTGAAGTAGTGACGGAAATGGGTCAGGCATCGGACCATCTCCCATTAATGGCAAAGTTTGTGCAAATCAGGAAAAATCCTTAGAAGTTTAAAGCTAGGTACCTCAATTTTTAATATTTTCGCTCCGCTAATAAGTTGCTATGATTAAAGAATTCGAATCCCTTAGAGAAGCTGATCAGGAGGTGTTAATGAATGCTCCGGTTTACGTTACCTTATTGATTGCAGGTGCCGATGGCAATATTGACAGCAGAGAGCGTAAAGAAGCCATTGAGTCCGCCAGGGCCAAGCAATTCAGAGCAAGAGAACAACTGCTTGAATATTATAAGGAGGTAGGGGAGACTTTCGAATCTAAGTTCAATGAGCTCCTGGCAGAGCTACCTGAGGATACGGAAGAAAGAACCGCAGCTATTTCCAAAGAACTCCGTAAGCTTAATTTTATATTGCCCAAGCTGGATAAGAATTTTTCCGTCAAGCTATATGCAAGTCTCAAGGATTTGGCAAAAAGGATCGCGGAAGCATCGGGTGGTATTATGGGGTACCTTTCTGTTAGTTATGAGGAAGGAAAGCTTATGGAACTCCGTATGATCAACGACCCCGGAAAGTAATCCTAATATTTGCTACCTTATCGCCTGAATGATCGAGCAATTCAGGAAAGCTAATCTCGTTCCGCCAATAAGACTGGTCTTCTTCATGTGGCTGTCATATTCGGTGCAGTTCTCCATGGGGATTGATTTTGGGTTTCTCGGAATTTTCCCGCGTTCGGTGGATGGCCTCTGGGGTATTCTGTTTGCTCCATTGATCCATGGCAATTTTGGGCACCTTGCTTCCAATACCTTTCCGGTTCTTTTTCTTGGAATAGCACTATACCTGTTTTACCCTTCAATAGCAGATAGGGTCTTTATTCAGTGTTACCTCTTCACAAATATCCTGGTCTGGATTTTTGCCAGGCCATTTTATCACATAGGGGCAAGTGGATTGGTATATGCGCTGGCGTTTTTCCTGATCTTTTTAGGAATATTCAAAAGAGACTTTAAGACACTTCTGATTGCAATTATTATCGCCGGGATCTACGGAGGTCTGGTCTATGGTGTGGCCGTCATCAATAATGACATAAGCTGGGAATCACACCTGCTTGGGGCTGCTGTTGGTGTTGGAAATGCTTACGCAATTGTAAGATTCTTCAAACATATATAAAGCTAATTATTTTAGTATTATGCTAATATAATTAGTAAATTTACTTTATGTCAGATTGGTTTAAGGGGAAAGGCGCTCAGTTCAATCCTTCCAACAAATTTCTCAGGCACCATTATGATTTCCGCGAGGAAGAATACCTCGATGAAAAGGCAATGGAATCAGCACCTGGAACCCAGGTGTTTTTCGAAACACCAAAAAAGGCCGTAAGCAGGAATCAAAGTCCTGACCTCAACTTTGTCATGTCCATCAACCCCTACCAGGGCTGTGAGCATGGCTGCATTTATTGCTATGCCCGACCCACTCACGAGTACTGGGGGTTTAGTTCCGGTTTGGATTTTGAATCAAAGATCATCGTGAAGAAAAATCTTCCGAATGTTTTAAGACGGGAATTTCATCATCCGAAATGGAAGGTAAGTACCATTATGTTGTCAGGAAATACTGATTGTTATCAACCTCTGGAAAGGAAACACAGAATTACACGCAGTATACTGGAACTAATGCTCGAGTTTCGCCATCCTGTTGGGATTTTGACCAAAAACACGCTTGTCACCCGGGATTTAGACATCATTCAGGAGCTTGCCAGGCTTAATCTCATTCATGTGGGGTTTTCCATGACTTCGTTGGACGAAAAAGTGAGAAGGGAGATGGAACCGCGAACAGGGACAGTGAAGTCAAAGCTAAAAGCCATTGAATTGTTTGCCTCTCATGATGTCCCGGTGATGATAATGGCTGCTCCGATTATTCCGGGTCTAAATGATCATGAACTACCCGGTATTCTAAAGGCAACATCCGATGCAGGAGCAAGATTTGCAGGTTATACGATCGTAAGATTGAACGGAACTATTGCCCAGTTGTCAAGAGATTGGTTTGAAAAGAGATTTCCGGACCGGGCAAAAAAGATCTGGAAACAGGTAGAGTCACTGCATGGAGGAAATGTTCATGACTCTTACTGGGGCAGGAGGCTTCGCGGCGATGGAAAAATAGCAGAGACGATAAATCAACTTTTCAAGGTGAGCAATAAGAAATATTTTGGAGAGCAGGCTTCCCTGCCGAAACTAAGAAAAGATCTTTTTCGCAGAGGCGGGACCTACAACCTTTTCAGCCCCTCATAGATCACGGATAGGGACGGCATCTTTTATAAGGTTGTGAATTCTCAGTCTGTCCACTTTACCTGCTTCATTGGTAATTATGGCCGGTAAAAGGAACAATTTCCTTGGTCGGAGGTTTGGATTTTCCAGAGCCGGATGTAGCTCAGGGAGCGTCACCTTCTTATCCATTACCAGTACGATTTTCTGTCCAAGTTCTGCATCCGGAATCCACGATATCACAAAGTTTCCTGGAATCAACCTGGCGAGTTTGCGCTCAAGCTCTTCCGCAGAGATCTTAATTCCTCCCGAGTTGATCACAAAATCTTTTCGACCAATCCACCTGAAACCTTTACTCGTCAATTCAACCAGGTCATGGGTTTTCATCCATTCTTTGCTGGTAACAGTTCCATTTATGGATAGCGTGAGGTCATCCTCCTGTCTGAAGATTACGTCCCCGACCGATAGGTAATCTGAGGTTCCGATTTTTCTTAGAGCCACGTGAGATGCTGTTTCCGTCATACCGTATGTAGCATAAATTTGGTTGATGTCATTCGATAGCAGCCTTTCTTCAATCTGCCCATAGATTGGAGCTCCTCCGATTAATATTGCCCTATGCCCTTTTAGTTTGGAGGGATCCGAATCCAGGAACCTTGACAACTGAAGTGGCACCATGGAAATCAGATCATAAGTAGTTTCAATAGTTGGCTTTGAAGAAGGGGGTAGTATTGTGAGGTCCATATTGTTGATCAGGCTTCTGATTACCACCATGCTTCCGCCAATGAATTGAGGAGGGATACATAATAAACTTTTGCCTGACTCCGGAAGTCCAAGAAAATCAATTGTATTACGGGCACTGTATTCAAGAATTTCTCTGCTGAGATGAATAATTTTTGGTGCACCTGTCGATCCGGAGGTACGAAACTGAAAATTCTTTTTTCCCGTTATCCAATCGTAGATGAATTTCAGAACAATACTTTCATGATTTTCAAATTCAGAATACTTAATCTTGCCCTCTGAAATTTTTTCAACAGGAATCTTTTGGTTTTTTAAATTGAGGAACATTTTACTTTAAGTCGGTTGCCAGAATCTGAAAATGTATTAGTCGAGCGTTTACGCAACAAAGATAGCAGGGCCTTCGAACTCATATACAAGGAATATTTCCAGGTGCTTGTGTCCTATGGTTTCCGCTTTGTCGATACCGTAGAAGAAGCGGAAGAAGCCGTGCAGGAAGTCTTTGTGAAATTCTGGGACAAATGCGAAACCCTTGCTCCGGATTCTTCAATCAAAAGTTACCTCTATCGATCAGTTCACAATACCTGTCTCAATTTGATCAAACACCAGAAGGTAAAAGACGGCTACAAGCAATACGTCATCAACTACCTAGAGGACTCGGAGAAGATGGAAATAGAGATCCGGGAGCAGGATGATCTGATGATGAGAATTACTGCTGAAATCGAAAAATTACCACCTCGTTGCCGCGAAATCTTTAGACTGAGTAGATTTGAAGGTCTCAAGTATCAGGAAATAGCCGATCATCTGGATATTTCGGTGAAAACTGTAGAAGTCCAGATGGGCAAAGCTCTGAGAGTACTCAGGGACGCGCTAAAAAATGTGGTTTAAGAAAAAAATACTGCTTTTTACATTCTGGCTTTCAGCATTTTCGGGATTAACTCAGTCGTTGGGTGATTATCACGACTTCAAAATGCAGGATGCTACCATTGAACAGGCGCTCGATAGTCTTAGTCAGCTCAGCCAATTTAATTTTTCTTATAATTCCTCCATCTTTCCCGAAGGTAGCCTCTACAGTTTTGACTATAAGGACAAGACCATTACCCAGATACTTTCGGAAATGGTGGTTGGTCTGAATATTGAATTTAACGTTGACAACGATCAAATCATTCTGAAAAGAGTTCGCAGCTCCAAAGCTCAAAGCGAAAATATATTTTTCTCCATCAGCGGTTATGTTAAAGAAGATGAAGGGTCGGATGAATTTGTTCCTGGTGTCAATGTGTACCTGGACGGAACCACGCTGGGGTCTATAACGGGTGAAAACGGTCGATTTTTGATCGAAAGGGTGCCCATTGGAAGTTATAAGATCATTTTCAGCCACTTATCTTACGAAAAATTGGTCTATGACTTTTCGAAAAGTACATCCAGTGAGCTTTTCGTGAACGTCAAACTGAAGTTGGCAACAAACCTTTTGGAGGACATCGAAATAGTAGCAAATCTGGATCGAAAAGAAAAGAAGTTTAATGATAAGTTCGTATCGGATTTCAAAACCGAGTTCCTGGGTACCAGTTCGCTGGCCAACGATTGCGTCCTTATAAATCCTCAGGTTTTGAAGTTTGAGCATAACCGGAATTATGGAGCTCTTTTTGCCACCGCGATGGAACCGGTTGTGATCCAAAACAATGGACTTGGATATAATCTCTATTGTGATCTGAATGACTTCTTTAGTACTGAGTCATCAGTAAGGTTTACAGGGGAGGTACGGTTTGAAGAACTAATCGCATCAGATACAAGGGAAGAGCGAAAATGGAGAGAGAACAGAAAGGAGGCGTATAAAGGCAGCATCCAACACTTTTTCAAATCTTTCATAGACGGGACTTATCGAAAGGAAGGTTTCAGGATAGCTTTCATCGATCAGATTGATCAGCTACCGAACAGGTCTGACTTTTATGAAACGGAAGATCAATTGAAGAATTTGCTTACAGAAACAGGTATTCCATTCAGGTGGGAGGTAAATATTAAAAATATTTTATACGTTGTTTACCTCCGTGAATTAGAAAGTAGCGCATACCTACATGAGATGGAAAAGGAGTTCAGGACTGACATAACTAATCCAAATAAAATGCTGTTTATCAAGAGAAGTCCGCAGAATCAGCGGTCTGTAGTAGAATTGGAAGAAGGTCCTGTATATGTTGACATAAATGGCAATGTGCTTAACCCCGAGGGTTTAAGCATTAGCGGGTATTGGGCATGGGAGAGATTGGCGGACCTGGTGCCCTCAAACTACGTTTTAGCGGAATAAAAAAGGAATATTACCATAGGGGAATTAGAGAATCTAAATGTTAGCATTGTAATTTTATAATTGGATGGAAGAAATACTGGCAAAGTACTTTTCAGGAGAGGCTAATGAGCAGGAAAAGAAAGAGGTTCTTGATTGGAGAAAAGAGCACTCTGAAGAATTCTTTTCCTTCAAAAGCGCGTGGGCATTGACTTATTCACACAAAGTCGATGTAGGGCGTGTAAAGGATATTGTAGGTGAAACTCACACTTCTGAGGCTACGGTCATGACATTAGTTCGCAGCAGCTGGTTTAGGTATGCCGCTTCCATTGCGGCATTTATTTTGGTCTCGCTTGTAGTCTACCAATTCATCATTGATAAGCCCGCTACCAGTGCCCTGACTGAAATCCAAACGCTTGACGATGGCACAAAGGTAGTTTTGTACAGGGACGCCACCATTGAAGAGAAAAGCACCAGTGCAGAGAGAAGGGTGGTGGCCAATGGCAAAATCTATTTTGATGTCAAAAGAGATGAGAAGCGACCATTTATCATACAGACTGATGTAGCGCAGGTAGAGGTTCTGGGCACATCCTTTGTAGTGGATGCTGAGGCGGAAAAAACTACTCAGGTAATTGTCGAATCAGGTACGGTCTACTTTTCTCACAATCCGGATTTCAAAAGAGGCAGACTGACCAAAGTCACCCTCAATGCCGGTGAGCTGGGAGTCATCACACCAAATGCCAAAGGCGTGGTAAAAAGAAACAATAGAGATGCCAATTACCTGGCCTGGGCCAATCTGGAGCTTGAATTCAAAAGAGAATCACTCGATATGGTGGCCAAGCTGGTAGAAGAGGTGTATGGTTATCAGTTAAATTTTGAGGAGGGTGCTGAGAAATGTATGCTCACGGCAACGTATAAGCAAAAGTCTCCGGAACAAATCGCCAGATTAATTGCAGAGACTTTCACTTTGACTTATACGGTTTCTGACGAGGACAAACAGATTACGTTTGCCGGTCAGCCTTGTAAGTAGATCAGGGGAATTTTGGAAACTGCTGGAAGTTAGGATCTCTTTTTTCCAGAAAAGCATTCTTGCCTTCCTGTGCTTCTTCCATGAGATAAAACATAAGAGTGGCATCGCCCGCCATCTCCATCAAACCTCTTTGGCCATCCAGTTCTGCATTCAGACCTCTTTTGATCATTCTGATGGCCATTGGACTCCTTTTGAGAATGGTTTTGCACCAGGCAATGGTAGTCTCCTCTAATTTTTCCAGCGGTACCACCTTGTTCACCATACCCATTTTCTCAGCTTCTTCAGCTGTGTATTGTTCGCATAAGAACCATATTTCTCTTGCTTTTTTCTGGCCTACATGACGGGCCAGATAAGATGAACCAAACCCGCCGTCAAAGCTCCCAACTTTGGGGCCCGTTTGTCCAAAGCGCGCATTGTCCGAAGCGATGGTAAGGTCACATACTACATGAAGCACATGTCCGCCTCCAATGGCGTATCCATTGACCATGGCTATGACCGGTTTAGGAAGTTCCCGGATCCTTTTGTGCAGGTCCAGCACATTAAGTCTTGGTACGCCATGATCATCCACATAGCCACCACTGCCTTTCACATTTTGATCGCCACCCGAGCAGAAAGCCTTATCTCCAATTCCGGTCAGGACCACCACGCCCACATCCTGTCTCTCACGACAGATATCCATCGCATCGATCATTTCCATATTTGTTTCAGGGCGGAATGCATTGTACACTTCCGGTCGATTAATGGTGATTTTGGCTATGCCTTCGAAAAAGTCGAATTTGATGTCTTTGTATTCTTTTATCTGTGTCCAGTTTGCACTCATGTTATTTATGAATTAGGGTTTTAATCTGTTTAAATACTTTCTGATTGATCTTATGATCTGTCTGAATCTCCAGGAGCTTGGGCTTTCCCGTACGTTCGAAAAATCCTGTCAAAGCAAGATCAAGAGTCACTGCATCATTGGCTTTATAATAAGAAGCTCCTATTTCCTGAGCGGCTAGTTTCATATCCCGAGAATGTGGTGTGATGAAAAATTTCTCTCTCTGACTGTCCTCCAATGAGGCAGGTCCCGAGATCATATTAAAGATCCCTCCACCAAAATTGTTGAGCACAATGACAGATAGATTACTGACGTCGTACTCATGAAAGAATGCATTTCGATCATATAGGAAGCTCAGGTCACCTGTAAGCAATAGGGTCTTTCTTTGACTGACAAGAGCATGCCCCACGGCTGTCCCGTTTGTGCCATCAATACCACTCGTTCCTCGATTGGCGTAGACCGTAGAGCTCATGGCTTTCAGGCCAATAAAATTCGCATATCTTACACTCATACTGTTTGCCAAATGAATGTCCATTTCATCTGGCATTACGGACATAATCATTCCAAAGCAATAAAACTCGCTATAATCAACATCTGATAGAGAGCCCAGTATGGTGCGAGCCGATTTGTTGCTCGATTGCCAGGATTGATAATATGTATGATCAAAACTACCTGATGAATTCAACAGTGCTTCCAGAAAATCAACCGGCCTGTTTTTGATGAAACTAATCCTGGAAGAGAACGGATTTTGATAATCTGTGTATTCGCTGACGTGCCATTGTTCGATTCCTGAATTGCGGAAGAACAACTTTAAGTTTTTACTTATCACAGACTTCCCAAATGAAATAATCAATTCAGGAACAAGGTCTTTCTGCGCTCCATCCGGTCTCAGAAACAGGTCCTGATGCTGAATCACATCCTTCACCCCATGTCCGTTGCTGATAACGTCAGCCACTACGGGAATTTTGAGCCTGGAAGATATCTTTGACAATAGTTTGGTCTCTTCCTCCGACCTCAGACCCTGACCCAAAACGATCAATACTTTACGATAGCGATTGATCTCCTGTAGCATAACGCTGACCGCTTCATTGGATCTATCCGTAGTCCTCAAATCCATCGGAGACATTTCCTCCATTTCAAGTGTATCCGTTTTGGAAGGATAAAGGGGTTCGCGAAATGGAAAATTGGCGTGTACAGGACCCTGATTACCAGACAATGAGATTTCGATGAGGGTAGAAAGCTTTTGCGTCAGGAAATGAAATGAATCAGGATTGCCAATCTCAACCGGCATATTAACAAATGACAGGGTATGATTGGAAAAAACGTTTTGTTGACGGATTGTCTGGCCATCCCATTGATCGATCCATTCCGGTGGTCTGTCAGCTGACAAGACAATAAGCGGTATTCCCAGATAAAAAGCTTCGGCAATTGCTGGTCCATAGTTCAAAAGCGCGGTACCGGAAGTACAGCAGAGTACAACCGGACTTTTTGTGGCCTGAGCAATTCCAAGCGCTATGAAACCGGCAGATCGTTCGTCCACAATCACATAGGTCTCGATTTTCTGGTATTTAGAAAAGCTGATGCTCAGGGGAGCATTACGAGAACCTGGTGAAAACACCGCATACCTGACACCATGTCTATAACATATTTCCGGTATTTTCAGGATTGCAGGATACATTACTGTAGGATTAGATCATGAATGGTTTTCATCTTAATCTCAGTTTCTTGCTGTTCTTTTTGTGGGTTAGAGTCTTCGGTAATACCAGCACCAGCATATAGTCTTGCTATCGTGTCGGACACTTTCATACAACGTAGATTCACAAAGATATGTGTAGAATCGTCGACGTTGACTGGTCCCAGAAAGCCTGAGTACAGTTCGCGATCATATCCCTCCATTTTCTTGATAAATTCCAAAGATGGTATCAATGGCATTCCACAAACAGCCGATGTCGGATGCAGCAGGTCGAGCATAATGTCACCGAGGTTTGGCATATTTACCTCATCCATCTCCACATGGTATTCGGTTTTGAGGTGAGCCAGATTTCCAGCCTTGACTGTTCTCGGGCCATATTCCTCAAATTCACGCAAACGTATCTTCTTGAAGCAGTCAATAACGTATCTGGACACAAACGCCTGCTCTTCTATTTCCTTTTGAGTCCAGGCGATATCAGAAAGTGGTTGATCCTGCTCAAGCTTTTGGGTACCTGCAAGGGAAACGGTCTTGAAGTGAGAACCTTCGATACTGATCAGTGTTTCCGGGCTTGCGCCAAACCACGTACCTCTGTCAGGATGATACAGAAGGTACATAAAAGCATTCGGGTAGTGGTTTACTGAGTTTTTAAATAATTCAATGGGATCAAAATTCCCCGGTAACTCAATGTCTTTAAACCTGGATAGAACCACTTTCCCAAAGGACTTCTTACGAATCTCTTCAATAGCAGATTCCACTTCCGATATGAAATTGTTGGTAGGGAAGGAGGTAAGTACACCCGTGCTTTTTCCTGGTTTATTCAAGTCTTTTTTGAATGCCTCAAATTCCTTTTCTCCAAGCACTGGATTCGTGTCCAATTTCTTAAGGTCACCGGACTTTCCAATCTTGACTTTTATATCTCCTTTAATGAAATCCGGTTTTGCAGGATGATGCTCTGCAAATGGATTAAGTATAAATCCTTCCTCGGAATTTCGAAGCGCAATCGACTCTACGCGTTTACCCGGTCTAAGATCGATGATTCCCGTAATCTCATTATCATTTGGTAGCCTCCAGATGGCAAGAGACATGTCTTTTCCCAATATATCCCTGAAAACATCAAATGGTTTTTCAATACGCAAAAGGGTTGATATGTCACTTTTTGCCTGACTCAACTGATTTTGTGATTTAAGATGGCTACGGTAATTCGGCTGATACACACAAGTTGTTCTTCTTCGTTTGTTATCCGAATCTCCCATACATGAGTGCCCTTACCCACATGAACGGGTCTTACAATTCCCGTTACTAAACCACTTTTTGCTGATTTTATATGATTGGCATTTATTTCCAGACCCACGGGATACTGCTTAGAGATGTCCAGAAGGATGGTGGACGCTACGCTTCCCAAAGTCTCTGCCAAAACCACAGATGCTCCACCATGTAATAGGCCGAATGGTTGTTTTGTTCTCTTGTCCACGGGCATAGTGGCTTTAAGATAATCTTTACCAATTTCAGTAAACTGGATTCCCACATGGTCTGAGAGGGAATCCTTGCCCATTTCGTTTATTTGTTCTAATTGAATTTCTTCGGAAAACATGGAATGTCTAGTTTCGCAACCTCGGCAAATATACATTCCAACATTGAACACCAAGAAGATTTTCATCGTTCGCCACGGACAGACAGATTATAATAAAAAAGGGATGGTCCAGGGCAGTGGCATAGATGCTCCGATAAACGAAACCGGGAAAGAACAAGCCAGTAAGTTTTATGAGGCATACAAGGAAACTCCTTTTGACAGGATCTATGTCTCGGAGCTTCAGAGAACTTACCAGTCAGTGGCGCAATTCATCGAAGACGGAATTCCTTACACGAAACTTGGAGGGCTCAACGAAATAAGCTGGGGATCACAGGAAGGAAAGGCATTCTCCGAGGAGTCTTCTTTATTGTATCATGACACCGTGAAAGCATGGAATTCCGGTCAGCTTGATCAGAATGTGGGTGGGGGTGAATCTCCACTTGACGTAAAAAAGAGACAGAAGGAGGCCATCAATCATATTCTTTCCAAAACTGACGAGGAGTTGGTTTTAATCTGTATGCATGGGCGTGCAATGCGAATACTTCTGGCATGGGTACTGGGTTATGACCTGCGTTTCATGGATCACTTTGAACATCAAAATCTTGGACTTTACGAATTGACCTATACGGGTTCGTTCTTTAGGATTGACACATTCAATGACACCCGGCACCTGACCACGGAGAAAGTCAATTAAATCTTTACGGTTCCAATTTTCGTTTTTGAAGTAAATTGGAATAAAAAAACGTCATGAAATTCGGAACCCCTGAGCTTTCTGAACTGGAAGGATTAGATCTGTCCCTTCCTCAGGATCATCCTGATACCGTTTCATTTAAGGCCAAACCACAGCAATCCAGAGTGTTTGTAGGTTGTAGTGCATGGACCCTGGATGAATGGGTGGGAACGGTTTTTCCGGAGAAGACGAAAAAGAAAGATTATCTGCAGGAATATATTAAAAAGTTCAATAGTGTGGAGTTGAATGGCACTTTTTACAATGTCAAGAAGGCCAATATGCAAAGTTGGGCGGAACAAGCCAAAGGTTCTGATTTTAAATACTGTCCGAAGTTCAACAGGCGTATCAGTCATATAAAGAGACTGAAAGAAGAGGTATTTGAACTGACCGATTACTTCGTGGAAATGTGTCTGAATTTTGGTGACAACCTTGGGCTTACATTCCTACAGATGCCTGAGAATTTTGGCCCTAAATGGTTCGATAGATTGAAGGAGTTTGTCGAAAGACTACCCAAAGATTTTCCAATGGCGGTTGAACTGAGACATCAGGAGTGGTATGAGGGCGAAGCCTTTGATGAAACTTTCCAGATGTTACGTGAATGCAATAAAACGGCAGTAATCACAGACACAGCACTCAAGCGAGAGATTATCCATCAGCGTCTGACAAATGACAAGGTATTTGTACGATTTGCAGGTTATGAAGATCATCCAACCAATAAAACCCGACTCGATGAATGGGCGGAGAGAATAAAACTGTGGCTGGACAGAGGAGTTTCTGAAGTGTATTTTTTCTGTAAGCATGAAGACGAGGCGCATTCACCTTACACCGCCGACTATTTTATCAATGTAATTAACGAAAAAGCCGGATTGGATTTGAAGTCTCCATTTGCATAAGCTCATGGCTAAAAAACGCGTCCATGTGGAGGTTGGCAGGCGGACTTTGGATTTGTCCAATCTCGACAAAGTACTTTACCCTGAAGACAATATTCTCAAGGCGGAGGTCATCCAGTACTACCTGGCGCTTGCACCTACTATTTTGACGCATCTTAAAGGACGTCCATTGTCACTGGTTCGATTTCCGGATGGAATTTACGGCGAACAGTTTTTCCAGAAAAACAGACCTGACTGGGCACCTGACTGGATAGACTACATCCGGTTAGGCAATGACAGGAAGAAAGAATATGTGGTGGCTACCGAGGATGCAGCGCTGGTTTGGTTGGCCAATCTTGCCTGTCTGGAGGTACACCAGATGCACAGTACCACCGCTCACCCGGACAAACCGGATTATATTGTCTATGACCTGGACCCTCCTGAGGAATTTGAATTCGAAGAACTTAAGTCTATAGCCTTCAGGATACGGGAGTACCTGGAGCAGCATGGGTATCACTGTTTTGTGAAAACAACCGGCGGAAAGGGACTCCATGTGGTGACCCCAATTGAGCCAAACTATACTTTTGAGGAAGCTTTCCAATCCGCTAAAAAGCTGATGGTGCCCTTTGTAGAGAAAAACTCCAATACCACGCTGCACATCGTCAAGGAATCAAGGAGGGGTCGTGTGCTTGTGGACATTTATCGCAATCGCCCAAGTCAGACCATCGTGAGTGCCTACAGTTTACGAGGTCGGCCTGGTGGGACGGCTTCCACTCCTATCTCATGGGAGAAGCTGGAGAAACTAGCTGCCACGAGTGAGCTCAATCTTAAAAGTACCCTGGACTTAGTCAATGAGGAAGGAGATGCATGGGAATCCATCAGGGCCTGGGCGGTCCCACTTCATACGGATGAGAAGAGAAAGGCCAAGGCAAAGGAATTGGGAGAAAACCCAAAACACAAGACACCGGAGCAACTGGAAACTTATCGGAAAAAGAGGGACTTTACCAGGTCGCCGGAGCCAGAGCCGGTACCGGATGATGGTACGGGGAATCGCTTTGTGATACAGCGTCATCATGCGTCGCATCTTCATTATGACCTGAGGTTGGAAAAGGATGGTGTCCTTTTATCATGGGCGGTGCCGAGGGGAATGCCGCCATTGCCGGGAGTGAAAAGACTGGCAGTACAAACAGAGGATCACCCATTAAAGTATCTGACTTTCGAAGGAGAAATCCCTAAAGGGGAATATGGAGGAGGCATGATGTGGGTTTATGCCAATGGTCGGTATGAGATCACAAAGGAAAAGAAGAACGGATTTTACTTTCGACTTAGCGGTCAATATGTGAATGCAGAGTATCGCATGCACCTGATGAAGGATAAAGAATGGTTGCTGGAAAGAGTTGACGTACCTCAACAGAATTTACTGGCTGGATTTCAAACACCCATGCTTGCGGACGCCAGGAAAAAAGTCCCGAAAGGGGATTTTATTTATGAAATTAAGTGGGATGGCATTAGGGCGATTTTCCTTTTAAATGAAGGTGAGTTAAAAATATTTAGTCGCAACGGAAATGATATTACGGAGAAATTTCCCGAGCTCGATATTCCACAAGACGCTTTTAGGGTCAACAACGGGATATTTGATGGTGAAATAGTTTGCCTCGACAAACAGGGCAAAGCGGATTTTAAGAAGGTAATTAAACGTCTGATGACCAAGAGAGTCGTAGATGTCGAGCATGCCACCAAAAGGTCACCGGCTTACGCTTATTTATTTGATTGTCTGTATCTGGATGGAAGGAGTTTGCTAAAAGACCCCTTGATCAGAAGGCGTTCATGGTTGATGGATTCTGTGCGAACAGATAAGGGATACAGGATCAGTGAAACGGTGGAAGATGGGGAGGCATTGTTTAACGCAGCTAAGGAACTTGGGGTCGAGGGTATAATGGCGAAAGACCCTTTGGGAGCTTATTATCCTGGCAAGCGTAGTGATACATGGTTAAAGGTAAAGGTGAAGCATACGCAGGACTGTTTTATCATTGGATATACAACAACTGAGTCAGATAGAAAAAACTATTTCGGTGCCATTCAGGTGGCGGAGGAATCCAAAGAAGGGCTGGTCTATCGGGGAAGGGTAGGAACGGGTTTTGATGATTTTATGCTCAAACATCTGAAACAGGAAATGGATGATCTGATGACAAATGAAAAGCCGATAAAGGAGGAAGCTCATGAAGAGAAGAAGACCATCTGGATTACACCCAAGCTGATTTGTGAGGTGGAATACAGCATGATTACCAATAATGGAACCTTTAGAGATCCTGTTTTCAGGAAACTTGTTGATTTACAATAAGTTATGATCACTCCGAATTGATCACCAAATATTATTTGGCTTGACTTTACTTGAACTTATAAAATATTGTTAATCAATTATTTAACATTAAATGCTTTGAGTAATAATTACAGTATTTTATCTTTCACAAAATTTGTAACTTTACAGTACTATGCGCGCTATCTGGAAAGGACACATAAGGTTTTCAATGGTCACGATTCCCATCAGGATATACAATGCCATTGATACTGCAAAGACCATTTCTTTTAACCTTCTTTCCCGTGAAGGAAACAATCCTGTCAAGTACGAAAAACGGGATAAGGTCACTGGTGATCTCTTGCGACAGGAAGACATTGTAAAAGGTTATCAGTATGAACCGGGACAGTATGTTTTGATCGAACCGGAGGATTTTGAAAAAGTAAAACTAAAGAGTACCAAGGTGATCGAGATAGAGGGGTTTGTGGATACGAAAGACGTTCACCATACCCTGTTTGACTCTCCTTATTTCGCAGGACCCGATGGAGACGTGGCCGCCAAAACCTACAGTCTTTTATGTCAGACACTAAAGGAAACCGGTAAGGTCGGAGTAGGAAAAGTAGTGCTTCGTGACAGAGAAAGTGTTGTCCTTTTGACTCCGCATGAGTCAGGCATTTTGCTTTATAAACTTAGGTACCCGGAGGAGGTTCGGTCCATCATCAATGTACCTAATGTAACCCCTGAATTGGAAGTGCCGGACGAGGAGCAATTGAAGCTTTCGAAAATGCTGGTGGACAGTATGTCCAAGAAATTCAAAGACATTAAACTGGAGGATAAATATAACTCAGCACTGCGCGATATGATCACGAATAAAATTGAGGGCAAAGAGGTCGTTACCGTGGGTGAGGAAGAGCCGGAAGTGGTTGATATTATGACGGCCTTGAAGGCAAGCATTGATGCAGCGAAAGGTTCTAAGAAACCAATGGAAAAAGCGTCCGGTGAGAAAGAAGAAAAAGAGGAAAAGAAAGTTAAAAAAGCCAGTTGATGACGCATGGGTAAGGTTGTAAGATTTCCAGTCGCACCACCCGAAAAGAAAGGGGCTCGAAAGGTCAGGAAGAGAAAACCTGACCTTGAGGATCTCGGTCAACTGAACCTGTTTGACCAAAGTAAGATCATTGCTTTTGATGACAAGACTTATTTTGAGCAGGCCCTGGCTATGGACGAACAAGGAAGCGATGAGGCCCTGAACCTTTATGAGCAGGCCATCATCAATGGTCAGTCCGTGGCAGATTCATATTGCAACCTGGGGATCATTATGTCCCAGAAGGATGAGCTGGCAAAGGCAGTAGACTATCTTACCAAATGTCTCAAGGAAAATCCCAGACATTTCGAGGCGCACTATAACCTGGCAAACGTCTATTCTGAAAAAGGAAACCTTAACCTGGCCAGAATGCATTATGAAGTGGCCATAGAATTAGAACCACAATTTCCAAACAGTCACTATAATCTGGGGCTTGTCTGGATATCACTACGAGATTATAAGAAAGCAAGTCAATACATCGATAAATACATTGAGTTGTCTCCGGACTATGACCTGACAACAGCCAACGAACTACTTAAAACCCTAAACTCCATCGCACAATGAAAATAAAAGTATCTCCGTCAGAGGTTCTGAAGGAACACTTCGAAAAAATGAAGGAAGTGATCCCTGAAGTATATGAATCAAAATCTACAGATGAGACCAATGAGCAGAAGCTTTTTGATCTGATGAAGCGCACTCTGACCATTGTGGAGGCTGTGTACTTTCAGAACAGGGAGACATTCAACCTTTCAAGGGTGGAGGAGTACGCCCATGTGATCGATGAACTTGAAAAGATGGGCTACAGTTATCAGGGAAATCGTGAGCTTCTTGAGAAAGCTGCTACCGCTACCATCATGGGTGCGAAACTTCCAATGGAAAAAGCCAAAGGTTCAGCTCAGAAATCTTCAGAGGACAACTCCAAAAAAGCGATGTGATTTATTGAGCGATCTGGGATACCGTTCCGGATAGTCTTCTCAATTCTATTTCTGCCAGCTTCGTGGTATAAAGGGCCTGGTAGTATCGGATCTGACTATTGATCAGGTTGATCTGTGCTTCCCTAAGCTCCAGGGAATTTGATGAACCGAGTCGAAATCTCTCGAGTGCAATTTCGGAGTTTTCCTCAGCCACCGCCAGGTTAGCCTCCTCGAGTAGTGACAACTGCAGATTATTCTGATAGGTATTGTAAGTAGCCAGGATATTGGTTTTTATCTGTGTCTCGGCTTGCTGCATCTGGATCGTTCCGCTCTCCATCTGTACCCTTGCATTCTGATACTGTCGGCGTTGATTGAGGCCATTGAAAAGTGTCACTCTTGCTGTTAGCCCGTAGGTAAAATCATAGGTTTGGTTGAGAGCCAGGAAACCTGCCTGGCTTTCCAGGTTATTGTATCCATACCCCATGTTGAAGTCTATTTGTGGCCATTTCGAGCGGTCGATCTCCTGCATTTGATTTTTCAAAACTTCCTGGTTTGCCAGCTGTACCATTAATGTTGGATTGCCGGCGCTGGTTGCCAAAAGCTCTTCTACTTGCAAAGTAGAATCCGCGATGATTTCATGCTCAATTTCAAAATCATATGGGTCAACCGCCATTTGCTGTAAAAGAAGGAGCTTCAACTGAGCGATCAGTTCCTGTTGCTGGATCAGTGCTGATCGATCAGCATTAAGATCGACTTCCGCCTGAAGCAATGTCAGTTTTGATTCCTTACCAAGATTATACTTGTCCTCAACGATTCGCTTTCTTTCCTCCGAAAACTCAATACTTGACTCAAGAAGTTCTAATCTTTCGTTCTCAAAAGCAATTTGATTATAGCTGCTTAGTAGCTGAGCGATGGCATTGTCAACCTCAAACTTCAATTCATACTGCGAACGTAACTCCTCGTTTTCAAGACGTTCTTTCGTGGCAAACATGGCAGTACCATCAAAAAGAGTCCAGGTAAGTCCAACACCAGCCCCGTAGCTTGTCCTGATTGCACCACGTCTGGATTGGGTATCACCCGAAGCAAACTCCTGTTCTGTGTTCTGACTGCTTCTGTTGTACGATGCGTCAGCATCAACGATAGGAAGAAAACCAGCATTACCAACGGTATTGTTGTTGTCCGCAATGACTGTACTGTTTTTGGCAAGCTGGATAGAAAAGTTGTTTTCAAGTACAGCGGAAATAGCACTTTCCAGCGTGAGGGTTTCCTTTTGTTCCTGCGCAGAGCATAGCGATATCGATAGGATGCTTAAAAATCCGAATAAGAATTTGTTCATTAAAATCTTGCTAGTCGTTTTTCTCTACTTGTTAAGTAAGTGTAAATCGCAGGAATCACAAATAAGGTCAGGAAGGTAGCCAGTAAAAGGCCACCAATAACGGCAACACCCATTGATACCCTGCTTTCCGATCCTGCCCCAAGTGCCAATGCAATAGGAAGAATTCCCAGTATGGTAGACAGGGAAGTCATCAGAATCGGTCTGAACCTGGCTTTTGCTGCGCCAACGATCGCCTCTTCTACGGACATTCCTGCTGCTTTTCTTTGGTTGGCAAACTCCACGATCAGGATCCCGTTTTTCGTAACGAGCCCTATCAGCATGATCATACCAATTTGAGAGAAAATATTAATTGACTCGTTAAAGTACCAAAGTGTGAACAATGCACCGAACAATGCCAGTGGCACAGTAAACATGATGATGATCGGATCTCTGAAACTTTCAAACTGAGCCGAAAGCACCAGGTAGATCAGTACCAAAGCCAATCCAAAGGCAACGTACAAGTTTCCGGAACTCTCTTTGAACTCTCTTGATTGTCCATCCAATGCTGACTGGTAAGAGTCATCCAAAACCTCCGCTTTGATCCTGTCCATTTCATCCAGTCCATCCCCGATCGTGTAACCCTCCGCAAGGTCCGCGTTGAATGTGGCCGAAGCAAATCGATTATATCTGAAGAGCTGGGGAGGGGTGGATTGCTCACGTAGATCGATAACATTATCCAGTTGTACCAGTTCACCGTTACGGGCACGGATGTATAGTGATTTGAGATCCACAGGTTCATCCCGATTGTCTCTTTTGACCTGCCCGATCACCTGATACTGCTTGCCGTTCATGATGAAGTACCCAAAACGGTTACCACTTAACGTCAACTGCATGGTTTGGGCAATGTCCCTAACGGAAATGTCAAGGTCATTTGCTTTGTCCCTGTCAATAGAAACTTCGATTTCCGGTTTCGTGAATTTCAGATCAACGTCCGCATAACTGAAATGCGGACTTTCCTGTACCGCCTCCATAAACTTGGGAATGGCATCTTTGATGTGCTCAAGATTACGTCCCTGGATCACATAGCTGATCGGAAGGCCTCCACGTCGACCACCTATGGTTTGGGGTTCAGTAATGAAAGATTTTGCTTTCATATTTTGGTTGACCATGGGCTTGATCAGGTTTACGATCTCTTTTTGAGATCTTTCTCTGTCTTCAGCATCCTCCAGTGTTACACTGATATAAGCATTGTTTACTGAGCTACTCGCTCCAAAACCAGGTGATGTGATCGTCACAATGGAATTGGCTTCAGGCACGTTATCAGTCACCATTTGGGAAATTTCATTAGCATACCGATCCATATACTCGAAGGTAGCACCTTCAGGTCCTGTTGCTCTGATTCGGAATGATCCGCGATCTTCCATTGGAGCCAGTTCTTTCGGAAGGATGGTCATGTAAAAAGCGATCAATGAGATGGCCACAAGCGAAGCAGCTCCAGCCAACCAACGGTTGTTCATAAATCCATCTAGTGCGCTATTGTATCCGTTGTTGAGCCAGATAAAGAAAGGTTCTGTTTTTCTGTAAAACCAGGTTTGTCTTTCTCTTTTTTTCAGCATTTTCGTAGCCAGCATCGGACAGAGCGTCAATGCCACGAAGGAGGAAATTACCACGGCTCCGGCTACCGTTAGCCCAAATTCCCTAAAAAGTCTGCCTGTCAGACCTTGCAGGAATATAATTGGAACGAAGACCGCCGTCAGGGCGATGGTGGTGGATATCACCGCAAAGAATATTTCCTCTGTTCCTTTTTTACCAGCAGTGACAGGTTCTTCACCTTTTTCTATTTTGGAATAGATGTTTTCAAGTACAACAATAGCATCATCCACCACCAGTCCAATTGCCAGTACGATACCCAGGAGTGTGAGTACGTTGATCGAGAAATCCAGGGTGTACATCACAAAGAATGCTCCTGTCAGGGAAATGGGCACGGTTATTACCGGAATGAAGGTAGTTCTCCAGTCCCTCAGGAAAAGGAAAATGATGAGTACTACCAGTATGAAGGCCACGAAAATTGTTTGTTGTACCTCAGCAACAGAATCGCGTATGTACTGCGTATTGTCAAAGGCAATGGCGGTTTCAATATCCGCTGGGATGTTAGACTCCAAAGATTCAAGTCTTTTGTAAAATTCCTCGGCTATGTCCAGGTTGTTTGATCCTGGTTGTGGCACGATGGCGTTGATTACCATAGGTATACCATTTGTCCTTAATGCGGTACGCTCGTTTTCTGGAGCAAATTCAGCATTCCCGATATCAGAAAACCTTATGACCCCGTTTTCATCATCCCGAATGATCAGATCATTGAATTCCTGAGGAGAAGAAAGACGTCCAACAGTTCGTATGGTAAGCTCCATGTTGTCTCCTTCGATTCTACCGGAAGGAAGTTCTACGTTCTGAGTATTGACTGCATTGTAAACATCCACAGGAGTAATTTGATAGGCAGCCAACCTTTCAGGATCCATCCAGAGTCTGATTGAGTATTTTTTAGAGCCCCAGACCCTGACTTCTGACACACCATCTATTGTCTGGAATGTTTCTTTGAAGATCGTCTCTCCAATTTCAGTTAACTCGAGAAGGTTTCTTTCCGGGCTGTAGATTCTTAAGGCAATAATAGGGCTTGAGTCAGCATCCGCTTTGCTAACCCTGGGAGGATCGGCGTCCGGTGGTATCCTGCCCATGGCTCTGGAAACTCTGTCGCGAACATCATTAGCGGCAGATTCAAGGTCTCTATCCAGTCCAAACTCAACTCTGATGGTAGACCGACCGTCATTGCTGACGCTGGTAAGCGTTTCTATGCCGTCAATGCCATTGATGGATTCTTCAAGTGGTTCCGTGATTTGCGTTTCGATAATATCAGCACTCGCTCCCACATAAGACGTGGACACCGTGATGATAGGAGGATCGATAGAAGGGTATTCTCGGACGCCCAAAAAGCTGAATCCAATTACACCGAACATAAGAATGATGATCGACATTACGATTGCCAGTACTGGTCGATCTATGCTGACGTTTGCTAAGCTTGCCATTATTGTTGAATGTTTACGTCCATACCTTTTCTAACCTGTAAAAGCCCGGTAGTGATGACTATATCTCCGGGTTCCAGACCTTCAATTACCTGAACCATGTCCTCGGTCCTGATGCCTGTGATTACTTCCCTGTCATTTACCTTTCCGTCCTCGTACACAAATACTTTAGTGGCATTGAGTTCGGGAATCAGTGCAATGGTTGGGACCATCATGGCATTGTCGATACGATTTAGAATCAAATTGATTTTAGCGAACTGACCTGGTAGTAATTTGTTTTCTGAATTCTCACTAACTGCTCTCAACCGGATGTTACGTGATTGAGGATCGATCTGAGGTTCGAGGGCATATATTTCACCTTCAAAAGCATCATCATATCCATCTACGGTAAAACGAAGTTCATCGCCCACATTTATTTCCTGTAAATATTTACCCGGTATCGCAAAATCAATTTTTACTTTGTCAATGTTATACAACCTGGCGATCAGATCACCGGGGTTTATGTAACTACCTTCAGAAACTTGTCTCAGTCCGATCCTGCCATCGAAAGGCGCTCGAATACGATACTTGGCCTGTCTTGCTTCAAGCAACTTTATGTCAGCAAGGGAAGTGTTTAATTGTGTCAGCGCAATCTCATATTCCTCCCTACTGATGGCTTCACGTTCCAGTAACTTCCTTTGTCTAAACTCATTGTCCTCATTTAACTTCTTAGTGAAACGAAGTTTTTCCAACTCAGCTACCAACTCATCATCATTTAGTGAAATGAGCAACTGACCCCTTTCGACTTTTTCTCCTTCTCGGAAATGGATCTGATCGATCTTGGCGGAAACCTCAGAATTCAGGTCGACAGATTCATCTGCGATGATAGATCCCGTAACTCTTACAGAGTAATCGATACTTTCATAGTTAATCTCTTTGCCCTCCACGGTAGGTGTCTCGTCTACTACAGCTGTAGGAACGGCGGCAGTTGATTCTTCGGCAGATAGTTCCAGTTTGGGATATGCAATGATAAAAACCACTGCTATACCAAGGATGGTATATAGAATTCGTTTGGTCGTCTTATTCATAGGTATTTGTATAACAAAATTACGAGGAAGAAGTTTACTTTGATCAAAGTAGTTGACTGGTGGCTAAACTCCGAGGTGCGTGGTCTTTCTGATGTAAGAATTCAGATTTTCTTTAGAATTGGCAATTTTTTCCTTGATCAGGTCACTTATTACGTTATTCCACCATTATTAAATCTCAACTTAATACCATTAAAGATTGGAATTGTCTAAATTTGATTACCTGCAGCTATGGACATAGTTTTAGAAGACCCAAATAACTATGTTCCAGTCGGTCATTCGGAAAGTACTGATTTCAGCATTTGCCTTTCTACCAATACTGGCTGTTGGCCAGATTATGGTTACGACTGTAAGCGATGATGGTGCCGGCTCTTTGCGAGAAGCCATAGAAACTGCCAATTCAAATGCCGGAGCGGATGAAATACAATTCGATCCCACTTTAACGGGAATGACCATTTCACTTTCAAGCGCCATTACCATCACGAATGGAAATGGGGATCAAACCACGATTGATGGAGATATTGACGGTGATGGCCTACCAGATATTACACTTTCAGGAGGAAGCTATGATGGAATTATAATCGACGCAAGTAATTGTAGCATCAGTGGGTTGAATCTACAAGGTTTTGCCGGCGCTGGTAATGCTTCGATGGTCATAGACGGCACCAATGGCGCTACCGGAAATGCGATATTTGGAAACTACATTGGGACAACCCTGGATGGTCAGTCAGCTGGTACGGCTAATTTTTATGGAGTAGAAATACGGGGTGGTGCTACGGCAAACTTCATCGGAGATGGCACAGCGTCGGGGCGCAATGTGATTTCAAATAACACCTTCGGCATTTATATCAATGCATCAAACTCCAACACACTTTCGGGAAATATAATCGGGCTTGATGTGGATGGAACAGCAGCACTCGGTAATGTCGGAAGAGGGGTGGAAGTGATAAGCAGTGACTTTACCAAGATTGGAGTTTCGGGAGAAGTCCAAAACGTCATTTCCGGCAACGGGCAACAAGGCATCAACCTTCAGTCCAGTACGAATACTATAGTGGTTAATAATAAAATAGGAGTACGCCTTACCGGCAGTCAGGAGGTAGGCAATGGCAGCGAAGGTATTTTAATGGATGAAAACTCCGGAAATACCAGTGTAGGCGATGGTACACCAGAGGGCAGGAATATCATCGGCTTCAATGGGCAGGAAGGCCTTCAAATTGAGTCTGACAACAATGTTATATTAGGAAACTACATAGGTGTTGATGGATTTAACCCCAGGGGCAACACCAACACCGGGATTTGGATTACACCTGAATCCAATGGAAATAAGATTGGTGATGGTACAGTCGATGGTAGAAATGTAATTGGCGACAATGGAGCCCATGGCATCCTTATCTCTGGTGGTACTCATGAGATTTATGGAAATTATATAGGTCTTCATTCAAGTGGAGGTGCCAGAGGAAACACTTTGTTTGGAATCAGTATAGCTGGTGGAGCCAACACCAAAATTGGTGATGCGGCTAGTGGTTTTGGGAATACTATCTCATCTAATTCTGCCGGGATAGCGGTCACTGTTTCAGGAGTAAGCATCCTGGGAAATGTTATAGGATTAAATCCAAATGCCACGGTGACCCGGCCCAATACCAATGAGGGAATAAGATTGACAGGTAGTGCTCAAAATACCGTAGTAGGTGATGGCACGGAAGAGGGGGCAAATGTCATTTCAGGGAACACGGGGGCAGGAATCTTAATTGATGGAGCCAATGTCACTGGGAATGATATCAACACCAATTACATAGGAGTAGAAGGTGATTTTGAAACGGCAGCAGGAAATGGGGCCAATGGAATTCTAATCAGCGGAGACGCCAATGGAAATACAATTCAAAAGAATCTAATTGCCAACAATGCAGAAAATGGCATAGAGGTCAACGGGCTTTCGGGAGCAACTGATGGCAATACGTTCAGTCAAAATAAAATATACGATAACACAGAAAGGGGCATAAGTGTCATCAATGGGGGGCAGGAGGGATTGGCCGCTCCGGTCATTACTGCCTTTACCACAGCCAGGCAAGTGAGTGGTACTACTGCAAATGATGAAACAATTGAGCTTTTCTTTTCTGATGAAGACGAAGGAAACTACTTTTTGACTACTATAAGTGCGACTGCTGGTACATGGACATACACCATTCCTGCTGCGGACTTTCCACTATCGCTTGACAAAGTAACGGCCACCGCTACCAACACAAACGGAAGCACATCCGAATTTTCCAATGCTTTTGAATCGGCTTTTGAACTTTTGGAGGTGGTGAATACAAATGATGAGGGAGTGGGTTCCCTAAGGTGGTGCCTTGATAATGCTAATGCATTTAATGACAAAGACACGATTACTTTTAACATTCCGGATACAGATCCCAATTATGACAATTCCGCCGGTAGGGAGACATGGACCATTTCACCCGCATCAAATTTCATCAATCTAAATAATCCTGTAGTAGTGGATGCTGCGTCGCAGGAGGGTACGGGTAACTTTCGAATTGTAATGGATGGTCAGGATGTAAGAAATCATGCTTTCAGCTTTACCGGAAATGGCTCTGCAGTCTTTGGATTTTATATTAGACGGTACACCAATGCCGGAATTAATTTGTTTTATCCCGCTAGTGGGGTAATTGTGGGAGCGCCGGGCAAAGGAAATACCATCGTAGAATGTGGCGGAGGCATATCATTAGGTAATTCCGACAACGCCATTATTCAGGGTAATTTTATTGGAACGGATGAGAATGGAGCTAATGATCTGGGTAATAGTGGTACGGGTATCTCATTTGGCAGTTATGCAAGTTCTGGAATTGTTGGCGGTACGGAAGAAGGTGAACGAAACATCATTTCAGGAAACAGTGGAAATGGAATAGGATTTAATGTAAGCGGTGGAGCTCAGATCATCAACAACTATATAGGTACCGATCCTACAGGCATGAATGCCATTCCCAATAATGGGTCCGGGATATACGTCGGGAACTCAGGTAGTGGGACCATAAAGTCAAATGTGATCTCAGGTAACACCAACTACGGCATTTACTTGCATGCAGGAGGTAACAACAATACGATCCAGGACAACAAGATTGGGGTGGGTAGCGATGGTGTAGAGTCCATACCCAATGGATCGGGTATTGGATCCACCTCCGGTGCTGACAATAACATCATCGGAGGTTTGGGAGCGAATGAGTCCAACATCATTGCGAATAACACCGATTATGGCATTCGGTTTTCGACCACGAGTGAAGAGAATAATACGTTCATAGGTAACATTATGTACTGCAATGGAATTGGAATCTACTTAGGATCAGATGGAAATAATGGTGTGGAGCGACCAGTAGTTACTGAAATCACTTCCAATTCCGTTTCCGGTACAGCCAACGAAAGTGAGGTGGTCCATTTATATAAGGACAATGGCGATTGCAATCCGGTGCAGGCAAGGGAATACCTTGGTACTGACTCGGTCACAAGTAGCGGCACATGGAGCATAACCGGGTTGACGTTAGACCCATCGGACTTTGTCAACGCTACATCCACCGACACCCTTGGCAACACTTCCGAATTCTCTTTCGGCTTTGGAGAGATCGCGGTATATGACGGCAATACAAATGGCACCGAATTGAATTCCGGAATGACTGGTGACCATTACATGGGTGTGGGACTCAACGGGTTAAATTTTGATCATACCATCACCATCGAAAATCAGGAGGGTGCACCTATCAACATCTCCTCTATAATTGTTACGGGATCGGATTACTCTATTGTAAATGCACCCACCAAGATTGGAGCTTATGATACCGAAACCTTCACACTCAGACTGGATGGAAGTACATCCGGTATTTACCGAACTACACTTACCATTAATAACGACGATGAGGATGAAGGTACATTTACAGTTCCCGTTATTGCAGAAATAGCAGATAATATCATCAATGAAAAGCCCGGAAATGCTCTAAACTTTGATGGTTCGGACGATTACATAGACCTCGGGACCAACAACCTTCAGGTGGTAGGGAATCTTACGATTGAAGCCTGGATATATCTTGAATCTTATCCGACAGAAGCAGCTGTGATTGTTTCCCGGTCAGTGAATGGTGAAACAGAAGCGACAAATATAAACTACCAATTTCGCGTAAATGCTGACAGTACCATAGGACTGGTGTATGAATACGGTTCAGGACTGAATATTAGTACATGGTCAGATGAGAAAATCTCTTTGAACAACTGGACTCATGTTGCTGTAACCAGGCTGATTAGTGGAGGACAGGCGGAGATGATATTCTTTATTGATGGCAAAAACTCATCCTCAAAAGTAGATAGCAATATTCCATCGGGTGGAGCATCCGGCACTCCGTGGATTGGCCGCAATAATCAGGGATCATTTTTATATCCATTTGACGGCAGCATTGACGATGTTAGGATTTGGGATGACGTAAGGACAAGCACCGAAATAAGAAACAACCGGTATAGCGAACTATCCGGAAATGAAGAAAATCTGGTAGCATATTACAAATTTGATCATGGTAGTCCGGATAACCCAAATTCGACATTCATACACCTGATCGATTTTGCAGGTGGAACTACCGGTACCCTAAATAATTTTGCACTTAGTGGGAACAGCAGCAACTGGGTGATTTCTGAAGGTCTGACGCCCGAAGGAGCTAAGCTTTTGAACCCTACAAACTTCACTAAAGACGGTTTTGAATTGAATTTTGTAGCTCCCAATGAGGCAACTAATACAATCCTCGATATTGATGATAACGCCGATTTTTCAAGTCCTGTGGCAACTAACATTTCCACCGGGATCTCAGGAAAATTCAAGGTACAAGGAAGCTTTGATCCTTCGAATACATATTATTTCCGATTGACAACAAGTCATTCCGGTGAAAACAGTTTGCCGGTGATTTCAGATGGGTACAAAGTTCGGCCTGGAAATGGATTATCATTTGATGGTTCCAATGATTATGTGGACGTTCCTGATGCTGATTCCTTGCAAATTGCCTCAGAAGTATCAATCACGGGATGGGTTAAGAGAACCAGATTGGATGACATTGATATTATTTTGGAAAAAGGGGGCGATTGGACAGGTGGGGGCACAAATTATGGCTTGGGTCTGCATGACAATTCTGAAAATAACATGTTTTACTTCTTCTTTGATGGCGGTTGGAGAGGTGTAACTGGTGTGACGGATACCGACTGGCATCATTATGCGGTGGTAGCGGAGGAAGGTCAGTCAAATCCGCAGTTCTACATAGACGGGGTGCTTAAATCAGTAGAGTATACAATGGGTGTTTCGACCATAGAGTTGGATGAAACTTCAAGCGATGCCTTACACATTGGTGCCCAGATTGACGGAAGTTTCGACTATTACGGTGCCAACGTGATTGATGAAATTCAGATCTGGAACAGGAGTTTAACTGAAGATGAAATTAAGACTTTGATGTACAAGTCTTTGAAAGGAGATGAATCAGGATTGGTAGCTTATTACTTATTTGACGAAGGCAACCCTGGAGGTACAAATACCGGGTTGGACGAATTGTTGGACCATAGTGGCAATAAAAACACTGGTTCATTGAACGGATTTGCATTAAGCGGCACATCCTCGAATTGGGTAAATTCGGAAGCTGGTTTTCCTGTATCCGAATACGATGCTTTGGCTGCATTTTATACGTCTGCCAATGGAAACTCATGGACGAATAGTACCAATTGGTTGACAGATGATATTTTCAATTGGTATGGTCTTGAGGTGACAGCCAACAGTGTTTCCGCACTTGAGCTTGGCTCAAACAATCTGTCAGGGACGATTAGCCAGGAGCTAACTTCGCTTAATGGACTGGATAAAATGGATTTTTCCGGAAATGGACTTACGTCGTTGCCGGACCTTTCTCTTTTGACTCCCTCAGTTTTTGATGTTTCCAATAATACCCTGGAATTTGACGATCTGGAACCAAATTCAGCAATACTTTCGAATTACACCCCGCAGGCTCAGATAACCGGTCCTGAAGATCAGTTCCTGAAAGAAGGAGATACATTGTCCGTTTCGGTTACCGTTGGAGGTGCAAATAATGAATATCAATGGGTAAAAGATGGAGTGGACCTGACTGGTAAAACCAGCAATACCTTGAATATCCAGGGTGTGGTTCTGTCAGACTCAGGTGATTATCATTTGAAAATCTCAAACACCAATCTTAGCGGTTTGACCCTTACTAGTTCCACATTCAAAGTATCAATAGCAGAGGTCACCAATGCGGTAGTAACTGCTTCGGCTTCTGATACTGTAATCTGCATTGGTGAGTCGGTGACATTGACTGGTTCTGGAATGGAGACTTACAGTTGGGATCAGGGTGTAGAAAATGGAGTTTCATTTATACCGCAGGAAACCAGGACTTATACTGTCACCGGAACGGATAGTCAGGGAAAGACAGCTACTGATCAGATTACCGTAAAAGTAAATCCCTTGCCCGAGGTCTCTATCCAGAGTAGCGCTTTTGAATTTATTTGCGCAGGTGAATCGCTGACCTTAAGCGGTGAGGGAGCTTCAACCTATCAATGGGATCATGATGTGGAGAATGCGGTATCCTTCGTTCCAACCAGTACAGCCACCTATAACACGGTGGGGACTGATGTCAATGGTTGCGTCGACAGTGCTTCTATTACCATGATCGTCATTGCTGTCCCTGAACCAACGATTGAGGTAGATGATGAAGTTGGAAGGCATTTGTCTTTAAAGACAAATGAGGTTTACTCCGGCTATCAATGGTACAGGAATGGAGAAGCCATTCCCGAGGCAAATGAACAGTCTCTGGAGATTATCATCACAGATCCCAATGCCGATATCTACCAGGTCGAACATTTACACGACCGATGTTCCAATATATCTCAGGAGTTTTTTGCACCTGTTTTGGGTATCGGTGAAGAGGAATTGATTCAGGTTTATCCAAACCCGGTTTTCGATCAATTATATATTGAGGGAGTTGATCTGAGAATTGACGCAGTGAAGATCTATGATACCAAAGGTGTTTTAATGAAGACTTCAATTGAGCGTCAGAATAGCGGCATATTTTTGAATGTAAAAGCCTTTCCCAGGGGTGTTTATCTCCTGACTCTGGATAGTCGGTCTATTCGATTTATCAAAAACTAGGGTTGAAATTTTAGTAATCTACAATTAGGAAATATTAATTAATAATTCTACATTTAGGAATTATTAATTGAGATCAAATGAAAGGAACCAACATAGGGGAGTTCGAAGAGCTTGTATTGCTGACCGTAGGAGTACTCGGGGAGGAGGCTTACGGCATTGCAATCAAAGATGATTTAAAGGACAGGCTAGGCCGAACCCCCAGCATAGGAGCACTTCATAGTGCGCTGACAAGGTTGGAGGAGAAGGGATTTGTGAATTCCGAAATGGAAGGTGCCACAGAAGACAGACGCGGACGTCGCAAGCGATTCTATCGCCTGACCCAGGGAGGAGTCAAGGTGCTCCGTGATATTTATGAGCAGCGATCAGCATTGATTAAGCTGATCCCGAACATCATTTCCCAATGAAGCAACAGGATCCACCATTGTTGCTCGTCAGGTTTTTCACCTGGTTTTGTCATCAAATGCATCTGGAAGGGCTGGAGGGTGATTTGTATGAACTATTTGACCGTAATGTGGAGAAATATGGTGTTCGAACAGCCAGATGGCTATGGTTCCTGGATATGTTGACGCTTATGCGTCCATCGGTCTCAAGATCTTTTTTCAAAAACTCAAAAACACTCAAAATGGGAATCTATCAAAATTATTTCAGGACGATGCTCAGACTTTCCTGGAAACGGAAAAGTTTTACAGCCATTAACATTATTGGCTTGACACTGGGCATTACAAGTAGTCTTTTTATCACACTGTTTGTGCAGGACGAACTCAGCTATGACGCTCATGTAAATAACTCTGAGAAGATTTTTCGGGCTTACAATGAAGTATATCGTGAAGGGGAGAAATCCGGTTATTTTCCCATCGTACCTCCGATGTTTGCCACAATCATCGGGGAAGAGTTTCCGCAAGTTGAGTCGGTAGGACGTATTATGCATGACTACGGTGGGTCAACTTTTAAGGTTGGAGATGTTCATTATTCCGAGGATGATGGGGTATTTGCCGAGCAGGTAACACTGGACATCCTGGACATGGAATTACTGCATGGGAGTTATGATGACCTGGCAGAGCCTTATTCGATGCTCTTATCCGAGACGATGTTTCAGAAGTACTTCGGTGAGGTCGAATTTGAGAATCAGGTCGTCCAGTTAGGAAGCAGATCAGTAAAAATTGCGGGTGTGTACCGGGATTTTCCGGACCAATCCCACATTACGCCAGAGTATGTACTTTCATGGGCCTGGCTGGAGAATAATGTTCCGGAAGAACGAATGAAGTCCTGGATCTGGCAGCAGTTCTTCACTTACGTTGAATTGAAAGATGGCCAAAGCATTGAAGAATTTAAAGGTTTGTTCCAATCAAGAATTGAATCAGTAGCACGAGAGCAAACGGAAGAGTACAGTTATTACTACATTCCATTTTTTCAGAATATTCGTGACATTCACCTTCATTCGGATGGTTTTCAGTGGGAGATCTCTGAGACGGGCAGCTATAGGTCTGTTCTATTTCTTTCGATCGCAGCAGGTATTATTCTGCTGATAGCTTGTCTCAATTACATCAACCTTACTACCGCAATGGCAGTCAGAAGGGCCAGAGAGGTAGGAATCAGGAAATTTGTCGGCGCCACAAGGGGGCAACTGTTTACCCAATACACCATGGAATCTACTTTTTTCTGTTTGCTTGCTGGTGCTTTCAGTGCAATTCTGCTCGTATTGTTGTTAGGTAAGTTTAATGCTTTTACCGGGAAGCAATTTTCCTTTAATGAAGTACTCAGCACTGGTAATATTGTGCTGTTTTTTGGTCTTCTTGTTGGTTTGGGAATAGTATCAGGTTGGTATCCCGCGATCGTGATTACTCGTTTTGAACCCATCAAAACACTTCACGGAGGATTGAATAATGTATCACTTAAGTCCTTCCGGTTTTCGACCCGTCATATCATGGTGGGTATTCAGTATGTGCTTTCCGTAGGCCTGATTCTGGTTTCACTTATTATCCAGAAGCAATACAGCTTTCTCCAAAACACTGACATGGGGTTCAACAAAGAGAACCTGATGGTCATTCCATTGACCAGCTCCCTTCGGAGTGACCTGGAAAGTACCAAAAATGCCTTCACCAGTTATAGCGGGATAAAGGATGTGACATTCAGTTATGGTGTTCCCGGTGGTATAGTGGCTGGTGATGGAGTGATTCTCCCTCGAATCAAAAGCTCTGAGTTCACTTCAAACATGTTTTTGGTGGCCGATAATTACCTGGAAACACTGGACATGGAAATTGTTGCCGGACGAGGGTTTGACCCAAATCTAAAAACTGACGAACAAAATGCATTCATAATCAATGAAGCCGCGGTGAAGGGTTTCGGGTTGGGAAGTGCGGAAGAGGCGATAGGAGAGCCTGTTAACTGGCGAATGTGGGTCGACGGAGATTCCATCAAAAGAGGAAAGATAATCGGAGTGGTGAGTGACTTTAATTTCAAAAGTCTGCGACATAAGATTGAGAGCACGGTACTTCATATCTTCCCCGACCAATTTCAATACGTCCTTATCAAATTGGATGGCTCCCAATTCAAGGAATCCATGGAGTTTATCGAGCAGCAGTACAGGACTTTCGAACCAGAGCGTCCTTTTCAATATGAATTTGTAGATCAGTCTTTTCAGAAGTTTTATGAATCGGAGGAGAAAGCCGGACAGCTTTTCGCGCTCTTCACCATTCTTGCCATATTCACAGCTTCCATTGGATTGTACGGACTTGTCAGTTATAGTATCGTGAGCAGGAGCAAGGAGATCAGTATTCGTAAAGTATTAGGTGCAAATTTGGCTGTCATCTATGGCTTACTTGTCAAAAGTTATTTCAAATTGGTCATAATAAGCCTGATCATAGCAGTACCTGCTGCATTCTATATTTCAAGTAATTGGCTGGAAAATTTTGCTTACCGGACGAATGTCGGGTGGGAAGTTTTTGCCTTGGTGGTGGTGCTTACTTTTCTAATGACCCTGGTCACGGTGAGTCTTCAGGCTTTGAAAGGAGCTTTTACTAACCCTGCAGACAGACTGAGATCGGAATGATCATTCTTCCTGTTCTTCTCTTTTTTGAAAGATGGTTTGATTGCTTACCAATGGTTTAGCCCAGATTCCAATAGAGTAGATATAACCTATTGTCAGGAAAAGGAAGCACATGCCCGCTTTCAATCCGATCAGGTCTCCCAGAGCCCCAACAATTAACGGCACCACGGCTCCACCTACAATTCCTGTGACCAGGATACCGGATAAGGATCCGTGGTGTTCCTTTTCACTATTTAGCCCAAGCGAAAGAATGATTGACCACATGACAGAGATGGTAAAACCAAGTGCTGGGAAAGCGTACAATGCTACTTCAGCAGGTCCAAAAAGTGCTGCTGCTAGAGCCAGCATCGATCCCCCGGAAAATACCTGGAGTACCTGTTTACTATCAACCAGTTTCAATAGTAGTAATCCCACAAAAGCACCTACCGTCATCAAGCCCCAGAAATAAGAAACGACCGTTGCCCCCGTGGTCTGAGGATTTACACCATGATAAGTGGTCAGAAATTGAGACATCCAGTTGGCGATTCCCTGCTCGGTCCCTACGTAAAGGAATATTCCAAGGAAATACAGGATGACAACGGGCTTTGATAAAAGTGAACGGTATATTTCTACAGTACCCGTCTTTTCATCCTCGCTTAATTCTACCTTAGGGAATCTGAAAGCCATAACGATCAGGATCATCAAAAGGGAAACCCCCGCAAAGATCCAGTAAAGCGATACCCAGGGTAAGGTTTCCGGTGTAACCGTTTCAAAAAAGCCAGTGAGCGCAGCTTTTGGTTTTCCTGCATGAACATTTGATACCAGATAGGTATAGACCATTGGGCTAAGAAAAGAAGCAGCTCCGAAAAACAACTGTGCGAGCACGGAATAGAAGGCAAAATTTTCTTCACCTCCAGAAACTCTCAATAAAGGGTTGATGGCAACCTGGAGTATGGCCATACCGAGTCCGATGATAAACAGAGATACCATGGCCACCGGGAATACAGGAAAGGCAGCGAAGAGTAGGGCGCCGGAAAATGCCAGGATAAAAGCAAAAACCATGGTCTTCTTTTCCCGATATTTCTCTACCAGCATTCCGGCTGGAACAGACATTACGCCATAGGCTACGAAAAACGCAAAAGGTAAAAATCCGGCAAGCCCCAGGCTGAGCTCAAAATCATCGATTAGTTCTGGTATAATGGGGCCGAGAATATTTGTAAGAAAGGAGATGGCGAAGAATGTAACCATCACAAGGCCTACTACAAATAGGTTCCTTTTCATTGGAAAGTACTAGTCACAATTAGAGCAGTTTAACATTTTCTGAGTATGTAGCAAATATTATCTAAATATTAAGAAAATGGCCGATTCCAATGTTAAGTTTTCAAAGGGGGTATGTAAGTGTCAGAATTACAAGTTCTTAAGTATAAATTGATCAGTTACTCCAGCAATTTCATTTATTACATCATCGCCGGATTTTCCGGTTAGTTTTTTAGGAACCTTGAAGCTATGATCACCATGCTCTATGGTGTGGATACTGGCTTTTTGACATTGGGAAACTACTTGTGAAATCAGATCGTAGTTGGCCAATTTGTCCTTTGTTCCCTGAATGAAAAGTTGTGGTATGACGATATTGTAAAGGTGTGCAGCCCTGTCCATGCTATCTCTTCCGGGTGCATGGAGGGGGAACCCAAAGTAAACGAGGCCTTTGACGTCCGAATCGGGGCTTTCTGAAACCCAATGAGAGCTCATTCTTCCTCCGTAAGACTTTCCCGAAAGGAATATTGGTAGTGCTTTGAATTCGGTAGAAATGAATTTGACCATTTCTCCAATGGAAGCAATATTGGGTTTTGGAGAACCCGGGCTCTTTCTGCCTTGCTCCATGTATGGGAAATTGAATCGGATTACATTTCCGGAAAAGGAACTGATCGCCACGGCAAGCTTATCCATAAAAACATGGGATAAACCTGCACCTGCACCGTGAGCTAGCAAAAGGGAATATTTTGGAGTAGAAGCAGTATTGACCTCAATTGTTACTGACCCAAGACTCTCTGATAATTCAACAGTCATGGTTAAATATTTGCAGCTCTCTCGGCAATTTCTGCCAAACGTTTATCAATTGTTTCCCGATCCAACCATCTGCCTCGAACCATTACACCGGAGGGCTCTTTGATGTTCTCAAGCGATTGCACAGGATCACCGTTCAGCAGCATAAAGTCCGCACTGGCTCCTATGCTGATTTCTCCGAATTCACCTTCCATGTTGAAAAATTTTGCCGGGTTAATAGTACCTGTTTGGATGACCTCCAATGGGGTCAATCCTGCCTCAATCATCCCTTTCATTTCATGGTGCAGGGAGAACCCGGGAACGTTGAATACCTGCGGCGCATCAGAACCGAGGAGTAATCCATATCCATTAGTCTGAAGTTGATTGATAATTTCTTTCCTTAAGCCGTTAAAGGTTTCCCATTTTTCAGCTGAATAATCCGGATTCTCAACTAATCCTTTTTTGCTGTTAACCCATTGCTCTATGGTGCTTTTGGGCATATACTTCATTTCCGGAGCAGAAGCCAGATTCTCAGCAGGTTCCGGTGAAAACCATCGGTCGAATAGACTCTGTGTCGGAACGATCCATACTTCATTATCTACCGTTAACCGAACCAATGTTTCTATTTCACTTTCATCAACTTTATCGGTGAAGTTGAAGCCAAAGAATCCATTAGATTCCGGGTCCAGCCCTAATTCTTTCGGAACCAGGCCCTCAATGAATCCATCCACATGATCCACAGAGGCGTACCCACTATTCAGCGCATTTTCAATTCCAACAAAAACTGATACATGCCCGGCATAAGGAATACCTACTTCATTTGCTGTATTGACTACCTCGTTAAACACTTGCAGTTTGATGCCCGGATGAAGTTTAAGGAAGTCATAGCCATCAGCCTGATACTGGGTCACTTTTTCTATCGCATCCTCAACAGTCGGGACCGTATTGCCGTTGACCGAAGGGCTGGAAGTAAATATTCTCGGACTTAGAATTTCATTGTTTAAAGCCTGCTCCCTTAGTTCAAGGTGCACTGGATGACCCAGCATGCCACGGATGGTAGTCACTCCATTTGATAAATACAGGAAAAGTGTTTCGTTGGTATTATCCCGTCCCCATTGAGGAGAAGGGATATGGGCATGCATTTCAGCCAAACCAGGCAGTACATATTTTCCTTTGGCATCAATCACTTTTGCTTCGCCATAGCTTTCAGATTCTTCTGCATTGAGATTGGCAATGGTATCAGCCCTTACCACCAGATTCCTGTTTTCCAGGATTTCCCCGGTCCTGACATCTACTATGTTAACATTTTTGAAAATGTAATCTTCTGATGTCAATGTGGAATATGGATTTTCTTTTGACTGACAACCCAGGATTAATATCAGGATAGGAATGAGCTGCTTCATGGTTTTTCTTTTCAATTTACAAAATATCTCTCCAAAGAAGACCATAAAAAAAGCCAGCCCCAAGCGGGAACTGGCTTATCAAAATAGAATTGAAATGCTATTCCTGATGCAAATTATTCACAGGATTCTGCATGGCAGCCTTGAATGAAATTATACTCACAGTGGACCACGCAAATACCAGGATCAACAAGGATGGCGCGAGATACACAAGCAAAGAAATGTCCGTTTTGTAAGCGAAGTTTTCCAGCCAGTTACTCATAAGATAGTGGCTGGTTGGGAGTCCAAGCAATAACGAAATCCCCAGCAGTTTTGTATAACTGCTTAGTTGCTTCATCATAAGCTGATTGACTGTGGCTCCGAGAACTTTTCTCACTCCGATTTCTTTCTTCTTCTGATCGCTGGTAAATGCTGCCAGACCGAATAGCCCCAGACAGGCGATCACAATCGATATGATGGCAAATGAACCAAATAACTTACCCAGCTTTTCTTCCGATTCGTACTTGGCAGCAAATTGCTGATCCATAAAATCATAGTTCAGTGGGCGTGACGGGTTGAATTTCTCCCAGGTAGCCTGCACATATTCCTGGACACTTTCTGTCTGAGAGGCTTCATATCGCAATATTACTTTTCCGGTGCTGTTTCCATAGAACAAGGCTACGGGGCCGATCTTGTTCTTGAAATGATCAAAATGAAAATCCTCAACGATGCCTATGATCTGGTACTCCGTTCGTCCGTAAACATCAAATCCCGGTACCGCATATACTTTCTCTCCGATGGGATTCTCGTACCCAAACTCTTTCAGTGCGGCCTCATTTACTATGACTGCCATTGTATCCGAAGCAAGTTCACTGGAGAAGTTTCGGCCTTCCAGGATATTTAGATTCAGGGTGGGCACATAGTTTTCATCCGTCAACCATAGTTGAATACCAATGACCGCCTCCTCAACAGAGGTAGCACCCTCAGGCATCAGGGGCGAGTCAGAACGATTACCACCTGTAGGGAGAAATGAACTCATGGATGCGTTGCTAATGGCCGGTGAATTCTTCAATTCATCCCGAAAAGCTCTGATGCTGTTATCTAAAGTATACGTTTCATTAATTATGATTACCTGATCCTTATCGAACCCCAGAGATTTCGTTTGAGTGAATCTGAGCTGTGAGTATATCACCATTGATCCGAAGATCAGCATGACACTGGCGATGAACTGGGTGATCACCAATACATTTCGAAGAGATCCGCTTTTTACTCCAAGCGTCAGCTGTCCTTTCAAAACTTTTATGGGTGCAAATCGACTGAGATAAAAGGCAGGGTACAATCCAGCCAGAAGCCCAACCAAAATGGTAAGTGTTAATGATTCTTTCCATAGTGCGAGCGTCCCAAAAAAAGGATTCATAATCGACTTATCCGCCATATTGTTGAAAAACGGCAGCATTAGATATGTCAACCCCACGGCCAGGATCAGGGCAAGAAATGCATTCAAAATGGATTCAATGAGAAATTGAAATACGAGTTGCCTCCTGACACCACCCATGACTTTTCTCATTCCTACTTCTTTGGCGCGTACAGAGGACCTGGCCGTTGAAATGTTCATGAAATTTATGGCAGCTATAATCAACACAAAAATGCCAGCGGCAAAGAGGATCCATACGTATTGCATATTGCCATTGGCCTCTATTTCATATCCAAGATTTGATTTCAGGTGAATGTCAAAAACAGGTGTCAGATAGTAATTCAGGTAGCTCCCTGATTCGAGCATTTGTTCATAGGTCACACCGGCAAATTGCTGGAATTGAGGTCCGAAGTATTTTTCATAGACCCCTTCAAATTTGTCCTGCAGGGACCTATGGTCATTGTTCTCATCCAGTAGAAAATATGTTTTGAAATTGTTACTGAGCCACATTGGACTTTTGGCGTCCGGGTATGATAACATAGATATCATCACGGGAAAATGAAAGTGACTATTGTCCGGAATATCGCTATAGACGCCTTGCACACTATATTGATTGTTGGACATTTCAAAAACTTTACCGACTGCATCCTCAGTTCCAAAGAGTTTCTGAGCTGTGGTTGCATCTATGATGGCTGAGTTGGGTTGGCCCAATGCATTTTCAGGATTACCACTTTTGAAGTCCAGCTGAAAAATTCTGAGCATCGATTGATCCACAAATACAACATCTCTTTGATTGTAGTAGGTCTCACCGATGTTGATGACGTTCTGTCCCACATCCCTGAATCTTGCTGCTTCCTTTATTTCCGGGAAATCTTCCTTAAATGACTCTGCCATGGGGGCAGGGGAGTTGGCCATCAGAAAGGTGTTGTTGTTAAAGCGTATGTCAGCACTTACACGGTAGATTCGTTCACCATTTTTCCAATGCTTGTCAAAGCTTAATTCATCCTTGATGAATATCCCGATCAGGATACAGGTTGAAAGACCTAATCCCAGTCCAAGGATATTGATGAATGCATAAAATTTGTTGCGAAGGAGGCTTCTGTACGCCACCAGAAAATTCATTTTGATCATTGTTCTTAGTATTGAGTTTTGACTTAATATCGGTTTCAAAGCGAAAGGTCTAAAAAATTGAAAGGTGTGATACCAGTATTTCAATGAGATAAAACTTGCCCTCTGCTGCTTTAACTGAGCATAATATTGATGAAGGTCCCCAATGATCTCTTCTTGCAAGTGATCCTTAAAAACCCTGTCTATGATCCACTCTGCCAGTTTTGGAGGTTGAGATGTCACAGATAGATTGGGCTTATTTTAAGACCCTTCAAGTTCAATTCGGGTATCTTTTCCCAAAGCCCATTTCTGAGCTCTTTGCTATGCTCCAGAGCATTTTTTCCAGCTGCGGTCACGGTAAATATCCTTTTTCTGCGGCCCCCTCGTTCACCGGAGCTATCACCCATTTCAGATTCCAAAAATCCTTTGTCCTCTAGCCTGGATAAGGCTGAATGTACCGCACCAATGGCGGCAGATCTTCCAGTCTGTTCGATAAATTCATTTCTGATCTGAAGACCAAATGCCTCATCGCCCAGCATGGCTACCAACAGGAGGATGATCTCTTCAAATTCACCTAAAGATGATCTCTTCAAATTCACCTAAATATGATCCTTTCATAGATTAGTTATTTCGCTTATGTAGAACAAATATACGTAGCTGTTAAATATTTGTTCTACATATATGAAATAACTTTTATCGTCTCCGCGTTATCGGCTGGAAATTATCTCATCAATAGTTTCTGCGCCCATCCGCGCTATCTGTGGGAGCTTCTGCGTCCATCTGCGCAATTAGCGGGAGCACCATCAAGTTCCCTAACCTCTGCGTCCATCTGTGGAATCAGCGGGAGCTCATTTACTTCCATAATCTCTGCGTCCGTCTGCGCCATCTGCGGGCCCCTTGAATATCAAATTTTCTGCGCGGATCAGCGTCATCAGCGTGAGCCTATTTCAAAACCCTGGTCATCCACGCATCTGCGGGAAACTACCTTCTCAAAACCTCTGCGTCCATCTGCGCTATCAGCGGGAAATTATCTTATCAGTAACCTCCGCGTTCATCTGCGATATCCGCAGGCCCCTTTAATATCAAATTTTCTGCGTGAATCAGCGCCATCAGCGGGAGCCTATTTCACGCATCTGCGGGAAACTATCCTTCTCAAAATCCTCTGCGTCCATCTCCGTCATCTGCGGACCCCTTTAATATCAAATTTTCTGCGTGGATCAGCGCCATCAGCGGGAAACCATCATATCAACAACCTCAGCAACTCTTAATCCAACCCGGTAATCTATGAACCTTTCTTTTGAATCAATTCATAGTCCTTATTTTAGCATCATGCGAAAAGTTTATTACCTCTCTACGTGTTCCACCTGCAAAAGAATCATGGATGAACTCGGTTCACATATAGATTCGTTCGAAATGCAGGACATCAAGACCGAACCGGTGAATGAAGACCAGGTTGAAGCAATGAAAGCACTCTCGGGAGATTATGAGTCACTCTTTTCACGAAGATCCATGAAGTATAAGTCCATGGGACTTGCGAATCAAAGTCTAGATGAAGAGGATTTCAAGAGATTGATTCTGGAAGAGTATACTTTCCTGAAGAGACCGGTATTCATTCTTGACGATGAGATTTTCATTGGGAATTCACCTAAAACCATTGAGCAACTAAAATCCAGATTGTCATGAAAAAGTTTCCTGACGGTTTCATATGGGGTACAGCGACCTCATCCTATCAAATTGAAGGCGGACATGACCAGGGAGGAAGAGGTCCCTCAATATGGGATGCTTTTTGCACAATACCGGGTAAAGTTTACCAAAATCACAACGGCAACGTGGCTTGTGACCACTTTCACAGATGGAGGGAAGATGTCCGGCTTATGAAGGCCATGGGTGTTCATGCCTATCGGTTTTCAATTTCCTGGTCCCGGATTCTGCCATCGGGGACAGGTGAAGTCAATAAAGAAGGAATAAAATTCTACAGTGAACTTATAGATGAGTTATTGGTCAATGACATCCGGCCCTGGGTAACTCTTTACCACTGGGATCTTCCGCTCACGCTTCAGATGGAAAAGGATGGCTGGCTAAACCCCGACATGGCTGATGTGTTCGCTGAATATGCAGAGGTTTGTTTCCAATACTTTGGTGACAGGGTCAAAAACTGGATCACCTTTAACGAACCGTGGGTTGTTACCATTCTGGGTTACGGTCAGGGTATTTTTGCTCCTGGAAGAATCAGTAATGTAGAGCCATATCAGGCAGGACACCAGATCCTGAGGGCGCATGGAAAATCCGTAAATGTTTACAGAGAAAGGTACCAGTCTTCCCAAAAAGGCTCGATTGGAATTACCAACAATTGTGACTGGAGGGAACCACTTACCAATGATCCAAAAAACATCGAAGCAGCCCAAAGGGCATTGGAATTTTTCCTTGCCTGGTTTACCGACCCCATTTACCTGGGGGACTATCCTGAAGTTATGAAACAGCGATTGGGCGATCGACTTCCGGTTTTCACCGAAGAAGATATAAAGCTCATTCAAGGCTCATCGGACTTCTTTGGTCTGAATCATTACACTACAATGATGGCCTCTGATGCTTCAGGAGGGGTGAAACAAGGAAGCGTTTACGGAAATGGTGGACTTTCCGAGGATCAGGATGTGAACTTAAGTCAGGACCCATCCTGGAAGCTCACAGATATGAAGTGGGCTGTGGTGCCCTGGGGATGCAGAAAGCTACTGGAGTGGATCAGTGAGAGATATGATTCCCCACCGATATATATTACCGAAAATGGTTGCGCATATCCTGATAAAGTCGTAGAAGGAGAAGTAAATGATCAATTTCGGATCGATTTCTATCAAGACTACCTTGAAGCATGTCATGAAGCCATTGAAAATGGGGTGGACCTCAAAGGCTATTTCGCCTGGTCGCTGATGGACAATTTCGAGTGGGCCTCAGGTTATGATAAGCGTTTTGGACTGCATCATGTAGATTTTGAAACCCTGAAAAGAACTTCCAAAGCTTCCGCCAGGTGGTATGAGGCCATAATCAGAAAGAATACGCTCTGATCACCTAATAACAACAACTAAACATTCTAAAAACAAAAAAACCATCCGCCTACTGACGGATGGTTTTCCATTATGAAAATTATTTCTAACTAATTATTGAACATCTTCCTGTTTTGCGCCAATTCCGTAGTCATAATTGAAGACTACCGTCTCACCAGCTCTAACAGAGACTGAAGTGGCGGTAGCTCCAGCAGTACCACCAGTAATCATGTTAGCAAATTCTGAATAGCCAGAGCCAGCATTGGTGATTGTAAGTTCGCTCCAATCAATTACATACTCACCTTCGGCATCAATATCACCTCCTACTGAAATTGCAAAACCTGATCCCGGCAGTCCGGTTGGCGTGCTTACAGTAATAGTCGGTGCTGATGTGTAGCCAGAGCCCGTATTGAAGAATAACTGAACATCGTTGAATATATACTCCTGATCCGCGGTGTTAATGGAAATGGAACTAATTTGTCCATTTTTCTCAATATCAACAGATATACGATCTGGTGCGATAACAGCACAAGCTTCTTCCCGTTCATCGATTAGGGCGGTAGGAGCACTTACACTGAAAACAGTTGTTCTAACTGAGCCTGAAATACTTCTTGCCACCACTGTGCTATCTGAAGAAACTACCTGGAAGGCCTGGACTGTGCTCGCATTGTTAGTAATTATACTACTAGCATCTGAATCTATGATTTGCCAATGACTGGCTCCTGATAATTGTGTTGGCTCACCTATCGCGTTCAAGCTAGCCGATGGGGCAAAATAGGTATAACCTATATTATCAGGGAGCAACAAATACCCAGATGTATTGGAGCTGTTATCCGTAGTCACAAAATATCGGTGAGCAAACTGAATAACATCAATGGAAGCATTTGTTGTGGCTCCACCTGAAAAAGTGATACTTGGATCAGTATAACCAGTCACAGCTGCTGTATTTGGAGCAGTATTGGTTCTATCCTGAAAACCTATTTGGAAAACTCTTCCAGTAGCACTTGTAACTCTAAGTTCAGCATTACCATTGACAAAAATCAAACTATCAACCCAATCACTAATTTCGAACAAGTTGTCTGGATCAAATCCAGCATCATCATCAGCTATAGCTTGGTTAAGTGCTTTTGTAACGGAATCTTGTACAATAGCACCAGATCCGTTTGATCGAACCGTTATCGTTGGTAAGGTAGTTGCTGGAACTGTCGCCGCTGCCCATGTTGCCGCATTGTTGTTGGTAGTATCAACGTCTCCGTTCGCTGTGTCATTAAAAGGGGAATTCCACTCCATAGTGAATACAACGTTAGCATCTGCAGCAAAGCCGGTTAAAGTACCTTGAGTAGTTAACCCCGTAACTGCGACTTCAATATGTGCTTCAGCTACTTTAGAGTTACCAGTAGCATCTGTAATAGAAACACTAGGGGACTCAATATACCCAGACCCCCTGCTAGTTGTCCTAAGGATTGCATTGTCTTGTGCGGTTGGTTGTAACAATGCAGTAAGAGTAACAACGTCCAAACCGGCTAATTCATTAGCACCAGCAGTACCTGGATTCCATGTCCTATTGCTTACATCAGCAGTGAAATTCAAACCTAAACCTCTTCCTTGTACCGGAGGGTCAGAAACAGTTATATTGAAAGGAGAATAACCTGAAATGGCAGTATTACCTGTTAATCCAGATCCAAATACAGTAGTAACAGTGTCTACTTGTAGACCACCTAAGTACTCACCGTCTCTTGTCGAAATCGCCACAACCTGATCTCGTTCAATTCTAGGGAAAATCAAAGTGTAAGATGCTGTGGATGATGAGGGAGCAGGAACTGTCATTGTATAATTACCAACAGAATCGGTAGTGGCAGTTCCAATTGACTCCTGATTGAAAGTAAGTTGACCCCAGTTGAAGTTCCCACTTGTTGAAACATTGTTGAGTGTTATACCGGCTTGAACTAGCACTCCGCCAGCTCTTTCAGGAGCTAAAGTGGTAACGTTTGTTTGAATAGTAACATTACCTGTAATTGTTGCAGTTTCACCGCCTCCGGTCATTGCAATTACAGCTGATCCCGAAGTCTTAATTGGAATTACATTTCCGTTCAAAACTTCATATTCGATTGAGCCAATGTTTGCAGTACCCAATAGGTCAATGTGATCAGCAGATGATATTGAGATATGATTACCTCCGGCTACAATGCTGCTAAAACTGGCTACACCTGTGGCGTCAGTGGTAACAGATTGCGAACCTAGAGCTGTTGTGTCACCTGCAGCAGATGTAATGGTTACTGTGGCACCTTCTACCGGTTCGTTATCATAACCTACCACCTGAATGACCGCAGAAGCAAATTGTCCGCTATTATTAAGTGCAGCTATTGCATCAGCATACTGACTTTCCTGAAGAGCAACGAGGTCTTCATTTGTAAAATCATCTTCACAAGCTGTGAAAACAACCACAAACCCCAAGGCCAGGACTAAGTAATTTATTTTCTTAAGAATATTCATGATTATAATTTTTTGATCTTGTTGATTTTGTTGAATTAGAATAAGGATAATGAAATATAAAAGTTAACAGAGAGGGTAGAGGAGTAAAGTAAGCCATAAACCGGTCTAAGCGGATCGGCAAAGTCTTCACTGCCCTCATTGATGTTTGTAAGGCCTCTTCTATATCTCAATTCCATTCCCATGGCCCTTCCATCAGTTTGCAGAAAATCCATTCCTACGCCAAAGTGAACACTTGGCTGGAATAGCGCGATGTCATCACTGATATTCTCGATATCATTGGTAAGGATGGCGTCATTCTCTGTAAAGTAAAGATCTCGGCGCTCATTAGAAGCGATGATGAAATCTGCACTTCCACCTACGAGTAGATACGGTACTGCATTGTCTCCCGGTACTGGCATCAATTTGACAGAAATGGGAACCGATACAGCGTGGTTCATAATCCTGCGATTACGAAACTCAACCGTAGCAATCGGAGGTGCACTTGAATACTCATGTCTACCACCTCCCTGGAGGTCATAGAGCACTTCGCCCTGTACAGCCAGGAGATCAATTATGCCGTACCTGAAGAATCCACCAGCGCTTACGCCCATAGTAGATCCCGGTGCGTCAAATTGATTTACTCCTCCACCAATCTTGGGACCATACTCAATCTGAGGTCTATTGACCCCATCCTGAGCCAGACCAACCTGGCAGAGAAAAAACAAGACTGCACTGAGGCTAAAAATAGTTTTCCTCATAATGTGATTGTTTTAGGATGAATGTATATGATTTAGTTAGAAATTGATTTGTGTAGTTTGAGTTAGGTGATTTTTGTTGGTTGTGAGACCAATTTAAAGAGTTTTTGAGAAAATCATAATTGTTTTATCGTATAAATATTGATGTCGCAACATAGATTATCCGTACATCTGGTGGATTAAATTTTTCGTAAAAATGATTTCAAATTACTTAAATAAATACAATTCGAAGTTATGCTACTGTTATGAAACAATAAATACCGAAAACCGGGTAATTTTTGATTTTTTTGTGAATGAATAGAATTATTTTACCAACGTAGTTTTCATTGTTTAATCCATTTCCCTCATTATTTTCCTCCTAAGCGGTTTTCAATGTGATTCATCATCTCCTTTGAATCAATAAAAAAGAATACCACTTCCTGGGTCCCACCGGAATTTACAACCTGGTACGTCATGGTATCATTGATCGATCCGGCAAATCCAACCCCCATCTTGGTCGTTAGGTTTTCTGTGCCGAATGAGGTCATGATATCCTGAGGCTGACAATGACTCACCGCCAGATCCCCAAACTTCCATTCAAAACGATTGCGGGAGAATATCTTAAACTTTAAAAGGCTACCCATCACCGATTGAGGGTTGGGATAAAGCTCAATCTCCCGAACATAGTCGCCTTCCAACCCAAACTTCAATCCATATTCCGGATAAAATAAATGTACAAGGTCCTCGTCATCCGAAACTAGATTGGTAGAACCAAGTTTGGATTCAATGTCGCTCTTTTTATGCCCGATTTTTAATCCATTGAAATAGCATATCCCTTCTTCAATGTGAAAATCCAGGATCTCTACTTTGGGATTAGAAAATTGCTGGGCTTTGAGATAAAAACACAGCATAATGGCCATGATATATAATGTGGATTTAATGTTCATTGGAGTAGTTTTGGGATTTAGTTTATCATAAAGATTGCAATACTTATATTGAAATCCACATTAATAGGGACAAATCTGAAAGTTCGTTGGAGTATCAGGAGATCATAAAAAATTTAAATGCTGAAATATATTCGCCGGTATATTTCCTTCAGGGTGAGGAGCCTTTCTTTATAGATAATGTAATTCAACACATTGAATCGAGAGTATTGGACGAATCTCAGAAGAGCTTTAATCAATATGTGTTTTACGGTAGAGAAACCGATATGCCAACCATCATAAATACTGCACGGAAGTTCCCAATGATGGGGGAGCGCCAGGTGGTGATCATCAAGGAGGCTCAGGAATTGAGAGGTTTCAAAATTCAGGATATGCAGTCACTATTATTGCAATATCTAAAAGATCCGGTTCCTTCCACCATTCTGGTTTTTGGTTACAAATACAAGTCAATTGACAAAAGGACTAAACTGGGAAAGGATCTGGAAAAACTAACGGATTTCATGGATTCAAAGCGAATTTATGACAATCAGGTGCCTGGTTGGATAGAGAGTTACTGTAAAGCCAGGGGTGTTTCGCTTTCCCAAAAGGCTATAATGATGCTTGCTGATCACATTGGTAACAACCTCCAACGCCTATCAAACGAAATTGAAAAGCTATTGCTCAATGTAAAGGAGGGTACTGAAATTGATGAGAAAGCTGTTCATAAATATGTAGGAATAAGCAAGGAATACAATGTATTTGAGCTGCAGGATGCCATCGGCACTAAAAACATGGTCAAGGCAAATAAGATCGTGCGATACTTTGCTGCAAATCCTGGTAATCACCCAATGGTATTAATTGTAGGTAATCTTTTTTCCTACTTCACAAAATTATTGCTTGTTCACAGTGCCGGTACTTCCGATAAGAATGCAATTTCAAGAATAATTGGAGTACCTGCTTTTTTTGCCACACAGTATCTCAATGCAGCAAACAGATACTCAAAACAGCAGGTTGAAAGAAATATTCAGTACATAAGTGAAATGGACCTTATGTCTAAAGGGGTTGGATATAATACTTCGAAAGACCGGGAATCAGGGCTGCTCACTGAATTAGTTTTTAAGTTAATGAATTGATAATCAATAATTTAAAACATATTACTTAAAAAAAAGTAGTCAATTAAGCCCCTTAATTGACTCATCAATAGTAAAATCGCAGATATTTGTAATATATAAGACTCAAAGTATCCACACCTTCCGGAGCTTGATGGAAGTCCGCTTGTATTTTGGATATTTTAAAGTTTTGTTAAATTGGATTCCGTAAAATATTAAGATGGCAGACGATAAAAATCACGAACAAGAACCTGAAGATGAAAATCAAGATCAATTTGATGATGATGATTTTGGTCTACCCGACTTAGAATATGATGAGTTGGACGATGAGGAAGATGATTTTGATGATGACATAGAAATTCCGGATGACTTTGATGACGATCTGATGGGTGAGGAGTCTATGGATGATGATGAAGTCGATACCAGCGAACCAGAGACGCCGGCGGCAACATCAGACATGGACGATGATGAGGACATCGAAGTGGACCTGTCAGAAATGGAGGATGTGGACATAGAGGATATGGACGTGGATGACATCGATGACATCGATATATCTGACGAGGAATTACAAGAGGAGTTAGACAAACTGGATCAGGAAGACCTTGAGGAGGAATCTGACACTCCGGAAGATTCGCCGGAACCAGAACCGGATGATACTCCTGAATTCTATGAAGAGGAGTCCTTTGAGGAATTTGAGGAAAAAGAGGACGTGCTGACTGATGTTTTCGGAGCTGATACTCCGGGTGCAGGCGCATCCCAATCCTTTGGTAAAGATTTTAAGGATAAGCTTGTTTCAGGTGGATCCACTTCGACTTACACTCCTCCATCAGGAAGTAAAGGTGCCAGAAGAGGGTTTGCTAAAATCGTAATTATAGGAACCCTGGTTATCACAGCCGTTGCCATTGCTTTCTACATTTATTATTCAGGTTCACCGAAGCCTCCGCAGGAGGAAGTTGTTGAAACCACACCACCGCCGGTAGTGGAGGAGACTCCAGTAGAGAATACTGATCCGGAACCTGCACCTATAGAGCCAGAACCTGATCCAACACCACAGCCCTCACAGGTGGCAAGTGGGGAAATCACACAATTTGATACAAGAACAGGTAAGTCATATATCATCGTAGCCAGTTTCTTTGATGAAGATTTGGCTATGGATCACGCGCGTGACTTGGCTGATCAGGGAAAAAGTCCCTATATCATCCCACCATTTGCCAATTACCGTTTTTACAGGGTGGCAATAGCTGAGTTCGATTCTTATGGTGCAGCTGCCTCCAGTATAGGTAACTACACTTCTGAATTCGGTCAGGAGATCTGGGCCCTCAAGTACTAAAAGCATTTAGCAATCACTTGGGAAATGAAAAATACAAGGCGACGGTAGAATACCTCTACCGTCAATTGCCTTTCTTTCAACGACAGGGTAATGCTGCGCTAAAACTTGATCTCACACGGACCATAGATTTACTCAGAGCTCTGCGAAACCCACATCATGATTTCAGGACCGTTCACATTGCCGGAACAAACGGGAAGGGGTCTTCAGCTTTTGCGATAGCCGCAATTCTAAGCCAGTCAGGCTTTAAAACAGGCCTCTATACCTCACCTCACCTTAAGGATTTTAGGGAACGAATCCGTGTGGACGGGAAGATGATAGAAGCCGACTATGTAGTGGATTTTGTGGATGCCCACAGAAGCCTGACCGAATCGTTGAAACCTTCCTTTTTCGAGTTAACAGTAGGCATGGCTTTCAAATATTTTCAGGAATCAAAAGTGGACATTTCCGTTGTGGAAACCGGATTGGGAGGCAGGCTCGACAGTACCAATGTGATCACACCAGAAGTGTCTTTGATCACCAGAATTGCGAAAGATCACGCCCACATATTAGGGGACACCCTGGAGAAAATAGCATCCGAAAAAGCTGGTATCATAAAGTCAGGAGTGCCAGTTGTAATTGGGCAAAAACAGGAGGAGGTTCTTCATGTATTTAAGGATACGGCTGCAAAGAAAAACAGTCCTATAAACATAAGGGCTTTTGACTATCACCTGATCTCTCATTCGAAGAAAGCCAAAGAGATAACCTACACTTACCAAGTTGGAGAAAATGAAGTCAGCTTTTCCACAGACAATGTAGCTACTTACTTTGGTTATAACATCCCTGGTGTGCTTGAAACCATCAACGAACTAAGGAAAGCCGGTTTCGAAATCAGTGACCAACATATTGCAACTGGTCTTAAATCGACTCAGTCTTATGGGCTGATGGGGCGATTTCAGGTTTTATCCGATACACCCATGACCGTGGCGGATGTAAGTCATAACAAAGATGGACTGACTGCACTTTTTTCCCAGGTGGAAAGAATTGAGCATAATCAACTTTACATAATCATCGGTATGGTAGCCGATAAGGACGTTGACGAGGTATTGACAGTTTTACCTAAGACAGGTCATTACTTTGTTACAAATGCAGATTCTCCTCGTTCGATGCCGGCTCATGAACTGGCGAACCGTATGAAAGGATTCAAAGTCGAAATATCCAAAAACGTGAATGAAGCAGTGAAAAACGCACGTGAGAGAGCGCAAAATGACGATTTGATCTTAATAACTGGTAGTACCTTTGTAGTTGCGGAACTTGATGAGATTTGAGTAGGCAAAAAACCAAAAAATTTCACGAAAACAAGACCAGAGAGAATGTCATAGAGGAAGGAAAACCCTGGTATGACAACCTGAAGGGGAAATGGTCCGAGTTTTTTGGAAACGAAAATGACCTGGTTTTGGAGCTGGCTTGTGGTAAAGGGGAGTATACGGTTGGTCTTGCAACCATACACCGGAACAAAAACTTTATCGGAATTGATATCAAAGGAGATAGATTATGGGTTGGTAGTGGTAAGGCACTTGAATTGGGATTGAAAAATGTTGCCTTCTTAAGAACGGATATCAACTTTTTGGAAAGATTTTTTGAAAAGGGAGAAGTGAGTGAAATATGGTTGACTTTTCCGGATCCGAGGCCTAAAAAGAGAGATGAAAAACGGCGACTTACTCATCCCGGATTTGTCGACTCCTACAGAATGGTTCTGAAAAAAGGCGGTTGGTTTAGATTTGTGACCGATAACACTCAATTATTTGACTATACTTTGGACCTGATCGAACGGAAAAAGATAATGGTAAATAACCTGAAAATGACCACCGATTTGTATAAATCCGATCTCAATGAAGATCATCATGGCATAGTCACCAGGTATGAAAAGATGTTCTTTGAGGCCGGGGAGACCATAAAATATTTAAAATTTCAATTCTGTAACTAAATTTTTAAAAAACAGGTTATAGAACAGGACGATGTTACACGAGTTTCAAACGGAAGTACTTCAGGAGCTGTTGGATGACACACTAAATAAGGCAGCCAGGTCGATGGAAAAAATGCTGAAGGTAAGGATTCAGCATGACCTGCTTGGCTTTGGGGCTGGCATGATGGATCGTATTCCTGAGCTCGATCCACTTGGAAGATTTAAGGTTCATGTGGTTAAAATACCCCTAAAAGGAGAGATCAAGGGGGCTTTTTATTTTATCATAAATAGTCATGAAACCGAACTGATCAACAGTGTTTGCTTACCGGAAAGTATCAACTCCAACCTTAACAAGAAGAAGGAAAACGTGAACATGCAGGTAGGGTTTATCTCCGAAGTCAATAACCTGATCACCTCTATCTCTCTGACCGAAATTTCAAGTTTCCTGGGTGTTCAATTGATTGCTCAGGTTCCTCAATTTCATGTTCTACAAGGTCAATACGTGAATGATTACCTGGAATCAGAAAACAGAAATGTGGATTGCCATTTTTATTTGAAATCTAGTCTTTCAGGCGTTGTGGTTAATATTTCCCCTTATTTCCTGTGGATGCTGGACAATTCGTTTATTGACAAACTAAACCTCAATATCGTTACCTGATTAGTCCGTTTCCAGCTCTTCCAGCACATCCATTACCACACCATAATCTTTGAATCCTGGTTGCTCTTCAGGTGTCCCAGTCAACTGAATACCATACCAGCTTGGACTTAGTTTGCTAACGGAGGAGGGGGATATGTCAAAATCTTTAATGCATTTGACGCTGGCGTTCCTTATGGTTTCTTCGATTTCAGATTCCAATTTTTTATCATCACAATGTATGATCAGGTATTCAATTCGGTCTTCTTTTACAAGGTTTTCAAGGTCTTTGAGAGTGTCTTTGGATACATTCAGATACAGGATAACCGGAATATTTAAATTTATAAAATCGTTTAAACGGTTGTACGATTTTATTTCTATGTAATCGAGCTCATATTTTTCCAGTAGCGCTTTCACAGTTACAGCATCCATATCCTCACATTCACCACACTTCTTAATTCCACTTACCCAGGAGGTAATGTCTTTGAATTCCTCCGGATTTACATAATCCACTTTGTTCCGATCAAGGCAGAATCCCAGAATATCTACCATCATACCAGCACAATATCTTGCATCGCTCAGGCTGGATACTCTGCTGATTTTCACAAACTTCTTTAGTGCCATCAATCTTACATTTTGTGCAAATAAATGGCTTTTTTCACAGATTGTCTGACCAGGCCTCAAACATCAATTTCTGACTGTCAGAAGGATTCTCCACTCGTTCCAGCTCAAATCGCACATCGTCAAAGTCCAGCCCTAATCTTTGAAAGTATTCACCGTAAGGAAGAGCATTTGTACCGGTTATATATTGCTCAATAAAATCTTCCATTTCAGGAAAGGTCATTTCCACAATGATGTCATACAGACCTTCCTCCGGAAAGGGGCTGTCTTTGTCATATTTTACATCAAGTTCCAATATCAGTTCCCTCAGCCCGTAAGATCCTTGTGAAAGCGTAAGTAATTCGATATCCATAAGGAGTGCTAGGATGGCACCTTTGAAATATACATTTACAAATTGCTGCCTGCCAAGGGACTCGTAAACTTTGGAGCTGATGTCACTCAGGCTTACGGAATTATCGAAAACCAATTCTGCAGTCTGAATCTTGCCTTCAAGCACATCCATCAAATCCTCAAATGACTTCGACCCGTTCCTGTATTGCATCATATGAGCTGCCCACTCTGTGACACCTTCATATAACCAAAGGTGCTGCGAGGCTTTCGGTTCTCCAAAGTCAAAATCATCAATGACATGGCTTCGGACATCCAGGGGTGTCACGACATGGAAATACTCATGTGCCGCTATGTCTCGTATCAGGCCACTATACTCGGATGTAATTTCTGTTTCCTGTAATACATAAACGCTGCTTTGAGGATGCTCAAGTGCACCGGCATTTACATTTTCAAAATGGAACAGGTATTCGTAGTGCTCTTCAGGAAGTGTTTTAAAAAACTGTTCTGCGTCTGTCATTATCACTCCTATGTCTTCATTTAATACGTCAGCAGAAATAAGGCCGGATTTGCTGTAAGCATGAATTTCATAATTGGTGGAAGAAAAGGAAGTTACGTTACCTGACAAAATAGGAGCGGCAACCAGCTGATCATAGTTTTCGGCGATGAACAGATTTGGTCCGAACTCTTCCAATGATGTCGCTGTCTTCCAGTCCGACGGAGCTGAAATCTCGATAAATGCTTCCCGACCACGACTTCCCTTCGAGAATGCCAAAATGCCGAAAGTGTTTAGCAGAGCGTGATCATCTTCCAGAGAAGTGCCACCCATTCTTATGATTTGATTAGAACTAACAATTTCGTCCCAGGTTTCAGAGATCTCGTATTCGACCAGATATGTATTCGATGGATCAGCCAACTGCCAGCGATTCGTACTGACAGCTTCGATATCCACTCTGTTTAATTCCTCGTCAAACGCGTTTATAGACTTGATGAATCGCCCAAAATCTGAAATACTATAGGTTCCTGGCACTACGGCTGGCAATTCAACCAGGTCGTTCTCGTTTGACCAGTTTTTGGAGAACATACTGACTTTAAAGGTATCGCCTGATCGGTCATTCAGATCGATATGATAATAGACGGAGGACTCAATATGTACCGATGTGGGAACTTCTACGGTTAAATCAGGTTCATTCTCTTCGGTACATGAAAGAACTCCCAAAATAAGGAACGTACTGAAATATGTGACCCAAATTGATTTCATTCTACTTTAACAAGCGACATTTCCAGTTACCTAATCTTAATGCAGCTTGAACATGACGTCAACCACTGCAGGAATATCATTTCCCAATACCTACATTATATACTAGTTTGGGGATATTAGTTCTACTTGTAACCAAAATTAAATATGAAAAAGGTTTACTCAATAATTACGGCGCTGATGATGACGGTGCTGGTTTTCGGACAAGGAGATTCTCCTTTGACGGAAAGCAATTTTAAAGGTTTAAAATTGAGGAATATCGGCCCTGCTTTTACCTCCGGTAGAATAGCAGACATCGCCATACATCCTGACAACGATAACGTCTGGTATGTGGCAGTCGGTTCTGGTGGTGTCTGGAAGACCATGAATTCAGGTGTTACGTGGGAGCCTATTTTTGATGATCAACCGGTCTACTCCATAGGGTGTGTGACCATAGACCCAAACAATACTCACACCATCTGGGTAGGAACAGGTGAGAATGTGGGTGGTCGTCACGTTGGTTTTGGAGATGGAATTTACAAAAGTGAAGATGATGGCAAAACGTGGAAAAACATGGGTCTTGCATCATCGGAGCATATTTCCGAAATCATAGTTCATCCTGAAAATTCAGACATAGTATGGGTAGCGGCTCAGGGACCACTTTGGAACAGTGGAGGAGAACGAGGACTTTATAAAACCACAAATGGTGGTGAGACATGGTCCAAAGTACTTGGCGATAATGAATGGACAGGAGTAACTGAAATTGAATTGGACCCAAGAAATCCGGACGTGATGTACGCGGCTACATGGCAGCGACACCGGACTGTAGCCGCTTACATGGGTGGCGGTCCGGGATCAGGGATTCACAGAAGCCTTGATGGGGGTGAAACGTGGAGAAAGCTTACTTCCGGCATTCCCAGTTCAAATCTTGGCAAAATAGGTTTGGCGGTCTCACCACAAAATCCGGATATTGTATATGCAGCAATTGAGCTGGATCGAACCAAAGGGGGTGTATTCATGTCCACCAATATGGGTATGACCTGGCAGAAGCAGTCAAATACCGTTTCAGGAGGTACGGGACCTCACTATTACCAGGAGCTATACGCAAGTCCGCACAAAGAAGGAAGACTGTATCTGGTCAATAATAGTATGGTTTTTTCCGAGGATCATGGAAAGACATTCCAGAGAATCAAAAGAGATGGCATGCACAGTGATAGTCATTCAATTAATTTTCGCAAAGACGATCCTAACTACCTTTTGGTAGGAACAGACGGAGGGATTTATGAAAGTTATGATTTGGCTGAAAACTGGAGGTTCATTGACAATATGCCCATCACACAGTATTATAAGGTGGCTGTGGATGATGCAAAACCATTTTACTGGGTATTTGGTGGTACACAGGATAATGGTTCACATGGTGGGCCATCCAGAACTGATACCGAGCACGGAATCAGAAACGCAGATTGGGAGAAAACCCTCGGAGCTGATGGACATCAATCGGCTACTGAGCCAGGCAACCCGGAAATTAGCTATGCTGAGACCCAGCAGGGTGGTTTACACCGAATCGATAGGGTCACCGGTGAACAAGTATATATACAGCCCCAACCAGCCGAAGGTGAAGGATATGAAAGATTTAACTGGGATGCTCCAATTATTGTAAGTCCCCATGATCCGGCTACCATCTACTTCGCTTCACACCGTGTCTGGAAATCGGAGAATAGAGGAGATGAGTGGACCGCAATTTCAGGTGACCTTACTCGAAATCAGGAAAGAATTACGCTACCCATCATGGGACGCACCCAAAGCTGGGACAATCCATGGGATGTGGGAGCCATGTCCAACTATAATACCATCACCTCTTTGTCAGAATCTCCAGTCCAACAGGGTCTGATCTATGCAGGCACAGATGACGGTATCATACAGGTATCGGAAGATGATGGAGGTACATGGAGAAGAGTAGAAGTAGGAAGCATACGAGGTGTACCATCAACAGCATTTATCAACGATATACGCGCTGACCTTTTTGATGCAAATACAGTCTATGTTTCTATGGACAATCATAAATACGGAGACTTTAAGCCGTATTTATTTAAGAGCACCGATAAAGGAAGGACATGGGTCTCAATCACCGGAAACCTGCCATCAAAGACACTCATTTGGAGAACGGTTCAGGATCATGTGCGCAAAGAATTGATATTCGCGGCAACCGAATGGGGAATTTACTTTACGATAGATGGCGGTGTGAAATGGACCAAGTTGAGCGGTGGTGTTCCTACCATTTCATTTAGAGACATTACCATACATAGAACTGAAAATGATCTGATTGGCGCTTCTTTTGGTCGGAGTTTCTTTATTCTTGATGATATCACACCTTTAAGGACCCTCACGGAAGAATCTTTAAAGGCCGAAGTCTCCCTATTTCCAACTGAAGATGCTTTGCTTTACGAACCAAGATCTATTGTCAGCTCGCAGGGTGCAGGTAAATATGCCGCTGACAATCCACCTTTTGGTGCCATTTTCACCTACTTCCTTGCGGAGAAGTTGACAACTCTTGAAGATGACAGAAGAAAGAAGGAAAAGGATCTGGGGGCTGCTAATATTCCGTTTCCGGGATGGGAGCAATTAGAAGCAGAGCGCAGACAAGAGGAACCTATGATCATTCTCACCATCAAAGATGCCGATGGAAACCTGGTTAATACCATTAAGGGTTCTAATAAAAAGGGCTTCAATAGGGTTAATTGGGAATTAGAGCATGCTTCGAAAAGTGGAGTTGATTTTGAAGAATCCCCGGACACTGAAGATTATCTGGGTGGGAGTACATTTTGGGTTACTCCCGGTACTTATTCCGTGACTCTTTCAAAGCACGTAGATGGTGTGATCACCGATCTGGCGGGGCCGCAGGAGTTTAATGTCGTGCCACTTTACGATGGTGCGCTACCTCGAAAGTCGTCAACGGACATTACAGCATTTAGAATGGAACTTGAGGATTTTCAACAAGATCTTCAGGCTACCGGAACTGTACTTGAAAACAGTCTGATGAAGGCGGATGCCATGCGTGTAGCGTTAAGCAGGGCAGACAATGGTTCACCGGAATTGCTTAAGCGGATTTATGACTTGAAGCAAGGTTTGCTGGATGTGGACATGCTCTTAAATGGCAATGATACCAAGGGCGAGATCGGAGAAAGAGAGCCTCCAAGACCTGTAAACAGAATGTTTGTTGGCTGGAGAGGACTAAGTACTACTTACGGTCCAACTGAAAACCATAAAAGTGCTGTGGCGGCAGGGAAAGCCGAATTACAGGAAATAAAAAGTCAATTAAGCACGTTTGTCAATGAGACCATTCCTTCGATAGAAAGTGACCTCATGGAGCTCGGAGCTCCCTGGATAGAAGGGCAGGGACTTAAGGAATAAGAAGACCCTGGGAATGAAAAGGATTGTCAATGATTGGCAATCCTTTTTTTATGCTGGCCGAGCGCCCATGGCGAGGTCATGGGTGTCGATAATGTTTTTCAAAATCCTCATTTGATAATCTCTTCGAAGCCTGGACGCAGAATCATTATTAAGTCTTTGCATGATTTTTAATGCTATCTTCTGGTGAGTCCTGTGTTCTTCGTAAGATAATTCTGAGATTTCATTTTTGTAGTCTGATAGCTGATCCATACTAGTTGAAAACCTAACTTTGCTTACCACAAAATAAGGTGGTGCCAGCATTCGCGCAGTTGGCAAATCATTATCTTTTTATGAAATGTTCCAGAACTTAACATGAGTCGTATTACCCAAATTCTCTTTTTGGCCACAGTTGTGGCACTTGTTTCCTGTGAACAAGGTCCTGGCAAACTCGAAGACATAATTTCCGGAACCATGGTTCCTGCAGTGAATCCTTATGAGAAAGCCCCCTTATCCGGATTGATCAGGTTTCGTACCGAGGATCCCGTGGAGGTAGAAATAGAAATTCACGGTCCGATTCCGATAAAAAAGACGTTTTCGGGATACAATTCCGTTCATGAAATTCCTGTACTTGGATTATATCCTGATACTACTAATCTGGTCAGGATAAAACTCACTTCCGAAAGTGGAAAATCGTATTTTGGAGAAGTGGAAATGACCACCTCGGCTCTTCCTGAATTTCTACCTGAAATCAACGTCACCAAGCTGGAAAGATCGAGAATGGAGCCTGGTCTTCACCTGGCAGAAATGCTTATCGCAAATAATGGAAGATTTCATGCCTATACTTTGATGTTTGATGATAATGGCGTAATCAGATGGTACCTGGATATGAGTCATGTGGGACAAATTGCCTATTCTGCTCTTAGGCTGCAGAATGGTAACTGGCAATATCTCAGCTGGATCGATTTGTACGAGATGAGTTCGGTCGGTGAGGTCATACGAAGGCAACAGATGTTCAATTATGCGGGCAACCACCACATAAATGAGCTTAGCAATGGTAATCTGTTGATTGGAGGATCCGGCAAGGATGCCAGAGTGGTTCGGGGAGATGGCTCACAGGTGGTAACGCGGTACGATTGGATCGTGGAGTGGGACAAGGTTCAAAATAGACCCGTGGATGCCTGGGATTTGGGACAGGTTCTGGATATTGACAGGTTGGTTTTTCCGGCAGATTATGGTCTGGATGTGAATGCTGATTGGTTTCACCTGAACAATGTCCAGCAGGACGTAAGGGACAACACCTTTATAGCTTCCGGACGAAATCAAGGCGTTGTCAAGATTGACAGGGACAATAATTTAAAATGGATATTGGCCCCGCACAAAGGCTGGGGTAAGGCAGGAAGGGAAGGAAAAGGCTTTGAGACTTCGGAGTACCTGCTGACGGCACTTGACGAAAATGGTGAACCATTCCCGGAGACAATTCAATTGGGGGAAGCTGGTACTGAAAATTTTGAGTGGAGTACGGGACAGCATTCACCCACCATTTTGGAAAACGGCAACCTGCTTCTTTTTGACAATGGATTGTCCAGGAATTTCCAGAAGACGCCCACGTATTCAAGGGCTGTGGAATACAAAATTGATGAAGAAAACCGTACGATCCAGCAAGTCTGGCAGTATGGAAAGGAGAGGGGACTAAACATGTATTCTCCCATCACCAGCGATGTGGATGTACTTCCAAATACTGGAAACCGATTAATTACAGCCGGTAACATTAGAACGGCGGAGGTTCCACATGCTAAAATGATCGAAATAACGCATCCCGGGAATGAAGTAGTATTTGAAGCGGAAATCCATTTTAAAGATGCCCTGGGTACAGGTGCTCAGGTCTGGGCGCAGTTTGACCTGGTCTATCGTGGTGAGCGATATAGCCTTTATCCTTAGTTTATTTCAACTGTAGCTCACCGCCGGTCTCCAGCATTCTTCCAATTTGCTCGTGGAATTCCTGTCTCTTGTTTTTGAACGGAAAAGGCTGGTCAGGAATGTCGACTTCCAGAAATTTACAAAGTGGCTCCCAACCATCTCCTATGTTGTAAACAAGAAGTCGATCAGAAGGAATGGTTGATTTGATTTCCTCGTTAAACTCCTTATAAATTTTGAGCGCCAATTCTTTATTCTTGAATTGACCTTTGTAATGAAGTTTCCATAAGTATTTTTCGACAAGCATGAATGATTTGGCAATCTTACGGAATCGTGATGAAGTGATCATTTTCTTCATCATTCCTAATTTCTGACTAAAGGTCTGGGGAGTCACCGCAAAAACTGTATTGACGGCACTTTCGTACCATTTTTCCGGATCTCGTTCTGAAAGAATAACTTTTGAATCGGGAAATGCATCGAAAAGCTTCTTGTAGTTGAGGTAGCCGGGAAAGTCCACCGTACTTTGAAACCCCTCGAACATCTTTTGGATGTCAACCGGTTTGTCATCAAACAGGTCATGCCAAAGTTTGACCTCTTCCGGATGGTTAAACAACCACTCCATATGATAGCATTTACCAAACCCAAGGATTTCCAATGCATCCTTTAAAGAAGCCGTTCCGGTTCTTGGACCACCTGCGCCAATTACTTTTAAACCCATTTCAATTTTGTTTAGAAAAACACGCGAATTTTGAATAAAAAAATTTGTTTTGCCAATATTTAATTCCAATTGGTCAATTATGAGCATTAATGGTTTAGTTCGAATCTGCTATTTTGTGTTATTGACTTCGGTGCTTTTTGCTTGCGGAGACAATCAGACAACGAATGAAAGTACACCAACATTGAAACTGCTAATAGGCACTTATACAGATGGCGAAAGTGAAGGTGTCTATGAAACAACTTTTGACTCCATTAGTGGGAAACTTGGTATTCCAAAATTGCTGTTTCAAACCCAAAATCCAAGTTATTTGACCTATTCCGAAAAAGGAGAAAAGATTTGGGTGGTGAATGAGCTGGATTCAGGCAAACTAACACTATTTCAGAATGCAGATACTGGTTATGAACAGGTCACTTCCGTATATGTAGGGGGCTCTGCACCATGTTATGTTGACATTCTTGAGAAGGACATTGTAACAGCCAATTATAGTTCCGGCAACCTTTCATTCCTTCGACTTGAGGAAGGAGAGCTGGCATTAAGACAGACTTATTCGAATATTGGCGTTACCGGGAGCAACAAAGAAAGACAGGAATCTGCTCACGCCCACTTTGCAAAATTTTATAATGGTAATGTGTATGCTTCAGATCTGGGCATAGATGAGGTGCTTCGTTTTGATCGAAAAGGTGCTGGTTTTAATTCTGGCAAAACCATCCTGAATCTGGATCCCGGAGATGGCCCCCGGCATTTGGAGTTTCATCCGAATAACAACTGGGTATTCATTATCAATGAACTTTCAAATACCATCATATCCACAAATCAAGACCCTGAGACTGGGATTTTGACTATAATCGATCGAAAGTCTACTTTACCGGAAGGGTTTTCTGGTGAAAGTTATTGCGCCGATTTACACATCAGTCCCGACGGAAAGTTTCTCTATGGATCCAACCGCGGTCACAACAGTATAATGGTATTTCGCATAAATCAGGATGGTACCATAACCAATGTTGATTTTACTTCCGTAGAAGGCGACTGGCCTCGAAATTTCACCATATCTCCGTACGGAAAATGGGTCTTGGTGGCCAATCAGTTATCAAATGACATTACAGTCTTCAGGAGAAACACTGAGGACGGAACTCTAATCTATACCGGTCAAAAAGTAAAAGTAGGAAGTCCTACCTGTCTTAGGTTCGTGATTTGATCAAAAAAATCCCTTAGATCTCCAGGTATAGACTTACTATGTCATCGGTCTGAGGTTCATTACCCTGATAGTTTTTAATCAGCTTTTTGGTATTATCATCATTCACAAACCCATCTCTTTTGATTGGCTCAATAAGATGCGTTGACTTAAACTTCTTGCCAGCACTGTTGAGTTGATCCGTCAGACCGTCAGAATGGGTGAAGATCCGGTCTCCGGGTACCAGTTGAATCCTCCTTGACCTAATAAACTTCAGAACTCGTTCCGGGTCCAGAAAGGCTTTTTTGGTTTTATTGATTTTTAATCGATCATTCGTGAAATGGTAAAGGCCCATTCCGGTTCCACTATAGTTTAGCTGATTCAATTTATGATCAAACCTCATTGCCATCAATTCACAACCTATGCCGTACCCGTCAGTCAGTTTCTGCTCCTGCATGTCATTGAGGCTCCGGTGAAGGTTCTTGATAAGCATATGTGGACTAATGTCAGATTCGAAAACCTGATTCAAAATGGACATGACGCTCACTGAGGCCAGGGCTCCTTCTACAGAATGCCCGGTACAATCACCTACCACGATATAAGTGTAGCCGTTTCCTTTTTTGACCCAATAAAAGTCGCCCCCAACCAAATCAGCGGACTCATACCACAGATGGTAATTGGAAAACATCGAAAAGGCCTTTTCAGGATTGGGGAGCAATAAATCCTGTATCCTTTTCGCCGAAGCCATTTTATCATTTTCAGACGTTACCGGGATAACTTCCTCATTCGAGATTTCCAGATCGCTGTCATTCAACATGAAGTTGATGAAAAAATGAAGTTTAGCGAAAGACTTATTGGCACTCAATACAAATAGCCAGATTCCTTCACCAACTTTAGTCAAATACAGGTACTTGCCCTCTTCGTATTGATTGATGAAGTAATTGATCCGCTTATCCGGGTCGTTGGCTATGAAAAATAACCGCATTACCAGCGCCTCGTACTCGTCCCTATCCATTCCCTGCTGGATCCACTCATTTTGGATCTCATCATTGACTACAAGTCCGGAAAAGAGTATGTTTTCAAAATTACTGTTGAGCTCGCTAAAAAACTTATCGGATTTCATACTGCGCTTTCGTTTAATAATTCGGATAATTCAGCACTAAACGCATCAAACATCCTGTTGGCCAACTCCTTGTTCAACTCCGTTGAATCCGTGAAGACTGAGATAAAATGCATGTTGTTGATAAAAAAGATGATGATACTTCCTGTCTCAATCACAATGAATGTAAAGGAAGTATTGAATGTTTCGTCCATGGACAGCATTGGGATGTCCTTATACTTTTCCAGTATATCCGTATGTTCTCCTTTATGAACCGATATCGGAAGCTCCATGCTATGAAATGTCACTCCTTTTGCATTGGGATATTGTTCAAGTATTTTCTCCAGAATCCCTTCTAACTCTTTTTCCATTTTACTATTTGTTATAGGCTAATTTTGTCAAATCATTCTCAGAGAGACCGATGTAATTGAATTTCAAGCCGGTAAGCATACTATAGTCCTCACCGGTTTCCAACATATCTTCATCATGGTCCTCATGGTACCAGTTTACCAAAACCTCTGAGCCTGATTTCTCAAGGGATTTTAAGTATTTGAAGATGTCGTAAAGACATTTGGCACTGGCAGTGTTAAAGTATTCCAGACAAAATGCCGCTTCGATCTTATCTCCGGAATTGCCAAGCTCCTTAAGCTGATGAATGACTCCAAGATAAAATCCCAATGAATCTTCAGCATGGGATTTACCTCTTATCTCAAATTTGCCGGACTCCTTCGAGATACGAACGAAGGGAGTGGAAGAGGTGGGTTCAATGATCACTTCCATAATTATGCATTGAATGCAGATTCCACATCGTCATAATACTCTATCCTCAGTTTGCTTAGGATTTCTTCCGGATATTTTGCGAGGAGTGGTTTTCTTGCCGCCTCTACCGCTTTTTTAAAGTAGGGTAATTCCGGCAGGATCTTGAAATGCTTGGTCAATCCGTAATTTAACATCTCAGTTTTCCATTCGGTAAAATACCATTTCATTGAGGGCTGGTGAAAGGTCCTTAAGGCGCTTTTATCGAAAATGAACTTTTCATAAGTCTGATCCGAATCGGAAATTTCATCCGCCAGCATCTCAAATAACTGCTTGAATTTGGTGATGGGAATATAATCCGATGTCGCTACGAGCGCAATGGTCTTAGCATCAGGATTGGCATAGCCTGCTCCATATTCATTTGTAAAAATTTGTTCAAACGATAAATCTTCTAACATAATTTGTCTCTTGGTTTTAGGTATATGTCTCTACATACAAATACGAAAATGTAATAGTTCCGTTTAACTTTAATAAAAAAAAGTTGAACAAAATGTTTTTGGGTTTTTCTTTGAAATTGAATACCGTAGCTTTGCGTCTTATCTTATAAATTATTTTATTAAGCGTAAACCGTGGCTGTGAACCCGGCAATAAGCTATGAGTAAAAAGGGAAGAATACTTGTCGCTATGAGTGGCGGCATCGACAGCTCTCTCGCAGCTGTCTTATTACACGAAGAAGGTTATGAGGTCATAGGAATGACCATGAAGACCTGGGATTACCAGTCATCCGGTGGAAGTAAAAAAGAGACCGGTTGTTGCAGTTTGGAGTCAATCAATGATGCCAGGAATATTTCAGTGAGCCTGGGGTTCCCACATTATATTATCGACATAAGGGATGAGTTTGGAGACTATGTAATAGATCATTTTACCAACGAGTACTTAAATGGCAGGACCCCAAATCCCTGTGTTCTTTGTAATACCCATATCAAATGGGATGCACTTTTACGCCGGGCTGACCAGCTGGGCTGTGATTATCTCGCAACGGGTCATTATGCCAAAATCAGGGAAGAAAATGGACGGCATATAGTTTCAAGAGGCCAGGACATGAGTAAGGACCAATCTTACGCGCTTTGGGGAGTTTCTCAGGAGAGTCTAAGTCGCACGAAGTTCCCGTTGGGATCATTACATAAAAGTGAGATTCGCGAAATGGCCATGGATCGCGGATTTACAGAGCTAGTCACAAAATCCGAGTCATATGAAATTTGTTTCGTGCCAGACAATGACTATCGAGGCTTCCTCAGACGCAGAGTAGAAGGACTTGATGAAAAAGTTGGGGGTGGCGAATTTGTGCTGGAGGATGGTACCGTGGTTGGTACACATGAAGGCTATCCATTTTATACCGTCGGTCAAAGGAAAGGACTTGGCATTGCATTGGGATACCCTGTTTATGTCACAGAGATCCAAAAAGAAAAGAATCGAGTGGTTCTTGGCACTTTTGACGAATTGTCAAGGGATGGGATGTATGTGAAGCAGCTCAACATGCAGAAATACGAATCTCTCACTGAGCGAATCGATACCGTAACCAAGGTCCGATACAATGACACAGGTACGCCCGCCGTTATTGAACAGGCTGGTGATACTATGAAGGTATTTTTTGGCAAAGGTGTTTCTGCAATAGCCCCGGGTCAGGCGGCAGTTTTCTATGAGGAGAATGATGTACTGGGTGGAGGATGGATCCAATCAAGTTTTCGACAAGCCAATGAGAAGATCGCTTAGTACACTTTGGGTTGTATTTCTCTTAATACAGTGCTCAAATGAATTAGAACCATTCGAAGCCGACCTGGGTCAGGATTATTATCCGGTAGAGCTGGGTTCCTACAGAACGTATGAGGTCTCTCAAATAAACTACGAGATCAGTGGGTTCGATACTCTTAAATACTTTTTAAGAGAATCAGTTGAAGATACTTTTTCGTCCAATAACGAAGTGAATTACCTGATCTTTCGGGAGACTCGCTCCTCGGATACCCTGGAGTGGGAGGTGGATTCGGTAAGAAGTGTTAGAATCGCTGATGAGGGAGTAGTTTTGAGTTCAGGTAACGTAGCCTCTTTTGTCCTTTCATTTCCCATAGCAGAAGGTAAGACATGGAATATCAACGCCTTCAACGCACGAGAGTCTATGGAGGTCAGTTATGCGGAGGTGGTAGAGAGTGAGTTGAGTCTTGAAGATTCTTTGATCGCTGGCATGGATTTCATCAAAGTACTTATTGCGGATATTCCCGAAAACATTGTCAATCAGAACCAACAGTACGAAGTATATGCCAGAGGTGTAGGATTGGTTGAGAAGAAGGCCACAATCCTGGAATATTGTACGGTTGACTGCGACAGCGCAGGTCAAATCCTAAATGGAATAGAATTCACTCAGCGCCTGATTGATTATGGTTTGGAATAGATTATTAATTGCCCTGGTTTTATGGGTCTGCTTTGATCTGGCAGAAGCTCAGGTCAACAGATATGCCATTTACTTCAAGGATAAAGAAGAAAATGGTTTCTCCATTGATGTCCCCGAGGCATTTTTAAGTCAAAAAGCCATTGAAAGGCGAAACAGGTTTGGTCTGGAGATCACCGAGGATGACCTGCCTGTTTCTCAAAAGTATGTTAACGAACTGGGGCAGCTTGATATTGAAGTATACTTCAAAAGCAAATGGCTCAACCTGGCCATCGTTGAAATGGATTACTCGCTGATTCAGGCCGTCGAAGGATTGTATTTTGTCAAAAAAGTGGAGCTGGTATCCGAAGGTAGCCAATTGGGCAATGCATTTCAGGGATTTGAAATACCTGTAAATTTTGAGCAACCAGATCTTGACAAAGCTGACACCGAGTTTCAATTGGGCCTTTTGAACATTGATGACATGCATTCTGACGGTTATAATGGTGAAGGCATCACTATCGCTGTACTTGATGCCGGCTTCCCTTCCGTGAATACTTCCAAAGTTTTCGAGCATCTTTTCATCGAGGACAGGATCAATGCAACAATTGATTTTGTGGGAAATACAGGTAATCCATTCCAGTACAGCGGTCATGGTACAAGCGTGTTTTCTGTGCTGGCAGGAAATTTCGAGACGTTTAAGGGTTCAGCCTTTAAGAGTAACTTTCTTCTTTATGTGACGGAAGACGTAAAATCAGAGACCAGAGTCGAAGAGTACAACTGGCTTCTGGCGGCTGAACATGCCGATAGTGCTGGAGTAGATATTATTCAATCTTCTTTAGGATATTGTGATGGTTTCAGTTTGCCTGAAATGAATTATACACAGCAAGACCTTGACGGAAAGACCACTATAGTTTCCATCGCGGCTCAGATGGCGATTGATCGTGGAATTTTGGTTGTAAACAGTGCGGGGAATGAACGAAACAGTGCGTGGCAATTGGTTACTCCTCCGTCTGACGTGGAGTATGTTTTGTCAGTAGGTGGTATAACAGGGGAGCTTGAACTGGCTCCTTTTAGTTCTGTAGGTCCCACATCAGATGGCCGGATCAAACCAGATGTGGTGGCCCTGGGGACGTCCGTCGCAATCGTTAATAGTTCTGGTAATGTGACCCTTGGGAATGGTACAAGCTATTCCTCACCCATCGTTGCAGGTATGGCCGCTGGATTTTGGCAGGCCAACCCGGAAATGACAAATATCGAAATGGTGGATTTTATACGATCCATATCTTCCCGGTCCAATGATCCGGATTCGCTTTTTGGCTACGGGATTCCTGACTATTTGTACAACTCGGATGAGAAGATGATCCTTCTTAGTGACATTGTGGATAAGAAGATCACAGTTTATCCCAATCCCTTTAATGGAAAATCTCTGACTATTAAATCGGACCTTCTTCAGGGAAATGAAGTTGGCCTTTTGCTGATTGATATCAATGGTAAGACCATAGATGAGTTTCAGGGTAAACTGGATTCAGATATTTATGTATGGGATCTTCCGGATTTGACCAATGGAATTTATTTTCTTAAAATGCAGATGGATACAATCACCCGGGAAGTTAAACTCATCAAGAATTGAAAGGAAATATCAAAATTGCCCCATCCATACTGGCAGCGGACTTTGCAAACCTTCAAAAAGAGATCGAGGCAATTAACAAAACTGACGCCGAAATTTTACACATTGACATTATGGACGGCGTTTTTGTGCCTAATATTTCTTTTGGTTTTCCTGTGACGAATGCCATCCATAAGCACACACAAAAGCCGTTGGATTTTCACCTGATGATCCAGGATCCGGATCCCTATCTGGAGATTTGTAAGGAGAGTGGAGCTGAAAGTCTTTCTGTTCATTATGAGACCTGTCCGCACCTGCATCGCACCGTGACCAGGATAAAAGAGCTTGGCATGAAAGCAGGAGTAGCTTTGAATCCTCATACTCCTGTCGAACTGTTGGAGGATATTATCGGGGAGATTGACATTATATTGCTTATGTCCGTCAATCCCGGATTTGGAGGACAAAAATTTATTGAACGTACTTTCGATAAAATTACCCAATGTAAGGAATTGATAGCAGGTGTAGGACACCATGTCGACATTGAAATCGATGGTGGGGTTACTGTGGCCAATAGCCATGCATTGGCCAAAGCCGGAGCTACCATTCTTGTGGCCGGAAATACAGTTTTTAGATCAAATGACTATGCTCAGGTCATTTCCGATCTCAGGTAATCGAGCAGCCCATGATCCGGGTACAATTCACAATTCTTCTTATTTCTTTGGCAATGTTGTCTGCTGCCCAGGAGCGCATAAGCGTTGCAGGTATATTGAAAACCTCAGAGGGTACTCCAATATCGGAAGCCGCCATACGCATAAGTGATGACCAGGGTACAACTACAAATGAGGATGGAAGATTTTCCATTCTGGTTATACCTAAAGATTCGATTCTAATATCATTTTCCCATCTTTCCTTCCTGGAAATGGATACAGTCATTTTAGGGGCTGAAGACATTTTTCTTGAAATCACGCTGTCTACGAAAACCCAGGTTTTGGAAAGTTTGGAAATTGAAGCCGGCGATGACATTGAGAGTATGGAACAGAATGCATACAGCATCGATGAAGTATCGGCCCGCAACCTCCCATCAGCTTTTGGTGATTTCAACAAAGTACTGGCTACGATGCCGGGTGTGTCCGGCAACAATGAACTTTCAAGTGCCTATTCTGTTCGAGGTGGCAACTTTGATGAAAACCTGGTTTATGTCAATGACATACCGATCTATCGTCCGTTCCTGGCGAATAGCGGAAGACAGGAGGGGTTGAGCTTTGTAAATCCGGATCTGGTAGGTGACATTAAATTCTATTCGGGTGGATGGCAAGCCAAATACGGGGACAAATTGTCAAGTTCCTTAAACATTGAATACAAGGAGTTGGACAGCCTCAGAGGTGGTATTTCTTTGGGATTATTGGGAGGTACCGGATACTTCGGAGGAGGTACTGCCGATCAAAGATTTAATTATCTGGCTGGTATTCGGCATAGAGATTCGAGATATCTTCTAAACACTTTGGAAGTTGATGGTCAATATTTCCCAAGATTTACAGATGTACAAAGTTTATTGTCATGGGATTTGACCAAAAGAAGTTCCACTTATCGCAATCGTACGAAATTGGACTGGCTTATTTCGTATGGCAGAAACAGGTACCAGACATTTCCCACTTCCCAGTTGACGGAATTCGGTTCAGTGACTCGCAATTTTCGACTTCAGACGGCATTCGTTGGTCAGGAATTGTTGACCTATGATACCTGGCAATCAGGCGTTAAGGTCAGTCATTGGTTCAATCCAAAGTTTAGATCCAGTTTGATTATTTCCTCGGTTTATACAATAGAAAATGAAGATTATGAAGTTGAAGGAGCGTACAGACTATGCGATGTTGACAATAATCCGGCTTCAGGCACATTTGATCATTGTGTCATAACCAGGGGCATTGGAAGTCAGCTGGATTATGGTCGCAATGATCTGAATGCTTTTCTCACCACAGTGGAAAACAGGCACGAATTGCTGGTATCTGAAAACTCGGTCATTGAGTTTGGCATCGGAATCCGAAATCAAATCATAGAAGACAATATCCGGGAGTATTCCTTTAAGGACTCTGCTGATTACATTAATGTCACCGAAGTGGTGGACAATGCCCTTGAGCTTTCAAATCAGCATTTTTATGGTTATGTCCAGTTGCAGTACCATTCAAGCGATTCTTTACAGGAACTGAACATCGGGGTCAGAACCAATCACTGGACAGAAACGGGTGAAACGCTCGTAAGTCCACGACTACTTTACAGAATAAAACCGAGACTTTCCAGACCAACTTACTTTTCATTCTCAGCGGGAAGCTATGGTCAACATCCTTTTTACAGGGAGCTAAGAACGTACGGAGGGGAGCTGAGAACGGAGCTAAAGGCTCAGAAATCATATCATTTGATTACAGGATTTGAGCGGTATATGCTTATTTGGGATCGGCCGTTTTCGCTTTCCATACAGGGATATTATAAATTTCTGAGAGACATCATTCCATATGATGTGGACAATTTACGGTTGCGCTACCAGGCCCTGAACAACGCCTCAGGTTATGCCACTGGTTTAGATGCCAGGATCAATGGAGAGTTTGTCAGAGGAACGCAATCATGGTTTAGTCTTTCCCTTTTGAAAACGGAGGAGGATATTGCCAATGATGGCCTTTCATCTGTGCGTAGACCATTGGATCAACGGATCAACCTCGGCATTTACTTTGAAGACCATTTACCACTCGATCCTACAACGAGGGTTTATCTTCATGGAAATTTTGGATCCGGTTATCCGTTTGGGCCACCACAAAACCAGGCCTTAAGAAATGCATTTTCCGGGGATGAGTATTATAGAATTGATATTGGATTTTCAAAAGATTTTCGACTTAGAAGGGTTAGTCTGCTTGATCTTTTGGCAATAAAATTAGAAATTCTAAATGCATTGGGAGCAGACAATACGTTGTCCTATACATGGATCGAAGATGTTAATGGCACGAGTTTTGCAATTCCGAATTCATTATCGGCGAGATTTTTTAACCTGAAGCTAATTGCAGGTTTTTAAACTGGCCAATTGAACATAATTTTGTTTATCACATTTAAGACTCAAATGAAATATTTAAACACCTTAGTATTCGCCGCGGCGGTCATGATTTTTGCCAGCAGTTGTTCAAATAGAAGTGTCACCAGGGTAAGTCCGGATCAGCAGATCGATCTGAGTGGACGATGGAATGACACTGACTCCAAACTTGTAGCGGAAGAGATGATCAGAGATGTACTAAATCGTCCATGGAAAGATGATTTTAGCCGGGCCATGAATCGCAAACCTGTGGTCATCGTAGGCATGGTCTCAAATAAAAGCAGCGAGCACATCGAATCAGAAACATTCATCAAAGACATAGAGAGAGAGTTTATAAACTCCGGAATGGTACGTGTTGTTCAGAACTCCGAGTTTCGTGAAAAATTGAGAGAGGAGCGAGCACAGCAAGGTGAGTTTGCCTCACCTGAGACTCAGGCTCAATGGGGAAAAGAACTGGGAGCTGATTTCATGATGTTTGGAGTTATCACTTCAGTCACGGATTCCTACCGGAATGAGAAAGTTGTAAACTACAAAGTGAACCTTGAGCTTGCAAACCTAGAGACAAACGAAAAGGTTTGGATAGGAGATAAGGAGATCAAGAAATACATCCGAAACTGATCCCTGGCTTTTCACGAAAATATCAATGATCAAAAGGATATCACTTTGGCTGGTGGTTACCTTTGTGGTGCTTTCGTGTGCCACTTACTACCAGACAAGCTATGAATTTAACCAGGCCTTTGAATCCGGTCACATGGATGAGGCCTGGGATATTATCTATGGCAATAGGAAAGGACTCAAAAAGAAAGCCCGTTTTCTATACCTGGCAAACAGTGGTGTAGTTCATCATCTTTTGGGAAATTATGAAGTATCAAATAACTACTTCGAAAAGGCCTATATCTATGGTGAAGATTACCAAAAGAATTACTTCAACACAGCTGCTTCCTTCTTGACCAATCCTAATGCGATTGAGTATCCTGGTGAAGACCATGAGCACTTGCTGCTGCTTTACTATAAGGCCATGAATTTTCTGAAGCAGAATGATTATGAAGCCGCTCTGGTGGAGTGTCGAAGGTTGAATAACCGACTTTACGAATTGGCCGATAAGTACAAATCAGATAATAAATACAAACAGGACGCCTTCATTCATAACCTGATGGGACTCATTTATGATGCTAATGGAGAATATAACAACGCTTTCATTGCCTACAGGAATGCCCTCAATATTTATGAAACGGACTACGAGAAGTTCTTTGGACTCTCCGCACCGGACCAATTAAAGAAGGATCTTCTGAGAACAGCTTACTTGTCCGGTTTTTTCAATGAAGTTGACTTCTATGAGAAAAAGTTCGAGATCACCTACCAGCCATCGACAAATCCACATGGTGACATCGTGTTCTTTTGGCACAATGGTCTCGGACCCGTGAAAGATGAATGGTCCATCAATTTTGTGACCATGGAAAATGAGGGGGGTGTTGTTTTTGTAAATGATGAATTAGGCTTTGCTTTTCCATTTTCAACTTCAGGAGATGAGAAAAGCTCACTTACAGACCTTGAGATCTTCAGGGTTACCGTACCGAAATACATAGAGCGACCACCATATTTTGACGGAGCAAGCATATCAGTCAACGGAGAAACGGTACAAATGGAAATGACAGAGGATGTAAACGGAATTGCGTTTAAATCACTTCAGCAGCGTATGGTGCTGGAACTAGGCAAGTCTTTATTACGGGCAGGTTTGAAAAAAGCACTGGAAGAATCGATTGAAAAAGAAAATGAAGGACTTGGTTTAATAGTAGGGCTTGTCAATGCCGCCACAGAAAAGGCGGATACACGAAACTGGCAGACTATACCACATAGTATTTACTACTCCAGGGTACCTCTTGATCCTGGCAAGAATGAAATTAAGTTGCGGGGTAACAGGGGAAATATCAATACCACTTTGGAGACTTTTGAGTTTGAAGGGCAGAAAGGAAAGACCTATTTTCATTCCTATCAAACCTTAAATTGACCCCAAATATCATTAATCTCGCATTTTAAGGCACTTTTTCTATCTTTGGCCGCTTATATCTATTGAAAACCAAAATTTTAAGACGAATCATGAAGAGAATATTTGGACTAGTAGGAAGCTTGGTGTTGGTGTTTTCAGCGTCTGCTCAGGAAGAAACTACCTTTTCCGATGACGACCTGAAAAAGTACGCTGCAGTTATGGTATGGGCAGAACAAGCTCAGGACGAATTGGGAAATGTTGTAAGAGATTCTGTAGGGATCTGGCTGGACGAGTCCGGTGTATTGGACGCATCAGGATACAATGAATTATCTAAAGCGAGCAAGTCAGGAAGCCTCGATGGCACCGAGGCCTCGGAAGAGGAGGTTGCCGTTTTTGAAGCGATCCAGGCCAGGATCGAGGAGAAGAAAGATATTTTCAAAGAGACCTACACTACTAAAATTAAGGAAGATATCGGTGCCGGACTGTATAATGATTTGAGAAAAGCCCTGAAATCAGATGACGAAGTGAAAGACCGTTATACTGTGATTCTTGAGGCTTTAAAAGTTGAGGCTGAGGCAGTGGAGACGGACACAGACGCGGGTTAATTACCGTTTGAAATTATTTTAGGAGGGTTTGATGATCAAACCCTTTTTTTATTTCTTCAAAAGGTTATTAATTTGACACAAATTAATTTCTCATGTTCACCGAATACGAAGTAGACTCCTTGATGGAAATTCCGGAAATTCAAAGCGCGAATCTGGAATTGAAAAAAGATTTTTGTAAAAATGAAGCTCCGTATTTGGAGATCAGCGACAATGATTTCTTCTCGCTGGTCATCATGGCTCCCACACTGGGAATTGCTCTGGCAAATGACAGTATCAGCATTTTTGAGGAAAGGGCGTTAAACAAGAAAGCTAGGAAACTTTCCAAGGGTGGGTATTTCATGAAAAAAGATCCGGTGGTGTTTGCCATGAAGTTTTTGATCAAAAACTTTTCCCAGTGGAAAGACAAGTTTTACGGAGTGTTAAAATTGTCGATCGAGTCCTCTTTTAATTATGAGGGACTTAAGAAAGAAAGCTTCGTAGAGGACAAGGAAGTGTCATATGAAGAGTATAAACGTGAAGTGCTTCGTCAGCCTTATATCTTAATTCGCTTTATAGCCTCTTTTTTCCTGGAAAACGATGAGGAGATCATAAGTGACCACCGCGCCATTGGAAAAGCAGAGTATGGTGTAATGTTGGAAATTGGTGAAGCACTGGGATTGAGCCAGGTCCCGGTTTTCCATATGTTTTGTAAAACCTTCGATGTGAAGGGCTAAATCTCCTTGCCGCAATACCCGCCTAATCCTAACGTTACAGGAAAGATGCTAGTCAGAATCCTGTTATTTTTCTGCGCACCCGCTTTTCTACTTGGATTTACTGGTTGTGGAAATGATGGTGACATCTCACCGTCTGGTGACGTGCAACTTGATTCATTGATTTCAGCATTTCAGGTAGAAAACGGAATTGAGTTTCAGGAAGGACCAAATGGAATCCTTTATTACCCAATTTCACAGCAACCTGACAGTGCATCTGCCGCCTCCAGGATTTCCACCGTCTATTATCGCCTGGAAGAATTCTCACCGGAAGGTACAGTGATCATTGATAATCTGGATGAAGATGTGGACGTTCCCGGAATCATGAAACAGGGGACTAATTCCATTTATCCTACCGGCCTGGATTATGGACTTAGTTTAATGAGAGAAGGTGAAGAATATGGGTTTATTTTACCTCCTTCCCAGGGTTGGGAAGGATTTGATTTTCGGGGGATTATTGACGACAGCAGCTACGTCCATATGATTGTCAAAATAGCCGAGGTGCAGACCCAAAATGATGTCGACGGACAGCAGCTTTCTGATATTAATGACTTTATTCTTGCCAATAGTCTAAATGACACACTGGAATCACCTGTGGAGCCGGTTATCAACCTGCCCTCCGGCTCAATCTTCAAAAGACTGACAAAGGACACAGTCACCGCTCAACCATTGCCCTCAAATGGTGATCTACTGACACTCAACTACACTGTGCATATCATGAGCGGACCTGAGTTGGAAGATACACTGACCATAGGTTCTGTAAGTCAATTTGAATTGGAGTACGGGGTTACCGAGATTTTGCCAGGCCTCGAAGAGGGATTAGGATTTTTGAGATTAGGAGAGAGGGCGGTGATCGTAATTCCATCTATGGCCGGATATCAGGAAAGTGCAAGTTGGATCCCGGTTAATTACAATTTAGAAGATCATTTGTTTACAGCAAGGATAATCCCGGAATATGCATTAGATGTACCTCCATTCAGTATTTTGCTCTTTGACGTACGTTTGGTGGACATTCGCTGAAATGTTGGTAATTTTGTGCTTCTCAAACAGGTAGACCATTAAAACACAACAGAGACTCATCATCTTTTTAAGTGTAATGGCGTGCTTCAATAGCGCGGTTTTATCACAGGAGGTATCTCCCGATATCTACAGAAAGTACAATATTTACCGCAATCCGGCCAGGGTAGCACTAAACAAGATTTCATGGAGTCTTACTTTTGGTTACACGCACACTAATTATACACATGATTTCTCCGGGTTCTACTTCATTCAGGATCAGACTCAGCAGATGATCGTATTGGATGAAGGGGAGACACTGCCGGAGAACGTCATTGGGTTTTCAAACTGGTTAAATGCACCTGTTGAAGGCCAGGAAGTAGATATCCTATTGAACTACAATGTTCCTTTTGTCCTGCCTAATGGACCTCCGTATGAAGCCGTAAACAATCCCGCACTCAATGACATACCCTTCATTATACCCGATACTTCGGGTCTTTCATTTGAAGGTTTCGGTCGTGGAATACCAGTTAATTTCTCTGCTCATTATGATTATGGAAATTTCAGAGGTGGTATTGGTTGGACCTATGAAAGACAATGGATTACTGAGCTTCGGCCGTTGAGCTACTCTGATATCATCAGGGTGTATGAGCCGGACTTTAAAAGCACCAGTTTCAATAGTTTTTTTGGAATGTTGGGCTACAACTTCTATCAATATTGGAATTTTAATTTTGTAGGGGAGTTGAGAGCTGGTAAGATGATATATGGTTCGGTATTCGATAAGACCTTGCTAAACGCCGGCACTTATTTCAATTTTGGGGTAACCATAGAAAACGTATGGTCCGAATATTTCAGAATAATTGTCAGGCCATCGTACGACCTCCGAAATTATAATATTAACATTCCAGGGGGAGGAGCGATCAACCATGGTCAGAATGCCTTTTCGGTCCAGGTAGGTATCAGTATCAATATTCCGGAAATTCCCAGATCACCGATTGCCAGTGATCACGCCCAGTTGAAGCATGTTATTACCGACCCTACAAGCGGACAACTCATGGAGGTTAGGGGTCAGCCATTTTGGAAAAAACAGAACCCCAAAATCGGTGAAAATCATCGCAAACTATTTCGGTATAAATTCCGAAACAGAAACAAGTTGAATCCATACTGATCGCTCGGTTTAGAGCAAAAAAATCGGTATCTTGCGGCAAATTTTTAGAGTCAAATTTACTAATCAATAGATGGCAGAGGGTGACAATGAAAATCCCAGATCGGGAGAGAATATCATTGCAATAAATATTGAAGATGAAATGAAAGGCGCCTACATCGATTATTCGATGAGCGTAATCATCTCAAGAGCACTTCCCGACGTCCGTGACGGACTTAAACCAGTGCATCGTCGCATCCTTTATGGGATGGACGAACTAGGTGTTAACTACAACAGACCGTATAAGAAATGTGCCAGAATCGTTGGGGATGTACTGGGTAAGTATCACCCCCACGGAGATACTGCTGTATACGATACCATGGTACGTATGGCTCAGGAGTGGTCCTTAAGATATCCTTTGGTTGATGGACAGGGGAATTTTGGCTCTGTCGATGGAGACAGCCCGGCGGCCATGCGATATACAGAGGCGAGATTGAAGCGCATCTCTGAGGAGTTGCTGGCGGATATCAATAAGAACACAGTAGACTTTGTACCCAATTATGATGATTCTGCCTCTGAACCATCAGTACTTCCCGCCAAGCTTCCAAACCTGCTTTTGAATGGTGCTTCAGGCATTGCTGTGGGTATGGCCACAAATATGGCGCCTCACAACCTGACGGAAGTAGTGGATGGAATCATTGCGTATATTGATAACAGGGATATTTCAATCGACGAATTGTCGAAACTTATCATTGCTCCTGATTTCCCGACAGGGGGTATCATATACGGTTACCAGGGAGTTAGGGCGGCGTTCGAAACAGGTCGTGGAAGAATCGTCATCAGGGCAAAGGCTGAGATCGAGGAAACCAAAAATGGTCGTGAGCAGATCATAGTTACCGAAATACCATATCAGGTAAATAAAGCCTCGATGATCGAGAAGACTGCTCAGCTCATCAATGAAAAGAAAATTGAGGGAATATCGGATATGCGTGACGAGTCTGATCGTCACGGTCTCAGAATAGTGTATGAGCTTAAGAAGGACGCAATTCCAAATATTGTACTTAATACCCTTTACAAATACACCCAACTTCAATCAAGCTTTAGTGTTAATAATGTAGCCCTTGTTAAAGGTCGACCTCGCACATTGAATCTTAAGGACTTGATTGTTCATTATGTAGATCATCGACACGAGGTTGTGGTCCGACGTACACAATACGAGCTGGATGAAGCGGAGAAGAGGGCACATATTCTAGAAGGATATTTGATTGCACTCGATAACCTTGATGAGGTCATTGAACTCATTAGAAAAAGTCGTGATCCGGATGAAGCCAGAGATGGATTGATGGAGAAATTCAAGCTTTCCGAAATCCAGGCTAAGGCCATTCTGGAGATGAGACTTCAGAGACTTACCGGTCTTGAGCGTGAAAAGATCATCAAAGAGTATGAGGAGGTTAAGGCACTTATTGAACGACTGAAATCTATTCTTGAAAACGAGGATGAAAGGATGGATATCATAAAATCTGAGCTGGGTGAAGTAAAAGAGCGATACGGAGACGAAAGAAGATCTGTCATCGAACACGCTGCGGATGATTTCACAGCAGAGGACATGATTCCTGATGAGGACATGGTGATAACCATTTCCCACGGTGGATACATCAAGCGCACTCCATTGACAGAATACCGCACACAAGGAAGGGGAGGAGTTGGTTCCAGAGCTGCCACTTCGAAAGAAGATGATTTCACAGAGCATTTGTTTATTGCTTCTGCCCATAACTATCTTCTGATTTTTACAGAGTTCGGTAAGGTATTTTGGAAAAAAGTTTGGGAAATACCTGAAGGATCCAAAACTTCCAAGGGAAGAGCGATTCAGAACCTGATCAATATCGAGGTTGAAGATAAAATCCGGTCCGTTATAAATGTTAAGACCCTGACTGATCCGGATTACATCAATAATAACTTCCTCATCATGTGTACCATGAGAGGTACCATCAAGAAAACATCTCTTGAAGCGTACAGTCGACCGAGACAAAATGGGATTAACGCCATCACCATTAATGAAGGTGATAAGCTGCTGGATGTAAGACTGACAGATGGTGATAATCAAACCATAATTGCCACCGACTCGGGACGGGCTATTAATTTCCACGAATCGGATGTAAGACCTATGGGCAGAACGGCGGCAGGAGTTCGTGGGATCTATCTGGGTGATAATGAACTGGTTGTCGGCATGGTTTGTGTGGGAAAAGACGAAGATTTCTCGCTTTTGGTCGTTTCGGAGAAAGGATATGGCAAGAGATCTTCTCTGGATGACTATAGAATTACGAAAAGAGGTGGAAAAGGTGTAAAAACTTTAAATGTTACGGAGAAAACTGGCAAATTAGTGGCTATAAAAGCCGTTCGCGATAATGATGATCTAATGATTATCAATAGATCGGGAATAGCCATTAGGATGTCAATAGAGACATTAAGAGTTATGGGAAGAGCTACCCAAGGAGTCAAACTGATTCGACTGAATGAAAACGATAAGATTTCAGCAGTTGAAAAAATTGATTATGTTGAGGTGCAGGTAGAAGATATTGAAGAGGAAGGCACGGAGGGAGACTCTGAGACTAAAGAATAGATTTTAGAATTTTACTTTGAAATATTTAGACATGAAAAGGATTACAATTTTGCTTGCGGTAGTGATCGCAGGTACTACTATGGCAATTGCGCAGCCTAAGCCTAAGTTGAATCGGGTAGAGACCTGGATCAATTCTGGCAAAATGGCAGATGCAAAGGATATGATTGATCGAGCTGTAGATTACGAAAAAACGAAAGATGATCCGAAGACCTATTACCTGAGAGGCCTGGTCTATGCAGTAATTGACACCACTCAGGAACACCAGGGTCTCGCTGAGAATCCACTTCCAACCGCAGCGGAGTCATTTATCAAAGCTAATGAGATGAATGGAGATGAGAAGGATCTGTTTATGATGGATGCTGGCATCCCTGTTGCCATGACCACTCACATAGAAAAGTACTGGGCTTATTACATGGGTAAAGGCGGTAACGCATATGGTGCGGAGGATTATGCTACTGCCATGGAAAATTTTGAGAGGGCAGCTTTGATCCGTCCAGCGGATACAAATGCTTATATCAATGCGGGTGTTTCTGCACAGAACATTAATGAAAATGAAGCCGCTATAAAGAATTTCTATAGTGCTATTGAATATGGTCTTCAGGACAAGAGCATCTGGAACTTACTGATCTATTTGGTAGGATCTGTAGAAAAAGATTTAGAGGAAGCACTTAGGTTGACCCGTGAAATCAGGAAAGTATATCCGGAAGATAACGACCTATCCAGAACAGAGATTTCTCTTTTGATTCAAATGCAGAAAGTAGAGGAAGCTGAAGAAAATCTAAAAGCTCAGCTTGAAGCGGAACAAGACGATCCAAACTTATGGTTCACGCTTGGGATTCTGAATGAAGAGATTGCAGAGAAGGTTGAGGACGAGGCGGAAAAAGAGGACCGGAAGAATCGCGCCATGGAAGCTTATAATAAAGCCGTGGAAGCTGATCCCTCTCACTATAGCGCTCAATACAATAAAGGCGTAATGTTAATCTCTGAAGCTAACGAAATCATCAAGGAAAGAAATGCATTGGGTGTATCAAAAGCAGATCTTAAAAAAGCGGAGGAATTGACACCTATTATTCAGGAGAAATTAAAGGTGGCACTTCCGCAGTGGGAAATCATTAAAGACCTCAAAGGTGATGACGTACCTACTCTTGAGACGCTATCGTATTTGTATACTCAGTTGAAAATGCCTGAAAAAGCGGAAGCTATCATGGATGAAATAGATACGCTGAAAGGTGGCTGATAATAGAACTTAATTGTACGTAAAAGCCTTTCATTCACGTGAAGGGCTTTTTTTTTAATTTTTTTGAAAAAATATAAAGATGCAAGACTTAAAATCAAAAGTAGGATTTATAACCGGTGGAAGTAAGGGAATCGGTTATGGGATAGCTGAGTCAATGTTGGAACAAGGTATGCGAGTGGCTATTACCGGAAGAGATAATAGGTCGCTTGAAGAGGCTAAGAAAACGTTATCAACAAAAGGAGATGTTTTGGCCATTCAATCTGACGTAAGGGACATGTCCTCCATGGAAAAGGCATTCGGAACAGCTATAGACAAATGGTCAGGAATTGACGTTATTGTGGCCAATGCAGGTGTAGGTCACTTTGCGTCCATTGAAGATCTTACCAGTGAGCAATGGAATGATACAATAGATATAAATCTCACAGGCGTTTTCAATACCATAAAGGCCGGCTTAGATCATCTAAAGGCGTCGAAGGGATACTTCATAACGATTTCCAGTTTAGCGGGCACTAATTTTTTCGCTGGTGGCGCTGCCTATAATGCCAGTAAGTTTGGTTTGACCGGGTTTACGCAGGCTGCAATGCTGGATTTACGAAAATACGGAATAAAAACAACCACGATCATGCCTGGCTCGGTGGCAACATATTTCAATGAACATACACCCGGACCAGCAGATTCCTGGAAAATTCAGATCAAAGACCTGGGACAAATAGTTGTTGATCTTCTTAAAATTCATCCGCGTACACTTCCCAGTAAAATCGAAGTTAGACCGACCACACCACCCGGCAAATAGTTTTCGCTGATTCTGATTATCTTCCTGATCCAATATGATTTTAAAAGGAAGATTTTATGCAAGTAATTGAATCTGCGGACCAGTTTGATGTCATCATCGTAGGTTCCGGTGCCGGAGGCGGTATGGCCACCAAAATACTGGCTGATGCAGGATTAAAGGTTGCTGTGGTCGAGGCAGGTCCTTATTTTGACCCTAAAGATCCTGAACAGAAAACACAACTTAAATGGCCCTGGGAATCACCCAGAAGAGGGGCCGGATCAACCCGGGCATTTGGGGACTTTGACATGGCTTATGGGGGATGGGATATTGATGGAGAACCTTATACCAGGAAGAACGGAACGGAATTCGACTGGTTTAGAAGCAGAATGTTGGGTGGGAGAACAAATCACTGGGGTCGTATTTCCTTGCGATTTGGTCCCAAGGATTTCAAGAGAGGTGCTATCGATGGACTAGGTGAGCCCTGGCCAATTGGTTATGAGGATGTGGCTCCGTATTATGATAAGGTCGATAAGTTATTGGGTGTCTTCGGGACACGTGAAGGAATAGATAATGAACCAGATGGCTTTTTCCTGCCACCGCCAAAACCAAGACTGCACGAACTGTATTACCTAAAAGGCGCAACTAAGGCGGGTGTGCTCACCATCCCGGCAAGGCTGTCTATTCTTACTAAAAAGATCAATGAAGACAGGGGTGTCTGCTTCTATTGCAGACAATGCAGCAGGTCTTGCCAGGTTTACGCGGATTTTTCGGCAGGTTCGTGTCTCATTTTCCCGGCTCAAAAATCCGGTGGTCAGGTTTCGCTCTTTACCGATTGCATGGTCAGAGAAGTGACCACTGACTCAGATGGGAAAGCCACAGGTGTGTCTTATATCAACAAAAAAGACAGACAGGAATACAAGCTTAAAGGACGTACAGTGGTGCTTGCGGCTTCAGCCTGCTCCTCAGCCAGGATATTACTTAATTCCAAAAGCTCGCGTCATCCAAATGGACTTGGAAACAGTTCTGACGTAGTAGGCAGGTATCTGCATGATTCAACAGGTGCAAGCAGGGCGGCATTCTTGCCTGAATTAATGGACAGGGAGCTGTATAACGAAGACGGAGTAGGTGGGATGCATCTTTACAGTCCCTGGTGGCTGGATAACAAAAATCTTGATTTTCCAAGAGGCTATCACCTGGAACAATGGGGTGGTATGGGTATGCCATCTTATGGGTTTGGATTTAATGTGAATGATTTTAACCGATTCTTTGGCTTGAAAGTAGGAGGATATGGCACACAGCTGAGGAAAGATGTAAAGAAATACTATGGGTCAGTGGTAGGTATTTCGGGTAGAGGCGAGAGTGTACCAATGAGAGACAACTACTGTGAAATTGACCCGAATATGGTCGATGAATGGGGAATTCCTGTGCTCCGGTTTCACTATAAGTGGACGGATCATGAAGTTCGTCAGGCGAAGCATATGCACGATACTTTTGAAGCTATCTTTCAGGGAATGGGTGCCACACCATTGGGCGATAAGCCAGGAAAAGAGGACGATTATGGACTACTGGCACCAGGTAGGATCATACATGAAGTTGGTACTACGAGGATGGGTAAAGATCCGAAGACCTCCGTTACCAATGAATTCCAACAACTTCATGAAGTTCCAAATGTATTTGTTTGCGATGGGGGTCCATTTGTGTCTCAGGCAGATAAAAACCCGACATGGACCATCCTGGCGCTGTCATGGAGAACATCAGATTACATTATTGATCAATTGAAACAACAAAATATTTAGGATATGGATCGAAGAGAATCACTAAAATCTATCCTCGTCGGTTCGCTGGCCACAGGTGCTCTTGTGCAGGGATGTGAGGCGCCCACGGAGACCCCAAACGAAGAAATTGCGCAATCTACTGACGGGGTGTATGGACGGACCGAGGAAGAGAAAAAAAGAGATGCTGCGATTAAGGCAGAAACCTTCTTTACGGTACATGAAATGGAAACAGTGGCTATTTTGTGTGACCTGATCCTACCCGCTGACGGAGATTACAAAGCCGCGACTGAGGCGGATGTCCCTGAATTCATGGAATTCATTGTAAAAGATATGCCCAATCACCAATTGCCAATCCGGGGTGGTCTGATGTGGCTTGATAATTTTGCTAATGAATCCTATAATCTAAATTTCAAATCCTGTTCCGAGTCCCAGAAGAAGACATTGCTTGATCAAATTGCTTTTCCGGAAGAAGCTGATCCATCCCTTAGCCAGGGGGTAAGATTTTTTAGCCTGGTTCGAAACCTGACACTTACTGGGTTTTATACCAGTGAAATTGGAGTAAAGGAGCTCGGGTATGCCGGTAATACACCAAACGTTTGGGATGGTGTGCCTGAAGAAGTACTGCAAAAACATGGGCTCAACTATGATCAGCGCTGGGCAGACAAATACGTGGATCAGGAGCGTAGAATGGATATTGCGCAGTGGGATGACAAAGGAAATTTGACTACATAAAGTACAGTACTATGCTCAGAACTTTTTTGATTTTATTGTTGATCCCTTTTGTAGGACTGTCACAGGTGAGACCTTTTCAGGAGCTTGATGTCTTCGAATTGGAATATGCATCTGATCCCCAAATATCGCCTGATGGTAAATCGGTGGTTTATGTAAGAAGAGGGATGGACATTATGAATGACCGGCATTTTGGTCGGTTGTGGATCCTGAACTCGGACGGGTCGGAACACAGGAAACTCACGAGTAGAGAAGTGAACGAATCAAACCCCAGGTGGTCTCCATCAGGGGATCGAATTGCATTTTCAAGCTCTACCGACGAAGGAAGTGAACTGTACATTTATTGGATCAAATCCGGTCAATTTGCCAGAATCAGTCAGCTACCATCCTCACCGTCCGGAATCAGCTGGTCACCTGATGGAAAGTCCATTGCTTTTTCCATGAAAATTGAAGAGAAGAATCCGGTGATGGTGTCTGCACCGCCAAAACCGAAAGGAGCAAAGTGGGCAGATGCTCCCAGGGTAACCACAAGATTAAAACATGAACAAGACGGTGCAGGTTATATTAGTCCTGGCTATGGCCAGTATTTCATAATTCCCGCTGAAGGAGGATCTCCTAAGCAGATAACTTCAGGAGAGTTTCATCACAGGGGCACACCTGCATGGTCCAGGGATGGTAAGTTTCTTTTCTTTTCCACTAACCGAAACGAGAGGTGGGAATTTGAATTCAGGAATTCCGAAATCTATCGAGTAGATGTTCTGACTGGTAAGATCGATGCACTTACGGATCGTGATGGTCCTGATGGAGGAATGGTAGTGTCTCCTGATAACTCTAAAATTGCTTATACCGGGTACGATGACAAGGTACAGACTTATCAGGTTACAAAGCTTTATACCATGAACCTTGATGGTACAGGTAAAAAGGAAGTGACACTTAACCTTGACAGAAGTGTAGGGGATCTGACCTGGGACGAAAAGGGAACGGGATTGTATTTTCAGTACGATGACAAGGGAAATTCCAAAATCGGGCATGTAACCCTGTCTGGCAAATTCACAAAAGTGGCCGATAACCTTGGCGGCACGGTCATAGGAAGACCTTACGGGGGTGGGTCATACTCCGTCTCAGCATCCGGAGATCTTGCATTCACTTCCTGTACACCCTACAGACCTTCGGACATTGCCTTGGTGAAAAGGGGCTCCCAGGTAAGAAAAATTACTGGTTTGAACGAAGATATACTTGGCTTCCGGGACCTGGGTCAGGTGGAAGAGATTTGGTATAAATCGACAGTGGATGACAGAGATGTACAAGGATGGATTGTCACACCACCCGATTTTGATGCTTCAAAGAAATATCCATTGCTCGTAGAGAATCATGGTGGACCCATCTCTAATTATGGTGATCGTTTTTCACCTGAAATGCAGCTGTATGCCACCGCGGGATATGTTGTTTTCTATCCAAACCCAAGGGGAAGCACGAGCTACGGCGAGGAGTTCGGTAACCTTCTTTACAACAATTATCCGGGGGACGATTATCAGGATGTAATGGATGGAGTGGATGCCATGCTGGATAAGGGATATATCGATGAAGATCAACTTTTCGTGACAGGAGGTAGTGCTGGAGGGATCATGACGGCATGGATCATTGGTAAAAACAATCGTTTTGCGGCGTCTTCCGTAGTAAAACCAGTCATGAACTGGATTAGCAAGACCCTGACTGCCGATAATTATTATGGTTATGCCAATTACCGGTATCCAGGACAACCATGGGAGAACTTTGAAAACTATTGGAAGTTTAGCCCGATTTCCTTGGTGGGAAATGTGGAAACACCAACGCTGGTAATGGTAGGAATGGAAGACTTACGGACACCTTTGTCAGAGGCAAAGCAACTTTACCATGCCTTGAAATTAAGGGAAATACCCACGGCACTTGTGGAAATACCGGGTTCATATCACAATATTTCGAGCAGACCTTCTCAATTGATTACCAAAGTTGCCCATTCTGTGGCCTGGTTTGAAAATTATCGAAAATAATTAGCTGTTCTTTGGGGGTAAATACCCATTTGATTGCCCTTATTAAATAAGGTCCGATGGACCTTATGATCTGGTGTACGACAAAGGAGATGTGAACTTCAAAGGAACGGCCGAATTTTCTTTGGAAATATGCTGTTTTCAACTCTTTCCGGCAAATTTCGTACTATCCGGGTATTGTTTAATAATTTTGCGCAAGTTGAGGAGCTTGATCTAAATGAGTTTACTAAAGGAGAGAACCAGTCAATACAGAGAACCCCAGAGAGTCCAGGAGCTTGGATATTACTCTTATTTCCGTGAAATGGAATCTCAGCAGGACACAGAGGTTGTCTATAAAGGGAAGAAGATCCTAATGTTTGGCTCAAACAGTTATTTGGGGCTGACGAGTGATCCTCGTGTAAAGGAAGCATGCATTAAGGCCGTAGAAAAGTATGGGTCCGGAAGCGGAGGGTCAAGATTTTTGAATGGTACTTTGGACATCCATGTAGAATTAGAAGAGAAGCTGGCTAAGTTCCTCAACAAGGAGGCAGCACTTGCATATAGTACAGGTTTTCAGGTGAATTTAGGAGTAATTCCTTGTCTGACCCGGGCCGAGGACTATATTATTCTCGATAGAAATGATCATGCATCCATCATCGAAGGAAGCAGACTGTCACAGGCGAAGACCTTGTATTTTAAGCACAATGACATGAAGTCGCTTGAACATAAGTTGTCTCATTGCCCATTTGATGCATTTAAACTCATCGTAGTCGATGGTGTTTTTAGTATGGAAGGAAATATTGCCAAACTTCCGGAAATAGTGGAATTGGCAAAAAAATATAATGCCACGGTGATGTCTGATTGCGCCCATGCGGTAGGTGTTCTTGGTCCGCAGGGAAGGGGTACGGCGGCTCACTTTGATATAGAAGATGATGTGGACCTGATTGGAGGCACATTCAGTAAGTCATTTGCCTCACTGGGAGGATTCATAGCCAGTGATAAGGATACGATCAACTATCTAAAGCACCATTCCCGGTCTTTCATATTCAGCGCAAGCATGACGCCCGCATCCGCTGCTGCAGTAATCAAATCACTGGATATCTTGCAGCAAGATGAAACAGTGCTTAAACGTCTTTGGGATATTACAAAATATACAAAAGACGCTTTTGATTCCGTAGGATTCGATACCGGGGTCTCAGAGACACCGATTATTCCTGTGTACATTAGGGATTACGAGAAGACTTTTAAATTCTCCACCAGATTGATGGAAGAGGGTGTTTTTGTGAATACAGTTATACCTCCGGCCGTAGCCCCACAGGACACTTTGATCAGGTTTTCCGTGATGGCCACACATACTAAACAGCAGGTAGACTATGCGGTCGACAAGATGATTAAGATCGCTCAGGAGCTGGATGTGCCAATTAGAGAAAAAGTGGCTTAAAAATCCATGTCTATTGAAATACGGGAAATTCCCAGATTCAAAGACCTTAAGTCTTTTGTAAAATTTCCATTTACACTTTATCGCAAAAATCCTTATTGGGTACCACCACTGATCGATGATGAGTTGACCGTTTTCGATCCGCGTAAAAACCCTGCCCTGGAACATTGTGAGGTAAAATACTGGATGGCATTTAAGGATGGTCAGCCCGTTGGCCGCATAGCCGGGATCATCGTGGAGGAGGAAGCCAGGAAAGATGAATTGGCCCGGTTTGGGTGGATCGATTTTATTGATGATAAAGAAGTAGCTGAAAATCTATTAAAAACTGTAGAGGATTGGTCCAAAGCCGCCGGCATGAAAGGCATACATGGACCACTTGGTTTTTCGGACATGGATTTTGAAGGTATGCTCATTGAGGGATTTAAGGAGAGAGCCACTATTGCTACCATTTACAATTACCCGTATTATCCCAAATACATGGAGAGTTCCGGGTACATAAAATCGGTGGATTGGGTGGAATTGAAGTCGTCAGTTCCACCAACTCCAAAAAGACTGATTCGAAAAGCGGAAATCATTGAATCCCGATTTGGACTTAAGAGTCTCAAGCTAAAAAGTAAGAAAGAAGCTAAGTCTTATGGTCAGGAGTTGTTTGAGGTACTTAACAAAGCCTACGAAAACCTTTATGGTTTTCATCCACTTACACAAGCTCAGATCGATTTTTACATCAAACAGTATTTAGGTTTTGTAGTGACCGATTTACTTAGTCTGATAGTCAACCCCGAAGGTGAGCTTGTCGGCTTCGCGATCACCATGCCATCTTTCTCCAAAGCCTTTCAAAAAGCCGGAGGAAGGTTATTTCCATTTGGTGTCTTTCATATTTTGAGGGCATTAAGCAAAAACGATACGGTAGATATGTACCTGATAGGTGTATTGCCAGAATACCAAAAGATGGGAGTGACCGCTCTTATTTTCAGGGACTTGATGACAGCTTTTAACAAAAGAGGTATAAAAACGGCCCTTACCAATCAGATGCTTGAACAGAATCAGCATGTGTTAGGTCAATTCAATGAATACCAGGAAAATTCGGTGATTTACAAGCGAAGACGCTGCTATATAAAAAGATTCTAGATGGGCACTTTCAAAAATAAAGATTACTGGGCAATTATATTGGGGGCTTCAAGTGGGATGGGTCTGGCGACAGCCAGAAAGCTAGCGAAGGAAGGTATGAACCTCGTTCTTATTCATCGGGATCGACGATCTACACTTGATCAGGTGGACAAAGACTTTCAAGAGATCAAATCGAATAACATCGAGTTGATTGCATATAACACTGACGCCCTAAATGCGGATAAGCGAAAAGAGGTCATTGCGGAATTGAAAGATAAATTAAGCATAGGCTCCGTGCGTTTAATGCTTCATTCGGTCTCAAAAGGTAATCTCAAACTTTTGTCAGAAAAGTCTCATGGAAACAAGATCCGGACAGAGAATAGTATTGAGGAAAAATTCAGAGCAATTAGGGAACTGGAGGACGAGATCCAGTACTCACAATCAAAAATGGGGGAGCTTGATTTTTCGCTTACTATTCAAGCCATGGCTACCAGTATTTTATCCTGGGTGCAGGATCTTCTAGAAGCTGGATTATTCATGTCTGATGCTCGGGTGATTGGGTTAACCAGCGAAGGTGATAAGAGGGTATGGAAGGGATATGCTGCGGTAGCGGCTGCTAAGGCGACTCTTGAGATTATCAATAAATACATGGCAATTGAGTTGGCGGACACAGGATTAACTTCAAACATTATTCAGGCAGGCATCACGCAGACACCCTCGCAATCGATTATACCCGGAAGTGACATTATGACCGCCTCCGCGAAAATAAGAAACCCTAAGGGTCGATTGACTTCACCTGAAGATGTAGCCAATGTAGTTTATCTACTGGCATTGGATGAAGCTGGCTGGATAAATGGAGCCAGAATTGTAGTAGATGGGGGGGAGCACCTGATTTGATATGACAGCACAGGATATTTTAATAAATCTCCCTTTCGCGCAGCCGTTTTTATTTGTCGACGAAATTTTGTCGGTGGATGATGAGCACATTCAGGGTTCGTACACGTTAAAAGAGGATGAGTTTTTTTATGCTGGTCATTTTCCGGGAAACCCGGTAACACCCGGAGTTATACTTACGGAAATAGCCGCCCAGATTGGTCTGGTGTCTTTTGGGATTTACCTGGCGGCAGCCCAGGGAGCATCCACTGAGAAGTTGACACCGTTATTCTCCTCTTCCCAAATTGATTTCCTCAAACCGGTATTTCCAGGCGAAAGGGTAACAGTCCACGCCAAAAAAGAATATTTTCGCTTTAGCAAACTTAAGTGCTCTGTCACAATGTTGAATGATAGAAGTGAGCAAGTTTTAAAGGGAGTTCTTTCGGGAATGATGTCTTCAGGAGATAAATAGCATGTCTGAAAAGAGAGTTGTAATTACCGGAATAGGAGTTGTAGCACCAAACGGCGTTGGTACTGATAGTTTCAATTCAGCACTTAGAGAAGGTAAATCCGGAATACGACATTGGCCTGAACTGGAGGAACTTAATTTTAGATGTCAAATTGGGGGAATACCAGCGGTGTCTCAGGAAATGATCGAGGAGAAATTACCCAAATTCATTGCTTCCAAGATCACAAACAAGACCATTCTTTACGGATGTATTGCAGGCCTTGAAGCCTGGCGAGATGCTGGGCTTGAAGTGGAAAACTCCCGAAAACCCCAAATGGGGGCTGTTTTCGGATCGGGTGCACCTGGTCTTGATACATTTATAATAAAACACCTCGCCAATATAGATGCCGGAAATAACAAAGCACTGGGTACAATCGCCATACCCGAAAGTATGAGCAGTGGTCCTAGTGCTTATTTGAATGGTATTTTGGGGTTTGGATCGAGGGTAATGTCAAATTCATCTGCCTGCATTACAGGATCTGAATCAGTGTCGTTGGGCTATGAATTGATTAAAAGTGGTAAGGCGACAACTGTTCTAAGTGGAAGCACGGAAGGAGATGGCCGGTACATTTGGGGAGCATTCGATGCCATGCGAATTCTGTGCAGCGTATCCAATGATAAACCGGAAGAAGCTTCCAGACCTATGAGTGAAAAACCCATGGGTTTTGTGCCAGCTGGCGGTTCAGGCGCCCTGGTTTTAGAAGAACTGGAATCTGCCCAGGCACGCGGAGCCAGGATATATGCGGAAATATTAGCGGCTCATTTCAATACCGGTGGCCAAACCAATGGGGGTAGTATGACAGCACCGAACAGTGAAGTTGTTCAGGAGTGTATCAAAGCAGCCGTTTTAGAAGCAAAAATTGATCCCTCTGAGATTGATTTGATTACAGGTCATCTCACTTCTACCAGGGGAGATTCCGTGGAAATCAAGAACTGGAGTGAAGCTTTGGGACTCAGTGGTGATGCTTTCCCTTATATCAATACTCCTAAATCCATGATCGGCCATTGTGTAGCCGGTGCGGGTTCTATTGAACTTGTGGCAGATGTTTTGCAAATGGAACATGGGTATATTCATCGAAACCTGAACCTGAAGCCCATTCATCCGGCGATTTCAGAAATCGTGCCCGCTGATAAGATCCCTACCTCCACCATCGAAAAACCAATTAATACCATTATCAAAGCCAATTTTGGATTTGGTGATTTAAATTGCGTAATCGTTTTAAGAAAGTGGAAATAATATGTCAAGAGAAGAATTGTTAACCAAAATAAAGGAGTTGATCAAACCATATGTAGGCGATGAAGCGGCTTTTGCCAGTCTTACTGAGCAATCAGACCTGATCAATGATCTCAAAATCAATTCTGCTCATGTTGTTGACATCGTCCTGGATATCGAGTCAGAATTTGATGTGATGATAGACGATGAGGCTATCAACGAAATGACTACGGTGGCTTCAGCCCTTGACCTTGTAGAGTCCAAACTAGCAGAATGATTGCGCTGGGGAATGATGTTGTCGATCTGAATTATTCCCGAACAAGCCCAAAATACCTGGAAAAACTGAAAAGACTTTCTCTGAGTCCGAAGGAGTATGCTTCCATTGACCACTCAGGAGAATTGATGCCATGGATATTATGGTCCCTCAAGGAATCTGCCTATAAGTCTTTTGTGAAGTTAGGGTACAGGTCAAGATTTAATCCTAAGTCAATTGAAGTGGTATCGCTCTCATTCAAAGACCGCAAGTGGGTGGCTAGTATGGTTCAAAACGATACCTGCATATATTCCGTTACTGAAGTTACTCCCCATACCATTTATACTGTTACCTCGACAGAGAATTCATCATCCATTGATTCTGCGGTGAGAGAGTTAAATGGAAATGAATCACCCGCAAACTATGTCAGGAAATTGGCAATTTTGGCTTTCAGCCTTAAAGCCGTTATGAAAGAATCTGATTTGACCATTCTGAAATCTGAGGATCAGATTCCTTATTTTTATGCGAACACGGATTTGCCGGATGCTGATCTTACACTGTCACATCATGGGAAATACGTTGCTTATGCATTTTCGCTATGAAAAAGGTCATTGTCGTAACAGGTGCTAATGGTTTCATCGGTTCCAATCTTTTGGAAAAAGCAGCTCAAAATGGCTTTGAAGCTGTAGGTATGGTTAGAGAAGGTAGCGATGTTTCCTTTTTGGATAGATCCAAAATCCAAATAAAACGAGTAGACTATTCAAGTTACAAAAAGTTAAAAAGTAGTCTGGAAGGTATCGGAAAAGAGATCCATTACTTCATACATTGTGCAGGTGTAACGGAATCAATAAATCCGGAAGGATTTGAAACTGGAAATGTAAAAGTAACTGAGAACCTTCTTAAAACACTGGAAACCAGCAATGTCAAAATCGGTAAGTTCATTTTACTAAGTAGCCTTGCTGCTCGCGGACCCTTTTCCGGAAATGAAGTTGATCATCCGATATCCGAGTATGGTCGGAGCAAACTCAAATCGGAGAAACTGGTACAGGAATCCGGATTACCCTATTTGATTGTACGACCTACTGCGGTGTATGGTCCAAGGGATAAGGCTTTCCTGGAGCTGGCAAAACTCATCAAAAATCGGGTTCAAATTGTCCTGGGTAATCCTGATAGTAAATTGTCATTCATACATGTAGAGGATTTGATTGGCCTGATACTGAGTGCGGATAAGATTTCGGAAAAGATGGTTTACGGTTATGACGGGAGAATTTATAGTCAGAAAGATGTCAACAATGCATTCAAAGCTGCGATGAACATTAGGAGGACAATCACCATACCTATTCCTTCGGATTTCTTTGTGAAACTATCGACTGTAATGAATGCCACTACGCTTTCACTTTTAGGTCGATCCTGGAAGTATACTCCTGAGAAGGCACTCGAATTGACGGCGGAGGATTGGTCTGTCGACCAAAGGATCAAATCTTACACTTTTCAGCCCAGATACAGACTTGAGGAAGGCGTTAAAAATACAATTGATTGGTATCGCACAGAAAAATGGGTTTAGGCCATTTCTGATTCGAACTCTTTGATTACGCCATAATCTAGTTTGATAACCCTGTCCGCTACATCAAAGAAGTTTTCATCGTGTGTAATCGCGATGACCGTTTTGCCCTGGGACTTGAGTTGTGGCAAAATCTCTCTGTAAAACTTGTTTTTGAAGAAAGGGTCCTGGTTTGCTGCCCACTCATCGAAAAGGTAAATTTCCTTATTCTCAAGCAGCGCTCTTAGCATAGAAAGGCGTCCTCTTTGCCCCATTGACAGGTTAGTCTGGGATAGTCTCCGATCCTCCACACTTACCTTATCCGAAATATTCAAACCTTCGATGATCCCTGGAGCTTTTGATTTCAATGTTTCCTCGTCCATATATCCAAGGTCCGGAAAAACATGAGAATCTGCGAACAACGCTGAAAACTTGTCCCGATAGTCCTGAAGATTTCGCCGGTTGATTACCGTTTTTCCAAACTTTAACTCGCCACTGGTAGGAGAGTATAGACCAGTTATAAGCTTCGCCAATGATGTTTTACCACTACCATTCCCACCAATAATAAAAAGGAGTTCATTCTCCTTTATTTTCAGATTGATCGGTCCTAGTGTGAAGGTTTTCTTGTTGTTATAGTCATAGTACTGATACTCCACTCCATCCATGGAAATGAGGCTTTCATCCTCAATTTCAGGTAGACTATTGACATCCACTACTTCATTATTGACCATCTGCAGTCCCAAAGAATCAATCTGATCCAATGATGCTTCTACTTTCTTCAGATTGCGGAAAAAAGCCACAATCAGGATAAGGGAAGGAAGTATAAATAGGAGCAAAACCATATACTCCACGAAAAGTGTGGTGCTGAGGAAGTCGGAATTCGAAAGATATACCAGGAGTCCTGCTACAAGGATGATGAATATGATCTCGCCAATTTTTGTGGTTACGGTATTCAATACATTGATCCAGATCTGGTGAGTACTTTGTTGTAAGCTTGCGGGCCCAAGAACATCTCTGACATATGAAGCCTGATGACTTCTGTTGAGTGTCAATTCCTTCATTCCGTTTACCAACCCTCTCAGGTGCTCGAAAACATCATTCCTCAATGCACGAAAAGCCCTTTCATGTTTTCGTACGGCTGGCAGAATTAGCATGATGATGAGGAAGATCAGTGCAAATGTGGCCAGAGAGAAAGAAGTAAGCTCCCATGACAGCCAGAACATATATACGATACAACCCAGTGCTTTAGCCATTGCAGTAAGCAGATCAGGCATTTTTTGTATAAAATCCCCAAGTACCCGGATGTCCTGAGTCAGAACAGGTATTATGCGAAGAGACTTAGCTTCCACTTCCTCATAATTGGCTTTCATGAGTTTCTCGGACAATTCAAGTCTCAATTCGTGCGCAGTCTTTTCGGACAGTCTTGCCAGTCTGTAGCTTGACAGCATGGCTGCGGCTGATGAGACAACTATAAGTCCAATGATTTTGTAAAGAAAAACCATATCCAATGGCTCCGATGATTGGATGGCCTCATGCAATTCTTTGATGGTAAATGTATAAGCCGCACCGGATAGTATACTTGCCACTACAGCAATGGAAAAATTGGATACAGACTTCCGCACCAACAGGAGAATAACTTTCATAAACTAAAGATGTATTTGATCCGGGTTATGATGAATGCTGAGCTTGGCGCAAAGTTAACGCATAAGTCACTGCTGTGCCAGTAATTAACTACTCCGGATGCCGAAACGGATGCCTTAGGTTTCGATATTCTTCAAGCTCGCAGGTAACCTGTCCAAATTTAAGCTCGGCCCTGATCTTGACCGGTAGTTGATTCGCATCAGTTGTGGTCCACACCATCACTGATCTTGCTTCCGGGAAGGTTTTAGTCACCGGAAAGAGAATATAGAGTTTGTGGGCCTGTATTTTACCATAATTGGTTTTGATTTCCTCAATACCCCCGTATTCGAGACCAAATTGATAATGCTTTTTACCAAAGAACACCCTCATCATGACAGAGTCCTCCATTTTCATTTGATTGAAATCCAGATTCCTTAGATACAGGTAGGAGCTCACCATGCCGTAAGCGTCAGGTTCCAGTTCGTAGACTTTTGGTGGGAAAGTCTTGTTCTTTCTATGATCAGTTTTATTGACTGTGACGATTCTATGGTCGAAATCGTAGACATTTTCCTGAATATCCCTATCCCTTCCTTCCTGGAAGTTTTGAGACGCATAATAGGGCTTGAAGTCGTCTTTGTAGACTGTCCCGGTGAAGGTATCTTCCGTATTGTTGAATATACCCAGTAAGCCGGCCGTGCTGGCGATCACTTTCACCAGATAGGCGTTCCGGTTTTGTACAATGGTGTCCTTTGGTATTTCCACGGTTGCACGACCTATCGTGAACCATCCGTATTTAACCCGAAAGTCGAGAAATTCTCCTGTGGTATAGGGACGATCATCATAATGTCCGTTTTGTGCCAGCAAGCTGGAAAATACAAGTAGTGTGAATATGAAAATGTAAAGCCTTTTCATTTGTCGCTTCAAGTTAAGGCTAGCATGCCAAACATTATGCCATCTTTCAAGAACAATAAATAATCATCCGTTTAAACAACAGTTTCTAATGGATCAGTCTGTTTTTTAGGATGATGATAAGTTCTTTTTTTTTGTCCATGTTTTGGTGATTTTTACCAAAACATATTCTGCATTATGAAATATTTGGTTTTGGTATTTTTCATTTTCTCTGTTCCGCTTCTTGGTAATAATGTCACGCAGGATACTGATCCTGTGCGGGTTGCCGTTATCGGTCTGGTACATGGTCATGCACACTGGATATTTGGAAGAGAGGACAAGGGAGATATTGAGATTGTGGCCATCGTAGAGCCGTATAGAGAAGTTGCATTGGCCTACAGCCGTCAGTATGGATTTTCCATGGAAATGGTCTATGACGATATGGAGATTATGTTCGAACGCGTGAAGCCTGAGGCAGTTACCGCATTTAATACTATAGCAGGTCATGTAGAGGTAGTGAGACAAGCTGGTCCTCGAGGTGTCCATGTGATGGTGGAAAAGCCACTTGCTGCGAGCCTCAGCGATGCGAAAATAATGAAGAGAATCGCGGATAAGACAGGAATCATCCTTATGACAAATTATGAAACTTCCTGGTACCCAACTACTTATAAGACTCTGGAAATGGTAAAAGACAGCACTTTGGGTTCCGTCCGGAAAATATTGGTCAATGATGGCCATCAGGGACCGGAAGAGATTGGAGTAGGTGAGGAGTTTCTTAGTTGGTTGATCGATCCTGACCAAAACGGAGCTGGTGCACTTACCGATTTTGGTTGTTACGGAGCTAATCTGGTAACCTCTATCATGAACAATGAAAAACCCACTACGGTCCTGGCTGTGACTCAGCAGATCAAGCCGGATAAATATCCTCTGGTGGAGGATGAAGCCACAATTGTGCTGACTTATCCAAAGGCGCAAGCCATCATTCAGGCCTCATGGAACTGGACATTTAGCAGGAAGGATATGGCTGTCTATGGCACTAAATCTTATGCAAGGACGGTTGATGGCAATAATATGTATCACAGAGCAAGTGAAGGAAGTGATGAGGTATTGATCAGTCCGGATTCGATTGGGCCTAAATTTCATGATCCATTCTCATATTTTGCCGGGGCGATAAGGGGAGAGATCGAAATAGAACCAGGTGATCTGGGATCACTTTCCAATAATATGATTGTGATGGAGATATTGGATGCCGCCATGAGGTCAGCCAAAGAGGGCAGATCTATCTTACTTCGCTGAAAATCCCCGGATTGGCATAGGTTTTGTTGCTTCCTGATCATGGTCAAAAACATGTGGGGACTTGTGCTTTCTTTGGCACTTGTCATTTTGTCAGGCTGCCTTGGCCAGGTCAAGGTACAGACGGGAGTTTATGAGTTAGTTGAGGGTAGTTCAATTTCAATTTCTGACGACATGGATTATACACTGAAGGTGGATTCCATTTGGGACAGTCGATGCCCGGTGGATGTAACTTGCATTACAGCAGGGTCCGCCGTTGCCAAAATTCAGCTTTTTGTTGCCGGAGATATAGATTTTGAACAAAATCTGTGTTTGGGTGAGTGCCTGGTGAATTCACTTTCTAGTGATTCCGAATTAATCATTGGCGCAAGCAACTATTATTTGAAATTGGTTGAGGTTACACCGATCCCAACAGAGAACAATGGTTCCTTACCAAAAACGGCGACGGTGGAGTTGATTAAGGCACAAGATTAGAAAGAAGCTATCAGGTAGACGACTAAAGCAATTAGTATACCGGTCACTGCTATAAACCTCATCCTTTCGGCGTTTGTGAAGGTTGACCACCAGTCTTTGAATGAGGTTTCCATAAAATACGCTTTTCGCAAATTGCGGGTAGTAAGGTGCTTGATTTCGTTTTCTGAAAGGGGCTGGATTATAGTATTTGGTTTGTTTTGTTCCTGTATTTTTTTAGCATCATCTATGTCATAATAGCCCTTTATTCGCTTGAATGGAGCCAATGGAGATTTTCTTTTCAAGATGAGAACGGGCTGACCTTCTTCAAGAATTACCCAGTCTTCCATGAAGTAATTTGTACTGAAGTCCTTCCAGGATAATGACTTTTCTGCTCCGGATTCTTTGTGTCTGATTTGCGGCATAATTCAATCTCCTTATGATCAAATATCCTCATTTGTAAGGAATTGCGAAAAGATGGCGATTATTTATCTTACAATAAATGACCAAATTATGAGCGCTAAAGCTGTCCGGGATTCACAGACGACAATTACTGAATTAATGATCCCTTCTTACGCCAATTTTGGTGGAAAGATTCATGGGGGAATCATCTTGTCACTTATGGATAAAGTTGCTTATGCCTGCGCAAGCAAGCACGCAGGAACCTATTGTGTGACCGTGTCCGTGGAAAATGTGGATTTTCTACAGCCCGTAGAGGTAGGTGACCTCGTGTCACTTCTGGCGTCAGTCAATTATGTAGGTCGTACTTCTCTGGTCGTGGGAATAAAAGTAATAGCAGAGAACGTAAAGAAATCAACGGTCAAACATACTAATTCCAGTTATTTTACCATGGTGGCCAAGGATGACGATGGTGGGAAGGTAGAGGTTCCACCTTTGCTTCTTGAGAGCGATGATGAGGTACGTAGATTTCTCGAATCTCTCAAACGCAAGGATTTGAAGCGAAGCTTCAATAATAAAATGAAGGAAGCCAAACTTGCGATATCCCGGGAGGATATTAAAATGCTCGAAGGAGAACGCTGCCATATTGGCTTTTAATCATTTCGTAAAGATGTATTTGGTTTCAATTAAAGATTTTTGATGAATTTGTCTTTCAAACATTGCCAACATGAAAACCTTCCTTTCCTTAATACTTTTAACTTTTTCATTGATTCTCTTAGCTCAGGACAGGCCCAGAATCGTCATTGATGTTCAGTCAGAACAAAAACCCTGGAATAACCTGGATATTAATAATGCACCCTCCAGATTCCAATTTGCCATAGTCACGGATCGTACAGGTGGTCATCGACCAGGAATTTTCCTTAAAGGAATTCAAAAACTCAATTTACTTCAGCCTGAGTTTGTTATGAGTGTAGGTGACCTCATCGAAGGCTACACTGAAGATACTGACCGACTGGATACGGAATGGACAGAATTCAACGGCTTCATAGATAGTCTTCAGGCGCCGTTCTTTTATGTGCCTGGTAACCATGATATTACCAATAAAGTAATGGAGGACAAATGGAAGGAGCTTTATGGTGTCACTTATTATCATTTTGTCTATGGGGACGTTCTGTTCCTGTGCCTCAATTCCGAGGATAATTACCGAGGTGCCGGGAGAGGAACGATTGACGATGAACAGTATGAGTACATCAAGAGTGTGTTGGAGAAAAATCAGGATGTGAAATGGACCCTGGTATTTATGCATCAGCCATTGTGGGTTCAGGAGGATACTAAGCGATGGGCTGATGTTGAGGCATTGCTTCAGGATAGAAATCACAATGTATTTGCCGGTCATTATCACCGGTATTGGAAGACTGTGAGGAATAACGGAAAGTACATTGCCTTGGCCACAACAGGTGGTGGTAGTCAACTTCGGGGCACTACCTACGGGGAGTTCGATCATGTGGTTTGGGTAACGATGACAGATGAAGGTCCGATTTTGGCCAATTTGCTGCTGGATGGAATATGGGATGAAAATGTAGTAACGGAAGATATCGTGGATCTGGTAAGAAGTAGGCCCTATCCGGTAAAAATCGAGCCTATTTACCTGGAGGATACCAAATCCAAAGGCCTCAATGTGGAAGTTAAGATTACAAATGACAGTGATTTCAAAATGTCCACCTCACTTAAAGGAATTGTCCATGAAAGCCTTTTCTATCAGTTGGATGAGACTGAAATAGAGGTGGAGCCAAATGATGTAAAGAAGATCGCTTTAAAAATCGAAAATCCGGGTGGTAACGATATTGCCGGGATTGACCCAATTTACATAGAATCCGAGGTGAAGTATTCCTATAAGGACAGGCCGGATATAGTTTTGAAGAACACTTTGAATTTCGTACCAAATGCGAGGCTGGGAATTAAAAAAACCTCTAAAAAGGTGAAAATTGATGGTGACCTCAAAGAATGGTCAGGAGAATGGACTAAGATTTCGGAATCAAACCGCTCCGGCAGTCCTTTCCATTATTCCGGAGAAGAGGATTGCAGTATAAACTTTTCCAGGTCATACGATGGCGAAGCAGTATATTTTGCTTTCAAAATCAGGGATGACGAGACTTATGTAACCGAAAAAGGACCGATGTGGGAGCAGGATGCCATTATAGTAGGCCTTGATGCCAGACCACAGTCCGTAAGTGCCATGAACTCCGGAGGCGGAAGGGGAAGCGATTGGATTGCTTATCTACAGACCTTTAAAAATGAAAATCCTGTTTATCTGGCGGATCGAATGCCCGAAGGAACAGAATCTGCTTTTAAACAAACCAAGGACGGCATTGACCTGGAAATCAAGTTTCCCATTGAATATCTAAACAATCAGCAGGATGGATCCTGGAAGACTTTTAGGTTGGGAATACTGTATTACGATTATGATAAAGGAGGGGAGGAGAGGACAGAATTCTTCTGGTTCCCGTCATGGGCAACGGACGATAATCTTCCCGGATCAGGTATGATTTTCAGGGAATAAGTTATTCTGACTCCGGAAAACTCCGGATGTATTGCTTTAAATCGATCTCATCGCTCAAGCCCATTTTCTTTTTCAGGCGATAGCGTGCCATCCTTACACTATGTTGCTCTATGTGCAGCAAAGTGGCAATCTGATTGCCATCAAGGTTTAATTTTATCAATGCGGCCAGCCGGATATCCGTGGTTGTTAATTCCGGGAACTGATTGCTCAGTTCATCAAAAAATGACTTGTGGACCTGGCTGAAGTAGTCTACGAATAGTTTCCAGTCTTTTTGGATATTACTATTTGACAAAATAACGGAATTTAACTTCTTACTTTTAACATCGTCTAGTTCTCCAATTTCATTTTTGATTTCATCAAAGTCATTTTTTCTTTGAATCATATTTAGGGTATGAACGGAGAGCGCCACCTGATTTTTTTCCAGTTCCCGCTGTAGTTCCATTCTTTTTATTCTTTCCTCCTCTTGTAGCTTCTTTAATTTGTCAAATCTATGACCGAGTGCCAGCGCAAAGGTGACGGCCTCAATGCTTACCCCAAAATACAAAATATTAGTTGTGAAGAAATTAAGTTCAACGATCCCATTCCTGGAGAGTATAAATGTGACCATACTCAAAATGACACTGGACCATCCCAGTATAAAAAAAGGTGCATTATCATTTCTTTTTGTTAGGCAGTAAATTCCTGTACCCAATAATGACAAATTGAAAATAAAAAGTATCGGTTGAACGATCATTACAATCCATGGAAATACCGCGGGAGTCAACAGGTTAACCAGGCCGGCAATGACTATCATAGACGTGATAATCCATAAAGCTTTGTTGAGCCTTTTGGAATATTTTGGGATTTCCAGGTAAGTAATAGCAAAGAGGTTGACAAAAACCGCCATTAAAAACTGATAACTCCAGTAATACGTCCAAAGAAGTTCAGAGTAGAATATTGGGTTGCCTGAAATAAATGGAAAGATGAATATTGCCGTGATCAAATAGCACACGTAATACAGGTAAACTCGATCCCTGAGTGACAGGTAAAGAAAAAAATTGTAGATGATGAGTGCACTTAAAATGCCGATGTATACTGATCGGATGATCAGCATGTTACTTGTTTTGCTTTCAATTTCCCCAGTTTCATCTATTTCAAAGGAGAATACTTTGGGAAATCCCCCTTCAATTCTTATGAAGTAAATTGGTTTTGAGATTGAGGAACTTTCGATCGTGAATTTGAAATAACCCGATTCCATGTTTGGGCGATATTTCTTTCTGATGGGTCCGGTAACAGTGGGATTCTGGTATTCATTTTTGGAGGAATAATGATCCAGTTTCCATATACTGAAAGCGTCCCCAACAAGCAACGATAAACCTTCTGGTGAGTTGACGGGTAATTGAATCTTAAACCAGTAAACGGATTTGGAAGGAGGTCGTGAAAATGTATTACTGGTTCTTATAAAATCACCCTGTTTTGAAATTTCGATAATGTCATTGATCTCCAGGTTCCCGTTAAGATCTTCATAATAAAAGATCTCTTCACCATACTTTGACTGGAAATCATGGGTTATCTGAACCGGTTTTTCCGGTAAGTAATTGACAAATAGAGCAATCCATAAATAAGGAAAGTATGTCATGGAGCAAATGAAATGTGATTCTTAATTTAATACTTTGCTAAATAAAAGTCTAGCAAATGATAATCGCGAATTAAGGTCTTTTCTTAATAATTCTATACCATATTGGCGTCCTAAAGCGATCTTCTTCATAATATTGTTGATATGAGAAGAAGATCAGTATTGCAGGCCGGTATGCTAGCCGGTCTCTCGTCCCTACCTTTCAAATCCCAATCTTTTGGTTTTCAGAGTACCGGCAAGCCTGTGATAGCCTCAACATGGAATTTCGGAAAAAAAGCAAATGCCGTGGGTTGGGAAGTTCTAAAAAATAACGGTTCCTCTCTGGATGCCGCGGAGGCAGCGGTAAAGGTCATTGAATCGGATCCTGAAAATCAGACGGTAGGCCTGGGTGGTAGACCTGATCGTGAAGGAAAGGTCACACTGGATGCATGTATTATGGATGGAAAGTCCGGTAAATGTGGGAGTGTGGCGTTTTTGCAAGACATCGAAAACCCTGTTTCCGTGGCAAGAATGGTGATGGAAAAAACGCCTCATGCCATGCTGGTAGGAGCAGGTGCAAAGCAGTTTGCACTGGAGAATGGTATGAAAGAGCAGAATTTGCTGACCGATAAATCTCGAAAAGAATATGAGGAGTGGCTAAAGGAATCCAGGTACGAGCCGGTGATAAACATTGAGAATCACGACACAATTGGGCTGTTAGCATTGGATGCCGACGGGAATTTGGGTGGTGCCTGTACTACGAGCGGCGCAGCTTATAAAATGCATGGCCGAATTGGTGATTCTCCACTGATCGGTGCTGGATTGTTTCTGGATAATGAAATCGGTGCAGCATGTGCTACCGGTCTTGGTGAGGCTGTGATCCGTGTAGCTGGCTCTGCAATGGTGGTAGAAGCCATGAGAAACGGAATGGAGCCTGAAGAAGCCTGCAAGCTCATTGCCAACAGGATATATAAGAATGAAAAATCCGTTGAAAACCTTCAGGTTGGGTTCTTGGCACTCAGAAAAGACGGAATGGTTGGTGGATTCAGTCTGCATCCCGGATTCGACTATGCCGTAAGAAATGAGACAACGGATGAAGTAATTAAGGCGACCTCGAGATTTTGATAAACCCTATATAAATGTCTGGTCGTCGGTTGCCATCCATTGTCCATAATATCGGATGGATAGTGTTGTTTGCAATCTGTCTGCTGATCAGTTTTTTGGATGGGAGTTTTGAGAATTTGTTTTATTGGCCACTAGCCTACTTTTTTACGCTATGGGCATCGAGTTTTCTTATTCCATCCATTCAGGAATCCTTAAAGTCATTTTCCATCGGAATCCGATTGGCATCGAATGTCACATTGAGCATTTGTTTTGGCACAATCCATTTTGTGACTTCCACCTGTCTGATTTTACTCCTGGAACGACTGTTCAATCTGAACGAGCACTTTCAGGCTGGTGAATTGGGAAGCTATTGGATCGACAATTATCTCCGCATTTCGGAAGGAGTTGGATGGTATTGGCTTTACCTGACAATTAGTGCTTTGTTCCAATACAAATACAATTATGAACGATTAAAACTGATACTTGATGAAAGGTCACAGGCCTTGGCAAACTCAAATCTGGAAAGATTGGTGCTGGAGTTAAATCCGCATTTTCTTTTCAATGCAATGAATAGTATTGCGATGTTGATCAGACAAAGCAAAAACTCTCTTGCCATTACCATGATTTCCAACCTTAATGATTTGTTAAGAGAAGTGCTTTCCAGGGACTTCCATCAAAAATGGTCGCTGAAAAGGGAAATGGAGGTCTTAAACAAATACCTGTATCTCGAGGAAGTTCGGTATGGTGATCGGGTGACAATTTCCACGAACGTGCCTGAACATCTTGAGGGTGTTTTGATTCCTAGGTTGCTTTTACAGCCTGTTGTTGAAAATGCCTTTAAACATGGTATAGCCAATACTATTGGTAAAGGCAGCATTCGGATAACGGTATCAAAAGACGGAGATAAGGTACTGGCTGAAGTTTTTAATTCCGGTTCTACCGGAATGGGTCAGTGGAGTCCTGCACAGTCCGGAATTGGCTTGACTAATGTCGTGTCCAGATTGCAGCAGATTTACAATACTAAATTTGAGTTTAGAAGTGAAACCGTAGAAGATGGATTGAAAATCATAATAGGGATTCCTTATGAAAAGGATTAGATGTCTGATTGTGGATGATGAGAAAGAGGCTCGTGAAGGCCTTCAGTTGATGTTGAAGTCAAGGGAGGCTTTTGAAGTGCTTGCATTATGCAAAGATGGCATTGAAGCAATAAGCAAAATAAATGCTTTGAGACCTGACCTGATTTTCCTTGACATCCAGATGCCAGAGATCAATGGATTTGAGGTGCTGGCCAGTATTGAGAGACCACTTCCCACGGTGGTTTTTGTCACCGCTTATGATCAGTACGCATTAAAAGCATTTGAAGTGCACGCTCTTGACTACTTATTAAAGCCCTTTGACGATCGAAGATTTGAGTCAGCATTGGACAACATCCGGAAACACTTAAATGCAGGTAGGGAAAGGCTGGACAGGTTTATTTCTCAGCATAAGATCGATCAAAGTGAATCAGGGATCATTGGAGAAGTAAGTGACTCAAGATTAGTCTTCAAGACAGATGGGAAGGTGATTTTCCGGACTTTTCCTGAGATCATATGGATCGAAGCATATGACTATTACATTAAAATCTATGATACCCTTCGGATGTATGTCATCAGGGATTCACTCAAAAACATGTCGAAGAGATTGAACGAAAGATTTGTGAGGGTTCATAAGTCCGCGATAGTGAACCTTGATCACATTCAGCAAATCGAAACGGTAAAGTCCGAAAGCTTTGTTGTTCTCAATGGCAATTACCGGGTGAAAGTCAGCAGAAACAGCAGGTCGGAATTATTGTCCAGGATAAAATGAATCGTTTTTTGCATTTCACAGCATTATAAATACCATTGACTGCATGTGTTTTCACTTCACGTAAGGTCTGGATAGTTTTGATTGGGAATAAATCTTCAAATCATGCTACGAAACCACATCCGCTTTGCGTTAAGACTTTTTGTCAAAGATGGAGCCTATTCCATTCTGAATATACTGGGACTCACGCTGGGAATTTCAGTGGGAATAATCCTTTTCCTATACCTGCAGCATGACCTTAATTATGATCTCCATCATCAAAGGCACAAAGAAATATATCGCTTTACCAATCACTTAAAAGCGGAGGGTGCTGATTTTAATACTTCACGGGTCGCCCGTGAATTGGCGACAATTCTTAAGCAGGACTTACCGGAAATAAAGGACTACGTCAGATTTCTTCCTGTTAATAATGTCACATTTACTTATCAGGAAAACGACAATATCAGGCAGCATATAGAGAATGATGTGGTGTACGCGGACTCTAATGTTTTGAGAGTCTTTACTCATCCGTTTGTTTTAGGCAACCCTGAAGGAGCTCTTACCGGACCCAATAAAATTGTAATCTCGGAGTCGGTCTCGAAGAAATTCTTCAATGATGCCAATCCAATTGGCAAGCAGCTAACCATTGATGGGGAAAACTTCATGGTCACCGGGGTGATGGAAAATCCACCTAAGAATTCTCATCTGTACTATGAAATAATTCTTTCAGGCTTTGAAGAGCGACCATGGGTGGTAAGAAACAGGGAAGAAGGCAATGCAGAAAGGGTTTCGGAAGCGTTCTGGAATCCATCATCCTATTTATACCTGGTTATGCCCGAGAATTATGATAGGGAAGGTTTTAATGCAAAATTCCAGGATTTGATTTTCGAAAAGACCTTTGGTTTATTCGCCAAAAGGATATCCGGATCTGTTACCACGAAGTTGACACCACTGGCAGATGTTCATTTCTATAGCGATCAGTATAATGACGAACCGCAGGGAAACATTTCCTATCTGATCGCCTTCACTTCAATTGGGATATTGATCATCCTGCTTGCGTGCATCAACTACATGAATATGGCCACTGCGCGATCTGTGATAAGGACTACAGAAATGGCGATCAGAAAAGTGCTGGGGTATAGCAAGTGGAAGCTTTTCACTTCTGTTTTGATCGAGTCCATCGTTATGGCCTCCATTGCGATGTTTTTGGCTGTATTTATCGTGTTTATAGTTTTAAACTTCACACCGTTTCTTTCTCTTATTGACAAAGACCTGAGCTTTGATTTGTTGGGAAACCCAATGTTATTAGTTGGGATTATTTTGATAACCATTCTGGTCGGTATCATTTCGGGGATCTATCCTGCTACTTACATTCCGTCAATGCCGGTAGTTTCTGCCCTGAAGGGAAAATCAGGTCATACCACTTCCAATGCATGGCTTCGAAAGGTACTTATAGTGTTTCAATTTGTGATATCTCTTTTTGTGATCATTTCCACCTTCCTTATGGATAAGCAAATTGGTTATATGCGAACTACGGAGCTCGGATTTTCAGATGACAACGTGGTCATGATAGACGTTCCTGATACCACTGTTAGGAATCGTATTGAGTCGATTAAGGCAGAAATGCTTTCCCACGGCAATATTTTGTCTGCTACCAATAGCTATGGTGTTCCCGGGGTGGATGTTGGTGGACAGGTGTTTATGGTCGAAAAGGAAGGGGAGCTTGCCCAGCAAAGTATGAATGTTCTCTGGGTAGGAAAGGATTATTTGGAGACCATGGGTATCGAACTAATTGACGGCAGAAATTGGCTGGATGATTCTGAGGCAGAACGCAGCAAAATAATTGTCAATCAGACTGCAGTTGAGGAATTTGGATGGGAGGATAATCCATTTGATAAGCGGATCAGGTACTTTCACGGAGAGGAGGATATGCATGTAGTTGGAATTGTTAAGGATTTCAATTTCGAGTCACTGCACAATCCAATTCAGCCATTGTTTATCATTACCGGTGCCAGAGGTGGAACTTTTCAGTTAAGAATCAATTCTGAGGATATCCCTGGAACGTTATCGTTCATTGAGGAAACATGGACCTCTTTCAGTCCTAACCATCCTTACGAATACCGTTTTCTCGACCAGGAATTTGAGGCACAATACCGTCAGGACGAAATCCAGAAATCATTGATTTCAATGCTCTCTTATATTTCAATATTCATTTCTCTTCTGGGGTTAATAGGACTTTCAGCGTTCACGGCAGGTCAAAAGGCAAAGGAAATTGGAGTCAGGAAGACGCTGGGAGCTACGGTACCCAGTATTTTGGTTCTTTTTTCAAAAAGTTATTTAAAACTGATCGTCATTGCCTTTGCGATTGCCATACCGCTGGCAAATTATCTGATCACTGAGTGGAGGGCAGATTTTGCCTACCAACTCCCGATTAAGTGGTGGTTTTTCGCTATTCCAGGAGTGATGGTGATTGCAGTAGGACTGATTGCCGTTGTGCTCCAATCACTGAAGGCAGCAAGGGCAAATCCCGCAGAAGCCCTCAGAACGGAGTAATTCCGTGCCTTATGGTTGAATAATTAGGTGAATAGACTAACTTTAGCTCTTTAGGATCTCATTATTCGAATTTGAAAAAGTTGAAAAAAATTCTACTTATCGATGATGATGAACCCACCAACTTCCTGAATGGTATAATCATACGGCAGGCAAACTGCGCGGAAGAGTTGGTGGTTAACAGTAGTGCGAAAGAGGCTCTCGAATACCTTGAGGATGCCAGAAAATCCGGAGTACTTCCGGACTTGATTCTTCTCGATCTGAATATGCCAATAATGAATGGCTGGGATTTTTTGAAGCAATATGAGAAGCTGGAATTGGAGGGAGTCAAACTTATTGTGCTTACTTCCAGTATCAATCCAGTAGATAAAGAACGGGCAGCGGAAATTGAGAAAATTGACGGCTTTAAATCAAAGCCACTAAGCCGGGATATGCTTGAGGATATTTTATCTGCTCACTTTACTAAGAATTGATTCCTTAGAGATTTTTGAGCTCTTTGATAACTGGATGATAAAAGTTGACCCTTCATCCACAGAACTTTCTACTGAAATCTTGCCACCAATTTTATCAAGGTCTTTTTTGGTCAGATAAAGACCTAGACCCTTTCCTGAAATCCCGAGGTTAAAACGCTGGTACATTTTAAAGATCTTGTCACCCACCATTTCAAGGTCAATACCGATCCCGTTATCTTTTATAGATATTTCCAGTGAATCAGTAAGCTCTCTGCAGGAAATAGCTATTACAAGTCGTCTGCCCGGATCTCTGAATTTTATCGCGTTAGAAAGTACATTTTGCAGGGCCCGGAATAAGATTTTTTCACTTGTATGTATTTCCTGATTAGGGTCGATGTCATACTCAAATATTGCACCGGATTTATTTATTTCGTTTCCAAATCCATCCTTTACGGATTTGAGAACCTGTAACAGATTGATGGTTTCCGGGTTCTCAAAAAGTTCATTATCCTCCAGGATATAACTAAGGTCCTTTATGATGTTGTCCAGTTTCTTTGCAGCATTGTTTATTCTATCTACGATCTCCGACTGAATATCCGCAAAATTCGGATCTGAAATGATGTTTGTGAACCCAATAATTTGAGTGAGTGGTCCTCTTAGATGGTGTGAAATCATATAACCAAACTCTTCCAGGTCACGATTTTTCGTGGTGAGGTTTTCGATTAATTGCAGCTTTTCTTCTTCAAGTTGGATGACCTGGTAAGTGGAGAAGGCGTTGGCGATGATATCTGATAAGGATGTGGCATAACCCTTTTCCTGAAAATTCCAGCCATGATGATTACCGGTCTTTTCCAACACTAGCACCCCGAGAAATTCCCCATCCAGGATCACAGGTGCACTCAGCATAGATTTGATGTCGTAATCCTGGAGATAGGATCTGGTAATTTCCTTCGACCTGGGGTCATTCCAAATGTCATCAATGGCCATAACCCTTTCTTCGAAAAGGTGGGAGAAATACGAGGGATAGAGTTCTTCATAAATCACATGACCTGACTCCAGCTCGTCGCTGCGGGTATCAATGGTCTGAAAATTCTGGATAGCCAACTCATTTTTCTTGTAGTTCCAGAAACCTGCCCTGGTCACGTCCAGAATCTCAATAGCCTGGCCTAAAAGATCCTGCAGGAACTTGTGGAATTCAAGCTTACGAAGGTTGGCAGAACTTGATTGCTCCAGCAATGATTGGACGATCTTTGATTCCTGTTCTTCTTGTTTCACCTGTTCATTGATGTCCTGACTGGTACCGAATAAACGTACCAGCTGACCTTCATGAAATTCCGGAAGAAAACTGACATTCAGATATGTGTATTTACCGGGACTTACCCTGATCCTGATTCTGCATGTCACTTTGGTAGATTCTCTGATCGTTTCGAATGCACTGGCTTTGAGAAGTAAGTAATCTTCGAAACTGATAAGTTTACGGATCATTTCAAACGTAACACTTGGCTTAACTTTCCAACCAAGTTGTTTGAATATCTCGCTTGTGAAATTTAATAACCGGCTTTTCACATCAAATTCCCAGCTACCAAGTCGTGTGACTTCCTGGCTCTCATAGAGCATCTTCGAAGTGTTTTTCAATCGTTCGTCAAGACCTTTATTGATGTTTTCGATTTCCTGATTTTTTCTGGAAATGATGCGGTTAAACTCACTAAGCTTCTGATTGTTTCTTTGTGAAAATCGTTGACGTTGGTAGAAAATAAACAAAACCAGGATGAGCATCAGGACTAAAATTGAAATCATGATGATGATCGCAATTTGAAACTGGTTTTCTTTTTCCTGGCTGGCTCGCTGTTCCTTAAGCAGCTGGTTTTCTGCTAATCTGACTTCAGATTGTAAAGCTTGCCTTGTGTTTTCCAGACTGTTGATAAATGAGTAATTGTGCAGACTGTCCTGCAATTGCTGCTGCATTCGCAAGTAACCGTTGGCGTCTCCGGGCATCCCCTGTTTTTCAAGGAGCTCTGCTTTCAGAGAATACACATCTATCAGCAGGTCATTGGCATTAACACGACTGGCTATTTCCTCTGCTTCATCAAACTCCTTCATCGCCTTGGTGAAATCATTTATGCGCATATAGCATTCTCCAAGTTCAAAACAGGATTGGATGATGCCTCTATGGTCCTCGATTCTAATTCTTATTTCCTTAGCTGCTTTATGGTTTTCTATGGCATCGCTTAGATTATTGCGCAGTTGTTGTATCTCTCCCTTACCCTGAAGGGAATAAGCAAGACCCCTGTCATTCTTATCCAGAATAGCGAAGCGGTTAGAAGTGTCGTAATAGAATTCCGCCGAATCTATATTGCCCCAAAGCAAATAGAGCTCCGCTATGTTGTATGATAAAATGGATGGGTATCTGTCAGGTAACTGTGTTTCCACAATCTTCCATGCCTGTCGATAGTAGTAGAGTGCCTGCGGAAAGTCATTTTTCTTCTTAAAAACTTCCCCAAGATTATTGTTAATGGAGGCATAACCAACTGCATTATTCTCTACATCGATCTCCAACGCCTTAAGATAGTAGCTTAAGGCAAGATCCTGTAGTCCGACATTCCAAAAGGAATTACCGCGAATGGACAGCGCCCTGAATTCCCCTAGCGGATAATTAATAGAGTCCGCCAACTCAAGTGCCATTTTGTTAATCTCCAGTCCCCAGTGATGGTTTTCAGCCATCACCGCATTGGATTCCTGATTGAGTCTGTCAATTAATGCTGGAGTGATTTCTTCCGTTTCTAATAGTCTATTTAAGCTATCCTCACGAAATTCCTGAGCGAAACTGGTCAAAGACAGAGGAAGGAGTAGGATAATTCCAAAATAGCGTATCATTTTACAAAGTTACGCACTTAAATTTTGAGCGATTCCCCTTAATCGTGCTATTTTCCCTTTGGTGGTTATATTTGACGTTGGAAAAAATTGAGAGAATGAAAATTACGCTATTTGCTGCTCTTTTTGTTGGGTTCTTTTTGGTTCAGGCTCAGGAGCAAGGGACATTTACGGATACCAGAGATGGTCGCACATACAAGACTGTCACATTCCGACTAGTAGAGGATGGAAGTGGACTGGACCGTAGAAGGGTTTGGTTTGCAGAAAATCTTAAATATGAAGTAGAGCACTCATTCTGTTATCGTGACATTGAAGCGTATTGTGAGAAATACGGTCGTATCTACAACTATGAAGGGGCGTTGGCTGCCTGTCCGGAGGGATGGAGGGTCCCTACGGCAAATGATTGGCTTGATTTATTTGCACTTTATGGCGGGATACATAAAGCCGGAGATGCGCTTAAAGAAGGTGGTGAAAGCGGACTCAACCTGCAGTACGCCGGGTTTACCAGACCAGACGGACATTTCCATGGCGTAGGTATTGAAGGATATTATTGGGATTCGGAGGAGAAAACGGCAAAAGAAGCAGGATTGATAATCATCCATGACGGTACGGGTGAAATATATCATGGTAAGTCTGGTAAGCTAACCAGAAACGCTGCAAGGTGCATTCGAAACCATGAATAGTCGATTCCGTGAAATCACCCAAACTCTACTTAGGTTTAGGTCTTATATTGGCATTGTTGATAGTTGCCCGACTGGTTTTTGACCTGGATTTCAAAATAGGATTGTTATCGGCTGCCTGTGTTTTATCCTTTGCTATCGGGATACTGGGAATTGTCAAATCACGTAAATGATGTTGGAATTTAATTCAATTCTTTAGTCACTTTCTGATTGCCTGTGATGGCATCAATCATTTTCACATAGCTCACTTTCTTTCCATCCTTTTCGGAAACATAGAAATATTGTAGTCCTTCCAGGGTAACTTTTGATTTGTTCAATTCGTATCTATGGGCGATTACCACATCACCCTCTTCAATTGGATTGCCATTAAGGTCCAGGAGTTGAGGAGGTGATTTCTCTTTCGGTTTTTTCTTGAAGAATCCAAACATCACGGAACAGTTTACAGCGGGCAATATTAACCAAGATCATCCAATAGAGAACCGAAAGGGTTACAATCGGTCGTTTTCCGATATCAAAAGCAATTCCAGAATCAGAAAAACCAGATGCTCATGAAATCAAAGAAGATCGTTTATCCATTTATGCTTTGCACTGTATTGCTCATTTCATGCAATGACAAAGAACCAGAGCCGTCAGCACCTTCAGATCCGGTAGTCGAACCAACGATATACGAATTCAATGGTGACGGGATGCTTCAAGGATTCACTACAAATAATGAAAACGCCCTTCCAGAGGTGACTCAAGTGGAGGGAAGGTACCACGCCAGAGTTCTCGATAATGAAGGAAATAAAACTCTGCATTTTAACGAGGAGCAGGGCAGACTTGATGCTCTTTTGCTGGAATTTCCTTTTGAGTTCATCGCCAGGAACATTGGGATCGGAACCATAGAGGATTCTCAGGAATCCCTTTTACCCACAGGCACACAGTATAATTTCTCCGGCGTCCAGGTTCATGTTACGGATTTGGATGATCCGAACTCTGCACATGTTGTAGTGGGTCATAGAGGATCCACGCATTTTACCATTGAGGGAAAGAACACTGTTGACGGAGTTTCATCTGTCAATGATATTGGGGCTAATATGACGCCATTAGGTAGGGCGGATATCAGAATTGTTGGTAATACTGATCGCACCATTACCGTATATTGGCAGGAGCCCAATACAGATTTAAATCCTGAGTTCGATCAATGGAATTTGTACAATGATACTGGCGAACTACCAGGCATTGCTCCCCAGTTTTCAAATGAGATCTACGTAGGACTGATAACGTACGCATTTGACCAGGAAGGATTGCCCTTTGTTGGGACTTGTGATCAGGTAGAGGTATATCCATTGGATTAGAATACCACTTCCATTTTCAATATGGATGAGAACTGTTTAATTTCGTAGTCCAACTAGATCAAAGATCAAATGCTTCGCTCAATATCCTTATTCTTCCTCCAATTCCTGTTCATGCATGCTTTTGCTCAGGAAAACGCCTTCACTGTACTCATCAGTAAAGGGAATAACCTTATGAAAGGTGCTCAAACCAAAGAATTGACAACAGGTGATAATCTCAGGTCAAATGACCAGATCATCATTACTGAAACCGGATATTTGGGTCTTGTACATTCATCTGGAAAGATTCTGGATATTGAGCAGAGCGGTTCTTATTCTGTTTCGGAGCTGGAGAGGAAAATTAAGAAAGAAAAGCAGGAAGAAAGTCAGCGTTATGGTCAATTTATCATGGCCAGGCTATCAGATTCTGAAAAACAGCGTGTTCGAAATACGCAACGAAGCCTGGGATCCAATGGTGACATTCGTGTAGCACTACCCCAGGAAGCGGAATTGCTTGGCAATACCTGTGTTTTAAGATGGCAGACTTCTACGGAGACACCAATGTATACAGTCTCCGTTTTAAACATATTTGGGGATACCTTTCTTCAAAGGGAGACAGAAGACGGGTCGTTGGCTTTTGACCTTTCATCCCTCGAAAATGACATGGGGCTTTTCGTCTTTAATGTCCGTGGAAAGGATGATCCCGATATGACTTCCGGAGACTATACGATCAAAAAAGTAAAAGCTGATGACATGCCAGCAGTGGTCGAGAAGCTGGATCGTTTGCAAAGTGAGATGAGTGGTAATTCACCTTTGGAAGTATTGATACTGGCTTCCTTTTATGAGGAAAATAACCTTCTCGTAGATGCTATCCGCGAATATGAGATGGGAGCCAAAAAATTCCCTGAGGTATCCAGTTTCTACCAAATGTTCCTTGAAACTTACGAACTGAACTGAGTTGATTTAAGTTGATTATCTTAGTTCTGAAACAAAAACAGATACGTGACATATATAATTAGTATTTTACTTTCTCTGATATTATTTCAGGGCGGACATAGAATAATGGTACAGGATGTGACCAGCGAGGAGCCTTTTGGCGAACCCGGAAAGATGACCTATCATGTCCTCGGCTCTTTTGTGGTGAAGCCTTTCGATGTAAAAGGATCTGATGCTTATGTGTTGGTTGTGACCAATATCGATGGTAAAATCACACTTCATAATTATGAGAAATTTAATTTGCAGGATCCCAATACAGTAAATTATAAGTTCAGTCACTCCTTCACGATCGATAAGCCTGATACGGATTTTAGTGTGTATGCGCTTCTCGTGGACAAATTCAGTGATAAACACGAAGAAGAAATACTATCCAAAACAGCAACTATGGGATCAGTGGAAGAACTGTTTGGGATGCTAAGGCAAATGGACAGAGTCGATCCGTTGAATTTCAATTTACTCTATGTCCAAATCTAAATGACCAGACACAGTATCCGCCTGCTACTGACTTTGCTTCTTGGCTTTCCGCTGACTGGCTTAACCCAAAACGTCTTCTACGACAACCATTATCGCTATAAAGAGGTCAGCATTCAGGACCGACGTTCAAAACATTACGAGATTGAGCACCTGATCAAAAATTCAGGACTTGCATACAAGCAAGTCGGTGCTTCGGTTGAAAATAGACCTTTATATCTTGTTAGCTATGGAGACGGTCCGATTCAGGTTTTGCTCTGGTCCCAAATGCATGGCAATGAGCCGACAGCCACGATGGCACTCATGGATATTTTCAATTTCCTGACAGCTGAAGATGAATTTGACAGTACCCGGGAAAGACTTTCAGACAGGCTAACCATCCATTTTATTCCGATGTTAAATCCTGATGGAGCGGAGCGATTTCAGCGACGAAACGTGCAGGGGATTGACATAAATAGGGACGCTTTGCGCTTGCAGACTCCGGAGGGGCAAACCCTCAAGCGGGTCAGAGACAGTCTTGATGCGGATTGGGGTTTCAATCTTCATGATCAGGGGAGGGCCACTAAGGTGAACAATAAATCCGCAACGATATCGGTTTTGGCTCCAGCCTATAACTATGAAACTGATATAGATGAAAAGCGTGAGGATGCGATGCAATTGATCGGAATGATGAATGAACAAGTCCAAAAGTACTATCCGGGATACGTGGGGCGCTACTGGGATGATTTTGAGCCGAGGGCATTTGGTGACAACCTTCAGAAATGGGGTACAAGAACGATCCTGATAGAATCGGGGGGCTTATTGGGTGATAGGGAAAAGCAACTGATAAGACGCATCAATTTTATGATGATCTTGTCATCACTGGAATCCATAGCGGATGGCACTTATGACCAATATTCTGTGAATGATTATATGGCTATCCCCAATAATCAGGGTAGGAATTTGCAGGAACTCATCATTAGAAATGTAAACTATGATGGTTCGGTCAGAGACATTGCTTTCGGCAATCGCGAGGTTCAAAATGACAATGCTACGGATTTCTATCTGGAGGGATACATAACCGATATCGGAGATCTGTCTACTGCACATGCATACCAGGAATTGGATGCAGAGGAATATGAAGTTAGGTTGGGACAGTACGCACCGAAAACTTATGAAACGATCAAGGAATTGGTATTGATTGATGAGATCGAAATGATTCGCGATGGGATCACCGAAGTTGCATTGAACAGAGAGTTTGATCCTTTCGTGAGAGATTTCCTGATCAATGTCCGGGAAAGCAATCTTCAAAAGGAGAACGTTGATGTAGGGGAAAATCCATCTTTTGTGTTTTCAAAGGAAGGGGAGGTTCACTTTGCGGTGATAAATTCTTTCCTGATAGATTTAAGGACCAATGAATGGACTGAGATAGAATGGAATGAAAAGGGGGAAGCAGAATGGGAAATTCAGAACGGTGTGGTGATAGGAAGTCAGGGAAGTGGAAGCGGTTTTATGGTTTCCGACAAAAGGTACGGGAATTTTGAACTGGAGTTGGAATTCAAACCTGACACCGAAGTAAATTCAGGGGTCTTTATTCGGATTGAAGATGTTGAGAACATCACGGCTTATAACAGCTACGAAATAAACATTTGGGATAACAATACAAATCAGAATTTCAGGACCGGAGGAGTCGTGAATTTTTCTTATCCATTGGAGAAAGTAAATACACTGAACCGGTGGAATACATATCGAATAAAGGCAGATGGTCCAAAAATTGAAGCATGGATCAATGGCATTAAAACCACAGAACTAGTTGACGATAAAAACAAGGAGGGACATCTGGGCCTCCAACTCTTTCAGAGCGGTAAAATCGAATTTCGTAATATCAGAATAAGAGAACTTTGATCGGTTCTGACATCGGGTATTGATCAGAACACTAATTGATCAAAACCTTATTCATGACATCACCCTGACGTATTTCATCCACCACGTCCACTCCGTCCACCACCTTTCCAAAGCAAGTGTGGTTTCCATCTAAATGAGAGGTATTGTTTCTGCTGTGACAAATGAAGAACTGAGAACCACCTGTGTTTCTGCCTGCATGTGCCATCGACAGCACACCCCGATCGTGATATTGATTGCCTCCGTCTAATTCGCAATCAATAGTATAACCGGGCCCACCGGCTCCGGTACCATCCGGGCAACCTCCCTGTATTACGAAATCAGGAATGACCCTGTGGAAAGTGAGTCCGTCATAAAACCCCTTTTCTGCCAGATTTACGAAATTCTTAACTGTATTTGGAGCATCTTCCTCGTAGAACTCGATCTTCATTACCCCCTTATTGGTATGGATTTCTGCTGTTTTCATTTTTCAGGATTTGGTCGCAAAAAGAACATAAGCGAACCCTATTTCAAAGGAATTAATGAGAAAACATCTATTAATTATACAAACATAGAACAAATATATTACCTTCACGTTTGTATAACTAATCTGTTATGAGCAAAGGAGAACATATTGGAGAACTGGAGGAATTGGTCCTGTTATCTGTAGGGTCATTGTATAAAGATGCATATGGTGTTTCTATCATGGATGAGATAAAAGCGGAGACTGGTAGAGATCTAAATATATCGGCCGTGCATGCAGTGCTCAAGCGTTTGGAATCCAAAGGTTTTGTCAAATCATGGATGGGTGGTGCTACCAATGAGCGGGGAGGACGAAGGAAGAGATACTTCACATTGACGGTTTCAGGTAAGAAAGTTTTGGATGAGTCAATGAGTCTGCGGGTTAGGATGTACCAAAGGATCCCTGATATGTCATTCAACATAGTGTGATGAAAAGACCGCCTAACTGGATGATGAGGTTTCTCCGATGGTACTGCAATCCGGAATTATTGGAGGAAATAGAAGGAGATGTACAGGAGCTTTACGAAAGACGATACCAGGATAGAGGATATGATTTTGCTTCGAGGAAACTCTTCTGGGACGTCATCAGATTTTTTAGATGGACAAATATTAAAAGGACTAACTCAAAATACACTATGGACAGAACATTGCTTTTTCGGAATTATCTAAAGCTAGGATTTCGGACCATTTCGAAACATTGGGTAACATCTACGATTAACATCGTTGGCCTGGGATTGGCGCTTGGACTGGGAATTACCATTTTCATTTTCGTGGATATGCAGCTTCATATGGACAGCTTCCACCAAAAGAAGGAACGTATTTATCAGATAACCAATGATGTAAAGGAGGAAAACGCACTGAATACCTGGGGAGACACACCCATGCAACTGGGACCGCAGTTAAAATCCGATTATCCCATAGTCGAAGATTATGCCCGGATCGAATATTCCGGTGCAAACTTCAAATACAAGGACAACATTTTTGCGGAATCTTTTATTTACACGGACCCCTCTTTCTTCCGGATTTTTGATTTTCCGATGCTTTACGGAAGTAAAGATGCCCTGAACAATAAGTCTGGCATTGTAATCAGCCATGACATGGCAGTCAAATATTTTGACAATGAAGATCCCGTAGGTAAGGAGCTCACCATTAAGTTTAATTCTGGACAGGTGAAGCGTTTTGTGGTTTCTGCAGTTCTGGATAAATACCCGGACAATGCCAGTTTCAGTTTCAACTTTTATTTATCGATTGAAAATTTCTTCGATTCACAGCCAGACAAGCAAAATAGTTGGAATTACCTGACGGATGCCACTTTTTTATTATTTAGAGAAGACGCTAATCCCTTTGATATTGAAAGTTCATATGATAGCTACGTAGAAGTGCAGAACGCATCAAACGGTGAATGGACGGTAGCGGGGTTTGATTTATTCCATCTGCCCACGCTATCACAAAAAAGTTTTGAGATCGTGAGTTCTGTTTCCAATGGGAGTCACCCGGCCGGGAGAGTGGCCCTTGCCGTAATTTCAATTTTCATTTTGATTTTGGCATGCTTCAATTTTATGAATATTTCCGTCGCAGCGGCTACCAAAAGGCTTAGGGAAATAGGATTGAGAAAAGTAATGGGAGGAATTAGAAGGCAAATAATCGGACAATTCATGGTAGAGAATCTGTTGCAATGCTTATTTGCGATGATCCTGGGGACGATGATTAGTTACTTCGTCATACTCCCGATTTTTAACAAAATGATCCCAATTCATATACCTTTTGAGTTTAGCTCATTTCCTTTAATGTTTGGGTTCTTCGCCGCCATTTTGATCGTTACAGGCTTTATTTCCGGTGCATACCCGGCATTTTACATTTCAAAATTCGAACCTGTTCATATTTTCAGGAGCGGCGATAGATTTGGTAAGCGCAATATGTTCAGTAAAATTCTTCTCGGCTTTCAGTTCTTCTTTGCTTTTGTAACGATTGTTGGAAGTTTCGTTTTCACAGATAATGCCTACTATTTCACAAATAAGGATTGGGGCTATGAACCAAAAGACATATTCAGTATCCCTGTTGAAAACTCCGAACAGGCTGAATTACTGAAAGCCAGGCTTGCAGATCATTCGGAGGTGACAGAAACATCAGTTACCCGTGGTCAGATTGGTATTCAAAATTTCTATGTAAACTACGATTATCTGGGAGAGCAATATCAGTCGATCATTTTTGAAGTCGATGGGAACTACCAGAAGGTCATGAATTTGCCTTTGATTGAAGGTCGTTTTATCGAAGATACCGAACAAGACCTACAAAATTCTGTTGTGGTCAATGAGACATTTGTTGAGAAAATGGGATGGGATAATCCAATCGGCCAGGTTTTTCAATATGATTCTGTCCGAAAGACGGTAGTGGGCGTAGTACAGGATTTCCATTATTATTCGTTTTACAGACCTGTGGAAGGAGTGTTTTTTTCAGGGTTACGTGAGAATTCAGGAAATCAGCTTGTCGTAAAATCGAATCCTGGTTCAATGTTGACCGTTGATGAGTTTGCCAGGGAAAGTTGGTTCACTCTGGCCCCAAATGATCCTTATGACAGAAAATTTCAGGAAGATGTTTTTGATGATTTCTTTTATGAGAACCGTGCAAACATCACACTTATGTTATTGATTTCAGGTGTGACGATTGTATTGGCCACCCTTGGTCTTTACGGATTATTTTCATTCAATATCCAGCGCAGACTACGGGAATTCAGTGTCCGGAAAGTACTTGGGGCAGCACCCATCGCAATCGTAAAAATCGCAAGTAAGCAGTATGTATGGATCATACTGGTGGCTTTTGTTTTGGGGGCGCCTCTGGGTTTTATTTTGATCGATCAGTTGGTAACTTCCATTTATCCTGACCCAAAAGGAGCAGGTCCACTACCATTTGTAGTGGCAATCCTGATTGTACTTTTGACGATTTCCATCACGATAGCGGGTCAGATCTTAAAGGCAACCAGGGTAAATCCGGCAGAAAATCTAAGAGCGGAATAGCTGTCCATGCTTTGTCCATGAGTATACGTAGGGAATGCCGTGAGCCTTTCGGATCATTGCATTCCTAAATGCTCAATACTATGTCCGAACTCAACTACATCTGGAAAAGAATTCTGCTAAGAATGGATTTTCGTCAATATGGTTTTATGTCTTTTGTCAGCACTTATTTTTGGTCTTTGGTACTGATAGGAGCGATGGCTGTCGCATTTATTTGGTTTAAGTAGTAGAAACTGACCACCCAAAAATTGTATAAATTGCAAAATGTCCACTAAGCAAAAGCTCAGAAGTTCGATTCTCAATAGGATAAAGCACCTTCCAGAAGATAAACTGCTAAATCTGGATGAGTATATTAATGATTTAGAGGCACATCACGACAATGAATCTGTACTGTCTTTTAGTGGAATTTTTGCTGAATTGGAAATGAATGATCTGACATCTAAACTTCATAAGAACAGAGAAGATAGGATTGACCGAATTCCTCTATTTTGAACAAGTCACTTGTTGACACGGATATCATATCTTACTTTTTGAAAGGGAATCAAGCAGTAAAAGAAGTTTCTGAAAAATACCTTAAAGAATATCAGAAGTTCACTATCTCGGAAATAACATATTTTGAGATTTTATCAGGTCTGACCTTCAAGAAAGCCACAAAGCAGATAGAGAATTTTGAGAAGTTTATTGCAACATGCGAACTGAAGAAGCTTTCGATCGCTTCCCTCCAGACTTCAGCGGTTATTTACGCAAATCTTCGTGAAAAGGGAATCACAATTGGCATAGCAGACATATTGATTTCGGGTATTGCTATTACTCATAAACTTACATTGGTGACCAATAATCAAAAGCATTATCAATTATTTCTGAGCTAAAAACTTCCAACTGGTACAAAAATGAGGAAAGTCAGTAAAGATTTCCTACAATTCTAATTTATCAACGGCTTCCTTAACTACGTCCTCCACCTGGCCTTTATTGTCAACTACGATTGCGTCTGCCGGTGGCTCCAGAGCCGCAAATTGGGAATCAAGAAGCGCTGTGGGCATGAAATGGTTTAGCCTGGCAGCCTGTCGACTTGTAACCAAATCCCTGGGCACGTCAAGAAAGAGGAATTTCACATGATCATTGATGCGAAGGATTTTTCGGTATTCCTTTTTTAATGCCGAACAAGCAAGGACACATCCTTTTTCATGGTAGTTAGTTGATAATAAGTTGGCAAGAGTCTGCAGCCAGGGCCATCTGTCTTCATCCGACAAGGGAATCTTCGAAGTCATTTTTTTGATGTTGGCTTCCGGGTGGAAGTCATCACCGTCAAAGAATGGTACGCCAAGTTTTGTGGCCAGAGCTTTACCGATTGTGGATTTGCCACAACCACTAACTCCCATTACAACAATCAGTGGCTTGGTCATTTTCCGAAAGCAGCCTTGTCCAAAAACCAATATAAGGAACCACGAGGTTTCACATGATAAGCAGGATAAGAATCAGCACCTGGTTTGTCATTCAGGATGGTGTCTGCTTTTTCTTTTTTTGATTCTCCCGTGACAAGGAAAGCCACGTTGCGGGCATTATTAATCACTGGACCCGTTAAGGTAATTCTTTTCTGACCGGATTCAGGATGAGTGGCGACGTCACAAGTCAGTCGCGATTCCAGGTGGTTCATTTCATGCGGAAAAATGGATGCAGTGTGTCCATCAGAACCCATCCCCAGTATGATCAGGTCAAAGCAGGCTTTGTCATCCACCTCCGGGACGAACCGACTTATTTCATTGCTGTACCTGATTGCCTCCACCGCTGGCTCCGCTTCACCTAGTACTCTGTGAACATTGGGTTCCGGAATTAACACCTTATCCAGAAGGGTCTCCTTCGTCATCCGGTAATTGCTCTCGGGATGGTCAGGCGGCACACATCGCTCGTCTCCCCAATAAAACTTCATCTTTTCCCAGGGTAATTTTTTCTGATACTCCCCGGCTAAAAGCTCAAATAATAACCTGGGTGTAGATCCACCCGATAGTGCAATATTGTGCTCCTTTTCTTTCTGGCAAAGCTCTAACAGGAAGTCGGCAAATGCCCTTGCAACCTTATCGGGATCGTTATATATCCTTACATCTGGTTTTGTCATAATTCACAATAATTTCCATCGTTGGTTAAGTTCTTGCAAGGATAGCGCCACATCATGCCTTCTCCTTCAATCAGGTCATCCACATTTTCAGGTCCCCAGGTTCCACTCGGGTATCCGTAAATTGGTAATGTTTTGTCATTTTCCCATGCCTGGAGTATAGGATCTATAAACTCCCAGGCAGCTTCAACACTGTCCCCTCTGGCATAAAGTGTGGCATCACCTTGCATACAATCCAGTATAAGTCTTTCGTAGGCCTCCGGTACATATTTGTCGGTAAGTTTATCATACAAGAAGTCCATATTCACGGTATCCACCTCAAATCCAGCCCCGGGGACTTTCAACCCAAACTTCACAAGGATTCCCTCATCAGGTTGTATTCTGAATACCAGGATGTTATGATTATCCCGCAGTCTTTCCATATTGAAAAGATGGTGATGGTTCGGTTTGAAATGAATGACCACCTCCGAGACGCGTGTTGGAAGACGCTTACCGGTTCGGATATAAAAAGGAACATCCGCCCAGCGCCAGTTATCGATGTAAAACTTTAAAGCGGCGAAAGTTTCCGTTCTGGAATCCGGATCTACACCTTTCTCCTCACGATATCCTTTGACCGAGTCACCTTTGATCTTTGAGGCCAGGTACTGACCTCTTATGACGTCAGTTCTGATCTTTTCTTCGGTCAGTGGTCTTAATGACTGAAAGAGTTTCAGTTTCTCATTCCTGATGGCATTTGCTTCAATGCGCTGAGGAGGTTCCATTGCGACAAGCGCCAGTAGCTGAAGCAAATGGTTCTGTATCATATCCCGCAAAGCTCCTGATCCATCGTAGTAACCTCCGCGTTTTTCGACCCCGACACTTTCTGCACTGGTTATCTCCACACGGTGTATGTAATTGCGATTCCACAGCGGTTCGAATATGCTATTGGCAAATCGCGTCACAATGATGTTTTGGACGGTCTCTTTTCCCAGATAATGATCTATCCGGTAGATCTGATCTTCAAAAAAGTAGTCCAATAAATCCCGATTGAGTCCTTTGGCCGAAGCCAGGTCATATCCAAATGGTTTTTCAACGATCAGTCGTTTCCAGCCTTTCTTCTCACTGTTCAGGTCCACTTCTGCCAGATTTCTGGCAATAGAACTATAAAGTTTGGGTGGGGTCGAAAGGTAAAAGATAATGTTTTGATCGATTTCTGAGTCACCAGTTAGGTCTTCAAGTCTATCGCTTAATTTTGAATAGTCTTTAGGATCGCTGGTATCCAGTGACTGATAATAAATCATACTGGCAAAATCATCTTGTTCCTTTTTACTGGATTTTTTCAGATGATCATTTTCGTGTACCACTTTTTTGCGAAATTCATCATCCGAAAACTCCGTCCTTCCGATGCCCAGAACGATGTATGTTTCCGGAAGATATTTTCTGCAAAAAAGGTTGTGAACTGCCGGAATGAGCTTCCGCTGCGTAAGGTCGCCAGACGCACCAAATATAACCAGGATCTGATTTTCGATTGAATTCATGTGTCAGGGAAATTTAAACCGGCGATTTTTATAGTTTCGTACTAAATTCAGAGTTGTAAACCGTTGATGGCGGAAGTTAGTTTATAGAAGATATTATCTCAAAGCATTTATGTCAAATCAATACGATTTTGGTCTTGTAGGTCTGGGAGTAATGGGCCGCAATTTTATTTTGAATGTAGCGGACAATGGGTTCAGTGCATATGGATTGGATACCGATCCGGAAAAAGTATCAGCCTTAAAGAATGAAGGAGATGAGGAAAAAGTAAGCGGTACCACAGATAAAAAGGAGTTTGTGAAAAATCTATCACAGCCCAGAAAAATAATGATGCTGGTCCCGGCAGGTGGACCAGTGGACTCAGTCATTGAAGATCTTTTGCCGCTTTTGGATGAAGGTGACCTGCTAATTGACGGGGGAAATTCTTTTTATGAGGACACCAACAGGAGGGAAGCTTACTTAAAAGAAAAGGGTATTCATTTTTTCGGATCAGGCGTTTCCGGAGGGGCAAAAGGCGCCCGATTTGGACCCAGCATTATGCCCGGAGGAGACCGGGATGCATATGAGATAATAAGACCTGTATTTGAGGCCGCTTCGGCCAAAGTAAATGGAGAACCATGTGTAGACTACATGGGTGCTACATCAGCAGGCAATTATGTAAAAATGGTCCATAATGGCATCGAATATGGATTGATGCAGCTTATTGCGGAAAGCTACGATCTATTGAAAAACCTGGTGGGGTTGGAAAACGAGGATTTGAACAAGGTGTTCACACAATGGAATGAGGGTAGGTTGAAGTCCTTTTTGATTGAAATTACCAGTGAGATATTTCAGAAGAAAGACGACTTGTCCGATCATTTTCTGGTGGATGTCATACTGGATAAAGCCAAGCAGAAGGGAACCGGAAAATGGACCTCTCAGAATGCCATGGATCTGGGAGTGGCCATCCCAACCATCGATGGGGCGGTTTCCATGAGAGGATTATCATCATTAAAGGAGACACGAGGTCATATCTCAAGCATCTATGATCGACAACATGAAAAGATTACGGGTATTACCACTGAAGATGTCGAAAATGCACTTCTGTTTGCATTTATTGTAACATATAGTCAGGGTATGACTCAGTTGAAAGTGGCATCCGATGAATACAATTATGGTCTGAATATGGAAACCATAGCCAAAATCTGGAGAGGTGGCTGTATCATTCGATCCGTATTGCTTGAGGACATGCGCCAGGCCTATGACAGAGATCCTGACCTTTCCTCACTAATCGCTGATCCTGACCTTTCTAAGATGTTAAAGGAAACAGCACCATCTACCAGAAAGGTACTCGCTGCAGCCATTCAGAACGAGGTTCCGGTCATGTGCCTTTCGGCTTGTGTCAGTTATTTTGATGCCATTAAATCCGAACGCTTGCCTTTAAACCTTGTGCAGGCACAGCGGGATCATTTCGGTTCGCATACTTACGAAAGGATCGATCGGGATGGGATTTTTCATACTGAATGGTGATCAAAGTTGACCGACAATGAGTTTACCATGGTAATGACGAATGCCGATTTTTGAGCGAACTTCGTCCAGGTTCTGATCTGTGATCTTTCCTGCGGCAATCAGCTTAATGTCGGGTTGGCATTCGGTATTCATGGATTTTAGCATATCGGCCCCATCGAATGCCGTCTCTGCCTGTCCTGAGCTCAGGATGAATTGGATCTGAGGAACCGTCTTGAGTCTTCTGATGGCCTTGATGGGATCCTCGGTATAGTCAATGGCTTTGTGAAAAGTATAGGTAGCACCAGGATTACAATTGACCATTCGTTGAATAGCACTCAGATATATTTCATCGTTTTCCGTCAATGATCCAAGGACGAAATGATCGACATCCAGGTTACTAAGCTCTCTGATTGATTTGCACATGGCCTCTATATCTTCCGCCCCATGGTAAAAATCACCAGGCCTGTTTCTGATCATGACCTTTACAGGAATGCTTACAGAATCCAGTACATCTTCCACAAGATCCTGGGGAGGTGTAAGACCATCTTCATCCAGATCGGCACACAATTCCAGCTGATCCGCACCCTTTTTTTCGGCATTCAATGCTTGCTCTAAAGTCTCAATGCATGCTTCCTTCACAACCACCATATGTAAATATATCGCGATGTTTTGAGTTTGAGATTGAATTTGATTTAGATATCTTTCAAAAAATCATAGCCGATAATCATGAAACGATCACTTTTTTTATTTTTTCTGGTCATTAGTCTTGTAGCATTCTCTCAAAACGATAAGTCAAGAATTATCTTCATTGGGGCACACCCGGATGATTGCGATCTGGATGGTGGGGGTACGGCGATTTTGTTTGCGAGAATGGGTCATGCAGTTAAGTTTGTTTCGGTGACCAATGGTGATGCCGGGCATCATAAGGAAGGTGGTGGAGCGCTTGCCAAGCGGCGAAAGGCTGAGGCCAAAAAGGCAGGAGAGAGGTTCGGGGTAGAATATGATGTTCTGGATAATCATGATGGGGAGCTGGTGCCTTCCCTGGAGGTCAGACTTCAGATTATAGAAAAGATCAGAGAATGGAATGCAGATGTCGTCATTGCGCCAAGGCCAAATGACTATCATCCCGATCACCGGTACACGGGTGTTCTGGTGCAGGATGCTGCGTATATGGTGGGTGTTCCCAATATCGCGCCGGGTACACCACCTTTGACCAAGAATCCGGTTTTTCTCTACACCCATGATCATTTTAAAAGACCGAATCCATTCAAAGCGGACATTGCAGTGGATATTTCAAGCGTATTTTCACAAAAGGTTTATGCGCTTTCCGCTCATGAGTCTCAATTTTATGAGTGGCTTCCCTGGATTGGTGGATATGCGGATGAAGTTCCTCCTGCAGGACCTGACCGGATAAAATGGCTTGCTGAAAGTCGTGCTGTGGACATAACACCGGAAGTACGGCAATCACTCGAAAAATGGTACGGTCAGAGCAAGGCAAGTAACGCACAGCATGCCGAAACTTTCCAAATCTGCGAATATGGTTATCAACCCAGCGATGCGGAGATCAGATTATTATTTCCTATGTTGAAGTAGAGATTTACTTAGATCAGGAAGTGAGTTCCATTTCTTCTTTTTGGAGGAGCTTGAACCTTCTGACCTGTTCCTGAAGTGCCTGTGTGATATCGGCAAGCTGTTGGGACCTGGACGTATAGTTCTCCATTCCGGAGGACAACTCCGTAGCAGATGAGGCCACTTCTTCGGTACCCGCTGCTGTCTCTTCCGCTATTACCACCACAGACTCTGTGATGGCTACCACGTTCTTTATGTCATCTATTTGAGCACGTGTAGCATTCAGTATGTTTTCCGAAATTCTTAGGGTCTGTGCCGTGGATGTTGCAATTTCTTTGAACGCCTCTGATGCATCATTGGAAGCTTCCTCTCCGCCCTTTATGGAATCGTTCATTACTTTGATTGCCCTGGCCGTTTTTTCCGTATCCGTTTGTACATCCTTGATCAAAGTCTCAATTTCCTTGGCAGATTTCCTGGAATCCTCGGCAAGTTTCCGGATTTCTTCTGCAACAACGGCAAAGCCACGTCCGGCATCACCTGCCTGAGCGGCCTCGATTGCCGCATTCAGGGCAAGCAAGTTTGTTTGGGATGCTATATCTGTAATAACACTTAATACCCGTGAGATTTCATTTGATCTTTGGGAAAGGGCATCGATAGAAGAGGTGGTCTCATTGGAGAAACTAATGATATCATTCATGCTATATCCCACTTTCTGGATCATTTTCAATCCCTTGTCCGTGTTTTCCGTTCCCATAACTGCAGCCCGATTTATTTCTTCAGCCTGAGCTCCCATGTCAGTGGAAGAATTCATGATGTTTTCAACCAGTGTTGAAGACTCGTCCACCTTAGAAACCTGGCTTCTGGCACCATTGCTCATCTCAGCAATAGCTGAGGCGATTTCACCAGTATTGGTATTCATTTCCTCAGAAGTCCCCAGCATCTCCTCAATCGACTCACGTACAATTTCAGTATTAGTTGATATCTGCAATAAAAGATCATTCAGTGTATCTAATGCTAAATTCAGTTTGAAAGCCAGTTCTCCAACCTGGCCCTGGGCGCCACCTTCATATCTTTTGGTAAGGTCACCTTCGGACATGGCATTTACGATAGAATTGATTTCTTTGAATGGAACCGATATGGAGTTAAGCAGGTCATTGATTGATGTACCCAGCTCCGCCCAGACACCTTGTTTGCCCGATAATTCTATGCGCTGGTCTAAATTACCTTCATGTCCTCCTTTATTTACTACATTCTTTATCTCCTCGAGAATGCTTTTCAGGTTTTTTCTCATTCCGTCAAGGGATTGGCCGAGCATGTCTTTTTCTTCAATCTCCACATTCGAGGCGAGTTGTCCGTTTTTAATTTGCTGCGCCAGATGCATGTAGGAAGCCAGGGTGTTTTTCATGGTATTCACAGATCCTGCCAACTGAGTAATCTCATTATTTTTTTCCCCTTTCATTCCAACTTGAAGGTGGGTGCTTAGATTGCCGGTAGCCAGCATTTTTATTGACTCTTGAATCTCCTTTAGAGGCAGATGTATTTCACGGAACACGCTTCGTGTTCCGAGTAAAAGGACTACAAGATTTAGAGGGGTAACCCAATATATATGTCCAACACCATTCTGACCCATGTAAAAAACCGATAATACCAGGCAGCATGAGAAAATTTGAACATATACGAAAACTTTGAAGAAAATTGATTGACCGAAAAGCTTCTTTGCAAGAAAAAACATACTAACAAAGCAAGCTGCAAGAACTAATGCAACGATTGATAGATCAGACATGTGAGTAGGGTCTTGGTATTTAGGTAAACCTAGAAGAAATCGGAGCGGTAAGTACTTGAATACTGGTAAACTAAGATAAAACTTCAGTGAATCGGTATGAATTCAATGTAGTCCTATTTATTTACCTGCTTTCGGTTCGAATTTACTAAAAAGATGAAACATGCAACCCCCAAAAATGGCATAAACCCCTAAAGAGCGCGAAGGTTGATCAAGTCCACCCGAGGGAATTTCAAAATAAAAACTATAAATAAATAACAGGAGCGATACAAAAATTAAAGTAGAGCCTGTTAGTTGTAGAATTCGGAAAAAGAGGGATTTATTTAATGTAATATAGAGGCCTAAACTCCCCATCAAAAGGCCACTCATTAAAATATAAATATGGCTGGCCCGGAAGACCATTCTCAGCGAAGGTTCCATATTTTGCAGATGATCGAATTCCCCATCCATGTATTGCCCTGTCATAGCAAATATCAGAACGGTGATGATTCCAGTTCCCAAATGGAGGTAACGTATAACATTTTTCATTGCTGTTTCTTTCTCTAAATGTATGGAATCCATTTCAGATTTGTTTTCCGCAATATTTGATAAGTGGTTGCTCAATTGTTGGACTCGTTACCTTAACCGTAATAACTTTGGGATACTTTGTTTTATCAAATTGTAGACTATGTTTAACCTTACCAGTACCAAGATTGACAATGGTAGAGCTGATATTGCTCTAGTGATTTTAAGATTATCCCTTGCGGCCATGATGCTTACACATGGTTGGCCCAAATTCCTTCGTCTCATTGATGGAAATATGAGATTTGGAGATCCTCTGGGTATAGGAAGTACCCCCACCTTTATTTTGGCTGTGATTGCAGAGTTTCTCGGTTCAATAATGCTGATCATCGGGCTTTATTCCAGAGTTGCGGCATTTTTAGGGGCATGCACCATGGCAACGGCGGCTTTTATTGCGCATGCTGATGATCCTTTTGGAAGTAAAGAAAAACCTTTGTTATTCCTGGCTGGTTATATCGTCATTATTCTGATGGGATCCGGTAAGTTCTCCCTTGATGATCGATTGAAGTAGTAGCTTCTTACAACTGAATATGAAAAAGTCCATATTGGTTCTCGCTTTCATGGTGGCAATTATTGCAGCAAATGCCCAATATACAAGATCTGATTCTTTACGTGGCTCAATAACACCAGAGCGGGAATGGTGGGACCTAAAATACTATCATTTAGACATTAAGGTTGAGCCCGAGCGTAAGTACATCTCAGGTTCTGTCAGGGTGGTGTATGATGTGAAGGAGCCTTATGATGTCATGCAGATTGACCTTCAAAAGCCACTTGAAATCACAGAGGTGGAAGATCAGGACGGTAATAAACTAACGGTAAGATCGGAGGGCAATGCACATTTCATTCAACTTAAGGATGCGCTGGCTGAAGGAGAAATGGGAGAGATCATAGTTCGGTATGAGGGTAACCCCAAGGTCGCAATTCGTCCTCCATGGGATGGAGGAATCACCTGGACAATGGACGGGAATGGCAATCACTTTATTGCGTCTTCGTGTCAGGGATTAGGCGCCAGTGCATGGTGGCCATGCAAGGATCATCCGGCCGATGAAGTTGACTCAATGCTGATCAGTGTGGAAGTTCCGGAAGAATTGACAAATGTGTCCAACGGAAGGCTTACAGATGTACAGCGTGACCGCAAATCAGGAACCAGAACTTTTAACTGGTTTGTAAATAATCCCATAAACGCATACGGAGTCAACATCAACATCGGTGATTATGTGAGCTGGAAAGAGAAGTATGAGGGTGAAAACGGAATGCTTGATATTACATATTGGGCACTAAAGGAGGACGAAAAAAGAGCCAGGGAACAATGGAAGCAGGTACCGGGCATGCTGGATGCTTTTGAGCATTGGTTCGGGCCATATCCATTTTACGAGGACGGATACCAGCTTGTGCAGGCTCCTTACCTCGGTATGGAGCATCAGAGCTCCATCACTTATGGGAACGAATTTGAGAATGGGTATCTGGGTTACGATTTAAGTCAAACAGGTTGGGGTCTGAAATTCGATTACATCATTATACATGAGTCCGGACACGAATGGTTTGCCAATAATATCACTTACAATGATGCCGCACACATGTGGATACACGAAAGTTTCACCACTTACTCGGAAGCACTGTATGTGGAGTATCATTTTGGTAAAGAAGCTGGTCAGGAGTATGTCAGAGGACTAAGAAACAGCATCGGAAACAGAGGGGTGATTCTAGGTGATCCTGGAGTCAATAAGGAAGGGGTGGATATATATTCCAAAGGAGCAAATATTCTGAATACCATTCGTCAGGTCGTGAATGACGATGATACGTGGCGCAGTGTTTTACGTGGACTTGGGGAAGAATTCTACCACAAAACGGTCAGCACCGATCAAATAGTAGACTATATATCATTTAAGACCAATATGGATTTGGGACCTGTTTTTGATTTCTATCTGATGAATCCCTCCATCCCTGTTTTTGAATACTTCTTTAGAGAGGGTGCGATTTATTATCGCTGGAATGGCACAGATCCGGGATTCAATATGCCAATTGATGTGATCATGAAGGGTGAACCTATAAGACTCTATCCCGCTTCCGACTGGAATCGGACAGAAACGAAAGGGGAAGAGTTGGAAGTAGACCCTGACTATTATATTTCAGTACTTAAAATGATGTGATGAAGCATTATCGCGTTTACTTGATATTTCTTATCCTTTTGTTGGCCGGACCTACCGGCTTTTCCCAATCCACTAGCACATCGGACTATCTTAAACCGGAGTTTCATAAAGGCAGGAGAGAAGCATTGAGAAAGATCATGCCACCGAACTCTGTTGCAGTATTTTTCAGCAATGCGGTTCGAAATCGTGCTAATGATGTCAATTACATTTTTCATCAGGATCCTAACTTCTTTTACCTGACCGGGCATAAAGAACCTCACTCCGTTCTGTTCATATTCAAGGATGATCAGAACATGGGCGGACAGAGCATTAATGAGTTGATTTTCGTAAGACAACATGACGCGTTGAAAGAATTATACGATGGAAACCGACTTGGAAAAGAAGGAGCCATGAGTCAACTGAACTTCGACCTGGCGTATGAAGGATCTGCCTTCCAGTCTTTCAACCTGGATTTTAGCAAGTTTGACAAGGTACTCTTCTATGACTTTTTTGACGATGTGAGAAACACTGATGAAAAAGGGGATCTCTACGACCTGATTGAGCAGTTTAAGGAGAAAGTCGGTTATGTATCTGCCGATATCGAGTTGGAACCGCAGTCTAATAACATAGACCTTGTGGCACTGGATAAGCTTATGAGTAGGTTAAGGGGTGTAAAGGAAGAAGCTGAAATAGAATTACTCAGAAAGGCAGTAGACATTTCTTCCATAGGACAAGTGGAGGTGATGAAAGCCATGAAACCCGGGATGTCAGAAACCGAGGTGCAGGGTCTTCACGAATACATTTTTAAAAAATATCAGGCTGAAGCCGAAGGATATCCAAGCATTGTAGGGGCAGGTCATAATGGCTGTTTTCTGCACTATATCGATAACATGAAGTCGGACCTGAAAGATGGAGAGTTGATTCTCATGGATCTGGGCGCCGAGTACCGCGGATACACAGCAGATGTGACGCGTACCATTCCGGTCAATGGAAAATTCACTCCGGCACAAAAACAGATTTACAATCTGGTGCTTGACGCACAGGAGGCAGCTTGGGATATTTGTAAACCAGGGACTTCCTTTTATGATTTACGGGCTGTTACCAAGAAAGTCGTTAATGAAGGATTGGTACAATTAGGGATATATGAAAGTACTGATTCTAAGGTGGTTATAAATCCGGAAACAGGTCGTAACTGGTATTACCCTCACGGTTGTTGTCATCACATCGGGTTGGATGTTCATGATAAGGGGGAATACGATGTCCTGAAAAAGGGCATGGTGATTACGATTGAGCCTGGTATTTATATTCCGGAAGGAAGCAATACAGAAAAGCGCTGGTGGAACATACCGGTTCGCATCGAGGATGACTTCCTGGTCACTGACGAAGGTTGCGAACTCCTTTCTGACAAAGCGCCCAGAGAAGCGGTGGATATTGAGAAGATGATGGCCCAGCCCAGCCCGTTTGACGATGTGATCCTACCTGAGCTTGGTGGAAACTGACTTGTTCTTTAAACTAATTCCAATTCTTTCAGGCTGCCGGCTGTAGCCAAGAGCGCATCTTCAGCAGATCGGGGATTCCAACCAAGTTGGTTCCTGGCTTTGGTATTATCAAATGCTCTTCGGGTTCCTAACTCATTCACGATACTTGCCACCTCTTTGTCAAACTTGCTGACAAGCCTGACCAGAAAATTAGGTAGCATACGTTTAGGTATTTTTTTGCTGAGTTCCGGGTACGCGTCTCTCAGAGATTCTGCCATTTCCTTAAGATGCAAGACCCCGGCAGAAGCGATCCATCTTTGTCCTGAGGCGCTGTTGTCTTCCAGGACTTTTATGTGTAAATCAGCCACATCCCTTACATCTACAAAGTCCAGTGCCATGTCCAGCAGACCAGGTACCTCACCTTTTAATAGCCTTTTGACTACAATCGTGGAAGAACTTTGAATGGAACTGTCCAGTATTGGACCAAGCACAAAAACCGGATTGATGGTTGACAGTTCAAAAGTTGGATTGACACGCTCCATGAAGTCCCAGGCGGCTCTCTCTGCCCTGGTCTTACTTTCGGAATAAGCTGTAACGTCTTTTTTATTTTGAATGTCCGTCCAATCATTTTCTGTAAATACTCCAGAGGTTTTGGGCAAACCGTAACCGATCGCAGATACACTGGATGTCATGATCACTTTTTTAACGTCAGCATCACCAGCAGCCTTTAATACATTCAAAGTGCCATCCCTGGCAGGGAGAATCAGCATATTTCTGTCTTTTGGCATTACGCTCGGGACCGGCGAGGCAATATGCATAACAGAATCTACATCCTTAACGGCATACTTCCAGTCAGTCTCATCCATCAACTCACAGCGTTCGAAACTAAGATTGTCAGTGGTCGTATGCTTGCTGACGATTTTGGTAACTTTTTGAATTTTGGACTTATCCCGTAGTGTTCCTTTTACCGAATATCCCTTTTTGAGTAATTGAATGGCAGTATGCAGACCAATGAAGCCTGTAATACCTGTGACCAGAACTGTAGATTTCGACATTTTTCGAGTTTTTTGACATCATTAAAGATAAAAACTCTCAAAGAATCTGACTAAGCCAATAGGCCTGCAATTAGAAAACCCAAATAAGTACCCAGGGCACTACCCAGTGAACCGGCCAGTATTGAGGGGAGCAAAAGGTCATTTCTTCGAAAACTTTTGGCCAAAACCAGCGCGGATCCTGCTCCGCCAATGTTGGCCTGTGATGCTATGGCAATGACATTCCAGTCAATGGTGAAAATAAAACCACATAGGATTAAGAAAACACCATGTATCAATACAATGAGCGCCACAAACAGGAATATATCGAAGGCATGAGCTCCGACTTCCGCCAACGCACCAAGCTCACAAAAAGCTCCGATGACTACCAAAAATAGATAAACGAAAAACAGACCCATAACCTGATGGCCAGGTAAGTTTTTGACGAATTTCACATGGGCAAGAATTAAGGCTATGGTTGATAAAATCAGAATGGATGGGACGTCTATTCCATTGAATCTCAATTGATCGGCAACGAAGTCAGAGATCCAGATGGTGGCAGCGCCTAAAAACATTAAAAATGCAAAACTGGAGGGTGTAATGGTAGATTCGTCATGACTGGTGCTTACTGGTCCTTTACCTTCTGATTTAATTTCAGGGTTGGGTTTGAGCTTAGAAAAGAGAACGGGAATGCTGAGTGTAGCGACCATCCAGATGGCTGTCAGGATGTTATCGGCCACTACCAATCCAGTATATAGCGCGCCTTCTTTGAAGACTTCAAAATGTATGGCGACAGCATTAAAGTTTGCACTTCCACCAGTATATGTTCCTATCATCATACCGCTAATGGCAGCGTAGTTTTCTCCAAAAATTTCTTCAGTATCTATCACCTGAAGAGCTACCATTACTCCCAGAATAGTTCCTAATGAGCCAAGCAGAAAGGCACTGAGCATTGGTAGTCCGGCAGATTTCAACTCCTTCAGATTTACACCAAGTAAAAGAAAAAAGATGCTTGCCGGAGCCACGTACGAAAAGATACCATCATAAACCGGACCTGAATCGGAGGCAGAGGGAATGAGGTCAAGATTAGCGGCAATGGCCCCCAGGATAATTACCAGAAGTGTACTGCTTAGGTGCTTTAGAATCGTGTATTTACATAGCCATTCGCTTAGGAAAATCAATAAAAACAGGAAGGCAATGACGTAGACCGGATGATAAACCATTCGTTTAAGCTAATGTTTTTGTGTTACGCTAATACCGGACTCTTATACAAACGGAAATATTATTTGTTAATAGAATGTAGAACAAATCAAGGTTTTTAACGTTATTTGTTCTACAATCTATTAAATAATGAAAGAATCAAGACTGGGTGAGTTTGAGGAGTTGATCATGCTAATTGTTGGTATACTGGATAACGAAGCCTACGCATTAAACATTTCGGAGGAATTCGAACTTCAAACGAAAAAATCGACCGCTATTGGGGCCGTGCATAGTACATTGTCCAGGCTGGAAGACAAGGGATTCCTGACTTCTGAGATGGGGGGTGCTACTTCCGAAAGGGGAGGCAGAAGGAAACGAATCTACTCGATAACCGCTGCTGGTCAAAAAGTCCTGGAGAGGTCCAGGGAGCTTCGCATTTCATTATGGGATCAGTTCCCGGCTTTCGCGGAGGGTAAAATGAAATTTATTCTGGTCTGAAAGCTCAAAGAATGCCTCAGATGTCACCACCGAAGATACCCGAGCGACTGTTGTCATGGGTTATTCGTGATGAATTGAGAGAGGAGGTCCTGGGAGACCTGGAGGAAAAATTCTATCGAAATCTCAAAGTAAATTCTCTCTACAGATCCCGAATACATTACTGGTATCAGGCAATTAATTATTTCAGATTGTTTGCGCTGAAAAGATCAAAACCAAAATACTTTAATCAAACTGTCATGGTCAAAAACTACTTTTTTACTGCATTTAGAAACATCTCCAAGAACAAGTTTCACGCTTCTCTCAATATCCTGAGCCTCGCAATTGGAATCGCGGCTTGTATTGTAATCTTTCTTTTCATCAGGGAAGAGAGGTCTTTTGATACACAACACAGTTTGTCTGAGAATATTTACAGGCTATGTGAGGTACAGAGTTTCCCGGGTACCAATACCCAGAAAGTGGCCCTTTCCATGCCTGGGATGGCGCCTGCCTTTCTGTCGGACTTTCCGGAAGTGCGGGATTTTACGCGTTATTGGGGCATGGGAAAAAGAATGTGGGAAAGAGGAGATAAGAGAATTCTTCTGGAGCAGGGAGCACGGGTTGACAGCTCATTTCTAATCCTTTTTGATTTTGAGATGATTTCCGGCGATCGAAAGGAGGCACTGGTTGAACCAAATTCGATTGTGATCACACGTGAAACGGCTTTGAAATTTTTTGATGATCTGGATGTACTGGGAGAGAGTCTGGTGTGGAATGAAGACTCTTATGAGATTACCGGAGTAATTGAAGATATACCGGAGCAGTCGCACCTGCAATTTGATTTGCTGATGTCCTTTACCACTTATACTTCCCAGGATCCTGAATTAAACAATAGGTGGGGGTCTAATTTTATGGTCACGTATTTGCATCTTATACCCGATCCGGATTTTGAAAGTATGACTGAGAGGTATCCGAATTTTCTGCTTGACAATTCAGGAATTGAACAGATCAATGACTTTTATAAACTGTTTTTGCAGCCATTATCGGAGGTGCATCTGGGCTCCATGGACATTGAGCATGATTATCAGAATTATCGAAAATTCAACGGAGCATACCTTGACGTTTTCACTTTGGTGGCTATTTTCATCATCATCATTGCCGCCGTCAATTTCATGAATTTGACTACCGCACGAGCCTCGACCCGGGCCAAAGAGGTGGGTGTTCGTAAGTCAATTGGGGCCTTGAAAGGGCAGTTGTTCAGACAATTTATTATTGAATCGGTGATTCTCGCAATGTTGGGTTTACTGGTAGCACTTATAATTGACTTGATATCGCTTCCATTATTAAACGATGCAATCAATCGGAATCTGGCATTGCAAACTATTTTTGTAAACCCGGATATCATACTTATCATACTGCTATCCGTCATCCTCCTGGGTGTAGTTTCCGGATTGTATCCTGCTATATACCTTTCTTCTTTCCAAACTGTCCGGGTACTTAAGGGGATTGACAGGTCAGAGAAGAGATCATTTTTCAGGAGCTCTTTGATTGTGACGCAGTTTAGCCTGGCTATGGCCATGATCGTAGCCACATTTGTGGTACTGGATCAGCTTAATTTCATGAGGACAAAAGACATTGGGTTCAACAAGGATCACATCATGCTTGTGGACATGAACAGTACCGCCAACGACAAGTTTGATCTTATAAAGGAACAGCTATTACAAAACAGCAACATTATTGGTGTGACAGCCTCGGGTCAAAGACTGGGAGAAAACTTTCATCAATGGGGTTTTCAGGCGGAAGTTGATACGGGAATACTCAACATCACACCCTCAAATGTTCTGGTAGAATATGACTACCTGGATGTCTATGAGATTGAACTTGTGGCAGGTCGGACATTCAGTAAGGAATATGCTCGGGATGATGGACTGGCTTTTATCATAAATGAGTCTTTCGCGAAGGAGCTTGGATATGACGATCCCATTGGAAAGCGGGTAGGTCATAGCTGGTATCCGTCGGATTCATTGGGTACTATTATTGGGGTAACCAAAGACTTCAATTTTAATTCCCTTCACTATGAGGTGAATACGCTGTCCATGGTGGTTCATTCCGAATGGTATTATGATGAGATGTCGATCAGGCTAAACGGACAGAATATTGAGGCTGGTATCTCGGAAGTAGAACGAATTTGGAGCGAACAGGTACCGGACTATCCGCTGGATTATTCATTTCTTGATGGTCATTTTAATGAATTGTATGAGTCCGATCAACAGATGAGTGCAGTAGTCAGCATCATGGCCGTACTTTCGATCATAGTGGGAGCCATGGGATTGTTTGGTTTGTCGGCCATGTCCATAGAGCGAAGAATAAAGGAAATCGGGATTCGTAAGGTTTTAGGCGCTGGTACCAGACGTCTGATCATAATTCTTTCGTCGGACTTCGCTATTTTAATAGGTATTTCGTTTCTCATAGCCGCTCCGGCAACATATTATTTCCTGCAAAAATGGCTTGAGAATTTCGCTTATCGTACGGAGCTGAATCTATGGTTGTTTGGAATAGCAGGTATTGTGACTTTCGTAATTGCGATGGGAACGATTAGCTTTCATACACTTAGAGCTGCGGCCACTAACCCTGCGGAAACACTTAAATATGAGTAAATCTTTAAGACCTATTTAACGGACGATTACCGGAAGATTATCATTGTCATTATTTGATTAAACCGTTTTCAAATTTGCAACTCTGAGCTGGTTTTTGCGCTTATTCGCATATACAACCTGCTTATGGACGCAAAATTCGTCTCCATACTGATATTCTATGTCTTTACTTTTCTGAAAGGAGAAGGTACGAAAGACATAGTTTACACGGTCACTGATTCCATTACCGGTTCTGTTCAGGTCATGATGCAATCCAATCAGATCATGGTAAAAACAGAATCTGAGTATATGAACATGCATGCCCGAAATTTCACCAAAGTAGTACTTGGAGGTGGAAAGAAGATCTATCACTCGGCTCCATTTGGTTTCAACTCAAGCTGGTTCATATTCGAAACGTTAAGTGACGGGAAGGTTCCACTGCTATATCGCGAGGGCATCAAGATGAGTGACTTTGATGAGAATACATTTCCGCCCTTTTATATGCTTATAGATGGATCGGTATATTCGCTTGAAAGCAAGAAGCAGGTTCTTGAAGTTTTTGATGATCAAAAAGATATAATCAAGGATTATATGAAGGACAACAAGGTGGATTTTGAGGACAGGGAAAGTCTAACGAACCTTTTCAGTTTTTATAATTCCCGGGTAGAGTCCTGATTATTTCTTTTCATTTCCTTTTGCCTTTTGTGGATGGAAAGGATTATCCAAGAAACCATTCCAACAAATAAACCTGTTGCTGTCCCAACTGCAATTTGTCCGATTGATACACCTACTGCCGTTCCGATGCCAGCCCCTAATGCAATAAATACTCCGATATTCTTGTCCATAAATAGGGAATTTTCAGTTACCAGCCTATGCCGTAGTCGTCACCATGATGTGAACTACCACCCCAAAAACTCCCGTTTTCCCAATCGAAAAATATCGCGTTGATAGGACCCGATGTTCTTTCCTGGAATTCAAGATCATATCCCATTTCTTCGAGTTTTTTTCTAACATAAGGTGTGGTTTCATCATTTAGAAGCAATCTTCCGGGTTCGATTTTATGGTCGCTGAAAGAGCCCCTCATCTGGAAACTATTGATGTTTGGAGCCTCTACCGCTTCCTGAACGTTCATGTCAAACTCCACCATATTAAGGAAGAACTGCAGCAGGTTCTGATCCTGGGAGTCACCTCCCTGCACAGCAAATGAGATATAGGGTTTATTGTCTTTGACGGCCAATGTCGGTGTCAGAGTCGCTCTTGGACGCTTACCTGGCTCGATGACGTTGTAAGGGTTTTCGTTTGCATTGAGTACAAAACTCTGTGCTCTCTGGCTTAGACCAATGCCTGTGTTTCCGGCTACAACCGCCGGAACCCATCCACCGGATGGGGTGACTGAAACAACCCATCCTTCTTCATCAGCAGCCTGGATGGAGGTCGTACCACTATAGTTTGAAGTCTTCTTTGGGAACTCGGGATTGTGATTGGTCTCATTCAATCCCATAGGTTCTCCCGGAGTGGGATCATTTGTCCATTGTTCAATGTAGTCCAGAAAAGGGTTATCACCGGTCTGATACTTGTAAGGATCCCCGGGCTTTATATTAGGATCATTTTTTTCCCAATTGATTTGCTGGATACGGGCCTTTGCATAGTCCTTGGACAGGAGACCTTCCATTGGTTCCTCCGGAGGGAAATAAGGATCACCGTAGTAAAAATCCCGATCAGCAAAAGCCAGGTTCATCACCTGATAGAGTGTATGGATATAGTTCACCGAATTGTAACCCATTCCTTTCATATCGAGCTGCTCCACCATATTCAGGGACTGCAACATAACTGGGGATTGGACCCAGGATGTGAGCTTATAAACATCTATTCCTTTGTAATTTGTAACTTCAGGATTTTCTATGTAAACCTGCCATTTATCCAGGTCTTCCTTGGTGATCAATCCACCTTCTTCCTGCACACCTTTGACAAAATCATCCGCTATGTCGCCTCGATAAAATCTGTCATAAGCTGCGTAAATCGCGTCTTTTCTGGATTTACCTTCAGCAAGTGCATTGCGCTCAGCCTCCACAAGCTTTTCCAGGGTCACCTTTAAGTCCTCCTGTACAAATATTTCTCCTGCATAGGGTGCTTCTCTTTCTTCACCCTGGTGAGTAAGAAAGATCTCGCGGGAGTATTTCCATTTTTTAATGTGGTCCTTTGCTCCCTCAATCCTGTCCGCAGTTCCGGCCTCGATAGGATAGCCCGCTGCCATTTCTATTGATGGTGCAAGCACCTCGGCCAGGCTCATCGTTCCATATTCTGCCAGCATGGTCATGAGACCTCCCGGTGTCCCGGGTGTCACTGCAGCCAGCGGTCCGTATTGTGGTGGAAAGTCATAACCTTTTTCTTTATAAAACTCAGGAGTAGCCCCGGTCGGTGCTACGCCAAGGGCATTGATACCAATGACTTTTCCGGTATTTGGATTGTAGATCAGTGCCTGTGTCTCACCACCCCAGCTGAGTACATCCCACATGGTGCTGGTGGCAGCCAGCATGGCACAGGCTGCGTCAACGGCATTGCCACCCTGACTGAAGATCATGGCTCCGGCTGTGGCACCCAGAGGTTTGCCAGTTATGGCCATCCAGTGTTTTCCATGAAGTACAGGTTTTTGGGTTCTTTGGCCGAATGCCAGAATAGAAATAATCGAAAAAATAAGAAGGAAATGCGCTCTTTTCATACAAAGTAAGGTGGTGGTTTAACATTCAATATAATTCCAGATTTATAGAAAATCTAAGATTGAGTTAAAACATTGATGAGCGGAGCGCATTCCGGGAGAAACTAGCCGTTTTTTTTGTTCAGGCTAAAGTCCATACCCATCCATATCAGATGGAGGACAATGAATATCAGGAGCCCGTAAAGGGTAGTGATGGACGAGACTTTAAGTCCTCCGGCCAACATTTGAGGGGATACGGATTCAACAGATTCAATGGCCTCGAAGGCACTGTACAGTCCTATTAGTTGAGCTAAAATTCCCGTTACCAATGCCAATGTACCGATAGATTTAATGTAGGTCAGACGATATCTGCCTTGCTGTATATCAGCATCAGTGGATGAAAAAATAACCCTTGCCATGATCACACTCCATGACAGACCGACCAATCCGATTAAAGTAAGGATGCCCATAAAAAGAGGCCCTCCCATGTAAAATAGACTCATTTCATTTAAATTTTAATTAAACATAATTCCATTTGGAAATCATGTTCAAAGCTATTTTGGGTCAGTTGATCTCAACAGGTCGAATCCGGTTCTAATCCTGTAATTCATCGATAAATGATGTTTAATCCCTAAACATATATCATTTTAGCTAACGAATGAATCGAGAATTTCTTCAAAGAATTTCATTTTGGATTATAGTGGTGATAGCGCTTACCCTGGTTCTGGGGTTTAAGCAAGGGGATTACATTTTTACCTTTTATTTCATTTGTTTCTTATTGCCAATTATGGTTGGCGGCTCTTATGTTTTTAATGAATACCTGGTTCCAATATTTTTTGAAACAGGAAGATATGGTCGATTTACACTTTATACTTTATATCTAATTGTGGTTACACTCTGGTTAGAAATGATTGTGACTGTCGTGGCATTCATTTTTCTGGCCAATTATCAATACTCAAATATGAATCCGCAGGCGACAAATTTGACTGTCATTGGACTGACCATGTTTTTTACTGTATTGCTGGAAGGGTTTTTGAAAACGATCAAAAAAGTTCGTGAACAGCAAAACCTTCTTAAAGAACTGCAAAGTCGTGAACCTGATTTCATAACCGTAAAGTCTGAAAGAAAAAACCGCAGAATAGAATTAACGGATTTGGTTCTGGTAGAAAGTCTGGCTGACTATGTCAAACTTCATTCAGGTGAAGAAATAGTGATCACCAAAGAGACGATCTCTAATATTTCCAGGCGGTTACCATCGGAATTTATCAGGGTACACAGGTCTTTTATCGTCAATAAAAACTTCATCAGATCTTTTACTTCCGAGTCTATCGAAATCGAAAGTCAGACGATCCCAATCAGCCGTACTTACAAAAAAATAGTGAGGGAAAACCTTGAGAATTAGATCAGAATGAAACGAAAGTATTGATATTGATCTGATCGCGACTGCCAACATTCAGAATTTGGTTCATGTATGCCAGCTCTAGTCTGACCACGTTATTGAATTTATGCCCCAAACCCGCGTAAACCCTGTTTCTGTCAAAAAATGTGTTTTTTCCATTGATAAATATTTCGTTGTACGCAGACAAGTACCATGTATTGTCGATCATCTCACTATTGTTCAACGGAAGATTTAAGGATAGAAAATAACGATACCTGAGCCTGAAATCCGATTCTATGAATCTCTGCTCAAACCTGTAGCGATGCTGTACACTCAGTCTGCCAATGTTTTGTTTGGTGATGAACTGCTGGAATATCCGATGCTCATCTACGGCCACTTTATCCTCCGTGTCGGCAACGTAATTCTGACTGTTTATAAATCCGTATCCAAGTAGTAGATTATTGTTGCCCTCCGTCAGATTGTAACCGATACCAGTCCTGATAAGGAGTTGTTCAAGGTCTCCGATGGCATTGTAGTTCCTGTATTGAATCTCATGATGAAAGTTCAGTGTTTCACTAAGTTTCTTGCTTCCGAAATAATTGATCCAATTTCCAAGATCGCTTTCTTGTGAAAATGAAAATAAGGGAAGGGTTATGGCTAGTAGGAGAATCTTAAATCTGATCATAAAAATTGGGAGTAATAAAAGGTGCAATTTTAAGGTGTATAGGGGTAAGTTCTTTTCCGTGTAAACCCCTAATCTGGCAATTTTACAAATCGCCGTTTCGATCCAAACAAAAGTGATGTGTCTGGCATTATTATTGGTAGGAAGGTCTTTAATCAAGATCTTTAACCAGATAAATAGAAAATGAAAACAAATCAAGCACTTTCAGTCACCTTACTCGCATCTATGTTTGTCCTTACTTTGGCCTGCTCTGAAATCGAACCGGATGAACCCATCGTGGGAGACCCTCCGGAAAGCATTCTTGGTGAATGGAAACTGACCGAACAAAAAATAGGGGATGGCACTCCCGGGACATGGAAAAATGCCGATTATGTATGGGAGTACAATTTTAAGTCTGACGGCACCTTTGATGTCAATTATGAAATTGCACCTTGCCCTGTAGGGACTTATGAATTATCAAGCGATACCTTATTTTTAAATTACAACCTGGCCGAATGCGCAGAACTTCGGGATGCTGAGGAGATGTGGAACATTATTCAGGCAGACAACGGGGATCTTGTGTTAAGCCCCAGACATGTGATATGTATTGAAGGGTGTCAATATCGATTCGCATTAAAGAACTGATAATTACCAGAAATTATCTCTGATGGGCGGTCATACCGCCCATTACTTTTGCCATAATTTTTACTTTACCCCTGCGTGGGACAGTCCGTAGAGCGTATACCAAAAATTTGGTAAGTATACCCGGTAGGTTCGTAGACTTTCTTCCCAAAGCTTTCAGTATAGGAACACCAATTTTTTGAGGTGTCAGGCTCATTGACATTTGCATGTTGGCACGTTGGCCGAATCCACTTTCTACAGGCCCGGGTGCTGTTGCCAATACATCTACTCCATGGGGTTTAAGCTCTTCATAAAGGGCTTCGCCCAGAGATTGTACGTAGGCTTTAGATGCGGCATAATTTGCGGCATTGGGGACACCCTGAAATCCAACCATGGAGCTAAGCAGTATGATTCCACCACGGCTTTGAGCGGAAAAAACCTGGGCGAAATGATGGGTTAGGTGAAGCAGAGCTTCATTGTTTAGCTTAATTAAGTTAAGCTCGGTGTGCAATGAGCTTGAAAGGAACGGACCGGACGTCCCGAAGCCGGCGGACTGTATCAGAAGTCTGACTTCCAGGCCATCTGTTGATTTAATAAGTGCTGCTATCCCGTCCGAAGTAGAAAGATCGGCAGGAACTGTACTTATTTGAACGCCAAATTCGTCTGATAGCTGACGGCTTACTTTTGAAAGGGTTTCTTGACTTCGAGCACATATCACCAGGTTAAAACCAGCGGAGGCAAGGAGTGTAGTCAATTCCAATCCAATGCCGGATGAGGCGCCGGTGACTACGGCCCAACTTCCGTATTTAGATAGTAGTCTTTCTTTTTCGCGGTTTGAAAGTGTCATAAACGGATCGATTAATTCAGACCCAATATTATTTGAAATGACCCCTATAAAACGTTAACAATTGTTTAGGTTTTGCTAGTGTAATCCTCCTTTTTTAACCGGCTAAGATGTACAGGTGTAATACCCAGATAGGAGGCTATCATATGTTGCGGTACCCGGTTGTGGATGTTTGGGAAGACCTTTGTAATACTGTCATAGCGTTCTTTGGCCGTTCTGATGTATTGATTGCGAATTCGTTCATCGTGATAAATGAAATAGGATTCGGCGACAAGACGACCCATTTTTTGTCCATCATGGAGATTGGCATAGCCCCACTCAATCAGGGACCGGGGAAGCATGCTAACTTCTGTTTTTTCCAAAGCCTGTAGCGTATAGTAAGAAGGCTGCTGAAGCATAAAGTTCGTGTAATCGGAAATGAAACTTCCCTCCATTGCGAAGTGGACTGTGTGCTCATTTGCGTCATTGTCGTAAACAAATACCCTGATCAATCCCTTGTGGACAAAAAACACTTCATTGGGTACATTGTGCGGACGACTGATGATTTCGTTTTTCTTAAATTCTTTCTGAACGGAAGCTGCCAGGAACCGCTCCAACTCCCGGTCGGATATGGAGATCAAGTTTTTCATCGTTTGGGCCAGTAAACTCATATAAAGTAATGATTAGCTTTAATGTTGCTGGCAGCCAATTCCACTGTTTCCCTTTTCTCTGGTTTCGCTATCATGATTTTGGTCCGACCAAGGTCTTAAACGTCTTTATTGCTGGTATGAATGTTGGTTTACTTTCCTGCAGTTCCATTGGTCGGTTATTTTGTAAGCGCTTTTAGCATCCCATTAAAAATAAGTCCGTGAAACGGCAATATCGAATACCAATAAATTCGTCCATTGAGACCCAGTGGTCTAAAGGTGGCCGTTTGGATCAGAGTATTGTTCTCAATTTTGAATTCCAGCCATGCATCTCCAGGTAGCTTCATTTCTGCAAAGAGCAAAAGTCTTCCTTCTTCTCTATCCGCATAGAGAACTCTCCAAAAGTCAAGAGCATCACCAGGTTGTATGTTAGATTCACTGGTTCGTCCTCTTCTTAGACCTACACCACCTACAAACTTGTCAAGATAACCTCTTATTTTCCACAGGAAGTTGGCGTAATACCACCCGTTTTTTCCTCCGATATTCCAGATTCTTTCTATCGTTTGGTCTCTGTTTATTATCGGACGATCCCTGCGGTCAAGGTAACAACCATGGGTAGGGACCTGTATAAAATCCGAAATATTGATATTAATTCCACTGCTGACATGCGCATCTATCCAGCTTGAAACCACCGAATTACTTTCGATCTTTTTGAAAGCTCTTTTTAATCCCATTTCGTAAGACATAGGTTGTATTCCAAGCACGTCATTGATCCTGGTATCACTACAAACCACTTCCACTTTCATGCTATCCACAAGGGCAATGGCGAGTTTATAGGAAGTGGAAGTGACAAAATACAACCAGTAGGAAGACAATCGAGGTGTCATGACAGGTACGATAAAAATCCTCCTTTTAAGATTTCTTATCCTCGCCAGACCCAATAGCATGTCCTTATAACTCATAATGTCCGGACCCCCTATGTCAAAATTTTGATCATACGTGTCAGGATTAAAAAGGGAGGCATTAAGCAGGTCAATCACATCAGCAATCGCGATTGGCTGACACCGTGTTAGCAACCATTTTGGAGTGATCATAACCGGTAACTTTTCGACTAAATCACGTATGATCTCAAATGAAGCACTTCCGGACCCTATGATGATACCTGCCCTTAGTGTAGTAAAGTGATAGTCGCCCTTCCGAAGTTCGGTTTCTACCATTTTACGTGAAGAAAGATGCTCAGATAATTCAGGGTCATTTGCGATCCCACTTAGGTAGATGACATGTTGAATTTTTGTACCCCTTAGTGACTCCCGGAAATTGTAAGCTGACCGTTGTTCCAGTTCTTTATAATTTCTGGAGGCCGACATGGAATGGATGAGATAAAACGCGCCATCGATGTCCTGTGGTATGTTTTTTAATGTGTCCTCATCCAGGAAGTCTACCTGGATGACTGAAATTTTTTCCTTTAGTGATTTTGGGGGATGAAAACGATCCACATCCCTCACACAGCAGATTACTTCATGCCCTTTATCGACAAGTACCGGAAGCAATCTCTTGCCAATGTAACCAGTAGCACCGGTTAGAAGAACTTTCATGGGCAGACAACAAGAATCCGATAAAAAAGATTTGATTTTGAATGGACTTGTGACATCCGGGAAATGACTACCGATCCAAAGAAGGAACTAATTACTCCAATCGATACGCTCCAATAACCGTAGGTTTTCTTTTTACAAGAATCTGTATCCTTCGGCAAGAGTCAAATAAATAGTTCCTTTATCCGATCTAAGGATTTACAATTGATTTCGTCCTAGTCACCATCCAGCATCCTGCCGAGGCCGCCAAGGACAGAACCCTCGCCTTTGGATGATCCGCCCATTTTAGGTGCGTGTTGAATGATCCGATCTGCCAGACGAGAGAAAGGAAGACTCTGCAAAAAGACAGTGCCCGTTCCTTCAACAGTAGCCAGAAAAAGACCTTCTCCTCCAAAGAACATCGATTTCAGGTTTCCTGCCCGCTCGATATTATAATCCAATCCAGCGGTGAACCCAACGATACAACCTGTGTCAATAAGCAAACTTTCATTGTTCAGTTTTCTTTCGATCACTGTTCCACCAGCATGTAGAAATGCAAGGCCGTCTCCGCGAAGTCTCTGTAGGATGAAGCCTTCTCCTCCAAAAAATCCGGCGCCCAGCCTTTTACTGAAAGCAATGGATACTTCAGTCCCCAGAGCGGCGCATAGAAATGCATCCTTTTGACAAATAATTTCACCATCAATTGACTCCAGATCAATGGGGATCACTTTTCCGGGATATGGAGCCGCAAATGCAACTTCCTTCTTACCATTTGCTTCATTGGTAAAGTGTGTTAGAAAAATCGATTCTCCGGTTATCGCTCTCTTTCCAACATCCAATAGTTTTCCGAATATGCCCTTATCCGGCTGTGAACCATCACCCATTTTCGCTTCAAAGCGAATGCCCCGGTCCATCCAATTCATGGTACCTGCCTCTGCAATTACCGTTTCCATAGGGTCAAGCTCAATGGAAACTACCTGCATATCATCTCCGTGAATCGTGTAATCTATAACGTGTGATTTCATGATATCGAAATGAATATTACTTCTACCTGTAATATCCGAATTTCATTTTCATCTACACAATTCTGCCCATAAAAACAGGTGGACACTTCTACTTATAAGATTATAATCTGGCTACAATGCCAATATAGGATCCGGGATCCAGCTCTGAGTGCTCCATTTCCTCGAATTCAACCTGGAATCCCTGCTCCTCAAGCAGTTTTTTCCATGTGGATTTTGAAAATAATCCTTCTTTGTAGCTGTCATGAAAATGATTGATCTGATTTCGATCTTCCTTCGTGATCACGGAAAACTCTGTTTCCACGATATTGTCATCCGGATCATCGTCCCTGGTCCATTCAAGATACCTGATGCTCCGGTTATTGTCATCATGGCCACCGTGCTCAGTCGAAGCCTCAAAGGTTTCAGTAAAGAAATCCGGTGCAATGAATAGCAATCCGTCGTTTTTAAGGTGCCATTTGGCGGTATAAAAAACGCTCGAAAGATCTGATTCGGTTTGCATCATCATAATCGCGTCATGAATAAAAACCAGGTCAAATGCCTCATCCAGTCTTATCGTTCTCATGTCGCCAACGTGATGGATACAATCGGGGTTCAACTGCTCACTGAACCGGATCATTTCAGGAGAGAGATCCGTAAGGGTAAATCTACAGTGCTTTTTCAGGTGATAGGCGTTGTTACCGCCGCCGCTGCCCAATTCCAAAGCGGTTTTTATGTTTTTATGATACCTGGAAATTATGTCCCAGTAGATGCGGGATTCTTCTTCGTATTCTTCCGGGGAGGAGAGAAGGTGCCACCAGCTGGCCAGTTCATGATATAGTTTCATTCTTGCGCAAATCTACAATCGTAGACTCAAAGCGCGCCATTGCAATTTTCAATTCTTCGTGGGAGAGCGAGGAAATAACCATTCTGTACAGACCTTTCTGACTATGTCCGAACCCGTCTGTGGGGGTAAGTAATATTCCACTATTTTGGTAGATACTGAGCCAAAGATCCTGCTCGGCTTTTTCCGATTCTTCCCTAAGCAAATCAGATAAATCCATCCAGACGAATAGGCTACCTCTGGACGGATTGAAAGGAATCTTAATTTTTCTCAAAGTATCCGTCACTATCACATAGGATTCTGTAAGCGCCTTCTGAAAATTCAATACATAATCTTCCATAAATTCCAAATCCTCCAATACCAACTGCATTGCCCACTGAGTGAAGTTGGAGACGGAATGCGTCATGTTGATATTGTTGTAAGCGGAAAGGAATTCTTCGTTGTAGGAATGCACCATGCCTACTCGAAATCCGGAAAGTCCCAGATCTTTCGAAAAGGCGTACCAAAGATGCAGATAAGGACTTTTCCGCTCCTTCATAATATTGGCGAACGAGACAAACGCTGCTGGATCAGTGTAATCCGACTTCAAAGCAGGATGTGTGATGTCAATTTGCGATAAGCCATAAATCTCGTTGACGATCAGATGAATTTTGTGTTTCAGACACCAATCTACAATGGAGTTCAATTGTTCCTGACTGTATATTCCGCCCGTTGGATTATCCGGTGTGGTTAATACAAGGAATTTAAATTTTTCGTCTCTGTCACTTAAGTCCTTTAACGCTGTATCCAGATGCTCTGTGGATAGCGTCAGACCGTTTCGTATTTCCGATAGATCGTGGTGTGTGATAAGATCAAATCTCTTAACACCGGATTTCGTTCCGATATCACTTTTATATACCGGATAGGCAGGGGCGGGGAATACCCCTGTATCTCCCGGGTTGGCCAATAGAAAAGCCGATAACTCTATCACGGAAGTGGCTCCGGAAGAAAATGCCAGGGTTTCCTTTTCCACTTCACAGTGGAACAAAAATTTCGAGAGAAAAACTGACACTGCTTCCCGGAAAGAATCCGTTCCGGAAGGATTTCCATAAGCCGGGACCCAGTCCGGAATCTCATTTTCACTAACCCCTCTCCTAAGCCTGTCACTCAGTATATTCCAGCATAGGTGGTTTTCCGCCACATTCATCGGGAACGCTCCTTCTTTGTTATTCTGATGATACCTGTTTTGAATGGCTTCAAAATAGATGTCCATATCTGACCTCATAGGTTTCGAAGCAGACCGTGATCCGCGAAGTGACAATGAAGAGTCGCTCATGTTATAACCTTGTTTATAGATTAATCTAAGTAAAATCCTTCAACCGGGATTTGTGTTTTGGAAATATCAATCTCCGAATTTGATGTCAATCCGAATTGGAAATTATCCGGCTTCTTTAGGTAAAACCTTTAGGATTCCACGCATTACAGTATGATGGCCAGGAAAGGTACATACATACTGATATTCTCCCGGTTCTGTAGGCGCTACAAAGTAAATCGTTTCGGTACTCGTAGGTGGTACCAGGTTAGAGTGCGCTATTATTTCGTTTGATTTTGGAACATAATTTAGATTTTCACCATCAAGACCCAGGTTCATAGCTGCTTCACCTACTTCGTCCGCCTTGCCCGGATTCACAAAAAGGATGTTGTGCGGCATATCATCCGTATTGTTAAAGGTTATCTTTACTTTATCTCCTGCCTTCACGGTGAGTTCTGTCTTATCATACTTTAGACCTGGTAACGTACCAATTTCGATCTCATTGTCGATAATTCCGTCCCAACTTTCGGGTAATTCTGTCACCCTGAGAGCAGACGTGGAAGTAACCACAGCCGCATCCGTATTTTGACTGACTATAGAACTTCCGACAGGAACTTCATTCAAGGTGTAATAGCCAAATGTATTGAGCAGGGGAGTTCCGGTTCTGTTTTGCACACCCGGTGCTTTTATTTCATAAACAAATCCTTTTCGGAATTTATCAATTGACAGCCTCACCTTAAGGCCATCCTCAGAAACTTCAGCCAGGGAGATCACTCTATCCTCCTTTTCCTGAACAGGACTTCCGTAAAAGTGGTGGTACAGATAGGTGAAGTCGGTAATCTGGTAGGAGGTGGGATCCGCCGCAATTTCTTTATCCACTGGTTGAGTGAATTCAATTTCAAATCCACTTTCAGTTACCCTGACTGCCTTCATGTCGAACGGGATTTTCCCAGTCCATTTAAGTCTTTGAAGCGCAAAAGGTTCTCGACCAGTGGAAGCCCAACCGCGGTTGGTCTGACCCACATAGATGCTCCCTCCATCCGGTGAATAAGTTAGTCGGAGGACACCTGAAGCAAATCCATCCACAAATGGGAAACATATACCCTGGTACACGCCATTTACTTTTTCCTGGAATACCCTCATGATCTTACTATGCCCCTGGTCACCGACCATCAGCTGACCGGAAAATGGTCCCATTTTATCATTGAAGACTTTGAAACCAGATGTACTGATGCCCATTAAAGTATGAGGAAACCATACAGAAGGAGGTTTGACCGCGGGAATTTCGTCTTGATATTCATAAAGTGTAAGGTTCTTGCTGTCATCTATGGCATCAAACTGAATGTCAATTGGTGAGCCAGGTTCCTGAGACCATTTAAGTCCTTCAGGATTACCCGCAAAGTCTCCTAGCTCCAGGTGGGTCATTCTTCCTGAGCCTACCCAGTCGCCCTGGTTCTCAGTATAAAAAATGTCTCCGCGGTCATTGAGCCCAAAACCAGCGGGAGACCTAAGTCCGGTGGCGTAAGGTGTCAATTCACCTTCCTCCGTCACTTTTAACATCCATCCTCTCCACTTGGAGCCACTTTCTCCGCGTCCGATCCAACCCAGGTTTAGAGTAACCAGCATATCGCCGTCAGGTAAAAATACCGGGCCATAAGAGTATTCGTGGTAATTTCCATTCAGGTCCCATCGTACTATGGTTTCATAGACATCCGCTTTGCCATCGCCGTCCGTGTCCCTAATCTTCGTAAGCTCACCTCTCTGATTGGCGTAGAAGTAACCATCTCTGAATGACAGACCCAATGGCTCATGGAGCCCGTGTGCAAAACGACTAAAAGTTGGATTGACTGATTCAGGATTGGATATCAACCATAACTCACCGCGGCGTGTAATGGCACCAAGACGCCCCTGATCATCGAAGGCAATTCCACCCACCTCCAAAACTATATTTTCGGGTACATTGACATCAGTTATTTGGTAGTAATCGGAGGTTTTGCCCTGAGCCTGAGCCTCATAAAAGCCTAAAGCAATTGAAATGGATACAAGTAAAAGATTTGATAGTTTTTTCATGTTAGTGCTTTTATTTGATTACCACAAAATCGAATAGTTGACCGGACTTGCTTTCGAAAGCCTGAAAAGAATTTCCTGCCGGCCATCAATGGTCCGAATAATGGGTTCATTTTTTCCAATATTTTGTAAATAGAACCTGCCATCTATTACATAGAAATCATCATTCACTTTCTGAATGTAATCACCAAAACCAGCCCTGGTGTAGAAAGTTCCTTCACCATTTATGGAGACCGTTCGTTCAATACCATCATTTGCTCCGGGCGAAAGAGCATCCTGGATTTCATTTGAGCCAGCTGTGAATTTGAATATCGGACGTCCCTCGTCATCAATGTTGTATCCGGCCGGACGGATGGATTCGCTGAGTGCTGTCGGGTAGGGTTGTGATTCATCGGAAAGATCAGCCACCAGGGCACTCTCCATGATTTCGGGAGCCATTGTTTGCGGAACCAGCAGTTGGTCAATTCCGCGTCCCTGCCACATTTCGGTAACATCGGCGAATCCGCCCCGCCATACTTTTAGTAAAGAAGCATTACTCAAATCATAGGCATAATGGATGTTTTCAGGATTACCTACGGCAATCACATGTGTTCTTTTCTCATCTCCGTAATTGAAAAACCCTCGGATCATTTCCGGTTCCTGCGTCACATCAATCAGTAGTCTATCTTTATTATAGTTGCTGGAATAGGGGTTTTTACCTTGCAGCAAACGCAGCTCGATCTGCGGGCCTTCATACCAAAGCATCATGCCTTTTCCCCAGCTATTATTGAAATAATCTATCTGAATGTCATGGCTACCTGCCGTCAGGTAGATAAGTCCTCTTTTCGCTTCCAGGTCATGCTTTCCGTCATTGTCTACCAGCATTTCTCCATCGATAAAAAGCTGAGAGCCATCATCCGAGTACTGGTGAAAGAGATAGTCCCCCGGAGTGATGACATTTAGCTTTCCTGTGAACTGAAAAGCAACTCCGTCTCTCCTTTTTGAAAGGTCAAGGACGTCCATAATCTCCGTAGAACCAGTTTCAATGGGTTGCAAGGAATCAAAGGGAGGCATGGAAGTAATGGGAGTTTCTACTTCATAGTAAGTGTATTGAACATTTGAAGTTGTAAGGGTGTCATTACCGTAGAGCTTGTATTTCATATTTCGAAAGGCAACCGGACCATGATCTCCCTGTATCATGAGAGGAGCCGAAGTGGTTTCTCCATCACCATCAATTGCACCCCTGGTGGGTCCGGTCAATTCCACATTTTCATGGATTTTAATTCCATTATGAATGACCTCTTCAAATACCGCATTCTCTATCTTATTTCCTTTGTCATCGAACCTAGGCGCTCTGAATTTGATGTGAAACTTTTGCCAAAGTCCGGGGGCCTTGGATGCATTCTGAGCGGGAGCTGTGCCTTCGTAACCCTTTTCTCCGTCTGGCAGGGTATCATCCCATCTTTCATAGATCCCACCGCAATCGCCACTTGTGACTTCGGTTTTCTTCCAGCTATCCAGTAGTTGGATTTCATATCTGCTTTGAAAGTATAACCCGGAATTTGAACCTTTTGGTATGAGAAGTTCCAGGTCCAGTTCAATGTCTCCGTGTTCAAAGCCCGTAAAAATATTGGCGTTCTCTTCATCAGATGGATTGTTAATTAAAACACCACTTCCTTCCTGGATCTGAAGATCATTTTCGGTCTGAAAATCAGAGGTAACATTTCCAGCGATAACCCAATTGCGACCGTCAGTTTCAAAAGTACCTGCAACTTTTTCCAGAGGTATCTCTGAGTATGGCAATGATTTTATGACTTGAGATTCTTCCTCTGTTTTGGTTTCGACATCCATTGGGTCGCAACCAAACCAGATAGCGGAAGTCATCAAAGTCAGAATTACTATTCCGGATTTATTCATAGGTTAATGTATTACAGGTCTGGAATTTACTGCAAATAAAGAAAACCGACAGAATCAATTATTTAACCGGAGGATTTCATGATCCGAGCAAGATACATCCGAAATCTCACTCAAAAATACCTATTAATTGCGATGGCGGGGAGGGGGGTAGGATTCCTAAATTACCGATCTCTTTAAGGATTAACCAGGGGGCACGGTTGACTGATCCGGGTATCTCGCCAGTTGCCTGTGGGAAGGATGCCGGCTTCCTGGTTTCTTAAAACTTTCTGTAATTAGAGGTGAACCGGACATTTTACATGTCGATTCTTGACCTGCGTTTTAGGGTTTATCGGCATTCTCCAGCCGTACTGGATCGCAAATTCATGAGCGCCTCCACCATTTACGGTATTAAATTCGGATACGCTCATATCGAAGCTGTAGCCAAACTCAAAGCTATTATATTCAATTCCGATATGTACGATCAGTGCATCTCTGTCGACAATTGGAATTCCCCGGTAATACAATCCAAAAACCATAGGCTGCATGTGTATACTGGCACCGGCTTCCAGTTGCTGGAAGTTGCCCTGTCTTTTATATATGATGCTTGGCGCAATGGTGGATTTCACATCGCCATGCAGTCTCCACATCGACTTACCCAGCGGATATCTACCGCCCGCATGTGCAGTATATCTAACGGCAAGTCTGTCCTGCCCATCCTCCAGAAATGAGATGTTCGGTGATCCCAGGTGAACTGCTGAAAATCCAAGCCAGTACTTGGCAGTATACATGAGTAGTCCTGTTCCGAAATCCCAGTAGTTCTCGGTTCGAATAGAGGCGATTTGGGGATCGACAGACGGTGCTCCATCAAGCCCAAAATCTATTTGGTCGCCAAATAGCAGCTTGGAATTATCTATCCCCCTGAATATATAACCAAACTGAACGGCCGGTCTGATAACGGTGTGTTTTTCAAGGTTGATGTCGTAAGCATAGATGAAGGATGCTGCTGAATTGGTCAGCGAAGCAGAACCTTCTCTGTCCTGGTACATCAGAATTCCAAAACCACTGTTAATGGATTCTGCGTGATAGTCAAATGACACCGAGGAGCTGGAGAAGGCCTTTGGAAGACTAGGCCAGAGTATACGTTGGTTCAATGCTACCCGGGAATTGGCTCCTGTGCCTGCAAAAGCAGGATTGAGGTACAATGGGTTTGCATAGAACTGCGAGTACTGTGTGTCTTGTGCCTGAGCACAAATCACCATAAATAAAAAAGAAAGTTTTGCTATGGTTTTTGTCATCTGATCAAGGTTAAATCTCCAACTTCCACTCCGGTCGATCCATCGTTATACCCAAGCTCAAGCTTATAAACATAAACTCCTGCGGGTGCCGGACGTCCATTGTACCAGCCGTCCCATCCTCTTTCTTTGGAGTTGCTTTCAAAGAGAAGTTGACCCCATTTGTTGTAGATCAACATTCTGAATTCCACCACACCCTCAAATGATGGTAGAAATACATCGTTGATGGTGGATACATCACCGTTTGATCCGCCCACTTCGCCGCCGGATGGTCCGAAGAGGCTAGGGGTAAAGGCATTTGGGCTTCTTACGGTACCACCCATGATGGCCTGAATTTCACTTGGTCTAAATATCGAATCCTGGCATCCGGCCTCGTTGGTTACGGTTAATCCCACATCATAGAAGCCTTCTTCCACATAGGCATGTTGAGGGTCTTTTGCGTCTGAAGTTTCACCATCCCCAAAATCCCAATGATACGTAAAGCCATTTTCGCTAAGATTTTTGAAGAATACGGACTGATCCGGTATGTAGACTATCCTGGGAGAAGATGCAAAATCTGCGAGCGGTTCACCGGCCACATCAATGTAAGCTTCTCTTGATTTTTCCGCAGTGACCGCGACAGAATTTCTACCCCGAAGCCTCACTGTAAATTCACCTCCTTCGAAGTAGGTGTAAGTTGGATTATCGGCAACCGAAACTCCTCCGTCTCCAAAATCCCATGTGAATCTTCCGGGAACTGCTCCTTCGGAAAGATTGGTAAACCTTACCGTCAAAGGGGAACATCCTTCCAACGTGTCCGCCACAAAATCAATAATAGGGTCCATTGGCAAAACGACCAGGTCCTCGACTGCTACCGCCTGGCAATAGTCATCCGTAACCGTCAGAAATACCTGATAACTTCCAGGTTGGCTGTAGCTGTATTCAAACGATTCTTCGGCATTCGAAACTTCACCATTTCCAAAATCCCATGAGTAATTGACTCCTGTGGTACTAAGGTTTCCAAAGAATACCGTAGAATCAGGAAACTTAACAGTATCCTTATTCAGAAGCATGGCTGCGGTCAAAGCCGGGTTCAGGTTCTCAACTGTATCCTGATGAACTATTGAATCTCCGACACAATTTGTAGATGCTTTTACGACAAGTGAAATATCCACATAAGTATCGGATCCTGAAACAGCAGCTCTATTATAGGTGAGTTCTACTTTATCCTGCGTACCAACCTGCACATCCGGAGCCGGATCAAAACTCCATTCGTATGTAAGTCCCTGATCTTCCGCCTCAAGTGTGAAGACCACTTCTTCACAGAAGTTTACCTTATCAGCCGTAAAATTAGAGGAAGGTGTACCTATCACTTCAAGGTATTCAAGCTTCTCCTCTTCATCCTGAGTACCCAGACTGTTCTCACCCCGAAGTGTGACAGTGTAAACGCCCTGGGCCTGGTAGGTATGTGTTGGGTTATCTTCCCTGGAAGTATTTCCGTCCCCAAATTCCCAAAAATACTCTCCGGACACAGTGCCGGTGGAAAGATTGGTAAAATTGACAACGAAAGGTGTACATCCTTCCACTACATCCGCCTCGAAGTCCACCGAAGGTTCAGCAGGCTGGATGGTGACAGAGGTAGATTTATCGTCCTCACAATATTCATCGGAAGCCGTAAGGGTAATACTAAACGTACCAGTAGAACTATATGCGTAATCGATCGGTCCTGCGGAAGTTGATTCATCTCCATTACCAAAATTCCATTCATAACTATCGGCTCCTGTGCTGGTATTGGTTAGAGTGACAATAGTATCTGGATACTGAAGGGAGGTGGCTGATACATTGAAATCAGCCACTACGGGGTCACTTCTTTTTTCTACCACCTCATTTTCTGTTTCCGTTTCGCTGTCGCATCCGGCAAGATTGGTGGTGGTAAGACTTATTTCCACATTAATGTCAGAGCCTGAAACGGATTCCCGGTTGTAAGTGATGGTTTGTTCATCGTCGTTGTCAATCACCGAAGCCGGTGCCGGGTCGAATCCCCAGGTATAGTCATCCAAACCCTTCGTATCAGCTTCCAGGGTGAAGACCACCTGCTCGCAGGCATCCTGCTTGTCAACCGTAAAAGTTGCGTTTGGTATTGGCCTGACCATAATGGTAAATGTGTCATTGCTGACGCAAACCCCGGTTTTCAAAACCTCAAGAATTATCCGGTAATTGCGAATAGATCCGGTGGCATTGTTTACTTCGTAATCCAATTCATGAAAATCCGGGTCTGTGTTCACTTTGCTGGTTGGGAAACCGGATATTGAATTGTCATCACTGTCGATGATGTCCCAGTTGTACTGATCCGGGTTAAGCGATTGAGTATTTGCGTCAACTACCAGCGTGCTTGAGTAGGGTGAGCAGTTCGCATCCAGGAAACTAAATGTCGGGTCACTAAACCCCGCGTTTTCATCAGCATTCACCAAAATATTGGCTGATGTACTATTGGTAATACATCCATCATCCGTGGTTGCTTCTAATGTGACAGCGTAGGTCCTGACTGAGTCATCCGGATTAGGAAAGTCAAAAGAAGTACCTGCTCCAATATTTGTAAGTTCATTGGAATAACCGGATGGCGTATGTTCAATAAGTAAATCATAGGTGACCGTCAATGACGGATTGGTCGATGTATTAGTGAAATTGATCGTTTCCCCTGGACATATGGCCGAGCTATAATCATCTGTGAATGTTGAATTTGGTAGTGGATTTACAGTGACCGTTTGCACCAGCGTATCCGTACACCCTGCGATATCTGTTCTCATGACAAGCGCTACATCGAAATCACCTGCCGTACCGAATGTTTGATCGAAGTTGTCGTTGTTTGCACGGTCATCTTCCACGTTGAAGGTGGCACCATCGTAACTAAAATCCCATTGATACGAAATGACGCTGTCGTCATTGACTCTTGGGTTCAGACTGGAGAATTCATCGGCGATGGAGCTGAATGTGATTTCATCGCCCTCGCAGGTTTCGTTTGCCGAAAAGGCTACATCAGGTGTGCTATAAATCCCTATGATGGTTTCGGCAGTTGTTTCGCATCCAGTGGCATTGTTCAAAGCCAGTAGCCTCACAGTGACCAGTTCTTCCGTGGTGAAGTCCCGGGTAAAATCCGTAATAGGAGTGCTGGAGTAGTTTCCGCCCCCTGCGGGAATACTCTCCATCAGGCCCATGCTGCCATCATAAAACTCCCACCTCCAGCGGGTATTGGCGTCCACGCCGGAAGTGGTGTCGTTAAACTCTACGGTAAATGTGGAGGAGCCATCCTGGCAAAAATTGGGGGCGTTGGGGTAGACAGCATCAAATTCATCTCTGAGTTCAATTCCGGCAACCGGAGCATCGGTGATAAGAATGGTGGCTTCGTAAACCTTCACGCAGGCCGAGGGAAAATCAGGATTGGTGACGGTCAATCGAACCAATTTCTCGTCATCAAGATCAATACTATTGAATGTAAAAGTTGGGTCAGTATCTGTGGACGTCCCAATGGAACCACCCCCATCGTTATCTTCATCAAAGAACTCCCATAGGTAGGTAGAATTGCCGGGATTGATGGTAGTATCCTCGAAGTAAATCGTCTCGCCAAGGCAAAATTCAGCGGGATCCGGAACAGGCCCCGCAAGACTGTTTTTATGCGCCTGAAAACCTGGCTCCGGAGGGTCCACAATAGTGATCGTGACAGTTTCGCGTACGGCATCTTCATAATTGGGATCATCAGGGTCATCGTTATAAGGATTACAGGTGTTCCAGTTGAACAGTGTGATTTCAAAAGTACTTCCGACGATGTTGGCAGCATTGGCCGGAGCCGCCACTGTCAATGAGGTACTTGCCGGTCCATTTGCCGGAAAAGGCACCTCATCTATCGGTCCAAAATAACCGGCGGTAACAATTTCACCCGCTGTACCGCGCATTTCGCCTCCTCCAATAAGGTCTCCGTTCGCATCTGTAACAGGATTGCCATCTACCGTCAGGTTTCTAATTGAATTTACGGGATGATTAGTGCCATATACGAATTGAGTATGCCGTACGTCACGGTTGGCTACGCCCACATCATTGTCATTTGGGTTACAATTGAAAGTTGAGTTGTCGGTAAACACCGCTCCGACTATGGCCGTATTGTAACAGACGTCGTATGCACCCGGATCGATCGCCATGGTACCGCCATTGCTATCATCATCCTCCCAGACGAATACGTTTTGCGTGGACGCAGAGCACTCATCTCCCTGGTAAAGGATGGATACCTGGGGCTGGAAGCCGCACTCATTTCCGGCTGCATAGCTAAATGTACCCGTAGCTTCAAATGTCAGGTTGTCTGAGGTAAGTCCTGCTCCTGTAAAGTCGTCAACAGTGGCACCTGGGTCATTCCATTCGAATCTGATGGTGATGTCTGCCGGATCCTGGGTATTGAAGAAAGTGTATGTCGCCGTGTACTCAGTGACATTAACCGGTGCGCACGTTCCATCAGTACTGAAGGTAAAATCCGATGTCTGAATCGTAGGACATTGAGCGAATGTGTTCAAACACCATAATAAAGTTATACAGGCATAAATTGAGCGCAGCATAAACGGAGGTTCCTCTTTTTTGATCTTCAGATCTTTTCAATACAATTTCTCGGTAGTTAGCTACCGGGATAACCTCCTGGGAGTTGGATGATAACGTGACTAGAAAAAGCTGATCATTCTTAAGAATGGCGGTGGTTTCTTCGATTCAGCGATTTCCTAAAGATAGCGATTCAAATTTTCCTTAGTGCTGGTTCAAGTTCATTTAATCCGGAATTAACATGACTTCAGATCCAATGACCCTAAACCTTCGAGATGGTTTCCCATTTCAGATAGTTTATTCGTTTTGGTCGTAAATGGTGACCACCAGGTCACTATTTTTTGATAGCACAAACATAAAGAAACTAATTAGAGAAAAAACTCAGGTCTGCTTTATCATTTTACCAATTCTAAAAGAAACCATCGTGAAGATTATGGCCGGTGTCAGAAGTACAAACCCCGGAATCAATGCTCCAATCACAAAAGCCAAAATAGCGTCTAATGCAATGAAAATTGAAATGAGCATTAAAGTCAATTTGGCCTTGTTTCCTAATGAGATACTAATGAGGCCGAAAGAAGCTAACCCCAACAATTGGACAGAAGGCAGAATAAATAAAACCGGGAAAATGTCTTTGATGAGGTCAGAGATCTCCACTGACTGAACCAGACTATTTACGTATTCGATGCCACTTAAGTGGAATATAGCCATTACCAGCAACAGACTACTGGCGATGATGCAGAGTGTTGAGGAAATTTTGTCCATTCGATCCATAAGTCATCGTTACTTAACAGATGACATTGGTTCAATGATCGTTGCATGGTAACCTAAGACAATCTTGCTATTTGTTCATTAGCCTCCTCCACACCTTCCTCAATTCCATTTTTTTCATAGATATCCCGCGCCTCGGTCCAAAGCCCCAGGGCTTTTCCTTTCTCATTTCTCTTTTCCAGAAGCAAAGCGAAACTTCTCAGTGTGTTTGCCAGATTAAGGGAATCGGGATTTTCAAGTTTCCGATAAACTTCCAGACTGTGGAAATAATGTAAATGAGCCTCTTCCAGCTGACTCATTTTGACTAATAGGTCGGCGATATGTCTGCTTTCATGCGCTATTCTCAGCTCATTACCGGTCTTCCTGAATTTGGCAAGGGCATATTTTCGGGATTCAAAAGCGTAGGTGAGAACCTTTTGATCTTCCAGAATTTGGGCATGCACATGAAAAATATTTCCTATGTTTTCATGATCACCCCCCTTTACCACATCCCTTGCCTGGTCAATTAAAACCAAAGCCTCATTGTATTTCTTGCCATTTCGAAGCTTCCAGGCTTTTGCAAGAATGTCTTTCACATCTGACATTTGACCTACTTTTTTCAGTGAATCGTATACAAATCGAATAAGGCGGTCCCTGCAAAATCTATCAGGTGCCGTATTTCTTATTCGTTTGGGGTCACACAAAGGTTTTCGTACGGATCAAAATTCTATTCTCTTCTCATCACAAAGGTCATCTATGATTTTGAGCGGTGTTTCAATAAACTTCAGGTTATTGAAATCGGTAGTGGTCATGAACATCCTGAGTATAGGAAGACATTTTTCCAGCTCATTGGGCCGAGACCCGAAGTGACCACCTGTCATCAGCTTGAAGCCAAAGTCAGAGTAAAGCTTAATGGCCCGAAAACTGCCCGGTTGTGTATGCAATAAGATGGGGTAATCTGATCTGCTAAATCCGAGCATTACCTTAGAGAGCAATGCCCGTCCAAGACCATATCCTTCATACGTTTTGAGTGTTTTAAGCCAGTGGATAGAGTTAAACCTGCCGTAAGCTTTCCAGTGAGAGCAAGTGGCTACGGGATTATCCTGCCTGTCACAAACGAACAATGTATTCTTATAAAATGTCATCATGTCGTTTCCGTAAACTTCGTTTACGAAGTCACTCATAAAAGACTCATATTCAGCAGGGACTTCCTCCGTATCGAATGGAAACGCTTTCCACCTTTCCAGCTCGTCGGGTCTGATATTTCTGAAATGATAGTCACCTGGCAAATTGGAAAGAGCCTCCTGATAAAGTTCCGGACACATCATGAAAACGTTGTAATCGGGTATCTCTGATTCCTTCATGGGGTGCAAATCTAAAACTGGTAGCCCACGAAGAACCAGATATTGTTTTCAAAGAAGTGCCGGTTTACCGTTGAATTCGACAAGGACGTTTCTTCCAGAGGATCGAAGTAAAACCTGAAAGGAAATGCCAGATTAAAGTAAAGACCCTTCAATTTAAAAAGATCCGTCTCACGATAATTCAATTCAAAACCTACGGTCCCCGTCTTGTGGTCTATCTTTTCGTTGGTGAATGTGTGTTGGTAAAAGTCATTGTAATAACCAATACTTCCGCCAAGGTGAAGATTCTTATACACCGGGATATCATAGAATAATTCAAGTCCCTTGAAGAGTCCTTCAACATTTGGTCCATCCACTACATTGGCGAAATCGCTTGAAAGATGTTTTTCAGAAAGTTTCACATTCATGTGCGCCAGTCTCAGCATGTGACCATTGCTAAATCTTGTGCCGATTTCTCCGGCAAAATTTTGAAAGCCATTGAAGGCCATTTCACCAAATTCGTAGGCTACAAAGTATTCAGGCCTATCCTTAGTTTTCGTATTCTCCGTATTCTGGCCATTGACCATCATTGAAGTACACAGACAAAAAAGGGCAATTGAAATTCGAGTGATTGACAGAAGTCGTTTGAGGCCCATGAAATTTAAGTTCGGCAGCATCTATATCAAGGTAATTTTAGATATGTTGTAGATGCATCGACTGCCGATTAGGTTGCCTGATCGAAAAGTTTAATTGCTTCGTCAAGGTCTGAAAGGAAGAGGATGCGCCCCTGACGATTGCTTTCTCTCATAAAGTCCTTTAGACTCCTGGATTCGAATCTGGAGAAATCACCGACTATGGACAGATAACCGTCGTAGTTTGAAAACTTCTGCAGGATATCTCCGGCAAGCCCGGTAGACAAGTTGAAAAACTCTGGTGACAGACTTTCGACGTAGATGATAACACGGTTACAGTTTCCATTGTAATGGCAATCCATTAACAATTCAAGGGCCTCCTGGGCCGTATTTACACGGGAATTCTTACTTAGCAGAGCGATCTTCGGTTGGACCTGATTCAGATATTCGATTTTCATTGCTGTATCCCAATGGAATATGTTTTCTGCATTACTTCCCGACCAAGATATGGTATTCTTTGGGTATATCCGCTCCGGTGAACCCATTGGTCAAACCATATAAAATCATGACTGTCACGAAAATACCCATCAGCAGGATAGCCTTTGATTGGTTACTGACGGAAATGCCCAGTAGCTGAAATTTCATTTTACGAAAGTGAATGGCGGACAGATGGCCGAAAAAGGCCAGAATGGCAAGACCGTAGTAGGGTATAAAGAAAAGGTTTATTGGAAACACATTCAGACCAGCAGCACCAAAATAGAAATTTGTATCAAGGTTCAGGAAATATCGACCGATCATCACGGCACTTACATGAATCAGAAAGAAAGCCGCCAGGTAGAGTCCGGACCATAGTTGCAGTTTACCGAAAAATTCATTTGCGAATTTCCGTTTATGAATGAAAAGGGTAAGTCCGGAGATTACCTGCGAAAGTATGGACAGTAACAGGACCGTTTCAATGACAGGATTTCGGTAAACTTTACGGAGAGCATTCATGAGGTTAATGTGGGAATCCGCGCTCAAAAAGCCAGCCAGATGATTGCCTAAGTGCGTCAAAATGAAAATGAAGATGACACTACCTGTAATGAAATGAAGTCTGTTCATAGCAGACAAAGAACCATAGGGATCAGAAGCAATCATTTGATCTAAATCAAATTCGAACTTCGAATTCTGCTCAGCGTCTCCAGGGTGATCCCAATGTAGGAGGCTATATGCTTCAAAGGAATTCTCAGCGTGATGTCGGATCTCTTTTGCAATAAGCTTCTGTATTTCTGTTCGGCAGATTGAAATTGTAAGGCCACTATCCTTTCCTGTTGGAGTAACATCGTCCTGATGGCGATTTCCTTGATGAGGCGTTCAAATTCACAGTACTTCTCAGAAAGCTTCTGTGTTGCATGACGGGGTATTTCGAGCAGGACCGAGTCTTCCATGACCTCGATGAAATGAGGACTTGGGATGTCAAGGAAGAAGCTCTGAATAGAGCTGATAAACTCGTCCTCAAAAGCAAACCAATCAGAGATGTCTTTTCCATCTTTTAGGTAGTACGCCCTGGCGCAGCCCCGGAGGATGAAATAGGATTTATCTGATAATTGACCTTCCCGTACCAAAATTGAATTTTTAGCGGGTGAAATGATTTTGGAAAAACCTATTAGTTCCGACTGGCAGTCGGTCGAAAGCTGAACATATAGCTCACAAATTCTGCTGATAGCGTTTGTCTTGCTTGTCATATGAATATGGAAATGATCAGTAATAACCAGATTAAAAGAAGCACAATCCATCCCGGGTGTCTGCCTTTAGTACCGTAGAGTACCAGGACAGACGCCAGTAGCAATGCAAACGAGAAGGTTTTTATAATGATATCAATTGAGACATTTGCCATGGGATTACCTGCAATCAATATCAAAATCACACCAATGCTCCATCCGAAGATGGTCACAAGGTGCCAGGTTGCCCAGATTATTCTAAGATGACTTCCTTTAAAGACTTTGTTTGATATTGAAGGAACTACCATGCCATCTCGGCGGAATTTTCGAAATATGAGGTATTCACCGAAGGTGGAATGAACCAGGCCAAGAAGTAAGATCAAAATGCCCGCGGAAAGAAAAAGGGGATTCATTTTGGGAATTTACTCCCAAATTCACTTTCAGACTTATTCGAGGTCTATTTGTTTCCTTTTTTCATACCGAACACCTATAAGATAGCTTACGCATCCAATGACAAATGTGATCTGAAGCAACGTATGAATCAGAGTATCGTTTTCAGGGAAAATACTTACAGCGCCAATTAGGACGAAGATGACTCCTATAATTTTAAGATGCTTCATTCTGAACATGATTGTATGGTTTGGCACAAATGGTAATAAACAATGAGCGGACGACAAGGAAAATCCACCGTTTTTTGAACGAGTCCGTTTTTCGAAGATTAACGTAAACATCTTTCTCAACTTCTGAATTCTTTCTACCTTCTCAATATTCTTCAGCACGACCTGAATTTGTCACCCAACATAAGCGTCATCATCCCAACCTTAAACGAGGTCGATTATTTACCCGAATTGATCCGGTACTTCAGAGATTCTCCTGATTCAGGCAATTTCCAGGTGATCGTTGTAGATGGTGGCAGTGTTGATGGCACACTGGAAATCCTAAAACATGAAACCATCAGGTTGATTACCAGCAGTGTTGCCTCACGGGCAGTTCAAATGAACCTTGGAGCAAAGGAAGCGCAACACGATTTACTGTACTTTTTGCATGCCGATGTCATTCCTCCGGTTACATTGAGGGATGATCTGATCAAGGCCTCCGAAGTTTTTGACCTGGGTGGGTATAGGTTTCGGTTTGACTCGAAAAATCCGCTATTAAAAGTCAATGCTTTCTTCACCCGTTTTCCGATGTTGTGGTGCAGGGGAGGGGACCAAAGTATGTTTGTCTCAAGGGATATTTTTGAGAAATTGGGTGGATTTGATGAACGATTTTGTGTGATGGAAGACTATGATTTTATTGAAAGAGCAAGCGTATCGACAAGGTATCATATCATCCCAAAAAGTGTAACCGTCTCAGCCAGGAAGTACAGAAACAACGGATACTTCAAAGTGATGTGGGCCAATCTAATGGCATTCAGAAGATACAAAAGAGGGTTGAAGCCTGCCACGATTCAGCATTTCTACAAAAAAGCGCTTTCCTGAATTCAATACTTTTAGGAGTGGCTGTGGACTACGATTACAAAAAGAAGAAGTAGACGGCAACTTTCACCTTATTGAGATCAGAGGAGCCTTTCAGGTTCGGCAGCTCCTGATTTCTCGTATTAATACGCTTATCATTCTCAACAGATCCCAAAACCTGGTCATGATTGTTTAGAACTTCATTATTCCGGATATAGGCTAATTTTTGATCGATATGGTTGTAAAAATCATTGCCTTTAAAGTATCCAAGTTTTTGTCCCTGGCTATTAAGAACCTGATCGTCTTTCAAAAATAGTATATCCTGATCTTGGTTATTTATACCAACAGCATCGTATGTTTTTTGAGAAGGGTTCATTTGATCAGGATAAGCAGACAATATTATAATGGCAATGATTAAAAGCATAGAATTTGATTTCGTTAGTTAAATTATTGAGTTTGATAGAATTCTCCAAAATGCCACAGCACTCCTGAAGGATCGTGCAGGAAACACTCCCGGCCCCAATCATACTCTTTCATGGGTGTTAATCTAACCTTTTTATATTTCGAAGTTAAGTCGAGGTCATTCAATTCTTTCCAGTAGCGCGCCGCATCATCTACCTCCAAAAAAATCATCGTATTGTCCACCCATGATTTCACATAATAATCCTGCAGGTAAAATCCCAGGTTGCTGGTTGTAAACAATGACATATCATTTGAAATTACACTTTCCTTAAAGTTTAAATCTCTGTAAAACTGTCTGCTTTCTTCAAAGTTTTTTGACCCGACAAAGGCCCTTATTGATTTTGCATGGTGATTCATGGATTTAGCGTTTATAGAATATATAATCGGTTTTAATCGGAGCAATTCCTTTCATACGGAGATCTGAGATGATCTGTCCTCTATGGTGTGTGGTATGATTGGCCACATGAAACAATATGTCACGAATGGAGTTTTTGAAAGTATTTCCGGCAGAGTTACCGTATTCTATTTCCAAATCCAGTTCAAGGTCATCAATAATCTTCGATGTGGTGTCATAATTATTTCGGTCTTGTTCCGAGCATTTGTATAGGTCATGTACTTCATTGACACCTAAAGATTCACCTCCAAGGATCCTTGAGTTCCAGATCTGATGTGCGTTTACATTATGCGACAGGAGTGGGATCGTTCTGTCAGACAATTGATCTTCAAACTGCTTCAATTGCTTGATCAGTTCCCGATTGAAGTGGTGATGATATTCGAAAATATCTCTGAAAAATTCTTTCATTTCAATACCTGCTACCGATGGTTTCCTCCGGCATATTCTTTTGGATGGTTCTGATATCTTCTGGCGTCAACTGCACATCATACGCACCCAGATTCTCTTCCAACCGATGGATTTTTCTGGTACCGGGAATGGTAGTGATGTCTTGGTTTTGATTCAATACCCACGCCAGAGCTATTTGAGCCTTGGAGACGCCCTTGCTTTGCGCAATCTGATCAATGACCTCAACGAACTTCAGATTTTTTTCAATGGCATCATCACTAAAACGGGGGTTGTTGAGACGAAAATCCCCTTCCTCCAAGTCTGCCCGACTTTTTATTGCCCCGGTGAGAAAACCACGACCTAAAGGACTATAAGACACGAATGTGATGCCCAATTCCTGACAGGTATCAAAAAGCACGTCTTCCGGTTCCCGACTCCATAAAGAATACTCTGTCTGTAAAGCGGAAATGGGATGAACCTTATGTGCCCTTCGCAATGTATCCGGGTCAACCTCTGACAAACCTAGGGTCTTCACCTTGCCCTCTTTTACCAGCTCGGCCATCGTTCCCACGATTTCTTCAATTTCCACTTCAGGATCTTTTCTGTGCATGTAATACAGGTCAATGACATCAATCCCTAATCGGGACAAACTATCCACGCAGGCTTTCCGGATGTACTTTGGCTTTCCATTGAGGCCAAGAAACTCACCATTGGGACCTCGCATCACAGCAAACTTTGTAGCCAGGACGATCTCATCCCATCGACCTTTGAATGCTTTTGCCAATAACTCCTCATTGGCGCCACTGCCATACATGTCTGCGGTATCGAAGAAATTGACTCCCAGTTCAATTGCCTTGTGAAGGGTTTTTATGGATTCCGTTTCGTCAAAGGATCCGTAGAATTCTGACATACCCATGCATCCGAGACCGATTCTATTAATGCTAAGGGTACTGTGCCCAAGTGTAGTATTTCGTTTCATGATTTGTAATGAATTTGAGGATATGAGCTTTGTTTGAATTCGTTTGTTAAATCTCTTCAGGCTCAATCTCCATTGACATTTTGATGCCGCCCATTCTGTCTGCGAGAAAATTGTAGAGTGCGGACATAACGGCCGTGATTACAAATCCCATAAGGCCGTAGAAGAAGGGTATAAAGATCATAAATGAGCCACTCCAGAATGGCATATCTAAATCATCATTGTTTGGTAAAATGCTCATGAACATGAACATTGGTATAACGAATACCAATGAAATGAGGAAATACATAATTCCACTGATCTTGGAGGCTTGAAGGATATCAAGTTTTTTTACTTCGTATGTTTTCATAAGTAGTTAAGTTGATTTGGATAAATAATGTGATACTGATTGTGAATAAATTCAACTGTTAATCGGAGCATTTCAGGAGGTTACAGGTGTGCATATTTCAATCAAAAAACCGTTTAAGTCCCTGACGCATCCAACTTTTGCCCCCAGGGTTTTTCTTTAACAGGTTCTAATTCAAGGGCTCCGGCATCGATGATTTTCTGAAAATCCCTTTCAATATTTTCAGTGGTAAATGCCAGTTCAGCGCCAAAAGGTTTTCCTGAATTGGTAATGGCTGTGAATCCATTTTTGAAATTGGAATTTCCCAATGCGATCGAAGCAAAGGCAATGGTGGTTTCGCCAGTGATCAATTCTCCATAGTCATGCTCCTGGGACACAAATTTTCTGCTGAAACCAAAAGCTTTCTCATAGAATTCAATGGTTTTCAGCACGTTTTCCACATACAGGATGGTATAAGCATATTTCAATTTCTCGAACTGTTTGATTGGAGTTCAAGATACAGAATCCCACTTACTTATTTTCACCTTGAAATTGTAGCACAGAGTTTCACAAAGTTTTTGTTCCTTAGCGTCTTAGTGTGAAAACACTTTCCGTTTCAAATTCGATTGTCTGGTATGAAATTGTGGCGCAGAGATTCACAAAGTAGACACAGAGATTCGCAAAAATTTTGTGTCTTGGCGTCTTTGCGTGAAAACACTTCAGAATTCAAACACCAAATTGTGGAGCAGAGATTCACAAAGTAGACACAGAGATTCGCAGAGTCTAAGTGCCTTGGCACCTTAGCGTGAAAACTAATTCATCGCACTTCTCCAATCCTCGAGCAACGCCACCCATTTTTTGGCCATCTCCTGATTGAATTGTAGCTGATCATTTGGATAGACCTCTTTTAATGCTTCTGGTCTGTTCTTTTTAGCCCAAGAAATGCAATTCTCAAGTTTGTCCTGGGTCGAGGGCTGGTCCGGAAATGGTGTATACGTCTGCCGGTTAATCTTACCGGAGTCGTCAAACTTATATGAGATCGTTGCCTTTAGGGATTCTATTCCGATAAGGGAGAGAAAATCATTTCTTTCCGTAAATACTGCGGTAACTGTGTTGCCATCCAATTTCAAGTCTTCATATTCGACTTTGCCATTGGAGCCTTTGTCCCACCCCAATACGTCAACGTACTCTTTCTTTTTTATTTTGATATTGTATTCGGTGAAATAGAGCTCGAAGTCTTTGGAGAGGTGATCCAGTGCTTTTTCCACTTTATGATCGTTCAGTGCTTTAATGTAGGATTGGAAATGTTCTTGCATGGATTAATTTGGTTGAGTGTTTATCTGGACAACAATAATTTCTACGGGAATGAGGTACTATTTGATACGAGAGAACTGGATATGAAATGATACCAACTTTCTCTAATCCAGATTTCCTTTGTTTATCAAGCACGAAATTGTTGCGCAGAGATTCACAAAGTAGACACAGAGTTTCGCAGAGTCTGAGTGCCTTGGCGTCATTGCGTGGGAAACACTTTAGGATTAATTTGATTTCAAGCACGAAATTGTTGCGTAGAGATTCGCAGAGTAGACAGAGATTCGCGAGGTTTTTGTGTCTTGGCGTCTTTGCGTGAAATCCGATGTCATCTTTTAGCTTAGGTAAGAACTAAGCAGGATCCGCTTTTTTGGGGGAATGGCTTTACTTTCTGCAGCTATTTTTAGTAGTCTCTGATCCTTTTCTTTGGTAAACACAAGGTGAAATAATTCCGCTACCGTAAGGCTGTTTTCGGGTCGCTCTACCAGATGAAATTCATCACCAACCTTTACAGCACCTTCCTCCAGGACACTGAGGTATGTTCCCCCCAGACCATATTCGATAAACTGCCGGATAACTTTCTGTGTACCGAATTTATGCCCAAGTTTATAACAGGGCTCCCGATATTGGGACACCTGAACCAGAGCGTCACCGACTTTGTAAATATCACCTAACCAGACATTTCGCTCATCAAATCCCGTTAAAGTAAGATTTTCTCCAAACATACCCCAGGTCCATTCCAGGTCCGGATATAGATTTTTCCAATATGGATAGTGTTCTGATGCAAAGACATAGCACGCTTTGTAGTATCCACCGTGATTGAGTCTGTTGGAGATCTCATCTTCCAGGACATCATTTTTAGTCAGAAAAAGAGGATGGTCAACAGGTTTTTTGTAGATACCGGTAGTCTCTTGTTTACCATTCCAGGTAAAAACTACAGGTTTGGCCATGTTGGAGGAGAGTATTTTCATTTTGAGTTCTTGGATAACCTAATGAGGATCAAATATAGACAGGGCATCAGATTTGAAAGTCTTTAAGTTTCCTGCGACTTCAGCCAGACTGGTTTGGTCACAGAATTATGATCTTTTCCGATGATTTCTCTATACAGGTCCGGTCGTCTGGCGTTTCTATAACGGTATCCACCTGCCAGCTTAAGCTTGTCCGGGGTCAAGGTGGCTACGGATACTTCGTTTTCAAAACTTCTGATCTCTGTCAGCACTTCTCCGTACGGATCCAGGATCATAGAATTTCCATTTTTCAGATGTTCCCCATCATATCCAATTGGATTTGTAAAGACATAATACACTCCGTTGTCGTAAGCTCTGGCGGGTAACCATCGCATCAACCAACACCGTCCTTTGGGGCCATCAAATTCCATACGGAGTGGAACGGGGTCAGTCATACGATTGACCCACAGTTCGTGATCGACATATCCTCTACCTGGCATTGCAGAGGGAGTGCAACAAGTTACATGTGGTGCGAAGATCACATCAGCTCCCAGTAAGACGGTTGCACGGACATTTTCAATGATGTTATTGTCATAACAAATCAGGATTCCGCATCTCCAGCCCTTCAGATCAAAGACCACATATTCGTTACCGGGTGACATGTGTGAGCTAATAAAAGGATGTAACTTCCGATATCTGGCCTGGATTCCGTCTTTGTCCACACAGACATAGGTATTGTACAGTTTGTCATTCTCGACCTCCGCAAGTCCTGCCAGTACAGGAATATTGTATTTAGCGGAAATTTCAATTAGTCTCTTGCAGCTATAACCATTGGGTACTTCCTCAGCCATCGCGAAGGCTTGTTCCTTCGAAAGATTTTTAAAGAATGTATACGCCGGGATCGACATTTCGTGAAAGCTGACCACTTCAGCTCCTTTGTCTTTCGCTTTCTTCACTAATTTCTCTATCGTGGCAAGGTTGTGATCTTTGTCACCGTCCTTAGGCTCAAACTGTGCCACGGCAATTTTTAAGTCTTTCATTTCATTCATGGTAGTCAGACAATCAATTTACTTTTTTTATCAATTCATCTATATCGATATACCTCATGAGGACCGAAATCCAATAAATCAATTGCACCATCATGATCGGCACCCAGCCTGATGGCCAATAGTTTGGAGGGCGTGTTTTGGTCATCAATGTAACTGACGAGGGAAGGAAGCTTTAAGGTCTCCAGAGCGTAGTTCTTAACTGCCATACCTGCCTCAGTTCCATAGCCACTCTTCTGGAAATCAGGAAGTATCCAGTATCCCAATTCCGGTTCAGGCCAGGGTTCTGAATTCCATATTCCGATGGTTCCAATAAACTTTTGGGTTTTCTTCTCCTCGATTGCCAGGTAGGAATATCCGTGAAGTGCATAATGACCAATATATGAAGCCATTAACCTCCAGGAATCTTCAGCATTTTTTTCACCTCCCACATACCTGGCATTTTCCTTATCGGAAAAGAATTCAGCCAGTGACTCGTAATCAGATGCTTTCCATTGTCTAAAGACCAACCTTTCTGTTTGGAGACCAATCATATTCATCAAATCTAATACTCTAATTCCTTTGCGCCTTTGCGTGACACCTCCATGACTTAATGCCTTAAGTGTGAAACTCTCTTCATGCTATTGCGCAGAGTTACACAAAGAAGACACAGAGATTCACAAAAATCCTAGCGTCTCTGCGCCTTTGCGTGAAACCTCCATGACCTAGCATTGCGTGAAATCTTATACCAAATAATTCATCATCCCTGCCGCGAAAGTCAGGGCAAGGAAGAAACCAAACATATCCGTAATGGTAGTCAGCAATGGCCCGGAAGCGAGAGCAGGATCGATGTTCATTCGCTTAAGCACCAAAGGTATGACGCCTCCCAGCGAAACAGCCACCAAAGTATTTACGGCAAGTGCCCCGCCTACGACAAGGCCGAGATAAATGTTTCCTTTCCATATCCAGGCAGCCAGACCTATCAGTAGTCCTAATACCGTTCCATTGATAAGACCTACTGAGATCTCTTGAATCCACACTCGCATTACCTCGAAGGGTCGGACGACACCCAGTGAGAGTTCACGCATACTGACTGCCACAGCCTGGTTTCCTGAACAGCCACTCATATCAGAAATTATCGGTAGGAATACAGCCAGTGCTATAACTGCGGATAATGTATCCTGATAAATGGCGATTACGCTTGCGGCGAAAATATTGAGTAGTATGTTGACGCTTAACCACGATAGTCGCCTTTTCGACCGCAACCAAATGGGCATGGTTCTAAGTTCCTCTCCACCAACGATACCCTGGGTCTCCAGGTGCTCTTCGTTCATCCTATCCGTTTGAGCTTCTCTCAAATCCTTGCGAAGTACCACACCTTTCAACTGATTTCTTCGGTTAATGACAGGGACACCGTAGAAATCGTACTCATCGAAAAAGCGTATAAGCTCTTCTATGGGAGTGTATTCATCGATGGTCAGGGCATTCTCCACGACTATAGTGGATAGCAGTGTATTAGGTTTCGAGAGCACCAGGCTCCTCATATTTAATACCCCAACAAATGCGCCCCTTCTGGTCACATATATGTATTGAAGATTATACTTGTTGTATTTATCTGCATTATCGCTTAGCTCTTTTACAACTTTCGATACTGTCAAGTCTTCTTCGAATGACAGAAACTCGGTAATCATTAAACCACCAGCAGTATCCGGATCATACTGAATGAGCTGTCGCACATTTTCCGCCTGCTCATTGTCGAGTTTTTCCAGTACGGCCTGCGCTCTTTCATCGTCCATCTCGGAAATGAAATCCGCCTGCTCATCACTCGGTATTTCGGTGATGATGGCTGCTACATTTTCCGATCCAAGATCTTTCAGAGCTTCCAAAGCCTGACTCCAGGGGATTTCTTCCACCAGGGTAGCGGCAGATTCAGGTGCCAGGATACCCAATAGCTGCGTCCGCTGTTCCGCGCTTATGTGATTCATGGCACTGACTACATCGGCTGTATCCAGTTCGTCAATATATTTTTGGATGTCCTCGGCTTTGTCAAGCAGGATGAGTTCCTCCAATTCTTCCCAGGGCTTTTCTCTTCGTCTCTTGTCTTTTATTTCCTCTTCCATAGGAGCTGAAAATAATCAATAAATCCTCATTATCTCATCTACAGCGGAGCGCATTTGAAGGATTTAGAAAAAAGTTTAAAAAATCTGCTGGTGATTGTCCAAATAACAGGAATTCGATTGACATCCAATAAAAAATCATGAATGATCAGTATCAAACTATTTTAAAGGCTTCAGTCGAGATCGAAGCTCCCATAAACCAAGTCTGGGAGGTGGTAAAAGATTATGGGAACATCTATCAATTCCATCCAATGGTGAAATATTCCAGATCAACAAATGACAAAGAAGGTCTGGGCGCAAAACGACTCTGCAAACTCAGTCCGATGGGAGAGATGGAAGAAGAAATCACCATGTGGGAAGAAGGCAGGTCTTTCACGTCGGAAGTCTATGGAGGAAAAATGCTTCCACCAACCAGAATGATGAAAGGAACTTTAGAACTTGAGGCCAAAGGAAATCGAACTATTGCAACTTTTCAGTTTTGTTATCAGATGAGATTTGGAATGATCGGACGGTTGATGGATGTGATAATGATACGACCGCAATTTAAAAAAGCACCATCGAAATATATGGCGGGGTTGAAGCATTACATCGAATCAAGAGCCGCTATTCTTACATGAATTAAGAGTCTTTCTCTCTCGGTCTGTGTCAGGTCTAATGCCCGTTCAAGGTGTTTCTTGCTAGAGGCCATGTTACCCATGTAATTAAAGAGTATTCCAAGAGCAAGGTGATAATTACTGTCTTTCTTAAAAGACTTTTCTTCACTAAGCTTTTGGATGCTTTCAATGGCTTTTTGCTTTTCACCGGAAAAGAACATAGCAATCGCCTTATTGAAGCTTATGAAAGGATTGGGGTCGATTTGCTCCAGCAAGTCATATTGTTGTAACACACTTTTCCAATTGGTGGAGTCGAAATTTGTGGCCAGACAGTATTCCGCGGCAATGCCCGCTTGTAGTTGATATTGATTTGGAGTGTTTTGGGTGATGGATTTTTCTAAGTACGTCAGGCCATCATGTATCAGGTCCAAATCCCAAAGCTGTCTATTTTGCTGTTCGAGGGCCACAGGAAAGTTCTCAAGATCCAACCGACTTTTAAACCGCGCCATTGACAATAACATCAGAGATAGCAAACCGTTTCCCTCGGAGGAGTTCGGGAAAGTGTATAGCACTTCCTTTAGCAATCTTATGGCCTCATAGCACAGATCTATCCTTAATGATTCTTCGTGATGAGGATCATAATATCCTTCATTGAAAAGAACATAAAGCGTCTTATAAACGCCATAAAGTCTGTTTTCCAATTCCTGAGAAACAGGAATGCTAAAGTCGATATTCTGCTCACGAAATATTATTCTGGCCCTGTATAGTCGTTTGTTTACATTTTCATTGTTCGTCAATAAGGCTCTGGCAATTTCTGAGATACTGAGTCCGCATAATGTTTTTAATGCAAGCGCTATTTGTGATTCGGAAGGAATGGAGGGATGACAACATGCAAAGATTAATCGTAGGGTGCTGTCCTTTGATGTATTTTCATCGGACTCTTTCGATACCCTGGATAATGTTTTTGAAATATTGGTTTTGAAGTTGTGTTCACGTTTCAGATAATTGATTGTTTTCTTTCTGGCGACGTCTGTCACCCAACCACCTGGGTTATCCGGAATACCATGAACGCTCCAGGCTTCCATTGCCTTGATAAGTGTATCCTGTACAATGTCCTCGGCTATTTGAATCTGACTTAATCCAAAGTACCGGACAAGATGTGATACCGTTTTACCATATTGATGACGGAAAAAGTGCTCAGCGAGCTGTTCTTTCAAATTTTGAGTCATTAAGATGGATCTCTCATTACAATAGGTCTGACCATGATTTCGAAATACTTTAGCAGGGGTGAGCTTTTTGCAATGATGGTTGCATGTTTCAGGTCTTCAGCACTAATGATGACGTATCCGGAAATGATTTCCTTGGCCTCCAGAAATGGTCCATCAGTTTGAACATTGTCCTTACTCAAAATATGAGATCCTGATCGTTCCAATCTATTATCTGAAATATAATGTTCATGGATTGTTGAAATCCACTCCCGATACTCTTCCAGTCTTTGTTGTAGTTTTTCTGGTGAATAGTCAAGCTCTTGTTTGCTTTTAAGCAGAAGTAAGAAATGATCCATACTTATCGATTTTGGGGTATGTCAAATATGATGAAAACTATTGGACAGATTGTCACGGCTTTAGCGTTTAAATTCACATACAAAATGATTCTTTAATAGACAGGATTACACAGGAATTCATACTTTTACCTAATTCTAATTGAATTATGGGACGTCTTCTCTTTGCAGCTCTGGTCATCCTGTCTTTTGCATTTCAATCGGAAGCGCAGCACTCTGTTGCACGACAGTGGAATGAAGTTCTATTGGAGTGTATCCGAAATGATTTCGCACGTCCGACTGTACATGCCCGTAATCTTTTCCACATTTCATCCGCCATGTATGATGCATGGGCAGTGTATGATAAGGAATCGACGACCTATTTCTTGGGCAAAGAGTACCAGGGTTTTTTCATACCCTATACCGGCATTGCGGCGCAGGGAAACATAGAGGATGCCCGGGCGGAGACGATGAGTTATGCTGTTTATCGATTATTGAAACATCGTTTTGCCAACTCACCTGGATTTGATAAAACTGAACCGTTAATGAGTGGATTGATGGAGGAATTGGGCTACGACCCGGGTTACTCGGACACTGCTTACAGTGAAGGGTCTCCTGCTGCCTTAGGCAATTACCTGGCGGCTAAGATCATTGAATTTGGATTGCAGGATGGATCAATGGAAGCTCAGGGGTATTCGAATGAGTTTTATCAACCCACCAATACACCCATGGATCCCCGCATACCAGGAAGTCAAAGTATTTCAGATCCAAATCGATGGCAGCCACTTTCGTTTGATTCTTTTATTGATCAATCAGGTTTCATCATTTACGATCAGGTTCCTAAATTTTTAAGCCCGGAATGGGGGTTTGTTACGCCATTTTCATTAACCAGTGATGACCTTACCATTTCTTCAAGGTCTGGCAATGAGTACTGGGTGTACCTTGATCCGGGGAGCCCCGTGTTCTGTGATCCTGCCAATCCTGAAAATAGCGGTGATTACATCTGGTGTCATAGCATGGTTTCGATCTGGTCCTCTCACCTTGATCCTGCGGATGGTGTAATGTGGGACATCTCACCCGGGGGCATTGGCAATATACCTTTCGAAGATCTTCCGGCTACGTCAGCAGGATTACGGGATTTTTATAAAGTGACCGATGGTGGTGATCCGGGGAGTGGTCATGATTTGAATCCTGTAACGGGCGAACCATATGAACCACAAATAGTACCTCGCGGTGACTACACACGGGTATTGGCTGAATTTTGGGCCGATGGACCTGATTCGGAAACCCCTCCGGGCCATTGGTTTACCATTTTGAACTATGTGATGGATCATCCTGAGTTTGAACCACGCATAGAAGGAACCGGAGATCCCGTTTCCAGGTTGGAATGGGAGGTAAAAGCCTACTTTGCGCTAGGCGGTGCCATGCATGATGCGGCTTTGGCGGCATGGAGCGTAAAAGGATATTACGATTATATAAGGCCAATCTCTGCTATACGATATATGGCAGATCAGGGGCAGGCTACGGATCAGAATCTACCAGGATATGATCCGGCAGGTATACAATTGGTGGATGGATATATTGAAGTGGTACAAGCGGGAGACACCCTGGCCAGGCTGGATAGTGCAAACATTGGCAAAATCAAGCTCAGGGCCTGGAAAGGGCCAGATTATATTCAGGATCCCGCAACGGATGTAGCCGGTGTGGACTGGATCCTTGCAGAGGACTGGTGGCCTTATCAACGACCTACATTTGTGACGCCACCTTTTGCCGGGTACGTGTCCGGGCATTCTACTTTCTCAAGATCCGCGGCTGAATTGCTTACACGCATTACAGGAAGCCGATTCTTTCCCGGTGGCATGGGAGAGTTTCATGCACCTAAAAACGAGTTTCTGGTTTTTGAAGATGGCCCAAGTGTGGATGTGACCCTTCAATGGGCTACGTATCAGGACGCCAGCGACCAATGCAGTCTTTCCCGCATTTGGGGAGGAATACACCCGCCGATCGATGATATAAGAGGTCGAATTATGGGGGAGCAGATTGGCAATCAGGCCTTTGAGCTGGCCAATCAATATTTCACCAGTACCATTTTGGGAACAGAAAGAAAGACGCTTTACACCACGCTGATCCCGAATCCGGCATCAACTTCCAAAGTATTTAGTGTGCCCAATTATAAGGAAGCACACTTTATCGATCTGCAGGGAAGGGTGGTAGCCTTATTCCGGAATGATCACGAGATCACCACACCGAAAAATCCCGGAATATATATGCTTGTCCTTCACCAGGAGAATGGGCCGAAGATCCAGAAAGTGCTTATTGAGCGATAGCTTCAAGGGTAATCGAATCAAAATACCATTGGGATAAGTTCAGACAATGCCTCAACATTGGCGTTTCATAGTGTGTTTCTTAAATTGAAAGAAACAATTCCCAATAAATGGACAGAAGACAATCACTGAAGCAATTGGCATTAGCATCCGGCGCACTGGTGGCTTTACCTTCATGGGCAAGAGGATGGTCCCCCGACGAGCTGGTGTTTGACTCCGCCTTTACTGGTGATCAACAAAAAATGATTTCTTTGGTTGCCGATGCCATCATCCCTGCAGGGGATTCCATTGGCGCTCTGACGGTGGAAACGGATAAGTTTTTGGACCGCCTTTTTTCCGATTGCTATGAGGAGGCTGATCGTAGTGGTATAATGGTTATGCTGGACGAAGTTGAAAAGATCAGCCATGCCGTGCATAAAAGATCGTTCGGAAAATGTACTCAGGAGCAGAAACTTGAAACACTGGAATCTATTGCGTCAAGCGACAATCAGGATGTCCGGGAATCTTTCAATCGCTTCAAGGGTGAGACCATCCGGGGATTCAGAACTTCTAAAGTAGTGATGACCGAATACCTGGACTATCAGGTGATCCCTGCTCATTTTAATGGTTGTGTAGACGTAAATGCTTAGGAAATGGCTAATCTGGAAGACAGTAAAAAGAAGAGAAAATACGATGCCATCGTCATAGGATCCGGCGCGAGCGGTGGTTGGGCGGCCAAGGAACTTTGTGACAGGGGATTGAAAACTCTGGTGCTGGAAAGGGGTAGAGATGTAAAACATATTGAGGACTACCCTACAGCCTCAAAGGGTCCATGGGACTTTGATTATCGGGGTACTGTGCCTTTGAAATTAAGGGCAAACTACAAGAATATGAACTGGCTGAGGGAGGAAACGCTTCATTGGGCATTGAAAGATGATGAGCAGCCGTTCATTCAGGAAAAACCCTTCAGATGGTACCGTGGGTATCATGTAGGTGGTAAATCATTGCTCTGGGCCAGACAGACTCAGAGATGGAGCGATCTGGACTTCGAAGGTCCGGCGAGAGATGGATTCGCGGTGGACTGGCCAATCAGGTACAATGACCTTGCACCCTGGTATGATCATGTAGAAAAGTTTGCAGGTGTGTCTGGTGCCAATGATGGGCTGGAGGAGCTACCTGATAGTTTGTCCCAGCCTCCGTTTGAGGTGAGCTGTATCGAAAATCACTTTAAGGAACAAGTGGCAAAAGTCTATGGAGACACGCGACATGTAATAAATGCACGTTGTGCTCATTTGACTGATCCACAACCCATTCATTTTGAGCAGGGTAGAACCAAATGCATGAGTCAGACCATGTGCAACCGGGGCTGCAACTTCGGAGCATACTTCAGTAGTAACTCATCGACATTGCCGTGGGCGATGAAAACCGGAAATCTGACTTTAAGACCAAATTCCGTTGTGCATTCCATTATTTACAAGGACCGATGGATCGGAAAAGATCAGGCTGTGGGTGTGAGAGTAATAGATTCGCTCACCAATGACATGGTGGAATACTATGCAGATGTGATTTTTGTCAATGCTTCCACATTAAATTCCAATCTGATCTTGTTGAATTCGACTTCCGACCGGTTTCCGGAAGGACTCGGTAACGATAACGGTTTACTCGGTAAATTCATTTCCTGGCACAATTACCGTGGTAAAGCAAGCGCCACTTATGAAGGATTGACGGATAAGAAAACCTCCGGGCGATCTCCTACTTACAGTTACATGCCCAGGTTTAGGAATCTTCACAAACAGGAGACAGATTTCCTTAGAGGATACGCCATAGGAGTGGCTGGCGGAAGAGGTTTTGATATTGAGACGGAAGGTGTAATAGGTGATGAGCTGCGTGATAATATTTTGAATCCACCTTTAGGCCCCTGGAGACTTAGCACCTGGATGATGGGAGAGTGCGTTCCATTGGAATCTAACCACGTACGATTATCAGATGATAAAAAAGACAAGTATGGCATACCACAATTGATCATTTCATGCGAGTGGGACGACAATGATGATAAGATGACACAGGATTATGTAGATCAGTCCGTGGAGATGTTTGAAAAAGCAGGATTCGTAGACATTGATGCCCGTGATACAAACGCTCCTCCGGGATCAGATATCCACGAGATGGGCGGGATCAGAATGGGTAAGGATCCCAAGACGTCACTGCTAAATGAATGGAACCAGTTGCATGCCTGCAAAAACGTGTTTGTGACAGATGGCGCTTGCATGACTTCTACAGGCACACAAAATCCAACTCTGACATTTATGGCGATCACCGCCAGGGCAGCCAACCATGCGGTGGATGAATTGAACAAACGAAATATTTAGTTATGAGAAGAATATTGATACTGATTGCTTTGACAGGTATTTTCTTTCAATTGGAAAATGAGGCATTTGCCCAGAAAAAAGGAGAGCCAGTGTTTACTGCGGAAATTGGAATTGCTCCTTATACGTTCAGGAGAAGCTTTCCAAATGGTGTGGAGGCTACACTTGATACCATCAAAGACATGGGGTTTACCCAGATAGAAGGAGGAGGAGGCAATATGGAACCAGAGGCTTACAAGAAGCTGTGCGATGAGCGCGGGCTTAGTATTCCTTCCATGGGGGCGGGCTACAATCAGCTCAAGGAAGACATTCAACCAATTATTGATCGGGCTAAGGTATATGGTTCAAAGTACATCATGTGCGCCTGGATACCTCATGATGTTGGGGATTTTAATCTGGAGGACGCGAAAATGGCTGTAGAGGATTTTAATACCATTGGTAAGACACTGGCAGAAAATGGATTGACACTGGCTTACCACGCTCATGGCTATGAATTCAGAAAACACCAGGATGGTACATTGATGGATTACATTATTGAGAATACAAATCCGGATTATGTTTCATTCCAGATGGACATTTTTTGGGTTCATTTTGGGGGTGGAGATCCTGTCGCTCTGTTAAAAAAATATCCGGACAGATGGAAAATGCTTCATGTAAAGGACATGAAGAAAGGGATAAAGAAAGACCTCACTGGGTTGACGGATTCCGAGCATGATGTAACACTTGGGACCGGACAGGTGGATGTCGCAGGGGTGATGAAAACAGCGAAGGAAATAGGAATAGAATATTATTTTATTGAAGACGAAAGCAGCCGCATCATCCAGCAGATACCTAAGAGCATAGCTTATCTGAGGAGTTTGAAATACTAGAGGTTGAATTTAATTTAGCTTCTGTTATTGTTCGACGGAAATTAAATCTCCATTGAGATAGCCTTACCCTGGTAATTCAGGGAATCCTGATCGATTTATCGATTTCTGCGATAATTCTTTGCACCAAATAGCAACCTTTGGATTCAGCTTGCATCCCTAAAGCAGGTGATGATTTGAAACAGCTGTATATGCGTCAGTGCGCAACAGTTTGTTTGAATTCATTGTCAACCTTGAAAGAAACTCATCCTGAATTATGTTTAGAAATTACCTGACCTCCGCACTAAGAAGTTTTGCCAAAAGCAAAGTCTTCACAATGATCAATATCCTGGGCCTTTCATTGAGCATGTCCGTATGTCTTGTATTGATCAATATCATATACGAGCACTTTACTTACGATGATTTTCATCCCAATGGTGAACAGATTTACAGGCTTACACATGGGAGAGTAGGGGAAGTCACGGGTCCGCTTTCGGAAATTTATGCCACCACGTCACCACCCATGGGTAGGGAACTGATGGAGACTTTCCCCTTTATTACCAATTTCACTAACGTAAGCAATCAATTTGACGGTGAGATCAAGTCCGATGACAAGATCCTGAATATTGAGGGAGTATTTGCAGATGAACGATTTTTTCAGGTACTGCAAGGGTATGAGCTGACTTCGGGGGACCGCAGAACGGCTTTGTCAGAACCAAATTCAGTCGTTTTGATGGATAATGTGGCTGAGAAAATGTTTCCTGACGGGAACGCCATAGGAAAGACGATCCTGTTCAAAGATGAGACGTCATTTGTTGTGACTGGTATCATGAAGTCACCGGATTCAAAGTCGCATATGAAGTTTGACGCCCTCGCTTCTTTTAAAACCATGGAAATCTTATCGAAGGAAAACGACTGGTACGATCCCGAGAACTGGAATAATCGATGGTCCTTCTATAACTACATTATTCTGGAGGATCCTTCCAGAGAAGAGGAAGTCATCTCGAAAATGCAGGAATTGGATGCGGCAAATATTGAGCTGGATGAAAACCATCCCGGTAACGTCTACCAAATTCAAAATGTACCTTCAATTGTTCCGGGGAAATTGCACAGTAATGAACTCAACATTTATATGCCCGGAATTGCACTGGCTTTTCTTGGGATACTCGGATTTATTGTGATTTTCACGGCTGCTATCAACTATGCAAATCTGTCAGTAGCCAGATCCATCTCCAGAATCAGGGAGGTAGGTATTAGAAAGGTAAATGGAGCATACAGGTGGCAGATTGTGGTTCAATTCCTGCTTGAATCCGTTGTTTTGGCTTTTATTTCTCTAGTTGGAGCTGTTTTTATTTATAAATTTCTTCTGCATGAATTCAATGCCCTTTGGATCATCAACATTGCAGAACTCAACATATCCGATAATATCAATAGTTATTTGTACTTTCTGGTATTCACCATACTGCTTGGTTTGATCACGGGTATAGCTCCAAGTCTCTTTCTTTCCGGGAACGATGTCTTAAGCTCAATCAAGGGTACTTTTCAGCGTAAAGTGGTACGTTCGGGTTTCATGAAATACTTCTCTACAAAGAAGATTCTAACAGGATTCCAGTTCGGATTTGCCGTATTCGTATTGGTATCCCTTCTTATCCTGCGGGATCAGGGAAGATTTTTGATGGATTCCGAGCATGGATTTGACGATGATCAGATCGTGTATTTGGAGCTCCAAACACATGAACCGGATATGGTTAAGACTGAATTCGAGAACATAGCCGGAGTAGAAGGAGCGAGTTTCACTTCCCACCATCCAGGAGTAGGTACCAGCTGGGGTACCGATATGAGACGCAACCCGGAAGATGAGGAGAAAACGCTGTATTACTTCAGCACCAGTGAAGATTATATTAGCACAATGGGTCTGAATCTCATCGCTGGTAATGAGTTTACTCCGGGATTAAATGACGAACGTGAAAATGAGATAATCCTTAACGAGACCGCTATCCGATCATTGGAATTTGAGAGTAATAGTGCGGCCATAGGTGAGGAAGTGATTGTAAATGACAGCGTCAGGGTTACAGTCATCGGAGTAATTGAAGATTATCATTGGGAGCCGATCATGAAATCAATCCGACCTCTGGGGCTGCGGATTCTGCCCGATCGCTACCAGTTCGCTTATTTCAAAGTGAATGGATATCAGCCGACCATCGTTGAGGAATTCAGAGACAAATGGTCTTCTTTCGATGAAGGTCGGGATTTTGCAGGAGGATTTCTAAACGAAGAGCTGGATGTCTTTTATCAGTTTATGTTTGATCTCAGTGAAATAATGTCCCTCATTGGAGTTTTGGCCCTAATAATTACCCTTCTTGGTCTACTGGGAATGGTCGGATACGAATTAAAATCGAGAGAGAAAGAAATCGCTCTGAGGAAAGTACTGGGAGCCTCGGTAAAGCAACTGGCGTTTACCATGACCCGGGGACATGTGATCATGATCATGATCGCCCTGTTGATCGCGGTTCCCGCTGCAGTTACTGTTAATAATCTTTGGATCAATGAAATGACCTATCATGCACCATTTTCAGCGGAAATAATTCTAAGCACCGTACTGCTTGTAATAGGATTGAGTTCGTTGGCAGTCCTGCCCCAATTGATAAGGAGCACCAGGGAAAATCCTGCCGTTGCTTTAAAAAATGAGTAACTTTTTAAAGTAAAGAATTTTGGAGCAGATCCAAAAAAAAGCCAGTTCCTTTAGCAGGAACTGGCACCAACAAACTAATCAAAAATTGAACTGGTTGTACTAACAATCACCAAAAATCAACACGACTTGAAATTTCTTTTGGCGAGAAAAGCGGATGCATTTTTTTAGGACTGGAAGATGTATTTGAAGTTCAGGTTGGTCAACTCCTGAAAATCTTTTCCCATGAAATGAACTTCATTAAGCTGACCTGCGCAGTTCCAGATGATGTCGATATGACATCCTCCGTTTGCCGACCAGGACAAAGACTTGAATAAGTCAAATAGTTCATGAATACCTGTAAAGTCAAAGCTCTTAATGTCGAATTGTACTCTTACCCTTTTTGAAACCTGGAGGTACTTCCTGATGGATTCTTTTTTGGATCTGATCTTCGATATTTCCGCTATTGTAAGATCACCCTGGAAAGTAAATGTCCGGATAAGAGGAGCATAACTAAGGTTTTTAAATGAGTGGTTACCTGAAATCATATAAGGATTTGTAAAGGATGCAATTGTTCTGGTAGTCATAAGATTTTGTTTAATTGATAAAGCAAAATTCATCTCTGGCAGACTACCAGGTAAGAGTATAATACCGATCCCGATAATTTACCGGAATACCTTACTGTACTAAGGGATACACTTAGTGATTCTCGTATATCGTGTATTTACTCCCCAATAAAATTTGAAATGTGCAATATTATCTACGTTTATTTCAATAAAAGAGTAGCTTATATCGTTGGGTTATATGCTGGCACCATTATTTCACTAAAGCAGATTATTTAGTTAGTTAAATTTCCTAATGATGAAAACTTCGAAAAATAACTTGAATGTAAACCTGTTCTCCAGTTTCATTTTCATATGTGTTTTTTTGTTATCCGGATGTCATCAATCCTACTATAGTGCGACAAATAAAAACTTGAAAAGATTTGAAGGAGAGAATAAACTCCAGGCCGATGCTCTTGTTGAATTGAATGATTATGTGATGCTGCTGGAAGACATTGGTACGCTGGGATCCACTCAAAGTGATATGAAGCTTACCTATCTCAATGCGCAGGCAATGGCGGATGAATTTGATTATATCAAGAGTAAAATCGAGTTCAAGGCCAAAATGAAACGAATCGTACTCCCGGATGAGTTAAGCGAGTTTCATGACGACTTTTTAAATCAGATGAAGGAAATGGATCCTAAGGAATTTGAATTGGGTTATCAGGAGCTTACTCTGAGAAAATTATATGAACTTCAGAATATACTCAATGCAAACATTGAAGATCCGGTGAATGACTTCACAAAGGAAATCTGTTTTAATATGCAGGATGAGGTAAAAGAAAATATTGTAAGAATAAAAGATCAATCAAACCATAATGTGTCCAGGAATTCGGACAGATGATTCCGATAGTGCGTGTTGTGTTGATAGGAGATTTCAATGCAGGTGAGGATACTCTCGTCATCACAGCACTTGAGGGTGAACTTATGGATACTTTTGACAGCAGCTCTATGAAGTACGGCAGCGTCGGTACATTCAATGGCTTTGACCTGGAGTCTATTCCCGAAGGGCGGATAGACTATATTTTTGTTTCACAGGAACTAAATTCTTTGAAATATGGTGTTGAAAGTACCGTAATCGATAGAGGGTATTTATCCGATCATTTCCCGGTTATGGTTACCCTTGATTAACCAGATTACTTTCTAGCACATTACTTGAATAGCTGTTCAATTTAAATTTTTTCATTTGAGTTGAAAGCTCGGTCGACATATTCTCAAGTTCAATCGACTTATCATCATAGTTGACCATGCCTGCTGTTAATTCCGCTGCACTGGCAGCAATTTGTTCCGCACCCGTTGCGGTTTCCTGTGCAATCACTACTACCGATTCGGAGGTTTGCAATATGCTGTTCATTTTTTTCACCTGTTCCTCCACCATTTCTTTTATAACGGAAGCAGACTCTAATATTTCGTCTGAGGATTTAAAGATTTCATCAAATTTCTGCGTGGCTTCAGAGGTTGCTTTTTCTCCATCATCTATTTTGTCTAGCATTCCCTTTAATGAATTAATGGATGAATTCAAGGAAGAATTCACTGATTCAATAAGTTCTTCGATTTCTTTTGTTGATGATTTTGAAGAGTCTGAGAGCTTTCTGATCTCTTCTGCCACTACCGCGAATCCCCGACCGTTTTCTCCGGCTTGCGCTGCTTCAATTGCAGCATTTAAGGCCAATAAATTTGTTTGACTGGCGATATTTTTAATAATTGATAGAACACCACCTATTTTAATGATTTTGGTTTTAAGAGATTGGAAATCATCAAATGTTTGTTCGCTGACCCGGACTATTACGGTCATTGTGTCGTTCACTTTCACTATCGTATTTCTACCTTCATCACTATTTTGACTACCCTTCTTGGCCAGCTCGTGGATAAGGTGTGATTTAATTTTCACTTCGTTTAATGAATTAAAGGCCGTTTCCATTGTACCTGATGATTTATCTACAATAGACAATTGTCTTTGAGCTCCCATACTTACACCTCCGATTGCGGAGGCTATCTCACTAGAATTCAACTTCATCTCAGTACTGAGCTCAGTCATTTCTTTCGAGGATGTTTTCAGGTGTTCGGATGTAATGGAGACATTAAAAATTAGGGATTCCAGGTTGTTTAGTGACTTATTTAAATCTTTGGCTAAGGCCTTTAAGTCGCCATTTATCCCTTTTGAATCCATTCTAATGGTCAAATTTCCATCGGACATTGATCCAACTACTTGGTCAATTTTCCTGAATTGAAGTGTGATATTGTCCAGGAGCTTATTAATACCTGCTGATAAGTCTTTCCAGGCACCTGTATATCCGGATTCCTCTATTCTTGAATGGTACAAAGCGCCTTCGTTATTTACATTATTGATGACCTTATCCATTTGTTGTAGCACCATTCTTAAGTTTCCTTGCATTTTGATGAGAGAGTTGCCCAGAATGTCATTTTCCCCTTTAATAACTAATTCGGAATTCAGATTTCCTTCTCCAATATTAGAGGCAAAATGAGCTTTTGTAATCATTTCTGCCAATAGGGAATTCACGGATTTAGTTAACTCTCCAAGATCGTCCTTAGATTTTTCAATGATTTTTGATTTAGGATCAATTTCTCCTGATGCGAGCTTGATCAGTAAATTCTTCGATAATTCGATCCTTCTCGAAATCGATGCAGAAATTCTATATGTGAATATTATCAAGATGCAAAGTCCAACCAATGCTCCCGATGTCGCAATCTTAAAGGATCTATTAATTGGCTCCAGAATCACGGATTCGGGGACATTCACTTCGATAGTTCCAATTTGAACTCCATTTCTATCGTTGAAAGGAACAGAAGCTACTAAAGTGTTTTCTTCATAAGATTCATCCGTTAGAATTTCTGAGTTTTCTGTTGTCGCAATGGAGTCGATGGATACGCCCAGTAGATTATCATCAGGATGACTGATTATATAACCTGATTTGGTAGAAATAGTAGCAAAGCCGTTTTTATACTCATTGATACTGGATAATGCCTGTAGCTCATCAATAAGCAAGTCCAAACCCACTCTACCTATGAATTTACCGGAGTCCTCAAGTGCAAGTTCAATGGATATCAAAAACGTCTCATGGTCCATATCCAGGTATTGATAAAAGTATGGACTGCTCATGAGTACGGATTTTACTTCCTGGATGTCCTCAAAATAATCATCTGGAACACCCGCCTCATAGGTGTTATGTCTGACTTCATCCTTATCCTGCACTATGATTGACTCTTCTACTTTGTGCTCATCTGACGGGTTATTTGTGAAAGTATTTAGTTTCCAGGTGAGATAAACGCCTTTATATTTCACTTCATCCAGCAGTAAATTCTCAAAAATCTCTATCTGTAGCTTCTGGCGATGCTCCTTCTCCAGAGGAATCAATTTTTCCAGGCTATTTGCATAAGCATATAAAAGTCCGTAAGCGTGATCGAAAATTGACTCTACTTCCTTTGCTTTTCTTTGAGCCACCAGGCTAATTGTTTGTTTACCGGCTTCAATGCCATTATTTCTAAGATTTCTAATTAAGAAAATAAATATGGTACAGTAAATAACTATTACAATTCCGGTGGTCGACAAGAGAATTTTGTTTCTGACAGAATACATGGGCTAGTTTTTGATTTCAAATTAGTCCGCGGTGTTGGATATCTGAGATCCTGACCATCTACAAAATGTCTACAATGAAGAATTTCTAACCAAATCATCAGGTTAGGATGTTCTGTGAACTAAAATTGTTTATAGTGGTTTATATGTTTTCAAACCGGTATAGAAATGGGGTAATTATGTCTTTTGGTTTTAATTATTTTGCCGAAAGCTGATGCACTAACGCTGATGACAATAGAAGAATCATTACACAACCAATTAAAACTTCTTGTTAAGGAAGAAGAAACTGACTACGAGTTCTTCAAAGAACGAATTATGACAGCATAGGAGTCAACCTGATGTTCGATGACTCCACTTACCGTGAAATGTCATATGCCATTAATCGTGAAATACTTGAAAAAATAATGTGTCCAGGAATTCGGACGGATGATTCCGATTAATCATACCTTGCGATAAAAACCTTTATGTTCACCTATCGGCGGGTCATACCGTTCCTGTTACTGCTCGTATCAATTGGGATCAGTGCCCAGGACATCAAACTCTGTACTTTTAACATTCGATATGACAATCCTAATGATGGCTATCATCAATGGAGTAATCGAAAACAAATTGTTCGTGATTTTTTGAATTACGAACAGTTTGACTTTATAGGGATGCAGGAAGCATTGTTGTCCCAGATCGATTCGATCGATTCCGGATTGGAGGGTTATCAATGGATTGGAGTGGGAAGGGATGATGGTAAAACGGCCGGTGAATTTTCGCCGATTTTCTACAAGTCGAGTATCTGGGAGATAGAGAAGTCAGGAACATTCTGGTTATCGGAAACACCTGACACGCCGTCTAAGTCCTGGGATGCCGCCCTTCCCCGGGTTTGCACCTATGGATTGTTTGTTCGTAAATCCGATGGCCGGGAGATTTTTGTTTTCAATACACACTATGACCACATTGGTGTTGAAGCTCGCGAGAAATCCTCCCTTTTGATTCTTGATAAAATCAAAGAAATCAGCGGGTTAGAGCGTGTGGTATTGATGGGAGATTTCAATGCAGGTGAGGATACTCCCGTCATCACGGCACTTGAGGGTGAACTTATGGATACTTTTGACAGCAGCTCTAAGAAGTACGGCAGCGTCGGTACATTCAATGGCTTTGACCTGGAGTCTGTTCCCGAAAGGCGGATAGACTATATTTTTGTTTCACCGGAACTAAATTCATTGAAATATGGTGTTGAAAGTACCGTAATCGATGGGAGGTATTTATCCGATCATTTCCCGGTTATGGTCACCATTGAATAAATATGCGCGCTGCTCTTTTTTCCATTTTCTTTTTTGTGACCCTAATTCTTTCAGCTCAGGATTTGGCTACGTTTAACCGGGAACGCCTGGAATTGACACGTAATGGCTTAATAATTCTGGGGTCCTGGGCTACAGCCAATATTGCACTTAGTCCTGTTTTGGCTTCACCTTCGAGTGGTCATAGGAAATATTTCCATCAAATGAACGGCTACTGGAACGTGGTAAACCTGGCGATAGCAGGTTTCGGAATTTATGGAGCTATTTCCGCTGACCCTACCACTTTTGACCTGACCCAATCCATCAAAGAACAGCAAACTCTTGAGCGGCTCCTGCTTTTCAATGCAGGTCTTGACCTTGCCTACATGGCCGGAGGATTGTATCTGATTGAAAAATCCAGGAATGTAGAGACCAATACCGCAAGACTTAAAGGATTTGGGCAGTCTATTATTTTGCAAGGGGCATTTCTTTTCACATTTGATGTCATATTCTTCATGATTCAAAAAAGTCATGGAGAAAAATTAATCGATTCCCTGAGTTCGGTTTCACTTTCCTTCCAACATGTAGGATTAGTTCTGAAATTCTGAATGATTTCACCGGAAACACTTCACACTTTAAAAAAACAGCTTTCTCTGTTGGACAAAGAAAAGGCTGCAGACTACGAGTTCTTCAAAGAGCGAATGATGCTCACCAGCCCATATGAGCGGGATAAAAAGGGCACAACATGGTTTCCGGTTCGGTTAACGGATGATTTCATAAGTACAGGAGAACGCATTACCCTCGTCATCGAGAAGAAGAAGCACCTGGAACGAAAGCATGCTTTCCAGGTAGGTAGTATTGTTTCCGTTTTTGCTGAAAGTGACGAGCGGGATAAAAACATTTCCGGAGTAGTGGGCTATCTGAAAGATGAAACCATGCGTGTGGTGCTGAATAAGTCTTATGTGCCGGATTGGGCATATGAAGACAGCATAGGAGTCAATCTGATGTTCGATGACTCCACTTACCGTGAAATGTCAGATGCCATTAATCGTGTAATACTTGCAAAAAATAATCGATTATCAGAGCTAAGAGATGCCATGTATGGAGAGCAAAAGGCTCCTTTCGATCCTGGTCATCACTTCAATGTTGAGAGTCTGAATGATGTACAAAACGAAGCATTTCATAAGATTTGTGATGCCCGACTTGTAGCCTTCGTTCACGGACCGCCCGGAACCGGCAAGACCACAACCCTTACAAAAAGCATTACTGAAGTAGTGAGACAGGAGAAGCAGGTCCTGGTATGTGCTCCTAGTAATGCGGCGGTGGATTTGATTGTGGAGAAGCTTGTAAATGAGGATCTTAATGTGCTTAGATTAGGTCATCCTGCCAGGCTTACACCGGAAGTGGTGGAAAATAGCCTGGATGTAAAGATCAGCAAACACAAGGATTTTGGCAGGCTTAAGGAAATGCGAATTCAATCGGAAGAATACCGTACGCTCGCATCCAGGTACAAACGAAAATTCGGAAAAACGGAGAAGTTCCAAAGAGATTTACTTTTTAAGGAATCTAAGGCCTTGCGAAGAGAGTCCCGCGATTTGGAAAACTACATTTCTGAGTCATTGCTTGACAATGCGCAGGTCATTGCCTGCACTTTGACCGGTTCTGCCAATAAATTGATCAGAGATAGATTGTTTAAGACCGTCTTTATTGACGAGACTTCTCAGGCCCTTGAAGCTGCTACATGGATACCCCTCGACAGGGTAAGAAGGGTGATCATGTCAGGAGATCATTTTCAACTACCACCTACTATCAAATCATTTGAAGCGGGTAAGGAGGGATTGGAAGATACGCTTTTCGCAAAAGGTGTCAGAAATCAGCCGGACGCTACTACCATGCTTGAAATCCAGTACAGAATGGAGACCGCAATCATGGGATTTTCCAGCATGCATTTTTATGACGGAAAACTTAAGGTGGCTGAGGAGATCAAAAGACGGGAAAAGAAGTTCGACCATCCGTTGGAGTTCGTAGACACTGCGGGAAGTGGTCATGAAGAGTCGGTAAAACAGGAAACACTAAGTACATACAACCGGCAAGAGGCGGAACTGCTGATCAACCTACTTGCCGCTGAGAAATTGACCAATCTATCTGTCGGTATCATAACCCCTTACAAAGCACAAGTTGAAATAATCTCGGAATTGTTAAATGATTCCGATGCCCTGGCTCCTTACCGGTCACAGATTCAGGTCAATACGGTTGATGCATTTCAGGGACAGGAGCGGGATGTTATTTACATCTCTTTGGTCAGGGCAAATGATCGTGGTGAGATTGGATTCTTAAAGGAATACCGCCGATTAAATGTCGCCATGACCCGGGCCAGGTACCGCCTTGTTTTGATCGGGGATTCCGCCACCCTTGGAAGCGATCACTTCTTCAATGAATTACTTGATTACGTTCAACGAATGGGAAAATACTCTTCCATTTTTGAGTTCATCGATCCCTAGCTTCTATAACTCAGGTATTAATAGGTTCTGTAGAACATAAATTTTACCTTTGGTTACTTTCAATGACCTTAACCTGAAATTTCAGTAATCATTTGAGCCAAAAAAAGTATTTTGACATTCACGCCCCGGTCTTTTACCCGAGTGCCATTGTAATCATTGTCTTTATTCTTGTAACCCTTTCTGTAGGAGACCCGATGGAGGAAATCTTTCTCAGCATGCAGGAGTGGATCACGACCAGAGGAGGATGGTTCTTTATCGTCACCGTAAACATCCTTCTTGGCCTTTGTTTGTATTTTGCCTTTAGCCGATACGGAAAACTAAAGTTAGGCGGACCAAATGCCACCAAAGAGTTCAGTTTGTTTGCATGGTTTGCCATGTTATTCTCTGCAGGCATGGGAATTGGACTGCTGTTTTTTAGTGTCGCTGAGCCTATCTCGCATTTTATCAATCCTCCTGTAGAGATTACCGATCAGGGTACCCGGGCCAATAAAGCTATGATCTACACCTATCTGCACTGGGGGCTACACGCGTGGGGAATTTATGCACTCATCGGACTTGCACTTGCTTTCTTTGCATTCAGTAAAAAATTACCGCTTTCCATTCGGAGCGTTTTCCACCCCCTTTTAGGAGATAAGATCCACGGTCCTTTTGGTGACGTCATTGACATACTGAGTGTGGTGCCCACTTTATTTGGGTTGGCCACTTCTTTGGGTTTCGGGGCCCAACAAATCGGTGCTGGTATAAATTACCTCTTTGGCCTGGAGAATTCGATCGAGCTTCAGGTCACGCTGATCGTATTGATCACAATTGCAGCGACTGTTTCTGTGGTGCTCGGGTTGGATAAGGGAGTAAAAGTTCTCAGTGTCCTGAATATTCGTCTTGGTATGGTATTTCTGGTGGTGTTGCTGTTTCTCGGCCCGACATTGTTTATTCTGAATGGATTTGTTCAAACAACCGGAGGCTATCTTCAAAGTTTACTACAGATAGGCACCCATACCGGCAATTTTGCGGGTGGAGAATTTCAAAGGGACTGGACACTTGTTTATTGGGCATGGTGGATATCCTGGTCACCGTTTGTAGGTATGTTCATCGCAAGGGTATCACGAGGTCGCACGGTAAGAGAGTTTGTCTTAGGGGTGCTCCTGGTGCCTACGCTACTGACCTTCATATGGCTATCTGTGTTTGGGGGCTCAGCACTGTTTCTTGAATTAAATGGCATTGGCAACATCGCCGATGCTGTTTCAGAAGACATATCTACGGCCATGTTTGTGATGCTGGAAGAGTTTCCTGTGGATATACTCACAAGTTTTATGGGTATCGTGCTTGTCACTAGTTTTTTCGTCACCTCCTCGGATTCCGGATCACTTGTTATCGATAGCATCACAAGTGGTGGTAAATTGGATGCTCCTGTGGGACAAAGAATCTTTTGGGCACTCTCCGAAGGTGGAGTGGCAGCAACATTATTGATTGGTGGAGGATTAACGGCGCTCCAGACAGCTGCGCTGACAGCTGGATTACCCTTTGCCATCATTCTTTTGATCATGTGTTATTCACTATACAAAGGGTTAAAAGAGGAATGGGAACTGGAAAATTCTAAAAAATAGAAAAAAGTTTTCACGCCTCTAACATTCGATAAGAATGTTATTTGTTTAAGTCTTTAACAGACTTATGATTTAACTCTTAAACAAACAGACTATTATCATTTGAAATAATCACGACTTAATCCTAAAAGTGCTTCTATTGGCGCTTATTTAAATAAAACAGGCACTTTCGTTAAAGTCTTTAGGACGAACTTTATCCTGTATTTTGGCATTGTTATCAAATGATAAAAAGGATATTGGGCTTAGTGTCCATAGGTCTGATGCTCTCCGCTGTAGGGCAGATTTTTTGGGACGAGGAATTCAAGCACTATAAACCGAGGAATGCGGAAAGTAGCACTCTTGTTCCTGGGGAGTTTATTACCCTGGCCCCTGAGTTCATAAAGTTAAAGGACAAACCGGCCTTTATTCATTTCTATGACAATGATTGTCTTTTTGCAAAAACCAATATCGATCATCTTGGATTATTTACCGAAGATCGTGGTGGTGACGTGGATTATTATCTGATACTGGTGGGAGCTTCCGAAGGTATTGACCAACTTCAGAAAAAATTCAATGTACCTGACCACTTCAAGGTAGTATCTGATCCTGATTTAAAAATATCTACAGCATTAGGTGTCAACACTACGCCACAGGCCGTAATTCTGGATCCTGATTCAAGACTTTATTTTAAAGGTAACTATACAAACCAAACAGGACTTTGTGGTCCGCTAAACATAGGTAACTCCGCACCTGCACTGGCCTTAGATGCCAGAGAGAAGAACTTACCAGCACCCCTTTTTCCCGATTATCAGACCCAGGAATGGGGATGTGATCTCTAACCCAATTAAATACACTCATGAACACAACGCACATTACAAAAACAGACGGCTTTAAAATCCATTTTCAGGAAGTGACCAAGGAAGCTGAAAAGTACGTGACCATGATGATGGTCGGACTATGGCTATTCGGAATATTTATCTCCTTTCACTATGATACCTGGGTGTTTGGTTTAGGGGTTGGTACACTTAACCTTGCAATATTCCTAATTGCTCGTTTTCTATTCAGGGAGCAATTGATTTCCAGGCTGGTAGCAGGTGGCGTCATGGCCTTATATATGATCCAGTTTCTGGCTCAGCTTAATGGTTTATATGAGATGCACTTTTGGTTTTTTATCATGCCAGTACTTCTCATTATTTATCAGGACTGGAGGGTCTTTATTCCTTTTGCCGGTATAGTGGTTATTCACCATACCACCATTTTTGTATTGGTAATGGGTGGTCAGGATCAATACCTAAGCTATCTGATCAACATGGATAGCATCAACTACATGATATTCTTCTACCACATGGGTTTGGCCGTTCTTGGTAATCTCGTCAGTGGTTGGACAGGGTACAGATTGCGCAGAACTACTATCAAACAGTATGAATCAAACCAGCTGCTTCAAACGCAAATTGATGATATGAAACAGCTGGCTACAAATGTCAAAGAGATAGCCGCCAATATTACCAATTCCGAAAATGGGAATGGTTCTTATGATGGGGATGAAGCTTCAGTTGGGGATGCTCTCATGGCTGTCAGCAGGGACTTTACGAATATCATTGACAACCTGATAACTGAAACCAAAGACGTAGTGACTTCGGCAGGCAAAGACGGTAATCTCAGTACCAGAATGACCACGGTAGGCAAGACAGGAGTCTGGAAAGATATGGCAGAGTCTATGAATGAGCTTCTGGATTCGGTTTCGTTCCCGATCATTCAACTCAATGCCATTGCCAATCAACTCGCCAAGGGAAACCTGACCACGCGATATGAGTTAGAAGCATCGGGTGATGTAGCGGTGCTGGTAACAGACCTAAATAAAGCACTGGACAACCTGAACGGACTTTTGCTTCAGGTCAATGCGGGTGTTAAGGAAATGGAAGAAGCGACTACGCAAATGCTGTCTTCGGGTGAAGAAATGACTACCAATACCAATGAAATAGCCAGTGCCATCGCTGAAATGAGCAATGGAGCAAGAAGTCAGCTGACAAATATTGAAAAAACTTCAGATATCATAGAAGGTATTATGCGATCAGCGGAGGAGATGGAGCGCAAGACGGGAATCATCAATGACTCCGTGAAATCCGGTTATGAGAATAGCGAAAAGGGGAAACAGATAGTTGATACAGTGGTATCCGACATGGAGAATATTTCAAGATTTTCTCAGGAAACTGCTCAGTCAATCACTGTATTGTCCGAAAGGTCCAATGAAATTTCACGTGTTCTGAGCGTGATTACCGAGATTTCCTCACAAACAAATTTACTGGCGCTTAATGCTGCCATTGAAGCAGCTCAGGCCGGAGAGAACGGTAGAGGATTTGCGGTGGTTGCCGAAGAGATCCGAAAACTTGCTGAGGACTCAAGAAAATCAGCAAAGGAGATTGAAAAGCTGGTAGATGATGTCAAAAAGGACACCAAGCAAGCGGAAAACGTAATGCGCCAGATGAATGACAGCGTTGGCAGTGGCGTACAGTCATCCAGAGAGACTCACAGCATGTTTGCTTCCATCTCAGATGGTTCAAAGCAATCTCTATCCATAGCAGATGAGGTGCTGGCCACTACTAAAGAGCAGACAATGAACATTTCAGCAGTAGTGGGCAACATGGAGTCTGTGGTGGTCATCGCGGAGGAAACTGCCGCAGGAGCCGAGGAGGTGGCAGCTTCGGCAAGTCAGATGTCAGCGGGAATGGAATCTTTCGCGGAATACACACAGCGATTGGGTCAGATTGGCAAGGGGTTAAAGACTTCCATGAGCAATTTCAAATTGGTAAAGGATACCAGGGTAATCCAGGACGAGGAAGTATAGATTATGGTAGCGGTTGGGGATTCGGGGCTGAATATATAAATTAGTCTTTTAACCCAAACCTTAACCACATGAGACTTTCATCTATAGCCTGTATTGTTTGTATCACCTTTGCGATAAGCTGCACACCATCCGATAATTCATCCGGAGAATCAAAGGATGAGACGAGTGAAGAGAAGAAATTGACCAAAGATGAAAGGATGGAGTGGTGGCGGGACGCAACTTTTGGCATGTTCATCCACTGGGGGCCCTATGCTGTACCCGCCGGAACCCATAACGGTGAACAAACTAACAACATCGCCGAGTGGATTATGAATGACCTTCAGATTCCCATTGAAGAGTATGAGAAGTATTCGGCTTCTTTTAATCCAACAAAATTTGATGCTGCGGAATGGGTAAGAATCGCGAAAGATGCAGGTATGAAATACATCATCATTACCTCAAAGCATCATGACGGTTTCGGTCTGTGGGATTCAGAAGTTTCCGATTATGACATTATGGATTTTTCGCCGTATCAGCAGGATATACTCAAAGCACTTTCCGATGCCTGTGCCGCTGAAGGCATCAAATTTGGATTGTACCATTCGATCATGGACTGGCATCACCCACAGGCCCAGGCCATAAATGAACCTAAATATTGGTATGGGGACACACACCAGGTAAATCCTGAATTCCCTACCTATCTGGAAACATACATGAAACCACAGCTTAAGGAACTTATAGAGAATTATAATCCGGCCGTTCTGTGGTTTGACGGGGAGTGGATCCCGGATTACACACATGAACAAGGCGTGGATGTGCACCGGTTTGTGATGGATTTGAAGCCTGATATTATTGTTAACAATAGGGTGGACAAAGGACGCAGAGGAATGCAGGGCATGAATGCGGAAGGAGAGTTTGTTGGAGATTTTGGTACACCTGAGCAGGAAATATTAGAAACCACATCTGCTTTTGATTGGGAGAGTTGTATGACCATGAACGATACCTGGGGGTATAATCAAAATGATGACAACTGGAAAAGCAGTCAGCAGCTTGTCTTCAATCTTGTGGATGTGACAGCCAAAGGAGGCAACTATTTGCTGAATGTCGGCCCAACTGCCGAAGGCCTGATACCGCAAGCAAGCGTGGAGCGACTTGCCGCCATGGGTGACTGGATGAATGTGAACTCCGAAGCCATATATGGAACTGCCAAACTACAGAATACCTTTGGGGAAGGTGATGAGATCCGGTATACGAGAGATCCGGAAACTGAAACTTACTACGGCATCAAACTTTCGGAACCAGGCACGGAAGTACTTTTTTCAGCACTTCAGACATCTCCCGAAAGTGAAGTCAAGTTACTTGGATATGATGGGTCTTTGGATTTCGGGATGACTGAGGAAGGTCTTCGCATAACCATTCCGGATGACCTTGACGCATCGGCCTGGGAAGCATCAAAAGCATGGGTATTCAGGGTCACCAATGCTTCCGAACGGATGTAACATTCCTGAACATACGGTGTTTCACAATGGAACAATCCAGAAATCCCAAATCATGGTTTAAGAGCTAAAATCAATGATTTTCCCTCTGGAATGGCTTTTGACTTATTAGTCAAAAATAAGTTAGAGAATGTTCAGAAATTTCATTTTAACGAGTGTGCGCAACCTGAACCGCAACAGGTTGTACTCTTTGCTAAACCTGGTTGGTTTTTCCGTTGCGCTAAGCGGCATATTTATCATCATAACATTTGTTCGCAATGAATATGCGGTGGATGCACGCCTACCGGAAAAGGAAATCACCTATCTCACCACGCTTACCCAGAGGTCTGGCAGCAGTTCCCGGGAGGTAGGACTCACTTCACTTGATACTAAAAATTGGTTGTCCCAAAGTAATTCCGAATTCGTTTCTTCACTTCAGTTGAGAGGCATCGGAGAGCAGTATTTCAGTAATCAAAACATTAAGATTTCCAGTTCCCCGGTGCTCACCGAAGGACATTTCTTTGAGTATTTCAACTATGAAATGATCCATGGTGATGAGACGTCTGCCCTGGAGAATCCAAATAGCATAGTTTTATCGGAAACCATGGCAAAAATGCTGTTTGGTGACATCAATCCGGTAGGAAAGTCTATCGAGATGTATCTTGATTATACCATGCCCCTTCAGGTGACTGGCGTGATTGAGGATTCTCGTGATACACACTTGCGATATGATTGTCTTATCAATTGGGATTCGAGGTTATCTGAGGGAGGCACCATGGGCGAATGGTACAAGTATTCAATTTACACCTACGTGAAAACGGAGGAGCCAATTGACGCAGCTATTCTGTCAAATGATATAAGCTCCAGGCATGCAAACAGCTTTCCGGAGGATAACCTGGCCATTAACTTTTACAACCTGAGTGACATTTACTTTAAAACTGGCCATGTGGAATTCATGAGTGGATTTCGGTCCGGAAATGAGGAAAGTATCAGAATACTAATTGGGGTTGCATTTCTGATTTTGGTAATTGCCTTGGTCAATTATGTAAACATTAATGTCTCGCTGGTCATCAAAAGACTTAGGGAAATTGGTGTTCGGAAAGTGCTGGGAGCATCTAAAGCCGGACTCGGTGTACAATTTATTTGTGAAAGCCTTCTACTGGCGATGATAGGAACCCTGCTGGCGCTTACGCTGGCAGATGCCACAATAAATCTTTTTCCCGGCTTTTTTGGCGATGATCTTTCCATGGTCATTTGGAGTGATTCTGTAAATCTGATAATTCTCCTTTTTCTGGGATTGTTCACAGGTGTGCTTGCCGCAATGTACCCCGCCATTTTTATCAGCAGGATAAGTACCTCAGACGGATTGAGGAATCAACTTTCCAGTAAATCAAGTCGAAATCAGGTTCGTAATATTCTGATGGGAGTTCAGTTTGTAATCACTTTTGGACTTATTCTGGTTTCCTCTGTTGTCTTTAAGCAATACCAGTTTATCTCAAATTGGGATCCTGGCTATGAGACGGAGGAGGTGTTACTTATACCAATTGGGAATTCCAGTGTGCTCCCGGGTCGCAGGGATGCTTTTAAGGAGGAGATACTTAGAATTCCTGAAATCAGCAATGCAAGCATCGGAACAGATGGTCTCGGAGAGGGGTATACGAATAATTCCTTTTACGTGGGAACTGAAGAAATGGTGGATGTCAAAAATAACGGAGTAATGACGACATACTTTGGCGTGGATGATGATTTCTTACCGACGTATGGAATCCAGTTAATGGAAGGCAGGAACCTGGATGCTTCCCGCTCTGCTGATTCTTCGTCAGTTGTGGTCAATGAGACCCTTGTCAATCGTCTCGGGCTTGCAGATCCGGTTGGAAAGCGAATCAAGCTGTTTGGTGACAACAGTAAACCAATGACCATTGTTGGTGTGGTAGCTGATTTCAATTTCCAGAGTTTACACAAGGAAGTAAATCCGATTGCCATTTATTTCAATACCCGCAACTATTGGAACCTTGCCGTAAGATTCAATCCGCAAAGCACTTCCGCTATGCTTAGTAAAGTAGAAAGTGTATGGAATGACTTCGAAAGTAGCGTCCCTTTCGAATACGAATTTTTGAATCAAAAACTTGCAAGATTCTATGAAAGTGAGGCAAAGTTCAATCGGGTGATCTCTTTGTTTGCCTTTCTTAGCATTACATTGTCAGTGATTGGCCTGTTTGGAATCACTGCTTTTTCTATTGAGCAAAGACTCAAAGAGATCAGTATTCGCAAAGTACTGGGGGCTAATATCATGGAGCTTCTGGTTCTGTTTAACCGGAGAGTATTGATCATTTTTGCAGTTGCATTGATCATCTCGATTCCAGTATGTACTTACTTTATTGGCGAATGGCTCAACAATTTTGCATATCACATTAGCACACCCTGGTTGTTATATTTCTTTACCGCAATTGGGCTGATGGTGATTTTGATTGCGACGGTCTCGATCACTTCATGGAAGGCCGCCAGATCGAATCCTGCCATATATCTCCGGGACGAGTAGGTAAAGGATCGCTGAGAATTCCTAAATTAGCCATATGGAGCGGAAATGTAGTGTCTGGTTGGTATTGGTAGTAAGTCTTGTCTTGATCGGATGTAGTGACAGGATGAAATTTGAGCCCGTTTTGGACATAGATCCTGAGTTTCAGGAGCCATTTGACCAATTTATCGAGGAGGCGGCGTTGCGGGGTATTGACCTGGAGATCGATAATCTGATCATCCGGTATGATGAAGCCCTTGAAGCCTCATTTTGTGGTAATTGTAATTCCGCCGAAGTAGCAAGCAACATCCAAAAAACCATCTCCGTTAATCCAAACTACTTTTGCTGGGAAAACGATGAACAAGCTGAGACCTTTATCTTTCATGAAATGGGACATTGTGTGCTGGGAAGACTTCATACGGATGAAAAACTACCAAACGGTGACCCTAAAAGCCTAATGATCGCCGACGACCTTTCTGTGTATAGCCCATGTGTTTACAATTTTGATCGCGATAACAACGATTGCGATAACAGATCAAAAAGAGAATATTATATCGATGAACTATTCGATGAGTCCACACCGACTCCTGAGTGGGCCCTTCCATAAAATTGAACTGGTTTTCTCCAATGGAATGTTCGCGCGTTCAATTTCAACCAACACCAACTTACTAACCAATGTCAAGAGTTTTTGTACTTATCCTGTTTTTTTTGATAACTGTAAAGAGCTTTGCGCAATACGCGGAGAGAATCGGGACACCGAGACCAGGATTCACGCTTGGTCCAGCGACCACGGGCAAGAACATCTTTCACATGCAGACAGGCCAAACGTTTAACGGCTCTAATTTTTCTAATTCCGATGACAGCAATAGAGGATGGAGCTATTTGAACTCTATGCGGTTTGGATTGACAGAAAGACTGGAGGCCAGGGCACTGTTTCAGTTTGCCGGTAATACATTTTCAACTGGATCAGAGGAAACTAAAAGTTCAGGACTTAATGCATTGATTGTGGGAGCAAGATATCTTTTGGTTAACAATCTGGGAACAAATAAACCTTCGCTGGCAATTCAGGTCGATGCCAACATTAATGTGTTGAGTGAAGATTACGAGATCGACAATCTAGCTCCGAGGATACTCCTTCAGCACGGGCAGAACCTTACCGAAAAGCTGTCGCTTAATTCTAATTTAGGTGTACAATGGACAGGAAATGGAGGCGAGCCGTTAGGTGTTTATGCGGTAAAACTGGGATTTCCATTGTCCGACCGATGGGTTGGCATTATTGAGAACTATGGTTCCCTTGCGAACGGAGATTTCGATAGTCGATTTGATGCTGGTGTCGGGTATTTTGTCACCAATCATTTGAAACTTGATCTGGCCGGAGGAGTGGGAAGTAATGATGATGTTTTTGACTATTTCGTGGCTTTTGGCTTTTCAATCCGGAATAAACGATAACCGTTTGCACAAAATCCCGAACTTACAGTTGAAACTTTTCGAATAAACAGATGTAATTGACAATCATGAAATACTCGTTTCTGCTGATCCTTTCGATATTTGTAATGAGCTGTTCAGGGCAGCCTTCCGAAATAAATACAACGTCAAGTAATGTTGAATATGAGTTGGTGGTCGATGGACTGCAAAATCCCTGGGGGATGACCTTCCTGCCAAATGGTGATATTCTGATAACGGAGAAAGCCGGTGAAATTCGGATCGTAAGAGATGGGAAACTTCTGGAAGAGCAAATTACTGGTGTGCCAGACACAAAGGTACAGGGACAGGGTGGCCTGATGGACATAGAGCTTCATCCTGATTTCGAGCAAAATAGTTTGGTTTATTTGAGTTATGCCTCCGATGCTGGAAGCGGAAATGGAGCGAATACTGCTATTGCAAGGTTTAAGCTGGTTGGTAATGCATTAACCGAACAGGAAGTCTTGTACAAGGCTGAACCAAACAGCGGTCGCGGTCAACATTTTGGTAGCAGACTGGAATTCGACAGGGATGGATATTTATATTTCTCAGTAGGAGACAGGGGCAACAGAGACGTGAACCCACAGGACATCACCCGTGACAATGGAAAGATATATCGCATTAATGATGACGGATCTATTCCGGAGGATAATCCATTCTCCGGTGCGGACGGGGTAAAGCAAGCCATTTATTCCTATGGTCACAGGAATCCTCAGGGTCTTGCCATGAATCCGGCTTCCGGCGAAATCTGGGAGCATGAGCATGGACCAAGAGGTGGAGATGAGGTGAACATCATCAAGCCCGGATTAAACTACGGATGGCCGGTGATTAGCTACGGCATTAATTACAACGGGACGGAATTCACCGATAAGACTGAAATGGAAGGCATGGAGCAGCCTGTGATCTACTGGGATCCTTCCATAGCTCCTTGCGGAATGACATTTGTAACAGGAGATCGCTATCCTGGTTGGGAGGGTGATGTAATAGTAGGTTCTCTAAAATTCAGCTACCTCGTCCATGGCAAGGTAATAGGAAGCAAGATTGTCAGCCAGGAAAAAATAGCAGAGGGAATCGGTCGCGTCCGCAATATAGAGCAGAGTCCTGATGGCTATTTATACGTAGGCATTGAAGGGAAGGGGCTATACAGATTACTACCACAATAATGTCTTCCTGAGGACAGCTGCCTGCTGTTGTGTTTTAGTTTTAAATCTTTTGGGCCGTGATGGAGGTATAATAACTATAACCTTTGAATCATGATATCCAACTACACAGACATTGCTTTTTCGGAGTCCGTCAAATCTGCTCAGCAGGAGTTCGGTTCACGTGAAATGTACCAGAAGGTACAGGATCGAAAAATAGACCAAACCATTTTGACTGGTAGGGAAGTTGCACTCATTGAGGCCATTGATGGATTTTATATGGCTACGGTGAATGAGGATGGATGGCCTTATGTACAGTTTCGCGGTGGACCGAGGGGCTTTCTTAAAGTTTTAGACGTCCACACCATTGGCTACGCCGATTTTCGTGGCAACATGCAATACATCAGTACTGGCAATATCAGAGAAACCAAAAAGACATCTTTGATACTGATGCACTATCCTTCAAAAACCCGGCTTAAAATTTGGGCGGAAACTGAGATCCTGAACCCGAAGGATCACCCGGAACTTGCCGGAAAGCTTTTGGATGAGGAATATGATGCAGAGTGGAGAGGCTGGTGATATACCATATTAAAACCTTTGACTGGAATTGCCCTCAACATATACCACAACGATTCACAGTGGATGAATTTGAGCAATTGATCAAAACCGACTCCAGACTAAGTCAAAGGATCAGCAAAGCCCTCAAATCTTAGAGAGAAGCTGTTGCATTCTGGTCTGAATTTAACTCAAAAAACTCTGTGTAGTACTCGTACCTCCCAAAAATCTCTCTGACATAATTCATTGGCTCCTCCCCACGACAAAACCCATAGTAGACCACGGGATCAGAGTAGTATTTCTTCTGACTTTTCCACTGGATGGTTTTCTCTACATTTTCATACCACACATCTGGATCCAGATCATATTTTTCCGCCAGTCTTCGAGCATCCTGAACGTGATTATGGCCGGCATTATAGGATGCGAGGACAAATTTCAATCGCTCAGTGGAGTCAGGGATATGCTCAGTCCAGTATTCGTTCAAATATTGAAGGTGGGCAATACCCGCTTTGAGATTGGACTGTGGATTGGTTAGTCTGTTTACCCCATATTCCCTAGCCGTTTTTGGCATTACCTGCATCAGGCCGATAGCACCTGCCCAGGATTTTCTTTCAGGATCAAATTCAGATTCCTGGTAGATTTGAGATGCGAGGAACAGCCAGTCCCAGTTTATTTTTTGGGCCGTGGATTTAATCAAGTTATCGTATTCTGAAATGTTACTTCCCTCAAGCGAATAATAATCACTCTTTGCCCGCTCTCTGAAAGCCCGCTCGTTGTTGTAGTACTTATTGTATATCACAAAGAAGTCCGAACCTGTTCGTTCCATTTCCAGCCAACTGTTCACTGCACTCAGAAGTTCGGGCGATGTCTTACGCGTAGACCACGCCACTTGTTGCATAATACCGACTATGGTATTGATGTCCAGGTTTTGATAGTAGGACGCGGTGATATCTGCAATATTTTTGTCGGATATGGTGTACTCAATATCCCCCTCCGAGACCATCTGGATGATCCTGTCGGTAGAAAGATTCCCAGGGAGATAATTCACACGGATATCACCTCCCAGCTCTTCCTCAAGGTTTTCCAGCCGTTCCCTGTAAGCTGAGTTTCTCCTAACGGAGATATCAATATTTAATAATTTTACCGGATTTCGGACCAGTTCCATTTCTATCTCATGTAGTTTCATGTCCCGCCAGTTATCAGGTTTTCTTTGAACTAATACCTGCTGGGTAAAATTGAGTGGGTAGCTAAAGTCGATATACTGAGTTCGGCTTTTTGTAACGGTAAGGTTATATGCGATGACATCTCCCTCACCACGCAGAAGCATTGGGATAACATCATCAATGTCCTCCGCAATGATCATTTCCAGCTCCACTCCAAGAAATTGTGCGAATCTCTGGGCGAGTTCATAATCATAGCCCATTGGTTCTCCTCGATACAGGAAGAAGCTTGTATTTGAATAAATGGTGATGGCCTTAAGCGTATCTCTGGCCTTTATCTCCTCCAGATCCATCTCCACCGCAGTGATAGATTCGATCTCATCTAATAACGGGTCTACAAACATTTGACCGGTATCTGTAGTTTGATTTGCGGACCTGCTGCTCGAGTTCGGAGACTCACACTTTGAAAAGAATATTATTATAAGAAATGCGAAAAATGGTGACCAGAACGACTTCATAGACTAATAAAACTACGAAAAAACAGGAATAGTTTGGTTTTGCACTATTCCGCGAGATCATTCTAGAACAACGAACCCGTCTTGGGTAAGCTCATTCTGGCCTGGTATTTAAGATATAGCTGTGCACAACAATGAGCATCACTAAGGGCATTGTGATGGTTTAAGGGGATCTTGTATTTCTTACTCAAATACTTCAATCCTCGTCCATAGATTCTGCGAGTGCATCGTTCCTCGAAGTGGGGCTGTTCGATACCATAGTGAGCAAGTGTGCTCCTAAGGCAGTTGACATCGAACCCCACATTATGGGCTACCACAACCTGGTCCTGAAATAGGTGTTCTATGTCTTTCCAGACGACATCAAAACCTACAGAGTCCACCGTTTCAGATGGCATGATCCCATGAATTTCAATATTGCGGGCATTGTAGAAATTGTTCGGTGGCTGTACCAGTCTTTCAATCTGACTCACGATAATGCCATTCTCACCCCGGATGATCCCAATCTGACAAATACTCCGAGGGTCACCAGTAGCGGTTTCCACGTCAAATGCCGTAAAACTATGATCAGGAATGTACGACATCTATCGGGCTCCCTTAACATCCATTTCCATGGTATAAACGGATCCCATGGCCGTGATGAACAAAGTCTTAAATTCTTTGCCTCCAAAGCAGACATTGGCCGTCCATCTTTCACCGGTTTCAATGCGTTCTATTTCCTCGCCCTCCGGATTGAAGATCACGACGCCTGGACCTGTGAGATACACATTGCCTTTTTCATCTAATGTCATACCATCCGAGCCCATTTCTGTAAATAGCCTCTTATTGGAAAGATTTCCATTAGTATCCACGTCATAAACATAGGTTTTTCGATCACCGATGTCTGCTACGTAAAGTTTCTTACCATCAGGCGTACCCACAATACCATTAGGTTGGACAAAGTTGTTATCTACCATTGAAAGCTCGCCGACGGGGTTGATATAATAAAGATTTTCTTCTTCTATTTCTTTTTCCGTTCTGTCCCAGTATTCTCTTTTATAAAATGGGTCGGTGAAGAGGATTCCACCATTGGGCAGGACCCAGACGTCATTTGGTCCGTTAAACTTCTTTCCGTCAAGGTCAGTGAGTAAGACCGTTACCTTTTTCTTTGGGGAGATGCTCCATAATTCGTTCTTTTCATCTGCGCAGACAATCAGGTTGCCTTTGTCGTCAAAGGTTAACCCATTAGCCCTTCCGGCATCTTCCATCCACGTCGAGATACCCTTGCCTGGCGTCCATTTGTGTATGCGATTGTTAGGCTGGTCCGTGAAGTAGACATTTCCTTTTTTATCCGAAACCGGGCCTTCTGTGAAGCTAAACTCATCGGAGATTTTGACCAACTCAGCACTCGAGGCAATGGGGGACGTGCTTTGCGCAAAAATTGTAGAAGTGGTCAATAGCAGGAGACAGGTAAGTAATCGCATGATGTCCGGGATATTTTTATGAATATAATTAATTTGTACAAATGACGGATGCCAATACTATGATACGAAATTCCATTCTTCTATGCGCTTGTTTTATGCTTATTCTGATTTTCAGTTGTAAGCAAGAAAAGCCAGTTCAAAACATCCTTGCTGATCCGGATCTGGAATACCCTGACTACAAACCAACTGGAAATGAAATGATCCTTGATCGATCGGTTTATGAAGATAAACTTCACGGGTTTTGGTTGGGTCAGTGCATCGCAAACTGGACCGGATTAATCACGGAAATGGACAAAATCGGAGGGGATGGTGTAGATGGAAGAGGGGCAGGGTTCTACACACGCGAAGACTGGGGAGGGCCTGATGGACCGGCCATATGGGAGGAAGAGGCACCTGACCAGTTAATTGACTTTGTGCTTGTCGGTGAGGCCGGTGTTTGGGGCGCTGATGATGACACGGATATTGAGTACATCTATCAGCATATGCTGGACACATTTAATACCAGTATTCTGACCGGTACGCAGATCAGGCAGGGTTGGTTAAATCATGTTTATTCCGATCAGAATACACCCTTTGTGAATGACAATGGTGATCCGGAAAACTATTTATGGGTATCCAATCAGGCGGCACATGACCTCATGGTGGAAGGTGTAGTTCCGCCTAATACCAGCGATCCGGGACAAAACCCTCATTATGAAATGATCGACGCGCAACTTACCACTGAGATTTTCGGTCTATTCGCACCTGGCAACCCTGAAAAGGCCCTGGAGATGGCATATCTTCCCATAAGAACCACCGCAAGGGATAATGCTGCCTGGATCTCAGAGTTTCATGTTTATCTCTACTCGCTCTCCGCTGTAGTGGATACTTCTCTGCCTATAGACCAACAGATCATGTGGATGGCAGAAGAGGCACGACAGGTTTTACCCGATACTTCATACGCCGCTGCTATTTATGATTTTGTGAAAGCTAAGTTTGAATCTGACATTCCCTGGGAGGCTGCCCGGGATTCTCTTTATCAACGATACCAGGTGGAAATGAAGGATGGCTATTATTGGCCTGAAAAGGAGCCAGCTTGCAAAGGTTGTTTTGCTGCTGGCATCAATTTCGGAGCAGGGCTGGTTAGCCTTTTTTACGGTCAGGGTGATTTTAAAGAGACTGTCAAAATCGGAACATTGTGTGGATGGGATTCTGATAATCCCACTGCCACCTGGGGTGGTATGCTGGGATTTATGATGGGTGCTGAGGCATTGGAAGAATTGTTTCAGCAAGAACTTTCCGATCAGTTTAATATCCATCGCACAAGAGGAAATTTTCAAAATGGACAGGATTCGTTCCCCGAGATGGCAAAAAGAGGAATTTACATTATAGACAGGGTGACATTGGAAGAACTGGAAGGAGGAGTCGATCTGGTTTTAAACAAATGGTTCATTCCAGGCCCTAAATAGCGCGATCCAAATGAATTGATTGTCGTTTGAATGAAATATTAGTCCGAAGAGATATTTACGTCATGGCTTTTGGTTATTTTAGTTTGACAGAACTCACCCAATTGTTTCACCAAAAATCAAGTACAAATGCCACAGTTCTCCGTTAGTAAATCTGTTTTGATCAATGCTCCAAAAGAAAAAGTTTATGATGTTGTAAGCAAGTTTGACTCCTGGACAAAATGGTCACCCTGGCTGATCGCCGAGCCAGATGCCGAAGTTACCGTGACCGAAAACGGTAAGGAATATAAATGGAAAGGAAAAGTGACCGGAAGCGGAGAGATGAAAGTCATTAAGGAGGAAGGTCCCGATGCGGCGTACTACGATCTTACATTCCTCACACCCTATAAATCACACGCTAAAGTTTCTTTTTTATTGAAGGAAAAGGACGGAGGTACAGAGGCAACCTGGACCTTGGACAGTAGTTTGCCTTGGTTTATGTTCTGGATGAAAGATGCCATGATCGGGTACCTTGGAATGGACTATGATCGTGGTCTGGCTATGCTAAAAGATTATGTTGAGGATGGTGAAGTACATTCCAAGCTCGCGTTTGAGGGGGAAAGTCGGCTGGATGGCTTCAAATACATTGGCATCCGCACCAACAGCAGTATGGATGATATATCCACTAGTATGGAAAAGGACCTGGAGGAAATCTACCACTATGCCGCTCCTAAAAATATACTGAAAGGTGTTGCGCTTTCGATCTATCACAAATGGGATGTGGTGAAACAACGCGTTGAATACACTGCTGCCGTCCCTGTGAGTGAAATACCGGAGGATGTTCCTTCGAAAATGGTCACGGGTGAGATCCCTTCAACGAAAGTTTACAAGACGAAGCATACAGGGCCTTATCACCACCTGGGGAATGCGTGGTCCACCATGAACATGTTCCAGCGAAGTAAAGTCTTCAAGTACAATAAGAAATTACATCCTTTTGAGATGTATCTGAATGATCCTGCAGAGACCAAGCCAAACGAGCTGGAGACAGAGGTTGTATTTGCGGTGAAGTAAGAAGCAAAAGGGAGGCAGAAGCTTCCCTTTTCTATGGCCTTTCCTTTAACCAGGCTATCACTCCATCCCAGGCAGAATCAGGAAATTTTGCGTGCGTAGCACCTTCCATAACCAGGAAAGATTTGTCGTCTCCCGGTACCATGTCATAAAGCTCTCGGACTGATTCTACGGTAAACAACTCATCCTGATCACCCACACCCACCAGGATAGGGTAATCCATGCCTTCCCTGAATGTCAGTGCTTCCTTATCCAACATCTGTGAGAAGCGAAGTGTATAGGTGAAATTAAAAAGAGGATCATTTGCGCCAGTCATACCCTCCCTGAAATACTCAATTATTGGCCTGGACGGAATCACTACCGAATTCACGAGAATTTGAACGATTTTCAATATCCCCGGACCTTTTCGGACATTGGGTCGACCCTCCAATGCTCCAGATAGTAATACAAGTCCCTCCAAATCCACATCAGAATTTTTGGCCAGATACATGGCAGCAGCTACACCAAGACTGTGACCTAGTACCACCACGTCATATCCAAGACTTCTAACTTTTGCGACACCGGCTTTAAGGTCATCTACCCAGAGTGCTCTGCTTTCATAATCTCCTCTGATTCCTGTAGAAAGTCCATGGCCACGGTAGTCAAGGCCAAAAACAACATATCCGGCATTGCTCAGATTGTTTCCAATCATGTCATAGGCCCCACTGTGCGCCGTGACACCATGAAAAATCAGAACTGCTTTCTTCGAAGCAATTGAGTCTGGTTTCCATTCTCTCAAAAACAAGGTATCGTTGCCAGAGGCCGGAATGAGATGATAGGGCTGATTGACCTGGACTCGAAGAGAATAGATGTTTGGATTCCTTGGTTCGGGAATTCCGATCAATAATGATGTTATTATGGCGATGACCAATAGGCTGACTATTGAAATCAAGATCGCTCTTAATACTTTCTTCATACCATTGAAATTACGAAACTTCCGGCGATTTCAGGATTGGAAGTCAACACTATAAAATTATTCTTCTCCAGATTTCGCTAATACCGCAGACTATAATATAGAGATGACAGATCCTTCCCTCTGCGTGTATCTGCGCAATCAGCGGGAGCTAATGCTTGTTTCCTGTAGGTTTCGCGGATGCTCACGGTCAAATTCTTTTGGGACCTCATCTGCGTACATCAGCGTTATCCGCGGGGATTAATATGTTTCCCACAGATTCCGTAGATTCCCCCAGAGCAATTCTTTTTGGACCTCATCTGCGTATTTCAGCGCTATTGGCGGGAGTTAAAATGTGTTTCCCACAAATCTCGCTAATGTCGCAGATTATTTTAAGCCGAGATGACGATCCTTCTCCCAGCATATTTATGCGAAATCAGCGGGAACTAAAACTTATTTCCGGTAAATTCATGGGTCCCTACAGAAAAATTCTTTAGGGCTTTTATCTGCGCAATCAGCGGGAATTAAAGTTTGTTTCCTGTAGGTTTCGCGGATGCCCACGTTCAAATTCTTTTTGGACCTCATCTGCGTATTTCAGCGCTATCGGTGGGAGCTAAAATGTGTTTCCCGCAAATAGCCGCAGAATATGTAGTGCAGAGATGACAATGCTTACCTCTGCTTGTATCAGCGCTATCAGCGGGAACCAAATGATGTATTTCCCACAGAATACCGTTGAACTCCCATTCTTTTCTACTTTTACCATTATTGTGATAAATTGAGACAATATCCTCGAATTATGATTAACAGAAGGCTAATTCCGATCCTTTTCCTGCTCATCGGTACACAACTTTTCGCCCAAAACCCTGTCGCGGAGCTTTCGTCAGGAAAAATAAGTGGGTCGTACAACGAATCGAATGATGTCCAGATCTTTAAAGGAATCCCGTTTGCAGCACCTCCAGTGGGTGAGCTTCGATGGAAAGCACCGCAGCCGGTAGAACCATGGAATGGTGTAAAAGCTTGTGATGAATTTCCTCCAAGTGGCATTCAGAATAACCCTCAACCCTTTATGATGTGGTCCCAGGAATTCATCACTCCGGCAGAACCACTAAGCGAGGACTGTCTTTACCTGAACGTGTGGGCTCCGCAAAAGACGGATGATTTGAAACCGGTTTTCGTCTGGATTCATGGAGGAGGCTTTGTATCTGGTTCCGGTCATTGTCCTATTTATGATGGAGAGCAGTATGCGAAGGATGGAATAGTATTTGTGTCAATCAACTACCGTCTGGGTATTTTTGGATTTATGGCTCACCCTGAGCTCACTGAAGAATCTCCGAATGGCAGTTCCGGAAACTACGGGATCATGGATCAGATTGCAGCACTGAAATGGGTAAATGAAAACATTGAGGCTTTTGGTGGGATCCTTCCAAAGTTACCATAGGAGGTCAATCAGCAGGTAGTATGAGTGTTCAGTGTGTGGTGGCATCACCGCTGTCCAAAGGTTTATTGAGAGGGGCTATTGCCCAAAGTGGTGCCACGCTACATCGCCCTACAAACCCACTAATTGAAGCGGAGAAGATAGGCATCCAATTATCTGAAAAAACGGAAGCCGATATTCATCAATTGAGAAATTTAAGTGCGGACAGCCTTTTTGCCCTGGGAGGCACACTGGGCTACGGGGCTTTCCGACCTATTGCCGATGGTTATGTCATTCCCGAAAGCATGTCAGAAATGTTTAAAAAGGGAAAGCATAATGATGTTAACCTAATGGCCGGTTGGGTAACCCGTGATGGTGATCTTCTTGGTGGTGCCAACAGATCAGTAGAAGAATATCAGAAATATGCGGAAGACACTTACGGAGAGAACAAAGATGAGTTTCTAAAAGCCTTTCCGGGCGCGGATGCGGAATCTGCCAAAACCTCCCAAACCATTCACGGATTCCTGCAGTTTGCGGGCATATCGGATCATCTGTGGGCCAAATGGAATGACAGTCCTGCCTACCTGTATCACTTTTCATTTGTGCCAACGGATAAACCGGATTTTCCGAATTACGGTGCTTTTCACACTTCCGAAGTACCGTTTGCCCTTAAAACACTTCACATGTGGGATCGTCCCTGGAAGGATCGGGATTATGCAGTACAGGAATATATGTCATCCTACTGGATCAATTTCATAAAAACCGGAGATCCAAATGGGGTCAACTTACCGGAATGGGAGACTTACGATCCGAAAAAGGTGAACATCATGGAACTGGGAGAGACACCAAAAATAAAAGAGGAGGAATTTAAGGTCCAAATTGATTTCCTGGAATCCTTAACCGACCAATGAAATTGTATTGATAGCGGTTGTGCTAACTTCCGTTTTCTGCTTTCGAAATGTGTATTGCAATGCAGCTCCCTTGTACAAAGTGTCTACCTCTTCTTTGCGCTGTTGCGTCTTTGCGTGAAACAACTATTCTTCTTTGCGCCTTTGCGTTAAATACTTACTCCACTTTAGCGTCCGTTATAAGAATTAAATTCCTGTCATTTCGCGCGGCAATATTCACACTTCACCTCCACTTCACAATTCCTTCATACAAAAAAATCTGATGTGGTCAATTCATTACTTAACTTATTGATCCAATTTTTAAACCACCAAAAATTTAATCGCTCATGGGCAAACCAAAATTTGAAATATTTAAGGGTAAAGACGACCATTTCTTTTTTCACCTCAAGGCCGGCAATGGGGAAGTAATTCTTGCCAGCCAGGGATACACTACCAAGGCAAATTGCCAAAATGGAATTGAATCCGTAGGGGTCAACAGTATAGACGAAAACAACTTTGAAAAACTGATGTCCAAGGACGAGAGGCACTATTTCGTGCTTCATGCTGCGAATAAGCAAATCATTGGCAACAGCCAGATGTATACTACCGCCTCAGCCAGGGACCATGGCATCCATTCTGTACATGAAAATGCCAGTCAGGCAGAGATCGTGGACCAAACGAAGGTAGTGGCGGCTTAAAACAGGTATTAGTAGTTAGTTAAATAAATAAAAAAAGGGGGAGATCTATGGCTCCCCGTTTTTTTAATAGTTGTTGTGGGTTATCTACGCAAGCTTACCAACCTCGTCATGGATGTGGCTCATCGCTTCTTCCATGGAACGGACTTCGAGAGCTTGGTAACCAAATTCCTTTGCGGTCCTACTAAATTGCATTTTTGAGATGGGATTTTGAGTGATCCTAATGATCTTGCTGACTCCGTGTTGTATCACCCAGGATTGAGCTTTTTTGATGTGCTCTACACCTACTTGAGATGCCGGTTTCATTTCTGCAATGTCATTGATCACCACAAAACCCGGTTGCAATTTTGCTGCCTCGTCAATACACAACTGGGAGGCTTTTTCAAGCTCTTCATCGTGTGAGAAGCCCTTTAATTGAATTATCAAAATGTTCTTTTCACTATCAGCTGTGATGTTGACCATAAATCTTTTTCTGTTGTTATTAGTTTTCTGATTTAGGACGCAAAACTATTTTGATCGCTGATACTGGGGGCACTTAAGGTAGATCATCGTTAGAATTGGTTCGTAGGCAGGTATTATGGCGTAGTGAGCATGTGAAAAATAGTTTACTTGGATATTTAGAGAAATATGATTTTAAACTCATTCTAAATAGCGATAGAAGTATCAGTTTTTCTATAAACAGCCGCTTATTTTGATTAAATTAAATTCTTTAATGAAGTGGTTTGGTAACATATCCATTCTGATTGCTGGTAGCCTATTGGTGCTTCATAGCATCTTACCGCACTCACACCATGATGAAATGACTGGTGTGGAGCGGTTTGTGGCCCACAAGGAGGCTGAGAATGTATTCGATTACCTTGAAGAAGCCTTTCATTTTAGCCCGGGCCAAAACCATCTTGAGGAATATCAATTAGCTGACTATTTTACCATAAATGATATTCTTCCCGTTCATGTAGAATGGTCCATACTTTCCCAGAAAATTGAGGAAGACTCTAAATACCTTACCTACTTTGAAGTCTCTTCCAAGGAGTATTTCCCTGACAACCAGTTTAGAGGTCCGCCCAATCGGTTCTGAATTTCAGACTGATTCTTAACCTCTAAATTTTTCAATTACATGTTAGACGCCGTTATAGGCTTCAGCTTACGTAATAAGCTGATCGTCATATTATTTATACTGACAATAGTAGCGATGGGTGTTTATTCGCTGACCCAGATCGCTATAGGTGCCGTACCTGATGTGACAAACAATCAGGTACAGGTGATCACTACTTCTCGCGACCTTGCCACGCAGGATGTGGAACAATTCATTACTTATCCTATCGAGCTTGAAATGGCCAACTTGCCAGGAGTAGAAGAGATTCGCTCTATATCCAAGTTTGGTTTGTCTGTGGTAACGATTGTGTTTGAAGACGACATGGGTACTTACCTGCCACGCCAGCTCATTGCAGAGAAGATAAAATCCGCCTCGGAAAACATTCCGGATAACTTTGGTACCCCTTTCATGGGACCTATCACCACTGGACTGGGGGAGATTTACCAGTATGTACTGGAAGTGGATCCCGCTTACAAGGAGCGCTATTCCACCATGGAGCTTAGAACTATTCAGGATTGGATCATCAGACGTCAGCTTTCAGGCATACCTGGTGTGGTTGAAGTGAATACCTGGGGTGGATTTTTGAAACAGTATGAGGTGCGGTTAAGACCTGACCGTCTAAGGGCTATGGGACTAACCGCGTCGGATATTTTTGGAGTACTGGAAACAAACAATAGCCTGGCAGGGGGTGGCTATATAGAAAGAGAAGATGAGGCTTATTTCATCCGTGGAGAGGGTTTGACCAAAAACCTGAAGGATATTGAGAACATCGTAGTCACCACAAGATCGGGAGTGCCGGTTTATATTTCTGATGTCGCGAAAGTAGGATTCGGACATGCTACGCGCTTCGGGGCCATCACAGGAAATGGTGAAGGAGAGAAGGTCCTTGGTCAGGTCATGATGCTGAAAGATGCTAACTCCAAGGCGGTTATCGAGGCAGTTAAGCAAAGGGTAAATGAGATCTCCAGCGCACTTCCTCCCGGAATATCCATTAATCCATTCCTGGAAAGAAGTGAACTGATTGGGAGGACGACATGGACCATTACCGAGAACCTGGTGCTTGGATGTCTGATTGTTGTCTTTGTTGTGGTGCTTTTGCTTGGTAATCTCAGAGCGGGCCTGGTAGTGGCCTCAGTTATACCACTGGCTCTGCTTTTCGCACTGACCATGATGTATATATTTGGTGTGGATGCTAACCTGATGAGTCTTGGCGCAATCGACTTTGGGATCATCATCGATGGCGCCGTGATCATTGTAGAGTACACAGCTTACCAGCTCACTCAGAAAGCGGGAGTATACAATGGATTGTCTCCGAAGGGAAAATCTGATTTTATGAATGACCTGACATTTGGGAGTTCCTCTAAAATGATGCACTCCGCGGTATTTGGTCAACTCATCATCATCATAGTATTTATCCCGGTGTTGTCGCTGTCTGGCGTAGAGGGTAAGATGTTTCAACCCATGGCGCTGACCTTTTGTTTCGCACTTATAGGGGCCATGATCCTGTGTTTTACGTACGTCCCTGTGATTTCCAGTATGTTTCTCAAACCCCAGAAAAGACCCATTGCTATTTCCTTTCGATTTATCGGCATGCTTCAGAGGATATTCAAACCTACCTTATCCAGGGCTCTGGAATACAGGAAGGTGGTTTTGGCTTCGGCTTTGATGTTGCTTTTGGTATCGGGGTTCATCTTTTACAGGATGGGAGGGGAATTTGTGCCAACACTGGATGAAGGGGATTTTGTGATACAGCCGGTGCTGCCCACAGGTACAAGCCTAAGCAGAACAATTGAAATCACCACCGAAATTGAACGCATTGTGAAGACCTTTCCTGAAGTGGATCAGGTGGTGACCCGGATAGGAGCAGCGGAAGTACCTACTGACCCGATGTCCATGGAAGAAACAGATGTGATCATAACGCTTAAGTCTGCAGAAACCTGGAGCATGTCAAAGGATGAATTGGCTGATGCAGTCAAAGAGTCATTAATAGAAGCCATCCCTGGTGTAGATTATGAATTCACTCAGCCAATTGAAATGCGCTTTAACGAACTCATTACCGGTGTTCGCGCTGACCTTGCCATTAAGATTTTCGGAGAGGATCTCGGATTATTGTCAGATAAAGCCGCGGAAATAGAGCAGTGGATTGCCGACGTACCGGGAGCTGCTGATATCACAGTGGAAAAGATTGAAGGTCTGCCTCAAATGATGGTCAAATACGATAGGGGAAAGATAGCGAGGTATGGACTGAATATCTCCGATGTCAATGAGGTGATTTCAATGGGTTTTGCAGGAAAGATTGCCGGTAGTGTGTTTGAAGGTGAGCGCAGATTTGACCTGGTGGTCCGATATGATCCGGAGAACAGACAGAGTCTGGACGATATCGGAAATGCTTTTGTCAGTACCGGTAACGGGGACCAAGTCCCGTTGGCTGAACTGGCAGACATTACGTACACAAGTGGTCCGGCTAAGATCTCCCGGGATAATACCAAAAGGCGCATCGTCGTAAGTGTCAACGTCCGGAACAGGGACCTGGAGTCGGTAGTAGATGAGATCAGTAAGCTTGTGGAGGAGAATGTCATATTGCCTCCTGGCTATACTGTGTCATATGGCGGTCAATTTGAAAACCTGAGAAGCGCCAGGCAACGTTTGATGTATGCCGTACCGGTTGCTTTGTTCCTGATTTTCATCATGTTATACTTTGCTTTTAAATCTCTGAGAGAAGCGTTTATGGTGTATACTGCCATACCATTAGCAGCTGTGGGTGGCGTTCTGTTATTGTGGATTAGGGACCTGCCTTTTAGTATATCGGCAGGTGTGGGATTTATCGCGCTCTTTGGAGTCGCTGTGCTAAATGGCATCGTTCTGATTGAGCATTTTAAGTCCCTCAGAGAGGGAGAGTATGATGATTTCCGAAAACTCATTCTTGATGGTACGTTGCAAAGATTGCGTCCGGTTTTACTGACGGCATCCGCCGCTGCACTGGGATTTCTTCCCATGGCAATTTCCACTTCCTCCGGAGCAGAAGTTCAGCGTCCTCTGGCTACGGTAGTCATCGGTGGACTGATCACCTCAACCTTACTCACACTGGTTGTACTACCCGTTTTGTATTATATGCTCGAGCAAAAGCACTTTAAGATTAAAGTCAGACCACAGATGCTGATCTTATTGTTTCTGAGTTTACCAGTATTCATTTCGGCTCAGGAGGATAAGAATCAGCTGGAAAGGTTTATTGATCTGGCCATCACCAACAATGCCGGATTGAAGTCAACCAATCTTTCTGTAGACAGACAGGCATCGTTAAAAGGTACAGCCTTTGACATAGGCAAGACGGGCCTGTATTACAGCTATGATGAAAACAACCTGGCGCAGAATAATGCCCCAATACGGGTCTGGGGGATACAGCAGCAATTTCGTTTCCCTACGGTTTATGCCTCACGTATAAAACTGCAAAACGAGCAGCTTGCTCTTGCCGAATACAGATATGAAATGGAAAAGCTGTTTCTTCGAAAAGGTGTGTCACAAGCGTACAACAGGGTTTTGTTTCTAAGTCAGCTTGAAGACAGGTACCAATACCTCGATAGTCTTTATCTGCGTTTTGCATCAGCAGCAAACCGCAAGTACGAGCTGGGTGAAACCAATCAACTGGAAATGCTTACCGCCGAAAGCAAATACAGGGAGGTGCAGCTAGACTTGAATCAATTAAGTCAGGATTTGAGGATCAGCAGGCAGGAATTAGGTTTCTGGATGCAGGTAGACTCCATTGAGGAAGTTTCCGGATCATTTGAGAAACTGGAGCTGATGCCACCAGACACCTCGACTCACGCAGGATTACTTTACTACAGGCAGGTGACCAAAATGGCCTCTCAGGAAAGTAGGGTCCAAAAGGGTGATTGGCTTCCGGATATTTCCCTGGAGTATTTTCAGGGTACCAATAACCTTCCTGACGCACAGGTTTACCAGGGTTTTCAGGTAGGAATAGCCATTCCCCTGTTCTTTGGAGAGCAGAAGGCCAGGGCAAATGCCTCTGAGCTAAACCTCGACATAAAGCGACAGGAATCCGAACAATACCGTCAGCAGCTGATGACTGCATTCCAACAGGGACTGACAAGACTGACCAAATTTGAGGATGCACTCAATACCTACCAAAGCACAGGTAGCCGCTTGTCACAATCACTATTTCAAACCGCGACACAATCTTTTACCCGTGGTGAAATAGACTTTTTGGATTACATCCAGACACTGGAAAGGGCGACAAAGATTGAAGTGGATTACCTCAGAAATTTATACGAATACAACGATACCGTGCTGGAAATCAATTACCTGGTACGATAAAAATGAAATTTACGAAGATGAAAATACTATCACAATTAATCCTGATCACCTGGTTATTAGCTGGTTGCAACACATCACAGGAGGATATTACAGAGTCAGATTCCGGCAATATGGCGGAGGATCTCATTGTCATTCCTAAGAACAGCATTTCGGAACTTCCTGTGAAGCCTCAGCAGACATTTATAAGTAACAATGTAGCCGGAAGAGGATACATCGAAGTACCTCCCGGCAGTCGGGCCAAAGTGAGCCCGTTTTATCCCGGATATGTACAGGATATAGACTTGCTACCCGGTCAGGAAGTAAAAAAGGGGCAGGTACTCTTTACACTTAGAAATCCGGATTACCTCGAAATGCAGCAAACCTGGTTAGAAACGAGGGAACAACTGCGCTTTCTTGAGCAGGATTACAATCGGCAAAAGGAATTGGCAGACGAGAACATCTCTTCGGTTAAAAACTTCACCAAAGCCGAGTCCGATTATCAGTTAATGAAAGCAAGGCACGATGGATTGACGGAACGACTCAAACTGATGCAGGTTAACCTGACTAACCTGGGCAAGGGCAATATGGTGAATACCATTGCGGTTCGTGCTCCGATTGACGGTTTCGTAATTGAAGTAAGCGCAGTTAAGGGCGCGTTCATTGATGCAAAAGAACCCGCGCTAAGCATTGTAAATACAGAGCATCTCCACCTTGATCTGCAGGTATTCGAAAAGGATGTCACGGGCATCCGGGAAGGGCAGATGATCAGTTTTCGCGTTCCGGAAGCCGGAGAAAGCATATACAAGGGGAAGGTCTATCTTGTCGGAAAGGAAGTGCATCAGAAAAGTCGGACCGTCGTAGTGCACGGGCATATAGAGGGAGAGGAGCGCCTGATCCCGGGTATGTATGTAGACGCAGAAATAGAAGTTTCGGGCGATAGGGTAACTGCATTGCCCTTCGGGCTTTTTGATCAAAATGATGAGGGGATGTTTTTGACGCAAAAAGTGGATGAGGATGAAGTTAATTATTACGGTAGACTTGTGAAGGTGACACCAGGTATGTTGAATGAGGAATGGATCGAGCTGGAGGATAGTGATCTTTGGGAAAAGGAATTTATCAGGTGGTAGGCATTGATTGGTTAGTGGGTTTATAGGTTCCTAATTCCAATTCTTAATTCGCAATTATTCAATTATCCTTATATTGGCTTTTACCATTAACCTGACGTATGAAGAAACAAGCCTATACCATCCGTGTAGCCCTTACTGTGGCGCTCGGTGGATTCCTGATGGGATTTGACGCCTCTGTAATATCCGGGGTCGTCAAATTCATAGAAACAGAATTTGAACTGACCAAGCTACAGCTCGGCTGGGCGGTAAGTAGTCTTACCCTTACATCTACTCTGGCCATGCTGGTTTCCGGCCCCCTTGCTGACCGTTTTGGCAGAAAGAGGATGTTATTGGGAGCTGCGATACTATATGGCATTTCAGCCATCGCTTCTGCTTATGCACCTACCTTCAATCTCCTGGTAATTGCCAGGATGATAGGAGGAATCGGTGTAGGGGCCTCCCTGATCCTGGCGCCTATGTACATCGCAGAAATCGCGCCTCCAAAAATGAGAGGGCAGATGGTATCCTTTAATCAACTCAACATTGTAATAGGAATCTCAGCAGCTTTTTTCACCAACTACCTTATTCTGAGCTTTGGTGACAGTGAAGCCGACTGGGTAAGCTCACTTGGTATCGCGGAGCACAACTGGCGTTGGATGCTTGGTCTGGAAACCCTGCCTGCTGTCCTGTATTTCTTTGGTATGCTGATCGTACCCGAAAGCCCCAGGTGGCAGCTGATGCAAGGTGATGAGAATTCTGCAAGAGAGACTTTTTTGAAAGTAGGATCGGAGGAGGAGGCTGAAAAGCAAATTGAACAGGTAAGAAATAACCTCCAGAAGGATGCCAATGTATCCAAGGTTCCGCTTAAAGAACTGTTCAGGCCGGCGCTCAAACTAGTCCTCATTATAGGGTTATCCGTGGCCGTCCTTCAGCAGATCACGGGTATCAACGCGGTCTTTTTCTATGCACCGATGATCTTCGAGCAGTCAGGAATCGGAACTGATGCCTCTTTTATTCAGGCCATTATTGTGGGGCTCACAAACCTTGTCTTCACCATTGTCGCCATGCTGCTCATTGACCGATTTGGGCGCAAGCCTTTACTGACTTATGGTGTAACCGGGATAGTGATTGCAATGTTTGTCCTCGCGTATGGTTTCGGTTCGGCGACCTATACTTTGGATGGATCCAAAATGCAGGACATGCCTACTGAGGTGAATATAGGGGCGTTAGAACCGATTATGGGTATCACCTACGACTCTGACGTCGAATTTAGAAGTGCAATTGCGAATTCGCTGGGCATGGACGATGCCAAAAAATACGAATCACAGCTTATCACAGCGGCCATCAGTATGAACCCCTACCTGATACTTTTTGGTATCATAGGGTTTGTTGCCTCTTTTGCGGTAAGCCTTGGTCCGGTCATGTGGGTGCTGTTTTCGGAACTTTTCCCCATGAAGCTCAAGGGACTTGCCATATCCTTTGCAGGATTTGTCAACTCCATGGTCAGTTTCCTTGTACAACTTGTATTCCCATGGGAGCTGGTGACTTTTGGCAACAGCATGACATTTCTGATCTTTGGCCTTTTTGCACTGGTCGGACTGATCATCGTGATCACGATGGTGCCTGAAACCAAAGGCAAGACACTGGAAGAACTGGAAGAAATACTGATCAAAAAACAAGACTGATGAAGCAATACCTCATATTACTATCTATCGCATTTATATTGGGCTGTAGCCAAAATCAACAACAGTCTGAAGAGACGAACAACACTTCGGAAGAACCACAGGGACCGACTCAACTGGTGGTGGAAGCTGAGCAAATGACTGGCTCCTCTGCTGATTACACGGCTCAGGATGGTATGGTTTTGATGGATACCGCCGGTTGGTTTGCATTCAATGCAGCGTTACCTGTGGCCGGACGATATCGTGTAGAGGTGGTGGGAACCTCTGAGCAAAATGTGAACGTATGGCTGGAAGATTATGTGGGTAATAAAGACGGACGTACCTATAATGTAACGGGTACCATAGGAATAGGTGTGGGAGAAACACCGTATGTAGAAGGTAGCCCTTTTAATAGCCTGACCCACAAAATGCGACTTCACCTGATGGAGGGTACTGCGGCCATAGACAAAGTAGTTTTTACCCTGATGAAGGAACACCAGGTGACACCTAAGACACTTACGCAATCGATGGAAGGCGATGAATGGGTACTGGCGTGGTCGGATGAATTTGATGGTCAGGCCCTTGATACCTCCAAATGGTTATATGACATTGGCAACTGGGGATGGGGTAATAATGAGTTACAGTATTATACGGAAAACAGAACGGAAAACGCTCGTGTAGAGGAAGGTAATCTGATCATAGAAGCAAGGAAAGGCGATATGGGGCAGGAGTGGACCTCTGCAAGGCTGACCACCAGGGGTAAGGTTAGCTTCCTTTACGGAAAAATAGAGCTACGGGCACGCGTCCCGGCGGAGCGCGGCAACTGGGCTGCCGGTTGGATGCTTGGGGACAGTTACGTGGATGAGCTGAGCTGGCCCTATAGCGGAGAGATTGACATCCTGGAGTCGGTGGGTTATGAGATTGATGATGAAAATGGCGATGGTATCGCGCATGTTACGATGCATACACCGGCTTACTACTTCAAGATTGGCAACCAGATAAGTGGTCAGAAAGATGTCTACAATATGGTAGATGAATTCCATACTTATGCCGTGGAATGGGACCTTGACGAAATCAGAGGATATGTAGACGGAGAGCAGTATTACGTTTATGATAAGAACGCCAACGAAATGGAATGGCCTTTTGACCAACCTCAGAACCTCATCTTAAATCTTGCCATGGGTGGCGGCTGGGGTGGTGCCCAGGGGATGGATCCCGAGGTCACTTCCCAAAAGTATATCCTGGATTATGTAAGGGTTTATGAATTGAAGTAGTTTTTAGTTAGGGAGTTTTTAGTTAGGGAGTTTATAGTTTCTAGTTTATAGTTTCTAGTTTATAGTTTCTAGTTCTTAGTTTCTAGTTTCTGGTTGCTAGTTCATTGAGACTTCGGAGGTAAGACTTTAGGAAATCTATTATTTTAGCAACATGAACCAGCTAAGTTTAACAATGATCATTTGTGCGGGAATGCTATGGCCCTGCCTTCTGACCGCACAAAAAGGAGCGCTCTACAAGGCAGAAGTAGGGCAGCGACTTAATGAAGTCATCACCTTTGAGGATATGTACGTTTATCCTGAGTTTACGCCCGGGAATGTATACTATTCGCAAGGTGTAGTAAACCCTGCCTATCTCAATTACAATCTTGTCATCAGTGGCATTGAATTTATTGATGAGTTCAGGGATACCCTATCCATTGCCAATACGGATCAGATTGATTCTCTGACGATAGGCGAGGACACCTATTACATTTTTGAAGGTCAGTACTACAGGATGCTTACCAAAGGTGAGAGGGTCACTTTGTTCAATAAGCGCAGTATAACCTTTCGCAATGCCAGCCAGTCTTCCACAACCAGTTCGTCGAAGAATTATGCGGGTGTGACCTATGGAAACAGATTCCAGGAAAACAATTTCCGGTTTGAGACGGACATGGTCTTCTGGTTTGATTCGGAGTACATTTTACGCAAGCAGGATGGAGAAACCATACCGATGAGAAAAGGTAAAGTGCTCAGCGCATTTCCATCACAAAGGAGTGACATCAAGTCATTTCTTAAATCAGAGGACATTGACCTGGATGAGGAATCGGATCTGAAGAAGCTAGTGGATTTTATCAACAGCAACTAGGAAGTCACTCCTTTATTCCCTGAAGGGAGCCTTTGCTACCCTTTGATTCCCTAAAGGGAGCCCCTGCCCGCATGACGTTTACGAGAATGATTATTTACAAGGGGACTTTAAGTACAGGCCTTTACTCAACCTCAAATTCTACTTTCTCAACTACTACATTATCCTTATCCAGATACTTTAACAGTATGGTTTGTTGCTGTGCGTGAGCTGCTTCGTAGGAATTGTAGATATTAAAATCGGAAGTGCGTCCTTTTTCACATTTGTAATCAGACTCTACCAGTTTGACCCACTGGTTGCTGATTTTAGCTTTTTGAGTAAATGTATTTGAACGTTGATAAATAGGAGTTACGAGCACATGTTGCTGCTGATCATCAGGCACGTCAAGAATCCTGGAATGACAGAAATAGTATACCGTGTCCTCTGAAGTGTCATAATTAAAGCTGGTTTGAAGTACGGATAAAAGTAGTAGGGAGAAGGAGAGTATTACATTCATCTTACATAGCGTTTTAGTAAATATATACTATGATTGCATAAGGTGCTATAGTTTCCCCTTTTGATCTTAAAGGGTACTTAACGATTTAGACCATTCTTTTCCCTTTAGGGATCTAGCCTTAGGCTAGAGGGTAATACCGATATCGAATTCCCTCCCCACACCCTTTGAATCCCTAAAGGGAGCCAGCGCACTTTGTTCGCCGTAGCTTTTAGCGTAGGTGAAACCCTTTGATTCCCTAAAGGGAGCTATCTCAAAAGCTTAACGTCGTAAGTGTAGTTCATTAAAGGTAACGTTCAGTCAAACCGAAAGCGATGTCATGCTGAACTTGATTCAGCATCTTATGAAGACATCAATTAGGCAACATCAGTACCACAGCTCTCTATTTCTGCCTCCCCGCACCCTTTGATTCCCTGAAGGGAGGCCCCTGCGCAGGAGTCCGAACGAGACTATACCGTCATCCAGAGTGAAGCTGCAAGCGAAGCGAAGAATCTCGTAATTGATAAAGTGATTATTCAATCTTGCTCGGTCTGGCAAAACCGGGATCCTTAGATCAGGATGACGTTAATGAGGTTCGAGCAAGACTACTACCTTAATTCCTCATTCTTAATTCTTAATTCCTATTTCTTAACCCAAGCTTCTCATTTTCAATTCCTCTCCGTTCAGTTTGAATTCGGCCACTTTTTGCTTGAGATTTTCAATAATAAGAGATACCTCATTGGATTTTTCGATGTAGCTATCCATTCCTCTTGACAACTGGGAGGAGGATGCTGCCATTTCTTCAGCACCCGCTGCCGTTTCCTCTGCAATCACTACTACATTTTCAGTAATGCTGACCACTTTTTTCACCTCTTCGGTCTGTTCCCCAGTGGCTTGCGTGATGTTTTCGGATTGCGAAAGTGTTCGTTCATAAGAATCCGCAATGGCAAAAAAGGATTCCGAGGCCTGTTTGGCAGAATTCTCTCCCTCATCGATGCTATCGGACATTTCTTTGATCACTTTTGAAGTAGATTCAGTAGCATTTTGAACCTCCCGAATTAATTGTTCGATTTCAAAAGCCGAACCTTTAGTACCCTGTGCTAATTTCCTGATTTCTTCTGCTACCACAGCAAAACCTCGACCTGCATCTCCTGCCTGTGCAGCTTCTATGGCGGCATTGAGCGAAAGCAGGTTGGTCTGAGCGGCTATTTCCTGTATCACACTCAGGATGGATGATATCTCTTTCACTTTTGCCATGAGAATTTCTATGGAGCTATTGGATGAGTTAGAATACGTACGTATACTTTCCATATTCTTACCTACAATCTCTATCACCTGACGCCCATTCTCACTTTTTTTCACGCCGTTAGATGCTTGTTGGTAGATGGCTTTGGCCTGCTCGTTTACCTGTTCATTAAGCCGTTGGATAAGCTCAATCATTGCCGAAGACTCATCGACTTTCTTCACCTGCGTTGCCGCCCCCGTACTGACTTCCGAAATAGCTGCTGCTATCTCGTCCGTAGTTGTGTTCATTTCGTTGCTGGACTGCAGCATTAGTTCCGTGGATCGACCTACCGTCTCTACCTGCCTGGCTATGTCATGAAGCAATAAAGTGAGATTGTCCAATGCTTTATTCAGATTGTTGGCGAGGAGTAGGATATCGCCCCGATAATCTCCGCTCATTCTTTTGGTGAGATCTCCCAGTGCCATTGCATTCACGATATCATTGATAGAAGTAAATGGTCCCAGGATGCTGTCAAAAAGCCTGTTTATTGTTTTGCCAAGCTCAAGCCATTCACCATCTTTGGAATCTACTGAAATCCTGGCAGCCAGATTTCCGGACTGCACGGCCTCACTTATGACAAAGTTTGTTTCCTCGATTGCCCTTTGCAGGTTATCACGCTGTGACTCCAGCTCATTTTTCTGACTAAGGACCTTAGAGGTGGCATTGGTAACTTCCTTTTCAAGAAGCTTACGAAGCTTTTCGTTGCGATAGGTCCTGTATCGGATAAATGCCAATATCGATCCTACCAGGGTTAGCCCGGCAAGAATTCGAAACCACCATGTTTGCCACCAGGGTGGAAGAACAGTTACTTTTACCTGCCTGGAGTTTTCTGACCAGATCCCATCTCCGTTTGTTCCTGTAACCTTAAATGTGTATCTACCGGGTTTCAGATTCATGTAGGTAGCTTCCCTTTGGGATGCACCCACCTCGATCCAATCCGCATCAAAGTTTTCCAGCATGTATCGGTATCGGTTACGCTGAGGTACGGCAAAATCCATAGCAGAGAATTCAAAGGAAAATACATTCTCCTCATAACCCAATTCCAGCTCTTGCACGTAAGAAAGAGGGCTTTCGTAAAGCACTTTATCGTTTACTTTTTCATTCTTTGACACCGCCTTATCGAACACATTAAAGGAAGAAAGGACGATAGGTGGGTCATATGTGTTGGTGGGGATATTTTCCGGATCAAAGGAATTGACACCATCCAGGCCACCAAAGTAGAAACGTCCATTTGAGGATTGAAGCTGGGATACGGCATTGAATTCACCCTGTACCCCGTCAAATTTATCGAAGTTTCTGAGCTCATCTGTGTAAGGATCATATCGATGAAGACCCTGAATACTACTTAACCACAGGATTCCTGAATTGTCTTCCTGGATTCCCGTGATAGTGGGGAATTTAAGCTGGCTGACGCTGGCCGAAGACACAAAAGATTCGGTATTTTGATCAAAATAACAAAGCCCATTTTCTGTCCCGATCCATATTTTACCATCCCTTCCTTTCGAAATGATCTTGACCCCATTACCCGGCAGAGTGGTGGAGTCATCCGGATTGTGGACAAACCGCTTCTTTTGACCGGTAGTAGGGTCATATCGAAGGGCGCCACCGGTTTCCGTACCCAGCCATAACCAGCCATCACTGTCTTCCAGGATCACATCTACCTTGTTATCTTCCAGTGTATTAAATCCAGGATCAGCTATACGGATCAACTCGAACGATTCTGTTGATGGATCATATTTCCCCAATCCGGAGGCAATGAATCCCATCCATATATTATGATCCTGATCTTCAGCAAGGGACCAGACACTGTTATCAGGTAAACTATTGGAGTTATTGGGTTCGTTTTGGAATTTCCTGATCTCCCCGGTTATGGGATCCAGTACATTCAGACCCCGCAGGTAGGTCCCAATCCAGATCTTGCCACTATGATCCGTCATCAGACTTTTGACCACATCACTACTTATGGAACCAGGGTCATCCTGTGCATTTCGCCAATGCCGAAACTGACCAGTGGTAGGATTATATTCATTCAACCCACCGCCGTCCGTGCCCATCCATATATGTCCCATACGGTCCTGTGCGAGAGACAGGACCGAATTATGACTTAAACTGTTTTGGTTACCTGGTTCGTTTCTAAAGCCAATGAATTTGGTACGGGTAGGGCTATAAAGGTTCACGCCTTTTTTGAATGTTCCCACCCATATATTATTCAAATCATCCTCGTAAATGGAGTAGATGGCATTGCTGCTAAGACTTTCAGGATCAAATCCATTGTTTTGTATATAAGTGAAAAGGTTTTCCAATGGATCATAAATGGATATACCTGCTCCGTCTATTCCAATCCAGATTTTTCCATCTTCACGCTGATGCAAAGCGCGAATATAATTGCCACCGATGGCCGAATTAGCCTGATTCAGGTTTGAAAATGCGCCAAAGTTATCCAGCACAAATACACCATTTGCCATAGTACCTACCCAAATCTGTCCTGCATGATCTTCCAGGAGTGCGTATACCGTTTCGGTAATGTTGGAATCAAGAAATTCATAAGATTCATAAGTCCCTTTATCGGGAAAGAACTTATGAAGCTGGTTGTCCTCGGCGGATATCCAAATGGCGTCGTTCGATGACACAATAATCTTTTCGCCACCGGGAGTGGGATTTCCTGGAGAGGAGGGAAGGTCAAAATGTTGAAAGGACCTGGTTTCAGGGTCAAAAAGTTCCAGTCCACCGGCAGTGGCAATCCATACGTTACCTTTAGAATCAATGGTCAGATCCCGGGCATCATTGCTGGTTATACCGACACTTTCGCCATTCTGCCGGTAGTTTGTAAAAGTCTCTGACTTCCAATGGTAAATACTCAATCCTCCAGTGGCTGTTGCCAGGTAGATGTTTTCACTCTCATCTTCCTTCATGGCCATTATTCTGTTGCCGGAAATAGATTCCTGGTTATTTGGATCATGTGAGAAGATTCGGAATTCGTAGCCATTGTAGCGATTGAGACCGTTCTCAGTCCCAAACCACATGTAGCCTTTACCGTCCATTAGGGTGCAATTGATTACACCATTGGACAAGCCATCATTGGTGTCAAGCCTGCTAAATCTGAGAGACTGTGCGTTGGAGGTAGTTAGACAAAGAAAAAGGGGAATAATGGTTAGTGACCTAACGAAAATTGTTCGGGACATGGCGGTTTTATTATGAGCGTTTTTGCGAAGAAAATTCCTGGCGTTGTCGCAAAGTTTCGTATTTATACGGTGATCTCAACTAAAATGATTTTTTAATTCGGCATAAATAACATTCAGGTAAAGATGTCAGCTCCAAATTGCCCTTGGAAAACTTATGAGAAGCCTAATTCCATAGGCCTGAATTACCCGAAATTAAATTAATGTTGAAATCCATAACCTTTAATTTTAATAAGACATTTTCTCCTTCGGAAAGTAATCCTGTCGTTCATAAAATTACCACAAATGGGGTATAGTCTGACAATCAGGTAGTTAGTACATTACTCATACGCTTAACCCAGGTCGCCTACCAGCCTCGAAGGTTTGAAAATGAATTTTCGAACCTAATCCTTACGCTCATGAAACCGCACGCAACTCGTGTGATGGCGCTTGCAGTTTTACTCTGCGCACTCAACGCACTATTTCCTGCTAACAAATTAAATGCACAGGATCTTACTTCAGATTCCCTTGCTTTGGTTGCACTTTATAATGCCACAGATGGCCTTAATTGGGACAATAATGACAATTGGTTGACGGGTCCCGTAGACACGTGGTATGGCGTCAATACAAGTTCCGTTACACAGCGGGTAACAAACATTTTGCTTACCAATAATAACCTATCAGGGACTTTGCCTCCGGAAATATCCTCATTAACGGAAATGGAGATCTTTCATGTACAGTTAAATAACCTGTCCGGGAGTATACCGCCAGAGATAGGAGATATGGATTCATTGTATTATTTAAACCTGAGTCGGAATTTCTTCGGTGGATCGATTCCAAACACCCTGTACACCCTGGAAAAGCTTACTTCATTGATTTTAAATCAGAATAATTTAATTGGGACGATATCTGATAGTGTCTCTCTGCTCGAAGGTATACAGGCCATCGAGATTTGGGGCAACCAACTATCCGGTAGTGTTCCCAATACCCTTACCTCATTATCATCGCTCCAGGTATTGGATATTCGAAATAATAATTTTGAGAACCTTCCGGATTTATCCGGTATATCAAATCTCACCCAACTCTTCATGTCAAATAATCTATTCCATTTTGATGACATTGAACCGAATGTGGGAATCTCGACCATTATTTATTCGCCGCAGAATCAGTTCGGGGATGAGGTTAATGTCGAAGTTGCAGATGGTGGAAATTTTACTATTGACAGAACTGCTGGTGGGTCCGCTAATTCTTATCAATGGTATAAGGACGATGTAATTGTTCCGGGAGAAACCAATCCTGTTTTATCCCTAACAAATGTAACTCCTTCCGATGCAGGCCTGTATGAGGTCAGGGTTACCAATGCCATTGCTCCGTCTTTAACTCTTTTTAGTAACGCCATAAATTTGACTGTCTCGAATTCGGGTTTAACACAGGATTCGCTGGCCCTCGTAGCTTTATACAATTCCACTGACGGCCCTAATTGGACCAATAACATCAATTGGCTAACTGGACCGGTCAGCTCATGGCAGGGTGTAGGTTTGACCATTGGAAACGGACGCGTGAGACAGTTGGTCCTGCAGGGCAATAACCTTTCCGGAACGCTTCCTCCTGAAATTGGTGACCTTACCGCGATGGAAGTAATCTTCATAGGGAATAATAATATATCAGGTACCATTCCGGAGGAAGTTTCGGGTATGGTAAATCTTACAGCATTTTCTGCTTCGGGCAATTCGTTAACAGGCGTAGTGCCGGAAGGTTTACTTTCCTTACCGGAAATTCAATCTATTGCTCTCTATGGTAATTCGTTAAGCGCATTACCTGGTAATATCGGACCAGCGGATAATCTTGAATTGCTCTTTCTGGAATTCAATCAATTGGAAGGAGAGATTCCCAATTCAATTAACTCACTTACCTCCCTGACCAGTCTTAGGCTTAACGATAATGGTCTTATTGATGGGATTCCGGATCTATCGGGATTACCTGACCTCGAATTTCTATCTGTCTCCGGAAATCGACTCGTTTTCGATGATTTGGAACCAAATATTGGGATAACCACTTACCAATTCTGGCCGCAGGACAGTGCTTTACAATCCGTAGATGTTTCTTCCGAGGCTGGTTTAGAGGTGATTTTGGACCGCACTCTTGGTGGCAGTGCTAATGTGTATGAATGGTACAAAGATGGTCTTTTGATTCCCGGAGAAACAGGACCAACATTGACCCTGAGTTCAGTCCAGTCTTCCGACGCCGGCGTCTATCATGCTCAGGCCACAAGTCCATTACTGCCTAATTTGGAGATCATTACCAGACCCATAACATTAAATATAAGTGGCAGTGCCAATATTGAATCAGATTCACTTGCACTTGTAGCGCTTTATAATGCCACAGATGGCCCTAACTGGGACAATAATGACAATTGGTTGACGGGGCCATTGGATACCTGGTATGGTATTATTGTGGCATCATTCCCATCCAGAAGGGTGACGAATGTGAATTTAAATTATAACAATCTAGATGGATTTCTACCGAGTGAAATAGGTGATCTGACTGAGGTTCAAAGCTTAAACCTCCAAGGAAATTACAATTTAAGCGGGACTGTGCCCTGGGAAATTGGAAATCTAGAAAGTGTAGTTTCTATTTCTCTAGATTTTAATCAACTGACAGGGCCAATTCCTTCCTCCATTTACACGCTGCCAAATATCCAATACATCAGTTTCTTTGACTCGGACCTGACTGGATCCATTTCTGATAGTATTTCAATGGCTACAAACCTTATTTCTTTTCAGGTAGATCAGAATAACCTTTCTGGTTCGGTCCCTACCTCGATTACGACATTAAGCTCCCTAGAAGTCTTTTCGGCCATTCACAACGAGCTTGATGAATTGCCGGATATGTCGACTATGCCCTCGATAACCAATGTTACTGTAAATTCCAATCGGCTGACGTTCGAGGATCTGGAAGAAAATATTGGTATCCAGTATTTCAATTATAGTCCACAGGACTCCATTGGGGTTGCGATTGACACCATAGCGGATTTAGGCACAACTTTGACCTTTGACGGAACAATTGGCGGTACCGCCAATCAATACCAATGGTTTAAGGATGGAGTCTCTTTACCCGGTCAGAACTCAAGTGCTTTGAATATTGCTTCCTTTACAAATGAGGATGTAGGGGCCTACCATGTTGAGGTGACCAATTCTATTGCAACTGATTTAACCATATATGGTCGACCAATTAACATTTCTTCCTCCAATCCTCCTCCCACACCTCTTGAACTGGATTCTCTGGCGCTGGTGGCACTTTATAATGCTACTGACGGGCCGAACTGGACCAATAGTGATAACTGGTTAACGGGACCTTTGGATACATGGCATGGTGTCTGGACCAATGGATCAAGAGTATATCGTCTGGAGGTATGGGGAAACAACTTGTCCGGAACATTACCACCGGAAATGGCCAACCTAACCTTCATGTCTAATATGTCTCTTTCGGAGAACAACCTGACAGGGCCGATTCCTCCTGAAATTGAAGCTATGGAGAGCATTTATCAACTGTATCTGGGAGGGAACAATTTTACCGGACCCATTCCTAATTTCATTTACAATTTGACCAACCTTTCCGCCCTGATGCTTTATCGCAATGATCTTTCGGGCCAGATTTCCGATAGCATAGGTCAATTGACCAATCTCGGATATGTAGATTTCAGTGGAAATGATTTTACCGGAGCCATACCGGATACAATGGCCTCTTTACAAAATCTGATTATTCTTCAGGCGAATGATACCAGACTTGAAGATCTGCCTGACTTTTCCGGAATTCCTGATATGGATTTCCTGTATGTGGCTCGGAGCAAGTTTACATTTGAGGATCTGGAACCTAACGTTGGCTTTACTTACACTTCTTTTTCTCCACAGGATTCGGTAGGAGAAAGCATAGACACTGTTTTGACAACGGGTGATAATTTCACAATTGATAGAACAGTTGGTGGATCAGCTAACGTGTATCAATGGTATAAAGACGGAGGACCTGTAAGTGGACAGACAGGTCCGGTCCTTTCTCTCACTAACGTTACCGCGGCTGATGCCGGTCTTTACCATCTGGAAGTGACTAACACCATAGTCACGGATTTGACGATATATAGCAATGAAATCAATGTAGGTGTTGATGTTCCGAATTTATCGCCTTTCGAATCAGATTCGTTGGCTTTGGTTGCAATTTACAATGCGACCGATGGGCCTAATTGGAATAACAATGACAATTGGCTCACAGGACCACTGGATTCCTGGTATGGTATAACCCTTTCATTCGATGATCGGGTTCAGTATATAGGTTTGAACGGAAATAACCTGACTGGAACTCTACCACCTGAAATCGGTGACCTAAATGAGGTAGTTGGATTGAATATGGCAACGAATAACCTGACCGGCACCATCCCTGCTGAAATGGGTTTGATGTATGAATTGACTACTTTATATCTGAATGATAATAGTTTTTCCGGAAACCTTCCAGTAGAGTTGGGTGATATACCTCTTGGTTATATCAATTTAAATACCAACAATCTGTCAGGGACCTTGCCGGAATTCCTCTATACATCAGATTTAAATTCATTATTGCTGGCCTATAATTCCTTCGAAGGGGAACTGACTGCAAATATTGCGAATGCCATCAACCTAACGTATCTGGACCTGGGATTTAATAACCTGGTCGGAAATGTGCCTGATGAAATTCTTACATTGAACCAATTGCAAACGCTATATATAGGTGGAAACTCATTTGTGGATATTCCGGATGTATCGACAATGCCAAATCTGAATAATGGACTTTACGTCTTCTTTAACCGGTTTACATTCGAAGACCTGGAGCCATTTGTGGGGATGTTCAATCTCCTATACTTTGGTCAGGCTAAGGTTGGTGAGCCAGTAGATACACTTTTAACCGAAGGTTCCTCCATTAGCATTGATAGAGAAATAGGGGGATCCGCCAATCTATACCAATGGTATCGTAACGGTGTGGCGGTGCCGGGTCAAACGAGCTCAACATTGAATATCACGTCAGCGACCATTGCTGATACGGGAACATATGTTCTTCAGGTGTCAAATACGATCATAACTGACCTGATCATTGAAAGTGAAAATGTGGTGATAAGGATGAATGTCACTGGTTGCCAGGGCAATTACACCCTTACCGAATCAGATGTGACCTGTGCCTCACCATTTTTCAATGTGCCCATCACAGCAGGTAATGCTGTGGGTAATGGCATCATTGGGCTGAACTTCTGTGTGACATATGACACCACCATGATGTCGCCAACAGGCGATGCCATGATCGGAGACGTGGTGCATGGGGGAGACGCGTCTATCGCAGATTACTACCTCAATACCAGTGTGCCCGGCACCGTTGAAGGTTTGATCTACTTCAAGGGAAGTGCACCTTTTCCATCTTATTTCAGCGGAAGCGGAGACATCATCACGCTCGAGTTTGAATACGATCCGGACGTGATCCCGGGCGATCAACTGGCACTCCAGCTCTGCGGCGTCACTGAAAGTACGCTGACGGCCGGAGACTCTGTTCATTGTAATGAAAGCGAGTTTATCTTCACGGTTACCAACGAAGCGACTTTTGTTGGTACACTGGAGTACTGGAACAAAGGAAACAAGTACATTCCGTATGATGCCAGCAACCCAGGCTATTACATCCCGACAACCATAACCGGCACAGACGCTGATTGTAATGTAACAGGTGCTGACTACAATCCTGATCTCCTGGGGCAGTTTACGTACGACATCAACGAAGGGGAACACATCAGTATCTTCAGAGACATACCGGGATCATTTGAAGATACCACCGGATGTACCAACATGATGCAGTGGATCAATGGAACGGACCAAAACCGTACCATGAAGATTGCCACAAACGACGCTTCATACACTCCAAATGTCTACGCAATACTGGCAGCAGATGTAAATCATGATGGACAGGTCAATGCGGCAGACGTCACGCTGATTGCGGCCCGCTCGGTCATGAACATTTGTGGTTTCACGCAGGATGGTGTGACCAGTACAGACGACTGGCTGTTCATAGATGAGACGACACTGGATGCCGATCCTCAGTACCAGATCAGTGCCACCTATCCGGCCGATGACGGAGTAGGATTTAGCAGATCCAAAGTGCCCACCGTGGCAGACTGTCTGCCGGTTCCGGCATCGACAACGGGAGCCTGTACGGAGACCTTTGATGAGACTTACATCGGTGTGATGCTTGGGGATGTCAATGGCAACTGGAAAACAGTGGATGGCACGGATGCCCGGACCGAGGAGGATGCTTTCCTGGCGTTTGACTTTGACAACATGTATGAGGAAGGTGGTAGTTATTACTTGCGAATGGTAGTGCAGCCATCTGAGATGGAGGCCTTTGATTTCTTCTTCAGTTATAACCAGCAAAAGATTGAAATAGAGGATGTGACCTTCGGATCAAGCGCTTTTGATGTGACAAGCAATGTTTATAACAATTACTTCCTGTACAGCAGTTATGCCATGGAACCAACTACCATCGAAGGGCCTTTTATGACGCTTCAGTTGAATGCCAGTGCGCCACCGTCACCGGAGGACTTTGTCCAGGGTACGGTCTACATGGATGATGAACCTTCCGTGATCGCGAATGATGCGGATGAGATAGAGATAGAGCTGGAGTCTGAAACCTGGCTGATCTTCCCCAATCCGTTTGATGATTACCTCATGATCCAGTACTTCGGCAACGGTGATAAATCGATGGAGCTGAATATCTACAATACTGCAGGTAAGAAAGTCTATGGATCAGGCAAGACTACCGGCGAGGAGATAGGAAGGAAGCTGGAGCTTGACATTAAGCCTGGCGTTTACTTCCTGGAGATTATGGGAGGAGGAGAAAGACAGGTTAGGAAGCTGATAAAGGAATGATTAAAAAAAAGAGCCCGGAATTATGTCCGGGCTCTAATCAATCATCGGTTTAGTGAATACATAACGTGAATTCCCGGATTTATTGTGATGGTGAGAACAATGAATAATTCCTGAATTTTCATCAAGATTATTCTACAGACTCATAAAACTTCTCGAACTGATCCATCTGACCATCAGTTATTGCAGATTCTTTTATTTGGTTGGCTTGGAGCCAAAATTCAAGTGACTTATCACGTTTACGCTTTTGGGCAAATATTCGCGCAGCATTCATGCAGGAGTTGAGGTAAAAGTTGGAATTTTCTCCCTCCAGTTGTCGAAAAAGCGAAGCTGCCTGCAGGTAATGAGATAAAGCGGCTTCGTGTTTGTTCTGTTTGAGTTCCGCATAACCCAACTTATTCGTAGACCGGCAAAAAGTATATGCTGGTTACCAACGCGTATTTCTCTGATGTTCCTGGAGAGTGTGTAATATTCTTCTGCCTTCACGTAGCGTTCCTGGTTCAGAAAAAGGTAGGCTACGTCATTTGCCAGGGAAGTATTCATGTGATCCGGGATCGTCTGCTGATACTGATCGATGAACGCAATAAATGCATCGATCGTGCTGGTCGTGTCAAGCGATCCATCACTAAATATTTCAATAAAAGTGACCAGTCCTTCCTCAGTGTAGTAGATTACCCGACCCTCGAAGAGGTTTTCGACTTCATTGATGACGGAATCGGCGAGCATCTGTGGCTGGCCGTTAGCGTAGTAGTCACCTAATTGACCTACAGGCTGCGAATCATGATAGGTGACAAGGCGATAATAGCCAGCGTCTTTGCCTTCTCTTAGTTCATTCCAGTTTTCGTCATAATAGTATACCCAGTCACCCTGTTTCAGGCCATTATCATCGATTATGTTAGCTCGGGCGGGTGATTGAGCTGAGAGGGTCAGTCCCAAATGGATCAGGGAAAAAGTCAAAACCAATTTCACTATGGGAATTTAGCAATTCTGATCTTGAAATCTTTGAAGGTCAGAACGGTTTGATTAGCTGAAAGGAAAAGTTGAACGAAAAAGGGAGCGAGGCTCCCTTTGATACTTATAATTCTTCTTTGAGAGTTTCGATCTTTTCATAAGCCTCTGGTAAACTTTTTACCTTGACTCTGAAGTCATCATTACTGGTAGACTTCGCCGCTTGCTCTATTCCTATCCTGGTCATGGCTTTTGGAAGGACTTCTACAGACTTATGCAGGCCGTTATCCAAACCATATTTCATACAATTACCTATATAAACTTTGGCCTTCTCTGAGGGTATTCCAAAATCCGATAAGTTGGCAATTACAAGAAATCTGTTTTTTTCGAAGGAATCCACCGCTTCAAAGAAATCTTCACCAAGGGACTTTCCAATCTCATCAACCTGGGAATCCTGCCAAAATCCTTTGAGAGTTACTTCCAATACGTTTCCAGATGTCGTCACATCATAAAATTCACTTTTTGTCATTCTTTGGTTAATAAAAGTAGGTCAATAACTAATTAGTGGGCAAATGTAATTGATTGGGTTAATTATAATTATATTAATAAAAAATATAACTTAAATTATATTGAAATTATTGATTTAAGGACCGGAAGGTGGGATTCTTTTCTGCATTTGACATTATTATCATTACCTTTTTGGTTCGAACCAAAACAGAAAAAAGATGAATCATTCGCTCAAAAACTTACTGTCCCTGGCGCTGGTATTATCCTCATTCCTGGGTATTTCCCAATGTAATCCATACTTCGACATCAATGAGGGATCAACCTGGAGTTACGAAAATTTTAATCACAAAGACAAACTTCAGGGTTCGCAAACTCAAACCGTATCCTCCTATGAAAAGTCATCGAACGGTTACGAGGCTTTGTTGGCAGTTGTTTCAAGGGATAAGAAAGGCAAAGAAATCGGAAATGGGGAGCTTGAAATCATCTGTGAAAACGGTATTTTGAAATTTGACATGAGAAGATTCGTTCCGGAAGAACAGATGCAGGCAATGGAGAACTTTGCCGTAGAGGTGGAAGGGAACAATCTGGAGTATCCAGCAGAACTTTCCGCCGGAATGAACCTTCCTGATGGTGACATAACGGTCACTGCTGTAGGTACAGCAGTTTCCATGAACATCAATGTTGAAATCACGGAGAGAAAAGTAGTGGGATCTGAAACTGTATCCACACCGGCTGGCGACTTTGAGGCTTTTAAGATCACCAGCAAGTCAACAGTAACAAGCAAAATGGGTATGTCGCTTACATTTGAATTTGATCAGATCGAATGGATAACCAGGGGTGTGGGGATGGTAAGAAGCGAGTCATATCGAAAAGACAAACTGCAAGGCTACACTGTACTCACCTCAAGCAATAATTGAATCCCCAAATCTTAAAATTTAGAACCCTAAACCCGGAATCTTAAATTTCAAATCCGAAATCTTGTATTAATCCCCGTACCGTTCAAAAAATTCATTGGCGTCTTTGATGTCTTCCACTCCAAAGATCCAGCACACTTCTGCTGTATCAGAGAAGTCTAACCCCCCGGCACCTACGGCCTCATTGTCGTAGCGTCCTTCTGCGGCGTTGTATTCATTGGCGATGGAGATTGCCATGTTCCACACTTCGGTCTTTACCGGGTCAGAGATGTACTGTTGCCAGTTGATGGTAGCCGGGTCTCTGAAATCAGGTGTACCGTTGTCGCTGGCATTTCCATCTTCTATACGGTGATATTGTGTTCTGGTTTTTACAAATTCCAGGTCTTCAGGTGTAGTCACTTCCTCATTCCAGTCGCTGTGCTGGACCACATGAATGTTGTCAAGTTGTTCGCTACCCATCATACTTTCCACCTTTAGGGCAAGTGCAGCGCTGAAGTCTGACTGTCCACCCTCGGCAATCCAAATTTCGCCACCAGCTCCTAATGTCTGATTGACCTTCGCATAAACTTCCTCGAGGGCCTGGTCAAAGTCATTGTGAGCATCGGACCATCGATCACCGAACGCAAGTTCAAGGAGCTCATTGGCAGGCACATACAATCCTTCCTGGATTCCGTAGGTTCCCGCTACTACGTGGAAGTTTGTACCCTGAAAATCCGGATGCGACATCATGGTGCGCAAGGCGGCAGCCGAGTGGATGTCGTCTACGTCCGTCTTACAGTCATAATGTGCGAGCAAAAGATCAGTTTCTCCGTTAAATCGTGAGTTATCAACAGGGGCTTCCTGTGTGGCTGCAGGGGTTGTTTCTTTTTCATCTGAGGATGTGTTGTTTTTTTGGTTACATCCGAAAGCCAGTAGAAGGGCCAGTGTAAAGTATTTCATGTTTTTGGTTAATTCTTTTTTAGATCTATGTTCTGTAAATGAAAGTGGTAATCAATATCGGGAGAATCCTTTCGCATTCAAACCACCATCAACTCATTGAATTCCGAACAGTTATCAGCGATTATCATTTCTTGATAGGTTAGAGTTAAAGGTAATCAAATATAAAAAGTCAAGCATCTCGGTAACATCGAAAAACTTGGTGAACGAATCAGAAATCAATTTTAAAAAAATGGACTACGTACATCGGTTCTGATAACCCCAATTCCGAAGGACTCACTTTTTTCATTTGGTAGACACATTGTAGACGCTTCATTTCAGGAAACGGTATCCAATCTGAGTAAAATTGTTAAAAGAACTAGCAATTGAAAATGAAAAACTTACTTTATCTACTGTTACTACCGGCTACAATAGCGTTTGGTCAGGGAGGCATTACTGATTATCCCTACATCCAGGATTTTAATTCTGATGATGGAGAATGGGAGCCATCAGGTACCAATAGTTCCTGGGCATGGACAGATGAGACCAAGGGTTGGGCCACAAATGCGTTTGGTAATTATAATGCCAATGAGGATAGCAGACTGGAATCTCCGGCTTTTGACTTTACTGATTTTACGGAAGATCCGATATTAATATTTAGAATGTCATATCTCACAGAGAGCCCTGAGGACAATCTATGGGTAGAGGTGGATTTTGGGGAAGGATATGAAACCTTGGGTCTTGCTTCGGACGGAGGTTGGTATACACCAGACCAAAACTTTCACGGTGGCAGTAGTGGTTATTACATTTTTGCACATGAATTGACGGGAGGTGCGGAGCAGCCAAATGTGTCAATTTCCTTCAGGTTCCATTCAGGTGCTATGGATCAAAATGTGGGTTTTGTGGTAGATAAAGTAATGGTCGTGGCAGCCTTTTCCGGAAACGAACATCTGGCCAGATCTGGGAACCTACCGCAATATGAAAATTTCTCAGATATCCAGGTACCTTATGACTCTCCGCCGTTTCAGGCCCCTGTTGCTTATGATATCATGGCTATACCCGGTTTAGATGGATTTTCTTTTAGCACCAGGGGAGGGGATATTTCATTTATTCAGGAAGAAGATAAAAGTGGATATTATGCTTACTTAAATGCACTTGGACAGTCTGATTCTGCCAATTTGGTTTGGACGGTGGATTTGGAGGGTTATGATGTTTTGCATGATTTACTTTCCCTGAATTTAAACCTTGAGTTCACCATTGATGAACACGAAAGAAATGACGCTATTTTTATTCGGGGATCTGAGTTTGATCCATGGCTGACATTCATCCATTACGGGGAAATAGAGGAAACAGATGATTCTTATTATTCTTTTGATTACGTATCGGATTTCTTATTCGATAATGAGCAGAATTTTTCAAGTACCACTCAAATACGATTTGGAGCAGAAAGGTATTCTTCCATTTACCTAAGAGATATTCAGCTTTTCAAACTCCAGGATATTGACCTGGGACTGATAGAAGCCACCGTGCCGGAACCTTCTCCATTTCTTGAAAATAACGAAAGCCTGACACTTACTATTAGAAATAAAGGAGAGGCCACTCTCTCCAACATGCCTCTATACCTACACATCACGATGCCCGATCATGAAATTGTCGTTCGGCAACAAATAGTTGATGGCCCTTTGGCCTCATTCGAAACGATGGATGTCACATTTTCAGCAATCGACCTGTCTGCCGATGGCGAGTATCAATTCAAATTCGGCCATAGCTTAAATGACGACAGGGATCCGGGAAATAACCAATTGCAGGGTCTGAAGACCAGTAAAATGACCGTGTATTCAGGTCCACTTCCTTTTGTGGATCCGTTGGATATTTTTGGTTATTCAACTTCGAGTACCGACTATAATATTAATGGTCTGAAGCATGCTTCCTTCATCATTTCAGAGGGAAATGAGAATTCCTCTTTAACGGCTTATGGTACCGATGGTCAAGCCGGAGATGATAAGAGCAGTACCCTTCGATTGGCAGGCAGTGATAACGGATCAGAGTTGCTGTTTAATCTTAATATGGAAGGATATAATGCAGCGGAGCAGAACATCCGGCTGTCCGTTGACCTGGACGTGCATTCCGTGGCAGGTTCTACTTTAACCGAAATGGCTAGAATCCTTTTCAGAGATTCTCCCAGATCAGAATGGACATTGCTTTATGATGCAATGGAAAAACTTAGCGATCATAACCAGCTGCAAAATGTAACCGTGGATAATCTCTCACAGATTTTGGTAGATCATGAATTTGAATTCACGGAATACTTTCAAATAAAATTTCTACATAAGGGAAGTGGTTATCTGGATATTGACAATCTTAAAATTTTCGAAAATTCCCTTCCGGAAGCCACCAGGTCTAAAGACACATTATGGATAGCGAATACTTCTGATAGCTGGAATAATCTTGACCTTTCCGGTTATTTCGAAGATGCGGACAATGATGAACTCACATATACATTTAAGCATATCAGTGGAGACAACCTTGTGCAACATCAATTCAACGAAAATATATTGCAAGTTGCCCATACGACTGATGGAGTAGGCATTTACCGGGTTACCGCGGACGACCTGTTTTCGGGAGAAGAGAGTATTGAGACCAATTTCTTTGACCTGGTGATATACGTACCTGGAACGTTGAAAATTGTTGATCCGATTTCCGGCTTTGTCTACAAACACAACAAGACAAAAAGAAAGATTCCATTGGAAGATGTTTTTGAGAAAAAGGGTGGAGACTATGTCCTTGGAGTAGCGGTTGAAGATACAAGTGTGGTAGAGATCACTGGCTCACTTGATTCCGGATATTTTCTATTGGATAAAAGTACTGGAACTTCTAACATAGTGTTAACAGCAGTGGATGGCGAGTATTCACTTCCTTATGATTTTGATGTTGCCATTATCCCTAATTCTGTACCCTATGTAGCCAATCCCATTTCCAATGTGGATCTTGAAGAGGGATTCGGCTCTTATGAACTGGACATTTCAGATGTCTTCGATGATCTTGATGACAGTTCTCTGGAAGTAACTGCCGCGACCAAGGATTCATTGGTGGACTTAAGCATCAAAAGGAACGTTCAGACGGATGACGGGTTGGTAAAAATCCAGCTTGTTCTAACCGATAGAGGATTGAATGGCACAGGCGAAGTTGAACTGACTTGCTCGGATCGCATTGATGAGGTCAGCACAACTTTTAGGGTAAATATTCAGGAAACAGAGATAATAAATGGACTGGACGAAAGTATTTCAATGGTCTATCCTAATCCTACGGATGGTACTATCACATACCGATTACCTGCATGGGCAACTCAAAACACTTCATACACGGTAAAAGATATGCAAGGTAAGCGCATTGATGTGAAATTGGTAAACGAGAATGAACATGAAATCACTTTGGATCTCTCAACCTTAAATAAAGGAATTTATCATTTACAGGTAACAGACCCTCACAATCTTAATCGGGCGACTTTAAAAATAATTAAGCAATAAAAATTCCTTTTCTTCTATCGCAGCAACTGGTAAAGCGGGCATTGTCCCGCTTTTACTTTTTAAGGATAATTCTCAATATACGATGATCCGGATTGAAGCTGTCTGCTATGACTTTGTAACCTGATGCGTAGGTCTGAAAGTTGTTGAATATGATTCATGTCCCGGGCTAAATTCCTGGTTTCAAAAGGATCTTCTTTCAGGTTGTATAATTCTGTCAATTCATCATAACCATCATACTCTATTAATTTATATTCTGCTGTTCTCAAGGCTTTTATGTGGTATTGTGGACCAATTAATAGACGGTTATATTCGTAATAGAACTCATTTCGTAATTCCACTTCATCTCCCCAAAGTAGCTCAGAGAAATCCTTTCCATGAAATTGGTTATCCACATTTAGTCCAGCCAGACTAAGGATGGAGGGAGCTACGTCTATGTTCAAAACCATCTTCTCCGTTTTGCCCGGGACTATTTTAGGCCCGGCAAGGATCATAGGGATACGAATACTTTCTTCGTAGGCACTCCTTTTGTCAATTAATCCGTGCTCACCATTGTAATATCCGTTATCACTCATAACAAGAATATATGTGTTTTCTCTAATCTCAAGGTCATCCAATGTTGAAACGATTTCACCTACACACAGATCAATGGCAGTGATGTACTGAAGTGCAACCCGATCCTGGCGACCGTTTTCGGCTTCATATGTCTCTTTGTTGGAATAATGAACCGGAGCTTCATAACCTGGTTCAATGAATAAATTTGGGACTGGCTGAACCTGATCTTTGCTGTAAAGCTTTCTTACTGTCTCCGGGGCATTGTTGAATGGACCATGGGGAGCTTTATATCCTACGATGTAACAAAACGGGAGATCGTGATGCTCTTGCAGGTATTCCAGAAAGTGATCTGTGGTCACGTGATCGATCCATCCTTTCGTCTTGATCATATTTCCGTCATTTTCAAACCAAGCATCATAATAGTCTCCCTGTCCTATAAAGCTAAAGGAATGGTCAAATCCCGATTTTTTACCTAACTGATTGCCCATGTGCCACTTGCCAAAGTAACCGGAATGATACCCATGATCTCTGAGAATAGATGCGAAGGAATAGCCATGGTACGGTGTATGATTGTCCCTGATCCCATGCTTATGACCATAATTTCCGGTTAAAATGGAAGCTCTGCTAGGCGAACAAAGGGAATTGACAACAAACGCATTTTTGAATAACATTCCTTGCCTGGCCAGGGCGTCCAGATTTGGCGTTTGTATCCAGGGGTATCTACCTTGACCATTAAGTTCGTCCTGAATAGCTCCCAAAGCGTCATAGCGTTGGTCATCTGTGATGACAACTATAAAGTTGGGGCGCTGTTCCGGTTCGTTTTCATAGGGGGAAATACACGACAAAAACAGCAATACAGGTAGTAGTAACTGAATCCGCATTTGGGTTGTGTTGTGACAACCAAAATAGCCATAAATCAAATCAACCTACCCTCGGATTACTCTTTTTTTCTTTTCCAGCGGATGTTAAGTTTCCTGAAAAGATATCTTAATATGAAGAATAGAATTACAAACGGCCAAAGAGAAGTCACACCAACAAGGAAAGTGAGGAACCCCTGCCATCCATTATCCAGGGCATTCAGGACTCTTGCTCCAAACCCTGGTCTTTGATCACCATCAAACGTGTAGGGTAGTACTTCATAGAAAGATACGGAAAGTGTACTGTATCCAATTTGCTTGCTGAGGTATCTGAATTGACCTTCAAGTCCTTCAATTTCTGTTCTGACCTGATTAAGATTCCTCTCTATCTCCAGAATATCTTTGATCTCTGTGGCCTGATCAAGGAGATCCCGATAACGTTCCTCCAGTACTTTCTTGTTCTTGATCCTGTTTTCCAGGTCGTAATACCTTTCGGTAACATCCTGAATATTTGAGTTTTTATTATCCAGCTTGTACGCAATGGAAGTCACATCGCCAAAGAGGCTGTCATAACTGATTGCCGGAACCCGGATCGTAAGATTATAAGTGATCCGGTAGTCGGAGCGGGACTGATTCTCACCTTCAATATATGCCTGGTAAGCTGGTAAAAGTGATTTTATTTTTTCATAGTCAATGCTAATGTCCTTTGATTGAAATTCGATATTTCCTGATTTTATAAGCTTTTGTTCAATAGAAACGGACTCTTCCTTAGTCTGAACCGGGGAGGCTGATCGAAATGAAGATCTGTCGGCTTCCTCCATAGCCATTCCCAGATCCATTAATTCCGCACTGTCCGAATTTCCTCCATCACAGCCCACAGCCATCAGGAACAATGCAAGGGTAGGTATACCCAGTAATTTCAAAGTCTTTTTAGTAAATCTTTTCATGGAGTGGCTTCTATCAAAATCTATACCGAACGCGGAATCCAATTACTTCTTTCCGGCTTTACTTAGCGTTTCCGCAATTCTGAATTTCACAATTTCCGCTATCAATTCCAATGGCATTGGCTCACTAAGCGGAAACTGGACCGATCCCTTTCCACCTTTGTACTTTTTCAGTTTAAGAGCAAACTCCGAGTGACCGGATGGAGTGGCATAAAAACCAATGTGCGATTTGTGTGCACCAAAGTATACCAGCGGTTTTCCTGCGACTTTGTAAGCGGGCATTCCGTAAGCGATGCTTTCTTCGGCCTCCGGAGCAGATTTTTTAACCGTTTCTCTTATTTCTTCGAGGGCCTTCCGGGTAGCACCGAAATACAAATCCATGTATTCCTCTACAGATTTTACGTCAGGATATCTCTCCATTTTACGCTTAGATTTTCTATAAATCTAGCTGAAGATTGTCTATTGAACGATGATTTTTTCTTTAAGAATTTTCGACCCGTAGTGAAGCTGAACGATGTAGTATCCTCTCTTTAGATTTGATGCTTCACTTCTAAGATCCCATTGTCGAACGCCGGATTGAAGTTGTCTTTGAACCTGTAGTTCTCCTCTGCTATCAAAAATGTATAGTGTTGGGTCTTGAGGTACAACGATATCCGATAGTGCCAGTGTAAATTGCTCGTTCGAAACTGGATTTGGAAAAACATTCAACTCGATGTCGGTGTTTGTGTTGGCTACATGAACATGAATAATCGGATGATACTCATAGGCACCATCAAAGTCAACTTGCTTCAGTCGGTAATAATTGTGAGTATGACTGATGTCAAAATCAGTGAATTGGTACTCTATTAAACCTGAATAATTTCCATTTCCATCTACGGTTCCAATTTGTGTGAATTCCACACCATCCAGTGATTTTTCAATCTCAAAATGGGAGTTATTGATCTCGGTAGCCGTGGACCAATTAAGGACAATTGCTTCGCCTTCGATACTTCCGGTGAATGAGACCAATTCCACGGGTAAAGTACCACATTGAGCTCCGCAGCATCCATCATCGCAAGTCTCATCTCCAGCGGGTTGATTAAGCGTGCCGTTGTCATTAACAGAAGAAGCATTCATTGTTCCGCCATCCTGAACCGTCATGGTGCTTCCCGTATTGTTATTTAGTGCACCACCTATATCCAGCAGTCCACCATTAGCTACCTCGAAGAGACCGCCATTGTTGTTATTGAAATTGCCTCCAACATTTATGGTGCCACTGTTGGTACCTCCCTGTTCCAGAGGTAATCCACCTTCGGCGAATGCATTGGACCAGAATCCTCCGTTGTTTACATTTCCAGTTACATTAAGTTCAGATCCGGAAATGATCTGGATCTCACCGTCACCATCAATATCCAGATTACCTATTATTGTCATGGTGCCGTATAATACAAGCGTTCCGCTTAGCGAGAAATCGCCTGTGATCTCCAGGTTGCCATAAACCGTTAACGTATTGTTATTCGGTACTCTTAAATCGTAGTAGGAGCCGGCATTGAAACTACAATCATCCGAACCATTTGTATTATCAGTATGATTGCCAATGGATCCACTGAAGAATCCTCCGGAAGGGGTGGGGCATGCAGCATAAATCAGATGACATGCAAACAACGTAAGAACAAGTAATATCTGTTTGAGGAATTGCATTATTTTGATAAGCGCTTTGATGATTCGAATATACCGATACGTTCTTATTGCCTGCAAGAATTGTAGTTGAGTTGGCTAAAATCCTGAATGAAATGGCAGAAAATTTGAAATTAAGGTGTTCCGGCAAAGAATGGTTTGACATCGTACCAGATTCTTCCTGCAATTCGAAGCATGCCCAAATCACCCGGATGACTGGCTACTTCCACATGGTGGAATTGTTGATATGCCATATTATCCTCATGAAAAAGATCCTGTAGTTCCACATATTCCATTTCGTGATTTATACAGATTTCTTTCATTTTATTGCTTACTTCTTTTCTTTCCCAGAAAGTACTTGTACAGATTATATGAGCGTTATTTTCCTGGATAGATTTAATAAACCTCGAGAAATGGAAATCGAAGTCTTCTGTATGCACCAGCGTAGTATCCACATTGTCACCCAGTCTTAGTATGACCATGTCTGGTTCAAAATCCAGTAATTCCGGTATGTCCTCGATTCTGAAGTTCTGAAAGTTGTTTTCAAACCGGGTTCCCTTATTTGTGAAGCGAATATCAGCTTGCGGCTGGTACATTCGAATACTATCCGCTAGAATGTGAACAAAATCATTTTGTCTGCTTGACGCCGCCATCCCCCAGCTTCCGGTCCAACCCCGATCCGGGATAGGATCTGAATGAGTAATGCTATTGCCGATGATCAGGATCCTTGATGGGGCACTATAAGGATTCGTTAATTCCAAGCAGGATTGCGAAAACAAAAAAAATAAAAGATAAAACAGGTGACTAGGCCTATTCATATTCGTGAATCGAGCTAGTCAACAATTTAAAAAGCTTACTCCTCTTTAAGGGTCCGTGCAGGATTTATTTTCAGAGCTTTCATAGTGTATCCGGCTGTGGTCATTAAAATCAGGATGGCAATACTTATAACGGGTCCTATAAAGTAGCCTGGATGCATGTTAATCCTGTTTTCAAAGTCATCTAACCACGATGGACCAAGAATGAGAAGCACAGGTACTGAAATCAGAAAGGAGATGATTGTAACCCACAGATATTCCTTATTCAGAATGAAGAAAATATTCGCACCAGTGGCTCCCAATACTTTCCTGATGCCAATTTCTTTCGTTTTTTGATTGACAAGGTATGAGGATAGACCTACTATACCCAGACATGCAATCAGCAGGGCAATTGTGCTAAACAAGGTGAAGAGATTCCTAAATCGAAATTCTGCCTGGTATTGCTCCCGAAATACATCGTCCATAAATCGATTGTTGTATGGCGCACCGGGAAAGAACTCGGCATAGCTTTCTTCGATTTTAGTCAGAAGCGCTCGCATGTTATCAGTGTTGACCTTTATGGCGATGAAGAATCCAGCACTTGTTGAGTCCTTATTGAAAGTTATTGGTTCAAAGGGTAAGTGAGCTCCGCGTTGATAAAAATCCTTCACTACTCCAATCACCTTGTAATCATCCGCAGCCATCTTTACAGTTTGATTGATAATCTCTGAAGGTTCAGTGTAGCCAAGAGTCTTAAGGGTGGTTTCGTTGACAAGTACAGACTTACTGTCACCAGTAAACTCCTCACTGAATCCGCGTCCCGCCACCAGTTCCAGACCAAAAAGATCAAGGTAATTCTCATCTACCTGACTTCGGTGAACAAATACACCTTGCTGATCACCGGATGTGTTTTCAATACTGCTTCTCCATTGGTTCTCTACGCCAGGTACTATTGTAGTGGTTGAGACGGTCTTAACGTCGGACAACTTCTTTATGTCCTCAATAAATGCATTGATAGAAGACTCATAATTGCCTGTCTGACCTTGTGTTATGGGTTGGTTTAACAACAGCGTTCTGTCAATGTTGACGCCCAGATTGTGATTCAGCATGAAATTCATCTGGGACTGTACGATCAGCAACGCAGACACAAGAAATATGGAGAATGAGATTTGCGAGATAACAAGTATCCTTCTGAGCATTACACCCCCATTGGAGTATTTCAATTTTCCTTTAAGAACCTCAAGACAGGGGAACCCTGAGAGTGTAAATGCCGGATACCATCCTGAAAGGAATGACCCCAGAAGCCAAACTCCGAAAATAAGCAGTAGCAATTCCGTATTCTCGAAAAATGTATCAAAAAAGTTTACTTCAACGATTTCCTCCAGGTAAGGGGCAATTAAAACAGCGCCAAAGACTGCCAGAATCAGTGATGTCAGGTTTAAGATGAGAGATTCAAGTAAGAATTGAGCCTGAAGCTGGTTTTTGGTAGACCCTAGAACCTTGCGTACACCCACTTCTTTCCCCCTTGTAATGGATCTCGCCGTGGCGATGTTAATGTAATTGATCCAGGCTATTCCCAGAATCACGAAGGCGATTATGGAAAACAGAAAAAGTACATCCCCATCATTAGGTGGCTTCATTTCTGCCTGTATTCCCGTGGTAGTGTGTATTGACTCAATCGGCTGAAGCCAGATACTGTGATCTTGATTGAGTTTTTTATTCGTCGTTTCTCTGTGCTGACCAATAATTTCATTGATCTTAATTCTAACCGACTCTGTGGAGGCTCCATTTTTTAAAGTAACGTAAGTCTGGAAACCAAGCCATCGCCAGGGTACTTCGTGGAAAGGGATGCTGCCAAAAAAGTTGTTTTCGCGGGCGGCCTGTATCAGTCTTTCGGTCGGAGCAAAAATATCCGCATGAAAATGCGAATTCTGTGGAAAGTCTTCAAAAACGAGGACCACCTCCGCAGCCCAGTTATTCCCAAAAAGATTATCAATTTGCAGTCTCTCGCCTATGGCATCTTCGGTTCCAAAATACTTGATCGCTATGGAATGCGAAAGGGCAAGAGCATTTGGCTTGATAAGGTCCTCCGGATTGCCTTTGAGAATTTCGAAACTAAATATTTTAAAAAAGTCAGGAGTTGTGACTAGGACATTAGGTTCCTGGAAGACTTTATCGTCCTTTTTGATCACGGCATTGCCTAGAAGGTAGTTTGTCGATTCTTTTATTTCAGGTACTTGCTCCTTAATTGCGTCCTTGACGGCAAGAAACGTATAGGCATTCTCCGAGACACTGGCGTTGTTTTTAAAGGTATGGGTAAGCCGATAGACTTTCTCGTTGTGAAAGTTGTCATAGCTTGACTCGTAAGAGGTATACTGAAGTATGCAAATAAGGGATAGAAATCCCACAGTAAGTCCAATGAGACTTATAGCTGTGTTTTGCCTGTTGCGGGTAAGGTTTCTTGCTGAGGCTACCAGGTAGTTTTTCCAGATGTCCATAGAGTTGTTGTATTTTGGTTTTTTATCCCTTTTGAAAAGAGTGAAATGTCTTGTGTACCCGAGGGCATTCATGTAGTAATTGATCATCGCCCGATTTTTACCCTTTCGTTCAACTTCTGAATGGTATTGCTGGGTTAAGTCTCCTATGACTTCATCCAGAAGGTACTTGTCCAGAAACAATCCAAGCAGTTTTTCCGGTATGGATGGAGGTATTTTCAAATTCAGATTGGTTTGAAAACAGATTCGGGAATATTCTGCCAAAGTTCGTTCCTCATGGATCTTATTTCCTCCATTACCTTTTGACCTTTGGCCGTGATACTGAAAATCAATTTTGGACGACCTCCTCGTTCAGGTGCATTTTCCTTATCGTACCTGGAATTCAGTAGCCCTTTATTTTCCATGCGGTGAATAGTAGAATGAACTGTGCTAATGCTGATTTTCCTTTCGCAATGACTTAATAGGTAATTCTTTATGTTTAACCCGTAGGCCTCAGAGTCAAGATTGGCGATCACCAGAAGCATCAATTCCTCTAATTCTCCGATTTGTCCTCTTTTCATAAATAGCTTATACGAAGCATTTACAAGGTTGTTTCGATTTTGACAAAATTGAATGAACGACTAAATCTTAGTAATGAAGCACAAATGAAGCAGTGAATTCTTCAGGCTGTCCGACCGAAGCATTAAATTGGAGTCCTGATAAATGTGAACGTATGAAAAGAGAAGTAATCGAGAATGTGGAGCTAAGGTTTCTGCGGATGAAGGACTATGCAGAATTAAAAAGGGCCATGGTTGAATCATACGATACCATGCCGGAAGCCTTCTGGAAGGAAAGTCATATTAAGAAACTGATTAAGAAATTTCAGGAAGGACAGATTGTGATTGAGGTGAATGGGGTTTTGGCTGGAGCTGCATTGTCCATAATAGTTGATTATGACAAATATGGATTGCAGCATACATATAAGCAGATTACATCCAACTACACCTTTGACTCTCATGATGATGAGGGTGACATGTTATATGGTATAGATGTATTTGTTAAGCCAGAGTTTCGGGGATTGCGGCTGGGTCGAAGATTGTATGATTACCGAAAGGACCTTTGCGAAAAGCTAAATCTAAAGGGAATCGTATTTGGAGGGCGCATTCCCAATTACCATCAATATGCGGACTCACTGACTCCCAAGCAATACATTGAGAAAGTGAAATTCAAAGAAATCCACGATCCTGTACTGAATTTCCAGATGTCAAACGACTTTCAACCAAAGAAGGTGCTGAAAGGCTATCTGGAAGGGGACAAGGACTCGCAGGAGTATGCGGTGCTGCTGGAGTGGAGCAATATCTATTATGAAAAACCCTCGAAAAAGGCAGTGGAGGAGAAGAGGGTGGTTAGACTGGGACTTATCCAGTGGCAAATGAGGCCATATAAGAATTTGGATCAGTTGATGGAACAGGTCGAGTACTTCGTGGATGCTGTCTCAGGTTACAGGTCGGATTTTGCCCTTTTCCCGGAATTTTTTAATGCGCCTTTGATGGCAGAAAACAATCATTTGCCAGAACCGGATGCTATTAGAGAGTTGGCGCAGCACACTAGTGTTATTGTCGAGCGCTTTTCGGAATTGGCAATTTCTTATAATATCAACATCATTTCCGGAAGCATGCCTGAAATGAAGGGTGATTCGTTGTTGAATGTCGGCTACTTGTGTAAGAGAAACGGCTCGGTAGATCGGTATGAAAAGCTTCATGTGACACCGGATGAAGATAAGGTATGGGGTATGGTAGGAGGGACTGAAATCAAAGCTTTTGATACGGACTGCGGTAAAGTGGGTATCCTGATATGCTATGACTCGGAATTTCCGGAGTTGGGACGGATACTGGCGGATGAGGGAATGGATATATTGTTTATTCCATTCCTGACGGATACTCAGAATGGTTACTCCAGAGTTCGTCATTGCGCCCACGCCAGAGCCATAGAAAATGAATGCTATGTGGCCATCGCCGGAAGTGTAGGCAACCTTCCTAATGTTCATAATATGGACATTCAATTTGCACAATCGATGGTGTTTACACCTTGTGATTTTCAGTTTCCGGTAAACGGAATTAAAGCGGAAGCCACACCTAATACTGAGATGATTCTCATTGCCGATGTGGACATTGATATGCTTCGGGAGCTGAATCAGAAAGGCAGCGTTCGAAACCTGAGAGATCGACGGAAAGATCTTTTCGAGATGAGGAAAAAAGTCACAGGGTGATCACTACTGATTTTCCTCTTTCCTAATCTGCGTCCTTCTGCGGTATCTGCGGGAATAAAAATGAAAGAAGAATCTCCCGCGGATTTCGCTGATATACGCAGATTTTCCTCCTCTGCGTCCATCAGTGGTATTTGCCGGGAATATAGGTGAAAGAAGAATCTCCCGCGGATTTCGCCGATTACCGCTGATTTCATCTTTCCTCATCTGTAATATCTGAGGGAAATGTTAATTAAAAGAATCTCCCGCGGATTTCGCTGATACCCGCTGATTGGAATATTCGATCTGTGTCCATCTGCGGTTTCTGCTGGAATAAAGATAAAAGAAGAATTACCCACGGATTTCGCTGATCACCACAGATTTTCCTTTACTCAACCGCAGTATATGTGGGAATATAGGTGAAAGAAGAAACTCCAGCCGATCTCGCCGATTGCCGCTGATTGATATTCTATCTGTGTCCATCTGTGTAATCTGCGGAAATACTACTAGCCTACAGCTGATTTCACGACTGATTTCATTTTGGCCAATCCGAGTTTACATGCTTCTGATGCTTCCATTTTCCAAACGTCCTCATTAAAAATCTCGAGAGAAAGCACAATCGGAACATTTTTGGCATTAAGAGTACCCAGTATTTTGTCAAGGGGTGCGTCACCATCTCCCGGCATTACACGCATACCATCGGTAAGGTCGGATTTGGGTACGTCTCCTGGGTAATCATTGAGGTGAAACATCTGGATCTTGGAACCATTTATCATTTCCAATGCTTCGAAAGGTGATCCACCGCGTCTAAGGTGATAGACATCCGGGAGTATGACCGCCAAAGGATGACCGGATTCCGCCGCCACAAAAAGCGTTTCGCCAAATAAGTGCAGGTTTTGCGAAAATCCCCACAGCTCCAATTGCGGAGTGACACCATATTTTGCTCCCAGCTCACATACGATTCTGTATCGTTCCGCGGCTTTCATTAGATCCAGCCCGGGCTCCTGTGTTGCGCCCATTGGCGGTGCTGCTATTCTTTTGCAGCCGATCTGAGCAAGGAGTTCCATTTCTTTTTTGGTTTGCTCTATGGCTTTGGCCCTTTGGGCATCGTCTTCAACTATCCATGCCGCAAACCCTATACTGTTTTCTATTCCGATTCCGAGATCTTCAGCCTTCTTCTTCACATCAGATGTATTGCCTCCTTCCTCCAGATACTTCTGAAGCGTATTCATCCAGATTTCAATTCCGTCATAACCGGCATTAGCAGCAGCCTCTATCTCACCCATTAGTCCAAGCTCCTGATTCCGAATGGTACTGGTGTTCAGACAAAATGTGAAATTGTGATCTTTAGATTGGACCGGTTTGGCCTCTAGTTCGGATCGGTTACCGACAACAAATGCCGCCCCAACTAATGCAGATGACTTTAAGACTTCTCTTCTTTTCATAGGATGAAGATTCTGGATTATTTCTGCTAAAGATAATGAAGCCTTTGCTACTTGAATAATTGCGGTTGCTTCCATCATGATTAATAGGTAGATTGAATGCCTAACCTATTTGAACTATGAGAAAAGCACTGACGATTCTGATCACATTAACCATCCCCATCCTGCTCAGGGCCCAGGAAGATCCCAAAATTGAAGTATTGAAGAAAGAGGTGGCTGAAAAAATCGATGGCCAGTCCAAAATGGCTCAGGTCATGGTAGACAAGGTTTTCAGTTTTGCGGAGCTGGGATTTTGGGAGGTTGAAACCTCAAAATATATCACCGGTATTTTGGAAGAAAATGGTTTCGAAGTTGAATATGGTATTTCAGGTGTACCTACTGCCTGGTGGGCAAAATGGGGTTCGGGCAAGCCAGTGATTGCCATAGGTAGTGATCTTGATTGTATCCCTAAAGCTTCTCAAAAGCCAGGAGTCGCGTATCACGATCCCATTGTCGAGGGGGCACCCGGACATGGTGAGGGACATAATTCAGGCGTACCGCTAAATGTACTTGCTGTTTTGGCGGTAAAAGAAATAATGGAACGGGAGAATATTCCCGGGACACTTATCATGTGGCCAGGTGTTGCTGAGGAGTTGGTGGCGACCAAAGCCTATTTTACCCGAGACGGTTATTTCGATGAAGTGGATATGTGCATATTCACTCATGTGTCCAGTAATATGACAGTTTCCTATGGGCAGGCCAGAGGAACAGGTCTTATTTCCGTAGAGTATACTTTCGAAGGAGAATCGGCGCATTCGGCAGGTGCACCCTGGAGAGGAAGAAGTGCTGCGGATGCCGTTGAGCTTATGAATATAGGATGGAACTACGCCCGGGAGCATATGCACCCGCTTGGACGATCACATTCTATCATCAATTATGGTGGGGACCAGCCCAATGTAGTGCCTTCCAAGGCTTCGATCTGGTATTATTTCAGAGAAGTGACCTATCCTAAAATCATGGAAGCTTATGAGCGTGGTAACGAAATCGCCGAGGGGGCTGCCATGATGACACGGACTAAAATGTCCAAAAGAATCCTGGGTACGGCATGGCCCCGGCATTTCAATAAAGTCATCGCGGAGACCATGTATGAAAATATTAAAACCGTGGGTCTACCTGAATGGAGCCAGGAGGATCAGATGCTGGCCATGGCCGTTCAGCGGGAGGTAAACTCCACAAGAGATACGACAGGGCTGGACATTAAACTTGATACCATTGGGTTGCCTGTGGAAAATCCGGTAAGCGGTGGCTCCGATGATATTGGCGACATCAGTTGGAAAGTCCCAACGGTAACTCTCCGATTTCCTTCCAACATTCCCGGGCTTCAGGGACATCATTGGTCCAATGCCATTGCCATGGCAACGCCCATTGCCCATAAAGGGGTAGTAGCAGGGGCAAAAGTCGAAGCCATGACAATACTGGATTTTCTGTTAAAGCCCGAACTCGTGGATCAGGCATGGGATTACTTCAGAAATGAACAAAGTTCTAAGCAGAAATATGTGCCGATGATCTCGGATACGGATAAGCCACCAACTTATCTGAACAGTAGGATCATGGAAGAGTACGCCCCGAAACTGGCGCCATACTACTACGATGAAAGCCAGTATGATTCATACCTGGAGCAACTTGGAATTACCTATCCAACCATCAGACCGGATCAAATGGAAGCATTGAAGGAAAAGCTGAAGGGTAAATAATTAATCCAGCAGATTTACTTTGTAGATTTTGGAAGGGACGGAGTACTGAGTGTGTGAGGGATGCGTGTCCGTGCCACCACTGAAATAGAGAAAATCTCCATTAGCGCTTATCGCAATTCCCATAGGTCGGTTCAATTTTGCCGTTCGAATATCACCCCGGGGTACACCTCTGTCTTCCGTACCGATAAATCTCTCCACGTTGCCATTCATGTCAATGCGATATATCGTGTGTACGCTGGTGCCTACCACATATAATGCGTCATTATGGTAGGTGATGTAACCCAGCCACATAAAAAATTCAACAAGGTAATTTGGGGAAACATAAGTCGGAATTGTTGCGAATGTACTCACGGTTCCATTAGATGTTATCTTAGAGATAATACCTTCTTCACTATTGTGCGAAACATAGAAGTTTCCATTTTCATCACCCGTCAAACCTCTTGGATTTTCCGGCAATTCAGCAATGAGAGTGGTTGTTCCATCTGAGTTTAATTGAAGCAGTTGATGGTCTGTTTTTTCAACGAGAAATATCTCATCGTTGGCATTTACGAAGACTCCATCGTACAGGAATTTATCTGATTCCAATAAGGTCGTCTGGATACCCTGAGGATCAATTTTGACAATGATTCCGTACTCGGTGAGGGATTGGACTACCTCTCCCTGGGAGGTTATTGAATTTCCTCCCATGACTCCGGAGAGCTGAACAAAATCATTGTTTGATCCGGATCTCTCAATTCTTTTTAGGACAAAATCACCTTCCAAAAGGTCTTCAAATTCTGAGAAAACATTGTAATCGCCCATAAACAGCTGATCATCCAATGCCACAAGACTTCCGGCTCCGACTGACATCTCGGAGGTATGATCCTCGATGAATGGGTTTACACTAAGACTAAAAATGGTCTCCGATATGTTGAGGACATGGTCATTTTTTGACCGGTTTTTGCTTACCGTTAATACCGCAGTATAGTAGTTTTGACCGTCTGTGATGGCATTCCCCTCCGTGTCAAGCTGACTTTCATTCAAAACAATTCCCTGCACCGGGTATACTTCTTCAGGTATTTCAGCGGTGTACATTTCCGGCCCTGCCATCAATGCAAACTCCAGATCAAAGCTGCTCAAACCTGATTCAGGAATTAGAAAGACCCTGTATTCCTCCGTGTTTTCCACGAAAGTTGACTCATCAAAATTCACTTCAATGTCCGATGCATTTCCATTGTTTGCGTTATCGCTGGTTACGATGTTTGATACCTCGTACAATGGTGGACCTGGCTCATTTGAAGAGCAGGAAGAAAAAACAAAGAAAATTAGTGGAATAAGGCCAAAGTGGAAACGTTGGGATTTTGCAGTCATGAGACTAATAACAAACGTAGAAGTTTATTCCCTTACCGCATTACCAATGCTATTTTACAGGGTCTTTTTACTTTTATTTTTATAGGAAAAATAGAGGGATAAGGTAGTCAATGTCAGGCAGATCACAATAAATAATCCGATCAGGTAAAAGTCTTCCGGAGGTAGAAAAAGTGCGATCAACAACGCCCCAACGGAAATTAGTCCTGCAGCTATTGCGTAAATCACCTCATTGTAAAACCAGGCATACGGAAAGAAATGTGCTCCGGTGATGATAACATAAGTCATGATAAAGTAGTCCGGTTGTTTGATCAGAATAAAAATGAGAAAAGGGAAGTAAAATAGCTGTGCGAAGTTGAGCCACAGGCCCAGTGAATGTAAAATATTGTGTGAAACTTTCCATTGGGTTTTATATACTTTGGACATAGCAAATGCGAGAGGCAGCATAATGCCACCTGCAATGAATGTCAGGACGCTTTTGTCGTAAGACGAAAAATCCATAGTCCAAATGATGGAGATAATGATCCAGACTAAGGTGGCCGAGGTTAAAAAATCTATCCCATTTTTGGATTTCACAGATAATTCCAGGCGAAGTGCATTAAGTTCTTTTGTTGACATTATTTGGCGAGTTGTATACTAAGCAGCGATTTTGTTTCCATAATAGTAGCAAATTCTTCACGCAAACTTTCAATGTTTACTTCAAATACTACATCTGCCCCAATGACAGAACCATCGGCTTTATGCTTTTGAAATGCAGCGGTAGCATCGGAGATCAGAGTCACCTTAAAACCTAAATTGGAAGCCATGCGGACTGATGTAGATATGCAATGCTCCAGGGTTAGCCCAATGATCACCAAATGTTGAATTTGATCCTTTTTAAGTTCATTTTCGAGATCGGTTCCAATAAATGCACTGTTGACAGTTTTTCCAAAGACCGGTTCTTTGCCGATTGGCTTAACTAGTTCTTTGATTTCATTTCCCGGTTTTTCAGGATGCAATGGAGACCCGGAATTTGTAGAATTGTGCTTGACATGGTATACAGGCATTCGGTTTTTTCTGAAGAATTCCAAAATAAGCCTGGCGTTGTTTTCTGCATCCGGATTGTTTCTTTTACCTCCGTAATATTCAACTTCATCCAGACCTTTCTGAATGTCAATTAAGATGAGAGCCGTACGATTAAATGAGTCCATTTTTGGTAATTATGGAAATAAAAGTATAATCAAAATAGCAACAATTAACTTTATAAAGCGTATTGGATTTGATTTGAATTTTGATGAATTACTACTTTAGAATTGTTCTTTCGACCTTGCCGATCATCTTTTGTTTGGGAACCTGCTATGCCCAGGAGGTGGATCAGGAGTTTCTGAGAAGGAAAACAGAAGGTATTATCGCAGGACGAGTGATGTCCGTTGAGGGAGAAATACTCCATTGCAAGACCATGCTTCCTGAATTCTATCTGGAAAGGTCATTTCAATTAGCCTGGTCAAGCAACAAGGCCACTCAATTGATAAAGGTTATTGGCAATGCTGAAAAGGAAGGCCTGACCTCCGGAGATTACCATTTTTCAGCAATCTCGGAAATCAAAGAGCTGGAGGATTTGAAAGGAGAGAAAAGAGCGAATCTGGATATACTGTTGACCGATGCGGCGCTTCTCTATGCAAGTCACTTTTTGAACGGCAAGATCAATCCGGAATCTGTGGACAGTCAATGGAAGGCGATCAGAAGGGAGGGTAATGCCCGAAAATTCCTGGAAATGGCGATTGTCTCAGATGACCTGCAGGATGAGTTTTATGGTCTTGCACCGGATACAAAAGACTATGATGACTTGCGCATGTTCCTTGAGACTCATATTGGTTACGAAAAAAATGGAGGTTGGGGGAGTGTTCCAAAAGGAGAAACCCTTAAGCCCGGTATGGTGGACAAGAAGAGGGTAGAGGCAATTGCGGATAGGTTACAATACACAGGTGAACTACCTGAAGATTATGAGCCATCAGGAGAGTACGATCAAATGATATCGGAAGCGGTGCGCCAATTTCAGATGCGTCACGGATTGGATGTGGATGGAAACACCGGGGAGAAAACCATTGCAGCCATGAATGTGCCTGTCAGTGACAGGATCGATCAGATCAAGATCAACATGGAAAGGTACAGATGGATTACAAAGGACCTTGGAGACCACTACCTGATCGTAAATATTGCCAATTTCAGGATGCGAGTGTTTAAGGATGATGATTTAACCTTCGAAGAAAAAGTGATCGTTGGGAAGCCTTTTCGTAAGACTCCTGTCTTCTCAGGTAAAATGACCTACATGGTGGTGAACCCTACCTGGACGGTCCCGCCAACCATACTTTTCAATGACCTCATTCCAGCAGTACAAAAGGATATCACCTATTTGGCAAACAAGAATATGAAGGTGCTTACCAACAGTGATGGCGTGCTTACCCCTGTAGATCCCAATACGATTGACTGGGCTTCAATGTCCCGTGACTACTTCCCGTATACCGTGCGACAGGAACCAGGCCCTGATAATGCATTGGGAGCGGTCAAATTTATGTTCCCAAATCCATATAATATCTACATCCATGATACCCCTTCCCGCGAGCTTTTCAATCGAACCGAACGAATCTTTAGCTCCGGATGCATCCGACTGAATAAGCCAATGGAATTTGCTCAGTATTTAATAGGAAATGAACCTGGTAGGAAAGAAATTTTGCGAAAAGCAATAGAGACGGGGAATGAGCAAACCATAATTCTGATAGAGCCTGTAACTGTGCACATTCAATACCTGACTTCATGGGTAGAAAATGGCATGATTAACTTTCGCAGAGACATTTATGAAAGGGATTCTGATGTGTTGAAGGCGTTAAAATCCGGACCTCCTTCCATATGATCTGCCTTTAGACAATGAAAAAGTACATTTTGGTACTTGTTTTCCCGGTATGGATGGCAAGTGCAAATTCCGTTTTTCAGCCATCAAAAGTTGGTTTTGAAGTCACTTTAAATGGTGAGATCAATTCATATTCCATCTTTTCCTTATTTGTAATGCCGGGAGGAAAAATTACTTTCGAAAGCAAGGAAGATTTGATTTTCCCGGACTTGACTGATGTTTTACAGGAAGGGAATGGTAAGTGGATCTGGAATTTACCATCGTCCTCAGGACTCAAATCAATATTGATACAATCAGGTAATGAGACCATGACGATCAATCTTCTGATCATGACCCCTATGGCTAAAAAGGAGGGGGCCTATTTGAATGGTTATCGTATTGGGAGTTATCCTTCCAAACCATTGAACGGCAACCCAATCTATAACGGGCCTGAAGGGCTCTTTGAGGTGACTGAGGATATGATGGATCTAAAGCTGACGCCTCATTTCACTTTGAAGCAATTTGTATGCAAGCAAACCGGTGACTTTCCTAAATACCTCATTGTCAGAGAGCGACTTTTGCTCAAGCTTGAGTATCTATTGGAAAAGACTAACAAAGCAGGTTATTCCATAGACACTTTTGGTTTTATAAGCGGATACAGAACGCCCTATTACAATGCCTCAATCAAAAATGTCCAGTACAGCAGGCACGTGTACGGTGGAGCAGCAGATATTTTCATTGATCAGGACAGTGATGGCAACATGGACGATCTGAATAAGGACGGGGTAATTGATGAGCGGGATGTGCGCCTCTTTTATAACCTGGTAGATGAAGAATTTCAAAAACCCGATTATGAGAAGTTTAGAGGTGGGTTAGGGTTTTATAAAAAGAATTCTCGTCACATGGGTTTTATTCATGTGGATGTCAGGGGATGGAAGTCAAGGTGGGGTTGATTTGTACTTCAGTCGACCCGCTCGAGCATGAGCAGTCTAAAATCAATAGCTTCATCGCCAACAATAGAGTCCGCTTGGAGTACAAGGAATCCTTGTCCGGCATCAAGCTTTATAGTACCTAAATCCCAGGGTCTAAAATCTTTCACATACGACTCCTCCCTTGAAATGCGATCATACTCCATTCCTTTCAGTGGTGGGTCATGGGATTCCGAAATTTGGTTGATGGCTTTATTGCTACCAAAATTAAGACTGATCCGAGCTCCTACATTTTCTGGTTTGCATGTATAATACAGCGTTACATCGAACTTTCCCGATTTGAGCACCTCTATATCCCAGGTGATGCTGTCATTTGGAGAGGTCCAATTTGTCAAAAAAGAACAATTTGGCCACCTGTTGGATCTTATTATGCTTCCGTAGGGGATTGCGTCCCGGGCCGGTAACTGATAATAGGGATAGTCAGGGTGGCTCATCACGAAATTACGTTCATCCTCTTCAGGTAGTTCCGCCAGTACGGAGTTCTTCCATTTTTCTTTGTAGTCAACCATAGAACGCCACACTTCAGGGTGGCTTTCTTTTACATCCTCATACTGTCCCGGATCATTTTCGATATCAAAAAGTTGTTCATCCTTATCCAGTCGAAATCTTTGATTTCTTACGCTTGTCTGGTTGCCCCAATGATTAACCAAAATTCTATCCTGCCAATCGGTGCCAGGATCTTTAAGCAGTGGAGTCAGATCCATCCCATCAAATGGTTTAACAGGAGAATAGTCAAGGTTGGCCAGGTTTATCAGGGTAGGGAACAGGTCCAATCCACTTGTAATTTCATCTATAACAGTACTTTCAAGTGTGCCAGACCATTTCAGTATGGCCGGTGAACGCACACCGCCTTCGTCAGTGTGACCTTTTCTTCCCTTCATGTCACCGTTCCACCTCCATCCATTAGGACCATTGTCAGAGAGGTATATCACTATTGTGTTTTCCTCAAGGGAAAGCTCCCTAAGTCGCTTAGCTATTTTGCCCACATTCCGGTCAATGTTTTCACACATCGCATACGCGGCCCTCGTATGATCTGCGTTTTCCAGTGAATCAAAACGATGGGAGGGTAATTCAATTGATTTGAAATCGTTCCATGTACTATCAGGCACCTGCATGGGACTATGTGGGATATTGAAGGGAAGGTAAACAAAGAATGGCTGGTCCCGATTTTTTTCTATGAAGGAGATGGCCTCATTCGTGAGATCGTCAGAAAGGTATCCTTTGCCCTGTACTATTTGACCATTGCGCTCCAGCATAGGACTGAAATAGCTACCCCAGTGTCCCGAACAGAATCCGTAAAACTCGTCAAAGCCTCTGCCATTTGGATGATAGGGATACTGCATTCCATTGTGCCACTTGCCAAAGGCACCTGTGGCATAACCATTGGATTTAAAAGCTTCCGCAATCGTGGCCTCATCCAGATCAAGGCGTTCTCCACCTTCAGAGGTAGAATACACTCCACCACGTACCGCATAGCGACCCGTGAGGATTTCAGCCCTGGTCGGAGAACAAACAGCTGAGACATAAAAATGATTAAATACAATGCCTTCTCTTGCCAGTAAGTCAATATTTGGAGTTTTGATGACCGGATTCCCATTATAACCCACATCACCCCATCCCTGGTCGTCAGTGACGATGATCACCACATTAGGTTTTGTAAAGGTCTCCTTACATCCCAAAACGATAATGGACAAGCCAAGAAGTAATAATGTGTTGAGTGTTTGTAGCGCTTTCAAGGTTACTAAGGTATTCTCCAAATCCGAATCTGAATAAAAATGTAAATAAAACTTGACATTTAGTATTTTGTACTTATATATTTGTAAAATAAACTTTACATAATATCAAAACATATTGACTTATGAATGCAAAAATGGAAACAGATTGGGTAGGTAGGGGTAAAAGAAATACTGTGAACCTTGCCATATGGACGTCCGCGTGGGTGCTGACCAAAGCGGTGGTTTCATTTGGACCGAAGCTGATTTGGGATTTCAACGATACGATTTCTCTCATTGGCATAATTATAAACACGGCCATAGGTATAGGGATGATTAATGCCAATAGAATTTTTCTCAACAACCTCGATGAACTTCAGAAGAGAATCCAGCTGGAGGCCATGGGGATAACGCTGGGACTGGGAGTTGTCGGTGGCCTGAGTTATTCTATGCTGGATGTGTCCAATGTGATTCAATCTGATGCTGAAATCAGTATTTTGGTCATGGGATTGGCCATATGTTACCTAGTAAGTGTAGGGATCGGTCAACTCAGGTACAAATGAAGAACAGGCTTAAAGTTTTACGTGCGGAGCATGATATGACACAGGCTCAGTTGGCTCAAAACCTGCAAGTCTCCCGACAGACCATCAATGCCATCGAAAAGGGAAAGTTTGATCCTAGTTTACCCCTGGCTTTCAAAATTGCGAGGTTATTCGAGGCTAAAATCGAGGAGATCTTTGAAGATCCACACAATTGAGAAGATTCAATCTAAAACGGATACTTTTGCGGCTTCCTTGAAATGAAGTCGATCCGGATCAAATTAAAGATACCATTCACCCTGACCATGATGTTCATGGTCATTGGTGTTTTCGCCCAGGACACTGACTCTCTCGATCTTCAAAAAACTTCAGTCGCTGTATATCCCGCATTTGGATATCAACCTGAGACCAGTTTTCAGCTTGGAGTAGTAAGCGTAATTGTCTTTAAAGGTGGCGATGATTCTCAAACTGAATTCGTAAGACGTTCGTCTGTCACACCTTTCATACTATACACCTTCAGGAATCAGCTCCTTAGTGAATTCGAACTTGAATATTATTTTAGAAATGGGTTTAATCTGAATACAGAAACAGGCTTTTACAATTTTCCGGACTCCTTTTACGGTATCGGAAATGACAATGATCCAGACCTGTTTGAGCGCTACACAAATCAATATTTCTACTCCAATGGTCAACTCTTTAAACCCATGAACTCAAGAGTTTTCGTGGGCATATCTTATGATTTCCAGTATAATGAACTGAAAGACGTGGAAGAGACCGATAGGTTAATCGCAGAGAATGTGAATGGAATCAGGGGCGGTACACTTTTTGGAATGGGAGCTGTGATCAAGCATGACTCCAGAGATAACGCCATCTACCCGACAAAGGGCTCATTTTTCACTGCCCAGGCAACACCTGTTTTTCTGGGTGACTATCGATACGTCGATTATCGTATGGATTTCAGAAAGTTCCTGTCCATCGTCAGTGATAAGAACATTGTAGGTTTTCAATTAAATGCCAACCTTACTTCGGGCAACGATGTACCGTTCTATAAACTACCACAGCTTGGCGGAGGCAGCAGACTTCGCGGGATCGCACACTCCAATCTTTACCGGGATAAGCAGGCACTATTTGGCCAGGTCGAGTACCGACGGCACCTTTTCTGGAGATTTGGTGGTGTCGCATTCGCCGGGATAGGGGATGTGGCTGAAGACTTTGGGGATTTTGAAATGAGTGAGTTGAAATATGTTGTCGGAGTGGGAGGTAGGTTTGCGGCCATTGAAAGTCAGCGCCTCAATTTTCGTGTAGACATGGGCATCGCCCGGGGTGGTCAGCTTGGCTTCTATGTGGGAATGCGAGAGGCATTCTAACTAACGACTTCTAGTGAAATTTTCCAGTTCTTTCGTTGGAACCAGTATAGTTCCATTCTGCCACATCTCAGGACTGTAGGCAAATTCCCTTTTGAATTTGATGGTGCCAGGTTCCTCAATGTCTTCAAATGGCTTTTCAAGGTCAGTTCGGTCCAGTATCAGCAGTTCGTAGATACTATTCATATCAAAAGTGATATCCGTTGAAAATTCGACCTCATTCAGTGACTTGTCCCAGAGAAACCGCTTTCTTTTCTTCATGATTTTGAAGTCTCGTTCGATTGAAGCTGTTTCATTTTGTTGAAAATGGATGTACCGGGGGCAGTAAATCGAGTTTTGTTTTTCAAAAATCACCTTCCCTTTTTTGAAATTTATAGAATGACCGACTCCCAATAGGTTAAAGACCTCATCCTGCTTCTCAGGGGCGAACTCGAAATCAATTTGGACCAACCCAAAAGTTGTAACCGAGATGTACATATTTCCAAGGAAGAGTCCCTTCTTTTCAGGTCTGAAAGATATGTGATAGACCAGCTCGTCATTGAAAGCCGTCAGTTCGACTCTTTCATATTCGTACTTTTTCATGTCAAACAGGAACTCAAGGTTTTTGCCTTCCTCTGAAGTGTTATCATTCAGGATTCGCATCAGCTCGCCTTTTACATACGTCGTCTTCACTTTGTAATGACTGCTGTCCTCATCAAAAGGACTTTCATCGGGCTCATCACTTTTGTCTTTGAAGGCAAATATTCCGGTTCTGAATTTGTAATACAGGTCTTCGTCTTTTCTCGTCAATTCAATGTCTTCAAAGAATTCTGAAAGACGGGATTCCATCTCTTTCATCATTTCCTCTTGCGAACCCTCCTCCATTGAAATGGCCTCTTCCGAATGTAATTTGGAAGCGTCTCCCTTTTTGTGCAGCTGAAAAATTGCATCCTGGTATTCAATAAACTCGTCTGGTATTTCAGATAATATATCATTTATCAGCTCTTCATCCATACCTACAAAGTCGGATTCTTTCACCATGATCCTGTTGTCTGGTGACCATGGAGTTCTTTCGTATTTATGAAAAAACAATCTTGAAGTTCCATTTAAGGATGGATGATTTTGAGTAAATCTCTCCTTCGCTGTTTGCACGATTTCTTCTGCTGTAAGCTGGCGGGCGTAGACGGGTACTTCATTCAGATTGATCGCTGCGGGCTGAAGTAAAACTTCCTGATAATCAATCAGATCGGTAGCTGGTATTTTAGTTGTTTTATAACCTATAAATGAAAATAGTAGTGTGTCGTTGGACGAAATTAAGTTGTTCGCCAGTCGGAATATACCTTCCTCATTGGCAATGGTACCGCTGCTTTTCCCTGAAATGGCTACAGCTGCAAATGCCAATGGATCATTTGTCTCTGAATCCCGGACTACTCCCCCAATACTCCGGTTTTGACCAAAACAGAGAGTGGATGTGATCATCAGAATTATGAGAATCCCGAATCTCATACGACTATGACCAGGTTGCCTTTTTTATTACCTGCCTCCACGTATTGGTGCGCTTCTATCATATTTTCCAACGGCATGATTTTGTCGATCACCGGATCCAAAACACCTTCTTCAACCAATTTGAGCAGCTGCTGGATTTCATCTGGTTTGTATCCGGCTAAGGCGGTTATCACTTTTTTGTCTGTTTTTCTATTCACTTTCCGACCCTTAAATATGTGTTTTGGCAATGGATTGCCAAGGATCAGACGTCCTCCGGGATTCAGGACGCTGATGCAGTCTTCAAAGTTGAATTTCCCAATGACATCTATGATGACGTCATAAGACTTTTCTTGCTTAGTGAAATCTTCCTTTTGGTAATCCACGAAACCATCTGCTCCCTGGCATTCAAGCATTTCCTTTTTATCGGCCCTGTCTACGCAGAAAACTTTAGCTCCCATGTGCTTGGCCATCTGCAAAGCATAAGTGCCAATACTTCCTCCGGCACCCACGATCAATACGGACTCATCTTTTTTGATCTCAGCCCGGTTGATAAAATCAAGTGCATTCAGTCCACCGGTAGGGAGAGTAGCAGCCTCTTCAAAAGAAAAGCAGTCAGGAATGACAGCCATAGGACTCTTTTCAGGCAGTTTCTGATATTCCGCGTATGCACCAAAGTTAAATCCGGTGGCAGCAAAGACCCGGTCACCAGGTTTGAACTTAGTGACTTTCTCACCTACGGCTTCTACCTCTCCAGCGAGTTCTTGTCCAAGTATTTTTTTTCTAGGGCCAAAAAAACCCATAACCGGTCTTAACATAATCCTCAGAAATGGAGGGAATGTGAAGGATCTTAACTCGCAGTCTCCCAATGTCACAGTGGCAGCATGGATTTTTATCAGCACATCCTTCTTTCCGGGTTTGGGCTTTGGGACTTCCGCGATTTTCAATATTTCCGGCGGACCGTATTTCGGACAGATGACTGCTTTCATATTATTCTATTTTTTCCGGTGCCACAGTTTCACCGTTGATTTTCCATTTTTCTCCGTAGATCGAAGCATAAACAATTTCCAGGTCGAAGCCTTTCCGCATCAGTTGTCCGAGCATTCTGCTTAAGGCATTGCTGGATTCCTGAGAGTTATCCACTTCCAGGAGCGGTATCTTCTGACCCGCCGGGATCATTTGTCCTCTGTAAATATCGGAGTAGAGCACATTCTTTAGTGTATCAAATCCATCGGCATTTTCTGCTAGAAACACGGTCAGACCCTGGTCAAAATCCTGATCATCGTATTTAATATTTACGGCTTCGATGAATGCAGGACCGATGCCATTGTTTACCATTACGATCTGGAATTCTGGTGTACCGGTCCTTTCATTGTAAATTGAGATATGGGGTAACACAGAAAGCCTTTGTTGTTCGCGCATAATCCTCGTTTGAAAAATCAGCACAATGAGTGTGGAAATGCTGATCAGGATGGCGGATATGCTTACAATTTTATCAGAGGATTTCATAACGAAATTATTTGGAAACTAACTTAGTGCTTTAATTTTCAATTTCTCTAACTAAACAGGTCCGTTCTTTGGATTCCTGGCGCCCATGATCAACAGCCACAAACAGGAACCAATCTCACCCACACTTGCAGGTATTGTAATCCATTGAGAGACACTCAGATTGTGGTAATTGGCTATCAATAGCTGAGCCAGGAATTCCCCAAAATACCCAACAGAACCTACCATTAGGATCACTCCGATTGCTTTTGGAAGGAAACCCGATTTATAGGTCAGATAACCATAGGGGAACAGCCACGTTGCCCAAAAAAATTGAGCTGTATGAACACCATTCCAGTACTTATCAAATGAAAATTTCACCTGCGCCAAAAGCTCATTCTGCTCAAACATGTCAGAGTTTTCTATGAGTGATATAACGTCAAACATGTTGGTTATGGTCATATAGGATATCGGTACACTCACTACTGCCAGTATCAACATGATCGTTGCATGATTATGGTCAACCTCCCTAAACAACCTGTAAAGCACAAATGGCAAAAACAGGAAAGCCGTGTAGGAAAAAAGCCCACTTATCGCGCCCAATCTAAATAGCAACTCAGAGTTTTTGATGTTTTGAATGGTAACTGCCATATCGGCATCGATCAATTTGGATGGAACATACATCAAACTGAAAATACCAAATATCACGACCAGCAGGTATAGAAATCCTGCCAGTCGTGCGGTTTGTTTTCGGGTTTTCATAGTGTTTTGGCTATTGGAAAATTACATTAAATACCTAAATACTGAAATCCTTCATAGACCAAAAATGCTGGCCAAACGATAGCTTTCAAAAAACCCAATACTCCAACCCAGAAACCTGCGGCGCTGGAAATAAAGTAAACTGCCGAACCGATGAAGCCAAGGAAGTAAATACACCCCCCTGATCCTCCTGTTTTATAGTTTTCATTCATGATTGTAATTGTTTTATCCGTAATAGTTATTCAAACTGACTGATGGCTTGTTGTGCCAGGTCAGAGGTTAAAGTTTTTCCATTTCCGCTAACTGCCGCGGTGTTAAAGCAGCCTGCTATGTTAGTGGTTGAATTGAGATCTACTGGTTGTAAGTTGGTAGATGCATTTGCCAGAGGCATCGCAAAAAGCTCTGCGAATCCCCCCGGACGGTTGATGTGAAAGTACACTCCAAAAAGAAAGTCAAATGCTGCCTGATCCAGCGAATGTATTTCCACATAAAGAGAATCTCCTACCTTCCAGGGAGGAAGAAATTCACCAGGCTTATCGGGGTTAGCGTCAAGCGGATTTACGAAATCTTTCCTTATCGGAATGATGAAAGGCTGGCCGTCCACCGATTGTCCGGCAGTAAAGCTCGCATCATACACCATATTCAGTTCACCTGGTTTGCTTAAATATTCACCATTTTTCCAGGCTTTGATCCAATATTTATCTCCGATACCTTCCAGGTCCCTCGCCATAAACTCTGCCGTGAAATATTCTTGCGGTATCAGTAAGTCACTGTCGTTGTATTCAAACAGAATGGAATCCACAGAGGGAACTCTATTCAACGTCGAATATGCCTCAAATAATTCTCCATCGACGGTGATCTCCAGACGATATGCATGTCCGATCTCTCCAAAACCTGTGGAATCCGGGGTCACCCAGAGATAAGAATTTGGCCCTTCCTGGAATTCATAGCGAGCGCCATTGTCAAGATCCTGAACGATCACTGTAGCGCCACTTATTTTCTCGGGAAATGCGTTTTCAAAATAAGGCTGAGAACGAGTAAGCTTGATCTCCTGTCGCCCGGTCTCATTGGTAAGCCAGGCATCCACCACAATCACTTCCTCCGGATTATGGAGCTCGGGATGTATTTCGGTCTCACAACCGGAAAAGATGATCAGGCCAACAAATATGTATAAAACTGTGTTTTTCATTTTCTTAAAATTTGAAGTTGTAAGAGATAGCAGGAATAAGTGTTCCGATCATGGCCAGCTGTGATGCTGATGTGGGAACTGGTAAGTCAGAATCATGTCTGTCCGTACCTTGTGAAAAGTAGATGCTAAACGGGTTTTTACGTGCGTACACGTTGTAGACAGACACTACCAATTCGTCCTTGAATTTCTGATTTTGTTTTTTCTTTCCAATGTCATGGAAAGTGACTGATAGATCCAACCTGTGATAATCCGGAATTCTGAAGTTATTACGCTCGCTTCCTGCGATGTAGGGTATCACGTAGTCCTGGACGGTAATCCTATCCGTTGGGAAGGTAGTAGGTGTTCCGGACAGGTAGGAGAAATTACCTGAAAATGTGATGTTTCGGCTTAATTCATAGAAAGCCGCCAGCTTGAAATTGTGTCTTTGATCAAAGCGCGTCGGGAACCACTGACCTTCTCGTGTTTCTTTGTTTGCACCAAAATTTATGCCATCAACCTTTAGTTCCGTTTTTCCAAGCGTGTAGCTGATCCATCCCGTCAATCGACCGGAATTCTTCTTTGCGTAAAGCTCAAGACCATAAGCCCGACCTATACCTGATAGCAGCTGCGATTCGAGGTACTCATTGATGAAAAGATCCGCCCCATCGATGTACGACAGCTGATTGTCCGTCCATTTATAGTAGACTTCGATGGAAGTTTCATAAGCATTGGCTTTGAAATTTCTGAAGTACCCAAGGGCCACCTGGTCGCCTTTCTGTGGTTTGATGTTGTTGGTAGAAGGTTGCCACACATCAATGGGAGTAGAGGCCGTGGTGTTTGAGATCAGGTGAATGTATTGGTTCATCCTGTTGTAGCTTCCCTTGACGGAAGACTTTGTGTCAAGCTCATACCGGAATGACGCCCTGGGCTCCAGGTTTGCAAATGTGGCGATTGGCGCCCAATCAGGTCTTTCAACGGTAGCCATCAGAGGTCTGGAAATTCCAGGTAGGGTATCGGCGTAGTGATATTCCGTTCCCCCGAGGAACGAGAAATTGCTTAACCTCAGACCATATTGAAGGGAAAGCCGGTGGTTGATTTTTTGATCATTACCAATATATACCGATGTCTCCACGGCTTTCCGTTCATCGAGACTTGTGTCCGTTCTCTCACCGGCGCTTACCGTCTCTGCGGTTGACGGTTCGAACAGGTATAAGATGGCTTCGCCGCCAAAAGTTACTTCGTTTTTTGTGTTGGCAAACAGAGTAAACTCAGGTTTGAAATTAATTGTTTCGATTTTTGAGGCCCACCTATACGTATCATTATTGCCTTCGCCAATCTGAAAACCGTAGTCGTAATTGCTATAAAAAAGTGAGTAATTGGAAAACAATCGATCACTTAAAAGATGATTCCATCTGAAGGTTGCCGTCCTGTTGCCCCAATCAAAACCATTAAAGGAATCAAATTTGAATACATCGCGGCCAAAGTATCCTGAGAGAAAAACGCGGTTCTTTTCATTAATGTTAAAATTGGTTTTGGCAGTGAGGTCATAGAAGAACAGTCCGGTGCCGTCTGACAATACATCTGTAAAGGTCTTTGCCAGAACATCCGCGTAGGATCTTCTGCCAGCGATGATGAAGGAGGATTTGTCTTTTTGTATCGGACCTTCCACTGCCAAACGGCTAAATACCGTACCAATTCCACCATTGATCTCATACGATTTATTGTTCCCTTCTTTCATCCTTACGTCCAGAATTGAGGAGAGGCGACCACCGTATTGCGCAGGAATTCCACCTTTATATAGTTTCACATCTTTTACGGCGTCCGGGTTAAATACTGAGAAGAATCCGAAAAGGTGTGAAGATTGATAGACTGGCGCCTCATCCAGAAGTACCAGATTCTGACCTACTCCACCGCCTCTTACATTAAAACCAGAAACACCCTCGCCCACAGTGGTGACACCTGGAAGAAACTGGATTCCTTTGATGATGTCCACTTCTCCCGCGAAAGCCGGCATTTTCTCTATGGATTTAATGTCAAGCTCCGCAGTGCTCATTTCAACAGTTCTGATATTCTCGTCAGCAGCCCGGCTCGAAACCACTACGGCTTCGAGCTCCTCAGCTGCTGCATCGAGTTCTAAATCCAACCTTATGTCTTTTGACAAATCGAGGGTTCGTCTGATGTCTTCAAAACCCACATAGCTTACAGTAACTTCATACTGTCCTTTATCTAATGTTATAGAGTAAAAACCGTATACATTAGAGATGGTACCTCCGGACGACTCGGTAACATAAATCGTCGCTCCGATCAAAGATTCGCCATTTTGACCGTCTTTGATATAACCGCTTAGGGTGTACTTTTCCTGGCCGACTACCGTCAGCATCATCAGGGAGCCTATGACTCCCATCACAATAGATTTCATGTTAAATAGAAATTAGTGGTGTTATATGTTTGATTTAGTAAAGTGCAAATTCATTTATTTGGATCGTCTATCAATTCTACGGTCGCGTTCCCGCTGACTTTATATCTCACATGCGTAAAGACATTTTCCTTTCCTACAAATAATGAGCTGTCCTCCAGGATCACCATCAGGGAATCGGTTTTGTAGTCCTGAATGTGTATGGCCGTGTTACCAATGGCTTTGATCTCCCGAAGGGTAGGGAGCGTGATGCGTACCAGTGTAGGTTCTTGTGACCGGGAAGTGAAAAACAGTTTACGGTCCTGATTAATGACTCTTGTGTCTTCATTGCCTTTTCCAGATACTATTTGCACCGCGTAATCACGGCCCGCTAAAATCCTCACATTCCAGTTTTCAGAAAAGTCCAGCTTGTCAAACTCTCCCAGTTCGAGTTGCCGGAAGTCATACTCAGCATTTAATTCAGAGAGTATGATTTTTAGATCTCCGCGCAGAATGGTGAGTCCTGTAACCAGCATTGCGATAAAAACGCCTAGCGTGGTGATTAGAAGTTTTTTACTTGTTTTCATGGCGATTTATATTCAAGCTTTTGTTCATCAGTTATTTAATCCTGAGTTCTTATCAAATTCTTTATAGTATTTTTCAATATCGGATATGGTCAGATCGAGTAATTTCATGGCTTTAAAAAACCTGGGAAGCTCATTGCTAATGAAATCCTCTTTCCTAAGGTTAAGAGTCTTTTTCAGGCCGTCATCCGAAACGAAATATCCAATTCCTCTCTTATTGAATATGATTTCCTTTTCCTGAAGAAAAGTGAAGGTCCGCATTACTGTATTGGGGTTGACCTCCATATTCACCGCCATTTCACGCACTGAGGGGATCCGGTCACCTGGTTTCCATTTTCCAAGGAGGATATTCTCGCAGAATACGTCTGCGATTTGCAAATAAATGGCCTGATTTTCATTAAAATCCATCTTTCCTTATGCTTCCTGCTCCTTTATCCCAAAATATGCAATCACCCAACTCAAAGGCGCCAGTATCCATGCAAATACCCATTTGGTTACCTCCCAAAATTGCCCGCTGGCCATACCTGTCAGTGGGTTTGTTCTCTCAAAAACCTCCTCAGTCGCATCCATCAGATTACCTATCATGTAGTACGCAATGATGCAACCAACCAATCCCACAAGGATGATCGTGAACAGTGTCTTTGGCAATACGTATCCCCTGAAATGCGCCGCTCCCACCAGAAAGATTCCCTGAACCGTGAAGTAAGTTTTCATAGCCAGGAAAGCACCGGGATTGATGGGATTGAAAGGTTGAAAGGTAATTCTTGAAAAAAGAAGATTCCCAATCTGGTTTGCAAATAATGCATACAGGGTATACGTGACCGTATAAAGGATTATCCAACCGATCGAAGTGAGCAGCCACATACAAAAGAACCGCTCAAATGCAGATACGGGTAAGGTGAGATAGTGATACCTCTTTAGTGTGCTTCCAAGGTCGCTAAAGGCCAGACTGCTAAGGATGAATCCCCCTAACAAAAGAGAAAATGAATAGTTTTCCTGATGACCATAGTAAAGCTTATTGGTTTCGATCAGTAAGCCCAGCATCATGCTCATGAAAAAGAGCAATCCAAAAGTGATGACAAATGTCAAACCCACCGCACGACGGCTTCGAAACAGCTCAAGTTTAAAAAGTCGCCAGAATCTTGAAGGCTGGAAATAATTGGTGAGTTTCATTATTACCGGTTTTTGAATATTTGGTCAATCCTTGATCTCTCTGAGGTTACAGCATTAAACAGCAGCTCCAGGTTAACACTGGTTTCCTGACCTCCTTTATTTTCTTTGAGGATGGTGTATCCCCCGAAGGATGATTCGAAATAGATGGCTTCATCCGGATTTCTTAGCTCAGGTGCCCGCTCCACCGTAAGTGTATTTGATATCTTATCCAGGTTTTGGTGAAAAATGATTTCTCCACCATCGATTATAATCACCGGATCAATCAGGTTTTCCATATCCCTCACCTGATGTGTAGATATCACAAAACTTCTTTCATCATGAATGGCATTGGCCACAATTTTTCTAAATAGACTTTTTGATGGTATGTCCAGGCCATTTGTAGGCTCATCCAGTATGAGAAGCTTGCAGTCTGTAGCCAAACCAAAAGAAAGCAGGAACTTCTTTTTTTGGCCGTAGGAGAGGTTTGAGAGATTATTTTGCTTATCCAGTTGAAATTCTCCAAGTGAAGCTTCCAGTTGCTCATGACTAAAGCGAGGATAAAATGGACTATAAAGCCTGATGTAAGTTTCCATTTTCATGGAAGGAACATAAAACTCTTCATTGAGGATGTAAATCTCCTGTAGAAATGAAGGATATCGATCTCTTGGCTGAAGATCAGAAACAAACACTTTTCCCTCATCAGGAAAAAGTAGCCCTGTCAACACTTTCAATAGGGTGGATTTACCGGCACCATTTCTGCCCAACAAGCCATAAATGTTTCCTTTTGGTAATTCCAGGTCAAGATTTTTAAACAATCTCTGATCCTTTTTATATCCGAATGTAAGATTCTGAAGGCTTACCATGTTTAATGTTTTAGTGTACTACTAAACTAATACACTACAATACTACGAGAATTCTCCGAGAAATGTTGAGACAATTAGGAAAAAAAGTGGAAATATCTATTTTTCAAAAATCTGAATACGATTTTGATCAGGATCGAGCAGTATGATCATTCGCTTACCTTTATCGTCATGGACTACATTGCCATGAAAATTCACATTGAGCGCTCTGAACCTGGACAACCATGTATCAAAATCCGAGACTTGGTAACCAATTTTGAAGAATCCCTGCAGTCGGGTATTTTCTGTATAGTCATTTAAACTTTGTTTAGGGTCTAATGACGATTCCAGCTCAATAAGCTCCAGTTTTGCTACTGGGGATTTGAGATTGACTTGTTTAATTCCTCTTTCTTCCGATCGAAAGTCACTGTATTTTGTAAATGCCAATACTTCCGTATACCACTTCGTGGACTTCTCAATATCGGAGACAATGATTGCAGAGAATACCGGTAGGGGAGAATCCACCTGGCTCTGAGCTTTGGTGAAAACACTTATCAATAGTGCCAGGGTAAATAAAAATGAATGTTTCACTCTATTCTTTTATTGAGTTTAACAGGCTTTCTACTCTTACGCATGCGCATGTTGAGCAGCTCCACTCCAAGGGAGAAGAAAACTGCGAAATAGATGTAACCCTTAGGAACATGATAATGAAACGCTTCTATCATCAGCATAAAGCCGATTAGGATCAAAAAAGAAAGCGCCAGGATTTCCAGGGTAGGGTGCTGCCCAATGAAATCACTAATGGATTTGGCAAATACCATCATTATGCCGATGCTTATGGTCACGGCAATTACCATCAAAATGATTTCCTCTGTCAGCCCTATGGCCGTAAGGATACTATCAAAGGAGAAAATCAGGTCGAGTAGTAATATTTGTACAATCACAGTCATAAAGGATTTGGCTGTTTTGCCACTCTCGTGACTGGCTTCGCCTTCCATTTTATGATTTATCTCCAAAGTGCTTTTAAAGATCAGGAAAATCCCACCCGCTAATAAAATGAGATCCCGGCCACTAATTTCAAGATCAAAAATGACAAAAAGTGGTTCGGTGAAACTGATGATCCAGGTGATTCCAAGAAGCAAGCCGATCCTGGCAATCAGTGCCAGTCCAAGTCCTAAGCGACGTGCTTTTTCCCGCTGTTCCTCAGGTAGTTTATTGGATACGATCGAAATAAAAATTATGTTATCGATCCCTAGTACGATTTCCAAAAATGTAAGCGTAAGCAGTGCGATCCAGCTTTCTGGTTGTAGCAGAATTTCCATGTTTCTTTTAGTTCTTCTTTTGAGGTACTATGTTAATGTGGAAGTAATTCAATTCATCAGAGTTCACCTCAATTATTTCAGGATAATCATCTCCATTGAGATCCGCAAATTTGATGTCATAGGTATCAAATTCTTCTTCCCCGATCTCAATCCTTTTGAACTTTCTACCCTTTCCGTTATTCAGGTAAAGTACATTGCGCTGTCCGGAATTACCGACCACAATATCGACATCTCCATCCAGATCGATGTCTGCTACATCAACAGCCGCGCTATAGCCCTTAAAGTCATCGAGAACGTTACCCTGATCAAATGAGAGGTCAGCCTGACCGAAATATATTTTATTGGATTGTCCAATATTGGCAACTACAATGTCCAAAAGACCATCCTGATCGAAATCGGCAATGGCAAGAGACCTGGTATCGTCATCTCCGGGTCCAAATGGTACCTTTCTGGTGAATTGCATGTTGTCATTGAAGTAGACATAGTTCTGTTGAGCATCCCGGTTGGCCAGAAAGAGGTCAAGGTCTCCGTCATTATCGAAATCTGCTGTTTTAATGGTCAAAGTGCCATCGTCCTGGGTACCAAACCCAATTACCTCTGTGAACCTACCTGTGCCATCATTCAGGCAAATCTCATTTTCATAGCCTCGGTTACACACCAGGACATCTATATCTCCATCCGAATCAATGTCAGCCAATGTAAGGTTTCTGGTATTTGTTCTTATTCCCCCGAACATTCCCTTTTCAGTGTAGACCCCATTTCCATTGTTAAGAAAAATTCGGTTTGGCGCTTTGTCATTACCGGTCAATATGTCCAGATCACCATCATTGTCTACATCACCAAGTTCAGCAGCATATGTTGTGGATTTATAATTCCCAAAATCGATGGATACTGGAAATCGCCCGGTTCCGTCATTAAAATATATTTCATTTTGATCGGGCCAGTGACGACCATTAGAAATTACGATGTCGACGTATCCATCCCCATCCAGATCACCTACAGCGAGCGAGGAAGTCCGCTTCTTTTCGATACCCAATGAATACCAATGAGTACTTGAACTGTAATACTGTTCTATTTGACCATAGGTGGTAGTGGTCAGAATCAGCAATAATTGAAAACTCAGTAGTTTTTTCATGGATCTCAATTTACGAATTCAACCTAAAATGATTGAAACAAAAAAGCCAGTATCAAAATGATACCGGCTTGACTAAAACTTATTTGATCCGAAACTATTCTATTTTGCGCATATAAACGTTTTCACTTGGACCTTCTCCTTCCTCAATGGCCACCAGAAAGCGACTTCCGTCCATCATCCAGTAGTCATCTATTTCGACATTGACCTTGCCACTATCTTCGATATATAATTCCCCGTCCTTATTGATGTACCATTCTGCATATTCCGGTTCATCCTCAGTTTCATCAAAAGCTTCCGTGTAGATGATCACCTCACCACCAGGTCTGAATTCAAAATAGATTTCAATATTTTCCATAATTCCTTCTACCAGTCCGGCAACTCCCGAAAGTATCATTTCACCCAAAATATTGTCATCGTCCTTGGCTTCTTGCCTTGCTTCCTCCATTTCCTGTTCGATATCGATGATAAGTCTCCAGGTGCCTATTAATTTGTCTTCAGTTACTTTTTGTTGGCTAAATGCTTGTGAATCAGCCAGAACCAGCAACGCTATCATAATTCCAAATGATGTAATGAGCTTCTTCATTGTTAGTATATTGTATTACAAGGTACTAATATATACCTATATTCATGAAAAAGGTTGTGATTCACACATCATATTTTTCGAAAAATGGCAGTGATGGTTATTTCTTCACCTGTTTCCTCATCTTCCGTGATCGAAAAAAAATGCAGTTCTGAGTTGGTTAGTTTCGTGACTTCCTGCATTTCCTCTTCACCATCTACGGTCATTGTAAGCACATTGTCTTTGTAGTTCCATTCTCCCGAGAACTCGGTTTCCAGAAAACCTATGGCCTCAAAGCTGTTGTCTTCTTTAAATGTATAGGATGTTCCCACATAGAATATTTCTAGGATTCCTATTGATAGGGCATCCAACTCTTCGGATTCGATGTGGTCAAATTCCCAGGTGCCAACAATACTTACAAGCGGTTCAACTTCCTGGTCTTTGCAGCCCATCAATAGAGAAGCTACAAAAGTGAAAATTGTGAGTTTTCTAATCATAATTCTGGTATTAATCTTTGTCACGAATAAAGCTTAGTTTCCTTATATACTTGATATTAATAGTGTCTACAATCCGTCTACCAGAATGATTTTGTTCATGGGATTCTTATGTAGCACTTAATGCTTAATTTTGCCATTTCGATTCGATCATTATGTTTGATAATTTAAGTACGAAACTGGATAGGGCGTTTAAGACGCTAAAGGGACAAGGTTCGATCACAGAGATCAATGTTGCGACAACGGTAAAAGAAATACGTCGGGCTTTAATCGACGCCGATGTCAATTACAAGGTAGCCAAGGACGTCACCGATTCTATCAAAGAGAAAGCACTTGGGCGTGATGTACTGATTGCAGTTTCTCCGGGTCAATTGTTGACCAAAATCGTACAGGAGGAGCTGACCATTCTGATGGGTGAATCGAATGTACCCATTGACCTATCGGGTAATCCCAATGTCATTCTAATTTCAGGCTTACAGGGTTCCGGTAAGACCACATTCACATCCAAGCTTGCCAATCATCTGAAAAAGCAAGGCAACACGGTTATGATGGCGGCTTGTGACATTTATCGTCCGGCTGCGATTGATCAATTGAAAGTACTCGGCGAACAGATAGGAGTAGAGGTCTTCGCAGAGCCTGAAAATAAGGATGCCGTAGATATCGCCAAAAAGGCCGTTAAGTACGCAAAAGAGAACGGTAAAAGGACTCTGATTGTAGATACCGCTGGTCGCCTAGCCGTAGATGAGCAAATGATGGAGGAGATATCCTCCCTGAAAAAGCAGCTGAATCCGGCCGAAACATTGTTTGTCGTTGACTCGATGACAGGTCAGGATGCTGTGAATACAGCCAAGACGTTTAATGAACGACTGGATTTTGATGGCGTTGTGCTGACCAAACTGGACGGTGATACCAGAGGTGGAGCTGCATTATCGATCAGGAAGGAAGTAGACAAGCCTATAAAATTCATCAGTACTGGTGAGAAACCGGATTCACTGGATCTTTTCTATCCTGATCGGATGGCCAACAGGATCCTGGGAATGGGGGACGTCGTTTCCCTTGTTGAGAAGGCGCAGCAGACTTTTGATGAAGAGGAGACTCGACGCATCAACAAAAAGATAAGAAAGAATCAGTTTGGGTTTGATGATTTTCTATCCCAAATGGAACAGATCAAGAAGATGGGAAGTCTTAAGGATCTTATGGGAATGATCCCGGGTATGGGAAAGGCGATTAAGGATGTTGACATCGATGACGATTCCCTAAAACCAATAGAAGCCATTATCAAATCCATGACACCGCAGGAACGGGAGCAACCTGATATCATCAATGGGAGCAGACGCCAGCGAATTGCAAAGGGGAGCGGCACCTCAGTTCAGGAAGTGAATCAGCTACTTAAGCAATTCCAGCAGATGCGGAAAATGATGAAGACGATGAACAAGATGGGAGGGGCGAAAGCGCTCTCCAATATGCTTCGATAGTTCCTAAGCAGTATAAGTTACCGATTTCACGGCTTCAATTGTTCGCTTCACACTAGGTAAGACCTCTTCAAGCAAAGTCGGTGCATAAGGAACCGGAAGGTCCTGTGAGTTTACCCTGTGGATAGGAGCATCCAGAAAATCAAAGGCATGTCGCTGTACCGTATGACTAATGTCCGTGGATATAGAAGCTAATGGCCACGCTTCTTCAACGATTACAAGCCTGTTGGTTTTTTTAACGGACTCTATGATGGTGGCATAATCAATTGGCCGAACCGTGCGCAGATTGATGACCTCGCATGAATATCCATCCTTAGCAAGCTCATCTGCTGTTTCGTGAACGATTTTCATCATTTTACCAAAGCTTACCAGTGTAACATCAGAACCTTCCCGTGCCACATGAGCTTCACCCAGAGGGATGTAATACTCTTCATCTGGAACCTCACCTTTGTCTCCGTACATCAATTCGGATTCCATGAAAATAGTGGGATCATCGTCAAGAATGGACGATTTCAAAAGTCCTTTTGCGTCATAAGGGTCGCAGGGAACTACCACTTTCAATCCAGGTGTATTTGCGTACCAGTTTTCAAAATTCTGTGAGTGTTGAGAGCTTAGCTGTCCGGCATTTCCGGTTGGGCCTCTGAATACGATAGGAACATTATACTGACCACCCGACATACTCATCATCTTTGCCGCACCATTTATGATCTGATCAATGGCCACAAGAGAGAAATTGAACGTCATAAACTCGATAATTGGTCTAAGTCCGTTTATGGCAGCCCCTATTCCCAAACCTGAAAACCCAAGTTCAGTAATGGGAGTATCTATGACTCTTTTTTCACCAAACTCATCCAGCATCCCCTGAGTCACTTTATAAGCACCATTGTACTCAGCTACTTCTTCTCCCATGAGAAAGATATTTTCATCTTTTCTCATTTCTTCATTCATAGCCTCTCTTAAAGCTTCTCTAAACTGAATTTCTCTCATTTTTAGTATTGAATTTTGATGTGCGCTAAATTAAATGAAACAGGCTAATTAGAAGTTACCGGACAAAAAAAAAGCCCTCTGATGAGGGCTTTTCTTACAATTACATCGTCAATTATCTAAGTGCCTGGGCTACAGCGTCAGCGTAGTTCGTGAACTCAAGGTCGTTAAGCGCTTTATCTTTCAAAGAAGCATCTTTTCCAACCGCATCCTGAAGATGTGAAACTACATCTGTTGCATTGCTAGTTCTGGCCGCAACGATTGCTCTGTGGTAAGAGGCATCCGCTCCGATAGGTGAGTCTACGATAGTTTCGAATGAATCATCCGCATTATCGTACTTACCATCAAGGAGAGAAGACAATCCTCTGTTGAAGTTCGTTACGTCATTGTTAGTTGCACCGGCAAGCGTCGCACTTGCTTTCGCATAATCACCGTTTCTGATTTCCAGAACACCCCTAACACCAAGTAAATCAGCTCTAAGTTGGTTTCTTGCACCATTCTCAGCTTCAGCAACTGCTGTAGCAGCTTCTTCGTAGTTGCCCAGCATCATGTGTGCGGAGGCAAGGTTAGCTGATACTTCGGGAGCTTTCTCTTTGTTAGCAGCAATTTCCAGTTGAGTTACTGCATCCTGTACAAGTTTAGCTCTGTTGTCTTCATCCATTTTGGCTTGCTCCAACAGTACTGCACCAAGATTGTTGTGTGACTGCCAGGTTCCTGACTTTTTGGTAGCCGCCATGTAAATAGCTTGCTTTTCATCAAGAGATGGAGTCAAGGTAGCACTGTAAAGAAGCTCCTCAATAGAAAGAGTATCCTCACTTACATCTCCTTCGACAATACCTTTGGAAAGTACTGCGATTTGAGCAGCGGATTTTTTCTCTTTTACTGTAAGAATTTCGGTTTTGGCTGATCGAAGTCCTGGATACACATCATCAAAAACCATTTGATAACCATCAACAGTTCTTAGTTGTTTCTCCTTATCAACGAAAGAACCAGATCCATCAATGATTGATGTCATTCTGCTTTTTGCGTCAGCGCCAATACCTTCGTATTCTCTCAAAGCTGTTCTGAACGCACCCCAATCCTGAACAACAGGCTTAAGAATGAATTTGATAGAATCAGCCATTCCTTTATAATCGTATCTGGACATCTGTCTTCTGTAATAAGCTTCGATGGTCTCAGCACGATCCTGAGAAAGGTTTGTGTTAATGGTCTCAGGACCTTCAGGAGAGTGTGTACCTGTGATTGTAACAGTTCTTGTTACGTTTTTATCTGCAATAAAGGCAGAAAGGTTTCTTTGTTTCTCACTGTTGGAAGTACCATCGGTTGATAATCTTGATGAAAGAGTTGATCTGCCTTGCTCAAAGTAGAAATCTACATTGGTAGGGATCAATTCTTCTTTGTCATTGTAGCCATGAAATGCATAAGCTGCAATGTAATTGTCTTTAACAGCGGTAGAAGTAGTAATTATACCTGTTGCCACGTCCATCTTAGGAGTGGAAGCAGTTTTACCATTTCTAGGATCCATAGCAACACCCTGAACAACAAGTTTACCAGGATTCATTGCGGGATCGTAATTGATTTCAAAGTCAGCGCTTTTCCTTGAAGTAGTGCTGCTACTATTAGGAAAATCATCCGCTCTGAATTCAATTTCTCCAACTTCTATTTCTTGATCACCATACTGGTAAAAATTCTTCAGCGTGTAAACTTTTCCGGAAGGGAGCATTTTAGGGGGTAAAACTGCCGACATATTGTAAGCAACTTTCCCATTATGTAGCTCTAGTGGGTTGGGATCAACCTGTAGATCTTGCTGAGCCGCAAGTTTCACCATTTTACTCAAAGCACATCCGGTAAAAATGGATGCCGCAATAAGCATAGATAGCGCAAGGTTGAGTTTCTTCATTTTAATCATGATTTTAGTTTTCGCTTTCTCTAAATTGACTTTTGTAACGCAATAATACGTAAAAATAAATATTACTCTAAGTTCCAAATAACAAAAAACAAGCTTTATCGTTATCTTTGCTCCCTGGAAAATACGCTATAGATAAGATGCAGGAATTCATTGAAAAGTATGCTTTCGGAGTTTGTACCAAACTTGGAGAGATTTTGAGAATCCCAACCGCTAACATTCGCTTGTTTTTTATCTACATTTCTTTTCTAACTTTTGGTTCGCCAATTATAATTTACCTGGCGTTGGCTTTCATTATGAACTTCCGTCAGCTATATAGAAGAAGGAATAACAGTCTCTGGTATTACTAAAGATTTTTGTTTAAGATTTTTTTGAAAGAGGTTTTCCTGTAAAGGAAGACCTCTTTTAGTATATCCACATTGGCAAACAGTACATTATATCTCTTTATGGTGGCTGTTCGCTTTTTCTTCATTTCCGATCGGGATTTCAGGAAATGAATATGTGCTTTGAACACTGCAAGTGTATGGCCGGGGCCTGGTTTGATCAAAAAGCTTAATGCAGCCAACCAATCGAGTAGTATTCTCCTCCGGATTCTAAATGTGGCATCATCGGGAATATTCTTCACCAGCAGAAACAGTCCATTTCTGAAATTAAGATAGGTTTTGCGCGGACTTTGCCTGGGCAAGGTGCCGCCACCTACGTGGTAAACCGTACTTTGTGGTACGCATGCGAGCTTATACCCCTGATTTCTAAGCCTCCAACAAAGGTCAATTTCTTCCATATGCGCAAAGAAATCATCATCAAATCCACCAACTGACCAGAAAGCTTCATTGCGAATAAGCATACATGCCCCTGAAGTCCAGTCCACATCTACTACATCGTCATACTGCCCATCGTCCTTCTCCAGATGGTCAAAAATCCGACCCCGGCAAAATGGGAAGCCATTTTTATCAATATAACCTCCGGCAGCGCCTGCATACTCGAACGAATCCCTATAATTAAAATCCAGGATCTTTGGCTGTACACTTACATAGTGGCTGTTTTGTTCCAGATGGGCAATCAGGGGAGATAACCAATCAGAAGTTACTTCCACATCGCTGTTTATGACGGCGAAATATTTATGGGGAAGATCTTTCAGTACGTAATTATAACCACCGGCAAATCCGAGGTTCTCTTCCGATGTAATGATTCCTACATTTGGGAATTGTGAACGGAGAAACTCAATCGAGTCATCAGATGAGTTATTATCCCCCACATAGATATCTGCCTCAGGTGAATGTTGGATGAGGGTTGGAAGAAACGTGTCAAGGTAGTGTTTACCGTTGTAGTTTAGAATGACCACCGCCACCAGGGGCTGGTTGGGAGAGTTTTTCATTCAGGTTTCAGGCCATATTGGACAAATCAAATCCCGGAATATTTGGCATTATTCCTTCAGTTGCCTTTTTAATGTGCTCCCTGGATTTGTCTTCAGCATCCTTAATCCCTTTGTTCACCGCCGCCACGATTAGATCCTTCATCAGGTCTTTGTCTTCTTCCTTATAAAGAGATTCGTCGATTGTAAGATTTATGAGTTCTTTATTGCCATTTATAGTCACCTTCACCATACCAGCTCCGGCTTCTGATTCCACTTTGATGTCTTTCAAACCTTCCTGGGCTTCCTTCATCTTATCCTGGACTTCTTTCACCTTGCCCATCATTTTCATCATGTCGAACATATGATCAGTTTTTTAGTAATACAAAACTACCTTCCTGGTGGAATAATTCTCCTTCCTCATTAAAAAAATCGATGGTGTAGGCATATGTGCCATCGGTCACTTTGCCGTTTTTGGATTTTCCATCCCATCGATTGTTCAAATCACTGCTGACGAATATCAACTCTCCCCAGCGGTTAAAGATCTTTAATGTAAACCTTTCGGCCGGTAATCCGAATATTTCCAACTCGTCATTGAGACCATCACCATTTGGAGTAAAGGCTTCAGGAACGTAAACTATATACTCATACGGAATATTTATCCTATTTGATTGCAGCAACGGATCATAGGAGGGTACCGTAGAAAGAAATATCTGCTGATCTGATCCATTCTCGTAGGTAGCGTTTACCAGATGCGGATTATCCGGATTTTCAATGGCAGTGAAACCTGCGGACTCGCTCCCAACATTTAATTGATAAGTAGCCTCCGGAAGTTGATTTTGGGCTGCGACCCAATGCACTTCGAATCTATTGGTAGAAATCTCTTCAAGGAAAATGTATGGTGCATTTATGGAGGTTTCGTAGTCAGACTGATCACAGGTGGTGATGTATTCGACGTCGTAAGTGTACTGCCGCAATGGGTTGATGGATTGGTCCAATAAAATGCTGTCTACATCATTAAATTCAGAGACATCTATTTCATCCGTGATTTTTGTGACATTGAAACTTCCAAAATCGCTTGATCCAAGATTAATGACAATATTGTTATCCTCATCATATGAACTATAGACATTTTCAAACAGTGTACCTTCCGGTGAATATGCGCTGCAAAAATCCACACCATTAATTCTGGATTGATCACATCTCGAAATGGCATTTATCCTAAAACATAGTTCTTCGAAGGTTGATCCAATGGACAATGATGATAATGATATTACTGAATCCTTCAGATTGCCGGAAAAGACACTGGTATATTGGCCATCCGGTCCAAATTCAATCTCGTGATAGATCGAAGTGTCGGCTTCGTAGTCAATAATCAGATTCACCTCATCCTGGCACACAAATTCAAAGTCAAAATCCAGTACAATGGCGGAGTTAATGAGCTCTTCAAAAGCAACCTCCACCTCGGATACCCCACAATTAGGAAGCGCGTCAGTGTAAAACCCTTCGATATGTAGTGTTTCATTCCCGAGCTGAGCTCTGTTCAAAGTGGCATTGTAAGAGGTAGATTCATCAATATTGATGTTACCACTGATCGTTTCAATCTCATATCGATCATAAACAGAGTCGATTACACTGATAAAGATTTCATTTGCGTTGCAGACACTGTAGTCGATTTGGGGTGGTGTGGGTGGCAAGACCTCAACTTGCATCGTGTCACCATTTTGGTCGATAGTAGCTCCGATCAACTGTACAATCTCATATATGCCAGGAGTGGTATAGGTATAAAAGGTGTCTGAAGTTTGTGCCGCACCTTGCTCGTAAGTATAAGCACGGCTGACATTACCGAGGCCATCTACCTCGTTTATGTTTATGGTAAACGGTGCACATCCCCTCGAAAAACCGGCCTCAAAACGTCCAAGATTGCTTGTGCTTTGGCCCATCAGAGTAGTAGGAATTATCATATAAATCCCCAGGAAAAATGACGTTAAAATTTTCACTCCAATCTTATAACGTTTTAGTCCTCATTTAGTCCGTGAAAATCAAAATTCCGTTAGAGGCCTTAAGAATAAATAAAGATGATTACAAAGCAAATACTGATCATTGAGGATGAGCAAAAGGTAGCAAGACTCATTCAGTTGGGACTGGAGGAGCATTCTATCAGTTCATATATTGCTTTTGATGGTGAAACCGGAATCAAATTATTTATTGAAGGGGTCTTTGACTTGATCATACTGGATGTAAATCTACCAGAAATGCAGGGTTTTGAAGTTGCCATGAGGATTAGAAAAATCGACAAGTCAGTTCCTATTTTAATGCTTACGGCTATGAGTAGTTTAGACGATAAATTAAATGGTTTTGAAAGTGGCGCTGACGATTATTTGGTAAAGCCTTTTGACTTTGCAGAGCTTTTGGTAAGGATCAAGGCATTGTTTAAGAGGTCTGAGATGCGTACCGAATCATTTCATGGAGCTAAAGTTTCAGACCTTGAAATCAATTTTGATACAAAGATTGTAAAAAGGGCAGGTAAAAGAATCGATCTTACTGCACGAGAGCATGCACTTCTTGAATATTTGATCAGAAACAGAGGTCGGGTAGTGTCCAGGGAAAAGATCGCCGAATCCGTGTGGGATCTGGATTTCGATACAGGCACTAATGTCATAGATGTTTATGTGAATTTCCTTAGGAAGAAAATTGATCAAGACTCATCCAATAAGCTCATACATACAGTGATAGGCATGGGTTACATCTTACGAGAGGCGGATGAAGATTAAGACCAGACTTCTGCTAATATTAGTCTTAATCATAGTGGGACTAAATGCCGTTTCCTTTCTTCTTATTTATTATCTGTCGTTAGGCTATCGAATAGATCAATTCCAGGAGAGGCTATTACAGAAAGCTACTAATACCGCAAAACTATTGGTAGATGTCGAGGAAATTGATGAGAATCTGCTGTCTATTATCGATCAGAATACAGCATCTCTTCCACAGGAGCAGGTATATGTAGTTGACTTTGAGGATAATCTGATCTATGGAAATCCTTCTCGGGACCTTGCTTCAATAGATAAAAGCCTTTTGAATAGAATCAGGCTTGAGCATCAAATCACTTTTTCCATTTCAGATAAAGAAGGAGTGGGTGTGCTTTACTCCGGTGTTTACGACCGCTTTGTGGTATTGGCGTATGCCAAAGACGTCTATGGACTCAATAAACTGAACTTTCTAAAATGGATATTGATTTCAATATTCGTCACTGCTAGTTTATTGGTGTATTTGATTGGATGGATTTATATAAAACAGGCATTTAAACCTTTTTCAGAAATAATATCTGAGATGACAGAAATTACTGCCCGAAATCTTGATAAAAGGCTTCCAGTAGGTAAAATAAGTGATGAGATAACCCAGCTATCGCAAACATTTAATAGCATGCTGGATCGATTGGAAAAGTCATTTATAACTCAAAAGGGGTTCGTTTCATACGCATCACATGAGTTAAGGACTCCTTTGACGAAGCTACTTACTCAGATTGACATCGCATTGATGAACGTAGCGACTCAGGATGGTCATGAAAGTGTATTGCGGGGAATAAAGGAAGAGTTAATGGAATTGAGGCTGCTTACTGATGGTCTTCTAAATCTGTTTCAGTTTCAATCCAACAGAACGAAACCAGTGTTTACACCATATAGAATCGATGAATTACTGATGTCCTCCTTGCGGCAGTTGAAACGAGACAGACCAAAAAGCAAGGTTTCTTTAAACTACAATACTATTCCCGATGACGAGAAATTTCTTTTGGTAAACGGCCATGAAGAATTATTGATTCTGGCTTTCACTAATGTTATCGATAATGCTGTAAAGTTTTCAGGCAATATGCCTGTGGAAATTGATTTATATGCGGACTCAGCAAAGATCCAAATCGATATTTCCGACAGAGGATCTGGCATTGATCCATCAGATTATAAAAAAATATTTGAACCTTTCTACAGAACAAAAAGAGCTACAGGCACTAAAGGACACGGTATTGGCATGGCGATTGTCAAGGAAGTCCTGGATATGCATTCGGCCACTATAGAAATAAAGAGCTCATCACTTGGAGGTACTACTTTTCAGTTCGTGTTTCCTCATCATTTTTAATCGCATTTTAATCTGCTTTTAAGCTGAATTTAATTTCCATCTCGTTCAATCCATCAAATTTAAACTCTCAATTATATGAAAATTGGAATTAAAACCGGATTGATGCTTTTGTCAGCATTGATATTGCTGACGATCGTAGTTGTTATTAGACATGACAAAGAAAAGGAAGCTTTATCAAAGAGTCTTTCAAAGGAACGGCTAGCAAATGAACAGCGTCTTTCTGAAAAATTGCAGTTGGAAAAAGAAATCAAGGATTTTAAACAAAAACTTGCTTCCTATCAAGGCAAGAATGCAGAACTTGATAAGTATCTGACAGAAATGAAAGACAAGTTGGCAAAGAAAGAGCAGGCTCTCGCTACATTATCTATTCAGCAGTCTAACGAAAGGAAACTTCGTGATGAAACAAGCAACCTTAAAAAGCTTAGAGCTGATCTGGATAAGAAAATGAGCGAATTGACCACTGAAAATGCGACTTTGGTTGAAAAACTAAAGCAATCTGATCTGCTTGTCGCTAATCTCCGCGATGAATTAAGCGCAATTCAGAACCCGGAGTTGGGTCAGGAAAAGAATGTTTTGGCCGATAATTACCGATTAGAAACATTAAAGAAAAACGACAAGCTGACGGTAAGAGCCAAGAAAACAGGTAAAATGATTGTCAGCTTTGATACTCCAGCTAAGGAATTGGCAAGTTACAATCTGGTGGTAAAGGAACAAAGTGGTGCGGATTTAAAAGGAAAAATTGTCATGACGTCTCATGATATTGCCAGCGCATTGTATGCGTCAAATTCAGACCCGGACATTCAACGTCTGCAAAAAAGAATTGAATTGAAATTCACTCCCGAACAACCGATGAAGCGTGGAATTTATGCGATCCAGGTATTCGAAAACAATATCCTGGTAGGCAATGCCCAGGTAAGACTGGAAAAATAGACTGGGGAGAAGGAGTTTAGAGATCAATTTTGACCAATGAATCAGGCACGACAGCGTACCTGATTCATTTTTGTTTAGTCAGATGATCAATTATCTCCTTGATGCCAAGTGAATTGACTTCACCTGATCCCATGTTCTTCAGCGGATAGTTTTCGGACTCTAATTCCTGATCTCCGATGGTGATGACAAAAGGAATTTCAAGTTTATTAGCGTGGTTTAACTGCTTTTTCAATTTTACCACTTCAGGGTAGACATCTGCTTTGATTCCATTTTTCCTCAGTTCATGTAGAATCGCGATGCATCTGGTCCTGGACTTCTCATCGAAATGCGTCAATAAAACCAACGGTCCCGAGATCTTTTCATCCGGAAAAAGCGAAAGCTCCTCCAGCACATCATAAATGCGATCCAATCCAAAAGAGATTCCAACGCCTGACACATTGGGCAAACCAAATATCCCGGTGAGATCATCGTATCGACCACCTCCGACAATACTTCCCATTTCAACAGAAGTAGGTTTCACTTCATAGATGAAGCCAGTGTAGTAGGAGAGCCCCCGAGCCAATCCCGGATCTAGTTCAACTTTATTCAGGTCATCCACCTCAGGAAAAAAGGAGATAAACTGCTCCAGGTCCCGGATCGCAGGATGTTCCGAGCTAAACATATTTCGGAGTGTTTCCAGTTGAGAAGTGAATCCTTGTTTGTTTACTATGATTTCGAGAATGGACTGGATCTCGTCATTGACCCCAAGCTCCAGCAATTGTGCTTTGACATTTTCAAGCCCAATCTTATCCAGTTTGTCCAGGATCACACAAAACTCTGTGGTTTTGTGTTCGACTCCGCAAAGTTTAACAAATCCATACAGGATCTCCCTATGGTTGAGCTTGATGACATAATCTTCAAGTCGGAGATCACTAAATACTTTTTTGATAAGATAGGTCAATTCCGCCTCGTTCCAGACATCTCTTGAACCTATAATATCTGCATCGCATTGGTAAAACTCACGATATCGGCCTTTTTGAGGTCTGTCTGCCCGCCATACCGGCTGTACCTGGTATCTCTTAAAAGGAAAGCTCAGGTTGTGCTGATTCATAACTACATAGCGGGCAAAAGGCACTGTCAGGTCATATCTCAGTCCCTTTTCTGCGATTTTTGGTAGTAGTTGCCAGCTGCCTTCTTCATAATCGGAAGCTGAGGTTTTCGAAAGGAAATCCCCACTGTTTAGCACCTTGAAAAGCAATTGATCACCTTCTTCTCCATACTTACCGGTGAGTACGGACAGGTTTTCCATGGCAGGGGTTTCGATCTTTTGGAAACCAAATAGCTGGTAATTGGCTTCGATCGTATCGATGATGTATTTTCTTTTGGCGGATTGTTCCGGACCGAAATCCCGGGTTCCTTTTGGTAGCGAAGGTTTTTGCACTTATGAAATTAAATTTTGGACAAAGCTAAATAATCCCATAATTTTGCGGCTTCATTTAACTAAATGTAAGAACGAATGGCGGTCACTAGATTAGAGCGTAAAGGAAGAAAAAATAAGGCTGTTGCCAAAAGGAGAGTAAAATCCATTAAGCAAATGTCTTCAAAACCCGTGATCAAAAACGTGGACATTGAAGGGATCAAAGCTGAATTTGAAAAGCCAAAGAAGGCACCGAAAACTGAAACTCCTAAAACCGAAGCCCCTAAAATGGAGAAAGCGGAGGCCAAAGCCGAAGTAAAGGAAGCAGCACCGAAGAAAGAAACTAAGAAAGCTGCACCTAAAAAAGAAACAGCTGCTAAGTCCGAAGAGAAGAAGGCTAAGAAACCAGCAGCGAAGAAGTCTGCTACGAAGAAACCTGCCGCCAAAAAGACTGAGTCCAAGAAGGACGAAAAGTAATAGTTTGTTCGAATGATATCATGAAAGCCGGTTTTACCGGCTTTTTTTATATATATCCCGCCAATCGGTAAAATATCAAACCCACAAGCTCTTTGGTGACAATCTGCCACTTTTCTATGGCACCAATATCCGGAAAAAGAAGGTTGTAATCAAAAATATTCAGAGTGCTCCTGAAATCCACAGGGTAGGGATCTACTTCCATTCCTTCTTTTTTAAAACACAGAATGGATCTCTTCATATGAAAGGATGATGTGATGAGCACGGGGTTATAATCAGGAAAGCTATTCTTTAAAATCCGAACACCCAATTCGGCGTTTTCATGTGTATTGCGACTGTCAGGTTCAATGGATATAAGCGAGTCAGGAATCCCCATTTTCATTGCTAGCTCCAATAATTTTTCAGACTCCGAAAACTCCTGATCAAGTATTGATCCGGAACCACCCACAATTATGATCCGATCGATTTTGCCCTGCTGGAGAAGTGAAATGGTTTCGACATATCTATCGGCACCTTCGGAAAACGAAACCTGGTCCTCAATTTGTATCAGATGTTCAACCACGCCTGTAAGCATTATCCCAATATTTTTTCCCGGGGGAAGTTCTTGTCGGGGAGTTTCCAGCCACCTCATCACGAGGTTTGCAGGAAGACTATTGCTCAGAAAAAGGAACAGACCTATCGACAGGTAAATCAATCTCACTCTGTATTTTCGAATAAATACTGACAGAACAATCGGCGTAAGAATCCATAAAAGCGGATTCAAAAGAAGACCCAGGAGTTTGGAAAGAATAAAAAACATGCGTCAGGAAGAAAATCCGGATATGATCTTTTTGAGCCAGTCAAAGTATAACGCAATCAATAAGAAAATGGACATGCTCCAGATGACCAGAATATTGAACACTTTGGTATTGACCAGACTTCCCATAAAGTACTTCACAGGAGTGTAGAACTGTGCCCTAAAATCCAAGGCATGGTCCGGGAACTCCGGTTCAAGGTAAATCGGGTAGATTTTCTGAATCAATTCCTGCTTATGCTCGAGAATACGATGCTCGGTAGCGGTATTTCTTACCACTGTATAAATGGCTTCATTCTCGTAGTCATTTCGCAAATCGATGAGCTCATCTCTGCCAATTTGCTTGGAATACAAGCTGATCAGCTCAGCTTTGGCCTGATTGGCCCTGTTGGCGCGTAAATTGTAAAAGGACTGCAATTTTTGCAGAAACTCTTTGGCCTGAGTGATCAATTCATCGGTCAGTTCATCAGGATTAAGCTCTTCTACCTGAGGAAATTTGTCTTTTCCGACTTTGGATAGTTCCTTGTTAAGTTCATTTCTAACCGTCCCCAGCTTATATGCTACTTCTTCGCTGCGAGATGCATCATCGAGATATGTTCGTGCAAAGTCCAGCTCAGATTCCAGTCTCGGAATGAAATAGACATTTTTATACTCAGATTGTGCGATGATCTTTTCATGGTCATACATATTTTTGAAATAGGCATTTTCCTTGAATTGAGCTACAGCAAAAGCCTCGTACGCCCATCTCGATGCCATTATCTCACCTATAAATGGCACTTTGTCCTCAGTGGTAATCACAGGATTTAACTTGTCAAAATTGACGACTACACCACTCAGGATAAGCTGTGGAATGATCAACAATGGGATCAAAACATAAACCGTGACCGCCGACTTGAAAGCGGACGAAACATTCAATCCCAGTACATTGGCAAAACATGAAACACTGAACAGGATCAACCATGAGGTGATCGTAAAGCCTTTGATTTCAAGTATTGAATTGGCTATGAGGACGTAGGTTATGGTTTGAATGGCAGATATGCCGAACAGAATGATGACCTTGGAGCCCAGGTAACTAAGGCGACTGAGATTTAAAAATGACTCTCTTTTGAGTATTTTTCGATCTCGAATGATTTCTTCCGCACTTACAGTCAATCCCATAAAAAGCGAAACAATGACGCTCATGAAGAAGAATACCGGGATGTTGAGGTTTTTGCGGAAAATGTATTCGCTTCCATCTTCCGGAAGGTATCTGATTATAAATGCCAGTATAAAAGCCAACACCGGTGCTTCAAGGAAGTTCACCAACAAGTATTGTTTGTTGCTGAGCTTTGCTTTGAAATCTCTGGCCGTGAAGATGGCCAGCTGCTTGAACTTGCCCGGGATATCCAGGGTTTTTTCCGGAACATCAGATTTCCCCTCTACCTCCGGTATATCGATACGTTTTTGGAATTCCTCACTCCACTGAGCTGGTGTTGTTTTACGGTTGTTGGTAAAAGTGCCGTACTCATTGACAACTTTAGACTCTATGATGTTGAAGATCTGTTCCGGATTGGCTGATGTACGACTGTCGACCAGATTTACAATGTCTTTGAAATAAGTAATGGCTTCTACCGGATTTCCATAATAGATCTGATAGCCTCCTACATCCAGTAAAATGAGTTTGTCGAACATCTTGAAGATGTCTTCTGACGGTTGATGGATCACCACAAAGATCATTTTGCCTTTAAGGCTGAGATCTTTAAGTAATTCCATGATATTTTCCGAATCACGTGAGGACAGACCACTGGTGGGTTCATCAACAAATAATACGCTAGGCTCTCTCAATAGTTCAAGGCCGATGTTGAGTCTCTTTCTCTGACCTCCACTAATGGATTTGTCCAATGGACTTCCTACTCTTAGATTTCGGGCTTCATAGAGTCCCAAAGATTCCAGGGTTTTGTTGCAAAGCTTTTGGATGTCATCATTGGACTTATCCTTGAAGCACAGCTTGGCAGCAAAGTACAGGTTCTGATACACAGATAATTCCTCTACCAATAAATCGTCCTGTGGTATGTAGCCAATTACACCTTCTATTTGCTTCTTCTCCTTGTGAATGTTGACTCCGTTGATGGTAACCGACCCGTCACTTGGAGCTTCATTTCCATTGAGGACATTGAGTAAAGTGGATTTACCGGCGCCGGAGCCACCCATAAGTGCGATGAGACGGCCACCTTCTTCCTTGACGCTGATGTTGCGAAGTCCTATGTTGCCATTCTTGAATTTGAAGGAAATGTTTTCGGCGACGAACGACAAAGAAGTAGATTCCTCAGCCAGGCGGAACTTACTCAGTACATCGCTGTAAAAAACCGGATGCCCCGTTTCAGTCTTGAGAACAGTTCCCACCGGAAATACATACACATGGTTGCTCCGCATTGGAGCCTGATTGATGGTGTTGACTTCAGTTCCCACATATTTCGCGAAGTACACTTCCAGTTCTGCAATCCTCAGGATAAAAATGAATCCCCTGAGACTCTCAACCACGATATGCTTACATTTTTCCGGTATGTCATGACTTCCATCATCGACGATCAATATGTTAGGGGAGATGATCTTACTTCTTTCCTGAAAGATCACGAATGCTTTGATCAGGTCTGTGGTAGAAGTTGGGATCTTTAGTTTGTCCGAGATGTGATAGAGAAGCTCTGTTTCTCTCTTTGTGATGGTGCCATCCGCAGCGATCAATTCCATTAATTTCAGTATGATCACTACTTTTTGCTGATTGGTCTGACCGAGATTGATCCGATCGCAGACTTCATTGACTTTATCGTAATCCTTTTCGTGATCTACATCATTTCCTTCCGTCAGAGACTCAAAGAATTTAAAATATCTTTCTGCATCGTCCTTGGATAGACTCTCCACCAGGAAGTTCTTGATCGAGGCTTTTTCCTCGAGGGTGACCTGGTCCTCCTTAGCTACGATGGCAAGGAGCTGGATGATGGCTTTCAGGATTTCTTCACTCATAGGATAGGTATAGGATTAGGTGGTTAAAAATATAAAACCTCCATGACTTGAATCTCTCAAAATGTAACTTCCTGCTATTCTCGGTTATGAAAGTCATTTGAAATAAAAAAAGCACTGAATGGACAGTGCTTAATTTGGTTGATTGGCAGGTTAAAAAGTTTTAGAATGATACAATGCTTTCCCTGATTCTTAGTACCTCATTGCTGATGTCGTGAAGCATGGATTGGTGAATGACGAAGTTTTCATCCTGTGCCATACCATCTTCAATAAGTTTAAGATCACCTGTATAAAGCAACTCCAGGATCTTTAATTCTGCCAAAACCGCAGCTATTTCAGGGTCACTTGGAATATCCTCAAGCAATCCTATAATGTCCAGTAGAGGCTCTTCCTGATCCATGACCAGGTCAAATAGTGGTCTTAAATACCTGTCCCGGGTGTCCTCGTCCATATCATCTGTATGATATTCCTTTATCACGCTCATGGATAGATACAGTCCTTCGACGAAACTGCCTGTGAGCACCAGAGCAGCCATTGACAATCTGTCACTCGAGCTCAATCTCTCTTCCGCATCTACAATCGTTTCGTTCAATAAGGCCATCAACTCCTCATGGTCTCCTACGGCTTCCTCATACTTTTTCATGGTTTCTTCGTCAAAGGCTGTGGTTACACCCAACGCCTCTGACAGCTTGCGGCAAGCTTCCATGTGCTCTATGGATTCCTGGACCTGATCATATGCGAGCAAGTACCCGATATCTGTGGAAAAAACCCCAAGGTTTAGTGCCGCCTTGTCCTCATCCAGCACGTAGTCATCCATTCCATGCAACTCACTGATCAACCCATGATCAAAGCTCGCACCGATTTGCTGAATGGTGTTTGGAACAAGAGAGGGTGCCGGAAGATCTGCGATGGTCCTTGTGAGGTCCTCGATCACCTTTCGCTTGTCGGCTTCATTGAATGTGATCGAATCGTTGTTTTCAGAACCACTTTTACCACATGAGACTGTAATCAATACCATACATATCAATGCGATAGAACGGTTCAGAACTGGCTGAGCAACGTATTTCATTCCTTTAAGTTTTGTGCTGGTAACTCAATTTTAATGCATTTTTTGATCGGATAGAAATATAAGTTTTAATATTTGTATCGATTCAATTCTTAAAATAAAGCAGTTTGAAAGGTCTGGCATACAGCAGTCTTAGAGTGGGTAAAAAATACAAAGCCGTGAATTACGGTGAGGAGTTCGAATTCAAACTTGAAAAGATGATCGGTAAATCCGAATTCGAACTCAGGGACCTAACCACCCTCGAAAAATACTACATGAGTGATATCACACGGTTTGGGATAGGTAAAGACTTCGAGATCAGGGAGATATATTAAACCATGTACTCCGAGATGTCCTTGGATGGTAATTCACTCTTCAACCCAAGGAAGAGATCCAATTCCCTGGCTGCCTCTCTTCCTTCGGAAATGGCCCACACTACCAAAGACTGACCTCTTCTCATGTCCCCGGCAGCAAACACTCCTCTCTGGGATGTATGGTATCGCGTGGTGTCTACATTGCCACGGGCATCCAGATTAACTCCAAGCTGATCGATCAAACCTTCTTTTTGGGGATGAATAAACCCAATCGCCAGCAAGGCCAGCTCACAGGCATGCACTTCTTCAGTGCCTGGAACCTCCTCGAATTTACCATCCTTCCATTCGATTTTAACAGTCTTGATCCCGGTCAGATTTCCATCATTGTCACCGATAAATTCCTTTGTGAGGATGGACCAATCCCGATCTGCACCCTCCTCATGAGAGGACGATGTTCTAAGCACCATTGGCCATTCCGGCCACGGGTTTAGCTCCGTTCTACCCTCCGGTGGTTTTTGAAGTAATTCAAATTGCTTGATGCTTTTTGCCTTATGTCGGTTGGAGGTTCCAATGCAGTCCGAACCGGTATCTCCACCGCCTATTACGATGACATTCTTATCGGTAGCCAGGATGTCGTCAGAATCAAATGTGAGTTTTGAGACTCTTCGATTCTGCTGTGTCAGAAAATCCATTGCAAAATGAATGCCTTTCAGATCCCTTCCGGGAATAGGCAGATCTCTGGGTATAGTTGATCCGCCGGTCAATATAATCGCATCATGCTTGTCCTTAAGCTCGTCTCCACTGATGTCTACACCAGCGTTGCATCCCGTGACGAATTCAATTCCTTCTTGTTTCATGACCTCCACACGACGCTCTACGACCCATTTTTCCAGTTTAAAATCAGGGATCCCAAAGCGAAGCAGTCCACCTACTTCCTCGTCTCTTTCATAAACAGTGACCTGGTAGCCATAAGCATTGAGCTGAGCAGCCGCGGCAAGTCCGGCAGGACCTGATCCCACCACGCCTACAGTCTTACCATTACGCTTTTCAGGTGGATTTGGCTTTACCAATCCCATTTCATAAGCCTTTTCGGCAATGGTCTTTTCTATATGCTCGATGGCAACAGGAGGTTTATTGATCCCAAGGACACATGACCCTTCACAAGGAGCAGGGCATATCCTCCCGGTAAATTCCGGGAAGTTGTTTGTTGAAAACAGGATTTCCGCCGCCTTTTCCCACTTTTCATTGTAGACAGCATCATTGAAATCCGGGATAATATTTCCAAGTGGACACCCCTGATGACAAAATGGTATGCCACAGTCCATGCATCGACTGGCCTGATCAATGGTCAGCTTTTCCGGATGGGGCTTGTAGATCTCTTTATAATTTTTGATCCTATGCTCCGGCGCTTCCGTTTCCGGTAGCTTTCGATCAACTTTTAGAAAACCTGTAATATCTCCCATTTATGCTACCTCCTTAACTTTCTTATTAGATTCCAATACTTTCTTTAAATCATGCGGCATGACCTTCACGAAGTGGGTTTTCATTTGTTCCCAGTCGTCTAAAATCATCCTGGTTTTTGGACTGGATGTAAGGTCCAGATGTTTCTTGATTTTCGATTTTATAAAATCAAGGTCTTCATTGCCCGGAGTTTCCAATCCGATCATTTCAAGATTGCAGATGGTTTCAAGCTTCTGTTCTACATTAAGCAGAAAAGCTATACCTCCGCTCATTCCGGCCCCAAAGTTTCTTCCGATGTCTCCCAATACGATGGTCAGTCCACCGGTCATGTACTCGCATCCGTGATCGCCTATGCCTTCAACCACTGCTTCCGCTCCGGAATTTCTCACACAAAATCGCTCTCCTGCCTGACCATTAATGTAAACTTCCCCCGAAGTAGCGCCATAAAGCGATACGTTTCCGATGATGATGTTTTCATGAGGCACAAGGTTTGATTTCTCCGAAGGCCTGATGATAATCGTACCTCCTGAAAGTCCTTTACCCACGTAATCATTGGCCTCTCCCTGCAATGTAAAATGAAGGTGAGGGGAAAGGAATGCTCCGAAACTCTGCCCGGCCGAACCTTTGAATCCAACTCTAATCTGATCACCAATTCGCTTGTTTTTTGTCAGGTATGACGATGTCATGGTCCCTGTACTTCGGTCTATGTTGGTGATATTGTACTCCAGTTTAAGACTCGGATCCTGTTTTTTGATGTCTCTGATGATCTTCCGATCCAGCACCTTCGCCAATTCATGATCCTGCTCTATCTGCTTGAATTTACCGATGTGACTCGGTGTCTTTGAAAAGTGCAATACAGGATTGAGATCCAGTCTGTTAACTTTCCAATTGTCAATGTTTCCTTTCACTTTAAGTGCGTGAGACTGACCGACCATATCGTTGACAGACTTAAACCCTAAGAAGGCCATGATTTCACGAAACTCCTGAACCAGCATGGTGAAGAAATTCACCACATGATCCGGATCTCCCGTAAACAGCTTTCTAAGTTCAGGTCGCTGCGTGGCGATCCCAACAGGGCATGTATTCAGGTGACATTTTCGCATCATGATGCACCCCTCTACAATGAGGGCAGCAGTACTGATGCCATATTCTTCTGCACCCAGAAGTGTAGCCACAGCGAGGTCTCTTCCTGTCATGATCTTGCCATCTGTCTGGAGCGTCACCCTGCTGCGAAGATTGTTTTTCACAAGGGTCTGATGTGCTTCGGCAAGCCCCATTTCCCATGGTAATCCTGCATGTCTGATGGAGCTAAGCGGACTCGCTCCGGTACCACCATCGGCACCCGAGATCAAAATAACATCAGCCTTAGCTTTGGCTACACCTGCAGCGATGGTGCCAACTCCTGCTTCGGAAACGAGCTTCACATTGATTCTTGCATCCGGGTTGCTGTTTTTCAGATCGCCGATCAATTGTTTCAGATCTTCGATAGAGTAGATGTCATGGTGAGGTGGGGGAGAGATCAGCCCGACTCCCGGAGTGGAGTGGCGGACCTTCGCAATCCATTTATCAACTTTATGACCGGGGAGCTGACCACCTTCACCAGGCTTGGCGCCCTGTGCGATCTTGATTTGAAGCTCTTCGGCATTGTTGAGATAATCTATGGTTACCCCAAATCTTCCGGATGCAGCCTGCTTGATGGCAGAACGTTCCCAGTCACCGTTGCTTTTTCGCAGGTATCTGGCCTCATCTTCACCACCTTCTCCGCTATTGCTTTTTGCGCCTATCCTGTTCATGGCAATGGCCAAAGTACTATGCGCTTCGTGGGAAATTGAGCCAAAAGACATCGCTCCGGTCGCAAACCGTTTTAGGATGTTTTCAACTGGTTCTACTTCCGAGAGCGGTATTGATTCCCGTTTTTTAAACTCGAACAGGTCACGCAGATTGACAATTTCGGCACCTAATCCATTGACAGCCTGTGTATACTGCCTGAAAAGTTTGTAATCATTGAGTTTGGTGGACTTTTGAAGCAGGTGGATCGTAGTGGGATTCAGCAGGTGCTTTTCTCCATTTCTTTTCCACTGGAAAACACCCCCGGCTTTAAGAATCGGGTGGTCTTGCTTGCGATAAGCGACTCTATGCTTTCGCCGTACTTCTTTGCCGAGATCCTCAAAGTTCAGACCGTCCAGGCGACTGGTAGTGCCTTTAAAACATTTTGAGATCACTTCAGAACCCAAACCAACGCATTCAAAAATCTGAGCAGACTGGTAAGACTGAAGTGTGCTGATCCCCATTTTGGACAAAATCTTTAAAAGCCCTTTACCGACACCCTTGATATAGTTTTTGTTATAATAACTTAGCTCATGGGCGTTATCAAGCTGACCTTTGTTGTAAGCATCCTTGATGGCATCATAGGTCAGATAAGGATAGACACCACTCGCACCATAGCCAATTATCGTGGCGAAATGGTGGGTTTCCCAGGCGTCGCTGGCTTCTACCACAATACCCGCCTTGGTTCGTAGTCTTTTCTTGACAAGGTGATGATGAACAGCCCCTGTAGCGATCAATCCGGGAATGGGAGCGCGGGTTTCAGTTTCTTTCCTGTTGGAGATGATCAGCACGGTATTGCCACGGCTGATAGCCTCTTCCGCTTCCTTGCATATTCTTTCTACCGCCTGTTTCAGGGACTCGCCTTTTTCCGACACATCGAAAGTGGCGTCAATGATGTAATGATCGAAACCTTCTGCTGCCAGGGCTTTGATCCGGTAAAAGTCTTCCCGGGACAGGATGGGCTGTGAAATGTGGACCTGCCTGGCATGCTCTGGTGTCTCCGCCAGAATGTTCAGCGAAGGACCGATTCTCGTAAAGAGTGACATGACCAGTCTTTCTCTTATGGGGTCGATAGGAGGGTTACTGACCTGTGCAAAATACTGCTTGAAGTAATTGGCTACATGCTGGCTTTGACGTGACAAAACCGGAAGCGGCGTATCTGCGCCCATCGAACCGAGCGGTTCGTTTGCAGTCCTGGCAAACGGAAGAACAGTCATTCGAATGTCCTCTTCCGTGACTCCATTAGAGATTTGACGTGTCAGTAGTCGTTCGGAATCTATTTTCTTTTCTTTTAATTCCGGGATAGGCTGAAGCCTGAGCTTGATCCTGTGTTTCTTGATCCATTGAGAGTACGGTTGCTGACTGCATACTTTATCTTTTATTTCCTTGTCGGAATACAGCTTTTGTTCCTTCAGATCGGCCATCAACATCTTGCCGGGTTGTAATCGGCCTTTTTTGATGATCAACTCTTCTTTTACCGGAAGCGCCCCGGCCTCACTTCCCATAATCAATCTGTTGTCGGATGTCACACAATACCTTACGGGTCGTAGCCCGTTCCTGTCCAGTGTGGCTCCAATCTGAGACCCATTTGTGAAAAACAAGGCAGCCGGACCATCCCAGGGTTCCATCAAGCCCGCATGGTACTTGTAAAATGCCTTGCGCTTTGGTTCCATATTCTTATTGTCCTGCCATGCTTCCGGTACCATCATCATCATCACGTGCGGCAATGACCTTCCGGACAGTGCCAGCAGTTCAACAAGCGCATCAAAATTGGAGCTGTCGGAATTTTCCGGATGTGTTACGGGTATCAGCCACTTCAGCTCCTCCTCTGTGAAAAGTGGGGAGCTCATGAGTGCTTCTTTGGATTGCATTTTCGTCACATTACCCCGAATGGTATTGATCTCGCCATTGTGGGCAATGAACCTAAAGGGCTGTGCCAGCTTCCAGTTGGGGAATGTGTTGGTCGAAAACCGCGAGTGAACAATGGCCAGTGCAGACTTGACTTCAGGATTCTTCAGATCCAGAAAATATTCTTCCAGCTGATCTGTACGTAGCTGGCCTTTGTAGATCACCGTTCGGGCGGAAAGACTGGCGAAATAGAATTCCTCGGTCAGTATCTTGTTTTCACGATTGATGGTATGTGTTATGTAGTGTCTGAGGACAAAAAGTTTGCGTTCGAGGTCATCATTTACGATATCCGGGTCTTTGTGCTGCACAAAAATCTGCTCGATGAATGGTTCTACGGATTTGGACTCATGACCCGGTACTTTTTCATTTAGCGGAAGCGATCGATAGCCGATTACCTGGAATCCCATTTTCTTGATGAGGGAATTCATCATCTTTTTACAAGCCTGACGGGTTTCTTCATGGTTGGGGTAAAAGACCATTCCCACACCATAGTGTCCCAGGTCAGGCAGATTGATGCCTTCTTTGCGGAGCTCCGACTTATAGAAGTCGTGCGGAACCTGTATCAGAATACCCGACCCATCGCCAGTCTCCGGGTCAGCTCCGGTGGCGCCACGATGCTCCATATTTTTCAACATCGTCAGTGCATCCTTAACGGGTTTGTGGGACTTGCGACCATTGATGTTAACGACACAACCAACTCCGCAGGAATCATGCTCAAATTCGGGTGTATACAGACTTTTCTCCATGTAATGACGTCTAAATGCAAAATGATTGAACCAACAAAAATACGAAACTCTGAAAGTATCAGTTAGATAATTTGTGAATAGTGAAGGTTTACCGATGTTTATTCCAAATTCTTGAATAAAAACAATTCAAATATGAATTTCTCTTAAGTCGGCGAAGAGATAGGGCAGGTGGGTTGTGAAAATTTCAATGAGAATCTGTGATTCCAAATTTCGGATTTTTAATTTCAGATTCAAGATTAGGATTTTGGATTTAAAATTCCGCTTTAGGTTTTGAGGAAGGACCGCATGAGAGGATAATGAGTGACAGAGAAAAGTTGTGAAGAATTCGTAAAATCATCTAGATTTGCGACCCGATTTGCTATTGTGATAACAGGGCCCTTAGCTCAGGCTACGCGCCCCGGTTGGTGATAGCACCTGACAGTATTCAATGATGAGTCAGGTGGAAATGTTGGAAGAATTTTAGTTTTGCTATTAGATGGCAAAACGGGCCCTTAGCTCAGTTGGTTAGAGCACCTGACTCATAATCAGGTGGCCGCTGGTTCGAGCCCAGCAGGGCCCACTTATGATTATCAGGCAGTTACGTAATGTGGCTGCCTCTTTTTTTCCTGAAAAATTGCCCGGTGTTATGTTTAGGTGTTATGTTTTTTGCTGATTCAAGAGTGAAAATATCTGAATTACAGCGAGTTAGCTCTCCAATTTTTGATCAATTTTTTTATTTCTTCTTTCATGTTAGGTAATGATCGACCTGCAAAAAAAGATGAATAACATTCACTTTCCCTAATTTGTAAGTGTAATACAATCTACGTGACAATATTTATTCTTTAAATTCCAAATAAAAAGTTCAAAGAAATTGATTGTAAAAATCACCTGGATAGAATGTAATACCTATGACCAGGCCAAAAATTTTACCGAAATCATCTATCTACATGAATGGAATGAAAAACCCTTTTATTGGGGAATTTGTCTCAAGACATTTTTTGGAGGATCCAAAAGATTAGATCTTAATGGTAAGAATAGGCATGGCAGATATGGTCCAAGCTATAAACATTGGATTGAAGGATGTTTACAGCATGGAGCTAAATTGTATGTTGGGCAAGTATCAGAAGATAGTGTTTTACACCTAAATCAAATCGAAAACTACCTCATCAAAGAGATTGGGAGTTGCATGAACTCAAAAACTAAAATTTGCACGAAAATTAGTTTAGAACATGAAGGGAATGTTCCTATGTCAATTCAAAGTATAGGATAGAATCTATCCGAGTTAAAAATTAATATCAAAAATGTCACCGGAAGAAATAGTTCAGAAACTTGGAGAAGATACTATATTAAAAATTTACAATGATGGTTTATCCAAACCTACCAAAGAAACCGGTAAATTATTTAGGACATAGTTAAAACAGTAAGATTATTTACAGCGCCATTTCAAGTAGCAGCGGCCTTCAACGATAGGCTTGAAAATGCTTTAAAAGAAGTATCCAAGCGGGTTCCAAAAGAAAAACAGATACCTGCAGACCCTTTATACTCAGGGCCAATAATAGAGCGTCTAGTTTACTGTGATAGCTCTAATTATCTCAATAAATATTATTTAAACCTACTAGAAAACGCGATAAATAAGGATCTTGTTAATCTAGCTCACCCAGCGTTCCCAACAATAATCCACCAGCTTTCCCCGGACGAAATTAAAATTCTTGAATTCCTAAAAACAAATCCAATTAAGAACAGATATCAATTCCAAAGAGAAGAAAACGGAACGAAAGTGAACGAAAGGTTTATTGAGTCTAATTTCGATTATAGTCTTCTGACTTTTCCAGGTCATCGGTCAACATACCTTGATCATCTAATGCTTATGGGCCTAAGCCGTAATAAAAAAGAGAATCATTTTTCAAACGAGGAAGAGAAAAACTTTTTTTATCGAGCAACCAGAAACGAACTCTCTAGCTTTGGCAAGTTATTCATGGAGGCCTGCTCTAGGATGTGATTTGTCCTAGGCATCCATTTTTCTGTAAGCTACAAAACTGTTGAAATCATTAATTTCATATTGGACAGCTGTTCCAATCTCTAATAATATTGAAGTCATAATCATAGTAATAGAATCCTCCGGATCCAATTCATAACCATCACGATTTTTCGACCATCTTTCAGGATTCTGCAAAAACCTGTTTTTGGCCTCTTGATAAGTTAATTCTTCGACTTCTATTTTAAGTAAATGTTCGTACCATTTCCGATTGGTTCTCACTTTCATAGAAAATGAAGACGGAAAGTCCGCTATAAGTATTTTACTGGAAAATAATGAGCTCCTTACGGAATAGATTGGTATTTCATTAAAGTAGCCGACAAAGTTTTGATTAGAAGATATTTCTTTAGGACTTTTTTCAATAAAACTTTTACTCTCCCAAAGACTCTTGTCCAACCTTAATTTCGAATGGATTAAGATCAATGTAGGGACTATACCCTTTCTGGATAACTCATTGATACCTTTCTCTAAAATTTCTACTGTAGATTTTTTTTCAATATGATTTTCTTCTGGAGGTTCAATCTGCCTACAGAATTCATCATCTTCCCAACGACCAATGTTTCCTCCAAATATTTCGACATGATATATCCATTTATAATCCTGCCCCTCAATAAACATCCGTTTTGCCCCTTCAAAGAAGGTGAGATTTCCTATAAATTTCAGCTCATCATCTTTTGTTGCCTTTATTGTATTACCCTCTCTTTCAAATAAATATCTAATTAAACCCGATTTCTTCCAAGAACCTCCAACTGTTTCAATAAATTTTTGCAATTGCTTATTGCTAATTTTAGCTTTAGAAATCCTCCTATCTCTATCCGTTATGGAAGTTCTTTTCAATTCTGAAAGTCTGTCTAAAAGTGGCTGCACTGAGTCAATAAAGTTTCTTTTGTTTTCCAAATCAAGTACCTCATTCCAAAAAGAAAAATTTCTCTCAATATTTGTTTTAGTATCCACCAATTCCTCGCTGAGATAAATAAGACTTTTGATTTCATTCAAGCTAAAACTTTCAAAATCGGAAAGAAGGAATTCGTTAGTTCTTTCAAACGCTACATCAAGAACAAATCCATGCAAAACCCACGATGATAGGTTAGGAGGTGTGTAAACGGACCCCACAACTCGCTCTTTATAATCCCAATTATCCCAGCCCAGATAATCATGCATCTCTACTGAATTCCCCAAAACAAGTAAGTCCTCAAAAGCGTTGCGATAATCAATGCGACCAATAGCTTTTAATGTAGATTTAGTTTGAGTAGAATTCAGTTGCTTTACAGAATATAGAAAGTAAGTCCAGTACTTTATTCCCATTTTGACATGTCGACAATAATTATAATATTGAGAAAACACCTTGTATTTTCTCACCAATTCTTTTACTTCAGTGGAGCTTCTATTGGGGTCGGATATCTTATTTTTCAGATCATAAAGCTCCGTTATTCTGCTTCTTGTACTTAATTGATCTAAAAGCTCAATACATTGTCTTAATTTATTTAAGTCCTGGAGCCTAACAACTGTGTATAATATATTGCTGAATCCTACAAATGAGAGATAATAATAATTATTTAAATTTCCTTGTTCGCTCTCTATTTCTGTTTCAGGGATAGCGTAAGAAATAATCTGCCGTAATTGAGAAACTGCTGCTTCAAAACAATGTTTCTTGGTTCTTTCTAAATTTGAAATCTGGAATGTTCCAGAATGTGAGAACGAAACATATAGATTTGGGAAATGCACGTATGTTCTAAAATTGGATAAGTTCTTCTCTCTAACTGACATTACCAGAATTTCAGAGATAAATGTTTGAAGTTTATTGAAAATATCTAGATTTCCCGTTTCTATACTTCTATCTAAGCCATTTCTGATCTCATATTCAATTCCAGAAACAATGTTTTCCCTAGTGCCAAATAGTGTCATTTTTCATTTGAATTTGGTACAGTTCTTTATAGGATTCAAGAATAGAATCAAGCTTTTTTTGATCATTATCGGCAATAGACTTAGTTAACCGACTTCTAAATATTTCTCGTACCGGACTATTCCTAAAGTCCACTCTTTTGACTACTAGAGCATTTCTCAATTTACGCCTCTGGTTAGGTTGGTTTCTTTTACCCTTTATTTCGATATAAGATCCCGAATCATTTATTGATGAGTATAAGCAAAGTGGTTGAAATACAAGTTCTAAGTCCGAACTTTCAAAGCTACCTACATACTTTTCAATTGATTTTAGATTAATATTTTGAATAACTCTTAGATCATCCCTTTCACCATTGTTAAATAATCGATTTGGGCTTTGAAACCAATCAATTTCATGCAGTCCAAGATTATTCAAGAATTTTCTAAATTCACTTTGACTATATTGTTGAACTAAGTTGTAGTAGACTTCATCTTTAGCCTTTGAAATCAGTTCTCTTCCGAATAGTTTTTCGATTGCTTCATTGTCCGTAAAGTACAAAATCCGATTAAACAGAAATCCAATTAATAACAAGATAGCTATCGAACAGTAAGTGCCTAAAAGGACCAAATCAATAAACATCTTTTCAGGAATATCATCACGAAACGTAGATATGATGAAGAAAATACCGATAAAGGTTAGAACAACATTTATTATTGGATTCAAATATGAATTCTTGAAAAGCAAGTTATAAGCGTATGATTCCTTTGTCGCAATGTTACTTATTAGGAACCCAACTACTACTAAAGTAATACTTGTAATAACCGCAATATTTGCGGTTCGTTGATCCACCAAATTCCTAGCTGTTTCTATTGACAGATTAAAAAAATTTAGGAATCTAAAGTCCAACAAGACTGTGGATGAAAAAAAGAGTACGAGGAAAATTACTATAATCCACCAGTTTTTTCCATTTTGAATAACACAAATGAATTTAGAACCTATTCGCTTTAACTTCGATTGCGTTACCGAGGGATGATAAAGTTTTATGAATTTATCTGTCCTAAATAACAGCCAATTTCGATTTTGTCTAAACATGAAATTACACACTCAAATCAAACCCAAACATCCTTTTACCTTGAAGCGGTCGAAAGATTTCCTTCTGATCCGCATAGTGTTTCTTGACCGTCTGCAAGTCGGCATGCTTCATGAAGCCGGCTTTCTCTCCTAATAGATCTATTACCTTGGTGATGTATGTCTTTCGTAGACTGTGAAGGGTGATGTTTCCACGGGTCTTGTTGCCGGACTTGTCCCAGTAATGTTTAAAGGCTTTGGTCAGAAATAATGCAAGGGTGTATCGGTTCGCACGGTCCGGGGCTATGATGTAATCGTCAGGCTCTTCTGGGCCTATGGAAAGCAAGACTTCTGCCAGGTCAAGGGTGACAGGCGTCCAGGATATATAATGCCTGGAACCGTCTTTTTTGGCTTTGTTTACTTTCCAATTAGGCACTCCGAAGAAATTGTCCTGATAGTCTTTCCATTTAAGCTCAACCATGCCACCACGTCGGTCACCGATCATTACGAACAATAGGAATGCAGACTTTAACCACGGTCGATAAAAGTTTGCTGTTTCTTTGCCCCTCTTACCTACTCCATTTTCAGGCGTGATGGTGTTAAGGAAAATTTCTAGCTGTTCCTCGGTAATGATGGTCGGGTCACTTAACACAGTTCTTTTCTTCACATCCTGGAAGGGATTATACATGTCCACTCCATGCTTCTTGATAAAGTGACCCACCATGTACCGCATCGTGTCGATATGGTGATTATAACCCGTCTCAGTAAGCGGTTTACCATCTGCTGTCCGGAAATCATCCAACCAGTCGCAGAAGTACTCCACTTCGGTATCTCCAAGATTGGTTAGATAAAAAGTAGACGGTTTGATCTCATGCTCTTTAAGGCATTGAAGAAATCGTTTAATGTATCGTTCCTGATCATAGATGTATTTATCAGAGAGATTCTTTCGTTTATGTTTGGCCACTCCGATATCTTGAAGGTAGTCGAGGTAATACTGAGCGCATTCCAGAACAAACTGCGGAACATACTTTGCTTCCAATTCCTTCTTTTGGGGAACCAGGTAATTGTTGTTTTTTACAAACTCAACAAATTCGTAATGCTTCTTAAGGGAAAGGTCCGGATCATTTGTGTCATGAGACTGAATCACATCCTGGCGTTGGGTGATCGGGTTCCATATCCGGCTTTGTCCGGTTAAGCGATCTTTATGATCCATACAGGGTTTTTTGGTAACTACCTTCTTGCAGTGATTGCACCAGATATGATGACCTGTAACTCTATGTGCTTTGAGGAACTTCATTAATCGAATTCAGCGAGGCGTTTACTAATATCGCTTTTTGGTTTGTAAGAACCAACTGAACGGTTGGATAAGTCATCCTTATGAATTGCTTTCAGAAGGTCTTCACATGAAACAACTTTGAATCCCTCAACGGATTTGACTTTACATCCGAGCTTTTCTAATCTTCTTACGATGGTACGCCGATCATCCGAACCGATGGCAGTTTTCACTAATGGGCTGTCAATGGAATAAATCGGAAAAAACAGCGGTGAAGGTGTCTTCATGGTTGCACCTCCATAGTGATAGGATAGTATGTGTTTTGGAATCTCTGGAACCTGTGGAAGTGACTTACCTCCCAGATCATTGGATGCATAGCATCACATGTGATCAACACGCATATAAAGGTACTATAAAGCCAGGTAATAATAAACCGCAAGATCAGTTATTAGGTAAACCAATGAATGCTCAGGTAAGGGCTTTTATGATAAAATTGTCTCAATATGAGACGTTGACGTCAGTGTTACAAGGGAAATTGACGTCAACTACTGATTTTTCATTGAATTTATCGCCTATTTCCCAATCACCTTATCACAAAGGTATCACCGCATAAATACCCGTCAAGGTAGTATCGATTTCACTTAGTCTTGCTAATGACGATCTCCACCTTGCCTTGGTATTTACTCCGTACTGATCGCTGTGTAAGGGATTGGGGGAAGGTAATGTGGAATTTTAATTATGCACCAAGGAACTCAATGCTGGCAGTCGAATGCTCTGGAAGTAGAAGTTTTTACAATCTTTCAAATCGTTATCCAAATAATGCCCAACCAATATTATACTATCTCTTTCTTTTTTTTCTTCCGCAGGAAGGAATAGAAAATTATTGTCAGGCTTTATGTCGAATGTGTAAAGGTTATCACTGTAATCCATCAAGACTTTTGAGACAACACTGTCGTTTTCAAACATAGTTTTGTACGGAATGATATAGCCGTTATCCGAGATTATTGGAGAACCAGAAAATCCATGCCAACCTGGATTTGAAAATGAAAGACAGAAATTATAAGATTCATCCTCTTTAACAGAAGATTTCTTGTCTCTAGCAACTTTAAAACTTAATGAATTCTTATTGAACTCCTCTATCCAGTATTCTTTAGTTGATACCTGATGAAAAGAATTAAGAAAAGCTCTTGCAACGTACTCATAACCCTCTAAACCTGATTTATTTGAAGGATGCTTTGCTTGGACTTTATAAGTCAATTCATTTTTAAAAATCCATAAGGTTTGGGTATAAGTATTTTCTACCGTGTCCAATTGATTGATATAGCATGAAAGGTCTTTCGTGTACAAAGTGTCCATTACAACTTTTGTAATCTTGGAACTATCGCGGATATGATTATCTAAAACTATATCCGATACCGATTTCAAATTTTTCCATTCGTAACTGAAACTGGTCAAAGACAACACCATATCATAGTCAACCACCTCAAAAATTCGATAGGCTAAAGAAATCTTGTCTTCTAGATTATTTCCTTCAAAGTAACTTGGCTTCTTTGGAAAAAATATACCAGCCCCACTGTAAGGATCGAATTTGAAAACAGAGTCATTAGGAGACTGCAGTAAGGAGTCAATTTTAAATTCCCATTTCCTCTGATAACCTATGGATTGACCATGTTTTGATTCTTGGTCATAAGCTGACTGCATAGAGGCAAGAGAGCTTCTTACTTCACCCAGCTTTAGATAAACCTCGTCTTCGGAAATGCTGGAGTCTTGAAGATATTCATTCATTAAACGAGAATGGTACTCAGTTATATTGAAGTGATATTGCTCGTGATTCAAAACATATGAGGAAGATTTTGAAGACGATTTAACCCAGGATTGTTGATTATTTTGACCGGCATATGCAGTGTAATTGTTTGATATCGAATCATATTCGAGATAAACATTACTGTTAATGACGGCACTCCATCGTGAAAATGGCTTAGCTACTCCTTGAAAATCGTCCCAAGTTAATTGACGCCATTTATTAATTAAAACAGGTGCATAGAAACTATTATCAATTAGAGTTAATAATGTAAGAATAGTGGAAGAAACAAGAAAAACGATGATTTTCGCCTTTAGAATAAGTCCCATTTCAAATATCTAAATAAAACCTTGAGAAAGGCGATTGAAGTTTCGAATATCACACTTAGAAAAAACCACCCAAGAATGGTATTCAAGGAGTAAGCAAATAACTCTGACTCTAAATTGAAAACAAAATTGATGGCATCGCGAACTAAAAATACCGCTACTATTAAAATAAATGTATTCAGAACACGTCCTATGTAATTGTTGTTTTGCTTACGCTCAAATCTATAAATGATATTATTCGCCAGCATAACTATTAAATAAAGGAACCATCTGACAGCATCACTGTGCTCTTCCAAAAAATTTTCCTCCGAATAAAAACTTGATAATTTTAGCATTGCATGAAGGAATGTGGAAAGCGCAATAACTGTTATCACCTCGTGGTGGGAAACATTCCTCAAATACGGTCTAGGATCAAGAACCAAATCGAACCTTAAATCAGATTCTCTTTCAGTTTTTTTCCTCTCATCATTTATGTTTTTAAGTTCCTTCAATAGTTGGAGGTGGTCCTTATTCTCAAGAAGTGATTTCGCCGCTATGTATGCTTCCTCCTGATATTTCTCTTTGTGATGGACTATATGCCTTAATTCGCTCTCGGACTTAGTCTTGTATCGTTTAAGAAAATACTCAACCATAGATAGTTATTCCAAAATCACTCTCTCTCTTTTTGGGTATTTGACTTCGTAACCCAGAGATAGGTTGATTTGATCTTGCGGATTAATGTTTAGTCTCCAAATGATTTCCCCGGATTCTTCATTGTAATCACCATTACTAATCTCCGTGGCAGTCACATCTATATCACTTATGGCAGGAACCGGAATTTGATCGTAGAGAGTAAGCTTGATAGATTCGGATTTGTTATTACGAACAATGATATTAAAACCTCGACTATCGATTTTGTTACTACCCACTGTTCTTCTTATGGAAAAATCATCCACTTTTTCGCGTCCAATCACAATGCCTCTATCGCGTCCCAGTGATAAGTCTAAAGTGTCAGTTAGGGTATTAGCATCAATTATACTCCTACCCACATAAGAATCTTCAAAAAACAAATTCGCCTCACCCTCAAGTAAATTGTACTGATCCCAATTAATGAGCCTGGCTATTAGGAAGGCATCTTTGTCCAGTTTCGGAGCAGCATAGTATTCGTACATGGTTTCTATTTCGAATTCATTTAGGTCTATACTTAGTTTGGTTCCATTTGATTTGATTGAGTATGGGTCCTCAACTTCAAATTCAACCGTCGTCTGGTTCTCTACTGTGGTAGTAATCACTCTTTTTGCACGGGGGGGTGATGCCATTGATCTACTCACAGCGCCGGTGGCATCAGATCTAGCATATCCGGTTACGACTACTTCACTTAGCATTTGGACATCACTCTCAAGGGACGGACTTATCCTTGAGTTAGTTATAGGCACTTCTTCAGTTTTTAGTCCAACAAAGCTAAATACAAGATATTCTGCATTGTTCGGGAGCGTCAATGAATAATTACCATCTAAATCCGTTACTGTGCCAACAGAAGTCCCTTTAACCACTACTGTTGCTCCTGGTACGGGTTCCCCAATCTCCTTATCAAATACGGTTCCGGTTACCGTTCTGACGGATCGGTTTACAACTCCTTCGGTAGGACGAGTGAAAATGGTGTTCCTTGCGAAATTCAAATACCATGTTTCCAGTTCCGGGGCGACTCCACTTTTATTAGGATTCCCATTGGAAAATCGCAGTCTTACATTTTCCCAATCAACTCCAGTGTTTTGGTATACGTCAGCCTTGTATTTCAATTCGACAGGTTCATTGATACTGGAAACACGAACATCATAATTTGGAAACCAGCCAGCGTTAGACACCAGGTAGGTTATATTGAAATTCCCATCTGACCTGGAATCAGATTCGACCCTAATTTCAATATTACTTGAGGGTAGCTCGTCCTTGGAAGTCGCATCAGATATTTCCTTTTCAATCCTTTCTTTTCGATCCTTCAAGTCATTCATTTTCAGATCAATTTTAAATTCCTCGGATTTTATGGATTGTAGCTCCCTATCAAAGAAATTCAATGCATCTTTTAATCTGTCCAGGGAAAGGGGGGTATTGTCACTACCCATGTAAGTGTTGTCCTCCAAAAGTCCAATCTTATGATTAAGAATGGTAAGTCTTTGAACATTTGTCTCAATCTCATTATTTATTTGTTTCACCAGCTGAGATAGACTATCGATCCGTTCGTCTTTCTTCAATTCATTGAGATAATCAAATTTGTGATTCACGGACAGAATCGTGAAGCTCCCAGTCGCCTTAACCTGAATGCTTTTTTCATCCAGGTGCGGTGATAGACCTTTTATGATCAAAGTTGTCATACCAGGGTTAATGGCACTTTCACCAGTACGGGTTACTTGAGCTCCTTCAAGAAATACAGTCACGGATTCGATTTTAGTTTCTAAATCTTTTTCAGGCAGCGTTTGTGAATAGGTCGAAAGAGTGACTAGAATCAGAAAGACCGAGATATAGCGCATTTGGATTGGAATTAGCTAAATGTCAAAAGTAATCTTTTCCATAAAAGAGCTTGAAAATAGGATGATTAAGTTTTGAGATTACCCCAGAAACATTATCTGTAACCAATCGTTAAGTCAGTTTTACATACGCTTTACCATCGCCAATATGAAATCTATTTTGCTTTTACTGTGCCTCCCTGCTCTTAGTTTTGGTCAGAATGCGGAAACAATCCTAAGGGAACGATTAAATGAATTTAATCAGGTGTTTTTGGTAGGGAATGCAGATGAGATTTCTTCCTTTATTGCCAGTGATTACACCCATACCAATGGTCATTCAAAGGCCATCAGCCGGGAAGCATGGTTCAATTATTTACGTGGACGACAGCGTGACATTGAATCTGGTAAAATCCGGGTTGACGATTACGAAATGACGGAAGTGGAAATTCAGATGCTGGATCAGACGGCAATCGTTACGGGAAAAGTAAGTTTTACCGTCACTTCGGATGGTGAGCGTTCAAATAAATCTTTTCGGGTTACGCACGTCTGGGTAATCGAGGATGAAGGGTGGAAACGAAGGGCTTTCCATGATACCCCGATCAATCGGTAACCACCTATCGGACCTGAATGCATTCCTACTAAAGGTGGAACTTTTAGCGCCATTTAAATATTTCATTCTGAACATCTCTGCATTATGGAAATAGGCATCGACAGTTTCGCAGCAGCGACAATAGACCCCGAAACGGGAAAATTCATCGATCCGGTCAAGGACATGGATCAGCTTCTCGAGCGAATTGTATTAGCCGATGAAATGGGTTTGGACACCTTCGCGATTGGTGAACATTACAGAAAGGAATTTTTGGATTCGGCCAATGCCGTCATTCTTGCCGCCGCGGCAGCCCAAACCAAAAACATCAGGCTCAGCAGTGCGGTTACCGTACTAAGTTCTGCCGATCCTGTTCGGGTGTTTCAAAATTTTGCAACGTTGGACCTCATCTCACATGGTAGGATGGAGATGGTGGTGGGACGAGGTTCGTTTACCGATTCTTTTCCGCTTTTTGGCTTTGACCTGGCGGACTATGATGCGCTTTTTGAAGAGAAACTGGAGTTGCTCCTGAAAATACGGGATCATGAAAATGTCACCTGGAGTGGTCGATTCAGATCTCCACTTCACAATCAAACCATTTATCCGAGGCCATTACAGAAAGAAATTCCAATATATCGCGGTGTGGGAGGTACTCCTGCCTCTTTTGTGAAAGCCGGTCAGCAGGGTGTACCATTGATGGTGGCGGTGATAGGTGGTCAGACTTCCAGGTTTCGTTCACTCGTGGATCTTTATCGGGAGGCTTATGAGGGTGCAGGGCATCCCCCGGAAAAGATGAAAATCGGACTTCATTCACTTGGTTTCGTAGCTCAGGACCATCATGAAGCACTGGATACATTTTTTCCCGGTTATAAGAAAATGTTTGACAATATTGGGAAGGAGAGAGGCTGGGCTCCGGTAAGTCGTGAGGCTTTCGATGCCCAGACCAACGAATCAGGTGCACTGGTGGTGGGTGGCCCGAATGCGGTGGCGGAGAAGATCGTAAGGCATGGTAAGGCCCTTGGCGGAATAGATAGATTCACCTTTCAGATGGATAATCCCCTTCTTACACATGAGCAGCGAATGAGTGCCATCCGCCTGATTGGGCAGGAAGTGATCCCCAGGGTGAGGGAGTTATTTGCGTAATTTTCCGATCCGGATGAAGGACTCCGCTATGTATTATTCCCTTTACTCTTTGCAATGGCCAGTTCTATGTTCGTCAACAGTTCAAATTCGTTAAACGGTTTCACCAGGTAACCATATGGTGAGACCATTTTAATTTGATTAAGTGTATTTTCATCCGTAAGAGCAGTAAGAAAAATTATCGGTAGATCTAATTTCTGAGCATTTATCACTTTTGCTATTTCCAGCCCCGAGTCAGGTTTTTCCATCATAATGTCGAGCAAAACCAAATCCGGTTTGCTGTATTCAATTTTCGTCAATGCCTCTTCCGCATTGTAGGCCGAATACGACTCCAAATTGTTTCTTCTCAATAAGGATGTTATATGTTTATTTACAATTATTGAGTCTTCCACTACTAAAATCTTACTCATACATCTTTTCTAATTGCTTTTGATGAATTCATGAAACTACTTTCCTGTAACCAGTTTCTGGCATCAGTCTCGTTTGCAAACTGTTTGATCCGGACGCCACGATTTTTCAATACTGTGACGATGAATTGGATCTTTTCTTCAGCGACCTTAAAATTATCCAGCCAGGCAATTCTGTATTGATAGTTCACATTCAGGTCTGTGAATACCTCAGCTATTTCGTACGCATCAAGCAGTTTTAATTCAAGAGGTGAAGTAGATACACTTAACACCTTCCTGATACCGGTAAACCTGCACTTTTCTACGGTTGTCCGACAAATTCTATAGAATTCAGATATATCCCCGGAACCATTGAACATGACTTTGACATAGTCATGTCTCTGTGAAATATTGAGCGGTTTCATAGTTGTTTTTTCCAATTGATTGGCCCACCCACATGGACTCATCAATTTTCTAAAGATAACCAATCGTTTGTAAACAACGCTTGTTTATGCAGGTGTATCTCTAAATAGAATTTACTGCGGAGACAGGAGGAAGATTCAGGAAACTAGTTAGCTATCGAATGATAATGCTCCACTAATCGCCTCATGGGTGAAGTGATAGAAAGATTTACACTTCCCCGGGTCTGTGAAGAAAGATCCAATTGTTCTTCGGTCTTATCGGATGATAGTACTGCGTCTTTTTTCAATATTGAAATTCCCATATCTGCCAGGTTATAAAGATTCTGGCTATGAAAGACCAATGTACTATCCGTAAGACTATTTTGAAGTCGGTCCTGACTGTCTTTCCATTGATTGAAAATGGTCATCAATTGTGCTTCATTATCGCCATTTTCGATGAAACCGGTAACCATCTGATCAAAAGCCTCGGCCTGCATACTTTCAGCCCTCGCGATGTCTACAGGATCATCAAATCTTATGGATCTGGTTATAACGTTACCCGGGTATTCAGCCATCCTGCCAAAGAACTGTACCTCTTCAAGCAATTCTGTTAGCACCAACAGGTCGTCAGCTAAAGGCTGCTCAACATAGCTGGCTGCAAGTTTATTCAGTCGTTCATAATGGTGAGTGACATCCTCAAGGGACTTATCCAATGCCTGGAGCCGTCGATACATGTCATCTGTGTCATTGGCATATTCCGGATCGGACCATAGCCGCTCTGCCACTGCAGCAGCTCTCGGCCAGATTCGTGAATTGACGGTCATGGAGTCTACCATTTCCGACCACATGCAGGCTTCGCCACCCAGGATCAGATTCTTCTCCGATTCCGCCAATGGCTCGATCTTCTCGAATTCCGGAAGATCGGAACCAGCCATTTCAGAACCACCGGTCTTATTACCGGTCACTTGTAACGTTATGATGCTGATGCTGGAAGTTCCGCTCAATGAATCACCTTCAATACTTAGTTCCCACTTTACCTCTCCGAAGTTCGTTTCCATCTCAAACCTTAGGTCTTCCAATGTTTCTGAGGTCGTGGTGAAACTGGAGTATTGGTTTTCACCCATGGAGCTGACCACACCACGATAATTTCCATCTGTTCCAAATAGAAACATGGTACCGGGGATAATGTTGTCATTGAAGGTAATTTCCAGATCCCATGCTGACCAGTTTATCGTATCCACTTCAATCGTCACACCACCCGGAATCACTTCAGGGTCTATGGAATAGTGCGTCCCTGCCGGCTGTTTATAATCCAGGTAATACCCGTTTGACAGTATCGCCTGGTATCCACTTTTGACGCTGTTCCAAAGTGCTTCCTGGCTTTTCCAGGCCTGAACTACAATGCCTTCGGCAAGATCCTGATGCTGAATTTCCTCCCATCCGACCATTTGTTTGCCAGAGTTAGTCAGAATGCGTTGAAGCCTGGTGTTAAAGTAATTCTGAAGTGCGTGGTTGTCCTCAAAGTTTTTATCGGACATAAACTCCTGTATATCAGGATTTTCATCCCAATGATTCGCCACGACTTCATCTCCACCGATGTGCATGTATTCATCAGGAAACAGATCTGCCATTTCATTGAAAAAAGAGGTGAGGAAATCATATACGTTTTCATTCGCTGGGTTCATCACTGGCTCAAACAATCCCATTAATACGGTATCTACTTCGTAGGGACCCGGCGCACTTGCCAGCTCCGGATAACCGGCAAACCAACTGGTAGCGTGTCCCGGCAAGTCAAATTCCGGGAGCACCCTGATTCCACGATCGGCCGCGAATTCTACAATTTCACGAATGTCATCCTGAGTGTAGTAATTACCATTTGATCCAAGCTCATGAAGTTTAGGGAATGTTTTTGATTCAACTCTAAAACCCTGGTATTCTGAAAGATGCCAGTGTAATACATTCAATTTGGCGTAGCTCATGGCTTCCAGGTTTTCCAGAATGATGTGTTTTGGCATCCAGTGCCTACCTGCATCTATCAGCAAACCTCTCCAACCATATCTCGGGATATCTTCGATTTCCGCTTCAAAGCTTTGAAGAGATCCATCAGGAAGTACATTTATCATTTGCCGGACGGTAGTAAGTGCATGAATGGCCCCAAATGTTGTATTCGAATTAATCTCTATACGATTCTCCCGGATGGAGAGGAAGTAAGACTCATCATTTCCATATTGCGGAATATTGAGCTGCTTTTCAACATTGATTACCAATTGAACTCCATTACCTTCCTTAATAGCTAATGAGGAATAAATCCGATCTACAGCGGACGAAAGCCGCAGGTCATTTTCGTTATAGACAGCGTTCCATTCCTTACTCAATTTCACCTCCTCATCAAGATCCAATTTTTTAGGCAATGGCATTACTGATATTTTATTTCTATCTGCTTCCGAAACAAGAGGATCCGCAGGTTTTAGGAAAAACCAGTAAGCAATGGCGCCCAATACGATCGGGACAAGCAAAACGGAACCGAGGATTTTCAGAATTTTCATAAGGCTGGAGCTAAACCGCTATATTAGGCCAATTCCCTTTAACTCTACAATTTAAAGCGTGATCTGGGGAATTAAGCGCTGAGTTGGTCAAAATGGAGAGAGTAAGATGCTCAAACCGGGCCGTGATTCAAATGCCCACCCAATTATGAACATGCCTATTGATGAAAGCGTCATTTTTCACTACTATTGAATTCACAAATCAATAAGACGGACCTAATTCGAATACATGAAAGCACCACTCCGAATTACATTTTTGTTGATTACCCTAATGGTTACCATCAACCTTCAGGGACAGGACGCACCCTATCTAGATACCGATTTAGCAGTTTCCGAACGAGCCATGGACCTCGTTGGGAGGATGACCCTGGATGAGAAAGTTCAGCAGATGATGAACAGTACGCCGGCCATCGAAAGACTGGACGTACCGCCATATGACTGGTGGAATGAAGCCCTTCATGGTGTGGGCAGATCAGGTATAGCTACGGTTTTTCCTCAAGCCATTGGCCTGGGAGCCACATTTGATGAGGAATTGATGATGAGGGTGGCCACTGCCATTTCCGATGAAGCACGGGCCATGTACAATGCTTCCTCCTCCAAAGGATATTACAATCGCTACAATGGATTGACTTTTTGGTCTCCGAATGTGAATATCTTCCGTGACCCCAGGTGGGGAAGGGGACAGGAGACGTATGGAGAGGATCCGTACCTTATGTCCAGATTGGGTGTGGCTTTCGTAAAAGGACTTCAGGGAGACCATCCGGTGTATTTAAAAACGGCGGCTTGTGCCAAACACTACGTGGTACACAGTGGACCGGAAAGACTCAGACATGAATTCAATGCGGTATCCAGTGAGAAAGATCTCTTTGAAACTTATCTTCCCGCTTTCGAAGCCTTGGTCAAAGAAGCTGATGTAGAGGCAGTTATGTGTGCATATAATCGCACCAATGACGATCCATGTTGTGCCAGTCCCTACCTGCTAAACGACATTCTCAAAGAACAATGGGATTTTGATGGACACATCGTCAGTGACTGCTGGGCCTTAGTCGATCTATATTCGGAAAATGGTCATGGTACCGTTGAGGACGTGGTGGAAGCCGCCATACTCTCCGCCAAAAATGGAGTAAATGTAAATTGCGGCAGTACATATTATCCGGCATTGAAAGAGGCCGTGGAGCAAGGTCTCATTGAAGAAGCAGTGGTAGACGAACTCCTGGCTAAATTATTGGAAACAAGGTTTGAACTTGGTTTTTTCGATCCAAAAGGCTCAAACCCGTACGATGACATATCTTCAGATGTCATCAACAGTGAAAAGCATCGGTCACTGGCACGGGAAGCTGCTCAGAAGTCCATTGTCTTACTGAAAAACAATGGCGTATTGCCGTTGAAAAATGATCTTTCCAGGTATTATGCTACAGGGCCCAATGCCGCCACAATAGATCCTTTGATTGGTAATTACTATGGTGTTAACACCGAATACGTTACAGTTCTGGAAGGATTGGCTTCAGCAGTCGAAACGGGCTCACAATTCCATTATCGTCCCGGCACATTGCTCGACAGGGATAATGTAAATCCCATCGACTGGTCATCGGGTGTAGCGCAAACCGCTGATGCCACATTTATGGTGATGGGCATCACGGGCATGATAGAAGGTGAGGAGGGAGAATCCATTGCCTCTGAGCACTATGGTGACAGACTGGATTACAATATTCCGCCAAACCAGATCGATTATCTGAAAAAATTGAAAAACAACAATGACAACCCTGTCATAGCCATCGTACATGGAGGTAGCCCAATGAACCTTCAGGAAGTGCATGACATTGCGGATGCGGTCATCCTGGCCTGGTATCCTGGCGAAGAGGGAGGAAATGCCATTGCCGATATTGTATTTGGTAAAGTAAGTCCTTCCGGAAAACTTCCCATCACCTTCCCAAAATCATTGGATCAGTTACCCGATTACAATGACTACTCGATGGAAGGCAGAACTTACCGCTACATGTCGGAGGAACCACTTTATCCTTTTGGTTATGGACTTAGCTATACTTCTTTCGAATATGTTGATCTTACACTAAGCAAGGATAGAATTAGAAATAATGAATCGATTGAGGTCAAAGTTACCGTTTCGAATACCGGTGCTGTGGCAGGTGATGAAGTGGTTCAGCTTTACATCACCGATGTAGAAGCGGGTTTCCGAGTACCGTTGTTGACTTTAAGTGAGATTGAACGAGTTTCTCTTGACCCGGGTGCCTCCAGAGAAGTCACTTTTTCGATCACTCCGGAAATGCTAAAGGTAGTCAACGAGGAGGGCAAAAAGGTCCTGGAAAAAGGTGAATTCCGGATTTCAGTGGGTGGGTCGGTCCCAACTCAAAGAAGCCTCGATCTTGGTTCTCCACAATATCTTCAAACCGTCTTAACCGTCAGATGATCATGAAACTTTACAAAACCACAAAAGGCGTTATAATCGAATACAATGATTCCATGTATCTGCTCGATGGAAGCTGGGATGAGATTGTCAATCACGATGACCTGCACGATTATCTGACAGATATGGTATCATCACTTACAAAACTGGAAGAAGGTGCGCTGGATCTGCGGAATGATCTGCTTCCACCTATCGGAAACCAGGAATTATGGGGCTCCGGGGTCACCTATTACCGAAGTCGAGAGGCAAGGATGGAAGAGGCGAAAGATGCGGGCGGGGGAGATTTTTATGACAAAGTCTATAATGCCGAGAGGCCCGAGTTGTTTTTCAAATCGCCGTGGTATCGCGTGGTTGGTTCCGGCCAGAAAGTAAGGATTAGAAAAGACTCCGACTGGAATGTACCGGAACCGGAGTTGACCTTGTTCATATCATCGACCGGCAAGATCGTGGGGTGTTCCATTGGCAATGACATGAGCTCCAGGGACATAGAAGGAGAGAACCCTCTCTATCTGCCTCAGGCGAAAACCTACGATGGATCTGCCGCCCTTGGGCCATGCCTTCTGGTGACTAAAAAACCGTTACCGGAAACCACGAAAATCAGGCTTTCCATAGAAAGACAAGGAAAAATCATGTTTGAGGGAGACACCGAGATCAGCCAGATCAAACGAAAATTTCAGCAGTTGGCGGATTTCCTGTTTAGAGAACTTACGTTCCCCAATGGGGTCTACCTGATGACCGGTACCGGAGTAGTTCCGGATGACGATTTCACCCTTCTTTCCGGGGACGTGATCAGCATTGCGATAGACGAAATCGGAACGTTGGTGAATACCGTTGAGTAATTACTTCAACCTGTACTTTTGGGTTCTTTCGTCTTCAATTACACCGGACCAGTTGAGGCCAAACCCAAAATCGTATTCGTTGCCTTCTGTATCCGCATGCGCTTCCATATCGAAAGGTACGTCTTCGTACTGCAATTCTACTGAAGCCATATTGGCGGGCATTTGAAGGGGTAGCAACCCTGTTGGCTCGGTGATGCCGGTCACAATATCCAATACTGCCTGATCCTGGACGAAGAAGTTTACCACCAACCCGTCTACCAGAGACTCAAATTCGGATACCACCGTCGGATTGGACATCTTTATGATGACCACTACAGGTTTGTCGCCCATGGCTTCCCTTGTCTTCTTTATCATCTCCAGATCGCTGACATTATTGGCCGTCACCTTTTTATTTCGATAGGTTCGGTTCAGAACATCTCCTTCACGATCATCACCCGCCAGCGAAGGATCCCTGGCCTCGGTAGCTGTATACTCCGCATATTGAAGACTTATTGGTAAAAAACCATTGTCACCTGATTCTGCAAGTTGGGTGCTGTATCCGGCTGTACGGCCGTTATCAGGATTATGGATGACTACCAATGCCATGTCTGCTTCATCAGGATCATTTGTCACGTTGAAGTAGTTACCGGCAATGTCTTTGTTGATGGGATATTCAGTTCTGGCCGGAATAGGTGCGCCAAAGAAGCTTTCTGAGGCAGGAACATACCTTTCGGGAATGTATACCGTAGTTTCGGCATCTATTGGCATGACTCCATCCTTATTTTTTAGTACCACTATGGATTTTAACTGGGCGTCATAACCGGCTTTCATAAAGTCCGGGTTTCCTACAAGATTTTTAGTCTCTTCCACATCCAGATAAGGGTTTTCGAATAGGCCAACCCTGAAAATATTGATCAATAATCGCATGGCTGAGGTTTCAAATCTTTGGCGCATGAACTCTTCTCCAAATTCCGCAACGCCCATATTGTAGGCTTCAATTACCGGTTCTGATTCGTTATTACCACCAAACTGGTCACACCCGGCCATGAGAATCTTGTAATGCTTTTCCGCAGTGGACAGATCCTCAACACCCCATGGTGTCCGGCCAAACATTGCCATACCGGCGTCTTCCCTGGTCACACCCCAATCCGTGCAAACCACCCCTTCGAAACCATACTTTTCTCGCAACTGATCAGTGATGAAATACTTGCTGAATGCATTTCCCACATTCTCACCCTCCGGATTCTGACCGGTGGAAATAGTGTAATATGGCATGATGGCCGATGCCATCTCCGTACCGCCTTCAAGGTTAAAAGCACCCTCAACAAATGGTTTCATATGCGTGGCAAGGTTATCTCCGGGAAATACCGCAAACTTCCCGAAACCATAGTGAGCGTCCCTGCCACCTTCGCCGGTACCTCCGCCAGGCCAATGTTTAGCCATGGCATTTACACTCTCATATCCCCATCCATTTTCCGATTGGGTAGTTTGGAATCCATCAATGTAAGCTCTTCCCATATCCGTTGAGAGTTCGGGGCTGGGTCCAAAGGTGCCGCTAAAACGATACCATCTCGGATCTGTAGCCAGGTCCACCTGCGGTGAAAGGGCAGTGGCTATTCCCAGTGCCCTGTATTCTTTCGAAGCAATGTCCCCAAACTGCCTCACCAGTGCAGGATCAAAACTGGCAGCCATTCCAATGGAATTGGGCCATCTGGAGATGTCTCCTCCGGCACCCAATGTATATTCTTCGTCTGAAGCCGCCTCATGCCTTGGGTCAGAACTGTTATTGGCCGGTATACCAAGGCCGAGGCCTTCAACCAGCGCCTGCGCATTGTTGTTCCAGACAGCCGCCACTTCGGGACTTTCCAGTGAAGTCAACAGGACGTGCCGTAGATTGTCATTGGTCAAAAACTCAATCTGCTGGTCTGTGAGGTCAGAGGGAAGAGCCCCACTTTCTTCATAAGATTTTCCATTATAAGTTGTGCCGGGACCGAAACCTCCACCTGGAATCTGCTGATGACCGGAATAAAGCATCAGACCAGCGATCTGATCGATGGACATCTGTGAGGCAAGGTCTGCCGCTCTTACCTTTGCCAGCAATCTCCAATCTTCATAGGGATCGAGTGTCCCATTCTTATTTAGATCTTTGTATGCATATCGATCTACGGTCAGGATCTCTACACCTGATTCGGTTGAGTATGCCAGTGTTTTACCATCTTCGTTGGTGATGGTTCTGATCTTGCCGTCTCCCGATTCTTTCCATTTTGGGCCACAGCCCGCTACTAAAAGAACGAGAAACAGGATCAATAATGAGGAATGGGGGGCATGTCTTTTCATAACTTAAAAGTAAGAAATGTTATTGACTCATTATTGGACAATAGCGTATATCTCTCATTGAATTTGATACTTGTTTATTAATTCCCAAAATCATTGTGATTTCACTATCTTAAAAAAATGAAAAGAAGAGAATTCCTAAAAAATACTTCTGTGGCAGGGGCAGCACTTTCCCTGCCCTGGCATGGAATAGCCGGGTCTGCCGCCCAAAAAGAAACGATCGGAGTGGCTTTAGTCGGATTGGGCTATTATAGTACGGATCTGCTGGCACCAGCCTTGCAGCTCACGAAGAACGTCAAACTTAGGGGGATCGTTACCGGTTCTCCGGAGAAGATCCCGGTCTGGCAGGAACGTCATGATATCCCGGATGCCAATGTTTATAATTATGAAAACATGCATCAGATCGCCAATAATGATGATATCGATGTGATCTACATCGTCCTGCCCAATTCAATGCACGCGGAGTATTCCATCATTGCGGCAAACGCAGGTAAACATGTATGGTGCGAAAAGCCTATGGCGGTAAACGTGGCTGAATGTCAGTCGATCATCGATGCCTGCAAAAAGAACAAGAGACAACTTACCATAGGGTACCGAATGCAGCATGAGCCCAATACCCGGACTGTAATTGGTTACGGAAAGAGCAAGCCTTATGGCAAGATTAAAACCATCACTGCCGAAGCAGCATTTCGTTCGGGCTGGAAGCAAACGGAGGATCACTGGAAGATGCAAAAAGCCTATGGAGGTGGAGCTATGTATGACATGGGTGTTTATCCGCTGAATGCAGCGCGGTATGCGGCACAGATGGAACCCATTGCCGTTACCGCAAGGCACGAAACCAGTCGTCCTGAGATCTTTGATGAGGTAGATGAGACCACTTATTTTACGCTGGAGTTTGCGAATGGGACCATTGCAGAATGTCGGACGAGCTTTGCTCACAATTGGAATTTGCTGAATGTGGACTGTGAGAACGGTTGGTACAAGCTTCAGCCAATGCAGGCTTACAGCGGTGTAAAAGGGGAGACAAGTGATGGCAAGCAGCTCAATAAGTTTATAGAGAACGAACAGACAACACAGATGGATGATGATGCAATGGCAATATTGGAGAATAAAGCCCCTATAGTTCCCGGTGAGGAAGGATTGAGGGATATCCGAATTCTGGAAGCCATATACGAGTCCGCCGCCAACGGCAGCAAGAGAGTGGAGCTTACCTGATTGAAAACATTTTTCATCAAAGCGGGACTTCTGTGTCTGATCATGGGCTGTAGCCAAAATGAAGCTACCAATACGGTGAACCTCGAGCCTGTCAGACAATCGGCGATGAATAATCTGCAGGCCTTGCTGAAGTCATGGTATCCTACGGTCATCGACTCCGTTTACGGTGGATACCTGAGCAACCTTGACAGGGATTTTGTGCCTATGGATGAGCAGGAGAAAATGATCGTGTCCCAGGCACGACACCTGTGGACCACATCACAGGAGTATCTACGAAGTGGAGATCGGCTATACCTTGATTATGCCAGCCATGGTTTCGACTTTCTCGATGAAAAGATGTGGGATCAGGAGTATGGAGGATTTTATCAATTCGTGGATCAGGGCGGTGTCCCGATGGATCGGGAGAGTATGAAAACAGCCTATGGCAATGCATTCGCACTTTATGGATTGAGTGCTTACTTCAGAGCCTCGGAGAAACCGGAAGCGCTGGAGCTTGCGCAGCAGACTTTTGACTGGTTGGAGCAAAACAGTCATGACTCCATTTATGGGGGATATTTTCAACATCTGGCCCGGTCAGGAGATCCCATCATTCGTCCGGATTCTATGGCGAGTACCTCAGATCTGGGATACAAAGATTACAACAGTTCCATCCATTTGCTGGAGGCATTTGCGGAATACTACCGGGTAAATCCCGATTCGCTTGTAAAATCACGTCTGAAGGAGATGTTTCATATGGTAAGAGATACTCTCATGTCCGATAAGTACTATTTGAATTTCTTTTTCACACCAGATTGGAAGCATGTGAATTTCAGGGACAGCAGCAGGTCTGTCATTGACCAACATTACTATCTGGATCATGTGTCATTCACACATGACATCGAAACTGCCTATCTCTTGCAGGAAGCTTCGGAGCTTTTTGAATATGAAGTGGAGTCCACGCTACAGTTTACACGGCAAATGGTAGAACACAGTCTGAAAGGATGGGACAAGGAACGGGGCGGAATATATGATGCGGGATATTATTTTGGTGACAACGAGGAATTAGAAATTGTCAGGAAGACAAAATCCTGGTGGGGACAGGCAGAAGCATTTCATACTTTCGTGCTGTTTCATAAATACTTTCCGGATGCTGGCTACGATCGATATGCCTCCAGGCAATGGGACTATCTGAATAAGTACATGATAGATCCTGAGAACAGCGGCTGGTATACCAATGGTCTCGATACCGATCCTGAGTCAGTGAATTCCCGAAAAGGGCAGGTCTGGAAAACGACCTATCACAATTATCGGGCACTGAGTAGATCAATTTTTTTACTTCAGGAATAATAGGTTTTTTTCTCTTGTAGACGTTTTGTAGGCAGCTAAAAATTGGTATTGGCCCGGTTCCTCTCTAATTCTGTCAAAAAACAAGAAGATGGAACTCACAAAATCGATGGAAGTGACTCAAGTTACGGATTACAAGGTAAAAGGCACTTCTATTAAGAATTTGAAAAAATACCTGGATTCCCTAATGGGGCCGGGTTCTTTCGATAACCTCAATGCTAAAGTGGGGCTTGTTTCAGGGAATCTGATATTATCATCTTCATGGTATGATGCGGAAAAGACTTTACGGTTAAACAAGTTAGCAGCAGAAAGAATGGAACAAACTTTCAAGGAGTTTACCCTTCATTTTACCGATTACATGATGCAGGCAGATCTCAATGGAGTGTTTAAGTTTCTTTTGCGCCTTGGCGGAATAAACAGAATCCTCGCCAGTTCGCCAAGGATCGCGCAGGCATATAGCAACTTCCTTGAATTTCGAATTGTCCGAAACGAGAAGGGTTGTTTTCAAGTCAGGCTTGTGGCGCCCGCGAGCCTTATTGAATGGGAGATTTACTCTACGGAAGGCAGTGTCCGCGGGCTGTTTAACGTATTCGAACTGCAGGTGATAAAGCTAAATGTAGCGGATAAATTATCGCTTGATAACAATTACCAGTCTGTTTTGATGGAGTTCAATTATGGATAGAAGTTTCTGACCGTTCCAAAGGAGTCGTCTACTGCTTGTTTTGTTTGTTGATCTTTTTGACCTTTTTCATATCCTTCACCAGCTTTCCGAATCCTTTGTCCTTCTTGCGTTTTTCGGCTACTGTAGACTCGTAATGGTCCTTTTCACGTTCCATTTTATGGAAATTGTCCAATGCAGACTGATCGATCTCACCATTGTTGACTGCCTCCGTAACCGCACATCCTACTTCTACGGAATGGGAGCAGTCTTTAAATCTACATTCGCGCGCCAGCTCCTGAATTTTACTAAACGTGATGTCAAGGCCTTCTGATGAGTCCGCGATTCCTACCTCACGCATTCCAGGGTTATCTATGAATATGCCCCCACTTTTTAAAACGATCAATTCACGATGTGTGGTGACATGTCTACCTCTGTCAGAATGGTCGCTGATTTCACCGGTCTTCATCAGAGATTCGCCGGAAATTGTGTTTAGAAGTGTTGACTTTCCTACACCTGACGAGCCAAGGAGACAGTAGGTTTTTCCTTTTTTGATGTGCTTTTTCAGATTGTCGATTCCTTCACGGGATTCATTACTCACCGGAAGAACTAAGACGCCTTGCATTCTTTTGTTAAGTGTGTTGATATGCTGAGTTAGCGTAACCTGATCGACCGTGTCAATTTTGCTCAGGACAATGATGGGTTCTACCTTCGAAGAGTGACATATGGTTAGGTATCGTTCCAATCTGTTGAGGCTAAAATCTCTATCCACGGCTTGAACAATAAGGGCTGCATCGATATTGGTGGCGATGATCTGCTTTTCTCCGCTGGATCCCACGGATTGTCTTTCGAGGATAGATTTCCTTGGAAAGACAGTGTGTATCAGTGCTTTGTCTTCATCATAAGGAGAAACAGATACCCAATCACCAACAGCAGGAAAATCCTCCCGGCTGGTCGCGGTGAACCTTAGATTTCCAAGAATTTCCGCCTCATATTCCTTATCTTCTGTTTTGACAACATATCTCTCCTTGTGCTCTGTCACCACACGACCCACACGTAAGGACTCCAGATCATTTTCCTGGCGATGTTTTTTGAATTCTGTGTTATAACCTAAATCTTCAAGGGTCATGGTGACAAAGTATCATGAAAAGGAACGAGGTAGTTCAGATTGCCTTCTTTTGAAGGAATGCATTATCATCTATAAAGATAAGAAAGTCGCATTTAGATGTCAGAAGTTGTATCCAAAATGAAAGAAAACTCCAAAATGACTCTTAAAACCGCTTTCCGAATCAACAAACTCCTTTGAAAAATCATCAGGGTAATAATTAAGCCCGGGTTGCAGAATCATGGATAGTGAAAATTTTTCGGAGACCTTCATATATGCACCAGGCTCAATACCCAGCGTCATGGTCTGGATCTGGTCCAGCCTATTGTAAGCATAAGTGTAGAATAAGGCTATCTGAGGTTTAAGCCAGAAATCATCCGCAAAGAAGTTTAGTAAATACTTATTTACGGCCAGGGTTCCTCCCATTTGGCTAAAGCCAGATTGATCTTTAAAGAACCTGTAATTTAGAATAGGACGAAACTGTAAGCTTACATCATTCCTTTCGCCCATTCTCCGTTCATACAGGAAAGGAAAGAGATTGACTTCCAATGCCTTGATGGTGTCGTAAGGCTCTGCCAAAAAGGCCGGCATAATTCCAATGTAATTGGATTCTAAATCCGTTTGCTGGGCGCAGGCATCATTGTATACCAAAAGGATCATACATACACACAATGCAAAGTATTTCATATTATTCAAACATTACTTTAAGACACTCCCGGTAGATATTCAACCTTTGACTGTTTTCATACGAACCGCTATTGACGAGCAGTACGAATGTGGCATCATGCTCTGGGAAATATTGAGCAATACTCAAAAATCCGTCAATACCGCCGGTATGCCCCGTTGAGTTGCCGTAGGGCGTCTGGTTATGTTCCAGCCCCAATCCATTTTGGAAATGCCCAAAATCTTCATCGATCCATCCCGATGGCAAATCTTCGTAGTCCGTCATTTGATCCAGCGACTGCGGACTGATGATCTCTCCCTTTAGAAGTTTTTCAAAAAACATACCCAGGTCATAGGCATTGCTGGCAATACCTCCATCCGCGGTGTTCAGTTCATCTTTGTATAGAAATTCGCTTTCCACATACTGACCGTTGCCATAGACATCCACATATCCTTTGACCAGGTCTTCCGGAATAGGCCTGGAAGTATTGTAGTAAGCACTGGTAAGGCCCATGGGCTCAAACAGCTTTTGGCGATAAGCCTCTTCAAGAGACAAGCCGGAAGCATTTTCAATGATCATTCCAAGTAGCAGGTAATTCGTGTTAGAATAGTAATATGTCTTTCCTACCGGATCAGTGGCTTTTTTTCCATAGGCATATTCCAGTACTTCTTCCTGTGTCCATCCATTATCAGGGTTATTGATGCGATCCAGTTCAAACTGAAGCGTATAGTAATCCGGAATACCGCTTTTGTGACTCAGAAGATGACGAATAGTGCTCTTATTGGCGTTTTCCAGCTTGTCTGTGACTGACCGGCTGATCCATTTAGTGACAGGGTCATCTAATGACAATACCCCTTCATCAATCAAATTAAAAATGACAGCCGCCGTGAAAGATTTGCTAATGCTGGCAATGAGGAATTTGCTGCATGGCTGCACGTCAACTCCTGAAGCAATATCCGCCTTGCCACTGGCTCCGACCCAAACTCCATCCCGATCTTTGATCATGAGCGAGGCGCCTACGATACCAGCACTTCGGTTCCTGTCCAGGATGTCCTGGTAAATGGCGGCATTCGGGTGAATTGAACTGGAGTCAGGAAAGGAAAATGCACAGTCGTACGAGCTTTCAGGGAGTATCTCGTTTTTTTCACAAGCCAGAATGGTGATAAGGATAATCGCTGAAAATATAAGTTTATTCATCATTTCCGGTTGATTTTGATATGTGTTCCTATTTTCAGGAAGGAGTGTACCATTACAGGAATCCCATTGGCAAAAGGTGATTCTATCCCCAGGTCCTGACGAATGAAGGGATCACAGAATGAAGAATTTCGGTACGTAAACCCTACGCCAATAGTTCCCAGTGCATGTGGCCTGCCGGTTTGCTTTATTTTTTCAAATTCCCCTGAGGACGAGTTTAACTCATACAGTTCGCCAGGGTAAAACACATGCATGTAGCCTATACCTGAATAAAGGTCCGCAGTAAAGGCATCATTTAATTTGAATTGCCACGCCCATTCGGTCCGGACGTAAAAGGCATTTTCAACCCTGGCATGATAATACCAACCCATTGAAAGGTTAGTGGCCGTGATTAATCCGGGTTTATCAGTTTCTTTCAGTGTGTAGCCCACTTCCATGCCCGGGTGTATGGGTGTGTACCGGGTAAATGGAAAGGCCATACTTTCGGACAAGACAGCCACAGAAAGTCGCCTGGTTTCCTGCCCATAGGATTTAAATCCCAATAGACAGATAATTACGATAATCAGTCTTTTATTCATTTGAATTGTTTTCCTTTTATATGGTTTTGAGATCCAAAGCCTCAGTCATAGGCTATGTCTTCCTCCAGGATTTCGTATCCCGAAACATGGGATAGCACGGCTTCCCATTTGTGTTTTCTTTTCATAAATACATTGCTGGATTGATATATTGATCTGACAGAGTCCTTCAAAATGTGGCCAGTACCACAAATTATTGCGGTGCCATTGGCGGATATTTCAAATCTTTTTATTTCATAATAGAATGAATCGTTATTGGTAGCGTTCTTCTTTATCCATTCCAATTCATCTCTCTTGGTGTACCAATTACCAGATTGGTCAATCATCTGGAAATCTTCTCCCAGTATTTTATCCAGAAGTAAAGTGTCATGCTCAGCATACGCCTTAGGCCATTGCACCTCCTTGATGTACCTAAGTGTCTTTTGGTCCTCCTGACAAATGGGATTTGAATCCGTCAGGTCGTTGCCGGAATTGCATCCAATGCTCAAAATACCGATGGTTATTGCTATTGAAATTGTTAACGGTTTAGTCATAATTCATTCTAATTCAATCATATTGACACTTTTTAGCGCCGGGCTCTTTTGTCGATTCTTCCAGACGGCTAATGCCGTGAGACCCCAGAGACCTGTCCAGATAAAATCGTTTACCGGACGATTAATGGACGCTTCCAATAGTCCCGCACTGGAAATTTCCGCACTGATGTTCACCGCCCCATGAAATACCACTGGTATCCATATCACACGCTTTTGATTGAATGACACTCCAAAGACAACTGAAAACAAAATGGTTACCAGAGGCATCAGAATAAATCCACCAAGCAGGGGATAATCGGGGTAGTTATGGCCGAGTAAAATTCCGGGCAGATGCCACCATCCCCAAATGCCACCGATGACCAAAAATGGAAGTAACGTATGGCCTTGGGCCCATTCCTTATGTAAATAGCCTCGCCATCCCAACTCTTCACCCAGAGCGAAAATCGTACTGTAAAGAAGAACACCTGTAAAATAGGAGAGGAGAAAATTGGGCAGAAAAATGTACCAGGCCTGGGACGACGCACCTAATAGCAGAGCAATTCCCTTAATGGCAATTTCGCCCTTTTCTATGGTAAAAAATCCTTCTTTGAACTCTGCTGCACCTAAACCTACACTGATCCCTATGGTAAGAATTTCGATAAAAAAAGGAATAAATGCCGCCAGCAAGATCAGGGTCGGTCCCTTTAATGGGTTCCAAACCAGACCACTGAAAAGTCCTTCCTTGTAAATGAGACGCATGATGATCCCTGCCAACCCAGGCATCCACATCAGAAACAAGGTCCAGTCTGAGCCAGTATCTCCTTCCCGAATGATAAAAAAATACGGTATGCAGGAGAGGATTATGGTCATCCCTACAAACTGCCATCCCTTCTTGCTGAGTTGCTTCAATCTATTCATCAATTTCTCTTGAATATTTACTCAAGATTCGATCGATTCTGATTCTGTTAAAAATCAAATACACGAAAGCAGTGAAGTAATACGTGGGACTACCTGAGAAACTGATAAATGTGCTCGTGTAGAAAGAACCATCATTCATCAATCAGGACGGTCTGTTGGTACATTATCAATGATAAAAATGACGGAAATGGCTATTATTGGAGGGTATGAAGGCAATCAGAAGTTTTGAATGGGTCATTCATCTGACCATTGTTTCGTCAGGTTTGTTTTGGTTGAATTACCCTACGCTCGACCTAACTTTTGGTGTATTTCGTTCGGGTGATGGCTCCCTATTGTGGCCTTCTGTTATTGGGACAGTCCTAAACCTGATTTTATTCTATTCTATTGCTTTCTATCTCATTCCGATTGAGCTGAAGAAGGGGGCGGGACCTTTTTTAAAATGGTTGTCGATCCTTTTTGTGATGGTATCATTGGTGGAATCCCTGATAGATGCATCATTCTACCTCGGGACTGGTTTACCAATGAATAGGGACATTTGGTCCGAGATCATTCTGATGGTAGTAATTACGCACGTTTTGGTTGTTATCGTCGCGTTTGCCTATCGCTTTTCAAGGGAATGGTTTGCCAATGAACGGCTTAGAAGGAGTATCAGTGAGCATCAGTTACGCTCAGAGCTGGAAGTGCTGAAAAGCCAGATCAATCCACATTTTTTATTCAACGCACTCAATAATCTGTTCTCCATGGCATTGCAATCAGGTGATGAGAAGACTGCCGAAGGCATCAACAAGCTTTCGGAAATGATGCGCTATGTATTGGAAAAAACAAAGGAGGACAAAGTGCCCATCGAGGAAGAAATACAGTACATCAGCGATTACAATTATTTGCAGCAATTGCGCTTCAATGAGCAGGTAAGTGTACGGTTTCAATATCCGAAAATGATGATGAATTTTCAGATTGCGCCGATGTTGCTGGTTCCATTTGTTGAGAATGCATTCAAGTATGGTGTGTCGTCACAATCTTCCACCATCATTGACATCAGGATTGTAATCGATGAAGCTGAGTTTGTTTTCGAAATCGAAAATGAAAAGGTGGAAAGTCGCGAAACCATTGCTTCCACAGGAGTAGGTCTGGAAAATGTGAGGAAGCGCTTAAATTTGATCTACCCCGATCGTCATGAATTGACCATTTCCGAGGATAGAAAAAATTACAAAGTCAGATTAACTATTGAGAATCAATGATAAAATGCCTGGCGATTGACGATGAAGTAAACGCCCTGAAGGTGATCGAATTATATGCACAAAAGGTGGAAAAACTGAACCTGCTGGCCACTTTTAGCGACCCTGTTCTGGCTGCTGATTTTTTGGAGAGCAATAAAGTGGATCTCGTGTTTCTGGACATTAACATGAAGAGCCTCAACGGGTTTGAATTGCTGGAGTCTTTGACCTACAAGCCACTCGTGATCTTTACCACCGCGTATAGCGAGTATGCCGTAAAAAGTTACTCGGTAGATGCCCTGGACTATCTGATGAAGCCCTTTACATTTAGTCGGTTTTTGAAGGCCATCAACAAGGCCGACGGATTCGGTCAGAGTAAAAATCGCATTAAGGAGGAAGCAACCGTACAGAAGGAGGAGATCATCTCCGTCAAAAGCGGAACCTCTATCCATCGGATCAGTCTTCGGGATATTCTTTATCTGGAGGCTGACGGGAATTACACCAAATTTGTCACATCGGCGGCGGCGATCATGGTGCTGTGTACCATGAAAGATGCACTGGCAAAAGTGGATGAGCGTTTCATTCAGACCCATCGCTCTTATGCCGTATCGGATTCAAAAGTGAATGAGGTGGAGAGTCACCAGCTGAGAGTAGGAGACAAGGTGATCCCCATAGGTTCTTCGTTTAGAGCTGAAGTTTTGGCAAGGTTTTCCTAGGTTTGGGTGAATCAGGCCGATGGCCTGACTTCATTCATGTAAAGAAGATGCAGTATTAATCATCATCAAAAGCGAACAGAATCCGTGAAACCATTCTTAGCCGGGATGGAATCCAATTCATTCCATACAGTCCGCCTGTCATAACGATAACTGCGTCATAACTAGGTACGATTACTATCATTTGCCCTCCGTTTCCACGACCGAAATAAGTCGGTATTTCATGATCTCTGATCATCCAGGTATTTACCCACCATAAATAGCCATATCCTAATCCGTGGGAGGGCGTATCTCCGTATGAGACAGTTGCTTCTTCTATCCAGTCTTCTGATATAACTTGCTTGCCTTCCCAAACCCTTCTATTCAGAAAAAGTAATCCAAATTTAAGTACGTCTCGCGGTTTCATGTGAATCTGTCCACCCGCACTCACCTCTCCATTGGGCATATATTCCCAATTGTAATCAACTACTCCTAATGGCTCCCATAGGTTTTTGTGAGCATATTGATAGAAAGATTCACCTGTGGCTTTCGAAACGATAGTACCAAGCGTTACCGGAGAACCAGTGCAATATGAGAAGTTGCTGTTCCCGGAAACCGGTAAGTCAAGCACAAACTTCACCCAATCGTCAGTTGGATACATGTTTTTTTGATGACCAGGAGATTGAAGGTTATGGTCATTGCATTTCAGGCCGGTTCTCATTTGTAAGAAATCCCGGATCGTCATTTCTTGTTTATGAGCATCCCAGTTTCGGTAATTGTCATAATCAAAAAAGTCAAGTATATGTTGATCAGAACTTGATATATAACCTTGATCAATAGCTATTCCCACAATCGTGGAAGTCATACTCTTGGTTGCCGATCGCAGATCCTGTTTGCGGTCTCGGTTCCATCCATTATAATAGGACTCATGGACCAGTTTTTTGTTTTTTACGATCAGTAGGCCCCGGTAGATAAACCCGTCATCATTTTGCATATCTTTAACAATATCACCTATCTGGGACTTGTCAATGTTTTCATTCTCGAGAGTCGAAACTTCAATTCCATCGTCAAGTTGTTCAGGTGGACGCATGTTATCCTCGTAACTAAGAACCTTTCCTTCCTCCCCAAGGAATAGATCATCACAGCCAGTCACCATGAACAAGATCACCAGTATCGACAATTTGAGCCTCATTTTGTTTTCTTCCCCAAATAAAATCTGAACCCTGTAGTCAGAGCATTGGCATACAGAGATATAGGTTGTATTTCATGGTTACGCAAAAACCTAAATTGATAGGAAACCATCCACTCAGTAATGGAACTTATTGGATGATTGTAAAAAACCCGAAAGTGCAAAAGTTGCCATGGAAGATAGAATTCAAAGTTGCTCCCCTGAAAGAGGAGATCAAATGGCCGGCCTTCAAGCCAGGCTTTTTCTGCATCCTGATTAACTCCATCTTCATAATTTATTCGTTTTACCCAGCCACAAAATGGTATTACCATACTGGCAATTAATTTGTTCTTTTTGTTTAAAAATGCAGAATGACGAAATACCACACTCAGTATATGATTGGAGGTAATTGTGACATTGCCTGTATACCATGTGTCATCCAGAATGTCTTCTATCATATAATTAGTTGAGTTGATTTGTAAGGCAGCAATACTTTGCTGATTCGAATTCTGAAATGAAGATTTAAGAACAGGCCTACCGTATCGAACAGCCAGTTGACCATAAATAAGATTAGCTTCCAGGTCAGTTGTACTGTTAAAGACTTTCCCTTTACTTCCTTCAAATGACAGGTTCCAATAATCGCTGCTGTTCAATCTTTCCCATGAAGTGGAAAAAAGGAAATTAGATCCTGCAAACTTGAGTCTATTGTTGGTATAGGCTTCATCGATAAAACGATCATGAGTCATTCCTACATGGAAAGCCAATTGATTATCCTGGCCATTCACCGCAAGGATTCCCATTGTCATTAGGAATAAAGTCAAACAAAAGTGAAGTTTATGGTTCATACCTAATTTAAGTATAACCAAGATTTTTCTTACCCATGGTATTCCCATAATTCGGATATCCCGGAAGGTACAATCATTAACTTAAAAATAGAAAGCCAGTTAAAACCATATCTGGATTCATTGAAGTCGTCATATGCCTTTTCATTTGCAAAGAATTGGATATATAGTTAGAAATAATTAACTATGTGTTAGAAATAACTAACACTATTATGAATCCAAGAAACCTGGCAAGAGTAAAATTTACCGTGGCTGTATTTATTCTAAGTCTAATGAGCTTTTGGATATTTCAGACAACAAAGCCAATTAATGAATTCGCTTACAGTGTAATAATATTTATGCTGGTAATAGTCGGATTTGTGGTTTATTCTGGTATTCAGGCGCTAAAGGATGCCAAATCTGGTCTAAATCCAGTAGATGAACTTTCGAAAAAATTAACCCAAAAAGCCGCTGCCACGGCCTTTAAAACTTCGATTTTTATGTGGCTTTTTGGTCTGTTTGCCCTGGACTTGTTCCCAATAGATTCTGTAAACAAGGCGAAATTTGTCATCGCTGTAGGCATGATTGGGATGACACTCATTTTCCTTTGTACTCGGTTGTACTTTTCAAGAGTTGGTATAGATGAAAACCAGGATTAAAGAACTCCGTGCCAGAGATAACCTGACTCAAGTTGATCTTGCCAAAAAAGTTGGTGTGCGGAGGGAGACAGTTGTCTTTCTTGAAAAGGGAAAATACAATCCTTCTTTGAAATTAGCATTTGATATTTCTAAGGTGTTCAAAATGAATATTGAAGAGGTTTTTATTCTGGAATGAATGGTAGGCTAATTTTCGCGGTATACGTTTGTAGACTTCATCATTCTTTAGGTCCGGCATCTCTTCCTTTGGGATGATTGGCTTTAATGTTAATTGAAGCCTTTAAAACCGTTTCAGAAATCCTCTTTTGTCTGGTCTCATCTTTTTTTGCGTTATTTATCCATTCAAGTATGCCCCGTTTTGACGAATCAGGAAACCGCTCAAAATAACGCCTGGCTACATTGTCCTTTTCAAAGGCCTCTGCCAGATCCGGTGGGATGATGAGATTTTCTACATCATTCAGGGCGTCCCAGGTTCCCGCTTCCTTCGCCATCTTTAGCATTTTGATCCCCGGTGATTGCATCCGGTTTTCCCAATTTAGACGAGTGACACGGTCCTTATTGACTTTGGACCAGTTGCTTTTTGGATTTCTTGGCGATATCAGGAGCATTGTTTTTTGATCATCAAATTTCCTGGGAAGGCTGTCGACCCACCCAAAACACATGAGTTCATCTACGATGTCATCATAGCTTATGTAGGTTTTGCCAAAGTTCTTCTTCCATTTTAACAGCCAGACACTTTCTACCTGGGTATGATTCTTTTCCAACCAGGCACGAAGCTCATTTATATCTTCGATGAACACTTGTTGCAACTCTTTCATATTCCCGGAAATCAGTTTATGATGTTAGCTAATGGTACCTGGTAACTGCAGGAAATATAAGGCATTAATTCACTCACCATGAAGTCAATGATCGATAACTCACAATATTTTTTCGTGTAATTTTTCCGGTTCAAAGTCTTCCGATCTTGTGAAATACTCCAATCCCAGAATTAGTAACATCGAAGTGAAGAAAGATACCTTTTGCATGATGGCCAACAGCCCCCAAAATCCGGAGCCATATAAGAATAAAGTATAGTAAAAAGTCAGTAAGAAAATAATACAGGCGAGTTTAAGTAGTTTACGTCTGGTCTTAAAGACAAATACCGTGATATAAAAAATACCAATGAGGAACAGAGTCCCTGAAATGGTAACCATCGTGTCATGCAGCGATGTAGCAATCAGGAATGTAAACAGAATGTTGGCAACACCTATCAGCCTTAAGACGGTAGCTGCATGCTTGGAGGGGATCTTTCCTGACATTTTGATAAAAAAGGTCCCGTAGCCAATCGAGTGAAATGCCAATCCGATGAGCGCCCAAATTCTGGATGCGTTCACCGAGCCATTAATTGCAGTTGCCTCAAATAAGTTGCTAAAAAAGTTCGCTGTCCAGCTAAATCCAACGGAGTTTGGGTCTTGTAGTGAGCCGCCAGGATAGACCAATGTGGCTATTCCGATTAAAATCACAGAAATTGCCAGGCATATCAATACAGCATGTTTCATAGTCAGTTTTAGCAGAGATTCATGGATAATGCAGACACTTTACTACCGGATTTCCGGTCAATTTTTCCGGTGATTTCGAGCGCTCTACGACAGGTTAACGTCGGCGAGACTTTTTGGTTTTCATTCGTAAAAGGTTGGTATTAAAACGTCTTTCATTACCGCAAAGGGAAGCTTATCTTCCTGGGAATTGTAAGCACCTCCTGTAAAAATCGCCACTATATCCAGCTCCGTGATTACCATTATATATTGCCCGCCATTTCCGGTAGCTGTTTTGGAAATTAAAGTTTGACCGTTAGCATTTATAGGGATGTTCCACCAAAGATATCCATAATCAACACCTGCGATGGTGGTTTTGGTGGTGGTGGCGGTCTCAATCCATTTTGACGATACGATTTGCTTTCCATCCCAACTACCCTCATTTAATATCAGTTGCCCGATCCTGGCCAAATCCCTCGGTGCCAGGTAAAGTCTTCTGCCTGACGGGATGACATCTTTTTTCGAAGTATGACCCCATTTCCAGTCTATAATTCCCAGGGGTTTGAAAAGGTATTCTTCCGCAAATCTGTCAATAGACAATCCGGATGATTGACTGATTATTTCCGCCAATATGACCACACCCATTGAACAGTAATTGGAAACTTCTCCAGGATCATTCTCCATGGGAAGATCGAGCGTGTACCGGATCCAGTCGTTCTTTTTATATACACGATCCTCCTGACCTTTTGATTTTTTATCCCAATCGTTACAATCCCATCCGGCTGACATGGTAATAAGGTCTCTGATCGTGATTTCATTTTTCCGGGGATCCGGATGCTTTTTGACATCATAACCTTCCAGATACCTGGTTATTGGATCGTTTATGTCATCTATAAATCCTTTATCGAGGGCAATACCAAGAAGTATGGATTTAATGCTTTTATTGACAGAGCGAAGGTCGTGTAGGGTAGTGGCATTGTAACCATTAAAATACTCTTCTACTATTAGCTCATTGTTTTTGATCAGTAATACACTATGCAGTTGGTGTTTCTCATTTATGATCTGATTGAAAAAAGCATAGAATCTGCTGGTGTCAGAGGCAGTTGATCTCAGATCATTTGTTATCCACCCATCGTCAAGTTCCCCTGGCTGTACATATGCGTACTCTCCCTGAGCCATACAAGACAGGTTTGAAGTCAATGCAAAAAAGGCCAGGATTAGGAGTCTTTTCAAGAGGAGCATCGCATTTTATGATTCATTTGCTGATCTGTAAATAAGTCAATTTAGCAAAATGACGGACTCATCGTCAAGATTAGCAATGCCATTATCCCCATTTATAGCATTTTCACAGCCCATCTATAAAATCAAAAACTTTTAGGTAGGTATTGGTTAGCGATTCATCACTTGGACTAGTAGGGAGGGTGAGCAAGCACATCATACTGACGTCCAAAAGGTGGGAAACCATCAAGAGCTTGTGCAGTATCCAGTGGATATTGGGGAAAGGAACCTGCCTGCCGGCAGGCAGGTATGCTCTTACCCGGGGAGATCTCAGACTGTACGAGTTGCAGCTTGAGAAGTCAGCCGAACCCATAGTAGTTGGCAGGACATGAGCCCTTGAAAGAACGGGAGTTCTCACGAGTCAATGAAGGGGTGAACGTATTGTGAAGCGAAAATTCGATAAGGAGTCCGCCAGCTGGCGGATAGCCTTGTCAGAGAAGTAGTGGAAAGGGTTGTCGGTGTAAAGAGCGGCAATCTATGCTTTACGATCAGGGACGCCTAGTCCGCCGTATACGCGACCCGTACGTACGGTGGTGTGAGAGGCGCACCGTGGGCTTATGGCTCACGGCCGTCTACTCGATTAGCAAATGTTATTTTCTTAGTCGAGAGTCAAAGTAGAAGGCTTTCTGCTCAATTATTCTAGTTTGTCGGTGATAATCTTCGTGAGAACAGTTGAGGATAATATTGAAAGATGAGTGTATGATGCAGCTTGGAACCATAAGACCTAAATATTTACCCTCATCCACCCATTTTTGGCCGATTTCTGATAGTATTGTAGGAGCTGGAAATTGCAACCAATTAGATGGTAAATCGGCGATTTCTAATTTGGTAATTGAATCATCTGGTATTTCTATCGTTAAAATGTCTAATTCAGGGGTAAGCATTGGAGGTATTTGAACGATATTCTCAAGTAATGCAATTTCTTTGCTTTCACCTGTGTAAAGTACCGGGGTGCCCTTCATATTCCATCTTCCTGGATTCAAGGCTGCTCCAGTTCCACTAATATCGGAAGCTCGTTTACTTTTTGTAATTCGATAAACAATCATTCCAAAATTAGCTATACACTCCGTGCTCAATCCTTCCTAATAATTCTTTCACTTTAGCAATTCCCCCAGGAATTTCTAAAAGCTCTTTAGGTTCCAAGCCCCCGAGAGCAGTATTGGGGAGTTCAAGCCATTTAAAGAAATTAGTTTTATTTTCGAATACTTCAGATCCATAGAGAAATAAATCAGCGAGTTCAAATAACTGAACGGAGTAATTTCTTTCTAATTTTTTGTTATTTCTAATCCATCTGTAGATGGTGGGTTCAGAGACATTTAGCAGTTCAGCTGCGTATGATCTTGGAATGTCAAAATGATTTCTGAAGTTCACAATGATGTTTGCATTGACACCTTTAGAGGCAATTGTAATGAAGTCAAAAGGGCTTTCAATTTTAGTTCGAATATATTTTTTTCCTAAAATTTCCAGAAGATGTTCGAAATGTCTGGTTGTTGTCTTTTTTTCTTCAGTGATCATTTGATAATATTATTTATCATTTGAACGAAGGTAGTTGGAAATTAGTTTACCAGCAACCAATATTTGCTAACCTTTAGCTCCCTTCCTATAAATATTCCAAGAAGCGTAATGATTAACTTAAAGATAGGAAATGCAGGTGAAGTACGGGGACGCCTAGTCCATGCGCTAAATCGATTACTGTTATGAGCTTTTATCAGTTCAGGGATGTCGGCTGTTATACACCTTTCATTTTCGCCCTGAAGTTCAGTCGGCCAGTTGTTCACGCACCCAGTTGATATATGCTTGTTCTTTGAAGTCAAACCAGTTCTGGCGATACTTAGAGTTGTCAATCGCCCACTTGAATTTGCTGAAGGGTTTCCGTTGAGAAAGTTGGTTAAAAAGCCGTGTTCGAAAATTCTCGTCAGTTAAGGAGTTCGCAAAGTCCTCCATGACCCTAAATGCCTGGTTGGAATCCATCTTCTGAAATCGTTGGTATTCGCCTCGGTTTGCATCAATTCTGTCCAGGGTTTCTTGCCAGGGTTCGGGATCGAAATATTCACTGTTCGGGTCGTGGTGATGTTCAATCGTTCCAGTTGGTTCGTGAAAGAAACAAAGTTCACCACAGTCCAAAAGTTCGGCTATCTCTTTGATATGTTCTTCCGAGGGGTTCATCTGCGTCTTGAAGAGTAGGGTGCATAACGTTCCGTGTATCATGTCGAAGCATCCCGCAAGTGCTATGCACTGTACACAATGTTGTGCTTTCGTTTTTTTTAATCTACAAAACTTCTAAGTTTTTAAAGATAAAGTCTTTTTAGTATTTCTTTTGTCTCAATGAATTCGAGTCTACGACAGTTAAAGTTCGTTCGAAATTTAGGTTGGAGTTGGAAGATAGCCGGTCAATGATTTTTGCCGTTTCAATTGGCTCGGTTGGTTGTTGTCTGATGAAAATAACTCCAGCTTTAGGTTTAAATCCATGTTTAAAAATGAGTTCACCGTAATCACTATCATAAGTTATGATGGTTCGGTCTTGTTCCATCGCTAACTTCATTACATATTCGTCCGCTGTACCTGGATTATCAACACCTATTGAGGTGACATCAAATCCTTTTGATTTTAATAAGTTGACACTCGCAATTGGAACATTCTCGTTCGCAAGAAATTTCAATGTAATTGCCAGTTAGGCGTTCGAATAAAGAAGTCCGTCCTTCATGCAGTCCTGTATGTAAGAAAATACAGCTTGTAAGGATTCGTTTGTTAAGCGAGGGTAATTCTCAAGAATTTGTTGTTCAGTCCATCCTTGAGCGAGCAGACCAATAATATGTTCAACGGAAATTCTCGTTCCCTTGACTGTTGGCTTACCTAAAAGCACTTTGTTGTCTGATATTACATGTTCTCGCCATTCCATAATTCAAAGTTACGAAGATTTAGCAGGAAAGTTGATCCAGGAGAAGAGCTCTCTAACGACCAGATATGGCGCTGTGGCCTCCAAGCTTTTTTAATTGCGATAAAAGTAGCTTATCTGCCGGTGCTCACAAAGCCCGCCTGGCGGCGAGGCAGGGCGGCTGATTCTCGGTCGAGTTGCACTAAAACCAGCCAGAAAGCACTAAGACATATGCCCGATCAGCGTCTGTTACCTGCTTTTTTCGTTCCAGCCATAAATTGCTCCGTTCGTCTCATCAAACACTAGGTTCACTGATGTGTCATGGCCAGTTGGGAAAACGGTTCTTGGCTTGTTCTGGATATTGCTGTTCCACCATTCAGGTATATCAATTCCGTGAATATTAATTGGTTCAGTTATTTCGTTTTTTGATAGAGGTACGTTGATCCGTAATTGCTCAGTGTTAAACGAGAAAATGTAGGTGTTCACATCAAGGTTAGCCCGAACAAAAATCTTAGTTATACTAGAGTCTTGAAGTTCATAAGGAATCCAACCCTTGTCAAAAAAGTCATCGTCAAGAGCCTGTTGGTAAGTTTCATATTCAGTTGTTACTTGGTCATAATTGCAACCTCCAAAAACGCACAGAATCATGATTAATAAGACGGGAAGTTTCATAGTCGCAGTAATTGCAGGTAACCTTTAGCTTCCCATCCTATAAATATTCCAAGAAGCGGATTAAGTAACTTAAAGATAGGAAAGTCAGGTAAAGAACCATGTGCTAACCAGGTATTGAGACCTATTGGGCGATTTGGCACCTGCTTTCCCATCTTAAGTTTCAGATAGATATTCGGGAGTCAGCGAGTAGCTGAACGTCCCACTATCAAGGTTTAGAAGAATAAGTTATGAAGAAAGAATCAACTCAGCAATTAGTTTATCCCTTTGTGGTAGGAATAGACGTCAGCAAAGAAAGTATGGATGTATGTATGGTCGAGATGGTCACACAACATCAGTTCTCCGTTACATTGACTAACACTTCGGAAGGTTATACCAAACTAAAACGATGGATGAAACAGCATGGCAACGATGCTCATGATCAAACACTGTTTTGTATGGAACATATGGGTATCTATACTCAGAACCTGGTGAAGTATCTCATGAGTCGTGGTGGGAAGGTATGGTTGGAGTCATCATTGCATATCAAGCGAAGCATAGGTCTGGTTCGGGGCAAGAGCGATAAGATCGATGCAGAACGGATCGCCAGGTTCGCTATGGTCCATCAGCAGCAGGCCAAGCTGGTAAAGCTTACACATCCTACACTGGATCGATTACAGTACCTGATGCGGCTCAGAGCGCGATTACTGAAGAGCAAGCAGAGTCAGGAGCTGGCCATCAGTGAGACAGAACATTTTGACAAGAAGGCAGCTACAGAAATGAAGCGGTTGAGCAAGACAGCATTGGAAGGGTTAGCCAAATCATTGAAGAAAGTAGAAGAGAAGATGCTGGAAGTGATCCAGATGGACAGGGAGGTGAGGGCGCTATATGAGCTGGTGACTTCGGTAAAATGTGTGGGCAAGGTACTGGCTACGGATCTGATCGTCTACACGCATGGTTTCACCAGGATGCTGGATGGAAAGAAGCTGGCTTGTTATTGTGGTGTAGCGCCGTTTGAGTACAGCAGTGGAACGAGTATCAAGGGATCACCCGGAACTTCAAGTTTTGCAAACAAAGTGTTGAAATATCATCTGCACATGGCGGCGATGAGTGCGATCAGACATTGTCCTGAATTAAAAGAGTATTACCAACGAAAACGGGAGGAAGGCAAGGGCAAGATGACGATTTTGAACGCGATCAGGAATAAGTTACTGCACCGGATCGTGGCAGTAGTAAAACGGGGGACACCTTATGAGGATAGAATTGTACTAAAAAAAGTTGAAATGGCTTGATTTTACCATAGATATCGCCAAGCTATCAGGCGTAGGTCCAACAGCTTGTAAATTGAATTAAAAGTAGCGCAATCTCTCCAGTCCTCAAAAACTGACAGAGAGAAGACACGTTGTACAGTAAATTCCGAGAAACCACCAGGTTTCAAAAAGCGGGAAGGTAGCAGAAGGAGAGGTGAAGCGGGCCGCTGAGCTCAGCGGCTTCCAAAAGGCTCAGTGACCTATGACTGATAGCGATTGTTACCTGTCGGCTATTTTCTCCAACAGTTGGCCCGCCTCGATTATTTCGGTTCCTTCGAAGGGGTTCAGTTCCAGAAGATCTTGGTCACCAGTTACAAGTATGTCAGCTTGAGAAGCTCTGATTAAGCCAAGCAAGAAGTTATCCTTGGCATCTCTACAAATATTGGGATACTCAATAACCTCAAACCTCGTTCCTAAAATCTCCATGAGTTTTAAGAGTTCATTCACCTCATGTTCACCGAAATATTTTCGAAATTTCTTTCTTGCTGTTACTTCCTTAATCTCTGTCAAAAGTTGTTCGGATAGGACGAGTTCAATTTGTCTCGTTGATAGGAGTTCGGTTAGTCCACCGAGTTGAATACCTATTAGATAACTAATCCAAATGTTGGTGTCAATTATGACCTTTGTTCGATGTTTGTTTGTCATAAAGGTCTTGGCGGACTTGCTCAACTTCAGCAGTTATCTCATTCATCGAAATTTTGTCAGTTCGGAATGCAGTTAGAAGTTCTGTCAGTTTAGACCCAATAGTCTCCTTCTCAAGTTCTTGTGAAATCTTGATCTTCTGTTCACCTGGTAAGTTCCTAACCAGTTCAAGTATTTGAGCGAAAGAAAGATTCATATTAGCATCCATGAGATAAAGTTACGAAAAATTCATGTTTACTGTTCGCCATGCAGTGCTGACAGGTAACGCCAAGCTAGCAGGAGTGCGCCCCGAGCCTGGCAGAAAGCTCTAAACTAATGAATCTGCCGGTGCTCACAAAGTATCCTGAATGCACTGCGTTCAGAAAGATAAAAAATCCTGCGAACTGAAGTCAGTAGAAAGCACTGAGCCTTCCCAGCGGCTGATTCATGGCGAAGTTCGCACTGAGATTTGCAAAATGGCAGTTGGCGCATTCGTGCTAGCGCTTGTTAGTCACAGTCATTTTCAGTTGCGATTCAAGCCAATTTAGAAGTAGTTGGAGTTCGTGTTCAGTTCCGGTTCGTAGAGTTAATAGTTGCTCTGGCTTCTTGTTGGATTGTTCGATAAAAATGTAGTTGACAGATCCACCTCCGGCAGGTTCGGAAGTAAGGCCAGTTATATTGGTCAATTTAATTCCTGATGTTTGTTCGTATCTATTATTTGAAGGAAATATTAGTTGGTTATTCAAATGGTCGATTATGAAAGTTGTTCGTCCGTTCCACTTTCTGATAATTGAAAGCAGGCATAAAAGAGCCATGGCTGTTGAAACCAATAAGATTTTGAGTTCGAAGTTCCAGAATCCAGCGACTAAAAAAGCTAGACCCATAGTTCCAGTTGTAGTGAGGTAGATTATGTTTCTCTTAAATCGGATAATTGTTCGTCCACCAGATTCAGTTACGGTTAATTTGTTTTTGGTTAGAATCGTGGGATACTGATTTTCCATCTCGGGGATTGTGACTAACCTTTAGCTTCCCATCCTATAAATATTCCAAGAAGCGGATTAAGTAACTTAAAGATAGGAAAGTCAGGTAAAGAACCATGTGCTAACCAGGTATTGAGACCTATTGGGCGATTTGGCACCTGCTTTCCCATCTTAAGTTTCAGATAGATATTCGGGAGTCAGCGAGTAGCTGAACGTCCCACTATCAAGGTTTAGAAGAATAAGTTATGAAGAAAGAATCAACTCAGCAATTAGTTTATCCCTTTGTGGTAGGAATAGACGTCAGCAAAGAAAGTATGGATGTATGTATGGTCGAGATGGTCACACAACATCAGTTCTCCGTTACATTGACTAACACTTCGGAAGGTTATACCAAACTAAAACGATGGATGAAACAGCATGGCAACGATGCTCATGATCAAACACTGTTTTGTATGGAACATATGGGTATCTATACTCAGAACCTGGTGAAGTATCTCATGAGTCGTGGTGGGAAGGTATGGTTGGAGTCATCATTGCATATCAAGCGAAGCATAGGTCTGGTTCGGGGCAAGAGCGATAAGATCGATGCAGAACGGATCGCCAGGTTCGCTATGGTCCATCAGCAGCAGGCCAAGCTGGTAAAGCTTACACATCCTACACTGGATCGATTACAGTACCTGATGCGGCTCAGAGCGCGATTACTGAAGAGCAAGCAGAGTCAGGAGCTGGCCATCAGTGAGACAGAACATTTTGACAAGAAGGCAGCTACAGAAATGAAGCGGTTGAGCAAGACAGCATTGGAAGGGTTAGCCAAATCATTGAAGAAAGTAGAAGAGAAGATGCTGGAAGTGATCCAGATGGACAGGGAGGTGAGGGCGCTATATGAGCTGGTGACTTCGGTAAAATGTGTGGGCAAGGTACTGGCTACGGATCTGATCGTCTACACGCATGGTTTCACCAGGATGCTGGATGGAAAGAAGCTGGCTTGTTATTGTGGTGTAGCGCCGTTTGAGTACAGCAGTGGAACGAGTATCAAGGGATCACCCGGAACTTCAAGTTTTGCAAACAAAGTGTTGAAATATCATCTGCACATGGCGGCGATGAGTGCGATCAGACATTGTCCTGAATTAAAAGAGTATTACCAACGAAAACGGGAGGAAGGCAAGGGCAAGATGACGATTTTGAACGCGATCAGGAATAAGTTACTGCACCGGATCGTGGCAGTAGTAAAACGGGGGACACCTTATGAGGATAGAATTGTACTAAAAAAAGTTGAAATGGCTTGATTTTACCATAGATATCGCTAAGCTAGCAGGAGTGCGCCCCGAGCTTAGCAAGTTCCGATAAAACTAATGAATCTGCCGGTGCTCACAAAGTATCAGATAATCACTGCGTCTAGAAAGAAGAAAAATCCTGCGAGCTAAAGCCTATAGAAATCACTGACCTTTCCCAGCGGCTGATTCATGGTGATGTTTGCACTGAAGCCAGCAAAGAGGCAGTTTGGCGCATTCCTGCTCAGCGATTGTTATCTACATTTTTCAACCAGCTTTTCAGTTCCTTCTTGACTTTCTTCCAGTAGGTGTTGGTTATGACTGGATTCTGTCCTTGGTAAAGGTTCAGGTGAATCATCAGGCCGATTCCACCACCTCTGTATATTTCTGCTTCAAATGAATGGACAATTGTAAACGTTGAGGTAATCTCCTCATTTGTTTTGGTTATTTGAACGTTCAGAATTCCGAGAGCCTCAATGTCATTCTTGAGATCAGAAAGTTGATTTACGTATGTCTCATAGGGTAAATTTCGAGCAAATTCTTTAAGATCTTCGTTGGACCAGTTTCCCTTGTTGAGTAGTTCGGGGTTAAGAGGAAAAAGTTGTTCCTCTCTTTGTTCATAATACTCTTGTTCGCTCAGTTGCACAATTGTTACAGAAGAGTTGGCCTGTTCAATCTGCTCAAAACCTGTTAGGGTTAGAAAAAGAATAAATGATGCGAATATTTTTCTCAAGGGGACTAATTGTAGATAACAACAAGTTATCCGCACGTTTATTGCGGATAACTATCATATGTCCCCCAAATCTAATGATTTTTACACGGCTTTCGACCTCAGATAAGCATTGACAAAATTCTCCTTATATGGACGTCATCACGTATCTGATCCCCGTCAATAATTCAGTCCCACCCTTACCATGGCGCATCTAAATCCAATCGCATCGGAGGCCTCATCTTCGAATCGGGCCCTGCGGTTACCTGGAGCCAGCCAGTAAGCCACATCCTGCCATGAACCTCCTTTGTAGACCCGCATTCTCTTGACCGGCGGATGCTCTTCATCATAAGCATTGGCAGAAAGCCCCGCAGCAATGGCTTCTTCCTTCGTGTAGGCCGCCTCACGACCGATGTAATTGTACCCGCCATCATAGTTGGCAGACGGATCTCCATAGCCGTCTTTCCTTATAGGATTGAAATCCTCCATCTCCTGGAAGGACCCTTGCCGGTACACATCCAGTACCCACTCATTCACATTTCCTGCCATGTTGTACAGTCCATAATCGTTCGGCAGATAGTCATAGACGGATGTGGTGATCATGGCACCATCATTGAGTTTTCCGGCTATACCGGCATAATCTCCCATGTTACGCTTGAAATTGGCCATAAATGTACCCTGTGATTTACCCACATAGGGATATCGCTGCAGGTGACCATCCCAGGGATAGATGCGCTGATGGGTCTGCCTTTCATTCATGTACTGTGTTCCAAACAATGCCTTGGCGGCGTATTCCCACTCGGCCTCGGTGGGCAATCGATAATCCGGAAAAAAGTATCCTGACTCTATGGGGTATTCCATTTTTTCTCTTGGACTTCCGTCAAAATCGAATTCGTCATCTTCCATTCCCACTTCCTGGGCGATCTTATAATTGATGATCTCAGTTCTCCATTTGCAATAGTTATTGGCCTGAATCCAGTTTATCCCCACAACAGGGAAAAACCGAAATCCCGGATAGCGGTAATAATGAGAAACATAGGGATCATTAAATGCAAGATTGCGCACCCAAACCGTAGTGTCCGGTAAGTTGGTGCGCCAGAATTCTTCGGATGAGTCCTGCTTGATATAATATTCATATTCCAGCCAGTGAATGTTGGCAACTTCTGTCTCATCCATGTAAAAGGAGGGAAGCGTTACCACCCTTTCTATGTTGTCCCTTGAGAAGACCACGTCTTCTTCGAATGAGCCCATGACCGTTCGGCCCCCTTCAATGAACACCAGATTTGGTCCGTTGGGCTGGTCAAAGAATTCCGTAACCTGGAATCCTCCGTCTAAATTGTACTCCAGACCCGTCGCTGTGCTTAAAGGTCCGGGATTCGAACTTGTCGGCGCATAACGGCCACAAGAAACGATCAGTAAGGCTGAGGTTAGAAAGGAGGACATGGTAAACCATGTCCTCTTTGAAGCAAAATACATACACCTGTTGTTTTGGTTGTGACCAACTTTCACTAACCTAAACTAAAGTTGGCCTGGTAGCACTTTACTTAGTGTTGTAGGCTTAAATATCGCGTTCGTTTTTGAGCCTTCAGGTTCGAAAATCAGTCTTCATTGAGAAGACAAAAAAGTAGGGGAGTCATTACAAAATAATTCGAAAAAAATTGAGGTTATCCGAAAGAGCCAGGTCTGGTACACCATAAATCCGTTCCCATTCAAAAGGCAGGGGCATTTTTGACGGCAGCAAAAAATTCTATTTTCTGAATTAGAGATCGCTTCCGGGAGTGGTGGTCTCCTCAAATTGTTTCTCAAGAGGACTGGCCGTCTCGAGGTCAGAAAGGATACTGTCACGAAGCGGGCTTGATTTGATCACATTATAATGTTTCCAGAAATTGCGATCGTAGTCATCGATGGTTTGTTCAAGGTTCACGTCCTTTGACAGTGCGGCATGCCAGGTATAGTCTTTTTGTCGTCCCTTGTAGGTATCATTGATGACAAGCTCTCTGACGAGTTCTTCATCGCCGATATGAGCACCTGTCTCGGCATGTTTTACCTCAAATTTGAAATCACTCGTGAAGTAGCTCAGGGACATTTTGCCATCCACCCATTTGTATTCCTGTATAAATTCATTGTATACCATGAAATACTGGCGCTCGCCATCACCGCCCAGGTTCCATGGAAAATCGCCATCCGCAAAATCTGATGTTCGTTTTGCGCGAATGATGGCATAAGTTTCCGCATCCACGTAAAGGTTTATTTCCGCATTGATATATGGGGTAGTGGATAAGTCGAATACGGGTCCCTTGCTCAGTCCCTTCAGTACATATACAATTCTGTCATCAAATCTGGCCACGTGGTCCAATCGATAATCAAAGATCCGGTCATCCAAAATGCTGACACTCTTCTTCCGATTGTGGGCGTTTCGGATCATGTCATTTAGCAACAATGTTTCCAGAAAATTCTCCTCACTTTCATTAAAAATAGAACTGGTGTTTTGAAGGCCTTTGTTGCTCCTGATCTCCCGGATGAAGATCTTATCTTTTTTCAATGACCTTCTTATGCCAACCGTCTCCACCAAAACCGCAGCCTCCAATAGTGACACATACTTCTCATCAACTTTGAAATAGTTTCGATAAAATCCTTCAATGGAATGTATGCCTGCCAGATAGTTGTTCTTCAAATTCAGCCTGGCCTGCTCAAGGATGGTATTCACCGAAGGAACCTCATCCAGCACCAAAACCTCATCCAGCACCCTGGTGGAACGAGTGAGCCTGATCAAGCCATCAAATTTTTCAAAACCCTCGATCGAAGTCCTGAACGATTCATATCCCAGCATTGAGATAAAAATGGAATCTCCCGGATCAGTTTCTTTAACGTGAAAGTCGAACTTTCCCTCGCTGTTGGAGACCGTCCCGATCCATTTTTCCACAAGGCCTACGGTACAAAAAGAAAGTGGCTCACCGGTTTCATTATCTACCACCTGCCCACTGAAGGTGAGAAAAGAGTCAGACGGCTTTAGCAGGATGTTTTCCGGTCCGATCTTATATTCTATACCAGTTTCATTCGACAGGTGGATCAAAGACTCCTCCAGTGTGGATTTATCATCAAAATCGATTTTCCGGTTCAGGTCAATCTTGTTTTTACTGTAGGAAAACTGTACATCAAAAGCCTCTTCGAGTGATTCGAGGTAATCCCCAAGCGGTAATGATTCCGATTGACTTTGAGCTTGAAGTGAGGTAGTGTAGATCAGAGACAGGACGATCAGTCCCACTCTGTAGAATTTTTTACATGGGCGAACAACCTTTTCCGGAAAGGACGTAATTCTCACCAACTTTTTCGTGTGTTATCCCTAGCGTATACTCGAAGTTAGTAAGTATTTCCTTTAAGTCCACATTATTGAAATTACCGGTAAAATAACAATTTAAGATGTCGCTATTTTCATTTTTCAGCCTGACGCCGAAATGGCGTTCCACATCCTCCAGGACTTCTGACATGGGAGCATCACGAAAGTTGAGCGATCTGGTTTTCCAGGAGAGTGTATTCCCGGAAGACCTGGTGGCTTGTTTTACTTTGCCTGTAGACTTGTTCAGCGTGGCAGATTCATCTTTTGTTAACATCATCTCCGCGCCCTGATCATTGGCGAACGAAACTTTTCCGGTGACCACCGTTAGCTCCACATCATCTTCGGAGTCGTAGTTTCTAAGATTAAAGGAGGTACCCAGCACCGTGGTAACCGATGGTCCCGATACAATTCTGAATGGTTTTTCCGGATCTTCGATCACTTCAAAAAATGCCTCGCCTGTCAGGGTCACGGTTCTGTTTTCCTCGCCAAAATCATCAGCAACGCTCATGTGGCTGTTGGCATTTAGGGTGACCAATGATCCATCATTCAGCTTGATTTCTTTGGTAGATCTCATGGCGGGACTTGCATCCTGATCCTGAAAATACAGGACTAATGAAACCATGAGCAGGAGAGAGGCTGCAATGCCACTCAGTAGCCAGATCCGTTTTCTGAATGGATTGGACTCATCCTCGAGCTCTGAGAAAAGACTGGATTCAAATTCTGCCGAAATGCCTGATGATTGTTCATTCTCAGTAAGGTCGAAAAAAGCCTTTTCTGCCGCAAATTCTTCTGAAATGGAGTTTTTAAGGTATTCCTTAATTCTGTTTTCCTCTTTTACAGAAGTCTCTCCACGATAATATTTCTCAATCAATTCATCCAATTCATCCATAATTCATGCTCGTTTTAAGTTGAGTTTTGAGACTCTTCCTTGCTCTGGACAATATGACCCGGACATTGTTCTCGGTTTCTCCGATCAACTCTGCAATTTTCTTTGTCTCCATCCCCTCAACAGCCCTCATTTGAAGTATAGTCTGCTGAATTTCAGGAAGCTGTGAAATGGCTTTCCTGACAAGACTTACATGTTCTTTGTCTTCTATGACCTTGTCGGGCTGAGATGACCCGGATGCCACTGTAAGCAACATTGAATCGGATCCGTCGATCTTTTTGGATTTGATTTTATTGATGGCCATGTTTTTAGTCATTTGGACCAATAAACCTTCCACACTTCTGTATTTTTTCATATCCGCTCTCATTGACCAGACTTTAATGAATACTTCCTGCACCAGATCTTCCGCATCTTCAGGATTGTGTAGCATCCAGTTAGCCAGACGAAACAGCCTGTCCTTGTGCTCAGACACCAATCCTTTAAATTGTTCCAGTTGCATTCCGGTAGAAGACAACTTTAAAGATCATTCATTACATGGAATTTCAAAAAATCATTTGAGATCTATGGAAGGTTCGTACCTCGCGGCATCTGTTAAGCCTTCCCAGTCATCCGTTCGAAACGGGCTGGCAGGAAGTCCTTGCTGGTTATACAGATTGGCATCATCCGGATTAGCCGCCCATCCATAGCGAACGGCCACAGGATCCTTTACTTTATCACTACTGACAATTACCTTGTCACCCTCGATTTCGGCTTTGGCCCAATAAAATTTCCTGTCCTTTCCGGCAATGGCAAATCCTTTCAGATAGCCGTATTGATCCTTCGCCATCAATCCGCTTCCCGTTTGAGAAAAATTCAGAATGATTTGATCGTCAACGATTTCCATGGATTCGTAGATGGGTCCTGAGTACACCAGATCTGACTTACCATAGTCTTTATTCAAAGCAATTTTTGCCAACCTTAGCCCGACGTCTTGTTTGTTTCTGGGATGGATGTCATCCGCCTCACCAATGTCGATGGCTGAAGCCATTCCGGTATTTGGAAGGGACAGGGTCTTTAGCTGAGCTTCACGCAATTCAGCCCACTCATGATCTCCTGGCGCTTCCACCGGATCCATAAAATTGGCCAGCTGGACGAAGTAAAAAGGCATTTCCGGTTGTGACCATGCTTTTCTCCAGCTTTGGATCATAGCAGGGAAACTACTGGCGTATTGAGCGGCGTTCCATGCATTGCTTTCACCCTGGTACCAGATGGCACCTTTGACAGGAAAATTGATCAATGGGTGGATCATGGTGTTATATAGCTGGGTTGGAAAGTCGTTTGGACTTTCATCGATGATCACCACACCTGTACCTACTTTCCTTTGCCAGTTTCCGACTAGTGATATAGTCCTGCTGCTTGTTTTGACAAAAAACTTCTCATTGGGACCTGAGAACCCGCCACCGCCTCCGGTATCATGAATTCTGACCACAAGACTGTTTTTTCCCGCTTGTAAAACAGGCGCAGGGACCATATAGGACCGGTGCTCATTATAAGCATTCATCTCACCGATCTTGGAACCATTGAGAAATGTAATGTCCGCATCATCGATCATACCCAGGTTAACGGTGATGGGTGCTTTCGCTTCTGCCTCCGTCAGGTCAAACTCAGTCTGATACCACACTATCCCATCAAATCCTTTTAAGCCAGACCATTCCCAGTGCCCGGGTGCGTTGCTGGTTTCCCAGGAGTCATAGTCTGTGGTTTTGCTGGCCCAGTTGGCAATACCATCTTTCATTCCGGGATCGACCTCCGGGATATCACCCATTTTTTCTGTCAGGTTCTCCTGCACTTTATCCAGCATTTTTCTGAGGTCATCAGATTTCTCCAGTATATCGACAGATGACCTGTATTCGGGGAGTTCTTTAAGTTTCCAAAGCGGGATCCAGGTTTCTACATTGGTGCCACCCCAGGATGTATGTAGTAAACCAATGGTCACACCGGTTTCCTGATGGATCTCTCGTCCAAAGAAGTATCCCACAGCGGTGAAATTGGCGGCTGTTTCCGGCGAACAGACCTCCCATTTACCACCGGTAATCCTGCTTTGGGGTCTCAGGGAGGTGGTTTTAGGAACTTCAAAATGTCGGATGCCGGGATAGTCTGCATTTGCAATTTCCTCGTCACTGTTATCGGCCGAATGAAGCTTCCATTCCATGTTTGACTGACCGCTGCATATCCACACATCTCCGATCATGATGTTTGTGAAGGTCTTCTCTCCATCACCGGTAACTTTGAGAGTATAGGGACCACCGGCTTTCATAGCATCAAGGGTCAACATCCAGCTGCCATCGTTGGTCACTTTTGTGGATTTGGATTGACTGGAAAAATCAACAGAGATGGTTTGACCTGGAGTGGCCGTACCCCAGATATTGATGTTTTGGTCTCTCTGGATGACCATGTTGTCGCTGAATATGCGTGCAGTTGTCAATTGCGCACATAATTCGGTGATCATGAAACTGGAAATAAGGATTAAAAGCGGTCTGGACATGTTGTAACTTTTTTTCAATTTAATATTTATCCCCGAACATCATGGATATGAACCTGGCTTCTGCGCCTAATACGTAGGAGGGTCGAAAATTTTGACTTTATTTACATAGACCTAAAACCAAATCAATGGAACGACGAAACTTCATGAAAGCGGCCGGACTGGGCGCAGGCTCGGCTCTCACATTTAACCTTCAGGCATATTCTAATCGACCACCTCAATCTGCCAAACCTTTCAACTTAAAATATGCGCCACACCTTGGTATGTTCAAAAACTCAGCAGGAAATGATCCTATCGATCAGTTGAATTTCATGGCCGATCAGGGTTTTACAGCTTTTGAAGACAATGGCATGAAGGACAGAGAAGTCTCACTTCAGGAGAATATGGCCAAAACTATGTCCGACCGAGGCATTACCATGGGAGTTTTCGTAGCCCATCGGATCTATTGGGGTAAACCCAATCTTACCAATGGAGACAAAGAACTAAGAGAAGAGTTTCTGGATCACATAAGGTCTTCAGTGGAAGTGGCCAAAAGAGTGAATGCCAAATGGATGACCGTCGTACCCGGACATGTTGACCTGAGTAAGGAAATGGGATATCAAACAGCCAACGTGGTCGAATCTCTTCGTAGGGCGTGTGACATTCTGGAACCGCACGGGTTGGTTATGGTGCTTGAACCGCTGAATTGGTGGGCCAATCATGCAGGACAATTCCTGACTTCCACACCACAGGCTTATGAAGTATGCAGGGCTGTGAATAGTCCATCATGCAAAATCCTATATGACATCTATCATCAACAGATCACTGAAGGAAATCTAATACCAAACATAGACAAAGCCTGGTCAGAAATTGCCTATTTTCAGGTAGGGGACAACCCAGGTCGCAATGAACCCACTACGGGAGAAATCAACTACAAAAATGTTTTCAAGCACATCTACAATAAAGGTTTTACTGGAGTAGTGGGTATGGAACACGGCAACTCAAAAGACGGTAAGGCCGGTGAACAAGCCGTAATAGACGCTTACCGTGAGGTAGATGCCTTCAAAGGTTAAGAGACTTAACTACGACTTCTTCTGATGCCTAACTCGAGTCCACGCAGTTCTGCCAGTCCTCGCAGTCGTCCAATTCCGGTGTATCCGGGGTTGATGCGTTGTTTGGGCAGGTCGTCAAGCATGCGATGACCATGGTCCGGTCTGTAAGGTAATGGTCTTGATTCTGCCCGCTTTTCTGTGGTTTCCACGAGGCTGAGCATCATTTCATACATATCGGTACCACCTTCCAGATGATTGTCTTCGTGAAAAGTACGTTTACCAGTGATGGTCACATTTCGGAGGTGCACGAAGTGAATTCTATCAGCAAACTCTTTGCTCATGGCGACCACATCGTTATCAGGATGCGCTCCATACGATCCTGTACAGAAGGTCAGCCCATTGTTTGGATGATCAAATAGCTTGAGATAGGTTCTTGCATCCTCAGCAGTACTTACGATTCTTGGCAAACCCAGTATTCTGAAAGGTGGGTCATCAGGGTGGACCGCAAGTTTCACACCATTTTCAGCTGCAATTGGAGTTACTTCCTCCAGGAAATGTCTGATGTGTTCCCGGTAGAGTGTCTCATCTATGGTCTCATATCTCTGCATGGCCACCTTGATGGTGTCGAGACCAAAATGCTGATCTGTGCCCGGTAGACCTGCTACAACCGTATCAATGATGTCCTTTTTGCGTTCATCCGACATTTTTGAAAAGACCTCTTTTGCCAATTTAATTTCATGATCATTATAATCCTTTTTGGCACCATTTCTTTTCATTATGTAAAGATCAAATGCCGCAAAATCGATGTGGTCAAATGCCAGCGCGGTAGAACCATCATGAAAAGGGTGGTTGAGGTGGGTGCGCGTCCAATCCAATACCGGCATCACGTTATAACAAACCGTGTCTATTCCACACTTGCCAAGATTGACCAGTGAGGTCTTGTAATTCTCAAGGTGCCTCTTGAATTCTCCGGTTTGGGTTTTGACCAATTCGCTGACAGACAGACTTTCCACTACAGACCATTTGAGGCCCTTCGATTCTACCTCATCCTTTCTCTTATTGATTTCGTCAACTGTCCATACTTCTCCGATAGGAATGTGATGAAGTGCTGTAACGATTCCGGTGGCACCGGCTTGCTTCACATGATCAAGGGTTACGGGATCATTTGGTCCGTACCAACGCCAGGTTTGCTCAAGGTAATTCATAAATATCGATGATTAACTGATTGTGAGATTCACATTCTTGCCCAGACCTATCTCCAGAAGTTTATATAGTGTTGAGAGTTGTATATCACTATGACCGTTTTCAATTCTGGAAATAAAGCTTTTTTTTGTTCCGGTTCGTTCTGCCAGTTGTTCCTGGGTCATTCGGGCTTCCTTTCTTGCTTCTCTAATGACCTCTCCAATGGCAAATGCCTTTGCCTTAATTTCAAAACTAGTCCTTTCCTCCGTGCCTATTTTACCATAGCGATCATCCAGGTGGTCGTCAAATGTTGTTATATGTTTTCTCACTTGCCTTTTGTTTTAAGCTCAAAATAGTCTGCTTTAATCCTTAATGCTTTATCTATTTCTCCTTTTGGTGTCTTCTGAGATTTCTTTTGAAACCCATTGAAAAGTACAACAATATTACCTTCATCGAAACAACAGAATATTCTGTAAATATTTCCATAATAATTTACCCTTATTTCGAATAGTCCATCCGTACCTCTTAAGTGTTTAATGAATTTGGATGGTATTCTCTCTGCAACTTGAATCATGAAAAATACCTTGTCTATTTTATTCTTAAGCTTCTCATTCAGTGGTCTGAAGAAGTCCGTAAAGTGGTGCTTAAAGAATACAATCTTTCTTTGTTTCTTCAATGTCAAAGTTAACGAATAGTGGAACTTAATGAAAAACAAATATAGCTTCCTCCGATCCTAATTTGACATGAAGGCCTTAATGTTTGATATAATTCTTTTGGCTATTGAACGATTTGCCATGGTTATGACTATTTCAATTCCATTAAATTTTCACTTTAACCTCATCAAAACACGACCATGAAGAAAATAAACAATAAAGACCGCAGAGGGTTTATCCAAAAAGCAGGGTTGGGGGGATTAAGTCTGGGATTGATGCTACACAATTCCCAGGCAGAGCAAGTGGAGCATATTAGCCAGAAGGTAAACCGACAAAGTGCACCTTCAGATTTGAAGATTACGGACCTTAGGGTGGCTTACACTTCCAAGGCTCCTATCATCAAAATAGACACCAATCAGGGTATCTATGGACTGGGTGAAGTACGGGATGCCGGCAGCCCTAAATACGCTCTGTTCCTGAAAAGTCGATTACTGGGCAAGAATCCCTGTAACGTAGAACAACTTTTCAAAATGATAAAGCAATTTGGAGGACACGGGAGACTGGCCGGCGGGGTTTGTGGAGTGGAGATGGCGTTATGGGACCTGGCCGGCAAAGCCTATGGGGTCCCGGTATACCAGATGCTCGGCGGAAAATATCGTGATAGTATCAGAATGTATGCGGACACCCCCGCATCAAGAGATCCGGAAGTTTACGCCAATCGTATGAAATCACGGATTGAGAAAGGCTATACTTTCCTAAAGATGGATTTTGGAATACAGCTGGTAAAAGACATTCCGGGAGCCTTGATAGGTGCTGACGCCTGGGACCAAAGTAAACAGTGGCAGGAAGACCTGGGTGGATATGGTATGACCAAACACCCATTTACCGCCATCCAGATCACTGATAAGGGACTGGACGCACTCGTGGAGTACGTGGATACTGTCAGATCCATTGTTGGCTATGAGATTCCATTGTCCGCAGACCATTTTGGTCATTTCGGAGTAAATGAAGCCATAAGACTATCAAATGCGGTAGAAAAATACAGACTGGCATGGTTAGAGGACCTGATCCCGTGGCAGTACACTGACCAATGGCGACAAATCACCGAAGCCATTAATACGCCCACACTCACCGGTGAGGACATCTATTTGAAAGAGCCATTCATTGAGTTGATCGATGCGGGTGCAGTGGATATGATCCATCCCGATCTGGCGACTTCCGGGGGCATTCTTGAAACCAAGAAAATTGGAGATTATGCAGAGGAAAATGGAGTTGCCATGGCGATGCACTTTGCAGGTACACCAATCTCTCTCATGGCAAATGTTCACTGTGCCGCCGCAACGGAAAATTTTATCGCGCTGGAACATCACGATGTGGATACACCCTGGTGGGAAGATATGGTGAAGGACATTGAAAAACCCATCGTACAAAATGGCTATGTTAAAGTACCGGACACACCGGGTTTGGGAGTGGACCTCAATGAAGAGGTAATAAAGGAACATTTACGAGAAGGAGAGGAATATTTCCCTCCGTCTACGGAATGGGACAAAGACCAATCCTGGGATCGAACCTGGGGCTAATTCCAAATAACCATTACATTGAAATTTTGTAAAATCAAGAAATACAGGAAATGAATACGAAGTACTTAATGATCTTGTCTATCTGCATCGCAGCTTTTTCCGCTCATGCCCAAATCGCACCTTCATCAGAGATGATGGAGTTTTATACCGCAGAGTGGACAGGACCCAGATCAGATGACACCCGTCCCTATGTAAGCGATGAATTATTGCAAAGACTAAAAAACATCTCCATTGAGGAGGCCTGGGGTTATCTGAGAAATAAGGGTTACAACAATCAATTTGAAAGAGGATGGAAGTCGTTAAATGATGAACCATTTGTGGGTCGTGCTCTGACTGCGGTATATATGCCCCTCAGGCCGGAGTACAATGAGAGATATCTTGAGAAGGGGAAGTCAGAAGGAAGGGTAGGAGCTTCCAATTCCTGGCCCATTGACATGCTGCAGGAAGGAGACGTATATGTGGCCGATTGCTATGGAAAGGTATTCGACGGTACGCTTATAGGTGACAATCTTGGAAATGCGATTTACGCCAGGTCCAATACGGGAGTTGTGTTTGATGGCGGGGCAAGGGATCTTGAAGGTTTGTCGAAAATTGATGGATTCAATGCTTTCGTACGGGATTTTGATCCAACCTACCTTCGCGAAACCATGCTCACAGGCATCAATGTACCCATTCGAATAGGTTCTGCCACCGTATTTCCCGGTGATGCTGTCCTTGCCAAACGGGAAGGAGTGATTTTCGTACCGCCCCATCTTTTGGCAGATTTGCTGATTAATGCTGAATTTGTCAGTTTGCGGGATCAGTTTGGACATAAACGCCTGAGGGACGGGGTGTATACTCCTGGAGAGATTGATGGAAGATGGTCAGATGAAATAAAGGAGGATTTCCTGTCCTGGTTGGATGAAAACCCGGGCTTATTGCCAATGTCGCGGCAGGAACTGGACGACTACCTTAAAGAAAGAACCTGGTAACTATTTGAATTATTTATGCTTGATCTCGGATTTGTAAGTGCCATAAAGGCCGATAATTCTTTGGAAGAGGTACTGGAGTTTGCCTCAAAAAACAAATTCAAGTGCGTTGAAGTAATGTGCTGGCCAAAGGGTAAAGCTGAAAGAAGGTATGCTGGCGTTACGCACATTGATGTAAATGCCCTTGATGAAAAAGAGGTGGAAAAAATTCAACTCCTGCAGGATAAATACGGAGTTTATATCTCAGGATTGGGATATTACCCAAATCCACTGGACCCCGATAAAGACCAGTCGAAGGTCTACATTGATCACATCAAAAAGGTAGTTAAAGCGGCTGCAAGACTCAATATACCTGTAGTAAATACTTTCATTGGGCGGGACCCATCAAAGTCCAAAGAGTACAATTTTAATTTGTTTAAAGAAGTCTGGCCTGAAATCATTGAGCTGGCTGGTAAGGAAGGTGTGAATATTGGTATAGAGAACTGTCCGATGATTTTCACCAATGACGAATGGCCCGGCGGAAAAAACCTTGCAACCACTCCCGAAATGTGGGACAAGATGTTTGAAGCAATACCAAACTCTAACTTCGGCTTAAATTACGATCCATCTCACCTGGTTTGGATGATGATGGATGAAATTCAACCCATTTATGACTATCAAGAAAGACTTCATCATGTCCATGCAAAAGATGTGAAAGTCTACAAAGAGAAGCTCGACAGGGTCGGCATAATGGCATATCCGTTGGAATTTCACTCTCCTAAAATACCTGGTCTTGGAGATGTTCGGTGGCGGGATTTCTTTTCTGCTCTGACTTCTGTCAAATACCGCGGGCCTGTTTGCATTGAAGTTGAAGACAAGGCTTACGAGGGATCAGCGGAAGATATTAACTCCGCGATCTTGACCAGTAGAAATTATCTCAAACAATTCTTTAATTGATAAAACGCATAAAATCAACGAGATAGATGAAACCTATTAAATCATTATTATTCTTCATCACACTACTTTTAATCTCTTCTTGTGCCGAGAAGTCCAAATGGAAACCACTCTTTAATGGGACCAATTTAAGCGGTTGGACACAGGTCCAGGGAGAGGCGCCGTATACAATTGAAGATGGTGCCATTGTTGGAACTGCCGTAAAGAACACTCCAAATTCATTTTTGGCCACCGATCAATCATATTCGGATTTTATCCTTGAACTTGAAATATTTTGGGACAGCGATATGAATTCCGGAGTTCAAATCAGGTCCAATCAGGATCCTGATTACAGAAATGGAAATGTCCATGGCTACCAAATTGAGTTAGATCCCTCCGACAGAGGATTCAGTGGTGGTGTATATGATGAGCAACGTCGCATGTGGCTCTACCCTGTAAGTAGAAATCCGCAGGCCAAAGGCGCAATGAAAAGAGGAGAATGGAATACTTATCGGATCGAGGCAATCGGAAATAGCATTAACACCTGGATCAATGGCATCCAGTGTGCCCGACTTGTGGACGACATGACCAGCTCCGGTTTTATTGCCTTGCAGGTCCATAGCATTGGCAATAATAGTGGATTGGAAGGGACACAGGTCAGATGGCGAAACATCAGAATTCTGACGGAGGACCTGGAATCCAACAGGAAGCCGGTGGATGAGTCTGTACCGCAGATAAGCTACCTGGACAATGAACTCACGGAATGGGAAATCAACCAGGGATATGAATTTCTCCTTGGTAATGGGCTGGATGCAATGGAAACACAGGGCGAATTGACCTACAACGAGGGCATTCTTTCCTTTGAGTCAAGAGGAACACTTACAACCAACCGTGACTTCGGCAATTTCATCCTGGACCTTGAATTCAGCATACCTGACAGCACGAGGGGAGGAATCAGCTATTACGTAGGTGAGAGATCTCTTACGACATATAACATAGTGGATGACAGGGCATTTTCTAGCGAATCTGGTGAAACCGAAAGCCTGGCTTCTCTGGCGGGATTGATTCCAGCTGCCAACTATTCCGTTGAAGGTAGGAGTAAGCAATACAAAGGAAATGGCAATTGGAATCAGCTAAGAATTGTGGCCAGAAATGGCTCAGTAGAACACTGGCTCAATAACGAAAAAGCCGTTGATTATGATCTTGGATCAGAGTCCTTTAGGGAATTAATGCCCGAAATTGGAGATTTTGTTCCCCAGGCAAACGGCAAAATTCGGTTTGAGGGTGATAGCGGTTTCCGATTTAAGAATATAAAAATCAAAGAACTATAATTTATTCCAATGACCGACCAATCAAGAAGAAATTTCATTAAATCCTCATCTCTGGCTGTAGGAGCCATTTTGGCCCATCCATCTTTGGCCTCAGTCATTGAACAGCGCGGTACCATAAACGTAGCATTGGTGGGTACTGGCATCCGGGGTGTGACCTTCTGGGGAAAAAGGTTGGTCGAAGAGTATCCTGAAATTGTGCGGTTCGTGGGTCTCTGTGATGTAAATGAGGGCCGGTTGGCTTTCGCTAAAAACTACATTGGAGTGGATTGTCAAACCTACACCGATTTCGATCAGATGATGGATGAAGCTACACCGGATTTGCTAATGGTGACAACCGTTGACTCCACACATAATGAATTCATCGTCAAGGGTTTAAATAGAAACATTGCGGTTTTTTCTGAAAAACCCATGACCACTGACGAGCAAAAATGTCAGGAAATTCTTGATGCGGAAAGAAAGAGTTCCAAGGAGCTTATTATGGGATTCAATTACCGATATAATCCACATTATACAAAGCTTAAGGAACTTTTGGATCAGCAGAGGATAGGGAAGGTCACTTCAGTTGACTTTCATTGGTATCTAAATGTTTACCACGGTGCTTCCTATTTCAGAAGATGGCATGGATATAAGTCAAAAGGAGGGTCCCTTTGGGTTCACAAAGCCACACATCATTTTGACTTATTGAATTGGTGGGTTGATTCAGACCCTGTGGAGGTAAAAGCTTATGGAGAACTTGAGCATTACGGAAAAAACAACGATTTCCGCAGCTCCAATTGCAGACCATGCGAGCTAAAGGATAAGTGCAAGTTCTACTGGGATATGACCAGGGATGATTTCCTGATGAAGCTTTATGCTGATAATGAACAATACGATGGGTATATTCGGGATAACTGCCTGTGGAGGGAAGATATTGACATCTACGATAAGATGTCTGCACAGATCAAGTATGCCAATGGTATCATGGTAAATTACTCATTGACCACATATTCACCCTATGAGGGTATGAGAATTGCTTTCAATGGATTTGATGGCAGAATAGACGCATGGGATGGAATTCCCTGGAGGAAAGAGGAAAAGCTTAAGCAAAGTGACCTTCATAGTCAGGAAATGAACCAGAATGATGAAGAAATGGATTTCGAAGAAATTCTGGTCATGGACAATTTTGGTGAATATGAACAAATAAAAGTTGCCAGGGAGACTGGCGGTCATGGCGGAGGTGATAAGAGATTACAGGACAAGATTTTCGTGGATCCTTCTGCTCCGGACCCTCTGAAGCACTCAGCTGGCTCGAGGGATGGGGCCATGTCTATTCTCATCGGTATTGCAGCTCGCAAAAGTATAGAAGAGAACCGGACGGTGAGAATAGAGGAGCTTACCGACCTGAAGCCGGAGGCCATCCGCCCTTGACAGATTCATAATAATCTTTGGCTGCCAGAGCCGCTCCAATTATTCCGGCATTGTTTTTCATCATGGCAGGAACTACGGGAGTGTCCAGATCAAAGTATGATTCATACTTATCAAATTTCTTACTGATTCCACCTCCCAGGATAAAAAGATCCGGCCAAAACAACTTCTCTAATCTCCTGAGATATTTATTATAACGTTTGGCCCATTCTTTCCAAGTAAGTTCTTCCTTTTTCTTTACAGAACCGGCAGCGTAGTGCTCGCCATCCATTCCTTTGACCTTGACAAAACCCAGCTCACAGTTTGGGAAAAGTACTCCCCGTGTAAAAAGTGCAGTTCCGATACCTGTTCCGGCCGCTGTCATGATGACGCTACCCATGTTCCCTTTGCCAGCTCCAAATGTCATTTCCGCATATCCGGCCGCATCCACATCGTTTAGAAGGTGAGTTTTACAACCTGTTGCATTTTCTAACAATTCACTGGCATTCATACCGATCCACTTATCACTGATATTGGAGGCCGTTTTGACAATATCATGACGAATGGCAGCCGGAAAACCACATCCTACATAGCCATCCCATTTGAAATGTTCAACTACGGCTTTTGCGGTTTCTGACACCGCCTGGGGCGTAGCCGGCTGAGGAGTGTCCAGACGAAACCTTTCAGTATCCAACTCGCCTGTTCCTGTATCCACAAGCGCACCCTTAATGCCAGTACCACCTATATCTAAACCGAGAATCTGCATGGATCAAACCTAATTAAAGTTCTGATAATTATGATTTTATGCCGCAAAATATCCCATTAAAAACGGTTTTTTCGATTCTTTAAATAAAAATTTTATGATGCCTGTTTGCCAAAATATTCCTAACTTTTGAACTTTAAATCGCTAACGCTCAACTAATCTCTAATGAACACCTTAGACTCATTATTCACCATTTCCAGATATGCAAGTATGGCTTTCGGAGCATTGGCTGTTTTGAGCTACCTATTTTACGTGATGGGGCTTCAGTCGATATCCGACAGGTCTAAGAAGTACAAATATGCAGCCTCGAAAGAGGTGAAAGCTCTGAGACGGTCTACCAACATCCTTTCCTTCGGTATTTTTTTCCTGGCATTTAATGCTGTGGCTGGCTGGCTTGGGTTGGCACAGATGTACCAATACATATTTGTAGCGTTTATATCATTTATGATAGCATTTGTAGTAGGGTATGGGTTCTCGGCCTACCTTAAGTACTATTACCCGTTTACTCTTGAAAAACGACTTAAAAACATTCGTTTTAAAAACATGAAATCCTCCTCCGGATCCAAAATGAGACTTCTCAATGAGAAAGAAGAAGACGAGCACCTTACGGATGAGATGCTGGCCATGGAAGAAGCCATGGAGGCAGATTTTGATGTGTGGATTGATGAGTCATCCGGCGAGAAGATCATACAGCAGTATGATGTGACTGAACACGCGTTGGTCTGTCCAAATTGTAACTTCAGGACGCTGAAAGAAAGAAGTGAAGAAGTAGTATCAGAAGCAACTGAGACTGATGACGGCAAACTCTTAAGAAATTATAAATGTACCTACTGTGGATGGGTAGAAGAGAAAGAGGCACGTATCCCAAGTTGGAGTGAAAAAAGGAAACTTGAGCAAGTTTAACAATCACTGAATCTCATAAATTGAAGGCGAACAAAAATTGTTCGCTTTTTTTATTTCCCCTATGAAATACTTAGGGGTATTTATACGTTGAATAGTTTACTTGGAGACGAAGGAAAGTTTACAATGAAGAAGAGAAGTATGAAAATATTCAACATACCCTACATGGCATTGATCCTGCTAGTGGCAGTGTCTTTGTTTGCTTTCAAGGAAGCCCATACCAATTTCCCAAAAAACACACACCTCAGCAGCCTGAAGAAAGATGTGTTTCAAGCGCAAATGAAAACTTTGGATTTGCTTAAGGCAATGCCGGAAGAACATTATGATTTCAAACCATCCAACAGTTTGCTTGCGTTTAATGACAGGGCACATGAAATTGTTCATGAAGCAGAATTTCTGATTGTGAAAATCAATCCGAAAGATGAGAGCCTGGTCCCGGATCATGAGTATCTGACAGAAAAGGATGAGTTGATACAATTGGCATCCCGATCTTTTCAGGTGATGAACGAGCAGATTGAGAAGTCCTCTAACGATTCGGTTTTGGCCAATGAGCTTTTTACATTTCTACAGGAAAATAATCGACATCGGGCCCAAATGGAAGTTTATCTTACTCTAAAGGATATTAATTACTGATTGATTACAGATTACAGGTTTATATAATACGGGGGAGCAGGAGACTGCTCCTTCTTTTTTGCACTACGGCAAGTCTGCCACCATGATAGAAATTTCGGGTAAATAAGCATCACCATATAGCGCAAACAGTTGATTTCCAACTACCGTGATTTGATGTAAAGTTTTATATTCCTCGTCTGAAAGGGAAGTCTCAATCTCCGAAAACTGAGAGCTCTGGATGTCGTAAACACCAAAAAATATGTCGAAATCCTGGTCATCATCAGGATTCTCAATATGGCCAGCTACGTAAATAAATTGGTCGTGAAGAGTCGTAAATGTTCTAAAAACAGGTTGGGGCAAGTTTAGTGTAGCAATTTCATTTTGTGATATGTCATAGATGTAGATAAGGTCATTGGGAGGTGTATCAGAAAACTGTTCCTGACCTCCAAATATATACAACCTATCTCCTGATATTTCCCCATGAGCCCAGGACTTAGGTGTGGGTAGTCCGGCAATTGTTTCAAAATATTGATCGGTTTCATTCCACTTCATGATATGATCTGAAAACAATCCCTTCAGGTCTCCTCCCCAGAGATACAGATCTTTCTTATGTAATGCCGATCCAAATCTGGAAACGGATAGACCATGGCGGATACTCGTGGGTTCGGAGGTTAAATCAAGGTCGTACTTATTGATATACTCCCCACCAATTACCCATAATTCATTTTCTAAGACATGTATTCGTTTGGTTACAAAATCTGTTTGATCAAAATAGGATTCAATGAATTTACCTGAGCGTAATTCATATTTCAGAACATGTTCCGAGTTTGCCTGTGTTTGTGGATTTGTGTCCCGAAATGCTATATATATCGCATCCTCGGCATTCGATCCGAAAAATCCCGTCGCGTGCTGAAGGTTCTCATAGTTGAATTCTGCAACTTCCTCAAAATCCAGGTACGTAGGTATTTTTGGTTCATCATCCTGTGAACAACTGGTAGCAATTAGCGAGAGAATCAAAATCTGCAAAAGATATTTCATGCCAGAAGTATTTGACTTACAACAAGCATGGAATTCAAATCCCTAAACAGGATTTCACTTTTCTCTGATGCTCCAGATTTCGTAAATAGGTGTTCCTTTACTGCTGTTCCCGGAATGATGCCAGTCACCGTCTTTCACTTCGAATTGAAATTCCAAAGAAGCACCCACACGACTCTTATCACGTGAAAAAAACTCAATATTTTCTGTGTATACGCCATCTTTGGCAGTGTATGTTCCACCACCCGTACCGCTAAACTCCCTCGTTTCAATATTGTATGCGATCCACTGAAATCTTGTGCCTGATAAGATTTTCATTGTTTTCCTGGGGCCGCTAGTATCACGCTGACGTATTTCATCTCCGTTTTTCCTTCCTGTGATGATCCACGAACCTGCAAGCGGGCTGTCATTCATGTCCAATCTGGTCCAGGTGTCCCCAGTTTCCATCACGTTTGCTTTATCCCCATTAATTGTAATTGTTGCGACCTGGGTTATTCCTACCTGCGAGGGATCACCGGTATTCCACTCCAGTTTTTGACTCATAGTGGTCCCGTTGTAACTATAGGAACCACCAAATGTGTTCATGAAAGCATCGGTTTCTGTATTGTAATATGCAACGGTGAAAAAATCACCAACTATCATAGATACAGCTTTGATTTTTTCACCGTTTGGGGTTGTTCCATTCCATTCCCAGGCTCCTTCCAGACCTTGTCCGAAGGCAGAAATTGAAATTAAAATAGCAAGGGAAACAAGTAATCTTCTCATGGTTAATGTTTTTCAACAAGTTAATGCATCCAATTTAGAATTTTGATCAGGCTGCGAACATATTGTTGTCCATTCGAATTCTCCTTGAGAGATCCATGGATGCCGCTCTTATAAGCTTATCATTCCCAAATTTTCCTTTAATGTGATCCATGGCCTGATAAAGCTTTAGTGACTCCTCCGTATCTTCAAACAGACTTATCTGGTAATTGCCGTGAACCAATCCACTTAGTCGAACACCAACCAACCTTAACATCATTCTTCTTGTGTATAGCTGATCAAATAAATCTTTGACAACCGAAATAATTGCCTGATCGGAAGAAGTATAGGGTAGGTGCCTTTGCCTGGTTTCCGTGTCAAAGTTGGAATATCGGATCTTCACAGTGACGCAGGAGGTGAGTTTTTGCTCTTTTCGCAATTTGCTACATAGTTTTTCGACCATTGCTGATAGCATGACCTTCATTTTGAAAACATCGATGGAATCCTGCCCGAATGTACATTCGGTGGAAATAGATTTCCGGTCTGAATATGGCTGGATACGACTGTTGTCAATGCCATGTGCTTTGCTCCAAAGTGCTTTGCCATTTTTACCAAAAGTTCTTTCCAATAATATTAGAGGAACCTCTCTCAATATTCTGACATGACTAACTCCCATCTCCAGTAAAGCCAATGTGGTTTTTTCACCGATCATTGGAATTTTCCTGATATGAAGTGGTGATAGAAAATCCTTTTCCTGACCGTATTCTACATATTTTTCTCCATTGGGTTTGTATTCTCCGGTGGCCACTTTCGATACCAGCTTGTTTTTGGATAGACCCATTGAGATCGGTAGTCCGGTTTCTTTGATGATTTTGGATCTTAATTCTCTTGACCAGAGATAAGTATTGAAAAACTTATCCATTCCACTAGCGTCAATATAGAATTCATCAATAGACGACTTTTCAAACATTGGTGCGTCTTCATTGATTATATCCGTTATCTGCCTGGAATAAAAGCTATAAGCCTCCATGTCTCCGGAAATCACTTTAGCTTCAGGACACAGTTTCAGGGCCATTCTGGTTGGCATGGCCGCATGGACTCCGAATTTTCGAGCCTCGTAGCTGGCAGAAGTCACCACGCCTCGACCATTACTCCCCCCGATAATAAGTGGTATACCTTTTAATCTCGAGTCACGAAGGCATTCTACCGACACGAAAAACGCATCCAGGTCCATGTGGATGATAGCTCTTCTTGGATCGTCCGTCTCCATCTACATTTCAAGAGAAAGGTTGTTATAAGTGGATTTTATATAAATGCCCAATAACCTGTCCACTTCATCCATTAGTGAAATCAGATTTGGATTTTGCCCGTAATCAAGATCCGCTGCCAGAGTTAGGCAGTATTTTAGCTCTTCTAGGTATGCCTTGGATTCATTAAAGGCATTAATTCGGTACCGGGTAGAGCTGTGATTTCTGCCTTTGGCAATATTCACGGCAAGGTTTAATGCCGTTTGTCTGATTTGACTGGATATACCCATGGATTCTCCCGGTGGGAATCTTCTCGTCAATTCATAAACCGCCTTATTGATATCATGCGCCTCAGACAGTAGTGGAATATCATGGATCTTTACGGTGGATTTTAAAACATCCATTACACCATTTTCAGTTGATTGATTCATATTTCCGCGTTATAAATGCTAAAATAATTAGTATTATTCATTATTTACTAATAATTAATTACTAATTTTATGATCATAAATACTAATTAAAGTAGTAAAATCTAGTCTTAACTTAAATAATTGGATAAAATGGAAATGGTTCAGGATATTACTTATGATGACTTTTATCACTTACGACTTTCATCTAAAAAACTAAATTCAGGGAGATGTCAGGTTAAATTCTCGGCTACGATAGACAGGAAAAAGGACCTTTACGGGTATGTGCTGGTAGAATCAGACCATACATTGAAGGATGTGGTATCGAGAATTAAAGAGAAATTGATTACGATAAAGCATAATAAGGATTTTCAGCAAATTCACCTTTTTTCAATAGGTAAGGAAAAGCAGGATGACATGCGTTTTATCATTTTCGATAAATGATCAATTTATAATTTCAAACAGTGTGATAAGTAAAGCAGTAATATTATTTTGCAAATGGAATTAGTAAAAAATGGTGTTCAATCCATGAGTATAGCCAATAACATTAAGCATTTAAGGAAAAAAGCTGGATTTACCCAGGAACAATTTGCTAATGAGGTTGGCATTAAAAGGTCTTTGGTAGGTGCCTATGAGGAAGGAAGAGCCGAACCACGGTTACAAACGCTTTCTTCAATAGCCAAAGTGCTCAATGTTTCTACCGATGCATTGATCAACCATGACCTGACAGTTGATAATCCTCCTGATGAAAGTAAGGAAAAAGTCAAAGTACTCTCGATCACAGTCGATGCCGATGACAATGAAAACATTGAGCTTGTACCCCAAAAGGCCGCAGCAGGTTATTTGAATGGATTTTCCGATCCTGAATACATCGCTGAATTACCAAAATTCAGGTTGCCCATTCTGCCACATAATGCCACGTACAGAGCATTTGAAATATCCGGTGATTCGATGTTGCCTCTTTCACCAGGCTCAATTGTGGTTGGGAAATACCTTGAAAGCATCAGAGACATTAAAAATGGGAAAACATATATCCTGATCACAAGGCAGGAAGGGGTGGTGTATAAGAGAGTTTTTAACTACATTGAAGAGAAAGGAAAGTTGTTTCTGGTATCCGATAATAAATCTTATTCTGCATACGAACTTGATCCCATCGACGTAGAGGAAATATGGGAGGCAATGGCGTATATCAGTATTCAGTTTCCAGATCCCGAAGCGGCCAGTGAATTGTCATTGGAAAAACTGAAGGATATAGTTTTTGATCTAAAAGATGACGTTAGTCAAATAAAGAAGTCCCTCCCCAAAACATAATACAATAGATTCCGTCTTTTAAGGACAATTGACCCAATTTTACCAACCCAAAACAACTAAGGTCAACTAATTTGAGATTCGGTTTACTATTTGTCCTTTTCGCATCCACTTTTCTAATCTGCGCACAGAACAAGACTGTTGTGACTGGTAAGGTCATAGAGTCCGAAACAGGTACACCAATTCCATTTGCAAATGTCGTTTTTCTGGGAACTACTGACGGTGCTATCACCGATTTCGATGGAAATTTTCGAGCTGAGACGGACCAGAAAGTGGATAGCATCGAAGCCCGGTACATCGGGTATTTAACCCGGACCAAAATAGTCACCAGTGGGACTACACAAAACCTAAACTTTCAATTAGATGAAAATATCGAGACACTAAATGAGGTAGTCATTTATGCAGGGGAAAATCCGGCATTTCCAATTTTACGCCAGGTGATCGACAACCGTGATCAGAATGACAAACGATCGCTCACTGCTTATGAATATGAAGCATATACCAAAATTGAGATTGATGTTGACAATATTTCCGGTAAGCTAAAAGAACGCAAACCGGTTCAAAAAATATCATCCGTATTGGACAGTATTCAGCAGATAGCCGGGGATGATGGTAAGCCAATTCTACCGGTATTCTTTTCAGAGGCGCTTTCGAATTATTACTACCGTACAAATCCGGTACACAGACATGAGCATATTTTAAAAACAAGGATCACCGGAGTCGGCCTGACCGATGGGACTACCACCTCTCAGATCATTGGGTCAACCTTTCAGGAATACAATTTCTACAGAAACTGGCTAAATATTCTGGATAAAGACTTTGCTTCACCGATAGGCGCTGGCTGGATGATCCATTACGACTATGACTTGATTGATAGTTTGATGATTGAAGAGGATTCGGTTTACCGTATTGATTTCTATCCGAAGAATGACCAGGACCTGGCATTTACCGGTACCATGTGGATTACCAATCAGGATTTTGCATTAAAACGGATTGACGCGACCATATCTAAATCTGCTAACCTCAATTACATTGAGAAAATAAAAATACAGCAGGATCTAAGTAAGACATCATCAGGACCGTGGATGCCTGCCAAATCCCGCGTTGTGGTGGATGTGGGTCAACTGACCGAATCTACGGCTGGTCTCTTGGCTAAATTTTATGTAAGTACGAAGAATGTCGTAGTGGATCAACCTAAACCTGTTTCTTTTTATCAAAACCCAGTAAAACTTGAGCCCGATGCACAAAACTTTGAAGAGGGTTACTGGAATAGTATCCGGCATGATAGCCTTACCAGAACAGAGGAGAATGTCTATTTGATGATTGATACACTCAAGAAAATACCATTTGTGAAGACAGGTCTTGATGCCGGGAAATTTGCTTTTACAGGCTATCATAAGACCGGACCAATTGACCTGGGTCCCTACACTGTGTTATATGGTAATAACGACATAGAAGGACGCCGTTTTGGAGTGGGTGCCAGGACCAATTACCAGTTTAGCCATTTTATGACCTTTGGGGGTTATTATGCCTATGGATTAAAAGATAATCGGTCGAAATACCAGGCATATGTGGACTTCGTTTTGGACAGGGAAAAATGGACAACGGTCAGACTGGAGAGAAGAGAGGAAATCGACCAGATATGGCTATTGGGTCAGGAAGTACCAGTCACAAGCTTTTTATTTACTTTCAGCCGGTTTGGGAATCTGACACAACCTTTTAGTTATAGTCGAAACAAACTAACACTTCAAAGACAACTACTACCGCGCTGGAGTCAGTCGTATCAGCTAAAAAACGAGTCTTTCAACCCGCTTTTTGAATTTAGCTTCAATAAGGAGTCGGAGAATGGCACTGATACCTACTCCAATTTTGACATAACGGAAATCACAGTTTCAACACACTGGGGCAAGGATGAAATATTTGTGATCAATGACAACGAAAGATGGAGTCTTGGAACTGTGAAATGGCCCGCCATTACGCTGGATTACTCATATGGAATACCTGATTTTTTAGGAGGTGATCTGGATTATCATAAACTTAGACTCAGGATAGATCAGAGGCAGCAGATGGGAGCATTTGGTACCAGCAGGATCACACTGGAAGGAGGGGCTATTTTCGGTGATGTACCTTATCCGTTACTATTTAATTTGATTGGAAATGAAACTCCCTTCTATGCGAGTTTCACATATAACATGATGAACTTCTTTGAATTCAGTAATGATAGGTTTGTTTCATTGCGTTATCGCCACTATTTTGAAGGGCTTATACTGAATAAAGTACCTCTATTGCGAAAGTTAAAGCTAAGGTCTTTAGCGACCGCCAATGTAGTCTATGGGGCATTGTCAGACAAGAACTTAAATATTGTGAACTATGAACTGGATGACGATGGCAATGCCGTCATTCCATTTTACACTTTCGGCAGAAAACCTTACATCGAAGTGGGGTATGGAATAGAAAACATCTTGAAAGTCATTAGAATCGACGCTTTTCACAGGTTAACTTATCTCGATCACGAAGGAGTCAATAAATTTGGAGTAAAATTGAGTTTTCAATTCATTCTCTAGATCATGAGGTTTTTGGTGGCTGGTTTGTTGGCTTTGCATCTTATTTCCTGCGGAAATGAATCCGGAACGAAAATCCGGACACCTGAAATCGATTCAGAATACTTCAGTAGATCAGTTTCATTGATTGAGGAAGAAATAGCTGAAAACCCCGAGGATACTCGCTATATCAAACTTCAACTTTCATTTTATGAAAAGTTAGGTTGGCCCCCTGAATCGGAAAAAGCAATTGAGCGAGCCAGACGAGTGCTGGGACTTGATCCTGTTTTCATTAATCAACAGATCGAATTCTACCAGATCAATGGCCGACGTCAAAGTCTCCTAAATCTTCTACGGGAGCTCGAATTGATGGGTGAAATTCCAAATGATATGAAGCGGACCAAAATTCGTATTGGTATGGCTCTGGAAGATTATGAAAATTTAAGGAATGACCTTAAAGAATTTCAACCTAAAGATCAATTTGAGGATTATATTTTGTTAGCAGAAGGTTTTTTGGTCCTTTCCGATACTTCAGAGGCAATCAGGAGTTTGAAAATGGCAATGGATCACGGAAGGCCAGATGCGGAGCTGGTACCCACATTTATGGAGGTAATGTCGGCTGAAGACAGGATCGAATTTCTCAGTAAATACATGGAAGATTATCCGAACTTTCAAAACGGTACTTTGACTTTGGCACAATCCTATTACGAACTTGGTGATACTTCGAAAGCAAAACAGGTATTGTCAGAACTTTCGGAGTTGTCCCTCGAGGAACATTTTCAGATGGCTGATTGGTATACAAATGAGACCAAATGGGACAGTGCCTATATGCACCTCTCGCAGATAATCAGAGAGGACTCTACAAATGACGCTGCTTTAATGGCTGCAGGAGATGTCAATCAAAACCGGGGTTATTTCAATTCAGCACTCTTCTTTTATGGTAAACTGCTGCAAATGGATTCAACAAACCAAAAGGTAAAAGAACAAATTGATCTTGTTAATCGAAAAATAGCATATTTGCGGAGAATCAGGGAGGCGAGAGAAGAAATCCCCATGTTAAATCTGGATTCAAAAAGAAATCGCAATTAATGAGTGCCAAAATGATAAAAATTACACTTCCCGATGGGAGTGTTAAAGACTTTGCTGTTGGTTCAAGTTCCATGGATGTGGCAATGAGTATCAGTGAAGGATTGGCCAGGAATGTACTGGCGGCTAAAGTCAATGGAGAAATTTGGGATGCAGATCGTCCTATAAACGGTGATGCCATTCTTCAATTACTAACATGGAATGATGATGATGGAAAAGCTACCATGTGGCACAGTTCGGCTCACCTTATGGCGGAAGCACTTGAGTCGCTATATCCTGGAGTTAAGTTCGGAATCGGTCCGGCCATCGATGCTGGGTTTTACTATGATGTGGATTTCGGCGACATAGAGTTCGACTCCGAAAACCTGGAGAAACTTGAGCAGAAAATGCTCGAACTGGCAAGAGAAAAAAATTCATATCAACGAAAGGAAATATCTAAAAATGATGCCATCGCGCATTTCAAAGAGAAGGGAGATGAGTATAAACTGGAACTCCTTGAAGACCTGAAAGATGGTGAGATCACTTTCTACACACAGGGGAATTTCACTGATTTGTGCCGCGGACCTCACATTCCCAATACAGGTTTCATAAAAGCAGCCAAAATTCTGAATATAGCAGGAGCTTACTGGAGGGGAGATGAAAAGAGAAAACAACTCACTCGCCTGTATGGAATTACTTTTCCTAAACAAAAGGAGTTAAAAGAATACCTTGAGCTACTTGAGGAAGCTAAAAAACGCGACCACAGAAAAATAGGTCAGGAACTTGATTTGTTCACATTCTCACAAAAGGTAGGCAAAGGATTACCGCTTTGGTTGCCTAAGGGTGCTGTTTTACGTGAACGATTGGAGAATTTCATGAGGAAAGCACAGGTGAAAGCTGGATACGACCAGGTGGTTTCGCCACATATTGGGAGTAAAGAGCTGTATGTAACAAGCGGTCATTATGAGAAGTATGGACAGGATTCATTTCAGCCTATCCACACCCCTGCAGAGGATGAGGAGTTTCTACTCAAACCTATGAATTGTCCGCATCATTGTGAGATGTATAAATCGAAGCCTCGCTCGTACAAAGATCTGCCTGTGAGATATGCTGAATTTGGAACGGTCTACAGGTACGAGCAAAGTGGAGAACTTCATGGATTGACAAGGGTAAGAGGATTCACGCAGGACGATGCGCATATTTTTTGCAGGCCGGATCAGGTAAAAGAAGAGTTTGCTAAGGTGATAGACCTGGTTCTTTATGCATTTAAAGCTCTTGGTTTCTCGGAGTTTACGGCTCAGGTCTCACTTCGGGATCCGAATAATCCTGAAAAGTACATTGGTGAAGATGCAGCCTGGGTGCAAGCCGAAAGGGAAATCCAGGAAGTCGCTGATGAAAAAGGCCTTAAGACCGTAGTGGAATTAGGTGAAGCAGCATTCTATGGTCCAAAACTGGATTTCATGGTTAAGGATGCCATTGGTCGCAAATGGCAGCTGGGGACCATACAGGTAGATTATACTCTGCCCGAAAGATTTCAATTGGAGTACGTTGGTTCCGATAATCAAAAGCATCGACCTGTAATGATACATAGGGCTCCTTTTGGGTCTATGGAACGTTTTGTAGCTATTTTGATAGAAAATACAGCCGGCAACTTCCCACTTTGGCTTGCACCGGAACAGATTTCAGTCCTTCCCATTTCTGAGAAATTCCATGATTATGCAAAATCAATATTTGCTGATCTGCAGGAATCGGATATCCGAGGGAGCATTGATGAAAGGGATGAGAAGATCGGTAAGAAAATTAGAGATGCGGAGGTTTCCAAGGTACCTTTTATGCTTATCGTAGGGGAGCAGGAATCCCAAAACAATACCGTTTCTGTCCGGGAACATGGCAAGGGTGATATTGGTTCTATGACCATTGAAGAGTTCAAGACGATGTTCAATAATCGCATTGCCCAATTATTAAACTAGAGATTGTCTGCAATTAATTTGAAATTATACGATATTTGCGTTCGTTTTCGAAAAATGGTTCAATTAAAAAAGGAGGAAAACAATCGGTAAACAGAGAAGACGACCAATGGGGAGAATCAGGCGCGAGGAGCCCTATAAGGTCAACGAAAAGATAACTGCAAACCGTGTTAGGGTTGTAGGAGATAACGTCGAAGTGGATGTCTATCCCATTAGTAAAGCATTGGAAATGGCTGAGTCACAAGGTCTTGACCTTGTAGAAATCTCACCAAAGGCTGATCCACCTGTCTGTAAGATCATCGACTATTCCAAGTTCAAATACGAACAGAAGAAAAAGCAGAAAGAGATCAAGTCAAAAGCTCAGAAGACTGTTGTCAAAGAAATTCGTTTCGGACCAAATACCGATGACCATGATTTCAACTTTAAATTGAATCATGCCAAGAAGTTTCTTCAGGAGGGTTCCAAAGTAAAGGCTTATGTCCATTTTGTTGGACGTACCATTGTATTCAAGGAACGAGGAGAGATCCTGTTGTTGAAATTTGCCCAGGCATTGGAAGAGGAAGCCAAGGTGGAAGAATTTCCAAAGCTTGAAGGAAAACGAATGTTTTTAATGTTGAGTCCTAAACAACAAAAGAAATAAATAGTAATGCCTAAAGTAAAGACTAATTCCGGAGCGAAGAAGAGGTTCAAGTTGACCGGTACCGGAAAGATCAAGAGAAAGCATGCTTTTAAAAGTCATATCCTTACAAAGAAGGAGACTACACAAAAGCGTAATCTGACTAAGATGGCGATTGTTCATAAGTCAGACGAGAAGAACATTAAGCATCTGCTTAATCTCTAATTGGTTCAATTGTTAAACCCGGAGGTTGGTAATAAGGATTTCGATACACTCGAATCGCCAATTTTCAAAAACAGTATTTAAAAAATGAGATCAGTAAATCATGTAGCTTCCAGAGCCCGGCGTAAGAAAATGATGAAAAACGCCAAGGGTTATTTTGGACGAAGAAAGAATGTTTGGACGGTGTCCAAAAATGCCATCGAGAAAGGATGGACCTATGCATACCGAGATAGAAAAGCTAAGAAAAGAGAATTCCGTGCATTATGGATTCAAAGAATCAATGCAGGTGTAAGAGAGTACGACCTTAGCTATTCCAAATTTATGGGTTTGCTAAAGGAAAGCAACATTGACATCAATAGGAAAGTTTTGGCAGACCTTGCGATGAACAATCCTGAAGCCTTCAAGGCGATAATCGAAAAAGTAAAAAAGTAATTAAAAAGTAAGTTTAGGACTTTAGCCATTTACTGTCAGGTGAATGGCTTTTTTTATGTGGTTAGAAAAGTGCTTTAGTAAAATACAGGGTAAATGTAACTGTGCTTCGACTTGACCAAATCAAAACAATCTGAGATGGTTCAGAGTAGAACCACCGCATCATAGATCCATCCCTTTAAGACAAGAATCAGTTCAGATGTGCGTGAAAATTGAATCTCTTTTCACGTTTCTCCAGAAATTTCCAGAGACTTTCAAACATCATCAGGATAAGATCTCTCAACATAAATTCTCTATTGTTCACTTTACTTTTCATGATATGAGCGTATAACAATATTACGTACGCGCGCGAATAAAAGTGTGCAAACCGGGAGTGAATAGGAATATTTATGGAGTGAATGGGAATCCTAAATGGGTTACTTTCCCGAAAAATTTAAATTTATCATTTAACTGAAATTTTCTAACCTATTAATAATCAGCGTATTAATTTTCAAGGAGTGAAATTGGTCAATATATCACTTTTCAAAGTCAATTTACTGGCAACTTCACCGTAAACCACCTCAATTTCCTCATCAAATTGAGGATCGATAATGGCTTCTTCAAGGACTCCGTCCTTCCATGAAATGTCTATGGAATGACCACCGCGAACTTTTAATCCACGAACTTTTCCGGTCTTCCATTTATCTGGTAGTGCGGGAAGAATTCGGATCATACCTTCATGGGACTGTACCAGCATTTCAGCAATACCGGCCGTAAATCCAAAATTACCATCTATTTGGAAAGGAGGATGACTGCAAAATAGATTGTTAAGAGTCGATTTTTGGATGAATAGTTGAATGTGCTCATAACTATCCTGACCATCGAGTAACCTCGCACTAAAATTTATCAAACAAGCCCGACTCCAACCTGTTCCGGCGCCACCATTGGCGAGTCGAAAATCCAGTGTTTTCGCCACCGCATCAAACAATTCTGGAGTGTTCTTTCTGGAAACGCTTACACCAGGATGAAAACCATATAAATGTGACATATGTCGATGTCCGGGTTCGAATTCCCTGTATGATCTGTCCCACTCAAGAACACGACCATCGTCATCAATAACAAATCCTTCCCGCAATCTGGGTCTCTGGGCCGAAATCCTTTCAAACAGTTCGTCTTTAACATTCAGGATATCACATGCTTCAAGGTAATTGTCAAAGACTTCCGCTATGATCTGCTGATCCATTGCACTACCCAGGCAAGTTGCAACAGTATCGCCATTATCCATGATAAACTGGTTTTCCGGAGATGTTGAAGGGGCGGAAATCAGACTTCCGTCCCTGGGATCTTCAATGATCCAGTCACTATAAAACTGAGCAACCTGCCTAAGAGCCGGCATGGCTCGATGCTCCAAAAATGTGGTGTCTGCAGTGAATTTGAAATGTTGCCAATAATGCTGCATCAGCCAACCCCCTGCACCGATGGAACACCCCCAATACGCCGTAGGGGCCCTTAGCCATGCAGGAGCCCATAAGTCCGTAGCATGAGGAACAAACGAACCCCTGCATCCATAATTATTCATGGCCACCTTTTGTCCATTAACAAGAAGTCTGTCGATATAGTCAAATAGTGGTGTGTTTAATTCAGCAAGATTTGTAACATTCGCTGGCCAGTAATTCATCTGAAGATTGATATTCAGATGATAATCAGCGTTCCATGGTGCTTCTATGTGATTGTTCCATAGTCCCTGAAGATTAGCTGGATTTGTTCCCGGACGACTGCTCGAGATAAGCAAGTATCGCCCGTATTGAAAGAGAAGTTCCTGCAAACCCAGGTCATCGGCACCATTCTTTACCCGTTCGATTCTTTTATCAATAGGAAGATGACTCAGGTCATTGGATTCTAACTGAAACTCCATTCGATTGTAATACTTCTGGTGATCCTCTACATGTCTGGAAACAATCTCATCAAAATCCAATTGGAGGATGGTCCTAAGATCTTTAGTGTTTTGAGCCTTATAGTCTTCCTGGTAATAAGATGTGTTTGTTACGAAGTACAATGTAAACCTATTGACACTATCCAGAATCAGACTCGAATCGGAAGTCATAACGCTGCCATTGTCATTAACCACTTTTACCATACTTTCAAAAGCCACACCGTCCAGAATGGGTGTGGGTTCGGACCTGAAATAACCCCCTCGTTGCGTTACAATGCCAGACATTTTCAGGGTGCCTTCTTCGGTTGTTGAAATTGTTACTGTAGGTACGCCCTCGTCCAATGGCCTGCTTAAGGTAATGGACCCGCTCATAGGCTTTTCTGATTGATAGTCAATGACGATGGTTCTATGAGGGCTTGACGCAAAAACTCGCTCAGTAGTCTCATTTCCCTGACCTCCGTATTTTACGGTCACAATTCCTGTTGACAGGTCCAGCTCCCGATAATAGTCTGTCGAATCCCTATCTTCCAGGTTTATCATTAGATTACCCAGGGTTTGGTGAGACCTGGAAACTCCTTTATTTGAAAATTTTTCAACAAAAAGCGCATCGGCTTCGGCATTCCTTCCATCAAATAATAATTCTCTGATTTTTTTCAGGTCCTTCGGGGTTCCATCCGGTTCAGACCAATTCATTTCTGCCGGCCATAACGAATCGTCATTCAGTTGGATGTTCTCATTATTGGGAACTCCATAAACCATTGCTCCAATGCGTCCATTTCCCACCGGTAACGCTTCTATCCACTTACTGGCTGGTTGATTGTACCATAAAACATCACGCTTTACATTTTCTGGTGTTAAGGCGTTATCACAATCGGCAACTAAAACGAGAAGAAAAAGAAATGTAAATTGTAAATGAGAAACTTTCATCAGTTGGAATTTTGCCATAAGATAAGGAGTGTTGGGAATTATAATATAACATTTCCATGAATCAGGACCTTAAGTTGCCTCGCGAATTGCTAATGGGAACAGCCACTGCAGCTACTCATATTGAAGGTGGGAGGGTCAACAGCAATTGGTATGATTGGTCTGAACGGGGAAAGATCATGGATGGCTCTCATTGCAAAAGGGCATGTGATCATCTGAACAGAATAGAGGATGATGTAAATCTTTTAGGGCAACTTAATTGTGATACTTATCGACTAGGACTTGATTGGGCCAGAATCGAACCGTCAAAAGGAAAATTTGACTATGAAGCCCTGAATTTGTATGCAAGAGAACTGGATCTGCTTGCTAAAAGTAATGTTCGACCACTAGTTACACTTTGGCATTTTTCCAATCCAATGTGGTTTGAACAAAATGGAGGTTGGACTCATCCTGACGCGGTTAATTGTTTTCTTAGATATGTTGAAAATGTAGTGCAGCAATTAGGGGATAGGGTAACCGATTGGATAACCATAAATGAACCGAATGTATATCTGTTTTTTGGATATTTTGATGGGATATGGCCCCCTGGTAAGAAGGGTGATATCAGGGGATTTCTAAAAGGAGCAAGTAACCTGTGTCTGGCGCATATAAGGGCATATGACCTGATCCATTCAAAACTTAAAGGAGCAAAAGTAGGAGTGGCGCATCACTTAAGGGTCTTTGATCCCGTAGATAGCAGATGGATAAGCCATATAGGAGCCAGACTCCAGGAATTCTTATTTCAATCCATTTTTCTTGAAGCCATGACTACCGGAAGGTTCAGATTACCCTTGATTAATCGTTCGGTTCAGGTTCCATCCGATACTCATTATGCTGATTTTATAGGCATAAACTACTACACCCGGGATTTTGTAAAAGGGAATTGGAATCCCATGAGTTTCTTTGGGAATCGGAATACTCATGAAGACTTGCACAGAAATGACCTGGGATGGGAAATATATCCGGAAGGCATTGGTCGAATATGCAGAAAAGTTTTTTCCAAATACAAGATACCAATTTATATCACAGAGAACGGAATTTGTGACCACAAGGATGTCAACCGTAGTCGGTTCATCTATGATCATTTGCGGGAATTAATTACACTTTATCATGATGGTATTTCCATTGAGCGGTATTATCACTGGACGCTGATGGACAATTGGGAGTGGGTAGAGGGGGAGAAGGCCCGGTTTGGCCTTTTTGAAAACGATTTCGAAACTCAGACCAGGACCCTAAGAAAAAGTGGAAGTGTCTATGCCAGAGTCTGTAGAGAAAGACAATTCAAATGGGATTGGCTTAAGGATGATAAAGTCTCCGTTTAAAAATTATGCGCCACAAATGATTTACTGGTACCGATGATTTTTTCACTCCACAGTTTGCTCTGGGGAAAAAGTTTCTTCATTTGATCTTTTGAGATCAATAGTATTTCGTCTACGTATCTCCTGGCAAGGTCATGGTGCCACCTGTGCATCCTACTGAGAGGTGTCTTTGTCAGTATAATATATTGAAGGTTTTTTGGTAAAAACTGAAAAAATGGCAACAGGTAATGGGGTTCGATAATGAAATACTTATTAGGTGTTTGAACAAAGTGTTTCTTACCCACACGACAAATTTCCGACGCCATTTTTATCTGGTTTTCCCAGGTATGAAGGTGTTCAATTACAGAGTTTGAAAATGCGATATCAAATTCATTTTCAGTGAATTGTGACAAGTTCGTTGCATCACCTGCCACTGATTTAAAGTGCTCATAATCTGTTGAGGATTTCTCCAGATTAAGGATCGTAATTTCGACATCAGCTTGTGTATGATATCCTGCATTCACCCAAAAAGTCTGACTTCCCCCAACATCCAGAATTTTCAGCGGTCGTGGAAGATCACTGATCAGTTCATTGAAGAATACCATACGACCTTGCCTGAATCTGTTCCCCAGGGATTCTTCGTTGGCGGATGTACCGAAAATACTCTTAAGAAGATGAGCCATTAATCAGGTAGCTGATGTAGAAGGTCGCAAATGTAGCAAACAGATATTTCAATATTATTTTATTACTTTCCTTTGTTAAATGAATGTTGAATTCCTGATAATTTTCGGAAAACATTCTCATATCAATTTTGTAACAGTCTCCTGGCCAGACGAATGCAGAAAGCACCAATTTTATTTTTACTGATCTATACTTTTTTCAGTGTCCCAAACTTATTTGCACACCAGGCTGATTCTTTATTCTCCATTTCTTTGAAGTTTGAGGAGTCCTTTCCTGACTCTTCTCTGTATTATGCAAAGTTAGCAAGTCAGGAAGCTGATGATTCTCAGCTTGCACGGCTTCAGGCAGATATTTTCATACATATCGGTAAAATCCTGGAGAAAGGAGGAAATTTTCAACAGGGAACTAAATACTATTTGGATGGGCTGGCTATTTATCAAAGATTGGGTAACCTGGAAGAGATTACGAATGTAAACATCTGGCTGGCAAGAAGCTACGCCGATGCTCTGTCATATGATCTTGGACAGGATCATGCAATCACCGCCATTGATCTTAATAGTTTTAATGGTGATGTCCTGGGCTTGGCCAGAGGCCTGCACACCTTGGGCTATGTTTATGAAAGAAGGAGAGAACCCAAGACTGCATTGGAATATTATTACAAGGCAGATAGTATTAATCAAATTATTAGAAATGTTGAGTTAAGCAAAATCATCACGGAGGGATTTGGTAGCATATATGAGGATATCGGAATGTATGACAGAGCAATGTCTTACTATCGTGAGTTTCTTGCAAACTATGAAGTGGATATCTACGAAAGGATTGACGGCCTTAATAACATCGGGGATATCTACCGAAAGACGGACAGACCGGACAGTGCACTTCATTATTACGGGCAAGCTTACAAGCTTGCAGATTCCAAAAACATTTCCAGAAAAATTCAGCAAAACATTAAAGACCTTGCTCTGGCTTACGAATTACTTGGAGACGTTGATACTGCACTGTACTTATTTAAACTGCATGAAAACTTATTTCTGGAGTTTTACGAAGAGAGAAGCCTTGCAAACATAAGTCTCAACGATATCTTGTATGAGCTGGATCAAAAAGACAAAGAAATTGAGCTTCAAAAAGCCAGAACGGAAAACCGTACATTCCAGAGAAACATATTGATCATTGGGTTTTCCTTAATTTTTGGTTTTGCTATTTTCCTGTGGGTCAACTCACGACAAAAGTCCAGGGTCAATCGTTTATTGGAACAACAAAAGAAGGAAATACTGCTTCAACAGGAAAATTTATCTAAGGTTAATGAAGAACTCAATTCATTGCTCAATCAACTTCGTTACACGCAGGACCAGTTGGTCCATTCAGAAAAGATGGCCACTGTGGGGACTCTGGCGGCCGGCATCGCCCATGAAATCAATAATCCCCTAAACTACATTCAGGGGAGCATAATGGGACTTAGGAAGACACTCAGGAAAATGGGAGAGGTATCCTCTGAAAAGAAATATCTGGAAGAAGTAGATTATCATTTTCAGAATTCATTGACAGGTGTCGAAAAAGCCACCAAAATTGTGAAAAGTCTTATGTCCTTTTCCAGAAAAAGTAACAATCAGCCGCAGGAAGTGGGTATTCTGGATTTGATAGACAATGTTATTGCTATGCTTAAATATGATATTCCGGATGATGTTAAGGTAGTGAAGGATGTCGATTTTGACATTGAGATTGAGTGCTACCCGGAAAAGATTCACCAGGTACTGCTGAATGTGCTGACTAACTCCATACATGCTATTACGGATTATGCTGGTACGGAGGAAAAACAAATAAAAATTTCCTCCATTGCCAAAGGTGAGGATCTTGTTATTCAGGTTTATAATACAGGTGATCCTATTCCCTCCAAAACATTAAATAAAGTTTTTGATCCATTTTTCACCACCAAAGAACCAGGTAAAGGCACGGGATTGGGACTTTCCACAAGTTATAATGTGATTCAGGAACATGGGGGTGAGATGCTATTAAAAAATGTCGCTGGAGGTGTCTTGTGTACCGTAAGATTGCCGAGAAAGCTGAAAAATCATAATCATAAAGGATAGGAGACCCGGTAGAGGAGCCTTGAGTGATTCAGGATCAAATTACGTATGTTTGGTTCTATGGATTTTCAGGCAACCATTCTTCAGGGAATTCCCTCATCGTTACCGCCTTCCAGGGAAATGCCCCGATCCTCTGCAAGTGCTCCGGTAAGAAAAGATATCTTGACCAACGGAGAAAAAAAGTTGGCAGTGCGAAATGCATTACGATATTTTCCTGCGTCCTGGCACCCGGAACTAGCTGAAGAATTTTACAAAGAGTTGAATGATCTTGGAAGGATCTACATGTATAGATTCATGCCGGATTACCCAATGTATGCAAGAAATATAGAGGAGTATCCCGCTAGATTGAAACAGGCAGCAGCCATAATGTTGATGATCCAGAATAACCTGGACCCCAAAGTAGCCCAGCATCCCAACGAGCTTATAACATATGGAGGCAACGGTGCGGTTTTCCAAAACTGGGCACAATATCTCATCACCATGAAATACCTGGCCAATATGACAGATGACCAGACCTTACATTTATATTCAGGTCACCCTATGGGTTTATTCCCATCGTCCGCTTCTTCTCCCAGAGTGGTGGTGACCAATGGAATGATGGTGCCGAATTATTCGAAGCCTGATGACTGGGAGAGGTTCAATGCATTGGGTGTAACCCAATACGGTCAGATGACAGCCGGATCATTCATGTACATTGGTCCACAGGGAATTGTCCATGGGACCACCATCACCGTAATGAATGCATTTCGAAAGATCCTACCGGCGGATGACTCTCCTGGGGGTAAGGTTTTTTTAACAGCTGGCCTGGGTGGAATGAGTGGAGCTCAACCAAAAGCTGGAAATATTGCAGGCTGCATTACGGTTTGTGCCGAAATAAATCCTGCTGCAGCCAGGAAAAGACACGAGCAGGGGTGGGTAGATGTATTGGTGGATAACCTTGATGACCTTGGTACGAAAGTTCGAAATTCGATTAAAGACAAAGAGGTAAAGTCTTTTGCATTTATCGGGAACGTTGTAGATGTATGGGAGAAGTTTTATGTGGATGACATTTTTGTTCATGTCGGATCGGATCAGACATCTTTGCACAACCCATGGTCCGGAGGTTATTATCCTGCAGGAATGTCATTTGAAGAGTCCAATGAGATGATTAAAAATGACCCGAAAAAGTTTCAGGAGCTCGTGAGAAAATCTCTTATAAGACATGCAGATGCCATAAACAGGCATGCAGGGAGGGGTACTTATTTTTTTGATTATGGTAATGCATTTTTACTTGAAGCGTCCAGAGCGGGAGCTGAGGTGATGATAGATGACACTGATGACTTCAAATACCCGTCATACGTTCAGGACATCCTGGGACCTATGTGCTTTGATTACGGATTTGGACCATTTCGTTGGGTATGCACTTCCGGTAATCCCGATGATCTGAGAAAGACAGATCATATCGCTGAACAGGTATTATTAGAGATAAAAGAATCCTCACCTGCTGAAATTCAGCAACAAATGCAGGATAATATTACCTGGATCCAAAATGCACAGTCTAATCAACTAGTGGTAGGTTCTCAGGCAAGAATACTGTATGCGGACGCTGAAGGGCGAATAAAAATAGCAAAGGCATTTAACGAAGCGGTGCGGGATGGTCAGATTGGTCCGATAGTCCTTGGCAGAGATCATCATGATGTCAGTGGCACCGATTCGCCATACAGGGAAACAAGTAATATTTATGACGGAAGCAGGTATACAGCAGACATGGCCATTCACAATGTGATCGGAGATAGCTTCCGGGGTGCGACATGGGTATCCATTCACAACGGTGGTGGTGTAGGTTGGGGCGAGGTGATAAATGGTGGATTTGGTATAGTGCTGGATGGAAGTGAACAGGCATTTAAGAACCTGCAGAGTATGCTTTTTTATGATGTAAACAATGGTATTGCCCGCCGGAGCTGGGCCCGCAACAAGGAAGCTGGATTCGCTATAAAACGGGAAATGGAAAGATCCCCGAACCTGATCGTTACATTACCCAATGAAGTGGAAGATGATTTACTGAATAGCCTTGAAAATGAGTGAACTGAAGATCATCGGGCCATTTTCAGAAATCCTGACAATGAAGGACCTGCCTTCCAAAGGACCTCTGAAGGATGAACAATTGGAGGTAATTGAAAATGGTGCTGTCCTGGTTAAAGACAATATCTTGTTGGAGGTAGGGAAATTCTCAGACATTCGGATCAAGCATAACTCCATCCATATTGAGCAAATTGAAGGTCCACAGGTATTATTGCCGGGTTTGGTAGATTGTCATACACACATTTGTTTCGGTGGATCAAGAGAAAGAGATTATGCGGCGAGAAATAATGGTATTTCCTACCAGGAGATAGCAAAAAAAGGAGGTGGAATTTGGGATACAGTAACTCAAACCAGGAAAGCTTCGGAAGAGGAGTTAGCCGAGTCTTTGTTAACCAGACTGGATATGCTTTTGAGAAACGGGGTCACAACTGCAGAAGTAAAAAGCGGTTATGGATTAGATCTTGGAAGTGAACTAAAGATGCTCAGGGTCATAAAAAGTATCTCTCCAAACCATCAGGTCGACATGGTACCAACATGCCTTGCAGCACATATTGTTCCAAGGGAGTTTGACAATCAGGATGACTATTTAAATTTTGTCATCGAAGAGCTTGAACCTATCATCAGGAAGGAGAATTTAAGCAGTAGGTTTGATATCTTCATTGAGGAAAACGCATTTGATGAAAACAGCGCTCTGGACTATTTAAGAAATTTAAAATCAAATGGTTATGGTGTCACCGTTCATGCAGATCAGTTCTCTGTAGGTGGGAGCAGAGTGGGAGTGGAAGTGGGTGCTTTGAGTGTAGATCATCTGGAATCATCCACGGAGAAAGAGATTGAATTCATAGCAGGGAGTAATACTACTGCGGTGGCCCTTCCTGGTGCCTCTTTTGGCTTAGGGATGAATTTCGCTCCCGGAAGAAAACTATTGGATGCCGGATGCTCACTGGCAATAGCCAGTGACTGGAATCCGGGAAGTGCACCTCATGGATATCTTTTGGGTCAGGCTGCTGTGTTTGGTGCCAGCGAGAAGCTTAGTGCCGCGGAAACATTTGCCGGAATGACAGTGAGAGCGGTCTACGCGTTGGGAATGAATGACAGAGGCTCCCTGGAGAAAGGGAAAATTGCCGATTTCGTTTCTTTTCAATGTTCGGATTACAGGGAAATTCTATACCATCAGGGTGAGTTAAGGCCTTGGCAGATATGGAAAAAGGGTTCTCGAATTCCATGAAATATTTAACTACATCGAGCGAAATATGGCAAGGCCGATCATCTGAGTCTGGTAAATCCTATTGGCATGAAAATGTTATCATAAAGGACTTAAAAAATATCGGAACTGAGGACTTTGGAGTAATAGGTTACTGTTGTGACGAAGGAGTCAGGCGTAATCATGGAAGAATTGGCGCCAAAAAGAGTCCTGCAAGCATTCGGGAAAAACTCTCGAAACTAGCATGGCATCATAATGAAATCAGAGTAGCTGATTTTGGTGATCTGGTGTTGGAAGATGAGAATCTGGAGGCTTTTCAGGTGAAGTTTTCCGATATGGTTACGGTCATGATAACATCTGAAATCTTTCCCATTGTACTCGGAGGCGGACATGATGTGGCATGGGCACATTTTGAAGGATTAAAAAAGTCCGAGCACCTGGCAGGGAAGAATCTGGGTATCATAAACTTTGATGCACATTTTGATCTTCGAGGGGGAAACATTCCTACCTCAGGAACACCATTCAGACAGATATTGGAAAAGTACCCAGGAACTCCATATCTGGCTATTGGAATCCAACCGGAATCAAATATTCAGGAATTGTTTAACTCCGCACGAGATTACAATGTCCGATACATACTCGCTGAGGATTGTCATCAATATTCCATAAAGAAAGTAAATGAAAGCATCCGTACCTTCCTTCAGGCCGTTGATAAAGTTTACGTCACTGTAGATATGGATGGATTTTCATCGGCATATGCACCGGGTGTCAGCGCACCATCTCCCGTAGGAATAGATCCGAATATCTTTTTTTACCTAATTCAATCAATCTGTGACTCTGGAAAATTGATTTCTATGGACATTGCGGAAACTAATCCGAATTATGATCTTGATGGAAGGACGACTTCCCTGGCGGCCAGGATTGTGAATAAAATCGTAGGGTCAGTTAGCTGACCTCCATCAGTTCGATATCAAAAATCAAATCTTTTCCGGCTAAAGGATGATTGGCATCCAGTACAACTTCGTTCTCTTTAATTTCCGATATCAGCAATAACTGTGTTCTGCCGTCCGGCGAGCTGGCCTGAAGCTGCATACCTACTTGTGGTTCTATGCCTTCGGGTAAATTTGACTTAGGTACAGTCATCATGGCCTCATCATTAATGGGACCGTAAGCTTTGTCTGATGGGATAGTGACCTTTTTAGATTCCCCTACAGCCATTCCTTCAACAGCTTTATCAAACCCTTCAATCATCTGCCCCGCGCCAACAGTGAATTCCAGCGGTTCTCTTTCACGTGAGCTGTCAAATATGGTGTCATCTTCTAATGTTCCGGTGTAATGTACTTTTACTTTGCTTCCTTTTTCGGCTTGAGACATTCTGAAATCTTTAAATTTTGAATCGTTTTTCGGTTTGCAAAGGTAGAGGTTTATAATTAGAATGAAATTACAGATAGAGTAAGCTCAAAAGGAACAGATGTGCTTAGCTTTGAGTTAGTAAGTTTTAAAAGTTCATTTAATTGTTCTTAACTATTTAATGATTTAATATCATTATTTTTATAATAATTTACTTAATTCGTCAGTTAAGTAGTTAGTAGTTATTTTCCTATATGCCGCTCACTGAATTAACGGGCACGCTCGGCAGAAAAAGGGCAGCCCATCTCTTACGTAGAACTTGTCTGGGAGCAACTGTTTCCGAAATAGACAATTTCGCCAATCTGACTCCGGCACAGGCGGTACAGCTTTTATTCGATATAGATTTACCGGATCCTCAGGCACCAATTGATCCATTGACCGGTCAGGAGTGGATCACCACTGGAGTAGCTGAGAGTGAGGATGGAGACCTGATGAATTATTTTTTGGGTTGGAGTATCGGACAGATGCTTGGCGTAGGAGTGAATGATGATAAGAAATTGCCTTACATTTTCCGCGAAAGGCTCGTTTACTTCCTGCATACACATTTTACTACGAAAAGGTCTGTAGTCAGAGATACAAGAGCCTTATACCATCAGCTTTCCCTTTTTCGACTTTTTGCTTTTGACGGAACAGATCTTACAGTCTCATCTGAGGATACTGATGTACCGGATAGTATTGCTTCCCGTACGTTCCGTGAGCTGACGAAGAAAATCTCAGTGGACAATGCAATGCTTGTTTTCCTGGATGGAAGATTAAATGTGAAGGGCAGCCCAAATGAAAACTATGCCCGGGAGCTGTTGGAGCTATATTCAATTGGGAGAGGCCTGGAGGGGAATATACCTGAGCCGGAGTTTGACGGAGATTATTTTCATTTCACGGAAGAGGACGTTCAGGCTGGTGCGGAGGTGCTTTCAGGTTTTGATGTTGATACCACTTATTCAAACCTTGACCCCGACACAGGATTACCACGAGGGATTATAAAGGGCGGGGAAACCGCAAGCAGTCATGAAGAGGGCGAAAAGACACTCAGCACCAGACTTGCCAACGCAACAATCACGCCGAATGCCGAATTGCTGCTAAACGGTGCGCCAACCGAGGACAGTGTTTTGGACGAGGTAAGTCAATTCGTTGACCGAATTTACGATCAGGACGAGACGGCCTTACATATCTGCAGAGACATCTACCGATTTTTTGTTTATCATCAAATTGACGAAAGTCTCCAGGATGATATCATCAGGGATATGGCCAACGTATTTGTGAGCAGCGGTTATCGACTGCAGTCAGTATTGGAAGCATTGTTCACAAGCCAACATTTTTATGAAGCAGGAGCTGGTGATGCCGACAATAATTTTGGTGGAATCATCAAATCACCATTGGATCTTGTACTTGGCTTTGCGAGAAATTTTGAAATTGAAGTTCCGGATCCCAATTCAGACCTCGAAGGTTTTTATGAATTAACAGGTTCTTTTTTAGGTGAAATGGGCAGTCAGGGTATGGACTATTATGAGCCATTCGAAGTGGCTGGTTATGCAGCGTACCACCAATTCCCCATCTATCACCGAAGCTGGATCACTACCAATTACCTGACTAACAGATACAACTTCATCCAGAGTTCAATTTCATCAGAAATGAATGGAATGGAAATGGGACAGGTGGATATTGTGGACTATGTCAGGAGTAATTTTCCTGGTGTTGCTTCCAATGCAAGAGATTTGATCATCGCCATAGCGGAGTACTTATTACCCTCTGCGGATAACCTTTCTTTCGATGAGGGGAGTTCCGGGGAATTGACGGCACAAAGGCTTAATTATTTTCTAAATGTGTTTCTATATAATCCGCAAATTGACCCCGAACCAGAAACCGCTTGGTCCGAACGATGGCAGAGTAATCCGGACGGTGAGGTGGTAGCCAATCAATTAACCAATCTTTTCAACGCTATGCTCCAGACACCGGAGTATCAACTGATGTAACATGAAGAGACGAAATTTTATACAAAAGATTGGATTTGCAGCTGGAGCACCGATTGCATTCCATGGTGTACCCATTAAAATTTTGGCCAGCCATCAAAATTTTCAAAGACTGGCAGCACAAAGTTCGAATGATCATGTTCTGATCATATTGCAGTTGCATGGCGGAAATGACGGTCTTAACACGATTATTCCATTATCGAACTATGATGAATACTATAGCCGACGTGCCAACATTGCCATCCCTTATAAGGTAGGGAACAGGACACTAATACCCCTGGACAGCACAGTTGATTCCGGTGATCAGGTGGGACTTCACCCGGATATGCATGACTTCAAGTACATGTATGATGTGGGTAAGGCAGCAGTTTTTCAGGGAGTCTCTTACGAGAACAACAATGGTTCACACTTTCGTGGCCGTGATATTTGGTTCATGGGAGGGGACGCTGATGATTACTATTCATCAGGTTGGATAGGACGTTATCTCAAGTCCATCTATGCCCCCTTAAGTTATCCGGATGATTTCCCAAATACCGATATGCCTGATCCTCTGGCATTAGAAATGGGCAACGATGTATCTCTGCTATTCCATCAGGAGGGAAATATTCCAACATCAATTTCACTCGGAAGTAGTCCTGATTCACTTAATAACCTTATCAATCAGCTTGAGGGATTTGAGGATGAAGGTATAGATCCCAGAGGATTACCGCCTGGCTTTCTTAACGACTCACCTTATGGTCAGGAAATGAACTGGATACTGGGATTGGAAGATAAATCCGAAGATTATATTCGAAGACTGGCAGAGATTTATGAGTCCACTTCAGAGTCCTCCGTCACATATCCTGAGACTTATCCATTTGCCAGTACAGGCGGAAAAAGAAATCCTTTATCAGGTCAGTTAAAGCTGGTGGCCAGGCTTCTTGCTGGCGGGATTAAAACCAAAGTATTCCTGGTGAAAATGGGAGGATTCGATACACATGCGGAGCAGGTCGTGGCCGACAATCCGACAATGGGACCACATTCCGCACTTCTTTACCACATTTCATCGGCCATGAGAGCTTTTCAGGATGACCTTCGATCCAGAGGGATAGAGCACAGGGCATTAACTTTGACTATGTCTGAATTTGGACGAAGAGTGGGAAGTAATGGAAGCTATGGAACTGATCATGGTACCGGTGGTCCGGTTATGATGTTCGGAAGTGGGGTTAAACCCGGGATATTTGGAACAGTACCGGATGTTTCAAGGAACAATGTAGGATTACAATTTGACTATCGTCAGATCTACGCAAATATTCTGCATGACTGGATGGGGGTGGACAAGAGTGTAATTACAAATGACATCTTTTACAGAAACTTTATTGATGGAACGAATCCAGATGGAGGAAATTATGAGCCGTTGGAGTTAATAGAAAATGTCATTTTAGGGGATAGGACAGCTATCAGCAATAAGTACAGGATAACTTCTGTTTACCCAAATCCGGCTAACAAATATGTGCAAACCAGTATTTTCGTGAATGGCGACCAGAACATGAGAGTTCAGCTTATTGATGTTAATGGACGGGTGATTTCATCATTAGATCGTAAATTATCCTCCGGAGAACACACATTTTCTTTTATGGTAGAAAACCTGCAACCCGGATTTTATTTTATAAAAGCACAATCACAAATGCTCAATGAAACGAAGAGACTCATTGTTAGGAAATAAGATAATCATCGGGTTTGTCCTGATTTTCGTTGCTTCCTGGTCATTTGGTCAGCAGACCAAGCCATTTAACATCTATGATCAGTTTCTCGAAACTCAGTTTTGGCTTGGTCTCAAAGGGGGAATCAACGCTACCCAGGTATCTGCGGCTGAACTCAATGCAGGTTTTAGCCCAATTGACTATGAATCGGAAATGCTGGAACGATCGTACAATGATTTTTCGGCTATCGGAATGCATATGGGGCTAGAAATGAACTTTCGCTATAAGCTGTTTTCGGTCTCTTTTCAACCTACTTTTAAGAGAAGTGCTTATGACTATGAAAGTCAATTTCTATGGGTAGATGCAGAGGGAGCAGATGCGTTTGAAGCTACCAATGAAATAAGACAAAAACTTGACATTGTAGAATTACCATTGATGTTTAAGACTGAAATATTCCAGAGTGGAAATATTAAGCCTTTTCTGATGGCCGGTGGATTCTATTCCATAATCGCAACGGCTCAGAAAGACGTAGAGATTTCGCAAATAGATTATTCCAGCGGCACGGCGGTGCCTTCCACTACCGGTAATTATGCCATTGGCACAAAGGATGGTTTTAAGAACTTCCTGGGAGTGGCAGGAGGAGGTGGTGTCTATCTGGATTATTCCAATATTCGGACCGTTCTTGAATTGGGATACAAGTTCGGTTTGACGCCTATGACACATGAAAACTATATTCAGAATGAATTGGCGTCACTGGGGGAGGTGAATGACAAACTGAATTTCCGGGACATAAGCTTTTCCATAAGTTTCATTTTCCCCTTCAGATATATTGATCGTCAATTTATGCCATTTTAGCATTCGTAGAATGAGAAGATTATATGCCATAATTATAATGCCCGCGCTACTGTTAGGATGTACTTCTGACGAATTGGAGCCAGATGAATCGTTTTTTAAAATATATGATCATTCAAATGCTGATGTCGATTATAAACCCCTTGATTTCGCGGAAACAATAGATGGTTTTCTGGTAATTGCCGGGACAGAGCTGTCAACTACAGATTTTCAGGGTGTCCAGTTGATCCGGCTTGATGACACAGGCGAGTTCGTTTCAGAACTTACTCTTGAAGGATATGTGGTTCCGGTTGGAGAAGTGAATATGATTGACAGTATAAGCTATTTCTTTGCAATGGAGCCTGTTTCGTTGCAGGCAGTTTTGATCGGTATCAATCCTCAACTTGAGGTAGTGACTGAGACGTTTGTCAATGCTAATTATCCATTGGCATCTTCCGTCACGGATAACAATGAGTTGTTACTGCTTAGCTATAATCCAAACGACCTCGTTTCGGAGATTGGATTATTCGATCTTGACGGAAACTATCAGGGTGGCAATGCATATTCGATAGGCCCGGGCAGTGATGTAGAGCTGGAAATCATCAATCATTATTTAGGTGTAAGTGAATATCCGTTACCATTTTTTTGTGGTCAGGTTTCCGGAGGCACATATTATTTTAATGGGTTTTATAATTATAGCTTTTCATTGGTATTCACGGATTTTTCCGATGCTCCTTCCGGAGTAGTGCAGGGACAAGGGTCTGATGCCGGGATACGCGCAGTATTACCTCTGACCGGAGGAAATTTTGCGGTTGCCGGATTCCAATTTTCCGACAATTTTCAATTGCCAGAAACAGCTCTATCTACCGGGGGTATTTCATCTAGCGTTGATCTGTATCCAGGGGACATGGCAGAACTAAATGATTACACCCCCACGGATATTATAACTTATGAGGACGGTGCAAGTACTTACACTGTTTTCGGTGCTGAGACGGAAGGAAGACAGATCGTGCTCTATTTTTATGATCAGGCATCTGGTGAAGTCGCAGGTCTTAAGCAACTCGGCTACTTATATCCTTATAAGTTTTTTGCTCTGAAGGCTACAGAGGATAATTCGATCACAGTTCTTGGTACCACCTACGTTGCGGGGAGATATGAGCGGATAGCACTTACAAAGATGTCCGGCAAAGAGATCAGATCCATAGTCCGATAAATCTTGGTTCTGGAATATCAACTCTTCACACTATTGCACTGATGGAGTCTGGGGCGTAAGGATGGTGTTATTATCCTTTGTAATACGCCATCAATGGGGCTTTAATAATATATCGAAGTGCTTCAAACAAAAAAAGCCCACAATGTCGTGAGCTAATCGCGGTCCGGACGGGACTCGAACCCGCGACCTCCTGCGTGACAGGCAGGCATTCTAACCAACTGAACTACCGGACCTCTTTTGTAAGGTGTCGCAAAACTATACCCTTCCCCGAATTAATCCAATGTTCCCAAATTTTTATTTTAAGATTTTCCGGGTTCCTCTGGCTCTAGTTTACATTGATGTGAGAGCAAGACGGAGGCTCTGAAACGGGAGCGAGCATTGAAGCGGTGTAATAAGCCATACCTAAAATGGCTCTGCACTCAACCTTCAAACCTTCTTAATCATGGGTGCGAGTCTTTTATAATTGATTCAGCGTTCCAACCTTATTCATTAATTCCAGTACTTATTTATAAGTATTTATATCTCATTTGAGATAAATAGTTTGTTGTAAATCCACTTATCTTCCTATATTTTCGCCGCTTTCTAGTTAGTTATTTTAGTTTAAGTCACAACCAATAAGATGAAAAAGCTCATATCAAATTTATCATTGTTGTCCCTAGTATTGTTTATAGGTTCCTGCGCAGAAGACGAACTTGTGCCGGTAGAAGGGGACTTTACCGCGGATGCTCAATCGATTCGGGCAGGGGAGACCATATCATTTACCAGTACTGTTTCCGGAGATGCCACGGGGTATTTGTGGACGTTTGAGGGAGGTACGCCATTTGAGTCCACGGAGCAAAATGTGTCAGTATTGTATACAACACCAGGTACTTATAATGTCACTTTGAAAGTCTCAAACGGAAGACTTAATGACGAAGTAGTCAAGGAAGGATATATCACGGTAGCGAATAGCGTTGAGGCAAGTTTCTCCTCAAATACACAGCTCATAGGTACAGGTAGTACAATTACTTTTCAGGAAACCAGTGTCGGTGATCCTGACTTTTTTGAATGGGTGTTTCAAGGTGGTTCGCCAAGCTTCTCTACGGCATCCACTCAGGAGGTGACTTACTTTACGGCAGGATTTTATGACGTTACATTGTACGTAGAAGATGCCTATGGTAGCGATCAGGTGACCATCGCGGATTACATTGAAGTCCGAGATGCTGTTTCTGCCTCCTTCAGTGAAGACGACAGATCTATCGCCGTAGGAGAATCTGTTTCATTTACCGACTTTTCATCAGGTCCCACGGAATGGTCATGGATATTTGAGGGAGGTGACCCCGAGACGTCAACTGCCCAAAACCCGGTGGTAACATATGATTCGGCAGGTATATTTGATGTCACATTAGTAGTATCTGACGGCCTTACTGTTGACAGCCTTGTGCAGGAAAACCGAATTACAGTTTTTGTGCAGGGGATTGATCTTGTCATAAGCGAGTATTCGTTTGAAGCAGATTCGGTCGAGGCAGGTAGAAGTCTTTTTACAGAATATAGGGTCAATAACGTGGGTAATAGTTCATCAGGCGGGTCTTCTATCATTGCTTTCTGGTTATCCGATGATAATGTATTAGATAATTCAGATACGAATATTGGCTTTCAATCAGTTGGATTTATTTCAGCCCTAAGCTTCAGATCCGGAACTATAAACGTCTCTATCCCGTCCACTACACAGACAGGTGATTATTTCCTTTTTGCGGTGGCAGACAATAATAATACGATCTCAGAAGCAAATGAAAATAACAACCGTTCCGTTCTTCCATTGAGAATCTATAACGACAATTAGACTCCATACTTCATGAAATTTAGGCCCATGCAACTTTAGTTGTATGGGTCTTTTTTTAGAAAGTCAGTCTTATTCCAACGCCCTTTAAACCAGGAACCAGACTTACGCTTTTTTTATGAGGATTTGAAATCATGTGATTATACTGATCTACGGCCAATCTGGCATTCTTATTAAAAGAAGCCCTAAGAGGTATAGAACTGATCATTAAAATGGCGCCTGATGGGAAAAAGGATTTTATGTAATCGTCTGTCTCGAAATTTGCGGTTACAGGATAAAGCAGAATCGCACCTATCATCAAAGCTCCCAGGGAACTGGTTGTGATCGATGCATAGTAATATTGCCTGGCTTTTTTGAAGTTTTTACTGTGACCAATGTCAGGTTTTAGTTTCTTGAAAAGATCTGACGTTGACAGATAGTTGTCGTTTTGAACGAAATAGTGGGTGAGGAATTTCTTTTCATAAGTTATTGAATCCTTGGCAGATGTAACCTGTGCATTAGCTGTAAATAACGAAATGACGAAAGCAATAACCAAAATCCATCTCATTTCCCTAAAGTAGGTTTTATATTGATTTATATCAATGTTCTGTTTAGCTTATGAATCCCAGTAGGCTAACTTAGAAGGCACATTATTGGTAAATAATAGTTTAGCCTTCACTAATCAATCCTAAAGGTTGATGGAGAATATTATATATCAACTAAATTTGAAGCTGAAACAACCCACAATTTATGTTACTCGAATTCGAGAAGCCCATTGTAGAACTTGAGGAGAAGCTGGTCAGCATGAAGGAATTGGCCGGAGACAGTGACAAGGATGTGAATGCAGCCATTCAAAAACTGGAAGATCGATTGGCGAAACTTAAGAAAGATACTTATCAAAATCTGACACGCTGGCAAAGAGTACAGTTGTCCAGGCATCCTGATAGACCTTATAGTCTGGACTATATATATGAGATCACCAATGATTTTGTTGAGCTGCATGGTGACAGGGCGGTGAAAGATGACAAGGCAATGGTCGGTGGTCTTGCCGATCTGGATGGTGAGACTGTAATGATAATCGGCCAGCAAAAGGGACGCAACACCAAGCAAAGACAAATGAGAAACTTCGGGATGGCGAACCCTGATGGTTATCGAAAAGCACTTCGACTCATGAAGATTGCGGAGAAATTCAATAAGCCGATCGTAACCTTAATTGATACACCTGGTGCTTACCCCGGTATCGAAGCCGAGGAGAGAGGACAAGGTGAGGCCATCGCCCGTAACCTCAAAGAAATGTTCATGCTCAAAGTTCCTGTAATTTGCATCATAATAGGGGAAGGTGCTTCGGGAGGAGCTCTTGGAATAGCAATTGGCGATCAGGTTTTAATGATGGAAAACTCCTGGTATTCAGTTATCAGCCCTGAAAATTGCTCTACAATTTTGTGGAGAAGTTGGGATTATAAAGAACAGGCTGCTGAAGCTTTAAAATTGACAGCAGAGGATATGGTCAAGCAAAAGCTTATTGACGGAATCATTAAAGAACCATTGGGCGGAGCTCATTCTGATTTGCAAGCTTCTGCCAAAGAAGTGAAGAAAGAAATCAAAAAGCATCTTAAGAAACTATCTAAGATGACACCTGAAGAAAGGATTAGTTCAAGGATCGAAAAGTTCGGACAAATGGGTGTCTATAAGTAAAGGTTATGAAGATCGGACTTGCTCTTTCCGGGGGAGGTATCAGAAGTATGGTTCATCTTGGAATGATGAGCGCCCTGGATGAAGAAGGCATTAAATTTGACATTGTGTCTGGTACCAGCGCCGGTGCCATCGGAGGAGCACTTTATTGCGCCGGATTATCACCCAAAGAAGTCCTTGAGGCAATTGATTCCACCAATTACTTTAAAATATTACGGCCAGCCTTGAATTGGAGAGGTTTGCTAAAAATCGAAAATGCTGCCGAGCTGATGCTCAAATACATACCTCACAACAGGTTTGAAAAATTAAAAATGCCTCTGGTTGTCGCAGCTACCAACATCAAAAAGGGTAAAATAAAGTATTTCAAAAAAGGTGAATTGATCAAACCCGTTTTAGCATCCTGTGCCATACCAGTTGTTTTTGATCCTGTTCAAATTGATGGCGTACCCTATGGAGATGGAGGGTTAATCGATAACCTTCCTGTAAAGCCCATTAAGAAGAAATGTGATTTCGTTCTTGGAATGCATTGCAATCCCATAGAAAATAAGTATGAGGCCAAAAACTGGAAGGAGCTAATGGAGCGATCTATGCTTTTGGCCATATCCTCAGCCACATATTTAAATAAGAAGAAATGCGATCTATTCTGGGAGCCTCCGGAGATTGCGAATTATAATGTCTTTGAGTACCGAAAAGCTAAAGAAATCTACGAGGTTGGCTATCGTTTCGCTAAAAAACAACTTAAGACAAACCCGTTCCAAAAATTTATCCAGGTGGTCTGATGGGCTTTGTGGTTAGGCAGTTCTTTAGGTTTTGCTTCTTTCTTACCGGATGGAAAACTATAGGAAAACTACCCGAGGTTAAGAAATACATTTTGATTGTTGCCCCACATACAAGTAATATGGATTTTTTTGTGGGGCTCGCCGCTCGGCACATTCTAAATTTTAAATCCCACTACCTCGCCAAGAAATCTCTTTTTGATAACCCATTTGTGGGCTGGTTTTTAAGACTTACCGGAGGATATCCCGTAGATAGGTCACGTAAAATGAAAATGACGGACCAGGTAGTAGAGCTTTATAATCAGCATGAAGAATTTGTAGTCACCATAACCCCCGAAGGTACCAGATCTTATGTGCCGGAATGGAAAACCGGGTTTTACAGAATAGCTGTCAATGCAGGGCTGCCAATATTACTTGTGGGCTTTGACTATTCCAGGAAAGTAGTGGAGCTTAAAGAGCTTTTTTATCCGACAGATGATATGGGAAAAGACATGGAACACATTTTGTCCTATTACAGAACCATTAAAGGAAGACATCCGGAGAAAGGTGTGAAATAAAAAAGCCCTCTTACGAGGGCTTAATGTTATTTTGACTTGGAAGTTGTCCTTTTGGTTCGTCGTTTAGGTTTTACTTCTTCCACGATTTCGTCCTCGACATCTGCCAGTATTCTACCGCAATGTTCGCAGACTATTACTTTTTTACGCTCTCTGATCTCCGCCTGCTTCTGTGGAGGAACTATGTTGAAACACCCACCGCAAGCACCTCTTTTAACCGGAACAACAGCAAGCCCATTTCTCATGTTTTCACGAATCTTATCGTACGCGATAAGTAATCTTTCTTCCACCGCTTTTGAAGCCGTACTTCTGGACTTCTCTAGTTTTTTCTCATCGGCCTCCGATTCCTTGGTGATGACCTCAAGTTCTTCCTTCTTAGTCTTTAGATCTTTTTCCCGCTCACTTAATGTCTCCTTGGTCTTATCAATTCCTTCCTTTTGCTCCTCAGTCTTTGCGTATGCTTCTTTGATTCGCTTTTCCAGGATTTGGATTTCTAATTGCTGAAGCTCAATCTCCTTAGTGATGGCATCGTACTCCCTGTTGTTACGGACGTTCATCTGCTGCTCTTCATATTTCTTGATCAGCTTTTCTGCATCTTTGATGGCAATCTTGTTGGCTTCAATGTTGCTCTCGATATCCTCAAGTTCCTGGTTTTGTTTGTCAATTCGGGTTTGATAACCTGCGATTTCATCTTCCAGGTCCATTACTTCGTCGGGCAAGGCACCTCTAACTTTCTTTATTTCGTCAATTTCTGAATCTAGGGATTGTAATTTTATAAGCGCTTCTAACTTCTTCGCTACCGTGTTTTCCATGTAGAATTATGAATATATGATCGGATTTGTAACCACTTTGGACAAAAGAACTGCAATATTAGTGAATTTTTCCTTCAAAAAATCATATAACAATTCCTTTGTGAATTGTTCACTTTCATAGTGACCTATGTCTGCAATTGTTATTCGATCATCTGCTTCGAAGAAGTCGTGATATTTAAAATCCGCACTTACCATCACATCCACATTCTTTGCAACGGCATCATTAAGCAAAAAGGATCCCGATCCACCGCAGACTGCAATCCTTTCCACTTTGCTTTTATGCCAGCTTGTATGTCTTACACAATCTGTATTCATGTTAGATTTTAACATACTAATAAAGGAATCCGGATCCCTGGGTTCAGGTAAATTACCAATCATTCCTGAACCTACGTCCTGGTTTACATTGCTTAACTCCGTCAGATAATGAGCCACTTCCTCATACGGATGGGCCTGATTCAAAGCCCTCATTACCCGGGATTTAATATGTCCTGGGAATAAAATTTCGACTCTTTTCTCTTTTACGGTTTCATCTTTTCCCTGAGAACCAATGTGAGGATCGGTTTTTTCACCTGGCCGGAATGTACCCATTCCCTCAATCTGAAAACTACAATGATCATATTCACCAACTTCACCAGCACCGGCTTCATACATTGCGTCAAGCGCATCCTGAACGTTATCAATTGGTATAAACGTAACCAACTTCATGAGATTCCCTGATTTAGGTCTTAGTATCTCAATATCTTGTAGTCCTAATTTCTCACAGATTTTTCTATTTACTCCGTCCTTGACATTGTCCAGATTGGTATGAATGGCGTATAGAGAAATATCATTTCTTATGGCTTTCATCACACACCTGCTGACCCAATGACTGTTAGTAATCGATTTTAATCCCTTGAATATGAGTGGGTGATGCATCACGATCAGGTTGGCACCGACTTCAATGGCTTCATCCACCACCGCCTCTGTCGTATCAAGCGTGATCAAAACTTTTTGAAGATTCTGATCAAGGTCACCCACCAACAATCCGCAATTGTCATAGGATTCCTGGTAGGAAACAGGTGCTAGTTCCTCAAGTGAATTCGTAATATCTTTGATTTTCATGGTCTGGTGGCAGTATTTACTATTCCCTTTTGCAATATTATATGATCTGGTGACAAGGGCCAGAAATGAGCTATTCAATCGAAACATATGGGGCTCATTTAAATTTGAAGCGAACGTCATTTCTGTAGGTAACCTTTCCGTCGGGGGTACGGGGAAGACTCCGTTCACGGATTACCTGGTTAAATACTACCGGGATAAAGAATTAAAAGTCGCAACACTCAGCAGAGGTTATGGAAGAAAAACCAGAGGATTTCGGGTGGTAAGTGTAGATGATCATCCTAAAACAGTCGGAGATGAACCCTTAATGTTGAAAATAAAATACGGCGATCAGATCCAGGTGTGTGTAGGTGAAAAAAGGGTTGAGGCCATACCAAACCTGCTTACTACACAGCCTGACAATGATCTTATCATACTTGATGACGCTTTTCAGCATAGATCCGTGAGGCCAAGTTTATCAGTATTATTAACACCATATTCCTTACCGTTTTACGAGGATTTCATTCTGCCGGCAGGTAGATTGAGGGAAGCCCGAAACGGAGCAGCCAGATCGGATGTCGTGATTATAACTAGATGCCCACCAGAAATCGGGTTTAGTCAGAAGCTGGAAATCGAAAAAAAGGTAAAACTCTACAGCGAATCGGCAGATGTGTTTTTTTCTACGATGAAGCCTTCGGATTGCAAACCAATGTTTCCTGAAAATCCTCATCCGACAAAGTCAAACGTAATCGCAATCGCAGCGATAGGGGACCCGGATCAGTTTTTTTCGCAGGTTGCAAAGGATTACCATCTTAAGGGTCACCTGGCGTTTTCGGATCATTACGAATTTTCAAAATCTGATGTTTCCTGGATGATCAGGTTAATGGAGAGGGAGGATGCGATGTTATTGTGTACAGAAAAGGACGCGATCAAGCTGAGAAATTTTGATGAACTTAAAGACTATCCTGTTTACATTCAGCCCATTGAATTTTCTTTTTTGGAGAAGGGTGCGGAGTTTCATGAGATTCTTGATAGTACCTTTCGGGAGTTTGAAAGGGATTTTTAACAATACGGCCTTATTTCCTCCGTTTTAGATCGTTAGTTTTGCGCGTGCTTTTCAGGTTAACATTATTCCTTACATTTTTTTGGATTGTCATCGCCCCTGCAATATCCCAAATTTTGGATGACAGCACCGAATTGGTTTATGGGCCCAGTACCGTGAAGGTCGTATATGAGAATGACCTGAAACTCAATAATGATGAGTTCAATGAAATGGATACATCACTGTATAATTTGGAGAATTTCACTTATGTGGATCAAAATAACAGAAAGTACCAGGACCTGGGCAATGTGGGCACTGCACTCTTTCCGGTGTTTTATGACCTGCCCGCCACAATAGGCAGATCTTCGGGGTTTAACAGTTATAGCTACTACTATATCAACCCGGACACTCACAAGTATTATGATACCAAGTCTCCGTTAATGGATTTGAATGTAGTTCTAGGCGGTCATGGGAGAGCGGTGATTCATTATGGCTATTCACAGAATATTACACCCAATTGGAATTTTGGTATCAATATTCACAAAATGAACGTGGATAAGCAGATCGGAGCCGATCAGACCGAAGGTGACAGGAATGTGGACCACACAAGCGCAGACCTGTATACGTATTGGAGTCATCCGGAGTCCTCATATAAGCTCCTGGCCTATGTCTTTGGTATGAGTCATAAAGTCGATGAAACGGGCGGAATTTTAGTTTCTGAAGATGCCACAAGACCTGAAAAATTCCAATATCGTGACAATAACATCAGATTACAGGATGCAAGGGGGGTTGAAGGTAACATAGGGTACCATTTATACCATGAATTCGGTGTATTGAATAATCTTCAATTGTATCATCAATCGGATGCAAACCGTCAAACATACACTTACCAGGATTTTGCAGATGGCACAGATGTAACTTATTATGGTTTTTATGACCAATTCCTGATTGATCCGGATAGTACGTACCAGCAATCTGTATTTTCTGATATAACGAATGAAGCTGGCTTAAAGGGAGGGGATGGTGCAATTCACTACAGGATATACTATAAAAACAGATGGATCAGACATCGGTTTTTATATGGAAGTGACCGGAATGATGCCCTTGAAAATTATCTTGGAGCCTTCACCCGTTTTAAATTGAAAGAAGTCTTTGACGTAAGTGGAAAAGGTGAGTTGACTCAAACCGGAGAATTCAAGCTGAGAGGTGTTTTTGACTCTAAATTTGTTCGGGCCAGCTACCATTCGGTTCGATACAGACAGAGTAATTTGACCCAGGGTTATTTTGATAATCATAATGAATGGAACAATAGTTTTGACAGGGGATTTATCAATTCAATTTCGGGAGAATTGAAGCTTAGTCCTGGCAACTTCGATCTCTTTCCATTTGCGGAGTTTAGGACTATGGACAATTACGTCTATTTCGATACCGCCAGTACTCCGGTCCTGGCAGGTCAGACGGCATTGTTTAGTCGATTTGGAGGCAGGTTCAACTACTTTATAAAAACTGGTGAAACAGAAGGATCCGGATTTCATTTTGAGAATGAAGTTTATTACACATTGTTGGACGAGAGCTCTGCGGAATTTATCAGGATTCCTGATTTATTCTACGCTGGCAAGTATTATTGGACGGGTAGGATATTCAATAAATCTGTCCCGGTACAGATTGGTTTTAATATTTATTCAAAGTCAGGCTTTTTCGCCAATGACTATAATCCTGTTATTCAACAGTATTTCGTTCAGAATACAGAGGAATTACCTCTTTTTGTAACAGCAGACTTTTTTCTAAATATGCAGATAGAAAAGCTCTCGATTTTCGCCAAGGTGGTCCACGCCAACATGGGTGGAGAGGATGGTTATTTTATCACGCCATTGTATCCCGGTCAGGAGAGAGTTTTTGATTTCGGCGTTCGCTGGTTATTTTTCGATTGATATGCAAAAAACAGTGCTTGGGTTGAATCTTCCCACTGATCCCCGATGGGTAAATATTGCGGAAAAGAGAATTGAAGACATTCTGGTAGATCATGCTTATTGCGAACAGAAAGCGGCCAGTTCTTGCATTTCACTGATCGTACAATACCCCGAAAAGTCCGAATTGGTTCAGATGTTATCACCGGTGGTTGCGGAAGAGTGGTCGCACTTTGAAAGGGTGCTGGAGCACCTTAGAATGAGGAAGATGGCTTTAGGGCCGCAGCGAAAGGATGAATATGTGATCAGATTGAACAAAATCCTCAAAAAAGGTGGTAGTCGTGATCAGCAACTGGTCGAAAAACTTTTGATGAATGCACTGATTGAGGCCCGAAGCTGTGAAAGGTTCAAAGTCCTCCACAAAAACATTAAGGATAAAGAACTGTCGGATTTTTACTACGAATTGATGGTGTCAGAAGCAGGGCATTATCACAATTTCCTTGACCTGGCTAAAAAGTACATGCCAGAAGACTATGTAATGGGTAGGTGGAAGGAATTTCTGAAGGCTGAGGACGAAATACTACAATCTTTGGAATTGCGACCGGATCGAATGCACTAACTATGTTTTTTGTTTCTTCTTTTTGGCAGCCGGGAACAGGATGTTATTCAATATAAGTCGGTAGCCCGGTGAATTTGGATGCAGATTCAGGTCGGTAGGTTCTTCACCCACAATATGCTGATAATCTTCAGGATCGTGGCCACTATAAAATGTAAAAAAACCCTTTTCAATTACCCCATGAATGTACCTGGCCTCATCGATTGAAGGCGTTTCACCCATGACAAGTACGTCCGCCTTGACCAGATCCTTTTTAAACCCGGTAGTCTGTCCCATAAAACCTTTGATGATCTGTGTGTGATTCTGTGTCAGCATCGTGGGTATTGGGTCCCATTTGGCAGAAAACTGAAATAGCGTAAAGTAATCATTGTCTTCGCGCAATCCCCGTGATCTTGGTTCATTATCAATGTTGGAATATTCGTATTCCATTGGATTTCGTTCGATCACAAAGTCCTCAAATGCAAAGGTATTGGTGAAATCAAGCTTCTGCTGTGCTCTTGGATCCGCCGGATCTCCATCAAACATGACATCACAGATGTCCACACCTTCCGCCGACAACGCAATATCATAGGTATCCGTAGCGGAGCACATGGCAAATAGGAATCCGCCTCCGGCAACATAAGCCTGTATGCGTTTTACTATTGCTAGTTTAAGGTGTGATACTTTCCCAAATCCATGTTTTCTAGCAGAGGCTTCATATTCCCGTTGTTGCTGTTGATACCAGGGTAAGTGTCTGTACGTACGATAAAACTTGCCGTATTGTCCGGTAAAATCCTCATGATGCAGGTGAAGCCAATCGTATTTGACAAGTTCACCATACATGATCTCATCGTCAAAAATCACATCATAAGGGATCTCGGCATATGTAAGTACAAGAGTAACCGCATCGTCCCAGGGCTGTTTGCTTTTAGGTGAATACACGGCAATTTTCGGATACTTCTCCAGTTTCATTGCATCCATGTTAGAAGAAGGACTTGCAATATCCGCCAATATCTGATCGGATTGAGCATCCGATATGACCTCGTAACTCACATTCCGAATGATGCACTCATTTTCAATCGTCTGAGTGTAGGGGATCATGAAACTGCCACCCCGATAGTTGAGCAACCAGTCAATTTTAACCTCCTCGGCCAATACCCAATAGGAAATACCGTAAGCTTTCAGATGGTTGGTCTGGGTTTCATCCATGGGGATGAGCAGAAAAGCAGCAGAGGCTTTTCCTATTGAAAATAATAAAACTGTAATTGCTATAATCCTTCGCATCTTCCGTATCCGTTTAACCTAGTCTAACGTACAATTTAGATAATCATTTTTTAAAATGATGTCATCGGAAAAATAGTTCTCTAATTCTAAATTACCTTTGATTATATGGATATCATGGAAAATGTCCGTGAGGGGTTGAAGTCAATCAACGCCAACAAGCTCCGGACTATACTTACGGCTCTGATCATTGCTATCGGAATAACCTCCCTGGTGGGAATTCTTACTGCCATCGATGGTATTCAGGCCTCAATTAATGACAGTTTTTCCAATCTGGGGGCAAACACCTTTGACATTGAAAGAAAACGGGTAGATAGAGGTTCAACGGATGGTAAGAAAGCCAAAGTCCATCCACCACTGAAGTACAGCGAACTGGTGCAGTTTAAAAATGAATACGATGGTCCTGGTGACGTCAGCATAAATGTTGTGCTTACCGGAACAGCTGAAGTGAAATATAGATCGAAGGTAACCAACCCCAACATGCTTGTTCGGGGTGGAGATGAAAATTACCTTATAGCGGACGGGTATGATATTGAAGAGGGTAGAAGTTTTTCTCCCACGGAAATCGAAAATGGGTCTTACGTAATTGTGGTAGGAGACCAGGTGGTGGACGCTCTATTTGAAGACGAAGAAAGTCCGCTTGGAAAGAAAGTGACTTTCATGGGTGCCAAGTTTAGAATCATAGGAACATTGGCAGAACAAGGAGGTGTGAGTGGCAATTCAAATGTTGACCGGACCATCGTTCTTCCCATGCAAACCGCCAGGATAGTAGGTGCCGACAGAAATTTCGGATGGGAAGCGACAGTAGCCATTCCCGAATCTAATCAAATGGAATATGCCACAGGAGTTGCGACAGGACTAATGCGAGCCATTAGAGGGGACAGGCCAAAAGAAGAAGACTCATTTGAGGTCAGAGTAAGCAGATCCCTGGCAGAGAGTCTGGGAGAGATTACCGGATATCTCAGAATAGGAGGATTCAGCATAGGATTCATTACTTTATTGGGTGCCTCAATTGGTTTAATGAATATTATGCTGGTTAGTGTTACGGAACGAACTCGCGAAATAGGAGTGCGTAAAGCGCTGGGCGCCACGCCATTAAAAATAAGACAGCAATTCCTGATAGAAGCATTGGTCATATGCCAGCTGGGTGGTTTGGGTGGAATCGTTTTAGGAATATTGATCGGGAACCTGATCTCCAATGTTATGGGTATTTCGGTTTTTATTATCCCATGGATGTGGATCGTTGTTGGTGTACTGATCGGTATGGCAGTTGGTTTGATATCAGGTTACCTTCCAGCCTTCAAAGCATCACAGTTAGATCCTATTGATGCCCTAAGATTCGAATAATGTCAATAGTTGATCGAGTAAAGAATGCCATCAGGGATGTACCTGATTTCCCCAAAAAAGGAATTGTTTTTAAGGACATTACTCCCGTTCTCGCTGACATTGAACTTTCTGCGGATGTAGCCAAGGAATTGACGGCTTATTGGTCCAAAGTAAAGATAGATGGGATCGTAGGAATTGAGTCCAGAGGATTTATCTACGGTATGCAAATGGCTCATGCCTTGAAAGTACCTTTTTATCCGGTCAGAAAAGCAGGTAAGCTTCCACACAAAACCATTGGTCACGCCTATGATCTTGAGTACGGTTCTGCCAGAATAGAAATACATGAAGATGCGATCTCCGAAGGAGATAATATTTTAATTCATGACGACCTTCTTGCTACCGGAGGGACAGCGGAGGCCGCTGCCGTTTTGATAAAAAAAAGCGGTGGGAGTATTGCCGGATTTTCTTTTTTAGTGGAGCTTTCTTTTTTGAATGGAGTTGGAAAGCTGAAAAATTTTGCCAGTGAAATTCATTGCCTGGTTTCCTACTAATTCCCTATTTTTCTTAGCTCTTTTAGTCTGCCCAGAGCATCAAAACGCAATCGCAGTTCCGCTTTCGAATCACATTCCAGTTGATAGAAGAAGAATTTTTGATTGCGACTAAAGAGTTCATGTCGAGTAGGTGTGCCGAGTAACTCCTGGATCTGATTCTGGTTTTTTTCAAGAAGGATCTCTTTTTGCTGCAACAGAATATTAAGGTGTTCTTCTCTATATCCGGTACATTCCGTCAAGGAAACCGCCCAGGCCTCCTTGTCAAACCCATCTAATCTAACCTTAGGGTAACAACTAAAGAGAATAATCAGTAATAATATTTGTAATTGAATTTTGAGACTTTTGAAGTTTACCAATTTACTTTTATTCGTATATATTAGGGATTGCAATTTACGAAGACCGCTCACTTCTATCGTAAACATTAAGAATCAATGTATAGAAAATCCAGTTTCACTGAGCGGTGGGGCGTACCATGCCTGTTAGTACTATTTCTAATTTTCCATAATTCACTTTCCGCGCAAACAGTTTTGATGTTTGTACCCCATGAGGAAACATATTACTCGGAGTACATCGTAATGAGAAGCGCTTTAGAGCAATCCGGATACATAGTCGATGTCCGAAGTGCAAATGATCAGGATTTTGCTATCTATATGGATTATGCGGACCTGGCGGCTGCGGCTAATGATTACTACGGAGGTGATTATAATCAATTCCTAAACCAGTATGATGACGTATTTGGTCAGGAATGGTCTGCAGCTCTTAATGAGATTCCCGCTTCAGCCACAGTAAATGGCTCTATTATCGATGTCATTGACATGGAAAACTATGCAGGACTAGTTGTAGTAGGTGGGTTTGGGGCACTTGACTATCGTGTGGATGGCGAGTATGAATCCCAGGGAGAAGGAGACAGGGAAATATCGGCGCAGGAAATGGAACAGGCTTCTGAAAAGCTAAATGATTTGGCCATTTTGGCTTTAAGTCAGAATAAACCGGTAATGGCCCAATGTCATGGTTCGAGCCTTCCTGCCTATTGGAGAGTCCCTGGAACTTTTGGTGAAGGAATTGAGGAGATTGGCTTTAGTATTTTAAAAGGTCAGGAAGCCACAGGATTTCCTGATAACGAGACCCCGGAGTATCTCGAGGAACTGGACATAACTTATAAAATAAACGATAGAGTCACCATCTCAGATCCTTACGGGGGATTATTTGGAGATGAAAGAGGGAAGGGTTTAATCCTAACAACCAGAGATTGGTACCCGCAAACAGTAGCACATGCTGCAAAAACCTTTATCAATATTCTGGAGACCTATCCTGATGAAACGAGGCAGGTGAATGTTGTGAAAACCCTTGTTTTGCACGGGGGAGCATTGGATGAAGAAAACTGTGAAAACACAAATAAGAGCAATGATGTACCCTGTAATTATGGAGAAGAAGAAAATGACTTACCCGCAGATTACACCCACTTGATGAATGTACTGGATTTGAACGCGGAAGGAGAAGATCATTTCATATTCGAAAACAGTGAACTGGATATAACTCAGGCGTCTTTGCCCTTTTCATCTTCAATCAAATCTGAAATAGACTCCTATTTTCAGGACTTCGATGTGATCATATTTTACAAGCACTGGTCCACAGGCCTGACAGATCAAATATTACAGGCTCTGGTTGATTTTGCGGATAATGGAGGCGGATTGATCGCACTTCATCACGGATTGTTTAATGACGTGGATGGTGATCAAACAAAAAATATTCTCACCAACTTGTTTGGAGCGGAAAGTGCTTTAAATGAATGGTCAGGTACTTTGGGTAGCTACAACCTGTTTTCCATGAATCATGGACATTTCATATCAAGCTATCTTATTGATTATCCAACTGCCTCAGAATATCCTGAATTTTGGGTTGACAATCTTCCTGTGCCATCTTCAAATTTCAATTACTCATTTCTGCCTACAATAGAAGTTTATGATGAAATCTATGACAACATGGTATTTCTCAATAGTAATTTTGGAAATGGAGTAAATGAGATAAATCCCTTGTTTTCCAATGACCTTGCTGATGCCGAAGAATCTCATGTTTCCGGATTTACCAGGCTTATTGACATAGATGGAGGTGAGACTATTGGAAAACTTGTCTATCTGCAAATAGGTGAGCGGCGGGAGAATTATGAACCTGATGCGGCATATAGTCAAATGGTGCGAAATGCAGTTCTGTGGTCCGCACCCATAAAATCAGAACAAGAAATCACATTTGAATTGGATGAACAGGTGGACCTTTCCGCCGGTAACATCCAACTTGTGGCCAATGTAACATCCGGAAATGGAATTGTATTCCATTCTTCAAATGAAAACGTTATAAGCATTTCTGGCAATGTTGCAACTCTGGTAAGTTCAGGGACCGCACAAATTACAGCCAGTCAAAATGGAAACTCGGACTATTACCCTGCAAGTATTTCCAGACAGATAACTGTGGTCAACAATTTGGAAACAACGGAAAAGGAGGAGCAATCCATCACCTTCCATGAAATACCGAAGGCGACCTATGGAGATGCCCCATTTGTTTTATCCGCAAATACATCTAGTGGCCTTGTAGTTTCTTTTTCTTCTAACAATGCGGAAGTCGCATCTGTAAACGGAAGTACGATCACCGCTCTCAGTGCCGGAACGGTATCAATTACTGCCTCACAGCCGGGAAATGATAAGTACCTTCCGGCAGACCCAGTTGTAAAACAGCTGAAAATCGGAAAGAAGTCACTGATTGCGACGGTAAATGATACCTCGGTCACTTACGGAAACGTCCCAGCTAAATTCAAAATGATCTTTCAGGGATTCGTCCATGGAGATTCTGAGGACAATCTGGATGTATTGCCTGAGGTCTCTACATCTGCAACAAATGCAAGTGGCGTTGGAAACTATGAGATAAATGTATTAGGAGGCTCGGACAATAACTACACTATAATTCCGGAATCCGGACAGTTAAAGATTGATAAACATCCTTTGTTCATATCTGTTAGGGACACTGTCATGAAGGCAGGTGAATCAATTGACAACTTTACATTCAATTATGATGGTTTTCAGAATGGCGAAGATTGGACAGTTATTGATGAATTACCTTACATAGTGGACTTGAAGATGAGTGAACTCACTCAAGGAGAACATGAGATCGTGCTAACTGGAGGGACGGACGGTAATTATGACCTTATTTTAGGTAGTGGAGTATTGACTATTCAGGATGCGGCACTCGGTCTCAGCGAAAGTATTCTGTCGATATACCCCAATCCGGCATCAGGTATAATTAACCTATATGTTTCAGAAATCGGTCCATCGGGAGCCAGATTAATGGTCGTAGACATATCGGGTCAGGTGCATTTGCAGCAGAAAGTCACTGCACAGAGCACAGAAATCTCAATTTCGACCCTGGCAAAAGGTTTGTATTTTGTTCATGTAGACATTGCAGGTGATACATTAATCGAAAAGATCATCAAAAGTGAATGAGTTGGTTTGATTTATTGTTAGGGACACGACAACAACCTCATATATTTAGAACCGTTCAATTCGTATAGATTAATTTAACACCAAACAAAATCCTCAAATTAGACATGAGAAAATTATTATTAGCTTTTTCGATTTGTGCCTTAATAATGGCTCCTGAGTTAATTAGTGCACAAAACTTACCTGGTATGGATGCAAGTCCTGCTGACATTGCCGTTTTTCCATATCGTGCCAGAGGCAATGATGTTGGAATAAAAGTGGTTTACAGCCGGCCTCAATTGAAGGGTCGCAAAATGCTTGGCGATAAAGAACCTTACGGAAAGGTTTGGAGACTTGGTGCCAATGAAACTACAGAGATCACACTTTACAAAGACATGATGATCGGCGGACAGTCTGTGGAAGCCGGAACTTATTCTTTGTATGCAATCCCTAATGAAAAGGAGTGGGAATTTATCATCAATTCCAATTTGAACACATGGGGTGCTTATCAGTATGACGAAAGTGCTGACGTAGCCAGATTCACGGTTCCGGCTACCAGCACCGACAGTGAGGTGGAAGCCTTTACAATTGCATTTCTGGAGAACGATCCTAATATGACTGTTGCATGGGGCAACACGATGGTGAAAGTTCCCGTGAAATAACATTGAATTGAATATAATTTAAAAGGCCAGTCTGAGAAGACTGGCCTTTTTAAATCTATCAAAAATCACTGTTACAGCCTGCTTATTTGGATGTTTCTCCAGGAAACTCTTATACCTCCACCATCATGAATCTGCAAGGCTATACTTCCTGTGGCCTCACCAATCTTTTCATCCTCGAGTGTTATCATTTCTGTTCCATTTAGCCATGTGGTGACTTTTCCACCTACCACTCGAACTTTCATTGTGTTCCACTCTCCGAACTTCAGGGCTTTATCCTTTTCCGGATCCGGTTTAATTAGCCAACCTCTGCCATAGGACTCATAAATACCTCCGGAGTTAGAGCCCGGAGGTGCTACCTCCGCTTGCCAACCGGTAATCTTAGTGCCCTCAATCGAGGATCTGAAGAATACGCCACTGTTACCGTCCGCTCCCTGTTTGAACTCAAGTGTAAGTTCAAAATCTTTAAAGGATTCAGTAGTTGCGAGGTATCCGTAACCCTTATCGGGTCCACTTTCGCAAATTAGCAATCCATCTTCTACGTACCATTTTTCTGTGCCGTAAATCTCCCAGCCCGTCAGATCCTTGCCATTAAAAAGTTGTTCCTGAGCTGCGGAAACAAACGCTATAGCACAAAATGTCAATAGAGCCAATATTCTCATGATCATAAAGGTTTAATTCTTATGTTTTTGAACCAGATAAAGCTTCCGTGGTCCTGTATTCCGATCAGGCCTATTTTCGATTTAGCATAATCGGGATAATCGTCCCATTTGCCGCTGTTACGCCTGGTTTGCCAATCTTCACTATAGGGAACGAATTCCACCACCTTTACTCCATTTAACCAATATTCAGCTTTTTCAGGTGAAAAAAGAATCCTGGAAGAGTTCCATTCACCGGCAGGTTTTATTTCTACTTCGCTGTAATCAGCAGGGTACATGGCATAATCGGCGCCAACTTTTTGCCAGTCTTCCAGCTCCTGTGGAAATCCAATGTTGTCAATTAATTGATATTCAGGTGCTGTTTCATATGGGGCTTGATACTGATCTCCCTCAAGTACATGATAAAAGATACCACTGTTGCCGCCTTCGCTGATTTTCCACTCCAATTCAAGATCAAAATATTCAAATTCCCTGTCTCCATAGACAAGGTCTCCACCAATATCTCCACCTGTTCCCAGGGATTTCAGGGTTCCTTTTTCAATTACCCAGTTAGCTGGTAATGAATCTGAATTGAAACCACGCCAGCCATCTGTTGAGGATCCGTCGAAAAGAGTGATCCATTCATTCTCTGGCTCCTCGGGAGCACTTGAGACCTCATTGCTTTCAGAAGATTCCTTTTTTGGGCCACAAGCCAAAAACAAAGCTGATGACAGAATGGTAATCAGAAAATTTAGTTTGAATGATTTTAGGTTCATATAGTTATAATGTGATTAATATTCAAAGTTAGGTAGACCTGGTATAGCATAAGGTGTATAAGGAGCATTGATATCGCTCAATTGTTGCTGGATTGATTTTAAATCTTCATTCAACAATTTTTTGACCCTTTCAAGAATCGGAGGAAACTCTTCTGCTGCGATTTCATAACTGTTAATATTGTTTTGAGTAGGAGCAGAGGTTGAAGAAAACATTGAATACACAATAAAACCGACTCTTTGACCTACAGTTGGAGGTTGATCGATGTCAAGCGTTCTGGCCACCGGGTCGGAATTTAGCTCGTATTGGACTTCCGTTAGGGCTTTTTCCAATTCCAGGGTATTTTTTACCAATTCGGAGGAGTGATCAACTTCAGCTCTTTTGATGGCATCCCTGATGAATCTCATCTGATTATTCATTTCAGAGATTGTCTGCCTTGTACCACCAATTGCCCTGGATAACTCCAATACTTTTCGCTTAAAGGCATTCAATTCCATACGATCGGAGGCAGGAAGCGTTGTGTTTTGCAGAGGTTTCACATCAAAGCTTACGGGTTCGGAAATTTGCGAAATAGAACCTCTTACCATCTTAGAAAGTGTAACTGTATAGTTTCCAGGTGCTACCAGGACTCCGCGGTCGCTATCTGACCAGGGGTTATAAAACGATGGCGTTCTCAGATCAATCGGATCGGTATCCGTATACCTCAGATCCCAATGTATTCTATTAAGACCTTTTTTTGGTTCGGTGAATAATTTTCTTACGACCTTTCCTTCCGAATCTTTAACCGTGAAGATTAATTGCGGGTCTAATTCTTCACGTTCTGATTTTAATTCATCGTAGCTTGGATAGGCATCGTTTGTGGACTCCTTTTCTTTTTCTCTTCTTAATTCCTGCAGGGACTTAATGTCGTCTTTTAAGTAATAGGTAAACATAGCCACTGAAGGAAGGTTTTCACCCTGATAATAATTGTCTCCCTGAAATGACTTAAAAGGTAATCCTAGTGGAAAACTTTGCTCATACAGCCATGGATCCCTGACTGAGAAAAGCTGACCTTCTCCGTTCAAAGATGATCCAATCGATCGAAGAGAGGAGTAGTCATCCAGCACATAAAAGCCTCTTCCAAATGTTCCGAGGACCAAATCATCCTCCCTGGGGTGAATGGCAATGTCTCTGACTGCTATTGTAGGTAATCCCGCGTCCAACTCTTTCCAATTTACGCCACCATCAATGGAGGTAAAAACGCCAAATTCGGTTCCGACGAAAAGCAGATTTGGTTCCACATGATCCTCGGCTATTGCATAGGAGGAACCTCTGACAGGAAGATCAGCGGTGATGGATCTCCAGGAATTTCCTTTGTCAGAACTTTTGAAGACGTATGGTTTGAAATCTCCATTTTTGTGATTGTTGAAACACGCATATATCACATTTTCATCATGCTGAGAGGCTACAACCATGTTGACGTATGTCCTGTCAGGTACACCGGGAAAGCTGCCTACCTGACGCCAATTTTGACCACCATCTTCCGTGATCTGGATCAAACCATCATCAGTTCCAACAATTAATAAGTTCTCATTTAAAGATGATTCATCGAAAGCCACAATGGTACCGTACGGGGAAGTAGACCCGTTTTTTGCTATGGCATCAATTCCCCAAATTCGCCCCATTACTTCCAACTCATTTCTATTGATCTGTCTGGTGAGATCATCGCTGATCACTTCCCAGCTATTGCCTCGATCGTCTGATCGGAATACTTTATTAGCAGCGAAATAAATTCGTTGATCATTGTGGTTGCTGATTTCTAAGGGTGCATCCCAATTCCATCGATAACTGTTCTCTCCTTTCCTTTCCTGAGGTTGGATACCCAATTCCTCACCGGAGGATTTATCATATCGAACAAGGCCTCCATATTGAGATTGGGCGTAAACAATGTTTGGATTATTCGGGTCTACCTGGCTCTCGAAACCATCTCCGCCATGGGTAATAACCCATTCTTCATTAGAGATACCATTTCCACTTACAGACCTGGAAGGACCGGCAAGACTGAAATTGTCCTGAGTACCGCCATAGATATTGTAAAATGGTTCATCATTGTCCAGGGCAACTTTATAGAACTGAGTGACTGGGAGATTAGGTTTGAAATCCCAGGTAGCTGCAGCATCCCATGTTTCGTAAATACCTCCGTCACAACCCATCAAAAAATGATCCGTATCAGTTGGATCAATCCACATACAGTGATTGTCAACGTGTTTGGAATCCTCACCAAGGACGCTAAAGGACTTTCCTCCGTCTACTGAAATCTGCGCCCATGTATCCATTGCATAAAGCTTGTTTTCATCCAATGGATCTACAATGATCTCCTGATAATAATTTCCGCTGGATGAATAGTTCCCTCTTTTCTCCCAGCTGGCACCCCGGTTGGTGGATCTAAACAATCCTCCTTTACCCTGCGCCGCTTCCACAATGGCATAAATGACTTCAGGATTGGACGGCGCCATTGCCAGTCCAATTCTTCCAATATCGACTGATGGAAGTCCGCTATTGATCTTTTCCCATGTTGCGCCCCCATCCGTCGATTTATGCAACCCTGAAGATGGGCCACCCCCAAGATAAGTGAAAACGTGTCGTCGTCGCTGATAAGCAGATGCGTATAGAATTTGCGGATTTCTGGGATCCATGATGATATCATTGATGCCTGTGTGTTCGTCAATGGTTAGAACCGGATTCCAGGTTTCACCGCCATCCGTAGTTTTGTATACCCCCCGATCTCCGCCAGAACTCCAGAGTGGTCCGATGGCTGCTACATAAACTACATTTGAATTATTGGGTTGAACTATGATTTTTCCAATGTGTTCGGAGTTGTCCAATCCCATTTTCTTCCAACTTTTTCCGCCATCGATGGATTTATATACACCATCACCATATGCGACACTCCTTTGATTATTGTTTTCACCCGTACCTACCCATATGATACTGGAATTATTGGGATCCATCGTGATGCAGCCAATTGAATAGCTTCCTTCTTTGTCGAAAACAGGTGTGAATGTCACTCCGGCATTCGTGGTCTTCCAAACTCCTCCTGAAGAAACAGCCACGTAATATTCTTTTGGATTGTTTGGATTAACTGCAAAATCTGAAATCCTACCCGAAGTAAGGGCAGGACCTACATTTCTAAATTTTAATCCGGACAGTGACGTTTCCTGAAACAGGTTCTTTTCAGGAGATGAAGGTGATTTTCCCCTCTGACCTTGACTGTAAATCGAGAAGGTTAGAAGTATGCTAATGAATAAGATTTTCATAGAGTTGGTAATTGATAGGACTACAATTTAACCAAGCTCCGAAAATATTCTAATTAAAATGATATGAAGGGTGTTGGGATCAATTCTGATTGCCGGCCTGGGCAACCTGGGATTCGTACTCCTGAAGTACCTTCACCCAATTGGTATGTGGCCATTCATACCAGTTTTGAAGTCTTTCCTCCTCATTTGACAAAGACCATTTATCAAGGGCGGCACTAAACACCTTCTCATCTACGTCTTTGCCTCTGCGGATATCCATCAATCTACTGACTGCCTTGCAATGAAACTCTATCAATATTTCGGCTTTTGATGGATCATTATTCCCCCATATCCTTTTTACCATATTTGTGACGTTTTCGTAGGATTTAGGATAGAGTCCTTCAAGCCATTCGCTATAAATCTTTTCTTCCTCGTCCTGAGCGAATGCCATGCAGGACAAAACCATAAAACTAAAGACGAGTAACTGTCTCATACAGGATGTTGCTTTTTAGTAAGTGGTGATTATTGAATCTTTAAGTTAAGATATTAAATTTTTATAAGCAATCCAGCCCGGTTAGTTAAGAGGATTATATCAAGTGCTAAACCTGACCTTAGGTGTATATGTATGTTTCACCTGAAAATACGACTATATTTTGTCTACAAGACCAAGATTGAGGCGTTTAGATGCTATTTCTGATGATTCATCCATCTATTTTCGGCAAAAAAAAGACCATGCTAAAATCAGGAGATAGAATCATTCATTTCGAGACAGAAGACATTTTTGGAAGGCAATTGAGTTCCACAAACTTTGATGGGGATTACCTTCTGCTGTCTTTCTTAAGAGGAGCCAGCTGCCCCTTTTGCAATTTACGATTTATGGAGTACCTGGAATGGAATCCGGTACTCAAACAGGAAAACGTAATTATATATGCGTTCTTTAATGCTACAAATGAAGAACTACGTCAACGGCTGAAACGCTTGCCGGAAGAAGAGAATACGTACGTGATCGCAGATCATGATCTTCATCTCCATAATCTGTATAGTGTGAGTCAATCCTATATGGGTCAGGTAAGAACGTTGGGGAGGGTGAGCAGGACTATCGAGAGCATAAAGAAAAATGTTTTTTCACTAGCTCCGCTTGCTGATCCTCCACTTCTGCCAGCAGATATACTTGTTGATAAAAGCGGACTGGTAATGACTTCCTACCATGGGAAGGACTTCGCCGATCACTTGTCAATGAGCGAAATCCTGGAGTTGGTCAGGTTATGATCAATATTTTGGTGTGATCCACTCCTCGGAGGGGGCGTACTTACTGGCACTTGCCCATTGTATCCCCCTTTTGATGATGGTCATACCTTCTGGTACATCCACAACATGGGAAAGGTTATGACCCAATGAGGTATAGAAAATTCTACCTTTCCCATATGTTTTTTTCCATATCACAGGCATCGTACAACCGTCAATCCAGTCATTGTGTTCTCCGGAAAACTCCGTTGTTGCAAGGAAATTAACGTTGGGGTCAACATGCATGTAATACTGCTCGCTATTCATTTTAAAGTCACTTAAACCACGGGTAATAGGGTCTTCATTATCAGTTATTTTAACATCATAATCGATCACTCCTCCGGGATGAGAAACCCATTGGCCTCCTACCATATACTGGTACTCGGTATTCACCCTGAAGGAATCACCCATACCACCGTGCCATCCTGCCATTCCCATACCCCCTTTAACTGCTTCTAACAAGCCTTTTTCCTGCTCCTGGGTGATTTGAGACATCGTAAAAACCTGTAAGAGCAAATCTGTCTCATTCATTAGATCTTTGTCAGTATATGGTTCGAGGTTATCAAAAACACTGACATCCGCACCATTGTCTTTCAACCAGGGCGTCAGGTATTCCATGAATTTTTTAGGTTCATGACCATCCCAACCTCCCCATGTAAAAAGTACCTTTCGGCCTTCAAGGGAGGGGAGTTCCTGCTGAAATAAACTTTGACCAGCATTATCTGCTTTTAAGGTAAAACCACCTGCCAGACCTGCACCTGTCGCTAATACTTTTCCTATAAATGATCTTCTGTTGTTCATAGTGTCTTTATTCAATTTTTATAACCTGGTCCTTTTACAAATCTTCCGGGTCTGGCATTGGTATGCTCTCCGTTTTCCAACACCTGTTTGCCATTAACGAAGACGTGGACCATTCCCTCAGAGAATTGATGTGGATCATCAAAAGTAGCTTTATCAATAATTCTGTTTGGATCAAAGACCGCGATATCTGCAAAATTTCCAATCTCTAAAATACCTCGTTTTTTGATTTTCAAATTGCTGGCAGGAAGAAAAGACAGTTTCCTTACCGCTTCCTCCAGAGATATTACCTTTTCCTCTCTTACGTATTTACCAAGAAGTCTTGCGAAATTACCATAGGCCCGTGGATGTGGATTGCTATTGGTGAAGGGAGGGACAGGGGCTATCGAACCGGCATCAGATCCAAAACTCATGTACGGAAGACGAATCTGCTTTTTCACGTTTTCTTCTGACATCAGGAAATAAACAGTTCCCACACGACTGCTATCCTGTACTACAAGATCCATAGCAGTTTCCTCGGGAGAGGTTCCCCTTAACTCGGATACTTCTGCCAGTGACTTACCTGTCAGGTATCGCAAGGAATCATTTCGAAAACTTACCAGTAGAATGTTTTCTGCTGTTCCAGCGGCAAAATATAGGTTTTCCCAACCATCGCCTTTGGCAGCCATTTCCCTTTTTACTTGTTCTCGTACTTTGGGATTCTGCAGCCTTTCAGCCCATTTGCCATAACCACCTTCCTGAACCCAGGGTGGCATAGATGCATCCAGGCCCGTGGCACCTGCGGTATAGTTATACATATCGGTGGTGATTTGTAAACCAGCTGATCTTGCTGAATCAATTTTGGCAACAGCAGCCTCCCATTTTCCCCAATTATGTTTCCCACCAGCCTTCAAATGATAAATCTCCGCCGGGATATCTGCTTCCGCTGAAATCCGAATTAACTCGTCAATGGCCTCAAGCCAAAAATCTCCCTCGCTTCGAAGATGTGAAATATACATGCCTCCGTACTCCGAGGCTACCTCACAAAGCGCAATAAGTTCTTCTGTATCTGCATAAAAAGCAGGCGCATAGATCAAAGAGGAGCCAATACCCATTGCACCTTCCTCCATCGCCGTCCTGGCCAGCGCCTTCATCCTTTCAAGTTCCTCTGCAGTGGGTGGTCGGTCTTCCTCACCCAATTCATGAATCCTAAGAGTGGTAGCCCCAACGAAGGAGGCAACATTGGTAGAAATACCTCTGTCCTCAAGGTATTGTAGGTATTCTCCAAGTGTGGTCCATTCAATTTCGTATTTAAAATCTTTCTGAAAAGCGCGGTCCTCGGCTTTCATTGCATCATTCCACGGACCCATGGAGTTGCCTTCACCCATAACTTCCAAGGTTACTCCTTGCCTTATATCGCTTTCGGAGTTCCCATCAATAATCAGGGATTTAGTGGCCCAACTCAGCATATTTATGAAGCCTGGTGATACTACGAGACCTGATGCGTCTATCCGGTTTTCGGCTTTGCTTGATGATAAGTCTCCGATAGCGGCAATGGTATCTCCTGAAATTGCTAAGTCGCCAACAAATCCGGGATTGCCGCTGCCATCTACTATAGTGCCGTTTTCAATGATGACATCATACTTTGGTGACGGAGTGCAGCTTAAGACTAATACCAGAAAAAATGTAATTTGAATAATTTTGGTCATTACGGTTTGGGTGAGTTTGGTATATGCCTCAAGATAATTCATCATAAAAGGATATGCCATAGAATTAAGAAAAAGCAGGACACTATTCCTTTTGTCTTCTTCGTTGCAATTCCCCAAACCTCCACAACATTGGTGGGTTGATGGCAGTAAAAGCTTTAAAGAATAAAACGAACCAATGAATTCTCCAAAATACATCCTACTAGCAAGACCCAGTAAGTTCATCGTGAATGAAATGAAGAGACTTGTTACAGAAGCTGGCTTCGAACCAAAACCTCTGGCAAATCTTGCGCAAATACATGATGTTGATGAAAGACATGTCTGCGGAGTAGTAATTAGCTTGTCAACTAACTCCGTAGTAGATGATCCCTATGAAGAAGTACTTAAAGAAGTAGAGGAGAAGTTTAAGGGAAAACCAGTTTTCCTGGCCTCCTTATTAGAAATGGGCAGGATGAAGAAGGTGGTAAAACACCGACTGAGGGAAAATAACATACAGAAGGACCTACTGAGAATAACCGATGCAAAAAACATAGAATCCGTGAATTTTGCCTTAAACCTGATAGTGATTGAGAAGACGGATATTGTCGATGAGTCTCTGTATCCAACTACACTTGAGGTTATGAAAAAATTATGTCAAACAGCATAGACTAGAGTTTTTTTCATTTTCCTACACCTGATGGCATTGCTCTTCGCTCTAAATCACGCCTTCAATTTGTTACTTATCCGACTCTACTACGACATTCGATTGAGCAACAGAAAAGCGCATTGGGTACTCCGGATGTTCTTCAATGTAGGTGTAAGTGCCAGATAAGGAATCTTCAATCACGTTCATCTCCACATTCATAATTTCTTCCTCCCAGCTCAAACGGAACTTCTTAAGCCGATTGTCAATTTCGTAATCTGAGGTAATTACGGTGTGACCCTCCTTGATAAAATCGGAAGAAACCTTGTCCAGGGGCCGAAACTTGAAGCTACCAAAGGCCATTATGAGCTCATTGGAAATGTCCTTGTGCAGCAGGTATTTTTTTCTTAAGAGAATATCATCTACGAAATAAAGCGTCAACTCCAGTACTCGGGCAGATCCGATAAATATTTCAGGCCTGTCTATGATGTAGTAGGCGGCACGGTCATGATAAAATTCTCCAAATAGGTTATCCGGATCGATCAGGTTACGGGACATGCCGAAATCAAGCTGGAGTTTCCCTTTCCTCATCAGATCGAGGTAAGCTGCTTCCGAAGCGTTTTCTATAATCTCCTTATCCTCTGTCTGACCGGAGGAAGTCACATTTTCTGAATCATCCCTATCGCAGCAAACAAAAACCAGGAAGGGAACAATCAGAATCAGCTTAACTTTCAATGATTTTCTCAACGAACTTACCGGTTTTCTTTTCTTTCAGAATAACCTTTTTTGCACCGTAATGGGTCATTTCCTCGGTAAGGAGGTAATGGTCTTTATCATATTCCACAAGGTGATCATCCCTGGAAACGTCAGTCTGTCCTCTCCAAATGTCCAATTCTACTGGTTCCCAAAGTTTGGACTTTGCGGACTTGTAGCAGGCATCCAGTATGGCATTGACGACGTAACCATCATAGAATGATTCCATAGGCTCACGACCTTCTTCCATGGCTTCAAACATGTCTTTAAACATGTGGTTGTAGCCCAGATCATTGACCTCATCGCCAACAGGGAACATCCATCCACTATTGGCTTCAGACTTTTCCGCTACGTAGTCCGCACCTTTTCCGGTAGAAAACATCTCAAATCCGGTTCTCATGAAGTTATTGATCCATATCGTTCCTTCAGTGCCCATCACCTCGTCTCTTAAATCCATACCACCTCTGAATGTCCAGCTAGCTTCAAACTGACCGATAGCACCGTTTTCGTACTTCACTAAGGCAATCGCATGATCTTCGGCTTCTATAGGTTTAACCTGTGTATCAGCCCAGCACATGACTTCAACGGGTCTTATGTCTTTTCCAACGTAGCTCCTGGCAATTTCCACACAATGGCATCCAAGGTCCAGCATACAGCCACCACCTGCCTGCTCCAGGTCCCAAAACCAATTGCTATGTGGACCAGGGTGAGTTTCCCGACTTTTGGCCCAGAGTATTCTTCCCAAGGCCCCATTTCTTACACTCTCCATGGCTTTGAGGGATTTTGGGGTATAGACAAGATCTTCAAGGTAGCCGGCAAATACGCCAGCTTTCTCTACAGCCTCTAGCATATTTTTCGCTTCAGCAGCATTTCTTCCCAGTGGCTTGGTGCAGATTACTGCCTTTTTGTGCTTGGCGCAAAGCAAAACGGCCTCTTCATGAAGATTATTGGGAAGTGCTATGCAAACCACGTCCACATCCGGGTAGGAGATGGCCTCTTCCATATCCGTAGTCCAGTACTTCGTAGAATAGTCCTCCGAGAATTTTTTTGCAGTTTCCTCCCGTCTGGCATAAATGGCGATTACCTTATCCTTGCTTCGCTGACCCTGAATAGACTCAGCATAAAACCTACCGATAAAACCACCCCCAAGCATTGCTACATTCTTCATATCTAGATATAGTTTATGTTGTCAAATTAATGATCAGAAAGATATGAATATAGAACCGGTTCGACCACTGCTAATTATGTATTTGGTGGCTGAGTTTTAAATACGGGATAAAAACAAAAACCTCGTTCAAATCCGAACGAGGTTTCGATAGAATATGCTTTCCTCCCTTAGGATTTGGTTAACTGTATGTTTAGGTGAAGTTTTACATCGTCTCCGACTACCACACCTCCGGCCTCTGTCACCATGCTCCAGGTCAGTCCGAATTCTTTTCTGTTGATACTTCCCGAAATTTCAAAACCAGCTTTTGTTTGTCCATAGCCATCTACCATAACTCCGCCATGCTCCACGTTCAATGTAACTTCCTTGGTTACATCTTTTATGGTAAGGGGTCCTGTGAGCTTATAATTGCTTCCGTCCTTAGTGAGTTTACCAGCGAACTTGATATGAGGATACTTTTCTGCTTCGAAAAAGTCAGCACTCTTCAGGTGGTTGTCTCTGTCTTCTACGTTTGTGTCGATGCTAGCAGCATCCAGATTGAAAGAAGCTTCGGCGCCATCAAAATCTTCTGATTCTGTCTCAACTTCACCATCAAATTTTCTAAATGTCCCTGTGACTGTTGAGATGACAAGGTGTTTTACTTTAAACTGAACTTCACTGTGTGTGTTGTCGATTTTCCAATTGGTTTTTGTAAGCGTTTCCATATGTAAATAATATTAATGTATTAACTTTAAATGTATATACATATATTTTACAAAAAGGTTTCGTTTGTAAAGGAAAATCACAGAAAATTGTGGTAAATAGTTAACGAAAGTATTTCAGAGGAACCCAAAGCATACCAAAACATTCTCCATGCTCCTTTGTGATATGCTTATGATGAACTTTGTGCGCTCGTCGAATACCTTTTAGATATTTGTTATTGGTCTTTTTCAGAACCTTGATTCTTTGGTGGATAAAAAGGTCATGGACAAAGAAGTAAGCTGCTCCATAGACGGTGATCCCAATCCCAATGGGGAGCAAAAATGTAATGTATAGCGCACTACCTAAAACAAGGCATAGAATACCGGGTATGGCAAAGATCAGGAAAAACGCATCATTTTTCTCGAAGGGATCCAGATCTGTATGCTGGCTGTCTTTGGTATGGTGATCTTCATGAAGCACCCATAAAAAACCGTGCATGATGTATTTGTGGGTGAACCATGCTACGAATTCCATTCCGAAAAAAGTGACAACTCCTAAAGTGATATAGAACCACATACTAAAAATCTATTTGATATGAAGCTTTTTCGCTTCCTCCCATACACGTTTATAAAGCAATTTAAACCATCCGGAAAAATTATCCGGATTGAATTCGATTTCCCTGTCCAGGTCGGCAATTGAAATTTTTCGCCATTCACTTACTTCCCGATCATCGGGATTTGGGTTGTCATTAGAAAAGCCAATGAATACATGATCCAACTCGTGTTCCGTCAGATTTCTCTCAAGGTCCAGTTTATAAATGAATGAGAAGCTCTTTGTTAGCTCGGCTTCCATACCCATTTCTTCCCAAAGCCGTCTTGATGCCGCCTCCTCAATGATTTCTTCCGGGTAGGGGTGACTACATGCGGTGTTGGACCATTTACCACCGCTATGATATTTTTCGCTGTTTCTTCTCTGAAGAATGAAATTCAGGTCATTGTCAAACACAAAGACGGAGAGGGCTCTGTGTAGAAGACCTTTTTCATGAGCCTCCAGTTTCGGCATACGGCCAAGTTCTACATCCTGATTGTCTACCAGTACAACTTGTGGTTCCGAAGAATGTTCAGTAGCTGTGACCATTAAATAAGGTTTAGTTTGAGTTTAACGAAAGAAGTGGTCATAAGCATAAACTTTGCCGGATTCGAAACCCTTATCCTGGATTTCATCAATTCTGTGGCCGGTGTATTCCTTAATTTATTCAACAACGACTTATAGTAGATATATGCAACGTAAACTCCGAATTTTGCCTCCTTCGGAAGTCGTACAATTCCTTTATATGCTTCAGTGAAATCCTCTTCAATTTCCTGAATGATCTTCTGTTTTTCCTCCTGAGAAATCTCGTTGAAACTTACTCCCGGAAAGTATACTCTGGAAAGCTCCATCATATCCTGCCTGAGATCACGAAGGAAATTTACTTTTTGGAATGCTGATCCCAATCGCATGGCCGAATCCTTAAGTTCTGTGTACTTCTCTTCATTGCCATTGACAAAAACTTTAAGGCACATGAGTCCAACCACATCTGCTGATCCATAGACATATTCATTTATCTCTTCAGCAGTAGTATAAGTCTGAACATGTAAATCTTTCTTCATGCTGGTAAGAAAAGCCTGTACCAGATGATCAGGAATATTATATTTTTTGACAGTTTGTTGAAAGGAGTTTAAAATCGGGTTTAACGAAATCCCATTCTGCAGAGCAGCATAATAGTCTTCTTCAAACTTATTCAGCAATGCTTCCTTATCGTGATCATGAAAAGTGTCCACTATCTCATCTGCAAATCGAACAAATCCATAAATGCTGTAGATAGCAGGTCTAATGGAAGGGGAGAGCATCCCAACAGCATTTGAAAATGAAGTACTGTACTGTTTGGTTACCAGTTTGCTTGACTTGAATGATACTTGATCGAATAACGCTCTCATATCAGGCAAAGGTTTTTGCTGGATGATTTTTTAATACAAGATCTGATACGATTTTACCAGAAATTAACGCCGGTGGTACTCCGGGCCCGGGCACGGTTAGTTGTCCGGTGAAATAAAGGTTTTTGACTTTTTTGCTCATTATTTTGGGTCTTAGAAAAGCTGTTTGTAAAAGTGTGTTGGCCAAACCATATGCATTACCTCCGTATGAATTATAGTCCTTTACAAAATCGGAAACACAAAATGATTCGCTGAACAGGATCTTGTCCCTAATATTTTGGTTGGTAATATATTCCAGACGATCAATAATTAAATGAAAGTATTTGGATCTTAATTCTTTTGAATCAGTCAATCCTGGTGCTATTGGGATCAGAAATGTGCCGCATTCTTTTCCTTTGGGTGCGAAAAATGAATCTGTGACACTGGGAAAGTTTGCATAAAACATCGGGTTTTCAGGCCAGGCCGGATGATCGTAGATGTCAGAAGCATGTTTGTCAAAATCCGAATCAAAGAAAAGTGTGTGATGGTTTATGTTTTTCAGCTTACCATCAAAAGCTATGTAGAATAACAGGGCGGAAGGAGCGAAAGTTTTTCTTTTCCAGTAATTGTCCGAATACATGCGGGAATTGACCGGAAGCAACTGCTCGGAATGATGATAATCCGCACCGCTGATCACCAGATCACATTCGTAAACGCCTTTCGCTGTACTTACTCCTGAAACCTGACCATTTTTTACCTGAATCTCATTTACAGGTTCACCTGTGTGAATTTTTACACCAAGTTCGAGTGCAAGCATTTCAATCCCTTTTACTACTTCATACATTCCTCCTTTTGGGTGCCATGTACCTAGCCCAAAGTCCGCGAAGTTCATGAAATTATAGAATGCAGGGGTTTTTGAAGGTTTGGCTCCAAGGAACAACACTGGAAACTCAAGTACTTTTCGAAGCTTGGGGCTCTTAACCGTGTTTCGCACTGTTCCGCTGATGGAAGTTACAAATTGATTGAGTCTGGAAATCGTTACGGGTGTAATAAGTTCGGTTAGGGATAAACCCGGTTGATAAACCAAATCCAGGATCGCAGTCTCATAATTGGATCGTGCGGAATCCATGAATTTCTTCAATTGCTTTCGACTTCCAGGCTCAATGGCCTCAAAAGTCTGATAAATGGCTTCCAGGTTTCCATCTATTTTGATTTTATCATCCCTGCCAAAATATACACTGTACGCAGGATCCAGTTTCTGAAGATCATAGTACACTGATGGCTGCTTTCCGAAATCCGCAAAAAAGCGTTCGAAAATATCAGGCATCCAATAAAAACTAGGACCCATATCGAAGTTGAAATCGTCCCGACTTAATCTTCGGGCGCGACCTCCAACATGTTCGTTTTTCTCGAGGATTGTGACATCAAAACCATTCCTGGCCATGTAGCAACCTGCCGCCAAAGACGAGAAACCGGAACCTATGATAACTGCTTTGTCAGACATATGAACAAATCTAGCTATTTGTTTAAGAATTAGTATAAAAAGTTAAACAAAAATGAAATCCTAAATAGTTTCATTTCCTATATAATTTAACCGAAACTATTTTAACATAAGGATCATATGTTAGTGATTACAGACGCATTTGATGATCCAGGATGATTTTTTCCTTTAAAGGCATCGGAAATTTTAGAACCATCTACCAGTTTTTTTTAATATTACTATCTGGAAGCAGTATTTGGAATTTCATTTTCATTTTTAAAACTTAACTGTCATGAAAAACACCAAGGTTTGGGTTGTGACGCAGGACCTTACGGAAATGGATCAGCAGGTTCTCCGGTATGTAAAATTTCTTTCGGAAATCGTTACTCCGGAAAAAATTCATTTTGTGCATGTAATCAACCCGGAGAGTGCTTACGAAAAAGTCGAGAAAGATGAAATTGAAATCATCCAGAAACTCATTTCTGAAGGTGTTTCGAAATTTTTTGATGATCCGGGACTTTATGAAATTCATGTAGAAATAGGCTTACCATTTGAAGAGATCATAAAACTGGCCATTAGAAAATCAGCAGGGCTGGGAGTGGCAGGACGAAAGAAAAAATCCAATGGATCAGGAGTCGTATCAGACAGGCTATCCAGAAACCTCCCGTTCAACTTCTTGCTTGTTCCGGAAGATTTCGAACCAAAGCTTGAGAGAGTACTGGTGGCAACTGATTTCTCCGAGCATGCTTCGCTGGCTTTGAAGGCTGCAAGTGATTTGAGGGATCAAAAAGACGACCTCCAAATTTTCGCCCATAATTGCTACCATGTACCGATGGGTTATTCAAAATCAGGTAAAAGTTTTGAGGAGTTTGCGGGTATTATGAAAGGTAACGCTGAAAAGGAAATGAACAGATGGTGTAAAGTAAAAGACACCGGTCATTCTTTCAGTCTACAGGAAAAAGAGTCTTTTCAAAAGCTGATTATGAATGATGTTATAGCCAATAACATTGATTTGCTCATTATGGGCTCTAAAGGTCAGTCAAGAATCTCCATGGCATTGCTTGGAAGCAACACTACCAAATTAATTGACCACAATGATCGCATACCTCTTTTAATTGTCAAAAAAGAAGGGGAGAACCTGGATTTGATCGATGCACTGAAGCTAGTTTAACCAGGGTTATTGAAAGAGGAATTTTTGTCTGTATATCTTGTTTTCAGCTACTCCAGTTACCAGATAAATACCTTTGGCACTTGGAGTGAAGGAGGTGACCTGATGGATCTGACTTACTACCATTAACTCCTGAATTCCTGAAATCTGAAATACACGAATCGTCATGTCAGGAACGGTAGATTTCAGGAAAACCTGATCATCCAGCTGATAAACTTCAAGTGGCTTTTCTTCCAAATTGTATGAAACTAAAATGATTTTGGAAAGCGCTGAGTTTCCATCAAAATCAACTTGTCGAAGACGGTAATAATTCAGTCCCGATGAAGGTTTATAATGTCTGAACTGATAATATATTGGTTCGCTGGAATCGCCGTTTCCGGGAGTTTCACCTATCAGAGTCCACTGATTGAGATCAGTAGAGTGTTCAATCTGAAATGTCTCATTCATTATTTCCGTGGCAGTGGACCAATGAAGCTCTACATATTCTTCCTTTTGATTACCTCCCAATGTCAGATACTCTACGGGAAGGACATTACTCAACTCATCCGTAAAGACAAATTCATCAAACGAACCATGGTTTTCACCACCTTCCACGAAGGACAACACGATATTCCAGAAGGCTACATCATTTTCGGTATTGACGGAGGCATCAGGTGTTGCACCGATTTCGTAAACTCCTGGATTTACCCATAAATTGACGGTCGTAGTAGACCCGAAGTCAATTTCAACTACTAGCCTATAAGTCTCACCATAAGCGATAACCGAATCTGACAGTGAGATGGATTCATCATTAAAAATCGAGACACCCCAGTATCGGGGACCTACCGGGTCACCACCTAGATATCCTACTTTGATCAGTTCCTGATTAATGGCCCATTCTGCTCCTTCGTCATCTGCGAAAACGATCTGAACAGGCGTAGGATCGTCTTGTTCTTTCCTTATGAGGAAGGTAAAGAAGAAATTACCTGTCCCTATTCGACCATTCCCGTCCTGATAAGATGCAAAAGAGATCGGATCAAAATATCTGCCAGCGGTGGTATATTCATAACCTCCAACACAGTAGCCTGGGGTAGTCTGTTGATCAAAGTAGGTGAGGGGATTGGCTGACTCAATTTCGTAGCCCACTGTAAAAGCGTTTTGTGTTCTCCACTCCCGATACCATCCGCTACCCCCATTGGCCAAATGAAGAGGGCCTGTGGAATAATTAAATTGATCAACGGCCAACGTATCTGCCCAGGCAGGGGTTGAGAGTAGGATAGTAGTGAGTACAACGATTAAATGACTGGTTCTCATGGCATAAAGAAAGATACGACCGTCCACAAAGTGAATTTTCAGCCGTCTACAAATCGTCTATCACTTAGAAATTCTTCTGAACCCCGGACTAGGAACGGAAGGTGAGCGGGGTACAGGTCTGGGATTGATGCTCTGCTTTGATTTTGTGGAGCTTAACGGAGGTCAGCTTAGTTTTGAATCAGAACTGGATAAGGGGAGTGCCTTCTTTATATCTCTACCGGCAGTCTATGACAAAATCTTCTCAAAAGATCTAATTTCAAAAAACTAGAATTCCCCCAGGTTCACTTTGATAAAGAAATTGACAGCTGGGAAATTTTGGTCAAAAGAACGACCAAAGCCCGGAATAGAGTAGACATCGACACCCTCAAAGGCGTCATAGGAAAAGAGAATCCTGTACCGCACCAAAAGTCCCCAACTTAGAAGGCTGTTGATTCTGGCATCCGAATTGTCTTTGTCAAATGTGATCTTTCTTTCAGAATTGAGTACAACTTCCATCCAGTTCGCAGACAGGTCATTTCTAATAATATTCCTCGTAAACTCATCATTCAGTCCGGAGTTTGAGGGTATGGAAATGTTTACCTCGTCCTCAAAAAAAGACTGACCATATCGCAATCCCAGGCCGATCTTATTTCTATCATCAATACTTCCCAGGTAACCGATGCCAATTCTCGCATACTGACCTTCGGATCGATATGTTGCATTATTGAAGGCATCAGGTGTAAGAACGGCACTACCTGCTTCCAGAATTAGCTGATACCGCTCAGACAGGAGAAATTCCACACCAGCTTCAGCTTTGCTTTCGAAATCAGTCCAGTACAAAAGTAGTTTGCCGTAATCAACATAGATTCTGGCCACAAATGGTGTTCTGTAAACCAGTTCGGTCTCCTTTTCTTCCGATGACGTCATTGTGATGGAATCAGTCAGCACATCCGTTGAGTCAGTGGTCTGTCCGGCCAACGAAAAAAGGGCTAAACTAAAAATAACAGATAATGCCAGTCTCATTTGAATCGCAGGATGGGGTTTCGCATGAAATAAAAGCGGAATCAAAACTATGTTCCAATAAAGTTATCTGTGAGATCAACATTCTGATATTGGTTCTATCATCTACAAAAAGTTCACTCTCATGCCCTAATGATACTTGAAATGTTTCATCTTGAATACTTATCGCGTAGGCGCTTATATCGCCATTTAAATTCAAAGGGACACCATAGACTTCGGAGCTGTCCGAATACTCAATGAGATTATCAGTATTTAGATTCCTTACGTAATCAACTTGAACCGACCCTGTGGCTATCAGATTGGCGATTGTATTCGCCGCCTGAATTATACTATCAAGCTCGGAAGAAACGATTGCTTCTGCTTCCAGTTGCAGGTTTATATCAGAAATCTCATCCTCCAGTACATCATAAGTTGCTTGCAAAGAAGTATTTCCGGTGTCTATTCCGACCTGGAGTGACAGTAGGCTGTCCTGGTATATCTGTACCGTAGCGGTCAGGCTATCCTTGGAAAGGGAAATGGAGTCCAAATCATCCCGACTATTGTTTACAATAAGTTGAAGCGCGCTAATGCTGTCCTGATTCACAAAAGCAAAAAATACAATGGGTTCTGAGATCTGTATCTCATCGGGCTCTGTCTCAGCACATGAGACCACCAATAAGTAAAAAATTGCCGGAAAAAAGACCGATAAACTAAACTTCACAATGGATCTACATCAAAATGTATCAAAACCGACTTAAACGAAGGCAAAGCTAACAAGGTATTGGTAGATGCCTGAAGGAAATCCTTGACAGCAGGTAAATTGATGCGCTCCTTTTCCAGTCTGATTTGGATCTCATGTAAATACTGGTTCCTGATTTTACCAATGATGGGTTCGATTGGATCCATGACTCTGTTTCCAAGTTCTTTTTTCAAAAGAATACCAAGTTGATTTGCTGCCTGGAAGGAAGTGGGCTTTTCCCTGTCACGGATAATCACTTTTATAAGGCGAAAAAATGGAGGGAACTTGTATTCTTTTCTCTTTTCCAGCTCATCTCTGTAGAAAAGGTCCAGATGACCTTCTTTCACATGCTGTAAGATTTCTTGTGTCGGATCGGTGGTTTGAATGATGACTGTTCCTCGTTCATGCTTCCTGCCGGAACGCCCACTTACCTGTGTGATCATTTGAAAAGCTCTTTCGTGGGATCTGAAATCCGGAAAATGTATCATTCGATCCGCATCATATATTCCAACCAGATTCACATGTTCAAAGTCCAGCCCTTTGGAGATCATCTGAGTTCCGATCAGCACCTGAATCGAACCATCCTCAAAAGCGTCTATTAGTTTCTGATAGGAATACTTATTTCGAGTGGTGTCCAGATCCATTCTTTTGAACTTTACATCCGGAAGTAATGTGCTCAGTTCTTCCTCTATCATTTCCGTACCCGCACCCATGGTCCTCAACCTTTCCTGTCCGCAGGAAGGGCAGGATGGGTCATGGAATTGTTTGTATCCACAATAATGACATACCAACTGATTTTGATAAATATGGTAAGTCATGCTTACCGAACAGTTGATGCACTTGGGTACGTTCTGACAATTGTCACACTGTAGAAAGGGAGCATATCCTCGTCGATTCTGAAACAGCATGACTTGTTTTCCTTGAGAAACACTAATCTGGATCGCTTCCAATAGTTCGGATGAAGTGTGACCTTTCATTCTTCTTTGCTTACGAGCCTTCACCAGATCAGCAAATTGAATTTCTGGCAAAGGCTGGTATTCAAATCGCTCATCTAACGTCACATATCCATATTTACCATCGAGAGCATTATGATAACTTTCAAGGGCAGGAGTGGCCGACCCCAGGAGCACTTTAGCTGAATGAATATGGGCCAGATAAATGGCCGCATCCCTTGCATGGTACCTTGGCGCAGGATCAAATTGCTTATAGGAACTTTCATGCTCTTCATCCACAATAATCAGTGATAAGTTATTGAAAGGCAGGAATATGGAGCTTCTAACCCCAATGATGAATTCAAATTCACCATCCAGGCATTTCTGGTAGGTTTCGGCGCGCTCGTTATCAGAGAACCTACTATGATAGATGCCAAACCTGTTTCCGAATACTTTCCGAAACCGCTTAATAATTTGAGTGGTTAGGGCGATCTCCGGCAACAGGTATAATACGGTATTTCCCATCTCGATTTGCTCCCGAATGAGTCGAATGTAAATCTCAGTCTTGCCGCTACCGGTAATCCCTTTGAACAAGACAACATTTTGCTGATCAAACTCTTCAAGAATTTTCTCATATGTCCGCGATTGTGTAATAGAAAGTTCTGGCATCATGGGGTGGCTGGCAGTATCCAGTTGAAACCGATCGATCACCTGATCCCATGTCTCCATTATCCCATTTTTGACCAGTGTTTTCAGAGAACTCTCGCTTACGCCATCATTTTTAAGGTCTTTGACCGCTATTCCATGTTGATTCAACTCTGGATTTTCAAAAATATCCACCAACTTCAAATAGGATAGGATCACATCCAGTTGCTTCGGTTTGGGTTCTAGCTGGTCGGTGACCTTTTGCAACCCATCTGAATTGATTATTTCATTCCTGATTCGTACTCTTTTTTCTGTTTTGGGAGCGTATTTGTCTTTCAGTTTCTCATAAAGGTGAACTATTCCTTTTTCTCTTAACCCCTTAATCACCCGGTAGGGGCTTTTAAGGCCTGTGATCTGTCTTACTTCTTCCGTAGACAGTTCATTTTTTCGTAGATACTGTAGAACGTTGAACTCATGATCCGTCAATTGTTGTGTATCTACCTCTATATCAGGAAGTAAAGAAATGTAGCTTTCACTGGATAACTTAAGATTTGTAGGTAAAGCCGCATTATAAACATCTCCAATCGCACACATATAATAATCAGATATCCATTTCAGGAACCTCAGTTGCGGCTTATTTATGATTGGACTTACGTCCAATACGTCCAGCACTTCCTTCAAATTGGCGAAAGTCGGCTTATGTTCTATTTCATTGGCAACTATACCCGTATATATCTTTCTTTTCCCAAAAGGCACTATCACCCTGCAGCCGATCAGGTCATTTTGTACATCATCCTTTAAAGCATAAGTGAAGTAGCCAGGTAGTGGAAGTGGCAATATCACTTCTATATATCGCATGGTGGTATTTGCATGTATTAAGGAATCTGTTTCAAGGCCTCCTCAACCGTATGGACAGGAAGCTTGCAGGTCTTGTTGAAACAAACATAAATAGTTGTTTTGCCTCCGGAAGCTGTTTTTGCCCTGAGAATTGGAAGTTCACTTGACTCCGCCGTTCCCATTACAACTTTGTTCGGGATTGCCAATGCATGAATGTCTGCTGCTATCGACTCAAAGTCTTCGCCAACAATGGCAATCTCCGGCGTTGGTTTAAGGTGCATTAATGCAACGGTTGCCCAATTACTAAGAAAACGTGTTTCTTTCTCAAACATTTCACTTACCTGATTTACCATTTTGGCACTTAGTGATTTATAGGCATCATTATCGAGTAGAATTCCAAGTTTGTGAAGATTCTCGGCCATTATGGAATTAGAAGACGGGATCACGTTGTCGAAAAACTCTTTCTTTCTTGCTATCAGTTCTGTTGACTCTTTACCAGAGTAAAAGAAGAGATTTTCTTTCTCATCATAAAAGTTCTTTATGACGTAGTCGGTCATCAATTCCGCTGAATGGAGTGCATTCTCGTCAAACGTGGTTTCATAGTATTTTACAAATGCCTGGATTACAGCCGCATAGTCATCCAGAAAGCCGGGAATGTCAGACTTGCGAAGATGCTTTAGGCTGCCGTTTTCGGAAATTAGATTATTAAGGAAGTTAAACAGGTTTTTGATTAAAGCGAGCAGTTCCTCTTCCCGAGTAGCCTGATAAGCATCCAATAACCCGGTCAAAGCCAACCCGTTCCATCCTGAAATCAGTTTATTGTCTAATCCCGGTCTGATCCTGTTTGATCTTTTTGCGAGGGCCTTATATCTAAAATCAGCAACAATCTCGTCAAGCTGGGAAATGGATAAACCATTCGACATTGTAAACGCATCTTCCGTCTGCAGCAGTCGCAGGACATTTTTGCCATGTTCCCAATTTCCCTCATCTAAGACATTGAAGTATTTCGAGAGTAGCTCCGAATTATCTCCGGCAAGACTCTCAAATTCCTCTCTGGTCCATACATAGTATTTTCCTTCCTCTCCATCACTATCAGCATCAAGTGCCGCATAGAACCCGCCTGATTCGTCAAACATCTCTCGCTTTAACCAACTTACTGTTTCAAGAATAGTTGTTTTGTATTCTGCTTTTCCTGTCAGCTTATAACCCATCGCATAGACAGAAAGCAGCTGTCCATTGTCATACAACATCTTTTCAAAGTGCGGAACATGCCATTCACCATCTACGGAATATCGGCTAAATCCGCCACCTACATGATCATAAATACCTCCCTGCCTTATTTTATCCAAAGTGAAAAGAAAATGTTCTTTTGCCGAATCCACCTCAAGGGCATCCTGCAAATAATACAGATATTTCCAGTCACTTGGCATGGGGAATTTTGGTGCCCCTTGTACACCACCCCATTCAGAATCAAATTGGGCGCTGAAGTTGAAAAAACCCGCCATTATGTCGTCGGGAGTTACAGGAGTTTCATGGTCCAATTTAAATTGTTGAACCAGGTTGCGGTTTAATGCTTCTGCAAACCGATCTGCTGACTGATCCAGTTGTTCCCGTTTATTTTCAAATGCATTGTTAACATTCCTCAGCAGATCCATCCAGGTCTCTTTTGGGAAATAGGTACCACCATAAAAAGGCTTCTGATCCGGGGTCAAAAACACGTTCAGGGGCCAACCACCGTTTAAGCCCATCGCCTGAACAGCATCCATATAGACCTGATCGACATCCGGACGCTCTTCACGATCAACCTTGATATTAATGAAATGTTCGTTCATGATCGCTGCTACGGAAGAGTCTTCAAATGATTCATGTGCCATTACATGACACCAGTGACATGAGGAATACCCAATGCTGACCAATATCGGTTTATCTTCTTCCTTTGCTTTGGAAAGCGCTTCCTTACCCCATGGATACCAGTTTACCGGATTGTCGGCATGTTGCAATAGGTATGGAGAACTTTCGTTTGCAAGATGATTATTCTCATTTTTATCATTCATATAGCTTGTATTCGTATTACAGGACCAGATCATGGGAAGCAGTAAAAACAACCATCTCATTGCGCTTCTCATTTCAACTGCTTTTCCAAACGTGTTATCTCAGTTTTCAGGTCCATGTGCTTCGATAATTTCTTTAGATCCGCCAAAGTTTTTTCAAGGAACACACGATGCGCATTAGAATCTGCATGAAAAGGTTTGTGATTAAGGGACCTCTGAACTTTAGACCACTTTGTCAATAGCTCCTTTGTTTGATGATTCATATAAGTGGAGACAAACTTGTCCCATATGTATTCTTCCGCCAAATCATTGGGATGGATAAGATCTTTATCATAAAATCTGTAATCCCTTAGTTCGTCAATTAGTATTTCATATGAAGGAAAGTAATGGCAATTGTCGAGGGTTTCTGTAATATGGTGTACGGCTTCCACCAAAACAGCCTTTGATCTATTGTTCCCTACCAAACCGTCTCTTATATGCCTTACAGGACTGATGGTGAACAGAAACTGAAGTCCGGGATTTAGTTCTGTCATCAGGTGATGAACTTTACCAAAATGCTCAATGATCTGTCCCGGTTTAAGTAGACTTTTATGAAATTGATCTCCCGGAAACTTATGACAATTTGCTACTACAATATACTCCGGCATTAGGGTATATATCCAGGAAGTGCCAGGTGTCAAAATGAGCCATCTGGCTTTTTTGATGTACGCTAAGGTCTTCTTTCTCGCCTGCTGCACCTGCTTGATCAGTTCGATTTTTTTTGGGGAAGAATTACGAGAATGTGAGTCCCAGTCATACCAGATTCCATTTTGTTCCGCCAGTTTGATTTCCTTTGTCTTATTGATGGATAGTTCTATGTTCGTAAAAACAGATATGGGATTGTAGATGACACCAAATGGATTGACCAATGGATTGAATTTCGAATCGTTCAGAAAAGCACCCATTGATTCTGTGAAGCACGAACCCATCATAAGAATAGGGTCTTTGATGTCTATCTTGTCTTTGGAAGGAGGAATGTCAAATTCCAGTTTGAACATACCTGCAAATTACTTTTTATCCGGAGGATGATCAAAAGTTTACCGAATATGGATAAGGAACCAAACCAATGACCAATGAAAGATAATGTCACAATATTTAAACATATGAATCCCGTATTTGCATCTCAGGACGTCAGACGTGATGTGTCATGGTATGAGATGAAATTGGGATTCCAATTGGAATTTGACAGTGGGGATGAGCCATTAAATTATGCCGGACTGGGTCGTCAGGGCCTGCATCTTCACCTGCAGCACCAGTTTCCGGAGGACATGTGGTCGTCGGATTTGAGAATACAAGTAGAAAATATAACCCCTTTATTCGAAGAGCTGCTGGAGAGGGGAGTAGTTAAAGAAAACGCTATGCGCAGGAAGACTGCATGGGGTACGAATGAGTTTGGACTTTTTGATTTGAGTGGGAACAGAATCCACTTTTACGAAGACTTATAAAAAAAGTCGATCCCATTGGAACCGACTTTTTAGGTTATTAATGCTCGCAGGTATTACTCTGCTACGACATTTATTTTCACTTCATGATCTACCTCTTTGTGAAGGTCGAGAATGGCAGTGTATTCACCCACATCCTTGATCTTCGGAAGAGAGATTTTCTTACGATCAATCTGAATATTCTTTGCTGCCAAAGCATCGGATACCTGAAGCGTTGTTACCGCTCCGAAGATCTTACCACTTTCACCGGCCTTGGTTTTCAGTTCAATTGTAATGTCTCCGATTTTCTTCGCAAATTCCTCTGCATCTTTAAGAGCTTTTTCCGCCTTGTGCGCTGCCTGTCGGATGTTCTCTTCAATCATTTTCCTGTTCGACTTGCTGGCAATAATCGCCATGCCTCTGGGAATCAGGAAATTTCGACCATAACCAGGCTTAACTGTGACTACATCATTTCTGTAGCCAAGTCCTTGAATATCTTCATTCAATATAACTTCCATGATCATATTACTTTAAAGAATCCGCTTCGTAAGGCAATAGTCCCAAATGTCTGGCTCTCTTGACCGCCTGAGCCACCTTTCTTTGGTATTTCAGACTAGTGCCAGTAATTCTTCGGGGTAGGAGCTTACCTTGCTCATTCACAAATTTCAATAGGAAATTGGCGTCTTTGTAATCGATGTACTTGATGCCATTTCGTTTGAACCTACAGTACTTTTTCTGTCTTTGGTCCCTGTTGATGGGTTCGTTTTGCAAGGTCATGCTGATACCTCCTCTTTTTCTTCTTTCTTCTTATTAAACTCTCCTCTTTTACGTCTTTCGTTGTAAACAAGGGCATGCTTATCCAATCCAATGGTCAGGAATCGCATGACTTTTTCATCCCTTCTGTACTCTGTCTCAAGTTTCTCAATCGCGGAAGGCTCAGCCTTAAATTCAAAAAGCTGATAAAAACCAGTGGACTTATGCTGAATAGGATAAGCCAGCTTTTTCAAGCCCCAATTTTCATCATTTACAATCTCTGCACCATTGTCGGTGAGGACCTTTTTGAATTTAGCGACAGCATCCTTCATCTGAACTTCAGACAAAACGGGAGTTAAAATGAATACCGTCTCGTAATTTTTCTTCATGATAATTAAAAAATTAAGGACGCAAAATTAGAGATAAAACCCTTAAAAAAAGAAAATATGGATGATTTAATTAGCCTTTTATGACAAAGGTGCCGGATCCCATCAGGTATTCATCGGTATAGACTTCTACATTGTGTATTCCAATGTCGAATTCACTGCCCTTGTCATAGAATACGGTGACCTGCTGGCTGTTTCGATCATACAATATTTCCTTCTTGGCAGTGTAGAACATCTCACGGCCCTTGAACATGAAAGTTCCGGAGCCACGGGTAACATCAAAAAGCACGTTTCCATCCGGTGCCGTTATTTTTACAAGAAGTTCTTTGCCTTCTATAGGGGCAACGGCATTTTCCGCCACAGTAAACTGTATTTTAAGTTGGTCAATGTGTCGATTTCGGAACTCATCATCCCGTTCTCTACCACTTGCGTTGACCGCGAAAATTGTCATTCCTTCGAGTTTAAGTCTCGATACAATGGCAATTTTGGCAGACAGTTCGTCCTTTTCTTTGGCTGTTTGCTGTATGGTTTGACTCAGTTCCTGCGTCTCCACTTTTAGATCGGAGTTTTCTGTCATGAGCTGCTCGTTGATTTGAGTAAGCTGCTTAATTTCCTCGTCCTTCATTACGAGAAGTTCCTGGTACCCTTCAACCTTATCCCTCAAATTCCTGATTGTCAGATCCTTACTTTTTTCCCGGTTGAGTAAATCTGTTTTCTCTTCCTCCAGTCGCTGCTTCACTGCCAGTAAGGTGTCAATTTCTCCCCCTAGCCGGGAAATAGTCAGTATTCGTTCGTCAAGTTCATTGGAGATAGAGTCCAATTGAATATATGCAGTACTAAGGGCAAGTTCCTGTTCGGCTTTCTCCTGTTCCAGATTGCTTTTCTGAACCAATAAAATAATAATGGCCGTTGCCAAAACAAGCAAGGTAGCTCCAATGATCAGGTATCTCTTTTTATTGGAATTATCTGAATCCAGCTCCTCTTTTTTATCTGGCCCTAAATCACTCATGTTGTACTGATTGTTTCTTCAAATGCGCTGCAAAACTAGTGTATTGTGGGATTAATTCAATATTTACCTAAAACTTAAGCACAAAGTGCTGTTTCTCCATTTCGACCTTAGGAAACAAAATGCCTGCCTGAAAAAGATCAACGGTCAACGGGTACTTCTGATTGTTGACAAGTGATTTCCAATATTGATTCATGTCTTTCGACCAATATATGTCGTGGATGATAATGACGCTGGGGTCGCAATATTCGAATATCGAATGTATGCAAAAATCCAATGCCTTCGATCGATGATCTGCATCCAGAAAAATGAGATCCGGGTTGGATTCCTTTAGAGTGGGGATCAACACCTCCTGTAATGTGCCATTTATCAGCTTAGCGTTACTCAATCTGAGATTTTTCAGGGACGAACTAGCGAAATCATGTATTTCAGTACTTTCTTCAATCGAATGAACTTGTACACTTTGATCATAAGCGAGATAGGCAGTGGAGACACCAAGACTTGTTCCGGTTTCCAGTACGCTATTAGCATCAATCCATTCTACCAATAAGTGAAGAAATGCCGTAAATCCGGAGGAACTAAGCGAACGCCTCGCAATCTTACTGATTGTTGTAGGCCCCTGTAAGTTGTTTATGTCAGAGTGGTTCTTTCGAAGTCTTGCTCTGTGGGCTTCTATCTCCGGTATTTCAAAACGCCGTGAACGTTTAACGACTTCATTGTATAAACTAAAAACAAATGGAGAGTGAATGTCAAAAGCATCCTTTGCCTGGAGGCGGTAATTCAAATAGGAAATTGCAGTAAAAGCCGGGTCAGGGCCAGCCACTAGTTCATTTTGGTAGGGATCACCATGGTAAATTCTGGTATTTCCACCCGGAACTCTTTGCCATCCACGAGCCGCTCCATAACGTAATAGCCTCTCATCTTGCCGATGCCGGAGCGAAGATTGCAGCCAGACACATACTGATGAGACTGTCCAGGTTCCAAAACAGGTTGCTTCCCAACTACGCCTTCGCCATCAACTTCTCTTGAGGCATAAGTGGTATCAATGATTGACCAATGTCTGGTCTTCAGTTGGACGGTCTTGTCACTGTTGTTGATAATGGTTATTCTGTAAGTAAAGACAAAGTGTTGCTGAACAGGATTGGAGTATTCCTGCTGGTACTCTGTATCTACTACAACTTTGATTTGTTTTGCTATATCCGTGACCATTCAGCTTTTTAAAATCGTGGGTAATATATGCATTTGAAATTAATTTTAGCAAATTTCGAAACAAACTTAACAAGTAGATGGAGGTAAAAATTCACGAGAGTTGGAAGGCACTTTTAAAGGAAGAATTTAAGAAGGAGTACTTTAAAACCCTGACTGACTTTGTGAAAAACGAGTATAAAACACAAACGATCTTTCCACCCGGAAGTCAGATTTTTTCTGCGTTTGATCATTGTCCATTTGAACAGGTGAAAGTTGTAATATTGGGCCAGGACCCATATCATGGCAATGGCCAGGCACATGGATTATGTTTTTCCGTTAATAAAGGAGTCACGGTGCCGCCATCCCTGGTAAACATCTATAAAGAATTGAAAAGCGATCTCGATATTCCAATTCCGGATCATGGTTACTTGTTGCCATGGGCCGAACAGGGAGTGCTTTTGCTGAATGCAACACTGACGGTCCGTGCCCATCAACCAGGCTCTCACCAGAATAAAGGTTGGGAGTTGTTCACAGACCGTGTAATACAGCTTATCTCAGAAAAAAAGGACAACGTGGTTTTTCTGCTCTGGGGAGCGTATGCACAGAGAAAGGGGGAGGTGATAGATTCAATCAAACACTATGTCCTAAAATCACCCCATCCGTCACCATTTTCTGCGAATCGGGGTTTCCTTGGAAATAAGCATTTCAGCAAGACGAACGAATACCTGAATTCCAAAGGTGTTGAAACTATCAATTGGAGAATAGACTAACTAATGGCTGTATTTCATCACTATATGCCTGATAAAGAGAACAAGAGTAGGGCAAAAGGCTGCCTGAGTATGTTCGGGCTTATCTTACTTATTTTGGGAACTCTCTTTATATTGTTGGCCGTAGTCAGGTATTTATACGAAAATCCTAACTCAATCAATACCCTGGAACAATCGGCTCCAGCGGATCTTATTGAAGAATCCGGCTTTGTCATCGATACTCATCCAGATGAAAGAAGCTTCTCCGACGATGAAGTCTTCTGAGACAAATCCAAAAAACCTGGAATCAAGGGAATTGTGCCGGTTATCACCCATCATGAAGTAGTAGTCCTTTTTGAAGGTGTAGGATGATTGATTTTCTCCATCGATGGAAAGAGTGCCCTCATTGATCCTTACCTCACCGACCTCCTCATAATTCTTGATGGTCGATCCGTATTTGGCAACGGTTTCCTCATCAAGCTGAATCGTCATGCCATTGTACGGTATCTCCAATGGACCGTAATTGTCCGCATTCCACGGAAAATACCTGGCATCGGGAAATATCTGTGGATCCGGTCGATCTTCGGCCTGGATCATTAGCCTTACCTCCCTGATGAAGTCAAGTGCTTTCAACTTATCGGCTACCTCACCGGTAGTAAGTACATAGTAGCCTCTATTACCTACTGCATCCATGGTTTGCTGATACTCCCAAACACCATAATCTTCAAAGATTCGGTCCCGTATTACCTGGTCAGTTTGAACAAAATATCGCATTTGCATCAGTGCCGGATCTTCCTGGGATTCTCCATTGACGAACACACGTCCTTCACGAACCTCCAGAATATCACCGGGCAGGGCCACACATCTTTTGATATAATGTGTTCTTAAATCCTTGGGATGCTCAAATTCCGGCGGATAGTTAAATACCACTACATCTCTTCTCTCTACTTCTCCCAGTGCGGGGAAGCGCAACTGAGGCAATTGTATAACATCCGTATACGAAGAAAGCTCCGTACCCCAAATTTTAGCATGGGTAAGAGGAATCTGGATTGGTGTTTTCGGTGAACGCGGACCATATTCTATCTTGCTGACAAACAGAAAATCACCAACTAGAAGTGATCGCTCCATGGATGGGGTAGGGATCACATAAGCCTCCATAAATACCCATCTGATAAAGGTCGCTGCGAAAACAGCAAATACGATTGCCTCAAACCATTCCTGCGCGGTGGTTTTCTTTTCTTTCTTGATCTCGGTAGCCTTACCGCGGTATTCAGTATTGCCAAAGGCAACATAAACCATATAAAATGGAGCCAAAATCACTCCAAAAGCCTGGTCAAAATAAGTATATCGCCCAAAGGACTTGAGCAAATCCAGGTGCATGGTCAAAGCCACAAAGAAATTAACTACAGGAACAAATAAAAGTGCAATCCACCAAAGTGGTCGACCGACGATTTTTAAGTGGATGAAATAATTATAAAAAGGTATAAATCCAATCCAACCTGCTTCACCAGCTTTTTCGAAGAACTTGTAATAAGCCAGGCCCTGTAGGATGTACCATCCCAGAACAAATATCAATACACTGATAAAACTAAAATCGTTGTAATACATTGGGTTAATTAATATTTAAAAAGTCGTCCATGGAGAAGATTCCTCTCTTACCTGCGATCCATTCTGCTACTAAAACGGCTCCCATGGCAAAACCTTTGCGACTTTTTGCTAAGTGTGTTATTTCTATTTTATCGGTAACAGACTCATAAGTTATGGTATGAGTACCAGCTACATCTTTTTCTCTTTTGGCGGTGACAGGAATGGCAGATGAATTGGGATCGGCATCCAGTTTCCATGAATTAAGAGCCTTATTGCTATCCAATATCTGCTCAGCCAGACAAATGGCCGTCCCACTTGGCTTATCTTTTTTTTCTGTATGATGGACTTCTTCTATCGACACTTTGTATTCCGAATGTCTTTCCATCACCTGCGCGAGATAGGTGTTTAACTTGAAAAAAAGGTTAACACCAAGACTAAAATTAGAAGCGTAAAAGAAAGCTCCATTCTGTTCGGTGCAGTACTTCTCTAGCTCGGCCCTTTTTTCAAGCCAGCCTGTCGTTCCGGAAATGACCGGTACACCCTGACTGATACATGTTTTCAGGTTAGAAAAAGCAGTTTCCGGAGTTGTGAACTCTATGGCTACATCTATTCCAGTCAGATTATGTATGTCATCGGAGTTATTGGCATCAATGATGACAGGAACTTCGTGTCCTCTGTCGAGAAGAATCTTTTCGATTTCCTTTCCCATTTTACCATAGCCGATTAATCCTATTTTCATTGTCAAAACTCGATTACCAATGATAATCCTGCAGTTCGCGAAATTAATGGACTGGATTCAATTGAAGGTCGTAAATGCATGGAAAGCTCCTGATTGACATCGAATTCTTTCAAATGCGCCGCAATATGGGCTTCGGCAATATTGATCAGGTAAAATGCTGCGGATAGAATGATCATAAAATCCCTGTTTCGTCGAAAAAATTCCGTATTTCTGGCGATGTTTTTATCCTGAAAAGCGCCTGGTCGATAAGCTTCGAAAGGGTTTACTGTGGCATCATCAGAATCCAGAATTGCGATCTGGGCACTTCTAAATTGGTTATACATCTCATGGTTAAATCGAATGAAATGTGCAAAAACCATAGCGCCACCATATATGATAGGTACCTTCCATGCCTGACCGTTGTAAATCTGACCAAGCCCCGGTAGCACTGCCGAATAAAGGGCGGCTTTATTGGGATCGTTATCCACAATCGTTTGAAACAGAATTGAATCCTGGGAGTCATCGTAGATAAATGCTGTATCCAATTCAATGTCCTGGCATTGTCCGGAAAGGGATAGGATTAGAAAACCGGCTAGAATCGAAAGTCGGAACTTAAACGTCAAGGATGTCCAGGATACGATTGAGATCGTCCGTAGAATCGTAGGGGATCGAAATTTCACCTTTGTCCTTTTGTCCGGATTTAATTCTGATCTTAGTGCCAAAATGAGAAGACAATTTTGATTGCAATCGTGCAATTTCGGGATTTTCGCTGACACTGGGAGGAGTGGGCTTGTCTTTCTTCTTTCCCAGGGATCTTACAAATTCTTCAACCTTTCGAACTGACAGACCTTCCTTTATGATTTTATTGAAAACCTGAAGTTGCGCTGAGACATCTTCAATAGAAATGATGGCCCTGGCATGTCCCATGGAGAGTTGCCCGTCTCTTATTGCCACCTGGATGTCCGGTGGAAGCTTCAACAAGCGAAGGTAGTTATTGACAGTCGTCCTCTTCTTACCAACACGGTCTCCAAGTTCTTCCTGCTTTAAACTACATTCTGTCAAAAGTCTCTGGTAACTTAAAGCTATCTCGATGGCATTAAGATTCTCACGCTGGATATTTTCAATGAGTGCCATTTCCAGCATTTGCTGGTCATCTGCTTCTCTAACATAAGCCGGCACGGCATCTAATCCAGCTCTTTTGGATGCCTGAAGCCTTCTTTCTCCGGAGATGAGCTGATATTTCCCTTCAGATAACCTTCGGACGGTTATGGGTTGAATGATACCCTGAACTTTGATAGATTCGGCTAACTCATCCAAGGCCTCATCATCGAAGTCAGTTCTTGGTTGAAAAGGGTTTACATCGATTTGCGAAACCTTTATTTCAAAGATTCCACCAGAAGGTTTATCTCCTGAGTCACTTGCTAAAGATGTTTTTTCCGGGGAATCCGATAGCAGGGCCCCAAGGCCTTTGCCTAATCCTGTTCTCTTACCTGCCATATCAGGCTGCCTTTACCTGGTTTCTCTTAAGAATCTCCCTAGCAAGATTTAAGTAGCTAACAGCTCCTTTGCTTTCGGCATCATGCGTAATCGCCGGTTCACCAAAGCTTGGAGATTCGCTTAGTTTTATATTTCTCGGAATGATGGTTTCAAAAACCATGCTTTTGAAGTGTTGTTTTACTTCTTCAACTACCTGATTGGACAGATTGAGACGTATGTCATACATGGTCAGCAAAATACCTTCGATTTCCAGCTCCATATTGAGTCTGCTCTGTATGATCTTAATGGTATTCAGCAACTTACCCAGACCTTCTAATGCAAAATATTCGCACTGCACGGGCACAATTACCGAATCAGAAGCTGTCAGTGCGTTGATGGTAATCAAGCCAAGGGAAGGAGAGCAGTCTATGATGATGAAATCATAATTATCCTTAATTGGCATCAATGCCTGTTGCATTTTGTTTTCCCTTTCCTCAATGTTTACCATCTCGACTTCCGCTCCTACAAGGTCGATATGGGAAGGAAGAATATCCAGAAACTTGATGCCGGTTTTGACAATGCTGTCCTCGACTTTGGCATCATTCACCATGCATTCGTATACACTGACTTCAATGGTTTTTGGATCCAGGCCTACACCAGAAGTGGCGTTTGCCTGCGGATCTGCATCCACAATCAGTGTCTTTAATTCCAGTGCAGCCAGACTTGCTGCCAGGTTAATAGCTGAAGTAGTTTTACCAACTCCGCCTTTTTGATTAGCCACTGAAATGATCTTGCCCATGAATTAGATTTCTTTTGATAATTGAATAAAAGGACACAAATATATCCAACAAGACAGGAACTAAACTACGGTAATTTCAAAGAAAAAATCTTTAGTATCCGTCTGTGAAATATAGATGGTTGGATGTCAAAGAATTAGGAAAAGAAGTTGAAGTAAATAATTAATTATTTCTTTTTGCTTTTTTTCTGAGCTTCCTGATTTGCTTTCATCGCTTCTTCCAACCTTGTCTGGAATTTGCTCTTCTTCTTGTTTTGATTCTTCTTCTTATTTTCCTCCATCACCTTTTTGATCTTTTCCTCATCGATAAATTTTCTAAACAATGCGATTTGTCCAAAAGATACCAGGTTGGAAATGAAGTAGTAATAAGACAATCCTGACGGGTAGGAGTTGAAGAAAAATAGCAGCATGACCGGCATGATGTACTGAAGGGTCTTCATTGGTCCCTGAACGGTAGTCATCTGGGAATTGGCCATAGTGTATAATATGGTTGACCCAGCCATCAGTAACGTGAATAAACTCACATGATCCCCATAGAAAGGAATGGTGAAGGGCAGGTTAAGAATGCTGTCATAGGTGGACAAGTCCTTGGCCCAAAGAAACGATTCCATCCTAAGCTCGATTGCTGCCGGGATAAAATAGAAAAGGGAAACCAGAATAGGCATTTGCAGTAAAACCGGAATACATCCTGACAATGGATTAATACCGGCTTTTCTGTATAAATCCATCTGCTCCGTCTGAGCCTTTTGCATGTCACCGTCATGTCTTTCTTTGATGGCATCCAGCTCAGGTTTCAGTACCCGCATTTTTGCCATGGAAATGTGCGAACTGTATGTAAGAGGAGAGAGGATCAAACGAATAAGAATGACCATCACAATGATGATAAGGCCATAGTTTCCGATGAATAGCTCGAGAAAATTGAATATTGGTATGATTAGGTACTTGTTGATTGCTGGAAGAAAGAACCACCCTAATTCCACATTATCAGAAAACCCTTCTGTGACGTTCTTTAGGATATTATAGTCATTGGGACCAAAATAAAAAGTGAAAGAAGCCTCATTTGATGCTATGTTTGTAAAAGGAATTTCGGTTTGAATTGAACCTCTTTTGACGACTTCATCAGAATTTGAAGGGTCGACCGAAATGTATCCTCCTGGGAATGTCTTTTGACTGATGATACCGGCGCTAAAGAACTTCTGTTTGAATGTGATCCATTTTATGTTTTCGTTGAAGGTTTCTTCTTCGTGTGATGTAGAAGTCCTGGAGAGGTAATCGGATTCTCCGTTGGCCAGATAATAATTTATTGAAGTCCTGCTACGTGCGTCCTTGAGATCTGTTTCCAGTTTTGGGAGGCTGGCATTCCATATAAAGGTCAGGTTAGTGGGATCCACCTGCCTCTCGAATCCAGAAGATTCCAAACGGTATTTCAATTCAAAGCCTGACTTAGGTAATGTATAGATCTGTTTTAGTACACCTCCATTGGCACTCAGGGTGAATGTTAATTGTGTACTGTCAGAGTAGGAGCGTGTGTTGCCTGTAAGGTAAAGGTCATTCATATTGACCTGTTTCGAAAGATGCTGGAAATACAGGTTAATGGAATGCTGATCATCTACCAGGATCAAAGGAGACCCATCGTATTTTTCATAATCCTTTAGTTGAACTTCCTTAATAAGTCCACCTTTAGATGAGAAGGTTACTTTAATGTTCTCATTTTCAAGAGTTTCCAATTTCTCTGTACCGGCTGAAGCTGCAGAAAATACTCCATATTTTAATTTATTCAGTTCGCTGATCGCGGAATCCGACATTTGAGCGGCTGTCTGACTTTCTTCCTGAGCAGGCTCAGATGCAGCAATGCTATCGGCAGATACCGGAGCGTTATCAACTTCCTGAGGTGGTTCCGGTACTTCCGGAGCAAAAAACTGGAAATAGACCGTAATCATTACCAGCATCAATAACAGACCTATAAATTGATTTCTATCCATAATTAAATTTTCGCCTTACTAATCGTATTTATCAGGCTATTTCACTTTCAAGCACACTTTTGTGGACCAAAGCGGCTTTTATAAATTTTGAGAAAAGAGGGTGTGGATTTGCCACTGTTGACTTTAATTCGGGGTGAAATTGTGAACCTACAAACCACGGGTGATTTTGCAACTCCATTATTTCTACCAGACCTGTCTCAGGGTTGGTTCCTGATGCCATGAAGCCCTCCTTTTCAAATTGTTCGAGATAGGAGCTATTAAATTCATACCTGTGCCTGTGTCGTTCACTTATCTTTCCATGTCCGTATATGCTATATGCTTTTGAGCCTTTTTTGAGTTGACAATCATAAGCACCTAGTCGCATAGTGCCGCCGTAATTTACCACGCTCTTCTGTTCTTCCATCAAATCTATTACGGGATATTTGGTTTTAGGGTCCATTTCCGTAGAATTGGCCTTTTTCATTCCCAGCACATTCCTTGCAAATTCAATCACAGCACATTGCAATCCCAGACAAATTCCGAAAAAAGGTATCTCATTTTCCCTCGCATATTTGACTGCCTGAATTTTCCCTTCAATGCCTCTTTCACCAAATCCCGGAGCAACCAATATCCCACTTAATCCACCAAGCAATTTGTCAATGTTTTCAGCATTCAACTCTTCCGCATGGATCCACTTCACATCAACCTTGCAATCATTTGCTGCCCCGGCATGAACAAAAGATTCTGCAATGGATTTGTATGAGTCCTTTAGTTCCACATACTTTCCGATCAAACCGACACTTACTTCTTCCGTTGGATTCTTCAGTTTACCCAAAAAGTCTTTCCATGCCTCTATTTTTGGCTCTCTCTTGTGCTTCAGTTTCAGTTTCTGAAGGACCCGCTCGTCCAGTTTCTCCTTCCGCATCAAAATAGGCACATCATAGATCGTATCAGCATCGATGGATTCTATTACCGACCCTACGGGTACGTTGCAGAAGAGGGCAAGCTTTCTCCGAATATCAGGAGCAAGATGATATTCCGATCTGCAAACCAGAATGTCCGGCTGGATACCGGACTCGAGTAATTCTTTAACGGAATGTTGCGTTGGTTTCGTTTTGAGTTCACCGGCAGCCTTCAAATAGGGGATAAGTGTCAGGTGAATGGCTACTACATTATTGGGGCCCAATTCCAATCTGGCCTGTCTTACTGCTTCTATAAAGGGTAGAGATTCAATGTCCCCAACGCAGCCGCCAATTTCTGTGATTATGATATCGTAATTACCAGTTTCACCAAGTTTGTAAATGTTGTCCTTGATCTCATCGGTAATGTGAGGGATGACCTGAACTGTCTTTCCTAAGAACTCTCCGGCACGTTCTTTCTGAATAACATTATCATAAATACGGCCAGTGGTTATGTTATTGTTCTGGGAGGTTGGAACATTCAAAAATCGTTCATAATGGCCAAGGTCCAGGTCCGTTTCAGCGCCGTCATCCGTCACGTAGCATTCCCCATGTTCATATGGATTAAGCGTACCCGGATCAATGTTTATATAAGGATCAAATTTTTGGATGGTAACCCTGAATCCCCTTGCCTGAAGTAGTTTTCCGAGAGAAGCGGCAATGATGCCTTTGCCTAGAGATGAAGTTACCCCGCCCGTAACAAAAATGTATTTAACCTTGGACATTAAAAGTTCGCTAAGTGTTGTTACGGGATGCAAAGTTATGCGACAATACCGAATATACTACAGAGTGAGGGATTTAATATCCGAAAATCCTCGCAACGCATTTTTGGGCCGTTTTTGACTATATTGCTAAACCATATCAATTTGATTGTCGTTACATATAATGTCTATGTATTAAACAATGGGGAATCTAGAAAAAGACATATTACAGACAAAGTTCAAAAGTGAGCGTAATAAGAGCATTGTAAATCTCATTTACACACATAATTATTTTCATCAAAAACAGCTCTCTTTTTTTAAACCACATGACCTTACTGTTCCGCAGTATAATATTCTGAGAATATTGAGAGGTCAGTATCCTGGCACATCCACAGTTAACCTTCTGATCGAAAGAATGTTGGACAAAAGCTCAAATGCTTCCAGGATCGTAGATAAGCTTGTAGCAAAGAAATTGGTGGAGCGTCGTCAATGTCCTTCCGATAGACGGGCAGTGGATGTGATCATTAGCCAACAAGGTCTTGATTTGCTGGAGCAGATTGATGGTGAACTTATTTTTTGGGAGAAAAAAGTCAACAATCTAACGGAAGAGGAATGTGCAGAGCTTAACCGATTGCTTGATAAAATGAGGTCCTGATTAAATATCCTCCAGTAATTCTGTAAAGCCGGCAGTCGTTCCCTTGGGTCTGATCACAAAAACCGGAATATCTTCATCCATTTGAATAAGTTTTTCAGCTTTGCTACCTATGAAGAGGGCAGTAGTTGCCGAGCGACCTTTCGCACCTATTAAGATGACATCTGATTTTGTCTTTTTGGCTGTTTTGTAGATTTGTTTGATGATGTCTTCATCTTTATCAAGGGAGTACACCGAATCCACATCCACATCACCTTTATCGATGTCACTGGTGAACACTTGAAAATCTTTAAAGGCATTCTCCATCATGATGTCTGCAAATTCCTGAAAAGATTTACCGGTATAGTGATACCCTGAAGGGACCTGATAGACATTTTGGGTAATTACTTTGGTGTCTCCCCCACGATATTTAGCAATTTCGATCCCTTTTTCCAGCGCCAACTTCGAATACGGTGAGAAATCAATCGGTACCAGAAGCCTCTTAAGCTCGAGTGTATTTTTCGTAGGTATAATAAGCAAAGAACAGCTGGCCCTTCTGGCAAGTCTGTTGATCAAAATTCCACCACCTTTTTTTCCCTTTCGACCGAGCACGATAAGGTCAATTTTCTTCTCAACAGCGAATTTTATTATTTCCTTCGTTGGTTGTCCACTTTTGATGACAAAGTGTGGTGTAACGCCATTGCATGAGAATTTTTCCTTGACTTTTGATTCTATCTCTTTTTGGCGCTCCTCGATGGCCTTATTTAAGATGTCAGGAAATTCGGCTAAAACGCTGTCAGGAACGCTGAAATCTTTAAGAAAATTGGCAAAGTAAATATCCTTGGAACCAGACAGTTCACAGACCTTACATACGGCTTCCAACAATCTGTCATCTGTTTCGGACTGATCAAGTCCAACAAGAATTTTTTTGAATTTATACATGGTCGAGTCTTGGATGCAAAGTTAATACGGGACTTAATTTATTAAACTATTTACTAGAAATAAAGTTCAAAATAATCATTTGCAATTTATTAATAATTCATCCTAATATTTTGACGAGAACATTCATTGATAATAGAATCAGAATAATCTTCTATTCGAATTTTTTCAAGTAATCCGTGAGCATTTCAACCTGCTCCCGTGAATGAGTTGGGAAATTGGCGATCCGGATTTGAGTATCCTTTTGATCTCCATATCCCTTTCCAATAATCATTCCTTTGGTAGCAAGGTATTCCAATAATTCCGATTGTTTTTCCATAACATTCGCCACACATACTGTCCTGGATCTATTGTCTTTCCGGTCAATGGCAGGGGACAGAAACTGATGATCTTCCACGGACTGATACAGGATCGTGGATTTGTATATGGTATCATTCCGGATCTGATCAATTCCCCTGGCAAGCATGTCCTGAATTACGCCATTTAATAGATAAATATTCCAAACATTCGGTGTCTCCGGTGTTTGGTTTTTGTCACCATATTTTTTCAACGTAAGTAGATCGTGATAAGTACCAATACTTGATACCCGGGATTTTTGCTCAGCTTTCTGCAGGACTTTTTCATTAACGATCCAAACGCCCAGACCAGCCGGCAGTCCAAAGCATTTCTGAACCGAAAAATATGCAGTATCACAAAGGGAGAAATCCAGCTTAACAGCAGGAGTAATGGATACAACGTCCCAGCAAATCAACGCATTCGGATTTGCATTGCGAACTTCTTCCATTTTCCGCTTGTCGAAAGTATAACCGGTACTCGTCTCATTGACAGTTATTGAGATGAGTTCGGTGTCTTCCGGTACTTCAAAATTTTCAAACTCTTTACCCAAATCGGCCTTCGATGAAGTGGACCGAATGTTTAACTTTTTGGTAAACTCATAGAACTTACTAGAGAATGATCCATTGACAAAGTGATGAGAGTGCTGCGTCACCAGATTTTGTAATAAACGCTCCCATATTTCAGTGGCCGAACCTGTGAAAAAGATTTCATAACCATCGGGAAGGTCCAACAGATCCGAAAGGTTATTCCTGGTGTCCTGAAAAATATTTTGAAACTCCTTACTTCTGTGGGAAATGCTCCCAATGTCTTTTTCCAGAGCATTTTTTATGTGAAATGGTAATGAATAAAACAGTTGGGAAGGACCCGGTGTGAAATATATTTTTTTAGACATTTAAGTTTCGGTCAAAATAGATTCGTAAATTTAGGAGTGCCTCGGATGATTACGTTAAAATCTAACACAATTATTAATTCCGGGCCAGAGATATCTGATACTGGACCTCATCCGCCAGAAGGCGGACCTCATTTGCTTTGGCAGATAGGATAACAGTGGATAGTAGATGATGATCGATCAGCTCAAATCTTATCTTTTGGAGGTTTTTTCTTCAAGGACCGAGGTAATAAACTCCTGGTGAAAGCCGGGAGTTTTTTTATGCCCTGGACTCCATCCATTTGAAGGTCCTGTTGATGATCTTTAAGGCAATCTTGATCTTCTTAATGCTGATCATATCACCTGACTCGTCATACATAGCCACTCCATCTGCGAATAACAATACCTGTGGGAAAACAAAGTCAACTCCGGCAGCATCAGTAATTCGGTCTGAGAGGGTTTTGTGTTGGGATTCATCCAGAATGTAAAGATCCATCTGCGGAGCCAATTGTTCCCATCCGGCTTCCAGCGTTTTCAGGACCTCAACGCTTTCGGGCGATGCAGGTCGATGTTTGAAAATCAGGACAGGCCTGATGCGGGAATCTTCCAGCACATCATCAAACTGCTTGTAATTATCAAGTATTTTCCAATTGAGCGGTGACATTACTTATTAAGTACTCTAATCAAAGAGGTTGCGTACTATTAGTTGTTTCGGCCTACTAATCTACTAATATAACACCCTAAATCTAATGGTTGCATCTATTTTTTTTAACTCCTTGATCACATCATCATCATAATCCCGGTCCACGTCGGTTATTACGTATCCAACTATCTCATTGGTTTTCAGATATTGACCTACAATATTCAAACTATGTCGTGCTAATATTCGGTTAATTTCCGCCAGAATTCCCGGTTCATTTTTGTGTATGTGAATGAATCGATGTGCGGCTTTCAGAGATGGCAAAATGATGTTTGGGAAGTTTACACTTCCGGATGTAGATCCAGTATTTATATAGTCCATTATTCTGGATGGAACGTAATCGGCGATGTTGCGCTGTGCCTCTAATGTGGATCCACCAATGTGTGGTGTCAGGATCGTATTGGGCAAACCTCTAATTTCGGAAACAAATTCATCATCATTGCTCATCGGTTCCGAAGGGAACACGTCTACTCCCAGACCTCTGATTTTTCCGGATGTAACGGCATTTTTCAATGCCTTAATGTCCACTACTTTTCCACGACTCAGATTCAGAAAGATCGTTCCATCCTTCATCTGCGCAAATTCCTTCTCCCCAATGATATATTCATTTTCTTTACGGCCATCGATGTGCATGGTGATCACATCTGATTTAGAGAATAACTCTTCCATCGTTATGCATCGGTGAGCGTTGCCAAGCGCAAGTTTTTCCTCCAGATCATAGTACAGCACTTTCATGCCGAGTGTCTCTGCCAACACAGACAGTTGAGAACCGATGTTACCATATCCCACTATTCCTAATGTCTTACCTCTTATTTCAAAACTTCCACTTGCCGATTTCATCCATTTCCCTTCGTGCATCCCTGCGACCTTATCGGGTAGATTTCGCATGAGCATGATGATTTCGGCAATGGCCAGCTCAACCACCGATCTGGTGTTGCTGTAAGGTGCATTGAAAACCGTAATTCCTTTTTTCTGGCACTCCTCCAGGTCGATCTGGTTTGTCCCAATGCAGAATGCGCCGACGCAATGCAGTCTTTTGGCATTTTTAAGAACTTTCTTGGTGACTTTGGTCTTGGACCTGATCCCCAAAATGGAAACATCGACTATCTTTTCTGCAAGCTCTTCTTCACCCATTCCAGCAGGGTAGACCTCTACCTGATAGCCTTCTTTCTTTAATAATTCTATTCCATGTTCATGGATATTTTCCAGCAAGAGTACCTTGATTCTGCTTTTTGGATAGGAAAGTGCTCTGGACATTTTATTCTGATAAAGTATTTCATCCAGGTTTGGAGCCTCAGAATCCGCATTTTCGATCACATTGTTTCTGGAAATGTTCTCTGTGTATGCGTAGAATCTTTTGGCCAATCCTGCCTTTTTGATCTCGTAGTCTGTAAATCCATCTCCAAGGACATGGACATCACCCTCGAGCTTCAATCGTTCGATTTGTTTGGGCTTTCCGTTGTTAGAGGATAGAACGTTCTCTTTATTGAAGCCAACAATATTGCCCTGGTCATCATATTCAAAGTCATTGGCGAACACATTTTCAGGTTTTATACCATATTCGGCCACGACCGGAACGATGAAGTCCTTAAATCCATTTGAAAGGATGTAGAAGTCATCGGAATATTGTTTTATGAATTCCTTATTTCTTTTAAACGATTCTGAGACAAGTTCCTTAAGTCTATTAATGAGTTCGGGAAGGTGATCGCGGTGTGCTTTAAGGATATCAATGCGTTCTTCAAGGGACTCCCGGAAAGATAGTTTCCCTTCCATACCGAGGTCGGTGACCTCGGCAATTCTGCCTAAAGCTTTTTCTTTTTCCTGTTTTCCATCAAGGGCTATCTCTCCTAAAACGTCCAAAGCCTCAACCTTGGTAAATGTAGAATCGAAATCAATGATGAAATGTTTGTGATTTTGCATAGGTTCGAGAAATAAAACGCAAAAGTCTATGGGGCTTCGGACATATCAAAACTTGATACTTCTTTTATTCACTTTTTCCATTTCTATCCAGAATTCAGCGCAGGAAATGGATACCATGAGTGTTGATTTGAAACCTCTTTCCATGGAAGCTGGAATTCATTCATTGCAGCCTTCACAAAGCGACTCATCCGTCATTCAACTTTCAAACGCAATACTAAGTAAAATAGATTCGGTGATGGAATTGGCCATCAGAAAGCAGGCTTTTCCGGGAGGTGTTTTACATATTAGTCTGAAAGACACAGTACTGATCCACAAAGCCTATGGATACCATACCTACGACAGTGTTCGACCCGTAGAGAGATATCACATTTACGATTTAGCATCAGTGACTAAGGTAACTGCTGCCACCTTATCACTGATGAAATTGTATGATGATGGACTGATCGACCTTGACGGAAAAGTAAAGGATTACGTACCTGGAATTGGCATTTGGAATAAAAAAGCAAATGCCAACATCCGGGAGACGCTTGCACACCAGGCCGGATGGCGTCCCTGGATACCATATTATCAGGATATGATAAATGACAAGGGTTATAAGGGCAGATTTTTTAGGGAGGAGTACTCGGAAAAGTATCCAATCAAAATCACAGATAGTCTATACCTGACCCGTAACAACTACAAATACATCAAGAGGCAGATCAAAAGGTCCGATTTTGATGAGAACCGCGGTTATGTGTACTCCGGCTTGTTTTTTTACCTGATTCCGGAGATCGTAGAGCTTCAATCTGGTATGGCATTCGAAGAATTTGTACAGAAGGAGATCTATCAGAAAACGGGGAGCCTTACGACTACTTTCAATCCACTGGACAAGTATCCCGAATCACTCATAGTGCCTACGGAGCTTGATTCCTTTTTCCGACAGACTCAAATCCATGGAACCGTGCACGATGAAGGCGCAATAGTAATGGGAGGAGTTTCAGGCAATGCAGGCCTTTTTTCTAATGCCACGGACCTGGCTAAAGTCTGGAGAATGCTATTGAATGATGGTATGGTGGATACGACTCAGATCATTTCTTCCAGGACCGTTGATCTCTTCACTACCGCACAATACCCAAACGAAGATAACAGGAGAGGTCTCGGGTTTGACAAACCGCTCATTCAGTATAACGAACGAGTGAGCAGTGTAGCGAAAGATGCCAGTTTTAGAAGTTACGGACATTCAGGTTATACGGGCCCTTTGATCTGGGCGGATCCTGAAAATGACCTCCTCTTCGTATTCCTGGCAAACCGTGTCTATCCATCCCGAAATCAAAGGCAGATCTATGAACTGGGGGTCAGGCCTACTTTGCATCAGTATTGCTATGACCTTGTTAAACTATTGGATAGATGACCTGCCAGCATTGTTGTGATGCCAACGATCTTTTCGACAAAAGAACCGCAAAGAAAGAGCTGAAGAAGTTCAGAAAGTCCGGCGCCAAGGGTGCTACAAAGAAAATTATTAAGTTGCTGACTGACTCTATGGAACCGCACCAATCGCTTTTGGATGTTGGGGGAGGCATTGGGGCCATTCAATGGAAATTTTTATCCGCCGGAGGATCTCAAACGACAGATGTGGATGCCTCACATGGTTATTTGGAAGTCGCACAATCTTACGCCCGGGAGCAATCCTGGAAGGAAAGAACAAGTTTTAAGGCTGGAGACCTGGTGGATGTTTATGAGGACATAGAGGTTCATGATTTTGTGACGCTGGATAAGGTGGTTTGTTGTTATCCGGACTTTAGAAAATTGCTTTCCTGTGCCGGAAGTAGGTCAAAAAGAGTACTGTTCCTGAGCATGCCCAGGGATAATTTCATCTTCAAAGGGTTCTCACTGCTTGGTAAATATTACTTTATATGGAAGGGGAGTGCTTTCAGAACATACATTCATTCAGCAAAGGACATTCAAAAATTCATGGAGCAAAACGGATTCAAGCTTAAAAACAGGAATCCAGGATTATTCTGGTTAGTTTATTCATATGAACGTGTCCATACCCCCCTGACTTGAAATTGAAACGCAGTTTGTGTAAATTGAAGGAAATTAATTTCCGGAGTCGTTCATAATCAGAACTTTAACAGCCAGTTAACAATTCACTAAATACTGGTTGTTAAGTTAGAAAACTTCAGAGATTGATCAGTTGTTGCACCATCTTTAAGAGCTAAGAACCATGTCAGAGCAATGGAAAGAGTACAAGGACGATAACCTTCGTTCCACCTTCCTGATTTCCGATTTAGGTAGGGTACAAAGTATACCTTCCAATAGTCAGGGCAAACCGATTTTGCTTTCCGGATATAAAAATGCCGGATATAACGCCATCCCAACCCGCAAAAAGGATGGGAAAAACACTTTGCGGTATGTCCACAAACTTGTGGCGGAATTGTTTGTCCCAAACCCGGAAAATCATAAGCGGATAATTTTTAAAGACCGAAATCGCAGCAATTGTGCGGCCAACAATCTGCAATGGGTGTCCTATGAAACCTATAAGTCTTACAGGAAAGAATTCGCCAAAAGCGCCTATGACTACCGTCCGGATTTCAAACCTAACACAAAGTTAACACCAGCAAAAGTGAAGGTACTTCGAAAGCTTGTGAATGACCCTAATCGAAAGACGCGATACAGAATTATAGCGAAGAGGTTTGGGATAAACGTGGGGACACTTTTTTCCATCAAGCGAGGGGCAAGCTGGAAGGATATTCAATAGGCTTGAGTGGCTTATTAACAAACTGCTAATAATTTCAAAATATTGAATTGCTTCATTTAAGACGTATCCTGTGGAATATTAAGGTTCAAAACCAATACCATGTTACGCTCATTTGTTGTCCTGCTATCTTCACTGACTAAAGATGTAGTTTATCAGTGTCAGTCATGTACACTTTGTGAATAATTACGCAACGTTTTAAGATCAATATTACTTGACCAGGTGAACTTTTAGTTTTATTGTTCCATTCAGATAATGATGCTAAAAGTTGCCTGGTCAAATCTTTACAGTCACCCTTTACCTGAAAACCATCGATTTCCGATGGAAAAGTATGAGCTGCTTCCTGAGCAGTTGCTTCATGAAGGTACTTTGACATCGGATAATCTGTTTGAACCTGACAGTGTCACAGACAATGAGATTCTGAGAGTTCATGATCAGGATTATTGGCATCGACTCCGAAACCTGGATCTGACCCGGTCCGAAGAAAGAAAAACCGGATTTCCACTTTCTAAACAATTAGTTGATCGGGAAATCAACATAGCCGGGGGAACCATCCAGTGTGCTGAACATGCTTGGAAGGAGAAAGGAATGGCTCTTAATATCGCCGGCGGCACCCATCATGCCTTTACCAACAGGGGTGAGGGATTCTGCCTGCTAAACGACCAGGCTATTGCCGCAAGGCATTTGTTGGATCGATCGTTGGTAAGCAGGATATTGATTGTCGACCTGGATGTCCACCAGGGGAATGGTTCCGCCCAAATCTTTGAAAGAGTACCTGAAGTCTTTACTTTTAGCATGCACGGTGAGAAGAATTACCCGCTCCAAAAGGAAACCAGTGACCTGGACATAGGTCTGCCGGACGGATGCAATGACAAGTTTTACCTCAGCACACTGGAAGTCAACCTGAAGAATATACTGGATCAATTCGAGCCGGAAATCATTTTTTACCAATCCGGTGTCGACGTGCTAGAGTCTGATAAACTTGGTCGTCTGTCGCTAACTTTGGAGGGGTGTAAGCGACGCGATGAACTGGTATTGAAAACGGCTAAGGCCAATGATCTTCCGGTGGTCGCATGCATGGGAGGGGGATACTCGGAAGACATAAGAGTAATAATTGAAGCGCATGCCAATACCTATCGATTGGCACAGGAAATATATTATTGATGATAAACTTATTCATTGCCACTTTGATCTTGTACCAACAAAGCCCTCTTCAGGATTACCGATGGGAAAGTCGTGTCCTGGTGATCCAGGCGGATGCTGAGATGGAACAGATTAACGCATTTCTTTCCGAAAAGGAAAAACTTCTGGATCGTGATATGGTGATCCTCGTAATAGACGAAAACCAAGTTTTCCAGCACTTCCCCGAAGAAGAAATTTCCATAAAAACAGAGGACTTGCGTCAATTTCTGAATTGGAACGATGGTGAATTTCACCTTGCGCTTATTGGCAAAGACGGAGGTATTAAGCGACAGCGGGAAGCATTGGTAGACCCCAAATCCATTTACGACCTGATCGACAGTATGCCGATGAGAAGGGCCGAAATGAGAAAAGGAGGGAATTAGGCCAACCGTTTCAAAAGCATGCTCTCCATGGTTAGCCCCGGACCGAAAGCCATACTCATCACGGTTTCGTTGGATTTGAGGTTATTCATCACATCTCTCAGAACGAAAAGAATCGTAGTGGAAGACATGTTTCCATAATTCTTCAGCACTTCATGAGCAACCGCGTTTAAGTTTCTGGGGATGCCAAGCACTTCTTCAATGTCGGTAAGGATCTTTCTACCACCGGGATGGATCGCGTAATTGCTGATATCATCTACTTTGTATGGAAGATCCCTCAGCAGTTTATCAGATAGATTACGAATATCCTTCCGAATCAGGTTTGGCACATCGCGAGTCAATACCATATTGAAGGCATCAGCTCCAATTCGCCAGGACATGTCCCGGATCCCATCAAAATTTACCTCACATTGAAAATTTAAGATCTCCAGTGCGCCATCAGTTCTTGTATTGGAAACCAGACATGCCGCTGCCCCATCGGAAAACAGTGCCTGGGCCAATGTGGTATTTAGATCAGTCTGTCGCTGAAAATGAAGCGTGCACAGCTCCACCGAAACTACCAATACATTTGCCTGGTTATTGCTCTGGCAAATGGAGTGGGCCAGTTTCAGGGCATTAAACACACCATAACACCCCATGAAGTTGACTGCAGTCCGTTGGATGGAGGTAGATAGACCCAGTTGACGAATGATGTCAAGGTCCAGTCCCGGAGCATACATTCCGGTACAGGATACGGTGATGATGTGGGTAATGGATGACAACTGTGAAGGTGGAATCGAACCTTTGATGGCTTCCATACTCAGGGAGGGAGCTTCCTTCTCAAAGACCTCCATTCTCTCTTTCAAAGTAGGGGTTGACTTTTTACCGAAGAACATACCCTCCTGACCGGGAAACTGAAAATCAGGGATGACACTGTGTCGCTGCTTTATTCCCGAAGCACGATACAGAACGTCCAGTTCACGGGATCGTTCAGAATTTAATGAAAGATCCCATTTCATAAACTCAGCAATGGTGCTTTGGGGTATCTGATTTTCCGGAGAAGCCGTGCCTATTGAATTTAAATAAGTAGCCATAAAGTATTAATATACAGCTACTTATAATTACTTAAATAAATACTTTAAGTAGAGCCGTATAAGTGATTCTTAAGTTAAAACCATTATTTCAAAGAAGAAGTTTGTTTGCATTTAAATAAGCTAATTTTAAGCAATGACCCGTTCTACGCTGCTGCATCTCCGCATTCCATTTAGCTTCAATCTGCTTCCGGTTTTCCTATTTGCGTTGTGTATTGACCCGGGTGGAATTGATATTGTAAATGGGTTTGTTCTTTTCTTTGCGCTGCACCTTTTCATCTATCCGGCGAGCAATGGTTACAATTCCTATTTCGACAAGGATGAGGAGAGCATTGGTGGACTGAAAACACCTCCCAAAGTAGGGAAGGACCTTTACTGGACTGCATTATTATTCGACCTCATCGGGACCCTTATCTGCTTTTTGATTAACTGGCAAGTGGTAACAATGGTCCTTATATACGGGCTTATCAGCAAGGCCTATAGCCATCCTTCGATTCGACTGAAGAAAATGCCCATCACAGGCTGGGTAGCTGTTTCCGTATTTCAGGGATACTGGATTTTCCTTACCACATACATTGCTGCGCATCCTGAGGCAATGGATTTGTTCATTCCCATGATCCAATTCCCGGCGATACTTTCCACCGTTATGCTCTTTGGTTCATATCCCATGACACAAATTTATCAGCATGAGGAAGATAGCAGAAGAGGGGACCAAACTATCAGCAGAAAGCTGGGTATCCTGGGAACTTTCCATTTCACCATGAGCGTCTTCACCCTGGCAACAACCGGGTATTTCGTCTATTTCTACCAGCAATTTAGTTTCCACTGGGCGATAACATACCTTGTGGTACTGTGTCCTGTTCTAATTTATTTCGTTCAATGGTACCTGAAAGCGCGCAAGGATAGGGCCGAGGTCAATTTCCGTAGAACGATGAACCTCAACCTAATCTCTGCAACCTGCCTCAACCTATACTTCCTGGCAGCGCTGGTACTTCGCTAGAAAGGTTTACCATGGGTCATTTCTACCAGTTTATGAGCGATACCTGGTGTTGACCTGGCAAGGTTTACGGCTACATTGCTCATGCGTTTACTTCCGAAAAGTCGCTGTATAGTCCTTCCGGCTTTCAGGCGAAAACTGAAGTTTGATTTCCATTTTATCATATACTCCTTTTCAATTCTCTTCCGTCCGGCGGATGAATTCTCCAGTCTGTTTTCTATCAAGACATCGGAAAGGATCTTTGCTCCATGAATCGCCATGGCCATTCCATTTCCGCATAGTGGGGTGATGAGTCCTGCTGTATCTCCGCACATCAGGATATGATTTTCGATAAGCGCTTTTGGTTCGAAGCTTATCTCGCTTATTACCAGGGGTTTATCAAACAAAATCTTACTGTCGGTAAAGATCTTCCGAAGAAATGGATTTTCATGTAACACCGCCTTCTCCATATCCTCAATTCTGCCATAGTTCCTAAGATTATCGCGATGGCTCAGATAGCATAAGTTGAAAGTATCTCCTTCCACTTTGCTGATCCCGCAGTAGCCGTCCTGAAAATTATGAAGAGCGATCTGATCCGAAGGAAAGTCTGTTTTGATATGATACTTGACACCGAGGTAAGGAGAGCGTTTTCGCATAAAAGAGCGATTCAAGCCCTGATCGAGATTGTCTCGCTTACCATACGCTCCGATGACAAAGGGCGCTTCATAACCTGAATCGTCCGTCGTTACCTTAAAGCAGTCCCCATCGAATTGTATCTCCCGGACTCTGGAATTTACCTGAACATCGACTCCGACCGCCTTTGCCTTTCGCATGAGAAAATGATCAAAAGCATAACGACTGATCCCGAAGGCTCCGAGGTCGAGTGATAAACTGGCCTCGCGACCATTGGTAGATGTAAGCTGAAATTTATGGATCTGAGATGGCCCGATCTCAGCAGGGTAGAGGTCATGTTGTTTCAGGAAAGGTACTACTTCATTGCTGACATATTCACCACACACCCTGTGACGCGGATAGTCTCCCTTTTCCAATAAGCTTACGTCATAGCCGGCTTTGGCCAATAAAATGCTACTGGTAAGTCCAGCCAGACCACCACCTATGACGATCACGTCAGCCATTTCGATGCGGATTAAAGTCGATGATGATCTGCCATCGGAAGGCCCATTTCCAGCTAATCTGGTACTGGTGAACTCCTGCTGCCACAAAAATTTCCTCCCATTCTTTTCGTTGAAATCCTCGCTTCACTGACAGGCACGCATCGTACCGCACCATTTCCGATTTTGAAAGCAGGGCGGTTAGTCCTTTTATACTCCAATAGGCCAATGGATGGCGATGAAGGTCGTTGATAATGAAGTATTTAGCCTGTGTTTTGACTTTACCGAACAATTCGATCAATTGCTCTTTAGTGAAATGATGCAGGAAGAGACTGGCATGCATGACGTCGCAGTGAATTTCTTTAAACGCTTCGGAAAAAACGTCAAGGGCTTTAAAGTCCAGATTGGCGTAAGATTTACAGTGATCCCGGGCATGAGTTATGATGTATGGATTGGCATCAATTCCTGTACCGGTCATTTCCCGGGAAGATTTCTCACATCGGTCTGAAAAACGAGCCAACAAATCCCCGGAACCGCAACCTATATCGACGATTTTCAGGCTTCTCCGATCGAACTTTCTTAAAACCTGTTCGAGCGCCCTTAAACTAAGCGCATTGCCGCCAAGGCTCTGGTTGATAAAATCAATCTCCCGTAAAGTTTGGTTGACCACCGGGCCATCACATGCCAGGTCGTCCATGAGTTCCGGTTCGGAGGAACGGGTATTTAAAAGGAGATCCATGGTTTCAAATGTACCAACAGGATCTCCATTATTTTGGTTGCATCGGGAATTATCCTTTACCGTTAGAGGCTTTTTCCATCACCTTCATTTGTGAGAGTTCTTTGCCTCCTTTGATCCCAAAATCGAGTGTTCTGATAGGGAAAGGGATGGTAATGTCGTTTTCATCATATGCTTTCTTGATGGCCATAATGGCTTCGCTTCTGGCCGTCAGGAAACCGGGGTCATCTGGATAGTCGATCCAGAAAACCACTTTAAAGTTGATGGAGCTATCTCCGAAAGCTTCATAATATAATTTGACATCACGATCCTTCTGAAGATAGGAGAGTGAGCCGATGGCTTCCTCGGTGACTCTTTTTACTTTTTCGAGGTCGTCAGCGTATGACACACCCACTTCCAGGTCGATCCTTCGTTCGTTGGTTTTGGTGTAGTTGGTGAGCGGCTGCTGGAATACTTCCTTATTGGGAATGATCACATGCAACCCCTGGAAAGTCCTCAATATCGTGACCCTGAGGTTGATTTTTTCCACCTTACCCATGTAACCATTGGTTTCTATTATGTCACCTACCAGAATGGGTTTGCGATAAGCAATGAGTATTCCGGACATAAAATTGGCTGCGATGTCCTGAAATGCAAAACCTAATGCCAAACCGATGATCCCTGCACCGGCAAGTAAGGATGAAACGGTCTGCTGCAGCTTTAGCACATTCAGTGCTGCCATCAGACCAATGATGATGACCAGCACGTAAACCGTGGTGGAAACCACGGAATTCAACGCCTCAGAATCGGAAAATCTACCGAAAACACGAGATACGATCTTCCTGATGACTCGTGCCAGGATATAGAAAAAAAGCAAAGCCAGAACGGCGACCACCATATTGGGTAACATGGAGGTCAGCATTTCCAGCCAGCTTTCAATCTTGCCTGTTACCAGTGTCCAGGCTTTCGCGATGTTAAACGACATAGATCAGGAGTTGTCTGAGTTTTGGTTGTTATTAATAAGCTCCGTCACTTTACTCTTCAGATCGCCGAAGGACGATTCAACGTCGTTCGCTACTTTCTGTGCGTCGGATTCGATCTTATCCCAGTTGCTTTCATTGGAATTGTCAATATTGTCGAGGGATTCCTGGATTTTATCGCGCTTCATTTCAAGTTCGGAGATCAGGTCTTCCGTGGCCGACTCCACCGGACCTTCATTGATGTCCAGTTCGTCCTTCACGTCTTCTAGTGCATTGGAAACATCCGTTTTCATGGCTTCAAGTTTCTGCTTCATCTCCGTTTTTTTCTCTTCAAATGAAACTTCATTGGAATTTGACTCCGAGGATTGCTGTGAGCAGGATAGTCCCAATAACAGTATCCATAGAAACGACAACGATGATAATCTTAGAAAAAAAGTCTTATTGAATTTCATGTATCAAATTGATTATTTGATTGCTTATAGTGAAAAAGCCGTGCCACTGCGAATACTTTTAAATAGAGGCTATTCCATTTTCTGAAATTGGGGAATAAATCGAATTATGTAGAAAAAAATCTACAGTACCATCCAACAAGGAATTGTAAGCCCATTCAAAAAGTATCAAAAGCCACATTGTGAAATATCACCGGGAATCATGATAATTATTAGGTTAGTGGAACACTACCTAATCTAATTTCGCGAAAGTAAAAGGACATGAAACTCATCTACAATTCCATCTTTAAGGCCCATGACACAGGGATGCATCCTGAGAATAAGAAGCGATTGGAATCATTAGGCAATCTCCCGGAAACTGACATCGAATTCGATGAATCTGCGATGTCACTGGTACACAAACAGAGGTACATTGACCAGGTCAAAGCCGCTTGCACCTCAGGAGGTCACCTCGATCCGGATACCGTAGTCAGCTCCCGAAGCTATGAAGCAGCTGTTATCGCATCTAATGCCACACTGATGGCATCACAAGCAGGGGATTTTGCCATCGTACGTCCTCCGGGGCACCACGCGTACCCTAGTAAGGCAAGTGGCTTCTGCCTGTTCAACCACGTCAGCATTGCCACCCAAAACCTTGTGAATCAAGGGAAAAAAGTACTGGTATTCGACTTTGATGGTCACCTGGGGGATGGTACAAGCGAAATCTTCTACGAGTCTGACAAAGTAGTGTACTGGTCCATGCATCAGTTTCCGGCCTTTCCCGGACACGGGCGAGCATCGGAAATTGGTGCCGGCAAGGGTGCAGGGTTCACCTGGAATAATCAACTGCCTCCGGGTGCCGCTGACGACATCTTCATGGATGCTTTCAGGGCCATGCTCCCATATGCGAAAGCCTTCAACCCTGACGTGGTCGCGATATCAGCAGGCTTCGATGCGCATCAATATGATCTGCTTCTGGATCTTAGGGTCACCTCCGATGTCTATTATGAGATAGGGAAGGAGCTTGCCGCAAATTTTAACAACCTGTTTGCCACTCTGGAAGGTGGTTATAACGTAGAAGAGCTTCCAAAATGCGTATTCAGCTTCCTGGATGGCATAAATGGTGATGAATTCAGGTTTCCGGAAGGAAGAACCGAGTCCGACATTAAAGTCTGGGACGAATACGAGATCAACATGGGAATATTGACAAACCAACTAAATCCATACTGGAAAATATGAATCCACTTGACAAAATCTTCAATCCTCAAACCGTAGCAATCATCGGTGCCAGCAACAAAGAAGGCAGCGTCGGTCATGCACTGATCAAAAATATGATCGGAACCGGCTTCAATGGCACCGTCTATCCGATCAATTTCAAAAACAAAAGCATATTCGGGATACGCAGCTATGCAAACCTGAAAGACACGCAGGACCAGATCGATCTTGCCGTGATCGCCACACCCGCCTCTACGGTACCGGACCTGGTCATGGAGTGCGGAGAATACGGTGTAGGAGGGGTCGTGATCATTTCCGCCGGTTTTATGGAAGCGGGGGACTCAGGTCATAAGATGAGTGATACCATCCTGGAATACGGCCGCAAATACAATATGCGCATCATAGGTCCAAACTGCCTTGGGTTTATCAAACCCTCCATCAACCTGAATGTAAGCTTTGCCAATAAATCTGCATTGCCGGGCAACATTGCGTTTATTTCCCAGAGTGGTGCCCTGTGTACCGCCATTCTGGACTGGTCCGTGGAGCAGAAGGTTGGATTCAGTCATTTCGTTTCCATTGGCTCTATGATCGATGTGGGTTTTGACGATCTGATCGACTATTTTGGAAGTGATCCGCACACCAGCAGCATCGTCATTTATATGGAGTCCATGACGCATGCTCGGAGGTTTATGAGTGCCGCCAGGGCATTTTCAAGAAATAAACCCATCATAGTGCTTAAAGCAGGTAAAAGTTCTGCCGGAGCCAAGGTGGCCTTATCCCATACAGGTACCCTTGCCGGAAATGACATGGCTTTTGATGCTGCATTCAAGCGGGCCGGTATCATTCCTGTTGATACGATCGAGGAATTATTTAACGCTTCACAGGCACTTGCCAAACAACCAAGACCTGATGGCAACAGACTTGCGATCATTACCAATGCCGGTGGACCCGGTGTACTGGCAACAGATCACCTGATCAAAAAGGGTGGTCAACTGGCAGAATTGTCTGAGGCTACCATGACGGCACTTAATAAAGTGCTTCCTGCGGTATGGAGCCATGGCAACCCTATTGATGTATTGGGGGATGCCACCTCAGAAAGGTACAAGGCTGCGACAGAAATCATCCTGAAAGATGAAAATGTAGATGGTGTCCTGGTGATCCTTACGCCACAGTCCATGACCAATGCCGCCGAAATCGCCGAGCAGGTGGTAGCACTCACCTCAGCCTCCAAAAAGCCCATACTGGCTTCCTGGATGGGAGAAAAGGATGTCGTAAAGGGTCGCGAGATATTAGATGCAGGAGATATTCCTGTCTATAGAATCCCGGAAAATGCCGTCACCACCTTCATGCATATGTATAGCTATACTCGCAACATCCAGGCACTGTACGAGACGCCTTCCACAATTCCACATGACTTTACCCCCGATACTGAGAAGAATCATGCACTCCTAAAAAAGATATTAAAAGAGGGTAGAACCGTGTTGACCGAGGATGAGGCCAAAACCATGCTGCATAATTACCAGATTCCGGTCGCACAACATAAAGTGGTCACCGGCAGGGAAGAGGCCATGAAGTTTGCGGAAGAAATCGGTTTTCCCGTTGCCATGAAGATCGCTTCTCCGGACATCACCCATAAAACAGACATAGGAGGAGTGGTACTAAATATCCGTAAAGTTGAAGACGCCGGAGAGGCATTTGACCAGATCATGGCTTCCGCCAAAAAGGCGAAACCTAAAGCCAATATTGCCGGTGTACTTGTGGAGCAGATGGTCTTTCGCCGATACGAGCTCCTGATCGGAAGCAAAAAGGATCCTATTTTCGGGCCCATCATCATGTTTGGAATGGGAGGCGTGGCGGTGGAAGTCTTCAAGGACCTGAATGTAGGCATACCACCACTCAACATGAAGCTTGCTCAAAGACTGATCGAGGAAACGAAGATTTTTCAACTGCTTAAGGGATATAGAGGCATGGAATCGGTTGACATTGAAGCGGTTGAGTTTCTGTTGTACAAGTTCGCTTACATGGTAATGGACTTTCCGCAGATCAAGGAAGTTGATATCAACCCGTTTGCGATTGATGCCAGGGGTGGGGTGGTGCTTGACGCAAAAGTGATCCTGGATGACACCGTAGATGTGGATGAGGTAAAACAGTATAACAACCTGGTAGTCAGGCCATATCCAAAACATCTCATCAGTGACTGGAAGATGTCCAACGGACAGGATGTGAAGATCAGACCCATTCGTCCGGATGATGAGCCATTGCTGAAGGATATGTTTGGCAACCTTTCACCGCAGACCCAATATTTTCGGTTCTTTGGGTACATCAACCAGGTAACGCATGACATGCTGACCCGATACACTCAGAATGATTACGACCGGGAGATTGCCCTGGTGGCCAGGATCAATGAAGGCAAGAAAAGGATGATCGTTGGAGTGGTGCGGTTGATTGCGGATAGTGCAGGAGAAAATGCTGAGTTTGCCATCGTGATTGCGGACAAGTGGCAGGGCTTTGGTTTGGGCAATCGCTTCATGGACCTGATGATGGACATCGCAGAAAAGAGGGGCATTAAGAAGGTGTATGCCAACGTATTGAACGCCAATACCAAGATGCTGCATATGTTCAGGAAGAGGGGATTTACGGTGAAAGAAGCCGACGATGATTCGAAATATGCGGAAAAGGTTTTGTGAGTATTCCGCAAAGTTTCGCCAAGAAGACACAGAGGTACGCAGAGTGAACAGTGAAGGACCAGTCCCTTTAGGGATGCCTAAGACAGGGTAACAACGATTCCGAATTTTGAATGCCCTCCCGCACCCTTTAATTCCCTAAAGGGACCCACCCGCACTTCGTTCGCCGTAGCTTCAGCGAAGGTGAAACCCTTTGATTCCCTGAAGGGAGCCCCCGCTAGATGCCAGTTGCTCCATGCGTCTTTTCATGAGAACATTTCGGGTTTCGAATTAGAAATTCCGTATTCTGCGCCAATCCGCGAAATCTGCGGGAGACATCACCCAAATCATTTCTGCGTCAATCTGCGAGATCCGCGGGAGATATTCCTTTTATTGCGCAAAGTTTCGCTAAGAAGACACAGAGGTTCACAGAGAGAATTATGAAGGGCTATACCTTACAGGAAGGCAAGCAGGGTAATAAGATTCCAGATTTTGAATTTCGAATTATATCACTGCATCTTTGCGTGAGGAAATACTGGATTTCAAATTTTGAATCTTAAATTTTAAATTTCTATTCCACCACAATCCTTCTCCTCTGCACCAGCGGATTTCCCTGCTTCGTCTTACAGGAGCAGATTACGTCCTGCATTTTCAGGAAGCTGGGCGTAAACTCTTTGAGATTTAAGAAGACCTTTCCATCTTTGGGAGGTATCGGCTTCAGGTATCGGTCCCTGTCATTCAGGAATTGTCCTTCGATCAGATCCCCAACAAAAAACGCAATTTCCTTCTTACATTCCGTACTCGGGATCAGTTGTAGATTGTCCCCTGAAATGCTGTAGCCGAACTCTGGCACTTCGTTTGGACTGCCGGACGGCAAATACTCTTTTAGTCCTGTACCCGGATACCCATAAGCATAATTGATTTCCGCTTTTACCTTTCCATTTCTATAGTATAACTTCCTGACGCCGTGTAACTTATTGTCTTTGTATGAAGTTTCGGCGTAGACCTTGCCCGTTTTATAATACTTGGTAGAAGTTCCGTTTCTTTTCCCATTGACATACTGCATTTTAAGCATCACAGTCTGCCCGTCGTCATAATAAAGAAAAGCATCCCCCTGCTTGATCCCCTGGTCAAAGAAGATCCTGGTCTTCATCGTGCCATCCGGTCTCCTGGTGATGCGCTCGCCATCCCGGATTATGGGTTCCAGAGATGCTGCCATGGTATCATCGGAAGTCTCGTAGTTTTCAGTTACGAAAAGGTAAACCAGCGCCATAAAGGCCAGGGAGCCAAAGAGGGCAAGGAGGACTTTTCGTTCATGCAGGAATTCGGACATAATTGAATGATCTACCAGAAGCTAATTTAACTAAACTCCTCTGCATAGACGGTGTTACGATAATCTGCTCAACGGTTACATTCAAAAATAAAGGGAAGCTTTCACCTCCCTTTTTTCACTTAAACTAACCAATCGGTAGCAGGATTGGGTCCATTCTCATCTTGCATCCACCAGGTACTGAAACCGATCCGGATGGATAAGATGAAGATGTTTTTCAATATGAACGATCCTTCTGTCCAGGTGCCTCATGAATTTGCCCAACTCGTTTTCAAGCACAAGGACCTGGCCGTCATAAGAGTCTGACCCATATCCATTTACCAGTTCCTCCTTGTCTTTTTCCAGCTCGTTTCTGGCTATGCAACTGTTTCTCAGAAATGCCATAAAAGATCGGTTGTCATAGTCGTTCTCGAACTTCTCAATGTCCTTCAGACTCCTTCGATATTCTTTGCTTCCGATGACGGTTTCGGTATCAGGTTCATGAAGAAACTCCAGCACCACGGAATCATAGTGATGCAGCTGCGACAGGATGTCCAGGGAGTAATCCCGAAGCTCCGGAGTCTTACAAAAGGCAGACAGACCTTCATAGGATTGTAAGATTTCCGAGAGCTCCAACCACTGATCAGTGAGGTTGGCATATTGCTGTTCTATGTCCTGGCTTTTAACTGTTAGTGAGAAAAACAGAATTGTAAGTATCGAAAGTGTCTTGGTCATTGCGTTAATGTTTCCCCAAAAATAGGAGCAGTACCCGGATAAACGATTCCTGTAAATCCGGTATCCGCTTGTCGCAAAAACCCTGAATGATTCGGTATAAATACGTAGGTTATTCTGAAAAAGTCACACCATCCCACCATGTTGGCTTGTAGATAGTGCCACTATCAGACCGGTAACAGTCATCTGCAAACCAGATTTTCACGGCTTTCTCCTTTAACAATTCACCGGAAGCATAAACCTCTTTCTTTACAAGATCATACGCTCCAAAATATCCAACACCTGGTTTATCGGGATTTGTAATATTGAAGATATTACCACCAACTTCCGCTGGCGGGGGATCAAAAAGATCTCCGGAAATACTTTGCTGTGACTGAAGTAAAGAATAATAGTCGTATGCTTCCTTTGATATCGATAGTTGATTTAACATAAACCGATATCGAAATTCGAACCGGCGACCATCGTCTTCTACGAATATGGTTTCAAACGTTGTTCTGGCACCATTCCTGAAACGGTCATTTCCAATTGCGTAGTTGAACGTATTTGAGTATTTATAAATACATGAAGGCCTAAGGTCATGTAGGAAACTATAGTCATTATACGGTACATTGAAATTTCGTTCATATCTGAAGCAGTGGGATGCGGCATCTACCAGAGGACAACAGCTGGTCACCGCAGGATTACAGCCTATCGGATTAGCGACAAATGGATAAACGCCATCTGTAAGGGTCCATAAATAATAATTAGCTGTGTCTTCTATGTCTTCCACGGTGACCAGGACCTCAAGACCAGGTGTTCCATTAGCGCTGTGTAAACCAGGAACATATTTATATTGTAATCCAACTTCCTGTATTTCCGGAACCCTGGTAATGGTCTGGGGAGATGAAATATAAGTTTCTCCTTCAGAAGTCTCAATGTAAAGCGAATAGGAATCACCAATTACAGGTAAAAAAGTAATAGGGGTTTGGTAAAATCCCTGTTTGACATGTTTCAAGCTAATATTTTCACCATAGGTGGTTCTGATTAGTACGTGGGCATCAGTTACCCTCCGATCCACTCCTGTATGAAGGTCCTCATAGTGAAGTATCCTTGATAATTTAATGAAATGCGGACCAGCTTCCGTCGTAATATACCCTTCCACCACCAATCTGGGATCAGGATAACGAACTGTCTCAATTTCAACGGGGGAAATACAGGAAATGACAACCTGTAGGATTAAAATCCACTCAATCAAATTTTTCATAATTCATGAAAATGATTCTTACATTTGAGCGGAATGTTACTAATAACAGTTCGGCGTTTGCTTACCCTACATATTCGTTAAAAAACCAATTACTGACTAAAAGTAGCCCCCTGCCACCAGGTAGGTTTTAATACCACCGAGCTGTCCGCCCGCCAGCATTCCTTGTCAAAGATCACCTGCGGTACCTTGTCCTCGATCAGGGCACCCGATGCATAGACCTCCATCACAGACACATCATACGCCCCGAAGAATCCGATGGCTCTGTTCCCTGGATTGTCGATGTTCACGATGTTACCACGAATTTCGGCAGGAGGGGGGTCGAAGAGATCTCCGGAGATAGATTGCTGGGATTGAACCAAACTGTAGTAATCAAAAGCTTCTTCGCTCAGCGACAGCTGGTTGAGCATGAAGCGGTACCGGTACTGAAACCGACGGCCATCGTCCTCGATGAATACGGTATTAAAGGTGATGCGATTGCCATCCCGTAATTGATCACTTCCAATGGCCTGTTTAAAATACGTAGGGTATTTGACGATGCAGTCCGGGAGAATACCGTGCAGGAAGCTATAGTCATAGTGAGGTTGATTATAATTCTGCTCAAATCGAAAGCAGTTCATCTCGCGATCCACGAGACGACAACAACTCTTTACATCATCCGGACATTCCATGGGTGTGGAAGTGAAAGGAAAAACACCGTCCGTTCGCGTCCACATGAAATAGTTTTTTACGTTTTCCGGATCCTGAAGCGTAGCATACACTTCAAGGCCCACAGCACCGTCAGCGACCGTGACATCAGGAAACTCTTTATAACGCAGTTCTACCTGCTGAAGCTCCGGCACTGGCTCAATGAGCTGCGGCGTGGACAGGTATCGTTCGCCCTCTGTCGTTTCGATGATCAGCGTATAGCTGGCCCCAACTCTCGGCAGGAAGGTAATGGGTGTCTGGTAGTAGCCCTGTTTGTTGTGGGTTAGCCCAATGTTTTCACCGGTCTCCGTACGTATGACAACGTTGGCATCCGCAACACGTTCAGTCACACTGCGATAGACATCACCATAAGCAGCGATGGTCGAGAGTTTGATAAAGTGAGGTCCGGCCTCCGTAGTCAGGTAGCCTTCGACCACCAATAGCTGTTCCGGGTCTTTTTCGGATTCCAGATCGATAGGGGTGATACAGGAAAAGATGAGCAGTAAGAGGAAAGTCCACAGGACAATTGGTTTCAATGAAGTGTAGGTTTCTGGTTACAGTTTAAATGGTGAATAGATAACAACAGAAATTCAAAAGACCCCAAGTTATGAGAGGGGTTTGAGTCATCCATCTTTATCGTGCAGGCAATGACGGAAATCACCTTTAATTGGCGAAATTTGTATTTTAGATGCTTCATGAAGAACAAATTGACCCCCAATCAATACTTTGATATCCTGGTACACAGGGATAGGCCAGTCAAGCTGAGTGAGATCCCAGAGCCTCTAATGAAAGATTTCCGTGATTTTATGTTTGGACAGACGGTCATTAAGATAGACAATGAGATGGCTTATTTCCCCAGGGATTTTAATGCATGGGTGGAAAAGGTCCGAAGCAAAGGTTTGGATTACCCAATCGTCTTAAGCAAATAGAAATTGGAACTTAACGATCTCAAACTAGACTCTTCAAAATCATAAATCATTACGCAAATCCACATCAGGGGATATAATGGCTACTTTTTTTACTTAACATAACATAAATTATATAACCGGATGGAGCTAATCAAGTCTGAAGCTATCGCCATCCGGGTATTTTGGCGGGCCAACGCTCAATCCTTACTTAACATAATATTGATAATTCAAGAATTTGTCTCTATTTGCGAGCTTTTAAAGCACTCAGGAAAAGGATTAAAACCGATAATTAACAAGGTACTCTGATATTCCAGCAACTTCATAATCCTGATATGCTTACCATAGAAAATTGTCAAGCAATGATTCAAACCATGTCTTCTCAAATCAAAATCATGGAGAAGCAAATGGTGGATTTAGCCAATCTTAATTGCAAGGACTTGTTTCTCCAACTCCAAACTATTCCAGGTATTAGCACAAAAGCTTCTCTAGAATTGATCATTTCTTCCGGAATGTTCAAGAATTTCTCATCTGCTAAGCAATTCTCATCATTCATTGGAATTTGTCCAGCTATCAACGAATCCGGTAAATCTATTAGAGGTTATCGAGGAATTACAAGAATAGGCTCAAGCCACACTAGAGCTATTCTTTACCTATCTACCATGAATGCGTTCCGATACAATACACAATGCAAAGAGCTCTATGATCGTCTGGTTGCCAAAGGAAAACCTGGCAAAGTGGCTCTTATGGCAGTAGCCAATAAGCTTATTCGGCAAGCCTTTGGTATGGTAAAATCCGGAGAAGACTATTGTGCTGAGACATAATTGGATGTGCTGATTATAATTCATACATTTGTTACATAACATATGTAACATAACATGGCTGTAGGTGATTCAGGAAGAATTGTAATTGAAGTTGATCCAGATTTCAAGAAGAAACTTAGAAAAGCTCTTGCACTTAATGAAACCACACTAAAAGACTGGTTTTTAAAGCACGCAGAAGAATTTGTAGAAAATAGTCAGCAACTCAAAATGTTTGATAAATGAGATTTTCAGGTCACGAGTCTTTTCATTGCAGGTCTCTCTGGCTTAAGAAAGGGTACGATCATCTAAAATCAGGTTATGATTTTAAGGATGAAGCCCCTATCCTACTTGGTGTTGGTAAAAATATGGTAGCATCTATTCGCTATTGGATTAAATCCTTTGGTCTTGTTGATACCGAAAGTGAAGAATTGAAACCAATTGCTGATAAAATATTTAGCGAAGATGGTTGGGATCCTTTCTTAGAAGATCAAGGAACACTTTGGTTACTACACTACTGGATTGTAACACAAAAGGATTATGCATCAATTTATGGACTCATTTTCAATGAGTTAAGAAAGCGAAAGCCATTGTTTACTTTATCGAATTTCAAGGACTTAGTTAGAGAACTAGGAGATAACACTAGTCCAAATTCTCTAAAAACAGATTTTCAGGCGTTTATGCGAACCTACGTTTCAAAAAGAAACGATAAAGACCTAGAAGATAGTTTTTCAGGGATTCTAACAGAGTTAGGGTTGGTTATAGAACACAAAGGAGGTCTTGAAATTGAACCAGCCAAACGTCTGAACCTTCCACTTGCTATACTACTTTACTGCATCGTTGATCAACATGCAGATAGTAGTTCAATAAGTTTTGAATCGCTATACAGCCAAAAGAATAGTGTTGGGTCTGTCTTTGCCTTAAGCAGAGAAGGATTAAACGAATTGCTAGAAGGATTATCTGAGGAATTCAAAAATGTTACCTACTCCAATGAGGCAGGAATAAGAGAGTTACAATTCAAGAAACAAATTGATCCATTAAACATTCTGAAGGAGTACTATGAAAGCTAAATATTCACCTTCGGTTAATATCATTCGGGATGAGCAGTATGATCTGAACTATACTGTTACACCGAATGCTAAAAGGATTGTTGCCCAGATTAATGATTTGTTCGTCAAGGGATTTCGCTCGCTAAATATTATCGGTTCATATGGAACTGGTAAATCATCTTTTTTATGGGCATTTGAGAAATCGCTTCTTGGAAAGTCTCAATTCTTCAGGCTAGATAATCTTAAGTCTAAGCGTGTAGAAATAATCAACGTAGTTGGTGAATATGATTCTCTTAAATCAATCTTAGCAGCCAAACTTGAAATAACTCAAGGCACTGATGTTTCAGAAAACATACTGATCGAGTTATCTACTCGCCTTTCAGCAAATGATTCTTTGACGCTCCTTGTGATTGATGAATTTGGTAAACTACTTGAGTATGCAGTTAAGAACGAGCCTCAAGAAGAAATCTATTTTTTACAACAGCTAGCTGAACTTTTTAATGATTCAGATCATAATGGATTATTTATCACAACCCTGCATCAAAGTTTTGAAGCTTATGGACATAGTTTAACTGAATCTGAAAGAAATGAATGGGTAAAAGTAAAAGGACGCTTCAAAGACTTAACATTCAATGAACCGATTGAGCAGCTATTGTTGTTGGCCGCTGAAAATATTAATTCTGAAGCTAAGCATTCTACTTCAAAAGACTCTAAGAAAATACTCAAGCTGCAAAACCAGTATCACATAACAAACCTGGAAAATAGTTTTGGTGAAGATATAGCTGAGAAATTATGGCCTCTGGATGTAATTTCAGCATACTTGTTATGTATAGCCCTGCAACGATATGGTCAAAACGAGCGATCCCTTTTTACATTTCTTGAAACAGAATTAGGAACACTCAGCAAACATAAAAACGAGAATTCACAGCTTGGCATACCCGAGATTTACGATTACTTATACCATGAGTTTTACTCGTATCTCAATTCGAAGTATAATTCTGATTACACGATATGGTCAATGATCCATATGGCATTAGATCGCATCGATTCTGACTTTGATGGCAAAGTAATCGTAGCAGAAGATATCATCAAAGTAATTGGCTTTGTTAGCCTGTTTGGACATAAAGGCGCCCATGTTGAAGGCGAATTTATCATTGATTACCTCTCCTATCTTCACAGTAAAAAGGAACTTGAAAATGCGATCGAGCAACTTGTCAAACTTAAGATTCTAAGGTTTAATAGGTTCAGTAAATCCTTCAAAATCACCGAAGGAACTGATTTGAATATTGAAAATGAGTTACTTCAGGTTTCCAATGAGATAGAAACAAAACTCGACATTGTTCATAAGCTTGAAGAGTACTTTGACTTTGCTGTTATCAATGCCAAATCAGTTTCTTATAAAACTGGTACACCGAGGTTCTTTCAATACTTTATATCTGAAACACCACTTAATGAATTACCGAAGAAACAATATCAAATTGATGGTGTCATCAATCTAGTGTTTGATTCAAATCTTGATAATGAGCTATTAAAATCTATTTCCTCTGAAACCGAAGACTTCATATATGCTTCTTTTCAAAATATTGTCGATATCAAAGAATCAATCTACGAGATTGAAAAGACTGGTCAGGTAATTAAAAAGTATGGTGATGACAAGGTGGCTGTTAAAGAGCTTCAGAGCATTCAAGAAAGCTTGAAGAGCTTACTTAATCATCAGGTACTTGATGCTCTTTTTACAAAGGATGTAGAGTGGTCTTATCAAGGCAAAAAGATCAAGATTGATTCCAAAAAGGCGCTTTATAAGAAGATTTCTGAGGTGTGTGAGAAGGTTTACTTTAACACTCCTATTTTTAGAAATGAGCTAATCAACCGTCATTTCATTTCTGGAAACATCGCCAACTCGAAAAAGATTCTCTTTGAACACTTGGTAAACAATCATCATAAAGATGATTTAGGATTTTCTAAAGCTCATTTTCCAGCAGAGAAGACTATTTATCTTACCCTATTGAAGAATACAGGAATTCATTCCTTTAATGATGGAGGATATTCATTAGTAAAGCCAACAGAAGACAGTTTTATCCCACTTTGGGAGCATTGCGAATTATTTCTTGAGTCAGCGAAAAAGGAAAGAAAAACAGTTGAAGACTTCTATGATCATATCATGATGAAGCCCTTTAAATTAACAACTGGCTTCCTAGACTTCTGGATTCCTATCTTCTTATTCATCAAAAGAGATGATTTCGCCTTGTTTGGTAAGGAAGAAGGTTACTTACCTGAAATCAATGAGGCAATTCTCTACCTATTTACGAGAAACGCTTCAAAATATGAAATCAAAGCCTTCGATGTTCAGGGTGTTAAACTTGATTTATACAACAAATACAGAGAGTTACTACAACTTAAGGATGTTAGCAAGATCAATAACAAAAGCCTAATTGAAAGCATTAGGCCGTTTCTTGTTTTTTATCGAGAGCTTAACGCATATACTCAGCAAACAAAAAGACTCTCCAAAGAAGCAATTAGCATTCGAGAAACCATTCAAAAGACACAAGATCCTGAGAAGCTGTTTTTTGAGGAATTCCCAAAGAATCTAGGAACCAGTCTGAAGGAGATTCTGAAGTCTGAAGCTAACTTGGAAGAATATGTAAACAAACTTCGGCTGGTAATTAAGGAACTAAGAAGTTCATTTGATGAACTGGTAAATCGAGTGGAAACTTTTTTGGTTGAGGAAGTTCTTGCACAAAAAGAACTATCATTTTTGGACTATAAGACACTGATATCAAACAGGTATGACACGTTAAAAGAACACATGTTATTACCTACTCAAAAAAGCTTGCTTATAAGATTGAGATCACCACTTGATGATCGTGCTTCCTGGCTGAATTCTATTTGTCAGGTTATTTTGGGCAAGAGTCTTGACAGCATAAAGGATAAAGAAGAAGATATTCTCAAGGAGAAAATTAGACAAGCTCTATTTGAATTGGATAACCTCGTTGATATTGCCAAAAAGCAAAAAAATCCAGACCAAGATGGTTTTAAAATTCAACTTACAAGTTTTGGAAAAGGGCTTCAAGAAGAAACAATTCTGATTCCACATAAAGATCAAAAGGAGATAGAACAGAAACTAAAAGAAGTATCAAATTCGTTAGGTACCAATAAAAAAATGAACCTATATTTATTGACTACCTTGCTTAAGCAACAGCTAGATGACTAAACTAAGACATGTAATCGGAATATCAGGAGGTAAGGATAGTGCAGCACTGGCTATTCATTTAAGGGATAAATACCCACAACTTGATCTGATCTATTATTTCTGTGATACTGGAAAAGAGCTTGACGAGACTTATCAACTAATTGATCGGTTAGAAGGATATCTAGGGAAGCAGATTACAAAGCTTGAAGCCGATGAAGCTGTTCAATCTGGAAAGAATCCTTTTGACTTCTACTACAATTCTTATAGAGGTTATTTACCATCAAATGTTGCAAGGTGGTGCACCAAAAAAATGAAATTGGAACCTTTTGAGAAGTTTGTTGGAGACTCCCCTACTGTATCATATGTAGGGATTCGGGGTGATGAGGATCGAGAAGGGTATATTTCTACTAAATCCAATATTCAATCGATCTTCCCATTTCGGAAGAATATTTGGAGTGAAGAGATTATAAAATCTGTCTTGTCTAATGATAGTCGTTCTGAGGTATGTGACTTGTATTCCAAGTATTTCAATGGTTCGGAATTAGATAGAGCTGCTGGTATTGTAAATGAAGAGCTTCAGTTAATTGAGCGAAATAAGGAACACAACCGAAAAATCATTCTTGAAAAACTCGAAGCATTGTTATCACTTGATACAGTGACATTTAATCATGTCGTTTTTCAGTTTTTGAAATCAAGAAATTACCCACTTTCTTTTGAAGATGACTATCCTCTTTTAAGTGATGAGCAAGTACTAGTTCGAGATGATATCTTTAAAATTCTCAGAGAAAGTGGCGTTGGTGTACCAGGTTATTATGAAAAGATTGATTACCAAGTTAATGGTGAGACAGGTCAATACGCACGAAGTAGATCAGGTTGCTATTTCTGCTTTTTCCAGCAGAAAATTGAATGGGTTTGGTTGTATGAACAACATCCTGATTTGTACAAACAAGCCATGGAGTATGAGAACGAGAAGGAAGGATTTACTTGGAATCAGCATGAGTCACTGCAAGATCTAATTAACCCAAGAAGAATGGAACAAATAAAAGCCGATCATTTAAATAGAATGAATAAGGAGAAATCGAAAGGCTCTAAATTTTTAATCGACATTCTTGACGATACGGAAAGTGAAGGTTGTGCCGCTTGTTTTATTTAATTGCTATTCTAGAGTAAAGGGATATCCTGTAAGACAATATCGGCACCTTCATTTTCAACCCCCATTTTGTCAGCGTATTTTTCGGAGAGTGATCTAAGTTCTGAAGGCCTTATCACATTATCGTTATAAATGTACAACAAAAGAAGTTTGACTAAACCGGATGTTCCCATAATCATAGTCTTTTCATTAGGATTCCAAAGCACATTTTTCCAAGGAATCGAATTTAGTGTAAAGTCTGTCAACGAAAGTCTGTTTATTATGTAATCGATATCATCTCCAGTTCTCTTGTGAATTTCAATCACTACTTGAACAAAAGGAAGCAAGCCAACTGGTCTGAATAATAGATTTCCTCCATCATCTTTATTCCTAAATTCTTCTGCTGGATTTTCCGATTCATCAGAACTAAAATCCTGAATTTCTTGAATCTCTTCCTTAAAATCTTGCCAAAAGTCTTTACAGAAATTATTGAACAAGTCTATTTCAACTTGGTCGGGTCTAAATTTTAGGTAATCCTCTCTACTTATATTGTCTCTTTTGGAGTTAGGCGAATCTCTTTTTCTATTTCTTCTGAATTGTTTAAGAAGCTCGTAGTTACATTGATATAATGTAATAATTGATGTTATAGATTTTTTGTCACTATCAGGAATAGCTTTATTCTTGGATTTTGTAACACGAGTGCCTGTAAAAAGGTCAAATTCTTCTAATAAATCTCTAGTTACAATTGCAACACTATCATCCTCATCTAATGCAATTATATCATCCATAGTGACCGGTTTGGCATATCGATTAAGGGTTGTAAACAGCCTTCTGGACTTCTGCATACCAATTTCGTCCTTGCTGTGTCCAATAAAAAGAACCCCAATCTGCTCATTCTTTAGATCACCATTTTCTTTTAAGGCTGCTTTGATTCCTTCAACTCTATGTTGGCCATCTACTGGAAAAAGTTTTTCAGTGCCGCTAAAATCAAGAAAGCCAAGATTAAAATACTCTTCATCTTCATACTTAAGTTCAACTTCAACCCAATTAGGAGAATCATTATATACAGCAAGAACTATTGAGTTGAAAAATCGTTCAGGCTGATTATTAATATACTCCTTAATACTTTCGAAGTTCTTGGTCAAGCTTCGTTGAATAAGTTCCTTTAGGCTATTGGACTTATGAAGTTGATCGTCAATTTTTTCAACTCTATTAGCGACCTGTTCAAAAGTCATTGTTGACATGTAATATGTCCAAGTACCAATTTTAGCTCTAATTGCGGGTAATTTCATATCAAAATGCTTTTACAGCGTCTCTAACTTTTTTTGCTGGTATCAGATCGTTGAATGGAGGTAGAATTGCATTAATTAACTCTGCTTCCAAATCAACGATTGTAGTATTGTCATCAACGACCGCATACCTAAGGTATAGATGATCCTTAAAGTAATTGATCATTGTTGTAATCTTAGGCCGTTCTTTATCCTTTAAATATTCTTTATAATATTTCTTACAGCGTACTCGGAAGCTATGGTTTTCAGTAAGTTGCGCCCTTCCTATGTATGCTAAGTATTCGCTAGTTCCAGGTAATACGGAGGATTTAATCATAAAAATATAAATACCTCCTTTGTCATTTGGCAAGTTTTTAACCTCATTCGAAAAATCATCCCCATTGTCATTTAAGAACTTTACTTCTACCCAATTCAACCCTTTCATTATCTTTTCCTCTATGGAAAAATCGCTCCATAATTCTGGCATTAAACTAAAGTCGAATGTGTGAGTTCTAATTTTTTCCCCAAGTTCAAATGCGTCTCTTTGCATATTTTGCTAGTCACTTAATCCAACCATCATTTCTTCCATTCCTCCGTAATTCAATATGAATGTAGAGTAAAAATGATCAAAAACATCCTTTAAATATTCTGCAACATCAACATCTTCTGGTTCTGGTTTACCGTCTTTTAGTTGAGTAATTTGATACCCCCTATTCTTAGTAATAGTATAAAGAAATAAAGTATGGAAGTAGACAGATGATATGTATTTGTTTTCAGCCATTTTGATCTGTTGCTCATTAGGGTGTTTGGTCTTTCCCATAAATGACTTGAATACATGACTATCCATGTTGATATAGATTCGCTCCAATTCACTATCTCCTTTTCCTAAAGGATACATAACCGTATCGTAACCCATACTAATACTCTGCTCTTCTAATTTATCCCAAGTAATAATATTCTTCCCTTCTTTTTCCTCTTTGTAAACGAGTACAAATTCAGGCAGACCAAGAGGTTCGTCTTCTTCCTCTTTTTTAACCTTTTCTTTTTTAGCTTCTGGTTCAGTAATCTTGGCCCAGAAGAGTTCCTCCAAGTCTTCTCCAGGAGCCGTTAATGTGACTTTCATCTCAATCTCATCTCCTACTCTCACTTCGGCTTTTGGATTTAAGCTCACTCTTAGCTTACCATCTTTGGGGCTGCTTTTATTGATGTTGAATAATTCTTCAACTCCTTTCGGTTCACCCTTATCTGTTCCTCCTTCCGTTTCATTTGGTTTGTAACTAACAAGAGCTATTTTCATCTCTCCAGGCTCTTCTATACGATCAAAATACGTATTCTCTACATCAGTATCGAACTGAATGGTTTTCTCTGTACCTCTAGGAATATTGATTGCCTTCACTCCATTATTTGAAGCAGCTTTCATGTTGAAGTGAGTTGGGAATCTTTGGGGGTTAAAAGGGTGCTTCTCTTCTTTCGTTTCCTTTTTCTTCTTTGAATGATTATCGTTTTTAGGTTTCTTATCAGCCGTAAGATCAAGCTTGAATGTTTGATTCAAGAGCCTCATCAATTCACTGTCCATTGGTAAATTCTTAGTGAATGACTTTAGTAACTCCTTGGTATCTCCTGCATCGGCTGTAATGGAATCTTTTCGGAGTTTTTCAATTTCTGAAAGTGGACTATCCTTCTTGGATAGTTCAGTAGCTAAGAACTTTCTGAGTGATTTTGTTTCTTCACCGTCTTTCAATCGATCCCTAGATGCCATAAACAACTCTTTCCTAAAATCATATTCCATCTCTGTACAATCAACATGTATTAGAAGATGACTTTTCAGGAGGTTTAGCTTGAGAGACCTTGTTATAAATTCAGAGGTGAAGTGTCCATGTACTTGGCCATTTAAAGAGAAAAGTACTGACATGTCATTTTTGAAAAAACGCTTACGAATCACTTCTTTAGATTCCTTTGCATCTCGCTTATCCAGCTTGGCCTTAAAGACGTAAGCCTTAATCTTACACTTACCAAAAAGCTCGTTTGATGAATCCCACGAATGAATGTGCTCTACATAGTTATTGTTAGGTTGCTCCAACCGTCTCTGCAGCCCAAATAGATCAAGTTCAAGAATTTTATTGTTAGGATATCGCTCTGCATTGTCAACCGTATAGATGGGTAGTGCAGGTCTAAATAGATATTCGTTAATACTTTGGTTAAGATCTTGCGCAAATCCAGAATACCCGGAAGGAAACTGATAAGAATAAAGTTTAATGATGCTTCCCGTTTTAAACTTTCGATCAAACAACTTCAAGTCAAGTTCATCAATTGAAAATCTTGGAATCTGACCATCGATCATAAAGTACTCATACCATGTTTCCTTATTATCGTATTGTTCCTCCTTTGATAGCGGATGCTCACGCACTAATGTGAATCCGAAATCTCCAGTGCCATCATATTTCTTTGATGCAATAAGTTGATATCGCTTTTTTCCACAAAAAACCAAAGCTCCACTCCCTCCCATATTATACTTTCCTTGGACAAAATGGATATTCTTTTTATTGCCGCTGACAAGCGAAAGGAAAGTATCTTCAAATTTGTCAGGATGTTGTCCTTCACCGTTATCATAAATTATAACAGATGTACTTCTAGGGGTTCCATCAGCGACTATCTGTATTTCCTTGGCCTGTTCTCTTCTGAATGTATCTAGGTCCCATGTTGTGCTATCATCGCCAAAGAACTTTTGAACAGCTTCATTGATCGAGCGTGGTGCTTCAGGAGATTTTGGATCAATTCCTGCCTCAAGACATTTTTTTGTTAGTATGGCATCAATACTATTGGTCAGCTTTTCAATTAGGGCTGCTATAGGGTTAGCTTGCTGGTTCTTTACTATGCTATAATTACTTGGATTCTTACCTAATGGATGCCAATTATCGTCCTTGAAAAGAACAGGATTGGATTGAATAATTGATTCAATATTTTGTTCAGTTCCAGCATCGAATAGTTGCGTAAAAAGTTTCTCAGAAGTCATATAATACGGTGGTTGTCATTAAATATAAATAAGCTTTGGAAGTATATGAAGTCGATCAAATAATAGATTACAATGAATACTATATTTCAACTTATGTATTCTACATTTAGAATTTAAACTCAACATCCTTACCTCGATCAATTTCATTACTGAATGATTTTAAGGTATTGTTAAGTTTATCTTTTAATGCCTTCTCCATCTTTCTAATGTCTTCCTCAGAGTACTCGTAATTATTTCTATTTGAGCATTTCTCTAAACTATCTAAGCTCTTTAGAATATTACTAACCCTATTACTTGCGACTTTTTCGAACCTTGTTCTTCTTGCTGATTTCGCCATGATTGTGTTTTTATACAATACAATGATAAATATAATTCACTATATATACTATATTATGTATTATATAGTTTCATTATTTCGTATTATTTAAACTATGTATTGAGATATTATGAGGGAAATGTGGTAATGTAGATAATTGGGCGTTACCCTTTGGGTCGGGCTATCCGTAGTACACGATACTTTGCTCCTATCCCTAACGCATAAATCAGCGCTTCTTCCACACACATTTGCCGTTTCACACAAGGCCATCCCACAACCAATAAATGTCAAAAGAGTGTTCCAGATCTGCCCTCCTAGATGTATAATTCCCTCCCTTCAGAAAAACTGTTAAGCCCACCCTCTAGCCTAAGCTATCATTATATAACATGTATAGCAAATTCCGTAATACGAGGCACGAGTATTTAATATAAAATCAGTTATCGGACTTCAGTACGATCAACGGTAAAGATTTTATGTTAAAGCAAATCACGGCTTTTACACAACCATATTGCTTATATAATGATATTATGTCTGCGCTTCGTTACGCTACGCGGGTTGTTATACCTGCCTGCCGGCAGGCAGGTAATTAGACGTTATATTAACCGGGCCGACGTTTCGGTAGCCGCTCGGCCGTTCCCTGATCTAGCCTCAGGCTAGACTATTAATAGTTTTTCCCACCCCGCTTGTGAGCTGAGGCTCACTGACCAGCCCTAAGCAAGAGATTTCCAGGCAAAGTGTATCGTTCTATTTTTCGTTATTCGTACCAATGATCGGTTTAATTTCAAATAAGTGATTCTCAGCGATTACTGCGGCATGGTGATTCCCCGGACAAGGTGTCTCCCATCGTCACGAGTGGCAAAAGACCTGCCTGCCGACAGGCAGGGTGCTCGTTTTTGTTGATGTTAGAGGCCTTTCCCTAAACTATTCCTGTCTGCCGACAGGCAGGAATCCCCTTCTACGCTCCGCTTCGGCCGACAAACCTACCCTCAAACCAAACTTGCCTGCCGGGCAGGCAGGGCTATATTAACTACTTGTCCGCCAACTGGCGGATAACGCAGGACATTATATAACAGGATGGAGCTAAACTGGCTTTATGAATGTGTTTACACCTTTTCTTTCAGAGATTCGTTTAGCTTTGTGACTGAGAATATGGTCATTATGCCGAATAGTTTAAGCCATAAACAATTAAAACAACAAATCGCACAGGATATCAAACCCTATGCTTTTTGGTCTTATGGGTCTTCTGAGTTGTCAGATATCTCTGACGACAGACTGATCGAAGCGGTACTCATCTATGGGGATGATCATTTAAGATTGCAATTACTTGAGCTGTACAACTTCCAAAAAGTTCAGCAGGTATGGGAAGAAAAACTGGTTATCAGAGGCTCCTATTTTAAGGAGTTGAATCGAAAAATAGCCTCTGATCTTCTGCGCATACCCAACCCAAAAGCCTTCATCCGGGAGTCTTATAAAAAAAACAACCTATATGATCGGTTTAGCGCCTAAGACGCTGGACATCATCGATTCTGTTTCTCAATTATCCTGCGTTAAGCCGTTTGATCTTGTTGGTGGTACAAGTATATCTACCCAAATCCATCACCGGTTAAGTGAGGATTTAGATTTTTGTCAATGGCATAAGAAGGTTAATGCTAAAAATGCTGTTGACTTCCGGTCAATAGAAAAAGAACTTAGTGCTATTGGAGATATGAGAACCAATCATCTGGGTTTTGGCCATGTCGATTTTTATGTAAATGGCGTCAAGATCACGTTCTTTATCGAAGAAGGATACAATCCTCCCTTATTTGATAAAATTCACCTGATCGGCAATATTTACAATGCACCATTGGAGCTTTTATCTTCAATGAAGGTCAAGACTCTGTTTCAGCGAAGTACTTTTCGGGATTACTACGATTTGTATGTTATGTTGAAAGACTCATTGGTCAATATCGATAAGTTGATTGAATCCTCCATGTCATATGATAAAAATCTCAACCGAAAAATGATTTCAAACAGGCTGAGGCAATGGGAATTTTTCAAAGATGAACCCAAATTCCAACTATTAAAGCCGAAGTACACCATAACAAGTGAAGAGATAGGTCACTACTTCGATTCAATACTGCACTGACACCCCTACTCAATCAAACTACCTATCATTAGTATCTTGCACATCTTTCAAAACCAGACCATCTATGAGACGAAAAATCCCGGAATCAACACTGCCAAAACTCAATCGCTCGCAGTTGATTACTGCTGAAGGCTTACAGAGTTTAAGAGAAGAACATGACCTTTTGTGGCGGGTAGAACGTCCGGACGTTACCGCTAAGGTGTCATGGGCCGCAAGCCTTGGGGACCGTTCGGAAAATGCGGATTACCATTACAACAAAAAACGTCTGCGGGAAATTGATAGCCGCCTTCGCTATTTGCGTAAGTGCATTGATAACTTTAAAGTGATCAACTATCACCCCAATCAGGAAGGAAAAGTGAACTTCGGGGCCTGGGTGGAAATTAAAAACGAAAAGAAATCACTTCAAAACCGCCTGAGAATCGTTGGTTACGAAGAATTAAAAGCCAACAAAAGTTATATTTCCATGGACTCCCCTATGGCCAAAGCGCTTCTCGGTAAAACCGTAGGAGATGAAGTTGTCGTAAAAACCAAAATCGGTGATTTTATCTGGGAAATTCTCGAAATAGAATATCAGAAGTAGTGAACGCCGCGTTATGGAGCGTCCGAATATTCATAACTTGCACCTCCTTATCATTTCCTGGATGAGAATCCTGCGAGATAGAGCATAATAGATAGAAGTTTATGAGATATGATTCGACAAACGCCGGGGCGTTCTTTCCATTGTGGAAGAAATACAAGCCGGTTATTTTGCAATTGATGAAGCGTTCGATGGATGGCGATGCGCAGAATTACCAGTTATCCAGGCACGAGTTTGACGACCTAAAACCCGTACAAAATATGGTGCTCCCATTTAAAGTGGTCGTCAAAACCGGAGGAAAGTCCAAAATGGACAAGAAATCATTGCCAGCAGAGGACTTAGTGGCCATCCTTAAAACTTCCAATACGGCATTGGAAATGCTGGAGTCCTCGGAGTTTACGTTTACGCTCAACAGGGAATGTGTCTTTCATGTAAGTGCTGAAAGGACAACTCCACCGGAAGAAGAGTCCATTGAATCCCCTACTCCCCCTCAACCGGATTAAGCACGATTTAAAAATAAAAAGGTGGACCGTTGCCCATGCAACTCCACCTTTGAGAATCATGTAGATTTCGTGATTATTTCACCAGCTCCACGTTGACGGCATTTAAGCCCTTTCTCCCTTGTTCTGTCTCGTACTGTACTTTGTCGTTTTCCTTAATGTCATCGATCAGTCCATTGGCATGAACGAATATATCATCGCCTGAATTATCCGGTTTGATGAATCCAAACCCTTTTTCATTGTTGAAAAACTTTACTGTTCCTTCTTCCATGTGATATGATAGGTTATAATATTCAATTTGTTAATCTATGCGCTCAACGTTGACCGCATGAAGTCCTTTTTTGCCTTCTTCTACCTCATAAGCGACCTTGTCATTTTCTTCGATCTCGTGGATCAAGCCACTGTAGTGTACAAAGACGTCTTTCTTTGAGTTGTTGGGTGTAATAAACCCGTATCCTTTTTCAGAATTGAAAAACTTTACTGTTCCTTCTTCCATAATTTTTGTGTCTGTTTTTTTTTCTAATTAATTAATTAAACTGTACGTGGATGTAACCATCCGTTGTTTGAGGTATTCGATAACTGATCACATGAGTGACCCATTTAGTATCAATGCCCCTGGCAGCAACGTCCGTTACTACCAATATCTTTATTTGGCCAGATTCCAATTTGGTCAATGGATAATTTTCAGTCTTGTTTCCGTGTTCCACATCGGAAAGTAATGCTGACCTTTTCATTTGTCTGTTGAGCTTGTCTAACCCGTGTTTGGCTTTCGCAAACCAGAGAGACTTTTCTACATCAGATGCTACTGACTTTGGGGAGGATAATCTTTTAATTGGGACGCTATTATATACTTATTATTTCAATAAGAAAGGAAATGTCACGGTTTGAGCCGGTTTCTAAACCTGACTTCCGTAAACGCTGGTAAGAATTCTTTTGGGGAAATACTAACTTCACTCTGAGGGAGTGCACTCACTAAATTATTGGTCCCAAAAACTTATTGGGCAATACAAAGGTAAGTGTTTGTTACGGAGATTGAAAATTCCGGATCAATTTAGCATGAGCTTCCCACCAAAAAACTTGTACTATTCGAAATAACGCTTGATTTTTATAGATACATGAGTGCCAGGACCTTGCATGCCGTTATTTTTCTGCTGCCTTTCATTGGCTTGGCGCAAAACATAGACAGTCTCAGACCCCAACTTTCTGAAAATATCACCCCCGAACAGACTTTAAACATCTACCATCAAATCGCTGATTACTACGCATTTACCAACTTTGATTCTTCTATTGCTTACGCCAAAAAAGGACTCGATTTTGCGCAAAGCTATGCCCCATCCCTTGTGGGTCAACCTTACTACGACATGGCACTGGCCGCTCATGTGGCCAACCAATTTGATACGGCACTGCGCTATTATGATGCTGCCCAGATCGCGATGGAGGCCGCCCGGGATAGCATCGGGTTAGCCAGGGTTTTTAACAACCTGGGTGTGCTGTATGTGGTGAATGGCAATTATCCCAGGGCGCTGGACGTCTATCAGAAATCGCTGCAACTCAAATTGGCCAACCAGCAGTATAAGGGCCTGGGCAATACCTACAACAACATCGGTAACATCAAGTATGAACTCAGACAATATAACGAAGCGATGGTATACTATGACCTGGCACTGATCGCCGATGACAGCGTAGGCAATGTACCGGGAATAGCCAGGGCTCTGGGCAATAAGGGATTGGCATCCATCGAGCAAAAGGCCTATGAAGCCGCGATCGACTATTATTCCCGTGCTTTCGAGCTGGTAAAGACGCATGAGATACCCATCCAAAATGCCTACAACGCCGTAGGACTGGCAGATGCCTATCAACAGATGAATGTCCCCGACTCTGCTTTCAAATATGCACAACTAGCCTATGAGCTGGGGCAAGCTCAGGACGATCCCGTGATTTTGGCCTCCAGCCTTCACACATTGGGTCAGATGGCCTTCAAAAATGGGAATATCCGTCTGGCAGAGCAGCAGTTACATGAAGCGCTGCGCATTGCCGAGGAGCATCAGCTTCCATCCAATGTGAAGGAAGTAAGTTTTGACCTGTATGAACTTTACAAGTCAACCGGTCAATACAACCTGTCCTTGCAATACCATGAACGCTTCCATACCCTGGCCGACAGCTTGTTTAATGAAGAGATCAATAAGAAGCTGACGGCCTCCGAACTGACTTTTGCCTTTCAGCAGGAAAAGGACTCTCTGGCTTTTGCCAATGAAAAAGAACGCTTTGCCCTGAATGCCGCCATTGAACAGGAGAAATCACAACAGGTTTTACTGATCATTGGCATGGTTCTGTTGCTTGCCTTGTTGCTCATCATTTACTGGTCCTATCGACTGAAAGTAAGAACCAATCAAAAACTGGAAGAAAAAAATGGCATCATCAGCCAATCACTGACCGAGCGCGAATCGCTGATCAAAGAGATCCACCATCGGGTGAAAAATAACCTGCAGATCATCTCAAGCCTGCTCAACATACAATCAAGGTTCATCAAAGATGATGGGGCCAAAAGCGCCCTGACCAACATGCGAACACGTGTCATGGCCATGAGCCTGGTGCATGAAAACCTGTATAAAACCGATAATGTCACCCATGTGTACACCGATGAGTACATCGAAAACCTGGCCATGGCGATTGATCAGACCCTCAATCGGGATGAAGTAAACTTTTCGACTGAGATCGACCACATCAGGATCCCCTCGGAACTAGCCGTGAAAGTTGGGTTGCTGACCAATGAGCTCTTGACGAACGCCTACAAGCATGCCTTCCCTCCCGGCTTTGAGGGATTAAAACAGATCAATCTGACGGTGGCCAAAGAGGATAATAACCTCAAAGTAGCGGCCACCGACACTGGTGTGGGCATGCCGGAAATCACGAATGAGGGGTCCTATGGTATTCAGCTCATTCGTTCGCTCACATCATCTCTGCAGGGTACATTCACCGTAACCGGACAAAAGAAGAACCAGTTTACCTTATTGCTACCCCTTCCCTATCAATCTGATGTCGCATAAAATACTCATACTGGACGACGAACCCATCATTGCGGATGACCTGGGCTTCATGCTGGAAGATGCCGGATTTGAGGTGGTCGCAAAAGCTGCGAATGCTAAAATGGCACTGGAAGTACTCAGCACCTCTCCTGTTGATCTGGCTCTGCTGGATGTGAACCTGGAAAGCGATACCAGTGGGACGGATGTTGCCCGGGAGATTATTAACAAATATCAGCTCCCGTTTATCTTCATCACTTCCTACACCGATCAGACCACCCTCAGCGAGATCGAAGACCTGAATCCCAGTGCCTACATTTCCAAACCTTACCAATCGGAACAGGTGGTACTTGCCGTAAAACTGGCTTTGAAAAAGCAATCCAACTTCCGGAAAGAAAAGAAAGTACCCACCAAAATCTTCGTTCGGGACAGCGGCGTATTGAAGCCCATCAACCCACAGGACCTCATGGTGGCCAGTGGAGAGGACAACTATACGCGCCTGCGGATGGTGGACGGCAAGGAATACATGATCAGCCACACCCTGAAAACCATGGAAAGTAAGTTGCCCGAAAGTTCTTTTTGCAGGGTACATAAGTCGTCCATCATCAACCTGCACCACATCATGTCCATTGAAGGGAATACCATTGAGCTGAAGCAGATGACGGTCTCCATTGGCAAAGCTTACCGCGATAGACTGTTCCAACACCTTGAAATCCTTTAGTCAACCCTACCCTTTTGGCGTTTGCCTCAATATTCCGGGCGTTCCCTATCAAAAATGGCCGGTTCCTAAAGATCGGTTCATTTCCGGCTCATAATCTTCATTATTTGTTCTGTGAAAGGCACCTTATGAGCGTTGGTCTTTCCGATTTCGAAGAAACTAGAATAACTGAAGAAAAAAATGAAAAAGACTATTTTGTTACTGACTGCCATGATTTTTGCCGTATCCATGATGCAGGCGCAAGGACTCTATGGCAAAAAGCAAAAGCCCAACCTGACTTTCTATTCGGATGAGGCGGCTACCCAGGAAATAAGTGTGATAAATCCTGGTCAAAGCACTTTTTATGTGAAAATGCCACTGAGGGCAAAAGACTTCAAGTTTCCATTGGGAAAATTTGCAGCCTATGCGGACTACAATTTCCTTCAGAGAAGGGCTGAAGTGCAGGACATCAAAAGCGGCTTCAGCACCAAGGATGAGATGATTTATTCGGAAGACGTACAAATGGAGGAAGGCTATGGTGCGATTGTTCAGAAGCAGGAAGAGATGATCATAAAATTTGATCTGACCAAAGACATCAATTTTGAAAACAACCTGAATGAAGTGGTGGAAGCCGGGAGCAAAACCTATCCCCTTACCGTTTGGATTGGGGACGAAGATGAGCCGCTTGGTTACGGAGTAATCGACTGGGACCTGAGCGATGGAGGAACAGCCTATAAGGCAGCGGAGCTGGCCAAAAGAGCCAATTACACCTTTAATTTAGACGATGGGGTCACTGATCCCGAATTCAAAGCGACCGTAAAGAAGGACATGGAAAACAGAAGAAACATCACCATCTACCAAATGGCACATGGTGAGCGCGTACCTTATGAGCGCGACCTAACCTGGTACAGAAGAAACCAGTTTGGGATCACCTTCAAGGACCTGGATGAAAACAAATGCTATACAGGAGGTGTAGCGGCTTTTGAAGTATCGAGCAAAAGGACAGGACCCTGGACCTACGAAAATGATGGCAACCTGAACTACGGAGACGAGATCCCCTGCGATCGGGTAGATAAGTAATACCACTGCTTATATTTTTTCAGCACATCGGCTGCAGCTCTTTATTTAGGGGGTGGTCGGTGTGCTTTTTGATGGTGGTAGTAGAGCAATTTGATATGGCTGTCTAGTGAGTTCGGTGGAGAAGAATGTAAATTTTTGTCCACCTTAGGGAATCTCAATCCACACTTTACTTAACACAACCTTTCATTTAATTTTCTAGTGAAGTACGGGCATTATCAGCAAATTCACTGTTAATTTCAATTCCTAGAAATTGTCTTTCCTCATTAATCGACACATGGCCAACAGTTCCAATTCCACAAAATGGATCCAGAATTAAATCGCCCTTTCTACTCGATGTTTTAATGCAATATTTTACAAGTTCATTTGGGATAGTCGCTGAATGCACAGTTGATCTGGAATTATTTTTAATAGTCCAAACTGATCTAAGGATCTCATCATTATCATTTTTCAAATATTCTTTTTGGAAGGAATAATGTGAATTTTTGGTCAGCATGAATAAATATTCATGACTTCGATTAGGTCGATCTTGTACACTTTCTGGCATTGCATTAGGCTTATGCCATATAATATCATTTCTGAGGTACCATCCTATTTCCTGAAGCATAAAAGCTACCCTCCATGGGATACCGATTAACTCTTTTTCTTTCAAACTTTTTGGAGTCATTGGCCTTTTTGACATGTAACGCGCAGAGTACTTACTGTCTTTAGCTCTATATTTTCTATTCCCGCTAGTGAAACCGTCTCCAATATTTAACCATAAAATCCCATCATTTTTTAAGATTCGTAGAAGTTCATTAAAAATTAGATTGAGTTGGGAAAGGTATTCATCAATGGTATCTTCCAACCCAATTTGATCCGGATGCCCATAATCTCTTAAACCCCAGTACGGAGGAGAAGTTACTATACTCTGTACTGTGCAATTAGGAATTTTTTTTAATTCATGCCTGCAATCACCGCAAATGATCGTCGAGCTAATCAAAAACGGAAAAAATTAGTTGTCTAGATTTAATTCTTGACCAATTTCATAAACCCTTTCTCTCAGTTGAGAATCATCCAAGGTTTCTACTAAAAGTCCAAATTCCATTAAAAATGCTAAAGAAAGATCGTTAAGATTCTCATCTGAAAGAAGTCCGGCATAACTTCTATATAAATTAATAACCGAGAGAAACTTATCTAAAGTATTGTATTGATCCAAGTCATCTAAAAGAGATACTGTTCTCTCAACTTTTTTCTTTAAATCAACATTTTTAGTGCGACTTTTTATCTTTTTCAATACTTCCCTTAAAGATTCAATATGGGTTTGAATGGTCTCTTCCATAGAAGCAATATTTCTTGCTTTATAACCGGAAATAAATCCCATGTATTTACTCATCGCCTTCTTTTCTTTTTCTTAAATTAATTAAAAATTCTCTAAATCCTTCTTTTGAAATTGGCTGTTTTTCAATGGCATCAAGTGCAATTGAATTTCCTAGTTGTTTGACAGCTTTCTCAAGTAAACTTACTTCTGTCGCATCGGACAACGCCACACCCATTAACATTGATTTGTCGCTACTTGCAGCAGTCAGTAATTTAATTTTCGAAATTTGATCTATAATATAGTTTTTTTCATCGTCACCAACGTCCTTCATAAGTATAAAACACAATTCCGGAAGTAGTTCCTGGGCTTTGTCAAAATCGACCTTTTTCATAAAGCCTACATCATCAACCCTTTCCCCAGCTCTTTTTTGATCAAATGCTCTTTTTGCAGCGTTCAAAAAAGACATTAAAATCTTTGATAAACCAATACTCTCTCCAGTTTTAGGGTTTGTGAATGAAGTTCTAAGAATTAACATGGCTGATGTACCAGCGACAAGTGATCTTAATAAATCCTTTGACTCAATTATTTTAAACTCAATCATCAAGAAATAAGTCAGTAGAGAAATGGTTCCATTTATAACAACGTAAACCAAACTGGACCAACTTGTGAATATTGATTTGAAACTCCTGTACTTCTCAATCAAGTCAGTCAATGCCGCCAAAAGACCAGTTAGAAAAGCAATAACTGGGTAAATCATCCCATCAAAAATAGCTATAATTACATCACAATTAATTTCCATTTTCAGCTCTCATTTCATCATAAAACTCCGCCATGTCTTCCATGAATTTTTCCTTCGGAACGTTCTTCATAATATTCATAAATCCACGCATCCTAGAGATATCTTCTTTTTCACGAATGGATTCCTTAATAATTGAAATTTCCGAGTCTTTAGTTTGCAAACCATGATGGTGCGATAAGTGTCCCTTATATTTAGCTTCTCCTTTCTTCTTATAAGTTTCTACTGGCTCATTTACCTTATGAAATCTTAATTGTCCAATTCGTATTCCAGGAAACAGTTTAATTGAGTTAGGCCCTGCATTAAAAAACTCAAATGTTATCACACCAACAAAGCCCGGCTCAACAAATCCGGCAGTCATGTGGATTTCGAGTCCAGATCTAGCAAAACTACTCCTACCATCCAAAGATGCAGAAATTGTATCATCAAGCTCAAAGTATTCCATAGAATGTCCAAGCAAAAATTGACCTGGTCCTATAGTTATTGAATCTAGATAATCAAGGTCAACTTGCTTTGAACTCTGTTCTCCACTGGTGATGGAATGAGTATCGGTGAAATCAATTATTCCCTTTTGACTTGGATAATAATATTGGAAGGTTGTACCGAGCCTTATATCAATTGAAGTGGTGCCTATTTGTTTTGGATTTATCAATGGAATTACTTTAAGATTTCTCTTTTTAAGCGCCTGATAGATTTCAAAATCTACTAGTTGCCCATCGTACAAGGTTGCATTTTGATGCTTTATTCTGCTTAAATGATCATCAATATCCTTTTCATTTCTTTTATCAAAAAACAAATTAAACCACTCAGAAACTTGTATTGATTTTAAGATTGAAAGATCAAATTTATCCAGACGATCTACACCCATATCAAGTAGATTATCCAGATCCGGTTTTTTTCTCCCTAGTGCGTCCTTCATGATTCTATTTTTCAAAAAATCGGCTCTAACAATCCATGCAGTTTGAATTATTTCTTGAATGCTAGTAAACGTTTCTGTAATTTCATCGAGTGTTATCAATCGTGAAGGTATGGGATACCCGTTCTTAAGATTTAACGATAATTCATAAATTGTTGACTCATTTATCGATCTTGTATATTCAAGTAGAGGTTCTATCGTTTCATTAAATTCCTGAGATCCAAGTCGAGAACCATCTGATTTCTTTTTGATAAAAAATGTTCTTGTGAAATATGATAAAAAGAGCTTGAAGAACTCTAAGAACTGTGGATTTTGAAAATTCTCATCAAATATCTCAATCACAGAACGGTACTCTGTAATTAATTGCTCTGTTTCATGAGTCAAAGTATTAGGCAATCTTTTGGCTAAAATTTTATGAATTAACATTAACCTAAACATTGGAAACGGATGACTTGGTCTAAGTTGGTAATCACCTGAAAATATGAAAGCGGAAAATTGAGAAAACCAAAATGACGGTCCCATAATGGCTGCAGCAAGGAGATCACACCAACTTTCAATTAACCACCTGTTTAGTTTTATAGAACTCTTATTAATTAATTCAGAAACAAAATCTTTTTGTCTTTGAGTTTCTAGTGTGGAAAGGAAATCCTGTTCAATACTCTTATATCTAAAAAATTTAATATTCTCACCAAGATGATGTCCCATTTCATGCATAAGTGTTGGCCATCTGCAGGGATTGAAAGCATCAATTCTAGGAATAGTTATATGGTATCTTTCTTCATCAGGTTGATTTTTGAATTTAGATACATTCAGTGAGTGACTTATTATCGTGTTGTTAAGTGATTTTTGCTTGTACTCATTCAATGGATCTCCCAGGTACGTTTCTTCATCAACTTCTTTCGTTGTATAAATGGAGATTTCCTTAAACTGATGTGAGTTCTTGCTAGATGAGATTTTGTTGAATTTTGAAATCTGTTTGTTAATAATCCTGGCAAATCGCCTTAATTCATTTGGTTCTGATGGTTTGGGGAGATGATTAAGTTGATCGCGGTGAAGTGTTCTGATTTCACCAAGAGTTGATTTTAGTACCCCAAGTTTCCAATCATTTCTTTTGTTTGATCTGATTGTCTTGCAGGCAATTTCCAGAAGTTTCTTTATAACAGATTGATAGCTATCAAGAAAGTTGATTTTATCAGTTTCTTTGGTTTCATCGAAAAAAAACTGTTCTCTGATTTTATTAATGTGTTGTTGGAATCTTATTAGTCTTTCAACAACCTCGCAGAATAACAGATTTATTGATTTATCAGAAATATTTTTTGACAAATTCCCCATTATAATCAATTAATGTTATCTCAACATCTATTTCTCTTTTTCCAAGTCTTCGTTTAATTGCTTCATAGATTTCGTTTTCTGGGATTAAGTCAGACCGTTCTTTAAAACCCATATGACTACTTCCATTGAAAATATCGTTCAGCACTCTTATACTAAGTGCATCAAATTGAGTTTTTATTCTAAATACTTTCTTTCCACTTAAATTAAATAGGTGTCCTAAAATAAAATCAGTTAGCAAGGATGTGTTTGGATAGCCTATCATACAATGACTGAAGTTTAAAATGATTTCACGATCATCTCCTAAATCACATAATGAAATCATTGTATCCACACTATGTCTATCATCAGCGTCAATGAGACCATAATCTTCATAAAGTTTTATCTCCATATCATCTTCTTTTTGCAGAAACTAATCCGTAATAGTAAAAACCGACTGCTTTGCCAATTGAACTAAATTCCTTTCGAACTTTAGCATGTGATAGGTTAAAGGGGTCAAGGTTGCTCAGTAATCCTCTACTTGTTGCATCGAATACGGAAAGCTCCATGGGAGTTTTCCTGGAACAATCCATAATGGACGCCATTCCAATCCCTTTATTGTGCACAGATGAAAACTTAGTAGTGTTACCACTTTGACATCCCCAGCGATATGTCTGAGTAAGATCCCAATATTTCAATCTTTGCTTTTCAATGACGTTCTCCTTCCATTCTGAACTTTCAACCGCCTTTCTAATTTTTGCATTTAAACCCTCGCCAACATCCCCAGCGCTAAAGCGAATTCTAACATACTCCTCATCTTTATCTTCTTCGATATCAAGTCCAAGAAAAAGGTCTGATTCAGTATGATCAGCTGTGTTCTTTGCTATTTCAGTTACTACATCAATTAAGTTCATTAAATTAAACATGTACTTCCTTTCGTAGTCAAAGAGTTTATTATGACACCATTCCCTGACCGTCTTTAATATTATTGCTCTTCTATTGGATTGTTCTTGATCAGGTATCTTAATCGAGAAAATAGGATAAGATTTTAATATCTCACCTGAATTAATTTCCTGAATCACTGGGTGATCTTGTATGGTGTCAAAATTTTGGATGGAGAAAAGTTTCTTTTCTCCATCACTGTATGAATTGAGTTTATTAAAAAATCCAAGACTTTTAATAATATTTATAGTATCTGTTATTTGTTTTGGTACGAATTCCCATTCTCTCGAATCCCCTAACCTATTTGAGAGTTGAAGTAGTTGTATTAGGAAAATATTTAGCCCTGACGAATCCACTCTCAAACAATTATCTAAATCTAGCATGAAATTTCTGCCAATATTTTTTTTAGTATTTAAGCTTGAATAAGGAACTAACGCCGGTATATATCCGACTACTTCCGGCCATGCTTTTACCAAAATATTTCTTTTGGACATAACTCTACAATACTACTTTTAAATGCTTAAAAAGCAAATAAAAAAATATGGTAAGTAACTTAATTCAACAATTCAACCAACGATTACACCCTCCTCCATCCAGATATCAACCCACCTCACTGAATCTTTTCAAGATGAAGATTTAGATAATGACTATTACCCTCTGTTAAATGCGTTATCCGTTCTTTGCCGGTTATTCCCAAGGATCGATAAGATTTTGTCTCAAACTCTGAACTGAGCACAATTTTTCCTGAACGATCGAAACTAATACAGTGCTTGTCAAATAAGGCATCGAAATCTGGAGAAAGTAAAATTCCATTGTCCACATCCAATCTTTGCTCATCCGTCGAATCTTTCCAGGGATGAATGTGAGACGCAATTAAAATCCGTGTGTCGTCATAACCCGTGGCTGCGCATTTATATGACCACCTGTGCAGGATGCTTTTCCTATATGCTCCCTGGCCTACCCTCGATGTCACTAACCCGCTTCTTTCTGTCACATTTGGTTTATTGAAACCATAAGGTTCTTTGTATTCAGATGATCGGGTTGACTTCAGGTCCTCAGGAATCCTGTACTTAGTATCTCCCACCCTGTTAAAAAAGAACTTTATCCCAGTTCGTAATTCTCCACCGGTATCATGAGTTTGGAAGAAATCACAATCAAGAAAACTAAGTTCACTTACAAACTTCACCATGCCTGTAGCCACATATTCAAAAAGGAAGACTCGTTTACCAGTAACAAGATGATCCCTTAGTGCCAGATTACCCTTTGTGAATTGCATATCACCACTTTGACCTTCCCCGGTGTAGGAAAATACATCCTCATTCAACCATTCGTCTTTGTATCCATGTTGAGCACCACTGGCACCGGTGAAAATGAAAATGTATGGTGTCTTAGCCGAAGGAGCAATACCGCTTTGTCGATTTCCTCCATAGAGGTCATGGATATCCTTTCGACGATATATGAGAGCGGCATCGAACATTAGTATCAGTAAAATACTAAATACCTAAATACATTATTTAAAAAGTTGATTGAATATTCATCTATCAAATTTCCAGCGATTAGCCTGAGATCAACCTACACCCGCCCCATCTTAGCCATAAATACAGCATATACCAGCCATAGATACAGTATGACCATCGTCATCCTGACACAAATACAATCAAATGAAATTGGACTACATCTCAATAAGTTACTAGACCTACTTTCTCTGATCTTCCATCCCGTCTAAAAACTGTAAAAACATGAAAATTTCCTCTACCGCATCCTGCTGTGCAGCCAGATCGAAGTCCTTATTCATCAACGCATAGAAGAATATATCTGTGATGTCACGACGTAGTTGATGGGGTGGCACAAATTCAAAAAGGGATTTTACTTGTTCTACTATTAACTCGTCTTCAAGTGACGCGTCAGTAAGTTTTTTATCTAACATCATAGCCTAGTTCTTTGAAGGCAAGATAAGCACATGTTATGATATATCGTAACCTATCACCTCGTTTTATTCAAGAGATTGGGTGTCGTTATGACGAACCAGGAATTTTTAAAACAAATTGGTCATAAACTTTCTGCCTTAAGAAAGGAAAAAGGAATGAGCCAGGTGGAGGTTTGTTCGAAACTGAAAATGGACAAGACCTATCTATCCGCCATTGAGAATGGTAATCAGAATACTTCTATTAATACGATTAAGGAAATACTTGAAGCAATGAACTGCTCCGTTGATCAGTTATTTAAGCTGTAGATTCTACCTATTTCCTTCTACTCCCATCCCTATTTTGATGAATCTTCTTTCTTCATTAAATTCCACTGAATAAACAACCATCGTTATGAAAAAAGTGGGCAGAAATGATCCTTGTCCATGTGGTAGTGGCAAGAAATACAAGAACTGTCATTTATCAGATGAGAAGACCAAAGGACTTAGCAACAGGTCGCTTTTCTATATCGGATTGCTTGTGGCGCTGCTGGCTATGGCCGCTTACGGCATATTTACTTCCTCCAGCAGACCCAGTGGACCGGCACCTGCAGGCAAGGTCTGGTCAGAGGAACATGGACATTACCATTAGTCATGTGACCGAGCCAGCCATCTGCTGACCAGGTCCGGACCTTTTTGTAGATCCTCGAAATAACACCATATTTACAGGATATAGAGGCCCGAACAATTATTTTTCAACATGAATAAATTCAAAAAGTTTATAATCAGAATCGGTCTGATCGGTGTTGTACTGGCAGTCGTCGCGTTGCTTTTTATAAACTATGCCAGCTTCAGCTCAGGTTACAGGGCCGGTGTGCCCATCAAGGTAAGCCATAAGGGTGTGTTGTTTAAAACCTGGGAAGGCCAACTCAATGTGGGTGGCCTAACCAACAGTGGCCAGGGTGCGATCCCCACTACCTGGGATTTTTCGATTGCAGACGATGCTGAGGAAGTCAGAGAGAAAATTGACATGGCCATCTCAGAGGGAAAAAGGGTAAAGCTGAAATACAATGAAAAATATGTCAGACTCTTCTGGAAAGGAGATACGAAATACTTTGTCTACGAGGTTGAGATCCTGAATTGACCCTTACCACATCCCTGGTCTGATTTTTCTCTGGTCCCTTCTTATATCACGCATAGATGCCGCATGGATAGAGCATAGATACAGTATGACCATCGTCATATAGAAACAAATACAATCAAATGAAATGGTGGGGAATTTAACTTCTAATCCTTCAGTTCCAGCCCGTCGCAGATGAAGTTGAGAAGGTCGGAAGGGTTCACTTCTATGGCAAGGGCAATCAGATATAGTTCGGTAGCCCGGAGGTAGCTGGTTTCATTGTTGGAGAGCTCGTTAAGACGTGAAGCACTGATCCCGGTTCTTCTGGAAACCGCCGCCCTGTTGATCGCACGTTTGCTGAAATACTCTCCTAGTCTCGTCATATTCCGATAAAGAGGATATAAATATAGATTTTCGAAATATTTATATACGTTAATCATATCAGTAGTTGAAAATATAGATAGATTACCTGTAGATTTATATAGATAATCTATATCACTCAATTACTTTCATTCAATCTTACAGCTATGGAACCCTTCACACTTCGTCCCGAATACCCTTTCTTTCGCCTCTCCAATACCCAGGATATGCTGCTCTTCCTGATCAGGCAGGAGCTTGTAGGTACACGTTTTATCCAATCCCTGGCAGATATCGGTTTCGACACCTCCGTCTACTCTCCAGACCTGGGTGTGCTCATCCTGACAATGCTCGGCTATCAGCAGCGTCCGGATGCGCTCTGGACCTGGTACCTGGATACTATCGAGCATTTCGCCGCACAGGTAAAGCTTGGCACCAATGAAGGCCTTGAAGAACTGGTTTTGGGGTGTTACACAAAGCTAAAAGCGGGAGGTCAGTAATAGATTTCAAAAGCAGCCGTGCCCTCCGTTTTTGAAATCAATCCTTTTTGTTAATTGCCAAAACGAGGAAAAGCAGCGAGAAACCTTCCAATACTATCCTGCCCCAATGCCAGGTACTCCAGGTGACTAATTCGTTTTTCAGCTCTGTTGGAGAATAGGCAGATTGATAAAACAACTCATTGGTACCTTTAAAATAGACGTAAAAGCAAGCCACAAACAGCGCGGCAAAGGCCACCGAAGTAATAGCAAATCCTATACCAGGTGTCTTGGTGCGAGCAAGATAGACAGATATTCCAACGGGGATCAAAGCCGCTATGATGGTCAGAATGGTATAATAACGACCTATTCCAGGACCAAACTCATTATAGTAACTATAAAAATCAGCTGCAGACAATGATTGCCAATAGGGAACCAAAAGGATAGCCTCGGTAATTTGGCTCCCTATGAAAATGCCAAACACAGCCACCAATAAATACATAAACTGCTTCTTCATGTTTGTGGTACTATCGTTGAATAAATAGTGGTGAATATAACTGAAAGTATGTCATTGCCACTTTGAAGGATCCCAGCCATCTTTTAGCGCTATCAGTGTTGTGGCTTTTTGAAGGGTGCGAGTGGCCTGCATATACGTCATCCGGAGTGTAGCGCGTGTCCGCCTTTTGGCGGATAGATCCCGGTTTTGCTGGACCGAGTGGTATTGAATAACGAGATTCACAGAATGACGGTGAAAGAGTGCGATCGGCCTTCATAAACGTCATCCTGAACGGAGAGAAGGATCCCGGTTTTGCTGGACCGAGTAGTATTAATTAACGAGATTCTTCTCTCCGCTATGCTCCGATCAGAATGACGGTGAAAGAGTGCGATCGGCCTTCATAAACGTCATCCTGAACGGAGAGAAGGATCCCGGTTTTGCTGGACCGAGTAGTATTAATTAACGAGATTCTTCTCTCCGCTATGCTCCGATCAGAATGACGGTGAATGGGACGTTGGGCTTGTTAAATGCAATCCCCGAAATTACTTTTATCACTCACAAGAACTCAAAATGGAAAGAGGTGGAATAACATACATCATGACTAACGCCAGGCATAGTGTGCTATACACTGGCGTAACTTCCGATATTGTTTCCAGGGTACTGGAACACAAGGAAAAACAACATCCTGGATCTTTCACCGCAAAATACAACGTCAATAAACTGGTCTACTTTGAAGTATTTTCCTCAATTGAGGAAGCTATCAAACAAGAGAAATTCATTAAGGGTAAAAAGAGAGATTGGAAGTTGGATCTAATTTCACAACAAAATCCTGATTGGAAGGATCTATGGGAGCGAATAAAGGAATGGTGATTATTAACAATCCGTCTTTCTCTAACGTCACTCTGAGTGTAGCGCGTGTCCGCCTTTTGGCGGAAAGATCCCGGTTTTGCTAGACCGAGTAGTATTAATTAACGAGATTCTTCTCCAGCCTACGGCTCCACTCAGGATGACGGTGAAAGGGACGTTCGGTCTTCATAAACGTCATCCTGAACGGAGAGAAGGATCCCGGTTTTGCTGGACCGAGTAGTATTAATAACGAGATTCTTCTCCGTTCTTTGGCGCTCAGACCTCCTTCGCCGCTGGCTACGGCGGTCAAGGAATGACGGTGAATATTGACGCTCGTCCTCATTAAACGTCATCCTGAACGAAGAGAAGGATCCCGGTTTTGCTGGACCGAGTGGTATTGAATAACGAGATTCTTCTCCAGCCTGAGGCTGGATCAGAATGACGGTGAAAGAGTGCGATCGGTCTTCATAAACGTCATCCTGAACGGAGAGAAGGATCCCGGTTTTGCTGGACTGAGTAGTATTAATTAACGAGATTCTTCACCGTTCTTTGGCGCTCAGACCTCCTTCGCCGCTGGCTACGGCGGTCAAGGAATGACGGTGAATATTGACGCTCGTCCTCATTAAACGTCATCCTGAACGAAGAGAAGGATCCCGGTTTTGCTGGACCGAGTGGTATTGAATAACGAGATTCTTCTCCAGCCTGAGGTTGGATCAGAATGACGGTGAAGGGGACATCCATCCATCACTTAGGCCTGAGCTCCTCAATCACCCTGGCGTCCACCCAATACGGTTTCCCAACCCAGTTCTCAGTGCCATCTTCCTTCACTTCCCACTGCCCTCTCGTAAAAAACAGGTATTTTCCATCGTCTGATACTCCTGCGCCACTTTCGCTCATTGCGGTATTGATCTTGTCTCCCATGTTAATCGCCGGTAGCCAGGAACCCTCTTCTGTCCGAAAACTGATATACAGGTCAGAGTCACCATAGCCATCTTCTCTTTGGACATCCCAAATCAGGTAGGACTCATCCGGCGCAATGTATGGGTGCGCGATCCATGTTCCGGTGTTGATCTCTGCACCGAGTTTTTGGCGAGGTTCATAGTTACCGTTTATAAGGTGGGAATAACTGATAGCGCCAACCGTATCAGGGTTTCCTTCCTGATCAAACTCTATTTCATCAAAGTAAGAAGTTCCATTATCTGAAAAGGATATCCCCATGATGTGCTTGTCGGTAAAAGGAGGCCCCAGGCTTTTGTATTCCGACCAGCCGGTTTCCGTGCGCTCCCTGTATTTGTTTCCCCGGTAGATCCTGTTGCCGTCCCGGGAGAACTTTGGATACCTTATATCGGTCTCAGCTTCGTTGCCCCATTTTCCATTTTCATACCGGATGACGAAAAAAGTACGTTCCTCATACCGCCCATTCTTTCGGGAGAAATAGAACGCTTTCCCATCCGGTGAGAAACTACCGCCTTCAAAAAGTCCTTCAGGCGAGACTATTTCAGGCTCGAATGGTTTAGGTATTAAGCCTGGTGGTTCCTCTCCAAAGTAAGCTTCTTCCTGCGCCAGGACTGTGTTCAGGGATATCGTTCCTATTAGTAATATCAGTTTAAGTGTTTTCATGTTTGAATGTATCGTTTATTTAAGGTCATCGGTCGTTTTCTTAATGTCATTCCTCGAATTTTCGTAGAAAATTCCAGGGGAATCCCAAAGCGAGGAACATAACCTTACCCACAAGATTCCCTTAGAATACCCGCCAAAACCCTACCCATAGATTCAGGGAATAACGGTGCCTACCTCAGCGCCTCAATAATCCCCGCATCGATCCAGTAGATGTCGATGTTATCTCCTTTGTCATCCATCTTTCTGTTAAAAAGAATGTACCTGCCATCAGGCGTCACGCTGGCATAGAAATCATCATTGGCTGAATTTATTTCCTCGCCCATATTGATGGCAGGACCCCACTTGCCATCTTCCTGTCGAAAACTGATATACAGGTCTGATTCTCCAAAACCTCCTTCCCGTTCGCTGTCCCAGATCAGGTAGCTTTCATCAGGTGCTATGAAGGGATGAGCCGTCATTTTACCGGCGTTGACCACCGTGCCCATTTCAACAGGTTCCTGACGTATGCCATCCTTAATGGTTGAGATGCGGATCACATCGTTGCTTTTAAAATCATCAAATACATAGGTACCCTTTTCTGATGCCGACAAACGCATAATGCCCCAGTCCTTTCTGTCAAACATGGGTCCCAGGCGCTGGTACTCTGACCAATCATCTCCTACCCGATCCCTGTATCCTTTTGCCATGTGCATACGCGAGCCATCTGGTGAGAATGTCACTTCCCCAATTCGTAAAAACTCGGTGAATTTTATCCATTCGTTGTTTTCCTGACGAAAGCCAATAACTGTTGGTCGAAATCCTGTTTCATCAGGTCCGGAGTATATACCCCGATCCAGCGTGAAATAAAATTCCTTCATACCCGGCGCAAACACCCCCTCAAGCTCCCATCCTTCTCTGGAAATGACACCCGGAGCAAAAGGTTCGGCTACACTACCAGGAGGCTGCTGCCCCATTAATGGTCCTGTCAGTACGGGGAATTCAGGTTGGTTCAACCCGGCCAACCAACCGACACTTCGGACGGCCATTCGTGGGAAGGCTGTTTGATGATCACCGGAAATCACCTCATGGGTCACCTTCAGATCCTCACTATCCTGGTCTTCGAGGATGGCGACAAATTCCTTGACAAGCACATTCAACTCTTTTTCTTCCGTACCATTCGTAATGAAGACATTGGCATTCAGGTCCTTATCTGCTACCAACTCTGAGAGATATGGGATGTTACCTCGCAGTGAGGGACTTCCGATCATATAGTTTTTAAACGTCTCCGGGTTGGATGACAAAATATAAGCCCCAAACAATCCACTTGCGGAATAACCGAAATAGGTTCTGTTCCCTGGATCGCTACGATAGTTACTTTCAACGAACGGGATTACATCTTTTCGAATGAATTCCAGGTGGTTGCTGGCCTGGCCCAGGTTGTATTTAGCCTGAACTTCCGGGTCACTTGCAGGACGTACCGTGTAATCGCGGAACCGGCTTACATGTGGTCCTACTTCCTGAACCAGGGTTTCATCGATGTCCTTTTGCCAGGATATGCCAACCAAAATGGCATCTTCCATGATATATTCGGCCGAACCGGACAGCATTTCCACGTGCCAGAGAGCGTCGGTATAATAGATGACCGGGTGTTTCTTATCTGCATCCTGGTTATACGCTTCCGGTAGTTTCACATAAAGTTCGTATTGTCTTTCTGCCTGGGAATCTTTGATTGGGACAACCTGAATTCGTGACAGTTCCAGATTGGATCGCGGGAAGTTACTTTCCCCCTGCGCCAGTACTGCATTGAAGGGCATCATTGCCGCAAAGGCCATTAATGCGAAGCTCCTAACGATTAATCCTTTGAGATCAGATGTGATCATAAATTGAGTTTTTTAGGTTATTACCTCAAAGTTTTGTGTAGTGTTGTGATTAAGCATCGTTTTACTTGTCAACTGCTCTATGCCTGGCTGAACAACTCCGGGAACCTATTTTTATCCATTAGTTTGCAATACTTTACCAGTCAAAATGAAGCTTAAATCATCGCCTTTTCTTCCCCTAATGGGCATACTGCTACTGATTACTTCCTGCGAGCAAAAGCCAGCCATATACAGAGAAAATCACACAGTATTTGAAGTGGGTGACAATCCGACATGGTCGGGGAAAGCCTGGGACGATAGCAATTGGGAAAGTGTAATAGAACGGATTCCAGAAGGTGATATTTTCTGGTCCAGAACGCACATTACGATATTAAAAGCTCCTGTGGAATCTCGACCATATGGCCTTCGCATTGACGCATACGGCGAATACGAGATTTTTTGGGATGGCGTATTGATTGGCAAAAACGGCAATCCGGGACAAGAGCAAGAATTTTCTCCTGAAGGCGAATTATGGAGGACTTTCAGCATTCCCACACATCTGGCAGCAGAGGGGGAACATGTGCTGGCCTTACGGTTGAGCAACTATTATTTTCCGGATCATGTGGGGCAATACGAATTAGAGATCGCAGATTATGAGGATTTGCTTACCGGGCTTCTCATTAAAACTGCCTACATGCACGTTTTCGCAGGAGCTTTTCTTATCATATCCATCTACTTTCTTTTTCTGTTTCTAAACAATAGAAAAGAATATTCAACACTTATTTATAGTGTTTGCTGCTTTCTGATTTTCGCCCTTGTTCTAACTGTATTCAGCAAGGATTATGTACCGATCCATTACAGTATGCATGTGATAAGACTGCATATCATTCACTCATTTTTGCTGGGCATTTCATTTTTGATTCCATACTACTTTTCAATGCAATTTCCCTACCCAAGACGTAGGTTGTCATTAATTCTATATGCGGTATTGTTGATATTCATTTGGCTCATAAGTGGTCATACTTTTGACATCAAAACAATAGGTATGGTGCTGAGCATGTCGTGTTTTTCTTTTGGCATCGTAGCTTATGGCGTGTATAAAAATGAAAGCGGGGCTCGCCTCGTGCTTGTAACCTTACTCTTGTCTGTTTTAGTATTTCTGGCTTCAGGGTTTGTCATTAGCTTATATACCGGACTCGGACTTATTCTGCTGGGCATGTTGTATCTATTGACACTAAAGATCAAAGCACAGCGACTGGCATACGAAAACACATTGGTGCAATCCACCCGCCTGCGATTGGAACTCCTGAAGAAGAACATTCAGCCCCATTTCCTGATGAATACCCTGACTTCATTGATAGACTGGGTGGAGGAGTCTCCTAAAAAAGGTGTTTTGTTCATAGAGGCTTTGGCCAAAGAATTTGATCTGTTTAATAAGATCGAAGACCAGACATTGATACCTATTTCACAGGAGATCGCACTTTGCCGGGCCCATCTGCAGATCATGGAATATCGGAAGGAAATAGCGTATACATGGCGGGAAGAAGGGATAGATCTTAATGAAAAAATACCACCGGGAATTCTGCATACCCTTTTGGAAAATGGAATCACACACAGCCTGCCACTGGAAGACAACAGCATAAAATTCACACTGACTTATGAATCGAACGAAGACTGCAAGAGCTATACCTTGCTGACTTTTGCGCGGAACGCAAAGCATAGAACACCTGCAAAAGAAGGTACGGGACTGAAATACATTAAGGCCCGATTGACGGAAAGTTACCATACCAAATGGGACCTGGTCTCTAAACCGACCGATCACGGCTGGAAAAGTGTCATTCGCATATACACATGAAGATGAACATTTTAATCGTGGAAGATGAAGCGCGCATCGCGGGAAGACTGGAACGAATGACCCGGGATATTCTGGGAGAGCGTCTCCAGTCGCTGATGCATATTGGCGCATTGGATGAGGCCATGAACTATCTTAGAAGTAGTCCCCCGGACATTCTGCTGCTTGATCTCAACCTGAATGGTGAAAACGGATTTGACTTACTTAAATCGGTGGTTGCGGGGTCGTTTCATACCATTATTGTCTCGGCTTACAAGGAAAAAGCGATCGCCGCATTCGAATACGGGGTATTGGACTTTGTGCCAAAACCCTTTAACAGGGAAAGATTGGAAAAGGCCTTTAACCGTGCCATAGGGAAAGAGAAGGCTGATATCAATCCGGTTCGGTTTCTCGCGGTAAAAAAACGGAACAGGATTCAGGTTATATCGATTGATCAAGTCCTTTACATCAAAGGCGCCGGCTCCTATACGGAGCTTTACCTGGCCGATGGATCCAAAGAGCTTCATGACAAATCACTGGAAAAACTGGAACAGCTGCTCTCCCATTCATTCGAGCGCGTCCATCGATCTTACCTGGTCAAGTTTTCCGAAATAAAAGAAATCATCGGCAGGACAGGGAGCAAGTACCTGGCCGTATTGAAAAGCGGTGCGCAAATACCAGTTGGACGTACCAAATACAAGGGGTTGAAGGAAAAGTGGGTGTGAATCATAAAAATGCACCATTTTTTCAGGTACATCAGTTGAAATTTAGCAAGTGTCTGTTATTTTTCAACTCAGAATATGAAAAGCTCCAAACTCAGGGTAATCCAGGACTATGAAAAGCTGGATAGTGATTTACAGGAACAAATCAAATTAGTTTATCCCGAAGGCTATGTTGACCACCTGATCACGTTCACCAATGCCAAAGGTGAAAGGGTAACCGCCCTGCCTTTCGAGACCTTTGAAAAGATCTATATGGTCAGGATGACGATGGCAAAGGCTGAGAAGCTGATCCGGGAAGATGAGGATTACGATGATGACGGTAATCTTAAAGATGATATCAAAGAACAATACGAGGACGATCATTCGGATGTAGACTATTTATCCGAAAATGATAATTATGATGATGAGGAATGATAAATTGGTTGGTGAGTTTGTGAGGTTTGATGAGTTAAGTAGGTTAGTGGGTTGTAAGGTTTGATGAGTTAAGTAGGTTAGTGGGTTTCTTAGATTGGATTTATATTTCAAAACTGGTGGAAACATCAAACCTTCACCGTGGAGGAAGTATTGCATATCAAAATTAACGTCGTACAATCGAACTTCAGTGACGTCATCCTGACCTAGCCAAGGCGGGGGAAGGATCCCGGTTTAGGTGGACCGAGTGGTGTTTAATATACAAGATTCTTCTCCAGCCTGAGGCTGGATCAGAATGACGGTGTGAGGGACAAACGACCTCATTAAACTTCACCTACCACAAACCCTACAAACTAACTAACTCACCTCCCTACACCCTTTGATTCCCTGAAGGGAACCAACATTTAAAAACTCCTTAACCCACTAACTAATAACTTCTTACTTTCCTGAGTACCAACATGATAAAAACACCACCGGTAACGAACATCAACACGCCATAGACCGCCGGCGCCACGGCGTATTCAGTACTTCCAAGCAACACTGTGGCAATAGATATGGCCAGAGTTCCGTTTTGAATCCCGCTTTCGATCGATATGGATACAGCTTGCGCGAAGGACAATCGCATGAGTTTTGCGGCAAGCAGGCCCAGACCCATGGTAATTACATTGAGTAAAACGGCAATCAAACCAGCATCAGGAAGGGCCTCTATCAGCATATCCTTTTCTTTATACACAATCGCCACCAGCACCAGGATAAAAACAACCGCAGATGCTATCCGTACTGGACGATCCATTTTCTCAGCAAAAGTTGGTTTGCGAGACTTGATTGTCATCCCGATAATGATGGGAATGATCACAATGACAAACACCTGCAAAATGGTTCGTACTACAGGGAGCTGAATGATGGTGTTTTGTCCCAACACCATTTGTAATCCCAGGTTGATGATAAATGGAATCGTAAGCAGGGTAATGAAGCTGCTGATGGCCGTCAGGCTAACGGATAACGCAAGATCCCCTTTGGCCAAATGAGTCATGAGGTTGGAGGTAGGTCCTCCCGGGCAAGCAGCCAGAATGATGATACCAATGGCAATTTCCCCGGGTACCGGCAAAATGGCGATCAGCACAAAACCTATGACTGGTAATAAAAGGAGCTGGTTTACAAGTCCGGTGATAATGGCCCGAGGCTCAATGAATATCTCTTTGAAGTCATTAAGAGTCAGGGATAGTCCCATGCCAAACATAATGATAAACAGGGATCCTGCCAGGACCAGGGTTGAAATGTTGTCCATTTTTGGTTATTGGGTTGAGTTAGTTAGTTTATAGTTTTTGGTTTATAGTTTCTAGTTTCTAGTTCATGGTTTATAGTTTATAGTTTCCGGTTCCGTGTTTTGGGTTCATAGTTTTCTAAACCATTGGTTTCGTGCTCTGTAATTTGATGTATAGAAACCGATAACCATGCCTTGTTCATCCCTTTCGAAAACAACGGAACCGATCCACCACATTCCCCCACTGAAGTCATCGGTCCAGACAGGTGTGAGACTGATCTCTCCATGATCAAAGTGGTTCAATCTCAATTCACCATCTTTCTCCACAATAGAAAAGTAAGTGTTCAATTCTTCGCTGTAATATTCTCCCAGGAATTGGTTATTCATGCCAGGATCATATTCAAAGCTGTCCTTCATCTTTGGACGTTCTTCGTCCATGTAGACAAGATGAGACACCTCTCCTTTCTCATTCCGATAAAAAGTCATGGTTCTGTTACTGTAACCAGGGATCACAAAACTGGTGTCAGAGAGGGCGACCATTAGTGTACTGGATTCATTCGTAGCCTGTGTGACGAGTTCATCCTCATTGCGGGTGATGTTGACATACCAGGTTGGTCCTAGCCGGTACATTCCTACATAATCGTCCAATAGGGAGGTTTCTACACTTACAGGTTCATTTTTAGGTTGTTCCTCTTCCTCATTTCCTGTCTCCGGTACATAATACGCCGCCACTTCCCTGGCAATGTTGGATCCATTGCGTTGAAAATTATTGAGCACTACGACAGATAGATTGTGCTCAGGCAATAAAGCCACATAAGTAGTAAACGAGGCCCAACTACCTGAATGACTGATCCACGGAGTACCACGATAATCACTGACTCCAAGCCCATAAGCATAGGTATTTTCCTCTCCATTGTTCAATACACCTTTGGTGATCATCCTGGTAATGACGGGGTCACCAGAGTTGATACCGTCAATTAAATGAGTAGTCCACTTTGACAGGTCGGTAGTGGTAGAATACATAGAGCTGGACCCAAAGGCAGTCAAAAGATTGGGTGTGGCTTCAAATTGCCCGTTATCCAATGACCTGTAGCCCGTTACACGATTGGGAATCACTTCTTTATGGTCATCGAGGAAAAGTGATTCTGTCATCCCCAGCGGCTGGAAAATATTTTTATCGGTCCATTCTCTAAAGGACATCCCACTTACCCTTTGGACCAATTCCGCAAGGAGGTTGTAGCCGGTATTAGAGTAAACATATTGGTCCCCCGGTTCGAAATTGAGTGCTTTTTGCTGGAACGCCATTCGTAAGATGTGATCAAAAGATATTACATCATCAAATGTTCTACCGCTTAATGGAAGCGTACTTGTCCAGTCTCTCACTCCGCTGGTATGATGCACCAGGTGGTCAATGGTGATGGTTGGCCCAAAATCATTCAGTTCGGGGATATATCCGCGTATGTCGTCTTCCAGTCTGATTTTACCTTGCTCCACAAGCGTGGCTATGGCATACCCTGCAAATTGCTTGGACACCGAAGCCAGGTCAAACCTTGAATTAGCGTCAATAGGCAATTCATTTTCCAGGTTGGCATAACCGTAGGATTTATTGAGAATGATCTCGCCGTCTTTGACCACGGCTATGGCTGTTCCCGGCCCGATGAATTCAAAAGCGGTGCTACAGGCTTCATCTACGATCTTTTCGAGATCGGATGGTGCCTGGGATAAGTTGTTAGTCGTGGAGCTGCATGAAATGATAAGCAGCACAATTAGGGCCTTGAGCAGGTTCTGGTTCATGATTGATCCTTCTGTTTTGGTGGAAAGGATCAGAATTTAGTCAAAAGGTGGGAAATGGAGAAGATGGGTTTCTTAAGCATTCAAAGAAATGCATCAGAAATAGTCTTTCATTCTTCAATTATAATTCGGCTAATATTAGCACTGTTATGGGGCGGTGCCGGAGGATCTTTGACTACATCTTGCTTATTTGTGCTACAATGTCAAAGGCGAAAGAGTGACCACCTTATGTTTCGGACCTTTGAAAAAATCTATGGTCTGATGATGATGGCGAAAGCTGAAAAGCTGATTCGGGAATATGAAGATTACGATGATGACTCCTTCACCCTTTTATTCCCTGAAGGGAGTATGACGTATTAAAATTAACGAGGTACAATCGAACTTCAGGGCCGTCATCCTGACCTAGCCTCGGGGCTAGGGAAGGATCCCGGTTTGGCCGGACCGAGTGGTGTTTAATTGGCAAGATTCTTCTCCAGCCTGAGGCTGGATCAGAATGACGTTGAAGAATACTCTCAGCATTTCGGGACGTCATCCCGACACCATGAGTAATCAAAAAATAAACTAAAAGGGATAATAAATAGCCGCTCCTGCACTATCATTTTTTGTGATCAAAAGGTCTTTGGTGCCAACCTCATCACAGAAATAATGCATTACTGATTTGGGATCATAATCATTTATATCCCTGGCAGCCCCCCTCGGTTCATATTCACATACTGCTGGTGCATCACTATGAATATGTTCATGTAAGAAGCCAAGTATATGTCCTATTTCGTGTCTTAAGACCCCTGGCATACTAAACTTGCTGGTAAAGAAAGATTCATCAAGCAAAATCTTTCGATCACCTTTGGGACTATCAGGAAAAAAGGACTTAGCAATGAAATTTCCTCCGACATCTATTTTTTTCATTACAAATGTTAAATCCCCAGGATTTGAATAAGTGGACAGTGTAGGATCTCTATTTACATCGTGTTCCAAATCCACATTGCACGTACCCTTCCAGTTTCTTACGGCTTCATCCATAGCAGCTTTAACTATTTCGTACTCCTGGTCCGTAAATGTGCTCTTGATAATTGCATACTTGATATCCAATGGGTTTTCCTGCTTGACATATTCTCCATCTTTGAACTCACCGACCAGTTTCTGACTATGGTCCCGGACCGTGTCGGTAATGTAACTCCGAAGTCCCAAATGATAGGGAAATATCTCTTCATAGGTCAGTAAAATATCACCTTCGACAAGGAAGTAACATTTATTTTCCACTTTGACAGTGTCATAAATCATCATCAAATCTTTGATTGTAGGATAGGTGAAATTGCCCCATGATTTATAGTTCTTTATGTGTCGAGCTGTATAATCCGCCATATCTGAATTTACAAAAGTCAAATACCTATAAACAGAATCAGGTGGAGCTTCGGCTATCTCAGGTAATTGAACTTTTGTATTAACTTGCTGAAAATGGTTTTGTAGTACCGTATCGAGCTGAATCCTTGTTCTGAGAGTATCAAGGTTATAGGAATACACCATTTCCTTGTCATTCATCTGACAACCGACTAAAAGAAAAACGAACCAAATCCCGGCTAAGAATTTTCCACTAGTTATCATGTTACTTTTTCTTTTTCAAAGTATTTGACAAGTTGTAGCTCAAACCAACAAAACCGCTCATTTTAACATTATCCACAAATTTTGGTTCCGGAAATTTAGCAGGTACAATGATCTCGTTTCCTGACTCCTCGAATGGTGGCTTTTGTGTTGAAACTGCCTCACTAATCCTTTTAACTTTTCCTATGGCTACACCACCTGAAAGCATGAGCTGTTTTCTACTCCCAAATTTCAGGTGACCACCAGCCAGGTATTTTATTGAACCATCAAATAACGAGACCGCAGCACCCGTATTAAAACCTATGCCAAAGGTCCCGGAGACCATATAGGAAAGGTTTAACTGTCCTCCTGCAGCGATATCATTTGAAGCATCGTAATCTCTAACGAAAGTGATTGTAGTACTATCCGCACTATAAGAAGATAATGTGAAAGAATCATTAGTAAGCTGGTTCCAGTAAAACCCTGTGGAAAAATCCATTGTCCAGTAGCCGCTGGTTGGAATGGCTAAGGTTCCTGTGGCCAATGTGTCGGAAGTGAGTTTATTTTTGATGGCATAACTAATCCTGGTTAAATCGCCCTTTGCTGTGAAAGAATCTCCTACTAGTAGAATCGTTTTCTTTTCTTCGGGAGGATTTTTGATATTATCCATCACCTTGATAGACTGTATGTATTTGGCGCTATTGGATTTCAACAACTCCCGTTTAGACATGAACCTTGAAAAAGTATCTATTAGGTCAAGAAAGGTGCTATCATTTCTGTTGGTTGCGAGATTGTTTATGTACGCGGCCCATAATTCATTCGAAGCCAATAGGTATTGGATTGTTTCAATATCTGCTTTGGTTATTTCATCCCCCGATGCCTCATTAGCTATATCAAGTATTTTATCCGGGTCAATTGAATCCGTTGGCCATTTTGCTAATTCAGAACCTATTTTACTTGTCATGGCTTGATGAAATTGATGGTATTTGTCAATTTGATCCATTATCGAATACAAATTTCTTCTGATCACTCCACCGCCTTCAGTAACCCTAAAACCAAAATTTCTGCTAAATGCTTCCGTCGAAGGTATACCAAGGAACTTGGTAGCATCCGGCGTATTTGAAACTATATCATAGGTGACAATTTCCGTCTTCAGAGACATAATATCATTATGGGTATCTTCAAAGCTTACTTCATATGAAACTCCCTTTTTTAAACTTTTTGTTTCACTAGATGCGCCCTTTGCATCATGTTTGATAACAAGACTATTTTGGGCAACACACATTTTAAAACCCAGTAATAATATTGGAAATAAGGCAATTCGGTTGTTCATGACTAATCTTTTAGCAAGAATAGAATTGTCAATGTTGAAATACAATACCTACCTTTGGGTATATTTCGTATGACGGAAGTGTAACCTGAATTCACCTGAATTAGTCTGGGCCCTTTATCATTTTTAATAGATATTTCCGTTGATGTTCAAAGTATTTTCCTCGACTTGGTTTCAAGTTCTTTAACACAGACCCCTTTCCAAACCATCCACAATGGGGAAACCTTCATTATAATTGTCTTATATGTTTCAGAGCAAATTGAAACAGCTACCCATACTGATATTCATATTGGGAATCGTCCTGTTTGACGCTTTTCAGCAGAAGTACTACCTGGATACTTTTGATCTGTATCCTGAAGGAATTCCTGTGTCTTTTTTAGCCCTTTTAAAAGGTCATCTGATTAGATGGGCCATCTACTTGATCATTCATGTGCCAGTTTTCCTGCTGGTATTTAAATGGGTCAGGAATGAAGCAGGATTTGATTCTGCTTTTATCCTGAAAACAGCGGGAGTACTTCTTGCAAGTCTATTGGTCACCTTGATTGGCATATCTGTTCTTAGTCTTCTGAGCTTTGATCTGCCCCTCTCCTTGTCAGGTTTACTCGAGAACTTTCTTTTCTTCTTTTACCAAAAAGGACTGACCTTCCTGATAGTATCGGCTGGCCTGGTTCTTTTCACCATTTCCATCTGGCAGAGGCAGGAGATAGACAAAAAGACCATTGAAATCCTGGACCTTAGAATCGAAAAATCCCAGCTGGCCAGCAGGCTCCAAAACGAAAAAGAGGCTGAGATCACCATGAAGTTGAAGGTTGGTAAAAAATTGCACGTGATTTCATCGTCGGAGATCATCTGGGTTCAGTCAGATGACTATTGCGTCAAGGTTCATACCCAAACCAAATCCTACAGCCTGCGCAAAAGCATGAAAGAGCTTACCGAACAGCTCTCTCCTTATGGATTTGTACGCGTGCATCGCAGCGCTATTTTCAACACCTACTACCTCGACCAGATTGATTATCAGAATTCAATCATCAGGCTAAAGGATCACTCTGATGTTCCCTTTTCACAATCCGGAATTCGCGCGCTGAAGAAGGTGATGAACGAACAATCTCTCGCTTAAGGCACCGCATTTACTGCAAGAACAACCGGGTTAACTGCAAATACCCTTTGCTGCACCGGTCCACACCCATCGAATTCTTATGATTGCCACAACTAACGATTTTCGATTTTTAGAAAATGTTCTGACATGATGAATTCAAAAACTTCAGATACCATGAAAAACTCCATTTTATCCACCTTCATAGTGGTATGCTTTGTTCTGATTTTACCAGATGCTTTCGGGCAGGAATACACGTATGAGCCTTCAGAGGAATATCCCTTCGGCCAACTAAACCCGGATGCCCCTGCTCAGCTAAAGGACTATCAAAAGCTCATCGGCCTTCATGACTGTATCTCTGTCAGTCGGGGAGCTGATAATGAGTGGGCGGATTCTGTAAAGTCACAGTGGAAGTTCAAATACATCATGAATGGCATGGCTGTTCAGGACGAAACCCTCAAGGGTGACGGCACCCACTCCGGCAGCATCAGGCAGTTCAATGCTGACAGCGCCAAATGGTACGTTCATTATTACTCCACCACAGGCGCTCCTTCCAGCCTTCCTGCCTGGGGTGGAAATCTGGATGACTCGGGAGAAATGGTACTGTATCGACCTCAAAAGGCTCCAAACGGGATGGAAGGCTATTACAAAATCAGGTTTTATGACATATCCGACAAGGGATTCAATTGGCTTGGAGCCTGGGTAGATACAGAAGAAACCGTTTCCTTTCCACTCTGGAAAATCTTTTGCGAATGCATCGAACGATGATTTCCGCAAGGCAGGATACCCTTTCAACTAGTCATCGATTTAAGAGCAGGTAGTCTTACAATCCCAGATAACTTTTGGGTACCTCCGTGGACATTATCTTAAGGTCTTTTGATCCAAATACTTGCACAAACTGTTCATAGTATTTTTCGAAAGTAATGTCCTGGAGCATGTTTAAAAAGTAATCACTGCCGTACATAATTCTTGATCGTATTTTCTTGTTTTCGGGAGTATCTTCCCTGAAGTAACAATCCCTAATGTATTCTAACCGCTTTATGTCTGTCTGACAGGACAAATCCGTATATACATTGTCATATTTAAGTATCAGACCCTCAATCTCGTGTTGCCAATCTTTGTTTCCACCTCCCATATGAGCCAGACAAATGGTAAGCTTCTTGTATTTATGCAGGACCTTCTCCCAAATCCTGGGATGATTAAGGCGTATGGCCCTTTCTTTGATGGCTTCGCCCAACCCTTCCGGGTAAAAATTATTATTAAATTGTATCAATTCCTTGTCTTTGAAATCCAATCGATACTCCGGTGGATTGGTACCCTCTACCTGTGAACAGATGTCTCCATAAACCTCCAGGTTCCTTGCAAATGTGGCAAAGCCGGCATCAGAATTATGTGCCATTACCGGTACATTCTTGTCAATGCACCACTGGTAAAGACTTGTATCCGCTATGAATTTCTTCTCCTTATCAAAGAAATGCGGATCTGTTGGAGAGTACCCATTCGGCGTATAAAGTTTGATGCCATGAAAGTCCTTGTTCCTGCCGACCAGTTTTGCTATGTCCTGTGCCATTCCCGGTTTTCGAGGATCTGTTGCTATCATTGGAAACAGGTCATTTCCGTACTGGACTTTCAATTGTCTCAGCTCTTTCTTCTGTATTTCATAGCTATTCTTTTGACCGGAAGACAATCCTTCCGGTGTAAGGTCAATCACCTTCAGAACCTGCCTGATTTGCTTTAAGCGCTTGATGGTCTTTGGTCTGAGAGAAGATTCACCAAACAGATTAAGAGCCCTGTCAATGATGGAAGAAAAATGATCTGTTTCCTTCTTGAAATCTGACAAGAGTTCCTGAAATTTTTGCTGCCCATCGTCTTCATCATATTTGTTCCTAAAAGACATTTCCAGGTCAAACATCAGAGGAATGTAGCGATAGGTATCGGCATTGTTATCCAGGTATGCTTCTTCCAGGTCATGAAGCATCTCAAGTCCCCCTTTATTTGCCAGGAAGTAATTGAATATATTGGAGGCAATCCTCATGAAATCAGAATTGTCTTCCAGTTTTTTACGCAAAGTGACATCATCCAGCTCCTGTCCGGGGACAGTATCAGATAAATAGCTTTTCAGGTCAGCCAGAAGCATTAAAACCAGTCTGCCGGATATTACATTCCGCCCAAAAATGTGACAATGTGCATCGAAACGGTCCGTAATCAACCAGGGTTCAATCTGCAGGGTATCTTCATATTGACCTGAAAAAAATCGCTCTATTCTTTCCTGGGCTTCGTCCATTTCGATAAGATTTCCATGCAGTGCCGTTTCATTGTCTTCAGGGCGCTTCTTGTCATAAGTAGACAGCATGAAGTATCTGTATTTACCTGGGCTATAGCCATTTATGACACAGTAATTGGCTGGAACTTTAAATTGATTTTTTGTTCCTACCACCCAGTCATTGTGATCATCCAGGATTTTATCAATTCCCTTTTCCAGATTTCTCCCAAAAAATTTCTTTGAAGAATGATTTCCGGCTATAGGAAGATAACGGGTAGTTTCATCATTTGGAGTATCGTAAATGATACTCTCAAGCTTTTCATGACCGGGGGTCATCAGCTGTATACCAGGTTGCCGGAGCAACCAATCGGCTGAATGTTCCAATACCACTGTGACCATTGCTGCGGGTGCAGCACCTGTCCGAAACAATACTTTTCTCAAAAGTTTGAGGCCTGTTGTGATGCCCTTTCCAAGTCTTAGATAATCTACCCCATTGGCAGAAGCCACCAGGCTTACTTTACCTACCCTGATCCGAATCTGATCCATGTTCGCCAGACATTGGGCAATCAATCCGCCCTGGCTGGTTCCTATTATATCTACTGGTTTATTAAATGATTGAAATCCTATTTGATCGAGTAATTCAAAAAGTACATCGATGTTGCCTTTCGCATCGTAAAACAAGGTAGGATGATCAAATGCAATAACCTGCCCATAGTCGCCATCCTTCATTAGTTCCCTGATCCAATCATAAACTTCACCGAAGGAGCCTTTTGTGGAAGCAAATGTTCCGTGAATCAGCAGAAGTGTTCTATCATTAGGAGATATGGTGCCTGTCTCAGCTACGCGGAAAGCCTTTCTTTTCTTATGGGCTTTTGATGGGTCGAATACCAACAACCTGTGCCTCTTGGCCAACAAATGATCACTTTTTTCAGCGAGTTTTTCCTCGATGTCTCCAACAATACTGTCAGAAGTAAGCATGGAGGTCGTGTGATTGTCAGGCAGCCTCTTGAAGATCAGCACTTTTACGATAAAATCCTCGTGGTTCTTTATGTGCGACAATTGAAACCTGCCCGGAATACCCGGGATTTCCTCCAACATCCTGTCCGGTAGCATGCTGAATTTATAGGTCAACCGATCCCGATTAGTTGTATTGCCTGGTGTGGCTTGAGGCTGAATAAAGGTAAGTTCAGCATCTTCAGTATTTTCAACTTTGGATTGGTAGAAAGCAAGCGCTCCTTCATTCTCCTTTAAGAATACTGTGAGTCTTAATCCAGGTAATTCTTCCAAACTGAAAGCGTCCGGAATGGGAATCGACAAATCTGTCAGGTTCACAACTTTCTCTATCACCTGCTTACTATCCGAAAGCTCATCATGGGCGTCCATCAGAATCCTGACCTCTTCATAGACCGAAGACCCCTCTGAAAAATCCTGATTACCGTTTCTGGAACATTTAATAATTCCTTCCCAATCAATCGTCTTCTCGTCATCTGCGTAACCCAGGGTTCCCCAAACGCCAGGCATCTTATAACCATTTTGATGATCCTTCAACGAGGGCAGCACAACGGATTCCAGATAGGCCGCATTATCATCTACCTGATCAGATCGCAGGATTATAAAACGCTGATTTTCCGAATCATGAATAAAGGAGTCCTGATCAATTGAAATGGTTCGCATAATAGTTACTTGTTAGGATGGAATTTAGACTTGACTTATGTAAAATAGACGTTTCACCCTTTGCGACCTATACCCACTTCCTGGTATTTACCAAATAACGTCAAAAGGCTACTACGAATTGATTGGTCCAATAGGATGACTCGTACGGTTGCTTACGAATTAAATTAACCATCAATACTCAATTTGAAACCTGATCATCAAAGTTTAATTATATAGAATTTTCTAAACACTACTGTTTAATAAAGGAACTTCATTAGCTTTGCTCTAAACAGTAGTGTTTAATAAATGCCAAAGATTGTCGCAGAAAAAGCAGATTGGATAAAGCTGGGATTTAAGCTATTTGCCGATAAGGGTGAAGCTGGCATCATCGTGGACAAGATGGCTGATAAACTAAAGTGTAACCGATCCAGTTTTTATTGGCATTTCTCCTCAAGGGAAGAGTTTATTAATCGGATCGTCGATCACTGGGTGGATACAGACACCCGTCAAATCATTCAGCTTACCAACAAGGAAGGGACGGCACAGGAAAAACTGAAAAAGCTCCTGGAAGTGACGTTCAGAAAGGATCCTTTCATTGATTTTGTGTTTTATCTAAAACGGTACGCCAGGAAGAAAAAGAGCATTCAAAATATCATTGATGATATTGATCAGCAGCGGATTCAATATACCGCCGAACTTTTTCGGGAGCTGGGCATGGACAAAGAGGACGCCCTGATCAAGGCAAACGTCACCTATAAATATCTGATTGGCTACCATGAAATGATCCGTTACAAGCCGCAGGCGGCCGACTATGCAGAAAAAGTCTACGCTGAACTTAAAGGCATTTTATCCCTATGAGCGACTTAATCAGATCAATTATCACATTGCTACTCACCTTCATCAACAGCATATCTATGGCACAAACAAAATTTTCTATCCAAACAGACGTACAGCATCCCCGTGAGGATGTCTGGGAAACGATTACCGACTTCAGGTCCTATCCTAACTGGAACTCAATGCTAATTATGAAAGAGAATGACCAACTGGAAATTGACAGGAAGTTCCACGTTACGATCATCAATGAAAAAGGAAAAGCGTCGAGTTTCAAAGCCAAAACACTTTCCTGTGTACCGAACCACTCGTTTTCCGCGCGTCAGACCATTCTTGGTAAATGGTTGTTCTCCGCTACACATCATTTTATTTTGGAAGAATTGGATGATCGTGGTGTTCGGTTCACACAGACCTGGGAGCTCACCGGGATCATGAGCAGGTTATTCAGAAAGCAGATCTTTGAGCAACTCGCACTTTTCAACCAAATGAACGAGGACCTCAAAAGTCATCTGAATGAAGCTCGTATAGTTCTTAATTAAGGATTCACCCACAATAATTGTTATGTCTTCCCCCCAAATCAAAATCGACGAAAAACAGCATCTCAAACAGCCCTGGCGTGTCCATGCGCTCCTACCCGATTTTGAGCTGGAAGATGTCTGGCGTGTGCCTGTAAAACTGAAAAGAGAGCACTCACTTGCGCAATTCCTCGACGCCTTTTCTAAATCCAACGAAGAAGTGATCAGTGCCCGAAGTATGGCAGGTATTTTATTCAAAATCAGGCTCTTTCTAGGCAAGATCTTTAAGTGGGACGAAAAGCCCGCTATTGACTACCTAATACCGGGAAGCATCCGGGAAAGATACGCGTTGGAGGAAAATCTGTCTTTCGAAGAACTGATCCATCCGGGAAAAGAGGATTTCATCCCGGTTTACCAGCTCGAAAATGAATTCCTGTCAGAGATAGAAAACAAGACTGTTCATGCAGCGCTGCATCTTGGAAGGGTGTCATTGGATGATGATTTCACCATTCAAATGGCCGTGTATGTGAAACCAAAAGGATTTTTCGGACGCGCGTACATGCAGATAATCAAACCATTTCGCCACTGGGTCGTCTACCCTGCCCTCATGAAATCGGCTAAAGAGTCGTGGGAACGCTATAAGGATCACCTCTCATAATTTAATTTGTTGAAAAAAACACCCATATTGAAGCCTTGCCTGGCTCAAAATTGAGAAGTCGGGGTAATCAAACTTCCAAAACAATAAACCTATGAGATCAATCCTAACACTTTTTATCGCTGTTATAATTACGCCTTTACTTGCCCAGGAATCAGTCACACTAGTCGGTGATTTGCAGATTATGGACAATGATCTGTCCGTCATTCCTGAAGAGGGCAAGTACGTAGAAGTGGATGTAGATGGTCAAAAAGTCGTATTATACGATTACGAAACTGCTCTCCAACTTGCACCTTTGGGATGGAGATTACCTCACCGTGAAGAGTTCAATAAATTCATCGAAGTAAATGGTCGGGATGGACTTTACGGTAAAATCACGTCCGGTGAACTGGACTTTAAATCAACAGGTAAGACCGGACTTCAATTAGGTGAAAAACATACCCTAGGCCAGGGTGATCCGTACATAGGATCCTACTATTGGTGCACGCCACAACATGACGAGAAAAGTGCCTTTATTTTCGGCATGCATACCTTCAAAGACAAGGATATGGACAACATCGTTTCAACAGGAACACTTCCCAAGTCGTCCCTACTTTCAGTTCGATACATCCGGGAGCATGAAGTATTCACAGATTCCCGGGACAACAGAAAGTACCGCGCTTATTCAGCTGGCGGACATACGGTGATGATCGATAATTTTGCCTACAAGGCAGGAACCGGTGAAAAGACTCCATTGTCCACGGAGGAAGAGGCACAGGATCCCAATGTCTATGGTTATCATTATACACTGGATCAGGCTATGGAGTTGGCTCCGGAAGGTTGGCACCTTCCAACAAAAGAAGAGTTTGAATCCTTTTTAGCAGCCATCGGTTTTGACTCAAATACGCTGTATGAAGTAAAAAAGGACCACCCATTTGATATTAAACTGGCTGGGTTTACCAATAACTACGATATGTCGGCCTATTTCGGCCTGACGTCATCTTTTTGGACGCAGACACTTGATAAAAAAGATAAGTACTATTCAGATCAGGCAGGTGAATCAACACCGGCTTCAATAAAATCGAAGAAGAAAGAAAATTACTTCAGTGTCTTGTATTTTAAAGACTGAAAACATCTTCGGTAGCTCGTAAAAACTCTTCCATCGATTTCTCTGCTGCTGTTATTGCTCAAGAAAAATATGACCCAGTAGCAATAGTATGAAGCATATGACAAAGAACAACGTCAGGTGAAATTCAAGGTGATTGTCTGTTTTACCGTCCATATGTGTTGTATTTGCAGTGATAGTATTACTACTATATACGGTAGATATACTGCAATGTTTAATAAACATTGTTTTATAATCATTATGATCAACATTTAATTTTATTTATCTATCAAACTGGCTTAAATCAGGTAACTGCACAATCTCCCCCGGACTGGAATTCGTTTCAAAAGGCAAATTCTATGGTATTATCGACAAATCAGAACTTTATATCCATCTTACCGTATAATAAAATCGACAAATCAGAATTTAATAGCATGAACCGAGACAACATTGGCGAATTGGAGGAGTTGATTTTACTAATTACGGCATCGCTACATCCGGATGCTTATGCCGTCTCTATCCGCAAAGAACTTCGTAGCAAGATGGATAGAAATGTTGTGCTTAGCTCCGTACATACCGTTCTAAACAGGTTGGAATCGAAAGGTTATCTGTCCAGTTCATTTGGCGAGTCGACGCCCGAACGCGGCGGAAAGCGCAAGAGGTACTTTAAAATAACCAAATCAGGATATGAAGCGCTTCAAGAAGTACATTCAAAACGAGAGGCACTTTACGCCAATCTATCGCAAACCAAATTCGGGTTTAACTAATGCATCGCCCTCCTTCATGGTTTCAAACGTTGCTATCATGGTTCGTGAGTGACGAGCTATTAGAGGAGATACTGGGTGATCTCAACGAAACTTACCACGACCATCGCGAACGAAATGGGAAGCTGTTGGCCAACCTGTACTGCCTGATCGAAGTGATCCACTTTAGCCGAACGTACAACAATGGTCGAAAATATCAATCTTCAAACACATTAAGCATGATTCAAAATTACATCAAGGTCGCTCTTCGCAACCTGCTCAGCAATCGACTTACTTCATTCATCAACATTTCCGGTCTGGGTGTTGGACTCGCATGCGTAATGGTCATCTTCATGTACCTCACCGTTGAGACCAGTTATGATAAGTTTCATATGGATGGCAAAGACATTTATCGTGTACAGCATATTTATGGGTTTATCAATGCGCCGACTGCTCCGGTTTATGAAAGAGAATATGCGGATGTAGTCGCTTCATTGCGTATCAATCCATTTACTCGTGATCGACGTATCCGGGTCAGCGAAAGTGAAATTTATACGGAGGACATCTTAATGGCAGAAGATAATTTCTTCACTTTCTTTTCCTTTCCACTCGTCTCAGGCGACCCGGAGCAGTGTCTTGCAGATAAATATTCTCTTGTGATCTCCGAAACGATGGCTCATAAATTTTATGGAAATGTATCGCCTATTGGCAAAACCGTAGATGTTGAGGACCCGGGAGGAAACGTCACTACCCTGACGGTAACAGGTGTCTTTAAAGATGTACCGTATCATTCTCACCTCCAGTTTGATCTGATTATGCCTTTTGAGCTGGCGAAGGATGATCCGCAAATGGCGGGAATGCTTAAAAGTTGGCCCAATGACTGGATTGGGACCTATTTGAAATTAGAAAAAGACGCTGATCACGAGGTTCTTGAGGCCGAATATGCGGACATCTGGCGGAAATATGTAGATCCATCGGATACGGTTGAAATAGACTTCATGCCCCTTGAGGACCTTTATTTGGAATCTAGTAATCTGGCTAATGACTACGCACTGCACGGAGACAAGGACCAGGTCCGCATGATCATGGCCATTGCCATCGTGGTCCTGCTAATTGCCTGCATCAATTTCATTAATCTATCTACTGCCGGAGCGTATAGACGAAGTAAGGAAGTCGGGCTGAGAAAGACACTGGGAGCCTACCGCAAACAATTGATCAGGCAGTTTCTCGTAGAATCGGCGCTGCTGACTTTTATCTCATTTTTAGTCGCAATTGGCTTAGTCATCATTTCTATCCCCTACATCAACCATTTCGCAGACATTAATTTATACAATGCCTTGTCCCAACTAAAGGTAATTGCGCCGGCTATTGGGGGCATTTTCCTGTTAACCACCCTGGGCACAAGCATCTACCCGGCATTGGTGCTTTCTTCTTTCAAACCTGCCAGAGCATTAAAACCTGGCAATCACAATCAAAGCAGCTCCGGATTATTGCGGCGAGGTTTGGTAGTGGGTCAGTTTGCCATATCCGTGATCCTTATCATATCCGCGTTGATCATCTATGATCAGATGAATTTTATCAAAGGGAAAGAGTTGGGGTTTGATGTAAACAGCGTGGTGAAGTTTCAATTTGGCAGCACCACTCAACTACAAAGCAAATGGACGAACATTAAAAGTCAGCTGGAACAACAACCCGGTGTGCAATTGGTTGCTAATACCCGTCACCTACCCGGAGATAATGCCTATTACTGGAATTATAAGTTTGATGGCGTGGAGCATGATGATCCTCACGGGGATGGCTGGAGGGGTTTCTACCTGGGAGAAAATATGATAGAGGCCATTGGCCTGGAAGTCATACTGGGTCGCTCATTTGACGCAACTAAACCCATGGATTCTGCCGGATTTGTCCTCAATGAATCGGCATGGAATCGTGCCATCAACGAGTACGGTGAAGAATGGAAAGACCCCATTGGAAAGACAATCGAATACTGGACCGCAAGCAGTGGTGATTGGGCCATGATCAAGCGAGGGCCAGTGATTGGAGTAGTGAAGGATTTTCACCACCATTCGCTACAGCGACCGATTGATCCCATCATCATTCACCTGATAAAAAGTAACAATATCGTTGTTAAAACTACCGGAACTTCGGCTGGAGAGGTTATCAGGTTTGTCGAAAATCAGTGGAGTGAATGGAATGCTCCGGTAGCGTTCAATTACGAATATCTTCAGGATACATTCAACGCGCACTATTCATCCGAACGTAGATTCAATGTCTTCATATTGGTATTTTGCATGATCGCAATCGGCATTGCCTGCCTTGGTTTATTTGGATTATCGCTCTTCACAACGCAGCAGCGAATCAAAGAAATTGGTGTTCGTAAGACATTAGGAGCCTCTGTCCCTTCGTTACTTAAAATGCTTTCACTTGACTTTTTGAAGTTAGTCGGGATCGCCATCCTTATTGCTGTGCCGGTTGCAGTCTACTTCATGAACCAATGGCTTGATAATTTTGCTTATAGCATCGATCTATCCGTATGGCACGTAGCTATAAGTGCTGTAATCGCTATCTGCATTGCGCAGGTTACCATTAGCTACAATACAGTGAAGGCCGCCACAACAAATCCAACTAAAATTCTACGAAGTGAGTGATTGCAATATCTAAGACTCAAGAGGCTTTTTCCTTCAGCTTAAATTTCGAAACCTTTTCAAAAAGACCTGAGGCGATGGTTTCCAGATTTTGAGATTTTTCTCTAAAATTCCCCATGGTAGAAGCAGATAGCTTCCTGAATTGGGTAAGTAAGTTCATTTGTGTTTATCAAGAAGGTGCGCGACTACCTCAGTAATGGTGACTATGATTTTTGCTTGGGACTATTCAAGTAGAATATTAACCAAAACGTTACGAAAAGTCCATACTAATCTAATTCTCTGTCATGCAGATGACTTCAGGTGAATGAAAATAATGGTGTGTAACTACATATTGCACTAACGTTCGTCATTACGTACGTTTGTGAAATGAAGACAATAACAACCACAGAGGCGAGGAAAAATATTTATAAGCTTATTGAGCAAACCAATGAGACGCACGAACCCATCCAAATAACAGGTAAGAAGAACAACGCAGTCCTGGTGAGCGAGGAAGACTGGCGCAACATACAAGAAACTTTACGCCTGGTCTCCATTCCCGGAATGAGAGAATCTATACTGGAGGGGATGAAAACGCCAATTTCTAATACCTCGGATAAGCTTGATTGGTGAGGAAATACAAGCTTGTCTATACCCGCCAGGCACAAAAAGATACCAGGAAGGTATTGTCTTCAGGCTTTAAGCCAAAAGTCGAAGCACTTCTCAATATCATTGAAAAGGGTCCTCTACAGGAATATCCACCCTTCGAGAGACTTCAGGGGGACTTATTTGGTGCTTTTTCACGTCGCATAAACATTCAGCACCGTTTGGTTTATCAAATCCTGGAAGACGAAAAAGTCGTGAAGGTTCTTCGTATGCGGACGCATTATGAGTGATTTCACTCATTTCAAACTAGCTTAAGGTTAGAGACATTTGACCTTTTGGAATACAAGATTCTTCCCCGCCAGCTGGCGGGCCAGAATGACGTAATAAAAGAGGTTCGACCTAATTAATAGCGTCATCCTGAGTGTAACGAAGGATCCCGGTCTTATTAGACCGAGCGCCAAACATATATTGACAAACCAGAAACTATAAATCACAAACCAGCAAAACTCACAAACTAAAAACTAGGAACTACGAACTACAAACTAAAAAATAGTCATCCCCATCTCATTCAGCTTCTGATTGATCTCAGGGATCTTGGTATCCAGTAGTCGCTGCAGGTCGCCTACCTCCTTGTCCAGCTCCAAAAAGACTTCATCCCGGAATTCAATCGCCTGATCCGTCGGTGGATAGTCACCGCGTTGCTGATCGGCCAACAAGAATGCGATTCGGTTGTTGATTCGGATGCCAAAGTTTAAAGGGTCTTGTCTACTCTGGTTTTTCGTCATATGGATGTTGTTCTCTATAACTTTCATTTGCTTGTCAAGGTCATCTGCCATCTTGATGATTTCCTGACCTCCCTCTTCCTCAGCAACTTTTTCCCTGATGTAAGAAAGATCCTCCCTTGTATCCCTGATCTCAATGATTGCCTCATGAGCCTCTGATACTTTGTCCCTTACGCCAATCAGAAAATCAAGCTGCTTTTGATAATCCTCAGGTGTATTCGGTAAACGTGGATCCTTGATGATCTTAAAGTTTTGGGAAACAGTCTGTCCATTGACCTCAAGGATGGCATTGTAGGTACCCGGTACTGCCTTCGGTCCCCTGTTCGGCGAGCTGTACAGGATCATGCCATCAAACTCCTTAAAACCAGGGTAACGCATGTCCCAAACGAAGGTGTTTCCTCCCGATTTTGCAGTAAGTTTACTATCTATATCCTTTGATTTATTACTAAAAGATCGAATTGTATCTCCTTCTATTTCAGTGATATATAGTTTTACTTCATCTTCTTCCTGAAGGTCCTTCAGGTAAAAGTTAAAGATCACACCATCAGGGTGGTTATCACCAACAGCATTGGCCTGTCCCCAACTCCTGCTTACCTGCATTCGGTAGCTGTCCTTAGGTTGGAAAAGATGATAATCGGCGCTGGCAATTTCCGCAGAAAGCTGATGAAGTGGTGTCAGGTCATCGATGAGCCAGAAGCTTCTACCGTGTGTAGCGGCAATCAGGTTGTTGTCCCGTACATGCAAATCCCTGATGCTCACGATGGGCAGGTTCAACTGGAAGAGCTGCCATGAGGCCCCGTCATCAAATGATACATACATGCCCCATTCAGTACCCGCATAAAGCAACCCTTTACGGGTAAGGTCCGCACGAATTGCCCTGGTGTAGTCGGTAGACTTAATGCCGTTGGTGATCACCTGCCAGGTTTCGCCGTAATCGTCTGTCTTGTACAGATAAGGTGTGTAGTCCCCAAACTTGTAGGAGGTAGCTGCCACATAAGCACCTCCCTTTTGATGCGGATTGACATCAATGCAGTTGATCATATTTCGTTTTGGCGAGGTAGGTGGTGTGACGTTCTTCCAGGTCTTTCCCCCATCCCGGGTCACATGAACAAGGCCATCATCACTCCCGACCCAGATGACGCCTTCTTCCTGTTCCGATTCTTCACCGGCGAAAATGTTTCCATAAAACTCTACTCCAGTATTGTCCTGCGTGATTGGTCCTCCGGAAGAAAGCAGTGTCTCAGGTTCATTACGGGTCAGGTCTGGAGAAATCACTTCCCAGGACTGCCCTTCGTTCGTGGTCACGTGCAGGTAGTTGGATCCTGCATACAGCTTGTTGGGATCATGCGGACTGAAAAACACCGGGAAATTCCAGTTGAAGCGGTATTTCATGACTTCGACGCCCGAACCAGCCGGGTTGTCCGGCCACACATTAGTGGATCGTTCCTGTCCTGTTGAATGATCCAGCCGCATCATGTAGCCCTTGTAGGTGCCCCCATAGACGATATCGGGGTTCTCCGGATCCGGTGCGAGGTGGGCACTCTCCCCTCCTGCTGATGGTTCCCAGTGTCTTTCGGTGATGTTACCGTCCGCAGTGCGATGCGCGATGCGAACGGAAGTATTGTCCTGTTGTGCACCATAGATACGGTAAGGGAAGACATTATCCGTCACAACCCGGTAAAACTGAGCGGTGGGTTGGTTGTAATACGTGGTCCAGTTTTCACCGGCATCATTAGAAACCTGTGCACCACCGTCATCGGCGATTACCATACGCTGATTGTTGTTTGGATCGATCCAAAGATCATGATGGTCACCATGTGGCGCATTTTTGAGTTCAAATGTTTCTCCGCCATCCTTGCTAACACCATAACTCACGTTCATGACGTATACGATATCTTCATTCTGGGTGTCTGCCGTGATTCTGCTGTAGTACCAGGCACGCTGCCGAAGCGCTCTGTTCGCATTAACCTTCTTCCACGTTTTGGCGCCGTCATCCGAACGATAGACCCCACCATCTTCGGCTTCAATGATGGTCCAGATCCTTTTGGAGTTGACCGGGGAGACTGCGATGCCCACAATACCCCAGGGACCACCCGGCAGACCCTGGTTGGTGGTGATGTCTGTCCAGGTATCGCCCCCGTCTTTACTCATGAAAAGTTTGCTATCCGGTCCGCCGCTGTCCATACGGTAGCCGTTTCGCTTCATTTGCCACGTGGCAGCATAGATGATTCGGGGGTTGTTTGGATCCAGGATCAGGTCTCCGGCGCCTGCTTTGTCGCTGACATATAAGATCTTATCCCATGTTTTACCTCCATCCGTTGACCGAAAAACACCCCGCTGAGTATTGGGCTTCCACAGGTTACCGATAGCAGCAACATATACGATATCCGGGTTAGTTGGGTGGATTCGGATGCGGGCGATGTGTTCTGATTCCTCAAGTCCTATGAACTTCCAGGAGTCACCGGCATCTGTTGAGCGCCATACTCCCCTTCCGGAAGACACATTCCCCCGAAGGGTCTGTTCACCTTCCCCAACGTAGAGGACATTAGGATCGGAATCCGCTACGGCCACGGCACCTATAGAACCACCAAAGTAACCATCGGAGATGCATGTCCAGGAGTTGCCGGCATCCTCCGTTTTCCATACACCACCTCCTGCAGTGCCCATGTAATACAGGTTATTGTTGCCAATGACACCAGTCACCGTTCCGGCACGACCACCACGATACGGTCCGATGGACCTCCATTGGATGCCTTCATAGAGAGACTGATCATAGGTCAAAGTACTTTGAGATTGGCCTCTGCGACTCTGGCTTGAGGCTTCTGAAATGAAAAAGTATGTCAGCAGGATGGCTACAATTCTAAGCATGGAATATTAGGTTTGGTTTAGGAGATGGAAGATAGTGAATTATGATATGATGCGTTAGCGAGGTCCGGTGTTTTAGTTTGAGCGGTTCACCATTCGAGGCCCTTCGCTACTCTGGGTGACAGCATTTAACTACTTTTCTAAATTAATAGGATCAGCGAAAGATTTCAGAATGAGATCCGATCCTTATAAGTTTAATCTTCCCGGGATTCTCAATTTGAATCCAAATAATAAGCAGATCAGGTTTGATATGACATTCCCAGTTGTCCGAATATATACCCTTTAATCTGTGGGGTTTCATTTTAACGGGAATTCCTTTCACTCCCTTTTCCTGAAGCAATTTTAAGAGCTCCGTTACCAAAGCAAAATCACCAGGCACCCCTTTTATTCTTTTTAGATCTTTCTTGAAACGCGAGGTGGGTATAAGCTGATACATTAGATATCCTCGAGAAACTGATCAAGATCTTCAATCGGCTTTAAATCTTTATTTCGAGCTTCTTCTATGGCTTTTTTGGTCTCATCATTGGGAATATCGCCTACTTCACGGTATAGCAAATACTCGATGTAGTTATTGAGGCTTCTCTTTTCGGCTGCTGCCTTTTCCCTGACCAAATCCAACAGTTCTTTGTCAAATCTTAATGCAGTTTGAATTTTCATCTCCTCGTAGATTTTTCTCTACAAAAGTAGATTATAACACTGTGCTATACAAAAACTATCAATTTGTTTCAGCAGTGATGATAGATGCTAATTACAGAGATAGAACAGCGGAGAAAAAGGACGAGTAGGTTCAATGAATCACATTCAACCTACGTCCTCGATTCAAGTAACGTCAGTTCTCTGGCAGAACCAACCTAAAACCCATCAACCATCAAACCTACTAACCTTCTAATAGCGTATTGATGTCTTCGATCATTCGCTTCATGTCCAGCTGGATGGTGCCGTTGTAGATGCCGCGGATTCTTCTTTTTCGGTCAACGAGGATCACATATTCAGTATGCAGAAAGTCCTCGCTGGAGGTGATACTCTTATCAAAACCTTCATCGGCGAAGTAAGCCTCCCGCCCCATTCGATAAAGATCCTCCTGCTCCCCTGTCACCAGGTGCCATTTGTCGGCTTTGATGTCATTCAACTCCGCATATTCCGCTAGTCTGGCCACTGAGTCCACCCAGGGCATAACCGTATGGGATAGCAGCATCACCCGGTCATCGTTGGAGAACTCCTCCTGCACGATCTGTAGATTATTGGTCATCTTAGGGCATACACTGGGACAAATGGTGAAAAAGAAATTGGTTACATAAATCTTGTCCTGAAAAGTATTCTGGGTGATGGTATCGCCTTGCTGATTGATAAAAGAAAAATCCTCGATGGTATGGATTTCCTCATATCGATCATCGTCTTCATCAATCCATTCTGGCGTAAATGTGGCTTCATTGTAAAAAGGCAATTCCAGCTCGGGATTCAGCCTTTGCTCCTGGTTCTTTTGACAAGACATCATTATCCCTGCTATGGCCAATAGTAGTATGATATCTTTTAGCTTCATGATCCAGTGTAGGGGTCTATGTTTCCTGTTTCGCCGTCCACTTTGGTACAACGTCTTAGTCCCACCATCCCATATTTTCTACCATTTTCTTTCACCACATAATTTGATCGCATTTTACCATCAGGTCTCCAGGCCTTCTGGGCTCCAAATTCCCGGCCGTCCACATAGTTTTGTTCACTGGCCATCAATCCATTCGGGTGCCACGTATGATGCGTACCTTCTCCAAAACCCTTTTCGAAATAGTACTGAAATTTCTTTATTCCATCAGGATAAAATCCGAGGTGTACTCCATTTTTTTCTCCTTTTGTATAGGGTCGAATAGATTGTATTGCACCATCTTCAAAGTAGGTCAACCATTTACCTTCCAGCCTGCCATTTAAATAGCTTCTTCTTGAAGATACACCTCCTGACTGATAATGCGTAGTGAGATAGCCTGAATAAGGGATACTGTCATTGATCAACAGCATCCCATTTCTGGCAAGTTTTAAGGTTGGGTCTTTTTCATCCAATTCGATCTCCGGAATAACTGCTTCTTCAGGTGCAGCCTCCTGTTTATCAGAACTAGTGCATCCTGGAGAGATTATCACCATGACAGCAAAAAGAATAATATACCAACCTTTCATATTCTTATATTTTACTGAGTCACAGTGCCTGGTTCACCATAGTAAGCATCCCCATTGATCCATGGATACTCAGTAGTGATGTGATAGTGATAAATACCTGCAGGGAAGTCTTCGGTTTCGCCAAAATGTCCGTGGTATTCATCCAGGTCGTCATTGGTCACTTCCTCCCCATCTTCCATTGGTCCATATACCGGAAATCCATCCAACAGAAAGCCCATGAAAACGTCTTTTCCTTTGAACTCCGTAACCCATACCGGTTCGATGTGATAATGGTACATGTCACCAGCCGGATGACCTTCATATTGATCGAAGGTGTTCAGCTCGTCCAGAATATCATCTCCGGGCGCAGCCTGCTGGTTAAAGAATACCACGCTATTAATGGCCACACCCATAGGTCCGAGTCCAGGGGCAGTTTTACTTGTTGCCTCTTCCGGAAATCTTGGGATCTTAGCCACAATGTTCTGTTCTCCAATTTGTCCTGGATTTTGCTTAAAATCCGGATTGTCAGGCTCATTATACCCTTCATACAATTCATTGTCACGATCATAGTACATACTCTTATGATCCGGTAGGTCTTTTGTGGTAATGGTCACCCAGTTATCATCCACGGAAACCGTAACAGCGTCCGTATTGTAGAATAGTTCTGCCACAACACTGATGTCTGTAAGTTCCGGCTCTTCTGGTTCTTCAGGATTTTCCATTCCATCCGGGTCTTCATCTGGTTCCATCGCATCACTGTCCTCATCGCAGGCAATCACAAACATTGCAAACACCATGGTCAGCATGAGAGGAAACATTGGTTTAGTAATTTTCTTTAGAAACATTGTTTTGTTTTAGTTTAATTGTACTTCCACTATTGCGTATAAGACGGGAAGTTGTCAGTTTACACTACCTGCAAAAGTTAAATTATTTTCAGGCCTCGTTTATTTAGTCCGGTTGTTCGGGTGTTTTTACCGAATGATCCGGTATGGATTAGTTTTTGGTAGGTTTGGTTTTTGGCTGTTTGGGTAGGCAATTCGTTATCCCAAATATTATGGCCTCGGGGCATTTTTTGAATCTGCATGAAATGTATTCCAGCTATGCCAGAACTCCTGGTAGGCGTTCACTCCTTTTAGAGAAGACATCTCCATACCAATGGCCTCACCTAACAGGTTATAGTTCACACTGTCCCCGATTAGAGTATCATTTTGTATTGTAAATGGTTGATCCGATGGTCGTTCAAAAGCAAAAAAGCTTAAATCATCTTCCGCCAAAGCAACCATCATTGGACGATCATCAAGATGAAAATTGATGATTCTCTTCCTTTTTAATTCATTCCAGTCCACGACATAACTTGAATCGCCGGATACTACTCCGACTACCCAGGATTTGTCGTTCCAGGAAAGCGTATCCGTCATGGTTAGTTTGCCTCTTTCTATCCCAAAATCATAGTCTTCCAGCGATTCATACTCATCAATGAAAGCAGAGTCAGGTTGCATGATAAGTGTCTCCGGATGAAGGCCGATCCATTGCGCCAGCGTCATTTGTTCACTCATCAATTCCGGCAATACTGAGCCTTTAAGAGGACCTGCAATGGCTTCACCACTCACCTGGCGCCACCAGCTGCCTGTTGTTTCGTCTTCAAACATTGCATTGAAATGGTCCATTCCGACAAGACGAAAAGTCTCTTTCGCACCACTTACCTGTGGTTCAAATATCCTGCCTGTTCTGCAAACCGAGCAATAAGTGACCATCAAGGGCACATCCTTGATCTCATCCAACACCTGATGGTGATAGGCTATTAATTGTATCGGATATGCTTTGGAAATACCGTCCATGGTGATGCCGATGACCAGCTTGTGATCCGGAATCTGGTTAGAAGACGTATCAGCCATAATCAAATCATTGGGCTGGTAGAACATCTTATCAGCAACCAATTTGAAATTAAACATCCACAACACAACACAGGCAACTACTGTCAATGATATAGCAACCCATTTTCTATTTCGGAATGCCTGACTTGCACCCAATGCGATTAGCAAAGCCAATCCAATTCTGATGAACCAACGGCTTTTATGAAGGAAATAAGCAAGGTCTATACTGTTTACCTCCTGGCTGCCTGGCATTGGCATAATGAAGAAAACCTTCAATATTTCAAAAATGATAAGTAATGAAATACCTGTGTAGAATAGCGTTTTCATTTTACTGATTGTTAATGATATTAGACTTTCAAAAGTAAGTTTTTGGAAATAATTGACACTGAAATTGTCTCTACTTACCTACTTTCCTCATTTGCCTTAAGTACCCTAATAAAATTCTCACCAAGAATCTTCCTGACATCTTCCTCCGAATAACCCCGATCCAGGAGGGCTTTTGTGATCAGCGGGAAATCCGTCACATCATCCAGTTGGCGGGGTGTAATGGTGATGCCATCAAAATCCGATCCCAGACCCACATGGTCAATACCAATTAGCTGCACGATATAATCAATATGGTCAATTAAGACTGATAAAGGCGCCGTCATCTCATTGGCTTCTTCGGGGTATTTCCTGTAGAGATGGTACTCTATCAGCCAGTCATCGTCATACAGGGCGGCTAGTGAATCACTTTCTTCCTGATGTTTTTCAAAAAAAGCCATTTCCTTCTTCCAAAAGGTGGAATCAATGAATCCTGGGTAAAAATTAACCATGGCGACACCATTATTCTCTGCGATGTCTTTCAATTGGTAATCCTTCAGGTTCCTATGGTAGTTACAGAGATTATAAACGGAGCTGTGCGAGGCAATCACAGGCTTAGAAGTAACGTCCATCACGTCCTGAAATGTCTGTTCTCCCACATGGCTGATGTCTACGATCATTCCCAGATCATTCATTTTTCTTACCACCTCCCGACCAAAATCAGTAAGTCCCTTTTTCTCCATGCCAGCAGCCTCATCGTTGGAGCTTGTGGCCCAGGAAGTGGAGTTATTCCAGGTCAGCGTCATGTAACGTACTCCTCGCTCGTAAAATGTTTCGAGATTATCCAGGTCATCCTCCATCATATGTCCACCCTCGACACCCATCATGGCAATGGATTTCTTTTCATCAAGCGCTTTTCTTAGTTCCTGACTGCTGGTAACCAAAGCCATTAGATCAGAGTTGCGGTAGACTATTGCGTCCATGGAATCAATTTGCCTGATGGCCATATCAAAAGGATCTTCCTGGCTCCCCAGGCAGAAGACCGAAAAGAATTGCACATCCAGGCCTCCTGCCTTTTGCCTGTCAAGGTCAAGATGTGTCAGGCCCCTTAAATCGCTAGCGTAGTCCGTTTCCCGATCACCCAGGTATTCCCTAATTAGCTCATCCACAATGAAAAACAAATAATCATTGTGGCCGTCGATCACGACTGCATCTTCGTGTATTTTCTGGTAGGATTTTTCTTCCACAGTCGGATCCCCTTGATCTGTATTCCCGCTGCAGGAAAAAAGCACCGAGAGGATCAGAATTGGAATCAGGGTACGAAAGCTTATTTTCATGAACACAATATAGAGAATAGGCAGAAGATTGAGGCCTAACATCAACCACTCCCATTTCCGTACAGTAAGACATTATTCCAATACAACTTTTACCAAATACCGTGACTCGATTTCGTCAATCAAAGCCGATAGATCTAAGCCAGCACTTTGCCACACTCTTGTAGGTCGTATGCCGGACCGCTCATCGATAACGATGTTCATCGTAAAATCCTCTCCGATATTTTTCCACTTGTATCGGTCCATCGCGTTCTTGTCAACTATAAGAATCGGGATTTCGGTGGCATATAAATATTGTTGAAAGAATGCCGAGTAATCCTGTCCCAATTTGTCATTCAGGTATTTTAGCAATGTTGGGGTATCTATGAATGAATGTCGAAACTCCTGTGCTATCCCCTTTATTGTGCCAAACCATAGTTCATCATCGTCCACAAGATGTCTTAACGTATTCAGCATCAAGGCTCCTTTGAAGTATTTGTCCTCAATCCGGTAATGAAAATGATTCACGTTACGCACGCCCACCAGTGGATGATCATTGTGAATTTCGCTTTTACGTGCATTAAGATACTCCTGACCCAATTCGTATCCCAGAGTGGCTTCAATGTAAAGTGACTCAGCATAAGTAGCAAAAGCTTCGTTGATCCAGATGTCCGCATTATCCCTGATGCTCACGGAGTTGCCCCACCATTCATGGGCAGATTCATGCAGGATCAATTGATCATCAAAGTACTTACCTACTGCAACAGAACTTTGATGCTCCATAGGGTAAGGCGATTGCACAATTTTAAATCCATCTTCCCGGAAAGGATATGGTCCAAAATAACGCTCGTAAATCTTCAGCATATCAGGAACTATTTGAAGGTTCTCCCTGGCCAATAGACTGTCGCCTGCTAAAAAATAATAGCTCAGGGGCATATTATTTAAAGTTGTCTTCAATGATTTATAGTGACCAATATGAACAGCGATACCATAGTTATTGATGGGATTACGAACTTTCCAATGGTAAGTGGTCTCGTTATTTTCGCTGGATTTACCAACCATTGTTCCATTTGATACCCCAAAGAGCGTATCAGGCAGTGTAATGTGAACGGAGGCACTATCAGGTTCATCAGAAAGATGGTTTTTCACTGGCCACCAGGCTTTTGGTCCATAGCCCTGACACAAGGATTGCAAAAATGGCTGACCTTCAACATCCTGGTCCCAAAGAAACCCACTGGCCCATAAGTCAAAATCCGGATCAAGCGGATGACCCTCGTAGCTGATCTGAATAGCGTATAATGCTTCCGGATAAAGGGTTTTAGGAAATTGCAGATACACCGCATCCAAATCCCTTTGAAAGTCCAGTTCCTGATCTTCAAAGAGAATCTTCGTTATCTCCAAATACTCAAAAAGATCCACTCGTATGCGGTCCGATGAATCTACCATCTCGAAGGCAATTTGTGACAACCCATCAATCCATTCCCGTTCCGGATCAACACGAATGCTCAGATCATAATGTCTTACATCGTAGCAGCTTAGCGAGGGACTTGGAGCACCAAACAAGGTGTCGGCTCGGGTAAATTCTAAGGCCGAGTGATCTCCAATCTTTAGACTTCGATTCGGATAGGCTGGTCTGGTTTTCCCAATGTATCCGGATGATTGATTCTCAATGCTGATGGTTTCGTCGGAAAGTCTATCAGAAATGGTTACATCTTTAATGTCATTGAAATACTGCCAGAATGCCGAATCGTAAGGTTCATTTCGGTTGATCAATCCTTGCTTTCTTTTGAACCTGTCTGCTGCATCCGGGGAAATTCCCGGCTCGACATTGTTGATCAGCAGTTCTGTGGAAAAGGATGAGTTTGCAGACAATCGTTCTTCCTTAAGATCGTAACACCGGAAATCAAACCTTCTGAAGGAGTAGTATGGAAAAAGCTTACCATTGATTTCCCGATATTCATAGCTTTGATGATCAAGGATAGCTCCGCACTTTTCTCCTTTTGAATTGACTTTCTGCCAGGCATATCGCTCATGATCCTCCGGCTCCACTTCCATGATCAGTTCATTCTTGTAAACTGAATAATCTTCAACGTCAACAAAAAGTCTAAGTAATCTACCCGGTACCTTATTGACAAGAACATAGACCAGCCTGTCATTATAATAGGTAATCCGTTCTACCTCCAGTGGTAGTTTCCAGATGGTTCGATTGACTTGTTTGGCCAATGGCACGAGGTTGATACCGTCGTTAAGCAAAAGCAACAGATGATTATGTCCCTCCTTGGCTTGTATAAATTGATCAGTGTTTTTCTGTCTGTTATAGACCTTACGGAATTGGGTAAATACAATATCCTTGAAGTCCCTTGTTACATCATCAGAATAAACCTCCAGGGCACATTCCAGTACGCCCGTTCTTTCTTCCTCACTGGCATGAACTTCCCGATAGAAACCATCCATTCGAAAATCAAAATCCGGATAGCCATTCTGATCCTCAATTTTTGATATGACCTTAGCGAATATCTCATTGGCTGTCAGCTTTTTAGCTTCAACTGAAACTACATCTAAATCAACTATCGCCTCCTTGAGTTCAATGCTCATATCGTGTGACATGATTTTGACAAGACCATAATAGCTTTCATACCCAATGTGAGATACCGTTAGGGAGTCATTTTGATGTTCTGTTGAAATATTCAGCTCAAATTCCCCGTTTTCATTCGCCACCGTTCCAATCGATTTTCCATGAAGGTATACCGTGGTAAATGGAAGAGGCTCTTGCGTACTTCTATCTACAACCTGGCCCGAAATGGTTTTATATACCTGGGCACCAGCACCTATTGCTATATTGATAACGAATAGAAATGTAAGTATCTTTCTCATAGCTGCTCTGTTGACAAAGGTCGACCCATCAACCGTGTCGTATCGGATTCAATATACCTCACGTTATTTGATAAGTATAAAAATCACCCTAAAGTATGAGCTTGTTTTGCACAAATTACTCGATAATAGCGCCAAGTTTAATCAAAATAACACTCTATGGATTTAGGGCAATTCTCAATCAGTCTTCCGGTCAAGGATATGAAAGCAAGTCTCACCTTCTATCAAAACCTCGGATTTGAAATCATTGATGGCGGTCACATGCATCAAGGGTTCCCGGACACAGATACCTCCAGCTGGCGCATATTGAAAAGTGGCGTTACCGTAATCGGTCTTTTTTATGGCATGTTTGAAGATACTATCCTGACATTTAATCCAAAGGATGTCAGGACTGTTCAGAAAGAACTGAAATCCAAAGGTGTAAACCTAATCAAGGAAGCAGATGAGTCGACCTCCGGTCCGGAGCATATTATCCTCGTGGATCCTGATGGCAATCAGATCATGTTTGATCAGCATTAGAACAATGCACCTTTGTCATCATCCGATCTATTCCTCAGTCAGCACATCTGAAGGATTGGTGGAACTGTACCATCCCAGATCTCATTTCTTTATCGTTGCTTCAGCTTCAATTTCAACTTTATATCCTTCCCCTACCAACTTCGCCTGTACAAGCGTATTGGCAGGTTGAATGTGTCCGAATCGCTCACCATGAGCCCTTGAAACGGGTTCCCAATCTGCAACATCATTGATGAAAATCCGGGTTCTGTCAATATCTTCCAGTGTGCCTCCAAGAGATATCACCGCCCCTTCGATTTTATCAATAATAAAATGAGTCTGCGCTTTAAGATCATCCCCTCCGATCTGCTTGTCTCCATGTGTAGCAGTCGTACCGGAAACCTTAATCGTATTACCGCAACGAATCGCCCTGGAATACCCTGCAATGTCTTCCCATTCAGTACCGCTCAATACGATCTTGTTCCCATTCTCCTTATCATATGTTTCATACGGATCAGGAAAACCCTTGACGTGATGGCTCAGGTCACCTGATGCGGTAAGAAATGGTGGTTTGCGATACTCGTCACCGCAGTCCCCCGGAATGGCCCGCAGTGTTTTAAGCCTTTGTGCAATTGTTTTACGATCGGATTTATCCAGTTCGATATCGTATAGACCAAGATTTTCCCGGATATGATCACCTTTCCCCAGTCGTGCTCCCAGGATAACCCCGGCAACATGTGGCTGATCCATAATGTACCTGGTGGCGATATTGGCAATTGTCACATTATACTTTTGAGCGATAAATTTCAACATTTCCAACAAAGACTGGAAATCCTCCCATGAGCCCACCTGGTCTATGAATCGCTTGTACTTCATCTGGGACCACGTAAAGCCCTCATCGACCTGCGGCTCCGGTTGTCCGACCCATCTTTCACTTAAAAATCCACCGGCCAGTGTCCCAAATGCAAGTAACTTGATGTTGTAGGCTTGGCAAACAGCTTTCATTTCACCGCTGGCCCGTTGGTCCAGCAAGGAATAGCACACCTGGTTGGAAACCAGTTTAATACCGCTTGCCGCAGCGATCCTAAGATGGGCAGAATCAAAATTGGTGACACCGAGATGTCGGATCAGGCCTTCTTGCTTTAATTCCTGTAATTCAAACAGCGTATCCAGCCAGGCGGGATCAGGGTAGTGCCAGGCATGATACTGCATCAGGTCCAATTGATCAGACTGAAGCCGTTCAAGTGCCTTTTCGACTGCTTTTCGAATAGTTTTTTTATCGACTTTTCCGGGTTCAGGAACCCACTTTGTAAAAAGCTGAACATCTTTTTTAGTATTCTTTCTAAATGTTCCGGCTATCACTTCGGCGGAACCATAATGGTCTGCCATATCGAAAGTTGTGAATCCCGCATCGGCATAAGCCGACATGTACGGTGTCATCTCATTGGGATCTAACTCTTTTCCGTCTCTTTCCAGGTCGGCGATTTGCCATAATCCTGTCAGTACCCTTGAAATGTTCAGCCCGGGGGCCAGTGTGATGTGTGTCTTATTACTCATTCGGAGGGTAGTTTTCGAAACAATTCATCCAGGTCTTTTCCTGATCGTTTCATGGAATTGGTTTTTGTAAAATAGATCAAAGATCCGATTGTCATCACAATGAGCCATACTGGTGTCGATCTGAAGTACCAGGCGTCAACTTCAGCATTCAGATCCTTCATGGTATGTACGGTCAAAAATAACAGCAATAACAGGACTCCGGTAAGCCCGACGAACCTTCTGATTTTCAGTGACTTAAGAACCTTTATTTCCTTTGATAGTGTAGGATTCACTTTGAAAATGGTCAACAGCGTCAGACACATCAACAGGAAGTTTACCATCATAGATGTGATCATAATATCTATGCCCAAAAAAAAGTCACCTGCGAAATGACTACCTAACACTCCCACCGAGGCAATTCCACCACTGAGATACAAGGCCCGATGTGGGGTATGATATTTTTGGTGTGTGGCTGCAATACCGGAAGGGAAAATGCCGTCATCGGACCAGGCAAAGACCAGTCTTGATACAGACAGCAACATAGCCGGCAGGTCATTGATCAGGGCAATCGCCGCACCTACCAAAATCCCAACAGACAGAATCGTGGGAAGTAGTGGACTGATAAGACCGGGGGCCGTAATATCCTTTATCGCTGCCTGTTCCTGCACGTACCACCAGGGAACAGTATGGTAAACGCCGATGGTATACAGAAAATAAAAGGTTCCAACGGTCAGGATGGCAAGCATAATCGCGATTGGAAGAGATCTTGAAGGATTTTTGGCTTCTCCTCCTGCCTGCGCTATGGCATCAAATCCGATAAAACTGGAGAACAGAATGGCAGCGGCGGATAGAAATATTCTTAGATCAAAGTCCGGACGATCACTAATCTGAGGGGTGACATTTTCCTTTATGACAGACAGATAGTGCTCCTGGTTGAAAGTAAAGCCGGTGATAATCACGATCACACCAAGCATAAACATCAGGATCATCAATGGCACAACTGTGCGCTCGTAGAACTTCCCACCCAATACATTGATATAGACAAATAACCAGATGAGCGCGAGAGCTATCGTAATGCGAACCGTTCCCTGTTCCAGAAATGTCGCTGCCACCTCCCATTCCAGTCCAATGAAAACATCCCGTATAAAGGGTACGATAATGTAGGCTATAACCCCAATCACAATGCTCAGACCAAACCACTGGGAGAAACTGGCAATAAATCCAAGGTATGGATTAAGTCCGCGGCTGGCATAAATATAACTGCCTCCGGCCCTGGGCATGGCAGAGGAAAGGCTACTATAAGCCAATGCAGCTAACAGGCCCGGAACCATCGCAAAAAGAAAGGCGGGAAAGACGTATGGCCCGATTCCCGGAACGCTCCGATGGATCATGAAGGGCACTACGTTTATCGAAGCACCAAGCATGGAACATATCCCTGTCGCGACCAGGGACAGAATCCCGATCCTTCTTACCAATCGCTTTCCCGTATCAGACAATCTCTATCATATCAGGTGAATCGGAAAGATAGTACAACCAACCTTATTTTAAAGGTTCATTTTGATGCTGTCAGGCGATGAAACATCCGCATGGTACCTTGTAGTAGATTTGATGAACCAAACTTTGGATGAGTGGCAACATTGACCTGTAAATCTTGCGGAAGCCAATTTGAAGGCAACTACTGTAACCATTGCGGCGAAAAAGTAATCCGGGAGGAAGATCGAAAACTAAAACGCTTTTTCGGAGAACTATTCAATGCATTCACGTTCGCGGATAATAAACTCTGGCGAACGCTGAAGATGATGCTCATTTCTCCGGGGCTATTCTCTAAAAACTTCGTGGAAGGTAGAAGAGTGTCCTATATGAAGCCGATTTCATTGTTTTTTCTTGCCAACCTGATCTACTTTTTGTTTCCCCTGGTCAATACTTTCACAACCAATCTTAGCATCCAGGTCAATGACGCCTTTGTACACAGTGAAATTGCCTCCGGATGGGTCCAGGAGGAAATAGCTGAACGGGATATGACATTTGAGGAATACGAGTTTCTATACGACACCAAAACGGCAGAGCTATCGAAATTACTGCTGATCCTTATGGTGCTCTTAATGGCGCTCTTCTTTTGGTTGATACATATTGGGAGTAAAAGAAACCTACTCGCGGACCATCTGACCACAAGCCTGGAATTGATGAGCTTTATCCTGTTTTATTGCATTCAATTATATAGTCTAATACTGTTATTGATGATCACAATCTCTCCAGTTGATTTACAGTTCCTTTTCTCCAATTTCTATCTGACGTTTTTCATTGTCATATTCCTTGCATTCTTTTTTATCCACTTAGAGCGTACTTTCTATGAGTTTGGCTGGGTTAGATCTATTGTGAACGTGATCTTGTGTATCGGAGCGTTTACACTTTCATTACAACTTTACAGAGGGTTGCTGTTCTTCATTACGTTCTGGTCTGTTTGATTAGGGAAGCTGAAGGGAAAGTAGTTTCCCGCTGATTTCGCTGATTCACGCAGAGGAGGATAATTTGTAGTCTTTGCGAAGCTCTGTGTTTTCTTTGAGTATCTCCGTGAAACAGTACAGCAAAGGTTCCCGCTGATCTCGCAGATTCACGCAGAATGGATTTAGTTAAGGCTTCGAGTAACTCTATATCTACTTTGTGAATCTTTGCGCAATAGCAAATGAGTTTCCCGCAGATGATGCAGATCCACGCAGAGGTATAACATACTTTGCTTATCTCTGTGTCTCCTTTGCGTATCTCTGTGCAACAGCATAACAGGTTTTCCCGCTGATTCCGCGGATTAGCACAGAGGGAATTTAGTTAAGGCTTCGAATAAGGTTCCCGCTGATCTCGCAGATTCACGCAGAGGTATGACATACTTTGTGAATCTTTGTTTAATAGCAAAATGAGTTTCCGCTACTATCGTCCTAATTCTCAACTATTTCTTTTGCCCAATCTACTATTATCTCAGGCACCTTTGGGTCCCACTTACCGGGTTTTCCATGAAACGAGTCGCTCTCTGTTTCATGAATAGTGTTCCAGTGATCCAGCCCGGTATAAATAAGAAGTTCGTGGTCCATGTGGCCATTCCGGTCCAGAACATCCATTATCATTTGATTGTCATATTCCGACATGATCCAGTCATTTGAACCATATAATATCCTGACCGGGACCTGAATTCTCTCCCATTCACCAGCCAGGTCCATTTGTTGCAACTGCTGATAATACTCCATAGGTCTTCCGTACATGTGCTGAGCTCCGTGGTAATTGTATTCGGCTAGAGCCGGGTGCTCATTGATCACTTCCTCATAAGATTTCCCGTCAATCAGCATCCCGTAATAGAGTGGAATGTAGGCCTGATTCAGTTTTTTTACGATCGTGGATTCATTATCACCACTCATCTGTCTGATCCTTCTTTCTATTTCCAACATGTGCTCAAACCAGGTTTTAAAGAACGTTCCATCCGAAATGACACCGGCCAAATCAAATCTATTGGCCAATAGAGGAGCCAGGGCACTACCCATACTGGCACCGTAGACAACAATTCTGGATGTATCCACATAGGACTTGGATAGTAGCGAGCGAATAGCAGCTTCGTAGCCGGCGAGTTCCGTCAGAAAATCTGTTGCCGAGCAATCTCCCTCACTGTCACCCACTCCGGGTTTATCGACTCTCATCACCACCATTCCCGATTTTTCAACAAGGTCATTGATGTGTCTTGGCCAATTACCAACTCTTCCTTCATAATTTTCAATCGTGCTGCAACTTAATCCCTGAATTAGAATGATAGCCGGAAGTTTGCCTTCGGCTTCCACTGGTCTGGTGATAATCGTTCGTTGTCGTACGCCATAATCACTGGTAACAGTTTCATAGGAAGTTTCGAGCGCGTCATGAACTTCCTTTCCGATCTCATTTAGCCTGACATCCAAAATTCGCACGTAGTCATTTCTTCTGTATTGTATTCTTGTGATCCGGTTAGCCCTGATGCCATAAGTGATGGCATCCCAGTCCTCATATGACTTAATCAATCGTCCATCAACTTTAAGAAAAATATCCCCTTCCTCAATCCCAGCTGTTGCCAATGGGCTTGCTTCATCCAAGGTTGTTATCATAGCGCCGGGAGAATTGGCAACCAACGAAAATTTGGCATTCCATGAAGCCCTACGCTCCAAATCCTGCGCATAGACGTAATTCAAAGAGATTATAAGACCGATAACGAATAGAGTTCTCATTTTAAAGCTTTTGTTTTGTTTGACTTTTCGGAACGTGAATTAATGGAATAAGCTTTTTCGAAATCTCTGTTTTATTCGTAGGAAGTCGTTTCTTATGTGAGTGTTCCGAATTTTATGACTTATGACAAAGCTAATTTCAAGGGAACTGTACCTATTCCAATCCAGAATTGCGACCCATGTGGTATTCTGGGTTTCCTATTACATATTCTTCAGCCTTCTTTGGGCACAGGATGGAAACCTTTTCGAGTCTTTTCAGCTGGAATTTATTCTAATGCCTGTTCGAATAGCTGCATCTTACATCTCACTTTATTTCCTGATTCCAAAGTATCTGGAGAAGGAAAGAACAGAAGCTTTTGCCATTTGGTATTCGGTGCTCATTGTCATTGGAGGCGTTGTTCAGAGAGTCCTGACTTTTTATTTTCATGAGCTCTTATTTGTGGAAGAAGGACCTATGTTCGGTACTTCGTCTGTCATTCGGTCCATTGTCCTGGTCAATTCAACGGTCATGCTGCTCTCAGCCATGAAGTTGTACAAATTATGGATCGGGGAACGACATCGGGCCGGAATCACCCGCGAAGAGCCATTGGAGATACGGAGCGAAAAGAGATTTCATAGAGTATTGCCATCCGATATTTTATATATTGAAGGATTGGGCAATTACATTACCATTTACCTGAAAAATCATAAGTCACTTATCTCTTATATGACCCTGAAAGAGGCTGAATCAATGCTTGATTTCAATTTTAGGCGCATTCATAAGTCTTATGTAATAAACCATAGAGAAATTGATTCCTACAATACTGAAAATGTGGTGATTGGGGATCGCGTCATTCCTATTGGCAAGACATATGAGATCTGATTCAATGAGGACTGAATCTGAAATATGGAATCCGGATGATTGCAGATCTTTGCCTAATCGATAAAAAGTTTCCCGCAGATGACGCAGATTAAGGCAGAAGTGAAAAACAAGCTTTGTGAAACTCTGTGTCTTCTTTGTGAATCTTTGTGGAAAGCAAATGAGTTTTCCGCAGATTAGCGCAGAGGTAGCTTTTCGGAGGCTTTGTGTAGCTCTGGGTCTTCTTTGAGTATCTCCGCGCAACAGTACAACAAGGGTTCCCGCTGATCTCGCAGATTCACGCAGAATGGATTTAGTAAAGGCTTTGCGAAGCTCTGTGTCTTCTTTGCGCATCTCTGTGCAACAGCATAACAGGTTTTCCCGCTGATTTCGCGGATTAGCGCAGAGATGAGTATTACTAAAGCCAGGAACTACTAACTAGAAACTAACTAACTAGAAACTAATACCAATTTCAATACCCCAAAACCCAGACTCCTTCACCTAAAGAACTATAGGATTGAGTTGCGGCTACGGCCTGGCTTAAGTCAGCAAAATCGTCGATGGAAACCCGATGAAAAAGTCTATTGCGACCAGAAGGTGGAATAATCTTTACATTATTTCCCTCTTTCGCCAATTTGGTAGCATAGTCCATAGCCAGATCACCATCGATACTGCTGGACACAATCACGTAATATCGTCCGGTAGAAGTGGACACTGTATTTACCTCCCCTGCTTGCCTTTGGGCCTCTAAAGCCGCCAGCTCATCCAGTTTTGCATTTACTATGGTTAACTGATCCTTCGGATATTGCTCATTCGGGTACAGGGATGATGCCTCCGAGTAATCAGCCTGGGCGACTTGCCAGTTTTCCTGTTCCAACGCGGCATCGGCATCCACTATTAGTTGATCATACCTTGCCTTCTTCTCTTCTTCCGCCCTTTGGGCAGCTTCTTCCTGCGCGATTCGTTCAAGACGGGCCTTTTCCTTCGCTTCCTGGGCTGGTTTGTAACTAAAAAAGTACCAGGCTCCCCCTCCTGCCAGTATTAATATGACGATTATGATGATGATGGCAATGGGCTTGCCACCGCTTCCCGGATTCTGTGACATCTTCCTTTTACTGATTTGGAGTTAAAACTAACCAAATGATTACAAGATTGTATTTCCATTGTTCATTTTTCACTCATCTGAAGAAAGACTAAATATCTATCTCAAACAATATCTTAGTAAATGACTTCGGAAAAGGCCACATTGCCTATTTTGCACAAGCTCAGCCGCACGACACACTTAAATACAAAATCGCTAACTGAATCATCGATATGAACAAAATTGAAGTTTACAGCATCCCTGGCAAAATGGTGGGACATCACCATGAGGATATTAACGCCATGATCGACACCTGGAAAAATCTCCTCGTGTCCCTGGGTGAGTTCAAAGCCAACATTCACGATATAGGTCTTGAGTATGCTGAAAAGCATCGTGTAACCACCTGGATCGTGGATACAAGTGACTCTACCGGAGTATTCAAAATAGAGATCCAACAGTTTATTGAAAGTACCGTTGCCCCTAAATGTGCCGAAATAGGCATCAAGCATTTTTTTGTGGTGCTACCATCGTCTGCTGTTGCCAAGCTTTCTACCAAGAAAGTGGCTCGGATCAACTCCAATCAGAAGGGTATGCAAACCTTCGAAGTTACCAGCGTCGATGAGGCCTTGGATATGCTTAAGGAAGCCAATAGAATTTAATTCCTTCATAATGTAATGGACATATGACTATAAGACTCCAGCCATTTCTACTTTTAATATTGGCTTTGGTGTCAATGAGAACTGCAATTGCTGATCCCTACACCAAAAACCCCAACATAGACATTGTTCACTATCGATTTCAGTTGACATTTACTGATGATTCGGATAGAATCTCCGGGTCTGCTGACATCACCGCCCTTTTCAAAACAGAAGGCATAAGGGAAATCAGGCTTGACCTCATCTCAATGAGCGAAGGAAAAGGCATGAAAGTAGATTCAGTAACCATGGGAAATATTAGTCTTGACTACATTCATAGGGACAATGCATTGACCATTGACCTGGGTAAGTCGTCCAATGAAAACACGGAACAGAAACTTACAGTTTATTATGGTGGTATCCCCGTAACAGGCCTGATCATTGGACCTAATAAATACGGTGACAGAACCTTTTTCAGTGACAACTGGCCCAATAAAGCCCGCAACTGGTTGCCCACGGTAGACCATCCCTCTGATAAGGCCACTTCCGAAATGATCATTTTCGCTCCCGTGAAGTATCAGGTCATTTCCAACGGCCTGTTAATGGAGGAAAGCAATCTTGAAGATGGCATGAAAAAGACTCACTGGAAGCAATCCGTTCCCATTTCCTGTTGGTTGTATGTAGTTGGTGTGGCGGAGTTTGCCGTCCAGTATGTGGATGAGTTCCATGGAAAATCGATTCAGACCTGGGTATATAAGCAGGATCGGGATGCCGGATTCTATGACTTCGCGGTACCAACCAAACGGGCGTTGGCCTTTTACGATGACTATGTGGGACCCTTTCAATATGAAAAGCTTGCCAACGTACAATCCAACAGTGTTGGGGGTGGCATGGAGGCCGCTTCGGCCATTTTGTATGGAGACAATTCAGTCACCGGCACGCGTGAAACACGTTGGCGCAATGTAATCATCCATGAAATCGCCCATCAATGGTTTGGTAACGCCGTGACCGAATCCAGTTGGGATGATGTTTGGCTCAGTGAGGGTTTTGCTACCTATTTTACACTGCTGTTCAGAGAATTTGCCTACGGAAGAGAGGACTTTGTCGATGGTCTTAAACAAGCGAGAGAAAGAGTCTACAACTTCTATAAGGACAATAAGGATTACACGATCGTGCATGACAACCTGCAGGACATGGCCAATGTAACCACAGGCCAGATATACCAGAGGGGTGCCTGGATTCTTCATATGCTCAGAAATCAGGTGGGTGATGAAAACTTTGAAATTGGAATCAAAAACTATTATCGAAAATATGTGAATGGAACTGCGACGACGGCTGACTTTCAGCGAGAAATCGAAAATGTATCGGGGCAGGAACTTGACTGGTTTTTTACTCAATGGCTCAACCAGGGTGGTCATATAATCCTTGACGGAAAATGGAGCTATAACGAGGCAACAAAGACTGTCAAAATTTCCCTGAGCAAGGTGAACGATGATGGATATGATTTTCGGTTTCCTATTGAGATTGGTATCCATGGCGATGAAACACTACCGGAAATAAAATCTATGGAATTCAATGAATCCTCTCTTGAAATCTCGATTCCGGTTGATTCTCGTCCATCGGAGGTAGCTATCGATCCTCGGACGGTATTGCTGGCAGAATGGACCTTTTCAGAGGAATGAATTGAGTCAGTTAGCACTGGAGATCTGGATTAGCATGATTTGATAAAATGCTTTATTTCAGCTTGTTACATCCCTCTACTTAGATTTATTTTTCAAAAGGCAGTTTGGTCGCAGGTCTAAACTCGGTCAAACCTTCTTCTTTGATCGTTTTTTCCACATCCTCAATACTTGAAGGTACAAAAGCGCTCATGTTTTCAACGCCATCTTCTGTCACCAAAGCCATGTCTTCAATCCGGATGTAAAGCCTTTCTTCCGGAATCCAGATCATCGGGTCAATGGTGAAGACCATACCTGGCACAAGGGGCTTTCTATGAACCCTGCCCACATCATGAACCGCCATACCTACAGGATGCTGAAAATGCCCCCTGAACTTAATTCCTTCCTCAACGGCCTTCCGGTGCGCCTCGTTTCCAAACGTTTTGCCCTCAAGATATACTGCCATGTCGGCTGCAGCCTGATCCAATACTTCTTCTGAGGTCACGCCTGGTTTAATGTATTTAAACAAGGCATCTCTATATGCCACGATATATTCGTAAAGCGCACGTTGATCTGTGTCAAACTTTCCGTTCACGGGCCATATCCTGGTTACATCACTTGTATAATATCCGATATCAGGAGCATAATCCATGAGTACCATGTCTCCATCTTTTAACACATCTGTCTTGTGGAAATAATGTCCCATATAGGCATTGGTCCCACCTCCAATGATGGATGAATATCCGTCACCCTGTGCTCCATGCATATAAAAGATGTATTTGGCTGCTGCATCGAGTTGATATTCATAAATGCCAGGATTGGTAGAGCGCATGGATTCGATAATTGCCATTCCTGCCACCTGTGTAGCTTTTCTTATCATCTTGATCTCGTTCTCATCCTTGATCAGACGCATTTCGTCAAGTATCGGAGACAGATCCTTGATTTCAAACTGTGGAAAACGGTCATTAATTAGTTTGACAAAACGAGCCTCTCTCGATGGTTGTCCGTCCCAGGGATCAGAAGCCGCGCGGGCCTGACCGTTCAGCAATTCATCTCTGCTATCGTTTCCAGTTTCGGCAGGACTTAATGGCGTATAAATTATCGGTGTTTCAGATTTGATTAAACCCGTGCCCACAAGATCCCTGGATAAAAATTCTATTGCTCGTACCCTGTCCACACCTGTAAGCTCCTTGACAAGGTCGGCATCTTCCGCTGATAGAACCTTACCTTCCCCTCTTTCCCTACCCTCATCTCTATGGGGCAGGTAAAGTGTGGATTGCCTGTTCTTTCCGTTAAGGAGCAGATACGAATTGGCTGTCTCAAGACCCGTCAGGTAATAAAAGCTATTGGTTTGTCGAAAAACTGCAAACCCTGTTATGCCATCTGCGGCCTGCACGAGAGCTACTGAATTATTCCCGATTGCATCTAATATGGCAGTGCGTCTCCTGTTGAAATCTTCGATGGTAAAGTCCGTTTGATAACGATGGCTTTCCTGGGCATTGACATGAAAAAAGGATAATAGTATAACGACAAGAGCCAGGGTGTTTCGGAGATGGTTCATAGAAATAGGTTTGTATTGATTCTTAATCTAGCACAAATCTGATTACGAAACCATAAATCAAAATATACCAAGTGCCGATCCCAATACTGTCGCCAATCCTAAAAAGCTCAAAAAGCCCATGATGTCCGTTACCGTGGTCAGAACGATGGAAGATGACTGTGCCGGGTCCTGCCCGAAAGCTTTGAGTACGATTGGCACAACAGCTCCACTAAAGCCGGCGATGACCATTGACAGCACCATCGAGGTTCCGATCACCAGGGCTATTCCAAAGGATGAAGCCCAAAAGTAAGCGATGATGGAAGTGGTCAGGGCCACTGCGATTCCATTGATAAACCCTACCGCCACTTCTTTTCTGGCTACTTTCCACCACTGACTTGTCTGTATTTCTCTTAGCGCCAGTCCGCGCATAGTAACCGCCAATGCCTGAGAACCAGTGTTGCCCGATTGTCCTGCGACCACCGGCAGAAATACAGCCAGCACTGTGACCTGGGCAATTGTTTCTTCAAATACACCCACAATTGATGCGGCCAGGAAGGCCGTTGCAAGGTTGATTTCCAACCATGGCAAACGCTTCTTCACTGCGAACCAGGGACTGGAAAGGGCACGTTCTTCCCTGCCGGCACCAAACATCGCCAGTACATCCTCGGAAGCCTCCTTTTGGGTTTCAGATATCAACGTTTCACTCCTGATGATCCCGAGCAGGTAATTGTCCATGTCAACAACTGGGAGGTTGATGATCTTCCCTTTCTCAAATAGCTCCACCGCCTCATCGACAGGGGACATGACCTGGATCCAATCAGAGGGTTCCAGAATTTCCTGAAGTGTGGTCTCAGGTGTGGAAATCGCCACGTTCTGAATGAATACTTTCCCAAGCAATCTCCCCTTTGAATCCGTCACATAAGCATAGACCACTTTTCGATCTCCTATTGACCTCAACTCGGCCAGTACCTCATCCACGGTATTCCCGGGTCTGAAAGTGATGATCTCTGTATCCATCAGAAATCCTGCGGCATCCGGTGGATACGAAATGGTTTCCTTTATCGCTTTTGCTTTCCGATCCGGCAACAGCTTCAGTTTTTCCTTTTGAAAAGATCCTGGTGTCCGGGAAAGCAGCTTAGCAGCACTATAATCATCAATCGACTTAAAAATCTCCGTGAAGATTGATTCATCCATCTTTGTCAACACTTCTGAAACCACTCGCGGACTGAGATGTTTCAATAATTCTTCTCTGACACCTGCTGGCTGATGCTCGATGTATCCTATTATCTCCGATGGATTGAACTTATTAATAGTACTTGCCGCTTCCTCTGGATGATGTTGAAGGTATGTGTCTATTAGTTTTTTTCTTACTTCTGTCGCTTCCATAAGCTATTAATTAGTTTTTGTGAGGACCTGAATTGCCAAGCAGGCTGGACAATCCAATGAGGTACAATTCCGCCAATGCACTTCCTGCTTTCATTGTGGATCTACCGGATTCATTGTCATGAACATATTGAGCTTTTAGAAGCTGTCGTGTCACAATACCCAAAAACTCATTTTTCACATTGGTTACCGGTAGTTCAAAAAATGCATCATCCCAACTGTCCAGTACATCCTTTACACTCATTTCCGCTGTGATCAAAATGGGCATCTGTCTGATTAATGACTTAATTGGTTTATTTGGTTCAGATGTAATTAGCGTACCGGCTTCGATGAAACCAATAAGTTGAAATGCCTCGTTAAGGACAAAAAACTGTTTGTGTTCAACATCTTTTTCCCCTTTCAAACTTCCAAGAGCCTGCTGTACCAGCATGTCCTCCCGGAGGGCCAGTACAGTTGAATTAAGGTGAGCGCCTATCTGGCCAACTGTAAATGACAACGACCGCTTATACATCCGGATCAGCTCCTCCGGAAGCCTTTCGAGAAGATCACCTCTTATGCCTTCGGGCATCGCGCGGAATACCATGTCTGCAGAAATGGGTGATAAGTGTTTTAGTAGTTGGACGGATTCATCCTGCGTCATTTTCTCCAAAACTTTTGTCGCCTTCCTCCCGCCAATCATGGAGATGACGATCTTTTGTTCCTCTATTCCCAGGCTTCGAATCAATGACAGAATCTCATTGGATTTCAGTTCCGAAATGACATTCCAGGCAAGTTTCGGGTGTTTTGCCAAAAACTCTTTGATCAATATTTCTTCACTCATCCTCTCTGATAATGGTTATTGAGGCCTCACTAAAATCTTTTGAAGGTATGATCTGCAGCCCTTTCATGGTTTCCAAATGCACAGCATGGTCAGAAATCTTCACTATGGTCCCAACAATGCCTCCGTATTCTATTTTCGTTCCTATCTCGTAGTTTTTACGGGCGTAATGTGACCCCAGTATATTCATAACGGAAGTTTTTGCTCCTAATCCAAAGGCCAAAGCGGCTCCGAAAAGCAGTGCCGCCAGGATAATGTCGATTACATCAATCAGAAAGCCTATCTCAATTCCAAGCTGATCTGCTGCTATGATGATCGCGATCACCAGAATAAAATAGCGTACCACATGGCTTAAGAAGCTTCTATCCGCCACGATGCCGGATTGAGTGGCAGCCGAAGCAATCAGGTCTCCCAGAAGCCTCCCTGCAATGATGCCCACAAATACGATTACGATGGCAGCGATGATATTAGGAAAATACCCCACAACTCTGTCCAACAGATCCTTGAGGAAATCCAACTCCAGCACGTGAATGCAGGTGAGAATAGTAATGGATATGATGACCCAAAAAAATGCGGCGGAAATAAAGCTGGCAGAACTTTTAAGATCAATGTTCAGTCTGCGTGCCTGCAGTTTCAGGTTCATCGCTTCATTGATGTACAAAATGAGTTTCCTAACCAGTCTTTGAACCAGTTTCCCTAGCAGGAATCCAATTAGCAGCACAACTACCGCTGTTAATATTTTTGGCAGGATACTTAGCGTACCGTCCAGTAGATTTTCTATGAATTGTGAAATATCATCTCTCATTATGCCAGCAGATTCATTCCCTTGAAATACATTTATGACAAAATATCAAATCTAATCTCAACTTAAATTACACAACAAATTCCTGATAGAGAAGTCAATGGAACATATCGATAAATCCATCTCCTTTTTTCTTGATAATAGCAACTTATTATTGTTTTCCGCGGGGTTAGTTTTCTTCTTTTTCCTGTTAAGGATACTTTTTTTCAAATTGATCAGAAGCCAGGCAAAGCGAAATAACATTGCCTATAACCGAGAAATGTACATGAGGAAACTCTTTGATGTGCTCATGACCCTGATCATATTGAGTGTGTTGGGTGCTATATGGGAAATATCATTACAGGGTCTTTCTTTGTATTTTGCTTCCATTCTGACAGTCCTGGGTGTTGCCCTCTTTGCTACCTGGTCAGTATTAAGCAATCTAACCGTATCTATTTTCCTGTTTTTCTTTTTCCCTTACCGTATCGGACAGAAAGTAAAGATCATCGATGGTGACAATTCTATTGAGGGTGTGATCCTGGACATCAACCTTTTTTACATCAGGATTGAAACAGACGATAAGAACATCGTGGCCTGCCCCAATAACATTGCAGTACAAAAACCTTGGATCATCAAGTTCAAGAATTAGGATTTGATGGTTTATTGGTTCGCATAGGGTAATTTTTTGGCTTAACTTAAGAGTGATTATTTCGGATTCATTCACGATGAGCAACAAAAAACCTACCTACATTTTCAGCCAGTTGGCAATACTGATTGCCATTTTATTCTATTCCTGTGAACCTCCCCAAATACCCGAAGACTTCATGATTGAAGATAGTTTTGATCTATCCCTGGTAGTGCAGGAACCATTGATTCGCGATCCGGTCGACCTCAAGTTCAATGAATTAGGAGATGCAATGGTCTTGGAAATGCCAGGCTATCCATTTGAAGATTCTGAAAGCAGGATTGTGGTATTGAAGGATGAAAATGGGGATGGAGTTTTTGACCGCAATATCATCTTTATTAAAAATCTGCAATTGGCAAGTGCCTTTATCCCCTACAAAAAGGGAGTGCTGGTAGCTGCTCCCCCCTACCTGCTGCATGTCCGTGACGATGATCAAAACTATGTGCCGGAAGGCGTCGACACGCTCATGAGCGGATTCGCTACCGGAAATCTCCAGCACAATTTTAATGGTTTAACACTGGGAATGGATAACTGGATTTACGCTGCAAACGGCGGCAACGATGGTAATCCATACTGGTGGGATGACCCATCTTCCCGATTACCACTCAGAGGTCAGGATTTTCGATTTCAAGTAGAAACTAAAAAGCTAGAGCGACTCGGAGAATCATCAGGAGGTTTTGGTTTGGCAATGGATGAGTACGGCCGCGTTTTTGAAACGCATAATTTAAATCATCTTTCACACCTCGTATTTCCTGACCGGTATATTGGTCAAAACCAGATAAACACACAACACACACTGGAAAATATATCTGATCATGAAGAAAATGGTCTTGCCAGGATCTACCCAATTGGGGTTCAGGAATCACGTGTGAATCATCCGGAGCAATCCGGTTATTTCTCTGGTTCTTGTGGTATTACATACTATGGTGGCGGCGCTTTCGGAGAGACTTACGATAATACAATCTGGGTGGCTGATGTGGTACTAAACCTTATTCATGTGGATAAACTCAAACCAAATGGTGCATCATTTCGAGGGTCAAGGGTTCTGGAGAAAAGAGATTTTCTGGCCAGCAGCGACAGGGCATTCAGGCCGGTAAACATGTCTGTGGGGCCAAATGGAGCACTTTACGTCCTCGACATGCACCGTAAGGTCATAGAACATCCCGAATGGATCCCCGATGAAATAGAAAAGACCCTTGACATTAATGCAGGAAAGGATCAGGGCCGTATTTATCGCATCACCAGAAATGGATTTGAAAAGAAATTTGATTTGAGTCAATTTCAAAATGAAAAGGACCTGGTCAAGTGTTTATCCCACCCTAATCAATGGGTAAGAATGACTGCGCACAGATTGCTACTGGAGGAGTTACCATCAGATGCCGCAATACAGGAACTCAGAGTTCAGACCACTTCTGAAAATGATCTTGCTGCCTTGCATAGTTTATGGATCCTTGAAAATACTGTTGGATTGGATGAGTCAGAATTGCTTTCGGCCCTGGATCGTCCAAATCCGGCAATAAGAGAAAATGCGCTTGTCCTGTCAGAAAGCAGATTTGATGGAAACACTGTGTTGGCCGAGGCGGGGATCAGGGCACTTTCAGATGAAAATACAAGAGTCAGAATGCAGGCGGCGCTTTCACTATCGATGATGGACCAAATAGACGAGAATGCGTTTTTGGAAAGTATTATTCAGACCGCGGCAATGAATAATGACCAGTGGACCATCGAAGCGCTGGTATTGGCAGCGGACCAGAAGTCTCCGCAACTTCTGGCGTCATTACTAACCAATCCAGAACCATCTGTTCCCTCCCGGTTTCTAGAGTCACTGGCGCTGTCAGCGGCCAATAAAGATGGTGGTCTGGAAAAAGTGCTCTCATCCATGGCAGCATACAGTATCAACCCCTTACTAAAACAAAAGGTTGTAGCTCAATTAACTGAAGGAATTGGTACAGTAACCAATGGAGCATTAGAGTCATACGTGGAGGAGCTGGAGGGAGAAAATAATGTTGGCGTGATCACAGAGCTGGCAAAATTGCGAACCAAACTAAAATTACCTGCATCAAATCAATACCTAACCCTGAGCCAGGAAGCACTTGTCAGGGTTGAAGATGAAAGCCTATTGGATAGTATACGCTTGCAGCAGATTGCACTGATCGAACTATTACCGTATGCCAAAAAATCCGAAGTACTATATGCCTGTCTGGACAATACCGAACCTATCAAAATACAGGAAGCCGCATTAAGGCAGTTATCCAATTATCGGGAGAAAGAAATTGGCAGAAAACTGATCGATAAATGGAGCGAATTGAGTCCGCATATTCGCCGATATACCAGCGACATGCTCTTATATTTTGAGGTTCACCATGATGCCTTACTTACAGCTCTTGAAAACGGAAAGATCAACATAGGCGAAATGAATTTTGACCTCGAACGGAGAAGACAACTTCTGTGGTGGACTGACAATGAAGATACGAAGCGGAGAGCCGAAGCATTGTTTTCCGATTCTGGCGTAACCACACGAAAAGAAGCTGTTGAAAAAATGAGACCTGCCCTGGCGCTTGATGGATTTGCGGATAATGGAGCCAAAGTCTTTGAGAATGTCTGTAGCAGTTGTCACCAATATGGTGCAATGGGTAACAACGTGGGTCCAAAGCTCACGGAAATTGGAAGAAAGAGCCCCGAAACGCTACTGCATGATATCCTGGATCCCAATGCCGCTGCGGACCCTGCGTACATCAGCCATATGCTGGAAACCAAGGAAGGTGCTGTGCACCTGGGTATCATTAGCAGTGAAACAGGCCAAAGCATATCGATGATAAAGATGGGTGGTGAAAGCGTTGATGTGAATAAAAATCAAATCAAATCATTTCGTTCCCTTGGCACTTCTTTGATGATGGAAGGGCTGGAAAACAGCATGTCCCATCAGGAAATGGCTGATCTACTGGCCTATTTACGGGATGGAGTCTGACAATCAAATAATATGAAACGCATAATTACAACACTGTACCTCGGGGTACTTTTTGCCTGTAATGATACAGGCAAAGCAGATAAAATGGATCTGATTGGTCAAACCATAGAGTACCAATATGGAGAGAGTATTTATCATGTTACCATCGACAGTGACGACCAGTTGCACTGGGAGGCAGTTGCGGGAGACGAATTGGGCGTCAAGGCGGAAGAAACATATGTTGCCGAATGGATAGGTCCCGGAAAATTATTCATCACATGGGGAGAAGCCAATGGAACTGGCGTTAGTCAAGTATTGGATTTTGATAATGGAAAAGTCTACAATCACCTCATTCGCGGACGAGATGTAAGCCAGGGTGAAGGTGAGATCAGATTGAAATAGCCAACAAGCTGATTATCTTTCATCTGGAATCAGATTTCACAAGATCAGGATCATTCCTCTTTTGGAGACTTCCCTTTTTCATTGAGCTGGATCTGTTCGCTGTTCCAGTAATGATCTTCCACGATTCCACGGTTTAGGTCATCCTGCAGCAGCTTCTCCTGCTGCTCGATTTCTTCTCTGACTTTGAAAATGTATTCCTCCGTATTCTTAGGATTGGCAGCCAGCGTACGCAAACTGTATTCGTCATATTTAATGAAATTTTGGGCCTGCCGGGTGAGACTATATTTCCTAAAACCCAGATGACTCAACACGTCCACACCAAGTTTCACGGATGTCTCAAGGGACTCCCGATATACATCCTCTATGCCCATATTGAGCAGTTCGTAGGCATCATAACGGGACTTGGCCCGTACCATAAGCTTGACATGCGGATATTTTTCCTTCACGATCTCGACCAGTTCCATAGTGGTTTCGGGACTGTCTATCGCAGAAATCAATAGTTCCGCTTCCTCAATACCAGCTGATTCCAATAAGTCAATCCTGGTGGCATCTCCATAATAAACCTCAAACCCCATCTTTCGGAGAAGATCCACTCTGTTAGGGTCCCTGTCTAGAACGGTTGCCTCCACCCCATGTGATCTAAGAAATCTCACAACAGTACTTCCAAAGTGACCAAAGCCAACCACGATTATTCTTTGGGTCTTTGCAATGTGGTCCATTTCCCGTTTTTGAGATTCCTTGGTGCCAACATTTGGCAATATCAACCTTTCATTTACGATCCCAAGAATTGGTGCAAGCGTCATACTTAGTGCTGTAACCACAAGCATGATGTCCAGGTAACTGCGATCGAGGATATTCAACTGGAACGCAAACGAGAGGAGTACGAAAGCAAACTCACCAATTTGTGCCAGGCTGATGCTGAGCATCAATCTTGAATCGATGCTGAACTTGAATATCACAGATAACAGATAAATGGCCACAGTCTTAAGCACTACCGCCCCTACTACTAACCCACTGATCATTAATGGATTATCCGTTATTACAATGAAATTAATTGAAGCTCCTACGGCCATGAAAAACAAACCAAGAAGCATCCCTTTAAAAGGTTCCAGGTTACTCTCCAGCTCATGCTTGAACTCACTATTGGCCAGTACCACTCCGCCAAGGAATGCTCCTAAAGCAGGGCTGAGACCTACCGATTCCATCAGTAAAGCAAGACCCAAAACAATAAGCAGGGCTGATCCCGTGAGCAATTCCCGAAGATGGGTTTTGGCTACAAGTCTCAGCATTGGAACAATCAGGTATCTGCCCAGCAGAATTACCAGCACCACAGACATGATAACAGCCAGTGTTTGAATGCCCAATGGCATGCCTTCCAGTAAATAGGTCTGCATTTCTCCTTCATGACCGTTGCCTGGTGCGGAATGTGTACTACTGGAAAGCAGCGGAATCACAGCCAGCATGGGAATGACGATAATATCCTGAAACAGTAAAATCGAGAAAGAAGCTGATCCAAAGGTGGTACCCATCAGCCCTTTTTCCTTCAGGGTTTGGAGGACGATGGCGGTGGAAGACAGTACCAGTGCCATCGAAATGACAAGCGCCACTCGCCAATCCAGGCCCAAATAAAGCAATATCGGTATTGAGAAGGCCATGGTGATAAGTAACTGACCGCTACCAAGGCCTACTATGCTCTTTCTCATTCGCCAGAAGCTCTTAGGGTCTATCTCCAGGCCAATCAAAAACAGCATGATGACCACCCCAAATTCTGCAAAATGCATGATGTCCTCGCCTTCATTTCCTATGAAGCCCAACACGTAAGGGCCAATCAGGATGCCGGCTATCAGGTAGCCCAGGACAGAACTCAGTCCGAGTCTTTTGGCAATGGGTACACAAATAATGGCTCCAAGCAGGAAGACGATCGCCTGGAATAATATGCTCCCACTCATTCTTTGGCCTGATTTGTGACAGGAAACATGTGGTTCAGGTAGTTGCTGTGTCTGAACTTTGACTTGTCAAGTCCATTTTTCAATGCAGTCAGCATCATGTCAAACTGCTCAACATTTGTCTTTAAGTCTTCATTGGTTATTCTGTAAGTTCCCATCACCGTAAAAGGAGGTAAATAACTCATCCCACAGAGTCTCGCCGTTTGCTCAAAAGGTCTCAAAAACTCATGTACCGGGTAGTTATTCGAGCCTTCCGTACAATACACTTCCTCGGAACCTCCGGTTGTGATTACGCTTAGAACCTGCTTGCCCTTCAAAGCGTTGCCATTTGGCCCGTAGGCCCAATCATATTCAAGCACCACATCTATCCATTGCTTCATAAGCGGTGGACAACTGTACCAGTAAAATGGATGATGCCAGATGATGATGTCATGACTTGACAACAAATCCTTTTCCAACTGTAAATCGATGTTGAAATCGGGATAGACCTCATAAAGGTCGTGAAAGGTGACACCTTTTTTGGAATAAACTTCCACGAGGGCCTTGTTGACCCTCGATCGTTCAAACTTTGGATGAGCAAAGATTACAAGTATATCAGCCATAAAGCGTTTCTCCGATTGCAGGTAATAAAGATAGCATCTGATAACCGGATGCCTTATCGTAATCGGAAAAACCGCATTTTAACCAAACTGGTTCGTGGCTCCGGTATGATTCATTTCCTCAAAGGCAGTAACTACTTTACGTACTTTGGTAAGCTGTTGCTAATCCTTTCTCTGTGTGGCTCCTGCCAATCGGGCAACTTCAGAGCTGTACCAAGTGCTTCTTCAGATTCATCCACTGTAAAACCTGGCGCGATGGTGGCTACTTCAAATAAGACTCCGCCAGGGATTCGGAAGTATATGGATTTGAAGTACTTACGGTCCTTTACCTCAGTTACCTTCAGTCCGAAATCCTTTTCAAGTGTTTCTTTAATCTTTAAAGAATCTTCGATCTTCTCCACCCTGTGCGCCACGTGGTGGACAGTTCCAAGACCATTCTTTCCTCTCTCCGTAGAAGGGTCCTCCCTTAAGAATAACCGGTCACCTGGTTTGCCCTCACCAGTTGACAAACTGAAAAAGCTACCTTCCGATTGAATGATGTCGTATCCGAAAACTTTGAGAAAATCCAATGTAGATTGTGCCTCGGCAATCAGCAAAGTCACACTTTCTATCCCGGTAATAATGGACTCTGCCGGAATTCCTTCTGCCACCCAAATGGGATTCCGATCATCTTCCCCCTCGACGATGGACAGATGTAAACCCGATGGATCATCAAATGTGAGAATTGGTTGATCAAATCGAGTACCCTGTTTCACAAGGATATCGGCTTTCTCCAAACGCTCTTTCCAAAATTCCAGGCTACCTTTCCTTGCAATGAATGTGGTTTCATAGACCTGCCCTGTTCCAATTATACCTTGATGAACATTTTGTCCAGCGTATGGAAACGTGGTGAAGATAGTGGACGGAGTACCAACCTTATTACCGTAGTAAAAGTGATAGACAGCCTCATTGTCAAAATTCACCGTCTCTTTTACCAGTCGCTGACCCAGAAGTTTTGTGTAGAAGTCGTAATCTTCCTGTGCTTCTTTTACCGTTGCGGTTACATGGTGGAGTCCCTTGATTAATCCTTTCATGGCATTTTATGTGTTTATTTATTACCTGTTAGTTGGCCTTTAAAGGCATTATTCAACAATCCATTTAAGCCCTCTTCTGTTAGCTCCCTTGGGTTAGCGTATGGTTTTTTTATCATCTGTTCCACAGCTACTGGTATTTGACTTTTGTCAAATCCAATTTCTTTCAATGTCGACGGTGCTTCCGTTTTACGGATTACATCCAGAATGGCCGAAGGTGGGTAGGCATGGTTCATAGTTTTTTTCAAATCTTCCTGCACCTGTCCGGGCAATTCCGTCCACTGAAATTCAAGTACAAAAGGTAATAGTACTGTATGTACGTGAGAATGCTCCAGGCCAAATGTCCCCCCCAGGACATGAGCAGCTTTATGGTGCAAAGACATTGGAACTTCACAAAGTCCTTTGCCAGCAAGAAAAGCCGCACGACACAACAGATCATTGCTTTCCTCTGATAATTTTCCTTCCTCCGCCAACATTTGAAGACCCTGGAAAAGTTGCTCCAGGCCGTACAATGAGCTAACGTATGTTACCGGATTTCCTTCCACTGCATAGGCAGCTTCTACCAAATGCGCCATAGCGTTGACGGCACTGGTAACAGCGAGCTTAGCAGGCAGCGTTTTGGTGAGTTCCGGGTCATATACCACGTGCCGTGGCATGACCCTGTCATCCCTGCCGGTTGTTTTGTGACCATCGGTGCCTGTGATGCCGTAAATGTTGGTCATCTCGCTACCAGCATAGGTGGTAGGAACTGCGATGATCTCAGCCCGGGCCTCGAGTGCAATGGCTTTACCTAAGCCGATGGCGCTTCCGCCACCAACAGTAACAATGAATTTGGCCCCGCTATTTCTATATTGTGCGAGGGCCTTGTCCACCAGGGAAACAGGAACATGCTGGGTGACTTCTGAAAACAATGTGATTTTTGTCTCACCAATATCTTTTTTAAGTGTTTCATAAACGGCCTTGTATCGTTTCCCTGAAATCACAAATACATGTTGACCTTCCGGTATTAGCGCCGACAATTTTTCGGATTGTCCATTTCCGAAATGCACTTCATAAGGTAAAGACTTAAAATGAAACTGGTTAACTGTCATTTAATCAATATGTTTTAATGCGTTCTCAATCTGATCCACCGCCGCTCTAATTACCGGTAGATATTGACTTTTCATTTCTTCTATGGTGACCCTGCTGGCATGTCCTGAGATATTAATGGCCGCTACGGCATCACCAGAATGATCGAAAATAGGCACCGCTATCGATCGAACACCGATTTCCAATTCTTCATCCGCTACGGCAAAACCTTGTTTGCGCACTAAGCCCAATTGTTCCTTGATTTCGGTCTTTGAAAGTGTTTTTGGTGTGAATTGCTGAAAGTCCAATTCATCAAAAAGGTTTTTCAATTTTCGTTCAGGTAGATGAGCCATCATGGCCTTTCCCATAGAGGTACAGTAAACCGGCAATCTGGTACCAATGGCCAACGCCATTCGCATGATGCGTTCTGTATGGACCCGGGCAACATATACAATGTCGTGACCGTCCAATACTGACATGGAGCATGACTCGTTGACCTTGTGTGTAACTTCCTGGAGGTATGGCATTGCCAGTTCCCGGAACGGAAGACCGGATAAGTAAGAGTAGCCCAATGAAAGCACTTTTGGTGTCAACCGGAAATACTTATTATCCGGACAACTGACATAACCGAGGTGTTTCAATGTCAACAGAATTCTCCTGGCATTGGCCCTGGTCAGCCCGACGATACCCGCAACTTCTGTCAGGGTCAATTCTGTTTCCTCATCGGTGAAGGCATGAATGACCTTCAGGCCCTTTTCAAGGGACTGTACAAAATCGGACTTTTTAATATCATCTTCCATACCGATACGATCAGGTTACGTTCTCAATTACCATGGCATATCCCTGCCCTACTCCCACACACATCGTGCACAGCGCATACTTTTTATTCTTTTCCTGTAGCTCCAGAACTGCGCTTTGTACGATCCTGGTACCTGACATCCCGAGTGGGTGTCCAATGGCAATGGCTCCACCATTTGGATTGATCCTGTCGTCATCGTCTGCAAGTTCCCAGGAGCGGATACAGGCGAGGCTTTGAGCCGCAAAGGCCTCATTAAGCTCAATCACATCCATATCATCCATCGTAAGTCCTGCTTTTTTCAAGGCTACGTTACTGGCCTCTACAGGGCCAATGCCCATAATGCTGGGCTCCACACCTACCACATGACTGGAAAGGATTCGGGCTTTTGGAGTAAATTCATATTTTTCAACCGCTTCGGAGGAGGCTATCAGCATCGCCGCCGCTCCATCATTTAGTCCTGATGAATTTCCGGCGGTTACGGTACCATCCGTCCGAAAAGCAGGCTTTAGTCCAGCCAATGCTTCTATAGTAGTTGAATCCCTGATAAACTCATCGTGTTCAAAAACAATAGGATCCGCCTTTCTCTGGGGTATTGAAACAGACATTATCTCTTTCGCCAAACGACCTGACCTTTTAGCCTGGCTGGCTTTCAGCTGACTATTGAGAGCAAACTGATCCTGATCCTCCCGGGAAATGGCATGCATGTCCACCAGGTTTTCAGCCGTCTCGCCCATGGCATCCGTCCCGTATTGCGACTTCATCTTCGGATTAACAAACCGCCAGCCAAAGCTGCTGTCATACAGCTGGGCATCGTTACCATAAGGAATAGATGGTTTTGACATCACAAGCGGTCCCCTGGTCATGTGCTCCACTCCGCCCGAAATGAAAATATCTCCATCGTTACTTTGAATGGCTCGCTTAGCATGAACGATTGCAGACATTCCGGAAGAGCATAGCCTGTTGATCGTTTCTCCGGGAACGGAAACCGGCAAACCTGCCAAAAGAGCGGCCATGCGTGCTACGTTTCTGTTGTCCTCGCCAGCCTGGTTGTGACATCCTAATATTACATCATCCACATCCGCCGGATCTAACTGACTATTCCTGGAAAGAAGTTCCTTTATGACTAGTGCAGCAAGGTCATCCGTTCGGATCGGTGAAAGTGTGCCCCTGAATTTCCCAACCGGGGTTCTTATGGCATCTATTATATAAGCATCTCTCATTTCCAATTGGTTTTAGTGTGTTGTGGACCAGTCGTTCAAATATGTTTCTGTTTTATACTCAATATTGAATCATTTCTACTTAAAACTGGTTTGCAATTTGTGCATATATTGAACATATGTACGATATTCAAACACATAACCTTAACACCCATGTTCCAAGAGATAGTTTCATCAATGCTGAAAAAGAATCTATCAAGTTAAATCTGGTATGAAGAAAGTTGAAATAGTATCTATCGAAGAAGCAGTCTCCCTGGTCAAAGACGGAGACACCATTTTGTGCGGAGGGTTTGGCATGACTGGTAACCCTGTTCACCTGCTTAACGCTCTTGCCACCACAGGCACAAAAGATCTGACCTACGTCGGAAACAATGTCGGCGAACCTGGCCTGGGAGGTGGAAGACTTCTACTTAATGGCCAGATCAAAAAGATGATCGGTTCCTATTTCACCAGTAATCCCGATGCTGTCAAAGCCGCACAAAGTGGAGAGGTAGACTATGAACTGTTACCACAGGGCTCATTGAGCGAAGCCATCAGGGCCGGCGGTATGGGAATTGGTGGGTTCTTCACACCAACTGGTGCCGGCACTCTAATGGCGAAAGACAGGGAAACCAAAATGATCAACGGCGAAGAGCAGGTACTCATCGAGGGAATCCGAGGCAACGTGGCGTTCATCCGGGCATGGAAGGCAGATAAAGCGGGTAATCTGGTATATCGCATGACGGAACAAAACTTCAATACTGCCATGGCCACAGCAGCAGATATTGTAGTGGCGGAAGTTGAGGAGATTGTGGAGACAGGAACCATCGATCCCAATGACATCCATACCCAGGGCTGCTTTGTGGATTACCTGGTTGAGGCAAAACTGAAACCGGAGGACCTTGGTTCATCCGCTTCCGTAAAGGGGAGCCTTAAAAAAGTGGATGATTCCAGGATGAGCATGGCCAAGAGAGCGCTGAAAGAACTTAATAAAGGAGACATTGTAAACCTGGGTATCGGTATCCCCACGCTCATAGCCGATCTCATCACACCTGAAGACGGTATCATCCTGCATACGGAAAATGGCATGCTTGGCGTGGGGCCTGAACCTGAGGACGGCAGCGGTGCGATGGTGAACCCCGTGAATGCCGGAAAGATTCCTGTAACACCACTTAAAGGAGCAAGCTACTTCGACTCAACAACATCCTTTGGTATGATCCGGGGAAAACATGTGGACGTGGCGATCATGGGAGGCCTCCAGGTGGACGCAAAGGGTAATCTTGCCAACTGGGCTGTGCCCGGTAAACCATTATTAGGTGTAGGCGGCGCGATGGACCTCGCTTCAGGAGCTAAAAAGCTCATCATCACCATGACGCACACTAACAAAGATGGATCATCGAAGATTGTAAAAGACATTACACTTCCTGCTACAGCCCTTGCTGCCGTAGATATGGTCATAACGGATATGGCGATATTTGAGGTGAAGAAGGATGGTTTATACCTCTTAGAGACTATGCCCGGAACATCAATTGAAGAGGTCAGGGCAAGCACTGAAGCGGATTTTAAAATAAAGGAGACTTAATAGTTGGATTCAACATATTCCAAAAGCTTGTTCAATCTGATAAAATGTCGATCTTTAGTCCATGGCTCAAACAGTTTATATTGACACTTCGGTCGTCGGAGGAGCTTTTGATAATGAGTTTCAGTTGTGGACCCAGATTTTTTTCGAACAAACTAAGGATGGTCATTTCATCTTAGCTATTTCAGATCTGCTGGAAGGAGAACTTGTTCGTGCTCCCAAAAATGTGAATGAAAGATTTAATCAACTTCTAAAACTAGAAATCTTGGAACTGGAATTCGGACCGGAAGCTGAACGTCTTTCACAAAAATATATTGAAGAACAAATTGTTGGACCCAAAAGCCTTGTTGATTGTCAACATATCGCTACCGCTACTGTAAATAAGATCGACATTCTAGTTAGCTGGAACTTCAAACACATTGTGAACCTTGATAAAATAAGACTCTATAATGCTGTAAATTTGAAAAATGGCTATAAACCAGTAGAGATAAGAACCCCTAGAGAAATTTTGAAATGAAAACTGAAACTAAAAAATCCTTTGACTCCGTCAAGATGATGAGAGATATTCGTGACAAGATCGATAAGGAGCTTGAAGGAAAGACATCAAAAGAAATTTTAAAATACTACGAGGACAAAAGGAAGGAAGTAACTGAAAGGAAGAAATCCAGAATATGACAGTCGAAAAGTATGTCATTTTTTGAATAGGCAGCTTTTTAATTTCCTAACTTATCTAACTGTTATCAGTCTCCGGAGCATTTCCTTTTCTTCCTCCGAAATGGTGTGAGGTCTGTCCTTGAATAGTTTGAATGTTACCTTAGCTCCCAGCTTTTCAAATTCCCGGACGGTTTCTTTCGCTCTTGATGGCGGAACCCATTCGTCGATCTCTGAGGTTGTAAGAAATACAGGCGTGTCTTTAAAATCTCCCTCAAACTTCCAGTCGATCCCTTCATGACCAACGTAACCACCTGTGAGCACCGCAACCCCTCGGTATAAGGCAGGATTTAAAAGAGCATAATGGGCAGCTAAGCAGGCGCCCTGGGAAAATCCCATGATGATGATCTGATCGTCATTGAGCCCGGCTTCCCTGAGCATTTGATGGTGTTTCTTTGCTGATTCAAGCGCCAGATCCAGTTGTGCTTTGTTTTTTTCGAGTGGTGCCATGAACTTTTCAGGGTACCAGGTCTTGTTGGCCGCCCTTGGAAGTGCATACGCGGAAGCATCGTCCCAACCAAGGTCATGGATAAGTTTCTCCATGGATTCCGGGCCTGAATTACGACCATGAAAAGCAAGCACACCTGTCCACTTGTCAGCGGAAAGGTGTGCGTAGATACCTTGTTCATTTAAATGATTATCAGACATTCTGCAAGTATTTTGGGGGTTCTATAGGCTCCAGTGGTTTTACAAGCTCTTCCCTCCTGTCTTCGAAGAATGGAGGAAGCAGCAACTGATGTCCCAGTTGGTCTGCCGGCTCGTCAACCGCAAATCCTATGTCGGAAGTTGCAAATTCAAACAACTGTCCACCCGGAGTACGGGTATAGATGGAGTGAAAGTAATTCCTGTCTTTGATTTCAGTCACGTCTGTGTAGCCTACACCTTCAATATAAGCCTTTAGCGCCGCATTTTGTTCATCATTGGCCGTAGCAAATGCAATGTGGTGTGGTAATCCTACGCCAAAAGTCCATGAACCCTGAAGCAGGTCTGGTTGATGATGTAGCTCTATAACTCTCCTGGGACCCCCGTCTTTTATATGGTACCTGTGATAGTCACCTTCCTGTCCTACTTTCGAAATCCAAGCACATCGGTCAGGTAATTGTCCATCATCTCAATTTCGCGGCAGCTTAAAACAGCGCCATAGATTCCTCTGATGCCATTGTCTTTAGAGATTTCGTTTGTCTCCCACGCATTCCGGCCGTCACTGCTGTCGCCAAATACACCCAGACCAATCCCCGACGGATCTTCAAAATGGATCATCTTCTGACCGAAGCGCTCCACGATACCGGTATTCTTAACCTGGTGCTTGTCCAGGTGTTGTTTCCAAAAATCCAGTGATTCATTGGGCACGGACCAACCGGAAACTTCTATCTGTCCCGAACCTTTTTTACCATAAACTCCGGCCTTCTTGAAAGGGAAAGTGGTGTAAACCGATCCCACCTCTGCATCCGCATTTGCGTAATACAGGTGATAAATACTAGCCGATCCGTCAAAAAGAACGGTTTGCTTGATCATGCGCATACCCATCACCTGGGTCACAAAGTCAATGTCTTCCTGCGCGGCACCAACACTTACTGTAAGGTGATGCAATCCTTGTATGTACTCGTTAGGGTTCATTTTTGTGTTTTAGGTTAAAAGTGATGGTATGATCTAATAGTTCACATAATAAACATTTGTTCGAATTATGAACTTTTGATCACAATCCAGACGGTAGTTTACCTATTCAAACCATTTCTTTTGGGCTTTGACTTAAGTCAAAAAAGAGATCTGTTTTATATTCGCCCGGACTAAAGCCAATTATTTAAATGCCAGGATTCTCTCTCATTAAACACAAAGGCAAGGAAATCTTATATGTAGACTATACTGGAATGACTACTGAAGAGATTCTTAAAACCATGGACGAGGCAACAGCTTTTGCGCTAAAAGAGAACAGGCCCCTGTTAAGGCTCTCCAACATGACCAATATATACGCAGTGAAGGAAGTCCTGCAAAAGGCTCAGGAAAGCGGAAAGGTGACCAATCACCTCACCATTAAGCGGGCGGCAGTAGGCATCACTGGAGCGAAAAAGGTGCTACTCAACGCTTACAACCGCGTTTCCGGTAACTCAACGAAAGTATTTGATAGCGTTGAGGATGCCAAGGATTGGCTGGTAATTTAAGTTTGGGAAATAGCCCCAATTCCTCCCTCCTGAGTCTCTCACTATTAATTTTTCATTTCCTTTCCTTATCATATGTAAAATCCACCTAACTTCGGAAAACCGTAACAAGCCTTAACTAAACCAACGGTAATATGGACTATCAAATTCTGATCATTGCCGTTGCCTTCCTGGTAGGGATTTGGCTGTTTTTGTACTTTGTTCCAATTAGCCTGTGGATCACGGCAGTGTTTTCCGGTGTCCGGGTTAATCTCATGGAACTCTTCTTCATGAGATTCCGGAAGGTCCCACCTGGTCTTATTGTGAAATCACTTATTCTGGCCACCAAAGCGGGTATTAAAGATGTAAATTCTCAACTCCTAGAAACACACTATCTGGCTAATGGAAATCTGATCAACGTAATCAAGGCAATGATTGTAGCCGATAAGGCAAATCTGCCACTTTCATTTAAACAGGCTACCGCAATCGATCTGGCTGGCAGAGATGTACTGGATGCCATCCAGATCTCAGTCACGCCCTATGTGATCCTGGTACCAGCCATTACAGGGGTATCTGCTGACGGCATTCAGTTAATCGCTGAAGCAAGGGTCACTGTAAGAACGAACATGCTACAGCTTGTCGGAGGTGCTGGCGAGGAAACCATCAAGGCCCGAGTGGGTCAGGGCATCATATCGAGTATGGGCGAAGCAAGAAGCTATAAAACAGTATTGGAACGTCCTGAGGGTATTTCCAAAAAAGTACTTTCGGATGGACTTGATGCAGGCACGGCTTATGAAATACTCTCCATTGACATTGCAGACATCAACATAGGGCAGAACATTGGTGCCAAGTTGCAGACTGATCAGGCAGTGGCTGACCTCGAGATTGCTCATGCAAAAGCTGAAGAGCGACGAGCTATGGCTGTAGCTCATGAGCAGGAAATGATGGCAGAGATCCAAAAGGCCAGAGCGCTTGTCATCGAAGCTGAAGCTGAAATACCAGCTGCCCTATCCGATGCCTACCGTCGCGGACAACTATTAGGGCTTTAAAACTCCACCGGACCGACTAGGTAAGCATTGGATTTTCCTTTAATCGATGATAACTTCAATCAATTCCGGCTCTATTATGTCACCGGTTTCTCGATCAAACAAGGCAAAACCATAATTCCCGTCATAACCATTGTCCCAATAAAAGGGTACAAGTTCGTGTTCAACTGCAGAATTCGTCACGTACTCCAGATAGTACTTCCGATAGATATCGTGGTCGGTTACCTCTTCTCTTTTTATCACTCCATATTCCCCAAGGATTACCGGAACGCCCTCGTTGATAAAATTTGTTTGCATTTTTTCAAATTGGGCATCTACCCATACTTCATTAGCCCAGTTCTCCGTTGACTGTGGGTCCTCTGATATTTCACCCCATTGATGGATCTCACTGTCTTCATTTAAAGTGAAATTATAGGGATCGTAATAATGGACCTCCATGAACAATCTGTCCTCCACCGTGTCCTTTGGAATCCTTGCAAAATTAATCGTATGATCAATATTTGTGTTGTACCCCTGGACTATTAAATGCCTGAACACATTTCTTCCGCCCGTGTTGCGTACGGTAGTTACAAAGTTTTGGTTAAACCCATTTTGTACTGTATAATTTTCTTCCAAGGGTGTTCCATATTCACCCGTAACCAGTACCTCATTGGTTCCTGCGAAAAGCAGATGGTCGTCATAATCTCTAAAATGGGAAGCGATTTGCTTCCACATTGCATTAAGCCGGTAATTGACTGCATACTCATCATCATAGGTTGGTTGCATCCATCCTTCATCCCAGTGAATATTGATGATGGCGTACATCTCATTGTCCAGCACATAATTTACTACAGTCTCCACTCTCAACATGAAATAATCTTCGATGATGTAATCACGTTCATTTGAAAACTTACTCCATGCCACCGGGATTCTAACCGAATTAAAACCAGCATGTTTGACTGAATCTATGAGTCTCTTTGAGATTTGAGGGTTACCCCAATGTGTCTCTCCACCAACAGCATCGAGTGAATTACCTATGTTCCATCCTATTCCCATTTCTTTAGAAAGTTCCAGGCTGGTAACAGGTCTCATTTCACTTTCATCTGCTGGCATTTCGAACACAAAAGGATCCGAAATAAATGGTTGATTTGGATTTCCCTCCTGATTAAGTTGAATTCTCTCGCTCAGGTTGTCCTGAGATACAACAATGACCCCCTCTCTGGCTATTCTTTTAGGATTAACTTCAAAGTTAACTTTTATGATAGCATCACCGGTTCCGGTCAAGCTACTAAACATAACCCACTCGCTAGTTGTGACAATATTCCAACTTCCATTGGACTTAATCTCAAAGGTTGAAGTCTGTTCAGAACCTTTCACTGTAATTCCCTGAACGGATACAGATAAAACCGGATCTATTTTGTTTGCTTCCTCCTTACAAGACAGTACGAACGATAGCAAAAGAATAACAAAAAAATACCTCATAATACATTATTAATCAGAAAGTTAAATATACCAATTTCGGAATTCTACAAGGCGTTTGAGATCTTCATTCTAAGTAGAATTACCCGAAATTCATCATCAATCTGACTAACTTGCCTTTGATCATCCTGACAAAGAATTTAGGATCCAGTAAATTTGTAACGCAACGTAAACGTGGCAAATAGCACCAAACTCATCATTTTCTCGTGTTTTCTAATGATCGCAATAAGCTGCGTAGAACCTTTTGATGTTTCATTTGGGGAAGTTAAAAGAGCTATGGTGGTGGATGCTGTCATCACAGATAAAACAGACCACCACAGTCTAAGCCTTAGCTATACCCGATCAATAAATTCCACAATACGGGAATATGTGACCGATGCTAAAGTCACTGTTAAAATTGACGGTGAAGAAGAAATCTCATACACAGAGATAGATTCTGGCAGGTACCAATCCAATGAAATGTTCGGCGCTGAGTATGGGCGAAATTATCAATTGGAAATATCCCTGTCAGATGGCTCGATGTATGCCAGTGGCATCCAAGGCTTAACTCCTTCTCCTCGCATAGACAGCATTTATGCTCGCTACGCCGAGATTATAAATCCGGAAACGGACGAGTTTAGCGGAGGCATACAGTTTTTTATCAATACTCGTGATGAATCAGGGAGAGCAAAATATTTCAGGTACGAATTTGAAGAGACTTATCAAATAAAGGTACCCTATCCCTCTGCCTGGGAATACGATCCGGACCGAGATCAGTTGTTCCGGAGGGATGAGGATATTGGGAATTGCTGGTCTACAAGTAGTTCAAATCAAATCCTGATTACCGAATCACTGGGCAAAAACTCAACATTTGTCCGCGAATTTCCCTTGAGGTTCATACCTCAATCAAGTCAAAAAACACGCACACGAATATCTTATCTTGTCAGGCAATATGCCCTTAATAAGGATGCTTATGACTACTATCGAAGACTTAAAGCCAACAATGAAAGCGGTTCACTATTTGATAAACAACAAGGGGAGATCATTGGCAACATTACCTCTATCACCAATCCGGATGAGTCTGTTCTTGGCTTCTTTGAGGTTTCGGGCGTAAGTGAGATTCGTGAATTTTTCAGTGCCACGGAGTTTTCCGATCCATGGAAACCTGCTCCATATCCGATAAGATGTTCTCAAACAATCAGGCAATCTACGGTGGATAATCTGGCATTTTTTTGGAATATGAATCCCGGGTTACTTGTCTTTAATCTTGAGGTGCCGACACCAACTATGCCGCAGATTGTTAATCTTATTGACTTTAGGTGCGCTTCCTGTATTGACATTGCGAGTAATGTAAAACCTGAATTTTGGGTGGGTGAATGAACACCCACCCCTCCTTTTAATTTCCTTTTTCGATCTTCTCCGCCTCTCGCTTCAGATCAGCAGCAAACTGCTCGAATGATTCGTCAAAGGGAGGAATGTATTTCGCGTACATAGGAAACATCAAACCTCCAATCTTTTCGGTCATCGTAAAAACCACACCCTGATCACCTTCCGATAAAGTATATACTCTCTCCCCTTTTCCATCTCCCCAAACAAGTCTTCTCTCAGATTGAAACTCCTTGACCTTCAGTTTGAACGTCCTCTTTTCGTCCAACGTAGATTTCAATTTTAGCTTCTCTCCTAACCGGATTTCTCCTTCGATGGAAACAACCGTACTGTTCCATCTTGGGTAGTCTGAGGCATTGGTTAGCAAGGCCCAAACGATCGAAGGATCAGCGGCAATGGTGGTACTTACGGTGGTTTCACGACTGAATGTCTTTTTTACCGTGCTGGCCTTTCCATTTTGCGCCAGCGATACAGTGGTACTCATAATAATTAGCATTAAGGTTAACTTCATTTTGAATAAAATTTGTCTTTAGACGACCGGGCGATTCAAAATGATAGGCGCAACGCTAATTTTTTTCCAAATAATCTTCCATCACCTTTCGATTGTGTTCCAGGTGGTGAAGCTGAAGCTCCGCCGCACCGGATTCGAATGGGTCCAGGCCCTGGAGAATTTTGATTCGCAGATCAAAGAGATGTTGTTTATCCCTGGATTCCGCATCCCGGACCATTTGGATTTTGGAAAGCTCCTCCTGTGTATTCTGTTTCGGATTGAAAATACCATTAAGTTCGGTGCATTGATGACAAATCCCTTCTTTGTTGATCAGGGAACAGCGGCGATCAAAGATCTCGATCATTTTGCTACGAGCCGTGTGCAGGTGGTACTTTACCATGGCTTCCGTTTCCTCCATGATCTCTGCAATTTCCTTCACTTTGAATTCGTAGACCTCTTTGAGCAGTAAGGCCAGGTGCTGGGACAATGGCAAGGATTTGGACACGCAGGTAAAGCAAAATGAGATATGCTCCTTAATCTCAAAATTGCCCTGAGGTGAGGTCTGGCGAATCTGCATCGCTTCCCGGAAGAATTGCGGATTGGCAAGCGCAGCTTCTTTGGCAATGTCTGTAACGTGTTCCGGCCATCGCTTCCTGGCTTTGAGAAAATCACGCGCCAGGTTTGAGGCTATGGCAAAAACCCAAGTTTTCAGGGAAGAGTCTCCTTTAAATGTCTCAAGCTTCGTGTGGGCCTTAAGGTAAGTTTCCTGAACGATGTCTTCTGTATCCTGGACACTGGCAGTCATTCGAAGGATATAAGACTTGAGCGTCGGGCGGAATGCTTCAAATTCCGAAGTGAGTTCTGTTGGATTCATAGCGATACATTAATTCCGAATAAAAGTAATTGACCTAATTAAATATTCGTTGATTTAAGTCATAATTGGAGCCATCTAGTTCTCTTTTACAGGTTCTTCTCGCCGTACAACAAAGTTTTCTAACACATGGTTAGGCTCAAACATTATTTAATAAGCATAGGGATTACAGGATAGCCCACAAAGGATCATGGCATTCCGAAAATACCTTGCTAACTTCTCCACAAATCTTAAGCTCTATGAAAAAGCATCTCATTCTTTCACTGTTTGTATTGATTGGTTTTGGCCTGCAGGCCCAATGGAAAACTCTGTCCACTGAAGGTTCGGCTACCAAAAGACACGAAACTGGTTTTGTGGCCCACAAGGGCGAACTTTACCTGATTGGAGGCAGAGGTGTGAAACCCGTGGAGAAATATGACCTGGAAACCAACACCTGGACCGCAATGGGTGAAACACCTATTGAGATGCACCACATGACGCCCGTATCGGTTGGAGATAAGATCTACGTGGTAGGTGGACTTACCGGAAGCTTTCCGGAAGAGCCTCCCCTCACCCACGTTTATGCCTATGATCCGGCGGCAGATGAATGGTCGCAGGCATTGGAGATCCCGGAGGACCGCAGGCGTGGTGGCGCCGGAGTCACAGTTTACGAGGGCAGGATTTACATTGTCAACGGGATCACACTGGGTCACACGAGCGGCACCAGTGCCATGTTTGACGTCTATGACCCTGAAGCAAATACATGGACGACTTTGTCTGATGCGCCCAGCATACGGGATCACAGTGCGGCTGTGATCTTTGAGGACAAATTGATTGCCCTGGGAGGTCGAAACACGAGTTACCATGAAGACGATGACTTTTTTGCCTTTTTTGGAAAAGTGAACGCCACCGTGGATCAGTACGATTTCAAAACCAAAACATGGACCACTTTTGAAAATGAAATGCCTGCTCCCGCTGCCGGTGGTGGCGCAGTGGTACTGGATGGCCAGGTGTACTATATGGGAGGTGAAACAAACGAGGAGCTGGCTTATAAGCAGGTTTATGCCTTTGATCCTGATGCAGGCACCTGGACGGAAAAGCCATTTCTCAACCAGGGGCGTCATGGTACCAATGCTGCCGTTATTGATGGCACGATCTACATTGCGGCTGGGTGTGCCAATCGAGGTGGCAGTCCGGAGCTGAATTCTGTGGAGGTTCTTTCTGACACGAAGTAAACCAGGAATTAATATATTCCTAATTGATGCTGTATTAAAGATGTGGGCTATCCATGATCTCATAATTGGAGCAGATGGGTAATTCCCTATCTTTAAGTGAATTCGGCTAAAAGACAACCACAATCAAAATGACCAGGATACTGCTCATATTTTGTATATCACTAATAGTAGAGACATGTTATTCACAAAAGTCTGATTCAGTGCAAACCTCGGATTCCTTTTATTCATACATAGACCTGGGAGAATATACAGTTGGGTTCTGTGATACCCTGATATTTGACAATGAGGTGCGTTTCGATTTTTTACCTGATACCTCCGTTAGTTATGAACAATATGACTACAAAGGACCAACTCCGCTATTTGTTCAGATATGGCACCCTATTATTGATGTTCCATACACCCCACCCCTCACCTATGGGGATTTAAGGCATAGAAACCTGAGACCGGATTTGGAAAGCGTGTATGAACCACTTCAGCAAAAGGAGGACACCTTCTTTGTTAAATACAATCTATCATTGGAAATCACAAAATATGACTCCATCGATTACGGTGCAGATTACTTCGAAGTGCTAGATGATCTTTCAGAGTACAAAACAAAATCCTATTATCAAAAACTTAAAGAGGCTAAAGACTTTCCAATAATTATCTACCACCATGGAGCGCAGGCAGCTTCTGATGACAATTTCATTTTATCCGAATATTTTGCATCACGTGGCTATATTGTCATATCAGCCAACTTTCACTTGCCTTTTGAAAGTAGAACTTATGGCTATGAAGGTGTAAAATTTGACGACACAAAACTCCCAAGAAGATTGATGGAGTTTGCTCAAACTTTGGTAAGTGAAAATAGTAAGGTTTATTATTTCGGACACAGTGCCGGCGCCCAGGTAGGATTTAAATTTCTACATGAAGTGGATAGATTGGATGGATTCGTTTCACTGGAAACGACTATGGAGGAAACTAAATTGAGGTGGTTAGCCAAGCTCTATCTGCTGTCCAAATTTGGATGGCCCGATTTGGCAAAAGAAATAAATAAACATAAGGATGAATACGATTTCCCAATTTTCATGATTGCAAATACAAGAGCAGATAAATCATTCGCCCTTTTCAAAGGTATAACCTCTCCACTAATGGTGCATGCTTCAGAGAGAAAGTGGTTTTCTCATGATGCTTATGCTTCGAGCTTTCATATGAGGTATCTCTATCGCCATAAGTGGGCACAACCTGATATTCATATAACAGAACTACAACTAGAGCTATATGTCAAGCTTTTGAAATTGATTGAATCATTTTTAGAGCAATCCCAAACAGGAAAATTCAACCCACCAGAAACATTGGCTGAAAATTATCACATTATAAAAATGAGTAATTAATGTCAATTATATGAGTTAAGGTCCTGTGCCGTAACTTATTCCTGATTGAGGCTGTACGGAAATTGGACTATATCCAGGTCCCTATCTTTAAAACGAATCATAATGCTTCCTGGAATAGTTATCGGATTGGACACTGAGGTGAACTTCCATTGGGAAAAATCGCGTGCAAGAAAAAAAATCAAATTTGGTGTTATATTGGTGTATAATTACATCAACTTAAAGAGATGGCGAGACAAAGTATTTCTCTAACAGAACCCAATGATGAGTGGCTTAAACGTCAGGTGGATAGCAAAGAATACTCTAGTAAGAGTGAGTTGATTAACGACTTGATAAGACAAGCAAGAAGTCAACAGAGTCAAGTCGATTGGATAAGGGAAAAACTAGATAAAGCTGAAAGAAGTGGCTTCACTTCTGATTCCAAAGAAGACATATTGAAGCAGTCTAAGGAATCTTTTAATGGCGGAGTATAAACTTAGTCAAGCTGCCAAGGAAGACTTAATACGAATTCATCAATTCGGCCTTCAAAAGTTTGGCGAACAGTAATCTGACAAGTATTTCAACACTTTTTTTGACTACCTTGAGATCATTGCAAAGCGTCCCTATGCTTTTGAAGCAGTTGATCATATAAGATCCGGGTACCGAAGATGTGTATGTGGATCTGATAGCATATTTTATAGAGTTGAAAATGAGAGGGTTGAAATCATCGCAATTATAGGAAGACAGGATACCAATTTGATTTTTTAAAAGAATAACGGATTCGAAAATCAGTTATAATCAATAGAGTGGAAATCGCTAAGTTACCTTTGTTGTTACCATTAGCCTGAGTGCAATTCTATCTCCTTTTCACTATTGCTACAATCCTTCACAGTAACTTTTTGCTGCTCGATGCAACAGACTCCACCGGTTATACTAGCTCTTTCAAAATGAAGAACACTTTTTCTTACTCCCCGGACCTTACTTCTCATATCTTTCATCACACTTGCACTAACTTACAGATGCAAAAAACTATGCCCTTAACTTCATAATTATGCAGCAATATTTGAAATTCAATTCCTCGCTAATCATTAGCGCATTGATGGTCTTCACCCTTGGTTGTTCGGAACCAGAAAAGTCAAGTGAAGAAATCAGTAGTGAAATCAACGCCTGGTTTGACGCTAAATACGAAGAAATGCTACAGGAAAGTCCGATAACCCTGACCGTTCAAGGCCGCAAAGATTTGTATGACAAAATAGACGACATGAGTGAAGCTGCCGAAGAAAAACAACTGAAATGGGCAGCAGCTAGTGTAGATGAGTTAAAATCAACTTTTGATTATGAAAAATTAAGTGCGGATGATAAGCTCTCTTATGATTTATGGGTGTATCAGTATGAACAAATGAAGGAAGGGGCAAAGTTTAGGAACATGAACTATGTGTATGATCAAATGACAGCCATACATACTCAATTGCCTAACATGCTGATCAATTTACACAGAGTGGATAGTCTTTCGGACATGCAGAATTACATTTCCAGAATTGAGGAGTTAGGACGAGCCATCAATCAATTAAACGAACGCGCAAAAAAACAAGCCGAGCAAGGCATTCTCCCTCCAAAGTTTTCATTTGAAATAACCATTTCGCAAACAGAGGCACTTCTGGATGGCTATCCTTTTAATGACTCTGAAAAGAATTCCCCTTTATGGAACGATGTGTCGAACAAAATCGAGGCTTTACAGAAGGCGAATGAGATCGATGCTGAAGGTGCTGACATGTTACAAACAAATGCTGAATTGGCCTTGACCCGATATTTTAAACCTGCCTATGAAAACCTGCTGACCTGGTTAAAGACTGAAATGGCTAATGCAGAAGAGGCTCCTACCGGTGTAAGCAGGCATGATAACGGGCAAGAGTACTATAATCACAGGCTGAAATTATCAACCACCACAGATCTTACTGCTGATGAAATTCATGAGATAGGACTTAAAGAAGTTGCGCGAATTCAGGAAGAAATGAAGGCAATAAAAGATAAAGTAGGGTTTGAAGGCAACTTACAGGAGTTTTTCCAATTTGTCAATTCTGACCCGCAGTTCTTTTACCCTAATACCGATGAAGGTCGACAAGCTTACCTGGATGATTCTAAAATGTTTTTAGATTCAATTACTGCCAGGCTGCCCGATTATTTCGGCATTTTGCCCAAGGCCGATTTGGTAGTAAAACGTGTAGAGTCTTTTCGAGAGCAGGATGGTGCCCCACAACATTATTGGCCAGGCACACCGGATGGCTCACGCTCAGGCACCTATTATGCACATTTATCCGATATGACCAGTATGCCCAAATCTACTATGGAGGGAGTGGCTTATCACGAAGGAAATCCGGGGCACCACATGCAAATATCTATTGCTCAGGAATTGGAATCGGTGCCTAAGTTTAGAACTCAAGGAGGCTTTAATGCCTATGTAGAGGGCTGGGCGCTATACTCTGAAATTCTGGCAAAGGAAATGGGCGGTTACCAAAATCCGTACTATGATTTCGGACGCCTGGTTAACGAAATTTGGCGTGCCATTCGGTTAGTTGTGGATACAGGGCTTCATTCCAAAGGCTGGACAGAAGAAGATGGTGTGAAGTATTTTAGAGAAAACTCTTCCATCTCTGATGGGGCTATTAGAGCGGAGGTGAGACGATACATGGTAATACCGGGACAAGCAACGGGCTACAAAATAGGTATGCTGAAGATTCAGGAGTTGAGAGCCAAAGCCGAAGCTCAACTTGGTGAGAATTTTGATATTAAAGACTTTCATGATACCATTTTGGGTGGAGGCGCGATGCCGCTGTCTATATTGGAAAAACATGTAGATAGATGGATTGATGGCCAAAAGCAGCTATAAGAATTCTTCATTGAAGTGGGGTTACTATCAATCGCACATATAGTCGCAAAAAGATTCCTGATTTTTGGTTACCGCTGATTCCGCTAATCCCCGCAGAGAGATTACGAATTCTTGTTTGCCGCGGATTTCGCAGATAGGCGCTGATAGATTTCGGATTCCAGATTTGAAATTCAAAATTGGAATTCCCCACCCGACACTTAGTTCGCCGTAGCTTCAGCGAAGGCGAAACCCTTTTATTCCCTAAAGGGACCTCGCCCTTAAAGGATGAGCATCAACTAGAACCGTCTTTCCGAGCGAAGCTGCAAGCGAAGGGAAGAATCTCGAACATAAGCAATGGGTTCTCAGGCTGATAAACACAGAGAGACTCCGGATTCCTGTTTCCCGCTGATCTCGCAGATAGGCGCAGAGGGATTCCGAATTCTTGTTTCCCGCTGATCGCGCAGATAGGCGCTGATAGATTTCGGATTCCAGATTTGAAATTCAAAATTGGAATTCCCCACCCGACACTTAGTTCGCCGTAGCTTCAGCGAAGGCGAAACCCTTTTATTCCCTAAAGGGACCTCGCCCTTAAAGGATGAGCATCAACTAGAACCGTCTTTCCGAGCGAAGCTGCAAGCGTAGCGAAGAATCTCGTATTTAAGGAAGAGTTAGTTTAATGACACTCTCTCTAACAAAACCGGGATCCTTCTCTACGTTCAGGATGACGTTTTCGAGGGACGATCGAACTTCTCCCTTTAGGGGTGCCGAAGGCGGGGTGACTATTCTTAATTCTTAATTCGCGAAGGCGATACTTCGTTCGCCGTAGCTTCAGCGTAGGCGAAACCCTTTTATTCCCTAAAGGGACCTGCCCAGGAAGCACGAACATCAACTAGAACCGTCATTCTGATCGGAGCTGCAAGCGGAGAGAAGAATCTCGTATTTGAAAATACACTCGGTCTAATGAGATCGGGATCCTTCTCCAGCCTGAGGCTGGAGAAGGATGACGTTTAGGAATGATCAGACTTCCCTTTAGGGATCTTGCCTGAGGCAAGAGGGTAATAACGATTCCGAATTCCCAACGCACACCCTTTTATTCCCTAAAGGGACCTGCCCAGGAAGCACGAGCGTCCGCTGTTACCGTCATTCTGATCGGAGCTGAAAGCGGAGAGAAGAATCTCGTATTTGAAAAGACACTCTGTCTAACAAACCGGGATCCTTCTCCAGCCTGAGGCTGAATCAGGATGACGTTTACAAGGATACGATCAGACTTCCCTTTAGGGATCTTGCATGAGGCAAGAGGGTAATAACGATTCCGAATTCCCAACGCACACCCTTTTATTCCCTAAAGGGACCTCGCCCTTAAAGGATGAGCATCAACTAGAACCGTCTTTCTGAGCGAAGCTGCAAGCGTAGCGAAGAATCTCGTATTTAAGGAAGAGTTAGTTTAATGACACTCTCTCTAACAAAACCGGGATCCTTCTCTACGTTCAGGATGACGTTTTCGAGGGACGATCGAACTTCTCCCTTTAGGGGTGCCGAAGGCGGGGTGACTATTCTTAATTCTTAATTCGCGAAGGCGATACTTCGTTCGCCGTAGCTTCAGCGTAGGCGAAACCCCACTCCCACCTTCAACTCCCGGTTGTAGTACTTGTCAGCAAATGACTCTACCGCAGGAAGTGTGCCCAGGATGCCTTCAACTCCGACGATAAAACGGTCGCCGAGTTTTTGATTAAGCCCTACAATAAGACCAATATCAGGTCTTCCTGAAAGATAATTGATGAGATGACGATTAGAACCCATCCAAAAGCGCAGTTCCGTACCAGCTTTCAGCTCTGTGTTCTTCACGTTCAGTGATAATAGTATCGGTGCACCCAGGTAATAGTGACCTGCATCACTTACAGTCATGTCAATTAGCGGATTAAGACCCAGTTCCTGTGAACCGTTCTCATCCAGTTTATTTAAGTATGTCTCCCTTCTGGCCTTAAATCCCACTCTCCCACCGTACTCAAAACCAAGATACTGGTTAAAAATGGTCCTGGACCGAACGAATCCAACATCAAATACTGCCGTCTGATAGTTTGGTGTAGTCAAAGCACCGTCCGACTCAAACAAGCCTGCTCCACCTCTGATCCAGAGGCGTGACTCCGGAACATTCACCCTCTGCCCGAATGCCGGGCAGGTGATGAATAATCCTGTTAAACCTAAAAGAATGATAAATAGTGTTTTCATATTTGTTAGCCGCAATCTATGATCGCATAGTTAGTTCCAATACCTCCTGTAGATATGGGCTGATAAACTTCATCCAGATAGATCCAGGGAGTAGATCCACCATGCCAATATACCGATCCTGCCCATGCCCCATTCCATACCCATAGTCTATGTGAATAGGTGTTTTTATCTGCAATATACAGGCTTCTGTTGTCCTGAATTCCATTCACGCTCCATCTTAGCCTGGCAAATACATCTTTAGAATGGATAGAAGTATCATAAAGCACCCATACACATATAATCTTACGTTCGGCGAGACCCTGAGCGATCAGGGCAGGCGTGTAATTGTTAAAGGAAATGATCCAATCAGCACGGGCAATTGATTCTCCCCTTCTATCATTATTACACCCGCTTTCATCTCTTACGTAGAAAACAGATTCCAAACCACCGCAACTGGCAAGTGATCTACCCTGAGAATCGGTCACCTCGAAATTTGCATACTGCCGAAGTTCAAAAAGATCTTTATCATAGTCCACTATGGATTCCTGCTTTCTTAATTCCCGAATGTTCTTCGCAGGTGTAATCAATAAATAAGAGTCATCCATTACTTTATGGGCGTACCCTTCGGATACGTAAATCCGGTCTTTATTGGTCAGACGACGGTAAACAGCATTTTCTATCCGTGGCTTTACCTTATCCTCATCAAGAAATAGGTATTCATCATAGGTCTCCAGGATCTCATATATTGTCTCCTCCGACTCGGCTTCCATCATTAGATTAACAGCTTCCTCATATTAGTCATCAAAGGACTTAAACCCATCGTCTACCGATCTGGCGTCTCCGTCATCTTTGCCATCTACATAGCTCAGTAATGCTTCGTTTCCGGAGAACTCCAAATAATCCGGAACCGGATCATCGGTCTGCAGCTCGGTCAGTGAGTCATTCATACACCCCATCAACAGCAGGAGGGGGATCAATCTTGTGATTGTTTTCATAATATAAATCTGGTTTTTAATGGTTACGGGTATTGTGGGTCAGTGGTAACCTCGGCGCAGACGCTCCAAAAGCCGATAGGCGGCCTTCACATCTTCCTTGAGGGTGGCATCTACACTCATGAGGCGGATCTTGTCCAGCAGGATGAGCAGGCCCTGCTGAATGATCTCCTTCTCCTCCATGGATAGAGACAGCTCGTTAGAGCCATTTTGGCAATGATTTTCCATAGCTTATACCGTTCTTGATCACAATTATACCTACATTCGGTATATAGTGCAAATAAAATCCCCTAATTCGGTATATAATTTCTAATAATCATTAGCTATGTACCCCTAAAGCGTACAAAAGGAATGACCAGACTAGGAGAATACTTTAAAAATAGGTCGATCAATAAAGCCAGTGTTGCCCGCAGAACAGGTTTAGCTACCAACAGATTAAGTCAGTTGTCTATCAATCACAAAGCAGAGCTAAAAGCAAGTGAACTATACCTAATCGCTATTGCTATTGGTGTGGACCCCTGTGAACTACTGGAATATGTATGTGGTGACCTGAAAAGCCAGGTGAAACAATCGGACTAATACAACAGACTCTCTGCAAGCTTGTCATAATCGAGCCCATCCAGGTCAATGTTGGCCTGATAATCTGTCAGTTGCTTCAAAAGGTGGGCCTCCATACCTGTCTCGTGAAACTTCACGGCCATTACCTGTTCGATCCCTATGGCCAGCAGGTTTTTGATCTCCAGACCATACTCATCCATGATCAGGTCCAGCAGTATCCTTGCATCCTGTAGTTTATTCATCTTATCTGTCTTCATGATAATAGTATGTAGGTGCAACAGGCACAATTTACTGACTTCGGGCAGAAGATTACGTACCAATTGGGGATGGTTGCGGTGGGGATGGATTTGCTGGTAGTCAGCCGGTAGAGCGAGGACATTTACCACCGAGATACAACACTTCCCAAGTAAGGTTCAATGTACCCTCCTCCACTTAGGTAGTATACTTTGACTATCTAACCCTATGCTCCTATTCAAAGCCTGGCTTTAATTGTTTCGCAACGGATGAATGTTTGGTTTGTGGGTTTGTTGGTTTTGTGAGTTGTAGGGAGGGCTACTCCGGAACATTCTCATTTCAGTATGGCTTTATTATGTTTACTAACATTGTAGGCTTGGTTTGTGGGTTTGTTGGTTTTTGGAGTTGTAAGGAGGGCTACACTGGAACATTCTCCTTTCAGTTATGGCTTTAATATGTTTAACAACGGGTGTTAGTTTGGTTTGTGGGTTTGTTGGCTTTGGGAGTTGTAGGGAGGGTTACACTGGAACATTCTCCTTTCAGTTATGACTTTAATTGTTTAACAACGGGTGTTAGTTTGGTTTGTAGGTTAGTTGGTTTGGGGGTTAGTTGGGTTTGGGGGTTGTGGGGAGGGCTACACTGGAACATTCTCATTTCAGTTATGGCTTTAAAATGTTTAACAACGGGTGTATATTGTGGATGTAAATTGTATTACGAATAACAGTTGATATAATTAGTTATCCGCAATAAACCTACGGATAACTTGTTGTTAGTCACCAGAGCACTTATGAGTGTAGAACTTCCTGAATTACTTGAAGAGAACAATATCAAGGTAACTTTTACCAACAACAGAACAACCTTGATCAAGAAGAGAAGCAAATTCTTGAGCGTAATAATTGCCTTAATGGGAGTGGCATTTCTAACTGTCGGAGTTGTTTCTGGTAATCTTGAAGTTTCTGTAACTGGGATACTCGTGTCAATAGCCACATTTTTAACTGTCAGAACTAGATTCAAAGGAAGAACACTTCTTCTTTTTGATCGAGTAACTTCAACATTGATAATCCCGGCTAACAACGAATATGAACGCACAACTGAACTAAGCTTTGACAAGATTTCATCATTCGAGTTGGAGCAAGCCGGTGAAGACAACAACAGCTCAGTCAACTACATCTTTGCTAACCTAACTAACAACAAGAATCAACTTCTTTTAACACTTAGGAACCAAAGCAACGAGAGTGAACGTCTTGACGAACTACTGAACTGGCTGAAGGAAGAACTAGATTTAAATTCCGGTGACTAACACGCGGTAAAAATGCATGTGGCACTGAGTTATTTGCCAAGGTTAGTGCTTCATAAACCGCTCTTCTGGCTTTTGGGAAAGGTTTGGTCTTTCTATTGGCCTCTCCCCATCTCGATAAAATGCCTGTGTAAAGTGCTCGATTTGAAACATTGTGAGCTTGAGCCAGAATCGCTAACTTTCGTGCTGTTTAGACAGGTAAGGCCACACGGCATTTTACCTGATCGTTAGCGACAATATGAAGATAGCCATAGCCACACTTTTATTAACTCTAGTTTTTGGATCCTCCGCATACTCTCAGGAACCAGAATTCGAATATGATGAGAACATCTTAACAAAGTATGCAATACTCGCTATGGAAGAGTATAACAACAAAAACTCGCGCCAACGTAGAGATATAGTAAACGAGTTTGATATAGAGAACCCTGTAACATTTGGGCGAACTCTTAAAGATTGTGAAGGTAACCCAACGAACGTAGTAGTGGTAGCTTTTAACGATCTGAAGGGCTCAGGATGTGCAGCCGTTTATATGAACTACAACAAGGATAACTACTTTTCGAACTTCCTGAACAGAGCATACGTCTACGAATCTGCTGAAAAAACCGTAACCGGATTCATCAACAATGATTTGAGTGACTTTTTGTTTGGATGCGGCTTTTGAACTGGCAAAGAGTAAACAAAGTCGCTAACAGGCGATATAGCGAATGGCCAACTGAGCTATTTGATGCTGAAGTGTAACTTGCCCGTTTCACTGCCCATTCTGCTGGCTTTTGTGCTTCTTGCCACTTTCTTCTTTCTGGATTTAGACTTGCAGAACGCATTGCATTGTGGATACTGTTGCGGGGGTTGCGCAGTTTCACTACATCCTATGTTACAAAACGATTACCAAAGGATCATTTATTTTGGTAAGTAGTGGGGAGAAATGAGAGCAAATTCGCTAGTAAATAGTCTAAAGACATATTCACACTAAGGTATCGCCTCATTTCTTTCTTTCTCTTAGAGTTTAAACAGAATGTAAAGCGGGATTTTCCCCAGCTAGAATATCAGACAGGAGGTAAAACGAAGGGAGACATCCGCTATTATCTTTTTATTCAACCCTTTGAAAATGAAAACTATTAAGCAAGTCGTTGGTGTGGATGTAGCTCAGAATGAGTTGGTCTGTACCTTTGGTCAGTTGTATGAAGATTTAAGTATTGGCCGGTATATTCACCGGGTTTTTGATAACAACCTTAAAGGATTCAAGAACATTATTCGGTGGATTCAATCGGTCAAGTCCGATGATTTATCAATACAAATAGTAATGGAACCCACCGGGGTATATCATGAGAAATTTGCTCATTGGCTCTTTGATCAAGCTCACAATGTTGCCATTGTACTACCTAACAAAGTCAGTAATTATGCCCGGACTTTATCTATAAAAACAATCACTGATAAAACGGCTTCCCAAACTATTGCTCAGTTTGGATTGGAGAGAAAGCTGGATCTATGGAATCCTCCAAAACCTGTTTTCCGAACCATGAAGCAGTTAACCAGGGAACGTGATCAGATTGTGGCAGAGCGAGTTACGATCAAAAATCAGATCCATGCTGAAAATGCTGAAGCATATCCTAATCCAAACTCTCTTAAGCGACTCAAAGCCAGAAAGGCTCTCCTATCAAAACAAGAGCAAGAGATTAAGAACGAAATCCAACAATTAGTAAAAAGTGATTTGGAGATTGAAAAAGACATTGGATTGATGACTACTATCCCAGGAGTAGGTAATCTCACAGCAGCTATTGTTCTGGCTGAAACAAATGGTTTTGAACTTATCCGCAACAAAAAGCAATTGACTAGTTATGCGGGTTTGGACGTCAGAGAAAAGCAATCAGGAACTTCAGTCAAAGGAAAACCCAGGATATCCAAACAAGGAAACAGATTTTTAAGAAAAGCTATGCACCTGCCATCATTATCAGCCATTCGACATTGTCATATGTACAAAAGCAACTTTGCAATGCATGTCGGTAAACATGGTATCAAAATGAAAGCAGCAGTGGCCGTTCAGCGTAAAATTCTGGAACTGATGTATGTGCTTTATAAAACCAAAGTCCCATTCGACCCATATTATCAATTTAAAAAGGGACAACAATCCGATGTTGATGCCCCTTTACAATCTAGCTTATGCTGATTTTACTTAAAGTTAGAAAATATCATTTCTATCTTTGGTTTTTAACACAGAATCTTAGTGCTGTTTACAAGGGTATGGCCACTCGCTATATCTGATCGATATCTATGGTAAAATCAAGCCATTTCAACTTTTTTTAGTACAATTCTATCCTCATAAGGTGTCCCCCGTTTTACTACTGCCACGATCCGGTGCAGTAACTTATTCCTGATCGCGTTCAAAATCGTCATCTTGCCCTTGCCTTCCTCCCGTTTTCGTTGGTAATACTCTTTTAATTCAGGACAATGTCTGATCGCACTCATCGCTGCCATGTGGAGATGATATTTCAACACTTTGTTTGCAAAACTTGAAATTCCGGGTGATCCCTTGATACTCGTTCCACTACTGTACTCAAACGGCGCTACACCACAATAGCAAGCCAGCTTTTTCCCATCCAGCATCCGGGTAAACCCATGCGTGTAGACGATCAGATCTGTAGCCAATACTTTACCCACACACTTCACCGAGGTGATCAGCTCATACAAAGCTCTAACTTCTCGGTCCATCTGAATCACTTCCAGCATTTTTTCCTCAACTCGTTTCAGCGAACTGGCTAATCCCTCCAATGCTGTCTTGCTCAGTCGCTTCATCTCGGCAGCTGCCTTCTTATCAAAATGTTCTGTCTCACTGATGGCTAGCTCCTGACTCTGCTTGCTCTTCAGTAATCGCGCTCTGAGCCGCATCAGGTACTGTAATCGCTCCAGTGTAGGATGTGTAAGCTTTACCAGCTTGGCCTGCTGCTGATGGACCATAGCGAACCTGGCGATCCGTTCTGCATCGATCTTATCGCTCTTGCCTCGGACCAGACCTATGCTTCGCTTGATATGCAATGATGACTCCAACCATACCTTCCCACCACGACTCATGAGATACTTCACCAGATTCTGAGTATAGATACCCATATGTTCCATACAAAACAGTGTGTGATCATGAGCATCGTTGCCATGCTGTTTCATCCATCGTTTTAGTTTGGTATAACCTTCCGAAGTGTTAGTCAATGTAACGGAGAACTGATGTTGTGTGACCATCTCGACCATACATACATCCATACTTTCTTTGCTGACGTCTATTCCTACCACAAAGGGATAAACTAATTGCTGAGTTGATTCTTTCTTCATAACTTATTCTTCTAAACCTTGATAGTGGGACGTTCAGCTACTCGCTGACTCCCGAATATCTATCTGAAACTTAAGATGGGAAAGCAGGTACCAAATCGACCAGTAGGTCTCAATACCTGGTTAGCACATGGTTCTTTACCTGACTTTCCTATCTTTAAGTTACTTAATCCGCTTCTTGGAATATTTATAGGATGGGAAGCTAAAGGTTATCTGTCAGTGGCATCATCGAAACCATCAGGTCGAACTTCGAAGTACTCATTTTTCTTACCCTGACCAGAGAACAAAGTGTAATACGTGATTCTATTCGAACTCTGATACTCAACAAGAATTCTCAAATCATTTTTTTGTTCGGCACTTGGAAAGTGATCCAGCTTTGTGCGTTCACGTGGAATTTTTTCTTCCGTCTCTGTATACGAACATTCTATTTGGACACTTTCGTGGGCTTTTATTGGCTGAACTTCGTTTAACCTTCCTAGTTTAGGCTGGAAAGACTCAGGGTGAACTCTGACTTTGGGATAGAGTGCGGCAACATCAGAATTATTTACCAACGATATCACGATTTTCCTTTTCAACTCCCAAATATTCAGAGTCTCATCCGCGATAAAATAGTTTTGTCCTGGATTGGGCTTGGCATTCGGACTTCTTCCTCTCGAACCACTTGAACCACCTTGGTAGCTTACCTCAACATCAACGAACGGTCTAACTTCACTTGAACCCTTGACCTCAACAGGTTCTTTAGGCTTTTTAAGCCATTTAATAAGCTGAACCACTGCAACTGCGCCTCCTATTAGCGTTGCAACAATTAAAAGAATCTCCATACAACAAATCTAATTTTTTCACTAGATAACTTCTAACCGACAGATAACAGTCGCTAGCACGAATGCGCCAACTGCCAATTTACATACTGCAGTGCGAACATTACCATGAATCAGCCGCTGAGAAAGGTCGGTGCTTTCTAATTACTTCAGTTCGCAGGATTTGTCATCTTTCTGAACGCAGTGCCATTCTGATACTTTGGAAGCACCGGCAGATTCACTAGATTAGTGCTTTCTGCCAAGCTCAGGGCGCACTCCTGCTAGCTGGTTAGCCACCACACACCATGGCAAAATTGAACTTATACGAACTCTACAAGGAACTCTATCACAAAGAGAATGAACGAAAGGCTGAAATTGTCAACTCTTTGAATATTCCTATTGCAGTTACAACAGCCATATCAACAGGAATTTTTTATTTCATCACAAATTTCGACTATCAAGTTGAAGGATTTTTAAACTTCATTTTCGTCGGACTATCGTCGATAACAACGATTTGCGTTTTGTTATCAATTTATAATCTAATTAGAGCATTTAGCGATTTTACCAAAGGATATGAATACACGGGAATACCTTATGTACAACAACTGCACAATTGGTATCAAGAATTGAAAGAGTACTACAAAGAACATGGAGACAAAAAGAAGACTGATGAAGCCGATGAACATCTTCAACAGCATTTAGTTGACGGATTTGTCGAACACATTGACCACAACATGTATGTGAATGACCGTAAAACTAAGTTTGTTTTTCAGTCCAAACGTTGGTTAGTGATCTCGCTCGTAAGTATTCTTATAACAGCAATTCCATTCGGATATAACTTCTTTAATAAAGCAGACAAGATTCAAAAAATTGTAGTCTTGAGTGATGATACCTTGAAGACTGAAGAAGCAGGAGTTAACAAGGTTGACTCATTGATTAACTTAATAAATAAACTTAAATTACAGTATGAGCAACAAAAAGACTCCACCACCTCCGCCACCCCCAAGGCCGAGAGTGATAAAGGAGGGTCAGGAACCACCGAAACCTCCAACTAAACCATCTAAATAATACTATAATGTCAGAAAACAAGAATACTCAAAAACCACCACCACCACCCCCACCAAAACCGAGGCAGTACAGCAACACTCCAAAAACTCCGAAAACAAAAAAAGGTGGCTAACATACGATGATGGCGCATGGCCTTACTTAGCGTTCTACCAAGTGCTTGCTAAACATCCCGCTTATCTGCCGCCAAGTAACTGATGTGCTTTCTACTTCCATCTGCTCGTGGGAGATTTTTATCTGTAATGGCGCAGTGCGAATTTGATACTTTGAATGCACCGGCAGATAAGCTACTTTTATCACAATTAATTAAGCTCGGAGGCCACTCTCCATATCTGGGTTGGGCTGCATCTTCTCCCCCGGAAAATAGTTTTCCCGAATATTAACTTTTTACCTACCTTTAACGTTAGTAACGTGGAGCATTAATATGATTTTGTCTTTTGGGTCTAAGGAAACTGAAAAAGTATGGAACGGGGAACGAGTGCGAAAGTGGCCGATTGAAATACAAACTGCCGGACGAAGAAAGTTGAGAATGTTAAATAACTCTCAAAATATTTCAGATCTAAGAATCCCTCCTTCCAACCGACTTGAAAAACTAAGTGGAAACCTAAAAGACTTTTACAGCATACGAATTAACGACCAATGGAGAATTATTTTCCTATGGGAAGATGGAAATGCTAGTAAAGTTGAAATTATTGATTATCAATAAAAAATGAAGAATATGGAAAAGCTACCGAACATACATCCAGGCGAAGTACTATCAGAAGAATTTTTGAAACCAATGGGAATTTCTGCTTATCGCTTATCCAAGGATTTACATATTCCCCAAACACGAATAAGCGAAATTCTAAAAAAGAATCGACGGATAACTGCAGATACAGCTTTGAGATTAAGTAAATACTTCGGAACAACTCCGAAATTCTGGCTAGGGCTCCAAGATGACTTTGATATAGAAGAGGAACTTGGAACCAAGACTGACGAACTAGAATCAATAGAAAAAGTGACGACAACCCAACAGACGATATAGCACATACCTCTACAGCGAATTAAGGAACTGCTAAATCAAGAAGAATCATTTGCTTTTGAGACAACACTATCAACAAAATCATATCAAGGGTTAATAAAAAATGCCAAAAAACAAGGTTATGATACAACTTTACTTTTTCTTTCACTTGATTCCGTTGAACTGGCAATCCAAAGAGTACAAACCAGGGTTAAAGAAGGAGGACACAATATTCCTATTGAAACAATTAAAAGGAGATACTCCAATGGTCTGATGAACTTCTTCAAAATTTACCGGTCAATTGTCAGTAGATGGATTTTAGTTGACAATTCAACTGAAAACTTCGAATTTATTGCTGAAGGCACTGGTCATGAAGTGATAATTAGAAGTGAAGGCAAGTGGTCTTATTTGAACGAAAATTACAATGGATAATAAAGAACTACGTGAACTTGAAGAAAAGGTTAATCGGGGGCTCAAGGAGGCATACCGAAAAATGGTGGAATTCAAAAAGAAGAATAATAGCCCTTTGATCGTGTCACGCGATGGAAAAGTGGTAGCGATTCCACCTGATGAAATACTCCCTACAACAAGCGCTAATGAATATGCGAACTGAGCCATCTGAAATGACAATGGGTAACAGAAATTTTGGTACTTCTAGCTACCGGAACGCATTCTCATTTTAGCTGAGCGTAGTGGTGATTTTCATAAAACTTAACTTCCTCGTTTAAATGTCAGATATTAGTTATACATTAATTAAATCAGGGAAGAAGCTGATAAAACTGAGATTTGATGATATGTTGTTCATCAAAGGTTTAGGTAATTATGTGGAAATAGTTATCAAAGACGAGACAAAATATATTTACTATAAATCATTAAAGGAACTTATTAATAAGCTTCCTGATGATTTTATGCGAGTACATAATTCCTATATAGTAAATTTAAAAAATGTAGATTTTGTAGAGGATAATCACTTCGTCATAGGAAAACATAAAATCACGATAGCAAAGACTTACAAAGAATGTTTGTCAAAAAGGATAAACGCCATGTTGCTCTAAATAAAAATTGATATCGTAGGCATAAAATATTGAGCAGGTGAAATAAAATGTTTCATGAAGAAAGTTGTACTAGGTTTTTTTGAGTAGGAAATCTTAACACTAATTCTATTACCATGAAAAACTATTTATTTTACTTAACAATGATTTCAATGCTTGTCTCAAGTAATCTATGTGCTCAAAACAACAGCTACAAAGATGATGTCAAAACGATTGATGCTATAATGAAAGCATCATATGAAGTTGTATCAGGAGAAAAAGGTGCACAGAGGCAATGGGAGCGAGACAACTATTTACATCATCCCAAAGCTGTTTATTCGTACTATAGCAAAGAACAGAAAAAGCAAGCATATTATACCTTACAAGAATTTCATGAAGAAACTGAAAACATGGTTTTTCATACTGACTTTTATGAAAGTGAAATAAATAGAGAAGTTAGAGTTTTTGGAAACATTGCTCAAGTTTGGAGTACCTATGAAACCCGACTAGAAAAAAATGGAGAAGTCGAAAGAAGAGGCATAAATAGCGTGCAGTTAGTTTATGAAAATAATCGATGGTATATAATATCATGGATATTTTGTGGAGAGAGTGATAATAATATCATTCCTAAAACATTTGACAAGAACTAAATACCACTAACATCTGCTATCCGCAACGGCGGCTCAAGACACAGGCGCAAGCCTAAACCGTAGCGGATAACTTAACGTTACTTCTGAACTCGAGTATTATTATCTTTACATCATGAACAGAGCTAAGGTCATTGAAGCGCTGGACAAGCTTCCTGAGGAGTTTTCCACTGATGAACTCATCGATAAATTACTCTTCATTGAGAAAGTTGAAAAAGGCTTGAAAGATGTAGAGGAAGGAAGAGTCGTATCTATGGAAGAAGCAAAAGAGAGAATGTCCAAAAAATGGTCGAAATAATTCTCGCTGAATCTGCCTGGGACGATCTTGATTCAATTACCGATACCGATTTCATAGCAAAGGATTCTTTAAGATTTGCCATTGAATTCTCCAAGCGAGTTTTTGAGCAATTGGAACAATTGAAGACCTTTCCAAAATCGGGTCGAAAAGTACCAGAGTACAATAATGAGGATCTTAGAGAATTGATTCTCGGTGGCTACAGAATTGTTTATAGGATTTTTAATGTTCAGGAAATCTATGTCTTGAGGATAATTCACGGATCCAAATCCCTAATTTAGGATGGACCCCTAACTATCAACACTATCATCCATAAGCTAACTGAGCTACCTGCCTGTCGGCAGACAGGTTTGCAAAGCCTGTTGCTATACGATACTTTTATAGATATTTGAAAAATCCAGCTTACCCAGGGCATTATCTCTCATAATTGCAACCTGATGAAAAATTCAATAAAGAAAAACATTCAATTTTTTATTCTTGAACTCATTGTTATCATTCTAGGTCTAACTGTAACTTTTGCAATTGACGACTGGAAAGAAAATCGCGGACGAGAAGAAAAGAAAACAGAAATTCTGAAATCAATTTTAGATGATATTGAATGGGAGAGAAAAAGTTGGGCATATACGGATTCAGTCTTTAATATACGGTTACAAACAATGGACTCCATCCTAAATGGGAATTTGGTTCAAGAATCCTCAATTGCCAATTTATTAAAATCAAGTGTACGCCTCGTTGACCAGAACTTAGAACTGATACATTTGTCAGATTGGCAAGTTCTTACAGCTAGCAACGAACCAGAAATGACTAAGATTAGAACGCTAATTAAGGATAAGTCTCTTCTTTTCTCAATAAGTCAATATTTGGTTATTTCAGCCTCTCAGTACGATTATGAGCCTCCAAATCAGGCAAAATTCATAGACATTTTAAACAATGAGATTTTAACCGACTTGAATAACAGTTGGAAAAATGACAATAAAAGGTTTAAAGAAACCGGAGACTCATATGGCAATTTAGTAATGGGAGACTTCCAACTTGGCGGAAAATATTTTGAACTGACAAAAAATGAAGAATTTAGGAGATCTCTTCTTATGTATAGTATTTATGTACGTGAAAAACAGCGAGATATAATTCTACTCAATTTGGTTCTTGACTCTTTAGAGAAGAAGCTAAAATCAGAAATCAACGAGAGATAACAAGCCGCTGATCCGCCATGTGTCTAAGTGCCTATTTACATACTTCAGTGCGAACTTCCCCATGAATATCGCATAAAAGCAGGCACCAAATCGCCCAGTAGGTCTCAATACCCTCGCTGGTGGCTGCTAAACATCCTGCTTATCTACCGCCACCGGACTTTGTACAGATGTCTGCCGGGAAATGACAGGGTCCTCTCCGGATCTTTGAGATAGACATGCGTGGACCACCAGCTCACTTCTGCCTGAATGAAAACAAGTCTGTCAGTTTCAGAAAGACTTACAGCTTTGACATCGTGGCGACCAGCTAAAGGGGCAAAGGGTTCGAAAGTTTGCTTATCAGGATCGAAAACCCATACGCCGTTATGTTCTGAAACAATCAGTTTACTATCATAGCCAGAAAGATCATGACCACCTTCTCCCGGAATTTTCCAGGCATTTGTTAACCGAAGTTTCGGTTCGGGACCTAACCAATGAACCAACTCATAACTTCTCAGCTCATCGTAACCCAGAGCAAAAAGCAATTCCCGTTTTTCATCCCAGACCACCCCATGACCGGAATAGAGACTATCCGTATACAATGGCTCATCACCATTTTCAATATCAAAAACCGAAATGCGATTTCCTTCTTTGTTCGTTGAACCTGCCACCACAATCCTCCTGTCGGGAAGCATTTCCGCTGAGTGTGCGTTGCCTACAAAAGCCTCAAAGAGTACCTGTTTTGATTCAACATCAACTAAAACCACACCCCCATCTGACGAAGTAGCGAGGATTTCATGCCCTTGATTTACCGGCTTACATTCATCCATGTGGGTAAACAGGCTCTGTCGAACTTCTGCCTCACTGGATTTCCATGTCCACACGACATCCGGAACCGTATCTTTTATTCCCAATTGAATTTTCACAATATTGATTTCATCATCCCCGCATATCACCAACTCACGATCCTGCGCATTGATAAAACCAGTATATAAAAAGAGTGATAAAGTAATGATTAACCTCAATACAAAATGGCCTCTTGTATGAGGAGGAAGGTCAATGATTACTGAAACTAACATTAGCAAATGATAATATTTTTTAAAAATAAACTACAGATGTTTACGGCACTTGAACCTAAGAGTGTAATTTAGTCGAGGACCGCCAACAACCCGAAAATTTTGAGGAGAGTCTATCTCATCATCAACCTGATTATCCTGGGAGTCCTGAACGGATTGTCCCAAAACTTTTATCTGCACCAGTACAAAGTGGAAGATGGCTTGCCAACTAATATCGTGAAAGCCACGGCACAGGACTCTCTTGGCTACTATTGGATCGCTACAGATGAGGGTCTGGTCAAATACAATGGATTAGAATTCACCAAGTACCTTTCAAATTTTAGAAGCAACTACATAAAGGGATTCATTACCACAAGGGACGGCCGTCTGATGATGTATGGTGACATGGATTTTGTAGAGATCCTGAACAATGAAGACACAGTGATCTTTAAAACAGTAGCAAGTGTCAGTGATGTTCCTGATGACAAACACATCAGCTACCCAAAACTCATCTTCGAAGATCAAAACAATTCCCTGTGGATCTCAGAGTCACAGGCTGTCGTTCGGCTGAAAAATGGGGAGCTGAATCGTTACACATTTGAGCCTAAAGACCGAACCACCGTTTTTCTTCGGTCCTTTCATTTCTTCGAAGACAATTCGGGTGTTTTACATACCGTGGCCTATAATGGAAGTGTATACCGTCATTTGGTCGATGAAGATCGATTTGAACCGACAGACACACGCTTTCCAGGTGATGTGGAGGTCATTTTAAGGGAAGGCGACAGGCTTTTGATCGGATCCATACAGGGAATCTATTCTTCGACTTTGAAGCCTGATGGCGGTATAACGGAACCTGTTATTTTGTCTGAAATAAATGGAGTTTCCTTCATAAAGAAGATTTCGGAAAATCAATACTTTATTGCTACAAGGACCCAGGATCAGTATTATACCGAAGACAATTTTGAGTCATTCGAAAAGCTGGATTTACAAATTAACAATGTAAATCACTTGCATCCGACTCCCTCCGGAGAGTTATGGATGGCGGGAAATGATGGCTGGACCATGCTGCGGGAAAATCTCTTTCAAAAGGTGAATCCAGACCTTAATAATTTCATTGAGGACATCACACAGGACCCCCGAAGTCTCGACATTTATTACGCCGATCAAACCGATCTGTTTAGATATGAATTTGCTACAGCTAAAAACGAAAAACTTTTTACTCTTCCAGATGGCTACTTTCAGTCGTTGGAAGCCACAGAAAATGGATTGTGGGTGGCCAATGCATTCAGTCTTTATTTTTTACAAAATGATCAACTCACGAAAACCCATGATTTTGCAGAGACCAGTCGATTTATAACCAGGCTCAACAAGGGATTTAATGGGGATATCTGGCTGACAATACCCGGAATTGACAGCATTTATACCATCCGTGCGGATCGAAGAATTGAAGGGTTTGGAGTTCCCATGATGCCAGGGAACATGATCAATAAAGTGGTTCCAATGGAAAACGGCATTTACGTGCTGGCTTCAGATGTAGACGACTATCTTTTTTTCAAACCCTACGCCTCCGATACGTTCGAAAACCGTAGCATTCCATTTGAGACTGTAAATGTGACCAATTTCAAGGCATATGATGCAAGTTTTAACCAGGGTAAAATATGGATCGCTACCAGTGCGGGACTATTATGCATTGAAGAAAATACCGCCCGCATCATTGATTTAGGTCCGGAGTATCGTAACCTGCCAATGCGGTCTATTGAATCTTTTACGGAAACACAGATACTTTTATCGTGTGGTCTTGGGCTTCTGAGATATGATCTGATTCAAAATTCTGTGGACCAATTTAGCGAAAGCAATGGTCTGCCAGCCAGGACCGTAACCCATCGGGGAATTTTTGTAGACGCAGATCACTCACTCTGGATAGGTACTTCCAAAGGACTGGCTATGTCGGATGACCTCCTGAAAAGTACCGGCGAAACTCCAAAACCCCGAATCATCAATATAGAGATAGACGGGGTGAAAACGAAGAACCATGGAAGTGTTACCATGGAATTTGAAAGCTATCTGACCATTACGATAAGCTCCATTGTACACCCCGCCTCCGATATTATTTATCAATACCAAATTGCAGGCGATAATAGCTGGAAGTCGACTTCAAACCGACTAAGTTTCAATGATCTGCAAACAGGAGACCACGAGGTTCTGATCCGATCCAAAAAATTCGGACCTTATGAATGGAGTGAAGTAGCAAGCGTATTCGTAACGGTCAACCCACCTTATTGGCAAAAAACTCGTTTTTACTTATTGTTGGTCATTGGATTACTTGTGTTGTCCGTCCTGATTTACATGTTTTTGAACTTTAGAAATAACCTTCGCAATAAAAAACTTCAGTTCCTCGTAAACCTTAAGACAAGAGAACTCAAGAAGGTTAACAATCACCTTAGCGAATTAAACGAGGAGAAAGACAATCTGATTGGAATTGTGGCGCATGACTTGAAAAGCCCACTTGCTCAGATATACTCCCTGGCATCGCTGATGGATGACGACTCGAAGCTGGAGGGACTCTCGAAGGACTCGGTAAAAATGATGAAAGACATTTCTATGCGACAATCCGAAATGATTTCCAGGATACTTGACGTTCGCAGGATTGACGATATGAATCAGCAGATAGAGAAAGTAGAATTGGATTTATCTGCCATTCTGAGAAATATCTGCGGCAATATGGAGGTCATTGCCCTTGGGAAAGAAATCCAACTTGAAACCAATATTGAAGATGACATATACGTCATGGGTGATGAGAGTATGGTATCCCAATGCATTGAAAACATACTCTCAAATGCGATTAAGTTCTCTCCCTATGAGAAAAAGGTTTACGTAAAGCTTCATATCATTGGTAGTTTGGCTTCCTGCGAAATACAGGACGAAGGACCGGGTATTACCGATGAGGACAAGACAAAACTCTTTGGCAGATTCCAGAGATTGAGTGCCAGACCTACAGGAAATGAATCCTCAACCGGAATTGGTCTGTATGCTGTGAAGAAGTTTATGGATCAGCTGGGGGGTGAGGTTTCCGTGGAAAGCGAACCCGACAAAGGAGCCTGTTTTGTTCTCACTTTTGAAATGGCAGAATCTTCAGATAAGCCCTAATTTTTTATTTTTTGACCGAAATAATCTCCTAAATTGACCAACGACAAAAGCATCAGATACAGTTCTGCTACTTTCTGTATTTCCGGTAATTGATTGGTTTTGATCTTTAGACCGTAGAAGTATTCCACATAAATCCAGATAAAGGCCTTGTACCCCACTACGCTTACCTTCCTGCCTCCTCCCGCTTTGCTTAATTTCATTATATGCTTTTTAAACTCTTCGTCAATAAGAGATTCTACCGCAAAGGCATCTGGTGTACTTATTTCATAAAAACTGTCGAAGTCTTCAATTGATGCCATTTCTATACCTTTTGATTTCCATTTAAAGGTCACTTCGAAAGTAATGTCAAAATCAACATCAGGTCGTATCATCATATGCAGTCCAATATGACTCTGACCTCCTTCATCCGACGTGTGATAGTAATTGGCCTGCGAAAGGCCTAATTCCAGGGAACCAATTTTCTTCATCGCTTTCTGCGTCCGGTGCTTCAACTTCCATTCATCTTCAAGAGGTCTTACCGTCTCTTTCTTTACGCCGACCAGGTGATAACTCTTATCAATTTGATTCATCAATAACCTGAAAATTTCACTGCTGGCATATCTGCTGAAGACTCTCCGCTTGTAGGCTCTGATTATCAATGGAACAACAATCAAGAGAAAAACAGGAAACATGACCAGGTTATTGACCATCATTTCCGGGTCTATCTGATTAATGGTGAAGGCAGTTACATAAATTAGGACAGCACTTATATAGGCAAATCTTAAACGTTTGATACCCGCATGAACCTTGCTCCTCTCCTCCTCTATTTTTTCATAAATAGGCTTTAGTTTTTCTTCTATTTCGGCGAGGGTATTCATGGAGATTGTCCTGGCAATAGGAATTTAAGGAAAACTCCGCTCAAATGACATCTTTTGACATCTTATGATCAAACGGTTTCAACTTCCGTTGGTCCCAGGCGTGAAAATACTTAATCAAGCACAAGACCATGAAACAGCTTCTGATCTACATATTTTTCATCGCACTAATGTCGATAACCGTAAAGAAAATGGATGCCATGATGGATCAACCCTCCGTACTAAGGTATGAAGGCGTGGAGCATGCGGAAAACAAAATGGCCGAGCGCCCGGTTATTCAAATCAACGATGCAACTCATTTAAGATAATAATTGAGTAAATCAATACCAGCGATAGATTCTTATTCCGATACTGAAAAGAACAGTTCCAAAGACTCCCAGCACCAGAGCATCACCCCAAATATTCACTATTCCAGCTCCTTCCACGAACACCGACCTAATACTGTCAGCCAAAATTGTTAAAGGCAGAAACTGGATCACTGCCACCATGAAATCAGGAAAATTGTGATAACTGAAATACACCCCTGAAAGGATCATCATGGGCATCACCACCAGGTTGATAAAGCCATTGGCAATTTGATTGTTTGCTGTTCTGCTGGCTATGATCAAAGCCAGACCCGTAAATGCTACATTGCCGGCAAGGAAAAGCAGGATAAGTGCTCCAAATGATCCCGTAATGCTCACATCAAAAATCCATTTTGTAATCAAAACCAAAAGCACCGATTCCATGGCGCTCATAGCCAATCGTGCTATCAATTGAGATATGACGTAGTTGGACTTCTTCATAGGTGTGGCCACCATCCTTCTAAGTAACTTTTTTGTCCTCCGATCCACATTGCTATATCCGATACCCCACATACAACTCATCATGATACCCATGGCCAAAAGGCCGGGAATGAGGTAGTCTATGTATCTCGTGCCTTTTTGCTCAAGCACAGTAATCTCATTAGGATCAGGTTCCACGTTCCTGAAATAGGAAGAAAGCTGGACATAGGAAAAATTCGCATCGGAATTGGCCGGATCAAAATGGTACTGCACCGCTCCCCGATCAACCTCCAATATCATACTGATCTTTCCTTGTTTGAGCATCAGTAGGGCCTCTTCCCATGCCACCTGCTGAAATTCAAACCTCATTATCCCCGTTTTTTCATTGCCCAGTACAAGCTTCTTATCCAAATCTGCCTCTCTGGGAAGTTCGCATCGACTGTTTTGGCAAACCACCGCTACTCGCTTTTCTAAGGCTCCTCCACCTGAAAAAGCAAGTCCGAGTCCGAGTGCAAGTAATATTGGGAAAAGCATCGCCCAGAAGATGGTTCCGGGCTCACGGAGATACTCTTTGAATTCGACGCTGGTCAGAAGCAGAAGCTGTCTCATACGTTTTCTTCAATTAAGTGCCTGCCTGTCATTGCAATAAAGAGGTCATCCAGTGTCATTTTACGACATTCCAAAGACTTCAACTTAAGTCCCTCCTGCTCTACGAGGTTTAGAAATCCGGGAAGATAATCCACCAGGTTTTCGACAATCAGCTCTCCTTCGAGACGATCGCCTGAAAAGCTCTTGCCTAGAATTTTGTGCTGCGATTTTAACTTTCCGGGGTCAAAAGGTCGATCCACAGTAAAACTGATCATTTCTCCATTTCGGTATTCGGCCAGAAGCTCCTCAAGTGTACCCCTTGCCAGCACCTCGCCCTTGTCCATGATCACAATCCGTTTGCACAAATACGAAGCTTCCTCCATATAATGAGTTGTCAGTATCATGCCGGTGTTAAATTCCTTTTGGAGTCTCTTCAATATATCCCATATTTCCCTACGTGCTGTGGGATCAAGACCGGTGGTGGGTTCATCCAAAAGCAAAACTTCAGGTTGATTCAGAAAAGCGACTCCTAATGCAAGTTTCTGCTTTTGGCCCCCGGAAAGATTTTTCGTGTAGGTTTTGTACTTTTCTTCCAGACCTACAAGTTCCATGATGTCTATGGACCTTTGTTTCGGAAGCCGATAAAAACCTGAAAACAGGTCCAGTGTTTCGCTTACCGTAAGTTTCTCAATAAAATAAGTCTCCTGAAACGACAGACCGATTACACTTCTGAGCTCCTTTTCATGTTTTCGCCACTCCAGCCCTTTTATTCGGATATTTCCTTTATCAGGAAACTGGATGCCCTCTATCATTTCTACCAGCGTAGTTTTTCCGGCTCCATTCGGACCCAGTAAAGCCACAAACTCGCCCGGCATGATCTCAAGACTTATTCCATTGACTGCCTGGGTCTTACCAAAGGACTTATAAACATCTTCTGCGAGTATGATTGGTTCTGGCATAAACCGAAATTTGACCCGTGAAGATAGAGAAGATTGAAGATTTTAGAGGTAAGGTTCAACATTAAGAAATGTTGAACCTTAACATCTTTATTATTCGTCCCGCAATGAATTTACGGGATTGGATAAAGCAGCGGAGATGGATTTATAGCTTACCGCAATGACGGCTACCGTCAATGCACCTATTCCAGCCATCAGGTAAATCATAAGATTGTCTACTCCCAGTAAGTCAATCCTGTACTGAAAGTCACTGATCCACCTTGTCAGAAAGAAATAAGCAACTGGCCACGCTACGATATTAGCAAGGGCTATTAACCATACAAACTCTCTCATTAGTAGCTGCACAATTTGCTGCACTGTGGATCCCAGAACCTTTCTGACGCCAATTTCCTTCTTACGTTGCTCCACCATAAAGAACGAAAGCCCAAACAGCCCAAGACCTGATAATATGATGGACAGCCAGGTAAATACTGTCACAAGTGTTGCGAACAATTCGTCCGAGGCAAAGATCTGATCAAATTCCTGGTCGAAAAACTGGTAATCAAACGGATAATTAGGATAGGTTTCAGCCCATTCGCTTTCCAGGAAATCAACCGTAGCCCGTACGTTTTCGGGTGTCACTTTTACATTGAGATTGCTTATAGGCCCCGGATTATAGAATATCATCAACGGCTCAATCTTGTGCCTCATGCTGCTAAAATGAAAATCCTGGATCACACCGATAACTCTTCTTGTTGACCCATTTCCGAAGACCAGGTTTTTACCGACGGCCTCATCCCAACCCAACGACTCACGCATGGCTTCATTGATAATGATCGACTCCTGCTGATCAGACCCAAAACTTGGATCATAATTCCTGCCTTCGGCCAGCTCAATGCCCATCGTACCCAGGTAGTTTTCATCCATTGACATTACACTTACTATCCACGGCTCCTCATCATTACCACCCTCCACATTTACTCCGGATCTCCCAAAAGTTCTACCGGGCATGTTGCTGGAAAATGCCGTGCCAATGATGTTTGAATTATTATCCAGGCTTTGCTTAAATCCGGCTATTCTTTCAGACAAGCCGGGATCTCCCACGTTGATGTTGATGATTTGCTCCTTGTCGAAACCAAGGTGTTTGTTCTTGATGAAATCAATCTGTTTCGAAACCAATAAAGTCACACAAATCATCCCTATCGCCGCAACGAACTGTAATACTACCAGCGTTTTTCGCAGCCAGATTCCTCGAGAACTTGTCTGAAACTTGCCGCGAAGTATGTTTACAGCCTGTATTCCGGAAAGAATGAAAGAAGGATAGGCTCCTGCAAGTAGCCCCACAAAGACAGCCAGCAACAGGTATACTCCAATAAGCCAGGAATTGACCGATAAAAGTGAAACGATATCAAAGTTCAAATCCATAAACGACATCGAACTCATACCTAATACCAACCCCAATGAGACGGCTATTGAGATGATTGCCATCAAAATGGACTCAATCATATGCTGACCAATAAGCTGCAATTTCGAACTGCCAACAACCTTCCTGATGCCCACTTCTTTAGCCCTGGTCGTCGACTGTGCGGTTGTAAGATTTACAAAGTTAAAAGTCGCAATGAGCAAAATAAACAACGCAACACCCGATAAGGAGTAGACATAAACCCTGTCTCCCTTATTCTGATGATAATAATCGAATAGTATTCCTGCCGAACCCAAATGGATTTGCTCCAAAGGCTGAAGCTGCGGTATCCAAAAATCATTTACGTCATTGGCTGCAGTGATATCTGCCATCTTTGACTCGACCTCGGTCTCTACGGCACCTTCGGATAAAACCGCGTAGCCAATCATGCCCAGTCCGTTCCATGAATTGATATACTGAGCAAGGGAGGAATCCGATTGCGCAGGATACAATGACATGAACACATCAAAGCCAAGGTGAGAGTTTTGGCGCACATCATCCATAAGGCCGACCACCTCCCAGGAGTCATCATTGATGGTCAACAATTTTCCAATGGGATTATCATTTGGTCCAAAAACCTTTTCGGCAAATTCATCCGTCATGATGATTTTATGAGGCTGCTCGAAATTCCGGAGGGTTTCGTCCCGATCTCTTATGGGTAAATCAAAAATGTCAAAGAAATCATTTTCAACGTAAAGTCCATATTCCGAATAATATCCCTGATCCCCCTTTTCCATTCGCTGCTCTCCGGCGAACATTACACGTGAAGCAATTTCCACTTCCGGGATCTCCTCCTCGGCTGCCTGCGGCATCCGTGGATTTGAAATGGCTACTTCATTGCTTGTAACACCAAGGGCCTCATCGATGGTAGTGAAACGATAGGTCCTGGAAGACTTTTCGTGCCAGGTGTCGTAAGAGATCTCATTGTAGACGTAAAGAGAAAGTATAATGAAGGTAGTGAAACCCAGTACGAGCCCCACGGAGTTGATTATGGTGGAAAGCATATTCTTTCTAAAGCTCCTCAGAGCCACCATTACGAAAGTTCTAATCATTGTTTTATATTTTGAGTTTTGACGATAATAAATTTACTGGATGTCTATTTAACGACAAATAACCTTACATGTAAGGATGTGGCCGGGGATGAAGGGAGTTAAAAAAAGCTAAAGATCAATTAATCAGACACTTTTGTTAATTTGATCCTATAAATGGAGTTTAGATGAAAGTTATCCTTACGGGAGCCTCAGGCATGATAGGAAAGGGCGTGTTGTACGAGTGCATCGACCATCCCAAAATCACGGAAATAATAAGTATTGGCAGATCTGAACTTGACGTTGAGAACCCGAAACTTAAGCACCTTATACATAGCGATTTTTCGGATTATTCGGATATAAAGGATCAACTGAAAGGTGCAGCTGCCTGCTACCTGTGTATGGGAGTCAGCGCAGCTGGCATGACGGAAGAAAAATACACCACCATTACACATGAGTATACCCTGGCTCTGGCCAAAACGGTTTATGAACTAAATCCTGAAGCAACCTGCACTTATGTTTCCGGACAGGGAACCGATTCCACTGAAAAAGGTCGTTCGATGTGGGCTCGGGTGAAAGGGAAAACTGAAAATGACATTTTAGATCTTGGTTTCAAGCAGGCTTTCGTCTATCGGCCGGGCGCTATTATTCCCCTCCGGGGCATAAAATCGCGAACTAAGGCCTACCAGTTTATGTATGATTACTTTATGTGGCTGGTCAAACTTATCAAATTCATATGGCCAAAGTCTGTGGTCAATACTACCCAGATAGGATTGTCTATGCTAAATGTGACAATAGACGGTTACGACAAGAAAATCCTCGATCCCAGGGATATTATTGACTCTTCAAGGTTAAAGTGAAGCTGAGTTAACTATTCCGAGATTACCACGGAGGTAAGCTCTTCAGTCCATTCGATCAAGGCTGTCTTTTGTGCTTCGGTCAGCCGCGCATCGCCATGGATGTATGTGTAGGATTCCAATGGCATCTCCCCTTCTTCTACTTCCTCTCCGATTTCTTTGAGTTTTCTGATCTTCCTTCTTTTCTCGAATGAGGCCCATTCAGAGAAATTTAATTCCTCACGACCCTCTTCGATATGATCGAAAATAAACCAGGATATGGGTGTGATGTAAGAATACCAGGGATATCTTGAAGCGTTGGAGTGACAATCGTAACAGGCCGATTTAAGAATACCGGCGACCTCCGAAGGAACTTCGTAGGTCGCCAGCAGGTCATCCGGGTTGTCCATAGTCACTTCGGGTTCTTCTCCCCGGAATAACTGAAGTCCTACAATCAGAACGACAAATACTATTACTACTATTCGTAACAAATTAAAATTTACTTATTCCTCAAGTCTGGCCAACGTGTTTTCTGCCCACGTCTTCAGTGTCGCGGTTTCTTCCTCGGTCAACTTCAAATGTGGAAATCTCTCGATCATTTTTTCAGGCGGCATGCTGCCTTCATCTAAAACCTCCAGGATCTCATCCAGTATCGCATAGGCATCCGCTTTACCAGCGTTTTGAAGCTGTTCCCATTGCAAAGCTTCCTTAGCATCATCGTTTCGACCAGTTGGAGAATGACATCCCAAACATTTTCCATTGATGATACCGATCATGCTCATATCATAGGATACAAGTCTGGCGGAATCAGCGGTTGGGACAAGTAAAACCTTAGTTGGAGGTCTATCTTGCGCCTTGGCAATGACCATTGCTAGCAAGAGAGTAAATACAAGTGACGTTAGTTTCTTCATATTCTTTGGATGTTTATGAACTAAAAATATTTAAAATACCTGTATCAACATGTTTTTGTTTCAATAATTACAATAAAACCTTATGAATATTCGGAAATTTCAGGATTCCTTCAAATTCTATTAACAAATAGCCCGCATATGCCTAGAATTCTCGGTATTTACCATCCAGGTATTGATTGGCTTCTTTTTCTGCAAATTCCGCCTTTTCACGATCCCAATGTAAAGTCTGTCCGGGAAACCTTCCTGCAATCGTACCCAGCAAAATTGTCTCTGTCAAACGCGATGCATAGGAAAACGGTGCGGAGCATTCGCCCTGACCAAGACATGCATCCACAAATTGATGATAGTGCTTCGGACTCTCGGTTGCGTAGTTTCGAACCGGATTTCCAAATTCATTATTCTTATCATAAGACGCTATGTCAATCTCCTGATACTCCCCGTCCACTATGTGCCTTGGTATCTGCATGAAATGTGGGAGCAGTAATTTTCCCTTTTCTCCCAGGAACATGGCTCCCTGGTCAGGCAGCTCATCACCATCAGGAAGTTCCAGGTCTTCGTGCATCACCGGAGCGTTGACACCATCAGACCATATCCAGGTCAGGGTATCCGCGGTAAACCCCGTACCGGGAAATTCATAAGTGACCTGGTTGCTTTCAGGGAAACTAAATCCGTTTGGCTGACGACAGTCGTTTTTAATCGTAAATGGCACATCCAGCGCAAGAGCATTGTAAGGCGTGTCAAATATGTGTACACCCATGTCACCCAGCGTACCACAGCCATAATCGAGCACTTTTCGCCAGTTTCCGGGATGATAAAGGTCTTTCTTAAAATCTCTTTGCGGTGCTGTGCCTAACCAAAGATTCCAGTCCAGGTCCTCTGGCACAGAATCTTTTCCTTTTGGTGGTGCTCCGTCAAATCCCCAATTCTTATTGGACCAGGCCCTTACCGTATGCACTTTTCCAATGATCCCCGCCTGAATCAGTACCGTCGCCAGCTTGTAATCATAAAAGGAATGCACCTGGATACCCATTTGAGTTGTGAGCCCACGATCTTTTGCGAGTTGGTTCATTTTCCTGGCTTCCGTAACGTGATGTGTCAACGGCTTTTGACAATAAACGTCCTTGTCCATCTCCATGGCCATAATCGAGGCTGGTGCATGCGTGTGATCCGGTGTTGCCACAATGACTGCATCTATCTGGTCCCCAAATGACCTTAACATCTCACGGTAATCCTTGAATGTCTTTGCCGAAGGGAACAACTTTTGCGCCCTTTTAAGGTTTTTTGCATCCACGTCGCACAATGCCACCACATCTACTTGTTCGTGTGAAGCGATATCCTTGAGATCCGGGATCCCCTGGGCACCCAACCCAATATGAGCAGTTCGAAGTCTTTGCCCCTGGGCAAGGCTGATCGAAGGTAAAAATGGTAATGTCGCTAGCGCTGCAGAACCTTTTAAGAAGGTCCGGCGATTCAGGGAGGTCAATGTCTTTTTGGTCATGGTTTAAGAATTCTGTTCAATGCTAATCTAATCGATTTTTAAGACTGACCTCATTGAAGTTTTTATCACTGGTGATTATTCTTCTTTTTATAAATTGTTAGTCCTTTAAAAATCAAACATGAAATACTTTTTCAGGACTTTCATACTCATCTCCTCCCTTAATCTCTTCGGGGAAATACGCCTACCTAAGTTGATCGGCGATAATATGGTCCTCCAGCGAGACATCGATCTTAAGATTTGGGGATGGGCCACCGCCGGAACAAACGTAAACGTCAACTTTATGGGAAACAACTATGAAGCTACCGTTTCGAAAAATGGTAAATGGCAGATCATATTGCCACCCATGGATGCAGGTGGTCCATACAGCATGACCATAGAAGGTGATAGTTCTGATATCACCATTAGCAATATACTTATAGGTGACGTCTGGTTGGCTTCCGGCCAATCCAACATGGTCCACTATCTGGAACTCCACAAGGACCGATACCAGGATGAAATCGAAAATGCAAATTACCCTCAAATTCGTCAATTCCTGGTTCCGCAAAATGAAGCACTGGTCGAACCTGTAGAGGACTACAAATCCGGTGACTGGAAAGAAGCCAATCCGGAAAATGTGATGAGATTTTCGGTGGTGGCCTATTTCTTCGCAAAGCATCTCTATGAACAGTATAAGGTACCCATTGGAATTATCAACGCCAGCGTCGGAGGTTCTTCCATCGAAGCCTGGACAAGTGAAGAAGGTCTGAAACCATTCCCGGAAGTACGGAATACCATCCAAGCCAATAAAGATCCGGACAACATTAAACAGACGATTGATACTTACAATAATGAAAGAAATAATGTTTTGGAAGCTCGACCTCCGGATGAGGGAATGGTTGGTAACACAAAATGGATGGATCCGGCTCTGAACGATAACGATTGGAAGTCTATGGCTATTCCGGGATATTGGGAAGATCAGGGACTGCGAGACCTTGACGGAATTGTATGGTTTCGAAGGACTGTGACTTTACCTGAATCAATGATCGGTAAACGGGGTCGAATTCATATGGGAAGGATCATTGATGCTGACGAGATCTATATCAATGGAACCATGGTCGGGAATAAGACCTACCAATACCCACAAAGGATCTACGAATTTGGTGCTGGTGTCCTCAAACCTGGTGAAAATATTATTGCCATTAAGGTTCGAAATGATTCAGGCAAAGGTGGATTTGTACCCGACAAACCATACTACCTGTCGACGCCAGGTGACACGGTTGATCTCACAGGTTACTGGAAATTCAAAGTTGGGTCCGTATTCAGCGAACCACTTCCCTCCGGAGGTATCACCATGCGTTTGCAACCTACCGTCTACTTTAATGGCATGATTGCTCCTGCATTGAAAATGCCACTTAAAGGTGTGATCTGGTACCAGGGTGAAAGCAATGTTTCCAATTATGGACAGTACGATGCCATGACAAAGGCACTCATAGAAGACTGGAGAAGGAAATGGAACCAGCCTGAAATGCCGTTCCTATATGTTCAATTACCAAATTTTCTGGACGTCAATTATTTACCGGAAGAGAGCGCATGGGCATCCATGAGAGAAGCACAAAGAAAATCACTGGAATTCCTTAACACGAGGATGGCTGTAGCGATTGATCTTGGCGAATGGAATGACATTCACCCGGGGAACAAAAAACCAATTGGTGATCGTCTGGCCCTGGCCGCACGAAATCTCGTCTACGATGAAGAACTGGTTTATAGCGGACCGCTCATTGCCAACGCCTCGGTTAGCGCGGAAAGGGTAACCCTCGAATTCGACCATGTGGGTTCGGGACTGATATCAAACGATGGAGCACCTTTAAGGTGGTTTGCGTTGGCCGGAGAGGACGGAGAATTTCATTGGGCAGAAGCCAAAATATCCGGGGACAAAATAGAATTATCCTCAAGTGAAGTATCTGATCCGTTATATGTCCGCTATGCATGGGCAGACAATCCCAGGGATGTAAATTTTTATAACAAAGAAGGACTTCCCGCGGCTCCATTTCAATTTGAAATCAAGAATTAAAGACAATGAGTTACAAGCTCTTCATTTCTGGCTTACTGCTGACGCTCCTAAACTGGACTGAAGCACAGATATTGTCTCAGGAAGCACGGGACAGTATTTATGACCTGACAAAGGCAGACCATAACCTGATGAAGCAGGTCCTGGGAATTGAAGTACCCAACCGGCCCGGTCCATCCGGTGATCCAAATGCTCCCAATGCGACGAATAACAACGAAGCCAGGGTCAACAGCTATGATTTATCAAACCCACTTCAAATGGAAAGCGGGCAAGCTGTAAAAACTGAAGATGACTGGTGGCAAAAAAGAAGACCTGAGATTGTTGAACTTTTTGAGCGGGAGATTTATGGACGTATTCCCGAAAATGTACCCGTCGTCAACTGGGAGGTTGTGGCTGAAAAGGATACATCGATTGGGAATTTTCCCGTACAGGAAAAAAGACTGAAAGGTATCGTAGATAACTCCGCTTATCCGGAAATTGAGGTGGAAATGGACTTGTTGGTGGTGACTCCCGCGGCAGTGGACCGTCCTGTCCCACTAGTGTTGCACTTTGGATTTATCACCTGGCCGTTTGGACCCAGTCCTGACCTGGAAACCTCCATCTTCTCTCCTGCCGATCCCAACTGGAAGGAACAGCTTATTTCGAGAGGTTATGGGTATGGCATCATCGTTCCTTCGAGCATACAGGCTGATCATGGAGCAGGTTTGCGTTCCGGAATTATTGGCCTGACCAATAAGGCTAAAGCAAGAAAGCCTGATGATTGGGGAGCATTGAGGGCCTGGGCCTGGGGCGCAAGTCGGGCAATGGACTACCTGGAGTCGGATGCGGACGTAGATCAAGAGCGAGTAGCTATTGAAGGATTATCAAGGTACGGAAAAGCCGCACTCGTTACGATGGCGTATGACCAAAGATTTTCTCTTGGTTTTATCGGGTCTTCGGGGGCCGGAGGTGCGAAAATTTTACGCCGGAATTTTGGAGAGCAGGTTGAGAACCTCGCGGGAACCGGTGAATACCATTGGTTTTGTGGAAATTTTATCAAATATGCGAGCACCAGGACAGTTCATGATTTGCCTGTCGATGCGCACCAGTTGGTAGCCCTTTGTGCCCCAAGACCGGTTTTCATCAGTGCTGGTTCGCCTTTGGTAGAGGGTGAATGGGTCGATGCCAAAGGGATGTTCCTGGCCGGTGTCCATGCAGGACCAGTTTACAACCTATTGGATAAAAAAGGTCTTGGTACTGATGAGTTTCCTATTATCGGTACACCTCTTATGGACGGAGAAATTGCTTTCAGGCAACATGCGGGTGGACACACCACTGGTCCCAACTGGAGTACCTGGATCGCATGGGCTTGCAGGTACTGGGGAGATTGTAGGTATAAGTAGACACAATAAACCTTCTATGAAATAAATAATACTGACAAAAGTGAAACTTTATTTATCTTACTCCATAATACTGACAATTGTGAAGTAAATGAAGAACATAAAAATTGGAAATTTCGAAGAGTTGATCCTGATGCTAATTGGTGTGTTGGGAGAAGAAGCGTACTCGGTAAAAATCGTGGAAGAGTATGAAAACCGAACGAAAAAGAAAATCAATGTAAGTGCCATTCACACCGTTCTTTACAGATTGGAGAAAAAAGGCTTTCTCGAATCCAGAATGAGCGAATCCATCGCAGAAAGAGGCGGCAAACGTAAACGGATCTTTTTTCTTACAGCTTACGCAAGCAAGGCACTAAAAGAGCTTAATCAGTTAAGACAGGAATTATTGACCGACATCCCCGCTCAAACCCTAAACTGGAAAATACAATGAGTGGCAAAGAACATCATTCACCTCCCAAAATGGCTCTCAGGATACTGAGATGGTATTGCAGGGAAGACAGAATAGAAGAAATTGAAGGTGATCTGGAGGAGTTTTTCCAAAAACGCATTGGGAATGGATCACCGATTTGGGTGGCCAATGTGTTCTATTTATGGAATGTTATAAAATGCCTAAAGCCCTATGCCGTCAACTCAGGATCTTACCAGGGGTCCAGCTCACTTTACGGTTCCTACTTTAAACTAGCGGTTCGTCATTCCTGGAAAAATAAGTGGTCAGTACTGATCAATGTCGCCGGTCTTGGAGTATCCCTGAGCTTATGCGTGTTTGTGTATATGCTGTATGCCTATAATATGGAATTTGATTCATTCTATCCAAAAACGGATGATGTGTACCGTATACATTCCATGACGTTCGAAAATGGTATAGAAAGAAGAAATGAAATCTCTCCCACTCCCTTAATGGATGTAATGGAAAATGATATTGCCGGCATCGAGTCTGTATCCAGCTATCGGGAGTATAGTCTCACCCTTAAGAAAGACTCTGATTACTTCACGGAACGTACGGCAATTGTTTCAGAGAATTTCTTTGATATGTTTCATCATCCCCTGGTTTATGGAAACTTCGAATCATTTAATGATCTGCCGGTAGCCTATCTGACACAGCCATTAGCTGAAAAGTATTTTGGTGATGAAATAGCATTGGATAAAACACTAACAATTTTCTTAAACAGCAGCTCAAAACTGGAAGTCACGGTGGCCGGGGTTTTGGACAGAATTCCTGAAAATTCAAGCTTCTACCCTGATATTTTCATTTCCGAAAAGGATTATTACCTCGCCACTGGCATTGATCCTAATGACTGGACTAAACAATGGTATGCAGGTCATTACATCAGGGCAAATAAAAGGAACCTGGATGAAATCGAGGAAAGACTGGAGTCATACCTCTCCAGGCAAAATGAGACTCACGAGGAAATGAAAATAACTGACATTCAGTTGATTCCGTTTAGAAGTCCTCTCGTTTCATTCACTCACTTGTATCGAAATCATGTTGGAGCCAGGCTGCATCCGGGCACGATCATGATCTTTACATCATTGATCGCCATGATCTTCCTGATTGCATGCTTCAACCTGGCCAATACTTCAATCGCGTTGATTTCCAAAAGACTAAAGGAGATTGGAATTCGTAAGACACTTGGCTCCGCTAATACCCAGATTTTAAAGCAATTCTTATTTGAAATGGGCATCACCTGTAGCCTGGCTTTTATTATTGCGATAAGCATGATCAATGTCACATCAAAAACTATCCTGGACCTGTTTGAAGGTAAGTTTATGTTGAAAGACGCCGATACGACCGGTGTGATACTCTTTATCGTTGTATTTCTCATATTTACCACCATCATTTCCGGACTGCTTCCTGCTCTATATGCCTGGAAATTTCAGCCAAATGAGATCATGCGGAAATCTGTTAAGCTAAAAGGCGTCAGCTGGGGTAGCAAAGCCTTGAGTATTGTGCAATTCGCTTTTTCCATTGCAGTCTTATCAGCTGGCTTTACATTTTCGCAGAACAACGATTACCTGGAGCAACTCGACCTTGGCTTCCAAAGTAAAAATGTATTTGAACTTGATCTTGGGTATGGGGAAAAACATGATCCGTTTGTACAGGAATTAGCAACAATACCAGGCATGGAATTAGCCAGAACAGGTCATAATATAGGCGGGTACGCACCTCTGACCATGACAAAAATCGATACATCCAGGCATGAGATAAGAAGGTACAACGTAGGTGAAAATTACCTGGAATTGATGGAAGTAGACATCATCAACGGCAGAACATTCTTAAACTCAGAAATGGAATATGACAAATCTGTGCTGGTCAACCAGGAGTATGCCAGACGATTTCATGAAGGAAATGATCCAATCAACAGCACTCTGGAAATTGATGGAACTACCCGTACCATCGTTGGAATTGTGAAGGATGTCATCGACGATATCTATGCGGATGCGGAGACTGAACCTAAAATTTTTACACTTGGGCCAGATGAAGAAATGTCTAAACTAATGGTCAAAGTGGTGGATGCCGATGTCAAATCCTCCGAACAAAAGCTAAAGGAGATTTGGGCGAGGCATTTCGACAAGCCCTATACCGGCAAACTTCAGGAAGATCTTACGCTTGGATACGCTAAAAGAGATCTGGCCAATCTCAGGAAAATATTTCTGGTGATGGCGTTTATCGGTGGATTTCTGAGTCTTACTGGGATATTTTCCCTCGCCAAACTTAATGTGGCAAAAAGATTCAAAGAGATCAGTATAAGAAAAGTCCTTGGTGCTACGGTGCGTGAGCTGATGCTGGCCATCAATCATTCCTTCATGATCGTACTGGTACTTTCCATAGTACTAGGGTGTATTATCGGGTACTTTGTGTCAGAGATGGTGCTAAGTACTATTTACAAAGTATACGTTGAAGTCTCACCGTTTACAAGTCTTTGGAGTGGGCTGTTTATCGTGCTTTTCTCCATACTAATGATATCCTTGGCGGTAATTGTTCCGGCGAGAGCCAATCCTGTCTCAGGATTGAGAGAGGATTGACTCCAAACCGGATCTTAACCAGGTTTTAATAGCTCAAACCGCTATCATTTCTGAATCTTCCGGTAACTAACCAGCCTCCAAAATCTTCAGACACAGCAAATAACAATACATTCTCACCTTGCTTTAGATTGAGATAAATCGTATCAAAAAGACCGATTGTGCCGAGGTAGCGGTAGTCTCTTGTTCTGTAGCCATTATCCCCACGATAAATTGGCTGTCCATTGAGGATCGCTACTACCCTGTCGCTGTAACCGAAGTCAAACTGCCTTACCTGATCTATATCTGAATTGACGATTAACCTGGCAAAAACAGTATTACCGGGATTGTCATCATAACGAACCTCGACCCTTGAAATATTAGCGGCGGTCCCTTCCTCTATTTGTAAGGTTTTATTCCATTTCCTCTGATTGATCACCTGCGCCAGTTTCTGGACCTCTTCCAGAGAAGACTCTTCGAACTTATCGGAGATTTCCCATTCCTGCACAAGGTTTTCAATAGGCTCTTTTTCGATCGGATTAAAATCCACCAACGTTGTAGCGTTTGGATCAATGCTGACGTCAGCAATATGAATGGCAACATTATTACCTCCTGTAAGTGCAATACCACCTTCTTTTACCGGCAGCGTCAGGTTCCAGGAGTGATTGGGCACTTCCGAGTAATCCAGGTACACCTGGGCCTTATCTCCATTAACTACGAGCTTGACATGAGTCCAGTCATCGTATTTGTATTCATAAGGAAATGAATACTTCGGGCCAAACATCATCTGCCAGGGAGCAATCCCATTAACGCTGGGTGCTACCTGGTTAGCATCGGGCTTCCCGGATAAGTGAGGACGTATATAAAACTCTTCCCTGTTGCCATCAGATACACGGAAATAAGCACCCGGAAACATTTGATCATTCTTTAAAAAAAGATCGTATTCTATGGTGCCATTTAAAAAAAGCCTGTCCTTCAGGACAATCCCTCCTCTTTTAACATAAATAGCGTCTTTACCTCTAAAATTTTCCAAAACATAATCCCCCCGGAATTCCCAGTTGCTGGTATCCAAAGGTATAATCTGCGCCATGAGACTTATCCCCAGCCCCATCACGGCAATGAGTAAATATGATTTTCTGACCATGCCGCATTCTAACTCAAATGATCAGTATGCATGTAAGTCCTTGTTGTTCAAATCGGTTCAATCCTGTTCACAGTTGTTCAAACAGCCATCTTTTTGCAGTTTTGGATCGTTTAATAGAATCAATGTTGCATCAGGGACAAGACACCGACGTCATTAGACTATCAAAAGATCTGATCAGAGTTCTTAACTGGGGTCCGCCCTCAGAATGGCATAATTCCATGTATAAGGATCTTTCAGGACAGATTTTTGAGAAAACGGGTGAGATCCTAAGTCCTACCACACTAAAGCGTTTTTTCGGAGTGGTACAACATGAAGGTAAGCCTAGCATCAGCACCCTGGATATTCTCGCTCAATTTCTCGAATTCGAAAACTGGCGATCGTACAAAACATCCGGGCGATTTAAGTTCAGAAAACTATTCAACGTGTTTTCCGCCAGGTCCTTCTACATCTCCCTGGGCTTTGGTATTGCCCTCGTGACCATCATGCTTTTAGCTGGAAGACTTCCTCAAAGCGAATTGACCATTCCTCCAAACATTGAATTTTCAAGTAGACCAGTTACCAAAACATATCCTAATTCTGTTGTCTTTGATTTTGATCTGAAAGGAATTGAAGCCGATAGTGCCAGGATCCAGCAATACTGGGATGAAACCAAAACAATAGACATAGACGTAGATCAAAGGCAAGCAACAGGGATTTATTACCGCCCGGGATATTTTGGTGCAAAGCTGATTGCAAACAATACTGTCGTGAGGGAGCACGATTTATTTCTCAAAAGTGATGGTTGGATAGGTACCATTGATTACGCCCCCGTACCAACTTACTATCAGGTAATCAAACCAACGAATTATACTTTATCAACTCCGATGGAGATTATGACGGAAGTCGCAGAGTTGGAAGAACCCATCATGACTACATACCATTTTGTAGATGACCTTGGTAATGTGTCGGCTGATGACCTGACCGTTAGAGCAAGTATCAGGCATCTCTTCTCAGAGAAATGGGCCATATGCCAGGTGACCCGGATTTACTTATTGGGGACGGATGGTGCCATAATTGTACCGCTATCCACAAAAGGATGTAGCTCCGACAATGGATTGATGCTCAATGATGTATATGTCAACGGTAAAACCGCGGACCTGTCTGCATTCAGTGCGGATCAGAGTGAATTTGCCAACATTAGGATCGAAAACCGTGACAAAACCTTTACATTTTTCATTGAGGATCGAAAAGTATATCAAAACGCATACAATGAAACCATAGGTAATCTGGTTGGTCTTAGGTTTCGGTTCGTTGGAGTTGGTGAAGTGGCGAACTTATCTGTTTTGAATAAAGACGGAATAGAAGTGGAAATAAAAGGGTTATAAACGACAAATTCCCTTAAACTTCAAGTATAAACCCCTTTCCATGTACATTGGTGATCTTCACATTGGGGTCATCACACAGATATTTACGAAGCTTGTGTATAAACACATCCATGCTCTTTCTATTAAAAAAATCATTGTTTCCCCATATGGCCTTTAGGGCGCTTGAGCGATCCAAAACCTCATTTTTTCTTTCACATAACATCATCAGCACCCTGGCCTCCTTTTCGGTAAGACGTTGTTTCCTCTCATTGTAGATCAGAACCTGGTTTTGAAAATCGAATTTGTAGGCTCCGATATTGTATTCGGTCACATCAGTTGACTGACCCTTTCTTTTTTCTGAACGATTGACAATGGCCTGGACCCTGGCAATGAAAAGTTCTTCGTCAATTGGTTTGACCACATAGTCGTCACATCCCACCTTAAAACCTTTCAATTTGTCAATCTTCAAAGCTTTAGCGGTCAAAAAGATAAAGGGAATGTCAGGATCGATGGATCGAATTTCAGCCGCCAAAGTGAAGCCATCCTTTATGGGCATCATGATATCAAGAATACACAGGTCATAATCTCCATTCCTGAATTTGGTAAGACCCTCCTCTCCATCGCAGGCCAGTGAAACGTTGAACTGATTGAGCTCCAGGTACTCTTTAAGAATGTACCTGAAATTATCATCGTCCTCAACTAGTAAGATATCAGCCATAAGATTAGTGTCCCGAAGGTAAATACACGTTGAATTCAGTTCCTTTATTCAAAGTACTGATCAGGTTGATAGAACCCTTGTGTGCATCGATGATCTTTTTCACATAACTAAGTCCTAATCCAAATCCTTTTACATTGTGAACATTACCGGTTTCTGCACGATAAAAACTGTCAAAAATGTATTTCTGAACTTCCTTTCCAATCCCTATTCCCCGGTCCTTAATGGAGATACTGATCCCTTCTTTTTCATCAGCTGTTGTAATGGTAATGTCCGGAGTGTTTGGAGAATACTTGATTGCGTTATCAATCAGGTTGTAAATGATATTCACAATGTGAGATTCATCAGCATAGACATTTGCATTTGAAGACCGGAGATTCAAGTTGATGATACCGTTCTTTTTTTCCAGGCTAAGGTTCATGGATTCCACCACAGCTTTAATCACTTCGTGTAAATCCATGATCTTCTTCTCCAGGGAGAAGTTGCCGCTATCGATCATTGCCATTTGAAGGACTTTATCTACATGTCCTTCCAGACGCTTTCCTTCCTGTTTAATGATTTTCAGGTAATGCTCTTTCTTTTGTTTCTCCATTGGACTTGCATCCAGCATTCGTGAGGCCAATGCTATAGAAGCCAATGGGGTTTTGAACTCATGTGTAAGGTTATTTATAAAGTCATTCTTAATTTCTGAAAGTCTCTTCTGCTTCCGAATGATGATTAGCGTATACGCAAAACAACCCATCAGCAGGATGATGAACATGCCCGACATTCCAAGGGCTCCCCATGATTGGGAAAACACATAATCATCCTGATTGGGGAAGAACAGAGCAAGGTGATAGTCACCCTCAGAAACATTCTGGGAACAGGTTAGATTGGTCCAGCCATGGCCACGCTCCTGGGGATTTTCACAACTGGCCAATTGGAAATCCAGGGTTGCACCCTCGTCACCCATTACAAAACGAAATCCATCTTCCTTTTCTTTGTGACAATAGATGGCATACTCGTATGGCAAATCCAATCCATTATTTTCCAATGCCGGATCAATCAACGACCGCATCAGCTTGTCCATCTCCGGATCATTCAACATGCCATTTTGAGATATTCGCTTAGCGGCCTGGTCCAGGATGGAAGGATATTTTGTCTTAAGGCTAAACTTTGTTCCTATATAGCTGGATACTACACCAACCTTCTGTTTGAAGATCTCCTGGTGCGCCTTAATCGAACTTTGAAGACTCATGACTTGCATCACGGTCAGACCTATAAAAGCCAAAGTGGCGAGCGTTACAACAAAATAGGTTGCTTTTTTTGACAGATTCATGATCAAAAATGGGATCTACCTTTGATTAACCGTCTTGAAATTAAGCATTATTAAGAGTTCGATAAGTGGATTTAACTTCTTGTTAACCATTTTAATCTTTCATTAAGACATCTTAACTCACCATTAAGCACAACCCGATCCCCGGCGGTGTATGTTCGGCTAAAAAAGCCAATGGAATCACTGAAAATCCGCCTACACCTGGTCATCAGAAATTTTCTAAAGCAGCTCTCCTTAAACACACTGAACCTGATCGGCTTCATTGTAGGAATGATCACCACCGGCGCCATGGTGATATACCTGGACCACGAACTCACTTATGACAAATGGCATACGCATTCGCAAAACATTTACCGCCTGGAGGGACAGCTTAGGACAGGTATGTGGTTAGCCCATCTTGGAATGGAACATGGAGAAGAATTGGCTTCAAATAAGTACCCTGAAGTAACCTCAATAGTCCGCATTAACCCAGGTTCAAGGACATTTTTTGAGTATGAAGGAAGGCGTTTTGCTGAGTCAAAGATCATCCAAACTTCTGTTGGATCGGAGTTTTTTGAATTCTTTGACTTCAGAATTCTGGAAGGGAACAAATCCACCGTCCTATCGGAACCAGACCAGATCGTATTGACAAAATCCACCGCACTTAAGTACTTCCAGGAGCAAAGTCCCGTAGGCAAAGTAATCTATATGGACACCATCCCATTAATCGTTTCCGGGGTTATTGAAGACCTGCCTACCAGGACACATCTTAACTTTGATATGATCCTGAGTAATCATAACCTCTACGAACGGGATCATTATCATACCAGGACATTTCTTAAGCTTCAAGCCAATGCCGATGCACAGCTGCTTGAGCAAAAGATCCTTCAAATGGACGTGAATCAGGATGATAATCATCGATTGCACAAAGTGAATTTGATGCCATTATCAGATATCCATCTTGAATCCGAGGCAGCATTCGAACCTCCTCGCGGAGACAAACTTCAAATGCTCGCAATTGCCATTATATGTGCCCTGATCCTGCTGATTACGGTGACAAACTACATTAATCTTTCCACCGTCAACTTCATGCAAAAATCAAGGGAAGTAGGCATTAGAAAAGCACTGGGTGAATCCCGACAGCAAGTGTTCTATTCCTTCTTTGTGGAATCGCTAATTCTAATGATCCCCGCTTCGATTCTCATACTTGCCGGGATCAATATCGTGATTCCATTGGTCAATAATTACCTGGAAGTCAATCTGCAAAACATATTCGTTGAGCAACTTTCATATTCCATATTAGCTATTTCCCTTTTGATGGTTGTGGCATTCCATGCGGTTATCGTTCCGGCCCACCACCTGTCGCGATCCAATGTGGATCAGTTGATTAAATCCAAATCCAGTACTGGAGCAGCATCAGGTTTTCGATTTAGAAATGTCCTCCTATTCATTCAACTCCTACTATTATTTGCATTGGGAATATCCGCCTGGTTTATGAATGAACAAATCAGGTTTATGGATGATAAAGACATGGGATTTGAAGCGGAAAATGTCATTCGAATAGATAATGCCTACGACATTGGCGATTACCACAATTATGAAATCCTGAAGACCAGGTTGCTGACTTATCCGGAAATCAGCGGCGTTGCATTTGGTCCTATTATGGGTGATGGCATGGTTCCGCTGAGTTACAGACCTGAAGGTGAGGGTCAGAATTATGAAAACCTATTGAGCTACGGTGTCGATCTGGATTACTTTGATGTGATGGGCATTGAAATTCTAAATGGGGAGTTTAAAACTTCGCTAAACAGTGCGGATAATGGTCAGATCATCTCACTTGTCAACCAAAGCTTCGTGGATAGATTCGGCTGGAACGCAAACCCTATAGGTAAGAAGATCATACTTAGGCCGGGTACGGAGAACGAACTTAACCGGAAAGTGTCAGCTGTTTTTGAAGACTTTCATTTCTATTCCCTCAAAGAAAAAATATCGCCTCAGATAATTTCCTTGCGACCTGACCCTCAGTTTGTGCATGCTAATGTATTGATCAAAATGAGCGCTAAAAACTACAAGAAAGTTTCGGATATATTAAGGAAAGAATGGTATGCGATACAACCGGACCTTCCTGTAGAAATTGGGTTAATGGAAGACTCGGTGAAAGAACTTTACAAAAGAGAAAGACAAACCAGTCGCATCAGCATGTTCTCTTCTACCCTGGCAATTGGCTTACTCATATCGGGTTTAATTGGATTCATAGTCAATATCATCTCTATGAGGTCAAAAGAAATTGCCATGCGGCGCGTATTGGGTGCGACACTTTTCCAGATCGTCACTTTACTTAACTGGCAGCTGACGTGGATGATCCTGGTCTCCTCCATTGTCGGTGGAGCGGTTAGTTATTACATAATTGCCATGTGGCTCCAGGATTATGCGTATGTAATCACCATGAGTCCAATTGTTTTCTTATTGGCTACGGTGCTTGTGTTGTTAATTGTTTACCTGATTACCGGTATTCAGTCCGTAAGAAGCTCACTGACAAACCCGGCGTTGGCACTTAAAAACGAATGATATTTACTCGTCCTTTAAAACCTCGGCTGGATTTAAGTTGACTGTTCGCCAGCTTTGAATCGTAATGACAAGAGTGGTGAATACCAATAACACCATGAAACCAATAAGGTAATCCACAATTGTGTGTTGCGTAGCGTAAACAAAATTCTCAAGCCAACGGTTGATTCCCATATATACAAGCGGAATTGCTATGACCAGGGCTATCAGTATTTGAACTACGAACTTTCTGTTGATGGAGATTAGAATCCCCTCAACTGTTGCCCCAAATACCTTTCTGACACTGATGTTTTTCCGTTGTCTCAGCATATTGAAGCGCACCAGACCCACCAGGCCGAGGCTTGCTATGAGGATGCTCATGACACTGAATGCCAGGATCAGATTTCCAAGTCTTTGTTCGTTAGCAATCATCCTGGCAAACCATTGATCCAGAAACTCATAATTGAACTCCGCATCGATACCCAACCTGTTCCATTCACTTTCAACACCAGCGATAACCTGATCATAATCAGTTGCATTGAATTTGAGAAGCAGGTTGCGTTTCCAGCGATCCCTTTGGTGTTGCACAAATGCAATTGGTATGATCTCCTTGTCAAATGACTGGAAATGAAAATCATCGACAATCCCTATAACAGTTGCTTTATTATTCCGCGTAAGCGAGGTTTCAATCACCCGCCCGATAACATTGCCCACACCCAGTTTCTCAGCCGCCGTCATATTGATTAGAATGGCACTCGAGTCACTTGTATTGGATGGATCAAAATTCCGACCTTGCACGATGTTCATTTCCAACGCATCCAGCACTTCTGGCTCAATCGCATTCCATTGCACCTGCAGAAAGGTAGTATCGTCATCTTCTACAATCTGAAGGAAGTTTCCATTGTAATCACCAATGAAATCGTACATGGTGTTTCCTGATGCTTTTACATAACTCAGATCATGTAATGAATTAGAAAACAACTTCCATTCGGCAGTAGAAATACTTGAAGTCCTGGGAATGTTGATCACAGCTTCTTTCGAATAACCCAGTTCCTTGTTTTTAAGGTATTGCAGCTGTTTGATCACAATGATGGCTCCCATGACAATGGAAAAGGTGAATGCAAATTGAAGGATCACCAACCTGGCATTAAGCCCGCCGGGACTATAAGATAATTTGCCTTTCAAAGAAGGGATAAGTGGAATATTGGTGATTCTAAGTGATGGAATCAGACCAGATAGTAACCCAACTGCAAGGCAAATTGCAAATACTGTAATTACATTCCAATAGTCACCGAAAAGATCCAGCTGGACATCAAACCATAACGGAAAAGCCTGTTGTAAAATTAACTGGACAAAAACCAGGCACAAAACTCCAGCCACCATCGACAAAAGAAGAGATTCGTACATAAGCCGGAAGAAAATCTGCTTTCTGTCCGCACCCAATGTCTTCAGAATACCAATCTCCTTGGATCTTAATTGTATCTGTGACGAACTCAGGATCAGGTAATTAATAATGGCAATGAATATGATAAAAAATGAGACCAGGTTTATGGTATCAACAAAGTCTTCGTTACCAGCTTCTGCATGTTCAAACAACCCGTCAGCGTTAAAGTGAATGTCGGTCACAGCCTGGACCGGAAATTCAAAAAAGCTATTGAATTTATCTGCTTTTATAGCCTGCATCGCAGATACGATGGACTGAACCTCGGCTTTAGGCTTCTTTTCAAAATAGACATAGGTGGTATATCCACCATTCAGCTGCGACTGGTTATCCCAGAACTCGGACCAGGTAGAACCAGCCACTATATAATCAAATTGAAGGTGAGAATTAGCCGGAATATCCTTCAAAACACCAGTTACCTTCAGTGGGGTGTCGCTTTCGTATCGAAAAGCCATCGTTTTGCCGACTACATCGGATTTTCCGAAAAGCTTCAATGCCATCTTTTCTGTTAGCACAATGCTGCCGGGATCGGAAAGCAATGTCTGTCGACTTCCGTGAAGAATTTCCAAACGAAAAACATCGAAAAAATCATGATCAGCGTAGAAGCCGCTGCCATCCTGAGCCGTAAAAAGACCATTGTCTGCTTTCAATGTGATATCCGCCTGCACCAACATCGCTTTGGTTGCGCGCTCTACCCCTTCAATGTCATTTTCGAGTAGATCGGCCCATATGCCATGAACAAGGGCGGATTTATATTCTTTTCCACCCGAATTATTATAAATCGATATCCTATACAACTCGTCGGCATTTTCATGAAAGCGATCATAGCTCCTTTCGTTTTCCACAAAAAGCTGTAGGACAACAAAACAACCTATGCCGAGTCCAAGCCCAACGATGTTTAGTAAGAATGATGACGTGTCCCTTTTAATTATTCTGATTAACCTTTTCATAGTCTAAATCTAATTCATTTTGGATCGCGGCTATATTTCAGATCACCGTCTCTGAATCTGGCATAGAAGGCATAGCCGCCAAAATTGTTTTCCAGCTTTAGCAAAATGGAATTCCAACCTTTTTTGAGATCTATTTCTACTTCAAATTGATCAGGTGACGCAATGTTAACAAACAGGTACCTGAAAACCTCTACCCCGTTCACGAAGACCTTTGCGCCATCGTCGCTGCTGAACAACAAAGTCGTGGTCCTTTCATCCGGAGAGTAAACATGTGTCACTGCATATGAAATGATAAAGTCCGAAGGATCGAACAAATCCCACAGCCGCATGCCATAGCCTCCTTCAGCTCCATCAATAGGCTGCCAACTTATCTCCTGCCCTCCTTTACCTTTATAATCCTTTACCTTTATAAACGGCATTCAGGTCCACCGTTATTTCAGGAGGGTATTCTTCATCGATGCCGTAGCGATCAACGTCAGAATCCCTGGGATTATCAAAAGGGCCGATGATGTACCATTCCGGGATGTACTTTCTGATCGGAGTCAAATCAATGGCATCCAGTCCAAAAATGGATTCCTTATTGCCTGTATTTACAAATGTCAGGTCAATCTTGCTATCGAAAGTAGCGATGTTTTCCAGCGTAATCTTTTCCGCGGGCTTAATTTGAGGGTTTAAACCCAAAAAACTTGTCGAAACATTCCCGGTCTGAATCCTGTAGTTTCCATACTCCTGTCCCTTCGTCAGGTACAAATCCATATTGTACTCCGAGTCCTTCAAATCATCAATAGTTAAAGTGCCTTCTTCTCCCGGCTTTAGCCGAAATTGAAGTTCAGCTCCGTCGCTCCAATCAGGGCCATGCGCTGTCATATCCGCAATTGTTGCATTCAGCTCATCGCTTATCAAAGACTCCCCCTCCACTACCCCATTCGGTACTTTTCTCCTCAATTTCTTACGCAATCCCGGCTTCATTTCCGAGACAGGATTGTCATGGGGCTCTAACTGGTACCAGAATGCAACCGTGCTTATATCAACTGCTTCCTCATTGTTATGACCATGTTCCAGGGTCACTTTTATCTCTTCCCGGAAAGGAATGGCATCAGGTATATGATGACGGTAGGCACTTACGCGGGCATTCTCCTGGTCAAGCAAAACCAGTCCATGATAGTCAGCTGAAAATTCACCATTTTGGAAATACCAGCCGCTGTTAAAATAGTCCTCCATCCCTGTCCCGTAAGTGCTTGGATACTGCTCTCCATCCACATAGATCATTTCATCGCCTTCGAGATATACCAGGCGGTTATCATATGCTTCACCACTGTAATGCAATCCTACAAACTGGCCTCGTCCCCTTGCGACTAGCGCTTCATAGTTTTCATCTCCCACCGTACGAACATTGCGATTCCATAAAGCATGAAAGTATCCGGTATTCTCATCAAAATCTTCCTCTAGATCATAGACATTGATGTGGTAGTAGAAGGCATAAACTTCCTCGTCTGTCTGATTGATGATTTCAATCCGGGAATGCTCATTATAGGGCATTGTAAAGTAGCAGTAATATCCCCCACTGGTCATTCCGATGTTCCTGGAATCAAAATGCCTGTATTCAAATGGGCTACCGAAAAAGTCTCCAACCGGACTCCATACCGATGGGGTCTCCTCATTGTCCCAGTATGCCGTCAGGATGATGTTTCTCAAAAAATCAGGATCCCTGGAATCAATTGTAAACCAGATCCTGGTGATCATCCCGGGGCCCTTCCTGTCTAGTATGACAGCTGTGTCTCCCTGGTGTATGTTGATCCGATCATTATTGCCACCGGTCAGGTCATGACTTGAAATTTGATGCATCCTGCCGTTTCTCAATTGGTGGATTCCGCTTTTTTGAAAACTATTGTTTGCTTCTCTTCCGCAGGAGAATACAAGCAGGACGAGAACCAATTTGAATACATACTTCATAATCATCGACTTTGAATGGGTATCCAAACTTTCATGGCACCATCACCCCGATTGTTCCAGGCAAAATAGGGAATGAAATTTAACAGTGGAGCACCCTGGGAGTTTTCGATTTGAACGGATGGAATATTCTTGAGATAGCTTATTTCAACGAAATCATCTTTTGTCACGATCAATTCCAGGTCTTCGGGCATTGATAAACTATTAAGGTTGGTGTTATCCACCTCTTCTGCACACAGCACAAATGGTCCCCGTGTAACTGCTATATGCCCGTTTAAATTACGAACACTATCAATCGCTGCATTAAACCTGATCATCATGGGTAATTCAATACTTACCTTATCACCTGATTTCCATGTTCTGTCAATACTTAAAAACCCTTGAGAAATTATCATTTCAACTGCTTCCCCATTGATGTACACATTGATACTATGTGTTCTTTTATTCACATACAGGTATAACTCCCCGGGTACAAACTGATCTCCACGGGCCCAGTTGGGGATGCGCAATTTCAAGGTGAATGTAACCGGGCTTTCAGGCGAAATACTCAACTCAATTTTCCCATTAGAAGGATAGCCTGTTTCCTGTTTGAGCTGCACAAGGGTATTGTCCACAGTTAACGATGTTTCATTCGCACCATACAAGGTTACGAAGATGATTTCATCCTTCTGAGCATACATCATTCCCTGTACCTGCGGCATCAGCCTGGCGATGTTAGAAGGACAACAGGCTGTATTAAACCAGGGGGAACGACCAGGCTCACCATGATTGAATTTGTAAATACCATCGGCTTCAAGGGGGTTCACATAGAAAAACTCGTTTCCCTCAAGATTGACACCAGCCAGGGCATTGTTGTATAATGACACTTCCGCCACGTCCAGATATTTTGCATCTCCCGTCAGGAGAAACATTCGATAGTTGAAAAACACATTGGCTACAGCTGCGCAAGTCTCATTATGCGCCTCTTTATTGGGAAGCTCATAAGCAGGACCAAATCCTTCAATTCCCCGGACAGCTCCCAATCCACCCGTGATACTCATCTTCCTATCTACAATATCGTTCCAAATATTATTCAGAGCTGCCTGATAATTAGTTATACCTGTAAGTGCATTTACCTCAGCCATCCCGGCGTACATGTAAGCTGCACGCACGGCGTGTCCAACGGCTACTTGCTGTTCGGCGACCGGTAAATGTTGCTGGCTATATTCCGGAGACATATACACCTCACCCTCGGGCTTATAAGTCACCCCCCTAATGGCGAGGAAGCGCTCAGCCATTTCCAGGTAAAGCCTGTTATTGGTTACCCTAAATAATTTCATAAGTCCGATCTCAATTTCCTGGTGGCCCGGAGCCTGGTTGACCGGCGCACCATCATTATAATCGGGATGACCCTTAAAAAAAACATCATTTACGTGTTGAGCATTTTTCTCTGCGACCCGTAACAACCTATCCTTGCCAGTTGCCTGGTAATACGCAACAGCAGCCTCATAAAGGTGCCCCATGTTGTATAACTCATGGCTGTGGATCACCCATGAGTACGGTTTGTCTCCCATTCCACCTCCACCCCATGGTTCATGGTCTTTAGATACACCTGTGATATGTGCCGCGTATAAATAACCGTCATCCTGCTGGGCAGATTCTATGATACCGATGACCTCATCAATTCGTTTTTCCAGGGCTTTATTTCCAGGGTTTTGCTGCAAAATGTAGGATGCTCCCTCCAGGATTTTAAAGAGATCAGAAGCCCGGTATCTGTGAGGTGTTGGCAATTCTGATTTATCACCATCCAGATAGTTTCCTGTTAGTCGAAGTTCTTCTATGGCTGGTCCGGCTTTATCTAAAGCAAAAGGCACTAATACCTCCTCCTGCACCTTCATTCTTGGTTGCCAAAAGTCATCCTTCAATACCACCTCATGAAAAGGGATTGGCTCTATGCTAATAGGTCCAATGTCAATCTCTTGATTGAGCCGGTCAGAGGTGTTGTCACAAGAAACAACGATCAGAACTATAATCAAATGCCGGATAAACTTCATAGGGTTGATGCTTCTGGGATCACTTGACCAAATATATCCGGTTATTTTTAACAATCTTTGGAACGCATGAAACCTAACTTCAGGAAGATAATCTTATGTTTTACGATGGTCTGTGGGATTCTTTACGCCACAGGTCAGTCACTGATTTCTTTCACGACATCCGATGAAGGAATGGTGGAAGTATTTAAGATTGGAAATGAAGAGATTACTCCCGGAAATCGGGTACCGCTTGTATCTTTTATCTTAGATAGTGTTCATTATGATTTGGGTGCCGCCCAAAAACAAGACTCATCCTGGGATCTGGAAGATCTTGAAGTCACGCTTCTCGAACCAGTTGAAAAAAGTGACGGCTCCGGAATACTCAAATTTCAAAATAAAGGAAAGGACACTCTTAAACTGGGAAATGTAGTATTGTTTGGCTCCTCAGAAGAGAGGTACCACATCACTGGATATGGGGATCACTGGTTATCCAGAACCAGGCTTTTCAGACCTGGTCAAACTTCTGTACCGGTAATCTTACCTGACAATGCATGGGAACTTGGGTATAGTGACGTACCTGTTTCATCAAAAGGCGGGGTATATGGACTTGCCCGAAGGTCATCCTGGGAAAATGCGACAAGAAGGAGATTCGAGACACATCTCAACCCAGGTGGATCTGTGAACTACAAGATTTGGGTAGAAACTTATACTGGAGATTGGCGTGAAGGCCTCAGAAAAGCATTTCAGGAAAGATACCTCTATGATTTGGATGACTTTGATGACACGCTTTTCCAGCGGGAAGATCTAAAATGGATCCGAAGTAAATACATTATCCATTTGATGATGGCATGGGATCACTTTTATTATGACCGTGATGCCATGGAAGTAAACCTCCAGCCTTTCATCGAACGAGGACGGAAATGGTATGGAGGTGACGATGCCATTGGGCTGTGGCCCACTTGGCCCACTCTTGGGCTTGATCAAAGAAACCAATGGGACTATTTTAGGGATCTTCCGGGAGGGATAGATGGATTGTCAAGGCAGGTCAAAGAACTGCATGATCAGGATATCAGGTTTTTCATCTGCTACAATCCCTGGGATGAGAGTACCCGATTGGAAGATCACCTTGAAGGTATGCGAAATATGATTGCTGCCACTGATGCCGATGGTGTGGTACTGGACACAAGGGGAAGCTCAAGTGTAGAGATTCAGCAAGCTGCAGATGAGGCTAAGGCGGGTGTGGTGATGTATAGCGAGGGAATGGCAGTCCCGAAAGATATGCCATACATTGTTTCCGGCAGGGTTCACAATGCCCTTTACTACCCTCCTATGTTAAATCTAAATAAGTTCATCAGGCCCGACTTTGCGATATTTCGTGTCGCGGAATTGGCTTATGAAAGGATTAGAAGAGAATACAATCTGTGCCTTTTCAATGGTTATGGTGTTGAAATCAACATGTTCAAACCGGGCCAACCTGAATGGGTGGAAGCAGATTATAAATACCTTGGTCGGGTAGCCAGAATTCTTCGCGAAAACCACCCCAATTTCATTGTTAAGGATTTTGTGCCATTAATAGATTCTGAAATAGACAGCGTATATATCAACTACTGGCCTTCGGCGCAGAAAGACATTTACACCCTTTACAGCCTAAGACCAGAAGGTGTAGACGACACGGTATTTAAACTACGTTCGCCACTTGATGATCAACATATAGTGGACCTCTGGAATCACGAGGAAATCAATACAAATGATAGGGATGTCAGGATCAAAATAGATGCTTTTCATAAGTCTGATCTGGGTACAAATAATGAAGGGGCTGTTTCGGTCATAGGTGTTTTTAGAAACCTGCTAAGCGTTAATCTGACCAGGGACTCACTTGCCATAAGCAGTAGTGAGGGAGATTCAATTCAAATCTGGAAAGGTTTGCCACAATATGAAGAACAACCAATCACCTTGCAAGCAGGTATTCACAATTTGAACATCAGAAGAACTTTTGGTAGGTATGAGGGCAAACTGGTGATCCAGCTTTTCGAAGGGGATGACCTTTTGGACGAGCGAGTGGTTCTTCTAAAACCCGGTGAACCCAGATTGATTTCAAAAGCACAACGTACGGAATCCTATAAGCGCCCCCCTGGAAACATGATCAAAATTGAGGGTGGGCATTATAAGTGGAAAACGACCCACAGCGCAGACTTCATTGGTTATCCTTACCAGGACACCTCTAAAATTCACGCAGTCAGCGGATTTTACATGGATAAGAACCTTGTTACCAATGAAGAGTTTAAGCTTTTCATTGATCAGTCCGGTTACCAGCCAATAGATCGCCATAACTTCCTGGCGCATTGGAATCAGGGCGAGATCCCGGTTGGAATTAAGGATCATCCGGTGGTGTATGTGAGTTATCAGGATGCTGCGGCTTACGCTAAGTGGGCTGGTAAACGGCTGCCGACAGAGATGGAATGGCAGTATGCAGCGCAGGCAGGTCAGGAATTAAACTGGCCATGGGGCATGGACTATGATTCCGCAAAAATCCGGAATGCGACTTATCGCGAAGTGGGAACGTATCCCTCAAATCCTCTTGGTATTTCAGACCTGGTCGGGCATATATGGCAGCTTACTAATGACGTTTACTCGTCAGGTTCCTATACTTACTCTATGATAAAAGGCGGTAGTTACTTTGACCCAACTTCCAGCTGGTGGTACGTCAAAGGCGGGCCTCAGCCATTTACCTACAGGCAGCAGTTATTAATGGTTTCGCCCGGTTTCGATAGAAAAGGCACTGTTGGTTTCAGATGTGTGGCTGATAGGTAGACTCAGACCTGCCTTCCCATTCAACGGTAATTCATCCCGTTCACTCCGTGATATTATTGGCTAACGCGTTCTGAACTAACTTTAAAAGTTGCACGACAAACTATCTATGAAAAAATTATCGATATTCTCTATTGCCTTAGGGATGATATGTCCTATGGCCATTTCTCAGGGCTTTTCCGGGGACACATTTGCGAAAGCTAAACAGGCGAAAGCCGCCAGCATCGTGGTCACCTATGCCCAAACTCCCAAATTCACTGAAATTGTCAACGGCGAGCCAAAAGGCATCTGTTTTGACATAATGGAGGATTTTGTGGAATATGTGGAATCTACACACGGAATTGATGTCAATGTTCAATATAAAAAGATCTCCGATCCGACAAATTTTCAACTTTTTCTCAGCACAATCAAGGCATCCAATGGAGGTGTCTTCGGGCTTGGTGATGTCACAATAACTGAAGAGAGAAAGCAGTTTTATGAGTTCAGTCCATCCTACTTTGAAAATGTGGCGATCCTGGTTACGAACAAAGCATCGAAAAAACTGGTCAGGCTCAGTAACATCGGGAATGATTTTTCAAGTATGAAAGCAGCGGTACAGAAAGGCTCAACCCATGATAAACGTCTTCAGGAAATGAAGGATCAATATGGTGGATTTGAAATTGAATATGTAAACAACAGCCAGGAAAAGTTGGATAAGGTGCTTTCCTCTCCTGATTATTTCACCTATGTGGATTTTCCGAATTATCTGGAAATCATCAATGACAATGTGAATGTAGACAGGCAAATTCCTGGAGATATTCATGGAGAAAGCTTTGGGTTTATCATGCCCAAAAACTCTGACTGGGCTCCTGTGATGAATGAGTTCTTCAATGCCAATGGCGGATATGTAAAAAGCGCTCAATACAAACAGGTAATGTCAGATAACCTTGGTTACAAAATCCTGCAGTTGCTGGAGTATTTCTCGCGATAGACTAGTTTTTGACGAACCGAAACTTGGTAATTCCACTTTTCAAATCTTCCAGGTAAAGAAGGTAAACTCCTGGTTTCAAATCTGATACGTCTAATTGATTTTGGGTGGCAGGCTTGCTGATTAAGATCCTACCGGTCATGTCAGAGACCAGTATGGTACTAATGTTTTGCATTCTCCTTATCTCCAGAATGTAATGAACCGGATTTGGATGTAGTATAATTTTTTCATCCTCCAAACCGAGCACGCTGCAGTCCACTCCCTTTTCGGCATCCTGATCATCGCAATCCATAGCATTGTCAACGAAACCTGCAGGTTGACTGCACTGGGCTATTGTAGTCTCTGGATCCCCCAGCCCGTCTTCATCACTATCGGCATACCACAATGTATTTGGATTTTGTTGCTGATCCCCGTCATTGCAGTCGAGGTTGTTATTGACAAATCCATCGGGTTTGGCACATGACTGGATCGTCTCCTCCGGGCTTCCATAACCATCATCATCGGTATCGGCATACCAGGTAGTCATCGGATTGGACTGACTGTCCTGATCATTACAATCTGTAGAATTGGCAACATATCCGGTCGGTTGCAAGCAGGACTGGGTTGTGGTGGATCCGATGCCGTAACCATCCTTATCCGAGTCCAAATACCAGGTCGTATTAGGATTGACTTCTGCAGAAGCATCGTCACAATCATCATCATTAGAAACATAGTTTGCTGGTTTTGAACAAGCCGTGGTAGTTGAATCAGCGTTACCAAATCCATCACCGTCCGCATCCTTATACCAGACCGTATTGGGATTTGAGTTTGAATCCGAATCATTGCAGTCATTCGAGTTTGATACATAACTCGATGGTTTGATACAGGCCGAAACACTTTCATTACCATCACCAAAACCATCGCCATCGTCATCAGCATACCAGATGGTCTCTATTGTCAGGCTGGCATCTCCATCATCGCAATCGTTGCTATTTGAAACAAAATTGTTGGGCTTAACACATGCCGACTGCGTACTTTCTGCATCCCCAAACCCGTCGCCATCGGAATCCGCATACCAAATGGTTTCAGGATTGATGCTCGCATCATCATCATCACAATCGGTATTATCTGCTACATAGTTCGCAGGCTGGTCGCACACCAGTAATGAGTTTTCAGGATCTCCGTAGCCATCGCCGTCACCATCGGCATACCAGGTCGTTTCCGGAAATATGTTTTCATCCGTATCATCACAATCAGAGTTGTTTAGTACATGATCTCTTGGTTGCGTACAGCTGGTCAAAATCGTGGCTTCAGAGTCATCAGTGCCATACCCATCTCCATCGGTATCCGGATACCACAAAGTCTCAGGGTTTATCTGTTCATCAGAATCATCACAATCGGTATTGTCCAGCACATAGTCGGTAGGCTGAGTGCATGACTGGACGGAAGATTCTGGATTTCCATAACCATCACCATCGGCATCGGCATACCAGGTTGTTTCCGGATTGATGCCATCGTCTGAGTCATCGCAGTCGGTGTTGTCTGAAACATAATTTGCCGGCTGAGTGCAGGAGGTAACGGACGATTCCGCATCACCATAGCCATCTTCATCTGCGTCTTCATACCATACCAGATCCGGATTTATATTCTCATCTGAATCGTCACAGTCATTGGAATTAAGAACATAGTTTTCAGGCTGTGAGCATTGAACAACCGATGTTTCCGAATCTCCATAGCCGTCATCATCATTGTCCAGATACCAGGTGGTAGTAGGATTTATGTCCCCATTGCTGTCATCGCAATCATTGCTGTTTGAGACATAATTTGCGGGTTGAGAACAGGAGGTCGTGGTAGTGGAGGCGCTACCATACCCGTCATTGTCATTGTCAAAATACCAAACCGTATTGGGATTTATATCTTCATCCAGATCATTGCAATCAGAATTGTTGTTCACATATCCGGACGGCTTTTCACAAGCCTGGATCGAATTACCGGAAGTTCCAAAACCATCTCCGTCCGCATCGCGGTACCACGTACTTACATTTTGATACATGAGCAGATCTTCTCCGAGAAAACCCAGTAAATCCTCATCGGAGGCGTCACCCAGCGAACCTTCGAATTCTGCGGGAACGACCACCTCATGGAAATATCCATTGTCGAAAACTGCTTTCAAATCGGCGTTACCGTCCTCAATAACAGAAGTATTGTATTCGGAAACCGAAAGACCACTCACTGTCTGATAATCAGTCATGGTTATAAAGCCAACCTGTAGGTTTTCACTTAGATCGGACCGGTCTTCGTACCTGTTCAAGACCTGATACTCACCATCGCCTACTTTGTATAGCATTACGACATATCCATCCATCAAGGCCACTCTTAACGTCACCTGCTCAAGACTTTCAATTGCGCTAGTACTTACTGTGCTAAAGCTATTTACCGTAGAGTTATAATACAGCTGATTCTCCTCTGTCGCGGTTCCGATGGTCAGGAAAACGTAATTTTCCTGCGATTCCGTCCAGTCTTCCAAAGCCCCGTTTGGAAAGTTTTTTGGTTTCCGAATACTGATACCGGCCACCGAATAATTGGATCCCGGAGCTCCTTCTCCATCACGGTTGGTAACCGTTACCGTGGTGGTAAATGAAAAGGACGTGCCGGAATACTCCCGAAAGACGAAGGGTCCTCTGTAATCCTCAAACCAGGTAGAGGAATAGGGAATGATCTCCAGGGTTCGTTCATTGATTCTTATTGACTCGATCTGATCTGCATACCATCTCTCCTCATCGTTCAGGTTTTCCCAGCTGCTCAGGTCCTTGACGTCAAAATCGGTTTGATGCAGGTTATCATTGCAGTCGGAACTATTGTCCACGTACCCAGGTCTGACACACCCCTCTGACGCGGTACCGCTGACACCATATCCGTCACCATCGGAGTCCTCGTATACAGTTCCCGGCGATTCGCAGCTTCCCCCAGCCAGAACCAGGACATATTTATGGGGATTTTCACCTACATCTTCATTGGCATAACCAAACCCAAAATCAGTGAAATCAGGGTCCAGAAGGATCTCACAATAGGACTCTTCCCAAAATGCCATCAACTCGGTTACTGTCAAAGCATCAGCCGATTCCAGTAAAGCCTGCTGTGGAGAATATATGATGGTATAACCCTGGGCCTCTACCCGATCCGAGGGCGAACTATCATCGCTGCCAGTGTCATCAAGAAAATCATTTGTGGCCATATCATCCGCGTGGACCCCGGCTGCAGCATCAAGTTCATAACTTGTGTTTAATGGATCCTGAGATTCTCCACCTGCCCCGCATCCGTCGTTTTCATTACGAAAATTATTGATGGCGGTGCCAATACCACTGTAATCTTCCTGCGAATGAACAGGCAGGACCGATGATAAGAATAATAGGAAGAATAGGCTCTTAGAAAGAGACCATGAGCGATTAATAAGCATAACAAAACTGACTACGACCTCAGTATTGAATTGTATTCAGGAATATATAAAAAAATCATCTGACAGGTAACCGACAGATCAATAAATATTTTATTCCTGACGAAGAGAGTCCGCGGGATTGCGGATGGAGGCCCTATAGGTTTGATAACCAATGGATAAGCCAATAACGGTTATCATTAAGAGGGCAGAATAAACGCAAGCCAAAGGATTAAACACGACTCTTGAAGCAAAGTTTTGCAGCCAGTACTGCGATGAAAAGTACGCCAATGGCCAGGCCAGAATAATTGATATAAAGAGTAGCTTTCCTACATTACTTGAAAGCAGCACAACCAACTTTAAGATACTTGCCCCGAGCACTTTCCTGATCCCGATTTCTTTTCTTCGAATGGAGGATGAAAAGGTAATCAGACCGATTAATCCGATACACGCAATGAAAACCGAAAGAGAAGCGAATACCGTGAGAATTCTTCCGGTGGATGTTTCTGCTTTATAAAGCTGCTGGTATTCATTGTCATAAAAAAAGTACTGAAATGGTTCATCTGTTGTGTATCTGTCCCATTGTCGGTCAATGAATGAAACTGTTTCTCTTATGTTTTGATCACTTGCCAGTTTGATACTTATGTATCCATTCTGGTAAGCCGGAAACAATTCCATGGAAACAGGTTCGATCGCTTTATGCAAGGATGAGATGTTATAATCCTTTATTACTCCTATGATGGTCAGTATCTCACCTTTTCGGAAAGCACTGGTCAACTTCTGTCCTATTGGATCTTCAAATCCAAAGGCTTTGGCAGCAGCTTCATTGATCACTACGCCAATTGAATCACTGCTATGAGTTTTAGAAAAAAACCTGCCTTTTACTAGTTCAAGTCCCATGAGTTCCTGGTAGTTGTAGTTCACCAGGTTACTCTTGAACAGGTAAGTCTCAGTATCATCTTTTTTGCGATAAGACCTTAACTCATAGTTCTTTCCGGGAATGGTTTGAGAATTTGTGACCATCCGGACGTCAGGGTTTGTCAAAAGACTTTTCTCGAATACTTCGTAATTCTTACCCAAACCCTCTGGTCTCTGAATTACAAGTACCTGCTCTTTACTGAAACCAAGATTTTTGGAAAGCATGAAATCAATCTGGTCATAGATCACATAAGTGACAATGATGATCACCATCGAAGCCGCAAATTGCAAGGTGACCAGTAAGTTTCTTAACCAGCCCGTTTTAGCACCCTGTGAATGGGTGCCTTTTAAAACCAAAACCGGTTTGAAACGAGAGAGAATGATCGAAGGATAAATACCGGCAAGCACTCCGATACCTATTACAAATGATCCAAATACGATCCATCCGATGGGTCCTGTCAACTGATCAATATTTACGTCTTTCCCCACGAGCTCAATGAAATATTCCCATGAACCAACCACAAGTAAAAGACCAGCGATACTGGCCACGAAGGCAATGAGAACAGATTCAAACACGAATTGAATAATTAACTGTCTTCTGGAGGAACCAATCACTTTTCTGATACTCACTTCCCTGGCCCTGGTAGTGGAATGTGCTGTGGCCAGATTGATAAAATTAAATAGGCCCATAGACAGTATTATTAACGCTATCAATCCATAGATGTAAATGTAGATTCTGTTACCTGTTGGGGCCAATTCACCGGTACTGTCTGAATTGAGATAGATATTCGTGATAGGTATCAGGTCATAATAGGCATGGTTGCCGGCACCTTCCCACTCCGATATCTTCAAACCCGTATAATACTCTATCTCCGGCGCAAGGTATTGATATACGATTTCCTCAAATTTTTCCTCCAATACCTTCTGTTTGGCCGGGTCATCCAATATGATATAGTTGTGATTACCGGAGGAAGAAACCCATCTATTCTGATTCCATTCCGGGTTGGATATTACAGATCCCATGAGGTCGAACTGAATATGTGAATTAGCTGGAATATCAGCGAAAACTCCCGTAATTTCATAATGGACCGTATCACTTTCAACCGAAAGGTGCTTCCCGACCGGGTTATCTTTTCCAAAGTATTTGGATGCATATCGTTCCGATATGATCATGGTTCTTGGATGGATCAATGCGGTCGCAGGATTTCCTTTGATCAGTTCAAAATCAAATACCTTAAAGAATGATGAGTCACCGAAAAGGATTTGGTCCTCAATGATCTTACCTGACCCATTGCCAATCACCATCTGGCCAGGATCAAAAATTCTTGTAGCAGCTATGACCTCAGGATAGAGATCCATCATAATTTTTCCAATGAATGGAGGTGTATTGGCTGTATTGGAAGACGGTTTTCCGCGTATTATAGCTTTGCTGTTTACACGGAAAATATTTTTCGACTGAGTGTGAAACTGATCGTAACTACTTTCATTGAAAACATATATCGAGATAAAAAGAACACTAGCTATTCCCACGGCGAGACCTGTTACGTTTATCAGGAAATAGCTACGATGTTTGAGAAAGCTCCGCCTGGCTGTTATCAGGAAATTTTGGAACATGGCAATGAGATTTTGATTTGACCTTTTATTTTGATGTGAGTTTTTGAAATTTGAAATCCTGAAAAAACGAAGGATATCCCGTAGATATTTAAATTCTGCCATCCACTTACCCTCATCTCGCAATCGCTCTGAATAGAGCTCCCGGGTGTCTCCCTCTATTTCCTCTAGTAGTTCCTGATTACAGAACCATCGAAGAAATTTCCCTATCCATTCAGGAGGCGACTTTTCCATTATGATAATTTGATGTTCAGGTCAGGTATTTTTCGGTACAGCTCGATCTTGAGTCTGATCAGCTCATCAAGGGTGTTTTTTCCAAAGTCCGTAAGCAGAAAATATCTCTTTCGCCGACCACCCCTCTCTGATGTCGCACCTCCAAAGTGCGAAGTCAAAAAACCCTTTTTCTGTAGTCTTTTAAGACCTTCATGTACGGCACTGATGTTCGCGCCTCGTCCTGTCTCGTCCTTGATATACTTCATCACACTAACGCCGTAAGCATCATCTGCCAACGATGCAACAGCAATCAATATCAGCTCTTCAAATTCCCCGAGATAGTTTCTTTGAGTTCCCATGATTTCTTATGCAAACGTGAATCTAATGAATAAGATTCATATTTGCATAAGAAATAAATCGGGTTCGTTTAACCAGGCTTATTTTCCCATCCGTAAATCTGAAATTCTCGCATCCTCCACGGAACTTCATAGGTATGTGGTTCACCCCATCTTTCGCCTTCAACCCTCTCCTGTGATTCAGTCAGTTCGATTTTTATAAACCTGGCATCCACTGCTTCGAATTTCATCCTGACATCTTCATCAGAACAAGTACCATTCTCTATCAGAGTCGACCATTCGTTCCCATCCAGCGAATAAGTCAGATTGTATTTATATGGATAAGTAGGTAGTGGTGGTGGGGAACCTTCCCTCCAACCCCGGCTTACCGCGGGTGAAACAAAGTTTAGTTCGGTTACTTTCTTGGTTTCCGGAAATTCAATCTGGTACCACATCCCTGCACTTTGGGTTTCACCGGTGGTCCAACCTTCAAAATTGAAAGCACCTGCTGGCGACGTTGTGCTACCCTTTCGAGTTGAGGCGGTGTGGCTGGCAGTAACAACCCAGCTCTCCTCGAACTCCAACACTTTGGGCACTGCCGCTATTAACTCTGAATAAGTAAAGGGCGCCCGCTCACCATATTTTTCTCGTATCTCCTTTACTTCATCAGGGAAAATAACAGAGCCTTCGTTTTCAAAATGGGTTCTTACGAAAGATGCAGCGGATGCTATCCATTCATCGTCATTACTTCCCATCGGCGCCATCACGCCTCCGGCATAGGAATTTCCTTCAATATCTCCTGTCATCCCGTATAGTAGCAGGCTGATCACATATTCAGGGTGCATCCTGACCCTACTATTTCCAACCAATGGTGGTGCCATCAAATCATCTCCGATCGGTGTGCCATTGCCATCCGTACCATGGCAGGTGTAGCATAGTGAATTGTATATATCTGCACCTTTTAGCACCAGCTCCTCTTCTTCCTCATTCAGATCCAGATTCCCTCTACCAAAATAGGCATAAACCACAGGAGGTTCCAATACCTGCTTACCCACCAGCTGTATTCCGGGAGTGGAATCAGCGGCCATTTTACCTTTGATTACTTCATGTGCCGCAGTGATTTCGAATAAACGACAGGTCATCATCGCCCTCATCGCTACCTCGGTATCCGTATCCCCGATTAGCTGAATGTAATCATCGGCCAACTCTTTCTTCCCGGCCTTATAAAGTGATTCACTGGCCCATAATGCCATTTTACGCATTCTGGGATTGGGATCATCAAACAAACTAGTCACTATATCAGTCGTCAAGGAACCAATTCCCTCGAGCGTCCAGAGGGCGTGAAAACGATGCAATAAGTCATCACTTTCAATCACGATCCTTTCCAATTCTGCGGCAATGGATTTGTCTTGCCTCAGTACCAGTACTTTTTGGGCCATGTCTCTCCACCAGCCATTTGGATGACCTAAAAACTCAACCAATTCCTGAGAGGATCGCTCATACATTTTTGGAGCGGTGAGGTCCCTTTCGAAGTCCTCATGGGTCAACCTCCAAATTCGTCCAAGGCTCACTACTTTGTCCAGTTGATACTGCTGCACTTTGGTTCGCAGATAAGATCCTTCCGGCACCCACTCTCCTTCCTGAATGATGCCGTGATACATGTCAGTAATGTACATGGTGCCATCCGGTGATGTGGTCATGTCGACGGGCCTGAACAATGGATCCATCGAGCGGATAAATTCCGATTCCCGGTCCTGGTAAACATTGTGCAGTAAACTCAGACCACCATCTTTTTTTTCCGTGATCTGTCTGACAATTCTGGCCACCGGTTCACCATAAAAGTATTCACCTCTAAGCTCCGCGGGGAGCCGATCCCCTCTAAATACATCATTGCCCGCTGCCCCCGTCACACGATTCAAATTTCCGTCTGGTTGTCGGACGGCACTCATTCCACCCTGCATATCAGCTATCTTGATGGGAGCTCCGTAGGGCACTTCAAATCCTTCGGTAAAATTCTCCTTAACTATATAATCCCCATAATGAATAGGAAACTGAAAATAGCTGGGGACACCACTGGCGCCACCCTGAAACCATAGCTTCCCATCGTCATCATGCGTGATCCCCCATTGGGCATGATTGGAGCCGGTCGGTTCTCTAATGACACCATCAGGGGTCCATCTTATTCTAAAAGGATTAACGGTGCTGTACATCCAATTATCCATCCCCCAATACAAAAAAGCCTGCTGATGTTCTACATTTCCAGGCCGTCCAAAGTTATCGGTGAAAAGTTCTTTTTTGTCTGCCTTACCATCTCCATCAGTGTCTTTGAAAAGGTAAACTTCATCTTCATTGGACTCCATTGTCAATACCCCATCCGGACCAAAAGGCAATACAAATCGCGGAAATACAAGGCTATCCACAAACATTCCTCCGGTCTCATACACTCCATCATCGTTGCGATCCTCCCAACGGGAAATTCCGCTGACCGGCTCAAGTGTTCCTTCCGAATCTACCGTCAACATATAAGTCCGCAACTCCAGCACATACATTCTTCCATTGGCATCAAAGCTGATGGCACCGGGCTGTTGAATTTGTGGTTCTGTCAGCACAGGCTCCATTTTATAGCCTTCAGGAAGCAAAAACAAGGACGCCTGATCCTGAGGTGATTTGGGCATTACAGGTGGTTTTGGCTCCAGATCAATGTTTTTCCAGCGTTCACTCGTAGTATCCGCACCTTCCGGCAGAGATACTGTGGTCCATTCTTCCCTTGGCGGAATTTCGGTTGGGTATTCGATACTCTTGTTTCCGCAGGAATTGAAAATAACCTGTAATGGAATAATTAGCAGTAGAAGTTTTAGGGTATTCACTAAAAATCGATTTTTGGATTTGGTTAAATATAATACCGCGGTTTCAAAGCAAGCGTCAATTTTACATGTAAAGGGCTATTTTCGTTTAAATTGGCTTATACGCCATAACTTGATTATATTTCCCTAAAATAACCTGAAAATGACCTCACTTCGAAGCTCCCTTCTTATAACCTTCCTTCTTTTTGGTACAATTCTTTGCGCGCAGGAAATCGGCTTGCAAATGTTGTGCGTGCGGGACATTGAAGATCCGGAAAAAGCACTGGCTAAAGTCAATGAATGGGGCATCAAATATGTTGAGGGCGGAGTTCCCGGGTCCATGGATCGGGAAGAATATAAATCCCTGCTAAAAAAGTATGATGTCAAGATCATTGCCACAGGTGCCGGTTTTGAGCAACTAAGGGATGACATCCAGCCTGTCATTGACAATGCTAAGGACCTTGGAGCACAGTATGTGATATGCTATTGGATACCTCATGATGGAGACAATTTTACAATGGAAAACATGCAGGCGGCAGTTGATGTTTTTAATGCTGCCGGAAAAAAACTAAAAGAAAATGGCCTGACCCTTTGCTATCATCCTCATGGATACGAATTCAGAAAGTACGATGGACCGGGTACGCTGTTCGACTACATGATGGAAAACACGCAGGCTGAGTATGTGAGCTATCAAATGGACGTTTTCTGGATCAGAAACCCAGGGCAGGATCCGGCGGCCATTCTTCGCAAATATCCGGATCGCTTTTCGTTACTCCACCTAAAAGACAGAAAGCCCGGTACCCCGGATAATCAAAATGGCCGTCAGGATGTGGAATCAAATGTCGTTCTGGGAACTGGAGATGTAGGCATTGCCGAAGTCATGAAGGCCGCAAAAGAAATTGGTATCCCCTATGCGATCATAGAGGATGAGAGCTCAAGAGCTCTGAAACAAGTGCCTAAAAGCCTTGAATACCTAAAGACTCTGTAAAAAGTAGTTGGATAATCTAAACTCGGGCCCCTGATAGTTCAGGGGTCTTTTTTTATGAATCATCATCGTTATTTTCTGGCTATCTGTGCACTTCTAATGCTGCTCCGCTGCGAGCAAGGTGAACCCCCTGTCGAAGTGGACATGCTGATAAAAGGAGCTACGGTCTATGATGGATCGGGGTCAGAACCTGCTAGTGAAGATGTTGGGATTAAAGGAGATCAGATTGTTTTCCTGGGAAATAGTGATCAGGAGGATGTACTGGCTGAGCAAGAGATAGATGCCAACGGATACGTTCTTTCCCCAGGTTTTATCGATCTTCATGCACATGGAAACCCAATAGAAACGCCGGAGTTTGAAAATTTTATTTCAATGGGTGTGACCACAATCGCCCTGGGACAGGATGGATCGAGTCCATTGGACCTGGGGGTCTGGCTGGATCAAATGGACACCATCAATATCGGACCGAATATCGCGATGTTTATTGGACACGGTTCACTAAGACGAATGGTAGGTATTGGCACTGATCCGGAACCATCTTTCGAGAAAATCGAAGAGATGAAAAACGTTTTGAATCAACACCTTCCCGGGCTATTCGGAATGTCAACCGGACTGGAGTATGTACCGGGTCTATATGCCAATGAAACGGAACTCCTGGCTCTGGCAGAAACAGTTGGTCAAAACCAAAAACTAATCATGAGTCACATGAGAAATGAGGACGATGACCAGCTCATAAATTCGATCAATGAATTAATCAGGCAAGGTGAATTTTCCAGGGTTCATATCTCTCATTTAAAGTCCGTTTATGGAAAGGGTCGTGAACGGGCGGAAGAAATTCTGAAGGTATTGGAGGAAGCCAACTCCCACGGGATTCAGATAACCGCCGATGTGTATCCCTATAACGCCAGTTACACGGGTATCTCTATTCTTTTTCCCGAATGGGCCAAAACCAGGGCGGACTTTGATGCTGCCATGCCGGCGCGACGACAAGAGCTGGAGACATTTCTGGAAAATAAAGTGAACCTGAGAAATGGACCCGAAGCGACACTCATAGGTTCCGGACCATTTAAAGGACGGAACCTAAGTCAGGTAGCGGATGACCTGGATAAATCCTTTGTGGAAGTTTTGATTGATGATATAGGTCCACAGGGAGCCTCAGGAGCATATTTTGTGATGAATGCAGAACTTCAGAACCGTTTGATACAAAGTCCACTCGTAGGAATCAGTTCTGACGGTAGCCCCACCATGCATCATCCCCGTGGATACGGCTCCTTTGCAAAAGTCATTGACACATTTGTAGTGAAGGATTCATTGCTGACGCTTCAGGAAGCCATCTACAAGATGACATCTTTTCCTGCCTCGATTTTGCAACTTCAGGACAGAGGATCTATCGAGATCGGCAAAAAGGCTGACCTGATTTTATTCAAGCCTGAAAACATAAAAGCTCTGGCTACCTATGAAGATCCCCATCAGGTGGCTAAGGGCTTTGACTATGTTATGGTGAACGGAGAATTTGTAAAGTCAAAAGAAGGTTTACCCACCCTATCGGGCAAACTCCTGAAACCCTGACTTAGTTTCCAGACATCTGGTAGTTATCTATCTCCGTGATGATCCCACTATCGCCAAGTCTCCAGATCTCGAAATTCCTGGATTTCACATCGCCATTCTCGTCAAAGTCCAGTGTGCCGGATGTACCCTGAAAGTCAATGTCTTTTCCCCTTCTGATCAGTGATTTGATCTTGTTCCAATCCTCGGCATTCACTTTTTCGCCGCCGCTTGTAAGATCCACCATCAGTTTTGAAACTTCTCTTGGATCGCTCGAGTCGGCCTGATGCAATCCAAGGGCAATAAGATACACAATATCATAAGCATCACCAGCTTCAGAATTTACCGGTTGCCAGCCATATGCTTTTTCAAATTTCTCGAGAAAAGACTGATTGTCCCCGGTGGAGACGGCTGTTCCATACATACCATTCAGAACCTTGCCTTTATTATTTGCTAGGTTCGGACCGCGTGCACCGTCGGAGCCGATTATGATGGGTTTGACATCTTTGAAAAGTTCCATGTCGGCCATGCGTGCCGATATTTTCTGAAGGTCAACGTCATTCGAAACCATGTAAAGCACTTCAGGACGGTCTTTGAGGGCCTCACTGAGTTTTTCCGTAACATCATAATTGTCCAGATCAACCAGCGGGCTGTAACTCGTTCTGGCCAAAATCTTTCCACCCATCCTTTCGAAATTTTTGGAGAACTCTGCACCCAATCCTTCCCCATAGTCATTGTCGATGTAAAAGACGGAGGCAGTGGACTTTTGTAAATTGGAATAGGCAAGATCAGCAGCCACTTTCCCCTGCAACTTATCCGAAGCGGATGTTCGAAACCCAAGGCCACCATCCTGAAGAGATGTGATATTATCAGAAGTGGCGGAGGGAGAAATCACCATCACGCCCCGGTCCAAAGCTACCTTTGAGATTACATCTGTAAATCTGCCGGAGCTGGTTGGCCCAATTACGTACCGGACTTCACAGGAGTCGGCAAGAATCATGGCCTTCTCCACTGCAAACCCAGCGTCTGCAGCATCATCAGCAGGGATCAGGTATAGTCTTTTTCCCAAAACCCCTCCAGCCTGGTTGATCTCGGTCACAGCAAGCCTTGCAGCATAATACAATTCTTCGGAGTAGTCCCGGAATTTACTTACGGGAAGAATCATTCCGAGATTAATGGTTTTACCGGACAATCCAACTTCCGGATCGAATCTGATGTCAGCGCTGCTTTTGTCTACATCTATTGCAAGCAACTCGTCCAGCGAAAGTTCATTGATGTCTTGGGCAGACACGGAAAAGCACAAGAGAATTCCTAGTGAAAATATGAGCGTTTTCATGAATATTTTGTCGTGGTTCTACAACACCGCAAATTCCTTATTTAATTTGACACCAGTAATTCAACTTGTATGAACCAGAAATTAGTAAGTATGAAAGAGGTTTATTTGGAAAAAAGGATAACAGTTTTGATTCTGGGGATAGCATGTCTATTGCTCTCAAATCTTTCTATAGCCCAGGAATCAACAGGAAAACTCTTCATAATTGGTGGCGGAAAAAGACCACCGGAAATGATCCGGTTTCTAATGGATGAAGCTGAAATCCAATCCACGGACGCCATAGCCATCCTACCCTGGTCAAGTATCGAACCGGACTCCTCCTCCTACTTTGCTATGAAGCAATTCAAGGCGCACGGCCATGAAACTTTTCTGGACATCCAGCCAAATGAGCTATCGGAAGTGAATGAAGCGATCCGTAATAGGTTTTTAAACTGTAAGCTGATCTATATCCCTGGCGGGGATCAACGGAGATTTATGGATTACGCCGATTCCTCTGGATTTGATGATCTTTTGCGTCAAGCCTTCAACAATGGTGCTATCATAGCCGGAACAAGTGCCGGAGCAGCCATCATGAGTGACAAAATGATCACTGGGGACCAACTGAAGCATCCGCAGTATCATCCCACTTTTCAATCCATCGAACCGGATAACATCGAACTGGATCAGGGACTTGGGTTCTTATCATCCAATATCATCATTGATCAGCATTTTGTGACCAGAAGCCGATACAACCGACTCCTGACGGCCGTCATCGAAGACCCAGGATTAGAAGGATGGGGCATCGAAGAATCCACTGCGGCATATGTAGTGGACAACAAGGTCAAGATTGTCGGAGAAGGTCAATTGGTTCGGTTTAGAAACCAAAGCAAAAAGTCCAGATCCGTCAATGGGCTGCTAGGCGAAGAAGAAATCCTCATTTCTGTACTGTTACCGGGAGATGAGTTCGAGTTTTGATCAATTAAGTCTACAGTTTCCGCTTATCACAAATGTTATGGTCGTAAAGTTGCCTAGCTGTATCCTGCTTATTTTTGCATTCTGTGAAAACTCAAAAGCAGGCCATATTCCTTTGCTTCGTTTTTCTGACGCCGGTCTTACTTACCTTCTCATGGCTTCAGTACAAAAAGTACGAGGTGCGTCATGAAGTGAAGGAAATGATACTGGCAGGAATGGACAATTCTGACCTGGTTCTCCTGAAATTTTCTAAACAATCCGCTAAAAAGAACCTGGATTGGGAACACTCAAGGGAGTTTGAGTATCAGGGTGACATGTACGACGTAGTGCGCTCAGAAAGCACGATTGACTCAGTTTCCTACTGGTGCTGGAAAGATGAAAAAGAATCGAAACTCAACAAGAGTATTTCTTCTCTGGTGAACAAAGTAATGAACCAACATTCTCAGGATCAACAACAAGCGGCCAAACTGATGGTTTTCATCCAGAACCTCTATCTCGATGGCGCATTTAGCTGGACGCCAAAAACAATAATTGACCCGCTGGTATTTTTTCATAAGAATACAACCGGATTCAACCAAACCAATCTTGTACCACCTTTTCCTCCGCCCATTTCTCATCCATCCTCTTTAGGCTGCTAAAGCCCGCAAAATCTCTTTTTGTACAATTTTTGTATGCAATAAACCATGAAGAAATTCTTTCTTGTATGGTTATGCTCTGTTATGGTCATAGGTATATATGGACAGAGCATCACCATACTGGATGAGGAAACCGGTTCTCCAGTCGAACAGGTCATACTCATCAGCAATGAGCCGAAAGCGTTTGCCACCACGAACAATGATGGTAAGGCCGACATTTCCGCTTTCGGAGCATCAGGCAGTATCCAGTTTCATAAGCTTGGGTATAAATCTCAGTCTCTTAGCTTCGCTCAACTTGACTCAATGAATTTTGAATTAAGTCTGACACCCGGTAGCATCAGCATGGACGAGGTGGTCGTATCTGCTACACGTTGGAAACAGGTGTCTGACGATGTGCCTTCCAAGATCATCTCCATTTCCTCCAGGGATATTGATTTTCAAAACCCGCAAACCGCGGCTGATCTGCTTGGACTTTCCGGTAAGGTATTTATCCAAAAAAGCCAGCAAGGTGGTGGCAGTCCCATGATCAGAGGGTTTGCCACAAACAGACTCATCTACACCGTAGATGGTGTTCGGATGAACACGGCCATTTTTCGGGGAGGCAATATCCAGAATGTGATCAACCTTGATCCTTTCGCAACAGAAAGTGCCGAAGTTCTGTTTGGACCTGGTTCTGTGATTTATGGTAGTGATGCCATTGGAGGGGTGATGAGCTTTTCCACCCTGACCCCACAATTTGGCATTGACGATGACATGCTGGTACAAGGTAATGCGGCAGCCCGCTACACTTCTGCCAATAACGAACGTACCGGGCATTTTGACATCAATTTTGGCTGGGACAAGATGGCGTTTGTTTCCAGTTTTAGTCTCTGGACATACGAAGACCTGCTTCAGGGCAAAAATGGTCCAAGGGACTACTTAAAGCCTTACTATGTTGAACGGGTAGATGAGGTGGACCAGATTACCGAGCAGGGTAACCCGCTTATACAGAGACCTTCCGGCTATAACCAGTTCAATACCATGCAGAAACTTCGGTTCAGACCAAATAATTACTGGGACATTCAATATGCATTCCATTATTCTCAGACCACAGAATATGGACGATATGATCGACACAATAGGACCAGCAATGGCTTACCGCAATATGCGGAATGGAACTACGGTCCTCAAAAATGGATGATGAACAACCTGACATTAAAGTATTCCCATGCGAATCAATTCTTTGACGAAGCCGGCCTGCAGGTAGCCTACCAGGCTTTTGAAGAAAGCAGGATAAGCCGAAACCTGAACGAACCTATAAGGGAAACCAGAACTGAGAATGTAGACGCCTATTCCGCCAATCTTGATTTCCTGAAGTCGACAGGCAGCAGAAACACCGTTTTCTACGGTGCGGAATTGGTCATCAATGATGTCATTTCGACTGGAAAGAATTCCAATATTGACAATAATACCGCTACTTCAGGCGCCACCCGGTATCCTGATGCCACATGGCTTTCAGCGGGCATTTACGTGAATGATGAATTCAAACTAAATAATAAGCTTACCCTGGCGGCCGGGGTCAGATACAATCAGTTCTCCATAGATGCGGACTTCTCGGACAATGCGATATTCTACCCTCTCCCATTCGAGCAGGTGTCGTTGAATAATGGAGCGGTTTCAGGAAGTATGGGGGCTGTATACAGGCCGGGTGAAAACTGGGTGATCAACACGAACTTCGGTACGGCATTTCGTTCGCCAAATGTCGATGACATAGGAAAAGTCTTTGACTCTGAGCCGGGTGCAGTGGTTGTCCCAAATAAGGACCTGGATGCCGAGTACGCCTATAACTTTGATCTGGGGGTAGCACACGTTTTCGGTGAGTCGGTAAAACTGGATGTCACAGGATACTATACCTTGTTGGAAAATGCTCTGGTAAGAAGAGATGATCTCCTCAATGGGTTTGACAGCATTATTTATGATGGTACTTTAAGCAAAGTACAAAGCATACAAAATGCAGCTGTGGCCCATGTTTGGGGTATTCAAACAGGCCTTGAGATACAGTTTCCATTAGGCTTCAATTTCTCCACCGATGTCAATTACCAGGAGGGCACGGAAGAGCTGGATGATGGCAGTACCAGTCCATCCAGGCACGCAGCTCCGTTTTTTGGCGTAAGCCGATTGAATTATCAAAAGGATCAGGTCCGGTTACAGCTTTACACGAACTATCAGGGTCAAAGAAGCCATTTGGAACTAGCGGTGGATGAACGTGAAAAAGATGAGATCTATGCCAGGGACAAAGATGGAAACAACTATGCGCCGGGATGGTATACTTTAAACCTTAAGGGTTCTTATCACTTTACTGGTGGCTTAACTGTAACAGCGGGTGTAGAAAACATCACAGATCAACGTTATCGTCCATATAGTTCTGGTATCTCAGGTGCAGGTCGTAACCTTTTACTGAATATTAATTTTAATTTTTAGTCTGAAGGACTCAGGATACCAGGCCGCGCTCTATTCATACCTGAGCGATTCTACAGGATTCACCAAAGCCGTTTGTAGTGTTCGCAAACTTGATATCACGAATGAAAGTCCCAGGATCACGATGGCCGGAACGAAGAATGTCACAAAGTTCATGTCCTGATAGTAGGTGAAAATCGTGGCAATCAACATGTCAATCAGGTAATATCCGCCAACCAATCCCAGTGCGGAGGCTATGGTAAGCAATATCAAAAAAGGTGAGTTGATCAATCCAATAATGTGTGTGACCGTACCCCCTAAAACTTTACGAACTCCAATCTCTTTGGTGCGTCTGATGATGTTTAGCGAGACCAGGGTAAACAAACCAATACATGACAAAACGAGTGCCAGGACACCTAAAAAAGTAAAAATCTGAACGATGTTTGTATTTGCTGTCTTGGCTTCCTGCAACAGTTCGTCCTGATAAAATCCGTTAAAGGTCTTGGTTGGTATTTTTTCATTCCAGGTTTGTTCCAGGTATTCGTAGGACTGCACCACATTGGAAATGTTGACCTTACCTATAACCAGGTTATAGTCATTGGTCCTTAACCTAAGTCCAAGCGGAGGAATCTCGGCCCAAACGCCGTATGTGTAGAAATTGTCCACTACTCCTACCACCGTCAGGAAAGTGGTATCATTCAAATAGAGCCGCTGACCCAGGGCTTCTTTCCACCCAAACTCTTCTACCATTTTCTTATTTACAAGGATTGATTTGGAGGGGTCAGAGGCCTCAAACTCCTTCACAAAACCCCTGCCTTCGATGACCTGAATGTCCATCGTTTTCATATAATCCAGGCCGATGTCCATCATGCTTGCCCTAATCTCCTGCTCCTGATTGGTCAGGTTTGAGCCATAGGTCCAGTAATTGATGTGGTGACCACTACCGGAGAAAGACTCGAAATCCGGATTGGAAGACATGGCATTATACATTTCCTGGTATTGCCGCTCATTCATGACCCTCACTCCAATGATCTGATCCGTATTGAATCCCATGTCCAACGTCTCCTGGTATCTGGCGTTTTGAATGAACGCAACGCTTGCAAAAAGGGCCATAATTGTAAAGGCGTACTGCAAGCCCAGTAGACTTTTTGAAAGCCAGGAAGTACCTCCTATTTTTAGTTTCCCGCGTAAAATGCTCACCGGTTCATACCTGCTCACATAAAGAGAAGGGTAAAATCCGGCAAGAAAGGTGGTAAACACCAGCATGCCGATCAGGAATACAAATATTCCCGGATTCTCAATGAAATCGAGCTCTATTTCCAAATCCGGCCACATGGCGCTGTATGCGGGTACGAGGAAATAAGCGATCCCAATGGACAAAAGTATTGCCAGGATGCACGCGATCATGTTCTCACCCATAAACTGGACCATCAGTTGTCGCCTGTCACTACCCAGCACTTTCCTGATTCCGATCTCTTTCAGTCTTCCGTTAGAGGAGGCAATGGCGGTATTGGTAAAGTTGAAACACGCCACCAGAAGTATCAATATCGCCATGACCATGGGGGCGTAAACTGCCGCGGGATGAAGAGAATCAGGCAATCTATTGTCCCAGACGTATGGAGAAGAATGCGCGTGGTCATTCATTGGCACCAGCATGAATTCTCCAATGATAAAATCCTCCCTGGCAGCATTGTATACATCCAGGTAGTTCTGCATCAAAGTCTCTACCCTTTCAGCGTCCCCGGGAGATTCGAGGTGAACAAAAGTTGCGTGAATAAATGATCCCCAATCGGCTTTTTTGAAATTCTCATAAAGCCGGTATCTGTTTTCCAGGTTAAGCAAAACCTCAAACTGAATCGATGAATTTTTTGGGGGTGCTTCCACCACTCCCCCTACGGTGTAGTTTATGCTTTTGCCATTGTCATCAAATACGGTAAGGACCTTGCCAAGAGGATTTTCATCTCCAAAAAATTTGGCAGCGTACTTGTCTGTAATGACCGCATTTTCAATCTGATGAAAAGCATTGGGATCACCCTCTATTTCACGAAATGTATAAGCATCGAAAAAGCCCGGATCCGCAAAGCATACGTTAGTGGAGAATATCTTGTCCGTGAACCGGTTGTCCTTGACGGTGAAATAATCAATGCCATAACGATAGACACCTTTCAAACCGGTTATGTCTTTCATCATAGCCGGACCCAAAGGCAACGGTGAATTACCATGTTCCACCATTTCACCTTTGTTTTCGTGCATGTAATGCACATTGTAGATGTTGTCTATGTTTTCATGATGCTCGTCAAATCCCCAGTCATAGCGTGTATTCAGATACGCTACTATACAGCTGGCAAGGGATAGGCCCAGACCAAGAACGTTTACAATCAAAAAGACTTTGTTTTTAAACAGGTTGCGAAGGGCAACCTTCAGATAGTTTCGTAGCATAAAGGAAGATTCTTAACGATCAGTTAAAGGATTGGAGTTTTTCTAAAGATACCAATATCGACAGAAAGGTTGCATCGGGTTAACCCAATACCGAACCAAGTCTGGAAGGATGATAGAGCAACCACCCGGTCAGGCTGTATCTTGACTTGTATGAATTCCTGACGGCATGAGGGACATTGGCGCTTTTGAACATTACACATCTTTTGCCAAGAGGCTCCACCAAAGTGGTATCATCGTCCTGAAAAATCTCAAGTTCCCCACCATCCCCTCTTTGCCATCCTTCATTGAGATAAATGACTACCGAGATCATTCTGTTGGATCTGTCTTTAAATTGATCAAGGTGCCGATCGTAGTGACCTCCGGGTGGATAGTGTGCGAGATGGAATTCGTAACCTGACAGGCTCAGAAAACAATATCTGTTCAGCGTAGCGACAGTCTCCTCCACCAGTTGCCAGTATTCCTCAAGTGCAACGTCCCGATCCCTATCCAGCCAGTAAACGTAGTCCCCGCGGATGTTGGAAGCGATCTGATATTTATCCTGTGCTCCAATTCCGGCTTTGTCAAAATCATTGAGCTTGAGGTTGAAAAATGATCTGATTTCCTGATAGAGCGTTTCGGGAAGAAATTCATCAATTACTACAAAATCATTTTCGGATAAGACATCCATCCAGGAGAGCCATTTATCCAGATCATGAAAACCATGCATGATTCAAGAAAGGTGACGCAAGCTAGTGATTTTTGAACATTGAACGACCGAATGTGGTCCATAGCTATTCCGGTTCATCGTGATTTATTCCCGTTCAGCGTCAATTCCGGTCAGATAAAAAAATTACTGATTAATTTCAGTCGAACCATTCTGGTATAACTAGTCACTGGAAAATGGATATCATCGCACGAAGGTACCTGGGATTGCTGTGCTTACTCGTCGCATTTTGCCTGAAAGCACAGGAAGATCAGCCCTTCTCAAAAAATGTAATTGATCTTTCGGGATTAGATCCTGACAATAATCCAACGATGGTACTCGATGGATCATGGGACTTTTATCCAAACTCCCTGGATGTGACCGGATCCAAAGAGAACAGGATGGATATGCAGGTTCCCGGTGGTTGGCCGGACGGTGTGAAATACGGTACCTACCGCATCACGGTAAAGGCACCAACAAACTTTCAGCTTGGGCTATCCTCCCCAAATATTTACGGCGCCTTCGAAATTTACATTAATGGAGAACTCATGGCCAGTGGTGGAAAACCAGGAGCTTCCAAAGCTCTTTCCCAACCACAAAGACGAGCCATTTTAACGCACCTTAATCCGGTTCCTTCCGGCCTGTATCATATAGAGATACGTATTTCTAACTTCAGGCACAGCAGAACTGGAATTACCCGGTCCATTGTACTTGGAGAGTATCCGGTCATGAACCGAAAAAGAGATCAGGTTCGTGCGTTTGATTTTTTCTTCGCGGGGACGCTGGTCATCGCAGGCATATTCTTCATCGGTCTCTTTGCCAACAGTCGAAAGGAATCAATGATCCTTTATTTCGCACTTTTCACATTTGGTTATGCCTACAGGATCATAGGATGGGGCACCTATGGGTTACATGACATCATCGACATGCCGTACCAACTTGGAATTCGACTTGAGTATGGCTCTTTTTATCTGACCGGACTCTTTTTTACCCTTTACGTCAGGGAAATCTTCCCAAGAGAAACTCCCCGTATGCTGGCCAATGCTTTCGCCATCATATCGTTTGTCTGGACGCTATCCGTGCTGCTACCTGTAAACATTTTGACCAGACTAAACCTTCCCTACGTGGCGTTTATGATCCTGGGCATCGTGATGGTATTGGTGATATATATTCGGGCATTTATCAATGAGAGGGTCGGTGCAAGGTTCTCTATGTACGGCACCATTTTCATGTTTTCCGTCTTTGTGATCAAGACATTGGACTACCTCATGATCATAGAGGAACCTCTATTGCTGACTATGCTGGGACAATTAATATTTATTGGATTTCAAAGCCTTGTTTTGATAAGACATTTTTCAGAAAACCTGAGAATGGAAACTGAAAAAGCCGAGAACTCCAAGAAAGCTCTGGAGCAGACACAGGAACAGTTGATCGAATCAGAAAAGATGGCTTCAATCGGTGTATTGACAGCGGGTCTGGCCCATGAGCTCAACAATCCGCTGAACTTCATCGGAGGTGTAGTGGAGCCCCTGAAAAACGATCTTGAGAAAATAACCCGACACATTTCGGCAGACAATAAATCCAAAATTGATCCGATTGTGCAGGAGATGCATGAGATCCTTGACGGAATTTCGCTGGGCTCCAGGCGTGCCACAGGTGTGATCAGAAACCTGCTTGATATGACACCTTCCGGATCCAAGGGTGAAATCGAAAAGGTTGATTTGAAAAAACTTCTCACATCTACATTTGTCCTGGTGGAAAAGGGACATCCGACGATCCGGTTCCAATCCGACATCACCAACGACCTCTGGGTCGAGGGGAACTCCATTGAACTCAACCAGGTATTCCTGAACATGATCGTCAACAGCATCGATGCGGTGAAAGAAAAGAAAGAAGCCAGAATTGAAGTCTCCGCTCACAAAGAAAAAGATGATGTGATCGTTGAAATCCGTGACAATGGCATTGGCATGAAGCAAAGCACCATGGAACACATCTTCGAGCCGTTTTTCACCAGTGATAAAGTTGGTAAGGGCACCGGATTGGGACTTTACATTAGTCAGAGCATCATTAAGAAGCACGCCGGTAAAATAGACGTTGAAAGTGAACACGGAAAGGGAACGGTATTCAGAATAATTCTACCGTCTGTTAAGCATTAATAGCCTATCTAACATTGGGTGTAAACCCTTTTCTCACCTGTGTACCCCAGGATTTTTTACGCAAAACAAACTTATCCCAGTTTCCTTTTACTGCTGCCCAAACAGTTATCGGATGGTAGAAGATAGGCATCTCCAATACCTTTCTGATCAATTCATTGGGCTCGGCCAGCAATACTTTTTTTCCTTTCATTTTTGCCTGGTAACTAGGGTCACTACGATTGAAATAGTATGCTGACTTCGCCGGAAATTAACAAACTCGTATCCCGTGTATTCATACGACAGAGTGAACGCAAACCTTTTGAAATACCTGGATTGATAAAGTCCGCCAATGGTATATTGATAGGGATTCTTACCTGTACTTATCCCTTCATTCTGAGAAAGTATGAGAATAGATGGATCATAACCATAGGCGGCGTACAACCCAACGTACGAGACATCACTCAGGTAATATCGTTCCTGAAAAAGCCCTCCAAAGTTTGTGAATTGGGCTGATTGTTCACTATAAGCCAAATTTCCGCGAAGAATGGATAGAAACGAACCATGGTATTTGGAAAGACTGGCCGTCAATACCCCAACATTCCCCACTCCATCAAACCTTAGCAGCCTCACTCCCACCGAATGCTCCCATGTGGAGAAAGGATTGTAATACTCAATTCCAGCTTTAAAATTTGGAAAAATAACATCCGGAGAGAAACCAAAATCCAGGGACAGGTAGTCTCCGTTTCGGAAAAGTTTATACACTTCCAACTCGGAAAACACTCCTGTTCTTTCAAACCTGTTGGCCAATGTCACTCTGGGAATCAGAATGAGAGAATCTCGCTTAAACTGCAGTTCCACATGTCCTCCATTCCAGTTGCTCAGCTGGTCAAAAAGGTCGACCCGATATCCGGCTTTGACATGCTCCAGGAAAATCCCTTCGGCCTTCTGGGCGGTAGCAGGAAAAGCAAAGATTATGGATATATATACCCATATGCGCAAGATTGGGCGCTTACAAAAAATGAATTTAGCTCGAATGACGGTTACAGTAAATTGGGCTTTGAATCTAGTGATTACTCAAATAATGTTCAAACAATATTTTGACAAACTAGGTGCCCTGCACCCTCATTTTACAAATAATTATTAGTTTCCGCTTCTAACCGACAAAGAAATGAAAGCCTTTCAAACCATATTGCTTCTACTAATCACCACGATCACTTGTCTTTCACAGGATATTCCCTTGCCTGAACACCCAAACCCAATTAAGCATCGGCAGGATTGGATCAATCTAAATGGCAGGTGGGATTTTGCATTGGACTCTGCTGATATAGGGATTCAAAACGATTGGTCCTCCGGAACTACCGATTTCAACCTTTCCATCACAGTACCCTTTCCATGGGGATCACCCCTATCCGGTGTTGAAGACAAAGCGGATATTGGTTGGTATAAACGCCAAATCACCATACCTGCTTCCTGGAAGGATAAAAGAGCTTTTCTGATCATCGGAGCATCTGATTGGGAAACACATGTCTGGTTAAATGGAAAACTAATTGGAAGTCACCAGGGTGGCTATGTGCCAATAGAGCTGGAGTTGAACGACATCGAATATGACACGCCCATGACCCTCGTCATCCGCGCGGACGATAAACGTCGACCACATACCCTTTACGGGAAACAAGGCTATGGAAATGCACGAGGCATCTGGCAGACAGTTTACCTTGAAGGTCGGGGCACTCAATACCTGGAAGACATTCACTTCAGCCCGAATATTGACGATAGTACGGTAACGGTAACAGCTTATCTCCCAAATCCCGCGAAGCAGGATACAGAGGTAATCATCACAGTAAAAGGCGATAACTTAAACCAGGGCAAGACTTTCTCCTTCAAAAAAGATCAGACAAAGGCCCGCACGGTTGTAAAAATCCCAGACCCCAAACTATGGACTTTGAATAACCCTTTTCTTTATGAGGTTTCAGTATCAATAGGCAATGACCAGCTCAACAGCTACTTCGGTATGCGAAAGATCGGGGTCATGAATCTCCCCGGCACGGATATACCCTATGTATCACTCAACAACGAACCTATATACCTTCAAATGGCATTGGATCAATCCTATCACCCTGAAGGATACTACACTTTCCCCTCTGACCAGTTTATGATTGATGAAATCAATCGCAGTAAGTCAATCGGACTCAATGGTATCCGGACTCATATTAAGGTAGAGATACCAAGGAAGTTGTACTGGGCGGATAAGCTGGGTATACTGGTGATGGAGGATCTGCCCAACAGTTGGGGTGAACCGGAAGAGGCTATGCAAAAGGAATCTACTTACACCCTTCGGGAAATGATCAAAAGAGACTTCAATCACCCCAGCATATTTTCCTGGGTGTTAATGAATGAGACCTGGGGACTTAGAACCAATACAAGTGACGGTTGGAAATACTTACCGGAAACACAGAAGTGGGTGGAATCCCTTTACCACCTGGCCAAATCACTGGACCCAACAAGGCTGGTAGAGGATAACTCTATCTGCTGCGGTGTGGGCCATACGGTGACGGATATGAATACCTGGCACATTTACCTTCCCGGTTATGCCTGGGATGAATACCTGGATAACCTGAGCGACAACACATTTGAAGGAAGTGGCTTCAATTATGAGCCTGGCTATCAGCAAGGTACGGAACCCAACTTCAACAGCGAGTGCGGAAATGTCTGGGGTTATGAAGGCAGTGCGGGGGACGTGGACTACACATTCGATTATCACCGCATGATCAACAGCTTCAGGACCCACCCAAAAGTGAGTGGATGGCTTTACACAGAGCATCACGATGTGATCAACGAGTGGAACGGGTACTGGAGATTCGACAGGTCAGAGAAGGAAACGGGGCTTTCTGATATCGTGGCGGGCATGAGTCTCAATGACTTTCATTCGCCATTCTATATTTCGACCGGACAGGAGATCACTTATGAAGCGGCTCCCGGGGAACGCGTCTCCATTCCTTTGTTTTTCTCCGCGATGACCGGGCAGGAATTCGATGGGAATCTGACTCTTGAATATGGTTTTAGCTCCTACAGTGACCTGGGCGATAATGTGTTGTATAAAAAAGTCGGTGAAAAGGTCATCGATTACACGCCATGGATGCAGGAAGAACTCGAACAATTGGCCGTCTTTGCCCCGAATTTCAATGGTTTGCATACCATCGAACTCCGTGTAAAATCTCCCCATGATGAGATACTACAACGAAACTTCGTCCATGTCATCACCACTGGTAATCGGGTACTTGATGCAAACGTTGCTTCCGTTCCTCCGAAAGAATATTCAGATGCAAACTGGTCCAAAAAGCTGTGGGATGTGCTTGACTGCAAGAAAGTGAACGGAGCCGGATCGGGATTTTTTGAATTTACGATCCCAACGGAAAACCTTGAGCTAAACGACAATGCATCTGCTTATTTCATAGCTGAGCTTTCCGCAAAACAATTGTTCGTTAAGGACATGGAGGATTATGACAGCAACCAGGACTTTATGCTTGGATCCGTCGTGGCGCCCAGCAGCAATCCCAATTCCTACCCGATGACGGACGAAACTAAATTCCCATCCAGCGTAAAAGTATTTTTCAATGGCGAATTACAAAGCACCGTAGAACTGGAAGATGATCCTGCTGATCATCGTGGCATCCTATCCTGGCATACACAGCCCCGCGACCGGAAATTGCGAGAAGCAGGCTCTTATGGCTACCTGGTAAAAATTCCAATCCCCACGGAGATGTATACATCCATGCAATCCGAGGGCAATCTCACCATTCGATTGGAAGTGGAGGGTGATGGCGGCGTGGCCATCTACGGCAAAGACTTTGGAAGGTATCCACTTGATCCTTCTATTGTGGTGGAGTAGAATTGGTTTGTGGTTAGTAGGTTTTTGGTTAGTGGGTTTTTGGTTAGTGGGTTTATGAGTTCTCGTTGTAATCAACAAACTGATCAACTCAATAACCTAGAAGTAGCCCAAATAACCTACTAACTCAAACCTACAAACTCAAAAACTTACCAACTTATTAACCCACCAACCATTCACTCATCCTTCAGTGTCGCGGCAGGATTGATTGTCGCAGCCTGGTAGGACTTGGTAAGGATCGTCACTACACCGGTTATAAATGTGATACCTGCTGCCATTACAAATACGCCTGGCCCAAGGTTCATCCTAAACTCAAAACCTTCCAACCAGCTTTGCACAAAATACCAGGCTATTGGGATGGAAATGATAAACGAAATCAAAATCAGCCTGGCATAATCCCTGGATAGCAGCATCAGAATCTGGGCAACTGAAGCACCATGAACCTTTCTTACACCTATCTCCCTGGATCGTGTTTCTGCACTGTATGAGGCCAACCCAAATAATCCCAAACAAGAGATCAAAATGGATATGCCGGAAAAGATACTCGCCAGCGTACGAACGGTTAACTCATTTTGATAATAGTTGGCATAGGTCTGATCCAGGAATTCGTAAGCAAACACCGATTCCGGATTCATCTCTGTGGTGATCTTTTCTATCTGATCCAAAACCGAGGGTGTATCACCCGTGATCTTGACCAACGCCACTGCCAGATTATTGGTACTGATACAACTGATGACCAGCGGTGCGATGGCCGTCTGCATACCACGCATATGAAAGTTCTTTACCACACCCACAATGTGTCCGTCCACTCCCCAGAAAGAAAGTGGTTCACCAATAGGATCATCAAATCCCATCAGTTCTGCCGCCACCTCATTGATGATGAAATTCGTGCTATCCATCGACTGCTTTTCAAAACCTCTACCGGCCACGATGTCCATGCCCATCACATCGATAAATTGGTCGTCTGAGAGGATCACGTTCACTTCATATTCCTGGTCAGGATCCTTGCCCTCCCACGAAGCGGAACTCGTGGAGCGCCCATATCGTAGTGGGTTTCCAGAGGCGGCGGTGACGGATTTCACTTCCGGAATCCTCAGCAACTCAGTCTTATAGGTATTAAGTCTTTGGCTCATATTTCCCCGTAATGCCACCGCCACAATGTTCTCTTTCTCCATCCCCAGGTCCTTGTTCATGGCGAAGCTGATCTGCTGATAAATGACCACGGTCATCACGATCAACATAGTGGAAATGGCGAACTGGAAAACCACCAAACCCTTTCTCAGCCAGGCAGTAATGCTTGCCTGCTTGACTGTTCCTTTAATGGCATCCACTATTTTAAACCTTGCCAGCAGCAAAGCCGGATAACTACCTGATAATATGGTCACTATGACCGTGATAGACAGCACAAAAATCCACAATTCAATGCTTGTGAAATCCAGTATCAGTTCCTTGTTGGCCAGGAGGTTAAAGGATGGCAGCACAAGAAACACGATCACCATCGAAAGCACCACGGAAATAACCGTTAGTAGCCCTGCTTCAAAAAAGAACTGTGTTCTGAGAGAGCCCTTCTGAGCCCCCATGACTTTTCTGATGCCAATCTCCCTTGATCTTCTTCCCGCCCTGGCTGTAGCCAAATTCATGAAGTTGATGCAGGCAATGATCAAAGTAACGATCGCTATGATGCTGAGAAGCCGGACGTAATCGATGCGACCACCTGAAACTACACCGTTATCGAAATTAGAGTAAAGGTAGGTTTCACTAAATCGTTGGAGAACCACGGTCTCATGACCGGCATTGTCTGCTCCTTGTGTATGATCCAATATCTCAGGATATACCCTTTCAGATACATCCGCTACCTTGCTTTCATCCGGGATCACCGCATAGATGCTAAAGCTCCCGTTGCCCCAGTCGTCTACCCAGTCATTTTGTCTGAAGTAAATCTCCGCCGGAGCCAACCAGTTGAACTGAATCGAAGAATGCGGACCCGGATCTTCGATAATTCCTGTCACCTGAAGGTCATAGTCACTCTCGATCCTCAGACTCTTGCCTATTGAATTCTTCCAGTCTTCTCCGAAATGCCTTTCGGCCAACGACCTGGTCAGAACAATACCCGAGGGATCATCCAGCATCAATTCCCTGTCTCCCAGTACAACTTCGAAATCGAAGAGCTCCAGGTAATTCACGCTGACAAAGCGCCCCATCTCTGTAGTAACCTTATCTCCCTGACCAATAGACATGTCTATTTCCCAGCTCATCTGAGCCACATCCTCCACCTCGGGATAAGTTTCCCGGACATGGTCGGCCAGTGGTTTTGGTTGAGATTCAGTTGTTCGGGTGACACCGTTGGACTGTTTCATATTGCGCCACAGCTGGTAGATGGCATCACCATTGGAGTGAAACTTATCCACCTTGACCTCATCATTGACCCAAAGCAATATGGTAAAACTACTGGCGATGCCAACCACCAGACCTAAGATATTGAGCACTGTGTACCCTTTATAGCGCAGGGCGTTGCGCAATGCGATTTTTAGATAATTTCTGAACATGAATGTTGGTTTATTTTGAGTTTTGAAATTCCTGATGATCCCGGGTCGAAACATGAGCAGGACATCAAGGAAGTAAAGTGTCTTTGCTTTTCCGGGTTGATTCTGACGGTTGTAAGCATAGAGCTCCGCCAGGTCACCGGAAACATCTTCGTAAAGATCCGGACGACAGAACCACCTCAAAAAGCGGGTAGGCCATATGGGTGGCTGCGTCTCGTTCATATAAACTTCAGGTCAAAGGCTGTCTTGGGAATGGCATCCCAGAGCTGCTTACGTGTCTCCATTACCTTGTCGAGTGCAGCCTTGCCTCCATGGGTAACGCGGTAGTAACGTTTCCGCTTACCACCCCTCACGGCGGTTGCTTCACCAAACTCAGACTTGAGAAAACCTTTCTTTTCCATTCTTGCCAGAGCCGTACGCATTGCTCCTACGCTAACCTTTCTATCCAGACGTGACTCAATGTCCTCCTTGATGGCGATTCCATACGCGTTTTCGTCCAGGATCGCGACGGTCAATAATACGATCTCCTCGAACTCTCCTATTGTATACTTTCCCATGATTACAGTTTAAAGTCCTAAATGTAGCGAAAATATATAAGTCCTAAACGTAATTGTTTATTTTTTAGTTGGTAAGTTGGTGGGTTTTTTGGTTGGTAAGTTGGTGGGTTTTTTGGTTGGTAAGTTGGTGGGTTTTTTGGTTGGTGAGTTGGTGGGTTTTTTGGTTGGTGAATTTCTGAGTTGTTGGATTGGTTGGTGAGTTCTTTAGTTAATAGTTAATTTAATCTAAAATCACTTATGACAAACTTTTCTGAACAGTCTCTATTGACACACTACTGTTTTAACCAGGAGCGAACTCTTTAACCCACTAACTAACCCAGTAACCTACTAACTAACTAACCCACAAACTAACTAACTAACTAACTACTCCATCATCCACCGCATGGCATTCTCCAGCATACGTTGCATGTTCTCGCTTTGGAAAGCTGCCCCATGATGCCCCAGGGCAGAATAGAAGATTTTGGCATCTCCCATTTCGTGGTACCAGACGCTGACGTGGTCCTCTCCCATGCCCCAGTCCTTACCACTGGCCAGGATTGGAATATTGCCGCTCATATTGATCCCGGATTCGTCCATAGTGTAAAGCACATTCACTCCTTTACCTCTCGGACTTTCGAAAAAGACGTACCACTCATCCGCATGACGGGGATTAGGATCCAGTCCGTCATACAATTGGGCGAAAGCCGTGTCCACCTCCAGTTGCATCGGAGCTTCTACAGGCTCAGCGCTCAGGTTGTGATGAGAAAAATCTGCCTTCAACACCTCCTGCTCGTACCATTCCCACTTATGGGAATTGTCTCCCGCTCCATGTATGCCTATAAATCCTCCGCCATTTTCAAGATACTTACGGAAAGATGCCCGCTGTTCGTCGTTGAGTGTGGGTCCGGTCACATTGTTCCAGATTACAATGTCAAATTTTTCCAAATATTCATCGTTAAAAACTGCCCCGTTTTCAGTAGAGAATACCTGCCAGCCATTCTGACCGGCAATCTTTTGGTAGACAGGAATGGAAGCCTCAATCGCCTCCCCGTGTCGAAAGCCATTGGTCTTTGAATACACCAGGATTGCAGGTACTCCATCTTCTAACACAAGCTCGGGAGGCGTTTCGTCAAAAGACGCCATACCGCCTGTGATCTTGTAATAGAAAAAACCCATGGCCCCAACGGCCAGGATGATCAAACCCAGCAGCGAAAACCCTATGATCTTAAGTACCTTCTTCATGGTTAAAGATTTTCTTCAAGTGAGACGTTGCTGAAGTAGATGTTGATCAGTGCCGTAACTGCTCCACCATCTTCAGCATTGAACTTAAAGAATACATCGTGGATACCGTCCACTCCATCCAGGTTGACAATAACATCAGAAGGTCCCATATCCGTGATCTTCATTTCTACAGGAATGGTCTTGACCGGCTCATTGGCAATATCATCCAGGTGTACCGTGATCTGACCTCCTTCGAAAAAGGCGCCCGCCTTCACAATCATGGCCTTAAGCGCTTTTACACCAGTAAGGTCAAGCCCCTCGTACATGACAAATCCTCCATCATTACCAATTACAATGTCCATTTCACGATCCACCATGCCCTGGGACATCTCCGGATCAACGGTGAACCTCATGGCTTTCTCCATTTTAGAGTAGCTGGAAGCCAGCATGGATGGACTCCTCAGCACCACTACATCCTGCGCAGTAAGTGAACCAATCTGATTACCTCCCTTGTCGGAATAGCTTGCGGTCAGAATATAACTTCCTTCCGTATTTCCGGGGGAATGTTTGTCGAGCTTATAGGTTCCCTCAGTGGCCATGCCTGATGGCTTGGCTGCTCCACTTAGAGAGAGAATATACTTTGCCATTTGAGAGGCCTCGCTTTCTGACAGTTGTGGATGTGCCGCCATGGCTATGTCTCCCCAGACACCCCCTCCACCTGAAATGATCTTTTTGGCAAGGTAAGACTCCGCATTCGGATCATCCTTGTATTTTTCCGCGATTTTGAGGTAACTAGGTCCTACAGACTGTATGTCCATCTGGTGGCAGGTGCTGCAGTCAGAGCCTTCCATAAGGCGCTTGCCCAGCGCAAACACGGAAGCCTCCTTCATGGCCTGGTGCCCCATCGCGATCTCGTTCTTATCGAATCCACGCTCCAGGTAGTCTATGCTAACCAGCACCTGAGAAGGGTCGATGCCATTGCCAAGCGTACCATCCTCACCATCAGATACGGATACCTTGTAGCTGATGCTTTGGTTGTCCCAATAGAAGGAGCGATTACCTTCAAATTCCCAGGCAATCTCCGGTAGTTCATTGCCCACCATAAAATCGATAGAACCTTCACTGAATTCTCCCGATGGATCGCTTACTTTCAGTCGAAGTGTATATTCCCCCGGTTGATCAAACGTATATTCCGGAGAGGCTTCCGTAGAAAACGGCTCCCCTTCCCCCGCATACCATTCATAGGTCAGCTGATCACCATCGAAGTCAATGGAACCGGAACCGTCAAGACTTACTGTCATGGGGCTGGCACCCACAGTCTTACTGGCTTTGACCACGGTCTGAGGTTTACGGTTGCCACCATTGTACTCGATCCTGACCAGGCGTGCATCAGGGTTTTGGGAAAACCAAACAGTACCATATTCCAATAGATACATTTCACCTTCCGGACTAAAGATCATATCCGTTGGGTTACTGAACTTATGGCTTGGCATGAATCGGGTCATGCGCTTGAAGTTACCTTCCTCGTCCATCTCGACGCTCATGATCCAGCCGCGCATCCAGTCGTACACGAAGACATGGCCATCGTAGAACTCCGGATATCGTCTGTCGTTTTCAGGGTAGTCATCCACGTAAAACACCGGTCCGGCCATCGCATTACGCCCACCGTCACCCACTTGCGGGAATTCCGGAGAAGCCCCATATGGGTACCAGATGAATGCCTTCTGCGCCGGAGGCAGGTTTTGAATCCCTGTGTTGTTGGGTGAATTATTTACGGGTTCGTTTACCTTATACTGCTCGCCCGACACCTCAGCAGCAAAGTCAAAATCGTTGTACGGTTTGTTGTCCCCTATGAAATAGGGCCAACCGAAGAATCCGGCCTGAGTGGCCTTATTCACCTCATCGTGTCCTCTTGGGCCACGACCTGTACTGTCTTCTCCTGCATCCGGTCCTACTTCACCCCAGTATAAGTCACCCGTTCTCTGATCCACGCTGATCCTGAACGGATTACGACAACCCATCACATAGATTTCCGGTCTCGTGCCTTCCTGATCTACAAATAGATTGCCCTCCGGAATGGAATAAGTGCCATCCGGTTCAGGTTTGATTCTCAGGATCTTGCCTCTAAGATCATTAGGGTTAGCCGCAGACTTTTGGGCATCCCATGCGCTACGTCCTTCTCTTTCATCACTTGGTGAATATCCTCCCGATGCATGGGGGTTGGTATTGTCACCCGTAGAGATGTAGAGTAAGCCATCAGGACCAAACTCCATGCTTCCCCCGGAGTGGCAGCACTCCTCCCGCTGTGTAGCCACAGTGAGCAGCACCTGCTCCGATTCCATGTCGATGGACATGTAATCATCCGCCATGGTAAACCTGGAAATGTTCTGTACCCATTCATCCGGGTCGGAGTAGAAAAAGTATATCCAGTTGTTTTCCTCAAAAGATGGGTCCAATGCCACCCCAAGCAGTCCGTCCTCGATGTCAGAGAAGCAATTGATCTTCTGGATCATGGTGCTACTGTCTACGGCAGGATCAAATACCCGCACCTCCCCATGTCTCTGCACAAACAGGATCTTGCCATCAGGGAGCATGGTGAGCTCCATTGGTTCATCCAGGTTGTCCTCCAATACGATCTTCGTAAATCTGTTCTCCTCCGGTGCGATATTCGCCAGGTTATAGTTTACCTGGCGCTGCGGTCCTGCAGCATACATAATGCCGCCAAGAAGGTGATCCAAAAAGTCTTCATTGTCATAGCTCTCACGCGTATGCCCACGACCGGTGTACCATGAGCGTCCCCCGTCAAACTCCTGGTACCAGGCGATGGGGTGATTCTCACCGTTGGTGCCGCCTTCGTAAGAAGACTCGTCCAGGTTGAGCAGCACATTGATGTCCGGGCTTATATTGCGGTAGTTGTACCATTCGTCGCTGCATGGCCATTCCTCCGGCAGATGCGCGGTGGAGCCATGCTCAGCATCAATCCTGGTGATGGTGGCATCGCGAACGTTGGGATCATTTGGATGGCTGTCGAAGTAAGCCCCTACCAGACGTCCGTACCAGGGCCATCCGTATTCCGTATCCGCCGCCGCATGAACGCCTACGAAGCCGCCACCGGCCTGGATAAACCTGTTGAACTCCAGCTGCTGTGCATTGTCCAGCACATCCCCTGTAGTATTGAGAAAAACTATGACGTTGTACTTGCTGAGCTCCTGCTCGTTAAAGACTGCTGCATCTTCCGTGACATCAACATTGAAGCCATTTTCCTTGCCCAGCTCCTGAATGGCCTCCTGCCCTTTCTCTATGGCGTCATGCCTGAACTGCTCCGTCTTGGAAAAGACGAGTACCGACAGGAAAGGCTTTTCATAGAACATGAAGCGATAGGCTACAAAGCCAAGGATGACGAGAATGAGGAGGGCGATGCCAATTCGTTTGAGGATTTTCATGGGATTAATGGATTAAACCGGGTTATCTAATGAAGTCAATTTGACAATATTAACCAACTCAACGCTAAAAACTTACGGAAGTAAGAACTTTTAGTGTCATGTTGACGCAATAATATGATTGTGCTGTCATGCAATATTCGAAATTCAAGATTTCAAATTATTTCAAATCTAAAATTCGGAATCGTCATTACCCTCTTGCCTCAGGCAAGATCCCTAAAGGGAATAGATCGGGCATGCATGGAAGCGTCACTCAGAGCAACGCGAAGAGTCTTCCATTCATGAATTTGATTCATTCCGACAACTGAGTCATTGTGCCCAATAAAGTGCCAGTCCGCACTTTTTGATATGTAAAACCTCCCCAGGCCCCATACGCCAGCTGACGGAAAGGGGTGCCTTACAAAGATCATTTAGCTTACTCGTACCTAGTTAACGTCATCCTGATCCAGCCTCAGGCTGGAAGAAGGATCCCGATCCCATTAGACTGGGTATCCTTTTCAAATATGAGATTCTTCACCCACCTGAGGCGGGATCCATCGGCCGTCATCCGCGTGCCGCCGTAGCTTTAGCGGAGGCACAAGGCTTGCTGTATGCTTGCGCCGAAGCTTCAGCATAGGAGCACGGTGCAGCAGAATGACGGTGAATTTGACAGTCGCACTATGCGGACCGGCCTTAACAAAAAGAAAGCCTAAGCAAATGATTACAATCAGGTTAGCAACTTCAATAACTCCTTTGGATCTTGTCTATTGTCCCAAAAAGCTGTTACTAAGATATGGGAGTCATCAAACCGATAGTACAGACTATAATAGCCGAACGAGGCAACACGCGTATTAGGATATTCGGATTGCCTATACATCTGTGGATTTTGAGAAATCCGTATAGTCTTTTGATCACTTAGCGAAGCAACTTAAGTGTGTAAGTGGCTGACTGATTGCGGTTGACCCAATATCTAAGGATATGATTTCTCTGGCGTGCGGCAGTATGTGTCCAGACTATTTTCCTTTTAACCATCTACGCTCCTGTTTATTGAGCGTGTCCTGGTCAATTAATTTATTGGCTTTGATGTCTTCATCACTCATAGACAGCATGAGCTTTTGTTCCTCTGTTAAGGGAACAGCTAAATGTTCCTTTTGCGATGATCCAATCATATCGTCAAGTGCTTTCAGATAATTGATGTCATCAATTGCCATGAGTCGGTCTATGACCTTGTTTCTTATTTCGCTGGTTGAATTCATGTTATCAAAGATAGGTTTTATTGGCATCTTAATTTAATGAATTTGTCTGTATAAAGGTGGTATGATGGCGCTTCTCGCACCCTCTAATTCCCTGAAGGGACCTAAGCCTTTCCACACCTTTATTTCCATGAAGTCAAAGTTTTTCAATTCCATGTCCTCGCCGAACAGGCTTCCCTTTTGAAGGATCAAACCTCTTTCCCCTCGCCGGACTGGTCTCTCTTCATTCACTACCAGGCCGGTCCGCTGCACCACCCTCCGAAGAAGAATATGAGCTTATTCTTTCTTGCCCTCATGCCGGGCAGGCACTCCCTTTTTCTTGACCGAAACGTCGGACCGAAAAAGGAAGGAAAAATCAAGACAGAAAAAACCTTCAGCCCTGCAGGCCCAGCCCTGGCCTCTAGCCTGAGGCTAGATCGGGCCTCCGCTCCTATCTAATCTACGTTCGGTCCTCGATACACAGAATTTTTGAAAGATGATTGCCAAGTCATCAGGATTATGAACTTAGTAAGGGCGGTGGGACGACTAGTACCGGCAGATGCGCGATGATGGCCTATTGGGTTGGCCGTGCAGGATGGGTTTGCGGGACGGGGCCACAGCGCTGGGTTGTGGGCTTCCTACTAGTCGAAAGATTTTTGCATCCTTTTGATCTCTCAAAAGGATGGCCCGTCTGGCAAGACAAAGGCTTAATCCAGGAAGATAAGATTCCCAATAAGTTCAAGGACCGTCTGGCAAGACTACCAATCACCTCCCTTCAAAAGAAAAAGTCACTCCGTCCGTGACTCCCCGGACAACCCCTCCAAAAACTGTAAAAAAACAAATAATGATTCCGTGTCTTTCCAGAGCCTGTCTAGCCTTAGAGTAGATCGGGCCACCGCTCCTATCTAATCTACGTTCGGTCCTCGATACACAGAATTTTTGAAAGGTGATTGCCAAGTCATCAGGATTATGAACTTAGTAAGGGCGGTGGGACGACTAGTACCGGCAGATGCGCGATGATGGCCTATTGGGTTGGCCGTGCAGGATGGGTTTGCGGGACGGGGCCACAGCGCTGGGTTGTGGGCTTCCTACTAGTCGAAAGATTTTTGCATCCTTTTGATCTCTCAAAAGGATGGCCCGTCTGGCAAGACAAAGGCTTAATCCAGGAAGATAAGATTCCCAATAAGTTCAATCGCCGTCTGGCAAGACTACCATTCACATCCCCTTAAAAGAGAAAGTCACTCCCTCCATGACTCTTCGGACAACCCCTCCAAAAACTGTAAAAAAACAAACAATGATTCCTTGTCTTTCCAGAGCCTGTCTAGCCTTAGAGTAGATCGGGCCACCGCTCCTATCTAATCTACATTCGGTCCTAGATACACAGAATTTTTGAAAGATGATTGCCAAGTCATCAGGATTATGAACTTAGTACGGCGATGGGACGACTAGTACCGGCGGATGCGCGATGATGGCCTATTGAGTTGGCCGTGTAGGATGGGTTTGCGGGACGGGGCCACAGCGTTGAGTAGCGGGCTTCCTACTAGTCGAAAGATTTTTGCATCCTTTTGATCTCTCAAAAGGATGGCCCGTCTGGCAAGACAAAGGTTTAATCCAGGAAGACAAGATTCCCAATAAGTTCAAGGCCCGTCTGGTAAGACATAGGTAATGTCATCACACAAGTTTTAGACTAGCTGGCAAGTCAACAAAAAAAACCTTCCGTCAGAAAAACTCACTCCCTCCGAGACTCTTCGGACAACCCCTCTAAAAATTGTAAAAGATCTTGAAGTTTTACTCCGTCAACAGGTTAGCTTGCAGCAATTCCCCTTCAAAGATAAAATCTGTTCCTTCATCATAGGAACCATATATAATAAAGATATCTAAGCCTACGGAAGCGATACTAGCAATTCGATTCACCCCGCCTTCCAGATCTACAGGAATTTCGTGTACTACCTGCGCCTCGGTATCAAAGTATCCTAAGAAAATCTCCCATGCCTGCAGATCATCCTTGTCACCTCCACTGATTTGTCCCGCTATCCAGATAATGTCACCTGTTTTTGTCGTCCTGGTAACGTCGATTGGTTTGGGAAGAGTAAGTGTACCCGACAGCTCTCCAGTAGACATACTGATGATAAAGATTTCGTCCTTCGCATCAGAACCATTAGCATCGTCCTGGCCTCCAAAGATGTATAACGAATCATTAACGATATTACCTCCAGCATAGTAACGATATTCAGGGAGTTCACCAAATTCCTGAGGCTCAGACTCCGAGGGTAGCTTCGTTATCCTTTGAGGGTTTGATCCAGTAGAAAATTCCCCACCCCAAACAATTAATTCTCTATTATAAATATCCACACCATGGCCAGCGTAAGAAGTTGTCCTGAATTGATATAGCGAGGGATCCGTTGAGAGGTCTAGAGGGTATTCCGTCAATTGCGTACCTCCAACAACATACAGCGTATTGTCCAAATAGGCTAATCTTTTAGAAAGGAAGCCATTTAGCTCAAAGTTTTTTGTCTCTGAAGCACCCGTTGTTAAATCATATTTGATAATTCGTTCCATTCTTCCGGTAGATCCGTTCTCGCGTGTCACCATATAAAGTGAACTATTATCAGGAACACCCAAAAATCCAAGCCCATCCCTGGATATAGTACCTCCTTCAGAAGAAAAGTTTTCCAAAAATGAAAAAGTTAGTTCGTTCTGGGTAGTAAAGGTCACTTCACGTGAATAGCTGACTTCACCCCCCTCAACTCTATAACCTCTTGCATAATAAGTTGATCCAAGCACCAAATTTTCCAGCAAAGCATAGTGTTCGCCCATCGAAGTTGAAACTTGTATCTCGCTATCAACACCGATCGTGGGTTCAGAGCTTGATCCGAAGACCACGCCGGCTTCTTCTAGTCCTTCAGTATTTATCGTGACCAATACGTCAGCTTCATTCCAGATAATAAGTTCATTTCGAATATCAATCGAGACGGGAGATGATTTTTCATCGTCTTTGTTGCAAGCCGAGAAAACAATCAGGGAAATAATAAGGAGTACTGCTTTACTATTGATTGGAGTCATACTATTAGTTTATGAGGTCGCAAAACTATGATAACGATGTTCTTATTTGCAACTGATTGCATTAATTAAAATGGAATGAAGGCTTAGCCTTCTGCTGGTAACAATTCAAATATCTATTAACAGTCCCCTAAACGTCATCCTGCTGCGCCATGTTCCCATGCTAAAGCTACGGCGCAAGCATGCAGCAAGCCTTGACACTCGAACATCAATAACGTCATCCCTTGACCGCCGAAGCCATTGACCTTATGACCGTCATCCTGAACGCAGAGAAGGATCCCGATCTTATTAGTCCGAGTACGCTTTCGTAATGTACCCTTCCTCGACTGAGGCGAGACGCTCAATCACCATAGACCAAGTATACTCCCGTATTATAATCGATTTTCTAATGAGATGCTGAAACAAGTTCAGCATGACATCGGCTGCGGCTTAATTGTAAGTTCACGTTAATGGACAACGTTCACATCGTCACCCTGAATTTATTTCAGGGTCTCTTTGAAGGAATACTTAATAGCACCCCTCGAGACGCTCGATCACCACCGTCATCCTGAACGCAGAGAAGGATCCCGGTGTTCTTCCTTAAATGCGAGATTCTACTCTCCGCTTGCAGCTCCGATCAGAATGACGGTAACAGTTGACGCCTGTACGCAAAAAAATCATCCTGTTTCACCCTGCCTTCGGCATCTCCAAAGGAAAAAGTTCGGTCGTACTCCATAAACGTCATCCTGAACGCAGCGAAGGATCCCGGTTTTGTTAGACCGAATAGTCTGGGATCATCAGGTGTCCTGCCGGACGGGCTTTACTTTCTTCCTTGATGAAGAAAGCCGAGACGTCGGACAGAAGCAAAGAAATCAATCGGACCGCCGCTGCGGCCGGGGGAAAAGTACCTCTCTCCTCAAACAAAGGCCCCTCCGGCAAAAGCAAGGAAAAGCCTCTCCGGTAGAGAAGGCCACTCAGTTCGAATCTCTATAACAACTTGCACAAACCCATTACCGCCATATGGTAAATATATAATTATACTTAAATTAGACTATATTGTAACTAACTACTTCACCACCTAATGTACCTAAATGAAGAAAAAGACCTAAAGTCTTATACTGATCTAAGTAAAAAATCATGGGTTTTTACCGCAGTATGGGTCACTGTAGTAGTGGCCGGGCTATTGTATTTGCAATACTATTACAATTATAGAATTAGCTTGATAGGCGAAAATCTACATCCATCTAGTAATCTTTTGAATTACGCTCATGCATTTTCCCTTAGAATTTCCCAACTATCAATGCTCTATATTGGCCTATTTGCCTTTGTTGTTTCCACTGGTGGCACCATACTCAATTCAATAGTCCGTGATTTGGTTTTCCGGGTAATTGGTGAAAGATCTGAGGTGGATTATGTTATACAATATCAAGAGTTAGAAGGAAAAAAGTACACCTCACAGCTCCGTTTAATATTAACCGTTGTAGTAGCCTTTACACTTATCTTCTTTATTATAGACAGTCCTACTTTAGATTCTGAGACCTTGAGTGATGGAATTTTTTATATTTCCGTTGCGGCATCACTCCACTACTGGTACTTTGTCTTCAAGAAAGCTCGGCACTTCAACCTTGGATTTGATAGAGGAATAAAATATGCGACGCACTATCTAATTAATTTGAGTAATGCACTTCAATTTCTGGTTTTGATTGGAGCGTTTTACTTCTCTTTTTACATAGTCTTTCCCTATTGTTCAAAGCATCAAAGCAACATTGAGATTGAAAATCTTGAATATTTCAAAACATACCGAACAGATCTCAACGTCTATGAAGATTTTCAGCGTGATAAGGCCCAAGCTTATTCTACATTGAACTCGGCCATTGGAATTGAAGAAATTCTCTACCAAGGTCTTAAAATTTCTATCTCAGATCATCCAGTAGTTCAACCCAACACTTCTGCGCTGAATATAAGAATGGGTCCGTCAATTTATTCAAGCATAATTTTAACAGCATCAGATAATGATCAATTCCAGGTGATTAATGATTATAAGGGAGAATGGTATAAAGTCATGGTTGGTTCAGAAACTGGTTGGGTAAGCGCAAAGTACGTTTCCAAAGTTGCAAACACGGGTGAATCAAATTCCTCCTATTTGATAAGGGCATTATTCAAATCAATAATTGTATTAGGAATTGGATTCGTAATCATTCCTGTTATCATTAACACTTTAAATGTTGGACTAATTGTGACCTCGATTTTGACGTTAGCTAGTAGCTTATTGGCAGAGGTGATTGAAAGAACAATCATTACCAGGTTTCCCGAAATACAATCCCAAACCTTAGTCCTGATTGGTATTAGTTTTATAGTCTCTTTAATCATCACGCTAGTTTTCACAAGAACCAACAAGGAATAAATATCGATTATGAAGGCCCGACGCCGGCCTCCTATCTAATCTACATTCGGTCCTCGATACACAGAATTTTGAAAGATGATCGCCGAGTCATCTGGATCATGAACTTAGTACGGCGGTGGGACGACTAGAACCAGCGGATGCGCGATGATGGCCTATTGGGTTTGGCTGTGCTGGATGGGTTTGCGGGACAGGGCCACAGCGTTGGGTTGCGGGCTTCCTACTAGTCGAAAGATTTTTGCATCCTTTTGATCTCTCAAAAGGATGGCCGTCTGGCAAGACAAAGGCTTAATCTTAGGAAGATAAGATTCCCAATAAGCTCAATCGCCGTCTGGCAAGACTACCAATCACATCCCTTCAAAAGACGAAGTCACTCCGTCCGTGACTCCCCGGACAACCCCTCCAAAAACTGTAAAAAAACAAACAGATCCTCCACCGCCCCTTGCTGCGCAGCAAGGTCAAAATCCTTATTCATAAGCGCATAAAAGAAGATATCCGTGATGTGGCGCCGCAGGCTCTCCGGTGGTACAAACTCAAAAAGCGTTTTCACTTCAATGAGCAGGTCCCGGTCCGGACGGGACTCCGAGGTGGGTTGTTTATGATGTAGCATAGCTGTTTTTAGTTCTTGGGAGCGGACTTGCAAGATAATCAATGGAAACAAATACTCACATATATGTGTGTATGAATTAGTAACCAATCACCTTATTTAGCTGGGTTAAGAATGAGCGAAATCAAACCTATAGAGCAGTTTGTCATTGATGCAGTGCGGGACCGTCGTAAGGCTCTTGGCATCTCCCAGGCTAAGCTTGCCAACATGATAGGCAAGTCAGAAGGCTTTATAGGCAATGTAGAAAATCCCCGGTACTCTGCTAAATACAACCTGGCGCATCTTAATGAAATAGCGAAAGCATTAGATTGCAGTCCCAGGGATTTCTTGCCGGAGAGAGTGGTTTAGGGCTTCGAGATATAAACTTATATATATCCTCCATGAACTGGAAGGTTCGAGTTGTCAATTTCAATTTGTATTATATATCCCTTTTTCCCTTTAAGAAATGGGTCTAAATGAAATGTGAACTCGACAAAATTTTCATCGTTATGTAGATAAACTATTTTTGGCTCGACACCCATTTTGCCGTAATCTGCATAATCAAACTCGTTTGGTTGACAAATGAATTGGTCCAATGAGTATCTAATTGCATCCTGTATATCTGTTACACTAATTCTACGAATAGTCGATCTTTCGGAACCTTCTTTCCGATATGTTACCTTAAATTTCAACATAACTCATTTGATCATTAATGGAATTAATAGTTTCAGGATTTCTTTTCCTATCTCCCTATTTAGCTTTCCATCTGTCACCAAGTCCGCAAACATTAGTCCGCATTGCAGATTTTACAACTCCACAAAAGCCACCACCAATTGTGCGTCTAATCCTTTTGTCAGATTATCGTTGTAAGAAACCATGTAAATAGGATCTTCAATAATTGTATCCACAGTTTTCGAAACGCTTATAACATTCTCTTCAATTCCAAATTCGTAGGCACTAAAGAGTTCTCCATCTACTGCAAGTACTGAATTATCGTAATCAGTAAGGTATATATCCAGCGTCTCCGTATTTTCCTGAAGGAATGGCAAGCTACTGATAAGACCAAGTCCCAATGCGGTTACTGGATTTGATGTGTATTGGGCAGCTTCACTGCTTAACTCCCGAACGGCATATGCAAAGGGATCTTCATCACCTTGCTGGACGACGAACCAAAATGACCAGAACAAAGTATTATCCGGTAATTCAAAATTCTTAACAGTAACATTATCGTTACTCAGATTAGTGGCAGAATACACCCTGAACTCCGAGTCATATATGACCTGATCTGTGAAGTCAACTCCATATTCCAGTCCATTTATGAATATTGGTTCCAGCTTGGGGTCCTTTTCCTCAGAATCACATCCAACGAAGATCAGAAAGAAAAGACTAATAGGAAGGTGAGTGTATTTTTTCACAAGAATATTATTCAGTTTTGCACTATGAAAGATACCTACCGTGGATTTAAAAGTCAATAAAGCTGTAATAAACTAACATAGATGCTAGGAATATACTAACCTGGAAATCATTTGGAAGGCTGTAAGCTTGAAGAAGAATGATCAAAGGTTTAAGCTCCAAAACTTGCAGTATTGAAGGCATTAAGCACATTTGCAACCATCACCAACAACCCATTGGCAGCATGGATCAGATTCACATGGACTTTTGTTTTTATTGGAACACCCACAGTTTGAAGTTGAGGCGCATGTCTTAACACTGTTGCCAGGTTCTTCACATGCAATTCCATCATTGTCCGCATCCAAGTCATTGTGACATTCCGGATCTGAGTTGAAGTCCGTCTGAGCTGCGGTCTGAGATGTATAATTTGCACAATTTGTGTCTCTGCAAGCCCTTATTACTTCATCTGAACTTCCAGAGCAAGAGAATGCAAAGATCATTATTGCGTACATATTCCACATGGGTATTTGGCATTTCATATACTTAGTGTAAGTGTTTTATTGAATTTCATCACAACACGTTATTTGTTAAGGTACAAATATTTATTACAAATTCAACCATAATAGACTGATTTAAAAGACTTATAAGTTGATTTCAATTACCCTAAATGTGGTATGGTTTTTAAATAATTTGTTGATCAATTTAGGTATATGAAAAGTTTAGTCGCTACCCTCCTAATTACTTTGTCCATTTCACTTACTGGACAGAGTTCAGTTTATGTTTCATCAAGCTCCCTGAATTTAAGAGATCAAGCGAGTCTTAATGGGCAAGTAATTCATAGTTTAGTTCAATATGATAATCTTACTGTAACTGACACTATTGGCTCTGATTGGCTTAAAGTTTCGTTCGGTCGTCTAAGTGGTTTTGTAAGCAAAAACTATGTAAAATCAGGTAAGGCTAAGGCAACTATTGTTTCAGGAGGCAGGATAGGTGCAATTTGTAAGGATGGAACCAGGAGCTCTGCTACAGGTCGAGGTGCTTGCTCCCATCATGGTGGAGTTTCGCGATGGTTATACTCGGAAAAGAAAATTGTCGAAATATTTGAAAATTAATTAATAGAAAAATTCATAATCCGAATATGATTTTGTTTCCATTAGTTTTCTTCAATACTGTCATACGCTATGGATAATCATAAATTCATGCTAATCGAAAGAACATAAGTACCACGGATTCAGCTCTATTCATGTTGAAGGACAGACAATGTGCTGAATAATAAATCTGGAATTAGTTTACGTCAAGAACAAAATTGGGAATCATGCATTTCAGTTAAACTAGAAATATGTCAACTTGCTTAATCTAAAACTCTTTCAAATACCCCTATTATATTAAATGCATCCATAGCTTCTACATCCAAAACAATTTCATCAAAAGAAGGATCAGTTGAAAGTGGCTTTAAAACGATTGATTGATGCTCCCACCCCGACTCATTCACAACTTTTTTGCTGTAATATTCTTTTACTGTGTAGCCAGCGCCCATACCCGTATCTTGTATTTCTCTAGACTGAACAAGCACTATTTTTCCGTTCCTGGAACCTCCATTATACTTCCGGAAAAGACAAATAGAACCACTTGGTATGATACGATTCATTGATTCCCCAACAACCTTACAAGCAAATAAATCCTCAGAGCCTTTAATTCCTTCCGGAATCATGACCAATTCTTCACCTTCCACCATCTGCAATTCGCTAAATGATCCAGCTGCTGCTCGTAAGTCATACAATGGAATGGCGTTTTCAAAAGGAATCAATTCAACATTCTCTACCAAGTCAACTATCTCTTCGCCTTTGCTTAAATGGCTAGATATATATTCCCGCAAATCGGGATCACACACATAGATATAAGTTCCTTTTATTCCCCTTAGCAGAATTGTCTTATATATGTTGAGAATGAAGACTTTAAGCTCCTCTGGGTCAGAAATTGATTGTTTACCGTTCCTATCAAAATAATTGTTTTCATGAATTATAATTTGATTTGTGTCCTTATCATATCCTATCTCATGCCCAAAGATGATTCCAGCATAATTTAAGTCATAGCCTTGAGTCGTATGTATGCAGCCTACCTCATCGACTGCATTTGGAGAATTTATCCAATCTGAGTTGGTTGTGTTCCACTTAAGTTTAATGTTATCAATCTCAATGTCGTATAACCCACTACTATTTCTTGAAATCCATTCCCAGGAATAGCCAGCTATCATCCTTGAAAGTCCAACCTCCTCATCCTTTTCTTGGATGGTTTTTACAAGTTCCTCGAATGAATTCATCAGTTTGAGATCATAACTATCATCCGTATAATTTTGCCCTTTGACCAGTGAAACATCTAATAAACCATGAATGAATTTCACATAGCCATTGCCGCCTCTAACACGAAATTGTGAGTGAAGCTTTTCTGTTTTGGACTGGCTTTGATTCATTAATCGTTTAAAGTCCTCGGCTTTGACATCCGATGGCTTAATCGATTGTTGCTTATCATAAAAATAGATTGCACATCTGGATTGCTTTCCAATCCAGTCCAATTCCGTTCCATTCAACTTATCAAGTCCTAATTTCTTATTGGCTTTGTCAAACGCACCATAGTACGCTCCTAAGTTTACTCTTCTCCTTAGCCTATGAGCTTCATCGACAACAACAATATCATACTTCTGATTAGCGATTTCAGCAGGTCCAACTACCATGCTAGCTTTTAATCCCTTGACTTTTGAAAAGACCTTTTTTATCGTGTTTCTAAACGAAGACATAGGGACAACCAAGGCCATCTTGGGTTCAGGGTATTTCAATTTTAATTTTTCAACCTTATCAACTAGCTCATCATTGCCGTCGGTTCCTAAATCCTTGAAATTAAAATCGGACAGATCGGTCACCATTAATTTAAATAGAAAGATCGCCAAAATGGTTTTTCCAGTACCCGCTCCACCTTGCATGAAAATACTCTTAAATGAGTTACCTAATAGAGTATCAATTATTGTAGAAAGTCCTTTCAATTGTTCCGTTGACAATGATTTGTATGGGGAGTATTTAAATAAATCGGAATTGTTAATGTGTTCAATTGAATGCCTTGCAATCCCCAAGGATCTTAGATTATCCCATATGGTTGTAAACATGCCCCAATAGACGCTTTCCTTTTGGTAGTAGTTGTGATTAGCCAATCCAACATTACCGTTCAAAAGCTGGTATTGACCATCGCCAGATATGTATTTAATAAGATTTGATTCTACATCTAATGTAGCAGACTTATTAAAGAAAGTACTTTCAATTAAGTGAGCTTCCTTAAGTTGGCTTTTTTCCTTGCTCTTCAGATGAGTAGCCATCCGAGATAGTGCATCTGTAGTCTCTCCCACATAGGCAATTTGTTCACTTCCGTGACTGAGGATATATACAATTGGCCACAGTTTATTGGCGAATTTCAGCGATGAAATTTCATCTGTTATCGCGGAATTGAATTCATATCTTTTAATCTCAAACGATGGGTTTGAAATCATAGCTCATTATACTTCTTGGCAGTTCCTTTAGCTTTCTCAATCGGATACTTTTCGGCGTTCTTTTTGATTTTCTCCAATACTATTGCCTTTATGTCGAAATTGTATTTTTCGGCTAGGAGAAGTCCAAAAGCAAAAATATCTGCTAATTCCTCTTTGACTTTGTCAACGTTGGCATCATCCGATTTCTTCCAAAGAAATAGTTCTAATAGTTCTCCCGCCTCAACATTAATAGCTAGGGCCAGGTCTTTGGGATTATGAAATTGCTCCCAATCGCGATCATTTCTAAATCGAATTAATTCTTCAATTACCTCTTGCATTTATTCAATTTGTAAGAATGCTTCAATTTAACGAATTCTTGTTCTTTAACCTTTGCCTCATTTCAACTCCGTAAGATTGGAATATCACACTTATTAAACTTAAAGAAGAGAAACCATACATGTGCATGAGTTGATCTATCTCGAATCTACATCCCCTCCAAAAACCTACCCACTTCCTGTAGCTGACTATCGGATAAGGTATCCAGCTTTCTGGCAATGCTGATTTTGAGGTCTTTATCTGTAGAAACATTGGCTTTTTCTTTCAGAGCTTCGTCCAGGTTGCGGTTGGACAGGTCCCAGGCAGCTACCTCTTTCATGTCCAGTGGGATTCCTTTGGCCTTCGCCAAGATAAGGCACCTTACTACTGCCTCCACATCCCCTCCGGCCAGGTGATGTGCTTCTAAATCTGCGGTACTTAGTTTAACCCCACCCTTCCTCGCTGCGATGAGACTGTTGACGATGGTTTTAACCGGCGTCTTCCTGATCCTCATGAAAACAAGGTCCAGTAGCTGCATTTCCACTCCGGAGAATACAGCTATGATCCATAGGTTGATGGGCACAAAATACAGGAAGATGAAAAAACCTGTAATGAAGAAAAGGAACAGGAATAGTAATTCGGTGGGCATGGTAGAATCAATCAGTTAACTGTGGAAAGGTAAATCAGTTTCTAATTAAAGAATCTGTTTTAATATCAATTTGACCAGAACCAATATTCATCTTCTTGACGCGATCATTGTCAATCTGGTTTTCACCTCCGACAATATTATAATCCGCCTGCTTTCTAATTACCAAAGGAGATCTGACTTTCTGATTTTTTGGGCTTTTGACTTTGAATTTGAATTTTCCGCGTTCTCTTACAGTCTGCATCAACACTTCTCCAAAACTTCTTGATGAATCTGCCCTCTCCAACAATATTTCATTTAACTTCTTAAATTGATTTTCAATAACATCAAGGTTAATGCTGTCTTTATCTTCCCTGCTAAATAGAATAAGCATCTCCAATAAATCCATTCGTCTGTGAATTTCATCAATTGAATTTTCAATATTCATTTCAAGATAAAGTTTATCAATTTGCTCTTGCTTATATGATATTTGTTCCTTCAAAAATTCTGCCCTTTCAATCATTAAATCTTCCCTTGATGCCAACTGACTTGCATAGAATTCATGCATGGTATGTATAAAGGAATCTGATTTTTCTATTCTTACTTCAGTTCTAAGACGTTCCTCATAAGTACTTCTGATTTCGTTATATTTATTTTTATATTCCTCTGCTTTCTCGTTTGTTTGATTGAATTTGAATAGAATAAAAAGAGGGGTTGAAATAGCAAAAAATGCAAGCAGTAACTGTCTCAGGCCTCTCATTTCCAACTAAAGTTTTGATACTTTCTGTCGATCATGAAGTTTTCCTTCAAGTCGTCCATAAGCATTAAGGTTATTTGATTTTTCTCAAAATCTTCAATTATAGAATTATCATCAATTATTGTATTCAAAAGCTGTACTTTCCTTTTTGTCTCAAGATTCATGTGATAATCGATTACAAGGAAAACTATACAATTGACGAGCATAGTGTAAGCTATCTCCGTTCCAAAAGCTGAAGTCATAATCATTTCAATTTCCTTTGGATAACAATTACCTGTCAAGAGATAGAATTCTCTAAGAATAACAATAGATAGAACAGTAAAGAAAAAACAATTCATAAATAATGAATATTTCTTCCTGATGTGACTTTTTTGGTTTTCGATCTTTACTAAAGTCTTAGCAATCTCTTTTTTGTTTCGTATCCCCATGTTTATTCCTATTGATGAAATAAATCAACAAACTTTCTCCCAAGAAAACCATACCATTAAATGGGTATTTTTAAACAACGTAATTACGTATTTATGAAGAATTTTCTCCTTTCATCAACTTAGCTCTATATGTACAATTTGATGCCTTCAAAACTTCGTGTCATTTGAAAACACCAATTAAAAAAATCCCCACCTCATCAAGGCGGGGATTCTCATAAAATAATCCTGTAAGTACTCTCTATCACCTTTACAAAAAGAATTGTCTTTTACTTCATGTTACAACTCCGGGTAATGTGGAAGTAATGGCCTGTCGGTTCGGCCAAAGCTGGTAAAATGTCCTTTTCATCGGGTCCGGGCGGACCAAAAGCTCCATAACACGTCATGAAAATTTGGGAACACGTGCTGAAAGGATTGACCACAAGTGATCAATTCATTGGAGACGGGTCGTCAATAAGCGTTTTTTGAACAAAAAAAACCCTGTACCCATCCAGGACGGGCACAGGGTTTTACCTAAGTCAGGCAGACTGTATGTCCGGCTAGGCTGCCACTGGTTCTTCGGGTGGCTCGGGTTCCATCGGAACTACCGCGCCATTCCGTACCTTTTCAAATTCCATTTGAGCCAGCGCTTTCTTTAGTTTTACGCTGGGCTGAAAATTGAACTTAAACCTCTTGATGGAATTCTTATCCACCTCTTCTCTCGTATCCTCAGACGTACTTTGGATGGACGGAATAAAATGACCCAGCTGGCCCATTTCTACCGTTCTCCCATCAGCCGCATGACGAACAAGGATTTGGTACAGAGAACTGATCACGGCGAATGCATCCGCTTCGTTGACTGTGTTCAACTCAGAGATTTCAGCCACCAGCTTTTCAGTGGTGACCCGTTTTCCGCGTACGATAGAGGCGTAGAACCTTGCTACGCCACCGCCAGGTACGCCTGGCTGCCCCTTTTCAAGGGCTCTGTAATTAATAGACATAATTCGAATGATTAATAACTGCTACAATTATTTTAAATGTGATGGCAAACAAAACCTGATGATTGCTTAAACACATCGGGCTTCAAGGACTTTTTTCGGGTTGTAGTCAAAATGTAGACGCAGCATTTGCTAATACATATTAGCATTTGTTTAACTACCTCACATAGTGTTTGTTATGAAATGATGACTAATGTGATAGTTTATGATAAATTGATAATTAATAATGAAGAATTAAGAATATGGATCAACGTAATTCGATAACGTCATCCCTTGACCGCCGTAGCCAATGGCGAAGGAGGTCTGACCGCCGTAGCCATTGACCTTATGACCGTCATCCTGAACGTAGAGAAGGATCCCGGTTTTGTTAGACCGAGTGGAATTGAATTAAATACTTTAACAATTACGGGATACTTCTCCAGCCTCAGGCTGGAGAAGAATGACGGTGGCATTGGACGCCCGTACCCCATAAACGTCATCCTGAGTATAGCGAAGGATCCCGGTTTTGCCGGACCGAGTGTCATTCAACTAACTCCTCGATAAAACGAGATTCTTCCCTCCGCTATGCTCCACTCAAAATGACGGCAAAATTTAACGCTCGTCCCTCAAGATCAGCGGAAACCTAGAATTAAGAATTAAGAATTAAGAATTCAAAATCCGAAATCCTTCTGCGGCCATCCGCGTGATCAGCGGGAAACATAAATGAGCAATCCTCCGCGGCCATCCGCGAGATCTGCGGGAACCATAAATTAGGAATTAAGAATTAAAAATTTAAAATCCGAAATCCTCCGCGTCTACACGTGAAATCTGTGGGAAACAAGATCCGGAATCAAGAAAGCGGAACCCCTACATACTTTCTTTTATAAACAGCGGGGCTTGCTCCTACGTACTTGCGAAAGACCTCCCGAAAGGCTTTGGCATCGTTGTATCCTGTACTGTACATAGCATCGGTGACGGACTTCTTAGGCTGCTCAAGCATCATCTTTGCCCTCTCCACCCTTACCCGCTGCAGGTACTCTATCACAGAGTTGCCGGTAGCAGCCTTAAACCGTCGCTCCAGCGTTCTGCGGTTCGTAGCCCTGTCATCGGCTAACCCTCCGACAGTAATGTTTTCCATAAAATGCTTCTCTATGTACTCCTGCACCTTAAGTACCAGCTCATCGCCATGTTCCTTCTGACCATTGAAAATCATAAACAGGGACTGATTGTTCTTGTCCACATCTATCATAAAGGCCTTCGCTGTCATCAGGGCCAGTTCCCTCCCACCAAATCGTTCGATCAGGTAGATGATCAGGTTAGTGAAGGCATAGGCCCCGCCACTGGTATATACACGATCACTGATGCTTACGATATTTTCCGGCTGCACCCGGATATTGGGGTACATTTTCTGCAGGGTCTCTGCTTCACCCCAATGCGTTGAGCACACTTTTCCGTCAAGGATCCCTGTCTCCGCCAATAGAAAGGCTCCGATGCAAAATGCTGCGATTTCCGCACCGTTTTGATATTGTTTGGTTACCCAATGGATGACCGCGGTGTTCATTTCGATGGATTCCTTGTGATCGTGATGTACAGCGGGTATGATGATCAGATCCGTCTTGTTTACCTGGTCTATGGTCTTGGGTGGTGTTACGGTATAATATCCATCCGAATCTTGTGCCGGACTGGCATGACCCACGAACTCGATCTCGAAGAGCCGGTCACGGGTTTGTTGAAAGAAAACATCATTGGCCCAGCTAAGGATTTGGAATGATCCTGCAATGTTCACAATACTGTACTGACCCCTGGGTACGACGATAGAGATGTGTTTCATGATGTGGTTTATTCACCACTAAGTTATAAGGAACATGTGTCGCAATCAACCCCTGAAATAGTCGCAATCGCAAAGTGTGTCCGATCATATTGATGCCTAAAATTGTGTAAGAATTTGGATAATAAACATTGCATCCCATGAACAAAAGAAAGAAATCTGTCTCTGGCTGGATCATGAGTGGTCTGGTGATCGCTTTTATGCTGATGGACGCTGTTTTTAAGTTCATCCAACCAAAAGAGGTACTGGAAACGACCGCAGGCCTTGGCTGGCCTCAACATCACGTGATGACCATGGGGATACTGGCTTTGATAGTCACCATCTTATATGCTTTCCCACGAACGGCCATCGTTGGAGCCATCCTTATGACAGGATTTTTTGGGGGCGCCATTGCCACTAACCTGCGTGTGGACAATCCTCTCCTTTCACATGTCTTATTTCCGGTTTACCTCGCCGTATTGGCATGGGGTGGACTGGCACTTAGAAACCCACAGGTCAAGAACATATTTACATTCACAAAACTCTAATAAATTATGGCAACAGTAAGTACTTATCTCAATTTTCCGCGAAACACGGAAGAGGCATTCAACTTTTACAAAGGTGTCTTCGGCACTGAATTCGTTGGAGAAATTTCCCGAATGGGTGACGCTCCACCGCAGGAAGGTGCTCCCCCTATGGCTGAGGAGGACAAAAACCTGGTGATGCATGTCATGCTTCCCATCCTGGGAGGACATATGCTGATGGGAACCGATGCCCCTGAGTCCATGGGGTTTAAGCTGACTCCAGGCAATAACATGTATATCAACCTCGAACCGGATACCCGGGCAGAGACCAAAAGACTGTTTGACGGACTTTCTGCTGGTGGCACCGTGACCATGGAGCTGATGGACATGTTCTGGGGTGACTACTTTGGAAGCTGCACAGACAAGTATGGCGTGCAGTGGATGTTCAATTGCGCCGAAAAGGCAGACTAAAACAAATAATTAGAATGGCCCAATTACAAAAAATTACCCCTTGCCTATGGTTTGACCATCAGGCAAAGGAGGCCGCCGAGTACTATTGCTCGCTCTTTAAGGATTCACGGATCACATCCTCTTCGGAGATTGTGACAGAGTTTGACCTGGAAGGATATCACTTCATGGCTCTGAATGGCGGTCCCAAGTTCAATTTCACCGAAGCCACCTCTTTCGTAATATATTGCGAAGACCAGGAAGAGGTGGACCATTTCTGGAATCACTTTGTAGGTGATGGCGGCGAGGAGAGTCTGTGCTCATGGTGCAGAGACAAGTATGGATTGTCGTGGCAGGTAATTCCGAAACGTTTCATTGAAATGATGACTACAGGCACTCCGGATCAGGTAAGGCGTGTCACGGATGCTATGCTGCAGATGCGCAAAATGATCGTAGAGGATTTTGAGAAGGCGTTTAGAGGCTAGGGAAATTAAGAACTCGAAATTCGGAATCGTGCGCGTTTATCAGCGAGATCTGCGGGAAAAGTAAATTAAGAATTAAGAATTAAAAATCCGGAATCCTGCTGCCGCTATCAGCGGGAACCATGAATGAGGAGTAACTCTGCGATTATCAGCGGAATCTGCGGGAACACGAATGAGCAATCCTTTATCAAATACGAGATTCTTCTCTCCGCTTGCAGCTCCGATCAGAAAGACGGTAACATTTGACGCTCGCTTTTCCACGGCATGCTTCCTTTTGAGGAATCAAAGGGTGTGAGTTGAGGAATCCCGGATTTAAGATTCAAAGTTCAAGATTCAAGATTAGGAATCTAAAATTCGGAATCCGGAATCCGGAATTTAGAATCCTTCTGCGTCTATCAGCGGGAACCATGAATGAGGAGTAACTCTGCGGCTACTGCGGAATCCGCGGGAACAATAAATTAAGAATTGACAATTAAGAATTCGAAACAAGGAACTAAGAACTATAAACTAAAAACCAGGAACTAAAAACTAAAAACCAGGAACTAAAAACTAAAAACCAGGAACTATAAACTAAAAACTAAAAACTATAAATTAAGAACTCCCTAAATTGTTCTGCGATCTGATTCAATATTCACCTATCAAAAACCTCAACCATGAAAATTAACCATAAACCGGATGGCTACAACGCGGTCTCGCCTTACTTCATAATCCACGATGCCTCACGGTGGATGGCGCTGATGATTGATATATTTGATGCAGTCCCGCAGAGAAAATATGAAAGACCGGACGGCACTATTATGCACGGAGAAATCAAGATAGATGACTCCATTTTGATGTTTGCGGAAGCTACCGACCAGTACCCCCCGAATCAGTTGCTAAACCACGTATATGTCCCGGATGTGGATACTACTTTTCAGCGAGCAATAAAAGCCGGTTGTGAATCCGTGAAGGAACCAAAGGAAAATGAGGGAGACCCGGACCGTCGGGGTACTTTTACCGACTTCGCCGGCAACACCTGGTCAGTAGGCATGCAGATACGGGAGGAATAGGCACAGTTTCCATCGGGTTACGTTAAGTGTAGTACATTCGTGTATGTTCTTTACCAATGACCGTAAAGCTTACAACCTCGCTGCAGGCATCATGCTCCTGGCAGTACTCATCAATTACTTTTTTTTTCAGATCCACATTGTCTACCTGCTCGTTGCCTTTCCGGTATTGATATGGGGAATTGCGTGGGTAAGGAGAACTTGGAATTAGGAATTCAAAATCCGAAACCCTTCTGCGTCTATCAGCGAGATCTGCGGGAAACTAGAATTAGGAATTAGAGAATTCAAAACCCGGAATCCTCCGCGTCTATCAGCGGGAACCATGAATGAGTACTAACTCTGCGGCCATCAGCGGAATCTACGGGAACACGAATGAGTAATCATCCATTCAAATACGAGATTCTTCCCCGCCTGAGGCGGGACACGCCCTCCGCTTTCAGCTCCCCTCAGAAAGACGGTAACATTTGACGCTCGCTTTTCCACGGCATGCTTCCTTTTGAGGAATCAAAGGGTGTGAGTTGAGGAATCCCGGATTTAAGATTCAAAGTTCAAGATTCAAGATTAGGAATCTAGAATTCGGAATCCGGAATCCGGAATTTAGAATCCTTCTGCGTCTATCACCGAGATCCGCGGGAAACAGAAATGAGGAGTAACTCTGCGGTTATCTGCGGAATCCGCGGGAACAATAAATTAAGAATTGACAATTAAGAATTCGAAACAAGGAACTAAGAACTATAAACTAAAAACCAGGAACTATGAACTATAAACCCACCAACTAACCAAACCAAAAAAACCCACTCACTAAATCCCCACCCACAAAAATCCTTTCGCTTCTCCCCCATACATTTGTTTACTTGCGGTAAAACCGGAAACAGACCTATGAAATACCTATTGACTTTATGCATCGCGACCCTGTTTATAACCAGCCTGCCAGCCCAATACCTCAAAACCGATCCCGTAATCTATGACATCATCGATGATGTAAGCGCGGACCGGCTTGAGTCAGATATCAATACCCTTGTCAATTTCGGGACGCGTCACACCATGTCGGATACCGTATCGGATACACGTGGCATCGGTGCAGCCCGCAGGTGGATCAAAGCTGAGTTTCAGCGCATCTCGGACGCATGTGGTGGCTGCCTCGAGGTGCACGAACAGCGCACCCTGGTAAAAGGCGATCCGGATACGCGTATCACCAAAGATACTTACGTGGTGAACGTCTACGCCATCAAACGCGGCACCAAGTACCCCAATCGCTACGTACTCATGAGCGGAGACATCGATTCCCGTGTTTCCAGCGCAACCAATTACACTGACGACTCTCCAGGCGCCAATGACAATGCTACCGGTATGGCGGGTGCCATCGAGCTGGCGAGGGTACTCTCGAAATATGATTTTGCGTCAAGCGTAGTCCTGGCAGGCTTGTCGGGAGAGGAACAGGGCCTGTACGGTGGTCGTTTCCTGGCGGAGAAGGCAAAAGAAGAAGAATGGGAAGTCATCGGAATTCTCAACAATGACATGATCGGCAACATCGAAGGAGTGGATGGTGTGATCGACAACCGAACCTTCAGGATCTTCTCAGAACCCTACTCTCCCACTTTGACTGAGGCTGAACTCAAAAGAAAAAGATTTTATGGTGGTGAAAACGACAGCCCAAGCCGACAACTGGCCCGCTACATCTATCAGGCCACCAAAACCTACATGCCGGAAATGAATCCCATGATGATCTACAGACTGGATCGCTTCGGCAGAGGCGGTCATCACAGGCCGTTCAATGAGGCTGGCTTTGCAGGTGTCCGGATCATGGAGGCACATGAGAACTATAACCGTCAGCACCAGGACCTGCGGACTGAAGATGGTATCGAGTACGGGGATGTCATCGAAGGGGTCAACTTTGACTACTGTGCGAAGATGACAGCGGTCAATGCTGTGAGCCTGGCTGCATTGGCATGGGCACCCCCAGCACCTGCAAATGTCAACATTGGTGGTATTGTGAGGCCCTCTACTATTCTGAGCTGGGATAAAGTGCAGGATGCAGCTGCCTACAAGATCTACTGGAGAGACACCACCTCACCTGTGTGGCAATACAGTCGAATCGTGGACAAGGAGACGCTGGAGTATACCCTGGAAGGCATCGTCATCGACAACTTCCTTTTTGGTGTAGCCAGTGTAGGTGAAGACGGCCACGAGAGCATGGTCAGCTACCCGACTGGATTGATTAGGTGAATATCCTGTAAAAAATAAACCCGAAGCAAGTGCTCCGGGCTTTCAACCTTAGTTAGTGAGTAACCTCTCCGGGGTTGCTTTGTATTAGCAATATTCTGGTAACAATGTCATTGGGCCATACCCTCATCCGACCCTGATATTTCTGAGAGGAATCCCTTGCCGAGCCTTAATAGTTCTTAAAAATGAATGCTAAGAAAGAAAAGGCATCCCCGTAAGGACGCCCTCTTTGACACATTATAAAAAAACAGAAAACTAGAAACTGTGAGTACTATTTAACCTGGAATGTCCTTGATATGTTAAAACCAAAATGGATCTCCCCGTCAAAAAAATCATTGGTAGTCTCCGACACATAGCCTTTCGGTACCATCGAGGTGGCATTGGTAAACTGCAGCTGAAACACATGACCACCTGTCTCAATGTCAAATCCAATGGCAATCGCGTCATAGCCGTCATCATTCAGCTTCTGAAGCTGCTTATAATACTCAAAGCAGAGCGCCACCCGCTGATTGAATTTGAACCTACCACCTACCCCAATGGCGAAAATGTCATTGTTAAGGTCCTCTTCACCGATCAGGTTGCGATGTACCCAGGTGGGCATCAACTGCAGAGAAATGCTGTTAGTCACTTTGCTGGCAATCAGTATCTGATGTGTGTAAGCCAGCTTATCTGTAAATTCGGGTTCCAGCTCAGGTTGCTTTAGCGTCTTGATCGACATGGAGCTAAACCATGTCACCGAGACAGGCATGGCGCTACTCCCTTTTGTCTGTCTTAGCAGCCGGTATTTCGCAAAACCATCAAAAGTCTTTTCAAATGAATTCCGGCCCGACCCCACGTACAGCCGGTCGGTAACCGCATATTCCAGCCCGATCCTGACCTGCGCATAGTCCAGACCAAACAGCTCGTAAGCACCACCATCGATCGTCCCGAAGCGGTGGGCGATGATAAAATCCATCACACCTTGTGATCTGGTTTCGATGGAGTGACCATTGATCAGTCTGGTCCCTTTAAAAGTTGCATCGACCAGGTGCGTCTGTTCCGGTGCCTGCTCATCCAGCATTGAAAGCAGATCATCCTGTGCCAGCACACTAAGGCTTAAAGCCAAAAAGACGGTGAAAATCCCAATTCGTCCCATGATTTATCTGCTAAAGTTGAAGTTGGATTTTACTTCTACTTCCTCAGCGATGTTCTTTATCACGATCTTTGGAACTTCGATGTCAAATTCAGCGACTTTTAAAGTAAATACCGTATTCGCCTGTATGGCATCCTTTGATACTGCAAATTCCACCGGAGTCTTCAAGGGCTTCTTTACCCCGTGGATCTCAATGGTGCCCTCTACCTCTGTCTGATAAGTCCCCGGCTTTGAAATGTCATAGTCATTGAAATTCAGAATGGCCCCCGTGAAAGTGGCTTTGGGAAACTGCCCGGACTCCATATAATTCTCATTGAAATGTTCCTCCATCAGGCTCTTTTCAAAATGAAATCCCCTAATGTACATGGACACGGCAAGTGTCCCTTTCTCCAGGTCTATGGCGCCTAGCACTTCTTCATTCAGGGCCTCGATGTTTTCTAACGGTGCCTCCGAGAAAAATGACGCAGTACCCTTCTTATCGATCAGCTTTTGTGCCTGGGTTTGGCCCAATGCCAAAACGGTAAACAAAATGGTGAATACGATGTTTTTCATGATTTCAGTTTTTTTATATTCTTAATGTGTTCGTTTGCAATTAGTTGGCCAGCGCGCCATCGTCCACCCAGCAGGCAATCATATCTATCTGACTTTGCGTAAGACTTGATCCGCGTGGCATGGATTTATTTCCAGTTCTTGATTTGATGGATGCTGCACGGGCCTGGATGGTCTCAAAGGACCGCAGGTCAGGAGAAACACTTCCATTGTGACATCCTGAAATGGCGCAGCTATTCTCAATGATGCCTTTAATGGACTCCTCGTAGCTGACGCCCGATAGCACTTCGATCACTTCCGTGGTCTCGCATCCGTTCTCATCTACCACGTTGATGGTGTGCTCTCCCGTAGACAATCCATTAAATCCACCGGAAGTTTGAAGGGCGCCTCCATTGATCGAAAATCGGTAAGGAGCCGTCCCTCCGATCGCGGATACGTTGATGGTTCCGCCATTTGACCCACATCCAAAACCTGCTGTGGTGACTTCTTCGAGGTTCACTCCATCTTCATTGAGGATGGATACATCCAGTGTCGAGGCACAACCATTCCCATCCGTGACTGTCACGTCATAGTTACCGGCAGCTACATTGGCGTATAAGCCATCTACTCCTTCACCAGCATCTGACGAGAAAGTGTAGGGAGCCACACCGCCTGACACTTCCACCTCAAACCTCCCATCGCTGGCGCCACAGGTAGTATTTGAATTTTCCAGGAGCGTGAGTGACAGATCAGAGACCGAACAGTCGACCTGCGTCTCTACCTGGTCCCAAGTGCAGGCAAAGGCTATAAGCAAAGTGACGCCCCAAAGAGAGCTTTTTGATAATGTGTGCATTGGATTCGGGTCCTTAGGGAGCAGCATTACCTACCCCTGTTCAATTTCTCCGCAAAAGTGGTATCCCAGCAACTGAAAGGCTGGCACAAATCCGGTAATCAATGCCACAAATCCGACATGGGCTGATACATTTCCGACACCTATAGCAAATTGTCTCAGGCTGTTGGCACCTGTTTGTGGAGCAGTTCTGAAGGTGTCATCCCAAACTCTTTTCTGAAGCTTTTAGAAAAGTATGATGGATTTGAGAACCCTGTTTTAAAAGCGATTTCTGAGATCGTATGTTCACTGTCAAGGATCAGCTCCTTGGCCCTATGCAGCCTCACCGAAGATATGAGCTGATTGGGTGACTTATTGGTGATGGCCTTAAGCTTTCGCTGAAGCTGACGTTCGCTCATCCCCATTTCCCTGCACAGCATCTCCACGCTGAATTCCTCATTTGACAAGTAATCATCAATACATTGCAGAATATTTTCAATGAAAGAATCATTGGCCGGAAGCTGCAGAGTATGGTTCTGAACATTCACCGCTTCGGTGGAAATACGGTCCTTTACAAGAAACAACGGAAGCTCTTCCCCTGCAGGCAAAATGCGAGAGCCAGCAGGTGAAAGGCTAAGACCTGCACCGGAAAGCAGAAACTTCACCGCCTCCGTGACGAGTATCTGGTCCGGCTGTGCCGGTGACAAAATGGTTTCATTGAAACTTTGTGTATCTCCCTCAATAAAATGTGACTGGTCTACAGCCCCCTCCCGGATGTGGATGGCTACGGCCAGTTGGATATTGAATTGTCGCAGAGCATTGACAAGGTAAATGGCACAATGGGAAGCCTTGCTCGGTCCCTCGAAGATGGCCGTGAATGAATCATAGTCATACTGGACCACCCGTCCGCGGTATTGGGAGATATGCTGACTGATAATTTCCTTCGGATCCTCCTGATTGTCATCTGCATAAAAGATCCTGGCAGCCACGATCGTATACAATCGTTCATCGTAATTTCTTACGGGCTTCACATTGGCAATGAAGGCCCTCATTTCATAAAGTACTTCCTGAGTATTGCCTACCCAGAACAAATGATCCCGGCCCTCAAGTTCTATGAAGCGGGATCCGGGTATCCTTTCGGCGATGAATCTTCCTTCCTCTATTTTCACGTCAATGTCATGGGTGCGCTGCATCATCAGCGTTGGGACGCGAATGGTGGGTAGGATGTCTATGATGTCAACTTCGGTATTCATACGCGTGAGGACCATAGCCGCACTGGGGCTGGCTCCCGAGCGAAAGTAGTTCGCCAGCCAGTCCATAAATCGCTTGTCGTTGGCCTTGGACGGAGCCAGGGACTCAAGGTTCATTTTCCCGCTGCCCCAGCTGTGCTCGATCATATCGTAGACGACCTGCCGTTCGGCATTGGTCGGTGCCCAGGGATATTCCTCCGAATACCTTCGCTTGGCAAAGATCCCAAATGTGATCAACCCGATGGTACGATTGGGATAAGTAGCGGCAAACAGCGCCGAGACAGAGCCTCCTTCGGAGTGACCGAAGAGGATGGCTTTTTCGGAATCAACGGCATCCAGTACAGCACGGATGTCATCCATGCGTTCTTCCAGGGTGGAAAGCTCCACGATCCTGTCCGAAAGGCCTGTGCCTCTTTTATCAAATAAAATGACCCTGGCTACTTTTCCCAACTCAAGCAGGAAATTGACCAACTCGGGACACGCCCACATCCAGTCAATGTTGGATACCCAACCCGGGATATAAACAAGGTCAACGGGACCGGATCCGAACACCTGGTAGGCGATATTAATACGACCACTTTTGGTGTATTGTGTTGCTGGCTTCATTGAGCGAGGAATTATGAGCTGTGCCGTAAAATTAAGAAGAAGGAAGTTGTTTATGAATTGTAATCTTCCATTACCCTGCCTGGAACTTTCCTGACGTATGCATGAAAAACAGCATTTGATTTACCAGGACAATTGTGTAACTTTCTATCGTTAAGATGCTTAAAGTGTCATTTGGCATCATTTGTATAAGTATAGAGATATGAAAAGATTAGGAATATTGACAGTAGCGGCAATGACGCTGGTAGCGTGCCATTCGGAGTTGGCAAACACTACCTCTCAAAGATCAAGAGTAGGTGTGGTAGATCGTGGTTATGATTATGCGATCGATGGAGATGTAAGTTCTGGAAGTGGTACGGTGGTGCATAACAAGCGTGGTCCTTCAAGCATGACGTTGGCTGACATGATCCGTCAGACTTCCGGCGTTAATGTGATGGGCAATGGTGCTGAGGCCCGTATCCGTGTTCGGGGTGTAAGCTCCATGCAGGGATCTGATCCCCTATTTGTAATCAATGGCACCGCAGTAGGCAATGACTTCCGTCATGTATTCTCGCTGGTCAATCCCAATGATGTGCAGGCGATCACGGTATTGAAAGGCAGTGACGCGGCGATCTATGGCTCCAGGGGTGGCTTTGGAGTGGTTGTGATCCGGACAATTTGATTAGCTAAGTTACTTCTGCGCTGATCCGCGAAATCTGCGGGAGCTTGTAATTAGGAATTAAAAATTAAAAATTAAGAATACGGATTCCGGTATCCTCTACGCTAATCAGAGGGAACCATAATTTCAGGCAAAGACGCTATGTCGCAATGAGCATTCGTTGGAAACAGAAATTCAAGTTTCAATATTTCGAATTCGGAATTCACAATCCGAAATCAGGTAATCTTCTGCGTGCATCCGCGAAATCTGCGGGAGCTTGTAATTAGCAATTAAAAATTAAAAATTAAGAATACGGATCCGGTATCCTCTGGGTCAATCTGCGGGAAGCATAATTTCACGCAAAGGCGCTAAGTCGCAACGTGCATTCGTCGGAAACAGAAATTCAAGATTCAATATTTCGAATTCGTAATTAACAATCCGAAATCAGGTAATCTTCTGCGTACATCCGCGAAATCTGCGGGAGCTTGTAATTAGCAATTAAAAATTAAAAATTAAGAATACGGATCCGGTATCCTCTGGGTCAATCTGTGGGAAGCATAATTTCACGCAAAGGCGCTAAGTCGCAATGAGCATTCGTCGGAAACAGAAATTCAAGATTCAATATTTCGAATTCGGAATTAACGATCCGGAATCAGGAAATCTTCTGCGTACATCAGCGAAATCTGCGGGAAACTAGTATTTAATAATTAAAAATTAAGAATACGGATTCCAGAATCCTCTGCGATAATCCGCGAAATCTGCGGGAACTTGTAATTAGCAATTAAAAATTAAAAATTAAGAATACGGATTCCGGTATCCTCTGGGTCATTCCGGGGGAACCATAATTTCACGCAAAGGCGCTAAGTCGCAACGTGCATTCGTCGGAAACAGAAATTCAAGTTTCAATATTTCGAATAGGGAATTAACAATCGGAAATCAGGTAATCTTCTGCGCTGATCCGCGAAATCTGCGGGAAACTAGTATTTAATAATTAAAAATTAAGAATACGGATTCCAGAATCCTCTGCGATAATCCGCGAAATCTGCGGGAACTAGTATTTTGGAATTAAGAATGGATTTGAATTTCTGGACTTCAGGTTTTCCTTTTTTTCTTCTTAGCAGCAGGAAACAGGACATTGTTCAATATTAGGCGGTAGCCGGGAGAATTGGGGTGTAATTCCACCATTGGTCGGCGTGGTCCTCCCCTGCTTCTGTTCTTAGGCCTCTCAGGATCATGACCACTATAATAGGTCCAGTGTCCCTCCCCGAAGACGCCATATAGGTACCTGCTTCGATTCACCCGTGCATTTTCACCCAATACTACCACATCAGGTTTTACCAGCTCGGCATTGAATGCAGTAGTTAGCCCAAAAAACTCCTCTATAAGGTGTTCATGGTTCTGCGTAAGCAGGCTCGGTACAATGTCCCATTTCGCAGAGAAAGTAAACAATGTGAAGTAATAGTCCTCCGGATCACGGAAGCGGATTGAGTTTTCATTAATGTCCGAAAAACGCCAGCCATGCTCCAGGGTGAAGTTTTCAAATGCCAGTGACTGATTATAATCCAGATCCAGGTCATAATCAAAGTTGATGGCGTCCTCGTAGCCACCTGAGGAAATGGCCGCTCCCTGTGTAGCCAGCGCAATGTCAAAGGTTTCCGCCCCTGAACACATAGCAAAGAGATAACTGCCAGAACCGAGGAACGTGCGGATCTCCTTCACCACCTGGTATTTCATCTCCTGTACACTCCTGTAGCCCAGCAATGTAGCTTCCTGCATTTGAGCCTGGGCTTCCTTCCAGTGCTGCTCACGAAACTGGTGCTTAAATATCTGACCCGTAAAGTCCTCGTGGTGCAGGTGCAACCAGTCATATTTGATGAGCTCACCAAAGAGTATCTCACGGTCATATAAGATTGTAAAAGGGATCTCCGCATACTCAAGCACGGCGATCACTGCATCGGATTCATCTTCTATAATGGCATCTTTTGGGGAGTAGACTGCTATTCGGGGCTGTACCTCCAGCTTCACTACGTTCATATTTACGCTTGGTGAGCTGATCTCTTCCAGCAGCGCCTTCACCTGTGCATCCGAGATGACTTCATAGGAAACACCTCGCATCACACATTCGTTGGCAACACGCTCATGGTAACGGATTAAAAAACTTCCTCCGCGATAGTTGAGCAACCAGTCGACTTCCTCATTTTCGGAAAGCGCATAATACGCTACGCCATAAGCCTTAAGGTGATCCATCTGCGATGCATCCATAGGAATAAGGATGGACCTGGAAAGGATCGGCAGAGAAAGCGACAAAAAGAGCAGGTAGATAATAGATCTGCGCATGAGCGTTTCGAATGATCTATTAAGATAAGTAATAGTTCTGGCATAGGGATTAAAAGAAAACAGGAAATCTTCTGCGCTGATCCGCGAAACTAGAAACTAAGAACTAGAAACTAAGAACTAGAAACTGGAAACTGGAAACTGGAAACTGGAAACTAAGAATTAGGAATTAAAAATTAAAAATTCGTATTCCGGTATCCCCTGCGTCATTCCGGGGGAACCATAATTTCACGCAAAGAAGCTAAGCCGCAATGGGCATTCGTCGGAAACAAGAACCAGGAATTCAAGATTCAATTTTTCGAATTTGGAATCAACAATCCAGGGAATCAGGACATCTTCTGCGCTGATCCGCGAAACTAGAAACTAAGAACTAAAAACTGGAAACTAAGAACCAGGAACTAAAAATTAAAAATTAAAAATTAAGAATTAAGAATACGGATTCCGGTATTCTCTACGCTAATCAGTGGGAACCATAATTTCATGCAAAGACGCTATGTCGCAATGAGCATTCGTTGGAAACAGAAATTCAAGTTTCAATATTTCGAATTCGGAATTCACAATCCGAAATCAGGTAATCTTCTGCGTGCATCCGCGAAATCTGCGGGAAACTAAGAGTTAGGAATTAAAAATCATATCCTCTGCGGGAACCATGATTTCACGCAAAGACGCTAAGCCGCAAACGTGCAAGATAACTTCGTACTTGCCTTATATTATTAAAACAACATCAACCATCAATAACTTCAATATGGATTTAGGTCAAAGAATGTATAATGTCTTTCTTAACCCACTGAAAATGAGTTACCTTGAAATCAGAACAAAACGCTCAATAATATGTCAGATCGTATCCAAATTCTTAACCATGAGGGAGCCAGGATCCTGCTTCTGGATTTCTCCAACTTAAAAGGCAAGGAATACGCCAGGGTCATCGCTGAAGTGACAGAATACCTTCTAGGTCTTCAAGAATCCTTTGATGGACTTATTTCTGATTCCACAAATGCCAAGATGGACAATGAAGTTAAGAATGCTCTTAAAAACATGGATACGATACTCAAAAACAAATGGGGGGAGGATTATCAGGAGAAAGGACGGGTAGCTGACATTAGTCTGACAGTAGGTCTTTCAGGATTGGCCAAGATAATCGCCCGGTTTGTCCTGAGGAATGTAAAACCGGTTGATACTAGAGAAGCCGCCATGGACCTAATCCTTGAGCACAAAAGAGTGAAATCTGACCAGTGATAACGTAGAGACAGTTTGGATCATTAAAGACCATCCCTCTCCCTGAATGATAAAAAACAGCTTCACGATGCTGTCCTTACAACGTGAAGCTGTATTGTTAATCTATTACTTCTTGATCTCATCAAGTATTTCGGTAGCACCGTCTACACCGTTTTTTAATGCTTTCTTTACCGTTTCGGCACTTTCGTCACCGATTTCTTTTGCCCCTTCCAAAACTGCTATAATTGAGTTTTTTGTCGCTTCGACAGTATCTCCACCAACTTGCTTCACACCATTGATTGCTCCTTTAACCGCTTCTACGGCCACTTCCCCGATGTCAATACCAAGCTCTTTACCTGCATGGAGGGCTTGCTTAACAGAACCTTCCACAGCGTCCTTTTGATCGACTCCAGCGTCCATCGCACCCTGAATGGCTCCATCCACGATACCCTTGACCAGCTTTATAGCACTGGTCCCGACATTTGAAATGCCTTCAAATGCCCCCTGAACGATTGAGGCCGGCACCTGAATGCCTTTGACCACAAGGTCCGATGTGCTTTTCACTGTGGTGATGGCGAGGTTTTTGACAGAATTTACAATAGAGCTGCCAAGGTCTGTACTGCCTTCCATCGCCCCTTTAACTCCTCCTTTTACTCCGTTTACTACTTTTGATAAAATGTTTGCCATGATCTTCTAATTTTGGTTAACTGTGAAAATTTCATGTACCCAACACAACTCTGACTAGTTAAATTGTTGCTCCTCCCGAATGAGAGTATTGCATGGTTAGGTTACCTCTAATAAACCCTGAAGCAAGGCAAATAATTCCGAGCGGAAATTTTTGTGTCCTTACTATAAAGGACACCAATCCGTCAGTTATGTCGATTCATCCAGACTGCTAGTTCCATAAAAAGTTTTGCGCCATTAAATAAATCACCCCTGATATTGAGGATAAAATCCCTGCCATGCAAGAGTGTCAGATATCCTTCTTCACCCAAATAGACATTTTTGCTTCCGCTGGTAAATCTTACTCCTTTTTGGCTAATATTTCCATGATATTTAATCTTCATATTATTTGAAATCATATTAACAAGTAAATTGTATTAATACACTTTTAACACCCGAAACTGTGACATTGAAGAATCAGGAAGAGAACGCATTGAATACAGCAGCAAGGCTACTTGTGGTAACCGTATGGTCAAGTTCATTGCTTTTTGGATTGTACATCCTCGCTTTCTACTTCGCGGCCCTCATTGAGGGAAATATGACTCAATGGAATGAGATACTTCCGGGGATTTATGACGATCAAAAAGAAACTGCCACAATTGGAATAGGCATTCATTTTGCCGCAGGTGGCGTCATCCTGATCCTTGGCTGTATTCAATTCATTGAAAGAATAAGAGAAAAACATCCCGCGATCCATATTTGGCTGGGCAGATTATACATCCTATCCTGTTTCAGTGCTGTGGTAGGTGGCCTGATCTTTATTTCCCGAAAAGGGACAATAGGGGGAATCCAACTGGCTGGCTGATCTGAGAGAATTAGGAACGGTAAAGAAAGATGATCAGCAGTAGTCAAATGAGGATTGGTATCCTCGGGCCATTGATGCAGGTATCCGAAAAATGGCCGTGATAATGCCAAAGAGCACAGTGGCGAGTATGTCCGTAAAAAGCATACTTACAAAGGTTAAGGACATCGACGTGCAAACGCAGTACTTGATAACCTGGATGCAGCCAGAAATTGGCTAAAAGCCGCATAACATATTGAAGGGGCCATCGCCCCTTTTTTACTATCACTAGTTGTAGTGATCAACTTAGCGACTCCTAGCTATTCAATTCCCCATTGCTAGGGATTGAATCCCGCTATGAAGTCAGTCATCTTTGCCGTTTGGAATCATTCTAAATAAACATCCAATATTGGTTTATGACCTGGAAAAAAGTCAGGAAGTTTCTGAACGACATTCATTTATGGTTGGGAATAGCCTCTGGCCTTATTCTCTTCGTAGTTTGCTTGACAGGTACCATCTACACTTTCCATTCTGAAATCGATGAATGGCTCAATAGTGATAAATACACCGTTGAAGCCAATTCGGCTCCCATGGCGGTGGAAGAATTAAGTCAGAAATTGGAGCAACAGGTCGAAGGTCACGTTGTTAATGTTCGCATCTTTCCATCTGAGGAGAAAACTTACCAGTTCTACGTAAAAAAAGAAGGCGAACGCCGAGGTACTACTTATCTCGTCAATCAATACACGGGAGATGTAATTGGAGACACGAAAAGTGGAGCTTCCGAATTCTTCATAGTCATGTTCCGGTTGCACAGGTGGCTATTACTGGATACAAGCATCGGGCGACCTATTGTGGGCTGGAGCACCATGATTTTTGTATTTATTATAGTTACAGGACTTGTAATTTGGGTGCCTCAAAAAGCCAGATCGTGGCGCCAGGGATTGAAAATCAAATGGAGCGGTAACTGGAAAAGAATCAATCACGATCTGCACAACACCCTGGGCCTTTATACGGCAGTGTTTTTATTGATAATGGCACTGACAGGACTGCAATGGTCATTTCCATGGTACAGGACAGGACTGCGCAGCATGCTAGGTGTAGAGCAGAGTAGTGGCAGATCCCAGGAAGAACCGGCAACGGTTATAACCAACAACCCGGGAACCTTACTTACTATGAACGAACTAATTCAATTGGCAGATGATGAGCTACCTTACCAGGGGTCTTACAGGATCGACATTCCAAATCCGGACCAAAATTCGGTCAAAATCTATAAGTATCATTCAGGTTTCTTTGCCTCCCCTGCCTCTGATGTTTTAGAGTTGAATGCATTTTCAGGAATTACAGAATCAAAAGAAGTTTTCTCGGAAAAACCATTCAACGAGAAAGTAGCACGATCGATCAAAGCCTTGCATGTTGGAGATGTTTTTGGGACATTTTCTAAGATCATTTACTTCATTACGTGTCTTATAGCCACGAGTATGCCCATTACGGGTACTTTGATCTGGATCAATAAGCTGAAAAAGAAATCCAATAAATCCCGCAACAAGAGGCAATTGGTAGCAAGCGCCTGATAACTACCCGTTAACCTGTTTTCTTCCAATCATTCTAATTATAGAGGCCGTACCCTTGTGGAGGTCACCCTCGTTCAGTTCGACTTCCAGTTCCTCGAGATGGTCCAAAGCCAGTCCCGGGAAATCTTCCCTCAGAGTCTCCACGTTCATAAGCATATCAATGTCCTTAGGTCCTCCCGATGGGAGTCCAAGTTGTTTTTTATTGAAACATTCGAGCACAATGATTCCTCCCTCTCGAAGAGATTGGATCGAATTCTGATGGAGCATTTTCCGGGTTTGGGGATCCGTATGCGAATAGATCAACCCTATCAGGTCATATTCTCCGGGAATTATGTTGTAGCTGGTGTGACTGGCTATTTCATAGTGGATTTCCACGTTCCTGGCTGAAGCCAATGTTCGGGCCTTGCTCAACCCCTCCGTTGAACTGTCATAGGCATGTACCTCCCAACCAATGGATGCAGCATAAACAGCATTTCTCCCCTCTCCTTCTGCTGGTAGCAATACCTTTCCCGGTTTGAGATTATCAATTTGTGTCTTGAAAAACTGATTAGGTTCCTCTCCGTAAATGTATTCGTGTCGTGCATAGCGCTCATTCCAGAAGTCCGATCGGTAGGGATTGTTCATGGGTAAAATCTAAATGGACGTATTTGTAAATCATTAGAATTCAATTTCGGATGATTTAGTTCTGGAAAAAGGGTTTACCAGCTAACAATTGATCAAAACACTTTCGAGTGGGAATAAATATCGTACGCCGCAACAAATTTCTCCCTTCCGGAATCCGGAAACTGATGGACCTTTTCTAGTTTATCGACGTAGAGCGGCTTGAATTTTTCATCATACATATCCCAAACCACCATCATATAGGCATAACCCATTTTACTCTCCCGACCTTCCTCGAGCCAGGCGTCAAAAAGCTCTTCATCCAATGATTTCGTGAATTCCTTACTTTCAAACATGCGATTTCCTTATCAACTATTAAACATCAAAGCGAACAAAAATCATGCGTCATGGCCTACAAACACTCCACCACAACATATTAATCATACTTTCTGTCTAACTGCTTAATATCTCTCAAATACTTCCCGGGCAAAATAAGCTCTTTTAGTATTTGGCCTATTCTAAATCTCCGTGTGATTTTGTAAAATCCAAGAAGTGGTGAGATTAAAGAATTCCTTTTGAATCCCAATAGTTCTCTTACCCTTTCAGGAAGAACCAATTTCTGCGCATCGCACAATAGAAAATAGCGAATAGTCCCAAGATGCTTTCTGTATTGCGCAAAGAGATCTTCGGTGTATTCACTATAAGAAAGGTTTCTCTCCAGATGTGCTTGTCTGTCAATTACCCACTCATCATAACCAGAAGGCAATTCCTGTAATCCCATTCTGTCACCCATTCTGAAAAACACATCGTATATCTCTTCTCTCTCAGCTTTGTCAGGTTTTCGATAAAGCACTTCATAGGACCTTTCAGAATAATCAATCAGCATGTATAAGACGTCCCGATAGGCCCAATCCGGAATTTTCATCCCTCTGGATTTTTCCAGCTCTTTGTGAATATCCGCCATATGATCAATGGTCTTATGACTGGCTTCTTTTTCAGAAAATACAATTGCCCTTGCGTAGGCAACAGTTGAGAACAAACGTCCAAGCGGATCTTTGGGCAGTCGCCCGGTGAAATACAACCAGTCCACCGCCTTGCTTAGCGCAAACTCAGCTGCAGCCCCTGCAAATATGAACAGGATCAAATCACTATTTCCCCAAATCTTACGAACGATAGAATCCCTACCTACAAAGTAATCCATGCCTCTTTAACGCATACCGCCCAAGATAAATGTGATTTGGTAAAGCCAATAAGATTATTTAACAAATCAGAATTTGAGTAAAGAATTTTGAACAATTAGTACCTATCATTTGTAGTAATAAGCAAATACTCAAACCATATTTATGCCTTATACTGTCAAAATTCAAGATATTCTATCATTAACACATGATGTAAAAAGAATAAGAACGGAGAAACCGAAAGGTTACAGCTTCTCCCCCGGGCAGGCCACTGAAGTAGCAATTGACAAGGAGGGTTATAGAGATCAAAAAAGGCCTTTCACTTTCACCTCCCTTCCCGAAGACGAATACCTGGAGTTTACCATTAAGTCTTACAGGGATCATGAAGGCGTGACGAAGGAAATTGATTCCCTCGTTGTCGGAGACAGCCTCGTCATCGATGATGCCTGGGGAGCAATAACGTATAAAGGAAAAGGAGTATTCATTGCCGGGGGTGCTGGTATTACACCTTTCATTTCGATACTTCGGGCACTTAAATCCGATGGGAATCTGATGGACCACAAACTCCTTTTCTCCAACAAAACAGGCAAAGATGTCATCATGGAAGCTGACTTTCAGGAAATGCTAAAAGAGAATTTCATTTCCACCATTACAAGAGAAAAGATAGAAGGACATGTCCATGGACGTATTACTATGGAGTTTCTAAAGGAGCATATAGTGGACTTCTCCCAGCAATTCTACATTTGCGGGCCGGAAGAAATGGTTAGCGAACTCAATGAGGTATTGAAGAAACTGGGAGCAAGTCCCGGTGCCCTTGTTTTTGAAGAATAAGGTCAATGCCTAATTTTGGTAGACAATCTACCAACAAGTATATGAAGCGCTCAATTCTCGTAATTTCAATGGTGTGTATCCTGTATATAACCAATGCGCAGGTTCTACCAACAGAAAACTTCAACGTGATCCTGGACACGACCAAATTTATCAAAGGAAGCTTTATTCCCAGCGCCCGCTATCGCAATGTGAAAAGGGAATTTTTTGAAATTGAAAACACTGCAGATATTTCACTTCGCCTACGGAAAAACGGATTGACGGTAGCCAATAAACTTGAATATGCGCGGTTTGGAGATGAAAACATCATGAGCGGTGGATTTGTTTTTGTGGAGTATCGCAGGGTGATGGATACTAACAAATTGCTTCTTGAACCTTACTTCCTGATGCTCTGGCAGGAAATCAGAAGCCTCGATATGAAGTATGCGGGAGGAATGAATATCCGTTATCGACTTTTTATGAATTCGGAGGCCGGATTCTTTGCCGGTGTTGGTGCATTTTACGAATTCGAAAGGTGGAACTATCAGGGAGTTCCCGACGATATTGTGGCTCCAATTGACTTCGTAGCTCCGGAAATCTCCTCTGTACGTGGATCAGTTTACTTAAGCTTCAAACGTCGTTTTGGTGAGCTTTTCAACCTGGACCTGAGCACCTACTACCAACCTATGTTTAGGAATTTTGACAATTATCGTTTCGCCAGCAGCTCGGAGGTAACCTATTATTTCAATGAATACATTGGACTGGCTCTACTTTACCAGAACATTTATGACCCGGCCCCGGTTGTCCCAATCGACAAGCTTTTTCACGATCTGAGTCTTGGACTAACACTTTCATTTTAGTCCGGAACCATTTTTTCTTGACTTGATCACTTAATATGGGTATATTCATTTTAACCAATACCTGAGCCTATGTTAATCAAAGTTATACTTGCCATTTTGCTACCACCCGTGGCAGTGCTTGTTCATGATGGATTAAAAAAGAAATTCTGGATAAGCCTCATATTAACCATCCTGTTTTTCATTCCCGGTTTGATCTATGCGCTATTGGTTATATTCAAGAAAGTTTGAGGTAATTGATGTGGTGGCGTGACGGATGAATGCTGTTTACATATCTTTAAGATTTGTAATCTTGCTCCTGCTTTATGTTTAAAATCCGACCACTTTTCTTACTTCTTCTGGCTGCGACCTTAGTTCAGTCCTGCAACTCCGGAAATAAGCAAGAAACGACCAAAATTAAGTCAGCATCTAAAAAAGTTACAATCCAAGAGGTTGAGGAAGGAATTCGAGCGAACATCGCGCAGCGAACTATAGAGGGGGACGGATTCTTTAACTTCACTTCCGATTCCATGGAGTTGAGCCTAAAACTGGTGCGCGTACATACTGAATACCTCTCCGTGCTTGGCCCTAATAAGTTTTTTGCCTGCGTAGATCTGGCCACCACCGATGGTGATGTCTTTGACGTGGATTTTTTTCTGGAAGGAACGCCCGGAAATATGACCGTTACGCAAACTAAAGTCCACAAACTGAACGGAAAACCTTATTACACCTGGAAGCAAGCCAAAGACAAAACATGGGTCACCGTTCCCGTTACAAATGCCACCAATGATCTGCTGGGAGTCATTGAAGTGGAAGATCAATTTACCTTTGACTACGAAGCCGCAATCCCTCCAATATCCGGTGATGCCAAAATGTGGATTCCATTGGCAAGCTCGGATGAATTCCAGGACATAGAAGTCATGTCTATCGATGGTCCGGTGGAATCGACCATTATTGAGGAAGAAAAATACGGTAATAAAATCCTTCAGCTAAATCTCCAACCCCAGCACAGTGGTCATAAAATCACCATAAAATATCACGTGATCAGGTTCGAAAAGTCCGCTTATGAGGAAGACTCGGATCCTTTTATGTATCTCGAAGCGACTCCTCTTCTCCCCGTTGGCGACAGGTTTGCCGACATAGCCAGCGATGTGATCAGAGAGAGACAGGCAAACACTTCGTTGATGAAAGCACGTGCTTTGTATGATTATATCATTGACAACATGCGGTACGCCAAAGAAGGCACTTATGGAACTGGCGATGCCAACTACGCGTGTGATACAAAATCCGGAAATTGTACGGAGTTTCATTCCTTCTTTATATCCCTGGCCAGGTCGGCAGGAATACCGGCAAGATTTGCCGTAGGTGCAGCTATTCCTTCAGAAAGAAATGAAGGAGGTGTAAATGGATATCATTGCTGGGCTGAATTCTACGCTGAAGACAAATGGTGGCCTGTTGACATTAGTGAGGCCAATAAGTATACGGCGCTGGCCACCTACTACTTTGGGCATCACCCGGCCAATAGAATAGAGTTCAGCAAAGGAAGAAACCTATCATTCAGCCCTCTGCCTGCCTCAGGGCCCGTTAACTTCCTGGCATATCCTGTTCTGGAAGTTGATGGAGAATCTGTCCCGGTAGAAACCAGGTTTACCTTTAGCCGAATAAACAGCGGTGCTTAATTGTCTGTAGGGTGCTCGTCTCCTCCTGAAGGATGCTCCCCTTCTACAGTTGTGCTATCTGATGCACTGTCATCTCCTGAAGGGTGTTCACCTGATGGATGTTCACTGCTTTCTTCTTCAGCAGCTTCGGTAGCTTCCACTTCAGTTCCATCTGATTCCTCCCCCGCTTTTTCCGGACTCGTACAAGCCGAAATGGTAAAAGTAAGTAGTACAGCAAACAAGAACGACATTACGAGACCTTGGATGTTTTTAAAGATTGCCATGAGAGATTGTGGTTTGGTTGTGACGCAAAGATACTAAATGGCTTGGTAGTGACTGCAGAATCCGAACTTATACATGGTCAAACAATCCATATACTTCCAGATAATCAGGAATAGTCACATTCCAATTCATTTTTTCCAGTTCAGATTTCATCGCATTCATTCCTGCCTCCTCACCATGTACCAGAAATGTCATTTTGGGTCTTTCGGTAATGGACTGGATCCACGACATCAACTCCTGGTGTTCCGCATGAGCGGAAAGCTCTTCCATCGTATCAATATTTGCCTTAACATGCACCATTTCTCCAAAAATTTTAATCTGTTCCTCCCCGTTCAATATCCGCCATCCACGCGTTCCTTCCGGAAGAAATCCGGTGAATAAGATGGTGTCATTTTCTTTCGGTAATCTGTGGAATAAATGATGCAAGATCCTGCCTCCGGTAGCCATGCCGCTTGCCGATATGATGATGGCCCTGTCTTTGATGGTATTTAAAAACCTGGACCTTGACTGGTCCCGGACGTAATGAACATACGGCGCATCGAAGACTTCATGTCCAAGACCATTTTGTGACTCAAGTCGATGATAATTGAAGTACTTTTTATAGAGGTCTGTTACGCTGATGGCCATGGGACTATCTACGTAAACGGGCCTGGATGACATTTCTTTGAACAATTGCCACAAATAGTAAAGGACCAGTTGGGTTCGGCCAACAGAAAACGCCGGTATTACAAGACACCCTTTCCTTTCGTCACATGCCTCAATTACCTCCCTAAGCTTATCAACTGCATTTGTTTGTGTACGGGAACGTCCTCCATAAGTCGACTCGACGAATAAAATATCGGTATTCTCAGGTGAAGAAGGCGAAAAGTGCAGAGGATTATTTGTTGGTCCAAGATCTCCTGAGAACAGAAGTTTCTTTGGCCCCTGATCCGTATTTATGGTGATTTGGATGCTGGAGGCGCCCAGGATGTGACCCGCCTGAATGAACTTAAAGCTCACATTTTCATTGAGGTTAATTTCTTTTTCATAATCATGTCCATGAAGTTTAGGATAGACCAATTCAGCATCGCTCACGGTATACAGTGGACGTGCGGGTTTATGTTTGGAGTATCCCTTTTTATTTGCATAATCCGCTTCCTCCTCCTGCAATTTGGCACTATCCGTAAGCATGATTTCAAGTAAATCGACTGTAGGCACAGTACAATGAATGGCACCCTGATACCCATTTTTGCACAATAGTGGAAGGTATCCTGAATGATCAATATGAGCATGTGTGAGTAAAATGGCATCTATTTTCTGCTCCTCTATCGGAATATCATCCCAATTTCTAAGTCTGAGTTCCTTTTGCCCCTGGAACAGTCCGCAATCCACCAATAATCTGTACTCATCTATCTCCAATAAGTATTTGGAGCCTGTGACAGATTTGGCTCCTCCAAGAAATTTTACTCTAATATTCATTAATATCTCTCTGATCCGGGTTGAATATGGGAATCTAATATAACTTTTGAAAACCAGCGATGACTTAGTTCAGGCTCATCCATGAATCTCACCATGTTGTGAATGAAGAATTATTTCAAATTCAAGTTTGTTTTATTTGTGTAACGAAACACTGAAACCTTTTAGAAATATGATCACCGTTGTTTCCCCGGCGAAAAACCTGAATTTTGAGACAAAACACAATGTCAAGACCACCAAACCTCGTCTGATGGACTGCACGATCCAACTGATCGATGTCATGCGTAAGAAAACGCCTGAGGAAGTGAGGAAATTGATGGATATAAGTCCAAAACTGGCCGAATTGAATGTTGAACGATATCATCAATTTAAACCGGAACATAACCAGGACAATGCCCAACCTTCGGTTTTTGCGTTCAACGGGGATGTTTACAGAGGCTTAAAAGCCGAAACCTTCGATCAGGATAAACTGGATTTTGCCCAAAAACACCTAAGAATACTCTCGGGGCTTTACGGACTTCTGCGTCCATTGGATCTGATCCAACCTTATCGGCTGGAAATGGGAACCAAGCTGGCATTCGATGATTTTAATACGTTATATCAATATTGGGATAACACCATTCTCGATCTGTTATTGAAAGATCTCAAAGCACAGGGAGACGATATCATTATTAATCTCGCTTCCAATGAGTATTTCAAGTCCATTGAAAGAAAAAAGATACCTGCCCGGGTAATTGAAGTCGAGTTTAAGCATCTGAAAAATACCGAGTATAAGATCATTTCTTTCTACGCAAAAAAAGCCAGGGGTCTGATGAGCAGGTACATTATTGAAAATGGGATCAATGATCCTGAAGGACTCAAGGAATTTAACTACGAGGGTTATTATTTTGATCCGAAGGATTCTACGGATCACAAGCTGGCATTTAAGAGGGATAAGAAAAAGTAAGTGGAGCTTACTTTTAACCAATGAAAGTGGCCGTAATCGGCGGTGGTGCAGCCGGCTTTTTTGCTGCTATTTCGACCATGGAGCATCATCCCGATGCTGAAGTCACCATTTTCGAAAAAACCGGTAAGACGCTTTCCAAAGTCAAGGTTTCCGGTGGCGGACGATGTAACGTCACTAATGCCTGTCGATCCATTGGTGAGTTGACGAAAGCATACCCGAGGGGCGGAAATAGTCTCAAAAAGCCTTTTGGACAGTTCAGTACCCAACATACCATGAGCTGGTTCGAAAACCGTGGTGTAAAACTCAAAACCGAACCTGACGGCCGGGTATTTCCGGTAACGGATAATTCCCAAACAATTATAGATTGTCTGGAATCAGAAGTATCCCGATTAGGTATTCATGTAAAAACCAGAACTCCCATAAAATCAATTGTCAATCTTAATCCCGGATATACATTAGAGAGTGAAGTCGGGTCCATGCAATTTGATAAGATAATAGTGGCGTCCGGTGGCTCCCCGAAATATGATGGTCTAATATGGCTCGAGGACCTGGGTCACGCAATTGAAAGTCCTGTTCCTTCCCTTTTCACATTCAATATGCCTAAGGAAAAAATCAGGAAGCTTATGGGAGTGGTGGCCAATCCCGTCCGGGCCACTATCCAGAGTACCAAACTGAAATCCGAAGGCCCTTTATTGATCACACACTGGGGCATGAGCGGGCCTGCGATTTTGAAATTGTCTGCATTTGGAGCCAGAAAGATCAACGAGTTAGATTATCGTTTCAATCTCCAGGTCAACTGGTTAAATCAGGTCAATAATGACCTGGTAACGGATACTTTAAGAAAACTGATTGAAAGCGGTTCCTCAAAACTATTGCGAAACCTGAAGCCATTTGACCTGCCGGAGAAACTATGGTTATATCTATTGGACCGATCCAACATCAATGCGGATCTACGATACAATGAACTAGGCAAAAAGTCACTCAATAAACTGGTCAATACGCTGGTCAATGACATATACCCGGTTTCCGGTAAGACCACTTTTAAAGAAGAATTTGTGACTTGCGGAGGTGTAAGTCTGGATAGCATTGACATGAAGACGATGGAGAGTAAAGTATGCCAGGGTATGTACTTCGCCGGTGAGGTGATGGACGTAGACGCCATCACCGGTGGATATAACTTCCAGGCCGCCTGGACCACAGGGTATATCGCCGGGAAACTTAAATCACGAAACCAATAATCAAATATGACAGAAGATTGGCCGTGGTATGCGCTATCCAACCAGGAATGATACTTCCATTTGCTATTTTTTCATTCAGATATACCATGATATAAGATCCCGCTGCGGGAAAGAGAAATATCACAGTAAGGAAGAGCACATTGTCTGATATGCTCAAAAAGATCAGGGTGTGGATAAGCCCAAATAAAATCGCATGTATCAGATTGCCCGTTTTGTAGTTGGTGACGGCAATCAATCTTTTGGCAACAAACCCTCGAAATAAGATCTCCTCGGCCAAAGCTGTCTTCAGTGTGGCTGCGAGAATGAGTAGTATCACACTTTCTAATCCGAAACCCATTGCCCTAAATTTTCCAGTCATGCTTTCCTGATTATGCATAATATCTTTGAAATCAGGGTTTAAAAGAACCAGAATAAGAATAGGCACAAACAAAACAGTGGAAGATATAAAAGCCCATAAGTTTGCCTTCCTGTTAGATAAATACAACCCTATGTAACGGTAAAATCCGGACCACCGCCTGAACCTGATAAAGTAAACGACAAATGGAACGAAAGCGAAGACCAGTATTTGAAGGAAGACGGATATTATTTCGGATAACATGTTTTACTGTTTAGGTTGATACGTGAGTATATCACCAGGTTGGCAATCCAGTGTTTCACATATGGCTTCAAGTGTATTGAACCGAACTCCCCTTGCTTTACCAGTTTTTAGAAGTGAAAGATTGGTCATGGATATTCCAATCGCTTCGGATAGCTCCTTCAGCTTCATTTTCCGCTGTGCCAGTACCACATCCAGGTTGATCACAATACTCATACGATCAAATTTTTATCTTCCAACAGAGTCTTACCTTCTGAGAATACCTCGGCCAGGATATAGGCCCAAAGGCAGATTATCAGAGGTACCCAGGGAATGACGAAGTGAATGTTCCAGTCATCTATATGGGAGATATTAAAAAAGCTGAATACTGATGCCACAGCCATGTATTTACCAATGGACCTGAAACCGGATATATTGGAATCGTAAAAGGTCGATAGACTTTCGATCGAATTTAGAATAGAGATCAGCTTTTTAAAGACAAGAACAAGGATGACTGAAAACACCATGGCACGAAAGAACAGCCAATACATCATTAATGGCTTAAGTTGATTTAAGAACAATCCTGTAGGATCTTCCGATAACTCAGTCGTATTCCATTCGAAGCCCCCAACTCCAAATCCTGCCTTGAATCCATTGTTCAACTTTACTGAACTATAACTTTCCGGTGAGAAATGCCAGTGTATCACTACTATCAAAAATCCTGAGGCCATGACCAATACCGTGATCAATATAATCCGGGTAAAGATTTTTCCCAATCGTAGAATTCTGTTTCTCATTTTTTTACATTAAATATAAATAGTTTTATGTTTTATTTAAATTTTATGGTGATCATGTAGGTCTCGGAGTATGGAATTATTGCTGCGTTGCCCGGTCGGGACTTCGCTTAACAGAAAATTTTCTATGTTTGCACCATCATGATCAATTAAGATTATCCCCATATACCTGTACTGGTTGAATCTCAACTACCCACAGGTTCCCGGTCTGAAACAACAGACCAAGTTTTCATTTTCTCATTTTAATCGTATTTCCTGATGCAACAAATCATCTACTATGTTGCTGCATCACTGGATGGGTACATAGCGGGACCCAATCAGGATGTCAGCCTATTTACATCGTCCGGAGATGGTGTAGACTACTACCTTGAAGATCTCAAAAACTTTGAGACTGTAATCATGGGCCGAAACACCTATGAATTTGGTTATCAATTTGGATTGAAGCCCGGGGATAAAGCTTATCCCCATATGGAGCACTATATTTTTTCGGAATCTCTCTCTTTCGGGGAATCTGAAGAAGGTGTTAATATCTGTAAACCACAAATCAATGTCATCGTCAATATCAAAAAGAAGTCTGACACGGACATCTATTTGTGCGGTGGTGGCGTCTTTGCCGGATGGCTTTTGAAGCATAGACTGATCGATAAGATCAAGCTAAAACTCAACCCTATCATCCTGGGAGCCGGGACTCCGTTGTTTTCCGGAATTCAGTCCTCCTACACTACAAGGCTTACCGATAAATTGAGCTTTGAAGGTGATCTTCAGGTACTTACCTATGAAATAAATTATTGAATCCATTGTCCCGGGATCCTCCCGGGACAATTAAAACATGGATTTTATCCGTAGGATTTCACATGGATAAATCCTATCTTATTTCTAAAATTCATACAAATGTCTATCTCCAGTATCTTTAACGATGTCCTGGGACCGGTAATGAGAGGTCCGTCCAGTTCCCACAGCGCCGCTGCATGCAGGATTGGGTTACTTCTCCGGGATCTGATGCATGAAGACATCAAAAGTGTATCGATCGACTACGATCCCAACGGTTCACTTGTGACCACACACGAAAGCCAGGGCACAGATATGGGGCTTTACGGAGGACTCCTTGGCTGGAAAGCGGATGATGAGCGCATGAAAGATTACCGTTCGCATCTTGAGAGCTCCGGCATTTCCATACAGGTCAATTACGTCTCTTATGGGGCCAAACACCCAAATAATTATAGAATCAGCATAAGTAACGAGCGTGTTACACATACTTTTTCTGCCATCAGCACTGGGGGTGGTATGATCGAGGTGCAGGAAATAGACGGTAGCGAGGTGTCAATGAATGGAGATTATCATGAATTGCTTATTTATGGTAATCTTTCGGAAGAGACTCTCTCACAACTGTATAAAATAGAATCTGCGGAGGTGCTGGAGCATCGGACTTTTACAGAAATAAAGGCGTCAGTCGCTTTTGGGGAAGACCTTATTCAAAACCTGAATAAGCGGGAGGATGTGAAAGATATTTGCTACCTGAGACCAGTCTTACCCATACTCTCCCGCCCCGGTCTGAATGTCCCGTTTGGCACCTGCAATGAGATGCTTGAGCTGGGACGATCAAAAGGTCTTGAGCTATGGGAGCTGGCGCTTTTGTACGAAAGTCAGCGTGGCAACATTGACGAAGCTGAAGTATTCAAAATGATGCGGTCAGTTTACGAAATTATGATCGAGGGAGTCCGAAAAGGTATTTCAGGGACTTACTATGAAGACCGTATACTCCCTGCCCAGTCCCCGGCTTTCCGGCAAAAAATGCAGTCAAAATCCCTTCTTGATGGAGGTATGCTTAATCAGATCATCCTTTATACAACGGCCATGATGGAAGTAAAAAGCTCAATGGGAGTATTTGTGGCTGCACCTACTGCAGGGTCATGCGGCGCACTCCCGGGTGCGATCCTGGGGGCCGGACATTTCATGAAAGCAACGGAGGAACAAATGATCAAAGCGCTTCTGGGTTCCGGAATTATGGGTGTGTTCATTTCTCAACATGCCACCTTTGCCGCAGAAGTCGCGGGATGTCAGGCTGAAACCGGTGCCGGAGGTTCCATGGCGGCAGCGGGTCTGGTGACCCTGATGGACGGAAACCTTGAGCAGTGTGTGGCCGCAAGCTCGATTGCCCTGCAAAACTCCCTGGGAATTGTTTGTGATCCTGTAGCCAACCGTGTGGAAGCGCCATGTCTGGGTAAAAATGTCATGGCTGCCTCAAATGCCCTCAGTTGTGCCAATATGGCCATGGCTGATTACGAACACTTAATTCCTTACGATGAGGTAATCCAGGCCATGAATGAAGTTGGAGAAAGAATGGCCCATGAGCTTACCTGCACCGGATTGGGTGGTCTGGCGGCTACTCCCACTGCCAGAGCACTGGAGGCCAAAATGAAAGAAAAGGCCAGGTATTGTTAATGACTATTCTTTCTTCCAGGGTTTGATTTTCAAAATATAAGCCAGTCCTAGTGAAGTAAAAAATGTGAAACTGCTATAGATTATAGCCATAAGTGCCATCTGGCTGTTGCTAAAAATCCCCTCAGCGACAAAGATGGCCAGGGCGCTGTTTTGGAGTCCCAGCTCAATGGCAATGGTAAAACTACCATCAGGTTTAATGCCCGAAAGACTGGCTATTCCATAACCCAAAAGGATAGTGGAGACATTCAGGACCAAAGCAGGCAAAGCCAATTTCAATAAATCCCATGTATAGGAAATATTTTCTCCATTGTCGCTCAATGCGGAAATAATAAAAATAGAAAGCAGTAAGACTGGAAGAATGTAATCCAGGTATCGATCTATCCTTTTGACATTGTTTGGGAGATAGTGCCTGAAAACCACTGCAATAAAAACCGGTAAGACCACCGTAAGGCCAACTTTGGTAAAAGTGTCCCAAAACGACAACGAGAAAGCTTCATGATCTGACGCGTAATAATTTGTGGATACTTCCATTATCAGCGGTAAGGACAATAGAATTATGAAACTATTAAAGGCCGTAAGCGTGATCGAGAGCGCCACTCTACCTCTCAGAATGTGAGTAACCAGATTGGACCCGGTACCGCCGGGGCATGCAGAGATCAGGATCAGACCAAGCTTATATTCAGGAGCCATTTTCCACCAATCGGCTATGAGAAAAGCGATCAGCGGTAAAAGAATGATCTGCAGACCAAGCCCAAGAAGAACGGCTTTGGGTTGTCTGAAAACGTTTTTGAAACTGCTGAGCGTGACGTTCAACCCAATACCAAACATTACAAGACCTATCGCCAGAGATATTAATGTGTTCGAATAGTCACTCAATAGTCAAAAATTTTGTCCTGGATGACCAAAACTCCTAATCACACTCCCAGCATAGGCAAGTGCTTCAATTTGTGATAGCGCAAAGCCAGACTTATGCATCTGCGCAGGGCTGCTTCTGGTATTGGTTCATCTAATTTTAACCGAATGGCACGATTTCCCTGAAACTCCAGCTCATCACCAAGCATATTGCGGAAAGTATTGACAAGATCTGTATTGCAAATAAAAAACAGGTAATAATGTTCAGGGTCATTTTTCTTCCAATCCATTCTAATGGTACTTCCCGTCTTAGTGACATAACTGGGTTCCCCCCATTTGGTAGTCTCCAAAACTTTGTCGACGTCATCCGTTAATCTGGCGGTCTCAAGAATTACCTCACGAAGTTTGATCAATTTATTGGAAGCTTTTCGGGGATAGGATCGAATAAGTGAATCCACTTCGGCATTGGCTATATACTCCATCTGATTTAGTATTTGTTTAAATATACCTTCCCGGAATGACAACCCTATGTCACTCAAAGTCATAAATTCATGATTTGCCAATGAATCAAGAAAATCTCGATTTCTCATTAAATGGCTGGATTATTCCTTGAAATCCGATCTAACGGAATTTTTATAAATTTAACTATGGGATCACTATTCAAGTGGCTGGGAAACCTCCTTGCCTCCATACCTGCATTGATCATTTTGTTCCTGATATTTTGTTATGAAAGTTACATGAGTAATAATCCCCAAATTTATGAGGAGGATTCTATTTTTCTTTTTTTTGACTGGATAGGTCGTATTTCTGGTTTTGTAATGGCCAAAAGTTTAGCGTCTGGATGGTTGGGTGTACCTGGTCGCCGTGAACGGCCAAATCTCACCGATGAGGAATGGGTAATTGCCGGCAAAAAGGATCGATTGAGTTTAGTAATAGGTTTAGGTATTATACTTGTTATCGTACTCATCGCAAGATTGATAGAATGGGACATGTCATTCTTAATCGAATTCGTGAGCAATTGAGGGTAGGCCATAAATCCGGAAAAGGAGTTACAATCCTGCCGGAAGAATACTGACCCAGAAATTCAGGTCTTTCAAAACACTTATTTGAAAGAATATGATTCTCTGATTTCCTTCAATTCTCTTGTGGCCCGTACTGAGGCATCCCATTGATCTTTCATGGTATCCCTTAGCTGCTTGCCGAACTCACCTTCATGAATGATATCCTGGTAAGCCATCTGAAGTTCTTCTTCACGTTTAATACAAAATGCCAACGCCTCCCCGTCATTCATTCGAATAATGGCATTGTCCACATCCATACCCAGCTTTTCAAGCTCTACCTTTAACCTTTTATCGAGTTTCATTTCATCCGTATCCAGGTCTGATCCCACCAGATCCAGTGTTTTTCTTAAAAATCGCTTTTTCTGGTCAGCCAGGCCATTCATTTTCTCATCAAGACCTGATGACATGGTCTTCGAAGATTTTGAATAAATTTCTTTTGCCATTTTGAGCTTGTCCACGACTTCTACCTTTGCTTGTTCAAGATTCTTCATGTGTCAAATGCAATTTGATTCTATCCTAAAGAAACAAGTAGCATGCCCAAACCCTTGGCGAAAGAAACCGGATTTACAGCACCTTTACTGTGTAGAATATTCAACAACCTGTCAAATATCTGAGCTAAAATTCAACAATTGGCTTGTTAAGTTCATTTTAGGATCAACTCGATGGCTTTGTCCATTACCACGTCTTTCTCCTGCAGGTAATCTGACCATGTTTGTTTGATCTGGTGATCTGGTATTACACCCCTTCCAACGTTCTTGTCTGCCGGGACTGCCGTCGTGTAGCACCACATAGGTATGTCAATTTTGATATCGGTATTGGGCAACCTCACTGTTTTTGTATGTCCGCTTGTATTTCCCTGATATCCCCCTCCTGTTTCCTCACCAATAAAAACTGCCAGACCACGGTGATCCAGAACGGTAGCTACATCCGCACAGGTAGAAAAACTAAAACCATCGATCAAAACGTAGAGATTGCCCTTAAAGGCAGATGACTTCGGTTCCCATACCGATAATCCCTGGTGGGTTGTGATAAAATGCTTATCCCCTTTTCGTTCTGATCTGCCCGGATAACTTTTTGTTACTTCAATCCTGTCAAAATACCGGAAAGGCTTATCGGACAGATAAGATACGAGGAGTGCTCCATACTCATCTTTTCCACCTCCATTGCCGCGAAGATCCAGTATCAGGTTATTTACTTTCTTTTCCTTCAAGTCCCTGAAACTGGCTTCCAGAAAATCTTCATAATCAAAACCCCGATCCCGGAGAGCCTGATAACTAAATGTACGAAGCCTCATGTAGGCATAGCCTTCCCGATGATCAAGATAAAGAAAGTCTTCCTCCGGAAATCTATTCCGAATGGTTTGCACATCATTGGCAGTGACGCCATCCACAAGTTCCCTCACTACCTTGCCATTTCGCTCTACCATCACCTCATATTGATCCTGATCCAATGCCATATAGAGTTGATAATACACATCAAAAAGCAGCTCAGTCAGTCGGTCCTTGCCGGTTTGAATGAACCCATCTCCTGGTAAGTGTCCGGAGATTTTTTTGATTACATCTTCGATTGGAATACCATCAATTTCGAGAATTCTGTCACCACTTCTGAGCTTATCATCAAGCGTTCTGTTAACGAATACACCATCACTCAGCGTTTTGATTGTGAAAGGCAAAAAAGCCTGATTTTCAATGAAATCTGACCGCATTTCATCAGACATAGCAGTTCTGGTGTGACCACAGCCTATCTTACTTATAAGGGCCGTGATCCTTGCATAAAAGTCAAGCTCAGATTTGTAATGGCTTGAATATGCTTTTTGGAATTCATGGTCTATGAAATCCTGAGAAGTATACCTTGTGAGACCAGAATGATACTTATTCAGCTGATTCTCAAGGAAAGAAAGGTCTTTTTGGTATTCGTCAGGGTTGAACTGCGCATTTCCGGAGCATGCCGCCAAGATCAGTACTGAAAACAGACTGTAAATTCTCATGACATCGTTCACGTGGTCCGGACGCAGGAGTTTTGAAATTAGGGATGAAAGGTTCTTTAGTTGGATGCTACCGGCAAAGAAACTGTAAAAGTGCTTCCCTGATCAGGGTTATTTTTTGCGGTCAGCTTACCCCCATGAAGAGTGATAAGGTCCAATGTGAGCATCAATCCGATCCCTGTCCCTTTCTCCTGTGCAGTACCAAGTTTAGTTTCAACTTTCCCCTCGGCCAGGTCTTTCATCAGGTTATCTCTAATTCCTGTTCCGGAGTCAGACACTTTGATGTCCAGATGCCCGTTTTCTCTGGCTGTCCGGATCTTTATGACTCCTTCCGAAGGCGTGTATTTGATGGCATTGGTAAGGATGTTATTTAATACAAGCATCATCATATTAGGGTCTGCATGTATCATGACCGTTCCCTTCGATTCATAGCTGATCTTTATTCCTTTGTTTTCAGCCATATTGTCCACATAGTGAATGGACTGAATGATGAGTTTGTCGAGGTCAATCTCCTCTTTTATCGTTTCGATGCCTGATTGTTGACTACGGGACCATTTGATAAGGGTCTCAGAAAGTGTCGTCAGTCTATCTGTCTGATCCATAAGTGACCCTGCATATTGATTAAACTCTTCGCCTGAAATGTGACCCTCTTTGGCCAATTTCAACATGCCGTTGATATTGCTAAGGGGGTTTCTAATGTCATGAGTGATAATGGAAAACAGCTTGTTTTTGGTCTGGTTCAATTGCCTGAGGTCTTTGTTTTGATCTTTGATCAATCTCTGAGCGGAAGTCAATTTATTATTTTGGAAGTAAAGGATTATGACCCCCCCTATGGTAATCAAAAGAATGACCACCACGCTGACCAATAGATAACGCTGGTTTACTATGTGTGATTCCTGCTCGAGGTTTTCATTTACCAATCTCAGAGTCTCTATCTGGTTTTCTTTTTCACGTTTGTAGTGATCAAGAGCCAGAATCTTTTGATCTGTCAGTGCCAGTTCCAGACTGTCTGAGTAGAGGTAGCTTTGATTGAGATAGTTTAGCGCCGCAGCATACCTTCCCTGCAGAGACCTTATGTCGGAAAGAATTTTATAGATCACATCGTATTCTATGGAAATGTTGTTTTCCTCCGAAATATTCAGCGCCTTCAGAGCACTCTCTTCCGCTTTCGCAATGTTTCCCTCCTCCAGCTCAAGCAGGGCCATATTTAAATAATTAGCTGATAGGTCCCAGTTGTTATTGAACTGGATATTAAGCTGCATCGCCTTCTCAATATTGGCACGAGCCTGTTCGTTTTTACCTTGTTTCAGATACAATCCGCCCAATTCATTGTACAAAAAGGGTGTGGTATGGGTCGGCGGAATGGTATCAAAAATCTCCTGTGTTTTTTCATAGAAATAGATCGCTGAGTCCAATTGATCCCGCAAAAAATAGTGGTAGGCCAGATTGATGAATGTGACGGTCAGACGTTCCGGATCGCCGGTTTGAAGCCTGATATCGTGAGCCTGCCAGTAGTAATCATATGCAAGACTGTGAAGTCCGATTTTATCGTAAACCTGTCCAATGTCTATCATCACGTCCGCCTGCATGCCTAAATCATTGGCATCATACGCTTGCTCCAGGAGACGCAGCATATAAAAAGTGGCGCTATCCATTTGACCCATCAGGTAGTAAGAATTGCCAATTAAACGCAACGCCTCAAAACGACCTGATTGATAGCCCAATTCCTCAGAAAGTCTTAATATTTCCTGTGCCATGGTCATAGAACTGTCCGGAGAGCCGAAATAGACAATTTTGGCATCCTTTATCAATGAATCCAGTTCGGACTCATTAATAGACTGACCTGAGGCCAGAATGACCCCAAACAGGCAAACAAATAATAATCCAATGCGAGCAAACATTACTGGTAAACCTTCATACAAAGTTATCTTTTATGTCCAGCATATGATACACTTGCTTCTCAAAGTGAAGAATAATGTCTAAGCCGGATTTATTCCGGTATCAACAAGCATTTGACCATAACGAAACGAACTAGAATCCAATTGAAACGGGATAGCATATAGTAATGATAATCAATTGCTTAAGAAGACAATGATCAATTTATTGTCATCAGGACAATAGATCATTTTTCATGCCTTTGACATGATCATAACCGATTTCAAAAAGCTGATCGGCATTGGATGTATCGAGGATTCCAAATTTCTCCAAACCCTTTGGTTCAATAAACAGATCACAATGCTCTTCGATTTCAGAGCGATGATTATTGACGGCTAGTTGAAAAGTTCGGGCTGCCATTTCCACGAGATTATCAAGCTTGTTGATCTCCTGGACGGGGCTTATGCTAATGGCTATGACTTTTTCACAGCATTCCTTCAGCGGTTCAATGGGCAGATTGTCAAACAGTCCGCCATCAGAATACAGTTTCTTGTTGATTTCAACCGGTGAAAACAATACGGGAATGGAAGCTGAAGCCGTTACATAGTCGACGATAGGTCCTTCCTTTACATATTCCACCTCTCCCTTAAACATATTGCTAACGGTAATAATGAAGGGTAGTTCCAGCTCCTCAATCTGATCAACATCAATTTGATCATTCAGTATATTTTCGAGGTTTCCAAGGTTCAGAAGACCATTGACCGGCATCGTGATTTTAGCATAATCCGTTATGTCATTTTCCTTCATCAGCTTCATGACTTCATTTGGTGACTTGCCGGAGGCGAGAAAAACACCCACCAGACTACCTGCACTAACGCCGGAGATGACGTCCGGCTTGATCCCTTTTTCCTCAAGTGCTGCTAACGCACCCAGGTGTGCAAACCCTCTGGCTCCACCACCTCCCAGGGCTATACCGATTTTATATTCAGACATGCCCGGAAAGTAAATATTCTTTGAGGTGTAATCCAAGATGAATGCATCTTATTGAGGAGGATACATTTCGATATTAATACACAATGCTTTTCCGAATACGGAAACTTTTCCACACTCGTTCAAATTCAAAGCGACTTTTCTACTTTTGAACTCTTTTTTGAAACTACATTTATGAATCATGACGGTAAGATTGCCGGGGAACTCGGGATCAATGACAGACAGGTAAAAGCTACGATCAAACTCCTGGATGAGGGTGCCACGGTACCTTTCATTTCCAGGTATCGGAAAGAGATGACCGGGAGTCTTGATGACCAGCAGGTCGCCTCCATCAGAGATCGTGTGCAGCAACTTCGTGAACTGGATGCCAGGAAAGAAGCCATCCTCAAATCCATCGAAGAGCAGGAGAAACTTACTCCGGAGCTCGCATCGAAAATCAAGGCTGCCGAAACCATGAGTGCCCTTGAGGACCTTTATCTACCCTACCGCCCCAAACGAAAAACGCGGGCCAGTGTCGCAAGAGAAAAGGGGTTGGAACCTCTGGCCATGAAGGTATTGGCACAAGGTCAATTTGATGTTGAGGCTGCCGCCAGTGAGTTTCTGTCCGATGAGAAAGATGTCAAATCAATTGAAGAAGCCCTTCAGGGTGCACGTGACATCATTGCGGAAATTGTGAATGAAGACGCAGAGTCAAGGCAAAAGGTTCGTGACCTCTTTATGAAAAAGAGCACCGTTTCATCCAAAGTGGTGAAAAGCAAAGCCAAGGATGCCGAGAAGTATAAAGACTACTTCGATTGGCAGGAGCCGCTGAGTAAAATTCCATCTCATAGGTTGCTCGCTATGAGAAGGGGTGAGAAAGAAGGCTATCTGATGCTCAACATCAGTCCGGATGAGGAAGAAGCCATCGCGATCCTGGAACGCAAATTTCTGTCCTCTCAAAACGAAGCCAGTCAACACGTCAAAACTGCCATAAAGGACAGCTACAAGAGATTAATGGGTGTGAGCATCGAGACGGAAGTTCGGTTGGAGACCAAGAAAAAAGCCGATGAGGAAGCTATCGCTGTCTTTGGTGAAAACCTGAAGCAGCTTCTCATGTCGGCACCTCTTGGTCAAAAAGCAGTTATGGCAATAGATCCTGGATTCAGGACTGGCTGCAAAGTCGTCTGCCTTGACAAGCAGGGGAAACTACTTGAGTTTCAAACCATCTACCCAAACGAACCTCAAAAGGACGTCCGGGGAGCTTCTCACACTATAATGTCTTTGGTTAGCAAACACCATATAGAAGCCATCGCCATTGGAAATGGAACGGCCGGCAGGGAAACAGAAGCATTTGTAAAAGGCATTGGCCTTGACCAAAACATCGTAGTGGCCTCTGTAAATGAAAGCGGAGCTTCGATCTATTCTGCTTCAGAGACCGCGAGACAGGAATTTCCGAATGAGGACGTGACTGTCCGGGGTTCTGTTTCCATTGGCCGCAGACTCATGGATCCCCTGGCAGAGCTTGTTAAGATCGATCCGAAATCCATCGGTGTCGGTCAGTACCAGCATGATGTGGATCAGGGGCTTTTGAAGAAGACCCTGGATGACGTGGTGATGGCTTGTGTGAACAATGTGGGTGTAGAGCTAAACACAGCCAGTAAGGAACTGCTTACTTATGTTTCGGGTCTTGGGCCCCAAATCGCTGAAAATATATTGAAATATCGGAACGAAAATGGCCCCTTTCCGACAAGGGAGGCTCTTAAAAAGGTACCCCGACTTGGTGATAAGGCGTTTGAGCAGGCGGCAGGTTTTCTCAGGATCTCAAATGCTTCAAATCCGCTGGATCATAGCGCCGTTCATCCGGAAAGGTATGAGCTGGTATCAAAGATGGCCAAAGATGCCCAATCCACCGTAAAGGATCTGATGTCTTCATCAGAGGTGCGTAAACTGATCAAACTGGACCATTATGTATCTGAAGAGGTAGGATTACCAACTCTAAAAGACATTATGAAAGAGCTGGATCGGCCCGGAAGGGATCCGAGGGATGAATTTGAGGTCATACAGTTCAAAGAGGGCATTAATAAGATATCTGACCTTAGGATCGGAATGCAATTGACGGGTGTCGTAACAAACATTACCAAGTTTGGTGCTTTTGTGGATGTAGGGGTTCACCAGGATGGACTGGTGCACATCAGTCATCTTTCGGACAGTTTTGTTTCAGATCCTGCTAATGTGGTGAAGCTGGGGCAAAAGATATCGGTCAAAGTACTGGAGGTGGATGAGCAAAGAAAAAGGATCTCGCTTTCAATGAAATCCGAAGAATCCAAAGCAGGCCCCAAAAAGAAATCTGCCAAACCAAAGACCGAACAGGTTCCGGAAGGAGATCTTCAAACGAAACTTGCCCAACTAAAAGGAAAATGGGGAGGCTGAAAAAAGCAGAAGGCCCCTCCTAAAACAACCACATTCAGGGGAGCCTTCTTACAGTCACCAACGTATTCTAATTTGTACCCGGTCCTATGGCAAAGGTGTCATCCGGGGTGCCTTTAAAGCAGTTTGGAATTTTCGGGAAATCGGCCGTTATCACATAGTAGTAAGTCCCGTCGGGGAATTCCGGGGTTACTCCTGTCCGGCCGTTACATTCGTCAAGATCACCTAGTCCCTCCACGTATTCGAAGTCCTGGATGTAAGTACCGTCATAATTCCCGTCAGGTGCAGAGTTGCCGTCACCGGGTCTCGCTCCGGATTTCAACTGATAGCTTGATCTTAATTCTTTGATGCTACTGGTGGCATCATTGGCATCCGTAAAGCCGTACTTATAGTAGACAGGGAATCCATCCGCCGCAAAACCATAAATCCTGCTGTGACGGCTTCCGTCCTCATCCACCAGTGCCACCACGTCCCCATGATAGTGGTATACACCTACTGATGTCACATGGGCACCGTATTCATCCAGATCAGTCTCTCCTTCATCGGTAACCTTCGCCTGCCACTCCCAGTTCTGTTCTCCGGTATTCGGATTTTCCCAGGGCTTTAATCCCATTGGGTTAAAACCCAACCCATTAGAAGCTATTCCGAATTTCCAGAAATTCTTCAGGTTAGGCTTAGGTCCCTGGTCTTCGGAATACACATAAGTTACTCCACTAACCGAAGGCGCGATCGGAACGGTCACATCGTAGCTTGTGGGTGTCACATCAGCATTTGGAAATCTACCAGTGCTATGGTCAGGGTATTGATTGGAAGTTATGTTTCTCAGACCAGATGAAATGGAGAAACAAACCTGATTTTCGGTAGTACTGGTTGTCTCACAATTTGAGGTGGAAGAAAATTGTAGTGCCTGGCTATTATCATAAATCCTGCTTCCATTATAAGGATATACTTTGAAGTAATAGGTCTTTTCGCTTTCAAGCAGGGAGATTTCAAAACTACTTACAGATGATCCATTATACACCACCTGTTCACCATCTCCCCAATAAGATAGACTTGCCTGGGGATCATTACCATCAGACAAATCAGAAAAAGATTCGGAATTGCTTATCGCAATGACGTAACCATCTACTGAAGCCGACGTCCAGTTATTGATGACGAGGTTGTTGCCAGCGGATGACCCAAAGTTCAAAATCACCTCTTGTATTTCGGCAGCATTTACGGTCACCATGAAATCGATGCTGTTGGATCCGCCATTCCCATCGGAGACCGTGACACCCACGGTAGCAGTCCCCGTTCCTTCTTCGGTCAACGTAAGTGTACTACCCGAGACAGTAGCGCTTACCACATTTTCATCGGAACTTGTTGAGGTATAAGTCAATTCATCACCATTGGCATCTGCAAATAGATTTTGAAGGGAAATGTCCACGCTACCAAAGCCCTCCTCAAAAATTTGCGGTTCTATGGGTTGATTTACCTCAGGGGCAATGTTGGGTTCCTCTTCTTCTCCGCAAGAACCGAAAAAAATGAGGGACACCAACATTGTTGCGCTCATCAAACCCCTGAGCATATACAACCTATCTTCCAAAATAGATTTTCTTTTCATGTATTTAGTCTTTTTAACCGGATGCAGGTATTTTAATATTCTATTACCGTGGACTGACGATCTTCATGCAGTCGGAATGATCTGCTCTGACCTCTGTCTATGATCCTGACGATATTATTGTGCTTTTCAAGGGTTTCAATAAGGCAGGTGTTTTGTACCTCCATTTTCCGGAAAGGCTGCTGAGCCGTGGTGAAATAACCATTGACCACTACGAAATAGTCATCAAACTCAATGTCAAGCAATTTGTAATCGACTGACTTGCCGTCGATGACCATTGAGAAATTATCCCATATATAGGCGTATATCATGGCATTCAGATCATGGGTATTTGTGATGCTTGATTCACTACAACCGTTCTTAAGCGCACGGAGGATATTTTCCCTGTCCATCTGGATTGTCAGGTCGTATCCCCTTTCTGATGACTTAATGTCAAATCGTGCGATCCTCAATTCATGGGCCATGACGTGAGACGAGAGAAGTACCATCTCAGCCATTAAAAGTACGGATTTAGGTGTGGTCAAATTTGTCATTGGAATATTCATCTCTTTCCTGATTGTTTGGGAGTAAGACGGGAAGGTGTATTTGTACCCCACCCCTTCTTAAAACTTTTTTATTCTTCCTCTATCTTTGCCGCACCATTACACCACATGAAGCCAGCCGAAAACACTGACATTTGCAATGAAGAGGTGTTTGCAGGAATTCACGCAAACCACGCTACTTCTCTAAGAAATTTCCTGTATTACAGGTTTGGAGACCTGGAAAAAGCAACCGACTACGTGCAGGATACCTTTATAAAATTGTGGGACAACTGCAGTAAAGTTCAGTTTGAAAAAGTGCGCAGTTTTCTCTTCACCACTGCCAACAGACTATTTCTGGACTATACGGACCACCAGAAAGTCGTGATGAAGTTTGAGCGGCGTTCTGACCGATCTGAGGATCAGCTGGCTACCAATCCCGAATACCTTTACAGAGAGGCTGAATTCAAAGAAAGCCTTGAGGGCGCCATCGGAAATCTCCCTACCCGGCAAAGGGAGGTCTTCCTTATGAGCAGGATAGATAAGATCCCGAACAAGGAAATTGCGGAAGCGCTGGACATCAGCATCAAGGCCGTAGAAAAAAACATAACAAGTGCTCTTAAGAATCTAAGGGAATCACTGGATGAATTGAATCATTTAAAAATTTAGAATTTACCAGTAGGGATTAGGATGGTTTGACCGTCATAATTCAAAAGCAACTAAAATGTCAGCAGACGAGGACAAAATACTTACAAAATGGCTCAATGGAGAACTCTCATATGAAGAGCTGGAGCAGGAATTAGGTCCTGAGGCTGCCAAATACCATCAAATCACCAGTGAAATTGATCATTGGCAACTGCCGGAAGTAAAACTTGATCCCGGGAGCATTACCCAGGAGTCCGATAATCACGAGACAACTGTAAGAAGCCTCAATTGGTGGGTTCCACTTTCTGCTGCAGCCAGTCTGCTACTCATTGGTGTCCTGGGTTTCCTCTTTTTTGTGAAATCAGACACTACACGATATACGGCTGATGCTGGTTCAGTCCTGGAAATTGATCTTCCGGACGGTTCTTCTAAAGTGACACTCTCCGCCGGATCTTCCATCTCCTGGACAGAGGACCAGTGGCAGGATGGAAGACGACAAATGAAGCTTGAGGGAACGGGATATTTTGAAGTGAATACAGGAGGAGAATTTATGGTATTTACCTCTGCGGGAAATGTAAAAGTGCTTGGCACAAAGTTCCAGGTGAAAGAATCCAAAGAAATGATGCTCGTGAAGTGCTACGAAGGTAAGGTGCAGGCTGAAGCCAATGGCGCCAGCACCATTTTGACGGAAGGAATCGGCTCCATCTTCAATGGAGATGTGTGGGAATCCGCAAAGCCCAACAACGAGACCTCCCCTTCATGGCTTCAAAACCGTTCTACTTTTGATGATGTGCCGCTTGACCTGGTGATCGAAACACTTGAAGCGGAATACGATATTGAAATCAGGACCGGAAATGTGAATCTAAAACGAAGATTTACTGGTTCATTCCCCAATGATAACCTTACTTTGGCACTGAGGATAGTTTTTGACCCTTTGGAGATATCGTATGCTCTAAAAGAAAAGGTACTGACACTATCAGAGTAGTTCCGGAATGAGAATCTATTTTGCGCTCATAGCATTGACCTTCACATGGTCCCTCTATGCCCAGGAGAATTCCAACCTGGTGGAGACATTTAAATTTTTTGAGGAGCAGAAGGGTATCTCCTTCTCTTATGATCCGGAACTGCTGTCCCTGATCAAGCATCAGATCAATTACAGCGAACTTGATTTTGAAGAATTTTTAAATGCATTTAACCAACTCAAACTACCAGTTGAAATAACATCCCTGGACAATACCTTCTACACAATTGCCACCAAAGAAACGGAGTACATAGTAGTGGCTCATGATGTAGACGGAAATCCAATAAACCCTGAAGATGTCTCCGTGGTCAAAAATGGGATAGTTCTGGAATCTTCCGTCTCAGAGGATGGGGTGAGGTTCAATTACAAACCAAACAGAGAAGACTCCCTATTGATCACAGCATTGGGATTTGATCCAATCACCATATCAGTGTCACAGCTGCTCAACGAGACGATCATCGAAGCTGGTCTTGACCTGATGCTGTTGGAATTACCAGACCTGATCGTATCGGATTATCTCACATCAGGGATCAGTATGAACACTACCAATAATAGCATAAAGGTCAACACGCGAGATCTGCCGCTCCTGCCTGGAGAAACAGATGGTGATCTTTTTGCTTCACTGGCAGCATTGCCGGGTATTACTACCCCGGACAACAGGGCCGGGAACCTGTACATTCGTGGGAGCTCTACGGATCAGTCGTTGATACTGTTTGACGACATCCCCATCTATCATCGTGGACATTATTACGGTACCATCTCCCCTTACAACCCCAAGCTGGTGGACACTGTGACCGTTTCCAGAAGTGGCTATCACCCACGATTAGGCGGACGGGTCGGTGGTGCCGTTCAGATAGAGTCAAGCAGTCAATGGAAAGAAGACGCTGACTTTGGTGTCGGGTCCAACACACTATATGGTACGGCCTATACCAGAATACCCTTCAAAAAAGGCGGTATTGCCATAGGTGGACGAAAATCGTATCCCTTTGACTTTAACTCCCCAAAACTCCGGTCCATCACAGATATGGTTTTCGATGCCAGCAATGCAGCTAATCCGGCGGGAGACCTGCCGGATGACATCGTAGTGGACTTTCAGGATTATAATGCCAAGGTGGCAATCGTTCCATTCGATAATAACCTGATTTCTGTAAGCACCATTTACACAAGTACCGAGATCTCATACAGTGCGCTGACGATCGGTACGAAGGAACAAAATGGATTTCAAAACATAGGTTTCAACCTGAAGTGGGAAACAGACTATGGCAATGGCTGGCGCACACGATTTAGTGGCATACTCTCCGATTATAACTATGAATACCTGTCAGGACCGGAAACACCGGACTATGGCCCGGACATTGATGGTGTATATTCCCTGAATGATATCAGTGACATCCAGGGCAGCGCAGAACTTATTAAAGACCAATCAAATGGCAATAGCCTGCAGCTGGGAGCAGATATAAAACGTCAGGAGGTGTATTTCGAAAATAAAAGCACCACACCTAACAATGACACGCCGGTCTTCAGAAGCCAGGACCTGGGATCGAACACTCTTTCTCCGTATGTCAACTATGAGCTGGGTAGTTTGTCCCGAATGTATCTGCAGGCAGGTGTAAGGGCCAACTATTATACTCTTTTGAACGACTTCAGAATAGAGCCCAGGTTATCAGTAAGCTATGATGCCAGTGACAGAGTTATTTTAAAGGCAAATGCCGGACTCTATAACCAGTACATCAGTCAGGTGAAAAACCTTGAATTCACAGGAGGTGGATTTGACAATGAACTTTGGCTACTGGCCAATGACGAAACCGGTGGCATCATAAGCGGTGCCCAGCTAATGGGTGGCATTACCTATCATACCAAAGACTGGGTAGTGGATGCGGAAGGTTATTACAAGCGCGCCGAAGGACTTTCTCATCACAGTGGTCGCAGGTTTACGGACAGAACATTCTGGCTGTACCGGGACCTTAACGTCACGGGGTTTGACATTTTCATCAAAAGAAAGATCGGTCAACATACATCCGTCTGGGGGGGATACTCATACAATATGATGACTACTGCATTTGACACCGCCTCCAACATCGAGTATGAAGACAAGTACAGTCAACCTCATGTAATCTACCTGGGAATGGCTTATACGAGATCCCAGTTCAAAGTATCAGCCGGCTGGCGTTTTGCCAGTGGCCTGGTGGCTTATTCTCTGGACGTGATCGAAGTGGAGAGAGGTTTTCAGAGAATGAGATCAGGTCCACCTCCGGGAGGTGATCCGGACAGACCACCGGGAATGACACCACCACCGAACATGATGCCGCCAATGGATCAAAACCCGTTTGCCAATATTCCGGACCGTTACCCAAATATTCACTTTCTGGATGTGTCTGCCTCCTACACCCTGCCGGAAAACGATAAAAGATCTTTTAACCTTACTACAGGTCTCTCTATCATCAACTTTTACAATCAAACCAATCTTACCGATCGGGTGATCAGGATTCCGAATGGGAATGTTGTCTTCATCGACCGAAACGCAATAAGTTTCGCACCGAACCTCATGGTGCTGATTGAATTTTGAGGAATTGCCTCACGCAAAGACGCAAAGAGTTTGAGGTTGCGCAGATCCCGCAGATATAAGCAGAGGGATTTCGGATTCTTGTTTCCCGCGGATCGCGCAGATTCACGCAGAGGTATTTCGGATTTTGGTTTCCCGCAGATCGCACAGATGTACGCAGAGAGATTACGGGTTCTGGTTTCCCGCTGATCCCGCAGATACCCGCAGAGAGATTACGGGTTCTGGTTTCCCGCTGATCCCGCAGATACCCGCAGAGAGATTTCGGATTCTTGTTTCCCGCTGATCCCGCAGATACCCGCAGAGAGATTTCGGATTCCGGATTTGAAATTTTGAATCTTGAATATTGGAATTTTCCAATCCCCAAGCCCACCCTTTTATCCTCTAAAGGGACCCCGCCCTTAAAGTACGAGCGCCAACTAGAACCGTCTTTCTGACCCGCCGGCTGGCGGGGAAGAATCTCGTGTATGAAACAAGGGGGTTCTTAAGGTACTCAGTCCAACAAAACCGGGATCCTTCTCTGCGTTCAGGATGACGGTCTATTATGGAATTTCAACATATCGAAGGCGGAATGAAAATTCTTCATTTCTAATTCCAAAATATTAATTTCCATTTCAGCATCTTTATACCATGACAACATTGGTACTAGGTGCTACCGGTGCCACTGGCAGGTTGCTGGTGGAACAACTGCTTAAAAAGGGCGAGAAAGTAAAGGCGATGGTCCGTTCTGTCAACAGGGTTCCGGCTAGCTGGAGGGATCACGACAACCTGACCTTAATTGAAGCCAGCGTTTCACAACTCACCCTGTCTGAAATGGCAAGTCATCTAAAGGACTGTGATGCCATAGCATGCTGCCTGGGGCATACGCTCGACCTGAAAGGCATTTATGGTAAGCCGCGGAGACTGGTCAGAGATGCAGTAAGATTGGTGTGTGAAAGCTGTCATTATAATGCTCCGTCCACACCGGTAAAGTTTATCCTGATGAGTACAACGGGATTCAGAAATCGCGATGAGTCCGAGCCCAGAGGGATTGGGGAGCGACTGGTAATATCTCTGCTCCGCCTGTTTCTACCCCCACACCCTGATAATGAAGAAGCCGCAGAGCATCTCAGGGTGTTGATTGGACCCAGCGACCCCATGATCGAATGGGTGGTGGTGAGACCCGATACACTCCTGGATGAAGATGAAATGACGGAGTACGTGCTCCATCCTTCCCCTACCGGATCGCTCTTTAACCCTGGCAAGACCAGCAGGATCAATGTAGCACACTTCATGGCCAGACTGGCCACAGAGGACGAGACTTTTGATACATGGAAGAGCCGAATGCCAGTGGTCTACAATGCCGGGAATGTTCCGAATTCCTGATTATTTTCCGTAAAGACGCCGGGGATTTAGTGTATCACGCAAAGACGCAAAGAGTTCGAGGTTCCGCGGATCTCGCAGATATAAGCAGAGGGATTTCTGATTCTGGTTTCCCGCGGATCCCCCGGATACCCGTCAAAGAGATTCCGGATTCCGGATTCGAAACTTTGAATCTTGAATATGGAATTTTTAATTCCCAAAGCGGTACTTCGTTCGCCGTAGCTTCAGCGAAGGCGAAACCCTTTGATTCCCTAAAGGGACCTGCCCAAGAAGTAAGAGCGTCCACTGTTACCGTCATTCTGATCGGAGCTGAAAGCGGAGAGAAGAATCTCGTGTATCAACAAGAAATTATTCAAGCACACTCGGTATAATATTAACGGGATCCTTAATTCAAAGTGACGCTGTGTGCATTATTCATTAACGGGAACGCATAATTAACCGGAAAGTGTTGTAATTTCAGCATCTCTATATATCGTTGAAACGTATTACCAAAATCTCATGCGGGGTAATAGAACAACGATCATTGTTTTTCTAAGGGTGGCGAACACTTCTTATTACCAAACCCTATTTCTTGATGGTAATTCCAATTAAGCAGTTAACGATCAACCGCGAATTTTCTTCCCAAAATTCTGGTATCTAACAGGATCATGAGAAAATAAACAGATGGTTCCAAATTGGTGACACTAATTATATATTGATCCTTTGATTCCCGTCTAAAGTCGCAGGGATAAGACCTTCCAGACTGATCCATAATTTTCATTCCATGAATATCTTCGGATATTTCCAAAAAAAATTTATCAGTTTTTACCGGGTTAGGAAATATAGACACTTCAAAGCCTTCACCCAACCCGGCGATCACTGTTTCTGAAACCAAGATGTTGATGGTATCGCTTGCTACTCCACCATGTAAATCAGAAGCAGTAACTATCACCGTACTGCTTCCAAGTCCATTCTCCGTTAATTTCAATGTCTGTCCCAATAATTCTACTGAAACTATCGAATTATTAAGGGATACTGCTCCAAAATCCACACCTTCATTCATAGAAAAAACATCTGAAATATCAATATTCCATGTACCAAATCCTTCTTCAAAACCAAGATCCCCTATGGGATTGATAAGTTCGATATTCTTAACTAGCATTACATTCACTTCGACTATCAGAATCTCACCCGTATCCTGACCGTCACTGACCTGAACCGGAACAGATAATACTCCAGAGAAAGTTTTCTCAGGTACCAGGGTCCCATTCAAAATTTGGTAGTTATCACCTTCCGTAAGTGATAATGTAAGTTCTGAAGTCGAATTGTCCACATCCTCTATTTGGAAATCATCCAATTCAATTTCCAGTGTATCAAATGACGTTATCGAAAATTCAGAAGTCTGAGACACTATTTTTGGCGCATCATTGACAGGGGTCACTTCGATTTCGAACTTGAACTTTTCACTTACATCCTCTCCATCACTAATCACCATTTCAGAATTGAGTTTTCCATAATAATTGGGATCAGGCCGGATAATATTTCCGTTAAGGGAATAGTTCTCCCCGGACTGCGGAATTAATGAAAATCCGTTTGGGAAATCTCCATCGCTGTCCTCCACTATAAATTGATCCAGCTTAAACGTAATAAACTCATCCTCATCCATAGATAAGGGTTCTTTAAGACCTGTGATCACCGGGATAACATTTGGTTCCTCTACCTGAATGGTAAAGTCATATGGTTCGCTATCGGCTGTACCATCATTCACTTTTACGGATATTGTTAAATCACCGAGAAAATCCTGTACAGGTGTAATGGTATTTCCATTTAGGGTGTAATTAACCCCATCAAGGACAGTTATGGTAAAGTCATCAGGGTATGTGTTATCAACATCTTCTACCTCCAGTTGATTTGTCACTATTTCAAGAGAGGTGTTTTTATCCATTCCGGTCACACTTGTTCCGGTGATAACGGGTGGATCGTTGACAGGTGTAACTTCAATATCTATTGAAAACAAATCACTGAGCGCTATGCCATCACTTACCCTGAGATTAACTTTTAGTGTACCTACAAAATCCTTTAAAGGGACAACGGTAGAACCCTCAACCAAGTAATTAAATCCACCATCAAATGACAATGAAAAGCCATCAGGGTAGGTGTTATCAGGATCAAATATATTAAGATCATCCAATGACAAAATGTATCCTGTTTCCTCCTGAGTTGTCAATTCACCCACTGTCGACAAGAATACCGGCTCCAGGTTTATTTCCGAAAGGGGCCTTCTCCATATTCCTTTATTATAAGTGCCAGCAAATGCATGCGTTTCTCCAATATGTAAATCATGAATATATTCACCCTTTATGTTATCACTCACCACAGTCCAAGTGTCATGATGGATAGAGGACATGAGTACGCCATTGTTTGTGGTCACATATATCTTGCCTCCGATGATTTGGAGATCATTAATGGCCACTGAATAAAAAACCGATTCCCACGTCTGACCGAGGTCATCGCTTCTTCGTAAACCCAATTTTGTACCGGCATAGATATAACCATCATACCACTTCAATGCATCTGTCATTACGAAATAGGATCCGTCTATCAAGATCCGGTCAGCCCAAGTGTTACCGAAGTCCGTCGAGACGTAAAGATGCCCACCATCATAGGGGCTCCCGATAACAAACACCGTATCCCCAACTACTTCTAAAGCTGTCAAACCATTTTCAACCTCCATACCCTCAACGTTCATCTGAATCCATGATGAGGCGGTATCTTCAGAATAATAAACGCCGAGTCCATTCACAGTAGCGATAATCTTACCTTCGTCCACGACAATATCTCTTGTCACATTATTTGGAGGAGTATCGAGGGTTGTCTCCCAATTATCTCCGTCATCTTCGGAAAGAACTATGTCATAAAAGGTGCCTGCAAGAATTTTGTCATCTATTTCGGAAAGTACGCCTAATATAGGTCCGTAGGTATACAGATCCGATATGCTCTGAAGGAATTCCCAGGTATCTCCATTATCATTGCTCCTGGAAATTCCATAATAATCCGTACCTGCATATAAATAAGTATCATTCGAAACGAAACTTACCACAGCGGTTCCATTCAACCCGGTTTCTGATCTATCCCAGGTGTCGCCATCGTCCATGGTCGCATAAAGCCCCTTATCTGTAGCTGAAAAAACTCTGCCCTCGGTCAACAGCGCCCCTCGCATTGATGGATTGGGGTTCTGACTTACACCAGAAATTGTACGCCAGTTTGTCCCGTTATCAATTGTATGGTAAATATTGCCTGAGCCTACTGCGTAGATGCTGTCAGCAGAGGACTTCATTACCAAAATACTTTCAAACCCTGTGTCCTCAATATCCCAACTTGCAAAATCATCTGCGGAAACAGCAATTCCATTCTGGCAAGCAATAAAAAAAGCAGCTTCCGTACCCAGAATGGACCTGTAACCGGTTTCCGAAATCTCTCCTAGATCTACTTCCTGCCATTTGTATTGCTCCCGATCCAACTTGTAAATCGTACTGTATGTGGCACCATACAGGTCGCCTTTGTACAAGGTAAAACTATTAAGGTACAACCCATTATCATCAAAGTTCCAGTTCTGTCCATTGTCTGTCGAGTAATAAATACCTCCAAATGCAGAGGATACAAAAATGTCATCTCCATCTTTGAAAATCTCATCTGAACTTGTTGTAAGATTTGAATAAGTGGGGCTAATCCTTGACCAATTGATGCCGTCCGTTGACTCCCAAATGCCATACCCTGTAGTAGAGGCCATTAGGGTCTCTCCATGGTTATATAGAAACCGTATTTGAGCAGAAGCTGGCATGCCATTCATTGATTGACTCCATGAACTACCGGCGTCAGTGGATATTGATATTTCCCCCTGGTCCCTAGTAACAAAAATAGAGCCGTTAAATACTGTCATTTGGCGATATGACCCCCCTTGCAGGTCCGCGGTCTCTTCCCATTGGCAGAATGCAGGAAAACTCAAAAAGATAATTGAGGATATCAGCAGGAGGAAAACCTTAACTCTATTTGGCAGAAAACTAAACTTTGATGGCATGGTAGGTCAAGTAGAATCAACCTAAAACTAGTATACAATTCCACTTTATACAATGATTTGATAAATCATTTCCGGCAAATCCCTGCTATGACCGAAAACTCAGAAGTGATAGCACTTTAATTCAGTCTTCATAGAAAGTTTCCAAATTCGAAACTTTGAATCTTGAATATGGAATATAGAATTCGGAATCTTGAATATTCCTTTAGGAGTGCCGATAATTCTTAATTCGCGAAGCGGTACCCCACACCCACCTTCAATTCCCGGTTGTAGTAGTTATAATCGTAGTTGCCGCCTGAGCTTGATTTAATAACCGGTATGGTTCCCAGGATACCCTCCAACCCTATGACAAATCGGTTACCAAGCTTTTGATTGAGTCCTAGGGTTATGCCGATATCTGGACGACCCTTTATTTGGTTTATCAAATGACGTCTGGAATCCATCCAGAAGCGTAGCTCCGTTCCGGCATTCAGCTCCGTTTGTTTTATACCCACCGACAACAGTAGCGGAGCGCCAATATAAAATAGCCCTGCATCACTTACCGTCATGTCAATGAAGGCATCCACTCCCAGCACATCTGAAGCGTTGTTATCAGGTCCAAAGTAATAGGAATCTCTTTTCGCTTTGAATCCCACCCGGGCCCCATACTCAAACCCCAGGTATTGATTGAAAATGGACCTGGACCGAACGAATCCGATATCGAATACAGTCGTCGAATAGTTTGGAGTAGTCAAAACGCCGTCCGACTCAAACAAGCCGCCTCCACCCCTGATCCAAAGGAGTGACTCCGGGGCATTCACCCCCTGCCCGAATGCCGGGCAGGTGATGAATAATCCTAAAAGAGCAAGCATTAATGTTTTTCGTTGATTACTCATTAGATGTTGGTTAGGTCAAAAATAGTTTGCAGTACAGCTGAAGTGTATTTTTCATGGTCTACAAATAGTCTACAGCAAAGAGATTTACAGTTCAAAGATTACGTGGATAATAAAAGAAATGGAAAATCATTCTCGTAAATGGGTGTTTATAGACAGATGGGTTCCTGAAGGAAAAAAGTAAGGCGGACCATATGGCCCGCCACTTAGTTGTTATGGAATCACAGTTAGGTCGTCAGTTGATGATCAGGCTCTTCACATAGGTTTTTCCTTTTGACTCAAGTTTTATGAAATATACAGCCGGCTGCATTCCGGTAAGGTCTATTTCGATACTATTACCTCGATTGATCATTTCTGGGAAAAGTGCTCTTCCCTCCTGATCAAACATTTGAATGGATGGCTCAGCACCCTGGAATAAATCAGATTGAAGAAAGACCTTTCTTACGGCACTCGGATTAGGATATAACAAGATTGATACTTCCTCTTCCGAAAGACCAAGCACTTCTTCTTCCACTGGCTCTTCCTCATCGATTGGCTCTTCTTCGTCCACCGGTTGTTCATCATCTACAGGTGGCTCCTCACCTACAGATTCTTCATTGTCTTTTGGTGTCTCCTCCGATGGGCTATCATCCGCAGTTGGGTCTTCTTCCTCTGGTGTCTCCTCGGGACTTGGTTCCTCTGCAGGTGGTTCGGTTGGCTGAGGCTGATTAATGGGTTCTGCATAAACTCTAATGTCATCTACCGACACATTTCCGCTAAACAGACCAATCCGTATTTGAAAAGTGGAACCGTACCCCTGACTTGCTGCTTCCAGTACCTGATCAATAGTATTTATTGATAATTTCTGAAAAGTACCTTGCGAAATGCTTTCGGACCAGTTGACCAATGGTAGCCACATTGAAGTATGATTACCTCGCACAAAGACCTGATTGTATTCATTCACGGGTGTATAAATATTCGCTAAAGTAAGATCCACTTTTAAAGTATTGACTGAATTGTCATAACCAGATAGGTCCAAAGTCCAGATAATATCTGACCTTCTTTGCCATTCAGAATAGGTTGAAAACCCCCAGTTGTTATTGAATTCCGATAACTGATATAAACCGATTGACCCACCTTCAGTAAGAAAACTTACATAATCATGCCCCGGTAATACTGCAAATTCGCCTAAATTTCCATAGATAACCGGGCCCCCTTCATAATCCTGTGCGAATGGAAGTGCTCCGGTATAAACACCAGATTTTCCTGTAGAATATACGGCACTGCTGTCGTTGAAGATAGACCCATCTGAAACCAGATCATTGTAAAATTTCATCTTGTAGTTGCCTACCGTACTAAGATCGACTGTCCCGATGAAAGTATGAGACATTGTATCCCCCGGATTGAACTCCAGTCCGGAAATGGTTTCTGTCAGGTACTGCTGGGATCCATCTGGTCTTGTCAGTTTTACACCAACGGGAACTTCTGTTAAGGCATTGGTGCCAGCATTTACAAAAGTGATAGAAACGGATTCATTGGAAAGTGCCGGTGATATCGCCGGTATTTCACCACCAATAATCGCAACGTCCTCGGCCGGAATAGTCTCCAGAATTATGTCATCCACCAGGACCTGACTATAACTCGTGGCACCAAAGCGTAACTGAAAAGTGGAAGTAAATTCCTGCTCTTCCGGGGACAGAAGTGAACCAAGGTCTTCTATGACAACCTTAGTCGGTGTATTGGATGTCCCTAATTCGGCACTCCAGTGGTATATGGGAATCCAGCTATCAGATACGCTGCCACGAATGAAAATCTGGTTTCCTTCAAGATCATTTTGATTGTAAGTGGACATGCGTGCACTCAACCGGATAATGTCAGTTCCACCCTGATAAGCAGCCATGTCAACCGTAAAAATCAGGTCTGTGGATTCATTAAGCATATTTGAATAGATCATTGCAGCATAGCTTCCAAAGTCATTGTCCTCAAATGTATTTAACCACCCAATCGGTCCTCTTAAGAATGTGGCATAAGGTAAATTTTCCAGTAATGGGATGTCCACTTCACTAAATATGTAGCCGGTGGACTCAAAATCAATGTATAATGGCAATCCACCCGAATAGGATTCCGGCTTACCGGTAAATAGCCTTCGAAGCGTATCATTCCAAATATTTTCATCCGAAAGCAATCCGAGGCTGTAAGCGACTTCGTAGTTACCTGTGGCGCTAAAATCTGCGGTCTCGGAAAAATCATGCGTAAGTGAATCCCCAGGTGCGAGGACAGCCTCTGAAACCGCGCTAATGGTATCTATTGATTCTCCATTTAAATATACAATCGCATTGACCGGCACATTGGAAACCTGCGTGTTACCGGCATTCCAGTAACGCATCGATAAGTTCTCACCAGTCCCAAGCGCAGGAGATATGGCAGGTACAATTCCAGACACGACATCGACATCGACATCCGGGACTATCAGAAGTGTAAAAAAATCTACATTGATCCAGTTTTCACTTACGGCGAAAGAAATAGAAAAATTATCCGAATAATCCTGTCCATTATTTGCAAGGGTGTCACTGACGCTGTTGATAGAAATAAAAGTGGGTTGACCGTACTCGATCTGATCACTTCCCATATCCAGTAATGTCAGCCATGAATCAGTCTCTGATCCCCGAATCTGAATGAGGTTGGTACCGGCATTGCTCCGGCGGATAAATGAAACGTCGAACTGTAAATCATCCGAGGAGACGTCATAGCCGGTAAGATCAAAGGTGTAGGTGAGTCTGGCTGTCCCTCCCTCAGGGTAGATCTCTATTGTATTATCCTGAAATTCACTTGTGTATTCCCCATATACATACCCATAACTTCCGGTGTATTCGAAATAGGCTCCCGGAAGCTGATCGATAGTGGTGGCATTGGTACTATTAAAAATACCCCTGAATTCCTCAAACCCCTCATGAAAGGGAATGGTTTGAGGGACTTGAGAATAACAAAAAAGAGGTGACAGTAGAAAAATGAGTAATAGTTTTTTCATAGTTAAATAGCTGATTAATGAGGCCAAGATTAGCAAGTGATTGGATAAATCCGTCTTTTGCTACGTCTACATTTCGTCTACCGGGAGGATATTTTTTAATGTTAAGGGATAGTTGTTGCTATAGATCCCGCGGATTTCGCAGATATACGCAGAGGGATACGGATTCTTGTTTCCCGCAGACTGCGCTGATATACGCAAAAGTCTTCCAGATTCTTGATTTTTGTTTCCCGCAGATGTCGCTGATACGCGCAGAGGATTCCGAATTCGAATTTGAAATCTTGAATCTTGAATATAGAATTCTTAATTGAAACCTTTTGATTTCCTAAAGGGATCTGCATAAGGAGCACGAGTGTCAACTAGAACCGTCATTCTGATCGAAGCTGAAAGCGGAGAGAAGAATCTCGTATTTGAAAGGACACTCGGTCTAATGAGATCAAGATCCTTCTCCAGCCTAAGGCTGGATCAGGATGACGGAATTGAATTCCGACTTGCTTAATTCTTAATCCCCAAGCGCACCCTTTTGTTCTCTAAAGGGACCCACCCAAGAAGCACGAACGACAACTAGAACCGTCATTCTGATCGGAGCTGAAAGCGGAGAGAAGAATCTCGTGTATAAGCAATGGGTTTCTTAATGGCACTCGGTCCAACAAAACCTGGATCCTTCTCTACGTTCAGGATGACGTCTTTTGAGGGACGAGTGCCTCGCGTGTCTCGTCTCAGACGAGGAAGGCTATGGCGGTCAAGCCTCCTTAGCCCCTGGCTACGGCAGTCAAGGGGATGACGTTTTCGAGGAACGATCGAACTTCTCCCTTTAGGGGTGCCGAAGGCGGGGTATTAACGAATCCGAATTACGAATTCCGAATTCCCCAGGTATTCATCCCCCGCCTGAAGGCCAGGCAGGTGATGAATTTAACCTACAAGAGCAATCTTAAATTTCATTTTGGCGTAAGCCAGCTAATGGAGTAGTAATGAGGCCGATATTAGCAAATGATATGTCAATAACTTCTATTGCCCGGTCTACATTTTGTCTACGAGGAGGATTTATTTTGGAAATCCATTCTATGCAAACCCTCAAAACGAATTGATACAAAGCAAAAAGCACAAGGTTCAATCCTTGTGCTTCTCATTCCAGTAGAGGGAGATGACGACTAAAGTTTCTTAGAAGCTTTCTTTACAACTTTCTTAAGATTCTTATCCAACTCCTTCATTAATTCCTCTGTGGCGCTAAAGCACATGGGCTGAATTTTGTCAACCTCAAGGATAGGGATACCTCCCACGACACCTACTTTCTTCTTAGACTTGCCATATTCGATGATGCTAAAGACTTTCTTTCCTTCACCATTAAAGCAAATCATATCAAAAATGGCATTTACTTGTGCAAAACCAACTCCCGCCACAGACTTTTGAGCAAATTCAAAATAGAGAAAGGTCATAAGTATTCCGTCACTTTCATTTTTGAACAACTCTACCATGTATTCTGTGTCCGCTTTTCCAATACCAAGGAATGGTCGGGTAAGTGCCTGATATCCTGGTTTCATCAGGTAGTAACCGGCTTTTTCATTATCCGGACGATATGATGAATAACCGGTGTTGTTCAAAATATCCGATTCAGGTAATAGCTCAAAAGGAAAATCCTTCGCAAAGTCTTCGTGGAATTTAGTGTAGAAGTCTTCAAATACTGATTGTAAATTGAATCGCTCATCTTCCACAAGCTTAAGAATTTCCGTAACTATGATGCCCGAATTAGAAAAGTCTCCTGCACCTATTTCTTTGTTCACTGAAAAGTTTACAAGTGCTACTTTTTTCTGCGCGAATGTCGAAAACGATGTAAGACAAATCGCACCAAAGGTTATGTATCGAAGAATCTTCATGTATCATCCTCCGAATGCAAAACCAAAACCAATATTGAAGATTAATCCTCCAAATATACCCGGAGCATTTTCCTCCTCAACGGTAGTACTTCCATCGACCGGGTCCACATATTCTACCGAAACGGTTGACTTTCCAAACCCAACAGCATATCCGACCTCTGGTCGGAAGTAAAACCCATTGCCAAGCTTGGCACCAACTTTTAAATTCAGGAAATTGAACCCTACCTTGCTTTCACCGTTCCCCAGATCCGGATCAGAATAAGACGCCTGCATACCGATTCTACCATAGCTTATATTTCCGTACAGCCCTCTGGCCGTTTCTTTTAGATATAGGTTACTACCTATCTCTATATAATTGAAACTCAATTCAGTGCTTCCACCGGAAATGCTGAATGTTGAGAAGTCTACACTTGGTGCCAACCTACCACCTAATAGAGGAGTAGCATATTCAGCATTAAGGCCAACTATTTGAGGAACACCAATTTTGATTCCCGCACGATAAGGCTTTTCCTGTGCGGATAAGTTAGAAATGATACCCAGTACCACAAAACTGATAATTAATGGTTTTTTCATCTTTTGATTATTAATTAAAGAGTTAAAAACCGCTAAGAAATTATCTTTTGTTAATATTTTTCAGTTAGCTACGACTACAAATCGTCTACATGATGATATTTTTTCGTCAATGACGGTTGAAGGGATGCCTACTTTGTAAGTGCGATACCTGAAAGTCGTATCAATCTGCTTTCCCCTATCTAAAAAATGGTCACCAGTGAAAACGATACTATTTACTGCATGTATGCAAATCGGCAGTATTTCAATTTCTAAGTTTTATTTCAATGCACGATTGATCACATTAAGATTATCCAAATCGATCTGTGTCAGCAGTCCATCCAGGTTCTTAGTTCTCGATGCTTTATTCGCATAGTAGAATTCAAAAAGGTTAAAGTAAGCCTGATAAAAATCGGAAGTGAATTCGTAGTTATACTTCGCAAAAACAAGGTTTTTTAAAATAGAGAAGAGACTCAAGCCAGCCAGCGAAGGGGTTTCGATTTTTTCCGTACGCTAGCTAAAGCTGAAAAGAAGTTATGTAACCTTTTCATAAGAATAGTGTTACTCGTTTTCTTTTTGTTCTTCCAGCAGCTTCCTGTAAATAGTCAGATAATCTCTATCAATGCACTCATCACATCGATCGGACCACCTTCGGGAAAGTTTTTGTTCCAGTGGAATTGAATCCAAAAGAGCAAAAAGATTCTTATATTTTCCTTCAGCTCTTCGGCTTTGAAAGTCACCTAAAGCTGTCCCGTCTAGATTGTAATATTCTCTTATTGATTCAGATACCGATACTTCTGTTTCATTAATATCCGGTTCTCGATGCCATTGAGGGTTTAGAAAACGATAGGCAAGATTTCTCCGAAAAACTACTTTTTCCTTCCAAAAGAATAATTCCCTTATTCTAATACCATCTCCAGAAACATGGAAAGTATGAGATCTCTCTCTCCAATGGATATAGACAAGTTTAAACTGTTCATCATAATAAAATCTGGCTGTATCATAACGCACGGCATCCTCGTTTGAAATTATCTCATTTGAAAATTCCACACTTTGATATTGATCCAGATTTTGAAGGATATCAATTCTCAATCGATCAATTTCTTCTACAGTTTGGGCTTTTGAGATGAATGTAGTTACACTTAATGTTATTATGAAAATCCGTTTCATTTTTTGTTTGTTAATGATTTAATAAAAGATGTTCTCAGTCCAAAATGCATGCCGTCATACTTGGATCTGTACAACCCGCCCCATTCGCCGTCTTCGGCCATGCCATTGTATTTTTGTGAAAGGGTGCGGTGGGCTTTGTGAAAAGAATTAATCAGTTCAATTCGTGTTTCTCCAAATCCATTTTGTAACAAAATATTAAAGTAATCTAATCTACCATCTTTCTCACCGAAATACTCAATAAACTTATCCAGTCCGGTAAACCCAGCATTCTTTACCATTTCCAGGAAAGCCTTTTTCTCTGCGACCACCTTGTCCCAGTTGGTAATGGTCTTTTTAGCAATGGTGTTAGTGGTGGCAGCCTGCAAATGAGTGACCATATCATCAATCGCTTTTTTTCCATCCGAACCAAAAATCACTCTAGCCTTATATGCTTTTAAGACTTCAATCAAATCAGCTTTTTTCGAAATCTCTATAGACTTATCCTTAAGTTGTGCCAATTGGGCAAATTCGTTAGTCATTGAATTGACATCCTCGTAATCAGCTATGATGTCCTCAAGATCATATTTTTTCGTCTTCTGACCGTGAATTTTCATCATAAAAATTTCCTGAGCGTCGGTCACCTGTTTGGCTGTTTTCGGTTTCGTAAGGTCCAGCCCGGTTAGGTATTTGATCAATACGATATATTCCTGATCCAAAGCCGTGATCTGAGGATTAAATGCAGGACGCATATCGATAGCAGCGCCCAACGAGTGATTGCTGGGATTACAAGTGCAGGAGTTATTGATGTACCGGATCTGTGCTTGACCTAAAACTGAACCTCCGCTGTATTGATTGAGTATCTCTTGATAGGCAATTGGATAATCAGTAACCAAATTCTTTTCAGTCTCTTCCAAAACTTCTTTAAAGGGTGTGATGATCTTGCTTACTTTCATTCCAAGGAACACAATTTCATTATCATTCAACCCTTGTTCCTCCATCCAAGTAAGCGGTTCCTTATCTCCAGTGAAATAACCATCCTTTTTAAAATCCTCCACAAATCTCAAATAGTCACCTGAAACCTGTGAGGACATGACTGGAGCATTATTTTCAATCATGGATATTTCTGTGTCAGATACGGGATTTCTAAGTATAAAATCTGCTACCCATTGCCCTTCAACTTCATCATGACTTTCATTTGCGATAGCCTTAAAATAACTCCCACAGGATTTGTCGAAACGAGCTTTTTCATACTTTCTGAACGCCTTGGTAGCTTCAACTTCTGAATATGGTAGTTTCAGTGAAATATAGTTTTCTGAAAACATGTATGAGACTTCTGACGGCAATGGTTCTATCCTTACCAAATACTCTGGCTTTTTGGAAATGATTATCGTGTCTCCGGAATCCTTAATTCTAATTTTTGCAACACTGGAACTACCTATTTCAAAATCCTCTAGCAGTGCTGTTCTCGTACCCAAAACGGCTTTTTGTATTGGAGAAATGAATACTCCGGGTTCATCTGGATTTCTCAACCAAACATCCTCATGGGCTATGAAATAGGAGTAATCCAGATTGTCTATGAGATCATCGGCCATGAGATTGTTTTCTTCCAAAACTAACGCTGACTCCTGTATCTCTACAGAATCAATTACGACTAGTAGTTCGGCTTCCTCAGTTCCAGTTGAATCCATCCCAACAACCAAAGTTTCCCCGTTATATGCAGGTTCGATATTAATCGGCACATCCCCACCCTCAATCTCAGCCAAAGCACCAATTAATGCCTGTATAACCGACTCATGAGCATCTCCGGGATCTGTGTAAATAGTGTTGCTGGTTCCTAAAACTGCTGCATGTTCATTAACAACGCTATCAAATTCAGCCTCGGACATGTTAAACATTTCGTAAACTCTGGTATTTCCAGCCTTTACTTCTAGGTAGACGTAATATCCTTCATTTGTTTTCGGTGCTTTCCGTTCAAATACAATTCGAGACTTTACCAAATCACCAGAAGCCTGTTCAAATTGCTTATGTTTCGGATCACCGAATACCCTTTCCCACAACTGCTCTCCGTATATGTAACTAACGGTCATCATATCAATTTCATTCCTCGCCTTAAATCCTTCCATATAGTTGACCAAAATGGAATCTCGGGCAATCTCAAGAACAGTATAATTATTCAATAAGGAACGCACATCCCCTAGTTCCTTGAAGAAGTTTCTTGCCTGGCTCCACGTGACTGTGACAGAGTCAAGCATGTACGACTCCTTTTCCTGCCCCCTCACACCACTCCATAACAAGCAGATCAGGATCAAAATGATCAAGCGACGGGGTAAAGAGACAACTCTCCTCGCCGTAATAAATTTATACATACTCATAGCTAGTTCTTATTACTATATGTTATACATTCATAGTTATTGTGTTAAACGCCTACTTCATAATCTTTGTCAAAACTGAACTGGAATAGCTGAAGGATTGAGATCCGACCTTTTACCTCACCGTAAAGGACTGTCGGTTTTGGGTTAAAACGCATGATGGCAGAACCATAGACATAGATGTCCACCAATTCAATACTGCCCGACTTTGCACCAGCTTTATAGCTTCCATTGATCAATGCCCAGGCCTCAACAAATAACCCGATCTCGTTCACTTTGATGGGTTTGTATTGGGCCGACCCAAATACAAGTACATCAACTGAAGCTGTCAACGTAAGTTCTGCACTTGCAAATCCAAGATTCACTCCAAAGTCTCTTACCAATCCCAGGCCCAAACCAAGACCAACTTCAACGGACTGAGAATTGAGGTCGATCCAACCCAGGTATCGTAGTCCCACACATCCGGGCATCAACTCCAACCTGTTATCCCGGCTGCCAAGTGCGACCCGCCACACTCCGGGTTTCACATCCACCAGTAAACTCCCCTGCCCACAGATTCCATCACAAGCAAGTTTTACGCCAGCATAACCCATAAAATGTCTTTCATGTTTGTTATAGGCTATCTCGATTTCACCCTGGATCGATGCCGTGGGATCAATCGTCAGCACCTGGGGATTGGTATTATCCAACTGAAGGTTACCCTCAAAATTGATAATGAGGTTTCCATCCGTGAAGGTGTTTACCTGACCTTCGATTTCCAATCGCACTTTGTTTCCACTTTCCGGACCAAATGTGACAAGGTGTAGGTATGCACCAAATTTATTGGCTGCATCCGGGATCATTTCACCGACCGGATCCCCGGACATGTGCTTGTAAACCCGGCCTCTGATGGCCATCAGCTCCATGATCCCAATCTTGAACCCACCACCGACTTCCTGCATTCCCTCGGGCATCTCACCACCAACATTGTCCATCCCTTCCGGAGAAGACGCAGAATTCTGCTCTGGCTGTTGTACATTCATGGCCCCTGCTCCCGCTTCCACAAACCAGTAGGACACACCCTCTTTTCTCCCATTCATGTAGGCCACGCTTACACTGAATGGCTTATTTGGGTCAGGCACCTTGATGACCGCATCAATGGCACCGGTGAATACATCCCCATATACCGGATGGTCTTCGGTAAGCCAAATCAGTCCGTTCAGGTCCACCGTTGGCGATCTTAATTTCACGGGAACCGGATCCGCCAGCACATCTTTCACACTTCCTCCGGAAATCAATGTTTTGGCAGCAGCGACACCCACATCCAAAGGAATGGCTATTCCGATCTCCTCACCCAGGGCTCTGTTGGCCAGTTCCCCCAGGCCATCGCTGATCTTGTCAGCTACATACCCGGCAATGGCTTCCAGAGCTCCCTGCTTGATGCCTCCGGCAATGCGATCAGGGTCGATATTGGCCACAGCATCGGTACCGAGGGATTTTACCATTTCGGACATGCGACCAGGATCAACAAAAGTGAGTACATCAGACATCATCGCACCGATCACGTCATCTATGTCCTTAAACCGATCCTTCATTACGGCCGCAGGATCTTCACCCGAGGTCAGTGCCGCGATTACCACTTCCTCAGTCGTTGCACTTACATAGCGCTGGACACGACCCAGTAACTGATCTTCCAGCAGCACGGCTATGGGGAAAGTGACGTTGTCGTATACGGACTGGTTAATGCTACCATTGATCTCCAGTATGATGGATGCCTTAGTGGCCAATGCAATCTCAGCCACAATGCCGCCAATGTCCGGTGATTTCGAAGAAAGCGCATCGACTACGCCCCCTGCAGCTTTATCCACGATGTCTCCTACCAGGGCTTCTATTTCCTGATTGACATCACCTACCACAGCATAAACCTGCTCATTGATGCCGGCATGCAGCTTTTGAACCTGATTTGAAAGAGGTTGGGTTATCCTTAGTGATTGTTGGGCAGCTTCTTTGGCTACTAAAGTTTTAAGTAAGTCTAAAGCGTACTCTGTGATATTCTCAGTAGTAGCTTGTTCATTCTCTATTATTTTTAGGACAATTGTGCGAATAAACGGATTACTGAATTCAGTTTGGGTCATCCCAATCAGTTGACTAGCAATCTCTATTTTCTCCTCCGTTGTTGTACTCTCGTCCCAGGAAAATCCGTTTTGCGTTACCTCTTGCTTCTGAGTGACAATGACCTCTTCGGGAAGATGGGCCACTCCACCCAGCTGTACGGAGGCAGAAGAAATGTCGTCCCCCAGCTGGCTGTTCATGTCGGCGGTCAATTCATCAAGCGATGTCAGCAGGTTGGCTTCTTCTGACTTCACATTGCTTTCATATTCGGCGAGAATATTGTCGAGGTTGTCTACCATCTCGACACCCCCTCCCTCTTGTTTTGGTAAAGGCCGATAAGTGCCAGGCAACCTGGAATTACGTGCTATGGAATACATGTTAAATGCCGGTGCCCCGTCATCTCCTGACACATCATCACCCAGCGTAATTTTCCCTGATATCCCAAATCCGTACTTTCCGGCATTTCTACCGGCGCTCACAGCGTCGATCGTTACAGGATAACCCTTATAGGTGGTGCTAAGTTGATTTTCCAGGGCGTAAATGCCTTCCGGAGTATAAAATCCAACATTGTAGTTGCCCCAGGCTTTGAAATATTGGACATTTTCCATTTTGATCCCCAAAGCCGTCCAGGATAGATCCAATGTCATGCTTACGCGTTCGTTTTCTTCCATGACGGCACGCCTGACGGATGCCTCAATTTTCTGTTCGGGCTGGTCGGAATTGAATGTAAATGTGTGACCTTCAATGTCTTCAAAGTATCCTGTTCCTGTCCCGAGAGATGACATGGGAATCCTGAATCCAAACGTCTTTGTTTCACTCAAAATGGGAATGATCGTATTTCCTGCAATTGAGGATTTATCACTGACCTCACTTTTTTCCACCACCAGCACGATCCTGTTGAGCATGGATGGAAAGGTGCTGAACGTGAATGGTTCGTTGTCAAAGTCTACCTCCGTTGTCAGGTATGTCCCTCCTGATGCTACATTGGCCTTCAAGCCGCCATCCTCCCTTCGAATTGTTCGTTCTATCGGGCTGGATAAGGTCACTTTTCCTGTTGGATCGAAATTCGTAGGGATGGTCAGATCATATTCATCGAATACCACCCCCTTCCATTCCGGATCATCAGAAAATTGACCGGAAGATTTAGCCTCTGACAGGTCAACCGTCACATAATACGGATCAACGAACAAAGAAAGACCTGAAGTAGCTTTGATTGGATTTGGCAATGTTGACAAGCCTGTTTCAAAATAAAAGAGCTGTTCCTGTCGGAAAAAGGGAATCTTAATACGTTCCGTGGAGCCACGTGCCAAAACATTGTCAGGCATGATGAGCTTTCCATCCATCTGAAGAGAATAAATGCCTTCATTCACGGAGATCCACGAAGAAGTATCCAGCTCGAGGCGAAATCCGTAAGGATCAAGCAAGTCAAAATGCCTGTCGGGCGGAAATTTAGATGTCCCCACCGGTAGGTATTCGTCATAATTGAACCAATGCCAGTCGGTAGCCACAATAGCCGGCCCACCCTGATCCGATAGCACAGGCAGATGCGTACGCCATTCCAGCTTCCCTCTCGTCCAGAGTCCATCTTTGTTTAGTCTCAGGCGGTCCGCCACAAAAAACGCAGGGCCATTATCTGCATAGACTGCTTCAAGTTCCTTTTCAAACTCCGTGTCTACCAGTATTTCACCCTCCTCTAAACTCCAGATCAAACCGGACTTTCTGACCTTCAAACCCGAAAACTCTACCTCCACTCCATTGTCCGATGGATCGAGCCGCACCACACCTGTGCCGGTCAGGTTATCGGGATCATCGTTTAAGGAGGTTATCCGGACTATGTGAGTACCGGCATAGAACAACTCCAGCAATGGAGGCCCATGAAACACCTGCTGTACACTCCTTCCCACTTCCTGTCCATCCGATCTCCCGATGATTTCCCAGGCATAAGATTTAGTTCGTGTTGCAGGAGGAATCGTCCTTCCATGAAGGCCGTCTGAGATAGAATACAATTCCTCATGATGCCACAAATCTCCGCTAAGGGCATCCTGAGCAGATTGGTTTTTCTCTTTCTCCGCGATCCTGATCTCATAATCCACAGGCTGAATTGGTACCTTTTTGTCCGGGGGATACCATTTGATGGAACCCTCGTCCAGCGACGTTAGCGAACGCTCATCCTCCGGATATATCAATTGTATATGACCTCCTGTGGGCCATCCATAAAAGAACCTGCGAAACTCAGACTGACCATTGTTTTTAAAACTGTCTCTGCCTTCCGGGTCAAATGCCTGGAGGCGGTAAATGTATACTTTACCAGCTTCCAGTGCAGGTTCTGCCGGGCCATACACCAGAGAATTTGTTGTGACTCTATCCGATTGAAACACCTGCAAGGCCTGCCCATTTTGAAGCGCACTGAGTGGATCTACGTCCAAAACTGATCCCGATTGTTCCGTAAGCTCCCAGATGGTCAGTTGAAATTCGGTGGACAGAACGTTGTACGGGGAATTTGCTCCAAATAACTGCCAGGTAAAGTTGATCTGAGTTTCTGTTGGCTTTACGTATGCATTTTCAGAAGGAAAAACCAGTAGTGGAGGATTGAAGAGGCCCATCCACCACGTAAACTGTGACTCCAGCGACAAGGGATCCCCAGTGTCATAATCCAGCACCTGCATGGTGACCGTATAAGCTCCCTCGGGCAACCTGCCGCTCAACAGTAAAGCCTGCCTCCCCGGACCTCTGATTGTAAGGTTTTTATAATCCAGGTACTCAATCCAGTCTGTCCCGCTTAATCTGACCGGCTCTCCCGGGCTGACGATGATGGGTATGGAAGGTGTGAAACCAGGCAATGTTTCCAATACAATGTCTGTGTTTTCGATCCTGATTCGAAGCTTAAAGGTCCACTGAGATTCGTTGAAATCATGGAAGTGGACATTGGCAGAAAGCTTCTGTCGGACCGGGTCGGTATAGTCACTGATGAATAGTGAGTATGGCAACCCAATGCCGGGATTTACCGTGGCCGGATACCGTTGGATCTGTGCCGAACAAAGAAGTGTATAAATTACACAAACAACGGTTAATAATGGAGTTTTGTAAGTGAGTTTCATAGCTGGTTAAATAATGTGTATCACCTATTTGACAACAGTCAAATTCGATGTATTCAATTTCCAAAAAACGCCCAATGAATATCAGGCACTCGATCATCTTTCAAAAGCAATTTTAAATTTTCAAGGTTTTTACCATTGATGATTTCAGCTACATAAAGCTCATCATATATTCTATAGATCACCTTGCCGTTTTGAATCAATATCACTTCACTGTCTGCCTGGTGAGTCTCCAATTCAAAATACACTTTTGAAAAAGCATTGTAGAAATATAAGATGCCTGGCGCATAAGCGAAATTATTTTCACCGAATTCAGGATAATAATTCCAGCGCTCTTTAGGAGATAAACCACTTTTTCGGTAAGTCCACATTTCAGCACCGGGTAGTTCCTCTCCTTCAATATAATCATTGAAGACGTAGCCCCCGATCCATTCACCAAAACCTCGAGGGGTTTGTATATTGCCAGGGATGACTAAGTTATTCCAACTATTGTCTATTTTGTTAAGGTAAAGGATTTCGCTAGACCCTAATTCAGGACTTGCTTTTTCATAATCTCCATGAAGAACAAAGATTTTAGAATTGTTTATTGGAACAACATGCCTTTCATAGGATTTGAATTGGTACTGCTCAGGCAAAATATATGGAAATTTAGGCCGCCTATCTCGCTCTCCCACCAGGGGAATTTCCAAACTTCCATTCGTTTCATTGCTGTATACAAGTAAATAATCATCTGCCTCAATTGCTCCACCTGGAATACCCGTGATTGTAGCATGAATAAAGTCTTCAATAACCGCATCTACAACATTTAGATTCTCTAAGTCTACTTTATTAAAAAAACTGCCTTTCTCGTTAGTAAACATATCGAGCAAAAGGCTTTGGTCCTTTAATGATTGGTAGAATTCAATCTTACCTTCTATTTCAATCGAAACTTGCGAAAACCAGATAGAATCTCCATAATTAATTAAAAGCAGCCTATGATTATCTCCCAAATGTTGCCGTTTAATCGAATTCGTTTTGTGAACTACAGCCATATTTTGCTCCGGATATACTTTCACATTTTCCAAAAAATCATCCTTACTCGTTAACATTGAGATTGTATCCAGAAATTTTTCAGAATAATGCCATAGGTAACTGGCAAACTCTTCATCGGTATTGTCATAAGGATGCCCGCTTAAGAGGTACAAATTCTCTAAATCTTGGGTCCTACCTAAAAACCCGGAAAATAATAATAGGTTCATTAATAATTTCTTTTTCATTTCTTTATTCTGATCTACCACTAACGGCTCCAACATAATTATGGTCATGCAAATTGATTCTTCTTAGTTCCCATTGTGGTTTTTCTCCTCTTCTACTAAGTGTTCTTAACCGATAGTAATAGCCTCTCGAATTACCATTGTAACTTTTGATCCAAACCGCATCTAAAAATGACTCTAAACCTGCATCTAGATTACCCCACAAAAAGTTAAAACTGTTGCTAGATGCATGTGTATAAGTTACTGAATTTATATTGTTACCCTCTTCCTGGTCATCATGGCCTTCCACAAGATCATTTGGATTGTCTCTATTCCATTCATTTACACTCTCCATCTCACCTTCAATATGGTTTTCAGCAATGTCAAACTTCTCACCTGTTAGGAAATTATAGCCTCTATCCACATTGGCTTTCCAACTCCACAATTCCTGTGCAGTGGGTCTTTGCCCCCCATTCAACAAATCTAACTGGCACAAACCCCAACCATGAGGTGGTCCCCAGTTGGGGCACCCCTGACTATCAGTCCATTTGGGCCCATAATTCGTACCATTGTTAAAATGTATATAGTTGGACTCCTGCCTAATTAGTCTCGTGAAGAACCATGTTTCATTGTAATTTTCTTCAACAATATAATCTCGAACTGCTTGCTCTGTAGGATTGGCACCTCGTAGATGGAATACAATGGTGTCCTTGGATTCACCTAGTTCGGTATAGAGGGTGGCTCTTCCGCCTCGTATTTTATCTCCAAAATCAATTTCCCATGTTTTATTCAGGATGGTTTCGAACCAGCCTGTTGCGGGAAAAAAATCTTCATCTTGTCTAATATCCCTTTTGTATTCAATTTTCAACCTGAACTTTACTTTAATATCACGTTTATCTAAAGTTTTTAAAGTCACTGATAAATTTGGCATTTCCGGTACCGCAGATATTAGTAGATAATCACCTGCTGAAACAGGATTTTCGCCATTAAATATTTCGACAAAATAAATTAATGAATCTACTATATTCTGAATTGAATCTTCTGGATCCAATAGTGAATCCTCTTCAGTTAGCACTTCCTCCTCAATTAGCACTCTATCCTCCGGTAGTTCATTTGAACTTGAATCAACGGTAGAGGAAATATCTTCAATTAATTCAATTTCCTGAGGAAAATTATTAGTCTTTATGACTCCCTCAATCTCAGCCAAAGCACCAATTAATGCTTGTATCACCGACTCATGAGCATCTCCGGGATCTGTGTAAATAGTATTGCTGGTTCCTAAAACTGCTGCATGTTCATTAACAACGCTATCAAATTCAGCCTCAGACATGTTAAACATTTCGTAAACTCTGGTATTTCCCGCCTTTACTTCCAGATAAACGTAATATCCTTCATTGGCTTTCGGGGCTTTCCGTTCAAATACAATTCGAGACTTTATCAAATCACCGGAAGCTTGTTCAAATTGTTTCTGTTTCGGATCTCCAAAAACCCTTTCCAACAACTGCTCTCCGTATATGTAACTAACGGTCATCATATCAATTCCATTCCTCGCCTTAAATCCTTCCATATATTTGACCAAAATTGAATCTCGGGCAATCTCAAGAACAGTATAATTATTCAATAAGGAACGCACATCCCCTAGTTCTTTGAAGAAGTTTCTTGCTTGGCTCCATGTGACTGTGACAGAGTCAAGCATGTATGACTCCTTTTCCTGCCCATTCACTCCTCCCCAAAACAAGCAGAATACCAAAAACAAAACCGTCCCTGGATAAGAAGGAAAAGATTTCCTCTGAAAGAAAAATTTAAATGAACTCATAATAGCTGGTTATGATTACTTAATGTTATATAAATAGCATGGGTCTATAATTTATATGCCTGTATCGTTTTGGAATCTGACTTGAAATAGAGGATGTTGTCAATTATATCGATCACATATTCCGGAGTTCTGTCATCTGTTGGGATGAAACCGGTTTCGTCTCCATTGTTCAGATCCACCCTGACCAATCCAATCTTTTCTTCTTTCTCCGTAAGGATGAGTTTAAAGTCATTGACGTTTATCTGTTCCCGAAAACGGCGGTTAAACGCCTCACCCAGAAGCTGGTATGTTCCAGCCGAGGCACCTGCCATGGCCAGATACGCCGTTGATTGTCTTTTCATTTTCCTGTCTCCGGTCATTTCACCCAAAACACCCGTATAAATAGAACCGAAGGCTCCTATGACAGCCATCCCAGCAGCAAGCTCTCCGGCTGCCAGTAGCCATTCCTTGGTTTGATCGGACTGTTCAGGTGCCCGATAGTATTTGTGAAAGGATATATTTCCGCGATTATCCGTTTTCAAAACATTCTGTGTGGAAGTAATCAGGAATCCATCTTCCACTTTTTCAAACGTGATCGGATGCTCGTCCTGAAGTCTCAGATTTTCCGAAAGTATCTCCCATGACTTTTCACTCGGGTAGATTCTGGTCAGCTTACCATGATGCAGGAGCATGGGCTTGTTCTCATCATCGTAACACATCAGCAGGGGAGCATTGTGCGACGAGATGTATTCATCTCCCTGCCAGGAGAGTTTGCCATCTGATTTATTAATGATATTGGCTCCACTTGAGGACACAAACATGAGTCCGTCTTCCACCCATTTCATGTGATAAATTCCCGTACGCGTAAAAGGTGATTTCTTCCAGTATTTTTTACCATCCCAATCCAGGTAATAAAAGATAGACTTATCCTCCGTTACATAAGACTCAATGGCATAGAGTATGCCTTCATCATCCAGGATCAGACCGTCCGGTCGATTTCCACCTGCGACCTTGGGTTCTTTCTTCCACATCGCTGCTCCGGTTTCATATTCCAGAAAATTGATGCTCAGCATGTGGTACAGCAGAAAGTCCGTATCCCTTAGATGTTTGCCTGCATATTTGGATTTATAATCCAATGACCATTTTTCCGCTCCTGTTTCCGAATCAAGTGCTGAAATCGTGAACTTTCCAACATTGCCAGAAGACAGCACTGGATTTCTAAAGTTATCTTCCAAGAACCCGTTAGTACCGTCACCATCTACCACGATTATTTCGGACATATCCGGAGAGAAGAACGCATCAATGATGTCCTTTCGAAATTCCGCTTCCCATGAAGTGTCGCCACTCCCTCCTGCTATTTTGAGGAGTTTATTGCGATAAGGATAATACACATCAGCCTGCTCATCTACCAGCGGGAAAACCCGTACACGATCTTTTGACTTAATGTCTGAAGACGCAATGTTCCATTTGGTAAATCCATCATTAAAATTGAACAACGTGAGACCATTGTTTCGCTCGGTTGCGTACTCCACCAAAATTCCCCCGTGTTCATGCAGCACATCAATGAATCGCATGCTTTTGTAATCACGCTCAGGTCCGTCGATGATCCGCTCACCGGAAACGCCATCCAGCAAAGTTACATAGCCATTGTCTTCCACGATACACAGAGGAGTTCCGGAAACCGGCTTAAAATCGACCTTTTTGATGTTGGTCAGTTCAGGTATTGACCATAACTGTTCACCATTATTAGGGTTAAACCCAAAAAATCCCTCCTTTGCGGCTACCAGTAGTATTCCCCAATCGTTGACCTCCATCCATTTTACGTTGGAGGGAAGCTCTATCTCCCAATAAGGTGTAATTTCCTGAGAAGATGATGATTGTGGAATTGTTAGCCACATTGATGAAAGGGCGATAACGGTTAACTTTTTAATTGTAGTTTTCATAGTGATTCTTTTTCCTAAAGCTTTTTTATGGCGCAAGTGTTTTTCACTTGTGCCGGTTGTCCTGGAAGTGTTTTTCACTTCCATTTTATATTTCAATTCCGTCATAGATGGATGTGATCTTAATTGGACATTCTAATTCCGCATAATTCCGGGCACTGGAATAAAAATATTCCCAGGGTTCATTGACCCAACCTTCCACGACAGGATTAAGATGGATGTAATTGAGCTTCTCATCCAACCATCTTCCCTCCAGAAGAATGGGATGGTTGTCTTGCTGCCAAAACTGAAATTGGACATTGTTAGAGTTTGTCGCTCCTGCCCATTTCATCTTATCCAGCAGCCATTTCCTTCGGCTTTCTTCGGGGTTTTCACCAATGGATTTAACTAAGTGCATGGCGGTATACTTTTTGAAATCCCGCAGAATATCAGAAAAACTTAATTCTCCCGGAGACTTACCAATGATCAGATGCATATGATTGCTCATAATGACATATCCATAAATGATCAATCCCTTCTTTTGCGTACAAAAACTTAAGCTGTTGATCAGGATGTCTTTGTATTCCCTTCTGGTGAAGACATCCAACCAAAAAACCACGGTAATGGAGACAAAGTAAATCCCCTCAGGATCTAAGAATTTATATTTTGTGCTCATTTTGATGTGTATTTATACCATGATGAAGGACTTGTATGACAAAAGGCTCAAGCGAAAAACACTTGTACCCTACAAGTTTTCTGAATTCTCGATGGTGAATGCAAGTCAAAAAGACTTGCTGGACTAAGGGCGCAAGTGAAAAACACGTGTGCCATGCAATTTCATTTATCGTACCCAAGGTTACTAGTTTCATTGTCTTTACTAAATGTTATATCCTAAAAGCGTAATTGACTGATGCGCGGAATTCTTTGATCTCCTCAATATCCGATTCCAAAAACATGTTTCGGGTCATGTAGAAAGCACTTACGGCTACACTGTGTTTCTTCCAGGGTCGGATATTCCCCGTAACCCGATAATTCGTCACATTGCTTTCTGTCTTTTCATCGACAATCACACTCAGAAAGCTGGCAGAAACTGTAAAACGGTATTGGCCCTTCAGAAATGACCGGTTGACCGATGTTGTGGGACCAATTGTAAGGTTCTCATATGTTTCTGTTCGGTTTTGATTTGATGAACCGGATACATTAACGCTCCATTCACCAAATTTCTTCTGAACTCCAATGATGGAGGAAAGAAATGTGGAGGTATTGCGCTCACTGTTTGTAGCCTCCTGGACATTCCCACTCCAGCTAAGTATGAAAGGAGATTCGGAGGATCCAATGCTATAATTAGAATTAATAGAGCCATTTCTGGAAACCTGAAAGAACTCAAGTGTGTCGACCAGTACATTTTCCTGAATCTGAATTTGCTCCGTACTGCTATTGAAATTACCATAGTTCCCGGAAATCTGTAGTTTCTCCGAAACGTTCCAGGAAACGGAAGTCGAAAAAATGAACCTTCTTAGGTTTGTAGTTAGTTGGTTGTCCAGGTTGTTTCTCTGCACTCCCCCATTGGTGCTTAATGTCACTCTGTTTTGGAATAGTGGAAAGCTTAAGCCGGCTGAAATGTCCTCCATGTCATTATTGAGAAATGAACTTCCCAGGGTAGTGTATTCCGGATCCACTCGTCGGTATTTTCCATTAACCTGAAAGCGTTCGGCACTGTAAACCAGATCAGTCGTCAGTGCCGTGGAGTATCTAGATGAAGACGTTGGTGTGAATAATCCTCCAAGATTATTTACGAAAGTAAATTCATCAATGAAAACCTCCGGGCTGCTCAGATTAGACGAATAAAGACTGTAACCGTAATCTACTTTCAGCGTCAAAACCCTTAAAATTTTATTGGATGTTACCAAACCCAACACAAGGTTCTCCTCAGGTCGAATGAGTAAGCTATCCCAATTTTTTAGTGAGCCAGGATCGTCTCTAGCCGTAAATAGGATCAGATGGCCTTCATGGTCGCCTGTATTGAAACCAACCTTGGTACCGTATCCAATTCGCCGAAAGGCAGGCTCCGCAAAAACAAACCCATCCCGAGCTGACCTTCTTACTGGTTTGGTGAACCTTCCGTACAAAGCACTGACCCTTAATGGATTAGATTCGGGTTCATATTCCGCTCCAATACCAAAAAACAAATTTCCGGCAAGTGTATAGCTCGAAAAGTTCATTGACCGGTGTCCCAGATGGACGGTATAATCCTTGTATCTCGGACTCATACCAAACCGGTTAAAGGGTTGAGGTTGGGAAAAATTTTTATTCTGTTGACTTAGTGTCAATGAAAATGGCATATGGACGATGCCAAGAATGGTGAAGTTCAGATTCGCATTGAATTGCCAGAAATAAGGATCTCTACGGTTAGGAATTCCGATGGCATTATAGAAAGTGTTGTTCAGTCCGATTCCACCGCTATATTCCAGCCATTTCTGGTCATTTAGAGTTTCCAGATCCTGCGATAATGTCTCTTGCGAACACAAAAAAATGACCAGGACAATATGTTGCTTTCTGATTTTCACCGCTCTTTTTCAAAAACCCAGGGAGTACCCAGGATCAGGTGTTGAGCGGCACCATTTTCAAGTTGATTTATTTTCTCATTTGTTGTAGAGAGATCCTCGATCTGTTCTGAGTAAATGAGATACCAGGACTGACGGTTGTTTTGGATCACCCACGTCGCCAGTCCGGCATCTCGTTTCAATATCTTCTGAAAAAGTTTCGCATTTTCTATCTTCCGAAAAGCACCTACAATCAGGTAGTAATCCGAATCCGGGGCTTCTTCGGTTTTAGGATTCTGTCGGTACTCCACTCCCGATTTCAAACTGTCAAGTTCCGTTTCGAAGGAATGATATTCGTTACGCAGAAACTGCATTTCTTTAAGTTGGAGGTCAATGATCTCCTTATACTGGTCCAATTCCTTTTGCTGGTCCTCATTTATCTTCTGCAACTCATCCAATTTTTCATACTGGGCGGCATTCTCATCTTTTACCTCCCTAATTTCTTTGAGGTCCCTGCTTGAGACTCCGATAGAATTGTCCGTACTCTTTTTTCGAAGTCTCATACCTAACACAAACTCATGTGTGCTTGCTCCTAAAAAACGCAGGTCAGTCGTGGGTACTTCGTAGGTATAACTCAATACAAATTGATCATCAATCTCAAAGCCGGCGGATAACCCTACGCCTATTTTATGACGGTATGAAGTCCCGAACCATACCAGATTTCGGTAATCCAGTATAGAACTGATCTCCAATTGTGGTGGAATTCCCTCAATGGTCCTTAATAGAATTGTCGGTCTCAAGGACAAATCATGCTTTAATGAAAAAGGATGCTGAATTGTGGTGATGTAATGCCTCACAAAGTTGTAATCGAGTACCTGAAGCTGCGCTGCATTTTCATGACGGATTTCATTTTGAAAAATCTGATCCGCTGCAAAACCTAACCTGAGGCTTTTCCAGCGATAACTAAACCCAAAATTTCCTTCCGCCACGGTTCTTTTATCAATCCTGCTTAAGAGATTAGGATCTGAAATATCTTCTGTTTGTATTCTGTCGAAAAACACCCTGCTCTGAATGGCCATGAGAGACATGCCAAACGCCAGGTCCTGATTTGTGGTGATGTCAACGGTATAGGAAGCAGATAAACCACCGTTGAATCGTCCTATAATGTTGCTTACATCATTAAAAAATGCCAGCCCTACACCAATCTTATGCCTGGTGAGTCTCCCATCCAATGTAAAAGCATGAGTTTCCGGTGCACCATCCACCTGGGCCCATTGATTCCTATAGTGAAAAAATGCCTTACTCTCTCCATCCAATCCTGTTAAGGCCGGATTGATTAAGTAAGGATTCAAAAAGTATTGGTTAAACAAAGGGGTCTGCTGAGACCTGCAATAGAATTGCAAACACACAATCAACATAAACATTATAGCTAACTTATTAATCATCGATTGCGGATTATTGATACAGACCCCTTATACTTTTGGTTAGAATCCGAGAATGTTACAAAATAGTAGTAGGTGCCATCTGGCAGTATATCGTTACCGTAAGTGCCCTGCCAGTCATTTTGATAGGCTTCCTGCTGAAAAACGAGTTTTCCGTATCTATCGTAAACCCGAACGTTTGTCGTTCCAAATGTTTCAATATTGGAGATCACCCAATTATCATTGACTCCATTACCATCCGGAGTAAAGACATTGTTGGCAATTAATCGGTAATCATCATTTACATAAACAGTTATGGAATCCAATGCTCTGCAGCCATGATCATCTATGCCCAGAACGGTGTAAGTCGTGGTAAACAGCGGACTCGCCACCGGATTCCCAATGTTACTATTACTTAGTCCATCTACTGGTGACCACACATACTTGCTGGCGCCATCTGCCATTAGATCAACCGAAAAACCTTTGCTGATTGATGCATCCGGTCCTGCTTCTACAAAAGGATTGCGATAAACGACTACATTTTTGGTAATAGAGTCGGTGCATCCCACACTGGAAGATGCTTTAAGCGTAATAGGAAAAATATTGATAGCCTCATACAAATGGGTAGGATTGACATCCGAATATTCATTACCGTCACCCATATCCCAGGTATAATTCAAATCCCCACCACTAATACTGCTCAGATTTACAGGTTTTACCTCATAGTTATCGCAGACATTGTTAACCCTGAAATCAGCCACAGGAAACTCATAAACCGTATATTCATTTGTTATTTCGCTTTCGCATCCTTTATCAGAAACGATAGTTAGCCCGACTTCATAATCTCCTGGATTAAGGAAAAGCTTTACCGGGTTTTCGACTATAGAATTGGTTCCATCTCCAAAATCCCATGTATTTGATTCAATTTTTCCTCCATTGATCTGGCTGGTATTTGTAAACACTGACTCCTCCCCATCGCATATGGGCTCAACTTCAAAATTTGCAACAGGTCGGGGATTTACCGTCAATAGCTGCTCTATTTCGGATTCGCATCCAAAATCAGACTTCACATTTAAAGAAACATTGTAACTACCGGGACCAACATATAGATGATTGGGGTCTTTATCGAATGATTGAGTGCCATCATCGAAATTCCATAAAAAATTCAGATCTCCGGTGGCTATTCTCGATGTGTTTTTAAAGCGAACCATTACGGTGTCGCAGACGTCAACGGTGAGGAAATCAGCTACTGGTACTGGATTTATTATAACCGGATTTTCAAACGAATGGGCACAATTACTTTCATTAGTCGCCGTCAATCTGACCCGATACGTCCCTATATTTTCATATAAATGAGTTGGATTTTCCGTTTGCTCACTGTCATCATCTCCGAATTCCCAGGAATAGATCAACCCCTCTCCCAGGGACCTGTTTTGGAATGCAACCGGTACGCCAACACAAACGTCTTCGGCCTCGAAAATGGCTTCAGGCTGGTCGAAAATCTCAACTTCCTGCTCCAATGTGGCAGCACAACCGAAGTCACTGGTTGCCGTGAGCTCAACCTGGTATATACCCTCCTGCCCATATACATGATCCGCATGTGTTGACGTCAGGAGGCTGTCATCTCCAAGGTCCCAGGTAAATGATAAAATACCCGAGGATATCTGACTATAATTTTGAAAGTGAGAAACAGTACCCTCGCAAACGTTTTCAAGCATGAATCCAGGCTGTGGCAAAGGAAAAACTGTAAGAGTAGTTGAAATACTGTCACTGCAACCCTCTATCGTAGTACCTACCAATGACACCTGGTAGTTGCCGGCATTTAAGAATGTGTGTAAAGGCTCTTCTTCTGTCGAACCGTTCTCATCACCGAAGTACCATTGGTAATTGTCTGAAAGGATACTATTATTTGTGAAAACAGCGTCCTCATCAAGACAGATATCCTCGACCTGAAACTCCACGTTTGGTTGATCAAATACGTTAACTGTTTGAACCAGTTCAGTGACACATCCGGATTCCGTAGTTGCCTGAAGCGTAACGTCAAATGCTCCGGATGCCTCAAAGGTCTTCGCAGGATTGATGTGCGTTGAGGATGTACCATCATCGAAGTTCCACTGATAACCGACATTGCCTGTGGCTACCGTTGTAGTATTGATAAACTCAGTTGATGTTCCAAAGCAGACATTCTCAAATTCAAACCCAGGTACGGCTTCCGGAAGTATCGTCAAATCCTGCGTATTCTCCGACCAACATCCTGTGGATAATGAGGTAGCGAATAAGGTGACTTCATATTGTCCGTGAGTTGAAAAAAGATGACCCGGTTCATTCTCCTGAGAAAAAGATCCATCATTAAAATCCCAGGAAAAGACCAGGTCATCAGAAGGTAGAGAAGAAAGATTATCAAAAAGCTGAATTGTACTCAGACATTGGTTCTCCGTGGAAGCGTCAATTTGAAAATTGACCATAGGAAGCGGATTCACCATAATTTGTTGGGAAGTAATATCGTAATCACCATCTGAATTGTAGATCAGAAGCGAAACGGTGAAGTTTCCAGCCTGCTCATAAGTGTGCGTGGGATTTACTACTGAGGAGCTATTCCCATCTCCAAAATCCCAAATACGAAAAGTCAGGTTTCCGTTCAGGGTGCCAGAATTGTCCGTAAACTGAATTTCGCTTCCTGAGCATGCTAAACCATTGAGGAATTGATATGAAAAATCGGCCGATGGAGTATAACTATTACTTAATAATGCTCCATTTGAGTGTCCATTTCCAATAAGTAAACCCACAAAAAGAACAGCTTTTATGTTGTTTAAAGTCCTACTCTTCATGTCACTCAATTTTCACAAACCTTTCAGTCCTATACTGCTTTCCTACCTGGATAAAAATCACATAAACCCCCTCCTTCAAACCCACAAGATCGAAATACAGACTTGCATCTAAATGACTGGAATACAGATGATTAAATACTTCCAATCCTTCCAGGTTATAGATGTTGACCTGAACAGAGCCTTCATTGGAAAGCTCAATATCCAGAGTCAGACGGTCATTGGCAGGATTGGGAAAAATGCTGGTTTTAAGAATTTCCGTGAACTGATAGACGTTGGCTTCGGCTCCAATCAATCTACCGCCTTCCGATGACTCCACGAGTATGGATTTTGAAAGAGAATGGGAGCAAGTTCCGTTTGAAACTGTAAGCGTTACCACATACTCACCGGGAATGAAATACTGGTACTTGGGATTGCTAATGAAACTCTCCGCACCATCTCCGAAGCTCCAATAGTACTCTGGAGCTGTGGGTTCTGTTAAAGCAATGAAGCTCACAATATCTCCCTGCGAAACAGTGCTCGGGATCAAAAAACTTGCAAAAAGATCCTGGTTGGTTTCCAAGGCAACAAGAGAATCGGTTGTTGAGCAGCCAAACTCATCTTCTACGTGTAATCTGTATATGCCGGGAGTACTTACTGTTAAAGATTCCGATTCCGATACTACTTCCTCACCAAGTGTCCAGATAGTTTCGAAGTCATCCAATACTATTTCAATTGAGGTCCCGGAACTGTCACAAAGAAGAATTGTATCTGGTAGTACTACCGGAATCTCAGAATGCTGAATAACTGAGATGGAATCACTTGCAGAGCACCCAAAGTCGTCAGTGACGGTAGCTATATAATCTCCACCGCCGGAAATTTGAATGGCAGGTAAGGTCGACAAGGTATTCCAAAGGACTTTATGAATCCAATTGTTGAATCCAACGTCAATGCTCACAGACTCACCAGGACACAATTGAAGGTCCTCCCCCAGGTCCAACTGAGGTGAGTCGCCAATCATTACAAAGGTAGTGTCATGATTGACACATCCATTCTCGGAGGCAACTTCAACTTTGTATAGACCGGTTTCCCGAATTATTATATGTTCCGAAGTGTCACCAGTTGACCAGAGATAATCTTTACCTTCATTTCCAGCTTGGAGGAAAAGGGAATCACAACCCTTTAAACTGTCCGCCAATCCAATATAAGGAAGTGCCTTGAATTCTACCTTTATTGAATCAATGCCAATGCATTGTTCATCAGAGACTACTGCAAGCTTGTAAGTGCCTGATTTCTTCACGGGCAGCTCCGGACCAAACTTTCCATTTGACCAGATGTGTCTACCACTAATCGATGAGGTCAGATTTACTTCCTCTCCCTCGCAGACCCTTATGTCCTCACCCAAATCTACATCAGGTATTTGATTTACAGTGACTGCCACAACTTCCTCTCTGAAGCACTGATTGGCGGTGATGACCTCCAGGCCTACAAGGCCGGATGTACCAACCGTGATCGAGGGCGTTGTTTCTCCGGTAGACCATAAGTATAAAACTGCTTCATTCTGTGGAGCAAGTTCAAATGCGCCACAGGTATCAATTTCCACTCCTAAGCCAGGTAAAAATTGATCAAGAAATTTAACTTCTATTGTGTCGTAAGAGATATTTCCGATCGATGACATTACGGCAACTCCATATTTCCCATCTCTCGTAACTTCCAGAGTTCTCCCGGTGCTATAGTTGGACCACAGATAATTCATTCCCGGATTCCCCGCATCTAAAATCACCGAGCTTTGACAAGAATAGATGTCCTCTCCCAGGTCAACGGTTGGATAATACTTAGAAATACAACTAGGCTCCTCCGCGGAAAGCTGCACAACTTCTATTTGGACTTCGTCCGAAAGGACTCTCTGTTGGTCAAGAGCCTCATAGGTCACTTCAACCTCGTAGTTCCCGTTTTCCTCAACTATGATCGAGGAAATTGGTCCATTCTGGATTTGCTGTTCATCCTTAAACCACCTGTAATTCACGGGGCGAAGTAGTGAGGCAGGACTCGGTGCTGCCTCCAATATCTCACTGACGCAAATGGTTCGATCATTCCCTAAATCCACGGATTCCAGCCTGTAAACTGGAATTTGCTTAATGGTTTCACATCCAAAAGGACTTGTTACATTGACTTGAAAAATTCCGGTTTCTGACACAGTCAGAGACTCAGAGGTTGATTCATCATATCCGTCGTCCCATAGAAATGATGATCCTGTAGGCACGTAAGCATTCGGCGTCTCAGATGGATTCAGCAGTGTATCGTTCTCAGCTAAAATCACCGAACCGAAATCAAAATATGGATTTCTGACTATGGTAATGTCATACTCAACCATTTCCGAACATGCGGTAGTGGATGAGTAAGAGGTTACTTCAAGACTGATGTTGAAAGCACTATCCTCACTGCCTTGAAAGTCTTCCACTTCAAATTCATGCAACGGGTTCTTTTCAGCGCTTATGAATGAGCTCTCTACGTTCCATGAATAGGTTATCTCATCAATGTCACCAGGCAAAAAACTTGTGTTAAAGAACTGAACCTCAGATCCCTCACAGGCATCCTGAAATTCGAAGTCCGGAACGGGGAAGTCATTTACAATGATGTCCAGATGATTTAGCTCATTGGTACACCCATGGTTTGAAGTACGTAAAAGGCTGACTTTGTAATTTCCAGCATCGCTATAGGGATGAATCGGATTTTGATCGGTAGAAATACTCCCGTCACCCAGATCCCATACATATGAAACGGTACCATAGGGAATCGTGGTGCCATTTACAAGAACCATGTCTTCAGCGACGCAAAGGGAATCTGAGAGAGTGTAAATGTCATTCCCTAAAACTCCATCCGGTGCTGGATGGACAGTAATCGTATAGGAGGCAGTGTCACTTATACATCCTTCTGTGGAGTATGCCACAAGATTGACCTCATAAACACCCTCATGGACATACTGAAAAACTGGATTTTCATCAGTGGATGTATTTCCATCACCAAAATCCCACCAATATCCTGAAATCTGACTTGGCCGATACTGTGCCTGCCTGATCCATGAAGTATTTTCGAAATAAATGTAAACACCCTCACAAATTTCTCCCGGCACCTCTGATAGGTCTTCATTGAATAAAACATTGAAACTTGTAAATGGCAATGGGTGGACATACAGATAGGCAGAATCTACACTTTGGCAACTAAAACTAGGACCCCTGTCCTCTACTTGCATGACAATGTTATGACGGTTATCATATCTGTAGGTAAAGGCATGATCAACATCGCTGAAACCCGTAAATGCCGAATCCACCAACACCGAATCATCATCAAAATCCCATGTGTAGACCAGTGTCCAGTTGAGCTCTGTATCATTGTGAGTTGGTCCACCAGGTAACAAAGGAGGTCTTAGTGGGGTGGTATCGCGGTACAATGTTGAAGTCTCAAAAGTCACTATTTCCCGCTCGCACTCCTCGTCAATTACCTCGGTCAGATCATTCCTGAAAACAAGGTCCAGGATTTCCGGAGGATCAAGTATGGATAGCGTATCGGTGTCTTCATCCTGATCAAAACTTTCGCACAGATACTCTGTCGTAACTGTCAGATTTGGAAAATACAAGTCCTCCTGGGGAAAAATATGTTTTGCCAAAGGATCCCCAAGGATCGAATCCGTGGTCCCATCTGTGTATTCCCAATAATAACTGGCAATAACAGAACCATCTTCTGCAAGTGAACCTACTCCGTGAAAAGTTATTACATGGTCCCTGCAAATTCGTCCATCGGAGTTGTTTGGTGAAATTTCAAAGGAACTCGAGGGGTTTGAGCGGACATTTACCTGAAGGTTCTTGGTGAGTTCGCATCCTCTTGTGGTTCTTGCAAATAAACTATACAGACCGGACCCGGCCGATGATATATCCAGGGAGTCAAATGATGTTTCATTGGTCAAAAATTCAGTTGTGTTGCGGGTCCAGCGGTAAAGTGTATCAATGTCGGATGTCGAAGCAAAATAAACATTGCTTATTTCACAGATATTCTGAGAATTGTTGACATCCGTAAATATTCCTCCGGTATGAGGGCTATTTTCTGATTCTATTGAAAGATCGATGTCGAAAACAGGGGCGTTTGGAATGCAGTATCTTCTGGCTAGCGCCAAAACAGTCTTATCATTAAACGAAATCTGGTCAGGTGTTACCACCCTTTGCGGCCCTGCATGGATACCTGAATTATGTGGAATCCATGTAATACCATTATCGCTTGTATGATATACTGCCAGCTCGCCTTCAGGAACTCCCTCCAACTCCTGATCAAAGTACTCAATGGTTACATTGGATACAACAGAGGTATTTGCGACTGGAAGAAGGTAATATCTATTTACACTATTATCCGCTACATCATCTCTGTTATCATGCACTCTTCTAAGGGATGTAATTACTCCGTCCCCGTCATTCACATAGAAAGACAATCCAAGTCCCGCAGGCTCATGGGTCAGGTATCCATTATAAGTCTCAGATTCCAACCAAATTGAACCCCCGTTGCCATATATCCTTCTGGTCTCATTTTCTCCGGAGATTAAAGGCGCAGAATAAAGTGAGTGGTAAAGTCTGATCTCCTGATTTGTCAGATTAAGAGAACCGCTGAGCATTTGAATTCCACTAAAAAGACTAACTGTCGTGCTTAGAATTACTTCTCCTGAAGGTTTATTGATCACCATGTAAGGCATGAAGACCCTATTTCCCGAAATGAATTGATTCCCTGTTCCGTTAAGAATAACTCTAGGGCCGAAAGTGGATGTATCTGCCTGAAAAGTTAATACCTGTGATGAAGCATCCAGGTTTATAATATTTCCACCGATGATAAGGTCTCCACTTAGCACAATTTGTCCATCGATAGAATCACCCGGCACCCCGTCTCCAGCCGTAAGATTTCCCGAAACATAAAGCGTAGCATGCGCTTCAATGAAAATCTTATTTAGGTTATCGCTACCCACAAAGAGACTGGTCTGACCTTTTAGCAAAAAGCTCGCGAAAAAGAGAAAGCAGTATAAAAAACGGCGAGGCATTCTTGGGTTATGGAAGTTTCATGATGAAGGCAAGGACGTAGTATGCGGGTCGGTTGTCGAAAGCTTGGCCACCACCAGTACTGCCAATTGAATGAACATGATTTCCAGCAGCATTTATGGTAATGGAATGGCTATGACTCCCCCCGTTATTCACGGAAATCCCCGTGAAGGATGAATTGGTTGTTTTATTATGTGTGACATTATTGCCATGCCCTCTTTTGATGTGTCCATCACCAGCAACATTTGCTGATGGAATTGAATGGGAATGACCTGGGTCTGAGATTCCATGTGAATGTGATCCACCATTAGGAAATGTAACCGAATGCGTATGATTCGAACTTTCACCAACAGAATGGCTATGTGAAGGTAAATGTGTTTCTTGTAACAGCATGGAATGTGACCCATGTGGACCACTAATTTGTCCGTATGTGCCTCCCATAATAAAAAGTCCTGTTAAATTCGGAGTATCACCGGTTCCATCACATAATTGCCAACCTGGGGGTATGTCACCGTAAGCTCCTGACCACATGATGATCCCACCGGCCGGTATCACTCCACTCCAGTGTCCCCCCTCCCTTATTCTTATGCGATTTTCTGTGTTTCTGTAATAAATCAGACCGTCTGGTAATGAAGAAGGTTCGCTATTAGTACGTGGCAACAACAAACCTTTATTAGTACTATAGATTTCCAATGCAGCTCCTTCATCAGGTGAATCAGTGCCTATTCCTACACCATCCTGCGCCTGGCCCATGCCCACAAATGCGACTACTGACAGGGCCACTAGCATTAAATATTCTTTTACTTTTTCCATAGCTGTATTTCTGATTTAATTATTGATCCGTTATTGTGATAAGCTCTTAATTGATAATGATATCGTTCCTTAATTAGATTTGCGTCCTTAAATTCTGACACCTGAATTAAGTTGGAAAGCGGTCTGAGGTTCTGTTCGTCTTCCCCTCTATATATCATATAGCCCCTCAAATCAGACATTGAATCTGACCAGGTCAAAAGGACTTCATTCTTCCGCTTATTATATTTCAATTCAATTGGTAGACGACCTTGATTCTCCAGTATTACATACTTTGCTGGAAACTTTTCAGAAAAAAAGGAGACATTACCTGCAGAATCTACTGCCTGCAGTAAATAGGAATAATTCGTGTTACCGGAAACGCTCCTGTCAGTATATCTATCGATTCTATTGGATATAATGTTTTGATTAAGCTTTACTGGTGAGTCAGATCCTTCCTGAACACGGTAGATGTTGTAACCCTTCAGGTCACCTTCCACATTTGGAACCCAATGAATCACCACATTTTCGTCCGTATAGTTTATCTCTTTAATGACTGGCCTCTCCGGTGCCGTAACATCAGGAAGGTTACCAGAAATCCATTCGGATGGTTTACTTCGGTTCCATGCTGAATCCACCGCAACAACCTGATAGAGAAACTTGTTTTTCACATTCTTTGGAAGGATTTGCCGGTACTTGGCTGAACCAATTGGCTCAGAGGATAGCAGTTGCACATTTTCGTTGGAATTATTATCTGTCGTTCGGTAAACCAGATAACCCATTAAGTCCTCTTCCATGTTCTCATGCCATGAAAGAAGGAATTCACCGGTATCTACCTCCAGTATCAAACCAGTTGGACTAGAAGGTGGCTGCTGATCCGGAATGTCAGCGAAAACAATGTTTGAAACCGATTGATTGTTGTTGTGATCCGCCGTAGCAACATAGTAAAAATATGGTCCCGGAATTCTAATCGAATCGATATATGTTTTACTCAATGTTGCATGTATTTCCTTATAGGGTCCCTCACTCCTCTTGCCTCTGTAAATCAATATTTTTGAGATCCCCGGATCATCCACATAGTCCCATTTCAAAAATACTTTCATCGTATCCTGCTCAATTTTGAGATCGAATGGCGGTGGGGGCGGTGTTGTGTCAAGGAACTTTATCCGAAGAGTATCTGTAGAAAGTGTCTCATTCCCGAAATAATCCAGTCCCACAAGGAAGAATTTGTAAACAGAATCCTCCATTAATCCCTTCACCTCAAACTTGGGAACTGGATACGATAGATTGCCAGTACTGTCCTCAACTTTGGAGGGGATCAATGGATTATTGTTCAATTTGGTCAGTAATCCATTATTTGTTAGCTGAAAAATGTTGACCGCCCAGAATCTGTCTTCCTCAATTTCCCAGTCAAGCAGGACTTTCTTTGCATTCTGATCTACCTTGAAGTTGGATATCGGATGCTCCTTTTGTCCAAATGTTACCCTTATAGTATCCGATTGTCCAAGAATGGATTCGTTGTTGTTGACTATTCGGGTGACTCTGTAGATATATTCGTCCTGCCACTTTACATCCAAATCTTCAAAGTATATTCCAATTGTCTTTGCAAATTCATTGCTTTCAAAACTTTTTATCCAAACATTTAAAAACAAGATGTCCTCTTGAGCTAGTCCATCATAATTTTGTGTTAGGGCATCCAGAAAAAATTGACTTTCATGATTTGTAGAGTCAAACTGATAATCCTCCAAAACTCTTATCGGTTCTTGATTTAGTTTTTCCCAATTCAGGTCCTGAGTCGACCGCCGGTATACGTTTACACCTTCCTTGTATATCAATGAAGTTGAATACCACTTGACCAGAACCTTATACCTGGAGGGTTGATTAAACAGATCATTTGCTGCAAGAACCTTTACCTGCCCCAATACCCATTGGTTCTGACCAAAAAGGCATAAGAACACAATCGGATACCGAATCCATATGAGTAGTTCATTGCGGTGTTTAAATTCCAATAAGTCCTGGCGAGCGGCTGGTTTATGGGGCCAATAATAGCATATGAAATAACTTTTCCAAAGCTTTTCGCTAAATCAGTTGTCTACATTTCGTCTACATGTTATCATATGCTAATATTTAGACCATAATTGTGGATAACTTGAGAATAATCATCATATAGCTAATTGTCACTCTGAAGAGCGACCAATGGGTGCGTCTCACCTGTCTCGTCTACTTCGGAGAAGGGTGATAATAAATAATGCCAAAGGACCTTATGGGAACATTGCTTTATACGGTATAAAGTGCTTTACACTTCCGGTCGTCTTAGCAAGGTTATCCACCAGACCCTGAAATGAATTCAGGGTGACATACGGTACAAAAAACAAATCTCCTCTGAAGACCAGGTAACGGTATATAATGTCTCCCTCTCCTTGCCAAGGAGGGGGTCAGTGGGTGATTTAAACCAGCTGATCTATTTTTTCGGCTATATTTAAAAGCCGAGTATCACCTATTAAGCGCATGGAAGAAAACAAGCTACAAACCATCTACTCTCAAAAAGGAATTTCAATCGCTACCTTCTTTGGTGGACCTATTGCTGCCGGATACCTGGTCAGGCATAATTTCCTTGTCTTGGGAAAAGACCGGGAAGGCCTTTTGGCTATGATCATTGGCATCATCCTGACAGTAGCACTCATAATCCCGTTTTTCTTTTTACCGGCGGAAGTGGTGGACAAAATTCCGGCCCAGCTGATCCCATTGATTGACTCCATTATCATCTACGCTTTGGTGGAAGCCGTACAAGGCAAGGAGCTTAAAAAGTACCAGGAAGCTGGTCTCCCATTCAGATCCAGTTGGCGTGCTTCCGGGATAGGATTCCTTTGGGGTCTGGTCCTCGTGGGCGTATTCACCATATACTTCTTCATCCCTACGGAACTGACATCACAAGCCGATGCAGAGATCAATCAAAAGCTGGAGCAAATCCTAGAAAATGAAGAGAAGGCGCTGATGTTTTACCAGCTTGACCCGGACGCCACACCCAGGGATGAGCTGCTCAGGGTTGTAAAGGATGAGGGTATCAGGTATTGGAACCAAAACCTACAGCTGATCCAGGAAATACAGGAATATGAACTCAGTGAGTCTTTCGATGTTTACATCAAAAAGGTCTTTATCTACACGCGGCAGCGACAGGAGATCTACATTCTGATGATGAAGTCAATCGGCGAAGATACGGATGAATATGACGAGGAGATAGAACAACGGCACAAGTCCGTCCTTGTCCTTCTGGAGGAAATAAAGGACCTGGCTTCTTAGGTCGGTTGATGGTAGAATTAGGTTTATGTAGTAGTTCCTACAGGGATTACCAGAGTGCTTAAAATGATTGCCCCCGCTACCATTCCCTCGGCCATCTGTTTGGAGCGAGTGTTTTCCACTTCTTTATCCACTCGTCACTCCATGAATCTCCGCGATCCTTTGCGTCTCCTTTGTGACTTTGCGTGAAACATATATCAATTACTCTGCGCTCATCTGCGAAATCCGCGGGAAACCATACCCAATCACTCTGCACTAATCTGCGAAATCCGCGGGAAACCATATATCAAATACTCTGCTCAAATACTCTGCGCTCATCTGCGAGATCTGCGGGAAACAAATATTCAGTTAAACTGCGTGAAAACCAACATCCAAAATCTCAGCGAATCTTCCCGTCTCCTTTGCGAAGCTTTGTGCAATGACCTCCTCCTAAAATCCTAACTTACTAACTTAATTATATCACAGAGTTACTCAGAGAAGACACAGAGATACACAAAGGGATAGTATAACGGTCTTAGCTTTGCGTCTTGGCGTGACGAAATACTCTGCGAGAATCCGCGAGATCTGCGGGAAACAAACATCCAAAATCTCTCTGCGACTCTTCGTGTCTCCTTTGCGAAGCTTTGCGCAATAACTCATATAATCCTGATTGAATGATAAGACAGAACTCCACAGAGAGGTCGTGGAGTTACACATAGAACTGGTACCGGTAGCTTAGAGTTCTGATATTTTGGAGTGATGCACTTCGTATAAAATCAGTTTTCGTAAAGATTAAACCCGTCTAAATTTGAGTGCATGAATTTATCAGTCAGGATATTTTCTTTCATTTTATTGGCGATCGAAGCATCTCTTGGTTATGCTCAATCCAACGTCAGTGTCGCCGGTCAGATATTTGACGAAGAAAAGAACGAACCAATCCCATTTGTATCTGTTTCTGTTTTCAACCAGTCAGAAGAGCTGATAACTGGAAATATATCTAACGAAAACGGACTATTCATTCTGGAAGGTATGGAACCAGGAACTTATCGGCTTGTACTATCCAGTGTAGGGTTTGAAGACCTGCAGAAGGAAATATTGGTCGGCAAGCTCAATCAATACTACGATTTGGGGAAATTGATACTTTCCCCCTCCTCTACGCAATTGGACGAAGTGGTGATTACAGATGAGCGTGAGGAAATAGCGAGTGGCCTGGATCGAAAATCATACAGCATGAGCCAAAACATTGCCCAATCAGGGGGATCGGTTATGGATGCGATGAAGGCTATGCCAGGGATCGCATTTGACCAGGATGGTAAAGTAATACTGCGGGGCAGCGATCGCGTGATCGTATTGATCGATGGAAAACAATCGAGTCTTACCGGTTATGGCAATCAAAAGGGGCTTGATAACCTCCCTGCCGCAAATATTGAACGCATTGAAATCATCAATAACCCCTCCGCAAAATATGATGCAAATGGGATGGCCGGTATCATCAATATCATATACAAAAAAGAAAGACAGACTGGCTTACATGGTGGAGTCGGATTTGCTTACGGATTAGGCGCCCTATCCCAAAGGCGTCAGGATCTTCCTACCGAACTTGGAAGTTACTCACCTACTCCTAAGTATATCCCGAGTCTTGACCTGAATCTACGGCGAGAAAAGCTTAACTTCTTTCTTCAATCTGAAGTACTTTTTCAGGAACGACTACCCAACAATGAGTTCACCACCCGCTATTACGATGATGGCCGTGTGATTTCCTCCCAGGTGCCAGAGAACAGGAAGCAAACGCATTACATTTTTAAAGGTGGCGTGGACTACCTTTTCGATAACAAACGAACACTTTCATTTTCCGGGATTTACGACTGGGAATCTCACGTGGACACGGCACAGGTTGCTTATATAAATCGGGACAACATCCGAAACAGATATATAACCTGGAACGAAGAGGAAATAACCGGATACCTGAATTACGCACTACGATTTGAACAGAAGTTTGATCAGCCAGGACATAATCTGCAAAGCTACCTTCAGTATTCGCGTGGATGGGAGGATGAAACCTACTACCTGAATGACAGCTCGTTCATTCGGTCTGATGGAAGAGATATTACAACAGTTCTTGGCACCGAACACATCACCAGTGGAGGTCTGGATTATAATAGACCAACTGGAAGTGGACGGGTGGAAACAGGAGGTAAAATCCAAATCAGGGACCTTCCGGTAGAATATGAGCAACAAAGAGATCTGAATTCGATGCTTTATCCGGGACTGGGAACATGGTCCAGATGGGGCGAAAGGATCTATGCCGGATATCTGAACTGGGTTCATGAAAAGAGGGCATATGACATTGAAGGCGGACTAAGGGCAGAGTATACCTCTGTTTTCTATAACATGGATCCGGATAACATTTACTATGATGATAATGATGCCTATGATTATTTCCGTCTCTTCCCCAATGTAAGATTCACCTACAAATTACTCGAGAATTTCAGATTATCAGCCTTTTTTAACCAACGCATTGATCGTCCGGGCGAGCCCGAATTGAGGATGTATAGCAAGTCTGATGACCATGAGCTGGTCAAGGTGGGAAATCCATATCTAAGACCTCAGTACACTAGTTCTTCAGAGCTGGCCTTGCAGCAATATTGGAATAGTGGATCGGTATTCCTTTCTGGTTATTACCGACTGATTGAGGATTCCTTCCAGAGGATCTATACACAGGATACCAGCAGCATTTATGACGTTGTGGTCAAAAGTTATGCGAATACAGGTCAGATGGAGAACCTGGGTGTAGAAGTTGTGTTAAGTCAGGACATCACCCACTTTTGGAAACTTTCAGGTAATCTGAATATATATCAAATCGAAATAGACGGCTACACGGGACGTTTACTCTTTCCTTATCCGCATTCATTCCGAATTCAAAAGACTTCTGGTGGCACCTGGGACACTAAAATCACTAACACTTTAGATGTCAATGATCAGCTTCAAATCCAAGTTATAGGATTGTACTTCGCTCCTAGGGACATTCCACAGGGTCGTCAATTGTCCAGAAGCTCCATTGATTTAGGGATCAAGAGAAAAATACTCAGCGGGAACGGTGATTTGACCTTTGCTGCCACGGATGTATTCAACAGATATGGCTTAAGACAAGAGATCATCGGTGATGGTTTCGTGGCAGATTACCAAAACTTTTTTGAAACTCAAACGCTTAGAGTATCATTCAAATACAGGTTCTAGACTCATTATGACCCGAGTGTTTTCCACTCATTATAGCGCAAGTGTTTTGCACTTGTGTCTCTTGTCATAGAAGTGTTTTTCACTTCTATTTTACATCCAAAATCTCTCTACGACTCTTCGCGCCTTCTTTGCGAAGCTTGGCGGCAATGATCTCCTCCAAAAACCCTAACTGAATTATTACACGGAGTTTCACAGAGAAGACACAGAGATTCACAAAGGGATAGTGCATGAATCCCACCTTAAAATCCTTTGCGACTTTGCGTGAAGCATATATCCAAATCCTCTGCGCTCATCTGCGAGATCTGCGGGAACTAAACATCCAGTTAATCCGCGTTGATCTGCGAAATCTGCGGGAAACCATATATCAAATACTCTGCGACTCTGCGCGTGTTCTTTGCGAAGCTTTGTGCAGCAACCTCATCCGAAAAATCTAACTGCATTATAACACAGAGTTACACAGAGAAGACACAGAGATTCACAAAGGGATAGTGCATGAAACCAACTTAAAATCCTTTGCGACTTTGCGTGAACCCATATATCGAATACTCCGCGTCAATCCGCGAAATCTGCGGGAACCAACATCTAACCACTCTGCGAGAATCCGCGTGATCTGCGGGAAACCAAGAATCATAAATCTCTCCGCGTATATCTGCTTGAGAACCCATTTCTTACCAACGAGATTCTTCTCTCCGCCTTCAGCTCCGATCAGAATGACGGTTCTAGTTGACGCTCGCGCTTCCCGGGCCGGGTCCCTTTAGGGAATCACAGGATTTCAATTAAGAATTCAAGATTGCGAATTCGAAATTCAGAATCCGGAATATTCGCGCTAATCAGCGAAATCCGCGGGAAACCATACCCAATCACTCTGCGGTAATCAGCGAGATCCGCGGGAAAACCATACCCAATCACTCTGCGGTAATCAGCGAGATCCGCGGGAAAACCAACATCCAATTCTCTGCGACTCTTCGCGTCTTATTTGCGAAGCTTTGTGCAATGACCTCCTCCGAAAATCCTAACTTAATTATATCACAGAGTTACACAAAGAAGACACAGAGATTCACAAAGGGATAGTATAACGGTCTTAGCTTTGCGTCTTGGCGTGACGAAATACTCTGCGAGAATCCGCGAGATCTGCGGGAAACAAACATCCAAAATCTCTCTGCGACTCTTCGCGTCTCCTTTGCGAAACTTTGCGCAACAACCAAATAAAATCCCTGAGTTAAGTTATACACAGAGTTTCACAGAGAAGACACAGAGCTTCACAAAGTGATAGTGCAACCATCTTGGCTTTGCGTGAAACCCATTCCATTCCTTTAGTTTCATCGCCGAAATATAATGAAATAGGAGCATGAAACTTATTAGCGTAGAACCATTTCCTTACCTCTTTGCGTGATACCACATTTGTTTTAAATTGGAGTGGATATTGCCTGTGGAAACTCCATGATCTACGAAACATATGCCCCACATCCTGACCTTGAGGCCCTGGTCAAGTTTTACTGGACACTGGAGGTACCATATGATCCTGCCAACCAGAAACAAAAGATCATTCCGGATGGCTGCATCGAAATGACCTTCAACCTGGAAGATCCCATCAAAAGATACACATCTGAAAAGGATTATATCACCCACCCCCGGGCGATGGTTATGGGCCAGCGAACAAAGTCCTATTTTATCGAACCGGCTGGGAATGTGAAATCATTTGCCATCTGCTTTTACCCATACGGGTTTGCAAACTTTGTTAATACTCCTCTTGGAGATATGGTAGATATGGAAGCTCCGATCTCTCAACTTTTTGGCGAATCAACCGGAGCAGAGTTAGAACAAAAGATGCTTGACGCAACTGATACCCAGCAACGTATCACGATCATCGAATCATTCCTTCTCGATAAGCTTAATCAAAATAAGACAGTCGATCATATTGTCAGGAACACGGTGGACACATTGATGTCATCTAAGGGTAGCCCGGCCATTAAGACCATCGTCCAGGGTGACCTTTCGAAAAGAAGGAAACTTGAAAGAGAATTCAAAAAACAAATCGGCATCAGTCCAAAACAGCTCGGCAAGGTGATCAGAATGCAAACGGCATTAAGCTTATTGCTGAACAAGCATGAGAACCTTACACATGTAGCCTACGAAAGTGAATACTTTGACCAGGCGCATTTCACGAAGGATTTTAAGGAGTTCACCGGGGTCACCCCAAAGGAGTTTATGGGCAACGATCACATGGCACTCTCCACTCTCTTCTATAAGTAGTTCAGCTACTGTCGCACTTTTACAATTTTCTTTTTACGGGCCGATGTAACTCTGCATCAAAATAGGCTTATAAAATGAAAATCTCTATCCTTAAATCTTTGGTCATCCTGGCAGTCAGTGTGATCAGTTTTTATCCAACAGGTGCTCAGGCACAATCAGAAAGTTCTTCAAAAACAAAAAACAAAAAAGCAATGCAAAGTTTCATTTCCATTTTTGAAATCCCGGCTACAGACCTAAACAGAGCGGCCGATTTCTACCAATCCATTTTAGACATCAAGATAGAAGTCATCGACATGCAAGGCATGCAGATGGGACTTTTTCCAAGTGAGGGTTATGCTGTCTCCGGTGTCATCACCAAAGGTGAAGGTTACGAACCAGCAGCCAGTGGGGTGCTCGTCTACCTTAATGGCGGTAACAACCTGGAAGGAATCCTTAATAAAGTAGAAAAAAGCGGAGGTGAGGTACTCATGCCCAAGACTCCTATAGATGAGGAAAATGGCTACTTCGCGTTGTTTCTGGATACGGAAGGAAACCGGATCGGTGTACATTCACCTAATTAGATTCAAATATAGGTGGATAGATATCACGCAAAGACGCAGAGACGGGAAGGATTGTTACTTTAAACTACAAACTCACTAACAATATCATGGCGCAAGTGTTTTCCACTTGTGCCTCTTGTCGTGGAAGTGTTCTCCACTTCCTTTCATACATCTGTTCCATCTTCATCTCTGTAATACTTTTAGGCTTCTTTGAGAAACCAACATCCAATTACTTTGCTACTCTGCGCTCTTTAGCAAAATCTGCGGGAACCAACATCTAACCACTCTCCGAGAATCTGCGAGATCTGCGGGAAACAAACATCCAAAATCTCTGCGACTCTTCGCGTCTCCTTTGCGCAATAACTCATATAATCCTGATTGAATTATAACGCAGAGTTACACAGAGATACACAAAGGGATAGTACAGCCGTCTTGGCTTTGCGTTTTGGCGTGACGAAATACTCTGCGATAATCAGCGAGATCTGCGGGAACTTCATCCACATACTCTGCATCAACACGCGAAATAATCCGTGATAAACCAATCCAGAATTCGTAAATAACCTGCCTACGGCATCCCTAAAGGGATAAGTTCGAGATTTCAGGCGGGTCTATTCAGGGAATCAAAGGGTACTAATTGAGCATTCAAAATCAACATCGAATGCCAGCTATCTTAAATCCCGACATATAGGTAGTAACATGGCTTTCAGGAATCAGTATCTTACCCTTTCAATCACGATGAAAGTAGATAAACAGTCCAAAACGATCCATTACATGAAGGAAAAAATAAATATCAGGGTACTTGGCAAGGATGACATTTTCAGCTTCATAGAGCTCGTCAAATTATTTGAAGTCGTTTTTGAAATGAAAGACTTTGTCATACCTGATGAAGCTCATCTTAGTAAACTACTGAAAAGAGACGGTTTTGAGGTCATCATTGCGGAATTGGACAGTGTGATTGTAGGAGGCCTGACGTTATATGTACTTGAGCAGTATTATTCCCCAGCGCCGCTGGCCTACATCTATGACCTTGCGGTGAGTAATGAACTTCAAAGACAAGGCATCGGACAAAAACTCATTGCATTTACCAGGGATTATTATAAAAAGAAGGGTTTTGAAGAAGTCTTCGTTCAGGCGGATAAAGTGGATGACTATGCCCTCAGGTTCTATCGAAAAACGGAGCCTACCGAAGAAGAAGACGTATCACATTTTTATTACCATCTCCATTGAAACGGACTCCTACCAACGAGATTCTTCTCTCCGCTTTCTGCTTCGATCAGAATGACGGTCCTAGTTGAATGACGGTCCTAGTTGATGTTCGTGCTTCCCAGGCGGGTCCCTTTTAGGAAATCAAAGGGTACTAATTGAGAATTCCAGATTTCAAATTTCGAAATTCAGAATCCGGAATACTCTGCTTCAATCTGCGAGATCTGCGGGGAAATAAACATCCAAAATCTCTGCGACTCTTCGCGACTCCTTTGTGAAGCTTTGCGTAACAACCACATAAAATTTCTGAGTTGAGTTGTACACAGAGTTTCACAGAGAAGACACACAGTTGCGCGAGGAGATAGAGCAGCTAACTTAGCTTCTTTGCGTGAGTCACTTTTACTGAAAACTAACCCGGAAAATCCTTAAAGAGCAAGGTTTTCGAGTCCTAGAAATAAATATTAAAAATACTAAATACAATTCCATTGCATATTATTGCAGTAGATTTATTGAAATTTTGAGCTTAAAGAATTTATTGATCTACATTTCTGTTGCTATCCAGATTGTGTCTTGTTCTGATCCGGACCTTTCGGATATAGAACTCCGGCTAGAGGATGTGGATAACCGAATTGATAGTCTGAATCTTCGATCGGATAGTTTAGACCTTCGGTTGGATAGCATTGCAATTCAATTGGAAACATTACAATCAGGCCTTCAGGAATTAAAAAGTGAAGGCAAATTAAACCACCTTCAATATTCGGATTACTTAACCTTTTTTATCCAAATGGATTCTGTTTTGAAAAATGCTTCCCAAGCTGAAAAAGTAGAAATGATTTCGGAAATAGATTCCGTGAAGGAGGAGCTAAATATCCTAAGTTCAACCAATACCTATCAGGAATTAAGTGGTTCTATAGAAAAAGGACCATTTCTAAGAGGATCAAGACTATTTATATATGAAATGGACACGTCATTTGCCCAAACCGGAAGAACATTTACGGCAGATATTCGAAATGATCTTGGTGATTTCGGATTAACTGCAATTAACCTACTGGGAAAAAACTGTTTGGTGGTTGGGACAGGATTCTATTATAATGAAGTATCCAATTCAAATTCAAATTCATCGATCTCTTTGAGTGCTATGGTACGTATTGACTCTGGTGAAGTAATTAATGTCAACGTACTTACACATCTGGAACGGCGAAGAGTTGAATACCTCATTAAGCAAGGTGCAAGTTATGATTCAGCGAAACGTAAGGCACTTACGGAAGTTCTCAACTTTTTTGGAATTTCAAATTCCGGATGGAGCCGTGCTGAAAAAATTGGATTGAATAATAGTAATGATGAAAGTAGCATTTTATTATCCATCTCTGTCCTATTACAAGGATTTCGAACTGAAAGCCAACTTGTAGATATTCTATCTAAATTTTCTTTAGATATTGAGAGTGATGGAATTGTAAATGACAGTACCGTAGGTAATTCCATAATGAGTCATTTATATTATATGAATCAAGATGGAATATTGAATCAGCTGAAGTCTAAATACAGTGGCATAATATCGGAAAGCGCCCTAAATTCTTGGAGTTTAGGTAGTTTATCCGATTTTGAACAAAATACAGAATTTGTTTTATCTGAGAAACTGATAACATATCCGGAAAAAAGTGACAGCAATAGCCCCAATGTATTACATCCTTCCTATTCGGGCACTTCTTCATTCGTTAATGTTTCGGCATTTTTATCTCCTGGCACAGTACTTAAAGTTGTTATTTTAGATGAAAATGGTGAAACTCCCTCCAATATGTCGTTTCAGTTGGGTTCAGATAGAGGATGGACCTATTCTACACAACCCGATTTTTCTCTCACCGGTGTCTTCGAGTCAAGTACTGCTGGCTTAAATTCTATAGATCTGACTATGCCGGCTGGAAATTACACAGTAATTGCGTATGAAAAAGGTGGAGCGGTTGAGACATTTCGAAAAGACTTTTCTAAATAGATCTCGCCTGTTTTGGGACATCACTAAATAATGACATTTCTATTCGGGTGTTATTACAGAAATGGACCTGAGAGCTGTATGAGGTAAGCCTCAACTTTAATATAAAACAAACAATAAGTCCATTTTGTATTTTTGCTTCTTTGCATTGGTCCTGCAACTGGAAACTATAAACTAACCAACTACAAACTAACCTCCCCTAAATTCCTAACTGAATTATAACACAGAGTTACACAAAGTAGACACAGAGATACACAGAGAATTAGTGCAGCCAACTTAACGTCTTTGTTTCATTGCATGAGTCCTTCAACTGGAAACTATAAACTCACTAACTACAAACTAACCAACCAGAAACTTGAAACTACAAACTCACTAACCAGAAACTAACCAACCTCCTGCACAATGAAAAAACCATCCTCCCCTTCTTCCTGGTACAGTGGCATGAAGATGTAACCATCCATTGGTGCCTTAACTTCCCCGCCAGCGTCAAAAGCTAAAGTCTGCCCCATTTTTACTGGTTGGAAATTGGCGTATCCTGGCAACATCCGAAAACCATCAACAGGTGTGATAGAATGCCGGTATACTACCTTAACCTTACCGGGTAGTTCCTTCGATAAATTCTCCAACTGCTGCGCATAATGATCCTCCTGCTCATGATCATGGTGGGTGATGGCTCCGGCAGAATCCAGGATCTCCCATATCCCGCTGGTATGGATCTGGTACACCATCGAAGAACCAATCAACCCTCCTTCAAAGGCAAATGAGATATAACCACGCTCCGCATAATAATCCAGAAGCGTTCCGTGAAGATGCATGTGCAGATCAAGGGCCACTGGCAGATGCAATGCATGTACGATGGGATGCTCCCCGAGAACTTCAGGTATAACAATAAAACTGCCCTTGTCAGAAGAAGTCGAGTGAAGGTCAGCGATTACCTTCATCGTATAATTTCCTGCACTTTCCTGCTCTATGATCCGGTGGATCTCCACAAGCTCCTCATCTTCTGCGGCATCGAAGACTCCCTGTTTTGTGATCTGCTCTACGATGTCATCCGTCCAGCATCGGTTAAGGTCGTAGTCAATGAACCTTCTGTTGGATTGGATGGCCTTGATGTTTCCGGCAATACCAACGAGCTTACCTCTTAATGGAATATTGTGCTTTTGGATGGCATGATAGACATTGTTAAAAGCATGTAGTCCGATCTGTTCATTGCCATGTAATCCGGCAATACAAAAAATAAGCGGGCCGGGTAGCTCACCTTCAATTTTTCCGAGAATTCTTTCCATTCAGGTTTTCCTGACTCTTGAGCAAACTGGCTGCAATATTAAGGAAATTACCCTCAGTGATGATGCCACATAGTTTATGGTCCTTTACTACCGGTAGACAATCTACTTTCTTTTGCTTCATCAAATTCAGGGCATCCTGGATGGTAGCTTCCGGACGGATAGTAGTAGGATTTTTGATCATCAGATCCTTTACCACAACCTGCTTTTTCTCTTTCCCGGATTTATTGGTGTAATGTTCCAACAGAATGCGATAGTTGATCAGTCCTTTCAGTTTACCCTCATCATCCTCCACTGGTATGTGTTTGAGACGCTTCCAACTGATCATGTCGGCTACGAACTCAGGAATGTCATTCTGCTGAACGGTAAAAAGATCTGTGGTCATAAACTCTTCCACCAGCATGGTGTACGGCTCCCATCCTGCTATGGACTTCAATGACGCCAGCTTCCATTTGTGGATTGGTTTTTTGCTGTCCTGGTTGGCGATCATGGAACCCGTCAAAGCAATTGCCACCTCTTCCCTGCTGCTCTGCTTAAAAAGCTTGGTGTGAGAGTCTATCAGCCACTGCGTCCCGGTTTGCCTTGACTCCACTCTTTCACTGATGATATCCACGTACCTGGAAATGTCCTTTTTGTCAATGGCTGCTCTTTCCAGTCCCTTTCGGGCTATGGGGATCAGCTCTTCCGTGATCAGTTTTCTGACACTCGTCTTCGCTCCCTTCTTCCATGTGAAATTGGTATTCAGTCCATCTCGTGCCGCAGACATAAAATTGTCCTTCACATGGTCAAACTCAAACGTCTTCCTGAAATCCGGGTAGGCATGGTCAAACTCATTCATCATCCCAAGCCAGAATGCGGTATTGGCCACTTCATCCACCACCGAGGGTCCGGAAGGCAATACCCTGTTTTCTATCCTCAGGTGCGGCTTACCATTGGGACTCACACCATAACAACCTCTGTTCCAACGGTACACAGTACTGTTGTGGATCATCAATGCCCTGAGGTCAGGCGTGACTCCTTTATTAACCTGTTCGATGGGATCATCCTCGGTATTGCTCATGAGCATGACCCTGAATCGTGTGATATCTTCCTTGTATAGCTCCGCAATAGAGCCGTCCAGCCAGTTGTGACCAAACATGACCCTGGCACTACGGTCTCTAATGTGTTCCGTGACTGTCCGGGTGTCTATCGACTGCTGAAAAAGTGCCACCCTGGTCTCCGCCCAAAGCCGCTTGCTGAAGAGCATAGGTGAATTGACAGCTGCCGCCAAAACCGGTCCGGCCAGTACCTGGGCCACATTATACTTCCTTACGAATTCGTCAGGCTTCACCTGCATGTGCACCTGGAAAGAAGTATTGCATGCTTCGAGCATGGCTGAATCGTGCTTGATGTTAAGCTCATCCATCCCGGCAATGTGCAACTCATGAGAGGTGCCACGCATTTTCGAGATGGCCTTGATCAGTGCCTCATACCTTTTAAGGGGTGTTAGGTTGCTCAGGTCCAGGTCAAACTTCCGGATGGTAGGAAGTATACCCGTTAACGCCATGTATAGTTTCTTATCCTGGCATACCTTTTTGACTTTCTCCAATGTACCATTCAGGTTGGACTCCATCTGACTGAGGCTCTTACCGGTAAATTCAAGTGGGTCAATGTTGGCTTCCAGGTTGAACTGGGCGAGCTCCGTGGTGAAAACCTTGTCATTTAGCTCCTTAAGAACCTCGAGTGATCTCGGTGCGGGCTTGAAATGATGATCCACAAGACATAATTCCTGCTCTGCACCGATGTGCAAAGGGTCCTCATTGAACCATCCTTCTTCCAGCATTCGCTCAAGCGCATGAATGTCCTTAAGCAGGCAATTCGTGAATTTGTTGAGCTGGGTTCTATTGGAGATTAACCGTACGTCCAGGCTTCCCATTCCATAAAAGTAGGCCAAAACCGCTCTTTAAAAGAATGATCAGGGTCATTTATCGGCCTGTAGTAAGTCACTTCACATTTACCGCACCGACTCCGGCTGCCCAAAGCTGCTCATTGTACGCCGGAACATCCGTTTCGATGATTTCCACGGATGTGGCCTTCAATCCCTCCCACTGCTTCATCAATTCTGCATACTGATCCCTTGATCCCTGGGTTACACGAGGGATAGCACTGTTGGTCTGGTTTAGCACAAAAAGGAAGTTGGCGGTAAACTTGTTTGGAAAATTTTCCACATCATCATACGCTTTAGATTTACGCTGTATCATCTGCTCATCCCATTGTTTCATTTTCAATACCAATGCCTGACCAGCTTCTTTCACTTCTGAATATTCCGGTTCATCGTCAAAATTCTTCAACACCTCATCGATCTGGTTGCGCATGGCCAGGATAGTATTTACCCGCTCATGCATGTCATTGAAGTCCGATTCCATGGTATTCATGAATGTGTCAAATTCCTTATATTCAGCTTCAGAAACTTCGATCAAAGGGTTTGGTTTCACTTCAAAGTCCACGGAAGCTGACTTGCCTCCATAAGATAAAGTCGCCTTATAATCACCCGGAGACATTTGATGTCCCCTATAGCTGCCTTCAATATAAGCAGTGGGTGCACCTTTCATGATGGGTGTGTTCAGGTCCCAAACAAACCGATTAAGCCCCTTTGATTTTGAGATCGTCGGGTTTGACGGTGGGCCACCGGCATACCCCTGGAAGTCCGGATCGCTTTCGGATGAAAAGGAGACAATTTCCTTTCCGGAAGCATCCGAGAAGGTCAATGTAAGTTCTTCTACATCTTCCGAATCAATGTTATAGTAAAAAACTGCCCCACTTGCCGGGTTTACGCCTTCAAAAGGGTCCATACCATCGGCACTGTTGCTGTTCATTTCACCACCCCAACCTTTATAAAAGACATCAGACGGTTCGAAAATGGCAAACTCATTACCAGTGCCATTATACTGCCTAAAAAGTGCCAGATCATCCAGGATCCAGAAGGATCGTCCCATAGTCGCTACTACCAGATCACCGTCTTTTACAGCCAAATCGGTAATAGGCACTACGGGTAAGTTTAGCTGGAAGGATTTCCAGTTTTTACCACCGTCCCAGGAAACATACATGCCCGTCTCTGTACCTGCATACAGAAGGTCTTTTCTTACATTATCCTCACGAACCACCCTTGTAAACGCACCGTAAGGAATACTCCCTGAAATATTGGTCCAGGTTTTGCCGTAGTCTGTCGTTTTGTAAAGACCGGGGGTGTAATCGTTGAACTTATATCGCGTGGTGGCAATGTAAGCTGTGGCAGGATCATGTGGAGAAACCTCAACAGCATTCACCAGGCACTCCTGTAAACCTTTAGGTGTCACATTGGTCCATGATTGACCTCCATCTCTGGTTAGGTAAACATATCCGTCGTCACTTCCGGTCCAGATCACGCCTGCTTCATGCGAAGATTCAATCACATACGCCAGGGTGCCATAATTTTCAGCACCTACAGCTTCATTGGTATAAGGGCCTCCTCCTTTGCCCTGCTTGCTATCGTCATTTCTGGTTAGGTCCGGTGAAATTTCCGTCCAGGTTTTACCCTTATCGGTTGTTTTCAGCAACAGCTGTGCTCCATGGAAATAACTGTCCGGTTCATGCACCGACCGGATGATCGGGGCGTTCCAGTTGTACAGGTATTTCATCTCACGGGCCTCCATACCCAGATACTGAATGGGTGCGGGCATTATCTTGGTTCCCACTTTCGACTCCATGTCCAGTAATTCAATGGTACCCAAATAACTGCCACCCATGACTTCCTTCGGATCGTTCGGATCATAGGCAAGGAAGGCGCTCTCTCCTCCTGCCGCGTAGGTCCAATCCTGCTCAGTAATGCTCCAACGGCCATGTGACATACTTGGAATTTTCACGGAAGTGTTGTCTTGTTGTCCTCCATAGAGATTGTAGGGCCACATATTATCCACGCTGACCCGGTAAAACTGGGCCGTAGGCATATTGTCCTGTGTTGACCACGTCTCTCCCCTGTTGAAAGTGATCGCGGCACCGCCATCGTTGGCGATCACCATGTTTTTAGGATTGTCGGGATTGATCCACAAGTCGTGGTAGTCGCCATGTGTACCTGTCAATCTTTCCCATGTCTTGCCTCCATCAATGGACCGCAAAGCAGGAGCACTCAACACATATACCGTATGCTCATCTACAGGGTCCGGGAAAACTTCGATGTAGTACCAGGCGCGCTGTACCAATCTGTGGTCCTTGCTGACCCTGCTCCAGTTGTCACCTCCATTGTTTGACACAAACAAGCCACCTTTCTCCTGTTCGGAATCACTTTCTGCCAACAGATAAACTTTTTCCGGGTTGGCCCTGGATACGGCGATGGCCATTTTACCTTTCTCTTCCGGTAGTCCATTGTGGATCTTGCTCCAGGATTCTCCACCATCGGTAGACTTGTATACTCCACTGCCTGCTCCGCCGCTGATGACTTTCCATGGTTTTCGTTGATGCTCCCACATCGTGGCGTACAATACCTGGGGATTGCTGTAATCAATGGATAATTCCGAACAACCGGTCAGATCATTTACGTAAAGTACCTTTTTCCAGCTGACACCACCGTCCGTAGTTTTGAAAATGCCTCGCTCCACATTGGGGCCGTATAAGGCACCCTGAGCTGCTACCCACACAATATCAGGATTCTTTGGATGGATCACTACCCTGGCAATGTGTTGCGTGGCTTCCAGTCCTATCTTCCTCCAGGTTTTTCCGGCATCGGTAGATTTATAGACCCCATCTCCGTAGGTGGTCATCACACCCCTCGGCGCATGCTCACCCATGCCGCAGTAAAGCACATTAGGATCGCTCTCGGAAACGGCGATCGCACCAACGGAACTGGTTTCGAAGAACCCGTCCGAGATGTTGGTCCATCGCTGTCCTGCATCTTCAGTCTTCCAGAGTCCACCGCCAGTATTACCCATGTAATAGGTAAATGGGTCCCCCACTACTCCCGTCGCTGTCACCGAGCGTCCACCGCGGAAAGGTCCGATGTTGCGGTACTTGACGGGTTTGAAGACTTCATTGATGTCCTGGGCCAGGACAGAAAAGCCAATGCAACAGATAGAAAGGAAGGTCAGGATTGATCTCATTTTTATGACAGGTTTAGGTTTGGGCTAAAGATAGGATAAAAGTAGAATTGCCGATAACCGCCTACAAAAAAGACCGGCCCGACGAATGGCGGACCGGTCACACCGAAAATGAAGATTGGGTTGGTGACTATTTGTCTACAGTTGGTAATTGGATAATTTAAGCTACCTCCAGCTCACCCAGAAGTCCCATCTCAAATGACTTCCTGACCAGGTGCGCCGTGTTCCGGACTTTGAGCTTGTGGATCAGGTTTTTGCGGTGGGTGTTGACTGTGTGAACGCTGATGAAGTATTTTTCAGAGATCTCGTCGCTGCTCAGGCCGTCAGAGATGGCATAGATGATCTCCCTTTCTCTCTTTGTGACTTTGTTGTTTGCTGTTACCATGTCGCCAGATTTTAGATTGTTACTGGTAACAAATGTTAGGTATCCTACCGAAGGCCTGAAATTATCTTTGTGACCCTGCGGATTCCTTTGTGAATGTGTGAATATCCTTTTTAAATGAATTTGAAGCGCTTCATCACCTCTTCCTTGTGGGAGCTGCTGATAGGGATGGGCTTACCGCCAACGAAGACCCTGTTGCCCTCATATTCATCGACTTTGCTCAGGTTGACCAGGTACGATCGATGTGTGCGGAGGAACTTTGGGCTATCCAGGTTTTCCTCAAAGGTCTTAAGGTTTACGGCAAGGGTCGACTTTCCGTCATCGGTATAGATGTCTGTATAGCTCCCGACTGCTTCCACAAACAGGATCTTTTCCAACGCGATCTTTTTAAAGCGCGATTGATCGCGGATGAAGATGTGGTCGGATACAAAATAAGAATTCTCTTTTGGTTCAACCTCCGATTCCGCCAGATTATTGAAAGCAATTTCAATGGCAGCCTGGAGGTTGCGTTCCTCGTATGGTTTTACAATATAAGCTGCCGGTTTCACCGCTTTGGCACGGTTCAGGAATATTTCGTCATCAAAAGCTGTCAAAAAGATCAGGGCACATTGGTGCTTCCTGATGATGTCATGCGCCAGTTCAATACCATCTTTATCGCCTTTGATGTTGATGTCTAGCAGTGCAACATCTACCTCCTTTTCGGAGAGAATCTCAAGTGCGGACGCGGCATCTTCTGCCTGTCCCTGAACAACATAACCCTTACGTTCTAATAACTCTTTAACCTCCTCTGACACGATCCATTCGTCCTCGACAATCAAGACCCGAATTTTTTGCATCTATGTCAATTCAAAATTGATCTGGTAAGATACCCCATTTTCGTTAGTTATTTTGAGTGATCCTTTCAATTGACGAACGAGCAGATTGACGAGCTTCATCCCAAAAGAGGTGGCATTCTCCACTTTGAAGTCCGGAGGAAGTCCAGGCCCATTATCCCGTACGAGCAAACTGTATCGTTTCTTCGATTCCTGGATGAGCCGCAGCTTTAGCAGCGGCTGCTCTATGTCGTGAAAGGCATATTTAAAAGCATTGCTGACCAATTCATTGATGATCAGACCGATGGGCAAGGAGGTGTCCGCGTCCATGTTGATACTGGGGACGTCTATGTCCAGGTGGGCCTTATCGGAATAACCATAAGACTGGGCAAGTTCGTTGACCAGGTTGGTGATGTAGTCCCGGATGTCAAGGCTCGTGACCTGGTCTTTTTGATAGAGTTTCTGGTGGATGAGCGACATGGCCCTGATGCGTCCTTTACCCTCTGAAACTGCTTTCCTTGCAGTCTCATCTTGCAGACGCGATGATTGTAGACCCAGGAGGCTTGAAATGACCTGGAGGTTATTCTTTACCCTGTGGTGCAGTTCGCGCATCAAAGTCTCGATCTGCTGGTTTTTCTTACGGATGTTTCGGAAAGAATAGGCCAGCACGACCAGCAACCCAATCAGGATCAACGAAAATACTACCACCAGCAGGAGCCATCGATCACGTGCGGCGATTTCGTTTTGCTGAAGGAGGATTTCGTTTTCTTTCTCTTCAGTGCGCAGTTGTACGTTCAATTCGGAGATCCGAAGTGTGTTTTTTCTAAAATCGAGGAACTGTTCGAGGTCATTTGACCGACGTAGGTATTTATAGGCCGAGTCCGGCATTCCCAGTTCCTCAAAGTAGTAACACGCTCCGAAGCGACTCCATACAAATTCCGATCGAATAGAATCCGAAAGGTCCCAGTAATTACGAGCCGAGTCCAAGTATGCTTTGGCTTGAGTGAAATTCCGGTTTCGTGATTCGATTTCTACGAGGTAAATAAGTGAGGAGAATTTGAGGTACTTGAGGTGGTCATAAGATTGAGAATTATTAACCACGGAAAGGAAATTCCTTACGGCTTGATCGTAGTTTTTCCAACCTCTTTCATTTATCCCCATTTCGTAGTCAAAGTGGGTTTCAAGTCCACTTCCTAATTCATGTTTTGAGAAGTGGATTTTTAATTCATCATACACCTTAAACATTACTTCAAGACTATCTCGTGATGGAAACTTAGATAAGTATCTTATCTTGTGTAACAAATACCACGCTTGGTCATACTCAGAAGAGCTTATCTCTCTGAATTCCTCTAGGAATCGATTATAATCCTTGCTACTTTGAACAATTTCTTCGGAGTATAATTCTAAAATTGCGAAATAAGCTATTCCTAAAATTGATTCTTTGTTTTGATTCCTAGCCTTTCTAATTACATTGACCAATATCTCATAACTTGATTCATTTGAATTATCATAGTAAAGCTTAAATACTCCATTAATCAATTCGGAAACCAAATCCTTATTAGACATAACCTTATTCACAATCTTCTTGTCACTGATTAGGTTTTGACCATGATTCTCAAATAATTCTGTAAGAAACAGAAAATGAGGAAGTTGGTCTTCCTCATTTATTTTTTGAGCAATACGATGGCAAGATTCAAAATCCAATCGTAATAAGTTTTCATAGTATTCCTTATATTCATTTTGCTGTGCTTTGATTAGGAATCCAGCCAAAAGAATAATACAACAAAAAAGAAACCTCATTTTACATTTGGAACTTGCTCGTACCTGGCTGACATCTCCAACCCGGGCTTAGCATATTGAATTTTTGGTTAAAAGGATTTTTGTCGTGTGGAACTTTATCACCGACAAAATCGGCTGTCGTGAAAATAGTATTATTACCATTCTCAAGTCTTTCCCGAATAAACATTCCATCTCTCACGTAAAACTCGCTATCAAAATGTCCATTCACAATAGCCCTTTCTACAATGTTATTGGAACTACCAGAATACATTGGTCGAAGTTCTCTATTGATGGTTAGGACTTTACCAGGCTCAACAACAACTTTTTTATCCGGCTGAAATTCATAAATATCAGTTTTTGGTCTTGGTTCGAATGTGACTCTTAAGTATAATTTGATATCCAGGTCTCTCTTCTTACTCAAGTCCACCCCATCATCTTCATCAAGCTCGACCTCGTCGATTTTGAGATTTAACAATCCTTTGTAATTGATTCCTATAAAGTCGATTTGTTTTATTTCTATGCCATCATCATCCGGTGCACAGGTAAATCTGCCGTACACTCCAAAAAAAGTCATATACAATTGGGTATCATAGACAAACTGAAATCTGTCTTTGTCTTCTGGTTTCAGACTAACATTCGATGAAAAATCAATTTCTTGTGCCATTTTCTTTTTGTTTAGGTTGTGAAAAATTTTTCAATAAGATATCCCATTGAGGCTAATTAATCACAATTCAATTGCCTTAAGTACCTGTTGTCCATTAAAAATCCTGATTTATGGGGATGACTACTCCACCTCCTCCAACCCATCCAATACCCAGGGCATGAGTTCTGAGACCGTAGGATGTGGCAGCACCATCTCCCGGTAACGACGGCAAGGTAGACCGGAATGCATCACGGCGGCAATCATGTTGACGACTTCATCCCCACCCGGACCAAGGATTGCAGCACCAATCACCTGATCGGTATCGGCATCTACCAACAGTTTTGCAAAACCATGGGTCTCTCCCATCTCCTTTGCCCTGCTGATCTCAGCCATAGGCTTGATGGCTCTGAGTACTTTGTGTCCCTTTTCCAGGGCCGCTTTTTCCGTTAGCCCTACCCGTCCTAACGGTGGATCCGTAAAAAGTCCATAAATCTCATTGCGTTTGGATAGTGCTCTGTTCCCACCGGACATATGATCCAGTACGATCTCGGCGTCGTTCACCGATGTGTGGGTAAAGGCTCCTCTACCATTGACATCTCCCACGGCATAGACATTTTCTACATTCGTCTGACAATGATCATCGACCATGATGTAACCACGCTCGTTTATTTGTATTTCAGTATTTTCCAGACCCAGGTCCTTTGTATTGGGTTTCCTTCCTGCTGCGATCAGCAGATGCGAACCTTCAAGGGTTTGGGTGCCAGCACCATCTTCGACTTCAAGGCTGATGCTATCTCCGTTTTGGGTTACGGCTTTGGCGCTGGCATTCAGGTGAAAACGAATGCCTTCTTTCTCCAGAAACTCCTGGATTGCTTTCGCCACATCTTCGTCTTCATGCGGCATCAGCTGGCTTCCACGCTGGACCACGGTCACTTCACTGCCAAATCTTCGAAAAACCTGCGCGAACTCCATTCCGATGTAGCCTCCTCCTATGATCAACAGGTGAGTGGGCAACTCAGTCAGCTCCAGCAGTCGTGCACTGTCCATCCAGGGCACGTATTCTAATCCTGTTATCGGGGGTGCTACCGGACTGGTGCCCACATTGATGTAGATGTAGCCTCCCTGCAGCTCCTGGTCTCCGACCCCGATCGTATGGTCATTGACGAAAGTCCCCCAGCCACGGATCAGCTCAACGTTCTCAGTTGACTCGATCCAGTCCGTGAGCCCGTCACGGGAACCATGACGAATCTCGTTCATACGCTCCATGATGCGCTTAAAATCGGGCTTGATCTCCCCCGATTGGAATCCGAAGAAATCTCCGCGCCTAGCCTGGAAGATGGCTTTGGCAGTAGCCACCATGGTCTTAGTAGGAGTGCAACCGTAATTGACACAACTACCTCCTATCTCATTGCCTTCGATCACGGCAATCCTTCCACCTTCTGGGATCAGTTTCCCCAACAAAGTACCGGTGCTCTGACCGGTACCGAGGACGATGTGATCGTATCTTTTGGCCACAGCCTACAGCCAGTCGACCTTACCTGAACCCAGGTTGTAGTAGGCCGGTGCGATCTCGACGTTTCCCTTCTCTACTGCGCCTCTGATGATGTCTGACCGGGTCAGCAACTCTTTTGCGGTAAGCTCTGCATTTGTTTTGACGATATCGGATATCTCCGCTCCTTCCCCGGAAGCAGCTAATGCCGGAGTGACATGCGAGAGCAAATGGTTTAGATTGTAGCCATTGTCTCCCCCGTTAAAAGCAGCGGTTACTGCACCGCAGCTTTCATGACCCAGCACTACGATCAGTGAAGATCCAAGATGTGCCACGGCATATTCCATACTTGCAATGGAGGACGTATTGGCAATGTTGCCGGCTACACGAACAACGAAAAGTTCACCCAGTCCGGTATCAAATGCCAGCTCTGGCACTACCCTGCTATCAGCACAACTTAAAATGATCGCATAGGGTGCCTGACCACCAGTCAATTCCTGTCTACGGGTGTTGTCCTGCTGTTTACCTTCAAGGTTACTGGCTACAAAGCGTTCGTTTCCTTCTTTCAGCCTGCTTAAAACTTCTTTACTATTCATGTTGGTTTTATTCTGTTATTAAAGTGTATAGGTTACTATATTAATGCATACGCAATGAAATTGCAGATTTGTTTGATGAAATCCGTGATAATACTGAATCAGGGTTCCGGTGGTGGACTGACGGAAGACCATCCCCCATCTATGATGAGGGTTTGACCTGCAATCTGGCTGCTGTTTTCCGAAAGTAAGAACAATGCCGCGTTGGCTATGTCTTTCGTAGTGGAAGGTCTCCCAGTTGGTGAAAGTCGCTGCCAGGTGGAATTGTAATCAGCATCCTGCTGAGTTCGTTCAGTAAGTGTTGCGCCTGGTGCGATGGCGTTGACGCGAATGTGATGGGGTGCAAGCTCCACCGACAGGCTTTTTGCCAGCATCTGAAGTGCCGCCTTCGTCATACCGTAAGCTGCCAGGTCGGGATGGGTCTGATTACCGGTTACCGATGACATGATCAGTACCGAACCGCCATCATTCTGGTCTTTCATTATTTTGGCGGTAGCCTGGATCAGGAAGAAAGTGCCTTTTAGATTTACATCAAAAAGCTTTTGCAGATCTTCCCTGCTATAATCCAAAAAACTGTTGAACGTGGTAATACCGGCATTGCAAACCACGACATCAATCTGTCCAAACGATTTTACTGCAAACTCCACGAGTCCGTCAATGGTGTCGAATTCGCCGCAATCTCCCGTAAAAGGGAGTACACCTTCACCACCTGAATCTATTTTCAAACACGCAGCTTCACATAACCCCGGGTCGATGTCGTTGAGAATGACTTTGGCCCCAGCCTGGTAAAGCTTACTGGCGATCTCAAAGCCTATGCCCGAACCTGCACCTGTAACAATGGCTACTTTGTCCTGGTACTCATCAAACGTCATGCTCTAAAGATAGAGAAAGATCAGGTAATGAGTGACTTAACGTCTATTCATGAAAGCAAAGCCATAAGAAAACATGAAGTTGAACCCGGTGAGTGGTTTTGAACCAACCTCGATGGTGAATATGGAAGGGCCAAGAAATCGATAGTCACCATCGTGCGGGCTGGCAAACCATTGAAACCCAGCCCTCCAACCAAAGGTGCCGTCACTTTTTACACCTTCATCTGCTGCGGGATTCTGTATCTCGGAAATGGGAAGTATAAAGGCATCTATGAAGATTCGTGTAAATCCTGCACCTATTCGTTCCACATCATCGTTGATCCTCGTTTTTACATAGGCCTGAGAGGTAAACTGACCACCCAGGTAAAAGCCACCAAGGTTAATTGGTGAAGTGGTTGTATAGGTCATGTCCTGGGCACCCAGTTTCCTATAGTGCACTCCTCCTCTCATACCAAGTTGATTGAGGTACTGACCAGAAGGGACCTTGATGAACTTAGCTTCTTCGATATTGTATTTTTTACCATCTTTATATTCCGTGCCTGCGTACGGATTATAGCTAAGCATTACGGGGATTTCCTTCTGACGGATGGATTGGGTAAATGGAAGATAGATACCGGCTTCTGTACCAAATGTTCCACCAATTGCGTCAATACCATTATACAAATCGTAACGAAATGCCCCCTCAACTGTGAGTAAGTCAGAAATCCCAAAGCGACCATTGGCCCCTACAAACACACTCAAAGCAGCTGAATTGTAATCCATTCCTACTTCCGGAGCGATGAATTTCGTATAGGCTTTGGTGGGTTCATCCTCCAGTATTTGATAGGTGATTTGCTGACCAAACGTCAGCAAGGCATTGGTAATAAATAAAACGAGTAGAAATTTGCGCTTCATATTGAACTGTTTTGGATACAAATTTCAATATGTCTCCATTGGATTTTTATCCGGTCTTAACGCGATTTTAAGATACCGTAATGACGGTAGCAACAGGTCAAATCAGATTATTGGCGTAAGCAAATTTGATCAGCCCTACAAGGTTATGAGTGCCTGTTTTTCGAAGTATATTTTTTCTGTGTGTTTCTACTGTCCTCTCTGAAATAAACAGTTCCTCGGCAATCTGTTTGTTTGTAAATTCCCTGGCAATAAGCTTTAATACCTCACGCTCTCTCGCAGTTAGGAGCTTTGGTTCATCTGCACCATTTAAACCCCGAATAAGAATTTTATTGATATCAGAGCTTAGATAAGTCTTACCTGACCTGATAGAATAAATTGCGTCAAGCAATTCTTTATCAGAGTCTTTCTTGATGATGTATCCTTCTACGCCCTCTTTTAAAATTTCCTTGACCAGATGAGCTTCATCATGCATGCTTAACACAAGTATTTTTAGTGAGGGATATTTGCGTTTGACTTTTCTGATCAGCGTCAGTCCGTCATCATCGGGTAAGTTATAGTCTGTGATCAACAGATCTACCTTCCTTTGCGTAAGCAGGTCCATCGTCTCCTGAACTGAACCGGCTGTTCCAACAATCTCCAGTTCCGTATCTTCCCCGATTATCCTGACCAAACCTCCAAGTAGCATTGCGTGATCATCCGTTAAAAACAGCTTCATATTTGTGACACCGGTGCGTTTTCGGACGAAAGATAACCATTCCATTGCTTTCGGGGAGTACCGGCACAGGATCTTTCAGACCAGGATGTTCCGGCTATATTGTAATCGAAATTAGAGAGTTTGGAAGGACGAGCATATACCGTTAGGATGGTATTTTGACCCGTGATTCTTCATGCTTTTCAACGCTTACGGGAGCATTCAGAATCAGCGTACTGCCTTTGCTTTCTTTTTTGGTTTCCAATTCAAGACACCCATTGATCAGGTTGGCACGGGCATTCATATTTCTCCAGCCGTTTCCCTTTCCGGAAAACAGAAGTTCCGGATCAAAACCTGAGCCATCGTCTTCTATGAGCAAGGTGATTTCCTCTTCGTCTTTTGTGATCTGTATGGTGACCCAAGTTGCATCAGAGTGTTTGATAATGTTTGAAATCCACTCCTGAACGATCCTGTATAGTGATATCTCCTGAATTTCATTGAGTCTGGTTTCCATTCCGAAAAAGTCAGTTTCCAGACGTATTTCGGATGACTCATTTATTCGGTATACCAGCTCACGAATTGCTTCCACCACCCCATGATTTATCAGGGTCTGGGGCATCAGATTAAAACAGATACTTTTAAGTTCCCGATACATGTGTTCCAGAACTCTTGTACTACTCTCAAAAACTTCTTGCCTATCTTTTTCACCCTTCTCAAGAGCCCTCATATTTAGATTTAGCATCGCAATCATCTGCCCGAATCCATCATGCAGATCACGAGCAAATCGTGTTCTTTCCTTTTCCTGAGAAGATACTGTCGCCTCCATCTGAGTTTCGCGAAGTCTTGTCTCAGCTTCTTGTCTCATTATTGCTTCACGTCTTTGGCGGTGGTTACGGTAGAGCATGAAAGTAACAATAAGCAGCATTATGAAAACTACCAACCCAGCCATGATCGCGAGGTTTCTTTGATTTTCTGTCTGTTGATTAGTGATCTCCAATTGCTGCATAGCGATCTGCTGTTCCTTCTTCTCTGTCTCATAACGGGCATTGATCTCCTCAATATTGGACCTTGTGGATTCATTGAAAATAGAATCCGATATGATGTCATAATCCTGATATGCGTTTAGTGCATCCCTATATTGACCCAGTTCCTCATAGCTTGCGGCCAGCCCGTAGTAACCTTCCTGAATCAGGTACTTCTCACCCAATAGTTTTGCGATGGATATTCCTTCAAGGAAGTGATCAATAGCTTTCCAATTTTGAAGATCATTGGACAAAGTCCGTCCCATATTCACATAAGTCTCCGCCAGACCGGATTTGTTATCTACGGACTTGTAATAAGGAAGAGCTTTTTGGTAAAAATAGAAGGCTGAGTCATTTCGATTCAATTCCTGATAGTTTGAAGCTATGTTTTGATAGGCATTCCCGATACCATAGGCACTATTCAAACCAAGATGAATGTCAAGGGCCTTGTGAAAGATAAGAATGGCTGAATCAGGTTTTTCCAACATCATGTAAGCAGAACCAATGTTGTTATATCCACCGGCTATCTCCATGCTGTCACCGGAATTGATGGCCTGAGCAAGATATTTTCGAAAGTAGTCCAGTGACTTTTGGTAGTCCTCGTTGAAATAGTAGACCTGACCCATGATGTTTAAAGAAACGGCAATACCTTTCTGATCTCCGATTTGTTCAAATAACCTCAGTGCATCGGAAGCCATTTGAATGGTTTCGTCAAAATCCCCGAGTCGATTATAGGTCATTGAAAGATTAACCAGAATCTTTGCCTCATCCAGCACACTTCCGAGCTTCGAAAATGCCTCCCTGCTTTGTTGATAATAATGTACAGAAGAGTCGTATAATCCTATCCGATAATAATAAATCGCCAGTGTTTTTTGGTAATCAGCTATCTGATATTCATTATGACCGGGAAGAGAGATGATTTTGGCTATACTATCCAATACCAGTTTACCATTTCCGGCGTCCTTATTGAGGTGATCCTTGGCCCGTACCAGCATCTGGCTCACGGCAAGGCTATCTCCTTGCTGGGCCGTCATGGGCGTGTAGAAAATAATCACTGCAAAAAACAACAGGTATTTCTTCATGGTAAAGCGGTTACAATTCAGGCAATACAAAGTTAAACGCACATGGATCGAGCAGGAAATTAAGGAGGTCAACATTTCTGCCTTTAATGTAAAAAAACGACTTCCGAGGACCGGAAGTCGTCTATTCATGAATCATGACCATGTCAGAACAGGTCTACCTGACCTTTTCGCCTGACATTGCCGACTTTACCTTTTGGAGTGAAAGTTTGAGGTACTCCTCAATTGGTTTTGCTACTTCCCTTTTGTAATCTTCCGGGTCACATTCAATGGTATTGGTCAGTTCTACTGTCTTATCTTCTACTGTGAAGAATGAGGCATAACTTGGGACAGTAGTCGTGGATCTTTCTGCTATGGCCTTGAACTCCTGACTTTCAAATACACCATTTATCTGGACTGGTGCTGTTAACAATAGTTCTACGGAGGCGTCCGGAGATGCCACTCCCGGTTTATTTAATCTCCCATAGATATAAGAGGTCTTTGCGTTTTGCAATCGAAGGTATGCACCACCTTTGACTTTTGCTGTCCCCAATCTGGATTTGGGGTCAAGGTAAATGCTTGGTACGTTGAAGACAATTTCTGCAACAATCATATCGCCCAACTCCTCAGATATTTTTGGCACCGGTCCATAAGCTACACTGGCAAAGCTTCCATCGTCCCCTGTAACCCCTGACATAAAGGCTCCGGTTTTCTCTTTACCCTTCCTGGTTACCCCTTTTATGAAGTAAGAAAATCCATCAGGAATCACCATAAGACTTCCTTTTATTTGCTCTTCGTTGATGGTAGGTCCGGACACTTTTTCCCATCCATCAAATGATTCAATGTCAGGAATATTGTCTGCTGTGAAAATCTCAAATCCCTGAGATTCCAGATCCGAAGTGTATTGGTCATACAGTCCATTGGTCAGCTCCTGTAAGTCTTCAGGTGAAATGCCTTCAACGCCGACAGCTAACCTTGCCGTTGCATCACCTTTGTAGGTGCCGCCTCCAAGTTGCCTGCCTCCCTGAACCGTCGACTCAGCTTCAGCGATCATTTGATAATAGATCTTGAAATTCTTTATGAAGATCTTCTTGGAAGCCGTTTCCATATTCTGACTTTTGAAAGCGGCTACATTGAGGTTCTTCTTGTCAAACTGCTGTCCAAATACTGTTGTCAGGCAGATAGTCAGCAGTAAAGAGATAGGTAATCCTTTATTCATGGTCAAATGCTTTGATAATTGCCGTAAAGTTCAATTGCAAATGACCGGTTTGCCATCCAAGCCGAATGGCATATTCATATACCGTAAAACCCGTAGATCAGGCCTTTACCTTATCCTTGGGCTTGCGCTTCTTAGCATAACCTTTTTCGATATATTCGATGATCTTACCTGCGATGTCTTTCTCCGTAGCTTTCTCAATTCCTTCAAGGCCCGGTGAAGAATTTACCTCCAGCACCATAGGACCACGTTTGGATTGGAGCATGTCTACACCCGCTATCGCCAACCCCATACTTTTAGCGGCTAAGAGCGCTGTTGATTTCTCCGCCCGGCTCAGTTTGATCACGTTGGCAGAACCTCCCCGATGCAGATTGGATCTGAATTCGCCTTCCTTGCCCTGACGTTTCATGGCTCCAACTACCTCTCCATCCACAATAAACGCCCTGAGGTCTGCTCCTCCTGCTTCCTCAATAAACTCCTGTAAGATCACACGTGTATTCAGGCTTTCGAAAGCCTCCACAACAGATTTTGCGGCTTTGTCGGTTTCCGCCAGAACCACGCCCAGTCCCTGGGTTCCTTCCAGTAACTTAATCACGACTGGCGCCTTACCCAGGTGCTTTAGCACTTTGTTTTCCTCCCGGCTGCTATTGGTAAATGCCGTCTTTGGCATCCCAATACCGGAACGGCTAAGGATCTGAAGACTTCTTAGCTTGTCCCTCGAACGGGTAATCGCCAGCGAATCCACCGCACTGAAGACTTTCATCATCTCAAACTGCCTGACCACGGCAGTACCGTAAAAGCTGACCGAGGCACCGATTCGTGGTATAACGGCGTCTATGTCTTTTAGCTTTTCACCTTTATAATAAATGGATGGACCCTTGTCGTCCATGATGATGTCGCATTTGAGGTGATCAACCACCAGGCCCTCATGGCCGCGATCGCGAATGGCTTCGATCAGTCTTCGGGTAGAATACAACTTAGGGTTTCTTGAAAGAACCGCAATTTTCATTTTTGTGTCTTTGTGATTTAAAATCTGGAATCTATTGTAACATAAAAAATTCGAAACCAAAACATGTTACGCCAATTTGATGTTTTGTTATTCGAGACCGATGTGAATCAACGCATCTCCTCTGTTTACCACAGGGATGGTATTTACAGCTATGACATGACCGGTGATGGTACTCTTGAATGGCTTTTCAAATTCCCCAAAGGGATCAGTGATCAGACCAAGCTTTCCTTTCTTTTCCACGTATTCTCCGGGTCTCACGAAAGAGTGGTAAAGCCCGGCTGTCGTGGCTCTGATCCATCTCGATTCTTTAATGATGATCGGTTGTCTGCGGGGTTCGGGTGCCGATTCTATCATATTTAATGCCTTCATGACCCGCAATGTCCCCTCGACACCTTCGTCTATGGCATGTTTACGAAGTCTGAGAGACTCTCCTCCTTCATAGACAAGTAAGGATTTACCCATTTTATCTGCCGCCCTTCGAAAAGATTTTTCCCGATAAGGTGCGTTGATCACGTATTTGCAGCCGAAAGCTTTTGCCAAAAACTCATTCTCTTCTACCCCAAGATCCGCACGGATCTGTGGATAATTGTTGATGCGGGAGCCTCCGGTATGGAAGTCTATACCATAATCGATAATAGGTAAGATGCGCTGCTGAAGGAAGTAAGCCATCTGACTGGCAAGTGACCCCTTTTTTGCTCCAGGAAAAGAACGGTTTATATCCTTGCCATCCGGTACTTCACGGGAGAAATTGAGAAAACCATGCACATTTATGATCGGCATACAGATCACGGTACCGGCTTTGACCCGATGGTGTTTATTTACTATGATCCGCCTCACTATCTCCACTCCGTTGATCTCATCCCCGTGAATACCTCCGGAAAGCAAAAGCACAGGACCTGGCTCTTTAGCTCGATAAATGGTGATGGGTATTTCTACGGGCGTGTGAGTTGGCAACCTGGAAATGGTCACAGACATTTCTTTTAGCTGCCCAGGCTCAATAACCTCTCCCGAAATTTTCAATGCCTTATTTTCCATGTTTTTGTTCAAATGAGAGGTTCTTTTTGGATACATCCACCAGAAATCTGGATTTTAGAAACTTGCGTCCAATCAGTATGGGATACTTCATGGCTTCTCTGTCGGCCAATGAGAAAGTAGCCTTTTCCTTTTTGTCAAAAATGACAATTTCAGTCCTGATTGTGAATCTTTTCTCAGGTACACCAGAGGAGCTTTTTACAATCTTTTGATCAAAATCCTCGGATTCCAGCACCTTGTCTTTGTATTCGGGATGAGATGGATCGAGTACCTTGAATTGTAAGACCTCCTTCTCTCCTTTTCTGATCACCTCAACATGGTGGCAATGCAACGCACAACCGTAAGCACCGGTGTCGATTTTAGCTTCAATGTCGAATAATCCTATTTCCGGGAGATCTACGAAATCCCTTCTACCTATTAAGTGTGGGTTTTTCAGCGGTCAATCTGTTAATTTCTACGTAAATTTAGCTTAAGAGCAATTATTACAAAATGCCCAAACAAATCAACTCCACATCAGTCACCGAATATTGGGACCAGGGATATGCCATTGTTCGTTCCTTTCTGAATAATGAGGAGACTAATGCCTTACAATCCATAGCTCTTTCTGATGATGTCATTCGACAAAATGCCCTTGACCTTAATGATCAGAGCAATAAAAAAACAAAACTGACACTTTGGTTCACCCCTGGTGATGACATTTATGGCCGAATAGCCCGAAGCAAAAGCGTGGTCCAATCCATAGCTCAACTGATGGACAACGAGTCTCCCGTTTGTCACTTTCATACTAAGCTGATGCAAAAAGAACCCAAAGTGGGAGGAGCATGGGAATGGCATCAGGACTATGGTTATTGGTACAAAAATCAGTTTTTATACCCTGACCAACTCACCAGCATGATGATTGCGATAACCGAGGCCAACAAAGAAAACGGATGTCTGCAGGTCATCAAAGGCTCCCATAAAATGGGACGTGTCAACCATGGTTTTGCCGGTGAACAGGTAGGTGCGGACATGGCAATGGTGGATCTGGCGCTTAAGACCATGGACCTCGAATACGTGGAGTTGATGCCAGGAGATGCGCTTTTCTTTCATCCCAATCTGATCCATAGGTCCGATGCCAACAGGTCTGACACAGCCAGGTGGTCGATTATCTCATGTTATAACTCAAAATCCAATCCAGCCTACAATGATGAATCCGAAGGTTGGCGAAAACCAATCGATGTGATCAATGACTCGGAAATACTCAAAGGCCGGGCAGCTGTGAAGTCAGATTTCCTCCAAAAGGAAAATGATCCGGCATTGAAGGAAACTGGTTGGGAGTAGTTGTTAGTTCGTGGTTGGTTGGTTTGTTAGTTTCTAATTGAAAAGTTATTCATAGGCTGATAAATTAGAAAATTACGTAAGCGGATAAGACCTCCCCACTTTGCGCCTTTACCTCTTTGCGTAAAATCCGCAACCGTCTATCCCAAACTTGGCCGTTCCTTATTCATTATCCAGCGATGCGATTATTTTTAGTTTTCGAATTGTTCGATAAACCAATCCTACTGAAACCATGAAGAATTTTTCATTGTACCTATCCCTAATTTTCCTCGCATTCCTTTCCGAAGCTCAAATAGACCCCGGTTTCTATGAAACCATGGAGTGGCGCAACATCGGCCCCAACCGTGGCGGTCGAAGCCTGGGCGTGGCCGGTTCCCCCGGAAGACCACTGGAATATTATTTTGGAGCAACGGGTGGAGGCCTCTGGAAAACCATAGACGGTGGTAATGAATGGTTCCCAGTGACCGACGGGCAGGTCACAAGCTCTTCTGTCGGTGCAGTGGCTGTTGCGGAAACAAACCCGGATATCGTCTACATCGGCATGGGTGAAGTACAGCTTCGTGGAAGTATTACGCAGGGAGACGGTGTGTATAAAAGTACAGACGGCGGTAAAACCTGGCGACATCTTGGTCTTAAGGAAACTCAAGCCATTTCCCGCATTCGCATCCACCCAACTAATCCGGATATTGTTTATGTGGCAGCATTAGGACACCCATATGGAGAAAATGAAGAACGAGGTGTATTCAAGTCAACCGATGGCGGTAACACCTGGAAGAAAGTACTTTATGAAAGCCCTAAGGCAGGTGCTGTCGACCTGATCATCGACCGTACTAACCCAAAAATATTGTATGCTTCTACCTGGCAGGTTTATAGAAAAGCCTGGCTTATGGATGGTGGTGGACCATTTTGTAAACTTTGGAAATCGGTGGATGCTGGTGAAAACTGGGTGGAACTGACTACCAACCCGGGGATGCCCGAAGGTCCCCTCGGCAAGATCGGAGTAACCGTCTCTCCCGTCAATCCTGATCGTGTTTGGGCCATCGTCGAGGCCAATGAAGGCGGTGTTTTCCGTTCTGATGACGGAGGATGGAGCTGGACCAAAACCAATGACGAAAGAAAATTACGACAAAGAGCATTCTACTATTCCAGGATCTATGCCGATCCATGGGATGAAAATACGGTTTACGGGTTGAATACCGGCTTTTACAAATCGACAGACGGAGGAGAGACTTTTGATATCGTCATCCGTCCTCCGCACGGTGATCAGCATGACCTTTGGATCGATCCAAATAACCCGATGCGAATGATCAATGGAAATGATGGCGGAGGAAACGTGAGCGTCAATGGAGGCAAAACCTGGACCGAGCAGGATTTTCCTACTTCCCAGTTCTACCACGTGATGGCCACCAGTGATGTCCCCTACCATGTAGCAGGTGCGCAGCAGGACAACAGCACTTTAGCAATGCCAAGTGATGACTGGGAACACATGCAGGCCCGCGGACCTAATCATGGTTGGTGGTACCCTGTCGGTGGTGGAGAAAGCGGCTACATCACCCAGCATCCCAGCAAACCGGATATATTCTATGCTGGAAGCCAGGGTGCGTTGTTGACAAGATACGACCGTAGTAACGGACAGGTGCGAGATATTCAAGTCTACCCAAGGTTCTTTTCCGGTCAACCTTCCAGTGACTTGCCGGAAAGATGGCAGTGGACCTTCCCTATTGTGTTCAATGAGTTTGACGACAACATCATGTACACTTGCTCTCAGCATGTCTGGAAGACGGAGGATGATGGACAATCGTGGACCAGGATCAGTCCGGACCTTACCTATGCCGATCCTTCCACACTCGGACCTACAGGTGGGATCATCACCAAAGACATGAATGGACCGGAGATCTATGCTACCGTTTTTGCACTCACTCCTTCCAGGCACGATGCCCAGGTTTTGTGGGCAGGTTCCGATGACGGAAAAATTCATATTACCCGAAATGGAGGTCAAAGATGGACCGAAATCACACCACCGGACCTGCCAAAATTTAGCAGGGTCAGCATTATTGAAGAGTCCCCTCACAACCCGGGAACAGCGTTCATCGCTGCCAATCGATACCAGGTGGATGACCGTGAACCCTATGTCTACAGAACCACGGACTACGGAAAGACCTGGACCAAAATCATCAAAGGCATCAAGCCGGGGCATTTTGCCAGGGCAGTAAGGGAAGACCATGTGAAACAGGGTTTGCTATTCCTGGGCACCGAACATGGCGTTTATGTTTCCTTCAACAATGGTGATACCTGGCAAAATATTCAGCTTAACCTCCCTGATACACCCATCAGGGACCTTGTGATCAAGAATGACGACGTGGTTCTCGGAAGTCACGGACGAGGATTTTGGATACTGGATGATATCAACCCACTACGCGAAGCTTCAGCCTCCATGCTGGCTCGTGATGCGGTTTTGTTCAAACCAACAAACCCTATTAGGGGTATTTATGATGGTATTTTTCAATATTATCTGAAAGAGAAAGCAGATAGCGTGAAGATGGAAGTGCTTGACGCAAATGGGGAGATCGTAGACACTTTTGTAGGGACAAAGACCGAGAATAAAGTTGACCCGAATATTCCATGGTGGCAGCGAGGCGGTTCTTCCAATCCTACTACAGCAGCCGGGATCAATACTTTTACCTGGGACCTGAGGTATCCGGGCGCCACTACTTTTGATGGCATGATTATCTGGAGTGCCAGACCAGCCAGCGGACCGAAAGCTCCCATCGGCGACTACGCTATCCGGATGACGGTAGATGGAGAAATCCAGGAGTATCCATTCCAGATTGAGATCAATCCTAACCTAAAAGGTGTTACGCCTGCTGATCTACAGGAGCAATTCGAGCTGGCCATGAAGATCAGGGATAAGACTTCAGAAGCGAATGAGGCGGTGATCCGTATCAGGGAAGTTCGTAGTAACCTGGAGGAAAAACTGGCCGGAGATGTGAGTGCTAATGTAAGAAGCCAGGCTGAAAGTTTTATTCAGAAAATAACGGATATTGAGAAAGAGCTTTACCAGGTCCAGAATCAGAGCAACCAGGACCCTCTCAATTTCCCAATCAAGCTTAATAATCGTCTTGCTTCACTGAGAAGAAGTATGGAAAACGGTGATGCTAAGCCCACTGATGCTGCATATACTGTGTTTGATGAATTAAGTGCAGAGTTAAAGGCTTTGGTGGATCCACTGAATAACCTGATGAACAATGAATTACCGGGGATAGAATCGCAGCTGGAATAGTTGATGAGTGGTTTTAGGTTCTTGGTTTGTGAGTTTAAGGTTCGTGAAGTTTTGGCCTCAAAATTGAGGGTAGTTTCAGTATGCGTTGTTGTATAATGAACATTTAAACCGAACTCCCAATAAATGAAGAAGCTGATCTTGATCTTGACAGTGTTCGTCTCTCTTTTTAGCGGATGCGATTCAGATAATATTGACCCTCGCTCGGAAGGTAAAGTAGAGTTCTACCTCCTGAAGTCTTTTGAAACTGAGAAACAGTCTTTTGTGATAGATGAAGAATCAATCACATTGGAAAATGATCCTATAATAGTCTATGAAGATTTGACTTCTTATGATCAAACAGAACATTCTTTTACTGTGAAGGAATCTGCCATCGCATTGCTCAACGAACTGGAGCCTTCAATAGAAAAGAATGCCTTTGCCCTGGTGGCGGATGGCGAGATCATTTATACCGGGTATTTCTGGCCTAGTTATTCATCCACCAGCTGTGACTGGATCGTTATTGACCCCGTGCTTGCTGAGATTTCGGGTGTATTATCCGTGAAGTTGGGGTATCCGGGTTTGACGCCGGATCAGTCAATTGAAGACCGTAGAAATGATCCCAGGTTGATTAAAGTTTTAGAAGGAGACAATAAGTTGAAGTAAAACAATCCGAAGCAGGATTCAATGGATAACTCTGAAAGATTGCTCTTGACATAGTTGATCCTACTTCTCTTTAACTTACAAGCGGTATTGAAATAATAAACATGCGCTTGTTCGTTAATTTAACCCTTGTTATTACTTTTTTTCACCTGATCTCCTGTTCGTCAGTTGGTGAGACAAAAGCATCAAAACCCAATATCCTTTTGATTGTTGCCGATGATCTTGGGTACGCTGATCTTGGATGTTACGGGAGTGATATTCAAACGCCCAATATCGACCTACTTGCCAGTGAAGGTCTACGCTTTTCACAGTTCTATTCCATGCCTAGTTGTGCTCCCAGTAGAGCCGCATTCCTGACGGGAACAGATAACCATGTAGCAGGTGTGGGATCGCAGTTTCACCGACCTGGAGATGAATGGGGCTATGAAGGGTATTTGACGGATCGGGTCGCCACCGTTCCCGAAATTCTTCAGGAAAACGGATACAATACTTATATGGCGGGTAAGTGGCACCTCGGAGACAAAAAACCAGAACACCTCCCGCATAAAAGAGGTTTTCAAAGGTCCTTCATTATGCACCAGGGGGCAGGTGCCCATTATAGCGATGTTGGGTTTGAATCTGAGGATAGACCTTCAACTTACTCTTTGAATGGAGAGAAAGCTACATGGCCCATAGGAGCTTATTCTACGGATTTATACACGGACTACCTGATGGATTTTATCAGGGAGGATATTGATGATAACGAACCTTTTTTTGCATACGCAGCATATACCTCTCCGCATTGGCCCCTGCAGGTTGATTCCAGTTATTGGATAAAGTACGAAAACCTGTATCAGGATGGGTATGAAGCACTCAGAGAAAAAAACCTGGAGAATTTGAAAAAAGCCGGGATGATTGATAAGGATCACCCTTTGCCGAAACTTGTTGAAGGCATTACTCCCTGGGATTCTCTTTCAGAAAATCAGAAGAAAAGAGAGATAAGAAAAATGGCCCTTTACGCGGGAATGGTTGAAAACCTGGATCACAATATCGGGCGACTGATGAAATACCTGAAAGAAAATGATTTGTATAAAAACACAATGATCATTTTCATGAGCGACAATGGCGCAGCCTTCAGAGATTTCTACAATGGTCATTATGCTGATTTCTTACAATCCAGTTATGATAATAGTTATGAAAATATGGGTTCTCCCACTTCTTTTGTCTCCTATGGACCACAATGGGCGGAAGCAGGAACGGCGCCATGGCGGTACTTGAAGCAATACGCGTACGAAGGGGGTATCAGGACGCCCATGATTGCTCGTTTTCCGGAAATAAAAAACAAGGGTTCGATCCATCGAAATACAGTCCGATTAACAGACCTTGCCCCCACCTTCTACGAAGCAGCGAGAGTTCGATATCCAAAGAGATACAAAGGCAATAAAATCTATCCGCTCCAGGGTAAATCCCTGTTGCCAATTTTTAAAGGAGATGAGGATGCAGTCTATAGTTCCGGTGACCTGCTGTCATTGGAGCACCATCATCATGTAATGGTCAGAAAAGGGGAATGGAAACTGGTCAATGGCAGTCAGAATTGGGACACGCAGGAATTTGAGTTGTACAACCTCCAGGACGACCCAGCGGAAATTGAAGACCTTAAGTCGGAATACCCCAAAATATTTGCAGAACTATTGGATGAATGGGAAAAACTCAGGGAAGACTATAAACTGAGACCAAAGCCATAAACTCTTCCTCGCTATTGCTTCCACAGAAATATATTGAAGTCTCATCCTATCGACATTATTCATGCCCATCCAGTACGTTTGATTAACTAAAAGAATTCTCCTTGAACCCAAGATATTACGCCAAAGTTGTCTTCATGTGCAACTAATTCAATCTTACTTATTTGCCTGAAAATCATGTTCCCGCTGATTTCGCAGATAGACGCAGAGGGAGTTTTGCCTCCGAATTTCTAATTCCGAATTCCAAATTTTGAACCTTGAGTTTCTAGTTCTCGCTTTCTACAGATTTTCGCCACTATTTATGGTGAAGAAATCTATGCTGGATACTTTACTACGAAATCGTACTCAAATCAAACGGAAGTGTCCTGATCCGCTGACCTGTCAGATCGAATATGGCATTGGCCAAAGCCGGGGCCACAGTTGGCAGACCGCTCTCTCCTGCTCCATCCGGATCTGCATCGCTGTCGATAATATGCGTAACAATCTCGGGTGTCTGGCTGATCTTCAATAAAGGATATGTGTTCCAGTTCTGCTCTGCAATGGCTCCATTTTCGATCGTCAGTCCATAAAGAGCCGCACCGAGACCCATTACAATTGAGCCTTCCGTTTGAGCCTTTGCTGTATCAGGATTGATGCAAGTGCCAAGATCAACTGCTGTGGTGATCTTATTGACCTTAAGACCCTGCCCATTGCGCTGAACATCAACTACCATGGCAAAATGAGCACCTGACCGTTCGCATAGCGCTATTCCTCGACCCGTTTCCGAAGGTTTATTGGACCAGTCACTTACATCATGTACTGTTTCCAACACCCTTTTAAACCTGGGATGGTCCTGCATCATACTCAACCTGAATTCCAAAGGATCCTTCCCGGCTTTGATGGCCAGTTCGTCAATAAATGACTCATGGGCAAATGGATTGGTAGAATGGTAAACAGCTCGCCAGTAAGAAATGGGTACGTAGTGTTTTTGAAGAACACCCTTGACGGAAAGATTTGGAATGCTGTAGTCTGTGGTAATCCCTCCCATCAACTGCCTCCCGGCGGTATTGTTGTTACCAGTCTGGTTTCTGATTTCCTGGGCCACTACTTTGTGTTCCAGCGCTTCAATCCTGCCATCAGCAGCAAGTTTACCTCGACAAACATTCAAGGATGCTGCCCTGAAAGGTCCCTGTGTCTGATCATCTTCCCGTGTCCAGATAACCTTTACGGGAGCACCAGCCTTTTTGGATAGATCCGCCGCTTCTTCCGCTACATCCGTGAGCGATCTTCTTCCAAACCCACCCCCCATGAAGGTGTAGTTGATGGTAATATTCTTTTCAGGTATACTCAGAAAGTTTGCCAAATAGCGCCTGATTCCATTAGGGTTTTGGGTGGAACCCCAAAATTCAGCCTTATTGCCTTCAACGCTTACTATTGCATTCATTGGTTCCATAGGCACGTGAGCCTGGTATGGTGTTTCATAACTGGCTTCCAAAACTTCAGAACCAGTCAGAAAACTCCGGGCATTACCCTTCTCAAAAAGGACATCCCCTTCTTTTTTTGACTCATCGTAATACCTGTCTCGTATGGTAGCACTACTATTTTGATCCAGTCCTTTGTGATCCCATTCAATCTTAAGCGCTTTCCTGGCCTGGTAGGCGGCCCAGTAGTTTTCGGCCAAAACGGCTACACCTTCACGATCAGTCCCAAACACATTTCGGCTGGTCTTTAGGACGTGCCTGACACCAGGCATTTTTAAGATTTCATCTTCATTATAGCTGACGACCTTTCCAAGGAAAACAGGTGACCTTTCTACTGAGGCATAAAGCATCCCCGGGACTGTTTTGTCAATGCCGAATTTCGCCTGACCATTGGTTTTTAAGGGTATATCCGATCGTTTAACAGGTTGACCAATGATCTTAAAGTCTTTATTCGCTTTTAGTTTAGGGTTTGTCGGGGCTTTTAGTTTTGACGCCTCTGCAACCAGCTCACCGTAGGACAGTGTCTTGCCCGATGAATGAGCTACCACACCCATACTGGCAGTGCATTCACTCACAGGCACATCCCATTTTTTGGCTGCAGCCTGGATAAGCATTTCCCTGGCAGCGGCACCCATTTTTCGGCAATTCATGTATTCGCTTTGAATGCTATGACTACCAACCACCATCTGTCCTCCATATAAGTCTGAATTGGCTTCAGACTGTACTATTTTCACTTTGGAAATGTCGGCCTCAAGCTCCTCAGCCAGTATCATAGGAATGGCCTGGTAAGTACCCTGTCCCATTTCCGGGCGATGGTTGAAAAGCGTAACCAAACCACTTCCATCTATGGAGATGAATTGATTTAAAGGAGTTCCTTCGCCGTCCAGGGAAAGATTCGTCAATCGGTCCTTCCCCCCGCTGGGAATGCATCCTACCAAAAGAAGTGCTGAGGAGGCCGAAGAAATCTGAACAAATTTTCTTCTTGATATTGTAGACTGTGGCTTTTTCATTTGCTGGCAAGTTTTATGGCTTTTCTGATTCTTGGATAAGTACCACATCTGCATAGTACCCCACTCATAGCAACGTCTATGTCTTCATCGGAAGGGTTTGGATTTTCTTTCAACAATGCCACTGCGTTCATTATTTGTCCGGATTGGCAGTAGCCACATTGTGGAACTTGTGCCTCGATCCATGCCTGCTGGACAGGGTGATCGTTGTTCTCGGATAGTCCTTCGATGGTAGTAATCGATTTTCCCTCCGCGGCAGATACAGGCAGTACACAAGACCTGACAGGACTCTCATCCATCAGTACAGTGCAGGCTCCACATTGGGCGATGCCACAGGAAAACTTAGTTCCGGTCAGGCCCGCATAATCGCGAATGGCCCAGAGTAAGGGCATTTGAGGATCAACTTCCAGAGAGGTGTCTTTCCCGTTAATTTTAAGGTTAACAGCCATAGTTTTATCAACGTTAGACCATTAATTTAATGAAATCAGGGTCGAATTGCCAGAAACAATCGATGAACGGTTTGTTAAATTTACTCTTGGTACAACACCTGGAAGCGGGCAGATCTTGGGGGTAATTTGGGTGGAACATCCGTCTCTCCTAACACTTCAAGCATGTCAATTTCAATGGTTCTTGAAATAGTCAGGAGAGGCGTATCCGCAGCCCTCGCCATAAAAGGATCCTCAGTAACGGAGCCTGATTTCTCTAATATGAAGAATACGAAAGAAATGGCAATTGACATAGGAATGGTTAATACTCCCATTTCATCCACCAATGAAACGGGAAGTAGGAATATAAAAATCCAAAGGAAAATCCGCGTGAAATAATTATAGTAGTATGGGAATATGGTGTTATTGATCCTTTCCGACTTACCCTGATCATCATAAAAGGACCTGATTACTGTGGATAATTCTACGTGTCGAAAGGTGTCGATGTATTTTTTATCAAATCCTTCTCTAAGTTCCAGCCCCTGAAGATTGAGCAGCTGAGTTGCCTGATTCGCCTTATTTTCAATTGTATTCTTATCCTTTTCAGAAATGTATTTGTCAGAGTATTCGGAATAGTCCTTCCCTCTTAATTGTCCGGCAAGCGTATACAACCAGCCGATGTGTCTGTATACAATTGACTTTCTCCATTCTGCAATTTCCTCTTCAGACTGCTTGCCATCGGAGTGCGTTTCGGAGGCAAATGAATGAAGGTACATGGTCAACGTCCTGCTATTATTGACGATAGCACCCCAGATCTTCCTGGCTTCCCACCATCTATCATAGGCACTATTGTTCCTGAAACCAAGAAATATGGCCAGGGCTCCTCCTAAAATCGTAACAGGTAAAACCGGTATATGCGGCATCCAATACCCAAAATTCGCATGTAATGCGTATTGCACGTAAGCGAGTGTCGCGATCAGCGTATATGAAAATATACCGAGTCGACTGTTCCAAATGACACCAGCAGCCTGGATGAAGACATTTCTCGAAAACCGGATGATCATTTACTTATGGTCTTGGTGAGTTTATGAAAAGCAAACTTTAATCGGCAAAGAATAATTCATTCTACCTAATTCCAAACAACTTCAACATCCGCCTTCGACGCATATGAATACCAGAGGCCATTTATAATGTTCTCATCGGGTGGCCCGTCAAATACGACTACTCTATACCTCGCAGCATATTTCGTATCTGGTCCTATCTTCATGCCTTCTTCGACAACTGGCAAATAGCAGAAATAGGGCATCGTTGGATGGATCCTCACAAATTGAGGAGCGCGCGGGTTTGCCGGGTGTGACATTGCCACGAGGTTGACAGGCTTACCACCAACCTCACCGAACATACTTACCCAATTGGGTCTGGTATGATTGGCCTCAAGCCTTGCCTTTCCCTCTGAGGTCAGGAATCCTCCATTGCCCGGTCCAACTAACTGAGGGCCCTCAACCGCAGAAGTATCATTCCACTCTGCACTGCCACGAAATGCCATTCCACCATAGTGGTATTGAAGTAGATTCAATGTCGAATCTGAAACGTTTGTTTGAGACACAAAAATGTCCCAAATATGGTAATCAGAAAGGTTATAAGTGCGAACGCGCCAAGTCTCACTCAGGACTACAATTGTATCCTCCTCGATCAGATTCAGGTGTTTTTGCCGGGTCCTGAATTCCCCAAAAACTGGCCCGCTTTTGGCAAAAAGCAAAGTATCAAAAACTACTGTCCCGGTTTCGTTCTGCTGATTCCAGAAATCAACTTTCCTTCCCTGGAATTCGGTATTGACCCAGGCTGAAAAGATGCCATGCTGATGTCTGTGACCGACCGGAAAACCATCCGTCACGATATTCCCTTTTGGTGTGTAGGCAGGATGTATGAATCCACTTCTTCGATAATAAGATGGCTCACCCTCCGGTGGTTCAATAATTGCGGTATTGTAAACCAATGCATCCTGATCCTCTACTTTTACTGATATATCAGTAGAGGAAACAGAAACCGTTACATGGTCGAAATTCACTGTTTTGTTCTCGACAATAGAATATTCGCCCTCGGATCCTGCTTCAATAGTCTCATTCAAAATGAATACCCACTGATCTCCAATTCGCTGCAAAGCAGTCGTCCTGGCTCCAGATTTCAAAGCAAAATCCAGGTTTTGAGTTCTCCCAAGATCAAAGAAAACAGGTCCCGAAGGACGAGCAACCGAAGTTTCCAAAATGGTCAGCGTACCAAGACTATCGTCACTACATCCTGCAATCAAGGTCAAAATCCAAATAGCGTTAGCTAATCTTTTCATATCATAATTGGTTAGCAAAGCGGTAAACCTTTCCGTCAATCTTAGAAAATAAGTAAACATTACCCTGACTATCTGTTCCAAATCTAAGATCTGCTCGCTCGGAACCAACCATGTCTAGTAAAGTTGTTTTTTCTCCTTTTAGCGCAATTCCAAATTCAAGGATCTCAGCCGAGTTATTATTCTCCAAATCTTCCTCTGGCACCATGAACAATCGTCCCTTAACAATATCTCCAAAAATGTATTTGCCCTTCAGACCGGGAATCTCATCTCTTTGGTAGACATATCCACCGCAAACCGCATTTCCTTCATCATGATCGTACTGAATCGCCGGATAAGTCACTTCCGGGTCTTCTTCTTCCGGTAATGTGAAAACATGGCTCATATGGACAGTTGGTTTGATCTCAAATGCTCCCTCGCGATAAGGCCATCCAAAATCAAGCCCTGGTTCCACGACGTAGACAGATTCAATGTGATGATGCCCAATATTGGATACAATCATTTTATTGTCATCCGTCCAGATGAATCGATGAGGGTTCCGGAATCCGTGTGCATAAACTTCCTGTACCACATTCTGTTGATCAACAAAAGGGTTATCTTTCGGTATACCATATTTACCGTTTTTGCTATTATTTCCTTCAGGGTCAATTCTGAAAATACTTCCCCACGGTTGGCCGGGACTAACCGCGAGTTCAGGATAACCAAACTCAACGGCAGAACCATCCCCTATTCCAATGTACAGCAGCCCATAATCCGGATCCCCGGGACTGGAATTGGGATTAAATGCGAGGTTTTGAATTCCATGAAACTGGTACACCATGTCCATTCGAAACAGCTCTCTTTGCTCTCCATCAAAAGGGATGGCCGTAGGGTCTGATGTTCGCCATTCGCTTACGACCCATTGCAGCCTTACGTCAATGGTGTCTGAAAAACTAAAATCGGCCGGAGCTGATCCAGCCGGTTCCGTGTGTCCGGTATATAGTAATCCATTTTTGTCAAAGTCTGGATGAAAAGCATAACTCCCAAATCCGGTAGCCAACCCGGGTTCTCTGATGAACTTTGGCATCAACTCAGCCATATCCATATATTCTACCGGACTTTCATCCTGTATCTGATACAATTTTCCATTTAGATCCAGCATGAACATGTCACCGGAATTGGGGTGAGGCTCCATTTTGGTAATTCTCGTTCTGGGATTTTGGTCATTGGAAAATGGTACCTGAAATACTTCCTCCAGCTCGACAGTCAATCCGGAATGTTGAATTTTATCTGGAATCGGATCCTCCAGACTTTCTTCAATAATGGCCTGAACAGGCACTTCATCTTTGAAGGTATGCATGTAAGCAATAATGGCATCAATGTCTTCCTCTGCGAGGTATTCATATGATGGCATGATACTGTTAAACTTCTCGAATGAAGCTACGGCTCGCTCATCACCGGAGTTGATTACCTTTTGAGCATTTCGAATGAAATTCATTAGCCAGAGTTTATTTACTTCTGTCGTGATCCCTGCCAGATGCGGCCCGATGCCATTTGCCTCAAAAGTGTGACAGGAAGAACATGTGCTGTTAAACAATGACTCTCCCTTTGCTATGACTTCCGGGTCAGTTGAGATCGACTGGTCCTGCTCACAACCCCACAGAACACCCGTAAACAAGGCAGCAAATAGGATTCCGATTCTAATCATATCAGGTTTTGTTGGATTTGGTAATTGTTCTAAGGTAATCGATTTGTATTAAGTATCGACATGGACTTTTATCCAATCGCCGGAATACTTATTTTTGAGGTCATTAAGCATTAGAACCACCCGGGAAAGTTTACCAGGACGTTTTCGGGAACATTTAGAACCTTGGAAAATTACTCACATGAAATCCACACTTATTTTCATAGTGCTGGCAGGCATTGGTCAATGCCTGAGCGCCCAGCAAGTTCATAGTATCAAAGTTGCAATCAATCAACCGGCTACCTGTGACCAGGTGCTTGGGATAGATCTCAATGATTCTGATACACCATTTCGAATTTATCCTATCCCATCGACGGATAAAATAAACATTGAGTCCCCCTGGCGGTTACAACAGCTGGAAGTTCTCGATTTTTCCGGAAAGGTATTACTGTCAAAAGTTTCTAGTTCAGTCAGTGAAAAGCTGGACGTCAGTAACCTTCAGGGAGGAATCTATCTGCTCAGAATGCAGGCGGAAAGTAAGGTTTTCACTTACAGAATCTTAATCAGCAAGTAAATGAGAACCCCAATCAAAGTAGTTCTGATTAGTGCAGCACTGATGGGAACATTCCTCCTTAATGCACAGCAATCCATGGAGGTAAATTCTGGTGATGTAGTACGACTTGAGGCAGAGACATTCAGAGGTGACATATCCTGGCAAAAATCAATGGATGGGGTCCAGTGGGAAACCGTTAAAGATTCTGAAGTCGACATCTTTGAAGTTGCTGTTGACGAATTTCCCACCTACTTCCGGGCAAGAGTGAAAGAGCAGAACTGTGTACCTCACTATTCCGAGGTGATCACTGTGAATGACGCCCTAGTTCTGGAGGCAGAGTATTGGTCTGAGGCATCAACCTGGGCTTCAGGCACTGTGCCTGCAAATGGAGAAGAAGTGGTGATCCCTGAAGGGCGTCGGATAATCCTGGATGTCAATTCCGCTTCGTTAGGTGGACTCACAATTGATGGGATCCTTGAATTCGATAACGAAGACCTGGAATTGACAAGCGAATGGATTTTTGTTAACGGAACTTTCAAAATAGGATCTCCATCCCAGCCCTTTACAAAAAAAGCCATCATCACACTTATGGATCAGGATGTGAGTGCAAACATTAATGGCATGGGTACCAGGGGAATTGTGGTGATGGGAAAGTTGGAGTTATACGGCGCGACACCTGAAACACTCTGGACCAGGATCAACGGACATATTGAAAAAGGCGCAAATAAGATTGTATTGGAAAAAGCTGTCCAATGGTCCGTAGGAGATGAATTCGTACTCAGTCCAACAGACTTTTATGAAGCCGGCAATGGAACCTCCATAACTCAGAAACTGGAAATTGGATCCATAGAAAATTCTATCATCACATCTTCTGAAGAAGTTGGTGCGTTCAGATGGGGTTTGCTTCAGTACGCGACTTCATCCGGAATGTCTCTCACACCTGAGAACCTGGCAGTTCCTCCTGTTGCGGATACGGACTCAACTACCACACCTTTAATACTGGACGAACGGGCCACGGTAGGTTTATTGACCAGAAACATAACGATTCAGGCTCCTGATGATGCCTTATGGCAGAACCAGGGCTTTGGAACACACTTGATGGTAATGCCATCAGGATCAGCCAGGGTCGATGGCGTTGAATTCAAACGTGCAGGACAACGTGGCAGAATAAGAAGATATGCATTTCACTGGCACATGCTAAGTTATGAGGGCTCGAAAACGCTTTCAGATGCCTCAGGACAATTCATTCGAAACTCATCCGTGAACTCATCCGCAAACAGAGGAATCGTCATCCATGGCACGAATGGCGTCGAGGTTTCGAACAATGTTGTCTATGACGTCAATGGTCATGGGATATTTACAGAGGACGCTTCAGAGCGTAGAAATAAGATGATTGGAAACCTGGTCCTCCACGTCCGAAATCCACCTTTTGGAACAGAATTGAAGCAGCATGAGCAAGGTGAGTTAGGTTCTTCAGGTTTTTGGGTCAGCAACCCTGACAATGTTCTTCTAGACAATGTGGCTGGTGACTGTGAAACTTTTGGGTTCTGGCTGGCCTTCACCACCCGACCATGGGGATTGAGCAGCAGCGTAGTCGGTCAGGATGGATTATTGTTGAACCCCAGCAGGTTACGATTTGGGGAATTCGATGGCAATGTCAGTCACTCCAACAAGAGAGATGGCATCATGATTGACAATGTCGAAAATGATGATAACGGAAACGTCACTGGAAATCAATACACCTCCACCACAGATGGAAGACAACCTTCCTGGCCGTATGAAACCGTCACAAGATTTTCTCTGGCTAGATTCTCAACGTGGAAAAACGGTGACAATGGGATCTGGGATCGCGCTACATCTCCAGACAATTTCGAAATTGTCAATGCTGACAATTGTGGACGATTTTTTGCCGGAGCGGGGATCAATGGCATCATCGAAAGATCATTAATAGTTGGCACCAGCCTGAATCATATGATGAATGGGACTGGACGGGAGGCCATTGCTTTGGCGGATTTTTATGCGGACAATGCAGGACGAACGCCATCCGCTTTTGCTACCTATCACAGTACCTTCGATATGAAGAACAACATCATCGTGAATTTTCCACTGGTTGAGAATGAACGAAGCGGTGCATTTGCCACGGAGGATTACTATATCCGACCTGTAGACAAAGGACATAGCAGGAATGGTGGTAATCTTCTGATCAACAGCCATCCTGGAGTCAAGCTGAAAGCTTTTGGAGACTATTTCTCCCTGGCAGGAGCACTATGGGATCCTAATGGATTGTGGGGGCCCCCAGGAAATTATTTTGTATATGATGAACCGTTTTTTACGCATGGTGTGGAAATATCCAGGGACAAAACACCTAAGGGAACCGGAGGCGTATCTGTTCCTGGCCCCTTCTATGGATTTCTCGATTTCGTGCTTTTCGGTGTAGGAGATACATATCCACAAAACCAACCCTATAGAGATCTCTGGGGTATTCAGGTACGAAGACTGGACGGATCATTTAATCAGGTAGCTACCTGGACGATAGCTCCTGCCGAAGCTGGGCGCGCCTTTGATCATATGAGAGATTTCGCCGCTCATGCCAATGGTATCTATGAATTGACTTTTCCACAGGAATCGAATAAGCCAACAAACTTATCGATTGCCGTAGAGAATATGCTGGAACCTGAAGATCAGGTGGTTTTAAGTGTATCTTATTCAGGTACTCTGAATCCAACTGTTGGAATCCAATTCCCGGGACAGTTCATAAATTACACGGCACTTTCCTCCAGAGATGCTGTCATAGCCTCTGATGGAGAAACCTGGTGGCAGGATAAAACAAATAACCTACTTTGGGTAAAACTAAAAGGTGGAAGATGGAAGTTCTGGACAGACGATCCATCTGTAGCGGTGCCTACGGATGACGAAGTACTCTATGAGACAGTTCAGCTTAGGGCATATGTACCTTAAAAAAGAAAGGGAGCCTATTGGCTCCCTCCGCTTTTATAATCAACTAATTCACCTTAATTAAACCGTTTCTTGTTCTTATATCTTGGGCCTTTCAATCCAAGATCATTAATGCCTTTTCTTTCATTGATGTCTATGGAAGCAAAGACAACCTTTCCGTCTGCTTGTTCGGTTGCGCTCTCTGCGTAAACTGCTTTTCCAGGCTTATAATTCTTTTTGGCAGGTCCCTTCAATTCGGAAGGATTTTCTGCCAACCAAACAGTCTTCTTTCCATCGTATTTCTCAGAAGGAGCCGCATTTTTATATTTCGGTCCTTTCGTTTGAGCCTGAGCTGAAAAAGCGACCAATGTGAAGGCTGTAAGTATTATGGCTAATTTTTTCATCATTAATGGGTTATGTCGTTTAAATACTTGGGTTAATGTTCTTACTACAAATAACGACACTCACCCGCTCCACGTTCATCGTCGTTATTACGTATTCAAATGCAGGGTAAATACGGATGGAAATGTGGAAAATACGTAATGAGATCAGATCAATTTGCGCTCCAGGGCCATTCTGATCATATCTGAGGCGTTTGAAGCACCCAGCTTCTTCATGATACGCGAGCGATGGGTTTCTACGGTTCGGACGCTTATGAAAAGACTTTCGGCAATTTCTTTTGTGATTTTGCCATCAGCGACCATCCTGATGATCTCTCTTTCGCGATCGGTGAGCACACTATCATCTGCAGGACCGGAAATATCCTCGACCAGGAGATCTGAGATTCTGTTTTTAAAATGCTTCTTGCCTGCTGCCACGTGCTGTATGGCGTTATACAGTTCATCCTTATCCGTATCTTTTAATAGGTAACCATAGGCTCCTTTTCTAAGACTTTCTTTCACATACCGAAGCTCTTCATGCATGGTAAGCATAATGCACTTCAATTCCGGATATAGATGTTTGAGGTCAACCAAAAGGTCAAGACCTGAAGCCGAAGGCAATGAAATGTCAAGAAGCAGCACATCGGCTTCAGCTTTAGACAAAATTTGCATCAATGATTTCTTATCATCCGCACCTCCGACTACTACTATGCCGGGGAGGTTTGTAAGTAAAGATTCTATTCCGGATCTGAATAATTGATGATCATCCGCAATTACAACTCTGATATTTTTCATTTTGTAGGTATTGAAATTTCGAACGACGTACCCCCATTACTGTGAATTTCAATATCACCTTCCATCAAACTTACTCTTTCCTTTATATTCTGGATGCCCATTCCTCCATTTTTCGAATCCAAATTGTCAATTCCCTTTCCATTATCTTTCAAAAACAGTTCGAAGTAATCATCAAATTCAGTGATGGAAACACGGATTTCCGAGCAACCTGAGTGTTTTAAAGCATTATTTACAGCCTCCTGAACAATACGATAAATGTATACCTGATGGTTGTGATCCAATTTGGTCTTATCCACAATAGAATCACTCGTCAGTACCGTTTTCACGCCGGTACTTTCTTCTACCAGCCGCAACATTTCCTCCAATGCCTCTTCCAGGCCAAAGTCCATAAGGACGGAAGGCATCAGATTGCGGGCCAGTAATCTTGTCTCGTTGATCATCCTGGACAGCATTTCATTTAATTGTTGATCACCTTTGAAATCCGGGATGTTTTCCAGGTGCATTTTCAATGTTGTCAGTGATGCTCCCAGGCTGTCATGCAAGTCCCTTGCAATTCTGGTACGTTCCTTCTCCTGTGCATCAAGCAGAAGGTTTTTGGAATCTCTTTCAATTGCGTCTTTTGCGGCACTCAATGCATTTAATTGCTCTCTCATTTGAAGAATGGACTTACCAAGCTCATCATCATCACTCAGTAGGTTGTAATCTGAATCCATTTTTCCCTTCCCAATATCCTCAGCAAACGATACAGTCTTTTTCAAGGCTTTCACCAGCTCATCAAGCGCATTGGAAATTTCCCTATACTCGGTGATCGTGGCACTCGAGCTCTGGGTTCTTGGTAGGATGCCTTTTGAAAGCTTGTAAGCCAATTCACTCATTTCACGCACAGGTCGGGATAATGTATGAGCCACAATGGCTGAAAGCAGGGATAAACCCAATGCGATTAATCCCAAGACGGTAATCAGTCTGTTTCTGACTTCAATAATGGGTTCCATTGCCTCTTCAAAGTCTATTTCAGTCAATACAGCAAATCTCAGGTTTCTAAAATCCAATGGCCGGTAAGAACCGATGACCTGGATCTGGCGATAGTCATCATAAATCTCCGTCCCGGAAGCACCGGCCAGTGCGTTTTTGACACCAAATGTATTGGCGAAAATACTTTCGGGTTTTTCATCCGGAAAAAACAAAGATGGTGACATCAAATTACTATCTGAATTTACAATATAGGATTCCCCGGTACTCCCTAATCCAGTTCTCTCACTTAATACCGAATGCACTAAGTCGAAATTTAAATCCAGAGAAATACTGAGATCCTCGTATAGATAATTGAATACTAGTTTCCCTTCATCACCCTTATAAATCCCGTAAAATCCAAGGTCGTCATAGTTGGAAGTGTCCGATGGAGACCTATTGATATCGACCTGCTCGACATTTTCGACGGTGAGTAAATTGCTGATAAGCTCATCATTTGAGGCTCCATGGCTGGCCTGATATTGAATAATATGCAAAATCTCTTTGTTCCTGTCGTCCAGAATTTGCCAGATCAGCTGCCGCTTCAGAATATTTACTGAAGTAAGCTGAATTTTCGTCCTTTGAATTAAGGAGTCTGTCAGATTCCGGTTGACTACGACAAATATGACTACTGAAAAGACCAGAATGGAGCTAAACATGCTGATCAATAACCACGTTCTTAACCTGAAGATCATACTGGCAAATTAAGAACGAATAGGCAATAATAATTGGGCTTGTCGCCTAAAGTGTAGTTACCTCGAGCTAAGGAGAATCTGGCGGGTATTTACGGGCACTTTATAACCATCCAGTATCAGGTGCATAAACTCCATCAATCGATCAGACTTATAGAAAATAAGTGCTTTATTTAACGCAATGAATGCTGACTTTACATCCTTTTTATTGTAGTAATTGATGGCAGAGTTGTAATAATGGAGTCCTACCAATTGATACAGATCAACCTGATTGTGGGTGTAAGAGGTAAACTGAAATCCATTATGCTGTAATTCGTTCAATCGATAGGCCTCAAGCCGTTCCTTAATCTCCTTCTTGTCATAAATAAACCCATTGAATGGATCCGTTGATTCGAAAAGATATTGACGCTCCTTCGTGTCAATAATTAAATAAATGTGATAGGTGTTTTCGACAATTTTATAGTCATATCCCAGGTGATCCAATGCCAGCGCAAAGAATGCCGTCCCAGTCAAACAATTATATTTTCCTTCTTCAAAAACCTGGGAAAAGCTGGTAAATTCCTCATATCTACGAAGGTATTTGTGGTGAACTTTGTAAAACAAATGCCTTAGAAATCTGTAATCAGAACCTTTCTTGGCTTTCTTGTCATTTAGGTCATCAAGAAAGTTCAGAAAGTCTTCCTTATTCCGGTCAGGTGCTGTTCCTTTTCCAGCTAACATTAAATAATCGGAAGGCTGCAGAAGATTGTTTTTAAGATAATTGGCAATGGCCTCCTTTTCACGGCTTTCTTTGGACTCAGACTTACCGCTGTCCGATTCATAATTGGCAGAAGCAATAAGGGGCACCATCAAAATCAGGGCCACTCCTCTCTTTAAATATTTCTCCAGCTTCCTCACCATTTCAGTAACTTTAAATTAACATATCGTTAATATACTACGGTAAATATAATGTATTTGTTAACATTAACGTAACATTGAAGCGATTTTATGGCTTGATTTACATGAAATGGGATAAATGCCGATGGACCGGAATTATTTCTTTTGTATTTCCAGCACTTCCTGGAAGTAGTTTACGGTGCTTTCGATTACACCTTCATAGTCTTGCGAATGCAAGGAGCTTGTGATTACATGATTTCCAACGTTGGGAAACGCGACCAGGCGCTTTAATTCATCAGGAGTACTGCTTAATTCCGAAAATTCCTGCATAGCCTTGGTAGAAACCACCTTGTCCTGGTTCTCTACATCCTTATAATAATAACCCAAATAATAAGGTACGATAACCTTTTCAAACGTTGCCGGTGTCATAGTCTCCTCCAAAAGCCTCTGAAGCGCAAGGACCCCCTCTATTCTGTATTCCGACGTGGTGTAAAGCTCCTTTTCCGTTCCAATGTTGTCAGAAATCACTCTGTAGTCACCTTCCACGGCCCTGGCCAATTCCAACCCCCATGGACCGGTTACCAATGAGGCCAGTTTATTGTACAGACGAATATTGGGGGAATATAGAACCAATGCATCGATTAAATCAGGATGATACGCTGCCAGATAAATGGAATAAGTTCCACCGGTTGAGCAGGACATCAGTATTACTCTCTCCCCTATCATTTTACCTATGACCAGTGCTTCCTTCGCGGAATTGATCATCATCTCCGGTGTCAGATCTGAAAAGGATTCACGGGAATCTATTCCATGACCTGCGATTCGAGGTAAGTACAGGTTCATTCCAAACATTTCCGCAATAGTCTTGTGCGTTGGATTTCCTTCCATAGGACTGGCAGAAAACCCATGAAGATAAACAATGCTCCATGGTGTTTTTCGAATACTATCAGCCCAAATGATTTGGGAGGCGTTACGTGGCTTAAGGTTCTCAATCCGACCTTCCTTTTCCACGATATATGTCTCTAATTCATCTATTTTCAAATCAATAGAAGGCAGTTCAGGACTGACTGGATCATATTTTACCCGTGGACCAAATAGGATTGTTAATAAAAACACGGTAAAAACGAGACCCAGGGCTTTTAAGAATTTCATGACAATGCCTCGATAAACGAATTGGACTGCTGCAATTAACAAAGATTAATGCTTAAAAGTCGATAGTTGCGAGATTTCTATTCAATTCTTGATTTGAACTGTATGAATACCTTATTTTAGTGCCTTCATTTACTACAAGGGCAAAAAAATGGTCTACATGAAGAAATCTTTGAATTATTTATTAACTGCTGTTTTGGCAATCACTCTTATTAACTGCGGTGGAGAAAAATCTTCATCTGAAGGTGAAGGTGAATCCGACGCGCAACGCGAAGCTTTGGAATCGTTTATCGAGGAAAGGTTTGAATACCCTATCCCTAACTCCTATGAAGTGACAAATATGTTGCAGGAGGCTAATGCCAACTTCGTTTTCAACATAACAAACGATCCCGAAAATGTAAGTAAATACGAAACAGTATGGCAAAAAGCCATGAATCTTGGTATCTATGGCGCGGACCTTTCTTACGCAAGCACCTACAACAGACAGGAAGAAACCATGCAGTTTATGGAGGCATCTAAAACGTTGATTGATGACCTGAATATCACCACGGCATTCAATCAGAACATGGCGGAGCGCATTGAGGCCAACCTTGACAATAAAGACTCATTGATCCTGATAATTGGCGATTCTTTCGCTGACACCTACAATCACCTTATGCAAAATGGCGAAGAGAAAACTTCACTTCTGGTAATTGCAGGTAGTGTAATTGAAGGTCTTCATATTACTTCTCAACTTATCATCTCCAGTGATTATAATGAAACCCTGATGGAGGTACTGGCTAACCAGAAAGATGAAGTAAAGGAACTTGTTAACCTCATGGATGCTCATGCGGAAGATGAGAATGTAAACAAAGTGCTTCCAACATTACGATATATCGACCTGTTCTTTGATCAGATGTCCACTGACGGTGAAATGACACGTGGACAGTTTAACGATCTCTATGGGGCCGTAAAAGACATGAGAGCCACTATAATTGGCTAAACGCATCTTAAATTTTGTTTAAAAAGCCTCCAACTTGGAGGCTTTTTTTATTTTAGCCGGAATGAGTGAATCCATCGTTAATGCCCTTGTTCATCTTTTTGCCATTTTTGAAAGTGTCAAGGAGGATTTTCAAAAGGATACTGGCGAATTGGTGGTTAAGCCGTATCTCAAGAAAACACTCAATCAGGCTCTGACCGAAGAGTATCTCAATTTATTCTACGATTACCTCTCCTTTTACAAAGAGGCAAACTTAAACCCTTCAGGTGACCATGAGCTGGGAATCGATTCCACCAGCATCATCCAAATCGCAAAGATTTGTAACCAAATTAACCGTGAGTTGGTCCAGGCGGAAAGAATCACGGTCTTCATAGAGTTACTGGAGTTGATCAGAACCGATGATAAGGTAAGTGAAAAAGAGTCGGAGTTTGCATCGCTGGTCGCCATGAACTTCAATCTCCTCCAATCGGAAGTTGAAGACATTAAGGCTTTCATCTTTGAGCCAAACAGTCAAAAAATATCATTCGACCATGGACTGATCATCGACAATAAGATGACCGAATGGCCCGAGGAAGTGGCCTGGATGATGCGCAAGAAGAAAGCCGAGATCCCGGGAACCACACAGTACCATCATCTATACGTAGAGAATCTATTTGGGAGAGTGCTTGTACTACATATAGAGAGTGTAAATGAGTATCTATTCCGCTATGACGGTCCTCTCAACCTTTATCTGGAAGGAAATAAAGTTATTCCAGCAAAAGCCTATTTCTTCAAACCAGGTTCAATTCTTAAAGGGCCCAACATACAATCAGTATATGAAACCCAGGTCACCAAGCAATTTCTAAAGGACAAGACAAAAGTATCCATAGTTCTTAGCGGTGAGGAGCTCGAGTTTCATTTCAAAAATTCGAAAAACGGAATTCAGAATTTTAGCTTTTCGGAGGAGTCTGGCAACCTCGTAGGGATAATGGGTGGCAGCGGTACAGGAAAATCTACTTTGTTGAACCTGCTCAACGGAAAGATCGAACCTACCAAAGGTCGCGTCCACATTAATGGCCATTCCATACCTCGGGCCGGCCGTGAAGGGGTCATTGGTTACGTTCCACAGGATGACCTGCTGTTTGAGGAATTAACAGTCTACCAGAACTTATTTTATAACGCAAGAATTTGTTTCAGTGATTTTTCAAAAGCCAAAATTCATGAGACAGTTGAAAGGGTTCTTGCTGATCTCGACCTAACGGAGATCTCACATTTGAAGGTGGGTGATCCTTTGAACAAAACCATTTCCGGTGGTCAACGAAAAAGACTGAACATCGCGCTGGAACTGATGAGGGAGCCTTCTGTGCTATTCGTGGATGAACCTACCTCTGGTCTTTCATCCACAGATTCCGAGAAGGTAATGTGGCTTCTAAAAGACCTTGCCAGGAAAGGGAAACTTGTGATCGCCATCATTCACCAGCCCTCCTCCGACATTTACAAACTTTTTGACAAACTGTGGTTGCTTGATAAGGGAGGATATCCCATTTATAATGGAAACCCGATTGATGCCGTGGTCTACTTCAAGACCATGAGTACACAGGTAAATGCAGCAGAAAGTGAATGTCCACGTTGCGGGAATGTGATACCCGACCAAATCCTTCAGATCATTGAATCCAAGGAGATTGATGACAATGGTAAAGCCACCATTGAAAGAAGGGTTAGCCCAAAAAACTGGTATTTGAAGTACAAGGAGAACATTGAAAAAAACCTCAAAAAGGTTCGATACAATGAAAGACTGCCCGAATCTGACTTTAAGATCCCAACAAAACTCAAGCAGTTTGAGATTTTCAGCATTCGCAATTTACTTGCCAAGCTCTCGAATAGACAATACATCCTAATCAACCTATTGGAAGCACCCTTATTGGCAGTCATACTGGCTTTCATCTCCAAATACAGCGAAGGTTCTGAGTATGTATTTTCGGAAAATAAGAACCTTCCGGTGTTCCTTTTCATGGCCATCGTGGTAAGTCTGTTCATGGGAATGTCGGTAAGTGCTGAGGAGATATTTAAAGATCGGAAAATACTTGAACGTGAATCATTTCTCAATCTAAGCCGACTCAGTTATCTCAATAGCAAGATTTTTTACCTTTTCTTACTCTCGGGATTTCAGACCCTGATGTTTGTATTGATCGGTAATTATATCCTCGAAATCAAGGGCCTCATGCTCTATCATTGGCTGATTCTATTTTCTACATCGTGCTTTGCCAATATGGTAGGCCTGAATATATCTTCCGCATTGAATTCAATAATTACGATCTATATCCTTATTCCGTTTATTCTTGTCCCGCAGTTGCTTCTTGGTGGTGCGATGATCGACTTTGACGACCTTCATGATAGTATTTCAAACAGGAAGGTGGTTCCCGTAATTGGAGATTTAATGGTATCCAGGTGGGCTTATGAAGCTTTGGCTGTAGCCCAATTCAAGCACAATGACTTCAATAAACACTTTTTCCAAACAGAACTCGAACGAAGTGAATTTTCATTTCAGACCAGTTTCATCATCCCGAAGCTTGAAAATCTGACCCAAAACCTTGTGAGCAATGATGAGTTCAAGGACAATGGATCTCTTTACAATCTGTTGCGAAATGAAATCTCGGCATTCGAAAGCAGGTTTGATCAGCCCTCTTATCCTATGGTCGCTTCAATCGATCAGCAGTATTTCAGTGAGGCCATTGCCACCAGGACGATGGCTTATCTGAGCAATCTAAAGACCTCTTTTCAGGAGGCTTATGACCTCGCCAACGCCAGAAAAGACTCAATCTACATGGCCCTTGTGAATGACATTGGTGAAGAAGCCTATCAGCAGCTCAAACAAGATCATTCTAATGAAAGTCTGAGCAATTTTGTGACCAATAGAACCCAGCTAGAAAGATATCAGATAGTCGGAGACAGATTGATCAAGAAAAAAGACCCTATATACACTCAACCTTATTCAAATATTGGTCGGGCTCACTTTTATGCACCTTATAAACTTATAGGTGACATTCGTATTGATACAGTAATCTTTAACATTCTTGCGATCTGGATATTTACCGGTATCCTTTATCTCACATTATTGAACAATTCGTTCAAGAAACTCCTTAGCCTGACCACTCCGAAAGTTAAAAAACGTCGTTAGGCTTTTATTTTTAGCTTTCGAAACAGAACACCAGGCGAGATTTGGGTTATTTCCCCGGGTTTCATATCACCCAGCTTCAGGTCCTCTATGGCTACCCGAACCAATCTAAGTGTAGGATGGCCAACAGCCGCAGTCATTTTCCTTACCTGACGGTTCTTACCCTCAATAAGTTTCAACTCAATCCAGGAAGTTTCTGCATGCTTAATACGATTGATATCCGGTTTCCTTACTTCCAGTGGAGGGATTTCTATGTTCCGGACTTCCGCCGGGAGTGTATGATATTTAGATCCTTTTATGTTAATCTCAATTCCGGCTTCAAGTTTTTTCATGGCATCCGAATCAGGAGTTCCGTCTACTTCCACAAGGTATGTCCGCTTATGAGCCTGGTTTGGGTTCAATAGCTTGTTATTTAAAGACTTATCATTCGTGAGAATAAGCAATCCTTCACTTTCCATATCAAGTCTCCCAACAGGATAGATGTGTTTCGGCAACTTAAATGCCGAACCCAGACCAGGATTTCCATCTTCATCCTTGAACTGACTCAGGACTCCGTAGGGTTTGTAGATCAGGAAATAATATAATTTCACGATCCAAAGGTGTACAATTATGTTTTTTTCCGAAGCAGTTTTAAATTATTACCAGTCCTTAAAGCCTCCCTCCAACTTACCTGACGACGTGTGGGTACTGAATCCTTTTCAAAGCAAGTCCACTTTCGATCTTGCATCACAGTTCTACAATAAATATTACCATGATCAATCACCCAGGTTCATCTGCTTTGGGATTAATCCCGGTCGATTTGGCGCCGGAGTCACCGGAGTGCCCTTCACGGATCCCATCAAACTTAGGGAAGTATGTAACATTGACAACGCCCTGGATAAGAAACCTGAATTGTCCTCACGATTCATCTATGATATGATATCAGCCTACGGAGGGCCGGAAAAATTCTATCGCAGTTTTTACATCTCCGCAGTATCTCCCCTGGGGTACATCCGCGATGATGTCAACCTGAACTATTATGACATCAAAGGATTCAAATCAATTTTTGAAGAGTACGCCATGAAGCAAATTGAAATTCAGCTGGATTTTGGCATTTCAACCGAGGTTGCATTTAGTATCGGAAAAGGCCAGAACATTAAGTTTTTAAATTATCTGAATGACAAAAGATCCTATTTCAAAAAAATAGTACCTCTTTCGCATCCAAGATGGGTCATGCAATACCGCTTAAAGAGAAAGCAGGAATTCATTTCCGAGTACCTGGATGCATTCGATAATGCTACCAAAGCAGTATGACCATTCCGTCCTCTAGTCTTCCAAAAGACAAATCATCTGCATCCAGCATCTCTTGCCCCATGTGGGACAATAGTATTCTATTCGAATTCAATTCCTTATGCCTCTCTGACAACGTGTTATAAGACAGATGACCTGGCCCGTCTGTTCTGTAATTATTGCACTCTGCAATAAAAATCTCAGAACCATCGGCAAGCTCTATTAAGTTCTCTGTCCATTCGGTGTCCCCCGAGAAAGCCAGTATCTTATTGTTCCATCTGAATCGTACACCATGCGGATTTGAGGCAGGAGCATGAACCACAGGTATGGCGCTAATTTCCATTTCCCCAATTCCCTTCCACTCTTTAGAAAACTCAGTGAATGTGACCTTAAGATCATCTATCATCTTCTCCGAACCAGGATACAACGCTCCCTGAAGATTCCTAACCATATCCTCCACTCCTTCCGGACCAATTATACTCAGTTTCTCAGGAGCTTGCTTATTGACCACCGCGTTGATTACGAAAAATGGAATACCACCATAATGGTCTCCATGAAAGTGTGTGATCACAATCGTTTCAATTCTTTTCGTGGTCAATCCAAGTTGTTTCAATCTTACCAGCGTGGATGCACCACAGTCGATCAATAAGGAACGATCCGGACCCTCCAGTAAAAATGAAGTGTTAAATCGCCCATCTGTCGCAAACGCATCTCCGCAGCCCAGGATTCTTAAGTTGTGATCTGCCATTTTTATGGAATATTTTGCACTTACTCAATTTAAATCTTTTTCCAGGATGACGGCTTTTTGACAATTTTTATATTTGAAGTGATCCGAACCAAATTCAACACCAACAAATGAAAGTACGCGGAACCGTAATTGTCAGCATTGACAAGTATGTCAAAGATAAGTACCCTGCCCAGTATGAAACATGGAAATCAAAGCTTGATACAGAAAGCAAGACACAGTTTGAAGCCCCGGTTGGATCCAAGTGGTACCCTGTGGAGCCATCAGTTATTCAGCCCACGTTAGCGCTTTGTGATATGTTTCATGAGAACATAAAGGAAGGTTCATGGGAAAGCGGTCGATACAGTGCCGAGGTGGCACTAACGGGTATTTACAAAGTTTTTGTGGTGATCAGCACGCCCAGCTTTCTGATGAAACGTGCCTCTCGTATTCTTTCCACTTTTTATGATCCCAGTGAATTGAAAGTGACGACACATTCTGATAAGTCTATGTCCATAGACGTCTACAAATTGCCGATCAATAATGAGATCATAGAGTTCAGAATTGCCGGATGGATGCAAAAAGCCCTTGAGATTTGCGGTTGTAAAAATGTACAGATTCAAATCAGCAAAGCGCTTTCAAAGGGCGAAGATCTCACCAGATATAACATTACCTGGCAATAAGGCGCGAAATGATTTTGTTTGTTTGATTGTTGTTATGACAATTAAATAAGAATCGGGAGTGAAGGCTAAAGAAATTTTTAACTTTAGACCTGCACCCAAAATTGAATCTGCGATGCCCATATATCATCGATTAGGAAAAACGCCCCACAAAAGACACACGATCTTTCGCCAACCAAACGGAAAGCTCTACAATGAGCAGCTGTTTGGCACAATAGGCTTTGACGGAATGTCCTCTCTCCTATACCATATACATCGACCGACGATGGTAAGTGAGATTAAAAAACCTATTGATCTCAGACCGGAAATTGCCGTGGAGAAAAATATCACCGCCAGAATGTTGAAGGGATTTGATGTCAAGCCAAAAGATGACTTTCTGGAAAGTCGGGAACCGATGCTGGTAAATAATGACATCGTAATCTCCCTTGCGGCCCCTAAAAATTCAATCAGGGATTATTTCTATAAGAACATAGATGCAGATGAATTGATTTTCGTCCACCAGGGAAGTGGAACTTTGAGAACATTTTTGGGAAATATCGAATTTGAATACGGAGACTATCTTGTGATCCCCAGAGGAATGATTTACCAGATTGAATTCAATGATGAGCAAAACAGACTCCTGATTGCTGAATCTTTCCACCCAATCTATACCCCAAAGCGATACCGTAACTGGTTCGGGCAGCTGCTGGAGCACTCTCCATTCTGTGAAAGAGATTATAAGCTGCCACAAAACCTGGAAACTCATGATGAAAAAGGTGAGTTTGTTATGAAGATCAAAAAGCAGGGTCTGCTACACGAGTTGGTCTATGCCTCTCACCCATTTGACGTGGTGGGCTGGGATGGCTACAACTTTCCCTATGGTTTTTCAATTCATGACTTTGAACCAATTACAGGAAGGGTCCATCAACCGCCACCGGTTCATCAAACTTTTGAAACCACGGCATTTGTAGTTTGCTCATTTTGCCCCAGGCTCTACGACTATCATCCGGAGTCTATTCCAGCACCATACAATCATTCTAATATTGATTCTGACGAAATGCTGTATTATGTGGACGGTGACTTTATGAGCAGAAATAATGTGGACAAGGGATACATTTCATTACATCCTTCCGGAATCCCGCATGGACCTCATCCAGGTGCTTATGAACGCAGTATCGGCAAAAAGGAAACGCAGGAACTGGCAGTGATGATCGATACATTTAAACCCCTTCAAATCACCAAAAATGCCATGAAAATTGATGATGGAAACTACTATAAATCCTGGCTCGACTAAAGCATGAACGATAAACTTAAGACCTGGGTAGACATACCCGAAAATTCAGATTTTAGCATTTACAACCTTCCGTTCGGTATTTTCTCGGATGCAGGAGAAAAAAGAGTGGGGATCGCAATTGGCGATAAGGTCCTGGATTTGCTAGGTGCATGGTCACAGGGAGTATTGAATATCCCGGGACTCAACGAAGCCGTTCTTCGAAATGATTACCTGAACGACTTCATTGCATTGGGCAAACCCATTACAAACAAAGTAAGACTGGCAGCTCAAAAGTTGTTATCAGAGGAGAATTCTGCGCTCCAAATATATCCGGATCTGCTGCTAAACCAGGCAAATGTAACCATGCACCTCCCGGTGAAAGTTGGGGATTATACTGACTTCTATTCCAGTATAGAACACGCTACGAATGTCGGCAAAATGTTTAGAGATCCGGAAAATGCACTGTTGCCAAATTGGAAGCACATCCCTGTTGGATACCATGGCAGGAGCTCATCGATTGTGATTTCGGGTACAGATATTCACCGGCCCCTGGGGCAAACCAAGCCGGACGACGGACCTCCTGTTTTCGGCCCCAGTAAGCGGGTTGATTTTGAATTAGAAATGGCATTTATCGTTGGGAAACCGACCATGCTGGGGCAGTCTATATCCACCCGTGAAGCGAGCGAACACATATTCGGAATGGTCCTGTTCAATGATTGGTCGGCAAGAGACGTGCAAAAGTGGGAGTATGTACCACTCGGACCTTTTCTTGCCAAGAGTTTTGGTTCATCTATTTCTCCCTGGGTAGTGACAATGGAGGCCCTTGAGTCCGCTAAAGTTTCAGGACCGCTGCAGGACCCCGAAGTGCTGCCTTATTTGCAATTTGAGGGAGATCAAAATTATGACATTCAACTGGAGGTAGGCATTCAGCCTGAAGGATCCAAAGAGACCATCATATCCAGATCAAATTTCAGGTACATGTATTGGAATATGGTACAGCAGCTGGCCCATCACACCATTAATGGCTGCAATGTAAACATCGGTGATATGATGGCTTCCGGTACGATAAGCGGGCCAACTCCTGACAGCTATGGATCTATGCTGGAACTTGCCTGGGCTGGTTCCAAGCCAGTTTTGTTATCAGATGGATCGGAAAGGAAATTTATTGAAGACGGAGATACCGTTCGAATGAGAGGGTTTACCGAAATGCATGGCCATAGAATTGGTTTTGGGGAAGTTGTTACTAAAATACTGCCGGCCAAGTTATGAGCACTACATTCCTTTCCATCGATCTTGATGATGTAAACCCAATCGAACGCCATGGCTACCTACTGTCAGCAGTCGCTCCCAGACCCATCGCATTTGCCAGTACAATTAGTAAAAATGGTGAGGTTAACCTTAGCCCGTTTAGCTTTTTCAATGTCTTTTCTTCGAATCCTCCCATCATGATTTTCTCCCCTTCCAGAAAAGGCCGGGAAAATGAGTTAAAGCATTCCTATTTAAATGTGAAGGAAGTCCCTGAGGTTTGTATCAACGTAGTGAGCTATAGTATGGTAGAACAAATGTCACTCTCCAGCTCCAACTTTGATCGTGGTGTGAATGAGTTCAAAAAAAGCGGATTCACTGAAGTCAAATCAGACACAATAAAGCCTCCAAGAGTCAAAGAAGCCCCTGTCTCATTTGAATGTACCGTAGATCAGGTAATAGAACTGGGAGATCAGGGTGGTGCCGGTAATCTGGTGATTTGCCGTGTAAAAAGAATGCATATCAGCAAGGAGTTTCTGGACGGTAATCAAAAAATAGACGTTACAAAACTTGATCTTGTCGGAAGAATGGGCGGTAACTGGTATTCCCGAACCAATCCGGATGCCATGTTTGAGGTAGCCAAGCCGGCCAGTGAATTGGGTATTGGAGTGGATCAACTTCCTGACTCCATTCGGAATAGTAGTGTACTTTCAGGTAATGACATTGGTAAGCTCGGCTCATTGCCGAATCTACCGGAATCAACAAAAATATCTGTAGCCAGAGAAGACCCGGAAATCCTTTCTATTCTCAAAGCATCGGATAAGGAAGAATCTTTACTTCAGATCCATCAGTTGGCTAAAAACCTCATCAACAATGGACAACTGGAAAAAGCGGCACTTTACCTTCTGATAGCCGATATTTTATGATCAAGCAGCAATATCCAATACTCTGGGAACCAGGAGGAGCATTCATTCAAGACTCCCATCTCACGCATTTTCAGAATTGGCTGCATAGCAGTCATGGATTAGAATTTCAGGACTATGAAGCCTTTTGGAAGTGGTCTTGCGACAATACCGGGGAGTTCTGGTCGGCAGTTTGGGAATATTTTGAGATAATGCATGATGGCACATTCTCAAGTGTCCTTAGTGACGATGAAATGCCAAATGTCCGCTGGTTTGAGGGTACCAGCCTTAACTATTCCGAACACATTTTCCGAAAGAAATCTAAATCCAGACCTGCCTTCTATTATCAGGATGAAAATGAATCCTATGTGCCATATTCCTGGGAATGGTTGGAAAACGAAGTTTTAAAAATTCAACAGTTTCTGGTCTCAAAGGGTGTGAAGGAAGGAGATCGTGTAGTGGCATACCTCCCCAACTCCCCATATGCCTTGGTTGTTTTTTACGCGGTCAACTCTCTGGGCGCAATCTGGTCATGTTGCTCACCGGATTTTGGAGCTACCACGGTCATTGATCGCTTTGCTCAAATCGAACCCAAAATTCTGTTTGCCACAGATGGCTATCAGTACAATGGCAAAACCATCGATCGATCTGAAGAATTGAGTACTATCCGGCAGGCTCTGAATAGTCTGGATACCACAGTGTTAATACCCTTTCTGGATCAGAGAAAAAATGACATGATCACATGGGACGAAATCCCTGAAAGTGGGTCGCTATTGAGATTTAAAAGAGTGCCTTTTTCTCATCCTATCTGGATACTGTATTCAAGCGGGACTACCGGAAAACCTAAAGCGATAACACATTCGCATGGAGGTGTACTATTGGAGCATCTCAAATACATTCATTTTCATAACGATGTCAGGGAAGGAGAAAATTTCTTCTGGTACACTACCACTGGCTGGATGATGTGGAACTTTCTTCAGGCCAGTCTCCTGGCCGGAGCATCAGCCGTCCTCGTGGATGGCAGTCCCGGATATCCGGACATAAAGTCGCTTTGGAAGCTTGCAAAGGAGCTTCCGATTCACCACTTCGGTACGAGCGCCCCATTTCTCACAGCCTGCATGAAAAAGGAACTGGATCTTTTGGAACTGGATTTACCTGAATTGCGATCCATCGGTTCAACAGGTGCTCCGCTCCCTCCTGAAGCATTCGAATGGGTCTACCAACGTGTATCAAAAAGCGTTTGGCTCTGCTCAATGAGCGGCGGAACGGATGTTTGTACAGCATTTGTGGGTGGAATCCCTTCCAAACCAGTAAGAAAAGGACTTATACAGGGAAGAGCTTTGGGCTGCAGCCTGGTAGCCTGTAATGATGAAGGCAAACCTGTGGATGAAATGGGTGAAATGACGATCGACAAGCCAATGCCCTGCATGCCGGTATTTTTCTGGAATGACCATGATGGAAACCGGTATTCAGAAAGCTACTTTTCCAAAGTTCCGGGTAAATGGATGCATGGAGACTGGGTGGAGATATTTGAAGATGGAAGCCTGAGGATCGAGGGCAGGTCCGATGCTACTTTAAACAGAAAAGGAATCAGAATAGGTACAGCGGAGATCTATTCCGCATTGAATGATGTACCGGGATTGGAAGACAGTCTTGTAATCAATATAGAACTGCCGGATGGCAGTGATATGATGCCATTATTTGTGAAAGTCTCGGCAAATGTTGATTTCGAGAACCTGAAGCAGCAAATAACAGCAAACATTCGGGATAAATGTTCTCCAAGGCATGTTCCTGATCATATTATGAGGGTACCGGACATACCTTATACCCTTAGCGGAAAAAAGATGGAGGTTCCCGTAAAAAAACTGTTTATGGGTAAAACTGATAAGTCTATCAACAAAGAGTCGATACGTAATCCTGAAGCCATGGAATACTTTGAGAATAACAAGTCCTCTATTCTCGATCAAATCAACTGACTCAAAACAGACTGCATGCCATTGTCAAGCTGAAATCTATTTGATATATTTGTTGTTATAGCAACAAAATACACCTCAATATGCCGCAAGTTGCAACCCAGGAACCGCAGCAGGAAATTGATTTTATGCCTATCAATGGTACTGACTACATTGAAATGTATGTCAGTAATTCCAAGCAAGCTGCGCACTTTTATAAATCTGTTTTTGGATTTAGATCCCTGGCGTATTCCGGATTGGAAACTGGAAATAAGGTTTCAGAATCTTATGTTGTGGTCCAGGATAAAATCCGTCTGGTGCTTACTTCTCCTCTAAAAAGCGGGACCGAAATAGGAAAGCACATTGACAAGCATGGTGACGGTGTGAAAGTCACAGCCTTGTGGGTACCTGATGCAACCAAAGCATACGAAGAAGCCATAAAGCGTGGAGCAAGGTCCTTTATGAAACCCACAAAAGAAAAGGACTCAAACGGTCACGTTGTTCGCTCCGGGATATATACTTACGGTGAAGTTGTCCATATTTTTGTGGAGAGGGATGACTATACAGGCACATTCCTTCCGGGATTTGAAGTTTGGGAAACGGAGTACAACCCGGAACCGATCGGGCTTAAGTTTGTGGATCATATGGTCGGCAATGTGGAACTGGGACAGATGAATACCTGGGTGAAATTCTATGGTGATGTACTTGGTTTCAAAGAGCTCGCATCGTTTGACGATAAAGACATTTCCACAAAGTACACCGCTCTCATGAGTAAGGTGATGTCAAACGGAAATGAGCGCATCAAATTCCCGATCAATGAACCAGCTCCGGGGATCAAGAAATCTCAGGTGGACGAGTATCTGGATTTTTATGAAGGTGCCGGCGTCCAGCACATCGCCGTAGCCACCGATGACATCATTCATACTGTTTCCGAATTGAGGGAGAGAGGCATGGAATTTTTGAGAGTACCGGACACCTACTATGATGACCTGACTGAGCGTGTCGGTCACATAGACGAAGAAATTGAAACATTAAGAAATTTGAATATCCTGGTAGACAGAGATGAAGAAGGATACCTGCTTCAAATATTTACCAGGACAGTGCAGGCCAGGCCCACTATGTTTTTTGAGATCATTCAAAGAAAAGGAGCCCGGTCTTTTGGCAAAGGAAATTTTAAAGCCTTGTTCGTGGCATTGGAAAAAGAACAGGAAAGAAGAGGAAACCTGTAATAAATGTTCAAATAAGCAACATTCCAAGCCCAAGAGCTTCGACTTGTCGAAGCTCTTGCTTTTTATACGTTATAATAGAAATAATTCATTTTACCGGAGAGCTGAAATGGGACCGACTTCATTCTGATGTCGTTGATCTCATCCTCCGTTTCTATATGAAAAGACAGCCCTTTTTCCTGTGAATCCAGTTTGTCTATCCCCCTTACCCACACGCGGTTACTTATCGCATTGACCCGCTCCAGTGTTTTGCCAAGAGCCTCGGAGCTGTTTATTTTCGTGGCCTGAGCCATGGCATCACTCCAGTCCGTGATTACCTCATCTTCGTCTACACAAATATAGGGGCAGGCAAAGCCCTCCTTTAATGCCGCAAACCGTTCATACTCTGATCTGTAGAAATTATGGACCTCTCTTTCCTTTTCGAGTTGGATGGCATTATTTATAGCGAAGCCAATCAAGTTGGCAATGTTGGTAATGGCATTAAGATGTTGCTGGTTATAAAAATCCCTTTGAGAAGATTCGGAATCTATCAATCCGATGACTTCACCATTGAAGAAGATCGGAACACAAAGCTCGGATTTTCTGACTTTATCATCTACTATGTACCTGGCATCCGATGATGTATCAGATACGATTTCCGCAATACCGGTTTCAGCCACAGACCCTACTATCCCCTTACCCACAGGTATTCTGATTGGATTTGCGATAACATGGTCTATCGGATTTTTATCGCCAATTGCTGAAACCTGATGACAATATCCATCACGTACTACATAAATGACGCAGTCTTCAAGATCATACTGCGAAATCAGTTTTTTAGTGACCAGCCAAACGATTTCGTTGACATCTGTTTTTCCAAGTAATTCACTGGTAATCTCCAGAACTGACCGTAGAAAAAGCTGCTGCTTGGCCAGTTCCGCATTTCTCTGCTCCAGCCGCTGCAACACTTCCAAACTCAGGCCGGATTCGTTTCTATTTTCCCCCATAATTTAAAACCAAAGCTAATTGAGCTTCAAAAGTATGTATGCATACTATTTTTATTAAACAGAATGGAGTGAACTACGATAATTGGGGAGTGAAACAGTGTTATCTATCTGTTACCAGATAATTAATATTCGCCGTTTATAACTCATAAGTCCCAGTCATCATTCAGCTGGTTTATCGCATGGTAAGCGGTCATATCAAACTGGCAAGGCACGACAGAAACGTAGTTATTTGCGATGGCCCATTCATCAGTATCCTGGCCTTTGTCGGGATTGATGAAATTTCCGGTCATCCAGAAATATTCTCTCCCATAGGGGTCTAATCTTCTGTCGAAATTCTCCTCCCACCTGGCATTGGCCTGCCGGCAGATTTTTATCCCCTTTATATTTTCTTTTTGGATTGGAGGAATGTTTACATTTAATGCTGTCCCTTTCGGAATACCTTTATCCAAAACTTCCTTTATGAGCTTGCTGATGACCTCATCTGTATGAGACAGATCAGCGTTGTCATTGTAATCGCAGAGGGAAAAACCAATGGCTGGCATATGCTCAATGGCCCCCTCGATGGCGGCACTCATCGTACCCGAATACAGTACACTTATGGAGGTGTTGCTGCCATGATTTATACCGCTTACTACCAGGTCAATGCTTCTTTCCGTCATGATATGATGTTTGGCCAGCTTGACGCAATCCGCTGGTGTCCCCGAACATTCATACGCTTCCGTTTCTTCAAATATATAGCTCTCTGATAACCGAAGAGTATCCCCCACAGTAATGGCATGTCCCATTCCGGATTGAGGCGAATCTGGTGCCACCACTATCACATTCCCTATTTTGGATGAGATCTGTACGAGTTTTCTTATTCCTGTTGAGGTGATCCCGTCATCATTCGTGACGAGTATGGTAGGTTTTGACATTCAGATTGAATTGTAAAATGAGGTTATCCGAATCAAATCCTGCATTTCATCTGTTCGTAAGCGATTCTTCTTGATGAAATTTTTGACGTCAGATTGCTTTCTGGACATGATTCGGTACAAGTCGTTTTTCGAACCGGAAAAGTAAGTGATGTTTCCTTTTTTGTCCAGAAAAAAGAAATCATAATCCAGCTTATGCTGAGGGTATTGGGCCGAAGACCAAAAGGGATTACCGGATGAGTTATTGCTTAGCACAATCTTTTCCCGCGCCAGCAAAGAGAGACCACCTTCATAAAGCAGCTCAAAGAGTACCGGAGCATTATAACCGGTCCTGGCCTGATATGGAATAGAGTAAAATTGACGATAATTTTCATATACATCGTCATAGATCTCAAAATAGAAGACTTTAAAACTCGACAGTGCTTTGATCTGTGTATTGGTGGAAATCTGAACCGTATTGGCCTGAAGATCATATTTCAGTTTACCTCTGAGCGTATCCTGATCCGCAGTGACCAAGAGTCCCTCATGCCAGCGCAGAGCGGAAAACTCCTGAGCCACGCTAACCGACCCCATCATTACCAGGAATAGAAAACCAAGTTGCCTCATTTTTTCTTTAAGATATCGTGACCCATTTTATCCCTTTTGGTCTCCAGATACCTTTGATTATGTTTATTGGGAAAAACCTCTATGGGTACATTCTCTACAATTTCCAGGCCATATCCAATTAATCCCACCCTTTTCTTCGGATTATTGGTGATCAATCTAAGCTTCGTGGCGCCCATAGCACGAATGATTTGGGCACCTACACCGTAATCTCTTTGATCCATTTTAAAACCAAGGTGGAGATTTGCCTCCACAGTATCCATCCCCTCTTCCTGCAGCTTATAGGCCTTCAATTTATTCTCCAAACCAATCCCACGACCTTCCTGATTCATATAAACTACCATCCCTTTACCAGCTTTCTCCACCATTTCCATGGAATTGTGAAGCTGATTTCCGCAATCACATCTGAACGAGCCGAAAATATCTCCCGTAACACATGATGAGTGTACACGTACCAAAACAGGTTCATCCTTCTCCCATTGACCTTTATACAACACCATATGCTTGTCCCCGGTATTCTTTTGTTCAAACATTTTCAGCATGAACTCACCATGTTCCGTTGGCATCTCGACCTCCACCAATTCTTTGATGAGGGTCTCATTTTTCATACGATATTCAATCAGGTCTTTGATCGAAACCAGCTTAAGGTTCATCTTATCGGCCATTTCCCTCAGGTCAGGTAATCTGGCCATGGTGCCGTCATCCTTCAAAATCTCCACCAGCACTCCGGCAGGCTTCATTCCAGCCATTCTTGCAAAGTCAATGGCCGCCTCCGTGTGCCCAGCTCTTCTCAACACACCACCTTCCTTGGCTTTTAGAGGAAAAATATGACCAGGTCTGCCAAGTTCTTCCGGTTTGGTCCTTTCATCGGCCAATGCCCTTATGGTTTTAGCCCTGTCCGAGGTTGAGATTCCCGTCGTGGTACCATGTCCCAGTAAATCCACGGACACGGTAAAAGGGGTCGCATGTACCGCGGTATTTTTACCTACCATCATCTCCAGTCCAAGAGCCTCGCATCTCTCCTCAATCAGAGGAGCACAAATAAGTCCACGACCCTCCTTGGACATAAAATTGACAATGTCCGGAGTGACCAGCTCCGCAGCGCAGATGAAATCCCCTTCGTTCTCTCTGTCCTCATCATCCACCACGATGATCACTTTACCGTTTTTTATTTCGGCTATCGCCTCCTCAATGGTGTCAAGTTTAATGTTGTTGTTACTCATTATTTATCACTTACGGTTATAGAACCGATTATTTCACGGTTACGTTTCCCAAAATTTCAGCTATTTCCATTTCAATTTTTTTCATCTCTGTGATTTCATCCAGGATATCGTCCAATTGCGATTCATCGGCATTCTTGAGTGTCAGACTCTTTTCTTCAATCAGGTGCTGTATGTACCAAAACTTTAAACGCAAGATATTGGTATAACTTACTTGCTTGACGTTATCCAGTTCCTGGGGCACATGTATGTGGTACCGCGTCTTCCACAGCTCGCTGATCTCATATTTAGGGGCAATGAGATCGATTACTGTCTTTTGTATTTCACTATCCTCGGATTCCATCAAGACTTCTGTCCCGGTTTGCAGACCTTTCTCAAAGTTCTCCTTCATAATAGACAGCATCTTATTATACACCGGGTGTATGAAATGGATTTCTTCAGCTTCAGTCAAAAAGTAGTCCAGCAGGGTCTTAGATTCTTCTTCGGATGGATAGATCTTTTCCTGACCATAATTTAACAAGACCCGGATGCTCTCCTTCTCCTGATGAATGATGATTCTGTTGATATCAAGATTCTCAACCTGCTCATCCTCAATGGGCATCACAAAAGACTCTGGCTCCGGATCAAATGATGGCTTATTCTTTTGTTTATTCCTGTCAATCAGAAGCTTGTTCTGCTCCATGATCAGGACCGACTCACTTATATCCAGCAGATCGCTACATTCCTTGATATACAGGGATCGTTTGATGGCATCATCGATTTTTGAGATGCTGTTTACAATGTCTCTAATGACCTCCGATTTACGAATAGGGTCTCCCTGGACATCATCCAACAAAACCGAAGTCTTGAACCTGATAAAATCTGTAGCCTTCTGGTCCAGATAATTTTTGAAGGCACTTGTTCCCAGCTCTTTACTGTAGCTATCAGGATCCGAACCGTCAGGCAGTGCAACGGCTTTCACGTTTAAACCATTTTCCAGAAGTATGTCAATGCCTCTAAAAGCAGCTTTCAATCCCGCAGCATCCCCATCGAAGATCACCGTTACATTAGGGGCATATCTTTTGATCAGTTTTACCTGATCCTCTGTTAAGGCAGTTCCGGATGAGGAAACTACGTTTTCGATCCCGGCCTGATGTAAAGCGATTACATCGGTATATCCCTCTACCAGGTAGCAGTTTTCCTGCATTCGGATGGCCTGTTTGGCCTGGTAAAGACCAAAAAGAACCTTACCTTTGTGATAGAGTTCGGTCTCAGGAGAATTGATGTATTTGGGTTGCTTCTTGTCAGAAGTCAGAATTCGGGCCCCAAATGCCACCACCTTTCCGGTCACATTCATAACTGGAAATGTAACCCGACCCCTGAATCGATCATAAATCCGATCTTCCTTTCGAATTATAAGTCCCGCCTCCTCCAACAGTTCCTCCTGGTACCCTTTCTTGACAGCGGTGTTATACAGATCATCCCAAATATTCAGGGTATAGCCAAGCTGGAATTTTTCGATAGAAGCCTCGCTGATCTGTCGTTCTTTAAAATAGGTCAATCCCACAGACTTACCCTCCTCATGCTGAAGCAGTCTCTCCTGAAAATGCTGACAGGCGAAGTTTAGAATTATGTAAAGGGATTCCCGTTTATTTTGATTTTCAAGCTGCTCGTCAGACTGTTGTTCTTCTACTAATTCGATACCATACTTTTCCGCAAGGTATTTTAGAGCCTCCACGTAGCTCAAGCCGTCTACTTCCTGAATAAAGGTGATGGCATCTCCACCTTTTCCGGAACTAAAACATTTAAAAATTCCTTTTGAAGGGACTACGAAAAAGGAAGGTGTTTTTTCCGTAGTAAATGGACTTAAAGCTTTGTAACTCGAGCCGGATTTTTTAAGTTGGACAAAATCACCCACCACTTCTACAATATCCATTCGGTTCTTTATTTCATCGATTGTAGATTGAGTGATCATGGGTATAAATAATGTGCAAAACTAACTTATTTGCCAGATTATTTGTTCCAAGTTCGATGATACCTAAACTTGCCTAATAATTGATTATCTAAGCGGATGGCGTTGACAAAAGAGGGAATTCTAAAAGCATTATCAAAGGTTCAGGATCCTGACCTGAAACAGGACCTTGTGTCATTAAATATGATCCGAAAGATCGAGATCAATGGCAACAAAGTAAGCTTTGACGTGGTATTGACCACACCTGCATGTCCGTTGAAGGAAATGATTAGGATGGATTGCGAAAAAGCAATCAAATCCGAATTAGGCGAAGAGGTGGAGATGGACATCAATATGACCTCGAATGTCACCACCACCCGCTACAGTGATGCTCCTTTGCTTCCCGGAGTGAAAAATATAATTGCCATCGCCAGCGGTAAAGGTGGTGTTGGCAAGTCTACCACAGCAGCCAATCTTGCTGTGGCTCTGGCCAAAACCGGCGCATCCGTTGGACTGATCGATGCTGATATTTTTGGTCCGTCTATCCCCACCATGTTCAATTGCGAATTTGAGCAACCCGCCGTGAGCAAGGAGAATGGGAAAAATATGATCCTTCCCATTCAGCAGTATGGGGTGAAATTGATTTCAATTGGGTTCCTTGCCCCTGCCGATGGTGCTGTCGTATGGCGAGGACCCATGGCAAGCTCTGCCCTGAAACAATTCATCGGTGATACCAAATGGGGTGAACTGGATTACTTATTGATAGACTTGCCGCCAGGAACAAGTGATATTCACCTGACATTGGTACAAACCGTTCCAGTCACCGGATCCATCATTGTGACAACACCGCAAAAAGTGGCGTTGGCAGACGCTCAAAAAGCAATTGCCATGTTCAAGCAGCCTCAAATTAATGTTCCGGTTTTAGGGGTTGTGGAAAACATGTCTTACTTCACTCCGGAGGAGTTGCCCAACAATAAATACCATATCTTTGGAGAAGGCGGTGGTGAAAAGCTGGCTGAGAAGAACGAAGTACCGCTTCTTGGAAAGATTCCAATTGTGCAATCGATCAGAGAAAGTGGAGACAATGGTTTTCCTGCGGTTATGAAGGAAGATATTTCCGGAAAAGCTTATAAAGAGCTGGCGGAATCCATGGCCCGGCAGGTAGCCATAAGAAATGCCTCCGGACCGAAAACGGAAAAAGTAGAAATAACAACACAATGACAGATAAGGAATTATTTGATAAAGTGGAGAAAGCGCTGGATAACATCAGGCCTTATCTTGTCGCCGATGGAGGAAATGTAAAGATCCTTTCTCTGGAAAATGAAACGGCGGTATTGGAGCTTTTGGGAGCATGCGGCTCATGCCCAATGTCGACGATGACGCTAAAAGCTGGTGTTGAAGAGGCCATTATCCGGGCAGTCCCCGAAATCAAAAAAGTGGAGGCGATCAATATAACAGACCCTGATGATCCCAATGCCAAATTACCTTCAATGGCCCAGTAATTAAATTTACCGGGATGAGGAAAACCTGGTTGATTGTCACATTTTTCATGCTCTCTCTTGGCTCTGAGGCTCAAAGATGCCTGGTAGATCATCATATAGAGGGAATTCCCAATCACCATGAATCTCAATTTGAAAACTGGATCTCCGGGATTCGATTGCAAAAGACTTCTTCCAGAACGGAGGCAACCTATACCCTTCCGATTGTTTTTCACATCGTCCATTTCGGGGAGGAAATCGGAACGGGATCAAACATATCGGACGAAAGAATTCTTGATCAGCTCAGAATCCTAAATGAGGATTATGGCCGGACCAATACGGATGCATCCAGCACGCCACCATCATTTCTTGATGTAGCTGTCAATACGGACATCCAATTTATACTGGCTAAAAGAGATCCGGAAGGACTCCCGACGACCGGTATTGTAAGAAAGCAAGGCTCGCAGCCGAGCTACTCCCAAAGTGAGTTTATTGAACTTATGCAGGAAAGCTTCTGGCCTCCGGAAGAATACATCAATATCATGGTGGCGGAATTAAGTGGCAACATCATTGGATGGTCCTCCTATCCATATTCCAGTCTTGAGGGCATTATTGACATCGACGAGAATCCTTTCCAGGATGCCGTGATCGTAGATCATGAATACATTGGCATCAATGATGATACAGGAGGACAGTTTGACAGTTTTGGAAGAACATTAACCCATGAAATTGGCCATTATCTGGGCTTGAGGCATCTGTGGGGTGATATTTTGAACTGTACAGGCAATGATTATTGCGACGATACCCCAACACAAAGTAGAAATTACACAGGGTTATGTCCTTCAGAAGCACAGTTTACATGCGAGAGTGAAGACATGTATTCCAACTACATGAATTACACCAATGATGCCTGCATGAATATCTTCACACAATGTCAAAAAACGCGAATGAATCTGGTATTGGAAAACAGTCCCCGAAGATTCTCTCTTCTATCCTCTCCGGCACTTTCCGAACCTGTGCAGGTAAGCAATGACCTTGGAATACGCAGGGTAATCGAGCCGGAATCCAACGATTGTAATACCGAATACATTCCCTCGATCGAAGTCCGTAACTACGGGACAAACACGATCAATAGTTTCAGAGCTACTTTATCGCTTGGTGATGATTCCCTCCAAACCATCGAAATCAATTCAAACCTGGAGCTACTTGAATCAGAAATCATAAGCTTCGATGCCATTAATATTTCCATGCTGACAGATCTGGAAATAGAAATCATAACTGTGAATGGAAATGCAGATGGAAATGAGGAAAACAATCTTATTCAAATCACTTTTCCGGAATATCGTCAGGTACTGGTTCCGTATTCGGAAAACTTCATGGATGGCAATGGCCTGTCCATGTACACCTATTCCGGTACTTCCAGTAAGTGGATGGAAGAACAGGCTCCATATGAGACGCTGTCCAACGTGGCTGCTTCCATTGACCTGGCTGATAATTCGGCAAGCGGAGACTTTGACTACCTGGTCACACCTATTCTGGATGTAACCAACCTGAATTCGGCCGATCTGGAGTTCAGCTATGCTTATAGCGGAGATGGAAATATCTGGAACAAAGACGGATTCATAGTTGCTCTATCGGTGGATTGTGGTCAAAACTATGAAGAGGAATTCTATGTTTTTGAAGGTTTCGGATCCTCTCTACGCACTACTGTGGCAGGTAATCCGGATTTCACGCCAGGTGGGCCTCAAGACTGGCAAAGGGTAAACCTCAACATTACACCCTACCTGAATGGTGACCCTATCCGTGTTGCATTCATAGGTATAAACGGCGGAGGTGGTAAATTGTACCTGGATAGCATATCCATCAATCCTGGAAATCTTTTGGCTTATGATGTAGGAATTAAGTCCATAAATGGAGTGCCCCTGATTACCTGTAATGAAGAGTTTTCCACAAGGATGGAAATAGCCAATTATGGATTTGAAACTCTGGACAGCTATGAGATATTCTACGGTTTATCAAATCAAACCACCATCATAAGCCACCCCAACACACTCCTGGAATCGGGGCAGGACACGGAGATTTTCTTTTCCGTCTCGGATCTGGAGACTGGAGAATATGAGCTCAATTTCATTGTAGATAATCCAAATGGCACCTTAGATGAGGACATCGAAAACAACGTCCAGCAGTATAACATTGTAGTCAATGACCGAAAAGAAGGTCTGCCTTTGAGGCTGGATTTCGAAAATGGAAACGAATGGATTCCGATCAGCAGAAACTCTGACCACATTTTTGAGGAGTATGAAGCCGACGAAAACCAATCGCTTGTCGCCAGGATAACTGCAGATGGATCTGCTTTAAATGAGCATTGGCTTATAAGTCCGATATTAGACCCTAATGAAATTGACCACTTAGGAATGTCTTTCCGGTATGCCTACAAGCAGCGGTCAGGATTTACGGACAACCTGAAGGTGGTAATATCCGAGGACTGTGGAGAGAATTTTTCGGAAATCATTTTTGATGCTTCGTCAGGGACTCTGAGTGACGAATTTACCTCCGATTTCTTCGAGCCGGCTGAGGAAGACTGGCAGGAGGTTTTTCTTGATTTAAGTGAGTACACCGAAGTGGAGGAACTCAGAGTCGCATTTGTCTATGCAGACGGTGGAGGAAGTAGTCTTTATCTGGATGACATCGAATTTTTCAATACCACGGATACTGATATTCCAAGATCGGAGCAGAAACTATTGGTCTATCCAAATCCCTCTGTAGGATCATTTAATGCGGTATTAAACCTACCCGCTCAGGAACCAGTTACGATTTACCTGCTGGATTTGTCCGGCAATATTAAACTAAGCCAGCATTTACCTTTTGGGTTGAACCAGGTGATTAATTTCGAAAATCCCGGATTTGAAGGAATTTACTTCCTGAGGGTATTAGGAAAAAACACAGACGTATCTCAAAGGATCATTTTGAAGTGATCGATTGGAGATCACAACCGAATTTAATGCGTAAGGTTCTACATTTGTCCCACAAATGAAAGTAGGAATTTTATACGGAGGAAAGTCCGTAGAGCATGAGATTTCCATTCGCTCGGCCAGGAACGTGGTCGCCAATATGGATGACAAGTATGAACTCACGCTGATTGGCATAAGCAAATCCGGAAAATGGTATTTACAATCGGATGTCTCCGATTCGATCAAAACAGATAATCCGGTAAAGATGGATCTCGGATCAAAAATCGCTACGGTTCTGGATAAAAATGATACTTCCTTCGAACTGGATTTGGTGTTCCCAATACTTCACGGGACTGATGGAGAAGACGGTAGCATACAGGGCTTATTTCAATGCTTAAACATTCCCGTTGTGGGCACCTCCGTCCTGGGATCCGCCATCTCTATGGACAAGATCGTATCGAAAAAACTACTTGCACAGGCAGGCATACCTGTTGCACCATATATGTCATTTCGTAGCGAACAGTCAGAAGGAATCTCATTCGATCTGGTAAAAGAAAGGTTGGGTGTTCCATTTATGATCAAGGCCGGGAATCTGGGTTCCAGTATTGGTATATCCAAGGTAACTACCCCTTCCCAATTCGACCACGCCCTGAAAGAAAGCCTCAGATACTCCGGGGAAGTACTGATTGAGTCTTTTGTAAATGCGCGTGAACTGGAGTGCGGTGTCATCGGGAATGAGGTGATTCAATCTACTGTGCCAGGAGAGATAATACTGAAAGGTGACTATGACTTCTACACTTATGACGCTAAATATACGGATGAGAAAGCCATTGAGATCAAAGTGCCAGCCGATGTCTCGGAAGAAGTAAGTCAAAAAATCAGAAGATTATGTGAAGCAGCCTACCTGACTTTGAAGTGTGAAGACTTCGCTCGTGTGGATCTGTTCCTGACGGAAGATGATGAAGTACTTATCAATGAAATAAATTCCATTCCAGGGTTCACAAGCGTAAGTATGTTCCCCATGCTTTGGGCAAATATGGGCATCGGCTACACTGATTTACTCAATAAACTAATTGATATGGCCATCCGGCGCTGGGAAAAACAGAAGCAACTGGAAAGAGACTATACTACATCCTGAATTTGATCGTATAATTGCAGTGCTAACCGGCATATTATGAAGTTACTCAAAATTGATTCCGGCAAAGACGTCATCAAGCATCTGATTCTTGTTACCATAATAGGTACGGCGGCGTTGCTGGTTTTCTTTTACATCTATCTCCCTGTCAATACCAATCATGGGGAAACCATCACAGTACCCGATGTAGTGGGTATCGAATATGATGATCTCGATGACTTTTTACTGAAAAGAAATCTGCGTTATGAGGTGACCGCGGATTCCGGGTTCAGTACCGAATACCCACCACTTACGGTCTTAAAACAATTCCCAAAACCTAACTCAAAAGTCAAAGAAAACCGAAAAATATACCTGACGTTGAACTCCACCTCCCCTCCCATGGTGAGGATGCCAAACCTCATAGAAGGCTCCATGAAAAACGCCTTACTTGTCCTAAAAATGTATGACCTGAAGTTGGGTAAGCGGGAATACGTTCCCGATCTGTTTTTGAATACTGTACTGGATCAAAAACTTGATGGCCGGGAGATTGAACCGGGGACCATGATTCCGAAAGGATCGGAAATTGATCTTGTACTGGGAGATGGGCTTGGGAGCCAGGACCTGCAGGCACCTGAGCTGATCAATCTGGACGAAGAAGAAGCCCAGATCGCCATTCAGGGATCCGGTCTGACAGTAGGGCAGATCACATACTCCCAGGACAATCAGGCCGTTCTAACAGATACCAATGCTGAAGGTGAAACAGAAACTTACGTAGTGCAGGTATCACCCGGATCCGTTTATGCTCAAAGTCCTTCACCGGGAACTACCATGAGACTAAATGGAGTGGTCAATATCTGGGTCTACAAAGCGGATTCCGTGAGCCGGAGCAATGAATCGATTTTGGATAATTAATGAGTTTACTCCTACTATTGTTCATATTGGCATCATTTCCAGTGGCCAATGGATTTCCTGGCTTTTTACATTCACAAAGCCCGTATGATGGTAATTCATTCAGGATTGAATCGGTAGCAAATACTGATACGCTACGTACATTACCGTTTTGGGATGATTTTTCACAGTCGCATGGTGTACCCGACTCAACCCTTTGGGTAAATAGTGAGAATGTGTACATCAACAACTCCTTCCCTATAAATCCACCCACGCAAAATGTAGCTTCATTTGATGGAGTAGACAAAAATGGCTCTCCCTACCAGGAGAGTGCTACCTTTTCCGGCTTGGGTGATGAGTTGGTTTCTAGACCGATAGATCTGTCCACTGTTCCGGAAAGTCGCAGAAGTTCCGTATTCTTAAGCTTCTTCTGGCAATCAAGAGGACTTGGTGAAATACCAGATGATTCCGATTCCCTCAGACTACAGTTTTACGCTGCTGATTCTACATGGGTAACACAGGATATAAATGAAGACATTGACGAAATAAGTCTGTTGGGTGGTCCCTCCTCAGTTATTACCGACTCTAATGGCGAACAGACCTTTACTCAGGTTTTGGTCCAGATCTTTGATGAGAAATACTTTCATGAAGGGTTTAGGTTCAGATTTCAATCATTTAGCAGTGTAAGTGGAATTTACGATAGCTGGCACCTGGATTATATATATCTGAACCAGGATCGATCTTTCGGTGACACGGAACATCTGGATCGCAGCTTCTCCAATCAGGCATCATCTCCATTTTATCCCTACTATGAGATTTCGATGGATGAGTTCAGAGCCAATCCCTCGAAGTACATTGAAAACTCTTTTGGGTTTGGATCTAATCTAAGTGATCTCTTTTATCCGATGGAAATCAGTCATACACTCACAAATGAATTGACCGGTGAATCGATCAGTTCGGGATTTGAGCTGAAAGGTCAACAATCCCCAAACGAATATGGTCGGAGATTTTCAGGATTAGATGTATCAGGACTAGACTTCTCAGGTGATTCAATGTTGCTTACCTCAAGGTTCATTTATAAATCCGGAGATAAAAACCTGTTTGAGGTAGTGGGTTCCAATAATGATACGCTTTTTCTTTCGACAGACCTTCGGATCAATGATACGCTGACACAAACCTATTTTCTTAAAAATTACCTCGCCTATGATGACGGTACCGCTGAATTCGCAGCTGGGGTAAATCTGATTGGAGGAGAGTTGGCGGTAAGGTTTATCCTGGAAGAGACTACACGCCTGACGGATATATTGATCCATTTCCCAAGTATCAATCCGAGCTCTGTGGGAGAAACGATTGACGTAAAGGTTTGGAAGGAACTGGAAGAGGGATCATTTTCGGTCCGACAGCTGACAGGTACCATTGAGGCAAAGGGTAGAAATGAGTTTCAAAAATTCACTTTGTCCACTCCGATTGTACTTTCTGATACTTTTTACATTGGCTTCAGGCAGTACACCAATAATTATGTCGGTGTGGGTGTAGATAGAAATAATCTTGGGGGAGCGTCCTCCATCTATTCCAAATCTTTGGGTAACTGGCAGCAAAATGACAGGATCGAAGGTTCGCTGATGATCAGACCTGTTTTCAATAAGTCAGATACAGTACTTTCTGTTTCTGAAAAGATAAATCACCTCATTTTTCCCAACCCCGCTCCAGGAGGAAGATTTCAAATCCAGGGAAAGCACGACAGGATTGAATTGTATAACCTGAATGGTAATCTGGTCTTTTCCTCCCCGAAACAATCCAACTATGCTATCCCAAATATTCGGTCAGGACTTTACTTGTTGAGAATATTTTACGATAATCGCAATAGTACCCAAAAACTGATAATCAAAAATGATGGATGATATTTCGATCGATGAATTCAAAGAACGAATTGATGCCAGCGACCTCGAGAATATTTTCGATGTAAGGGAGGAATGGGAATATGAGGAATTTAACATTGGGGCCGAATTACTGCCGCTCTACAATATCCCGCAGAGGATCTCCGAGCTGGAGCCACTAAAAACCAGTGAAATTATCGTCTTCTGCCAATCAGGGAAAAGAAGTGGCCAGGCCAAAAAATACCTGATCTCTCAGGGTTTTACAGCTGTCCGAAGTGTCAAGGGTGGCTTGAATGCCCTAAAGCACCTATCCTAAGATAAACGGTCTGGGGCTAAAGCACAGAATTAGTACCGCAATTGCGATCCATCCAACAATCTGACGGCCGGTAGACATCGGTCTGTTGTCGATCACCGGAGGATGGTAAATTCCAACAAATCTCCCAACTATGATGATAAAGAGTAACCAACCTCCGTATCCCTCAAAACCGGTGAAATAGTAAACAAAATACTGGACAGTCATCATGATTGCGGCAAACATCAATCGATCCCTTCTTGATGTGAACATGCTGGTTACAGCAATGTATAGCAGATACATATAGAAGACGAGCCCCAATAAATAATAGGAAGTTCCTCCCAATTGAAAAAGCGCACCGGGTGCGACCATGGACAACCCGGAATAAAATAGAATCCCGGTATAAAAAATTTCGTTGATCCGTTTTGTGATTTTTGGATTAAATAATCCAAAAATCACATGGCCTCCATCGAGCTGGCCGATGGGCAACAAATTGAGAGCCGTGAAGAATAACGCCAGGTATCCGGCCAGCAGGTAAGGATAATGAATGATTTCGTTTGGATGCGGTATCAATGATTGGTCTGTCACAACGTGCTCCTGGAAAAACCAAAAGACAAGGTTGTCACCAAATTGCAGTGAGTAACTGTTCTCGTCGTAAACATGTTCGGGATACTCCAGTCCGTATTGTTCATATTCCGGATGAACTTCAAAAATATATTCCTGAGGCGGTAAGTGTGTAAAACCATACCAAATCACACCAATGGCTACTACAAAACCCGCCAAAGGCCCCGCCACTCCTACATCAAAATACTTGGAGCGGGAAACAATCATATCCTTGATTCTGATCAGGGCTCCCATGGTCCCGAAAGACGGAGCAGCTATAAATCCTAACCATAATGGAATGTAATAAGGCAACGTAACCCTTATATCATGATGGCGGGCCGTGAAGAAGTGCCCAAATTCATGGACACTCAGAATGAGTAAAAAAGGAATTGAATACTGGAATCCTCCAACAAAATGATGCCATTCCATTTGCGCCTCTCCGATAAACAGGAACTTATTGTACATCCATTCGGCTCCAGCCAAAGTGGTAGTGAAAACCGTTAGGATGAAGAGTCCTAGATGAATTAAAATTCTTCTGGTATTATCGTTCAAAGTAGTCCCACAATTTATCAGGTGACTTCACCAAAACTCCGTTGATTCCCAACTGGTTCGCTGATGTTATGTTATCCACGTTATCATCAAAAAATACCACTTCATTGGGATTGGCATCCTGATCTGAAAGCACCGTCTCATATATGTCACGGTTGGGCTTCCTAAGTCCCATTACATGTGAGTAATAAGCCTTGTCAACCAAATGGTCCAGTTTTTTTCCACCGGTCAAATCTCCGACCAATTGGTTAAATGCAATTTCATGAGTATGGTTGGTATTACTTAAGATAAGCACTTTGAATTCGTTGCGAAGCTGCGTAATCAGCTCTAATTTCCGAAAAGGTATATCTCCCAGCAGGCTATTCCATTTCTCTGTAAACTCACCCTGAGTCATGTTACTTTCCAACAATTCATTGAGTGCTCCACACATCTGGACTTCGCTGATTTTCCCAATCTCAAAGTCTATGAAGGATGGATCACGCGTGATACTTCCGAGAAGCTCTTTATCGCCAAGATTTTTGTATTGAGAAAAAGCACTTATCCACTTGTCCCATCTTAAATCAATGATGACGTTACCCAGATCAAAAATGATGATTTTGCAATCTTTGAAATCGGAATGGATCATTTATGAAAGTCCTCATTTAGCGTCTCTCGCATAATGTTAAGAAGTTCCTGATTGTTCCATGGTTTGAACAGCACTTTCACAATTCCGCCTCTTTCGAAAGTATCCTCTTCAGGTTCTTTGGTGATCATTCCGCTTAAAAGATAATTGACGCTTTGCGGGTATCTTTCATGTATTTTGATGAGTAATTCATCCCCTTTCATCCCGGGCATTTGCCAATCAGAAAAAACCATAAGTCTGTCAATTGGCTCCAATGATTTAAGTAGATCCAACGCCTCATCTCCATTCTCCGCAAACTGAATGTTATAACGGCGAAACTCCGTCTTGACAATGGCCTTTAGGGTACTAAGTAAGTAATATTCGTCATCTACAAATAATATGAGACCCTTCTTACTCATATCTCAATATTGGTTTGCGTAACGATAATCTCAGTATTTTGAATGTTTTTTGGCAAGATAATGGTGAAAGTAACGCCTTTATCAGTATTCTTCCAGTTAATTGTTCCTTCGTGCTTCTGGATGATCTGCCGTGTAAGGTCCATGCCAAGACCGCTTCCTCCTCCCTTTTTGGTGGTGAAGAACGGATCAAAAATGTCCTGCCCAGGTTCAAGGTGTATTCCCCCTCCATTATCAGTAATTTCCACCCGAACATTCTCTTCATCTGCCAATACCGATACTTTTATATTGCCTTTTCCTTTCATTGCCTCTATGGCATTATTCAGAATATTCGACCATACCTGACTCAGTTCATCAGGAACAGCAATGACCTTGGTATCACCTTCGGCAGTAAAATCAACATCTACACCAGAAAAAGTGTTCTTATGAAGGGAAATGACAACTTCAATATTTTCCTTAACGTCAACTGACTTGAAGTCTTCCCAACCCCTTCTGAAGCTGTAGGTTCGGAATGAATGCAGGATCTTTTCAGCTTGTGCCAAGGCGGTTTTTGCCGTTATTACGGAATTGGATCGGTTGAATACATAAAGAGCCAATTCCAGAATTTCCACATTGTGCTCATGACCATAAAGAGGCGTGTATGCGTTAAGGTTTTCTGTGATATAAAGGTCGGAAAAGATATCGATTACATCTTCCTTATTTTCAATCTCCACCTCTTTAAAGAACTTAGCTACCTTTTTCTGGATTTCTCTCTCCTCTTCGGTGCTCTTTGCCTCAGTTTTTTTCTCACAGGCTGCTTTCATCAGCTCCACGAGGACTTTAAACTCATCCGGTTTCAACAAAGTCGAAACCTTGAACCATTGATCCAGCTCACGTGACTGCAGGTCGTGAATAAGCTCCACATTACCTTTTATAGCTCCAATGGGCGTATTAAGCTCATGAGCAATACCTGATGACAATCGACCCAATACAGCCATTTTTTCTGATTGGATCAGTCTGCTTTGGGTTTCAGTGATCTGGGTGGACTTGTTTATCAATTCTATGTTTTTGGCCGCCAGGTCTCTTTGAGATTTGTTTTTTTGATTGATTAGGCGTCTAAACACGATCGCAAAACCCGTAAGGTAAAGGGCCACCAGTATCGCGAGAAAAATCCAAATTTGTCTGGTTTTATTGTCCTCCAGTTTATTGAGCAACTGATATTGCAATTCATCTGTCCGGACAGCTGCTATTTTGTCCGACTGAATATTATTTAATGAAACCAGCATGGAATTGCGCTGGCTTTCTAAACCAGACTTGCGTTTTGACGCTTCCAGTGCGCGATCTAACCGTCCAATCTCTCCATAATAATCTGAAAGCATGGAAAGTGCGATGATCTGCACATCAAACTGCGTGGAGTTCTCAATTAAGTTGTCAATATTATTGAGTTGGCTTTGAGGGATTCTTCTGCTGTCATTAAAATCCGACTCACGAAGCATCAAATAGCTTAGATTTCTTGCCATACTATTTTCTGAAGCTCCTTGTCTCGCAGTCTGGTAAAATTGAGAGGCTTGTGAAGATTCTCCGTTCTTTAGGGCCAGATCGGCTTTTAGGAGATTATCCATCACGGAACTGTAAGGATCCAGCATACCATCAAAATCTGTTGATTCTATGAGTTCCATGGTACTTTTGGCTGAGGAAATGTTTCCCGAATGAAAGCTCACTCTGGCCAGGCATGACATCGCCCGATGCAGAAAATAAGATGTGACTTCTCGGTTTTTCAGGTAGGTTATGGACTTGCGAAGGTGCATCAGGGATTTATTGGGATGTCCCAATGAAAAGTACAACTCACCCAGATAAAAATCAGTTTCAGCCACAATATCATGATGCTGACCTGCCACGGATAAATTCATTACGCGATCATGAATGACGTATGCCGTATCAAGTTTTCCCAGCAGCATATTGAGATATGCTACCTGATTCTGATTTCTTAAATTCTCCCTAATATCTTCGGAATCAATGGGGAATTCCTCCGTAAGGGTCATTGCTTCCGAGAATTTCCCTTCCCTGATCAGTATAGAGATCTCATTACCATCGCTTGCGTAGGCAAAACAGGCAGAAAGGACTAAAAGTAATATGAGAGAATATCTTCTAATCTTATGAAACTCAAATAGCACAATCAAATTTAAGATAGTCTGATAGTTCTCAAACTATTACGGCAGGAAAATAGGACAAAAGCTTCATTCAGGAAGGCGATGCAGAAGCTCAAGCATAGCACGACTATTGTGATATGGACATTTCCAGGGTCCTGCTTTGTCCATGGTGACCTCCGTTTTTCCTTGCTCATCCAATCCCCAATACCACTCACCGGCAGGATCCAAAAGTTTTTGATTGATGAATTGCCAGATTTTTTGTGCAACGTTCAGATAGTAGTCATTGCTTGTATTTTTCCAAACGTTTACCAGCCCAACAAGAGCCTCTGCCTGCGGCCACCATTCTTTTGAAGAATTGATAATTGCCCCATCGCTTCCTTCATGCATCAGACCGCCATCCCGATCCAGTCCTTCAAGTCCGGCCACCACCATCTTTTCCACCATCTCATTTACATTTCTTTCTCTGACACTGTCACCTAACCGCTCTACAGCTTCCTGATAAAGCCAACTGCATTCAATGTCGTGACCAAATGAATAGTTCGTACTCAGAACCGTCCAATCATCCTCAAAAAATAGTTTCAGGTGACCTTCTTCCGAAATGATTTTCTCATCAAAGATTTTGATTAGGTTTTGAAGTCTATCTTTTAGATTTTGATCAGGCCAAATGGTTATAAGATTGGAATATGCCTCCAGGATATGCAAATGAGTATTCATCGATTTGCAGGCATTCATATCCTTATCACTTAACCTTTGGTCCTTTAAAGCACTCCAATCCCGGGATTTTGCCTCGTAGTATCCATTGTTCGTGTGATCAAAGCCACAAGACTCCAACGCTTCAAACGTCTGCTTGCACAAAGACAGGACTTCAGGTTCTCTTGATATTTTATAATATTCTGTCAAAGAATAGATTACAAATGACTGCGCATAGGATTGCTTCTTGGTTTCCGTTGGCACTCCTTCAAATGAAAGGGACCAATAAAACCCCTTGTGCTCATTGTCATAAAATTTGTTTACCAGATATTCATAAGCCCGATCCGCCATTTCCTTATAGGAACGCTTCCCGATAACCCTGAATGCCATGCTGAAGGTCCATAGTATTCTCGAATTCAGGATAATAGACTTGTCTGCTTTTTTGTCTAGCTTATTCCTGCCACTTATTCTACCGTAAAAACCACCATTTTCCTTGTCAGGCATTTTATCTATCCAAAAAGGAAGGATGTTCTCTTCCAACATTTGCCAGCAGGCACTAGTATTTAGAGGAAAGTGACTCATCCCAGTGATATATCATGTTTTTTTAAGAATTCAAGATTTGACTGGATCAGTTTATTTCTAATCTGCACGCTTGAATTCGAATTCAATCCATCGGGTGGAGTGTTTTGACAATAATCAGCCAGTTTGTCCAGAGAACTTGTTGACACATGCATGCGGGTGTCAGAGGAAGCGTAATAAATGTAGACGTTACCGTGGTGCTCTATCCAACCATTGCAGAACAATACATTGGAAACATCCCCCACTCTTTCCTCATCTTGGGGACCCATAAATAAACCTCCTGGTTCGTAAATAACTTTCGAGGGATCCTTCAGATCAGTCATGAACATGTAAAGTGTGTAGCGCAAACCTGCAGCTGTATTTCTGACCCCATGGGCAAGGTGTAACCAACCTATATCCGTTTTAAGTGGTGGAGGTCCCTGACCATTCTTAACTTCCTTTATGGTATGGTAAATTTTCGGGTTTATGACTTTTTCGGAAGTCAAGACAGCATTTTCCATTGACTCGACCAATGCCCAACCAATACCTCCACCTTTACCAGCTTCAATAAAGCCATCCTGCGGCCTGGTATACAATGCATATCTACCGTCAACAAATTCCGGGTGTAACACCACATTTCGCTGCTGACTTTCACCGGAGTCAAGGTCAGAAAGCCGCTCCCAATTCACCAGGTCATGTGTTCTGGCTATACCACATTTGGCATTTGCGGCAGATTGGTCATAATCCGGTGCATTGGCAGGTCGTCTCTCAGTGCAAAACAAGCCATAGATCCAACCGTCCTCATGTTTGGTCAACCGCATATCGTATATGTTGGTATCCGGTTCATCTGTCTTGGGCATGAGAATTGGGTGATCCCAAAATCGAAATCCATCCACTCCATTTTCACTTTCTGCAACGGCAAAGAAGGATTTTCTGTCATGGCCCTCTACTCTGACAACCAGACAAAACTTCTCATTGAAGCGGATGGCCCCGGCATTGAATGCGGCATTGATGCCTTGCCTTTCCAGAAAAAGCGGATTCGTTAGTGGGTTCAGATCATACCTCCAGAAAACAGGAGCATGTTCGGCTGTGAGAATCGGATGTCGATATCGCTCAAGGATTCCATTGCTCCAAACGGGCAGATTTTTTCTCTCAATCAAACTATTATGTTTTGACAGCAATTCCCGGACCCACGTCTGATGATCTCCGCTCATCTGATAAATCAATTTTAAGCTTCGGAGATTTCCTTGCCAACTCTTTCCAGTAGACTCTTTGTGGCTTTTATGCCCTCCTCTTCGCTTAATTGCTGTCCTTCATACTCAATGCCTATAAAACCTGAAAAGCCTGAATCTTTGATGATATTGAGCATTCGGGTGTAATCGATATTCGACTCATTTCCATTCTCATCAAAAGCATGTGTCTTTGCACTTACTCCCTTTGCAAAAGGCATCAGTTCTTCCGTACCCTTGTATTTGTCATATTCTTTTCCGCACTCTCCAGTCTCGTAGTTTCGCTCAATACAGAAGTTTCCAAGATCCGGTAAGGTACCGCAGTAAGGACTATTTACCGCACCTATCACACCCGCCAACCAACTTCCATCGGAGGAATAGCCTCCATGATTCTCAACGATGATTTTGATTTCATTTTGAGCGCCATATTCCGTAAGTCTGCCAAGACCATCCGTCGCGGCAGCTGCTACTTCCTGCCGGCTACCATTACCTCCTGCATTGACTCTGATCGCATGGCACCCTAGATATTTGGCTGCATCTACCCATTTATAGTGATTCTCAACAGCCTGTATCCTTGCCGCTTCATCCGAATTACCCAATTGACCTTCACCATCAATCATTATCAGAACATTGCGAACACCCTCACCGTCTGCTCGTCCTTTCAGATCAGACAGGTATTGCATGTCTTCCGCTTTGTTTTTAAAGAACTGATTGACGTACTCAACCGCATCTACTCCATACGTATTCTTTGCGATAACCGGGAAGTCAATCGGTTTAATGTCACCCTGAAGAACAGATTCAGGATCTTTCTGCATCATTTCCGCGAATTTTTGCCATCCCTGGTCAAAGCTCTTTCCAAAGAACGATTTGTGCAGTGACCATTGAGCGAGAGAAATCTCGAAAAACATAGATGTGGTTTCTTCAACTTGTTCTGCCGAATCCTCATTGCCTGCAGATCCGGAAGTTTTAGAACCGCATGAATTAATTAAGGATCCTGCCCCTACCACAAATGGAGTGGCTATAATCCCGGAACCTATTGTCTTAATACTTTTTCTTCTTGAATTATTCATTTTTCTATTGTTTCAGTTGTCCTTAGGTAAATGATCGAACCAGGTTCTTTTGAGAATCACTGTGCATATCGCAGCAATAAGAATGCTTATAATCAAGGGCACAGTATCCATCAGAACCAGGTAGATCGGAAAGACCACCAGTGCTGTTTGCCAGATTATACCAACTACAACATTGAAAGCATCTTTCCTGAAATTGTTGTTTTTCTTAAATGAAGGGTCTTCGGCAATCACTTTTTCGTGAATTGGTTTCCAAAATCCCCATGGCCTTACATTTCGGTAAAAGCTCTTTAAACTTTCTTCTTCTACAGGTGGTGAAGTATAGGTGCCGATCAGGCAGGCAACCACGGAAATAAGCAACATCAACGGGAAGGTGTACAAGTCAAGGATACCGGGAAAAATGAAGCGAAATGTAAGCGCCGGTATGAGCCCTCCTACCATTCCCCAGAAAAATCCATTCGCATTGAACCGCCACCAGTACCATTTTAGGATATTAGCAGCCACGTAACTACCGTATAATCCTGATACAATCCATTGGAGCACATCATTTACATCCTTGGCAAAAAAACCAAAAACGATACTTACGACCACCATGATCAGTCCGGCGAGGTAATTAATGCCTTTTAGTCGTTCGCTTGTTGCTGAAGGATTGATATACTTGATGTAGATATCATTGACGATGTATGCCTGTGCAGCGTTTAGGGTTCCTGCAAAAGTTGACATGAATGCAGCCAGTAATCCTGCCAGCAAAAGACCCAGAAAACCAACCGGAACAAATTGATTTATGGCCGAAGGCAATATTTGCTCAAAGTCAAGTCCTTTCCCCGGTACCACAAGATCGAGTTGGTCGTAAAACAGGAGACCCAATACGGCAAACCCTGCGATCATGAAATACCTGATGGGCATTAGGATGATTGAAACTGAGCCACTCATGAGAGCTGCTTCCCGAACTGACTTGGTGGAAAGAATTTTCTGCATGTCATAATTGGGTGCGGGACCTGCCAGACTGACCAAAATTCCTTTAAACACCATCATCATGAACAGGATTGAGAAAAGTGAAAAGCCATCTTCCTGGATCTTTTGGTTGGCTTCAGTGATGATCCCTGTCCAATCCATATTGAGGTTCCACCCAAAAAAAGGACTAGACCACCCATCTGGTACAACCAGCGAATTTTCCGTAAGGGCCATCATTGCAATCACGCCTATCACAATGGAAGATATGGCCATGATAATGTATTGGATCAAATCCGCCCAGACTATGCTCATCATACCCCCTAATAAAGAGTAAAGGATGGCAAAGCAGGTGAAAACGATTCCGTAGAAATGAGGAATGTACTCTTTCGGTATATTCAGTGGGATGTATTGACTAAGAGACTCCCAGGGCACAAATATTTCGACAAACTTTCCAAGGCCGATAAATCCGTAGGTGAGGTAACCAAGTCCCATAATCAGCGCAAAGACAACTACGATGACATGCGACATTTGAGCACCTCTTAGGTTTCCAAATCTGGTCCTTATCCATTCAGCTCCGGTCGTTACATTGGAACGTCTCAGCCACATAGACAGAAACACCATCAGAAAGATCTGATTGAACACAGGCCACAACCATGGCAGCCAGATACTCTTGACCCCGTAGACAAATAATATGGTCACAAGCCAGACGGTACCGGAAATATCAAACATCCCGGATGCGTTGGACAAACCCAACATGTACCAGGGCAATTGGTTACCACCCAGCAGATAGGATTCCTTGGATTTTTGGGCTCTGTTTTTTAGATAAAACCCAATGAATACTGTACTGAGAAGATACAGCAGGATTATAGAGACATCCAGGAGGCTTAGGTTCATTGGGTTGTTGTATTAAAGCGCATTCAATTGTTGAAATGCTCCTGATAACTTGAAGTAATTATAAAAAGGTGTATCAGTTACTCAAAAAAACAGAACATTTGACCCACAAGAATGGAATATTTGCCTCGCCTGTCTACTTGATTAAGTCCGGTTAGGTCGATTTATCGCTTTTTGCCATAAGACCCTCCGGGAAAACGTAAGAATTCAAATATTCGGGTATGTTTTTCTTAATGGAATTCTATTTTTGCCGGATTCTCACATACCTATGAAAGATTTTTTGGAAGAACTTAAATGGAGGGGTATGGTGCATGACTACATGCCCGGCGTGGATGAGCAGCTCAAAAAGGAAATTACCAGTGGTTATATTGGATTTGATCCGACGGCTGACTCGTTGCACATCGGAAACCTGGTTCAGGTCATGACACTGGTCCACTTTCAGAATTCCGGACATAAACCAGTGGCGCTGGTCGGTGGGGCTACCGGCATGGTAGGTGACCCGTCTGGTAAGTCCTCGGAAAGAAATCTACTGGATGAGGACACCTTAAATCATAACCTGTCGTGCGTACAAAAACAATTGGAAAAATTCCTGGACTTTACGGGTGAAAATGCGGCATCAGTTGTAAATAATTACGACTGGTTCAAGGAATTCGGTTTTTTGGACTTTATCCGCGAGGTGGGTAAGCACATCACGGTGAATTACATGATGGCCAAAGATTCAGTAAAAACTCGTCTGGAAACAGGACTCTCTTTTACAGAGTTCTCTTACCAGCTTGTGCAGGGGTATGATTTCTATTGGCTATGGAAAAACAATGGTGTTAAGTTACAACTTGGCGGGTCCGACCAATGGGGCAATATCGTCACAGGTACTGAGTTAATTCGGAGGAAAGGACAAGGGGAAGCTTTTGCCATCACCACACCCCTCATCACGAAAGCGGATGGCTCGAAATTTGGGAAATCCGAAGGAGGAAATATATGGCTTGATCCTGAAAAAACTTCTCCTTACAAGTTTTATCAGTATTGGATCAATGCTTCGGATGAAGATGTAGTCAAATACATAAAGATATTCAGCCTTAAAGGCCAGGATGAAATCAATACACTCATTGCCGAGCACAATGAATCACCGCATCTAAGACTTCTACAAAAAACACTGGCAGAGGAAGTAACGGAGCGTGTACATTCCAAGGAAGAACTTGAAGTGGCCATAAAGGCGTCGTCGATTCTATTTGGGAAATCCAGTAAAGAAGATCTTCTCTCCCTGGATGAGAAAACATTATTGCAGGTCTTCGAAGGTGTCCCCACAGCGGAGGTCAATGCATCAGATTTCAATTCATGTGAAGATGTGACAACCTTACTCAGTGAAACTTCTGGAAATGTAATTTTTTCTTCGAAAGGTGAGGCCAGAAAGATGATCCAGGGGGGCGGAGTAAGCATCAACAAAGACAAAATCGGTTCCGCAAATCAAGATCTAAAAGGCCTGGAACTTATCCATAATAAATACCTGATCGCCCAGCGGGGTAAGAAGAACTACTTTTTAATTTCAGTCAATCCATAAAGGATCATAGTTCAAATCCTATCAAAAGGATGTCGTCATTCTGGGAGTTAGACTTTTTCCATTGGTCAAGGTACAGTTCTATTTCAGGTTTCTGCTGTCTCAAGTCAAATTTCTGCATCTCCAGGAGCATGTCTTTCATGTTCTGCCCACCCAATTTTTTGTTTGACGGGCCTCCGATCAGATCTTTCAATCCATCACTGCCATAGTAGAATCTGGACTTTTTACTGATGTCGATTGTGTGGGAATGATAATCATGCTTATAGTCAAACATTTCGCCTATCTGCATCCTGTCTCCCTTTATGATGTCCATTTCTCCATCCCGAATTTGGATCAAATCCATTTTGGCACCAGCATATTCCATCTTGTGCTCTTTCCAGTCAATTTTGACGATACCAAGATCTGCCCCTGTTCCTACCATTATGTTCTTTTTATTGACAAAACGGCTTTGGATTTCCCGATGTATAAATTGCAGAATCGAACCCGGAAATTCGATATTGTGGTTGACTACCAGTTTTTCCAAAGCTTGCGTGTAGATTCGGGTCATCATCGAAGCCAGATGGCCATGCCCCATGCAGTCAAAAGCTGCCAAGAACAGGATATCTCCTTTTTGATAGAGCCAATACCCATCTCCCCCAACGGTACTCATGGGTCTATTGATTACAAAAGCCTGCGGTAGTACCTTGTTTAAGGTAGCATCATCCGGGAAGAGCGTAAAATAATTGGTTTTCGCCCTGTCCTTTATACCGCCAATTGCCTCCAGCGACCGCTGAGAATCGTTGATTCTATCTTTACTAATAGTCTAAAAATTTAAGAGAAAATTACAAAAACTGCGGTTAATGTAATCCAATTACAACAAATGCCTCGTGATTGTTCCACTTAATGGGAATCACATAGATAGAAACATCCTTTGGAATGTCCTTTAATTCGGTAGGCATTCCTTCAAATACGATTGGTACTGAGATCATGAAATTGGCTCCCAGATTGGCCCTCACATTACCTGCCACCACGTTTGATATCTCACCTGCCATATCCAGGATATCTTCATCGGAAGGGTCATCTATCCCAATGAAAATGTTAATCAGGTCCTTGTACATGCCCCTATTGGCGGATATGTATACAAAACCTTTTCTGCTACCCGATATACCTATCATTCCGGTTATATCTTTCAGCATTAATCCTTCTGTTTCTTTAAGGTATGGAACACTCATTTCCGAGTCAATATCCGTCAGGTGTTTAAAATAATTCTCGACGGAGTTGATGAACATGCTACAAGTTGCCTCGAATTCTTCTCTAGTTGTTTCCATTCCTTTTTAATAGCTTGTCAAATGCGCGTGCTAAATCATCTGCTCTGACTGGCTTGTAAAGAAAACCACGAGCACCCTTGTCCAGGGCTTGCAGACCGGTGAGTTTGTCAGAAAGTGCGGTGATGATCATCACCTTGGCTTCAGGATGTATGGCCATGATGCTCTCAAGACACGTAATACCATCCATTTCGGGCATTGTAATGTCAAGTGTCACCACATCAGGCTTTTCCTTTTTCACAATTTCAAGCGCCTCATTGCCATTGGACGCCATTCCTATGATTTCAAGGTCATAGTCACCAAGATTTTTTTCAATTGTTCTCCTCATTATTGAAGAGTCATCTACTATTAGCAACCTCATAGGAAAAAATTTAAGATACCAGCTAAATCAAATATTTTCATGATACGATCTCTTCCTCAGCATGAATCGGAAGAGTTATAATAATTTCAAAAAACTTACCCCTGTTGTATTTTATGGTGTAAGATCCTTTCTTGTCTTCAATGATGGTCTTGACCAAACTTAGCCCCTGCCCTCTTCCTGAATAATTGTCAACCTTGTCAGCCGTGGAGAATCCTTTGTGAAAAAGTAACTCGAGAACTTCGTTCTGCTTCAACTTTCCAGCATCCAGCTCCGAAATTATATCTCTTGAAACTGCTTTATCCTTGATTTTCTTGAGATCAAGTCCCTGACCATCATCTTTGTAGTTGATCTCCATAACATCATCCTCTTTCTCATCCAGGGTGATGGTAATACTTCCCTTCATAGGTTTACCTTCTGCCATGCGCTCATCCGGGGTCTCAAACCCGTGAGAAAGTGAGTTTCGCATCAACTGAATCATGATGTCCTTAAAGGGAGAAATATACGGATCCGGAATAACCAGGTTCTTTTCATTTACGAAATGTAATTCTGCTGGCTTTTTCAGCTCCTTGCTCATCACATCCAGACCTTTGGTGAGCGAATCGATGACCATAATATTCGAAACTACCTGACCTTCCGCCGGGAATTTTTTATAGATATTGGCCACTTTTTTCAACATCTCCGCCATGTCCTCCAACATGCCATCGGCTTCATCCATCTCGTAAAGAATGGTCAGGAAGTCCTTACCCATTACTTCCCTGTCACTAAGCTTCGAAATGGAATCCTCAATATCATGAAATTTATTGCTCATGAGCTCAAGGCCAATGACGAGAGCATTTCCCTTCAGATTATGAATGGCTTCAAAAGTGAAATCCAATAGCTTCCTTAAGTCCTGGTTTCCTTCCTTCTCGTATTTCTCGCTTATCTCTTTCAGCATTTTGCGGGATTTCGAAAGGAATCCACGAAGCACTGACGGATCAATTTTAAGAATGCTAAGAACCTGTTCGGTTTCCCGTTTCTTCTTAGCCTCTGCTTCTTCAAGGTGCTGTGCCAGGAGTACAGACTCAGTTTCATCCGACACCGTAACCATGATATTCTGGATTACTCCTTTTCGCTCAATTCTCGTAAAAGTTATTCGGACGTATTTTGTGTTTACCACACCTCCATGGTCTGTGAAGATCTTAACCTGCTCCACAGGATTAAGCTGATTGACCACTTCCTCATCCATGTCCGTATTGAACAGGTGTCTCATGAACATCTCCAATGCCTCAAGCTCTCGCGGAATGATCATCGGTCTCATGAAGTTGGCAAAGTTCTCGCCCGCAATGTGGTCATTTTCGAAAATCTTGCGCATCGCCTTACTATGGAACTTACTGATTCTGAAATTCTTATCAAGTAAGAAGATTCCCTGCTGTATGTTCTCAAAGACCACCTGAGACACCCTGTAAATGTTCTTATACAAGTACTTGGCTCTGTCGCGTTCTTTCTTAAGCTCTTTGTGCGTTTTATTGATCTCCTCCACCATCACATTAAAGGTGTTGGCATAGTGACCTATTTCATCGTTTGTGGGAATGAAGACCTTGTGAGACATATCACCCGAAGAGACCCTTCTTGTGTAGTTCTCCAACTTCTGAACATTCTCCAAAAGGTTGGTAATAATGACTGTCACCAACCAGAATGCGAAAACCGCAACCAGAATATCGATAAGTGAATAAATCCAAAGGTCATTTCTGGCACTACTGGCTATTTTTTCGGTGTACGCGTGTACCCTGTCCGACATGAAATCCTCAACCTTTTTCAGCAAGTTGATTTTATTCGTAATCATTTCGAACCAATAAGCCGGTTCATCTTCAAGACCTTCATTGGCAAACAATGCCTGTCTCATCCTTTCCACCTCCTGTACCTCGGGGCCCTGGACTGTTTTATTGTAGAATTCAGCCGATTCCTGATTTGTAATGGTAAGAAATGCATCAAGATATGATTCCTGATTAGCCACTAGTGAAGAGAACTGGTTATAGGCCCTGTTATCCAGACTGCCTACTGAAAAAGCGTGCGTTCCGATAGCTCGTTCAATACTCGCATTCTCCTTGGATTTGAGAAAATATATGATCGCATGAACCTGCTGTGCCACATCCTTGTCGCGGGTCTCGTTGATCAGAAGGTTTACCGTATTCAGGGCGATCGAATTTATATTTGAAAAATAATTGATCGCCTGATCCGCCGTAATGGATCTTGAATCTACCTGCTCGCGAATTAGGGGTATCCTGTCAAAGTAGGATTTCAAGAAGTCAAGGTCCTCGCTATGATAGGCCCGCACATCATCCAAATCCGAATTCTGTATTTCATTGAAAAATTCATTCAATGTGCTATCTGTCCTGCGTCGTTGATCTGCCAGTCGTCCGGAGAAATCATAGGTCTCATTAGAAATGTAACCAGCCGTAATGCCACGTTCCTTTTGGATTTCATGGACGACATGGTTGATTTCAATGCCGAGTATGATTGCTTTATTCAGACGCGAGGCGTCAGCATAGTCCAGGTAATGATTTCGGATTTGGAGAAAATCAAAGCAAATAATTGTAACGACCAATGGGACCAGTACAACTATAAATTTCTTACGAATCTTAAGATTATGAAGGCGTTCTAACATAGAATTTGCGAGCAGGTGAAATTCAAAAATTACATAACTTTATTAACAACTTCAACTAAGGCCTCAGAAGTAAAAGGTTTTACCACATAATCAGCGGCACCCAGTTCTATTCCCTTATTGACAACGGTCTGCTGACCTACCGCACTTACCATTATGACTTTTGATTTGAGATTGTTTTCTTTCAATACCTTCAAAAGTTCGAAGCCCATCATATCAGGAAGGATATTGTCCAAAGTAATTAAATCCGGCTCCAGCTCCACGGCCAGGTCAATAGCAGAAACACCATCCTGTGCTTCTCCAACTATCTCATAACCAGCTTCCTGGAGAGAACTTTTGATCAATGATCTCATATAGATCGAATCATCAACGATTAATACTCTTTTGCTCATTTTTTATACGAATTTTTAGAAAATCTGTAAATGTCTTTAAACTAACTCCTTGATTTTGTCCACAAATTGCTCCTGGAACACCCATACGAAATCCGGGGAAATGTCCAATTCGGATCCGTGGAAGTTCGCTTTGAAGTGGATGATCGAATCAAGCTCTGTTGATTCCTTTTTAAGATAATCATTGACTTCGGAAGCTTTTACAACCTGAAGAGAAGGTACATGACCATATAATTCCAATCCAAGGAAATTGGCAAACTCAGTGATCACAGCAGCCGCTACCATATTGTCAATTTCGGTCAGAAAACCCATTTTCATCATCTTGGAACTATCGCTGTCGTCCTCCAGTACATTCGGAGGAAGGCATGCCTTGTAAATTTTGGTCACTTCGCTCTCCGAAAATATCAGATAACTGGTTCCTTTCAGGTCACCTTTCAGTTCCGTTTTGATCATATGAACACCTTCATCTGACTTCGGTGCAAATACCGGAGATGGTTCCTTTTCATTTCCATAATCAATCTTCTCAATGGAAATGGGGCTCTGAAGAATCTGCTCCATGGAAGTCTTTGCCATGGACAAGCCATCAAAAATCAATTTGGTAGCTGCAGTGATTTCGTTTTCTTTCAAGTTTTTAAGCATTATACTGTCATTTATTGTTTTGACACAGGTCAAATACTTCCATAGATTTATTTCCTTGCAATTTTGTCTATTCGGTACTATTTAAATATTTAAAGTAAGCCAAAGGGAAAAATGTTTAAATGAACCACCTTTAATCATGTTTTTAGTGTTTTTTCAGGCAGTCACCCTATTGATAATTTCTAACAATTCATCATCATCAAAGGGTTTCACCACATACTCATCCGCACCTAACTCCATGCCTATGTCAATCACAGACTGTTGACCCACTGCACTGATCATCAGCACCTTCGACTTTATGTTTTGGTCCTTCAATACTTTGAGAATATCTGTTCCCACCATATCAGGCAATATATTATCCAGTGTAATTACATCAGGCTGTAATTCGAATGCCAGATCTATGGCTTTTTCGCCATTATCTGCCTCTCCGACCACTTCATATCCGTTATTTTCCAATACATTTCGAATTAGTGAGCGTATGTAAGGTGAATCATCGACAATTAAAACTCTTTTTTGCATGAATTCCGTTGATTAGTGTGATTACAATCTGCCAAGCTGTAGTTTATTTTTTCTTTTTATAGATTCTTGTTTTTACATCATAAAGATCAAAAAGCTTTTTACCTGCCTCGGGCATGATATCATAGTATCCTATGATCAGGTAGCCTCCCTCCTTTAAGCTATTATTGATCAGGTTAAGTACTTTCAGTTTTAGTGTCTCATCAAAGTAGATCATCACATTTCGGCAAAATATGATGTCAAACTTCTGATTGATCCCCTCGTGTACAAGGTTATGTTTTTTCCATGTGACCTGCTGCTGATACCGCGGTTTAATCTTCGCTGAAGTCTGACTAAAATCGAAATAGTCCTCCATTTTCCGGTTAGGATAAAACTTCATGAAAGGAGTTAGATACTGCTCAATAAGTATCATAGAGTACTCACCCTTCCTTGCTTTGCGCAATGCAGTGTCACTGAGGTCCGTGGCCAAAATAGAGGACCGGTTCAGGTTGCCATGTTCGTCAAGGACAATGCCCATCGTGTATACTTCCTCTCCTGTAGAGCATCCGGCGTGCCAAATATTCAGTGGTTTGCCATTGTATTGATCCAGAATATTTTGTCTGATTTTGAGCCAAACATCCGGATTTCTGAAAAGTTCGGTAAGGTTAACAAGCAGGTCATCTATGGAATTCATGAAAAATTCCCGGTCCTTTAATACCCTGGACCATAACTCGAGAGAGGAGCTCATGCCATTTTTCATCATCAATCGGATGATGCCCCGTTTCAATGAGCTCTTTTCATAGTTCGTAAAATCCAGTCCATACCGATTTTTCATCGCCTGCATCAGGGCAGTGAGCTCCTCGTCACTAATATGAATCGTCGGCGTGAACAATCCTTCTACGGGGTTATCTATTTTCATGCAGTTTCGGCAAGAGCGGATTTATAAAGATTTTCGGTCACTGTAGGTACATCGACTACAAGACAGACATTTCCGTTACCAAGTATGGTCGTCCCACTAATCAATTTAACCTTATCTACCGGTTTTGGCAATGGCTTTTCGATAATCTCTTTCTGCTGAAGCAGCTTGTCTATAACTATTCCGGTCAACCGGTCGGCGTACGAAACGATAATTACCTCAAGCTCATCTTCAGGGTCTTTAGACTCAAACGACTTAAATAAGGTCCTCTTTCCACTGAGTTCGGACAGATCATTCAGACCGATAAGATCATTGAGAAATACCATTCCGATCGTTGAATCCAGGTATTCCGCCATCAAACCATCCCCGATTTTGTGGATGTCTTTCTTCTTAATAGAAACCACGGCCTCGGTATAAGACAAAGCTATGGCATATTCCTGACCGTTTAAAGTAAATAGCAGAGAACCTTTCAATGCCAGACTTGACGGTAACGTCAGGCTAATGGTGGTACCTTTTCCGATCTCTGTTTTGATCCGTACCTGTCCGCCAATGGATTCCACTGCCCTCTTCACCACATCCATTCCTACACCTCTACCTGAGATTTCAGTCACTTTCTGTGCATTGGAAAAACCCGCTTCAAATATGTAATTGATGACTTCCGATTCACTGAGCTTTTCAGCTTCCTTGCCGGCGACCAGACCCTTCTCTACTATTTTCTTACGGATCTGCGCAGCATCAATGCCTTTTCCGTCATCCTGTACCGAAATTACTACATTGTCCTTCTCGTAGTAAGCATCCAGTGTGATGTTTCCTGTTGGGTTCTTGCCGCTCTCCTTTCGTTCCTCACTTTTTTCAATTCCATGACTCACCGAATTTCGGACCAGGTGAATCAGCGAATCACTCATTACCTTAAGTACGTTCCTGTCTATTTCTACATCCGTTCCTTTCAGGGTGAGGTTTACATTTTTACTCTCAATGACCGAAGCATCCCGTACAATCCGATAGAATTTGTTAAATAGAAATCCCATTTGGACCATCCTTGCGTTCATCACACTGTATTGAAGATTGGAGCTTATCCGCAGCAGGCTTTCAAATTCCCTGCTCGCCGTCTCATCCTGAAGGGAAATCAATCGGTCTCTTTCGATAATGAGCTGCCCTACCAGGTTCATCATTTCATCCATCTTCTTTACAGGAATCTGGATCACATCAGTAAAAGTGATCTCAGGAACATTATCGCCTTCGGTATTTACCTCGATCTGTTCTTCCGCCACCGCTTCACCGGTATTGTCCTTGGCTTTGTCCTTAAATTCCTCAATCGAATTCTTAAACATCACCTGTAACTTGGTCATGATGCCCAGGTAACTCACCTTAGCTCCTGATTCAAGTGCATTAATGAGTGCACCCAGCTTGTCGTTGGCTTTAAAAAGCGTATCAAAAAGATCCGAGTCCAGCTTGATCTGGCCTGCCTTGACGGCCCCCATCACGTCTTCCATGACGTGCGAAAGAGAGGATATTTCCTTAAATCCCATACCCATGGCATTGCCTTTCAGGGTATGGGTGATCCTGAAAATAGAATCGATTGCCTTCCTATTGGTTGGATCCTTCTCCAGGTCGGTAAATAACTTGTTTAACTCCTCGAAATTTTCCGTGGCGTCCAATAAGAATAATTCTTTGTATTCTGACTCTTTAGATTTCAATTACAAATTGTTTATAATAAAACCACCTATTTCTTTAATTCCCATTACATTTTCCACCGCTCCCTTTTCAAAAGCAACACGCGGCATACCGTATATCACACTTGATGACTTGTCTTGTCCGATGGTCATACCCCCGGCTTTGCGTATTGAAAGCAAGCCATCCACCCCATCTTTTCCCATTCCGGTGAGGATCACACCCATCGCTTTTTCTCCATATACTTTGGCTACCGACAGCATCAATGCATTGATAGAAGGGTTATTGTACTCACGATAAACAGCGTCACTAAATCCTATCACCACCTTACCAGTCTTTTTCCGCTCCACGATCATATTTCCATCTCCCGGAGCCACCAAAATCTCCCCTGGAAAGGGTTCGACTCCCTGACGGGCTACATGTATTTCGAGGGGACTAATGTCATTTAGTCTTTCGACAAAAGGGGATATGAAGTTTGCAGGCATGTGCTGCACGATCAAGACAGGAACCGTAAGGTTTTCAGGAAGCACCGTTATGATTTCTTCAATAGCCGTTGGACCGCCGGTTGATGCCCCGATAACCACTACCTCAAATTGCCCGGTACTTTTAAAGTTATGTGACGGGGGATCAATTCGTTTCTTACGGGTACTTCGGATGACCTTAGGTTTGATACCCCCAATGGTTTTGATCTTTTTTCTGAGCTCGGCTTCCATACCACGCATTTTCGACCCACCCTTTACAGGCTTGTTCATGTAATCCACGGCACCCAGTCGAAGCGCATCAAAAATGGGCTCCAGGTTGGTGTTCCCGACTGCGCTTAGAATAAGGATGGGTTTTGGCTTTTCAGCCATAATACCTTTGACGGCATAAGTGCCATCATATTCACCCATATTCATATCCAGCAAAACCACATCCGGGTCAAGTTCATGCACCTTTTCAATGGCTTCTTTTCCATTGATGGCAGAACCCACCACCTCCAAAGCGCTATCCTCCGACAGAATATCCGTCAGCAGCAGTCGCATAAAGGCTGAATCGTCTACCAGAAGTATCCTTATTTTTGCCACCTAATTATATTGAAACACTTTCAGGTAAAATTCCTACTTGGTCCCCTTCTATCAATTCCTGTATGTCGATTAAATATACAAGCCTGTCCTTATCCCTTACTATTCCTTTGATATAGTTGATGTCAATAGAGGCATCAGACATATATCCGGAGGGACTGGAAAGCCTTTCTCCCTCAACGATGAATGTAGTCGGTACTTCCCTCGACAATATCCCGACGTTATAATCCTTGCTCTTAATCACAATGATGTACCTGTACACAGCCTCATCCTTCGAAAGTCCATATTTCTTTTCCAGATCCAGCGCAACGATCACGTTTTCACGGATATTGACCAGACCTTTTACATAGTGAGGCATGTGGGGAACCTCTGATATTTCCGGTGTCACCACCACTTCTCTGGTCCGATCTATTTCAAGAGCGTATTCCTGCTTACCCAAATGAAAGACAATCAGATGTAATTTTTGACCTTTAATCTTCTTAAACTCCTCTTCAAATTTTGCGTTAAGCGCCTTTTTCCTTTTTTTGATTTCCTGGAGATTGAAATCATGCTGTTGCTTTGCCTTTACCTCAGCAGGATCAACTTTAGGAGTCGGAGATGACTTTAGCGGAGTTTTCTTCTTAGCAGCTGGCTTTTTGGACTTCGCAACTTTCTTTTTAGCAGGAGCTTTTTCGGTATCTTCCGCCTTTTTAGCCACAACCTTTTTCTCCTTTTTATTCTCCTCAGTTTTACTGGGGATGAGTTGTTTCTTCTTTAGATTTTTTCCTAATGCCATCTATTTAATTCTTGGAAACTGAAATAAATTCTTTTGCAAATGCTTTATAATCTTTCGCGCTATTACTTCCCGGATCATATGCCAATACACTTGTGCCAAACGAGGGAGCTTCAGAAGCCCTTACATTCGTTCTTATCTGATTTTTGAATATTGGGAATTGATAGTTTTCGCTGATATGGTTGAAGACCTCGGTACTGAGTTTCCTTCGTTTGTCGACCATCACTGGCAGGATTCCAATTACGTCCAGAGTGGGATTGAAGGCATCCCTGATCTTTTGAATGGTCTCTGCAATGAGATCCAGACCCTGCAAACTCAATACTTCCATCTGCATGGGTATCAAAACTTTGTCCGAAGCGTTTAGCGCATTGATCGTAAGTAAAGACAACGAAGGCGGACAATCAATCAAAATATAATCATAGCTCTTCACATCCGTCAGCACGGACTTCAATATGGATTCCCTGTCCTCAGCATCAATTATGGTAAGCTCTGTGTCGGCCAATCTCGTATCACTTGGAACCACATCCATCCCCTCCTTTTTCACGACCACCTCAGAAAGCTCCTTCTCACCCATCAGCACATCGTCAAGTGAAAACTCAAAATCTGACATACCAAGCGAATAAGTCAGACTCCCTTGCTGATCCATATCCAGCAGCAAAACTTTTTTCTTGCTTTGAGCCAGGGCCGCACCGAGGTTCACACAGGTAGTTGTTTTTCCCGTACCTCCCTTCTGATTTACTATGGATACAATCATTGTCATAGTTTAAGCTCCGGTTTCCCCCAATTTTTTCCTAAGTTCCTTATTTTCCTCATTACAATCTGCAAGGAGTTTTTCCTGCTTCTTGATTTTTGCTTCAGCGTTCTTTTCATCTGTAATGTTACGGCTCATTCCGAATGTACCAATTGTCAATCCGGACCTATCCTTTAAGGGTAACTTTGAGGTAAGAACGTATCTTTTCTGTCCACCCTTCAAATCCTCCGTCTCCACTTTTTCCAGGATAGGCACTCCACTTCTGATGATCTCCTGTTCATCTTCAAATGCCCGCTGAGCATGCTCTCCAAAAAAGTCAAAATCCGATTTCCCAATCAGGTCATCGGCGTTCTTAGCTCCCCAAAGCTCGGCCAGCTTGCTACTTACTTTGATGAATTTACTTTCCCTATCCTTGAAATAAATTACTTCAGGGAAATTCTCCATCAGGCATTCCAAAAGGATGGCCCTCTGTGTAGCCTTCTCCTCGATCACCTTCTGATCCGTAATGTCTCGTGATATTCCGAACATGCCAATCACCTTCTTATCCTTATCGTAAAGTGGTATTTTGGTATTTGACACATAAGTATGGGAACCATCAGGCATTGTGTTTTTGGATATCTTATTCAATGACGCCTGCTCGGAGCGCATCACCTGAAGTTCGATGTCCCGTGCCACCTGTGCCTCTTCTTCCGGATAGAGGTCAAAATCGGAAAGACCGATGAGTTCCTTCTCCTCGGTGAAACCCGCTAACTGAGCTACGGATTTACTGCATCTTATGAATCGGGAATCAAGATCCTTGAAGTAAATGGCATCCGGAGAATATAATAGCAATGCGTCAAGGAGGGATTTTTCGCGCTCAAATGCCTCCTTCATCTTAAATGCCACATCTGCACTGCTTCCGCCTTTAGATAACTTCAGCATGTCTAAGCCCTTTCTCAAAGAATCGGATATTTCCACAAGGTTCTGCGTCTTTTCGGAATAGTTTTCCATTCCTGATGAAAGTTCGCTTGCCGAGCTGGCTATTTCTTCCGTGCCTGCTGCCGTCTGCTCCGCAATTACAACGATATTCTCGGTGATAGAGACAACGTTGTTGATGTCGTCTATTTGTCGTTCAGTGGCATTAAGAATACCCTCCGAATAGCTCAGAGTTTCGGTGGAAGACTTGAATATTTCTTCGAAAACCGAGGAAGTTTCCCTTGACGTTTCCTCACCGGTTTTCACACTTTTGATCACCTCGCCTATTAACTGTGCAGATTCGGAAGTATCACGCTGCACGTCTTTTACCAGCGTCTCAATCTCTTTGGCAGACTTTCGGGAATCCTCTGCCAACTGTCTGATCTCCTCTGCTACCACGGCAAATCCCCGTCCTGCGTCTCCCGCCTGTGCTGCTTCAATTGCCGCGTTCAATGCCAATAGGTTCGTTTGACTCGCGATGTCTGTAATGACACTCAATACCCTTGTGATCTGATTGGACCTTTCGGTCAAAACTTTGATAGACTCATTGGTCTTGGTAGATAGGTTTGAAATGTCCATCATACTATTGACCACATTACCTACCATTTCCTTTCCCCTCTCACTGCGTTCGACACCTGCTTTGGCCGCAAGATTGATGTCCCCGGCTTTGGCACTCATATCTCGTGAGCTTTCCAGGATACCTTCTATTAGTCTGGAAGACTCATCTACTTTTGTCACCTGTGTCTGTGCTCCGTTACTCATTTGGGCAATGGCCGATGCTATCTCATTGGTGTTCGTACTCATCTCCTCCCCGGAAACCTGCATCTCTTCCGTTGCATCGTCCATGACCTGCACATTTCCCGAAACTTGCTGAAGCAATTCATTAATGTTATCCAGAGCCGCATTCAGATTTCCAGCCATTGAGGCAATTTCTCCGGAGGCATCATCCGTATATCTTCTTGATAAATCACCTTCGGACATGGCGTTAATAATGGTATTGAGGTTTTCCAATGGAGTGGCGAAAGAATTTAGCAGCTCATTCATGGAAGAACCCAATTCCTGCCAGGCACCATGTTTATCCTCTGTCTCGATTCTCGTCCTCAGCTTTCCTTCCTTGGCAGCCTCATCCACAACATGTTTCATTTCAGAAATGAACATTTGTAGTCGGGTACGCATGGAATTGATACTTAAGCCAAGAGCATCCTGATCACTGAGGGCTTCAAAATCTGCCGAAAGATTGCCAGACTCAATTTCCTTTGCAAAAGCCGCAGTATTGCTTAGGGCTTCCTGGTGAATGGCGAGGGATGAGACAATGCCACCTATTTCATCCTTTCTTTCCACCAGAGACTTATCGGAAAGAGCATTGTTATTGAAATCACCCTGAGCCAGTTGTTGTAAAAATCCATCTATGGTCAGCAGTGGTTTATGTATTTGCTTATAAATATTGAAAACCACAATACCTGAAAAAGCCAAAATCATCGGCAGTCCCCAGGTGAGATGAATGTTGCCAGCAGCTCCGATGATGCTCCCAATTACCCCAACGGGTACTAATAAACCAAGAAAACTCAATGAGATAAAAACAGTAATTGATTTATTGTAAACCCGGAGCAAAATGGTTACGATCACAGATGTAACTATAAGTGCAATGGCTAGCTTCAAAATAATTGTTTCAATAGTCATATGAGCGGTAGTTTTAAATAAAGGTCTGACTATTTAGTCATACCAAACATCTCCTGGACATCCAGAAGCATTATCATTCTTTTTTCTTTGCGGATGATCCCGGTCAGATACTTCTGATCACCGGCATTCTTCATCATCACACCATCAGGTTTCGAAATCTCCGATCTATTCAAAACCATGGTCTCAGGAACCTTGCTGACGGACAATGCAATTTGAAATACATCGTCCTTTATTACCATAATATAAGTGTTTTGCTCTGGCTTTGCCTCATCCCTAAAACCTAATTTTTGACCCAGGTCTATGATCGCCATCACATTTCCCCTTACATTGGCTACTCCCAGAATGTTTTTTTCCACATGTGGTAGAGGGGCTATCGGAGGGACACCAATGACCTCTTTGACCATATTTATATCAAATGCATACTCCTCCTCTTCTACCGGGAAAACAACGATTTGGATTTGACCGGCTTTGAGATCGGTGACCTCTTGCAAGTCTTCGGATTCCACCTCCTGACCCACAATTTCCTGCTCCTTTTCAACTGCTTTAGAGGAAGACTTCTTTCCACTTTTGACAGATTCTTTCTTGCTTGATTGCGAAGGTGACATGGATTCTAAATCCTTCCTTTCGGGCTTCTTCGCGGTGGTGCCGTTAGCGCTGCTTTTAGGCTGCTGTTTTTTCTTTAGGTTTTCCCCCAGGGCCATGATCTATTAGAGATATCTTTAATTATTCCATGAAAATAGAAAGATGGGCATTACCGACAAAAGAAAAACCGGCCAGTTTGGTATATCTCTTGTTAAATAGGAATTTCTGAAAGTGGACGAAATCGTCATTTTTCGATTTTTTTGAATATCAAAATCCATTTTCAATTCGACCAGGAGCAAAAATTGAAAGGAGAATTTCTTAAATTGGAAGAAAAAAACCATGAGACTCCTCCTATCCCTGATTCTTATTTGCATCGTTTTTCACGGAAATTCTCAGATTCCTGAAAAGGACTGGCAGATTACAACGGCATCACTTGCCGCACCTGAAGCATTTAGAAATGATGTGACTGTATTGGGTTATGACCCGTCAGGAAAACTTGTGACACTTAAAGAAGGTACAAATGATATCATATGCCTGGCTGACGATCCGGAAAATGATGGCTTCAGCGTAGCAGCTTATCACAAGGAGATGGAACCATACATGGCCCGTGGGCGAGAACTGAAGGCAGAAGGAAAAGGATTTAAAGAGCGCTTTGACATCAGGGAAGAAGAAGTGAAAGCTGGCAAGATCAAGCTGCCGGAGCGAAGCACACTCTACGTACTCACCGGAACCGTGAACCCCGAGACCATGGAAGTCGAAGACCAGTATCTGCGCTATGTGGTTTACATTCCTTATGCTACCTCCGAGTCCACCGGCCTGCCACTCAGTCCTCCCGGACCAGGCGGACCATGGATCATGGATCCCGGTACTCACAGAGCACATATTATGATCAATCCACCGCGGAACTAATTCACATCACAATTGGCCAGAATATGATATCCACTCTCCTGTTTTTCAGCCTTCCGTACCAGGTGGAGTTGTCATAGACGGGATTGTGTAAGCCAAAGTCCTTTTTGGAAATGACTTCGCGGTAAATATTATATTCAAGTAGCAATTCAATGGCCGCGTCTCCCCTTCTTTCGGAAAGCATTCTATTCCAGTCTGCCGGTCCAATATTATCTGTATGGCTGTGGATCGAAATAGTATAATTTTCGATCCGCTCAATCTCATTTATGAAGTCATACAGCTCATCTTTTTGATCTTCGGATATGTAGTAGCTCCCACCTCCAAAATAAATGCTGAACATCAGGAAATCCTCATTTTCCTGCTGAGCCAAAGTAGTGAGCGCTGATCCAATACAAAAGATGAGCCCAAGCAATCGCATATCTAAATTTAACTCCAGATGTCGATAATAAGTTTTGAAAATAAAAACGAATCCGCGCGTGGGAGATAAATCAATCCCACTGATGCGCTAAATCATGAAGTAAGGCGTTATTTCAAAACAGAATTCGGTAATTTTACCATAATATTATGGTAGCAACTTCTTAATATCATGAAAGCATTTGATTCCTCCACCCCTGTTCTTGCTGAATTAGACCTGATATGCGAAAACTGCAACAAGCAAATTACCATAGGTCAGGACTATTTCTACGATGAAAAGAACGAGGAAATTCTTTGCGAAGAATGCGCAAAGAAATCCGAGAACATTGACATTTAAAATTTCAAACTTTTTAATCTAAAGGAGATCGGCAGAATGCTGATCTCCTTTTTTTTACCAGTCGTATAATTCACTAATTAGTGCTGATGATTTTTTCATAGGTTAGCCGACCTAAACTCAAATTCCATGAAAAAAATCATTTCACTTATCATGTTTCTACCTGTCCTGCTCAATGCCCAAAAGCTGGACATGGACCTCTTTGAAAATATTAAGCCCCGAAATATAGGTCCTGCCGGGATGGCCGGTCGTGTCACGGCAATTGATGTGGTCACAGATGACCCCAGAATCATGTATGTAGGCACTGCCTCCGGAGGATTATGGAAATCTGAATCCGGGGGAATCAAGTGGGAACCGATTTTTGAGGATCAGACTACAGCATCCATCGGGGCCATCGCCATCCAGCAATCTAATCCATCTGTCATCTGGGTAGGAACAGGTGAAGGAAATCCAAGAAACTCTTTAAATGGAGGAGATGGTATCTACAGAAGTCTGGATGGAGGTAAAAACTGGCAGAAAACGGGACTGGCCAATACCCGGCACATTCATCGTGTCATCATCCATCCGGATGACCCTAACACCGTATTTGTAGGAGCGATAGGCTCTCCCTGGGGATCTCATCCTGAAAGGGGTGTCTTCAAAACCACTGATGGTGGAAAAACATGGAACAAGGTTCTCTTTGCCAATAATGACACAGGAGCCGCAGATCTGGTTATGGACCCAACCAATCCCAATAAACTGATCGCTGCCCTATGGGAACATCATCGTGATCCGTGGTTTTTCAAATCTGGCGGACCAGGATCGGGACTATTCATCAGCCATGATGGAGGTGAGACCTGGGCAGAGAGAACAGAAGATGATGGTTTGCCCAAAGGTGAACTAGGCAGGATCGGTCTCGCTATTGCGCCAGGCGAACCCAACCGGATCTATGCGCTGGTAGAATCCAAGAAGAATGCATTATACAGATCTGACGACGGAGGATTTACGTGGGAGATGATCAACAATAAGAATGATATTGGCAACCGCCCTTTCTACTATTCGGACATTTTCGTGGACCCACAAAATGAGAACAGAGTGTACAGTGTCTTCACTTATGTCAACGTCAGTGAAGATGGCGGTAAGAATTTCACTGAACTGATGCCGGCCTACGGTGTGTCCAATGGCGTGCATCCTGACCACCATGCGTGGTGGATCCATCCTGAAAACGGAAAGTTTATGATGGATGGAAACGACGGGGGCGTGAACATCACCCGGGACGGTGGCAAGTCATGGAATTTTGTAGAAACAATACCTGTGGCCCAGTTTTACCACATCAACACCGACAATGAGCTTCCTTACAACGTTTACGGTGGTATGCAGGACAATGGTTCATGGGCCGGACCTGCCTACGTATGGAAAGCACAGGGTATCCGTAACAGTTACTGGCAGGAAATCTCTTTTGGAGATGGATTTGATGTACTTCCGCATCCTACCAACAGTCGATATGGAATCTCCACTTCCCAGCAGGGCAACGCTTCCATTTACGACAGAGTAACCGGGTACAATGAAAGAATCCGACCTACGAACCCGACAGGTGAGCTGTTGAGGTTTAACTGGAACGCTGCCATAAACCGCGATCCAAGAAACCCGGAAATTGTGTACTTCGGAAGTCAGTATGTGCACAGAAGCACCGATGGCGGACAGACTTGGGACATCATCTCCCCTGATCTGACCACGAATGACCCCGAAAAGCAAAAACAAAGTGACAGTGGAGGACTAACCATGGACGCAACCGGTGCAGAGAATTACTGCACAATATTGGTGATCGAACCGGATCCAACTGAAGAAAATGTAATCTGGGTAGGAACAGATGACGGCCAGGTGCAGGTCACCAGGGACGGTGGAGATACATGGACGAATGTCTCCAGAAACATTTCAGGAATGCCGCGAGGCGCCTGGGTGACCCAGATAAAACCTTCGAACAAGAATAATGGTGAAGCGTTGCTTGTCGCAAATGACTACAGAAGATTTAACTACAAGCCGTTCGCATTTAAAACCACGGATTATGGTCGCACCTGGCAACAAATCGTAGATGAAAATGACGTGGTAAGCTATGCCCTATCCATCATAGAAGATCCAGTTGAGTCAAACCTGATGTTCCTGGGAACAGATGACGGACTCTATGTAAGCATTGATGGTGCCTCCAACTGGACAAAGTGGACGTCAGGATTCCCCACCACTAACGTAATGGACCTTGCGATCCATCCAAGAGATCATGACCTGGTAATAGGGACATTTGGCCGTGCTGCGTGGATACTGGATGATATCAGACCTCTCAGGGCTATGGCTGCTGAAGGCACAGGCGTTCTGAGCCAGACACTGAAAGTTTACGATCCTCCGGTTGGTTATAACATTGCCACCCAGCAGCCGACAGGAAGCCGATTTGGTGGAGATGCCATGTACAATGCTGAAAACAAGACCACAGATGCGCTTATCACCTACAGCATCAACATTCCTGAAAAGGAAGATGACTCGGATGATGAAGCGGCAGTTTCATATGATTCGGTCATATTCCAGGTTTATGATGGAGATGAACTTATCAGAACGATCAAAAGAAAAGCGCCTAAGAAAAGTGGAATGCATCGCTTCGAATGGGGAATGGAAGAAAAAGGTATTGAAAGATGGTCACGGTCTGGGAGTTCAAGAGATCGTGAGCCAGGTGGAGTTACCGTCTTACCAGGCACTTACAAAATAAAGATGACCTATGGGGATGCCATGGACTCCACTGAGATCGAAGTAAAATATGATCACAGACTGGAGCTAACCTCCGCTGCCATCCAGGCAAAATATGATGCCTACAAAGACATCGAAGCCCATGGACCGAAAGGATACAAAGCGATCGAGCAACTAAAGGAATCGCTTGAAATCGCAGGTAAATACGAAAAAGAGCTGAAGGAGAAGGATGAGGACGGGTTTGAAACACAACTTGAGCTTATCAAGGACACAAAGGACACCCTTAACAGTATGCTGGATGTGTTCTTTGGACCGGAAGATGACAGACAGGGTATCACACGGAGCCCGGTTAGGTATCTTGATACTTACTATGGATTATCAAGAGCTTACACGCTGAATGCCCTGCACAGCCCTACCAGGACAGAAACTGCCCTCATCGAAAAGTTCAAAGAAGAACTTCAAAAAGCATTGGACCTGGTCAACGGTTACTATGAATCTACATGGCCCGGCTTCCAGCAGGAGATGGAAGGTTTAGACCTAAGTCCGTTTAAATCGTATGAAAGAATAGAATAGCTTTGATGCCGGAGAAAATTTCTCCGGCATCATTTTCTTCTTATAACCAACATTGATGGCTCAAAAACTCAGGTTCCTGATCGTCGCCACGATCCTGATGGGAACTTATTGGGCGACAGCCCAGAAAAAGAATGCGGATTATGTCCTGAACATCAGGAGAGCAACCTCCCCCATTGTAGTCGATGGTGTCCGGGATGATCGGGCCTGGCAGGATGCAGAAGTTGCGAAGGATTTTCATATGATCCTCCCCTTTGACACGAGCATGGCGGAGGTTTTGACGGAAGTCCAGATGGCCTATGACGATCAGAACATCTACCTGATCGCAGTTTGTTATACCAAAGAACCAGGGCCCAACTTTGTGGAGTCCATGCGTCGGGACTGGGGTTTTCAGAACAACGATAATTTCATTTTTTGCCTCGATACTTTCGATGACCAGACCAATGGCTTCACCTTCGGTGCCAATGCAGCAGGTGCCCAGTGGGACGGCACTATGTATGAAGGTAGCCGGGTGGATCTGAGCTGGGATAACAAATGGAGCTCCGCCTCCACTGCGGATGATGAAAAGTATATTTTCGAAATGGCGCTACCATTTAAGACCATCCGCTACAAGGAAGGGATCACCCAATGGGGTGTGAACTTTGGACGTAATGACCTGAAGACAACAGAGAAATCTTCATGGGCCCCTGTGCCGAGGCAGTTTCCCTCTATCTCTTTGGCCTATACTGGCATCCTCCAGTGGGATGAGCCGCCACCAGCTCCATCCACCAATATTTCATTGATACCCTACACAGCAGCCAGGGCCACAAAAAATTACAATCCCGAAACCGACATTAATCCCGGTTTCGATGTAGGGGCAGACGCCAAGATCGCAGTCACTTCCTCCCTGAACCTGGACCTTACGGTAAACCCGGATTTCTCCCAGGTCGATGTGGATCAGCAGGTCACCAACCTGGATCGTTTTGAGCTTTTCTTCCCGGAGAGAAGACAGTTCTTTCTCGAAAATGGAGACCTCTTCGCCAATTTTGGTTACTCAGAAATCAGGCCCTTCTTCTCCAGAAGAATCGGGTTGAACGCCCCTATTCTTTTTGGCGCCAGGCTAAGCGGAAAAGTGAACAGGGACTGGCGGATCGGAGCGATGGACATGCAAACCGGTGCCGTAGATTCCGTGGGACTCCCAGCGCAGAATTTTGCAGTAGTAGCACTGCAGCGGAGAGTTTTTAGTCGGTCCAATGTTGGTTTCATTTTTGCGAATAAGCAATCTGTAAACTACAATTTTGATCCGACCACGGACAATACCGAATACGCCACTTTCAACCGGAACGCCGGTATCGAATTTAACCTGGCGTCCTCCAACAACCTCTGGACCGGGAAGATGCTGGCTCTAAAATCCTTTAACCCGGATAACAATCAAAACAGCATGTCTCATGCCGGTAATCTGAGGTACTCCAGCCGTAAATGGCAGCTGGATTGGCGACATGAGTACGTCGGGGAAAACTACGATGCGGAGATGGGCTATGTTCCAAGGACGGGCTTCGTGAGGTTTTCACCGCAATTGGTGAGAAATTTCTTCCCGGATGGTAAAGTCCTTCTAAGTCATGGTCCAGCCATTGGCACGATCCTCATCACTGATACGGATTTCAGCATTACTGATTATACCGGCTATGCATCTTACGAATTCGTCTTTCGTTCCCGGGACATGATCTACTTCTGGTCCGGCTATGACTACGTCAAGCTCCTCTTTCCTTTTGATCCGACAAATGGTGAGATCCAGGATCTGCCTACTTTTTCTGAGCATAACTGGAATTCCTATGGTTTTGGCTTCAGCTCCAGACCTCAGAGTATTTTTACCTATGAAGTCTCGGGGAGATTTGGAGGGTATTACCAGGACGGAACTCGGCAAAATATAGAAGCCAGTATAGGGATCCGGTACCAGCCATATCTCAACCTGCAGGTATCCGGCAGTCGCGATGACATCCGCCTGGAGGAGCCCTGGGGCAAGACCGTCTACTGGCTGGTCGGGCCACGGCTGGACATCACTTTTACCAAGAACATGTACTGGACCACTTTTCTGCAGTACAACGATCAGCAGGACAACATCAACCTGAATACGAGGTTTCAATGGCGGTACGCACCAGCATCGGATCTTTTTATCGTCTACACGGACAACTATCTTCCGCAACCGTTTGAGGTCAGAAACAGGGCCCTCGTGATGAAATTCACTTATTGGTGGAACCTGTGATCAGAGCTGAATAGATACCGGATCGCTGATACCGGGAGCTGGCTTCCCCTATTTTCTCTATGGAATATTGATCCGAAATCAGCTCACACAATGTATCATAGCTGATCGGATGGGGTACCCATGGGTTGCCATGGTTTGTGTCGTACTCCACCAGGATCAATACGCCATTTTCATTGAGGAAACCGAAAAGTCTGTTGATCAGATCTGCTTTGTTTTTGACAAAATGAATCGAATTAGCCATCAGGATGCCATCCAAAGCCTCCTCCGGCTCAAACGTGGTAAAATCAGAAGCGACCAACCTGATCCCTGTGCCTGAGATGACTTCCGGGATCTGTTTTAAGGACTTTGCATTGTTATCCACCGCAAGCACTTTACTGGACATAGGCAAAAGCGTGGCGATTGAACGTGTAAATGTGCCACTTCCGCACCCCAGATCTGCCCATATCTGTGGCTGGTCGGATCGTACACCTTTTCTAATCAAATTCTGAGTAGTAGAGTGGTCCATAATGAATTTGTGAGCATACGAAAATAGAAAATTCCCGCCGGCCCTGTAACATTACAACGGAAAGTCAGTCAAATTGGTAATTACAAAACCTTAGAAATATGATCTCCACCTCGCCAAAATACATCTCTCGCCTGGGAGGTGTCTTCTACCTTCTGATCATCATAACCGGGATCTACAGCGCGCTCGCTGTCCGGGGACAAATGGTGGATATGGGCGATGCCGCGCTTACCGTACAGAATATCTCCGCAAATGTCTTTAAATGGAGAACTGGTATCGTTTCCGATCTGATCATGCAGGCTCTTGACATCCCTGTTATGATCATCCTTTTTCTTATGTTACGTCCGGTCGACAAAATCCTGGCTATGATGGCCCTGCTCTTCAATGTCATTCAAACGGCGGTCCTGGTAGTGAATAAAATGAACCTCGTAGAAGTGATCAATTTGCTTGATCAGGAGTTACCTGCCGAAATGATCCTGCACAGGATCCAGATGCACGAACTAGGATTTGGTGTAGGCCTTATATTCTTTGGGCTCGCCTGTCTTATCTATGGTTATCTGATCAGAAAATCCGGGTTTATCCCCGCCACTATAGGAATTTTGATCCAAATCGCCGGGGCCTGTTATCTGGTCAATACCTTCGCCATTCTGTTGGACCTCCCTTTTGCAGACAGCCTGTTTCCTTTCATACTGCTGCCCCCGTTTTTGGGTGAACTGACCTTCAGCCTCTGGCTGATCATAAAGGGTGTGGACAATGAAAAGTGGAAGGAAAAGGCAGGTTCCCCATATTTGGTATAACTGGCTACACCCGCATTTGTCTGTGATTTCACTAACTTAAGCTCATGCATGAGCTATTGCATCGGTACATTTCTGAAAAAGTAAGCATAGACGATCAGGCCTTTTCGGCCATAAAGGAAGCTTTCGAGTCGAAAAAGGTCAAACGCGGTGAAATTTTGCTCAGAAGTGGTGACACGTGTAAGCACAACTACTTTGTCAATTCAGGCTGCCTACGTTTCTATGCCATAAACAAGGAAGGACAGGAACTGACGAGGTATTTTGCCTTTCCAGGCAAATTTGGTACTGCGCTGTCCAGCTTTATTGAACAGAAACCCTCCCAGGAATTTGTGGAAGCTGTGGTTGCATCTGAAATCCTGACCATTTCAAGGGCCAAATTTTATGAGTTTGTAGAACGAATTCCTGCTTTTAACCTGATCTACAGGGATATACTTGAGATGGCCTACATTACTTCACAGGAACGAATCTACGGACTCCAGGGTGATGCGGCACTCGACAGACTCAAATGGCTCATGGAGTATCAACCGAAGATCCTCAGTAAGCTTTCCAATAAAGTGATCGCCTCCTACCTGGGGGTCACTCCCTTTACACTAAGTCGGTTAAAATCTGAGCTATAATCCCATATTTCAGGAATTTTGAAACGTTGCGCTAGCGCAATCTTTTCCAGTAATTCGGTTCGTTCCTTTGCATCATGAACAATAATCAAACATCCATGAATGCAGTAAAAATGATGAACATCCGGAGTCTCAGATGGCCCCTTTTGATCCTGACTTTCGGTGCTTTTTTCTCACTTAAGGCACAGGCACCCGAACCGCCTATACCTGTGGAGTTCTTCTTTGGCAACAATGACATCTACGCCCAGACTGTCCTCAAGAGAAAGTTTGTACCGGCCAAAGAGTTTTACTTTTTCAACGTCTCTACTTACACTACAGACTACCAAAATGAAGACCGAAGTCTGGTAATGATCAATCAGTTAAGCTACCAGTTTGGAAAAGGATTTGGCGTAATGGCCGGATTGGATATGAATTCCGCCGTGGGCTTCTCTCCGATTGTAGGTCCACAGCACAACTTCGCCTCCAGGAAATGGTTGGCCGTTACGGTCCTGTCTTATTTCCTGAACGATGACAATGACCTTAAGCTATTCGGACTCTATGAATTTAAGCCATCCATCAATGAAAAGTTTAGCTTTTACAGCCGGGCTCAATTCATTTACAATCAAACCCTGAATGAAGGATCACATAACCGCAGTTACCTGTACCTCCGGGCGGGCCTGAAGCGAAATGCCTTCATTTTTGGTGCGGCAGCAAACCTTGATCAATATGGTCCTGAAAGGCGCTATGCAGATAATTACGGTGCCTTTGTTCGATGGGAATTCTAGTTGCCATTGGGACATTGACGGACGACTGATAGTTTACTAACTTACATTTTCACGGTAAAATGATTTCTCAAATGAAATTCAACCTGACAATATTTAGCACGCTATTACTCGTAAGTTCCATGGAAGCGAATGCCCAGAACGAAGTCATCTATGACGAAAGTAAGGTCCCAAATTATGAACTACCGGAGCTGCTCGTCTCAGATGCAGGAAAAACCATTGGCAGCACAGAGGAATGGGAAACGGTTCGTCGAAAGGAGATTTTAAAGGCATTTGAAAATGAAGTCTATGGGAAGACCCCTGGCTCCAAAGAACCCGCTGTGGCCGTAAATGACCTGGAAGAAGGTGAAGTATTTGACGGGCTGGGTACCAGGAAGCAGGTGAAGCTGGTTTTTGACAACTCCATTTCGATCGACCTCCTGATGTACCTGCCCAACGGGATCGAAAACCCTCCCGTCTTCATTGGGCTTAATTTTTTGGGTAACCATACCATAAGTGACGACGACAACATCGTGCTCCCCTCCTCCTGGGTGCCTGCACAGAGGGAACTGAACTTAGTAGACAACAAACCCAACGAAGCCTCACGGGGTCATAGGGCATCCAGATGGCCAGTGGAGACCATTCTGAAAGGTGGTTTTGCGCTGGTGACGGCTTATTATGGTGACATCGACCCGGACTACGATGACTTTAGCAATGGTATTCACCCGGCTTATTATGACGATGAGTCGAAACCTGCAGACGATGAATGGGGTGCCATCGGTGCCTGGGCCTGGGGTTATTCCCGTATCCTGGATTACCTGGAAGGATCGGAAATGCTATCTGCATCCAGGTTTGTGGCGTTTGGTCACTCAAGGATCGGCAAGGCGGCGTTATGGGCAGGCGCCCAGGATCAAAGATTTGACGCAGTCATCTCCAATAACTCAGGATGCGGTGGTGCGGCGCTGAGTATGAGGCTATACGGCGAAACCGTAGGCGCGATCAACAAACAGTTTCCGCATTGGTTCAACACCAATTTTAAAAAGTATAACCAAAATGAATCTGCCTTGCCAGTCGACCAGCACATGCTACTGGCCCTGATTGCACCGCGACCACTGTACGTCGCCAGTGCTGAGGATGACCAGTGGGCCGATCCTCGTGGCGAATACCTGTCTCTTTTCCATGCGGGAAAGGTGTATGACCTTTACGAAAAAGCGTCCCTGGAGAGTCCGGAATCACCATCGGTCAATCAACCGATCATGAAGGGAGTCGGCTACCATATCCGAACAGGCAAACATGATGTGACGGAATACGACTGGCTGCAATACATGGCTTTTTGCAAAAATCACTTTTAAATACTCAATGCGGAATTTCTACGCATCCTTCCAGGTACTCATACTGGGATTTCTGATGATTTCATGTGGCGAGGAACCGGCACCCGGAAAGCAGGTTTTCCTGGATGAAGGCATGTCAAACCAGATCATCGATGGCTACTGGTTGTACCTGCCCAAGTCCTATAAGGCGGATAAAAAATGGCCCGTGATCCTGTTTCTACAGGGAGGTGCCGTGCGTGATCCGGACCCAAGGAGCAGCAGGGACTCCGGTCCGGTTGTTTTTATAAGGGAAGAAGGTGCTGCCCTGCCCGATTCCTTTCTGATCATCAACCCGCACATGCAGAACGGTCCGCCGGAAAAGCGACAATGGTACCAGTTCCCCACCTCACTGGGTGCGGTGGTGGATTCTGTGATCAAACAGTACAACGGCGATCCCAAAAGAGTTTATCTGACCGGGCTGAGCCTGGGTGGTGGTGGCAGCTGGGGTCTGGCCAAAAGGATCCCGGAGAAATTTGCGGCGGTAGTGCCAGTGGCGGGAAGGATCAACTGCAACTCCCGGTGCGAAAACCTGGCAGATATACCCCTCTGGATCACCCATAACATGGGTGATCCAGCTGTCGAATATGACTATGCCCGGGAAACCGTGGCCTATTTTGAAAACGAACTGGACATTGCGTTTGAAAAACAAACCAATATGACAATCTCCAGCTCGGATAAGATCCTTACTTCCTTCGAGGCGGATGCCCACGACGCCTGGACAGAAACCTACCGGTCACCGGCACTGTATCAGTGGCTTCTGGAGCAGTCCCGTTAAGTTAGGTTGTAGTCCATGGATGAGTTTCGGCGCTTGCTGTCCGTGTGCGTCAGGTAGTATTTTACCGCCTTTTGTCTCGCCCTCATCAGTCGCATTTTGGCTGAACTTTCCGAAATAGAATAAGCCGCCTGGATGTCATGGATGCTGGCATTCTGTTCGTATTTCATCGACAGCAAACCATGGTCCTCCTCTGAGAGGGAATTAAGTGCCTCCTCTGCCTGGATGAATTTCTCTTCCTGCTCCAGTGCCCCTTCCAGGTCCGCGTGGTCATCTTCCTCCATATCCATGGAATGTGTCATGGGAATGAAATGGTTGCGCTTCCGCAACTGGTCCGTACAGTAATTGAACGTGATGCTGTACAGCCAGGTAGAGAACCTGGAATCGCCCTTGAACGATTCGATGTGATCCATAACCCGGATCATGACATCATGCGAAAAATCCCAGGCGACAGCGGGGTCTTTGGCAAAAGCCAGGCACTTGTTGTACACTTGCCCGATGTGCCGGAGATAGAGCTCTCCCATGGCACTTTTGTTACCGTTTTTCAGCATCATCACCAGCTGTTCATCCGAAATCAACCCGGAGTGTAAATCTTTCATTTTCGTACGTAAATCGATGTTTTAGGCCATTTCTCGATGTGGAACTTAACCCGCTCTCCTGGCCTGTTGGAATTAACGAAAACCGGTAAAATGGTTGCTGTTTTGGGGGAATATATTTTTGGGAGGAAAGTTGGCACAAAATAGCATTTCAGTAGACCGCAAAAGCATCCCTCATGAACCTCCAACAAAAAATACCGTTCATTTATTTCATCGGCAAACTTCGGATATGAAATACACTTTTAGCACCTGCATATTCCTGATTTTCAACCAGCTAATGGCCCAATCACCAGGACCTAGGGATCATTTAGGGTTGGCTTATGATTCTCGCAGGAATAAGATTGTGCTACATGCCGGAAATGATATCAATGATGAAGGGAAATACATCTGGCGTCCGTCTACATGGGAGTGGGATCAAAGTGGATGGCAAATGGTAGATTCTGGTGCGCCCGGACCCATAAGCAGTATGTCATTTGTTTATGATCCATCCGCCAAAACCTGCGTCAGCATAGGTGGATTTCACCAGAATAAAGGGGATGTAGACGAGGTTTGGATGTGGGATGGAGCATCATGGAATCTTTTTGATGCCGAAGTGCCAACGATCCGAATGTCAGCCACCATGACTTTTGATCATGTCCACCAACAAATGATAGTTTTCAGCGGGTGCGTAGGCAACACATATCCAAGTGACACCTGGGTTTTCGCTGATAATAATTGGCAGAAAATTGCTGATAAGGGACCTCCCGGAATATGCAGAGGTGCCATGTTTTATGATGAAGTAAGACAGAAACCTGTGGTCTTTGGCGGCTCCTTTTCGGGAGGAGACAGAACAAATGCGATGTATGAGTGGACTAACAACCATTGGATCAGTGTGGACCAGGGAAGAAGTGTGCCTGTTGCCAGGTCAAACATTACCATTGTCTATGACAGCCATCGCAAGCGCGCAGTTCTATATGGGGGAGCCAGTGAGGAAGGTGTTTTGGAAGATTTATGGGAGTGGGATGGAAAACAATGGGAAAAAATTGAAAAATCAGGCGATTGGCCCGGACCACGTGAGGTATATGGTCTGGTTTACCATGGGCAGTTGAAAGAAGTCTTTCTATATGGCGGGAGAACAGGATTTGCCAGGCCAAAAGGTGATTTCTGGAGTTGGGATGGTGAGGTGTGGACGAAGATAGGAGATTAGAAATTGGTTCTAATTCAAAAAGTTTTGGGACCAATTATGATTGTTAATCTCAGGCAGCCTATTGCCCTCTGACAAAATGTATTCCAGTACACCTTGTCTCCATGACAATCCAGCCTCCGATTTTAATATGTTTCGCAACGGATGTATATTAGAGTTATATTTATATCACGTTTGACATAATGGTGTTATCCGTAATAAAGTGTGGATGATGTTGGCTCCAATAAAACGAAAATGAGATTCTCACAAAAAATAGGAAAGACATCAGTCAGAGAAAATATTCAGATTGAGTCAATTGACACAAGACTTGAAAATAGACTATGGAATACTATACTTAATGAATTTTTTGACCGAATCAGCAATTCATCCTCATATGGAAAAGAGTCAGACCTAGTACAGGTATGCCTGATTATTTGGAAGGAGTTCTTCGGGGAAAGGGCTGATGAAATCGCGTCTTATTCAGGTGGTGGAATTTATGTTTCAGGCGTGATTGATTTTATCAAGAAGTGGTTTTTCAATCACGCTCATTGGTATGAAAAATATGACCTAATCGAGTTTTTAGCAAAACTTGACTCAAGAGCTTTACATGTTGGCTTTATTGCGGATTGTAATAGTGCATTGAAAAAGGAAATGGCTGGGTATAGAATTGTTGATGAATCTATTGCTCAAATAACATCAGAAGAAGAAATTGTTGAAATTGAACAAGCGTTAAAAAATTCATCAAAATGGACGCCTGTAAATACGCACCTTAAAACTTCAATAGAGTATTTTTCTAATCGCGAAAATCCGGACTACAGGAATTCCATAAAAGAAGCGATTTCAGCTGTAGAATCTCTATGTGTCATTATTACAGGAGATAAGAGGGCCACCCTAGGTCAAGCATTGAGTAAGATTGAAAAGAAATTCCAAATTCACGGTGCATTAAAAAGTGCTTTTTCAGCGCTTTACGGTTATACAAGTGACTCAGGCGGAATACGACACTCACTTTTGGAAGATGACATAATTGTATCTTTTGCAGATGCCAAATTTATGTTAGTTTCTTGCTCTGCTTTTATTAATTATTTGAAAGTGAAAATTGAAAAATAAAACTGGTGCCAAATACACCTATTCGCAATGCCCTTCGGGACACTGTGCATGACCAAACCTTTAGAAACAAGGTAAAAAGGCAACGAACAAAGAATCTTAATCAAACTTTGACGAGTATGGAAAAAAAAGTTTTCAAATGTCTAGTGGCTTCACCCGGAGATACACAAGAAGAAAGAGAAATTTGCGAAAAAATATTTGAAGAACTTAATAAAGGAATAGGTGAAGGTTTCGGATTTATCATTGAAAAGCGAATGTGGGAATATAACACCAGACCTGCATTTGGAGAGTATAGCCAAGCCACTATTAGTCAACAACTTGGTAACGATTACCATGTGTTTATCGGGATAATGAACAATAGGTTTGGTACAGAGACAAAATCTGCGGGTTCAGGAACAGAGGAAGAATTTAACAATGCGTACGAACGATTAAAGAACCAAGAAGAAGTGGAGATAATGTTCTACTTCAATGATGAACCTGTCAAAAAAAGTGAGATTAAAACAGAAGACTTAAACAAAGTTGAAGAATTCAAATCAAAAGTCGGAAAATTAGGAGGTTACCATTGGACTTATAGCGGTTCAAAAGAATTTGAAGATCTATTTAGAAGTCACTTAACTGACTATTTCGTAAAGTTGTTTAGTACAGAAAAGCAAAAAACTACAAAGGAAAATGTTCAATACGAAGTTCTTCATTCTAAATTCAAAGAAAGATTAGACAATTCATTACAAGCCTTCAGTTCACAACCAATTATTTGGGTTGACCCTATCATTAGTAATACAAATGAAATATCTCAAAACCCAGATGAAAATTATACAAGGAGAATTGATGTTTCAGAAATAATTGATAATCCCAAATCGATTACATTCAATGCTCCACCACAGTTTGGCTTGACATCTCTTGCCCATTACATGGTTCTTCGTTCATGGGAGAAAGGAAACTATTGGTTATATCTTGATTCCTTAAACACAAAGCCTCATAATATTCACAAAGAAGCAAAGCGAGAAGTTGAACGAAACGGTCAAAAAATATCTGATGTTCAGGCCATAATTCTTGACTCGTGGAATAGTTATGAAATTAACAGTTTCAAAAAATTAAAAAATCTATCAGATGAATTCGATTCCATTCCGTTGATCTTAATGCATACAATAGAGGACGGAAAGTTTTTAAAACAACCGAATAAGATTAAAATTAATCGAGAGTTTAAACAGCTTTTTCTTCTTGCTTTACCGAGAACTCAAATTAGAAAAGTTGTTTCTGAATACAACAAGGTGAAAGAAATAGGAATGGAGGATACAATTTTAACTAAGGTTGTTTCTGACTTAGAAGTCTTAAACATTCATAGAACACCAATGAACTGTTTGACTCTGTTAAAGGTGGCTGAAAAATACTTTGATGAAAGCCCAATTAATAGGACTGACATGATTGAAAAGGTTCTGTTCGTCTTGTTTAACGTTGACCAAATACCAAGGTATAAAACAAAACCCGACTTAAAAGACTGTGAATTTGTTCTTGGTCGCTTTTGTGAAAAAATGATTCGAAATGAGAGTTATCACTTCTCTAAAGACTATTTTATCTCAGAGTTGAAACAATACTGTCAAGAAAAGCTGATTGACTTAGAAGTAGAATTGGTTTTTGATGTCCTCACTCTAAATAACATTATAGTCAAACATGAGATTGATTATTGCTTTAGGTCTTCTTTTTGGGTTTATTATTTCGGTGCAAAAAGAATGCATAACAACAAACTATTTGCTGAATACATATTTCAATCTAAAAAGTACACCTCTTTTCCTGAAATTATTGAATTCTACACAGGAATTGATAGAAATAAAATTGATGCACTAGAGGTTTTATCTAAAGATATTCATGAAACCTGCGATGTTGTAAATTCAAAAGTTAGGCTTTCAAGTGAGATGAATATCTTCTCTCAAATACAATGGAAACCAACAGAAGACCAAATACAGAAGGCACAAAGTAATTTGAGCGAAAATGTAATAAACTCAGGTCTCCCTGATGATATTAAGGATCAACATGCTGATCGAAACTACAATCAAATTCGGCCATACAATCAAAGTATTCAATCTTTTTTTGCTGAGTATTCCTTGCATAACCTAATGCAAAACATACGAGCCTCTGCAAGAGCGTTGAGAAATAGCGACTATGTCGACCCTGAAGCAAAGAGAAAAATACTAAATGAAATTCTTAGAAGTTGGGAACAATTATCAAACGTTTTATTAGCTCTTACGCCCATTTTAGCTGATAAGGGTACCGCCGGCTTTGATGGACATAGCTTTACACTTCAGGGTGATTTTGGGGATTCATTTGAAACTCGATTAAATAGGATCATTCAAGTTAACATGACTAATGTAGTTGGCTATTTTAAAGATGACCTTTATTCGAGCAAAATCGCTCCCCTACTTTATGAAACCTTTCAAAACACTAGGGATTCAAACACTAAGCATAAACTAGCCCTATTATTGGTATTCTGTAGACCAAGAGAATGGAGGAAATATATTCAGGAATATATTATCTCATTAAATAAAAATTCATTCTATCTATACGACATTCATAACGCTTTAATGGCTAAATACAATTTTGATTTTATCACGGAGGACGAAAGAAGAGAGATAACAATGCTTGCGAAAATGTGCTTTGCTAAGCATGAATTTGGCTCCAACAGACCTTCACCAAAAGAACTTAGGAAAGTTCATATTCCAAAACCGAAAACTGAAAATAAATAAACTTTGCGCTGGCGCGAGTTTAAAACTCGTACCTCCATATAACCCATCCCCGCCACCAATTCAATAATTACAAAACGCCAATCCCTGCCATTACCTGAAATCCGCCAATTTGCAACTCGTGTCTCTGAAAGTCTTCTCTCCTGCCGGAACTGTCACCTCTGAAGTCCTCCCTCCTGCTGGAACCGGCTCCAATTCAATTTCTGACTTTGATATGTTTAACAACGGGTGTTGGTTTGGTTTGGGGGTTTGTATGGTTTGTGGGTTTGTATGGTTTGTGGGTTTGTATGGTTTGTGGGTTTGTATGGTTTGTGGGTTTGTGGGTTTGTGGGTTTGTATGGTTAGTGAGTTTGTATGGTTGGTGGGGTTTGTATGGTTGGTGGGGTTTGTGAGTTGGGGTTGAAGACAGGTTGGTTTGGGTGTTTTGTGAGGGTGGCAAATTTGGTGATAGTTGATGGCAGGCATAATGCGATGCCCTATTCCGCATTTTTTCAAGTTGACAATGTATGAATGAATTCAAGTAAATTTGATACATGATTAATTTGAAAAAACGACTTATTCAAAGAATTCAAGAAACTTCCAATCCGGATTTACTAAAAGAGGTATACAGATTGTTAGAAATTGACTTTGACGATCAGGAACAATACACACTGACTGACGAACAACGAGAAGCTGCAATCGAAGGTAAACAACAAATAAAACGTGGGGATTTTCTTACTTACAATCAAGCGAACCAGGAAACCGAGAAGTGGCTAGGAAAGAAGTAATTTGGTCTAATCGGGCCCATCAAGATAGATTGAAAATTCTCGATTACTGGATTCAAAGAAACAAGAGCACAAAATATTCGAAGAAATTATACCAGCTCTTTAATTCCACAATCGACCTTCTGGCAGAACACCCAGAGATTGGCAAACCAACAGATGAACATGGGGTCAGGGCAAAGATTGTGAAAGATTACATCATTTTTTACGAAATAGAAGGTGAGCGCCTACTTCTTTTGACAATTTGGGAAAGTCATCAGGATCCTGGCAAATTGAAAAATATCATAGAGAAGAAAGGCCGATTAAAAACATGACAGGTATCTCCCTTGCTAATCCCTTCCAAGCGCGACTTTGTAACTCTCGTCTATGAATGTCCTCCCTCCTGCTGGAACCGTCTCAGTGCAATTCTGGCTTTATTACATTTAGCGGGTGGTGTTTGGATTGGGGGTTTGTCTGGTTAGTGGGGTTGTGAGTTTGGAGTTGAGGACAGATTGATTTTGGGGCGATTAATTGAATTAAGTACTATAACAGACTTAAACCGTGTAATCATAATATTGGAGACCATTACCTTCAGGAACCTATATTTGTGTTATGAAAAGAGAAAAGGCAATATCAACAATAGAAAAAATGCCTGAGGAATTTGATCTTGAAGAATTAATCGAGAGGTTAATTGTGATAAACAAGATTGAGAAAGGACTTAAAGATTCTGAAGAAGGAAGGGTCATTCTTAATAATAAGGTCAAAGAGAAGGTCAAGAAATGGTAAAACTGGTTTGTCCCTGACATGTCTTAAGCTGTAAATCGTAATATGAATTATTCGTATCTTGACATATGGAAAAGCAAATTCTTAATAGAATTACAATTAATCCTGAAATTTGTCATGGTAAACCCACTATAAGGAATAAACGATATACAGTAGATTTAATCCTTGGTTTATTATCCGCAGGGTCAACTCATCAAGAAATATTGGATGATTATCCCAAGCTGGAAGAAGAAGATATTTTGGCATGTCTCGCCTATGCAACGAAAGTAACAAAGTATTCCAGCTACACTAAAATCTCAGGATGAAGCTGATTGTTGATGCTCAACTTCCAGTCAAACTTTGTGAAATACTAAACCAAATTGACTAGAATCTATACACGTTGATGAACTTCCAAACGGAGATGAAACCTCAGACTCGGAAATTACAAAGTTCGCCGATTTGGAAAACCTGGTAGTGGTGACAAAAGACTTTGACTTCTACCACTCATACATGACTCTGGGGAAACCGAAAAAGCTGTTCCTGGTCACAGCCGGTAATCTAAAAAACAGACAACTATTCAATTTAATCAGAGACAATGCTTTGGTCATCAAAAGAGCTTTAAATAGAAGCAACTTTGTAGAACTTAGCAGCGAGGGAATAACAGAACATAAATAGTAGAAGAACTTGATCAAACTCCACATCTTTTATGAAGGTAGGTAATGATGAAGATAGTAAAACTGCTCAAAAACCGGTCACCATGAAATACTTCGGATACGCTTTGGTACTCATTCATGTTTTCCTGCTGCCTTGGGCTTTGGGTGGTGTTGTAGAAATGATCGCGGCTGATGTACCATGGAAACCGTATACTAACCTGGATTTTCCGGTTTGGCTACTGCCCATTCACTGGGGATCGGTCATCATAGCTTCCGTTGGTTTTCTGATCGGATATTTCACTAAATGGACCGGCACTCCTACCCTTATGCTTGCGGTCTATACCATGTTATTTACCATTTGTGTCATAGAGACATTTGGATTCATGACCAGCCCGACGAAATACATCGCCATGACAGCAGAGCTTGTAACTTATACGGTCATCCTCATGCTGCTTTTCAGGAACAGGCATTTTGTAGAATACTTTAGGTAGTTAGTTAGTGGGTTTTTGGAATTCACTGGTTAGTATTTGGGAAGTTTTGAAAAGTGGCATTTCTCGCACGTTGCAGTCAATATATACGGTGATCTCCATGTAAGTGCTTTGGAAAGTTTAATAATTGTTATAGAAGCCGAATATTGAAAATTGTTTACCAAATCCGGCAGTTTCTTCTCATCTTAGTATGATGGAATCCAGACTAAAGGAACACTTAATTCAGATTGCAGAAAACCTCACTCCTGATTCCACTTTAGAAGATGTTTATGATCAGCTGTCGCTCTTGGCTGACATTGAAGAATCTGAAATTCAGGAAAGAAATGGTGAGGTTCTATCTCAAAAGGAAGTCGAAGAAAGAGCGAAAGAATGGCTGAAGTAATTTGGACCAAAAAGGCATTTGGTCAATTAGAAAGAAATATCAACTTTGTTCGAAACGAACAAGGTCTTAAAACTGCAATAACCATTCAAACCAAAATTCTTAGAACAACAGCACTCTTGAGTGGTCAACCTAAAATGGGAAAAATAGAGCCCCTACTTAAGCATAGGAAATCTGAATACCGATTCCTGATTGTCTGGAGCTATAAAATCATTTATAGAGTCGTGAGAGATATGGTTATTATCAGCAGGCTCTTTCATACATCCAGAAATCCTAATTCTCTTAAGGGAATATAACCTCAAAGAGGCTCCAACAGTATCTCCCGTGGAGACATTTAGTTTTTGATCATATGAGTTCACGGATGTTCTGCGAGAGTAGATATTTACCTGTTCCCTCACGGAAATCGGCCTGAATCGTTTTCCGAGACAAATGAAGATTGACAACGAACCGTACATAATGGGGTAATCATATTCTGAAATGAATACATTGAAGTCTATCTTTAGTGCTTATCTTCCTGAAACATGAAAAAATCATTGCCTTACATCGCTATTATTGGCATCGGTGCGTTTGCCGGTAACATGATCAACATTGCCCTCAGCTATGGCATTCATTGGCAAAGCCTACCGCCAGTTGAGTTTATGGAAACATTTGCCGTGGACTTTCCTTTGCTCCTTTATCCAACCTCCGCCACTTTGTTGCCTGCTTTCATCGCCACGGTCGTTCTGTATTTTGCGGCTGCGAAGAACACACCTGCAAAGCGAAATTGGCTATTTGCATTAATTGCACTGCTTGTCATAAACGTTCAAACTGTTGCTTATCATTTACCACTGAACCTCGCATTCATGGATCAGTCGGTTGAACTTTCGGAAGTAAGTGGCAAATTAAGTACATGGCTCTTTTTTCACTGGGTGCGCATCTTAGTTGCCCTGATCGCCGCTTTTTACGCACTTCGAGGATTGGATAGTATGCGGGGGGAAAGTATGAGGATGCCATGAACTAGCCAAATTCGAATGCTGATTCCAGAATATTTAGGTTGCCTTTATTTACGCAAACAAAACATACTGTATTTGCAGGTTAAGCGGTTGCGTCTTATTTTGAGCAATATTTCATAAACCTGTTCAGTCACCATTCGAATCTTCATAATCCGGGAAATGAGTCACCGCTATATTCTCTTCATGTTATGCTTGTTAGTATTTTTCATTAACTCCGCACAAGATCCTGCTGCTACATGTAGCAATTCTCCTGAAGTGGTCAAGTGGAATGGCAAACTCCAGGAAGCCGTGACCCGGCAATTCGGACAGTTAGAAGCTACTTGCCTGACATTTGCTACTGGAAAATGCTTTATCGAAAATGGCTACACGGAAAACGACGTTTATGAATCCTTGCAAATGGCTATAGATAGTTATCCTGTGCATCTGAGTAGAAGTAAGGAATATGGTGATACTCCTTCGGAATGCGGTTCCTTATATGAGTGGGCAAAGTCTGCTGTCTATGACCGTGGTAGTAATACTTCGGTCCAGAAGGAAGGAGTTCCAAAACAATCTGCTCCTAGTTCTATTAACAGTTATAACCAGCGGGAAGCGGAAAAAGTGGAACGTACAAAGCAGGTTGTTACTACTTACGCTGCACTGGCAAATCAGGGCCTCTCCCTATTGTCTCAGGTCGACGGTGATTTTGACGGTGAGAAGGATTCAAACGGACTTCGGACAGGTGAAGGAGTGCTAAAGAATGAGGACCGTGGCATCCTCTACGAGGGAGAATTTAAGGATGGACAATTTCACGGAAATGGAAAACTTGATCTTCGAAGGGCTGAGAAACCTCTACCGCTGACCATGGATGAGTACCTCTATGGACGATATGAAGGAGTCTTCGCCAACGGACGTTTTAGTTCAGGCAATGCTCAATTTAATCACACCAAATTCAAGTCGTTTTCGGGAAGCACAAATGGACAGGGAGAAATGATCTTCAGGTCTGGAAAACAATATAAAGGGGAGTTTGATGCTACGGTTGACCGACTTATCAATATCGAGGGTCGGGGAAAAGAATATTACCCGGATGGACAGATATTCTATGACGGTGAATGGAAAAATAATTTACGAGACGGGGTCGGCAAATCCTACGATAGCGATGGGAATCTGGAATATGAGGGCGACTGGAAAAAAGGTAAAAAACATGGAAAGGGTAAACTCTATAAAGACGGAGAATTGGTTTATGATGGCAAATTCCGTCTTAACATGCCAAATGATTTCACAATTGATTTTGATCAGATCGAAGTAGCTTATGAGTACCAAGAAATCGCAAAGGAAGTGGAAGGATCATTAATAGGCTCCATGGAGGAACTTATAACTGCATATCTTGAAGTGCATGTAAACGAAGACGCATTCAATGAGGCATTATCCCTCGCTGAGGAGAATTATCATCTGGAATTCCGTTCCAACAAATTCGGATTTAATTATTTGTCAGCTGCTTACCAGGCAGACGCCATGAGTGTTAAAAGTGCTATTAAAAAATATTATAAGGCTAAGGAGCAATGGGAGTCTATTCCTGGCACTCATTACCTGATTCCTGAACTAGTATATGAAGCCTGTGGATTTAAGTTTATCGGGATCAGGAAATTTCAGGGTAATCCGTGTTATGTGATTAAAAGCAATAACATGCCATATTATACCCATCTTTTTACGATGCCTTTGCTACAAAAACATGCTTATCAAAAGACCCAGAATGCCGAGTTTTTTATTTATTATGATTTAGAATCTCTCGAAAAAGTTGGAGTTCTGGCTCAAACGAATAATTCTACATGGAGGAGACTTTTCTTCTTTCATGGTGAATTATTAGGGGATCAAATTCCTATTCCAATAGAAATTGCTCTTCATAATGATCGAGGAGGAGTTGAAAGGTATTCGTTTGACTGGTACAGAAACGCTTCTTTCTATAATAAATATCCGCCCATCGAGGGAGAATAATCTATACCGTAAATACCTAAATCATGACCGTTAAAATTGTGCTTGTTCTCTCATACTTTCTTATCTATACCCTTGCCATTCACGACACTCAGGAAGATTGTTCTAGTATCAAAAAGAGCAAGGCTACCGTCGGCGAAATCCGGCCTGCAGAATGCCACTATGGTGTTTTCGATGAAGAAGGAAATGAAATCGACACGGAGCAGGGTGAGGAAGTGATTATAGAGAACGTACAGGATGAGCAAATGATCCTGAATAGCTTTTACGACAATGATGGTATTTTTAGGCGACGATGGGTGTCCCTTGGGAATGACCGGTTCTATTGTCATTGTAATGCAGGTGATAACCTGAAATACATAGCGGGATTCGAAGAATGAAAGGGAATCGTAGAGTTATATCTCTGATTGATGTATAAAAGCAGTTCCCGGAATTTACTCTTACCTTGGTCGTTCTTACTACTTTTAACTGAAAACCGAAACCATGAAACGGATATCACTGATCTCTATACTGCTGATCTTCATTTTCCAGGGCAAAACCCAGCAATTGAGAAACCCTTCGTTCGAAGAAGTCCTCTCCTTACGTTCAATCTCTAATGTGGAGATTTCTCCGGATGGTCAGCATGTCATATACGTACTGACAACAGTGGACTGGGAGGAAAACAGGTACGACAGGGAGCTATGGATCTCTAAAAATGGTAATGCACCTTTCCAGCTAACCAACAACGTAAAGGACAACAGCACTGATCCCAAATGGTCCCCTGATGGTCAATGGATTTCATTTATCTCCAACCGTGACGACAAAAGTCAACTACATGTCATCCGCGTGGCCGGCGGTGAAGCGTTTCAGATCACAAACTCAAAAACCGGTATCTCGGACTATGAATGGTCCCCAAATGGCCGCCAAATTGCCTTTACCCAAAGCGAAGACAAATCTGATGCCGAGGAAAAGAGAAAAAAGAAATACGGTAGCTACGCAGTGGACGACCAGGAATACAGCCTCAACCAGCTTTATGTGATGAATTTTAAGGCTGAGCAATTGAACCCCATGCTGACACCCCAGCAGATGGAAGATTCGGTGTTTAAAGCCAACCAGAAACCTACCCCACTCATGGATAGCGTCGATTTCACGATTACAGATTTCAAGTGGTCCCCTGACGGCAAAAAAATCGCATTCAGTCATCAGCCTGATCCCCTCATTAACTCATTTTTCAAATCAGACATTTCAATCTATGATATGGAGACCGAAACCTATGAATTGCTGGTTGCTAACACCAGCTATGATGGTTTTGCAGACTGGTCCCCGGATGGAAAGTCGATTCTCTACTATTCCAGCATCGATGATACTACATCCAATTACTACCTCAATAGTCGTGTATTTACCATAGGAATAGATGGCAAGAACAACGAGGAGCTTGCAACGGACTTCGATGAGGACATATACCAACTTCAGTGGAATTCAAAAGGCATTTATGGTGTCGCCTGGCAAAAAACCAAGAGAACTATTCTGACCATTAATGAAAAAAACGGAGCAGTATCAAGATTAAGTACCAGCCTGGACAGGGTTTACAGCATTTCCTTTTCGAAAGATGCCTCCCGGATCGCCTTTTTGGCAAACACAGATAATTCACTCAATGAAATATTCATCAGTGGTACAGATTTGAAATCTCCAGCTCAACTTACCAAAATTACTTCTCAGATTGACGGTTGGGCATCACTTGACAGTGAGGTCATTTCCTGGGAAAGTGAGGACGGTGCCATGATCGAAGGGGTGCTACACAAACCAAAAGATTACGACCCTGATAAGAAATACCCACTACTGGTGGCAATTCACGGCGGACCGACAGGAATCTCCACCCCCTCTCCCGTTTATTCCTATGTCTATCCCGTTACCCAATGGGTCAATAAAGGTGCGCTGGTTTTGAGACCCAATTATCGGGGCTCGGCCGGTTATGGGGAAGATTTTCGTTCCCTCAACGTCAAAAATCTTGGCGTTGGTGATGCATGGGATGTGCTTTCTGGTGTTCAATACCTGGAAGATCAGGGAGTTATTCATGGTGACAGTGTCGGATGCATGGGATGGAGCCAGGGAGGATATATCTCCGCGTTCCTCACCACAAACTCTGATAAGTTCAAGGCCATCTCTGTGGGTGCCGGCATATCCAATTGGATGACCTACTATGTCAATACAGACATTCATCCTTTTACCCGACAGTATCTTAAGGCCACACCCTGGTCAGACAAAGAAATCTACGAGCTTACCTCACCTATGACCAACATCAACAATGCTTCAACACCTACATTGATCCAGCATGGTGAATTCGACAGAAGGGTACCCATCGCCAATGGGTATGAACTGGTTCAGGGTCTGCGAGATGTTGGTGTGGAAACCGAGCTGATCGTTTACAAAGGTTTTGGTCACGGGATCTCGAAACCTAAAGAGCGACTGGCCGCGACCTGGCACAACTGGCAATGGTTTCTAAAGTATGTATGGGGTGAAGATGTGGATCTTCCGGAAGAGTAGAAAATCCATTAAGTACAACTAAGCTCTGGCCTATTAAAATGCATCTTTTGGAATGCCTTTTCGAATCTTTAACGAATTGACACGAGACATTGAGAAAGGAGGAGCCAAAGGGAAAAGGATAGTCAATTTTGAGAAATAGAAAGTAATCCCTTTGATAAAAAAGATCACTTACTAAGTATACCAATTTTTGGTATTTTTACATTATGAACAAGAATACTTCAGTCTCATTGGGTGACTACTTTGACAACTTTGTTGAAAGTAGTATTTCGAAAGGTCGATATAAAAGCGCCAGCGAAGTTATTCGGGCTGGCCTGAGGCTTTTAGAAGAAGAGGAGGACAAGATTCTTTCTCTTAAGCAATCCATTCAAGAGGGGATTGACAGTGGTATCGCTGAAGACTTCGATGCTACCACCCATTTAAAAGCTTTGAAGTCCTCAAAGTCGAATGAGTGAATACCGTTTGACCAAACTTGCTGTTCAGGATTTAACGGATATTTGGAACTACACTTTTGATAATTGGTCTGAACAACAGGCAGATGATTATTACAATCAACTTATAAATTCTTTCAAAAATATTACACTTAATAAGGTAGCTGGTAGACAATATGAAGGAATAAGAGCGGACTTGTTTGGATTCAAAGTGAACAGACACATCATATTCTACCGAAGAATATCCGAAGAACTTATTGAGATCACCAGGATATTGCATGAGCGAATGGATTTAAGGAGTAGATTAAAATAATTCGGTCATCCATGACCAATTAAACTGTGACCAAATCCCACCCCTCACGTCTAATATGATATTGTCATACAGATATGAAAACGTACATTGTATTTGCACTGGGATTTTTAACCTCACTGTTTCTCTTCTTCACCTTCTTTCGCAGGTATCTGGAAAGACGAGCGGGTGAGAAAGAACAGAACGACGAACAGATTTCTTAAAAATTCTTCTCAAAATCCTGTGACCAAAAAGATATTCCACGTCACAGGTATTATTGAATGATCAAATGATGAAAAAACTGATTTATATCCTGACGGGTATCGTGTTACTCACCGGATGTAATGAACAAATAGAAAAGGACAACTTTAACCTCAACGCTAAAGTTGATTCGCTGGAGCTGGAACTGCAAAAGATGGAATTTGCCATCGGTCTGCTGGACCAGATTGGTGTTTATATGGATTCCATTGATGCAAATCGAAAATGGATTCAGGTCAACCTGGAAACGGGGATTTCTGAGGACGATTATGTGACGCGGATGAAAGATCTTAATCTTTACGTGCAGAAGGCTGAGTGGACCATATCAGAGTTGGAAAAAACCCGTTCCGCTTACGCGTCGCAGGTGAAAAGACTCAAAAGGGAAGTTATGGAAAAAGACAACATGATAGAGAGCCTTCAACTGGCGGTAGTGGAGTCCAGACAGGACAATGCCTTGATGGAAACATTGTTAAACCTTACAGAAACCCAACTTGCCGAGGCACAACTTCAGGCCATCAGTCTGAAAAACGATCTGAGAATATCCGGTGCTCAAAAACCGATTTTGATCGAAAGAGCAGAGCCTACTGATGCTGAAAAACTTTATGGTCAGGGCGAAAGTGCTGAGCAACTTGCCGGTTATATTCGATTTGCTCCCAAAAGGAAAAAGAAAATCCTGGAAGATGCTCTGGAGTACTACTCGGCATCACTCGAAAAAGGTTATCAGCCCGCGAAAGCTAAAGTTGACAATCTGGTCGGATTACTTGGCAAGTAGATACGTACTTTAAAAGTGGATTTCAAACTCGTTAAATGCCGTTTTGGGAAATTCCGGAACGGCATTTTTACTTCAATCACTCTCAATTTGAACATTTCCTAATAAGGTGATTTGGTTATTATTCATACTGTTGATCCTTGTGCTGCTTGCGTTGGATCTCGGCGTTTTTCATAAAACTGACGAAATAGTTTCCACAAAATCCTCCCTCATCTGGACACTTGTATGGGTTTGCCTGGCCATTGCGTTTGGAGGTGTCATTTTCTGGGTTTATGACCAAAACCTTTTTGGAATAAATCAGGATAATACAAGTCCTTATGATGCCATGCTCAAATATTTCACAGGATTCGTGGTTGAAAAATCATTGAGCCTGGACAACATCTTTGTGATCGCTGTGATCTTCACATATTTCAAAATCGAAGCAAAATATCAGCACAATATCCTGTTTTGGGGAATCCTGGGTGCCATCATTTTCCGGGGTATTATGATAGGCTTTGGTACTGCGTTCGTTGAGACTTTTCACTGGTCTACATACATCTTTGGGGCCATACTGATCTATTCCGCCATCAGTATGATGACGGCTCGCCATGACGATGTGGATTATTATAAAAATCCGGCCCTTAAACTTCTAAGCAGGGTCTACCCGGTGGACTGGAACCATCGATCCCACAAATATACTGTCTTGAAAGATGGTAAAAGATTTGCTACAGTCTCTTTGGCTACATTAATCGTCATAGAGTTTACAGATGTATTATTTGCGGTGGATTCTATTCCGGCGATTTTCGCGATCACCACAGATCCTTTCATCGTGTTTACCTCAAACATATTTGCGATCCTGGGTCTTAGGAACCTATACTTTTTCCTGGCTAATATCCTGGACAAGTTCCGGTATATGAAGTACAGCCTTGTTTTCATCCTGATATTTGTAGGATTCAAAATGGGTCTGGCCAATCACTATAAATTTCCGTCTTTCGTGAGCCTGACGTTTATCCTTGGAGCCCTCCTGATCGGAATCCTGGTAAGCGTGATCAATGGTAAAAGAGACACCGCACATCTTGAAAAACCAATATGATCAGGTTTTGACCACTGCTGTCTCTTCCTGAGGCTTTAATTTGAAACAAACCATTAAAGTCACAAGAGATAAAATAATCCAAAGCAAGTCGACGAAAAACACCTGCATGTCTCCATTTGGGAAAGAAACCCATGGCCAGTTCCCGGTCTTGAAACCATTGACCATTGGTATCAAAAGCCCCAGAATTCCCCCCGAGATCAGGGTATATTTATTGGTGAATGCGTTGTCCTTTTTAGCGGCGAAGAAAATCGATGCAAATAACCAGCTGATGAAATAAAATGAATAAATACTGCTTGTTCCGATGAGTCCAAACCACTTTACGGCTATAAATGCCAGGGCCGTGACGGGAAAAAGACTCAGACATACAGCAAGGTAGATCCAACCTACCCATCTGTTAAACTTTTTTTGTTTTTCGGATATGTCCTTTCGTTCACGTGCTACTAACCATATCATTACGCCGGACAGGATCACAAAACAACCAATCAGACCCATTACAAAACTTATTACCCTAAGGGCCATTCCACCGTAGTCCCCAAAGTGAAGCTGGTAAAGCGCGAGTTTAACCGTCTCCAGATAAGACCGAGAGTTGATTTCATCTTTAACACTTACCACTGCGCCGTTAGACACCTTGTAAGACACCTCTCCCACTCCGGCAAATTTCGTACTGTTCTCAGGTCTACCCTCAACAGTGATGTGCATATTCGCATCCCCATAATTGTGAAAAATCACATGGCTGACATTCAATCCATCCCACCTCGACCTTGTTTGTTCGATGAATTGGTCGATGCTGAATTCCGACTTTAGGCTGTCATAAGCCATTGGATAAGTAGGGTGATTGTATTCGAGTTCATCGTACAATTTGTCCTGATCTCCATCATATAAAAAATAAGCACTGGGGGCTACCAGCAATAGATTGAGCATAAAAAAAGCACCGGTCACGGCATACACAAACTGAAATGGCAACCCTATAAGCCCTAATGTGGTGTGTGCATCGGTCCAGATGGTTTTCAGCTTTGACCGAGGTCTGAAGAGAAAAAAGTTCTTAATGATCTTATCCCAATGAACCAGCACACCCGTGATGATCGCGAACAGAAAGAAGAACGCCACGAATCCGGAAAGAAAGTATCCATATGGGTAAGGAATCTGGGCAAAGAAGTGCAATCGATAGAGAAACTCTCCCAAAGTATAGGTACTGTAGTAATCTTCACTTTTATATGATTCCGTATCCAGGTAAAAAAAAGCTCCGGTCTTTGCATCTTCATCTGCCAATGTATCGGCAGAAGCTCCTAGACTTACATTGAGACGACGTTCATTATAGTAGCGATATATGTTGATTTCCCGACCGTAGAGGTCATAAGTTTGACTCAATGAATCCATTGTAGCATCAAAGTCGATCCTCATGTCATCGGGATGCTCCACCGTGTGATTTCTTTCCCAATTCACGATCTCATCGCGGAAGAAGGAAAATGATCCGGTAAAAAAGATCACATAAAGACCCGCACTGATCACAATACCGCTTACTGTATGTGTGTGAAACAAAATGTTATAAATGCGCTTACCCATTAAATGAGAGGATTTTTGTGGATGAATAAGATGATAGCAAAAACAAGTATCAGCCCCAGATAAATGGCCCACACCATCCATGCTCTCCTTATTAGAAATGCAGTCATCAGCAAAATTGCCCAGAGGATAAATCCGCTGTAGGTAGAGGTGATAATTACGGTAGCTCTGTCCACCCACAAAGTGAGGACAAGGTGAAGACCGATTGTGACCGCAAACCCACCAACAAATCCCGACATAATCCTGGAAAAACGAACCCACCCCGAGGAGGTAAGGTATTTGGGATTAGCTGGCATCAGACAAATAACTTTTCAAGAATGAAACAAAAAATCAATATGACTGAAAGCCACTTGAAGTTCAATACTCTCAATGGAGTGATCAATATGACCAGGCTCGCAATGGTCGAAAGGAGTACAAAAAATAGCAGTGTTCCCGCACCCTCACCATAGACCCGGACGGAAAAGACAAGAGAAATTATCATTGAAACAATTCCCACCGCCAGGGAGGTCGATCTATGGTCTCCAATGTAATGCTCCACTTTGGTACTTCTTTTCGCACCGATCCTGGCACTTGAAAAGTAAAAGCAATAAAAACCCAGCAGGTTTGATAAAATGATTAAGGATGTCATCTCGGTTTTATTCGGGAAGTTTTCAGTGAATGAATGCCCGGAAATCAATTCCGGGCATTATTGATTTTGATCTTAATATGGACTTGCCAGCTGTTTCGTGTTCTACAATTAGTTCGCATTCGAATACAATCCCTGGAACTGATTTCCAATGAGTTTAGCACCCCTTGTGGCGGAAGCAGAAGTTGGATCAACCTCATAAACGTACGCCTCCGTTCCGTCATTTACGGAGATATAGGCTTTACCATCCTGAATTAGATATGGCGTATTGTATTGACCTCCGTGCAACGGTACATCATCCACCACAGTTAGGGTCTGATTGGCAAGGTCCAGGATGGCTACATTCAGTATCGGAGTCACCTCACTGAATGCTGCCCAGACATTTTGAGGGGCTGCCTGCTCTTCCATTTCCAGCGAGATCACCCTCGCCACTATCAATCCTCCACCAAGGTAGGTTCCGGAAATAGCCTTATAGCCCAGCTCTTCTACATTGAAGAAGTAATCGGAGTCAAATTCATCAGAACCGGCAGCGATCCTAAGAATACCAGAAGGCTTTGTGGATTGGGTGAAACCTGTCACCATCGATCCACCAGAAATCGTATAGTGATCACCAACCTCGTCCTCAAGGATGGCAGGTTGACCTCCATAATATCCTATGGGCGATACTCTCGGATCCTTTATGGTTTTTATGTATTCGAGTTCCGGATAAGAAAATACACTAACATAAGCTGTATCGGTATTTGGAGTTTCCCAGCTTTCACCATGGAGCGGGTAAAGTGAAATAAATAGTTTATCACCATCTACATAAGATCCCGTAGGCCATGCGTTAAGCTGCTCACCATTTTCATCAAATGAGGCATAGATCGGATGATTTACAGTCTTCGATATAGAGATATCATTGATGTCCACTACCTGCAGCTGACAGTCATATGATCCGCCGCCCCATGGTGCCCCAATGGCCAGGAAATAATCATCATCTATTGGATTCATCACATCGAATCTTTCGAAGACAAATTTTCCAAGCTCTACAAGTTCTCCTTCCACCACATCAAACCCAATACACTCATTAAGGTCGTATCCAAACGTAAAGAAAGTATCACCAAACTTTCCCGTGTAGTTCCAACCGGTCAGTTCTATTCCCTGTCCTTCAGCACTTATCTCCCCTGTCATGATGTCGTCCACGGCAAGTAGATAATCAGCGCTTTCATCATTAGCATCCTGAGTACGTAATGATAAGACGTAGTCAGGCTCATCAAATTCCGGTTCGGGATCGGATTCGTTGTCCGAACAAGAACTAATCATTGTCAATACTACCACGCCAGTCAGCAGGTAGTGGATATTCCATTTTCTCTTCATTGTGTTATTTAGATCTGAATTCATTTTCATTGTAAGAAGTAGCTTAGTTTAAGATTGAATGCCCTACCAGGTTTCTGGAGCATGAAGTTGTCAAAGAGCTTGCTGTCCATGAGATTGGTGCAGACAAGAGACATGTTGTACCTTCCCTCCATCCAGCTGTAGGAAATCGAAATATTATGAGATAACTGTCTGGGTATGTCGTATTTAGAGGCGCGGCTTCCCTGACTCGGCCATTTCAGGTAAAAGGCCTCCACAAATTGTGTGGTCCAGTTCAGGGACATATTAGAACGCTCAGCGGCTACACCATCGAGTAACAGTCCTGCGGTAAAGTTGCCGAATAAAAACGGGGTATTGGGGATTCTATCACCATACAGGTAATTCTCCCCACCTGTCTGTGTGTACTTTTGATTATTTACAATGTCCTGGTAAGTTCCATTCACACTCAAATTCAACAGATCATCAAACTGGTACCTGATACCACCTTCATAAATATGAGATTTGGCGGACTGAAGATTCTCGTATTGGCTTGTGATTCCCACGGCATTGTTTCGAATCAGATCCTCCGGTAATCGATACAGATAGTTGGCCTCTACAAGAAATTCGTGTCTTGAAACTACTTTCTGAATCAAAAATCCGGCATTGAAGTTTTTACTTTTCTCGGACGTCAGATGCGGATTGCTTTCCAACAAAAGTCCATCCCCAAACATCTCATAAGCCTCCGGCAGTCGATAGGTATTTTCATAGGAGCCCTTGATCTGAATCCCTTTCGCAATGAAATAGGTGGTAGCCATCCCAAACCCAAATTGGGTTTCATTTGCGTAGATGGCATCCAGTGTTACATTATCACCCACATCAGCCCCCTCCCTGGTCAATGCATCCAGAATGAACATCTTGGTAAAAACGGTGGATTTCAGTTGGTCCTCAAGAAGGCTGATACTGTAGGCCAGACCCGATACCGATTTGGTCAGAATGTTCGGTTGACTAAATGGTACAGCATTATAACTGATTGGGTCTTCTCCTACGCGCTCATATCTGGAAAATGTATTGTTAAATGCCACAGCACTGTATGGTGTGATCTCATAGCTAAGATTTGCCGTGGCCAACACAGACTGATCATCGAAACGAAATTGAGTTTTATCCCAATTGATTTCTCCTGAGGTAACGTCTATTCCCCGATAAACAAAGTTCCCATGCCAATCATATATTTTACTCGCTGTATCCACTACCATTGCTTCACGCATCGTATACATAGCATTCAGCCTTATCGATAGACCGGATGTCAGTAAATCATCTTTCTGATACTTCAGGGTAGGAATCAGGACCTTGTCCGTATTGTAAGCCTCACCCACAACCCTGGTCATGTTACTGCCGTTTTGGATTTCCTTGTAATTTCCCGAGGCCGTGACACCCAGGAACAATCGGTCCGCAAAGGGTTTGTCCTTTACTCCCAGCTCGAGCTGAACTGACTGGGACTGGTATCGGTCATGAAATCTCTCTATCTCCTCCGGATCACCTAGCTTACCGGACTCCGGATCCGGAATCTGAACTTCTACCGAATAGTTATTATCGGAATAATTGAAAAAAGCGTTTGTGTTGACAATTAGCCCTGAACCTGTCGTGTACTTGCTGACGATCGATGCCCGATGCGTGTTGAATGATCCTACGGAATAAGATACATTGAGGAATTTGTCCACAGACTTATCGGTAGTGACGTTTATTGCGCCTCCAAGCGCATCCGAACCCAGATAAACAGGTACCACACCTTTGTACACTTCAATTCCGGATATGAGATTGACAGGAATATTATTCAGGGTCAGAGATGAGCCAAAATTGTCCATCGGGATACCGTCTATGAAGAACTTGACCTGGTTTCCGGTGAATCCATTCAGGGAGAAATTGAATCTGGAACCCAGCCCGCCTTCCTCTCGGATGCGGATTCCCGATGTTGTGTTCAGTACCTGATTGATGTCCAGGTTTTGCGCTTTTAGTGGCCTGGTGTCAATGACTGAAATAGAATAGGGCAACTCCCGCTTTTCAGCAAATTCGGATTTACCGACTACCATAACCTCCTCTAGCTGTTCGGTATCTTCCTCAAGCCTTATGATTATTTTATCTGTGCGATCAGCCTGAACCAAAATTGACCTTGCCTTAAAACCTACTCCGGTAAAAAGAATTGAATCACCGGGACTTGCCTTGATTGAAAACGAACCAGCCCCATCCGTGGCCATTCCCTCTCCGGAGGATTTTATAACCACATTGATTCCGGGGATACCTTCTCCAGCTTCATCGGTCACTTTTCCCGATACTTGCGCCGCAGCGGGCAAACCACCAATTATGATAATGGCCAGGATGGGTATGATTCTTCTCAACTCTACTTTTTTAAGATTATTTAGAATGATTCTAAACAATGCAAAGTTGAGGCGGTCTGCAGCGCTTTGTCAATCGCTAGCACTGGTCAAAATTCATATAGTTGTAGGGGTACCAGAGCTAGGTATATCTGGTAACTAATTCTAGGGAGGAGTAGCTACTCCTAAGGGTTGGGCATAGAATCTTCATGGTCTATCCCATACTCGTTCAGAAATTTATCTCGAAGGTATGGGCAACCAATTCTCCGAATGGCATCCAGGATTATTTCCTTCTTTAACGCAGGGTCCTCCCTGATTCGCCTTTCCAGATCAATTAAGAATTGGTCAAATGTGGCAATTGATTCCATTAGCACAAATATGGAAAATAGTACCATCTGACTCAATAGCCACTGGTAATGAAATTAGAGTCATTATATCTGGCTGTAAATCACTACTTCTAGTTAAAGACTTTATGCAAGAAGCCTAATTCTGGCAAAGATGTAATCCAGGGATTCTTCATTGATGACCATCCTGTAGAAGTCGGTTCCCTCCATCGGTTCTGGTTCATAGCCGGTATGAATCAGGTATTTTTTACTGATTTTCTTATCAAACCAGTGTACAAGTCGAATGACACCTTCTTCGATTTCAAGGCAAGTAATGCCCCTTTTCCCTACCACGCAGCCGCTATTGAACAAACACGGAATATGGAAAAGTGAGTTATACATGTTGCTTTGAAAACTCTGTTCATTTGACTCATTATGGTAATTTTTAAGCTCCTTTTTGTAGGACTTGATGCTGTCTTTGATCTCGTCGGATCTGTCCTGATTTGAATCAACAAAATCCCGGCATAGTTGCTCTATCTTATATTTCAGTCTGTCTATTTTGTCCAAAGACTCAAACAAAGGCCGATGGGTATGCCCAATGATGGAAACAATCTTATTATATGATGAATATCCATAAACCCGCTTTTCTATTTTGTATTGCTTCTTGCTGCTGTGTGAGACGGAATAACTCTTGATCCCAAGTGGGTTGGCGAAGTATTTCAGCGTAAACCCGATCAGTTCATTATGTTCCTGGTACTTTTTACTGGCCTGATGACCGTGGAAAACAAAAAGATTGTTCTCCCCATGCTGTAGTTTCAGACCTTCCACGATGTTGTACGCAAATGGCAGATCCTTCATCACCTTTAACTGCAAATCGTGATTTCCGATCGTTTTATAAAGCTCCAACTGATCTGCATAAGTGTCGAAGAGGTCATAAACGCTTTTCCAGCGTTTGATGATTTTCTTAAGTGAAAACCGCTGCAGCTCCTCAATGTCTCCATTCAGGATCAAGTTATAATCGTAATGGAGGTAGTGGTCTTTCAGTACAGTTTGAAAGAGATCTGCATTGTTTTGAAAGTCATCGGTACTTCCACCATCACCCATATGCAGGTCCGAAAAGATCACCCATTTCCGGCCCTCTTTAAGCTCAATGGTCTGACTTTGATCAAAAATCTTGTCAAGCTGATGGTAAAGATTCTTGGTGGATATTACCTTATTGGCCATCTTGGTTTGTCACAAAATCACCCGGTGTTTCTCATGGCTCCTGCGATCGCATTGATGGTCAGCATCAATTCGATCTGGGTTTTGTCCTTATCCTGATGATCTTCATCTTTTTGTTTTCGCCAAAGTTTCAATAAGTTGATCTGTCTCTCATGAAGAGGCACCAGCAAAGAAGAACGAAGATTATTAGAATGATAGTGGTTCTTACGTCGCTCACTAATGTCTCTCTCAAGCAACGCCTTTAAATGACTTTTCGTCAAATTCAATTCGTCTTTGAAAATCTTAAAAAACTTGTCTTTTAGTGCTGTATCTTCTACCAGATTTGCATATTCGATCATAATCTCTTCGTCCGTTGCCGCCAGGCTTGTGTCGATATTGGTGAAAACATACCGGATAAACGGATCAGAGCTCAAAGCCTTTTTTAATTTACCGTAGTCGTCTTCTGATTTGTCTTTCAACCGTTGCAGACTGCTCCCAACTCCAAACCAGCTTGTCATATGAAATCGGCATTGGCTCCATGAAAACACCCATGGAATCGCCCTAAGATCTTCCAGAGACGCGGCACCAGTTCTTTTGGCAGGTCTGCTCCCAATTTTACTGGTCTCTATGGCATCGATTGGTGTGGCCTGTCTGAAAAAAGGAATAAAGCCTTCACTCTGCATCATTTGTTCGTAGGCTTTTTTGGATTCTTCCGAAAGGAAATCCAGAATCTCCGCCAAAGGATGATAAGTTCTTTTAGTTTCCCGGTCCACCAGGGACTTCTGAACCGAATTTGCGACAAGCAGTTCCAGGTTATAGGCAGCGTTCACTTTGTTGGCATATTTCTGTGCTATGGTCTCACCTTGTTCCGTAAGTCGAATACCACCACGTATGGCGGAATGTGAAAGTGCCTTGATGAAGTAATGTGTTGGGCCGGATCCCCGACTGATCGAACCTCCTTTACCATGGAAAAATGTGATACTCACTCCCATTTCCGATCCGATCTCGCTGAGTTTATACTGGGCTTTGTAAAGATTCCATTGACTGGCCATGATGCCGCCATCTTTATTACTATCACTATAGCCTACCATAACCTGCTGCCTCAGCTCCGGATCACCATTCTTTTTGGCCAGGAATTTTAAAGTCCGTTGCGTCATGGGGTATGAAAGGAACTCCGAGAGTATTTTGGGGCCGTTGTCCAGATCCTCAATGGTTTCCAGTAGTGGCACCACCGGAATCTTGGAAACAATTCCATCCGGAGTCATTTCAATCAATCCTGCTTCCCTTGCAAGCACATAAACCACCAACAAATCCGACAATGACCTGGTCATACTCACTATGAAGGAACCTATACAATTCGTACCAAATCTTCTTGTATGTGCTTCCACGGTACGCAGGCATTCCATCACGGTTTTTGCATTCGGACCCAGGTCCGTCATAGGCGACGTGAACGGTCTTGCTGACTTAAGCTCATTTGAAAGGAATTGCACACGCTTCTCTTCGTCCCAGTTCGGGAAATCCCTGTCCTCAATTCCCGCCGCTTCCATAAGCTGCTCAATGGCTTTATCGTGAAAATCACTATTCTGTCTGATGTCAAGCGCAGCCAGGTGGAATCCAAAAGTCTCCACCACCCTCATGACCGTCACCACATCATCATAAGCTACCGTCTTGGCACCATTCAGAATCAATGATTCCTGAAGCAGCTTCAGATCATTGATCAGCTGACTTGAATGAACATACGCACCTGAGATGTCCGCCAGCTGCGTGGCATGACCTCGCTGCGTATCAACAGGCAGCTTAGCTATCATCAGACCAATGAACTGCCTGAACGCCTCCCCTTTGTTTCGACTTAAAGTCTCCTCTCCCCGCTCTTCCAGTTCCTTCACCATTTCTTTTAGTCTGGCCTGACTTTTTTCGGTAAGTTCTTCCAATTGGCAGCTAAAGCTCAATCTCTGCAGAAGCTTACTTAGCTTTCTTTTTATGACTACAAATGCGTTGAGTCGTAGTGTGAGTAATGTATACCTGGTCACGTCCGCAGTCACCAGAGGATGCCCATCGCGATCCCCGCCTACCCAATTTCCAAAGGTGATTTTAGGAAAAGCAAATTCACTCACCAGCTTATCTCTGTCCAGCCCCACATTCTCAGAAGCCTGAATCAGCCTTCTATCGACAATCGAAATTACTTCCGGAAATACGTTCACCAGATAGTGAAGCACATTCCCAAGTTCCGAAGTTACATCCGGTTTTTCCAGGTAGATTTCACCGGTTTTCCACAATCTGAACAACGTCTGCTTGATGTTGTGACGGATATTCAGAACTTCTTCATGGTTGTACATTGAGTTTTCACGCTGTACAAGCAATAAATATAGCTCCCTGTAATGCTCAAGGACCGTTACTCGTTTGGCCTCTGTAGGGTGCGCCGTGAGGACAGGCTCGATATGGGTGTTTGGTAATTCTTTAAATATTCTGTCTTCCTTATATCCGGCTTTTATCAATTCCTCCAGATTCTGAGCCCATAATCCGTTCACATTGGACAACTTCTTTTCCTCTACACTTCTGCGACTTTGGACGGCACCATTGATCTCCACCATATTGATCAATTGAAAGATCAGAGAGTATAACTGCAAGTGTCTGGGCGTAAGGGTATTGGCATCAATATGATCGATGTCATTAACCCACGGAACCTGTTTTGCCATGTCTTGATCGCCATTTGTGACCAACACTTCTTTTAAAGCCTCCAGCAAAAAGATAAGGTCATTGTATGGTTTGCCCAATGCGTCTTTCGTATCTTCAAATACCTCTTTCAGATTCATACTCATTATTATTTTCTTTCAAAATCACCTTAATTTCAGGGCAATGTTTACTGACCGCGGTGTCAGTGGGGATACTTGCAATGATAATAAACTAAAATAGATAATTGGATTGGAACATAGGGAAGTATTAGTGGTGTTATCTTTACACAAAAAGTAAAACCAAGAAACAATGGATAACCGAAAATATCTACCGGTAATTGTTGTAATTGCCATTTCTGTAATTGTAATTTTTTCATTATCAAATAGCATATTCTACACCATTCAGGCCACAGAACGAGCTGTGATCTTCTATAAATTCAGTGGCGGATTGGATAAAGAAAACGTAGTCCGTCCGGGTTTTCATGTGAAAGCACCCTGGAACGATGTCTACATCTATGATGTGTCAGAAAATCAAATTGAAGAGACCATGGATGTCCTTGATAAAAACGGTTTGAACATCAATGTAGACGTTACCGTTCGATTCCACCCTATGTACGACAAGATTGGCGAAATTCATGAAACGTTTCAACGTGATTATATTCGCAGACTGGTTATCCCTGAAGTTCGCTCTACGGTAAGACAGGTAATGGGTCGATATACAGCTGAAGAAATCTACAGCACCAAAAGACCAGAAGTCGAAGGATCAATTACGACTGAAAGTGAACGTACCCTTGGCGAAGAGGGTTATATCGTGATGCGGGCACTTTTGATCCGCTCAATAGCGCTTCCTGATCAAATCAGAGCGGCCATTGAGAATAAGCTCCAGCAGGAGCAGGAAGCTTTGGCTTACGAATTCAGACTGGAGCGGGAAAAAAGTGAGGCAGAAAGAAAAAGGATCATGGCTGAAGGAGAAGCGGCAGCGAATGAAATAATCAACAGTTCCTTGACGCCTAACCTGTTACGAATGAGAGGCATCGAAGCAACAAGAGAACTGGCGAATTCACCGAACTCGAAAATCATCGTTGTCGGTGGTGGAGAAGATGGATTACCGTTGATTCTTGGAGGAAATTAAGTATTTTAAACAAGCAAAATAAAGCAACAATAAATGTCCAATACTGCTGAAATTATCATTAACGGGAATAAGTATGAATTACCCGTCATAGAAGGAACCGAACAAGAAGTAGCGATAGACATCAGTAAATTCCGGGGACAGTCAGGAGTAATCACAATTGATCCGGGATTTAAAAATACTGGTTCTACTACAAGTTCTATCACTTTTTTGGATGGTGAGAAAGGTATACTGAGGTACAGGGGATATCCTATCGAGCAATTAGCCAACGAATCTACATTCCTTGAGGTCTCGTACCTTCTGATCTATGGTGAGCTCCCGAATGAAACGGAGCTGAGGAAATTTGAAGGCCAGATAAGCAAGCATACACTTGTGCATGAGGATTTCAAAAAGATTTTGGATGGGTTCCCCTCCAAATCCCACCCTATGGGGGTTTTGTCCTCGTTGGTTACTGCTTTGACTGCTTTTTACCCACATTCCACAGATCCCAACAGATCATGGGATGAGGTCAACCTCAGCATCATCAGGATATTAGCTAAGATGCCAACGTTTGCTGCATGGGCCTACAAAAACCAAATGGGACATCCTGTTGCCTATCCAAGTAATAAGCTGGATTACTGCAGTAATTTCCTTCACATGATGTTCAGCCTGCCTTCGGTGGATTACGAGGTAGATCCTGTGGTGGCAAAAGCACTGGACAAGCTACTCATCCTTCATGCTGATCACGAGCAGAACTGTTCTGCTTCGACGGTTAGAATTGTTGGGTCATCTCAGGCAAGCATGTACGCCTCGCTTTCTGCAGGCATCAATGCTCTTTGGGGTCCACTCCATGGTGGTGCAAACCAGGCGGTGATTGAGATGCTGGAAGGCATTAAGGATGACGGAGGTGACGTGAACAAATGGATGGACAAAGCCAAAGACAAAAATGATCCTTTCCGATTGATGGGGTTTGGTCACAGAGTTTACAAAAACTTTGATCCCAGAGCTAAGATCATCAAAAAGGCTGCGGATGAAGTATTAACGGCGCTTGGCGTAGTGGATCCTGTGTTGGACATTGCAAAAGGATTGGAAGAAGTAGCCCTCAACGATGATTACTTTGTGGAAAGAAAGCTGTATCCAAATGTCGATTTCTATTCTGGTATCATTTACCGTGCATTGGGTATCCCTACTCAAATGTTCACGGTGATGTTTGCACTTGGCAGACTTCCGGGCTGGATCGCTCAGTGGAAAGAAATGAGAGAAAACAAAGAACCAATCGGAAGACCTCGCCAGATCTATACCGGTGCGAATGAACGCGACTACACGGATATATCTAAGCGATAGGAATTCATAAAAATTCTTAAAGAAAAAATGCCTGCAATGAAGCGGGCATTTTTTATTTTGTCGAAACTATGATGATGCACATTGATTTCATTTCTATAATTGAAAATGCCTGGCATGATTACGACCCAAGCAGAGAGGTCCTGAACGTCAATGACATAAGTGCCAAGGTATCCACCAATCATGTGTTCAGGCTCCGTCTGGAGGATGAGTCTTACATCATAGCAAAGCTTTCATATTTCGGGACATTCGAGGGATTCAGGGAAGACCACACCCTGATCAACGTGCTGGCAAATAACCTTACCAATCCCTATGATAACTTCCTGTCGAGATCACTTCTTAAGAAAAACCAGCTGTATATATATGTGCACGAGGATAGCCTTCTAAAGGCATGGGTAGTCTTCTACAATCCCATCCGTGTTGATAAGATGTTGCCAAAAATATTGAATGAAACCCAGATAGAGACACTGGGAACAGAACTTGCCAGATTTCATAAAACCTGTCACAGATTGAGAAATAACCTTCCGGACTGGTCCAAGACTCTTAAGTCAGACACCGATCACCTCAATAAAATCCTGGACAGTGAGGTGGGTCAGTTCCAGCACAGGGGTATGACTGACCAGATCAAATCCCAGATTGATGTCCTGCATGAAAACCTGGATCGGCTTTGTGCCAATGACTGGGATCCGATTCCCGTATTTGTCGATTGGAATATTGGAAATTTTTCTGTTACAAGCGACACTCAATTTTTTTCCCGATGGGATTATGACTGGTTTAGAATGAGCTCTCGTGTCTTGGATTTTTATTTTTTCAGCAGAGTATGCTCCACCGCCGGAGACAAAACGATCTTCAGCTATAATATAGACCCCGTGATGGAAGATCGATTTATGATCTTCCTTAAAGCATACCACGAAATCTATCCGTTGACCGCAGAGGAGATATTGTTTATCAAGGAAGCATACCGGTTTTTTATCTTAAATTATGTAATCAAAGATGGACGGTACTTTTTTCATGAGATCTACTCAACAAAGCTCCAAAAGGAAGCTTTCGATGATTATCTACCCCATTTGGATGATCGGTTTAACCCGGAAAAAATCTTAAGAGAACTAAAATTGAATTGATGGAGAGGACAGAATTTAAGGAGGTGATCCAACAGTATAAGGTCATCTTTTTTGATGCGTACGGCGTTTTGAAAAACTCTAAAGGACTGATTCCGGGTGTAGATAAAACATTCGAATTCCTGATAGAGAAGAACATCGACTATTACATCCTGACGAACGATGCCAGTCGTGGCCCAATATCCCTGGCCAAAAACTTTCGTGAAAAAGGTCTCGAGCACATCAATCATGACCATATAATCTCCTCCGGTATGCTGGCTACAGAGTACCTGAGATTAAAGGTCTCTGACGGTATCGTTACTTACCTGGGGACAGAGAACTCGGCACATTACCTGGAAGAATCAGGATTGAAAACAGTGGCCATAAAGGACCTGGATCTGGATAATATTGATGATGTGAATGCGGTAGTATTTCTGGATGATGAAGGTTTTGACTGGAACCATGACATCAATAAAGTCCTGAATCTCCTGAGACGGCGAAATGTACCGTGCATTGTGGCAAACACTGATAAATCTTATCCCGTTTCCACTTCTGATGTCTCCATAGCGATTGGGGGAATTGCCGATATGATAGAGCGAATTTCCGGTAGAAAATTCATCAAATTTGGGAAGCCCGATGCGCAAATGTTCATTTTCGCATTCGAACATCTCCAAAGAGCCCGGGAAGTGGGAAAGGAGAATATTCTAATGGTCGGTGATACCTTATTTACAGACATCATCGGAGGAAATAAATTTGGGATAGATACGGCACTGGTACTTACCGGAAATACTCAGCGATCCAATGCTGAAGAAAAGATCAAGTCCATGGGCATTATACCGGATTACATATGTGAAAGTGCGGCCATATGATCAATCCTGTCTGAGCGTTTTCACCGGATCTAATTTAGCCGCTTTCACACTTTGACCATAAATGGTCAAAAAGGATACAAGAAGGGAAATGGCACCAGCAACGATGAATATCCAAAAACTCAAATCTATTCTGTATTCAAAATCACTTAGCCACCCAGCGGTAAGATAGTATCCAAGCGGGATTGAGATCAAAAACGAAATCAATACCAGTAACATAAATGACCGACTGACTACAATTACAATTCCGGAAAGCGTTGCACCCAGTACTTTTCTGATCCCGATCTCCTTCGTACGGCCCTTCACTGTGAACATGACCAGACCTAGCAGACCAAGACATGCGATGACAATAGAAACAATCCCAAAAAACTTCATCATCTGTCCAAGAGCCGCTTCCCTGGCATATTGATCTTCTATGGTGCGATCCAGAAATTGATACTCAAATGGCCAATTCGAAGTGATTTCTCTCCACTCCTCCTCCGCATATGCAATTAAATCCATCAATTCTGTAGGGCTGCTTGCGTTGAACTTGATAGCAATGTCTCCCCAGTCTGCGAGCTGAAACACACTGGCTTTGACCGGTTCGTACAATGACTCAAGATTTGCATCCTTCAGTACCCCAACGACTTTAACCTCAAAGCGAGTTTTGTTATCCGGACCACCAATGTAAGAGAATGACTTACCCAAAGCTTCATCATTGGTCCAGCCAAAATTTCTTACGGCCGCCTCATTCAGCAGAATTGACTTTTCCATATCATTGATAAAATCCCGGGAGAAATTTCTTCCTGCCACTACTTCCATGTCGAATAAGTCCACAAAATCATAGCTGATCCGTTTCATACCCATGCCTTTTGCTTCCTGCAACGATTCCCCCTCAACTCTGAAACTCTGTACCCAATCTCTTGTTCCCGGTACATACCCCTGATTTACCCCTTCTATCCTGGGATTGGCCATCAAGGCACTACGATATACATCATACTTGTCATCAATCTTATTACCATGATTCAAGATGATCACCTGATCTTTATCAAAGCCGAGGTCCTTATTCTCAATGAAATTCATCTGTAATTGAATCACGAGTATCCCAATGATCAGGAGATTGGAAATCACAAATTGCCCGACGACCAGGGATTTTCTCATGACTACATTTCCTCTGTTTGTAGCATAATTTCCTTTAAGCGTATTGACAGGCTTAAACCGTGTCAGAAAAACAGATGGATAAGACCCTGAAATAAGACCAAGTCCTGTTACTCCTGCCAGCATCAATAAGGCTACCGATGGGTCCGTCAGATAATGTATCCGCAGATCGACACCTATGAAGTCATTAAAAATTGGTAGCATCACCTCAATCAACAATAATGAAACCAGGAATGACAACATGGAAATGATCACAGACTCAGTTAAGAACTGCAAAATGAGATTTTGTCTATAGGCTCCCAGAACCTTCCTCAAGCCGATTTCCCGTGCCCGGTCAGATGCCTGAGCCGTGCTAAGATTTATAAAATTGATACACGCCACCAGCAAAATCAGGATTGCAATAGTCCCAAGACTCCACACCTGCTTCTCACTACCGTTTGTGGAGATCTCCCCGGCCATATTGGAAGTCAGATGGATTTCCTCCAGGGGTTGCAATTGATTTCGATAAACTACTTTTCCATTCTCGATCCTCCCAAAGAAATCAAGACCATCAGACAATAACTCGGCACTGAGTTTTTCTAACGAAGCGTTTTCCCTGACTAATATATACATCCAGCTACCTGACCACCTCCAGTCCTGTTCGAGATCATATCCGTTGTTGCTGCTTTCCCCCATCCAACGCTGCCGCTGAAGTTCTACCGGAACCAGAAAGTCAAAGTCCAGGTGAGAATTACCAATTGGGTTTATCACACCTGTTACCTCCAGAAGATCGGAGTTTTTGAACTTCAAAAGTTTGCCCATTGGATGATCGTTTCCAAAGTATTTCTCAGCCATCCTGGAGGTGATCACAATCGAATTTTTGTTTGCTAAAGCCGTTTTCGGATCTCCTTTTATCCATCGGAAATCAAAAACGTCGAATACCTCCGGGTCCGTAAAAAAAATACGCTCCTCGGTGTATAAATTCTCTCCATATTCCAGTGTGGCTATATCGGTAGTATTTCGATAAAATCTGACCACCTCTTCAACTTCAGGGTAGTTTTCCTTGAGGTAGTATTTTAATGGAAATGCTGCCTTGGCCACGCTTGATGTCTCTCCCCTGGCCTCATAAGAATAAACCAACCTGTAGATTCTATCGGATTTAGCAAAGTGCTTTTCATAGCTTAGTTCATGAAGGACATAAGCTCCAATAAGTACAAAACAAGCAATTCCCACTGCCAGTCCAATTACATTGACAGAGGTCACCAATTTTGTTTTAAGTAGCGTACGGGTTGCGATCTTGAAATTGTTTCTGAACATATCAATCGAGTTATTCTTTTTGGCTAATTCTGTGGACTTCCATGCAAAGGGCTGAAAGAATAGAATGACATTCAGGAAGTAAAGCAGGTCGGCTCTCCTTCTTCCCAATTTCTGCACTCTTCGCCGGTAGAGCTCATGAAGGTCACCCTCTATGGCATCAGCCAATTCATCTTTGCAGTACCATCTCAAAAAACGTGTGAACCATTTCGGAGGGCCTGAATTCATGACTTTCCTCCTTCCCAAATGATGGATGGAAGTGCTCCATACATCCTGTTTCGTAAATCCCTTGAAGCATTTACAGCCTTTTTGCCGGCATCAGTGAGGTAGTAAAGCTTTTTAGCCCGTCCTCCTCTGTTTTCCGTGATTCCGCCCATTTCCGATTTAAGAAAACCCTTGTTCTCCAGTCTTACCAATGACTTATGTACGGCACTGATGGTTACATTTCTTCCGGTACGGGATTCAAGCTCATCGGTGATGGATAAGCCATATGCATCATCATAAAGAATTCCGACAGTCAGCAATACAAGCTCCTCAAATTCCCCAAGGTACGTTCCCTTCATTTTATTTCATTCACCTTTGCCTAGTAAACGACAATGATATAGAATTGTTTCTAAAACTCCTTTGGCTCGTCAGTATTTTCTGTTCAGGATTTCGGAGAGAATCACAGCCTTTTTTGCTTCGTCTTTATTTTGAAGCATAGATTTGATTTCGGTGACAAACTCATTATCTTCCTCCTCCTCAGCGGTCGAGCGCAGCACTTTTTTGCTGGCATACTTTTCATCAGTGCCGTAATCAAGATCATAACCCTCCGCACTCTTTATGGACTCCTCATAAACCCTCCTGGTCTCTTCATCTGAAAAGGTTCTGGTCCTGCCTTCCTCGAATTTCTCAGCTTCCCTTTCCTGCTTCAATCGCTCATATCTCGAAGGTCTTGGCGGTGCTTCCTCAATTTCAGGTTCCTCTATTTCGGGTTCTGATTTCTGAGGATCACTCAAAGACTTCCTGCCGGTAATTTCCTCCAAAAGATCCTCAAATGATACAGGTCTTTCTTTGGACTCAGACTCGGTTTCCAGCGGAGATCTTGGTCTTTGTTTTGGTTTTTCCTGAGGCTTTTTTCGAAGCGCGCGTCCAAAAAAATAGATGACCGCAAAAATGACGTAGATCCAAAATTGTATGTTGTCCATAAAGAAAGTAAAAGTATAAAATTAAAATTAGTTTCGGATATATTTGCAGGCTTCTGGAATGCGTGAAAATCACTCTACTTAATGCAATTGACCCGTCTCGAGATAAAGGGATTCAAAAGCTTTGCTGATAAAGTTACCATCAATTTTGATCAGGGTATAACAGGCATCGTAGGTCCTAATGGCTGCGGCAAATCCAACGTTGTCGATGCCATGAGATGGGTATTGGGTGAGACCAAAACCAGGGTATTGCGTTCGGAAAAGATGGAGAACATCATATTCAATGGAACCAAAAAACGCAAGCCGACCCAATTGGCTGAAGTGTCCCTCACATTTAACAACACCAAAAACCTGATTCCTACCGAATACAGCCAGGTGACGATCACCAGGAAATACTTTCGCTCCGGAGACAGTGAGTACATGCTCAATGGTGTACCATGCCGAAGAAAAGACATTACCAACCTTTTCCTTGATACCGGGATCGCTTCAAATAGCTACGCTATCATCGAATTGAAAATGGTGGACGATCTTTTGAATGATAAGGACAATAGCAGAAGAGCACTGTTTGAGGAAGCCGCTGGTATTGCCAAATTCAAAATCCGTAAAAAGGAAACCCTCAAAAAACTTGAAGACACGGATGCTGACCTCGATCGTGTGGAGGATTTACTTTACGAAATAGAGAAAAACCTTAAGTCTTTAGAACGACAGGCTCGACAGGCCAAACGCTTCTATGAGATCAAAGAAGAGTACAAGGAATCAAGCATTGAGCTTGCCCGAGTGACAGCCAATACACAGGTGGAGATTCAGCAAAACATCGAAGCTGAAATAAGCAAACATTCCGATCGTAAAAGTGAGCTTACTACTCAAATGACCTCCAAAGAAGCTGGTCTTGAAAAACTAAAAACGGAACTTGTTGAGAGAGAGAATTTGCTTTCAAGCAGACAAAAGTCACTCAATGAACATGTGAACCAGATCCGGCAGTATGAGAGTGAAAAGAAGATCAAGAACGAGAGAAAAAGATATCTGGATGACAGGATAGCAGGCCTCCAGGCCCAGATCAAACAGGACAAAGAAAGTAATGAACGTGCCTCCTTCTCCATCAAAAGCCTCGAAAAATCAAGGACTGAAGCCGAGACAGCGCTGAATGATGCAAAAAGGGAAGTTGAAAAATTACGATCAGAATTTGAGGCACAAAAGGAAGTATCCGATCAGGCACAGGAGGAACTAAATGTCGTATCGGGCAAACACAACAATCAGCGTGAAAAAGTCTATGGACTCACCAAGGACATTGAGATCAAAAACATCCAGCTTGAAAGTCTGAAAAATGAGTTAGAAAAGACAGGACAGGATTCCAGTGAGCATTCTTCCAACCTGGAGATGTTCGATAAAAAAATAAAAGAACTCGGCACTGAAAAACGAGCCAAACAGGAGGAATTTGAGAAAATAAAACTCGCCCAGGACAAGGTCGATGAGCAAATCACAAGCATCGAAAAGCAAATCGATCTTATAAAAGAAGAGCTGGCTCAAATCAACCGCAAGCTGGATTCGAATCAAAATGAATTCAACCTCACTAAGTCGATGGTCGATAACCTGGAAGGATTTCCCAAGGCCATTAAGTTTTTGAAGAAAAAGGAAAACTGGAAAGACTCTCCCCTGCTATCAGATATTATCAGTTGCCCCAAGGAATACAGAGTTTGTATAGAGAATTACCTCGAACCGGTTATGAATTACTTTCTGGTAAATACCAGGAAAGATGCTCTTGATGCAGCTCACCTGTTGAATGAGACCAATCATGGTAAAGCAAATTTCTTCATTCTGGATGAATTAAATGGAGTAAGATCATCCGATAACAGGATGATGGAAAACAGTGTTGCAGCTACAGAGATTCTTGACTATGAACCTAAATATGCAGGGCTAATCAACCACCTCCTGGGTAACGTATATATTTTTGAAGGTGCACTGCCTGAGCCTGGTGATGACTACGTTTTTGTTGACAAATCCGGAAAGCTCTCTGTGAAGAAATTCGCGGTATCCGGTGGATCTGTTGGCTTATTTGAGGGTAAAAGAATAGGAAGGGCCAAAAACCTGGAGCGGTTAGCCGAAGAAATCAAAACGCTTACCAATAGGCAAAAAGAACTTGAGTCCTCGCTCACTACCCAACAGACTGATCTTGGAAAGTATAAGGCGCAGGTTAAAACCCTGGAACTGGAGAACATTAGGGAAGAGATAAGCTCGATCAACGAATCCCTGGCCTCCGTACAGTCGAAATATGACCAGTTTAAAGACCTGATTACCTCGTCCAAAGATCGACAGGTGAGCATACGCGAGCAGATTGATTCGCTGGAAAGTGAATTGAAAGAACTGACTCCATCGGTGGAAAAGGAAAAGTCAGACTTGAAAGATTTTGAGCAGAATCTTGTGGACAACAGAGAGAAACTGGAGGAGCTTAATACTATCCTTAGCGGAAAGTCCGAAGCCTACAATGAAGCCAATGTCTTTTTTCATCAAAAACAAAATGGTCTAAACAGCATCATACAGGAAATCTCCTATAAGGAAGAATCCTATAACAGCAGTAAGTCACGCATTGAGACCAACACAGAAAGTCTTCACCAAACAGAGCATGACCTGAATGAGCTGGTGAAAAAGACAGTGGAAAACGATGACGATCTCGTCAAAATGTACGAGGAAAAGGAATCTATTGAAGGCGGTGTCAATGAAGCTGAAAAAGAATACTACAACACACGAGGCTCGATCGATCAGGAAGAAAAACAGATACGGGAAATTCAGCGCCAGCGGGAAGCGATTGATCAGATCCTAATAGAATGGAACAATAAACTCAATGAAGTGAAACTCTCTTTAACGTCCGTCAAAGAACGACTTAAAGTAGAGTTCAACATTGATTTTGAAAAATTAAGCCGTGATCCGGAAGCGAAAAAGTCAGAGCTATCCGAAGAACAACTTCAGGATAAAGTAGACAAGCTCAAAAACAGGATGGAATCAATGGGGCCGATCAATCCAATGGCAATGGAAGCCTTTGACGAGATCAAGGAACGGCACGATTTCATACAGGGTCAGAAAGAGGACCTGCTTAACGCAAAAGAATCGCTGCTGACGACCATTCAGGAAATAGACACGGTAGCAAAAGAAACCTTCCTTACTGCCTTTGAACAGATCAAAGACAATTTCATAAAAGTATTCCGAACGCTTTTTACCGAGGAAGATGACTGTGATCTGTTCTTAACTGAGCCTGACAATCCACTGGAGTCACCAATTGAAATCACTGCAAAACCAAAAGGAAAAAGGCCCCTTAGTATCAATCAGCTCTCAGGTGGTGAAAAGACGCTGACAGCCACTTCCCTCCTCTTCGCAATCTATCTTATTAAACCAGCGCCATTCTGTATTTTCGATGAAGTAGATGCGCCGTTAGATGACGCCAATATTGATAAGTTCAATCAAATCATAAGGGAGTTCTCCAAAGACTCGCAGTTTATCATCGTCACACACAATAAGAGAACTATGGCCAGCACGGACATTGTTTATGGCATCACGATGATCGAGCAGGGTATTTCCCGTGTAGTACCGGTAGACCTTCGTGAGCTGGCCTAATTCAGATCTATATTGATCTGAAGATCTTTGTCAAGTTTTAGCAAACAAGCCTGAAATGAAGGTGGGCCGAAGCTTCCCCTTGCATTGTTAGAGAATCCGTAAGGCTCGGTAGGCACCCCAAAAAGATTAGAATCTAATTCCTTATTTCCATTTAGGTCCTGGAAAACGCTGATTGAATAGTCTCCCTTTTCGAGTTCAAACCGAATACTTTTTTCTGTGACATACTGATGGGCAACAGGAACGTCCAGAAATGATTCCTTATTATCGAAAACCGCTACCATGTAACTTCCACCAGGAGTATTCGATGTGATCTCTACTTCCAAAGCAAAAGTCTGTCCCTGTGCAGGAGAAGTAACCAAAAGCACCAGAGAAATCAAAAACACACTCATACGCAAATAAAGGTATTCCTAATAAATTTTCTTCAAAAAATAGTATGCATGCATAACAAAATATCACTATATTCGTGATGTAATAATAGTATGCATGCAGAGTATTTAAATTGAACTGATGATGGTGACTACCGAGAAAAAAAGTGTAATAAAAGGAGGAGAATTCCTTATTAAAGAAACCGATCCACAGGAAGTATTCATCCCTGAAGAGTTTTCCGAAGAGCAAAAAATGATGGCTGCGGCCACTCAGGATTTTATCGATAAGGAAATAGAACCGATCAGAGATCGAATAGATAACCTGGAGGAAGGACTCATGCCTTCATTGATGGAAAAAGCGGGCGAACTTGGGCTTCTTGGAATTGCTGTTCCTGAAGCATATGGTGGTATGGGCATGAATTTCAATACCAGCATGCTCATCGCAGACATCGTGGCATCATCCGGATCGTTTTCTACTGCCTATGGTGCTCACACTGGCATTGGGACCTTACCCATCCTGTACTACGGTACAGAGGAGCAGAAGAACAAATACCTGCCAAAACTGGCAAGTGGAGAATGGAAAGCGTGCTATTGTCTTACCGAACCCGATTCGGGCAGCGATGCAAACTCCGGAAAGACAAAAGCAGTACTCACAGAAGATGGTAAACATTACCTGATCAATGGTCAGAAAATGTGGATCAGTAATGCAGGATTCGCTGATTTATTCATCGTTTTTGCAAAGATTGATGACGACAAAAATCTATCCGCTTTTCTGGTAGAAAAAGAATTTGGAGGAATCACCATGAATGATGAGGAGCGAAAGCTTGGCATCAAAGGTTCATCCACCAGACAGGTATTCTTCAATGATTGTAAGGTTCCTGTCGAAAACATCCTTTCTGAACGCGAAAACGGCTTCAAAATAGCCGTCAATGTACTTAATGTAGGTCGAATAAAGCTAGGGTGTGGTGTTATCGGTGGCACGAAACACGTAAGCAAGCTCGCCACCCAATATGCCAACGAGAGAAAACAGTTCAATACTTCAATATCAAGTTTTGGAGCTATTCAACACAAGCTGGCGGAAATGGCCATAAGGACTTATGCCATTGAATCTGCCTCTTATCGTGCAGGCCAGAACATCGATGATAGTATCGAAAATATGATTTCGGAAGGTGTAGATCCCAACACAGCAAAACTCAAAAGTCTTGAGCAGTTTGCGATTGAAGCCGCAATCATTAAGATACATGGCTCTGAAGTCCTGGATTACGTGGTTGATGAAGGTGTCCAGGTGTATGGTGGTATGGGTTTCTCAGAGGAAGCACCAATGGCCAGAGCGTATCGCGATTCAAGGATCACCAGGATTTATGAAGGAACCAATGAGATCAACAGGATGCTCATAGTAGGAATGCTTCTCAAAAGAGCAATGAAGGGTGAACTTAATCTAATGGAACCTGCCATGGCTGTCGGAAAAGAATTGACAGGTGTACCTAGCTTTGAAACTCCGGATTTTAGTGAGCCACTTTCCGAGGAAATGGAGCAGGTGCGAAAAATGAAAAAGGCAGCATTGATGGTAGCCGGTAAAGCTGCCGAGACTTTTGGACCCAATCTGGAAAAGGAACAGGAAATTCTCATGAACATTGCAGATATGGTGATTGAAATTTATGCTTCCGAATCCGCCATTCTCAGGACTCAAAAGTTGATCTCAAAAACAGGTGAAGAACATAACCGGCTGTACATAGACATGACCCGGGCTTATCTTTATTCATCTACGCAGAAAGTAAGATCTGCGGGAGAAGATGCCGTTAATAGTTTTGCTGATGGTGATGAACTCAAAGTGCTGCTGATGGGAATGAAAAGATTCACGAAGGCAATTCCTCTAAATGTCAAAGACGTGAGAAGGCGAATCGCCTCGGAGATGATTGAGAAAAATGGATTTCCCTACTCTCTTTACAATTAAGAATATTACCTGAATGTTAAAAACCCGGATTTTATCTCCGGGTTTTTTTGTTTAATAGCGGAGTAGTTTTGATTCAGCTTGAAAGCGCCTAATTTTAGGATATGAATGCAGGGTTAACTGAGGATTTTAAAAAGCTCACCACCAAGGAGAAAGCGCTCCAACTCAATTTGGACGCGAAGATCTACGGAACTATTGCGGAGATTGGCGGTGGACAGGAAGTAGCTTCTCACTTTTTTAAGGCTGGTGCAGCTTCCGGAACCATCGCAAAGACAATGTCAGCTTACGACATGACTTTTAGTGACGCGATTTACGGAAAGTCCGAAAGATATGTGTGTGAAGATAAACTTCACAAAATGCTCAACCGTGAATATTCCCTGCTTTCTCAAAGGTTAACCCATAGAGCTAAAAAGTCGCATTTTTTTGCTTTTGCCAATACAGTTGAAACCATCAACTACAAAAAAACCAATCAGGGACACGGATGGCTGGGTCTTCGATTTCAGAAGCATCCAAACTCCGAGCCCAATAATTGCATCATACATGTTGTATTGAAAGACAACGATGCACAATGGCAACAGCAGCTATTGGGAATCCTCGGTGTAAACCTCATTCATGCATGTTACAAGAATTCGGAAGCGGCCAATATCATCACTGATCTTGGAGATAATCTTGACACGGATCGCTTTGAGGTGGACATGTTTCACATTGATGGTCCGGATTTCCATCATGTTGACAACAGACTGATGAGTTTGATGCTGGTCAGAAATGGCTTAACGCATGCTACTATGTTTGGACCGGAAGGTAACGTATTACAGGCATCGGAAACCCTCTATAAGAAGAACATCATTGTCCTTCGTGGGCGCTTTCGTCCGGTAACACTGGTCAATGTAGACATGATGATCAATGGTATGAGAGCATTTCGCCGTGAAGAAGATGTGAATCCAAAAAACACCATTGCTCTAACTGAATTAACACTTAATGACCTAACCCTTGAAGGTGAATTCGATGAAACAGATTTTCTCGATCGAGTAGATCTTCTTTGCTCTCTTGGGCAAACCGTATTGATCTCCAATTATCAGCAGCACTATAAACTGGCTTCATACCTTACTCAATTCACGAAAGGCAATAAAATCGGAATCATTTGTGGAGTTGGTAATCTGGAAAGGATATTTGATGAAGAATACTACACCAATCTTAAAGGTGGTATTCTGGAATCCTTTAGTCGTTTATTTGGGAGCAACGTAAAGCTGTTCGTCTATCCGGCCCTCAGAAAAGACGGGAGTCTGGCTACGGCACGGGATTTTACTCCTCCATCCCACCTGGAACACCTCTATAAATATTTTCGTGAAAATGACCAGATCCGGGACATCAGGGAAGTAAACAAAGATCAGCTGCACATCATCTCAGACGATGTCCTGAGTATGATAAAGAAAAATCAATCCGGGTGGGAGAAATATATTCCAAGGAGGGTTACGGACCTTATTCGCGAAAAGCACATGTTTGGGTTACCCTATGACATTCCGAGGGACGACGAAGATATCCTCACTGAATCAGGGGCTGCTGGTTAAGCCTTCCTTTATCTTCATATTTCTATTTTATATTTGGCGCTTTAATCAACATTATGGTAGCATCAAGAGGCGCATTTTCTAACAGGTTAGGTTTCGTATTGGCTGCAGCAGGTTCTGCTGTGGGATTGGGAAATATTTGGAGGTTCCCATTCGAGGTTGGTTTAGGAGGTGGCGCTGCCTTCGTGGTCATGTACCTCGTTTTTTGCTTCCTGCTTTGCTTTCCGGTAATGGTCACCGAAGTTGCCATCGGTCGTAAGACCCAAAAAAATGCGATCGGTGCATTTAACGACATAGGCTTTAAAGGCTGGAACTGGATCGGTAAACTTGGAATCATTTCCGGAATCGTGATACTCTCCTATTACAATGTAATTGCAGGCTGGGCCATCGGATACTTCTTTGAGATGGTATCCGGCAATTTCGGTATCGCAGAAAACTTCGGAGCGTTCACTTCCAATGTGTTGCGTGTGGGAATTTATGCCATTATTTTCATGGCCTTTACAGCCTACGTGGTGGGTCGCGGAGTGTCCGGTGGCATTGAAAAACTCGCCAAGATCCTGATGCCATCATTGATCATCATGATCCTGTTTCTGGTGATCTATTCTATGACTTTACCAAATGCCATGGCAGGTGTTTCGTTTTACCTGATTCCTGACGTCTCAAAAATCAATGCTGTAACCATGAGTGGAGCCTTAAGGCAGGCTTTTTTCTCTTTGTCCCTGGGCATGGGTGCCCTGATCACCTACGGTAGTTATTTGTCCAAAAATGATAACATCGTCAGCTCATCCGCTTTCATTACACTCACGGACGTTGGAATTGCATTTATTGCCGGTCTTATGATCTTCCCTTTAGTGGCCTACAACAATGGTGGTGATATGAGCATGGTCCAATCTGACCAGGCCGGACCAGCCCTGATATTCGTCACACTTCCTGGCGTCTTCGAAACCTTCGGACCAGGTTTGGGAGCGTTCATTGGAGGCTTCTTTTTCTTACTCCTTTCTTTCGCAGCATTGACTTCCACAGTATCTCTTTTAGAGGTACCTGTTTCTTACGTGGTTGATGAATTCAATATGAAAAGAAAAAAGGCCGTTATCGGTGTAGCTGCTATCATTTTCATTGTAGGTATCCCATCACTACTTGGGTTCGGGGCTTCAGACTTCTTTTCAACTGCTTTTCAACTACCAATTGGTTCTGGTGACTTCCAGACATTGGCCGGAGCTCTCTCAGATATCTTTCTGTTATTTGGCGGTTTGTTTATCGTGATTTTCGCTGCTTATGTATGGAAAAGACACAATCTTCACGAGGAACTCGCAACAGGTTATGATGGATACAAAGGAAGCTTGGTTCAGAAGTTTCTTGATATCACCATTTCTTACGTGTGTCCGATACTATTGGCAATACTCTTTCTGATCGTATTCTTTAGTAATTTCCTGGGAATAAGCCTTATTTGATCAGTAACGTTCTCTGGTGAAAATCTGAGGATCTCTGCCGTCGAAAAAGACCACATAGTCCCCGGGTTTTAACCTACGGACATCCACTTCCCTTCCATTTCCAGTAAGGACAAGTTCGCTATTCTGGTCATAGATCTCATAGTTGGTTGATCTGGAAAAGACAATTTTCGAATTGGTTTTTCGTGGTGTTAGAGTGACCGGTTCAGGGTAAAAATCATATACCACTTCATTGGAGTACAGAAATCGACCATTGCCAAAATCATATTTGACCCTGAACTTATTGCCTCCTTCCTCCAGATTCGGTGCGTATTCATATTCAGATACCTCAAAGAGTGTCTTTGCCTCTACAGAATAAACCTCATTCCAGATCCCACCATCATATTTCTCTACTAAGTATTTACCGGACTGACGCTCCCCTTCTGTTCTCCAAACCAGAGCCGTATCTGAAAGCTGAATGTCCGTAAACTTATACGTAGTGTGGAAATGAATGGCATCAGGGTTAATGACGATTGGCTGGCAGAGGCTATCCGAACCTACTATCCTGATCGTTACCGGTGTATATAATTCATTGTTTTCAAAATCAAGTTTTATGGCACTTAATTGATAATTGGCCTCTACCTTTTGATTGTTGATATAAACTGATTTTATGCAAAACGATCTCGTATCAGGCCTGTAGGGATTTTGTATAAAAAGAGTTCTACCCTGGTAAACTCCAATCAATTCGGTTTCGTTTTTTCGCTCAGGTGATGTCTGTGCGAATAATGGTATGAGAAGGTAGAGCGAAAGCAATGCGTGAATCACTGGTGAAAGTTAAAGTTTTTGAACTAAATCTATCTTATAAACGACAGTCCTGCTGAGTTATTTACCAATTCCGTGCCAACAAACAATTACGGTGTTTTCTTGATTTTCAGGGCCGTTTTCGTTATATTATTTGGTAATAAACCCATCCCCGCCATGAAAACATTAACCACAATTTTCGCAATGGGCATTACAACAGCCCTTTTTTATGCTTACAAACCGGCTCCTGAAAAGACTGACATCAATATAGTAGGTACCTGGGAGATTGTTTCATTTATTGACCATCAAAATGGTAAATCAAATTGGCAAAGCTATCCTGACAAAATCATCAAACAGAAACACATTACCACCACACACTTCACGTGGTTTCATTATGACACGGAGGAAGACCGCCTCGAAGGTCTTGGAGGTGGCACCTACATGATCGATAAAGAAGGAAGGTATGTGGAAAACATTGATTTTTTCTACCCGCCGGGATCCAGTGAATTAGGACAAACCATACCATTCGAAATGGAATTCAATGATGGACTCTGGTACCATACCGGATACTCAAAAAGAATGGAAATCAATGGAAAAGGTGTCATGATATCAACGGATTCGGTTAAAATAGAAGAAAAGTGGTCTCCTGTCGCCAGTAAATTCGATAACAATAAGGGGCTAATCGGGGCGTGGGACCTGGACCGTTATCGTCATAAAAGTGATGGTCCTTATATGGATTATCCAAAATACATGGGCTATCTCAAAGTGCTTACACCCAGTCATTTCATCTGGGTGCAATACAATAAGCAGGGTGATGAGATTTATGCCTCCGGAACAGGACCTTATAAGTACGATGGCAAGAAATACATAGAGACGTTGGACATGGTGCATCCATCGGGAAGTGAGATGCTTGGAAAAACCATCACTTTTGATATTGAGCTAAATAACAACAGATGGAAGCATTTTGGTTATATCCCCCAGGAGGATAACCAACCAAATAGCGATGATAATATGATTGACGAGTTTTGGACTCCTCATAAGTCAACCATTTCTGAGGAGACTGCCTTTATGAATGAGTAGCTAGCGAAAGCTTGCTTTTAAATTCTTTTTGGAACTTTTGAATTTTGGGAGCTATCACAAAACTACAATATGGTTGGGATCCATTCTCATTGAAGTAGTTTTGGTGGTAGTCCTCTGCAGGATAAAATTTGCCTAAAGGTGAAATCTCCGTTACTATGGGGTCCTTCCAGGCACCTGAATCATCCAACTGCTTCTTATAACTCAGGGCTTCGGATTTCTGTGAATCATCATGATAAAAGATGACAGATCTGTATTGAGTACCCACGTCATTTCCCTGCCGATTTAGCGTGGTAGGATCATGGGTTTTCCAGAAGACCTCAAGCAAATCAGTAAACGAGATTTTATTCTCATCAAACTCAACCTGGATCACCTCAGCGTGACCAGTTGTTCCCTCGCAAATCTGCTTATAAGTAGGATTTTCCAAATGCCCCCCACTGTAACCTGATTTAACCGACTGAACACCCTCTAAACGTTGAAAAACCGCCTCAGAGCACCAAAAACATCCTGAACCAAAAGTTGCTTTCATCCTGAATTCATTAACTTATACTACGAATGCAATTGACCGGAATTTAGTTCGAAAGTATCTTTAAAATTCAGGCTGGTTTAAAAATTTTGCCAAATACTGCAGGCATCGTGCCGGTTTAGTAAGAAAGGACTTTGGATTGCATAATATTTTTATAAGTTTAGAAAAAATTACAATATGCCTTTATCTAAGCTCGCGAAAGAAGGAAAGATCAATCAGAAGGCCAGCACTCGTGATAGTCAATCTACCATAGTCAATGCCCCAATAGAAAAAGTCTGGGAAACGCTTATCGACATAGCGGAATGGCCAAACTGGAACAAAGACATCAAAAAAGTAAAATTCGATAAAGTCGAAGAAGGAGCTACTTTCAAACTTCATCTGGCCAATTCGAGGGTATTTACTTCCAAATTCGAGCGTATCGATAAAGAAAACATTCTATCATGGACAAGTAAAACACTTTGGATCAAAGCGATCCAGGTATGGAGTCTTGAAAAGACCGAAGAATATCAAACAATAGTGACCGTAGAAGAATCCATGCAGGGTTTTTTGATTCCATTCATCATAAGCCACTACAGGTTACACTTTTCCCTGATCAACTGGCTCTCTTACCTTAAATCAGAATCTGAAAAAGAACTAGTTTAAGTCTTCCAGTTGTTTCTTCAGCGCAGCAAATTGTGGTGCTAGTTCCAGACCTTTTCGGTATTGCTCTTTAGCCCCTTCATTATCACCTTGCTCAAGTAAAATCATGCCTTTTAACCTGTAGGCTCCAGCCTTCATCGGGATTTGCATGGTAGCCCTGTTTGCACCCTGGACAGTCAAAAATTCATTATCCGCTTGTGGCGATTCTATTATAATATCAAGATTTACCTTAGCCTCACTGAATCGCTGCTCCTCATACTGAAGAAACGAAGCCTGATAAAGAACACCTAGATCATCGTTATTCAAATACAGCTTTTCGTAGTAGGTAATGGCCTTCTCTTTTACTCCTATGGTCTCAAAGCTGATGGCTGCTATTTCCGTTGCCATCATGTCATCAGGATTGATGTTTATTACGTCCTGGGACACCAGAGCCGCTGACGCATACTGTCCATTTTGAAAGTACATCAGTGCCAAAGAGTCTAATATTCCCACGTTTCTTGGGGTAATGGAGAGAATATTGTAGAGCGCTGATTTGGCCATTTCATTATCGTTGTACTTCGTGGCCAATGAATAAACAAAAACTTGTCGCTGTAGCTCCAGGGGAGGCACAGTGTCAGCTTGTTGCTGAGCTGAAAGTTTTGAAAATGAAAGTATAAAAATAAGGATGTAAACTAATCTCTTCACTTGTCTGCTCTGTTTTTTGGTCGGCAAATATAGGCATTCAGGATTGTTTTGCAGAAAGTCCCCTTGATTCTCCCAAACTAAGCATCAATTTGATCGCTTCCTCCCTGTCATTTCCAATGACTCCCTCCAAAATGGCCTCCTTTATTTCTTCCCTTATTTCCCCTACCAGTCTGGATGGACCAATATCGAAACATTTCATAATGTCATCTCCCGTAACCGGCAGCTTGAAATTTCGCAGATGATCTTTCTCTTCTACCTCCCTGATCCTGGATTCTACCTTCTTGAAATTTCTAAGGTATCTGCGGACTTTGTCATCGTTTTTGGAAGTTATATCGGCCCTGCAAAGCTGCATCAGATCGTCAATTTGTTCACCCGCTTCGTACATTAGTCTTCTGACAGCCGAGTCCGTCACTTCCTCGCTGACCAGGGCGATAGGACGCAGGTGTAACCTTACCAGCTTTTTTACAAATCTCATCGGTTCACCCAATGGAAGCCTGAACCTTTTAAATATTCCCGGAACCCATCTCGATCCCATATCCTCGTGACCATGAAAGGTCCATCCAACTTTTTTGTTGAATCGCTGGGTTGCCGGCTTTGCTATGTCATGTAAAATAGCAGCCCATCTCAGCCAAAGATCATCAGATTCTTCAGCGACATTATCCAGAACTTGTAGCGTGTGATAGAAGTTATCCTTATGGCCCATACCATTGATTCTCTTCACTCCATGCAGCTTTACCATTTCAGGAAAAATCGAATCAAGAATCCCTGCAGTAAATAAAAGCTTAAAACCATAAGACGGTTTAGGAGACAGGATGATTTTATTCAGCTCATCTGTTATCCTTTCCTGTGAAATAATTTCAAGCCGATTAACCGATTTACGAATGGCTTCGAATGTATCGCCATCAATATCAAAATTTAATTGAGAAGCGAACCTAATGGCCCTCATAATTCTCAACGGATCATCGGAAAAAGTAATTTCCGGATCAAGAGGTGTACGAATAATTTTTCTTTCCAGGTCATTGATCCCGTTAAACGGATCGAGCAATTCTCCCCTTTGATTGCCACTTAATGCGATCGCCAGAGCATTGATGGTGAAATCTCTTCTGTTTTGATCATCTTCCAGGCTCCCATCTTCCACAATAGGCTTCCTCGAATCCTTTCTGTAGGATTCTTTGCGGGCACCTACAAATTCTACGGTATCTCCCTGAAACGTTACCGCAGCCGTTCCAAAGTTTTTAAACACAGATAGATTGGATCCCTTACCTAATGACTTGTGATAGGCTTGAGCCAATTCAATTCCACTCCCTACCACGACCACATCGATGTCCTTTTTCGAGTTTCGTCCCAGTAAATGATCCCTAACAAATCCTCCAATAACATATGCGTCTTTACCCATCGACTCCGCAAGCAGTCCAATCTGATGCAGGCTTTGGTTATCCAAAATGGTCTTTTCGTATGATTTCAAGTCTCCCGTTTGTCTAAAAAATCCACCTTACAAAAGGCGATATTCCATAAATTGCAAAACTACAAATTCTAATATGACCTCCATGACTGATAATGAAGCGTCGTCTAAAATCGAATCCCTTACTGACGAACTAAATCATCATAACTATCTGTATTATCAGGAAAGCCGATCCGAGATATCGGATTATGAATTTGACCAGAAACTTAAAGAACTGGAGGGACTGGAAAAGGAATTTCCCCATCTAAGATTACCCCACAGCCCGACTCTGAGGGTCGGTGGTGGTATTACCAAGGAATTTGATACGGTCATTCATAAACGACCAATGCTTAGTCTTGGAAACACATACTCAAGAGAAGAATTGAAGGCTTTTGACGAAAGGGTGGAAAAAGGCCTGGGCACCTCCGACTACGAATATGTCTGTGAGTTAAAGTTTGACGGGTTGGCGATAAGCCTGCATTATGAAAATGGGGTGCTTAGACGGGCAGTGACCAGAGGAGATGGTACGAAAGGTGATGACATATCCACCAATGCCAAAACGATCAGAACGATACCTCTCAAAATCGATGCAACTGATATTCCGAATGAATTTGAGGCTCGGGGGGAAGTTTTCATGCCTCTGGAAGAATTCCGAAAACTAAACGAACAAAAAAAGGAAGCCGGAGAAGCTTTGCTTGCCAATCCAAGAAATACAGCATCGGGTACCATGAAAATGCAGGATTCAGCTGTAGTTGCATCCAGAAATCTGGATTGTGTATTGTATTCACTGCATACCGATGACATCCGGGTTGGCACGCATTCGGAAAGTCTGGAGATACTGAAGAGACTACAATTCAAAGTTTCCGACGCCTACGAAAAGTGTTCCACAATTGATGATGTCTTTCGATTCATAGACAAATGGGAGACAAAAAGACTTGAGCTTCCAATGGAAACAGATGGTATCGTCATCAAAGTCAATAGTACCTCCCAACAGGAAGAATTGGGCTTCACTGCCAAAATTCCACGATGGGCCATAGCCTACAAATACAAAACAGAAAGTGCCAAAACACTGTTAAAGTCAGTTACCTACCAGGTCGGTAGAACCGGTGCCATTACCCCTGTGGCCAATCTTGAACCTGTGCTATTGGCAGGCACTACTGTAAAACGAGCAAGTCTTCACAATGCAAATGAGATAGAGCGAATTGACCTTCATGAGGGAGATGCTGTATTGGTGGAAAAAGGTGGAGAAATAATTCCAAAAATCACCGGAGTGGGCCTCAAAGAACGATCTCCAGATGCCACACCCATAACATATATCTCAAAATGCCCTGAATGCAGTACTGAACTGGTGAGGAACGAAGGAGAAGCCGTTCACTTTTGCCCAAATGAAGATGAGTGTCCACCTCAGGTACTGGGCAGAATTGAACATTTCATTTCCAGAAATGCCATGGATATTGAGACACTTGGTCCTAAAACCATTAGTGGCCTGATCAAATCAGGACTCATAAAAGACCTTTCGGATCTTTACTATCTTACTTTTAATCAGCTTAACGGGCTGAAATTTAAAATTGTAGAGGCTGAGACAGGAGAAATCAAAGAAAGGTCGATTAAAGAAAAAACTGCTGAAAATATCATCTCTTCGATTGAAAAATCGAAGGAAATCGAATTTGCAAGAGTGCTATTCGGACTTGGGATAAGGTATGTTGGTAAAACTGTTGCAGAAAAGCTGGCTGATCATTTTGGAAATATTCAGGAATTGATGTCCGCCGATTATGATAAACTAATAGATGTTCCTGAAATTGGTGACAGGATAGCACATAGCATTGTTCATTATTTTTCGAAAGCGAATAATCAACAGATAATAAAGAGGTTGTCTGAGTGTGGACTGAAACTGGAAAACGAGAAAAAAACATTCGATTCTGCGAAATTAGAAGGTCTCACTTTTGTGATTTCCGGTACTTTCGCAGTGAGTCGGGAGGAGTTAAAATCGCAGATTAAAAATAACGGGGGAAAAATTGCCAGTTCCATTTCCGGAAATACCAATTATCTGGTAGCAGGAGAAAGCATGGGACCGGCAAAAAAAGACAAAGCAGAAAAGCTTAATGTTCAAATCATCAGCGAAGATGATCTCAACAAAATGCTGTCATAGATGATCAAACGAAGCGTACTACATATTTTGACAAACAGAAAGATCAGAAAGATCCAAAAAGGCGACCTCAAAGGATATGTTCAATCCAAGGATATCGGAATATTGCTCAATACAAATGACGATCAATCAGAGGTAGACGACATTGCGCAGATGCTAAGAAAAGAAGGGAAATCCACCACTATCCTTAATGTGGATTCAAGCGGCATTAAGCAAGGGAGAAATGATTTCCCGTCGATAGGTGCAAAAGATGTAGGACCAATGGGTGGATTTCGATCGCAACATCTCATCCATTTTGTAAGCAAACACTATGATTATCTATTTGTACTGGATCACAAAATGGACTACCTGATCCAATACATTGCGGTTTGCTGTGATGCCCGATGTAGAATTGGGTTTGCTGATCAGGACAATCCATTTCTCGACATGCAAATAAAGCCTGATAAAAATCGGGAACTGGAAGATGTTTTTCGATACGCCAGAATGATCGATAATGAGTAAAAGCTTGACAGGTACGGGTGTTGCATTGGTGACACCATTTACAAAAGAATTAGAGATTGATTTCAATGCTCTGAAAAAAGTGATCGACCATGTCATCGATGGTGGAGTAGATTATCTGGTAGTGATGGGAACCACTGGTGAAAACCCGACCCTCTCGTGGGAGGAACAATTGGGAATTCTTGAATTCGTGTCGGAGGAGTTCCCCTCCACTCCTATTGTTTTTGGACTGGGCGGGAACAACACTCAACTATTAGTCAAGCGCTGCCAGGACCTGGAAGACTTTAATCTTGAGGCCATTCTTTCAGTAAATCCCTATTATAACCGACCGACACAACGAGGGATTTTGGAGCACTATAAAAAGTTGACGGAGCATTTCCCGTTTCCAATTGTGCTTTATGATGTCCCTGCCAGGACTGCAATGGAAATGCACATTGAGACCATTGTGTCATTAGCCTCCAACGACAGAATTATTGGTTTAAAAGATTCTGTTGGCAACATGGATCGCATTTCGAAACTGAAAAGCAGTGTTCCTGAGGATTTTCTGCTTATTTCCGGAGACGATGGAAACACAATGGAAATAATAAAAAGAGGAGGATCAGGTTTGATTTCAGTGTTGGGCAATTTGATGCCCGAGGAAGTCTCAAGAATGGTCAGGGCGTGTCTGCAGGGTGATCAGGATATCGCAGAAGAATTGAATTCTCTGCTTAAGCCATTTTATTCATTGATATCGGAAGAAGGAAATCCAACGTCGATCAAGGGAGGCATGTCTCAAAAGTATTTATGTCAACCGTATGTACGATTACCTCTTGTTGCCAGTAGCGATGAGCTTAATTCCAAATTCAATAAGGCACTTAAGGCATAAAAAAAGCGCTGTGTCCAGCGCTTTTTTAAAGATTTTTAGCGGTTAATTAGCTGTTTTTCATATTCTGAACCTCGATTCGAATCTCCTGAGCAAGGTTCTTCATTTCCTGCATTCCTTTTCTAACTCGAGTACCTGCGGCTTGGTTTTCTTTATCGTAAAATTTAGAGAAATCTCCTTCAAGGGAATTAACCAAATCTAGTAGTTGTTGGTATCTTTTCATTTTGTTATGTGATATTAAAAAGGTTACTGATAATTTTATTGATGAGGCAATTTAAATAAAATAGCCATAGAAAAACGAATAAAATGCCTTTAAATGCCCTCTTTAAGCGCTTTTAGAGCACCTTCCTCGCCTTCTTTTGCATATACGCCGTCATCCAATTTGCCTTTTATAGCCTTAAATGCTTTGATCGTCTCATTCACATCTTCCAGACTATGGCTGGCAGTTGGGATAATTCTAAGCATGATAACTCCTTTCGGCACAACCGGATAGACCACAATGGAGCAGAAAATATTGAAGTTCGTTCTTAGGTCTCGTACCAGGTTCACGGCATCATATGTACCCCCGCTTAGTAGTACAGGTGTCACGGGAGACTGTGTCGTTCCGATGTTGAAGCCTTCACTTCTGAAGCCGTTTTGTATTGCATTTACAATCGTCCAGAGTTTTTCTCTATGTTCCGGTTGAGATCGCAATAATTCCAGTCTCTTTAGGTTACCGATGACCAATGGCATAGGCAGTGACTTCGCAAAAATCTGTGACCTCACATTGTACTTCAAATAGTCCAGGATATTGTGATCTCCTGCTATAAAAGCGCCAATACTTGCCATTGATTTTGCAAATGTGGAGAAATAAAGGTCAATGCCGTCCTGAACACCCTGCTCCTCGCCTGCTCCGGCTCCCGTAGCTCCCATAGTACCAAAACCATGGGCATCGTCCACCAACAGCCTGAAATTGTATTTTTCCTTTAGAGCGACTATATCCTTAAGGTTTCCCATGTTTCCGGACATGCCAAAAACTCCCTCTGTTATTACCAGGATACCTCCACCACTCTCTTTGGTTAGCTTTTCAGCCCGACCTAGCTGGCGAGCCAGGTTTTCAATGTCATTGTGTGGGTAAACATATCTTTTACCCATGTGCATTCTTAGACCGTCAATGATGCATGCATGAGACTCCGCATCGTAGACGATAACATCCTTTCGGTCAACAAGGGCATCAATTACAGACATGACTCCCTGATACCCATAGTTCAATAGCATCCCTGATTCCTTACCCACAAAATCGGCCAATTCCCGCTCTAGCTGTTCATGATACTTAGTGTTGCCGGTCATCATCCTGGCTCCCATTGGGTAGGCCAGACCCCACTCTTTTGCAGCATCCGCATCAGCTTTTCTAACTTCCGGATGATTGCCTAATCCCAGATAATTATTAAGACTCCAGGTCAATACGGTCTTTCCCTTAAACTGCATTCGAGGCGCGATTTCACCCTCAAGTTTTGGGAACATATAGAAATTATCATCAATGTGAGAATGGCTACCGAGTGGCCCTTTGTCCTGCAATAATTTTTCAAATAAATCCATCTGCAACGTTTTACTACCTTACCTAAAAAGAAGCACAAATCTAATCATTATTAAATCAGAGTGAATAAATGGAAATCAAAAATCCTTCTATTTTCGCCCTGACCAATCATTTATGAGAAATGAATACATAGACGGTCAGGATTAGTAAATTTTTAGTTAACCTAAAGTAAATGGCTGAAATCATTCCCCTAAGGGCCTGGAGATACAATGAAGAGCTGGCAAAAAATATTGAAACGCTCACATCTCCTCTATTTGATGTGGTCAACGAGGAACAAAGAAATAAGCTCTACCAAAACCCTTATTCGAGTATTCATCTCTCGGTCCCGAAAGGAAATGAACCAGCGGCATATTCAGGTGATATTTTACGGAAATGGAAAGAAAATGGGATCATTCTGCAGGATCACGTGCCATCATTTTATGTATACTATCAACATTTCAAGCTCAAAGACAGTGATCACAACTATATAAGGAAAGGTTTTATCGGCAACATCAGAATCAAAGATTGGCATGAAGGAGACATAAGACGCCATGAAAGTACCATGCCTTTTTCTGTGGAGGACCGCATTAGCATATTGGATAACACGCAGCTAAACGTAAGTCCTACCCATGGACTCTATACAGATCCTGATCATCAAATCGAGAAGTTCCTGGACGAAAGTATCTCTAATCCAATATACGATGTAGAGGATTATCAAGGTGTGAGGGATGTATTCAGTGTTATTCAGGATGTCAGGATCATCAGAAAGATCATGGAAATCATGTCACACAGAAAGATCATTCTTGCCGATGGCCATCACAGACTCGAAGGTTCCATTGAATATATGCTGCGGAGGAAAGAGCAAAATCCCACACATACAGGTACGGAACCATATAACTATCACCTGATGTATTTTACCAATACCGAGTCTGATGATCTCAGAATTCTCCCAACCCATCGATTGGTCAGACATAGTATTGATGAATCTACTTTTCTAAATGATCTTTCACATTATTTTAAAATTGAAGACTGTGACTCCATTGAAAGTTTACTTTCGGATAACGAATCTTACGGAATAATCTTAAAAGATCGAATTATCAAAATCATTTTAAAGGTAGACTGGAGAAACATTGAATGGGAAATTCCCGACTTGTTGAAAGCATTGGATCTTACTATTCTACATTATTTTGTGTTAGAGAAAGTAATTGGCATGACCAGAAAAGAACAACAAAGTGGGGAAAATCTTTCTTTCGAAAAAGACACCAATGTCTGCAAAGAGAAGGTCGATTCAGGTGAATTTGATATGGCGTTAATCACCAATGAAATTCCAATTGATACTGTAAAGAAAGTTTGTACCTCCGGCCATACCATGCCTCAAAAATCGACATATTTTTACCCAAAAGTGATTTCTGGTTTCTTATTTAGCTCCATTAAAGAAGATGAGTTCCAATCCTACTTTGATCCTGGCATCTAATTCTCCGAGAAGAATTCAACTCCTTAAGCAGTGCGGCTATCAATTTTCTTATGGAGCCGAACACACGGATGAGTCTTTTCCATCGGACATGGATGTAAACAAAGTGGCTGGATTTCTTGCCGTGAAGAAAAATGAACACCATAGGTCCATATATTCAAATAGTGAGGTAATTCTTACTGCAGATACAACGGTAATAGCCGACGGGAAACTCCTTGAAAAGGCCTCAGATGGCGAGGAAGCTAAAGAAATGTTAAAGTCCTTATCCGGACGTCAGCATCAGGTTGTTACGGGTGTTTGTATATCTGATGGAAAACATAAAGTCGACTTCAGTAGCACAACGGTTGTTACGTTTAAAGAGCTAACAGAAGAAGAAATTGACTTTTACATTGAAAACTTCAAGCCTTACGACAAAGCTGGTGCTTATGGTGTACAGGAATGGATCGGTATGATTGGGATCACAAACCTGAATGGCTCTTACTACAATGTGGTCGGACTTCCTATGGATCAAATATATGGAGCACTAAAAGAGGATTACGGAGTCATTCCTCATCTTCGGAATCTTCCGCATTAGTTTTGTCATCAGGCTTATCAGATTCCACTACGTCTCCGTCCTTCAATCTCTTCGATACTTCCAGAAATGGGCCGGAGATAATCTTATCGCCTTCATTTAATCCTGATAAGATCTCAATACGCTCAAAGTCACTTATTCCTGTTGTGACTTTGGTCTTTTTCGCAATCCCTTCCTGAAACAGGAAGACAACTTCTTCCAATTCTTCGTCCAAATTACTGGCTATGTCCTCAGATTCATCCTCATCATCTCCATCCTCATTTCCGGAATCTCCTGGTTTCCTGGTAGTCACGGAGGCCAATGGGGCCGTCAGGATGTCAGCCTTTATCTCAGTAATTATATCAACACTAGCTGTCATACCAGGTCGAAAGGGAATTGCTATTTTTTCTTCTATGATCAGGTCCTCATAGGACTTATTCAGAATTCTTACCCTCACCTCAAATTCTGTAACTGCATCTGTACTTACTTTTTCATTGGCCGTGCTCGCTATTTGGGTCACCACTCCTTTGAACTCCTTATCCATATAGGAATATGAATCCACATCTATGATGGCAGTGTCACCAAGATTAATCCTGATAATGTCGTTTTCGTTTACATCCACCCTTACTTCCATTTTGGACAGATCCGCTATCCTAAGCATTTCTGTACCCTGCATTTGGGAAGTCCCGACTACTGTTTCTCCAAGCTCTACGTCAAGTTTAGAGACGATTCCTGTCATCGGTGCGGTAATTTCAGTCAGATCAAGGTTTTCCTGAGCTTCGTCAACAGTAGCCTCGCTACTTTTTACAATATATCTTGCCGCTTCCACCGTCTGTTTTGCGGATTCCAGATCCTGGCTGGCAATTTTATAATTTGCCTCAGCGACTTCAAAGTCAGAACTGGACGTAACTTCCTGATCGAATAGCTTTTTCTGACGATTAAACTCAAGCTCGGCTCTTACAAACGAAGCTTCTGCCCGTGCCAACCTGGCCCGTGCATCTGCATAATTTGCTTTTTGTTGATTAAGATTAGCCTGTGCCCTTTCAAGCGCCGAGATGAAATTATCAGGTCGAATTTTCAGAAGAAAATCACCCCGGGAAACCGAATCCCCTTCTTCTACAGCCAGCTCAATGATTTCTCCTGCTACTTCAGGACTGATTTTAACTTCAATGACCGGCTGAACAGTTCCTGAAGCACTTACTTTCTCAATGATGGTACCCTTTTCAATCTCGGACACGGTCACCTGCATGGCTTTCTTCTGACCTACCCATCCCTGCGATTTGCCTACTACAGCAAACAATATAAGTGCCACAACTACGCCTCCAAGTATATAAAGGAGTCGATTATTCTTTTTCTTTTTCTTTAGCGCCATGATTTATTGATCGAAAGTTAGTGGTATCCCCTGATAGAACTCAAGGATCTTCATTTTAAAAACGTAATCATATTTTGCCCGGGTAAGATCAGACCTGGCTCCATACAAATTATTGCTGGCTACCTGATAATCCGTAAAGTTAACGGCCCCCAGATTATATTGATTTTCTATAGATCTGAATGTTTCTTCCAGCGCCTCAACCTGTCGGGCTGAAGCATCGAAAGCCTTTGATGCTGCTATAACATTGGCATTTGCCGTCTCAATTTGTTGACGGAGGGTATTCCTTTGTTCTATTGCGGTGATCTCTGCCTGCTGAAGCTGAATCTTCGATCTTTGGATGTCGGATTCTGTTTGCAGTCCATTAAAAATTGGAATACTTAACTGCACGCCAAGAAAATAGGACAAGTTTTGGTCAATCTGATCTCCAAAGCTGACGCTCGAAAATTCTCCCGTTGGATTGAAAACAAAAACATCATCACCTCCACTGGTAAAACCTACCTGCTGTGCTTCTGTTCCTGTTGGTTCAAAGGTTTGGAACGCATCAGAATAGTTACTGCTAAATCCACCCCCTACACCTAAGGATGGAAACCTGCCTCCTTCTGCTATCTTCACACCTAATCTTGCACTTTCAATTCCAAGATCGGCACTCTTGATTTCAGGCAATGTAGAAAGAGAGTTCTCATAAATTTCGGATGTTTCAGCGTCCACAGAGGTTTGGACCAGGGCATCCACATCGGGAACCACTATGTCAATTTCTTCTGAGGCTGGTAACAACATTGACTGCTTTAAACTCAGCAAAGCAAGGTCAAGCGCATTCTGCTGGTTCACAAGGTTGACCTCATTGCTCGCAACCTGAGAGACCAGTTCCAACTCATTGGTCCTTGGAAGTGCCCCTGATGCTACCAGCTTCTGTGTTCTTTCAAGCTGTCTTCGTCCTGTCTGTACCTGAAACTGTGCATTTTCCACAAGCTCTTTATTGAAAATCACATTCAAATACATGCTTGCTATGTCCAGCACCAGATCATTTTTTATCTTTTCCAGATCGTACTCCGCTGCATCAACGTCAATGTTACCCTGCTTAACACTATTGACCTGCCTAAGACCATTGAAAAGAGTGACGTTTGAGTTACCACTCAAACCTGTAGTGGTAATCCTTTGCGCAATGAAGTCGTTGGATGTCGGGTCAATTGATCTACCCCAGTTGTTGTTAAATCCAAGAGAAACATTTGCAGTAGGATAGCGAGAGGCTTTGGTTTGACTTAAGTTAACCGAAGTACCCTCAAGATTGAGCCTGCCCCTTTTCATATTGAGGTTATTCTCAATGGCTATTTGAATGCATTCCTGAAGTGTGAGACTCTTCGCTTCCTGTGCCTTGATATTCAGACTGGCAAGCAAAACAATGAGCAAAAGAAATTTCCTAAGCATAACACATTATTGGTCGATATCAGGAATGTATAATGCATCGTACACCCATTCCAGATTTTTTATATATTCCAAAGTTAACGGCCTAATTCCTGAATCCATCTCAAAAACCAAAAAAGCCTTATCATTCTTACCTTTTCGCGAAACCGTCATGGTTCCGATATTGCAATCATCATGTGATACAATATCCGAAATGAAGGCAATACTACCTTTTCTGTCCACAGCATCCACGATCAGGGTATGAGCACTGGCTGAGAAATTACACTCAAATCCATTGATCTCTCTAATCCGGATTACCCCGCCACCGAGACTTTCCCCGATAATGTTAGACTGGTTTGCGTCATCAAATGTTACAATTTTTACAGTATTGGGATGAAACACGGAAGCATTACCTATGGATTTAAACTCAAATTCCATTCCCTGTTCCATGGCGATGTCCCTCGCCTGCTTGATTCTGGCATCATCGGTTTTGTAATCCATCAGACCTGCAAGAATGGCCCTGTCACTTCCATGTCCTTCATAGGTCCTCGCAAAGGAGTTGTAAAAAGTGATGACACATTTTTTAGGAGTCTTTCTGAAAACTCTTTTTGCCACCCTACCAATCCTAACTACGCCGGCCGTGTGCGAACTGGATGGACCTATCATAACGGGTCCAATCATATCAAATATGCTGCTATTGTCAGGCATAAACGGTGAGAATCTGCGGTAATTTAACTGTAATACAAATTAATACCTAAACAGCAACCGCAGCCTTGATATGAGGATGAGGATCATAGTTTTCCAGTGTGAAATCTTCATACTTAAAATCATAAATAGAAGATACTTCAGGATTGAGCCTCATTGTAGGTAATGGTCTCGGTTCTCTGGACAATTGCAGTTGTGCCTGCTCCAGATGATTACTGTATAGATGTGCATCCCCAAGCGTGTGGACAAAATCTCCTGGCTGTAAGCCCGTGACCTGTGCAATCATCATGGTAAGTAATGCGTAAGAGGCTATGTTAAAGGGCACACCAAGAAAGACATCTGCGCTTCTCTGATACAGTTGACAGGAAAGTTGACCATTACTTACGTAAAACTGAAAGAAAGCGTGACATGGTGGCAACGCCATCTTTGGGATCTCTCCCACGTTCCAGGCGTTTACAATCAATCTTCTTGAATCCGGAGTATTCTTAATCTGTTCAATGACATTTGTTATCTGGTCCACGGTATTGCCATCCAAAGTTGGCCAGCTTCTCCACTGAACTCCATATACCGGACCTAAATCCCCATTTTCATTGGCCCACTCATCCCAGATGCTCACGCCGTTTTCCTTTAGATAGGAGATGTTCTGATCACCCTTCAAAAACCACAACAATTCGTGAATTATCGATCTGGTATGGACTTTCTTTGTTGTCACCAAAGGGAATCCTTCCGACAGGTTAAACCTCATCTGATACCCAAATACGCTTATAGTTCCAGTACCAGTTCTGTCTCCTTTTTCTACTCCATTGTCCAGAATGTGTCGCATCAATTTGTGGTACTGTATCATATCTCTGAGATTAATATGCTAAAATAATTGACTCGAATTTATTTGAAATGGAAACCATATTTTATTCTCCTTAGTTTTAACGGCATGCTACAAAAAGGTGAACGAATTCCTGATCTGAGTTTAGAGGATCATTCCGGTAAAACGGTAAATCTTCAAGACTTTTTAGGCAAAGGTCCTGTTGTTTTCTACTTCTATCCCAAAAATGAAACACCAGGATGCACTGCACAGGCTTGCGAATTTCGCGACACAAATGATGCATTCCTGGCTAAGGGTGCAACGGTAGTTGGGATCAGCGGTGATTCATCAGCCTCACATGAGAAGTTCAGAAAAAAGTATAACCTCAATTTCACACTTCTATCCGACCGGAACAGAAAAGCCGAAAAAGCTTTTGGTGTAAAACGTGATCTTTTTGGGTTATTACCCGGAAGGGTGACCTTTCTGACGGACATGGAGGGTGTAGTCCAGTATTCCTACAATTCTGCGATAAAAGCAAAGAATCACGTACATGTGATGCTCAATGAATTGGAGCATATGACCTCTAAAAGCTAAAAAACCGTGGTCACTGTTTTCCGCTGATAACAGTAACGCACGGTATAAGCAAAACGAAAAAGTGAAGCTTTAAAATCCTCCTATCTTGAGTGTCACGTAGTAATTAAGGTTTTCAAAGGAACTGGCATTGGTATTAAGCAATTCCAGATCCTGAGTAAACCTCTTGCTGATTCCTAAATCCATCCTAAAATTCCTGGATATGTTAACCTCAATGTTGGCGCCTGGTTCCACATACCAAAAAATATCTTCATCGATAATGGGTGAATCGTAGTTGACGGAAGAGTTCTCCCAGTCCTGATTATACCCCAACCATCCAGCTCCTGCCGAGGTGGGGAAAGTAAGATGCACCACATAATTGGAAAATACGATCATTTCTATAAACATACCTCCATATCCACCCAGTGCAAAAACATCCTGGGTAATGTCAATTCCTGAGTATTTCGTTGTAGGAATGATCCCATGTCCTTCAAAACCGATACCTACTGTTCTGTTTATGATCCACCCTGCCCTTACACCGGCCAAAACCATAGTCTCATCCAAAAAATCTGTAGTCCGAAAAGATATGGCACCGAAGCCTCCTGAGTGATGCATGGATCCGGCAAGGGTTTTGATATCTCCACTTTCTCTCGATCGGGATCGATACGAATAGTTTCTGGAAGATTCATATTTCTTTTCCGGGGTCGTCTGATAGTATATTATCTTAGGTTCGTTTCCCTGGGTTGCGGGTTCCTGAGTTTCTGAGACATTGGGTTCGGGTACATTCTGTATCACCTTCGTTGTCGTATCCGGCTGATCCTGTGATTTGATAATGGCAGGACCACTTTCCTGTCGGGGTTCAGATAAAGCCTCCTGCTGTTGTGTCTGAACTGTGTCCGCCACCTGGGCCTTGGCCACCCAAACTAAAGCTATCATCATTGTGACCAGTAATATCTTTTTCATTAGTTCCTAAAGTAAATAAGTTGTTACGAATATGAGTTTTTGATGTAAATCTGATTCAAAGACATGCTTGTCTATATAAGGTTTCCCTGAATTCGAAAAGAATTTAAAGATCGGTTCAATAAATTTGCCCGCTCTAATAAAAATCGGGTCTCAAGATGGCAGAATATCCTTTTAAGGAAATAGAAAAAAAGTGGCAGGACAATTGGAAAAAAAGTGGGGTATTCAAAACACCTGACGCCTCCAATAAACCAAAATATTACGTTCTAGATATGTTTCCTTATCCTTCAGGAGCCGGACTTCATGTAGGTCATCCACTTGGATATATAGCTACGGACATTGTGTCAAGGTACAAACGTCTGAAAGGCTTTAATGTCCTCCACCCTATGGGATTTGATTCGTTTGGCTTACCAGCTGAACAATATGCCATCAAAACGGGCCAGCATCCGGCAAAAACCACTGATGAAAACATTAAGAGATTCAAAGAACAGCTTGAGATCCTTGGCTTCTCTTACGACTGGGACAAAGAAATCCGAACCAGCAACAGTGATTATTACAAGTGGACCCAGTGGATCTTTTTAAAACTCTATGAGAACGGACTGGCATACGAAGCTGATGCCATGATCAACTGGTGTCCTAACGACAAAACTGTACTCGCCAATGAAGAAGTAAAAAATGGAGCTTGTGAGAGATGTGGCACGCAGGTTATCCGCAGGAAAATGCGCCAGTGGATCCTCAAGATCACTGAATTTGCAGACAGACTGCTGGAGGATCTGGATCTTCTGGACTGGCCGGAGTCGATCAAACTAAGTCAGCAGAACTGGATCGGAAAATCTCATGGAGCCGAAATCACTTTTACTGAGAAGGCCACGGGAGCACCTATAAAAATTTACACTACCCGACCAGACACGATTTACGGAGTAACCTATATGGTACTTGCTCCGGAGCATGAGCTCGTCCAAAAAATCACCACATCCAATCAGAAGGCAGATGTGGATGAGTATGTGCAGCAAGCTGCCATGAAAAGTGACCTTGAGCGAGCAGAATTGGATAAATCCAAAACCGGAGTGTTCACAGGAGCCTATGCCGTCAATCCCATTAGTGGAGAAGAAATTCCCATCTGGATTTCTGATTATGTGCTCATATCTTATGGAACAGGAGCCATTATGGCCGTACCAGGTGGTGACCAAAGAGATTTTGAATTTGCAAAGAAGTTTGACCTGGACATAAGACAGGTCGTAACTCCGGACGGAAAAGAAATAGCCGATCTTAGCGAAGCATATCCCGGACATGGCATTGTGCTAAACTCAGATGAATATGATGGACTGGACAGCAAAGAATTCACAAAGGTCATCATAAAAAGAATCGAAAAAGAAGGCCTAGGTAAGGGTGCTACGAACTATAAATTAAGAGACTGGATATTTACCCGGCAGCGGTATTGGGGCGAACCCATCCCTATCATACACTGCGATGACTGTGGAGTGGTCCCTGTCCCTGAAGATCAGCTGCCAGTGACTCTACCGGAAGTAGAATCCTATTCACCGACGGAGGAAGGTGACTCACCTCTTGCCAAAGTAGACAGCTGGGTCAACACAACTTGTCCAAAATGCAATAAACCGGCTAAAAGAGAGACTAATACCATGCCGCAATGGGCCGGTAGCTGCTGGTACTACTTACGGTACATAGATCACAAGAATGAAAAACTGCTGGTGGATCCGGATAAAGAGAAATACTGGATGAACGTGGATCTTTACGTAGGAGGTGCAGAGCACGCAGTGTTACACCTTCTGTACGCAAGATTCTGGCACAAGCTACTTTATGACCTTGGGTACGTAAGCACTAAAGAGCCGTTCCAGAAGCTTGTAAACCAGGGAATGATCCAGGGTAGATCTAGTTTTGTGTACCGTGTAAAAGGTGAAAATAAGTATGTATCCTACGGACTAAGGAAAGATTACGATGTGGCACCCAATCACGTTGACATCAACCTGGTAGAAAATGACATTTTGGATATTGAAGGATTTAAAGCGAGTAGAAAAGACGCTGCCGATGCGGAGTTTGTGCTGGAAGATGGAAAATACATCTGTGGATCCGAAGTAGAGAAGATGTCCAAATCCAAATACAATGTGGTCAACCCAGATCTGATCGTGGAGAAATTCGGAGCTGACACTTTGAGAATGTATGAGATGTTCCTCGGTCCTCTTGAGCAGTTCAAACCGTGGAGCACACAGGGGATTGACGGAGTTTTTAAGTTTCTCAGGAAATTCTGGAATTTGTTCCATGACAGTGAAGATAAGTTCAATGTGACAGATGACACTCCTCCGGAAGAAGCCTATAAAATCCTCCACAAAACGATTCAAAAAGCTGAGGAAGACGTAGAAAATCTGTCGTTCAACACTTCGGTAAGTGCCTTCATGATTTGCGTGAATGAGCTTTCCGCTTTAAAGGTGAACCATCGAAATATCCTTGAGCCATTGACATTGATCATTAGTCCATATGCCCCTCATATCTGTGAGGAACTTTGGCAAAAGCTGGGACATGAAAATGGCATTAGTTATGAGACATTCCCGAAATTTGAGGAGAAGTATTTGTCAGAAGATTCTTTTGAATATCCTGTTTCGATAAATGGCAAAATGAGGGTAAAAATCTCTTTTCCAACAGATAAGCCAAAAGATCAAATCGAAAAAGAGGTCCTGTCCAATGAAGTCGTGCAAAAATGGCTGGAAGGCAAAACTCCCAAGAAGGTGATCGTGGTTCCAAACAGAATCGTCAACGTGGTGGTCTGATCACAATATTGTTTCCTGGAAATGTGTAAATAGGATATCGTTCATTTTTTCACCTGAAAGCGGTTTTGAAATAAATCCCTTAACGAAATTTGAATTGGCAGCTTTTTCGTGATCATCAGGGTTAATGGAGCTTGACAACATGTAGATGATCAGGTCTTCAGCTTGCCCGTTTATTTCCTTCATTTTTTCTACAAACTCCCATCCGCTCATTCCCGGCATATTAATATCTACCAGAATGACATCAGGCCATTTTTTCTCTTTCTCCATCAGATCAATCAGGTAGCTAAGGGCGTCAGTTGCCAGGTAAAAGCTGGATACTTCCTTTATACAATCGATCATACTGATCACTTTCTTATGAAGAAAGTTATAAGGCTCTTCATCATCCACAAGCAGTACATGATCAAGCTTTTCTTTGGTTTCTTTTGTTAACATGGTAGTGTAAAATAGAATGTGCTACCTACTCCGGGTTCTGACTCTACCCAGATGTTTCCTTTGTGTAGCTCGGTGACGATTTTGTGACATTGTGCGAGTCCAATCCCGCTTCCTTCATATTCATGCCTGGGATGCAGTCGCTGAAAAATCTGAAATATCTTTTTGTGGTACGAGGCTTCTATGCCGATACCATTGTCCGAAATAGCAAACAGCCAGAAGTTTTCCTTTTTCTCTGATTTTACAGCTATTTCCGGTTGTATACCGGTCTTGGAATACTTGATTGCATTTGAAACTAAATTTTGAAAGAGCAGTTCCAACTCGAGTTCGTACCCTTTGACAACAGGTAAATTGTCGAAAGATATTTTGGTGCTTATATGATTTCGACTGATTTTCTCCATCAACTTTTGACAGTCCACATCCGTCATTACGATTTCCTTACCCAGTCTGGAGTAATCCAGCAGCTTTTTAATTATATCAGACATCTGGATGACTCCTCCCTGTATGTTATCCAGGTACATTTTGGCATTATCGTCCAGCTCTGACATATATTCCGAATACAGCAGCTCCACAAATCCACTGATCATATTGAGTGGAGATTGAAGATCATGTGAAGCGACGAAAGCAAACTGCTCGAGTTCTTTCATTTTCATCTCCATCTCTTCCGCTAATTTTTGTGCTTTCTGAGCCTTCTTCAGATCAGTGATGTCTACATGACAGCCTACCACTGTTTTGGGTCTACCTTCCTCATTCCATTTCGTAACTCTTCCTTTGCAGTACACCCAAACAATAGAGCCGTCTTTGTGATAGTAACGCACTTCATTTTCATAAGGAATCTTCCCATTCGATTCTACGTGCTTATCAAAACGCATAAATGCACCGGGAACATCCTGACTGTGCATCAGTCTCTGCCAGTTTGACGGATCACCATCTGAAAGCTCATGATCACCATATCCAAACATCTGTTTGAATGTAGGACTTAAGTACAGGTAGTCATTTTCCATGTCCCATATCCAGTATCCGGCAAGTGATCCTTCCAGAACATTTTCCAGCAGGACGTCCGTATCGGAAAGTTCATCAATGATATTTTGTGAATATCCCTGAGATTTAATTCGTTTCTCAAGACTCGTAGAAATTTGGTCAGATTCTACTGGTTCGACTTCATTCATGGGTTTTAACTCTTTTGGCAATGCAAAAGAGGATCAATCACCCAAATTATCAGAATATCTTATGTAGACATTATGTAGACAAAGAGATTCTTTTTGCAGATCTCCCCCAGAGGAGTTAATTGCTAAAGTGATCCCATAGTTGTTGCCACTCCTCTTCCAGAGATCCCTGGAAAACTGGCTTGGAAGCTCGTCTATACCAATACCCGGCATTCCATTGATCCCCCTCTTTTCTATGCAGGTAGGCATGGATCCAGGCAGCGTCCTCGCTTTCGATATCCTGAATCAGCTCGTGTGACTTGTCCCAGTTTCCGTTCTTTTCAGCTTTAAGTGCTTCCAGATATATACTCTCTGACATCTCTGATTATCTTTATTACCTCAATTTAATCATCAATTCACAGACACTCCCGAAAGTGAGACTTCGAAAGATAATCGGTAGAATCATTACTGTTTTTGTGTTCTTCTGGTTTTTCAGCTGGCTACTTGTGATCTATAAAAACCTTTCGTCGGAACCTTCCGGTTGCAAGGAGTATTCTGAAACGGATCCAATCAAAAATACGGTTCTCCATTCCAGAGTATGGCAGGATCTTGAATTGTCCAGGGAGAATTGTATGTCCTACTTGTCTCACCAGAAATTTCAATCCGATTTTAGAGCACTTAGGGAAAAAATGGAAATTAACTGGCAGGATTCGATGACCCATACATCATATTGGCACCAGGTATATGATCAGCTTGCAAAGCAAAATGAATCCTCCATCCAGTTTTTGGTCGATTCTATAAAGCAAATAGGAAAGGAACAAGAATTGTCCAGAATAGATCTGGCAGAATTAGCTGTAACCTTTGTACAAGACATACCCTACACGCTGATCTCGGGCGAAGATTGCGAGGATTACAATGGAAGTTGTGTTGAAAATGAGGCCTTTGGGATTCTTTCTCCGTATGAGTTTCTGCACACACTTCATGGAGATTGTGATACCCGAAGTGTATTGCTTTATGTGGTGCTTAGGTCATTAGACTTTAATCCACTGATAATGATAAGTAGAGAATATTTGCATGCCATGATAGCTTTGGATATACCTGCTTATGGTGAATATGTAGAATATGGTGCCACCAGGTACTACTTTTGGGAGACCACCGCAAAAGGCTGGAGACCTGGGATGCTACCACCTGATACAAACAATAAAGATTACTGGAGAATCGCTTTAGCACATGAACTTTAGAATTGCACTTTTGGGAATTATTGAAATCCTTTCTGCGGTAAGTATTGGCATATTTATCCTGGCCCTTACTTATAAGCTTTTGAAATGGGTAGGAAAAAGATACTACGATATACAACATGGAAATTTGGCGTTTGGGATATTCATGTCTGCCATTATGTTCTCAGTAGGATATATGGTCAATGCCGTCATCCAGCCCCTTGTTTCATCCTTCCGGCTAATGAGTTCTGATACCAATTCTATAGCACTCTTCCTTAAGTTTTTTGGACAGGGAGCCATTTACATTGGTATCGCTTATACATCTGCGGTACTGATTGGACTGATCAGTACTTTTCTTTATTCACGACTCACTCCGATTGATGAATTCGAAGAGATCAAAAACAATAACGTCGGAGTGGCATTGATCGTGAGCAGCATAATCATTACGCTGACAATGATGAGCAAAGGAGGCGTAGCTATGGTCATTGAATCGATCATTCCATACCCTGACCTACCTCCCAGATAAAATTTAACATTCGCTTTCTGATTTTCTAATATTTACTAATTATTTTAGTATTACTAATTTAATTAGTTTTTTATGAGCTTAACCCGGACCATCCTACATATGGACCTCGATACTTTTTTTGTCTCTTGTGAGAGGCTAATCAACCCCAAACTCGAGGGAAAACCGGTAATCATTGGAGGCACTACAGGACGCGGAGTAGTTGCTTCCTGTAGCTATGAAGCACGCAAGTATGGTGTCTATTCTTCGATGCCGATGAGCATGGCCCGAATCCTCTGCCCAGATGCGATCGTCATCAGAGGAAATAGTGGGTTTTATGGTAAATACTCCAAAGCAGTATCAGAGATCATTAGAGAGGAAGCACCGGCTTTTGAGAAAGCATCTTTTGATGAGTTCTATGTGGATATGACAGGCATGGATAAGTTTTTTCATAGTCTTCTATGGGCAAGAGAGCTTAGAGAGAAAATAATTCAAAATACCGGATTGCCATTATCCGTAGCCATGTCTATCAATAAGACAGTTTCGAAAGTTGGTACGGGACAAGCTAAGCCAAACGGATTCTTAAGTGTAGAAAACGGAACGGAGAAGGCATTCCTGGCGCCACTGAGTTTGCGTCAGATCCCGGGAGTAGGAAAAGAGACATTCTACAAGTTGAGAGAGATGGGTATCTATAAGGTCAAATCAATCCAGAAGATGCCCATGAAGTTTCTTCATGCTGCATTTGGAGAGAATGGCCTTACAATCTGGAATCGATGTAATGCCATTGACAATAGTCCGATCATCCAATATCACGAGCGAAAATCAATAGGAATTGAAAGAACATTTGAACATGACACCCTGGATGTACATAAGATGAAAAGTCTGATCATAGCGATGGCTGAAAACCTGGCCATGCAGCTGAGGAATGGCGACCGTCTTACATCAATTGTCACGGTAAGAATCAGGTATGCAGACATGAATACTTTTTCAAAACAAAAGCGGATTACTTACACCTCAAGTGATCATATTTTGATAGAAGTAGTGAAGGAGCTTTTCAGAAAGGTATATGAAAGACGGCTTATGATCAGACTTATCGGAGTAAGATACAGTGGGCTGGTTCAGGGTGGTCATCAGATATCTTTTCTGGACGATACAGAAGAGATATGTAACCTTTATCAGGAAATGGACTATATCAGAAAAAAATATGGACAGGATGCTATAAAAAGAGCTGTGGCTTTGGGGTCATCAGGTATCGGCAGGATAAATCCATTCAATGGAGAACCACCGCATATTCCAGCTCATCGCAGGGCATGATTATTTACCCTGACCACCTTCTTCCTGCTGTCCTTCTTCCTGCAGTTCCTCTATGGGTTCTTCGGTCTGTGTCTCCTGATTTTGATTTCGTCTACGGAATAGACCACCTCTTCCCTCTTCAGTTTGAGTAGAGTCAGAGACCACCGGTTCAGGAGAGACCTGAGTACTATCTGATGCTGCCTCGGGCACCTCAGGTTCTTTCTTTGGTTTGGCGATCAGGTATTCACCAAAATATTTATTGTAATATTCCTGTTCCACGTTGAAGTTATCCTTTGGATCATATCCATAGAGATATTTTGGACCTTCCCTTTTTGGTGAAACCGCGGTATCTTTTGGGGCTACCAGCAGGGAGTCTTCTGAAGCCAGCATCATCGAATCGATAACGACAGCCGTATCAGACAGGTCCGTAGCAACAAATTCACCAAGATCGACCTGCTCCTCCTCTATGTCAGGTGCTTCTTTCCTGGGACCTAAGACATTTTCCATCGGTGATGACTTAAGCTTGTAGGTCTTCATCCAATTAGGCTCGTACTTGACAACACCGTATCGCGTCCTCCTCGGATTAACTATTGGAGTCAAATGCTTTTCTACATAAGCATAATATGGGGCCATCCCTTCCGTATTTCCAACGGCTGAGGAATCACTGGAGGTATCCGGAGGTGCAATGGAAGCGAGATACTTCTCCTGCGTGGCCTTGTCCAGTCTCCAGAACGATGAGTAATAGGCGTGTCTTGTGGAATCATCAAGGATGTAGGTACTCTGAAATGCAGAGCAAATGATTTTATCCCTACATGCAGTAGCCAAAAAAAGGCAAATAATGAATCCGAGAAATAGGCGCATTTAGGTTAAAGGTGGCGTCTTATCCACCCCTAAATTATAAATTTTATAGATGATAACGCGAATTGAAGTCAAATAGTGAGGGATTCAGCGATTAATTTTACCCTTAAAAACTGGGTAAATCACCTCTTCGACCCATCTACTGTACATTTTACCGGAAGGGTGTAGTTTATCTGATGCTACAAGTATGGGAGAATCTATGGCTTCCCGGGAGATTGGAGTTATATCGAAGAACTGAATGTTTCGTTCCTCACAAACTGACCGCTGGTAATCATTATACCGATCCAGCTCCCTGGCTATCTTTTCAGGATCTTTGGTTTGCCCAAATGGAGTCACACCATAATCCGGAATACTTACCACAAAGACATTTTCTGTCCTGCCATCTGCAAAGGCAATCGCTTGCTCAAGTAATTCTACAAACTCCGTTTCAAATTGACCAAAGGGATAGCCCCTATACTGATTGTTAACGCCAATAAGCAATGACACATAGTCAAAGGTTTGTCCTTCTATTTGAGCATTTTCTATTCCTTTTTGAAGCTCGTCAGTAGTCCAGCCTGTAGTAGCTATGATCTTTGGATCCTGAAAGTCTATTCCATTTTCTCTCGCTATCGTGGCCAATTGTACAGGCCATCTCAAAGACTCTTCCACACTTTCTCCAATGGTATAGGAATCTCCCAGAGCGAGATATGAGACTTCTTGCTGCCGCACGGTTAAATCATTTGGGTCCACCATAAATGAGGAAAGTAAAGCTAAACTCAGTGAGGTTAAGTAGGGAATCATGACAAATCTTTTAGTGCTTCTTTATCCTTTTTTGGCAATGACTTTATAATGAGATCATATGAATCATCAATAAGCTGGTAGAGCAGGTCCTCCGGGACGGAACCATCAGTTAGGATTGTATTCCAATGTTTCTTATTCATGTGATATCCGGGTACAATACCATCAAATTTCTCACGAAGCTCTATTGCATACTCAGGATCACACTTAAGGTTAACAGAAACAAACTCATCAAGATCTGTAAGTGCAAACATCTTGTTCATCACTTTGAACACTAATACTTCAGGACCAAATGGGGTGCTTTCGGTAACTCCGGGTTTAGACATGCAGAATTCTCGAAAGTCTTCAATGTTCATCAGAAATTTCGAAGGATTGTTCGGGTAATGATAAGAATTACCGCGAACAAAAACATCAGGATTGAAATTTTGTTAATGGTATGCATCGCCCTGATGTTGAAGTTGGATGGTCTGTTTGGATCCTTCTTCCGGAAGAAATAAGTCAATACTTCGTTGAAATTGAAGTACTCGCTCACGGTGTTTGAATCTGACTTGTTTTCTTTCTTTTCTTTTTTGTCTTCTTCGATCATGCTTCTGCTAATTTTTCCTCCGGCTCTGTCCATTTGCCATCTTCTCTTATCAATTCTATAAGTTCATCCAGGGCCCTTTCCGAGGGGACGCTTCGTTTGATTACCTCCTGCCCTTTGTATAGGGTGATCTTTCCTTTTCCGGAACCTACATATCCGTAATCTGCGTCCGCCATTTCTCCGGGGCCATTTACAATGCATCCCATAATGCCAATCTTGATACCTTTCAGGTGATCCGTTCTTTTTCGGATCATGGCAGTAGTTTCCTGCAAGTCAAAAAGAGTTCTTCCACACGAAGGACAACTGATGTATTCGGTTTTGGTGATCCTTGTTCTACTGGCCTGCAATATTCCAAACGCCGTCTCATTTGATACCTTCACCCATCGGTCCGGATACTTCTGATCGTCATGGCTTAGAAATACTCCATCGCCGAATCCATCGATCAGCAAACTTCCCAGATCAGTAGAAGCTCTCAGAATGAATTCATCCGATCCCGGGTATGAATATTGCCCTTTTATCACAACGGGTAAATCCACATTAGCATTCACAAGCTTTGATATCATGGTTCTCATCGATACCATGTTGTGATCGTTATCCGAGTGTATGATAAGGACGATGTTTCCAGCGGTTTTTAGTGACGAAAGAAGCTGTTCGTTCAAGCTTAAATCATCAACAAGTAAAAAATTTAACTCATCATGCAGCTTATTCGATTCAAGCCACTGATTTATAGTTAGTAATGGATATTTTCTTAGGTGCTCCTGACTGTTGAGCCAGGTGGGATAATCCTGAATTTCCTTTAGCCCATTGGGCAACATAAACGGGATTGGGTTAGATCCGGAATAGACATAGTCAGCTCCCAGGTCATTCATTCCCCATTTGTCCAATTCTGGTAGATAATAGTGCCCTATGTATTTCAGATCCTTCATAGAATCAACCTTTACATTGGCATAGTCGGCAATGACTCTAGGGACATTTTCGTGCCCGAAATTGGCTACTTCCCTGGTCAGCCTGGGAGAATAATGGTACGGATCGATCGGATAGAGGTCAACCGGGGTTATGGATTTATGCCCTTGTCTCTTTTCCACCTGAGCCACAAGAGACCGTGCGACCGGAATTTCAAACTCTGGTTCCTCTGTAAGTGAAACCCGGACGGTGTCCCCTAGTCCATCCTCAAGCAGGGCTCCAATCCCAACAGAAGACTTTATTCGACCATCCTCAGCTTCTCCTGCCTCAGTGACACCTAAATGCAATGGATAAGGTTCATGACCTCCTTCATCCAGTTTTTGTACCAGCAACCTGTACGCCTGCACCATCACCTGCGGATTGCTGGACTTCATGGATATGACAATGTCATAATATTCCATGGCCTCACAGATGCGGATAAATTCGAGCGCTGACTCGACCATACCAAGAGGCGTATCACCATACCTGCTCATGATTCTGTCAGACAACGAGCCATGATTGGTGCCGATTCGCATGGCAGTTCCATGAGATTTGCATATCTCAACCAAAGGTGAGAATTTCTCCTTAATTCTCTCTAATTCAGCATTATACGTCTCGTCAGTATAAGTGATCGTTTCAAATTTCTTCTTGTCAGCGTAATTACCTGGATTCACGCGCACTTTTTCCACGATCCTGGCTGCTAACTCTGCGGCATTTGGAGTGAAGTGAATGTCAGCCACCAGTGGAGTATCATACCCTCTTCTTCTAAGTTCATTTTTTATGTTCTCCAGGTTTTGAGCCTCCTTGATGCTAGGAGCGGTGATCCTTACAAGTTCACATCCTGCTTCAATCATTCTAATTGACTGCTCGACAGAGCCAGGAGTATCCATGGTATCAACCGTGGTCATGGACTGGACACGAATAGGATTATCCCCCCCTATGCCTACGTCACCCACCATCACCTCTCTGGTTGTTCTTCTTTTGTAATTAAAGAGGTCTGCACAATATGTTTTGGGTTGAGTCATGATTTAAAATATGATACAAAAATAGTATCCTTTAAAGATCGCCAAGTTGCGGTCTGATTAAAATATCTTCTACTACTGAATGATTGCTTAATTTGTAGGTAGCATAGATCATTTCGGCAACATCCTCCGGTTTCATTAAGCGTTCCTGATCAATATTAGTTCCTTCCCAGGAGGCGCTGTATGTTGCCCCTGGTAATATAGAAGTTACCTTAATACCATATTCCTTTAATTCATCTCTCAATCCCTTGCTAAGACCGTACATCGCAAACTTGGAAATAGCATATGATCCACCCGGAGGATAGGCATCCAGACTTGCTATGCTACAAATGTTGAAAATGTGGCCTGACTTTCTTTCTTTCATTCTGGGAATCACCCCCCTGCTTAGATGATAGGCACTGTAAAGATTGGTGTCTATCATCTTTTCAAGTTGTCCCTCTTCTTCTTCATGAATATTACCGGGAAGAAACACACCGGCGTTATTGACAAGAATATCGATGTCATCTGGTAGTTGACTTATTAGTTTGTCAATATCACCCCTTTTAGAAACATCGCAAGCCACTGTCGACAAATGCACACTGTCGATCTCTGCTTGAAGTGCTTTCAGACTATCTTCATTTCTTCCGCAGGTAATTACATGGATTTCTTCGGAAATGAATTTCCTTACGATCTCACGACCTATTCCTTTACTACCCCCGGTTACAACTGCTGTATGCATACAATTTTGATGGTTGCATTTAAAAATATCTTAAATAACTCCGATTTAAAGATTGATTAAAACAAATCAAAAGATTGATTTATTAATTTCGGCTTTCAATGAAAAGTCTGGGCAAGTTCTTAATTTTTCTAAGCAATCTCTTCATCAGAAGAGAGAAGTTCAGAACCTATATTGGGTTGGTTTTTGATGAATGCATGCTGGTCGGTTACAATTCCATTTTTATTGTGACCATAGTATCCGTTTTTATGGGTGCTGTGACCACTATTCAGACCGCTTACAACCTGGTAAGTCCCTTCATTCCGGACTATGTAATCTCTCTGGTCGTTCGTGACATGACGATTCTGGAACTGGCCCCAACGGTAATGGCCATCGTTTATGCCGGAAAAGTAGGCTCCAACATCGCTGGGGAGCTTGGCACAATGCGTATCACAGAACAAATAGATGCGCTTGAGGTTATGGGTATTAATGCCACTTCCTATCTTGTTTTGCCCAAAGTAATTGCATCTGTTGTGATGTATCCTATGCTTGTGATCATCTCCGGATTCCTGGCCATGTATGGTGGATACCTTGCCGGAACAATGACCGGAGTTATATCCGGTACTGATTACATCATTGGGATAAGAGACCAGTTTATTGCCTTTAACATTTTCTTCGCGCTGATCAAAGCCTTTGTTTTTGGATTTCTAGTGGCCACTATTTCGGCTTACAAAGGATTCTTCACCACAGGGGGAGCACTGGAAGTGGGGCGTTCGTCCACAGCAGCTGTGACCAACAGCTGTATCGCAATATTGCTCGCTGATTACTTACTTGCTCAACTGCTACTTGGATGATTGAGATACAAAACATTTCCAAATCTTTCGATGAAAAGGAAGTCCTGAAAGACATAAGTGGCAAGTTTTTCAAGGGAAAGACCAATCTGATCATTGGCTCTAGCGGAACCGGAAAGTCAGTGTTACTAAAAAACATTGTAGGATTGATCCAACCAGATGAAGGCACAGTCCTGTATAATAATCGTGATTTTTTCAAAGGAAATAAGGAAATCCAAACGGCGATTAGGAGGGAAATAGGGATGCTGTTTCAGGGTAGCGCATTGTTTGACAGCAAGACAGTGGAGGAAAATGTGATGTTTCCTCTGGATACATTGACCGAGCAAACGTACCCGGAGAAGATAGAGAGGGTCAACTTTTGCCTGGAGCGCGTAGGTTTGGAAAATGTGAATTCTAAAATGCCATCGGAAATCAGCGGTGGAATGAAGAAGCGAGTAGGCATAGCAAGGGCAATCGTAAATAATCCCAATTATCTCTTTTGTGACGAACCTAATTCCGGTCTCGATCCACAGACAAGCATATTGATTGACAATCTCATCAAAGAAATCACCGATGAGTACGAAATGACCACCATCATTGTAACGCACGACATGAACTCAGTCATTGAGATTGGTGATAATATTATGTTTCTATACAAAGGCCAGAAACTATGGGAGGGAAATAATGAAGAAATCGCGGAAACTAACGTGAAGGAACTTAACGACTTCGTTTTTGCCACAAGGCTCATGAAAAAAATCTATCCTAGAAATTAGAAAAACGCTGTAACCTGCATGGTTCCTGTGTGAATGATGGGTGTGGACTCAGACTTCCTGCCAAAATACTGTAGTGTCAATTGCAATCCCTTTTTAAGATTTTGCTGATAATTTAGGTTAAGCGTGATATTATTGCCCGGTTGAAGAGCCTGTAGTAAAGTGTAACCAAGATACGAATCCTTCTCGCCTTCAAAATCGATTTGGATGAATCTGAAATTGCCATTAAAATTACCACTGCCCGCCTTAATCCAGTTCAATTCTACTCCATATTCATCTGCTATGGAAAATTCGGAAGATGCCTCAGTCAGGTCATTAGATTTCTGGTTACGGGAGTAATTCAGCGTGATTCTTTTATCCACAGAGAATAGCCAGGTAAACGAACCCGAATACAAGTTCTCATTAATCAGAAAGTTTCTGCCATTAAGAAAATCAGAAGAGCTTCGGTGATTTCCTGTCTGATAGGATCCATCCAGTTGATAAACTTTACCAATGTTCAAACGGACCTGAGGATTCCAGAAAGACTGATCCGTCAACTCAAATCCATTTTGATTTAGCTGCTTTAGGTTTCGAAACTGTCTATTCACCAGGAAGCTCACTCCTTCCCTGTTTCTATTAATGAAAAGAGTATAACGAGAAATACTCCTGCTATTTACGATGGAGGTATCACTATTCAGATTAAATGGAAGCAGTCGGTTTTCGGGCTTGTCCGAAGTAGTTTTAAAGTTGATGTTCCAGTTGGTTTGAAATGAAATTCTCTCTAACGCGGCCAATGCTAAATTTCGATTCTTCCAGTCCGAGGGGAAATTCAGATCCATCCCGTGGCGATAAATTGTTTGAAAGGCTTCCACATATTCATCGGTAGGAACCAGGATCTTTGCATAGTTTCTTTCATCTTGATTGATGGCTTCATAAAATTCATCCAGGCTTTGTACACCATCTCCGTTTTCATCGCGCCACGTATGCGTTCCTTGTCCAGCTCCTACCGCTGTGTAGACATATTCACGTCTAAGTTCCCGGGCGGAAGATGTCGAATACATGAGATTACTTCTGAAGCTATTTTGGAAGAGAGCATTGATGGACGTGATACTACCTGCTATGCGCTGATCCTCAGTATCTGACAGCTTATCCTCAATTTGGAATATGTTGGCAGCTAGCTTAAGTTGATGATTATCCCAGTTTTTGGAGGTCGTTGCATTCAATTTCTCAGTTCTGGTAAAAGCCTCAATTTCTCCTTCTACAGGCATTTTATCCTCCCGGATTCCGGCTCGAAGGCCTAGCTGAAACGAAGCGCTGTCAGCATTTCTGATAAAAAGTCCTTTCTCATTGTAATACATTGCGGAACTCAAAATTTCCCCCGAATCAGGATCAGTAAGTGTATTTTGGTCCAGATCATAGTAATACCCAAACTCGACAGGATTGATGCGTACCCCAATTTCATTCATGGACCGCAGCCAGTCGGATTCTAATCGAAGTACCCTATTGTCCATGAGAAAAGTATTGGTCCTTATGAAAGTGGGTCCAAGATCTTTTCTGAGTGTGAGATACTGCTGCCAGCCAGATAATACTCCCAGTCTTTGTCGATTGACATAATTATAGTTTATCGTGTTGCGTGCATTTTTAGTAATTCCCAAATCCGCTGAAATGATCTTCTCCGGAGCATCCGCAGAATCCAGCGGAAAAAGGTAATTCCAATCACGATCGAAATCAATGGACCGAAAACGATCAATAGGTTTGAAATGACTCGCATTATATTCGAATGATAATTCTGAGGAAAACAGGTAATCATTCAATAAAGAAATCCTCCTGTTTCTAATCCCAAAGGCACCTTTCCACGCACCTGAAGTATTGTCTGCATCATCCAGACCAGACAGCAGGTTTTGATCCTGATTAGAAATGGCCGTTTCCTGATTAAAGTAGAGCCCACGCCCGATGTCAATTTCAGATCCAACAACTGCCATCTGCTTGTGATTTGGCGTAACGATCCGGACTATGGGAGCAAAATTTCCACGTCGGGTGCCATCAGTCAGCGGAGGTATCCATTCAAACTCCCTACCATTGATAGTAGAGTTTCCAAGCACATAATCTCCATTTCCCTGTCCTACCTCGGTAAAAGAAACAGAATAGAAAGCTTCCCTTGGATCCGTGCTTCTTTCATAATAAACCTGCTCTCCGAAGCCAGCCAACATAGTATCTCTTCGGGCATAAAGTATTCGCTCCAGGTCAAACCTTACACTATCAGCACCCGATATGAGGGCGTTTTCCACCTCATCACCCAATGTCTGAAATGCCTGAAAATCATCTGCTGAGAATGAACCAAGTAAAGGATTGGTCTCATTGTCAGACTCTCTGTAATAGTCAGTGTAAACCAATAAGCGATTACTTTGTAAGGTATGTGACGTCTGAATGGATGATCTTGGGAAACTCTGACGTGCATACTCAAAATCTACCCGTATTCGTGTAAACCTGGTGATCTGAATGTTGGGATTGAACATGATCTCACCAATGTTATAATCAATGATATAATCCTGATCGAAGCCACGTTTCATCAAAACGCCATCAATGAACACTCTCTCGGAATTAGCCAGTACGATTATAAATCGTTCTCCGTCTGGTCCTCTTAATTTATAAGGACCCTGGACGCCCTCTATTGGCTCTACACTTGTAGAAGCGAACTTCCCCTCAGCCGCGGAAATAGATATCTGGGATTTCAGGGTTGTTTTCTTCGACAATTTTGAGGTTCTGCTCAATCTAAATCCCTGTTGATTTTTATAATAGCGCAGAAAATAGTTTCGATCATCATTCTGCTGCACAAGATCACCGGCCTGTAGATCCCATTTGTCATTGTAAATTCTTATCAGAACATTATCAAAGTCTCTGATCTGTTGAGTATTACCTTCCGGTTGAAAGGGTACATTCTGATCTGTTATTGCGGCCTCTATAAACAGATTGTCGGCCAGTGCTCCTGACAATTGTAGATTTAGGGCACTGTTTACAAATAAACTCTGTCGATTACCTACTGTAATTCCTCTGGTGATAGAGCCATATTTGTACAGATCAGGAGTACTTATCAACTCCTCATCTAATGTGTTTGAGCGGGAATTGAAATTCCTGTTTGCAGGATCTCCTACCACATCATAGGTTGCCGGATCACGCTGCCAGAGCGGCTCATCCAGGTATGGTGATTGTACCCTGTAACAAACCTTTACATACTCCCTGTTTGACTGTACATTTATTTCGTTGGTTTCCGGTTCAAAAGATATTAACTCTGTACCCTCAGGAAGTTCGATGGAATTAGGGTCCACCAGCAACGTATCTAAAATTATCGGAAAATCAGTAGGATCAAATGACTTGCAAATCCTATTCTCCTGGGAAAATGACAGGAACTGAGTAATTAAAAAAATAGGAAGTAAAAAAGGTCTAAGCCGATGGGTAAGTGATGAAGAATGTGGTGCCCTTACCTGACTCGGTTTCAAACCATATATTGCCTCCCCCTTGTTCAATTCCTTTTTTAGCTAGGGCCAAACCAATCCCGCTACCAGTTTCTTTAGTACTAAAATATGGTAGAAATATCTTTTCGTGTAATTCTTCCGGAATTCCTTCCCCATTGTCTGAAATAGAAAACTCGATCTTGGAGCCCGATTTTATCAACTTAATATCAATTTTCTTTTCCTCTTTATCAATGGATTGAATAGCATTGAGAAAAAGGTTATTCAATATTTGACTCAGAAGTTTCGGGTCAGAATACACATTTAGGTTCTCCGTGATATCGGCATTGATACTGGCATCGTCACCTTCGTGCAAATTCACGATCTCCCCCACTAAAGCGGAGAAATCGAAAACCTCGTTCTGAGGTGCAGGCATTTTGGCGAAGGCACTGAAAGAATCTGCAGTGGACGCCAGTGCATCCACCTGCGTCAAAAGAGAATTCAAAGTCTTATATTCACTGCTCTGACGATCATAATTTCGTTGCATCTGCTGAATTTTAAGACGCATTGGAGTCAAGGGATTTTTAATTTCATGCGCCACTTGCCTGGCTATTTCCTTCCAGGCAGTTTCTTTCTGAACCCTGGCCAGCTCTTCCCTGCTTTGTGAAAGTTTGGACATCATCGAATTGTACTCCTTTACCAACAATCCGATCTCATCCCTGCCTCCATACCTGAGCGGCTCAGAACTATCTTCGACATAACTCACATTTCTCAACCTTTCGGATATCATTTTGATTGGTCTTACGAGTTCATTCACTCCATAATTCCCTATTGATACCGTTATTATAAATATTATCGTAAACAGGATAATGATATTGTTAAACACCTCTACCTGCTGACGATTGAGATGATTTTTAAAATCAAAGAATGGAACTGCCAGCGTACCCAGGTACTCTCCGTCAGTATAAGAAAAAATACCGGTATAGACGGTTTTATAGTCCAGCTCTCCAATTCTCTCTTCGAGGACAAGACTTTGAAACGGATTTTGCGCTAAAAACGATTTGGCTTTTGGATTGATTAAAGGCGCAATGAGATTCTGCTGGAAAACTTCTTCCCTGTTGGACCCAAGGAGTTTTCCCTGACGATCGTAGATGATTAAATCTGTCTGTGAAACAGATGCGATGTCTTCGATTTTGATACCGTAATCATCTCTGTTTATCTCATTTTCCTGAAATCGTTCGGTATCCTCTACGATAAATTCCGCGATGTTTCTCGCCCTCTTCTCATAGTTACGATCAATCTCGACTTTATACGATTCATTCAAAACGTTCAGGATGCCCAGACTTATGATGAGGATAGGTACTGTAAAAGTTAGGCCGCTGTACCATTGAATCTTTTCTGCCAGACTATTTCCCAAAATACGCTGTCGTGAGAAGAATGGTATCAATCCTATTGGTATCAACGAAATCACAAACAGGAATGAAACATTGGCAAAAATTGAATTCCACTCATATTCCTCAGAGACAACCAAAATGGCACTTCCACCATCCAATAGTTGAAAGAAAACATGATAGCCATCGGTCTCCACGATTCCCGATTTCGCATCCTCTTCAATGCTTTGAAAGAGTAATTCAAAAGGATATTCACCCTGGCTGTAAAGCAGTTGGCCATCTCCGAAGAAAGCATACTCGTATTCAGAATTATCATTCAGCGGTGCATTTTCGACTAGAAGGGAAGGAAAAACCGATCTGGAAACATATTTTTTCAAAGTGAACTCAAGCACAAAATACCCAATTGGCTCTTCATCCGATCCAAGCCTGGCAATACTTATATACTTATGCCGACCATTTATGATGTCAGGTATGAAGTAGATATCCGGATAGGAAGACTTGTACTTGTCCAATGCAAAACTATCTATCCAATACTGATGGCTGAATTCATCCGTAAAGCCAAATGGTTGACCATCACTGCCGTACATATAAACCTGCACATCATACTTTTCAAGGTAATAGGACAGATACTGGGTTACACGGGATTCAATATTTCGTGTAGCTAGCAGGGTATTGAGAAAGCGTGTTCTCAAAAAAGGATCATTTTTTATCTGAATAAGTGCTTTGTCAATATGAAATTCACCCTGCAAGTCATTGCCAACCAGGAGATTATTCACAAACCGCTCCTTCTCTACCGCTTCATTTCGTTCATCATATTTGTATATAGCCGTTGCCCAAAGGACACTTATCATAAGCGAGAACGTGATAAGAAAGTAAAATGAGTTTCGTCGAAGTCTTCTCTTCATCCTCAAAAGACGTGGCCCGATCAATAAGATCCAACCACAATAATGTATCACAAGTACCACTATCTTATGGTTTCCTGGTATCAGGGCAAATAAACCCAATCCGATGAGGGTGGAGAAAATGATGCTTTTTGATCCGGTGATAGCCTCATTGAATACCCTCAAAAGCAGTTGATTCAGCAAAATGTATCCAATAACCAGAAGCACAACTGTCAGAAACAGTAATAGCCGCTTACTGCTTATGGCAAGGGACTCCGTGATGTCTGGTGAAAACTGAGCGTTTTCCATCACAAGAGAAAACATTCTGAACAACCATTGGCTCAGCATTGCCGATGACAGTGAGCAAAGTACCAAAACAAGGAATGAGACCACTTTTGAAACTTTGATTTGACGAATGATACCAGGAGTTTTGGTGAGCACCTGTATGAGTGAAATAAGTGTCCAAACTACTACCACGGCATTTATCACAAGGTCACCAGGTGTAGGATTCCAGATGCCAGCTGTGAAAATCAAAGGGTCAAACAGAAATCCCCGGAATCGAAATAGATCCTCAAAATAAAACAACTGAAGTCCACGTAGAATTGGAAATGAAAGGATTAAAATAATCTTTGGTCCAACGGAAATTTTCCGCATCACAAAATTTAGAAGCACGATCAACGTCCCAAATCCGAAAAGCGCTCTCAAAGCATCGATCAGATTATGAAGGTCACTTCGGTTATTTTCTGAAACGAGATTAAGGTTTAGTATAAGTCCTTTGTATCGTACGGATCCCGAACCATCTTCCAGGTACACCTGATTTTCTCCAAATATTGCAGGGTTAAAGCCATCATGAAGATACCTGTTGTTGATTGAGTAATTATTTCTGATCCTCAGGTAGGAATAGACCTCATAAGTACCGGAAGCTTTTTGGAGGGATGCATGCTGTACGATAAATGTGGTATCAGGGTTAAAAAAAAGTGTATCCCGTTTACTCCTGAAACTAGCTGGATCAGGGGCCGCTTCCTGACTAGTCCAGTGTACCAATTGGTTATTCTCATAGACCCTGATTGGATATTCGGCTGATATAAGTTCATTAAAATCACGAGACTTCACGTCTTCAATAAAGGAATGCAAATCGGAGTATTGTTCATCAATCTCCCTGTGGAGATTAGCAGAAACCCTCTCATAAGAGTATAATGATCTATCGGATGAATCTACAATCCAATGAACTACCAGAGTAATTATAAAAAACGATAGCCACAACCAAATCTGGGAACGCATGCGAGACAAATTCCCATAAAATTAATCTATCCCTTGCGAATCGACGGATCGTATTTAAATCCAGCAAAAACATGCAAGAAAATCAGCCTTGAATAACGGAAATTTATCGGATAGGTAATGGCTGAAATGATTAAAACACCCCATATATAAGCGCTTAAAGATGGATCAGCAATTAAATACATTGCAACCCAGGTGGTTACAAAAATTGCTACAGAAAGCATATAGCTCACATACATCGCTCCATACCAGAATCCGGGTTCTCTTTCGAAATGTAAATCACAGCTAGGGCAGTTCTTATTCATCTTCATGAAGCCATTAAGCTTATAAGGATGGTGAACAAACATTTTTCCATCTCGGCAACGTGGACATCTACCTTCGATAAAGGTCGCGAATGCTGATCTTTCTTTCATTAATTCTGCTTGATCTGTACCAGAAATATGCAATTAGGCCAACGAGTAAATAAGGTGCAGTAAAAAGGTACATGATACCGAAATTGAGGCCACTTGCCACATTGGTCTCACCGGCACTAACGTTGTTTACCACTTGAGTCCTGCACATGGCACATTGTGCGAATGAACTAAAAGTGAAAATCATTAATCCCAAGAATATGTAAACCTTATTCATCATTCGAATTTAGTGAATATAGAACGGCCTGATCATAAAATATACTACTACTCCCGTTACTGAAACATATAACCAGATCGGAAAGGTCCATTTTACGATCTTTTTGTGGAATTCAATTTTACCGGTCAAAGAATAGTAAAATGATAAGAGAACCAAAGGCACTACTACCATAGACAAGAGAATATGGGACAGCAATACACCTATGTATATCGTGCGCGACACTCCTACTGATTCATTTTCGAGTTCTGATAAAATACCATCGGAATTTTGATCACCATAAATCACACTATCTACTGATGAATGATAAGCCACATAACTTATAAGAAAAACGGATCCAAGAACGAAACATATACTCATTAATAGCTTATGAGTGGAAATGTTTTTATTCCGAATTGCAAAAAATGCAAGAACAAGGAGAATTGAAGTTAAGCTATTAACCGTTGCATTCGTATGTGGTAATACATATACCCAATCTCCCATGTCAATTTTTTGAGGTAGATAGATCAGAATACCAACGATCAACGGAATGGCTATTGCCAAAATTTTGATCACATTGAGATAAAACTTATCACTCATCTTCGTCGTCTTGTTGAAGTTTTAAAAGAAGATCAATCTCGACAATGGCCCTGTCTATTTCTACAATTGTCATATCATAGCTTCCCCTGAGTCTCTTTAGGCTATCGATCAGCAAAATTGGTTTTCTAAACCTGTTTAAACATTCGGTATCAACCGTGGCCGTGACCTTTCTGGAAACGGCATAATCAAACAATCGGTTCAATTCCTCTTCCTGTTCGGGATCAGAGAATTCAGGCAAATAAACAATTTGGTTCACCTGCTGGAGGCATGCGTCGTCCAATTGTTCTATTACGTCAAGACGAAACTTATTTTCACCAAATATTTGGAGAAACAAATACCAGCTTACTGGGATTCCAAAAGCAACAACAAGAATGGCTACCTTTAAACCCTTACGATTCAAATCAATTTAGGACTGCGAAGATAGCGTCAGCTTGCTTTATTAGAATAGCAATCAGGAATACCACGAAAAGCATTGGTAAAACAATAGACATTTTCAACGCTTTTCTTTCATGGCCAAGGTGCATAAACTCCGCCACTATATAGTAAGCTTTCACAATAGTCAGTGCAATAAATACTATAATTCGCCCCCATTTGTATTCGTGAGGGATCGTGAAAGCAATGAGAAATTCAATAGCTGTAATTGCAGCCAGAATCCACATGACACGGAGAAAGAGTTTAACCTTGTCTTTGTTAACCGGTTTAGCTTCTACTTGAGATTGTTCTTCCATTTTTAAAAGAGATTGATAAGATTAAACCAGATAAAAGAATGTAAATACAAATACCCATACAAGGTCTACAAAGTGCCAGTACAACCCAACCTTTTCTATCATCTCGTAATGACCTACTCTTTCGAGTTTACCCGTCACGGTCTGATAGAAGATAGCAAAGTTTAAAAGCACCCCACTGAAAACGTGGAAACCATGAAATCCGGTAATAAAAAAGAATAGGGCAGCAAAGTTTGGCGGACCGTAAGGGTTTGAGCTAAGACTGGCATGCCAAAAACTGCCATCAGCCTGTTCCACACCATGAATGAAGTGTGACCATTCCCAGGCCTGGCATCCGAGGAAAGTTAGCCCTCCGACAATCGTCCATAGCATCCACTTCTCCACTCCCTTTCTATCCATCCTCTCGCCAGCTTCCACAGCAAGTACCATCGTAACACTACTCAATATGAGTATGAAAGTCATAATACCCACAAATACCAATGGAAGGTTTATCCCATGTAGAAATGGTACAGCCTCAAATACTTTCTCAGGAATTGGCCAGTATTCTTGTGAAAACACAAACTCATCAATAGTTCCCCCAAAAGCGGGATGGCTAAATCGAATAACGCCGTAAGTAATGAGTAAAGCGGAGAAAGTAAAAGCATCCGAAACCAGGAAAAACCACATCATCAACTTGCCATAACTGGCTTTCATAGGTGCCGATCCGCCACCCCATGGGTCTCTTTTGGTCTCGTCTACAATAACTGCTGTACTGGACATAGATTAGGTATTAATTATTTACGATCAAAAATACATATAAATACAACCAAAGTCCACCCAGAAAATGCCAATAAGTTGCGCAAATTTCAAGGGAAACCAGACTTTTGGAATGTACCTGATATTTAAAAGTTTTAACTATTACTACCAGCAGAAAGATTAGCCCTCCTACTAGATGTAAAACATGGAGTCCTGTGAATACGTAGATAAAAGATCCCGCAGGATTTCCAACGAAATAGACACCCTGTTCCACCAACTCACTCCATGACATGTACTGTCCTACTCCAAATGAAATGGCAAGGACTGCTGTAACGATCAATCCAAGTCTTATATGAAATAGGTTGTTTCTTTTCGCTGAAATATAAGCGTAGTGAAGACTTAAACTACTCACTACAATCAATACGGAGGTTAATTTGAATAATTCCGGAAATTGAATAATCAGCCAATCTCCTTCCGCCTTTTTGACAATATATGCACTGGTCATAGATGCGAAAATCATGGTTACAGTTATGATAAATAACCACATCGCAAACTTCAGAGGATGCATCGATCTGACCAAACCCGGTTTTTTAATTGCTGCCTGTTCCATTACACTTTATCGATTAAATAAGCAATTTGTACAATTGGTAAATAGATAAATGAACCAAACATTATTTTCAAAGCAGATTTCCTGCTATTGTCTTTTAAGAGCTGAAATGTTTGGCCTAAAAACAGAACACCACAAATGGTGGCAATAATTCCACTTGTCAAACCAGTAAGCCCAAAATATGTAGGAAGCAAACCCAATGGCAATAGAAAAAGTGTATACACCATAATGTTAACTGCCGTATTTATATCTTTTTTTCCTCCACCTGGTAAAAGTCTGAATCCAGCCTTTTTATAATCATCGTCAGCTACCCAGGCTATAGCCCAAAAATGAGGAAACTGCCAGATAAACTGAATACCAAAAATGATCAACGCATGGTAATCGATGGCACCAGATGCTGCAGTCCATCCAATTAATGGCGGTAGAGCTCCGGGAATAGCTCCCACAAAAACCGCAATTGGTCCTACTCTCTTTAATGGAGTATATACAAATGCATAAAGTACAAGTGAAAGAATTGACAGAATAACAGTTAGCGGATTAGTGAAATACCACAAAATGCCGACTCCCAATAATCCGGTAATAATACTGAATTCAAGTGCCTCGAGATCAGAAATACGACCTGTAGGAAGTGGTCGGTTGCCTGTCCTTTTCATCAGTCCGTCAAACTTCTTCTCCACAATCTGATTTATTGTAACAGAAGATGCTGAAATCAAAAAACCAGCAATGGAAAAAATTGTGAGGTGTATTGGATTGAATGCTGAATTGTTTCCAAGCAAGTAACCGAATGCACTGGAAAAAGTAACTAAAAATGAAAGTCTGGGTTTGGTGAGCTCGTAGAACGCTCTACCTTTTACCAAAACATAATTCGATATGGAAGTTGAGTTAATCAAGGTGTTAGGCTCATTCCTTTTCGGGATAGCAAAAGTAAATAAAATAGTAATCCAAAAATCACCGCTGCCACCAGCAAATGAGTGGGTTGAATAAACGCCGGAACATTCATATAAGCCATGATAGCACCAGAAACTGCTGAATAAATCATAAGTATCAGACTTGCCGAAACTAATTTCTTACCAATACCAAAATGGGCTGTTTTACGGATATCAAGGAAAATAGCAATCATCAGACCTATTAATAAAAGGCTATAAGACCTGTGTATGTAAAACCCAATTTGCAAATTTTCAATCCACTGGCTACGTGGAATATTTTGAAAAACAAAAGAATCGATAGCCTCTCTAACCTGAGTCCCCAAAAGTACCTGTGGTACATAAAGAATAAATAGCGTTAAGATCAAATAAAACGAACGTCTGGTTATCGGAATAGATTTCTTCTCTGCTATGAGATAATGCTGATAAAGGAGGACAGCCACAAGTAATAGAGCCATCGACATATGAAATGTAACCAATCCAGGTAAAAGATTAGTGGAGACAACAACTGAGCCGGTCCAACCAATGAAAACCACAAGAACCAAACCTATGACCGACCAAATTTTGGTTCTTGTTTCCCCTTGTCTAAATGATGTAATTACGGTCCCGATTATAAAAAACCCAATCAGTACACCAACCAATCTATTCGCATATTCAACCCAGGCTTTCACAGGGCTAAAATCTTCTTCCATTTTGACTGTGGGTGTATTTTCCATTTTCGTTGCCAAATTATCCAGTCCGATGGAAGCAAAGACTTTGACCAATCTGGCATTCTTTTCCATTCTTTTAGCTCTGTAAACTTCTTTGTAGTTATCCGGAAGCTGTTCTTCAGATGATGGTGGAGTATAGCCGCCAAAACACTTTGGCCAGTCCGGACAGCCCATTCCTGCTCCGGCACTTCTTACAATGCTGCCGACCAGAATTAGAAAGTAAACCGCTATTATCGTTATCCAGAGTACTTTTCCGTACACTCCTTCATTATCTCAAATTACTCCTTCGTTGCTTTAACTTCTTCCTGTTCATGTGGAAGGTTAGATTCAGGTGTCTCCGAAAGCGGAATGTGCTGTGGTATAAAATCATCCGGAGCTCCGGGTTTAGAGTAATCATAAGCCCACCGATACACTTTCGGAATAGCACCAGGCCAGTTGCCATGACCGGGATTTCTTGGTGTCGTCCATTCCAGTGTATTTGATTTCCACGGATTGGCAGGAGCTTTTCTTCCTCTGTAAATGCTATAGAAAAAGTTAAAAAGAAAGACGAACTGTGCCCCAAATGTTATGATTGCAGCGAAACTTACGAAGGCATTAAGATCAGCAAACCCACTAAAAGTATCAAAATTTGTGAATGCATAATACCGTCGAGGGAATCCGGCAATGCCTATATAGTGCAGTGGGAAGAACACAAGATAAACACCTACGAAGGTGAACCAAAAGTGAACATACCCAAGCCTTTCATCAAGCATTCTTCCGAACATTTTCGGGAACCAGTGGTACACGCCCGCCAAAAGACCAAAGAAAGAAGCACTACCCATCACCAGGTGGAAGTGTGCTACCACAAAGTAGGTGTCATGCAAGGCTATGTCAATTGCTGAGTTTCCTAAAAACAAACCCGTCAGTCCACCGGAAATAAAAAATGATACGAGTCCGATAGAAAACAACATGGCCGGGGTAAACACGATATTGCCCTTCCATAAAGTTGTGATGTAGTTAAATGCTTTTACCGCCGAAGGTACTGCAATAATCAATGTCAAAATCGTAAAAACAGATCCCAGGAATGGATTCATTCCCGATACAAACATATGGTGAGCCCAAACAATAAATGATAAGAAGGCGATCGCGACCATAGAGAGAATCATAGCCTTGTAACCAAAGATTGGCTTTCTTGAATTTGTGGCAATGATCTCTGAAGTTATCCCTAGAGCAGGCAGAATTACAATATATACTTCCGGATGCCCAAGAAACCAGAACAAGTGTTGATATAAAATTGGACTTCCTCCGATATTCGGTAGGGCTTCACCCGCGATGAATATTTCTGATAAATAAAAACTAGTGCCAAATGACCTGTCAAAAACCAGTAGCAATGCCGCGGAGAACAAAACCGGGAAAGAAAGTATTCCAATCACAGCGGTAATGAAGAATGCCCAGATGGTCAATGGAAGCCTGGAAAAGGTCATTCCTTCGGTTCGCAAGTTAATTACAGTAGTTACGTAATTAATACCTCCCAGCAATGTCGAAGCTATGAAAAATACCATAGCTACCAACCATAATGTCATACCCGCTCCAGAACCGGACATTGCCTGAGGCAAAGCACTCAACGGTGGATATACCGTCCAGCCACCACTTGCCGGGCCTGTCTCAATGAAAAGGGATATGAACATCACCACACTTGATAAAAAGAAGAACCAGTAGGATAGCATATTCAGAAACCCACTTGCCATATCCCTGGCTCCAACTTGAAGGGGAATCAGGAAATTACTGAAAGTTCCGCTCAGGCCAGCCGTTAATACAAAGAACACCATGATCGTTCCATGCATAGTTACTAGCGCCAAATAGAATTCACTATCTAGTTTACCCGCTTCAGTGATCCATCCTCCTAGTATTGGCCTAAGAAATTCCAGCTGCATTTCAGGAAAACCAAGCTGCAGTCTAAAGATCACGGACAATCCGCCGCCGATGATGGCCCAGAAAATTCCAGTAATCAAAAATTGCTTAGCAATCGTTTTATGATCTGTGGAGAAGATGTATTTATAAATAAATGGCTGATCGTGATGATCATCATGGTGATCATCGTGTGATAGTTCTTCGGTTATTTTAATGTCTGTTACTGACATATCTCTAATCTTTAAATCTTTCTACTACTTACCACTAATCCTTGTCTCACTATTATCTATGCCACTGGCGATTCTTGCGGCTTCCCGCAACTGATCAGACACCTGACTTAGATAATTGGCATTCTGTTTCAACCAGGGATCTTGTTCTTCATACCATTTCTCATAATCCTCCGGTTCATCTACCACTATGGTGTATTTCATTCCGAAATGACCAAATCCACAAATTTTGTTACATACAAGCTCGTAGTTAAAATCCGGATTTCCCGTTTCAATTCTCATCTCGGCAGTTGTCTTCGTAGGTACAAACCAAAACCTTGTAGGCATACCAGGTACAGCGTTCATTTGAAGTCTGAAATGTGGTTGGTAGACACTATGAATTACATCCCTGGCCCTGATCTTGAACTCCACCGGTTTCCCTTTGGGAACGTGGATTTCCCTTGGCACAAAATCATCAAATGATGATCTATCGGTAAAATCAATGCCCATTTGATTAGTAGCATCAATCTTTCTGAAGTCGTAAGAACCCAATTTATTGTCTGAACCAGGATACCTGACCGCCCAGGAGTATTGATACCCCATTATTTCAATTATTTCTGACTCTTCAGGGGCAGGACCAGTGATGTCTGACCATGCTCTTAGTCCTGATAGAATAAGAATTGCCAGTACAACTGCCGGAATTGCCGTCCAGATGATCTCTAAGGTGTTGTTATGCGGATAGTACTCGGCCTTACCATCATTCTTATGCTGATATTTATAAGCAAATCCGAAAAGAAAGATCTGTGTTACAATGAACACCACGCAGGTAATGACCATTGTTATCCAGAAAAGACGATCTGTTACAACTCCATGCTCAGAAGCATTTGGTAATACAAATTCATCATCAAGTCCACCGAAAGAGTAGTAGAAAAATCCTACAATCCCTCCTATCAAAAACAGTAAAAGCAAAGTAGCCTGAAGTCGGTTAAGGTTTGGGACAACTTGTTTTTCCGTGTCTCCTTTGATAATGCTTACCAGGGTAGAAACTCTAAATATGGTGAGTAAAATCACCACTATCAATACTACCGCCAATCCAATTATTAAATTCATCTGTCCCTTTCTTTAGATATGATGATGTAAACTTTCTTCTAACATAGGATGATTCTTGGCGAAAAGAGGTGCCTTAGCCAGATTATTAAGAAATACATAGAGGAATGCACCGGCAAATACCATTACCAACCCAATTTCCAAAAATCCAAATCCTCCATTCTCCTTCAGTACACCCGGTGTAACCATTTGATAGAAATCTATCCAATGACCCACTATAACAATTGGTGTAACTACCTTCAAAAACCTCATATGCCTTTTTGAATCTCTTGTCATTAATAACAAAAATGGTAGAAAGAAATTCATCAAAAGGTTTATAAAAAACACGGGAGCATAAAGGTCATTTTTCCATCGCTCTACAAAGTATATGGTCTCCTCCGGAATGTTTGCATAATAAATCAGGAGAAATTGTGAGAACCAGATGTAAGTCCAGAATACTGAGAATGCGAAAACAAATTTTCCAAGGTCATGCAGGTGGTTATTGTTGACAACTTTCAGTAGTCCCTGATCCTTCAGTAACACAATGACCAATGTCGTGATAGCTAAGGTAGTGACCCACCAGCTAGCAAAAGTATACCATCCAAACATCGTGCTGAACCAGTGTGTATCAATAGACATGATCCAATCCCATGCTGCCACTGAACTTGAAACCGCAAAGAAAACGATGAAAATCGCAGAATACTTTCGTAGCTGATACCATATGTCGGTACCTCCCTCTATATCTTCTTTGAAAGCTAACTTTTTCAATTTTGTGAATAACCAGTACCATATTCCGAAGAATATCACCATGCGGGCTAGAAAGAAAACGGGAATACCCGGGTGTTCACTTAAAGGCCAGAAGAAAAACCCCTTCTTACCGTTAATTATCGCATCGAAATCCGCCGATTCAGGATCGTACAACGAGTGATGTGTCCAGTGAAAAATATCGTGACCAAAGGCCAGGAACGAAACCAACATCAAACCACCGGCGATAGGTAACCAGTTTCCAAATGCCAAAGGAATTCGTTTAATGCCTGCTGACCATCCGGCCTGAGCTGCATATTGAATGGCAAAGAACAATACTCCTACGACCGCAATACCTGTGAAATACAGGTTATTAATCCAAATATTTGCGAAGAGCCTTTTAGTCCAGTGAAAGCCATGCTCTCCCGCTGCTGCTTCCTCACCATGGTGACCACCGGAACTCATGAGAATCACGCCCAGAATAGCAAGTACTACTCCGGTGCCGATAACGATCAGGAGATTCTTTTTTGCCTTGCCAGTAAATTCAAATCTTTCTTCTGTCATTTGGTTTTTATTTTGCCTGAAGGACTTTTACGTATCGAGCAATTTTCCAGCGTTCCTCTTCGCTTATTTGAGACCCATGAGCCCCCATCAATCCCTTCCCATTTGTAATTACATGAAATATGTGCCCTTCGCTAAGACCAAGATATGCCGCTCCATTGAGGTTTGCCACACCAGCATATTGTTCCGCTACCAAACCATCAGCGTTTCCTTCTGCTCCGTGGCAGTGCTCACAGAATCTGTCGTACAAAACCTTACCCTGAGCCACAGTGGATTCTGTAGAATCAGTAGGATTCATCAATAAAACGGCAGCAGTTTCATAGTCGTCAGCCGCAATTCTTGGCTTTATCTTGGATCCACGTTTGACTGTCCCTTCTACAGGCTCCAGCATCGTCATTCCAAAAGGATTATTTGGGTTGGAGTTATAGTATTCAGCAGCATCCTGATCGGGCTCTCTATTGTCATCATAACTGATGACCTGGTCAAGAACATTGACCCAACGCCCAGACTCTTCATCTGTAATTTGAGAAAGGGGCTCATAAGGGACCGAATGGTACATGTTAGGAGCATATTCCAAACCCGGATCATCCGGACCGGCTGCACATCCTGCCAAAATGATTGCAGATGCGATTGCCAATGAAATATTCCTCATCTTATAAATCATCATAATTCTTTTTGTTAACCTCACTCGCTCCATTATCCTTCAAAATCTTATCAATGGCTTTTTCATCCATCTTATTTTTACCTAGATCAATGGCCATAACATGCTTGTCGTCAGTGATTCTAATGTCAAATAACTTAGGCTTACCCCAAGGTTTTAGATTACTGATCACGAAAAAAGTACCCACCATTCCAAAAGAAGCTAGCAGTACAGTTAATTCAAATGTGACAGGAACAAAGGAAGGTACTGGAATGAAGTCTTTACCACCGATTATCATTGGCCAATCTATTCCCATCATACCAATCTGCAAGGTAAGGGCAAGAGAAGTACCAAGTAATCCGAATAGAAAAGCTGCAATTGATATTCTGGACCGTCTGTAACCAAGGGCATCTTCCGCTCCATGGACGGGGAAAGGACTGTATACTTCGTGAATTTTCACACCAGTCTCACGGACTCCTTTGATCCCCTTGAGTAAGACAACCTCGTCGTCGAATATTCCTACTAAAAAGTCTTTACCGTGTGCCATTATTTAATTTTTTTCTCACCAGTTGCCATAACTATACTTTTCACCTCAGCCATGTTGATTACAGGGAAATACTTCGCAAACAACAGGAAGGCTGTGAAGAAGAATCCAAATGAGAATAGATACATTCCCATATCATAAATTGTTGGATAAAACATTGCCCAACTTGATGGTAGGTAATCTCTATGAAGAGAAGTAACAATGATCACAAATCTTTCAAACCACATTCCAATGTTCACCACTATAGAGAGAACAAATGTAGCAACCAGATTGGTCCTTATTTTCTTAAACCAGAATAACTGTGGTGAAATCACATTACATGTCATCATAGACCAGTAGGCCCACCAATAAGGTCCGCTAACTCTGTTTAAAAATGCATATTGTTCCGCCTCCACTCCTGAGTACCAGGCAATAAAAAGCTCAGTAATGTAAGCGACACCCACTATTGAACCGGTGATGATGATTACGATATTCATCAATTCAATGTGTTGAATTGTGATGTAATCTTCCAGCTTGTAAACTTTTCTTGTTACCAGAAGAAGCGTTAATACCATGGCAAATCCGGAGAAAATTGCCCCAGCAACGAAATATGGAGGGAATATCGTAGTATGCCAACCTGGAATAACGGATGTGGCAAAGTCAAATGATACAATTGTGTGAACTGAAAGTACCAAAGGGGTTGCCAAACCTGCCAAAACCAAAGCTACAGTTTCATATCTACCCCAGGTTTTAGTAGCTCCGTCCCAGCCAAAGCTCAAACCTCCGTAAATGGCTTTTGAAATCTTATTTTTTGCCCTATCCCTGATTGTTGCAAAATCCGGAATCAATCCGATGTACCAGAAAACAAGTGATACCGAGAAGTATGTTGAAATCGCGAATACATCCCATAAGAGTGGTGAATTGAAGTTAACCCACAGTGATCCGAATGTGTTTGGTAATGGCAAAGCCCAGTAAAAACCTAACCAAAGTCTTCCCATGTGCAAACCCGGAAACATTGCGGCACAGATTACCGCGAAAATCGTCATTGCCTCTGCTGCCCTGTTGATGGACATTCTCCATCTTTGTCTGAATAGCAATAGAATCGCGGAAATGAGCGTTCCGGCATGACCGATACCGACCCACCATACAAAGTTGGTGATGTCCCAGGCCCATCCTACAGTCTTATTTAGACCCCAGACACCTACACCTTCCCACAAAAGCATTAACACACAATATGCTCCCACTGCAAGTGCTCCAAGAGAAATGGCCATACCAAGCATCCATGATTTACTTGGTTTTTCCTCCACTCTCTTACAAATGTCTTCGGAGACATCATGGACGGTTTTTCCGCCCGTAACTAATGGTTCCCGTACCGTAGACTCTGCTATCATAATCTATCTTTTTGGCAATTAAGCATTAGATGCTTCTGCTTGCTTTGGTTCTTTATTTCTAACCTTGGAGAGATACCATACATTAGGCATCACCCGAATTTCTTCTAAAACATGATAAGCTCTTGGCTCTTTAGCTTCAGCACCTTTTTCTGTCACTTCCAATTTCAACATCTTGCTAATTTTGCTATTCGGATCTTTCATATCTCCAAACACCAGTGCATCCGAAGGACAGGAAGCAGCACATGCAGAATTGATTTCTCCATCCTCAGGCCTTCTGCCTTCTCTTTTAGCAGCTAGTTTACCTGATTGGATTCTTTGTACACAGAAAGAGCACTTTTCCATAACACCCCTTGACCGTACAGTAACATCAGGATTCAATACCATTTTACCGAGATCATTGTTCATCGGAGTGTTTTTATCAAATTGGCTATTATCGTGATATTTAAACCAATTGAACCTTCTGACTTTATAAGGGCAGTTGTTTGCACAATATCTCGTACCAATACATCGGTTGTAGGTCATTTGGTTTAGTCCCTCGGTACTGTGTGTGGTTGCAGCAACCGGGCAAACCGTTTCGCATGGTGCATTGTTACATTGCTGACACATCATTGGATGAAAGGTGACCTCCGGGTTATCAGCCGGATTTTCCATTCCACTTAAGTCTCCTTCTTCAGCATCTGAACTGTAATATCTGTCAATTCTCAACCAGTGCATTTCCCGCCGGTTAAGCACCTCCTGCTTACCTACCACCGGAATATTGTTTTCGGTTTGACATGCGATGGTACAGGTTCCGCAACCGGTACAGCTATTCATGTCAACTACTAATCCCCAATGGTGATTGGCATATTCATGCCCTTTCCATAGTGAGATGGCATAAGGCTTCTTGAATCCTTCTGAAGTAGCAATTTTAGGCATGCTCCTTCCACTTTGAGGATCCTCCTGATACTGTTTGAGTGTGGTCTCCTGAATTACTGTCTCCCTCCCCATGTAGGTATGATGGGTCTGCGTTTGAGCAATCCTATATCCTTCAGAAGTAGGCTCTACCTGAACTCCGGAAGTAATTGAATATGAGACTCTTCCACCTGAAACCGTAGCCAGAGGATATGCATTTACACCTACTCCATCTCCCACCGGACCAGCATTGGTCCTACCATATCCAAGTGCTAATCCAACGGTGCCATAGGCCTGACCCGGTTGTGGCATAACAGGAACGGAAAGTGATTTTCCATTAACTGTCAGATTGACTTTTTGAGTAGTCATGTCGCCTAATTCAATACCCCATTCTTCCGCCTGCCGAGGTGAAACGGTCAAATAATTATCCCATACGGCCTTGGTTATGGGATCGGGCATTTCATGTAGCCATGGATTATTTCCGTGTACTCCGGATCCAATTGCATTTTTCTGATAAAGTACCAGCTCCAAACCTGAGGATGAATCAGTGTAATTTGCCTTAACAGATGTAGCGGCAGCTGATACTCCTGACATATCAAAAGAAAATTCCGATGCCTCGGCTGGAAACTCTATAATGCCGTCATGCAGGCAGGTATCCCAGAACACATCGAAATCGTAATACTTTCCACTTTCTACCAACGGGAACATGTCCGTTTCCCAGTTTGATCTTAAAAAGTCATAGAAATTGGATTCGGCACCAGCCCACATTAAGAATGAATCCTGCGCTTGTCTGGTATCAAAAATATTTCTTATGGTTGGCTGGGCAACGCTGTATTTGCCTGTAACAATTTCAAAATCGTTCCAACTCTCAAGATAATGATGATCCGGTGCAATGGCTTTGGTCAATGAAGATGTCTCATCCATCCTATCTGAAGTGGAAAGTGAGAATGAAAGACCAGGTAAAGCACTTGCAATGTCGCTACCCAACGGATGATCATAAACCGGATTGCAATTGTAAAATACAACTCCAGATACGGTGCCAGCTTTAAGTTCCTCTACAAAAGCATTAAACTCCGAGTCACTCCCTTGTCGGGTTTTTAATTGTGAACTTATGCTTATAGTGTTTCCATAGGCTCCCAACATTTGATTTATGGCGTTCACCAGAACCTGTACACTTGGATCATTCGAATCAGAAACCACTATGGAATTAGCACCGGATTTCAGAAGATCACCAGCAGCCATTTTTAAAACTGCATCATCCGAGACATTTCCTGCACTAATTCCAGAATTCCCTGTACCTGAGGCAATCAGGTCATAAAGATTTGCAACAAATGCTCCTAATTGTGATGGTTTTATCGGTGTTCTGTAATCTGCATTGGCCCCTGTTAGCGACAGATTGCTTTCAAAGGAATAAAGTCTTGACATGGTAGACTTTCCACCATTCAACTTTCTTCCGGCAGCAAACTGTTTGCTGTTCAACGCCTGAGTTGGTGCATTACCAAGAAAATCAGAATCTAGGGCAACAATTGTTTTGGCCTTAGAATAATCATAAGTTGGTAAAAACCTTGATCCAAAAGTGACTTCATTGGCATCAAGCGCACCACTTGTGGAATATGGATCATAAGATACCCTTGTAATATTTGGATAGGCCGCTACCAAAGTGTCAATAGCTTTATTGGTGGAGGGACTACTGATTGTATTGGAGACCAAATAGACTTTACCAGAACCAATCCCGGATTTTACCTGTTCATCAAGCGTATCCCAATCTGTTTCGTTCCCATCCAGTAATGGAGACTTAAGTCGTTGCTTATCATATAGCGAGAGTACAGAGGCTTCAATCTGGGACGTTGTACCACCACCAGAAGTACTGGAAAGTGTATTACCTTCAATCTTAATTGGTCTTCCCTCTCTTGTCTTTACGACAATGCTTTCTACATCACTGCCACTTACGTACGTTGACGCGTAAAAATTAGGAACTGATGGATCAACTGAAATAGGCTTTTTCACATATGGAATTGCCTTTCTAATTGGAGCTTCACATGCAGCTAAAGAGGCCGCAGCAACACCAAACCCCATCATTTTTAGGAAATCTCTTCGGGAAGGTTCGCTGTCAGAATTTTCTAAAGGTAAATGCTCCGCAAATTCCTTGTCAGCGTATTTCTCAAATTCTGGAGTCCTCTTTAACTCGTCAAGCCCTTTCCAGTATTTTTTATTTTCTTTCATAGATTAAGTACGCTCTTCAATTAATAGTGACATTTTGCACATTCCAAACCTCCGATGTCTTCAACTTTCATCGGTTCCTTACTCTTTTCTTTATGAAGCTCTACCAATTTGGTATAGTATTCATTGCCTCTGGTATTGACATCAGTCTCCCTGTGACAGTTAATACACCAGCCCATCGTCAATGTAGAGTATTGGTATACAACATCCATTTCCTCTATTGGACCATGACATGTCTGACATTCAATGCCTCCTACTTTAACATGCTGTGAGTGATTGAAGTAAGCAAGATCAGGAAGATTATGGATTCTGACCCACTCAATAGGCTGCACATCGTTGCCATATGTCTGAGTCTCAGGATCATAATCAATGGCCGCATATATCTTTTGAATCTCAGGTGATTCAGATTTCACCTGAGTATGACAATTCATACAAATGTTGGCAGAAGGAATGTTTGCTGACTTAGCCTTTCTAACTCCTGTATGACAATATTGACAATCTATTTCATACTGACCTGCATGTATGGCATGTGAAAATGCTATAGGTTGGGCCGGTTGATATCCCTGCTGAACCCCTATTGTAAAGGCCCCGTCAATTAAAGTCTTAAGAACGATAACGGTGAAAAGGAAAATTGCTCCACCAATAACTGCATTACTTTGAAGCAGTTTGGCCACATTGAGTCTTTGATCAATTACCTCCTGATCCTCGTTGGCTAGATCCTGCTTGTCTTTTAGGTACTTGGTTAGAATGGTTACAATAAGTCCCAAAACAATCAAGATCAGGACAAGTACAACCACAAGGACTGCAAGGATCGCCGTCAAATATCCCTCCGAAACACCTGTAGAACTGTTAGTGCCAGTACCCCCGGTAGCTCCTGTCGTAGCTACCTCGGCAACTGGCTCTTTGTTACTTTCTACATCAATATATGCCAAAATCGACAAAACCTCCTCGTCAGAAAAGGGATATGCCGGCATAGCAGTCTGATTATATTCTTCGTAAATCTGAATTGCATACTCATCCCCACTTTGAATGAGCGCCTGAGAGTTCTTTATCCAGGGTATTAGCCAATCCTTCGAACGTCGTTCCTCAACATTTTTCAGATCAGGCCCAATCACTTTCCGGCCTATAGCATGGCACTGTGTACAATTGGCTTTGAATAAACTCTCTCCCTGATCAAGCATGGCCTGATCATATTGAGGAGCATCTTCCGCACTTTCGTCCTGAGCCAAAGAAGGCATGGACAAAAACAATAAAAGAATAGAGGACAAAAAGATGCCAGTGCGGAATAGGTTAGAGGGGTCTTTCTTACACATTAATGTTTTACCGTTCAGGTCCTACGGCCCACAAAACTAATACCGGGTCCATATATTTCAAACACCAATATTATGTGGACATTTAGATCATAAGATACTAGTCACACTACATAATTACAAGCTATTGAACATCAATCATTTAGAGGACTAAAAATAATGTTAGAAAGACCTTATTTAGAACGAATCTAAATAAATGAATTGGTTGACAAGTGGACGACATAATAAAACTTATGTCATTTCCAATGCACCCCGAAAACGATTATTGGAATGAGAGATTAATTCCGATATCAAATCTGAATTGAAAAAACTATATCCTCAATCCAGTTAAAGACCATATAAACAAAAAACCCTGTCATTGACAGGGCTTAAAAACTATGCTGCAGCTTTTTTCTGCCGCTCTTGCCTCAGTGCCTTAATTTGTTTTTGTTCTTTTAACTTAATAATCCCCACTTTATCAAGTAGTAAGATCACTGGATAAGTCGGATCAAATTCATGCCATCGTATGCCGCCGAAATTTGCTCTGTTTGCATGTTTATGGTGGTTATTATGGTAGCTCTCTCCCATCATGAGAAAATCAACCGGCAAGAAATTCCTTGAAGTGTCTTTCACCTCATAATTCCGATATCCATACTTGTGAGCAAACCAATTAATGATAGCGCCATGAATTGGAGAAAGCATCCATTGAATTGGAAGTAGGAACCAAAGCCACCAAACATCTACAAACGTGTAATAGATGAAAACGTAAATTGCTCCCCACATTAATCTCGAAACCCAAGAACGGGCGAATTTGTCAAAAGGGGTCCATTCTGGAACGTTTTCCGTAAACCTTGGATCAATCTTTACTTTTTTGTTGGCAATTGCAGAGTACGTAGTTTTGGTCTTCCACATCATTTTAAAAATACTCTCATCGTATTTGGGTGAATGTGGATCATCCGGAGTATCAGCATATGCATGATGCATTCTGTGCATAATACCGTAACCATAAGCACTCAGATAATTAGAACCTTGAAAAATCCAGGTTAGCACAAAAAATATTTTCTCCCAGGTCTTACTCATCGTAAATGCCTGATGAGAGGCATATCGATGTAGAAAGAACGTTTGGAAGAACAACGATAGGTACCATTGCGCTATAAAGAATATCAGAATTACTTCCATTTATATATTTCTAGTTTGTCTATTATATAACGAGAACGGACTACTTCCAAAATGTGACAAAAAAGTATAACTTTTTTTTATAAATCGCTTTTCAATTCATTCAAAAGCGGAATATAACCACCTGTACTACATGCGCTGGTGAAGGTTTGGGGTACCTTATTACTGGGCTTTTGAAAATTGAGTTTGGGGTTTTCCGACTTTATTTTAGCTCTGGCTCTGGATACTATCTGACGACAGTTTTCTTTTTTCTTGTCGAAAAGATGTTGCATCTCTTCATACTCGACATTGAAAACTTCCCTTAGTATGAACAATTGCTTTTCAATTGGTTCAAGTTTTCTATGAATTACTTCCCAGGCTTCGTGTACCTGAGCCTCCAGATCAAACTGAAAGATTGACTTGTGCTGATGCGAATCCTCCAGCTCCTCTTTGACCAATTCTGTATCCTCACTGGCACTGATGCGTGACCAAAACGAACTCAGAAAGTTCAGACAATTGTTACTCACGGATTTCACCAGATAAGCTTTGACATTTTGTATCTTACTATTGTCAATTTTCAGCCACTTTTCAAAAGTATCCTGAACGATATCTTCGGCATCCTCTAAAGTGCCTACCATTCTCAGTGCAATGGAGTACAGCAAGGGTTGATATAATGCTATGGCTTCGTTCTTACTCATGTAACTATTTGCAAAGAAAAACAAGAATTGGGAGTTATAGTGTCAATATTCAACTGATTTGCGTCATCTATTGGTCAAACATTGTAATTATCAAAAATTTTGTCAAGAGTTTTAATGAGTTGTTCATACTCATTGTTAGACAAACCTTTCCATCCAACAGACCTTGACTCCAGTACAAACGGTTTTGCATTGGTAATCAGTTCCCTGCCTTCTGCAGTTAAAGTTATGTTCACTTTTCTTCGATCATCAGAATGCGAAGTCCGATTGAGAAGTCCTTTTTTGACCAGGTTATCGACAATTCTGGAAACAGTCGGGCGATCCTTAAAGCTGGCATCACCAAGATCCTTTTGCGTTATCTCACTCCTATGTTCAAGTTTGGATAATATTATCCATTGTTCAGGTGTGATATCCAAATTAGCCTTTCGAAAGCGTCCAATCAAATCCTGTCTAACAATTTTGTAAGTCCTATCAATGAAGCTACCTATCTCCGGGATTTCTTTCATGTCTAAATCTTTATAAAAATCTGTTTTTTATACATCCAATGACACATGTACCACATCAACATCCACACGGTCAAAGATGTTAGAATCGGAATTGTCTGTGATTGATTATTAGTCTGGAACAAATACGTAAATGGATGTACAATTCTTTCAAGAAATTCGCCTCCATCCAGGTGTGCAAAAAGATAGATAAACAAGGAGTTAATGCTAATCACTTCGAAAAATTTTAAAGAGAATCGATACTTTTTCAGGTCGATTAGATAATAAAACAAAAACATAAAAAGGATACAATAGCCTCCGGAAACCACAACGAAAGACGAGGTAGCTATTCTTTTAATGATTGGAATGAATCCATTCATTACATATCCGACAAAGATCATCAATAATGACACGATCAGATATCGGACGATTTTGTTTTTATCCGGATTAAGTTGAAGAATTCTGCCGGCTAATACGCCCCAAATCGTATGTGCAGCAGTTGGAATTGCATTTATTGAAACCCAATGACCTCCTGGAATCTTTCCATCCAATTTATATTCAATCCACTCACCAAAATTATGTCCTGCTACAAAAGCCTGATCGAATCCTTCGACAGGAAAAAGCCTAAAGGCAAGTTCAGTTATCAGCAGTAATCCAATTGAAAAAAGAATCTGTCTAGCTGCTGACCAATGCATAATGAAATATGCAATCGGATATGTTATTGCAATTTGGGTCAACACATTTTGAAAATGAAATGTGATCTCACCGGGCCCGATACAATAAAGACTCCATCCGAATAAGAAGAGCTTAATTGATCGAATCCAAACATGTTTCGTTATTTCAGCTTGAGTATGACCCCTTCTTGTCCTTGTTTTAACGGCAAACGGAAGAGACACTCCTACTAAAAACATGAAAAAAGGTTGTACTAAATCCCAGAATCGAAGGCCATTCCACGGATGATGATGAAACTGTTCAATAAAAGAATTTGCAAGTGTGCCTTGATTAGTTGAATCCCACAAAAGGTTATATATACCAGTAAATTCACCAATCAGGAGAAACATTGTGAACCCCCGAAAAAGATCTACTGAATCAATTCTTGTTGATGTACCGGATGACATTTACTGGTCAGGCTGTTTCGTTGATTTTCGGTTCCTCCCTGAATGTAAAATAAAACAGTGTTGCCACAACCAACGCGAATATTGCAGGTACCCACCAAAAAGTAGTCCAGACTCTGGTTCCTGATTCCGTAAAAACATCAAGTACATTCCCAGAGATTATCGATCCTATACCCATCCCCACACCATAAGTGATCAGAGTTATAAATCCCTGGGCACTTGCACGTATGTCTTTTGGAGCTTTTTTGTCAACGTAAATTTGGCCGGTCACGAAGAAGAAATCATAACAAATCCCATGAAGTGCTATTCCCAAAAAAAGCATCCATATCATTTCCTCAGTATTTCCCATTGCAAACATTGCATACCGTAAGAGCCAGGCCAGCATACCAACGAGAAGCATTTTTTTGACTCCAAGCCTTATAAAAAACCAGGGCATCAGTATCATAAATAATACTTCGGACATTTGACCTATTGTTTGGAAGGAAGCTGCATTCTGAACCCCAATATCGTTCAAAAAAAGATTGGTAAAGCTGTAGTAGAAAGCCAGAGGAATGGAAATTAAAAGCGAACTAATAACAAAAACCGCGAAAGATGAGTTACCCATTAATCTGAGAGCTTTCAATCCCAATATATCCCCTATAGATATGTCTTCGCCCACATTTTTGGGAGGTGTTTTGGGTAGGGAGAATGAATAAATTCCCAGAAGCACTGAAACAACCGCACCCATTTTTAAGGGTATTGCAGTTAATTCTACATTCTCGGCGAGTGATCCCAAAAGGAAATTGATGCTCAATCCGGAAATTATCCAACCTATTGTACCCCAAACACGGATTCCAGGAAATTGTTTATCCGGACTGTCCATTTGTTGAAAAGAAATATTATTAACTAAGGCCAGTGTTGGCATGTAACATGAATTGTATAAAAGCATTAAAAATATCAATGTCCCTGTATCTGTGACTCTGGTAGCAAAATAAAGTACGACAGCACCTATAAGATGAAGGGTCCCCATTACCCTTTCGGAAGAAAAGAACCTGTCTGCTATCATCCCAATGAAAAAAGGTGCCAAAATGGCCGCGATGTTATTCATTAAGTAAGTTGTACCGATTTCTGAACCACTGAATCCAATATTGCCCAGGTAAGATCCGATGGTCACATACCATGATCCCCATACAAAGAATTCAAGAAACATCATCACACTTAGCCTACCGTAGGTTGATTTATTCATCTCTGAAGGTCATTTTGATTTGAATCAAGGTAAATTAATTCAAAATCAAGACTCTAACCCCGAAAATCAGACCAGCGGTTCGTTTAAATGAATAACCTATTCATCTGTTGGGATGGAAGAAATAGGCGCTTTCAATTGGAATTAAATCAAAAATTACCTACTTTGATAAATTGAAAAAAGCCCCGTAATTTTGTGGTAGGCCCGCTCATTTAACCGACCAACAAAAAAACAGGGCCCATAGCTTGGTTCTAACCAATTCCTTTTTCTAAGCTTCTATCTTTTCACAAGCTTGAGAATATAGTTCTTCATATCTCTTTTTTTCTCTTCTCTACTATTGACAATGTAAACTCCTATATAAGTAAGAATAGCATCCCAACATACACGAACTTCATTAGTGTATCCTGGTCCCAATTTCCTGCTAAGGATCGACAAGATGACATCAATCGTCAGATAGGCGTCCTGCGGTGTTAACCAGACATGTCGAAAATTTTCCTGAAGTTTTTCAAGACTTTTTTTAACCTGGATAAGGTCCGGTAGCCTATCCAAAATATTGTCAATCAACTGTGAAAACTTACCCACCATCAGATCACTGACAGAGAACGCATGATATATTGTGGGAGAAACTTTACAAAGCTCGAAATTGATTGAGAAAATCAAATCTCCATCCTCGTTGGCCATCCGCCATGTATCCCTTAATATCATCGTTTGTTCCAGTGTCATGAAATCCCCAATTTGACGTTATTATTCCTTCCTGAGACTAGTTCTGAAATACCATTTATTCGGGGTAAACCAGAATCTGATTCAAAAGATCCCTGGAGAACATGCTCCGGAAATCTGACGTTGAAAAGTCTTTCCATGTGATATCCAAGAATGCTAAGTTCACCTTCTGAGTATCTCGAACTGGATGCAGTATAATAGGCTGAAAAGTATGGATTGTTTTTCATTAATTCCGGTAACGAAATAGTGACCAGAGTAAGCCAGCCATATGGTGATATTTCACCTTCAATCCAATTTCTTATCTTATCTGCTTTATACATTTCTGTAAATTCTTTAATTCAACTTCCTGTTGCGAAGTAGGGAGGTATTACCAATAACATTTTTGTCTTACTCGCCAATAGCCTTTTGATCAGCTTAATGTGACTGTAAATAAGTATTGTTGAAAATAATCGCTTATACCAGTAAGCCAGAATACCACTGTCTCGTCTATGAGGAATTAAGAGATTAACATTTAGCTTACTTACCTCTTCCCCCGAATCTATCTTGTAACTAACAAGGATATCCTCTTCCCTGGACTTCAGAGTTATTACTCTTCCCAAATCAGGTTCATCGACGACAAAGTCGAAATGAGATTTCCCAATAAAGTTTGAGGTCAAAACTCTAAACTCGGTTCCCATTCCTTTCCCTCCTTTCATTATCACCACATACTTTATGGTAAACCGTGGTAGAACTCTGTAATAGTTATAACTATAATCCGCCAATACTCTATATAGTAAGTATGCAGGAAAGCTAAACTCCTTGCTACATGAAATGCTCAAGAAGTCTTTATCCTGCGAACAAACCTGGTATTGAAATTTTGTCATAACACAAACGAGTTACGGAATCGAAGGTCATGAAAGAAAAAATTTAACGGAAGAAACCAGAGTCTATAAAATGTCTACAGGATTAGAAACGAAAAAAAAATCCGTCTATCAAACGTCTACATTGGAAAAAATCGATATTCTATAGGAAATGTAATCTTTTGATTATCAAATGATTATATCCTGTAGGTACATACGAAGTTTTTCCAGTGATTTTGGAAAAAAATTGTTTGGATCAGGTGATAATTATAAAAATTAGCCTCCAGCGTAGTCAAGTGCTGGTTCCCGATCTCCCAAAATCGGTTCATAATTAAAGTCCTTCCCTCTCCTTTCCTCCAATTCAATTCGTGCATTCTCGAGGATTTTCGGATCAGTAAAGAGATCAAGTATTGTCATGGCCATTGTTTTTGCGGCTACCATCATACCTTTCGCACCCATGGATGTACCTCCTGCTGCCACAGCTTGCCAGCTGTGACCTGGTGTACCCGGAGGCCATGTAGCCGCCGACATGCTGACTAGAGGAGAAATCCAACTGACGTCACCTGCGTCAGTACTATAATTACCCGCCTCATCCGATATAACGAATGGCTCAACATTCGCAACCATATCCGGTTCAAGACCCTCGGAATTGAATGTAGTCATTAATTCGGAAGCAAATTTTCTTTCCTCCTCGTTGTACTTCACACCCCCCACGACTTCAAGGTTCTGATGCATGACCTCTGACAATGCTTTATTTGGCATTATGTTAAAGGAACCACCTGTCATTTCATAAGTCATTTCAGTTCCCGTGCCCATAGCAGCACCTTTGGCCGCTTTGATGGCTCGGTCCAGTATGTCTTTAACTACCGGCATCTCTGGATGTCTTATGAAGTAATAGACCTCTGCAAATCCAGGTACAACGTTTGGTGCTTCCCCTCCCTTGGTAATCACATAATGTATCCTGCTTTCCGATGGGACATGTTCTCGCATCAGATTCATCATATAATTCATGGATTCGACACCGTCAAGGGCACTTCTACCTCTTTCGGGGGCTCCGGCAGCATGTGTTGAAATACCTGTATACCTGAATTTGACCGAAGCAATAGCCAAATTTGAAGCGACTCTAATGGAATTATTATTGCCCGGATGCCAATAAATGGTAGCATCGACATCGTCAAATAGTCCTTCTCTAGCCATATAAACTTTTCCTGAGCCTCCTTCTTCGGCCGGAGTTCCATATACCCGAAGTATTCCGGTTTGTCCGGTCCTTTGCATCCATTTTTTCGCTTCAATGGCCGCCGCCGCGGCTCCTGTGCCGAACAGATGATGTCCACAAGCATGTCCCGCAGGTGTACCATCCTTACGCTCCTGACGGTAGGGAACTGCTTCCTGGGACACTCCTAACAATGCATCGTATTCTGCCAAAAGGCCAATCACCGGTGAGCCTGATCCGTAACTGGCAATAAACCCTGTTGGCAAGCCCGCAACATTAGACTTTACCTTAAATCCTTCATCCTCCAGAAGCTTTTGCAATCGGTCAGCACTTTTGTCTTCCTTGTATCCTATCTCAGCCCATTCCCAAATTTCCATTGCACATTCGGCATACCTATCGGATGATTTGTCCAGATTATTAATGATGGTCTCTTTTTCCTTTTTCAGACTTTGAGCGGAAACTATAAACGGGAATATCAGGACCAGAGAAAGAATCTTATTTGTCATGCTTTAACATATTTGATACAGGGAAAATATGAAGAAGGTGATTTAATCCCAAAACCCAAAATCCAGGCGGATAATTTAAATGGGTGAATGGTAAAAAAAGAAAGGTGGAGTAATCCACCTTTCCGTTGTTGCACGACAAACTATCTGGTGATTGAAAGTAGCTGGTCAGCTTATCTCTCACCGATATGCTAAGACAATTTTAGGGTCAAGTTTGATTTGCAACAAGGAATAGGCGACTACAAAAAGTCTACGAGGACAATTTTTTTGTCACAAAACGTCTATTTCGTCCAATAATCTACCACCAACACATCTTTTAAGACGTCTCCTAACAATTGTCCAAAAGCTTTATGGTCCGGATGCGGTAAATATATGTCGCGGTCTGCTTCGCTATTGAAAGTGAGAAAAAAGCAGTGTGTAAAACCTTTATTAAGTCCCTCCGGACTATTATTCAATCCCCACTCAAAGTCTCTGATCTCCGGAATCCTGGAAGGTAAAGCCAAAAAAGCCTCTTCGACTTTTTTTATGGCATCGGGATCAGCATCTTCCTTGAAACTGAACAATACTACGTGTCTTAATTTCTGCTCCTGATCTTGAGCATCCATTTTCTGAGGATCCGTCATGGTAAAACCCGTTAAAATACAAAACACTAACGCCGTAGAGAAAACACTTTTAAAAGTCATATCCAGGATATTTATTGTGTTCAAAAAATGATTGGGGAAGATAGAAAATTACGCCAACTCTGCTTCGCTTACGGTGCGACTTTTTTCGAAGTATGACCTCACATCATCAGAAATCAAGTACAAGCATGGCACAATGACAAGGATGATTGAGGTGGCGAAAACTATTCCAAATCCCAGAGAAATGGCCATCGGTATTAAGTAAAAAGCCTGCTGGGATGTTTCGAGAATAATTGGCGTAAGTCCCCCGAATGTAGTAAGTGTAGTAAGTAATATCGGTCTGAAACGCCGGATTCCGGCCTCATGTATGGCGTCAAAGGTCGAAAGGTTTTCTTTCTCACGTTTATTTGCATAATCTATCATAATCAGGGAATCATTCACCACAACTCCCGATAATGCAATTACACCCATCAAACTCACTAACGAAAGGTCATATCCTAGAATAATGTGTCCAATAACCGCTCCTACTATTCCAAAAGGAATAGCAGCCATCACTATAATGGGTTGAGTGTAGCTGGAAAAAGCGATGGCCAGAAGCGAATAAATGATAAGCATGGCCATGCCAAAACCACCCCATAAGGATTGTGTAGACTCTCTCATCTCTGCCTGGCTGCCCTGAAAAGACCAGGTAATCCCGGGGAAATCAGCCCTTAGCTGAGGTAGTACATCAGATTGAACAGAGGCTAAAACCCGAGAAACAGCATTCTTTGGTTCAACATCCATTCCAATATTGACCACCCTACTGCCGTCCCGGCGATTGATGGAAGTAAAAGCCTCACGCTGCTCTACGCTTACCACATCCAACAGAGGGACTTCAGTACCATCATTCGTTCTGATCAGAAAATCCTCTAGATTTTGAACATCCTGCCTTTCATTTTTAGGCAACTTCACCCTTACCTCTATTTCATTATTTCCTCTTAGTTGCCTCATGGCAAGGGCTCCAAAGAATGCATTTCTAACCTGTCTTCCAACGTCGGTTGAGGTAAGTCCCAGGTTACGGCCCTCCGGTAATAACTTGAAATCATATTGCAGCTTCCCTTTGTTGTAGTTATCATTCACGTCCCTGGTAGCTTCAAATGACTCCATCCTTTCGAAAAAGGCCGCACTTGCTCTTTCAAGTACGGCTATATCAGGGTGACTTAGATCAACACTTATGTCTTGTCTATACCCTCCCGGTCCACGTTCTGCCTCAAATGAAATCTGATCTACCCCTTGAATATCACCGATATTGTCCCGCCAAAGTTCAATGACTTCACCGGCTGTCATATCCCTTTCTGCGGCGGGTCTCATCACAATTTCAACGTCTATGAAACTTTGTCCGCGAACGTTGGTTTTGATGCCCTCAGCCACTTCATAAAGATTATGTTCATCAAACATCCTTTTTGTGGAATTGGTTATGTCAATGGCGACTTTTGCTGCCTGGTCCGGTGTCGTACCAACAGGTAACGCAACTCCCGCCTCGATCTCGTCAGCGGAAACCTCGGGCATCATAATCATACCCATGTGATCGCTGTATCCGTAACCACCTACTATCAATAACAATCCCAATGCGGCTGAAAGTGTTATGTACCGGTGTTCGAGACACTTCTCCAAAAACGGTCTGTAGTACTTGTCAATTAACCTGTTGAATCCCTGAGCAAAATTTCCCTGCCACCTGTCGATTTTGGCACCAAAACCTTTATTGGATTTCTTTGGAGCATGCCCAAGGTGGGCTGGTAAGATGAACAAAGCCTCCAGAAGAGATACAATAAGTACTATGATCACAACAGCCGGAAGTGGCCACCAGAATTTACCAGTCGTACCAGGCATAAACAAAAGTGGAACGAAAGCGATGATTGTTGTAATAATGCTGAAAATCACGGGTTTGGCTATATCTTTTGTACCGTCAATTGCTGCTCGCATAAAACTTTTGCCTTTTTGCCTATGCTCGTAGATGTTTTCACCCACCACGATGGCATCATCCACCACAATTCCAAGAACGAGTAAAAAGCCGAACATAGAGATCATATTGATACTTACTCCGATCATTGGTAAAAACACAACTCCACCTACAAATGAGATGGTCATACCCATCATCACCCAAAATGCCAAGCGGTATTCAAGGAATAAGGTGAGAATGACGAGCACAATGACGATTGCCAAAACTCCATTTTCTGTGAGAAGGGATAGCCTCTCTTCATAATCCTCGGCTCTGTTGCTATCTATCCTGTAGTTTACACCCGGAGGTAGGGCAAAGTCAGTCAGGATAGATTCTACTGCAGCTGAAATCTCGTTGGGTGACTGATCTCCAATTCTGAAAATTTCCAATTCTACAGAAGGTGTTTGGTTAAACTGCCCATGAAAACCAGTTTCTTCAAACCCATCGGAAATCATGGCAATGTCCCTTAGTTTCACACTTGCTCCGTTATTTGCTGTGACAATGGCGATATCACCGAATTCGTCTGCCCATTGCTTTCTTTCCTGCATTCTTAGCAGAATTTCACCAGCATTGGTCTCAACCGCTCCGGCAGCAATATCAAGACTTGACTGCGAAATAATATCGGCCACCTGACCTAGTGTCAAATTATACTGACGCAATTGGTATCTGGGTATCTCAACATGTGTGATGTATTCGGGAACATTGTTCAGTTCCACCTGTGTGATGTTAGGATCGCTCAGCATGATGTTCCTAAGTCTTTCAGCCAATTTTCGCAAGGACCAAATGTCGATATCTCCATATAGTCCGATTTCCATGACATCTCTTTGCCGGGATTGGAGGCTCACTTCGGGTTGTTCTATATCGTCAGGAAAAGTCCTGATCCTGGAGACGGCCTGGTCAATGTCCTGGAAAGCTTTCATTCTTTCAGTACCAGATACTAATTCAATGGAAATGCTTCCTGAACCTTCATCTGCATTGGAGGTGACTTCCTTGATCCCCTGCACGGACCGAATTGCTTCTTCCACTGGTAGCAGTATTCCCTGCTCTACTTCTGCCGGTGCAGCACCCGGATAAGCCACCCTTACTTCCACAATGTCTAATTGAAATTGAGGAAATACTTCCTTTTGCATTGTGGACATGGTCCAAAACCCAGCCCCAAGAAGTATTAACATAATGAGGTTGGATGCAATTGAGTTTTGCGCCATAAAGGCAATTGCTCCCTTTTTCTCTTCTGATTTATTTTCTTCTGACATAATCTGGTATTTTACTGTGTGCTCTCTGTTCTCAAACCAACTCCTTCGACCACTGTACTCAAATTGGTGGTGACTATCTGGTCTCCGTCATTTACTCCATCGATCACGTATGAATATTCTGCATCGGAAAAAACTATGTCCACACTTCGGATGGCTAGTTTACCTTCGTTCATGACCCATACTGTTTCATTGTTTCGGATATGATCTCTACTGATCCGTACTACGTCTTCCAGAGTTTCTGCTTCAATCTCTACTTCCACAAATGATCCAATGATCATTCCCGGTTTATCGGGACGTATGTCTTCAAGGGGATCAGGCACTACTACTATTACACTGGCCAGGCGTGTTTGGGCATCGAGTGCTCCAATCTGTCTGTATAAGTACCCTTCCCGGTAAAATCCTTCATAACCAGATTTATTGTAAATCCGTACGCCTGAGCCCTGGTCGTCCTCAGATTCCGGGAAACTCAGCCAAGGCAACTTGGATACGGGAACACTAACCACTACCCAGTATCTTTCCGTACCAACAATTCTTCCAAGATTATTTCCCGGAGCAACCTGCGATCCAATCGTTACATTCCTTGACAGGATATGTGCATCGAAAGGTGCGCGAATGGTCGTTCTTTTTAGGTTTAATTCCGCCTGAGCCACAGAAGCTTTGGCTGCTTCAACCGTTGCTTTCACAGCCTCTAACTGAGGTTGTCGAAGTACGAGGGCCTTCTCTTCCGGAGACAAAGAATCACCTACCAAACGATAATCTTGTCTGGCTACCTGCTGACGTCCCATTTCCACATTCAAATCTGATTGCCTTTGCAGAAGATCGCTTTTACGCAATTCAAGTGTATTTCTATAATCAGAGGGGTCGATTTGCAGTAGCACTTCCCCTTTTCTGACAAAGCCTCCTGGAGTGAATTTATCAGACCGACTTACAATTTGTCCACCGACCAATGGGCTTAATGTCACATCTTCTTCTGGCTGGACTGTACCAGTAGCTACAATTGAGGGATTGTAGTCTTGCCTTGTAGCCTCAATAACATCCACCAGCATAGCGGTTTCCTTGGTAGCTCCCTCCCGTTGAGCGGTCGGCTCTGTTAAGAATATCATAGCCGTAACCCCTCCCGCACCGAAAAGAATTACTATACAAACAATTAATATTTTTCGCTTATTCATTAATCTATAATTCCGGATTCAGTTCATTTTCATTTACAATTCCGCCGGCCAGCGCTCGGTAAAGTGCTATTCTAAACTGAATCAGGGTTAGTTCGGCGGAAATCAAATTTCTTCTAAGCTGCTGTTCCTGATCAAGAGCCAGTAATACATCGAGATAATCTGTAAGTCCGTTCAGAAACTCGACCCGTAGCTGGTTGTAGGTGCTTTCCGCAAGCTCAACCCGTCGATTAAGGACCGCAATCCTTTCCCGCTGTTGACTTTCCTGGATCAAAGCATCCTCAACTTCCCTGAATGAAGTCAATATCGTCTGCCCATAGTTGTAAAGTGCCTGATCCTTTGCGGACAATGCCCTATTGGCCTCAGCCTTCAATCTACCACCATAAAATAACGGCGCCACTAAATTGGCACCAATTGAATAGGCCCAATCGGAAAGCAAGGAGCTCAGATCATTTGAACGTAGCTGACCGGAACTGGAAATGGACAATCTCGGATAGCGACTGGTCATAGCCACTGCATAATCACGATCCGCGGCTAATAGAGTCTGATAGTCTCTTTGGACATCCGGACGCCTGTTGATCAGCTCCATGGGAACTCCTGTTTCCGGTAAAGGCGGTACGTCAGGTAAAGTATCAGGATCCATTTCAAAATCAATTTGTGGTTGTCGACCAGTTAGCACAGCCAATTGATTCTCCAACAATGCAACCGTGGTTTCGATCTGAATCCTTTGGTCCTTTGTGGATTCCAGCAACTGCATCTGCCGCAAAATGTCCACTCCCCTTACCTGACCACTACCAAACCTGGCTCGGATTAATCGAATGATACTTTCGTTTGTTTCAATTTGATTACTTATCAAATTAAGCTGAGTGGTGGCCGCACTTAGCTGATACCAAGCCAATGCGATCTCAGCAGACATTGAAATGCTCATTGCCTTATAATCTTCGAGGGTAGCGGCGGCGCGATATTTCTCGGCCTGGATACCTGATCTGATTCTACCCCAAAGGTCTATTTCATAAGAAGCTGATATACCAAACTGAGTATTCTCACCTCCGGCGAAGTCCGGAACTGGCCTTCTACTGGCTGTCTGGGCTGAAGCTTCGACTTCAGGTATCAGGAATGACTGTTCCCTTCTGACCACATATCGCGCTGCTTCGATCTGTTGCCATGTCGCAAGCAGATTCAGGTTATTGCTCAGGCCACTATCTACCAGGTAATTTAGCTGAGGGTCATTAAATTCCTCCCACCATCGCTCCTGCAGGGGTCTTTCTCCTGTTGTGGAGAAGTTCTGCAGTGAATCAATTGGGATATCAACGTTAGAGACTTTAGGTGAGCAATCTTGCAAAAACAGGCCCACTAAGATTGTCTGCCAAATGTATCTGACAGTAGGAGAATATGATTTGCGACCGCTATTTGATGGTTTTATGATACTGATAACACATCTTGAATTTGGTACTATAACTATTTACGTATAACTACAACCACATAGGATATATAGTTTCCTACCTAAAAAATGGATTTACGATAGAATTGGGTGTAAATAATTGTATACCAATAAGTTAATGGTAAATCTAAAGAAAGTCTGAAGTTTTATGAACGGGGATAACATGATCTAAACAAAAGCACCCGACATGTATGTCGGGTGTAAATTATAAACAGCTTTGCGTCCCAAAGAAAGCTGAAGAATTTTTAGATAGGATTAGTAATTTAATCGTTGCTTATCATCCCATCATGAACTGGCCGTTAACTTTAGAAATAATCCTATTCTGAAGTATTTTTTTTCCTTCTAATTGCCAGGATGAACAAGAACGCAAATAGAAACGCTGTAAGGATAATATAGAGTCCGAATCCGGATTCAGATGAATTCAATTCCCCTTCAACTTCTGAGACAGTCAGCATCTGATTGGCTTGAATTGATTTGATAGTCTGCTGTTTACCCCCAAGCCATGTCACTACTATCGAATCAACATGAGATAGATCACCAATTCCAAAATGAGCTATTGGAGAGTTTTGTGAAATATAACTTTCAGCACCTCCATCTATCTCGCGAATCATTTTGTTACCGGAAGTATAAGCTTCTACTCTGGCTCCAATACCATTAGAAATGGACTCTTCTGACTGAAGTGATACTTTTAACCAGTTTCCTTTCGGTCCATCATTTCGAAACAATCTGGTGTATGACTCAACCGGATAATTCATCGTAGGAACCTGATTTACTACGAGAATATCCATATCCCCATCATTGTCAAAATCTAGCGTCACTGAACCTCGTCCTATTCCGTAATCATTTAGTCCTATTTTATAACCCACTTCCTTGAAATGACCATTTTCATTTTCAAAAAGGAAATTTGCCATGGGTACACAGTTCGGGTTGAGATCTCCATTAGAAACAAAAAGATCAAGGTCACCATCATGATCAAAGTCAGCAAAATTAGCACCCCAACTGATGCTAAATGTCACACCGCTCAATCCGGCTTCCTTCGCAATGTTATAAAATATTCCATCTCCATTATTTACCATAAAGTGATTCCCTTTGATATTGGTTATGTAGTAATCGAGATATCCATTTCCATCAAAATCTCCTTTGGCAGCGGCCATAGAATTGATTTTCAGATCCATTCCCGAAGAATCGCTTATGTCTTCAAAACTCATGTCCGGACTAAGATTTCGATACAAGAAATTTGGGACGGCTTTGTAGCCAAAATCATTAAGAACAATCAAATCTGCATCGGCATCGTTATCATAATCTGTAAACACTCCTCCAAAACCAAATCCTTTATGTGTGGTATGATAAGCTTCGTTTTCCAATGAAAATCGGTTACCAGAATTGTTTATTAATAAATAGTCCGGAGATGTTTGGCTTGCACTCACTATGGTTGCATCAGTGATATGCTTGAAGGTGCCCTCATATGCCAGAAAATAGTTACCTACAAACAAATCCGGGTAACCATCCAAGTTGACGTCTGTGAAACTGGCTCCGGTGCTAAATGAGTTCATATCTTCCAAACCATACTCACTGGTGACGTCCTTGAAAGTATTGTCCCCCATATTCAAAAAAAGCAGGTTTTTCTCCCGGGGGATTCTTTTGACGCTATCCCTTGAGGTAACTGTGGTAATAAAAAGATCATTCCAGCCATCCTTATTCACGTCTGCTGAGGCCGCACCTTGCGTCACAAAATGTCTGGTCAATTCAAGGCCTGATCCTTCAAAAATATTGGTAAACGTACCGTCCCCGTTGTTTACATACAGTGCATCATCCCGCATACCACCCGTAAGATAGAAATCCTCATAACCGTCCAGATCCACATCCAAAACACAGGCACCACCACCAAACATTCCTTCAAAGACCTCGAAAGAATGGGAAACTCCGGAAGAATCTGTTACATCCGTAAATTTCATTTGGGCCAACCCAAGATTGCCACCAATAACAAGGAGAATAAGGATCAGGAATCGTCTCCCTATCATATTCCTGAATTTTTACTCCAGTTCAATTCATTAACATTTTTGGCTATTTTTCTTCCCTCCCGCAATCCAACTTCGTTATCCTGAGGGGTATGAATGCCCCCATAGAACCTTGAATCGGCCGTCTCAAGAGCTACTGCCCAAAATGAATCAAAAGATCGGGGCTTAAAGTCTACGTCACGCAATTCATCTCTTGGTCTACCAACATGGGAGCTATCGACAAATGAAAAGCTGTCTCCATATAGTTCACCAAGTACGGTAGTGGATGCTGCAGCCTGGATAGCATGACCGGAAGGGAATGATGGAAATGGCGGATCCGGCCAAAAGGATTCCCAATTCTCATCTATGAATTGAGGAATGTAAGTATTGGGTCTTTCAGAAAAGTGATGGTATTTCCATTTCCAGCAATTGATAAATGCATCTGCTACGGCCATTCCCACTCTTGCGTAAGTTTCCGCACATACGATGAATGAAGGATTCTTCTCCCTCACGGTCAGATTCGCCAGATAAAACGAGTGGCCTGGTGGCGTAAAAGTAACATCCGGATCATCACCCCACCATATTGCTATTTCTTTTTCCGCTTGCGTCAGAGACTGTTCCTTTTCATAAACTTCCAGAAATTGATTGTAGTACGGGGACCCTGGTGTAGTATCATAAGGTATCATTTCCGGAATTGGAAACTGCTCGTTCTCCTGAACGAAGGTCCTGTTTTCACCCCAATAAGGATGTAATGGATGATGACTGAAGGACTGCGCATAGAGCGGTGGTTTCCATGAGCCTGGAAATTCCGGATGTTTCATTGACTTATCAAAATTCTTAAGGTAGCCACGGTGTCCGCCATCGGTTTTAGACCATTCGAAAATGCTATTGGCCACAGCCTTTCCGTAGGCAATTGATCTCGATTTTACTTCATCATTAATGCTATCAGAGTAATACTCCAGGATCAAGCTTTCAACAGAGTCAATTTTTTGTTTGTTCTCATCGGATGTTTGTATATAGACCGAATTCAAAATGGAAGCCATGGCGGCATTCATAGACAACTCCCATGAGTATTCCACATTGGACTCAACCTGCGGAAGTTTATCCAGGCCATTTAGCTGGCCAGCCATCGAGTTATGGGATTCAAACCCATTGACAATTGATTCGTACATGGTTAACCCAATGTATCCGACAGCCCGGGAAGCATACGTTGGTGAATTTGCGGGGGTGTACTGGGTGATATAAAGCGTGAGATCGGCCCATGCCAGAGCAACCTTCTGGCTTGTGAGATTCACGCTCTTCGTTTCCGTACACCTTATCAATAGGCAGCAAAAGCAAAAAATGGTCAGGAATCCAAAAAATTGTTTCATGGTAATTTGGAGTCAGTCAATTTGTAAGCTTTGATTTCCTTTTCATTTACGCCAACAAGCAACATCTCCGAAAGTAGAAGTGCAGCTCGTACATCTCCTCTGATCTGAAGGCCAGAACGAAACTGAGGTATATATTCAAACTGTCCGTTTCCATCACCTCTGAGGAGTATGCCATAATTGGCATCAAATTTACCCAGGCGAAGCCTCATAAACTGATCGTTACCCATGACCAACAAATCCAGATTTCCGTCCTGATCATAGTCTAAACTCCTAATACAATGGACTGGCGAAAACTGAACTTCTTTGGGTAGCTCAACGGACTTAAAACCCTGGGCTCCACCAATAAAGAGTCGGGTATTCAGGTCATTGGCCCGGAGGTAGTTCGCATTCTTAAGTTGCTCATTGCTAAAAATATCACCGACACCGGACCTTGCATATTTTTCGTAAGTATTATACTCTGATTTTAGACTAACCAGTTGTTTCAGCATCTCGTCACGGGTCACGTATGGATACGATTTACCTCCGAAGTATGAGGCTACCATTGGATCTATGTCACCATTGCTGTCAAAGTCGTCAAAATAGACTTCAACGGGGTATTGGTCATCAGGATCAAACTGAGTGTTGGTACCCATGTTACCTGCCAGTATATCAAGGACACCATCGGCATTCACGTCCATAAGTTCAATGGTATTCCACCATCCGGAGTATTCTTCATTAAAATACGAAGCTGTTTCATCAGAAAAATTAACGCCATTGTTGATCAGGATTTTAATTGACATCCATTCACCTGCAATTATCAAGTCCACCCTACCATCTCCATTAATATCTGTGGTTTTTGCATCAGTAAGCATACCCATTTGAGGTTTCGTCAACCATTCTGAGGTAGCATCTGTAAATTCTCCTCCGCCGCTGTTGAGCAACAGTTTACTTTCCGGACTGGCAGGCCAACTTCCCGGAGTAACTCTTCCTCCTATGAAAATATCCGGTGATCCATCCTCATCAAAGTCTCCCGAGACAATCGTGCCTGTGCTAAAAGAATTTCCAGGCAGCAATAGTCCCCTGGTAAATTGACCGGTACCGTCATTGAAATAAACTCTGTCCTGAAGTCGTTTATCACCAGATTTAAAGTCATGATATCCCCCACTCCCCACAAATAAGTCCAGGTCACTGTCTCCATCAATATCTACAAATAATGCATCCGAATCAACCAGCGCTCGATCGGATTCAAAAACCGGGTTTTTCGCCAGTGTAAAGCTCTGATCCCCTGATTGAATCCAAAGCTCGCTGGTCTCATTTTGACCTTTTCCAATGTAAATGTCCTCCAAACCATCTCCATTGACATCTCCGGAAACCATGATCGGACCGATATGTGAATATTCCCTCAGCAACAAAGGCTGACGGTCGAAGTCGTGATAAGGACTTGATTCAAATGAACTCTCGATGGGTGACTCGACTGGAACGAAAACACGTTTTTCCTGAAACTCTTCATTTCTATCTGAGTCATTGGCATCTGATTCCTTCAGTATAATCCTCTGATTTACTTCAAGTGACATTAAAGTCTGCACTTTTCCGGAATTCCAACGGATTCTCAAACTGTCTATTTCTTCCTGACCGGACAGGCCAAAGTGGACAATCGGAGAAATTGATGAGATATACCCCCGTGTCACTTGTTGTTCGATAACCTGGGTAGATCCTTCCTGCCAAATGGTGACTTCAGCTCCTAAACCCAGCGTGTTTCCTGAGCTTCCAATGAGTTTTAGCTGAAGGTAGTTCGCCTTGTTAAAAGATGAACTTTCATTGCGGTACAAAAATGCCTTTTGGTTGATATTGTTGACAACCAGATCAAGGTCTCCATCATTGTCTAAATCGGAATAAGCAGCTCCATTACTGTTGGCCACCTGATCGAGTCCCCATGTCTTCGTTTTATTTTCAAATGAAACTCCCCCGGTATTGGAAAACATATAATTCATTACATCCGATGCAGGCATTTTGCTGATTATTTCTAACACCTCTTCCCTTACAAGTCTTCCTTTGCTGGCCACGTAATCATCCATATATCTTATGAAATCCAGATTGGTGTAGTCTCTATGGTACCCGTTGGTTACATACAGATCCTTGAAACCATCATTATTATAATCGGCGAGAAGCGCTGACCAACTCCAGTCAGTATTTGATATGCCTGCTATCTGACCCACTTCACTGAATGTCCCATCACCATTGTTCAATTGAAGCATATTTCGCATATACTGATAATGAAAACCACTTCTGACATTTAGATCAAACTTTGAGTAATTGTCTGGTGACATCAGGAGCTTTTGACGGTAATTATCTTCCGGTAACATGTCAAGGGTCACAATGTCATATCTGCCATCATTGTTGAAATCGGCTATGTCGTTACCCATAGAAAACTGGCTGTTGTGACCGACGCTTTCAGAAAGCTCATTTTTGAATGTACCATCCTGATTATTGATATACAGGTAATCCGGCACTGCATAATCATTCGAAACATAAAAGTCAGGCCATCCGTCATTGTTAATATCTGAGATTCCGAGTCCAAGTCCATAGCTAAGTCCTGACCCGCTGACTCCGGCAAGCTGGGTCACGTCCTGAAAGACACCAGAGTTTTGTTGCATTAATCTGATCCCCCGCCTGGGATCATCAATCTTTAGAAATTCGGCTGTTTTGGCTTCATTCAAAATAGGCAGTGACTTTGGATTATGATTCAGTAATAGTGCATCCAGGTCACCGTCCTTATCATAGTCGAAAAAATACGCCTGGTTAGTAAATGCGTCGCTATCTAAACCATATTTGGCAGCTTCATCTCTGAAGAAAGGCGTACCATTTCTATTATTACCCTGATTCACAAAAAGCTGGTTCTTTCTTTTCGCATCCGGAAGAGCCCCCGAGTATGATAGATAGATGTCCAGTCTCCCATCAGCATTTATATCAACCATCGTGACACCAGTTTTCCATGGCCCTGGCCGGCCGGTTGTACCCGACTCACCGGTGATATCTTTGAATTGCAATTCTCCCTGGTTGAGGTATAGTTTGTTCTCCCCCATGTTAGAGGAAAGGTAAATATCATCAAATCCGTCACCGTCAAGGTCACCAATGGCTACACCACCACCATTATAGAAATATTCATACATGAGTATGTTGGTGTTGAGTCCCTCTTCCAGTTGATTGACAAAATCAATCCCGGAGTAATCCGAATCCAGAAGTGTGAATTGGGAAGACGATCCGGCCGGTTTCTCCTCGGAAGTAGTACCGCATTGAATCAATAGAAGGCCTATTAAAGCCAGTCCGATTTGGCTGATCGAAAACTTTTTCATTGTTGGTTTGAAAAAAAACCGTCTTCCAAAAGTATTTAATCTCATGACCAAATACTCCTGAAAGACGGCTTTAGGTTATTCCCAGACTACTTAATCAGTAACCAGGATTCTGAACTAAAAGACTGTTTCGATTGATTTCATCCCGACTAATAGGACGATAATACATCTTATCATCCCAACTTCTTACTTCATTCTCTGTATTGTCAACAACAGTATAGGTATAGTCGTAAACATCCGGATCATATCTATAAGGCACGTGAGGTGTAGCTCCCGGCTTGAGAGTAGCTTCCACATTCACCGCTTCAATACCGCGCCCAACCGTCTCCGCTGGAATCATCCATCGACGTGCGTCATGGTATCTGTGTTCCTCGTACTGCAACTCGATTCGGCGTTCGTTTCGATACAGATCAATAAGTTCATCACCCGATGCTGTAGTTGCTGGCATGCCAGCCCTGAATCGAATTTGATTCAACCAATCACGAGCGACTCCTTCATTCCCTAACTCCAGACTTGCTTCAACGTAGTTAAGAACGATTTCGGTGTATCTTATAAATGGCCATGGTACCAGTTGCGAATTAGATTGATTATCCGGCAATGCAGGATCGGGATCAATAAATTTGCGCGTATAGTAGTGCGTTCTACTACCATTCCAGTTTTCAATTGGAGATTCTCTGGTATCAATACCGTTGATTATTCCTCCATCTCCATCGTCATAGTATCCAGTTTGAACCTGATCAGCAGGATCGGTTTCAGCTACATCGGATGGTCTTGGCTTCCAATCCGCTCCATCATACATGATGGTAGCATAGAATCTTGGATCACGATCAGTATATGGGGCTGAAGCATGCGCAGGGTTATCCCAATCAAACTGCGAACCATCCATCATTTCATAATCATCTACCAACTGCTGGATCGGGGTATTTCCCGCCCAGTTATGATATCCATTTGGACCATTATTGATTCCATAGTGTAATCCACCCAGGGGCCACGCATCTTCGACCGTGTACAGTGGAGAAGCCGTTCTTTCAAACAGTAGCTCTACCGCCCCATCAGGTGCGCCGACTGCACTTCCACCACCCATGGCGATGTCAATGTAGTTTTGAGTTCCTTCCTCGGCCGATACCGGAGCAGAAAGCCCAAATTTGTAACCGCTTGTAGCATTTAACAAATCTTCTGCTGCGTCCCTCGCCGCAGTCCAACGAGCACTTTGATCTCCACTAGTGTAAGCCACCAACTCGAGGTTTCCGTAGGAACCAATGGTGGATGAAGCCGCAGAAATACTAGGGCCATCATGCTGGTCACTTGCCGCATACAGTAAAACACGAGATTTTAAGGCCATTGCACTAAGATTTGAAGCTCTGCCCGGAGTGTCCTCTTTCCCCTCCAGCAAACGCTCAGCCTCCTCCAGATCGGAAACAATGAAGTCTACTGTCTCGGCAAACGTATTTCGCTCGACAGCATAATCATCATCCAAACCATAAGGCTCTGAGATTAGGGGCACACCACCATAAAACCTCATCAATTGATGATAATAGTAGGCACGGAGAAAGTGAGCTTCACCAAGAAGTCTATCTCTTAAATCTGTATCATCAAATGTGGCGTTTGGTAACTCCTGAATTGCCACATTCGCTTGCCTGATGGCAAGATACATGTCATTCCAGGCATAGGTAGAGCTTGTCCATGCAATGTTAAAAGGAGTCTCGGTACCTTCAGTAAAGATGTCGATGCTCCTGCCAGCATGTGTAAACATGGCTTCGTCAGTGTAACTGGCAAGTGCCTGTTCTTCAAATCCTCCATATCCGAGGAAGGAATAAACGTTATAGATGAATGCTTCCGACAAAGATCCATCACCCCACGTTGCGTCACTTGAAATTCTATCCTGCGGTTCAGTGTTAAGGAAATCACTGTCACAGGCGTAGAATAGGACTGATGACGCCAACATAAATCCGAAAACTTTTCTTGTTAATTTCATTGTCATCATTTTAAAAGGTTAGGCTTAAACCGGTATTAATCACCCTTGAAAGCGGATAGTAAACTCCATTTTCAGCTGTAGCCTCAGGATCGAAAATATTGTTCTTATCCCAAGTTACAAGATTCAGCGCATTAACATAAACTCTCAGAGATCTAAATATGTTCCCTCCACCAATGGTGTTAGGCACATTGTATCCAATCTCGATGTTCTTAATTCTGATATAATCCTTGCTAAACAGGTTGTATGTGTTGTTTCCATAACCACCACCTGTATAGTACGTATCACCCCTACTGGCAAGCCTGGGATGTTTTGAGCTTGGATTCTCTATAGACCATCTGTTGTCATGATGCCATTTCAGGAAGTTACCAATATCACCTGATTCGGTTTGGATCCTGATAGAGGCACCGGTTGCGCCTTGTAATAACATCGAGAAGTCAAAGTTTCTCCATTGAGCATCAATGGTTGCACCAAAATTGAATTTAGGAACATTGTTCTCATCCAATCTAATCTGGTCGTCACCATCTATGATACCATCCCCATTGGTGTCTTTGAATTTCATGTCACCAGGGATCAACTGACCTGTCACACCACTGTAATCGAGTGTATTGGCTGCAATATCCTCCTGATCTCTGAATACTCCATCAGACTCATACACCAGGTAAGATCGAATGGGTTTACCCTCCTGTCTCTGATAATCTGGTGCTCCCGGAATTTCGTCCATAAACACCACCGTATTCTGGGCATAACCACCATTAGCACCCACACTGAAATTCAGGTCATTGATCCTGTTACTGTAGTTGATGGCAAACTCAAATCCTTCATTGTCAACCTGCCCGGCATTTACCGGAGGTAGCAATGAGCTAATTCCCGAAGAAGACGGCGTAGAACCTGTCTCTTGTATCAAAATCTGATCTCTTCGGTTAAGGAAGTACTCGAGTGTCAAATCGATTGAATTATTCAGCACTGTCGCATCCATCCCCAAATTGAAATTATTGGCTACTTCCCAGGTGAAATTAGGGTTGGCCAATATGGATTCTGCCAGTGTCGTATTCACAGAACTGTTGATCGGATACTCTCCAAATCCATAACTGGAAAGGAATGCATATTCCTGTAACTCACCTGCATCGATAACTCCATTATTGTTGAAGTCAAATGCGACCTGGTCATTACCCATTTGTCCAAATGAACCTCTGATTTTCAGATAATCAATTCCAGTAACGTTAAAGAAGCTTTCTTCCGTAATGTTCCACCCTGCCAATACTCCTGGGAAGAAACCAAATCTGTTCTGCTCAGGGAAGATGTAGGATCCATCATATCTCCAAATGAACTCCAACAGGTATTTCTCCTGGAAGTTATATTGTACCCTACCGTAGTATCCAAGTCTAGCCCGCTCATAGGCACTGCCACCAGTGTTCTGCTGAAGTGTACCACCGGCAAAAAGCTGATCAATCGCAGCAGAAACGTAATTTCTTCTGAAAGCAAAGAAATTTTCACCTGTGAATTTCTCCCTGGTAACACCAGCCAGAACGTTTATGTTATGAGGACCAAATGATCGTTCATAATTCAATAAACCGGTCAGGTTTGTATTCAGTACAGTCTCACTTCTTTGGGTCAACCGTGGATCAGTAAAATTGGATCTGATCGCCGGCTCCAAAATGATTTCTCCGGTAGAAGTATAGGTCTCTCTATCCAGATAGTACAGTTCCCATGGTGTCTCCCATAGTTTCCTTCTCAGGTTGCTGTAATCGATGGCTCCGCTTAAAGTGAGCTTTAATCCTTCGATCCATGGGTTGGTGATGTCCACAGAACCATTGGTCTGAACAAAGTCTTTTGGTTGACTGTCATATCCGGTAGCATTAGTGGTGATCACGTAAGGGTTCTGTCCATTTTCTATATCAGGTCCTGGTTGTCCTGTTGGCCAAACCTCAGGCTCGGTAGGTCTACCTCTCATCAGCATTCTAAAAATTGCTCCGGAAGACTGAGTCGGGTAATTTCTATCCTCTCGTCTGGACATAATACCTAGTTTGGTATTAATGTAATCATTCACATCCGCATCCAGATTGATTCTGAAATTATACTGCTTATAGTATGTCGCGGTGTTTTTGTAGATACCATCCTGGAAAACGTAACCAAGTGAACTTAGGAATCTAACTCTTTCGGTACCACCGGATAACTGGAGATTGTATCTGCTCTGAGGAGCCCAATCCCGGAAAGCATCTCCAAACCAGTCGGTATCAGGATATAGCCATGGGTCTGATCCGTTTCCATGAGCTGCAATAGCCTCCGGACTGTAGTTTGCATTCAATGTGGATACACCATCCGTCGGTGAATCGTAAGATCCTGAAGACTGAATACTGTTCCATGCCGCATCCCATTCATCAACCGGTATAGTCTGATAAATCGGAATCTGATTCATGATATTGGCATACTCAACGGCATTGCTCATTTCAGGAACGATGGTCGGCTGCGAAAAACCCTGGTTCAAATCGAATCTGACGGTAGGTTTACCAGTCTTACCCTGTTTTGTAGTAACCAGTATCACACCATTGGCAGCACGAGCTCCGTAAATGGCAGCAGATGCATCTTTCAAAACGGAAATGGATTCTATGTCCTGCGGACTAAGTCGTCCCAATCCACCATCTCTATCAGGAATACCATCAATTACCACCAGAGGATCACTATTTCCAAGGGTGTTTGTACCACGGATGTTAACCTTAGCACCATCATTACCTGGTTCTCCACTTTCCTGGACAACTACAAGACCTGGTAAACGACCTGCGAGTGAATTTGATATCTCAGTTGCAGGAGACCTTACTAGTTCCTGACCTCCTACGGCAACTACGGCACCTGTTACAGTTACTTTCTTTTGTTCACCATAACCGACAACCACAACTTCTTCCAACTGTTCAGAATCAACCATAAGTGTTTGATTGATAACAGTTTGGCTATTAATCGGAACTTCTACAGCCTGGTATCCAATAAATGAGATCACAAGTGTTCCATCTTCGGGAACAGTCAGTCTGAAATTTCCATCGATATCCGTTGTGGTACCAGTTGTAGTACCCTTCAAAAGGACGGTAGCACCTGGCAATCCGTTTCCTTCTTCGTCCGTTATACGACCGGTCACCGTAATGTCAGCAAACTCATCCACTACCAGTCTGGTTTTTTCACCGGCTGAAGCAACTGCCTTTACTGATATTGTTTCATTTTGCCTATGAAATGCAAGGCTATGTTCTTTAGCCAATTGCATGAGAAGTACATTCAATTGAACATCCTCCAGATAAGCCGTAAATCTGTCAGACCTGTTGATGTCTGAGTTATCGTAGACAAAACTCAATCCCGTCTGTTGTTCAATTTCCTTAAAAACAGCTCTGAGATTTTCGTCTTCAAAAGCAACAGTAATGACCATTTCGGTCATGCTTTTTTGACTCTGTCCATTGCTGGATTCTGCCAGTAGAATACTGACGCCGAACAACTGGAACGCGATTCCAAACACTGAGTACTTTAGTAGGGTACTCAGCCACCTCGGTAAATTGTTAGATTTCATATCATATAGTTTAGTTCAGTTAATGTTTATCCATACCTGAGTCTCAGGTGATGCTGGTTTAGTAAGGTTATTTTTTATTCATATATGGTTGGGTTTATCACAGATTCATTTTTACCTCATTCGTCTCCTGCAAAATTTCAAAAGTGAATCCTTGAGAATACGAAAGTGCATCCAGTACAAATTCAAGAGATTTATTATCAAATTCTCCTTTGATATTCCATGGTTCTGAAGGTTTGCCAATTACCTCAATAGAAACACCATACCAGCGTTCGAGTCTGGTAATCACCTCCATGAGAGATGAGGATTCAAAATTGAGGATTCCGTCTTTCCATAGAATAAAATCTTCAGTATTCACTTCATGTGACCTTATGGTCCCCTGTCCCGGGTTATATACCGCCTGATGCCCGGGAATTAACACAACTCCCCGATCTTCAGAATTCTCTGACTCGAGGAGTTGTGATGCATTTAAGCTTGAAGAATTATCTACTTTTACCTTTCCAGTTGCCACTGTAACGGTAATATTTTCACCTGGCTGAGCCTTTACATTGAAGCTTGTGCCTAGTACTTTGGTGTAAAGGTTGTCTGTCCTCACCACGAAAGGACGGTTCTCATCTCTTTTAACCTCGAAAAAGGCTTCTCCTTCGAGCACCACTTTTCTCTCCCGTTCTGTTATGCTGAAACTGATTTTTGATTGGGAATTAAGGATAACCTTGGAGCCATCCGGAAGAAATGTTGTCAATTTCTGACCTGGTTTCGTTTCTTTCAGCTGAAATGGCCTTGAAACCATTTCATTCTGAGGGTTTGACTCCTCAGAACCGGTTAGTAGAAATACACCTATCCCGATGATTGCGACAAGGACCAAAGAGGCAACCAGTTTCAATATTGGCCAATCAGGCTTTTTTTCGTTCAACCGGGTCTCATCCAAAATATTGTTGAGCATCTTCTGTCTGACTTCCCCTGATGTCTTGTCAGACTTCACTTCTACACTGCTGTCGTTGAAGGAGTGATACCAATCATTTAAACGTTTGAATTCCTTTTTGGAAATCGAACTGTTAAGAAGCTTTTTAGAAAGTTTATGAATGGTTTTTTTATCCATTTATGTCGACTTATACTCTAAAGTCGCAAAAGGATAAGCACCTACGTAGTGTGTTGTAAAAAAATTAAAATCCTGAAGTGTAAGATTTCAGATGCTTGATGGAATGGTGAATCTGAGTTTCGACAGTGCGTCTGGATACATTCAATTCCTCGGAAATCTCCTTGGCTGTTTTGCCTTCGTTCCTGCTCATTTTGAAAACCAGTTTGCACCGCTCAGGGAGTGTCTCGATACCTTCCTCTATGCGATCTTTCAATTCTTTGAAGGAAAGAACCTTTTCTGCGTTCAGATCGCTTGAAATAAAATTGTGTGATTGATCTATGGTCTCCAGCTTAACAGTACTCTTTCTATAAAAATCGAATACTTTGTACTTAAGAGCCGTATGGAGATATGCATTTAGGGAAGTCTTGATTTCAAGGGTATGCCTTCGAGTCCAGAGGTCACAAAAGATTTCCTGAATCATGTCCTCCACGATTTCCTGCCTCCCTATTCTTTGAATTCCGACTGCGAACAATGACTCCCAATGCAAATCGTAGATCTTCACGAATGCCTGGCGTTTGCCTTTCTTCAAAGCCGATATCAATTTCGAATTCTTCAAAGTCAGTCGGTTTTACATTAGTAAATTATGAAATATTTATAAAAAAACACCCTTTCCGCCGACAATATGTGACTAAATCAAGAATAAATACAATTCAATAACCCGAAAATATATCGACAGTTTTCATGATTTTGAACCCATAACTCTGTGAGCTACAATGATTTAATTGTACTTAATAAACTTATAATAAGTTGGTAACGTGAATCCGAATTTTTTTTCTAAAAGCCGAAGAGATTTGGCAACCACAAACTCAATTCGGGTATGTAAGTGATCAACATTAAGACGATGATCATAGTGATGAAAAGTGGAATAAGTGGTTTCAGTACTTGCTGGATTTTAACCTTGGCTACACTGACTCCTACAAAAAGCACTGATCCTACCGGAGGTGTACACAGGCCTATGCATAAATTAGAAACCATGATGATGCCAAAATGCACGGGATCAATTCCCAGCTTCGTAACTACCGGCAGGAAAATAGGCGTAAAGATCAATACTGCCGGCGTCATGTCCATGAACACACCTACCAGTAATAGTGTGATATTAATAATGAGAAGGATTATGATCTTATTGTCGCTCAGTGCCAATAGCATTGCACTAATGTCCTGAGGAATATTTTCGAAGGACATCACCCAGCTCATCGACATGGAAGTGGCCACGAGAAACAGGACGATGGAAGTGGTCTTCGAGGTTTCGAGAAATATCTGATACAGATCTGAGATCTTCACCTCGCGGTAAACCACCATGCTTAGAATGAGGGTATAAACTACAGCAATGGCGGAGGCCTCGGTGGCCGTAAAAATTCCAGCCAGAATCCCTCCCATCACAATTACCAGCAACATTAAGCTTGGGAGCGCCGACCAAAAACTTCTTATTACCTCCCGCACCCTGGCCCGATCCGTAACAGGCATCTTTCTCCTGATGGCGTAAACAGCACATGCCCCGATAAGTCCAAGTCCCATCAGTATCCCGGGGATATAGCCTGCAAGGAACAATGCTGCCACTGAGGCACCACCGCTGGCCAGGCTGTAAACGATCAGAATATTGCTTGGGGGAATGATCAGTCCTGTAGTAGATCCTGTCACATTCACCGCGGCACTAAACTCCCTGGGATATCCGTCCTTCTCCATCCTGTTTACCATCAATCCTCCAATGGCGGAAACGGCGGCTACCGCACTACCGGATATCGCACCAAAAAGCATACAGGCAAGTACATTGACATAAGAAAGTCCACCGGGAAGAAACCCAATCAATGATCTGGCGAAATGCACCAATCGCTCGGCTATCCCGCCTTTATTCATAATTTGACCTGCAAGCACGAAAAATGGAATTGCCAGAAGTGTGAAGCTATTTAAGCCGGTAGTCATTCTTTGAGCTGTGGTTATGGCTGCGATAGACGGGTCCATATTGACCAGAAGTGTCACAAATGCCGATATACCAAGACTGTACGCAATAGGTATACCTAAAGCCAGTAGCAGAAAAAAGATCAATGCCAGAATTAAAACTTCCATCAGCCTCTTTTAACCCCAATTAAGTACAACAAAGCGTAAAGAAAAATGAACGTTCCGCTCAATGGAAGCACACTGTATACCACACCCAGAGGAATTTGCAATGCTGCTGATCTCTGTTCCAGCTCAAAGGTTATCATTACCAGCCTGACGCCTCCGCCTATCATAACAATCAAAGAGAAAAGGGCGATGAGGGATTGAATAAGAAATGCCGATACCATTGGGTTTATTCTGGATGATACAATATCAATGGCGATGTGTTGGCTTTTTCCAGTAATCAAAGCAGCACCCAAAAGTGATACCCAGATCAGAAGGTAGCGGGCCAATTCGTCTGTGAAGGAGCTTGGATTTTGGAAAACATATCTCGCCGTGACCTGCCAGACTACGTCCAGCAGCAATATTGCCATAAGGATCACAACAGCGACCGAAAGAATTCTATCAAGGTAGGTTTTAATCATCACCCACCTCCTTGATCTGATTGTATACTTCCCGGACCTTATTATTCGTGATCAACTTATCTGGTAAGTTTTCTACTCTTGACGAGAATAAAGCTTTGTCAGGATAGATGATTTCCACGCCAGCCTTTTTTACGGCTTCAAGGGCATCCTTTTCGGAATCCGCCCACAACTCTCTCTGATAAGAAGCAGAGATCATTGCCGCCTCCGTGATCCAATTTCGCTCAGCTTCATCCAGTTCTTTCCAGGTGTGCTCGGAGATGATTAATACATCCGGAATAGACGTATGCTCATCGATGATGTAGTAATTGCAAACTTCGTAATGCCGCGTAAGATAGAAACTAGGGGGATTGTTTTCCGCACCATCTACTACGCCTTGCTGTAAGGCGGTGTACAATTCTCCAAATGGAATAGGCGTGGCCGCTGCACCGAAACTGCGCATAAGTTGGATGGCTGTATTGCTGGTTTGCACCCTGATCTTTAGGCCTTTTAAATCATCCGGGGATGTGACTTTCTTGTCAATGGTATAGAAGCTCCTTTTGCCTGCGTCATAGAAACACAAACCTCTAAGGTAGTAATCTGTCCCTCCCTCCAGGATTCTACGACCCAGTTCCCCATTCAAAACTTTTAGTTCATGAGTCCGGTCTTCGAACAAATAAGGCATGCTAAGGATTTGCATGAGTGGTGAGAAATTCTCAAGCACGGCGGCGGACGTCTTGGTCATATCCAGTGCTCCAATCTGGATCAATTCCAGCAACTCCCGCTCATTACCCAATTGCTGACTCGGATAAATGTCAATTTTCATCTTTCCATCAGAAAGGCTATCCAGAGTAGATGCCATTTTTACCATGGCCATGTGCACGGAGTGGCCCGGATCCAATGCATGCCCAAGTTTTAGGGTTTTAATGTCTTCCTTCTGCCTGCAACAGCAAAAAAGTAACAGCATCGGGATCCACAGAAGTTTATACCCGAACCCTGACATCATCAAATTTGAAGTAGTTCTTTGCGTTACTGTAGCAGATATCCTGCACGACTTTACCCAGCCAGTTGATATCGTTGGGGAGTTCTCCTTTTTCAACATCCTTACCCAGCAGATTGCAAAGGATTCTTCGGAAATATTCGTGCCTGGGAAAAGACAAAAAGCTTCTGGAATCTGTCAGCATCCCCACGAAACGACTGAGCAAGCCCATGTTTGAAAGAATATTCAACTGGTCCTCTATCCCGTCCTTTTGATCCAGAAACCACCATCCTGATCCATATTGTATCTTACCAGCCACCGAACCATCATTGAAATTGCCGGTCATCGTGGCAAACATGGCATTGTCCGCAGGGTTGAGGTTATAGAGAATGGTCTTAGCCAATTGATCATGCTCGTCTAACCTGCTTAGAAATGCGGAAAGATGTTGTGCCTGGGAGTAATCACCCATGGAGTCAAAACCGGTATCCGGACCAAGTTTGCGAAACATCCTGGCATTGTTATTACGCATTGCGCCAAGGTGATACTGCTGTACCCAACCCTTCTCGTGATTGAGTAATGCCAGCTCATATAGCAACGCCGATCGGAATTTATTGACCTCAGTCATGGTCAGATCCTGACCATCTCTTCCTTTTTGAAAAATACTTTTGACTTCTTCGAGGGTATAGTCCTCCGCGTACAGTCGGTTCAGACCATTGTCAGAAAGTCTGCATCCCCTTTCATGAAAGTAGTCGTGCCTGTTCCGAAGTGCCTCCAGGAGCGCCTCATAACTATTTAATTCCACATTGGAGACATCCTGAAGCTTATCAACATAGTCATTCCAGGCCTCCATGATCTCAATGCCAAGTACCTTATCAGGTCGAAAGGCCGGCAGCAGAATCATATCATTTCCGGCTTCCGCCCAGGATCTATGGTATTGAAGATCGTCAATGGGATCATCAGTGGTACAAACTACTCTGACATCCATTTTTTGCAGTAATTTATTCGTACTCATCGTCTGTAGTTGAGTACTTGTGTTTTCATAAACCGTGGTGGCGGTCTTTTCCGAAAGAATCTGGTCAATACCAAAATATCTTTTCAGTTCAAGATGAGTCCAGTGATACAACGGATTTCTGACTGTGTATGGAACAGTTTCGCACCATTTTAGAAATTTTTGCTCGTCAGAAGCTGACCCCGTGCAGAATTCCTCCTGTACGCCATTGGCCCTCATGGCACGCCACTTATAGTGATCTCCTTCGAGCCATGCCTCGGTGATATTATTGAAGACACGATCCTCTGCAATTTCCTTTGGTGAGAGGTGGCAGTGATAATCGATAATGGGCATTCTGCTTGCGTAGTCGTGATAGAGCGACAGAGCAGTCTTTGTTTCTAATAAAAAATCCTCCCCGATAAAGTCCTTCATCATTGTTTTTTATACTCCGGTGTATGCACTAAACCCACCATCGACGGGAACGGTGACACCTGTCACAAATTTTGAGGCCGGTGCACACATCCAATGCAATGTACCATTCAATTCATCAGAATCTCCAAACCTGCCAAAAGGAGTATTTCGGACAATTGCTTCGCCTCTTGAAGTAAGGGATCCATCCGGATTGGTAAGTAAGGCACGGTTTTGATCACCCACAAAGAATCCCGGTGCTATGGCATTGACTCTGACACCCTCTCCTACTTTTTGTGCCATTTCCACGGCCATCCATCTGGTAAAATTTTCAATTGCCGCCTTGCCAGCAGAGTAACCTGCTACCCTGGTTATCGACCTCACTACCGTCATGCTGGAGAAATTGATGATCACACCTTCTTTTTTTTCTGCCATGTACTTACCAAAGACCAAGGATGGTAAGACTGAGCCATGCAAATTCAAATCCACAACTTCCTTAAAAGCATCGATGGACATGTCAAATAGAGATTGATCCGGCGTAACCACCGCACCAGGCATATTCCCTCCGGCGGCGTTGATCAAAATATCAATAGAACCATACTTCGAAAGTGTGTTTTTCGAGATCAATTTAAGTGAGGATTCATCCAATACGTCGCCAGTCATGGCGGTCCCCTCATTTCCATTTGACTTTATGGTTTCCACCGTTTTGTCAAGGGAGGACTGAGTCCGTCCTACGCACACAACTTTCACACCCACTGATGCCAGGTATATGGCTGCATGGCCTCCCAGTACACCACCGGCTCCGGTTACAATAGCTACTTTTCCTTCGAGGCTGAATAAATCCATTTGATAAGTTACATTTTTGATTTCGCTTAAAAATATAATAAAACACACGATCCCCATGGTATTTTTCGTTTAAGCTCAACAATCAAAGGACTCATTATGAAAACACTTTTACAATTAGCGACGATTATAATGCTGGGATCCATTCTTTCATTACTTTCCTGCGGAGATGACGGACCGGACCTGGAGACCTCCACTGACCTACTCGCAGGTCAAACAGATGACGGTAAAATCTGGAGAATCATTTCGATCGAGCTGGATGGTTTAGGTACCATCGATCCTTTTGAATGTCTTCAGGACAATAACATCACCTACTATCCGAATGGAAGGTATGAAGTAAACGAAGGTACCACCAAGTGCAATCCCAATGATCCGCCCGGTCTGCAGGGTAGCTGGTCTTTGGATGAAGCCAATGCTGAATTAACTGTGATTATCGGAGATTCTTCGATGATGTGGGAAGTAGAACAGCTGACAGAAAACTACCACAGGTTAAACGGACCTTTTGATGGAGGTAACAGAACGTACGTACTGGAAAACATATGAAAATGGCAGAAAAAGGGGCACCCAATGTTAAACTAATGTTATAAAATGAACCGGTAACCTTGTTTGCCGGAATTTTGAGGTATTTGGCAGAATATACCATATTAAGGGTATTGATTTACCCGTTATTTAAGGTGAAATTTAAATTGTAATTCAAACGCTATAGTCCAATGAATAACATAGTCACTAACATTATTACAGACCCTTTGCTCAGGAATCTGGTAATTGGTTCTGTTGCGGTCTTGATTTTTATCTTCGCAAATCGTATATTCAACAAATCGGAAGAAAGATTTCAGGATTGATTAGAAAATACTTTTAGTAAACCCTCTTCATATCATTGAAAAAGACCATCTCAAAAGGTGGTCTTTTCTTTTAGTGTGGGATTGGGTGAAAATAAAAAAGGTCAACGATTACATTGACCATTTTTCAGTGCACCCGGAAGGATTCGAACCCTCAACCCCCAGAGCCGAAATCTGGTATTCTATCCAGTTGAACTACGGGTGCATTTTCAGACTTTTTGTGACGACAATCCATATTGGATCAAACATCTTGCACCATGATCCTGTTCGCCTAATGGCAAATTGAACTACGGGTGCATACAAGGCGGCAAAGATAAGACTTTCAGGAAATTTTAAGGATCAGGCCTTCCACAATTGATCAGAAGACATTCCAGGAAATTTTGATCAGACCGACTCCTCTTTTCTTTTCCTCAAACGAAAACTTATGATCTCCAGATAGGGTTCGTCCACTTGATAGTAAATACTGACCTGCTTGCTGAAGTCGTACTTGCGAAGACCATCCTGACTGCGCGAGGATTGTCCCACGCCAGGCATTTCCGACAATTGAATGAGCGCCCTGTCAATCCTGTCAAACAAATCCCGGGCCTTACGTCGGCCAAATTTTTTGAGCGCAATTGCGATAAGCTCCATCTCCTCACGCCTTGCACGGGGAGAATAACGAACAGAAATACCCATATTTAAAGATGAAAACGCTTTATGATCTCTTCCCGGACAACGTGACTTTCGACGTGCTGACCATTTTGCAACTGCTCCAGGCCCTCGTTTATTGCTGCCTTATCCTTCTCGTCCAATTGATCCCAGAAGTCTGCATTCTCTTCTGTCTCCGGAAGTTCCCCTTCTTCCATAATTAGCGCGTTATTCATGTTGGTGATTCTTGATAATGTCATTTGTGATTCAATACAAAGCGGTTCCCGTCTTAAAATTAATACATTTTTAATCCATGGCGATCGGACATATCATGGACAGAAAGGCTCCGAAATAATATTACTAATATTATTAGTTTTTATACTAATTTAATTAGTATATTATTCTAATTTTGTAAAGGTCATTTAACTGAAACCACTACCCCATTGTACTGGAATTGTCACTCTTATTTTTCATTTCGATATGGTACTCTGTCTATTGCGGATCTCTTCGAGGAAGCTATAAAAAACAATGTCCGCAAACTGATCCTGACAGACATCAATAATACTTCCGGCTACATCGAACTATTGCGACTCTGCAGAGAACGGAGATCAGAATACGAACTGGAAGTTGCCCTGGGTATAGAATTTCGCAAAGATGACCAGTTGTTATATGTCGGTTTGGCCAAAAACAATGATGGTTTTGAGGAGCTCAACAGATTTCTCTCTCATCATAACCGGACCAAAAAGCCTTTGCCTCAGCAAGCTCCGGAGCTTAAGGATGTATTCTTTGTTTACCCGCTTTCCAATCTTCCTGACTTCCTGCGGACAGACGACTTCATCGGGGTGAATACCCATGAACTGACCAGGCTTATCGCTCCTGCCCTTCGCGGAAAACATGACAAAATGGTGACCTGGCATCCGGTGACTTTCGCCAATAAACGAGGATTTAACCTGCACAGACTTTTTCGGGCCATCGATCAAAACACCATTCTGAGTAAGCTTCCGGCCAGCCAACAGGCACATACTTCTGAAATAATGAAGCCCCTTGAAGAACTGAAAGCAGATTTTCTTCAATACCCAAAACTGGTTTTTAATGCAGAACGACTGCTTGACGAATGTCATATTGAATTCGAGCTGGGAACTGACAAAAACAAGAAATACTTTCATTCCAGCAAGCGGGAAGATCGAAATGACCTGCTTGAAAAAGCCCTGGCTGGCTTTGAGCTACGCTATGGTGATGACAATGACGGAATAGCCACAGAGCGCTTTCACAGAGAACTTCAGGTGATTGCGAAAAAGAATTTTGAAGCTTATTACCTGATCGCCCATGATATCGTAAGGTTTGCGGACCATAAGGGGTTTGCCCATGTAGGAAGGGGAAGCGGAGCCAACAGCATTATTGCCTACTGTCTGGGCATCACCGATGTCGATCCCATTGAGCTGGACCTCTATTTTGAGCGGTTTCTGAATACTGAACGAACGACGCCGCCGGATTTTGACATTGATTTTTCCTGGAAGGACCGTGATGAGGTGACACAATACATTTTTGATCGCTTTGACGAACAGCATGTGGCACTTCTTGGCACGCATTCGACCTTCCAGGGCAAAGCGCCGATACGGGAACTCGGAAAGGTAATGGGTCTTCCCAAAGAGGAAATTGATAAAATCATCAAATATCCCAATGAGCGAAATGATGATGACATCACACGCCTGATCTTTCAATATGCCCACATGATGCGTGACATTCCTAATCACCTTTCTGTACATGCCGGAGGTGTCCTGATCACGGAAAAACCCATCTATGCCTACACTGCCATAGATGTACCGCCAAAAGGATTTCCGGTGGCTCACTTTGAGATGCACAATGCTGAGGACATGGGTGTCTTTAAGTTTGACATCTTAAGTCAAAGGGGACTGGGTCATATAAAGGACACACGTGAGCTCATCGAAAAAAACCGTGGCATCAGTATCCGGACAGATGAGTTTCAGAAGTACAAAAAGGATCCAAAAATCCGCGATCTGCTTACCGAAGGAAATTGTATGGGATGCTTCTATGTGGAATCTCCGGCAATGCGCATGCTGCTGGGCAAGCTTGGGTGCGAGGACTACCCTACCCTTGTGGCTGCCAGCTCCATCATTCGTCCCGGTGTAGCCCGATCCGGGATGATGCGAGCCTACATAGAGCGACACCATATCGTAAAAAACGGAGGTAATTACGAATCCATTCACCCCAAAATGGAGGAAATCATGCATGACACTTACGGTGTGATGGTATACCAGGAAGATGTCATCAAGGTAGCGCACCATTTCGCGGGAATTACGCTGACCCAGGCGGATGTTCTTCGCAGAGGAATGTCCGGTAAGTATCGGTCAAGGAAGGAATTTCAGGCGGTGAAGGACCAGTTCTTTGACAACTGCCGGGCTTTTGGATATTCGGAAGCTGTCACAAACCGTGTTTGGTTTGAGATTGAAAGCTTTGCAGGTTACTCTTTTGCGAAAGGGCATTCTGCATCCTATGCGGTGGAGAGCTACCAAAGCCTTTTTCTCAAGGCTCATTACCCACTGGAATTCATGGTCGGCGTCATCAATAATTTCGGAGGTTTTTACCGCACGGAATTCTATTTCCATGAAGCCCGCATGTGGGGTGCCGACATTGAAGCCCCCTGCGTCAACCAAAGTGAATATTTCACTACGATTTATGACAAATCCATCTACATTGGGTTTATCCACCTAAAAGACCTTGAACAGAAACTTGGAGAGTTTATTGTCAAAGAACGCGTCACCAATGGACCGTATAAAAATCTGGACAACTTCATACGGCGTGTCCCGGTCGGGCTTGAACAGATCAGGATATTGATCAGGATCGGGGCCTTTAGGTTTATGGGTAAATCCAAAAAGGAGTTGCTCTGGCAGGTGCAACTATACTTCGGGAAGCGAACCAATAAACAGATTATCGGTAATGATCTCTTCGACGAAGAACCTGAGGAGTATGAGCTTCCACCTTTGCTCAATCAGCCTTTTGAGGATGCATTTGATGAAATAGAATTGCTGGGTTTTCCATTGTGCGATCCGTTCCTTCTACTAAAAGACAAGGATCCGGGTGATACGTTCTCAAAACAACTTCGATCAAAAATTGGTCAAAGGGTCAATATGGTCGGATATCTGGTGACCACTAAAGATACCAGTACCAAAAACGGTGATCGCATGCATTTTGGGACTTTTTATGACCAGAAAGGTGAGGTTTTCGATACAGTAAACTTTCCACCTGTCGCCAAAAAGTATCCCTTCCGGGGAAGTGGGTTTTATCGTGTGATCGGCAAAGTAGTAGAAGATTTTGGCTATCCCATGATCGAAGTTGATGCTATGTTCAGGCTCCCAATGATTGAAAAATATCCGGAAGAAAGCCTCAAACACCCTAAAACCATCTCTTCATCGAGCCAATAAGATTCTGTGTTAAAAACCAAAGATAGAAATGATATTTTCTAACTTTAAGTAAAATCAGCATAAGCTAGATTGTAAAGGGGCATCAACATCGGATTGTTGTCCCTTTTTAAATTGATAATATGGGTCGAATGGGACTTTGGTTTTATAAAGCACATACATCAGTTCCAGAATTTTACGCTGAACGGCCACTGCTGCTTTCATTTTGATACCATGTTTACCGACATGCATTGCAAAGTTGCTTTTGTACATATGACAATGTCGAATGGCTGATAATGATGGCAGGTGCATAGCTTTTCTTAAAAATCTGTTTCCTTGTTTGGATATCCTGGGTTTTCCTTTGACTGAAGTTCCTGATTGCTTTTCTCTGACGTCCAAACCCGCATAACTAGTCAATTGCTTTTTGTTGCGGATAAGTTCAAAACCATTTGTTTCAGCCAGAACAATAGCTGCTGTGAGATTACCTACTCCTGGGATAGTAGTCATCAATCCAATGTCTTTTTCAATCTCCAAATCACTTTTTACTAATTGTTGGATTTCGTTCTTAATCTCTTGCTCTTGTTTTGATAGGAGAGCCTTTCTGGCTTTGAGTCGCTTAAGAGAGTTTGGATTAGGATATGCTTCAGCATTTTCAGCATGGATCTGATTTTTGATCGTAACTCGCTCTGCCACAATCTGATCACGTTCCCTGGTTAACTGCTTCATGGTTCGGAAAACAGGTTTTGGAGGATTCCATAGATCCAGCTTTCTCTCCAATCCAAACTGAGCAATAGTTTGGGAAGCCGTTTTATCAGTGATTGTTTTTATAGATAAAGTCCGGGCATAATTACTGACTTTGTTAGGTAGTACAATGGCAACATTGTGAGCTTGATCAAAGAGCCAATGAGCAAATTTCTCATGATATACCCCGGTGGGTTCCATTACTATTTGTATTGATAAATCATCGGACTTGACCGATTGAATCCACCGAATAATGTTCTTGAATCCTTTAAGGTTGTTATCAAAAACCCGGTGAATATACCGGCCAATACTTAAATCTTCATACAACTGACCAAAGGTACAGACCAACTCATTCTGAGCTACATCCACACCAACGACTTGCTTAATAGTTTTCATTTTCAAAGGGTTGAATAAAAAGATAATAGCGGATGTCTCCCTTCGTTTTACCTCCTGTCTGATATTCTAGCTGGGGAAAATCCCGCTTTACATTCTGTTTAAACTCTAAGAGAAAGAAAGAAATGAGGCGATACCTTAGTGTGAATATGTCTTTAGACTATTTACTAGCGAATTTGCTCTCATTTCTCCCCACTACTTACCAAAATAAATGATCCTTTGGTAATCGTTTTGTAACATAGGAGTCATAGCGAAGACCAAATCGAAATCTCCTTTTTTGTACATTCACGCTTCATATCACAATAGAACCTATGAAGTATCTATCCATCTTATTCTGCATCCTTTTAATTGCCTGCTCCACTACGACTCAGCAAACCGAACAGGCAGTAGAAGAACCAGCGCCGAAAGTCGAATATCCTGATGCCCTTGAATCAAATCTCCGGGCGCACGGCTATGAGGCATGGAAAAGCTTCAATGGTCTCACATACACCAGGATATCCGGAGATAACTCAGAAAAACAGCAAATTGACTTAAAAAACCGTAAAGTTCGAATCGAAACTGATGAGTACACGCTGGGCAGTGATGGTGAAAACGTATGGGTTTCTCCTAATCTTGAGGCATTTGGAGGTCGCTCAGCGAGGTTCTTTCACAACTTATGGTTTTACTTCTTCTCCATACCTCACGTCATGACAGACCCTGGCGTGAATGCGCGTGTTATGGAAGATGTAACTTTTAATGGAACCGATTATAATCGAATTCTGGTGACCTTCGGAGATAATGTGGGAGATGCTCCTGAAGATCAGTACATTCTTTACATCAATAAAGAAACTTCAGAACTTGATTTGATCAACTACTCAGTCACATTTTACGATGCATCCAGAGCAGAGCAATACAATGCCCTGGTTTATGACGGCTGGCAAACGATTCAGGGTGTGAAGGTTCCGGCCTCTTTGACAGGTTATCGATGGGAAAACGATACGCTTGGAGAAGTACGATATGAGGTAAAGTTCGAAGACATTCAATTCTCTAAAGAATCATTTGATCAAAGTATCTTCTACATACCCGAAGGAGCAGAAATCGACAAAGGGGTCAGATGACTAGCCTATGTCCTGCTTGACGAGTTCAGCCAGTATTTTGAGGCCTTCTCTTAGATAAGCATCATTTTCAAGCTGCTCCTTGAATTCTTCGGAAGTGATGACTTCACCCTCGGGTAAAGTGGTTGACATATCATCTACCTCCCTGCTTGGGCTACTGGCAGCTTTTCTGACTTCGAGGTTAAGGGAGACCTTGGTATCCAGATTGTCTTCTTTTGCGGTTTTTACACGATCGTTCAACTCTTTCAGCACCGGATCACTCTCCAAATCAGACAGATAAAGCTGATAAAGCTGGTCTATCATTTCATCCGAAATTTGATTGGTAGGCTGAAATTTGGCGGAGCTGATCTCATCCCATGGAAGTGCATTTTCCATGCCACTCTCCCCTACCGCTTCGGGATCAAAAGGTGACGGGAAAATAATATCCGGAACCACCCCAATTCGCTGAGTGCTGCTTCCGGTTGCGCGGTAAAATTTGGCCAGCGTCATCTTCAATTGTCCCATTCTGATGTCACCTGACTGGATACCGTCGCGAATTGTCAAAATATCACTGGCATCGCGATTAGACGATTTACGGAATGCTGCAAGTCTGTTCAGATAATTTACAACGGGTCTGTCAAGGTTGATCAGGTTTTGTACGGTACCCTTACCAAACGTATTTTCACCCAATATCACACCCCGATCATAATCCTGAATGGCACCGGAAAAAATCTCGGACGCCGATGCACTGTACCTGTTGGTCATGACAGCAAGTGGACCTTCGTAATAAGTCTCACTGCCATCTTCATCGTAAAGCTGATCCACTGATTGGTCAACATTGCGAACCTGGACTACCGGACCTCTGGGGATAAACAAACCGGTCAGATCAATCGCTTCCTGCAAAGAACCTCCTCCATTGTACCGAAGGTCAATCATCAAACCGTCCATACCCTGCTCCTCAAGCTCTGAGATAAGTCTCTTCACATCTCTGGTGGTACTGCGGTAGTCTTTGACTCCCTTGTTACGATCTTCGAAATTGATGTAAAAACTGGGGACGGTAATCACACCGAGCTTATATGTTGTATTGGCATGGGTTATTGGAATCATTTCAGCCCTTGCCGCTTCATCCTCGAGCTTGATCGTTTCACGAACCAGTCTTACCGTATCCGGCAAAGCATTGATATCACCCTTCTTAAGAATTTGTAGTCGAACAACAGATCCCTTTTCACCACGAATCATTTGGACCACTTCCTGGAGTCTCCATCCGATTACATCTACAAATTCACCCTCATCACCCTGAGCCACACCGATGATCTTGTCATCCTTGTACAGTTCCTTGCTTTTGAAGGCAGGTCCGCCCGGAACGATCTCGTTTACCACCGTGTAGTCCAGTTGCTGAGTCAACCTCGCACCGATTCCTTCCAGTGAAAGGCTCATGTCTATTTGAAAGTCTTCCGACCTGAAAGGAGAAAGGTAATTCGTATGGGGATCATAGGCCGTAGTAAGTGAATTCAGATATGCCTGGAACGCATCTTCGCTGTCATACTGGCTCACCAGTTTCTGGCTTTGTTTGTACCTTGACTCAAGGGAAGATGAAATTTCTTCCCACTCCTTGCCAGCAAGCTTGTAGGACATACTTTGATTTTTCAAAATCAATCTCCATTTCTCATCCAACTCCTCACGGGTATTTACCCACTTTGCCTTTTCGAAATCTGTCTCGTAGTATTCATCTTTTGTATAGTCAAATTCCTCCTCCAACAGCTCCGGAATTCTATCGTACCTATCCATGGCGCGCTCCCGATAGATGGTAAATATCTGGTACCCGATGTCCAGATTACTACCACGAAGATCGTCGTCCAATTGATACCTGTACTTCTCAAAATAATCTATGTCGGCCTTTAGAAAATATGACTTTGTAGGGTCCAGAGAGGAAATGTAATTGTCATAAATCACCGAGGAGAGAGAGTCCGATAGCTGCAGTTTATTGTAATGATATTGCTCCAGCAAATTCAATGTCACGAAAAGTGCCTGCGGGTGTTCTTCCTTAGGAGAAAGTGCCGGAAGATCCTGCCCAATCGTTGGTTGGCCCAATAAAACAAAAAGGACCGTAATGGTGGCTATAATATATTTTTTCATCCCTCTCTGATTAACTTCTTCTCTGATAAACTGATTTAGTTGCGTAAGGTTAAAGATAAGTGAATAACCAAAACGTTTTCTATTCCTTAAACAGATATTGTGCCGAAATAGATTCAATTCTTTTCCCAAACGAGGGCTGCCGCCCCCAAAATGGCTGCATTCTTACCCATCATTCCTGAAGGAAGTAATTTCACCTTCCCTTTGTAGAATGGCAAAAGGTATTTTTCCAGTGATCTTTCCGTGGGTTCGAAAATCCATTTTCCGGACTTAGCCAATCCTCCCAGTAAGAAAATGGCTTCCGGATGCGAAAAGGCCACAAAATTGGCCAATTGTTTACCTAAAATCTCACCGGTCATTTCAAACGCACGTTGGGCAATAGGATCGCCTTTCTCAGCAGCTTTGGTGATAATTTCACCATGTAGATCTCTGAATGAATAGTTCCGCAATTCGCTGTCCACCAACGAATCCGCCAGAAGGTAAAAAACATTTCTTTTTATACCAGTGGAAGATACGTATGCTTCCAGGCACCCTCTCCTGCCAGTGCCACACTCTCTTCCTCCTTCTTCAATTAGTGTATGTCCCAGCTCACCCGCCTGCGAATCATGACCGTATATGATCTCTCCATTGGAGACTATGCCACTTCCCAGTCCGGTGCCAAGGGTAATGACCATAAAGTCTTTCATCCCACTTGCCTTACCATACACCATCTCTCCAATTGCAGCTGCATTGGCATCGTTGGTAATATAAATGGGTAGGTCATAGCGCTTTTTGAATTTTTCGGTGAATGGCACTACACCTTTCCAGCTAAGGTTAGCAGCATGCTCTATTGTGCCCCGGAAATAATTCGCATTGGGTGCTCCTATGCCAATTCCCTCCACGGAAATCTCCGATTTGACCTGACCAATCAGAAAATCAATCTTGACTTTCAATTCGTCCAGGTATTTATCAAAGTCTTTAAAATCGGTAGTGGAGAAGTCAAGATGACCGTAAAGGTTTCCCTCCCTATCCACGAGGCCAACCTTCGTCAGGGTGCCCCCAATGTCTATTCCAACAGCTATTTTTCTACTCATCGTAAGGTCTTTTGGAGATATGCGCGCCGGCAAAAATAGGATTTAAGGTATGATTATCGGATTGTTAACGCAATAAATTGATAGATGGCCAATTTATCCAAATCTCACCTTAAAATACAAAATTGAGAGGGCAAAGATCAGTGTCAAAAAATTGGCGCCAATTACCGGCCAGCTACCAATGAATATCCCATAGAACAACCATAGCAGTAATCCAATAGACATTAACAAAAACATAGGAAGAGACAAATCGGCAGCCGATCGGGTCTTCCAGGCCTTTACTGCTTGTGGCAGGAAAGCAAAGGTGGTACAAAATGCCGCCATGTAACCAATGAGTTCGGTGTAATTCATTAAATTAGAATGATTTGAACCCTGAAACTATGAATAAATTATTACCCGTCATCACTATTGTACTTATTCTTGGTGTAGCGATACTTGGATATATGACTATTACCCAAAAAGAGAAGATCGCGGAACTGAAGATCCTGGTTGATAGGAATCTTAAAATGGCACAAGAACAGGAGACCACAGCAATTCAGGCTGCTGCGGAAGCCAGAAGAGCTCAGGCAATAGCGGCAGAACAGATGGCTATTGCTGAAAAAACACTTGAAAATTGCCTAAACGATAAATAAATGATCACCCGAAGAACTTCACTCATACTTAATGCGAGCCTGCTGGTGGTGGCTTTATTCCTGGCCGTGTACACTCAGATACAAAGGGGAAAGACTCAGGAAGTTGCAACCCGGTTAGATGCCGTGGAGGAAGCCCTGAATCAAACCAAAATCGAGGTAGAACGACAACAGGCGTTGGCGGAAAAACAGGCTTCACTTGCGATTAACCAAATGGAAGAAATGCTAAGCAAAGATGAGAACACTTTACTGAGGCAAGTAGTCGAACTAGAACGTGAAGTGCAGAAACAAACAGAAAAAGCGGAAGAGCAGGAAGTAGCGGCTATTATGGCTGCAGCGGAAGCTCGGGAGGCGCAAGCCGCAGCGGAAGATGCTCGTGAAGTCACTGAGCGGGAAAGAGAAATGGCTGAAGAACAAAGAAGATTGGCCGAAGTATCAAGGAAGATTGCCGAAGAAAATGCTGCTGAAGCAAGAAGACAGCAGGCATTGGCCAGTGAATCGGTTCAGGAAGCTCAAAAAAGGATAGATGCACTTGAGAAGCAACTTGAAGTTTGCCGGAACAATTAACTAAACTCCGGTACTTTTCTTTTAATAAGTTTTCTATCCAGTGTCTGAAACAAAGTTACCGTCAAACCGATTGTCACCGCCCAGTAAATAGCATTCTGCATTTCGGCCAGACCGGTCCAGCCAAATAAATATACGATCCCCCCAACGAATCCTCCGAAGATCAAGGCCAATCCCGTCACCAGCATGATCAGAAAGTTATATCGCTTTCGCTTTTCCCAGGAATCTATACGCTGAAGAACCCCTTCGTTAAATTTTGGCGACAGATGGATTTCTGGCTCCGTTTCCAGATGATCAAACAGCATCTTATAAGCATCGCGACTAGTCCCGTCCTGATCCCCGTCAAACTCCAATTGTCTGTCGATGTCTTTGTTTTTGTCCATTGTCATTGTAACATCTCTGTTTTAAGGTAAGGTTCCAAAATATCCTTCAATTTTTTTCTGGCACGAAACAGGTAATTTTTTACGGTTCCTTCTGGCATTCCTGTGATCTCTACGATCTCAGGGTAACTCATCTGATCAAGGTGATAGAGCGTCAGGATTACTTTATAATGATCCGGTAGCTTGTCTATGCACTTATTGATAAAAGTTGCTCTGTCCATATTTTCAAAATCTTCCTCTAGCACCATGGCATCTGACTCCACGATCTCTTCAGAGGCTGGCATGCGTTTTTTCTTTTTCAGGACATTTATCGCATGTCTGTAAGCTATTGTTCCCACCCAGGTTGACAGCTTGGAATCAAAATTAAAGGTGCCGATGTTCTGGTATATTCTCACAAAAATATCCTGAATGGCTTCTTCTCTATCCTCCTGGTTGTCGATAAGCCGTGCTACCATATGTGCCACCAGCCTTTTGTATCGTTCTATAAATACCGCAAAAGCTTCTCTATTTCCTGCCTGAACTTTTTTGACAAGTTCTCTATCCTCCATTTGGATCATTTGACAACCAGATTGTCACCTATGTTGCCATTTATAGGATAAAAAATTTAATATCAGAAATTTTCACTGATACTGCAACATTTCACTCTCCGACTGATGTCAAACTAAGCGAACAAATTTTAAATATATGAATGACGTACTTGAACTTCTTGCGGTATTTATCCCAATCTTCGGAAGTATCATCTTGTTTTTTAAGATCATGACGGACTATTGGTTGAGAAAGAAAGTGGTAGATAAAGGCCTCGTGAACGAAAACGTAGGTGATCTACTAAAAAGGCACGACAAAGAAACGGGGAAATACAGTTCCCTGAAATGGGGTCTTCTGACGTTATTTGGTGGAATGGGCCTTATTGTGATCAACTACATCGATTATTATCGGGACAGTCCACTTCCTTTCGGAATTTTTGCAGTTTTCGTTTCATTCGGATTCCTTGTCTACTACTTCTACGTGAAACGTGAAACCGAAAAAGAGTAGCACCAAATCCAATTAATGCCTATTTTCACATATGGCATATAATGAGGATTTAGCTACTCGAATAGGTCAAAAACTCTCAGATCTTGGCATCGACTATGAGGATAAGAAGATGTTTGGAGGTCTGAGTTTTTTGTACAAAGGCAAAATGACAGTTGGTATCATGAAGGACGATCTCGCTGTGCGGATACTATCCCCTCACGATCAGGAACAACTTGCATCCAATCCGCACGTCAGACCCATGGATTTCACTAAAAAACCTATGAAAGAATTCCTTTACGTTTCACCGGAAGGTTTTGCCAGCGACCATGATCTGGAAAAATGGATCAACTATGGGCTGGACCATGCCAGATCAAAATCCGGCATGTAATCAACGAAATACGCGAACGTAGTCAACTTCCATTTGCTGAGGAAATACAGTTGTCTCGTCGGGATTACCGGGCCAGTTACCCCCTACTGCTATGTTCATAATAAAGAAGAACTCATTATTGAAAGGATACTGCTCCGATGCCGGTTTTACAAATTTTTTGAATTGCTGGTAATCGACGTACCAGATCATTTCATTTTGCTGCCATACGAGACTGAAAACGTGAAACTGATCGCTAAAATCTTCATTGTCAAGAGACTTACTTCCGGTGCTTGAGGCATAACCTGCTCCATTGTCATAATGAATGGTTCCATGGGTCACTTCCGGTTCGTGCCCGACCAATTCCATAATGTCAATTTCACCGCAGGAAGGCCAGCTGACTTCATTGATATTGGCGCCAAGCATCCATAATGCCGGCCAGATACCCTGACCTTTCGGCATCCTGGCCCTGATGTCTATCCGCCCGTATTGGACCTCCACTTTATCCTGTGTTATGATTCGGGCGGAAGTGAAATCGTTGTCGTCTTTGACAGCTGTAATCGTCAATTTACCGTCCTGAAGTCTGACATTTTCCGGATCATTAGTATAACTCTGCAGTTCATTGTTGCCCCACCCACAGAGATCTCTATCACATCCATCACCCAGCTCATACGTCCAATCATCCTCATTCAGGGACTCACCATCAAACTCATCGCTCCAAACAAGGTCCATAGATTCATAACTTGACGGCGTATAATAACCCTCTTCATCCTCCAAAATATCCTGCGGCGAATCGTCATCGGTGATATAAATAAAGTAGTTGAATTCCTCACCTTCATAAGTCAAGGTCAAAACAAACTGCTCCCTTAATTCAAAATGTGTATCACCGATGATCGTGATGTCTACTTCTCCAACGCCATCTTCAAAAGTGATCTGACCCGACTGCTCCTCCAGGTCCTCCCCAAAATCGGCGGTTTCCTCAGTAAGTGAATAGTCTACAGTAAATGATGCTTCGTCTATTCCTCCTGAGGTAAGTACCAGGTTTCTGGGAGATGTGGAATTACCTTCGGAAAAACCATTCACCGAAAGTGAAAATCCGGTTACTTCTTCCGGCTCATTTTCTCCATCATTATTGTTGCATCCAAAGGCCAAAAAAACTGCAAGCATCAGCGTCAACTTAGGAAAAATATTCTTCATATCATTTTGGGTTATAAATACGAACAGCGTTTTTTCTTACTTTATCTAAATCCAAAGTCATGGGTTTAAGTTCCTGATTGACAAACATTTCCATCTGATCGCTATAATGCGGGCTATCCGGATCGTCCGAAGCTCCGTAAACGTTGACAGTTTCAATAATCGGAAGACCTTCTTTGGGATAGCGGATCATCAGGATATGACTTTCTCCGGCCCTCACTCTCATTCTTCCCCTTTTCATTGGTTCATCGTGCATAGCTGTCAATACATCATTGATGCCCCAGACCGGAAGTTGCTTATCCCCTCTTACCAGGAAATGATATTCTCCAAGTGACACATTCAGTTTTCCGAAATGCTTGTTCATGTACTTTTCCGTGTATGCCAGTGATTCAATCATTTCCACCGCCAGTGGTTGGTGAACATCATATCGGGAAAGGTCCAGCTTCTCTAACAGATGCCGGTAAAACACCATCAGATGAGCCGGCCCAATGGCGTCTACTGATGCAGTTCGATCCCACTTCTGAATGATCTCCAGGACTTCCCGTCCATGCCGGATCAAATTGGGATCAATATCCATGATGGGATTTAAATCAACGAGAAAACAAAGTGAATCCGGTAACTTCTTATCGTACTTCAATTCCAGAAACTCCTCCCAACTGAACTTCTCTTCCCGATCGACTAGCTCCATTACACGGTAACTGCGGTTATTTTGCCACAATCTATAACCCATGGTGGGATCGTAGTCAGATTCCGACAGATGATCAATGGAATCCGTGGAAAGGAAGGCTGAATGATTGGTATTGTACACGAAACCGGATGCAGGCTTAAAAATCTGAGGAAGATCGTCCAATGGGTGATATTCACTTCTGATAGTGTTAAAGGTATTTCCGGGAACAATGTTACGCCACTCGTACCGGGGGTCTCGAAGAGGAATATTACCGTTTCCGATGTAAAAGACATTCCCGGCTTTATCGGCATAAACAATATTAAAACCTGGAATGCCTCTGATCTCCAGGGCTTCTCTGAATTCATCCCAATTGCTTGCTTTATTCATTTGGTACCACTGATCGGGAGCTCGAATATTATCCATGATGGCCATGTGAAAGGCAAATACTCCTTCGTCGGTCTTTAGAGTCGGGCCATATTCTGACCAGTATACCTTACGCTTTACGCCAATTCTGAGACCGGGAAATATCTTCACTTTCAACCTGATGGTTCTTTCATTCAATTCATGCCATTCGCCATCTAATCTATATCGATTCTCATTGGATGGATCCATCTCAAGCTCAAAAACATCAATTTTGTCCGGGTAATTGACCGTATGGGCCCAACCCAGGTTTTTATTCGTACCATGGAAGACCGTGGCTCCACCCGGGAACAGCCCTCCAAGCATATTCCATCCTTCATCACTTACCAAATGCGCTTCGTACCAGGCCGCGGGTCCCTCATAAGGCTGATGTGAATTGACCGCCAGAAACGTTTCTCCCGATTCAGTTCGGGAGGGTGCTACCGCAAAAGCATTTGATCCGTTTACTTCATTGAGGGATTCGCTTTCCTCATCGAGCAGGGCACTCACTACCCTGCCTGCTCCGTCCATCACTGCGAGTTGAAGCAGATAACCTCGCAATGCCTCCTTGACGGTAATGGGAAAAGCCTGCTTCACCAAAACTTCCTTCGGATGGATTTTAGCGTAAGCGTTGATACCCTCAACGTATCCGGCAATAACCTTTTTGTATTCCGGGGAAAGCTGATCATAATGTCGTTCTACGATGTCCTCGCATCGCAACAGACCCACCATGAAATCTGCCGCCGCACCGTCCTTTCCAAGGTGGCGACCCAGCATCATTTTAGCAGCGGTCATTGTCAGTTGAATGTCTTCAAAGTCATCTTCAGCGTGGGCCCAGGCAAGCCCATAGGCCACACCAGCGTCAGTGGGTGCATAGATGTGTGGTACACCCCATTCATCCCGTATAATTTCTATATCATCCGGAACTATTTGGGCCTGAAGACTTTTGATTATTAGTATTGCGATGCATGCAAATACAATCCGAAGTTTTGTTGAGTTGACTATTTGCAGGTTCATATTAACTTCGGAAAATGAATTTTACTAACATAATCTTTACGATCGCTATTTCAACCTATTCAGTTTACACCCTCGCGCAGGATCCGACCAGATTTCAGGACGAGATTGACGAAATCAACTCCCAATATACAGAAGACTTACCTGATTCACCGATCATTTTTGCGGGAAGCAGCAGCATACGATTCTGGAAGGACGTGGATCAATTGGAAAGTGATCAACCTATCCTGAATCATGGTTTTGGCGGTTCTCAAATGTCGGACCTGAATCATTATTTAAATACTCTGGTGTTAAGGTTCAATCCGGACAAGGTTTTCATCTATGAAGGTGATAATGACATTGCCGAGGGAAAAGATACGGAAGAGATCCTCAACGATACCCGGGAGGTAATCGAGCGCATCAATATGAGTAGTCAGGATGCAGAGATCTACCTGCTTGCCGCAAAACCGAGCATCAGTCGCTGGGACCTGAAAGACCAATATGAGTCATTGAACCAGGCTTTCGAGGAACTGGCAAAAAGCACCAATGGGGTCGTGAATTATGTGGATATCTGGAACCCGATGCTAGGCGAAGACGGTAAGGTTCGGAGTGACATCTTCATAGAGGATGACCTGCATATGAATGAGAAAGGCTACGCCATCTGGGAAAAAGTCATCGGGCCTCTGGTGAAATAGCTATTCCATGGTGGTAATGGAAAAACCATCCTCACCGAAAAACAACTCCGTTTCTTTTGTCAACGATTCCTGGACGCGTCTGGTATTTTCCATGATCGTAGTTATATCCGTTTCGATGTAGTCCATGCCGTCTTTCGAGATCAACTCTATTTCCTGAAAAGGTTTATTCTGAGCTATCAACTTAATGTACTCAATTCCACATGGACAGGCTGTTTCCCAGTCAAAGGGCAATTCAATGTCCTGATTGACTTCAGACTCAGGAATGAAATAGTTTTCTAACAATGAGAGTTGCTTACCATCACTCCAGATATTGATCAGGCGGATATAGGCCGGTCTGCTCACATTCACAATTAATTTCAGTTGCTCTCCTTCTTTGAATACCAGCGACTCATCACCTTTTTGAGTTTTGATTTCAGCCTTAATCCCGCCATCCATTTCACCGGAACTCAGGATTTTAAAATGCTTTTGAAGGTCTACACTCGGATCAATTTCATAAGGTAAACCAAGGCCTTCAATTAATACTTTGCTCAAGATCAGTGCCCCACCGTGGACCAAAAAAATCCGCTCCCCTCCATCGTACTCGTGAATGTTCATGGTTACTCTTACTTTGTCTCCGGAAACCCAATAGCTACCTGTCAGTTTATATTTTGCATCCGGATCTTCCACTAGCTCAAACTTTCCTTCCATTGCCCGGATTAACCTGTCTTTGAAGTACTCCGAGAATTGAGTAGGTACACCACTGTTTTCATAGGTCACCGGATTGATTTTCAATACACGCTGACTCTCGTTAAGCTCTTCATTCATACCCTCCACAAAAAACATTATCGACTGGTCCAATGTGAGGTCTTCGCTGAATCTAATGGCCGCCATCCCCGATTCAAGGTCGTAATTGATGGATTTCCAATCATTGGTCATCAGCACCACATCATTTCTGATTCCCAGTGCTACCAGCATGTCACGCATGCCTTTTGCCCTGTTCATGTCCTTAGATATGGTTTTGTATCCCTCAAATTTCCTGTCCAGATCAGACTCCTGCTTAACAATCGAAATCTGACCCTGAATATCCTTTACCAGGGCACTGAACAACTGGTAGTATCCGGCCTGCAATTTTCTTTTCCCTACATAGGAGAATCCATAGGCCACTTTATTGTAGTCATCTATATAGGTATCCGTTACAAGCCCTATTTTATCCAATGAGCTTTTGGTGATGTAAATTTCGTTCAGAACTTCAATGGAAGTCTCGGACAGGGAGCCAGCACCGAAGGCAGAACGTGTTTTGACAAGGGCCTGAATAGACTCTGATAGTTTTTGTCTGGACAATGCGATGACATCCGACTTTAGTGATTCCGGTTCGGTGCCTTCCTTGAAACTTTTGGAGATAAACCCGGTAAAATAATCCGAGGAAGGATATTCCTGACTGCGCCAGTAGTTATCTACCCATCCGGGTTTCTGAGCAACTGCTATAAAACTAAACAGCAGTGCAAAAGAAAAGGGTATTGCTACCCTCCTCATCAATTTCTTCGGATGAAAATGAATTCCCCTCCTTCATCACCTACTTTCTGCATGGTTCCGTACTCGGGTATCACATCACTATTGTTGATCACCACTTCACGGATATTTGCGAAAAGCCTGGATGCTGGTAAGTACTTATCTGAATTGCTCTCTAACCTTTTATTGAGGTATAATAAGAAGGCACTTTTATCAGGCACTTCTGTCAATTGTCCACTGGTCATGGCCTTTCTGCTCGGCAGCTCATATAGTTTATTGACCGCCACATCGGCATCAATGAACGCTCGACGGCTTTTGAAGATCGCGCCTGAGAAACATGCATCGGCGATTAGTAATGTATGCTTTGATTTGATGGCTCCAATCTGCTCAGTTAAAGTACTGTTACGGAAATAGTCAGCCGTACTTCTCTTACTGCCATCCGCGGGGATCCAGTAACCAATCTCACCCTCAGCGTCCCAAAGTCCGTGACCAGCATAGAAGAGCAAAAGATTGTCATTTTCTGTGACCACGTCTCTCAATTTATCAAGAGCGTCAATGATCTGTCCCCGGGTGGCATTTTTCAGGATCGACACATTTTCGGGGTCGAAAATATAGTTCTCCATCAAAACGCTGGCCAGGGCCTCAGCATCCTTTATTGGTTTGTCCAGGTCCACAATCTCCTCATCTTCATATTCATTGATCCCAATCAATAGTGCATAATACTTTCCATTTGAAGTAGTTGCCGCAGCCGCAGCAGTCGTGGAAGGATCAACCGTCTCACTGATCAACGTATAATTATCCTCGAACAAATTTCCCTTTCCGTCAGTCACGGAAAAAGTGATCGCGTTTTCGCCTTCTTTAAGTAGAATTTCCTTGGTGAAAGTCCCGTCCGAAGAAGGTATCACCGCGAAACGGTTGATGAAGAAGTCTTTTACTCCATTTCCGTCTTTTACGGTACCAGAGATCATCACCTTCTTGCCCTTCACCCGGGCAAATCCCCTGGTTTTATTCTGCTGAAGATTGGACGGAGAAGCAATTACAAGCTCAGTCGGGAGATCTCCATGAAATTCCCCATAAACCGGTGAAGATGTGAATTCTGCCTGCTGTGCGAAGACCATGCTTGACGCAACAAGCATCAATGCGAAAAATAGACTTAGATACTTCATCTTACTCTACTATTAATTTCCTGAGACTAGTTTTAGTTGTTTTTGTTTTTACACTGTATAAATAAACGCCGGAAGAGAGCGTCAAGTTATCCACGGTCATGTTGAAAGCCGTCTTTCCATTTAAATACACCTCCTGATGCTTCAATTGACCATCAAGCCCATAAAGCTCCAGTACGTATTCCTTTTCTTCCATGTTATTGTCCAGATCGACCACATCCAGACTTACTCTGCCATCGGAAGGATTTGGATAAATATTGGTAAACAAACCACTATTTAATCCTTCCACATTTCCAAATAAAATCTTGATGCCCTGTACAGACTTGTCCAATTTGACCTCATCTGTCTTCTTCATATCCACAAACTCATCCGTTTCCGGAATAAGGAGAAGCACGGGTAAATCAATGTTACTTAAAATCGATCGGTCCCATCTAATGGTCACGTCTGAGCCGGTATTATTGATCTTGAAATCCCACAAATAGCCATTGGAAGGATTTACTATATTTCGGTTGAGCCCTGTGCTAATTTCAGAGACATTCAGAACTGTTCCGCCAAGGGTAGGAGGTATCGAAATGTCAACAAAATCTCTTTCTACAGTGGCCTCTGGATTCATACCAATCCCCGTGAATAATAACGAATTTGATCCAGCCCGGATGTCTAGCATTAGCTGCCAATTGGAGTCATCCAGGTACTGACTTTCCAGTATAGAGGATTGACCTTCTGATGAGGATAACCTGTTGGAGGCGTCAGATGGAATGTGCAGGGTCTGATTGCCATTCACAAAGAACCACGCTCCCTCGAAGGTGTTCAGGTTATTTTCATCCGGAAATCCATTGCCGTCATATTATTAGATGAGTCCGGAGTTCCCAATGACTTCCCTGGAAACGTAGCCGTTTTCATAATTATATGTCATCACAGCGTTCCAATCGGTGATATCATCCAGGAATGGATTACCTATAATGTTCCATCCATCTGTCAGACTCATCTCAAATTCCCCGGCATTGTTCAGATTCGCTGCATCAGAGGCAGGTACTTCAATGGTAGTAGGCGCCAAAGCCAAAAACCAATAGCCTACTCCTGCTTCGAAACTTCTATTCTCATCAAATTCTCCACCATTTCTATATCCTACAACTTTCCAGGTCTCCCCAAACAGATCTGCACCCAACTCTGTGAAAACACTGGTAACACTTACATTCTCAAAAGGCATGCTAATGAGACGGAAATTCTCGGTGGTGGTACCATAACTTACCTTTTCCTCCACCTGCTGAACTACTTCCGAGTTTGATTTGACGGTAATGTTGAAATTTCCAGTGATCGACAATCCACCTTCATCGGTGGATTGAACCTCAATAGCATATTGTTCCGGAGTAAGAGCTGCATTCAAAACCAGGGCATTGGTGTTTATGTTAAAGTTCTCCCCTCCCGAAATCAATTCATAGGTAAAAGAATCTCCACTATTCGGGTCTTTGGTTCCGAATCTTCCAATCACAGTTCCCTGCGTGGCTGTTTCGGGAATAGACTTGTTTGAAAGTGTAATGGAGGTTGGTGCCACGTTCTCATCTGAACTGGATTCATCCACCACATCGTTGATGATGATACGGAAGTTCTTCGAAAACCTGTTATTACCTGCATCTGTTGTTTGAATGTCAATCGAATAGGAAGCCTTGGTTTCAAAATCAAAGGCCAGAGCTGCTCTCAATTCATTTCCTGAGATCGTAAATGACTCTGTATCCCCTGCTATCAGGGCATAAGTATGTGAGTCATCAGCAGTTGGATCAGCAGTGCTAAGTGTACCAATCAGCGCGCCAATTTCATTATTTTCATCAATTGATGCATTTGACAACGTAATGTCCGTAGGAGCTTCTGAGCTCGAAATAAGATTGATTGTGAAATTGAATGTCTGATTTTCAATGGTAGTCGTTCCATCCGTAACGTTGAAAACAAAGCTGTCATTAACGAAAGCATCACTGGTATTAATAAAACTAACCAGATTATTGTCAATATCACTTTGGGTAAATGTGCTATTGAGACCTACTGCAGATCCATTTAAAGTCAAATTGCCACTGGATGGCGCTGTGATGATGGTATAGACTATGGAACCGGCTTCCGTATCCTCATCGGATGTCAACAAATGATCAGAAGTGATGACAGCAGTTGCTCCCTGATCCAGTGTAATTGCCTCATTGGTGGTAACAGCAGGTGGGTCATCCTCAAGCGTCACCGTAATAATAAAAGTCTGTACTGAGGAAGTATTGTTGCCGTCAGACAGTGTGAAATTAAAGCTATCCGATCCTTCCTCCGAGCCGGAATGCTTGTATTTCACAAGCCCGTTTCCGATGTCGGCTTGCGTAAAAGTACCCCCTGCTGCAAGCTCAACTTCGCTAAGAGTAAGCTTTCCGTATTGCGGTAAAGAAGTAACTGTGAACACCAATTGAGCATCGGTATTGTCCACATCGGAGGCATCCAGCATGGTATTATCAAATACCGTCTCACTTCCTTCCAGGAAGGTAAGACCGAGATTAGACAAGACCGGAGCATCATTGGTACCGGAAATTGAGAAACCGATGGAATATGGCCCAATTTGGTTAAAACCGTCATCAATCGATACCGACATGGCATCTGAGGTAGATTCAGAACCATTGTGGGTATAGGTCACATTTCCATCATTGATATTTTGTTGGGTAAATTTATTCCCAACACTTGCAGCTACATTATTGATACGGAAAGAACCATTGGTCGGTACTGATTCGATGGTGTACACAATATCACTCAAAAAATCGCTATCGGTGTCGGTAGCATTTAATTGTGAAGAAGTTAAAGCTATAGATCCTCCCTCACTTACGGAGATGGAGTTGTTCGTGGAAAGTACCGGCGCTTCATTTGGATCGAGGGCGTGATAGAATTTGGCAAACAATCCGGATTGAGAGGCATCACTACCTTGAATAACAACTACAAAGTCATTGTCAGCATCACCACCAATTACAGGTTCTTCGTAATAATCCGTATTAAATGAGGCTACTAAATGGGCTCCTCCTTCTTTTTGACCACTAACGCTAAATCTTTGGATATAAGCACCTCGTTTTGTTGCGTCATATTCCTGACTCCATACAATCACAAAGTCACCATCTTTGTCTACCGTAATTTCGGGTTTAGCGTCCCTGATACCCGATGAAAAAGAGGTGGGACTTACATTGAACTCGTCTCCAAGGGATGATCCGTCACTGGCATACCTTCTGGCTTTGATGCGATTAGTATTTGAGTAATATCTATTCCACGTTACTACAAAATCTCCATCTTTATCCATATCGACCGACGGATAAAGTTGATCACCGTTTCCGGAATTGGTGTTGATGTTAAAATCCGTCCCTTTCTCATTTCCGTCGACATCGAACCTTTGTCCCTGAACAAAACCGTATTGATTTTGCCATACAACCACAAAATCACCATCTTCATCCACGGCCACATCCGGAGCATTCTGGGCGCCGTTGGTTGTATCCTTATTGGCAATAAATTCGTCGTTAACAGGAGTCCCGTCTTTCGAATATACCCTGGCACCAACGCCTACACCGTTTCCATCCGTATTAACCCAGACGATCACAAAATTCCCATCAGCATCCATATCCACTGCAGGATTATGGCCGTACGATGTTACAGTGGTTTCATTTCCAATCGTACTCGCCGATGGACTAAATCTCTGGAAAATAATTTCATCGTCGTTATCGTCACTCCACACAACTACAAAATCCCCATCCCGACTGACTGCCACATCCGGAAGTTGCTCAGAGTACGCGGTGGTTGTGTTTATCTTAAATTCAGAGACAGATACCTGTCCATCTGCATCAAGTATTTTTCCATATATCCCATCATTCGATCCATCCTGTCCATAAGATTGCCACACTACGACTGTATTTCCAAAATCGTCTGTAGCGACTGACGGGTTTTGCTGACGATTAGAGGTGTATTCATTGACCTGAAAGTCCTCAGTCTTGGATGTCGGATCAGACTGAACGGTATACTGTTTACCTCGGATCTCATAACTATAGTACAGTGAATTGTAATGGCGCCAGACTACAGTGAAATCGCCGTTATCATCCATTCCCAACTCAGGCACAAACTGTATCCCGTTAGTCGTAGAATTCAATTGAAATTCAGGCCCAAGGAACTCACCGTCTCTGCTAAATCCCTGCCCAAATATTCCCAGGTCATCGCCATCCTGCCCATTACTACTTGCCCATACGATACCAAAGTCGCCGAATTGGTTTATGCTAACAGCAGGATAAAACTGGGAATTGGAGGTATAAGTATTTACCTGAAATTCAGAATCTACCGGGTCACCATTGGAATCATATCTTTGTGCCCTGATATTATAATCCGGAGTTTGACTAGACCATGAGATGACAAATTCGCCTGAATCATTAATCGAAACGCTAGGGTTAGTTTGTGACCCTGATGTGTAAGTATTGACGTTAAATACAACTCCAACCGAACCTATATCCGACCAGTAAGCCTTTAAACCGGATGATGAACCGTCTCCATTTGGATCTACCCAGGTAATGACGAAGTCGCTCGCCGCATTCATGGCAATATCAGGTTGGGCTAAACCATTGGTATTCAATGACGCCTGCAGTTCAACGGATGTTGGATTGCCCCCGGAATCGAATTCCCGATAAACAATACCGTCAGTATTATGCCTCCATGCCACAACGAAATTACCATCCGAATCCATGGCAATAGTCGGCTCTCCCTGCTGAGGACCAGTGTCTGTGTTTACCTGAAAGGACGTTTCAAAACTTCCATCTGAGTCATATTTAGCTCCTCTGATTTCAAATTCATCTTTTTCCCATACAACCACGAAACTACCATCGTCCGCAATTGAGACATCCAAATCCCCCTGATGGATCTCGCTGCCGATGAATACAGTGGACTCCTCCTCTCCATTCCCATAGTATCTTGAAGCATAAACACTCCAATAGGAAGTCCCATCAAATTCTGCCCAGGCTACTACATAATTTCCTTTATTGTCCATGGAAATCGCCTGACCATAGTGCTGATTATTATTGGCATTAGCAGCATCTATTACAAATTCTCCTACAGATGCTGAGGGAGATGATTGAACCGTAAACTGCTGAGCATAAATGCTCCAGTCACTTACGCTGTTCTGATTGTAGCTCTCCCAAACTACCACAAAGTCGCCACCATTGTCCACCCCAACAGCAGGATTCTTTTGAGAATTGGTGGTATGAGAGTTTATAACAAACTGTGAACCGACTGGATTATCATCGCTATCGAATCTTCTACCATAAACATCATGATCTGTCGCTGCGACATAAGAATGCCATGTAATTACGTAATTACCATTGTCATCGGCAGCAACTTCGGTATTTGATTGATAAGCATTATCAGCACTATTGACTAAAAACTGCCCTCCTCCCTGAATTGTTGTATTGTTATTAAAACGTGCGGCGTATACGTCAAATCCGCCGTAACCCATATGATATGAATACCAGGCCACAATGAAATCTCCATCATCCTCCAGGATAGCTACACTTGGACTACCTTGCGTCAAAGACGTAGTACCGGTATTAACTAAAAATTCCAAGGAAGCCGACCCACCGGAATAACGCCTACCATATATATTGTAGCTGCCACCCCCACCCTGATTCAGGCTTTTCCAAACAATTACAAAGTTACCTTCATCGTCCAATGCGACATCCGGTTCACGCTGGCTGCTGGTTGTGTAAAAGTTAACTGTAATTTCACTGCCCACTCCATTACCTTCTGAATCATATCCATGGGCTCGAATTTCATAAGTATTAGTAGGCTCATTGCTCTCCCAGGCTACCATAAATCCGCCATTGGAATTCATAGAAACCGATGGACGTGAATCCACAGGGGAATTCCCATTTTGATTTATGTTGGTAACCCCGGTTACAGCCGAACCATCGGCATCATAAACCCTAAAAAATATATCTCCGTCCTGATCCCAAACCACCACATATTCTCCGTCTTCATTGACTGAAATCTCGGGATTAAGTATGGTTGAGGTAGAGTCGGAATTTATCTTAAACTCATCGCCTGACTTAGAACCTGTAGCTGTAAATTTTTGTCCGTATAAATCATGACCAAAATTATCTCTGTCCCAAACCACTATATATTCACCATTTCCAGCCACGCCAACTGCCGCGTTATATCCATCAATTGACGAATCAACATGAATCTCAGTACCTACTTTGGTGGGTGTCTGCGCCCCCACCGGCTCCGTCATCATCATCCCGGCTGCCACTCCTGCTGCTACACCTACATGCCTAAGTCGCAACTGGAGCGCTTCAAGCTGACGCCTGAGCCTATCGATGGTGCGCAGCAACTGATTTCTTTTCCTCCTGGAAAGCTCATGGAGGGTATTGTTGCGGAGCCGTTTGTTTAACCTTGAAGTAAATTTCCGGTACTTGGAAAGGGTGTGGTGGTATTGGTTTTCTAGAAATGAGCGTTTCACGAGAGCAGTTAGTTTTGGACAAGCTAAACCCTAGTAAATCTAATGAATTTATCACAATTCAAACTAACTAAAGTGCTATTCCTGAGGTTCAATTGCTTGTAAACCAGCAATTTGGTAGAATTATCTTTGGTTTTATAAGTAGATAAGCTTTAGGTGATCAAACCTGTCCACCAATTGCGATAAGCTTCTACCGCCTCTTTATCCAGCAGAACTTTATCAATGGACGATGTGATGTTTTGGGAAATTTCCCTTCTGAGTTCTTGATTGTTGGCATATCCAACTGCCTTTTGAACGTATTCTTTTTTGTCACTGGCCACCAGATCTGAAATTCCCATTTGCTGATATGCGGCGGCTGTAAAATTTCCCCGATGCTGGCCGGAAGGCAATGTAACAACGGGCGTACCGATGGAAAATGCATCGTAATTGCTATTGGCACCACCGGTGTAATACAAAGTGTCCAATACCACATTCACCAATTCATGTAACCGTAAAAATGCCTCACGGCTCATCCGATCAAGGAAAATCACCCTGCTCATATCTGTGACCGTGACTGCAAGTCGTTTGGAAAGAAGTTCGGTCACATTGGGCTGCTTGTCGTTAATGAAAAGCACCATAGCCGATGGATCCTGATCGATAATTTCACCCACAATTTGATCAAAATCGGGATGGACTTTCCTCAGATTCTGCGGGCACAGATACAGTTTTTTCCCTTCAGGTAAGCCGATGAAAGAGAGGTCCATTGTTTTATCACTCTGAACCGGTTTTGGGTAGTAAATCGGTAATCGATCCATACAAATCAACTTTTCCGAGTAAAAGCGTTGGCCATCTTCAGGTTCGATATTTACCGAGGAAAGGAAATAGTCCATCGTCTTCAGACCGGAAGTCACAGGCCATCCCCAGCTTCCGTATTGGATCGGCGCGAGCTTAAAAGCAGCCAAAAAGTAATTGGCTGCGTCGGTTCCTACCTCCCAATAGTGAAGCACCTGAAATTTCTCCTTGAGGATCATGTTGACAGCCACATCCAATTCTTTCGGGATACTCAGGTAATTCACTTTAAAACCCTCAAACTCCGGTCGAAGGATCTTTTCTCCGTTTGGGAAACTACATATCAGTGTGATGTCAAACTGACTGCTCAACTGCCTGACCAATTCTCCCATACATTTCAAAAAGACACCTTCATGGGCCTTGGTGACTACGATTCCAATCTTACCCGTAGCATAATCCGGTGCGACTTCCGGAATGTATCGCCCGAAAAGTTGGCCAAATTTTTCCTTTATGGGACGATCATCGAGTCCCTGATAGATCATCATGGATGATGGCTCCAAACCCAGTTTGGCAAAATGGCGGACATCTCCTTCCGGGGCCTTTGACAGGAAATGATCCAGTATCTGGGATGTTCTGGTTCGATACTCATCGATCTCCGCCGTACTTACAGGAATGACCGGTGCCACCAATTCTGCTTTCAGTTGTAACCAGGGATCACTCTTTTTTATGCTAAGGTCCTTATAAATCGTGGCTGATTCCTGCGGTTTACCCTGACGCTCAAAGAGTTGTGCAAGATTATCGAAAGATTCAAGAAATCCGGGATCACTGGAAATGGCAGCCTGATAATGTCGTTCTGCCTCATCCCAATTGTCCCATTCCTGCAAGGCGATGCCCAGGTTATTATGTGCTTGGGCATAATCTGGCTTAAGTTCAACTGCTTTTTGATAACAATTTTCAGCGGATTTGTAATTGCCAATGAAAAGATGCGCGTTGCCAAGGTTGTAATGAGCCTGAAAATGTCGTGGTTCTAAGGTGATGGCTTCCTTAAAGGCATCTATGCATTCATCGATCCTGCCCATAGCTCGCAGTACGTTACCTTTATGAAAATAGGCTTCCGCCATTCCGGGACTCAACTCCAAAGCACGATCCAGACATTTTATACTTTCCTCATAGGCTTTGGTAAGCATGTAAATGCGACTTAAATTGATATGGTAGACAGGGTTTTTATCATGAAATGAGATCGCCTTTTTAACCCATTCAATTCCCTTTTCATGATCACCTTTCTTACTGTAGATCACACCCGTGAAATGCAAAGCATCAGGATGGTTAGGGAATTCCCTCAGGATCTGTGCAAAGGTTTTTTCCGCCAGCTCCAGGTCTCCGGCCTGCATGGATCCAACGGCATGTGAAAACAGGGAGTTTAGATAATCCCTAGTCTTGTTCATTGCTGAGGAGCATTTGGAATAATGCCCTCCATACCCTTTTCAGGCTCGTCCGTTTTCCAGTATGTATCGCTTGGAGTGGAAAGCGCATCCCTGAAGTCTTCCTTCTCGGTATTAAGAATCCCGGGGCGGAGTGCATCCGGTACCATCTTTATGTCATAGATCTCCTCTACACTGGCATTATATCGGATGTTTCCAATCTGTGCACCTGTAGGAATGTGGATGATCACCACGCCACTGAATAGTGCCTTTTGAGCAATTGGAAGATCCCTGAAAACAGAACTGTTTTGTCGCAATTTGGATAGACCCACAAACATATAGTCCCCTACAATATCAAGACCCCGGACAAATCCATCCAAACGGTCTATCACATCGTATTTGCCAGAGTTTGGGTCCATGCTGATCACCTCACCGGTGGCTGAAAGCAGCATGTAGAGTTTGCCATTTACCAGTCTGGGAGAATGTGGCATTGGAAGTGTATCGTTGATGATCTCGTGCGTTTGATAGTCGATCAGAAGTCCCCCATTCAGAACAGAACTTCTCCATGCTTTTTGTTGGTCGGACCGGCCAAGCGCAGTAAGATATTTTGGTCTTCCGTTTTCCATGGCCATTCCGTTCAAATGACATCGGTCATCAGGTGTAAGGTCTGAGACGAAATTTGGTTTCCATATTGGTCTGAAACTAAACTCATCGTCAATGATGGAAATACATGAAAACCGGGTATTGACGGCATATAAACCTTCCTGCCCCCACTCCATGTCATGGATGTCAATTTCGCCAGTATAAAACGTGGCCCTGGGTACATACAACCAATCATAGGCCCGGGGATTAGAGGGATAGGAAGCTGCGAGTCCTTTGGACCGGGCAAGGATCACCACTTCATCTTTGGTGGCGACGGCCATTCTGTTTCCATTCAAAGCAAGACCCATGGCCTTGGTGAAATTTCTGGGGAGCTGGATCAGTTGATTGGGCCCATTGGAGCTTATGAAGACCACTTTACCAGCCTGATAGGTGCTTATCGCAATGGTGCTCTTCATCTGAATGAAAAACTCAGGAAGATTCGGCGTGTAATTACAACTGAATGGAGGTGGTGGTTGATTCAAAAGAGATTAGAATTAGTTTCCTATCGGTGGTTCTCCGGGTGTTTCAGGGAAATCGGTCGGATCATCGCCAGATGTATTGATCAGAAAGTATGCGGCGGCTCCCCCGCCTGCCAGTACTGCAGGTGCTATTTTGACCAAAAGACCTACCGGTTTGACCACGGAGACGGAATATCCTTCGGAGGCAAGTTCCTCGTTATTGACCGGGGTGACCCGAATAGAATAGTTGTCCCCTTTGGTAATCGTTTCTGGTAAAACACCGTTGTAAGTTGTTCCAGGGAAACTTCGATCCAGGATCTGGTAGATCGAGCCGTTTCTGAGAAGTTCGATCTTATAGTTTCCAGACTCGTGGAAGTCTTCCCAGGTAATAGAGTAATCTTTACCAATCTTGAGCTTCTCGTCAGTTCCATCTGTTATTCTTACGGGAAAGACTGTCGCATTTACCGCGAATTTGAAAGAAATCTGACCGGAATACTCTCCGACAAGAAGATTCCCATTGAAGCTCAGATCGTATATCCTCCCGGGTGAAAGTTCATCGCTTTCGATCACGACAGTTTGTTGGAAATTATCCACCGACGAGGAAACAGAAAGCTGATAGCGCTCTCTCTGTGTGGATTTGGAGCCTACCTGAGCGGAAAAAGTAACTGTCCCATCCTCCTGCACCTGGATGTTTGAAACATTGAGTGTCTGGGCATTGAGACCCACAAAAAACAATAACATGACGGTGAGCAGGTATCCGCGCATTTGATAGATTCTTTACAGTAAAGTACGGAATGTTTGGATTTTTATCCAAATCCGCGTTACACGTACCATAAAAAATGAGGTCGCCGGAACCCGACGACCTGCATTTTTAAACCAAAAAACGCGTAAATGGCATTTACGCAGCTTTTTCGTTCTCTTTATCCTCTTCTTTAGTCTTTATCCTACTGATTTGACAGTTTTGATAATCCTGGCCGCTACCTTGTAAGGGTCTGCGTTTGACGCAGGTCTTCTGTCTTCAAGGTATCCACTCCAACCATTATTGGCAGTGTACACAGGAATACGAATGGAAGCTCCTCTATCAGAAACTCCATATGAAAAATCAGTAATAGCCGCAGTCTCGTGCTTACCTGTAAGACGCTGATCATTGTCAGCACCATAGACTTCGATATGCTCTTTGACTACCCCACGGAAAGCTTCGCAAACTTTTTCGATCTTTTCTCTGGAACCAGCCGTTCTGATAAAGGTATTAGAGAAGTTTGCGTGCATTCCGGATCCGTTCCAATCCAGGTCACCAAGTGGCTTAGGATGCCAGTTGATGGCCAGCCCATATTTCTCAACGAGTCTTTCCAACAAGTATCTTCCCAGCCATATCTGATCTCCAGCCTCAGAAGCACCTTTGGCGAATATCTGGAATTCCCATTGGCCTGCAGCCACTTCACCGTTGGTACCTTCAACGTTGAGACCTGCTTCCAGACAAAGATCCAGGTGTTCATCTTTGATTTCTCTTCCGAATACATTTTGTCCACCTACACCGCAGTAGTAAGGTCCCTGAGGTCCAGGAAACCCACCAGCCGGAAAGCCTAATGGTTTATCCGTAGACGGATCCCAAAGGAAATACTCCTGCTCAAAGCCAAACCAGAAGTCCTCATCGGCTGCGCCGATAGTTGCCCGGCCATTGGACTCATGAGGAGTGCCATCGGCGTTCAATACTTCGGTCATCACCAGATAACCATCTTTGATAGCCGGATCAGGGCAGCAGAACACTGGCTTGAGAAGGCAGTCAGATGATCCGCCTTCAGCCTGCTCAGTGGAGCTACCATCAAAGGACCATTCAGGGCAGTCTTCCAACTTACCGCTGAAATCCTTAATAATTTTTGTTTTGCTTCTCAAACTCTGGGTTGGTTTATAACCATCTAACCAGATGTATTCGAGCTTACATTTTGCCATAAGTAATTTTTGTTATTTGGTTTAAAGTATAATTGATTAAAAATTAAAAACTATAATAAGCACCCAAAACAAACGACGACAATGTACTACCGAGCTCAATACTTGCCGGATCAGCAGGGTCCCCCGCATCCAATATAAATTCATCGGATGAAGCAGCATCTACTCTGAACTCTGGAATGAATGTGAGTGAGCCAACAGTATAATTAGCAGAAATGGTAAAGTCAATAACACTTTCACCAGCGGTAAGTACCACCCCCTCGTCATCCACAAAATACTCTCCTCTTATTCCAAGACCGAAAGCATCCGAAAGTGAAGCTTGTGCATACAGCGCGCCTCCGGCAAAATCAGAATTTGAAGTTGCATTTACGCCAAGGTAAATCACATCAGTCAGATCCCAGCCGGTAGTCAGATCAATCTGGTAAAAACCATCAGACACGATGGAGTTCAACCAAAGTCCGCCCATGTCATTCTCATATCCAAGCTGCGCACCACCTACGTAATCACCGGAAGGATTAAAATCGGTCGCATCAGTTGGATTCATAACGGCCAGCATCAGGCTAAGCCCTCCCCCAAGTGAAATGTCCGCCTTCAAACCGGAATGTGAAAATGGTCCATAAGAGAACATGTAAGATGTGCTGTAATTGAAATTACCTGCAGGTGAGATCACCTCGTACCCAAGGAAGGTATTCCAGTTACCCAATGTAAGAGTAAAGGCATCTGAAACATTCCAGTAAACATATAATTGGTTCACGATATTGAGTGAAGCCGGAGAATTGAATACCGCATCGGCCCCTCTCGGACCATATACCATATCAGCTACAAAACCAGCTTTCTCACCTTCATACGCAGCAATAAGATTGATCATACCCAGAGAAAACCCAGGAAGATTGGCAAATGAAGTACCCGGTGCCATAGTAGCCCCTGTCGAAGGATCATTAGATCCATTAAGGTTGGCCCTATAGTAGGTATCAACCGATCCTGAAAGAGAAAGACCCCCTTCATCCTGTGCATTCAATGATGTGACCGCTAGTACAATCATCGATAATAGAGTGATTTTTTTTACTAATTTTGAAGTGTTCATCTGATAATAATTTTTATTAGTTGACGTCAAGTCTCCAGGTGTGAATTCCCCAATTCCGGAACCTGGAGACTCTTTTTATTTATAAGTTTTTGAGAGTTTATTCTACAGTAATGGTATAGCCTCTGATACCGTGCTCGTGGCTATCCAGACCTTCTTCCTCGTGCTCCTGACTTACTCTGATACCGATTGTCATTTTAAGGATGTAGAAGATCAAAAACGCCGCCGCAAAAGCCGCGATACCGCATATAAGCACACCTTTCAGCTGCGTAATGAATGAATGCTCCTCATTGATTGAGAAGATCCCCACGGCCAGTGTACCCCAGATGCCGCATGTAAGGTGAACGGAAACCGCACCGACAACGTCATCCAGTTTGAGTTTATCCAGCGTAACGGCTGAGATAACCACCAGAACACCTGCTATAAGTCCTACCAGGATGGCATTTAATGGCTCGATGACATCGGCTCCGGCAGTGATGCCTACGAGGCCAGCCAGAATACCATTCAGCACCATTCCCAAATCAAGTCTTTTGAAAATGAAGTATCCTGCCGCGAAACCTCCAAGTCCACCTGCACAGGCAGCCAGTGAGGTTGTTACCAATACAAATGAAACCAGTCCCGGATCGGCTGAAAGAACAGATCCGCCATTGAATCCAAACCATCCCAACCATAGAAGGAATACTCCTATTACTGCCAATGGAACACTGGAACCAGGCTTGTCGATTACCTTACCGTCTACGTATTTGCCCAGACGTGGCCCAAGGATTATAATTCCTGCGAGTGCACCCCAGCCACCTACGGAGTGGACAAGTGTAGAACCGGCAAAATCATAGAATCCCATAGCATCAAGGGCTCCTCCACCCCATTTCCAGCTACCAATTATCGGATATACCACACCGACAAAGAACAATGTGAATATTAGGTAAGCTCCAAGTTTTACCCGCTCTGCAATGGCACCGGACACGATCGTTGCAGCAGTCGCCGCAAACATGGCCTGGAACAGGAAGTCTGTCCAGTAAGTGTATCCACCACTGGCATAGCCTACTGTATTATCGGCTGTAGCCGAGGTCTCCAATCCAAATCCGGCAAAACCATACCATCCCGGTGTCTCAAACCCTGGATACATAAGGTTAAAACCCAAAATGAAGTAGGTGATAATGCCTATAATAGGAGTTAAAGTATTCTTGAAAAGGATATTAACTGTGTTTTTGGACTGACCAAAACCCGCTTCCACTCCTGCAAAGCCAAGGTGCATGATAAATACCAGCGCCGTGGCCAACATCATCCAAACGTTATTGGCTGTCAACAATGTATCACCAAGCTGTGTGGCCAGGTCAGCAGTGGCCGCCGTGGCCTGATCTATGGAGGCTAGTACCTCCGACATATCAGTACCCGATACAGCGGTAGAGTCCATGTCTTGATTGATTCGTTCTGTTTTCATGTGCTAATTCTACTTTTTGCGTGAATTCTTAGATATTAGGTTAAATTTTGATGCAATTGTATGTGAGAAATTGAATTATATGTCAAGTCATGGTTAAAATTTAACCCACTAACCTTAATATTTACATAATTTTCAATCCCATGCCATTCTAACTACAAATACCTAAAAAATTGATAGTCTGCGTTCAGGAAAAAGTACAATTAAGAGGCCGTTATGTGGACAAAAAAGTCAAAAGAGAGGCTCGTGGGCCGTTTTTTATATAATTATGATTTTTTCAATAAAAAAGCCATCTGATGATAATCAGATGGCTCTAAAAGGAAATTTTATTCTAAAATTCCCACCAAAAAGGTCATTTCTATGAAATCAGGGTATCACTACTCTTCCTGGTATTTTTCTTTGAATCTCTCAAACAGTACTTGCTGTTTTCCCTCAATAATGACATTTCGTCCCTGGATAAACGCCTCAGTGATCATACTCGTTCTCATATCCAGTATATCTCCTTCTGAAATCACCAATGTAGCATCTTTACCCTCTTCGATCGTACCCAGAATGTCATCCACTCCAAGAATCTCTGCCGTATTAAGTGTTATCATTTTGAGTGCTTCCTCGCGATCTACACCATATGCCACTGCGGTGCCCGCATAAAACGGAAGGTTTCGTCCTCTCGAAAGCATGCCCGAATGCCTGAGAGAAACTTTTATTCCCTCATCTGCGAGTAAACCTGGCAATCTGTAAGGAAAATCCACGTCTTCATCTTCGCGTGCCGGACGTCGGTGAACATTATCCAGCACAACTGGTATGTTATGCTCGATTAACAAATCCTTAGCATAATAGACATCTTCACCTCCTACGAGAACTACTTTGGGAACACCCACCTCTTTAAGTCTGGTAATGGCCTCGATGATCTGCTCCGCTCTGTTGGCCTGGACAAACAAAGACTGATCACCGGAAATCACTCCTTTCATGGCCTCCAGTTTCAGATTTTGTTTTGGAACATTGTCCATGGCAGCGTAAGCCTTCGAGTCCTTGATAAGATCGATGATCGAATTCACCTGGTCTTCGTAATTATCATTAGGCCGTCTGTCTGTCTCTCCCAACCACCACCTGGGCCCATAGCTTTTTGCAGGCCACTCCACATGTACGGCATCGTCTTTTTTCAGGGTTGCATCTTCCCAATTCCATCCATCGAGCATCATGATGCTGGACGTGCCAGTCACCAATCCATCCTGTGGAGCTACCTGGGCCACCAATATTCCATTGAACCTAAAAGTCGGCAGTAGATCAGAATCTGTATTAAATGCTATCTGAGTTCTCACATTCGGAGTCAAGTCTCCCACCTCCTCAAAGTCAACCGTTGGTCGCACGGCTGATATGTCCTCCAATCCAATACGGATAGAAGGCATCAGCAACGATGGATAAACATGTTTACCAGAAGCATCTATCGTTCTATAGCCTGATAAATCTGCATTTGAACCCGTGGTGACTGAGGTGATTTTTCCTTCGTTGAAAAGTACCGTGCCGTTCTCGATTATCTCACCATTGCCAACGTGGATCGTCCCGTTGGTAATGGCAATAGGTTCGGACTGAGGATCAGCAGGTCTCGGCGTTTGTGCCCTTAGGGCAGAAGTCACTGCAATGGTCAGTATTAACGTTATTATTTTTTTCATTTCAATATTTCTTTTAATGTAGACCAATAGCTTCCCGACAATGATGAACATGCTTCTCCCTTGTTCCGGGCTTTTGAGTAGGTCCGCCTTTGGCATTATCTTCTTTCATTTTGGCTATGATTCGTGCCTTCTCCTTCTTGATGTATTCTCTTTTGGCCTGATCCGTCTCGATGTCATAATACACTGTACCATCTACAATGGTCATTTCAGATTTGGCATAAATGGATAGAGGATGATCATTCCACATGACTACATCTGCATCCTTACCAACTTTCAATGAACCCATCCTATCTTCCAGATGCAAAAGTTTAGCGGGATTGATGGTCACCATTTTCATGGCTTCGTATTCATCCATTCCTCCGTACTTCACTGATTTGGCGGCCTCCTGGTTAAGTCTTCTTGCCATCTCTGCGTCATCGGAGTTTATGGCAACAGTAACGCCAGCTTGTGTCATCAATGCGGCATTATATGGAATGGCTTCCTTAACCTCATACTTGTATGCCCACCAGTCTGAGAATGTGGATCCGCCTACTCCATGCTCAGCCATTTTATCTGCAACTTTATATCCCTCCAGAATATGAGTGAAGGTATTGACACGGAAACCAAATTGCTCAGCTACATTCATCAACATGTTAATTTCAGATTGTACATAGCTGTGGCAGGTGATAAAACGCTCGCTGTTTAATATTTCTGCCATGGCCTCTAATTGAAGGTCACGTCTGGGCGCAACGGCGGACGCCTTATCCCTGGAAGACAAGGCATTATACCTTTTCCATTCATTGTCATATGCTCTTGCCTCATTAAATGAATTGACATAAACCTGCTCCACACCCATCCTGGTCTGAGGATATCTGGTGACCCATTGGCTGGAACGGTTAGATTGTTTCACGTTTTCTCCGAGCGCAAATTTGATGTATCCATCTGCACCTTTGATTTTCATCCCTTCCGCATTTTGTCCCCAACGAAACTTAACAAGTGCAGAGCGACCTCCAACAGGGTTTGCAGAGCCATGAAGAAGTTGAGCCGCTGTGACTCCACCTGAAAGTTGACGATAGATGTCAATGTCGTCCGCATCAATGGCATCGTACATGCTCACCTCGGCCGTTACTGCATGAGAACTTTCGTTAACTCCAAATAGCGCCGCATGGCTATGCTCATCAATGATTCCCGGTGTGACATGTTTTCCCGTAGCATCAACTTCCCTGGCACCGCCAGCTGAAAGGTTCTGACCGACAGCAGCAATTTTTCCGTTTTTAATAAGGACATCCGCGTTCTCAAGAATGCCATCATCCTCCATGGTCCATACAGTGGCATTCTTTAGAAGGATATCCTCCTGCTGAGGAACTGAAGTTGATCCTAATCCAACAAAGGGATATAGCAAGTCGCCTGTCTCCATGGTACCATTGTCATCATCCTCCTCGTTACCTTCATCACCGGATCCTGTCATGGAAGCAGTCCAATTGATCCATTCCATGTCGCCATCCTGACCGTTTCCTTTCAGATTGTCTCCCGAGATCCATCCTGACAAACGATAACTGTTTGAGGGCTCTTTAGTAGAGAATGCAAGCTGAATGCGGCGTCCGTCTACTTTAAGGTCCGCCTTTAATTTCGTGGTATCATTCTGAACAACCTCTGCCTTTGGTTTGTCCGTGCTACCTGTAATGTTCAGTTTAAAATTCGCTCCGTCTACGGAGAGGTCATATTCACCTGCAATTGATGGTTTCGGTACTTCAATGAAATACTGCTTACCCAAAACCCAGGTTTGTTCAATATTGGTCTTGTCATCAAAGATGTTGCCATCTGCCACGATGAAGTTGGCAACCTTACCGGCCTGCAATGAACCAATGCTGCCATCCATTCGCACCAGTCTTGCCGGGGTATATGTCATTGCTTTTAATGCATTCGCTTCCGATAGACCATAAGAGATGGCTTTCCTAATGTTCTTAAGATAATCATCGACCTTCTTCAAGCCATCTGCAGTAAAGGCAAAGTCTATTCCGCTTTGAGCTACCACAACTGGATTGGCCGGCGCATTTTCCCAATGCTTTAAATCTGCCAGGGAAACATCAATGGCATTGAGCGGATCGCTTACATCGTATGCTGCCGGAAAATTAAGGGGAAGAATCAGCGATGCTCCGGTTGCTTTGATATCGTTAATTCGCTGATACTCGTCTCCATTTCCTTTGATGATGTATTGAATTCCGAATTCATCTCCTATCTGGTCCGCCAGCAATACTCTCGATCTGCCACCATTGGCCTCGAAAATTTGTGGTAAACTTTTCAATTGGTTGAATGAAGCAAGTGTCTGATTGGTTTGTTCGGACATGCCGCTTCTGGCATACCAATCGGCATCGTAGTAGGTCTGTCGGACAAGCGCTACATAACCCATTATGGAAGTAGGATATAATTGACCGGATGATCCCTTATTGAAGGACAAATGTGCTGATGCCTCTGATTTCAGGACCATTTTTTGTACCTCCTCTTCACCCGTCAAAGCGAAAACTGAGGAACCTCTGGAAATACCATCATTTCGAAAGCTGACTACCGCCCCAAATCCCGCTTTTCGTAGGTCTTTTGCATTCTTGCTATCAACAGTGAACTCACTGATGGCCTTATAATCGGATTTCAAGGCTTCGTTCCAGCCGAAAGCCCCTTCTTTTTCGGAGTCGTATTGAGGACCGAATGACCTGGATGACTTGACCTCAGGAATACCATAATTTGAGTGTGGATCGACAAATGCCGGGTAAATGGTTTTCCCCATCAGGTCAATTTCAATGGCTCCTTTCGGGACATTTACTGATGTACCAGCGGCTACTACCTTACCTTGCCTGATCACCAGTGTTCCGTTGTCTATCCTGGTTTGGTAATCCTGATAGATCGTCGCATTCCTTAATGCGTATATTTCCGGTCTTTCATCCACCACACCGTTTACCGGGAATGTGGTTTGCCCGAATAGGGCAACTGTAAAGACCAAAAATGAAAATCCTGTTATTATTCTCTTCATAGATTTACAATTTGGAAATGGAAAGTTAGAAATCTTGAAATAAGACCCCACTTCCAATTATATGAGTGGTGCAACTTTATTTCAGGAATAAGGTAAATAAGAATAACTCAAGCCTTCAGTCAAATGCTCAAAAACTACTTCACAGCTTCAATCCGAAGTCTGAAAAAGAAATTTGGATTCACAATAGTTAATGTACTCGGTCTGTCCCTGGGGATGGCTACTTGCCTCACGATCTACCTGTATGTGAACTATGACCTTTCGTATGATGACTTCCAAAAAGACAATGTTTATAGAATAGCGCTTAACAGGGTCTACCCGGAAAGAGAGGTGGACTATGCCTTCGTGCCTCATAGTATCGCTCCTACGATGGTTCAGGATTTTCCGGAAGTCCTGGCCCACGCCAGTTTCTTTGCAGCGGGAGGTCCCGTGACGATACAATATGGCGATGATTATTACATAGAAGAAAAGGTTCTTTTCACTGATTCTACATTTTTTGATGTTATCAATAGCAAAATCATCCAGGGAGATGCAGAAACAGCACTTGACGAGGTTAATTCCATTGTCCTCACAGAGTCTACTGCCAGGAAGCTTTTTGGAGAGGATGATCCCATCGGTAAGCAACTGATATTCGGAAATTTAACCAGAATGGTGACAGCTGTAACGGAAGATTATCCAGCTAATTCACATCTCGAATTTGATTACCTGATTCCATTTTTCGGGTTCCCGTTCTTTGAGCAACAGAATTGGACTGGATTTTCTACGCTTTCCTACATTGAACTGAGTGAAGGCACAAATCCGGATGTATTCATGGAAAAAATTCCTGACTTCATCCGATTGTACGCGGATGGGGAGATTCGTGAGCGAAACGGCATATCTTATGACGAGTACATTGAAGCCGGAAACGGATACAATTACTACTTGCAAAACATCAAAGACATTCATTTATACTCCAACCTGGAGGGTGAAATAAAAGCTAACGGAAACATCAATTATGTTTATGTGTTCAGCATCATTGCCATTTTCATTCTTACCATCGCTTGCATCAATTTCATGAACCTTTCCACCGCCCGGTCCACAGAGCGTGGTAAGGAAGTGGGGATCAGAAAGGTCTTGGGCTCGGCCAAAGGACAGCTGATTGGTCAGTTTCTTACCGAAAGCACGGTAGTGTCACTTTTGAGTGCCATCGTTGCTTTTCTTGTGGTTTTCCTGATACTCCCCTATTTCAACGAAATCGCAAGCCGACCACTTGCAATGACTCAGATTTTGACTACAGGTAATATTCTGGTCTTCGTATTGATTGTCCTGTTAGTGGGATTACTAGCAGGGCTCTATCCGGCTTTTTTTATCTCATCTTTCAAACCTGTTAGTGTACTGAAAGGAAAGCTCAAAAACTCAAAAGGTGGCATTCAGCTTCGAAATATTCTGGTTGTATTACAATTTGCTATATCCATCGCCCTTGTAAGCAGTACAATATTGGTTTACAACCAAATGGGGTACCTCCTGAGCAAGCCACTTGGGTTTGACAAAGATCAGGTGGTAGTTATCGAAAACAGTTTTGCGCTGAATAACGATCCAAACGGGTTCAATTGGAACAGATTCGAGACGTTTAGAACTGAGCTCAATAACCTTTCCGGTGTTCAAAGCACTGCTTATACTTCGGCAATGCCCGGGGATATCCTGCCAGGTTTCCTGGTGAGGGTGGACGGCACCGGAAAAGAGAGCATGATGACGAGGAATATGGTCTTCGACAAGGACCTACTGGCCACTCTTGACATGAAATTACTCGAGGGGCGGTTTTTCTCACCAGACTTTGAAGACTCCTCTTCTATTGTTTTGAACAAATCCGCCGTTGAAAAGTTAGGATTGACAGATGCAGTTGGAAAGAAAATAACACATGTTCAACCGAATCCTGAAGAGTTCACCATCATTGGTGTTGTGGAAGATTTTCATTTCCAATCCCTCCATGTCGGTCTTGAGCCGGTGAGTATTACTTCTCCCGAAGGTTCAAACCAATTCGTAAATAAAACAGTGATCAAGATTGACCAGTCGAATATACAAAGTACCATGGCGGAGATAGAGGAGCTATGGGCCAGCTTTGTCCCGAATTCTCCGTTCCAGTCGTATTTTCTTGATGAAGATCTCGAGAGATTTTATGAGTCGGAAAAAGCCACTGGACAGATCTTTACCATCTTTACGGTGTTGGCCATCATTATTGCCTGCATAGGTCTATTGGGACTTTCTGCGTTCATTATCAATCAAAAAGTCAAAGAAATAGGGGTGCGAAAAGTATTAGGTGCCAGCGTTCCGTCGATCATCTTTTTACTTTCCAGGGATTTTACCAGGCTCATTGCCATAGCTGCCATAATCGCCATTCCGGCATCGTATTACTGGATGACCCAATGGCTGGATAACTTTGCTTACGCAGTGGGCATTAACTGGTTGGCTTTTGTAATTGCAGGAGGACTTGCGCTGTTTATTGGCGTTTTGACGATAAGCCTGCAAAGCATTAAGGCAGCACTGGCGAATCCGGTGGAGAGCCTTAGAGACGAATAATCAAAACTATCTATTTCTTTGATGGACCGTAAATGACCCTTCCGGCTCTGGTTTCCGTGAAGTCCGCCCCAGTAACCGTCAATTGACCATTGACGAAGACCAACCTGATTCCCTCCGGATACTGATGCGGATCCTCAAAAGTTGCCTTATCAATGATGGTTTCTGGATCGAAAACCACAATATCAGCAAAATAACCCAGCTCGATCTGGCCCCTATCCGTCAACCCAAGCCGGCTTGCAGGTAAACCCGTCATTTTCCGGATTGCGTCTGTTAGTGTCAATACTCCTTTTTCCCGGACGTAGTAGCCAAGTACCCGGGGAAATGTGCCATACCATCTCGGGTGTGGATGCCCTACTCCAAGCCGTGATAGTCTCCCGTCAGAAGCTATCATGTTCATGGGGTGTTTCATAATGCGTTCTACATCGCCTTCATCCATGGCAAAATACACGGCAGATGCTCCTCCGTTTGATTGAGCTTTGATGACCATCTCCGCTCCATTCTCTGGAGTAGGTTCCAGACCTTGCTGCTCTACAAAAAATTTTAAGGTTTTACCCTCCAGGTTTTGGTCCCAATCAACCTTTGCAAACTGAATTCGATTAAGATCACCTCCTCCTCTGTCATTGAGGATATTGAATACAATGCCGGCTTTTATACTGTCTCGCAAAACCGGATCATCAATTCGCTGCATAAAGGCTTTCTGTCCTCCGGCTCTGGCCCAGGCAGGAATTAACACCGAAATACCGGTGTAACTGGCAATATATGGATACTGATCCGTCATGATGTCCAGACCCACATTCCGGGCTGAATCAACCAGTGCCAACGTCTCTTTACTTTTACCCCACATTCTTTGGCCTATGGCCTTATGATGTGTCAATACTACTGGTATGTCGGCTTCCCTGGAGATCAAAATCGCTTCCTTCACTGCCGGGATGAGTCCCAATCCTTCCTCCCTCAAATGGGAAGTATAAATTCCCCCCATTTGTGAAGTTATTCTGGATAGCTCAATCACCTCCTCCACTTCGGAAAAGGCCCCGGGTAAGTACTTTAATCCTGTGGACAGACCAAAAGCTCCGGCCTCCATGGCCTCTCTGACCAGGGATTTCATTTGCTCCAGCTCCTCATCTGTTGGAGCCCTGTCTTCTAACCCCATTACTTCACCTCGTATGGTGTTGTGACCTGCCAGGTAAGCCACGTTCATACCCAATCCAAGCGTCTCCAGGGTATCAAAATGGTCTTCCAGCGGCCATGGACATGAGCCATCAGGACCGCCTAGTGCAAGTGTTACGCCCTGACGAACATGACTTTCGGCATCAGGCATTTCAAGAATTGGATTGAGATGTGCATGCACATCAATAAATCCGGGTGAAATGGCCAGACCTTCCGCATCATATACTTTCATAGCCATGTGCTCGTCTTCGAGGTCACCGATAGCCACGATCTTATCCCCATCTATGGCAATATCGATATTTTCAAGCGGCTCTGCTCCGGTACCGTCATATAGCGTACCATTGATGATCAGTATATCGTGAGCGAACTTCTCCTCCACTGTACATCCGGCAAGAAGGATAATAAGAAAGAATCCAGTTAATTTTTTCATGGTGGTCAGGTTACAATCCTAAAAATATAGATTTTTCTGACCGACCTGAAGATTGATTTATTTGAATGCAGGAATTCCGGTAATCTCGGCTCCCAGGATAAGTAAATGGATATCATGAGTGCCCTCATAGGTTACCACAGACTCCAGATTCATCATATGCCGCATCATCGGATAATCTCCTGTGATACCCATTCCGCCATGGATCTGACGGGCTTCCCTGGCTATATTCAGCGCCACCTCCACATTATTACGCTTGGCAAGGGATATTTGCTGAGTGGTCGCTTTACCTTCATCCATCATCTTACCCAGTTTCCAGTTCAGAAGCTGAGCTTTTGTAATTTCAGTGAGCATTTCAGCTAACTTTTTCTGAACCAGCTGAAATGAGCCTATGGGTTTATCAAATTGAATTCTCTCAATGGCATACTTTCTGGCAGATTCATAGCAGTCCATGGCTGCACCGATGGCTCCCCAAGCAATACCATACCTGGCTTTATCGAGACACATCATTGGAGCACCAAGTCCACTTTTATTCGGAAGCAGATTCTCTTTTGGTACTTTCACATCGCTGAATACGAGCTCTCCGGTGCACGAAGCCCGAAGAGACCACTTTCCATGTGTTTCCGGAGTGGTAAATCCCTCAAATCCTCTTTCGACTATTAGTCCATGTATTCTTCCTTCCTCATTTTTTGCCCAAACTACTGCTATGTCCGCTTCAGGGGCATTTGAGATCCACATCTTGGCACCATTTAACAAATAATGATCACCCATATCCTTAAAGTTGGTCTCCATCCCTGAAGGATTGGATCCATGATTTGGCTCTGTCAGACCAAAACAGCCTAACATTTCACCGGACGCGAGCTTTGGGAGATATTTCTTTTTCTGTTCTTCTGATCCGAATGCAAAAATCGGATACATCACAAGGGAGCCCTGGACCGATGCCGTGGATCGCATACCACTATCTCCCCTTTCCACTTCCTGCATGATCAACCCATAAGAGATATAGTCAAGTCCTCCTCCTCCATATTCTTCAGGTACCGTGGGACCAAATGCTCCTATTTCACCAAATTTCCGGACAATTTCCTTGGGGAAATGGTTGCGCTCAGCCCAATCCTCAATAAATGGCGTGATTTCTTTTTTGACAAAATCCCGGACGGAAGACCGTATAAGTTTATGTTCTTCGGTAAGCAAGTCGTCAATTTGATAAAAATCCGGTGATTCGAAGTCGTCTACCCGATTGGATGATTTTGCTTTTCCGTTGCTGGACATTGTATTAACAGACATAGGGGTGCTTTTGTGTTTAATTCAATAAAGGCTCAAATTTACATATTTTAAAACCAGATATGGCGAAAGAAAACATAGATCCCGAACTTTTGAATCAGCTCAAAAAGCTGGAAGCCAAGTATGAAGCCATGGGACAGGATCTGTCCTCCTACCTGGATGGGTTGCTGTATTCTGATTACCTGACCTATTGGGACTACATCCATCTGGACACCTTGCTTAGTCTGCAGACACCAAGGACCGATTTTCCTGATGAAAAGATATTCATCATCTATCACCAGATCACTGAGTTGTATTTCCAGCTGGTTTTGCACGAACAAAACCAGATTCTGTCACGGTCCGAAGTACATGCTGACCTGTTCCTGAAAAGGATCAAACGAATTAATAATTACTTCGAAAACCTGATTCGTTCCTTCGCCATAATGATTGACGGCATGGACAAGGAACAGTTTCTGGCTTTTAGAATGTCCCTGCTGCCTTCCAGCGGTTTTCAGTCCGGACAGTATCGTATGATCGAGATCAACTCCACGGATTTTCATCTGCTGACAGACTATAACGCAAGACAAAAATTATCCTCCGAAACCCCACTGGAGGAAGTCTATGATCACCTTTATTGGAAGCGAGGCGCCACGGAACTTGCCTCAGGAAAAAAGACGCTGACTTTACGTCAATTTGAGAAAAAGTACAGTAAGCAATTTCTGGATATGGCGGAAAGTGTCAGGGGAAATAATCTCAACAGAATCCTGGAAGATCATTTTATGGATCATTCTGAAATCAAAACTGCTCTCAAACGATTTGATCAAAATGCAAATGTCTTATGGCCCATCGAGCACTTTAAGTCAGCAGCCCGTTATTTGAAGAGAGATCCGGATGAAATCAAAGCTACGGGGGGTACCAATTGGCAACAATATTTGCCTCCAAGAAAGCAGATGATTGTATTCTTCCCATCATTATGGTCCGAGGAGGAGTTGAGTACCTGGGGAACCCTGTCAAAGATGGAAAATGTTGGCAACTAAACAGTATGTGGAAATTATCTGCCTCATATTGCCTTTTGTTATTCATGTGTCTGGTGACCCAGGCCCAGACTTTTGAGTACAGGACCTATTACGACAAGGAAAAAACTCACTTAAAAGAAATCATCTCGCTTAGGGAAAAGGACTCAGTACTCCATGGTCCATATTCCTCTTTTATGCAAAACGGCGCGCCTAAAGCTTCAGGGTATTATGATAAGGGAAATCCCGTGGGTCAGTGGACCTACTATTTCGAAAGCAACCACATCCGTGCTCAGGGAAACTTGCAGAATGGAAAACAGAACGGACCATGGGAATACTATTATGAGACTGGTACTTTGAAGGCATTGGGTCATATGATTGATGGTATTCGTGAAGGCGAATGGATCAATTACTACGAAAATGGAGACGAAAAGAGTCGGGGCATCTATTTGGATAACAAGAAAGATGGAAAATGGGAGTATTATTTTGAAGGTGGCGGACTAAAAGCAGAAACCTATTTCGATGAGGGAATTGGTCACTACAAGGAGTACTACCCTGCCGGACAACTAAAAATGGAAGGTCAAAACAGGAATGATCGAAGTGAAGGTCTTTGGAAATACTATTACGAATCAGGAGAGTTAGAAAGTGAAGGCAATTTTAAAAATGGCCAAAGGGTCGGCAGATGGGCACAGTATCATAAAAATGGAAATCTGGCTTCCGAAGGTTTTTACGAAGCCGGAAAGAAATCAGGAGAATGGACGTACTATTACGAAACAGGGAGTATTAGTTCTCACGGGACCCTTGTTGATGATGTCCGTGAAGGCCAATGGAGTCTGTATTTTGAAAACGGAAACGTAAGCAGTCTTTCAGAATACGACCATGGCAGTGGCCCCAGTACAGAATACTATCCCGGTGGTCAAATACTGGCTGAGGGCAATATCAAAGATGGGAAAAAGACCGGTGAGTGGATCTATTATGATAAAACCGGACTAAAGAACGGGGAAGCCATTTTCGAAAACGGCATCGGAGATTTTACCGGATATTACGAAGACGGTACTATTAAAATGAAAGGAAAACTGGATAATGCCCGTCAAGTGGGCGAATGGACACTTTATGATGTAAATGGAGAAATTTCAGGTAAGTATCGCCCACTGTACGAGGAAGATCCAATAACAAGCTCAAGTCCTGCCGTCATAAACCGAACCAGAAGTTCCAGAAAGCCAGCCTACAAGTTTAAATCGAAAAAGAACAGATACTTTGACTCGGTGGTCAATGAATTCAGAGGCCTTTCGGTCACTGCAAATCCGATCTGGATCGCAACAGGGAATTTTCCTGTGGCGGCTGAAATCTATAAGCAGGAAAGACTCGGACATGAACTGATTTACACGTATTACCGTGATCCCTTTATCGTAGCAGATGGTATTCAACAGCTTGGTCAGGTCTATCGAAGAGGACATGAGATCAACTTCCGTCAAAAGTTATACAGTAAGGATCAGCCTTATGGTATGCCCTATTTCGGACATGGCATAGGATTTTCAATTTCCGACTATAATGTGGATGTGGAGGATGCAACGGTAAATTTTCAAAGGACAACCCTCACAAGCCGGGAAACCATTGCATTCTATGGATTGTTTGCAGGATTGAAATGGATGCGTTCACCGTCACAATCGGGATTTACGGTAGACTTGTTCATCGGGATGGACATCGGGGTAAGAAATTGGAGGAGGCTCTATAATTCGGATGTTGCCGGCGATTTTGATTTGTTGTATGCTGACGAAAATCAGGATGCACTTTACCTGCCTTTCAATTTCGGTATCAATTTCGGGTGGATGATCCCTTTAAAAAGGAAAAAGAGATAAGAAATTGAAGAAAACAGTAATTATCGGGGCCACTCCCAATCCTGAGAGATACGCATTCCTGGCGGCAGAAAGACTAAAGAAACATGAGGTCGACTTTGTGCCCGTTGGGATCAAGAAGGGTGAATTATTCGGAAAGCAAATCCTCGATCTAAGATCCAAACCCAAAATTGAAGATGTGGATACTGTCACGCTCTACATCGGCCCGGAGCATCAGGCAGAATGGGAAGATTACATACTCTCATTAAAACCCAAACGCATCATTTTTAATCCGGGCACTGAAAATCCTGAGTTTGCAAACCGCGCCAGTTCTTTAGGAATTGAGACGCTTCCAGCCTGTACGTTGACGATGTTAAGTGTAGGTAACTATTGAATTAATCCCCTCCCGTAACTTCCATTCTCACCGAAGGTTTACAGATAATACCTCTCTGGGTCATGAAATATATCTGACGGGCAAGATCCTGATGTTGAAAGGCATTTAGATCGATGTTATTGCCATTGAATGTAAATAATTGCAGCTCCGTCAGTTCCGAAATTTCCATTGGAATCTCTCTTAATTCATTGTTATTCAGATCCAGCTCCTGAAGTTTCTTCAGCTCAAGCACCTGTTTAGGGAATTCAACAAGGTAGTTGTCATTGACCCGTAGCACCCTCAGATCGCCGAGCTTCGAAATCGAAGAAGGTAAGGCACTAATCCGGTTATGATGTAGGTAAAGCTCCTCGAGACCACTCAGCTCGCCCAACTCCTCAGGCACATCATAAATTCGATTATTTGCCATGTATAGAATCTCGAGATCCTGAGCTTTAGCAATGCTGGACGGAATCTTTTGCAATTCATTGTAATACAAATCCACTACAACGAGGTTTGGAACGTCAAAAAAGTCCTCTGGCAAAGACTCCAAATTGTTTTTATAGAAACTGAGCTTAGACAGGTTTTTCATCTCGGAAATACCATCTGGCAAAGAGGAAAGCTTGTTTTCCTGCAACTGCAGCTCAGAAAGGTTCTCCATCTCGTAAAAAGACGGGTCAATAAATTCAATGTCGCACTTATTCAGCTTCAAGACGCTGACATTGGTAAGCTTGCGATACTTCGCCTCCGACAATATCAGCGGATTTTCCTTGATGATAACCTCCTTCAAATAATCGTTTCTTTTGATTTTTCTGATTGGGATTGCTGAAAGAGCATTACCCGAAATGTCAAGTTTCGTCAGGTTTTTAAACTTCCTGATGGCTGGCAGACGATCTACATTGTTCCCGGTAAATCTTAGGTCGGTTACAGCGGTCATCCGTGGGAAGCGGACTCTCCTTTCAAATTCATTATGACCCCATTGAATAATGGCCAGTTTTTCAAGTTTCTTGAGCTGCCGTGGTAACTTTCGAATACTGTTATGATCCAAAATCAACCTTTCCAGGTTCCAGGCTTCCAAAACGAAATCCGGTACTTCTGTCAAAAGGCAGTGGCTTAAATCAATCCTCTTCAAAGTATCAACTTTGTCATTTGCCTTGTACCTCGCCAATCTTCTTTGGGCCTCCTCCTCTGCCTCCCGCTTTCTTAAATTCGCGACGCTATCTCTAAAGGCCTGCGGGTCTCGCTCATACGCTCTTCGTCGCGCTTCGATACGTTTTAATCGATCTGTCTCTTCCTGCGTCCGTTCTTCCTGAGACTTTGGAGTGCCATCCTGGCCAAAACAGTAACCAAAGACAAGGAGAAAACAAACGCTGAAAATCAATCGGATTAACTTCATAACTAAAGATTTAGTTGTAAACATAATCAGCTTTATTGTAAATTCAATGTCTCCCGAAAGATACTTTTATGTTACTTTTGCAGCTTTTGTGATCTACCCCATGGAAGAGAATAAGCAACGCAAACAAGGAGAGTATTCAGCAAGTAACATACAGGTTCTTGAAGGTCTTGAGGCCGTTAGAAAAAGACCCGCAATGTACATTGGTGATGTAGGTATAAAAGGCCTTCACCACCTCGTTTGGGAAGTAGTGGACAACTCCATTGATGAGGCGTTAGCCGGTCATTGTGACCACATAAAAGTGGAAGTGAACGAAGACAATTCAATCACGGTTTCCGACAACGGAAGGGGTATACCTACGGATATTCACAAAAAAGAAAACCGTTCCGCTCTGGAGGTGGTAATGACCGTATTGCACGCCGGTGGTAAGTTTGACAAGGATACTTATAAGGTTTCCGGCGGTCTGCATGGTGTGGGGGTTTCCTGTGTAAATGCGCTCTCTATTGACCTTAAAGCCACAGTTCATAGGAATGGCATTATTTACGAACAATCCTATTCTAAAGGCATTCCCAAAGGTCCTGTAAAAGAAATCGGCAAAACTGATATAACAGGTACCACAGTACATTTCCTGCCTGACAGCGAAATATTTATTGCGACCACTTACAACTATGACACCATCGCTTCCAGACTACGGGAGCTGGCCTATCTCAATGCAGGTATAAAAATTGACCTGGTAGACCATCGGGAAAAAGATGATGATGGAAGTGATAGGTCTGATACCTTCTTTTCTGAAGGTGGGCTAATCGAATTCGTTGAATACTTAGACGAATCGAGAGAAAAGCTTATCCCTGCTCCTATTTATATGGAGGGTGATAAAGGTGGGATACCGGTTCAGGTGGCCATGAGCTATAATACCTCCTTCGCGGAACACGTGGTTAGCTATGTAAATAATATCAATACCATTGAAGGCGGAACTCACGTTGCAGGTTTTCGTCGTGCGCTTACAAGGACGCTAAAGTCTTACGCTGAAAAATCCGGCTTGCTGGAAAAAGTTAAAGTCGAAATTAGCGGAGATGACTTTAGAGAGGGCCTTACCAGTGTAATTAGTGTCAAAGTGGCAGAACCACAGTTTGAAGGTCAAACCAAAACAAAACTTGGAAACTCAGATGCTATGGGTGCCGTGGATACTTGCGTAGGCGATATGCTAAGTGAGTATCTGGAGGAGAATCCAAAAGAAGCTAAGCAGATTGTCTCAAAAGTAATCCTTGCCGCGCAGGCCAGACACGCCGCACGCAAAGCCAGAGAGATGGTTCAGCGAAAGAACGTACTTTCAGGCACTGGATTGCCTGGTAAGCTGGCTGACTGCTCGGAAAAAGACCCAGCAATCAGCGAGATCTATCTCGTGGAGGGAGACTCTGCCGGCGGTTCTGCAAAACAGGGTAGAGACCGGAAATTCCAGGCCATCCTACCTCTTAGAGGAAAGATACTGAACGTAGAAAAAGCCCAGGAGCACAAGATATACGACAATGAAGAGATCAAAAATATGATCACTGCTCTTGGAGTGAGCTTCGGAACGGAAGAAGATGAAAAAGCCCTTAATCTAACAAAACTTAGGTATCACAAGATTATCATTATGACGGATGCGGACATCGATGGTAGTCACATTCGAACGCTGATCCTGACATTCTTTTTTCGATACATGACCTCGCTTATCGAGAAAGGATACCTCTACATCGCTCTACCTCCACTTTATCTTATAAGAAAAGGTAAATCCGAGCGATATGCCTGGTCAGAAGATGATCGTGTAAGAGTGATCGAAGATTTAGCCGATGGAAAGGAAGATGCCGTAAGCATACAGCGCTATAAAGGTCTTGGGGAAATGAACCCGGAACAGCTCTGGTCAACGACCATGGATCCTGAAGGCAGAAGTTTAAAGAAAGTAACAATTGAATCTGCTGCTGAAGCAGATCATCTTTTCTCTATGTTGATGGGTGATGAAGTAGCCCCGAGAAGAGATTTCATCGAAAAGAATGCAAAATATGCTAAAGTCGACGTCTAACCGTCTCAAATATCTAATTTCATTTCTCATTTTACTAACTCCATTTTTTTTGCCAGCGCAGTCATATTGGCAACAGCGGGTAAAGTATGTAATGGAAATAGACTTTGACGCATCGAAACATCAATTCACAGGAAAACAAAGCCTGACTTATACCAATAACTCGCCCGATACGCTGGACAAAGTGTTCTATCACCTTTATTTCAATGCTTTCCAACCGGGAAGCATGATGGACGTAAGAAGTCAGAATTTAATGGATCCCGACAAACGGGTGGGTACAAGAATATCGAAATTAGGTCCTGATGAAATTGGATACCATAATATCCAGACTCTCACACAGGATGGAGCCGATCTAAACTACGAGGTCAGTGGAACCGTGGTGGAAGTCACGCTGGATCAACCACTCCTTCCGGGATCCAGCACCCTGTTTGAAATGACCTTCGACAGTCAGGTGCCTGTTCAAATCCGTCGAAGCGGAAGGAACAATAGTGAAGGTATCGATTATTCCATGACGCAATGGTTTCCAAAAATTGCCGAATATGATGAAAATGGCTGGTATCCCTATCCGTATATTGCCAGAGAGTTTTATTCACCCTGGGGGGATTATGAGGTAAACATTACCATTGACCGATCATATGTGGTAGCCGCAAGTGGCATACTTACCAATCCTGATGAAATAGGTTACAAGTATTCAGGAAATGATATGAAGCCAAATTCCAGGGGTGAAAAACTTACGTGGAAATTCAAAGCGGAAAATGTACATGATTTCGCCTGGGTAGCAGATCCAGACTACACGCATACTACAGTTCAAGTTCCGGATGGTCCCTTAATTCGTTTTTTCTATCAGGAAGACAGCACCACCGTAAACTGGAAAGATCTACCGGAATTTGCCTCAAAATCCTTCCAGTTTGCCAGTAAATACTTTGGTGAATACCCTTATCCTGAATTTATAGTAATGCAAGGCGGTGACGGTGGAATGGAGTACCCTATGTCTACACTTATAACTGGCGATCGGGGCATTCAATCTCTTGTTGGCGTCACCGTTCATGAGGCCATGCACAGTTGGTATCAGGGAGTACTTGCGTCTAATGAAATTCTTTATGGCTGGATGGATGAGGGATTTGTAGAGTATACTGAATCCAAAATTATGGCGCACCTGTTCGGAGGAAACCATATTATAAATAATTATCGCGGATACTTTTCAATTGCCAAGAGTGGTTTCGAAGAGCCAATGTCTACGCATGCCGACTATTATGGCACTAACATGGCCTATGGAGTAGCGGTTTATTCGAAAGGTGCTGTTGCCGTGAATCAACTGGGTTATGTGATCGGTGAAGAGGCACTGGCCCGGGGAATGAAACGATATTTTAACGAATGGAAATTCAGGCACCCGGATATGTATGATTTCATCAGGGTAATGGAAAAAGAGTCCGGAATGGTTCTTGACTGGTATTTCCAGCATTGGGTTTTCACCACCAATAAGATCGATTATAGCCTTGCTTCTGTCGAGGCTATGGGAAATAATACGTTGATAAAACTAGAACGAAAAGGACGTATTCCGATGCCAGTTGATTTGACCATCACCAAAAAAGACGGATCACAGCAAATGGTCTACATCCCCCTCAGTATTATGAGAGGTGAAAAACCCAATGAATCCGGCATGGATAGAACAGTGGAAAAAGACTGGTTTTGGACCCATCCGGAATACGAATTGACAGTTCCTGTAAAACTGGATGACATAGAGTCCATAGAGATCGATGCATCCTACAGAATGGCGGACATCAATCGGGAGGACAATTCTTACAAACCGGAAAAAGGCAAAAATTAACGTACTTCGGCTTTGACAGAAAGCACCTGTGTAGGTGCTGTGGGGTCATTGGAAAAGACTGTGACCGTTTTATACTGTCGTCCTTTTCGTCCATCTGATGAGAAGACGAGTTTCAGGATTTCCGAACCTCCCGCCTCGATTGAATTAGAATCGATTGTTGCCTTGACACAATTACAATTTGAATCCACTTTCCGTATCTCTAGGGTACTTAATCCACTGTTTATCAATTCCACGCTTTCGGTTGCCAATTCACCTTCACTTACAGAACCGAAATCAATAACAGTTTCCGAGAAAGACAGCCTGCCGGTCTTTTTAAGCTCCTCCTCGGTCATCTCGGGGAAAAACTCCTCAATGGTAGAGAGTACCATATATTTCTTAATGGGGTGCTTCGCATCGGTAGTAACAAGCTCAACCGGTATTGAATTAAATCCCAGTTCAGGATCGATGGTAGGATTATAAGAAATGACGATCATGCCCTTTTCCTTTGGCAGCAATTTCTTTGGCTTAAATTCAAATTTTAAGTAATCCAGAGTGTCCCGCACCCCCAGAAATGCAATTGCCGTATCGGATTCATTGTAAACCTCAAAACTCCTTGTTACCGTGGCCTCAGTGGTGAATTTTCCCAAATTAAATGCCCGGTACTTTGACCGCAGATTACCGAATACAATCGGCAACTCATCCTCAATGGATTTCGGCCTGGGAAGTACGGAACCTTTGATGTATAAGGTATAGCTTTCTCCTGCACTATTGAGTACACGTATTGTCTTATTGAATACTCCAGGACGATTTCTTGGATTATAAGTCACATCCACATATCCGGAATCTCCAGGTGCTATCATGTTACTGCTCCAACCTGGTGAGGTGCACCCGCATGAGGTTTTGACGTTCGCAACGCCTACGGAATCCTGAGATACATTGGCGAATACGAAAGTATATGTCACAGGACCTTTCTCTTCCGATATCGTCTTGAAATCGTGGCTGTTGACTTTAAACTCGAATTTATCCTGGGCGGAAATTTCGAAACAAGTGGCTGCAAGAACAAATAAGAACAAGTACTTCATAAATGGCTACAAAGAAACGCTAAATATCATTTTTATCTATTCTTCCGTCGAATAATACCAAAGTAGATAATAGGTTTGCGACAAAAAACTAGATGGCACGTATTTTAACGGGAATTCAAAGTTCGGGAAAGCCTCATTTGGGTAATTTACTCGGAGCTATCCTTCCGGCAATTGAATTGTCCAGGGATCCAAAAAATGACTGTTTCTGTTTCATTGCGGATCTCCATTCTTTGACCACCATTAAAGATCCGGAAATAAGAGCGGAAAATACTCGATCTGTGGCGGCAGCATGGATCGCCTGTGGTTTTGATACGGATAGAAATCATTTTTATCGTCAATCCAGGATCCCAATGGTATGTGAATTGACCTGGTTTTTGAGCTGCTTCACCCCCTTTCCCATGCTGGCCAATGCACATTCCTTCAAAGACAAATCAGACAGGCTTGCTGATGTAAATGCAGGACTGTTTACCTACCCTGTTCTGATGGCATGTGACATCCTGATGTATGATGCCGATATAGTTCCTGTGGGTAAGGATCAAAAGCAACATTTAGAGATGACCAGGGACATCGCAAATGCTTTTAATCATCAGTTTGGTGAAACCTTTGTGATTCCGGAAGCTAAAATTGACGATGAGCTGATGACAATCCCGGGTACTGATGGTCAAAAAATGAGCAAATCATATGGCAATATCATTGATATATTCCAACCGGATAAGCAACTCCGGAAGAACATCATGTCAATTGTTACAGATTCATTGCCCCTCGAGGCTCCTAAAAATCCGGATACATGCAATGTCTTTCAGATTTACAGGATACTTGCCAATGAAACTCAGACCAAAGAAATGCGATCGAAATATGAAGGTGGCAATTATGGGTACGGCCACGCAAAACAGGAGCTTTATGAGCTCATCATGGACAAGTACGTAAATGAACGAAAGACTTACGAGGAATTGATGAGTGATCAGGGACAGCTGGAAGATTTGCTGCAAGCTGGGGAGCAGAAAGCATCAGCAGTGGGCCAGAAAGTGTTAGATAGGGTTAAAAACAAGCTGGGATATTAGCGAGACAACTTAACTTCATTTAGATTTAGTATTCAACATAATCCGTAAAGAAATATTCATGGTGACACCAGAACAAAATGCCCAAAAATGGCTTTCGGCCGGCAAATTAGACCAGGCCTCAAAGGACGAGATCCAAAGACTTCAATCTGAAGACCCGGAAGAGTTTACCGATGCATTTTATAGAAATTTGGAATTTGGGACTGGCGGATTAAGGGGAGTCATGGGTGTGGGTTCAAATCGGATTAACAAATACACCGTAGGGATGGCCACCCAGGGGTTGGCAAACTACCTTCTCAAAACATTCCCGGGAGAGCAAATCAGTGTTGCCATCGCTCACGATAGCAGAAATAACAGTCGGTATTTCTCAGAAATCACAGCAGACGTCTTCTCAGCCAATGGCATCAAAGTTTACCTTTTCGAGGATTTAAGACCTACTCCTGAACTTTCATTTGCCATTAGAAAACTTGGTTGTAAAAGCGGGGTAGTACTTACCGCTTCGCATAACCCAAAAGAATACAATGGCTACAAGGCTTATTGGGACGATGGGGCACAGATGGTGTCGCCGCATGACAAAAATGTAATTACGGAAGTCGGTGCCATTGCCTCGATCGACGATGTAAAGTTTGATGGAGACAATAGTCTGATTGAGATAATAGCCGATAAGATTGATGTTCCCTATCTGGAAATGATTAAGAGTCTGAGTCTTTCTCCTGATGCCATTGCCAAGGAAAAAGATCTGAAGATTGTGTTTTCATCAATCCACGGAACAGGTATAACCATGGTACCTCCCGCCCTCAAGGCATTTGGATTTACCAATGTTCATGTGGTAGAAGAACAGGAGACACCGGACGGAAATTTCCCTACTGTGATCTATCCAAATCCGGAAGAAGCTGAGGCTCTTTCACTTGCATTGGACAAAGCCAGAAAAATTGATGCCGATCTGGTCATGGCTACTGATCCGGATTCGGATCGTGTCGGAATTGCCGTAAAGGACACAAATGGGGAATTCACCCTGTTAAACGGCAATCAGACAGGGTCGTTGTTAATTTACTACCTCCTCAAAAAGTGGAAGGAAAATGGTAAGCTAACGGGCAAAGAATTCGTCGTTAAAACCATTGTCACAACAGAATTGATCAAGAAACTTGCCGATAATTTTGATGTCAAAATGTACGATACATTGACTGGTTTCAAATTCATCGCAGCGCTGATCAAAGAGCTTGAAGGAAAAGAGAAATTCATTGGAGGTGGAGAAGAAAGCTACGGCTACCTGGTAGGTGACGAAGTACGGGATAAGGATGCGATCGTATCCTGCGCCATGATCGCCGAAATGACAGCCTGGGCCAAATCGAATGGAAAAGGGCTGTTCGACCTCTTGCTGGACATATATGTGGAACACGGGCTTTATCTGGAAGGTCTCCGATCACTTACCAAAAAGGGAAAGTCCGGGGCTGAGGAAATCCAGAAAATGATGGCCAATGCAAGGGCCAATCCACCATCTAAGATCGATGGTTCCCCGGTCATTAAGATCATGGATTACGATGCTCAGGAAGAATACCAACCTCTAACAGGAAGCAGAAACGCCATTAGACTCCCAAAATCCAACGTCTTACAATTTATGACCGAGGACGGTTCAAAGATCTCTCTGAGGCCTTCCGGAACCGAACCGAAAATTAAATTTTATTTCTCCGTCCGTTCTGAATTACAGAATAAATCTGATTATTTTGCAGCGACCGAAAAACTACGCGAGAAAATCGAAAGAATCGCAGAGAGTTTAGAAAGTTGAGGGATGAAAAAATATTAAGATATATTATAATTATTTTTAGACAATGCTTATTTTGGCGTCATATTTAAGTATACTCTAAGAGACTTATATATATTTAACTATCACCAAATTGAATAACCGTCTTGGAAGTTCTCATTAACATGCTACTTGTTGCTCTGGGCTTTATCTTGTTGATAAAAGGCGCAGACTTCCTGGTAAATGGAGCTTCATCACTCGCAAAAAGATTTAACGTATCCGACATCGCCATTGGCTTGACTGTGGTGGCCATGGGCACGTCAGCTCCGGAATTGGTGGTAAATCTCATAGCCGGGACTGAAGTATCTGCCGAAGGTGGAAATGATGTGGTCTTTGGAAACATCATTGGTTCTAACATCTTCAATATTTTTCTAATTCTCGGTGTTTCTGCCGTCATTTACCCATTGACGGTACAAAGAAATGCACTTTGGAAGGAGGTACCTTACTCGCTGCTTGCTACTTTCATCTTTTTCATACTGGTCAATGATGTACTGTTCTTTGAAAAAGACTACAACCAACTCGGCGTAATTGACGGTACGGTTTTGTTGGTGATGTTTGGGCTTTTCCTCCTTTATATTTTCATGAACCTTCAACGAAATCCTGATGGTGAAGTAGAAGATATTGTCATTTACGGAAGCGTAAAGACTACAATCATGATAGCACTGGGCATATCAGGGCTTGTTTTTGGTGGCCAAATGATCGTAGACAACGCTGTCGAGATTGCTGAAAGTTACAACGTAAGTGAAAAGCTAATCGGTTTGACGATTCTTGCTGCCGGCACCTCATTACCTGAGTTGGCTACATCGGCCGTTGCAGCATTTCACAAAAAGTCCGATCTGGCGGTGGGAAATATTGTCGGATCCAACATATTCAACCTTTTGCTGGTTTTGGGTGTAACTGCCGTAGTACATTCACCACTTAATTTCAATACCCAACTCAACGTGGACCTTTATCTGGTAATGCTCGGCACTTTCATGCTGTTTATTTTCATGTTTACGATGAACAAGTATAAACTTGACCGCGCCGAAGGTGCCATATATCTCATTGGCTTCGTTGGTTACATGTATTATCTATTTGTGCGACTTTAAAGGTTGCATTGATTCATTTTTCTTAAGAGGTTTGCACCTTAATTTTTTTGGATGCTACCACAATCTGACCCGACCAAGACTAAATCCTGGTCTCTTCTAAAAGACCATCAACATAAATTTGAGAATACTCATCTGAAAGATCTCTTTCAGGAAGATTCTGGGCGATTAGAATACCTGACTTTTTCGCATCCGCATTTCTATTTTGACTTTTCAAAGAACCTGGTTAATCGAGAAACCATTGACCTTTTCGGCGCACTGGCAAAGGAATGTGGATTGGACGAGGCAAAATCTGCCATGAAAACCGGTTTTAAGATCAACAAAACCGAGGACAGAGCTGTGTTGCATACAGCCTTGCGTAACCTGGACAACAAGGAGAAATTGGTGGATGAGGAAAATGTAATGCCCGGTGTGAACCAGGAATTGTCCAAAATTGAAGAATTCACCGGAAAGGTTCACAGACATGAAATTGTCGGCTACACAGGCAAACCCATAACAACATTTGTCAACATCGGAATTGGTGGTTCGGACCTTGGCCCATTCATGGTCGTCAATGCTCTGAAACCCTACTGGATTGAAGGCGTCAATTGCAAATTCGTTTCAAACATTGACGCCAGTCAGTTAGTCGAAGTGTTAAGGCAGGTTGATCCCGAAACCACCATGTTCATCGTAGCCTCCAAGACTTTCACTACCCAGGAGACCATGACCAATGCCAATTCCGCGCGGGCCTGGTTTCTGTCTCATGCCAAGGATGAAGCGCATATTGCGAAGCATTTCGTAGCCGTTTCTACCAATGAGGAAAAAGTCATTGAATTTGGGATAAATCCGAAAAACATGTTCCGATTTTGGGATTGGGTCGGTGGCAGATATTCTTTATGGTCGGCGATCGGTTTGGTAATTGCATGCTGCGTTGGTTACGACCAATTCAGGGAAATACTTCGTGGCGGACAGGAAATGGACAAACATTTCTTCAGCGAACCATTTGAGTCGAACATTCCCAGCCTTATGGCATTCATCGGCATATGGTATAATAACTTTTTTGGTGCTGAAACACACGCCATACTGCCATATGATCATCTACTAGCCTATCTGAGGCCTTATTTGCAACAAGCAGATATGGAAAGCAATGGCAAGTCCGTGGATAGAAATGGAGCACCAGTCAATCATCAAACAGGGCCCATCATTTGGGGAGAACCCGGGACAAATGGACAGCATGCCTTTTATCAGTTGATTCATCAAGGCACTAAAATGATCCCAACTGATTTCATAGCGGCTGCAAAGCCAAAGCATGAATACCTGGATCACCATGAAAAGTTGCTCGCGAATTTCATGGCACAAACTGAGGCTCTGATGAATGGAAAGACGGAGCATGAAGTTGTCAAAGAGTTTAAGCAACAAGGTGTCCCTGAAAGCGAATACAAAACCATTTTGCCATATAAAGTTTTTAAAGGCAATAATCCCAGCAATTCGATTTTAATGGATGAATTGACACCCTATAATCTTGGATATTTAATAGCGCTTTACGAGCACAAAATTTTTGTTCAGGGGGTCATCTGGAACATTTTTTCTTTTGACCAATGGGGCGTGGAGTTGGGCAAACAGCTGGCAGGAAAAGTCCTTGAGGAGATTAAATCGGGCGAGATCATTCACAATCATGATCTTTCTACCAAAACGCTTTTAACAAAATATCAGGAGCTAAAGCGAAGGTGATGCATCAGGATGCCTGCGGCCATTGCTACATTCAGTGACTCTGCACCGCCCAGTCTTCGTATGGATAATCGCCCGGTTAGCAGCTCACTAACGGATTCACTAAGCCCATTTGCCTCTCCTCCCAAAACGAAAACAGATGGTTCATGGGGATGAAACCCATCCAGGGAATCTCCCTTCATATCCATCCCATATATCGGGCAATCCAACTTTTTCAGGTACTCAGGTAGATCTTTTACAATCAAATTCACTCTTGTAAATGATCCCATAGATGACATAATGACCTTAGGATTATATAGCTCTGCGGTATCCTCCCCTACTATGATCTGATCAAATCCAAACCAGTCCGCAGTTCTGATAATCGTGCCAAGATTGCCTGGATCTGATATGCCATCCAGGACCAAAATATGGCTATCCGTCCGGACGTTTTGAATCAAATCCTTCATTTCGGCCACCGCAAGGCATGAATCATTGGACTTTAACGAACCAAGAGCTTCAAGCTGACGTTGTGACACAACCAAAGGATCATGGTTTATAAATTCCTCCGCATATTGCTCAGTACATAGAAGTTGAAGGATGGTGAAGTCAGATTTCAGAAGCTCTTTTACACTTTTATAACCTTCCACCAGAAACTTACGCTCCTGTTTGCGATATTTCTTTAATTTCAGCGATTTAATGAACTTTGCCTGTTTTCCGGAGATCATTTTCTCATTTTGAAGCAATTTATCCAATATGCTTTTCTTTCAATCCTGCTAACATCCTGTCTGGGAACAAAATTTCTGGCCGAGAATGAAAAGCTTATTGCCAAAGAACCCCGGGTAAGGGGTATCAGACCCGCATTCAGGGATGAAGTGAGTGAATTGGTAATTCAGCAGCCAAACCGGCGTTTTCTCCAACTTCCCCTTTCCTATCTTGTTTATGCGTACGAGACTGGATTAAGAAACTATGATCAGGATTCGTTTCGTGAGCAAAAAACTGAGGTTACAGAAAAATTTGATCGAAAGATCGAAAAAGCCAAATCAAACAAGAGGCAAAACAGACTGATCGAGAGAAAGCAGGAGAAACTTGATGAACTTGATGTGAAAATCAGAGAAGGGAACTGGCTCATGCAAAACGGGGAAAAGCTCGCCGTTCTGGACACCAGTCTGATTGATGACTCCAAAAATAGAATCGAAACATTTCTGAGCACAAAGGGCTATTTTGACAATGATGTGGAGCTTTCCATCCGGGAAATTGGGAAAAACAAAGTCAGAACGATCGTCGATGTAAACTCAGGCTTTCGTTATCAGATCGATTCGCTGGAATTGCATATTCAGGACTCGGCGGTATCCAAACTAGTTCGTAAAAACATTGAAAACTCACTGCTTGAGAAAGAAATGGACTATGACCAGGATATTCTTGAGCAAGAAAGGGAGCGTATTTACAATCAACTGGTCAATCACGGATTTTATGGGTTTTCAAAGCAATTGATAAGTTTCCAGCTGGATACATTGTCTGTAGAATTTCCTGGCATCCTGGTGAGAACAAGAATACTAAACAGTATCGATGGACCTCCTCAACAATTCCGGGTGGACTCCATTGTGTTCCTGAGTGAGGCCAATGACCAGATCATTGAATCTCAAACGGTAGAATTTAAAGATGTTACCTATTTATTTGGTTCACGGACCTATGATCCACAAGTAATAGACTGGAGACTTTTTGTCAATAAGGACAGTCTTTTTAGTACCCGAGCCACATTAGAGACGCAGCGACAGCTGTCCTATCTGGATGCATTTAAGTTCGTCAATATCAATTACGACTCAACGGAAAACCAACGACTGATTGCCTCAATATTTACAAGTCCATTGAATAGATTTCAAACCAATTATGAAGTCGGTGCTGTTTCAATTGCCCAGCTACCGGGGCCATTTGTTAATGTGGGTATCAAAAACCGAAATACATTCGGAGGTCTGGAAATCACAAATCTTTCAGCAAGTGCGTCTCTCCAAGGCATCACAAGCGTTCAGAACCAATCCAATTATGCCTCCATTCAATATTCCGGTGAATTGTCTATAACCTTCCCCCAAATTTTGTTTCCCGCCTCAGAGAATTTCAAATACCGTGTAGGAGCATTTAACCCCAAGTCCCAACTCACACTGGGCTACAACTATGAGGATCGCTTAAGAGAGTATGAGCGAAGTCGTATTCAATCTTCATTTCGATACTCCTGGAGTCGACGGGAAAATGTGCAGTACTCATTTACACCATTAAGTCTTAGTTACATTAACGTAAGAAGACTGACCAATTCCTTTGATGAGTTCCTCGATCAACAGGAATCGCTTGGAAACGGAGCTCTTCGGGCTGCATTCAGATCTTCTGTGATTTCAAGCAGCTCATTCGAGACCATTTTCAACTCTAAAGAATACTCTTCAGGTGAACGAAACAGTTACTTCCTGAGAATCTTCTCTGAAACGGGTGGAAATTTTATTGGAGAGTTAGGACAACGAGTGATCTCTAATACGGAGGACTTTGCATTCTTCAAATGGGCCAAACTGAATATTGACCTCAGGGCACTGGCAATAGTTGACAATGATGCGAGTTTTGCATTTAGATTAAATGTGGGAGCGGCTTATCCTTATGAGGAACGAAACCTCTCACTGCCGTATGACAAACGATTCTATGTGGGAGGAAGTAACAGCCTGCGAGGATGGCCGCTGAGACGTTTGGGACCCGGAGCCTACGGATTACAAAGGACTCTGGAGCGCGATCCATCCTTGTCCACCATTGATTATAGATTAGAACAGGGTGGTGATATGGTCATTGAGGCTAATGTAGAATACCGTAAGAAGCTATTTAGGTTCATCGATTATGCTGCATTCATTGATGCCGGAAATATCTGGATCATAAACAGTGACTTGCAGCTTAGCGATCAGGACGGAGATGATGGTATTTTCAGGATCAATGAATTTTACAGGGAACTGGCAATGAATTTTGGTCTGGGATTGCGAGTGGACTTTTCTTTTCTGGTATTCCGGGTAGATGGTGCCCTGCAAATTTTCGATCCTGCACAGTCTCCCGGAGAACGATATGTGCTTGACAACCTTAACGTACTTGCTCCCATTGGTGGTAGTGACGACGAAAAGAGGTTTTTTTCCAACAAGACAAACATTAGTATTGGAATTGGTTTTCCCTTCTGATTATGGATCAAACAACAATTAAATACTGGTTTCAAAACCTTCAGCAGGACATATGTGATAGTCTGGAGATCCTTGATGGGAATGGGCAATTCATCACCGATGAGTGGTCCAGACCAGGAGGTGGAGGTGGTAGATCACGAGTGATCACCAATGGAAACCTGATCGAGAAAGGTGGCGTCAACTTCTCCGCCGTTCACGGGAAGACACCGGAAAAAGTAAAACTTGGGTTAAAACTTAATGATGCAGAGGAATTCTTTGCTTCCGGAGTATCTATTGTTCTTCACCCCGAAAATCCCTGGGTCCCTATTATTCATATGAATGTAAGGTATTTTGAAATGTCAGATGGAACACATTGGTTTGGTGGTGGCATAGACCTTACACCGCATTATGTTTTCCCTGAAGATGCCTCTGTTTTTCACCAATATCTGAAAGCAACTTGTGACAAACATCTCCCCGACTCTTATCAAAAATTTAAAGAACGGGCCGATGATTATTTCTTTATTAAACATCGGGATGAAACCAGAGGGATTGGAGGGATCTTCTATGATAGACTACAAGGTGATACCGAAGCTGCAAAACTGGTAAACTGGAATTTCACTCAGGCTGTGGGCAAAACATTTATTCCCGCATATTCGGAAATGGTCAAATCCAGAAGGAATATGAATTATGGCGATCAAGAAAAAAACTGGCAATATATAAGAAGAGGAAGATATGTGGAGTTCAACCTTGTTTACGACAAAGGGACGAAGTTTGGACTCGACACCGATGGAAGAGCAGAGTCTATTCTGATGAGCTTACCTCCTACTGCCAACTGGGAGTATATGCACGAGGTCGGGAAAAATTCTAAAGAACACCAAACCTTAGAATACCTCAAAAAAGGAATTGACTGGGTAAATGGAACTTATTGAAAACCTGGACATAGCTCTATTTCAGGCCATCAATGGTATTTCCGGCGGTCCGTTAGATCAGTTGATGATCTGGTTATCTGATAAGTACGTCTGGATCCCCTTGTATGTCTATGTTTTATTCAGACTCTATCAGAAGACAGGACGAGATTTTTGGATACCAGTATTAGCCATTGTTCTGGTCATCACCCTATCTGACCAATTCACGTCTTCTTTCATGAAACCGTTTTTCGAAAGATTAAGACCATGTAAAGATCCTGACCTTGCCAATGTGGTAAATCAGGTAGACAGGTGTGGAGGAAGATATGGATTTGCCTCCTCTCATGCAGCCAATACAATGGGTCTTGCCTTCTTCCTTTTTCTGTTTGAAAAGCGGAGCACCTTTACTGTGACGATGTTGATTTGGGCTTTTTTTGTGGGGTTTTCCCGAGTATACCTGGGGGTTCACTTTCCCGGTGATGTTGTGGTTGGGTTTGTTGTAGGGATCGTTTTTGCCTATTCTTTATTCAAATTGATGGTTCGATTCACGAATCAAGACGCTGAGCCATAATCTTCTGAATGTATTTGCCAAGAATATCGAATTCAAGATTGACCACGCTTCCTACTTTCAGTTTATGGAAGTTCGTGTGCTCAAAAGTATAGGGTATTATGGCCACTTTGAAGGATGAATCACTGGTATCAAAGCAAGTCAGGCTTACGCCATTTACACAAATGCTTCCTTTGTCGACCAATATTTCTTTCTTTCCCTTTAGGTCAAACGAAAATTCCCAACTGCCACCGTGGTCTACAATCTCCTTTACTTCTCCTGTCCTGTCCACATGACCCTGTACTATATGTCCGTCAAAACGACCATCAGCCTTCATACATCGCTCCAGATTGACGAGATGGCCGTTGGCCCAATTGGAGAGAGTACTTCGTCTAAGTGTTTCGTCCACTGCCGTAACCCAATGAACACCATCCTCAACTTTCGTCACAGTCAGGCAAACACCATCATGTGATACACTTTGATCCACTTTCAACTCCGGACTTATTTTCGAACGTATTCCAAAATGAATATTGGATTGATCTTTTTCAATTTTTTCTATCTCCCCGATGCTTTCGACTATACCTGTGAACATGCTTTTCAAATGCATTAATTAGCTTGCAGAGGCAAGTTATGGATAAATTCGAAGACAGTTATAAGGCCCGAGGACTCCGCAGACAACTGGTAAAAGAAATACAGTCAAAAGGGATCCAGGATCCGAAAATTCTGGAAGCATTCTCCAAAGTTCCCAGACACTTCTTTTTCGATTCAATTTTCCTGGAACATGCCTATGAGGATAAAGCATTTCCCATCGGAGAAGGGCAAACAATATCACAGCCATACACGGTTGCTTTCCAGACTCAATTACTGGAACCCAAACCAGGAAAAAAGATCCTGGAAATTGGGACAGGGTCCGGCTACCAGGCTTGTATCCTACTTGAACTGGGGATGAAAGTTTTCACCATAGAGTACAACAAAAAGCTTTTTCTCAGAACTCAAAAATTTCTACCCAGGATGGGCTACGAACCCAACTTCTATCAGGGAGACGGATCAAAGGGATTAGCAGAAAAAGCACCTTATGACGGAATAATAGTTACCGCTGGCTCACCCGCCATTCCGGAGTCATTAATTAACCAATTAAAGCCAAATGGCATTCTTGTCATACCCGTAGGTGGCCACAAAACACAGAAAATGGTGCAAATCAGGAAAACCGGTAAAACCAAGATCACCCAAAAGGAATTTAACAATTTCAGCTTTGTACCTTTGCGCGGGTCCGAAGGATGGGACCGCTAGAACTTAATCGATGAAAAAGCCAAAGAATTGTAATGAGTCATTTGTAACGATGACAGAGCTGGTGCTACCCAACGACACCAATACATTGAACAATCTCATGGGAGGGAGACTTATGCACTGGATGGACATTGCGGCCGCAGTAGCTGCCCAGAAGCACTCCAACCGTATTGTGGTGACGGCATCCGTAGATAACATTTCATTTTCAAATCCCGTGAACCTGGGAAATGTACTTACCCTTGAAGCCTTCGTCACACGGGCCTTCAACTCCTCCATGGAAGTCTACATAAAGGTGGTGGCAGAAGATATACCTTCCGGTAAAATACGGGAAACTAATTCCGCTTTTTTCACTTTTGTGGCCGTGGACCAATCCGGCAAGCCTATTGACGTACCGGAAGCAATCCCACAGACAGATCATGAAAAAGAACTTTTCGATGGCGCGCTTAGACGGAGACAGCTTAGGCTGATCCTGGCCAAAAGAATGAGTCCTGAGGATGCCACCGAACTAAAATCCTTATTTTTCAATAATGACTAAATCCATCACCATTCCGCCTGAAAAATTGCACCTGTTGATCAATGAGGAGTTGTTTCGGGTCGGTGATAGTACATCTGATGCCACGGCAATTTCTAAACCCTATGACAAACTTTTAATCATTACCGAAAAGCTTGCCGATGATCAGAAGGACACCTTAAATAAGATCATTCAGGCCGTTGGTTTGAAATCAGAAGACGTTAATTTGCTCTATGAATGGCCAAAGGATTTTGAGGAGTACCAGAAAGCTATCATTTTCGGTGATCATCCAAACGAGGAATACAGAGCCTTAAACTATTACGAGGTGCATCAGGTGGGAAAACAACACCTCCTTCGATCCAAAAGTATTCGGCAATTAGATGAAAGTCGTGAGGAAAAAATGAAACTTTGGACAGCGCTAAAAGGCTGGTTCAAAGTGTAGATCAACTTCCAAACAGCTCTTCTAGCTTTGATTCCAGGGACCCTCCTCTTAGACCTTTTGCTACGATCTTGCCTTCGGGATCTACCAGATAAGTCGCGGGGATCGCGCTGATGTTATATTGACGGGCAGCCGCGGAATTAAAGTATTTCAGATCCGATACGTGCTTCCAGGTCAGTCCGTCATCCTCAATCGCTTTTAACCAGGCTGCTCTGGTGCGATCCAGTGACACACCCAATATCTCAAAATTTTCATCTTTGTACTTATTGTACAATCGAACCACATTTGGGTTTTCCATTCTGCACGGTCTGCACCATGCCGCCCAAAAATCAATCAGAACGTAATTACCCTGCAATGAGCTGAGTGAAAGTTCTTCTCCATCCGGTGTGGGTAGAGAGAAATCCGGCGCATCAGCTCCAATGGATAAGGTCCTCATTGCGTCAAGCTTGGAAACAATATCGATCGTAAAAGGATGGTCAGGGATCTCGGTTCTATGAATCTGAGCAATCGAATCAATAAACCCAAAATCCGCATCCATGTCCAGGTAGTTCAATCCATATAGAGATGCCAATGATGGAGAGAAATCAGAAATCATACTTTTAAGATTTGACAAGTGCTTGTCATTCAGATAATAGAACTGATCCGTAATCTGTTGCAAAGTCTGCAGGTCTCTTTGCTGTCTGGCCTGCATGGCCTCCTGATTCAGGAGCTGTATGTCACTCTGTCTCTTGGAAGCAAGACTATCGAATTGCTGCATTCTGTCAGTAGCCGGAGAACCTTCCACATTATAACCACCTCTGGGATCTCGGCCATTGAGCTCAACTTTAACTTCACCCTCCTTTCCTGAAATGATAAGGTTCACAAACTGTCTTCCGTATGCATCGATTCTATAGAACTCCGGCTCCGAATTATTTACCGTAAAACTAAAGGCCCCGTCCGAGGATGTGATTACCGAATCAACAGTCACCAGACCCGTGGTGGTAAATCGCTGGAGCGAAATCTGCTGATCCACAACAGGTTCGTTGACAAGCCCGGTAATGGTGACACCATCCGAACTTTCCGAACATCCCATGAATGTCAGCAATGTGGAAATTAACAATGCATTTAAATATAGTTTTCTTAGCTTCATTTTCTACTCTCCAGTGTCTCCGTAATCAATTTATTCGCTTGCTGTGGGTCCGCTTTTCCCTTTGATCGCTTCATCACCTCACCCATAAACATTCCGGTAAGTCCTTTTTTTCCATTGTGATATGCCTTGACCTTGTCAGGATTCTCGTCCAAAACTTCATTTACCAGACGTAGAACGAAATCTTCGCCCTCCTGGTTTGTCAGTCCCAAATCATTTACAGCTTTCCCCACATCTGTATCGGGATTCTCCAACAGGTATGGAAACAGCTTCTTGGATGCAATTTCGTTGGTAATAACTCCATTCCCAATCAGATTGATGAAATCGGCCAATTTTTTGGGTTCAATGGGAAAAGCCCTGAACCCAATGGAATGCTCATTCAAATATGACCTTATCTTGCCCATGACAAAGTTGGAGGTCAACTTATGATGATCCGAATGCTGTGAAACTTCCAAAAAGTACTGCGCCATTTCTTTCTCATCGGTTATCACACCAGCATCATACTCTGGTAATTCAAATTCCTCCGTTAGCCTTTTCCGAAGCTGACCTGGTAGTTCCGGCATTGTACTTTTGATCTCATCTATCCACTCCTGGCTTACCTCTATTGGACTTAGATCCGGCTCTGTAAAGTAACGGTAGTCATTCAGCTCTTCTTTTGTTCGCATCCCTGCTGATTGACCCGTTTGCGGATTAAAGGTTCTGGTTTCAGAAATGACTTCTCCTCCCTGACTCAAAATTTCTCTTTGACGCTGAATCTCCTTATCAATAGCCTTACGGACATTTTTTATGGAATTCATGTTTTTGATCTCCACTTTGCTGCCGAAAGGCTTTCCTTTTTCATGAAGAGAGACATTGGCATCGCATCTCAGCGAACCCTCCTCCATGTTTCCGTCACTGATTTCCAGGTACCTGACGATCTTCCTTATCTCTGTGAGGAATAACATTGCCTCCTCAGAGGTTGCCATGATTGGTTCTGTAACAATCTCTATCAATGGTACTCCGGCACGGTTAAGATCCACGTTGGTATAATCCTTACCATCTACGTGTATGGACTTACCGGCATCCTCTTCCAAATGAATTTTAGTTAGCTCAATGAACTTATGATCTCCACTTTCTAATTCCACCTTTATTCCTCCACCCCTACAGATCGGAGTGGCATCCTGTGTGATCTGGAATCCCTTGGGAAGGTCAGGATAGAAATAGTTTTTCCTGTCGAACGTCATCTTTCGGGTAATTTCACAATCCAAAGCCAGACCCATTCTTATCGCAAAATCTACTGCCTGCTTATTTAGTACCGGTAATGTACCCGGATGAGCGATGGTTATAGGACCGATATTTTGATTGGGTTCCGATCCAAATTCATTCTTATCCCAGGAAAAAATTTTACTCCTGGTGGCCAGTTGAACATGTACCTCAAGACCAATGACTGGCTGCAATTCAATTTGTTTTTTCTTAAACACCTACTCCGATTTTATCCAGGATCAATTTCTTTCCAGCTTCAAGACTGTCATTCAGTCCGTTTGCATCTTTTCCACCTGCCGTGGCGTAAAATGGCTGTCCTCCACCACCACCCTGGATGTGCCGGGCAATCTCACGGATAATATTTCCGGCATGCAAATCATGATTGGCAATGACATCATCAGAGAACATTATGGTTAGGTTTGGCTTACCATTAACGTCTCCTGCAATCAGCAAGACAAGATGCTCAATTTCATTTTTGAGGTCGAAAGCAATTTGTTTGATGGCCTCATTAGAAGGAAATTCTCCTTTGAAGAAGATGGTGTTCAATCCTTCTATTTCTGACCGGGCTGCTGAAATATCTTTACGAAGGGACCTGGCTTTTTCGGTATTCAATTGATCCAACTGTTGTTGAATACGCTGCTTTTCATCAATGAGATTCTGAACAGACTTCACCACATCCTGTGGACTCTTAAGAATCTCTCTCAATCCTTCAATGGTCCTGATACTCTCATAAATGTAGTCTTCAGCCTGTATTGATGTTACGGCCTCTACTCTTCTGACACCAGCAGCTACCGAGGACTCGCTTATGATCTTGAAAAAACCCAGTGAACCGGTAGCCTTGACGTGAGTTCCTCCGCATAGTTCTACGCTGAAATCGGGATTAAAAGTGATCACACGGACATATTCTCCATATTTCTCTCCAAAAAGCGCCGTGGCTCCCATGGCTTTTGCCTCGTTTATTGGGACATTTCTTTTCTCATCCAGAGGAATGTTCTCCCGTATTCTCTCATTTACGATCTTTTCTACCTCACGAATCTCCTCATCAGTCACCTTGGCAAAATGTGAAAAGTCAAATCTGAGTATTTTCTCATTCACCAAAGAACCTCGTTGCTGCACATGATCTCCAAGTACTTCCCTAAGTGCGGAATGCATCAGATGCGTTGCCGAATGGTTATTCTGTGTAAGTAAGCGTTTATTTGAATCAACCGTGGCCCTCACAGAACTGCCAAGATCGAAGGGTAATTCTTTACAGTAATGAACGATAAGGTCATTTTCCTTCTTAGTATCAAAAACCGCTATTTTCTCTTCACCGAAGAAAAGCAGACCTCTATCTCCTACCTGACCGCCGGATTCTGCATAAAATGGCGTTTTGTCAAGCACTATCTGAAAATAGGATTTATTCTTTTCTTCCACTTTCCGGTATCGGATCACTTTACTTTCTGATTCCAGAAAGTCATATCCGATAAACTCAGAACCATCATCTGAGTCGCCAAGAATGGTCCAATCACCCGTTTCCTGTTTGGCTGCTGCCCGGGAACGATCTTTTTGTTCGGTAAGGTGATGCTCAAAATCCTGCTCCCATCCGTCAGCCAGTTTATCAAAAGCCTGTTTCTCCCTAAGAATCAGCAAACTGAGGTCCCTGGGAAATCCATAAGTATCAAAAAGCTGAAAAATAGCCTTCCCGGAAATTGGTTTTTCTGTTGATGCTTCGATCAACTCATCGAGCAGCTTCAAACCTTTGTCCAGCGTTCTAAGAAAAGAAACCTCTTCCTCTTTTACCACTCTGGCAACAAATTCTCTTTGTTCCGTAAGCTCCGGGAATACTTCCTTGAACTGGTCTGCAAGATTTGGCACTAATTCGTGCAAAAATGGTTCTTTGAAATCCAGGAAGGTATAGCCATATCTGACTGCTCTTCGCAAAATCCTTCGAATGACATATCCTGCTTTGGCATTTCCAGGTAGCTGACCATCTGCTATTGTAAATGAAATGGCCCGTATGTGATCGGATATCACTCTTATAGCAATATCATTTTTTTCGTCCTTGCCATAGACCGTACCAGCCCTTTCGGCAATCAGTTTGATCAGCGGTTGAAAGACATCTGTATCATAGTTAGACTCCTTTGCCTGAATGGCCATAGCCAGACGCTCAAACCCCATTCCGGTATCCACATGTTTTTCAGGGAGTTCTTCAAGTGCTCCGCTGGAAAGTCGATTGTACTGGATAAAAACCAGGTTCCAGACTTCTACTACCTGCGGATGATCCTGATTGACCAGTTCATTACCAGACTTCTTGTCCACTTCTGACTGTGGTCTCAAATCAATGTGAATCTCCGAGCAAGGTCCACAAGGTCCGGAGTCACCCATTTCCCAAAAATTGTCTTTTTTGGATCCATCCAGAATTCGATCTTCACTTAGATGTCGCTTCCAAAAGCTCCTTGATTCGTCATCAGGCAAAAGGTTTTCGCTACTATCCCCCTCGAAGACCGTGACATACATCCTTTCCTTCGGTAGTTTATAAACTTCCGTGAGCAATTCCCAGGCCCAGGCAATGGCTTCATCTTTGAAGTAATCTCCAAAACTCCAATTACCCAGCATTTCAAACATGGTATGGTGATAGGTGTCAAATCCTACCTCCTCAAGGTCATTGTGTTTGCCGCTGACGCGAAGACATTTCTGGGTATCAGCCACCCTTTTGTTAGTGGCTACCTTCGTCCCCAGGAAGTAATCCTTAAACTGGTTCATACCAGCGTTGGTGAACATCAGTGTAGGATCATTTTGTACAACGATAGGTGCTGAAGGAACTATTTTATGCCCTTTTGACTTAAAAAAGTTCAAAAAATTTTCTCTTATTATCTTTGATTGCATAAAATCAAAAACTTACCGGTCTGTGGACCGCATTTGTAAATAATTCGTGAAACAGATACTTTTGCTACTTGTTGCCACCCAAAAACCTAAAAAGCTAAACTCAAAGCAAAATTACCGTTATAATATCCAATGGCAAGAATAAAGTACTATTACGATACTGAGTCGTGCCGATACGAGCGAATTAAGGTGTCAACATGGGATATCGTTTGGAACTCCCTCGGATTTCTTACTGTAGCTCTAATACTGGCGATAGGTATTGTTTATTGTTATATAGTTTATTTCGAGTCCCCGGAAGAGGCGCAGCTAAGAAAGGAAAACCAGGAACTTCAACTTTACTATGACCTGCTTAGTCAGGACCTAAACAATGCAAACGATATGCTGGAGTCTCTTCAGCAACGCGACGACAACATTTACAGGGTGATCTTTGGTGTAGATCCTATTCCGGAAGAAATCAGAACTGCGGGTACGGGTGGTTCAAACCGATACAAGGATCTGCTTGAAGAAGGAATCGAGCGAGAAGATCTGGTATTAAACAATTACCAGAAGATCGATCAACTCAAAAAGAAGATGTACATCCAGACGAAATCCTATGATGAGATCGTAGAGATGGCACGAAATAAGGAAGATATGCTGGCATCGCTTCCCGCAATCCAACCTGTTTCAAACAAGAACCTGAAAAGGCTGTCTTCCGGATTTGGTTATAGAATAGATCCTATCTACAAAACCCGTAAGATGCATGAAGGAGTAGATTTTTCACTACCCGTTGGGACGCCAGTGTACGCCACCGGAGATGGGAAAATTAAATTCACCAGATCAAGTATTAGTGGCTATGGAAAGCAACTGGAGATAGATCATGACTTCGGTTATGTGACTAAATATGCTCACCTGGATAAGATGCTTGTGAAGAAAGGCCAAATCGTAAAACGTGGTGATCTGATCGGGTATTCGGGGAATTCCGGTAAATCAACAGCTCCTCACCTGCATTATGAAGTGATCTATCAGGGAGGCAAAGTGAATCCGATCCACTACTTCAGTCGCGACCTTTCTCCTGAAGAATACGAAGAAATAATTCGACTGGCTTCCATAGAAAACCAGGCGTTGGGCTCTTACTAAACAAAGAAATTAGCTAACATTAAGCTCCGGTTCAGAAATCTGAATCGGAGCTTTTTTTATGTCCAAAGTCAGTCTGTTTTTCCTCTTGTTTGGCCTTTTCTTGTATTCCTGTAAGTCTCTCAAACAGAGCAGCAATACAACTGATCTAAGGAGCGATTCCACTTATTTCACACTTGCTCCATCTGACACCATTCCGGAAATAGAATACTATCTGACCACAAAAGGTGATACATTATTGTCACTTGATGAGACGGTGGATATAGAGCTGAATCGAGTCTATCGGGATACGTTGACACTGGCTGCTGTTGGAGATATTATGATGGGTACCAATTTCCCAAATACAGGTTATTTACCAAAAGATGGCGGTTACAGGCTTTGGAATGACGTGGGTCCTATTTTGATTAACCATGATATTACTTTTGGGAATCTGGAAGGTGTAATCCTGTCTGATGGAGGGGAACAAAAAGAATGCAAAAACTCCAGGAACTGTTATCTGTTCAGAACCCCCGATGAGCTTTCATTTCATTTTAAGGAAAATGGTTTTGACTTATTGAGTCTGGCCAATAATCATGCGAACGACTTTGGGCCCACCGGGAGACGTAATACTCAGGATATTTTGGATTCTCTAAAAATTGCTCATGCCGGATCTATTGAAAGGCCCAGCGGTATATTGAAAGGTAAGGGTTATAAAATCGGATTTGTTGGGTTTGCCCCAAATAAAGGAACCATAAGTATTCATGACTACGAATTTGCGATAAGCCAGGTAAAACGACTAGACTCCATTACGGACATAGTTGTAGTTTCTTTCCATGCGGGTGCTGAAGGACCGAAACACCAGCATGTTCCGAGAAAGCATGAATTTTACTTCGGTGAAGATCGTGGAAACGTGTATGAATTTGCTCATGTGATGATAGATGCAGGGGCAGATGTTATTTTGGGTCACGGTCCTCATGTAGTAAGGGCAATTGAAGTTTACAAGGAGCGTTTTATTGCCTACAGTCTTGGAAACTTCCTTACTTATGGGAGATTTAACCTCCGTGGACCAAATGCATACGCACCTATCGTAAGTCTGAAACTGGACTCCAATGGAAGATTTATCGAAGGAAATATCCATTCATTTATACAGGATTACACATTGGGACCAATCCCGGATCAGAGAATGAGAGCCGCAAAAAAAATCAAAGAATTATCCGAAATTGATTTTCCTGAAAATGGAATTTCAATTGACGATATGGGTAGAATTCTCTATCTTCATCGCTGAATTGAGTCATGCCCTATAAAGAGAAAGAAATAGAAAAAAAATACTTCACCATCGGTGAAGTAGCTGAGGAATTAGGGGTGGCAACGTCACTTATCCGTTTCTGGGAAAGTGAATTCAGCATCATCAAACCAAAGAAAAACAGAAAAGGTAACAGACAGTTTACAAAAGAAGATATTCAGAATGTAAAGCTGATTTACCATCTCGTCAAGGAGAAAGGATATACGCTCCAAGGTGCCAGGGACTTTATAAAAAATGGTGTGGACGAGGCAACAGATAAAATTGCGCTCATCCAGTCATTAAAAAAAGTCAGAGAATTCCTGGTCCGCCTTAGGGACGATATCCCCACATGACGAATGAATTAATTTCACTCCTTGCGCTTCAATTAGTACCCGGCATTGGCAGCACTCGTGCCAAGAAACTTATCAACTTCGTCGGCAGTCTGGATGAGGTATGGAATGCCGGAAAAGGTACACTTCTGAAAATCCCGGGGCTTGTATCCAATTCTGTCTCTGTCATCCAGTCCAGATCCACTTTTTCAGACGCGGAAAATATTATAAAAGAATGCGAAAAACTTTCCATTCGCATCATAACCTATCTTGACCGGGACTACCCCTATCGTCTGAAAGACATCTTTGATGCACCTCTGGTACTCTATTTTAAGGGTAATGGTAGTCTGAACCCAGACCGTGCTCTTGGAATTGTGGGGACGAGGCAGTGCACTAACTATGGCAGATCCGTGATTGCGGAAATGTTCACTGAACTTCCCAGTTACCAGCCATCAATCGTCAGTGGTCTCGCATACGGTGTAGACATAGAAAGCCACAGGAAAAGTCTGGAATATAAACTACCCACTTTTGCCGTTTTGGCTGGCGGTCTTGACAAAGTTTATCCCAGAAATCACTACAGAGTGGCTCAGGAACTTCAGGAAAAAGGTGGACTGGTCAGCGAACAACCACCAGGCGTAATTCCGGACGCGCATCTGTTTCCGGTCAGAAACAGAATTATTGCAGGGCTATCAGATGCTACGGTAGTAGTAGAGGCGGGAATTAAAGGAGGTGCTTTGATTACCGCTGAGCAGGCGGACTCTTACGGAAGACCTGTATTCGCCGTACCTGGTAACCTGGACAATGTGTATTCTAAAGGATGCAATAATCTGATTAGAATTCAAAAAGCTGTCATTTACACAAGCGCCAAAGATGTGGCCTATTACCTCAACTGGGACCTGGATAAGAAGAAACAAACAAATCGTCAGTTGGCACTGGAAACTCTGGATCCTGAAGAATCGAAAATCATGAATGTATTGAAAGATCATAAGGAGGGAATTGCTATCGATGAGCTGGCGTGGAAGGTTGAAGTTCCGGTAAACAAGCTTGCCTCCAACCTGCTCACCCTTGAATTTAAAGGTATTGTCAAAAGTATGCCAGGTAAGAAATATGCAATCAGTTGAAGATCGTCCTGGCAAGTGATAAGCAAGTTACCAGTTCGTCCTTGTTGTAATCTTTGACTTCGTCCAGAATAAGCTCAGTGGCAATGTTGCCTACAAGATCATCTTTTGCCATTGGACATCCGCCATAGCCAAGAAGGGCACCATCTAGTCTTTGACAACCTGATTTGATAACCGCCCTGATCTTACCGACTGCCTCCTCCGGCCGGGAATGAAGGTGAGCCCCAAATTCTACTGAGGGAAATTGTTTCATGAGTTTTGGGAAAATCTCATCAATTTGATCAATTGCACCGGTACCCACTGTATCGGCTATGGAAATAATATTAACACCAATATTGACGAGTCTTTCTGAGAATTCCTCCAGCAGATTCATCGAATAAGGATCACCATAAGGATTGCCGAACCCCATACTAAGATAAACCACCAATTCCTGGTTTGAGCCACCGCATATCTCCCTGATACCTGTCACTAAATCAAATGCTTCCTCTATGGATTTATTAGTGTTTCGCCGTTGAAACGTTTCTGAAACTGAAAGCGGAAAACCCAGATAATCGACGTTCTTAAACTTTGAGGCGTCTTCTGCTCCACGTAAATTGGCAACGATAACAAGTAATCTGGTATCAGTATTGGACAGATCCAATTGGTCCAGCACCTCAGCAGTATCCTTCATCTGCGGCACAGCCTTTGGAGAAACAAAACTCCCGCAATCCAGTGTATCAAAGCCGACTTTTAGGAGTTGATTGAGGTACTTGATCTTCTGTGTGGTTGGAATAAACTTAGTTACCCCCTGCATGGCATCTCTTGGGCACTCGACAATCTTCATACCCGAAATTTAAACTATCCGGAAATTATCATTTGTATCCAAGTACCGGAGCCAGCCATCTTTCAATGTCCTCAAGGCTCATATTCTTACGCATCGCGTAGTCCACGACCTGATCCTTATAGATCTTACCCAGCCCGAAGTATTTCGAATCCGGATGTGCAAAATACCATCCACTGACCGATGAGGCCGGATACATAGCATAAGACTCAGTCAGCTTTATTCCCGCTTTTGCTTCAGCATCAAGAAGTTCAAACAGCGTGGCTTTTTCGGTGTGATCCGGACAGGCCGGATATCCCGGTGCTGGTCTGATGCCTTTATAGGACTCTTTGATCAATGCCTCATTGTCAAAAGACTCTTCAGGTGCATAACCCCAATATTCTTTCCGCACTTTTTCATGCATAAGCTCTGCAAAAGCCTCCGCCAGCCTGTCTGCAACGGCTTTTACCAAAATGGAATTATAATCATCGTGGTCGTTTTCATACTTCTGAATGATTTTTTCAATTCCAATTCCTGCGGTAACTGCAAATCCACCAAGATAATCTTGCTTCTTACTTGACTTTGGAGCAACGAAATCCGCCAGAGATAGATTTGGTATGTCTTTTCCTTTTTTGCCTTGTTGTCTTAAATGATGCAGTGTGGTCAGTTCCTTTCCGTTTTCCGTAAGAAAAAGATCGTCCGCTTCAGATTGTGCTTCCCAAAATCCAATTACCGCTTTTGCCTGCAATAGTTTTTGGGTCACTATCTCATCCAGCATCACATTCGCGTCATCATATAATTTCTTCGCTTCCTCCCCAACAGTTTCATTTTCAAATATCTTAGGAAACTTCCCCTTCAACATCCAGGTTGAGAAGAATGGAGTCCAGTCAATATATTTCCGAATTTCAGCTATATCGTAGTCGTCGAAAACCTTAGTTCCCAGAAAAGAAGGTTTTGTGGGCTCAAAACCGGACCAATCTATTTTTGGCTTGTTGGCCAATGCATCATCATAATTGACGAAAGCTTTTTCCTGCTTTCGATTCTTGTGGTTTTCAGCCAATTCCTCGTATTCAGTTCTGACGCTCTCCACATATTTGTCAGCCTCTGAGCTAAGTAACTTCGAAGCTACTGTAACTGATAGCGAAGCGTCCAGTACATGCATTACCGATCCGGAATACTCCGGCGCAATTTTCACTGCCGTGTGAATCCTGGAAGTGGTGGCTCCTCCAATCAGTAGAGGCGTCTTCATACCTCTTTTCTCCATGTCCTTGGCAACATGAACCATTTCGTCCAGAGAGGGTGTGATCAAACCACTTAATCCAATGATGTCTGCGTCATGTTCCACAGCCGCTTCCAGGATCTTATGACCTGGTACCATTACTCCAAGGTCCACAATGTCATAATTGTTGCATCCAAGGACGACCCCGACGATATTCTTACCAATGTCATGTACATCACCCTTCACAGTGGCGAGAAGGATTTTTCCCTTACTTTTCTTACCTTCCGATTTCTCGGCTTCCAGGTACGGAATCAGGTAAGCCACAGCCTTTTTCATCACCCTGGCACTTTTTACGACCTGTGGTAAAAACATCTTACCATCGCCGAAAAGCTTACCAACAACATTCATCCCGTCCATCAATGGCCCCTCAATGACATGAAGAGGCTTGTCATAAGCCTGACGGGCTTCTTCCGTGTCCTCCTCTATGTGATCGACTATTCCTTTTACCAGGGCATGCGAAAGTCGCTCCTGAACGGTTCCTTTTCTCCAGGTATCGTCCACTGTTTTGGTTTTACCCTGACCTTTGACGGTCTCTGCGTAATCAACCAATCTCTCAGTAGCATCTTCCCTTCGATTTAAGAGCACATCCTCTACTTTCTCCAGGAGTTCTTTTGGAATCTCATCGTAGACTTCAATGATACCTGCATTTACAATGCCCATATCCATTCCAGCCTTAATGCCATGATACAAGAATGCCGAGTGCATGGCCTCCCGAACTACATTGTTTCCTCTGAAGGAGAATGAAACATTACTGACTCCCCCACTTACCTTAGCTCCCGGAAGATTTTGCTTGATCCATTTGGTAGCCTTAAAGAAGTCTACCGCGTAATTATCGTGTTCGGGGATACCAGTGGCAACCGGAAAAATGTTCGGGTCGAATATGATGTCCTGAGGCGGAAACTTAATTTTCTCCACAAGCAGATCATAAGACCTTTTACAAATCTCAATTCGGCGATCATAAGTATCCGCCTGACCTTTTTCATCAAATGCCATGACCACCGTAGCGGCTCCGTACATTTTAACTTTTCGGGCTTGCTCAAGGAAAGATTCTTCACCCTCTTTCAGAGATATGGAGTTTACAACTCCTTTCCCCTGAACACACTTCAATCCAGCCTCAATGATCTCCCACTTGGAGCTGTCGATCATAATGGGAATCCTGGCGATTTCAGGCTCGGAAGCAATCAAATTCAGAAATTTGATCATAGCTTCTTTACCATCCAGCATACCTTCATCCATGTTGACATCAAGAATCTGGGCACCTCCTCTGACCTGATCAAGTGCTACACTGAGCGCTTCATCATACTGATCTTCGCGGATGAGCCTGGCAAAACGCTTCGAACCGGTCACGTTGGTCCGCTCACCAACATTAATAAAATTGGTCTCAGGAGTAACTACCAGGGGCTCTAACCCTGACAAACGTAAGGGTGGAATTTTGTTCATAAAGTGTGTTGGGTTTTACATTAAAACCTGCCAATTGTCATCGGTTCCGCCATGGACCCAGTCGGCAAATTTTTCATCTCCTCCTCTTACTTTCCAGTCGGAGTCGATAGTAAGTCTTGAGCTGATACCTCCTCTTGGATTACAGTTCATCACCATTCTTAGTCTTTCAGGCTCATATACTTCCATCATGTGATCGTAGAAGATATTGATGAGTCTTTCATAAGACACAGTGATGTCCCTAAGGTGAAACACGTAAAGTTTCAGAGATTTCAGTTCTATGATTCTCTTTTTTGGATAAAAGGTCAGATATACGTTGGCAAAATCAGGTTGTTCTTTCACCCCAAGGAATGTAAACTCCGGGATCTTGATCTTAATTTCGTAAGGATCTGACGTTGGATTTGGCAAACTTTTTAAAATGCTTTTATCTATAGCATCATACAGTTTCGCTGACATGTGTATTGTGTTTTCTAGGTTTGTATTCTTTAACTAGGTCTGAAATGACTTTGATATGCTCAGGTGTGGTACCGCAGCATCCACCGATGATATTGACCAATCCTCCATCCAGGTAACTCTTGATCAATTCACCCATTTGCTCCGGTGTCTGATCGTACTCTCCAAACTCGTTGGGCAGACCAGCATTTGGATGGGCACTTACAGCTACATCCGCGTTATCACTAAGGACCTCAACGTATGGCTGAAGTGAATTGGCTCCGAGGGCACAGTTCAATCCCACACTAAACAAGTCCATATGTGAAATGGAAATCAGAAAAGCTTCTGTAGTCTGCCCGGATAATGTTCTCCCGGATGCATCTGTGATCGTACCGGAGACCATTACCGGAGGGTCAATATTCCTCTCCATCTTAATTTCTTCAATAGCAACCAGAGCCGCTTTGACATTTAGGGTATCGATGGCTGTTTCCACAAGCAATAAATCTGCTCCTCCATCGAGTAAAGCTTCTGCCTGCAGTTTGAAAGCTTTCTTTAAGTCATCAAAAGTGACAGCTCTAAAGCCCGGATCATTAACATCAGGAGACAAGGAAGCCGTTTTATTTGTCGGTCCCATAGATCCGGCAACGAATCTTGGTTTCGACGGGTCCCTGGCAGTAACTTCGTCTGCTGCTTCCCTCGCCACTTTCGCTGATTCGAAATTGATTTTATAGACCCACTCCTCGGCCTGCAGACCATAATCTGCCTGGGCTATGGAAGTCCCGCTGAATGTATTGGTCTCAATGATATCAGCGCCGGCTTCCAGGTATTCGATATGAATAGCCTTGATCACATCTGGTCTTGTAATGGCCAAAAGGTCATTATTTCCTTTCAGATCATGCTTATTGTCTTTAAGATCATCATTCCTGAAATCCTTTTCCTCAAGCTTATACCGTTGAATCATGGTCCCCATGGCCCCATCAAGCACTAATATCCGTTCACCAATAAGATCTCTAATCTTACTCATAATTTAATTGTTTTAGACCTATCAAGGATTTTTTAAGAAAGGAATTAACCTTATCTGTCTCCGGTTCTATGATAGAACCAGGTGGGAGTTAGCACCGAAATCTGATCCGACAACTGGCGGACCGACAGGTTGCTAAGGCTTCACAGGGCCCATTCCCTCAGCCTTTCTTGATAAGCAGGTGCAAATATATTCAGAACATTGCCAATTCTTAGGGAAGTTCCAATTAATCGAAAAAAACCTGTCAGGATTATTTTGGCTTCAGGATGAATTGCACACCCAAACCAATAGCCGCGATCACCAATCCCAGAAACTCCCGTGTACCCTCAATATGAGGTTTATCGTAGATCATTTCCCCGAAAAGGGCTGATTTATTCGAATGTGTCAGCCAATACCAGAATGATGGAAGGTGAAGCAATGCATAAATCCCTATGAGCACCAGGATGATCATAACCATGGTCCTTTGGAAAATTCCGAAAATCCGAAGTAGGGCGGTAACACCGGTTACTCCATATATCATGACCCATAAAAAAGGATCGGGATCATTGATCTGCACGATGGCAAAGAGACCGAAAAGGACAAAAAGTATGCCGTTTACAATTATTAGTTTCATTTAGAATTCGAGTCTGTACGTGATGATCGGAACAAGACCCAATTGATATGAAGTCTCATCGCTGTTGAGGAAGTTATCGTAATAATAGAATCCTACATTTTCCCTGAAAAGGGCATTCTGTAAGTCAATGGCTACGATTCTCGTCATCTTAGGACGTGACTTTGTCCATTGCACCCTCAGATCAGTCCTTATGTAATCCGGTAACTGGCGGCCATAGGGAATCAGAGTCAAGCTTCCGGGATCACCGGTAAGCGGCTCCTGGAAATATCTCCCTCCCTGCCAGGTCAGTCGAATATTGATGTCCAGTGATCTGGGAATACCCTTTTTCACCTTGGAAAATCCCTTGCCTCCGGAGGCATTCAGACTATATCCAAGGTCAAAAGGATTATTAATATCCTGACCAATTTTCGATTCAAAGACATTGGCACCAGCCAGGAAATACCATTGCCCTACAAAGTCCCTTTGAGTAGTAAATGATGCACCGTAAGACCTGGCCTCACTCTCGTCAGAGAAGTTGACATCATCAAATGTGTAATAAAAGAACTCCAATTGCGAAACGGTGGAAGCCAACTCATAGGAACCGCCTAGTGTATATCGATTTGAGAAAATAAAGGGGTATCCGGGTCTCAACACATAATCATCCCCCTGGAATAAGGAGGCGAAATAAAAGTTTGACGGTTTCAACAATTGAGAATATCTACCTCCTCCAAGGTACAGATCGAACTTTGGTCCCACTGCCCAGGTCAAACTAATTCTGGGGTCAAAAACCGTGGTATCCATTTCATTGGAGGAAAGTGTTACTCCAGCGTCTATAGAGATTCCAGAAAAAACGGTCTTAGTGTCGAAATAAATTTGACTTAGACTTTGATCTATATTTCCATATTGATAAAAGTTATTGATCACACCAAGACGGTAAGTGGTATTGTCCACGGACAAGGTATAACTGAGATGGGTGCTCAATACCGATTCGTCTCGTCTCACCACATTTCCCGAATCCAATGCATCCATGTCATCGTAAACATTTTCCTCCCGTCTGTTTCTGAATCCTGATCCGACCACTACAGCACGAAAACCTTTAAAGTCGTAAGTGGCACCAAGTAGACCCATCCGACCATCGTAATAGATGTCTTTCCTGTCCTTTTCACGTTCGGATTCAGTAAATGGCAGATGATCAAAATTATTGAACGAAGTACCTCCTACGCCAAACAGTTTCACTCCACCTGTATTTTTAAACGGAAGATTAATGGTGGCGGCTAAATCCTGAAATCCAATGGATTCTCCTCCGAAATCCACACCCGCTGAAGTCAGTAAACCTGTAAACGAATACCTGTAATTGGTGATGAAACTGGCAGATGAGCCTTTTTTCAGTGGCCCTTCAGCCGACAAGTCAAAGCCAATAACAGATGCCTGCGTGGTAAACTGATGATCCGAGGAAGTTCCTTCCTTTAGCGACATGTCAAAAATCCCTCCAATGGAATTGCTTAATACATTTGAGCTTGAGCCAAATTCCAATGAAGAAGGTCCTAACATTTGCGCGGACAGAATATTAACCCCACCACTTGTTCCAGCCGGCTGATCGTTAAACGTACCTGCATTCGACAAATGATTTGGGTTCACTATTTCCGCTCCTTCCAGGCGCCAAACGTTATAATCCGGTGAAATCCCCCTGACCGATACTTCATTGTTCTGATCATTGGATATCATCACATCAGGCGAAGTGGTCATCAGTCTTGCCGGATCATAGTAGCTTGCCGCATACCTATTGATTTGCTCCTCGGTAATAGTTCTCCTCCCAGGGCTCACGGATGAGTATGGTGCCACTACATTGATTCCTTCAAGTTCAGTTGATTTGGAGTCAAGCTCAAAATTGACCTTCTCAATCTTACCAGTCCGCACCAGGATGTTGCTGATTCTTGCTGTTCTAAAACCAACAAAGGAAACTTCTAACTGATACCGGCCCGGATCCAACTCATTCAATACGAAGTATCCTCCCTCGTCAGCTGTAGTTCCAGTTTCAGTTCCTACAATCTTAACGGTTGCACCGGGCAGGCTTTCACCTGTTCCGGAGTCTACAATCCTCCCTTCGATGGATTGCGCCACTGACGCGTGAAGCAACAGAAGACACAATCCTCCCCAAAATAATCTCATTAATCTATCTTATGGTATAAATATTAAATCCCAAGAATTTTATTGTTAGAGGCTTCATCCACCTCCCCACCGGCAAAATCATCAAAGGCCTTTTCCGTGACATTGATGATGTGACTGGCAATAAATGGTGCTCCTTCTTTGGCGCCCTGCTCCGGAGATTTGATGCAGCACTCCCATTCCATTACTGCCCAACCATCAAATCCGTATTGTGATAGCTTTGTGAAAATACTTTTAAAATCCACCTGACCGTCGCCAAGTGATCGGAACCTGCCTGGTCTATCGACCCAATCTGCAAAACTTCCATATACGCCAGCTTTACCTGTAGGATTGAACTCCGCATCCTTCACATGAAACATTCTGATATATTCATGGTAAAAGTCGATGTACTGCAGGTAATCCAATTGCTGCAACACAAAGTGACTTGGATCATATAAAATCTTGCAGGCACTATGGTTTCCCGTGGCCTCTAAGAACCGCTCAAAAGTGGCTCCATCATGAAGATCCTCACCCGGGTGTATTTCATAACATACTTCTACACCTAAATCTTTGGCATGATCCAGAATTGGCATCCATCTTTTCGCCAGTTCGGCAAATCCCTGCTCTACCAGACCTGCTGGTCTCTGCGGCCAGGGATACATAAATGGCCATACCAGAGCTCCTGAGAAGCTGGCCATCACATCGATGCCCATATGGCTGCTTGCAGAGGCAGCGGACTTGACCTGCTCCACTGCCCATTCCGTCCTGGCTTTGTAATTACCTTTTAATTCAGCCGGACCAAAAGCATCAAACATGGAATCATAAGCCGGATGTACAGCCACCAACTGACCCTGAAGGTGCGTGGCGAGCTCAGTGACTTCAAGACCGGCTTCATTCACAATGCCCTTGATCTCATCGCAATAATCTTTGCTCTCTCCTGCTTTGGTGATATCTATGACTCTTCCGTCCCAGGCTGGAATCTGTACACCTTTGTAACCAAGATCGGCCATGTATTTGCAGATATTTTTCAGATTATTGAAAGGTTCTGTATCATCGAGAAATTGTGCCAAAAAAACGGCAGGTCCTTTGATTGTTTTCATTATTTCAGTTTTTAAAGTCAGTCAAATTTTTATTGTTCTACTGGTATCCAGACATTTCCATTTTTAGAGGATTTCACTACGGCATTGATGGTGGCTATTCCTCTGAATCCTTCTTCTACGCCAGGAAAATCCATTTTTGGATTATAATCCTCCCCCCAGAAATGCTTTCTTAGCGCGAAGGCATAGTTGCGGTAAATATTACCAAATGCCTCGACATACCCCTCCGGATGTCCCGAGGGAGTCCGGGTATGAATGGCGGCCTCTTCATGTAAATAGCCAATGTCTGCTCCAGTACGGTAAATCTTCACAGGTTCACCGTGCATTTTCACCAGCAAAGTATTGTGATCCGTATTTTTCCATTCAAGCCCGCCTTTATCTCCGTAAATCCTGCATTTAATATTGTTTTCCTCACCTGGAGAAACCTGCGATGCGGAGATCACTCCTTTCGCTCCATTGTCCATATGAAAAAGTACGTTGGCATCATCGTCAATCGTTCTGCCCTCGACAAAAGCTGTCAGTTCAGATAAGACCTCGGTGATTTTATGCCCCGAGACATATTCTGCCATGTCGGCGCAGTGAGAGCCGATGTCTCCAAAACAGTTACTTATTCCCGCTCTTTCAGGGTCGGCGCGCCATGAGGCCTGCTTTTGGCCTGTGTCTTCCAGCTTAGTGGAAAGCCACCCCTGTGGATACTCCATCATTACCTTTCTCACCTTTCCGATTTCTCCCTTTTTCACCATGGCCATTGCCTGCTTCACCATTGGGTAAGCCGCGTAAGTGTAAGTGACAGCAAAAGGTAATCCGGACTTCTTCACCTCCTCCCGAAGCTTCTTTGCCTCTTCCAGTGTAAATGTGAGTGGTTTGTCAATGATCACCGGAAATCCTTTGGCCAATGCCTCAGAGGCAGGAGGATAGTGCATTACATTTGGTGTAACGATGGACACAAAATCCATTCTTTCGCCTTCCGGCAATTTAGATTCTGCCTCGAACATCTCCGAGTAAGAGCCATAAACCCGGTTAGGATCCATGTAAAGACTATGCCCTGTATCTTTTGACTTCTGTGGATCTGAGCTAAAAGCACCACATACAAGTTCTATCTGATTGTCCAGTGCCGCTCCCATTCTGTGCACGGCTCCGATGAAAGCTTCATTACTTCCACCGACCATTCCCATTCTCAGCTTTCTATGACTCATAACAAGATTTATTAAAATTTAACCCAAGTTTGATTGTTTTGATTTGATTCCAGCACAGCTTCAATAAACTGCATGCCTCTTACTCCGTCCTCTACTCCCGGAAAAGCACCTTCGTGAAATTTCTCACCTCTGATTGCCTTTGCCATTCCAGAATAAATATTGCCCATAGCATCAAAAAGTCCCTCCGGATGACCGGGTGGTATTTTGGTGCTTTCAAGCGCAAATTCACTCGTAAACGGATGACCTGGTTTTATGATCTGAGCAGGTTCTCCTTCAGGCATGAACTTCAGGTACATCGGCTGTTCCTGCTCCCACATTAGGCCACCTTTATCACCATAGACCATAATTCTTATGTTATTTTCTTCCCCGGTAGCAATCTGACTACTTCGTATGACTCCCTTGACACCTTCTTTGGTTCGGACCAAAACAGTCCCGTCTACATCAAGTGGATTGTCATCATACATTGTATTAAGATCCGAAAGCACGTTGTCAATCGTCAGACCGGTGGTATATTCGATCAGGTTGAATGCGTGTACACCAATATCTCCAATGCAACAACTCTGCCCGGATTTTTTTGGATCCAATCGCCAGATTCCTTTTCTTTTTTCCTTTTCATGAATGAAAGGATTGATCCAACCCTGATAGTACTGAGCGTCCACTTTCTGAATTTTCCCAAGTTTACCCTCTTTGATCATTGACTTCATCTGGCGAACCATTGGGTAACCCGTGTAAGTATGGGTTAAGGCAAACTGAACATTGTTCTTTTTGACCAAACCAGCAAGCTCTTCCGCCTCCGCAGCTGTTATGGTAATAGGTTTTTCACAAATCACATGAAATCCGGATTCTATAAGCTGCCTGGCCATACTGAAGTGCAAAAAGTTGGGGGTGAGAATAGCCACAGCTTCCATCCTGTCTCCTTCTGGTCTTGCCAATTCCCTGGAAATAAGGTTGTCAATGGTATCGTATACTCTGTCAGGGTCAACCTCAAGCTGGGCGCCAAATTTCTTACCGGCTTCAAAGTCTACATCAAATGCTCCGCCGACCAAAGTATATCTATCCCCCATATATGCCGCGATCCTGTGAACGATACCGATCAGCGAGGTAGCCCCTCCACCTATAATACCTAATTTGATTTTTCCTTTACTCATTTTGATTTTAGTGATTAAGTGTTAAAAATACATTTAGTTACCGCCCCGTTTTCGCTTCAAATTGGAAATCTATCAATAAGAGCGCTAAATCCAATAAAAATTGCTTTAAGTGGACTATTATGATATGTGTTTTTATTAGTTTGACAATTTGTTTCCAATTTAACCAATCAATATAGTTTTAAAACAGACCTAAAAAACAATATGGAAGACCAAATTAACCGTAACCGATTATTCATTGCGAGTTGTTTTGCGCTGCTGACCACTTCATTTGCATTTGGGATCAGGGCGGGAATAATGAATGATCTTGTCTCGGACATGAGCATGTCTGACACACAACTCGGATGGATCAATTTCATGGGGATTTTCGGATTCCCGATCGCCACACTCATAGGAGGTCCTTTGTATAATTCACTTGGACCTAAGAGAATAGGTGATGTTGCATTTATCAGTCACATCCTTGGCATAACATTTTCTATTTTGTCGAATAGCTTTTACACACTCTTCTTTTCGACCTTCTTTATCAGCTTTGGTAATGGTTTAGTAGAGGCGGCGTACAACCCGATGATTGCGGCGATGTACAGTACTAAAAGAGCTACGATGCTAAACCGATTCCATGTATGGTTTCCCGGCGGAATCGCCATTGGGTCTATCCTGGCGTTGCTTGTAGGCAATATGGGTGGCGGATGGCAAATCAAAATGTCTATCATGTACATCCCGGCGTTGATTTACTTCTTTATGTTCCGCGGACAGAAGTTCCCCGAGCCTCCAAAAGAAACTACTGCCTCCACAAGCGAGAATATAAAAGCAATCTTCAATTCACCCATATATTGGCTCATGCTTGTAATTATGGCCCTTACAGCCACGACTGAGCTGGGTACGCAATCATGGGTAGAGCGTATCCTCGCAGCTTCCGGTGCTCAACCATTGCTGGTACTTGCACTGGTAACAGGTCTTATGGCAGTGGGGCGACTATTTGCTGGTCCACTGATCCATCGACTAAACATCACCGGAGTACTCCTCGGATCGGCAATAATATCCGCCATTGCCATCTTTATGATGAGTATTGCCACAGGTCCTTTAGTATACGTATCAGCCATACTTTTTGCTGTAGGCGTCTGTTACTTCTGGCCGAATATGATCTCATTTGTGGCAGAGTACCTGCCTAAAACCGGAGCACTTGGAATGTCGTTGATTGGAGGTGTAGGAATGTTGGGGCTTTCTATTTTCCAGCCGATCATAGGATCCTGGATTGAGGGACACAGAGCTTCAAAAGCAGCTGAGGGCCTTACCGGAAATGAGCTGGAATTGGCTGCCGGACAGGCTACATTGGCAAACATTGCCTTAATTCCGACATTACTTATCGGAGTTTTCGTATTCCTGTATATATGGCAAAGAAAGAATGCGGCTGCTTCAGGCGAATAGACCGCGAAAAACCTTTAAATATAAAACCCGGATCTAATTGATTCGGGTTTTTTATTTAACCCTCTTACCATGTTTGATGACCATATCTACATCCTGCAATAAACTGATATACCTAAGAACGTCTCCTTTTACAGCAATGATGTCTGCGTATTTTCCCTCGCTTACCGTTCCATACAGATCATCTACGCCCATCATTTTTGCCGGCCAGTAGGTCGCTGCCTTGATGGCATATTTCGAATCAAACCCAAACTCATTGACCCACACATCCAACTCATTCCAGGTGGATTGAATGTGAAATTTCATAGGGATCCCGCTGTCCGTTCCAATCATCAGTACCACTCCGGCATCTTTTAATTGATTCACTTTTCTTTCAAGGGTCGGCTTTCTGATAGGGGTGAGCTGAAAATATGGTAGTCTCTCCGGATACCTAAAGGATTCTCTAATATCGGCAACTACCGAATCCGGTAAACCAAGATGCCAGGCATCACTATCCAGTTTCTCCGGATTATCTCTCACATATTCGTAATTAAAGAGACCCTCCACTGTGGGTGTCCAGTATAGAGGACCAAGGTTCATTTGAGCGGTCCTTTCTTTGATCATTCCCATCACATCAGCCGGATATTCCGGTGCGGAAGAAAGTCCTGTGTGCTCAAAGCAATCGACTCCTGCCATTAATCCCCTTCGTATTTCTTCAGGTCGATGTGCGTGCGCCACTACAGTTAAATTATTGCGATGTGCCTCCTCCACGACTGCTTTCACCTCCTCTAAAGTCATCTGGTCCTGATCAATTAGTTTGATACAATCGACACCTGCATCAGCCAGTCTCCTCACCTTCTTTCTTGCATCTTCCGGGCCGGATACACCCCACCTGAATTCCTCTGTACCGGGATATGGTTCATGCTGAATGAATGGTCCGGACACGTAAAGTGTTGGTCCCGGAATTTCTCCGTTATTGATCCTGTCACGAACGGAGATGCTCTCTTCCAGAGGGCCTCCCAGATCCCTTGCACTTGTCACACCCGCCATTAGTAATTGGTGTGCGGAGGCCGGCATGATGACATCTTCAAGTAGCGGAGGATAGGTCTTATCCCAATATGCATAATCAGCGTGACCATTGATCATAAGGTGAACATGCATGTCCCATAGTCCCGGTAAAACAGACATTCCTTCTGTGGAGATCACCTCGGCATTGTCAGGCACTTCGAGCTTCCCAACCTGACCCACAGCCGTAATCCTCTCGCCTTCTATAAGTATTATGCTGTTGCGTATTGGGGTGGACCCGAAGCCATCAATTAGTGTACCGCCGACAAGTGCCTTGACCTGGCTAAGAGCCGGGAAACAAAATATTGGAATTAATAGGTAGAGTAGAAATCTCATGGGTGATAGTGTTTTTACTCAAGATAAAAACACTATCACCAGAGATCAAATATTAAAATAGGTGTTAAGGCCGAATTACTTCTTTTTGCCCTGAAATCGATCCAGAATTTTCTCCATGTGTTTACCTGCAGCTTCTCTGCCTCCAAGTCCATAAGCTAGTGCGATAGTGACAGCAAGTGAGCCAAGGGTCAGACCAAACGCGAGCTCCACGATACTATTGGCTATTCCCATGGTTCTTAGTGCAATGGCCAGGAACAATCCCAAAATAGCTACTCTCGCGATAGAAGCGATGTAGGAATTGTCCTGAGATTTGACCATGGCAGTATGAACAGCTGAAGCGATGGTATTTCCAATGATCATTACGATCAACCCAAAAAGGATACTACCCATCAGGCTCAGCACAGTGTAAAGAATTCCTGTAAGTTGATTAAACCCTAGCATCTCCACACCCGAAACGATGCCAAAGAACACCACGAAAAAGAAAGCAATGTTCGCCAAAATGGCACTTAATGAATTCTCTCCGATGATGAAAAGCTGTAGTCTGTCCGCAAGTTTATCTGTACCGAGATTTATCAAAAGGTCCTTCAAAAAGCTCGAAAGGAATCTACCTCCGATGGCAAATAATGTGATGATCAGAACCGCTCCAATGATACTAGGAACTGCATCCATCAATTGGTGAAGGATGATATTGGCAGGTGTGGTCACTGCCTCAAGGTGAAGGGTATCCAGCGCCTCGATGATAAATGGAATGAAGATGATGATGAAAACAAGCTGTTGAATGAAATAGATCAACTTTTCTGTCTCTTTAAATCCAACCTGTATGGCAAATCTGTCAATCACACTGCCTGCCACCTTTACAAGGTTTGAAAGGAATTTGGCGATGATGTAACCAATAAATGCAATGACAAGACCCTGAATGATATTTGGAATGGCAGTCAGGAATTTGGCCAACATATCTCTGATAGGATCCAGAACGTAGGTGACGCCAAGCATCTCCAATACGACCAACAGGACCACTACCATCAGCAGGTAATAGACCAGGTTGGCTATGAACTTATTGGTATCTACAATGGTATTGCCAAGCAGTCGCTCATCCCACTCGGTCTTTTTCATTAACCTGTGGACGATCTTACGGATCAACAAGGCGATCAGCCATCCAACGATAAGTACCAGAATAGCTCCAAGAATCGGCGGAAGATAATTGGTGATTAGTTCGACAAGATTCTGTAGGAAATCGGGTAGCATTAGTGATTTATTTTAGTTAGACGTTCTCTAATGTACCAAAAATATCCAAATAATTAGGCAATCGGTGCAAATCCCTGCATTTCTTGAGTGATCATAATCAAATCACAAAGCACAGTTGATCATTATGTCTTCATGGTTTTGTACTTTTCCCCCATGCTTTCACCAATCAAGCAAACCAAGTTCAGCTATTTGTTCAAGATCCTGGATTTTGACCACGATGGCATTTTGCAGGAGTCGGATTTCTTAAGTGTAGGGGAAAACATTTCCATCTTCACCTGCCAGCCGGGGGGTTCGGAAATTGAGGAATTCATCCTCAATCGGGCTAAAGAAATATGGAAGTTCATTCGTTTTTATGCCCACACGGATGGATTATTCAATTGTAATCTTCCCACCTGGCTTGACCTGATGGATAAGATAGCGCATTCCGACAAGGAGAAATTCGACAAGGTATTGAATAATGCACTTGATGATATTTTCTACATTTTTGATAAAAATGATGACAAGCAACTTTCCAAACAGGAGTATCTCTGCTTTTTTGTCTCGTTGAGAGTAGGTATTAAGCAGGCGGACTTTTGCTTTAAGAGCCTGGATCTCGATGGCGATATGAGAATCAGTCGCGAAGAGATGGCCAAAGCAATACGGGAGTTCTTTCTGAGCGATGAGTCAAGCAGTGTTGGGAATTTACTTTTTGGAAACCCTGAAATATACAAATTCACCAGCCGAAGTGAGCAGACGCCAGGTTAGTCCCCGGCAGCCAGTAATTCATTGTACGTTTTTTGTACCTGTATCCAATTGGTATCCGGCCACTCCCACCAATTTTGATTGCGATCAGCCTCCGGAGCCTCGGACCATTTGGAAAGCGCCTCAAACAAGAAATCCTGGTTGACCCCTTCCGATTGAATTTTGACGAGGAGCTGATTCAGCGATTTGCACTGAAGCTCAATGATAGGTTTGGTCCTTTTCTCATCCTCTCCCCAGACCTTGTTGACCATTGACACAATCTGGCCGTGGGACTTTGGAATATTATCCTTTGCCCAGGTCGTATATATTTCATCCAATGTGGACTGAGCCCTGCCGGCAAAAGTTAAAAGCACCAGAAAAATTACAATTTGAAGCCTCAGCATTTGAGATGTTTAGTAACAAAGTTTTAGCTATCATCATTAAAAAACAAATCATTGATGAATCCGCTTAAAATGGAAATGGTGCTTCGGCCAGAAGCCGGCTCACGAATTTGATCCAGAAGTGTAAGTTCCAGGCAAGAAAGCCTATGATCATTGCCATAGTAAACCAGTCCTTTAGTTCTATTCTCTTAGTCATCATCGTTGTAGTGTTTAACTGGATTAAAGCTCATCATTAAAGCTGAAATCTGGTATGCGCTTTATCATGTGAGAATATGATCTAAATTGGCTGAACCAAAAACGTCCCTGATGATGTTTGATCACTTTGTCAACCTGATATTTTGAAAAAAGCCAGTATTATCGGATCCGGAATTGGCGGACTAGCTGCGGCACTTCGATTGCGAAAGAAGGGCTATGATGTAACGGTATTTGAAGCCAACTCCTATTTCGGCGGGAAGATCAATTCCATAGAACAAAACGGCTTTCGGTGGGATACGGGTCCATCGCTTTTTACCATGCCTGGTTTTGTGGAGGAGCTTTTCGGATTATTCGAAGTTGATCCGAAATCCTATTTTCATTACTTAAAATGTGAGGAAGTTTGCAGGTATTTCTGGGAAGACGGCACAAGGTTTACTGCCAACGCAGATAAACAACAGTTTATAAAAAAAGCTGCCGAAGTTTTCAATGAAGATGGTGACAAGATCAGCTCCTACCTTAAAAACGCCAAACTGAAGTACGATCTTACCGCTCCGCTCTTTCTGGAAAAGTCTCTGCATAAAATCAATACCTACCTTTCTAAAGAAACCTTATCTGCCATCTCCAAAATTGGAAAGCTAGACCTGATGAGCACGCTGCATGGTATCAATCGTCAAAAATTAAATAACCCAAAGCTGGTTCAATTCTTTGATCGGTATGCTACCTACAATGGCTCTTCACCTTACAAAACCCCTGGCATTATGTCGCTGATCCCACATCTGGAAATGCATCATGGCACCTACCTGCCTAAGAACGGAATGCATGCCATTGCGAAAAGCCTCTTCGAGTTCGGTATGGAACAGGGGGTCGAATTCAGGTTTTCTGAACCTGTCCTTGGCATAAGCCATGAACAAAAAACGGCTACCGCTGTCGAAACTCCACAGGGCGTATATGAGAGTGATCTGATAGTGAGCAACATGGATATTTTTTCGACTTATAGAAGGTTGCTTTCCGACATTCCTCAACCAGAGCGAATCCTAAAGCAAGAAAGATCAAGCTCCGCGCTGATCTTCTACTGGGGCATCAATCGGGAATTTGACAAACTAGGGCTGCACAACATCTTCTTTAGTGAAAACTACCATCAGGAATTTCAAAATATTTTCGACCTCAAAAAGCTCGACGATGACCCCACGATTTATATCAATATCACCAGTAAGCATCTGCCCGGAGACGCACCTCCAGGTTGTGAAAACTGGTTTGTAATGATCAATGTTCCCTCCAATGAAGGTGACGACTGGAATAAGCTCTCACAAAAAGCAAGGGCAGTAATTCTGAACAAGTTAAAGCGAAATTTGGGTGTAGATATCGAGCCATTGATCATTGCGGAGGAAAAACTGGATCCGGTCATGATCGAAGAAAAGACCAGCTCCCATCAGGGTTCATTATACGGCACTTCCAGCAATTCTATGTTCTCGGCATTTCTTCGTCATCCGAACTTTAGCTCAAAGCTGAAAAACCTGTATTTTGTAGGAGGATCGGTACATCCCGGAGGAGGCATCCCACTTTCGCTCCTTTCTGCTAAAATTGCCACAAACCTAATTCCCGATTGTGACTGAACTAATCAAAGCAATTAAATCTGAGAATATCGCCATTTTCATTTTGTGGCTTTTTCATATTTCGGCGATCATCGGAATAGCGTTAGGTCATGACTCCTGGTTTCTTACCAAAACACCCCTCAATTTGCTTATACTATTTGGCCTATTGCTTTGGATGTATCCGGTCTCGAATCTCAAATATGGATTTCTGTTTTTGCTTTGTTTTGCCACCGGAATGATCGTTGAATGGCTGGGTGTGAATTATGGTTTCCTTTTTGGTGATTATAGCTATGGACGGAATTTAGGACCAAAGATCGGTGGTGTCCCATGGCTCATAGGAATAAACTGGGGAATACTGACATTTACAAGTCTTGCTGTCTCCAATTGGCTGACGGGAAAGCTCTACATCCGGGTATTGACTGGTGCTTTGATAATGGTTGGTCTTGATTTCTTAATGGAGTATTCGGCACCGGTCATCGATTTTTGGGAGTTTGAACTATCCCCCGTTCCACTTTCAAATTATATCGGATGGTTTGTGGTTTCGGCGATGCTTCACCTGGTATTACAATTGTTTAAATTGGAAGGAAACTTAAAATTCAGTCTGCATTTACTATTTAGTCAATTGATCTTTTTCGGATTTCTATATGTCAGATATACTCTTTGATTATGCCATTATAGGTGTGGGTGTGGCAGGAAGTCAGCTTGCGCTGGCCATAAAAAATGATCCATTTTTCGAGAAAAAGCGAATTCTCCTAATTGACAAGTCCCAAAAGAATGAAAACGACAAAACCTGGTCATTTTGGGAGAAAGGTGATGGCCCATGGGATGACCTGGTTTCGCACTCATGGGACCAGTTTGAATTTCACGGCCCGGGACTTGATCTTGAAAAATCAATACGACCTTATCAGTATAAAATGATCCGATCAGTTGATTTCTATCAATACGTGAAGGAATCGCTTAACACTCCTCAGTTTCATCGGGTAGAAAAAGAAGTTACCGATGTCATTCTTGAGGAAAACGTCACTATGCGGTGCCACGAAGACACTTTCAGGGCCCGGCATGTATTTGACAGTAGGATGTCTGAGGATTTTGAAGCAGGTCAGGGCAATGCTCTCAGAATTAAGCAACATTTTCTGGGATGGTTTATCAAAACGAGCGAGCCCGTTTTTGTAAAAGATAAAATGAGCATGATGGACTTCCGGTTTTCCTATCAGGATACCACCAGTTTCATCTATCAATTACCCACTTCAGAAGACTCTGCATTGATTGAGTTTACTTTTTTCACTCCGGATCTTGTCGGGAAAGACGTCTATGAATCTGTGCTGAAAGAATATATTTCAGACCACCTGAACATTGAAAAATATGAAATCGTAGAAGATGAGTTTGGGGTGATCCCAATGACCAATTACCGATTTGAGCAGGAAAATTCTATGTTCCTGACCAAAATTGGTACCGCCGGAGGATGGGTCAAAGCCTCTACAGGGTATTCCTTCAAGCTAACCGAAAGAAAAGTAGCAAGAATAATTTCCAATCTAAAAACCGGCAAAGACGTAGATGATGGCTTGATTTCCAAAAAGTACCGCGTCTATGACACGTTGCTGCTGGATATTTTGAACTACAATAATCCGATGGTTAAGCGGATATTCTCAACACTTTATCAAAAGCTGACTGTCGACCAGGTCTTCCGTTTTCTGAACGAAGAAACTTCTCTTGGAGAGGATCTTAAAGTCATTACCTCGGTCCCATCCAAACCTTTTTTACGAGCAATTCTGAGACAATACTTTGGCATCTAGGCCGGGCCAAAAACCTTATTGGTAATGTCCTGAGCCAATTTTTCCAGGTCGATCTTTATTTCGTTTCTGGAAACATCCAGGACTTTTTTTGAAAGTGATTCAGGTAATCCTGAATAGCCGTGGAAAGCACCAAGAATTGCGCCGGTGACGGCACCAACGGTATCATTGTCCCGGCCAAAGTTGACCACAAATTCCATGGCTTTCTGAAAGTTTCCATCGGAATATTCAAGGGCGACCAGATTTATCAGGTGGATTTCTCCGGCATGAAAAGGTATCATCTGAAGATGATCATCCAGCATATCAAATGCCTCTGTCAATTTGTAGTATTCAAGGTTTGTGCCCTTGTAATTTGATGGGATACGAAGATCCGGATCGATGTCCTCTTCTTTCAAGCCATTGATGTCATAGACAATTTGCCTTGCAATACTGGAGCTGTTGTCCGCAAGTCTGCCAACCAACCGGCTGTTGAAATAACGCATTGGGTCAACCGTTTCTGATAAACGCTTAAGCCTTTGATAGTCGCAATCCGGATCCATGGCCTCCGCTACGTACGAGGATGTCAGTGCCATCACGTCTCTGGCATAGCCCAGATCGAAAAGCCCAACGCCGTAAGCCTGAATGTATGCCTCATTGGCCTGACCAGGAAAAAATACCCCGACCATCGGAGAGTACAACATTCCCGCACAAGCCATCTCTCCACCGTAAAACCTGTTCAATGCATAACTGTAACCCTGAATGTCATTTTCGAGATACGGTCTGGAAACCCTGGCCCATTCCTGAAGCCATGCCATGTGTGTGATCTCCCGCTCCATTGGCTCTGGTTCGAAGGACCTTACGTCGGAGACCTGCTCCTTCTCATTTTCATAAATGTCAATAATGAACTGCGCAAACTGGTCAGGTCTGATCGTATCCAGTGATTCATTTTCCAGCATAAACTGGGCAAAAAGAAATTTCCAGCGGGTATCATCCGTGGTGCCTCCAGCTGCCAGATTGTCCTCCCATGGACCTTCCGGTGAGCCTTCTCTTCGTACATTGAGTAAATCGGAAATAAATCCGTATTGAACGATCATCTGCTCTCTTCCCCACATTTCCACAGGAGCTCCCATGGCATCTCCTATCGCTGAGCCAACCAATAATCCGAGAACTTTGTCATGATAAACTTCTCTCTTTAGTGATTCCGGCCATTCTTCGGAAGCGATGGGTCGCGGTGGATCCGGCGCCGGAAATGAATTGCTATTTTGTGCAGATCTATCCTGGCAACCAAGAACCAAACAGATGAGAAACAGTTGTATTGATGTGATTCTCATTTCATCAGAGTTTCGTTCTTGCCTCCTTCAGAAGCCCTACTTTCTCCTGTAGGTCCAGATGAACAGGTAATTGGGCCAATCCTATCAATCTTCTCATGATTTCAACCGCTTCAAATCTCAGGATGAGGTCCTTGTCAAGATCCACGGTATCGTATACTGCCAAAAGATCAAATTTCGATTTTGCCATCTTCAAGTGCGCCGAGAATACACCAATGTCAAATTCCGCCGGTCCAAAAAAACAGAACTCAGGATCGATGATCTTCAATCCATCCTCCGTTTTCAACCAGCTACCAGGATAATAATCCCCATGCAGGAGGCAATTCCCTTCCGACAAGTACCGCTCTCCTAGCTTGCGAACGGCCGATTTTAGCAAATCGTCTTTCTTGAATTGGATAGAAACGTTCTGAAGTCCGTGTTGGACAGCATCCAGGTCCATACCATTGTCCATTTCAAAAGGATAATGGAAAATATGTTCATGATTTAGTCTTCTAAGCTCCAGGTTATCCGGAAATACCTTTTTTACTCTTTCATCAAAGTCCGTACTGTGTAGTCTCTGTAACCACAGCACCGCCTGATCAAATTCCTTTTGCATGAGGTCTTCACCCGGACGATATATCCTGGTATAATCACTTGAGTCACCAAGGTCCTCAATGACCATAATGTTTTGCTCAGGATCAAAACCAACCACTGACGGCATTCTTTCCGACAACTCTTTCGACTGTGAACAAAGTTTATAAAACTGATTTTCCGTATGGATACGTTGTGCCGGAGCAGGGATGGTCGGGAATTTATTAACGAAAGGTCGGGATTGCTTCACAATCAAAGAAAACCCCTCTCCCCTGGCCCTAATCACCATGTTCATATTGCCCTCACCCGGCTTCTCCAATGCCTCAACCCTCTGGCCACCGGAAATCCAACCTTTGTGTTTCAGGTAGTTTTCAAGAGTTTCCGGTGCGGTTTGGAGATCTAGCTGCATCATTGTCTTTTCGCAAAAAAGAGCGAAAAATCCCCAACCTCAAACTTTACATCGAAGTTTTATTTGAGCCAATCACTCATTCCTTAATGAATTCACAGGATTTGCCTGAGCAGCTCTTCTGGCCTGATTAGAGACAATAAGAAGCGCAAATCCAAGAGCCACCAATCCTACGAGTGGGAAAATCCACCATTGAATGCCAATCCTTATGGTATATCGCTCCAGGTAACTGTCCATAGCGTACCAGGCCAATGGAGCACCTACCACAAATGAAATGATCACCAATCGTGTGAAGTCTTTGGAAATCAACGCAATGAGACTAGTGACCGAAGCCCCAAGTACTTTTCTAATTCCAATTTCTTTGATTCTCTGCTCTGCTGTAAAAGACGCCAATCCGAACAAACCTAACCCCGTGATCAGGATAGCAAGCCCAGCAAATAGGGTAGCCAATTTACGAGTCAGCGTGATGGTCGTAAATTTCCTTTGAAAATCCACATCCGCGAAGTGATATTCAAAAGGATAGGCTGGATTGTGTTTGGCAAAAATCTCTTCGATCGATGCCAGGGACTGCTGAAGGTCATTCGTCTTTTTCAACCTGATGGAAACGTACCCCCCCCAATCCTGCAAGATCACAAACATTGGTTTCACCGGTTCATAGGGAGATCCCATCAAAACGTTATCAACCACACCAACCAGTTTCCTTTTATCTCCCCAAAGGTCCAGGTTTGTGCCGATGGGGTTTTCTAGTCCCATCAGATCCAATGCAGCTTTATTGACGACTATGGCACTTGTATCACTGACAAATTCCTTTGAGAAATCCCGTCCCATCAACACATCGATACCCATAGTCTTGGCATAATCATACTCCGCAGTTATGGTTGTAAAAATGACGCGTTGAGTCTCTGGTTTACCTGGCCAGCCGAGAAAATTATTGGAATTGATGCTTGTGATCTGACTGTTGGCCCGTGTTACGGCCTCGACGATTCCACTTTGAAGCAGTTCTTGTTTTAGCACATCATAGTTTTTACTGATATCATTGGTGACTTCCACGGAGATCAGATTTTCTTGCTTGTACCCAAGGTCTCTTTTCTTGACCAGGTTGATCTGTTGAATGATAATGACTGTACTTATCATCAATACAATCGAGAATCCAAACTGGATGATTACCAATACTTTTCTGGGAGTGGAGGCACCTTTTCCCACTTTTACAGAGCCTTTCAAAGTCTTGACCGGGTCAAATCCCGAAAGAAAGAAAGCAGGATAACTACCTGACACCACACCCACTATCAGTATCCCTCCGATGGATGCCAGCCAGAACAACGGCGATGTGTAGTCAATGAAAAGACTTTTCTCTACCAGGTTATTGTAAAATGGCAGGACGACTTCGGTGATTATTATGGCAATGACGAAAGAAAGTGTTGTGATGAAAAGGGATTCACCAATAAACTGAGCGATAAGGTCAATCCTCTTTGATCCAAGACTCTTGCGGATCCCTACTTCTCTTGCCCTTTTCTCTGACCGGGCTGTAGCCAAATTCATGAAATTGATGCAGGCTATGACCAGTATCAATATTGCGATTACAGTGAATAGTTGTACGTAGTCTGCTCTTCCACCATCTTCCTGGCCTCGCTCATCAAAATTGGAGTAAAGCCTCCATCGCTCCATGGGATGAAGAAAAAAGGTTCGGGGCATGTCATTCTGACCATTCTCTTCCAAAAGTGTGGCAATACGTGCCTCCACGTCCTCTTCCTTTTCCGGTTGGTTCAATTCCACAAAGATCTGAAAGGAGTAATTACCCCAATTGGTGCGGTTTTCGACGACCCATTCGTTGACACTTTCCCGGTATTTCCAAGTGAGCAGGTACTCAAATTCAAACGATGAGTTTTCCGGCATGTCCTCCAGAATCCCGGTTACCTGAACCGTTCCCTCATCATTTACCCTGACCATCTTTCCAATGGGATCTTCATCACCAAAAAGATTTTTGGCCATTTTTTCTGTCATCACAATCGACATCGGATCATCGAGTACTGCCGACTTATCTCCGACTTTGAGCGGAAACTCAAACATGTCCAGAAACTCCTCGCTCACATACAGTCCTTCATCGATTATCCTTTTATCACCAACAGACAATAATTTATCCCCACCCCATCCCGTGACGACTGAATTTACAATGTCACTGTGGGCCGTTTTCATGGCATCGTAAGTGGGAAGCGGCACGGACCTCCACGTATTGACTCTTCCGTCAAACTCTGCATTGACCCAAACCTGGTACAGACGATCAGATTTCGGGATAAACTTGTCATAGGTCATTTCATCTGCAACCCAAAGTAGGATCAATAAACTACAAACGATACCTATCGAAAGACCTGAGATATTGATGACTGAATAGAGACTGTTTTTCCTAAGATTGCGGAAAGCGACGATAAAGAAATTTCTTAGCATGTGAGTCCGGTTTTGAGTTTTTTGACTTTAAAGACTTGAATATTGACCTAGGGTTGCATTCAAAACAACTTTATATCTAATACTTGAAATACCCTGAATAGTTACCAATCGACTAAAAAAGATTTGTTTTGCGTCCATGTTCAAGCATCCCTACTTCGCATATAGAGCCGGGACTTCAGTCCTTTTCCTAATGAATGGATTTCTTTATGGCAACTGGGCTTCCCGCTTACCGGAACTTCAAAATAAGCTTGAAATCACACATGGCGAATTGGGAACTCTTCTGCTGGTATTGGCAGTGGGTGCGGTGCTGGCAATGCCCTTTACTGGATGGTTATCAGATCAGGTTGGAAGCCATAGGGTGATACCTATCATGAGTACGATCCTCTGTGCGTCTATTGCATTTATGGCATTCCCCGAACAAGTCCTTTTCTCCGGTATATTCTTCTTCATGATCGGTGCATCGAATGGAGCAATGGACGTCACCATGAATGAGCAGGCCGTGCTCGTAGAGCGGGAATGGGGTAAATCCATCATGAGTTCGTTTCATGGTATGTGGAGTATCGGACTGGCCTCGGGTGCAGGTTCCGGTGCCTTATTTGCAAAACAAGACATTTTACTGAAATGGCACCTGGTCTGTGTTACTGTATTATCCGCCATTACCTTTCTTCTTATCACCCGGTTGCTTATTGCAAAGCCTAAGGAAACTAAAAAGTCAAAGGCCTTTGTGCTGCCAAATAAGGCCATCATCCCACTTGGAGCCATCGCATTTTGCGGCATGCTATCAGAAAGTGCCATGGCAGACTGGTCGGCCATCTTTATGAATAGGGTCATCGGAGAGTCAGAAGCATTCAGCGCGATGGCATTTGGTCTTTTTGGCGCCGCTATGACGGTTGGCAGGTTCATTGGCGACCCGGTTTCCAACAATTTTGGTAAGAAAAAACTAATGCTATTCAATGGTTTCCTGGCAGCCACTGGCTTTGCCATGGTGGTACTTATTGCTACCAAATGGACTGCCTTAATTGGTTTTTTTCTGGCAGGTATGGGACTGGCAAACATCGTTCCGGTCATCTACAGTACCGCAGGCAATAAACCCGGTATTTCCCCCAGTATGGGAATTGCGATGGCCACAACCATAGGCTATACAGGCTTTTTTGTGGGGCCACCGGCGATCGGATTTCTTGCAGATGCATATGGACTTCGAATCGGAATTGGCTTCGCTCTTTTCCTTTTAGCCGTCATGCTTGGAATCGTTTCCCGACAAAAATTTTAGGTGTAGACAAAATGTAGACACCTTTCAGGTTTACAAGTGAGGTTGAATTCCGTCTTTTACCCCATGACAAAACATACTCTGATATTTCTCCTTTTGGGGATGATTCTTGCATCTTGTTCCAAGGATGATCAATGCAAGATTTGCACTTACGAAGAAAAACTAATTGATGAAGATGGAAATACTGCAGGAATATATTCGTCAGAAAAAGAATATTGTGATGAAAAATTAGATGAATTTCTGGAAAGGGACACCCTCTACACAATCACAAGTTCAGAACACATCATCACCGACCATCAAGGCACTATAGAGGTAAGAAATTACTGCGGTAAGTAGTAGTCATAGTCATATTAACTGGCATTTGCTTATTTTTAGCAAATGCCAGATTTGAACCCGAACCAACCACAACTAGAAAGAAAGTTAGGTCCTGTAATGCTCTGGGGACTTGGTGTGGGCTACGTCATATCAGGAATGTACTTTGGATGGAACCTGGGGCTGGCGGAAGGCGGAACGCTCGGAATGGCCGTTGCCACAGGTTTTGTCATCATCATGTACCTGGCGTTTACTTTTAGCTACACAGAACTTGCCTGTGCCATTCCCCGGGCCGGCGGCGTGTTTGACTACGCATATAAAGCCGGAGGCAAAGACCTCGGTTTTTTTGCAGGCATGGCGCAAAACATAGAATTTATTTTTGCTCCACCAGCCATTGCCTTTGCCATAGGAGCCTATCTGAATCTGTTTTTGCCATCCGTTCCTATTTTGGCCATAGCCATAATTGCCTACCTCCTTTTTACTGGGTTGAATGTTTATGGCGTACAAGCTGCAGCGACCTTTGAATTAATGGTAACCATCCTCGCGGTTATCGGATTGGTATTGTACTTCCTAGCTGTGGGACCGGCTTTTGAATTTGAAAATTTACAATCGAATGCCCTTCCTAATGGATGGAAAGGAGCCTTTGCAGCGATCCCTTTCGCGATCTGGTTTTTCCTGGCCATTGAAGGGGTAGCCAATGTAGCAGAAGAAACTATTAACCCTCAGAAAAACATACTCATTGGCTTCGGATCAGCCATCCTGACATTGGTGGCATTGTGTCTTTTTACTTTCATGCTGTCTGTGGGTATCAGTGGCTGGGAAACGGTGGTGATTGATCCGGACACCGGCCTCTCCTCTGATTCTCCTCTCCCACTTGGCTTGATGGCTGTAATTGGAAGTTCCAGTTTGATCTTTAAGATAATTGCTTTCATTGGCCTTTTTGGTCTGATTGCCTCATTTCACGGGATCATCCTTGCTGCCGGCAGGGCTACTTACGAGTTTGGCAGAGTTGGTTTTGCGCCAAAAGGTCTTGGAAAAATTCATCCGAAATTCAAAACTCCCTCAAACGCGCTGATCGTTAACACGCTGATTGGGATAATCGCATTACTTACCGGGAAGACCGGTGAAATTATTACGATTGCATGTTTTGGCGCATTGTCCTTGTACATCTTATCCATGGTCTCGGTGCTCCGCCTGAGAAAAGAATATCCCGAACTTGAAAGACCATTTAAGGTTCCTCTTTATCCCCTATCACCAATCGTCGCACTAATAATTGCGGTGGTGGCTCTGATTGCCATCACCTGGTACAACCTCATTTTAGCCGGGATATACGCAGCGATCATGATTCTTTCTTACATTTGGTTCAGACTAACAAACCGCTCTGTCAACTATGCCGATTAAAGGAATGATCTCCGTGGATGACCTTAAAATCAAGGTCGAAAATGAAGAAATCGAAACAGTGATCACGGCCTTTACCGATCATTATGGACGGATGCTCGGCAAACGATACGACGCAGAGTTTTTTCTGGAAAGTGTTTTAAAGGATGGTACTCATGCATGCGATTACCTGCTGACCACGGATATGGAGATGGAACCTGTTCCGGGTTATGAGTTTGCTAATTGGGAGCTCGGATACGGTGATTTCCACCTTGTCCCCGACCTGTCAACGCTCAGAATAGCCGACTGGCTGGAATCAACCGCGCTCGTCATCTGCAGCGTGAGGACCGAAGCACATACTTTGGTAGATGTGGCTCCCCGGTCAATTCTGGAAAATCAGATTGATCAGCTCAAAAAAACAGGTTTCGAATCATTCGCCGCGTCAGAACTGGAATACTACCTTTTTGAAGATGATTTCAGGATGGCAAACGACAATGACTACCGCGACCTGCGGCCTGTAGGATGGTATCTGGAAGACTATCACATTCTCCAGGCTACGAGATCCGAAGAATTCACAGCCGCCGCCCGCAGACACCTAAAGTATTCCGGAGTACCCGTTGAAAATTCAAAGGGTGAATGGGGACTTGGTCAGCACGAGCTTAATGTCAGATATGCCGAAACCATGGAAATGGCAGATCGACACGTGGTCTATAAACAGTGTCTCAAGGAATTGGCTGAGACGCTGGGGTATTCCGTGACCTTCATGGCAAAATTCCATGAGGAAAGAGCGGGTTCGAGCTGCCACATTCACATTAGTTTGTGGAAAGACGGTAAGAATGCTTTCATTGGGGATAAAGATTTTGGACCTGTGAAGGCGTCTGATACTTTTAGTCACTTTCTGGCAGGCTGGATCAAATACGTACCGGATGTGATGGTATTTTACGCCCCGACTATCAATTCTTACAAGCGATATGTCGATGGCAGTTGGGCTCCTACCCGACTGGCCTGGAGTAAGGATAACCGGACTGCTGGTTTCAGGATAGTAGGACATGGAAATAGCCTTCGTATTGAGTGTCGAATTCCCGGAGCGGATTGTAATCCATACCTTGCATTTGGCGCGTCACTGGCGAGTGGATTGAAAGGCATCAGCGAAAAGCTTGCACCCCCCGATTGTTTTGTAGGTGATGTCTATGCAGCCAATGAATTACCTAAGGTGCCTGAAACGCTCGATGAGGCTACCCACCAATTTGCGTCAAGCAATTTTATTAAAGAAGCCTTTGGAACAAAGGTGCAACAACATTACACCCATTTTTTCCGGAAAGAAATTGAAGCCCACAGATCGGCAGTTTCTGACTGGGAAAGAAAAAGGTATTTTGAACGAATTTGATTTTAACTGAATGAGATTAAAGGACAAAGTTGCGCTGATAACCGGCGGTAGTAGTGGAATCGGGAAGGAATCCGCTATTCTTTTTGCACAGGAAGGTGCAAAAGTAGTGCTGGCTGATGTGGATGACGAGGGGGCCAGAAAGACAATGGGGCTTATTCTGGACATGGGATTTGAAGCATCCTATGTATATGCGGATGTTTCCAAAGCAAATGATTGCGCGCTGATGGTAGAGCATGCAGAAGCCAAATTCGGCAAGTTGAATATTCTTTTCAACAATGCCGGTATCATGCATTCCGATGATGGTACAAGCCAGGACACTGAGGAAGATGTATGGGACCTTACCATGAACATCAATGCAAAAGGCGTATACCTTGGTTGTAAATTCGGTATTCCAGCGTTAAAAAGAGCGGGTGGCGGCACTGTGATCAATACCGCTTCATTCGTGGCGTTTTTAGGTGCAGCTACTCCACAAATAGCCTATACTGCAAGTAAGGGAGCAGTACTTGCGCTTACAAGAGAGCTTGCTGTGATCCATGCAAGAGAAAATATTCGTGTAAATGCCCTGTGTCCGGGTCCATTGAAGACGGAACTACTGATGAAATTCCTGAATACGGAGCAGAAAAAACAGAAAAGGTTGGTGCATATTCCCATGGGGAGATTTGGAGAAGCAGATGAAATGGCAAAAGCGGCCCTTTTCCTTGCCTCCGATGATTCATCTTACATTACCGGGTCAGACTTTTTGGTTGACGGTGGGATTACTGCCGCCTATGTTACTCCGGTATGATGAGAGACAGATTTCAAATCATCAATCCTGCTGACGGAAGTGTATTTGCGGAAAGGGATTATGCCACGCCGAAAGCAACCCGTGACGTAGTCGATAAATCAAAGGTGGCATTCGGCTCATGGAAGCAAACCTCAATCTCCGAAAGAGCAGCTTATTGTAAGAAAGCTGTCGATCTTTTGGCCGCCAATGCGATGAACTTAGGAAAGGAGATCACCTCAATGATGGGTAGACCCATCAGGTATACTCCGTTTGAAGTCAAAGGTGGCCTTGTAGAACGGGCAAACTTTATGATCGAAATTGCGGAAAAGGAACTGGAGGACTTAGCTGCTTCTGCAAATCCGGGATTTGAGCGATTTATCCGAAAAGAACCTCTTGGTACGATCCTGGTTTTGGCTCCCTGGAATTACCCCTACCTTACCTCGGTGAATGCGATCATTCCGGCATTGATGGCTGGCAATACCGTCATTTTGAAACATGCGGAACAAACTGCATTGGTGGCTGAGCGTTACCAGGAAGCTTTTAATCAAGCAGGTTTACCGGAAGGAGTATTTCAATACCTGCATATCGACCATGATCAGGTAGCTGAGCTTTTACAAACTAATTCCATTGATCATACCTGTTTCACAGGTTCTGTTGCAGGAGGTCATGCCGTACAAAAGGCTCTTTCAGGTTCGTTCAATACGGCAGGTCTTGAGCTGGGTGGAAAAGATCCCGCCTATGTGCACTATGATGCTGATATCAGTTTTACTGTTGAAAATCTGGTGGACGGGTCTTATTTCAATTCCGGTCAATCCTGCTGTGGCATTGAACGTATTTATGTACATCAGAAGATCTTTGATGACTTTTTGGATGACTTTGTTAAAATCACCAGGAATTATGTGATGGACAATCCGCAGAAACCAGAAACAACAATCGGTCCCATGGTCAGGGTCAAGAATGCAGAATCTGTACTGGAACATATTCGGGATGCCGAATCTCATGGAGCAAAAAAACTAATCAACCATTTCAATCAATCACTTCCTTACCTCTTTCCTGAAGTCATGATCAACGTGACCCATGAAATGCGGATCATGCGTGAAGAGACTTTTGGACCCGTTGTGGGCATCATGCCGGTAAAAAATGAGGAAGAAGCGGTGAAGCTCATGAATGATAGTGATTATGGCCTAACGGCATCGGTTTGGACAAAAGACCTTGAATTTGGAAGAGCGCTGGGTGACCGGGTTGAGACGGGGACATGGTTTATGAACCGATGTGACTATCTGGACCCGGAGCTTGCCTGGACTGGCGTCAAAAATTCCGGAAGGGGATGTACCTTATCTCCATTGGGCTATCAATATCTCACAAGACCTAAAAGTTATCATCTGAGAAGCCGATGAAGGTAGCACTATTAGTTTGTGATCATGTGACCGAAAAACTGGAAGCCAAACATGGTGATTACCCTGCTATGTTTGCAACATTCCTCCCTGATTTGAAAATGGAGTCATTTTTTGTTTGCGATGGCCATTTTCCGTCTACGTATAACTATGATGCTTTTATCTGCACAGGTTCCAAGCGATCCGTGTACGAAGAGACCAGCTGGATATTGGAATTGATTGAGTTTACCCAAAAGGTAGCCCAGACCAGTAAAAAGTTTTTCGGGTCATGTTTCGGACATCAAATGATAGCTCAGGCACTGGGTGGGAAAGTAGAAAGATCCGAACACGGATATCTGATCGGTGTACATAGCTTTGAAATGGACACTTCTTTTCCATGGTATGGTCCCATTTCCAATTCCTATAATATTCTGATGCTTTGCCAGGACCAGGTTGTCAAGCTACCTCCCGAGTCAAAGGTCTGGTCCAAAGCAGCCAACTGTCCTATAGGGATGATTTCGGTCAGAGATCAATTCCTGGGCATTCAGGGTCATCCGGAATTCACAAAGGAATATAATCGTGACGTCTACCAAAGTAGACCGGAGAAAATATCAGCAGAAAAGCGAGAAGCTGCGAATGAGAGTCTTGACGAACACCTTGACACGCAGCTATTTCGTGAAATCGTTATGGGATTCCTGAGCAGTTAATTATTGAACTTAATGTTACCACTGGAAGTCTGGGCCCGAATCCAGAATCCGCCTTGTCTCATATAAATGCTTTTATCAGAACTTCTTGAACCGACCCTGAGAGAACCTGAATTTGTCTGAATGTCAAAACTGAATTCTTCAAGATCATTAGACAGATCAAAGTCAATATTTCCACTGGTGGCACGAAATTCTGCATCTCCGTTGATGGTAACCTGATACCCATCAATTTCACCCGAAGTGGATTTTAGGAACAAGCCTCCTGTACCTCGCTCAAGCTCAATATTACCGGAAGTGGATTCAGCCCTTACATCTCCCTCAAACTCCGCTAATTCAATGTTGCCACTTGTGGACGAAACTTCGATCTCGCCATTTATTCCTTCGAAATCCTGATCTCCGCTGGTACTTCTTGCATACACCGAGCCAGTCACATTTCTAAGGTCTATATCTCCCGAAGTAGATCCTACTTCAAGGCTGGTGCGGATGTTAGACAATTCAATATCTCCACTTGTTGACTCAAAATCCATTCTATCCCCAGAAATACCATCGGCTCTTATGTTTCCCGAAGAGGTCTCAATTCTGAGCGCCACATCATCGGGAATGGTCAGGTTTAACTCGGCCCGACTCAATCTATCCCATCCCCTGCGTCTCTTGTCGACATCGATGTAAAGATCAGATCCGCGGATGTCCGAAGTGATGGCATAATCTTCCTCATCACCATTTCCTTCAATGATCCCATCAAAAATGACTTTGGAGCCTCTCTGGATGGTAACATCGCAAAACTGGCCATCGATGATGACCGCTGTAATATTATCCGCCTCGAATTGATGAGTTGCCAGTATACTTTGGGACCGGGAGGCAAAAGAGATCAGTCCAACTAAGGTTAAAAGAATAAAACGCATTTTCAGTTTTTTATTAATAGAGACAATAAATTGAAAGGAAGGTTGCTTGTTACACAATAACGTTGATAATAAGTGCGTAAATAATCCGGTATTGGTTTGCTTATTATGAAATCTGAATGCTTCTTTAAAGTTTTATTTCCATAAATGACTAAACTTTCTTTTGAACTTGCCGGGTTGACCTTCCTGGAACCTATGGCTTTCATTCTTAACTGGGTTCTTATGATCCAGGCATGGATTTACTTCATCCGGCTCAAAAAATGGAGGGTTTCTGATTTTGCCATAGGGTGGAGATGGTTCTTTCTGCTTTTCGGATTTAGTGGCCTGCTGGGTGGATTGTCACATTTATTGTTCAACTACACCGGTCTTCCGGGCAAAGGTCCCGGATGGCTGGCAGCCATTCTTTCGGTTTCAGCCATGGAGTTTGCGATGATTGCGACTGCCGGGGATCAAAACAAAAAGAAATGGCAATACTTCGTGGCCATAAAAATGATCGTCGCTGTTATTACATTGTTTTATGTCTACAGTTTCAATGTTGTCATTCTGCACTGCGTAGGAATGGTTGTTTTTCTTTTGGTACCCTCCCTTGTACTCATGCGTAAAGGTCGACAGGAACTCAATTTCTTTTTCATTGGAGCATTGTGCCTGCTTTCGGCGCTACCTTTCAAATTAATGGCCATTGATTTTCATATTTGGTTCAACCGGGACGACATTAGCCATGTGTTTTTCGGACTTGCCTCCTATTGTTTCTTTCGAGGCGTGAAAGTATATGAGGAGAAAACAAGTCCACAGTTTTTCCTTGCTGCTTCATGACGATCAAAACAGACATTGAAAATCTAAAGTATCCGGTAGGGAAATTCCAACGACCCGAGATCGTCGATAGAGAGCGAATTTCGGGGTGGGTCAAAACGATTCGGGAGTTTCCGTTTAAGGTATTTGATATAACACATGACCTGACCGATGACAAGCTCTCCTGGGCATACCGACCGGAGGGATGGAGTATCAGGCAATTGGTGAATCATTGTGCAGACAGTCACATGCACTCATTTATCCGGTTAAAATGGACACTAACTGAGGATTCGCCAACCATAAAAGCTTATCATGAAGGATTGTGGGCGAAGCTACCTGATTCCACTACCGGAAGTATAAAACCGGCGTTGATGATGCTGGACGGCCTTCATGAACGGTGGGTGAGCCTGTTGGAAGCCCGGGACATTGCTGACTTTAATAAATATTTTATTCATCCTGAAACAGGCAAAGAAACTCCCCTGGGCGTCAATACCGCATTATATGCCTGGCATTGTGAGCATCACCTGGCACACATTCAGCTGGCGCTCGAATTTGAAGGCAAATATCTTCAGCGCATCTAGTCTAGGTCCTTAACACAGCGAAAACCTTTGTGATTGGCTCCGGAATCCCTTCCTGAGGCCATTCGACGTGCAGTCCTATAACCACTGCAGTAACTATCATTACAAAGGAAAGACCCTCCTCTGATCACAAATTTTTCCTCACCATACGGTTCGTTAGGATCAAAAGACTGATCAGGTCCCTTTGGATTTTCTGTCAATTCCTGTTGGTCATCAAATGCATAGCTGTCCACGTGATACTTGTCCGAACACCATTCCCAAACATTTCCTGCCATATCATATAATCCATATCCATTCTCAGGAAAAGACTTAACCGGAGCTGTAGCGTAGTACCCGTCTTTTTCATCATTTTGGTACGGGAAAAAACCCTGCCAGAAATTTGCTTTGTCGTATGCCTTGTCTATCGGGTCATTACCCCAAGGGTATTTATTCTTGTCATCGCCACCCAATGAGGCCCACTCCCATTCTGCCTCAGTGGGTAATCGTTTTCCCGCCCATTCCGCGTAAGCTTTGGCATCTTCCAGTGCCATATGCACCACCGGATGATCCATTCTGTCTTCAATACTGCTTCCAGGACCTTCTGGCGATCTCCAGTTTGCACCTATTACCCAGTCCCACCACAATACATAATTCCTCAGATCCACAGGCCCTTCGGTTGCTTTGAACACCAGCGATCCTGGCTGCAATACAGAATCCGGTGGTTTTTGAGTGCCCGGAGGTAATTGTTGTTTGATCTCTTCCCAGTCGATGTCTCTTTCAGCTACTGTCCGGTACCCGGTAGACTCCACAAACTCCATAAATTGATAATTGGTCACTTCGGCTTCGTCCATAAAGAACCCTGAAACCTTCACATCATGCCTGGGAAATTCATCGCGGTAAGCATCATCAGAACGTCCACCCATGGTGAAAGTACCTCCCGGTATATATATCATGTTTTCCGGAGCTGGCACACTCGTCACTCCCGATGATTCGGATTCTTTCTTTGAGGTGGAGCAACCTGTAAGTAGGTTCATTGAAACCACAAGCAGAAAGAACAATGTATGAATTGATAGGAGATGGTATTTCCGGATATTGAATTTAAAAACCATATTTGAAATCATGGATCTGAAAGTTATTGCTAATAAACTTAATAACAAGGCCGAACTCCAAAAGGAAGAGGAATCCTGGATTGAAACCCATCATCCGCAGCATTGTCTTATTGTGTATGGAAGCCTGGCCCCAGGTGAATCCAATTATGATCAACTGAAGAATTTGAAGGGAAATTGGTTTGATGTGGAAATCGCCGGGAGAATGATAAACCCGGACTGGCGAACCGATGGCAGTTATCCAAATATGCAACTACGTGATATCGGTTTGGAGGAAAAAGTCCACTGCAGGGTCTTTAAGTCATCGGAACTGGAATCTCACTGGCCAAGACTGGACTACTTTGAAGGTGAAGAGTATTTTCGGGTTTTTCATCCGTTTCAAGGCCGCCAATTAAACGGAATCGGGTATATCTATGCCAGTAAAACATAGACCCACAATCGATTAATTCGTTGAATATATGTAGAAGCCATATGAGAAAAATAGTTCTATTCATCACCTTTATCGCTTCTTCCGCAATGCTTCAGGCACAGGAATACCTCTCTCTTGGTTATGGAGCGTCCTATGGATATATCAAAGAATATATGACGATGAATTGTACGCGAGCAAAAGCAATGAGCTTTTATTTAGACCTATTGTATTCAATATCCGGTATGGTTTAGACCTGAATGATAACCTTGATCTTATTTTCAACTCCCAATATGCCTGGCATAGTCAACAAACCGGTGATATCATCGAGGGGATTTCCAATTGGTTGATTACCACGGGAGTCTCTGGAGATCTTAAAGATTCAGATTTTTATCTGGTCGGAAAATTAGGTGCCGCCGTCGTCCGCAGAGCGATTGGGGCCACCATAATTCCAGGAATTGGTTGGAACATCAGTCCGCATTGGCAATTAGAATCAGAGGTCGTTTTTGGTAGAACGGTTATCGATTATAATTTTACAAATTTTGGATTAATAGATACCCGCTGGAGCCTTCACTATCGATTCTGATTACCCAATGTACCAAGTCATTTACAAACAAAAAGACCATCTTCAGCGTCTTATTCCCCGGTTCGCTCAAAAAATTTAGTATTTCATAATTAATTGGGTTACCAACCGTTAAGTAGTTGTATTAATTCAAGATTTTAAATGACAATTCCCATTATATGACTCTAATTTGGTACAATCCCGACATTGACAGGCATGAAAAAGGAAGTAAAGAGGATTACCAAAGCATCAAAAACGGTAGCAAGCAGCAAGCCAAGTTTGAGATTCTATATGAATTCAATGTGACCAGTGAGCAACTGGCAGAGAAGATATTAAATGAATTAAATCAGGTAGGTTCTCTTAGTCGTGAATCTGCCTAATCCGCTTACTCAATTTCATATTATTTTAGCCAACATGAATCGTTGGCTATTTTTTTTATCTGTAGTTTTTGCTTCTTGTGGTGTCAATGTAGTTGATTATCTGAACGAGCAAGCTAGGTTTAACACATTTGAGTCCTATGTGCTGCTCGGTATGAAGGGACAAAACCTTGGGGAATCCTCCGATCAAATGGCCATCATCAGAAGGATGGAAAACGCAGTAGTGTCGGAAATGACCAGAAGAGGTTATCGGAAAACAGATGATGATCCGGACCTGATTCTTCGGTATGAAATCATCTCAGGTTCCAGAACCGAGCAGAACAATACGAACTCATTCTACTTTGCACCCCCCACAAGCCGTCAATTCACAGAATCAATTATATTGCTCGAAATGACAAATTTCGAAACCAAAAAACTTGTCTGGCAGGCAAGTCTTGACCTCAGAGAGCATCACAAAATAACCAAGCGAAAAGATGTGCTCACCTCTGCCGTTCAGAATATTTTCAACACTTACTTATATAGAGCCGGCAGTTCCCAAAAAGATGAAACCCTGATCACCAAATGAGCGAATACGGATTTTTATCCCTTGTACCACCCCTTCTTGCTATTTTTCTTGCCATACGCACAAAACAGGTAATATTCTCCCTTTTGACCGGTATTCTGGTAGGCTGGATCATCATAGAGGACTGGAATGTTTTCCAGGGATTTCTATCTACACTGGATGCGATTATGGACGTGTTCAAAAGTACCGGCAATACGCGTACAGTAGTCTTTACACTACTAATCGGGGCATTGATTCAGAATATCAGGCACTCCGGAGGTGTAAATGGATTTATCACATTGATTCAAAAACGACTGGAAAACACCTCGAATCCAAAAAAGAGTTTACAATTAGCGGCTGTTTCGACCGGTTTCCTGCTTTTCATAGAGTCTAATATTTCGATACTTACCGTGGGAACGGCCTTCAGGCCCCTTTTTGATAAGTACAAGCTGGCAAAAGAGAAACTTGCCTATCTGGCAGACAGCAGCTCAGCACCTTCCTGCATACTTTTCCCATTGAATGCATGGGGGGCATATATCATGGGATTGTTGCTGGCTTATGATCACCTTGATCCATTCAGGGCGTTGATCTTTGCGATTCCCTTTAATTTCTATGCGATTTTGACACTTATAATGGTTTTCTATCTTGCATTTACCGGCAAAAGCTATGGTCCCATGAAATCATTCGAGGAAAACCCCCGGATTAATGAGATTGGTGAAACAGTTGAAGATAAGGAGGGTAATGCCGGATTTATGATTTGGCCGCTTGTAGTTATGGTTGTCAGCATGCCTGCCTATTTGATTTATTCAGGCTGGGACGTCAATAGCACAAGTAACCTAACGACAAAGGTTTGGGAAAGCATTGGAAATGGATCAGGAGGATTTTCGGTGACGGCAGCTGTCACCACGGCCCTTATTTTCTCCGGTATCTATTATGGGGTAAACAAGCGGGTCACTATCAAAACCTTCTTTGAGGAATCCGTGATTGGCATGAAAGACATGTTAATCATGGCAGTTCTGATGGTTTTGGCATTTGCGGTTGGGGATCTTTGTAACACACACATGGGTACAGGACAATATGTGGCTGATGTAACCTCACAATGGTTATCACCAGGACTGGCTCCACTGATTCTATTTCTGACCAGTTGCTTTGTAGCGTTCTCGACTGGCACAAGCTGGGGTACCTTTGCCATAATGATTGCGATAGGTGTGCCCGTAGCACAGTCGGTGGGTATAAACCCCTACCTGGCCATAGCGGCCGTTCTAGGTGGCGGTGTATTTGGTGACCACTGCTCCCCTATTTCAGATACGACCTTAATATCCTCCGTAGCCACAGGAAGTGACCACATTGACCACGTCAGAACGCAACTCCCCTATGCTTTGATCACCGGAGGTGCTGCTTCAATTTTGTACCTGATCGTCGGTTTTGCGTTAAGCTAATTCGTCGCTGAATACGGAAGGAGCCGGGTCTCGAAGATTATATCGGCTGGACATGACTTCCGCGTAGGCACCACTGGATCGTATGGCAATGATGTCCCCACGCTTCGATTCTGGTAATAATATGCCACGGTCAAAAGCATCCGATGTTTCGCAAATTGGCCCTACTACATCGTAGGTTGATTGCTTTTCATTGGAGCTGAGGTTCTGAATGACATGAGGAGATCGATACAAAGCCGGACGAATCAGCTCCGTCATCCCTGCATCAATGATCATGAAGGTAGTCTCTTCTCCTGGTTTGGTGTATAAAACTCTGGAAATCAATGATCCACATTGGCCCACTATGGATCTTCCTAATTCAAAGTGAAGGACCTGATTTTCAAAAAGCTTTAGATTGTCCTTGAAGTTTTTGAAATATGCTTCAAAGTCAGGTACCAGATTTTCTTCAGGATGAAGGTAGTCAATGCCCAATCCCCCACCCACATTTACATGAGGTAATCGAAAACCTCTGTCAGAAATCTCTTTCTGAAGCTCATTAATCTTAACTGCCAGCTCCCTGAACCTCGTCAGATCGGTGATCTGGGATCCAATATGAAAGTGTATGCCAATGAACTCCACGTTACGGAGTGATTTGATCAACTCCAGAGCTTCCCACAATTCCTTAATCGTGACACCAAATTTGTTATCACGCGTACCCGTAGTGATGTACTCATGTGTTTTGGCGTCTACATTTGGATTGATCCTGAGTGCAAATTTTGCTGTCTTTTCCAATGAACCCGCCAACTCATTCAGCACCTTTAACTCCTCTACTGATTCAACATTGAAGGAGAATATGTCATGCTCAAGTCCGATTTTTATCTCCTTGTCTGTTTTCCCGACCCCGGCAAAGACAATTTTGTCAGGCTCAAAACCCACTTCCAGGGCACGCAGTATTTCATTACCCGAGACGCAATCCGCCCCGAAGCCTGATTTTCGAATTTCAGTGAGTATTCTGGGGTTGACATTGGCCTTTAAGGCATAGTGTACATCAAATGGAAATCCATCAATGCTTTTTGAAATCGACTGAATGGAGGCATTTAAAACCTTGAGGTCATAAAAATAGAAAGGGGTCTCCTTCTGCCGGAACAATTCTAGATATCTGGAAACTGAGTTCATTGACAATAGTTGCTTAATGCCTCTTCAGCACCCTGAACATCCAGATTGATCGCCTTGCGAAAATCCTCACAGGCTCCTCGTTCATTTTCCAGTGCAATTTTTAAGGCTCCCCGATAAAGATATGCCTCGCCAAGGTCCCGGTTTAGTTTTAGGGCTGTGCTGTAGGACTCATAGGCCTGCTGCGCATAACCTAGCTGATGCTGGGCTCTTGCAGCCAAAAAATGGGCATTGGAAGACCTGTCATTTATTTTGATAGCGTTATTGGCATTTAATAACGCCTGCGCATAATTCTTTTGATGATACTTTACCTTGGAAATACTGAGTAAGGCATTTACATTCCGTTCATCCATCTGAACAACGGCTTCATAGTCAACCAGTGCTTCTTCATACTGTCCCATCTCCTCGTATGACCGTCCCCGATTGTAAAGTGTTTTGACATTGGCCTGATTAGAGTTCAGGTAGGAACTGTAGGCCTCAATGGCCGCTTGGTAGTTGCCATTTTCAAAAAAGACATCTCCTTCAGAACTTGCACCTGAAGCACACGCCGAAATAATCAAAACAAGAATCCAGAAATATTTGGTCATGATCGCAATTAAGCGGGCAAAGATAGAATTCACGGTGAAAAATCCGGTCCGAATCGAAGGTTTTTATAGTTGATAAGCTCGCCATGAGCTGTGCCAAAAAACATGTCTGCTTCGACCTTGAGTGGTAATTGATTGGCATCAGCCGAAACCCAGATTGTAATTGGTGTTTCACCGGGAAAAATATCATTTTCCGGTATTATAGGCACCAGCACGTGTGCATTGAGTTCACCCACGTCAGAGTCAATTACTTCCCTTCCTTTGTACACCACCTTGAAATCATAGAAAATCTCGTCATAGAAAGCCTTAAAACGAATAGTATCATTCAACATCAAACCATGCATATCCACATTCCTCAAGTGCATGTAACCACTGATCAGGTCGTGGATTTGTGGACCATAATCATAAAACTTAGTAGGACGAGGTTCGCCTTTCTTGGTCATTTCCACTGTTATGTCTCCGGATTTCTGATCAAAGAATATTCGCTCATTGCGTGTGTATTTCCCTTCTTCAATATCCGCGTATGCATGAAGTGGCAGCATGGAATTGCTAGCAATGTAAGCCCCCCAGGTATCGTCTACATGCGTGAAAATACCGACGAGGCCAGCGGTCCTGCCTTTGATGTCTATCTTATAACATTCCTGACCCTGAAAATCATGAAAAACATCGTCTACCTTCATCTCTGCCATTCCAACGGTGAACCAACCGTATCGCAACCGATACTCAAGAATCTCTCCCTTTTTGAATTTGAGATAAGTGGACTTGGCTGCATCTTCCAAAGGCTGCCCTGAAAGATTCATCAGAATAGACAAAAAAAACAGAGTAAACATATGACGAAGTCTATTTGGATAGATCCAATACAAAAACATTGCCACTAGTGCAACGATCAAACGGAAACGTTGTTTTGTCTCAACGCGTCGTTTAGGGAAGTTTTCTTATCTGTGCTCTCTTTTCTTTGGCCAATGATCAACGCACAAGGGACGTTATATTTACCTGCTGGGAATTCTTTTTCATAAGATCCGGGTATGACCACTGAACGATCCGGGACAAATCCTTTGTACTCTTTGGGCTCGGAACCGGTGACGTCTATAATCTTGGAGCTTGAAGTAAGAACAACATTTGCGCCAAGCACCGCTTCTTTCCCTACACGCACACCTTCTACTACGATACATCTTGAACCTATGAAGGCATTGTCCTCAATGATAACAGGTGAAGCCTGGATGGGTTCAAGGACACCACCGATGCCCACACCACCGCTAAGATGGACATTCTTACCAATCTGCGCGCATGACCCTACGGTAGCCCAGGTATCCACCATTGTTCCCTGGTCCACATACGCTCCGATGTTGACATAGGATGGCATCAAAACTGTACCAGGACTCACGTAAGAACCGTATCTTGCAATGGCATGTGGAACCACTCTCACTCCTAACTGATCATATCCGGATTTGAGCTTTATCTTGTCATGAAACTGAAACGGACCGAGCTCAATCAATTGCATCTTCATCAGCGGAAAATATAGAATGACTGCTTTCTTGATCCACTCATTGACCACCCATTCACCATCCACCAATTCCGCTATTCTCCGTTTTCCGATATCCAGATCATCAACGATCGTTTTGATCGCAACCGAAATGTCTTTCTCAGTTATTAATTCCCGGTTGTCCCAAGCTTTTTCGATCAGGCTTTTTAATTCCATTATTTTATTAAAAATTGTAATCCGATAAAACAGTTTGGTCGGCAAACGTAGCTAAAACTTCTTTGATCCGTGAAGCTGTTTCCAATTGATTTCAATGAAGAAAACAATCGTACTTTCATCGATATTAAAGCCGTGCACAGAAGTCCGTATGTACGAGCGATTTTCATCTTCTTTGATCAAATTGGAAAACAGTCAAGTGCACATCTCCGGCACATCTTATTCACGCCAAAAGTCTGTCGCTTCACAGGTCCACCTGCATACGCTAGGTCCCAGACCGATGACAATGTTAACCAGACTTAGGTATCATTTCCAAACCTTCCAAATCTGGAAATCCATACGACCTGATTTAATCATTATAACTACACCTGAATTACTCCTTTTGGGTACCGCCTATAAATTCATTTTTCGGAAGAAATTGATCTATGATGTACAGGAGAACTATTTAAAAAATATAACATTTCAAAGAATCTATACTGGCTTAAAAGCCGTAGTTTTCAAAGGACTAATTTGGATCATGGAGGGAATTGCCTCCAGGATTTGTGATCATTTTTTTCTTGCTGAAAGTTGCTACAAGCATGAACTCACTTTCATCAAAAGCAAATACCTGGTGCTGGAAAATAAAACTTATCCGCTGGATATTGAAAGAGATCCGGATGACACATTCACCATATTATTTTCAGGTACCATCTCCGATTACACCGGAATTGATCGAGCCATTCGATTCTATCGTGAACTTCAGAAATTCAGAGACTGCCAATTGATTGTGGCCGGCTTCTCTACGTCCAGGATTTGGGTAGATAGACTTAAAAAAGAATTTGGACATGGGGAGCCTGTTTCATTTATCGGTATTGATGAGTTCATCGAACATTCAGAAATTATCCAGGCAATAAGCAAGGCTCATCTTGGCATAATCTGTCATAAATATTCTCAATTGAATGAGAACAGAATACCCAGTAAATTATATGAGTATAGTTTTTATGATCTGCCATTTATAGTCCAGGCTGGCACAAATTGGGAAATGATCGGACAGCGGATTGGAAGGCCTGTTGCTGTTAATTTTGAAGATCCGGATATCGAAAAGTTCCTGGATGTGTTTGAGAAAGTGACCGAAATGAAAAGTCACACGGGAAAAACTGAAGCATCCTGGAGGTCAGAGGAGGAGAAACTTCTATCATTCATTAAGTCTTTACTTCACATATCATAATCATCTCATATAAAGCCATTTAAGAATCTGTGAAATTATGTTACTAAATATATTTTTAGATTAATCTAAATTTATATTTATATTTGCCTTGTGGATACAAGCTTATCATACACGGAAGAAAATTATCTGAAGGGAATATACCATTTGTCAGAAGCCGGGGCTCAGGAGGTATCGACCAATTCATTGGCTGATTTGATGCAAACCAAGCCGGCTACTGTAAGTGACATGATCAAAAGACTGTCCAAAAAGAAATTGGTTTCTTATGAGAAATACAAAGGCGTCAATATCTCGAGCGAAGGTCAGCAGATAGCTGTGGAGATCGTAAGAAAACATAGGCTGTGGGAAGTGTTCCTCTATGAGAAATTGAAGTTCCAATGGGACGAGGTGCATGACATAGCTGAGCAACTTGAGCACATAAAGTCTCCCGCCCTGGTAGAAAGGTTGGATGAGTTTTTAGACCATCCTTCTTTCGATCCGCATGGAGATCCAATTCCTGACAAGGAGGGTAACATTGAAGAGGTATCCACTACCCCGCTTACGGACCTGGAGGTTGGCTCCAAAGGAATATTCATAGGAGTAGGTACCGATGACCAGGCTCTACTTCAATACCTGGACAAACTAAAACTCCGGCTGGGTGCGAGGCTAACTGTGGTGGATAAGATAGCCTTTGATGGGTCTTTGGAATTCACTATCGACAATGGCAATAAGCAGTTTATATCGAATCAAATTGGCAAAGAATTATTGATTAAGAAAATTGTATGAAAACAAGATGGATATTTCTGGTACTCGTTATCGGTTTGACAGGTTGTGCTACCCAGGAAAAATCTGTGGATGGAAAACTTCATGTAGTGACTACCACAGGAATGCTTTATGATGCTGTGATCAATATTGCCGGAGATGCTATGACTGCGGAAGCCATAATGGGTCCGGGTGTTGACCCTCACCTCTACAAAGCCACACAGGGTGATCTTGGAAAACTGAGAGCTGCTGATATTATTATATACAATGGAATTTTACTCGAAGGTAAAATGGGTGAGATCCTGGAAAAGCTTGGTAGAACCAAACCTGTTTTAGCTGCGGCTGAGGCAGTGCCTCCGGGAAAACTAATGAATGCCGTTGGTTATGAAAACGCCAAAGATCCACACATCTGGTTTGATGTCTCCCTCTGGAAAATTGCTGTTATGGAAATTGCTGAGGGGCTGTCAGAAGTTGACACCACTAACCGAAAGTTGTTTTCTGAGAACGCCACGAAATACCTGGCATCCCTTGATACTTTGGACCAATATGTGAAGGACAACATTACCTCTATTCCACCGGAGAAGAGAGTGCTTGTAACTGCTCATGATGCATTCGGATATTTCGGTGCGGCTTACGACATTGATGTGAAAGGACTACAGGGAATTTCAACTGTCTCGGACTTCGGGCTAAAGGACATCGCCGATGTCACGGACCTGATCATCGACAGGAAAATCCCTTCCATTTTTGTGGAAACATCCGTTTCAGAAAAGGCCATCAACGCCGTGATCAGCGGATGCAAGGAACGAGGACACAATGTCGAAATCGGAGGTTATCTCTACTCCGATGCCATGGGTGAATTTGGGACTTTCGAGGGCACTTACATCGGTATGGTAAAATCAAATGTAGACACGATAGTGGAAGGACTAACAAAACAATGAGTATGAACACACACCCGGAAAATCCGGCACTTGAGATTCATGATCTCACCGTAAGCTACGATCGAAAGCCTGTATTATGGGGGATTGATTTGAGCGTACCTTATGGATCTATTTGCGGCATTGTAGGGCCAAATGGTGCTGGCAAGTCGACATTGATCAAGTCGATTATGGGTCTGCTCCCACTCAGTTCAGGATATGTCCGAGTATTTGACCAGGAGCTGGATAAAGTTAGAAACCAGATCAGCTATGTCCCTCAGCGGGAATCAGTAGACTGGGATTTTCCCGCTTCCGTTTTCGATGTTGTCCTGATGGGAAGATATGGACAGATTGGCTTATTTACCAGACCAAAGAAAGCAGACAAGGAAGCGGCAATGCACGCTTTGCAGCAAGTAGGAATGGAAAAATACAAGGATCGTCAAATCTCGCAACTAAGTGGCGGTCAGCAGCAAAGGGTATTCCTCGCCAGATCCCTTACACAAAATGCCGACATCTATTTCATGGACGAACCCTTTGCAGGGGTCGATGCCGCCACGGAGAAAGCAATCATACAGTTGCTGAAAGCGCTGGCTAAAAAGGGAAAAACTGTCATTGTAGTCCATCACGATCTGCAATCCGTAACAACCTATTTTGACTGGATCATAATGCTGAATCTACGATTAGTGGCTTCAGGGCCGACTAAAGAGGTCTTCTCGCAGGAAATGCTGGAGGAAACGTATGGCGGTAAACTGACATTACTCACTGAGGTAAGTGATCTTATGAAAAAAGAGCAATTCCCGACCAGGGAACAATAACATGAGCGAGACGATTGTAGAATTTCTAACGTTCGCCTACCCCAACATACGCTATGTGGTGTTTGGGTCGATTCTATTGGCCGTGGCCTCAGCAATCGTTGGTTGCTTTACTTTTCTAAAGAAGAAAGCACTCATCGGTGATGTGATTTCGCACGCCGTCCTTCCCGGAATTTGTATCTCCTTCCTTATTTCAGGCACGAAGGACCCTTTTTTAATGATCCTGGGTGCGTTTATATCAGGTTGGTTCTCGATTTGGGTAATGGATTACATTGTCACAAACTCGAAAATCAAGGAAGATACGGCAACTGGCTTATCCCTGTCCGTTTTCTTTGGAATTGGCATACTGCTATTGACATTTATACAACATTCCGGAAATGCAGCCCAGTCCGGACTTGATACATTTCTTTTCGGAAAAGCCGCTACGCTGGTAGGTCGGGATCTCGTCGCCTTTACTTCTGTAGGTATTTTTATCCTTGGCGTGGTGGCGTTGTATTACAAGGAACTCAAACTGATGGCTTTTGACCCGGCTTTCGCCAAAACCATTGGACTGAATGTGAGGCGATTGGAACTTCTCCTCACTTCCATTACCGTTTTGGCTGTGGTGGTTGGCATACAGGCTGTCGGCGTGGTCCTGATGGCTGCTATCCTGATAACACCAGCTGCCGCAGCAAGGTTTTGGACCAACAGGTTGCACATTATGCTGCTGCTTGCCGCAATGTTTGGGGCGGTCTCCGGCTACGTCGGAGCATTTATTTCTTACGTTTCTCCGGACATGCCTACGGGACCCTGGATTGTGATGATCCTATCCATCCTTGCGATCCTGAGTTTCTTCCTGGCGCCGAAGAAAGGCATTCTTATACGACAGGTGAAATTGAAGATGTACAGGAGAAAACTACTGGAGGAGAATATCCTGAAAACATTCTATGCACTTGGCGAAGCGAACAAGGACTTTAATAATCCCCGCAGTTTCCAGGAACTGCAGGATCGAAGGGATTTCACAGATCGCCAACTCCAAAAAGGCATGCGCAGATTAATAAACCACAGATTCCTGAAAGAGGAAAATGGTACTTATGTACTCACCAATGAAGGACTGGAAAAAGGTCGGCGCGTCCAACGGCTACACAGACTTTGGGAATTATATCTGACTAAATACCTGAGAATAGCGCCGGATCACGTGCATGAGGATGCGGGATCCATTGAGCATATCATTACACCGCAACTGGAGAAAGAACTGATGACTTTATTGGATAATCCAAAGTATGATCCGCATGAATCGTTAATACCAAAATGATGAAAGGAATTAAGAATTAAGAATTAAGAATTAAGAATTGTCCGTCCCTGATATAGGTTGACTGCTTTTGAGTTAATTTATATGAAAGCAAATCTCAAGAAAGTTAAATCACAACGTCAATTCACTACAGATTTTAAGAGAGTCGTTGTTTCCGAATTTGAATCAGGAAAGTATAGCGTAAACCAGTTAAGTAAGCTTCATGGTATAGCTTGCCAGAATATCTATCAATGGATATATAAATTCTCTACCTTTAATGAGAGAGGATTTAGAGTCGTTGAGATGAAAGACAGCACATCCAAAAAAGTTAAGGACCTTGAACGCAAGGTTAAGGATCTTGAGCGAATGGTTGGCCAAAAACAGATCAAGATCGATTACCTAGAAAAGATGATCGAAATTGCTAAAGAGCAATTCGACATGGATATCAAAAAAAACTCAGACACCCCACCGTCCAGTGGTTTAAAGAACGCCAAGTAGGATTGAGCTATTCTTTAAATAGACTATATCAGGAAGCTGGGATCAGCAAACAGGCTGTGAATCAATATCAGAAACGGCAATTGATCTTTGATAATCAGATCAGACAACTGATTCTTGAAGCAGATGAACTACGAGCTGAGCATCCGGGCTGTGGGGTTGAAAAGATGTATTATACACTAAAACCTGATTTTATAGGGCGTGATCGCTTTATTGAACTGATGATGGACTTGGGTTATCGTTTGAAGCAACAAAAGAACTATCGTCGAACCACGATTGCATCAAAGATCTATTACCCCAATTTGATTAAAGGTATGAAGGTGAATGGTCCTTCTCAGCTTTGGCAGTCAGATATCACTTACATTGAAGTAGATGGAAGGTTTTATTATGTGGTTTTCATTATTGATGTGTACAGTAAGAAAATTGTTGGCTATCAGGTGTCAGATCATATGCGGGCAACAGCCAACTTAAAGGCTTTGAAAATGGCTTTGAGAAGTCACAAAGCTCCACTAGTTCACCACTCTGATCGTGGAAGTCAGTATACATACAAAGAGTATGTTGATTTATTAAAGTCTTGTGGCTGCTCAATAAGCATGGCTTTAACAGCTCAGGATAATGCCTATGCTGAACGGATCAATGGCATAATTAAAACAGAATATCTTAACTATTGGAAACCTAAATCCTTTGCTCAGTTGAAAAAGCAGATAAAATCAGCAGCATTGAACTACAACAAAAAAAGAATACATAATGGGATAAAAAAACTAACACCCGAAAAGCTAGAGGAACTGTACCAAGTCGACCAGGTATATACCTCTTTAAATATTACTATTTTTAACAATGAAACTAATGGTTAAACAGGTCAACCTTATTTAGGGATGGTCAGTTTCAGTTCTTCATTTTTAATTCTTCATTTTTAATTTTTAATTTTTAATTAATTGAATGGATGCTTTAATCATCATATTGACCGGGTCGATCATAGCCGTTAGTTGCGGATTACTTGGCAGTTTTTTGATCCTGAGGAAAATGGCGATGGTGAGTGATGCTATCTCACACGCAGTACTTCCCGGAATCGTGATCGCCTTTCTTTTGAGTGGGGATGCCAATCCGGTCTGGATGCTCCTTGGCGCGGGTTTGCTAGGTGTAATTACGACCTTTTTGATAGAATTTTTTCATCAAAAAGGTGGCATTCAGACTGACGCTTCTATTGGCGTCACATTTACCTGGTTATTTGCTCTTGGGGTGATCATGCTATCCTATTACGCCGGAAATGCGCACATAGATCAGGATTGCGTGCTGTATGGAGAAATAGCCTATGTGCCATTGGATACCATAATTCTACCAAATGGAGTCAACCTCGGACCAAAGGCTTTACTGGTAATGAGTGTCATTTTACTACTGATCCTGGCGTTTATTTACTTGAATTATAAAGAACTCACCATTACAACTTTTGATCCTTCGTTTTCAAATGCTGTGGGCATCTCTTCTCAGGTTTGGCACTACCTGATTATGTGCCTGGTGTCTCTGACCACGGTTGCTTCATTCGAATCTGTTGGAGCGATCCTGGTGGTGGCGTTACTGATCGTCCCTCCTGCTACTGCGTACCTGATCAGTACTCATCTGAAGAAGATGCTGATCCTGAGTGCCTTATTTGGCATAAGCGTATCCGTATTAGGCTACTATTTGGCAGCTGCTATTGATGGTTCCATAGCCGGAGCCATGGCTACTATAGCTGGTTTTCAATTTGCCATTGTATTCGGAATTCAAAGAATCCAGCAAAAGAGAAGAATAAAATCCATCATCGCTGAGGAAAAACCTGGCTATGTCTAATTTTGGCATATGAGCGGAGGCTTTTCTGAACAATGTATCGTTGCCCTTGCCACTCCACCGGGAGTTGGTGCCATTGGAGTGATCCGTGTATCAGGTCAGGAGACATTTTCCATCGTCAATCAAATTTTTCGGGGTAAAGACCTAACCGATCTTCCCTCCCACACCATACATTTTGGAACCATCCGGGATCAGGATGAAATCGTGGATGAGGTACTGGTTTCGTTGTTCAGAGGACCTAATTCCTATACCAAAGAGGATGTAATTGAAATTTCCACTCATGGAAGTCCGTATATCATCCAGAAGATCATCAGGTTGCTGTTGAATGCCGGGGCACGGCTCGCAAAACCCGGTGAATACACTCAGCGAGCTTTTCTCAATGGGCGGTTTGACCTGGCACAAGCCGAAGCAGTTGCAGATCTGATTGCCTCTGAAAATGACTCTATGCACCAGGCGGCCATGAAGCAGATGAGGGGTGGTTTTTCCGCAGAAATAAAAGAATTAAGAGAACAACTTGTCCATTTTGCCAGCATGATAGAGCTGGAACTTGATTTCTCCGAAGAAGACGTTGAGTTTGCCAGTCGGGAAGACTTAAAAGTACTAATACATAAGCTGCAGGAACTTATCAGAAAGCTAACAGAAAGTTTTACGTTGGGAAACGCCATTAAAAATGGAATTCCGGTCGTTATTGCGGGAAAACCCAATGCGGGAAAATCTACATTACTTAATGCACTTCTAAATGAAGAAAAAGCCATCGTTTCCGATATTCCGGGCACAACGAGGGATGTTATTGAGGATACGATCCAGGTAGATGGTGTCACTTTCAGGTTCATTGACACAGCGGGCATCCGGACCACTGAGGATAAGGTTGAAGCCATCGGCGTGGAAAGGACCATGGAGAAAATGAAAGCTGCTTCTGTCATCATTTACCTGATTGACCTGGAATCGGATCTCGAATCAGAAATAGATCAGCAACTGGATTATTTACAATCTCTGGACATCCCCTATTTATTAGTTGGAAATAAGCAGGATAAAGCAAACACTTCAAATCAGGAAAAACTTAAAAAAGAGCGTGCGACTTTCATTTCTGCCAACAGCAAGGAAAACCTGGATATGCTTAAAAATGAGTTGAAAAAGATCGTATCCCTTGACGACTTTAAATCCGGAAACACGGTGGTGACAAATCTCAGGCACTATGAAGGGCTCCGGGAAACGGATAAAGCCCTTGATCAGGTAATTGAAGGCATAGACAACCAGGTATCGAATGATTTTGTGGCAATGGACATTCGCAATGCCCTGATGCACCTTGGAGAAATCACCGGCGAGATCACCACTGATGACTTACTGGAAAACATCTTTTCGAAGTTTTGTATCGGGAAGTAAGAATCGAAAGTGTATGACAATCCAAAAATTAACCGGAATTTTAGGTCTGTCTGCTGTAAGCTTATTTCTTGCTTCGCTAGTCATCTTTGGCTCCCTCCACCCGGACTTTGATTTTCTCAATGACTACGTTAGTAAACTTGGAGCGAATGGTGAACCAAATGCACTGGGTTGGAACCTCCTTGGATTTGTGCTGGTAGGACTCCTGTCCTCGGCATTCGGATTCCTTTATGGGAGGATACTGGAAGACAGATTATTGTCGGTACTACTTAGCCTGTTCGGGTTGGGCTTTGCTTTTACAGCCGCTCCCATTGATATGGAAATGAATAGAGCACCCTTCTCAAAAGCGCATATTGTAGCCATTTGCCTGGGGTTAGCATTTTGGCTTTTTGGACTTGCCAGGATGGGCTCCAATCAAGCACTTCCCGCCAAAGTAAAAAAGCGGGCCAACATTGCGGCCACGCTTTTGGTACTCTCTATAGTAGGTGTCTTTACAGGAATCTGGTCTGAACCGGTCAACCACAGGCTCGTTTTTCTGGTAGTCTTTGGATGGACATTTGTTACGTCATGGGAAATGGTAAAGGCCGAAAAAGGAAAAATGAATACCCTCGATTGACTTCTCCGGATCATTCGCGTGGTCTGCCTTTTCTTAAGGTATTACGTTCCAAAAACACTACGCCAATTTTATCATCGCCGGCACCAACTTCCTCCAATGCACCTTTCGTTTTATCAATTCTAATGGTTTTAATTTCCTTTGGGTCCAATACTTCAGCATCCTCCCTGGATGTTATCTCACCATCTACCAGGTAGACCATCGAATCATCCGATGAAACTCTGACGACTGAAATGCAGGTGTCTCTTTCCGCAACCACCAAAATCTCATTCGTTTTCGAACGATCAACCAAATACCCCCTGGAATCGGCAACTAAAACCAACGATTCGTTATCCGGATCAGGTGTAATGTTCGTAGTTTGACTGAATTCATAGTCCTTTATAAAATCAACAGGATCCTGAGGCCCCTCACCAACTTCAATTACTTCATAATGCAAATGAGGAGCTGTTGACCGGCCTGAATTTCCACTCAATGCAATTACTTCTCCCCTCTTCACAGTTTGACCTTCTTCGACTTTAAAAGAACCAAGCTGTGAGTAACGTGTTTTGTATTCGCCACCATGATTTAAAACAATGGACTTTCCATAGCCATTAGGATTATCTCGGATCTCCTCCACAGTACCATCTCCGGCTGCCATCACTTCTGTTCCCAAAGGACACCTAAAATCTATACCCGAATGGAATTTCTCCGTTTTCGTAAACGGATCAATTCTCATCCCAAAACCGGAGGTCATTTTAATTTCCTTGGTTTTTTTCAAAGGCAAAATTGAAGGCTTCTGGTCTTGAATTAATTGCTGCTTTTTCGCAACAGAATTCAATATATCGACTTCCGGTGTCTCAATAATTTCCAGAGGGCCAAGAAGGGAAGTTATTTCCTCTCCCACGATATTAATGGATTGATTGGTCTCTTTATTGGCAAAAGCCAAAACCACGGATAATACAACAGGCAAGGTCAATGAATATACCCAGCCTGACATCTTCTTTTTTGTGTTCATCATAACAATTCTTTTTTTAATCAATGAAAAATTGAAATGACTCACCAAACCTGAATATTGCGCAGACTGAAGCTGAAAAAACAGCGTCTCCTGATAGGCCACAGGATCCTGAAACTGTCTCACAACCTCCTCATCTGCTAAATATTCGTGGATTTCGATGAATGCATTTCGATACAAGTAGATGAAGGGATTGAACCAAAACAGCGAAACAACGAAATCAACTATAATTCTGTCCAGAGAATGGTGCTGTCTAACATGCACACATTCATGGGCCAGTATCTGATCAAATGATTTTGTTCCAAAAATCGAACCCGGGATAAAAATGTTTGAAAAGAAACTGAATGGACGTCCCCGGGGTATTTTGAATAGTTTAAACCATTCATCTATGGCTATTTCCGAATGTCTTTTAAGGCGCCTAAGGCCAATTATAAATATCAAGGATCGTATCAATAATATCGTAGCGATCCCGATATACAAATAGAAAATGTACTGTGCTACATCCCAGGTGGAATCTGCAGACGCCACTGGTACCATCTCAAGATTATCAATGGCCATAGGTATATGATAGAGCCAGTTAACAGCCTCATTTTGAGTTGATTGTCCAGAAGCATTAGTCAACTCTGGTAATTCCACAAATGGAATAACAAAGGACAAAAAGAGTGAAAATCCCAGATAATAGCGATTTAGGAGATGGTGTTTACTTTTTCGGAATATAAACCAATAGGCCCCGAAAAGTAAGACTTGAATCATGGAGGCCTTTAGAAAAAATGTAACCAGATCGCCCATCACTTTCTCCTTTCGATTTGTTCATCAATCAACTTCCTGATTTCCTTAAGCTCTTCAATAGACAGGTCTTCCTGCGAAGCAAAAAAGGACGCAAATTGTCGTGTAGAATTGTCGAAGAAACTGTCCAACAGACCTTTCATAGACTGACGTGTATAGTCCTCTTTTGTGATCAGCGGGTAATACTCTCGGGACTTACCATGCGTATTAAAACCGATAAAATTCTTTTTTACAAGTACATTGACGACTGTGGAAATGGTCGTGTAAGCAGGTGCCGGTTCAGGGTATTGCTCTACAATGTCTTTTAGATAAGCCTTTTTTAGTGACCAGAGATGCTGCATCAGCTGCTCCTCTGCTTTGGTCAATTCCTTCATGAAGCAATACTATAACTATAATTATAATTATACAACTATTTTTATAGTAATAGTTACAAATATCCGCCAATTGATTCTATAAACGGGCCCTTCGAGATACTATAAACCGTAGATCAATGGAATCAAAAATGTGGCCAGCAACCAGAAAAGCAAGTTCAGAGCCGTCCCTACCTTAAGGAAATCGAAGAATTTATACTGACCTGCCGAGTATACCATAGTATTGGTCTGGTAACCTACCGGCGTCATGAAGCTGGCGGATGCAGCAAAGGTGACGGTCATCAAAAAAGGAATCGGATCAAGCCCCAGTTTCTGGGCTGTGGCCAATGCGATCGGAGTCATAAGTGCAGCGGTGGCGTTATTGGACATCAGTTCCGTAAGCAACGAGGTAGTCAGATAAAGACCGGAAATCACGAACATCGGACCCCATTCCCCCAGATTATTCACCAGGGTACCGGCCAGTACCGCGTCCAGGCCTGAATTGACCATGGCGGTCCCAAGGCTCAATGCTCCGGCAAGCAGAAAGACCACCTTCCAACTGATCGCTTCGTAGGCTTCTTTCATGGTGAGTGACCTGGTAAGCACCAAAAGCGTAACGCCGGCTATCACTCCTACCATGATGTCAAGGATATTAAGCGATGCAAGGATTACAATTGCAGCTATGATGGCTGTTACTACATAAAACCTCTTACGGTTAAAATCAGTCATCGAATCTTCCGAAAGCAGTACAAATGGCGCATCCTGATCATGCTCCATCTTTTTAAGCTCCTTGATGTAGTGATTCTTGACTTCAGCAAGTATTACATCTCCTGCTTTCAACTCGACCTCATATAAGTGGTCATGCAATACTTCTTCGCGATGCCTGATGGCCAGGGGCACAGCCCGATACCGCATTCTAAAATCAATGTCCCTTAAAGTTTTTCTGTCGAGTTCGGAATTAGAAGTAATTACCATCTCAACGAGCGATGAGTTTTTCCCCTTGAGGTCATCCTCTCCAATTTTGAGCGGTGAAGAGATCTCGATCTTGGTCCTGTCTTTCAAGGATTTGATCTTTTCTATATTGCACCGAACCTTAAGGACATCGTGTTCCTGCAGGACAAAATCACCCGGCGGCAATGTAAACCGGACATCTTCCCGTCGAACTTCAATTATGTCCATTTCCAATTCACGGACCAGGGAAGAGTCCATGATTTTTCCTGAAACTGACTCATTGCCTTCCAAAAGCTCAATTTCCGTCAGATAATCCCGCATACCGAATTTTGCTTTCAGGTCTCGTTCATCCTTTCTTTCCGGTAGCAGCTTTAAGCCAATGAAAATCATATAACCTACGCCACAGGTCAACAAAATAACCCCCATTGGAGTCATCTTAAACATAGAAATGGCTTCGTAACCGTAAGATTCCGCTATACCACTGACAAGGATATTGGTGGAGGTGCCAATCAGTGTGCAGCTTCCGCCAAATATAGAAGCAAAAGATAGTGGAATCAGCATTTTAGCGGGATTCTGACCAGATGAATGCGCAATCTGTATGACTACAGGAATGAAAACCGCCACTACAGGTGTATTGTTGATGAAAGCCGAAACCATTGCGATCAGGATCATCATGGCAATCATTCCGGCATTGAAATTATACCTGAACGTACTTGACAACCTGTGAGCCATCAGCTGAAGCGCTCCGGTCTTTAAGAGTGCTGCGCTAAGAATAAACATAAAGGCTACGGTGATGGTGGCCTTATTGCTGAAGCCGGAAACTCCCTCCTCCGGAGTGATAACGCCGGTAATAATAAGCGTTACCATGATCAGGAGCGCCACCAGATCGATGGACAAAAGCTCAGTAGCGAAAAGCACTACTGCCCCAATTATGACACAAATTGTTATAATCGCTTCCGGACTCACTTGATTTTAAATCTGATTTGGCGAAGTTAACGGACAAATGGAGAAAATTAACAGGGCCTGCTCTTAGACTGTTTCGCGCCAGCGGACATCCCTAATCATTATCTGGTTATTTCAACAGAAATGACACAATTATGTACAAAACCGATGGGCAAATCAATACACCAAGACCTGTATAAAATGTGGCCGTAAGCGCACCATAAGGAACCAATTTTGGATCGGTGGCAGCCAGACCGGCAGCCACACCACTGGTGGTTCCGATCAGCCCGCCAAATACCATGGCAGTGCCCGGATTATCCAGACCCATCTTTTTAGCAGCCATAGGCGTAACAATAGTCACGAATACAGTTTTCACAACGCCCGTGGCTATGCTTATCGCAATGATGTCACTGGATGCGCCCAAGGCTGCACCTGTAACGGGACCTACTATATATGTACAAGCTCCGGCCCCAATCGTGGTGAAACTTACAGCGTCCGTATATCCGAAAGCATAGCCTACTGCTCCACCAACGAAGAAAGTAACGATAACTCCAAGAAACAGTGAGATGATTCCGGCTAAACCCGTTCGCTTTAATTGATCCAGACTGGCGCCCATGGCTGTTGCTACGATGGTGAAGTCCCGGAACATGGAACCTCCAAGGATGGTAAGTCCTGCAAAAAGTGGGTAACTCCCAATTCCTTTATCACCACCAAAATAGGCGATTATCAAGGCAGCGGTAATTGCCAGGGCCACACCTGGAATCCTGTTTTTGAAAGTGGATGACAATCTCTGAGCGAGAAACATCCCAATTCCAACGTATAAGAAGGCAAACACCAGCCCGTTCTTTTCCAACAGGCTTTCAAACACTTCCATCACCGCCCTTTCCTATTTTGGCAAGAGCCGGAACCAGGAAAAAACAAACAGATGTGGCAAGGACACCCGCCAAAATAGCCACCCACCCTCCTGAAAGCGCGGCTTTTACATTCTGCGTGGCAGCCATTGCGACAATGACGGGAATGTACATATGGGTCCAAAAAGTGATGCCCAGCTCCATTTCCTTATGGTCAACTTCATTGACCTTCAGCCTGTGACTAGCAAGTATCAGCAAGACCATACCGAAACCAACGCCACCGACGTTTCCATTTACGTCAATCAATTGTCCCAAAAGATTGCCCAGCAACTGACCGAGCAGATAACAACCCGCTAATAATGCTACACCGTAGATCTTCATTGGATTTCAAAAAGTTTGGTGAGCTCCTTTTTGGTGACTTTTCCCATTGCATTTCTTGGTAAGTCTTCCAGAAACAGATATTTCCTTGGAATCTTATATCCAGGCAGTTTTTCTTTAAGCCAGTTTTTGAGTGTTTCGGTATCTATTTCGCTTTCACTGATGATACCTGCCCCAATAATTTCGCCCCACTCTTCGTCAGGTATTCCAACGACTCCGCAGTCTTTTACTAACGGATGTTTGCGCAGTACCTCTTCTATCTCCAAAGCTGATATTTTGTATCCTCCGGATTTTATGATATCCACTGAGTTTCTTCCCAGTATTTTGTAACTACCATCAAATACCTGTGCGATATCTCCCGTTTTGAACCACCCATCCTCGGTAAAGGATTCATCCGTAGCTTTCTGCCTCTTCCAATATTCCTTGAAAACACCCGGACCTTTCACCTGAATTTCCCCCGGACCTTCGGCCAAATTGCCGTCTTCTTCGACCAGCCGAACCTGGATCTGGGGCAAAGGCTGTCCAATGTGTCCCGGTCGTCGTTCCCCGTTATAAGGATTGCTGATTGCCATCCCAATTTCGGTCATACCATACCGCTCCAACAGCGTATGTCCACTGATCTCTTTCCACTTTTCAAGAGTAGAAACAGGTAAAGCCGCAGACCCACTGACCATTAACCTCATATGGACCAATGCTTCTGACAACTTCTGCCTTTCGGCCAATGGAAGTTCTTCATAGTATTTTATGAGCTTGTAGTAAATGGTAGGTACTGCCATGAAGAGATTGATGGTCCGATCTTCGATGAGTTTAAAAATTGCCTTTTCATCAAATTTTGGCAGAAAATGGCAAGTGGCACCACTCCAGAGTGCGCAGCTGACAATATTGATAATTCCGTGCACGTGATGTAATGGAAGCACGTTAACAATGCTGTCCCCGACACTCCATTTCCAGGCTTCAACCAGTGAAGTTATCTGGGCTCTTATATTGGAGTGCGTGGTAACGACACCTTTGGGAGATCCAGTCGTGCCACTGGTGTATAGGATCATCGCAGGGTCGCTTTCCTGGATATCCGGGAGTTTTGTCGGGGTCCCCTCTATCTCCGCTGTGGTAAAAAGCCTTTCTACAGGTGAACCCCCTTCCAATGTCTCTCCATATTCAGGGGAGACGATCAATATTTCTGCTCCTGAATCCTTCAAAGTATACTCAAGAGCTGCAAGGGGTGTCCCTGGATTTAAAGGCACAGCAATACCTCCTGCTCTCCAGATGCCCCACTGTATTTTCACATAATCGAACCCTGGTTTTACCATAAACGCCACCCTTTTGCCTCGCAGGCCAGAATGTGAACCCATCATATAACTGGCTGCAATGTTGGACTGATCCAGTAATTCCTGGTAGGTAAAAGTCTTACCATCGGACCGTATAGCGACTTGTTTTGAAAAGCCGTGAGCTCTAGAAACTATTTCTATCATTTTTCTGAATACTCCGTTTTGTGGTTTTCGAAGGGATCATCCATTTGTCCGGATTTCATCAACCTAACAACTGAATAGTGCTATTGCCGTGTAATACTAAACAGGACAATCCGATATGAGAAGGAAAGAATTCATAAAAAAAGGGCTGTTTGGGCTCGTAGGTATACCCACTGTAGCGTCTGCTTGTGAAAAAAATGGCGATGGAGCTGATGTTTGTGTGCCATCTCCAAATGAAACCGCGGGCCCTTTTCCTATAAAAACTCCATCGGAACTTGTGAGAGAAAACATTATTTCTGACCGAAAAGGCATAGCGCTTCTCATCAACTTGACCGTACAGTCAAGTGAGCATGATTGCGGCACCGTTGACGGAGTTTTTGTGGATATATGGCACTGTGATGCTCAAGGCAACTACTCCGAATACAATGGCTTTAACAACAGGCACTTTCTCCGTGGAAGACAGACCACCGATTCCTCCGGACGAGTTTCATTTATAAGCATATTTCCAGGTTGGTATCCTGGCAGAGCCCCACATATTCATGTGGAGGTGCTTGATGCAAATGAGAAATCACTCAAGATTACCCAGGTCGCTTTTCCTGAAGCCCCAACGGAAGAGGTCTATTCTACCGAGGCCTATCGAGGCACCGCCAATACTTCCAATCAGCGCGATGGTGTATTTCGAAACAGCCTGGATGAAAACATGGCAGATTCACTTACCGGTAACCTGGCAGACGGTTATATTCTGGAAAAAACGATTGTAGTCTGAAACATCGGATGGCGACGACTCTTTAAGGCCGCTAAACCGTATTCAAGGTCGTTAAACCTTTTTCTGTCCAAAAATCGACAGATCTATACCAAACATCTAAAGTCCTCAATTCATGCAATTAGCCCGAAATACTTTCGAGCAAAAATCAAATTGTATGAAGACGCTACTAATAGTTGAGGACAACATGATGATGAGGGAGTTTCTTAAAAGCTACTTCTCATCGGAATACGAGGTAGTTACATGTGATAACGCAAATAACGCCCTAACTTCCCTTGATCAGGGTAATGAACCTGATCTAATACTTCTGGACTACGAACTTGATGGTTCTGATGGTTTCAAGTTTTTGACAACCCTCAAAACATCCGGCTTCTACAAAGATGTCCCTGTAATCTTTCTTTCCGGAAACCTCAATAGTTCAGTAAGAATCAGTTGCCTCGAAGCAGGAGCTGAAGATTTTGTATGTAAACCTTTTAACCCGGTGGAACTGGGGATCAAGGTTAAAAAATTCATGAACTGATGAAAGCGGAAGTATCATTGGTTGGATTGGAGCAGCGTACCCAGGATCTACTGAAGTATTCCTACAGGGTATCCAATTATCTGAATCAATCGGATGCCCTTCAGGCACTCAAGCATCGACTAAACAATAGAATCGACCTGCCTAATGTCATTGTGATTAACGGGAATTCAGAAAAAGGAAACTCTTATGCAGAGCTGCTTGGATGGTTGGATGGCATAGATCTGTCGATACCCGTCATCGTCCTTGATAGGAATTTCTGTGAAGAACGATGCATTGCCGCAAAGGACTACGGAGCAAAGGAATATCTACATATAGATATTTCCTCTTCCATACTTGATATTCAAATCTGTAGACTTACCAAGGCATCCAGAATGGGGCACTATAGTGCTGATCTTATAAAAAAACAGCATCCCAAAATCCCCTTGGTCAAGAGGGTTTTCGACATCCTTTTGTCTTCATTTCTGATTTTAATGCTCTCTCCACTGTTCATTGTTGTGATCCTGCTGATCAAACTCGAATCCAAAGGACCGGCATTTTACTGGCAGCCTCGTGTAGGTATGGGGTACAGGATTTTCAAGTTCCATAAGTTCAGATCGATGGTGGTGGATGCCGATAAGAAAATCGAAATGATGAAGGATGAAAACATGTACAACCAATCGGAAAGCCTAAAGCAACCAGAAATCAAAACGGACAGGTTCCAGCTTGTGGCGGATGATACATTTATCGCCGAAAAAGACCACCTGGAAACTTTGAAGAATGAAAAAGAACAATCCTTTAAGAAGTTCATTAATGATCCCAGGATCACTCGTGTTGGTCATTTTATCCGCAAAACCAGTATTGACGAATTACCTCAACTTTTTAACGTCCTGATGGGTGATATGTCAATCGTAGGAAATCGTCCACTTCCACTGTATGAAGCTGAAAAATTAACAGATGATGACTGGACCGAGCGATTCATGGGACCGGCCGGTATCACAGGACTATGGCAAGTCACAGAGCGTGGTAAAGCCACGAACTCACCGGAATCCCGCAAGCGACTTGACATTGAATATGCAAGAAAACACAACTTCTGGTTAGACCTTAAAATTTTAATTAAAACGCCTTTAGCAGCAATTCAACAAGAGAAAGTATGAAAAACCTAGTATACCTTTCTATCCTATCTGTATTCCTTTTCACCGGGTGTGTGAGGGAATATAATGCAGAGCTACCTGAATCAGATTTTCAGGAAGCTTTCAACTACGAAACGATCCGTCTGGAGAATGTTTCTCTCGAGCTGGAACTTAACGGCACACCTCTGAAAGGTGTACTGGTAAAAGTATGGAATGACTCTCCACTGAACGGAGGTGAAATTGTCATCAAAGCCCTTACCGACGCAAATGGAAAGATTAATTCCGAATTTAACCTACCTGTAGCTCAGGAATCCTACGTCATCGAAATTGGCTACATCGGTTTGCCGGATTATCTGATGGTATCGAAAGATGACCTGATTGATGGGGTCACTATAAATGAAAACCGTGAAGGACTTAATCTTCTGTCTGATGAACTGGTTGTTGGCAGAAGTGTGGCTCCGGTAGACGGGGTATTTCACACCGCTTCCAGGGTGGCATTGGTGGCGTTTGAGGAAATGGGGACTTATAACAGTGATGGTGTCCCGGACTACCTTGAAGCTGAAAGAGACGTCTTGACAGCAGATTTGATTTCATTTATCAATGCTTCATTACCTGAGAGTAAACCAGTACCAACTTACCATCCGAGGTATATCCAAGATGGGAGTAATACCAACCTGGATGTCATTGAGACTTCTGATGTCTGGGTGACTTTCGTTCACGAAGGTGCGGGATACAAAAATACAATTGGGTATTACACTTACTCCACAGGCAATGAGCCAACCACAGTTGAGGAGGTGGGAAATGTAAATATCGTATATCCCAACCTGTCATTTCATAACAGCGGTGGCAACCTGATCGCCGGTGACAAAGTTTATCTGGGTCGATTTGAGCCAGGTACTACCATCGGATTCGCGCTTTTCGCAAATGGGTGGAATGGAAGTAATATCACTCATGGTATTCATCAGATCTACAGCAACCCCGATCTGAACCCTGAATCAACTGATGAACACAGAAAACACACTGTTTTGCTTTGGGATGAAGTAAATGAACTGTTCCTGATCGGATTTGAAGATCAGAACAGAGACGTAGGAAGTGATCTTGATTTCAATGATGCAATTCTGTATGTCACTTCCAATCCGGTAGAAGGGATCAGCACTCAAAACGTCAACCCAATCGATAAGCCAGGTGACACAGATAAAGACGGTGTAAATGACATCTACGATGAATTTCCCGAAGATCCGGAAAAATCGTATCAATATGTCTATCCGGCTGAAAATACATACGGGACTTTCGCTTTTGAAGATCAATGGCCTCTCGTTGGTGACTATGATTTCAATGACCTCGTCATAGAGTATCAGTATACGCATTTCGCGAATGCCCAAAACAAGATCACTTCTATGGACTCTGAGTTCATAATAAAAGCTGTCGGGGCCGGATTCAAAAATGCATTTGGATTTCAAATGAATTCCGATCACGAAATCATTGAAAGCGTAAATGGTAATAATATTTCCGGGAATTTGTTTTCGTTCAATTCTAATGGGACCGAAACCAATCAGTCTAAGGCCGTAATCATAGTTTCAGATAATGTACACCAGGGATTTGACAGCTATGGATTTATCAATACGTCCGAAAGTCTTCCCTATCAGACACCGGACACCGTGAAGGTAAATGTACTTTTCACCTTACCACAGCAAATGAGTAACCTTGGGTCAGCACCATATAACCCATTTCTGGTGATCAATCAGACACGGGGAAGAGAAGTTCATTTACCGTCGTATGTACCTACTGACCTGGCAGACAGAAGCTATTTTGGAACTTCAAACGATGACTCCGATGAGAGTACCGGTATCTACTACAAAACAAAGGTTGGTCTACCGTGGGGCATGAACCTGCCACAGAGTTTCGATTATCCCATGGAGAAGACTGATATAAGATCCGGATATGATCACTTCAACACATGGGCCCAGAGTGGGGGCTTCTCTTACATGGACTGGTATATGAATAAGCCGGGATACAGATCTACCATACACCTATTCAAAAAGTAAATCATGAATACACTGGAAATAATATTCATTGCATCGATCGCGATCTTGTTTTACACATATATTGGTTATGGTATTTTGATCAGGATCATTTCACTCTTCCGTAAGCCTATCATAATCACGGAGATGGACGACCATGATCTGCCGAATATTGCACATATAGTAGCATCATATAACGAAGGGGACATAATTGAGGAGAAGATCCTCAATTCCCTGTCCCTGGATTACCCAAAGGATAAACTGAAGACCATTTTGGTGACTGATGGGTCTAATGATAATTCTGCGGAGATCATTAAAAAATATCCCGGAATCATTCACTTTCACCGTTCCGAAAGAGCAGGAAAGCTGGCAGCTGTGAACAGGGTCATTCGGGAATTAGGAGAACCCATTGTCGTATTTTCAGATGCCAATGCGATGCTAAGCATCCAATCCCTCCGGAAAATGGCGGGACATTTCCAAAATAACAGGGTGGGTGCCGTTGCCGGGGAAAAAATCGTATTGAACGATCAAACAGCCGATGCCGCCTCCGCTGGTGAGGGAATTTACTGGAAGTATGAATCCTGGCTCAAGAAAATGGACTACAAGATAAATACCGTGGTTGGAGCTGCAGGTGAATTATTTGCCGTGCGCAGGCACCTCTACCAAAGCCCGGAAAAAGATGTTCTGATCGAAGATTTTATAACCTCCATGCACATTGCAAAGGAAGGATACATCGTGGCTTACGAGCCGGAAGCCAAGGCAGTTGAAAATGCCTCTTTTTCAGTGACTGAGGAAGCTAAGAGGAAAATCAGGATTAGTGCCGGAGGATTACAGGCCGTGATCAGACTGTATGAGTTACTGAATCCTTTTCGATTTGGGATGCTCTCATTCCAATACATTTCTCATAGAGTACTAAGATGGACACTGGCTCCAATGGCATTATTTACGGTCTTTTGGTCCAATATTATTTTGGCAAAGCATGGTCATCCGTTTTATGACTTTACCATGTTTTTGCAAGTCTCATTTTATCTTCTTGCGCTTATAGGCTACTATCTCGAAAGTCAAAAGCTTAAAATCAAAGTGTTCTTTGTGCCGTTTTATTTCATCTTCATGAACGCATGCGTATACCTGGGTGCGGCAAGGCTCATGAAAGGCAACACACAGGTCACCTGGGAAAAAGCCCTGAGAAAATCATGAAAAAAGTAAGCATTGTAACGGTAAATTATAATCAGGCGGAATTGACCATCGATTTGATTGATTCATTATATCGTCAGGAGTATTCTAACATTGAAATCGTTGTAGTGGATAACGGATCAAAGGGAAACGATGCGGAAACTATTGAAACGCAATTCCCCGAGATCAAAGTTGTGAAAAGCAACGTCAACCTGGGCTTCGCCGGTGGTAATAACCTGGGGCTCTCCCAGGTCACCGGCGATTTCATTTTCTTCGTTAACAATGACACACTCATTCCGAACAGGACCATCATGTCACTGGTTAGAGCTCTTGAATCGGATGTAAACATTGGTGCCATCAGTCCATACATCTACTATTATGATCAACCGGAGATTCTACAATATGGAGGTAGTACCCCAATCAACGGCCTGACCGGAAGAAATCGTTCCATCGGAAACGGAGAACGATTGAAAATGTCAGACGGTATTACAGAAACCTCCTATATCCACGGCGCCGCCATGATGATACGCAAAGACCTTATCGACGAGGTGGGTATGATGTCTGAAAACTATTTCCTTTATTATGAGGAATTGGATTGGGTTCATAGAATGAAGAATGCCGGATATAAAGTTGCTGTCTCCAGAGCGTCATTTATTATTCATAAAGAATCAATGTCGACCGGTAAATCTTCGGAGCTAAAGACATACTTTCAAACCAGAAACCGAATTCTATTCATGAGGAGAAACTTCCGGACGCTACAGGTTCTGGTCTTTTTGCTGTTCCTGATCATATTTACTGTACCTAAAAATTTGCTAAAAAACGCCCTGAATGGAAGATACGATCTAATGAGATCGTTTATAGCTGGTATCATTTGGAACCTATTCCATGATAAAAACAGTCGTCGTCTGGGTTACAAGTTCGATCATTTAAGATAAGCGACAATCCTTTTATTTCCAGTGAGGCCGGTGTAAAAGCCGGCCCTATTTTCCAAAAATCGAAGACTTCCTGCCAAACTTCTAAAATGCTCAAGATGACCTGCAGGAGGCATCTACATTTGATTTCGGAAATAAGGAAAAATGAAACAAGCTCAAATTACCACAGTCGCAATAGGTCTGATGATCGTATTCCAGACCTTGGGTCAGGAACAAAATTCATTTGACTATTACGATGATGAAATACACAGGATCCTGGATATCCTGGACAATGAGGAAGTAATTGACTCCCTTGCAAATCGGGTTTTCATCAATTCTGGTCTCATACATGCATTCGATGAAGAAATGGGTATGTATGAGGAAGAGGAACTTCAAAAAAGCCGCAACTGGTTTTCATCCTTCAGGATGGGGGTAAGTGTGTTTTCTGCCAATACATATACCGGACCTGATAATGAATCCATTACTTCCGTCGGCGTGCTACCGAATATCGGGTTAAGCATAACCGTGGATCCTGAGAAACTTGTCAACCGCAAGAGTCTGATGAGGATGGCCAATCATAAGAGGCAGCGCTCCTACCATCTGCAGGCCGATCATAAGCAGCGTCTCAAAACAGAGATCTTAAATCACTATTTTCAGTATCTCACCATGCTGGAGTGTCTGGTACTCAAGCAAAAGACACTTCATACCCGTGAACAAAGACTGAATGTGATCGAGATCGCATTTAAGAATGGCAATGCCACTTACGACGAGGTGATGGTCGTCCAAAACCAATATGATCTCTGGAATGAGGAACTGACCAAGTCCAGGATTGAAGCGCTCAGAAAGAAAAAGGAAATCGAAATTTTAATAGGTAAAAGATCATGAGCTTATTCGACTTTGGACGACTTTTTTACAGGAACCTAAAATATATTATTCCTGTCCCATTGGTTCTGGCATTTATGGTTTTTATACTGACCATGAATCAGGCTAAAGAATATGCCGTCAGCTCCCTGATTTATACTGGCATAGCTTCTGGCTTTAACCTGGAGTCCGGAGCATCGGACAAGGTAGATTATCATGCCGTCAATAACGCATTTGACAACCTGATCAGTGTAATACAAAGCCGTCAGACCAAGGAAGAAGTAATGTTGAAGCTGATGACAAAGCACCTCGAAATGATCGATTCCCTTGGTTCAAAAGCTATACCACAGGCATACACTGAGTCATTGAAACCAGTCCGGGAAATGTTAAGTACCACATCTTTCGATCAGAAACACGAGCTGTATTTAAGCATAGAGCAACAGCCTGAGCACTACCCGGAAATTCTTCGGTTGATAAACGCCACAACAGGCCCTTATTCCATCAAAGCATTAGGATCGCTGGAAGCTAAAAGACACAGATCCAGTGATATGATCGTTCTTTACTACAAATCAGAAAACCCGACAGTAGCCAAACTCACCCTGGAACTGATCATTGAGATCTTCACAGACAGGTATAAGAATCTTAAAAAAGCAGAGACTGGTGATGTAGTTTCTTACTTTGAGAAACAACTGGCTTTGGCCAAAGAAAAGCTCAACGATGCCGAAGACAAGCTGACGGTTTTTCGAACAGGCTCACAGGTGATCAACTACGGAGAACAGACAAAAGCCATTGCCATCAAAAAGCAGAATGCCCTGGAAGAGTACTCGCGCATTAAAATGAATCTCAAAGCTTCTGAGGTGGCACTAAAACAAATTGAAGAGAAGTTGGCCATACGGGAGAGTCTTCTTTCCGCGAACACTGATCTTCTGGATAAACGAAACCAATTGGCTCAGTTGACCAGACAACTTGCCCGTGTAGAACGATCGGATTCGATTTCACAATCCGCACGTTTTGAGCTAAGGGATCAGATTGAAGTACACAAAAACGATATCAAAAAGGACCTGGAGATGATCTACAGTTACTCTAACTCAAAGGAAGGTCTACCCAGCCAACAACTGCTCAATGAATGGCTTCAGACCTTAATCGAGTTAAATCGTGGTCAGGCCAATGCAGATTTCTATCAGGAGCGTCTGAAAGAGTTAAATACTCTTTATGACCGATTTGCACCTTTAGGATCTACCCTGGCGCGACTGGAAAGGGAGATCAGTGTATCTGAGCGTGAGTACCTGGAGATCCTCTACGGACTGAATATGGCGCGCTTGCGTCAACAGAACATTGAAATGTCCACCAGTCTTGAAGTAGTAGACTGGCCAAAGTATCCGACTGTACCTGTGAAATCCAAAAGAAAACTCCTGGTTATCGCATCATTCATGTTTGGCCTTGTGACCGTACTATCCATCCTGGTGGCCGGTGTACTGTTAGACAATTCTCTAAAAACACCTCTGCATGCTCACAAAATAACCGGATTGCGCATTTTAGGAGCGCTTCCTGACCTTAACCACAAACTCCTGACAACCTCATCACACCTGAAAAGTAGAATTGTGAATAGCATGGTAAGCAGAATTCTTCAACAAGAGAATAATAGAATAATAGCAATTGGAAGTGCTCAACACCATGAAGGCAAAACTACCATTGCCGCATTGATACGGGAGCAACTCGAGAAGAAGGGAATCCTAGTTCGAATGGTGACTCCTCACGAAGATCTCGAAAACAGCATTACATATGATCCAAATTCCGAAGTCAACAATGAATTCAGCACAAGAAAATTGGACATACAGGACCATGAAAGAATTATAATTGAACTGCCAGCCCATTGTGATGGAAACACTCCGATAGCGGCTTTAAAGGAGAGTGATCTTTTGATTTTGGTAGCGCTAGCAGCCAGGTCATGGACACCAGCTCATGAAAAGATGATCGAAGACTGGCAGTCTATAACACCACATAAACCTCATATGGTACTAAATGGAATTAAGCATTACCATCTGGATCAGGTAATCGGTGAGCTTCCTACCCAGCGTCTGGGGTTTGTAGACAAACTTAGGAGAGTCCTGAAACTGGAGCTTGGTAATGTCTCCTTCAAATCCTGATGAAATGAAACGAAAAGATATAATCTGTATTTCGATGACGACCTGGGAAGGTGACTACATGAAATCGGTAGTACATCTCATGGGTGCATTGGCTGAAAACCACAATGTACTATTTGTCAACTATCCGTTTACATGGAAGGACATCATAATGTCATGGTTTGGAAAGGGTAACTGCCCAACCAAAAAGCTACTGGGACTAAATTCACGATTGTCCGAGGTTCGATACAAGCGAAATACATTGCATCATCTAACACTCCCTCCTATCCTTCCGGTGAACTGGATCAACAATTCTGATATCCATGACTTTCTGATGAGACTTCAAATGAAATGGATCTCACGCATAATTCGCAGGTATTCAAGAAAACTGGGACAAACATCACCTGCAGTGATCAATGCATTCAATCCGGTACATGGAAGTTTCCTTACAGGAAAACTTAATGAGTCAGAGATAATATACTATTGTTATGACGAGATAAATGCCGCCGCCTGGGCATCGAAACATGGCGGTCGACTGGAGCAGACATTTGCCAAAAAAGCCGATTCAGTGGTGGTTTCTTCCTCCGAACTTCTGACCACAAAATCAAAATACAATGCCCACATCAACCTGGTGAAAAATGGTGTGGACTTTGAACTTTTCCATCAGGCCTACCTGGAGGTAAAAAAGTCCGAAAGAAAAGTTATAGGCTACCTGGGTAGTATTGACGACAGGCTGGATTTCAACCTCCTGCAAAAAACAATCTCATGGTTTAAAGATTACGATTTCTTATTTGTAGGTAGAATAGTGGATCAGACAGGACACAAATCTCTATCCACATTTCCAAATGTAAAATTCCTGGGGGCCCAATCCCCTGAGAAGTTACCATCCATACTTAGGGGGATTGACCTTGGTCTGATTCCATTCGTGAAAAATGACTTCACCAAAAGCATTTATCCATTAAAGATCAACGAATACCTCGCAGCTGGAATACCTGTGGTGACCACAAATTTTGCGGATCTTTCTGAATTTATTGATGAGGTGGCAATCACCCGGAATGAAACACAATTTCTGGAAGCAATCGATTTTGAATTGGTGGCAAACTCCTCTGTGAAAATAGAAGCGAGGATAAGAAAGGCGAGGGAAAATGACTGGAGTACAAGGGTTCAGCAATTTGAAACTATTCTTGAAAAATACTAGCATGTCCCGTCTGATCAGGTACATAGGAAAAGACAACATTACCGCCCTTACTGGAAATATACCGGCCTCATTTTTGGGGATCGTCAGCTTTTCACTTTTCGCTAAAATGATGACGATAGAGGATTTTGGCGGCCTTATGATCTTCCTGTCGTATGCCGGAGTACTTGAGTTGTTAAGAACCGGTTTAGTCCGACAGGCAATGGTCCGGTTATATCTGTCCAGCGCGAAAGACAAACAGATAGTGGTCCTGGCTACAGCAAGCATCATCCACCTTATCGCCGGTACCGGATTGATATTGGCAGCAAAAACCCTGAGTCTGTTATTAAGGCTTCCGGAAGAGCTCACATTCTTTACTAACTGGTATCCATGGTATTTGGCTGCTCAGATGACTCACCAAATGGCCTCCTGGATAGCACAGGCTAAGTCGGACTTTTTCCGAACCAATATTTACAGGCTGATTTTGAATCTGGTGATCATAATCCTCACTTTGTACCACCGGCAAGATCTGAATCTACATTTGTCAATTCAGATCCTCATAGGAGCTAATATTATGGTATCCGGTGTTGCCTTTTTACTGGAATCAGACCTTCGAAGAATTCCAAAATGGAATCGGTCTGTAGGTTGTCAAATAATTGGTTTTGGACGACATAGTTTAATGACATTACTGGGTTCTAACTTATTGAAAACCAGTGATATTTTAATAATTGGATGGTTTATGGGGAAGGAAATGGCTGCCATTTACGCCATTCCTGCCAAGATGATCGAATTGATGGATATACCCCTCAGAAGTTTCACTATTACCACCTTTCAAAAATTAATTCAACATTACAATTCCAATCATCAAGGACTATTTCTTAAAGTACTTAAAGCTTCAATTTTGAAAACCACGATCCTGGCAATACCCATAAGCTTTCTTCTGATGGTTTTTCCTGAAGTAATGGTCAGTCTAATAGCAAAGGACTCCTTTCTTGACCGTAGTATTTTTCTGGTAATCGGAATAGTACTGCTTTTACTACCGGCAGACAAGTTGATTGGCGCTTCACTTGACAGCGCCAACCGGCCATCTGTCAATACCCGAAAGGTCTGGATCATGGTATTTACGAATGCTGTTGGAGATCTGCTGGTCATGTATTTCGATGGTCCGTTATTTATGATTGCTTTGATCACGCTGCTGAACTTGTCCTTAGGTATCGTCTATGCACTGATTAAACATCCATTCATTCCCAGGTGGAGATCACGAAATATGACTCCAGCAGGATTTCTAAACTCCATTGGTCGAAGCAGATCTACCAAAAATCGAAAGAGTCCCGAGGCCTGCATATAGGCAGGATACTTTTGAATCATGGAATCAAAAATGCCAAATTTCTTTGTTGTAGGGGCCGGAAAATCCGGGACCACATCTATATATGAATACCTTTCGGAGCATCCGGAAATCTTCATGAGTCCGGTAAAGGAAACAAACTTCTTTGCCTTAAAAGACAGGGATCTACCCGCCGAGGAAAATGATCCACTTCAAATGAACCATTATCCGGATTCGATCACAAACTGGGATGATTACAAAGGGTTATTTACAGGAGCATCCAGCTATCACAAAGCAATCGGGGAAGTGTCTCCTATGTATCTCTACTCTCCCATTGCTGCCCTGAACATCAGGCAGCACGTACCTGACGCCAAGATCATAGCGATCCTGCGTCAGCCATCTGACCGGCTCTACTCCAGGTATATGCACCTGATGAGAGAAGACCGGGCACCAAGTCAGAATCTGGAGGAAATATTTAATGAAGACAGTATTTGGTGGCATCGTAACGATCTGGTGAGAGAAGGTTTCTATCATAAACATCTGAAGTGGTACCTCGATTTGTTTTGCAGAAATCAGCTAATGATTGTACTGTACGATGACCTGGTGAAGGATCCTTTAAACCTCATGAGCAGGATTTACACTTTCCTTGGTGTCAATAAAGATTTTGTCCCAAGTCTGGATAAAAAGTTGAATCCATCGGGTATAGTGGTGAACCGGAACCTTGACGTTCTCATTGGCCAGAAAAGCATCATAAAAAATATGGTCAAAAAGATCGCTCCGGACTTTTTCGCAAGGGTGGCCAAAAACGGAAAGATCATAAATAAGGTCAATGAAATGCGAGCTAAAAACCTACATAAACCTCCACTCGCAACAGAACTAAAAAACAGAATAACCACCGAGGTATATGGTCATGACATAGCGAATCTTCAGAATGTTTTGAACAGGGACCTGTCCACCTGGATGCCCAAAAAAGAAATAGAAAATGATATTATTTAAAATAGTTTTTATCTACCTGACCATAAACGTTGCCTATTACATGCTTTTTTCTCTTGCAAGTTTGTGGTCGGCAAAAAAGCGGAGCAATGTGCGGGTTCAATCTCTAAAAAAGATTGCAGTCTTCATTCCTGCATATAAAGAGGACCAGGTTATATGTCACTCTGCCGGTATGGCTATTACTCAGAATTATCCCTCCCATCTGTATGATACTATTGTAATCGCCGATGGTCTGCAGCAAAGTACACTGGATAAATTGGCTGAATTGCCAGTGAAAGTGGTCAAAGTAGAGTTTGATCAAAGTACCAAATCCAAAGCCATCAATAGAGCAATGGCGGAGTTTAGTGAATATGACATAGCGGTAGTATTAGATGCAGATAATGTGATGGAACCGAATTTTTTGATTAAGGTCAATGAAGCGTACACTGCAGGTCATAGAGTAATTCAGGGTCACAGAACGGCCAAAAACAAACAAAATGAACTCTCCACTCTTGACGCGATAAGCGAGGAAATAAACAACAGCATTTTCCGAAAAGGACATATCAATCTTGGGCTTTCCAGCGCCCTCATAGGATCAGGAATGGCTTTTGATTATGAATTATTGAAAGCCCATATGTCTGAGATCCATGCGTTGGGTGGATTTGATAAAGAGCTGGAGGTCAGGTTATTGCAGGACAGAGTGAAAATGCATTACCTGGAAAATGCCTTTGTATACGATGAAAAAGTCAGCGAAAACAAAAACTTCGACAGGCAGCGCACCCGTTGGATTGCTGCTCAGGTCAAATATGGAGTCAGGTATTTCAAAACAGGCCTTACACAGCTGTTTCTTAACGGCAATATTGACCTTTTCAATAAAACATTTCAATTTGTATTACTACCTCGTCTTATTCTCATTGGCCTGGTCTCGTTGATTTTGCCAATCGGATTCCTTCTCGGAGGTGGTCATCTGATCTCCACCGCCTCGTTGTTTTTACTCACCGGAATTGCGCTGCTTATAGCCACACCCAAATCCTTCTTAAAGATGAATACGATAAAAGCCCTGCTCATTTTACCACAAATGTTTGTGGTCATGGTACTTGCCACAATGAAATACAGGAAGGCAAGTAAGTCATTCTTACATACCACTCACTCTGTTAAGTGAATCATGAAAATAGGAATCGAAGCACAACGGATTTTTCGGGCCAAAAAACACGGAATGGACATCTACGCGCTGTCCCTGATTCGAACTTTGCAGAAGATGGACAAGTACAATCAGTATTTCATCTTTGTGAAGAGCGGGCCTGATAAATGCCTGGAGGAAACCAGGAACTTCAAAATTATTGAAGTACCTGGCTACACATACGCTGATTGGGAACAGATAAACCTACCCAAAGCGCTTAAAGAGTACCAGATAGATCTGCTGCATTGCACCAGTAACACAGCCCCGATTCGAACAGATGTTCCCCTAATCCTTACCGTGCACGATATTATTTACCTTAATCAAAGGTTTAGTGGAGGCTCTTTATACCAAAGACTTGGGCACTACTACAGGAAATGGATCGTCCCCAGGGTAATCCAAAAAGCGCAGAAGATTCTCACTGTTTCAAAATTTGAGGCGAATCACATCCGGGATAGGTTCCCTGATGTCATCGAACCAGTTCCGATTTACAATGGTATCTCTGATAAATTCGTGACTTATGAACATCCGGGTGACCCATTGACCAGAAAAGCATTGGGACTACCTGATGAATACATCATGTTTCTTGGAAATGCCGCACCCAAAAAGAACATGCCCCGATTGTTGCGAGCCTATGCCAAATACAGGGAATTGATCACCCATCCACTGCCACTTGTTGTTTTGGAAACCGGCGAAGACGAATTAAAGCGATTGCTCCATGAGCAGAAACTGAACTTTCTGAAGCGCCATATATATCTGACTGGTTATGTGGACAATCAGGATCTTCCGGCGCTCTACAAAGGCGCCTCACTATTCATGTATCCTTCACTAAGAGAAAGTTTTGGGATACCGATCATCGAATCCATGGCTTGTGGCACTCCCGTCATCACATCCATTACCTCTTCAATGCCGGAGGTCGGGGCCAATGCAGCACTATATGTGGATCCTGAAAACACGGATGACATTGCCACGCAAATGGCTAATGTCATGGAAGACGGGATTTTATATGCAAGACTTGTGGATCTGGGAAAGCAGAGAGCCGCTAAATTCAACTGGAAAAAAACCTGTGAGGAGACTATGTCCCTCTACAATGCGTGGCATTTTTCAAAGATGGCCCTTTCCTAACAGGTTTTCGATGAATCAGGACCATTGATCGAAATAACACTGTCCAAGACCCCCTCCTGGATGAAATTGCCTTCAAATGGAAAAATCGAGAACATATTTCCCCGGTTTAAATGCACTAAGATTTATGGCTGCCACACTTGTGATCTTTCATCACATAGAACAATACAAATCATGGGCGGGCTGGAAAAATTCATGGGGCAATTCTCTAATTGACGCTCTGGGACACATGCCTGTCGGCTTTTTCTTTGTTCTGAGTGGATTTCTGATCACCTACCTCCTGCTCAAAGAAAAAGGAGAAAATGGGAATGTAGCTATTAAAACGTTTTACTGGAAAAGAGTGATCAGAATATGGCCTCTATATTTTCTGATATGCACTTTTGCGCTGTTTATAGTTCCCGTCATTGGACCATACATCTTTCCAGCTGCCATCAGTCCGTTAACCCCATCTGTAATAATTCCGCTTGTTATTTTCCTTCCAAACCTGCTTCGAATTAGCTTCCCAAACCTTATAGGAGCCAATCAGCTATGGTCTGTGGGAATTGAAGAACAATTCTACCTGTTCTGGCCATGGGTAGTGAAGCTTTTTCATAAAAGTATTTTCAAGGCCCTTTTGATTTTGATCAGCATAAAATTTACAGGTCAGGTACTATTGGAAGTAGTATCTGCAAATCTTGATATACAAATTATTACCTCCGTCAATCTCCTCTACAGATGGTTTCCCATTGAGCAAATGATCATCGGAGGTATCGGAGCTATCGCCCTTTTTCAGGGTCGAAAAAGAATTCAGACACTATTGAATCCATTCGTTCTTTTCTTGATGGTCATCGTATGGGTTGCCATCTCTAACATTACTTCCATCAAATTCCTTAGCACTTATGTGGAAGGCGTAATTTTTCTGATCATCATTCTGTGGGTAATCAGACCGGGACGGATTTCAAATTTTCTTGAAAATGCATATTTAAACTACCTGGGAACCATCTCTTATGGTATTTATATGTGGCATACACTGGCCATTGTCCTCACCATGACCTTACTCAAAATTTTTGGACTGGAGTCTGGCCTGTTACTATATGTTTTGAGCCCGTTAATTACGTTACTTCTCGCCCATATATCCTACCAAAATATCGAAAGCAGGTTCCTGAAGTTAAGGGATACCGTGCCATTCAGACCATTTCATTCCAAATTAAAAAATGCGTAACATCACTTTGTCACCATATTATCAACTCGGTGGTGTTCTATTTCTGGCAATCGTCGGGGCTTTCATTTCGGCGTCTCTTGGCTTTGAACTTACACTCGTCATGGTAATGGTGGCACCAGCTATGATCTTTCTGATCCTTTCTTTCGAGAGGCCAGACTACTTCATACAGGCTGCGGTGGTGATGGGATTTCTAATCGCCATGCTGGGGAGGTATGTGCCCGGTGGAATACCCTTTGGATTGAGCCTGGATGCTTTACTGGTGCTGACCATTCTCGCCATGATCTTCAAACGGTCTATATCATGGAATACCTTATTGATTAGGAATCCGGTTACACTTTCACTCGGTGGTTGGTTTCTCTTTTCTATCATTACCCTTGCCAATCCTCATGGCTCCAGTGCCGAGGCATGGTTTTATGCAAATCGCGGTCTGTCTATTTACCCCTTGCTTTTCGCAATAGGGACACTCTTTGTATTTGATGAAAAACATTTAAAGTATTTCCTAATCATCTGGGCCGTGATGTCTGTATTTGGGACACTATGGGGTATCAAACAGCTCTTCCTGGGTGTCAGCCAGGTGGAGCAACAATGGCTGAACGCCGGTGCTGCCAGCACGCACATACTATTTGGCAGACTCCGTGTATTCTCCTATTTCAGTGATTCGGCTCAGTTTGCAGCAAATCAATCTCATACAGCTGTGCTGTTTGGAATTATGGGCCTTTTTGCCAAAAGAATAAAATACAGATGGCTCTACATTGCCGTTGCCTTGCTTACATTTTACGGGGTACTCATTTCAGGTACCAGAGGAGTTCTGGCCGTGATCGCATTTGGCGGATTGACGTATCTGGTAATGATAAAAAATTTCAAAATCATTATTCTGGGCGCGATGGTGGCCATCGGAACATTTGCTTTCCTGAAGTACACCACCATTGGGCAATCCAATTACCAGATTAACAGGATGAGAACTGCATTAAATGCAGATGATCCTTCATTTCAGGTCAGGCAAGACAGAATAAGAACTTTAAAGGGTTACCTGGCTGATAAACCACTTGGTGGTGGGATCGGAAGCGCTGGCTACTGGGGCAAGCGATTTAGTCCGGGTAGTTTTCTGGGAGAAATAGGCACTGATGGACATTATACGAGGATCTGGATGGAGACTGGTGTTATCGGACTCTACCTATATATCACAATGCTGGTTGCATTGATTTATTTTCTTGGAAAAAAGCTCTGGAACATGGAAGACTCGTTCCAAAGGCAAATATTAGTTGGTTTTCTAAGCGCTTTCGTCGGCTTATGTGTGGCTAGCTACACGAACGGCCTGATGGTGCAAAATCCAACGGGACCTCTGTTGTTCATTTCACTTGCTGCCATTCAAAAATTCGCCAAATCGGCTAGTCTAAACAAAACATCATGCTAAGTAAAATTGTAACTCAATCAAGATACCTTTTTGAGGGTATGAGGAACCTGGACTCACAATTGCTGGGGGCCTCAATCGACTATTCACTCAGAAAAACTCTGCCATCAAACGGGAGAATCATCCAAAACCACCGGATGGGTAAATTCTACTGCAGAGCAAATACCACTGACTTCATGTATAGCTACTTCGCTTACGAATATCATGTAAAAAAATTCATCCTTAAGCACTCAGCAAATGGTGACATCTTCTTTGACATAGGAGCTTGTATCGGAGATTACAGCGTATGGATGACTAAAAACAACCGCAAAGCATTTGCATTTGAACCGTCCCCACAGAATTTTTCGCTACTAAAGAGAAATGTGGAACTGAACCAGATGATAAATGAGATAGAGGTATTCAATTACGGATTGGGAGAGCATACAGAAACCTTGTCTTTCAGCGTACCATCAGACAACAAAGGACAATCCAGCGGAACCAGAAAATTCAGGAATGGGGCCACAGAGAGAGTCGAAATACGAAAATTTGATGAAGTATTAGATCAGCTGAAAATAAGTACCGATGCAAATTTCATCGTCAAAATTGACGTCGAAGGAATGGAGGATCAGGTACTGAAAGGGATGCAGAACTTTCTCGGTTCTGTACGTCGGCTGGTATTGGTATACGAAGCCAAATTCACCGATAATGAGACCATAAAAGCACTACTGCCTGACACCAGAATATGTCAGATATCGAAAGTGGACGAACATAACATCGGAGTGATCATCGAAAACTGATCAAATTGTTTTTATCCTTTTCATCAGAATTGGTTTGTGGGCACGACTTATCGGGATGACTTTATCTTTGATTACAAGGTTATTTTCCTCTATGTCCACTACCCTGGACAGGTTGATCACATACGAACGGTGGACCTTTAGGAATCTGTCGTTCTTAATTTTGCTATCAATATTCTTAATGGTACTATGTACGATGTATTTTTTGCCATTTTCCATGATAAAGGTCACATAGTCCCCCAGAGATTCGATATACAGCACGCTATCCAGTTCAATTCTCACAAATCGACCATCCACGCGCACAAACAGGTCATTTTGCTCCTGCGTCTTCACATTGTCAATTAATTCCCTTGCCCTCTCAATGGCTTTTAAAAGCCTTGGAAACTGAACTGGTTTGGGCACAAAATCTGTCACCTGATACTCAAAAGCCTCAACGGCGTATTCTGCATGACCAGTTGTGAATATGATTTGAGGAAGGTCATCCAGGCTTTTTACCAGGTCCATACCCGAAAAATCGGGCATTTCGATGTCGAGAAAGATCAGATCTGCATCATTGGTCTTCAACCAGTTCACAGCGTCTATTCCATTATCAAAGGACTGCAGTACGTCCAGATCATCTATCTTCTCACACAACATTTCCAACGATGTCCTTGACATTTCGTCGTCATCAACAATTATACAGATCATTGCTTCGAATTTGTGAATTCCATTAGTCTCTTTAGCTCTGATGCGACAAGCTCCTTACCCTTTGAAAGCGTCTCTTTCATATCCTGAAACTCCTCAAGAACCCTTCTTCTGATCTTTTCTTCACCTCGCACTTTCTCATACAACTGAAAAGTTTCACCCAGTTCCCTGAGACCTACCATGAAAAAATTGGCCTTCAACTTGTGAGCCTGACTTGCAAAATCATCCCAGTCCTCCGACTCAAATTTTTCATCAAGAATTTCCATTTCCTGGTCTATGACTCGTAGGAAAATCTGAAACATACTGACTGCTCGTGGCCAGTCATTGGCATAAAGCTCATTTAAATATTGTCTATCCAGTTGGTCAGAAAAGGTAAAGACCTCTTCCTTTTTCGCTTCCATTCTCGTCATAATACCGAAGCTGGCCATTGCCTCACCCAACTCCAACGCACTAAATGGCTTTGTAAGATGATAATTCATGCCTGCGCTTAATGCCTTTTCTCGTTCATCCACCAGGGCGGAGGCCGTAAGAGCAATTATCGGAGTACCTATGTTTAGGTTTGTATGATCTGATCTGAGTCTGATGGTGGTCTCATACCCATCCATTTTTGGCATTCTTATGTCCATGAGTATAAGATCATATACGTGCTTGCCCATAAATTCCAACGCCTCCTCGCCGTCACTCGCAATGTGATATTTGACGTTCCAGTTCCTGAGGATTCCCGCTAGATATTGCTGATTGATAAGATTGTCCTCCACCACAAGTATCTGGCAGCTTTCAGCGCTGGCAAATTTTATTTGTAACCGCTCTGTTCTGTAATCAGGGGCACTTTTTAGCCATAAATTAAATCGAAAGACAGTGCCCTCGCCTGATGTGCTTTGTACACTGATTTCGCCATTATACATTCTGATTAGGTTCTTTACAATGCTTAACCCAAGGCCAGTACCACCGTACTTTAATTTGGTTTCCTTATTTGCCTGCTTGAATGAATCAAAAATGGTTTGCAACTTATCCTCTGGTATACCGATTCCAGTATCGGACACTGAAAATTCAAACTTTATCTTGTCGTCCATCTGTTCCATAATCCTACCATCGATGGTGATTGAACCTTCTTCGGTGAACTTGGTGGCATTATTCAACAGGTTTAGAAATATCTGATTGATGACAGTGGGATCCGCTTTGGCCCGAAATTTTCTGGAACTCTCCAGCTTATTTATATAACGAACGGGCTTTTGATTTTTCCTGAAACTATTGATGTGAATCAATCCATTGACGATATCGACGATATCAAGCTCTTTCTCCATCAAATCAAGGTTGCCACTTTCTATTTTGGACAGATCCAATATACCTGATATGAGACCCATTAGCAGGTCAGATGCGTATTTGATGTTATTCAGAAACTCCAGTTGTTCCTCGGTGGGTTTAGTATCGTAAAGTAGATTTGTAAGCCCAATAATGGCGTTTAATGGATTTCGAATCTCATGGCTCATATTAGCCAAAAATTCCTGCTCTGCCTGTCGGGCTGACTCCGCTGTAATCCTCGCAGCCTTTAGGTCCTGTTCAAGCAGCTTTCTTCTGGTAATGTCATAATGAATACCTATAGATCCGACTACATTACCTTTTTGATCATAAATCGGAGCACCACTGATCAGTACCCAAATTAGTTCACCGGATTTTTTCTTTATCTGAATTTCATAAATGCTTTGTTTTCCACTGGTCCGTGTACCATGATGCTGGTCCATGATTTTCGCATACTTCTCGGGCAACAGGGTATCTCTTGCATTCTTTCCGATGAGTTCTTCACGGGTATATCCGGTCATGTCGCAAAACCAATCATAAGCTTTTTTAATGGTATGATTCAGATCCACCTCCAGTAAACCCAGCTGCATGTTTTCAATGATCCCACGATACTTCTCCTCGGAGGCTTCCAGTTGCTTTTGGGCATTTTTGATCCCGGTCACATCTCTTACCTGCCACAATTGTCCGATGAATTTGCCTTTGTTATAAATAGGAATAAAACTGCAGTCCAGAATCGTACCATCCGTCATCTGCATTTCTTTACTGAAAACTCCCTCATTGTTAGTAATGCAGTAATCTATGGTATCAATAAAATCCTCCGGATCTTTAAACAGATGTTTGACCATATCAGCTGACATGCGCTGATCCATTCCGATCACGTCCTGGGCTGAAATATTAAAACGAAACACCCTCCGAAAAATAAGGTTTGTAAGAATGATCTTTCCATTTTCGTCATTGAGTAACAGACCCGCATGGAGGTTTTCGATTAGACTGTTTAGGATCACAGTTCTGCGCTCAATGTTCTCCTCCAGATCGCTATTAAGACTTTTTAGTTTCTTGTTTACCTCAAACAATTCCAGAGATTTTAACTCCAGAATCTTTTCGGCCTCTATACGCGCACTCCGCTCCCGTTTAAGTCGTCTCTCCAGAATCTCAATTCTTTCTTCACTTGTCTTTTCGGATGTCAAATCTGACTTCTGATCCATCTTTATCCAATTTCTGTGTCTGAACCGTCCCTTTCTCGTTGAAATGATCCATGCATGCCTCAATAAGTCCCAATGCAAAATCAGACATTTTTCGTTCCGACTTATATATCATCGTCAGCTTATCTTCCGTACTCTCCATTATTTCAAAAGCGGGTAATTCCGCATCCGGATATAGTTTTTGAACCTCCGGATGAATGGTGTCTTCCAGGTGTGTCAAAATATCAAAACTTGAAATTTTACCAGTAAAAAAACCCGCATACTCCATTAAAAAAACGCCGAAAATATGCCTCCCAAACCCCCTAAGGAGATCTGGTATTTTCTCTCCGGTAATCCGGGAAGTATGCGTCAACAGGAGCTCCATTTCATTAAAATGGTAAGAACCAATGGCTGTGTAAGAACCTTCCGATGGAATTGCGGATTCAACAATAACCTGGTCCACCAGATCATAAGAATGTTCTTTTTCCAGGTACTCCAGATATTCCGTAAAAACGATGCCCTTCATCTATATTGAATCTAATTATTTCAAATGAGATTTCCGAAGTTTAGTACCTACAAGATAATCGGAATAATACACTATAAAGGCACCAATCTGGAAAAAACCAATACAACGGTTAAATAATAATGAATATTGTCGGTAATAAAAAAACAATGAGCTACTCCCTTATTTCTTTATCTGATTAGTATTATTACCGACCGAACATAAACAAACAGTCCACTCATGAAAAAAACTCTAATCTTACTATTGGCCCCAATCCAACTTTTCGCCCAGAACCTTACCCCCATCAACTGGGATTCTTTGGCTAAATTCCAGCCATGGAGAGTCACTGAGCTGGAAAGAAATGTCCCGATAGTTACGCCTGCAACGGAAAAAGCAGCGCCTTCAGACGCGGTTGTACTTTTTGATGGCACGGATTTGAGTGAATGGCAAAAAACACCTTTTGGTGAAGGCGTTCTCATGAGCAGGAATGAACAATTTCTAAGAAATTTTAAAGCTGAGGAAAATCCAAAACCAGCCGACTGGACCATTGACAATGGTGAAATGGTAGTAGGCAAAAACCTCGGGGCCATTGGTACGAAAAAAGTATTTGGCGACATGCAATTGCACATTGAGTGGCGTACTCCGATACTTGAAGAAGATGTGACCGGTCAGAATTACGGCAACAGCGGAATCTTTCTTATGGGACTTTACGAAATTCAGGTATTGAACTCCTTTGAGAACGAAACCTATGCCAACGGACAAGCCGGATCAATATATAAACAGCACACTCCCATGGTGAATGCCTCTCTGCCTCCTGGCGAATGGCAGACTTATGACATTATGTTTACGGCCCCCAGATTCTCCGAAAAAGGACAACTTATATCCCCGGCACGGGTCACTGTTTTGCACAATGGCATTCTGATTCAACATAATTCTGTATTGCAGGGACCGACTGTCTACATCGGTGAGCCATACTATGTGCCGCATCCGGAAAAACTTCCGATTGTACTGCAGGATCATGACAACCCCGTGCGTTACCGCAATATCTGGGTTCGGGAGCTCTAGCTACGCATCAAATTTGTATTGTACATCCTCAAGACTGCTGACAGAACCTACCACTGTCACCACATCATGCACCCTCAATCTGGTATAACCATGGGTAATGATGGTTTGTCCACTCCTTTTCACACTGAGAATGATGACATCCTGAGGAAGCCTTAAGTCCCGGAGATGAACTCCATGAAGATTAGGATCAAGTATTTCAATATCCCTGGTATCCTGACCTTCCTGCATACCCATCAATAGTGAAGTGGCCTGTGGCGACCTCACGAAATGATCAAACAGGTTTAGCATAGCCGTGGACGGATCAATGATTTTGGCATCAAGCCCAAGGAATTTTTCTGAGTTCTTCCTATTCTGTAGTCTTACGATCATGTCCCTGGTACCGTAATTGTGATAAGCAAACTCACATACTTTCAGACTATCATCATCACCAAACAACGTTACGATCACTTCTATCTTTTCAAGACCCAATGTCTTTAGCTGATCGGGCTCCACCGATTCTATATGATGAATTTTGATGTCCGTCGGAGCGTCTATCGAGTTTGGGTCTTTCCGCGTAGCAATCTGGACGGTCCATCCTTTCTCTACAAGTGACCTTGCCAATGCCACTGACAGTGGTTCAAAGCCGAAAATAAAAGCGTCTCTGCTCGTATCCGATTGCTGCTGAGCCCTGATCCTGTCCTCTCCTATTCGGAAAATCGCATATTTGAATAGTGGAGGTCCTATGAATTGGTTGATCACAATGATCCCAATGATAATAGTGGCAAAAGTCGAGCCCCATTCCGGCCATTCATTGGCCACAATAGTCGTTAGCCCCAGGGCCACACCTGCCTGGGTAATGTATGGCATCCACCCCAGATGTCGGAATTCAATAGGGTCTTTAGCCAGAAATCCGCCAGTGTAAGAACCAATCACCATGGTGACGATCCTGATCAGGAAAATAACAAGTACCAGCCCTATCGCAACACCAAGTGCGCCTATATCCAGCGAAATACCAGTAAGTGTAAAGAAAGCTACATAAACATATACGCCTGTGTTTTCAAGGATCTTTATGAACTCTGCCCGATAGCGGGAGTAGTTGGTAACGTAGAAACTCGCAAGAATTCCCATAAGTAACGGCTCCAGGTGGATCTCTCGTCCAAGATAAACTTCTGAAAGATGAAGAACCTGATGCGAAAAGAAATAGATACCGTATCCAATGATAAGAATATATGTGGCCTTCCAGAAGCTCTTGGCCCGAAGCGACAGGCTCAAACTCAAAATCCTACCAAAACCAAAATAACCGATACCGATAGACAGGACCAGTGAAATGATAAGCAGCACAAAATCCAGTATGTCAAATGACGTTCCGGATAAGACTGACTTAGCAATGGAGAGACAAATGGAGAAAAGTATGATGACGATAAAGTCTTTTACCACCGTCACACCCATCACGGTCTGTGTGAACGGACCCTTCGCCCTTAGTTCGTTGATCACCGCTATAGCGGATGCCGGAGATCTTGCTACAAAAATTGCCCCTGTCAAACAAGCCACCACCAGTCTGCCTACCTGGCTCATACCTTCCATGAAAGTGATGTAATCCGCCAGATAATACACGATGGCTGATCCGAGGACAAAAGTCACTACCAGCTGCCCGAATGTATTCCACTTAATACTGTTGAATCGATCTCTTAGCTCCTGAAGGTAGAGCTCTGATCCCGCCGCAAAAGCGATAAATGCCAGGGCAGTTTCCGTAATAAAGATCAGCTTTGATGGAGCTGTTTCCGGAATAAGACCCAGCACAAAAGGACCAATGACAATACCGGTAAATATAAGACCAGTAATCAATGGCAGCTGAATACGCTGAAATAAACCGGCAATCTGCTTGGCAGAAACAGCCAGAATCAGAAATGCCAATGTTAGGCGTATGATCTCTTTATATTCGGTCCAGAACTCCATTCACGGTGTGGTAACAGTTTTCACAACACGTGTAAACTATAGAATAGATACTTAATAAGCAATGATGCCATTCCAAACAAGACTTAATATTTCAAATTCCCATTTGGGTTCGGAAACTTTAAAACAAATAATTTAGTCGCATGAAATGTCACAAGTTACTAACGCTAATCACAGTTCTTACACTTCTTTCATGTTTGGCCGGTTGTACGGGCGATGGCAAATGGGAAGGTCAGGCACCTGTTCAGGCCGTTCCCACCTCTACCCTGCCGATCCAGAAACAATTTGTAGGTGTATTCGATATTGGGAAAGGCGTATTTGCAACAAACAACTTTGAGGGAGCAAGACTTAATGGAATCGCATGGACCGCAGAAAATGAAATTTCCGCTTTGATTACCCCTGAGAATACTCCCATCAACCCAAGTCCGTGGTACTCATTTAAGATTTGGAGTGAATCTAAGACTTCCGTTCAACTAAAGCTCACCTATCTCGATGGCGCCTTCCACAGGTATCGTCCTAAACTTAGCTATGACGGAGAAAACTGGAAGGAAGTGGACGAGGATAAAGTGCAACGGGGTGAGTCAGTGGCGCCTGACAGTCCCAGAGACCTGCCGGAATATGTGACCATGACACTTGACCTGGGACCTGACACACTGTGGGTTTCAGCGCAGGAACTTCAAACCTCCACACACAATGCCCGGTGGATAAATGGTCTCGACTCCCTTATTTACGTGAATCAAAGTATCATAGGTGAAAGTCGTGAAGGTCGTCCTATACGTCTGATGAGGATAGGAAATACCAACGACAGCAAGATGATCTTTGTGCTTTCGCGACAACATCCACCTGAAGTAACTGGCTATCTGGCGATGAAATCCTTTGTGGAGACGATTTGCTCTGATTTGCCAGTAGCAGAGAATTTCAGAGATGAATACACGGCTTACATCGTACCGATGGCCAATCCTGATGGTGTAGACAATGGCCATTGGAGACATAATCACGGCGGTAGGGATTTGAACAGGGACTGGGGTAACCAGAATCAACAGGAAGTCGCTGCCATCCAGAATTTCATTGAAAACAAATTGGATTCCTCAGGTGGGAAATTCTATTTCGGAGTGGACTTTCACAGTACGTGGGAAGATATTTATTATACGATCGAACCGGAGTTGAAGGGAAATTTCCCCGGTCTGGTACCGGACATGATCACTTCTATGGCAGATGAATTGGGACTTGATCCAAACATCCGTCCCGGGAGGCTGGATACTACCGTTGTCACCTCGTCTTCCTACATGTTTCACCGACTCAATGCCGAATCGTTGACTTATGAGTTAGGTGATGACACACCCAGGGATTTGCTGAAGGACAAAGGGCGAGTGAGTGCCCTGAAACTGATGGAGTTGCTTCTGGCCGGACCTTCCGAGTAACAAACTTGACGGATGACAAGGTAATTATTATCTTGAGGTATGTCCGCAGGAAAGACGGCTTTTAAACACGCGAGCATTATTCTGGGTATTCCATGCCTTGCATTCCTCGCCATCATTCCCTTCGGATTATTTCTGGGATGGACACTTGTCTCCATGATCGTTTATTGGTTTGGGATATTACCATTGATTTCGATCTTTCTACCATCGAAGTGGGTAGATTTCAACTATATGAGATCTTCTCTTATAGGTCTCTGCTTGTATTACCTTTTCATGATCTTCATGATTTATGAGCATTATCAGACTAGCATGTTTCTTATTATGATGGTCAGCTGGGTCAGCAATATTCTTTTAACCTTGCTGTCATTTAAGGGATGGTCCGTAGAAACAGCGGAGTAATAGTAACCTTTCCGATTATCCAAAGTTTCCTTTTAAAACACACTTTATGAACAAACTTCTGGTTTTAGGCTTTCTCACATTTTCCCAATTGGCTCCCGGCCAATTCAATGTCATTCCTGAAAATATTGACAAACTGACAACGGAATTCATGTCGAAAGAAATGATTCCCGGTGTTGCACTTGCAATACTACACCAAGGCGAAGTCCTGTACAGAGCCAGCTATGGCATTTCAAATATTGAATTGAAGACTGCCGTTACGGATAGCACCGTTTTTGAACTGGCTTCTGTCTCGAAACAAATGACGACGACGATGATCGTGGAATTGGCTCGCCGTAAAAAACTAGATCTCGATACTAAAGTTGGTAAAGTAATAAATGACATACCCGATGGATGGAAAGACATTACACTCCGGCAATTACTAGGTCACATGGGAGGTCTGCAGCACAAATTCGAACCAAAATTTCACGATTCATATCTGCTGGATTACGACAAGGATCTGATGTTGGCTGCTGCCAAAAAAGTACCCATGATAGCCAAACCGGGTACCGATTGGGAGTACAGTGACCAGGGTTATTTTCTTGCAGGCTACATAATTGAGAAAATTATGGACAGAGATTTTGATGATCTAATGGCTGAAGAGATTTTCGGACCATTTGGAATGAAGGACACACGATTCCTGGACCAGGATGACATTATTCCAAACAGAGCTGATGGTTACGTCATCGAAGATGGTTTCTTTAAAAACAACCGACGCCAATGGGAGTTTGAGCTCACACCACACTTTGGAGTCATGTCAACCATCAACGACATGATCCTTTATGAACAAGGTTTGATATCAAATATTGATCCCTCAGTGATAAAAGCAATTACCAGCCCCTATAGAGAATTTTATCAGGATGGAGACCATAGGCACTCCTATGGATTGGGTTGGATGGTGCATGATTTTGAAGATAGAAGAATCGTGATCCATTCGGGATACACTGGTACCGTCTACCTTAGAGATCTTAGTACGGGATTGAGTATTATCCTTTTGACCAACCGGGATGAGAACCAGGGAAAATCACAACAGGAACTGGTTAAAGCTATCGGAAAGGAAATTGATCCGTCTTTCCCTGAATTCTAATCCTGCTGATCAGGCTGGTGCTCGAGAATATCCCCCGGCTGACATTCCAGAGCCTGACATATTGCGTCAAGCGTCCCGAAACGAATGGCACGTGCCTTGCCCTTCTTAAGAATTGAAAGGTTGGACATGGTAATACCAACGTTCTCAGACAATTCGGTAAGGGACATTTTGCGCTTTGCAAGCATTACATCAAGATTTACAATAATTGCCATGTTTCAAATCGTTAGGTCCTGTTCTTCCTTCAATTCAGCTCCTATGCGAAATACCTCGGCAATCACGAGTAGAAAAAGATTACTCAAAATCCACTCAAAGTTGGCAAAGACAAAGCCATTGTAACCGGTGAAATCTATACCCATTATCCCAACTCTTTCGGCAACGTACGAGGATTCATAAATGGACAAGAACTTGTCCAGTAGAAAAGTGGCAATGCCCAATATGGCTATCCATCGCAGCCTCAGTGCATTTTCTTTCAATAAAAATTCTTTTGATTTAACGGACCTTAGAATCCTGACTGTCAAAATAATAGAGAACAAGATACACCCGTAAGACAGTATCCTGAACAAACTATTGACGGCGAGAAACCCTGATGGAATATCCTCCAGCTTCACACGGCCTACCCCTGCAGTCATCAGGAAATCAATTTCCTGCCCACCATTCAGCCATCTAACCTCCCCTACATTTTCAGCTAGTGAAAAGTAAGCCGTCATTTCTGGTATGTAAGGAGAAAGCAGCTCTTTTCCGAAAGCCGACATGAGCATGATGACGAAAGTGAAGGCAACCGCCAACATAAACAAAAGGGCAAAGCCTCGAAATATCCACAGAAGGACTCCGACCATCCTGTGTGTAGAAACTGAAGATATAAGATTCATTTTTATTATTCAATTAATTATTGCCGTAATATAATTATTATTTATTGTTTATCAATATATTATACCTGTTTAATAAAAAATTATGTTGGAGTTATCGACTCGATGAAGGATTCCAAATGAACATTCACAAAAAATTAGGGTCGTTCGCAAAACAACGCCCGCGTGGTTAGATATCCTGCGCTAGTTTGGGCCTTTTTTGAAATCAATTATTAACAATTTCCTAAGCGCTCATGATGCATAAATGCTATAGAATTCCATTTCTAATCCTAATACTTACTCTTACGCTGACTTCCTGTTCGGAAGATCCGGACCCTATCACTGGAGGTCTTTTTAACCTCGCTTGCGGGGGGGAATGGACCAGCAGTATTACAGCTGAGTTTTATGAATCTCAGTCTGATTTTGCAAATCGCGAAAACAGTGTGCTTGCCATCACAATGTCGGCAGATGTACCCTGGGATATTTCATCCCTGACAAAGGATCAAACCTATTGGGTGTATTACAGTACTAATACCGGATTGTCTAACTGGCAGGACGGTTTGGCATCCCAAGGTAATTTTACCTATACAAACTCTACAGTTCAGGTTTCCAATGGTACTACCCTATCGGAAGTAGAATCATTGGTTGTAGGTGAGTGGGAAATGTTCCAACTTCTGGTCAATAATCAAATAATAAACGAAGAGAATGAAGCTGTGGCATGTCTATTCGATGATATGGTCACAATCACTACCTCCTATGAATTGATCATAGAAGATGGATCCGAAACCTGTGACGGAAGTGACACCTACGGTACCTATACCTGGCTGGAAACTTCCGGATGCACAGCGAATATTGATGCCATAACCCCTCTGGCAGAAGAATCCGATTTTATTGAAGAAGGTGATGATCAACGGTTCATTAGCATAACTACCGATCAAAATCCCACTTTAACCCTAGCTTTCTTTGAAGCAGATGGCATAACATCAGTGCTGAATTTTGAAAGGGTAAATTAGTTCCAACCGTATTATAAGTTGTATAGTCAATAAGGACGGTGAAAGAAAATATTTTCTTTCACCCGTCTTTATTTTAGGGAAGCAGAATAAGGTTTTAATCACCCAATGGTATATTGGGCCATGATCAAAATAATTCTGACCGGGCTCTTATTCTTATACTTTCCCCAAGCCCAAATACCCGAAAGGATCGTCATCTCGGATAATCTCTATATTGAAAAAATCAGCGATAATCTTTGGCTGCATGTTTCACTGGTAACTTCCGAGGAGTTTGGTACTTTTAATAGCAACGGCGCCATCTACGTAGTGGATGGAGAGGCAGTGGTCATAGACACACCCATCGAACTGGATGTCACGCAATCCCTACTTGACTGGATAGATGAACAAGGTATAGAAATTAAAGCGGTAATTCCCACACATCATCACGAAGACTGCCTGGGTGGCTTATCACTATTCCACGAAAGAAATATCACATCCTATGGGCATAGTTTGACTAAGACTTTAGCGACAAAAAAAGGACTCGAACCTCCTAAAAATACTTTCAACGGCTTCATAGACCTGGACCTGATTGACAGACCCATAAGTATGGAATACCACGGCGAAGGCCATACCCTCGATAATATCATCGTCTGGATGCCGGATGAAAAATCCATTTTCGGTGGATGCATGATTAAGTCACTGGGTGCAGGAAAAGGCAACCTCAACGATGCCAATATAAAAGACTGGTCCAATACAGTCAGTAAGGTCAAAGCAGCCCATCCCGAAGCTTTGATCATCATCCCGGGTCATGGCAATCATGGCAATCAGGAACTGCTCGACTACACCATCAAAATGTTCGCCGATCAGTAGCAGCACCGGAATGGGTTTTCCACTCATTATCACGGGTTTATGATCCACGAACATTGAATCCCAACACAAAATCATATTTTTAGGGATTGTTAAACATTAACCAGACTCACTTATGGTTTTCGTACCCTTACTTCTTGGTATCATCTTATTGGTTTTACTGGTTACAGTTGTAAAACTGGATACCTTCATTTCATTCATGCTTGTCTGCCTTTTTGTAGGTATCAGCGGTGGATTGAGCGTAACCGATACCGTAGCAGCTATCCAAACCGGAATTGGGAACACCCTGAGTTCACTTGTGATTATACTTGGCTTTGGCGCAATGCTGGGTAAGCTGGTTGCGGAAAGCGGGGCTGCCAACAAAATCACGAACAGCCTTGTCAAAAGGTTTGGGATCAAAAACATTCAGTTTTCACTGATCGTCACGGGTTTCATCGTAGGGATTCCCATGTTTTATACTGTTGGGTTTGTGATCCTGGTTCCCCTGGTTATCGCCATCGCATCAAATACGAAACTCCCTCTACTTTATGTGGGATTGCCAATGCTGGCCTCCTTATCTGTCACCCACGGGTTCCTTCCACCCCACCCGGCACCTACCGCCATTGCCGAAATGTACAATGCGGATTTGGGCCTCACCCTGCTATATGGGATTATCTGCGGCATCCCTGCCATAACCGCGGCCAAATTCCTATTGGCTAAAACCATGAAGCGAATTCAACCTATACCCTTGAAGGATTATGTGGTGGAAACAGATGACAGGTACACGGTTCCTTCCCTGACCACCTGTCTGTTAATTGCCTTATTACCTGTCATCTTGATCGGAGGGGCATCCATGGTACAGGGCTTGATTGGTCAAAATACGGTGGTAGATGCAATTGGCAACCCGTCCATCGCGATGTTGGCTTCCGTGCTGGCTGCGATCTACTTTTTAGGTATCAAAACCGGAAGGAACACCACCTCGGTAATGAAAATATTGGGGGTGGCAGTGTCCAGCGTAGCCGGTGTTCTGTTGATCATCGCCGGGGCCGGATCATTTAAGCAGATCATGATAGAAACCAACATGAGCGAGCAAATCGGGGATGTACTGGGAGGTCTGGGGCTTTCTCCCCTCATCCTGGCATGGTTGATTGCGGCGCTTATAAGAGTCAGCGTGGGGTCTGCCACAGTATCAGCGCTGACGGCGGCCAGTATCATGTTGCCAATGGTAGGCACATCAGGTGTATCCACGGAACTTTTGGTGCTGGCCACTGGAGCAGGAAGTATCACCTTTTCACACATCAACGATGGTGGATTTTGGCTATTCAAAGAGTACTTTAATGTCAGCATCAAAGAGACATTGATGTCATGGACCATGATGGAAACAACCGTTTCGATCGTCGGGTTGATTTGTGTTCTAATCCTAAATTTATTTGTATGAAAACACTGGAAGACAAGATAAAGGAACTGGGTCTTGAGTTACCCCCGGCTCCTCCACTTGGCGGCGTGTATAAACCCGTCATCATTTCCCAAAATATGCTTTACGTATCCGGTCAGGGCCCTTTGCAGGGTAATGGAGAATTGATTTACGGAAAAGTGGGTGCCGAACTAGATACCGAACAGGGTTATCAGGCAGCCCGACAAACGGGACTTACCATGCTTTCTACCATAAAATCTCAGGGGCTTCTGAACAATATCCATCGTTTGATCAAAACCCTGGGGATGGTGAATTGTACCATGGAGTTTACCGAACAGCCGAAGGTCATCAATGGATTCAGTGAGCTCATGGCAGAGGTTCTGGGCGAAGAGAATGGAATTGGTGCGAGAAGCGCTGTGGGCATGATCCTTCCCGGAAATATGGCGGTAGAGGTCGAAGCAATATTTGAATTGAAATGAGCGCCTGGTTCCAGCTTAGGAATACGGAAAATATAATTAGTCCGGCTCTCCTCTTCTTCCCTGAAAGGATCAATAGAAACATCGACAAGATGATTGCGATTGCAGCCAATGATCCCGGCAGACTCAGACCACATGTTAAGACCTACAAGTGTAAAGAGATTGTGGAAATGCAACTTCAAAAGGGCATTTCTAAGTTCAAGTGTGCCACACTTTCAGAATTGGAGATGCTGCTTGCTTGTGGTGTCAGAGATGTGCTGGTGGCGTATCCACTTATTGGTCCGGCGCAGCATTACCTGAAGCAACTTGCCGTAAGAAATAATAAAACACGATTTTCTGTATTGGTTGACCATATTGACCAGGTAGAGGAATGGAAAAAAATCGCTCCGGACAATATTGGTTTCTTCGTAGACCTTGATGTGGGCATGCATAGAACCGGAATAGCACCGGAGAAAGCGCATGAGGTCGTTGATATGTTGCATCAATCAGGGTTTACCTTCAGGGGAATTCAGGCCTATGACGGTCACATCCATGACCCGGACCTGGCTGAAAGAACCGGGAAAGTTGACTTAGGGTTTGAGGCGGTCCAGACTTTATTGAAAAAATTGGACAATAAAGGCTTAGAAATACTTTGTGGCGGCAGCATATCCTTTCCCGTTCATGCCAGATATCCGGAACGAACATTATCTCCAGGGACCACGCTCCTTTGGGACCAGGGTTATTCTGAGAACATACCGGATCTTGACTTTGAGGTGGCAGCATGTCTGCTATGTCGGGTGATCAGTAAACCGGGTAAAAACTCCATCTGCGTGGATCTGGGTCACAAAGCGGTAGGGTCTGAAATGTCAGCACCACCTGTTTATTTCCCTCAATTTCCGGAAGCCAGACTTACGGTCCATAGCGAGGAACACCTTGTCCTGGAATTTGCAGGTGCGTCTTCCTTAAAAATAGGTGAAGTATTGTATGGGATACCAAGGCACATCTGCCCGACGGTAGCCCTTCATGAAGAGGCTCAGGTTGTGGAGAACGGAGTTGTAACCGACCAATGGAAGATAGTTTCCAGAAAAAGAATTTACCATTATGACTGAAAAACCGTTTTTTTTTGATGCGCACCTTGATCTGGCTATGAACGCCATGGAGTGGAATCGCGATCTCCGCTGGAGTGTAGATGAAATCCGTCAATATGAATCCGGAATGACGGACAAACCGGACCGAGGAAATGGAACTGTTTCCTTCGAGGCACTCCGAGAAGGTAATATTGGAATCGTGGTAGGCACGCAGATTGCCAGGTTCAACAAAGCGAAAAAGAAAATGCCCGGCGCCAGCTGGAATTCCCAGGAGCAGGCGTGGGCGCAAACCCAGGGTCAACTTTGCTGGTACCAGGAAATGGAGGCTGATGGACTTTTGACCACAATAACCGATAAAAATTCACTTGAAAACCATCTCAAAAATTGGCAGGAAAACCCTTCCGACACACCCATTGGACTCGTTCGAAGCCTTGAGGGTGCGGACTCTATCGTAAGTTTCAGACACCTGGAAAAAGCTTATGAAAGCGGTTTAAGGGCAATAGGTCCTGCACATTATGGTCCGGGGGTATATGCCCAGGGAACGGACGCCACAGGAGGAATAGGTCAAAAGGGGAAGGAGCTCCTGAAGGAGATGGAGAGAATGAACATCATTCTGGATGCTACGCATCTTTGTGACGATAGCTTCTGGGAAGCTCTTGATCATTTCAGCGGTCCAGTCTGGGCAAGTCACAACAATTGCCGGGCCCTTGTCCCACATCACAGACAGTTTAGCGATGAGCAGCTAAAAGTACTGATTGACCGCGGTGCTGTCATTGGGGCTGTTTTTGACGCCTGGATGTTAACCGGTAAATGGATTCGCGGAGAATCAACCCCTCAAAGCACTGATCTGACACTTGAAACAGTACTTGACCATATTGACCATATCTGTCAATTGGCAGGAAATGCCGATCATGCTGGTATTGGATCAGATCTGGACGGCGCCTTTGGAAAAGAACAATGTCCTTCCGATGTGGATACCATTGCAGACTTGCAAAAAATACCCGAAAAGCTTAGAAAACGCGGCTATTCAGACGAAGACATCCGTAACATTTGCGGTCAGAATTGGGTCAGTTTCCTGAAGAGAAACTGGAAATAGTGAATGAAGGCAGTTGTACAAACGCGTTTTGGCTTACCCAAGTACCTTGAGATCAGGGACATAGATATTCCTGAGCCCAAACCTAATGAAGTACTTGTCGAGATTGTTTGTACCAGCATAAACGACTGGGATTGGGGACTGATTACGGGTAAACCGTTTATAACACGACTCATCAATGGTGGTTTCAAACCGATATTCAAAATAGCTGGTGTCGATGTTTCCGGAAAAGTGCTCAAAACAGGAAAGAATGTGACAAAATTCAGGGAAGGCGATCGGGTTTACGGTGACCTTTCGGAGTCCGGTTTTGGGGCCTTTGCGGAATATACCTGTGCCAGGGAAAGTGCTATCGCGATCATGCCGGAAAAGATGTCTTTCGAGGAGGCAGCCGCCCTACCCCATGCGGCCAATCTTGCCACTCAAGGTCTCTTTGACTACGGGAAAGTCAGCAATGGACAAACTGTGTTGGTCAATGGTGCTGGTGGTGGAGTAGGAACACAGGCCATTCAGATGTTGAAAGAATTGGATGTTGAAGTCACCGGGGTAGACAGTGCAAGTAAACTGGACAAGATGAAGTCCCTTGGATATGATCATGTGGTAGATTTTCAGCAGGAGGATTTCACTTCTATGGGCATCAAATATGACCTGATTCTGGACCCTAAAACCAATCGGCCCATGTATAAATACATGCGTTGCCTAAAAAGGGGCGGTAGATATATTACGGTTGGTGGCGATATTCCGAAAATTCTCGGTATTGCATTTAAGAAGCATTTATTCAAGTTATTTACGGGAAAAGTTATTGACCTTGTACCCTTAAAACCCAACAAGGACATGGACAAAATAGCCAGTTACTTCAATCGGGAAATGCTCAAACCGGTAATGGAAGGCCCGTATACATTACAGGATATTCCCGAGGTATTACAGAAGTTTGGGGAAGGCAGACATCAGGGGAAGGTGATCATAAAGGTCAGTCCATAAAAATCAAATCGCCAATTCCGATCGCTTCACGTTGAATGTTGATTTCAACTTTTGGTAAAGTTTTCTCATTGATTTTCACGCAAAGGCGCAAAGACGCACCGGGAATAGAACTTATTATGACGCAAGTGTTTTTCACCTGTGCCTCCCGGAATAGAAGTGTTTTCCACTTCCAGGATTACTTAAAAATCCTCCGCGAAACTTTGTGACTTCTTTGTGAATCTCTGCGCAATAGCTTTTTACAATGGATTTTCACGCAAAGAAAAAAAGACGCAAAGATCAGGCTATGCCGAAAGTGTTTTCACATGGACATCTCGAAATAGAGGAGTTTTCTGACTCTCGGATCACATGAATGTATTATACTTAAAGATTCGTTATCTTTGATATTATGACCGGGATTTACAAATCTACTATAGACTTACCTGGAGCCTTACTTAATTGGGGCCTACCAATTGGAATTGTTGGGTTTGTAGAATGGAAAATCTCAGCACTGGTCACCAAGGGTGACGGAGCATTAATTGCCTTTCTGGTAATTCAGCTTTTTTTTATACTTCTTATTTATTTCATGATCAGATTGTCAAATATCAAATACGAGATCAATGATAATCTACTTAAAATTCGATATCTGGGTACACTCATCGAAGTACCCATTCTCAAGATTACCTCCATTAAGAAAACTTACAATCCCATTTCGAGTCCGGCACTGGCATTAAAAAGGCTCAAGATCACTTACCATGGAAGCAATAATTTTTGCCTTATTTCTCCGGTAAGGGAAAAGGAATTTATCAATAAGTTGAGAGAGATCAACCCCAACATTCATGTTGTAATATGACCTGGTTATGGAGCAAGTGTTTTTCCTTTGTGCCTCTGGGAATAAATGGTGTACCATTTTACTGAATTACTAAAAATCCATCTGCGAAACTTTATGACTTCTTTGTGAATCCCTGTGCAATTGCTTTTCTAAATGGATTTTCACGCAAAGGCGCAAAGACGCAAAACTTACAATATGGCGCAAGTGTTTTTCACTTGTGCCTCCCGGAATAGAAGTGTTTTACACTTCCAGGATTACTTAAAAACCCTCTGCGGAACTTTGTGGCTTCTTTGTGAAACTCTGCGCAATAGCTTTTTTCGATGGATTTTCTCGTAAAGGCGCTAAGACCGAGGTCAGGTTATGGCGCAAGTGTTTTTCACTTGTGCCTCTGGGAATAGAAGTGTTTTTCACTTCCAGGATTACTTAAAAATCTTCCGCGAAACTTTGTGACTTCTTTGTGAATCTCTGCGCAATAGTCTCTATGACCTCATTCGAACCGTATAATCACAAACGTTGTTTTCTTATTATGACTTACAACATCCTGTTTGCCTTAATAACGGCGGTACTTCTAATCTCATGCCAGTCTCCGGAACCAAGCGCTTCCAACCGCAACCTCTCCGACCAGGAAAAAGCCTACTGGTATACAGGTGAGGCGGAAATAGCCTCATATCGACTATCACAGGTCAGATACGGTGAGATGAGAGCGGGCCACGCGGTTCTGATCTTCGTGACAGAACCCTTCTCTACTGACTCCTGGAGCAAGACCGATAATCCGGGCGAAGATGACATCTCCGTCATGAAACTGAATTTCACGAAAAAGTTCACAACAGGAATCTATCCCTACTCTATGATGACCAGTACATTTCTTCCTTATATCATGGAGGGTCAAAATTCATTGAAGATCTCCTCCTCCTCCCAGGAATGGTGTGGGCATACCTATATGGAGCTACGAAACAATAGTCACTATGAAATAGGCATATCATCTTACTTCGAGGGAGAGAATCAAAATCTGAGTCTTAAAAAAGATCTTTTGGAAGACGACATCTGGACCCTTATCCGAAAAGATCCTTCCAGTCTTCCAACAGGCACTCTAAACGTAATCCCATCCTTTTTCTACCTGAGATTGAAACACCAGGAAACCAAAGCGTATGAATGTAACATTGACTTGATAACAGGCGATTCGACTTCCACTTATACGCTGGACTACCCTACCCTTGACAGGTCACTTAGCATTGAATTCGAATCAAAGTTTCCTCATAAAATCCTTGGCTGGAAAGAAACTTACCCCGAGGGATTCGGTGATCCGCAAATGATGACCACATCCGCGGAGCTCCTGACTGCCATCAAGTCTGACTACTGGACAAAAAATGCGGTGAAAGACTCGGTTTTTCGAGAAAAACTGTTGCTGGAATGATTTACTGATATCGAAAATACCTGGAGCACCCTTCGAATGAAACGGTGTCGACTTTATCAACATACTCCATCAGGATCTCAGCCATGGTCAATGTCAGCACTTCTCTCTCCGGCTTCAGAAATTCGGCATATTTCGTAGCAACATAGTCATTCAGAGCTACTTTCATGGGAAAATTATCCGGTAGAATTTCATCGGATGCATCCAGGAAAATCAGGTCTGTTCCTTCCTGCTGAATGTTAATTCCGGTATAGTGCATCCCTTCAATATCAGAAACCAGGAAGCTTTCAAGTTCATCAAGGGTCATGTCAAATATCACTGCTCTATTTCCAAAGGGAGCAATTTTTAAAATCTCCATCTTTGTGATGTCCCCCTCATCCAAATCGGACCTCACTCCTCCTCCATTCTGAAACATTACATCTACATCCAGCATCTCTCGCACGGCTGTGGAATACAAGCACCCTACCTCCCCTCCATCCAAATCAGTTAGTGAGGTGCCAAGTACCTCATTGAATTCAGGTGCGTCATTGTAAACATCGATGTCAGTCATCAGTTCCGTATCCACCTCAGAATACTGACTTAAATCAATTAGTGTGGTTTTATGTTCCATGATCTTTCTATCCCTGATCTTGAGTTCAATTTTGCCCAGGTGTGAAAGATTCCCACCAGCCATCAGCACAGGGATTCCGTTCACCAGCTCGGATTTCACATTATTTGTGTGACCACCAATGACCAGGTCCATGAATGGGAAGTTGTTTGCAAGCTCATTTTCGGTCCGGTTTCCCAAATGCGTCAATGCAAGCAGTACATCCGCACCTTCTTTTTCCTTAAGCGTCTCATATTTCGGAGCTACCGTTTCATAGGCCATAAATGTGATGTCCTTGATATTATTGGGATGGGTAGATGGCATCCGGGGATTGCCCCGTGTTTCCACAAAACTCAGAATGGTTACTTTCAAATCACCAACTTCAAAAGTATGATAAGGTTTTGGTTGGATAAATTGCGAGCCGCTGGCATCAACATTGGCGCAAAGCCATTCAAATTCTGACTGATCCATTCGCCTATTTAGGATCTCAATGCCGTAATCAAATTCATGATTACCCAGGGCCGAGGCATCAAATCCGGTTTTGTTCATAATGTCAACTATTGGAAAGCCTTTATCAGAATACTGATCCACAATCGGATTTCCAGAAAATATATCTCCTCCTGCGACAAGCATTACATTGGTTTCGGACCTTTCCTGATCCACAATATGCTTGATCTTGGCAAAGTTGTTCAGTTTTCCATGAGGGTCATTTATAAAAAAGATCGTCAACTTTTCAGTAGCATCAGAATCAATATTAGAACAGCCGACCAGACCGATAAATAGTGCAAGGAAATAGATATTTCTCATAAAATTTTCCCGGTGGAATTTCAAAAATGAACTCAAAAATATTTGAAGCCCCATCCACATATGCAGTCTTAATGTGAATTAATTGTGATGATTCCTTAAAAAGACTATTGTGCCTCAAGCAGAGGTATGCTCCCGTTTGAAAAAGTACTGCGAAGTTCTCCGGCATCGTCTTATAGATTTGCAGAAATGCAGTCCAAAATCCTTCCTATCCTATTTTTGATCTTAATCTGCCTGTCAGCTCCCTTGAGCCTTTTTGCGCAAAGCAATGCTTCGGAAAAGACAATAAGAGCGGTAAAAATAGAATCCGGCGTGATCGTATTGGATGGAAAGCTGGATGAGCCATTCTGGGAAGAAATCGAGGGAAGTGGCGGATTCCTCATGCAAGAACCTATACAGGGAGGTGAGCCTACGGAGCGTACCATCATCAAAATTGCCTATGACGACAATAACCTTTACATCGCGGCCATTCTGTACGACAGTGATCCTTCCGGTATTAAGGCGTTTCAACGAAAAAGGGATGTTTCTCTCAGTACTGACGATCGGTTTATGTGGATCCTTGATACATTTCTTGACGGTAGAAACGCTTATTTCTTCGAAATCAACCCGGCAGGATTACTGGGTGATGGACTTTTGAATGCGGGTCAGGGCATTTCACTCAACAAGGATTGGGATGGCATCTGGCGACCCTGGACACACATCGGGGACTTTGGATGGTCCACGGAGATACGAATTCCCTTTCGTACGCTCAATTTCGATCCAAATTCTGATACATGGGGCATCAACTTTCAAAGAACCGTCAGAAGGAAAAACGAAGAGCTGCTGTGGACGGGTTACCTGCGAAACCAGGGACTGTGGCGTCCCCAAAATGCCGGTAAGCTTACCGGGTTGAAAGACCTTTCGCAGGGATTGGGTCTTGAGGTCGTACCCTACGGAAAAGTGGAGAGAAGTAAGGTTGAAAATACGGATGAAGGAGGATTTGATGAGCAGACCAATGTCATTGGCGGCTTCGATGTCAATTATAGCATCACACCCGGACTGAAGGCCTCTTTCACATTAAATACTGATTTTGCCGAAACTGAAGTGGACACCAGGCAGGTAAATCTTACCCGGTTTCCATTGTTTTTCCCTGAAAGACGGGACTTTTTCCTTGAAGGAGCCAATATCTATCAGTTTGCACCAAGAAGTGGCGTGACACCCTATTTCAGCCGGAGAATAGGTCTGGAGGGTGGTAACCCAATACCAGTTAGTTACGGCGGAAGGGTACTTGGCAGGATCGGTAAAACCGAGATCATCGCACTGCAGGTTGGCACGAAGGCCAGAGATTCATTGCCCCGGGAGGATTTTTCGGTGATCAGGGTGAGACAGAATTTTCTGAAGGAAAGCAGCATAGGATTCGTTTATACCCTCAGGCACACCCAGGGAGGTGAGGAATTGTATTTTCCGGTCCAGGACCGTCACACCATAGGCTCTGATCTGGCACTGAACACCAGTAACTTCCTGGGTGATAAGAACCTCCAGTTCCAGGCATTCTATGTAATGCATAATCCTTCCTCACCTTTTGATGAAGAAACTGATTTTATGGATCGATCTACCCGCGGAATCCGATTGAATTATCCCAACCAACCCTGGTCCGCTGCATTGTCTTACAGGGAGTTTGGCACGGATTATGATCCGCAGGTCGGATTCTACTCCAGAAATAGCTTCCGTAGAGTAGAACCGCAAGCCCAATATGAACCGCTTATAGAAAGCAGTGATGTGATCCGGGAATTGGGTTTTGGATTTCGCTTTGAACACCTCATGGACCTGGATTGGCAAAAACTTACGCAGAATGTTGGGTTCACTCCGTTTTCCATCCGATTTGAAACGGGTGATGAGATGGGGTATGAATTTACCAGAAATTATGAACTGCTGATCGGTGACTTTGACATACTTGGCGATGGCACCATCATCATTCCCGTGGGAAATTATACGAACTGGGTGCATGAGATTGAAATCGAGACAGCCAATTACAGAAGACTTACCGCCGAACTTGGATTTTCTTCGGCCGGATTCTGGTCGGGCACCAATCGGACTTATGAAAGCGCATTGACGGTGAGACCCTATCCCGGAATAAATATTACGGGAGAATACATTCACAGCGATGTAGACCTCGCGGAAGGTGCATTTGAAACCAACCTCGTCCGATTCCTTACAAATTTTGATTTTACACCATTCATTTCCCTTTCCGGAAATATTCAATATGATGACCTGAGCAAGAGGCTGGGATTGAACAGCCGCTTCAGGTACACCATCACACCAGGATCAGATATATTTTTGGTATATAATCATAACTGGTTGGATAACCTGGATCGATTCAGAACTGTTTCTGCAGCGGGTGTTGCGAAAGCTACTTTTACTTACCGGTTTTAAAACTGGATGTTGAATTTTTCTTGATCATCGGGGGATTATCCGGCTTACTCCAATTCGTTTTATTCTACGTCATTATCAGCACACTTTTGTATTGTCAAAACAACACAACAACTCATGGCTGTAGAAAAGATTACTTATAAGGGAAAGGAGGTCGTCATCCTTGATTACAAAGGTGCAAAAACCAATGATGACATGCTCTATAATCTAAAGGCACATGGTGACTACCTGGAGAGTCAGCCAGGTAAAATGCTAATTCTTGATGATTTGAGCGGCACTTACATCAGTCGTGAATTTCTGGCTAAGGCCAAGGCGCTTGGAAAAGAACTTGAAAGCAAAAGGGCTAAAGGAGCGATGCTTGGCATCGAAGGTATCAAAAAGATCCTCCTGAAGAGTTATGTGGTATTCACAAAGGCAAACATTAAACCTTTCGAATCCAGGGAAGAAGCGCTGGAATACCTCGTAAGCTAAAAATAAAGTGAACGTTTAATTTTGGTGATTGTTAGAGCAGGGGTTAGTTGACAGAATGCGAGCTGTCGCTAGCCCCTTGTTTTTAGGTTAATTACTTCACAAAAACAGGTCAACGTATTCCTTAAACAGATACGTTCTCCGTCTTTTATTTCCTGTTACTTCCCTTAAAATTCCGAGATTTTCGAGCTCCGAAAGTAGTTTATAGACAGAAGGAGGTGTCAACCCTGTTACTTCCTTGGCTTTTGGCATATTAACAATTGGATACTCATATAGGTGACGTATCAATGTTCTTGCCGGTTTAATGCTACCAATTCCTTGTAAGCGTGACTCAATTTCCTTCTGAAGCTTTAATATATTATCAAAAGTGGTAATACTTGATTTTGCGGTCTCAAGCACACCAACCAGAAAGAATTTGAACCATTGTACAATGTCACTCTTATCTCTCACTCTCATTAAATTGTCGTAATACAAGATTCTATTCCGTTCAAAAAAATCTGATAAATATAAGATTGGTCTTTTCAAAATACTTTTTTCGACAAGATATAACGTTATCATTAATCGTCCTACTCTACCATTTCCATCCAAAAAAGGATGTATTGTCTCGAATTGATAATGTATTAAAGCTATCTTGAGAAGTTCAGGAAAAAAGTATTCTTCATTATGTGCAAATTTCTCAAGATCACTCATATAGTCAGGTACAGAGGTATGAATCGGAGGAACAAATACAGCATCCATTATGGATGCTCCTCCAATCCAATTCTGGCTATTTCGAAATTCCCCCGGTAATCTATGAGTCCCTCGAACACCAGATAGTAATGTTTTATGGGTCTGTTTGATCAATCTGGATGAAAATGGTATTGTCCCTAACTTATCAATTGCTTCATTCAAGGCCCTTGTATAATTATGTAGCTCCTCCCAATCATCTCGCTTTTCCTTCTCTATTTCACTTTTGTCAAAAAGTGCTTCTTCTATGTCCGTTTTCGTACCTTCAATTTTACTGGATTGGGTAGCTTCCTTAAGGACATGCATTCTGATGAAGAGATCGATATTAGGAATGTATTCAGAATACATATCCAACCTTCCTAGCTGTCTATCAGCCTGACTTAATAGTCTGATTAATTCCATATTATCCAGCATCCATGAACGATTTATCAATTCAGGCTGAAAACTTCGATAGGTTCCCTGACTAATATATTTACCAGCTATATAATCTTTCATTCCAGGAATTTTAAGTCCTTCAATATTAATTAATAAATTAACTTCTAATTTAATGTTTAGATGTTTTTATTTAAGTTTTTGGTAAAATATTTAAATAAATGAATAACTATATTAAAAAAAATTGGATTTATTTAGTTAACATAATCTGAATTTAAATCAATCAGGAATTTTGAAAGTAGCTGTGTCAGTTACTTTCTGACATTTACATGGTCATAAGGACAATGTCGGCATCCACTACCACAGCACTTTCCCTTTTTTAAGTGGTACCATCCGGTAAATACCCAAAGCCCATTCTCGATGTAATAGTCTATGCCTTCCATCAGGGGATGGAGGGACAATCCTGCCACGGGATTAGATGTCTCACCTTTTTTGAAGGCTTCTACAAGAACTGAAATCCGGTCCCTGGTCTTGCTACTGAGGCAGTTGAAACAAAGACAATCCTTATCAATAGAAAACGGAGATACCCTAAACTTCGTGCACCAGCATTGTTGCTGGTCATTCGCGCACTGGAAGGTATCTCCGCATTGACTACAGGTCAACTTTGTCATCAGACAAAATTATCCTAAAAAGCACATCCATTGGGGCCGATGCCCACTTCGTAAGTATCCAATAGCATTCCATCAGCACTCAAAATTTTTATATTTCCATTAGAGGAAAAATCAGGTGCCTCGCAGCCAACCACGTTCCCGGTCTCCGGATCTACTCCAAATCCATAGAAAAAAGCATCGGACAAAGAATTTTCAGGCAATGACTGATCACTGACATTCATTTGAAACAACTGACCGGATGACAAGAAATAAAGCACATCTCCTTCAGGACTCACGGAGAGACTGCTTACACCCTGTAGCGTTTCAAAGGCATAAGTGTCCGATACGGTTCCATCCGAACTCAGCTTAATAATACCGCCCGGTGTGCTCTCCTCCTCTACTACATTAAAACTCTCATCATACGCCGTATATCCTGCGGCTGATACCCAGAGGTCACCGTTGGCATCTGACACAATACCGTTTGGATTATCCAAAATGGTAATCTCATTGGTAACAGCATCGCTTTCCGAGTCTATGACTACGACAGTGTTGTCCCGACCCCATCCGCCGGCATTTACTGCGAAAACATCCGTTCCATTTAATATCAGGCGGTTAGTACCAGAACCGGTTTCTATGGTATTAGTCACCTCAAATGACTCCAGGTCAATGACTCGTATGGTGCCTGTGAGTCCATCTGATCCCCAGTCAGACACATAGCCTTTGGAGTCGCTTATTCCCAAAAAGAATCTTGGGCTCTCCAATCCATCATCAATGGTAGCGATCAATTCGTGGCTTTGAAGATCAATCACGTGTACCAATGCACTGTTTTGGACCACGATATACCCATTTTCTCCATGAATGGTCATGGATTGAGCCTGATCGCCAAGAGGAATTCCATTTACGGTGTTAAAAATGTCATTGGTCACAGTTTGTGTCTCCCTGTCAAAGTAGGAAAGTGATGCGTTTCCACCACCAAAAGCGCCTTCATTGATGACATAAAACCCTTCTGAAACTTCATTTTCCGCTGGTTTTGGTTCATCGTCATTACAGGAAAATACCAATAATGATATAACCATTAAGGATAGTAAGTATTGACTGAGCTTGTTCATGATTTTGATTGATTAAAATTTATACTAAGTGTTATTGAGTAATTTCTTCCATACATGGGGTATCCACGACGGTTTTCGTATGATCTGTTTAGCAGATTCCTTACTTCAAGACGAATGACTCCGTTGAAGGTCCTCCAGTTAATTCTCTGTGATACGAATGTGTCCAGCAGGTAGTAAGATGGCAGACTTCTGACCGGATTATTGGATTCATCCGAAAATTGTGATCCCACCCATGTGTGAATGATCCCCACGGAAGACGCTTTCCAAACCAATATCTGATTAGAATTTAATGAGTGCTCTGGTGTGTAGGGAAGCTGGTTGCCAAGGACGGATGTATTGTCACCATAGATCTCTCTGTTCGTGGTTTTGACCAGCTGATAATCTATACCTGATCGTATTTGGGTTGAACCAATGTTCCATTTACCTGAAAATGATGCCTCCACTCCTCTGGACCAGACTTTTTTCACATTTCCCGGAGTCCAAATACCTTCTAAATCGGGTTGCCAGAGTATCCAGTTGTCTACGTGATTGTTGAAGACAGTTGTACTTATTTTTCCGATAATCGGGATGGTAAAATCCATTCCCATTTCATGGCTCCATGACAATTCCGACTTCAAATCAGGATTGCCTGTGGCGCCACCCCCATTCCAATAAAGGTCATTGAAAGTAGGGATCCTGTAATTCCTGGAAGCGTTTCCTCTAAGAGATATCCAGGATGAAACCTGATACTCGATACCGATCATAGGTGTAAATGGGACAAAAGAACCATCCAGGTATGTCTGTCTTCCTGTGATCCCGATTCTCAATGCATCACTGATTCCCGACAGGGAAATAGATGCATGGAATGAGGTAAGATTTCGAACGGGATTTTCGTCTCCAAACTCGGTCACACTCACCGCCTGATATTCATGCTTGACACCTGTATGTACCTGTAGCTTATCCCAGCGTTTAAGGTCTATTGATAATTGGTTGAGCCAGGTATTGAAGTCACCCGAAGAATTGACGTTAACATCCGTGAAATCCAGGTTCTGGTTGAATACACCTTGCTTGTAAACCATCGAAAACCCGGGCTTGTCCATGTTCCAGTTGGCCAGGACTCTGAGGTGGACGTCCGCTTGTCTGGCAGTTCCCTCATTACCGGATAAGGTGGAATTCGGTACCTCGTTTTGACTCTGCTGATACCAAAATCTCAACCCAATGGCATGATTGCCAATGATCAGATCATTTTGTTGGAGAAGACCCATTTGCTCAACTCCGGCGTGTTGTCTTGTTCGCTTCTCCACCGGTCTTGAATACATGTCAATGAATGGATAATCGTTGTTAAGGTTAAGACCTGAAAGGATCAACTGACTTGAGATTCTGCTATTAGAAAAGCCCACATCCAATTGCCCATACCTCCTCCCAAAGCTTCCAATCTCAGTTGTCAAACCGGTTACAATTCCCTGATTGAAGGGCATCTGGCTGTTTAATTGCAGAGTACCACCGATGGCTCCAGTGCCATACAGACTAGATGCCCCACCCTTCTGAATGGACACTTTGTCAAAAAATGACGCATTGAACAGTTGGAGGTCCTGTTGGCCGGTCAATGGATTTTGAATGGTCACTCCGTTCCAGACTATGGCGGTCTGTGCGCTACTGGTTCCGCGAAATGTAGGTGAGGATATGCCGGATGGACCATACGATCTGATTGATCCGGTACTGGTAAATCGAAGCAAATCCGATACACTGGCTCCCAGGTTGTAGGCAAGCAGATGACTGTCGATCTCATTGGTGGACAGACCGATCTCTTTCTCTTTCAGTTCATTGAAAGAAACACTTACTTCATCCAGGACATAGGTCCTCAATGAATCCGTACGTTCCTGGGGCAAAACTTCCATCGCCTGTAGCAACAGCAGTATTGCCCAAATTTTTCTGCCCATGGCACTCGATAGTTTGATTACCAGGGGCTTCCGATATGTAGGATACAAAAGGAGTTGCTACCAACTCGAATCATTTCCTGACTTTTCCACCGAAAGCCGCAAAACTAAATGCAATTGGCAGGTCTTCTGACTTACTCCGAATGATCTGACCTTCCCGACCGCCTGCAGGCGGACAGTGGTGTAGTAGTGATCATCCCTCGATAGAGCTTACAGCTACGGGGATAGTTCCTGATTTTCACAGGATTCCCTTTTAATCCAATATGATCTGCTGATCAATTGAAACCAAAAGCTGCAGCAAAGGTAGTGGTTTTTGAAAATCAGTAAGAATTATTTCGTCCCGAATCGCCGGCGAGTCTCTGAAGAAGGCTGTTGAAAGCATTCGACTTAAGCAGATCTTCTATTGAAATATGCATTCGATATCGCCAGTAGTGCATCGGATCCGCGGGTATATTGATCCTTTCATCCGCAGGTAGATCTCTCCTTAAAGTGCCATCCATAGCCAGGAGATCCTGAATCGGAAAAATGGCCCACATACTGGGTGAATGCATATGCTGCTTAATAATTGCCTCAGCCAGCCATGGCTCCATGAACTGAGGCGGATCATCCTGACGGCCAATGATCCATCTATAAAAGTCAGCCGATAGCTCAGAGTCCTCTTCCCACCATTCACGCAAAGTAGAGGTGTCATGACTGCTCGTGCTGGTAACACTTTCGTACGGTGTGTCTTTCGGATGCCAGAACAGCCGATCATCATTAGGCATACGCTGAATGGCCAGGCTCAAAATATTGAGATCTGACATCACTCCGGGTACAGAACTTGGTACCATCCCTAGGTCTTCACCACAAATCAGCATGTTCGAAGCTTCTTTGACAGCTGGTAATCGAACCATCGCGCTTTGACGCCAAAAATCATTGTGACGCTCGTAGTAAAAATGATTATAGAGATAGTCCAGTTGTCTTTTTACAAGCTCATCTAGATCACGGAATGAGAAGGTCCCGTGCATCCCCACCCTCGGATAATAATGGTTCTCATGACTGGAATCGGCAAGCAGAACAACCTCCGCAACAAGCTTGTACAATCCTTCACGCAGCCATCTGTTAAAATCCGACGGATCTTCCTTAAGTCTCTGATCAAAGTGGCTTCTTATCTTCTGTTGAGTATCATAGTCAGCTTTCAACTCAAAACATCCGGGCGCATATTCATAAAGATATCTTTCGGCCACCATGTCCACATGGGTATTGAACATCTCTTCGAGCATGTACCTTCGGATATAAGGTTTACAAAAACGATCGGCATCAGGATAAATACCCCAGTCTGCGAGTTCCTCCGGAGAAAACGGAAGTGATGGATTAAACCTGCCAAAAACCCCCTGTACCTGGTTGATGGGTACTTCCCAAATCCGGAAGAAGCCAAGAATATGATCTATGCGCGTGACATCGAAATAATCAGCCATTTTCTGAAGCCGACGCCTCCACCACTGGAAGCCATTTTGATGCATTACTTCCCACTTGTACGTTGGGAAACCCCAATTCTGTCCGGTGACAGAAAAATCATCCGGAGGTGCACCAGCCTGACAATCCATGTTAAACAAATCGGGATTCATCCAGGCGTCCACAGAGTTTCGGTAAATCCCGATGGGGATATCTCCCTTTAAGACGACACCCTTTTCTCTTGCGTATGTAGTGGCTTCCTTTAGCTGTTTATCAAGATGGAACTGAATAAAAAAATAGAGCTGAATCCGTTCTGAGAGCTCTCCTCCTGCGTCAATTAATCGGTCCAAACCTGCTTTGGACAATGAACTGTACTTACCCCATGTATTAAAATCCGGCGTAGCGTACTTATCCCTCAATGCACAAAATGCCGCATAAGGATCAAGCCATCCTTTATTAGTGAGGTAGAACCCGGAATATTCCGTGGATGCGAGTGTCTTTGCACCTACCTCTTCAAAGCGCTTCTCCAAAAACCGCATCTTCAATTTTATGACCGACTCATAATCCACCGTTGGCAATGCATTGAGTCTCTTTCGTTCCTCAGAAATCTCCTGTTGAATGGATTTATCTTTCAGGTCACCCATTGCCTGAAGATTAGTGTAAATGGGATGCAATGCCTGTACCGAAATGCCCGCATAAGGATATGAGTCTGTCCAGGAATAATTTGCGGTGGTATCATTGATCGGCAAAACCTGAATAAGTTTCAATCCCGATTTGACAGCCCAATCCGTAAGCAGCTTCAAATCCGTAAATTCGCCAATACCTGTTCCGTTTTCAGTCCTCAAAGAAAAAACAGGAATGGCCACGCCGGCTCCTCTCCAATTATTATGGTGACGAAATGAATTATCTGTTTTGATGAGGACAGAACCTGCATCGCCATTAAGAATCCGGTTTTCACCTTCCTCCCATTCTACAATGTTCTTCTTTACAGGATCGTAAATGACATACTTATAGGAGACGGGAAATTCTGATGCATCTACCTTAAAGCTTCCATTCCAAACGGGGAATTCATGTTCATGGAGCACTTTGACGTTATCGGAATTCCAGGCTCCCAGACTTTTACAACTACCCAGGATTCCTACTTTATAATTCTTTGAGATCCTGGGATTAAAAAGACGGAAGTTTACATTACCTGTGGCCGCTTTACTTTTTTTGGCTTCTACATTCCTTTTGAAAAACGCGTTGGAAAACGGCGCCCGGTAAAGGTTGTTTTCAGGTAAGCCGGTGCCCCTCCAGTCATCCCGTAATTCCAAAACAGCATTCTTTCCTCCATGAATGTGTCTTTCAGCACCAAATTCAATCAGTTGAAAACCCGAATCGGTACTTTTGATTGCGTACTTATAACGGAATTCGGATTCCCTGATCTCCAATGATCCCTCCCAAAATCCGTCGCCCATATAATCAAGCTTGTAGGCATGCTCTAAATCGCCCTCTCCCAGGTTGGGATCAGACCCAATGACGTAGATGGATTGACCCCAGTCAGTATCGTAATGAATCCTAAATCTTACTTTCATATACCCCCAATGCAACCTTCAAAAAGATTCAAAAAAGGTGCTCTTTCTGCATACCCTTCCCATGAAATCAGACGACAGACTTCGATTTTCACAAATGTTCGCAAAGTGAACATTTCAAATGCAAACGATTGAAACATGGGTTTGACGTTGTTTTAAAATGAATGTTCCAAAAAGAGCATCCATAAGGTTTCCAAAATATAGAATTTTCAATAAAAACCCGCTTTTTTCACAAGGCTGCGAAAGTAGTAAAAAGTCTTATGTTATACTTCTATATTTGCCCGAAACAGGAAAACTGACAACTAATCTTAAACAAATATGAAGTTCAAACCAGGAGTTCTCACCGGTCAGGAAGTTACAGATCTGCTGAACTACGCTAACGACAACAATTTCGCGTTACCAGCGGTAAATGTAGTAGGCACCAATTCGATCAATGGGGTACTTGAAACTGCGAAGGAAGTCAACTCACCAGTCATCATCCAATTTTCAAACGGAGGCGCTGCCTTTATTGCCGGAAAGGCACTATCAAATGACGATCAGGAGGCTGCTGTGCTCGGAGCAGTATCGGGCGCAAAACATGTTCACATGCTTGCAGAAAAATATGGTGTACCTGTAATACTTCACACAGATCACTGTGCTAAAAAACTCCTTCCGTGGATGGACGGTATGGTGGAAGCCAATGAGAAACATTTTGAGGAGACTGGCGCTCCACTCTTCAGTTCACACATGTTGGATCTTTCTGAAGAACCACTGGAAGAAAACATTGAGATTTCGTCAAAATACTTTTCCAGAATGGCCAAAATGGGCATCACTCTTGAGATAGAATTGGGTGTGACCGGTGGTGAAGAGGATGGTGTGGACAATACAGACATTGACAACTCCAGGCTATATACCCAACCGGAAGAAGTAGCATACTCTTTTGAGAATCTTAGAAAAATCTCACCAAATTTTACAGTAGCTGCGGCATTTGGAAATGTGCACGGTGTTTACAAACCGGGTAACGTAAAACTTACTCCGGTGATCCTTAAGAATTCCCAGGATTATATCCAGGAAAAATTCGGAACGGGACATAACCCTGTGAATTTTGTTTTCCATGGCGGATCGGGATCCACACAAGCTGAAATCAGGGAAGCCATAGAGTATGGAGCCATCAAAATGAACATTGATACGGATATGCAATGGGCTACATGGGAAGGTGTAATGAACTATTACAAAGCCAATGAGGCTTACCTTCAGGCTCAGATCGGAAACCCTGATGGGGATGATGTTCCTAATAAAAAGTATTATGACCCTAGAAAGTGGCTGCGGGAAGGAGAAAAAGCCTTTGTAAAGCGGCTCAAGACTGCGTTTGAGGATTTGAACAATATCAATAAGAACGCTTAAAACAATTTGTTTTCAAGAAAGCCCTTGCAACTTTTGTAAGGGCTTTTTTATGCTCTAGTGATTTGAAAAAGGAAAACAATCATCGAATCGTCATCTATCACCTGATGACCCGGCTGTTTGGCAATACAAATACCACCAATAAGCCATGGGGTACTATGGAGGAAAATGGCGTCGGCAAGTTTTCTCACATAAATGACAATGCGCTGCGGGCTCTTGTTGAGATGGGTTATACACATGTCTGGTGTACAGGAGTGCTGGAGCATGCCACACTGACCGATTACAGCCAGTATGGGATCTCACTGGACCATCCTGCTGTCGTAAAAGGACGTGCGGGTTCGCCCTATGCAGTAAAAGACTATTATGATGTCGATCCTGATCTGGCAGAGGATGTGCCAAACAGAATGGCCGAATTTGATGCTCTTATCAAAAGAATTCACAGTCATGGCTTGAAGTTAATTCTTGATTTCGTGCCGAATCATCTCGCCAGACAGTACAAGTCCGATAATTTACCTGAAGACATTCCCGAATTTGGGCATGGTGATGATCCGAGTCTTTCCTTTAACATTCACAACAATTTCTACTATCTGCCAGGCACCGATTTCACCGCTCCAAACAATGAAAACCTACCCTCAGATCTAAGAAATCGCGATTATTTGGAAGCGCCGGCCAGGGCAAGTGGAAACGACGTCTTCTCCCCCTCTCCCTCCATCAATGACTGGTACGAGACCATTAAACTCAACTATGGAATTGACTACCAAACAGGAGAAAGACACTTCTCGCAAATCCCGGATACCTGGTACAAAATGTGGGAAATCCTCCGGTTTTGGTCAAAAAGAGGAATCGATGCCTTTCGGTGTGACATGGCGGAGATGGTCCCTGTGGAGTTCTGGGGCTGGGTAATTGCCCGGGTCAAAGAAGAGTTTCCGCAAACCCTTTTCATTTCCGAGGCTTACAGCCAAAATGCATATCGTCCTTACTTATTTGAGGGGAAGTTTGATTACCTGTATGATAAGGTGGATCTCTATGATACCCTGAAAGGCATTATTCAGGGACACCTGGGTACGGATGCCATCACACAGGTATGGCAAAAACAGGAAGGTATCGCTGATCATATGCTGAGATTTCTGGAAAATCATGATGAACAGCGCATTGCTTCACCATTTTTTGCTGGTAACAAGGAAGCAGGTATCCCCATGATGGCCATCAGTGTCTTCATGCATCGTGGCCCTGTTATGATGTATTTTGGTCAGGACGTAGGTGAACCTGCCAGTGGACCATCAGGGTTTAGTGGCGATGATGGTCGCACAACTATTTTTGATTACTGGGGTGTCCCGGAGCATGTAAAATGGGTAAATAACGGTGAATTCGATGGGGGGAGACTATCCGAGGAGCAAAAAACCCTTCAAAAACGCTACAAGGAAATCCTGATCGCATGCAATACTCAAACTGCCCTTCGTGAAGGAGATTTTTTTGACTTGCAGTATTACAATCGATGTCCTGATTATACCGGGTATTCCGATAAAGTGTACGTATTTCTTCGGCATTGCGACAAGCAAAAACTACTCATTGCTGTTAACCTGGGTAAGTATTCGGCCACAGCCATTGTCAAAATACCCTCTCATGCCTTTGAGATTATGGGAATAAATAAAAAGAAAATTACAATTTCAGGAAGATCGTTTTCCTTACAATCTTTGAATGCTTATAATACTCCGGAAGCATTGAATATCGAACTCAATGCCTTCGACTACAAAACTTTTGAAATCAAATAACACCCCTAAAAATGTCTATAAACAAAGTATCTGTAATCGGTTCAGGAACAATGGGAAATGGAATCGCACATGTGTTTGCGCAGGCAGGTCATGAAGTAAAACTGATTGATGTCTCATCGGAAGCCCTCGAAAAGGCACTTGCCACCATCTCAAAAAATCTGGATAGACAAATTAAAAAAGAGATCATCTCGCCTGATGAAAAAGAAAAGACGTTAGAGCGAATTGAGACCGTAAGGGGAATTGGTTCGGGAGTGAAGGAGGCAGACCTGGTGGTAGAAGCTGCCACAGAGAATTTTGAAATCAAAAAATCGATTTTCAAAGAAATGGATCACAATGCACCTGAAAACTGTATCCTGGCTTCAAACACTTCTTCGATCTCCATAACCAAAATTGCCTCTGAAACATCCAGACCGGACAAAGTTATAGGTATGCACTTCATGAATCCCGTTCCGGTGATGCAACTAGTTGAAGTCATAAAGGGCTATGCTACCTCAGAGGAAGTAACAAAAACCATCATGGAAACCAGCCAAAAACTTGGTAAGATCCCCGTTGAGGTCAATGATTATCCGGGATTTGTTGCCAATCGCGTCCTGATGCCCATGATCAATGAAGCCGTCTACAGCCTTTTTGAGGGTGTGGCAGGTGTGGAAGAAATTGACACGGTAATGAAGCTGGGAATGGCACATCCCATGGGTCCTCTGCAGCTCGCCGATTTTATCGGTTTGGACGTTTGTCTGTCCATACTTAAGGTCTTGCATGAGGGATTGGGTGACCCCAAATACCGACCATGTCCATTATTGGTAAACATGGTCACTGCCGGGCGACTGGGAGTGAAATCGGGAGAGGGATTTTATAAATATACTCCGGGCTCAAAAGATCTGATTGTCAGTTCGGTTTTCAGCAAGTAAGAACTAAGGCATAAATGGGAACTAAATAGCCTAGTTTCCTTTTATTTGCATAGAAAAATCAAAAAACAATGAACATATACAAGAATACTTTCATGCTTCTGATTGCGGGATTGATAGCTTTCGCCTGCGGTGGGTCATCTTCTCAGGAGAGTGAATCATCAGCTGCGGCCGAAACAGAGGTAGAATCGCCTGCTCAACCTGCAGTGCCTGATACAGCAGTGCTGGTCATAGAAGGAAATGACCTGATGCAATTCAACCTGAAGGAACTTGATGTAACTGCAGGTCAGGTTGTGAAATTAACATTAAAACATACTGGTCAGATGGCCAAAGAAGCGATGGGTCACAACTGGGTGCTTCTTGCCTCAGGAACTGATAAAGCTACTTTTGGTGCAGCTGCTGTTGCGGCTAGAGACAATGGCTACATTCCGCAGGATATGGCGGATCAGGTTATAGCAAGTACTGACTTAGTTGGAGGTGGTGAGGAAACCACAGTCATCTTCGAAGCCCCGCCAATGGGTTATTATGACTACATCTGTTCGTTCCCCGGTCACTGGGGTGTGATGCAGGGAACTTTAACAGTCAATCCGCTTTAATTAACTCACAAAATGAATTTAAGGCTCCATGAAAGTGGGGCCTTTTTTTTGTCTAACCGAAGCTTATAATGTAGCTTGGTTACCTTGAACCGATCCTACACTATGAGAAATTTCTACTACCCTATCCTTATTTTGCTTTTTACGTTAAGCGGATGTAATAATTCCAAAACTGAAATGAGTACTGACACTAAACCTCAACCTCCCATAGCGGAGAAGAAGGATTCTCTTTTAACAATACACGGTGACACAAGGTCAGATCCATACTTCTGGATGCGTCTGACAGATGAACAGAAAATCGCCGAAAACCCTGATGAGCAAACCATACAAGTCCTTGATTACCTGAATGCTGAAAACGAATATCGTGATCAGATGCTGGGACATACAGAAGCCTTGCAGGAAAAGCTTTACAATGAGATTGTAGGCAGGATTAAAAAAGACGACTCCTCAGTGCCTTATTTTAAAAATGGATACTGGTACTATGTACGCTATGAATCGGACGGTGAATACCCCATTCATTGCCGGAAAAAAGGTACCCTTGACAGCAAAGAAGAAGTCATGCTCAACGTGAACGAACTTGCCAAGGGTTACGACTACTACGATACAAGAGGGTTGGAAGTAAGTCCGGATAACAAGATACTTGCCTACGGTGAAGACACTCTGAGCCGAAGGATTTATACCATCAAATTCAAAAATCTGGAAACCGGCGAACTATATTCTGATGAAATCCAGAATGCCGAGCCTGGTGGTGCCTGGGGTGGTGACAACAAAACCTTCTTCTACACTTCTAAAAACCCTGTTTCATTACTCTCAGAAAAGATCTGGCGTCATGATCTGGGTAAGGATCAATCCAATGACGAGCTGGTCTACGAGGAAGAAGATCCGTCATTTTATATCGGAGTATATAACTCTAAATCAGACGATTACGTGATCATCTACAATGTAAGTACGCTCGTCAGTGATTATCATATTTTACGATCGGATGATCCAAAAGGTAAATTCAAACAATTCACACCTCGTGAAGGTCCACATGAGTATTCACTGGAGCACTATAAGGACAAGTTTTACATCAGGACAAATCTGGACGCCATCAACTTCCGGCTAATGGAAACCTCCATTGAAAACACCAATAAGGAAAACTGGAAAGAAGTGATCCCACATCGCGAGGATGTTCTACTAAAAGACATCGAAGTGTTCAATGACCATTTGGTACTGTCAGAAAGAACCAATGCGCTCACCAAACTGCGGATCATTGATCAAAACTCCGGGGATGAACATTACATTGAATTTGATGAGCCCGCATATGTGGTTTACAACTATACAAACCCGGAATTCGATACGGAACTTCTCAGATTTGGGTACACATCGTTGACCACTCCTTCGTCCATATACGATTATAATATGGTGACAAGGGAACGAAAATTATTGAAACAAGATGTGGTTGTAGGTGGTCATAACCCTTCCGATTATGTCTCGGAAAGACTTTGGGCGGAAGCCAGGGATGGTACCAGGGTACCGATATCTCTGGTTTACAAAAAAAGCACACAAAAATCATCCGATACACCTCTGTTGCTATATGCGTATGGTTCTTACGGATCCTCTTCTGACCCATACTTTAGCTCCACCAGATTGAGCCTTCTTGACCGTGGTTTCATTTGGGCCATAGCTCATATCCGTGGAGGTCAGGAAATGGGGCGTGAATGGTACGAGGAAGGAAAGATGTTTGAGAAAAAGAACACATTTTACGACTTTATCGATTGTGGGAAGTTCCTGATTAATGAGCAATACACATCCGCAGAACATTTATATGCTCTGGGCGGCAGCGCAGGTGGACTTTTAATGGGCGCCGTGGTCAACTATGCTCCTGAGATATTTAACGGCGTGATCGCCGCGGTTCCATTCGTGGATGTGGTGTCTACTATGCTGGATGAGTCAATTCCGTTGACGACCAATGAGTTCGACGAGTGGGGAAATCCAAAAAACCTTGAGTCCTACGAGTACATGCTCAGCTATTCCCCATATGATCAGGTATCCGAGCAGGATTACCCACATATGCTTGTCACAACCGGTCTCTTCGATTCGCAGGTGCAATATTGGGAACCGGCCAAATGGGTGGCCAAGCTGCGGGACAAGAAAACTGATGATAATCTACTCGTCATGAGTACAAACATGGAAGCCGGGCACAGCGGAGCCTCCGGCCGTTACAAAAGATACAAGGAAACCGCTTTGGATTATGCCTTCCTTCTCCATCTCGAAAACATAACTGAATAATGAAAAAGTTAGCTTGCCTTATCATACTTTTTCCCCTTTTGGGCTACAGCCAAAGAGACTGGGATGCAATAGAAATCACCAATGTTCCTGTCAAAGGCAACATAAGCTTCCTGCTTGGCTCAGGCGGTAATATTGGTGTCCTGACGGGTGAAGACGGAGTGCTGATTGTGGATGATCAATTCGCGGAGCTGAGTGAAAAGATCAGTAGTAAACTGATGGAAATGTCAGATGGCGGCGAACTTAAATATATCCTGAATACTCATTACCACGGTGATCATACCGGTGGAAATGAGAACCTTTCGGAAAATGGTGCTACCATATTGGCTCATGAAAACGTGAAGAAAAGGCTAAGTACCCCTTTTCTGAATGCCGATCAGGAAACGGTAGACCCAAAGCCTGAGGGATTCTGGCCTACCGAAACTTTCAAGAAGGTGAAGAAACTGACCTTTAACGGAGAAGAAATCGAAATCCACCATGTACCCAATGGGCACACGGACGGTGACGTTTTGGTATTTTTCAAAACCAGTAACGTAATACATGCCGGAGATTTATTCGTAAGGTATGGTTTCCCATACATTGATATGCCGGCAAAAGGCTCCATCGAAGGGATGATACGAGCCCAGAACAACATTAAGAAATTGGCAGATGAAAACACAAAGATCATTCCCGGACACGGGGACCTGGCCACTCTGGATGATGTAGATGAGTTCCTGGATATGCTTACAGGAGCCAGGGACAAAGTTGCCAGCCTCAAGGCCGATGGCATGTCCCTGGATGAATGTCTAAGTGAAAGACCACTGGCGGAGTATCATGAGAGATGGAGTGGAAACTTCATCAATACTGACTTCTTCACCAGGGTGATCTACGAAACGTTGGAAGATTAAACCAATTTCATTTCAGAAAGCACACCGTTCATCTTTCTGACTGCTGCAGCGCTTTCCGCAAATTTGGCTTTCTCGTCATCTGATAGATTGTACTCTACGATTTTTTCCCATCCGTTTTTACCTACGATTACAGGTACCCCGATGCAGATATCCGATTCACCGTACTCACCATCAAGGTAAACACAGCTTGGGAAGAGTTTCTTCTGATCGCGAACAATGCTTTCTACAAGCCAGGCACCGGCCGCACCCGGTGCATACCAGGCTGAAGTTCCAATCAATTTAGTCAATGTAGCACCTCCTACCATCGTCTCTTTTACCACAGATTCCTTCTGCTCGGCGGTAAGGAATTGAGAAACAGGAGCACTATTGTATGTGGCATGTTCGATCAATGGAATCATGGTAGTGTCCCCATGCCCCCCTATCACTACACCCTGAAGGTCGTTGGGTGAACATCCGATGGCCTCACTCAATCTGTATTTAAATCTGCTGCTATCAAGCAACCCTCCCATTCCTATGACTCTTTCCTTGGGCAAACCACTGGACTTGACAGATAGGTATGTCATGGTGTCCATTGGGTTACTGATTACCACCAAAATGATATCCGGACTGTGCTTTAATAGATTTTCCGTAACAGTTTTTACAATTCCTGCATTGGTGCCAATCAGCTCTTCCCGTGTCATCCCTGGCTTACGTGGAATACCCGATGTAATGACCGCTACTGATGACCCGGCAGTCACCGAATAGTCATTGGTTGATCCGATGATCTTGGTGTCATATCCATTTAGAGTGGCACATTGGTTCATGTCCATGGCCTTACCTTCGGCAAATCCCTCACGGATGTCAAGGAGGACTACTTCTTCGACCAATTGCTTTCGTGCTATATTTTCCGCACAGGTTGCTCCCACGGCTCCTGCTCCTACAACTGTTACTTTCATTTTTACTTAGACGTTAATGATTAATTTCTTTTGGTGCCCAAAACTACAACGTAAGTGGTTCATTTACCAGCGACTTTATGACAAGCTGTGTCTGATGACAAGGAATGAATCAGTAGAATCGGAAATCTTGAATTCTTCGCTTACTCTCCTCCCTATCACCCAACAGATTTTTCCATCTGATTCCAGTACATATTGCCTTTTCTTGTCCGGCAAGGGTACTTTTTCATCGATTAAAAAATCACTTACTTTTTTCAGGTTCTTCATGCCGAGCGGCATAAACTGGTCACCGGATTTCCACTTTCTCACTTTCAATGGATACCGTATTTTTGATTGGTCCATTGCAGCGATGGCATCCGTTTGTACCGATCGCAGATCGAAAAGGTCCAGTCGCTCTATGTGTAACTCCTGTCCATCAAATGATACCTCATCAGTATCCGCCAATATTTCAACTTCCATTCCGGTTTCCGCTTTGGATGGATGAATGATCAGTCGATTTCTGTCATATACAACTTCGTATTCCGCATTTGAAAAGCGTTTACCTGACTGACCCCCTATATTGTCGAAAATCTGAACCGATTCCTGAAAAAAGATGGAGAAATCCTGCAGTATCTCCGAAAGCACCACAAGGTCCGTCTCGGAATCTTTGATCCAGCTGGTGGATAATTCCCAATGACTTTCAAATCGCTTCAGTGCTTCATTTTTAATTTTTTCAACCCGATTGATCAGTAACTTCTCTGCACCAATAAGTCTCATCTGAGTAAAGAAAAAATGCTCGGAAATCGAAGGATTGATTTTCCTCAACTCCGGTATCACCTCACTTCTGATTCGGTTTCTTGTGTACTTTGGGTCGTCATTGGTTTTGTCCTCCCTCCAGACTATCCCTTTCTCCTTAGCATACTCATAAATGGATTCTTTTGAGAAGCTAATCAATGGCCTGACCCTTTTTTCATTTCGAATGGGAATACCTCGCAGACCACTGATCCCGGTACCTTTTGTCAGGTTGAACAGTGCCGTCTCCAGGTTATCATCAGCATGATGAGCCGTCAGAATATAATCAAGTTCATGCACCTTCATTAGTTCCTCAAACCATTCGTAGCGGACATCCCGGGCCACCATCTGAATCGACTTATTTGATTTCTCTGAGATATCTCTGGTATCGACATTCTTGTATAGAAACTCTATTCCAAGATCCTGACAGCTGGATTCGACCAGTTGTGCATCTTTACCCGAATCCTCCCCTCTTAAATTATAATTGACATGAGCTACCAGGAATTTGTATGGTAGTTTGTGGAACAGATGCATGAGCACCATTGAATCTACTCCACCGCTGACAGCCAGGAGCAACCTATCATCATGATGAAAGAGACGATTTTGACTTATAATCTGTTTTAACCTTGAAATCATATCTAATGTGAATAGAAATCGTAATAGTGTTAGTTCTTAAAAAAGAACTTGCTTTGCAAAATATTGTGCGTTATAAAAATAAGATGTTGGCGTTACGAAGTACGTGTTTGATCCTGGGATTTTTCCTGACCTGCCACATGGCATCCGGTCAGAACAAAATCAGATATCAGGCTGAAGGCACACAGGAGTTTTTAAAGATCAAAGGAAAACGCCTCAATATACTCGTGGACAAGGTCGTGTTCACGCAAAAAAACACCACAGTTGATTGCGACAGTGCCGTCTACTACGGAAGTGAAAACAAAATGGAAGCTTTCGGCAATGTGAAGATAGTGGACAAAAACACTACGATCACCTCCCGCAAAGTCGTCTATGATGGTGAGAACCGTATGTCTTATTTACGGGAAAATGTGGTTTACCGGGATGGTCGTCGCAAAATGTATACAGATAGCCTTGACTATAACCTTGAAGATGAAATCGCAATTTATAGATACGGAGGTCGTCTGGAAGATTCGGTCAATGAGCTAAGAAGCAGACAGGGATTCTTCTATTCTCAGGAGAATTACGCTGTCTTTTATGGAGATGTAGTGTTAAATGCTCCTGATTATATTCTTAAAACAGACACACTCCGGTACAATACCAATACCAAAATTGCCTACACCGACGGTCGTACGGAGATCATTCAGGACAATGATAAGACACTTCACGCCCAGGGTGGTGTTTTCCGCACCCATATTGATCAATCCCAGTTCATTGACGGAAATGTGGAGACAGATGACTACTTCCTTGAAGGCGATGAATTATTTTTTGATGACCTCGAAAAATACTACAAGGCAAACGGAAATGTACAGCTAATTGCCAAAGCGAAAGATGTGATCATCATTGGAGATGAAGGATTCTACGACAAACAAAACGGTATTAGCAAGGTTTATGGGAATCCAATTATGAAAAGGGTCCTGGAAGCAGACACGTTTTATATGGCTGCGGACACGATGATTGCACTGGAAAGCGAGTTTGACAGCATGAAACGAATATTGGCTTACCCAAATGTTCGCATTTTCAAGAAAAACCTGCAGGGCAGAACGGACTCCTCCGCATATTTTCTCAATGATTCCCTTATTTTCATGTATGAAGATCCGATTTTGTGGGCCAATGGAAGCCAGATAAAAGCAGATACCATAAACCTGGAGGTCACCGAAAAATCCATTAAGAGTATGAGTCTCCGCCAGAATTCATTCCTCATCAGGCAGGACACTTTGAAAAATTTTAACCAGGTAAAAGGAAGAAACATGAAAGCCTTTTTCGATGGAGGCAACATCAATCAAATTACTGTGGATGGAAACGGTGAAACAATTTTCCATATTCTTGGAGAAGGCGACTCGGTATTGCTTGGTATGAACCGGCTACTTTGCAGCAATATGAAGATAGGTTTTGTGCAAAATGATATTTCCGAAATTACGGTTTACAAAAAACCTGAAGGAAGGATAATACCTCCCCATGAAATAGTAGAAGGAGACCGAACACTCAAAGGCTTCATCTGGCGAATTGAGGAGAAACCTACACTGCTCGATATTTTCGGCATAAAGCCTGAAGAGCCCAAAACGAAGCCGAAAGTTAAACCTGAACTAGATCCTTCGGAGCACCCTGAAAGACCAGGTAATCTGCGTCAAATGAAGGCCGAGAAAGGAGATAATAATTAAGCTTTTCAGGCAATTCACATTAATTAACAAACAGGTAAGTTAAGTTTGCGTCCGATTTGAGAAGAATGGGTTTAAAAATTCAAAAATTCAGTTTTTTACTAATGGTTCTGATACTCCTATCCGGTTGTACCAGGTTCCAAAAACTCCGAAAAAGTAATGACTGGCGGGTCAAATACAATGCGGCTCTTAAGTACTATGAAGAGAAGGATTACTACCGGTCAAGCATACTTTTTGAAGATATAATTCCTGTTATTCGAGGCACTGAAGAAGCCGAATTGGCCAACTTCTATTTTGCCTACACTTACTACCATCAGAAGCAGTACATACTGGCATCACACTACTTTGAGTCGTTTACCAATGTGTATGCCAGGAGTGAATACGCAATGGAAGCAGCCTACATGCATGCATATTCACTTTATCTTCAATCTCCGGACTACAAACTTGACCAGTCAGCAACTTACGAGGCGATCGCGGCGATGCAGAATTTCATTAATAAATACCCCTACTCCGAGTATGCAGAAGGTGCTGATGACCTGATAGATGAGCTCCAGATCAAGCTGGAAAGAAAGGCTTTTGAAAATGCCAAGCTATACTATAAAGTAGAGAGTTATAAAGCCGCACTGGTTGCATTCGAAAACTTTCAAATTGACTACCCGGATTCAAAGTTTAGGGAAGAGATCCAGTTTCTGACCATTAAGACCGCCTATGATTATGCACAGGTAAGTATTCGTTCCCGGCAAAAAGAAAGGTACACCAAGGCCATCGATAGCTACGAAAAATTTCTGGACAGATTCCCTAATTCCAAGTTTTTAAAAGAAGCTGAATCGATTTACGCGAAATCTATCGAAGAATTAACTAACTTTGCGGACCAAAATAATTTGTGATATATGGCATCTACATCATCTCTCATTACCAGAGACAACGATAATCTTTCCGCCCCAACTGAAAATATCTACGAGTCAATTGTGATCCTGGCTAAAAGAGCCCGTCAAATCGCATCGCTTCAAAAAGAAGAATTGAATGGCAAACTGGCTGAATTTGCTTCTTCCGTGGATAACCTTGAAGAAATTTTCGAAAACAGAGAACAAATTGAGATCTCCAAGTTTTACGAAAGAATGCCTAAGCCAAGCACCACAGCTACGGACGAGTTTCTAAACGATGAAATCATGTTTAGAATGCCCGAAGAGGAAGAGGAAAAACCGGAGAACCCGGAACTTGCCTAAGACATTATCTTGCCTATGCTAAAGGGCAAAAAAGTTATACTGGCGGTTTGTGGCTCAATTGCAGCCTATAAAACCGCCTTTTTTGTTCGTCTACTTAGAAAAAGTGGTGCCGAAGTCAAAGTAATCATGACTCGGAGTGCCATTGATTTCATTACTCCTCTTACCTTATCCACTCTTTCAAAAAACCCGGTTTACACCAAATTTTTTGAGAAAGAATCAGGTGAATGGACCAGTCATGTGGAATTGGGACTTTGGGCGGATGTCATGGTCATCGCCCCGGCGTCAGCCAATACCATCGCCAAATTAGCAAATGGGCTTTGTGACAACTTACTGACAGCTACCTACCTGTCAGCACGGTGCGATGTAATGATCGCTCCCGCCATGGACCTGGACATGTACGGCCATGAAACGACCACTCAAAATATTGCCACTCTGGCAGAAAATGGAGACATCATCATTGAAAGTCGGGATGGAGAGCTTGCCAGCGGACTCTCCGGTGAAGGAAGAATGGCTGAGCCGGAAGAGCTTATGCTCGAATTGGAAGACTATTTCGCGGTAAAAGAAAGCCTCAAAGAAAAAAACGTGCTGATAACTTCCGGTCCCACACTGGAACCAATAGACGCAGTCCGTTTTATTGGTAATCACAGCAGTGGCAAAATGGGCAATGCCCTTGCCATGGAATGCGCCAAAAGAGGGGCCACTGTTCATTTGGTTTCCGGCCCTGTTCACCAGTTACCTAATCATCCAAATATCTCCGTCTCAAAGGTCAATACTGCCGAAGAAATGCTTGAAGAGGCAAGGAAACATCACCAGAAATCAGATATAGCCATTTTTGCTGCAGCAGTTTCAGACTATCGAAGCAAAAACATCTCAACTGAGAAATTCAAAAGAGACGGAAAATCCATTGTCCTCGAATTGTTAGAAAATCCTGACATTGCGATGGAGCTGGGAAAGATGAAGAAGTCAGGACAGGTACATCTGGGTTTTGCTCTGGAGACTAACAAAGACGAATCAAAACCGTTAGCTAAACTTAAGAAAAAGAATTTCGATTTGATTGTGCTGAACTCTCTGGATGATGCAAACGCAGGCTTTACGCACGCCACAAATAAGATTACAATCTTCGATAAAGAAAATAATCGTTACCCATTTGAGTTAAAAGATAAGAGAGAAGTTGCACGAGACATTCTATCTTTAGTAGTAGAAAGGATCAAATGAGATCAAAATTCCTAGTCATAGTATTCATCATACCTTTATTTGGGTACACACAGGAATTAAACTGTCGCGTAATCATCAATTCGGATCGGATCCAAACCAATGAAAGGGCCATTTTCTCAGAAATGGAGCGATCTTTCAGCGAATTCCTGAACAATCAAAAATGGACCGATGATGAGTTTGCCATTGAGGAGCGTATTGACTGTAACATTATCATTACCCTGGACCCGGAACAAAGCGATCCGGGTTTGGGACGATTTGGTGCATCCGTTCAAATCCTTTCTTCCCGACCCGTTTACAATTCCGACTACAAAACGATTGTCTTCAATTTTGCTGACAGAGATTGGGTATTCGAATATGTCACTTCCCAGCCGCTGCAGTTTAATCCAAACACATTTACCAACAACCTTAGTGCAATTTTAGGGTTCTACGCCTACGTGATAATTGGATTGGACTATGACACCTTCAGTCCGAAGGGTGGAGATCCATATTTTCAGCAGGCTGCGAATATTGTCAGCAGTGCGCAGCAATCAGGGTACCCGGGCTGGGAGCAATTCAACAGCATCAGAAATCGATACTGGTTGTCAGAAAACCTCCTGAACAATCAAATGGCACCTATAAGAGAAGCCTTATATGAATACCACCTGAAAGGATTGGACATCTTTCAGGAGAAGCCCCAGGAAGCACGACAGAATATTTCAAACAGTCTGAAAAAGATCTTGAATGTAAATCAGGCCCGTCCAAGAGCCATATTGACCATTACCTTCATGGATGCCAAATCCAATGAAATCGCGCAAATTTTTTCCGAAGGAGACCCCGCCCTTCGTCGAAATGTGTTCAACCTGCTCGTCAACATTGACCCAACCAAAAGACAAACTTTTCAACCATTATTAGAATAAATGGCAAAGAAGCAAATTCGATATGAATTAGCTGATCTCCTGAAGGACCCGGTTTCATTCCCAAAAAACGCCCTCAATTATGTTTTGAAGAACAAAAAAGTGGTTTTGGGTGAAATCCAGTCGTTTAAAGGCGATCAGATCATCATAAGAAATACATTCAAAAAAAAGATATCCCTCAACACCTCGGACATTCGGGAAGTTTGGGGGGAAGAGAAAGTCACAAATTGAGGGACTAAAAATCTTCCAGTTAGATGATTTGAAATATTTTTGTTGCCAGTCCAAATGATCAAGTCCCTTTCCATAAGAAACTATGCACTGATTGATAAACTGGATTTTTCTCCTTCGAAGAATCTAAGCATCATTACTGGTGAGACCGGGGCCGGGAAATCCATCATGCTGGGAGCCCTGGGGCTTTTGCTCGGCAATCGTGCTGACACCAAGGTCCTGTGGGATGAGCAGCTTAAGTGCAGTGTAGAAGGCGTTTTTGACCTTGAGTCCTATCAACTTAGATCCGTTTTCAAATCCCTCGATCTTGATTATGAAAATGAAAGCATCATTCGCAGAGAGATCAGTCCTGCCGGTAAGTCAAGGGCATTCATCAATGACACACCCGTCACACTTGATGTAATGCGCACAATCGGATCGTACCTGATGGACATTCATTCTCAGCATGAGTCCCTTCAGCTAGGATCCAATGAATATCAACGATTCATATTAGATTCATTTGCACAGCATCCAACGCTCCTCGCAGACTATCTGAAGTCTTTTCAGCAATACGCTGAGCAGAAAAAGAGATACAATACCTTAATGACCAGAGCCGGTCAAAACTCCCAGGATGAAGATTATAAACGATTTATCCTGAAGGAGTTGGAAGATGCACATCTGGACTCCATGGACCAGGAAAAACTGGAGGAAGAAATGGTCTTGCTGGAGAATGCCGAGGAAATAAAGTCAAATCTGTCGCAAGGCGATCAGATTCTGGATTCCGGGGAATTTAATGTTAATCAACAGCTTACGGAGCTTCAGGCGGTTCTTCGGAAATTGGTAAGATTATCAAATCAATTTGAAAATCTTTCAGAAAGGGTCGAAAGCACTTCCATAGAGTTGAAGGACATTTACAACGAGCTCAGAAGTCTTGATGATCAAATCATTCATGATCCTGAGCAGACGGAGCTGGTAAAGGGTCAACTGGATGAGATCTACAGACTGCAAACGAAGCACAATGTCCAATCAGTCGCGGAGCTCATCGGGATCAGAGACAATGTATCGGAGGAGCTTGGCACTATTGATAACCTGGACGAGGAGATCGAGAAATCCAAAGCTCAACTGGCTGCTGCCGAAAAAGAAATGCTCAAATGGGGGAAGATACTGACAGAAGCGAGGAAACATCATGCCGATCTGTTCGCGGCAGCAATAGAGGAGGTAATCCGTGAAATTGGTATTGAAAATGGTAAGGTAGAAGTTTCGATCACACCGACCGAACCATCAGAAAGCGGCCTTGATCATGTGGAATTATTATTTTCGGCTAACAAAGGCATTCAACCTAAAGAGCTCAAATACGTGGCCAGCGGTGGCGAGTTTTCCAGATTGATCTTCGCTGTCAAATACCTGATTGCAGATAAGACTGCCTTACCTACCATCATTTTTGATGAGATCGATACCGGGGTATCGGGCGAGATTGCCATCAAAATGGTAAAAATGATGCGAAAAATGTCCGTCAATCACCAGGTAATCTCAATCAGTCATTTACCACAATTTGCTGCAGGTGGAAACAAACATTTCTTTGTTTATAAAAACAATGAGTCCGAAAAAACTGTCACCAGGATCACCGAACTGACGGAGGAAGAGCGGGTGGAAGCCATTGCCAAAATGATTGGAGGTGACAACCCGACCTCAATGGCTTTTGAAAGTGCCCGGGAATTGTTGGCATTACCAGTCTAGAAGTCGTCCTTTTTGATAATTTTACCAACCTGAATAATTAGAAATTATGCCTAACAATCTATTAGCCGGAAAAAGAGGAATTATCTCCGGAGCCCTTGACGAAAATTCAATCGCCTGGCACGTTGCAGAGCGTGCTCATGAAGAAGGTGCAAAAATCACACTAACTAACGCCCCTATTGCTCTGAGAATGGGCAAAATCAATGAATTGGCGGAAAAGACATCTTCAGAGCTCATCCCTGCAGATGCTACATCAGTGGAAGAACTTGAAAATCTATATACGAAGTCCACTGAGGCTCTGGGTGGAAAAATTGACTTTGTCCTTCACTCCATCGGGATGTCCCCAAACATTCGAAAGGGCCGATCTTACGGTGACCTTAACTACGACTGGTACCAGAAATCACTTGACATATCTGCTTTATCGTTTCATAAGATGATGCATGCAGGTGAAAAACTTGATGCTATTTCTGAATGGGGGTCGGTCGTCGGGCTTTCTTATATCGCCGCGCAGAGAACTTATCCCTTTTATACTGACATGGCCGATGCCAAAGCTGTGCTGGAATCAATTGCAAGAGGTTATGGATATCGATTGGGCAAGGCAAAAAAGATCAGGGTAAATACGATTTCTCAGTCTCCCACAAAGACTACTGCTGGCTCAGGTATTGACGGATTTAATTCATTCTATGATTTTGCGGATAAAATGGCACCTCTTGGAAATGCCTCAGCTGCTGCATGTGCCGATTATTGCATATTTCTGTTTTCAGACCTCAGCAGGATGATCACGATGCAGAATTTATACCATGATGGAGGCTACTCTAATACAGGTATCTCCGAGGAGCTTATGTCTCAGATGACCTGAGATTAGCTTTTATGCTGTCATTTCCGAATGCCAAAATCAATCTTGGCCTAAAGATTTTATCCATAAGACAGGATGGTTATCATAATATAGAATCCTGTCTCTATCCTATTCCATGGCATGATGTCTTGGAAATCGTAGAAGCGGATGAGTTCCAATTTGAGCAGACGGGTTTAAGTATTGAAGGTTCTGATGCTTCCAATTTGGTGGTGAAGGCATATAACCTACTCAAAACTCGCTACTCCATTCCGTCTGTGCATATCCATTTGCATAAAGTGATCCCAATGGGCGCTGGATTGGGAGGGGGTTCGTCGGACGGTGCTTTTACTATAAAAATGCTAAATCAACTTTTCGGCCTTAAAATCAGTATCAAACAACAGAAAGAACTTGCATCTGAGCTTGGCAGTGATTGTCCGTTTTTCATCGAAAACAGGCCGGCTTTGGCCACCGGAACAGGCACACAATTGAAGAATCTCAGTTTGGACTTGTCTCATTTATACATCTCCATCATCCATCCGGGGATCCATGTTAGTACTTCCGAGGCATATGCCGGGGTCACTCCGATTGCTCAGGAAAATGGATTAGAGAAAGTCCTGAGCACTAAACCTCTGCCCTTCTCGAAACTGCTTAATGACTTCGAGGAAGGTGTTTTTCAAAAGCATCCTGAGATCGCCAAACTGAAGGAAGAACTGAACCTGGCGGGTGCCATATATTCGGCAATGAGCGGCAGCGGCTCCGCTGTATTTGGCTTGTTTGAAGAAGAACCGCATTTGAAATCATCCAACGGCCGGTCCACACTGATTTCAAAGCTTCAGTTGAGATAATCCGCTTTTAGGTTTGATACGTCTCGAAATCAATGGATACATAAGGACAGAAATCAACAGAAAAGTTGCTCCCAGATAGAATTTTGGTGTCATAATCTCAGATTTTCCAAAAACCAACAGAGCCAGAATAATCCCATAAACTGGTTCCAGGTTGATGGTAAAATTGATGGTAAAAGGCCGGAGTCTTTTCATCAGCATCACAGCATAGGAATAGGCGAAAACGGTACAGAGGACAGAAAGAATTAGGATATAAACCCAGTCCAACCAACCTGGTGCCAGACTCAGAGGTCCCTGTGTAATAAATTTTCCATAAAATGGAAGGAAAATAGAAATTGCAATAAATGCGATCAACATTTCATAAAATGTAATGGTGAAGTGATCAATATTTCTGACCAGGCGGGCATTGAATATGGTAAAGAGTGAAGCACAACCCGAAGATACTAATGCAAGCATGAGACCATTCATGCTGACCATATCCACCCTGAATATGATGAGGATGCCACCTATTCCCAGAGCAGAAAAAAGTAGTTTGAGCTTGCTGATACGTTCCTTGTAGAAAATTGGTTCCAGAATGCTTGTCCAGAGGGCTGTACTGCTCATTCCCACCAGACAGGTAGTTACGTTAGAGACCTTGACGGACATGAAAAAGGTAATCCAATGAATTCCGAAAAGAAATCCCGACAATATCAATACATACCAATCCGCTCTCCTCTCGATTTTGAAGCTTTTGTTGAGAATTGAAATCACGACCCAAAGCCCTATTGCGGCAAGCGCAGTACGATAAAAAACCAATTCCACCGATGGAATGGTGATAAGCTTACCAAGAACAGCAGTAAACCCCCAGATTCCAATAATAAAATGCAAAAAAACCAGGTCCTTCCGCTCCTGTGTCATCTTGGGACTAATCGATACATTACCAATCCTACACCCGTGAAAACCAGATTTGGAATCCACACCGCGAATATCGGATTCATGGTGTTGGCCTCAGCAATAGCTCTCGCCAGTATATAAAAGATGATGAATATGAAAGCAATAAGAAATCCAAGCGCTATTTGAAACCCGGTACCTCTTCGGCTCTTTCTGGCTGAAACGATCAGGCCTATAAAAGTCAAAATGAGCACAGTAAAAGGTGTCATAAACCTTATGTACTTTTCTATTCGATAGATCAGCACATCCTCAGCTCCCCTCGAAAGTTGTAAACTGATGTGCTCATTTAACTCGGTCAGGGTCAGAGTCTCCCAAAGTCTCTCCTTATTTTCAAAATCCTCCGGAGAAAGGTATAGGGTCGTATCCATCGTATTGCCCTCCTCCATTCGTTCGCCATCCTCCTCCAGAATTCGATTTTCCCAATTAAAGAGTTTCCACTTTGAAGTGGTTGTGTCCCATTCAATTCGCTGTGCATGCAGCTTTTCAAGCAACCGACCATCAGTTATCTTCTCGAGGGTAACATTATACCCCACATCCCGGTGATTGTTATACCGATCTATGTAGATATAATCTGTCGGGCCAACCTTGATGTGAGTATTTCTTCCGCTGTAGTAAAATGGATTGTCCAGGTAGTTCAATTCAAAATCAATTCGGAATTTATTGGCATCCGGAATAACATAACTGTTTAGATAAAAACTTGCCAACCCTATGATGGAAGCGCCGATGAAATACGGTACCATCAACCTCCTGAAACTAATTCCGCTTGCGAGAATGGCTATGACCTCGGTATTGGCCGCAAGCTTCGCGGTGACAAAAACGGTAGCGATAAAAGTTGTAATCGGGGTCAGCAGACTTGTCATGTACGGAATGAAAGTCAGGTAATAGTGCTGAACCATCTCCGTGGAGACGTCAAATTTTATGAATTTGTCGTATTTCTCCGTGTAGTCAATGACACAGATAATTGCGATCAGAATCAGAACTACGAAGATGAAGGTGCTAAGAAATTTCTTGAGTAAATAAACATCCAGTTTCTTCATAATCTCTGCGTCACCTTTCTTACCATTTCATCTTTCCAAACGGAAAATGTCCCATCAATGATTTGTTTTCTTGCTTCCCTGACCAGCCATAGATAAAAAGTCAGATTGTGAATGCTTGATATTTGAGCGCCAAGCATCTCATTACTTGTGACGAGATGGCGAAGATAAGCTTTTGAATAGTAAGTGCTGGCGTATCCTCCCAGCACTCCATCAACCTCACTAAAATCGTCTTTCCACTTTTCATTGCGGATATTTATGATACCCTCAGACGTGAATAGCATCCCGTTTCGGGCATTGCGGGTAGGCATGACGCAATCAAACATATCCACCCCAAGTGCAATACATTCGAGTATGTTTTCAGGTGTCCCTACGCCCATAAGGTACCGGGGCTTGTCTTCTGGCAATATGCTACAAACCAGGTCTGTCATACTGTACATGTCTTCATGCGGTTCGCCCACTGATAACCCGCCGATTGCGTTGCCGGGGGCATTCTTTTCCGCGATATATTCCGCAGAAACTTTACGGAGGTCCGGATACACACTCCCCTGAACGATCGGAAAAAGTACCTGGTCAAATCCATATTTGGGTTCAGTTTCATTCATGCGTTTGAGACACCGATCCAGCCATCGATGCGTCATATGCATTGAATTTGTAGCATAATCCAGCTCACAGGGATAAGGCGTACACTCATCAAAGGCCATGATGATATCCGCACCGATTGTTCTCTGAATATCAACCACATTCTCCGGTGAGAAATTATGATAAGAACCGTCAATATGTGATTGGAATTTCACTCCTTCTTCTTTGATCTTCCGGTTGTCACCCAATGAATACACCTGGTAGCCTCCACTATCTGTTAATATCGGACGTTTCCAATTATTGAACTTATGAAGACCCCCGGCTTTCGAAATGATGTCCAGACCGGGCCTTAGATACAGATGGTAAGTATTACCAAGAATGATCTCTGCATTGATGTCCACTTCCAGTTCCCTTTGATGAACGGCTTTGACTGTTCCTGCTGTACCTACCGGCATAAATATTGGGGTGTTGATCTCACCATGAGGTGTTTTCAGAACCCCTGCCCTCGCCTTACCTTTCGGATCTTTACTTACCAGATCAAATTTCATAAAGACGGCAAAAATAATCTTGTCAAGGCATAATATGTCTTAATTTCGTGCGCTGATTTAAAAGGATGCCTGACTTCACCGATATACTCCTCTATGCACTGATCCTGACTTTTGGTTATATCCAGATACGGCTGATCACGCAATGGATCGCGATCTCGACCTGGAAGACCAAGTCCACAACCGAACAACCACCCATTTCTGTGGTCATTGCTGCCAGAAATATGGCTTCAAAACTCAGGGAATTAATCCCAACCCTGTTAAAACAGGACTATCCTGAATTCGAAATCGTGATTGCACTTGACCGGTGTACCGATGACAGCATCGAAGTGATGAAAGCATTCGAAAAAAAATACAAATCTGTCCGGGTAGTCATTATTGACGATCTGCCTGATCACTTCAGTCCCAAAAAATATGCACTCACCCTTGGTATCAAAGGTGCCTCCCACGAGTGGATGGTACTGACCGATGCAGACTGCACTCCACGGTCGGATAAGTGGTTGGCCCAAATGTCAATGGAAATGAGCGAAAAAACGGATTTCATATTGGGTTGCTCTCCTTATTTGAAGGAAAAAGGATTTCTGAATGCTTACATTCGTTATGAAACGTTCCTTACCGCTCTTAATTATATTTCATCTACCCGGCTGAAAATTCCGTATATGGGAGTGGGGAGAAATATAGCATATCGCAAATCATTGTTTTTAGAAGCCAGGGGATATAATGACTACCAACATGTAATGGGTGGTGATGATGACCTTTTCGTTCATTATCACGCTAAACCCTCCAGGACACAAGTTGTCCTTGGAGAATCATCATTGACATACTCTGCTGCAAAATCTGATTTTTCTTCTTATTGGTTTCAAAAGAAAAGACATTTTTCTGTTGGGAAATTTTATACATTCTGGTCAAGACTTTCACACGCCTTTAACCATTTAGCTTTGGTTTCATTTTGGATTCTGGCCATACTGAACATTGTCTTTATGGATTTTATGTGGGTTGGAATTGGGGCCATAGTTTTACATCTGTTCCTTCGCGGATTGGGCCATTTTTATACTGCAAAAAAGATTGGAGATGGATATCTAATCGGTCTTGGACCAATTTTTGAGGCAATTTATATTACTTTCGTACCAATTGCGGTCCTCATCTCTACGTTTACAAGAAAGGTCAAATGGAAATAGATCGACAATTTTCAGATAAAGCATTACACGATTTCAAGCTGATCGACAGCGCCACTAAGGACGGTGACGAGAGCGCATTTGCAGAGCTTATGCAGCGCTACCGCAAGCCCGTTTATCACATGGTGCTGAAGATGGTGAGGAACGTGGATGATGCTGAAGACCTGACAATTGAGGCTTTTGCAAAGGCATTTAAAAACCTAAGTCGGTTCAAAAAAGACTATACCTTCAGTACATGGCTGTTTAGAATCGCCACCAATAATGCCATTGACTTCATCAGAAAGAAAAAGCTGGACACGTACAGCCTCAATACATCTTTTACGGACGATGGTGGCGAAAGCGTGAACATCGATGTCGAGGATAACAGACTAACCCCTGATGAGCAGACGATCAAGGCACAGAAGATCCAGCTTGTACAGATGTTTGTCACAAAATTGCCGGCCAAGTACCAGAGGCTTGTGAAACTGCGATACTTTGATGAACTCTCCTATGAGGAAATCGCCAAGGAGCTGGATGCACCACTTGGGACCGTCAAGGCACAACTACACCGCGCCAGGGAATTGATGTACGACCTTGTGAAAGATAAAAAGCAGCATATTTAAGGGTGAACTCCCTGGATCGTTATTTCCCAAACCTGACTGAGAAACAGAAAAGTCAATTCAATCAATTACCCGGTGTCTATTCAGATTGGAATCAAAAAATCAATGTGGTTTCCAGAAAAGACATTGACGAACTGAATCTGAGACACATTCTACATAGCCTGGCCATCGCCAGATTCATAGAGTTTAAACCAAATACTTCAATTCTGGACATCGGCACAGGTGGTGGATTCCCGGGAATTCCCCTGGCCATTTACTTTCCGAAATCACATTTTCATTTGGTGGACTCTATCGGCAAAAAGATTACCGTGGTATCTGAGGTGGTCAAAGCCCTTGGACTTCAAAACGTGACCTTCGAGAAGAATCGGGCGGAAGAACTTTCTGATACCTATGATTATGCAGTCACAAGAGCAGTAGCACCCGCAGCTACTCTTTGGAAATGGACCGGCAAGAAAATTAAAGCAGGATTGATTGCTCTTAAAGGCGGCGACCTGGGAGAAGAACTTAAAGCACTGCACCGAAAATACGATATGGTATCCTTGTCGGATTACTATGATGAAGCCTTTTTCGAAACCAAAAAAATCATTTTCATACCCACATGAATTTAGAGGAATTTAGGGCCAATGCACACAGATTGGTGGATTGGATGGCCGACTACTACGGCAAAATCGAGGAGTACACTGTCAAATCCCAGGTAAAACCAGGGGACATCATCAAACAGATTCCAACTTCACCACCGGATGATAGGGAACCTTTTGACGAAATAATGAAGGATGTGGAGAGGAAAATCATGCCGGGAATGACCCATTGGCAACACCCGAACTTTCATGCGTATTTTCCTGGAAATAGCAGCTTTCCCTCCATCCTGGGCGAAATGATGACTTCTACTCTTGCGGCACAATGCATGATTTGGGAAACTTCCCCTGCTGCCGCTGAGCTTGAAGAACAGATGATGAACTGGTTTAGGGAAATGATGAAGTTGCCGGATCACTGGCATGGTGTAATCCAGGATACAGCCAGCACGGGTACACTTGTGTCGCTGCTTTGTGCGCGTGAATGGAAGTGTGACTTTTCAATTAATAAAGAAGGCTTTGGCAGTCAAAAACTTAGAATATACTGCTCCGCCGAAACACATAGCTCCATTGCCAAGGCCGTCAAAATAGCCGGTTTTGGTGAAGATAATCTTGTTAAGATGGAAGTGAACGATGACATGTCGATGAATACATCATTGCTTGAAAAAGCGATTGAAAATGACCTCTCTCATGGACATACACCATGCGCGGTAGTGTCTACATTGGGGACGACAGGAACCCTGGCATTCGATGACGTAGTATCCGTGGATCAAATCTGTAAGAAACACAAACTCTGGCATCATGTAGATGCGGCGTACGCAGGAAGTGCCCTGGTACTTGAAGAGTATCATCACCTATCTGACACACTGGAAAAAGTGGACAGTTTTCTATTCAATCCACACAAATGGATGATGACTAATTTTGATTGTTCGGTGTATTACGCGTCCAATAAGGATACTCTGTTAAGGACCTTGTCGATTCTGCCAGAGTATCTTAAAACCTCCACTACCGGAAAAGTCAATGACTACAGGGACTGGGGAATTCCCCTTGGGAGACGTTTCCGGGCTTTAAAACTTTGGTTTGTGATCAGAACCTACGGTGTGTCCGGAATCAGGAAAGTATTAAGAAATCATATTGAGTTCGCAGCATGGCTGGAGCAACAAATACAGGAGCATAAGGACTTTGAGTTGGTAACTGAAAGGAGGATGAATGTGATCGTTTTTCGACATTTCGATGAAAAATCGACGTCTGAGGTGTTGAATGAGAAAAATGAAAAGCTGCTCAAACTTATAAATGACTCTGGTAAAGCTTATCTCACCCATACCAAGGTTCAGAATAAGTATGTGTTACGAATAGTTTTGGGACAGACTTACCTGGAAAAAAGACACGTTGAAAACGTCTGGAGGTTGATCCAATCTACTTTAAATTCAATATAAACTTTGAAATATTATCGAAATTGATCAATTTCAAATCCCTAAACTTTTTTAACTACCGATAAGATGAAGAAACTAATTTTTAGCAGCTTTCTGGTTTTAAGCCTTGTTTTTACGTCAGCTGCGACATCAGAAACTGAGAAAGAACCAGTAACTCGTACCGAAAGAGTAGAGATGTTGGTCAATAGAGTCAATGAGATCAAAAAGATGGACATGTCAGAGCTTTCCGGAAAGGAAAAAAGAGCCTTGAAGAAAGAGCTCAAGGGCATAGAGAAAGAGCTAAAAACGGAAGCAGGACTTGGTAGCCCCGTGACACTTTCACTTGGAGCTGTAATCATCATTGTGTTGCTCCTGATCCTCATTCTATAAAATAAGGAAGCAAAAAAATCCTAAAGTCATCCCCTGAAAGGCGGATGACTTTTTTTGTTTTATGTCAAAGCGAAAAAAAATAGTAGTCCTCACTGGCGCTGGCATCAGCGCCGAATCCGGAATTAAAACCTTTAGAGACGCCGGAGGTCTATGGGAAGGTTATGATGTGATGGAGGTGGCTTCCCCTCAAGGGTGGCGAAAGGACAAAGAGACCGTCCTTAGATTTTACAATGAGAGACGGAAACAGGCCCTGACCACCAAACCAAATCCAGGTCACCTCACGCTCGCTCAAATGCAAAACCAATATGACGTGAGTATCATCACTCAAAATATCGACAACCTGCACGAAAAAGCAGGAAGTGAGAAAGTCATTCATCTTCACGGTGAGTTGTTTAAATCACAGAGCACCGTAGACTCCTCATTGGTCTATGACATGGACGGATGGGAGCTAAACATTGGGGATAAGTGTGAAAAAGGAAGCCAACTAAGGCCTTTTGTAGTTTGGTTTGGGGAAATGGTTCCAATGATGGAGGTAGCTGCTTTGGAGACCTATAAGGCGGATATTTTTATGGTAGTGGGTACTTCACTCGCTGTTTATCCTGCAGCAGGTCTATTGGATCTTGTCCCGGATGAAGTTCCAAAATTCATCATTGATCCCAACCTACCCACTGTAAATAGAAAAGAAAACATGCACTTGCTGAATGAACCCGCCTCCACCGGAGTTCCAAAAGCATTTGAAATTATAAAGGAGAAATATTCGGATTAAAGAAAAGCAAATTTCACAAGCGCGGCAGCGCCATGGGCAAAATTTCGAGCCGGTGTTCCATCCACATAACCCATAAGCTGATCATCCGGAGACTTTATTTCCGTCCCTACAACATTGGCTAAAACTTTATCCTCTGCCACATCAAGAACCTGACTTTCGGTGACCTTGGCCAGCAGCTGCCCGTCTGCATCCAGTAATTGATCATTCAAGACTTTACCAATAAGCTTTCCGGATTGGGTCATAACCTGATCATTCTTGATCTTGTAAAGCGTTTTACGATAGCGGTTTTTGATCAGTATCATCTTTTACTTGGTAACAGTCTGCAATTTAATCCGATCTTCCTTTTTATCTAAATCAATTTAACGGACTGATGATAATGGTTATGTTTGGGGAAATTTCGCCCAAATATGTTCATAATTGTCACCGTTGGCTACATCCTGATCCTTACAGCCATCATAATCTACAAAAGTCGCCAGGTAAAAACAGAGGACGATTTCGTTGTCGCTGGCAGAAGTGTACCTGTTTATTTGTTGGTCGGCACACTTGTTACTACCTGGATTGGTTCGGGCAGCCTTTTTGGCACAGCCGGTCTTACGTTCCGCACGGGATTTTCGGAGCTATGGTTTTCAATGGGAGCCTGGATTGGTATTCTGGTGGTATACTTCATTGCGGCCAGGGTACGAAAAATTGCTCAGTACACTATGACGGACATTCTTGAAAAAAGATATGCGCCAATCGCAAGGTTACTGGGCACGATCACAATAATCATTGCCTACCTGATCATCGCCGGCTATCAGTTTAAAGGAGGCGGCCGATTCCTGTCAATTTTGACCGAAGGTGCCATCAGTCCGGATATGGGCACGTTTATCTCATTTCTGGTAATCGTTTGTTTTACCGCCCTGGCCGGAATGGTGTCCATCGTATCCATTGACATTTTCAATGGCGTGATCATGATCTTAGCCATATGTCTGGCGATTCCCTTCGCACTGGACAACCAGGGAGGATGGGATGGTGTAGTGACCAAAATCAACGAAGTGAATCCAAGCCATTTATCCATGGTGGAAGGGCACGATGCGGTATGGTACATTGGCATTCTCCTACCCACATTGCTACTACTCCTCAGTGAAAGCAGCATCTATCAAAAATTCTCATCCGCCAAGGATGCGAAATCCGCTCGGCAGGCAGTATTTGGCATGTTCATCGGAGTGGTATTAATTGAATTTCTGATGTGTGCTCTGGCAGTAATTGGCTTCGCCATGTATGCTGAAGATCCAAGATTCTTTATGGCAGACGGCTCTATAAACAGGGCCATGTCGGAGGAAATCATACTACGAATTGGCTTTGAGAAACTTCCTGCCTATGTTGGTTCTTTATTATTTGCCGGAGGCGTAGCCATCATTCTTTCCACCGGAAATACCTTTTTGATGGTGGTATCCACAAACGTCTCGCGGGACTTAATTGAAAAATATTTCATCAAAAACGTTGATTCTAAAAAGAAGATCCTCATTCAACGAGCTGCTATAGTGGTCCTTGGCTTGCTGGCGTTTCTGACGGTAACTCAATTCACTACTATTCTGGAAATGGCACTTATTAGTTATACGATGATCGGTGCCTCCCTGGCGCCAGCCATTTTGGCGGCATTTTTATGGAAACGGGTAACAAAAGAAGGTGGAATCGCCAGCATAGCAGGTGGAATGATTACCGTGCTTTTTATCTCCATCATGAATAAAATCATTGGTGATGGCAGTCTTGATCTGAGTATTTTGAAGTTCCCTTTTGACACTGATTTCATAGCTATACCCGCCATTATTGTTTCCGTCACTGCGCTGGTTGTGGTGAGTCTCATGACTGAAAAAAGCAAGCCGGAGGTGGTTGATCCCTTTTTTGAAAAGGGATGATAAAGTCTTTGCAAAAAGCAATGCTATACTGACCAAGTGGTGTAATTTCGTCCCAAAATAGATTCACCCCTTTTAAATCTAGTTATGAAAGAATTTGGTTTAAAACCACAACCCAATGACTTAAAATCAGCAGGCATTTCAGTATCAGAAGCACACTGGAATCTTCAGCAGGCTGAACTGATCGAGGAAACAGTAAAAAATAAAGAAGGTCACCTGACGGATGTGGGTGCTTTGTTTGTAGAAACAGGAAAATTTACCGGAAGATCTCCAAAAGACCGATTCATCGTTGAAGATGATTTGACAAAAGACAAAGTCTGGTGGGGAAACATCAACCAACCGATCTCATCCGAGAGTTTTGAAATCCTTTACAACAAAATCATAGGATATCTCGCCGAGAAAAAGGTCTATGTGCGGGATATGTACGCCGGTGCAGACAAAACACATCGTCTACGCGTTCGTTTCATAAACACCTTTGCATGGCATAACCTTTTCTGTTATAACATGTTCCTGCAACCGGAGCAGTATAAACTTGAGTCATTTGAACCAAATTTTACAGTCATTTGCTGCCCCCGGTTCAAAGCCAATCCGGAAACAGACGGCACCAGAAGTGAGAATTTTGCAGTCATCAATTTCACAAAACGAATAATTCTCATTGGAGGAACTGAGTACTCCGGGGAAATGAAAAAAGGAATCTTCTCGGTGTTGAATTTCCTCCTTCCCGTAAACGACAATGTTCTGAGCATGCACTGCTCTGCCAATATGGGCATCGAGAAAAGAGACACTGCCATCTTTTTTGGTTTGTCCGGTACGGGAAAAACTACCCTATCTGCGGATCCGAACCGACTCCTGATTGGAGATGATGAGCATGGCTGGACAGAAAAGAATGTTTTCAATTTTGAAGGAGGCTGCTATGCGAAAACAATCAACCTGACGGAAGAAAAGGAACCCGATATCTGGAATGCCATTAAATATGGTGCAATCGTGGAGAATACGAAGTTTTTTGAAGGGACCAGGAAGATCAATTACTCAGATGGAAGCATCACGGAAAATACACGTGTATCGTATCCAATCGAACATATTCGAAATGCAGTGAATCCCTCCATCGGCGGGATTCCAAAAAATATCTTTTTCCTTACCTGTGATGCTTTCGGAGTGATCCCTCCTATCCAGAGGTTATCAAAAGGTCAGGCCATGTACCATTTTCTTTCCGGATATACCTCTAAAGTAGCAGGTACTGAAGCCGGAGTCACCGAGCCTGAACCGGTCTTCTCAGCTTGCTTCGGTGCTCCATTTCTGCCACTGGCTCCCACGGTCTACGCCGAAATGCTTGGAAAGAAAATGGACGAACATGATGTGAAAATTTGGTTAATCAATACCGGATGGACAGGTGGTGCTTATGGAACAGGTCAGCGTATCAACCTCACCTATACCAGGGCAATGATATCGGCTGCCCTGGCAGGTGTGCTTGACAATGTAGGATATAGAAAACACTCCATCTTCGGCGCGGAAATTCCGTTGACTTGTCCGGACGTGCCCAATGAGATCCTGAGTCCCCGGGAGACCTGGCGCAATGACAAAGGATTTTATGAAAAAGCCAACGACCTTGCCGTCAGGTTCCGAAAAAACTTCGATAAATTCAGAGACCTGGCTAATGAAGAGATTTTAAGCGGAGAACCGGTACCTAATAATAATTATTCGTAAAGTCTTTATTGAGTTTGGACAATATGGGCGGAGATTAGGTAATTTGGTATCTTAATCTCAGACTATGAAAATTGCCGTAATTGCCCACGATGGTAAAAAAGCAGAGATGGTGGCATTTCTGCTGGAATACAAGAGTGAACTTCAAAAGATAGAACTGGTTTCAACGGGAACCACCGGTAAGCATGCTGAGAAAGCCGGGCTTCATGTCAAAAGGTTTTTATCCGGTCCGCTGGGTGGAGATGCTCAAATTGCCGCATTGGCTGCAGAGAAAAAGCTCAATGCCGTGATTTTCTTCAGGGATCCGATGGATAAGCATCCGCACGAACCGGATGTGCAAATGCTCATGAGATTATGCGATGTCCATAATATCCCACTGGCTACCAACCCTGCAACAGCAAAGCTGATCATGGATCAAATGGTAAGATCCTAAGCAAAAAGGGCTCCGGCAATTGTAGCGGTCAGCATGGTAGCCAATGTAGCCGCCATCAGCGCCCTCAGGCCAAGACTTGAAAGATCCGCCTGTCTTTTTGGTGCCATCCCCCCAATACCACCTATCTGGATGGCAATACTGCTGAAATTAGCAAATCCACATAAGGCGTAAGTAGATATGACGATAGACTTTTGGCTAAGTACTCCGGCTGATTTGAGTTCTGCGAGATTCAGATAAGCTACAAATTCATTGATGACGGTCTTCTGTCCAAGCAGGCTGCCGACCAGTAGACTTTCAGACCAATCGACTCCCATTGCGAAAGCGAAAATGCGAAAGACCTGTCCGAGGATATATTGCAAAGAAAACCCCTCAAATGTCCCATTGGTTGAGGTGCGCACAAATTCGTTCAAACCCGTAACCGCTCCTATCCCATCCACCAGAATCCAGTTCAGAGCGAAGATCACGGCAATGAAAGCCAACAGCATAGCTGCTATATTGAGGGCCAGCTTAATCCCATCCGACGCACCTCTTGCCAGGGCATCTATGAGGTTAACACCCAGATTTGACTTGCTCACTTTCAGACTGCTGTCAATTTTTTCAGGTTCCTGCTCAGGAAGAAAAATCTTTGCCATCACAATGGCAGCAGGGGCATTCATGATCGAGGCACTAAGCAGATAGGTGGCAAAACGAGCCTGTGCAGCAGGGTCACCTCCCCCCAAAAATGACACATAGGCTCCGAGAACGCTTCCGGCAATCGTGGCCATGCCTCCGGTCATAAGACAATTCAACTCCGATGTGGTCATTCTGTCAATAAATGGTCTTACCAGCAATGGTGCCTCTGTTTGACCAAGAAATATATTTCCGGCGGCTGACAAACTTTCAGCCCCAGACAACCTCATGGTTTTTGTCATCACCCAGGCAAAAACAAAAACAATTTTTTGAAGGACTCCGAGATAGTACAAGCCTGCAGTGACGGACGAAAAGAATATCACAGTCGGAAGCGCCTGAAAGACAAAAAGGAAACCAAGACTGTGTCTTGCGCCGTCATTGTTGTCACTATTTATCGCCAGATCACCATATAGAAATTCAGCACCTTTAAGGGCAAAATTCAGGAACCTGACAAACCCACTGGAAATGATAGAAAAAAAATCCTGAACCAGTGAAACCTGCCCAATAAGAAATCCTACGATCACCTGAATCACAAGACCGGCAATAACAAGTTTCCAGTCCACGGACCGCCTGTTACCGGAAAATAAGAATGCAAGGCCGATCAGAAATGCAATGCCGAATACAGCCTTGAGTATGTCCATTTGGAGTTAGTTGCGACGCTTAATTTCGTCCCTGATCTTGGCAGCTCTTTCGTAATCCTCGTCTGCCAGCGCTTTATCCAAAAGCTCATTCAGTTTTTCAGATGACATATCACCAAGATCTTGTGGTTTTTTGGATTCATCCTGAACGTCCGGCCTGATCTGTGTGATTTCTCCATCTGTCTCATCGGTTAGTACTATTCCCGCCTCAGTCAATATGGACTCATTAGTATAAATGTCAACACCGAATCTCAAACCAATGGCAATGGCATCTGATGGACGGGAATCAATCTCAAGTTTCTCACCATTCTTACCACAAACGATCTTGGCAAAGAAAACTCCTTCCTTTAGATCAGAAATAATGATCTCTTTGATGTCGAATTCGAAATTGTGTGAAAAGGATTTGAAAAGATCATGAGTCATAGGACGATTCGGAGTGATTTTTTCGATCTCAATCGCTATTGCCTGGGCCTCAAACATGCCAATGATGATTGGTAGACGTCTGTTGCCGCTTACTTCTCCCAATACCAGCGCAAAAGACCCGGACTGCGATTGACTGGAGGATAATCCCAGAATTTCCAACTTTATCTTATCCTGCATTTATCCGATTTTAGCTTTTATAGCTTCTGTCAATTTGGGAACAACCTCGAACGCGTCTCCAACAACACCATAATCAGCAGCTTTGAAGAAAGGTGCTTCAGGGTCTTTGTTGATAACCAGAATATATTTTGATGAATTTACACCTGCTAAATGCTGAATCGCGCCGGAAATACCTATCGCTATGTACAAAGATGGAGCTACCTTAATTCCGGTTTGGCCCACATGCTCGTGGTGCGGTCTCCAATCCATATCTGATACCGGCTTGCTGCAACCTGTAGCTGCGCCTAATACCTTCGCAAGCTCTTCCACCATACCCCAGTTTTCCGGACCTTTAAGTCCGCGACCACCTGAGACCACGATATCTGCTTCCGGAAGCAAAACATCACCCTCGGCTTTTTCTTTAGAGGTAATTTTTACCTTCTGATCACTCTCATGTAAGGTGGGACTGAAGGATTCCACTGATGGATCAGATCCATCCTCCTTAATGGCCACTGCATTTTTCTTTAAGGTCAAAATCTTTTTCTCCGCTTTGACTTCCGTATTGGCAAAAGCCTTACCCGTATAAATGCTTCTTTGAACGGTAAATCCATTGCTTGTTTCAGGAAGCGCGGAAACGTTAGAGACCAATCCTGCTTTCAATTTGATCGAAGTTCTTGCCGCCACAGGGTCTGCTATGGACGATCTGGCCATCACTAAAGTAGAGGCACCCACTTTTTCAAATGCTTCTGCAAGGGCCGAGGAATATGTCATAATTCCCGGCTGAGAGAAATTATCATCTTCTATCTGAAGTACGTTGGAGGCACCCGCTTTACCAAGGTAACTAATGTCTTCAGCATCAGGTTTACCAAAAACGATGGCTGTTGTCTCCTCCCCCATCGCACTCCCATAGCTAACTGCCTCCAGGGATGATTTCTTGACCTTCCCTTCATCCATTTCTACAAATACCAGTACGCCCATCTTATATTACTTTCGCTTCGTTCTTCAATAAATTTACCAACTCTTCAAGATTATCCGAGTCCACCAGTTTGACATCTCCCTTATCCGGAGGCAGTTCAAAGGCACTAACACCCGTTAAGGCCTCATCAGAGACCGGTTGCTCCACGGTTAAAGGCTTAGATCTGGCCGACATAATTCCCCGCATGTTGGGTATTTTCCATTCCGCAATAGGCTCCTGGCATCCCGCCACGATAGGTAGCTCAACCTCTACATACTCCTTGCCTCCCTCTATCTCTCTACTCATTTTAGCGGTATTGCCCTCTAGGTCAAGCGTCATCACCGGAGATACTGACGGAATCCCGAGCATCTCGCCTACCATACCATGGACCTGACCGCCATTAAAATCTATACTTTCCCGACCCATTAAGATCAGGTCGTACTCTCCTGCTTTCGCAAAATGGGCAATCTGGCTTGCAACAAAGTAAGAATCGGTGGGGTCGGCATCTACCCTAATTGCATCATCAGCTCCTATCGCGAGTGCCTTGCGAATCGTAGGTTCTGTTTCAGCTTCACCGACATTTAAAACCGTTATACTTCCACCAGCCTGCTCCTTCAATTCTACGGCTCTGGCCAATGCGTAATCGTCATAGGGCCCGATGATAAATTGAATACCATTCTTATTGAATTTGGTATTATTTTCTGCAAATGAGATCTTTGAAGTCGTATCGGGAACATGGGTGATACACACCAGAATTTTCATATATTATTAGCTATTTTTCCCTGTTTCAGCACGTGAAGTTAGTCAATAAAGGAGTAAATAAAAATCAAGCATTATGAACGAGGAACGCATTGGGAAACTTGAAAATTTACTGAAAATTGACCCTGAAGATACCTTCACTAAATATGCTTTGGCGTTGGAGTATCAAAAGCAAAACAAAACCCTGGCGTTAGGGCTTTTCGAAGAATTATTGGAGGAATCCCCTGACTACATTCCCACCTACTATCAGGCTGCTCATCTTTACATAGACCTGGGTGAAGCCCAAAAAGCCGAGCAGACTTTCAAAACCGGAATTGAGAAAAGTAAAAGCGATCTGAAAACCAACGCCGAACTGAGGAACGCTTATCAGAATTTCCTGTTGGAACTGGAAGATTAGAATGGTACATCTCCATCGTCATCCTCAGAGTTATTCTCTGGCTTGGATGATCCCTTGCTGGGAAGGGTGATGGTAAAATCCGTATTGGAATTTCCGGAGGAAGGAAACGGCGTGCTGTAATGATCGGAAATAGAATTATCCATATCGGTGAACTTGGTAAATCGACCGATGAATTTCAACTGGACGGTACCAGTCCTTCCGTTTCTGTGTTTTTCGATGATGACTTCACCCATTCCGCTCAATGGCATGCCGTCTTCACCTTGCGTGATCCCATAATATTCAGGACGGTACAGGAACATTACGATATCTGCATCCTGCTCAATTGAACCCGATTCCCTCAAATCCGAAAGCATCGGTTTCTTGTCTCCTCCTCTGGTCTCTACTGCCCTGCTCAACTGCGAAAGTGCAAGTACAGGAACATTTAACTCTTTCGCGATACCTTTCAGTGCTCGTGAAATTGATGCTATCTCCTGCTCACGATTGCCGCCTCCGCTTTTGGAGGTGTCTCCCGTCATCAATTGAAGGTAATCAATTACGATCAGTTTTACACCATGTTGTGCTACAAGTCTTCGTGACTTGGCCCGGAGCTCCAGTATGCTCAACCCTGGGGTGTCATCTATGAAAATAGGTGCGCTGGATAATTTGGATGTCTTATGTAAAAGCTGTTCCCACTCATAATCAGCAAGGTCTCCACGTTTGATTTTCTCACTTTCCAGTTCGGCTTCTGCTGAAATCAGTCTGTTCACCAATTGCACGGACGACATCTCTAGAGAGAAAATTGCGACGGGCTGCTGAAAATCAATGGCGGCATTTCGCATGGCAGAAACCACAAAGGCCGTTTTACCCATACCGGGTCTTGCCGCGATGATCACAAGATCAGATGGTTGCCAACCGGATGTAATCCTGTCAAGAGCAGTAAACCCGCTGGCTATGCCTGTCAAACCATCTTTCTTATCTTTCTTTTCCTCTATCTCCTGGATGGCCATTCCCAGAAGCGAACTCATCTTGTCGTAATTTTTTCGGATATGTGACTCTGATACGTCAAAAAGTGATTGCTCCGTCCTGTCAAGGAGATCGAAAACATCAATAGTATCTTCATAAGCATCTTTTTGAACTTCTGATGCAATCCTGATCAACTCGCGCTTAATGGATTGCTCGGAAATAATCCTGGAGTGATACTCAATATTGGCCGCTGAGTTTACCCTTGTCGTGAGCTCAGCGATGTAATATGCTCCTCCGACGACATCCAGCGTTCCGTTTTTTCGAAGCTGATGAACTACGGTTTTGATATCAACCGGTTCAGAATTATTGAATAGCTGAACTATCGCCTCGTAAATCTGGGAGTGAGATTCCTTATAAAAACTTTCGGGCTTGAGAATGTCGATAACATTGGAAAGCGCATCACGCTCCAGCATAAGGGCACCTAAAACAGCCTCCTCAATATCTACGGCCTGGGGAGGCAATTTGCCAAGACTTTCTTCATTTGATAATGGGATTCGCCTTGTTTTGCCTGCAGTCCTGTATGCCGAAGATTTGTTGGTTTCCATTAATTCTTTGATGGTCGTGCTTTGGGATAGCAAACGTACACCCTACGCAACTTAATCATAAGTAAATCATTTAATAAAGTTTCCCAGATGTTATTCACACCCTTTTCCACAGTAAGTTTTCGGTTTGGCTACCATTATTTTTCATGTATTTTTGAGCGACTACCAAAACCCTTATGATTTCAGATTTTTCCAAAATCGAGAGCAAACAACGAATTCTTATGATAGGATCGGGTGGTGCGGAGGAGATTACAAAAATTGCTCTGCATGTTCTTGAAACGATAAATAAACCTTGTGATTATTTTTTTGATGAGAACGATTCGAAGTTTTCTGATGCTCCGGTTATCCTGATCTGTGATAGGGATTCCCATGCGATAGAAACTGATAGTCTGCTCAATTACCGACATCATGTGGTATTGTTTCATCATATCAGCAAGAAGAAATCGGAAAGTCAATCCATCGAGGAGGAATTTAGCCACTATGAAGTGCTGGCAGATAAAACACCAAAAGCCGGTTCCATCTTATATAATAAAGAAGACAATCTCTCCATGGTTCTTGGTACCCAAAGAGATCGGGAAGATGTAAAGTTGATAGAATACGAATCCGTGGCCGGTGAAAAAACGGAAAATGGATTTAAACTGGAGAATGGACATGTGATTAAAACCCGGAACAAGCATTTTCCGTCGATATTAGGTGCTTCCATGGCCATTTTGCAAAGGATCAGTGTTCAGAAAGAAGACATTCTGGAAGCCCTGAAAACCTATTCGGAGGAGGCTTAAGTGAAACTCAATCTAAAAAACCCATTGGTAGTTTTTGATCTGGAAACAACGGGAACCAACGTTTCTCACGATCGTATTGTAGAAATTGCCATGATCAAAATTTTTCCGGATGGCACTGAAGATGAGAAAGTCAGAAGACTAAACCCGACAATTCCCATTCCCACCGAGTCCAGCCTGATCCATGGAATCTATGACGAAGATGTAAAAGATGAGCCTACTTTTAAGCAGATCGCAAAATCAATGGCCCAATACCTTGAGGGCTGCGACCTTGCAGGATTCAATTGCTTAAAATTTGACGTGCCCGTCCTTGTCGAGGAATTCCTCAGAGCCAACCTGGATTTCGACATTGACAACAGAAAGATCCTTGACGCGCAGAAGATCTTTCACATGATGGAAAAACGAAATCTGACAGCTGCCTACAAGTTTTATTGCGACAAGGTGCTGGAAAACGCCCACAGTGCTGCCGTTGATACTCGTGCCACCAAAGAGGTTTTTGTGGCTCAAATTGAAAAATATGAAGGTCAGGAAATGAAGGATCTGCTTGGGAATGTAATGGGGAAGATCGAAAATGACATGTCCAAGGTGCATAACCTTATCAATAAAAAAATGATCGACCTTGCCGGCAGGATGGTCTATGACGACAATGGCGATGAGATTTTCAATTTTGGGAAACACAGAGGTAAGAAAGTAGCTGATGTTCTGGCCCAGGAACCCTCATTCTACGATTGGGTGATGAAAGGGGACTTTCCTCTGGACACCAAAAGAAAGCTCACACAACTTCGATTAAAAAATTTCAATAATCGTTAATCCCACCCGTTTCGGGAACCATTAAATTTTCTTTTATCTTGTATTTAAGTTACCCTTTGATAATTTAAGAAGAACAATCACTACCGTTTTATGTCCAAGACAATCATCGTTTCTAACCGACTGCCTGTAAAAATTTCTGAAGAAAAGGGGAAACTCTCCTACAATCCTAGTGAAGGTGGACTTGCCACGGGATTGGGCTCCATCTATAAGGAAGGTGATAATATTTGGGTTGGCTGGCCTGGTCTGGCTGTGACCAAAGCCTCTCAGAAAACGGAAATCGCCAAAAATCTCAAAAAGCAAAGTATGCGGCCGGTCTTCCTGAGTGCCCAGGAAATTGAAGATTTTTATGAAGGATTTAGCAATGAAACGCTTTGGCCAAACTTTCACTATTTCAATCAGTATACTGTCTACGATGATGACCTGTGGAAAGCCTACCAAAAGGTAAACAAGAAATTTGCAAAGGAACTTGACAATGTGATTGAGGATGGAGATACGATCTGGGTGCATGATTACCAGCTTCTGCTGCTCCCGCAAATGATCAGAGAAAACAATCCTAAATCCACTATAGGATTTTTCCTACATATACCATTTCCTTCTTACGAGTCATTTCGATTGCTACCCTGGAGAAGAGAACTCCTAAATGGCATGTTGGGGTCTGATTTTCTTGGGTTTCATACCTACGATGATATGCGTCACTTTCTCTCTTCCGTAAACAGACTGGCCGGTCTGGGAAATGAAAATGGCAAAATAACCGTTGAAAACCGACTGGTGATGGTAGATGCCCTACCGATGGGTATTGATTATGATAAATATGCAGAATCAGCGGCAGCTCCTGAGACATTGGCCAGGGAAGTGCGATACAGAACATCCATAGGTGATGTTCAGATGATTCTGACCATAGATAGACTTGATTACAGCAAAGGAATTCCTGAGCGTTTGAAGGCATTCGAGCGCTTCCTGCAGGAGCACCCGGAATTCAGAGAAAAAGTCTCTTTTTTTATGGTAGTGGTACCTTCGAGGGACACGGTACCCAAGTATCGACAGCTGAAGGAAGAAATAGATCTGCTGGTGGGTCGGATCAACGGAAGTTTCGCCAGACTTAACTGGACACCGGTTCATTATTTTTACAGGAGTTTTCCACTTAGTGCCTTGTCCGCGTTCTACAGGATGGCACATGTCTGCCTGGTTACACCGATGCGGGATGGAATGAACCTGGTATGTAAGGAATACATTGCAAGTAAGATCGACAAAAAAGGCGTTCTGGTACTGAGTGAAATGGCTGGAGCTTCCAAGGAGCTTTCAGACGCCATCATTGTAAATCCTAACAACATCGAGCAAATGGTCAAAGCCATGCACAGGGCACTCACTATGCCTGAAGAAGACCAGGTGAGACAGATGACCAGAATGCAGGCCTCAATCAAAAGATACAACATACATCAATGGGTCGAACTTTTTATGGATAACCTTGATTTCGTGAAATCTTCTCAATCCGCCCTTGAAACCAGACTCATCGACGAACAACTGGAGCAGCAGATACTCAAAGACTACAAGAAAGCGAAATCAAGATTGATCTTTTTGGACTACGATGGCACCCTTACCGGCTTTCATTTGGATCCCAATGAATCAAAACCGGATGCAGAACTCAAATCCATCATCAAAGGTCTTACCGCTGATAAGAAGAACAAAATTGTCATCATTAGTGGACGGGGTCGCTCGACACTTGAAAACTGGTTAAAAGACTATGATGTGGAAATAGTAGCCGAACACGGAGCCTGGATTAAGAGAAAAGGTGAAGAATTCAAAACGATTACCAAGCTGACCAATGCCTGGAAAGAAGAAATCATGACCCTCCTTGAAGGGTATGTAAACCGGACTCCCGGGTCGTTTGTAGAAGACAAAGATTATTCGCTTGTCTGGCACTACAGAAAGGTAGAAACCGGACTTGGAGAAGTCAGGACCCGCGAACTGACCAGTCACCTAAAATACCTCACGCAGAATAAAAACCTGCAGATCATGGAAGGCGACAAAGTGGTAGAAATCAAATCCATGGACATCAATAAAGGTCGGGGTGCCACAGTAATACTTGATGACTCAAAAGCCAACTTTATAATGGCCTGTGGGGATGACAGAACGGATGAGGATACATTTAAAGTAATGCCGAAGGAAGCGTACACCATCAAGGTAGGCAACCAGGCTTCGGAAGCTAAATTCAGTGTCATTAACTATAAAAGAATAAGAAAGATACTTCAAATGTTAATGGAGTAGATTTCTCAACGAGTCTGCCTGGAGTCCAGTCTTTTTATAAAGTCCTCGATCCTTACCTGATCGTCGACTTTCATCTTCTTCTTGATTCTGTACTTGGACATGATGACGCTACGTGAAGCGATGCCCAGTATCGAAGCGATTTCATTGTTCTTAAGGTCCATTTTCATCAGGGAGCAAAACCGAATTTCATTTATTGTCAACTCAGGATAGTTCTTTTTCAGGTAATCCGTAAATCCGCTGTAAATGCTATTAAAATGATGGTTGAAACTTTCCCACTCGGATTCGACACTTTTATTGACACGAATGATATTCAATATTCGTTGCAAACCGATCTTTTCGTCTTTGGTTACCCTTTTCAATTCCTTAATGCTTTCCTCCACATCCAACATCGTGGAGCTTAAACGCATCATTCTCAAAGTCTGAAGATGTAAATCCTGCCTGTTTCGTTTATTCTCCCTGATCAGTTCTCTTTGTTTTATTTTCTCCAGCTTTCTCTGATGATTGTATCTTATTGAAATTAGAATAATGAAGAAAACCAAAATCAAAAAGATACCAATGCTCGTCCTGATCAAAGATTTTCTGGTCAGTTCCTCGATGGTCACCTGTGTCTTTAACTGTTCGATCTGATTTGCCTTATCAATCGTCTCTATTTGTACCCTCAGATCCGAGACCTGCTGATTCAACTCATCATTAAAAACTGAATCCTTGTACGCCGCATATTGCTTAAGGAAATAATTTGACCTTTCCATGTTCTGCCTGTCTGAATAGATTTCCGACAGTAGTTTCGCCGACTTATATATATTGGTCTTACCATTACTGTCCACTGAAAGCTGATTAAGTAAGTGTGCGTAGTACAATGCGCTATCCAGCTTCCCGACCAGGTAGTACTTCTCGGCAATATCGAAATAAATAAGATCGCTCATCGCATTCATCCGGGTACTGTCAATTATATACTTTAAATGAGGGATGGCTTCAGTGTACTCGCCTCTGGAAGAATGAAGTTTACTCATCTGATAACGGATACTTCGTTGACTAAAATTTACCCTTCTGGCAGCCTGGAGGGCCTGATCCATGAAAAAATCCGAGCTGTCACGGTTGCCCGTTTTATCATAAATCAATGCTCTATCGAGATAGTTGATGGGAATCATGTCTTTATCCCTTTCCGGGTTGGCATTGTCAATGGCCAATTGATTGAACTCCAAAGCCTTTTCGTACTCTTTCAATTCCACATAAACACCACTGATATTTTTCAAGACACGAACGTGAAAATCAAATAGATTTTCCCTCTCCACTACGGTCAATGATTGCTTTAAGTATTGAAGAGCCTTCGAGTAATCTCCCTGAGATATTCGCATCACGCCAAGACCATTCAGAACCTTGAACTGGGTATCATAATCACCGGCCTCCTCTAAAATCGATACGGCATCCAGATACACCTCCTCCGCTTTGTCCATTTTCCTGAGAGCCCACCAAATTTTTCCCAGGTACCAATTTGCCCGCCCAAGTTCCGGCAACATATCATGCTCATCGAATGTAGCTCTGGCAGCATCAAACAATTGAAATGCTGAGTCCAATTTCCCATCGTTTCTAAGGCAAATACCAAGGACTAAAAACGAACGTACCTCCTCTATCTCATATCTACCACTATTGGCCGTATATGCCTTGCCGGCAAAGTAGCACAGACTATCTCCACCTCGATCCAGGTAATAGAAAGCAGAGTCGTTGAGCCTTGTGATTTCAAACTCTCCGGTACTCTGTCCGTGTAAATTGGAACACAATAAAATCAGAAGGATGACCAGTATCCTCATTGAGCGATGTAAGGTTTGAATCTCGGATTTGCGTCATCCAATATAGACCCTTTCTCTCATATTATCAATTGATAATATTGACGAAAACTATAAGAAACTAGGCATGTCCAGTTTTCTAGCAATTCTCGTTGCAGCATTCAATAAACCGACGTGGCTGTACGCCTGAGGGAAATTTCCCCACATACTACCATCATCAGCGCTAATATCTTCTGATAATAATCCCAGGTGATTGGATCTGGAAATGATTTGCTCAAAAAAGTTGATAGCTTCCCCTACGCGTCCGACACATGCCAGCGCTTCCACGTACCAAAAGGCACAGATGAGAAAGGTAGTTTCGGGCTCCCCAAAGTCATCCTGATGCTTGTACCTGTAAAATAAACCATTACCTGCAAAAAGCTCCTTTTCAAGTGCCTTCAAATGGTCCCCCAGCTTTACCGGATCGGTTATGTAGTTCATCATGATCAACTGCAACGTACTGGCATCCATTCGCTCAACGCCTACAGCCTGGGCGTATCCCTTTTTGGCAGGGACATAGCATTTCTCAATCATCTTTTCCGATTCTCCCTTGAGCTTAACCGCCAACTCCCCCATCTCTCTGTTTCCCAAAACCTTGGCAATCTTTATGGCCGCACTGCTGCCGGCCCAATGAAATAGATAGGTATAACAATGGTGTTGGGCTAGGTTTCTAAACTCCCAAAGACCGGCATCCTTCTCGTCAAATGTCTTCTGGATCATTTTCAGTGTCTTCATGATCAGCGGGACAGAGTCAAACCGTTCTGTGAAAATGATCCGCATATCACTATAAAGCGGAAGAAGGCTTATCAAAACCTGTCCATAGACATCATTTTGAATGTGTGTATATGCATCATTGCCCACTCGAACTGGAATATTTCCTTCATATCCGGGAAGATCGGACAGCTCCTTCTCTATTAGTTTCTTTTTCCCTGAAATACCATAAAGCGGCTGAAATCGGTCCTCTTCATCCACGGTGGTATTCAATATGTAATGGAAATACTTCTCCACTTCCTCAAAGTGACCAATATTATTGAAAGCATTAAGGGTATAAAAGGTATCCCGCATCCAGCAATACCTGTAGTCCCAATTGCGCGTACTACCCGGTGATTCCGGAAGACTAGTAGTAGTAGCTGCGATAATCGCGCCAGTATCTTCAAATTGATGAATCTTTAAAATCAATGCTGATCGAATGGCCTCTCTTTGATAGAAATCTACAATAGATGCCCTTTTGACCCAGTTGCGCCAATAATTGAGAGTCTTGTAATAGAAATTGTTGACGGTTTCTTCTAATGCCGCTTCCAGAGGTGGTCCATACGTCATCACCAGGTATTTGGTATCATCCAGTACAAAACTCTGCTCCTCGGCAATGTATGATAAAGGTATATTGGTTGTCAAACGAACATGTGAGTCCATACCTAAATACCTGATATGATTGCTTCCAAATGAATGCTGAGGCACAACATTACCATAGTCACCAACAGGTTTACACTTCACGAAAATTCTGGGATTTCCCTCCACCCTTTCTATTTTTCTTACCAGCATGAGGGGTTTGTAATATCGATCAGTTTGCAGAAAGCGCGGTGCAAAGTCTACCACATTATAAATTCCGTCATCACTTTTGATGGTGGTTTTCAGGATATTGGTATTCTCGATGTATTGTTGGGTGGATTTGAATTTTTTATCTACCGGTTTAATGGAAAACTCCCCGCCCTTCTCACCTGCCACCATCTCGCCAAAAATGAAGCTGCTGTCAAATCGGGGCCAACACATCCAGGACACTCGGGTATCCATATGAATATGAGCTGTATAAGAACAATTACCAATAACACCGTAGTTATAAGTATGTCTGTCAGGACTTTTACTTTTCTTAGAATTCAAATTTTTTGGTTTTTACTATTAAAAATCTCAGTACTTTTCGCTAAAGCTTAAAAATATTTCAAAATATCATCATTCCTACTAGTCCGATGGAATTAAACCGAATTCCTTACCTTTTGTGACTTTTTCATCAAAAGAAAGGACATCAACATGCCGACCACTCCAAAAATTCCCAGAACCATAAAGACTTGCTGGTGTCCACTGGCTCCAGGAGAATTATCGATTAAATATCCCATTAGTGGCCCGGCAAAAACATCCGGTGTGTACCCAACCAGTGAAACGATTCCGACCGCCGTACCTGTCAGGACAAGAGGAATTTTCACTTCTTGCATGAGTGCAAAATATATTCCCCTTAGACCATAAATTCCGGCGCTGAGCATCGCGATTGACAACATTATCAACACTGGCAATGAAGCTGTGAGGACGCCACTGGAAATAATGGCACTCCCAATGACCATTATCAGAAAACATATCAAAATCATCCGTGAGGCTTTAAAACGATCTGCCAGAAATCCAATGGGTATTGCAGCAATGGGTCTAATCCAAAAAGACAAGGTCCCTACACTGGCCGCGGATACATCATCATAATCAAATGCATCGCTCACATACAAAGAAAAATCATCGGTCGTTTTGTAACCCATATAGGCACAAATTACAATTATGGATAACATCCACAATTCTGATTTCTTCATCAGGATCACTACTTTTTGCCATTCAAGTCTCTCCAATTTGTGGTTGGAGCTACTTTCGGGAATTACCCACCAAACGACAATTCCAATCAAAAAGGTTAAGGTCGAAAATGTAAGTATTACAACCTGCATGGCACTTCGAAGCTCCTCAGGTGTAGAGTTCCGAACATTCAATGGCAAAAACGATGAAAAAAGATATACCATTAGAGATGAAATGATCGCCACAAACAGGCCTCTTCCTCCATCTAGTAGACCGTAGGCTTTTCCCTGGTCATCCCCACCACCCCACTCCCTGGTGGCTTTTATCAATGCAGCCCAAAAAAGTAAAATAGACGTTACACCCCAGAACGCATAAGTAATGGTAAGACCAAAAAGATCAGGGATTGTGGCGAGAAAAATTCCTCCCAGTGAGGTAGAGAACAATGCAATGGCCATAAGTTTTCGTGCCGAAAAACGATCAGCCAATGGTCCCCCGGCAAAGTAGCAAATCATGGCTACCAATCCATATGCGGCAAAAGCTGAACCCAGCTCAAAATTTGTCAAACCAAAGACCTTGAGAAAAGTCGGTCTGAAAATACGAGAGACAACGAAAGGCAAAAAGAATACACCCTCCCCTGCCAGGATCAAGGTTAACAATACGGCCACCTTTCGCGAACCCGACATTTGCCTTACATTGACGGCATTGGAAGAAGTTGATGAATTTCCGATGAGTAAAGGCTCGGTTGGTCAATTTAGAACATCCAATTTATGGATTATCTATTCAAATCAAACCTCTTACTTGTCAATTCTTACGATTCAATTATATTTGGTCATTACCAACCTTTGGAATGTTTCAGAGATATTTGAAAGACAAAAGGATATCCATTGGCTTGGATATTCTGGCTGGATTACTAATTTATTGGTTGTTGGTTCACTTGCTTATACGCTTTGAAAGTATAAGTTCCCAGACAGCCATAACCAATTACGCTAATGCCATCTGGTATTCGATCGTAACGCTTACCACGGTAGGTTACGGAGATATTTATCCCAGTACGCTTTATGGCAGGGGTATTGGCTATATATTCGTAGTATTAAGCTTGTTTTTTTACGGTCTGCTAATTGGAGCTCTGACCTCGTTTATTACAAACCTTAACGAAAACAGAAAATTGGGATTAAACGGCACAAACTTCACTAACCACGCTGTAATCATTGGATGGAATGAATTTGGGACAATGGTGACAGACCAACTACTTGGAGTGGGAAAACGGGTTGCAATTGTTCTCAATGACAAGCAACACATTGAATTCATTCGCGAAAAGTACCCCACAAACAAGATCTTCCTTCTTTACAGCGATTACACAAATTATGAATTCCTGAAAAAGGTAAATATAGAATCCTCTTCCAACGTCTTTGTGAATTTCGATGATGATACGGAGAAGCTTGTTTACATTCTGAACCTCAGAAAGATCTATCCTGATTTAGATTTTGTGGTGACGCTGGATAATGGAGATCTTAAAAATACATTTTTAAGTGCAGGTGTTACCAATACCATCAGTAAGGAAGAGATTTCCTCAAAACTACTTGCCAGTTATATGTTCGAACCGGATGTGGCAACGTACAGTGAGTCAATTATGTCTTTTGCCAAAGCTGACAGCGATTATGACATAAAGCAATTTCTGGTCAATTCGCACAATCCTTTTGTAGGAAAAGCATATCAGGACGTTTTCTTTGAACTAAAGCAAAAATATAATAGCGTACTTATCGGGATCACAAAGCGTGATAAATACGGCAATCGAAAGTTATTAAAAAACCCTCTGGGGGAGCTGAATGTTGCGGCGGGAGATTATCTAATTGTCATCCTTAATGGCAAAGCATTTAAGATTTTGAAGAAATTATTCAATGTAGAAGAAGGATATTTCAGGGAAAGAATACCAAAAAAATCATGATTTCCAGATTGATTTTACTTTTTGTTGGCGGAATGCTCCTTTTGGCATGTGAAAACAGGGCCTTGCATGATTCTGAGGAATTCAAACCGAGGGAGATTCATGAAAATATGCGCTTTAATTTTGATGAAATCACGGTTGATGGCATCGAATATCTGATACTTGAAAAAGACAACAACAACCCTCATGAAGGATTTGGATTTATGGCTTTCAGGGCTAACAAACTGATGGAAAAGCAAGATTCTGTGCTGGCTTACCTTCAAACGGTTTCCGAAATGCAGGTGCTAATTCTTTCAAGACTTTCAAGGCTTCCTGAAGACGATGTTAGAAAGCTAAGAGACGAGATTTATGCCAATTTCCTGGATTTGGAGAAGGAAGAACTGGAATTACTGGAGGAAAACAATTACTCGGGTCAAACGGTAGTATCGGATTCTTTGAGAAACCTCAATCAGTAATATTAGTGTGGTTTCTTGGAAATAGCATCGAAGTAGATCCTCAAATCCTTCAATACCTTAGATAATTCTCCGTCAATTACCTCGGAATTCACGATGTCTTTGGCCACTTTCACGGCGTCTATCAGATCATCTTTGTCGTGAAAAACTTCCTCCAGAATACCGCAATCATATATGAGTGACATTAGGATCACAAAAGAGGCGGTCGGTGTTGCTCCTTTGAAAACCATAGCCTGTAGCACATTTCGAATTTCCTGCTCAAATGCATAGTTAGCATTGTCCATCCGCTCACTCAATGGAATCCACAGCAACTTAGTCTCTTCCCTCCTTAAAATCCCTCTCTGAACAAGCAACTCGTCCATATCCTCCCTCATATGTCCAAAATGATGATGAAGATTTTCAAGTTCATCTGTAAAGGAACTTCCGGAATGAAGTTTACTTAGGATTTTATCCAGAATTCCGTTGCCAGTACCTACTGTATCCTCTACGGATACAGTACCGTCCTTAAGACTAACCTTTTTAAGGAGGTACAGCTCCAAAATACCTGCAGCAAGTATCCCATAGAGCCAGGTTTTTTCAGAAGCAGACAATAACCTGCCTTCTTCATCATCAAGAGCAATTAGATAAAGACCTTCAGCAATGCTTAATTTCATAGAACCCTAAATTGATGCTCAAATTTAAGTAAATAATTAGGTCTTTAGAAGTTTCGGTATAGTCAATCCTTGAACTAAAATCGAAAATACAACGCAGCAATATGTTGTAAACAGTATCGTATTTTTAACAGAAGGATCAATCCATTCAAAATCCGTTAAAGACAAAGCCAGAGCAACTGATATACCTCCCCGCAAACCTCCCCATGTTAAAATGGCTATGGTTTTTGGTTCAAAAGTTCTGAAAAACCTCATAATGGTTATCGGAATAGAAACACCGATAAATCTCGAAAGCAAAACGATCAGAATACCACTACCCCCCAACAAAATCATATCCATAGAGAAAGTCTTCGCAATCACCAGCATCTCCAGACCTATCAGGATAAATAGGATAGCATTTAATGCCTCATCCAGCAAGTGCCAGAATTTAAAGACATATTCTCCTGTCGCATTTGCAAGGTTTTCATCCCTGCCCTCATTACCAATAAATAGTCCCATCACAACCATCGCCAGAGGTGCTGACACATGAATCAGTTCCGCGATTCGTCCGCCAACCATTACCAAAGTCAGGGTAACCAGGACTTCCAGTTCGACATGGTCATTGTCAATAAAATCAAGAATCTTAAATCCAAGGAAGCCGAAAATAGCACCCATTAACAATCCCCCTATCACCTCGGTACCAAAAAGTATTCCTACCTCGGCGATATCAAAAGAATCCATCCCCTTCCTGGCCACACCAAGAACAGTTAGAAATACCACAACACCCACTCCATCATTGAAAAGGGATTCTCCCGCTATTTTGATCTCAAGGTTCTTTGATAAACCAAATTTCTTCACAAGTGCCAATACAGCTATCGGATCAGTTGGTGATATAAGCGCTCCAAATAATAGACAGAATATATAATCAATCTGTAACCCGATTAACGGGAAAATATAGTACACAAGAGTTCCTACCAAAAAGGTGGACATCAAAGTTCCGAAAACGGCCAAAATAAGAATAGGCACCCGCTCTTCCATCATTTTTCGCAGGTCCATTGAAAGAGCACCGGCAAAAAGCAGGAAATTAAGCATTACGTTCAGGAGTACCTCCTGAAAGTCAAATTCTTCAATAATATGTTCCGCCCCACCTGTTATAGATGGAAATATCACCCCCATCAACAATATGAAAACAGACATCATGAGCGCAATAGCCATCAGTCCAATCGTCGATGGCAGCCGCAAAATCGTGATATTTATAAGCGTAAATACAGCCGCCAAAAAGATCAGTAAGGTTATTAGGTCGAGAATACTCATTGGTGATTTCTAGATATGTTATTTTCCTTATGTTGGGCTGGGCAAAATAAAAATAAAACTAATACAAAAAAAATAGAGAGAGAATTATCTTATCGGAGTTTAAATTGTGTTCTTAAGTTAATTCGAAAACCTAAAAATCTCACATACCATCTGTACCCTTTCCAATAAATCAAATATTTATTCTCTACTTCTTGTGATCCTGCTGACTGGTTGTGTCAGCATTAAAAAAGTCGCCTTTCAGCGTGATTTGAAAAAGACGATCAAAGACTCGGAAGTATTCTCCCAATATTTTACCGGGTTTGCGCTTTATGATCTGGATAATGAAGAGTTCATTTCAGAGATAAATTCAGACTTGTATTTTACTCCTGCTTCCAATACAAAAATTCTTACTCTGGCCGCTTATCTCGACGCAGGTAACAAGAGAATTCCTTCGTTCCTGATAGGTAAAGATGGTAACCGTACAATCCTAAGACCATTGGGCGATCCATCCTTTTTACATCCCGATTTTCCTGGTCAACCTGCGTTCAGAAGGCTAATGCAAATCCTGAGCGACACGGTGTTTCTGGATCTTTCCAACAAAACGATCGAGCGATATGGACCTGGATGGGCATGGGATGATTATTATTATTACTATCAAACCGAAAGGAATACACTTCCAATCTATGGCAATGTCGTCAGAGCAGCCAGGATCAATAATAAGTATACCGTAATACCCTCATTCTTCAAGAACTATGTTAAATACGAATCACAGCGTAATTATCGCGAGGCTTCCTACAACGTATTTAATTTTTCAGGTACAGATCTGAAGTCAGATAGTTCCTTCGTGGACATACCATTTATTACCAGCGACGAGCTTACGGAAAGGTTGCTTTCAGACACATTGAACAAAGTCATCATCAGTCAACAATTTCCATCTTCCGTCCAGAAATGGGATACAGTATTCAATGGTCTGTCAATACCGATTGTAGCCACCATGATGCAACGTAGCGATAATTTTCTGGCCGAACAGCTTTTGATCAATGGTCAGCTTTCCAAGGGATTTTACTCACCGGAAGACTATTTCTTCCATCTAAATCAGAGCATTTTCAAAGATCTCAGTAAGCCATTGATCTGGGTGGATGGATCAGGGCTATCCCGCTACAATATGGTATCTCCGGGTAGCATGGTGAAGATCCTGGAGGATATCTATTACAAACTAACCTGGCAGGAAATTACACAGATATTTCCGTCAGGAGGTGTCTCAGGTACTATTCGTAATTGGTATACAGCGGATACCCCTTACGTATTTGCCAAGACGGGTACGCTACGACACAATCATTGCCTGAGCGGCTATCTGATGACCGACTCAGGAAAAATTCTTGTATTCAGTTTTATGAATAACCATTTTCCCTATGAGAGTGCGGTAGTGAAAAGGGAAATGCAGAAGGTTCTGTTTGCCGTGAAAGAGAATTATTGATTGTAGGTTCGGATGATACCCCCTGTAAGTCTCATCAGCTCAATTTTGGACTCCATCAGATTATAGAGCGCCTGAAGCTGCTGAATGGAGGCAGAAAGGTAGTTGTTTTGGACCACCCTGTAATCAAAGGAATTAATGCTTCCATTTTTGAATTTTTCATCTGAAATATCCAGATTCACTTCTGCCGCTTCCTGTCTCCTTTCACTGATTCCATAAAGTTGGTTTCTGACCTGATAGCGATCATAAGCGTCATTTAGACTTTTGGTCAGGGACTGCTCCAATTGTTCTCTTTGAAGATTCCCAATATCTACCTGAACCATGGAATTCTTGATGGCCCTGTTGATCCTTCCGGCATTGAAGAGATTAAAAGAAAGTGTAAAATTTGCAAATAATGTTCCGGACCTGGATACCAATGGTTCGGGTGGATTCTGGTAATCCTGATTTGGGCCCTCATAGCTCGCACTGGTAAGATCAGAAACATTCCTGTTCCATTGGTAACCTGCCCCCATTGTCAGCGTAGGGTATCTATCCGCCCTGGCCTGATCTGCCTGAAGTTCAAGGATCGATTGGGAGATGAAAATCTGCTTCAAATCCACATTCTCCGAAAGCATTGCGTCCTCCAGGTTTTCATACTCATAAGGTACATTCTCGTAATACAGGCTATCTGAAAACGTATAGTTGACATTCAAATCATCCGAAACGAGCAACGTGTTAAGGTTTCTGATGGCAGTGTTATACACTAATTGCTGATTGATATAATTCGAGGAATCTGTCAGGTAGTTATTTTCCTCCAGCAGGACGTCTGAACTGACCGCGCTCCCAAGGTCATATTTGCTTTGAACATATTGATATCTGTCCCGGCTCAAAGCCATCTGCTGTTCAAAAAGATCGAGCCGGTCGCGCTCAAGAACCGCTATGTAATACGCCAATATGATGGACTGTATAGTGTTGGCAATCACAATATCAGCGTTCTGCTGGGACTCCATTTCAAGTTGTTCCAGTCTTCTTTTGGAGATCACCGCCCTGTTGCCCTGAAATATTGTCCAGTTGACCTGTGCAGCTGGAGTTATACCGTAAGCCCTCTGATCATTCAGCTCAAATCCGGGGAACAAGTTTCCAGCAAAAAACTGGTTGTCTGATTGTTGGTTTCGGATGTTGTTTTGACTTTGAAGATTCAGCGCCACCGTTGGGACAAATCCTGTTTCTCCCCAGGCATTGTTGTTTTCCGCAATGTCTATGTTGCGGTCCTGGATCAGGATGTCATAGTTTTCTCTCAAGCCAATCTCGATGGCATCACTAAGTGAAAGCTGCCCCTGAGCTGAAAGAGTAACAAATGACAATAGCATTAAAACATTAAAAAATGTCTTTTTATTCATGATTGGAAGTTTGATATGATTAAGCTGATTCCTTGTACTCTTCGAGTCGTTTTTCGTCTATTAAAACTCGTTCTACCTCTTCTCTCGAAGGTTTTTCACCTGTCCAAAGCCATTTCATGTATCTTCTGAAATCATTGAAAATCAAAATCAATACGGGGAAGAACAGGAGAATAATGGCGGTTCCGAAAAGTACCCCATAGGCTACTGAAATGGCCATGGGTATCAGGAACTGCGCCTGGAAACTGGTTTCCTTGATCAGCGGATAAAGACCCAGAACGGTTGTCAGTGACGTCAATAGAATTGGTCGGAACCTGGCCAAACCTGCTTCATATGCCGCATCATAGACACTCATTCCCTCTTTTATCAGAGAATTATATTTAGAGAGGAACACCACGGCATCGTTGATGATTACTCCCATAAGTGCGATCATCCCCCAAAGACTTAGCATTGAGACCGGTTTGGGAAGTTCGCTTACCCATGTCTCAATTCCATGACCCAAAATTCCGGAGAACCAGCCCAAAGGAATCATTAAAATTATAAGTAAGGCCTGATAGAATGACCGGAAATTAACCATCAGAATGAAAAAGATAATGATGAATGAACCAACAAAGAAGAGACCCATTTCACCGGCCGACCTCTCACGCTCTTTCGATTGACCACCGTAATCGACACGAATGGTCGGGAACTTTGCCAGCATGTTTGGCACAATATCGCTTTCAACTTTTTGGAGAATAGCATTGACGTCACCAAATGGATCTACCATGTCTGCCTCTACTGCTACAGCCCGTGATGCTTCATAATGCTTGATACCGGCCACTCCCCTCTCTATATTATAATCGGTTAATTGCATGAGCGGATATTCGCTTGTTCCGGCTTTGATCTTTACATCTTCAAGCTGATCGATGCTTTTTCTGTCAGATTCGGGATATCTCACCCAAACCCTGATTTCATCGTTACCTTTCATAAATCGCTGAACTTCTTCCCCAAAAAAACCCTGTCTTAGCTGCCTGGTAATGTCATCATGCGTCAGACCAAGGAAATATGCCTGGGAAAGTAGGTCCAACTGTACTTCTCTGTTTCCTATCGGAACGTCGTCCTGGACTTCCTTCAGATCCGGAAGTTTTTCCAACTCTTCTTTCAAATAGTCCTTGGCTAACCCGAGTTCTTCATAGTTTTTCCCTAGCAGTTTTACAGATACTGGTTTACCCCATCGGCTATTGCCCCCAACCTGAAATTTCTCTGCCTCCGGAATCGGACCAATTTTTTCGCGTAAACGGTTAATTAATTTGAACTGATTCAATCCGAATTCATCAAGTTCCTCATGGAAAACGTTAATAGATCCGGTATGCGAACCCTGACCAAACTGAGAATAGCCAATGTTCATGAACGTGTTTTTCACAATATCCACATCGGTATCAAGTTCCTCCTTAAGCTCTGTGTTCATTTCCATCACGGCATTTTGGAATCGCATGACGTAAGCTTCGGTCTGATCTTCACGCTCACCGGGTTTGAAAGCGATTCCTATGTTAATGCTGTTGAAAGCAATCGGCGGAAATAATGTGGATGGTATCAAACCTCCCTGGAGCATACCCACGATGATCATTACAAAACCAATGATCGCGGCTACGGATACCGTACGATATTTCATGGAAAGAGAAAGTACCCTTCCATAGAGATTTACCTTAAGGTACTCAATAATACCGTTCAAAAATTTCCTGATCTTATAGCTCCGTGTATCTTCCTTCTTGATCTTTAGTACCTTCTTACTGGCCAGGTGAGCCGGTAGCACGAAGAAGGCCTCTAAAAGTGAAAATCCCAGGCTGAAAATTACAACCACGGCCATGTCTTTAAGCATTTCAAATCCACCGGTAAGAAATAGCAGCGGAGAAAACGCTACCATGGTGGTCAGGATAGATGTGAATACAGCAGGTATTACCTCTATGGTTCCCTGCACAGCAGCTTTAATTGCATTACCGTGCTTTTCGAAATGTGAATAAATGTTTTCCGCAATAACAATACCGTCATCTACCAGAATTCCAATTACCAGGATCATTCCGAATAGGGATATCATGTTTATGGTTAGCCCAATGAAGGATCCAAGAATAAACATACCCAGAAATGAAGATGGAATACCCCAGGCTACCCAAAAGGACAATCTTAGACTGAGAAAAAGTCCCAGCGATATGAGTACCAATGTCAGTCCCATGATACCATTACTGGTAAGCATATCCAGTCTTTGCGAAAGCAGGGACATAAAATCCCAGGACATGTTAAGTTTAACTACGTCATTCTTTACATTGTATTCACCCACATAATTGTGAACCACTCCTGATATTTCCTCAAGGTCTTCGGTTTCCAGTCTTCTAACTTCCAGGAAAACAGATCTTTGTCCGTTAAAAAATGACTTGAAAGGTTGGTCCGCAAATTGCTCTCGTACTGTAGCTACATCCCTGATCAAAAGACTGGAGCCATCCGAATTACTCCTGAGTACGATATCCCCAATCTTATCCGCATCTGTTTCTTTTGCTCGCGAACGTATCAAAATCTCCTCGGTGCTGGTTTTCACAGAACCGGCCGCCATGTCCCGGTTGTTCAGTCTTATCGCATTGGCCAAATGATCAAACGTCAAATTATACCTTCTTAGCGTAGATTCCTCAACTTCTATTGAGATCTCCAGCGGTGGAAAACCCGAGACTTCGATCTGAGAAATCACTCCGCTGGCCAGCAACTCATCCTCAATCTCCTCTGCCTTCTCCTTAAGAGTTTTTAAGCTGACATCTCCGGTCAAAGCCAACCACTGTGCCGTAGTTCTGTTCCTGACCTTGAAAATAATAGGCTTTTCAGCTCCCGCAGGAAATGAACTGATTCCATCTACTGCATTCTTAACCTCCGTGTAAACTTCATCAATGTCATAATCATCCAGTTTCTCGACATTTATGGAGGCTACGTTTTCAGATGAAGTAGAATTGATTTCTTCAATACCCGCAATTGCCTTTAAGGCTTCCTCTATTTTCAGTGTCACACCTTCCTCCATTTCTTCAGGAGAGGCACCCGGATAACTAACCGATATACTAATATTTCGGTCAGGAGCTGTCGGGAAAAAGGATTTCTTGGTATTAAGGAAACTTACAACACCTCCCACAACCGTCAATGCAATCAGGATGTTGGCTAGAATCGGGTATTTTACGAAATATTCAACGATGTTTTTCATAGGATTGTGTCTTATTTAAGAGCCTTGTCCTGAAGCGCTATTAGAATTTGCAAGTTTGGTTTCACCCTCTGTCTTAGTCTCCATGTCGATATTTCTATCTTCCGCCTTGAAGGCCTTCATATTGTTATAAGCACCTATCAGCGGTTCTATCACAAGATCAGAACCCTCCTCAATGCCACCGAAGACGGCTGTTTCATCATTTAGCCTGTAGACATCAATGCTTTTCTTGGTAAGGAAGGAATCCTCAAGCACAAAAACTTCATTTCCATTATAAATAGCGGCCCGAGGCATGATCATCCCATCCTTCACGGTACGGGCTGGTATGGAAGTTTTCAGAAACTGACCATCATAAATCTTCTGATTTCTCGTATCTATCGCCACAAAGACGTCAACTGACTGTGTATTTTGATTGACGTAGTCACTAATTCTGGTGACAACACCTTCCCAACCTTGCTGGGTTTCTTCGGAAAAAATCTGTGCGGGCGACCCTTGCTGGATCCATGGGATATCTCTGGTCTCAACAGCCACCTTTAACTCATATATGCCCGACCGCATGATCTGACCAATCGATGTACCGGGATTGATGAACGCTCCGGTTTGGAAATTCACCATTGTGATACTACCATCCCAGGGTGCGTAGTATCGGTATTTACTTAATCTTTCTTCGGCACTCTTAATGGTGTAGTAGGATGAAAACAAACCCTGTGTAGCGATAAATGTTTTCTCCTTCTCAGATTTTACTTCCGGTAGTTTTGGGAGATTATCTTCAATATCGATTTTTGAAAAGTACTCCCTCCATTTATCATAATTGTCAGAATAATCAATTTTCAGGTCAGGCAGAATTGCGGCGAGATCTCTAAGAAAATTACTCTTTTGGGAGCTAAGGTTAAGTTTGGCCTCTGTATCATCGATATAAAATAACAATGTCCCTTTCTTAAACGAAACACCTTCTTTCAACCTGACATTTCCTTCGTACATCCTACCTGAAACCTCAGATAATAAGTCAAGCGATTGGGCACTTTGAACCCTGCCGTATGCAAAAACATTCGTTTCTATGTCTTTATACTCTACGGGCCTGGTTTTGACGTAATTTTTGACCTCAACCACAGGTCTCTCCTTCGGTGGTTCTTTCTGGCTGGCAAAAAACTGATTTAAACCAATTGATCCGGCAAGGACCACTAACGTTACACCAATAATTATAAGTTGGCGTTTCTTCATATTCTTTTAATTTAATGTCGGAAGAAATCTTCTTTCCCTGGTTTCTGTTATCCTGTCAGGAAGGCATGATTTGTTGCAGACTGAGTTTTTGACGGTTAAAAACAATAATTGTTACATGTATGTATGTATAAATTGAGTTTTTGTTTCAATTACGGTCAATTAAATGATGAACGGACTGCAAAAGCTCTAAGCTGCAAATTTCAACGTTAGAAATCTATAAACCAAACAATATTCCAAATGAGTAATAAAGTAACTAAGTCAGAAGAAGATTGGAAAAGCGAATTAACCCCTGAACAGTATTATATTCTTCGGGAAAAGGGAACTGAGCGAGCATTTACAGGAAAATTACTCAACAACAAGGAAAAAGGTGTTTACGAATGCGCAGCATGCGGAAATGAATTATTCAATTCGGATACCAAATATGATTCAGGTTCAGGGTGGCCTAGTTTTTTCCAACCCGCAAATAACGATGCCGTAAAGCTGACCAAAGATACTTCCCATGGCATGATCAGGACGGAAGTTACCTGCGCATCATGCGGGGGCCATCTGGGACACTTATTTGAGGATGGACCGAATCCAACTGGTGAAAGGTATTGTATGAATTCAGCTGCCCTGGATTTCAAAAAAGAGTAAACGAAGCCAATCATATTAATTGCTGGCCATTGCTCAAATTGCTCTATGGCCATTTGGTCTTTTTTGAGTTAAATTCCAACCGTCTAATTAACTCAAACCAAGACCTATGAAGATTTTAACAACCCAAAAATTTCTACAGACCACAGCCCTGGCATTTCTTATGCTTATGGTATCATGGAGTGTCGATGGACAACGAAGGAGATCCGGGACTGAAAATACTCAATCATTTAGTAATGAACTATTTGATGGACTTGAGTGGCGTAATATCGGGCCATTTCGTGGTGGCCGATCGGCCGCAGTCACTGGTGTACCCGGTAAGCCAAATCTATACTACACAGGTGTAACCGGTGGCGGAGTGTACAGAACCACTGACGCAGGTAATACCTGGGAAAACATATCAGATGGATATTTTGGGGGATCCATCGGCGCGGTGGCCGTAAGTGAGTGGGATCCTAATGTGATATATGTAGGCGGCGGAGAGGTAACTGTCCGGGGAAACGTTTCCTCCGGTTATGGAATGTGGAAGTCTGTGGATGCAGGAACCACCTGGGAAAAAATCGGATTGGAGCAGAGCAGGCATATCCCCAGGATCGCCATTCATCCAAGAGATCCAAACATTGTTTACGCCGCTGTATTGGGAGACCTCTATAAATCATCTGATCAACGAGGTGTCTTCAGAAGCAAGGATGGCGGAAAAACATGGGAAAGAGTCCTTTTTGCGAATGCAGAGGCAGGGGCGGTGGAAATGGTCATGGATCCAAACAATCCTCGCATTCTGTATGTTTCGACCTGGAGAATAAGAAGAACTCCCTATAGCCTTGAAAGCGGTGGTCCAGGTTCCGCACTTTGGAAATCTACGGATGGTGGTGATACCTGGAAAAATATCTCCGGGAACGAAGGTCTACCTGGCGGAACATGGGGTATTTCCGGTGTAACCGTATCACCTGTCAATTCAAATCGGGTCTGGGCACTAATAGAAAATGATAAGGGTGGTGTTTATCGTTCCGATGATGCTGGCAAGACCTGGCAGTTGCTCAATACAAGCAGAAGTTTGCGTCAGAGAGCATGGTATTATACTAAAATATATGCTGACACTCAGGATGAAGATCGGGTTTATGTCATGAACGTAAGCTATCACAGATCTAAAGATGGTGGCAAGACATTTGAGTCTTTCAACGCACCCCATGGTGATCACCACGATTTTTGGGTGGCTCCGGAAGATAATCAGAGAATGGTCATCGCCGATGATGGAGGAGCTCAGGTTTCCTTCGATGGAGGTGAGAACTGGACTACTTATCATAACCAACCAACAGCTCAGTTCTATAGAGTGGTCACCGATAACGCATTTCCATACAGGATCTATGGGGCACAACAGGACAACTCGACCGTTCGGATCCGACATCGGAATTCAGGCAGATTTATTGATGAAGATGACTGGGAATCAACCGCTGGTGGTGAAAGTGCTCATATAGCTGTAGACCCTGAAGACAACGACATCGTTTACGGCGGTAGTTATGGTGGTTTTCTTACAAGAGTCAATCATAAGACCGAGGAGATCAGAGGTATAAATGTCTGGCCAGATAATCCAATGGGCTACGGGGCCGAGGGAATGAAATACAGGTTTCAGTGGAATTTCCCAATTTTCTTCTCTCCTCATAATCCTGATAAGATTTATACCACTTCTCAGCATGTACATGTCTCTACAGATGAAGGCCAATCCTGGCAAATCATCAGCCCGGATCTGACCACCAATGATCCTGAAAAATTAAAGTCATCAGGTGGACCTATTACAAAAGACAATACCAGCGTAGAGTATTATTGCACCATTTTCGCGGCGGCAGAATCCCACCACGAGGAAGGAGTGATCTGGACAGGCTCAGATGATGGACTGATCCACGTTACCAGGGACGGGGGAGAAAACTGGTCAAATGTGACACCACCGGATATGCCAAAATGGATGATGATAAATAGCATCGATATTGATCCTTTTAACGAAGGAGGTGTCTATGTGGCAGGTACCAGATACAAACTGGGAGATTATAGCCCATATCTGTATAAAACAGAAGATTATGGTGCAACATGGAAAAAGATCACAAATGGCATAAATGCCGAACATTTCACCAGAGTAGTAAGGGCGGATCCATCCAGGAAAGGGTTGCTTTATGCCGGAACAGAAACAGGAATGTATATTTCATTTACCGATGGAGGAAGTTGGCAGCCTTTTCAACAAAATCTTCCCATAGTGCCAATTACAGATCTTACAATTAAAGATAAAAACTTGATTGCAGCGACCCAGGGAAGGAGTTTCTGGTTGATTGATGACCTCACCCCTCTTCATCAACTCGATCAGTCTGTCGCCTCAAAATCCCACCATCTCTATAAACCGATGAAAACATATCGAATGGGTGGTGGTAATGGTGCGACTTCCAAAACTGCGGGTACTAATCATCCTGGCGGTGTGCTGACCTACTTTTATGTTCGTGATACCACAGCAAGTGACACATTGAGAATTACGTATTCTGACTCTGATGGTACTGCTATCAAAGTCTTCAGCAATTATCCCGATAAGGATAATGACGAAGGTATGCTTGAAGTGGAACCAGGTTTGAACATGATTAATTGGGACATGAGGTATAAAGGTGCAACCACCTTTCCCGGAATGATCCTCTGGGCAACCAGAACAAGTGGACCAGCGGCTGTCCCTGGAGAGTATATGGTGACTTTATCCGTAAATGGTACAGAACAAAGTCAGTCATTTGAACTTGTGGCTGACCCCAGAATATCGTCCTCTCAGGCGGATCTACAGGCTCAATTTGACTTCTTAATCCAGGCAAGGGATAAATTATCAGAAGCCAATCAGGCCGTTATTGATGTAAGAAAAATAAGAGGCCAGATAAATGATGTACTTTCCAAAGCCGGCCCGGATCAGTCCGAGGTTCAGGAATCTGGCAAATCAATTCTTGCTGACATCAAGAAGATCGAGGAAGCGCTTTATCAGACAAAAAATGAAAGCCGACAGGATCCGCTAAACTTCCCGATTAAACTAAATAACAAAGTAGGGCACCTGGGAACGCTGATGGGTTACGGAGATTACAAACCAACTGACCAGGCCTATGCTTTCTATGATGAGGTGGCCGGTCTTATTGATGAGCAAACCACAGCACTGAAGCAGATCATTGATAATCGCATACCTGCGTTTAATAAATTGGTGTTAGACAAGCAGGTTGACGCAGTAAACTTGGGTGAGAAGTAGATTTAATTTTACTTTGAACACTGGAGGCTCACAGTGAGCCTCCAGTGTATTTTCCAAACAGATGTATAGCATAGTTATTATAGGTGGTGGTATTGTGGGACTGTCCACCGCACTCAAACTCAAAGAGCTCAATCCAAAATTCAAAATCGCGGTACTGGAAAAAGAGAAAGGTATTGCGATGCATCAAACCGGACACAACAGTGGTGTAATACATTCCGGATTGTATTATAAACCTGGCAGTTTTAAGGCCAAAAATTGCGTGGACGGATACCACAAGCTGATTCGTTTTTGTGATGAAGAGGAGATTCCTTACGAACTGTGCGGGAAAATTGTAGTAGCTACAAATGAATCACAAATCCCTGCCCTGAATACGCTGCATGAGCGAGGAAAGGCCAACGGACTAAAGGGTTTGAAGAAGCTCATAGGAGGTGATCTAAAGGAATATGAGCCCTATGTAAATGGTATCCAGGGTATCTACGTACCTCAAACAGGGATCATTGACTATAAGGAAGTAGCCAGGTGTTATGCGGATAAATTCAGACATTTCGGTGGGGAAATATTTCCTGACAATGAAGTCAAAAACATTGAAAAGAATGAGTCTTTTCTGAACGTGGAAACCCGATCCAATACCTACACTACAAAACTCGTCATCAATTGCGCAGGCCTTCACTCCGATGTGGTAGCCAAGATGACGGGCGAGAAAATAAATTACAGAATCATTCCATTTAGAGGAGAATATTTCAAACTCAAAAAAGAAAAAGAATACCTAGTAAAGAACCTGATCTATCCTGTTCCTAATCCTGATTTTCCTTTTTTGGGTGTCCACTTCACCAGGATGATAAACGGAGGCATAGAAGCCGGACCCAACGCGGTCCTTGCTTATAGAAGAGAAGGATACAGCAAGTCAGACATCAATTTTAAGGAGTTTTACGGCTCTGTAACCTATAAGGGATTTAGAAAAGTTGCCGGAAAGTACTGGAAAACCGGATTTGGGGAGCTTTATAGAAGCTATTCAAAACGAGCTTTTACCAAAGCTTTGCAGGAGTTGTTACCAGACATAAGAAAATCAGACCTTATTCCGGGAGGTGCGGGAGTTCGGGCCCAGGCTTGCGATAAAGACGGTGGATTGATTGATGACTTCCTCATTTTGGATGGCAATAATTATGTGAACGTGGGCAATGCCCCTTCTCCGGCAGCCACTTCTTCGCTTGCCATCGGTGAACGAATAGCCAAAATAGTGAACGAAAAACTCAATTGATATTTTTATCGTTGTGAAGGGATGAATCAGGCAACACTTTCAGGAGATGAATACGAGCGGTATAGTCGACATCTGATCCTGCCTGAATTTGGGATTAAAGGCCAGGTTAAACTTAAAAATAGCAAGGCCTTAGTTATAGGCGCGGGTGGTTTAGGTGCACCAATCCTGCAGTACCTGGCGGCAGCTGGTGTAGGAACCATTGGAATTGTCGATTTTGATATAATAGACCTAACGAACCTTCAACGTCAGGTTCTTTTTGGAATCGATTCTGTTGGCAAGTCCAAGGTACGGACAGCCTTAAGCCGATTGCAAAACCTTAATCCATCCATCGATTTTATTCCACATGAAGAAATGCTTAGCTCCGCCAATGCAAGGCAAATCATCCATCAGTACGATCTTGTGATTGACGGGTCAGACAATTTTCCTACCAGGTACCTTGTAAATGACGCCTGTGTGCTTGAAGGTAAACCTCTTATCTATGGTTCAATCTTCCGGTTTGAGGGTCAGGTTTCTGTTTTTAATCATAATGACGGCCCCAATTACCGGGACCTCTTCCCTACCCCGCCGCCGCCTGATATGGTTCCAAATTGCGCCGAAGGTGGTGTACTCGGTGTACTTCCGGGTATTATTGGCAGTCTTCAGGCCAATGAGGCGATAAAAACGCTTACAGGCATCGGTGAGAATCTGTCAGGAAAACTACTCATTGTAGATGCCGCTACTATGGAATTTCGCAAACTTACCATCCTAAAAAATCCTAATGTTAATCCTATCAGGGATCTGATCGATTATGATAAATTCTGTGAAGTATTGAAAGACTCTGAATCTAAAGTCCCTTCCATATCCGTTAAAGAACTGCAGCAAATTCGTGAGGTATCCGAAGCTCACCAGTTGATTGATGTGCGTGAACCCTATGAATTCGAGATTTGTAATTTAGGTGGTGACCTCATTCCCAGAAATGAAGTCGAGGACCGGATCAATGAGATTAAAACGGATATTCCCGTAATTATACATTGTCGGACGGGCAAAAGAAGTGCGGAAGTCATTCAAAAACTTCAACAAAAAGGCTTTACAAACCTGTCCAATCTTGAAGGCGGGATCCTTAAATGGATAGACGAAATAGACCGATCATTGCAAAAATATTAGTATTACACAATGAGTCTGGAAAAGGAATTAATTGAAGTATCAATCAAATACTTAAACGAGTCTCTCAAAAGAATCAACAAGTGCTATGGAGAGCTGAGCGAAAATGAGATTTGGGTCAGACCCAATGATTCGTCAAATTCAATGGGCAATCTGGTACTACACCTTTGTGGGAATATCACCCAATACATCATATCATCATTGGGCAATAGCCCGGATGAAAGAAAAAGAGATGAAGAATTTCAGGCAAATGGCGGCCAGAATAAGGCTCAACTTCTGGAAAAGTTGAAAAGTGTAATTCACGAGTCCAATAGCATCATCAGGGCACTGCGTGAAGATCAATTGTTAAGAAAATATCATGTTCAGGGATTTGAAATGACCGGAGTCGACATTTTGATCCATGTGGTAGAGCATTTATCCTACCACACTGGTCAGATCGTGTTTTACACAAAGGAACTGAAGGACATTGATATGGGGTTATACAGTGGCATTGATCTAAATCAAAAAAATAAGCAATAAAATGAAATTCCTTAAATACACCACGTTGTTAAGCTTCATGATCATTTTCACTTCCTGTAACGCTCAATCTGCGGATAGCCAGGATTCCAAGTCTTCCGAAAACCAGAGCAAAGTGAAGGTAGATCCGAAGTGGGATTTATCTGAAGAAGAATGGAAATCAAAGCTAACGGAAATGGAGTATTATGTATTGAGGGAAAAAGGAACTGAGCGAGCTTTTACCGGAGAGTATTGGGACAATAAAAAGGAAGGAACATATTATTGCAGGGCCTGCGATTTACCCTTGTTCAATTCAGATACAAAGTATAAATCGGGAACTGGCTGGCCTAGTTTCTGGCAGCCATTAAATGATGAGAACGTCGCGGAAGAGAAGGACTACTCGCTTGGGATGATCAGAACCGAGGTGCTTTGTGCAAGATGTGGAGGTCACCTTGGACATGTATTCCCCGATGGGCCACAACCTACCGGGCAGCGATATTGCCTTAATTCCGTATCCCTGACATTTAAAGAAAATTAATCCCGGAGAATCAGGAATTAGGTGCGAGTTGGAATACTCTTGAAATATTGAAACCGAAATGAATGCCTCCATCAAAATAATCACTGGTCGTTTCGCCAATGAAGCCTCTCTCATTGATCTGCTGGGCATTTGTCAGGTGTAGTTGAAATACATGCCCACCGGTTTCTATATCCACTCCAAAAGATAAAGCGTCATACGTCGCAGGTGAATCAGCATTGAGCCTGGGATAATATTCCGCATTGATGGCAACCCTTTTAGATACTTTGTAGCGCCCGCCTATCCCTATGGCGATAAGATTCATTGGGTCCGAAGGGGACATTGGTGCTAAGTTTTGAACAAAATTCCTCCTGATAAATGTTGGTATCAGTTGCAGAGACAACCTATCTGTGAATTTTCTGGCCATCAGCAACTGACCTGTGTAAGCATTACGGTCACTTCCTTCATAGCCATTCCCTGCGATTGTCTCAAAAAACTCATCCGTTCTTCTGGCGTATGAACCGAAAATTGTCAACGTAAGCGGTATCGATTCGGATTGCTTTAGTGCCCTCCACTTTCCATAAAAATCATAAACCTTATTGAATGAAGAACGTCCAACACCTACATTAATGTAATCTGTCAGGCCATACTCCAGACCTAATCGTATCTGGGCACCATCAAGTCCCCAGAAATTCTCAACTCCCGTGTTGACCGGTCCGAAACGGTGGCTGATCACAAAATCAAGCACATTCTTACCGCGCGTCTCAACCGTATGGCCATTAATTAACCTGGTCCCTTTAAAGGTAGCCGTGACTTCCTGCTCAATTTGCGGCTCCTCCTCTTCCAGCAGATCCATCAGATTGTCTTGTCCCTGAACATGAAAAATGAGAAGTGCAAAAAAAACTAGCAGGTTAATCCTCTTCATATGGCTTGTATTTAAAATAGACTGAAACATCTACCACTTCGGCAATATTGTAAAAAAGTATAGTAGGAATTTTTATACCATAATCGGCAATGGAAACTGGAAAATTGGACGTTACGGTAAGTACTTCTCCTGATTTGGAAATTGTTCCTTCAACCTCAAAGGCTTGTGTAACACCATGGATTTTCATCTCTCCCCAAACGGTCAATGGTTGACCGAACATGGCATCATCCCAGTTTACGATGGTTGCGTGAAAAGTGGCACGCGGATATTTTTCGGATTCGAGATAACTTTCGTTAAAATGCGTTTGCATCAAAGATTTCTCAAACTGAAATCCGGTAATTGGAATGATAAAAGCCAATTCACCGGTGCCCAGATCGATAATCGAACTTCCATCACTGTTTATAGCTTCGATATCCTCAACTGCAGCGTCACTGTAAAAACTGACATAGCTGGAATCACTGATGTATCGCTGTGCCTGTCCTATGAAGGACCACAGTACCAGAAGGAGAGTGAGCCAATTATTTAGGCATTTTTTCATTGGTTTTTCCTGAATAGTATTCCTGATTCTCTGTTCTGACTATTTCCCAGGTATGGTCTGCCAGCAACTGAACTTCCGCTACGAATTCCTCATACGGAAACGTCCGGCCCCATTCCTCCGGGCTAATCATAGACAGAACATCCGAGTCATCCTTTTTCCTGTATAGAAAATATATTTTATTCATCACTGGACTGAATCCCATATCCGCCAAATAAATCCTTTCAGAGATGTCTACGCGTTTTTGAAGGTACTTCGCTTGTTCAACAAGTGTCTGCATTTGTTCAAAGAGCTGTCGAAATTGCCGGTCAGTCTGGTCATGCATCGCAGCGACTGCATTCCCTTTAATTCTACCTTTGTCCTCCGGTTTGATCACAGCACTTCCTACCGTATGCGCGTACTCTATGAGGGAGGGCATGTCAGTAATCTTATCGCGCTCTTTTTCCAGGTCTATTTTTGATAAATCTACTTTTTCGCTCATTCAGACAGTCTTTCTGGTAAGTTTTTGGTTGCTCCCGGCCATGTGGTCCGCTTCGCTATATCGATACCAATCATGATCATCAACAACATAAAGATGAAAAACATTACAAAAAATATCTTTTTAGATCTTTTCATATGTTTGGCACAAACCACAAATTTGGTAAATACTTATACAACGGAAAAAAATGAACATAAAGGGAAAACTTCTTGAAAAATTTGAGACTGTAGAAATCAAAGATAATTTTAAGAAGCGTGAATTTGTTCTTGAGTACGCAGAGAACCCACAATATCCGGAATTACTAAAATTTGAATTAATTCAAACCAATTGTGAACAGCTGGATGATTTCCAGGTAGGAGAAACGGTGAGTGTTACTTTCAACTTAAAAGGCAGAAAGTGGACAGACCCCAAAGGAAATGACAAATACTTTACCAGTTTGCAAGCATGGAGACTCGAAAAAGAGGGATCCGCTCCGACAAATACCCAAAATACCGAATCTGCACCTGACCCGGAGTGGATGAATCAAAGCTTTTCAGAAGATGATGATCTACCTTTTTAGACCTCTTTTCTTTCTGAACGTAATGGGAATATAATCGTCAGTTGGAATACCAATATGAGCCAACTCCCAGTCAGCATTATAGTCACCTACCAGGTTCTTTATACACTCCACCCTGTCTTCGGTAGGATAAGGACACTCTTCCCAGTAAAAGATCTCCACCCGATAATTGTACTGTTTTTTAATTCCGTTGACTTTTACCTCAACCTCGATGTCCTGCTCTTCGTTAAGTTGAGGGATTTCTATACCAATGATGCTCATACGTGATTTAGAATTGAATTTGTGAATAAAATTGGATCAAAAAATATACCTGTTATTGTAAAATGCTGAAAAGCAATTGTTTACAAAAATTGAGTTAGTTGAAAGTGAACGAAAAAGAGACATATTTGTGTACGAAAAAGTTACAATTCAATAATATCTTAATCATTTGCTTCATATTTTCTGTCACCTGCTGCAAGATGACAGAAGAAAGAAGTCAGACCCGGCCATCTCCCCTGGCTACAGATAGTTTGATTCTGGAAACAGGTAAAATTTGGATAGAATACAGCTCCCCCGCAGTCAGGGACAGAGAGATTTGGGGTAAATTGGATCCGTATGACAAGGTTTGGCGCATTGGTGCAAATGATGCCACGGTGTTTTACACGGATTTTGATTTGAATCTCGATGACAACAGAGTGCTTCCGAAGGGTAAATATTCACTTTTCGCAATACCGAGAGAAGGCGACTGGACTATAATCTTTAATAAAGAATGGGACCAATGGGGTGCCTATAATTATGATGAATCGAAGGATCAGTTGAGATTTGATATTACCCCGTACTTCGGCGATGAAATGAAGGAAAGGCTGAATTTCGAAATACAGGATGATAATCTCCACTTTCACTGGGAGTACCTTCAATTTGACATTCCTTACACTTTAAGGAATTAGAGTTCTCTCAGAGCTTCATTGACAATTCGTACCATTAATCCGGCGATTTTCTGGATGGTGTCGTCACACCCCTCAATCAGAAAGCGCCTCTTCATCAACTTAGGGTCGATGTAACCTATATAAGTGTCCTCATTTTCTTCCCATACCATGATCTTCAGGGGCAGATCTAGTGCTGCCGTCTGCTCACAAAGAATCAAATCCGTAGTCAACTTTGGATCTTCAAAGATGACGATTTCGGTAGGATCCAACTCAATCCCCTGTTCCTGGGCAATGATCTCATGCGAAACCCTCTCAAACAGAATAAGATCCTTGCTTTTAATTATCTCCTCTACTTTTTGGACCGTTACTTCGACAGAGGCTTCGGACAGATATATGGTAAGGTTCTGGGTGATGGCTTCAGCCATGACACCAAGTATGAAAAACATGGAAAACAAAAATCGCATGGGCTATTTTAAGCAGAAATTGCCTGTTCATGCAAGATAATCATGGTTTATCGTGAATTTTCTGGGTATAGAAATTTGCTTTTGGAATTGGATGGATAATAATTGTAGCTTTAAAGAAAAAAGAAACCCGAATGAAGATTTTTTGGAAACTGACACTACTATGCACTGTATTGGTGGTCACAAGTTCCTTTATTCTGGCTTATTTCACTAACGACAGCTTCCGCTCTACCTTGAAAGAAGAAATCATCAATTCTCTTTCAACACAAACACAAACGGTAGGGTCCACCATTGAAAATTTTGTTATTGAGAAATCCGGAAATCAAAATAACACGAACCTAACCAATCTGGTTACGGCACACTCTAATTCGCTGGATAGTATTGTAAATCGCTTCCGAAGTTCGGGGATCATAAGCGCAGACCTCACACTAACGATGGTACATGATAATGGTACCATCCTGTTTTCAGATGGGCCAGCTGCTGAAAATCCTATGGGAAAGTTCAGCGTCTTTGAAGACATCAGGTCCTCTTTGAGCGGAAACAAAGTCGGTACGTACGAAGGAGGAGAAACTATTCACCTTGCCGTCAGACAAACTTCAAGTGGTACACTGGCTAATGTTACCTTTTTTATGATCAGCACAGTCTCACAGGAGAACGTGTTTGCTTCTCTCGGATCCTTCCAATCCCAAATAGGTCTGATCGTGGGTGTGGTTATTTTAGTGGGCATTGTACTGTCTGTCATCATTGCCAATGTATTCGTAGGGCCGATCGTGAAGCTTAGTAAAGCTGCGTCAGAAATCGCCAGTGGGGAGGGGAATTTTAATCTGGATATCCAGTCAAATGATGAGGTGGGTGTGCTTGCCAAGCAATTGAGCATGACCTCGCAGACTCTTCATAAACGTCTTGAGGAGCAAAAAATGCTATATGACAGGATGCAGGAGCAAAAAATAGAAATTGAAAAGGTCAATGTGCAATTGACGGATTCCATATCCTATTCACAGCGAATCCAAAACTCGATGCTACCTGATCCCCGTAACCTCAAACGTGTGGTAAAAGACATCATGGTCTATTACAAACCAAGAGACATAGTAAGTGGTGACTTTTATTGGTTTGAAAGGGTGCGACAAGGTCGAAATGAGTTTCTGATTATTGCATGCGCTGATTGTACCGGACATGGTGTGCCTGGAGCCATTATGTCAATTATGGGAAGTAATCAGCTTACTAACATTGTTTATTATCAAAACAATCTCGATCCTCAGAAAATCCTTGCCCGGCTTGACAAGGCGATCAAACTGGAACTCTATCGTGACACCAAGAAAGATGAGACGCGAAAAGAGGGCATGGAAATAGGTGTTTGTGTATTGAACCTCGATGAAAATATACTGGAGTTTGCCGGAGTAGGCATACCCCTATACATACTGAAAGATGGAAATCTACAAACCATAAAGGCAATAAAGGAAATGGTGGGTGACATGGATGGCGAGGAAAGGGATGTAGAGAACAGGTTAAAAAAGAGTGTGATCCAGTGTGAGAAGGGCGACAGGTTCTATATGGCAACGGACGGATTTCAGGATCAGTTCGGAGGTCCGGAAGACAAGAAATTCCTTTCCAGAAACCTTAGGGATTTATTTATCAAGTTTGCCGATACACCATTAAAGCATCAGGCTAAGGAGTTTGATGTTGTGTTTAAGGATTGGGTCGGAAACGGACCTCAAACGGATGATATTCAAATAGTGGCTTTTGAAGTGTGAGCCGGTATCAGGTTAGCACTTCCTGATCTATCGAAACCTCATAGAGTTCTTTCAAAGAAGCAGAAAAGACTACATATAAGTCTCCTGTTAATTCCAGGGAATCAGAAGGCTCCTCAAAGTCTTTCATGGACATTCCTTCTTTTCGGATATGATCAAGAGATTTCAGCACTACCCTTTTCCAGGATTGTGGGCTAATGTTTTCTTCGCACCAATTTTTAAAATTCTTTGCCTTTACTGCCATTATATCTCCAATCTGAATCCTATCACCGATATGTCATCACTCAAACCACCTTCTCCTGTCCAATCCTCTACGGTTGTGGTTAAGAATTTACATTGCTCCTCCAGCGATTTTTTCTGTACTGATTTTAATAGTTCCTCGAACTTCTCTCTGCTAAATTTAACTCCATCTATGTTTTGCTGGTTGAAAAAACCATTCGTAAACATATACATGGTAGTATCGTCTTCCAATTCTATTTTGTGGGCTGTCAGTGAGTCCAATTTCTTTTCCGGTTCACCTTCAAGTACACGCAGATTCCCGTTCTCAAATACAATCATATCCTGATTTAATCCGCTGAACTGCAGTGTTCCTTCATTATTGTCGATGACGGAAACCCCTACCTTCAGTCCACATTGAAGTTCATTTGAACCTGCTGCATCAACCTCCTCTTTCAGGTATTTGATGATATCAGCCGGGTGATACACTTTTCGGTCCTGGATAAGTTCCGTAAGAATAGAATCAGCAATTAGAGTCTTTAACGAACCAACTATTCCCTTCCCATCGAATTCAAGTGTACACACCGCAGTGTAATCTTCCGTGCGGAAATTCAGGCTTGTGGTCCAGATAAACTCTTCACTGAAAAAGTATCGGGTCTTGTATATGATGAAATGCTCATCGAAAATTCTCTCAAGATATTTTTCACTTGGCAGCATCGAAAGCTGAAGCTGCCCCGCATATCTGATGGAATTAATGAGTCGTTCATTGATATCATTAAGCTCCTGTGTTCTTTCAGCCACACGTCTCTCCAGCTCAATATTGGTCTCTTCAAGATCATGCATATGATCCTGGCTGTCTATTGTTTCCTGGTACGTTTCCAGTGCTCTGTCGAGCACGGCTTTCATTTCATCAAAGTTCCATGGCTTGGTGATGTACTTATAGATGCCACACCTATTGATTCCATCTTTGATCGCTTCTATATCCGTGAAACCTGTCAGGATGATCTTGATGACATTGGGATAATCCGGTAAAATCTTTTCAAGAAATTCCGTACCTGTCATCTCAGGCATTCTCTGGTCTGTTATGATGACCTGAATGTCATTTTCCTTGAGTATGTCAATGGCTTCAACGGGATTAACAGCTGTAATTACATTGAAGAATCTTCGAAAATTAGATTTGAATACTCTTAGGTTAGTTTCTTCATCATCTACATAAAGTACCGAGTACTTTTTAACCAATTTGTCTGCTTTACTTGTCTTTTTGTCGATAGTCTCTTCCATACCAAATACTCAGAATCCTTAACTTTTGTCTTCTGTAACTTTCTCCTTTTGTTCTTTCTGAGCCAACTCTATTTTCTTCGGCAAAGAAATAACAAACTCAGTTCCCTTACCCACTTCTGATTGTAAATCGATCTTACCATTGTGTTTTTCTATGATACCGAAAGTAATAGACATCCCCAGTCCTGTTCCAACACCCACCGCTTTAGTTGTGAAGAATGGTTCCCAAATCCTTGACTTGATTTCATCCGGAATACCAGAGCCATTGTCCTTCAATCGGATGACGACCTGCTCCTTTTCCTCCTCAGTATAAATGGTGATCTCTCCATCCTTTCTGTCTTCAGGAATGGCCTGAATGGCATTGTTAAGGATATTCATGAACACCTGATTGAGCTGGCCCGGGAAACACTCGATGTCACCCATTTTCTCATCATAGTATTTAGAAACTTTGATTCTGTTTTTGGTCTTATTTTTAAGTAGTGTGAGTGTGGCGTCTATATTCTCATTGATATTAGCCATTTTGGCTTCTTCCTCATCCAGCCTGGAGAATACCCTTAGCCCTTTCACAATCTCTATCGTTCTCTGGACGCCATAATTAATGTCTTTGATCAGATCATCCAACTCATCCATCAATTCATCAAATTCATGCTCCTCTTTGAGCTCCTTGATCTCCTCTATTAACTCTTTCGGATCATCTCCCTCCTCCAGTCTTCCGTAAGTTTCAATGATCTCCTTCATGGACTCAATTGACATCTTCATGGAGTTCATTCCACTGGAGATGAAGTTGATGGGATTGTTGATTTCATGTGCGATCCCTGCTGTAAGCTGACCCAATGATGCCATTTTCTCAGAGTGAACCAGTTGTGACTGAGCACTTTTCAGGTTTTCCATAGCATTTTTGAGTTCGTCCTTACTTCTCTGCTCCTCTTTAAGAAGCTCTTTCATTTTCTTCTCGGCAAGGAATAGCTTTTCGTTGTCCTCAAGCTGTGCATCCGCAAGCTCTCTGACTTCTTCCTCAGATTCCTGCAATCTTTCGTAAGCTATTTTCAGTTCCTCCTGAGCTTTCAATAATTGCTCATTGATGTTAATCTGCTCTTCTGTGCTTTTGAGTAATTTGGACTCAGAGTCCTGCAGCTTCTCATTCTTTGCCTGGAGTTCCTTTCTCGATTGGACCAGCTGCCTGTTGATATGCTTTTGCTTGACATAAGACAGCTTCAATTGCTGCTCCGATTTTTTAACCTTCTGGAATGCCTTGTTTGCAGAAAGATAATTTTCACCAGCCAGTTTCACCATTGGTCTAAAGACAAATAAGCCCTGAACCAACAAGATCATGACAAACACGCCAAGAACAATTTTTTCTACAAGTGAAAATCCTGACTTGTTGATTTGAGACCGATCTATGAAATATTCGGTGATGTTTTCTGAGGCTACCTGATATTTTCTTACTGTATTAAGAAGGGTCTCTATGGAGCCTCTAAGCGAAAGATAATTTACGTCAGCCTGATTCTCTGTGTATTCCAGGTTCAGGAGATTGCCGGCGTTTATGCTCATTTCATTGTAGAAGAATTCCAGATCTTCCTGTAACTGATTGTATTCGGCGGTTGGCGCGGGAGCATTTATTTGTAACTCCTCACTACCCGCAATCAGTGCCTGATGTACTTTCTGCCATTCCGGAACTATCCGAGCGAGCTCGTTTTGAAATATTCTGAATCCTCTTTCGTTAGGAGAATAACCCATCCCAACAGCGGCTTTAGTGATCTGCTGGCCATACGCTTCCTGCCTTGCGGAAAGCAGCACCATTTGAGGATCCTGGTCGGCATTTTCAAAAATGTCCCGCTGAATAAAAAACACATAATACGCCGCAGCACCAGCCAGGATCAAAGCGGTAACTGCGTATGCAATAGCATATAAATCCTTTTTCATAACTAGGTAATGTTAATGCAAACTCTACTCAAATCTAATTATGTAACCTTTAGTTTCCATTAAGCACAGGTTATATCGAGTGCTTACAGGCCTGGTCAGGAATAATTACTGAGTGAACATGTAATTTCTCACATATAAAAATGCTAAAAATTCTGTTGATCACCAGAGAAAGTATAAATTACTGCCGTTTTTTAACTAAAGTATTACTTTAAGTCAATTATAATTTATTATTAAGGAGTAATTACTTAGTCTATTGGAATTATTGGTAAATACTTCTTATTTTTCGAAAAAATAGATCCCGAATGGATTATTTGAGGAGTTATAAAAATATCTACGATCAGAACATCATTTTGATGTACAAGGGGGAGCTTACATTCGACCTGGTCACTTCCATGATAGCCACACTGGAAGAGCGACTGGAGGAGCTGGAGGAGAACAGAAAAGTCAAGAAGAAGTTCTACAATGTAGCTACAGAATGTATTCAAAACCTTTATTATCACCTGGATGAAATTAATGCTGACGAAATTAAAATCAGCACCTATGATGCAAATTCCGCTTTAGTTCTTATCGCCGCACGTAAAAGATTTTACAGTCTTCAGACGGGAAATTATATTCCTGCTGATAAAGTAGAAGGTGTGCAAAAGCGACTGGATGAAATAAACAATGTGGCTCCGGAGGAATTGAGAGGGCTGTACAAACAAGTCCTGGCAGAGCAGGAATTCAGTGATAAGGGCACCGGCGGTCTTGGATTTATTGACATTGCAAGGAAAACCGGTGGTCAAAAACTCCGATATAAATTTCAGGAGGTTAGCGAAGAAGTGTCTTATTTTACACTTCAAATTAGATTACCTAGATTATTTTAAAAATATATCGTCCTTTAGGCATTTATGGAACGTTTATTCCTAGAACCAACAAGAGTAACCCCCCTAATGAACTTCGATCCCGAAGAGGGAATCCTGGAGTTAAAAGGTCGATCCAGCCCTGAAAACGCGATCCAGTTTTATCAGGAATTATTAAACAATCTCGATGAGTATATTGAGAATGGAAAGAATACCTTTGTCGCAAACTTTGCCTTTGAATATTTCAATACAAGCTCCTCCAAATGCTTGTTTGACGTATTTAAGAGATTGAGCAAAATGGATGAAAATGATATTGAACTCACGATCAATTGGTTTTACGAGGAGGATGATGAGGATATGATGGAAGCGGGAGAAGACTATTGCGACCTATTGGACCTGGATTTCAATTTCATTGAAATTGAAGACTAGCGTCAATGGACAAACCCAGGGAATTATACTACGAAGAATTAAGCAACCTTCATCAGTTTCGTGAGAAAATAGATAATCACGCCATTTATCGAAAAGATCTCGAGGGATTCTCTGACCAATACGAAGAACTCGTAGCTCAGGCAAAGGTAATCACCAGGGTGAGCGACAGACTTCAGAAGAAACTTGACAACGCTAACACACAGATCAGATCTCAAAACGAAGAGATAAAAGACAAGAATACTCTTTTAGAGGACACCATTCAGCAACTCGCCAAAGCAAGAGTTGGGCGAAGAGCCTCTACCATAATGCTTACAGTTGCATTAAGCCTCTTCGTAGCCGAACAGATTCTGATCCAACCCATGATAGATGACATCATGTTGCGATATCTCCCTGAGCGCTTTACCTTCATTGGATCGTTGATTGTCCTTGGAATTTTGTTTTTCATTGTTAAATTCCTGGAAGGAAGACTGGAATCATACTTCCTGGACCAGGAAAAAAAGAAAATCCTGGCACAGGAAAAAGAGGTGGAACAGAACATACAGGCATCACCCCCGAGGTAGCCATTCTACAACTTAACCAATCATACAATGGATTTTTCGACGATCGATATCCTTGTTTTCGTGGCGTATTGCATTTTGATCCTGAGCATAGGATTGTATGTATCACGTGAGAAAAAGGGTCATGAAAGAAATGCTGAAGACTATTTTTTAGCCGGAAAATCCCTGCCATGGTGGGCCATAGGTGCATCATTGATTGCCGCTAACATTTCTGCTGAGCAATTTATAGGCATGTCCGGATCCGGATTTGCACTTGGTCTGGCTATAGCCAGCTACGAATGGATGGCCGCCGTTACTCTGCTGGTGGTTGGGAAATTCTTCCTTCCGGTCTTCATAGAAAAAAAGATCTACACGATTCCGGAGTTTGTGGAAAAACGATACAGTACGAATCTCAAAACCATTCTTGCTGTTTTCTGGATAGCACTTTTTGTTTTGGTCAATTTAACAACTGTGCTTTACCTGGGTGCCAAGGCGCTCGACACTATCATAGGTGTAGGAGATGGGAGTATCTTGATGATATCCATTTTTTGTCTGGCATTTTTTGCTGCAGCTTATTCCCTCTGGGGTGGACTCAGCGCTGTGGCATGGACTGATGTAGTACAGGTTGTCCTGCTGGTGATCGGAGGCATCATCATGACCGTCATAGCCCTGGATAAAGTAACTCCTAACGGAGGCGTATTGGCCGGGTTACAATTCATTTATGACGCCGCACCGGGGAAATTCTCCATGATACTGGATCGAGGTGAAATGATCACGCCGAATGGGAAAGATGCCTGGTGGGACCTTCCCGGGCTAGCTGTACTTATAGGTGGCATGTGGGTCGCCAACATCTACTACTGGGGTTTTAACCAATACATCATTCAGCGAACGCTGGCAGCCAAAAGTCTGGCCGAATCTCAAAAAGGAATTGCATTCGCAGCAGGTCTGAAACTGATCATTCCTTTCATTGTAGTGATTCCCGGAATCATAGCCTTTGTCATGAATTCCGATCCGTCAGGACAGGTAACTTCCGCTATCGCCGATCCTACATTTTTCGGAGAAAGCGGAAATGTTGTTAATGACAACGCCTCCCCCTGGTTGATCAAGTCGTTTATACCAGTTGGTCTGAAAGGACTCGTTCTAGCAGCCCTGGCCGCAGCTATCGTATCATCATTGGCTTCTATGCTTAACAGTACAGCTACCATCTTTACGATGGATATTTATAAACCTTATTTTAACAGAACGGCTAGTGATAAAACTACCGTCAAAGTGGGGAGAATCACTGCCACTGTAGCCTTGCTTGTCGCAATACCGCTCGCCACTCAGCTTGGCAATGTCGGTCAGGTATTTCAGTTGATTCAGGAGTACACGGGGGTAGTAAGCCCGGGTATTCTCGCGGTATTCATAACTGGCTTGTTCTGGAAAAGGGCTACAAACAATGCCGCCATATGGGGTGTGATTTTGTCAATTCCAATTGCGATGTACTTTAAAGTAGGACCTAATGAATGGGCAGATAGCGCCATGTTTGTGACCATTCCATTTATGCATCAGATGCTTATTACCTGTCTGCTCAGCCTTTTGATCATCATTGTGATCAGCCAAATTGAAGGAAAAGGCACAAATGACGAGAAAGGCATTAAGCTGACCCGGGATCTTTTTTCCACACCTCCGGCATTTAACATTGCTGCAATGATTATCTTGCTCATTACCGCATTTCTTTACGCAATGTTTTGGTAATGGAGCTTCAACTAAATAGCAAACAGAAAAAACTTCTTCAACTTGTAACGAGTTGGAAATTGCCTTTCTGGCTTTTGAACCAGCTCCCTATGGGATTCTTAGCTGGCATCCGTGTCAGGGAAGTAAGTCCTGAAAAATGCATCACAAGCGTACCGTTCAAATGGTTAAATAAAAATCCATTCAGGTCAATGTATTTTGCAGTTCAGTCAATGGCGGCTGAGTTTTCCACTGCCACACCTTGCTTACTGGCTATCTCCGGGCAAAAACCATCCATTGCATTTATTCTGGTCGACCTGAAGGCAGATTTTTCCAAAAAGGCAGTTTCAAGAGTATATTTTGAATGCAATGACGGTCACAAAGCCTTTGAAGCCATAGAGAAATGCAAAAATACGGGTGAAGCTCAGACGGCTACTTTCAAGACAATCGGGAGAATGGCGGATGGAACGGAGGTATCTCGTTTTGAGATTACCTGGTCCTTCAAGCAACGCAGCTCATAAATCTACTAATCGCTTGTTGGATTTGGATTCGCGGACAAGATCGTCGATTTCCGTCATCAAAGTTTCAATTTCCTGATACACCTCGTCATCATTGGTTTTGAGCTTGTCAAATCCTTTATAATCAATCTTTCTCAGGACCGTATGAATGTCTATCCGCTGAACGCCGATGGCTGGCTGAAACATTTCGTTTTCATCATCAGATACTTTATTGAGCAAACCAATTTCTTCCAGTTCCAGACATATATCGCGAATAAACCTATAAGGTATCTGAATGATACTGGAAAGTTCACTGAGGTTTAAAGGTTTGTTTCCCAACTCAAAATTTTTGACTATGTGTCTGAGGATTAACAGAGTAACCTTTTTACGGTGATTTGGTGAAAGTTTCATTTTACTACCAGCATATTCCCAGGTGGTGGCATGCTGGGTGGCATAGGCGTATTCGGCACCCAGTAAAACGATCAACCAGCTCGTTTGAAGATAGATCATAAATAATGGCAATATGGCAAAGGCCCCGTATATGGCATTATACCTGGACAAATATACCTGACCATTAATCCATGCAAATTGTGTCAACTGAAACAAAGTCCCCGCGATGATTCCAGCGACAATAGCCGGACCAAATTTCACCTTTGTATTGGGGAAAATGATATAAAGTATCATCAGTAAGATCCAGATGATCATGTAAGGCAAAATCCTCAGTCCTAACAAAATCGCAGGTCTTACATAATCTAAAATCTCCACCTGGGAAGTCAAATCCTGAATTTTGGCAGCTACAAAAACCGTGGCACTGCTGGACAGGATCACAAAAATTGGTCCCAGCATAATGATAGAGAGATAGTCGGATAGTTTTCTTTGCCAGGTTCTGCTCCTTGTTTCCCAAATAGCGTTGAATGCCAGCTCAATGTTGTTTAGGAGTCTTATGACCGCATATACCAGGAACACAAATGAGATCCCCGAAATAATTCCACCATCAGCAGATTCCAGCATTCGGGTGGACCAAAGCAATACCTGATCCAGTATTTCTTCATTACCTGTGAAGTATCTTTCCAGCTCTCTTACCAGGTAATCCTCAAGCCCAAATCCCTTGGCGATACCAAAGGCCATGGCAATAACAGGAACGATCGATAACAAAGTGAAAAAAGTAAGAGCCGAGGCTTTTTCAGTGATGTTGTCCTTCTTGAACTCACTGAAAGCAATGATCAAAATCCTTACTTGATGGTAAAGAAATCTCTGGGCTTTCGGAAGGGAGGACACCTTAACTTTCCAGACTTCAACCTCCAGGAAGTACCTAAGACCTTTTACCCTATGCTTTAATGCCATGATAGGTTACAATTGAGCAGGCAAAATAAGCACTTAACTCACAGAGTAGCAAAACAACCAGTTTTGGGTATAAGTTGGTAGATTGAAAATTGGCCAAAAAAATAAGAGATGCCCTTGGCATCTCTTTTCACCTAATCACCTAAACTATTCCAATAACTGAATAGTCTTCGAGAATTTCTTTTAAAACGTATTTTGATTACCCAGATTGTATTTCTTTAAAAAGAATATTTCACCCTACCAAAGATAAAGTAGGCCGACTGTGTTTCCGAAGTGAGGAATATCTGACCTATCAGGTCGAAGTCCAGATTTGTAATTACGGAAAAAGTGGCGGATGGATTAAGGAAAACCCCTGATTCCCCGGGAAATAGTAGCACAGCCAGACCGGTATTGATCAACGGATGAACCGGATAGGAAGCCTGGCTAAATGTGGACCAGGTATAAGGAGAAAGTGATCTTATGTCCAGGTTGGCACTGCTCTGCTGAAACAGCGATGCGGCCCGTGTAGCTGAATTATATAAAACCCCGGCATTGAGGTATAGGGAATTTGGAAAAGCATAATCCAATGAAGTGGAAGCAATAAGGTCTACCCGCTCCTGCTCCCATTCATTAAGAAATGTGAACTCCCCTTTGAATCCAACCAAATTCAGACTTCCAGCCCAACCTCCGCCTATAACTGCATTTCTTCGCATCACTCCACCCAGAACCTGCAAGTCATATGCCCCAACATTCCATTTGTACATTCCTGCAGCCGTCAACTCATCAATGTCATCCGTAATCTTTACGGCCAGTTCGTAACCTCCAGCATAACCAATAAACTTCTGAAAACGAATGGCATCACTTCCGGGGCGCTCCTCGTAATCAAAATCAAAAAAACTGTAGGCATTGAAAATGTCATTGGGATTCCACGCCAGGTTGATACCCCAGTTGATACGCTGTCGACCAACGCTGACCTGCCAGTCATCGTCCTTCCACGATAGATATGCCCTATCCAGCATAGTGTGCAACACTATTTTGTTTTCATCGACCGGAATTACCGACAAGTCAAAATAGTCATCATTGACATCAATGAGAGTAGAATAATTTGGGAGCATGCGAACCTGATCTCCTGTGAATATCCGGCTTCTAAGTTCCAGAACGGCACCGAAATTTTCATTTGGATCCCATCTGAAGTTCAGTCGATTATGCACCAGGTTATCAAACAAGATGTCTCCATCCTCCGGAATATTGATGGTAACCAAATCTTTGATGTATCCATTTAAGGACCAAGTCTTCTCCTCCTCCTGCTGAGCCAAAGCCGAAAAGCAAAGCAAGTTGAGCAAAACAAATAATCTACCTGCTTTCATCTTTTATGATCTGGCCATCCTCCAAAGTGATGACCCTTTTTGCTTTGTCAATAACCCGCTGATCGTGTGTAGAAAAAAGGAAAGTGATGTTTTCCTCTTTGTTCATTTCGGCCATGATTTCCAGCAAGGATTCAGTGGAGTGAGAATCGAGGTTGGCAGTGGGCTCATCCGCTAAAATAAATTTTGGTTTTGAAGCCAATGCACGGGCTACTGCAACCCGTTGCTGCTGACCTCCTGAAAGCTCGGATGGTCTTCTCTTTTTTGTGGCCTCAATTCCCATTTTTCTTAATAGTTCATCTACTCTTTTCTCTCGCTCCTCTTTACTTCTTTTTTGCAAAAGCATGATGAACTCAATGTTTTCCTCAGCGGTCAGGACAGGCACTAAATTGTAAGACTGGAAGACAAAACCGATGTTCTTCAACCTGAAATCGGTTAGTGCACCCGCCTTCAAACTTCCAATCTCCACACCCCCAACTTTCACACTTCCCTCCGTGGGATGATCCAACCCCCCGATCATATTAAGCAATGTGGTCTTGCCGCATCCGGACGGGCCAACTATTGCTGTGAATTCTCCCTCGTTTATCGTTAGGTCAACACCCTTGACTGCCTCTACCGGAATGGTATCCGGATTGTATACTTTTTTTATGTTTTTTGTTTCAATTACGCTCATGACTAAAGTTTTCTAATCGCTTCTAATGGATTTAATCGAATGGCCTTTACAGCCGGATAAATTGCGCCAATAAAGGCTGTGACCAATACGATGATCATCAATGATATGTAGGTTCCGGATTCCAACTCAGGATAAAAAACGGTCCCGTAACCGAATGACTCTAAAGATTCACTGTATCTCGAAAAATCAAGACCATTGGTGTTAAACCATCGGACTGTGAGATAACCGAAAAACAGTCCAATAGGTCCAGAAATGACGCCCATAAGACAGGTCTCAAGTATGATCATCAAAAAGACCTTACCTCTTGTCATCCCAATGGATCGGAGCATTCCAATTTCCCGGGTTCGCTCCAAAACGGCCATCAACATGGTATTTACAATACCGAACAGCAACGCCATCATAATGATCATCGTAAGCATCTGTTTGGTAGTGGCGGAAGACTGCTCCATAAGATTGAACTCAGGCGCTATCTCCTTGTAGGTCCTGACCGTGTTAGAAGTCACTGCCTCTATCTCAGATTTCACTTGATCTATGGCATCAAGATCATCCAGCAATACCGCAACTTCATGCGCTCCACTAGTACCGGAAAGGTTTAATAAATCCGATGCTCTGACATATATTACACCTTTGTTGATCGCGGGAGAGACGGATTTGAAAATGCCTTCAACCCGGAAGGATGCAGCGACAATTTCATGGTCCAGATCCTGGAATGTAAGTACCACCTTCGACCTCACGCGAACTTTCAATTTCTCGGCGATCTCCTCGCTGATCAAAATCGGATTCCGGTCAATTTCCGAAAAGTAAGTTCCTTCGGTCAGCTGCTCAGACAACTTCGTTATCCCACCCTCCAATTCAGGATCAATGCCATATAGCTGCAACCCCAGGGATGTCTTGGGACTGGCAATCATCCCGTTGACTTTTACCCTGGAAGTAACCGCCTGTACTCCGGAAATTGATTTTGCGGTACTTACCAGCTCTTCTGTATCGCCAAGAACTGCTTTCAGTTCCGGTTCAACCAAGTAGTCCGGATTATGGATCTGCAGATGGGAATATTCATATTGAATAGAGTTTCTTGAGAATGCAGTAATGAAACTGTTGTAAAACGCTATGATGAATATCAAAGCCCACACACCAATTACAATCGCACCGACTACGGTAAAACTCCTACGTTTAGACCGCCATATATTTTTCCATGACAATGAGGTAATCATTCTCTTAGTGCTTTAATGATTTTCAAATTTTTAATAAAGAACATTGGGTATAACCCAAGGAAAAGGGCAATGATCAGAATAGAGATGCCTTGATTAATGAAAACCGATGGATCCATTGAAAATGGAATAATGGCCTCATATCCGAATTTTTCAAAAGCCTCAGCTGACTCCCCGGTCATGACAATTGGATTATTATAGAAGTAGGTTAGCAGTGGCATGCTTGCTGCCAGCCCAAGTCCGACACCGAAAAACGTGAGAACCAATATCTCCATCGCCACCATGATTTGCATCTGAAATTTTTTCATCCCCACACTGTTGACGATCCCAAATTCATAGGTTCGTTCCTTGGTCATCATCAGGAATGTCCCAAAAATTCCAAATCCAATGACCGCATAAAGAATGAAGATCATGATCAGTCCGCCATAATAGTCAAGCTCTATACCCTGAATCAATTCCGGCATCATTTCCTGCCAGTTCATGACCTCCAGGTTATCATTGACCTTTTCGCTCATCTCAGCTTGCACTGACTCCAGGTTATCAGGATCTTTCAGTAGAATGGCTAAAGAAGTGATCATACCAGGTGCTCCATAAAAGTATTGAGCCTGCTCAAGCGACATGTACACTCCTGACTGATTGAGTTCGGGTACCGGAAATTTCAAGATTCCCGAAATCGCATATTTACCAGCGGCATTCACGCCATGATAACCCTGCCCAATGAAGACAATCGTATCATTTAGTTTTAGTTTCAGGTATTCCGCAAGTCCTTCTGCTACCAAAACTCCCCTATCCGTGGTGTATTCTCCCTCAATCAACTTTTCGTCCAGACCGGTTAGTTCTGCCTCCTTTTCCAGGTCAACACCGGTAATCATAGCACCTTTCGTTTTTTCCTTGTAAGAGGCCAAAGCGAAAGATGTGATCCTGGGAACTGCAACTTCTATTTCCCCACTTTGCTCTATACCGGAAATCAATTGGTACTCGAAACTGTTGTCCAGAATCTGTTCGTCCCAATAGTCCAGTTGATGAACCGCCAGGTGTCCGGTAAGGAATCTGACTGAGTTGTCAATCATTCTTTCGTAAGACCCAAGCTGCATGGACTGCATCACGCAGGCAAAGAAGATCGCAAAACCAATGGATGATGCAGTTATCCAGGTTCGCTTCTTATTGCGCCAGATGTTTCTCCAAGCAAGTGTAAAATAGAATTTCATCGTAGTTGCTTTAGGTTTTGCTGACTGAAGAATGACTCATTCAGATCAATATTGAATTGCATATTGTTGTATACAATGACCGTTTTATTATCCGGTTCATCTGCCGGGATCATTTCAAGCCGTGTGGGTATTTTTCGATCTCCCATCTGTTTGATGTCCGACATGCTCATTGTATTGACCAGGTAATCATCCTCGTCATAGTACTTGAACAAAAGCTGGTAGTAGTCCTGTTTTGAGATATAGGCTTCCACCTTACCCCAGACAACCGGTGCATTTTCCTTTGGAGTGAGGATTATTTTCCAGGCATCCATATTTTCAAGAACCGTGTCCTTTGCTATTTCATGCTCGTAATCATCTACAACTGAAGATTGTTTGACCAGGTCGTCATTTGTGAAGTCGGAGCCCATCCAACTTTGCGTCATCATAGATGGTGGCATTTTTATAATGCGGTCAATCCTGGGTTGCCAGTTCCAAAGTTCGGTGTCCCTTTTCAGGAATCCTGTACCTTCATCCCTTGCAGGAGAGGTAATGATCATCAGGCTGTAATCCTGTCCCTTTGACCAACTTTTGATGCCAATCTCGCGGGTCCATTTCGGTCGGATGATTTGCATCGTCATCTCTCCACTGCTGGATTCACCCTGCATTTTTTGATTGGCGCGATCTATAATTTGTGTCGCGGTAAGATCCTGTCCATAAACGAGGGCAGGAACCATTATAAAACTTAGTAAAATCAATCGTATCATCATTTACAGTATTTTTCCATTAATATTTTTTCCATTTCATCCAGGTGGTAATCATCCTTTATCAGAAAATATTGAATCCCAATGCCGTCAAAAAGAGCTCCAAGTTGTTTGGCCTCAGCTGCCGGATTCTCCCATTCCATCTGAGTAAATAGTTGTTCAAATAATTCCAGGTAGACCTTCATCTTTGTAACGGCCACATCGTGGACAAAACCAAACTTCTCGATCTGCACAGATAGGTTCATAATCAGCTGCCATTGGTCGAAATTGTTTCTCATTTCATTGAAAAACATTTGAAGGATGGTCCGCATAGTCTCTTTTGGATCATCTGAAAAAACCTCCTCCATTACTCCATCTGCCCGATTGGTCAGGTCATCAATGAGCTGCTTTACGATATCTTCTTTGCTTTCAAAATAATGGTACAGCAGCCCTTTGGATACTCCTGCTTTTCTGGCCACATCGTTAATTGAAGTAGTCTCGTACCCTTTTGTGCCAAACAACTCTAATGATGCATCCAAAATCTTCTTTCTGGACACCTCTCTGATTTCGGCAAACTGCTTCTTTGAACGTGGGCTCATATATTGACTGAACGTATGGTCAATAAAAAAGTTGAGTAAAAACAGAACTATTTTTCAAGTTAAAATGAACGATCCTCCTAACCTCCCAAAATTGGTTTTGGTTTACCTTGTTCTAAATTTCCGTTAATTATGAAAACCGCGCTCAACCTCCTGCTTTTAGTCATTACTTTATCATCCTGGGCTCAGGAGCTGCCCAGATTGAAAGTAAATGGAAATCAGATAATTGATGACTCCGGCAAACAGTATGTTTTCCAGGGGCTTAATACGAGCGATCCCGACAAACTGGAGAAAGATGGCAAATGGACACGAGCTTACTTCGAAGAGATAAAGGATTGGGGTGCCAATCTCGTCAGGTTCCCTATTCATCCGCCAAGGGTTCGAGATCTGGGATTGGACAATTATCTGAAACTCCTTGATCAGGGGATTCAATGGGCTGGCGAATTGGGCATGTATGTGATTCTGGACTGGCATGTGATCGGAAACCTTAAATCGGAAATGTTCTTTCTTCCCATTTATGAAACCTCAAAGAAAGAGACCTTAGATTTCTGGAGAACAATGGCAGTAAGGTATGCCGATAATACAACTGTGGCATTCTTTGAATTATTCAATGAACCTACCGTCTACGGAGGTAGATTAGGTATTTCCAGTTGGGAGGATCATAAACTACTTATGGAAGAGTTGATTACAATCATTCGTGCTAATGGTGCAGAAGCAATCCCACTTGTTGCCGGATTTAACTGGGCCTATGACCTCACTCCCATTGCAGATAATCCTATTGACAGGGAAGGTATTGCCTATGTGAGTCATCCTTATCCTCAGAAAAGAGAGAAACCGTGGGAGGCAAAATGGACGAAGGACTGGGGCTTTGTGGCTGAAAATTATCCTGTCTTACTTACCGAAATTGGTTTCTGCGGACCTGATGACCCTGGAGCACATATTCCGGTGATCAGCAACGAATCTTATGGTGATGCGCTTACATCCTATTGCCAGGAAAAGGGTATATCCTACGTAGTATGGGTTTTCGATCCGGATTGGTCTCCAATGTTGTTTTCAGACTGGGATTATACGCCGACCAGGCAGGGGAAGTACTTTAAAGAGGCTATGAGAAAATGAAAATGGTAGACGATATGTAGACGCCTAGAAATTGGGTTATTCATAATCTGTTGTGACTTTTGATAAAACAGCTATGAAAGTCATGAAACAATTAAATTCAAATTCGACAAAAACCACCACTTTCGGTCAATCCCTTTTCTTAAAAAATCAAACGTTAACTCTTATTTTATTCTCTTTCATTCTATTGGCTTGCGGGAAACAGGAATTTAAGAAGGAATTCACCTCCAATGATTATGTGAATGTTCGCTTTAACCTCAATGGGATCAACGTGTCAAAAGAAAGTTTAAATTCAAGGATCAGTACATCGGATCCGGAATGGACATATTTTGAGGTTGCTATTGACTATAGAGGTTCACTATTGGAAATTGAAGATTTATATGGTGTGTTTGACAATAGTTTACCTGGTTTCGAAATTGAACTTCTGAAAAATGAACCCTACTGGATTCAAATAAAAAGTATAGGTAAGGGTTCTAAAAAATTCGGAATCGATCTTTCGGAAATGCCTCATTTTATAGTGACAAATGATCTCTCGACTTCAGATGAACTTTGGCATACCGATAACAATATTGCTTACGTTTATCAGAATGAAGACAGCAGTGAAAGCATTCGGCAGTACCTTCCAGAATTAGACATATACAGTTTTGAACAAGACATGAATTTCACCGAAGACGATGTAAGCCTGGATGTAGTTTTAGATTCTAGGAATTTCGGCCTAGAGGTGGAAATAATAAACTTAAGTGAACCCGGATCAATTCAAGTCCATATGCTTGATCTCATCCAAGTTCTCTTAACTGTTAATCATCCCGAAGAAATTTATAATTACAGTGAAATAGCAATTAGGAGAAATAGTTATGATCAATTTGGAATGTACGGCTATAAGCCTTCAATAATTTTTTACCCAGCAAGTACAGGCTCCCCAATTTTACTCGGCACCTATGACATCACATTTGAGCCAGGCTACATCTACAGGTTTGAAATAGATAACCCCAATGTAACACAACCTGACACATCTAATGTGTCCACTTTTTCTGGCCTTTCATTCAATGTAATTCCGATGGAACGGGGTGATACTGTAGTGGTAGGTAATTAAATAATCTTTAAAAATTAAAAAGGGTCTGAATAATTCAGACCCTTTTTAATTCCAATACGGTAATTTCCGGGAGTATCCCTACCCTTCCGGGAAAACCAAGGTATCCGAATCCCCTGTTCACATAAAGACTCTGGTTACCTTCCTGATACAGGTCGGCCCACTGCTTGTAAATGAACTTGGAAGGACTCCAACGCCAGTCCCCGATCTCAATACCAAATTGCATACCATGCGTATGACCTGCTAGCATCAGGTCAATGTCCGGATATTCTGGCCGTACCTGTGCATCCCAGTGACTTGGATCGTGAGACAAAAGAATTTTATATGGTAATTCCTCCATACCCTGATAGGTCTTTGCAAGATCTCCATATTTTGAAAACCGACCTGCGCCCCAGTTTTCAAGCCCGAGGATACCTATTTCTTCTCCATCTACTTTGACCGTTGTGTTTTCATTGAGCATGATGTTCCAACCCATGTACCTGTGCATGTCATGAAGATTGGAAATGTCTCTTTGTTTTGCCTCAGGAGAAGACCAGTTGTTGTAATCACCGTAATCGTGATTTCCCATAGTGGAGTGTACCCCAAAATCAGCCTTGATTTTTTTGAAAATATCAAGGAAAGGTTTGGCTTCGTCACTCTGATTATTGACCAGGTCACCGGTGAAGAACACGATGTCAGGTTTTTGTTGATTTATCAAATCAACTCCTCCGCTTACCGCTGTTTTGTTGAAAAAACTTCCGGTATGTATGTCTGAAATTTGTGCTAAACGAATGCCATCGAATGCTTTTGGAAGATTCGGTGAGTAAACTATACGTTTACGAACTCTATAGTCATGGGCGCCAGAGAGTATTCCCCAGGAGAACGCAGCAATGGGCACAGCCCCGGCTACGAGCGCTGCCTTCCCCATGAATTCCGATCGGCCAGGAACCACTTTTTCTTCAGTATTTCCAAAGAACTGAGTTATGTAGGAAATAAACCTTCTTAAATCATCTCCCAATACCACGAGAGCGGAAAATAGTTTAGCCACCAATGTGATAAAAAAGAATGAAGTCACAAAAACGCGGAGGCCTTTGTACTCTTCCGGGTCAAGTTGATTGTAAGAAAACAGTCCAACGATCACCAAAACAGATATCGCCCAGTAGGAAGTGTAGGCAATTCTTCGAACCATGATCGAGCTATCCGCCACCAACCCTCTGATAACCCCGAAGACATAAAAATCAAGGAGGAAGTAAATCAGAACAAAGAAGAGAAAGAAATATATACGACTCATAAAGGAGTGATGGAAAAGGTGTCCTGTTTGTTACAGGACACCCTCCATTTATTTCAATTAACTAATTCCAAGCTTCCTGTTGATCTTCGCAAAGAACAGGTACATAACCGGAACGATTACAAGGGTAAGAAAAGTTGCAAAGGTGAGGCCAAATATGATCGTCCAGGACATTGGTCCCCAGAAGCCTGCATTATCTCCGCCCATATAGAAGTTTGCATCGTAATTGTTAAACAGACTTATAAAGTCAATGTTGACACCCAAAGCCAAAGGAATCAATCCGATAATGGTCGTGATCGCCGTCAACAGCACGGGTCTAAGCCTGGTGGCACCAGCATTGGCTATGGCATTCACAATATCACTCATCTCCAGTTTATCAACCCCCTGTTCCGCCTTCATTCGATCCCGACTCAATTCAATAAAGTCAATCAAAACGATCGCATTGTTCACCACAATTCCTGCCAGGGATATTATACCAATCATGGTCATGATCACTACGAAATCCATATTAAAGATGACCAACCCGAGGAATACACCAATGGTACTCAGCAGCACGGACATCATGATGATAAATGGTGTAGTCACTTTATTGAACTGGGAAACAATGATCAGGAAGATGATAAATACTGCGACAAGCAACGCACGGCTCAAAAAGGCCATCTCTTCTGCCTGCTTCTCCTGCTCTCCACCGAATTTAAATTCATATCCGGTAGGCATAGAAAAGTCTTCCAATAGTTCTTTGATCTCATTGTTGATCTCAGTTGGGTTGTAACCACTAACCACGTTTGAGCTTATGGTGACCATCCTTTTTAGGTCCTTTCTTCTCACCGAACCGTAAGTAGAGCTAAGCTCCGCGTCAGCAACTGATGAGATAGGCACGCTGTGCATTCTACCATTGGTTTGATCCCGGAACACCACGCTTTTGTTCATCAAAGCATCGACATCATACCGATATTTATCCATTAAGCGAAGCTGGATCTCGTAGTCGTCTTCCCCTTGTTTGAATTTTGATATCTCTTTTCCGAAAAGGGCCGTGCGTACCTCATTGGCGATAGAATATGTGGACAGACCAAAGCGACGTGCCTTATCCCGGTCAATTCCAACAATTAGCTCTGGTTTACCGGTTTCGAGGTCAGATTTGAGTTTTTCAATGCCCTGAATACCGGAAGCATTTATCTCGTTCATCATTCTTTCCGATAAGGATACCAGCGTCTCAAAATCTTCACCAGAAATCTCTATACTAATTGGCTTACCCGTTGGAGGTCCATCTGCATTCTGATCCACCGTAACTGCCACACCAGGGTACCCACTCATATCCGCCCTTATTTCGTCCAGGATATTCTTGGTACTCACACCGTCTCGATACTGGTATTCCACGAAATTGATGGTGATCCTGGCCTTATTGGGAGTGTCCTGCTGCCCAAATGCTGACGGGTCCTGCGGGTCGGCAGTTCCCTGACCCACATTGGCGATAATAGACTCAACGATTGGCTCGTAAGGTTTGACCAATTTGATGATCCTATTTTCTATCTCCCTTGTGAATTCATTAGTAGTTTCCACATCCGTTCCCACCGGGAACTCCACAAATACATTGACATATTTGGGATCTGTTTTAGGGAAGTAAACGATCTTCGGTGGAAAAATGCTCATCAACATGAATGAGAGCACAAGTAATCCGACCGTCCCCCAGAAAAACAAGTAAGGCTTCCAGCCTGCAAGTGCAAAACTGAGCAGTTGTTTGTACCAGTTTTCCAGCCATGGAAGGAATTTACTCCTAAAGCCTCTTGAGGCAGGTGTCAATACATACACGTTCAAAAGTGTGATCAATCCAGCCACGATGGCGAGATTTCCAAGTGCAGTCGCATTGAAAACCAGTAGCACCGCTCCTATGATTATGGCTATCACCACATACTTGAGAATATTCTTGTGATTTGGCTTATTGCCGTCATCCAATTTCATCAGTGACGAAATGAGAACCGGGTTGATTACCAAAGCCACAAATAGTGATGAACTTAGGGTAATGATCAGTGTGATAGGAAGGTATTTCATAAAACTTCCCATCATACCTGGCCAGAAGGCCAATGGTAAAAATGCTGCCAGGGTAGTGGCCGTAGAGGCAATAATTGGTAAGGCTACTTCCCCTACTCCCCGCTTTGTGGCTGCAAAGGCAGAAAGTCCTTCTTCCCGAAGTCTGTAGACATTTTCCACCACCACAATTCCATTATCAACCAGCATTCCCAGTGCCATAATGAGTGAGAACAGCACCATCATATTGATCGAAATACCTGCCATACCCAAAATCACGAAGGACATAAACATAGATAAGGGAATGGCAATACCCACAAAGAGGCTATTACGGCTTCCCAGGAAAAATAGAAGTACAAGTGTAACCAGAATAACACCTGAAATGATGTTATTCTCCATGCTGGAGACAAGGTTTGAAGTCCTCTCCGACTGGTCATTGGTCTTTGTAACTATCAGGTCAGCAGGAAATACGTTTTCCTTAGCTTCCTCCAGCACTGCATTAATCTTATCGGTTGCGATCAGAAGGTTCTCGCCACTTCTTTTGACGATGTCCACCATTACTACAGGATTGGTTCTCAGTCTCGCATAGTTTTCTTTTTCCTTGTAGTCGAAGTCAATGTTGGCGATGTCTTTCAGGTAAACAATATTGCCCTTCTCATGTTTCACCACTACGTCAAGAATATCTTCCGGCTGTTCAAATTCACCCATTACACGGATGGATCTTCGGATATCACCTTCCTTGATATTTCCACCGGACATGGTGATATTTTCGCTGGTAATGGCGTTTTCGATATCTGAAAAATTCAACCTTCTGGCTTCCATCTGATAAGGATCCACACTGATCTCTACTTCCTTTTCATCAACCCCACGAATGTCCACTTTAGAAATTTCATTGATCTTCTCCACTTCCTCCTCCAGGTATTCAGCATACTCATTGAGCTCTTCCATGCTGTAGTTCCCTGAAAGATTGATGTTCATGATTGGAAATTCCGAAAAATTCATCTCGAACACATTCGGATCTGTCTGAAGATCCGACGGTAGTTCGGGCTTTGCTCTATCTACGGCATCCTTTACCTTGATCAAGGCATCCTCAATATCCGTATCCGAAGTGAATTCCACGATAATAGTGGAGTAATCCTGTACCGAGGTGGACTTTATATTGTCAACTTCCGTAATGGTATTGATCTCCTTCTCCAAAGGTCTGGTGATGAGGTTTTCCATATCCACAGGAGAGTTTCCAGGGTGAGGTGTCCCTACGTAAACTATAGGCTGTTTTACCTCAGGAAAACTTTCCTTCGGAAGATTGATGTAGGTGGTCAACCCCATAACCACAATCAAGAACGTGAGGACGTATACTGTTGTCCTGTTGTTTAGTGAAAAGGTGGTTAGGAAGAATGACTTATCAACTGCTTTGTTTTTTTCCTGATCACTCATAGGATATCAATTTTGTTTCCTTCTCCACTGGTTATCTCAACAATGGAATTCTCAGATAATTCTCTGTAACCTTTAAGGGCCAGGGTCTGGCCTCGTGTAAGGCCTGATTTTATTTCCGTACTGTTATTATAAGTGACACCCGGCTCCACATAAACCCGGCTGGCTACCATTTCATTTTCTTTTTCAGTCAGCTCATAGACGTATTTACCCCGACTGTCTGACTGTATAAGTTTGGTAGGTACCACAAATGCCTGATTATTCTCATAATCCTTAAGATTCAAAACCACAACCTGATTAGGTTTGATTTGAAAATCAATCTCAGGGAGTTCAATTTCCACTTCAAATGTTCGGTTCTCCGGGTTGATAACCTGACCAACTGAGGACAGTCTGCTCACTAGCTCCTGATCCTGTGACGGAAAAAATACATTTACGGTATCTCCGGCCTTAAACTTTCCCAAAAAGGCTTCAGAAACATCTGATGTAATATACATGGACTTCGGATTGACCATTCTTACCAATGGAATTCCAGGCTGAGCCATTTCCCCAACTTTAACCGGAATGTCCTCAATCACACCGTCAAATGGAGCATAAACTTTATAAAAGCCAAGCTGAGCCTGTAAGGTTTGCAGCTTTTTCTCGAGTGACTCCTTATTGTTTTTGGCCTGCAGGAATTGAATCTCTGTTCCGATATTCTGTTCCCAAAGGTTCTTTTGACGTTCAAAAACCTCAGTAGCCAGTTCCAGTGATGTTCTGACCTCCGCGAGCGTATTCCTCGTCACCGTTCCGTCCAGGTCAATCAATAGGTCTCCTTTCTTTACCTGCTTACCCTTGGAAGCGTATACATCAGTAATTCGCCCCATTGCTTCGGACATGAGCGTTACGTTTTTCTTGGATTCCACACTGCCCCGAACCTCGATTTTGTGTACAAATCTTGTAGGCTGCACAGATAATGAAGTCACAAGAATTCTGTTGACGTTCTCCTCAAGCTTCCCACTGGCTATCAGCTCGGTCTCCAGAGTCTTAATCTCAGCCTCTAATTCCTTCAACTGTGTTTTTTTAGTTTCCAGCTGGGCTAATTTGTCATCGGCCGCCTGTGAGCTACCACAAGAGTAGGCAAACATTGAGGCAGCTAAGAGAATAGTAAGTGTTTTGACTGATTTCATTGGTTATGATTTATAAAGTCGTCCTTGTGCTTTTAAAAGTTCAATTTTTGCTAAAATGGCATCATAAAGTGCCTGGTAATAGTTGGTTTGGGCCTCTTTCAATGAGGTGTCTGCATTCAGAACCTCGAGGTTTGACCCTACTCCTTCCTGGAATTTGATGGTCGTAATGTCATAAACATCCTGTGCCAAATCCATGTTCTCCTCCTGTACATCGAGACCCTCCAAAGAGCTATTAAGGTTAATTGTGCTTTGTTGAATCTCTATGTCTATGTTTTTTTGTGTGAGTTGCTTTTGAAAGCCTAGTTGTTCGAGCTGGATCTTGTTCTGTTGTATTTTGCTTTCTCTGATCAATCCATCGAAGATTGAGAATGACAAAGTCACACCTACCGAACCAAAATTCAACCATCTATCTGACTGAAACCACTGACTTGCATCACTTGTCGCAGTGTTATAACCATAGTTAAACCCACCGTAAAGTTTTGGTAGTCTTCCCACCCTGTTGTTTTTCATATCCAGCATGGTGAGTCTCTGATTGGTTTCGATCTGAGATATCTCAATTCGGTCGCTGTAGCTGAAATCTTCTACCTGAGGCACGGAAAGATCTATGTCATCCAGGGACTCCGTCAGAATCAGTTCTTGTTCCAAAGGCATGCCCATCTGAAATTTCAATAATTGCAAGCTCAGATCCGTAAGTCTCTCCAGGCGATCACGTTCAACTTTAAGGTTGTTGAGATTTACACGCAATCTGTCAACGTCAATCTTCTCAGCAAATCCATTTTCATACATTGCCTGGGTCTCACGAATCAGGGTGTCTAATTGACCGAAATTCTGATTCATGAGTTCGAGTCGTTCTCTATTGATCAGGACGGCATAATACGATTTTGAAACACTCTCAATAATGTCGATAGTAGTTTTCACGTGCTCTTTCGCCGCCAACTCACGGTAGGTATTGGCCGCTTGAAGTGCCACAAAGTAAGATCCGTCAAATATTAATTGCTGTACGTTTAACGCCACATTTCCATCGTATGACTGTCCGAAAGCAATTTCGCCCTCCGTACCCTCTGGCAAATTGGGATCAAAGTTGGACAGGTCTATAAGACTCTTTTGGATCTCAAAGTTGTAATTAAGGCCACCACCAACAGATACCTGAGGAAGTCCAATACCCCTTGTTTCGCTAACTACAGCTTCCGAAAGTTGCTTTTCGAGTTCAGTCAATTTTAGCGCCTCAGCATTCTCCATGGCGTAATCCACACACTCATTCAGAGTGAATTCAGTCCGCTCCTGTGCCAAAGCCATTGAGCCAAATAAGATGATAATTAAAGTGAGTAGTTTGTTCATTTAGATAAGATTTCTGCTTCTTGTTTTTGGAATTCTTCGTACAGTTTTCGGCCCTTGTCAGTAACGAGCCCATAAACGAAGTGGTTGAATAATTGTAGTTGAACCCGGGCAAAATCGTATTTAGATTGGGGAAACAGGCGTTGATCAAATATTGATTCTACCTGCTCCATCCTCATGATTGAAATTATCTCAGGATCAATTTCTTCCCGGTAATAGCCCTCCTCTATTCCCCTTTTTATGTTGTCCTCCACATTGCCCCGAATAAATTCATGCTTGAACTTTTCAAACCCCTGCCATGCCTGTCCATGGTATTTCCTGAGATCATAAAGTGTGGATGGGTTCATCTTCATCACATGCGTTCTGATGCATTTTGCAATTCCCGCCAACTCGTGGATAGCGTTTTCTGCATTTTTAGCAATGCCCGTGAATTCCTCACGCTCCATGATCAGGTGGTTTTGAACCACCGCAGTTACCAATGAATTCTTGTTGTCAAAATATTGATAGAGGGTTTTTTTGGACATCGATAGTTCCCTGGAAACGTCATCCATGGTCACACTTCGAATGCCGACCCTCATAAAGAGTTCGCTGGCTATCTGTATAATTCTATCCTTTATCTCTTGCTCCATCGCTTTCTAATAACGCTGCGAAAGTAATAAGAAAACTTTCAAAGAATCTAAAGTTTCCTTGGTTTCCTACGTTTCCAAATTAGAAAGGTTGTAGCAACCGGGTAAATTCTTTATGAATTTTTCAGAATTTTAGATGAATTCTTATTGCTCTTCAGGTCTATAGAGCAATTCCTGATTTTCAAAATCGTAGAGTGTCAGGCGTCTTAGATCGAAATATGCTATCCAAAACGCTCTCAGAGCAGCCACGTAACTTCTTCTGGCTTCATCCTTTTCATTTAGCGCGATGTTAAGATTGGTAATATCAATCTTTCCGATGAGGTATCTGTTCTGTGCAACTTCATATCTCTTCTGCGCAACCTCATCTGATTTCTTGGATATTTCAATCTGCTGACGAAGTACATCCAACTGAAGAACCTGCGTAATGATCTCCTGCTCGAAATTTTGAATTTCCTGGTCAATCACATAATCTGTCAGCTGTTTATTGGCCATGGCAGTTCTTGTCCTTGCCTTGGTTCGACCCCAGTCAATGATGGGTACATAAAGGCTAATATTGAACACCTGCTGATTATTGATTTCCTGGTAGCTATCACCAAAAGTTCGGCCCTCATCGATGTATCCGATGGAAGCTTCTACGGTAGTTTGAAATCGGGATTTTCGAGCCTCATCAACTTCACTTTCCATCTCAAGTCGACGCCTTTCAAATGAAATAAAATCCGCACGATTTTGCTTGGCATACAGAAGCGCTGTTTCGGTTTCAACGGAAAAATCAGGTATGGTTTCCGGTAACTCCAGGTTAAACTCCATTTCTTCATTTAATCCAATAAAAGTCCTGAGATCCAATCTTGAGGTCTGTAAATCCAACTGTGCCTGAGCTACATCCTGCTGTGAACGAAGCAGCTGAAGTTCCACCTGCAAAAGTTTGTCTTCCGATGTGGTCCCAATGTTATAGCGCCCCTGTTCTATATTGTAAATGGTGTCGTTGTTTGCCAGGTTGAACCGGGCTATCTGAAGGTTGACTTGTGCATCAAGGTAATCAAAGAACCGATCCACTGCTCTTCTGGAAACCAGCTCCATCTCCTCCACATACCCCCTCTTGGACTCTTCATATCTGAGGGGTTCAATCTGCTTGTCCCATTTCAGTTCATTGTACGCGAAAAGTGGCTGCTCAATGGCAATATTGGCAACGGTAGAGTTCCATTGAGTCAGGTCACGTGTTATGTCATTGAACTGTCGCACGCGAGAGTTAATGGAAATCTGACCTCCGGTAAATGCAATTGGCTGCTCCAGACCCAAATTAAGAGATGACACAGTTTGTTGCTGGTCCTGGAACTGTATGGTTCCGTCATCCAGACGGTTTTGGACAAAGTCCTTGTTGTAGTTTGGCAGGGTCCCAAATAAAGCCAATTGAGGATTAAAGTCGGATCTGAATCTTCTGTACTGCCAATAGAAGTTCTCTTTCCGTGTTTCTGCCTGCTTGGCTGAAGGAGATTGGGATTTGGCTCGGGAGATGATGTCTTCCAGCGTAAAGATGGATTGTGCTTCTACCAGAAAGGCTGAACCTACCAATAGAAAGCAGAGTAAGATTCTACTCATATCTTAAGGATGTTATTGGATCCTGACTTGCAGCCTTTCTCGCCGGTGCAATACCAAAAACGAGGCCAACAGAAGCTGCCACACCAAAGGAAATCAGGATTGAATTAAAAGAAACGATGGTAGGAATGTCCGCAAATTTGCTTACCGAATACGCCATCAAAATGCCGAGGATAATGCCTATTACACCACCGGTAATGCTGATCATAATTGCTTCAAACATGAATTGATTGATGATGTCTGTCTTTTTTGCGCCAAGCGAGAGACGGAGACCTATTTCCTTAATTCTTTCAAGAACGGACGCCAGCATGATATTCATAATACCAATCCCGCCCACGATAAGTGAAATGCCGGCTATGGCACCTAGCACGTAATTGAAAATGTCATTTGTACGCTGTTGTTGTTTCAACAGTAGCTCAGGAATCTCAATCTCGTAATCGATTACACCGTAGTGCGATCTCTCAAGAAGTCTTGAAATAACTTCAGCGGTAGCACCTAGTTTTTCTGTCTGATCTACCTGCACCACAAGTTTATCCAGTTGGTGGTAATTCTTATCGGTAGTTTCAGGCTCATCGTCATTCCCCTGCCCTCTGTTTGCCATCTGGATCATCCTCTCCGTGAGGATTTGGCGGTTCTTGTAGCGAACCAATACAGTTTGGAGAGGTGTGTACACATCCATATTGTAGTCCCTGATGCCAAGTTTGCTGATGCTATTCGAACTGATAAGACGTTCCTTCAAAACCCCAATGACCTTAAGCCATCGACTACCACATTTAATGGATTTACCAATTGGGTTTTCGGATGGAAAGAATTTTGCCTTTATGGATTGGCCAATGATGCATACCGGCTCACCATTCTTCATCTGGACATCATTGAACATCTTACCCTGCTCCAGCTCAAAATTGAATATTCTAAAATACGCAGGTTCTACACCCACCAGCTTAGCCGATCGACGAATCCCATTCTTGATGATATAAGTCTCTATCAGTATCTCAGGACTGATGGTCTCAATCCCGGGAATTACATCTGATATAGAGTGTCTATCTGCCAGCGACAGCCCCGGAGAAAACTTCTTTTTTTCCTTTTCAGAATCTTCTATATCCAGGTTCTCTTCCGTCTGCTCCACAATCGGTTCAATAATAATGTTATTGACCCCCACTAACTTGATCTGCTCAAGAATCTCCTGCTGAGCTCCATTACCGATGGCAAGCATGGCTATTACTGCTGCCACTCCAAAGATGATACCCAGTGCGGTTAGAATGGACCTTAATCTGTTTGCCATGACAGATTCCATGGCAATAAATAAGTTTGCTAGTAATCTTTCGTTCACTTCGACTTAGGAGGATTTAAAGTGCATCAAGCGGTTGTGAATCCGGATTGCGATTAGGTGTAGTTCCTCCAGGATCTCTTTTCCCGTTCATTTCCGGTAATAGCTGGATTTCATCGTCTTCCATTCCGTATACATTAGAAAGATATACACGATCACCAGCCTCAAGTCCTCCAAGGATCATCACATCATTTGCATTGGCTGATCCGATCATTACCTCCTGTTTTACGGTGCTCAGACCCTCTTTTTTATATACAAATGTGATGGAGTCATATTGACTGTGAAGGCTTTCAAGTGGTACATACACCGCTTCCACTTCAGTTTGCGTTATGATCCTGTTACTGGTGGTCATACCTGGTTTTAGAAGATCATCTTCGCCGAAAATCTCTACTTCCACCCTGAAAACTTTTGCGTCACTGTTTGGTCTTTGTTCACCTACATTAGCCACTTTGATGACCTTTCCGCTCACTTGTTTGTCTGGGAAAGCGTCAAAACCGATCTCTACGGTCTGCCCAGGCTGCACTTTTCTAATGTCTACTTCATTGACATAAGTGATAGAAAGCATTGTGGTAAGATCCGGTAATGTGGCAATAACAGGATCCCAGGTATTGACCTGCGAACCTGCCTTGATGGGTTTCCCATCCCAGCTCTTTTCATAAATTAGCATGCCAGCCTCCGGCGCTAACACCGTGAATTGATCACTTAAGGATTGGAGACCTTCCAACTCTCTCTGATCCTTCCTTAGCTCCGCTATTGCCTCCTGCATTTTGGCAACGTTCTGCTGTCGTTTTATCTCGTAATTCTCTTCCGCTTGCGTAAGCGCTCTTTTAGCTTTTTCCAGCTCTATCTCGGCTTTTCGAATAGTAGCCGGGGGTTCAAACTGAGACTGATCCAATGTGAGCTGTTTGTCTTTTACGTCATAAGCCAGATTGATCAGCTCATCGCGAGCTTCTCTCATCGTCAAGGAAGTATCCAGCTTTGTCTGAGTAAAATCGGCCATTTCCTCATCCACCTGAAGTTCTGCATCTTTTAGCTTCCCTGTAAGTTCCGAAGGATCAAGCTTGGCCACATACTGACCCTTTTCTACATAAGTACCTTCATCTATGATATGCTGAATGGTCACATTCCAAATTCGGTAATTACGCAAAGTCCCTGGTCCAGTGATCTCAACAGAATTTTTAGCCTCCAGTGCACCTGAGGTGGTGATATCTACGATGAACTCACCTTCCTTGACCGGGATAATTATGTCTTCAACTGCCTCTGAGGAATCCCCCGTAAAGGCAAATAGCACCGATATGGTAGCTACAACGGCTAGCACAATCGGTATTAATTTCTTCTTAGTCATCATTGCGATTTAAGTTCTGGATCCTTATTATAATACTTCTCTGAGACAATAAAGTTACTTTTAACAATATATAACGGAATTACTCAAGTCCTTCAAGCCAGTACTTTTTGACCTCTTCCTGCTCTTCAGAAGGTGATTCCATAAATGTCAAAATATGTCTTTCTTCGGTCTCTACTGTCTGCGCTTTGGCTTTCAATTTTATCTCCTTCTGTTCCCCTTCGACCATTCTTAGCACTACGATCTTGATCTTCTTGCCTTCCTTAAAATCGTAACGCCAAGCGTTTAATATGTCACCAGCAGTCTGCAAATTGAACTCATCTCCATTCACAGATTTGATGATATCGTAGGTAACGAAGCCCATATCTTTCCCAAAATCATTCATTTCATCAGTCGAAGCCACTATAATATTCTGATCATCATCAACATCTAACCCAATATTTCCAACTGTATTAACAATGATCGTCTCCTCAGGCTTATAGTCTATCCCCGCCCACGAAAGGCATTTCTGGATTGGAAGAGGCTCGCTGCCCTCAACATGTTTCTCAAAAAAGTCACCGATTTCCGTAGCGGTCATCTTTGTGATTTCGTCAATGAGTTTGTCATCTTCAAAAGCCTGGTTTGGTCCGTATTTTTGAGCTAAAGTTCTCATCAAGGTTGGCAGATCCATTTTTCCATCGGTGTACTTGATCAGATAGAGATCGAGGCACATCCCTATCAATGCTCCTTTGTAATAAACGTTCGAATACATTGGTTCGTACGCCGGTTCGAGGATCTTGCTGCTCATTTCGGTGAATGAGACATTCGGAAACTGATCGGCCACCTGTAGCTTTTGTTTGATTTCATCCAGGAAAGTTTCTCCGTCATACAGATCATGCCTGACCTGTACATGCATGCTGCTATATTCCGTCACGCCTTCATATAGCCATAGATGCCTGGACATTTCCGGTTCTATGTAATTGAAGTTATGGATTTGTTCAGAATGAATATTCAGTGGAGTCACGATATGCAAAAATTCATGTGCTGCCACATCTCTCACAGTCTTTGAAAGTTGATCGGCGTTAGCCTCAGGTAGTGTGTAAAGCGATGAATAACTGTGCTCCAGGGCTCCCATTGCGTTTGAAAGACTGCTATAGTCCATCAAATAGATCAAATAAGCATACCTGTCCACTGGTAACTTTCCACCCAGATAATTGGTTTGGGCTTCCATTAGATCATCCACATTATCCATTACCTCCCGCGCTGAAAGAATCTTATTTGGTGAGAATACGGAAATAATGATCTCCGCTCCGGCAATGTTCCTGGTTACGGTATCCGGTTCACAATACATAATAGGTGCATCCGCCAGAAAGTTGTAATTGTCCGCTACGAACGTATCTGAAGTTTTTGAAGAGGCTGATCTTTTTAGTGAAGTCGCACCATATAGTTTCTCATCATGAGTAATGGTCAACTCATACTTTCTAAACTTCTCGCCTTTGATATAACCTACAACACCAAACGTATTCAACACAAACACATCTCTTTCTGCCTCTATGTTGGTGCCCCCAGGCTCAAAAACAATGTTTTCTTCATAGCCTTCCGTCTTATCAAAAGTGTCATCTGCACGATAGCTGATCTCCCTGAGGGCTTTCGCGCCATAGATTTTCCATTTATTGGTAGAAATTTTTTCAAATTCAAGTTCATTTCCAGAAGAATCTATGGCCTTGAATTCCGTAACGAACCTGCCGAAATCCGAAATGCTGTAAGTTCCGGGAACGATTTTTGGCATGTGATATTCTACGGTGTCGGTATCCAGTGAAGGCGGTTGTACTTTCACCAGCAGTTTATCATCCACTACATCCGAAAGATCGATAGAGGCTTTGTAAGAATTGTTTTGGGCTTGTGCCAATGAGAAAACCATGACACAAGTAAGTGTAAGCAAGTATTTCATAATTTGAGTTTTGACTCAGAGCAAATTAGACAATAGTATACCTCAACACTCAAGCATTTTACGCGAGAGGTAACCTTTTCCACCTGAGTGGTGGCATTATTAACGTTATTTAAGAGGCTGCATTGGAATGACGCTTGCGCTCATTCTCGTCCAGATAGATCTTACGCATCCGGATAGACTTAGGTGTAACCTCTACATATTCGTCTTTCTGGATGTATTCAAGGGCTTCCTCCAGGGAGAATTTTTTTGCGGGAGCGATCTTCGCGTTATTATCCGAACCTGATGCCCGCATATTGGTCAATTTCTTACCTTTTTGGATGTTGACTACCAGGTCGTTTTGTCTGGAGTGCTCGCCGATTACCTGACCGGTATACACATCTATACCCGGATCCACAAAAAAGAATCCTCTATCCTGCAGCTTGTCAATGGAATATGGCGTACCGGGACCGTTTTCCATACTTATGAGAGAGCCGTTTATTCTTCCAGGTATATTTCCTTTGAAAGGTTGGTACTCTTTAAATCTATGCGTCATGACAGCCTCACCTGAAGTAGCTGTAAGCATCGAATTTCGCAGACCGATCAATCCTCTGGCAGGAATGTCGAATTCAAGGTGCTGCACATTGCCCTTAGGCTCCATGATAGACAGTTCTCCTTTTCTTTGCGTCACCATTTCGATCACCTTTCCGGAAACTTCCTCAGGAACATCTATCACCAGATGCTCGATGGGCTCGTTCTTCTTACCATCTATTTCTTTGAATAAAACCTGGGGCTGTCCAACCTGCAACTCATACCCTTCACGCCTCATGGTCTCAATAAGCACAGCCAGGTGAAGCACTCCCCTGCCAAACACTAGGAACTTGTCCTCGGAATCTGTTTCCTGTACCCTCAATGCCAGGTTCTTCTCAGTCTCCTTGAGCAGCCGGTCCCTTAAATGCCTTGATGTGACGAATTTTCCTTCCTTGCCAAAGAATGGTGAGTCATTGATGGCGAATAGCATGCTCATTGTGGGCTCATCAATTGCTATTCTTGGAAGCGGTTCCGGATTTTCCGGATCAGTGATGGTATCACCTATGTCAAAACCTTCTATTCCTGTCACGGCGCAAATGTCACCGGCTCTTACTTCGTCAACTTTTCTTTTGCCCAGGCCCTCAAACACATGAAGCTCCTTAATTCGAGCTTTCTGAATGGAGTCGTTTTTCTTACTTATGCCCACATTCATGCCAGTTTTCAATTCTCCCTGATACACCCTGCCAATGGCGATTCTACCTGTAAAAGAAGAAAAATCAAGTGATGTGATCTGCATAACCGGAACACCTTCTTTGTATGGAGCGGAAGGTATGACCTCCAAAATCTTATCCAGTAATGGAGTAATGCTGTCGGTTTGTTTTTTCCAATCCTCACTCATCCAACCGTGTTTGGATGAACCATAGAGCGTTTCAAAGTCCAGCTGCTCTTCAGTTGCGTCAAGCGAATACATCAGCTCAAAAACCTGCTCATGCACCTCATCAGGGCGGCAGTTCTCCTTATCCACCTTGTTGACAACCACGATTGGTTTAAGTCCAAGTCCCAAAGCTTTACCCAACACAAAACGTGTTTGTGGCATCGGGCCTTCAAATGCATCCACAAGCAGAATAACGCCATCCGCCATTTTGAGCACCCGCTCTACCTCACCCCCGAAGTCAGCGTGACCAGGTGTATCGATGATGTTGATCTTTACATCCTTGTATATTACAGATACGTTTTTCGAAAGAATGGTAATACCACGTTCTCTTTCCAGATCATTACTGTCAAGGATTAGCTCACCTTTTTCCTCATTTTCACGAAAAATTTTAGAGGCATAAATGATCTTGTCAACCAACGTGGTTTTACCGTGGTCAACGTGGGCTATAATAGCGATATTTCTGATGTCTTGCATTGCATTTCCAAATCAGCCGCAAAGCTAGACCTATTAATTGGTAAATACTCGAATTATCCCAAAGTAGAGAGACTTATTTGGCCCAAATTAATGTTTTGTGACCCATGTCAATATCTTTGCGACCTGATTCAAGATACATGGCTAAAAATTTCAAAAGACATACGGTAACAGCAGCACTCATATACGCAAATGGTCCTATACACATAGGCCATCTGGCTGGATGCTACATTCCGGCTGATATCTATGTCAGGTATCTAAGAGCTAAGGGTGAGGACGTGGTTTTTGTCAGTGGTACCGATGAACACGGAGTGCCTATAACGTTAAAAGCGCAAAAAGAGAAAACCACACCTCAGGAAATAGTAGATCGCTATTATAAAATGATCAAAAAGTCTTTTGAAGATTTCGGGATCAGTTTTGATATCTATAGCCGTACAAGCAATCAAACGCACCATAAAACGTCATCAGATTTCTTTCTGAATCTTTATAATAAGGGAGTATTTGATGAGAAGGAAAGCGAGCAGTATTACGATGAATCCGCCCAGCAGTTTCTCGCCGACCGGTATATTGTAGGTACCTGCCCAAACTGTGGAAATGAAAATGCCTATGGCGATCAGTGCGAACGCTGCGGTACTTCATTGTCTCCTACCGAGTTGATAAACCCACACTCCATGCTTTCCGGGAAAAAACCGGTAATGAAAACGACTAAAAACTGGTTTTTACCTCTGGACAAACTCCAACCCAAAATTGCTTATTACCTCAATGAACATAAGGATTGGAAACCAAATGTATATGGGCAGTGTCAGTCGTGGCTAAATCAGGGTCTGCATCCCCGTGCAATGACCAGAGATCTGGATTGGGGCGTAAAAGTTCCCCTCAAAGGAGCTGATGGTAAAGTGCTCTATGTGTGGTTCGATGCCCCTATTGGCTACATCACCGCCACCCAGGAACTTTTAGGTGAAAAATGGGAACCGTATTGGAAGGATCAGGATACCAAACTTGTGCATTTTATCGGTAAGGATAACATTGTATTTCACTGTATCATCTTTCCCTCCATGCTAATGGAACATGGTGGATACGTCCTTCCGGAGAATGTTCCTGCCAATGAATTCATGAATCTGGAGGGCGAAAAGATCTCCACTTCCCGAAATTGGGCGGTTTGGTTGCATGAATACCTGGAAGAGCTTCCTGACACACAAGATGTATTGAGGTATGCGCTTACCGCAAATGCACCTGAAACCAAAGACAACGATTTTACATGGAAAGATTTCCAAACCAGAAATAACAGTGAACTGGTTGCTATTTTTGGGAATTTCATAAACAGGGCTGTGGTTTTAACACACAAGTTCTTTGGTGGAAAAGTGCCGGAAGTTGACAAAATCGAGCCAATAGATCAGGAGACCCTTGATCAGTTAAAAGCATTTCCTGAAAAAATTGAAAAAGCCATTGACAGTTTCAAGTTCAGAGAAGCGCTGTCCGGCATGATGGACCTGGCCAGACTTGGCAATAAATACCTGGCAGATACCGAACCGTGGAAACTTATCAAAACAGACGAGAAAAGAGTTGGTACCATCTTAAATACCAGTCTGCAAATTGCGACGACGCTGGGTATTATATCAGAACCCTTTCTCCCGCATACGCAAACTAAAATCAGAAAAATACTGAATTACAGCAACCTGACATGGAAAGATGCAGGTAGGTCTGACAATCTTGCATCCGGTCATATTTTAGGTAAGGCTGAGCTTCTCTTCGAAAAAATTGAAGACTCTGTGATCGAAAAACAAGTTCAAAAACTAATGGATACAAAAACATCAAACGAAGCATCTGTGACACCATCAAAAGAAACTATAGAATTCGACGATTTTATGAAAATGGATCTTCGGGTTGGTGAGATCCTTACGGCAGAACCGGTTCCTAAGTCAAACAAACTCTTGAAATTCACTGTTGATACGGGTATCGATAAGAGGACCATTCTAAGTGGTGTGGCCAAATACTTTAAACCTGAGGAGATGATAGGCAAAAAAGTAACAGTGCTGGTAAACCTGGCTCCCAGAAAAATTATGGGAATCGAATCCCAGGGGATGTTGCTTTTCGCAGAAAATCAGGATGGCACTCTTGAAGCGGTGACACCTGCTAGTGGCTCAGAAAACGGTGCTACCATCAGCTAGCCTTTTTTGGAAATGTGATGGTAATGCCAAAGCTCTCCATCCCTTTTCCCTGAAATGATATTTCTCCCCCATTCTTGATCACAAGACTATGGGCCACTGATAATCCCAGGTTTGAATTGATTAAATCTGCCAGTGGTTTTTCCTCGAATTTCTGTCGCCAATCAAGATTCCTGACAACATTCTCGGGTCGTATGTTGATAAGAAAACCAGATGGTCCGTCTTCTACCTTTACCACAATGATGAAATTACTTTCAGGATCGTAAAAATTAGCATCAATTACTGATGTGATGCAATTGTAAATGATCTGATACTGGTCATCTGCGGAAAAACCCAGAATAACATCCGAAAGGCCATTGAGATTAATCGTCAGATCCGGGTAATTCCTCTGAATTGAGGTGACATTGTTTTCCACGATCTCAATTAGCTCCACGTCCCTGGTATCCATCTTTCCAAGACCCACATTTGGCGTGAGTTTGAGCAATTTTTTCACGATGTCCGTCGTCCGTTCGGCACCATCCTTAACGTTTCTAAACAGTTCTTCAATTTCTTTCAGACTATCATCTTCTTTGAAGCCCTCCTGATTGCTTTTCAGGGTTTCCAGATGCATCTCTATTGCAAAAATGCTTCCTCCAATGTAGTTAATTGGATTATTAAGCTCATGAGCAAGTTCCGCCGTCACGCGACCAACTGTGGCCATCTTTTCGGTTTCGATCAATCTCCGCTGAGTGGCGTGAAGCCGGATGAGGGTTTCGTTTTGCTGGGCCACAATTGACTTTAGTTCCCTATTCAGAATGTCCAGGTTGTGAACACTGGATTTTTGGGCCAACCGTTCGTTTATCAGCGATTTCTTTAAATATCCCATTAAAAGCAAAATACTCAATGATGGTGGCAGATATGTGATCGGAAGCGACTTGAGTCCACTCTTTAAACCTTCAATAGACCATCCTGTCAGGTACTGTATCAATGCCAGTCCGGGAAGATATATCACACAAAAGATCAATACAATGCTGGCTTCACGATTTGGATACAGAAGAATCGTAATGGCCAATGCAGCGACCATACCCATACCGGCCGCACTCACAAATCCACCCATATTGAACCACGCGTAAAGTGCTATAATATTTACAGCCAGCAGAAATGAATAAACAACTTTAGAATTATAACGTCCGCGGGATAAAAGAAAATAATGTATCCATCCCGTAATGATGACCATGGCATCTACACTCAAATTCATGGCAGGAGAAGATCTCCATAAATCCTCTGCCAGCCAGAATGCTCCTGCGAGTATTAGTAATATGCAGATAATTCGAAAAAGCCTGAAGTCGGTCCATTCTGAGATATCTTTCATAGCTGCTGGTTCTACTAGTAAAGAATAATTTTATCAATTTAGACAATTGATATATCCAAAGACCATTAACATTTGATATAAATGGGTCTTGTAGACAAAATGTAGCCATTTTTTGAGGCTAACATTTGTTTGGATATCTTAGAAACCTTCGTTTACCATCCGATATGAATCAGAAGATTAAACTTTTTGGTCTGATCGCGCTTATGGCATGTGCATCAGGCAATGATCAAAATGCGATTTTGGCTACCGATTCCGAAAAAGAAAATCTGTTTCTGTGGGAGAATGCCAATGTCTACTTTCTCCTGACCGACAGGTTTTATAATCAGAATACCAGTAACGATATCAATTATAATCGGACAAAAGAAACAGCTACTTTGAGAGGTTTTGAGGGTGGAGACATTGCTGGTATCACCAAAAAGATTGAAGAAGGGTATTTTGATAGGATTGGTGTCAATGCGATCTGGTTCACACCTGTGGTCGAACAGATCAAGGGTGCCGTTGATGAAGGAACAGGAGTTACTTACGGGTATCATGGATACTGGGCTGCTGACTGGACTAGTCTGGATCCCAACTTCGGAACTGAGGAGGAACTAAAGAAATTGGTGCAGGTGGCACACCAGCATGACATTAGAATTCTACTTGATGTAGTGTTGAATCACACAGGCCCTGTCACAGCCAAGGATCCTGCCTGGCCATCTGAATGGGTCCGAACGGAACCAGCCTGTACTTACCAGTCTTACGAAACCACGACCAGTTGCACACTTGTGAAAAATTTGCCGGATATTTTAACCAGTTCGGATGAACCCGTGGAACTCCCCCCCAGTCTGGTTCAAAAATGGAAGCAGGAAGGAAGATATGAGAAGGAAATAGATGAATTGAACGCATTTTTTGACAGAACCGGGTACCCCAGAGCCCCCCGCTTTTATCTCATAAAGTGGCTTGTCGATATGATCAAAGACTACGGTGCTGACGGGTTTAGGGTCGACACAGCCAAGCATCTGGAGGAGGGTGTCTGGAAAGAATTGTATGATGAGGCGATCCTGGCTTTTGCCCAATGGAAGGAGGCTAACCCAAACCAGGTTCTTGATGACAATGAATTTTTCATGATGGGTGAAGTCTATAATTACAACATCACTGACTCCACTCAATTTGATTTTGGTGACAAGAAGGTTAATTATTTCGATTACGGATTTAACAGTCTTATCAACTTCGATTTTAAGATCTCTGCCCGGGCAGGATACGAAGATCTTTTTAGTAAATACTCTGAGCTCTTAAATGGCCCAATGAAAGGCAAGACGGTCTTAAATTATATCAGCTCCCATGATGATGGTAGTCCATTTGACCCGGATCGTTCCAAACCTTTTGAGTCCGCAAATAAGCTGCTTCTTTGCCCGGGAGGTGCCCAGATATATTATGGAGACGAAACTGCCAGAATGCTGGTAGTTGAGGGTGCGGAAGGCGATGCGAATTTGCGTTCCTTCATGAATTGGGAAGCCCTTCAGACCGATTCACTGACCAAAGAAATCTATTCTCATTGGCAGAAATTAGGTCTTTTCCGAAAAGAACATGTTGCCGTTGGGGCCGGGAAGCATAAAATGCTGCATGAAGCACCTTACATTTTTGAAAGAATTTATGACAAAGAGAATGTCAAAGATATCGTTATCGTAGGTTTGGACTTAACTCAGCCCAGGTTTGAGATGGATGTCAGCAACTATTGGAAGGATGGCACCAGGGTAAAAGATTATTACTCCGGAAATACGACAGTAATAGAAGACGGAAAAATGTCTTTGAACCTAGCTCACAATATGGTATTGCTCGCAGAAGAATAATTTATGTCAAAAGAAAAAAGGTCCGGGAAGACCTCAACTCATCAGCCTGGCGGCAGCCGCTTCATCGCACTACTTTACCTGATCATCATTGGAATCGTGTTTCTTTCCACATATCAACAGATTTTTGATGAAAAAGTAGACTTCAGCGGTGATAATGCTCACTACTTCATACTGGGTAAATCCCTGGCTTCCGGAAATGGATATTCTGACATCCATACCCTTGACAAGAAGCCTCATGCCCACTTTCCGCCAGGTTATCCGATCATAATAGCAGGTGTCATGGATCTATTATATTCCAAAGACACAAATCTGGTGAAAGCCACAAACGGTTTTCTGTTTTTTCTTTCCATCATCTTAGTCTTCTTCATTTCCCGAAAGATCGTAGGCAATATTCATTTTTCTTTCGCCATAAGTTTGATCTACCTGTTCAACTACCATCTGTTACGATATAGTACAATAATGCTGTCTGAAATTTCTTTTCAGTTTCTGGCCTGCGTCGTAATACTACTGATATTGAACATGGACTTTGAAAAGAGTCCGCATAAAAACTGGCAGTTTATTCTTGGGGTATTGGTACTCTCATTTGCCTACTACGTGCGTACCATCGGGATCACAATTGTGGGTGCTTTCTGTCTCTATCTTCTTTGGAATCGAAAATGGTACTATCTGGGGGCCACAATTGTCCTGTTTGTGCTATGTCAGGTTCCATGGATATTAAGGAATAACTCATTGGCCATAAGCGGAAATTACATTTCTAATCTGGCTTATATCAACCCTTACAGAACTGAACTTGGCTACATTGGATTTGGAGACTGGATGACCCGTATCTGGGAGAACATCACAAGATACTTCTCCAGGGAAATACCGAATGGAACATTCCCACTTTATAAAATCAACTACCAGGACCCTGTTGCGGCCAGGGAATGGATCATGGGCATCATCACCATCCCTCTTATAATTTATGGCTGGTTCCGACTTCCTAAATACAAATCGTTGATCCTATTTTTAGCCGGATGTTCATTCGGGATTCTGCTGAACTGGCCTCAGTCATTTTATGGCCCAAGGTTTATGTTTCAGTTGATTCCTTTTTTCATCATCCTTACAGGACTTGCGCTTTGGGACATTTCCACTCGACTGGTGAACAAAAAAGTCTACCATCAGTACCTGCCTCTTGCATTTCTATTGTTGATCATTCCCATGTATCCTATGGTTACATCCCTGAAAGTAGCAGCAAAAGGGGTTTTTCAGAAAGGTTTCAGTGATTACGAAGAAATGGCAAAGTGGAGCAAAACGGGGATTCCGGCAAACAGTGTTGTGGCCTGCAGAAAACCCCAGATCTTTCACCTGCACTCGGATCAATATGTGTCGGAATATTCCAGAACAGATGATTTTATAAGCCTGATAGACGGTCTTAAAAACAACAGTGTCAATTACGTGGTAGTGGATATGATGGGCTTCAGCTCCACAGGTCTCTACCTGGTACCTGCCATTCAAAAGCAATCATACAAATTCAAACGAATCCATGAAATCGGAACAACCGAGCCCAAAACCACGCTCTTCGAGTTTCGACCCGAACTGGGTTATAATGGGGAGTGGAATGCCGACGGCATCAAAGAAGGATGGGGCACTTTCCGATGGGAAGAAGGAAACTATTTTGAAGGGGAATGGGCCAATAACGTACGCAATGGAAAAGGAACGCTCTACCTTGCGAACGGATACATAGTGGAAGGAGAATGGAGCGACGACAAGCTAAACGGCAGAGCCCTGGTAAAGGATAAAGACGGCAATCCGGTGCGCTATGCCATTTACGAGGATAATCGACAGGTTGGCTGGGCGCCTTATCCCTGATTTAGAACGTACTCCAGGGATCTTTCATTCGCATCCAAAATCTGATCTATCTGTTGCTCTCCAATGGCCACCGATACAAATAAAGACTCGAACTGACTGGGTGCCAGATAAATGCCCTGTTCTAACATTCGTTTGAAATAATTGCCAAACCTTGCGGCATCACAGCCTCTGGCAGCCTCAAAGTCATTCACCGTTTGACTCGTAAAAAACAGACTATACATGCTTCCCACCTGGTTGATCGTATAATTAAGACCAAGTTTTGTCAAACTTCTGCGATAGCCATCCACCAATTTTTTAGTATTTATCTCAAGTGTCTTATAGAGGCTTTTGTCTTCATTCAATCTCGTCAGTGTAGCTATTCCGGCTGCCATTGCCACAGGGTTTCCGGAAAGGGTTCCAGCCTGATAAACCGGACCGGCTGGGGACACAAAATCCATAATTTCGGCTTTACCACCATAGGCGCCCACTGGCATACCTCCTCCAATGATTTTTCCCAATGTTGTCAGGTCGGGGGTCACTCCATATAATTCCTGGGCACCACCTCTGGCTAGACGAAACCCCGTCATCACTTCATCAAAAATGAGGATAATGCCATTTTTGGAGGACAATTCTCTCAGGGTCTCCAGAAAACCGGGTTCAGGAGGCACACAACCCATGTTTCCTCCTACAGGCTCCACAATGATGGCCGCAATGTCTTCCGGGTGCTGTTCAATTAAGTTTTTTACTGATTCCGGATCGTTGTAGGGGGCTAGCAAAGTGTCTTTTGCAGTGCCTTTCGTTACTCCCGGACTATCAGGTGTTCCAAGTGTGGCAGCACCACTTCCCGCTGCAATGAGGAATGAATCACCGTGACCATGATAGCACCCTTCAAACTTTATGATCAATTCCCTATTGGTAAACCCTCTCGCCAATCTGATGGCCGACATTGTAGCCTCCGTTCCCGAATTCACCATCCTCACCTTTTCTATTGACGGGACCATAGAAGTAATCAATTCTGCTATTTGTACTTCCCTCCTTCCGGGAGTCCCAAAGGACGTAGAATCCCTGACCGCCTTAATAATCTCCTCTTCCACTACCTCGTCCCTGTGCCCGAGTATCATAGGTCCCCAGGAGTTGATCAAATCAATGTATTGGTTACCATCCTCGTCTTCCATGTATGCTCCTCTGGCACTCTTCATGAAAATAGGATCTCCCCCTACTGATTTGAAAGCTCGTACAGGAGAATTTACTCCTCCCGGTATATAATGTCCAGCTTTTTCGAAAAGTGATTTACTATTGGAAATATCCATTTATTCAGATTTCACTACCTCCATTGAGAAGTTACGCATCTTCACAATAGGCACGATTTGATTGTCATTGGCACCTTGGAACTTAATGCCTTCCGATAGGTATCCATATATTTTTCCCGTATAAAAGCCATTTTGGAAATATTTCCCATAACGCTTTAAAGCTTTGCCCAAAAACAGCGTAAACTCATATCCATGAAAATGATACTCCGATGGCACGGTGGCATATTGGGCGGAAAAACGTGAGGATAATTCACTGTACCTGTAAGTGTCTTTATTTAAATATTCGGGCATCGCCAAAGTGACTTCGAGCAGCTCCATAAGGTCATAGTTAACCACTCTGAAATCAAACCAGTTACCATAACCATATACACCCGTACTGTCTTCCCGTGCGGCCACGGCACTGATGATATTATTGGCTATAGTATTCGATCTGGTGGCAATCATAAAGTGACCAATACTGTCCTTCCTGACCTTAAATTTCATCTCGTATGCCAGCATCTTTACCGGATTATCAGGATTGATCACAACGCCTTCTTCGTCTACTTCCGGAAACCACATTTTCTGTAATTCCTCATTTTTGGCCAGGTTTTCCTCCTCATCTACCCTCATTCGCCTGAATTTTATGAAGCGGCCGGGTTCTTCTAACTCAATAATTGAATCTGCCTCTTCTTTCGGGAGGAATACCTCATACTGATCTGTTAACGTGTCAAGCAATGCTTTTGCGTCAAGCTCATCAATGCTTCTGAAGTCCACAACGGTTTTCCCGCTATCGACCATTACCTGATGATAAACACTCGCAAACAGTGAATCACGATCGTTGCCACTGAAATAAATCGCGATATTATCAGAGGAATCATTCTCAATCACATATTCAGCCAGTTTTCTCGCCATCGTAGAATATCCGGCTCTGAATAAAAATGCCAACGGATTATTCTCAATGTATTGTTCGTTATTGGATAACGGGTTGATCATGTTGATTTTATTGGACTCGGAGACACCTTTCACCAGTTCAATTTGAGATGGTAATAAGGGTCCCACTATCACATCTGACTTTCCAATTTCCGGTAACAATTGTCGTGTCTTTTCTTCGCTTCTTTCCGTGTCGAATGGGTAGAGTTTTAAGAATATACTGTCCTCTTCCAGATCCGTGACGGCAAGCTCCATTCCCTGATAAAAGTCGGTGACCAGGTTGTTCCTGAGAACCCGCCCGGGATCCTCCAGACTTTCAAACATAAATGGTAGGACCACAGCTACGTTGTAACTTGATTTGAAGACATTCTGTAAATCACTATCTATAAATACCTCCGGATCTATCTCAAATCTATTGATCAGTGATTCCAGTAGTTCCTGGTCTCTTTCCAGGAAGGGTTGCTGACTGATGCGTTTTGCCAGAAGGTTGGCGAGAGCTGCATTGTCCGGAAACGCATTATGTAATTCGATCAGATCCGGAACCGGTTCATTCTTTAGATATAGCGGTACAAAGGCATTGGAAAGAGCCGATGAAGTGGTTTTGAGCTCGTACAATTCAAGGTACTGAAGGCCTCCTTCAGGTTCACCATTCTCGAAGGCAATTTTGGTGAGCCAATACAGTGCCTCCCTGCTGTTTTCCCAGTTTGGATGAAACTCCAGGACATCCTGAAAAGCAATGACAGCCTCCTCCACGTTCCCGACTTTATATTGGGACAAACCCAGGTAGAAGCGGGCATAAGCCCCAAATGTTCTATCAAAAGCCAGGTCCTGGAAAGCATCAGCTGCCGCTCTGAAATCCTGTATACCATAAAGTCTCTTGGCTTCCAGGAATTCGTTCTGACCGTTTTGGGCAACTGCAAAAAAAGATGAAAGAAGCAGTGCTGATGCTAAATATACCTTATGGATCTGACGTCCTATTCCCATTCTATAGTAGCTGGTGGTTTTGAGGAAATGTCGTAAACCACACGGTTGACTCCTTTTACCTGATTGATGATCTTATTCGAAACCTCACTCAAAAATTCATATGGAAGATGACACCAATCGGCCGTCATCCCATCCAAACTTGTCACTGCTCTGAGTGCCACCACGCTTTCATATGTCCTTTCGTCACCCATTACACCCACCGATTGAATAGGTAAAAACATGGCTCCGGCCTGCCAAACTTCATCGTATAAATTGTGAGTTTTTAATCCTTCTATGAAAATATCGTCCACATCCTGCAATATTCTCACTTTCTCCGGCGTAATGTCCCCAAGGATTCTAATGCCTAGTCCAGGACCAGGAAATGGATGTCGTCCGAGTATGAAATCCGGAATCTCCAATGACCGGCCCACGCTACGAACTTCGTCCTTAAAAAGCGTATTGAGTGGCTCTACGACCTTCAGATGCATTTTCTCCGGCAACCCGCCTACATTATGATGGGATTTTATGGTTACCGAAGGCCCATTCACACTGACTGACTCTATGACATCCGGATAGATGGTACCTTGTCCCAGCCATTTAACGTCTTTGATTGTTTTTGCTTCTTCATCAAATACATCAATGAATACTTTTCCAATGGCCTTTCTTTTTTCCTCCGGATCTTTCTTTCCTTCTAATTCCTTATAGAAGCGATCACTGGCATTTACCCCTTTTACATTCAAGCCCAGACCTTTGTAGCTTTCCAGGACTTTTTCAAATTCATTCTTCCGCAAGAGACCATTATCAACAAAAATGCAGTACAGATTACCTCCAATGGCTCTGTGAATAAGGGTGGCCGCCACTGAGCTATCCACTCCACCGGACAGTCCCATCACAACTTTGTCTTCACCCAACTTACTTTTCAGGTCCTCAATTGTTTGCTCAACAAATATGGAAGGGGTCCAGTCCTGAGCCGTATGGCATATGTGAACCACAAAGTTCCTTAGTAAGTCCTTGCCTTGTGTCGAGTGCGTTACTTCCGGATGAAACTGTATGCCATATACTTTTTTCTCCGAAATACGATAGGCAGCAACCGGGATAGAATCAGTGCCGGCTATTCTTTCAAAATGATCCGGTAGTTCTACAATGGTATCTCCATGAGACATCCAGACCTGACTTCCCAGATCAATTTCTTTCAAAAGATCAAAATGCGAGTCAATCGTGGTGAGTTTGGCGCGACCATATTCCCGATGTCCGGATTTGGCGACTTTTCCCCCTTCCCGGTGAGCGATAAGCTGAGCACCATAGCAGACCCCCAAAACCGGGACGTCTCTAAACTGATTGTGATCAATGTCCGGCGAACCTTCATCCAGAACCGAGCATGGACTTCCAGACAGAATTACGCCTTTGACGGACTCATCAAACTGGAAATTATTATACGGATGAATCTCACAGTAAACGTTTAATTCACGGACTCTTCTGGCTATTAATTGCGTATATTGCGATCCAAAATCCAGGATGAGAATCTTCTCCGTCATGGCGCAAAATTAGCAGAATAAAGAAAGCGGCAAACTACAATTTAATTTTCCGGCAAATTAGTTTTTCTCTTCAGTACTTTTATTATCAATGAACTCGGCAGAACATCAGCGTCTTGTAGCTCACCGGAATGGTGTAGCTTGGAAAAAGTGGGGACCCTATTTGTCTGAAAGACAGTGGGCCACCGTGCGCGAGGACTATTCACTTGACGGCAACGTTTGGGGTAGTCTGGTACATGATATGGCAAGAAGCAAGGCGTACCGGTGGGGTGAAGATGGTATCGGTGGCTTCTCGAATGATGACCAGCGGATTTGCTTTGCGTGGGCATTTTGGAATAAGAAAGACCCGATCATAAAAGAGCGGTTATTTGGCCTGACAAGCCATGAAGGAAATCATGGTGAAGATGTCAAAGAGCTTTATTATTACCTGGATAATACTCCAACGCATTCTTACATGAAAATGCTCTATAAGTATCCACTGGAGCGTTTTCCCTATGAGGATCTCGTCACAAAAAATCGGGGAAGAGGAAAGCTGGAAAAGGAATTTGAATTGATTGACACCGGTATATTCAAGGAAAACAACTATTGTGACATTTTTTTAGAGTATGCCAAAAATGATACAGAAGACTTTCTGTTCTGCGCGGATGTTCACAATCGTTCTAATGAAAAAGCCAGTCTCTTTGTTCTCCCCAGCATTTGGATGAGGAACACCTGGTCTTCTGGCAGAGACCCCATAAAACCAACAATTTCTAAACTAAGCCGGGACACACTCAAGATAAAGCACCATTTGCTTGGAGAGTATTTTGTCTATTTCCACAATGTGGACGAACTGGTCTTCTGTGACAATGAAACCAACCGAGAAAGACTTTATAAGACCAAAAGTGTCTCAAAATATCCTAAAGACGGAATCAATGACTACATCACGCTGAAAAAGAAGTCCGTAAATCCTAAAAAGACCGGAACTAAATCGGCGGGAGTTTATCAGCTGCAGATTGATCCTTCTGCAAGTACCCGGGTTTGTGTCCGGATGTCAAAACACCATCTGGAAGATCCCTTTTCCGAATTTGAAAAAATCTTTGAAAGGAAGAGAACGGAGTCAGACGAATTTTACAATGTCATCCACGAAAACGTACCTGAAGGGGAGGATCGTGCTATACAGAGACAGGCCTTCGCGGGGATGCTGTGGAGTAAACAGTTCTACTACTACAATATCAAAAAATGGCTTGATGGCGATCCCGGTAGACCTACACCTCCGGATATTAGAAAGAAGGGTAGAAACAATGAGTGGGAACACATGTTCAACTACGACATTATCTCTATGCCCGACAAATGGGAGTACCCATGGTATGCCGCCTGGGATCTTGCGTTCCATACCATCCCGCTTGCGAGAATAGATCCCGAATTTGCCAAAGATCAGCTATTGGTCTTACTCAGTGACCGATATCTACATCCTAATGGGCAGATTCCGGCTTATGAATGGAATTTCGGCGACGTAAACCCTCCTGTTCATGCCTGGGCAGTGTTAAGAGTATTTCAGATTGACAAGGACAAAAATGAAGGGAAAGGTGATTTTGAATTCCTTCAAAAAGCATTTCACAAGCTCCTGATCAATTTTACCTGGTGGGTCAATCGCAAGGATAAAAATGGCAATAATGTTTTCGAAGGAGGATTCCTGGGACTGGATAATATTGGAGTTTTTGATCGCAGTGATCCTATCATCGAGAACGCCCACCTGGAGCAGGCAGACAGTACCAGCTGGATGGGGATGTTTGCGCTCAATATGCTGAAAATATCATTGGATTTGTCGCTTGAAATTCCTCTTTATCAGGAAATGGCGATGAAATTTTTCGAACATTTTCTCTACATCGGAGGAGCGATGAATAGCGTGGGGGCAGGTGATGTAAACCTTTGGGACGATGAAGACAATTTCTACTACGATGTGATCCATACACCTGAAGTCTCCAACCAAAGACTGAAAGTTCGATCTATGGTCGGACTCATTCCTCTTTATGCTGTAGAGATCTTATCATATCAATCCTACAAATCCCTTAACGACTTCCGTGACAGATTGGACTTCTTTCTCAAAGAAAGACCAGAACTCGCTTCCCTGGTATCCAGATGGGAAAATGAAGGCGTTGAGCATTCCAGGCTTCTCAGTATAATGAGAGGATTTCGGCTAAAAAAGGTATTGGAGAGAATGTTGAATGAAGAGGAATTCCTTTCCGATTTTGGAATAAGGGCCATGTCCAAATACCATGAGAAAAACCCCTACAAAGTTGAAATATCCGGCCAGACCTTTTCAGTCTCCTACCTACCCGGAGAATCAGATAGTTCTTTCTTTGGAGGAAATTCCAACTGGCGTGGTCCTGTGTGGTACCCTGTAAACTTCCTGATATTGGAATCATTACAAAAGTTTCATAAATACTATGGAGAAGAATTTACCGTAGAATTCCCAACAGGATCCGGACAGTTCAAAAATCTTCAGGAGGTAGTAGATGAGATTAGTTCTCGCTTGATTTCAATTTTCAAAGAGGACAAGTCCGGTAAGAAACCGGCTTATGGTGACAACAAACTATTCCAAAACGATCCTCACTTTAAAGACCATTACCTGTTTTACGAGTACTTTCATGGTGATTCGGGCCTTGGACTTGGGGCAGAACATCAAACCGGCTGGACAGGTCTGGTGGCTGAACTCATACATAGAAAACACAATAATTTCGAAATAGACTGATCAATGAAGCTAGGTTTAATCTTTGACATGGATGGTGTAATTGTGGACAACCATCGTTACCATTTTAAGGCATGGCAGGTCATGTGTGAAAAATATGGAAAGCCTTTGGATGAAACTTCTTACAGAGAAAACCTAAATGGACGTACATTGAAAGAGGTGGTTCAGTTCATTTTTGAGGAAGAGATGACGATGGACCGTATTCGGGAAATCGGACTTGAAAAAGAAGAAATCTACCGGGACATCTATCAACCGTACCTCTCTCCCACTCCTGGACTTATCGAATTTCTGGGAGCTGCTAATGACGCTGATTACCCAATGGTCATTGGTACCAGTGCTCCCTCTATTAATGTGGAATTCACGATTAATGGCATTGGGTTTGGACATTATTTCAAAGGTATCCTTGACGATAGAGCAGTAAATAAGGGAAAACCTGATCCGGAAATCTATATAAAATGTGCTCAGACATTGGGGCTACCGAACGATCGCTGTGTAGTATTTGAGGATGCAGTAAGCGGTATCAAAGCAGGTAAAGCCGCTGGATCAAAAGTAGTGGCACTTGCCACCTCGCATAATGCATCTGAGCTTTCTGCAGATCTTATCATTGATGACTTTACAGGAATAAGTTTGGAACAAATTGAGGAGTTAATCGGTAAATAGAGTATGAAAAAATTAGTTCCATTGCTGTGTCTGCTGCCAATTCTATCCTTCGCACAACCACTGAAGATCGCAAAACTCAAGTATGACGGAGGTGGAGACTGGTATGCCAATAAGACTGCCTTGCCGAACCTCGTTGAGTTTTCCAACAGAAATCTGGGCACCAATATTTATAAAAATGAAGACATTGTGGAGGTAGGTAGTCCTGACCTATTTCTGTACCCATATGTTTACATGACAGGCCATGGCAATGTGATGTTTACCTCGGACCAGGCTGAAAACCTACGGAATTATCTGCTCGGTGGCGGTTTCCTTCATATTGATGATAATTATGGTCTGGATCCCTTTATCCGTGTAGAAATCAAAAATGTATTTCCTGACAAAGAATTTGTAGAAATACCCTTTGATCATCCCATCTATCATCAGAAATACGACTTCAATGAAGGTTTGCCCAAAATCCACGAACATGACGGTCTTGCACCAAAAGGATATGGGATACTGCACGAAGGTCGCCTTGTAGTATTTTACACTTTTGAATCAGACCTTGGCAATGGCTGGGAAGACCAGTCCGTGTACAACGATCCCGAACAAAAGAGACAACAGGCACTGAAAATGGGTGCCAACATCCTTTCCTACGTCTTCGTGGAAAACAACTAACCAGAAGTTTAATTTTTTCGCGACTGTATTTTTTCGGACATTTGCTTCCGAATTTCATCGCCATGAAAGGATTTATCGCAGCTATTGGAATCTTAGGTGCCTTGTCGCTCTATGGACAGGGATGTAGTGACGCCGGTTTTTGTACCATGGGAGCCATGCGTCCGGACCAGGATTATAGCAAACATGTAAACTTCCGACTTCGGTCAGTAGAGTATAACTACTATTTTGGGAAAGCTCTGATCTCACCGAAAATCAATGCTCATACCCTGGAGTTTAATGCCGCCATCAACGAGGTAAATTCCTTCCAGGTTAAGATGCCTTACACTTTCGTAAGGGGTAACCTTGGAAAAAATGATGGACTTGGAGACATTTCATTAAGTTATACGCATTTCTTAAAACGCATAGCTGGTGGAAGCCTCAATGCCACACTCGGTACCAAAATACCAACCAATAAATCAGATGCGGAGGAGTCAAACGAAAAAAACGGTAATACTCCTGCTGACCTTCACATGTATTATCAAACAAGTCTGGGGTCTTTTGATGTTATTGCGGGAGCATCCTGGATCAACAGTGATTGGCTTTTTGCCACAGGTATTCAGGTCGCCTTAACGGAAAATGAAAACCAGTTTCAATGGTCGGATTGGGAAGAATATCCGGATCAGAATTACCTTCAGAAGAATAATGTTGGAAGAAACCTGAAAAGAGGAACTGACATCATGATCCGAATTGAGCGCAATTTCAGGTTCACCAATTACAATTTCAGTGTAGGATTACTTCCAATCTACCGCATCACAAGAGACGAAGTTTATGATGCTGACCTGGATCAGAGAGTGAAGCTGGATGGTACTACGGGTTTGGCAATGTCCGCCCTGGTGAGTGCCGGTTACAATATCAATGTAAGAAATGCAGTGAAATTCATTTACGGCAAAAAACTGACTGACCGGGATGTCAATCCGGACGGTCTTACACGCGATTACGTTTACAGTTTAAGCTTAGTACACAGGTTTTGAGAGTCCGTTTATACCTTTTCTTAGCAGTAATTTGGCTTGGAGCTCTCCATGGTCATACTCAGGACTCTTTATTTCAAATTGCTGAAAATCAATTTGTTGAAGCCAATTATGATGAGGCTTTTGAAATCTACAGAACCGTTTCCAGCCAGTATCAGGATTCTGCAGATTATGAAATGTACGGCATTTGTAATATTCAGATGACGCTTTGTCTGAACCGATCCGCGCAGTATCAGCGAGCATTGAAACTGGCCCAGAATACTTTGTGGTACGTCGAGGAGTTCTTATCAGAAAATGCATTTCTAAAGGCCGAAGTCTACAGAGCACTTGGAGAAGTGACATTAAACATAGGTAAGAGTGATGAGGCTCTGGACCTCCTCCTTCAGGCGGAAAAACTATACCCCCCGGAATACAAAATCGAAATCGCCGAGTCTGATAACTTGCTGGGAGTCATCTATTGGAACAATAATAACAAGGATCTGGGTCTTCAATACCACCAGAAAGCACTTGATATCCGAACTACGGAAATCGGCCCTAATAGTCTTGAGGTAGGTGATTCCTATAATAATATTGGTCTAATCTATGCAGAAGACAATCCTACACAAGCAGGTATCTACTTTGAGCGAGCTCTAAAAATTTATGAAAACCAACTAGGAACACTCCATCCGAAAGTTGCTTTTTGTCTCATTAATCTGGCCAGAACCCGCGCCCAGCAAAGCCGAATACAGGAGGCAACGGATATCATAGACCGGGTGATGAAGATCTGGGATGGTATATATCAAGGGGACCATCCTAATAAAACTTTCACAACCTCCACATTGGGACAGATTTACGCCATTGCTGAAAACTATGAACGGGCTCTTCATTTCCAACAGCTTGCACTGAAAGAGTACATAATGCAATTTGGTCCGAAACATCCTGAAGTAGCAAATACCCACTTCCTGATTGCCGAGCTTTACCTGAAAAAAGAAGAATACAAGGAAGCCCTGAGAGCTTACCAGGAAGCGATATATGCAAACCTGGTGGACCAGGAATTCTCCAACGTAAGAAGCAATCCAAAACTAAAAGATTACCTGAGTGCCGATGGTTTGCTTTCGGCTCTTCTGGGAAAGGCCAAGGCCCTTGAAGCATTGCATTTTGGGCTAACCCTGCAAGCCAGGGACCTTAAAGCAGCTCTGCACACATACAACCTTGCAGATTCACTTGTTTCAGAGATAAGGAAGATCAGGGTGACGGAAAATGATAAGATCAGACTTGGTGAGATTTCTAGGTTAATATATGAGAATGGAATTCGACTGGCACTCGTACTCGCAGATCAGCCCTTTCATTATAAGAAATATGCTGAAATCGCATTTAGTTTTTGTGAAAGAAGTAAATCATCCGTACTCCTGGAGGCCATTCAGGAAACTAAGGCCAAGTCGTTTTCAGGGATTCCTGACTCTTTGATCCGCTATGAAGACAGTTTGAAAAATGAGATCGCATTTTACCAGCAGCAGGTAGCCAAAGGCGAAAACATTGATTTTAATCAGTCTCGTCTTTTCGTATACCAACAAGCCCAGCGAAATTTCGCTTCCCAATTGGAAACAGATTTTCCAAAATATTATGAGCTAAAATACCAGGCAGGGAGCTTTGATATCCAACAAATCATGTCTTCATTGGAACCGGGTGAAGTAATGATCAGCTATTTTCAGGCATCGGATAACCTCTACGTATTTGCGGTGACACAAGAAGGAATCGACATCCAGACCAGGGACATTGACTTTTTCCGTCAAAATGTAAGTGCACTGCGAAATGCCATCAAGTTCAGAATCAGCGCTACACTTGATTATGAATCGACTTCCCTTTACCAACTGCTTATCCCGGAGCTGTCAGATGAGATTACATCCATCATTTTCATACCGGACGGCATATTGAGTACGGTGCCATTCGAAGCGTTGAAGAATCCGGAAACCACCGAATATCTGGTTCAGAATTACAATGTTTCATATGACTACTCCAGCCAGTTGATGCTACAACGGCGAAATACTACCGCACAGCTCCCTGAAAGATCTATCATGTTGATGGCTCCAGTAGATTTCAGAAATGGGACCACGAGGCTGAACCCGTTGCCATCTTCCGAGGAAGAAATAAACGACATTAGGTTCCTTTTTGGTGGACAAAATTGGGAGGTCCATCCATATCTCCGGGATAATGCTACGGAGACTTTCGTCAAAAGTGGTGGGTTGACCCAATACAGGTACTTGCACCTTGCTACGCACGGGCAGGTGAACCAGTCCCAGCCGGAGCTTTCCCAGATCTTTTTGCATCCTGACGAGAATGAAGATGGCTCTTTGTATTCCGGGGATATTTATAACCTTAGAATAAATGCGGAACTGGTGTGCCTCTCAGCATGCGAAACAGGATTAGGTAAACTGACAAAAGGAGAAGGAATTGTAGGGTTATCCCGGGCTTTATTGTATGCCGGAGCTCAAAATCTTATTGTCTCACTTTGGCAGGTAGCAGATGCCTCTACGTCAGAACTGATGATAGATTTTTATAAAGAATATCTTCTTTATGATGATGTTACCGATTTCAACCAGGCATTGAGAAGAGCTAAGGTGAAAATGATCCGGTCAGAAGCATATAGCCACCCTTATTACTGGGCTCCATTTATTCTGGTTGGACGGTAAAGCATTAACTTTGCGGCTTGATGAAGAAAGTAGCATTTTATACGCTTGGCTGCAAACTCAATTTCGCTGAAACCTCCAGTATCTCCAGGATGTTTGAGGATCGGGGATATCAAAAGGTCGATTTTCATCAGAACCCGGATATTTTCATCATCAATACATGCTCCGTTACCGAAAATGCTGACAAGAAATGTCGCAAAATTGTCAAAGAAGCCAAGAAGATCTCCCCTACTTCTTTCGTGACCATCATCGGTTGCTATGCCCAGCTTAAGCCGAAGGAAATAAGTGAAATACCGGGGGTAGACGCTGTACTGGGTGCGGCAGAGAAGTTCCAGCTCTTTGACTACCTGGGGTCTTTTGAATTGTCAAACACAGCAAGGATCTATAATTCCGAAATCAAGCAAGCTAAAGCTTTCAATCATGCACACTCCATTGGTGATCGGACCAGGACGTTTTTGAAAGTACAGGATGGCTGTAACTATGGGTGTACTTTTTGTACAATTCCATTGGCCAGAGGAAAAAGCAGAAGTGATAGTATTTCCAATATTCTTGAAAAAGCACTTGATCTGGCAAAGACAGAAGTTAAGGAAGTTGTTCTGACTGGAGTCAACATTGGTGATTTTGGCATCCAAAATGGACGTCGGAAGGAGAAATTGATCGATCTTCTTAAAGAACTGGATCTGGTGGAAGGGATTGACAGGTTTAGGATTTCTTCCATAGAACCAAATCTGCTTACCAATGAAATCATTGATTTTGTTGCAAAATCTAATCGGTTTGTTCCGCATTTTCATATCCCTCTTCAGTCCGGCAGCAATAAAATTCTAACCGCCATGAAACGGAGGTACAAAAGAGAATTGTATGAAGATCGGGTCAATAAAATCAAGTCTCTGATGCCTCATTGCTGTATTGGAGTGGATGTTATAACAGGCTTTCCCGGCGAGTCGGAGGAGGACTTTTTAGAGACTTACCAGTTTTTGAATCAATTAGACATTTCTTATCTGCACGTATTTACGTATTCGGAAAGACCCAATACAGCTGCGCTGGATATAGAGGAGGTCGTTCCAACGTCTACCCGACAGAAGCGATCAAGAATGCTGCGATCACTATCTGAGAAAAAACGCCGGGCCTTCTATGAGGGTCAGCTCCAAAATCAATTTCAGGTATTATTTGAAGATGATGTGGAAAATGGTCAAATGCATGGTTTTACTGAGAACTATATCCGTGTGACAGCCAAATATGACCCTGCTTTGATCAATGAGATCAAAGAGGTACAGTTAAATGCGATCAATGAAAATGGTACAGTTACGGTCAACGAACCGGAAATTCTAATGGCATAGTGTAATGAAGATCATATGTATTGGCCGAAACTACGTGGAGCACATCGAAGAATTGGGTAACGAAAAGCCTGAAAGTCCGGTCATTTTCATGAAACCGGACACCGCAATTCTCAAGCAAAATGAACCTTTTTATCACCCGGATTTCTCAAAGGACATTCATCATGAGGTTGAAGTATTGATCAAGATCCATAAACAAGGAAAGTCGATTCCCGTTGAATTCGCCGGGAATTACTACAATCAGATCGGATTGGGAATTGATTTTACAGCCAGGGACCTTCAGTCAAAATTTAAAGAAAAAGGTCTCCCATGGGACCTTGCAAAAGGTTTTAATGGTTCAGCTCCCATTTCGGAATTTTACAGCAAAAACCTGTATGATCTGAAAAACCTGAACTTTAGCCTGAAGAAGAATGGGCAGGTGGTACAAAAGGGGAATACGTCTCATATGCTGTATACTTTCGATGAAATTGTGTCTTATGTCTCACATTTTATTACATTGAAGACAGGGGATATTATCTTTACGGGAACGCCAAAAGGTGTTGGTCAAGTCACCATCAAAGATCAACTGGAAGGGTATATTGAGAACGAAAAAGTGTTTGAATTCGAGGTTATGTAATGCCATAGCCAGTCTATGTTTTTGTCTATCTGGGTTTAGTCAGTCTGAGCCCACCCAATCAGATTATCTCTTTCCTGTCAGACCGGGCGAACAAAACTTTTTGGCAGGTTCGATGGGTGAATTGCGCACAAGTCACTTTCATGGCGGGATTGATATCAAAACCGGGGGAAGAATTGGGTTACCGGTTTATGCTACATCAGATGGATATATTTCCAGGATCCAGGTGAGTACAGGAGGATATGGACATGTCCTGTACCTCAAACATGATGACGGCAATATATCAGTTTACGGTCACCTGAATCTTTTCGAAGACGGATTGGAAAAGTACCTACGGTATCAACAGTACGAAAACGAAACTTACGAGATCAGGTTATTTCCGCAAAAAGACCTTTTCCGATTCAATAAGGGAGATATCATAGCGTATTCCGGCAATACAGGGAGTTCCTCTGGCCCGCACCTTCATTTTGAGATCAGGGATGCCAATCACCGATTCATGAACCCAATGGATTTTGGTTTTACGGAGATCAAGGATGATATCGCGCCCATCATGAAATCCATCGCTTTTAAAACGCTTGATGCTGACTCCCGGGTGAATGGAGCGTTTGGTCGGTTTGAGTTTGATGTGATCAAAGTGCAGGACAAATACCACATCAGGAAGCCGGTGGAGCTAAAAGGAAACATCGGTGCAGAGATCTACTGCTACGACAATCAAAATGGGACTTACAGCAGAAATGGAGTACCGGAGGTAGTTTTTACAATTAACGATGACACGGTATTCCATGAGCTTAAAGAAAGTATGTCCTTTGCGAAAAACAGAAACATACTGGTCCATTATGACTATGAAACCTACCTGAAGAAGCGCAGAAAATACAATAAGCTATTCCTGGAAGATGGTAATGAACTCGATATTTACCTAAATACAAAACGATCACTATCATTTGATGATACGAACCATGATCTCCAGATCTTTGCGAGAGATGATTCTCACAACTGGAGCATACTGGAATCAAAGGTGAATAACAGGAAGATCGTCTATCCCGAAACACCATTTATAACCAATTTCGACATCCAGGACAATCACATCCAATTCGTTTCATACGACACCTCCGCCACTCTTCATATTGGATACATTAAGAAAAAAGTAAAACCTTACATTGATCGTAAGGGTCGATATTTTTACCTCTGGGATTTGCGTAATGGACTGCCGGATTCCATTATTTCCGGTACTAAAAAAATCTTTCCTGAATTTTATGTAACGATACCTTCCGGAGATCAATTCAGCTTTTACAACGGTGATTTCGATCTGGTTTCCGAGGCCAATTCCCTTTTTGACACACTTTATTTGAGATTTGAAAAGGAAATAGACTCAGCCCGTTCACTGGAGATCTTTAAATTTAAGAATGTAATGAACCCCTTAAATAGGCCCATTTCATTGACATTGAAACCCAGATGGGAATATGGAGAAAAATCGGCTGTGTTCTCAGTGAGCGGGTCCCGGTTGAGGTACGTTGGAGGAGACCTTCAACCTGACAATACATATACCTTTGAGACCCGTGATTTTGGTGATTATACCATTAGCTACGATACCATTCCGCCAACGATCACTCCTATTAATTGGTCATCAAGCAATTTGAAGTTGAAAATATCTGACGATCTTTCAGGTATTAAGGAATATAGAGCAACGGTAGATGGTGAGTTCCTCCTAATGAGGTACGAAGCGAAACGAGATTTGCTCATGGCTTTACCAAAAGATGAGAAAAATCCAATCAGTGGGGAATTTTTGTTGGTAGTTGAGGATTATTTAGGAAACAAAACCGAAATCAAACGAATACTATGATCACACTGGAGCAGGGAGACAAAGCTCCCGAATTTGAGGGGGTGGACCAGGATGGCAACCTTATAAAATTATCTGACTTTCGAGGAAAGAAACTAATCCTGTATTTCTATCCAAAAGACAACACTCCCGGTTGTACAGCCACAGCATGCAATCTGCGAGATAACTACAAGCATCTCGTAAAGGATGGCTATGCGGTACTCGGAGTAAGCCAGGACAGCAGCGAATCACACAGGAAATTCATTGAAAAACAATCTCTCCCCTTTTCTCTGATTGCCGATACTGACCACAAAGTCCATAATCTTTATGGTGTATGGGGAGAGAAGAACATGTATGGCAAAAAATACATGGGTACGATACGCACTACCTTTGTGATAGACGAAGATGGTGTGATCGAGCAGGTCATAAAAAAGGTGAAAACCAAAGAGCATACCGAACAAATACTGGCATCCTGACCTTATCAGGAATCAAAATCATTTTTTGTATATCTCCTTAGCAGAGGTTTACTAAATTCACACCCAGAATTAAAACCAATGAGCGATTACTCTAAACTAGTTGATACGGCTAGCCAGGTGCGGCGTGACATCGTAAGAATGGTGCATGGTGCCCAATCCGGACATCCGGGAGGTTCACTAGGATGTACCGAATATTTCGTGGCCCTATATTTTCATCTTATGAAATATGATAAATCCTTCGTTATGGAGGGTAAAGGTGAAGACATGTTTTTCCTTTCAAACGGCCACATTTCGCCTGTTTGGTACAGTACGCTGGCAAGGGCGGGGTTCTTTAATCTGAAGGAACTGAGTACATTTCGACTGATTGACTCCCGACTGCAGGGACACCCTGCCACGGAAGAAGGTCTCCCCGGAATCAGAGTAGCTTCCGGATCACTGGGACAGGGCTTATCAGTGGCAAACGGGGCAGCTTTGGGTAAAAGAATTGAAAAAGATGATCATTCCGTATTTGTTCTGATGGGAGACGGAGAGCAGGAGGAAGGACAAATCTGGGAAGCCGCGATGTTTGCAGCTCATCACAAGTTGGACAACCTAATTGCTACCATTGATTACAACGGACAGCAAATAGATGGTCCGGTGGATGAAATCATGTCTCTTGGTGACCTGGCTGGCAAATATGATCGCTTTGGCTGGGAAGTTACTGAATGTGACGGCAACGATTTTAAGAGTCTTGTGCCCGCATTGGAAAAGGCTGTGGCGGCCAAAGGAAATGGTAAACCAAAAATGATCCTGATGAAAACTGAGATGGGAAAAGGTGTGGATTTCATGGAAGGATCACACAAATGGCATGGTATCGCACCTAGTGACGAAGACCTGGCTAATGCCCTGAACCAACTGGAAGAAACTTTGGGAGACTACTGAAATGACTAAATATACATTCACAGAAAAAAAAGATACACGTTCAGGCTTTGGGGATGGATTCCTTGAATTAGGACGAAGCAACCCTAATGTTGTAGGACTTTGTGCAGATCTTATCGGATCTCTCAAAATGGGAGCATTTCAGAAAGAGTTTCCGGAAAGATTTTTCCAGGTTGGTATTGCCGAGGCCAATATGATGGGTATCGCCGCTGGTTTGGCGGTGACTGGAAAGATTCCTTTTACAGGCACGTTTGCAAACTTCTCCACGGGAAGAGTTTACGATCAGCTTCGTCAATCCATTGCATATTCTGAAAAGAACGTCAAGGTATGTGCCTCTCACGCTGGCCTTACACTTGGAGAAGATGGTGCCACTCACCAAATTCTGGAGGACGTTGGCATGACCAAAATGCTTCCAAATTTCACTGTAGTAGTCCCTTGTGACTACAACCAGACCAAGGCTGCTACCATCGCCGTAGCTGAGCATCATGGTCCGGTCTATCTTCGTTTTGGCCGACCCAAGTGGCCCATTTTTACTGATGCCAGCGAGCCGTTTATAATTGGTAAAGCCCAGCATATGATTGATGGCTCTGATGTGACCATCATTGCTACAGGACATATGGTTTGGAAGGCGATCGAAGCAGAAGCGGTGCTGGCAGAACAGGGGATTTCCGCTGAAGTGATCAATATGCATACCATCAAACCCCTTGATGAGGATGCCATCTTGAAATCATTGTCCAAAACCGGGTGCGTAGTGACTGCGGAAGAGCATCAGATCAACGGAGGTTTGGGAGAAAGCGTCTCCAGAGTTTTAGCATCTCATACTCCGGCACCACAAGAGTTTGTGGCAGTCAATGACCAATTTGGAGAAAGTGGTAAGCCTGAGGAGCTACTTGACAAATATGGCCTTGGCGTGAAAGATGTTGTAGCTGCCGCTAAAAAAGCAATCCAAAGAAAAGGGTAATGCCTACAGAACGGCAGCTTTTTCTTAAGCATGTCGCTCAAACATCGGACTTCCCACTGATGCTTGATATAGATCGGGCTGAAGGAATTTATCTCTACGACAAGGACGGTAAGGCGTATATTGATCTGATATCTGGTATTGGTGTCAGCAATGTTGGCCATCGGCACCCAAAAGTTCTGGAAGCCATAAAAAATCAACTGGAAAAATATCTCCATGTAATGGTCTATGGAGAGTACATACAGACTCCTCAGGTTAAGCTGGCAGAAAAGCTTATCTCTACCCTACCTGCTAATTTTCAGTCCGTATACTTTGTCAATTCCGGTAGTGAGGCCATCGAAGGCGCATTGAAGCTTGCCAAACGTTATACACTGAGGCCCAATATTGTGTCCTTCAAAAATGCTTATCACGGTTCGACCCATGCTGCCCTTTCTGCTTCAAGCGATGAGGAATTCAAAAGAAAATTCCGTCCTATGGTACCGGGATTCTCTCATCTTAATTTCGGAGATCACTCCGGGCTTGAAAAAATAGACCATAATACTGCGGCAGTCCTAATAGAAACTGTCCAGGGAGAAGCCGGAGTAAGAACGGCAGATCAGAATTACTTTAGTAAACTAAGAAAAAAGTGTAGTGAAACCGGAGCCCTTTTGATCCTGGACGAAATCCAGTGCGGTTTTGGAAGAACCGGAAAATTCTGGGCTTTTCAGCATTATAGGATAGTTCCTGACATTGTGGTCAGTGCCAAAGGAATGGGCGGTGGAATGCCTATCGGAAGTTTTGCGTCCACTCTGGAAATCATGTCCGTTCTGAAAAATGATCCTGTTCTTGGGCACATCACTACATTTGGAGGACATCCGGTATCGTGTGCCTCCGCATTGGCCACAATCGAGATTCTTCAGCAAGGTGACCTGATTTCATCCGTTGAAGACAAGGCTAAACTGTTTAGAGAATTGCTTGTTCATCCGTCTATAAAAGAAATTAGAAATCAGGGCTTGATGATGGCAGTGGAGTTTGCGTCATTTGAAAAACTACAGGATATCATCAAAAATCTTCTGGAACTGGGCGTCGTCACGGATTGGTTCCTGTTTTGCGATAACAGTATGAGAATCGCGCCTCCATTGACCATTACGAAGGATGAAATAAAAAAAGCCTGCAGTTTGGTACTACAGGCCCTCGATAATTCTTAAACCTTTAGTTTTTTAAATAAGAGATTTTAGGCTCAGCGTCACTTTCTTCTCCGATCCTCCGCTCCTGATGACCAGGTCCACGGACTCACCTGATTTCTTCAAAATTTGCTCCACCTCAATAAGTCCCAGCTCCATCGCAGATTTGCCATTTACGCTAACAAGGACATCATTCTGCTTGATGCCGGCTGCACTGGCAGGGCTGTCATCATAGACCTGGTGAATTAAAACGGCATCCTGGTCCTCGGTCAATTGCACATCGATACCACTGCAGTTCACCGAAATCTTATCTCCAAACATTCCGTTTTTGGTCATATAGATTTTTTTACCGGAGTAGTCAAAAGTCATATTAAACTGACGTAGAACACGGCTTCCAATGATTCCCGAAACTTTTTTGTTGCCTTGCAGACCTGCCTCTGATTCACTAATGCCGATAGGCATATCCTCAAATGTGAAACCGGCTATTTCAAAACTCGCTACCCGGCCTTCATAATGTCTGGTCTCCACATCACCGATACCTTTGATCAGGTAATTGTAGTGATCTCCTGTCTTGTCGGCTATTTTATTTTCTCTCGAAAACGGTGTATTAAAATCAAGTGATGTCCCGGCTCCGGTATTTACAAAGTAGGTACCCTTTAAGGTCTCACCATTGTTCAGGGTCACCTTTGCACTCACGGTAGGGATGGAATTTTCAAAATCAAAATCGATGGCGTTTCCTTCTTTTGGGAATGATTTTGGCTCATAAATATCCATTACCATATCGTCAAAATTGAGGGTCACCGGGTGGTGTCGCAACAAATCCCAGCCGACTATGCCGTCCACATTTCTTCCAATACTAATCTCAAGGTGATTCAGGCTTGTGGCATAAACTTTGATGTTCTTTTCCATGATAAGGTCCTTGATACCAAGTGTATTATGCTTGATCAGGGCTCCGGAAATCAACCCCTGAACACTTTCATGATACTCGATGTGTTCCAGGTCCAAATTCAAGTCCTGGGCCACGTTTAGGTCCAGAACTGACAACCCATCCCCAGTATCAAAAATAAAATCAAGCGGATCCGATCCATCAATGCTGACTTCTATGAAAATGTGATCACCATGTAAAATGAACGGAATACTTGTGATGGGTTTTTGGCTGTAAGCCTGAATAGCGAGAAATAGTGAGGCAAGCAACAACAGTCGTTTCATAATTAGAGAATTTTTATCCAATTTATAAACAGAATATCTACTAAACTATTATACCCGAAACTTTTTGAGACCAGTAATATTTTAATAACCTGAGGATATGATCACACTATGCGCTCAATGGAATCCCAATTACCAAATATCCAGTTTCCTTTTTGAGAGGGATCGTCCGAAGTCATAAACGTCTCCGCCGCATGGATCAATTCATTTTTGGACAATTTACCATCCTGATTGATGTCAAGATTGACGAAGGATTTGGCCGAATACTTTATGTCAATACCATATGTAACAAAGAGGTCCGCATATTCATCTACACTGATGTATCCATCATGGTTTTCATCAAACAGATCGAAAAGGAAACCAATGAATAACTCTATGTATTCATCAAGTAATTCTTCATTTCTGTTAGAGATCAGTTTCTTATCGAAAAAATCAAGCCATGCTTCGAGGCTTATGATTTGCTTCTCTTCATGAGGTATGTCTTTCAGCAGCTTATAAAAAAGTCCAACTGATTTGTCTACAATGAACTTATGATCACTACTTTCAAATTCATATTCCAGATTAATGCACAATTCTTCAGCTATTTCCGAAAAATCCTCTAATTGCAAATAGCCATTTTTGTTATCATCCAGCAGATGAAAGAAATACGTTAATTTTTTCCTTTGAAAATCTGACAGCATAGAAGTGAGTAAAATGAAGAAGCAAAATAAAAAAAATAGAATAATTCAATTTCAAATTTTTAATCATTGACACAACTCTCTTGAAAAAAAGCAAAAAATGATACCTTTCGACCATGAACTCAGCTATGGAATCGAACGATGAAGACAATTTACTGGCTTCACTGGCGGCGAATTATGTCAATACCACGCATCGACACATTTTTCTGACTGGTAAGGCTGGTACAGGCAAAACCACTTTCCTAAGAAAAATAGCCAGTACCAGTTTCAAGAAATGCGTCATAGCGGCTCCTACGGGTATTGCAGCGATCAATGCCGGTGGCGTGACCCTTCATTCTCTGCTTCAGCTTCCATTCGGAACGTTCGTTCCGGATGAAATGTACGTAAACTCGTCTTTCGATAACCAGAGAGTCAATACGCCCAGATCGGTGCTCTCCAACATGAAGATAAACACCTCCAAAAGGAAACTCCTTCGTGAATTAGATCTCCTGATCATCGATGAAGTGAGTATGCTACGGGCAGATACATTGGATTGTATGGATACGGTCCTAAAGAGTATCAGAAGGTCGCAGGCCCCATTTGGAGGACTACAGCTCCTTTTTATCGGGGATTTGCTGCAGCTACCACCTGTGGTGAAAGATGATGAAAAACCGCTCATCGATCGATATTATCCCAGCTCCTATTTCTTTGAATCTCATGCCCTAAAAAACTCACCCCCTATCTACATTGAGCTGGAGCGAATTTATCGTCAAAGCGATCAGGAGTTCATTGATATTCTCAATAATCTCCGAAACAATCAACTCACTTCGGATGATCTGTTGGTCCTTAACCGTCATTTTCAGGAATATTATGAACTTGATAATACCATCTTCATCACCACACATAACTATAAGGCAGATAAGATCAATCAGACCAAGCTGCATGACATTCACAATGAATTGTACACATACACAGCAGTAATTGAAGATGATTTTCCCGAAACCATGTATCCGGCCACTTTTCAGCTTCAGCTAAAGGAAGGTGCTCAGGTGATTTTCATCAAAAATGACCCTACGGGTGAGCAGCGGTTTTTCAACGGTAAAATCGGGGAAGTCGTAGAGCTGCATGAGGACCAGATCCTGGTGAATTGTGATGGTCAGACCATAGAATTGGAGCAGTTTGTATGGGAAAATAAACGATTCCACCTCAATCCCGGACAAGATGAGGTAGAAGAGCAAACGATTGGTACTTTCAAGCAATTTCCTGTCAAGCTCGCCTGGGCCATTACCGTGCACAAGAGCCAGGGATTGACATTCGAAAACGCTGTGATAGATGTAAGTGGAGCTTTTGCACCAGGTCAGATCTACGTAGCATTGAGCAGGCTTACTTCGCTGGAGGGACTTACACTAACGGCCCCGATTCCCGATGACATATTGGGTAGCGAAGCATCCGTTTTGAGGTTTACCGAAACCAAACCGTCAAAAGACATACTTCAGGAGGGTTTGCTTGCTGAGCAAAAATCATTTTTGAAAGGAGTGGCCATGAGTTCATTCGATTTCCAGCCCCTACACCGTGAGCTTCACCAGCATTTCCGTGATTTCGATAAGGAAAAGAAAAAAACAGCCAAACAACAGTATCGTGAATGGACACAAAAGCTGATATCCGATACCGTAGACCTGGAGGAAGTAGCTCGAAAATTCAGAAAACAGCTTGCGAATTATAATGAACAGGACTCGGATTTCATCCAGTTACTTATAGAGCGTGTGACAAAAGCCGAGACTTTCTTTACACCCCGAATTCAGGACATCGTGAAGGGTATTAATTCACATCTTGAAGACTTAAAGGTGAAAAATCGGGTGACTAAATACAGAAAAGAGGTCCTCGCATTGAAAGAAGCTTTCCAAAAGAAGCAGTTCGAAATAGACAAGTCAAAAGTCATACTAACAGCAATTAAGGAAGGCAATGAACCAAAGAAAGACCAGCTCAAATCCCTTTTGCCAAAACCTACCTCCCAGACTTCTTCAGTAAAAATCAATACAGTCGAGGTTTCCTTCGACCTTTATGAAGAAGGGCTTTCTATTGAAGAAATCGCAGAAAAGCGTAATTTGAGCCCCGGAACCATCGAAACACACCTTAGCAAATATGTGGAGTCAGGTAAAATAGAAGTTCAAAAATTTGTGGAACAGGAGAAACTGGAAAACATTCTTAAAGTCATGGAAGTTGTGAATACTACCCAACTTGGACCGATCAAGTCCAAGCTGGGAGATGAATACACCTATGGTGATATCAAGTTTGTCGTGGCCTTTGTCAAATCCAATGCACCGGCTAATTCGTGATCTCAAAAAATATAGGAAGGCTTTGCCTCACGCGTACGGCCCTTCCTCTTTGTTTGCCGGGCTGCCAGGGAGGAGCATTTTTTAATACCCGCACGGCTTCCTCATCGCAACCAAATCCTATGCCCTTTACCACCAGAATATTAGACAAGGACCCATCCTTTTCTACCACAAACTGCACAAATACTCTTCCGGATACACCTACCCGCAAAGCAGAAACAGGGTACTTGAGATGGTCAGATAAATAAGAGTAAAAGGCTGGATATCCTCCCACAGGTTCAGGATACTTTTCTACTATCTGAAATATCTCCTCCACTTTTTCTTCCTCTTCAGGCTCTGGCATGACGTAAATGATCTCCTCTACAATGGTCTCCTCGTGCATTTCCACATCCATTTCAACTTGTATCTCGTCCACAACCCTCGTATCTGCCACTTCGACTATTCGCTGAGGGATCACCTTTGGAGGGGGTGGTGGCGGCGGTTGTGTAGTCTTCGGGATTTCTGCAAGCGTCTCTATGGTGTTGGCATCATCTGATACATCAAGAGTGACAGACGTGGTCTTAAACTGATGCTCAAAGGTCAGTATGATCAGGAACAGGGAAATGCTTAATGCGATGAAAAAATGCAGTTTAGACTCGACTTCAATAAGGTTATTTCTCTCGGTTTTCAATTCGATCAAATCCTGAAAAGAATCTAAAAGCTTCTTCCTGTCGGAAAATTTTTTCCGTCGAATGGTATCAATTGCGGGTATATGTAAGGCTTTCATCGGGGTATTTTTACATTTTGTACAGACAAAAGTTATTGCATCCAATGATGTAATTTTATGAGGAAACAGAGCTTGCGACCTGACTTTGGTCATTAACATTTACCGGCACTGTTTATCATCTTCACAATTGTGATGGAAAAAAAGTCGATTAAAAGTCAAGTCACGTCATTGCTTCCGGAGTTTGTTTATGGAGGGATTGATGGTGCTGTGACGACTTTTGCGGTGGTCTCAGGTGCCGCCGGGGCCCATTTGGACAGCTCTATCGTAATTATTTTGGGATTTGCGAATCTTATTGCTGATGGGTTTTCTATGTCAGTAGGCAGTTTCCTATCCAGCAAATCAGAGGTGGAGCGCTACCATAAGCTTAGGAAAAGAGAATATTTTGAAGTCGAAAACTTCCCTGAATCAGAAAGAGAAGAAGTACGAGCCATATTTCAAGGCAAAGGCTTTGAAGGAGACCAACTGGAAAGAGCAATAGACACTATAACAGAAGACAAGGACCGCTGGGTGGACCTGATGATGAAAGAGGAGATCGGATTGATAAAACCCGATCATAGTCCCTTCTTAAATGCTGTCATCACTTTTATCTCCTTTATTATTCTGGGATTCATTCCTCTTTTGATCTATGTGGTAGACTATTTCAATCCCGTAACAGCCAACCTTTTTACGGTTTCCTCTTCTCTTACCGCGTTAAGCTTTATTTTCATTGGCTATCTAAAGAGCTCGCTCAACAACCGTCCGAAATACAGAGGTATAATGGAGACACTTGTACTTGGCTCGACCGCTTCACTTCTGGCCTACTTTCTTGGGAGTTTTTTGGAAAGTATCATTCTTTAGGGGATCCCAATATAAATCAGTATCTCACTTAACATCCGTCATAAACCAGGAAGTATAGGTTGATTAAAATCGTAAAGAAATTAAACAATCAAAATATGGAAACGCTGGTCCGGGACACAAAACATTTATTCCTGTTCGGTCCGGAAAGGACGGAAGGAAATGCCGAAATGAAACCACTTTTAGGAGGTAAAGGAGCCAATCTGGCCGAAATGAGTCGTATAGGTCTTCCGGTGCCCCCGGGTTTTACCATCACCACAGATGTCTGCACCCAATATCACAAATTGGGGAATTTGAAAACCAGAGAGCTGCTTAGCGAGCAGATGATGACCGGATTAAATTACATAGAGAACACTATGGGCCTGACCTTCGGTGATCCCACGGAGCCGCTACTTCTATCAGTCAGGTCCGGTGCCCGGGATTCCATGCCAGGCATGATGGACACTGTTTTGGATATTGGTTTAAACGACGATGTAGTGGAAGGTCTCGCCATGAAAACAGGAAAATCTCACTTTGCCTGGGACTCCTATCGAAGGTTCATCCAAATGTATGGAGATGTGGTCATGAAAGTCAACGAGCTGGTGGACCAGGAAGAAGACATTTTCGAAGAGGTAATGGAACAGCTTAAGAAAGACACTGGTGCCAGAACAGATCAGGATCTTACCACTGACGATCTGATTATCCTCGTGAAGAGGTACAAAGAGAAAATCTATGAACTTGTCGGAACTGAATTTCCACAAGACCCAATGGAGCAGCTTTGGAACTCCATCATGGCGGTTTTTGAGTCGTGGCACACCCCAAGAGCAGTGATTTACAGACACTTAAATCGAATTCCCGAGGAATGGGGTACAGCAGTGAACGTCCAGGCGATGGTATTTGGCAATATGGGTAATCACTCTGCATCCGGAGTAGCTTTCACCAGAGATGCGGCCACCGGCGAAAATGTGTTCAATGGAGAATACCTGGTGGATGCACAGGGTGAGGATGTGGTAGCAGGCATCAGAACACCCCACCAAATTACCCTTAAAGGGTCTAAGAAATGGGCCGAATTAGCCAGGGTGACAGAAGAAGAACGGAGGCAGAATTATGTGTCACTTGAGGAGTATATGCCCAAAGTATTCAAAGAGTTAAAATCTATTGAGATAAAACTTGAAAGTCATTTCAAAGACATGCAGGACCTTGAATTCACCATTCAGGAGAATAAGCTATGGATCCTGCAGACCAGAAATGGTAAGCGTACAGGAACAGCAATGGTAAGAATTGGCATGGAAATGTACCGGGATGGAATGATCGATGAAGACACGCTACTGTCGAAAATGGATCCTAAAAAAATTGATGAGTTGCTTCATCCGATTTTTGACCAGAAGGTTTTGAAAAAGCTAGAACCAATTGCTCATGGGCTTCCGGCTTCTCCGGGAGCAACCACGGGGCAGATCGTATTTTCATCGGATGAAGCCGTGAAATGGGTTGAAAATGGAAAACAGGTTGTGCTGGTTCGGAATGAAACATCTCCAGAGGACCTTGCCGGAATGAACGCGGCGAATGGAATCCTTACCGCTACAGGTGGTATGACCTCGCATGCTGCGGTAGTCGCAAGAGGTATGGGCAAATGTTGCATATCGGGAGCAGGTTCCCTGAATATTGATTATCGGAAGAAAACCTTATCTATTGAAAATAAGGTACTGCATGAAGGAGATTGGATTTCATTGGATGGATCCAAAGGTTGGGTCTTCGAGGGTAAAATTGAGACCATCAACCCTACCTTAACAGGTGATCTGACAGATTTATTGGCCATAGCCGATTCCAGGGCAAAGCTTAAAGTGCGGGCCAATGCTGATACCCCGGAAAATGCATCTATTGCCAAATCTTTCGGCGCGGAAGGAATCGGACTCTGCAGAACCGAACACATGTTCTTCAAAGATGACAGGATCCTGGCAATGAGAGAAATGATCATGGCTGAAAGCACAGAGGATCGTGAAGAGGCGCTTGCCCGACTTCTGCCCATGCAGCGGGCAGACTTTGGTGAGATGATGGAAACCATGAAAGGTCTCCCCATCACCATACGACTCCTTGATCCCCCCTTGCATGAATTCCTGCCTCAGGATGAGAAAAGTATTTCTGAACTAGCCGCAGCAATCGGTAAATCGGAGGATTATGTCAGAATCAGGATTAATCAATTGAAAGAAGCAAATCCCATGATGGGGCATCGTGGTTGTAGATTAGGTATAACCTATCCCGAAATTACCAGCATGCAGGTAAGAGCTATCGCAGAGGCAGCTTTTAATCTCAAAACACGAGGCATCAAAGCCATTCCGGAGATTATGGTCCCATTGGTAGGTACTGTAAATGAGTATAAACAACAGTCGGACCTAATCAAAACCGTCTTTAAAAAGGTGTCTGCCGAGTATCATGATTTTGTGGAATACAAGATCGGTACAATGATTGAAGTGCCGAGGGCCGCATTGATTGCCGATCAAATTGCGGCCCATGCTGAGTTTTTCTCTTTTGGAACCAATGATCTTACACAAATGACGTTTGGCTTTTCACGCGATGATGCCGCCAGGTTTCTTCCCGAATACCTCAAACAAGGTACTTTGAAGGCGGATCCATTCGTGGAACTGGATCAGGAAGGAGTGGGCAAATTGGTGAAAACCGGAGTGAAAAAAGGAAGGGCCATCAGAAAAAACCTGAAAATCGGCATATGTGGAGAACACGGTGGAGATCCCGTTTCAGTGGCATTTTGTCATCAGATTGGGTTAAACTATGTGAGTTGTTCACCCTATCGGGTACCAATAGCCAAGGTAGCTGCAGCGCGTGCCAACCTGCACCACTGATTCTAATAGCGGACTTCGCGGAGTTTATTGATGTTCAGAATCTCGATATCTCCGCGATCTACCGCGATCCAGCCGTCCTTTTTGAATTCGGATAGCATCCTGATGGCGGATTCGGTAGCTGTACCTACGATGCTGGCCAGATCATTTCGGTTTAACTCGAAAACCACTGGTTTATCAGTTCCATCATGATACTTGTCGTACATTTTGACCAGTGCATCGGCGGTCCTTTTCCTGACTGTATCGTAGGCCATGGACATCAATTCTTTCTCCTTATCCACCAGATGGCGAGAAAGTAGTCTAATGAACTGCGTGGATACCTCTGATCGTTCATGGATCAGCGATTGGAAATCATTTCTGGGGATCGCGACTAACTCACAATCTTCAAGTGCCTGCGCAAACTCCGTATGATTCATGTCCTGAATAAGTGCCATTTGTCCCATAAAATCGCCCTCACCCATGACATCGAGAATGAACTCTTTGCCATCGGAATTGATCTTATAGCACTTGACCTTGCCTTTCCTGACCTGAAATAAATAATGAGGAAAGTCCTCCTCCTTGTATATGATCTCGCCCTTGGCAAAGTGTTTGATCAGGCTGTTATCCGTAAAATTGGATTTGGGAAATTGTTCACTTAGTTCTGACACGAATTTCTGAATGCCGGAAGTACCGGCATCCCGCAGTCTGTCGAATTTTTTCAGACGATTTTCAATTGCATTTAATAGCTCTATTTCCTCAAATGGCTTGACCAGATAGTCATCTGCACCCATGCTCATTCCCTTACGGAAGTCCTCCTTTTCGGCTTTTGCCGTAAGAAATATAAAAGGAATTCCGGCGGTTTCTGACTGCTTGCCAAGCAGATAGAGTACTTCATATCCATCTAGTCCTGGCATCATGATATCGCAAAGAATCAGGTCAGGTTTCTCACTGCGGGCCAGCTTCACTCCATCCTTGCCATTTGGAGCCTGCACCACCTCGTATTCAGAAAGCTCCAGAATTTCACATATGTTTTCCCTTACATCTTCATGATCTTCTATAACAAGGATTTTACGAGGCATCAGGATTTTTTTAAGCGAATATAAAAAGTAGTACCAACTCCTACCTCACTTTCGAAGTCAATATCCCCTCCAAGCAATTCAAGATGTTTCTGTACAATATTCAGACCGAGGCCCGTTCCTTCGATGTTTATAGCGTTTCCCGCCCTGAAAAACCGGCTGAACATGTTCTTTTTATCTGAATTGGGAATGCCCATCCCCTGATCGCTTACTGAGATTAGGTAGTGTTTTGAAGAATCTTCAAAAGTGATGTTTATATTCCCTTCCTCACTGTATTTAATGGCATTGGAAATCAGGTTTATCATTACCTGGCGAAACATTTTCTTATCCGTCTCAATGGTCATCCCTTCCGGGCAATCCAAAGTCAGGTGCTGACCGGGTTTTACAAAAGATGAAAAGTCCTCCAATACTTCTTCGAGGAAAGGACGAACTTCAAACACCTCCGGATTCATCTCTACTTTACCTTCCTCGAGTTTTCCAAGTGACAGAAAATCTTCCAGGATCCCTGTCAGATGTCGCACAGAGTTTTTTACTTTCTCAATGTGTTTGGAGCCTTTCTCCGGTTCTCCTTTGTCCATGTATCGCTCCAACAATGACATGGAAGAAAGAATCGTACTCAGGGGAGTTCTGAACTCATGAGAGGCCATAGATACAAATCGGCTTTTCAAAACATTCAGCTCCCTTTCATTCTCAAGCATCTTTTCCAGCTGCTTTTGGCTCTCCAGCAATTCCGCCTCGGCGTTTTTCCGTTCAATCACCTGTGACCTTAATCCAAGGTTTAAATGCTCTAACTCTTGCGTCCTCTCCTGAACAAGTTTCTCAAGGTTCTGGGTGTATTGCTTCAGGTCTCGTTCCATCCTTTTCTTTTCGGTGACATCCACGATAAAGGCAGCCACAAATTGCTCGTTTTCCTGTTCAAAAGGATTAAGACTTATCTCCAGAGGCACTTCACTGCCATCCTTCTTTTTACCAAAAAGGTCCAGGCCCTTCCCCATTGACCTCGGGTGTGGGTCATTGACATAGTTCTTATGGTGCTTATTATGTGTAGCATGTATTCGGTCCGGAAGTAAAATATTCAATTGTTTACCCTCCAGCTCTTGCGTCTCATAGCCAAAGATTTCGGAGGTTCTTGGGTTGGCCATACGTATGACGCCATTGTTATCTGTAACAACTACTCCTTCCGCCGCCGACTTGAATATATTAACTAGCAATTCGATCCTGAAAATTTCTACAAAAAAAACCGACTTCCATACCCACAAACTGAAATTGTTCAAGTCGCGTGCTGACTTTTCTCATTCCCGGCGGTCAATCACTTCTCTACTTTTGAGATATGAAGACAGAAGACTATCAACTCCGAAATATTTTGGTAGCAACGGACTTTAGCCCTGCTGCCTGGCAAGCTGTGAAAATCAGTGCAGGTATTGCCGGTGGTTGTCATTGTAAGGTGCACCTGATTCACGTACACAGTGGTCAGGCGACAAATGAAAAGTGGAACAGTGAGCACTCAGAAAATGTGAAGGACAAAATGATCCAGATTGCAAATGAATTGAGTCAAACACATAATATTGAAATTCAGGCAGTTACACTTACTGGTAATGTCACAAACGAGCTAAACAGGTACATCGAAAAACACAAGATCGACATGGTTTTAATGGGTGCCAATAGTAGTTTCGATAGTCATGTAGGCAGTCATACTACCCTGATGATCGAGTCTTCTGAGGCACCCGTATTGGTGATCCCTCCTACATTGAAAAAAAAAGTAATTGAAGATAAAATATTAAATTAAGTAGCCATGAAAAATATATTAGTACCTACCGATTTCTCCAATACTGCAAAAATGGCTCAGGATTTTGCCTTAAAAATGGCAAGGAAAAGTAATGCCAAAGTTACATTGCTCCACGCATTAGACTTTCCAATCCCAATGGGCGACATGTATGTATCTCCCACAATCGCAAACGAAGTTTATGAGGCTTCCACCGCCTCTGTAAGCCGGGAACTTCAAAGGATTTGTAAACACTATAAAGAGGAAGGACTGGATATGGAGTATTTCGTCCAGCTGGGTCCTTTGACAGAAGTCATAGAAGGATATGCCAATGACCATGAATTTGATATGGTCATAATGGGTACACACGGTGCTTCCGGTTTGAAAGAAGCCTTTGTTGGTTCCAATACCGAAAAGGTAATCAGGAAAACACTCGAGCCTGTGTTTACCATTCACGATAAACATGAACTTACTGATATCAACAAGATATTAGTACCTACAGCTCCGGAAGATATGTCCGAAGGATTTATAAGTGAATTGAAGGACCTCGCAGAGTTTTTTGAAGCAAAACTTTACTTCCTTTATGTCAATACACCAGGTGGTCATGTGAATGATAAATTCTATCACGAGGAAATGGATAATTTGCTAAAGTCTCACAACATCAAAAACTATGAGATCCACACCGAAAGGGATTTCAACCCTGAAGATGGTATTTTCCGATTTGCCGAATCCACCGATGCCAACATGATCTGCATTACCACCCACGGTAAGCTTGGTCTCGGGCATATGTTCAACGGAAGTCTGGCTGAGGATATAGCCAATCACGCCCATATACCCGTTTGGACCTACAACCTCAGAGCGGACAAGGAAAAAAAAACTAGAATCAGAAAATCATTGGCAGAAGCTTGAATTCGAAAGTTACCGAGAATACAAAGTGTTATCACTGCGGAGAAGTATGTGAGGAGGAAATAACACTCGCTTCTAAGTCGTTTTGTTGCCAGGGATGCAAGACCGTCTACGAGATCATTTCGGAGAATGGTCTTGCTACCTATTATTCCCTGAATCAATCTCCTGGCATTCAGAGAAAGACTACCAGGAAATTTGACTATCTGGATAATGCTGAAATAGCCTCCCGGTTCACTCAGTTTCGCAATGATACGGTCACACGAGTTAAGCTCAAACTGCCTGAAATCCATTGTACAAGCTGTATATGGTTACTGGAAAACTTACATAAGATTCATCCCGGAGTACTCCGATCGCAGGTCAATTTCTCAAAAAAAGAATCCTCTATTCTATTTGATCATGCCAGGGTAAGCCTGAAAGAGTTGGCGGAATTATTGACTTCAATCGGGTATACTCCTGACTTTAGCGCAGGTGATGACCAGGCGGCCAATAAGAAACCTGATTTTCTAATCCGGAAGATCGCGGTAGCAGGTTTTTGCTTTGGTAATTCAATGCTAATCAGTCTGCCTCATTATCTGGACTCTTCGTCGCAACTGGAGGATTTCTTTTCCAATTACTTTGGAATGATCAACATCATCCTCGCCATTCCTGTAGTGGTTTTTAGTGCCTCAGGATACTTCAAATCTTCGTTACTGGGACTGCGTAAGAAGCACATTAGTATGGATTTGCCCATTGCCTTGGGTATCATCACTCTGTTTGCTCGTTCTTTGTATGAAATTATCTCCACAACCGGCGCCGGGTATATAGACTCACTGTGCGGCCTGGTGTTTTTCTTACTTATAGGACAATGGTTTCAAAGCAAAACATATCGTTCTCTTTCCTTTGACAGAGACTACAAATCCTTCTTCCCGATTGCAGTCAATAAAGTTCTCAAAAGCGGACAATGTGAAATTGTCCCATTGGAAAAATTAAAGAAGGGTGATCTTATTGAAATACATAACGATGAGATTATTCCGGCCGATGGTTTGATTACCTCCGGCAGAGGTAACATCGACTACAGTTTTGTAACTGGTGAGAGTCAGCCTGAAAAAAAGGTCATAAATGATATTGTATTTGCCGGAGGTCGACAGAAAGGTGAAACGCTCAGGATTCAAATATCTCAACTTGTTTCTGCCGGACATCTGACCACTTTGTGGAATCAGCAAAGCAATAAAACAAACAAAGCTCAGCTTGAGCAACTTACCGACAAAATCGCGCCATACTTCGTTGCCGGAATTCTTCTATTGGCTCTCATTTCAGGAATTAGCTGGTTTTTCATAGACCCCTCACAGGTTTGGCTGGTCATTACCTCCGTCCTTATCGTAGCGTGTCCATGTGCATTGGCGTTGGCCGCACCATTTGGACTGGGACAGGCCATGAGAATCCTGGGATCTAAGGACTTATATCTTAGAAATGTTCATGTGGTAGAGCTCCTTTCCAAAGTTAAAAACATCATTTTCGATAAGACAGGAACCCTTACACACAGTCGAAAGTCAGTCGTCCGATTTAAAGGGAAGCTTTCGGAGGATCAAAGGCATTTGTTCAGAGCGCTAACTGACCAGAGTTTGCACCCAATAAGCAGGTCTATTAATAGTTTTTTAAACAAAAGTGCAAAAGCAGCCACCGTCCGGAACTTCAGAGAAATGCCGGGGCTCGGAATTGAAGGACAGGTGAATGGGCACTCATTACGACTGGGTTCTGAAAGGTGGCTGCGCCAAAACTCTGAGATAGGCACCCATGTAGAAATCGATGGCAACCATCTGGGATACTTTATAATCACACCTGCTTTTAGAAATAACATTTTTGAATTATTGGGCAGGCTTAAAAATAAATTCAAAACCTATGTACTCTCCGGAGACAATGACTCTGAAAGAGCTGTACTAGCGCCGGCGGTACACCAGGTTTTCTTTCGGCAAAAGCCCGAAGACAAGCTGCGACACGTACAAATGATCAAATCCGAGGGAAATACACTCATGATTGGAGATGGCCTGAATGATGCAGGAGCTTTGAATCAGGCTGATGTGGGAATCGCCATAGCGGAAGACTTACATCAGTTCTCTCCTTCTTCGGATGCCATCATGAGTGCTCATAGGCTTGATTCGCTTGATGGTTTTATAGAGTTCAGCAGGAAGTCAATCAATGTGATTTATGCAGCATTTGCACTCTCGCTGGCATACAATGTAGTAGGGTTGTCCTTTGCCGTCTCCGGATACCTGACGCCCCTTCTATCTGCGATTCTAATGCCGTTAAGTTCTATAACTGTTGTGATTTTTGTTACATCTTTTGTAACTTTTTTGGGAAGAAAATATGGCTGATATAAATCATGTTTTGCCATGTTAGCCATCAGGAAATCAAAGGTGCTCAGAATAGAACATTGCATAACGTAAATATGAACTGAATGACCATCCTTTTTCTTCTCATCGGCATAAGTCTCACAGTAGCGACTGGTTTTCTGGTTGCTTTTATGTGGGCCAGCAAAAGCGGTCAGTTTGAAGATGATCATTCACCATCTGTTAGAATTTTAATGGACGAAGAATCCGAAAATCAAGCTTAAAAATGTCCGATAAAACCAATCAATCTCCGCTGGAACAGTTCCAGTATGACAACCAAATTGTTCGGCTTTTCCTGATCGCTGCCACCATTTTTGGCATCATTGGGATGACCGTGGGTTTGCTGGTTGCGTGCCAGTTTTTCTGGCCAGAGTTAAACTTTGGATTACCATATACTACTTTCGGAAGGGTACGACCACTGCATACCAATGCGGTGATTTTTGCTTTCGTGGGGAATGGAATATTTGCAGGCGTGTATTATTCGCTCCAGCGACTATGTAAGGCTCCGATGTTCAATAAATCCCTGAGTTACATTCACTTCTGGGGTTGGCAGCTTATCATATTATCCGCAGCTATTACGCTTCCTTTGGGATATACCACTGGAAAAGAATATGCGGAGCTGGAGTGGCCCATTGACATCGCCATAGCCCTTATCTGGGTAGTATTTGGCGTGAACATGTTTGGCACAATCCTGAAACGAAGAGAGCGTCACCTGTATGTGGCCATTTGGTTTTATATCGCCACTTTCGTGACCGTGGCGATGCTACATATTGTTAATTCGTTCGAATTGCCAATAGCGTTTCTGAAAAGCTACTCCTGGTACGCCGGTGTTCAGGACGCCCTTGTGCAATGGTGGTATGGACACAATGCCGTGGCATTCTTCCTGACCACACCTTACCTCGGTCTGATGTACTACTTTGTACCTAAAGCCGCAAACAGGCCGATCTACTCTTATCGATTGTCCATCATTCACTTCTGGGCCCTCATTTTCATTTATATATGGGCAGGCCCTCACCACCTTCTATACAATGCATTGCCCGACTGGGCTCAGTCCCTCGGTGTGGTATTCTCCGTGATGCTGATTGCTCCATCCTGGGGTGGTATGCTGAATGGCCTGTTTACCCTAAGAGGTGCCTGGGATCGTGTGCGGGAGGACCCTATTTTGAAATTTATGGTGGTAGCCATCACATGCTATGGCATGGCCACATTCGAAGGTCCGATGCTGAGTCTTAAAAATGTGAATGCCATAGGACATTTCACGGATTGGATCATTGCCCACGTTCACGTAGGTGGACTTGGATGGAACGGGTTCCTTACTTTTGGTATCCTGTACTTCCTGATCCCGCGATTGTATAAAACACAATTGTTCAGCACCAAACTTGCCAATTTCCACTTCTGGATCGGCACTACCGGGATCATATTCTATGCACTTCCAATGTATTGGGCTGGTTTTACCCAAAGCTTAATGTGGAAACAGTTCACTCCTTCCGGTCAGCTCGCATATCCGAATTTTCTGGAAACAGTGACGCAAATCGAGACGATGTATATGCTACGTGCCCTGGGTGGTTTCTTGTATCTCACTGGTGTATTTGTGATGGTTTACAATTTGGTTAAAACCGCTAAGTCCGGTGTCTTCCAAAGTGTTACTGATGCCGAAGCTCCCGCGCTGGAAAAAGACTATACACCAGACAAATCCGAACACTGGCACCGAAGAATCTTCGAATGGCGACCGGTAAATTTATTGGTATGGAGTTTAATCGCTGTACTCATAGGTGGTGTCGTGGAATTCGTACCGACATTTCTCGTCAAATCTAATGTGCCTACCATTGAGAGCGTCAAACCCTACACTCCTCTTGAGCTTCACGGGCGAGACCTGTACATCCGGGAAGGTTGCTACACTTGTCACTCCCAGATGGTCAGACCATTCCGAAGTGAGACAGAGAGGTATGGAGAGTATGCTAAAGCAGGTGAGTTTATCTACGACCACCCATTCCAATGGGGTAGTAAGCGTACCGGACCCGACCTTTTGCGTGTCGGTGGAAAGTACACGCACGGATGGCACTACAATCACATGTTAGAGCCAGAAAGTATGTCACCGGGATCGATCATGCCTCCCTACCCGTGGTTGTTTGACAATGCATGGGACAAGGAATCTACGGCTGCCAAGATCAATGCGATGCGAACACTTGGTGTCCCTTATGAAGAAGGATTCGATGAAAAAGCCCTGCAATACGCGGAAATGCAGGCCACCAAGATTGTCAACGAACTGAAAACGGAGAATATCACCGCTGATAAGGACGCAGAAATCATTGCCCTTATTGCATATCTCCAAAGAATAGGAACTGATATTTCTGCCACCACTGCTTCTAACGAAAACTAAAATGCTGAAATTCATCAAACATCATATGGAGACCATCGCCGGGATAGAAATCTATCCCGTGGTCTCTTTTCTTATCTTCTTTACGTTTTTTGTGGTGCTCACCATTTACGTGATCAGAACGGATAAGAAGAAAATAGCTGAAATCTCAAATCTGCCTCTTGATCAAAAATCTGACGAAATATGAAACGGGCAATAACTTCATTACTTTCATTAACTCCGGTTGCATTGATGGCACAGGAGAGTAGCGCTGGGTTTGTCGAAACCTACCAGCAGGAAATAATTATGGGTCTTGTAGTGGCTGCCGTCTTAACCGCACTACTTGCCACCATTATTGCCTATGTGGCACTTCGGGCTGTGCTCGGATTTGGTCAGGAAGAGACGGAATCAAAAGGAAGTTTCTGGGAGAATTTCTACACCAATTTCAACAGGGCGCAGCCTGAGGAGCAGGTAATGACTTCACACGAATATGATGGAATCAAAGAATTGGATAACAGACTACCGCCCTGGTGGCTGTATGGCTTTTATTTTACGATCCTGTTTGGGATTGTATACCTCCTCCATTTCCATGTATTGGGCACCGGTAAGAGTAGTCATGAAGAATATATTGCCGAAATGGAGCAAGCCGAAGCCGAAGTCCAGGCTTATCTGGCAGAACAAGGCTCCATGGTAGATGAAACCAATGTGGTTGTGTTGACTGAAGATGCTGACTTACAGGCTGGAGAAGAAATGTTTTTGCAGAACTGCTCCGCCTGTCATGGTCAGCAGGGTCAGGGTGGTATAGGACCAAACTTTGCGGACAATTACTGGATCCATGGAGGCAGTGTGGCCGATGTTTTTACAGTGATTAAATACGGTGTTCCCGAAAAAGGAATGATCTCGTGGGAGAGTCAGTTCAGCCCAGTTCAGATGCAGCAGCTGGCAAGTTATATTCTTACCATGCCTGGAACTAATCCACCCAATCAGAAAGAACCGCAAGGTGAGCTTTATGAGCCTGCTGAATCCGACAGCACTTCGGTATCCGAGGACGAACCCATAACACTCTGATTTTTATGGCAGAACCTGTACTGAGCGATTTATATGAGGAGCAAGAGAAGAATGAAACATTCAGGGATCATCTGCCATCAATGGACGAAGAGGGGAAAAGACTATGGCTTTTCCCTAAAAAACCAAAGGGAAAATGGTTTAACCGCAGAAAGGTTCTCGCATATAGTTTAATTGCTTTCATGTTTGCTGGTCCATTTTTGAAAATTGGTGGTCAGCCGTTACTTCTGCTAAACGTTTTCGACCGGAAATTTGTCCTGTTTGGCCAGATCTTCTGGCCGCAGGACTTTCATTTATTTGCAATTGGGCTGATCACTCTGGTGGTATTCATCATACTGTTTACAGTGGCATTTGGTCGACTATTTTGCGGTTGGGTTTGTCCCCAAACCATCTTCATGGAGTTTGTATTCCGCCAAATTGAATACCTGATCGATGGTGACTACATGGCACAGAAAAAGCTCTCCAAAGCCCCGTGGAATATCGGGAAAATTGTAAAAAGGACACTGAAGCATGGAATATTTGTGATCATCTCTCTTTTGATCATGCACACTTTCATGGCATACCTGCTTGGTTTGGATGGTTTGTGGGACATTATTCAGGAAGGACCCATGCAGAGACCAGGAGGTTTTACAAGCATGCTCGTATTTACCGGGCTTTTTTATGGCGTTTTCGCGCATTTCCGCGAGCAGGTTTGCACACAGGTTTGTCCTTACGGAAGATTACAGGGAGTGCTTCTTGACAAAAAGAGTATAGTGGTAGCCTATGACTATGAAAGAGGAGAGGAACGAGGAAAATTCAGAAAAGGAGAAGATCGGGACTCGTTAGGCAAAGGAGATTGTATAGACTGTAAGCAATGTGTTTATGTGTGTCCCACAGGTATTGACATCCGTAATGGTACACAACTCGAATGTGTTAATTGTACTGCGTGTATTGACGCATGCAATGACATTATGGAACGCATCGACAAGCCAAAAGGCCTGATACGTTACGATTCGGAATTGGGAATTTCCGAAAAGCAACCTTTAAAATTCAACACACGGATCGCAGGTTATTCTATCATTTTGTTGATCCTCCTTGGTGTATTAAGTAGTATGATGATTTTGAGATCGGATGTGGAGACTACCATATTGAGAACTCCGGGGATGACTTATCAGGAGAGAGAAGATGGCACAATTTCCAATTTGTATAACATCAAAATTCTTAACAAAACTAACTCCGAGATCAGAATTGAATTGAAATCCGGAGATCCCATCAATAGAATTGAGCGAGTGGGTGAAATCATTACGGTTCCGGCATCCGGATCGGGACAAGGGGCTTTCTTCATAGTCAAAGACGCAGAAGATGTATTGGAAAGAAGCTCCACTCTGGAACTTCAGGTTTTTGGAAATGGGGAATTGATGGAAACTGTAAGTACAAAATTTTTAGGACCAATAAACCTTAATTGATTATGAAATTGCACTGGGGTAACGGCATTATTTTTTCATTTATCCTTTTTTGCGGGTTTATCGTCTACCTGGTGATAAGGAGTTTTCAGCAGGAATTTCACCTGACTTCCGAAAACTACTATCAACAGGAGCTGGCTTTTCAAAATCAGATTAAGGCCCGACAGAATACGAGCAATCTTAAAGTATTACCTGCTTTTTCGAGCGAAGGCGGAACCATAACATTGAGCATGAATGCTGTACCTTCATTTGGAGAAATCCTGTTTTACCGCCCGGACAATGCCAATTTGGATAAGTCCTATAAGATATCCGAAATCAAAACCATCATCCCTAAATCAGAGCTAACCGCAGGGAGATATATTGCAAAACTCTCCTGGAGAGAAGATAATGTGGATTACTATTTTGAAAAAGAAGTGGTCATTGTGAAATGATCGGCGTCGCGTTCATCACCGGATTCCTTGGAAGTCTTCATTGTCTTGGTATGTGCGGACCTTTGGCCCTGGCTATGCCCCTACCTGAAAACAAAAAATGGATAGGAGCTACTCTGTACAACCTGGGTCGAGTAATCTCATACTCCATACTCGGATCGATTGCCGGAGTAATTGGCAATGGACTTGTATTTAGCGGGGTCCAGCAAACTATTACATTGGTTTTGGGACTACTGATCCTGTATTCTTTCTTTCTACCTACCATCTCAGGTAAGTTCGAAAAATGGCTCTACGGAACAAAGTTCATGAAAGGGCTCCGAACCCAAATTGGCCTCCAATTCAAAATCAGAACCTTGCGAAGTTCTTTTATAGCTGGTTTTTTGAATGGATTTATCCCTTGTGGTATGGTGTATCTGGCCATGGCAGGAGCGATTGCTACAGGATCCGTGTTTTATGGGACACTTTTCATGATGCTGTTTGGGGTAGGCACAGTACCTGCCATGACATCAATTCATGTCTTTAGAAGCATTAGTATGCCGAAATTTAGAAGCAGGTGGGTTATATCCGGAGTTTCACTTGTATTTGGATTGTTGCTAATTTATCGGGGCATAGGTATACCCTTACCTACTCTGGATGAGGCTCTTATAAGGAACGGATTTGATCATATTGCCGTTTGTCAATAGGTATTGCTGCCTGATTTTGATAATTTTGCACCCTGAAAACTGAGCTGGATTTGTCTTTTACAAAATACAAGTACGATAACAAAAAGGATAAAGCATTTACGCAGGAGATCCGAATGGAGGTCAATAAATATTTTGATTCCAATCAGATTTCAAAATATGCCGATAGCAGGATGATCTTCAAGTCCATTATTGTCAGTCTGATGTACTTTGTCCCCTACGCACTTTTCGTCGGAGGTGTCATTTCCAATCCCTGGGTATATGTGCTATGTTGGGCCATCATGGGAGTGGGTATGGCCGGAATAGGACTCAATATCATGCACGATGCTATCCATGGAGCCTATAGTTCAAAACCCTTTCTAAATAAGATTCTGGGCATTTCTATGAATATTATCGGAGGAAATGCTTATGTCTGGCACATGCAGCACAATGTACTTCACCACACTTACCCAAATATTGACGACCATGATGATGACATTGATATTCCTTTTCTACTCAGGATGTCACCGCATCAGGCACGCCATTGGTTCCACAGGTACCAGCAGGTTTATATCTGGATCCTCTATTCTTTTGCCACACTATTTTGGATCACAACCAAAGACTTTGCACAACTTGAGAAATACAGACAGCGCGGTCTTACCACTGGAAAAAAGTACTTTATTCAGCTACTGAACATTCTACTTTGGAAAGCATTTTATTATGGATATGTACTGGTGATTCCATTGACACTTTTGGATTTTCACCCGGCTTTCACCATAGGGGGTTTCGTTTTAATGCATTTGATAGCGGGCATTTTACTTAGTGTTATATTCCAACCCGCACATGTTTTTACAGGATCTGAATTTATTAAACAGGAAGAAGCGGAAATTGATAAAAGTTGGACGGGTTACCAGTTAGAGACCACAACGAATTTCAAGTTGAGAGGATTTATGAATTGGATCGCCGGTGGCCTGAATTACCAGGTAGAGCACCATTTATTTCCAAATATTTGCCATGTCCATTACAAAAACATCTCACCGATTGTGGAGGCTTTGGCCAAAAAATATAATCTTCCGTACTATGTACAGCCGGATCATTATTCGGCCTTGCACATGCACTATGATATGGTACGTACATTGGGCCAACCAACTTCTAATTAAGAGACATGACTACCTATGATTCCAGGCTGGAAAAGCTGGATTCGGCTGTTTACTCACTTCACTTAAAGGTGCCTAATGAAATTGCGGCACCGTTCATAGAAGGCACAAACAGAAGAATTATATGTACCTTAAATGACCAGGAGAAAATCCATAGTTCATTTATGCCATTAGGAAATGGAGACTGGTACATTCTGATGAACGAAAGTCTATGCAGGAAGCTTAAACTTTCCTTAAACGATTCCGTGTCGATTAAAATTGAAAAGGACCATTCCGAATATGGTATGGACATGCCTGAAGAATTGTCAGAATTGATGATGCAAGACGATCTGGGTTCTGAATATTTTCATAAGCTGACCCCCGGCAAACAGCGTAATCTCATTTATATCGTCAACAATGTAAAGAACCCAAATGGCCGTCTGAATAAAGCACTGGCCATTATTGATCATTTGAAAGAATTTAGCGGCAAGCTGGATTTCAAACTCCTCAACCAAAAGATCAAAGAATACAACAGTCGCTAATCTGCAGCGAACATTACCTTTTCCTTCATGAATTCGGTTAGCTCCTTTTTGGATTCAAGTCCATTAAGAAGTGAACCAAATCGTTCTGGTTCGATCTTAATGTCATCCTCTCCTATCCCATCAAAGGGATCTTCCATATGATCCTGGATATTGATCAAACTTATCAGAATGAAGGAATAAACCAACGGGATAAGGTAGGTAATGATCGGAAACGAAAAGACACCAATCGTGGAGGCGAAAAATGGAGAAAAAACCACGGGAAACGTGTAGATAAAAGCCCTGCTGTATGTCTTCAGCGTAATAGGCGTGCGGTATTCCCTGATGGTCTTCAGGTTTTCATAATCTACGATCAGCATGCTGACATATTCATTGATCCTTGACATTTCTGAAGCATTCAGGATCTTTCTCATTTTTTGAAGATTCTTAGACAAAGAGGAAATGGCATGGTATACCTTAAATTCATACGGACCAAACTTTTCCGTAATCAGATAATTCTTGATCTCCCCTACCACGTTATTAAGGTGAAGCGAGGTCGTCACAATGAGCTCATGACTGGCCAGCTCTTTGTCACCCCAATGTTTGACTGCCAGGAAAATAGAAACACAATGACCCTTTATCCCAGCAAGATATCCCAGAGCTTCCTCACGTCTTTGATACGCTGAATTGATGGCGAAGACGATTGGAAATACGATTGCCATCGATAGCATAGAAAGACTGATATCAGCATGGATGTCCATTCTGACACATATATAGGTGGCTACTACAGAAAGCACACTCACAATGAGGGTCTTGTGATTTATGATAAGATAGATCGTCTGAATTAGCTTGATCATGGTCAGTTGGTAAGCAAACGCTCAAATAAGCAACTCGTCTTGAAATAATCAAATTTTATCCTCAAAGATGTTAACCGAACTAAGGAAAGTTCAAAAAGATACTGGGAAAATAGTATATATTTGTTACTGGTTGTATCGGCCGCCAATGTTAACAAAAGTACAACATCAGAAGCTCACTCACTTCTTTAACGTTCTGGACCATAATCGCAATGGTACCCTGCAGGAAGAGGACTTTATAGGTGTTGCAGAGAATCTTTGCATAGGGACTGGAATCCCTTTTGACTCCAAAGAGTACAACCGCATCCTTTCAATATCAAAAAAGCTTTTTGGGATTTTTGTTCAGGAATTAAAAGCCCGGGAAGATTCCATCACCCTTGAGGAATGGGTCGACTACTGGGAACATCAGGTTCTTGGAGGAAATGACTTCACCCTACTCAAATATTATATAAGACTTACCACGAGGTATATATTCGATCTGTTTGATCAAAATCTTGATGGGAGAATCAGTATAGATGAATACCTGGACATGTTTACGATCTACCGTATCGATGTCAAGTATTCTGCAAAGAGCTTTCTAAGATTAGACTCCAACCGGGATGAGTTTATTTCTAAGCAGGAATTGGTGAATGCCGTATTCGACTTCTTTGTTTCTGACGATCCGGAAGCCAAGGGTAATTGGATTTTCGGGAATTGGGAAACCGCCTCGCCCGTTTACAATATTTAAGCCTACTTTCACATTTTTCCGGAAGCATTTCATCTTTCTTTTTAGTATTTTGAAATAAAATCCTGAAAGATGACCAATCTTAATCGTCGCCAATGGTTACAAAAGGCCAGTCTGGCAAGCTCATTAGCCCTTTTTGGAAGCATCCCAACGCTTACAGCAGAGGAAAGAAAAAAATTCAATCCAAGACCCCTTGCCGATCCGGTCAGGCTAAGTTCCAATGAGAATCCTTATGGACCTTCCCAAATGGTACGTGAAAGCATGACCAAGGCTTTCGACATTAGCTGCAGATACCCATATTCCTATGCGAATGAATTAGTGGAAATGCTTGCGCAGAAAGAAGGTGTATCCAAGGAACACATCATCGTCACCGGAGGATCTACCGAAGGTCTCAAAATCACGGGAATTACCTATGGCATCAATGGGGGTGAGATCATAGCGGCAAAGCCAACCTTTCTCGCCATGATGAATTACGCCGAGCAGTGGGGAGCCAGTATTAATTGGGTACCTGTGGACAAAGAAATGAAATACGATCTGGATGAAATTGAGAAAAGGATTTCTTCCAGGACCAAATTGATCTTCCTGTGTAATCCAAACAATCCCACCTCCACCCTGCTTGATGGGGATCGGGTTAGAAGTTTCTGCGACTCCGTATCAGAAAGGACTGTTGTTTTTAGTGACGAAGCTTATTACGATTTCATCGAAAAACCCAATTATCCATCGATGGTTGAACTGGTAAAAGAAGGGAAAGATGTTATTGTGAGCAGGACATTTTCGAAAGTGTATGGAATGGCAGGTATCAGGATCGGTTACTTAATCGCCCGCCCCGAAATAGCAAGTAAGCTAAGGGAGAATGTAGTGGCATTTACCAACGTCATCGCCCTGCAGGCAGCAAAAACGGCTCTGAAAGATGATGAGTTTTACAAATTCAGCTTGCAGAAGAATAAGGAAGCCAAAACTGCCATTTACCAAACACTAGATGATCTTGGTCTCGAATATGCTGATTCCCATACCAATTTTATCTTCTTCAAGTCCGGAATGCAGATACAGGATCTTCAAAAGAAAATGTATGCACTTGGAGTCCAGATTGGAAGACCATTCCCTCCTTTCACTGACTGGTGCCGAATAAGCACAGGAACCATGGAAGAAGTAGAACTATTTAACAATGGGCTGAAAAAAGTCTTGGGATAATCCTCTGAATTTACTATTTTATTTCTGAACTAAAACGCAGAAGGAAATGGTAAAAATTGTTTTCTCCGTTCTGGGTATAATTTGTACTGGGCTGGCGATTGTGCTACTGCTTCAGCGTATGCATCCGACTTCCGGATTAATGTTGCTATCAGTAGGGTTGATTTGCCTGATTATATCCGTGGTAATAAGGTATCGTAAACCCAGGAAGAATCCGGGTTGAATTCTATTTGGAGAGTAGTATTTCTAAAAATTCCGACAGCTTAGATGGTTCAAGCCACCTGGTGACTACTACCAGGTTTTGCTCTTTGATTACCACGATGTAGTTCCCACCAAATCCTGCTGCATAGTAGATGGATGAATCATCTACATCACCAAGTGTGCGCTGACCTTTGTTGAGCCACCACATATATCCGTAACTTTCATTCGCCTGACTGGACTGTTGTACCATATTGACCCATTCGCTGGAAATTATTTCATTCCCTTCCCAAACTCCATCATTTAAAAATAGCAATCCGAATCTGGCATGATCCCTGGCACTGATGAAAACTCCTCCCCCGGAGTGTCCTCCACCACTGACTGACTGCATCTTCATACCGTCAATTGTCGTCCAGCTATGGTCATAGCCATACCATCTCCAGGTAGTAGACGCACCGATAGGATCCATGATCTCCTCCTTAAGTACCAGTGGCAAGGGCTTACGCCAAACTTGCAGAAGTGAATAAGCCAGTACATTTACCCTCACATCATTGTATTCAAAACTTGTGCCGGGCTCTGAAAATGTCCTCATCTTCCAGTCATCAACACCTCCATCACGAGGCGGTCTATCAGCCCAGTCTTTGACACCGAAGAGTTCTCCTGTCCAATCTGAGGATTGAGTAAGCAAATGCTCCCAGGTAATTTTTGAGTTCTGCTCCCCATCGAAAGTACCATCCCAAACATAATCCGATACTTTATCATCCATAGTGGCAATCAATCCCCTGTCATAAGCCAGTCCTGCTGTCGTACTTAAATAACTCTTGGTGACGCTGAATGTCATATCCACACGATCTATGTCACCCCATGAACCAATAAGGTACCCATCCTTCAAGATCATTCCTGCTGGCCCACCTCGCTTTTTGGTTGGTCCCAATATTTCATGGTACGGCTCCCTGGCAAAACCTTCGAGAATTGCTACTCTCAGGTCCCTGCTACCGGTATATTCATTCGCCTGCGCGAATTCTATTGCATTCGAAACGGCTTTAGCATCAAACCCTTGCTCGCCAGGTGATTTTGATTTCCATTCCATCCCTTTTGGAGGAAAGTATTGGGCACTTGAACTCAACTCCATGAACATGGCGAGTAGTAAAATTGGAAACGCTCTCTTCATGATTATGTAATTTCCTTCTCCTTATTTGAGTTTACAAAAAGTATATTACCAATGGTGTCATAACCCTGAAATACTTCCGCACCTAATTGTTTTACTGCTTCATTTCTAAATCCAATAATGGTCAAATCCGCGTCCTGGGATTTCTTGGATATCACTTGTCGGTTTCTGATTTCCTTTTCCCTTTCGATGATTTCCACATTGTGCGGTGATATCGGCAATCGACCTTCCTTAATTTGTTCGAGAATTTTCTCCCTTTCAGAATCTATATCGGATTTTGGATAGATTGCAAAAATCTTAATTTCCGCACTTTTCCAATCGTCATGCCCCATAATGACAAATCCCATAAGGATCATCAGGGAAGCATTTGCGAAGTCATTCTGAGTAATCCATATGTGAATTTCCCGTTTATAGCCAAAACCCTTTTCTGTGCTTGCCAATACACAAATATCAAAGTCAGCCGCTTTAATTAAGTGCATGTTATCCAGAATAGCCGGTGTACAAGCTCCTGCCGCCTTCGAATACTCGAAAAGAAACATGTTCGATTCCTTACCGGAAACACTGGGTAGCTGAATGGATTGGGCAATCGCAGTGGTATAGGAAGGACTTATGATCGTATCGATAAAAACATTACTCTTGGTGATATCTGCCTTCTCAATTAATCTATCCAGAATTTTTCGGGCCTCCTTGTGTGTCTCGCGGGATACATATCCATTTATGAAATGCAAATAGGTTCCAAATCCGTACCTGTGAGACACCCAGCGCATAAGGTCAAAAGCCGCGGTTCGGTGGAAAGAATCTTCTGAGATACAGATGATCGAAGGTCTCCAGGTATTTACATCTTCTTTATCTGCTTTTTGTAGAAAAACCTGCAATTGCCGGCTTAGCTGAAATATCACACCCTGGAAGATTTTGGCCATTCCTTGTTTATTTTCATTGTAGTAGGTAATACTAAAATAAATGATCACCATAATGACAATTGAGAAAAAGGCATATGAAGGATTCATCCTGAACATCAGATAGATACATAGCAATGCTCCTACCAACGAAATGTACCATCTGGATTTGAATGCCGGTCGATATGACGGGTCAGCAGCGAAATGCTGAAGAAATGAAATCAAACAAATAGCGCCATATGTAACCATGAAAAACATTGATATTATTTCAGCTACAGCGTTGACATCCCCAATGGCAATAAAGAATGCCGCGACAATGACCGTTACAATGGTAGCATTTCGAGGTTCATTTTTGCCTGTAGTCCTGGAAATAACCGAATTGAACTGCTGTGAGGGAAGTATCTTGTCCTCACCTAAAGCCTGAAGGGTCCGTGGAGCCACCATAATTGAACCAAGTGCCGATGAAATGGTAGCTGCGGCCAAGCCTATGGGTATTATTGGGCCCCATAGCGCAATCCTCGACATTACCAGCTGATCACCAGCCAAATCGTCAGGATGGGCAGAAATGCTCAGCTTATACGCAATGAAAAAATAAACGATCATACCAAACACCGTTGCTCCTAAGGTGCCTAATGGGATTGACTTCTTAGGATCCCTTAGGTCCCCTGAAAGACCAACCCCGGCTGTCATTCCGGTGAATGCGGGAAAGATTATTGCAAAAACGTAGAAAAACGAATCCGGTTCTTTGGTAGTTCGAAGCACGTCATATCCACGAGTAGTGGCCTCAAAGTCTGTGGAACCAGCAAAAAACATTATCAATGAAAGTGTTAAAATACCGACGACAACATACAATGCCTTAACTCCCAGGTCAGCTCCTTTTGTCAACATAATGATACTTAACAGAGCCAGGGCCGGTCCACTGATAAGTCGCTTGTCCGTGATATGGATACCATAGTTCTGCAATATTACCAGTAATGGATCAAAGGCTTCGGCAAAGGCTATAATATAGAATGCGACACTAATCGCTTGTGAAAAATACAAGGCCGTACCAATAGCACCACCAATGTTCAGTCCGAATGAACGAGATATGATATAATATTCGCCACCTCCTTCTACTTTTTGGTTAGTGGCGATTTCCGCAATTGCCATAGCCGTGGGGATGGTAATGAGGTGTCCTAAAAGGACGATGCCAATAGTACCCAGAAAACCTACGTTTCCCACTGCATAGCCAAATCGCAAGAACATAATTGCGCCTAGAATTGTTGACACAGCAGTTAAAAAAACCGGAGCGGTACCGAAATTTGCAGATTGCTTAGTAAGTCTGGACATGTAGAATTAAAGCTAACAATTGTTCTGGATTCCACGTGCCCTCATTATGTTTGAAATCACATTAATCCTTTGAACTATGAAAGTATTTGCTGTTTTGTTTACGTTGATGTTCACATTATCCTGTCAACAACAAACAGAATCGACCAATAAGAAAATTACAGTTGACGAATATGAGCAACATCTAAATGAGAATACAACCGTGATTGATGTCCGTACACCCTTGGAATTTCAATCTGGTCACATAGATGAAGCAATAAATATCGATATTTCAAATTCTGACTTTAGCCAAAGAATTGAAGCACTGGACAAAGATGAACCGGTAATAGTTTATTGTGCCGTTGGTGGCAGGAGTGCCAGAGCAGCATCAATATTACAGGAAAAAGGATTTAAAACGATTTACGATTTGGAAGGCGGGATATCCTCCTGGCAATCAAATGGCAAACCCATAGTCAAATAAATGATTTAATTTTTCGTATATCAATCAAGTAACTTTGAATAAAAAAATACTGAAATGAAAAAAATAGCAGGTATCATATTGACAACAGCTTTGTTTTCTTCTGCATACTCTCAGGATGCCGCGGAAACCATCGGTCAAAAAGTTGACCGAGTGACCTATGCCTGGGATACTGAAGCTGAAGAACTGGAAGAATATGATGGGCTAATGACCTTTTGTAAAAGTGCAGAGTATAGGGAGAAAAAGATCAGTCTCCTGAACGAAATCCATCATCTTGATTCAGTACTCTATGAGCGAGCCAAAGTAGCACAAACACGTTCTGACGACAAGGAGATCAAGAAACTGATAAAGGATATCGAAAAATTCGAAGAGGAATATAGCATGAAATCTTTTATACACTTTTTAAGTGAAGAATGTAAGGCACAACGAGAGATTGAACATGATAGTAAGGACTTACGAGCTGAAATTGGAAGTGAGTCTTACGACAGTCAGGTTTATATGATCGAATTGGATATGCAAAAATTTGTCAAGCACATAACAAAAAGAATAGATTTAGTAAGAAAACATGTTCATCGATTAGATATTAAATAGTTCACGATTGACATCAAAAAGAAAGCCTGAACGTTTGTTCAGGCTTTTTTTAATGCGTTGCGTTTACATCCTAATCATGTAGGATCATCAATCTCTTCGGCTCCCATTTGTATTTCTCATGGTTCAGTTGCAGGAAGTACACTCCACTAGGAAGGTCTCCCGTTTGAATGGTCATCTCCCTTTGTCGTCGATCAAGTATACCCTCCTTCATAATCCTTCCCAGTTGATCATAAATTACCCACTCCAGATCTATATTCCATGCTTTATAGAAGCTAACAGTGGTCTCTGTATTGGCAGGGTTTGGATACAGTTCGTAAGGATCGCCTCTCTCCAGATCATTGCGCAAACCAGTAACAGTGTTGGCCTTGCCATCTATTTCTATAAATGCTACCTGGTATATCTCTTTAGTTTCCTCATTTTGTACAAATGCAATTACCCGAAGTTCATCTACGTTGTACACGGCATCCAATGTCCAGTTTATTTCAAAATTGAAAGCATCACCAGTCTTAACTCCCTGATTTGTTTTCTCCACAAATCCGGATGGGTCTGGTAATATCTTTCGCATCACATTTCTGATTGTATCTGTTGTTGAGTACAATCCAAAGTTTTTGGATGCAATGAAGTCTTCAATTACAATAAATCTAAAGCTCAATTCCACTGTGCCCGGAATATTAATTAGTGAAGTGAACTGACCCTCAACACGCACTTCATCCTGAGACGTTGTTGAAAGTTCTTCTAGCATAATATCGAACTCCGGCTCTACCAACTCCTTCTGATTTAAGGCAAATTGGTTCCATCCCAGTAAAGCATCTGCCCTGGTATCAGAACTCTCATCTTTCTCAATGACCTCCCCATCCAACACGGAAGTTGGAGATTCATGCACTCCGTAGAAACTGCCCCTTGCGGTAGGGTCCACTTCGTTTCTTAGGAACAAGGAATCCGTTGGCCTTTGAACCGTACCATCCAGATCTGTGAAATAATTTACCCAAACAGTACCCGGACCAGACTTTTGTACCCTATCGTTAATAATATCTTCAGCTTCCAAACTATTCTCGGCCAGGGCGCTGGAGAAGGTCTCGAGCAGTACCACTTTCTGACGGTCAAATATTCTAAAGTAGTCAAAAGCAAAACCTTCGAGGTTGTTACCGTTTGCATCCTGTTTAATCGACGGTCTACTACCTAATGCTATTCTGAATCTAATATTTGCCCAATTAGCAGGATCAATGATGTAATTACCCTCGGTGTCCTTTTCGTCAATTTTATTCGCAGCCAATTTCCAGTAATAGTTCTGAGACAATTCACCACCACCGCCTATTGAATTGGTTTCTTCCGTCCATCCGAATTGTTCAGGGTTATAGTTAATATTGGAAGGATCATCAATGTTTCCAGGATTACCAGGCAGGCCGAGGAAATTGTACCAGTTCACCCCAGAGTTACCTTCATCAAAACTAAACTCACCCAGTGTACCCCAGGTAGCTCCATCGTTCACGGTATATTGGACCACCACACCATCCGTGTTAAGCAAATGAGACGCATAGTAGAAGCTCATGGCAGGTTTCTCCATGGCAGTTATATCGAAGGTTGGAGAATAAACCCATGAGTTTTCCGCCTTACTATTCTCTGGTCCCTTGCTACCGTATGGCCCGTCCAAATCCGTTACCCATGCTGAGCCTCCGGCAGGGAACGGTGCATTGGTAAGGTTCAAAGTCCTTCCCGAAGGAACTCCATGCTCCCAGGTGCTATATCTAAGAATACTTGCAGACTCCTGATCTTCATCGATCCTTTCATCACTAATACCGTCATAGAATCTATCCACACTGATGGAATCCGTATGCCATCCATTGGTGCCATTATCAAAATTGTGTACTAACCCTTCTTGTGGAACTACGATCTTATCTACGATATTGAAAGTCCTGGTGATTACACTGTCACAATTCGCTGTGGAAAGTATTTTGAATACGGCCTGATAAGAACCCGCTGAGGCAAAATCAACTATGTAATCATCAAGCATAGCCGAATTGTTATTAATGAAATCTCCCCGATCTCTAAGCATCTGATTTACCACGGCGCCGGAATTATCAGAAATTGTCAACTCAACATCTTCGTACTCAGAATATCTGAAATCAAGGGCTCGCTCTTCAAAAGAAAACACTGTTGAATTGTTCACAGTAATATCTTCCCATTTAAACCTTGGTGTAGGTACTACACCAATTGACTTAGTCTCAGAAACCTGATTGACACATCCCGTCACTGTATCCTCTGCTTGTAGTACGATAGTCTTTGGACCACCACCAATGACAAACTTGCCATCTGTCAATACAGTTGTCTCGTCATCAGTAGCATCTCCATCTAACTCGTCAGAAGCAAGAATTTCATCATTGTCAACAAACCATTTAAAAGTGGCAGCTCCGTCATCAAGGTTAACCAGATCAACAGCAAACTCAACTGTCTTACTTGCACATGCCTTATTGGCAATAATGACTCCATTATCATCCGAGAAGAAAGGAAGCGGGAACACGGTGATTTTGGCGTCCACCTCATTGGTACACCCATTTAAATCCGTATGAGTAAAAGTAATCCTGTAGGTATTAGTTGGATCATACCTTTGAATGGTATCATTTGTAGCATCGAGACTTTTTCTTGCATCGAGAGGGCTAAATTCAGCAAGAGCGTCCACGTCAGAAGTAATTCCAACACCAGCACCCAACTCTCCATCATCATCAAAAACCTTGAAGTCGGAGTCTCCTGTTGAGGCAATACTAGCTCCCGACTCGGTATAGAAACCTTCCAGGAAGAAAGTTCTTTCCGCAAAAATGTCATCTTCTTCATTTAAGCAAGTATTGAAAGTATCTACCTCATTATCATCGATTTTGAAATCAATTGCAGGATAAGGATCAATCTCAATATTATTTACAGAAATCGAATCCTTACAACCATTTACATCCGTAAACCTGAAATAGATATTTCTTACCGTGGTCTCACCCCCGACTGTCAATTTATTGGTCTTAGCAGACAATGGATCATCGTCAGAAAGGTGCATGGCATCCAGGTCAATCGTGGCCGTTCCACTGTTTGTACTGCCGGACCAGTTATTAGTCAATCCGGTACCTGTAGTACTGTAGTCATCAAACAGTGCAAAAACTCCAGTTCCATTAATACCATTTGAGCTAGCCGTAACCGTAATTTGATCCTCTTCAAGACAGAATGCATCATTGGTACTAATGTCATCAAACGAAAGCGTTGGTAAACCATTTATTCTAAGTATAACATCCTTAAAGTCACTAACACATCCATTAAATCCTTCTGCCGAATTGATGCTTGTCCTCTGTGTTACACGGAACCTAAAGTTATTGGCTTGTTCGGACAACAAGTTGTTTTCGTTGAATTCCCCGTTTGGATCAAAAGTACCGGATGAATTAGCATTTAATGGATCACTATCCTCATCGTACCACTGGAATACGGTAATGGAGTCCGCCGAACCTCCTCTGCTTGCCTGCGTATTATAATTGGCATTGGTAGTCACTGAACCCGTGGAATCTATAGCGAAGAGATTTATGACATCGTCTTCGCAGTATTGATAGATTTCATCTCCACTTTCTGTAAAATCAGACATAGTCACTGGTGCCTCCGGAATTGGCCTTACCCTAAGCGTATCAGCGGTAAATAAGGAAGGACAACCTTCAAAGTCTGAGTTATTAATACCAATGTCTGAAATCACACTGGCAAAGAAGTAATATGTACCAGGATTCGCATCGTCACCATCTCCATCAGTTCCAATATTTTCATCCGCCGCGCTTGGTGTATAGGTTGGGGCATTCACGGTATCGAGATAAGAGCTGTAATCATCTACCAATGCAGCATTACCAGTGTGCTGGAACCAATAGTATTGACTGGATGCAGATGGAGCACTTATTCTGAAAGTAGGAATCACGTCATCTTCGCACATGAAAAGAGTCTGATCCACTACACCAGGTGCTACCGGAACAGGTCTGACATATATGGTTATCTCTAATGGTTCACTTTCCACCCCAACGAAAGGATCACCAGCATAAGTACCTCCCCCGGGTGTTGCATTTCCACTGAATTTCCTGTCTACAATTTGCGACACATAGAAGGTGTAAGTGCCAGGAGGAACAGTGTCACTGGACATATTGTAGGCGTACTGTGTATTCTCTAAATCTAAGTTTGCTAAATCGTTTCTTAGTTGTGCAGGAGTAATAGTGTCTCCTTCAAGTCCTCCACCTGTACTGATCAAATTCGTAACCAATCGGTAGGTAGAATCATTGGCATTGGCCGAATCCAGACTGTTATACCATACAAATCTTGGATTCATGTCATCGTCATTGGACTCCACCCTAAGCCCTTCCATGTCATCACTAAGAGGATTAACGCTGTCATCATCCGTCTCGCAGTAATATTTGTTCACATCACCGGGATCAGCAGCACTATTTGATTGATATTCATTCGGAGGCTCCGGAGTATCATAGATATTGATTCTTACCAATGTAGCAGGACTCTGAACCCCCTGGAACCCACCGGATCCGGGCTCAATATCCGTGATTTGAGTCACCAGGAAGTATCTACTGGTGGTAATTGTAATTCCAGCTACTTTCAAATCAGATGCTGTAATTATTGAATCCCTGGGGTCTCCACTTGGATCAGAATTGGCAATACTATCCGCAGGAGAGAAATTACCAGAACTATTACTAAAATACCATTTGTACCTGTAGTTATTGCCAGTTGCAGAGGAGAAGAAGCTTCTGACATGAAAAGTTGTATCCGAAGTCAATTCATCAGCTTCGAAATCAAATTCCACAGAATCTCCAACCATGTCATTGGAAACATCATAAAATACTAAAGATGTATCTGAATCATGCGGTGAGAAGTATCCACCAACCGGCTTATCCTGAACGGGATAAAGTGTGATGGTAACTTGTGTGCTGTCAGTAGACAAACATCCCTCAAAATCCGAATCAGCCGCATCGGTAATACGATTTAGCTTATACGCTATTTGTCTCAGGTACACCGCAGTATCAACTGTAACATCCGTTGTATAATAATTTGTGGAACCATCCAGCGTATCGCTCAATACTCCAAAGTTTGGTATGTCCTGGAACATTAGAGCAACTTTCTCAGGATACTCGGAATCATTGTAATCACTTCTTACCGAATCAAATGCTGCACCATTCTGGTACCATACGTACTCTATGGTATCCACGTCCGGAACATCAAGCTCCTGAGTCGTGGAAATCCGATCATTGTAGTTTACAATATAGTTCTGAAAAATTGGCGATGAACTGGCCGCATTGATATCAGTCTCAAAGAGACTTACAGATGGAGCATCAGGAATTGGATAAACCACGATATCTATTCTGGTCTTCTCACTTTCACTACCGTTATAATTGGGTTCCAGATTAATATTTCGATTCTCCCTTCGCGCCACGTAGAAAGTGTAAGTAGAATCCACAGGTGTGGAGGTGGATACACCATATTTAGCTTCAAACAATTGCCTGGCAGTCACACTTCTATTGGCGATTGAATCTATTACACCCGCAAATTCTGCATCCTCAGCCAAGCTATCCAATGGATTCCATCCGTCTATAATTATGATAGAATCCTGATCTACATCATATACATACCAATCATAGAACGTAGTGTCAGTTTTGGTGCCAAGACTAATATAGTCTATGGTTATGTCCTCAATGCTATCGCCTTCACAATACTCGAAGACATAGTGATTGTCATCAAAAATATCACCATGTGTGTTTGCATCCAGCAACAATACTGGTGGATCGGGTTCTTCATGAATGATGATTTCGACTTCAGCTACTTCGCTTTCGCAACCATCAAACCCTGATAGCTCACTATTGCTAACCTGACTAAAGAAATAATCATATTCCCCAACAGGCCAGGTAGTAGAACCAAGTAAGGTGAAGGCAGCGACACTTCTACCATTTGAAACGGTAATACTATTTGCTCCTGCCCCTGCAGCCTGGTCCTCATACCATCGAATTCGAGTGCCGTACTCATCAGCGCTATCCGTGACAATAAATGTCTCAGGCGTTTCACCCTCACTGTATTCGAAACGATAAATATCCTGAGTTCCGGGAAGAGTATCACCGTTACTCATCGCAGTAAAATCGATGGTCGGCTTATTAGGTTTGGCGAATACCGTGATTGTATCTGTAATTGTTATTCCGCAACCCGGTGCATTCGTGGACTGCCCATAGAAAGGGTCATCATCAAATGGAACAGAAACATCTATTCGATAAACTATCTCGTCCCTATTCATCGCAGAATCATTGGAGGTCAATCCTATAGTGGCATTGGCCAGAATGTCAGCAAAAACTAAAGTCAGCCCGCCGGCATTCATAAAAGTCTGACTATTACCCCTGTTTTCGACAGATCTAATTTGCATTCCACCTTCCGTCATGTTAGTAGAATCCGTATTTCCAAGAACTGTCAAAGTATATTCTACCACACTTACGCTATTACTACTATATGGTCCATTGGTCAGTGAGAGTAGAGGTGTGTAATTGTTGTCATCTTCGCAGTAATAATCCCGTATATTGGATATTTCTCCGGTTGGTAGAGGATAGATGGTGAATTCATCAGACCCATCAACAAATTCAGTAGATCCATTACCTACCACCCTATCAATTGTAATTCTTTTGGCTCCGCTTGCCAAAGTAACCAGATTATCATCGTCCGGAAGCCTGAATATCGAATCAAGATCAATTCTCCAGATCGAGTCAAGATCTGTATTGAATGTTGTAGTTTGAATGGAATCGTCAATTGCGATTACTCCAGGTCCTTCGTATCTAAGAAAGTCAAAACCAGATACGTTTGGCACTGTCAAATAGATGAACTCATCATCATAGTAATCAACAACACCCTCGTTGAATAACAATCCATCGTTGTCATCAATACAATAGTCTCTATCTGCAGAACCACTAGCTTGATAATTATACGGATCCCCATATTGATTAGTAATACCGGTTCTTATTGCACCACTGGTCGCGTCGGCAGTATCACCATAAGCTATCTCTTCGAAAATGGTTCCAACATCCTGAAGCACCTCGATACTTACTTCAGAGGTATCTCTACAACCCGTTGCATCCTCTGTTACAACATAAAGGATTTCATACACTCCAACCCCGGCGCCACTTGGTGTGAAGGAAGCACTATCATAATCATCCTCGTGTGATCCAATACTATTATTGAAAATACTACCTACCCCACTTCCGACAAATGTTCCTGAATACCCAACAAGCGTGTTATCATTTGTCTTGATATTACTAAGATCTCCCAGGTAATAGTCCGCCGAATCAATTTCAGGTACGCCTCCTACGCCAACTCCACCATTAGTAGGATCGAGATCACCATAGAGGGGCTGTCTGATAGTCTGTGCTTCAGAGAAAGTGACTCCATTTGGTGATAGTATTACCGTTGGAATACGTGGTTCAATAGTAATATCTACTGTTGCTGTATCAATATCCACGCACCCATAATTATCTACAACTGTCAAAGTATATTGGAATACCTGCTGATTATAGTTTACAGTATCAAAATTCTGCGGAGCATCTATGGTTGGATTAAACTCGGCTTTTGTAGGATCAGATAAATTGGTAGTAGTATCAAAGGTTACCACACTTATGAAAGTATCAATATTGACACCAGTCCAATCGAAAATGTAAGAAGACGGAGTATTTGACAACCCGGGGTTTGTATTCTTTCCAAGTGTGATTTCCTCAAAATGACAGACGGTCATATCACTACCGGCCAGATCTTCAGAATTTGGAAGACCCTTAATGGTAAACTCAATCTCCACCGTATCACTCGAAGTACCGTTTGGATTGACCTGAGTAACATATCTGGTAATAGTAGTGTCCTGACGGAAATTAGTTGGGGATAGTTCAGCCATAGTAAAGCTGAAATCAGCATATTCGACTAATTGATCTGCATTGTCTGTAATGAAAAGTGTGTCCGTATTCCCGCTAGTTGTAAACCAGTGATATTCGTAATTGGTCTGCGCAGGAACTGCCGTTAAATTGACACTACCCGTTTGATACTTGGTGTATGAATCAAATCTATCATCATAGTTATCATCATAACACCAGGTCACACTGTCAATTCTTATTTGTCCCGAGACAGGTGAGTTTGTAGTCAAAATTGGATCTGGTACATCCTCTACTTCAAGGAATAAAATAGGCGTCTCGTGACTTGTACTAAGACCATATATATCCGCATCTCCGCCAATGCGAACGATATTTCCGGTGGCGTTCGGATTAGCAGCATCGTATCTTATTCTCAGATCAGCAATAACAATGGTGTCAATATCAGCATCCAGGCCATTATGAGTGAAGTTAATTGTAATACTGTCATCATCTACTTCCACCGCCCCGAGTGTCAAATCTGTTGATGTACCATTACTCACAATACTGATATTACCTACGCCTTCATCTAAAGAAAAGTCATTAGTCAGTCCAAAAATTAAATTACCTCCTGCCCTGAAATCATCCGCATTGCTTTCAATGATGTAGATGGTATCTTGAAGGTTTTGTTCGTTGAAGACATTGTTGATACCAAGTTTTACAGTGTCCATTACACCTGTCCCTCCATTATAGGCAAATGCTCCTGATCCGGTAGTAAATGTCCATTGAGATAGCATGGAAGTATAGGCATCAAACTGGTTGCCGGTAGCATCAACAAACGTACCCAATGGCCACGTGACCGTATAGGTACTATCCTGATGAAGATCATCTTCAGGATCAATAGTAATGGTAGTAGACCCATTGCCATAAATCTGGCTAACATCGAGGGCATTGATTACTATGTTACCATTAGGGCCACCTGTAATCGTGATGTTTTTATTTGTAGCGAAGACAGGTTCCGAGAACTCTATAAACAAACTATCTCTTAAACCTACTCCAGTTGCGGTTGCAATGGGATCCAAACTCTCCATTGCAGGAATTATATCCCCGGCACTATTGGTAGTAAATGTCCAATCCGAATTATTCGAAATTGCAGCCACCTGCGCATCTCTATTAACCAATTCAACGAAGGAACTATCTAGAATATGAATGTAATATTCCAAATCCGCCTGCATACCATCAAATGGATCTGCATAAGTATAAACAGTTTGACTTTCCGAAACGGTAAGCTTGGTCTCGTCAGAAACATCCAGGGTATCTACCGCTTCGCCACTGGATTTATAGAAAAGTACGATTTGCCCTGTGGAAGTTGAATCAACAGGTTGATCAAATTCAAGAACCAATACTGCTGTAGTCAGATCAACATTTGTGGCATCGTCTGGAGGCGTGAAGGCGATGATTTCAGGTATAGCTCCATCATCTGCGGTCTCAAAATTATGTTCAGTATTTAAAGCAGTAACGTTTCCTGAAAGGTCCTCAAATGCCCCGGCTCCAAATCGAATTCTGTAGTCCAATCCACCTTTGAAAATCTCTAACTGGTCATTAGGAATTTTATAGGTGACTACCGACCCTTTTCCCGGAACTCTATTATTTAATGTATCATAAGACCCGGCTAAGATTGAATATACAGTGTCCGCATTCAGAAGACTATCATATTGGAAATAAATAGTACCTCCGGCAGAGACAACTTTCTCACTGAAATACACTTTAACATTAATGGTATCATTGGCATCGATGCCTGTAGTATCAGCGGAGTTATTGAAATAAACAGAATCAATGAAAGGAACGACATTATCCGATGCCGTGCTGAATGACCAATCATTCTTATCATCAATGATTGTGGAAGTCGTCAGGTTACCTAAATCCAGGAACCCATTTCCGCTTGCATCATCAATTAATACATAATAGTTCTGATCCCCATCAAACGTATAATTATAAGTTATTCTTGACCCGGTAGCCTCTACCGTATCGTGCGAAACAAAAGAGGTCAACTCAATGGAATCAACAGGATTATTGGTTTCGAAAGAGTAAAATTTAATATACTGACCACCCTGTGGCACTACAATTTCATCAAATGTCAAAACCAGGTCCGTTGATGGGTTCACTGAAACGTTGGTAGCACCATCTGCCGGGGTAAATGTGAAGGTCGGGTTCACAGCATCATTGCCTGCTGCAGTTGTAAATGTCCAATCTGTTTCGGTGTAGGTTGTGGACATGTCATTTCCGTCTATATCTTCAAAGGCTCCATCGTCGACCAGAACGTAATAATTTGTGGCTCCACCGGCCAGAACCGGTAACTCATAATAATACATAGTGTTTCCACTATCCGCCACACCATCGGTTACGGCATACTTGAAGGCCACTATATCATCTCCTGGTGTTACGTCATCGTAATAAACTTCGATAGAATCTGTATTGGCTCGAGGTGTTACGGCCTCACTAAATACGATTTTAAGGGTATCAGTATCTACGGCGATATTGGTAGCCGCATTAGCAGGGTAGGTTGACACCACAGTTGGATCAGCTCCATCATTCGCAATCCTGAATGTATAGCTGTTATCTGCCACAAAAGTTTGAGCCGCGAATGCCGCTATCCCATTTCCGGAAGCATCCTCAATTGAATTCGCCTGAATGATCACAATCAACTCAACACCAGGCTGAAGTCCAAACTCATCAAGATCGATGAATAGCCTTGAAGCGGCAGTAACTGTGGAATAATTGATTACATTATTGGAGGCATCCCTAAGTTCAATGAATTCCAATCCATCTGCGTCTCCATCCAGATCACTATCATCATAAACGTTAATGCTCCTGAATAAGGTGCTATCTGATCTGTAAAACAACAGAATGTCAGCACTGCTGGCAGTGGCGGTTATTGGTTCGTTAAATGTGATCAAAATACTATCGGTGCTTGCATCCACATTTGTAGCATTGTCAGCTGGATACAATGATGCGATGACTGGTCTATTCGCATCGGTCACAGTAGTGAATGGGATACCACTACCGTCATACTGTGCAATATCATTAGTACCTAAATCTTCAAAAGCGGCCGCAGGAAAATCAATATAGTAACTCGAAGATCCTTTAAGATTCTCAGGAATTGTATAAACATACCTGGTCTTGGAATTAGTTGGAACTCCATCAGATGCGTTCAAAGTAAAATCGAGCTCAGCATTATTAGAGAAATTGACGTTAATCAAAGCGGTATTTGGATTAACCGGCTCAGAAAAATCAATGTAAATGCTACTTGTCAGTTCGGCAGTATTTGAAACTTCGTCATCGATAGGACCAAACCTCTCAACAGTAGGGACCGTTCCTATGTCATTGACATCAAATACGTATTGATTATTTGATTGATTAATACCCAGGTATGCATTCGGAGCACCTGTATCTACAAAAGCTCCACTATCTATATCCACTACCAGTTCTCCGGTACCAGGTAAGTTGAAAGAAGTGAGATCGAGCATTAGCACTCTGGCCGGTCCACCTGAAAGACCCGTTAAGTAAGTAGTTCCCGTGGCACCAGGTGCATCACTATTTTCAAATGTATTTACAACGATGGTATCCTGATAGCTGTAAACCGGTACATTTTGGTCTTTGTAATAGAGTTTGATTTCTCCATTCTGTGAAGCCGAAGTATTTACGGATTCATTGAACACCAGTCGAACATTGAAACTGTTTTCATCAAGGGCACTTCCATTTAATGAATTACCGGTTGCTATTACTGTTATTGAATCCAGTTCAGGTCGGAAATTATCATCCTCCGTCGTGAAATTCCACTCAGTGCCAGCAGTATAGCCTGTTACCGGATTGAACGCACCATCTACAAATGCGGAATCAGGAAATACAATATTATAGGCAGTGCTGTACAAAAGTGAATCTATTTCATCCGGTGAAAATGCTACTGTCACCTGGTTACCATCAATGTCCACATCATTTACATTGATCGCTGCAACCGTATCATTGGCGGCATTTCGCAGATATACACTGTCTTCCCCGGGGAATAATTGTTCATCAAAAGCAAGCATGAATTCGGTTCTGACGGACACATTTGTCTCGTCATCCGAAGGAGTAAGGGCAATGACTGCCGGACCATTGTCATCATCAGCGAATTCCGTTACAAAATTCCATCTGCTCTTGGTAGTGATGCCTTCGAAGTAATTTCCCGGATTGGAGAAATCGTAAACTGCCGAATCTTCAATTGTCACATAGTACTGAGTAAGTGAAGAAAATGGACTTGAAAGGTCAACTGTAAGGTTATTGCCGTTTAATGTAACACTGGTGAGAGTTGAGTCCAATAATACACTTGTAACACTGTCTCCGGTAGCGATCAGATTCAGTTGGATATATCGATCTCCTTCTAACTGAACTGGCTCATCGAATTCTATTCGCAGCTGGTTAGGTGTAAGTGAGACATTACCTGCATTATCTGACGGATATAATGTCACAATATCAGGAGCTTCCCCATCCGTATCCTCCGTGTTAAAGCTCCAATCAGCATTACTCGCATCTGCACCTGCCGTGGATCCACTAAATCCATCAAAAGGATTACCAGTAAGATCCCTTACCGCACCACTATCCATTTGGATATAGTAAGTCGCATTAGCCGTAAGCGTTATGCCCAGTGTACTTAAATCAATTCCTATACTATCGTCGACATAATTAACTGCAGCATTATTACTAGCTATATCAAATACCAGAATATCCGCATCCGAACCACCTTCATCAGTATCAACATAAAGCCGAATATTCCCGTCTCCAGCTTCAATTGTCTCATCGAAATCGATGCTTAAATCCTGAATACTTTCTACATCGGATGGTGTGGTAATGGTGGTGAAATCCGATTGATTTGCTGGATACAGCGCACTTACCAATGGCTCTGTACCATCTGTTGCGGTCACGAATGTGTAGGTGGTATCGGGTATTGGATTATCATCATCATCAACCAGGAATCCTTCCTGTATTTCCACGGTCATAGTTGTATTTGTGGCGAATGGAGCAGGGAATCTTATGATGACTGTATCATTGGGAAGACTTGAAAGTATATCGGCCTGGCTGGCTGTGAACGTCTCATCATATCCTCCACCGGAAATCCTGACAGTCTCAGTTGCCCCGACGAGGCTGTCTACCGCTTCGTCAAATGCCAGAGTCAAATATTCATAAACCAATACATTGGTTGAAGTATCTGACGGATTGATGTAATTATATACAGGCTCCGCATCCTCAACAGTGAAATTCCACCGACCGACAGTATTTATTGATGGACTTAGATTGCCAAGCGTATCGATGAAGGCACCTTCATCCAATCGAACAAAGTAGCTCCTGCCTTTTGGTAGATAAGTATCAATGTCGATCCTCATGGTGCTATCCGTACCAGATACCTCTGCATTACCGGCATCTAAAGTCACGAATGGTGTGGTAGTGTTAGAAGCATCGTAAATCCTGATGGTCTTACCTTCAACTCCTTCTGCAATCACCTCATCAAATGTGGCTTGTAAATAAAGTGGAGAAGGATTTACAGTTATATCGTTGTCATTTGGAATGACATCAGTGGAGAAGTTATTTATCTCAGGTCCTTCATCATCAATTACCCTGATTGAGAACATTCCATTTGGAGAAGTATTATCTCCCCCATCAGCAACTCCACCATTGTCTCTAACCGCGAGTGTCACTGTGGCCAGACCATGGGCATTCTCACGTAATGTAAAAGTCAATGTACTATCATTGCTCATATCAGGCTGAACTGTAAACAGTACTGTGCTATCATTGCTTACATTAACCCAATCCAGTACCTCCTGGCGATTGAGGCTCGAAACATCATTTTCGTCATCAGCGCCAAGGTTTACAGCCACATAATCCGGGAAGATGACAGATCCTTCAGATGAGTATACAGTGGTATCTCCAAGGGATGTAAAGGTAGGCTCATCATTCACAGGGGTGATCTCCAATATGAAAATGGCCGAATCAAGACTAAATGCCGTAGTATCTCCACGCTCGGAAGCCATTGAGATATTTGATTCAAATGTACCATTGGCACCATATGTCTGATCCCAGCCATAAAACCAAAGTGAGTCTCGTTCTTCAATATTTCCAAAAGTGCTATTGTGATCGGCATCCGGAACAAACCTCACCCTGTTATTTGCACTATAGCCAAGCATCAATACATTCGAAACCGAGGCATTAATCGCAAACCAATTGGACCCATTGTCAGTAGTATATTGCCATGTACCATTCTCATCGTTCGCTCTGAACACAGCGATACCTAAATCATCGATATACCCTTGGCTTGAAAGGGAATCCCGGTCCTCGTAAACCACATCAGAGAAACTTGAGCCAGGATCTATTAAATCAATAACAGACAAACCTGTATTCGATCCATCCAATATATCTTCAAGAATTGTGAGTCTGGCAGTATCCGCTACCAAAGGCGCATCGTTCTTGGCTTCTATGTCGACTGTGGTAGACCAACTTTCCAAAGAATCACCTCCATTTAGATTATCGTCTCCATCATCAAGCCACCAGTTTATGGTCCGGACACCGGTGGAATCAGGGTTCAATTCATTCGTATTTCTGTAGGCTATGGCCCGAATTAAATTCTGTACATCAGTGATAAGTGTACTATCACCTGCCATTGGCGCAGGAAATGAAATGTATAGACTATCCGGATTTGGACCAGGATAAGAAAATTGTCCAATAACGTGGTTATCAGAGGAACGTTCAATATTGCTGCCATTAAGCACAAAGTCAGTTCCGCCAATGACCAGGGTATCCTCGGCATCGACTCCCCCTGAATTAATGGCTACAGCCAGATAACCATTACTGTAGTCCAAAACATCACCGGACGGTGAAATCGGATTATCCAAATCCGAAAGAATTCCATCTCTATTGTCATCAAGGTGTACACTATCTCTACCTTCCGTATAGATTACCGCATCTCCATCTACACTTGCTACCGAAGGCGGGTCATTAACGGCAATTACATCAATGTTTATGGTGTACGTTGCACTTAAAGAATCTCCACCATTGGTTGTAAGAGCGCCATCACCAAAAACGAATTCCACAATTCTTTCATTTGTCGTATCAGGATTGTTTGTATTAGTATTTTGATAAACTACCGCTCTGAGTAGATTTCGAATCAAAACACTGTCAGTATCCACATCAAATGTCAATGACAAACTGTCCTCATCTGAATCGTAATCCAGCAATGCCACCGGATCTCCATCCATGGTCAAACTATCCATCCCATCAATGGCGAAGGTTGTAGTTCCTCCATCATCAAAGAATATAGTATCCTCTGATAATACCGGATTGGTAATACTGACACTTAGAACAGCAGACGGGAATGAGTTTGCGCTGTCCGGATCTGCCAGATATACATCATTGTCGAGCGTCGTGGGACCAGACGCACCCTCTATGTAACTCACTGCTCCTCCCAGGGCGAGAAGTGCTGGTTCTTCGTTAACCGCAATGACATCCACAAACACACTGTACGTCGCACTTAAGGAATCACCGCCATTTTCCGTATTATATCCATCTCCAAAAACAAATTGAATTTCTCTTTCTGCCGTGGTGTCTGGATTATAAGTATTGAGGTTTTCATACTTGACAGATCTGATGATCGTCGTAATAGTCGCACTATCAACCGTTGCGTCAAAAGTCAGAGTGAGTTCATCTGTACCTGCATTATATTCATAATCAGCTATCGGGTCGGAAGATAATGTAAGTGAATCACCATCAAACCCCAGGGATCCATTATCAAAATAAATTGTGTCCTCCGATACTACCCCACCGGATGCGATTTGAAGGTATAACCTACCTCCGGGAAAGGTATTTGCGCTGTCAGGGTCAATAAGGTAAGCATCTGTATCTAAGAAAGTATCCATTGTACCGTCCTCGGTCACAGACACAGTCCCTCCAATGTTGGCAATTGAAGGCTCCTCATTTATGGATAGCACATCCAGATAAGATTCAAATGTAGTCAGTGAATCCCCACCATTTTCATTACCGTCGCCATCGTCTAATGTCCAGGTGATCGTTCTGATTCCTGTGGAATCCGGGTTATAATCATTGGTATTGAGGTATACTATTGACTGCAGAATAAGTTCAACATCACTGAGGAAAGTGGAATCACCATCTACCGTTTCTTCCGAAGCATTGAAATCTATGACCATGCTATCCAACTGAGGGTAACTAATCGATCCCAGAACAAAAGTGGTATTTGAACTTACCGGATTCGAACCCGTTCTCATTATGTCTCCGGAGGTCACTATAAAGTTATCTCCACCAAGAAATAACGTATCCTCTTCATTGTTGCCATTTGAAATATAGATCGACAACGATCCATCCCCGTAATCCAATTCTGCTGTTCCACCATCGATTGGATCATCCGGATCAAATAAACTGGCGTTTTGAGTCAGGTCAAGGAATACCGAATCCGGTCCTTCCGAGAAAGTGACCATATCGTTTTGGAGATTGGATACCTCTGAGCTGTCATTTATGGAATAAACGTCAATATCAATGGTATATACAGCACTTAAGGAATCTCCTCCATTGGCATTACCATCTCCATCATCAATCCATAAACTTAATGTCCTGTCAACCGCGGAATCCGGATTCGAAGTAACGCTAAAGTAGGCCAGGGATCTTATCAATCGAGTGACTACACCTGAATCGGCATTCGCAGTAAAAACTATTTCCAGACTATCTTCTCCATTATCATATGTCCAATCACCTATGTGATTGCCACTTTCAATGACCTCATCACTTCCATTTTTCCAAAAACCATGTTCGGAAAATAATAATCCTATGCTATCCTCGGCCAGAATTCCGGATGTGATAGACGCGATGAGTCTTCCTCCTTCATAATTGGAGGGACTATCCGGATCACTATCTATGACCGCATCTCCACCAGAACCTTCCAGAGCAACTGAATCCTGCTCCCCAACGTCCTGGGTGATACCTCCAAAATTTGAAACCGAAGGTTCGTCATTGATGGATACCACGTCAATGGTAGTTGAGACAAAGGAAATGGAATCTCCGCCATTCAAATTATCATCGCCATCATCAAGCCAAATGTTTAAGGTCCTTTCAGAGGTAGTATCTGGATTGTCGGTATTCGTATTGGCATATACAATATTTCTTAATAGTTCCTGAACATCTGAAAGTGAAACTGAATCTCCGTTATTAGGTGCGGAAAACGCAACCACCATACTATCAATGGCCGGATAAGAAATAGTACCTACTGTCAATGATCCTCTCTCCAATTGAGTGCCACCCGTAACATTGAAATACAAACCTTGCGCAACATATATAGTATCTTCCAACCCTCCGGAGGAGGCTCCGGCCGCAATCGCTACGGCAAGATACCCATCCGTATAATCCAACTCATCAGTTGAACCACTAATAGGGTTGTCCGGATCATAAAGTGTTGAATTCCTGGATAGATCGATATGCACTGAATCACTTCCTTCGAAGAATTGTACCAAATCACCGTTTAAATCACTGATCTCAGTGCTGTCATTGACACCAATTACATGGATATCTACTGTATATTCCGCCGAAAGTGAATCCCCGCCGTTGGCATTTCCATCACCGTCGTCAAGCCATACGCTTATTGTTCGAATAGTGGCGGTGTCCGGGTTAGTCGAAACGTTATGATATCCTAAAGATCGAATTAATTGATTAACATCAGTGGAATCTGCATTGGAATTCAAAAAGATCTGTAAACTATCTTCTGCAACATCATAAGATAATGTTCCAATTGTGGTACCTCCAATATTTACATCCGTGCCATCTACCCAAATACTATGTGGGGTGAAGTCTATAACAAGGCTATCTTCCGACAAGATACCTGAACTCACCAGGGCCATCAATCGACCTCCATCATAATCTGCCGGTTGATCAGGATCACTATCCAAAATGGCATCTGCATCCAGCACTATTGTGTCGCCTTCAAGGACATCTATTTCTCCACCTCCGAAAGCGGTAATGGATGGCTCATCATTTACCGCAATACCATTTACCGTAACCGTCGCGGTCTCAGTACCAACTCCAAACTCCAACAGTGAGAATTCAATACTTCGATTGGTTGTGTCTGGATTATCGGAGTTCGTGTTCTCATATTGAATTGCCCGAAGTAGATCCACAACGGCAGCTGTGGATGCATCATCATCAAAATCAATTCTGATGGTAAGCTCGTCTACATAGACAATCAACCCAATACTGTCTCCACTAAATGCAACGCTGTCACCAACGGTAATCGAGCCAATTTCCCCAATGGTTAGGGTATCTTCCGATCCCACACCATTTGCAGTAATTTGTACCGTCAGATTGTCACCTGTTTCAAAAGGTCCTCCGAGAATATCTGCATCACCATTGTCCAGAGTAACCGCTGATCCTCCTTCGATGAAATCCACAGTTTCCCCATCCAGATTATTGATGGTGGGTTGTGCTAGAACAACCATCATGGTAAGGGTGAAAAATATGGTTAGGCAGGATTTGAGCATTTAAATTAGGTTAGCTACGTGCGTAAAAATATACAGATTTTAACAGTGCAAAATATTTTTATTGTCTTTGTAAAATTCCGGAGTCATTTAATTTCTTAAGCGCGATCATCGTCTGGGTACTTCCAAAGTCAATTGTGGCTCCGATTAAAATAGATCCTGAAGAAAGTTTGGCAACGACTTTACCTTCATCGTTACCGGAAACTAACCCAAAATTTCCTTCATAATCAGGTTTAGGTGTTCCTCTTTGTCCAGTTCTGAGAAACATTACTTCACTATTTTTAGCTCTGGAAAATTCATCTATGGTTTCATCTGATACCAAAAAACTTGGGTAGGAACCTGTAATCACAAAATCTCCCTCCCTGGTTTCGGTTAGCGATGCTCCTGTGGCATTAATATTCCATTTGGAGGATAAAGCCTGTGGTTCAAATACTAAGGCTCCGGCTTCCCATATTTGCATCAAAAAAGGCCTTTGTTCAGTACCTAGGGTACTCGTACCGGTTATGGCAAATCCTCCTGAAATCCTTATTGCATCGTTAGGTTGATCCATAGCGCCTATGTCATCCCCTATAGATACGCCGTAGACCCGTGCGGTAACCTGCGACGTTAAAAGTGGGTTGAAAACCAGGAGTCCAACATTCATGTCCGTACCCCCACGATTTCCAATTTGATACGTACTTCCAATGATGGCAATATTGGAATTTGAAAGCTCAAAGGCCGCTATGGCATCGTCATCCGAATTTCTGTATCCGTAAGACTTTCTGATGAGAGTAGTGTCGGCGTCAAAATCCACTTTCACAATAAAAAACTGCTCCTGAGCATTATTAGTTAAGTCATTACGTTCCTTTCTTGAAGTCTTGCCTACTATTACAATGTTGCCGTCATTGGTCATGATAATATCTCTGCCATAAACATGATCTGCATTGGCACCCACTGCTGAATATGGTCCGGTCCTTATTGTATCCAGTTTCACAATGGACAAATCAAAATCCAGCCAAGCCCAGAAAATATTGAATTGTTGGGTTTGACCACCTCGTAATTCCGCGAAAGATCCTGTTACTAAGTACCCCTGATCAAACAACTTGATGCTCTCCGAAAATTCTTGAGTTATATAGGATGAATCTCCTGTGAGGTAAGTTCCGACATCAATCGTCATGGTCCGTAACTGATTTCCTACTGAATCTGCTTCAATCAAATAGGCATTTCCTGTCTCTCCTGCCAGGGTTTGATTGCCAAACATCACAACATGGTCATCGGTATTTATAACCATATCCACAATTTCCTGTGTGCCTATATTACCAAAGTATTTTACAAAGGTGCTGGTTGGCTCCGGTGCCCCCTCCTCTTCAAATACACATGAACCTGAGAGTACCAGAATAAATAGAAATAAGCAGGAGTTGAGTGAGCCTCGGATCATCTAAATTCTTTAAGTTTCTTAGGGCTATAGACGGAATAGGTGTAGCCAATGGAAAAGGAAATCATATCCAAAGCCAGGTCATCCTCAACATATCCCAAATCATAAGTCAGGAATTGATTTGCATTCCATCTGTTCTTAGAATTAATGTAATTGAACATGCCTCTGTCGTATCTCATTTCCAGTGTCAGAAAATGGGTTGCCACTCTTAACTTCACTCCAATGGCTGCCATGGCGGTCATATTGGATGTATTTACCATTTCCAAATCTTTAAGATTGGTATTGGCGCTTAATGAGAATGCTGTCCCTCCCCTCCTGGAAGCACTTTCGTATTCTGCGTCCAGTAAATAGTCATACGAAAGACCTATTGAAACATAGGGGATGGGGCCATATTCTTCGAAATACCTGAAGTTATATCGCGCATAAACAGGAAATCTTAAATTTAACTGCCTATTGGTGATAGCAGTGGTTAGTGTTGGTTCCTGATTTAAGGTTTCGGCACCAATAAAGCTATCGACATCATAACGAGAATCACGAAGGTTAAAACCCGCACCAACTTCGATACCATACCAAAGATGCCTTTCGGCCGTGAGTTCTGCCCAATATCCTATCCCCAATGAACCGGAAAGACCGGATTCACCAGGGGCCTGACCGTTTCCATTGTAAACTTTTTCAACGGCGGTTGTATTGGAAGGATTGAAAGTTTGTATGACGTTGGGTAATGATTTATTCATCCCCACTCGTACCGCCGTTCTGAAAATAGGTTTGGTCCTAAACTTCTCGTAAAGAAAATACAGTTCAGCAGGATCGGAAAGAGGATTAAGTTTATGTTCTTTATCCGCCTTTAATAGTCTGACCAGTGACTCTTCCGCCTCTGGTTCATCATCTATGAAGATAAAAACTTTGGTTATCAACTTATGTGCCCGAATTCTCTCTTCTTTGGAAAAACCTCCGTCTTTCTGATCGAGCTCAAAGCCACCCTGAAGTCGCTCAGGGATTCCGTTCAATCGACCTTCCTCATAGTTTCTTTCCTCATTACTTAGACGCTGTGACCAGGTCTGAGCAAAAAGGTGCCCACTACAAAAAACAACCAATATGACAACTAAAATTATCCTCATTCAAATATCTATTCTAAAACTCTTCAGGGACAGGTTTAGGTTTGCCTGAACATGTAGCCTCCCACTTAATATCATTTACATCAGCTACAAATTGTCTCCATTCAATGTCAGACATATTCCTTGTCAGATAATCACACATTTGATTCACCATTCCATCTGGCTTGGTAGGGAAGTACCTTATTAAGCCATCAGCACAAGCTGTCATCAGACCTTTTCCATCAGGACTAAAGTCAAGGTCCCACACCCAGTCAGTGTGATCATCAAAAACAGTAGGTAAATCATAAATGTTATTTGGATCCATATCCCACATTCTAGCTGATTTGTCACTACTGGAAGCAGCTACCAACTTATCACCTGGACTAAACTCAACGTGAGTCACCCTTGATGTAAATCCGGTGAGTTCAGGACCATATTGTTTTTTATTGACCATATCCCAAATCACAACATAACCGTAGCCATTTTCAAAATTGAAACCTCCAATTGCTATGTAGTCACCTGATTCGCTAAATGTCAAATCCTGAACAGGATACTGTTCCTGATTTTTTCTATAAATGGCACCTTGAGAGCTGTTATCAACGCTTTCATCTAAATGGAAAAGAAAAACCTCGCCGCGCTGTGACCCCGCGGCAAGTGTTTTGCCATCAGGGGATATAGCCAATGAAACCACCTTAGATGAAACCAATGCGATTTCAGTTACCTCACGCGTAATCAGATTTGTTTTTAGTACTTCCCTATCAGCACCTACGGAAATAAAGCCAGAGTTATCCGGAAGAAAAACCAGGTCATAAATAGCGCCTCGGTGTGAGGTAATCCTCTGGGGCTCGGCACCCGGCTCATTCAAATCAAAAAGGTCAATTTCATCCCGGTTTGTGGCTAGCGCCAGCCATCTGTCATTTGGAGAAACGTTAACCACACGATCCACTGCCTCACTGCGATAAATCTCCTCAAATTCCCTGGTTTGAACATTCCAACCCAATAGTCTTCCATCTCCACCTGCGGAGAATATTCTTTTGCCATCCTGTGAATAAGAAACTGATCGCACCGCTACTTGTCTTTCAAACTCATTCAACGGTTTGTGTCCGTGATACTGATTTAGAATAGAATCCCCCTTCTCATTAGCACTTTCGGGTCCCACTAAAGGGTTTTGCGCAAGTATTTCTGCTCCGATTAGACCCTTTAGACCATAGTAAGCACCCGAATAAATATCTCCATTATACTCCTTGCCGTCGTCTTTAAATTCTTCATAGAAATCGTAACCTTGCTTGGCTACCAGGGCTTTCAACTCGGGATCCGTATTCACACCTTTGGCTTTAATGGCCATAGACTGGGCCACCGCCTGATATCTCAATCTTTCGGCCCTTTGCCTTTGTTGATCAGCAATATTTCTCTGCTGGATGGCTTCCTGGGCATTTTCATCGGCTATTATTCGTTGTTCATCCGCTATCTGAGCCTGCTCCTCAGCTAAAGCCTCCTGTCGTCTGGCTTCCGCGGCATTCTGATCTGCGACAAGTCGGGCTTGATCAGCTAATCTTCTTTGTTCTTCGGCAATTTCCCGCTCCCTCTCAGCTTCTTCCCTTGCTTCTTCCGCAGCAGCTTGAGCCTCCCTTGCCTCGGCAGCAGCCTCTATTGCAGCCTGTTCCTGCTGTTCAGCCTTTCTTTGGTTTTCTTCCGCCCTTACTCGCTCTTACTCCGCGTATCGAGCCTGGATGTTGGCATAAATCACCAAAAACAAACAAACCATCGCTACTGCTCCAGCCACAATTGCAAAAGTTCTGACGAACTTGACTTTTCGCTTTTGTAGTAAAATTTTATTAGCCTGTTCGGTCTCGTAGGCCTTGATGGAAGTCTCCAAAAAGACCATTGTTCTTTCAAAAGCCTCGTTGTATCGAGATCCCCAAACAAACGTTGGCTTATTCTCTTCATTCCAGTTTATAGCCAACTGAAGGTCCGGCATCTTCCAAAGACTGGACTTACCTTCCTGAAACTTCGTTGCGGCATCTGACAGCTTCAAATACATCTCAGCTGCACGTGCTTCTTCGTCAAGCCATAACTTCAACCTGTCCCAGATACGCATTAAACTCTCATGTGAGATGTCAACAACTGTATCAGATTGTAATCTTACGCCATGTGGAGGCATTAACAGTGATCTTCCCGGTTCACGGAATCGATCTACCACTCTTTCTACCTCATCTTCGGATACTCCTGCTATGGCCGCCAGAGTACTTAGTTTTGTAGGTCGTCTGATGCCCTGATTTTCGGAACCTTTTTCCGTGAGTGACTTAAACATCACCTCACAAATTTCTTTTTCACGCTTACTGAGCATGTCATACGCCTCATTTGCGTGCATAGAAAGTGCTTCGCGCAATGTTCCGATGGCATTATAGTGCCGTAGGTCCATGGGTTCACCCTCTTTTCTATGTTCTACCCAGTACGCCCACGTCCGCATCAATGCATGTTGCAAAATCGGAAGCTGATCCGGATTATCACCAAGATCGTTCAATAACTGCTGTGTAAGTCTTGGTGAAATCTTACCACCACCGACGGCCACCGGTCCTTCTATGATCATTCTCTTCTGATCTCGGGTCATTTGAGGAATCAGATAGTGAGAATCATTGATCATCTGAGTGAGATCCGGATATTTTGCGCATTCACCGATAAAATCAGACCGCATGGTCAGGGAAACATATATAGGGCAGTCTTTTTGATTTGAGGCTTCAAGCAATAAATTAACGAAGGCTGCGGCTTCATTCTGATCCGAACTTTGTGCTTCAACTTTAGAAAACCGGAACAATTCCTCAAACTGATCGACCAATACCAGCACATTTTGGAACTCGTCCGTTTTCAACTGCTTAATAACTTCAACCAACCCAAGGGAAGAGCTTCTTAATACCGTCCCTATAATGGTTTTCTTGATAAGTTTGTCCTCCTCAGACAATTCCTGATACTCTTTGTCCTTTATCAAAAGTGCTTCGGCAAGATTATCAATCGGTCCTCCTCCGGGACGGCAGGTAACTACCCGCCAGTTCGAGCCGGCGTCAGTCATGAAGCCACCATGAAGAGTTGGGATCAATCCACAATAGACAAATGAGGATTTTCCACTACCAGATGCACCAAGAATACCAACAAAACGGTTTTCTGAAAGCTTGACCAGGGCCTCATCGCTCTGGCCCTCCCGTCCAAAAAACAGGTGGCTTTCTTCTACACCAAATGGGCGTAATCCCGGAAACGGATTTACTAATTCGGTAATGTCAATGTCATCATTACCTGTGCCCTGTCTTAGATCAACGTTTTGGTCGCTCATGATCAGTCAGTCAGTTTAGTTAAAAAAGGTGTCAGCTGAGCAGCTTTGAAATTGCCGTCATTGCCGAGCACTAATGTCTTATTTTTCTCAAAATCGTGAGTATCAATTTCTTTAGTTCCTTCAATGTATATTGCTTTGGCTCTCAAGGGTTTATCCCTTCCAAATCCAGGCGCCTTCATCAAATCAAATTGCTTCGTTCTTATCCATTCATAAGTAGCATTGCCATAATAGATAATAGAACCATCGCATCTCTTTAGGTTTTGCTGATGGACATATCTAATGTCCACAAGATCACCATCATAGTTCGGTCTCAGTACCTTAATGCCCTTTTTTGCCAGTTCATCTTCCACTTTCTTGCTACCATCCAGGTCCCTTTGATCCGCAATCAGATAGACAATTTTCACTCCCTCCTCATCCTTATCATCATAACCTTTTACATCTCTTTTAACATGAAATCTTCCTCCTGTAATCAGTTCCTCTCTGATGATGGATTTTAGTTCCTGAAGTTGTATCTGCAGAACTTCCGCCTCTTCAACAAGTGCGGCACCACTTTTTATATCTTCTATGAATAATCGTTGTCTTTCACTTACGTTGTTCAGATCAGGAGACAGCCAAACCAATCTGCTAAATGGTTCTGAATTGTCATTTTTCTTATTGTATTCAGACATTTTCATGGTATGCTCATGGGCTACACTGCCTTGAATGTCTACCACTGACTTTTCCGAACCTTCAGGTCGATATCCATAATCCTCACCAATCATATGTATAGCCATCCTGCATTTCTCCAGGTCCTTTTTCACCATCTCCTCCAATTTTGCCGCATCCTTAGGTAGACTTTGGTTTGGCAATACTTCGTAACCATGTCGTCGCAGCTCTCTTTTGATCACATCACGCTGGATGAGAAGATCCATTCCGGTACTTGCAAGATACACAGTCCTGTCCCTTCCCACTGCTTTCTGCTTCTTCTTAGAAGCTTTACCTTCGGTTGACTGGTCCATTAAATGTGCCAGATCATAAGCAATATCCACCAGTTTCATCCAAAAACCTTTCTCGGCATCTGAGCCAAAGAAGCGAGTAAATTCTTCCATCCGCCCTGTGTGCGCATCTACATAGTAAAAATCGTAGCTGATTAAATCAGAAAAATCCGGAAAAACGGAATCAACGTCTATTGGTGATTTTACCACTTTTAGAAACGTAGATACTCCATCAATTTTCAGGGATTTATTGGATTGCTCCGACAATGCCCAACCGCTTACGGTATTAACTGCTTTTTCGTCCGAGGCAAAAGACTCACTGATGACGACCATGGCGGCTAAAGCTTGTTCCAGATCGGTGACTTTTAATTTTGAGGATTCCAGGAGCTTTATTTCCGGTTGGTTTCTGGAAATCTGTGATAAAAGTGTACTTAGAAACTTGTGGAAGTTTGTAACCCAACCTTTTTGCGCACCCTCAGCGGGCTGATCATCTCTGGATGAATAAATAAGCAGTATGTTGGGACTTTTATCCATTTTAGTTAGTTCGGTGAAACTTTAATCTTCGAAAAAACGATATTTTATTTTAAAAAAAAACTAGAATCCTACAATTCCTTCATTATCAGTTAAATAGACTTAAATCAAATTCTTCTTGCTTATTCGCTTCTTTTTCAAAGTCATCATTGAGAATCTTTATATAAGTCTCCATAATCTCGACATATTGCGACATCAGATTTGAAAACTCCTCTTTTCTCATCACTAAAAGTGTGGTCGACTCTCTGGTAATCGCGTCGAAGTCAAATTCCTCATTTTCAAGTATTAATTTATCACCAAGCAATTGTTTTTCTTTCAAAATGACTTGCTCCTCACCCTCCTTATGAATGGCTATGGACCCGGAAACCACTATGTACATTGGTTCTATACCTTTATCTCCTTTTTCAATAAGCTGAGTTTCGGGTCGAACCCTTATTTCATCCAGCACTTCAGCGAGATAGGTAATTAATTCTCCCCTCACATTCTCAAACTCACGCATTGATTTCAGGAACTGAACCCTTTCAATAAGCAAAAGCTCTTGATGGTAATCCTCTTCGTCATCGATGAAAACCGGAGGCAATATTGACTTATCAAGCTCTTTCTTGACAGAAGGTTTTAATCTCCTGGTATGCCTGTTATACTCCGTCCGATCAAGCTTGTAAATAGCTGCAGCAGACGTTTGGAGCAATAGCGGATCCGGATTAAACAAATTTGCGATCAGGTCATAGGTAACAGTCATACCTTTTAAGTCCTTCACTCTATCAATTGCCAGCGACTTTGTAAATCTGGTAATGCTGTTATAATCCCTGTTTATAATCTGGATCAATGCGTCCTTGTAGTCCTCAAATTCCGGTGGTGCATAATGATTAAGCAACTTAGCCAATCGTTCCGAATCCTTGATGTCATCCAACACCGGAAATAATTTTGGTTTCAATTCATCTCCGCAGAACACATCCAGCATTTCAATTGCAAAAGTTACAGAATCGGTAGTATTGGCTTCCAGATTTTCCTTCACCAGTAATACGTTCTGTGGATCATAAATCATGGCCAATAACAAGAATATGCTTTCATAATTGGCCTTATTCTCCTCGATTATGGCTTCCCTAATTTTAATGTCTTCCGGGTGATTTTCCGGAATATATCCAAGCACCTTAATATTCCATGCCACGTCCTCAATTAGGCTCTCTACAACAAGTTGTAAGCGAGAGGCCTGATGGTCGAATGCCTCGAAGCCAATGTAACTAAGGGAAAGTAAAAGCTGTGTAATTACCTGTCTGTCAGGGTAATCTATCTTTTTCCATAGATATTCTATCGCTTTTTTACCCTTTACCATCCCGAGAATCTGAATGGCACGAATCCTTGTGCTCCTATATTGTCCCGTTCTGTAAAAAGACGTATCTATATTGTGAAATGCTGGCTCGCCTGTGTGGACCAGGGCTGACATTGCAGCATTACCGTAGGTAGCCAGATGAAGATTTTCAATCAACATTGGCCACACCTCAGGTCTTTTGATCTTACCGGCGGTTTGAATGGCCGCTATCCTAACTTCAGGATTGATGTCACGTAGTAGTTCACTGACAAAAACCAGGAGCTTATCATCTTGTAACTTGGAAAGGAGTCTTGCACCTTCAATCCGATCCATCGCATCGGTTGATCGGACAAGTTTGCGAATTGATACCTCGTCAAGTTCAAATTTTGCAGAATATTCAAGTGATTCAATGGTTTTCTCCCCTACTTTCCGAACCGATTCGTCAGACTCGTTCTTAACTTCTTTCTTAATTATTTCCAGCGCACTGAAACACTCAAATTCATTCAGCTTATAATACGCATACTTTCGAACCTCCGAACTTTCATTTTGTAACTGATCGAGTAATGTGAATTCAAATTGAATAGGGTCCAATTTCTCTAAAACCCTTAACGCATTTATAACCCTCTCCTCATCAGACAATTGCAACTCAGTCTTAAGGACATCCAGTGTGGTGTGCTCGTTTCTTCGTCCGGTGTCCTCAAGTTTCTCCCTTTGAACCTGCAAGGTCTTTACAAGTGTCTTTTTATACTCATTATACAACAGGTACGACACCCAAATCACAAGAATTGCAAGCACTATAATTAAATATTCGTAGTGAATAAGTTTGATGAAAACCATCAATCCCATCAGAATCTGAGCAGCTCCTGCCATTAAGGTTGCTGCTTCTTTTACCACACCTTCTATCCTGGTTTGAATGTCAACCCGCAACTTGATATCAAATGGTAAAAAGAACAACTTGAAAGCCGGAGATTCCAATGCGTCTCTAAGTGAAGCCGTAAAGGCTTTTGCAGACACTGAAAACATGAAAAAGAGCAAAAACTCCCTCGTGTAGGTTTCATAACCGTAAATATGTCCTGATACAATACCTCCTATTGTGAACAAAATCAAAATCACAGGCATCGTCATCAGGGCTATCTTCAATCCAAAACGCCCAATGATGAAATCATTTATGAAACTCTGAATGATAAAGCTCATGATCATTACAATGCCGGAGAAAAATGACAGAAAGTCATTTAATCCCTGTTCATTAACTACATCCGTATCTGGATCCGTGAACATTATCTCTGTAGTACTGTAAAAGGTGTAGTCGACGAATACGGCTACCATCACTGAACTAAAGAGAAAAATGGATAAGATTCTGGTAAAAGGATCTTTCAATATGGTCCCATAACTTACTTTCTCAACCTTTTCGTCCTTATTGATTCTCGTAGACTTACTGAGGTTCCAGGTCAGAGATATCCATATCGTAAAATATAAAATACCAAATGCCGCCAAACCAGCGACAAATAAGAGATCATAAGTATTGTCAATAAATGGTAAGAACCTGGTTATCACCGGTATAGAAAAGAATGCTATCATAGTGGCCGTTAACTGACCTGTATCGATTCCTCCGATGATCCTTTTCGCCTGACGAGTGTCGAACATTCTACCGAAAATACCCCAAAATCCAAGTAAGGTTATTGCTGTGATAGGTCCCATCATCACAAATAAGGCAAATGGAAGCAGAGGGAATCCGAAAAATTCACCAAGTGGATTTACATAGAATGCTACCCTGCAACCAGCGGCGAATAGAAAAATAAGAAATGCATTGGAAATAGTGAGTGTGGAGAATGCGATCCTTTTTTGAAGAAAAACGAATAATCCGGTACTAATTATACCCAAAGCCCCGGCTGTAAAGAATGCCTTATCGAGATATTCATCCCCAAGGGCCTGAAGAAACAAAGATTCGGAACCTACCTGATAGGTGGCCAGGAAAACGCCCATACAGAATCCTAGTCCAAGAAGCATCCAGATTTGACGCTCCTCCCCCTCTTCGCCGCCCAGAAACTCTACAAAGGCCTTTAACACTTCTAAGGTTAGTTTAGTTGAACTTAAAAATATGCAAAATTTTAAGAGCGATCAATTTAAGCATAAATAAAAAGTTAATTCACACCGAAAAAGGTCCGAAAAGACCCATTAAGGCACTTAACAAAGATTAGATACTGAATGAATTTGTAATTTAAATCGACCAAATCAATCCTGGTAGTTGACTTTTTAGATCGGTCTCATATAAGAAAGTTGCAATTTTAGTTTTCCGGAATTGAATCTAACCGGATGGCTTCTTGTGTAAATCCGGAAAGCAGCAAAACTTTAACGCGAAAGTCGATTTGTGCTTTTGCCTTTTCTAGCCAGCTGGGCATTGTACTCCATGATGTAACCTAACGAAATCGCGTAGACGTGATGTCTGTACTCGAAATTCTCATAGTATTCGGACCATTCGAAATCCGGTGAGCCATTAAAACCCATATTTGAGTGGCCAAAGGTGAACCTAAAATCTGCTACTACTCTGCTATGGTCCGTTATATCCACTGTAAGACCAGCACCAAGCTGAAGTGCATATTGTAACCTGTTGGCATCTACATTAGCAAGAGTTTCGAAACCATCCGCCCGACTCTGTCGAAATCTCATCTTGTACTCCAACTCGTAACCTTCCGGAAAAAATTCATCAAACTCTTCCAAACTAACAGATCCCCGGCCTCCTAGCCAGTAGCTAAGTTTGATGCCTCCTCCACCATACAGTTTGATCAGTGTACCCGGAACTGCAAAATTCACACGTAAATTCAGAGGGATAGAAAGGAAATGATACTGGGACTTACTTAACGCAGGTGAAGTGACGGCCGGAATATTGTTGACCTCCTTTCCTATCCTTTCGTAAAGAAGTTCACTGAAAACTGAATAGGTGTTATTGGCGGTATAGAAAAATTGAGCCCCCACGTGAAAATTTGTATTTGGCTTGACCTCATATTCATCATTATAAGTCGAAAGCTGATAACTGTGATCTGTTAAATGCGCACCAGCAGTCGGGCCAAACCAATATTGGCCAAAGGCAAAACCGGAAACCATAAAAGAAATCAGGTAAAGTACTGGACGCATAGAGTTTTCAGTAAATTAATATTACAAAATAACTGACGTTCTAACGAGTTATACAAGGGATATCTTATTATTTATGAATGCGCCTAAATATTACATAGGTAACCAGTAATATAAATATTTCAAGATGTTTGTACGATTTAAGCTTATATTTGCAACCTAAATGGAAGATTGTCAACCTTTCAGTTCATTTAGGTTCAGGTGTGTGAAATTGTTACGGTGGATATTTGTTGTGTTATTAATCCACCTAAATGTATATTCTGGCTTTAGTCAGCAGCCGAATATTTACAATCAATTTTTCATGAACCCCTATTTGTATAATCCTGCGTATGCGGGTGTGGAGGGGCATACTGTTCTGTTTCTACTCTACCATCAACAATGGTCTAACTTTGAAGGCGCTCCGACCACCGCCCATGGCAGCTTTCATACCCCTCTCAAAGGAGGAATAGGTATAGGAGCGGCTGGTTACAATCTACAGCAAGGAATTTTAAACCGGACGACGGGAAAGGTTTCCGCCAGTTATCTGCTTTCAGTTGACAGAAAACACCATTTTCGATTTGGATTGAGTGTGGGAGGAGGTACTCAGACGGTCAATTTTGGCGAATTGGATGATCCACGAGATCCGGCGTTTTTAAGGTTGGTGGACCAAAATGCTTTCACAATTGCCGATTTTGGTATGACATACCACTTTGATCATTTCAATGTCGGTTTTGCCATTCCCAACCTGGTGGGCTATAATACCTTCGAGCAGAACTCATTTGGAGACATCCGTGTCAAGCCTCTCGATAACTTAATGATCAAAGCCAATTACCGGGGGCACATCAATGACGATATAGCCATAGAACCACACATTATATATCGGTATAGTAGTACGATACTTGATCAGTATAAAGTCCCGGATCAGTTTGAGGCAACTGTCATTTTTCATATCTATCATGTGGTTTGGCTTGGCGCAACCTATAGGCAGGATAATAATTTCGCCGCCACTTTTGGAACTAAAATCAAGGAGAAATTAGGTATCGGACTTTCTTACGAAGTCGGTAATCCTTCCATTTTAGGTGATTTGGGACCAACCTATGAGGTGAATATCGGATACCATATTGGTACCAGAAAGGAGCATGCGGAACACGTTTCATCATTTATCAAAAGTCATCGACTTACAGCGGAAGAGCGGGCAGAGCAAGCCGCAAGGGAAAGAGAGGAAAAAATAAAACAACTGCAGGCGTCCAGACCTCAGGAACCTGAAGAACAGGAGGGGGAAGTTGCCGAGGAAGAAGAAACTACTCCTCCAGCGGAGGAGGAAACACCTCTCCAGGATGACCCTGTGGAGGAAGAACCTGAAGAAATCATAGAAGAAGACCCGGAAACTACGATTGAAGAGTCACTACCTGAAGAGGAGCCAGAAGAAATTATTGCTACACCGATTGTGGAGGGGGAACAAGACCCAATCGTAAGTGAGGAAGTGGAAAAGGGAGATACCACTCTTACAGATGATTTCAGGACACATGATGAATTAGCCGGATCCAATGAACATCTGGAAGTTACCCGGGGAAACAATATGTTGGAGTTGCCGGCCGGTAATTATGTGATTGCAGGTGCCTTCGAGGAATTCCAGCATGCAGAGGATTATAGTGATGAACTGTTCCAAAGGGGATATCATGAGACAATCGTGGGATACTTAACCGCTCGAGGGTATTACTACACTGTGATATTCAGGTCAGATAGCCTGCAGCAGGCCAACGCCGCCAGAAACAGGTACCGAACAAGGCCGGGAATGGATAAAATCTGGGTATTAAAAGTGAATGAATGACGTGAGAAAGTGGTCTGTCATAATGCTTATAATGATACTTGGTCCCACTATAGCACTGGGACAGAGAGTATATATCAATTCTATTGATCAAACTACCACCACTACCGGACGGGTGGTAACCATCAGTGGTTCGGGATTCTCAAGTACGGCCTCCAATCTTGATGTCTTTTTCGGAGGAGCAAAGGGATATATTCAAAGCTCCACCGATAATGTGATCGAAGTTACTCCCCCTCCCGGAGCCACACATGATGAGATATTTGTGGTGAATAAGTCTACCCGATCTTCCGGAGCTTCCGGTAAGTTCTTTGGAATCAATTTTGGAGGAGCAAGCCTTGAAGGCTCAACTGATGAAGAAGTGCAGGCGCTCTTCGAACAATTAAGCATCAGCACCAATCAAAACTTACTCTATGACCTATGCATGTGTGATTTCGATGGCGACAGTCTGCTTGATGTCGCTGTGACGGCCCAACAGGACGGATCTTCTCGAGCTAAAAGACTCATTTACCTGAATACCAGTACCCCAAGTACCACCTCCTTTTCTCTGGCTGCGTCTCTGGGCAATCAGCCCTCCAGCCATACGAACTGCAAAGACCTTAATATGGATGGCAAGCCGGATCTTGTTTTTTCAGAAATTGAAGTAGAGTCTGAAGGTGATGCGGGATTCGAGGAAATCGAAGTCTGGCTTAATAACAGCACTAATGGTTCCATAAATTTTGGATCCAGTCCGGCTTTTGCGGAGGACTTTTTAAAACCTGCAAGGGACAGCGATGGCAATATCCGCTTCCCGATAAGACTCGAACTTGAAGACGTAGACAATGATGGTCTGCCGGATATCATAATGTCGAATAACTCGGATGAAGCAATAGATATTTTTCTCAACAAAAGCTCCGGTGGAACTCTCAGCTTTGAAACCACCCCTCAACAAATATCAATTCCTACCGGCTCTGGTTACCAGGCCAGGGGCATCAAATTAGCTGATTTTAATAATGATCTGTTAATTGACATTATTATTGTCCCATTTGCTGAGGATGAGTTCTTTGTACTTCAAAATGAATCGGTCGAAGACAAAATCGACTTCAAAACACCCATTACTTATTCAGTACCAGGAGAAGTCTTCAGAAATGCTGAAGTAGGAGATTTTGACAAAGATGGTTTCACTGATATGGCAATAACCAGTGACGATGGCGTTACTCCGGGAACAGTCCAGATTTATAGAAACACAACTTCGGAGGATGGACAGGATATTTCATTCGGAACCAGAACACCTGTCACCGTTGGCATAAGTCCCTGGGGGATCGCTACCGGGGACATCGATGGAGATGGAGATGTGGACATTGTATCATCTCAATCTGATCGTGACGAGACTACAATTTCCTATCTTTCGAACACCAGCTCGTCCGGAACGATATCATTTAGTAAAAAGAGTATTGACATTGGAACTGGCAATAACTCAAGAAACATCAAAATTGGCGACATTAACGGAGACTCCAAACCCGATATTTTGGCTACAGCCAAAAGCTTAAGCAACACAGCGGGTACACTCGTAGTGCTCACCAATCGAAGCTGCGCCACTCCTACTGTCACACCGGGTTCGGACTTATATTGTAATGGGATCACCTTCGAACTTGAAGCCACGAGAGCTCCGGCAGTCACCTACACATGGAATGTTACCGGGGGTGCAGCTCCAACTGATACTGACAGCATCCTGGACATATCCACTTATAATTCCACTCTTGGAGTGACTGTCACCATGGCCACCGATGATGGTAAATGTTCGGAAACATCCGCCTCACAGACCTATACTATTAATACTAACAATCCTCCTACTCCAAACATTACACTATCCGCAAATCCTGTTTGCTCCAATGATACACTCGTCCTCAATACTTCAGTAACAGCGGACAACTACCTTTGGTCAGGACCAGGAGACTACTCGAGTAGTGAAAAGTCTCCGTCCATACCGGCTGAAGCCGTGAATGCAGGTACCTATGGGCTTAAAGTATTCAATAACGGTGGATGTAAAAGTGCCGAAGTTGACTCAATTATTACGGTTATAAGTACTCCATTCCCAAAGGTTTCAAACGAGGATGTTGATGATTATTGCATCGGTGGCAGTGCTACTCTGTTTACTGCCAGTTACTCTGGTTATAGTTTACAATGGAATAAGGATGGCTCTGCCATTTCCGGGTCCACAAGCACCTCAATAGAAGCAGAAAGTACTGGGCAATATTCTGTCACGCTTACAGATAATACCAATGATTGTGAAAGCACAAGCGTTTCTTACCTGATACAGGAGGTTTCACCTCCACAACCCTCCATTTCTGCGGATACAGCCATTTGTGTGGACCTTCAACTGGACATGGATGGTGACACGGTCTCAGGAAGAACCGATTTCGGACTTACTTACAATTGGTCTTTCGTTAATTCATCTAATGTAACAGTTGGCTCAGCCACAACGGAGGATGCCTCCAATACCTTCACCACACCGGATACTTATACTCTGAATTTAACAACGGCTTATGTGGATGTTGCAAATTGTTCTGCCTCCACGACATTAAATGTCAGGGTGCAGGCGGTACCCGATTACAACATTTCGGCCAACTTTCCTGATTTGATCAAGTGCTATGAAGATACTGCCATATTTACTGTCCAGGAGGATTTGGTTTCATATGACTGGGACACGGAAGACTCCACGAATTTCCTGACGACGGATACGAGTAACTTCGTCTCTCTTGTGACTCCAAACGAGGAAGACTTCGTGGATGTCAATGTGACCATGGTTGATGATGTGGGTTGCACTATTTACGACACCATCAGGATTCGGAATTTCACGGATGAAAACATTCTGATCACTTCTCCGGATATGAATACGCCGGTTGATAATCAGGAGTTAATTATTCCGATTGATTATCTGCACGTTGAACTCCAGGCGGAAGAGGGAAGCGAATTTATGTGGAGTCCAGCTGAGGATTTTGATGACTCCACAGCAACAAATGTCACATTGTATCCCAGTTCGAGTGAAACGGAAGTGATTTTGACAGGCCTGGACAATAACGGTTGTTTATCAGAATATCGCATAACTGTACGAAATCAGAATCTTGTTGCCAGAAAAAGTTTCTCTCCTAACGGAGATGGGCTTGGTTATGACTGCTGGGAGTTTTTCAATATCAGTCGCGTATCAGGTTGTACACTTTACATTTTTGATCAAAGGGGTAAGATCATTTTTGAGCGAGAAAGTTTCGATTCGGATTGCGTTTGGGACGGAACTGCCTCTTCAGGGGCTCCGGTTCCCACTGGAGTTTACTTTTATGTATTAAAATGTGATGAATCTGAAAATATTCGAAAAGGCAGTATTTTACTTGCCCGATAACACAAATATCTCTTAATTGATATTCACTTTGTCCAATTTAAATGCAACTACCAGGTAAAATACAGTAATTCCGTATTGGAATAATCATATTATTTATTATTTAAGTACCTTTTAAAATTATCAATAGTTTTCAACTATAAATTGACATAGCTTCGTTAATTGCCTTATTTTTTGGCATTTAAGTAGGTTACTAGTGACTATATTTAAGTATTCAAGAAAGTATTATTCTCAAATCCCAACATGAAAAGCTCTTTTAAGTCGTATCTCGCCATTTTGTTCGTTGTGTTTTTGGCCTTTTCGGTCAATGCGCAGGAAACAGATTGTAACAATGGTGAAGATGACGATGGCAATGGATTCATTGACTGTTTCGATACTTCATGTTCCGGTGAGGGTAGCTGTGAAAACTTCTTCATAGGTAACGAAATAACCTGTAATGAAGAACCTACCGCAAGTCCTACTCTAAATCTTTCCTTACAATGGGCATCTCCGGATGAATCGGCCAATAGCCATGCCACACCGGCTGTTGGAGATATTGATCAGGATGGTACTCCTGAAGTCGTGGTTACAAACAAACAGGCTCAAACAGTCAGTATTCTGGATGGTGTTTTTGGCGGATATGACCAGAACTTATTGAATCCTTCAGGAGCCGCAGCTCCGATAGCGCTCAGCTTTCAACCAGAAAATACAGTGTCTTTAGGGGACTTTGATGGTGATGGTTTCTCGTCCATCATTGTGAGTCAGGACAGAGGAAGCAGAATAGAACGATTTGAGTTTAATGTTTCTACAGGCAGAATGGAATCTGTTTGGGGCGGTCCCGTACAAAAAGTCAGTGATGTAGGGATTATTGGAATCGCGGATTTTGATGAAGATGGCACTGCTGAGATTTATTACAGGGATGAAATAATCCGAATCTCCGATGGCGCTACCATTGTAAGCAGCGCAGGTGGTAATATGAGAAGAACATACGCCCATGGTCCCCTGGCGATTGACATACTTCCTGATAGTTATTGTACAGATTGCTCGGGACTAGAGTTAGTTACCGGACGATACATCTGGGCTGTAAATATTGCAGCTGGTACCAAAACAATTGCGGCGGATATAAATACCCACCTGGCAGCATCAGGTTATTCCTCGAGTGAAAAGTATCACGTAAAATATTATCCGAACTGGAATGACCAATGGACTTGTATTTCTGCTGCCGATTTTGACAAGGATGGGGATATGGACATCCTGATGCCAGGAGCTTTGGGTAGTGACTACTCCGATGAAACCACAATATTCTATTGGGATGTAAATGAAGGCGTGGTATCAACCTACCACGACCCTACGAATGACCACCCTCGGGGTACAGGTCGAATCAATATTGAAGATACAGATGGAGATGGCAATCTAAATGCCACTTACATATCCGACCAGAAATTGTATTCACTTAATCCGGACATGACGGCGGAATGGATATTAGGTGTAAAAGAGGGTTCATCAGGGTTCACAGGGTGTACCCTTTTTGACTTTAATGGGGACGGTGCTTATGAGACGGTATATCGAAGTGAGAGTGACCTTTACATAATTGATGGAACTGGTCCAACAGTAATCAATACCGTAACTTGTATTTCCAGGACCCAGGAAGAATATCCTGTCGTAGCTGATGTTGACAATGATGGTGCTAGTGAAATATGTGTAACATGTTACACAAGTAACAGTACACCATTCAACCCCTATGAAAATACTGAGTATAGCCAGGTAAGGATATATGAAGCAAGTGGAGGAGAAATATGGCAGCCATCCAGAACTGTTTGGAATCAGCATGCATATTTCAATGTAAACATTGAAGATGACATGACAGTGCCCAAACAAATGCAGGATCACACTGCGGTGTTTGGTGATGAGGATTGTGAAACAGGAACAACCGAGGATCAGAGACCTTTGAATGGGTTTCTAAATCAATCAACTTATTTATTCTCGGATGGATGTCCATCTTACGTATCTCCTGACCTGAGTTTTCAGGGAGTTGTGAATGCTGAAAGATCCAATTGTCCGGAAACGGATTTCGAAGTGACTTTCACCATTAGAAATGATGGAGATACCGATATCAATGGTTCATTACCCATTACCTTTTACGAAAATGATCCCAGGACTGAAGATGGCGTAAAACTCAATACTACAGTTGCACTCGTCAGCAATTTGGAAGTAGGCGAATCTCAGGATATTACTGCAACCACCATTGGTCCAGGTGGTGATTTTGATCTATTTATAGTTATCAATGATAACGGATCTAACACACCTCCTTTTGATATAGAGACAACAGGGATAGCAGAATGTGAAGCTGGTAATAATATTGGCTCTATTTCTGTGGAATTCACCCCGTTTCCTCTGTCCATTGAAGAGATTAAAGACAATGAAAGATGTGCCGGTCAACCAGGTACAGACAATGGATCTGCACGAGCATTTTTCTTTGGAACAGTTGGTGGAAACACTCAGAATATCTGGTACGAAGATTTTCAGGATCTTTCCAATGGAACCACAGTTGATAATGGTGATACTCCATGGAGTTTCACAGGTGGTTCTAATCCTCATACGCTTGCCGTAGGTACCTATAACGGAGCTAAAGGTTTCTACTCAAGAAGAGTTGGAGGTTCAAATGAAAGTGGTAAGGCAACTTTCACAACCGGTGCAATTGACGTAAGTGGTTTTACTGATGTTGAAGTCTCAGTAGACCTTATTTCTTCCGATGCTTTGGAGACTTCCGGTCAATGGAGAGATTTTCAAAGGGCCTATATATATGTAGATGGAGGTTCGAGGCAGACCATGAACAATGGTATAGCCGAAGGAAGCTACTTTTTCCAGAATGCTACTTTTTCTGTTCCAAACGGCACCTCCAGTATTGTCATAGAGTTTGAAATTCATTCCACAGCGGCTGCCGAGAGGCAAATCGTTGATAATATACTGGTAACGGGAACAGGTCCGGATATAGAAGCGGAGTTTGACGATGACGATGGATATACATTCTATTGGTATGAAGGCAGAATCAATGAAGCAGACTTTAATACCGTAGACTACGAAGGTAGCGTTCACCCTGAAATGGGTGCAGGATGGTACACCGCCATTGGCTACTACCCTCCCTCCAATTGCTACTCAGACACTTTAGAGATCGAAATTTCACAAATAGAGCCTGAATTTCAGATTTCAGTTGTTGAAACTGCCCAGGCCACAAGTTGTGCCTCTCCCAATGGAGGTCTTCAGGCCATTGTGTATGTTGATAACGGAGGCGGTGATATTGATACATTGACTTCTGGTTTTGACTTTGAGTGGGTGGTGACCAGCGAGGGTGAAACGGTTATTAGTGTAACCGATGAATTAAATAACGCCGATGGTGGTGTGAATTATGAAGTAAGAGTTCAGGATCAGGTTTCCGGGTGTATTAAGACTGCCGACCTAACTGTAACTTCAGCAAACCCTATTGTACCGCAACCCGATGTAGCAGTCACTGATGTGACTGACTGTTCAGATCTCGAATCAGGTATTCTTTCAGCCACTGTAAATGGAGGCACCAGCGGGTATACTTTCTTGTGGTATGATGGTTCCACTATTTTACCTAGTGAAAGTCACACTGGTAACACTTACGAAGATCTTGAGCCAGGTAACTATACAGTCATAGCCCGTGATAATGCTACGCAATGTGAATCTGCTCCGGTAGTAGTTGAGGTTGGTGCTCCGACCGGATATCCTGACCCGGAGATCACAGTTTTGGCGCTAAATACCTCATGCGAGAATTTTAATGGTAGTGCGATGGTGGACGGAGACGGTGAAGGTACAGTTTCAGGCTATTCATTCGTTTGGTACTTTGGTAATAACCAGACTCCTGGAAACATTCTACCAAATTCCGATCACCCTTCTATCAGCATTTCCGCCGATGGAAGTACTGCCACCGGACTTGAGTCTACGATTTATCGCGTAGTTGTCACTAATGACGCTACAAATTGTTCACGAACCGTCACTGTCACTATCGAAGATGATTTTACCGAGCCCGAGTTCTCTGATATAGAAGAGGAAATTGAAACAGGGGACGAAATCAATTTAGCCGGAAGCGGTTCAGGTGGAGGTTATGTTACAATACCAGCTGCAGCCAATGTAGGTGGATACAATGCTATTACCGTTCAGTATTGGGCCGACCTTACTGCTGATAATTACAATGGAGACCATCGAATCTTTAGTTCAGGGTCAACCGGGGAGAATCAGGTGCTTCTATGGTCAGATAACTCTGTGGGTTTGTCCTTTGTGGTGAAAACTGGTTCAAGTGGCAGAGGACGAATAAACTCCACGTATCTGGCCACAGGCTGGGTGCAGGTTACCGGTACCTGGGATGGAAGTACCGGTGAATTGAAATTATATGCCAATGGCGTTCTGTTAGGTACTGATAACTTCGTTGGAAGTGGTGCGCTAGTTAACACAGGTAATACCATGAAAATCGGTCGGGATAACAGCTCGTCCAAGAAATTCCAGGGAACTCTTGATGAATTTCGAATCTACGACAGAGTTCTCAGCATCGAAGAGATCAATGAAAAGCGATGTGATGAACTCAATCCGGCAAGTGAAACAGGCCTTAGAATCTACTATGACTTTAATAGCGATAACGTTTCAGGAACCACCATCACAAATCTTGGAACTGACGGTGCCACGGCAAACGGAACCATAGTGAACTCAGGAAACGTAAGCTTTGAGACTGCTGATATTACCTGTGATAATGCGGGTGTAACTGATAACACAAGCTGTGATCCTTCAAATCCTATTGGTTCGGTAAATGTTGGTGACAAAATAACGCCTGCCAGCACCGGAAGTAACTACGAATTTAAACTCTACAATGGCTATGAAGTTACCGGATCAGCCATTCAGACAAATAATTCAGGAAATTTCGAGGAACTCGATGAAGGTTTCTACACCATCACAGCCAGGTCACTTGATTCCGATTGTGAAACCCCTCCTGTTGTCGTTAACATTTTGGATATTCCTGATAATCCAATCATTGAATACACTAAGATTGATGACTCATATTGTGGTGACAATGGCGGAGGAAGCATCACAGTGGACGCCACTACATCGGGAGGAGAGCCCAACACTTATACTTATGAGTTATTCGATGGAGCTACATTCGATGTTGCAGATCGAATTGCAATACGAAGCAGTGTCGACCCAAATAATCCTGATGAAGTTTTTTCAGGACTTCAGGAAGGAACATACCGCTTACAGGTCACAAATAATGACATCTTATGCTCTTCATACGAAGACATCATCATACAAGCCACTGATAGTGTTCCGGTTATAACAGATTACTTCAAACTTGATAATAGAAATTGCGATGATCCCAATGGGTATATCAGGGTGGACGCCCTTGAGGCAGGTGCCACAGGGGACTATACCTATTTCTGGTTCTACGGCGATGAGGTAGATTCCGCGGACTGGATCAAAGATGGTGGCAACCCTATCACCGCCCGAGAGATTACGAATTTGGTTGATTCCACCTATACTGTAGTGGCCAGACACAATGACAGTGGTTGTCAATCTGATCCACTTACTATCACGGTTCAGGATGATCCTATTAATCCCGATGTCACGGTACAGGAGACTCAACCTTCCAGCGGATGCGGTGGAGATGCTGATGGCGAAGCAACAGCCTGGGCTACAACCGATGGTACAGATTCCCTGACATCTACTGATGGGTACATTTTTGTTTGGCATGAGAATTCAGACGGGTCTGATACACTTCATATTGGAAATTCCGTAACCGGATTGTCTTCAACTACATATTATGTAACTGTTTATCCGGAAAATGATGGAAATAGCTGTTCCACATTTGCTTCAGTTGCCATAAGCAACGTACCGAATATCCCGGTCATTGTTGATCAAAATACTTCAGGTGGTTCCGTCATTACAGACAATACCATTTGTGATCCTGCTTATGGAACTCCTAATGGTGGTATCGTACTTGACATTGAGCTCTCCGGAGATTCTGTGCTCGATTATTCCGATTATTCATTTGTATGGGAAGATGGTGGCGGAACTGCACTTGAGTCAACAACCAATGGTTCAGTTCCTTCATTTGACACAGCAAATGTTTCACTAACTGGTCTTGTAGCGGGTAATTACTCGGTTATCGTTACTGCTCCAAATGGTTGTGAATCAATTGAAGAAACATTTGTGGTGGGTGAGGAAAGTACTACACCTTCTGCTAATTTCATTGATGAATCTACGCCAGGCTCCTACTCCTCCGCGAATTACGTATGTGATACAGCATTCACAACTTCCGAGGACTTCAATGGGGCGATTCAAATTGATCCGGTTGAAGGAGTAGCCTCGGACTATGACTTTGGATGGTTCTTTGGACAATCTACTGCTTCGGCAGATACTTTAAGTACTCGTGTTCCTGGTGCTACAACTTCAACAGGTGACACCTTGGTTCAAAACCTGCCATCAGGTACTTATACAGTTACCATGCTGAATACGAGTACAGGTTGCTCTGACACATTGGAATTTTCAGTTGCCGACTCAACTGGTATCTCAACTACAGACATTTCACTTGGCAATACGCCCGATGTCAGTTATACTATTTTGGATGATTCTTTGTGTAACGCCGGAAGTGGTCGTATCACTATTAATCAGGTGAATAGTGCGGCCGTTAATCTCACGGATCAATACTTCATCTGGTATCCTGGTGCTGATACAACCGGTACTCCCCTTTCGGGAAACACAAATGTTCAAAGTAATCTTGAAACAGGTCAATATACCGTTATAGCTGTCAACGATTCGGTAGGTTGTACCTCAAATCTATTAACAGTGTTTGTGGATGAGAATCCATATGCACCTACTGTAACGTACATTTCTGAATCCACAATGGGCTCTATGTCCTCTGCTAATTATGTATGCGATACAGCATTTACTACTTCAGAAGATTTCAATGGCGCCATTCAAATTGACCCCACAGCAGGATCAGCACTCAACGGTGACTACGTCTTCGGTTGGTACTTTGGCCAATCTACCAATGCCGCTGACAGTCTGGATCAGACTGTTCCGGGTGCTACCAATGCCGGTGGTTATGATACGCTCATCCAGAATCTGCCTTCCGGTACTTATACCGTCACTGTTCTTAGCAACACTACTGGCTGTGCGGATACGCTGGAATTCACTGTGGCAGATTCTTCCGGAGTTTCAAGTACTGACATTACGCTGGGAAATACGCCGGACGTCAGTTACACCATTCTTGATGACTCTATTTGCAACACTGGAAGTGGTCAAATCACAATCAATCAGGTAAATGGAGCAGCAGTTAATCTTACAGACCAATACTTTATCTGGTATCCTGGTTCAGATACTACCGGTACTGCATTGTCCGGAAATACAAATGTTCAAAGCAACCTGGAATCAGGGCAATACACAGTATTAGCTGTTAATGATTCCGTTGGTTGTACCTCGAATCTTTTGACTGTTTTTGTGGATGAAATCCCTGATCAACCTTCGGCTACCTTCATCTCTGAATCTACACCTGGTTCGCAGTCTTCGGCTAACTATGTCTGTGACACAGCCTTCGTGACCACGACTACTACATTTACTGGAGCAATCCAGATCGATCCTACTACAGGGTCTGCGCTCAATGGTGATTATGACTTTGGATGGTATTTTGGGCAATCTACAGATGCCGCTGACTCACTCGATCAGACCGTCCCTGGTGCTACCAGTGCAGGTGGTTATGATACGCTCATCCAGAATCTGCCTTCCGGTGTCTATACCGTAACCATGCTCAGCAACACCACAGGGTGTGCCGATACGCTTGAGTTTACCGTGGCTGATTCCAGTGGAGTCACCTCTACTGCGTTGACCATCAACACTGCCACGCCGAATGTTGATTATGAAATCCTCGATGACTCACTCTGTAATGCGGATGTGGGACAAATCACCATCAACAATGTCAATGGTTCAGCAGTTGACCTGACCAACCAATACTTCTTATGGTACCAGGGATCAGATACTACAGGTACTTTCCTTTCGACATCAACAGGAGACTCTACAAACGTATTCTCTGACCTGGCTACAGGACAGTATACCGTCCTGGTCGTCAGTGATACTTCAGGTTGTAGCTCTACGCCGGTGACCTTCTTTGTAGATGAAAGCCTCATTGAGCCTTCGGCTACCTTCATCTCTGAATCTACACCTGGTTCGCAGTCTTCGGCTAACTATGTCTGTGACACAGCCTTCGTGACCACGACTACTACATTTACTGGAGCAATACAGATCGATCCTACTACAGGGTCTGCGCTCAATGGTGATTATGTCTTTGGATGGTATTTAGGGCAATCTACAGATGCCGCTGACTCACTCGATCAGACCGTCCCTGGCGCTACCAGTGCAGGTGGTTATGATACGCTCATTCAGAATCTGCCTTCCGGTGTCTATACCGTAACCATGCTCAGCAACACCACAGGGTGTGCCGATACGCTTGAGTTTACCGTGGCTGATTCCAGTGGAGTCACCTCTACTGCGTTGACCATCAACACTGCCACGCCGAATGTTGATTATGAAATCCTCGATGACTCACTCTGTAATGCGGATGTGGGACAAATCACCATCAACAATGTCAATGGTTCAGCAGTTGACCTGACCAACCAATACTTCTTATGGTATCAGGGATCAGATACTACAGGTACTTTCCTTTCGACATCAACAGGAGACTCTACAAACGTATTCTCTGACCTGGCTACAGGACAGTATACCGTCCTGGTCGTCAGTGATACTTCAGGTTGTAGCTCTACGCCGGTGACCTTCTTTGTAGATGAAAGCCTCATTGAGCCTTCGGCTACCTTCATCTCCGAATCCACACCTGGTTCGCAGTCTTCGGCTAACTATGTCTGTGACACAGCCTTCGTGACCACGACTACTACATTTACTGGAGCAATCCAGATCGATCCTACTACAGGGTCCGCCCTCAATGGTGATTATGTCTTTGGATGGTATTTAGGGCAATCTACCGATGCTGCTGACTCACTCGATCAGACTGTTCCTGGCGCTACCAGTGCAGGTGGTTATGATACACTCATCCAGAATCTGCCTTCGGGTACTTATACCGTAACCATGCTCAGCAACACCACAGGGTGTGCTGATACGCTGGAGTTTACAGTAGCTGATTCCAGTGGAGTCACCTCTACTGCGTTGACCATCAACACTGCCACACCGAATGTTGATTATGAAATCCTGGATGACTCACTCTGTAATGCGGATGTGGGACAAATCACCATCAACAATGTCAATGGTTCAGCAGTTGACCTGACCAACCAATACTTCTTATGGTACCAGGGATCAGATACTACAGGTACTTTCCTTTCAACATCAACAGGAGACTCTACAAACGTATTTTCTGACCTGGCTACAGGACAGTATACCGTCCTGGTCGTCAGTGATACTTCAGGTTGTAGCTCTACGCCTGTGACGTTCTTCGTAGATGAAAGTCTTATTGAGCCTTCGGCTACCTTCATCTCCGAATCTACACCGGGTTCGCAGTCTTCGGCTAACTATGTGTGTGACACAGCTTTTGTAACTACTAGCACCACGTTTACTGGGGCTATTCAGATCGATCCTACTACAGGGTCCGCCCTCAATGGTGATTATGTCTTTGGATGGTATTTAGGGCAATCTACCGATGCTGCTGACTCACTCGATCAGACTGTTCCTGGCGCTACCAGTGCAGGTGGTTATGATACACTCATCCAGAATCTACCTTCGGGTACTTATACCGTAACCATGCTCAGCAACACCACAGGGTGTGCTGATACGCTGGAGTTTACAGTAGCTGATTCCAGTGGAGTCACCTCTACTGCGCTGACCATCAACACTGCCACACCGAATGTTGATTATGAAATCCTGGATGACTCACTCTGTAATGCGGATGTGGGACAAATCACCATCAACAATGTCAATGGTTCAGCAGTTGACCTGACCAACCAATACTTCTTATGGTACCAGGGATCAGATACTACAGGTACTTTCCTTTCAACATCAACAGGAGACTCTACCAACGTATTCTCTGACCTGGCTACAGGACAGTATACCGTCCTGGTCGTCAGTGATACTTCAGGTTGTAGCTCTACGCCTGTGACGTTCTTCGTAGATGAAAGTCTTATTGAGCCTTCGGCTACCTTCATCTCCGAATCTACACCGGGTTCGCAGTCTTCGGCTAACTATGTGTGTGACACAGCTTTTGTAACTACTAGCACCACGTTTACTGGGGCTATTCAGATCGATCCTACTACAGGGTCCGCCCTCAATGGTGATTATGTCTTTGGATGGTATTTAGGGCAATCTACCGATGCTGCTGACTCACTCGATCAGACTGTTCCTGGCGCTACCAGTGCAGGTGGTTATGATACACTCATCCAGAATCTGCCTTCGGGTACTTATACCGTAACCATGCTCAGCAACACCACAGGGTGTGCTGATACGCTGGAGTTTACAGTAGCTGATTCCAGTGGAGTCACCTCTACTGCGTTGACCATCAACACTGCCACACCGAATGTTGATTATGAAATCCTGGATGACTCACTCTGTAATGCGGATGTGGGACAAATCACCATCAACAATGTCAATGGTTCAGCAGTTGACCTGACCAACCAATACTTCTTATGGTACCAGGGATCAGATACTACAGGTACTTTCCTTTCGACATCAACAGGAGACTCTACAAACGTATTCTCTGACCTGGCTACAGGACAGTATACCGTCCTGGTCGTCAGTGATACATCCGGATGTAGTTCTACACCGGTGACGTTCTTCGTAGATGAAAGCCTCATTGAGCCTTCGGCTACCTTCATCTCCGAATCAACTCCTGGTTCGCAGTCTTCGGCTAACTATGTCTGTGACACAGCCTTCGTTACCACTACTACTACATTTACAGGAGCAATCCAGATCGATCCTACTACAGGGTCTGCGCTCAATGGTGATTATGTCTTTGGATGGTATTTTGGGCAATCTACCGATGCCGCTGACTCACTCGATCAGACCGTCCCTGGCGCTACCAGTGCAGGTGGTTATGATACGCTCATCCAGAATCTGCCTTCCGGAACTTACACGGTGACCATGCTCAGCAATACCACAGGGTGTGCCGATACGCTTGAGTTTACAGTAGCTGATTCCAGTGGAGTCACCTCTACTGCGTTGACCATCAACACTGCCACACCGAATGTTGATTATGAAATCCTGGATGACTCACTCTGTAATGCGGATGTGGGACAAATCACCATCAACAATGTCAATGGTTCAGCAGTTGACCTGACCAACCAATACTTCTTATGGTACCAGGGATCAGATACTACAGGTACTTTCCTTTCAACATCAACAGGAGACTCTACAAACGTATTTTCTGACCTGGCTACAGGACAGTATACCGTCCTGGTCGTCAGTGATACTTCAGGTTGTAGCTCTACGCCTGTGACGTTCTTCGTAGATGAAAGTCTTATTGAGCCTTCGGCTACCTTCATCTCCGAATCTACACCGGGTTCGCAGTCTTCGGCTAACTATGTGTGTGACACAGCTTTTGTAACTACTAGCACCACGTTTACTGGGGCTATTCAGATTGATCCTACTACAGGGTCCGCCCTCAATGGTGATTATGTCTTTGGATGGTATTTAGGGCAATCTACCGATGCTGCTGACTCACTCGATCAGACTGTTCCTGGCGCTACCAGTGCAGGTGGTTATGATACACTCATCCAGAATCTACCTTCAGGTACTTATACCGTAACCATGCTTAGCAACACCACAGGGTGTGCTGATACGCTGGAGTTTACAGTAGCTGATTCCAGTGGAATTTCAACAACCAATTTGACAATTAACACCGGAAGTCCGGGTGTTGATTACCTCATAAATGATGTTGACCAGTGCAACGCTGATAATGGTTCGATCACGATTAATAGTGTCAATGGAAGCACCCCTGATGCAGCTCATTACTTCCTCTGGTTTGAAGGTTCTGACACCACAGGTATAATGCTTTCCGGAAATTCAGTTGGTGATTCTTCCAATACTTTCTCCAATCTGGGTACCGGGCAGTACACCGTTGTAGCATTTACAGATACTACCGGGTGTTCCTCTACCCAGGTAACATTCTTTGTCGATGAGGAACTTGTTACTCCATCAGCTACCTTCATTTCCGAATCTACTCCTGGTTCTCAGTCTTCGGCTAACTACGTCTGTGATACAGCTTTTTTAACCACTAGCACCACGTTTACCGGGGCTATACAGATCGATCCTACCACAGGGTCTGCTCTCAATGGTGATTATGACTTCGGATGGTATTTTGGTCAATCTACCAATGCTGCCGACAGTCTCGATCAGACCGTTCCCAGCGCTACCAGTGCAGGTGGTTATGATACACTCATCCAAAATCTGCCTTCCGGTACTTACACCGTAACCATGCTCAGCAACACCACAGGGTGTGCCGATACCCTGGAATTCAGGGTAGCAGACTCTACAGGTGTGACCTCCACTTCTTTAACAATAAACACCGGAAACCCAGGTGTAGATTATGAAGTAAAAGACGATAGCGTCTGCAATGCGGATGTGGGACAAATCACCATCAACAATGTTAATGGTTCAGCTGTCGACCTGACCAACCAATACTTCTTATGGTACCAGGGATCAGATACTACAGGCACTTTCCTTTCGACATCAACAGGAGACTCTACCAATGTATTCTCTGGCCTGGCCACAGGGCAGTATACCGTGCTGGTCGTCAGTGATACTTCAGGTTGTAGTTCTACACCGGTGACGTTCTTTGTGGATGAAGTCCTGGATTATCCGGATGCTACTAAAAATGTGGCAAACACATCGGATAATACCGTTTGTGATCTTGGCGTGGCAACGACTGGAAGATATACCGGCCAAATTGCGGTAGATCCGGAAGGCGATCCATCCGATTACACTTACAAGTGGTTCCAGGGTACCGACACAACCGGGGCTGTGATCCCAACTGCAGTATCTGGTGCCGATACGATTTCCGATGCTAACTTATTCTACCTGGATAGTATTCCTGGTGGAACTTATACCTTGTTCCTTTCGAACATCTCCAGTGGTTGTGAAAGGCTATTTCAATTCTCCATAATGGATGAACCATTGACGACGGAGATCCCTGAAACGGATGCTGCGATTGATACTACGCATGTTACGGTTTGTATTGAGGATACGGACTATCCTAATGGTTCGATTACTTTGATTGGATCAGAGTTGGAACCATCATCCCCACAAGGTGACTTCCAGATCAACTGGTATTATGGTACTTCAGTGGATGCCAATAAAAAGATTACGGATGGTATGAATCTGGGTACGGAGAAGTACGGATCAGCCTTTAATCAGGCTGTGGATCTTAGTGATTCTACTACTTTGGTGAATGTAGATCCCGGAAATTACACTGTACAGTTGGTTGACCTAAATACCGGTTGTCCTTCACCGGCCATTACCATCGAAGTGGAAGACCAGACAACACCTGTTTCGGCTACAGCCAATATAGTTTCGGACCAGTATTCGTTTAATTTAAGTACCCCTACCGGTAGTGCAGGTGCTTCTCCAACTGGCGCAGGATACACCTATGAATGGTACAAAGGAGCGAATACCAATAGTTCCAATCTGGTTCAAAATGGATCTGGTCCAGTGCCAACAGCCACATTCAATACAGCAGGTGATACAGTAAGTAATTTGCAATCCGGAGTTTACACTGTCAAAGTAATTGAAGATGCTTCGGGTTGTTTTGATACCGATACGGTGGAAATTGTTGAAACCATTCCAAACCTTAGTTTGACACTGGATCAAACGGCTCAGACTCAATGTAATCCAGCAAATGGAACAGCATTTCAGGATAATCTGACCATCAATTATTCAAATGGAACACCATTCGACTTTACTCCAAACTATACTTACCAGTGGTATGAAACACAGGATACTACAGGTACCAGACTGACTGATTCCACGAATTCAAGCATAACCCGTCTGGAGAGTGGATGGTACTCCCTGGTAGTTACTGAGACGAATTCGGGTGTTAAGACTTCAATTGAGAGTATTGAGGTGGCAGATAATGTATCGAGTCTTGCTCCAACAATTGAGATTTCTACAGACGCCATACCAAATGCTTGCAATAGTGGGGGAGGTACTATAACAGCAGATATCACCAACGATATGGGAGATACCTGGACATTCATGTGGTATGAAGGAACTGGCTCCTATGACGATATAAGCACACCATCGGAAGATTCTTTAGCTAATGGGGAGGCCCTTACGTTCGATCCATCCGTAACCGTGAATCTTTCCACCGGCTCCAATACAACCACACTGGATGACTTAATCACAGGATTATATACTGTTGTCGCAATAAGCAGCACCACTGGATGTAGGTATCAAGAAACGCATTACTTACCATATAATGGGATTCAGGCTACTACTACCTTAACCATCAAGCACGTTGAGGAGTGTCCTGATGATGGACAAGCGAATGTCTCTCTGGCAGATAACATTACCATTAGTTTTAATACAGCCGATCAAACTGGTGTTTTTGAAATTCTTGACACTATTCAAGGAGGAACAAGTGGAGCCAGGGCTGTGGTCAATGACACAACTGCAGGTGCATTCCAGGCCTCAATGATTTCCGGAACCTGGGTTAATGATGAGACAATCAATAATTTGTCGAATCCTGGTGTTACTATCATCAACGGCGGTTCCGGTATTACATTTGGCAGTATCGGTAATGGAGCAGGTCCAAATGATGTCGATAATGTTGGAAATTATGCCATTTATCTGTACGCTGGCGATGGTGTTCCCGCTGATCGATACAGCCCTTATGACGTAGTAAATACCGTTGGCGCTACTCTTCGATTTCCATATTTGTATGATCCTGTTAACGGACGAATTTATGATGGAGATTCTACAATCATTGATAATACTGTTCCGACTTTGACCGAAGATGATACTGCACAATTCTCTTTCCTTCCGTCCGGAGTTTACACAGCTGTTGCTCAGGAACTGTCAACACTGTCTGGAAACGAATGCTGGACATTAGCTGCCACAGATTCAGTATATGATAAGTCATTCAATCCATTGATTGATTCTGTATCAATTACCAACAATACGGTTTGTGATGTGGATCTCGCCGCTTCCGGCCAGTACACTGGTAACATTTATGTATCTGTAGCGAAAGAGGCAAATGATAGTACTACAGAGGCTTTCAATTTCCACTGGTTTGAAGGAAATGATGCTTCCGGTGGTAGTCCTCACCATACGGAACAAGTTGATGCAACTGTAGCAGGGCCATATTTTGATAGATGGAGCGATGCCGGAGATACATTGGCACCTGGTGAATATACGATTGTTGTTGAGACTGAATCTAGTGCTGCCAATCCTGCGGCAAATGGTTGTACAGCTGACACCTTGACATTTGAAATACAGAATGCCGGGGAAGATCATGACCTGTTGTCTGCATCCATTACAGATCTGACCAATTGTACGGCCAATGAAGGAGCAATAGCAATTGATGATGATAGTTATGTGACTGGAAATGTGGCCGATTATGAATTTGTTTTCCTATCTACCTACCCGCCAACCGTAACTGCCGATACTTTGCAGGACTTTGGTGTGGGTACCTCTTTAGGATCTCTTAGTGCTGGGACTTATTATGTAAGAGCTCTTCATTCCGCCTCGGGCTGTTTAACTGAACCTCTTGAAGTAGAAATTGACAGTGTTACAGTCGCTCCTATTGTCTCCGTGACTCAAGTGGCAATGGATAGCTCATGCTACGACGCTGGTGATTATGGGTTAGGCCAGCTGAGATTTGAAATCACAAATGGTGGAGATTCAGTAGGTCTGGATGATTATTCATGGACCTGGTATCGTGGACAAACTACTGGAACTAACCTTGAAGAAGGCAATACCACCCTGGATTCCATTGAAAATGCAAGCGGAACATTCAGTTCTGGCCCGTTTGTAGATACAGTTAAGAATTTAGATGGCGGTTATTACACCATCGAGGTCATTGATGTCAACAATCCGAACAACAACTGCTTTGTTGTATCTGTGTACTTACTGGAAGAAGATCAGTCTGTAATTTCCGTAGATAGTCCCAGCGGCGATGTAGTCCTCTCAGATAATGACAATTGCCAGAATAGCAATGGATACATTAAAATCGATTCAATAAGACTTGATGGTGACGCCATTGCCATTTCGTCCAGATACAAAATCAATTGGTCAACGGCCGCTTTAGCTGCGGGAACAGCTGGAACGCAAGATATCGCCAATGACAGCCTATATGGCTTATCTGCAGGTGTTTACAAAGTAATGATCAATGATACAGTGACCAACTGTTCAAGTGATTCCATTTCATTCCAGATATTTGATGACACCGAGAACCCGATCATCGAGCTTATCGACATCGCTGACAACAACTTCTGTACTGACGGTAACGGATTCATCGAAGTGGCAATAGATTCGGCTGGCACCAACCCTGCCACTGCCAGCTCTTATGAGTTCATCTGGTTCGAAGGTGTTAACTCGGATACCTCTCTGATCGATAACATCAATGATGGGGAGTCTGCTGTAGCCGATGCCTCGGATATCTCCAATGTGGACGGATACACCGGTAACAGGATCGATAACCTCCCGAACGGACAGTATACTCTCTATGCCATCGACAGAACCGATCCGTACAATACATGTGCTTCGGTCGCTACTTACAATATCAAGAGAGATACCGTCGAGTACACCATATTCCTCGCTGACCTCGAGATCAAGGACAACGACAACTGTGCGGCTACTTTCAATGGAGCGGTAAGACTCGATGCCATCGATTCGGCTGGTACCAAAATACAAATGAGCAGTGCTCAGGCTAACAACTTCGACATCACCTGGTTGGATAACAGCAACAACCCGCTGACTACTACCACTACTACTTCAAATACAAATGGAGTTAACAGCGAAGACAGTATCCACTCTCTGGCGGCTGGCACCTACAAGATCGTCATCGAAAACACTACCACTGACATGTGTGAATCTGATACACTCACTTTCACCATCGGTAATGACACCGAGAACCCGATCATCGAACTGGTCGACATCGCTGACAACAACTTCTGTACTGACGGTAACGGATTCATTGAAGTGGCAATAGATTCGGCTGGCACCAACCCTGCCACTGCCAGCTCTTATGAGTTCATCTGGTTCGAAGGTGTTAACTCGGATACCTCTCTGATCGATAACATCAATGATGGGGAGTCTGCTGTAGCCGATGCCTCGGATATCTCCAATGTGGACGGATACACCGGTAACAGAATCGATAACCTCCCGAACGGACAGTATACTCTCTATGCCATCGACAGAACCGATCCGTACAATACATGTGCTTCGGTCGCTACTTACAATATCAAGAGAGATACCGTCGAGTACACCATATTCCTCGCTGACCTTGAGATCAAGGACAACGACAACTGTGCGGCTACTTTCAATGGGGCCGTAAGACTCGATGCCATCGATTCGGCTGGTACCAAAATACAAATGAGCAGTGCTCAGGCTAACAACTTCGACATCACCTGGTTGGATAACAGCAACAACCCGCTGACTACTACCACTACTACTTCAAATACAAATGGAGTTAACAGCGAAGACAGTATCCACTCTCTGGCGGCTGGCACCTACAAGATCGTCATCGAAAACACTACCACTGACATGTGTGAATCTGATACACTCACTTTCACCATCGGTAATGACACCGAGAACCCGATCATCGAACTGGTCGACATCGCTGACAACAACTTCTGTTCTGACGGTAACGGATTCATCGAAGTGGCAATAGATTCGGCTGGCACCAACCCTGCCACTGCCAGCTCTTATGAGTTCATCTGGTTCGAAGGTGTTAACTCGGATACCTCTCTGATCGATAACATCAATGATGGGGAGTCTGCTGTAGCCGATGCCTCGGATATCTCCAATGTGGACGGATACACCGGTAACAGGATCGATAACCTCCCGAACGGACAGTATACTCTCTATGCCATCGACAGAACCGATCCGTACAATACATGTGCTTCGGTCGCTACTTACAATATCAAGAGAGATACCGTCGAGTACACCATATTCCTCGCTGACCTCGAGATCAAGGACAACGACAACTGTGCGGCTACTTTCAATGGAGCGGTAAGACTCGATGCCATCGATTCGGCTGGTACCAAAATACAAATGAGCAGTGCTCAGGCTAACAACTTCGACATCACCTGGTTGGATAACAGCAACAACCCGCTGACTACTACCACTACTACTTCAAATACAAATGGAGTTAACAGCGAAGACAGTATCCACTCTCTGACGGCTGGCACCTACAAGATCGTCATCGAAAACACTACCACTGACATGTGTGAATCTGATACACTCACTTTCACCATCGGTAATGACACCGAGAACCCGATCATCGAACTGGTCGACATCGCTGACAACAACTTCTGTACTGACGGTAACGGATTCATTGAAGTAGCAATAGATTCGGCTGGCACCAACCCTGCCACTGCCAGCTCTTATGAGTTCATCTGGTTCGAAGGTGTTAACTCGGATACCTCTCTGATCGATAACATCAATGATGGGGAGTCTGCTGTAGCCGATGCCTCGGATATCTCCAATGTGGACGGATACACCGGTAACAGAATCGATAACCTCCCGAACGGACAGTATACTCTCTATGCCATCGACAGAACCGATCCGTACAATACATGTGCCTCGGTCGCTACTTACAATATCAAGAGAGATACCGTCGAGTACACCATATTCCTCGCTGACCTTGAGATCAAGGACAACGACAACTGTGCGGCTACTTTCAATGGGGCCGTAAGACTCGATGCCATCGATTCGGCTGGTACCAAAATACAAATGAGCAGTGCTCAGGCTAACAACTTCAGCATTACGTGGCTGAACAACAGTAACGGTGTAATCGGTACTACTGCTCAGTCTTCTACTAACAATCAGAACGCCGCTGACAGTGCGCACTCTCTGGCGGCGGGCACCTACAAGATCGTCATCGAAAACACTACCACTGACATGTGTGAATCTGATACACTCACTTTCACCATCGGTAATGACACCGAGAACCCGATCATCGAACTGGTCGACATCGCTGACAACAACTTCTGTACTGACGGTAACGGATTCATCGAAGTAGCAATAGATTCGGCTGGCACCAACCCTGCCACTGCCAGCTCTTATGAGTTCATCTGGTTCGAAGGTGTTAACTCGGATACCTCTCTGATCGATAACATCAATGATGGGGAGTCTGCTGTAGCCGATGCCTCGGATATCTCCAATGTGGACGGATACACCGGTAACAGAATCGATAACCTCCCGAACGGACAGTATACTCTCTATGCCATCGACAGAACCGATCCGTACAATACATGTGCCTCGGTCGCTACTTACAATATCAAGAGAGATACCGTCGAGTACACCATATTCCTCGCTGACCTTGAGATCAAGGACAACGACAACTGTGCGGCTACTTTCAATGGGGCCGTAAGACTCGATGCCATCGATTCGGCTGGTACCAAAATACAAATGAGCAGTGCTCAGGCTAACAACTTCGACATCACCTGGTTGGATAACAGCAACAACCCGCTGACTACTACCACTACTACTTCAAATACAAATGGAGTTAACAGCGAAGACAGTATCCACTCTCTGGCGGCTGGCACCTACAAGATCGTCATCGAAAACACTACCACTGACATGTGTGAATCTGATACACTCACTTTCACCATCGGTAATGACACCGAGAACCCGATCATCGAACTGGTCGACATCGCTGACAACAACTTCTGTACTGACGGTAACGGATTCATTGAAGTAGCAATAGATTCGGCTGGCACCAACCCTGCCACTGCCAGCTCTTATGAGTTCATCTGGTTCGAAGGTGTTAACTCGGATACCTCTCTGATCGATAACATCAATGATGGGGAGTCTGCTGTAGCCGATGCCTCGGATATCTCCAATGTGGACGGATACACCGGTAACAGAATCGATAACCTCCCGAACGGACAGTATACTCTCTATGCCATCGACAGAACCGATCCGTACAATACATGTGCCTCGGTCGCTACTTACAATATCAAGAGAGATACCGTCGAGTACACCATATTCCTCGCTGACCTTGAGATCAAGGACAACGACAACTGTGCGGCTACTTTCAATGGGGCCGTAAGACTCGATGCCATCGATTCGGCTGGTACCAAAATACAAATGAGCAGTGCTCAGGCTAACAACTTCGACATCACCTGGTTGGATAACAGCAACAACCCGCTGACTACTACCACTACTACTTCAAATACAAATGGAGTTAACAGCGAAGACAGTATCCACTCTCTGGCGGCTGGCACCTACAAGATCGTCATCGAAAACACTACCACTGACATGTGTGAATCTGATACACTCACTTTCACCATCGGTAATGACACCGAGAACCCGATCATCGAACTGGTCGACATCGCTGACAACAACTTCTGTACTGACGGTAACGGATTCATTGAAGTGGCAATAGATTCGGCTGGCACCAACCCTGCCACTGCCAGCTCTTATGAGTTCATCTGGTTCGAAGGTGTTAACTCGGATACCTCTCTGATCGATAACATCAATGATGGGGAGTCTGCTGTAGCCGATGCCTCGGATATCTCCAATGTGGACGGATACACCGGTAACAGGATCGATAACCTCCCGAACGGACAGTATACTCTCTATGCCATCGACAGAACCGATCCGTACAATACATGTGCTTCGGTCGCTACTTACAATATCAAGAGAGATACCGTCGAGTACACCATATTCCTCGCTGACCTCGAGATCAAGGACAACGACAACTGTGCGGCTACTTTCAATGGAGCGGTAAGACTCGATGCCATCGATTCGGCTGGTACCAAAATACAAATGAGCAGTGCTCAGGCTAACAACTTCGACATCACCTGGTTGGATAACAGCAACAACCCGCTGACTACTACCACTACTACTTCAAATACAAATGGAGTTAACAGCGAAGACAGTATCCACTCTCTGGCGGCTGGCACCTACAAGATCGTCATCGAAAACACTACCACTGACATGTGTGAATCTGATACACTCACTTTCACCATCGGTAATGACACCGAGAACCCGATCATCGAACTGGTCGACATCGCTGACAACAACTTCTGTACTGACGGTAACGGATTCATTGAAGTGGCAATAGATTCGGCTGGCACCAACCCTGCCACTGCCAGCTCTTATGAGTTCATCTGGTTCGAAGGTGTTAACTCGGATACCTCCCTGATCGATAACATCAATGATGGGGAGTCTGCTGTAGCCGATGCCTCGGATATCTCCAATGTGGACGGATACACCGGTAACAGAATCGATAACCTCCCGAACGGACAGTATACTCTCTATGCCATCGACAGAACCGATCCGTACAATACATGTGCCTCGGTCGCTACTTACAATATCAAGAGAGATACCGTCGAGTACACCATATTCCTCGCTGACCTTGAGATCAAGGACAACGACAACTGTGCGGCTACTTTCAATGGAGCGGTAAGACTCGATGCCATCGATTCGGCTGGTACCAAAATACAAATGAGCAGTGCTCAGGCTAACAACTTCAGCATTACGTGGCTGAACAACAGTAACGGTGTAATCGGTACTACTGCTCAGTCTTCTACTAACAATCAGAACGCCGCTGACAGTGCGCACTCTCTGGCGGCGGGCACCTACAAGATCGTCATCGAAAACACTACCACTGACATGTGTGAATCTGATACACTCACTTTCACCATCGGTAATGACACCGAGAACCCGATCATCGAACTGGTCGACATCGCTGACAACAACTTCTGTTCTGACGGTAACGGATTCATCGAAGTAGCAATAGATTCGGCTGGCACCAACCCTGCCACTGCCAGCTCTTATGAGTTCATCTGGTTCGAAGGTGTTAACTCGGATACCTCTCTGATCGATAACATCAATGATGGGGAGTCTGCTGTAGCCGATGCCTCGGATATCTCCAATGTGGACGGATACACCGGTAACAGAATCGATAACCTCCCGAACGGACAGTATACTCTCTATGCCATCGACAGAACCGATCCGTACAATACATGTGCTTCGGTCGCTACTTACAATATCAAGAGAGATACCGTCGAGTACACCATATTCCTCGCTGACCTCGAGATCAAGGACAACGACAATTGTGCGGCTACTTTCAATGGAGCGGTAAGACTCGATGCCATCGATTCGGCTGGTACCAAAATACAAATGAGCAGTGCTCAGGCTAACAACTTCAGCATTACGTGGCTGAACAACAGTAACGGTGTAATCGGTACTACTGCTCAGTCTTCTACTAACAATCAGAACGCCGCTGACAGTGCGCACTCTCTGGCGGCGGGCACCTACAAGATCGTCATCGAAAACACTACCACTGACATGTGTGAATCTGATACACTCACTTTCACCATCGGTAATGACACCGAGAACCCGATCATCGAACTGGTCGACATCGCTGACAACAACTTCTGTTCTGACGGTAACGGATTCATCGAAGTAGCAATAGATTCGGCTGGCACCAACCCTGCCACTGCCAGCTCTTATGAGTTCATCTGGTTCGAAGGTGTTAACTCGGATACCTCTCTGATCGATAACATCAATGATGGGGAGTCTGCTGTAGCCGATGCCTCGGATATCTCCAATGTGGACGGATACACCGGTAACAGAATCGATAACCTCCCGAACGGACAGTATACTCTCTATGCCATCGACAGAACCGATCCGTACAATACATGTGCCTCGGTCGCTACTTACAATATCAAGAGAGATACTATTACCCTTGAGATCCGAAATCAGGACATCCTGACATATGATATGGTTAACTGTTCCGGAACTTCAACTGGTGGAGTAAGGATATCCAGAGTTTTCATAGATGGTGTTGCAAAAACACTGGCTCCATCGGATGATCCTCGATACGAATTTGTTTGGTCTGGTCTTCCGGGAAGTGAAACTGGTATAAGAGAAAACATTAACCTTGATAGCATATATGACCTAAATCCTGGCACCTACTCCGTGTTCTTAAGAGACAATACAAGCGGATGCGTATCAGCTTCCAGAAGTGTTACGATAGAGTATGACACCACTCAGGCGGTGATTGACTTTACCGTAGATGCCAACAACATGGATTGTTCGGTGGCTGGAAACAATGGTACCGGCCAGGTAACTGTGGACATCTTTGAGGACGGAATAGACGTTGATAACGACAACTATATTATTGAATGGTTTAGAGGTACTTCAGCCACTGGTGGTAGTGAATTGTTTGCCGGGGGTAATCAAGGTACGGCTAATGATGACCTTGGAGATTCGACTCAGATTAGCGGACTAAGTGATGACTTCTATACAGTATCCGTAACCAAGCGTGATACTTGTTCCACAAATGCCGGATGTGGTCCGGTGATCAAAACTGTGGAAGTTCAGAATGAATTCTACTACCCTAATCTCAATGTTCCTGACACTCAACTCAAGCATGATTCAATATGTGAAGGCACACCTGGAGGTCAGATTTTCATCGACAGCGATGACATAACCTATGCTGGTGACACTGCAGTAGTTAATGATTTCAATTGGACTTACAGCAGCTCAACATTTACAGACGTTGTGATTACTCCAAATGCTGCGGGAGATGGCGGGAATGGAACTATAACAATTTCTGATCTCGTCGCCGATACCTATACCTTCGAATTAGAGGTGATTGGAACAAACTGTACGCAGGGATCATTTGCAATAGAAATCCTTGAGAAAACCGTCACACCTAGTGTGGATAGTATCGCCATGACACCAAATGAAAACTGTGGAGGAACGGTTGCCATAGGTGAATTGGCCTTAGTAGAGATAGATGGATCAAACAATCTGACAGCGGAGTATGATTTTGAGTGGTTCACCGGTAATGACACAACAAATGTTGCAAATCGTGTAGATAATGCATTGGGCATTAGCCATACCGATACTTTGATATCTGATGTTTCAGACGGCACATACACAGTGAAAATTATCAATAGTGCCACAGGTTGTAGGACCAAACGCTCTATGGTTATCAGCAATGACCCTGTTTATCCATTTATAGAATTGTATGAAGTAAATGACAACCTAATATGTGAAGAAAATAATGGTGGTCGTGGAAGTGGATCATTTGCCATCACACAGATTATCTACGATGGCACAACTTACAGTGTAGATGTAACCGCGGATTCAACGTTTATCAGAGACAATTTCACCATTGGTTATTATAATGTAGACGGGGACTCCGTTGAGACAGATTCAGAAACCGATCCTTCGGCCACTACTCCATTTACTCTCGATAGCTTAACTGCTGGTGATTATTATGCCCACATAAGCTATAATGATTCCGATTGTCATTCAGATACCATATACTTTGAAATTGAAGATATGGAACTTGATCCGGTGCTTCTGATTTCCCTGGTAGCTGCCGATAGTTCATGTTCATCATCCGCCACCGCTGTAGGTACTTTAACTGCAACTGCTGATGGTCGTGATGAGGTATTCAACGACTCTACATATTCGTTTAGCTGGAGGGCTTACGATACTAATACAAGCTCCCCTACCGGACCTGTATTGTCAAACAGCGATACTTTGGGTGATCTTAGGTCTGGTACATATTACCTGGAAGTGGAAAGCTCCGTGTCCCTTTGTGTGACTACGGGTACATTCACTGTTCCTAATGAGCCTGTAGAACCCGAAATTTTAAGTGTATCCACCACCGATCCTACGACTTGTTCTCCGGCAAATGGCGTGATCACAATTACGAGCATGTCTTACGGGGACACGTCTGATTACTCTTTCGTGATCTATCAGGGTGACCCGAATGACGGTGGTGTAGCCATAGATACGACATCAAATTTCACCTCAGGTGAACCAGGTCAGAGTTACTATATCCAGGCTACTCATAACGATCACTTATGTGAGGCAACGCTGTGGGAAGAATTCTTCCCGGATTCTATCAGCTATCCGGCTATTTCTCTGGCGTTTAATGATGATGGAGAATTGCTGTCGCAGAATAATACATCATGCGATACCTCTTTCCCTACTGGCAAACTTTCTGTCCTTGCCAACGGTCAGACAGCTGGTTATGACTTTAGTTGGGACAATGGCATGACCGGAAGTGTAATTGATAGTTTGGCTGCGGGCACGTATACGGTAACCGTGACTGATCAGGCGACAGGGTGTAGCATTTCTGAGGAGTATACACTTACTGATGACTGGCTATTACCACTTACTTTAAGTAAATCAACAGCCGCTAACAACAATTGTGAGAACCCTAATGGACGTGCCGTTGTATCGGTACTCAATGTGGGTGATAACCCTGAATTCCGAGGTTCGGATTACTCATTCTACTGGTTCACTGATTCGGTGAGTAATCCTGATCCGGCTAATAATCTTCATTTCTTTGAAGGAAATGATCTTGATAATGTGACAGCTGGTACATACTGGGTATATGCAGTTGACAATGTGAAATCTTGTTTCACAAGTAATCTGGAAAGAGTAGTCATTGAAGACGAAATTGGTTTGATAGATGTAAGCGTAGATATCGTCAGTGACATGACAATTTGCGATCCGGACAGACCTGATGGTTTTGCTCAAATTCTGGATCCTGATGAGCGATATTTCAGGTGGACTGTGAGCTGGTATGTAGGTACTGATACTGAAGGTTTGACACCATTCCAGCAAGGGCTATTTGCAGATTCGTTGACTGCTGGAAGCTACACAATGTCAGTATACGATAAAATAACCGGATGTACCGAGGAGTATCCATTTGAAATTGAGGATAATACACCGGATGTACTTCCTCCTAATGTCGTGGTACTGAACCATAGAATGAACTGTCTAATGCCGGATGGTAGAGCAAAAGCCACAGCGATCGGTAATTCGGATAATTTCAGGTTTGAGTGGTATTCAGCTTCGGATTTGACCACACCAATTCATATAGGCGATGATATCAATCAACTGGATACCGGATTGTATAATGTAGTAGCTGTCGATCTGGAAAATGGATGTCCATCACCTCCAATTCAAATCACAATAGAGAATGGAATTACAGATCCTGAGTATACCATCAATGTGACGCATTCATTGTGCTTAAGGACAGAGTTTGGAGCAGTCAACCAGTTCTCCGGACAGGCATTTATCGACTTTGTACAACCAGAATCTACTTTGGAAGCCGATACATCCAGTTACATCTACACTTCCATTGATTCCATTGTTTGGAGCAAGGACGGAAATGACTTTTCAACTGATCTGAAAGTTGTCGATTTAGCTCCTGGCACCTATGAAGTTTGGTTCCGTACGGATAAAGGATGCGATTTTACGGATTCATTTGAAATTGAACCAAGCATCAAAATCTACAATGGTGTTTCCGCCAACAATGATGGTATAAATGATTACCTGCTATTGGATTGTATCAATCTTTTTGAGAACAATAGGGTGATCATCTACACTCGTGGAGGAACCAAAGTTTGGGAAACAGATAATTACAATAACCTGGATGTACGATTTGAGGGTTATAGTAATGTAGGTAGCAGGGTAAGAAAACTGCCTGTAGGAACTTACTTCTTTGTAATCGACCTGGGAGATGGTACGGACGTGAAGCAAGGGTATTTGGAATTAGTTAGGTAAATTTGAAATATATGAAGGGTTTGAAGATTGCATTTGTAATTTGTCTTATGACATTGATCTCTATCAATGCGATAGGGCAAACGCGGCCACTCACCTCTACTTATCAATATAATTTGCTGCTCATTAATCCGGCTTATGCAGGAAGTCTAAATATCTTTTCTGCCATTGCCGTTCACAGAGCTCAATGGATAAATGTGCCTGGCGCTCCGGAGTTCACATCCATTTCCGTGAATAATTCATTCCTTAGTAATCGAGTGGGTGTTGGTTTTCATGCAAATCGAGACAAGATTGGAATTACGAATGATATGTCTCTCTATACGAGTTACGCCTACAAGATCAAAACCAGCCTGGGAATACTTTCCATGGGTCTTTCGGGCGGATTTAATCACAGGAATACGAATTTTGACAATCTTGAAGTCCTTGATCCCCGCGACCCTTATTTAAGTGGTCAGATCTCAAAGTTTGCTCCAAATTTTGGAACTGGTCTATACTTTGCAAATCCAGTGTTCTATGCTGGCTTTTCTGTTCCCTACTTATTGGAGAATAAGACCCTCGTCGTGGATGAAATCATAAATTCAACAGAGGAATCAAGAGAAAGCAGAAACTACTACTTCACTTCAGGTATTATTTTCCCAATCGGACCCAACATGAAGTTAAGCCCTGCTTTTATTCTACGTGGTCAGGAGAGAAGCCGATTTGAATTTGACGTCTCAGCCAATGTCATATTTGATGATATCGCTTATGTAGGAATTAATGTTAGAAATTCACTTGAAATCACACTTATGGGTCAGGTGATCCTAAACGAAAATTTCAGAGTAGGTTATGCCTATGATGCCACTACTGGTCCTCTGGCCAATACTTCCGCCGGTTCCCATGAAATTCTTCTCAACTACAGAATAAAACTAAGAAACTACAGGAAAGACCCGCAGTGCCCTGTTTATTTCTGAGTTTTCTCCCCCCCACTCAAATCTGTGAGCAATGAGTTTACAAGGGACAGCAACAAGCTGAATAATAAAGCCCACCAAAAACCCTCAACTATGAACCCATCAATGATGCTGTCAGCCATCAAAATGATAAGTGCATTGATGACCAAAAGAAAAAGTCCGAGTGTAACCACTGTCAATGGGATGGTCAAAATGACTAATATGGGTTTGACCACATAGTTCAGTAAGGATAGCACAACCGCCAGAATAAACGCGGACCAAAAATCATCAATATAAACGCCGGGCAGTAAGTAAGAAACTACAATTACCGCTACGGCAGACAGAATTAGTTTTATAAGTAAGTTCATTTACTCTTGTTTAAACCATGAAGCGTATTTTATATAATTCTTAGAGATTCGCGACATCATCTCCAGATTATTTTGATCAATCTTTTTAAGTGGTTTTGCTGGTATTCCTCCATATATCATTCCTTCCTCCACGACCGTATTTGCCAATACCACACTACCTGCGGCAATCATGGCTCCCTTTTTGACGATTGCATTGTCCATGACAATCGCTCCCATACCCACCAACACATTTGCTTCCAGCGTACACCCATGAACAATTGCATTGTGACCTATTGAAACATCATTTCCAATCCAGGTGGAAGCCTTTTCAAAAGTTCCATGAATAGTCGCATTGTCCTGGATATTAACATTGTCTCCTACCGTGATGGAATTAACATCACCCCTAACCACTGCACTAAACCATACCGTACAATTCTTTCCCATCTTAACTTCCCCCACTACCACAGCATTTTCTGCGAACCAACAATTTTCACCAAACATGGGTTTAAACCCCCTAACTTCCTGGATTATTGCCATATGAATTTTCAGTTTTTATAAACATAGAGTTGTTTTGTGCTTTTTGAAACTTATTATGGTAAAACATTCGATCCTCATATCCTTAGTTGTTTTATTTTTCGCATGTGCTCCCAGCGAAAATCAGATTCAGGATGAAACTACCAGTGAAGTTTATAACTTCAAAGTTGATGACAAAAAATCAATTCTGACCTGGGTGCTCACGTCGAAATCCGCGAGAGCAGATGGATCCATGAGAATAGTTGCTGGTGAAATGCAAGCTCAATATGACTCCACACTTCAGAGGCCAATTTTCGTTTCCGGTCACTTTCAATCAGACATCAACAACCCTAAGGTTGCCTCCAAAAATGGAATAATGCCTGACTCAGTGGAAAATCCTAGCCATATCATCAACATTGATTCCACATTCACAATGTCCATTGATCAAATTCGACTCTCAAATGAATTTAAAGATGACAGCATCACATTTGCCCGTCTATTAGATCTCATGCCCGATCCTGTATTTTCAATGGCGAAAATTTCTAATTCCACTACCGGATTCAGCAAATGGGTCCCGGCTCTGATAGACAGGGAATCCAAACAGTTTATGTCAATCATTGAAATGCCTCTTGAATATGAATTGGAAGGAAAACCTGACAGCACGAAACTATTTCTGCTTGAAATCGGTCTATTTCTTGAATTTAACACAAAATAGTCTGCCAAAATGGCATCCCCGCTTAATGTTGAATTATCTTTGCTAGTCTAATACTGCACATGGAAAATCTAATTGAAGACATAGAGCTGATCGATTCCAAAACCGAAAATGAGGAAAATTGTGAGGTAAGAATTTCCAAGGAAACAGACTCTGACAAGCGTAAGCTTTACATTGAAAGTTATGGTTGTCAGATGAACTTCTCTGACAGTGAGATCGTCACATCTATTTTAGCCAATGAAGGATTTGACACCACAAGTTCATTTGAAAAGGCTGATCTGATACTGCTCAATACATGTTCCATACGTGAAAAAGCAGAGTTGACCGTAAGGAAACGACTCTCTCAATTTCAGAAAGTTAAGGGAGCAAGACCGGAAGTCATGATCGGAGTTTTAGGCTGCATGGCCGAAAGACTTAAATCAAAGCTATTGGAAGAAGAAAAAATCGTAGACCTGGTCGTTGGTCCGGATGCCTATCGTGATCTTCCAAAATTGATTCCCCAGGTAGAGCAGGGTGAAAAGGGTGTAAACACATTCTTAAGCCGGGAAGAAACCTATGCCGACGTCTCTCCTATCCGCTTGAACTCCAACGGAGTGACTGCTTTCATTTCCATCATGAGAGGATGTGACAATATGTGCTCCTTTTGTGTAGTACCATTTACCCGCGGAAGAGAACGAAGCAGAGACCCGTTCTCAATCGTTGAGGAGGCCAGACAGTTGTTTGAAAATGGTTACCGGGAGGTCACACTTCTTGGACAAAACGTAGATTCTTACAAATGGTCTGAGGAAGAAAACAACAAAGCTCGTTTAGAAAAAGAAAGAATTTCTGAAGTAGTCAATTTTGCCAATCTGTTGGAGATGGTAGCAAAAGTGGATCCAAAGCTGCGTGTCAGGTTTTCAACCTCTCACCCCAAAGACATTACAGATGAAGTCCTTTACACGATGAAAAGGTATGATAACATCTGTAAATACATTCACTTACCCGCCCAGAGTGGAAACAGCAGGGTCCTTGAATTAATGAATCGCACTTACGACAGGTCGTGGTACATAAACAGGGTAGATGCAATCAGAGACATACTCGGAGAGGAATGTGGCATAAGTTCGGATATGATCACAGGTTTTTGTTCGGAAACAGATGAAGAACATATGGATACGCTTTCTCTCATGGACTACGTTCAGTATGACTTTTCCTATATGTTTTATTATTCGGAAAGACCTGGCACCCTTGCTGCCAAAAAATATACAGATGACATTCCATTAAATGTCAAAAAGAAGAGATTACAGCAAATCATCGAAAAACAGCAGTCAATTTCTCTTTCCAGAAATAAACTGGATGTAGGGAAGAAGTTCGAAGTACTTGTAGAAGGAAAAAGTAAAAAATCCAACCAGGACGTGCAGGGAAGAAACTCCGCAAATAAGGTGGTTGTTTTTAAGGACGAAGGATTTGAAAAAGGTCAATATTTAATGGTAGAGGTGAATGACTGCACATCTGCCACCCTTTTGGGAAAAGCACTTTAATTAATGGATTATAAGCAAGAAGCTGAAGTTCAGTCTATCAAACAGCGGTTTGAAATTGTTGGTAATTCTCCGCAATTGAATAATGCCATCCGGGTAGCTCTTCAGGTTGCCCCAACCGATATGAGCGTTCTGATAAGTGGAGAAAGCGGAGTGGGGAAAGAATCATTTAGCAAGATCATTCATTCGCTTTCACACAGGAAACATGGTCAGTTTATCGCTATCAATTGCGGTGCGATACCAGAAGGTACAATTGACTCTGAGCTTTTCGGACATGAGAAAGGTTCTTTTACCGGCGCAACGGACAGCAGGAAGGGATATTTTGAGGTGACAAATGGTGGAACCATATTTCTCGATGAAATTGGTGAAATGCCGGTGAGTACCCAGGCCAGACTACTTAGAATACTCGAGAACGGAGAATTTATCCGAGTTGGCTCATCCAAAGTGCAGAAAACGGATGTCAGAGTTATCGCCGCTTCCAATGTAGACCTCAACGAGGCCGTGTCTAAGGGCAAATTTCGGGAAGATCTGTTTTACCGACTTAGCACAGTGCCAATTAAGGTCCCGCCCTTGCGGGAACGTGGAAAGGACATTACCCTGCTTTTCAAAAAATTTGCTTATGATTTTGGAGAAAGATATAGAACGAAGGCTATAGAGCTCACCTTAGAAGCTGAGGAATTGCTGTTGAAGTATCGGTTTCCGGGAAATATTCGACAACTTAAAAACCTGGTGGAACAAATGAGCGCTTTGGAGCTTGAAAGAGAGATTTCAGCCGAAAAGCTAATGACATATCTTCCGCGAGATGAGAATAGGCTGCCGGCAGTCATTTCTTCAGAACAGCAAAAAGAGGATTTCAGCGAAAGAGATATCCTTTATAAGGTCCTCTTTGATATGAAAAAGGACATGACTGAAATGAAGAAACTGATTCTTCAGTTACTTCAGGGCAATGTCACAAAGAATGACATTTTAGAGGAGCATGGAAACCTATTCAGTGACATGGGCAGCTTCAATGCGGCGGATTTCAGGGATAATCACGATAAACCAACTCCATTGCTTATCAATTCTTCTGAAGAAGAGTCGGAAGATTATCCGGAAACGATTGAGGATATTGCCCATGAACTTGAGGAAGAAGATTCACTTTCTCTGGAAAAGAAAGAAAAAGAAATGATCATCATGGCCCTTCGTAAAAATGGAAATAAGCGGAAGTATGCTGCGTTAGACCTGGGCATCTCCGAAAGAACCCTTTACAGGAAAATAAAGCAATATGAGATTGAAAGTTATTAATCTTCTGGCCATCATCCTGATCATGCTAAACATGAATTGTGGTGTATATTCCTTCACCGGAGCGTCAATTTCACCTGACGTTGAAACCATATCAATCCAGACATTTTTTAACAATGCTCCACTTGGTCCTTCCAATATGAGTGTTCTATTTACGGAAAGTATTAAGGATTACTTCCAGCAAAATACCAGTTTGCGACTGGTCGATGACAATGGTGACCTTCAATTTGACGGGTACATAGACAATTACACCATTACCCCAGTTGGTGCAAATGCGTCAGGGTCCGGACGAGGTGTGGATTTTTCAGAACTCTCCAGGATTACCATCACTGTTTATGCTACTTACACGAATAATAATGACCATACCTTTGACTTTGAGAAACGATTTTCTTTCTTTAAGGACTATGACCAAAGTACAGATATTACATCCGCTGAACAGCAATTTGTGGAGGAGATATTTGACCAAATAATAATTGATATATTCAACGCTTCGGTCGCTAATTGGTAATTTTTCCTATATTTATCTGAATCATCAACTTTAAGCGGGTTTGAATAGAAAGGATTTCGTTAACTATCTACACGATCCATCCAAAATGTCAAAGGATAAAATTGACGAATTGGAACGATTGGTCTCAGCTTATCCTTATTTCCAGTCTGCCAGGGTATTGCTTGCCAAAAAGAAGCAAGAGGTTGACCCAAAAAAGGGACAAAAATATGTTGCGAAAGCAGCAGTATATGTAACGGACAGGGTCCTTCTAAAAAGATATCTATCTGACAAGTTGTTCTTTCTGGAACCTCCTCCAAGGCCTTCAGAAAGAACTGTGGATAAAAAGAAACCTGTTGATCCTAAACTAAGACAAAGACCCACTAGTCCCGCAGAACGTCCGGTTAGAAAACCGGGTAAGCCAATCACTCCGGAAAAGGAAACAACCGAAAACAAGCTTATTTCTGAAACTCCACCCAAATCAGATCTTGATCTGTTGATTGAGGAAGTTTATCAGGATATTGAAAATCTGAAAGAATCGAAAAAAAGATTTCAGAATTGGGAAAGGAAATTCGAGGAGGAAGAAGCCGTAAAATCTGCGGTGCAGAAGGCCACCGAACCGGATCATGGTGACAAGGAGGAGGTAGTTCAAACCTCATCGACGAAGGAAAAAGAAGAACCAGAGGACGCAGGAGTTCAGGAAGGAACTTCCAAAACCACAACAAAAGAAGAATCAGATTCAAAAGAATCCGAAAAGGAGTCAGTGGACCCTGTTGTCGCGAAAGAAAAAGTAGAAGAAGCAAAAACTGATGATGACTCCAGCGATCATCCAACAGAGGATAAAGCGAAGAGTACTTCCGATGTAAGTAAAAAGCCATCAGAAACAACAAAGAAATCGACCCGCAAGTCTACGTCAGCAAAGAAGACCACTTCCAAAAAAAGTACCTCAAGTAAAACTGCAAAATCAACTTCTACCAAGTCTACCACAAAGAAAACGACCAAGACCGAAGATCCCAAAAAGGCAGAAAAACCCACCGGTGAAGAAAAAAAGACAGCCCGAACAAAGAAAGATGATGAGGATCAGGTAGTTTCAAAAAGATCACGAGGTGACAGGCAGCAGGATCAACCTGTTGATCAGAAAAAGATAATTTCAGATTTCATAGATAAGGAACCTGGAATCACACCGGCAAAGAAAAACAAAACCACCTCTGAAAATAAGGATGACCTGGCTGAGACAAGTACAAGGTTTCATGCCGATATTTCGTCAGAATACCTGGCAGAAATTTACATTGAACAGGGAAAGTACAAACGAGCTATAGAAATATATGAGTCGTTAATGTTGAAATTTCCTGAAAAAGAATCTTTCTTTGCGAACCGAATTGAGCAATTGAAGAAAAGATTTTAAAATGTACGGATTAATTGTTGGTGTTATACTGCTTTGTGCCCTACTTCTGATACTTGTTGTGTTGATGCAAAATCCGAAAGGAGGAGGATTGAGCAGCCAATTTGGTGGTTCAGGTGCCAGCCAGGTGATGGGCGTTAAAAAGACAGGTGATGTGCTGGAAAAAGCTACCTGGGCACTTGCAATTGCTATCGTTTTGCTAACGCTTGGGACAAACTTCGCCATACCAACAGAAACTGATTTTGTGGAAAGTCCAAACATTGAGAATGCCCAACAGCAAGGCATTATGCCTTCCACTCCTAATCCAAATGCAGTGCAACCTGCAGATAACAGCTCACTCGAGGATTTAAATCTACAAGCAGACGACTCTGCTTCTAACTAGTAGAAACAGAAATCTCTTTCATTACCAGCCTTTTGGCAATAGGTAATACAGTTTCCAATACCGGAAATTTCAACTTGCTGATCACTTTGTAAGTATTTGGATTCGGTAAGTCCGTATACCTCTTTACCAGGTCCCGCTTTATCGTCTCAAATGTCCGTGATAGGTCAGTAAAATCCTGCCCAATAAACGTAGTGGAAATACCACGGTACTGCTCGTTCGCACTTTCGAAAACAGATGAGGAATAACGATATACCATTACATCCCGTCTGGCATCCACATTAACCAGAATATATCCCTCATTCACGTATATAGGTGTGAGACCAACCCTTTCTATCTCCATATTCTCCCTAACAAAGTCAAATACTTCCCTCCCCTCTTCTATGGTCTTACCAAATTGCTGAAGAGCGTAAGAGATGATCTCCTCCAAAAGTTTTACGATCTCATCTTCCGAAACGACTTTTTTGTAATTCAACTTCAACTTCCGGAAATCCGCTTTAGAAATGCTTTTAGGAAAACTTTCATAAATCAACTCTTTGTCATCTTTGATCTTCTTGAGATTGTTATAATGAAAGATAACTTCTGACAGAAATGGATACAACTTGGTATGGCTAAAGTTCTTTTTGACATCCTGCAAATACGCGAGCAGGACATACTTTTTGTACTCGAAATCAATTAATCCTTCCGTCAGCCAATCATGTTTCAATTTTTCCATAAACTATTTAGTTGTTTAACCTTATTAAAATTAACCATGTATTAAAAATAACAAAATATGATTTATGTATATCTGCCCCTGTCGGTACTGAAATTTTGTCAGGAAACCTGTCAGGTTCTCTGACAATTCTATTTTGGCATAAGATATGATGATAGACCATTTAGAATTTTTGGATAACAACCTCAAATAAAAATTTAAAAGAAATATGTCAAAAGTTAACTTCAAACCATTAGCTGACAGAGTTCTGGTAGAACCTGCTGCGGCTGAAGAGAAAACTGCATCCGGCATCATCATTCCGGATACAGCAAAAGAAAAACCTCAAAGAGGATCAGTTGTTGCAGTTGGAACCGGCAAAAAGGATGAGCCTTTAAATGTGAAAGTCGGTGACACTGTGCTTTACGGTAAGTACTCAGGTACAGAAGTTTCTATTGATGGTACGGAGTACCTCATCATGAAAGAATCCGATATCTACGGAATTGTTTAAGAAAATCAGTCGAACTAAAACTAAAATCTAAAACTAATTATGGCTAAAGATATATTTTTCGATACCACAGCACGTAATAGCCTGAAAAAGGGTGTAGACACACTGGCTAACGCTGTTAAGGTTACTTTGGGTCCTAAAGGACGTAACGTGATCCTGGATAAAAAATTCGGTGCTCCTTCTGTTACAAAAGACGGTGTTTCCGTAGCTAAAGAAATCGAGCTTGAGGAACCTATCGAAAACATGGGTGCTCAACTTCTGAAAGAAGTAGCGTCCAAGACTGCAGATGATGCAGGTGACGGAACCACCACTGCTACTGTTTTGGCTCAATCCATCTACAGCCATGGTATTAAGAACGTTGCCGCTGGTGCAAACCCAATGGATGTAAGAAGGGGTATTGACAAGGCGGTTGCCAAAGTCGTGGAAAACCTTCGATCTCAGTCGAAAGAAATCTCTACAGGAGATGAAATCGAGCAGGTAGCTACAGTTTCTGCCAACAGTAACAAGGAAGTGGGATCAATGATCGCGAAAGCGATGGACAAAGTTGGAAAAGACGGCGTCATTACTGTTGAAGAAGCAAAAGGAACTGAAACTGAGGTGAAAACTGTGGAAGGTATGCAGTTTGATCGTGGTTACCTTTCTCCATATTTTGTGACAAACACAGATAAAATGGAGGCTGAGCTTGAGAATCCTTACATTTTGATCTACGATAAGAAGATCTCTAACATGAAGGAACTGCTCCCAGTTTTGGAAGCTACAGCTCAGACCGGCAAACCATTGTTGATCATCTCCGAAGACGTAGAAGGTGAAGCTCTTGCTACACTTGTGGTGAATAAAATCAGAGGTTCTCTGAAAATTGCTGCGGTGAAAGCTCCTGGTTTTGGTGACAGAAGGAAAGCCATGCTTGAGGATATTGCTATCCTGACAGGCGGTACCGTGATTTCTGAAGAGAGAGGTTATAAGCTGGAAAATGCCACATTGGATTATCTTGGAACTGCTGAAAAAATCAACATTGACAAGGATAATACCACTATCGTAAACGGTGCAGGAAAGAAAGCTGACATCGAGGCGAGAGTAAATCAAATCAAACAGCAAATTGAAAACACTACTTCTGACTACGATAAAGAAAAGCTTCAGGAGCGACTTGCGAAGCTTTCCGGCGGTGTAGCAATCCTATACATTGGAGCGGCCACTGAAGTGGAAATGAAAGAGAAAAAAGACCTGGTTGACGATGCATTGCACGCTACAAGAGCTGCTGTTCAGGAAGGAATTGTAGCAGGTGGTGGGGTTGCGTTAATCCGTGCTGCTAAAGCGTTGGATAAACTTAACCTGGAAAATGCTGATCAAAACACTGGAGTTAGCATTGTGAAAGCTGCTCTTGAGTCTCCACTTAGAACCATCGTGGAAAACGCTGGTGGTGAGGCTTCTGTAGTTGTAAATGCTGTGAAAGAAGGAAAAGATGATTACGGTTACAACGCCGGTGCTGATGAGTATGTTAACATGTTCAAGGCTGGAATTATCGATCCAACTAAAGTAACACGACTTGCATTGGAAAATGCGGCTTCAATTGCAGGACTTCTGCTTACTACTGAAGCTGTGGTAGCCGATCACCCTGAGCCTGAAGCTCCTGCTATGCCAGGTGGCGGAGGAATGCCAGGTGGAATGGGCGGTATGATGTAAGATCATAAGAGTTCATAAACAGAAAAGGTCTTCCCGACGGGAAGACCTTTTTTATTGTCTTTACACAAATTTGAAATTCATTTACCTGTCATAAATCAGATCACCGGGAGTCTTTTCCAGGATCGTTTCAATTACATTCTTGAAAATGGTATAGAAGGCAGTAAATAAAATGATCAGGGTTGCCAATAGTTTCCAATCAAACAATGCCAGGTAGTTATCCACCATACCCAGCAGCATACTGACCACAAACAGCAGAACGAATGCGCCGATCAGGGAAAAAAGAGTCGCTTCAAAAAGAAACCTTAACAATAAGTTTTTGTAAAGGTTAAAAAGATGTTTCTGATCCAATCCAAAAGCCATGAACGTACCCAAATTTGGTCTGATCTTCTGCAGATGTGATTTGAGCAGGTTATATAGATAGAAACAGATACTGACTATCGCAAAAACGATCAAAAGCATCGAGATGACTTCCGTCAATAGTTTGACAAAAGAGAAATTCTCTTTGTCCCGAACTTTAGCAATGTCCACTTCTATCTGATAAGCATTGAAAAGGAATTCCTGGAAGTCTCTGACTCTATCAAGTTCAGTAAAATTGATTGCGATCTTATCTGTATCTATTCTGAAATTACTGGGATAATTATTGAAGTCGTAATCATAGTATCTAATGAAGTCATATTCGGGTATTGCCTCTTTCAAATCCCTTATAAGCTGATTATAATCGGTCGATTCCTCGGCCCGATATCCAAAGAATTCAATCGTATATTCTGTTCCGGGGAGGTGCGATTCAATGTTGTTTCTAAAAAGTACCTCAGCGTCCCACCCTCTGTATTTTGAGTTTTCTGAAAAGAAATTCTCAAGCTCGCTGGTAAAATCTCTGGCTCTTTCAGGGTCCGGTAAGAACAAACCGAGCTTTGTATTGGTCCGAACCATAAAAGCCGTTCCACCCAATTGTGTTCTTTGAAAGAAAAAATAAGGTGATGCCACAAAATAGTTAAGTTCCGGAAGTTCACGCACAATGGCTCTGATAGGAATCGGTACTCTCAATTCATTGAAGCGCATGTCAATGTGAGAAGGATACCCTTCATAGCCTAGTTCTTCCAATAGCCGAACTGAAATGATCAGTCCGATCTCATTCTCCATTTTGAAACCTGAGCCGGCAATTAAATTATCTTCTTCAAGGAGTCTGGCCAATACAGGATTATTTAAGTCAATAGAGCGACCCTTCACCCACTTGGACGTCTCCGGCCCCTGAAAAGCCAAAGCGAATTCGACATAATTGGTCACACTCTCAAACTTGTACGCCTGCTTTACGCTATCGTCATTCAGCTGGCGTTTTAGATCCTCTACTATATCTCGCTTACTCAGAGGAACATCCACGCTGAGCAGATTTACGAAAGGGTCGTTCATTTTGTCCCCAAGGTCACTTAGCGCAAGATTTGCGCCTCCAATAGAACAGAAAGTGAACATCAGAATCAGAATAAGCACGTAAAAATTGAAGTTACGAGCTCCATAAATCTCTATCTTCTCTCCCTTCTGAAATAGTGGCGTGAAATTTTGGTTGGCGATAGACATTTTACAAAAGACTGGCTATATGATTTCTAATTTCCTTCAGACTAAATTCAATTTCGGTCGTCGCCCATTTTCCACCTTCCTCTTCAGGACGTTTACTAAAAATATTGTTTTTGCTTATAATTCCTTGTCTATCCGCATTTTTTGTTAGCACGATGATCTCATCTCCATATTTTAAAGCAAGGTCAATGTCATGAGACACTATGATGGAGAGCATCGTCTTGTCAGAATTTTGAATTTTGGCTCTCAAAGCTTCCATGAGAACATCACCATTTCTTTCGTCAAGATTTCCTGTGGGCTCATCCCCAAACAAAACCGTAAATCTCGGTGCAGCGGCTCTGATGAAGGACAATCTTTGTTTCTGACCGACTGAGAGCTCTGATACCCTTGTATCATCTGTAATGAATGAGAGGTCCAGATTTTGGCACCAGTCCCTGATGATCTTGCGGGCTTCTTCCGCTGGCGTCCCCTGAATCAGCAACGGGATCATGGCGTTTTCTATTGCCGAAAGATTATCGAGTAGATTATTTTCCTGGAAAACGAAGCTCATATGCTCACTTCTTACTTCCGGAATGGTTGACTTGCCATTGCTCCAAAGCCCCTGGAAATCCATTTCTTCATGAACAAAATTGATCTTTCCTTTCTTAATCGTATTGTTCATCAAACCCAGCGTTTCCAGCAAGGTACTCTTGCCAACTCCTGAGGGGCCAAGGAAGACCACAACCTTACCAAATGAAATCTCAAGTTCAGGAACATGCAATACCGTATTTCCATCGGCATAAGCGCATTCCAGATCCTTAATTTCAAATGCATGCATAGTTTAAATTATGGTTTGATGACTGAGACTCTATAAGTTATTTCCGGGGACAAAATAGCATTGATTTCTCTAGTAAATGCACTCTGATCCTCAATATTAACCAATGAATAGAGAATAACTTCAGTTTTGTCGGCATTCATTTCTACATGCAACTCATTGACCAATTCTTTCATCAGCCAGCGGTTGGTTCTCTGAGCTTCAGAGTAAAATGAATTACCCACAAAGAAATGAAATCTCAAAGTTTCTACATCGGTAATATTTCTGGCGTAAAGGTGACTTCTGATCAGTTTTTTATCAATATGCCGGTTGGGTCTGGAAGTCACACCCTCCCTCATCATACCGGCTACATTTTCCGTGAAAGTCTCCCCGCTTCCTACAATTGGTTGCTGGGTATTGCTAAGAAAAACCATAGAGCCTCTTCTTGGGTCACTTTCTCTAATGCGGGCAGCTCTACGGTAAAATGTTTTGATCGCCTGATCTTTCAGCTCAAAACTTGATTCGTAATCATGACTATTCTCTATGTAAAAGAAATCAAAACTTTCATATTGAACTTCACGCTCATTATAGGTCCACTTATCTTCAGGAAGCACCTCATCCAGGGCCTCTATTCTTGAAAACTTAACCGATAACGCCTCCAAAGGAAGAAACTCCAGCGGAATCCAATAGTGCGGATAATCAAGGGGCGCAAAGTTGAACGGATAATCCGTATCACTTTCAACCAGATCCAACCGTAATTTATCTTCCTGAAATGCCTGCCTCAGTTCAAGGAATTCGTCCCCGGTAATAAAAGGTAAATCCTTAAAGCTGGTTCCTACGTCATTTCGTTCATGAAAAAACTTAATCTGAACCAACTCCTCGAATAATGCATATTGATCCAGGTCCTCATACAATGTCACATTGTAGTAGGTAAAGAGTCTTTTCCATCTGGCCACCATGTCGTCTTTTGACTCACTTTCCGCCAAAATATCAATAGACCTCTTGATCTTGCTGAACTCTTGTCGGTTCAGGAGTATTCCATGAAGAAAAGAAACCTGATCATCTGCTGGTTCAAGTTCTAAAAACCCCTCGCTCCATTTACCATCATCCACCCACTTCACATGGTTTATACCATATCGAACAATGCCTGTACTTGGAATATAACCCTCTTCTGATCTAACTGAATCTACAACAATTGCGATCTCATTGATATCCTCGGATTGTAAACCTTCAATCGTTTCGTAAACGGTCGGTTTCCCAAGACCTGACGCCTGGATCCGAATTCGATTAGGTATGATGCCATTTCGGGTATTCATCAGATGAAGATCATCCGAACTTACCCAGCAAAACATTTCAGGACTTCGGCTATTAAACGTCCTTAGTGATATCAGAATGTCTCCAGTTTCGGAGTCAAACTTGACGATGTTAAAAATATAATAAGGGTAATCATCATCCGGTTCAAATGAAAAAGTATTTGGTTCGATCTGGGAGGATCCGTCATTGACCATTTCCCAGGAGCCAATGCCAATAAGTTTGGTGAATTCAGTCCCCCACATGAATCTATCCCAAAGTACAAGGTTACGTTTATCCACCCATCCGATCTCCTGAGCCTGATCTGACAAACGAGTACTGTCAATGTTAGGGTCGGTGAAAAGCAACAATGATTCATCTGTTTCATCCACTACGATGAACCTATCCATAAATCCTACCTGAACATCAGTATCATTTCGGAGATTTTTGTCCTTATACACAGTGACACCCTCTCTATCAATGAATACACTCCATAGATAAGGGCTTTTCCTGTCATCAACGGCTTCATCTGTATCAGGCTCAGGTCTTAGATACTTGAATGGTTTCGTAAGAGCCTGACCAGCAGCTATCTGGACGACGAGAATAAGTATAAATGCAAGTAAACTTCGTTTTGCGGTTTTTGTCATTAAGGAAAGAACTCCTGGGGAATCCAGTAAAATGAAGCATCATTGGAAATGAACATGTGAGTCGGATTTCCATTGATCTGCCGTAGCATATCCAGCTTGTCCTTAATGGCGTATAATATTTCGTTAAAATCCTGATTGGATACTTTTACCTGGTCTCTTAAATCTTCAAAGCTGTATTTAGACAACAAGTCAGTTTGCGCCGGCAAGCCTGTTATCAACTCCACGAGCTCTGATATTTTTTTATCCCGGATCTCACTGATATCCTTCACTCCATAATTCAGACTCAATATCTCAAACCATATGTCACTCAATTGCTGCCGCTTCTGATAACCGGTCAGATCAAGCTCCACCAACTCGGATAGATCATTAATAAGATCATCTAATTCTCCCTGATCCAGGAAAAGGACATACTTAAAGAGTGGATGTGTGAGTGTATTGGTTTTAAGAGGAACATATGACTCGAAAAGGAACTGATACTTTTTCTCCATCAATGTCTTCATCATGGCATTGTCAAACCCTGCTTTACTCAGGAAGTCAGCCATTTGGGGAGTCAAAACTTCTTCTGCTCCTTCGGCACCTCCTGGTCCTACCACGCTGTTCATAATGCCCTCCATGGCATTGAGCAAATTATTATTTGACTCATCCAAATCAGAAATCAACTTGACAATCTCCTGCTGTACCTGATTGGGTTGGATTACTTTACCAGTTTCCGCGTACTGCAAACCGCCTTTGATATTTGATGATTGCTCGTTGAGCTTATACAGGGTTGAAATCTCGGAACTTTGGTCCTGCTCCAGCGCTATGTTTTCATCAAAATCCACCAGACCTGTCTCTCTCCATTCAGCATTGGTTGATCGGATGGCCTTGGACGCTGATTCCAATATCAAATCTCTTACCTGGAAAATAAAATCATCATAGGAGGCATGGGTGCCATGCTTTGCCTGGATGGCAAACAATGAGATTGAATAATCACCCATCAGATTTTTTAATTTCTCAAAGTTCTCGATCTCCATTGGATTGGTCTCATTTGCACCAGCATCCCCTATCAGAATGATTACATTTGACTCACTTTCACGCTGATTAAACATCCTTGCGCTATAGAACAAACCAGTGAAAAGTGCCTCTGAAGTCGACCTGTCCTTATCATGGTATTCTGAAATAAAACCCATGTCGCTTAGTATCTGGTTGCGGTCATTCGTGAGACTATATCTTTCAAATCTATACTCTTCATCTTCCTCAAAATCCCGATATACCACGATCCCGATTCGATAATTATTTTCGGAATCTGTCAGTTCTCCAAGACTCCTTGACACAGCCCGACGCGTAGCCTCTATCTCACCCCGCATACTTTTAGTACCATCGATTGCAAAAACGATGTTGATATTCCGAGCTCTTTCCCGTTGTCTGTTATACAGCCTTTGATAAACCGCATATTCTTCGGCGCTTGTTTGTCGTTGTTCGACACCGCTGGAGCTGAATAATCCACTTATAACGCCCGTTTTGATGATATCACCTTCTTTGGAGAAAATCGGAAAGCGTTTCCATTGGGGTTCTTCCCTCTTTTCATAGGTTCGGCTCCAGAGTGATTCGGAATTGGTGATGGTTCCAAGAGCATAGGCTTGTGCATCCTCCGGGCTACGAAATGCAGCCGGTAATACTTTGGAGGATTTCCTTTCAGCTACCGCTTCCGGTTCCCAGTTTGGCTCCAGAGCCTGTCTTAGGTCCCAGGTAGTCACACTGCTTTTGTCGACCCATCCATACACATAATCCTTGGCCTCCCCTGAGACCAGGTTGTCTCTTCTTCCAAGCAGGTATCTTCCATTAGATTCCTTAAACAGGTAAAAAATATTGAACAGAGGTGAATCCTTATCATTGACTTTAGTTGCCGTAGGACTGTCATAAAATGCCAGTTTTCTTCCGGCTTCATTAAGCTTTTCGATACCTGTAGCCAGGATTGTCTCGGGTGTACTTACCGTCATGGCTTTGACACGGAAGCCCTGCTTGTCACTTCGTAATCCTTCGCTCCAAAGAAGCATCATACTTTTTGGGACCCATCCATAGTCTTCCGGTTCTTCCCTGAATTCATTGAGCCCTCGATTGTACTTTGCAGGATTATATTCCACGACATGAATATCTCTTGCTGTCTCACCTACTACCCAGAACTTCTGCATAAAATCAAGAGATTTTCCGTTTGAACTCTTAACGCCAATTCTATCAGCCCAGACAATCCATAACTGACTTGACCGTTCTGGCTCTTCAGTGAAGGGGGTTGTAAGTACCGCTACTCTCGGTCTTTCATAAATTTTTGGCTTTCGCATCGCTGAGGTACCCAGAAAGGATTGCCCCAGGGAAGTGAAAGACATGAGTAATATCAGGATCGGAATTGCTCCTTTCATGTAACAACAAATATTTAATTCTCTACTGTAATTTCTTCAATTTTATTGTTTGCGCCTCTTTTTATAGAGGAAACCACAATATTTTTCTGTTCGCTACTGGCCTCCAACTGGAGCTTATTCAAGTAGTTTTCGAGCGTCATATCACCTACGGATATTCTGATTGATGCACAATCATCTACAATTCTTTGTTTCAAATCCCTTTTTTCAGCCCTGCTTGTTCCACGATTGGCCATTTGAGTCAAAGCCGTAGAAAGACTGTTCTCATTAAATACAGGAACATGCGCCACAACTGCCGGTCTTGTAACTGGTTGGCCCAAAACAGTGATCCCTTTCGTCTGCTCATCAATCTGGCCAAGTCGATTTACAGCGATTAGTTTCACCTGGTAACTTCCAGGTTCCTGATAGGAATAAACGGGAGATTCCTCACCATTAGTTTCACCTTCATCTTCAAAACTCCAAATGAACTCATGGGCATTAAGAGAAAGGTTTGTAAATGAGACGTCATCGCCTACTCTTACGGTGTCTTCAAAAGAAAAATCTGCAACCGGCTCGGGTGTGTTGATAACGATGAGTTGCTTTCTGCTCGCCGGATCTTCCCTGTTGAGCGTCAGGGTCACTGTGTATCTACCGCCTTCGTCATATACATGGGAGGCATCTTTTCTTTGAACTTTTGGAGAATTATCGCCAAAATCCCATATCCAGTTGTTATCATCGGAGATTTCCGAGGTATTGACAAATTCTACCGTTTCACCTACTTCTGCAGATTGCCGGTAATCAAAATCAATTTCGTGGGATATACTTCCACCTTTACCTCCCGTGAGTTGAATATAAATGATGCCCGAGGCAATAATTATAAAAATTATGCCGACTGTAATCGCAATTTTCTCTGAACCTATTCTATTCATACACGGTAGTGACTCTCGATCCGGTGAAAGATCATTCTAATTTAACCAAACCATTTTTGGACTCAAACCTTTTTTTGAACCCGATCTGTATTCCATATCCTCCGTTGCTTATGGAGGTGATGCCCGGAGCTATACCCCTATATTCACCAAATTGCCTTGTGATCGCATGATCTTCCGCATCCTGCCGGACGTACAAAAAATTCTTGAAAGCCGTAACACCCATATAGAGAATAAAGCCCGAAGGAAACTCAAAATTAAACCCAATATCCAGGGCTCCGGAAGCATGCACATCATTCCAATTCCATTCCCGAACTAAAATGTCATTATTGATGGACTCATCCGCATCGTTTACGTAATTTAGTCTGGGAAGGTCCTCGAAATATACATCCCATTGCGGATAGTAACCTCCATAAGAAAAAGTACCACTTCCAAAGTACCTTAATTGCATCTTATACGAAAGATTAATGCCAGGATTCACATAAACTCCAATAGTATTTGTCAATTTCCTTTCATACCTAAACCTTATCGGAATATCGATGGATTGGACACGAATTAACTCTTCCAAATCTGAACCGGTAATTACCATTTCAAAGGGATCGTCGTCAATATCCACGTTTTGGGCACTATAGAAATAATAGTCGGATGTAGTTGTGAAATTTACTTCGGAGACCCCTATTCCCACACTCCAGGCAAATTCTTCAGGTTCCGGAGCCGCGAATCTTCTGATAAGACTAAAGCTGACGGAATAACCAATTTCCGGTACCACATCCACATTTTCAAGATAATAATCCCCTGTTGTAAATGATGGACTGACTACGTCCACAAAGGAATTGAATCCGGATGCCATGAACTGTTTTTCAAAGTATGGTATTCGGGCTTCCTCCTGGAACATCAGTCGCGACTCAACTTTTCGAACTTCGGTAATCCGTAGGTTGGTTACAACGTTTGATGTAGTATCAAAGCTTAACCTGAGATCCAATACCGGGTCGTTTGAAAATTGACCGCCGCGGTAATAATCTCCTACGGCATTGATACCCATAATCAATTGAATTTCAGGATCTCTCCAATCGATTAAATTGTAATCGATGGCAGTTCCCAGATTTGTATCCGAAATATAGAATTGTCGCAACCCTCCGGGAAAATCTTTCCTGACATCACGGATAAAATTATCTATGGGCTTTATCATCTCTCTGCCCACCTGCTGGTTAATATAGTTTGGAGTTATGAAATCATATATGTTGGCATCCTCGGTAAACAGACTTCTAAAACGCTGGACGGCCTCATCATCATCCAGGCGACCATTGATTTGAATTTGAAAAACGAGGTCATCAAGTTTGTCTCTAAGGTTTTTTCTCAACCTGAGATCCACTGAACCCGGTTGCCCAATTGCGCCAAGCATCCCAAATAACAACAATATGGAAGCTGCTAATTTCACCTTATGATAAATATTTTTTGGGTATTAATCCGGCCATCGTATTCTACAATGATAAAGTAGATGCCAGAAGTGTAATTTGGATTTATGGATCCAACATCCACAGACCAAACAAATTCTTCCTCGTTCTTGATTAGAGTTTCTGACGTAACCGGATTACCAGTAGCCTCGACAAGTCTCACATTAAATTCACCGGTGTATGGATTTGTCCAGGTAAGTTCGAATTGACCTTCCGAAGGATTCGGCCCCACAGTCATTCCTGACTTAAAATAGGCACTATCCGTTCGGGACGGAGGTGGAGCCATACCGAATTTCGACTCAACGCAGCAATCATCGATACATATCAATAGACTGTATTCGTCGTTTTCGAGGTCAAATGGAGTATCTGATGAAATGTATTGTTTATTCTCACCCGAAATATTCTGGCCGTTTCTTTTCCATTGATAGGTCGCATCGAGGTTATTGTATGCTCCGACAAGGACGTTACTATTTTTGGCAGCCAAATAAGCGATTGGTGGGGTTTCATTGACCGTCAAGGTCACTACTTCAGACGTGACATCCGGCCCAAAATCACTCGAAACCATGGCTCTGAATTGATATCCACTCCAAATATCCCGCACTGAATCCGAAACCAAAGAAGCAGAATTGGCTCCGACGAACTCTGTGTTTTCGCTGGCAAGCTGGAATTCATCGTTTTCATTTTCTCTGTACTCCCAGGTATAGGTCACTTCAAAATCACCCTCACCCTGAACCGTGAAGCCTATGGAATCCGCGCCACAGGAAGTTACATCTTCTGGTTGACCTGAAATAGAGGTGCCGTCATAAAGCGTTAATTTGCCTGGTGTGAAGGTAATGTTGTAATTGGTAGAGGTCAGACCGGAGAGGTTCACGGTAAACTCATACTCCGGATTCGAAGCATCAGCTGTCAACTGGTACTGTTCTTCTCCACCTAGAACATCCCTGGTATCATTATTTCTGAAGTCAATTTCCGGATTAGAAATGTAGGTAAAATCCAATCCCTCCGGATTGGTTGTAAACAATGCATCTTTATTCTCTACAATTAGGTTAAGATTGGCCCTGCCGATCGTTAAGGTTCCATTAGTAAATTCGAAAGAATAATTTTCATCCGTTCCTCCCTGTAATTCAAGGGAATATTCCCCAACTGAAGTTCCGGTATTAGCCGCAGTGATTACTATTGGATCTTCCTCAATTACCGTTGAATCCTGATCGTTTTTAAATCCGGACAAATAATCAATTATGAAGGTGGGATTTGGATCACCGTACATTTTGGAGGCATCCAGAACCTGAACAGAAACGACAGCCTTTTCTATCGTCAATGTACCGGTGTCGTATGCATATAGATAATTATGGTCAGAGGCACTTGTAAGCAAAATATCATAAGTTCCGACATCAGAAAGCAGATCAGCACTTGTGGTGGTATTGGGCAAAATATCCAATACACTTGTATCCTCCGAATTGACGAATCCGGAGTAGGATATTCTAAATTCAGGATTTGCATCACCGTATGTTCTTGACGTATCTACGGCCACAATCTCCAGTGTTGCCTTGTTGACTGTTAAGACGCCATCACTGCCGGTGGTGTCGATAAGATAATACGGATCGTAGCCCATCGAAACATCAATTTTGTAAGTTCCGACTATGGAAGTTTCATCGGCTGTGGTACTGGCTACCGATTGGACACTGAGGGAGTCTGCATTGTCCGTACCCTGAAAGCCAGTATAAGTAACTGTAAGGTCAGGATTTGCATCGCCATAAATTTTTGATTGGTCATCGGCTTCAACCGTTATGGTTTTTTGAACCCTAAAGGTTTGTGATGGTCCGGCAGGCTCCGCAGGGTTGCCACTGTTATCTGTGGCTGTTGAGCTAGCAATGGAGATACCCATGTTCCCAACACCCGTGAATCCGGACAAAGTAACTGTCATCTCATCAACTCCTGTGGAACTTACAGCGATGTTTGCATCAGCAGTAAGGGTGGCATTTAATGTAATGTCGTCAGGGTCTAAACTTATATTATCGATGCCATCACCATCGTCATAAGTGACTGTAAAAGTTACATTACTTGTCTCCGTGGAGTCTGCAGAAGGAGCACTTATGGTCAAAATAGGATTTTCGGTATCAATTACGAATGCATTCATACTATCAGCCTCTAACTGTCCATTTCCAACTATGTCTGTTGCACTTCCTGCTTCGATCTGTATGTCAATATCCGCCAGCAAGGTATCAGCATCTGAAAAGGTGTAATTGGCCACATAAGTATCATCATCGGACCAGGATCCTCCATTGGTAGCAAGCCCTGCTGAAAGAGGATTTTCCACAGGAAAGGTCACAGTTGGAGTGGTGTTTTGATCCATATCTTCACTGTAATTGATCGTTATCGAAAAAGAAGATACTGATTCATTTAGTGTATCCTGGGAGACTATGATTTCTGTGACCGTAGGGTTCTTAGTATCAAAATACAGCGTGTCGGTGAAAGTGCGACTCAAGGAGGTGTTGTCTACCAGGTCGGTGCCGCCACTGACGGTGATGTCCATGATCCCAAGGCTGATGCTGTCAAGCACATCGTACACAAACGTATACACACTGTCATTGAGCGTCCAGCTCGCAGACGTCTCACTCAACGCCATACTCACATCCTCACTGAACGTCAGCACAGGGGAAGTGCCGCTCTTCATCACCTCACTGTAGCTCACCGCCACCTCAAACGTGCCCGTGGCATCCCGTAAGCTGTCCTCGCCCAGCGTGTACTCCAAAGCGATAACACTGGGGTTCTTAGTATCAAAATACAGCGTGTCGGTGAAAGTGCGACTCAAGGAGGTGTTGTCTACCAGGTCGGTGCCGCCACTGACGGTGATGTCCATGATCCCAAGGCTGATGCTGTCAAGCACATCGTACACAAACGTATACACGCTGTCATTGAGCGTCCAGCTCGCAGACGTCTCACTCAACGCCATACTCACATCCTCACTGAACGTCAGCACAGGGGAAGTGCCGCTCTTCATCACCTCACTGTAGCTCACCGCCACCTCAAACGTGCCCGTAGCATCCCGTAAGCTGTCCTCGCCCAGCGTGTACTCCAAAGCGATAACACTGGGGTTCTTAGTATCAAAATACAGCGTGTCGGTGAATGTCCGACTCAAGGAGGTGTTGTCTACCAGGTCGGTGCCACCACTGACGGTGATGTCCATGATCCCAAGGCTGATGCTGTCCAGCACATCGTACACAAACGTATACACGCTGTCATTAAGCGTCCAGCTCGCTGATGTCTCACTCAACGCCATACTCACATCCTCACTGAACGTCAGCACAGGGGAAGTGCCGCTCTTCATCACCTCACTGTAGCTCACCGCCACCTCAAACGTGCCCGTGGCATCCCGTAAGCTGTCCTCGCCCAGCGTGTACTCCAAAGCGATAACACTGGGGTTCTTAGTATCAAAATACAGCGTGTCGGTGAAAGTGCGACTCAAGGAGGTGTTGTCTACCAGGTCGGTGCCGCCACTGACGGTGATGTCCATGATCCCGAGGCTGATGCTGTCAAGCACATCGTACACAAACGTATACACGCTGTCATTGAGCGTCCAGCTCGCAGACGTCTCACTCAACGCCATACTCACATCCTCACTGAACGTCAGCACAGGGGAAGTGCCGCTCTTCATCACCTCACTGTAGCTCACCGCCACCTCAAACGTGCCCGTGGCATCCCGTAAGCTGTCCTCGCCCAGCGTGTACTCCAAAGCGATAACACTGGGGTTCTTAGTATCAAAATACAGCGTGTCGGTGAAAGTGCGACTCAAGGAGGTGTTGTCTACCAGGTCGGTGCCGCCACTGACGGTGATGTCCATGATCCCGAGGCTGATGCTGTCAAGCACATCGTACACAAACGTATACACACTGTCATTGAGCGTCCAGCTCGCCGACGTCTCACTCAACGCCATACTCACATCCTCACTGAACGTCAGCACAGGGGAAGTGCCGCTCTTCATCACCTCACTGTAGCTCACCGCTACCTCAAACGTGCCCGTGGCATCCCGTAAGCTGTCCTCGCCCAGCGTGTACTCCAAAGCGATAACACTGGGGTTCTTAGTATCAAAATACAACGTGTCGGTGAATGTCCGACTCAAGGAGGTGTTGTCTACCAGGTCGGTGCCGCCACTGACGGTGATGTCCATGATCCCAAGGCTGATGCTGTCAAGCACATCGTACACAAACGTATACACGCTGTCATTGAGCGTCCAGCTCGCAGACGTCTCACTCAACGCCATACTCACATCCTCACTGAACGTCAGCACAGGGGAAGTGCCGCTCTTCATCACCTCACTGTAGCTCACCGCCACCTCAAACGTGCCCGTGGCATCCCGTAAGCTGTCCTCGCCCAGCGTGTACTCCAAAGCGATAACACTGGGGTTCTTAGTGTCAAAATACAACGTGTCGGTGAATGTCCGACTCAAAGAGGTGTTGTCTACCAGGTCGGTGCCGCCACTGACGGTGATGTCCATGATCCCAAGGCTGATGCTGTCCAGCACATCGTACACAAACGTATACACGCTGTCATTAAGCGTCCAGCTCGCCGACGTCTCACTCAACGCCATACTCACATCCTCACTGAACGTCAGCACAGGGGAAGTGCCGCTCTTCATCACCTCACTGTAGCTCACCGCCACCTCAAACGTGCCCGTGGCATCCCGTAAGCTGTCCTCGCCCAGCGTGTACTCCAAAGCGATAACACTGGGGTTCTTAGTGTCAAAATACAGCGTGTCGGTGAATGTCCGACTCAAGGAGGTGTTGTCTACCAGGTCGGTGCCACCACTGACGGTGATGTCCATGATCCCAAGGCTGATGCTGTCCAGCACATCGTACACAAACGTATACACGCTGTCATTGAGCGTCCAGCTCGCCGACGTCTCACTCAACGCACTGCTCACATCCTCACTGAACGTCAGCACAGGGGAAGTGCCGCTCTTCATCACCTCACTGTAGCTCACCGCCACCTCAAACGTGCCCGTGGCATCCCGTAAGCTGTCCTCGCCCAGCGTGTACTCCAAAGCGATAACACTGGGGTTCTTAGTGTCAAAATACAGCGTGTCGGTGAATGTCCGACTCAAGGAGGTGTTGTCTACCAGGTCGGTGCCACCACTGACGGTGATGTCCATGATCCCAAGGCTGATGCTGTCCAGCACATCGTACACAAACGTATACACGCTGTCATTGAGCGTCCAGCTCGCAGACGTCTCACTCAACGCACTGCTCACATCCTCACTGAACGTCAGCACAGGGGAAGTGCCGCTCTTCATCACCTCACTGTAGCTCACCGCTACCTCAAACGTGCCCGTGGCATCCCGTAAGCTGTCCTCGCCCAGCGTGTACTCCAAAGCGATAACACTGGGGTTCTTAGTATCAAAATACAGCGTGTCGGTGAATGTCCGACTCAAGGAGGTGTTGTCTACCAGGTCGGTGCCACCACTGACGGTGATGTCCATGATCCCAAGGCTGATGCTGTCAAGCACATCGTACACAAACGTATACACACTGTCATTGAGCGTCCAGCTCGCCGACGTCTCACTCAACGCCATACTCACATCCTCACTGAACGTCAGCACAGGGGAAGTGCCGCTCTTCATCACCTCACTGTAGCTCACCGCTACCTCAAACGTGCCCGTGGCATCCCGTAAGCTGTCCTCGCCCAGCGTGTACTCCAAAGCGATAACACTGGGGTTCTTAGTATCAAAATACAGCGTGTCGGTGAAAGTGCGACTCAAGGAGGTGTTGTCTACCAGGTCGGTGCCACCACTGACGGTGATGTCCATGATCCCAAGGCTGATGCTGTCCAGCACATCGTACACAAACGTATACACACTGTCATTGAGCGTCCAGCTCGCAGACGTCTCACTCAACGCCATACTCACATCCTCACTGAACGTCAGCACAGGGGAAGTGCCGCTCTTCATCACCTCACTGTAGCTCACCGCTACCTCAAACGTGCCCGTAGCATCCCGTAAGCTGTCCTCGCCCAGCGTGTACTCCAAAGCGATAACACTGGGGTTCTTAGTGTCAAAATACAGCGTGTCGGTGAAAGTGCGACTCAAGGAGGTGTTGTCTACCAGGTCGGTGCCACCACTGACGGTGATGTCCATGATCCCGAGGCTGATGCTGTCAAGCACATCGTACACAAACGTATACACGCTGTCATTGAGCGTCCAGCTCGCCGACGTCTCACTCAACGCCATACTCACATCCTCACTGAACGTCAGCACAGGGGAAGTGCCGCTCTTCATCACCTCACTGTAGCTCACCGCTACCTCAAACGTGCCCGTGGCATCCCGTAAGCTGTCCTCGCCCAGCGTGTACTCCAAAGCGATAACACTGGGGTTCTTAGTATCAAAATACAACGTGTCGGTGAAAGTGCGACTCAAGGAGGTGTTGTCTACCAGGTCGGTGCCACCACTGACGGTGATGTCCATGATCCCAAGGCTGATGCTGTCCAGCACATCGTACACAAACGTATACACACTGTCATTGAGCGTCCAGCTCGCCGACGTCTCACTCAACGCCATACTCACATCCTCACTGAACGTCAGCACAGGGGAAGTGCCGCTCTTCATCACCTCACTGTAGCTCACCGCCACCTCAAACGTGCCCGTGGCATCCCGTAAGCTGTCCTCGCCCAGCGTGTACTCCAAAGCGATAACACTGGGGTTCTTAGTATCAAAATACAGCGTGTCGGTGAATGTCCGACTCAAGGAGGTGTTGTCTACCAGGTCGGTGCCACCACTGACGGTGATGTCCATGATCCCAAGGCTGATGCTGTCAAGCACATCGTACACAAACGTATACACACTGTCATTGAGCGTCCAGCTCGCAGACGTCTCACTCAACGCCATACTCACATCCTCACTGAACGTCAGCACAGGGGAAGTGCCGCTCTTCATCACCTCACTGTAGCTCACCGCTACCTCAAACGTGCCCGTGGCATCCCGTAAGCTGTCCTCGCCCAGCGTGTACTCCAAAGCGATAACACTGGGGTTCTTAGTATCAAAATACAGCGTGTCGGTGAAAGTGCGACTCAAGGAGGTGTTGTCTACCAGGTCGGTGCCACCACTGACGGTGATGTCCATGATCCCAAGGCTGATGCTGTCCAGCACATCGTACACAAACGTATACACACTGTCATTGAGCGTCCAGCTCGCCGACGTCTCACTCAACGCCATACTCACATCCTCACTGAACGTCAGCACAGGGGAAGTGCCGCTCTTCATCACCTCACTGTAGCTCACCGCTACCTCAAACGTGCCCGTGGCATCCCGTAAGCTGTCCTCGCCCAGCGTGTACTCCAAAGCGATAACACTGGGGTTCTTAGTATCAAAATACAGCGTGTCGGTGAAAGTGCGACTCAAGGAGGTGTTGTCTACCAGGTCGGTGCCACCACTGACGGTGATGTCCATGATCCCAAGGCTGATGCTGTCCAGCACATCGTACACAAACGTATACACGCTGTCATTGAGCGTCCAGCTCGCTGACGTCTCACTCAACGCCATACTCACATCCTCACTGAACGTCAGCACAGGGGAAGTGCCGCTCTTCATCACCTCACTGTAGCTCACCGCTACCTCAAACGTGCCCGTAGCATCCCGTAAGCTGTCCTCGCCCAGCGTGTACTCCAAAGCGATAACACTGGGGTTCTTAGTATCAAAATACAGCGTGTCGGTGAAAGTGCGACTCAAGGAGGTGTTGTCTACCAGGTCGGTGCCACCACTGACGGTGATGTCCATGATCCCAAGGCTGATGCTGTCCAGCACATCGTACACAAACGTATACACGCTGTCATTGAGCGTCCAGCTCGCAGACGTCTCACTCAACGCCATACTCACATCCTCACTGAACGTCAGCACAGGGGAAGTGCCGCTCTTCATCACCTCACTGTAGCTCACCGCTACCTCAAACGTGCCCGTGGCATCCCGTAAGCTGTCCTCGCCCAGCGTGTACTCCAAAGCGATAACACTGGGGTTCTTAGTATCAAAATACAGCGTGTCGGTGAAAGTGCGACTCAAGGAGGTGTTGTCTACCAGGTCGGTGCCGCCACTCACGGTGATGTCCATGATCCCAAGGCTGATGCTGTCAAGCACATCGTACACAAACGTATACACACTGTCATTGAGCGTCCAGCTCGCAGACGTCTCACTCAACGCCATACTCACATCCTCACTGAACGTCAGCACAGGGGAAGTGCCGCTCTTCATCACCTCACTGTAGCTCACCGCTACCTCAAACGTGCCCGTGGCATCCCGTAAGCTGTCCTCGCCCAGCGTGTACTCCAAAGCGATAACACTGGGGTTCTTAGTATCAAAATACAGCGTGTCGGTGAAAGTGCGACTCAAGGAGGTGTTGTCTACCAGGTCGGTGCCACCACTGACGGTGATGTCCATGATCCCAAGGCTGATGCTGTCCAGCACATCGTACACAAACGTATACACACTGTCATTGAGCGTCCAGCTCGCCGACGTCTCACTCAACGCCATACTCACATCCTCACTGAACGTCAGCACAGGGGAAGTGCCGCTCTTCATCACCTCACTGTAGCTCACCGCTACCTCAAACGTGCCCGTGGCATCCCGTAAGCTGTCCTCGCCCAGCGTGTACTCCAAAGCGATAACACTGGGGTTCTTAGTATCAAAATACAGCGTGTCGGTGAAAGTGCGACTCAAGGAGGTGTTGTCTACCAGGTCGGTGCCACCACTGACGGTGATGTCCATGATCCCAAGGCTGATGCTGTCCAGCACATCGTACACAAACGTATACACGCTGTCATTGAGCGTCCAGCTCGCAGACGTCTCACTCAACGCACTGCTCACATCCTCACTGAACGTCAGCACAGGGGAAGTGCCGCTCTTCATCACCTCACTGTAGCTCACCGCTACCTCAAACGTGCCCGTGGCATCCCGTAAGCTGTCCTCGCCCAGCGTGTACTCCAAAGCGATAACACTGGGGTTCTTCGTGTCAAAATACAGCGTGTCGGTGAATGTCCGACTCAAGGAGGTGTTGTCTACCAGGTCGGTGCCGCCACTGACGGTGATGTCCATGATCCCAAGGCTGATGCTGTCCAGCACATCGTACACAAACGTATACACGCTGTCATTAAGCGTCCAGCTCGCCGACGTCTCACTCAACGCCATACTCACATCCTCACTGAACGTCAGCACAGGGGAAGTGCCGCTCTTCATCACCTCACTGTAGCTCACCGCCACCTCAAACGTGCCCGTGGCATCCCGTAAGCTGTCCTCGCCCAGCGTGTACTCCAAAGCGATAACACTGGGGTTCTTAGTGTCAAAATACAGCGTGTCGGTGAATGTCCGACTCAAGGAGGTGTTGTCTACCAGGTCGGTGCCACCACTGACGGTGATGTCCATGATCCCAAGGCTGATGCTGTCCAGCACATCGTACACAAACGTATACACGCTGTCATTAAGCGTCCAGCTCGCCGACGTCTCACTCAACGCCATACTCACATCCTCACTGAACGTCAGCACAGGGGAAGTGCCGCTCTTCATCACCTCACTGTAGCTCACCGCTACCTCAAACGTGCCCGTGGCATCCCGTAAGCTGTCCTCGCCCAGCGTGTACTCCAAAGCGATAACACTGGGGTTCTTAGTGTCAAAATACAGCGTGTCGGTGAATGTCCGACTCAAGGAGGTGTTGTCTACCAGGTCGGTGCCACCACTGACGGTGATGTCCATGATCCCAAGGCTGATGCTGTCCAGCACATCGTACACAAACGTATACACGCTGTCATTGAGCGTCCAGCTCGCCGACGTCTCACTCAACGCACTGCTCACATCCTCACTGAACGTCAGCACAGGGGAAGTGCCGCTCTTCATCACCTCACTGTAGCTCACCGCCACCTCAAACGTGCCCGTGGCATCCCGTAAGCTGTCCTCGCCCAGCGTGTACTCCAAAGCGATAACACTGGGGTTCTTAGTGTCAAAATACAGCGTGTCGGTGAATGTCCGACTCAAGGAGGTGTTGTCTACCAGGTCGGTGCCACCACTGACGGTGATGTCCATGATCCCAAGGCTGATGCTGTCCAGCACATCGTACACAAACGTATACACGCTGTCATTGAGCGTCCAGCTCGCAGACGTCTCACTCAACGCACTGCTCACATCCTCACTGAACGTCAGCACAGGGGAAGTGCCGCTCTTCATCACCTCACTGTAGCTCACCGCTACCTCAAACGTGCCCGTGGCATCCCGTAAGCTGTCCTCGCCCAGCGTGTACTCCAAAGCGATAACACTGGGGTTCTTAGTATCAAAATACAGCGTGTCGGTGAATGTCCGACTCAAGGAGGTGTTGTCTACCAGGTCGGTGCCACCACTGACGGTGATGTCCATGATCCCAAGGCTGATGCTGTCAAGCACATCGTACACAAACGTATACACACTGTCATTGAGCGTCCAGCTCGCAGACGTCTCACTCAACGCCATACTCACATCCTCACTGAACGTCAGCACAGGGGAAGTGCCGCTCTTCATCACCTCACTGTAGCTCACCGCTACCTCAAACGTGCCCGTGGCATCCCGTAAGCTGTCCTCGCCCAGCGTGTACTCCAAAGCGATAACACTGGGGTTCTTAGTATCAAAATACAGCGTGTCGGTGAAAGTGCGACTCAAGGAGGTGTTGTCTACCAGGTCGGTGCCACCACTGACGGTGATGTCCATGATCCCAAGGCTGATGCTGTCCAGCACATCGTACACAAACGTATACACACTGTCATTGAGCGTCCAGCTCGCAGACGTCTCACTCAACGCCATACTCACATCCTCACTGAACGTCAGCACAGGGGAAGTGCCGCTCTTCATCACCTCACTGTAGCTCACCGCTACCTCAAACGTGCCCGTAGCATCCCGTAAGCTGTCCTCGCCCAGCGTGTACTCCAAAGCGATAACACTGGGGTTCTTAGTGTCAAAATACAGCGTGTCGGTGAAAGTGCGACTCAAGGAGGTGTTGTCTACCAGGTCGGTGCCACCACTGACGGTGATGTCCATGATCCCGAGGCTGATGCTGTCAAGCACATCGTACACAAACGTATACACGCTGTCATTGAGCGTCCAGCTCGCCGACGTCTCACTCAACGCCATACTCACATCCTCACTGAACGTCAGCACAGGGGAAGTGCCGCTCTTCATCACCTCACTGTAGCTCACCGCTACCTCAAACGTGCCCGTGGCATCCCGTAAGCTGTCCTCGCCCAGCGTGTACTCCAAAGCGATAACACTGGGGTTCTTAGTATCAAAATACAACGTGTCGGTGAAAGTGCGACTCAAGGAGGTGTTGTCTACCAGGTCGGTGCCACCACTGACGGTGATGTCCATGATCCCAAGGCTGATGCTGTCCAGCACATCGTACACAAACGTATACACACTGTCATTGAGCGTCCAGCTCGCCGACGTCTCACTCAACGCCATACTCACATCCTCACTGAACGTCAGCACAGGGGAAGTGCCGCTCTTCATCACCTCACTGTAGCTCACCGCCACCTCAAACGTGCCCGTGGCATCCCGTAAGCTGTCCTCGCCCAGCGTGTACTCCAAAGCGATAACACTGGGGTTCTTAGTATCAAAATACAGCGTGTCGGTGAATGTCCGACTCAAGGAGGTGTTGTCTACCAGGTCGGTGCCACCACTGACGGTGATGTCCATGATCCCAAGGCTGATGCTGTCCAGCACATCGTACACAAACGTATACACACTGTCATTGAGCGTCCAGCTCGCCGACGTCTCACTCAACGCCATACTCACATCCTCACTGAACGTCAGCACAGGGGAAGTGCCGCTCTTCATCACCTCACTGTAGCTCACCGCTACCTCAAACGTGCCCGTGGCATCCCGTAAGCTGTCCTCGCCCAGCGTGTACTCCAAAGCGATAACACTGGGGTTCTTAGTATCAAAATACAGCGTGTCGGTGAAAGTGCGACTCAAGGAGGTGTTGTCTACCAGGTCGGTGCCACCACTGACGGTGATGTCCATGATCCCAAGGCTGATGCTGTCCAGCACATCGTACACAAACGTATACACACTGTCATTGAGCGTCCAGCTCGCCGACGTCTCACTCAACGCCATACTCACATCCTCACTGAACGTCAGCACAGGGGAAGTGCCGCTCTTCATCACCTCACTGTAGCTCACCGCTACCTCAAACGTGCCCGTGGCATCCCGTAAGCTGTCCTCGCCCAGCGTGTACTCCAAAGCGATAACACTGGGGTTCTTAGTATCAAAATACAGCGTGTCGGTGAATGTCCGACTCAAGGAGGTGTTGTCTACCAGGTCGGTGCCACCACTGACGGTGATGTCCATGATCCCAAGGCTGATGCTGTCCAGCACATCGTACACAAACGTATACACGCTGTCATTGAGCGTCCAGCTCGCTGACGTCTCACTCAACGCCATACTCACATCCTCACTGAACGTCAGCACAGGGGAAGTGCCGCTCTTCATCACCTCACTGTAGCTCACCGCTACCTCAAACGTGCCCGTAGCATCCCGTAAGCTGTCCTCGCCCAGCGTGTACTCCAAAGCGATAACACTGGGGTTCTTAGTATCAAAATACAGCGTGTCGGTGAAAGTGCGACTCAAGGAGGTGTTGTCTACCAGGTCGGTGCCACCACTGACGGTGATGTCCATGATCCCAAGGCTGATGCTGTCCAGCACATCGTACACAAACGTATACACGCTGTCATTGAGCGTCCAGCTCGCAGACGTCTCACTCAACGCCATACTCACATCCTCACTGAACGTCAGCACAGGGGAAGTGCCGCTCTTCATCACCTCACTGTAGCTCACCGCTACCTCAAACGTGCCCGTGGCATCCCGTAAGCTGTCCTCGCCCAGCGTGTACTCCAAAGCGATAACACTGGGGTTCTTAGTATCAAAATACAGCGTGTCGGTGAAAGTGCGACTCAAGGAGGTGTTGTCTACCAGGTCGGTGCCGCCACTCACGGTGATGTCCATGATCCCAAGGCTGATGCTGTCAAGCACATCGTACACAAACGTATACACACTGTCATTGAGCGTCCAGCTCGCAGACGTCTCACTCAACGCCATACTCACATCCTCACTGAACGTCAGCACAGGGGAAGTGCCGCTCTTCATCACCTCACTGTAGCTCACCGCTACCTCAAACGTGCCCGTGGCATCCCGTAAGCTGTCCTCGCCCAGCGTGTACTCCAAAGCGATAACACTGGGGTTCTTAGTATCAAAATACAGCGTGTCGGTGAAAGTGCGACTCAAGGAGGTGTTGTCTACCAGGTCGGTGCCACCACTGACGGTGATGTCCATGATCCCAAGGCTGATGCTGTCCAGCACATCGTACACAAACGTATACACACTGTCATTGAGCGTCCAGCTCGCCGACGTCTCACTCAACGCCATACTCACATCCTCACTGAACGTCAGCACAGGGGAAGTGCCGCTCTTCATCACCTCACTGTAGCTCACCGCTACCTCAAACGTGCCCGTGGCATCCCGTAAGCTGTCCTCGCCCAGCGTGTACTCCAAAGCGATAACACTGGGGTTCTTAGTATCAAAATACAGCGTGTCGGTGAAAGTGCGACTCAAGGAGGTGTTGTCTACCAGGTCGGTGCCACCACTGACGGTGATGTCCATGATCCCAAGGCTGATGCTGTCCAGCACATCGTACACAAACGTATACACGCTGTCATTAAGCGTCCAGCTCGCTGACGTCTCACTCAACGCCATACTCACATCCTCACTGAACGTCAGCACAGGGGAAGTGCCGCTCTTCATCACCTCACTGTAGCTCACCGCTACCTCAAACGTGCCCGTAGCATCCCGTAAGCTGTCCTCGCCCAGCGTGTACTCCAAAGCGATAACACTGGGGTTCTTAGTATCAAAATACAGCGTGTCGGTGAAAGTGCGACTCAAGGAGGTGTTGTCTACCAGGTCGGTGCCACCACTGACGGTGATGTCCATGATCCCAAGGCTGATGCTGTCCAGCACATCGTACACAAACGTATACACGCTGTCATTGAGCGTCCAGCTCGCAGACGTCTCACTCAACGCCATACTCACATCCTCACTGAACGTCAGCACAGGGGAAGTGCCGCTCTTCATCACCTCACTGTAGCTCACCGCCACCTCAAACGTGCCCGTAGCATCCCGTAAGCTGTCCTCGCCCAGCGTGTACTCCAAAGCGATAACACTGGGGTTCTTAGTGTCAAAATACAGCGTGTCGGTGAAAGTGCGACTCAAGGAGGTGTTGTCTACCAGGTCGGTGCCGCCACTCACCTCGATGTCTACAGAACCCAGACTCACACTGTCAAGTACATTGTAACTGAAACGGTAAGTGTCCGAATCATCCCAGCCGGAACCGGTCGACTGTAAGGCACCGGTAACCGTCGGCGTGTAGGTCAGAAGCGGAGTGCTCGTCTGGTCCATCACCTCACTGAAGGTCACCAAGACCTCCAACGTGCCCGTAGCATCACTCAGACTGTCTTCTCCCCCCTCAAACACCAGCATCGAAACGCTCGGGTTCTTAGTATCTATGTACAGCGTGTCGCTGAATAAACTGTCCAGAGAGGTGTTGCCCACAAGGTCGGTGCCGCCACTCACCTCGATGTCTACAGAACCCAGACTCACACTGTCAAGTACATTGTAACTGAAACGGTAAGTGTCCGAATCATCCCAGCCCAAGACCTCCAACGTGCCCGTAGCATCACTCAGACTGTCTTCTCCCCCCTCAAACACCAGCATCGAAACGCTCGGGTTCTTAGTATCTATGTACAGCGTGTCGCTGAATAAACTGTCCAGAGAGGTGTTGCCCACAAGGTCGGTGCCGCCACTCACCTCGATGTCTACAGAACCCAGACTCACACTGTCAAGTACATTGTAACTGAAACGGTAAGTGTCCGAATCATCCCAGCCGGAACCGGTCGACTGTAAGGCACCGGTAACCGTCGGCGTGTAGGTCAGAAGCGGAGTGCTCGTCTGGTCCATCACCTCACTGAAGGTCACCAAGACCTCCAACGTGCCCGTAGCATCACTCAGACTGTCTTCTCCCCCCTCAAACACCAGCATCGAAACGCTCGGGTTCTTAGTATCTATGTACAGCGTGTCGCTGAATAAACTGTCCAGAGAGGTGTTGCCCACAAGGTCGGTGCCGCCACTGACGGTGATGTCCATGATCCCAAGGCTGATGCTGTCAAGCACATTGTAACTGAAACGGTAAGTGTCCGAATCATCCCAGCCGGAACCGGTCGACTGTAAGGCACCGGTAACCGTCGGCGTGTAGGTCAGAAGCGGAGTGCTCGTCTGGTCCATCACCTCACTGAAGGTCACCAAGACCTCCAACGTGCCCGTAGCATCACTCAGACTGTCTTCTCCCCCCTCAAACACCAGCGTCGAAACGCTCGGGTTCTTAGTATCTATGTACAGCGTGTCGCTGAATAAACTGTCCAGAGAGGTGTTGCCCACAAGGTCGGTGCCGCCACTCACCTCGATGTCCACAGAACCCAGACTCACACTGTCAAGTACATTGTAACTGAAACGGTAAGTGTCCGAATCATCCCAGCCGGAACCGGTCGACTGTAAGGCACCGGTAACCGTCGGCGTGTAGGTCAGAAGCGGAGTGCTCGTCTGGTCCATCACCTCACTGAAGGTCACCAAGACCTCCAACGTGCCCGTAGCATCACTCAGACTGTCTTCTCCCCCCTCAAACACCAGCGTCGAAACGCTCGGGTTCTTAGTATCTATGTACAGCGTGTCGCTGAATAAACTGCCCAGAGAGGTGTTGCCCACAAGGTCGGTGCCGCCACTCACCTCGATGTCTACAGAACCCAGACTCACACTGTCAAGTACATTGTAACTGAAACGGTAAGTGTCCGAATCATCCCAGCCGGAACCGGTCGACTGTAAGGCACCGGTAACCGTCGGCGTGTAGGTCAGAAGCGGAGTGCTCGTCTGGTCCATCACCTCACTGAAGGTCACCAAGACCTCCAACGTGCCCGTAGCATCACTCAAGCTGTCTTCTCCCCCCTCAAACACCAGCGTCGAAACGCTCGGGTTCTTAGTATCTATGTACAGCGTGTCGCTGAATAAACTGTCCAGAGAGGTGTTGCCCACAAGGTCGGTGCCACCACTAACCTCGATGTCCACAGAACCCAGACTCACACTGTCAAGTACATTGTAACTGAAACGGTAAGTGTCCGAATCATCCCAGCCGGAACCGGTCGACTGTAAGGCACCGGTAACCGTCGGCGTGTAGGTCAGAAGCGGAGTGCTCGTCTGGTCCATCACCTCACTGAAGGTCACCAAGACCTCCAACGTGCCCGTAGCATCACTCAGACTGTCTTCTCCCCCCTCAAACACCAGCGTCGAAACACTCGGGTTCTTAGTATCTATGTACAGCGTGTCGCTGAATAAACTGTCCAGAGAGGTGTTGCCCACAAGGTCGGTGCCGCCACTCACCTCGATGTCCACAGAACCCAGACTCACACTGTCAAGTACATTGTAACTGAAACGGTAAGTGTCCGAATCATCCCAGCCGGAACCGGTCGACTGTAAGGCACCGGTAACCGTCGGCGTGTAGGTCAGAAGCGGAGTGCTCGTCTGGTCCATCACCTCACTGAAGGTCACCAAGACCTCCAACGTGCCCGTAGCATCACTCAAGCTGTCTTCTCCCCCCTCAAACACCAGCGTCGAAACACTCGGGTTCTCTGTGTCTATGACCAGCGCATCAAGGCTGTCGTACGTTCCGTGCACATTTCCGGCTGTATCCGTACCTCCGGTGACCTGGATGTCTATACCTGTAATCGATTCCGGGTAATCAACAACCGAGTAACTAGCTCGGAAAGTACTATTGTCAGGCCAGTCATAAACCGGACTCGTAAGTGTATTTTGAGAAATTGAAGGAAAGGAAATAGTAGGATCTGCACCGCCATCATCCTGCATTACTTCATTGTATTCTACCGAAATTGTAAATGCACCAACGTCATCATCTGAAATAGTATCGGTTGTAAGTACTATCTGATTAACCAATGGATTTGTCAGGTCGGAAAGGGTATTTATCACGCTTCCCGATACTTCTACCATTGTGGCTGTGTAGATTGAAGATGGATTGACAGTCACCACCAACGAATCACCGGACTGCGCATTACCACTTAAAGTAATGGACAAGGTAGCTACAGAATCATCAGGATTTTGGGATACATCCCAGGAACTAACGGTTACAGATGATGACCCACTTGTCTCAACCGTTAAATCAGCCATTTCAAGAACACCAGTACCTCCGCTATTGGTATATACGGGTTCGCTAAATGCAATTGTGGCGGAAGTATTATCAGCGTTTACAACAACAGTATCGAGTGTCTGACCCGAAACGAGAGTCGTCAGACATAATAATATAAGCAGCGCACATATGAATTTATTTGGTGACCGCATTGCATTACTTACTCGAACCTTTTTAACCATTAATGTCGAATTGGACAGGTAAAATCACTTTCACTCTGACCGCCTTTCCATTTAATACGCCTGGTCTAAACTTTGGTAAACTGCCGATCAATCTTTCGGCCTCCTGATCATAAGTTGGCTCTAAACTTTTAATGGTATTTACATTGGATATAGAACCATCAGTCTCAACAACGAACTCTACAAGAACTTTACCTGAAACATCTGAATTTTCCTCAGGTGTATTTATGTTCTGTTGTGCATAATCATAATATGCTGAAATACCCCCCGGAAATTCCGGATGAACATCAACTTTGGTGTAAACCGTATTATCATCACTTTCAACAATATTTTCGAAACCGTCATTTTCCGGCACTTCATTTTCTTCAGTTAAATCCGTATCCACACCTTTTCCTTCAACATTCAGATATACAATGGTTAAAGTCAGTAAAACACATAATACTCCTACCAAGATCAAAAGTGGTCTCCTGGATTTAGTTTGAGAGACCTCCTCTTTATTCGAAGTATCTTGTTTTTTGGTTGATTCCAGTTCACCGGCCTTCTTGATGTCCGCAATGTTTATCTTTTGCGTTGCGCCGACAGGAGGTGTTTTTTCCTTTACTGGTTTCGGTGGCTCACCTCCGAACTCATGATTAACGACCTGCTTCTTTACCAGGTTTGCCGCCAATTTCTTTCCGGTCTGGACCCTATTCTCAGGATTCTTTGACAAAAGATTTAGAATCTGAGAATTTAACCAATCCGGAATCTTCGGGTTTCTTTCACTAGGTTCCTTCGGTGGTTCATTGATTACCTTAAATACCGTAGTTAACGGATTATCAGTCCGGAATGGCATGCGACCAGTGAGACACTCATACATGATCACACCAAGACTGTATAAATCACTACGACCATCAATTTCCTGCCCATTCGCCTGTTCAGGGCTCATGAATTCGGGAGTACCTAAAACTGTACCTGGTTGACTCAACAAGCTTTCATTGGTATGCACGATACCGAAATCTGTTAGTACAGGCCTACCATCGCTGGATAGAAATATGTTGCCACTTTTGACATCTCTGTGGATGTAGCCCGCTTTATGCAAATAGTCCAACGCCTGAGCTATAGGTACTACAATTCGTAGTGTTTCAGCTATCCCCAGGGTTCCTTTTCTCCTGATGATATTGGATAATGGCTCACCATCCAGATATTCCATTGTCATGTAATTGACCTGACCAATGGAATCCACATCATGGATGGTTATGATGTTCGGATGATTCAATGAGGCGGCTACTCTGGCTTCTTTTATAAACCGATCAATAAATTCTTTGTCGTGAACAAAGTTTTGATGAACGATTTTTATGGCTACAGGTCGATTTAATGTCCTTTGAACGGCTTTATAAACCACTGCCATTCCACCGGAACCAATTTTTTCCTGAATGTCATATTTGGCACTGAGTGATTTTCTAATCAGTGTCTCCGGATCGGGGATTGAGTTGTCATTTTTATCTATATCCGACATCTCACTGTCCCTCAATTATAAATGTGACTGAATTACCATATGCTTTGCTTCCATCCTTCAATAAGGCATTTACAACAAAACTATAGTCTCTATCTTCCTGCAGGTTCAATTTCTCTACTTTAATTTTTCTTGCGGTTGGTTTGAGTTCCTTAAAAGCCACGACTTCTCCTTCATTCTTGACCAGAACTTCATATCTTAATACATCCTCCACCTCTGGATAAGCTAACCAATGGATATGGTAACCCTGGCGTAAAGGAGAATTATAGTCAAATTGCTTTAAAGGGGTCCATTCCAGCACCTCTTTCCTTGATTTTTGAGGAATTTCATCAAGAAGTGCTGCATTTTCAAAAGCAGCCATTCTACCTGAGTTATTAGAAAAGGCCTGGTACAGGAAGAATGTGGAAAATCCTATTGCTATCACCAGAATCAAATAAAGTGAAACCTTATTGAAAGGTGATTTCAAAGCCTCGTATGCACGTGAAGAGAAGTCGTCTCTGATGCTTAGCAATGAAACCGCTATATTATCCCTTGAACCTGAGTCAAAAGCGTGGTCTATCAATTTCTTAACAGCTCTCGACACGGAATCAGAAGAGTTGACAATGCTCTTAAACAGGTTAAAGTCTCTGCCCATCTTATCGAGAATCAATCCATCTGAGCATAAAAGGAAAAACTCTCCGGGTTTCAGACGCTCATAATCAGACTTTCTTGGAAATAGGTCTGGTGCCTCCATATTCCCATCGAGACTTTTAGTCAGATAATGCTCATACTGGCGCTTTATGGTATCGGGAATTTCCTTTTCATCTTTGCCATAATGCTCCTGAAGATAGGTATGATCTTCGGTAATCTGAGTGATGGAATTTTCACCTACTTTGTAAATGCGACTGTCGCCAATATTGGACCAGACATACTTATCGTGGAAAATTAGCAGTAGACAGAGCGTGCTCCCCATTCCTCTGTATTGAGGTTGATCTTCAACCGCCCTAGAGATGGCGGCATTAGCCTGGACATAGCACTCTTTTAGAATGCTTTTCAGGTTTTTCTCATGAAATTCTTCAATTGCCAGGGAATTGATGTAATCTCCAATGGCCCTGGAAGTCAGCTCGCTAGCCATTTTACCACCACGAACTCCACCCATGCCATCTGCCACTCCTAGTAACAAAATGCTATTGGTTACCTGAACCTGAATGGTCACATCCTGGTTTTCGTCCCGGCGACCTATAAATGACTCATATGCGAATTCAAGCTTCAAGGTGACTGAGGATAATTTATTATACTACGTACTTTATTTCCAGCTCACCCATTCTGATAACAGAATCAGGCTCCACTTCTACCTGCTCCTCAGGTGAAAGTTCCACACCATTGAGCTGAGTATAATTGGTTTCACTAAGGTTCCTTAAAAACAGCTTGCCGTTTTGTTGGATAATCTCAGCTTGTCTTCTGGAAATCGTTTTTTCGGTTAGCTGAATATGCGAGTAAGCCCGATCACCGGTGACCACTTCTCTTCCAATGGAAACGACATTACCTTCAGGTGACGGGAAACCAGAGATCATAAATTCTTTGCCTTCGTCTTCACCTGATGTCACAACCAGCTTACCCGGTATGAATTTCAGCGTCTTCGGTGAATTACTAGGAATCCTTATCGTTTTAAAATCATTATCATACCCCACACCTTCATCGGACTCAGAATCCGTAATCGCCCTTTCGGCAGCCACCTCGGCAGATGCTACATAAGGTGGTTTACTTGTACGAACTATTAAAACAACGATCAAAACAGCAATTACCAGGAAACCGGAAAACATCCCGAAAAGCACCATCGGATTATTCATTCCGGTGTTATCTTTTACCAGTGTCCGGCCCTTTTCAATCACATATGGCTGCTGCGTATAGGGATCAATGACAACTGTTCCGGAGATAACATAGATGGAAAAAACCTCTGGTTTTACATCCATGGTAGTCACATTAATGTCTGTCCCAAAATCTCCCTTGATGACATAGCTTGCGGTAGACTGTGCATCACCAGGTGTAAACTGTGTTACCTGGCCTTTTATTTTTACAAATTCATTGTTAAAACGAGATGGATCGCTCAGTATACTGTCAATAGGGATCACCTGCTCATCATCTGATTCCTGAGCTAATCCAGGAAATCCGATTGCGACAAGCGTTATAAGAAACAGGTAAAAAATAGATTTATATTTCATTTTAATGCTGTTGGATTCTAGTATATAGATTGGTTCATTTACTTGGTATTCAGTATTTCTTAGCTAAGTTCTTAAGTTTTTTAATTCAATATATCTTCTGAGATCAATTTCGTATTTTTCTGACCTGGTGTATGCTTGATCACTTTATTTATCAGGATCGTAAATTTAGTACCAATTCCCTGCTTGCTGTCCACCATTATGGACCCTCCATGCTTCTCGACGATAGAGTAACTAATTGAAAGTCCCAGACCCGTACCGGTACCTGCATCCTTGGTGGTATAAAATGGTTCAAAAATATGCTCCTGAATTTCTTCCGGTATACCGGCTCCTGAATCAGAAATTTCGATTGCTACCTGTTCACCCTTATTAATGGTGGTAATATTGATCACGCCCCGGTCGGCGATTGCATCCACTGCATTACTCACGATGTTTACGATCACCTGATTAAGCTGACCCGGAAAGCAGCTTATCTCACCTATTTCAGAATCATAGTTTTTCTTGATCTTGGCTTTGGGAAGATATTTGGTTTTCAAAATCAATAAAGCCGAATCGATGATGCCATGTAAAGATACGTCTTGTGGATCCTCATCATCCTGTCGGGAGAAAATTCGAAGGCTATTAATGATATCATTGATTCTGCTCGTACCAAATAACACATCTTTAAGAATGTTTGGGACGATTTCATAGGCAAGACTCAATTCATCACCAAGTTTCTTGAACAGCTTCTGAGTAGTCACATTATCTGTATTGTCGACATCCAGGTTTTGTAGTGCTGCCAGGATTTTACGGGTTTTCGATAATGTGCTGTCCAATGTTTCAATACCAGCCCTGATAAAATTCACAGGATTGTTGATCTCATGTACAATTCCCGCAGTCAATTGCCCCAACGAAGACATTTTCTCTGCATGTATCAGCTGTGATTGTGCTGACTTTAGCTCCGCATTGGATACTCTGAGATTATCACTGGTTTTCTTCGCCACCTCCAGGGTCTCCTTTAATTGAGCCTGAGCTTCTTCCAGTTCTCTTTGCTGTTTTGCAAGGTCGGTATTCTTTCTGGATATTATTTTGTTACTTCTGGTTACTCTCCACACGAATACCGTCAGGATTACAATTGTCAATAAACTAAATGAAACGATGATTATTAGCAGCTTCTGCTGCTCCTGGGCCGTCTGAATCTGGGCCTTTTGGAGTTCCCATTGTTGCTGCATGATCATTCGTTCTTTCCTGGAAAGCTCATCCGCCTGCTGCTGTTCCAGGTTCTCAAGTCTCTGGGTATTGGAATTATCTGCTACGTTGCCAGCAGCCTCCGCATTGATCTGTCCGGAAGGAATTTTGGTTGAGCTTAATGCCACTTTGGAGTCATTGCTAAACTCATTCCTTATGTCCATTTCCATTCTACTGACCAGGTTGTTTGCAGAATTAATACTCAGCCTGAAATCCGAAAGCTCCTTATCTATTCGTTGCTGCAATTGAACAAGATTATCACGGTAGAAAGAGGCTTTACGCGAGGAATCAGCAGAGGTATAAAATCTTATAAGATGGCTATACGTTTCGAAAAGCAGCGCACTCATGTCTCTATCCCTGGCTATCTGCTCTGCGCCTTGCAGGTAATAAAGTGATATTTCAGAGTCCTGTGTCTCAAGTCCTATCTTTCCTAAGGTATTGAAGGCTTCAACCAATTGTTCATAATCCTGGGAGCCTCGAGCTTCTTCAATAACCTGGGATGTTAATAGTACATCTGCCTCACTAATCCTTCCTTCATTCAAATAAGATTTAGCCAGTTGATTTAAATATTTCAGTTTATCATCTGGTGATATCTCTGATGCCAATTGTGCATAATTCACAGCATCCTTCTCAGATCCGGCCTCGATAGCCAGTTGGCTCATGTAGTACGGAATATCCGGGTTCATACCCAATTCAGCACTTTCCGCATTTATGTAATTCTTACCAAAATCCAAACCAGTCGAATAATCCTTATTATTTAGGCAGGATTTTAACAGACCTTCATAAATCAAACCTTTTATTTCAGGTAGCGATACATTCGAGTTTAGCAACGCTACAAGGTCGGTGTATATCTCCTGAGCCCGGGAAAACTCCTTTGAATTAAAAGCGGCAAGGGCAGATGCCTGTAAAGATTTGGCCATGCCTAGCTGATCCCCGTCCTGAGCGAAAAAGTCATGACTTTTTGTAAAACACCTGTCCGCTTCGCCGAAGGCATTTATTTTAAGATATACCTTACCTAATAGGTAATAGCCCTCGGCCAGCTCTCCGAAACGTACATTCAGTCTTTCGGAATGGAGAATATATCTAATGTGTCGTTGAATGGCTTCCTCATAATTGGGCAATTCGAAATAGGCTTTCGCCGAAAATTGAAGAAACTGACGGTATAAGAATGGGTCTGACTTGATGGCCAATTGCGACATGGCACGGTCAGCCGTGGCTATTACATAATTGTAATTGCCTTTGTCAAACTCACGATCCACATTCTCCAGCTCATCGCTCCAGTTGGGCTGAGCGAGCAAGGTTTGTGTGAACGCCATGACACAAAGTGTCAATAATACTATTCGTGTTCGAGTTGGCACTGTAAAAATCTCTGATAACTAGTTTGAAATCCTGGTCAATTTCAAAAATTAAAAACCAATTGTCAACTGAGTAACCACACTTCTTTATTAATGGGGCCACTTTGGCAGGATTTTGAATTAGATAGACAAATTTTTTGACACTCCCAAAACCTCAAAATTTCAGAACCTGAAGTTAAAATGAAGGTTTAAGTGGTCTTTCGTCACGTTCAATTCTACCTACAACTTGAATAATTCCCATCTGTGTAATTGCCTGCGGAGCTAATAACCAATGGACATACTTTTGCCGCCGATGATGAATAGACTAGTCACAACCATGGTGATTCTCGGGATCACCATTTCCGTTTTTGCGCAGGAGAGTCTAGATATCCGCCGGGCCACCGGACCCATTGTTCTGGATGGTGTTTTGGATGAAGCAGCATGGCAGCAAGCCGATTCTGCCTTCAACTGGACCCAGTACTTTCCTTTCGATACTTCATTGGCTGTAGCCCAGACCACTGCTTACATTTTATACGACGATGAATTCGTTTATGTGGCTGGCATCATGAAGAATGTCACCGAGGACAGAACTTACGTGACTCCTTCCTTGCGCAGGGATTTTCGTGGTGAGGCCAACGATAGTTTTACCGTGATATTTGATCCCTTCAAAGATCATACAAATGGGTTCTTATTCGGTATTAACCCTTACGGTGTGCGTAGAGAAGGTCTTATTTCCAATGGTGGAGGGACTTCCGATAGTTTTAGTTTGGATTGGGACAATAAATGGGATGGCGCGACGAAAACCTATGGAGATTATTGGATAGCAGAAATGGCTATACCATTTAACACCTTAAGATTCAATGAAGGTCAATCCGAATGGTATATCAATTTTTATCGAATAAATAGTGAGAATGCGGAAAGATCCACATGGTCTCCAATTCCAAGGAACTTCTCCATAATAAACATGGCCACACATCGATCGTTGATTTGGGATGAACCCACAAAAAAACCCGGTGCCAACATTTCAGTAATTCCTTATGTCTCAGCCGGTACCTCCAGGGATTATGAGGCAGGTTTGCCACAAGAAAATGCCTTTGGTGCGGGTTTCGACGTAAAATACGGTATAACACCTGGGCTAAACCTGGACCTTACGGTGAATCCGGATTTCAGCCAGGTCGAAGTGGATCAACAAGTTACGAATCTAGACCGGTTCGAAATATTCTTCCCCGAAAGGAGACAATTCTTCCTTGAAAACGCCGATTTATTCAGCAATTCGGGTAATAGAAGGACCAGGCCTTTCTTCAGCAGGAGAATTGGTGTCACCCAGGATGCCAGTACAGGTAACAACGTACAAAATCCAATTCCTTTTGGCGCCCGGCTTAGTGGTAAACTGAACAATAATACGAGGCTGGGCCTGCTATCCATGCAGGCTGGTCGCGATGGACAAAACGGTCTTCCCTCCTATAACTATCTGGTCGGAACGGTCCAACAAAAAGTATTCACGAGGTCAAATGTCACGTTTATGATGGTGAACAAGCAGACCTTCGAAGATGAGGCAGAGTACGGCAGCGATTCTCTTTCAAAATTCAATCGTACTTTTGGAGCGGATTTTAATCTGGCCAGTGCAGACAATAAATGGAATGGTAACATTTTTTATCACCAGTCTGTTGATGAAATTCAACCCGATAGCGCATTCGCCACGGGGGCTTCCTTACAATTAGGGACCTACAACTGGGAATGGAACATGTTCTCTCAGATTGTCGGTGCAAATTACAATCCGGAGGTAGGATTTGTAAGGAGAAATGACATCCAGCAGTTTGCCAATACCGTTCGATATAGTTTCTATCCATCCGGTTCCATTTTTCAAAGTCACGGACCCGGATTCGACTTTGATATGGTAAGAAATCAAAGCTATGGATTCCTGGACTGGGACGTAAATATTCTCTATGATATAAAATTTAGAAATACAGCAGAGTTTAGCATGAGGCTGAGAAAGGAGTATACCTACCTTTTTGATCCATTTGATCCGAGTGGCACAGAAGGACTTGAACTTGCTCAGGACACTGAGTATACAAATAATGTAGTAATAGCCCGGTTTAACTCCGATGCCAGAAAAAAAGTATTTTACGAATTAAGTACACGCTCGGGTGAGTATTTTAATGGTAACAGAATTAATCTGGAAGGCAGTATCGGTTATCGATATCAACCTTTCGGGGCCACATCGATTGATTTTGCCTACAACCGCATAAAACTTCCGGAACCCTATAATTCGGCAAATCTGTATCTGGTAGGTCCAAGAGTGGACTTTACCTTCACAAAGAAGCTTTTTTGGACTACCCTTTTACAATACAATAGTCAGATCGAGAACCTGAGCATCAACACGAGATTACAGTGGAGATTCCAGCCCGTATCAGACATATTCCTGGTCTATACCGATAACTACTACGCCTACTCTGACAGGAGTGGTCTTCTGGATATAGGAAGGCCCAAAACGAGGGCACTTGTTTTCAAAATGACATATTGGCTTAATTTGTAACATGCAATACGAAGAAGCCAGGGCCCTCCTTCATGAAATGACCGAAGGTGAAAGTTTACTAAGACATGCCAGGACAGTTGAGCTGGTAATGGAGGCTTACGCCAAAAAATTGGGAGAGAATACTGAAGAATGGGCCATAACCGGAATGCTGCACGATGCAGATTATGAAAAATACCCTGAGGATCATCCTAATAGAATTGTGAAAATTTTAGGTGAGCAAGGTGAGGACAAAATAGCCCATGCCATTTCCGCACACTATACAAAATGGGGTAAAACGTACAACAGTTTGCTCGATAAAGCTTTACTGGCATGTGACGAGCTGACCGGTTTTATAGTAGCCTGTGCGCAAATTCGTCCGGAAGGTATTGAGACACTTTCACCGAAATCGGTGAAGAAAAAGTTGAAACAAAAAAGTTTTGCTGCCAAAGTGGAGCGGGAAGAAATAGAAAAAGGAATAGAGCTTTTTGAAGTGGACCTGACGGACCACATACAATTCATAATAAATGTACTCCGGGAAAATAAAGATGAGTTGAAAATCTAAGTCAACTCGATTGTTTACTTTGAGTTCGTAAAATTTACTGGGTCCATTTCGGTATGGGGTAATCCTGATTCAGTATTGAGATAGTCCAGGTCGGATTAATGTAGTTTTTTATTGAGAACCAATACATCATTTTTGATGTATGAAATACCAGAACCCAATAGTAAGGTTGATCATGAAATACAAAAAATTCCTGCTGATCACAATAGGCAATCTGGTTGCTTTGTTCATTTTGCTCTCAGAGGTGAAGGCCCAGCCTTCGGATGTGCAAGGCTATATCTACGGCAAAGTCACCACCCTTGACAGTGAGTATCAGGGTCAGATAAGATGGGGTGATGAAGAAGCTTACTGGAATGACTATTTCAATAGCGTCAAAGTTCGAGACCCTTACTACCAGAGATTGGCAGATCGTCATAAGGACGAGGAGGAGGACAATGAGGTCAGCTGGACCTGGGATTTTAGTCGCATCTGGGAAGATCGTTACAGCAATACTTCGCACGTTTTTTCATGCCAGTTTGGTGACATCAAAACGTTGGAGGACTTCGGTAGAAGTTACATTACTGTTGGACTAAAAAATGGCGCCAAAATCAGATTAAACGGGGGCTCTAATGACATCGGTGCCAATATTCAGATGCAGGACGAAGAACTTGGAGAGATAAAAATCACCTGGAGCAGAATACGGGAAGTGGAGTTTTTACCTACTCCCAGAAACCTGGAAATCAAAGGTGGAGGTCCTATATATGGTACAATAGAGACATTCCGAAAAGGAACATTTACAGGATTTATCCAATGGGATCATGACGAACGACAAGGTGATGATGTACTGGATGGTGATATCCGAAATGAAGACCTTTCGATTCCATTCAAAAATATTCGTTATATCGAAAAGCAGGGCAATGGATGCGACGTCGAATTGAATTCCGGCAGACGATTTTATCTTACCAATTCCAACGATGTAGACAATGATAATAACGGAATTATAGTAACTGTACCAGGTGTGGGCAAAATCGATATTCCATGGAAATACTTTCGAAGTGCCACTTTTGAACCCGCCCCGAATAGTGGCCAGTCTTACAACGACTACCCTACACCAAAGGGCTTATTCGGCACCGTATATTCAATTGACGGGACAGAGTATAGAGGTAAAATTGTATACGACATAGATGAAATCTGGGAGCTGGAGACCCTTGACGGAAATGATGACGATGTGGAATATAAGATCGCTTTTCGTCACGTAAAGAGCATCATTCCTAAAAACTATGCCTACTCCATGGTTGAGTTGAGGAACGGGGATAAAATTCTATTGGGAGATACACAGGATGTTTCGGATTCTAACGATGGTATCCTTGTCTTTCAAAACCCGGACGAAGAACCCATTCACATTCCGTGGAAAAAATTGGCCGAAGTTGTCTTTGATTGAGGTAATTTCGTTGCCTCAGTATGTTTGAAAAAAAGAACATCCAGATAATAGTAGGATTACTGGTGATTGCCACAGTAGTAATTCTACTTACTGTCCAAGATCCCGAACCTACCTTTTACTATTCCATCGGTTTATTGATAGTGGTTACTATCCTGCTGTGGATAGGAAACAGATGGATCACAAAGCTGTTTGACTGGTACTTTCCCTGGCTCAAATTTGGAAATAAGCGTTTCTTCTCACACCTGCTCGTGGGGATTGTTTATTCGCTGAGTATTTTCAATTTGGCCTACCTGATCTTTAAACTAGCTTTTACCGAAGATCCACCTGTAGCGGAACAGTTCATTCTAATAAACACTTTTGGAGCCATCTTCATCATCCCCATTTTCTCCATTTATTTCAGTCTTTATTTCCTTGACTACTGGCAAAAATCGGAGCTGGAAATGGAAAAATTCCAGAAAGAAAGTATGAGGTCACAGCTTGCCACGCTGAAGAGTCATCTTGATCCACATTTTCTTTTTAACAATCTGAACATACTCTCCAGTCTGATAGACAAAGACCGCGATCAGTCCCAGGAATTTCTGGTAAGGTTTGCCCAGGTTTACCGGACCATGTTATTGACGAAAGTCGAAGACCTGATCACCGTGGAAGAAGAAATGGATTTTATCGGATCTTACATCTACCTGATACAGACTCGATTCGAAGAGAATATAGTATTTGACATAAACATAGATGAAGAAGCCAATTACAGTATGCTTCCTCCACTTACCATACAGCTTCTCATCGAAAATGCGGTGAAGCATAATATCATTACAGAAAAAAGACCTCTCCGCATTTCCATAAAAGCTAAACCGCAGAAGCTGATGGTCATTAATTCCCTATATGAGAAACCAGAAGACCTGAAAACCAAGTCAGGGACCGGTATAAAAAACATAAAGGAACGGTACAGCTATTTCTCCGACGGAGAACTCAAATTTGAAAAGACCAGTGATGAGTATAAAGTGACGCTCCCACTTATGGAGATTGAAACCATTTGACAAAACTTTGATGATATGAAAATCCTGATCCTGGAAGACGAATCTTTAGCCGCAGACAGAATTATCAAAATGTTGGCCCAAATTGATCCTGAAATAGAAATCGTGGGAGAGGTGAAGTCCATTGAAGAAGGTACAAACTGGTTTAAAAACAATGAAAGCCCGGATCTCATTATCAGTGATATTCGGCTTTTGGATGGATTAAGTTTTGAACTTTTCAAAAAACTGGAAATTGAAACACCGGTAATTTTTACCACAGCATACGACCAGTATGCCATTAAAGCTTTTGAAGTAAACAGTATAGATTATCTACTAAAACCCATCGAAAAAGACAAACTGTCTGAAAGTATCGATAAGCACAAGCAAAGAGTAGCTGAAAATAAGTTTCCGGCGGATTTTGGTGGACTTTATGAATTAATTCAGAACCAGAAGCGGTCCTATAAGTCACGATTCCTGATCAAGGTTGGTCAGAAAATAGTAGCTGTCCCAGTCGAAAAGATCAGGTATTTCTACAGCCAGAATAAATTGACATATATAGTCACGCAGGATGGCAGAAAACTTCCAACTGATCAGACCTTGGAGATGCTTGAAGAGCAGCTGGATCCAAAGGTTTTTTACAGAGCTAACAGGCAGGTCATTGTCAGTTTTGAGTCTATTGCAGAAATTCATCCCTATTTCAAAGGCAGACTTAAGATCGATCTGGATCCTGCATTGGACCTGGAAATTGTGATCAGTTCCGAAAAAACACCTGAGTTTAAAAGCTGGTTGGACCAATAATTAATCAAAAGGCGCTTTAAGGCCCATTTCCTCACATTTTATTGAGTTTTTACATCTCCCGTTTCAGGGTTATCATAGTCCGACTCATCGGAATTTGGTTTCCAGTCAGTTCGGAATTGACGTATTTAGAATTGTGAAACGACAACAAAAGTCAAATCTCTAACCACAAAAAACTCAGATTATGAACGGACTATTAAAATCTTATCAGATGCTCGCCATCATCCTTGTGTTGACGGCCTCGGCTGCTTCGGCACAGGATGATGGTTTTATCTACGGCAAGGTAACTACCATAGACGGTAACGAATATATGGGTGCGCTTCGATGGGGAAAAGAAGAAGCCTACTGGACAGACATGTTTAATGGGACCAAAACAGAAAACAATAACATCGATCTACTGTCTCGTGAAGAACTTGCCTACTTAGAAGACAGAGAAAGGAACAGATATGTAAACCGCAATGACAGCTGGATCAATGTACGCTGGTCAGAGTGGGATTATGATGATGATTTTATCCACCAGTTTGTGGTGCAATTTGGCGAGATCAAGTCTATCCGACCTCGTGGACGAGACTGGGTGGATGTAGAACTTCAAAACGGTGACACCTACGAAATAGACGGAAGCGGAACCAATGATGTAGGTGGAAAGGTGAGAGTAAATGACAATGAACTTGGCATGATTGAGCTGAATTTTAGTCGAATAGAAAGAATTGAATTCATGGCCACGCCCAGGAAACTTGATGAAAAATTTGGTGAGCCTCTTTACGGAACTGTAGAAACGGATCTTGGCAGATTTACAGGCTTTGTCCAGTGGGATCATGACGAAAGAGTCAGCACTGACAAGTTGGACGGAGATACCTATGATGGCGATGTCAGCATCGATTTTGGAAAAATAAAATCCATCGAGCGAATGGGATACAGTCGAAGTATGATCGTATTGAACTCCGGCCGGGAACTTGAGCTACGAGGCAGTAACGACGTGAATGATGAGAACAGAGGGATAATAGTAACCGTTGCCGGGATGGGTCGGGTAGACATCCCATGGAAAGATTTTGACAAAGTGACTTTCGAGGAAGCGCCTAATTCCGGGCCGGATTACGATTCATTTAAGGATCAGAAGAAACTAAAAGGTCAGGTAGTCACTACTAACGGAGATACACACTCAGGTGAGGTGATCTTTGATCTGGACGAATCCTGGAACTATGAAGTCATCGATGGAAAGGATGACGATGCTGAGTTTATCATTCCGCTTAGGAATGTAGCATCCATCAGTCCAAGAAACTATGCCTTCTCCTATGTGACTTTAAAAAATGGTGAAAAACTACTCCTGGGGGACACTCACGATGTCTCAGATGAGAACAATGGCGTCCTGATACGTGCCGGTGGTGACCCCGTTTATGTTCCATGGGAGAAAGTAGAAGAAATCAAACTCGAATAAAGTGGACTAGTTTTCTCGCAAAAAGGGCCCTCACTCTGAGGGCTTTTTTTTTTATTTGTGCAAAACAGAATCCTCATGGCCGGTGTACGATCGTTTTTTTTCCTGGTGTTTCTTATCGGTATGTTGTTCGCATTTTCCTGGTATGACAAAACATACAATCCCATTGTATTGCGGGAAGAAGCCATCAATCCTGATATCTACATGGGAAATGCCAAAGTATATGTGAAGGACCATGCCCAAAAAAGAAGCATCGAACAACTGGAACTGGCCATCGAGGCGATGGAAGACATTCTTCCCGAGGTAGACGAAGAAAATCAGGTCGCCATTGGAAATTCTATCAAGGATATAGAACATGTGATGGATGAAATGCGTGGCGATTCTCTGGTAATTGAAGATTTGAACAAGGCTTTCTTTAAGGCATTAAATATTCTCACCATCGCTGAGTTGAGAGTATCAGAAAGCTATGTCGAAAAAGACATGACCACCGAGGCGCAGGTAGCTTTGAAATATGGCATGTTTCATCTGAAAAATGCATTGGAGTTTTCCAGGGGCAACAAAAAGGAATTTGATGGTCACCTGTATGACGAAATCGATGAGCTGATGAATGAGGATCATGTCGACCATGATGAACTTCTGGCTCGCCTTGAGGAAATGATTGCGGAGATTGATGCCATGGTAAAAGAGTAACAGACCCTACCCTATTGGTTTTTCGTTTACATTCAAGAAGAATGGAGATTCGAAAAATTATTCACATTGACATGGACGCCTTCTTTGCTTCGGTGGAACAAAGAGATAATCCGGAGCTGCGAGGCAAGCCAATTGCTGTGGGAGGTAGTTCCGATAGAGGTGTGGTGGCGGCTGCAAGCTATGAAGCGCGGAAGTATGGAGTGAGATCTGCTATGCCTTCCAGACAGGCTGCAAAACTTTGTCCGAACCTTATTTTTGTCAAACACAGGTTCGATGCATATTCAGAGGCCTCAAAAATCATTAGATCCATTTTCTTCGAATACACAGACCTGGTAGAACCTTTGTCTTTGGATGAAGCATATCTTGATGTTACCAAGGTCAAGAAAGGTCCACCAAGTGCCACTTTAATAGCTAAATCCATTAAATCCGAAATACTTACACAGACCCGGCTTACAGCATCCGCCGGAATCTCCTACAATAAATTTTTGGCCAAAACAGCTTCAGATGTAAACAAACCAGATGGATTATTCACAATTCTTCCGGAAGAGGCGGATGAATTTCTGGCGAGGCTCCCAATCCGAAAGTTCTTCGGTATTGGAAAAGTAACTGCCGAAAAGATGAAGGCGGCCGGAATATTTACTGGTTCGGATCTGAGAAAGATAACTAAGGAAGACATGACCAGAAGATTTGGCAAGGCAGGCGCTTATTATTATGGCATTTGCCGTGGTATTGACGAAAGAAAAGTGACACCAGAACGTGAACGTAAATCGGTGAGCGCAGAACGGACTTTCGATCATGACCTGATGAAACTGGATGAAGTAAGAGAAAAACTGTCCACAATCAGGGAAGAAGTTTGGAAACGGTACATACGATCGGCCTATAATGCCAAAACCATAGTACTAAAAGTAAAATACGGTGATTTCACTCAGATCACTAAAAGCCACACACATGAACATCAGATTGACACACGTGATGTGTACGATGAACTTACGGAAAAATTTATCACACCGGAAATTCTTCGTGATGAAGGTATCAGGCTCCTTGGGCTTGGAATGAGCAACTTTCAAAAAGAAGAAATTACCAGAGACCTCCAACTAATTTTAAACTTCTAATATTTTTTGCGTAATAATATACCGATTGGTATTTTTGTAAAATGAATAAAGTCGAGTTAACGAAATCGCTCATTATCTCAGAGGCCGTAGCCTTGTTCAACACCAAAGGTTTCAAGGCCACGTCCATTTCGGATATTACCAAAGCTGCCGGGGTCACGAAGGGATCTATTTATGGGAATTTCGAAAACAAAGATGCTGTAGCGGTAGCGGCATTTGACTTTGCAATCAACAAAGTGATTGACGAATTAAGAGTCAGGATCAAAAATGAAAAAACGGCGCCATTAAAGTTGAAGGCGATTGTCGACTATTATGAAAATTATATTGAAAATCCACCAATTCAAGGCGGATGCCCTATCTGGAACTCCGTAGCCGAAGTAGACGATAATTTTCCCCAGCTACGAGTCAAACTAATCAGAACCATCCAACTGCTGAAGTCATCCATTGCTAAAATAATCTACAGGGGAATTCAGGAAGGTCAGATTACCAGAAACGTCAACGCTGAGCAATTCTCCGTAACATTTTACGCGGCCATAGGAGGAGCAGTAAGTATGTCAAGACTGGAGGGTGACCTTGGTTCATACCACCAGATAAAAAACTACCTGAATCAGGAAATAGATCATATAACCACTAAATAATATACCACATGGTATCTGTTAGAGAAAAATACTTGTTTATCAATGGCGGTGACCAGGACATGAGCCGACCCAAGGAAAGACCTTCCAAGACCAACTGGAAGATAGCAATGGTTAAAAAAGGTGTCGGAGCTTTGCAATATGTGTCGCCTAAGCTAGCAAGCAACATAGTCTGGTACTATTTCACCAAACCCGGACGTAGCCGGTTTACCGAAAAGCAGCAGCAACTGGTAGACAAAGCTGTGATCTCTACTACTTCTTACTTTGGCCATAAGCTTACTACTTACAGGTGGGGGGAGGAAGGTCCAAGGGTACTTCTTAGTCACGGATGGAACTCTAAAATTGCTGACTATAGGAGAATCATTGAAAAGCTTGTGGATGATGGTTATGTAGTTGAAGGTATTGATATGAAAGCCCATGGAAAGTCAGATGGCACTCATACGGCATTACCGGAAATTCGTGATATTTTGAAAAACTACTACGTTCAAAGCGGCCCATTTCACGCCGTCATAGGATATTCGATTGGTGGTCTGGCAGCAGGTATCATGCTTTCAGAACTTTCGGCCGAATTCCAACCTAAAAAATTCTTTCTCATCGCTGCCCCCTCACATACCACCTACTTCTTTAGGGAAGTGGTCAGTGATCTGGGATATTCCGATGCCGTATTTTCGGAAATGTGCAGACGCGTAGAGGTGGAGTATTTCCAACATATTGATTATTTCGATCTCAGAAGTAAGACCCAAAACCTATCAGGAGTTGAACTACACCTAGTGTATGATCAGGACGACCAAACGGTCCCTTTCGACCGTGGAGCGGAATTAAACGGGACTTTTACAGAATCCTATTTTGTTGAGACAAAAGGACTGGGGCATTACAAAGTACTCACCCATCCTGAGGTGATTGGATATATTGGAGAGGCGATGATCTAGGTACTAAAAGATACCCTTTAAATATTTCGTAACTACTCCCCTTTATTCTTCAATTCCTTTTTGAGATCATGTAATTTATGATCCCAACCGGAATTTCTGAGACATGTCAACGTAAGGTTGAGATTTTCCAAATGAAGGTTACTCTACTCCCCCATGGCGTTATCGCTATATCCCTTCTCAAAGACTTCATCCACAGGTTCCCATAACTCAATCTTATTGCCCTCCGGATCCATTATATGTACAAACTTTCCGTAATCGTACTCTTCTATCTCATCTACTACCTCCACGCCCGCAGCCTTTAATTCTGAAACCAGGTTTACCAGGTCATCGACTCTGTAATTTATCATGAACTGCTTTTCAGAAGGATTGAAATGATCTGTTTCCAGACTCATAGGACTCCACTGCAGATAGCCAGGCTGATCGGGATTGGAAAATTTACGGAACTGAAATAAGGCGCCATATTGATCTGTATTGAATCCCAGGTGCTCGCGGTACCATGATTTGATGGATTCCGGATCTTTACATTTAAAAAAGACTCCGCCTATTCCTTTGACTTTTCGCTTACTCATAACTTGTATTTTTTGAGTCAAAACAATCCCTTTTCAGGGATACGTGACTCATACTTAAGTATGATTTTCGTGAAAATACTGGTTTAAAGTGTTCCTTTCGTGCTTGGTAATGAATCCAGCGCCTGAACATCCCGCTCCACTGCCATTTTCAGCGTTTTGGCGAAAGCCTTGAAGACAGCTTCAATCTTATGATGCTCATTGTCCCCTTCGACTTTGATGTTGAGATTCGATTTTGAAGTATCTGAAAAGGATTTGAAAAAGTGAAAAAACATCTCTGTCGGCATATCACCGATTTTTTCTCTTTTAAATTCGGCCTCCCATTGGATCCAGGGCCTTCCACCAAAATCAATTCCTACCTGAGCGAGTGCATCATCCATGGGTAGAAGGAACCCATACCGATTAATGCCTTTTTTATTTCCCAATGCTTTCCCAAAAGCCTCCCCCAATGCCAGCGCCGTATCCTCAATTGTATGATGCTCGTCAATCTCCAAATCACCTTTGACTTCGATTTTTAGATCAAATCCACCATGTTTTCCCAGTTGATCCAGCATGTGATCAAAAAATGGCAAACCCGTACTTACATCTGAGGTACCATTGCCGTCAAGGTTAAGGGCTATAGATATTTGGGTTTCGTTTGTCTTCCTATCCACGGTTACTTTTCGGGGTTTGAGGATAAGAAATTCATAGATCTCTTTCCAGCTCAAAGTGGTGAGATCAGCTCCTGTGATATTCTCCGCTGCAATATGGATCGACCTACAACCAAGATTCTCGGCCAGCTGGACATCCGTGACCCTATCTCCTATTACAAAGCTATTTTTAATGTCGTAACCACCTTTTAGATAGGACTTCAGCATACCTGTACCAGGCTTGCGATTTTCATGTTTATCGGATTCCCAATGCTCATCAATATGAACAAAGTCGAACTTTATGCCCTGTGAAACCAGTAAACGCATTATAAAGTTATGAACGGGGTAAAACTCGGAAAAGGGAAAATCCCTGGTTCCAAGACCATCCTGATTGGAAACCATCACCAATAGAAAGTCGCCCTCAGCCTGAATTTTCCTCAGGTAATAAAGCACCTCCGGAAGAAAGCTTACCTTCTCTACATTATCCACTTTTTCGTCGTCAGTCTCCGAGACGATTGTGCCATCACGATCTATAAACAGTATCGGCTTCATTTAATTTATTGCGCTCAAAGCTGTTAACACCTTATCATTTTCTGCCAAAGTTCCTATTGTGATACGTAAACACTCCTCACATCCAGGGACATTTGATCGATCCCTTACGATAATACCCTCGTCATGGAATACCCTCAATGCGTCTTTGGCATTATCGAACTTAACCAGTAGAAAATTCGCATCACTGGGATATACATGTTTGACACAATTATAAGTACTTAACTCCTGACTCATTCTCTTACGCTCCGCAATTAACTCCTTGACCCAGGCCTCCTTTTTTTGAAAGTTTAGTAACGATGAAAGCCCTTTCTGCTGTACGATTCCACTAAGATTATAAGGTGCTTTGATTTTTTCGAGATAGGAGATGATTTCGGGGTTGGAACATGCCATTCCGAGTCGAAATCCAGCCAGACCCCAGGCTTTACTAAATGTATGTAGAATGACCAGGTTTGGAAAATGATCAATGTATCTCATCAGTGAATCTTCCTGACAAAAATCTATGTATGCTTCATCCACTACTACAATACCATCTGTATTCCTTACCACTGCCAGCATGTCATCTCTTCTTAGTTTATTGCCAGATGGATTATTGGGAGAACATAGAAAGGTTATTTTGGTATCAGGTGTAAGCGTCGCGTCGACTTTAGCCAGGTCAAGCTGAAATTCTCTGGTTAGGGGTGCATCGTCAACCGGGATATTATGAATATCAGCAGCTACCCTATACATACCATAGGTTGGACTGCAGATAAGGATTCTGTCCTTACCGGGTTCACAAAAAAGCCGAATCAATAAGTCTATTGGCTCATCGCTTCCATTCCCCAGAAAAATCTTTTCCACCGGAACACCTTTAATACCTGAAATTGCCCCCTTTAATGACTTATGGTGTGGATCGGGGTATCTATTCCAATGCTCCCCGGCTACAGAACCATGAGGGTTTTCGTTTGCGTCCAACAGAATACCAGATCCACTGTACTCATCCCTGGCAGAAGTGTATGGTTTTAGGTCCCGGAGATGCGGCCTTATTAGCTGTTCGATGTCCATTACTTTTTTAGGTGCTTTAGCCGAATTGAAACTGCATTTTTATGAGCGACAAGGGATTCTGCCTCTGCCATTTTTTCTATTTCCGGCCCAAGTTTCTGTATGCCTTTATCAGTAATCTCCTGGTAAGTAATTTGCTTGACAAAACTATCTACTGAAACTCCTGAGTAGGATCTTGCCCAGCCGTTGGTAGGCAACGTATGATTTGTACCAGAAGCATAATCACCAGCGGATTCGGGCGCATAAGGACCTATAAAAATCGATCCGGCGTTAACCACCTTATCTACTATTTCCATCGGGTTTTCTACGTTGACGATCAGGTGTTCCGGAGCGTAGGTGTTGATGATGTCCACGATGTCTTCATTCTTTTTCGCGATGATAGCTGAACTGTTATCTAAAGCGCTTTTGGCAATTGCCATCCGCGGTAAGCTCTTTAGTTGCTTTTGAACCCGGTCTAAAATCTTCGCTGTTTTCTTTTTGCTTTTGGATACCAGCACCACCTGGCTGTCAACACCATGTTCTGCCTGCGAAAGTAAGTCCGCCGCGGCAAAAGATGCTTTGCTGTCCTCATCCACAATGACCATCACTTCCGATGGTCCGGCCGGCATATCAATCGACACCGTGTCCCGTGCTACTAATTGCTTGGCAGCCGTAACATACTGATTCCCTGGACCAAAAATCTTGTCAACGGCCGGAACAGATTCGGTCCCATAGGCCATGGCTCCGATCGCATGAGCGCCTCCCAGCTTTAGAATTTTCTCAATACCAAGCAGATTGGCTGAGTACAGCACTACCGGATTGATCTCGCCCACTTTGTTAGAGGGTGATGCCAGTATGATCTCCTTGCACCCTGCAATTGTTGCCGGGATACCGAGCATGAGTACTGTAGAGAATAACGGTGCTGTGCCTCCGGGTACATATAGACCCACCTTTTGGATTGGAACAGATTTACGATAGCATGTAACACCGGACATCACCTCCAGTCTCTGCTCATCACTTATCTGCAGCTCATGAAACTTCCTTATGTTTTCGGAAGCAATTTTTATGGCCTCCTTTAGGGACTTATCTACCTTGTTTTCAGCAGATTCTATTTCTTTTTTTGAAACCCAAAGACTTTCCAGTTGTACATGGTCATACTCCAATGCGAATTTCAGAAGTGCTTTATCTCCACCTCTTTTTACTTTGTCCAATATGGGCCTTACTATACCTTCTATCCTTGAATTGTCGATGGTTGGGCGGGTCAGGGCGGGTTTGATCTGATTTAAATCAGTATACTCGTAAATCTTCATTACCGGATCATTTTCTCAATTGGGACAACCAAAATACCTTCCGCTCCGACGGCCCTAAGCTTCTCAATGTTCTCCCAGAACTCATCCTCATGAATCACGGAATGAATACTGCTCCAATTGTCATTGGCCAGGGGTAGGACCGTTGGTGATCTCATCCCGGGTAGTAAGCGCACGATCTCCTCAATTTTTTCATTAGGAGCATTGAGCAATACATATTTATTGTTCTTGCCTTCCAAAACGGCACTGATTCTAAACAGAAGTTGCTGCACTATGGAATTCTTCTCCTCAGTCAAAGTGTTATTGGAGATCAATGTCGCTTCAGACTTCATGACAGTTGCCACCTCTTTCAATCCGTTGCTTAGTAAGGTGCTGCCGGAACTCACGATGTCACAAATGCCTTCCGCTAACCCGATACCAGGGGCTATCTCCACCGAACCACTTATCTCGTGAATGTCCGATTGTATCCCATTTTGGGTCAGGAAGTCACCCAACACCTTAGGGTATGAGGTGGCGATACTCTTCCCTTTGAAGTAATCCAGACCTGGGTAATCCACTTCCCGTGGAATAGCAAGTGAAAGGCGGCACCTCGAAAAGCCAAGCGTTTTGATTTCTTTCACCTCTTTGCCTGATTCTATCAGCACATTTTGTCCAATCACTCCCAGGTCCGCGATTCCATCTTCAACATATCCGGGGATGTCATCATCCCTGAGGAAAAGAAATTCAACGGGAAAATTGGATGAGACAGCCTTCAGCTTTCTGGCTCCATTATTCATTTTTATCCCGCACTCCTTAAAAAGTTGAAGAGAATCTTCACTAAGTCTGCCGGATTTCTGAACCGCTATTTTTACAGCATTCATCGAATATCAAGTAATTTTTAGGTTGAGTTTTGACCGAGGACTAAATCCCAAAATTAACGGGCATGAGAATGATGCAAATGGGTATTGATTTCGATCATGGCCACAAAATTAGTGTTAACTGCCTATTAAACAGCACTCAGTATCTTTTTTGTTCGAAAGGTAATATTCGCTTAAATACTCATGGTCCAAACCGGGCGTCGGGAATGGTTAACGACATCCTCTGCAATACTACCAAGCAGAAAATGATCGAACCCTGTCCTCTGATTTGTCCCCAACGCGATCATATCAGCGTCTACGTCTTCGGCGAAATAGATAATACCATCTTCTTCGTTGGTATAATTGTAGATATCGATAGTGTAATTCTTTACGTCGTAGTTTTTCACAAAGTCATTCATCTGCTTCAGATCATGCCGCTGGGTAGTGAAATTTGCCGGAGTATTGATCTTTACGATTTTCAATGTCGAATTAGTAAAGGACTGTAATTCCTTCACTTTTTCCACAAATGTGGACTGAATGTCATGGAAATTTGATGCGAACACAATGTTGTTGATTTTATCCGCAACAGATTTTTCCTGCATGGTAATTACCGGACAGCGTGCGTTTCGGACCACTTTCTCAGCATTTGACCCAACAAACATTTCATCCAGACCGTCGACGCCTTTCGTTCCCATGATCACAAGGTCCACATCTTCCGAAGCCACTTCATCCACAAGCGTTTGATAAGGACTACCGAGATGTATTTTATACCTGATCTCAACTTCTGACTTGGTAGAAAAAATCCTGTCCTCCAACTTCTCTTTGGTCACCTGGACGAGTTTTGTGAAATACACATTTTCCATTGGATCTGCGGGTGTAACCCCCATGAATTTCAACCTTGATTCCGAAGGATGCTCAATGACATTAAGCAACAATATCTCTTTGGCTTTTGCTTTTGGTGCAAGCTGAATAGCAAAGTCAAGTGCATTTTGTGCAGAATCGGAGAAGTCAAAAGGTACGAGTATTTTATTCATTTTATTTCGTTGGTTTGAGGACGGACAAGATAATAAAATTCTGAGCTAAAAGGGGATTTGGTCATCCAAATGTGACTTTCTGACCACATTCTAACCAAGATAAACACCCAATCCGAATAGTAGCACAAACAGAAGCGTAGAAATGGCCAGTTGCCGAAGAAATGGATCCAGTTGCATTCCCTCCAGTCGGATGACGGCTAGGAGGTTACGAGCCCATAAAATCATTACCGAAAGGAACACCCAAGAATAAGGATTTTCGAAATTTAGATAGGCATAAAAGATTGATGTGATTGCGGCTCCGGCCAACAGAAATGCATGATAAATGATGGCAGGATTTTTACCGATTCGCACTGGTATGGACCTTTTGCCGGCTTTTTCATCCGATTCTATGTCGCGTATGTTGTTTACATTCAACACCCCCATAGAAAGAAACCCACAAGCAGATGCGGTCAAAATTACCTGGGGATCCAGATATTTGGTATACAAAAAATAGCTTCCGTAAACCCCCACCAAACCAAAAAAAATAAAGACGAAAAGATCACCTAGTCCTAAATATCCATACGGTTTTTTGCCTACAGTGTAGGCAATGGCAGCTATGATACTGGCTATACCTATTCCAAGGTAAGTCATAAAATATGCCCATTGATCCCCAAAAGCCACAAACAGTAACAGAAGACCAGACGCAAAAGCCAAAATTCCACAGATGATCATAGCCCGTTTCATCTGGGACTTTGTGATGAGACCAGCTTGTATGGTTCGGGACGGACCCGTTCGCAAATCACTGTCCACTCCGGATACGGCATCGCCATAATCATTGGCGAGATTTGACAAGACCTGAAGGAACAAGGTGGTCAACAAGCTAAGGGCAAGTATCCCACCGTCAAATAGATTCGCGTCCAGGGCCATAAAGCCACCCATCAGTATACATGCAAATGACAATGGAAGCGTCCTAAGTCGAAAAGCCTTGATCCAGGAACCAGTATTCGCCATGATTTACATTCTTTCAGGAACATTCACTCCAAGAAGTCCCATGGCTCTTTTAATTATCCTCGCAGTGGATTCAGAAAGTGCTATTCGGAAATTCTTAAGATTATCATTCGATTCATTAAATATTGAAACCTCCTGATAAAAGGAGTTGTAGAGCTTGGCGAGATCATAAACATACTGGGCAATCAAAGCAGGACTGTATTCAGACGCGGCGGATCTCACAGTTTGTGGGAATTGATAAATATGTGCAATGATCGACTGCTCATACGAATTCAATTCGCTTACACTGTCAATGGAGCCATTTTGGTCCAAATCCTTCGCCCTCCTCAAAATAGCTGATATCCTTGCGTGCGTATATTGAATAAACGGTCCTGTATGTCCCTGGAATTCAATTGACTCCTCCGGATTAAACAGCATTCGCTTTTTTGGGTCAACCTTAAGAAGGAAATATTTAAGTGCCCCGAGTCCCAGAGTTTTATATAATTCGGCAGCCTCCATATCAGAGAGAGACTCAATCTTTCCAAGTTCTTTTGTTTGTTTTTCTGCCGTTTGAAACATTTCCAGCATGAGGTCGTCCGCATCCACGACCGTTCCTTCTCTCGATTTCATTTTGCCGCTAGGCAGGTCCACCATGCCGTATGACAGGTGATACAATCCCTCACCGTAGCTTCGGCCGAGCTTTTGCATGATCTTGAAAAGAACTTTGAAATGATAATCCTGCTCATTCCCTACTACATACACGGACTTTTGCATGGGGAAGTCACGGTACTTGAAATCACAAGTCCCTATGTCCTGGGTCATGTATACTGATGTACCATCCGACCTAAGCACCAGTTTTTCATCCAGTCCATCAGGGGTCAGGTCTACCCACACAGAACCGTCCTCCTTGCGAAAGAAAACTTTCTTCTCAAGACCTTCTTCTATGATATCCTTGCCGAGCAGATATGTCTCGGACTCGTGATAGATCTTATCAAAGTCTATGCCCATGGTTTTATAGGTCTCATTAAAACCATCATAAACCCAGCCATTGAGTTTGGACCACAGGTCAACTACCTTCGGGTCCTTTTGCTCCCAGAGCTTCAAATACTCCTGTGCCTGTTGGATCAATGGAGCTTTCCTTTTGGCTTCTTCCTCCGATGCACCCGAGGCTACCAGCTGTTCTATTTCTTTCTTGTACTCCTGGTCAAATTTGACATAGTATCTGCCTACCAGATGATCGCCTTTGATGCCGGAGGATGCTGGTGTTTCTCCATTTCCGAATTTTTCATAGGCTAGCATGGATTTACAAATGTGGATCCCCCGGTCATTGACCAAGTTCGTCTTCATCACTTCATATCCGGCTGCCGCCAAAATACGGGCGACGGAGTCACCAAGGAAGTTATTTCGGAGGTGACCAAGGTGCAAAGGCTTATTAGTATTTGGTGAACTAAACTCTACCATTACCTTTTCACCGGTCATTGGGGTTAATCCAAAATTCTGATCGTTCTGAGCATCCGCCAAAATCTCAACCCATACTTTATCAGATACTACAAGGTTTAGAAATCCCTTCACCACATTAAATCCTGAGATAATATCCGATAAACCCACAAGCTGTTCACCAATCTCCGTAGCCGTAACTTCAGGTGACTTTCTGGAAATTTTCAGGATAGGAAAAGTCACATAGGTAAAGGATCCTTCAAAATCCTTTCTTGTAGGCTGAAGTTTGATCTGATCAGCCTCAATCTTTTCCTGATAAAGATTTAAAATGCTTTGGGAAATAAGTGAAGAGATTTCCTGCTCTAAATGAACCATTAACTCAAAGGTTTTTTGGGTAAGAATATTTCAGCGATCATACATCTCACACTGCCACCACCAAGTAATTCAATGGTTGGGATGGGGGAATAAAGTATCTCACCGTGTTCGCTAAGTTGGCCTTTCTGATCATCACTAAACCCATTATAGGCTTCTTCAGACATGACGACAAATTTTTTCCCATCGGAGTTTCGTAACTGCAGGATATTTCCTGTAAAATGGATCAGTTGCTCTTCAGAGATAGGTATAATATGCTTGCCTGTGGATTCGAGTTTGGATGCGACAAATTCCCTCTCGACTTCATTATCGATGCTTTCCAGACAGATCACCGCAAATGCTTCACCTACTGCCATCATTACATTGGTATGATAGATTGGAAGCCGCTCACCTTCCACTGATTGATTGGAGGTGAAGCTTATGACCTCGTATCCGGTCAGTTCGGAGAATTTTTCCAACACCTCCGGATCTGTCCTTTCGGAGAGCGCGGCATACGCAATTTTATTGACCCGATCAAAGATCATGCTTCCGGTACCTTCGAGAAATTGATCTTTTTCCTCCCAATGAGAAAGGTCAAACACCTCATTCAACTCAAATTCCATCATCATTCCGTCAAGGATGTCCTGCCTTCTCTCCTTTCTTCGGTTCTCAGCAAACATCGGGTATACGATGGCCTTACCGTTCTCGTGAGTGGTTACCCAATTATTAGGAAATATGGAATCCGGAGTTTCTGATCCATAGTCGTGAAATACAAGAACATTTATTCCTTTGGATCGAAGTAGATCTACGAGCTGATCAAACTGTCTCGCTGCATTTTCCTGGGGATTATCCGCCTCCACTTCATCCGGATCAGGCTGAAAATAGTTGTTCACAGCTGTCTCCTCATTGAGCTTGAACTGTGAAGGCCTTACCATAAAAATATCTCCCGCTATCTGATTACTCATACATATCTGCGCTTCAGTGGTAGTGTCGAACATCTTAGCAATCCTTCCATTTTTCCTATTTCCGCATAGTTAATTTCCTCAACCGTAAAACCATAATCCCGGAGCTTTGAATTCAATTTCGTAAAGCCTTTTTCCGAAACTATTACATCGGGACTGATCGAAAACACATTGGAACACATGTTGTACATCTGTTCCCGGTCTATTTCGAGGACATTTTCGCTTCCGTAGTAATTTCTTATAAACTCAACATCGGCCGCATTCTTGAACCCACCTTCAAATAAGATTGCCATATCCCGCCCGATAGGTTGAAAACAGCAATCCAAATGCAAAGCATTTTGTCTGGGATCGATGTCTGACTTATTAAGCTCAAATCCTTTTACCTCCCAATCGTCAAATGTATGGACCATAAAATCAAGTCCGGCCGGATTGGTTCGACTCACCACATAGGTATCAAAATCTGACTGATCCGAATAGCCCACAAAAATATGGTCTCCCACGGGCATTACGTCTCCACCTTCAATTCTGGCAGGAGCGGGAACTCTTATCAGATTCTTTTCCCCAATATCCTCAAGCAAGAACTTAATACCTTCCTGCTCTCTTTTTCGCTTTTCAAGTATCCTGGAAACCACGAATTTTTCTCCGATCACAAACCCAATGTCCCTCGAAAAGATCTGATTCAAACCCGGGATATTCTCAGGTCTATAGACCTTTACGCCATGTTTTTGGAGCACTTCAAGGAATTGATTCATCTCTCCGGTTACTGCCGCTTCCGTAGGATATGTACCTTGCTCAATGTGCCATTTCGATTTTGGGTCATAGGCATCCTCGATTTTGGGTGTACCACCAAAATCTCCTGGCAAACCAAGTACTACAGACTCCAGGGGTGCAGTTTCGTCAAGTACTTTTAATTTTATCACTGTTAATGTTGATTTTCAGCCGCAAAACTACTCAGTTCGATAATCAAAACTTTACCTTAATTTTCAATTTATTTCTTCAACCCATCCATTGATAAAATCAAAATTTTCTCAATAATTGCGACCATATTTTTTTGTGAATGAAGACATACCAGGACCTGATTGACCAAACCTTCTATTTCCCAACCGTAGAGTTCAATGTGCGAAATAACCAGCTGCAATTCCATGATGTGGATTTGATGGCACTCATTCGCAAATACGGCACTCCCATGAAAATCAGCTATCTGCCCAAGATCAGTGAGAATATCCAATATGCTAAAAAGATCTTTGGGGAAGCTTTCGCAAAGCACAATTACACTGCAGACTATAAATACGCATACTGCACCAAGTCCTCACACTTTCATTTTGTACTAAAAGAAGCACTTAGAAATGACATTCACATTGAAACTTCCTCGGCCTTTGATATACCTATCGTAGAAAAACTCTTTGAGGATAAGCTGATCGATAAGTCCACCTATATCATTTGCAATGGATTTAAAAGGCCTCTTTACCTTCAAAATATCAGCGGACTTCTAAATGCCGGATTCAAAAATTGCATCCCTGTACTGGATAATCTTAAAGAATTGACGTTCTACGAGCAAAATGTAAATGTTGATTTTCAGATCGGTATCCGCGTGGCGGCTGACGAAGAGCCTAATTTCTCGTTCTACACTTCGCGATTGGGCATTCGGTATAATGACATCGTGGATTATTACAAGGACCAGATAAAAGGTAAATCGAACATTAAGCTGAAGATGCTCCACTTTTTTATCAATACCGGCATCAAGGATACTACATACTACTGGAGCGAGCTTAGCCGATTTGTAAATAAGTATTGCCAGTTGAAAAAGGAATGCCCTGAATTGGACAGCATCGATATCGGTGGGGGATTTCCGATCAAAAACTCTCTCGGTTTTGAGTACGATTATAGCTACATGACGGACGAAATCGTATCCAATATCAAGCTCATCTGTGAAAGCAAAAATGTGCCCCTGCCAAATATTTTCACCGAATTCGGGAGCTACACTGTAGGTGAGAGTGGTGCCACATTGTACTCCGTTCTGGATCAGAAACTTCAAAATGACAAAGAATTCTGGTATATGATGGATGGCTCATTCATCACACATATCCCGGACGTATGGGGCTTAAACGAGAAATACATCTTGCTTCCTATCAATAATTGGGACCACACATTTCATAAAGTAAACATTGGTGGGCTTACTTGTGACAGCATGGATTACTATGACTCGGAGGCACACATTGCGGAAGTCTTCCTGCCACATATTAAAAAGAAAGAAAATCTTTACTTTGGCTTTTTTCATACGGGTGCTTATCAGGAATCATTAGGTGGTTATGGTGGCATTCAGCACTGCCTGATTCCTGCGCCAAAGCATGTGGTAATCTCAAAAGATGAAAATGGACAGCTTCAAGACAGTCTTTTCGCACCGGAGCAATCACATGAGCAAATGATGAAAGTGCTGGGCTACGCTAGTGAAGAATAATGTCCTGGATTTCGGAAAGTTTATCAATTGAAAAATCTGCAAAATCCGACTGATTTTTTGAAAAAAATATCGTTTTGATCCCTAATTTTCTGGCAGGAATTAAATCTTTTTCACGATCTCCAACCATCCAACATTTTTCCGGGTCTAAATGGTATCTGGAAATCGCTCGCTCGAACATCAGTGAACCCGGTTTCCGGCTAAGGGAATTGGAGATTGTAGGGTGTGCAGGGGCGTAGTAAAACGCATCGATAATGTTTCCCGACTTTTCCTGAAGGAACTTATGACATTCATTCATCTGTTCTCTCGTATAAAGTCCCAGGGAAATGCCGGCCTGATTGGTCACAACGATTAACCTGAATTGGCGGGATTTAAGCTCCTTTAAGAGGTGGAGTGCACCCGGAACGATGGCGAAATCGTTTAAATTGAATGTGTAAGTACCTCGTTCAACATTGAGTACACCATCTCGATCAAAAAAAATTGCTCTCATGAGGAAAATAGAATTGAACGACTAAAATAGAACTTAAATGGACCACCGTCATCTTGTTATCATCCCAACTTACAACGAGAAAGAGAATATCAGGGAAATGCTGGAGACGGTACTTGAATTGAATACTCCCTTTGAGATTTTAGTTATTGATGACAATTCTCCCGATGGTACCGCAGAAATCGTAAAAGATTTTCAACTCGTATTTCCTAAGAAAATTCACCTCCTCCAGCGCGAAGGAAAACTTGGCCTTGGAACGGCATACATTACAGGCTTTAAGTATGCACTGGAGCATGGATATGACTACATCTACGAGATGGATGCTGACTTTTCTCATAATCCACAGGACCTGGAAAGACTTTATCAGTCATGCATTAAGGAATCTTCAGACATGGCTATCGGTTCCAGGTACATCCAGGGAGTCAACGTGGTGAACTGGCCAATGGGCAGAGTACTTATGTCTTACTTCGCATCCACATACGTACGATTTATCACCGGTATACCCATACACGATACCACGGCTGGGTTTAAATGCTATCATCGTTCAGTACTCCAAACCATAAACCCGGACAAAATCCATTTCATTGGCTATGCTTTTCAGATTGAAATGAAATTCAACGCCTGGAAACATGGATTCAAAATATCAGAAGTTCCTATCATATTCACAGACCGGGCAAAAGGTCAGTCCAAAATGACAAGAGGTATATTCAGAGAAGCTGTATTTGGAGTGATAGAGATGAAGGTAAAAAGCCTCTTCAGAAAATATCAGCCTGCTTATGTCAGTCAAACCGAATCGCACGGATCGGTTGAATACGCGAAATAATACGAATTGGAATCTGCAAACTCAGTGTAATTAGTACTACAACCAAGAAGTTGAGTCCTAAAATAATTGGCCAATTGAGATAAATTGGGATATATGAGACGTAGTAGTTCACCGGATCAAGAGGTATTATCCTGTATTCCAATTGAATAAACGCGAAGAGTAAACCAAGAAAATTTCCCCAGCCAAGACCGCGTACGATCAAATCCAGACCATTGGTCAGAAAAATACGCCTGATTAGTCCGTCAGCAGCACCCATAGACTTTAGTATTCCAATCATGGGTGTTCGTTCCATAATAAGAATCAGCAAGATCGATATCATACAAAAGCACGCTACTACCAGAATCAGGATGAGAAAAATCAAAACGTTGCGGTTAAGCAAACCCAGCCAATCAAAAAGTTGAATATTATTATCTATAGCACTTTGTACATATAGATTTGCATCAAGCTTAGTAAACAACTCCTCCTGTGCTTTTGGTATCTGCCCATCATCCTCAATAAACACTTCGACCGCGGCGACGGTTGTGGAGTCCCAGTCATTCAGTCTCCTGATCATGTCCAGATCGCCCAGAATGATCCTTTCATCAAACTCGGTCATATCTGTCTCATAGATCCCGGAGATGGTTAAATTCCGAAACCTTGGAGGGTCCTGAATAAAAAACATGATCAGCTTGTCGCCAACGGATAGTCTCAATGTATTGGCAATCATTCTGCTTATTACTACATCCGTGGAGTAGTCTCCGGATAAGAAATCCGGAAAATCACCTTCCACCATATTTTCACGGAAATAGTCAAAATCGAAACTTTCATCGATTCCCTTTAATAGGACGCCTTGGACTTCATTGTTTGTGTTTAACAATCCTGCTTTGTAAGCCACTCTTTGCCAATGCTTTACAAATTCCGAGTCATTGAGATCCGCAATCAATCGGGGGTCTATTTGAATAGATTCTTCGAAAGACGAAGACAAGGTGTACTTTGTGATGATCAGATGACCGCTAAAACTGAATATCTTCTCAGAGATCTTGTTTTGAAACCCTTCCAGAACCGTGAATGCCACAATTAATGAAAAAATGCACAACGCGATAGATACCACGGCGATCCTTTGAATGCGTGATGAAAAAGTGACAGTTTTGTCGCTCTTCAGTTTTCTGGATATGAAAAATGGAAGATTCAATTACGGTAAATTTGACTCAAAGTAAATGAATACAATGTTCAAAAACCTGATTTTGATTTTGGGATTGACCGGATTCCTGACCTCCCAGTGCAAGTCGCCAGATCCAACTGGAAAAAAGGAGGCAGTAGACCAATCAATGGGTCTGGTCCTTGGAGCTGCTCAATTTGACAAGTACCTCCCACTTTTGGAGGGTAAAAAAGTAGGATTGGTAGTAAATCATACTTCATTGGTCGATGGAACTCATTTGGTAGACACTTTATTGAAATTAGGTCAGGAGATCGAAACTGTATTTTCACCGGAACATGGTTTCACCGGAACATTTGATGCCGGCAAAAAGATAGAAGATCAGGACATAGGTTATGATTTTCGAGTCGAATCATTATATGGTCAAACCCGGAAACCAACGGATTCAATGCTTCTAAATGTGGATGTAGTGGTATTTGATCTCCAGGATGTGGGAACCAGATTTTACACCTACATCAGCACGATGCACTATATGATGGAAGCGGCAACTGATAATGACATTCCGGTAATCATTTTGGATAGACCTAATCCAAACGGCAGCTACGTGGATGGTCCGATCAGGGAGGAAGAATTTAAGTCCTTTGTCGGAATGCATCCGATACCTGTCGTTCATGGCCTTACTGTAGGTGAATTGGCCAGGATGATCGAAGGTGAAGGCTGGCTTGAAACAGAAAATAAGTTGAAATTGACTGTCGTACCCATGGAAAATTATGAGCACAATATGAAAGTGGATTTACCAGTACGTCCCTCTCCGAATCTGCCAAACACACTCGCCATCTCTTTATACCCTTCTTTGTGTTTTTTCGAAGGAACGATTGTGTCCATCGGTCGAGGCACAGATTTTCCTTTCCAGGTCTATGGACATCCGGACCTTAAAGGACAATTTGAATTCACACCGGTCTCCAGCTTTGGAGCGAAATACCCAAAACTGGAAAATGAAAAATGCTATGGTGTAAGCTACACTAATACACTACCCGACTATCGTTTGACGATACAACCGGTCATTGATGCCTACAATCAAATCGGGAAGGACAATCCGGAGTTTTTTAAACCATATTTCAACACACTCGCAGGCACAGCGACTTTGATGGATCAGATCAAGGCCGGACTAAGTGAAGACGAGATTAAAGCTTCCTGGGAAAAGGACCTCGTAAGCTTCAAAGCATTAAGGGCACAATACCTGTTATATAAAGATTGAAAATGAGTGAACTGAGGATCATTTTCATGGGTACACCTGAATTCGCGGTACCCAGTCTCGAAATTCTGGTGAAACACGGAAAAAATGTGGTAGGGGTAATTACTGCTCCTGATAAGCCCCAGGGCCGGGGTAAGAAAATGGGTGAATCGCTGGTAAAAGTTTTTGCCAAAAAACATGACCTGAAAATACTCCAACCAACCAATCTTAAAGATCCTGAATTCTTAAAGGAATTGAAAGCGCTAAATGCCGACCTTCAGGTTGTAGTAGCTTTTCGAATGCTTCCGGAAGTAGTATGGGATATGCCGCGTCTGGGAACATTTAATCTGCATGGCTCACTCCTACCTCAATACCGGGGTGCCGCTCCAATTAACTGGGCCATTATCAATGGGGAAATGGAAACGGGTGTGACTACCTTTTTACTACAACATGAGATAGATACCGGAAAAATTATCTTTCAGGAAAGAGAACCAATTAAGCCTGACGATAATGTGGGTTCGGTCTATGAAAGACTGATGATCATTGGTGCCAGACTGGTGCTTAAAACCGTAGAGGCGATGGAAGGTGGAAAATTTCCCCGGATTGAACAAGATATAAGCGTTGGGCTCAAGCCAGCTCCGAAAATATTCAAAGAAGACTGTGAAATTGACTGGACAAAATCATCGAACGATATTCATAATTTCGTGAGAGGTTTATCGCCTTATCCCGGAGCATGGACTACCATGCACAATAAGCATTTGAAAGTCTTCGCAACCGAAATTGGAAAAGCTGAAAAGGGTGCCGCTGGCACATTCATTCAGGAGGGAAATGCAATTGGAGTTATCACACGAGATGGGGTCATTTGGCTAAAAGACATTCAATTAGAGGGTAAGAAAAGGATGGGGATCGAGGAATTTTTGAAAGGATACCGATGGCCAGAGTAAAGTCAAGTAAATTCGATTTTAGAAGTTAGTAACATGCCTAAATCTTTAATTGTAGCAATGACTAAGAACAGGGTGATCGGGATGGAGAATGATCTCCCCTGGCATTTGCCCGATGACTTTAAATTCTTCCAGGACATGACTAAAGGCCATCATGTGATTATGGGAAGAAAGAATTTCGAGTCATTGCCACCAAAATTTCGACCGCTCCCATTTCGTACGAATATTATCCTCACCCGGAACTCCAACTACGATAAGCCAGGTACAATTACCGTAGAAAATATTGAAAAAGGACTGGAAATGGCTGAATTGGCCGGAGACGAAGAACCTTTTATTATAGGTGGAGGTGAAATTTACAAATTGGCCCTGCCTTTGATTGACAGGATGTACATCACGGAAATAGATGCGGAAATTGAGGGAGACACCTTTTTCCCGGAGGTCAACTGGGATCAATGGACTGAAAAGTTAAGGAAGCATCATCCAAAAGACGATAGGCATAAGTTTGCATTTGATTTTGTCGTATACGAGAGAGAAAAAAATGAAAAACATAGACGTTCATAAGAAAATACTGGGGATCGCACACATTGCCTATGGCAGCCTCTCCCTAATTCTACTCCTGATTTTAAACATCTTTTTTCAGACTTTTTGGCCCTTTATACTCGATGAAATTCGGGCAAGCGGTGAAACTCTGCCTGTAATGTTGTTTCAGTTTATGACGGACTTCATAGGCCTTCTGGTATGGTTCATCATTTTGCTTATAGCCGTCCCCTCTATTGTAGGTGGCATAGGCCTGGTAAGCAAGAAATCCTGGGCACTTAAGACGCTGATGGTGCCAGGTTGCCTGTCAATCCTCAGCTTCCCGGTGGGTACCGTTTTGGGTATCTACACGATCTGGGTCTTTGCTGAATCAAATCATCAGGAAAATGTCGGCGATTGATAAAGAGACGGTAGTATGGATTACCGGTGCCTCGTCAGGTATTGGTGAAGCATTGGTTAAAGCAGTAAATGCAACCGGTGCCAAAGTCATAATTTCATCCAGACGGCAATCTGAGCTTGAGCGTGTGAAGTCCGAATGCCCTTACCCGGAAAACATAGAAATTGTTACTTTGGACCTGGCTGACGCTCAATCCATTCCCGAAAAAGCCGCCAAAGCTTCGTCACTGTTTAAAAAAATAGACATCCTCATCAACAACGGAGGTATAAGTCAGAGAGATCTGGCGATTAATACCAAGCTGGAGGTAGACCGTAAACTAATGGAAGTCAATTACTTTGGAACCATTGCACTAACCAAAGCTGTTTTACCTGGCATGATAGAGCAAAAGAAAGGACACATAGTCGTGATTTCATCAGCAGTTGGAATCATCAGTACCCCTTTCAGATCCTCATATGCAGCTGCCAAACACGCGCTCCATGGTTTTTTCGATTCTCTTCGTAGTGAAGTATTCAAAAACAACATCCACGTTTCCATTGCATGTCCGGGTTTTATTCGCACACAAATTTCGGTCAATGCGCTTGTCGGTGATGGCAGCAAACAAAATACGATGGACGAAGCTCAGGCCAATGGTATGTCACCGGAGGAGTGTGCTAAAAAAATCCTGAAGTCCGTTACCAGAAATAAAGAAGAAGTATACATAGGTGGTTTGAAAGAAGTTGCTGGTATCTACCTTAAAAGATTTCTTCCCGGAGTTTTTAGTAAGGTTGTGAGGAAATCGGCAGTCACATGATATGTGAATTGAGGACTGAAAATGAAAAGACTGGTTGCCATCATAGCACTGTTCTATAGTGTCTTTGCCTATACGCAAACGAAAGAACTGGTTATTAAAATTAATGAGGACGCTCCCGAAGGACTTTCAGTAGCCGTAATTCAAAAATTCCGGGGCTTTCAGGAGGTAGACAGGATCCATGAGAAGTCTTCCGAAAAGGCTTTGGCCAACGAAAAAAGCATACTCGATGGTGTGTTTCGAATAAAAATTGAAGAGGGACAGGACCTTCAAGAACTGTGTGACTCAATTCTCGGTTTCGAAAATGTAATTTATGCAGAGCCCATTCACGAGGAGCAACTCCTTGTGGTGCCGAATGACCCGGATGCACAAGTCGGTGGTAATCAAAGCTATCTACAAATCATAAAAGCCTACGAGGCATGGGGCATCAGCACTGGAGACCCATCCATCGTTTTAGGAATAATAGATTCAGGAAGCGATTTGGACCATATTGATCTATCCTCGAATTATTTTGTGAATACTTCCGATCCAATTAACGGACTGGATGATGATAACAATGGTTACATAGACGATTACAGTGGATACGATTTTGCGGATGCGGATTCAAATCCTGAAGCCGATACAGACGGACATGGCACTCAGGTAGTGGGAGTTGCAGGAGCAGTTCCTGAAAATGGCATTGGAATGGCAGGGGTGGCCTATAACACCAGCATCTCACCTATGAAGATTTTTCGATCAGGTTCAAATACATCCAACAATGCCTACAGTGCAATAATGTACGCAGCCGACAACGGCTATGAGGTGATAAACCTATCCTGGGGTAGTATTAATTCATATTCATCTTTTAACCAGGACATCATCAACTATGCGGTTTTGGAGAAAGACGTGGTGATAGTAGCAGCTGCCGGAAATACACCTTCTGATCTGGCCTTTTATCCTGCAAGCTACGATAATGTCCTATCTGTCACCTCTACCAACAATGATGACACTAAATCATCTTTTGCTACCTACCATAAACATGTTGATATATCGGCGCCTGGCACCTCCACCTACTCTACTTTCAATGGTAATACCTATGGAAACGAATCCGGCACTTCTTTTTCCTCACCTATGGTAGCAGGTGTAGCCGCGCTTGTAAGGGACGTGTATCCGGACCTGACAGCACAACAAGTGATGGAAAGAATTCGGGTAACGGCAGACGACATCCAGGGTGTTGGGACCAACAGCAACTATAAAGGAAAAATTGGATTTGGAAGGTTGAATGCCCTGAAGGCTCTGAGTGAATCATCCGTCACTTCACTCCGGACCACTGATATATCAATGTCAGGATCCAATGAGGGCTTCTTTTTCGGAGATACTATAAATATAAGTGGTACCATCACCAACTATCTTGATCCGGTAGTCCAGCCTTCACTTCACTCAGAAATACTTTCTGGTAATGCCGAAGTTTATTCAGATGAAATTGGATTGAATTTCATGAATACACTTACTACGCAGGACTTTTCAAATCTCAGGATCATTGTGAGTGACCAGGCCTCACCTGGTGAAAAAGTCGAGCTTCTCTTGACTTATACAGCGGATGGATATGAAGATTTTCAGCTGTTTGATCTGACGTTAAATCCTGACTATTTTGATTTTGGCAATGACCTCCTGAAACTAACAGTGGCAGGAAATGGAAATCTGGGTTATGCGACAAATACTCAGCAGGATGGATTGGGTCTTGAATGGGGAGGTAGCAAAATACTTGACGATATTGGACTTATCGTTACAGTTGATTCCCTGACGGAGGACAATATCCTAAACCACTACGAAAATAAATCCCGTGACCAGGACTTTACAGCCACCAGATCCATTCGTCCGTATCCTTATCAAGGTGCGGATTATTCCTACAATGAATTCGCCGACATTAACGGAAACTTAAAAATAGAGCAATCGACATTGCTATGGGATGACGCTCCGGATGATGTACTGATGGTAGAGTACCGAATAACCAATTTAAATTCGGACACCCTTTTTGATACACATGTGGGATTATTTGGAGATTTCAATCTCGAAGGTACTGCAAACAAGGCAACCTGGGATGAGGAAAAAACAACTTTTGCTATAAATGAAGAAGAAGATCTCTTTGCCGGAATACGGGTACTTGGTTCCACGCAACAGGCCTTTTCCTCACGTCTGGATTTGACCTTATACACCCAGGAGACCAATACCATCAACGATTCCACCAAAAGGGCATGGACCTCGGAGGTGCTACCTGATTCCATAGGATTTAGTGCTTTGACTAATGTTGCAATCATGCAGGGACAGGAAATAGATACATTGGCTCCGAATACTTCGGTCAGTGTAGTATTTCTGATCAGTGCGGCTGAGAGCTATTCACTTCTGGATTCGAAACTGGATCAGGCAGAGCTGAGGTATGCTGAATACCAGGAAAACCCTTTCACGGAAGAGATCCTTTATTCTTGTGTGGGCGGTTCCCTTTCTATAAATCCATCTTCAGGGAGTAATTTCTACTTTTTCTCCGATCCATACGGTACCGATACACTCGCACACTCTTCTTCTTTAGACGCCGGTCCTTTCGATAAAGATACTGTTTACTACGTGTCCAATTCGGACCATGACTACGGTGGCCCCATTCGAGCCATCCGGGTTAGGTTGTCGGAAGATTTCGCGGACTTTGAAATGCCCGAAACCTTTTACATAGATCAAAACAATAAAAGACTCACCTTGCTCGATAAAAGCACTGCTCCGGTTTCCTGGGAATGGGATTTTGGGAATGGGTCAGGCGCTTCCGGCATTCAAAACCCAAAAGCAACATTTACCGAAGCTGGTAATTATAATGTCAAACTTACTGTAGAGACCGAAGAAGGATGTGTCGATAGCGAAACTCGAGTGTTAGAGGTAATTAGCGGAATCAGCCCCCCGACTTTCGGAAAAGTATATGCCTGTAAGGATCCGAATCTGAAAATTTCGTCAAGCGGCAATGACTTCTTAAAACATTATTTCAATTCTGAAGCCAACCTCCCAATTACCGAGGGCACGGAAATCTCAATTGCATCTGTTACCAGGGACACTACTCTGTTTTTTTCACGAGTTGTAAATGGAATTGAGAGCCCTATCACATCAGTAAATGCCTTGTTCATTGAACCAAAGGAAAGCTTTACAGTGAACGCGCTCACAGATTCTCTAAACAGCAGCTACGGAATCGCCATACCTGTAGAAACGTCCGCAGCATCAGTTAGCTGGACTTTTGATGGAACCAATGCCGGAAGTGAAGCGTCACTTACTTTTCCCATCACGAAGAGCTCCGCCCAAATTGGAATGACCCTAACTACAAAAGAGGGTTGCGTTTTGACATCAGAAGAAACTGTAAACTTTGCGAAAAGCTCATCTCCTGTGGCAAAAAACTACAAGGTGTGCTTCGAATCAGATCTGGAAATAGCACCGGAAGCAGGTAAAATATTTGCATTTTATGCTGATTCCATCGGAACTGATATTCTTCACAAAGGTGAAAGCTACACGCTCAAAAGTCTGAAAAGTGATACTGCGGTTTATGTCGCCGGTCTCGACAAGTTGCTGCCCGGCGATCCGGTGCGATTTGAAATTGATGTCAGGGAATTCATATTTTCCGTAGAGTCTGACCCGGAGAAGTTGTATTTAAATGATCGTCCAAGTGCCAAATTCAATGTCACAAACACCTCGGGTACTTACAAGTGGTTTGTGGAAGACAACCCCATGGGTATTGGAATGCATCAAACCTATTTCTTTGATTCTGCATCTACCTATGAAATAAGGGTTTTGGGCACCAATGAACTGAATTGCACTTTTCAGGATACCATCCAATTTGAAGTTGCCTTAGAACCCACCATTCTATCCACCAAAAACCAGGATTCATTTTCTGTTTATCCAATTCCAGCGTCCACTGTACTTTATATAGACGGACATGAAGAAATACAAAGCGCGAAAATGTATAATAGCAGTGGAGCAGCGTTCTTAATCGAACGTGTACGAAATGAATTCGCAATCAGGCACTTATCTCCAGGAGTTTATCAATTGGAGGTAACTCTAAAAAACGGTGAAATCGTCAGGCGGAGTATGATAATCGCCGGGGAATAAGAAAATACCCTAATGGCTTAGGGTAGTTTCATTTTAGGTGGTTAATAATGAAATTTGTGGTATGATCAGAAGTATAATAATTGTCCTCTTGTGTATTCTTTTATTCCCATCCATGGGGCAAAATATTTACCGACCCATGGTAATCACCGCTGAGAAAGATACTATTGAGGACATTTGGATCAGAACCTCCGCCGGCAAAACGAACTTCAGACAGGTCACGTACAACAAAGCCGGCAAGAAGAACACGCTTACCGCAGACGAGGTGTATGCGTACTATACAGGTGAAGACCTCTTTATCTCCAAACCCATATACAACCGTGATCAAAATCACCTGATCCGATACGAAGTAATAGGTCCGCTCGAAATCGCTTTCGGAAAAGGTAAAAACCTTAACATGTATGCTCAACTGTATGGTGAAGATCAGATATATCCCCTGGTTGATTACAAGAGCAAATTGGATAGCCTTTTTGAAGCTCTGCTATACGATTACCAGGATTTTAGAGTGAGCTATAAGGAAAAGCCTGTCTACAACAGAAATAATCTAATTACAATGGCTTCCTATTACAATGAATTCGACTCCGAGGAATTCCTTTTCGAAGGATTTGACCAGGAACCGGTCTTCAGGATCGGTCCCTATGCAGGCGTGAGCGTAGGATACTTTAAATGGGATGAGCATGAGGGATTGGTGACAATTGGGATACCTGCCGGAGTGCTGATGGAGATTGAATATACCCGGTACTTCTCCTTCAAACTATTGACTGTCCATAACTATTACAGGTTTGAAGGGCCTAATGATGATATACGATTGGGAAAGGTGAGTCTGGAACCCTATTTGGCACTTAACAGGCCAATCTCTCCGGACCTGACCACAAGCTTCGGTTTGGGTATCAATGCCTTCATCAATTACAAGGGCAAGGCTTATCATCCTTTTGGACCTATACCTAACGACCTGCGGGAATTTGGAGGGGGTTACAGGGCAAGTGTGGATTTTAAGTTATTTGACAAGTATGTAGCTACACTTACTTATTTGAGTAATGATGTCCGTTCCAATTACGGTTTGATCGCGGATCCCACGCGAGACCGTGGAAGGATCCATTCATTCCGATTGGCATTTGTGTATTATTTGAATTGATTATTTTCCAGATGTCCGAAATTGAAATACTTCCCTTGGAAGCTCCCAAAAAAGGTTGTCTGCCAATTGATTGACCAGAACGAGTGACTGGATGCTGAAACCATTTGGTAAATTGAAAATATCTTTTTCGTCTTTTACCAGCATAACAAATATTTTGCATCAATGACCTCACCATCTAATTAATTAAATTATACTATTATATTAATTATGGGTATATTTAAGTAATATGTAATACTATTATGTTATTTAATTCGGTTAATGAATCACAGATTTTAATCTCAGAGAATTTAAGGAAACTCCGTTTACAAAAGGGCTTGACGCAAGAGGGGCTTTCTAAGCGAGCAGATGTGAGTTTGCCTACACTGAGAAAATTCGAGCAGAAAGGTGTGATTTCATTGACTTCATTTCTGAAGCTGGCCTTTGCATTGAATTGCCTTGAAAGAATCATCGATGCTTCGTCACCTACAGAAGGCGACTTTAAATCAATAGATGATGTCCTAAAGGCAGACAATAAAAAGACTCGTCAACGGGGATGGAGAAAATGAAGGTCATCCCATCAATTAAGGAATTAAATGTTGGGCTGAATTTTGGAAATGGAGAAGCTCTGAAAATAGGCAGACTGGCTACCCGGGACAATAGAAATTATTTTGAATATGACAGGGAATTTCTGGACTCCGGACTGCAGTTGTCCCCTTTTAGGTTGCCATTAGAGCCAGGTTTAAAAACCTTTAATCCCTTACTCTTCGAAGGTTTGCCAGGATTATTCAATGATAGTCTACCTGACGGCTGGGGACGTCTCCTGATGGACAGATGGCTCAAAAAAAATGGTGTTTTACCAAATGAAATTTCATCTCTTGATCGACTGGCATTTGTGGGTACAAGAGGATTAGGTGCGATGGTCTACGAACCAGATCATAGTAATGATCATATTGAAGGAACTCTTGACCTTGATCAACTTGCCAGTGAGACAATTGAAGTACTGGATGGCGAAACCCAGGAAGTATTGGATAAGCTTATTTCCCTAAACGGCTCGTCTGCCGGGGCCAGACCTAAGGTCCTGGTCGGATTAGACAAAAACAAGGAACAGCTAATCCACGGGGAGATAGACATACCAAACGGATTTCAACAATGGATCGTAAAATTTGCCAATACACAAGATGGACCTGACTCCGGGGCAATAGAGTATGTTTATTCTTTAATAGCAAGAGAGGCAGGCATACTTATGCCAGAAACACACCTTTTTAATGCCAAGAAAGGCGCAGGATACTTTGCTGTCAGGCGGTTTGACAGACATGATAATAATCGATACCATATGCATACGGTAAGCGGTCTGTTGCATTCGGACTTCAGGACACCCAGCCTGGATTACAAGGACCTACAAACTTTGACCGGCACACTTACCAGGGATATAAGAGAGACCAAACAAATGCTCAGACTGGCTCTGTTCAATGTAATGTCTCACAATCGGGACGATCATGGTAAGAATTTCAGTTTTCTGATGAACAAAAAGGGTGAATGGAGCCTATCCCCTGCTTACGATCTGACATTCAGCTCAGGACCTGGTGGTCAGCAAAGTACCATGGTGCTCGGTGAAGGTCAGCGTATATCCATGGATCTCTTGAAATCGCTGGCGAAAGGTGCTGATATATCTCACAAAGAAACAGACCAAATGATCGATCAAATAAAGGAAGCATTGAACCAATGGGAAATGCTTGCCAGAAATCATGGAGTAAGCAAGGTAAATGTGGATCTGATCGGAAAACGGTTGATGAGGTAATTTGACGCCCTGTTTGAGAAAGTTTGCGTTCAGCGATTCACTAAACTCTCGTCACCCATCAATATCTATAGCCGCTCGTCATGCAAGGAGCCTTTTATTAAAGGTCAGCTAGGATTCGCGTCCATTTTCAATTAAATTGTTTACCAACTCAACTCTTAACAATTATCATGGCTACATACAATTTGAATGTAAATGGAAAGCAGCGCCAGGTAGATGTGGATCCCGACACCCCTATGCTGTGGGTGCTTCGTGAACATCTGGATCTGGTCGGGACAAAATTTGGTTGTGGGATCGCACAATGTGGGGCCTGCACTGTACATCTGGACGGAACAGCTGTTCGTTCATGCTCGGTACCTGTTTCGGCAGTGGGCGAGAGAAAAATTGTGACCATCGAAGGTCTCAGTTCAAATGCAGAAAAAGCGGAGCATGCCGTACAGCAAGCATGGCTTGAGCATGATGTTCCCCAGTGTGGTTATTGCCAGGCAGGACAAATCATGAATGCTGCGGCTTTTCTTGCTCAAAATCCAAATCCGAGTGATGAGGATATTGAAAATGCAATGCAAGGAAACCTTTGTCGATGTGGAACCTATGTGCGTATTAAGGCAGCGATCAAAACAGCCGCTGCGAATATGGCCTAATTCAAATACCCAATAATTATGACACTCATAAAGACAAAATATAACAGACGTTCATTCATGAAGGTATCCGCCGCCTCAACAGGTGGGCTGATGGTTGGCTTCAGTTGGTTAGCAGGTTGCTCACCAGCCGGTGAAACTATCAGAAACGTACCTAATGAATGGTTTGACATTAATGCCTTCATTAAGATAGGCGACACAGGACTGGTTACCATATTCTCCCCTAATCCGGAGATTGGTCAGAATGTAAAGACTGCCATGCCCATGATTGTGGCAGAAGAACTCGATGTTGCGTGGAAGGATGTAAAAGTTGAGCAGGCGGGATTCGATATCTCCAAATACACCAGGCAGCTTGCGGGCGGTAGCCAATCCATCCGGGCTGGATGGAAAAGTCTGCGTATGGCCGGGGCCACAGCCAGGAGAATGCTCATGGAAAGTGCTGCCAGTGAGTGGCAAGTACCCGTATCCGAATTGACAACCAAAAATGGAACAATAAGTCACAGTGCATCCGGAAAATCTATCGGCTACGGAGAAGTAGCCACAAAAGCTGCCTCCATCGAAGTACCGGAAGAAGTTGAGATTAAAGATTCAAAGGACTTTAAAATAATTGGCCAACCCACAAAGAATGTTGATGGTGAGAAGATTGTTACCGGTAAGCCGCTGTTTGGTCTGGACGTTAAGAAAGATGGTATGATGATCGCTATGATCGCTCATCCTCCGGCATTTGGCATGAAACTAAAGAATTTGGATGCTGATAAGGCCAGGTCCATGCCTGGAATCAAGGATGTAGTGACCGTCACCACTGCACCCGAAGAACGCCAGTGGTCTGATGTGAATGCCTTCCCGGAGCTGGTTGCCGTAGTAGGAGAAACCACCTGGCAGGTGATGAAAGCGAAAAAAGCCCTCAACCTGGAATGGGAATGGGATTCGGAACCAGAGAGCACCGGGGACCATAACGAATCACTTGATAGGATCCTTCAGACTTCAGCGGATGAAGCTGCAAGAGTTGATGGAGATCCCGATGTAGCTTTTGCCAAAGCTGAGACCGTGGTAGAAAGAACCTACAGTGCGCCATTCCTGGCACACAATACCATGGAGCCAATGAATTTCTATGCTAATGTAACGGCGGATAAAGCAGAATTGGAGGGTCCGATTCAGACTCCGGAGTACATGAGTAAGAGTGTATCAAGTCTGCTGGGCATGCCTGAAGAAAATATTTCCATTATGATGACCCGTATGGGAGGTGGCTTTGGAAGAAGGCTATATGGAAACTTTGGACTGGAGGCTGCGGCCATTTCGAAGAAAGTGGGAGCTCCCGTCAAACTGGTGTATACCCGGGAAGATGATATGACCCAGGGCACCTACCGACCTGCCTATAAGGTGGTTTATAAGGCTGGTCTTGATGCAAATGGTAATCTTGTAGCGTTTTCCGTTAAGGGAGCGGGTTTACCGGAAAGCCCTGTTTTCGCGAATCGCTATCCAGCAGGAACAGTAGATAACTATAAAGCTGAGAATCTTGGAGTAGAAACAAGTATCTCCACAGGAGCCTGGAGGGCACCGCGATCTAACTTTATAGCCGGGGCAGAGCAATCTTTCCTGGATGAAGTAGCAGAAGCTGCCGGAAAAGATCCTATAGAATTCCGATTACAACTCTTTGATCGGGCCATTAGTAATCCCGTGGGTGAAAACAACGATTATGATCCCGAAAGATATGCGGGTGTACTGAAACTTGTAAAAGAAAAAGCAAGGTGGGGTGAGGACATGCCGGGCGTACACCGTGGGGTATCAGCATATTTCTGCCATAATTCTTATGTAGCCCAGGTAGTTGACGTGGTAATGAATGGCGATAAACCCAGGGTTAAGAAGGTCTGGTGCGCTGTTGACTGCGGCATCGTGGTAAACCCTGAGGGTGCTAAAAATCAGATTGAAGGAGGTATTGTAGATGGTATTGGTCATGCAATGTACAGTGCACTTTCTTTCAAAGACAGCAGCCCGGAACAACAGAATTTTGACAGGTACAAATTGATCCGTCAGAAAGAGGCTCCTCTTGACGTGGAATCTTTCTTTGTGGAAAATGGAATCGACCCAACAGGTCTTGGGGAACCTTCATTACCACCGGTGATGGCTGCTCTTGCCAATGCTTTATACAAAGCCACAGGTAAGAGATTCTATAGTCAACCTTTCGAACAAGTTGACATTGCATTAGGCTAAATATAGCCATTTAAAGATAACAAGCTCATAGTCAGTTACTGGCTATGAGCTTTTTTATTGCAGTGGATCGCAAAGAAGATTACGTGTCTTAAGAACTGCTCTGTGAACCTTTATGGCTCCTCTGTGTAATAATATTGTAGCGCAAAGTTTCGCCCAAAGAAGATGCAGAGTTTCTCAATGTCCAGTAGTCCAAAATCAACTCTGTGAAGCTTTGTGGCTCCTTTGGTTATCTCCAGGTAAATAGTATTGTCGCACAAAGTCTCGCAAAGAAGACGCAGAGTTTCGCAAAGTCCTGTAAGTCCAAAATCAACTCTGTGAAGCTTTGTGGCTCCTTTGGTTATCTCCAGGTAAATAATATTGTCGCACAAAGTCTCGCAAAGAAGACGCAGAGTTTCGCAAAGACATGTGGTCAAAATTCATCTCTGTTAATCTTTGTGGCTCCTTTTTGAGTCTCTGCGAAATAATACTATGGAACTAAGAAGCCAAAGAGTTCGCAGGACATTCATAAAAAAGGCTAGTCCTGCTATTTGGACCAGCCTCATTTGCCAATTTGTGAAGCTCAAAAAACAAAAAGGGCCATGATTTGAAAGAATTTTCAAAGCATCGCCCTCTCCATGGATCGGCACCGTGGTACTGACCCATGCCTAGATACTGTTCAAAAAGCTTTCTCCGTTCCTGCGGCGAACCGCCCTCCGGGTGAACCTTTCACGAGCTTCGTTGACCCAAAACCGTAGCAGTGTCAACTTCCCTTCCTTCCAGATGAAACCTTCTGGGTTTCGCTTTTCTGTCGCTCTCTAGGTAATTACTAAAGTACCAGTAATAATTGTAATTTCCTCAGTTTAAAGACCCCAGTTTCCCACCAATTTTGCTGTGTACAACTATGTGTAATCACATGCTATGCACATAGCTAAACACACCTTATCCACATCCTGGAGGGTTATCCACCATAGTCCGTTAATTATTCATATTTGAGATTATCAGAAGGATTGCTAACCGCCGCCTTATAAGCGTGATAACCTGTAGTAGCAGCAGTAATGAACATGATGATGAGTAGTACAACCGCGAATAATCCGAAACCAATGTCTATGTGATACTCAAAATTCTCTAACCAACTGTTCATTATCCAATATCCAGCAACAAAGGCCGGCACGGCACCAATTAAAACCAGGTAAATGAAGTCTTTCACAAGTAAAGTAATCAACCCTCCTACTTCAGCACCGAGTACTTTGCGAATACTTATTTCTTTGGTTCGCTGTTCGGCTATAAATGATGCAAGACCCAAAAGTCCAAGACTTGCAATAATGATCATCATGACCGAAAACCCTAAAAACAGACTTCCCCGTAATTCATCGGATTCATATTGTTCCTGAAACTCCTGATCCAGAAATCGATATTCGAATGGAATATTTGGAAATAATTCCTGCCACTCGGACTCTATGGATTGAAGGGTATTTTGAATGTTGCCTTCAATTTTCACAATCGCATTTCCATTGTTAAGGTTGGGGAAAAACATTAAGGGTTCAATGGGATTATAAAGAGATAGATGATGGAAATTTTTGGCCACGCCCACCACTCTTCTAAAGTGAGTAGAATCACCATCGAATTGAAACCGTTTACCTATTGGTTCATCCCAGGCCAATCTCTCGACCATAGCTTCATTTACAATTACAGCATGGGAAGTATCCGTCACGAAGTCATAAGAAAAATCTCTTCCCTCGATGATTTCTACATTCAGCGTAGAAAAATAGTCATAGTCAATGGCGAACAAGTCAATTCCGTATTCCTCCATCACACCATCGTTTTTCTCCACATCCATAAGATTCTTACTGTAACCATTCCCCGGAGTGGTAGAAGCAGTGCTTGCTTTGGTTACGTTAGGGTTTTCCATTAGTCTATTTCGGAGAACCGGCCATCTTTCCCGGGTCGGTTGGTTCATACTAAAAGTAATCACCTGCTCCTTGTCAAAGCCCAGGTCCGCATTGCGGATATAACTCATCTGATCATAAATGATAAAGGTACTGGCCAGCATAAAGATCGAAATTGCAAACTGAATACCTACCAGTATCCTTCTCAACCAAACACTACCGGATCGATTTGATGCTCCTCCTCGAAGAGCACTGATCGGAGAATAAGCAGATAAGTAAAAGGCCGGATAAGAACCACTTATGACTCCAACAAAAATCAACAATCCTATCAGCGTAAAAATAATTTGTGGCTCTAGTAACAGGCCTGAATCCAAATAAAGTCCTAATTGTTTGTTGATCAGCGGTATAGCTATTAAAAGCAAGATCACGCTTAGTATCAAGGATACGAATGCTATTAAAATGCTTTCGGACATAAATTGACCGATAAGTGATTTGCGATTTGCACCCATCACTTTCCTGACACCTACTTCGAGCGCACGCCGGATCGACCGGGCCGTGGCAAGATTCATATAATTAATACATGCTATGAAAACGAGAAAAACGGCTACCGCTGCGAAAATGTAGATGTATTCAATATTGCCCAGAGGCTCAGGTTCACCTTCGTATTCGGAGTATAGGTGTATATCCTGAACATTCAACAGATCATAGACAATCTTGATGTCAAACTGATCAAAAATCGTAGCCACGTACTTTTCAATGATCTGGCTATTTAGCCTTTCCTCCACATCAAGCGGATCAGCTGTAGGATTGAGCAGGATATATGTGAAGATGCTAAATCCACCCCAGTTGCTCGCCCTCACCAACCGCTCGTTCGTACTGATGGAGGTCATGGCATTGGCGATGATATGGGAATTCTTTGGCTGATCAGCATACACCCCCCTGACGGTGTAAGAAAAATTATCTGTTTCCAGTGTCTGACCCATTGGGTTTTCACCTTTAAAGATCTTATCAGCTTCGGATTTGGCTAATACCATCGAGTTTGGTGCACTCAAGGCGGTATTGGGGTCACCCATCAAAAAATCGAAAGTGAATAATTCAAAAACTGTGCTGTCCACTATCCATGAATCATCAATAAAATAGCTGATATCACCCTTTCTGAATCTGGTGCGACCGCTACCAATAAATCTCACATAATTATCAACATCCGGAAACTCCTCTTTGACGGTTCTGGCCAGGGGATATTGGGTCACTGCCCAATTAAATGAGTCATCCGGTTCGGAAATTTGGGAGCTGATCCTATACAGACGATCGGCATTCTTATGATAGGTATCGTAACTAAGCTCATTATTGAGATACAGGATGATAAGGAGGCATGAAACGATGCCAATGGTAAGTCCAAATATATTCAGAGCGGCATAAGAAGGTTGCCGTAGTAGATGGCGTACAGCCACCCTAAAGTAATTTTTCAGCATGATTTTGAGTTTTGACCACGGTTAATTTCTAACAAGTTAGAAAAAATAAAAAGGATTTTGCCTTTTTTAACGTAGCCCAAACTTGAGGAGAATCATCGTCTCTGGAGAAAAACACCTAGCTGATACGCTGGTGCTGCCAGTATCCTTTCTCCCCTTGCTGCAAACCCAACTCCTGCTGTAAGCCCAAAATTGTCCCCGAGGTAAACAGATGCCTCAGGTGTGATACCCAGATATTCGGTGTTGTTTGAGAAAATTCCATTCCCTGCTGCTCCGGTAGGCACGCCATTTTTGAAGGATTCAACACCATATATCTTCAAAGCAATCAATGCTCTGTCACCAATGGTATATCCAACCTCAAGACCATAGTGGAACTCCTCAGAAAAGTTTCTGGTCCTGTTGTTAATCCCCAGGGTAGCGGTGGCATAAAGTGGTTGTGGATAGAATGACCGGCTTACGTCGACTTTGAAAAGCTGGTTAAATTCTCCATCTCCGGTTTGAAGGATCTGACCTTCGCCACCGGCATCTTCACCACTTGGGATACCCAGGATAAGGCTTGTCGCCACCACGAAAGACTTATTCTGGAAAAACCCATACTTCAACCCAATCTGCCCATCGCCGATATTGGTTTCCTCATCACCGGGAATGACAGTTCCACTTGGTTCGAAACGAATGCGATTGATCGTGGTCCTCACGAAAAACGGAAAGTACGCAATACCTGTCAGTCTATCCGTAATGCCATATTCACCGTAGAAACTTGTAGCGTAATACGAAACGGTGGTGATGGGTATGATATCACCCACCGGGTTAAAGAAATCACCGGCGATGATCATGTATTCGCCTACTTTGAAATATCCGTTGCCCTTTTTTTCACTCCAGCCACCACCGGCCATCAGAAGTGTGCTTGTAAGAAGTAAAGCTATAGTTAGAGATCTTTTCATTCTTCGAAGTCAGCTATGGCAAATGATATAGAAGCCGGTTTACACAAAATGATGCAATATCTGTATTGATTCAGGGTCACTGTTTCGTTCAAGGCGTTGGCTATCTGCGTCACATTAAATGTATGAGCCCCGTTTTCACTAATCTCACCCAATTCCAGACCTGAACCTCTTGTTTCCGCACCTCCGGTAGAATTCGAAAGATAGACAAAAGTGCCCAGTGCAAAAGAAGTTCGGAAATTGTCGGCAAGTTCGAGTATGATTAGTTGATCTTGCTGCGAAAGCGTGACAGTACCCTCACCGACGTATCCCGATGTGCCGGAAAATTCCGCCACCCGATCATTGGCCAGTGTATCCATTTCCATTGGGTCCATCCCAGTAGGATCCAAAATTTCAGGATCATCCAGCACATCCGTCCCGATGCAGCCAAACAGTAAACCTAAAGTAAGTAGTAGCAAGTATCTCTGAACCATAACTAACACAATAAACTAAATTAAACGCTTAGACCCTTATTCGGTCGCTTTGCACCATCCATTCTGTCGTAGTTCGGACATTAATTCTATTGATTTGACGACTTTTAAGCCGGAAGTTTCAAACTTTGCAGGTACAATAAGAGTTATCGTAAAGTATCAAGAGAAATCAAATCATGAAATACGCCTCAATCCTTATTCTAATTTTCTTCGGTTGTCAACCAGCATCCAATGAGTCTGAAAGACAGCAAGCGAAACCACAATTAACCGCTGCTCAGCAGGCATCACTGGATACCGCTACCTTGGCCGGAGGATGTTTTTGGTGTGTTGAGGCATCTTTTGAGCAGATCATTGGTGTTGAGGAAGCTGTCTCCGGATATGCAGGTGGAAGTAAGGAATCTGCAGAGTACGGTGCTGTTAGTAGCGGCAGGACCAAACATGCGGAGACAGTTCAGGTCTTTTTCGACCCGAAAGTAATAAGCTATGAGACCATTCTGGATATTTTCTTTGTGGCGCATGATCCCACACAATTGAATCGACAGGGACCCGATGTAGGGCCCCAATACCGCTCAGAGATTTTCTATCATAACCCTGAACAAAAACGAATAGCGGAAGCCAAAATAAAGGAGTTAAATCCAAAATTCGGAGACGAAATTGTGACAAAGATCAGTCAGTATACGGAATTCTTCGATGCTGAAGAATATCACCAGGACTATGAGGAGAAGCACCCTTTTCAACCTTACATTGTAAGTGTTTCACGTCCAAAAATAGAGAAGGTAAAGTCTACTTTTATCGAAATAGTTAAACCGGAATATAAATAGAGTACAATTCCAGTAGGATTTTGTTACCTTTATTAGGCCTGAATTGAAGCCGCTCATATATAATGCTAGCCAACCTACCCTTTTGGTCGAAAGGGCATTGCGTCCTTTCAAGGACTATTTTAGTTATAGTCGCTGCACTTCTGTTCGTTAATCTTTCAGGACAAAGCCAGTTTGATTATGAGAATGTCCTTCTAAATCAAATTTCGATTGAATCAGGGCTATCCCAGGGCAATGTCAACTGCATCCATCAGGACCCGGAAGGATTTGTTTGGGTAGGAACAGATGATGGGCTGAATCGCTACGATGGATTTGATATGAGAATTTACAAATCAAATCCACTTGATTCGAATTCCATTTCCGGAAATACGATTCTAAGCATTTTTGAAGACAGCCGGAGAAATCTATGGATTGGAACCAATCAGGGTCTTAATCTACTAAACCGGGAAAAGGCAACATTTTACCATTTCATTCATGATCCGGAAGATGAGAATACAATAAGCGACAACAGCGTCACAAATATTCTTGAAGATAAAAATGGAGATTTGTGGTTTGCGACCTACTGGGGATTAAATCGATACGATCCGGACAATGATGTTTTTACAAGATTCTATGAAGGTTCTGAAGAATGGGGTGTAGGACGAAATGAAATTTACGACCTGGAGCAAATTGGTGATTATCTGGTTATCGGGCATACTGGCGGAATATCACTACTTGACATTCTAACCGGCAAGTTTGAACACTTCGAACACTCGCATAGCAATCCCTTGAGCATCTCCACCGGTCAGGCAACTGACTTGCTTGTTGACAGGAAAAAAAGGGTCTGGATCGGAACGGATTTAGGAGGACTTAACCTTTTTGACATTGAATCGAAAACATTCAAACGATTTACTTCAGAGGACCCGGTCACTCACCCCTTAAAATCAAATACCATTAATGAACTGTTCGAGGATTGGAATGGCCGGGTTTGGGTGATGACTGAAAATAGCGGAATAAGCATTTATGATGAAAGTGGGAATTTCGAACCTCTGACAACCAGCATTCCAACGGAAAACACTTCAATCTATACCATGCATGATGGGGAAGATAAGGTCTGGATTGGGACATTCGGCGAGGGGCTGCTTCAATTCGATAAAAGGGGTGTGAATTTTCAACATGACCGGTTCTTTCATCCCATTATCTCAGAAAGCAAAAAGAATTCTGTACTGGACTTTGTCGAGGACCATGAGGGCAATATCTGGATCGGTACGGATGGTTCGGGTCTTTTTAAATATGATCCTGATTCCAAAGTGTATACACATGTCACCACTCTATCTCAAAGCCAGATGTCCTTACAGGGTTCTGTCATCAAGTCACTGTTGGTGGATTCCCGAGGCAATCTGTACGTAGGTACTTATCTGGATGGATTGTACTACCTGGATTTTCGTTCGAATCGAATATCCAAATACAGCACAGGTCCTGGTCCGAATTATCTCCGAAACAACAGCATTTGGACTTTAGAGGAAGATCATAACGGTGAAATATGGATAGGTACTTTAAATGGCTTGCACCGACTGAATCCTACCTCCGGCCAGATGACTTTTTTTGAGAATTATCTGGAGGACAGTACCATGTACCCCTCTTCATTTACTTCAAAAATCGAGAAAACTCAGGATAATCAACTTTGGTTTGGTACACCGGTCTCGCTTGTGAGATTTGATCGGGAAACAGATCGCTTTGTAAGATATTTTTTAGGGAATGACTCAAACCCTGATGAAATCCGGAATATTTATCTGTCTTTAAATCAAAACCTCTGGATCATCACTAATAGAGGTATCTACATTTATGATAAGGGAAGCGATTCATTCGATCGGCTTGAAACCGAAGTGGAAAAGAGTAGTCAATACCAGGGCATCGCGGAAGGTCCGGATGGAAATCTCTGGGTGTCAGGTTTTGGTGGAATCACCTACATGAAACCATCCGGTGAATTGATCTCCCAATTTCAGGTAAGTGATGGATTGCAGGGAAATCAGTATAATTATGATGCTACTCTACGGGCTTCTGATGGCCGATTTTACTTTGGGGGCCTCAATGGAATCAATATTTTCGACCCTACCAAAATACGTATTGACACGGTAGGACCTGATGTGGTTCTTAATGACATTGCCATATTTAATAAGATTGTAAATGCAGGAGATGAGACAGGTGTCCTTGATGGAGATATTCACTATCAGGAACAAATTGTTCTTAACCACACTCAGAATTTTTTAACGTTCCATTACTCGGCTTTCGATTTTGAAATCCCAAAAAGCATCCAATTCTCCTACCGCCTGACTGGATTTGACCAGGAATGGAATTTTAGTGGTGACAACAGAATTGCCACTTATACGAACCTTCCACCCGGTACCTATGAATTCCAGGTGAGAGCTCGAAATGTAGGCGGAAACTGGACCAGGGAACCCAAGTCCCTGCAGGTCATTATAACCGCTCCATTCTGGGCTAAAACAGGGTTTCATCTCTTGATAATAGTACTGATCATATTGGCAGTAATATTGATGTTCAGGTGGAGAACCATGTCACTGAAATCTCAAAGTGCGGCCTTGGAGAAGCACATCGAGGAAAGCACCGCCGAACTCAGAAGAGAAATCGAGATCAGAAAAAAGACAGAGAATGAGCTCTTAAAAACCGTAAATAAGCTTCAGGAAACACAAAACCAGCTGGTCACGAAGGAAAAAATGGCCTCCGTTGGGATTCTAACGGCCGGTATCGCTCATGAATTAAATAATCCGTTAAACTTTATTGCCGGTGGATTAAATATTCTCAGGAATGAATTTGGCTCAAATGATGAAGCCAGCATGAAAGACCTGGAGGAGCTGATGGCAGAGAATGATGACATGAGGATCAAGTATGCTTTGAAGCTTATTTCCGAGGGATTTAACCGCTCGCATCTGGTAGTAAAAAGCCTTACGACATTATCCAACAAGGATCATCCTGTATTGATCAATACAGACCTGGGAGAATTGATCGATTATGTGATCTCATCACTTGAGTCACGACTGGAGGGGATCGATTTAGAAATTGATTACAATTTGGAAACTTTGATGGTCATTCCGGATCGACTGCAGCAGGTGATCATAAATGTTGTAGAGAATGCAATCTTTGCAACCAATGCCAACAATCATTCTTTTGACAAAAAGATTAGAATAAGTACTTCAAAAATCCTGGAACAAGACATACCGAAAGGAATGATCTCAATTTCCAATACAGGAAAAAACATTGATGAGGATACGCTTCCAAGAATATTTGATCCGTTCTTTACTACAAAAGAAGTGGGAGTTGGGAATGGCCTGGGGCTAAGCACAGCCTATTCTTTTGTAGAGCAGCAAGGTGGTTCAATAGAAGCACAAAACCTACCAGATGGAGTGGCAATTGTTATAAAACTCCCTCTTCACAAAAAGTAATTATTCTTCAAGTCCAAGCGAAATGATGATGAGCTCAAAGGAATTGGCATCGGCTCCAGTTTCATCCAGTAATCGGCTATATCTTAAACCCATATTCATATCCGCTAGTCTCAAAAACCTGAAATCAAACGTGATCTCAGCACCCACCGATGACAACTGGTTTTCAAACTCTTCAAAGCGACCCTGATTTCTGACCGCAGTAAGGGCAGTGAAGTCACTGATATTGTGGCCTTCCACACTATACATAGAATAGTCATAGAACACATTTGCCACTACCCGCTGAATGAACATAACCGGTCCCAGGCCCAGGTCCGGATACAGCAGAGGAAATCTATAATTCACACCGTAGCGGCTAATTCTATCATGTGCCCTGGCGGAATAACCTCTTGGATAAATGAATTCATCCGGAAATTTATAAGCTGCCTCAAATGGCTCTGAATTGAAATGGGCGCTGACAAAAAAGCTATGATTTCTGGATACTCCCGGCAGGTACAGGTAGCTTCCGGATTGGAAGTAACTGCTCTTGTTATATACCGCGCCTATTGTTGTGCGATATTTCAAGCTTGTGACAAACCCGAGACGACTGTTTACATGCTGCAGAGCTCTTCTTTTGCGAGTACTAAAACTAATGTCAATACCTGTGGCACCAAACGATCCATTTTGACCTAATTCCTCAAATTCATAATCGACCAGGATTTGTTCGTAAAGTCCAGTGATCCATAATTGGGTTGGAAAATTACCCGTGGTCAGATTCCACGGAATGGTGACGGAGAAAGATGCCTTATGTTCAAGCCAGTTTTGGTTAAGAAGATTGAGGCTAGCCGTCCTACCTTCCTCCCCATCCAGAATCACATCTTCTTCCGAGTAAACTGGTATGTACCGATTTCTATTGGCGCGTGTGATCCCTAATCCTAACACCGGATACAACTTCCCATATTCCACATTAAAATTAAAAGAGGTTCTTTCCTCATTGGCATTGTACTGCGCGGAGACGGTACTGCTGATCGTACTGGTCACATCATCGAAGTAAAGTATCGCTCCCATGCTGGGAACCTCTGCCAGCAGATTAGAAATGTCAGCAGGAAGTACCGTAATCGACCAGCTGTGAAATTGAAGACCAGAGAGTGCATTATATGGTTTTGGGTCGTAATCCTTGCCTGAACCCTCCTGAATATTGGGTCTACCCTCAATACTTTCAAAATAATCAAGCGTTGTTTCCTGAAAAAATTCGACTTTATTCCAGCTCCTCACGTTTAGCGGTAGCTGAGCTAATTTGTACCCATCGGCGGTATACTCACTGTAAATCAAAGTTTTTCCATCTGGCGAAATGTCGGGTTGAGTCGCACCAAATCTGGTGATGGTCACCTGATAAATACTGCCCGTAAATCGGTCGAGGGCGAAAATCTCATCATTGCCACCGAAAATGCCCTGAAAATATATGTAGTTTTCAGTAGGATTGGGATAACTGATGATTTCCTCAAAAAAGGGAGAAACCTGCTCCCATTTCTTATCGGAAACGGAGTAGATGAAAAGTGCATTCTTATTGTCAATTTTGCCAATGACCACAATATCCTCCTTATCCCAGACCGGAAACGCAAACTTCAATCCATCCGGATGTGAAATCTCCTCCAGGGTATTTCCCGTTTCCGGATCGATGATGTTTAACGTCTGTGTATCATCAGTTTTATAATCCACAGCGATCACTTTAGACCCATCGCTATTAAAATCCGGTGCAAACAACTTGGTATTTGCCGTATGGAACTCCTTTCTGCCGGTTGAGATATCGTAGGATCTCAAAACCAAATAATCCTGATTGCCCCATCTTTCATCAAAAGTCCTCTCGGACCAGATTATCTTGTTATCTGCAAGTGAAATTGTAGCGTTGTCTTCAGAATAAAAACCTGGTTCGGTAAGCTTATTCTCTTCTCCCGTTCTGGTATTGACGGAATAATATGCAGCCACATCCCGATAACCGGATTTTTCCACAATCACCAGGCTATCATTCAGGAATGTCGGATTGAGATAATTGGTAAAGGTGCGTTTTTCCTCTGTCGGAACGTCCTGCGAAGCAGACAAATTCTTCTGCTCGATTTCATTGGTCCACTTCTCTTCCAACTCCGAAAACGTTTCTCTAAATAATTGAGGTGTGCGCATTCCTGCGTTTCTCTTCACACTCTTGCTCAAGGGATATATAAGTCCGTCATACTCTATTGACTCATCATAGACCTTACCCCAAATCTCACCACCAAATCGTTTTCTCAATCCGGTCACCATAAAATATCCAAGCCCGTAGTGATTCGGAACAAACTCCTTATATGAGCCAGCCTGTGCTTTTTCGTAACCCAATTTGCGATCCTCATCCAGTAAAACAGCCTTATACTGATTACTAAAGGCCGGTATACGTCCTCTACCGGCAGTGGTGGCCATTGTCTCATAAAAAACTGCGTCACCTTCAAGGAACCATCTGGGTAAGGCTACTACAGTGGCACCTCCCCATCCATTTTGCCCAAACAAAACCGAAAAGAAACCCGGAACACTCCGACGTGAGTTTTGAAACTGCTGTATATGCCGATACTCATGGATTGTAAGCAAATCCAGCCATTCTGTAGCGCCCGAGAAATTATTTTGCGGACCGAAAGCATAAAGTTCAGACCTCCATGGACTTACCGTGACAAACCCATTCGCGTAAAGCGTCTGATTATGGAGAATCATATCCACTTTCTTAATCTTAGAACCCAAGGAAAAAAGTGTATCCTCCGCCATTCTATCAACAAGACTTACCACTCTTTGCGCCTGATTTTCCGCACCCTCCAGGTATATGACCCGCACCTTATCCGACTCCATCTTCATCCAGTTGATATTGGACGGATTGAGGCCCAGATAATGTGACTGTCCCAGCGCATTGATGGACATGATTGCGAACATTATAAAGCTGTATCTCATCTAAAATCTGTAGTTAATGTGCATGCCCATGTAAATATGGTACGCAGCCTCGGTGGTTTCGCGCGAACGGACATAATGAAATATCTGCCAGTCAAATTCTTCCCAGCTAAACATTAAACCCACTTTGCTCTGAAGTATCCATCTCTCGGCGACTTCGGTGTGAACGTCTTCCGCTCCTATCAAACGACCTTCAATGGTGCTATTGTAAAAATTATACTCTATTCCTGGCGATATAAAACCATAAACTTCCCGTAGTCCAGGTTGAGATTGGTTTTTGGGTGTTCCCAAAATCGCATTGTAATGAACGGAGTGAAACAATTTTCTCAATTTACCGACCCGTAAGAGCAATTCCTGACGGGCAAATGTATACAAGGTTCCGGCCGCCAAATTAGTTTCTGTAATAACATCCAGATTAGGATCATCCACTAAACTTTTTGAAATGGTGCCAAATAAATTCAGGATCGGCATATTTCCGATCTCATATTCCCATCCTTCCGGAGGGACCAATCCAAGAATCCGATGCCATTGGGGATGTAAAGTGCTTACCCCACTTCCGGGACCCAAAATCCCAATTTCCGAGTTTATTTTGCTATAGAATCCCCTGGAATGGTAGTTTTCCCAGCCTGCTTCGAAGGAGAGTGTACCTGCATATGGACGATCAAGACTTGTCAGCAGTCGCCAACTTAGATACTGCGGAGTAAAAATCCTTTGAGACAAGGTCACAGTAAATATCCGTTTAAACTGATCATCGTGTCGGCCTAACTTCCGATACATCCCAAAAAGCCCACTAGTATAATATTGATCGCGCCAAAGTGATGTGAATACATCATTGTCCACCACCAAGCGCACCTCCCGTTCGTAGAGATCAGAGGTGTCCTGAGGATGTCCATGAAGCTGAATGAGGTTTGCGATCAAGAAGCTCCCCACCAAAAGCATTCGCATGTCCCAAAGATATATCCGCATGTCCTAAATTCGGGTTAGTTTGGTGCTTTGAAATGAACAGGAAGGCGACATTTCTACAGGAAAAACTGAATGCAAGGAAGAGACAGGGCAATCTTCGGAATTTGAGGATTGTCAATGATCAGATTGATTTCGCTTCGAATGACTACCTCGGACTGGCTTCTAATCCTGACTTAAAACAAAAAATTAAAAACGAACTCCTGTCGAGGGACCTGCCAAATGGAAGCACTGGCTCAAGGCTGATTTCAGGAAATAATGAGATGTTTGAAGCCCTTGAAGATCACCTGGCTAAAATCTTTAAATCCGAGGCCTGCCTTATCTTTAACAGTGGCTACCAGGCAAATCTTGCGGTGGTCAGCTGCCTTCCACAGAGAAGTGACACCATTTTATACGATGAAAAAGCACATGTCTGCATTAAGGAAGGTGCCAGGCTGAGTCTCGCCAGATCGTATTCGTTCCGGCACAATGACCTTGATGACCTGAAGAAAAAAATTGGAAGATCCACCGGCAATTGTTTTATAGTGACAGAGTCTGTTTTTTCCATGGATGGTGACATTGCACCACTGGAAGAAATATTAGACGTGAGTCAGGAGATGGATGCCTATGTGATAGTGGATGAGGCTCACAGCACAGGTATTTATGGAAAGGATGGAGCCGGCTACCTGATCCAGAATCAACTTGAAGACCGAGCTTTGGCACGAATATATACGTTTGGTAAGGCCATAGGCAGCCATGGAGCGTGCGTGTGTGGTGACAGGGCAATAATTGATTATCTTATAAATTTTGGCGCCCCATTCATCTACACTACAGCATTGCCAGCTCATTCATTGGTGAGCATAAAGGCTTCTTTTGAATACATCGTAAATAACCCTTCGGCCACAGAGAAACTGTGGGACAATGTTTCCTTTTTTAAAAATTGTGCGGAGAAGAATGGACTTGTCCCTGGCTCTGATACTCCTATTCAGCCCATAATGTTAAATGGAAACGAAAAATGTAAAAAGACTGCTGACGGCCTTTTTCAAGATGGATTTTTCATTAAGGAAATCCTCTCTCCGACTGTCAAAACCGGTGAAGAACGATTGAGGATTAGTATTCACTCTCATAATACCCAAAGTCAAATCACTGATATGGTGGTGGCCCTGGCCAAATACATTAAATGATTTCTTATAATTTCGACACATGAACTATTTCGTTACGGCGATCGGTACTGATTCCGGCAAAACAGTCATCAGTTCTATTTTAACAGAATATCTGCAAGCAGACTATTGGAAACCAATCCAGGCAGGGTACCCCAGAGACACGGAAACAGTCCAATCGCTTATCTCAAACTATAAAAGTTTCTTTCATCCGGAAAAGTACTTGCTGAATACACCCGTCTCACCACACGCCAGTGCCGCCATTGATGATGTACGGATATCACTGGAGGATTTTAACGTACCTGAAACTTCACGTGACCTTGTGATGGAGGGGGCAGGAGGCTTGATGGTACCCATAAATGATGAAGATTATGTAATTGACATAGCGGCAAAGTTGCCGTGTGAAATTATCCTGGTTTGCAATCTCTATCTTGGAAGCATCAACCATTCACTTTTAAGCATACATTATCTTAAATCACTGGGATTGCCCGTAAAAGGCATAATCTTCAACGGTACGCCAAACATCGAAAGCGAACTAATTATTCTCAAAAAAAGCCCCTGGCCTTGTCTTTTGAAAGTCAGTGAGGAGAAGAAGATTGAGAAAAACAGCATTAAAAAATATGCCGAAGAACTTGACAAAAACTGGAATGCGTGATTGGAATAAACTAGATGAAGAGCATGTATGGCATCCTTTTGGACCGCTGATAGCGGATCCGCCGATATTAATAAAGAAAGCCAAAGGTTGCTATTTATACACTAATGAAGGTAAGAAGATCCTGGACATGATCTCAAGCTGGTGGGTAAATATTCATGGTCATTCTAATCCGAAAATTGCGAAAGCCATAAGTAAGCAGGCCAGGAAAATGGAGCAGGTAATTTTCGCAGGATTTACTCATAAACCGGCTATAAAGCTTTCAGAATCCTTGCTTGAGCTACTACCGAAAGATCAGGAAAAAGTGTTTTTCTCGGATGACGGCAGTACTTCGGTTGAAGTGGCGATCAAGCTGGCTATTCAATACTGGTCGATTCTTGGAGAAAAAAGACGCAAGATAATTGCCATAGAAGGTGCCTACCATGGTGACACCTTTGGGGCCATGTCCGTAGGGGATCGGAATATCTTCACTGCACCTTTTGATAAGTATATGTTCGATGTGGAGTTTATTCCCTTTCCATCGAATGAAGAAAAAACGCTTCAGGCACTAAAAACTGCAGTGGACGACAGTACGGCAGCATTTATTTATGAGCCATTGGTACAGGGGGCCGCCGGGATGAGAATGTACAGACCGGAAGTCCTGGAAGCCATGATGTCTATCTGCAGGGAAGAGGGTGTGGTATGTATAGCCGATGAAGTTATGACGGGATTTGGCAGAACCGGCAAAGTATTTGCCTCGGACCATTGCGTGAGCAAGCCAGATCTATATTGTCTGTCCAAAGGAATTACTGGTGGATTTCTCCCGCTCGGTGTCACCGTAGCAAACAAGCGCATAGTGGATGAATTCAGAAGTGACAGTTATCATAAGACATTTTTCCACGGTCATTCTTATACTGCAAATCCACTGGCCTGTGCCGCAGCGAATGCTTCCATGAAAATTACCAGATCGCAGGAAACAAAAGATAACCTGGCAAGGATAGAACAGGTTCATTCCAACTACATGGATGAATTAAAAACGTTGGCGAATCTTCAGGATTGCCGAAATACCGGGACCATCTCAAGAATCGAATTGAAAACAAATGACTCCGGTTATACCAGCAATCTAAGAAATCGTATCTATCGATTTTTTCTTGACAAGGGCATTCTTTTGAGGCCTTTGGGCAATGTAATCTATATGATTCCACCTTATATCATCGGCAATGATGACCTGGATTATGTGTATGGAGAGCTCATTGAGGCCCTAAGAAATAACAAGTTTAATGCCTGAATGGAAAACAGTAATTACTATCTTTAGACCATTGGAAAACGAAATTTCCCGTTCGAAAACTGCTAAAACTTCAAATCATGAAAAATTTTATTCTCGCCGCCTTGGTTCTCGCAATTTCCGGCACCGTAGCATACGGTCAGGAATCGGAACCTGAAATTGTAGCTATTGTCGATGATCTCAGGTATAAATGGGATGACGAAGCTGAAGGGCTCAAAACTTACGAAGGTTTACTTGAATATTGTCGCACAAAGCCCTATCGTGATAAAATCACAAAACTCTTAGATGATATTCATCATTATGATTCTACTCTTTATGACATTGTCCGGACGAAATACGATGAAAATGAAGATCCTGAGGCCGCTGCCACAATTGAAGACATTGAAAAGCTGGAATTAGATTACAAAACAAGATCCTTCCGTAGTTTCTTATTGCTGGAATGTACCAAGCGAAACGATCTGGATAGAAATGCCGGAAGGACCGGACTTGACCGTAATTCTCCTGAAGTACTGGCCCTTGAAAAGGAACTTGCAAACTATGTGGAACAAGTAACCATGCAGGTCGATGTGGTGGACGAACACATCCATCACCTACACGGCCTTGGCGCCAAGTCTAATGACTAAAAGGAACGGTAACCAGGGTTTTGTCCCAGGCCAAATACATTAAGACCGAATCATCGGTTTTCCCAAATTGAATTGTAAAAGCTTCAATTGGTTCATCAAGCGAACTGGTTGGAGCTTTTATTCTTAATACATCCTGAGTCTCCTGATAGCTGTATGCACCCCAGTAGTAGAGATCTTTATTGAAAATGATGGTCCATTCGTCCTTTACTGGAATTGTAAAAAGCGCATAGGTGCCAGCTTCGAGCACATCATTTCCAAACATTACATCCTGAAAAAATGTTATTTCCGTAGCTTCATTGGCTCCGGTTCTCCATACCTGACCAAAAGGAACGAGTTTGCCGAAGACTTGCCTTTCGTTTTTCACAGGACGACTATAAGTGACCATGGCTATAAGCTCCTCTCCCTCTGTCCTGTCATGTGCATAATTATCAGGGTAGTAAGCCCTGTCCATTGAGCTTCTATCGATACCCCTCAAGTCCTGAGCCTGAATAGAAAATACCATCGCCAAAGAGGCGATGGTATATAAATACATTGTTTTTAGCTTCATTATCCTGTAAAGTATGAAAGTGCCCAAATTACGATCACAGCGAGCACCACTGATACCACGATGTCCGACTTATCATAACTGTTTTTTACTTCAATTTTCTGCTCCTCAGTAAGCGTACCAAAAGCCAATCCACGGAATTTACTTATGTCCGGAGGTGCAGATGCGACACTTACCACCACACATACAACTACACATGCCAGGAACATGAATATCGCCATATGTGAAAAGGCAATTGTAGCAAATGTGTAAACAAAACCTCCACCGTCTGTGACGAATAATTCGGCCAGGATCCTAAGTGTGGCCATCAAAAGACCAAAAAACAAGGTCGCGATAGCGCCATTGGCATTCGTTCTTTTCCAGAAAATCCCAAGGATGAATACGGCAGTCATAGGAGGTGCTATGTAAGATTGAACGCTTTGCAGGTAATTGTACAGGACCCCTCCCCCGATTTTTTCCATAATGGGTATCCAGAGCATTCCAAGAATTACTACCACACCTGTTGCGATCTTTCCTATTGTCACCAGTCTTGCCTCATCGGAATTGGGATACATCTTTTTGAAGATATCAACTGTGAAAAGAGTAGAGCTCGAATTAAAAACAGATGCAAGCGAACTCATGAGTGCAGCCATCAAACCACCAGCTACCAACCCCCTGACACCCGTAGGCAAAAGGGTCTGGACCAAAACAGGGAAGACTTCATCACTTCGATCATAGTCAATCATTCCTTTTTGCTTCATTACATAGGCGATGATACCGGGAATCAGGAAAATAAAAATCGGGGTCAATTTTAGGTATGCCCCGAAAATTGCTCCTCTTCTGCCGATCTTAATGTTGTTAGCCGCAAGCGTTCTTTGGACTATGTACTGATCCGTACACCAGTACCATATGCCCACAACAGCCCCTCCAAACACCATTCCTGTCCATGGATACTCAGGGTCAGTCATAGGCCTCCACATGTTAAAATGCTCTCCTGCACTGGCCTTTAATTCAGCCCAACCACCTACCGCATTGAATCCCATAATGGTCAGCAGCACGGCTCCGAGTATCAGAACCACCGTCTGCAGAGCCTCCGTATAAACGACAGCTCTCAATCCACCGACAATGGTATAGGCTCCTGTAATGATGACTATAGCAAGAGCTCCTGTAAGAAATGATACCCCTAATAGCTGTGATACCACAATGCCGCCAGCGTAAATGGTCACCGATACTTTTGTCAGCACATAACCAACGATCGAAAATATAGACAGAAACCATCTTGACCTGCTGTCAAATCTCTTTTCCAGAAATTCAGGCATGGTGAAGACGCCGGCTCTCATATAAAATGGGAGAAACACCCATCCCAATAAGAGTACAATCCATGCGTGCAGCTCATAATGGGCCATCGGCATGCCACTCTCTGCTCCGGTACCTGCCAGGCCGACTACATGCTCTGACCCAATGTTTGAGGCAAAAATGGATGAACCGATTACGAACCAGCCTACATTTCTGCCAGCAAGGAAATAATCCTCCGTATTAGCTTTTTTCTGCCACATGACCCAAACTGCCACCGCAATAAGGATCAGGAAATAGGCCGAAATAACGACCCAATCCAGGCTTTCAAATCCTACCATATTGTTTAGATATATTGGTTGATAATATTTTCGTACATCTCCTGCTGTCCACTAATTTGCTTTGGCTGCCCTCCATTTTCTGCAATGGAGGCAAGTTTTTGAAGATCCATTTTACCATCTTCGAATGCCTTTCCATCACCCGAATCGAAGGTACCATATCGGGTAGCCAATAGCTTTTCGTAATCGGAATTCCGGATGATCTTATCGGCTACTATCAGTGCTCTTGCGAATACGTCCATGCCTCCAACATGAGCATGAAAGATGTCCTCCAGGTCCGTGGAATTGCGGCGTGTCTTAGCATCGAAATTGATTCCACCTCCTTGCAAACCACCGGACTTCAGAAAAACGAGCATCATTTCAACCAATTCATAGAGATTGTTTGGGAACTGATCCGTGTCCCAACCATTTTGGTAATCTCCTCTGTTTGCATCCATACTGCCCAGGAGACCAGCATTGGCTGCAACCTGCATCTCATGTTGCATAGTGTGCTGTGCTAAAGTGGCGTGGTTTACTTCTACATTGATTTTGAAATCATCCAGCAAATCATATTCTCTCAGAAAAGAAATTACCGTAGCACTATCAAAATCATATTGATGCTTAGTGGGCTCCATGGGTTTTGGTTCAACAAAGAAATTTCCTTTGAAACCATTTGCCCGAGCATAGTCCTTTGCCATGTGAAGGAATCTGGCGAGGTGGTCCACCTCCTTCTTCATATTGGTGTTTAGGAGGCTCATGTAGCCTTCTCTACCACCCCAGAAAACATAATTTTCGCCATTCAGCTTGATGGTTGCATCCAGCGCGTTTCTCACCTGCGCACCTGCATATGCAACGACGTTGAAATCAGGGTTGGTTGCGGCACCATTCATGTATCTTGGATGACCAAAAAGATTGGCAGTACCCCAAAGCAACTTTACTCCGGAAGCTTTTTGCTTTTCCAATGCGTAATCTGTGATAGCGTCCAGCCTTCTTCTGCTTTCCGCCAAATCAGGACCTTCATCCACCAGGTCATAGTCATGAAAACAGAAATATTCGGCGCCAATTTTGGTGAAAAACTCAAATGCCGCATCCATCTTATCCTTTGCAGCTTTTACTGGATCCGGATCAACCGACCACGGAAATGCTTTCGTACCAGGGCCAAACGGATCACCACCGGTTCCGCAGAAGGTATGCCAGTAAGCGATGGCGAACTTAAAGTGCTCCGAAAGCTTCTTACCAGCGACTACCTTATCCTTGTCGTAGTATTTAAAAGCAAAAGGATTATCGGATTCAGGTCCTTCATATTTGACCTCACCAATTCCTTTGAAATATTCTGTTTTTCCTAGGGTTAAATTCAAAGCCATTATTTCTGTTTTATTAGTTGGTTTAAATCGTCTTTCCAAAGCATAAATCCCTCTTGCAATTCCGAGGAATTCATGGTCGGTTCTATCGTTTTGATTTTTTTATTTCCTTCCATCGCCTGATCAAGGGATACCTTATGCTTCAGTGTGTATCCAACAGCCTTGGCAGCTCCGACTGCCCCTGTTGTTTCCACAACTTCAATATCGCATTGAAGCAGTGTCGCCAGGGTATTGGAAAAGACCTCAGATTGGAAAAGATTATCATTCCCCACTTTCATGGTCTCAGCCTTAATTCCCATAGACTTCAGAATCTCCATACCGTAAGCAAAAGAAAAGGCTATTCCCTCAAGCGAAGCACGGTAAAAGTGCTTTTTACCATGGCGATTGAATTGAATGTTGGAGAATTGAGCTCCTATGTCCTTATTATTTATGATTCGTTCAGCTCCATTGCCAAAGGGTATGATTCGCAGTCCTTCTGAGTTGACAGGTACCTCCGACAATATTTTTTCCATGTCTCCATAACCAATATTTTCTTCGGCCATTTGCTCTCGTATCCATCGATACTGAATACCTGTTCCGTTAATACAAAGCAGAACTCCGATTCTTGGAGTTTCACGTGTATGATTGACATGAACGAAACTGTTTACGCGAGACTGGTTATCAAAATTTGGCTTATCCACTACCCCGTATACCACACCGGAAGTACCTCCTGTAGCTGCAATCTGGCCCGGGTGCAGTACCCCCAATGACATGGCATTATTTGGCTGATCTCCAGCACGATAGCCAACAGGAATTCCCACAGGTACTCCTAATTCAGCAGCAGCCTGCTCTGTCACAGTCCCCTGCTCAGAAAATGTTGACCGGATTTCAGGAATAATATTTTCGGTTATGCCAAATTCTTCAAACATGAAGGAAGCAGGTGCATTATCAAGAAAATCCCACATGATTCCTTCTGAAAGTCCGCTTGGCGTGGTCAACACCTCACCGGTCATTTTTAATCCTATGTAGTCTCCCGGAAGCATAATCTTATCGATCTGCCTGTATATCTCAGGTTCATTGTCCCGGACCCATTTCAGCTTAGAGGCTGTGAAATTTCCTGGAGAATTGAGCAGGTGCGTCAGACATTTCTCCTCACCTAGTTTTTTGAATCCCTGCTCTCCCGGACCAACAGCCCTACTGTCACACCAAATTATGGAGGGTCGCAAAACCTTATTTTCACTGTCAACAAGCACCAATCCGTGCATCTGGTAGGAGACGCCTATTCCGGCAATTGCCTTCCTCGTTGAATCATCCACATTCGCCAGAAGCTTTGCAGTGGCCTGTTTAGCATTTTCCCACCAGGTGTCAGGATCCTGCTCCGCCCAACCTGGTTTTGGAGCCATAATCTCCATCTCTTTATCAGGGTAGTGCGCCACTCCCACGGTGAAATTGGTTTCTCCGTCAACAAGTGCGACCTTTATCGAACTGCTTCCTATATCGTATCCGAGATAATACAAAATCTTTCCAATTTATAAATGTTGCCCCAAATTAAAATGAAAACTTTTTACGAACTGCATCCATATGACGCTGAAAAGCTTCACTGTTAGACAGAGGCATAACTTCAGATTGTCTAAGTCCATCCAAGATTTCCTGTGAGACAGTTTGAATCTCATAATTGAACCCTTCGGCGTTACGTCCATCCATATACTCATCTTTGAGCTCATCTCCGACATGAAGAAAGCAACTCTTTGCCTTCCAGAAGTCAGGAATTGAAATCGTACCTTCATCACCTATCAGGTAACATACATTTGGTAATTTGCTATCGAATGAAGTGGCCAGGTTTGCAAGCAGGTCTTCATACCGGAACAGCATTGTGACATCCAGATCTACCCCGGTGCTTGCCGGACGCGCAAAAACATCTATATTTTTCGGATCCTGATTGGTAAAATACCAAGCCATGGCAATAGGGTAAATTCCCATATCCAGAAGGGCACCGCCTGCAAGTTCAGGATTGAACATCCTACTTTCGGCATCAAAGGGGACATGATATCCAAAGTCGGCCTTTATATGTAGAAGTTTTCCAATTTTGCCCTCTTCAATCCATTTTCTTGCTGTCTTAATGGCGGGAAGAAAATAACTCCACATCCCTTCAGCCAGATAGTTATCACTTTTTTCCCATTCACTAATGAGCTGTTTCAATTCATCCTCACTGGTCGTAATGGGTTTTTCGGAAAGCACGGCTTTTCCTGCTTCCATTGCGGCGATTGACTGATCTTTATGAAAGTTGTGAGTTGTGGCGATGTAGATGGCATCCACATCGGGGTCGTTCAGAAGTTCGAGATAATTGCCGTATGCCTTTGGGATTTTATATCGGTTGGCAAAATCTTTGGCCCTATCGATGCTTCTGGAGCCAACAGCCTGCAAGACAGCATTGTCAACATCCGAAAAATCACCTGCAAATTTCTCAGCAATTTTGCCTGGTCCCAGAATGCCCCATTTGATTTTACCTTCTAGTTTAGCCATACAGCTAAACTAAGGATTTAATGATAATTGAAGGAACGGATTTATCCGCCGTTTAGAAATTCGTGTCTCGGAAATATGTTTCTGGGCGTGACTTTAAAAACCTTATCTCCTCTGTTTGTATTGTACACAACGGACATATCGTCATGCCCGAAGATATAAATGTTCATCTCCACATTCATCTGGACATTATGGGCCATGGCTCGTTTCATGAGCCCCCACGATTTGCGAAGATCCTTTTTTTCCTTCTCTCCCAGATCCTTCACATGAACCGGAATATGAGTAGTGGATATATAACTTTCGTGAAGTCTTACGGATATTTCGTTTACTTCATGAAAGTTATTTTTCAGCGCCATGTCCGAAAGATGATTGGTTAACAAAATATGGTTTTCAACCGTCAGTAAATGCGCTTTTACGGAATCATCTTCCAGGTTATTGTTGAAAAACCTGGAAGCCATCCACTGATCACTAACTTCCAGAACAGAAAATAATAGCGTATCATAAATCTGCAGGCTGTAAACGCTAAACGGGATCAGTAAAAGTGTGAAATTCTGGTGCTCGGTGATGTGCTTTACATACACATCGAGGTCCTCCCCTACACCTATGTCCCTGTTGTGCAATTCAATCGATGATGGATCAATATCATGGCCTTCTTTCAGTAGAAACTTCAGAAATTCTTCGGTTTTCATAAACTGATGAACCATATCCTCGATATCTTCTATATGGTTTTCCTTAATGTATTGTTGCTTAGTCTCAGCAACTTTCTGAAAATCATCCTGGGCCTGTAAAACAGGAATTGAAAAAATAAACAAGCTTACAAAACCAAGGAAAAACTCTAACCTACACTTCACAATAACGCTCATTTTGAACTTACAAAAGTACCATTTATCATACAATACTGTGTTATGTAACCAGCTATGCTTCAAAATATTCCAATTATTGAGGTAACCTTGGTTTCAGGAGCCCATATACGTACGTCCCAAGCACAGCAGAGAGAATTGAAACGATGATTACACTAAAACCATTTCCCAGAAGTGCATAAAGGGGACCGGGACACGCTCCGGTAAGTGCCCATCCTAATCCAAAGATCGTTCCTCCGATGATATAGTTGTAATAGGTTTTTGGCTTTTCTTCTATGGTTATTTCTTCACCATCTAAGTTTTTCATCCTGGTCCTTTTGACAATCTGGATTAGAATAATTCCAATAATCACAGCACTTCCAATCACACCATACATGTGAAAAGATTGAAATCGAAACATCTCATAGATTCTGAACCACGAGATGACTTCGGCTTTGGTCAGTGTTATACCAAAAATGATTCCTACTAATAAGAACTTTATGAATTTCATATCAAATGAGGTATGATGAAGTAAGTAGCAAGAAGTCCACCAACGAAGAAAAATATCGTGGCAATCAAGGAAGCCAGTTGCAGTTCGCTAAGTCCGCTAATAGAGTGACCTGAGGTACAGCCTTCAGCATAACGAGTACCAAATCCGACACAAAAACCACCCACGACCAGCATTATAAATCCTCTAACTGTGAGCAGTGACCCCCAATTAAATATCTCTGGTGGCACAAATTCTCCACCGGGATCACTTATTCCCATTGCCGATAACTCCTTAATTGTCTCCTGGGAAATACCAACCGATCCATCAGGCATGAGGTAGTTGGCAGCCACATATCCACCAATGATCAAACCCAGCGCAAACACGAAACCCCATGTATAATCTCTCCAGTTCAAATCAAAATAAGCGCAATGCTTTCCTGCACCCAGTACTGAACAAGCATTTCGCAAGCTTGAGGATATCCCAAATCTTTTACCAAATAAAAGGAGTGAAAACATTACCAAGGCAATGATTGGGCCGGCCACATACCATGGCCATGGCTGACTGATAAATTCTATCATACTTTTTAAAAAACTAAAACTCTCAGGTCAATGTAAAATACACTTACGGTTGGAATAAGTTCCCTTGCGAAGCTTAAATTGAGACCAAAACGATTAGAAGGATTCGAAATCTTAATCAATGAAAAACCTAAATCCAATTAAAAACCAATTCCCGTTTTTCGAATCGAATCCGAAGTTGACCTACCTTGACAGCGCTGCAACCACTCAAAAACCCAGAAAAGTAATCGACCGAATCAAGGAATTCTACACATCCGAAAATTCCAATATACATCGTGGGGTTTACGAGTTATCATACAAGGCCACCGAAAACTATGAAAATGTTCGAACAAAGGTGGCAAAATTCCTCAACACTAACCCCGGCAATATCGCCTTCACCAAAGGCACCACCGATTCAATTAATCTCGTTGCCAACTCCATTGCCAAAGATCTGACTCCTTCATCTAATTTGGTGACAACAATTGCAGAGCATCATGCCAACTTTATACCCTGGCAAGTCACCAGCAAAAAAAACAATTCGGAATTTCGGGTCTGTCCGATCAAAGATGATCTGAGAATTAATTTGGAAGCACTAGAAAGTTTATGCGATAAAAATTCTAAAATTCTTGCAATAAATCACATTTCCAATACTACGGGAATTATCAATCCTCTGGATAAGATTCTTCGTGTCGCTGAAAAGAATAAAATCCCTGTCTTGATAGATGCCGCCCAAAGCGCTTCAATGCATAAACTGGATGTGAAAGAATTGGGTTGCGACTTTCTTACTTTCAGCATGCACAAGGCATTTGGGCCATTTGGCGTCGGAATTCTTTACGTGTCTGATAGATTCATTGATCGAATGGAACCGCTTTTTTATGGGGGCGGTGCCGTAAAGCAGGTGGGTCTTGAAAGTACGAACCTGCTTGATTTTCCTCACTCCATGGAAGCCGGAACTCAGGCAATAGCAGAAGTCATTGCCTCGGGTGCTGCCATCGAGTTCATAGAAGACCACGATCTAAGAAATAAAGCCGGAAACATCGCTAAGCTTGAAGAAAGTCTCAGGGAGACTATTAAGGACATTGGAGAATTAAGAGTTTTGGGAGATGCTCTGAATGGAAGTGGTATTGTTTCATTTTACCATCCGGGCATTCACCCCCATGACCTGGCTTCGGCACTTAGCACTGATGGCATTGCAGTAAGAGCGGGTCTGCACTGTACACAGCCATTACTGGCTGCACTAAATATACCAGCGACCATTAGGGTTTCATTGTCAATTTATAATGACCTTGATGATATTGAGAAATTGAACGAATCATTGCGCAAAGCCATTAGACTATTAGCATGACGGAGCAGGAATTCAAAGAAATGTACGAAAAGAGGATCTTGCCATACAGCAGGGACCCATACCACTTTTCTAAGCCAACAGTCTTTGATACGGAGATAGAGGCTTACAATCCGCTATGTGGAGATAAATACATCATTTACATCCGCAAGAATGCGGACATCATAGAAAAGCTCCATTTTCAAGGTTTTGGATGTGCCGTTTCCAGGGCATCTATTTCGTTGATGCTGCAAAGTCTTGAGCAAAAGTCTTTATCAGAATCATTGGCGTTTGTTCGGTCCTTTTTGAAATTGGTCGACACCGGAAAAGGAGTGGACATTACTTCGACTGAATTGCAGACCCTTGCTGAACTGAGAAATTTCAACGGAAGACTTGATTGCGTCAAGCTGGGATGGAATGCTGTTTACGAGGCTTTGAATTAGAAAATCTTGATAATATTTGTTTTATGATCGTGAAATTGGTGGCGTTTGGTATCGCAAAGGATATTTTGAAGGGAGGAACCATACAAATGGATTTGCCAGAATCTGTCAAAATTGGTGAATTGAAATCGAGGCTTACGGATCTTTATCCTGAGTTCAGCAAACTTCGATCTCTGTCATTCGCGGTGAATGATGAATATAAAAGCGATGATTTCAATTTAAATTCCGGGGATGAAGTCATCATCATACCCCCTGTGAGCGGCGGATAATGATAGACATTCAACTGACATCGGACACCCTGGATCAACAAAAATGTCTGGATGCAGTATCAGATGATGCTGCGGGAGGAACGGTGCTATTTGTGGGGACAGTTCGTGACTCAACCAAAGGTAAAAAGGTAGTTCAATTGGAGTTTGAGGCTTACGAACCCATGGCGGTAAAAGAAATGCGAAAAATTGCGGAGCAGATAACTGAAAAGTGGAACGCCCTTCATATAAGCATTCATCATAGAGTAGGACTTCTCAAAATAGGGGAAATTCCGGTGCTGATAGCAGTTTCTACACCTCATCGAAAGGAAGCTTTCGAAGCGTGTCAATATGCCATCGACACGTTAAAGGAAACGGTCCCCATCTGGAAAAAGGAAGTATTTGAGGACGGTGAAGTCTGGGTGGCAGCTCATCCCTGAAAAAGTTATTCCGAACTTCGAGTGTAAGAAAACCCTCCATTTTTCTGCATCGACCAGGAATCAAACCTCACATCCAGGTAGATATCATCTTCTATCAGGTGTAAAACCAAATCCACACCTACTACATCCTGAGGTCTAATTGTATTTCTAAAAGAATTAAAATTGAGATCCACAATATCAGCGCTGGTACCTCTTGCCCATTCTGTACCGGCCGGACTGACGCCTTTAGTTGAGCTCGACTCCGAAACGGCATTGTATATCTCTCCGCCATCATTGCCTCTTGTGATCCAAACCAGATCGGTCAACCGATCCTGGTTAGCGGCTAAAGAGGGGTCCGTGTCGTTGGCTTTGGTAAATGAAATATCCGGTCCATTCCAGATGGTAAGGCTTTCTACATCCATCTGATTATAAGTAACACTGATCAGACCTGAAATAACATCAAACGAATTCGATATTCCTGTGGCACCAGGTCCCTTTTGATAATCCAGCTGAATTGCAATTATATCACCAGCTTCCGTTGAAGCGATCACCTGACTGGCAGAATCACCTTCAATTTCAAAAGTGACCGTCAAGGTCTCTCCGGCTGGGAAGTATCCTGATCGTTCCTCACCGCTCTCAAATATTAGGGTACCATTCGAAGCACTTACATTCACGAGATATTCATTGATATTTTCTGAAAAAGTTTCACTGGCTTCCAGGTAGATTTTGACATTTTGTAACGTCACGATGAGGTCAATCGACTGATGATCCTCCCCCTGAATCATTACACCTTCCAAATTCCCGGCATATTGAGGAGCTTCAAAGTCCACCAGATTTTCCTGACTGTTAGTGATACTGATCGTATAAGTTCCGACAGGTAACTCCACGGAATCTGGTAAATTGGTTGCATTCTGGAATCCAAAGTCCTCTGATGTTTCTTCATTGATGATAGAAATCGAATATTCCTGGATTTCGATCAGTGGGGTGATGTCAGACGACTCTGACTCCTGAAAGAGTAATTCTATGGATATGGTAGAGGATCCCACTTTAGGCTCAGAGTCAGTATCACGATCGCAGGCCGAAATTACCATCATGAGCGATAAAATCTGCCAGAGGGCATTTTGGGTCAGTGTGTCAATTTTAAAAGACATGGTAGTTTTTCTGAAATTCATTCTTCAGATGGTTAGTTGCAAATTATAAAGGCTGTAAGAACTAATCATTATAGCTTTGGGATTGAATACATGGTTATGCAAAAACTTTTCATTGTTACCGGCGGAATATTGGGTATGCTCGGTGTCATTATCGGTGCGTTTGGTGCTCATGCACTTCAATCCAGGTTAGCTGCTACAGATAGAATTGAAACGTTCGAAACTGCGGTTAAGTATCAATTTTACCACGCTCTGGCGCTGATCCTGGTGGGCATATTGCTTGCGCAATTTCAACATCGGGCATTTGAGTTTTCGGGATGGTCCATGATAACCGGGATAATCTTGTTTTCCGGGTCACTTTATGTTTTATCGTTGACCGGAATTACCAAATTAGGCGCTGTTGCTCCCATCGGTGGATTGGCATTTATTATAGGCTGGGGATTTATGATTTGGGGTGCAATAAAGTCTATACAGTGATTTTTTCAATTCGATTTGTATTCAGGTATATCGGAATATGTCCTACAAGCATTGCCCAAACATTCCTTCTGATCATTGCTTTAAGCTTCGGCTGCAGCTCAAAGCAGGAAGTAACTGAGACGGATATTTCCAATTGGAAAGAAACCCTTTCCGATCAGCCGGAATTACTTGATGGTAGACAACTTTCCTATTTATATTGTAGTAACTGTCACAAATATCCGGGTCCGGAATTACTTCCGGCAAGTATTTGGGATCAACAGGTTTTTCCGGTCATGGGAGCTCTGATGGGTGTCCAGAATCCGTTAACAACTTCCAACAGGTCATTGAATGACACACTCGAGGGTCTACCTCCTATTTCGCGTGAGCAGTGGAATAAAATCAGAAACTATTATCTCTCTTCAGCACCGATAAATCCGGATGATCATCTATCAAATGAAGATTTGGAGAATCAAACATTATTTGAGTTACAGCCACTCACATTGGGAATACCCGGTGGAGGAATGACCACACTCATCAGGAAGGATCATGTACACGCGACCATCAAAATTGGTGATGGAAGAAACCGAATTTTCACACTGAACAATAGGCTCAATGTGATGGAAGACCAAAAGCTGAATAGTCCACCGGTCGATCTGGACTTCGATGGAAACAGGGAACTTTTAACGCTGGTGGGTGAGATTTTTCCGAACAATGAACCTTCCGGTCAGATAATACTAAGCACAGGACAATCACAAAATTTTACCTATCAGGACAGCCTGGTTCGTCCGGTATTCACTAAAGTAATCGACCTTAACAAAGATGGATTGAAGGATCTTCTGGTTTCTGAATATGGTCACGACATTGGTTCGTTTAGCTGGTACATAAATGAGGGTGACTCAATTTTTACAAAAAAAATCCTGCTGAATCAGCCGGGAGCACTTCAAAGCCACATTCACGATTTCAATGGTGATGGACTGGAGGATATAATCGTTCTGATGGCCCAGGGTCAGGAAGGTATTTTTATTCTTTATAACAAAGGAAATGAGGATTTTGAAACATCCAAGGTGTTGGAATTTCTACCGATCTGGGGTTCAAGTTATCTTGATCTGGCGGATTTTGACAATGATGGCGATATGGATCTGATGGTAGTGAATGGCGACAATGCCGATTATTCCATGATCACAAAATCATTTCACGGGGTAAGGATTTATCTTAATGAAGATGGAGACTTCAGGGAAGCATTTTTTCACCAGATGGATGGCGCAACTACAGGGTTGATACATGATTTTGATGAAGACGGCGATCAGGATATTGTGGTAACTGCATATTTCCCTGATTTCGAAAATGCGAGCTACCAAAGCATACATTACCTGGAAAACCAGGGTTCGGGTGATATGGAATTTGAACCCTTTAACGTAGAAGGCGCACAGACAGGTCGATGGCTTGTTTCGGAAAAAATGGACTATGATGATGATGGTGATATGGATGTATTAGTTGGGTCTTTTTTAAGATCACCAACACCCGTTCCACCACAGGTCAGCAGAAAATGGCAAAGAGAAAATGTGAACATTCTGATTCTCAAAAACAGGTCACGTCCCTAATCAATTTCACCTGACGGTGAATTTGAGTCTTCGCAAAAGAGGTTCACCATCGGAAGTGAAGCCATTGACTTCTATTCTAAACTCTCCCTGAGTATCTGACGTAAAGAACTCCAATTTATAGGATTCTTCCCCGTTTATTTTGACCTGAGGATTCCAGAATAGTTGATCCCTGGTATCCGGAAGATTTTTTAACTCCTCATTATTTTCATAATCGGGACATTTGAAGGTCCGAATTTTTGATAAACCCATCAATTCCAGCTTCACTGTATTGGCCCCGGGCCTGAACTCGTCCAGCCTTCCCTGGTAAGTCCTTATGTCCACAATACCGTCTCTGATAACCGGTCCCATGTAAAAACGACCGCCGATTATTCCGACATTTTCTACCTTATAGGGATTAAACTGCAGTATGCTTTCGGCCGAAGCGGTGACTCCATCCAATAGCACCAACGGATCTCGTTCAAAGGCAAAACTCTGGTTATCAGCCGGAACCAGAATCCTACGCACACCTTCTTTTCTTCTTACCCTTGCCCTCAAAATGTATTCGGTAAAGTGATCTTCCAGCGTCGGGAATCTTGTGAAATCATCAAATTTGTAGAAGAATTCGAATTCACTGAATTGAGGTCGCCAATTGGTATCTTCAATTAAGGAATCTTCCTGAATGGTGTAGTATGCATTTTCTATTTGATTTCGTATACTTCTTTTTACTATCTGTTCGGCAGCGATGCTGTCAAGGAAAATCGGGATTTCAGAAAGACCTTCATACGAATCATAGAATTTTGGATCCTGCTCCAAATCATACCCTACTTCACGATCCAGTACCTGAATGTATGCATCATTTGTTCCGATTGGTGTATCGAAGGTGATGAAAAATCGACCCGAATTATCGGTGCGACCTCCTTTAACCTGGAAATATTTCCCAGGAATTGAAAAAGTTATTTCTCTATTAGAAATTGGTCCCGAACTATCTGAAAGTGTCCCGGAAATCAATTCACCGCGGAATTCCGGAAGAATTGAAAACTCGGTGAATTCATTGGAACTCCAGCGGTATTCTTTATCTAGTAGAGACTTTGTCAAGTCCACTGAAGAAATATTTTTCGTAACTGGAGTTTTAAGACTTTGAAGTGTACGATACAATATTGGATTATTGGTTTGATAACCTATCACATCATCAATCTTTCGAACAGAAATACTGTAACTCCCACTTGGTAAATCCAATTCTTGTTGTACTCTTTTTCGTTTCCCGAATTCAGACAAAACACGCTCCTCCTCCAAATCCAATACCTGTTTATTTAGAAAAGAAGAGGCCACGATTTCACCATTATCTTTTATTACTACATTGAGTAGTTTATTCGGAAGATCGGAAGGTATGTCAATAGTTTGGTTTGCCGATATATTTTGCTCCAGATAAATGTTCTGGTTATCATGAATCCGCAATTTTCCTGTCCAGTTTTCCGGCATTTTGCCTTTCAATGTGAGGCGAGTGGACCTTCCATTTGTTTTAGAAATTATAACACCCTGATCTGCAGGATTCCGGAAATCCCTAAAGAGGAAGTTACCTTCCAAATCTTCGATGATAAGTTTCAGTCCGGGCTCAGGAATCAGAGAGATTTGGCCCCAGCCGTCATCTGACGGAGTCAATTCAGCTATGAGATTGTCGGTCTGGTCAAGAACCCGACCGCTTACACCCTTGATTACCTGGTTAAATTCATTCGTGAAGCAATAAGTAATCTCAGATTCTACACCATCAATCATTTTACCTCCCTCCGGGAAGATATTCAGACTTAGTTGCTCTTCACGAACGGGCGGGGAGTAACCGCTAAACGGATTGTAAATCTTTAAAGGAGTGCGGAAATAATCATCGAAATTCATCATCCAGCGTGTATATGCCGTGAGATAATAGCTGCCAGTTTCCACTGTGGTCGGAATAAAGAAGCTACCATGTCCTCTCCCCTTGTCCAGCAGCACTTTGGACTGATAAACTTTGTCCCCTTCCGGGCTGATTATTTCTACATAAGCAAGTCGTGAAAGCACTGAACTTGACCCATCTTCAGCAGTATTCACATAAACAGAATAATACAGCATTTCACCGGTCAGCAAATCCTGACTGTTTAGGTGAACATACACCTCTTCCCTTATATTGTTTTGGGAAAATCCAAAAACAGATATCAGGCAAAAAACTATGCTATATACGATTCTAGAATACATCTTCAATCCAAAATGACGGAACATTTGTGTCTGCGTACCATGAACAATCACTGCATTCCCTATTTATAAAATAGGCACCAACGGGACCAGTAGAGGGAGGATAAACCGGATACAACAATCTCTGCTGTGGATAAACCTCTACGTATCGCCAAACTGTGTCAAATGGAATCACCTCTATATTTTCTCTCGGGCAGTCATACCGGAAACGAGGCCTGATCCATTCGCCAATGAACTCTCTTTGGAGCCGCCATGCACTGATAAATATTCTTTCCGAACTCACCCCTGAGACTTCAAAATACCCCAATATCGGGTCATCCTGGTTTTCTGTGGAGACAATATTTCCCGGAACTGCTCCCTGTTGACGGTCAAATAATGATCCTCCGGATTCATTGGAAATTCGTAGCTGCCTGTAATAATTATAGGCTTCCGGTGTAATAGAATATTTTTTGACGTTGATGCTAATTCGCTCCACCAGAGACTGGTCATTTTCCTGAATGAACAAAATAGGGTACTCAATTACACTGGAGTTTTCAGGAGAAACCGATGTACCAATTAACACCTGCCTTGAGGTATCGGATTGATAGCAAATACTAATCGTATCCTCCCTAACGTCAAATGGATTGTCTTCGAAATTCACATTTAAAGCTGTATCCTTTTCAGGGTCATAAGTATAGCCTGCATAAAAAGGTGTCCAGATCTTATAAGTCTCATACCACTCATACCTGAAATTCCTGGCATTCTTGCCTGGATCACGGCTGTCCACGTAGAATTGAAAGCCTCTCTGATTGGTCCCCGATTCCTGCTCAATGGTCTGAACCAATTCATAATAGATGCTGTCTATGGATACCGGTTCCGGCATTTCAATCATCGGTGACTCAAATATCTCTCCCCGAATCTCAATTCTTAACTGGTAGGAAGCTCCCGGTGAGCCGGCAAACATTTCATTGGACCGATAGACCCCATTGCCTGTGTGAGAGAATGAGAATGATGGTCCTTCTGAAGCTAAAACCGTTATCGTGGCATTTTCTTCTCCTTCATTAACCGTTGAATCCAATGGCCTCGTATAGCCAAGATTTATTTCATGGTATTTAAATTCATTGGTCACTGAGGCATCTACTACCAAAGCCCTGTCTGTGCCTTCAGGTTCAAAGTCGTAGGGCTCAATGCAGGTCGCAAAAACCAGGAGAAGGAAGGTATAATTTGTTATGTTCTTTACGATCCTCATTAAAACTTGAAATTGTAACTAATAGTGGGAATCGGGTTATTAAATACAACAAGCTGGTATCCACTTACCGCTCCATCTCTTAAATCAAAAAACACTGAGAACGGGTTATCTCTTCCTGTGACATTGTAGACTGAAAAACTCCAGAATGAGTGGGCCAGTTTCTTGATCTTATGATTACCCTCCATGTTGAATCCAAGATCAAGTCTGAAATAATCAGGGATTCTAAAGGCGTTTCTTTCCGAGAAATGGACATTTTCAAAACCTTTCAGGTCGTAAATCCCGACAGGGAATGTCACTGGTCTCCCTGTGCTATACACCACATTGGCCGACAGACTGAATCTCCTGGTAAGTTTATAATTCGTTACAAGATTTAGATTGTGTGGTTTGTCGAAAGATGTAGGATAAAAATTGCCATTGTTTACCCTTTCTTCAATGAAATCACTGTCCAGTTGAATAAAAGCTCTTGAATAAGTATAACTCAGCCATCCGTTGAAATCACCGGATTTCTTGATGCTCAATTCCATACCGTATGAACGACCATCACCCTGCAGAACCGCCTGCTCCACCGTAGGATTCAGAAGAAAATCAGCTCCAATCTTGAAGTCTAGCAGATTCTCCAGGTTTTTGTAGTATCCTTCCAAAGACGTCTCCAATTGATTTCCAAGAAAATTCCTGTAATACCCCAGGGAAACCTGATTACTGGCTTGAGGTTTGATGTATTTACTGGATAATCGCCAAATATCAGTCGGAGAAAGAGAGGCCGAGTTAGTAAGAGTATGTAGATACTGCCTGGTTCTGTTAAACGACAGTTTTACTGATGACCTTTGGTCAAGGGCATACCTTGATGATAATCTAAATTCAGGCCCGCTGTAAGTTTGTATAATGTCACCATCACGGAAGGTCTCAGAACCAATCTCAGTATCGGTGTTTCTTGGCTGGTCAGGTTGATACTCGTAAACCGTACCCGGACCAAGTGAGTTGAACATTACAAATCGCACGCCCGCCGAAAGTGATAGTTGTTCGGAAAACTCATAATCATCCGCGAAATAAATGGCCGATTCCAGGGCTCTTTCTTCATCTACTTCAATCGCACCAACGAGGGAATTAGGACCGAAAGGCTCTTTGGTGCCAGGATTTAATCTGTATAATCTGGATTGAAGTCCAAAGGAAAAGGTATGAGATTGTCCAAGGAAATAACGGAAATCACTGCCAAAAGAAATGTCATTTATTCCAAAGTCCTGTGTGAAGGCATTTGGTTCGGATTGATCATAGAGAAGTTCGTAATCGTAATTCGAATACGTCAGGTAAGTTGACTTTTCCAGATTCTGACCAAAGCGTTGATTCCATTTTATTGATCCATTGAGATTTCTGAATGAAAAATCGGAAAAAGAGAACAAAGAATCACTTGTGAGTCTAAACTCATCTTCACTGGAATAAGCAGATATCGTTATCCGGCTATTGTCGCTGAACTTATGGTCAAGCTGTGTGACAAAGTCGTAGAATGAGACCCTGTTTTGCTTAAAAGCATCGTTACCAACACGTTTCAGCAGCCAATTGGAGTATGTTGTTCTTCCACTTACCAGCCAGCTGGTCTTTTCTTTGATGATTGGTACTTCCAAAGTGAGGGCAGAAGTAACGGGTCCGACAGATCCCTTGCCGGAGAATTTTTGATTGTTTGCTTCTTTGATTTGAATGTCAAAGACGGAGGACAACCTGCCACCATACTTGGCAGGAATGCTGCTCTTGAAAAGCTCCATATTTTGGATTGCATCCGAATTGAATACCGAAAAGAAACCAAAAAAGTGCGAGGTATTATAAACGGTCGCATTGTTTACCAGGAATAGGTTTTGATCTGATTTACCTCCCCGAACATTAAAACCCGAGGCACCCTCACCAACTTGCTGTACTCCCGGAAGTGTGGAGGCTATTTTCAGAATGTCCTTTTCCCCAAGAAGTATCGGAACGTTTTTAACCGCTTCCACATTGATTCGTTCCACACCCATTTGGACATTGGTCACATTGCGATCAGCCTCTGCTGAAACTGTCACCTCATCCAATGCAATCACATCCTCCTCCAGGTCTATATCCAAACGTCCGCTGCTAAAAAGCACCACATTTCTTAAGGTAGGTTTCATACCTACAAACTGAACCATCAGTTGGTTTTTTCCATTTGGTAATGTAAGGGAGTAAAAACCACGTTCATCGGTGATTGTAGAGGTAAACGGCTCCTGAACGTAGACCAGGGCTCCCTCCACAGGTTTTTCATTGGCATCATTGACATAACCCGCCAGAGTAGAACTTCCTCCAGCTACCAGGTCGCCTCTGTTTCCGATCTCAAATACCATCTCTTCCAGTTCATTGGTTTCGTCTGTCAGGTACTCCCTGGAAAAAATCAATCCCTTCTCCACACTGGTGACGGCATTTCCATCCCTGAAATATGAAGCGATGGCAGGCGGGTCAATAATTCGTTCGCCTTTCAAAAGGATGTATCCTTCATCATTTTGATAAAAATTGAGGTCAGTATCCGCAAAAAGCGATTCCAGGGTCTCATTAACGGAGCTGTTATCAAATGATCCGCTTACGATCACACCTTCCAGCCATTCTTTCTTAAAATAGATTCTGGCAGAAACCTGGGACTGAATGTCTTCAATGACCTCGATGATTGGCGTATCCTCGTAATTTCCGCTGAAAACATCATCGTCCTGCGCCAACAAACTGAAGGTTGCAAGCAATGTCAATATGGCGATCAGATGCTTCATTGTCTCATTTTCTCATCTACAAATTCCAGGAAGTATCTTAAATCCTGATCGTCTTTAGCTGCGCGCCATGTCAATCCATATTCTTTGATTGCTGGTTTGAAAACGGATTTATATTCATCTCCTAATTTCCTAAAGGAACGTCTACCGTTATAGCGGATTGTTTTGCCTTCCATTTCAAGGAAATATCGATCCTCTTCTTTGTAGACCACCTTGCTGGACTCCAATGTCTCAGTTTTTCGTCTTTTGACGATCATTGAGATTTTATCTCCTTCATAGAAGATTTCGTAATATCCAGGTCTCATGGGCAGCTCCACCTCCCTCATGGCTTCAAATCTTTTTCCGGCCAGTTCAAACCATGCCACCTGGTCTTGAAATAATTTGATTGGCTGATTGGTAAATGATGGATGCTTCACCAGGACTATGTCTGACTGCGTATTATAAAGAAGCAATACGTCCTTATAGGTTTGCCCCCGGTAATTGACTTTTCCAAAATCCCAATTTGCACTCACAAAAAAGGGATCAGTATCTGGCGAATTGATTTCTATCTTGTAGAAAACTCCATGAACAAGCGGCGTATTTTCCAGACCTACAAGCTCGTCATACCAGGACTCCAGGTCACCTGAAAGGTCCAGTTCTCCCACCTCATACTGTGCTGCGGAGGTAAGCGACATTGCGCAAACCAACACCAGCAAGAAATACTTTCGTGAGCAATATGTGTGCTGATTCAAAATCTTCATTCCAACAGGTGCAAATAAATGCCTAACTCACCATGAATGGGTCGATAATTGAATTGAATAAGGGGGGTAATCAATTCGCTAAACAATAAATATACGTCTCTTAAAGTGGCTTAAACAGTCATTACCCTATAATTCCATTATTCTTTAGTTTATAATCAGATTTTCTTCAGAATTAGCGGTTTAGTTCTCGATCCAATTATACGCTGACTGATTCCATTTGCCTTCTCAAGAAAAAAAATTAACTTCCTTTCTTAATCAACCTGAACATGAGGCACCTGACCATCCTTTCCCTAATCATCATCATGGCTTGCGCCACCGATAAAAGATCGGACAAAGAGAATCCGGAAGAAAAACCGGAAGGCATTGCAGCAGTTTCAGAACCCCAATTCTTTGAGCTACGAACTTACTACGCCGCTGATGGTAAACTGGAGGACTTGCTGGCCAGATTCAGAGATCATACCACCCGCATTTTTGAGAAACACGGAATGGTAAATGTGGCCTATTGGGTGCCTGTCGATAATGGGGAGGAACAGCTTATCTACATGCTTGGATACAAAGATGAAGCAGACAGAAACAGAGCCTGGGAAGCATTCAGAGCGGATCCGCAATGGATTGAAGCCAAAAACAACTCCGAAGTTGACGGGTCGCTCGTGGACTCAGTGCAGAGTATTTTCCTTAGTTATACTGATTACAGTCCAAAGGTTGAATTGGCCGATGGAGGTCCGAGGGTTTTTGAAATGCGAACCTATTTCACAAATGAAGGTAAGCTGGCTAACCTGCACACCAGGTTTCGTGACAATACCATGAAGATCTTTGAGAACAACAGTATGACGAATGTTGCATATTTCGACCTTGATCCGCAGGAGGATGGTTTTGACAATACCTTACTGTACTTCATCAGCCATGCAGATACGGCGGCAGCACGTCAAAACTGGCAGAATTTCATTGCTGACCCGGATTGGACATCTGTATATGAAGCGTCAATTGAAGATGGGCGACTTGTAAATAAAATTAACTCGGTGTTTTTAAGTCCTGTCGACTTCTCTCCTATGAAATAAATTATCGGCGAGTTTCAAAAACCTTTTTAGCCAACACCCATTTTTGGCCTTCCTCAGCAAAATCAAGGGTCTTTTGGTATTTTGACATTAATGTCTCCCATTCGACCACTTTAGGATTGGCCAGGTCCATTTCTTGTTTTCTCCGAAAAGAAAAGTCATCTGAAACTTCCAGAAACATCATGAGTCGGTTGGCAGCCCGGTAAATCTCCATGGAAAGGATCCCGGAGTCATGAATACTGTCAAGTATTTCAGGCCATACATTGCGATGGTATTCATCATAAGCTTCAATGACTTTTGGGTCATCTTTCAGGTCGAGTATGAGACAATGTTTTTTCATATCGATTCGGCTTTGGCTCCTGCCTTAAATACTGCATAATAGACCACCACCAGGAAGCAGCAAAGCGGAACCACGTATGACATTGCGATGCTTCCAGTAGCGTCAGATATCTGACCCTGAACCATCGTAATCACGGCGCCACCCAGGATCGCCATGATCAAACCGGAGCCACCTATTTTCCTGTCCTCACCCAGACCCTCGGAGGCCAATCCAAAAATCGTGGGAAACATCAATGACATGCATCCGGAAATTCCAATAAGTGCCATCACGCCCAAAAGGCCGCTTGAAATCACTACAACACCGGAAAGAATAGCCGCTGTCAAAGCCAATAAGGTAAGTAAACGGGTAGCCGTCATATACTTGAGTAACCAGGTACAAATGAATCTTGAAATAATAAAAAGTATCAATGCCGCCATGTAATAGCTGCTGGCCGCCTCTTCAGTGATTGAAAGCTCCTTCATCACATATCGAATGGTAAAGGACCAAACACCAATCTGAGCCCCTACATAAAAAAACTGAGCAATCACGCCCCATACATAATGTGAGCGCTTGATCAATCGGCGAAGTGTGGGTAAAAAATCGATGCGTTTATCGGGATCACTGGCAGCAGGCATTTTGATGAAAGCAACCACCATCCATAGCGCAATCAATAAGAAAGCGACGCCCACATAAGGGCCCATTACTCCCTGCAATTCAGCTCTCCGGATCATCTCCAGTTCTTCAGCTGTCATAGAGGCCCTTTCCTCAGCGCTCGCCAGATTAAGCTTGGACAGGATGAAAAACTTACTCAAAGCCACCCCGGTGATGGAACCGATAGGATTAAAGGATTGTGCGAAATTAAGCCTTTGAGTGCCTGTTTCCGGCGTACCCATAGCGATGATGTAGGGGTTTGCAGTGGTCTCCAAAATGGACAATCCACCAGCAAGAATAAAAAGTGCGGTAAGAAAATGGCCATACGCCATCGTTTGGCTTGCAGGATAAAAAAGCAGGGCTCCGGCGGCAAACATACCCAGTCCGAGCAGAACTCCCGCTTTATAACTGAACCGCTTTATGAAAATAGCTGCCGGTAGTGCAAGACAAAAATATGAGCCGTAGAAAGCGACCTGTATCCAGGAGGTCTGAAAGTCAGACATGGACATGATCCTTTTGAAAGCCGCCAGTAAAGTGTCGGTCATGTTATTTGCCAGTCCCCATAAAAAGAAAAGGGAAGTGACAATAATAAATGGGATGAGGTATTTTCTTTCAAGCATGGATTATCTGTTTAATACGGACAGCGCCCGGTCCAGGTGAACGTATCCGCCATCGGAGAAGAGGTACTGTCCTGTGATATGGCTGGCTTTCCCTGACAGGGCAAAAACTGCAAGATTGGCTATCTCCTCCGGCGTTGTCATTCGGTTTTCCAATGGAATATTTCGATTGATACCCTTCAGCTTAGCATCCGGATCATCAAAAGTGCTGATCCAGTTCTTATACATAGGTGTCATCACTTCCGCCGGTACAATCGCATTGACACGGATATTGTACTTCAGCAGCTCTACGGCCCATTCCCTGGTCAATGCCAGTTGTGCTCCTTTTGCAGCAGCGTAACCAGAGGTCCCCCCCTGTCCGGTAAGTGCAGTTTTCGAACTGATGTTAAGGATGGACCCACCTTGCTTTTTCATGTACGGCAAGGCATAATGAACCAGGTCGTAGTAGTGACTGAGATTGGATCTGAAAGAATGTAGAAAAGCTTCCGGAGAGCCATTTTCCAATCCCACACTGTCGTTCAAACCGGCATTGTTTACAACACCATCAATCCTACCGAGTTGCTCTATGGTTTGAGCTACAGCTTTCTCACAATTGGCCGCACTGGACAGATCGACCTGCAAGGCCATTCCCTGATCCTTTATTTTCCCGGTAATTGCCTCGATTTTGTCATTGTTGCGATCGAGAATAACAGGAATTGCCTTTTCCTTACTTAATAAAAGGGAAATGGCCTCTCCTATCCCGCTGGCACCACCACTTACGAGAAAAACTTTGTTGTCGATTTTCAGGTCCATTTGCCTAATATACGCTTTCTACTTTTGTAGCGTAAACAGCAAAAGGGCATATGCACCAATCAGGAACCAGAATTTGTAGTTGAATAGATTTGGAATGAATCCCAGCTCCATCAAAACCAGGCTCAACACTATGATGATCGAAATAAGTCTGAGAAGATTTCGTGTACTTTTAGACATCGTTTGGGTATATTTTATTGACAGGTAAATATATTAGCCGGATTTTGATAATGGCAGAAATCGGGACAGATATTTCAAAGGCAAAAGAGATTTTAGAATCCGGGGAGCTCGTTGCCATCCCTACGGAGACGGTATATGGCCTTGCCGGCAATGCCTTTAATGAAACAGCATTGACTAAAATATTTGTTACGAAAAACCGTCCGAAGTTTGATCCGCTCATTGCTCATATTGATTCTGAGTCGAAGCTCAATGAACTGACAAATAAGATATCACCACTATCTAGAATACTTACCCAGAATTTTTGGCCCGGACCTCTTACCATTCTTTTTGAGAAAAATCCGGAAGTACCGGATTTGCTTACATCGGGACTGGACACCGTAGCAGTGAGGAAACCATCGCATCCCATGACGCTGGAATTGATAAGTCAACTGGATTTTCCACTTGCTGCCCCCAGTGCTAACCCTTTTGGGTACGTCTCCCCTACCACTGCTCAGCATGTGCAGGATCAGCTTGGCGAAAAGATCACTTACATCCTCGATGGCGGACCCTGTGAGGTCGGGCTGGAATCGACCATCGTGCAGGCGGATGAAAAAATCACCGTGCATAGAATTGGAGGAATTCCGGCAGAGCAGCTCGAAAAATACGGAACCGTACAAATGAAGGAATCCACCGACAATCCCACCGCACCAGGTCAGCTTTCATCGCATTATTCTCCCGGCGTGAGACTCATTCAGGGTGATGTGGAGTTATTAAGAACTCAATTCCCAAACCAAAACATTGGCATAATTTCCTTTTCAAGAAACTATTCCAATGTAAAACAGCTGCGGATTCTTTCACCAAAAGCAGATTTGAGTGAGGCGGCCAGAAATCTGTTCAGGGTCATGCGGGAAATGGACCAACAGGATATTGACATTGTCTTAGCAGAAATATTCCCTGAACACGGACTGGGATTGGCAATTAATGATAGATTGAAGCGTGCATCAATAAAAGGTTAATTGTTTTTGTTTCACACAAAAACCGATCAATTTCGCATCGATTAAATTTTTCAAGTATGAGAACAGTTGAGGATTACAATTTCAGAAACAGGAAAGCATTGGTAAGAGTAGACTTTAATGTACCGCTTAATGCTGATTTCAAAGTTACTGACGAGACACGTATCAAAGCCGCCATTCCTACCATCAAAAAGATCATAGATGAAGGTGGTAGTGCCGTGCTCATGAGTCACCTGGGCAGACCCAAATCCGGCCCGGAAGAAAAATTCTCACTGAAACATATTATCCCAAATCTTTCTGAGAAACTGGGAACAGAAGTCAAATTTGCTTCAGACTGCATAGGCAGTGTGGCTGAAGAAATGAGTGCCTCACTTGGAACCGGTGAAGTGCTTATGCTCGAAAATGTAAGGTTCTATGAAGAAGAGACTGCCGGAGACGAGGACTTTGCAAAATCATTGGCCAAGCTTGGAGACATTTACGTCAATGACGCATTTGGAACTGCACACCGGGCACACGCCTCTACTACAATTGTTGCGAAAAGCTTCACCGACAAGTGTTGTGGTTTCGTAATGAGAGCTGAGCTGGATAACGCCAAAAAAGTATTGCAGGACGTAGAAAAACCATTTACTGCAATCATGGGAGGTGCCAAAATCTCAGATAAGATTCTGATTATAGAGAGATTACTTGACAAAGTAGATAACCTGATCATCGGTGGTGGTATGTCCTATACTTTCTTTAAGGCCATGGGAGGAAACATTGGGAATTCTCTCGTGGAAGAAGAAAATCTGGATCTGGCTAAAAAGCTTATCGCCAAAGCAAAGGATCTGGGAGTCAACCTTGAGCTTCCAAAAGATTCTGTGACCGCAGATGCGTTTGACAATGATGCCCAAACGAAAGTTGCGGATAATTATGCCATAGAAGACGGATGGATGGGTCTAGACATCGGACCTGAAGCTACTGAAGTATTTGCCAAAATCATCTCAAAATCTAAAACCATCCTTTGGAACGGTCCCATGGGGGTCTTCGAAATGCCTAACTTTTCAAAAGGAACCAATGCCATCGCTAAAGCAGTAGTAACGGCTACGGAGAATGGCGGTTTTTCACTTATTGGAGGTGGTGATTCCGCTTCTGCCATCAACAATCTCGGATACGGTGAACAGGTTTCCTACGTATCTACTGGAGGTGGTGCGCTACTGGAATACATGGAGGGAAAAGTGCTCCCTGGCGTGGCGGCATTGGAAGAAGATTAAGTCATTAGGGTTTCCACTTTCTGTAAACAGCTTTATCTGCAGTTGGGAAATCCTCGGGAATACCTGTGGTGACCTGACCTGTGGCTGCCCATTCGGCACCTCGCTTCAGTATAGTGATGAAACCAACACATTCCATCGAGTAATCGAAATGCCCCAACGTGGTATGGAAAATCTTCCCATTCCCATACTCTATGGCCATGAGTGTCGGTACATGCTGCCCCATTCCTTTCACCGAGGGGTTCCAGGGAGGTGAATTACCTTCGACATCGGAATAAGCTGTAGCCAATACAGTAGCATTTTCGAATGGACCACGCATTTTTTCATAAAGTTCATCTGTCCCATGCAGCCATTCGGATGGAATGCCTTGCATGATAGGATGCTCCGGAGCTCGTGATTTTATCACAAACTCAAATTCAGGACCATGGGATCCGCACATACCAGCAGCACTATCTCTTACCAATTCGTTTTCATCAGTATAGTATACATAAGGCCCGCTGGTACTGTCTCGACCTCCCCATGCACCCAGCCCGATCATTTGATTGTATGCCGGCCATTCGTTCCATATGTTATTGGCGGCATGTATCACCACGAATCCTCCTCCGTCATTGATATACTTCTCAAACTTCTCTCGGGTCTGTTCAGGCCATAAAGGTGATGCAGCTCCCAGGTTAGATACGATTACATCGTACTTAGAAAAATCGAGGTCGAATCTGGAAGACTTAACTGGTTTTTCTGAAATGGAATAAGCATTCGAGTCCTCCGGATAGGTTTCGATAAAATACGAGTAGGCCTGTGGCCGGGACTCATTGTACTTAATACCTAACCATACCGAGTCCATTCGATAAATATCGACTTCAAAAATCTCCGTCTCCTCCAGGTAATCCCTGATCATCTGGGACGTCTTGGGCCAAACGTAATGGTTGTTTTGACCATCTATGATCAGGGCTTTGAGTTTACTTGGACCATCATCAACCACTTTCTTCGAACAGCTTATGAGAAAAAGGGTCATAAAAAAAATTGCACTCAGTTTCGTTTTCATCTCTTAGTTTTTGTTAGACCTATTGTTTCCTAATTCCTTGGTTTAATCCTCTTTCAGATAGTAATAGGTCACATTTATATTCAGTATCTGGTTGCCAAACAAAACAAAATATTCACCTGGCATATTATAATATCTCTCATCAAATTCCTTCTCGGTAAATTTCTTGGATTTCATGTCTTCAAAAGTCAAGTCTTCAGACAGACTCCTTCGATAAACATTAGATAGGTATATTTTGTCTATAGAGCCTTCGGGAGATAAAAAATAATTGTTGAGTATACCACAATAGATCAAATTACCGTTATCGGAACCCACTAGGGCATCAACTTGCACAAATTCTATCTGTCCGGGCTGATCCAAAATTCTCCCGCTAAAGAGATAATACCAGTCATTGTTAATTTTTAGAAAATTAAGCTTTTTGTCCAGCGACATTCTTAAAATGAATTCTCTCAAGAGATAACCAAAAAACAACGACATCGAAAGTAAAACCAACTGATATCCGATAAATCCGGGGATCGAACTCCATATTAGTTGAAAATTTATATCAGACCTATCGGATCCAATAAGTAAGAGGTAAGTGTCAACGATTGAAATTTGGTAATACCTGCCAAGTACTGACAATCCAAGTAGTTGTATTAAAACTGCTGGTAAAATTGACCAAAAAAGTTCCTCGGTGAATGTAGGCTTGTAAATCGTTCTGGAATAGGGCCCCTGGAGAAAAGAATACCTTAATGCAAATCCCGGTGTTAGGAGAAATAGGATTAATACAGTTCCAAATGCAATATTCAATTAAAATACTATCTATTTTCTATTGCTGGCCCTTTTTATATCAAAGCTTTTCCCATTGTATCGGACAGTATGAGAACCATTTCTTTCCCCTTTAATGATCCCTTCCATCAATTGCTTGGAACTGTCTCGATTAGACAGTAAAATCTGAACTCTAGGACTTAAGGGAGCTTTCATATCTATACTAACGAAGATAACAATCTGAGCGTTTAATTACAATTTACCTGCTTTCTCAAAAACCATTAAAGTCGTTCCGATTGTAATCCAACTCGCAAAATCAGACTTTCTCTAACTTCAATTTTTCCATCCTCCACCAACTGGCGTAAAACAGCATCAAAATAATCCAAACTGACTTTTGACCTTGATACCAATCTGTTTTTATCAATCCCTTCCTCCGGAATCAAATCAAGTAGCTCAGAAGCCGAAATTACATGACCGGACTTCTTCTTATCCACGCAATAATCACAAATCCCACAGTCGCGGTCGGTTTCTTCCCCGAAATAATGCTGTAGCATTCTGGTCCTGCATTGATGATCATTTTTCGCATACCAGATCATCTTTTCGCTTTTCTCCAGATCTACCTTATTTCTCCATTGGATGGTTTGCGCATCAATCGGTAAACTATTTGCATCCATCCGGGGCAGGATGAAACTAAGTCTTGGAGAACTACTGGCAGGATGATATTCTACCACATCCAGTTCAGCAAGTTTCTCTATCTCTTGCCTCACTTTTTGAGCATCCGCATTCAATATTCTGCCCAGCTCTTTTTCTCTTATTTTCACAAAATCACTGAAAAGTTCACCTCCATACAACCTCAATAGTCCTTTGATTACAGGATCGAGTGTGGCGTGAGAAACCTGAAAGCGATATAGATCATCTTTGTGAACAGTGATCATCAGCGTAGAATCCCGACTCAACCCCTCTTCAAGCTTAATTATCCCTTCATGGTCCAGTTTGGTCAACACATGAAAAGTTTCGAAGGCCGGCAAATTGAACGTATCGATAAATTCCTGATAGTTAAAGTCAAATGAGCGGTCCGCTCCACTTCCGATTGCCAATTTATATTTATTGGCCAGAGCCTGGTAAACACGTTTCAGTAAAGAAAGGTCAATAGCAGACTTTCCAATCCGCTCACGAAGCTCAGCAAGGTCCTGTTCATGATAGAGCAGAACGGCATAGGCCTTTTTCTCATCCCTTCCGGCACGTCCCGCCTCCTGATAGTATGCTTCCAAAGTGGCAGGCAGATCAATGTGTACTACGGTTCGTACATCAGGTTTATCAATCCCCATTCCAAAAGCATTGGTGGAAACTATTACACGTGTCTTTCCGGAAATCCAATCATGCTGCTTTCGTTCCCTATCCTGAGGAGACAATCCGGCGTGATAAAAATCTGATATGATTCCTCGCTGACGCAATTGATCAGAGATCAATTTGGTCCGTTTTCGTGAACCAACATACACCACCGAGGTTCCGGGAACATTATTCAGAATCTGATTGAGCTTATCTAGTTTGGCTTCAGTTTTAATGACAGAATAAGACAGGTTGGCCCTTGCAAAACTTTTTTGAAAAAATTTTGGGTCTTGAAACTTTAGTTTTTCTGCAATGTCTTTTTTGACTTCATTAGTTGCCGTGGCTGTCAACGCGATGGCCCTGGATATCTGAAACTCTTCCCGAAAATCACCAATTTCAAGGTATGGAGGTCTGAAATCGTATCCCCACTGTGAGATACAATGGGCCTCATCGATGGCCAATAGTCCCACTTGGATCTTTTCCATCCGAGCACGTAAAAGTTTGGTCTTTAATCGTTCCGGAGAGAGATAAAGAAATTTTATTTCACCGTATGCACAATTGTCAAGTACCACATCCAATTCTTTGGATGACATCCCCGAGTGAAGGGCCGCGGCTTTGATTCCCCTTCTTGTCAGTTGCTCTACCTGATCTTTCATCAAAGCAATCAAAGGTGAAATTACAAGACAAACCCCCTCAATCGCCATTGCCGGTACCTGGAAGCAGATGGATTTACCTCCACCTGTCGGCAACAATGCAATCGTATCATTGCCTGCCAAAACACTTTCGATGATCTCGGGCTGAAGAGGTCTGAATTGATCATACCCCCAGTATTTTTTTAATATTTCATCCGCGGTTGACACCTCTATTTATTGCGATTTAGAAAGGACTCAACACCTTTTTTGAAATCAGCTTTCTTCCTGGATTCCGCATTCAGGACTGCAGCCTTTTCCAGAAAAAGGTCAAGCTTATCAACCTCCTGCCTTCTGATCAACTTTTTTGTCATAATCATGGAGGATTGGCTGTTTTTTTCGGCCATTTTTCCAGCGAATTCCAAAACGTGCTTTTCAATTGTATCCGTATCAAGCACCTGATTTATAGCACCCATCTCTTTGATCTGATCGGCCAGGTAAATCTCACCTCCAAGTAACATTTCTGTCGCATTGGTCAATCCAACTTTTTGTGTAAGAAAATAAGTGACCAATGCCGGCACAAAGCCAATTTTCACTTCGGGATAGCCAAATTTGGAATCATTCGTGGCAAAGACAAAATCAGACAGAAAGGCAAGTCCGCAGCCTCCGGCTATTGCCGGGCCCTGGACCAATGAAATGGTAGGTTTAGGAAATAGGTAGATGGTTTTAAAAAGGTTGCCCAGTAATCGACTGTCTTCAAGGTTTTCTTCAAAGCTATTGTCCCTGATCTGCAACATGTACGCCAGGTCAGCACCGGCACAAAATGCCGGTCCATTTCCTCTGAGAACTACAACAGAAACTCTTTCGTCCGTCTCGAGTCCCATATAGGCCTCCGTCAATTCTTTTACCAGCCCCTGTGAAAGAGCATTCCTCTTTTCGGGTCGATTGAGTGCAATGAAAGCTACTTTATTGTCTTGTACGGAGATCTCTACAAATGCCATTTCAAAGTCATTTACTCAAATCTAACATCCAAAAGCCGTCTTTGGTTATAGAGTGTACTTCGATCCCAATTTCATTTCCCTGCTCCCATAGTTTATTTGCAAGGGACTGATAGTAATCCGAACCAATAACCAGGAATTTAAAGCGGACTTTTTCATCAAGTTCAGACAGGTCCTTTATGGCATTATCCCCAAGTATCAGTAGATCTGATTCTATGCATTTTTCAAAATCAAAATCATTTAGTGAGTCATCAAGGTAAATCGCTCTGAAATCACCATTGCCAAAGAGTTTCAATGGTCCGGCTTCATGAAGTTCCAATTTTGATGAGCTTCTTTCAAGTCCTAAGCTCATTCTTAAAGGCGCTATCTGAAATGAATTTGTAGATTCATTGATTGAGTCCTTTTGGAATAACCAACTGTGTGTTCCGTGGACGATTTCAAAGACAGAATTGAATGGAGTATTATACACTATAATTAGATTCTGATCCCTTACTTGTGAATAGCTGATGTATATATTGAATGCGAGTCCGACCATTAGAACAAGAGACAGACAGAGACTCATAAATGACCTTAGCTGCCAACCTGCCAGAACTGAAATTAAAATACCATATAGAATCAATACCTGGCCAACCGGCAGGTAAATCCAATCCACTACCGAATAAGGTAACTTCTGTGCAAGGAAAATGAATGCATTTAGAAAATTGACCGTTTCGTTTACAAGTACGGCGGGAAATGTTGCCCACGTGATCCCAAGTGCTTTCAAAAAAATCAATGGAAATGTCAGAAATAACAATATGGTTATTACGGGCACTACTACCAGATTAGTCAGTAAAAAGTAAGAGGGGAATTGATGGAAATAATATAGAACCAGGGGTGTGGTGCCAATCTGTGCAGCCAATGAAACGCATGCCAATGACCATATTTTCTGTGGTATTGAATATCTGAAATGGAAAATTGATTCCAGCTTTGGATGCAGAAAGACAATGCTGAGCACAGCAAGAAATGACAACTGAAAACCGACCGAATAGATAAAATTAGGATTGTAGATCAATAATATCAATGCGGCAATACCCAATGAATTATAGACATTCGAACTTCTATTGGTCATTCGCTGTAGCGCAATGACTGAAAACATAACCGACGCCCTCATTACGGAAGGCGATAACCCCGTCACCATCGCGTAAAACCAAATGCCCACTATGATGAAAATACTTCCAAACCATCTCCATTTTCGGTCAAAAGGCTTTGTCAGCCATAATAAAGCCAGATATATGATCCCAACGTGCAAACCTGACACTGCCAAAACATGAATAACTCCAGCATTGGAATATGCTGATTGTACTTCCGGATCAAGTTCACTCTTCACCCCGGTGACCAGCGCCTTTATGATCTGTCGGGGTCTCCCATCTTTGATCAACTCATCAATTATGACTTCGGTCTGTTTTCTGATATTGATGGCGAGTAGTATCACCTCACTAGGTGGTAAATGATCAACTTTTCTGACTTCATGCTGTTCAATAAAGGATTGACCAAACAGGTTATCGCGAGCGAGATAGGTTTTGTAATCAAAAACTGCTGGATTCGATGGTTCAGAAATTTCGAGTATTGATCCGCTGACTTTCAATCTGTCCCCATACTGAAAACCTGTTTCCGTGCTGTCTTTTCTTACATACAAGAGAATTTTTCCTGAAACGCAAACGGAGCCGCCATCAAACAATGAATCTAACCGGAATATGTATTTGCTATATTTTGAAGTTTGATCCGGGTCACTTACGATCGTTCCGGAAAAAGCCTTAATCGAGTCAAATTCATGATGTGAATAGTGATTTAAATGATTTCGCTCATCATTCAGTCTTGCTCGTACACTGCCGGAATAGACAATCAACATCAAACCAAAGGCACCTATCAGTAATCGATCTGATTTGATGAAGGTCAGTAGAACATAGAGCAGCGCGATGACAACATAAACAGGTTGCCAGTTGGGAAGAAAATTATCAGGAAACTCTTCATAAAGTAAGATTCCAAGAATGAAATACAGAGTATACCTGATAAATGGAAAAGCGTTCCATTTAAACATAAACCATAGCTAGCGGTATGTAAATATATACGGCTTACGGTATTTCCTAAAATCTAATCATTTGATTTATTGAAGCGATCGTAAGCCTTCACGATCTCTTTTACGAGTTTATGTCTGACCACATCCCGGCTATCCAGCTCCACAAATCCAATACCATTCACATCTTGCAAAATCTGGACTGCTTCAATTAGGCCGGATTTTTGCCTGGACGGCAGATCTATCTGTGACTTGTCTCCGGTAATAATGACCTTGGAATCAGGACCCATTCTTGTCAAAAACATCTTGATCTGCATCGATGTGGTATTCTGGGCTTCATCTAACAGGACGTATGCATTATTCAACGTACGACCACGCATATAGGCAAGCGGAGCTATCTCTATGATATTATTTTCCCGGTAATATTTGAGCTTCTCCGGTGGGATCATCTCACTTAATGCATCATAGATCGGACGAAGGTATGGATCGATCTTCTCGGTCAGATCTCCGGGCAAAAAACCCAGATTTTCACCGGCTTCTACTGCTGGTCTGGTGATAATAATTTTCTTGACATCCTTATTTTTCAGGGCTCTGACGGCCAAAGCTACCGATACGTAGGTCTTACCGGTCCCTGCTGGCCCTATTGCAAACACCAGGTCATTCTCGTCGGCAGTTTTTACCAGGGCTTTTTGATTTTTTGTTTTAGCGGAAATTTTAACACCCTTATTTCCAAACACGAGGATGTTTTTCTCCTCTTCGGAAATCTCCCTGTCAAACTCCTCGTTAATATAGCTGGCTACGTTTTCCTGGGTAACTTTCCCATATTTATTAAAATGAGCCAGCAGAGAACCTAAAATTTCATTGATTTTGAGGATTTGGGGAGCGGACCCCTGAATTCTTATTTCATTGCCTCTGGATATTATTTTGCTTTCGGGGAAAGCGGCCGCGATTTCGTTGATATTTTGATTTTGAACACCGAGGAAATCGACCAGGGGTACATTCTCAATGGTGAATATTTTTTCCAATAAATACTCGGGGTTTAAATTCCAGTTGTGATACGCTAAGTTTACATTTTCGATTACAAAATAAGCATTTTTTTATCAGTAGAGGTACATGGCAATAGTTACTTTTCTTTCAGATTTTGGAGAAGAAGATCACTATGTCGCCGCTGTAAAAGCCTCGATTCTCACGGTCAATCCGGATTGTAGAATCATTGACATTAGTCATAAAATCACACCTTTTGACATTGGGCATGCCTCATACGTCCTGCGAAATGCCTTCAGCCACTTCCCCAAGGGAACCATACATCTCGTAGGACTTGATCCTGCAAATGAACCCAATAAGGATGGTCTTATAGCCGAATTGGAAGATCATTTGTTTGTGGGAATGGACAATGGATTGCTTAGCTTGATTTCTGATAAACCGGCCACGCGCGTTATTCGCCTGAATACGATGACAAGCTCCTTTTTGACAAGGGAGTTGCTGGGGCCAGTATGCGGCAAACTCTCACAAGGTACAGACCCTTCCGCTCTGGGAGACGTCGCAGAGGACCACAAAAGGTTGTTCAACCGAACTCCAAAAGTTACCAAAAGAGAAATTGTTGGTACTATCATCAGGATAGACCACTATGGAAATCTGATCACAAATATTCTGAAAACGGATTTCGACAAAATACAGGAAATAAACGGTCAGGTTCCATTTCAGATACAATTTGGCAGAGAAAGGTATCAAAAGTTTCATTCCAATTACGCGGATGCTGAGCCGGGAGATTGTTATGTGCTGTTTAATTCACAGGGAGTTTTACAAATTGGTATCAACAAAGGCAACGCTTCACAATTACTTGGACTGAGAGCGGAAGCGCCGGTGTTTATAGAGTTTAAAGTCTAGTAAAATGCTAATCAGGATCGTAAGAATGACTTTCAGACAAGATGAAGTTGAGAATTTCCTTTCATTCTTTAAAAAAGCGAAACCAAAAATAAATGCATTCCAGGGTTGTGAATCGGTTGAGCTTTACAGGGATCAGGGTTTATCCAATGTATTTTATACCCATAGCATTTGGATAGATCAGGAACATCTTGAAGACTACAGAAGCTCTGATTTTTTCAAAAAAACGTGGGCCGAAACCAAATTACTTTTTGCTGAAAAGCCTCAAGCTTACTCTCTTGTCAGACCTTAGGATTTGACTCCACTTCCTGAATATAATTCTGTATGGTACCCTTTTCAGAAAACAGGATGGCAACATTTCTGGTAGCTGGAAAGTATGCCATAACAATGACCAGGACAGAAACGATTGGCACCGACAATAACATCCCAATAATACCCCAAATAGCCCCCCAAAATGCCAGGGAGAGGATAACTATTAGAGGACTTAGATTCAGAGTTTTACCTACTATCCGAGGTTCGATGTAATTTCCAACCAGAATTTGAATACCCATCACACCAGCAAAAACCCATAGAAAAGGAGCGAATGAAGCAAGTTGAAAAACAGCAAAAACGGCAGGCATGATAGTAGCGAGTAAGGATCCTACATAAGGGATGAAATTGAAAAGAAAGATTAAAAACGCCCATAGTTGCGGAAAATCGACTCCAATGATCAATAAAATCACATAACTCAATATACCTGTCAAAAGGCTCACAATAAATTTAACAGTGAAGTAGGCGTTAATGCTTTTATTGATTCTGTTGAGAATATGAGAAAGCCCTTTTTTTCCCTGCTGATGTCGAAACATCGCATCAATCTTAAGTGGCATGAAGTTTTCTTCCAATAACAGGAAAATGACATATACCAAAACAAGCGCCACGTTTCCGAGAAGTGCGCTCACCACGTTAAGTGTGGAAGTAGCAAAAGACTGGACATCGATGTCTATATCAGCTATTTGCTCTCTGATAAAAACATCAATATTAGCAATACCGGTGATCTCATGTAAGTTGGCTACCAGTGAGTTTAGATTTTGATCGTACTGACCTGATTTTTCTATGATCAGATTGACATTATAGGAGATAAGCTGTACGATAAACCATAATATAGAGAAGGTGACCAAAATGGATAGAATACTGCTCAGCCAGTTTGGCAATCCTCTGCCTTTGATTTTAATCCTGGTGAAAAGGTTTCGGGTGGCACGAATCAGATACCACACTACTACAGCCAGAATAAACGGTTGGATCAGGCTTCGAAAATAGACCAAGGCGAATACCACGATTCCTATGATCAGTAGCCAATGGGCAGTTTGTCTTACTTGATTTACCTCAGACATTAGTTGTTAATTGGTGTGACTAAACTAATGCAGGACAAGGGATTTTTTCAGGATGAAAGGCAATAAAAAACGGTGATTTCAGAGAAATCACCGTCCATTAAGAACCAGCTATGGAAAATAGATACTCACTATTTCCAGACAAATATATGAGCAAATGATTACTTCACAATAAAGATTGACGAATTTTTAGCGATTAACTTTATTGTAAAATTGTTTTGTTTGACTTTGTTCAACTTTTATTATGCGTCAGTTTAACACTTTCTCAATTTCCTCCAATTCACTTTGATCGAATTTGATTTTTTCCAGGGCACCAATATTGTCAAGCAGTTGATCGGTATTGCTCACCCCAATCAGTACGGAGGTAATCGCCTCTTCCCGTAGCAGCCAGGCTACCGCCATCTGTGACAGTGACTGCCCCCTGTTTTGGGCTATCTTATGTAAGGCTTTGATCTTCGGAAGATTCTTCTCCACTTCTTCTTTCTCCAGGTAAGTCATCTGTTTTCCGGCACGACTATCGGTTGGAATTCCATTCACGTACTTGTTACTTAACATCCCCTGAGCCAAAGGACTAAATGCGATACATCCAACGCCTGAGTTCTTCAGAACAGATAACAAGTCCTCCTCTACCCACCTGTCAAACATGGAGTATTTCGCCTGGTGTATGAGACATGGAGTACCCAGGTCATTTAAGATCTTAATTGCTTGCTCTGCTTCCGATGCAGGATAATTTGAAATCCCAACGTATAATGCCTTTCCTGATCTTACAATCTGGTCCAATGCCCCCATAGTTTCCTCCAATGGTGTCTCTGGGTCTGGTCTGTGGTGATAGAATAAGTCAACATAGTCGAGGTTCATTCTCTTAAGGCTTTGGTCCAGACTGGAAATCAGGTATTTTCTTGACCCAAAGTTCCCATATGGACCAGGCCACATGTCATAACCGGCTTTGGATGAAATAAATAATTCATCGCGCCAGGGCATGAAATCCTCACGCATCAACCTTCCGAAGTTGGTCTCAGCCGATCCGAATGGAGGTCCGTAGTTATTTGCCAAATCAAAATGAACAATACCATTGTCAAAAGCGGTCCTGAGTATACTCTGGGCTTTTAAGAGATCATCGGCATGACCAAAATTATGCCATAGACCCAATGATAACTTTGGGAGCAAAATACCGCTATTGCCACAACGGTTAAAGCTCATTTTGTCATATCGATCATTGTTAGGTAAATAGGATTCCAGCGCGGACTTATCGAATATTTTCATACTCGCAAATATATGGGTGTGTTGTACTTTACCAAGTTTGACTATTGGGTAAAATAATATGAGATAACCATCGACTCATTTTACAATTAATATTTAGATAAGGAATTTGCAATCATTTCCATCCAAAAGTGCCTACCAGTAGATCATTGATCGTTTCACAAAATATTTAGAATTATCTAAGGTTGTATGAATCCAAGATGGTTATATAATTATTATTTTTGGGAGATGGCAAGGTTAAGATGGATCGGGATTAGCATGATATTTATGCTCCACACTGGGTTATCCAATGACAGTGACCCGATTCTATTTCATCAGGTAGATGAAAAACCTTCTCAAAACACAATCATCGATATCATCCAGGATAGTGAAGGATTCCTGTGGGTAGGGACCCGGTATGGACTGAATAAATACGATGGCCGAAGATTTACCAGTTATTTTCATGAACCGGGAAAGTCGAATTCACTGGCAGGAAATCGCGTCAACGAAATTGACATAGATAAGGACGGTAACTTCTGGATGGCTACAAACAAAGGCGTTAGCATCTACAACCCTGAGGCCAGGAGTTTCAGTAATCTTAGTCATGAGATCGAAAATCCAAATTCATTAAGCAGCGACTTTACCCTTAGCTTACTAATAGATCACAAAGAACGAATATGGATAGGGACGGAGGATGGTGGCCTTAATTTATATGATCCTGATTCCGGGGAGTTTTCTCGATTCAGAAAAAATCAGAACGACCCTTTTGGTTTAGGGAGTAACTATATCACAGATCTCCTTGAAGACAATAATGGCAACATCTGGGTGGCAACCTGGGATTCAGGGCTGGATTTACTTGACCCTACTACCAATAGATTTGTTCACTACAATGCTTCCAATAGTAGTCTGACGTCAAATAATATTCGTGCTCTGGAATACACTTCAAATGGTATTGCTGTGGGTACGGATGACGGTTTGTATCTTTTAAATTACTCAACAGACGGAGAGTATAAACTCGAAAAACTGAAATTCCCGGGCAACCAGTTCTCGAATATCCTTGAATCAGCCACGATTTTATCACTACTTGAGGACCAGAGTGGCAGTATTTGGGTAGGTACTGAGAATAAGGGACTATTTTCAATCTCTAAAGATTTAAATGATCTGGAGCTATTCGTCCATTCCAAAAAAGCGGACAATTCAGTATCCAGCAATTCCATTTGGTCGCTTTATGAAGACAATACTGGTATCATCTGGATAGGCACTTTTAATAAGGGATTGAATAAGATTGATCCATTACACAGGAAATTTAAACATTACAGTGATAACCCAACAGCAGAGAGTCCTTTGAGCTTTAGTGTGATCAGTTCGTTCATGGAAGATGAAAATGGACTCTGGATCGGCACGGATGGAGGCGGACTCAACTACCTGGATTATGAATCTAAAAATGTTAGTGTATACAAAAACGATCCGACCAGACCAGGAAGTCTCAACGGAAATGCAGTTCTGGACTTATTGTTGTCGAATGAAAATGAGCTTTGGGTAGCTAGCTGGGAGGGTGGCATTAGTATTCTGAATTCAGGAAAAAACACTTTCAGGCGCCTCACACATAATCCCGAAGATCCAAATAGTTTGAGGGGTCCGGATGCATACATCATGCATAAGGATCATCAGGGGAATATCTGGATCTCCCTTTTCCGATCGGGCATTGATATTTACGACACAAAAACCGGACAGATCACACACCTCAATCATGGAGGAAGTGACGGTTTGGCTGTAGAAAGTAAAAAAGTCAGATGCATAGTTGAGGTAAACCCAAATGTGTTCTGGCTTGGGACCGAAGGCAATGGCATTGAAGTGATAACTGTAGATGACAATTATCGAATCCTGGATAAAAAGAATTTTATATCAGATCCTGAGAATCCACTTTCTCTTAGTAATAACGATGTAAGCGCAATATTTCCAGCCAGTGATGGTGCCATCTGGGTGAGTACTTTTGGAGGAGGTCTGAATAGGTATAACCCCAAAACAAAAGTTTTCCAGGTAATTGACAAATCCCTGGGGCTTTCCAGCAACGTGGTTCACACGATTCAGGAAGACCAATACGGAGACATTTGGGTAGGTACGGCAAATGGACTGTGTAGAGTAAAAGCCAATCTTGAAATACGGAAGTTTGGATTGGAAGACGGCATCCAGGACCTTGAATTCTCTAAAGGGGCAAGCTATCTGAATAAAAATGGACAGCTCCTATTTGGAGGTATCAATGGATTCAATGTTTTCCATCCGGATGATATCAAACGGAATAGAAATATACCACCCGTAAGATTTACAGCTTTTTCTGTGGTCAATTCCGAAAATCAGGTGAGTCCTGAAAGCATAGAGAATTTCTTCAACGAAGGATCAGTCGAGCTTGAATATGATCAGAATGATTTCAAATTCGACTTTTCGGTGATAAACTACTCCCAGTCGAATAAAAATAAATATGCTTATAAACTTGAGAATTACGATGCCAATTGGGTAGAAGTGGAAAACGGTTACGGAATTACCTACACAAATATTGAACCGGGAACCTATACACTTAGGGTAAAAGGAGCAAATAATGACGGTGTGTGGAATGAGGAGGGAGCCTCAGTGCAAATAGTGATCAGTGATCCCTGGTACTTAACATCTTTCGCCATCGGTGTTTACATACTTTTGATCCTCGCCTTCTTAATTTGGTCAAGGAGACTGATCATCTATCGTGAGAGACTAAAAAGTGAATTGCAGCTTGAGCATCTCGAACTCAAAAAAGCCCAGGAAGTAAGTGAAATGAAATCGCAATTTTTTGCGAATATTTCTCATGAATTTCGAACTCCTCTCACTCTGATCGTAGGACCATTAAAATCTCTGCTGAATGGGACCTACAAAGGAGATCATAAAAACCAATTTCGGATCATGGCCCGGAATGCCGACCGGCTATTACGACTTATAAATCAGATCTTAGATCTTTCAAAATTAGAATCAGGTAACATGGGGCTCAAGGCTTCAAAGCTTGACGCCGTGAAGTTTTTAAAACCCATTGCATATGCCTTCACCAGTTATGCTGATCGACAATTCATTACTTACAAGTGCTCATTTCCTGAAAAAGCGATTGAAATGTACTTTGATGGAGATAAGCTGGAAAAGATTGTAATTAATCTGCTATCCAATGCATTCAAATACACTCCGGAGTTTGGAAAGGTAAATTTCCATGTGGAAGACAAGGAGCACTCTCTTGTCATCTCTGTAAATGATACCGGCGTTGGGATTCCTGAAGATCAACTGAAATATATTTTCGACAGGTTTTACCAGGTTAACAATAAGCACCAGAAGGGCACCGGTATTGGATTGGCATTGACCAAGGAATTGGTAGAACTACATAAGGGAGAGATTCAGGTACAAAGTGAAGAAGGTCTTGGCACTACTTTCAAAATAATCCTCAAGAAAGGTAAAGCCCATCTTACGGAAGATGAGATCATTTCAACAGAACAGACTTTCAATACGGAACATCTTGAGCTTTCTGACATTGAACTGCAAGTTCCTCAGCCAGGTTTTAACAGAGATACCGAAACTATTGAAGCCGAAAACGATCAATCCGGTGAAGACCATGATCTGCCAGTTATACTGGTGGCTGAAGATAATGAAGACATGAGGCTTTTCATTTCAGAGTATCTTATTACCAATTTTAAGGTTATAGAGGCAGTAAATGGAAAAGACGCACTCGAATCCGCTTTTGAAAACATCCCCGATGTGATTGTCTCGGATATCATGATGCCGGAAATGAACGGTTATGAGCTCTGTGAACGGGTCAAAAAAGACGACCGTACCTCTCATATCCCCGTCATTCTCCTCACTGCCAAGGCTTCCGGAGAGAGTACCGAGAAAGGTTTTGAATTAGGGGCGGATTATTATGTGACAAAACCTTTCAATCCCAAGCTTCTTGAACTGAGAATCAAAAACATTCTGAAAACCCGGGATAAAATTCATAAGCAGCTTTCCAGCTCGACTGAGCTCTCCCTGGAACCAAAAAATCTGAACATTGGGTCAAAAGACCAGGATTTCCTTAATAAGATCATGGCTTGTGTCGAGGCTAATTTTTCAAACTCGATGTTCGGAATAGACGACCTCTGCAAAGAACTTGGGATGAGCAGAACGAAGCTCTATAGAAAATTGAAAGGTCTGATCGGTCAGTCAGCCAACGAATTCATTCGATCGTTTCGACTAAAGAGGGCCGCTCAGCTACTCAAGAAAGGAGATCTTACCATATCCGAAGTGACTTATCAGGTTGGTTTTAATGATCTTCAATATTTCAGATATTGTTTCAAGGAACAATATGGCGTAAATCCATCCGAATACGCGAGCAGCGTTCAGTAAAAGCTTTCACTCTTTTTTTGATAAATTGGGAATGCAAATAATCATCCCGACCATGAATAAGTACCTTTCATTCTCATTCCTTTTGATAATTCTGCTTTGCTCGTGTGCCCCTGAGGAAAAACAGGAAACGGCCGAAGCGAAAGAGATCGTAAATCCTGATTATTCCTTCAAGCCAAACATCATCTGGCTGGTAGCAGAGGATCAAAGTCCCAACATTCCTGCTTTCGGAGATTCGACGGTAGTAACCCCTACGCTGGACAGACTTGCTGCGGAGGGAGTTTGTTACGATAATTTCTTTTCACCCGCACCCGTGTGTGCGCCTGCCAGAGCGGCAATTATAACCGGGATGTATCCCAATACCATTGGTGCGAACCATATGCGAACAGGACCATGGTATGTCGGTAGATTACCTGATTCTGTCGTTGAGGCAGCTACAAGATACTTCCCCGAAGGTGTGCCGGCATACGAGGCAGTCCCGGCTCCGGATGTGAAAATGTTTACAGAATATCTTAGAAAAGAGGGATATTATACCACGAACAACTTCAAGCAGGATTATCAGTTCATAAAGACACCATTCGCCTGGGATGAATGCACCCCTCAGGCTCACTGGAAAAACAGGGCACCCGGACAACCTTTCTTCTCGGTCTTTAATTACGGGGTCACACATGAATCTCAGATCTGGTCCAAAGCAGATGATTCACTGTGGGTGGATCCGGACCTGACCGTTCCGGTACCTCCATACCTTCCCGATAACGTAATAGGACAGCGTGACGTACGCCGAATGTATTCCAATATTCTGGAAATGGATCACCAGGTTGGTCAAATGATCAAGGAGCTCGAAGATGCCGGACTAATGGACAGTACCATTATCGTCTGGTATACGGATCATGGAGGACCACTTCCCAGACAGAAAAGACTTTTGCATGACTCAGGCCTTAAGGTACCTATGATCATTAGATTCCCGGGTAAAATTGGAGCTGGAACCAGGGATATCCGAATGACTAGTTTTATTGACCTGGCTCCCACGATGATGTCCATTGCAGGTATAGATCCTCCGGAATATATGGATGGATCTGCATTTTTGGGAGAATATTTAAGGTCCGAGGAGCCGGAATACGTCTATGCCGCGGCCGACAGATTTGATGCCATATACGACCAAAACAGGGCTGTAAGGGATGACCGATATAAGTACATCAGGTATTATATGCCGGAAAAACCGATGATCCTCAAAGTAGCTTACAGAGAACAAATGGCCATTATGCAGGAGCTCAACAGAATGAATGAGGCCGGAGAATTGAATGAGGCACAGGCGCTTTGGTTTAGAGATAGCAAACCGGAAGAAGAGCTCTTTGATACCTGGAATGATCCTCACGAGATCAACGACCTCGCACAGGATCCCGAATACCGGGAAAAACTGGAGGAGCTGAGAGCAAAGAATGACGAGTTTGTCAAATCCATAAACGACAGAGGACTCATCCCTGAGACGGAATTGGTTGGTCAAATCTGGCCCGATGGCTCCAAGCCGGTGACGGCGGATCCGGTGATCAATTTTGAAAATGGCCAGGTCTCAATTTCCTGTTCCACTTCGGGGGCGACAATAGGCTATCGAGTCGGTGAAAGTAGTTCCTGGAAGATCTATGATGAACCATTCGAAATTGAAGATGGGCAAAACGTAACTGTCATGGCAGATAGAATCGGATATCTGCCAAGTAAGGAGGTCATGATGAGGTAGTACTCAAAGTATCTTTAAAAACCGAAAAATCGTTTGGGATAGTTTGGTAATTTGTCTCACGTCTGGTGAACTCATTGATCTTTCCCTGATATTTAACATCCAAATCAACTTTTTGGTTAACAACATCCGGAAACTTCACCGGATGGGCCGTCTCCAAAAAGATACCATTTTCCTCATTGTTTAATTGTGTTTTCAGTGCCTGGTATCCGATGGCTCCATGAGGATCGAGTAAATAGTCATTTTGCTGAAAGCAAGACTTCATGGTTTCCACAATCTGATCATCTGTCATGAAGAACCCGCTGATCATTTTTACTACCGCATCATGTTGATCCCCAAAAATTCTGGAAAGTCTTACAAAGTTGCTGGGATCTCCCACATCCATCGCATTGGCGTACGTCTCCATTGATGCTTTAGGTACATAATTACCTGATGTCAAATAGTCGGGAACCACCTTATTGATGTTGGTGGCCGCTATAAACCTTTTCACCGGAAGGCCCATTTTCCAGGCCATTAGCCCGGCGGTCAGATTGCCAAAATTTCCACTGGGGACCGAGATCACTACATCCTGCATGGCCCCAAGTTCCTTCAGAGCATTGAAATAGTAGAATGACTGCGGAATGAGTCGGGCGATGTTAATGGAGTTTGCCGATGAAAGATTGTAAGACTCATTGAGGTCCCGATCCAGAAAAGCTTTCTTGACTAATCGCTGACAATCATCGAAGGTCCCATCTACCTCGAAGGCAGCGATGTTGTCTCCCCATGTTGTTAATTGCTGTTTCTGAACCCCACTTACTTTTCCTTTTGGGAAAAGGATCTTTACTTCTACTCCCTTAACACCATGAAACCCGGCCGCAACCGCTCCACCTGTGTCTCCGGAAGTTGCCACAAGAATAGTGACCTGCTCCCCTCTTTTCTTTGAGAAAAAACCCATACAACGAGATAAAAACCTAGCGCCTACATCCTTAAATGCCCAGGTCGGTCCATGAAATAGTTCCAGGGAATGAATCCTGGGTTCAACTTCGATTAAAGGCAGTGGAAACGACAATGTCTCAGAAATGATCCCTTCCAATTCACTTTTTGGTATCTCCTCTCCTATGAAAGCCTGCGATATTTCAAGGTATATTTCATGTAGTGAACGTTTCAGGATGGTCTCCTCATTGAATGGTGAAGGAATCTTTTCGGGAAAATAAAGTCCACCCCCCAATGGTAAACTTCTAAAGATTGCCTGCTCGAATGTCACTGCATCTTTCGGATCATTTGTACTGATGAACCTCATAGTACCCTTGCCCCGGTTGGGTTGATCTTTGAAATAAAGGACAAGAGTTCCACACCTTCCCTGTGATATAATTCCCGTGCTAGTTCACATATTCTGGTGGCAGTCTGTTCCTCCCTCATTAAACAAAACATGCTTGGTCCTGATCCGGATATATTGAAACCAAGAGCGCCATTATCCATGGCTATCTCTCTGGTCTGATCATAAAAGGGAATGAGAATGGATCTGACAGGTTCGACGATCACATCCTGCAATGATCGCCCGATCAATTCATAATCCTTCATGATCAATCCGGAAACCAATCCTGCTACGTTACCCCATTGTGTAACGGCATCTGACATCTCTATCTGCTTCTTGAGAATTCTTTTAGCGTCAGCGGTTTTAATTTCAACATTTGGATAGATAATGGTGACCCAGAGATCTTCAGGGAATGGTATATTGAAAATATCCAGCGGATCATAACTTCGGATAACCGTAAAACCACCCAACAGGCTCGGCGCCACATTGTCTGCGTGAGCCTTAGTGGATGCAATACGCTCACCTTCCATGGCAAATGGAATCAATTCTTTGGTAGTGAGGGGTCTGTCTAAAAACTCGTTTAGAGCGAAAACGGCTGCCGCAGAACTGGAGGCACTTGATCCCAATCCACTTCCGGGAGGAATATTTTTGCTTATCTCAATATCAAATCCGTGAGATACGCCGAGATGGTTCATCATGGCACCAATGGCAACAGAGGTGACGTTTGAATCAGGATCTGTAGGTATTCCATCAGCTCCTTCGATTTTCTGAATGACCAGGTCATGGTCTTCTCTTTCGGTTAATACCAACGTATCTCCATAGTGCTGAACGGCAAAACCCAAAATATCATACCCGCAACCAACATTGGCAACTGTAGAAGGGGCAAAAACAGTTATGGTTTTCGTCTTGCCCATCAACTGTTGGCATTTGCTACTTTCATAATATCGGCAAAAATACCACTTGCCGTCACCTCAGCGCCGGCGCCGGCTCCTTTGACAACCAGAGGCTGGTCCGCGTACCTATCAGTATAAAACAGCACAATATTGTCTTTACCATCCAGGTGGTAAAATGGATGACTCTCATTGACATATTCCAATGATGTGGAAGCATTCTGTCCATCAAATTTTGCGACATACCTTATCTTGGAATTGGTCTTGACCGCTTTACCGTAGATCGTTTGAAAGTGTTCCTCTTGCTCTTCCAATGATCTCAGAAACTTGTTGATATCATCAATTCTCATACATTTCTCCGGCACAAAAGACTCTCCTTTTACATCCTTCATTTCCAACTCCGAACCACTCTCCCGCGCCAGGATTAAAATCTTTCGCATCACGTCTTCACCGGAGAGGTCCAGGCGAGGATCCGGTTCCGTGTATCCACCTTCTTTGGCAATTTTTACGATTTCCGAAAAGGACTTAGTGCCATCGTAATTATTAAACAGAAAGTTCAACGTTCCGGACAACACAGCTTCAATACGATGAATTCGATCACCACTTTTGATCAAGTCGTCCAATGTCGAGATCACTGGTAAACCAGCGCAAACATTCGTTTCAAAGAGAAAATGTGACTTGAATTTTCGTGCAGTACTTTTTAATTTTTTGTATTGCGCGTACTTGCTGGTTGCGGCAATCTTATTTGGTGTGACCACGGAAATACTGTGGTTCAGAACTCCCTCATAGAGTGCTGCCACTTCTCCTGAACCGGTTATGTCAAGAAAAACACTATTTCTAAGGTTCATTTCCTGCATTTTAGAAAGAAACTTATCGGTGGAGAATTTCTCTCCGGAATCCAATTTCTTTTTCCATTCAGTCAATCCAACTCCGGATGGCTGAAATACCATTTTTTTGGAATTGGCCATGCCGACTACCTTTAACACAAGATGGTGTTGATTCTTTAAGTAATCCCGCTGTTTGTTGATTTGAGTAATCAATGCAGTGCCCACGTTTCCGACTCCGATCATAAAAAGGTTTATCACCTTTTTCTCATCTGTAAAAAAGCTCTCATGGACAGAATTGAGCGCCTTTCCCAGATGCTGCTGGTCGATCACCAGGGAAATATTCCTTTCGGAAGAACCCTGCGCAATGGCCTTTACACTGATCCCATTTCTCGCGAGTGTACTAAACAACTGACCGCTTACACCTACCTGATTTTTCATATTCGAACCGACCAGCGCAATAATGGCCATACCGGATTCGATTTCTACGGGATTCACTTTCTTCAGGTCGATTTCGAACTCGAAGGTGGTATTGATAGCTTTCATTGCCCTCTTGGCATCAGCCGCCTCGATGCCCACACAGATAGAATGCTCGCTAGAAGCCTGCGTGATTAAAATTACATTGATCCTTGCTTCAGACAGCGCCTGGAAAAGTCGATAAGAGAAATTCGGAATGCCTACCATACCGCTTCCGGAAAGATTCAAAAGGCAGATGTCAGGAATAGACGAAATCCCTCGTATCGTCTCAGAATCATCCCATGACCGAGTAATGGCGGTGCCGGGATCCTCCTTTCTGAATGTATTTCTTACAACAATCTGGATTTGTTTTTCGAGCGCAGGCTGAATAGATGGCGGATAAAGGACCTTGGCTCCAAAATGCGAAAGCTCTAACGCCTCCTCGTAGGACAAGTGGGGTATTACCCTTGAATTTTTGACCAGTCTCGGGTCAGCGGTCATTAAACCTGACACATCCGTCCAGATTTCCAGTAGATCTGCTTTCCAGAAATTCGCTAATAGTGCTGCCGAATAATCCGATCCTCCCCGACCGAGAGTGATAAGGTTTCCGGCCTCAGTTGCAGCTATGAATCCCGGGCAGATGTTAAGCTTCGTAAGTTCCTTTTTGAATTTTGATGCCTGCTTCTCTGATTGTTTCATCAATACCACCCCTTTGCCGTAATCAGAACTGCAAATGATGAACTCCATTGGGTCCAACAGTGAAACCTCTCCTATCTGCGTGTGTAAGAAATGATGAATAATGGTAGAAGAAAGTCTCTCCCCGATGCTGAGTACAAAATCGCAGGATTTGGCGGAAGCTTCTTTGAGGAGATAAATCCCTCTCAACAGATCATCAAGTTCATTTATCATGAACTTGATCTTTCCCATTAGCGGGCTTTGAAACTTTACCGGAATGAGCTCCTTAGCCAGAGAAATATGCATCTTCTCCAGGTCGGAAGCTATGATTTCGTAACCAGTGTCCCCCTTCTCTGCCAATGAAGCCGCTTTTTGAAGTTTGTTGGTCACTCCACCCACAGCCGAGACTACGGCTACGACCTGATCAGACCTAACCTTATCGGTGAGGATAGACGCCACTTCCCTTATGGCGTCGGCATTTCCAACAGAAGTACCTCCGAATTTTAAGACAATCATTAGGTCCTCTTTAGGGGGAAATATTATTTATCCTTGATGTATTTTACGATCCAGTCTCCAACTTCAGAAGTGGAATGAGAATCTTCACCGTCTTTGGAGAGATCCACCGTTACATAACCCTGTTCGATGGATTGTTCCACGGCTTCACTAATGAGCTTTGCTTCCTCTTTCAAATCAAAAGCATAGTCAAACATCATAGACGCTGAAAGAATCGTAGCACACGGGTTAGCGATGTTTTTACCTGCCGCTTGGGGATATGATCCATGGATTGGCTCAAAAACTGAAGTATGCACACCGACCGATGCGGAAGGCAGAAGGCCAAGTGAACCACTGATGACACTGGCCTCATCCGTCAGGATATCACCAAACATATTTTCGGTAACCATCACATCAAAGTTCCTGGGCCATTGTATGATCTGCATGGCGGCATTGTCAACAAACATATACTCAACTTCAATGTCCGGATAATTTGGTGCCATTTCCTGAGCTACCTCTCTCCATAATCTTGAACTGGCCAAAACATTGGCCTTATCAACAACTGTCAGTTTCTTCCTTCTTTTACCAGCAAATTCAAATGCCAGTTTCAATATTCTTTCAATCTCTTCCCGCGTATACACACAGGTATCATATGCCGTATTTCCATCTTCCGCTCTCCCCTGGGGTTTACCAAAATAAATACCACCGGTAAGCTCACGTATGCAAACAAAGTCAGCTCCTTCGACCAAATCCTGTCGCAATGGAGACTTGTGAATGAGAGACTTGAAAGTGGTCAGGGGTCGGATGTTGGCAAAAAGTCCCAGCTTTTTTCTCATCGCCAGCAAACCTTGTTCGGGTCGAACTTTGGCGCTGGGATCGTTGTCAAATTTTGGATCACCAATCGCTCCAAAAAGTACGGCATCCGACTTCATACAAAGCTCATGAGTTTCGTCCGGATACGGATTTCCTACGGATTCGATGGCTGCAGCGCCGGTCAATGCTTTTTCCGAGTTGAGTTTATGTCCAAATTTTTCACAGATAGCCTGAGAAACTTTCAAAGCTTGCTCTGTAATCTCAGGCCCGATTCCATCTCCGGCGAGCACTGCGATATTTAATTCCATATTATTTAGTTATGAGTGTTTGGTTTTATTACTGGCTTCAGATAAGGGCCTTTTCGTCTTTACGCGATTTCTGATTCATCTGATCAAGCTCGATGATATTTAACATCTTCTCTGTGGCTTTGATAGCCGCAAAAGTCTGATCTGTATCTACCCCCCTGGTTCTGAATTCTTTGTTCGACTGCCACGTGATGGTTGTCTCTACCAAAGCATCCGTTCTTCCGCCCGGAGGAATGGATACGCTGTAGTCAGACAATGAAGGTAGCGATCTGTTCAGTTTGCCGTAGATCGACTTCAGAGCATTCATGAACGCATCATATTGACCATCACCGGCGGCATTGGCTTCATAGCTTTTATTGTCTATCGTCAATGCAACAGACGCCACCGGCTTCAGGCCTTTTGTATGGTTGAGGTTATAGTTCACAACTTTCACCGTTTCCTTAATTGACTCGAGGTCCAATACATCTGCCACGATGTAAGGTAGATCTTCCATCGTTACCCGCTCTTTCATATCACCAAGCTCAATCACCCTTTTGGTAACCTTTTTCAGGGCCTCATCATCCAGCTCTATCCCGAGCTCTTCAAGATTTTTTCTAATATTGGCTTTGCCGCTGGTTTTACCCAGTGCATATTTCCGGGTCCTCCCGAACCGTTCCGGAAGCAGAATATTGAAATACAAATTATCTTTAGAATCACCATCCGCATGTACCCCGCAAGTTTGGGTAAATACATTATCACCGATCAATGGTTTATTTGACGGTATCCGTTGTCCGCTAAATGACTCCACCAACTTACTGGCTCTGTAAAGCTTTTCTTCCCTTATTCCTGTCCTAACTTTCAGCTTATCCAACAAAACAGCAATCACAGAACTTAGAACTGCATTTCCGGCACGTTCACCGAGGCCATTTACTGTAGTATGGATACAATCCGAACCAGCCCGTACCGCTTCGGCCACATTGGCCACAGCCAAATCATAATCATTATGAGCATGGAAATCGAACTTCAAATCAGGATATTTCTGTACGGTTTCCAATACATATTCGTAAGTCTCTTCCGGAGTCAAAACGCCTAACGTATCAGGGAGCATAAACCTCTCTACCGGCTGGTCTTTCAAATTGTCCAGCAAGAAGAACACGTATTCTTTGGAGTCTGTCATCCCATTGGACCAATCCTCCAGGTAAAGATTAACTTTCAGTCCCTTGGAAACTGCATAATCAATGACCTCCTTCAGGTCATCAAGATGCTCAACCGGTGCCTTTCTCAATTGGCCTGTGACGTGCTTTAGCGATCCCTTACCCAATAAGTTCACCACCCTCGCACCAAGCTTGTCGATCCAGTCCACGGATGCCTTCCCATCCGTAAAACCAAGTATCTCAATTTTATCGAGGTATCCGGCTTCTCTTGCCCACCCGATGATCTTTTTTACTGCCATTGCCTCACCCTCAGAAACCCGGGCCGAGGCCACTTCCAGTCGGTCGACTTTCACATCCTCCAACAACATTTTTGCAATACTCAGCTTCTCAGAGTCAGTGAACGAGACGCCACTTGTCTGCTCACCATCCCGAAGTGTAGTATCCAGTATTTTCACATAATCGACCATATCCCTCCTATTCTTATGATTCGAAAGCCTCAATCTCCTGTTTGATACTGATCAGGTAATCAATATCATCATAACCGTTTTGCAGGCATTCTTTTTTATACGCGTTTATTTCGAATGAAATTTTCTTTCCAGTGGCATCCACTGTAAAGGTCTCATTATCCAGATCTACCGTAAATGTGGTATCTGGGTCATTTTCGATTAATTCAAATATCTCATCCAGATCGGATTGCGATACCTGAACGGGAAGCAGCCCATTGTTCAATGCATTGTTTTTGAAAATATCTGCGAAGAAGCTTGAAACGACTACCCGGAAACCGGCATCGTAAATAGCCCAAGCAGCATGTTCGCGACTGGATCCGCTGCCGAAGTTCTTTCCTCCCACCAAAATATGACCACTATACTTATCATCGTTTAAGGGGAAATCCGGTATAGGATTTCCTGCGCTATCATAACGCCAGTCCCTAAACAGGTTTTCTCCAAATCCCTTACGCTCAACAGCCTTTAGGAACCTGGCTGGTATAATCTGATCCGTATCAACGTTTTCCGACTGGATCGGAACAGCACTGCTTGTTAGCTTAGTAAACTTTTCTATTGCCATTTTCTTTTCTTTTAGCCGGTTACCAAAATCTCCTCCTCCAGTAAATCCCTGGGATCCGTAATGGTACCAGATACGGCGCAGGCGGCTGCTACTAACGGACTTACCAGCATTGTTCTGGCTCCGGGACCTTGTCGCCCTTCAAAATTTCTATTTGATGTAGAGACTGCGTACTTGCCGGCAGGAATCTTATCGTCATTCATCGCCAGGCATGCGGAGCAACCTGGCTGACGAAATTCAAATCCAGCCTCTTCCAATATGTCAACTATGCCTTCTTCTTTGGCCTGAGCTTCTACCTGCTTGGATCCGGGTACGATCCAGGCTGTTACATTCTCAGCTTTCTTTCGACCCTTTACAGATTTCGCGAAAGTTCTTAAATCCTCAATTCGCCCATTGGTGCAACTACCTACAAACACAAAATCGATCTGCTTGCCTTTCATAACCTCACCACCACCAAAGCCCATGTATTTCAGGGATTTTTCAAAAGATTTCTTTTCGGAAGTGGGAACTGCATCGAGACTTGGAATGGCCTCACTGATTTTCACACTCATACCAGGATTGGTACCGTAGGTGATCATTGGCTCAATGTCACCGGCATCAAAATGATATTCTGTATCAAACTGAGCCCCATCATCCGTTTTCAGCTTTTTCCAATCGGAAACAGTCTCATCCCAATCTTTCCCTTTTGGCACAAATTCCCGGTCTTTCAGGTAATTGAAAGTCGTTTCATCAGGCGCAATCAAACCTCCTCTTGCACCACTTTCGATACTCATATTACAAAGCGTCATACGACCTTCCATTGACAAACTTCTAATGGCCGAACCCGCATATTCGATAAAGTGGCCTGTTCCTCCGCTGGTTGATATCCTGGAAATGATATAGAGTGCAACATCTTTAGCAGTCACACCCTGCTTTAACTCTCCTTCTACACTGATGAGCATTTTCTTAGGCTTGGGTTGCATAATGCACTGTGTCGCCAAAACCATCTCAACTTCAGAGGTACCAATTCCAAATGCCACAGCTCCGAATGCCCCATGCGTAGAAGTATGGCTGTCACCACAAACGATAGTCATCCCCGGTTGGGTCAGGCCCAGTTCAGGTCCAATAACATGGACGATTCCCTGCCATTCATGATTCAACCCATAAAATGGTATTTTATGCTTCTCGCAATTTTTACCAAGAGTTTCAAGTTGATTCCTTGAAAGTTCATCTCTTATGGTCAAATGCTGATTTACAGTCGGAACATTATGGTCCGCTGTTGCGGTCGTCTTATCAGGACGTGAGACTTTCAGTCCCCTTTTTTCCAAACCCAGAAAAGCTACCGGGCTGGTAACTTCATGAATGAGATGACGGTCAATGTATAACACATTCGGACCATCCTCAATCTTTTTTACTACATGCGAATCCCAAACTTTATCAAATAATGTAGTCGCGCTCATTTATTCAAAAACAATTTTATTAAACATATTGAGGTTGTGACGCCTTCACCGGTGCCATTTTATTAACCGCATCCAAAAACGCCTCAACCGCGGCAGTTATCAAATCTTCATGGCTTCCAAAACCATAGTAGATTTTACCTTCCCATTCAAGCTGAATGTGAACTTTACCAATTTCATGGCTTGTCCTGGTAAAAGTTTGAATTAAAACCTCGTGAATCTTCATCTCTCTCTTGATGATTGCCTGGGCGGCTTTTAGCGCCGCATCAATACCACCATTCCCAGATTCTGAAGCTTCAAACTTTTTACCACCTATATCCAGCTTTACGACAGCAACAGGCAGCAGGTCTTTACCCGTCACCACCTGAAGCAAATCCAACCTGATCGAAACCTTTTCCTTCTCTGCGTCTCCCATTATGAACTCCAGGTCCTCATCTCCTATGTCCTTTTTGGTGTCAGCAAGATCCAGGAACTTTTGATAAACTGGTTCCAAATCTTCTTTGGACAGGGTGTAACCCAATACCTCCAGCCTGTGTTTCAAAGCTGCTCTACCACTTCTTGCAGTAAGAACAATAGAAGAAGCATGTGCACCAACCTCTACAGGATCTATGATCTCATAGTTTTCACGCATTTTCAGCACACCATCCTGGTGGATTCCTGACGAATGCGCAAAAGCATTTCTACCAACAATCGCCTTATTAGGTTGAACTGGCATGTTCATGAGACTTGAAACCATTCTACTGGTCTGATGAATATTCTTGGTATTGATGTTGGTATCAATATTCAGGTCTTTATGACTTTTGAAAGTCATGACTACCTCCTCCAGGGAAGTATTACCTGCGCGCTCCCCGATTCCATTAATTGTCACTTCAGCCTGTCGGGCTCCATTAAGGATACCTGTTACAGTATTGGCTGTAGCCATTCCAAGGTCATTGTGACAATGAGTTGAAATGATAGCCTTTTCAATCCCTTTTACATTCTCCATGAGATATTTGATCTTATTACCAAACATCTCAGGAAGACAGTAACCTGTTGTATCAGGAATATTAATAACAGTAGCACCCGCAGCGATTACCGCCTCCACAATTCTGGCCAGGTAAACATTATCAGTTCTTCCGGCGTCCTCAGCATAGAATTCCACATCCTCTACTTTCTTCTTGGCATATTTCACCGCCCTTACCGCTCGTTCAAGAACTTCATCTTCTGTCGACATCAACTTATGATGTACATGGAGATAAGAAGTTCCTATACCGGTATGTATCCGCTTGCGTTTTGCGTATTGCAATGCTTCTGCAGCCACGTCGATATCCTTCTCAACTGCCCGGGTAAGTCCACATATCACGGGCTCCGTCAGTGCTTTGGAAATATCCTGAACAGATTGAAAATCACCTGGACTGGAAATAGGGAAACCAGCTTCTATTATGTCGACTCCCAGCTTCTCTAGTGCAATGGCAACTTCGATCTTTTCATTCGCATTCAGCTTGCATCCGGGAACCTGCTCCCCGTCTCTCAAAGTGGTATCGAAAATATAAAGTCTATCTGCCATGGTATAGTATGGTTAAGTTATGATTACTTGTTTTCAGGTCTTAATTTTCTCACTGTAGCGCCTGTCCGCCACATCTCTGAGTCCTTAAGTTCAGACAATTCTTTCTCAAGACCTTCCCTGTAATCAGATTTTTTGTTCGCCTCAATGGTGATCCTGGCTTCATTACCACTGGCCACACTGTCATAAAGGTCTTCGAAAACCGGCTTCACAGCATCCCGGAATTTCTTCCACCAATCAAGTGCCCCCCTTTGTGCAGTAGTGGAACAGTTGGCGTACATCCAGTCCATTCCATTTTCTGCTACCAAGGGATACAGTGATTGAGTTGCTTCTTCCACAGTTTCATTGAATGCCTCAGAAGGAGTGTGTCCTCTTTGTCTCAGCAGGTCATACTGAGCTGCAAACAATCCCTGAATTGCGCCCATCAAGCTTCCTCTCTCACCGGTTAAATCACTAAAAACTTCCCTTTTGAAGTCAGTTTCAAACAGATAACCACTGCCTACTCCTATCCCAAGGGCAATCACCCTTTCCCTGGCTCTACCTGTGGCATCCTGGTAAACAGCGAAAGAAGAATTCAATCCTTTGCCTTCGACAAAAAGTCTTCTCAATGATGTTCCGGAACCTTTTGGTGCCACAAGAATTACGTCCACATTATCGGGAGGAATAATTCCGGTCTGGTCGTTATAGGTTACACCAAAACCATGAGAAAAGTAAAGTGCTTTACCGTCAGTTAAATATTTTTTCACCGTTGGCCATTGCTCGATCTGTCCGGCATCTGAAAGCAGGTATTGTATCACCGTGCCTTTGTCCAGAGCTTCCTCGATCTCGAAAAGTGTCTTGCCAGGCTCCCAGCCATCCGCGACAGCTTTGTCCCAGGACTTACCACCTTTTCGTTGACCAACAATCACGTTGAATCCATTATCTCTTAAGTTCAAAGCCTGACCAGGTCCCTGAACACCATAGCCGATGACAGCAATGGTTTCATCTTTCATTACTTCATTTGCTTTTGATAAAGGGAATTCTTCCCTGGTCACAACCTCTTCCTCCGTACCTCCAAAATTGATTTTTGCCATTTTGTTAGATTAATGATTTAAAATTTAAAAGTCTTTTATGCTTAATTGATTTGATTCGGAATTTTCCAGTTCGCGAATATACGCCTCGGTTTTTCTTTTGGATCTTGAAATAGCAATCCTTCCGGATCTGACAAACTCCAGAATACCATACGGCTCCAGCTTATTGTATAGGTCTGTAGTCTCGGTCTTGTGACCAGTCTTCTCAATTACAATGTGATCTTCCTCAATAACAAGTATCCGGGCACCGTTACTACGCACCAAAGTCTCAATGGAATTACCGTTAAGAAAAACTTTGGTGGGAACCTTATACAAAGCTACTTCCTGATAATAAATCTGATCCTCTTCATAAACGAAAGCGCCAAGAACATCCACCAGTTTACGAATCTGTTTCACTACTTTTTCCGCCTTCTCCTTCGTTGTTTTGATGACAATCGTAAACCTACTGACACCCTTCACCTCTGTGGTGGAAACGTTCAAACTTGATATGTTGATCTTTCTCCTGGTAAAGATGATCGTAATATGGTTGAGCAAACCGGCCCTATCTTCTGTGAGAACAGATAGTGTCAGCTCACGCTCCTGCTCGTTATTTTCGTATTCGGTATAAAGACTAGCCATTATTGTAATCTTATATTTGAAACTGATTCTCCGGTTGGAACCATCGGAAATACATTCTCCTCCTTCTCTACCACTACCTCCAACAGAGCTGGTCCTTTGCTGGAAAGCCACATTTTTACGGCCTCTTCCAATGATGCTCTCTCCTCTACCTTGTTGGTTTCAATACCATATCCTTTTGCTATAAGTTGGAAATCCGGGTTTTTCAGCTCCGTAAAAGAATACCTTTTATCAAAGAACAGCTGCTGCCATTGTCTTACCATACCAAGGAACTCATTGTTGAGAATCAGGATCTTAACATCAATTTCACTCTGAAATATTGTTCCAAGCTCCTGAATTGTCATCTGAAACCCGCCATCGCCGATTACTGCGATAACCTGCCTGCCCGGGCTACCCATTTTGGCACCCATCGCAGCCGGCAGTGCAAAACCCATCGTTCCGAGACCACCGGATGTTACATTGCTCAAAGTGTCTTTGAACTGGTAATATCGGCTGGTAACCATCTGATGCTGACCTACATCTGTCACAACGATAGACTTACCTTCGGTCATATCGGAGATCATCCGGATGACTTCTGCCATTCGAATTTTTCCGGATGTGGGGAAGAGTTCACCCTCGGTAACAATTTCATATTCTTTCTTATCACAATCTCTGAATTCCTGGATCCAGGAAGAATGATCATTTTCCTTGATCACGGAATTCAATGCGATCAATGCCTGCTTCGCGTCGGCATTGATCGCCACTGTCGTCTTGACATTTTTGTCAATCTCCGCGGGATCAATTTCAATATGAATAACCTTGGCTTGCTTCGCATAATGATTAAGATCACCCGTCACCCGATCATCAAATCTCATACCGATGGCAATGAGAACATCACATTCATTGGTTTTGATATTGGGGCCATAATTGCCATGCATACCCAAATACCCCACGTAATTTGGATGATCGGTAGGTACTGCTGATAAACCCAATAATGTAGACGCCATGGGAATACCAGTCTTCTCCGAGAACGCGATCAATTCCTTTTGAGCTCCGGAAAGCAATACCCCCTGTCCTACAAGGATAAAAGGTTTCTTTGCCTGGTCAATGATCACACCCGCTTCGTCCACTTTTAATTTATCCAATGCGGGGTACGGATGATAACTCCTGATCCTCTCACACTTTTCGTAATGATAATCGAACTCCCCAAATTGAGCATTCTTGGTAATGTCGATAAGTACCGGACCAGGACGACCCGTTTTTGCGATGTAAAATGCACGTGCAATCGCATAAGGGATTTCCTCCGGTTTGGTTACTTGATAATTCCACTTCGTGACAGGCATGGAAATACCCATTACATCTGTTTCCTGAAATGCATCTGTTCCCAATAAGTGATAAGTAACCTGTCCGGTTATACAAACCATTGGTGTGGAATCAATTTGGGCATCGGCTATGCCGGTGATCAAATTGGTAGCTCCAGGGCCTGATGTGGCCATGCATACTCCTACGTTTCCGGAGACCCTGGCAAATCCCTGGGCAGCATGTGCAGCTCCCTGCTCATGTCTTACAAGGATATGATTGATGTCCTTTTGGAATTTGTACAACTCGTCATAAATGGGCATGATGGCCCCACCCGGATAACCAAAGATTGTTTCCACACCTTCTTCCAGCAAGCACCTGACGACTGCTTCTGCTCCCGTTATCCTCGTGGACGATTCTTTCTGTGCTTTGGGTTTGATTTGTAATTCGGGCGTATTCATAACTTATTGATCTGTAACACAACCTTCGGAAGCTGTCGCAACCGACTTAATATACTTCATTAAAATTCCTTTTTTGGCTTTGTAGGGAGGTTTTTGCCAATTTTGGCGACGTTTATCCAGCTCCTCATCCGATAAATCAACGCTAAGTATGTTATTGGCAGCATCAATTTTGATAATATCTCCATTTTGGATAAGTCCAATCGGGCCACCTTCCTGAGCTTCAGGTGTAATGTGCCCAACCACAAATCCATGGGAACCACCTGAAAACCGTCCATCTGTTATCAAAGCAACGTCTTTTCCCAATCCGGCACCCATGACAGCTCCTGTTGGTTTTAGCATTTCCGGCATTCCTGGTGCACCTTTTGGTCCTGAATACCTTATGACGATCACTTCTCCCTTTTGTACTTCAGAGCCAATTCCTTTGATGGCTTCAAACTCATCATCATAAATACGGGCAGGACCTTCAAAATACTCTCCTTCCTTACCCGTTATTTTTGCCACGGATCCTTCCGGGGCCAAATTTCCTTTCAGGATTTGAAGGTGCCCTGAAGCCTTGATAGGTTTATCGAAAGAGAAAATTATCTTTTGATCCTTCTTTAACGGATTAGCGGTTTCGATATTCTCGGCAAGAGTCTTTCCGGTCACAGTCAGGCAATCCCCATCCAGGTATCCGGCATCCAGCATGATCTTGAAGACTCCAGGAATTCCTCCAATTTTATGAAGATCCTCCATCAGGTACTTCCCGCTCGGCTTTAAATCTGCAATGAATGGTGTCTTATCGGAAATCCTTTGAAAATCATCTAAAGTAAGATCAATGTCCACTGACTTTGCCATTGCAAGCAGGTGAAGTACCGCATTGGTAGAACCTCCTAATACCATAACAGTAGAAATAGCATTCTCAAATGCGGTCCTCGTCATGATATCTGAAGGCCTGATGTCTTCTTTAAGCAGGTGATAAATCGCCTTCCCCACTTCGAACGTCTCTTTTTTCTTCTCCTCACTTTCAGCCGGATTGGATGAACTAAAAGGTAAACTCATCCCAAGCGCCTCAATAGCAGAAGACATGGTATTGGCTGTATACATACCTCCACATGCTCCGGGTCCGGGAATAGAATTCTGTATGATACCCTTGTAATCCTCATCTGAAATATTGCCGGATAGTCTGGCTCCATAGGCCTCAAAAGCCGAAATTATATTCAGATCTTCACCCTTCCATTTTCCCGGTTTGATAGTACCTCCGTATACCATTAGTCCCGGACGATTAAGTCTTCCAAGTGCCATGATGGCGCCTGGCATGTTCTTATCACAACCAACTACAGGAACTACAGCGTCATAATACTGGGCATTGACCACGGTCTCGATGGAATCGGCAATAATATCCCTGGATATCAATGAGTAATTCATCCCCGGTGTTCCATTGGATATACCATCTGAAACACCAATGGTATTGAAGATCAATCCCACCATGTCATTTTCATTGATGCCCTTTTTGACCTGGTGCGCCAAAATATTGAGGTGCATATTACAGGGATTACCTTCAAATCCGGTACTGACTACACCTACCTGTGGTTTATCCATGTCTTCCTCTTTCAGGCCTACGGCATAAAGCATGGCCTGGGATGCAGGTTGACTGGGGTCCTGTGTCAGTATTTTACTATATCTGTTTAATGACATTGAATTATACGATCGTTAGCCCTTCGAGCTCATTTGATTTTACAAGTTGTCGATATAATGTGCTGATGGTGTGAGACTGAGAATCCTCCCAATTGGATTTAAAATTTTCACCATTGAGGGATTTGATGGCTGTGATTTCCATGGCTGTTCCGGCAAAAAAAGCGTAATCCATGTCATAGGCATCCTCGAGTTTTAGATTTTTTTCCGTAACCTTGATCCCCCATTTTCGCGCCAGTTCGATGATTGACTTTCTGGTAATACCGGCAAAAATATTGTCAGGTTTAGGAGTAAAAAGGTGACCTTCTTTCTCAAAAAAGATGTTCGCTGCAGGACCTTCAGCAATGTGATTCTTGCCATCCAGCAGGAGGGCTTCGTCGTAGCCAAGCTTCTTCGCTTCAGTTGATGCCATAATGGCTGCTGGATAATTACCTGTAATCTTATGATTTACGGGCATATATTCAGGTCCGGGTTTTTTATATCCCGAAACCATTACCGTGACTGCATCATGACCCAGGTACTTCTGCCACGGCCAGGCTGCCATAAAAAAATTGGCATTGGACTTGGAAGTCAATGCCATGTTCGGGTCCTGCCAGACAAGGGGTCTGATATAGGCCGATTGTAGATCATTCTTTTCGAGCAGCTGGTAAGATATGTGAACAAGTTCTTCCGAATCGCACTGTATATGCATATTAAGCTCCCTGGCAGAATTGATCAACCTGTCAAAATGATCCTTTGCCCGGAATATATTGCTACCACTCGCATTTTTGTAGGAACGAAGTCCATCAAACACCCCGTATCCATAATGCATTGTCTGATTGAAGAGCGAGGTACTGGCTTTGGAAGCCAATATCCATTCCCCGTTCAAAAATGCATGTCCACCTTCTTCGTAGTACTTCAAAATCCTTTCAATTTACCATTAAAAAAAGCGCCATCCTGTGAGGGAATGGCGCTTCATATTTTCAATATTTTATGCTAAACCATTCCCCCCTCAAGTCCTAATGACGACTAGAATAATGGATAGAATGGTTGTCAGTTCTTTCATTGCTTTCTGAATGTGCAACAAATGTAAAATATTGTACTTTCAAAAAACAACAATTTGAAATAACATTTATGGATTTTTAAAAAAAACGATTGATTAGTAAAATTTTTTCAACCATTTGAACCCTGTAGGTTGTCTTAATGTTTGATTTCCGTATTTGGAATAAGATTTTTTCAACAAAATCCCCGAACTGACTAAAATGCAAAGGGCTTTTGTCCGTTAATTTTTTATTTACTTTTACTTAACCTTAAACATTTATCTATATTATGAAAACTAAAAATCCCTTACAGCTACTAGCGATGCTGTTTGCTGTCTCGGCACTTGTACTTTTTACAGGTTGTGGTGATGACGATGATGATGACAATGCTCCTACCATGAGCGTATTAGAAATCATCCAAGGCAATTCAAATTACAGTGAGTTTGTCGATTTCTATACTGCCAACAGTGATGCACTGCCGGCATTGGATGGAGAAACAGAGTATACTGTCTTCGTTCCGAACAACAATGCTTTTGATGGTCTTAGAGAAACACTAGGTGTTGAAAATCTGGAGTCCATCAACCCTGAGATCATCGCAGGTGTATTGACCTTCCATTTCGTGTCAGGGAAAGTATTCGAAGCTGATTTTGGTACCAGTGTGGCTACCGTATTATCGGGAGAATCAATTACATTCAATGAAGCAGGAAACATCCCAAGTGGTACCAACCAGGATCCTGGTGTGACTTTAGGTGTAACGGATCAGGAAGGCACAAATGGTGTAGTTCACGAAGTCAACTCTGTACTCATTCCTTCTGGTGTATTCTCAGAAATTGCGGCAGATCTTAATTTAGTTACGCAAGCAATTTTCTTAGGAGCGGATTTTACTGGATTAATACCCGCTATAGAAGCTGCTGACGAATTTGCTGAAGGAGCTGGGGTAGCCACAATTACTGAGATATTAAGAGGAGATGAAATTTATACTCTATTTGCACCTACAAACGGAACGCTGGAAGCTGCTGGTGATGCTATCGCCAATCTGACAGGGCAGCAATGGTATGGAATACTTGCCAATCATGTGGTATTTGGAGAAGTGACGCCTTCTGACTTAACTGCAGGTGCAACCTTCACTACTGCCGCAGGAGCTCCATTGACTGTAGTTGCTGTTGGTGATCCAACGAATGGATTGGGCATTTATCTTGATTCAAATGGTGATCAAAGCCCGGATGCGGAAGTAGCAGTGGCAGAAGCATTCAAAGCTACAAATGGCGTACTTCACGTTATAGCTGGAATACTAACTCCTCCCCAATAAGTATTGAAAAAGCATTTTCAAAAGGCGATCTTGAAGATCGCCTTTTTTTATACAATTCTTTTTCCCGGAATATTCATTAATTCATCACCGCAATTCTGACAATAGTTTGCATCATCACGATGATCTGTGGAGCCACAGTTTCCGCATTTTAATTCATTGACTTTCTTTGCTCTTCTTTCCCTCTCTGAGTAAGCAATTTCAGCAGTAACTATTCCTGTGGGAACAGCAATGATGGCATAACCCATCAACATAAGCGCTGCTGCAAAAGCCTGACCCATAATAGTTTGAGGAGCTATATCACCGTAGCCTACCGTAGTAATCGTCACAATGGCCCAGTAGATGCTTCTCGGAATACTTGTGAAACCATTTTCTCCCCCCTCGATCATGTACATCAAAGTACCCATGATGATGACAAGAACTGTGACGGCCCCGAGAAATACTCCGATCTTATTTCGACTATTGGCCAAAGCTTCAGCCAAGTGCTGCGCCTCCTTAAGTTGACGCGAAAGCTTCAATATCCGGAATACCCTGAAAAACCTTATGACCCGTATTACGACCAGGTAACTGCCTCCGGCAAAGAAAATTGTGAGATAAGTTGGTATGACCGCGAGAAAATCAATAATACCCAGAAAACTCGTAGCGTACTTGATAGGTCTTCTGACAATCCACAATCTCATTAAGTATTCGGCTGTAAAAAAGGACGTAAAAAGCCACTCCAATAAGGTGAAGACATCTCCATACGAGTCGTTTAACTCCGCCACACTCTCCAGCATCACCACAACGATACTCGAAAGAATTACCCACAGAAGGATTACATCAAACTTTTTCCCAAGACGGGTATCCGTACCAAAAACGATCATCCATAGGTTTTGGCGGATATCACCCATGTATTTGAAATCGTGGTGCTTAGCCATATCAGACGCCAAATTAGAAAACTATTTTAGATCAATAATCCTAAATTAGAATTAATTCATGGACTGATCAAAGGTGATAGAGATGTAATAAATCGCCCCAATATTGGGACCACCTAAACTCTGATAGAAGGGTTGATTCAATACATTGGAACCACCTACCCTGACGATGCTTTTCAGATTCTCTAATTTATACGACAATTGAATATCAAGATTGTCATATGCGGGAACATTTCCGCGGGCAAAAGCAGATTCCCACCGGAAAGCCTCCTGCCATCTATAAGTCATGTTAAATCCCAAATTATCAGTTACTTTTCTATTGCCAAAATTGACATTGAACTTATGTTCCGGAGTGTTGAAATCATTCAAAGTATTGTCATCATATCCACCAATAAATTGGTTCCAGTTGTAGTTGGCGCCAAACTGGTATCCTTTGTTAAAGCTGTAAGTAAATCCCGTGGCCAGGCCTTGAGTGGTGACTTCATCCTGCAAGTTCGTGTAAATGCTGTAGGTGTTATCAGAGGTTCCTAATAACATGGATGAGTAAAAAGGCCCTCCAAGTGTCAAAGAAGGATCTGCATCTACATGGCTGGCATCCGCCTCATCTGCAACCACTACACCGATTTGAGTGATAAAGGAGGTAAAGACATTATAATAATAAACGGATTCAAAAAGCAATCTGTCTCCAATAAGTGATTTATATCCAAACTCCAACGACCTAACACGCTCAGGTTCTACAGGGTTAGCCTCCGTGTAAGGCTCCAAAAGGCTTCGATCCTCATCTCCTGAGAAAATTGAGTTTCTCCATGCCAAGACACTTCCCAGGGTATACGACAGAGGTGCTCCGGTCGAACTTGAACTGGGCAGTCCATACTTTGAATAGAATTGCGGCAGTCCACCCAAAAGTCTCGAGCTCAGAATGTCAAGATCGATATATTGTCCCTGAGTCGTAGGGTATCTGAATCCTGTCTGATAAGACACTCTGAAATTATGATCATCAGCCAGCGTGTACACTCCGGAAATCCTCGGATTAATCTGACCATCAAAATTCTCGTTTTTATCATATCTGAATGACCCGCTCAGTTTGAGGTCAGATGTGATCTTCTTACCGGCCTGGACATAGGCGCCATATTCATCTATGGTAACACCACCAAGGTCATCGAAAATGGTCCCATTCGACCTCAATTCAAATATCCGGTAGGTACCTCCAACCTGTAAATCCAGGAAGTCAATGTTTTCAGAAAGGTCATACTGGGCATCCACCTGGTAAAGATTTGACCTATCATCAAACAGAGGGCCATTTGGTACTGTCAAACGATTACCAAACCGGTCTTCAAAAGCTCCTAACCTAAGCTCCTCGAAGCGTTCACTTCCGGGTTCTAGCGGGTATCTTTGCTCTACATAATTTCTGGCAGTCTCATGTGCAGCGATTTGGTCCGTCAACGAAACAGAATTGGGGTTATCAGTCACTGCATAACCTGCTTCGTTTATGTATCTCAGGTACTCGACAGCATAGGTGGCAAAATAGTTGTTCAATGATCCAAATCTTGCCACATTCGTCCGTACACCAGAAAATTCAGCAATGTAAGAGTCCCCTGATCGCTCCTGCGTCGTATAAGCTCTTACGAAAAAATTATCACTTCGTAACTGCAATCTGTGTTGAGTGATACCAAAATTAGCCAGTGAATACCGCTGAGCCCCAGTGTAAATACTGGTCCCATATCCTCCATTAAACAGATAACTCAATTCCAGGTCGTCATTAAGTCGATAATACAACCCTACATTCGCCTTCAGGTTTTCTGCCCCGTAGTCCACAATATGGCGTTCGACATATCCAGGCATATGCACCACATGACTTGGTAAAAATCCGGCTTGAGCATAATTCCAGGCCGTCAGACCAGTGCCAAAATTTCCATCACGTTCAGCCTGAGTCTGAAACCCAAATTCCTCGGGGTCAAGCATCCCATTTCCGTTATCATCTGCTGTATTACTAAACCTTAATATGTTTAAATTCAATCCAGCCTCATCCCCCATGATATGTAATGCATCTATTCCGGGATTTCTTGCCTGGTCACCAAAAGGGTTGTTTGCGGCATTTCTATCCTGAAAGTTGGTACCGTGCCAGTCATCGGCTTTAGCATAAGCCAGATTCACCTTAAAAGCGAATTTGTTATTAAATGACTTGGCATATCTGGCAGCTACATCAAACAATGGAGCCATATCCTGATCGGCTTTTGAGCCCACATGATTGACACCTGTTTTAACGTAAGCACTTGCACCCTGATAGTCAAAAGGATTTTTACTCGTCACCAAAAGAATACCATTAAATGCATTTGGTCCATATAAAGCAGATGAGGCACCAGGAAGGAGTTCCAGACTTTCAACATCCAGAACTGACGGACCATTAAGGTTGCCTATCGGGAAGTTTAACGCAGGCGCCTGAGTGTCCATCCCGTCCGTCAGCTGAACAAAGCGAGTGTTACCGGTGTTGGAAAATCCCCGGGTATTGATAATCTGAAAGTTGATACTGCTGGAAGTCATGTCCACTCCTTTCAGATTCATTACAGCCTTGTAATAATCATCCGCGGAAGTGTTCTGCAAGGCCAGAATATCCATTTTTTCGATGGACACCGGTGATTGCATTATGCTCTCTTCCACCCTGGAAGCACTTACCACAACTTCCTGGCCCAGCAAGGTAGACTCGGTCATGGTGATCTCTAATCCGGAGGTGTTCGCCGATGTTATTTCCAGTTCCTGCCGCTCAAAACCAACACTGGAAATCACAAGGGTCAAAGGTGGTGACGAAGAAGTATTTAGAGAAAAATTACCATTGTAGTCAGTAACTGTCCCAAGAACAGTTCCTTTGACCAGAATGTTTACTCCAATCAACTCCTCACCGGATTCATCTGTCACAGTACCACTAATTGAGGTTTGTGCCAGCAACAGATTTGAGGACAGAAATAGAGCGATGAGAATACCAAGCTTCCGCGTCTGACTTTTCATTAAAGATATATTTCGGGGTTAAGAATCATTTTTAGCAACTAATATTAGTCAAAATATTAGTAATCCCCGAAGACACTAAGAATTTTAGTCTATTCGCTGTATTCGTTTTTTATGTGCTGGACCAATCTCTCACAAAGATCATTTATTTCACCAGACATATATTCATCTCCGGTTGAGTTGAGTAAAGTCTGGGATATACCTCCTAAACAGTCCACATAAAACCTCTTCATTTCATCCATTGGCATGTCCTTTGCCCATAGGTCGATTCTAAGTGTATTCTTGTTGCTGTCATCCCAAAGAGATACACTTATAGACTTTGTTTCCGAATAACCAGGCTCATCTTTATGATCAGCATCCCAATAAATTTTCTCGGGGATGTTATCCTTATCCAGTTCTACTTTAAACTTTATTTCCGACTCGTTCATGTACGGTTAGGGTAAGCTATTTTTAAAATCTTCATAAGTAAATCCGGACTCGGAGATTTGATCAGTACTACAACCATCCTCAGTAGCTTTTGCATTGATGTCTGTCACCCGATTCTCAGGAGAGGGGTGTGTAGATAGAAATTCAGGAACTCCGCTTCCTCCCTCTGCCTCCAGCTTTTCAAAAAAAGTAGCTGCTCCATTACAGGCATAATCCGTATCACCCAGATAGATGACTGAATACTCATCGGATTCAGACTCATCGTCCCGACTAAATTTCAGGCTTAAAGCTGTACTTGCCATCTGAGCTATTTGTGCCGCAGTACCGTCACCCAGTACAATATTGATCAGGAATTGAACACCCAGAGTTTGCTTCATCTGCTCTACCGAATGACGACGGTCAGCATGAGCTATTTCATGTCCCATCACCCCGGCAAGGTCATCCGCATTATCCAGATACTTGATCAGTCCTGTATATATATAAATGTATCCACCCGGAGTAGCAAATGCATTCAAGACATCCTGATTGATGATCTTCAATTCATATGGAAAAAGATCCTCATATTCCACATCATCACTTTGCAGAATTTCGTCCTTCATTGCATTTAAATATTCATAGGCTTCAGGATATTCTGATTCTGAAAGGACAGGATAATCATCCGGATTAGCAGCTATCTGATCTGCTACCTGCCTGCCTAATTCCACATCATTCTCTACAGGAAACAACAATTGGTCTACCAAGCCCGGTCCATCATCGTCATCGTCATCCTTGTTACATGATATAAGTAGCCCTGCACTTATGATGAGTGTCAGCAGCATTAAAAATTTAACTTTTTTCATTTTCTAATAGTTTTTGTGCCCGGACCTTGTCCTGATTTAGTTGTTCTTTTAACGATTGAATTCCATCAAATTTGATTTCATTCCTGATTTTATTGACAAATTTGATTTTGATGTCCTGACCATATATGTCTTGCTCAAAATTAAAGATGTTTGCCTCAATTGTGTGTTCATGACCTTCTAATGTCGGTTTAAAACCGATATTTAGCATCCCCGAATGAATATCTTCTCCCAATTCAACCTTTACGGCATATACTCCATCCGCTGGAATGAGTTTATAATCCTCAGGAACGTAAACGTTGGCCGTTGGGAATCCGATCGTCCTTCCCACTTGTTTGCCTTTGACTACGAGGCCCTGAATTGAGTAATGTCGACCAAGATACTCCCGAGCGGTCAAGACATCACCACCGAACAATGCCTGTCTTATTTTGGTAGAACTTACTGCTACATCTTCGATCTCCTGTTTCGGGATTTCCTCCAGTTCGAAATTGAATCTCTGCTGATTTTCCATCAAATAGTCAAAACTTCCTTCCCGATCTCTACCGAATTTATGATCGTAACCCAATATAAGTTTCCTTGTGCCGATACCATCCACGATGATTTTCTGAATGAAATGATCGGAGGAAAGTTCCGAAAAATCACGGGTAAACCGGATTTTAATCAGGTAATCTATTCCGCACTCATCCAGCAATTCGATCTTTTCATCTATGGTACTGAGTAACTTAAGGTCTTTGTTTCCAAGCACAAATCTTGGATGTGGCCAGTAGGTCAGCACCACACTTTCACCTCCAAATTTACCCGCATCCTGAACCAGTCTCTCCAAAATTTGCCGATGTCCATAGTGAACCCCGTCAAAAGTTCCACTTGTAACTATTGGAAACTTCAGATCATCCAAATCACTTAGCTGTTCAATTACTTTCATCGGCCTTCTGTTTTTCCTGTTGCACTATTGAAATCAGTTCATTCAATTCATAAGCACTTTCGAGCTTATGAGGTCCAATGGCAGTCCTTTTCAAGGCCTTTAGGTAAGCTCCAACCCCGAGTTTTTTACCGAAATCATGCGCAAGACTTCGGATATAAGTCCCTTTTGAACAATGTACCTTAAAACTGATTTCGGGTAGATCGATACTTAGTATTTCAAAGTCATAGACTGTAACATACCTGGGTTTTAATACGACCTGCTCCTTTTTACGCGCCTTTACATAAGCCCTTTCTCCGTTTATTCTCACCGCAGAATGAGCCGGAGGATACTGTTCGATTTCACCAAGGAAGGATTTTCGTGCATCTTCAATATCATTCTCCTGAATGTGATCGAAGGCCGACTCCGAATCAAATTCAGTCTCAAGGTCAAAAGATGGAGTAGTTTTACCTACCTCCAGGATCCCCTCGTAAACCTTATCCAAACCCTGTAATTCATGGAGCTTTTTGGTATACCCATTTACTCCGATCAGTAGAAGTCCCGTAGCAAGCGGATCCAGTGTCCCGGCATGACCTATCTTTCTCGGGCGAATTGTGTATTTAAGTTTATTAACCACATCGAATGAGGTCCATTCAAGAGGTTTGTTGACCAGTAACAATGTGCCTTCAGGGGGAAATTGCATCAGAAATAGAATAAAACCGCTATTATCCCTACCACTGAACAGTAAATCCCGAAATATATGAGCTTCCCTTTTTTCACTATCTCGATCATCCACTTACAAGCCAGATAACCTGATAGAAAAGCCGCTAAAAAACCGATGATCAAGCTCCCGGATGATATTGAATTCACGGAAGTAACTCCTTCAAAATAATCTTTGAGTTTGAGGGCTGTGGCTCCCAGGATGGGAATCAGCACCATTAGGAATGAAAACCTTGCTGCTTTGCTTTTTTCAATGCCCAACAGAAGTGAAGTTGCAATGGTAGCACCGGACCTGGATATCCCAGGCAATATCGCAAATGCCTGCGCAAGGCCAATGATCATCGCATGACCAAAGCCCACATTCTTATTACCCGACTTTTTAAAGTATGTGAATACCAATAAAGCCGCTGTGATCAGGAGCATTGATCCGACCAGTAGCAGGTTACCAGTGAAAAACGCTTCTACCTCGTCTTCAAAGAAGACGCCAACAATACCTACCGGAATCATCGAGATTAGGATCTTGGAAGTATAAGTGTAAGATTCATTCCACTTAAAAGTCAGGATATCTGAAACGATCAATCCAATATCTTTTCTGAAAACCACGATTGTGCTTGTGGCAGTCGCAGCGTGTACGACCACCGCAAAAAGAAGATTCTCACCTGTCTCTACGCCTAAAAGTACGTTTCCGATCTCCAGGTGACCGCTGCTACTTACAGGTAAAAATTCCGTCAACCCCTGAACGACACCCAGGATCAGTGCCTGAAACCAATTCATTTATCTTTTGAGACTTCGGATTTTTTTGCTTTGTAGAAAATGGCAACAAATTGCGTTAAAAAACCCACCATTACCAAAACTGGTCCAAGGGTAAGACCAAGAAAGCCAAACCCAAAAGTTTCTTTGTCCAGTGTCATCACAAAAAATCCAAGTGCCAGCACACCGATCCCAATTAACATGATGATGTAATTGGTTTTTTCAAAGGCAAATTTCGTTCTTGCTTCCATGTTTTATTAGTAAAGTTCGTCCAGTGAAGTTCTTAGATATTTTTTAACAGCAAAGTAGGTACTTGAGAAGGTAACCATAACCCCAATTACCATAATACTGCCAAACAGGATAATGAACTGTTGCATTGAATGCAATTGAGACAGGTCCTCTAGCTGTTGATTCAGCCAAACTACAAAAAGGTAGATCAAACCACAGGAAATTATTCCGGAGACTACTCCGTAGATAACAGATCTTGAGAGAAATGGTTTTCTAATAAACCCTCCTGTAGCTCCCACCAGTTGCATGCTTCTGATCAGGAATCTCTGTGAAAAAAGCGCCAACTTTATGGTGTTATTTATCAATACGACTACAACCAGCAGAAACACGAAAGCTAACCCAAGTAAGATAAAACCGATCTTGGTCAGGTTTTCATTGATGCTTTCGACCAACGATTCCACGTAGTTAACCTCATAAACACCATTCATTGACTCTATTTCGGTCCTGATGATCCTTAAACTATCGGAGGATTGATAATCAGGGTGAATTTTTACTGTAAAAAGGTCTCTCAGAGGATTGTCACCCAAGAATGCCGTGAAGTCCTCCCCGGTGTCCGAAACAAACTGACGAGCTGCTTCTTCCTGGGTTATTAACATTACTCCTGTATTGTCCTGCTCTACCCGCACATAAGGTTTTGTACCAAGTGTCCTTTGAAGACGACTTATTTCACTGTTTCTTACCTGCTTATCGAGGTAAACCTGAATTTCGACGTTGTTTTGAATGAAGTTTGTAAGTGAATTGGTCAAAACCAATAAAAGGCCAAAAATACCCATTACGAGAAGTGACAGTGTCACACTGAAGATCACACTAACGAATGGGAAACTCCCCAATTTCCGTTTTCTGACATTCTGATCTCGCATATCGCCGCAAAACTAACGAAAAACGATCGTCAGATTTTCTAATTATGGAATTTTAACTCACTGCGCCCTTAGCGTCTCCAACTCCTGAATTTTAGCAGGGTCTGAGATAGGTTTCAAAGGAATGGTCACTCTTGTCAGAATGATCTGATAATAGGAACCAGCGTAATAAAAGAATACTTCTCTACCACCATCAGTATTTATTTCAATTATCTCATAGGTAGATTCAGAAAAATCACCATAAAGTGAAAGTTTTCCATCAAAATATTTGAAAGATCTGGTCCTTGATTCACCTACAACTTCGATGTTTATCATGGAAGCACCCAGGGTAACAGGATTCTCCATGGATCCAGGTGTATTCTCGTTTGATTCAAAATCCTGATCATCCGGCTCGAAGTCGTCTGCAGGCAAACTTATGTCCGGCGTAAACGATTGAGTTGCTTCGGGCTCACCTTCAGAGTCCATTTCTTCCGTTTTCTCCATGGTAACACTTTCCTTCACCAGTCGACTTTCATCTGCTGGCACTGACGTTTCATCTTCTTCTTCCAGATCCGGAGCCGATTCTTCAAATGGCTCTTCAGGCTGAACTTGTTCTTTTTGCTCCATTGGAAGTACTTCTTCCACCCGTTGATCATTGGTTTCTGCCAATAATTCCACTTTTTGCTGTTCCGGTTGCGGTACCACTTCTTCCTTCGGTGTGGCAAACCAGAACAGACCCACTCCTGCAACAGCAATTGCGGAACCATATAAAATTTTGGCACCGTTTGATTGTAGGAATGCTTCAAAGTCCGATCCCGGTAATTTCACCTGATCCAGTCTGGATTTGAGTTGGGCAGATCGGTAATTTCTAATCTCAGAGATTAAATTTTTCTGGAATTCCACCTCTGATCTAAGTCCCTGATCCGTTGCTAATGAAGCTTCAAATGCCTTGGACTCAGCTTCAGTCAGCTGACCGGTCAAATAAGCATCGATTTGCTGCTCCAGTTCTATGTTTTCCATCTTTTAAAAAAAATCTTTTTCTGTGTATTTCTTCTTCACTAGTGCATCTAACCTCTTCTTACACTTGTACTTTTTTGTCTTAGCTGTGTCTGTATTTGCAAAGTTCATTCTCTCTGCTATGTCACTCATTGACATCCCGTCAAAGTAATAATGTATCAAAATGCTCTTACACGGATCACCTAACTCTTCTATGCATTCTCTTATTATCTTACCAGATTCTTCTCGTTCGAAACTCTGATACTCTTCACCGTCCTTTTCTTCTCTGCTGAGCCTGCTTTTTCTATCCAGCTCCTTTCTCCATTGATTCAGACAAATACTATACAAGTACGTACTGATCTTGGAAGTTAGAACAAGCTGCTTGCTCGAAACTTTTTGCCAAAAAACAATCAGTGCTTCCTGATAAACATCCTTCGCCTCATCTTCCGTTCCATTATTGCTTAAGACGATCTTAAGCATCATCCGGTAGTACTTCTTGTAGAGGTAATCAAGAACCTTTTCCTCTCCACGTTCTATACGTTTGAGAATCTCGTTATCCTTCATAGACACTTTGGTCCTTGAAGACCCACTTTTTAATACACAAATACCTCATATGGTAACCTTTATCCTATAAAACTGGCTGGAGGACTTACGAAAATATAGCAGAGTTTTTATTACCGAGATTAATCACGGTTTGATTTATTACACCAAATACTCTGTCTTCGGGCTTAGGCCGAATGGCGTGACTACCGGTAAAATTACCAAATGCAGGTAATAATGCGTGTTTTTTAGAGAAGTAAAAGCACGGTATCCTAATTCCTTGTTTGCCTCGTCCAGTCAGCCGAACACATGGGTGAATATGGCCTGAAATATTATAGAACTCTGAGTCCATCTTTTCATGTGTGAATGAGAAAGGTTTTAGCTTCAGTTCGTCCATAACCTCCAAATTATCCGATAGATAATGTTTCTCCGGAAGTATATCATGGTTACCCTTTACCAGAATAACCTGAACATCGGGGTATTGCGAAACCCAAGAGGTAAAATCCTTCCATTCACTGTTAAAATCACTATGAAAGAGATCTCCCAGGAAAACTAACTTATTGGTGGGAAAGGACTCCAAAAGAAATGTAAGTCGATCGAGATCATTGAGATGAATCTCAGAGGAAATTGGAATTCCGTGTTTTCTGAAATGACCAGCTTTACCGAGGTGTAAGTCCGAAACGACAAGCAGCTCCTGATTGGGCCAATACAAAGCCTTTTCACCGATCAAAAACAAATCCTCACCGGCAATGCGGGTCTCAAAAGAATTATCCCTCAACTGGCAACCAGGTTTGAGTTCGGTACAAAAACAATATATAGCCTCTGACTTTTAAATTCCCATCCTCTACCCAAAGCATACAATCATAAACACTTCCATTTTCCGGATCGAGAATGTTGCCATCTTCGTAGACATTATCATCCGGATCAAATTCCATATCCTTAATAATTTCCATGCCTACTACCTTCTGATTGAACCTGGGGTCATCTTTGTCGCATTCATCGCAAATAGGATCCGGATCATCCCCCGGTTCCCTGAAAAGTTTTACGATTGTACCATAATACTTTTCGCCCTTTTTGGATATCTCCACTATGGATCGCTCTTTTCCGGTATTATCGTCTATCGTTTTCCATTGCCCAATGATGGCTGTGGATTGTGCCGAAACAAAAAAGAACGAAAACAGAGCAACTGTAAATGCAAGTATGGGTTTCATAGGGGCTTAGATTTAATCGTGCCCTAAATTAACTTCGAACCACCCTTAGTTGCAACTTCTTAACCCTATCTTCAAGCATCTCACTTGTTAAATTTTCTCTCCGCAGCATATCCACTGCAATGGGAAATGCAAAGGGAGTCGGCTGGGGTGTGTCTTTTAGTACTATCTTCTGCTTATTGATCCTTCGGATTGCCTCAAAAAGTCGTGACTGCTCTAACTGCTGTGTCATAACCTCATCCATCGCCTGACGCACAAGTAGATTTCCTTTGTCATACTCTTCAAAGACTTTGTAAAGAATCGAGGACGATGCTTGCAAATGTTTCGCTCTGGCATTTTTACCAGGGTATCCCTGAAAAACCAGGCCCGCAATCGTAGCTACATCTCTGAATTTCCGCTGAGCCATCTCTGTTTTATTGATGGACTCGTTGATATCCGTCATGAGGTTTTCTTCGCTGAAGAGGTCCAATTCCAGCGCTTCTTCAATTGGGACCTGCTGATCTGACAGCAATTCAAATCCATAGTCATTCATTGAAATAGAGAAAGTGATCCTTGCGATTTTTGAGATCCGGTATGCTATGACACCAGCCAGCACTTCATGGACGAACATTCCCTCGAAAGGATAAATGAAGATATGATGTCCGTAATTGGTGACAGTGCGTTCGATGAGCAGACTCTTCCTGTCCGGAATAATTGACCATCGCTGCTGCAGTTCAAGTATGGGCTTAATGCACAGCAATTCCGGATCCCTGAATGACCCTGTTTTTGCTTCTTCCAGTTTTTGTTTAATGACATCGGATAACATGGATGACAAAGGAAATCTGCCTCCTGCCCATGCCGGAGTCTTACCACTTTTCTTTTTGGATTTTTTTACCTGCACAGTCATTTCCTTGATCCTGACAAATTCAAGACTCTGCCCCGCAAACCAGAATGTGTCACCGGGGTTAAGTTTTGAAATAAAGTATTCTTCAACTGTACCAAGGTATCCTCCGGAGGTAAATCTAACCTTTAGCGAAGGATCCCCAACGATGGTCCCGATGGAAAGCTTGTGTCTTGTGGCTGCCCGTTTGTTGATGATCTTGTAAATACCATCATCGTCATAAACCTTTGCAAATTCATCATATGCTCCTAGTGTGGAACCTCCGGTGGTAATAAAATTGAGTGCCCAGTTCCATTCTTTCGCCGTCAAAAGTCTGAAACAATAGGTAGTCTTGATCTCTTCAAGGATTTTCAGGGGCTTAAAACCACCACTTACAGCCAGTGTCACAAGGTACTGCACCAGAACATCCAATGACTTCTCCATCGGCTTTCTACTTTCAAACTTCTTTTCTTTTACTGCCATTCTGAGGGCTGCTCCTTCTATTAGTTCGAGGGAATGAGTGGGAAGAAAGTATATTTGACTGACCTCACCCGGACTATGGCCACTTCTACCTGCCCGTTGTTGGAAACGGGAAACACCTTTGGGCCCACCCACCTGTATCACCACATCCACGGGTCGAAAATCCACGCCAAGGTCAAGACTGCTTGTACAAACCACGCATTTTAATCTCTTTTCATGAATGGCATCCTCCACCCAATTTCTAATGGCCGGATCCATAGAGCCGTGATGCATGGCGATTACACCTGCCATATCAGGATATTCTTTCAGGATACTCTGGTACCACAGCTCCGTCTGAGAGCGCGTATTTGTGAAAAGTAATGTAGTATTGGAGGCCTTTATGATCGGGATTACCTTATGAACGAGGTTGGTTCCCAGATGACCAGACCAGGGAAACTGTTCAACTTCATCCGGTAGTATCGACTCAATATTTATCCTTTTTTCAATCTCCGACACTACAATTACCCCATCTCTGTGTAAATCCTCTCCTAAAAGGACCCTTTTTGCCTGCTTGAGATTTCCAATCGTAGCAGATATCCCCCATAAGCGAACAGGGCTCCTGGTTATGTGTTTTATCCTGGAAATTGCGAGTTCGGTAGCCACTCCTCTTTTGGTACCAATTAATTCGTGCCATTCATCCACAATGATGGCTCGTACATCCTTGAAAAAATATGGATAATCGGATTGGCTCAGCAGGACATGTATACTTTCCGGGGTGATGACCAGTGCGTCAGGGGGATTTTTCTTTTGTTGCTCTCGTTCTCCAGCCGTAGTATCACCATACCGAAGACCAATCGTAATAGGTAATCCGTGTTGGACACAAAACTTTTTCATGGCCTGATGGATGTCCTTGGCCAGGGCTCGGAGGGGTGTGACCCATAGAATTTTCAGCGATGCCTTGCCAGATGTATTTTGCTTCAGCAGATCCAAAATGCAAGGCACCCAAAGCGAAAAAGTTTTACCACTTCCCGTTGGGGCATTCACGAGACCGCTCCTTCCCTCCAAATAATGTTTCCATGTCTCCAATTGAAATTCAAAGGGTTCATTGCCCTCATCCTGAAACCATTTTCGACCAAGTGCGATAGGTGCTTCTTGCAGTACTTTTAGAGATTCCGAATCCATTTGCAAACCACCCAATTTAGCAACTTACAGGTAGTATTTCCCGATCAAAATTGAAATAAAAAAACCCCACCGTAAAAGAGGACGGTAGGGCATAATTAAACCACCAAAAGAAATCTTTAGCTATTGATGCTTAGTTCGTCAAATTCTTTGATCATATCCCGTATTAGGGAGACTTTAGCTCTAATGGCTGCGGGTGAAGCTTTTACGATGTGCTTCATGTCATCTATCAATTCGCTTTGTCTGTCAAGGCCATTTTTTAATTTATCCAACTCCGCCTCAGGCGTATTGGTCTTCTTCAATTCCGACAATTCCCTCTTTCCATTTTTTACCTCTTCTTTCATTAGGGGAAACATTGTCTCAATTAGGATTTTGGCTTCATGGAAATCACGACTATCCAGTGCCTCTTCCAGATTCTTTCTGGCTTCTGAAAATTCGTCAGATGAAGTGTCGGTGTCTACTCCTCTAAACCCAACTGCAACTATCACCATCACAAACATCCACAGTATTGTATGTGCAGACTTCATGGTAAACAGCATTTGTTTCCGTAAAATTAAGTAATAATTTTTATAACTCACTATTTTACAGTAAATTAAGAACCACTACTTAAATGATAAGTATCAAAAATGATTCTATCTGACTGTTGTGAAGTTGGATAAAGACAGTCAGTAGGAATAAAAAAAGCCAGTCATTTGATGACTGGCTTTTCTTGTTTTACACAAAAGACTGACTTAGTCCATTTCTGCGACTATTTCTATCTTGTCTTTGTTGTCTTCTGGATTAGAAACTGTCTCTTTGGAATGACCTTCTCCATATATCTCACCCAAAATCGGGGCAATAACCAAACCAACCAGACAGGTCAATTTGATTAAAATATTCATAGAAGGACCACTTGTATCTTTGAAGGGATCGCCAACTGTGTCCCCTGTGACTGCAGCTTTGTGCGCATCTGATCCTTTGTAAGTCATTTCACCGTCTATCATAACGCCAGCTTCAAAAGATTTTTTAGCATTGTCCCAAGCGCCTCCGGCATTGTTTTGGAAGATGGCCCACATCACACCAGAAACTGCAACTCCCGCCATATAAGCTCCTAAAGCTTCCGGCCCCATTCCGAAACCGATAATGATTGGTGCAATTATTGTGATTGCTCCGGGGAGCATCATTTCTCTCAATGCCGCTTTGGTGGAAATATCGACACATTTACCATATTCCGGAGTTCCTTTGCCTTCCATAATACCCGGAATCTCTTTAAACTGTCTTCGAACTTCCTTCACCATTTCCATGGCTGCCTTACCTACTGAATTCATGGCGAGAGCTGAGAAAACCACCGGAATCATACCTCCGATGAAAAGGGCTGCCAGCACATCCGCTTTAAATATGTTAATACCATCAATTCCGGTGAAGGTCACGTATGCAGCAAACAATGCAAGTGCCGTAAGTGCAGCAGATGCTATGGCAAATCCCTTACCTACAGCCGCGGTTGTGTTCCCAACAGAATCAAGAATATCTGTCCTTTCACGAACTTCATCCGGCAGTTCACTCATCTCTGCTATACCTCCTGCATTATCTGCAATCGGTCCGAAAGCATCAATGGCCAGCTGCATAGCTGTAGTAGCCATCATAGCTGAAGCCGCTATACCTACGCCATAGAATCCGGCCAGTTCATATGAACCCCAAATCGCTCCTGCGAAAAGTAAAATAGGGGCGAATGTTGAAATCATACCCGTGGCAAGACCAGCTATTATGTTAGTCGCTGCTCCGGTGGATGACCGCTGAACGATATCCAGGACAGGTTTCTTACCCAATCCTGTATAGTATTCCGTAAAATAAGAGATGGCACCACCAACAAAAAGTCCGATAAGGACAGCAAAAAAGACGTCATTTGGTATAATGGTCACAAGACCGATGCTAAAGAAATTCATTTGCATTTCCGAAGGAAGTAATAATCCTATCACAAAATAAGATGCAATGGCCGTTAGGACGATTGAGCTCCAGTTGCCTTTATTTAGCGCCGTCTGAACTTCGGGTTCCTTTGCGGAATTGTCCGATATTTTTATGAAAAGTGTACCAATAATGGAAAAGAGAATTCCAAGTGCAGCAATTATCAGGGGTAATAAGATTGGTCCGATGCCATTAAAGGCATCTTCTATGGCTCCACCCATGTCACGAATGACATAATTTCCCAAAACCATGGAGGCCAGTACTGTGGCAACGTACGAACCGAAAAGGTCAGCACCCATTCCTGCTACATCCCCAACATTGTCCCCAACATTGTCAGCTATTGTTGCTGGGTTTCTTGGATCATCTTCGGGAATACCAGCTTCTACTTTTCCAACAAGATCAGCCCCGACATCCGCTGCCTTAGTGTAAATACCACCACCAACACGGGCAAACAAGGCAATTGATTCAGCTCCTAGCGAAAATCCTGCAAGAGCCTCCAGCACAACTGTCATGTCATCATTTGAGGTCCATTGACCCCCCATGAAATACTGGAACAAAAGGATAAACATGATGCTCAATCCAAACACGGCCAGGCCGGCAACACCAAGACCCATTACCGTCCCGCCGGTAAAAGATACCTTGAGTGCATCGGGTAGGCTGGTTCGGGCAGCTTGCGTGGTTCTGACATTGGCAGAAGTGGCAATCCTCATCCCTATATTTCCCGCAAGGGCCGAGAAAAAAGCTCCAATGACAAATGCAACAACTATAAGCCAGTGAGTGGTTTCCACAAGACCTGCAATTACGCCAAGCAAAATACCTGCTATTACAACGAAAATGGCCAATACTTTATATTCAGCAGAAAGGAATGCCAGCGCTCCCTCCTTGATGTGTGCGGCGATCTCAGACATTCTGGCCTCTCCTGTCTCTTGCTTGTTGATCCAACGAGCTTTAACAAACATCGTCAGCAAGCCAATGATAGCGGCGACAGGCACCAGATAGATCAAGTTTTCCATATTCTAATTAAGTAGGTTTCAAAAAAGAGGTGCAAAGGTAATCGAATGGAATAATTTTAAAAATGCCATTTCTTACCCTGCCGGAAAATACGATTTCTTTAAAAAAAGAGCGTTAAAGTGTATTGGAATTGATGTAATTCAAAAACTCATTTTTGAATTCTTTATCAAGGAACTTACCACTAAAGTGAGCGGTACCTGTCTGGCTGTTTGTATCATTCACTCCCCTGGAGCTTACGCACATGTGAGTGGCATCCATAACCACTGCAACGTGTTCGGTATGAAGTACTTTTTTCAATTCATTGGCCACCTGGATCGTTAACCTCTCCTGAACTTGTGGACGCTTGGAAAAATACTGGACGATCCGGTTAATTTTCGAGAGCCCAATGACTTTTCCATTTGGAAAATACGCCACATGTGCCTTTCCGTAAATTGGTACAAAATGATGCTCACAATGAGAATAGAATGTGATCTCCTTCTCCACAAGCATTTGGTCATATTTGTACTTATTTTCAAATAGTCGGACTTTGGGTTTATTTTTTGGGTCCAACCCTGAGAAGACCTCCTTCACATACATTTTAGCTACCCGATGCGGTGTACCACTCAGACTGTCGTCCGTGAGATCAAGGCCCAATGTCTCCATAATTTCTCTAAAATGATGGGCGATTTTATCAATCTTTTGATCGTCTTCCAGATCAAAAGCATCTGGTCGCAAAGGAGTGTTATCTGATCCACCTACGTGATCGTCCTCATCGTAGTCAGGATTAAGCTGGATATTCAACGAAGTTTCTTTCTGTTTCATAAAGTCTTATTTTCAGGTCCAGCTTATCATCAATCTCCTTCCTCAGAATATCATAAATGACAATGGCAATGTTCTCTGCCGTCGGGTTCAAATTGCGAAATTCAGGAACGTCCAAATTTAAATTTTTGTGGTCAAATCGTTTTGTGACCTTATTTTTTATGATCTCACTTAACACTTTCATGTCATAGACGTAACCAGTTTGTGGATCAGGTTCACCTCTAAGTTCCACGATAAGGTCGTAATTGTGTCCATGCCAATTAGGATTGTTGCACTTACCAAAAACCTCGTCATTCTTCTCTTCGGACCAGTCCGGGTTATGAAGACGATGTGCGGCATTAAATTGCTCTTTTCGAAAAACTGCAACTTTCATTGTAGGTCAAACACAAATAATTCAAAATAGATTCTCAAGATGCAAAATTGTCCAAAATGACTAAGTTTGAATCTTTCCGGAAAATGAATCGTTGAACACAGAATTGAAGTTATGGAAATCCAGGAAATAGAAGCTCAACTGAGCAAATACAAATCTGAAGGCAAGAAACTTTTCACTACCTCCAGCTTCCAGACACATAGCCTGGTAATGCTCCATATTTTGAGTAGGATCGATAATTCTATTCCCGTTTACTTTATCAACACAGGGTATCTATTCCCGGAAACAATCACATTTCGTGATGAAGTGGCTGATCAGTTCGGCTTGAAAATCGTGGACCTGAAACCCAATACACCAAAATATCTTCAACGCGACAAAAATGGTAAATTGATGTTTACTACTGATCCGGATCACTGCTGCTATCTGAATAAAACACAACCCATGGAAACGGTCCTCGCTTCATTTGATGTGTGGATCAATGGGGTTAGGGCTGATCAAAGTGCCATTCGAAGTGCCATGAAAATAGAACAACCGGCACCTTTTGATACCATCAGATTCCATCCAATGCTTGATTGGGACAAAAAGAAGATTTTCGCTTACATCAAGGATCACAACTTACCCCGACACCCTCTTGATGCAAGTGGCTACATGAGCATCGGATGTGAGCCATGCACCAGAAAAATGGATCTTGAAATGCAGGAAAGGGAAGCCCGCTGGTTTGGATTAAACAAAGTAGAATGCGGTCTTCACACTGATTTAGTGACAAAATAAATGAACGTATTAGTAACAGGAGGAGCCGGCTATGTCGGAACCGAGGTGACCAAAATGTTGGTCAAAGAACCGTCAATATCCAAAGTCATCATATACGATAACCTGAGTAAAAGCCACTACAACTTTTTCATGGGTAAGCAGTATGACCAACCGGAAAAAATTGAATTTGTCAAAGGTGAAATACTTGATTCGCGTCTTCTGAAAAAGAAAATGAAAGAAAGTGATGTGGTCATTCATCTCGCCGCCGTGGTAACCACCCCATTTGCAAATACAGATCCTCATTTCTACGAGCAGGTTAATCACTGGGGGACAGCAGAGGTAGTGTATGCGGCGGAAGAAACAAATATTTCAAAGTTCATCTATCTGAGCAGCACTTCCGTATATGGAGCCCATTCGGAACCTGCAGACGAAACCACATCACCTGCCCCGACTACCTTTTACGGGGTTTCAAAACTCCGCGGTGAGGAACATGTGACCAGGCTCATGGAAAATAAGAATGCCATTGTATTGAGAGGTGGTAATGTATATGGTTATAACCGAAGCATGAGATTTGATGCAGTTATCAATCGATTTATGTTTGATGCGAATTTTAGTAACCGCATTCAGATTTTTGGAACTGGTAAACAAACAAGAGCCTTCATTCATGTCAAACATCTGGCAGAAGTTATTTCAAGAACCACTGTCAATCAGGTAGATAGTGGCACCTATAATGTGGTGGATAAAAACTTACAAATCATGGACCTGCTTGATGTTTTGAAGGAAATCTATCCCGATCTGGAATTTATTTTCAGCAATCAGCACATGAATCTTCGGGAATTAAACATAAGTGCGGACAGCAAACTTTACGAATTTATTGAGAGGTTTGAGGATACTGATTTGAAGACGGAACTGGTCGCTTTTAAGAATAGACTGGCGTTCTAAAAAATCAGCAATGCTTCAGATTTAATGCATATTATTGTGGTTCCATCAATTAACCAATGCGAACCTTTCTTTTTACCCTTGGTTTTCTTGTGTCTATTCTACAGATCTCAGCTCAAGAACAGACATTTTTAGATTCCAGACCCGTCACAAAAGCCACTTCCATCGAAAATGATCCATTATTAGATGGCGATATTATCAATGACCCTGTTTGGCAAAGTATTGAGCCAATCACAGAGTTAATTCAGGTGCAACCGGATAATGGTCAGCCAGCATCTGAGCGCACGGAAATTCGAATAGCTTATACGGCTAACACCTTCCATCTGGCTGTGATCTGCTACGATACTGAACCAGATAAACTTGTAGTTTCGGACCCAAGAAGAGATGCACCGCTCGATGGTAACGATAGCTTCCTTTTTATACTGGACACTTATAATGATGGTCAGAATGGTTTTGTGTTTGGCACAAATTCAATAGGTGTGGAGTATGATGGGCAGGTGGACAATGAAGGCCAGGGGAATTTCAACAATAACCGCCAGCAGGGAGGTGTCATAGGAGGATTTAACATTAACTGGGATGCCTCCTGGGAGGTGGCAACTGAGGTGGGTGACTATGGCTGGAGTGCAGAATTTGCCATTCCGCTAAGGACTTTAAGATTCAACTCCGGTGAGCAATCCTGGGGCATCAATTTTCAAAGAAACATTCGCAAAACGAATGAAATTGCATACTGGGCACCCCTTCCATTTCAATTTGATTTAAAAAGACTTTCGCTGGCTGGCGACATCGAAGGATTGAATTTAAGAAACCCTGGCAACCTGAAATTCATCCCGTATGCTTTGGGCAGAACTTTTAACAATTATCAGGATGATACCGATACCAAGATTGAAGGTGAAGTTGGTGCAGACATTAAATACAGCATTACACCAAGTCTTACTTTGGACCTTACTTACAACACCGACTTTGCGCAGGTCGAAGTGGATAATGAGCAGGTAAATCTGGATCGTTTTAATCTTTTCTTTCCTGAAAAGCGACCATTCTTTCTTGAGAATGCCGGTCAGTTTAGTGTAGGTAGTCCCGGAGAAGTTGACCTTTTCTTTAGTAGAAGAATAGGAATCGGAGATGACGGACAAGTGGTACCGATCATCGGCGGTGCGCGTCTTTCAGGCAAGGTCAAAAACACCTACATCGGGCTGCTAAATATGTTTACCGAAGATGTCACCACTGGCGAAGTGGCCATTGAACAGAAGAATTTTACTGTTGCCCGGGTCAATCATCAATTTGCCCAAAGATCTTTTATTGGTGCGGCTTTTTTGAACAAGGAAGGGTTGGGAGGCTTAAGTGAGGGTGTAATCCCCACGGATACGAATGCTTATAACAGAACCTTTGCCATAGACGGTAGATGGGGCATTGGAAAAAAAGCACAACTGTCAGGTTTTGCTGCCAAAACATTGACCCCCGAGTTGTCCGGAGATGACTACTCTTTCAAAATGCAAAGTAATTATTCCTGGAATGGCTGGCAGTTGAATGCTGCTTATACCGAAGCAGCTCCCAACTTCAATCCGGAAATGGGATTTTTGTTCAGAAGTGCATTTCGCAAACCTGAGTTCCTTATATTTTATCAATTCAGAGCAAAAGAGGGCAACAAGTTTAACTTTCTGGAATACAGACCTCATATTTCCTATCGAGGATTCTGGACACACACCGGAGGATTGTTTGTAAACTCAGACGGAACAAATTTCCAGGAAACCGGATTTCTGCATGTAGATAATCATTGGGTATGGAGAAATGGATTTGAGATCCATACGGGAATCAATTTCACGAAGGAGGGCGTGATAGAAGATTTTAACATTTCTCAGGGTGTAATAGTCGATGCCGGAACCTATGATCATCAGGAAGCGCAAATCGTGATCACGACTAACCCAAGTAAAAACTTTTATGTCGACACCAGACATATATTAGGTGGTTCATTTGGTGGAGAAAGGATGATCCACTCAGGAACCATTGGCGTGCGGGTTGGCGACAAATTCAACTCTGAATACAGCGTCCAATACAATGACTACGATCTTCCAAATGGCAATTTTGAGGCTACCGTCCTCGGAGCGAGGATTTCGTATTCCTTTACGCCAAGAATATTCCTGCAAAGCTTGCTTCAGTTAAATACCGTGGATGAACTTACTTCTGCCAACATCCGATTCGGGTGGCTGCAGCGCGCAAATACCGGGCTTTTTGTAGTATTTAATCAGTCAAACTTCGGAGGAATGATGGCCACTCCTATCGGAGAACCTTATGTGAGATCTCTACCTTACGGAGTACTTAACCGAAGCCTCACAATCAAGTACACACATATGTTTGATGTGATCCGCTAGCATTGCAAGATGGTTAACCATGCCTTTTCAACATCACCGGCTAGAATAAATTCTTTTGCCAGCTTATGCAGCTCGGTCAATTGCTCATCAGGATTGTCCGCAAAAACCTGAAGAATGGCACTGATTTCAGGTTCTTCCGCAAACTTTTCAATTTGACGCTGATTAGGTAAAGATTTCGCCTTCAGCAGCAAGTTCAAATCATGTCCTGTTAGTACCTCACTGTCTTCAACATTCGAAGGCAGATCACTTGGAGAGAGTCCCATTTCTTACAATTTTCAGTTTGATTTTGAAATTTGTGAAACTAACATACCACTCCCTTTGCAATCATACAAGCATTTCAGTGCGTAATCCATTTTCTAAACATAGCTAGTTCCGCTAGCTTTGCCAGCTTTAAATCGGAAATACAGCATTTACTATGTCATTGTCAGCCAAATATGATCCTTCAAAAGTTGAGGAAAAATGGTACCAGGAGTGGTTGGATAACGGATTCTTTTCCGCTAAAGTAAATCCGAACAAAGAGCCATACTCCATTGTCATACCCCCACCAAACGTGACAGGAGTATTGCATATGGGTCATATGCTGAACAATACCATTCAGGACATTCTAATACGAAAAGCCAGAATGGAAGGTAAGGAAGCTTGCTGGGTTCCAGGCACGGACCACGCTTCCATTGCTACGGAAGCTAAAGTCGTGAGAATGCTTCGTGAGAAAGGGATCAAAAAGAGTGATCTCACACGCGACGAGTTTATGAAATATGCCTGGGAATGGAAAGAAAAATACGGTGGTATCATCCTGCAGCAACTAAGAAAGCTTGGTGCCTCCTGTGATTGGGGCCGGACGGCTTTCACCATGGATCCGGCATATCATAAGGCGGTTATACGTGTTTTTGTAGATCTCTATAAGAAAGGGCACATCTACAGAGGGCTTCGTATGATTAACTGGGATGTTGAAGCAAAAACTGCGGTCTCAAATGAAGAAGTTCTGTACAAAGAGGGGGGAGAAAAATCCAAGCTTTACTCCGTAAGGTATAAACTGAAAGATTCCAAGGAAACGGTGGTCATAGCCACTCAAAGGCCCGAAACCATTTTGGGTGATACGGGGATAGCCGTTAATCCAAAAGACGAAAGATTTAAACACCTCATCGGAAAAACGGCACTCGTTCCCTTCATTAACAGAGAAATTCCAATCATTGGCGATGATTATGTGGAATTGGACTTCGGCACAGGCTGCCTGAAAGTAACACCTGCCCATGATCCTAATGACTACGAAATAGGTCAGCGACACAATCTGGAGGTCATTGACACGATTGACCTTGACGGAAAGCTGAATGAAAAATGTGAGGTACCGGCTTATGTGGGAATGGACCGGTTTGATGTAAGGAAAATGATTATTGAGGATCTGGATGCCGCAGGAATTCTGGTTGGTGAGGAGGAATTTGTGACAAGGATAGGTCGCTCCGAGCGGACGGACTCAGTAGTGGAGCCCAAGCTCTCCCTTCAATGGTTCATCAAAATGAAGGAGATCTCCCGGACTGCTCACAAAGCGGTGATGGATGATGAGATTGTTCTTTATCCGGCAAAATTCAAGAATGTCTACAATCACTGGATGGAAAATGTACGGGATTGGTGCATCTCACGTCAACTATGGTGGGGACAACGAATTCCGGCCTATTACTTTGGTGAAGGTGAAAGCGATTTTGTAGTGGCGGAAACCAGAGAGGAGGCAGTTAAACTGGCGCAAGAATCCACTGGAAACAAAAGCCTTTCTGCCAATGATCTTCGGCAAGATGAAGATGTACTGGATACGTGGGCATCATCATGGCTTTTTCCGACGGCCGTTTTTGATGGCTTTGCCGATGAGTACTTCGATCGTGAAAACGGAAAAATCATTGATGGTAAAAATGATGATCTTGACTACTTCTACCCTACAGATACTTTGGTGACAGCCCCGGAAATATTATTTTTCTGGGTGGCGAGGATGATCATTGCGGGGTACGAGTACAAAGGAGACAAGCCTTTCAGGAATGTGTATCTGACGGGTATCGTCCGGGATAAGCTCAGAAGAAAAATGTCCAAGTCTCTCGGGAATTCCCCGGATCCGCTAGAGCTGATAAAAGACTATGGCGCGGATGGCGTGAGGGCAGGCATGCTATTCAGCTCACCAGCTGGAAATGACCTGTTGTTTGACATTAAGCTGGTAGAGCAGGGAAGAAATTTTGCCAATAAAATATGGAATGCCTATAGACTCGTTGAAGGTTGGGAAACCAACGATGAATCGCAACCCGCTACAAATGAATTAGCAGTAAAGTGGTTTGAGTCGGATTTCAATAAATCATTATTGGAACTGGAAGATCATTTCTCCAAATTCAGAATGTCGGATGCCCTGATGACTGTATACAAGCTTATCTGGAACGACTTCTGTAGCTGGTACCTGGAATGGATCAAGCCAGAATATGGAAAACCAGTTGATCGAAAAACTAAAGACCAAACCATCGAATTCTTTGAGAAACTTATGAAGGTTCTCCACCCTTTCATGCCTTTTATCAGTGAAGAACTGTGGCATGGCATCAAGGAAAGGAAGGAAAAAGACTGCCTGATTATTGCCAAATGGCCGGAGGTAGAGGAATTCGATGATATAGTATTGAAAGATGTAGATGAACTATTTGAAATCGTTGCCCAGGTCAGAAATGTCAGAGCTGGCAAGCAGATTTCTCCAAAAGACTTGCTTCCGATGAAAATTAATGCTGCAGAGGGCCATTTTGACACAATTAGCTCGTCCCTCATGAAGCTGGCCAATCTTCAGGAAATTTCTTATTCCCGGCAGAAACCCGACAATTGCCTGAGTTTTGTGACCCGCTCGATTGAGTTCTATCTGGTCGTAGAGGGATCAATAGACCTGGAATCAGAACGCGAAAACCTTGAGAAAGAATTGGAATATGCGAAGGGATTTCTGAACTCAGTAAACAAAAAATTATCCAATGAAAGGTTTGTGAACAATGCCCCTGAACAGGTAGTAGCGACAGAAAAAAAGAAGAAGGAAGACGCTGAGGCCAAAATAAAAACACTGGAAGACAGTTTGGCGAAGCTGGGTTAGAAGGTATCTACTCTTTCAGCAAAGGAATCTCTAACTGTTTACATATTTTCTTGCAAAGGAGATCTGACAGTTCCGAATGCCTTCCAACAGCGGTTTGCTTTTTGTTAAATATATTGTATGATTGGAGCCTTCTCGTAATAATATACAACCCTGGAGGTGCGGATGCTTTACGAACTTATTACGTTTCACATAAAATTGACTTTCTCCCTAATAACGTTTCGGTTTTTGTAGTCCTTCTCCGTTTCAAGAATCAACTTTACCGCATCAATTAGGTTGCTCTTCAGTTCATCAATTGTTTTACCCTGAGAAATTGCCGTCGGAATCTCCTCAATTTGTCCCACAAACCATCCGTCTTCAGATTGCTCTATTATGGCAGTTAATTGCATGATCTAACTTAACAAATAAATGACGTGAGTCTCTATTAAAATGATGAGAATTCAATCTTTCTAAAATCTGACTGCCATCAATAGCCCCAGGTCTTTGTAAGCCCGATTAAATTTCTTTGACAGGTTGAGGTTGGTCAGGTATCCTTTATAAGCATATACCCCCTTCATAAACCATCTATTATTCATCATCATAGTGTCCACGCCGCCGGCATCCGCAACGGAAAGTAAAATCGGTGCAAAAATATTCGAGATTGCTATGGAGGCTGTTTTTGCCACAAGCGACGCTATATTGGGAACACAATAGTGGATCACATTATGTTTTATAAATGTAGGGTCCTTTAGGGTCGTCAGCTGGGAGGTCTCAATACAGCCCCCCTGATCTATGGAAACATCTATTATGATCGAACCCTTTTTCATTTTCATAACCATCTCTTCCGACACTACCATAATATTGCCCTTCTCCCCCCTAATTGCTCCTATCAGCACATCACAACTTTCAATGGCCTTCTCAAGAGCAGCATTATCGATCGTGGAAGTGGATATCTGACTCCCTACTGCGTGTTTCAATCTCCTGAGTTTATAAATCTGATTGTCAAAAACCTGAATGTCCGCTCCTAAGCCAAGGGCAGCCCGTGCCGCATATTCAGCCACTGTTCCAGCTCCAATTATCACAACTTTTGTTGGGGGCACTCCGGTGACACCTCCTAAAATAATTCCCTGTCCTCCATTGGTTTTGCTCAGATATTCCCCGGCAATCAACATCACAGTACTCCCGGCTATTTCACTCAAAGCCCGTATTATCGGTAATCCTCCGACCTTGTCCTGAATAAATTCATAACCCAATGCCGTAATTCGCTTCTCTTCAAGTTTCTCCAAATACTCTGCAGTCTGTGATCCCTCCTGAAAAGCTGATATCAAAGTACATTTCTGATTCATCATCTCAAGCTCTTCCATTGTGGGGGGCAATACCTTCAGAATTACATTTGATTTAAAGATTTCCTTCCTGTCATACACAATTTTGGCTCCGGCTTCACTGTATTCGTGGTCATGGAAGTTGGCAGATTCACCGGCATCCTTCTCTATCCAAACCTGCAGCCCATTTTTGACCAGCAGATCGACAGATTCGGGTTTTAGAGCCACCCGGTTTTCCTGCAACGAAATTTCCCTGGGGACTCCCACCTGTAAAGAACTATTGCTAGTTCGGACTTTCAATGGAGACTCCATTGGATAAAGACCGGTTTCCTTGACGATGTCTGCCAGTTCTCGACTTACTTTCTCACCCATGCGGTAAAATGCTTAACGCTCTCTGGTTCTCTCCTACTAATTTAATACTTATTTCGAGGTAATTATCCGGTATCAGAGTTGCTACTTTCTCCGGCCACTCTATAAGGCAATGATCCCCCGAGTAGAAATACTCCTCCACACCAATGTTCTCAGCCTCACTTTCATGCTCAAGTCGATAAAAATCAAAGTGATAGATTGTCTCTCCAGCATTGGTGGAATACTCATTCACAATGGAAAAAGTAGGTGAAGACATAGGATCAATTACACCTCTATTTTCGCAAATCGCTTTGATCAAAGTAGTCTTTCCGGATCCCATATCACCCACAAAGCACCAGATGAAGTATTGATCCCAATTCCCAAGAAGCCACTCGGCGGCTTTGTCAATTTCGGATAAAGAGTACTCCATTATTTACTTGACAAAGTGATGATCGGCACAATCATTTCCTCCATACTTACCCCTCCGTGCTGAAAAGTATCTTTATAGTAATTGACATAATAATTGTAATTATTTGGGTATGCCAAAAAATCCTCCTCACGGGCAAACACGTAAGAGGTGCTTAGATTCGGTTTTGGAAGTTTCAAATTTTCAGGGTTACGTGTAAAAAACAACTTGCTCTCGTCGAATCCAAGGTTTTTTCCGAGCTTATAGCGAAGGTTTGTATTGGTAGATCTGTCACCCACAATTTTTTCAGGATTTTTTACTCTGATAGTTCCGTGGTCAGTGGTAATAATAAGTTTCACACTTCTCTCCGATAATCTTTTTAGCGTTTCAAAAAGTGTGGAATGTGAAAACCAGGTTGCGGTCAATGCCCGGTAAGCGGACTCATCCGGTGCGAGTTCCTGTATCATTTGCATGTCCGTTCTGGAATGAGATAGCATGTCGACAAAATTGTAAACTATCACAGACAAACCATGATCGAGAATGGCATCAATATTATCCGCCACCAGCCTGCCCTCTTTTGGGTGAATGACCTTATGGTAATCGCTGCTGATGTTTATACCATGTTGTTTTAAATTCTCCTGAAGTAATTCTCCTTCAAACTTATTTTTGGAAGAATCCTCCTGCTCTCCTATCCAGTATTGGGATAACTTCTTTTCGATATCCGCCGGCATCATACCCGCGAAGAGTGAATTCCGCGCATAAGCCGTTGTAGTAGGCAGAATAGAGTAGTAGTGTTTTTTACTTTCGAGATTGAAAAGTTTTACCACCTCTGGTTCTATAATTTCCCATTGATCCCATCTCAGATTGTCAATGACAATCAATACCACAGGCTCCTGACCTATAAAAGGAAAAACGTAATGCTCAAGCACATTAGGAGAGAGTACCGGAGCATCTTCTGTTTGGGTTACCCATGATTCGTAATTATTCTCGATAAAATCCGCGAACTTCTGATTGCCTTCCTTCTTTTGTGTCAAAAGTATCTCGGACATACTCTTTTCCTGTGTATTGTCAATCTGCAGTTCCCAGTACACCAGTTTTCTGTACAGTTCAGCCCATGACTCATGATCATCCACATCATTCATTTCCATACTTATCCTGGCAAACTCCTGCTGATATCCGATGTTGGTTTTTTCCGTTACTATCCTTTGATTGTCAAGTAATTTCTTAATAGAAAGCAGAATCTGATTTGGATTCAGTGGTTTGATCAGGTAATCAGCAATCTTTGACCCTATGGCCTCCTCCATGATATACTCTTCTTCACTTTTGGTAATCATCACCACGGGAAGATTTGGGTAATCAGCTTTGATCCTGCTCAATGTTTCAAGACCCGAAATTCCCGGCATGTTTTCATCCAGAAATATCAGATCAAACGCTGTCTCTCCTATCATTCCAAGGGCATCATGACCATTATTGACCGTTTCGATTTCATAACCGCGATTGGTCAAAAACAGGATATGCGGCTTCAGCATATCTATTTCATCATCAGCCCAAAGAATTTTAATTTTTTGCATATTGCTAAAGCTTACAAGAATCAACCACCTTTGCAAAATTCAATCCCAAAATAAGCTTGAATAAGAAAAAAATATTTAATGACCCGGTTTATGGCTTCATACCGGTTCAGAATGAGCTGATTTTTGACCTGATTGAGCATCCTTATTTCCAGAGGATGAGAAGAATTAAACAGCTGGGGCTGACTGACTTTGTCTATCCGGGTGCCCTTCATACGCGCTTTCATCATGCACTTGGCGCCATGCATCTCATGAGCAAGACCCTCGATAGTCTGCGCGCAAAAGGTCATATGATCTTTGATGCTGAATATGAGGCATCGCTTATCGCAATATTGCTGCATGACATAGGACACGGACCATTTTCCCATACCTTGGAATTCAGTCTGTTTAAGGGTATTCGACATGAGAAAATTACTTCCTGGGCACTGAACAGGCTCAGCAAGGAATTTAATGGTCAACTAAACCTGGCGATTCAGATTTTCGAAAAACGATATCCCAGAAAGTTTTTTTCCGAACTCGTATCAAGTCAGTTGGACATTGACAGGCTGGACTATCTTCAAAGAGATTGTTTTTTTACGGGTGTTCAGGAAGGCACCATCGGTGCGGAGCGTATTATTCAAATGCTGAATATAGTCGATGAGAAGCTGGTCGTGGAGGAAAAAGGCATTTATACCATCGAAAGTTTTCTGGGAGCGCGAAGAATTATGTATTGGCAGGTTTATCTTCATAAAACAGCCATTTGTGCCGAAAAAATGTTGATTCAGCTTATAAACAGAGCCAAGGAATTGACCCAGAGTGGTGTGAAAGTGCCCTGCACCCCAGCTTTCAGTACATTTTTGGAAAGAAATATTACCGAAGAGGAATTTCTTGAAGACCCGGATTTGCTGGAAGTGTTTATGGCCATGGACGATACCGATCTATGGGGTTCACTTAAATTCTGGAAAGATCATGATGATCACATCCTGAGTGGCCTCAGCAGAAGATTATTAGCCAGAAATCTCTTCGGAGTGAAGCTATTCAATGAAAAACCGGATGAACGAACCATTACAGCGTTGAAGAAAAGAATTTCAAAGCACTTTGATATTTCAATGGAAGAATCACAGTATTACGTTTCCTCCGGAGCCGTTTCTAACTCCGGTTATCTCCCACAGGAAGGCTCTATTACCATATTGAGGAAAAACGGAGAACTGACGGATATCGCAGCCGCTGCTGAACTACCAAATATTAGGGCAATAAGTAAAATTGTAGAAAAATATTACCTCTGCTGGCCCAAAGATGTACCTTTGAAAAATTAATTTCCCACTTCAGCTTCCCAACCATTACATGAAACTTACCATTCAGGAAGTATCTGATTTGTTAGGTGGCACGGCCTCCAGAAATTCCAATGACGTAATTACGACTTTAAGCAGCTTGAAGAACGGCGTTTCGGGAAGTATATCGTTTCTTTCCAACCCAAAATATGAATCGGAATTATATAATACACGGGCTTCCGCAGTCCTGGTGAGAGCGGACTTTAGTCCCTCCAGAGATATAAATCCCATTCTGATTAAAGTGGCTGATCCCTACGTGTCATTTGCATTGCTTTTGGAAGAATATCAAAAGTTAACAGCATTGCTTAAAACAGGCATAAACAAAATGTCTGATATCGGATCCAATACTCAAATTGGAAATAAACCCTATATCGGCGCTTTTGTTTCAATTGGAACCAACTCCGTAATTGGTGACAATGTGAAAATATTTCCTAATGTCAGTATTGGCGACAATGTCACAATCGGAGATAATTCTGTCATCTACTCCGGTGCCACCATATATGATCATACAGAAATAGGAAATTACTGTGTGGTACATGCGGGGGCGGTCATTGGAAGTGATGGCTTTGGTTTTGCACCAATGTCAGACGGAAGTTACCGAACCATACCTCAGGTGGGCAACGTAATCCTTGAGGACCATGTAAGTGTCGGCGCAAATACTGTGGTGGATTGTGCCACATTTGACTCAACCATTATTCGTAAAGGAGTTAAGCTTGATAACCTGATTCAGGTTGCGCATAACGTGGAAATAGATGAAAATACTGTGATTGCTGCTCAGACTGGCATCTCGGGTTCGACCAAAATTGGCAAAAACTGTGTAATAGGTGGACAGGTTGGGATTGCGGGTCATATAGAGGTAGCTCCGGGAAGTAAGGTGGGAGGCAAAACCGGGGTAACGAAGACCCTAAAAGATGCTGATTCTTTTTTTGGAAATCCCGCCATGAATCTGCTCCAATATAATAGGTCTTACTCCGTTTTTAAAAAGTTACCGGAGTTGATGAATCGTATCGAATCACTTGAAGAAAAAATTCTATCTTAGCCGTTTTAATTTTTTGAAAGCAGGATGAAAATCTACCAGCAGACCATTTCCAAGCCTGTTACCGTTTCGGGTATCGGATTACACACCGGTGTCATCAGCAACATGACTTTCTTGCCAGCCAAACCTAATTATGGCATAAAGTTTCAAAGAACTGACCTGGAAGATGAACCGATCGTGGACGCAGATGTGGACAATGTAGTAGATCTGTCCAGAGGAACAAGCCTGGAACAAAATGGTGCCAGGATCAATACCGTAGAGCACACTCTTGCAGCGCTGGTTGCCCTTGAGATTGACAACATCCTAATCCAGCTGGATGGGCCGGAACCACCTGTACTTGATGGGAGTGCGAGACCATTTATGGATGCCATAAATGGAGCTGGTATTCAGGAATTAAATGCACAACGAAACTTTTTTGAGGTACCCAAGAGTGTCTTTTATGAAGACAAAAGCCGTGACGTGGAGATTGCGGCCTTGCCACTTGATGATTTTCGTGTGACTGTAATGGTTGACTATAACTCACCTGTGTTGGGAAGTCAGCATGCTTCCCTGAATAACATTGAAGATTTTTACGGGGATATCAGCAATGCAAGGACATTCTGTTTCCTTCATGAAGTAGAAGAGCTGTATAAACAAAACCTAATAAAGGGTGGAGACATTTCCAACGCAATAGTGGTAGTCGACAGGGTCGTTGAAAATGGAGAGCTGGACTACCTGGCGGAATTATTGGATAAACCCAAAATCGAAGTGAAACAGGAAGGAATCCTGGACAATGTGGAGCTTCACCATCAAAATGAACCTGCTAGACACAAACTGCTGGACGTTGTAGGAGATCTTGCGCTCGTTGGTCGTCCTTTAAAGGCACAAATTTTAGCTGCGCGCCCCGGACATGCGGCTAACATAGCTTTCGCAAAAAAGTTGAAAAAACTGATGCTGGAGGATTCTCAGTCGAATATCCCAAAATACGATCCTAAACTTCCTCCAGTGCTGGATTCGACCAAGATATCCAACATGCTTCCGCACAGATATCCATTTTTGTTGATAGACAAAATATTTCATCTGGATGATCAGCAGGTAGCGGGAGTAAAAAATGTTACCTTTAATGAACCGTTTTTCCAGGGACACTTTCCGGGGAATCCGGTGATGCCAGGTGTATTACAAGTAGAAGCAATGGCCCAGATCGGAGGAATACTTGCGCTAAACACAGTACCTGACCCGGAAAACTACTGGACTTATTTTTTAGGAATAGAGAGTTTTAAGTTCCGAAAAATGGTTTTTCCCGGTGACACTCTAATCATTCGTGATGAATTACTCGCCCCTATTAAAAGAGGATTTGTAAAAATGAAAGGAACGGCATACGTCGGTAACAATATCGTCTGTGAGGGTATTATGACGGCCGTCATCGTGAAAAAAGATTCAGAATGAAATACGAGCAGGCATTTGTCCACCCGGAGGCCAAAATCGGAAAGAATGTTGTAATTGAGCCCTTTGCATTTGTAGACAAGGACGTGGTGATTGGTGATGACTCATGGATCGGTCCAAACGCTTGTGTATGGGAAGGTGCCCGTGTAGGCAAAAAGTGCAAGATATTTCCGGGTGCGCAGGTTTCCTGTTTGCCTCAGGATCTAAAGTATGAAGGTGAAAAAACAACAGCTGAAATTGGCGATGGAACCACTATAAGGGAATTCGTCACGGTTTCCAGAGGTACGAAAGACCGGGACAAAACCATAATTGGTGAAGATTGTCTCCTAATGTCCTATGTACACATAGCTCATGATTGCCATATAGGTGATCACTGCATTATTTCCAATGCTGTTCAAATTGCCGGACATGTAGATATAGGACATTATGCAGTCATCGGTGGAACTGCTGCCGTCAGACAATTTGCAAGAATTGGTGCTCATGCCATGATTGCAGGAGGTTCTCTGGTCAGAAAAGACGTGCCACCATTCGTTTCTGCTGCCCGTGAACCATTGGGTTATAGCGGTATCAATGCCATCGGACTGAGGAGAAGGGGTTTTAACAATGAGAAACTGAACGAAATTCAGGAGATTTATCGCATTATCTATTTAAGCGATTTGAATACCAGCACCGCCATTGAGAAAATCAATAAAGAATTTAATGGAAGCCCTGAGAAGGAAGAAATCATAAACTTTATCCAAAGCTCGGAGCGGGGAATTATGAAAGGTCTTGAATAAATAGATGGATATCGTTCTGGAGAATGTCGGCAAAAAATTCAACAGGAACTGGATATTCAGACACATTAACTACCAATTTTCCTTCAAAAGCAGCACATCGATTACCGGTCCAAACGGTATTGGAAAATCAACATTGCTGAAAATTTTAGGAAACTATACCGATCCCTCACAAGGAACGGTATCCTACTTAGATTCGGTCGATAAGAATGAAAATCCACAATTGGCATTTTCATTTGTCGCACCATATTTAAACCTGATAGAAGAATTCACCTTACTGGAGCACCTAAACTTTCACTTCCATTTCAAACATTCTGACATGTCTGCCGAAGAAATGCTCTCCACAGCAGGTCTATCCGGAGCTAAGAACAGAAAGGTATCTGAGTTGTCCTCCGGAATGAAACAAAGGCTAAGATTAATGATGGCTTTCAACGACAATTCTAAGGTCCTTTTGCTCGATGAGCCTACCTCTAATTTGGACGAGTCCGGAATCGATTGGTACCAAAACGAAATAAATTCCAATTTGGGGGCAAAAACAATAATTATAGCCTCCAATCAGCGTTATGAATACGAACAAATCACAGCCAATCTTGATCTTCTCGAATATTTATATCCGTTATCTTGATCTTTGAGTTGTGAAAAAATGTATATTTTTGGTTAACAACAACATATTATCTTAATCTTAACAACAACCATTATGAACTATTTAAAGCGAACACTTGCTTTATTGAGTATTGCTGCGGTTTGCATTGTAATTAGTTGCAAACAAAGCGGCAATGACGATGAGGAGCCGGATTTTCCCGGTCAGTCAAAAGCTGAAGAACTTTCAGCAGGCACATGGGCACCCGTGGCGGGTGGAGTTACTGTCAACAACACACCAAGAGATGAGTGGGACGGTTTTACATTGAATTTCACGGTTGATACGGACACGTACGCAGGTGGATCGTTTACTACCAGTGGGCGTCCGTCAGATGATGGAGCTTCAGATGTTTGGGGAGCTTCAGGAGACTGGGAATTTGCGCCGAATGGAGACGGACTTGATCTGTCCACCATTTACAGAAATGGAGATGAAAGCCAGCCTATTTCTTTGAGTGTGGATATTGATGAAACTTCAGGTGACGGAGCTTTGAGTTTGACTTTCTCTGTGCCGGACGATGCCAGCAATAGAACTGCAGGGTTTTCAGGAACCTGGACCTTTACCTTCGAATTGAGCGGTAATTAATTAAATATCTAAAGATAAAGTAAAGCCCTGCATGAACTTCATGCAGGGCTTTTTTTTCGGACAATTCCCACTACCCAAATAATTTCTTTAATAAAGACTTAAAGCCCTTTTCTCGTTTCTCAGGAGCTGAAATCATGATGGAAGACACAGCAATCAAAACCTTCTTCCACGAGTTTCCGATCTCCTCTGTGTATTCATAACCCATTGCTTCCTTAATGGTAAATCCAAGGGCCTGGATCACATACTTATAGTGATACTTTTCTATACCTTGTTCATAATGGAAAGTACCCAGCTCTACCAACTTTGGTTTTAAATTATCAAAATTCTCCAGATTAGAAACCAGTAGTTTGAGTACATATCCCAGCTTTTCGGCTAATTTGGACATGTCATCCGGAAAGTAAATTCGAACTTCCGGTGCAATTTCAAATAATCGAGTATAAAACTTGAGCATATTACGTAGCTCATCCTCCATGATAAATTCCCAGGAGTTTCGGATGTTGTCAATGTCTTTTTCGGAAATCATATTGTTGTCGTCGGTTACCCAAACATTTTCGTTATAAGTTTTTGGAGTTTACTCACCTTTTTATCAGGTGCTTTTTTCATTTCTTGTACAATAAATTCGAGTGTTTTAAGCCATGATTTCTTGATCTCTTCTACGTCTTCATGATACGAGAGAAATTTGTCCAGTAATTTCAGAATCGCCTGATTGAAGGTATGATAATGCTGTTCTTCAATCTTTAACTTGTTGTGAACTATACCCAACTCATGGATTGACTCTTTCACTTCTTCCAGATTGTGACAGTTGGTAATGACAAAGTCGATGGTATGACTGAATTTTTCACCCAGCTTTTTGAAGTCTCTGTGAGCAAAATATTTTCTTGCACCAGGATCGGCTTCGAAAAATGAATCGTAAAAGATCAGTGGGTTTTGAACACCTTCCAGCTTCAAAACTTCCCAAGATGATTTTATTAAAAGAACTTCTCTTTCTGTCAGCATATTCTAAAATTCATGTTCTGAGAAATCAAATCAGAGTGACCAGTTCTCGTAAAATGATTCTATCAAATGTATGGATTAGGGAGTCTTCAAATGCCATGAAAAGTGCCCTGTAGACATTAAGTAGACGGTTTAGTGATGATTTGATCAACTTTTTTCGGAAACTCAGTTTTGAAAAGGTTTTTAGATTCGAATTGATGACGAAAATCAACGGAAAGGCAGGTATGTTTTCTTCTTTTTCACTTGATTTTTCAATGTCTTATATTTGATGTTTCGCTAAATCACCGCCTAATGCTCAATCGTATTACCCGGTTACTTAACCTTGGTACCGATCCTGATTATGGGGATATAGAAAACAGAAGTATTTCATTTTCTAACGGGGTGTATGTAACACTTCCTGTGGTTTATATAGTCTTTATAATCCTTCAGATTGAAGATTATCTTGTACCGCCTTCTGAATTGGTGTGGGATCAATTTATTGTCCCTTTGTTCGTAGTGTTTTGTGGTTTTTTTCTGTATTTAAACAGAATAAAGAAAACACTGCTAAGCCGATTGTCATTATTACTGACCTGGCCCCTGCTGTTTCATATTATTCCGATTATTCAACAAAACAGTCCTGATGACTACTATATCGCCTATCCATTTGGTTTAGTGTTTCATGGAATAATGATCCATGCATTAATATCAAGAAAAAACTACCCAATCCTTTACTGGTCCCTGGTGTTGATAAATTTCCTTGCCGTCATAAACATCATGGATGTACTTCATTCATTTGATGTGGATAAAACCTATGAATCTGTGATGATCTTTGGTAATAGATTATATGGCATGGTCGGATTGCTCTATTGGTTACTGTTCAACCTTACCACTTTTTATCTGGTAGAAGCAATGGATATCAATCTGAACCGCATGTCGACTGATAAAGAGCTCATTGAGCATCAAAGGAATGAGATTAGAGAGTCCTTTGAAAAACTACGTGAAACACAGTCACAGCTGGTTCAATCGGAAAAGCAGGCTTCAATAGGAACGTTGGTTTCCGGAATGGCCCATGAATTAAATAATCCTCTAAACATAGTATCCGGAGGCCTTGAGGTTATCGAAAAATCACTGTCAAAAGTCCTAACCGACAAGCCTCTTGACGATATCGAAAAAGAGGATCTTAATACAATGATCGGTAGCTCAAAACATAGTATCGAAAGAGCATCCAAAATAGTAAAGAGTCTAATGCTTTCCGTAAAGGAGTCTAATCGTCCAACGGAATACAGTCTCCGAGAAATCATTGAAAATGTAATGCAATTGCTACATTATAAGTTGCAGAATATTAAAACGACGCTTGACCTCAGGGAAGTAAACATTGAATGTTACCCCAATAAAATTCAAATGATTGTCTCTGAGATTATCGAAAATGCCATCTATTGGTCAGGTAGAAGTAAAAGTGAACCGGAGATAAAGATCGAATTGACAGAACGGTTCGACAAAGCTTCGATTGCCATTTCCAATAATGGTCCCGCTATACCAAAAGAAGCCTTGAGCAAACTATTTGATCCGTTTTTTAGCAGCAAAGAAACAGGGGAAGGTACTGGCCTGGGATTATACCATTGTTATCAATTTGCTCATGAACATGGGGGAGAAATAAGCGTCAGCTCCACCGAAGGTTTTGTGAAATTTGAAATCATTCTTCCGAGCAAAATCAGTACCTCCGTTCACAATTAGAATGTTCAGAATTTCGTAATACCATGTATGGATGGTAGTGGATATATTTACTGATCACTAACCTCCCATATCAATGTCCATCGAAAATCCTTCCAAGCCTGGCATTGCCAGACTTTCTCACTTATTGATCAGCCTCATTGCGATAGTCATCATTCTGGTCTACTCAAAAGAATACGCGATAACCTTCATCATCGCCCTGATTGTCTGGTTTATCATTCATGAATTAAGAGAAAACCTCCAGATGGTCGGGTATGTCAAAAAGCATTTTCCGATATGGCTTCAAAGTACTCTGGCCTTCATTTTCATCAATGCCGTAATAATAATTTTGATGGAGCTTCTATTCGTAAGTATGTCGGATCTCACGGCTTCTCTGGATCTGTATGAGGAGAATTTTGAGAAAACTCTTCAGGACTTGAGCTCCACACTTGGAATGGACCTCGTGACCCAAATTCATGGCTATACGGAAACCTTTGACTTAAGCGAGTTTGCGTCCGGAACGTTTGACCTGGCTATTCTACTACTGGGGGACGCCTTTTTAATACCCATTTATGTGCTATTTCTGTTGATCGAAGAAAGCATATTCCATCATAAACTTGCCGTCATTGTGCCCGAAAAAAAGCAGAAAAGCATGACCAAGCTCTTCCATAAAATGGACAAGAACATAGGGCGGTACCTGCTCCTAAAAACTTATGTGAGCCTTTTGACTGGTCTGCTCAGCTATTTTGTGATGCTGGCATTTGGACTGGATGGAGCCATATTTTGGGCACTATTGATATTTGTACTCAATTATGTTCCAACGATTGGCTCCCTCATTGCCACACTATTTCCGGCCATTTTCGCCATTCTACAATTCGGAGAAATAGCCCCATTTCTATACATATTAGCCACAGTAGGTGTCATCCAGGTGGCTGTAGGGAATGTCCTTGAACCAAAAATCATGGGCAGTTCTCTAAATATGAGCGGTCTTGTTGTGGTCCTTTCCCTGACAATTTGGGGTGCAATCTGGGGTATTATGGGAATGATTCTGAGTGTACCAATTACCGTGATGATGATCATCGTATTTGAGGAAATACCGGAACTTCGCTTCATAGCGGTGATGCTCTCGGAGAGAGGTGACCTCAATATTGAGGATTAGAATGTATCGTCTATATTAGCCTTTTTACCATCGGCTTATGAAAAAATTACTGCTATTCATCTCATTTATTCCGTTCTTCACTTTTGCTCAGGACCTGTATATGCCATTGGAATACAAAAAGGCATATGAGAACAACACCAGGAAGAAAGATGGAACTGTGTCTGACACGTATTGGCAAAATCGATCCAGATATGACATCAAAGTGACAGTGAATCCGGAAACGAAGAATCTCAAAGGAGAATCGGATATATGGTATTATAACAATAGTCCGGATTCATTGTCCGAAATTGTCTTTCATGCTTATCACAATTATTACAGACCCAATTCCATAAAGCGGGGATTTTTTAGCAGCTCCAGCGACAACCTCGTAGATGAAGGCATGGTGCTTGATTTAGTTGTTGTCGATGATACCGAAATTGACGTTACAGACAGGGAAGCAATGCCCGATCAAGGAACGTTTTATTCCATCATTTTATCAGAAAAGCTTTCTCCATCGGATTCTATAAATCTTAAAATCAACTGGCACTTTGAAATTGCAGGCGAAGGATTTGAAAGAAGTGGCGCCATTGAGCCTAACTCAATGTTTATAGGCTATTGGTATCCTGAAATTGCGGTTTATGACGACGTTTTTGGTTGGGACCAAATCGTGTATGATGCAGCCACTGAATTTTATCATGACAAATCAGACTTCAAAGTTGAGATAACGGTGCCAGATGATTTTCTGGTTTGGGCTTCTTCCGAACCTGTAAATGCAGATGACATCTATCCGAAGGATATTCAAAATCGTCTTAAAAAAGCCAGAAATTCTGAGGACCCGGTTCGAATTGTGACGGAAAAGGACATTGCAAATGGTCTTAAAATGAAAACCAATACGTGGAAATATGAAGCAAAAGGCTTTCCTGATTTTTCCTTTGCCTTAAGTAACCGATTTAACTGGAATGCGGTGTCGTATGAGGATGAATTCGGAAAGTATTTCCTGCATATCGCGTTTGATCCGAATCACCCGGAGTTTGAGTCTGTTTCCAGAGCGCAGCAAAACTCGCTGGATGTCTTTCACCACCAATTCCCAAAATACGAATTTCCGTTTAAGTATTTCACTATTTTCAATGGTCTTAATGGAGGAGGTATGGAGTTTGCCGGTATGGCCAATGATGAATCTTATTCCGCCGAGGAATACGCGGCCTGGCTCGGCCCTGACATAACAGATTTTGACATCAATTACGGGTTGACACTCCATGAAATGTGTCACATGTATTTTCCATTTATGATGGGTACAAATGAAAAAAGATTTGCATGGATGGACGAAGGTCTCGCGGACTTTGCGGAGTACTTCATTCCCTCACTATTTTCTGGAGAGTGGGACAAGTCATACCTGGGTGAACAATATGTCACTCCGATGATGGTACCGTCTTATGTTGCTCCCGATTACTCCGGAATTAACTCTTACACCATCGGGTCTCAGGCGTATTATTCATTGTATCACTTACTGGGAGATGAGACGTTCAGCAAAAGTATGAAAGCGTACATGGATCGATGGAAAGGAAAGCATCCTATCCCCTACGACTTCTTTTATACTTTCAATGACACCTCGGGAGAAGATCTGAATTGGTTCTGGAATCGATGGTTTTTCGACTGGGGTTATCCTGATATTTCCATTTCAAGGGTAAGTGACGGGAAAATCACCTTGAGGAATGAAGGTCGAAAACCGCTAGCTGTAGAGCTTAGTTTGATAAAAGAAGAAGATGAATCGATGGAGTCTGTGATTCTGAGTCCCGAAATATGGAAGGATACAGATGAGCACACTCTTTTATTGCCAGATGGTGACTTTACCGGTTATAAAATCACAATCATCGGTGGATCTGATGCGGTACTTGAAAATAACTATTGGCCAAGGAGGGGAAATTAAAGATCTCCCCTGGCGAAAACGGGTTTTCTATTGATCCATCTCCCTTCTGTAAAATCAGGTATTTCCTGTGGTGCTCCTCCCTGTCTGATGGATGCTTCTGAAAGAGGGGTGATTACCCTAAGTGTGGCTGCGTCATAAACATCCAGTACAGGTGCGGACGCATTTCTGACGCTCTCGACAAATGCCCGATCCAGGAAAAAGTCCATTCCGCCATGTCCCTTGTTCACAGCTTCTTCACCGTACTTTTTCCAGAGCTCATGATCATATTTTTCCATCCATGGCTCCCACTCGTCCCATTGATGTGGCTCGGAAGTTCCCTCCACGTGGACACGTCTGGTCCCATAGTCAAATTCCACCAATCCTTTGACGCCCTGAACTCTAAATCCCAGGGAATAAGGTCGTGGTGAATTAGTGTCATGCGTAAGGATGATGGTTTCACCCAATGCCGTGGTGATTGTTGAAGTCACGATATCTCCCAAATTCCAGTTAATATCGTAATAAGGATGATCTTCTCCCCCCCCGGGATGCTCTTTTATATAATTTTTCAGAGCCCTGGATTTCGTAGCAAAAGAAGATATTGCCGTAAGACGATTACCATAATTGATGTTCAGCATGGCGTTGATTGGGCCCAATCCATGCGTAGGGTAAAGTTCACCATTTCGATGAATGGAGTGGGCTGTTCTCCACCGCGCTTCGCCGTATCCATTTTCTCCATAGACCAATCCCCCTTCGCCATCATTGAATTTAACTGCTCTCAGATCATGTTGATAACCTCCCCGACAATGCGTAAGCTCACCGAAGACATTTTCTTTGACCATATTCATGACCGCCATCACATCCCTTCGGTAATTGACATTTTCGAGAAACATCAAATGCGTGCCAGTTTCCTGATGTGTATTAACCAAATCCCAGCATTCGTCTACGGAAAAGGCGCCGGAAACTTCGGTACCTACGTAAACTCCGGCCTTCATGGCATCAAGACACATGGGTGTGTGCCATTTCCAATTGGTTGCTATGATCACACCATCCAGCTCTTCCTTTTCCAGCATTTCCTGATAAGCCAGGTTGCCACCGGTATATACTTTTGGTGCTTTTAGTCCTTTAGAGGAAATAAGTTCTTTGGTTTTGGCAATAGCCGCCGGATCAATGTCGCAGAAAGCCGGACATACCACGCCTTCATGATCCAAAATGTTATTGACATGATTTCTGCCTCGCAGACCTGTTCCGATAAAGCCAATCCTAACTTCATCAGCCGGAAGAAATCCAGCTCGTAATATTGCCGGTGAGGATGCCGCAATGGCGGTGGCTGCAGCTGTCTTCTTTACAAATGATCGTCTGTTGATTCCCTCTCGCATATTATTCGATGTTTAGTTTGTTCCACAGCCTGAAGAGCATGTACACTGCTCCGGCAAAGACCAGTGCAAGAACAAGTCCCAATCCTACATTTCCAAAAACAAAATTACCAATGGAAAAGAGTGCACTGTATATGCCGAAGGCACCAAGAAGAACGGATAATAGTCCTTCCGGAATGTCCCATTTTTTCTTTACAAATGATTCACCCTTCTCTTCTGCTTCATCCATTACTTTTTTCCAGCCTGGTCCGCCGGGATGAGTGAGTTTGTAAAACCTATGCAGTGTCTCGTAGTTTTCCGGCTGGGTCAGGAACATAGTAATAACCCAGGAAACAGATGTGATCCCAGTTGCGATAAGCAGTCTCATAGTAGGAGCATCTATATACAGGGTTTGAAGTGCCTCATCCGATATCCAGACCGAAAGCACTACGGCAGAAATGGTAGCGGCTATCATCGCGGCCACTTCAGCCCAGGCGTTGATTCTCCACCAGAACCATCTAAGAAGATAAATGGCACCTGAACCGGCACCTGAAAGTAATAATATGTTAAATGCCTGTGTTGCATTCTCAAGGATCGTCAATGAAATCGTTCCGGCCACTATCATCAAAGTGACGGTAGACAGCCTTCCGATACCGACAAGTTCCTTTTCGCTTGCTCCTGGTTTGACAAATCTTTTATAGAAATCATTGACCAGATAAGATGACCCCCAGTTTAAGTGAGTGCCGATGGTAGACATATATGCAGCTATAAGGGAAGCTACCACGAGGCCCAGCCAACCCGGCCCCAGCCGGGTAAGCATCACCGGGTAAGCAATGTCATGTCCCAGGTACTGATCTGTGATACCGGGGAAATCTGCTTTAATTGACTCAAGATCAGGATAAATGATCATTGAAGCGAGCGCTACAATGATCCACGGCCACGGTCTAAGCGCGTAATGCGCAAAGTTGAATAGCAAAGTAGCACCTATAGCATTCTTTTCATCTTTTGCGCTAAGCATCCTCTGTGCAATGTACCCTCCACCTCCAGGCTCAGCTCCAGGGTACCACGCCGCCCACCACTGGACGGCGATTGGGATTATAAACAAGGTAACAAGCGCCGAAGTATCTGAAAATTCCGGTAAAATATCCAGGGATTCCGCTACTGCAGGATGTGAAAAAAGATTGCTCAGACTGCCAATTTCAGGTTGATTCACGGAAACAATTGCCGCATAAACTGCACCTAGCATCGCAATGCTATATTGGAAAAAATCCGCCCAAATGACACCCTTTATGCCCCCTAGCGAAGCATAGATCACCACTGCCAGGGAGGCACCGACAACAGTCATCCAGGGTTCAAGATCGAACATCACCGCGCCGATCTTAATCGCAGCAAGCGTGACCGACCCCATGATGAGGCAATTCAGAAAAAATCCGAGGTAAACTGATCGGAATCCCCTTAAGAATGATGCTGCCTTTCCACTATATCGGATTTCATAGAATTCCAGATCTGTCATCACATTAGAGCGGCGCCAGAGCTTAGCATAAATAAAGACGGTTACCATACCCGTGATCAGAAATGCCCACCACGCCCAGTTTTTGGCAATACCATCTTCACGTACCATCCCTGTCACCAGGTTTGGTGTATCCGCGGAAAAGGTACAGGCCACCATGGATATGCCCAGTAGCCACCAGGGCATCGACCTACCGCCAAGAAAAAATTCCTCGGTACTCTGACCTGCAGTTCTGGAGGCTATCCAGCCCAGGCCAATTACAATGGCAAAAAATATTGCGATAATAATCCAATCGATGGTAGCTAGAATCATTAGATGGGTTTTAGGTTGTGATCAAATCTTAACTATAAAATAAACGATAATAAACACTTTTATAACTGGCGTAAAAGTAAAGTCATTTTTGTAAAATTCGTTGATTAGATCGAATTTGTTCGAACACACAAAAATTAAATGCATTGGTTTACATTATGGATAAAACAGATTTTGGGTGGGCCTATGGTGGAATTAGAAAGTAGTTATCGCTAAAATTGCGAGGTTATCGACTTTTTCCATATGAAAGCACGCATTGGGGTAATCAACATTTCCGACAGGGCCAGTCAAGGCATTTATGATGATATTCCCGGAAAAGAAGCATTGAAGTTATTGGGTGACTACATCAGCAGCGAATGGGAGCATGAATATGCCGTGATCCCTGATGAGGCTGATCAGATTTCCGAAAAGCTGATTGAGATGAGTGATGAAAAAGGCTGCTGCCTGATCGTGACGACTGGTGGTACCGGGCCGGCGAAACGGGATGTGACGCCGGAGGCAACAGAAAAAGTGTGCGACAAAATGATGCCTGGATTTGGTGAAGCCATGAGAGCCGAGAGCCTGAAAATTGTGCCTACAGCAATCCTGTCAAGGCAGGTAGCTGGTATCAGAAACCAGACATTGATCATAAATCTTCCGGGTAAACCAAAAGCTATCAAAGAATGTCTCGACGTGGTATTTCCGGCCATTCCATATTGTATAGACTTACTGGCAGGTCCCAGAATAGAGACCAATCCGGATTTTGTAAAAGCCTTCAGACCCAAAGCCAAATAAATTATGTCACCCCTGGAAGCTGTTATTTTCGACTTTGATGGAACACTCGTCGATACGGAATACTTTCATTTTCAGTGCACCCAAATGCTTTTACAAAAAGAGTTTGGTGCGCAAATGACGCATGACTATTACAACGAGAAGCTTGTAGGTAAACCTACGAGCATGAGCATCGATGACGTGATCCTGGATTTCGAGCTCTCGATTGATCCGCATGAACTTTTGATGCTGATTGAGCACTTTACCGGCAACAGATTAATGGATCATGATGTAAAGATGATGCCTTATGCGCAGGAAAGCATTGATTTTTTTCGGGAAAAGAATCTTCCTGTCTCCATTGTTACCGGTAGCCAATACCGAAGTGTGAAATTCATCCTGGAAAAGAAAGGAATCCTAAACCTCTTTGAGGAAATAGTAACGTTCGATGATGTGGTAAACAGCAAACCTGATCCTGAACCTTATGACTTATGTGTCCGACGACTGGGTATCCCGAAAGACAATATCCTGGTTTTTGAGGATACTGTGAACGGTACGAAATCCGCCAAAGCGGCCGGGTTAACCTGCTTTGGGATTCAGCAAGATGTAGCAATGCGGTCCAAACTTCATGAGGCAGACAGGACTTTTGGATCGCTGGAAGATGCGTTGAAGGAAGTGGAACTTGCCTATGCATGACAGGATCATAGAGTGGCATAAAAAACTGGACCTTGTAACGAAGCAGGTCTCAGAATCACTCGTGCCGCTAACCGCAGACGAACTTAATACCCGGCCAGCGCCTGATAAGTGGTCCATCGCCCAAATTCTGGATCATTTGATTGTCATCAATAGCTCTTACTTTGAGCCAATCGAGAAATTGATGGCAGGAAAATATGAGCTGCCCTGGATTGGAAAAATAAATGCTTACGCAAATTTTATGGGTAAAACCATACTGCAATCTGTAAAACCGGAGAACGCCAGAAAAGCCCGGACTTTTGGCATCTGGGAGCCTGCCATTGACCGCATAGATTCGGATATCATTGACAGATTCATCGGACATCAGAAAGAACTAAAGGCGGTTATCAGTAATTCCGAAGGCCTATTGGTCAGTAAAGTCAAAATCTCTTCACCTGCTAACAGATTCATTGTATACCCGTTAGAAATGGCCTTTGAGATCATAGTGACACATGAACATAGGCATTTGGAGCAATGTCTGGATCTTAAGCAACAAATTGCCTCCGGATAACCAAGTAGGATTTTTAACTCTATTCTTATTAAATTCATTGGATGTACCGCCGGATACTCGCTCTAATGGTGTATACACTGATGACACTGAACCTGTGGGCTCAGAATCTGCCCCTTATAGATTCACTGCATCAAAGACTCCGATTCACTGAAAATGATAGTGCCAGGATATTCCTACTTAGTGAAATCTCCTATCAATGGTGCGGAATAAACTTTGACTCATCTTACAAATACGCAAAACGGTGTTATGATCTGTCTCTCTCAAAAGGCACAAATCACGATATAGGTCTTGGACTTACCATAATGGGTTTTGTTTTTGATTACGATTATCAATTCGATAGTGGAAGGTATTATTACCATAAGGCACTCAAGCACAGTAGGATCCATCAAGATGTGAAACGAGAGGCAACTTCTTTGTTCAATATAGGTGTGATCTTTTACTACGAAGGCAAATTGGACTCAGCACTAAAGTACTATCTGATGTCGGAACCGATTTTTGAATCCCTGTCGGATCTTCAAAACTTATCCAGACTTTACAATAATCTCGGTCGCATTTATGAAAAAACCAATCAACTGGAATACGCACTTCAAGTCTCACGGAATTCTATCGCGATCAAGGAATCACTGGAAGACACACGCGGATTGTTGAATACCTATACCAATATGAGTTCCATATTCCAAAGAATGGATCTGTACGACTCGGCGCTGGTTTATTCTTCAAAATGTATCAATAAGGCCAGGGAAATCGGAGACATGATCGCTTACAAAGCTGAGCTCGTCAACCTGGGTATCATCTACATCAATTTGGAAAATATGGCGCGGGCGTTTGCTTCATTTGACGAAGCCGAATCTCTGATCAATGATCAGGACGGTGATTATGTCAAAACTCAGGTGTATCATAACCTGGGCCAATATTTTTTCCAGGAACGAAATTGGTCCCAAACCAACTATTACCTGGAAAAAACCCGAGAGTTCCTTCTAGAGGAGGACTATTTGGAAACCGCCATGCATCATTACCACCTGGCTTACGCGTTTTTCAAGGAAACCGGAGACAACACAGAAGCTGTACGGAACCTTGAAAAATACGTGGAACTTCGGGAGAAATTTCTTGGTGAGGAGACACTTCGACAAACTAACGAGCTGGAGCAATTGTACGAAAAAGAAAACAGGGAACTTGAAATAGAACGACTCAACGCGGAAAATCAACTACAAGCGTTGGGCATAGAAAAGAGAAGCAGGGAGCGAAATGGATTGCTGATAGTGTCTATCCTGATTGTCGGTGTGGCTATTCTGCTCTGGGTTCTGTATAAACAAATCCAAAAATCACTTCATGAGCGGGAAACGTTGTTAAAGGAGATTCATCACAGGGTAAAAAACAACCTGCAGGTAATATCAAGTTTATTGAATCTCCAGGCTGATTCACTATCCGATGAGGCTGCCATTACTGCCGTTCAGGCCGGTCAGCATAGAGTTCGTTCCATGGCACTTATCCATCAAAAACTATATCAGGATCAAGATATCCGTGGTGTGGATGCCCAGGAGTATCTTGATAATCTAACTGAAGAATTATTTAGTGCTTTCGATATAGATAATGAAACCATACAATATCAAATAGATTCATCAGGTATCAAACTGGATATTGATACCATAATTCCACTTGGACTGATCATCAATGAATTGGTGACCAATTCATTGAAATATGCATTCATTGATAAAAAGTCCGGGAAACTGATAATCAGGCTAAAGGAATTCGACAATAAGTTGCATGTAGAAGTAAGTGATGACGGAGTCGGATTTAATGAGAAGGAAATAGCCGAAAAGAATTCCTTTGGATGGAAAATGATCCAGTCACTAGGTAGAAAGCTTAAAGCTGAAATCAATATTCTGAATGATAATGGCACAAAAGTGATCATGACCCTAAGTAGATATAAACTGGTTGTATAAAATGGCTTCAATTCTAATAGTGGAAGACGAACCGTTAGTCGCAGATGACATTGCATCCACCCTGGAAAAGGCTGGACACACTATTGCCGGGATCGCTGACGAAGCTGATGAGGCTATGGGGATCATTAGAAACGAATCTCCATCTCTGGCTATTTTGGACATCAATATAGAGGGAGATAAAGATGGAATAGAACTGGCTTCAGAGTTAGAAATACCATTTATTTTTCTCACCAGCTACTATGATACAAGCACACTCAACCGAGCGAAGAAAGTAAATCCGGCAGGTTATATCGTAAAGCCTTTCTCTAAAAACGACCTTCTGGCGAATGTCGAAATTGCATTACACAAAAACTCCTCGAAAAGTCCCGAGGCACACAAACCTGAAAAGTTCTTTGTCAGAAAAAATCAGGAAATCATTTCGATCATGTCCTCTGAAATTGTTTTTGTGGAAGCATTTGACAATTATGCCAATGTATTCACCGAAGGTGAAAAGTATCTGATTTCTCATACTCTCAAGAGCATAGAAGAGAAATTACTGCCGCTTGGTTTTTATCGAATCCATAGATCCTATTTGATAAATTTCTCATTAATTGATTCCATATCAGAAGGATACGTTTTTCTCAAAGGTCACAAAGTACCCATCGGGAAATCCCACCGAAAGGATTTTATGGAAAAGCTTTCCATGCTTTAATCTACCACTAGGTTTTCCCTAACCTTAACTAAAAAGTTTTCGCCCTTGCCTCAATCTGAGTTTTAAGAGATAGAAAGACAGAGGAAATTCAATGAGCTTATAAACTCTTGAATCATGAAAAAGCTCCTGTTTCTTTCTTTCTTTCTCTTTCTATCTCAATATTCCCATTCGCAAACCGCAATCGCCGCCGGCGAAATCCGACACAGATCATTCGTTGCGCTACTTGAGCCCGAGTCCTCTACGGTATATCTCCAGGTAGCCCGGGATATGGCATTTTCTGATCTGGTGGTGGATGGGCAATTTATAGTAACCGGTTATCAAAATGACCCTTATAATAACAACAGCCCATTAAGGATAAATGGTTTGACTCAGGGTACGACTTATTACTATCGGTTTAGTTTCCAGGAGGACAATGGTTATAACAATATCATTTCCGTCACTACCTGGGACCCGCCAGCTGATCCAACTCCTATTCAACCTGATGTCAACATTTACGATGTAACTATAAATTGGACCAATGCTGATCCAGAGGCAGCAGGTCATGATATCTGGGTGTACATAGATGGTACCGCATGTGTCGATGGGGACTCCTACAGTCAGGATAATGTTATATCGGCTGCAGAGGGTGAACTATCTATTAATTACGATTTCTTCTTTCCGGAAGACGCCAGTTATCTCTTCAATACTGTTGCCAAAAATGAGGATGGAGAATATGGAACAGGCAAAGTAACGTATGTGCAAGGTTGCGACTGCTACAGTGAAATAGACCTTGCCACCATCATGGATGACAAAGAAATCCTTGTGACTTCCGGGGGCACATCATTTCGAATTCGCTACAGTAACGGTACTAATTGGTCTCCAACCGCGACAGAGAGATACTTAAACTACGTCTGGACGATGCCCGAGGGCTGGGAGATGAACAACTATACGCATTTTGCAACTTCACTTTCGAAAGGTTTTGCGGATGGGAATGTAACCGTAAAATTGGTGAATCCATGTACCGGGGCCACTTCGGATGTTTTGTCTGTTGCCGTCCTGGGAGAAAAACAGGACCAGACGATCACGTTCGATGCACTTCCGGAAAAAACCTTTGGCGATGATCCATTTAGTCTCACAGCGGAAGCTTCTTCCGGTCTCAGTGTCAGTTACCAATCTTCAAACACCGCCGTGGCAACAGTTTCTGGCTCGACAGTTACGATCAGAGGTGCGGGGACTACTACTATCACTGCAAGCCAAAGTGGAAATACTCAGTACAACGCCGCCACATCTGTAGAGCAAACACTGACAGTCAATAAGGCTGATCAGACTATTTCATTCGGCACCTTGTCCGACACAAAGTTCAGCGAAAACACTCTGGACCTTACTTCAACTGCTACTTCAGGACTTACGGTGTCCTATGAAAGCTCCAACACCTCAGTGGCCACGGTAAGCAGCAATACTGTGACTTTTGTTGATGTTGGTACGGTTACTATTACGGCTAGTCAATCAGGAAACAATGATTACAACGCCGCCACTAGCGTAGGCAGATCATTGACGATCATAAAAGGAGATCAGACAATTCCTCTGGATCCAATACCTGACAAAGAGATTAATAGCGCAGACTTTGACCTTCCTCAGACTACGACTGCCGGACTTGACATCTTCTATTCCAGTTCGAATACCGGAGTAGCAACAGTTTCCGGAAACACCGTATCCATTGTTGGCGAGGGCACCACAAACATCACAGCCTCCCAATCAGGAAATACACAATACAACGCAGCCACTACTTTAATGGAGTCATTAACTGTGACTAAACTTTCACAGACCATCAATGAACCCTCCTTCACAGCAACAAGCTTTGGAGACGCCAAAGTCGCTGTTTATCTCACAGCAACCTCCGGCCTACCACTAACCATAGAAAGTTCTGATGAGTCAATCGTAACCTTTGATCCAATCGCCGATGTGGGTGGTGGATCATTTAGAACCTATCTTAATCCTGTCGGAGCAGGGGATGTAACGATTACCGTAAGCCAGGCAGGAAACGCAACCTATCAATCCGCAAGCGAAACTTATGCCTATTCCGTATCTAAAGCTGATCAATCCATCACTTTTGGAACCCTGAATGATGTGGAAGTCATAGCTGAAGATTTTGATCTCGGGGCTACAGCTTCCAGTTCATTGGACGTATCATATTCCAGCAGCAACCCAAGCGTGGCAAGTGTTACTACTGACGGAACAGTTTCAGTTGCAAGTATTGGGACCACTACCATAACCGCTTCTCAGTCAGGAAATTCAAATTTTAACGCGGCCACCAGTGTCCAACGTACTTTGACCGTGACCAAAGCTGACCAATATATAATTTTTGGGACACTACCCACAAAATCATATGGCGATCCTGCCTTCAATCTGACTGCCACGGCAACCAGTGATCTGCCTGTCACTTATTCCAGCGGCAACACGTCAATTGCCACGGTAGATGGTAACACTTTAACCATAGTAGGGGTTGGATTGGTGACTATCACAGCCTATCAAGCCGGGGATGGATCATATACTGCCGCAACACCCGTTGACCGAATGCTCACTGTAGACAAGGCTTCTCAGAGCATAACCTTCTCCGCCCTTCCGGAAAAATCCTATGGTGATCCTGATTTTGATCTTACAGCGTCTGCAACAAGTGGTCTTAGCGTAAACTATGAGAGCTCAAACACATCTGTAGCGACAGTCTCCTCCGGTACGGTCAACATTGTGGGCGTAGGAACGACCAACATAACTGCGAGCCAGGCAGGGAACGAAAACTATGAGGCTGCAACCTCTGTGCAGCAGGCCCTGGTAGTAGGAAAATCCGATCAAATTATTGAATTTGCCGAGATAACTTCAAAGGAAATAGGCAGTGATCCCTTCGACCTTACAGGAAACGCATCTTCGGGACTTACTGTAAACTATAGCAGCTCCGATGAAAGCGTAGCTACAATTTCGGGTTCCACCGTGACAATTGTTGGAGTTGGCACGACTACCATAACCGCCAGTCAGGCTGGTAATGGAAATTACAATCCCGCCGTTAATAAGACGCAGGACTTTACTGTCACGCTCTTGCAGCAAACCATAACTTTTGGTGAATTAGAGAATAGAGCTTACGGAGATGCCGATTTTGATCTTTCTGCCACGAGCAGTTCCGGGTTAGACGTTAGTTTTTCATCAAGTGATGAAACCATTGCTTCTATAACTGGCTCTACAATAACTATAAAAAAAGCCGGTAGCGTTACCATCACGGCATCCCAGTCCGGCAATGACTCTTACGCCAGTGCCTCTTCCGTTGAAAGAACACTCACAATAGACAAAGCGGATCAAACAGTAACCTTTGGTGCACTCACTCAGGTAACCGAAGGTGATCCTGACTTCGAACTAAGTGCTACAGTCAGTTCTGGTTTAGCGGTCTCCTATTTCAGTTCAGATGAAAACATCGCATCCGTCGACGGATCTACAGTAACTATTGTTGCAGCGGGTAAAGCGACAATTTCTGCTTTTCAGGCCGGAAACAATGATTACAATCCATCGGACACGGTGTCCCAGGAATTGATAGTAGATGTAGCTACCGTCGAAAAATCACAACAAACCATCACCTTTAATGCCATTTCCAGTAAGACCTATGGAGATGCAGATTTTGATTTGGTAGCTACAGCCAGTTCTGATCTTGCAGTGGCTTTCAGTTCCTCGGACGAGTCAATTTTAATGATCAATGGCAATACAGCTACGATCGTTTCGGCGGGAACAGTATCCATTACTGCATCCCAGTCTGGTAATGACTCATTTGAAGCGGCCAGTACCGCCCAGGACCTTGTAGTGAACAAAGCAAACCAGCAGATCACTTTTGAAGAAACGTCGTCCTTAGAAATGGGCACCGAGATAACTCTAAATGCCACAGCAACTTCCGGTCTTGAGGTCTCTTTTGAGATCTCAGGTCCCGGAATTTTAAATGGCGCCACGATAACACCGGAATCCGCAGGTACCATAACAGTCACTGCTCTCCAGCCCGGAAATGACAATTACAATGCGGCTGAGCCGGTTACATTATCCATTGACGTCCTTGAATCCGTCATATCTGCCCTGGAACCCACAAGTCAGGTAATCATTTATCCCAATCCCACCTCCGATTACCTGATGTTTTCCGGGCTTGCAAGTGAGGCAACTATTGTAATATTTGACCTTTCCGGATCAAAAATCCTCAGTTCCAAATTTCAGGGAGATCGGATACCCGTCAAGTCGCTACAGGAAGGTCATTATTTAATCCAAATTCAATCAGTTGATAATCAAGAGTTTAAGCGAATAATCATTGAAAGAAACTGATTGGGATTTAAACCCTGGAAATAGTTTTCCGGGGTTTTTTTGAAACATTTTGACTACAATGTAGTTTATTAAAACATTAAAAAACTACATTTGAGGTAAATATAATTTACAAATCACATGGGAAAACATCAATTGGGAGAATTTGAGGAGGTAGTGTTGCTAACAGTAGCAATTCTATATGGTGAAGCATACGGTGTAGCCATAATAGATGAAATGGAAGAACGTCTCAACAGGAAAGTAAGCATTGGAGCGCTCCAGACGGTCCTGAGAAGGCTGGAAAAAAAAGGATATCTGACTTCGGAGTTTGGTGAAGCCACCAGCATGAGAGGGGGAAAAAGAAAACGATTTTTTCAACTCACATCCTACGGTCAAAGTGCATTGGAAGAAGCTAAGGAACAGCGATTGGGTCTTTGGAATGCCATACCTGAAATAGCACTATCCAGAAAGTAATAATGAGAGTAGCACGCAAAGGCGCCAATAACTCAACTCCCTTTAGGAGTTGGGGGTATTCCCAACAGGAATGAATAGTAAAAAGCACAATCCTCCCAAACTCCCGCTTCGGTTTTTCCGATGGTTTTGTCACCCGGACTACAGGGAGGATATTGAAGGAGATTTGCTTGAGCGATATGAAAGAGGGCTAAAGGAAAAAGGCAAGAAGAGAGCCAGTTGGAGTCTCTTGCTAAGCCTGGCCTCATTATTACGACCGAGCCTTATGAGAAAGAGTTTTTTAAACCTGCATAGCCAATCCCTTCTGATGATTGGGCATTATACAAAAACTACAAAACGAGTATTTCTTCGTGATCAGACCTACACCTGGATCAATTTGTTGGGACTGATCATTGCCATGTTTGGTAGTATTACAATATTTCAATACGCTCGATTCGAACAAAGCTTTGATAGTTTTCATGAGGACTACCAACACAAATTCCGAATTATTCAGTCATCATTCCGGGCAGGAGAATTCAATTTCAATACCACACAAACACCTCATAAGCTCGGTTCGGAGGCCGAAGAAAAAATCCCTGGTATCAAAGGGATGGTCAGGATCAGACCTATGTATTCTGACGAAGGAGTAGTGGTTTCCAGTCAGGATCAAACCAAAAAATTCCTTGAATTTGGCATATGGTATGTTGATGATGGATTTCTGGATATGTTTACTTTCCCGCTAGCGCTGGGCAACCCTGAGACCGCATTAGCTGATCAACAAAATATCATTCTTACGGCGGAAACAGCTCAGAAACATTTTGGTAAGAAAAGCCCGATTGGACAAATCGTCAGAGTTCACGGAGGGTCCATCAGTGGAGAATTCACAGTAACCGGTGTACTTGAAAAACTACCGGCAAACTCTCATATGAACTTTGATTACCTGATTCCTATCAATTTTCTTCTGAGTCATTATGGGCTTTATGTAAGAGGAGACGGATGGGGATGGACCAATTTTCACACCTACCTGCACCTCGAAAAAAATACCGATAAAAAATTAGTAAGTGACCGGTTAAAAGAGCTGTTGTATGAGCACTGGGGGGAGGATATGGAGCAAAGCGACGAGGCGCTAACCATGGACTTGCAACGGATAGATGCGGTACACCTTCACACATATTTTGCGAATGATCTTGACGAGAAAAATGGTTCCATGAAAAACATCTGGTTATTTCAAATTGTAGGTGTCATCATTTTACTCATTGCATGGATCAACTACGTCAATCTTACTTCTGCGAAGGCCTTGAAAAGGTTCAAGGAGATAAGGATACGTAAGACCATTGGCGCAGCTAAAAGTCAGCTTGCTACGCAATTTTTTATCGAGTCGCTGATTTTCAATACTGTCGCGTTCTTCTTAGCCCTTATACCAACTTTCTTGTTACTTCCAGACGTTGGAGATTTGATGGGAAAAGAACTACAATTTTCACTGTTTCACTCGGTTGGATTCTGGTTAAGCGCATTCTTTGTTATTGTGGCCGGATCACTGATTTCAAGTCTTTATCCCACTTTCATTGCACTAAGTTGGGGCACTGGAACAAGAGATCACATTGGCAGCACTTACAATAACGGAAGTGCATTTCGAAAATCATTGATTGTGGTACAATTGAGCATTTCGCTTATACTGACTTTGGCAACCTATCTTATCTATCAACAGGTTATTTTCATGAGAGAAAAGGAACTTGGCATTGCAATGGACCAGATACTTGTAGTGGAAGGTCCCAGGGCATTTCTGGATGATGGACGTGAGTTGTTACCAATCAAACATGAACGATTTAAAAACTCACTTCTTTCAGATCCAAATATTCATGCAATAACTGGTACCACAAATATTCCGGGAACGGGAGAAGTCTGGTGGGGTGGTATGCGAAAACTTGGAGTTCCCAGAGACCATGAGAAAGATGGAAGGGCAGTATTAGTGGATCGATTTTTTACTGATGCCTATCAATTCGATTTTCTGGCTGGCGGACCTTTTACGCCGGACCTAAAAGATTACGAAGCAGTTATTATCAATGAAGAAGCTGTCAAAGTTTTTGAACTGGGCTCCCCGAATGAAGCAATTGGTGAACACATCATAATGACTAACCTTGACACTTTAAGGATCCATGGAGTAGTAAAAAATGTCAACTGGAACTCGCTTCATGAGCCGATTGCCCCGACTATTTACGGAATTGTAGACCTTTATAATGCTTATTTGTCCATCAGGTTAAGTACGGGCAACCTGTCTGGATCATTGGCATCTATTGAAGCTCATTTCCGAGAAATTTATCCAAAAGACCCGTATAATGCCTATTTCCTTGATTCCAGATTCAATCAACAATATCAATCCGAACAGCAATTCGGAAAACTATTCGGGGCCTTTACCATTTTAGCCGTTGTCATTTCAATATTGGGTCTTTTTTCTCTGGTGGCGTTTTCTATTTCATTCCGGATCAAGGAAATCGGAATCAGGAAAGTGCTTGGCGCCAAAAGGGACCAATTGATATTGCTCCTATCCCGAGAATACTTTTGGCTACTAGCCATTTCCACCGGTATTTCTATACCATTGTTCATATTAGGTGGATCCCAATGGCTTGATAGCTTCGCCTACCATATCTCGATATCATGGAAGTTGGTTTTAATTCCAGTGATTGTTTTGGTAGTGATCGCAATCCTTTCCGTTTTCTTTAGAATCTACAGAGCTACTTTGATCAACCCGGTAAACCAACTCAGGAATGAATAGCAAAAAGCACAATCCACCGCACCTACCGCTCCGATTTTTCCGGTGGTTTTGCTTGAAAAAGCTCGTTAATAGTTCATTTACGGCAACTGTGATCGACTCGTATTTCAAACAATTCTTTACCCCGACCCTAAAGGGTGGAATTGTTCAATTTTATTTTGCAAATATTTACGAAAGATGAGCAACGATCAGTTTGGCATGGATGTTATAAGATTTACCAATAAGGAGGTCGAAATTGAATTAGAAGTTGTACTTAATAAAATTCGATTGACCTGTCACGAAAAACTCAACTCCCCTTTAGGGGTTGGGGGTAATCCCAACAGGAATGAATAGCAAAAGGCACAATCCGCCCCACCTCCCACTCCGCTTTTTCCGGTGGTTTTGTCACCCCGATTACAGGGAGGATATCGAAGGTGATCTGCTGGAGCGATTCGAAAGAAACCAATCTCGCTGGCGTTTTGCGGTCGAAGTTTTGACACTTTTCAGACCGGGTATTATCAAAGAAATTAAAGGAATTCAAAAACTCAACGGATTTACCATGTTCAGGAATCATTTTAAAGTATCTATTAGAAACCTGTACCGCAATAAACAATACGCGGTCATCAATATAGTCGGACTTTCTATAGCGATTGGAATTGCGCTATCCTTGTTTTCAATCGTTCGGTTTGAGCGCAGTTTTGATACCTACCACTCTAACTACGACCGGGCTTTTCAAATCATGCGATTCGGAAGACTTGATGATGGTGCCGGTTCACATATTCCCTATGGAGTGATCCATGCATTGGAAGAAAATGTACCTGAAGTCGAAGCCGCTGGGGCTGTTTTAAAGGATTACCCTCCCACCCTGGAAATAGAGGACAGGAAATTAAAACATTCGGGAGCGTACTTCATTGAGCCGGAAATTTTCAAAATCATAGACATTAACTGGCTTTCAGGATCCCCGGAAACCTCCCTTTCTCAACCAAATCAGGTTGTACTGGATACCGAAACTGCGCGCAAATTATTCGGAGAACGGGAGTCGCTTGGAAAGAAAATCCGATATAACAATAACTACGATCTCATTGTAGCTGGGATTATTGAAAAAGTACCAGCTAATTCTGAATTCCAATTCAAAATGTTGGTCTCAATGGAAACCCGCAGACTCGATCAGGATTACTGGGAAACGAAAGACAATTGGGCCGGGGGTGATTCAGATCATCATGGATATGTTCTGATCAGAGAAGGAGCGGATCCAAAAGTGGCTGAGGCCAAATTGGATGAAATATTCTCGGAATATGAAGAGGAATACAAGTATGTCGGTTTTGAGTTTATCTCGCTGAATGATGCTCATTTTAATCCTGCCAGCGGCTCTTACAACTACGGCACGAAGGAATGGATAATGGAATCCCTATTATATATAAGCGGATTCTTCATCCTTATCGCCTGTATCAATTTTATCAACCTTTCGACCGCTCAGACGCTGAAAAGAAACAAAGAAATCGCCGTCAGAAAAGTAATGGGTAGTTCCCGTCGCTTGATTCTGGGTCAATTTCTAATAGAAACCGGAATCATTGTTTTGATTTCATTAGTATTTGCCGTTTGCGTAGGTTCCATTATACAAAATCAGTCAGGTCATTTATTGAATACCGGTGTTGCGGAAGCCAATGTCTGGAGTCTGTCTACATTTATTTTCCTGGCTGCTCTTGGAGTTTTGATCACTTTGCTTTCAGGGCTCTATCCGGCTTTTGTAAGTTCCAGGTTCACTCCTGCGGAAATATTCAATAAAGGTCAATCCAAGACTACCCATGGAAGTGTACCCTTGCGAAAGGTTTTAATAATCTGCCAATTTGCCATTGCCCAAATTATGGTTATTGGCGTTATCATCGGATCCAGGCAAATGGAGTTCTTCTATAATAAAGACCTTGGATTTGACCAGGAGTCGATTGTGACGATTTCAATGCCAGATAAAGAAAACTCAGAAAAAAGGGAATTGCTCCGTACACAATTGCTTCAGCATCCGGAAATCCATGATGCCACTTTCGGATTAACCGCTCCCTCCTCTCACTCGAATCAATGGTGGTCTACGGTTAACCACAATGACCTCAGTGATGAGTTTGTTTCCAGGTTCCAGTTTGTGGATCTCAATTACTTTGATTTTTATGGAATTGAATTGCTCGCAGGCAGGCAACTCTTACCGAATGATTCAACAAGATGGACCATCGTAAATGAGGAAGCAACCAAAAAAATGGGGTTAGACAATCCGGAGGAAGCGCTTGGTAAAACAATTACCGCCTGGGCAGGCGAGGACGAGGATAGTAGGTTGACAATTGTAGGGGTTGTTAAAAATTATCATTCTCAGAGCCTGAAGAGTCGCATTGTACCCCACTTCTATATATATGGACCCTGGAATTTTCAAACTGCAAGCATTCGCCTCAATCCTGAGAGCCTTAGTGCCGGAATTGACATCCTGGAAAAATACTGGACATCATTGTTTCCCGATGACATATTCGAATACCAGTTTTTATCAGAGTCCATGAAAGGATTTTACGAGAATGAAAGAAAAATTTCCAACATACTGAGCCTCTTCGCTATAGCCAGTACTTTGATTGGATGTATGGGTTTGTACGGACTGATCTATTTTGTTTGCATTAGCCGCACCAAGGAATTTGGAATACGCAAGGTGCTGGGATCAACAGTCGCGGGTATTGTCACATTACTATCAAAGGACTTTGTAAAATTGATATTGATCGCTTTTGTAATTGCTGCTCCAGTGGGTTGGTACCTGATGGACTCATTTCTTCAAAATTATACTTATACGGTATCGATCACTTTCGATGTATTTCTAATTGCCGGTGTCACTGCGATCATTGTAACACTCTTGGCGATTGGTTATCAGTCTTTGAAAACAGCTATGAGTAATCCTAGTGAGGCCTTACGAGATGAATGAAAAACGAACTCCCCCGAAACTCCCCCTCCGATTTTTCCGGTGGTTTTGCCATCCGGATTACAGGGAAGATATCGAAGGAGATTTGTTGGAACGGTTTAATACAAATGCTCGGGACAAGTCTACAACAAAAGCTAAAATAAAGTATACCCTGGATGTTTTAAGGCTATTTCGTCCGGGACTACTCAGAGGTTTCTCATTTGCTCAAAAACTCACTCAAATGGATATATTCAGAAATTACTTCAAAACAACCTATCGAAATGCAAAGAGAGAAAAAGCATTTTCGATATTGACCATCCTATGTCTCACCATCGGATTCACCGCAAGCATATATGTCACATTATATACCAAGCACGAATTCAGTTACGATAAATTCCACGAAAAAGCAGATAGAATCTACAGGATAAATCAAACTTTCATTTGGGGACAGGTAGATGAGCTTTTTGGCTCGACCGGACCTGCGGTCATGGGAGCCATCCAGGCTGAAGTTCCGGAATTTGAGACGATGACCAGAGTTTGCGCGTATAGCGACGCTCTGATAACCATCTCCTCCACAAAAGAGGAATTCACATTTGAGGAGGGGCAACTCAGAGCAGCAGATTCTACGTTTTTTGATGTATTTACATTCCCTCTTATAAAAGGTAATCCGGCCTCAGCTCTTGATGAACCGTATTCTGTGGTCCTTACCGAATCTACAGCGAAAAAGTATTTCGGAACAACAGATGTCCTGGGCGAGCAAATCCAAATCGAGGATGAAGATCACAACCATAGCTACCTCGTAACCGGTGTTGCAAAAGACATCCCTGCTAATTCTCATGTCACATTTGACCTGCTGGTATCAATGAGTTCAATTCAAAGGCTAAAATGGGCCCATGATACCTGGTGGTGGACAACCTTCGTCACATTTGGTGTGCTCAGACCAGATGCAGACCCGGAGCTTGTCGCAAAGAAAGTGGCCCAGGTCCCCGGTAAATACCTTGAACCGTTTCTCATGAAATACCGTGACATGACCTATGCGGAATTCCAGGAGTCTGGTGAAACATGGGACTTATTCATGCAACCGCTATTGGATATTCACCTGAGCGGAGGAAAAGTTTTTTCGAGGCTAAATGAAACATCGGATATCCAAACTATCATTATCCTTGATACTATAGCCGGGTTGATCCTGTTACTATCGATAATCAATTTTGTAAACCTCACAACTGCTCAGTCCTCTCGCAGGAGCAAGGAAATTGGCGTAAGAAAAATCATTGGTACCAGTAGATCCTCGATAACATACCAGTTTCTCTTTGAATCCCTGGTATTCTGCTCTATTTCCGTTGGGGTAAGCATTATCCTTTTAAGAACACTTTCACCCTATTTTGAAGTTGTTTCGGGAAAAATGATCCCCCTGGAATTGATTTTTAAACCTGATATGATCATCGTTCTTATAGTTGGGACCTTGATCATCTCAACGTTGGCCGGCATCTACCCTGCCATGTTCTTATCTTCAACAGAACCAATAAAAGTTATAAAAGGACAACTCTCCAGTGGCAAAAGAGGCAACTTTATCAGGAGGCTTTTAGTGACAGTTCAGTTTACAGTTTCAATTGCACTGATCGCATGCTCAATGATCATCCACAACCAGGTTCAATACTGGCTAAACATGGACCTTGGATTTACTAAAGATGATATTCTGGTCATTCAAAATGTGGAAAGACTGGACAACTCCATAAAATCCTTTCAGAGTCAGATAGAAGAGTCATCAGTTATCAGGAAATCAACTTTCTCATCAGATTCTCCACCATATATCGGGCACACGGATGAAGCTTTCTCACTCAATGGAAAAGAAGATATTCCAATTAGTTTTCTTACTGCAGACGAGAATTTTTCTGGAATATATGGTTTGAAAATGATTGCTGGAAAAGACTTTAACCCATCAGAAAACAACCGTGATAATGTCATCATAAGTCGATCCATGACAGAGGCTTTTGACTTTTCAGATCCAGGCCAGTCTATCGGACAACGGATAAAATACTATGATCTGGATAAACAAATTATTGGAGTTTTTGAGGATATAGAATCGGAAATACGATGGCAGCAACTACCAATTGCAATCTTTTATGAGAAGGATTTGAATGAAAAGGTCGAATATATGGGCCCTTACAGGCAAATGTCGCTCCAGCTTAAACCTGATTTGTCAGGAACCGAAATAAGCGAATTACTTACCGCTTTGCAGGAAGACTGGTCATCATTTTCGACTTTACCTCTAAAATTTTATTTCCAGGATCAGCAGTTCCGGGAGATCTTCGAACCAACAATAAAATTTGGAAAGCTCATTAATCTATATGCTGTCATTGCCACCATCATCGCCGGTTTAGGGTTGGTTGGCCTGGTAGCATATGTCATAGAAAGAAGAAATAAGGAAATCGGTATTAGAAAGGTACTTGGTGCATCGGTATCCAGTGTGATCTTACTACTCACAAGTGAATTTGGGAAATTACTGATCATTGGTTTTGTGGTTTCGACCCCGGTGACCTGGGTCATTATGAAAAATTGGCAGGCTGATTTTCAGTATCAGGATAAAATCACCCCTTTAACTTTTCTTGTGGCGGGATCGGTGATGATACTTGTCGCGGGGTTTACTTTGGGATACCAGACACTGAAGGCCGCGAGGTCCAATCCCGTAAAATATTTGAGGGATGAATGAAAAATACCTTTCAGGGTTTTACCATGTATTTTCTGAAAAATTGTTCGCAATTAAGTACCTCTATATCCGAATAGTAATAATCAGATAAGTTTTCCGTGATGATACATCCACATTTTGCATCAATGGAGGCATAGTATTGCAAGCCATCTTCAAAATCATGAATTGCTGGATTAGATAAAGCCCGCTCCGCCGTAGAACTATCGATTGATGTAAGCTGGAGATTCTGATTAAGCAAACCAATTTTTCGCTTAGCTATCTGTTGTCCATTCTTTTTTGAGGAAAAATAAAAGCATATGGCCAACGCAAGGGTAGAAGTATACAACTCAAATCGAGTTTTACCGGACTCGGAAAGTATTCTGGAGGATAAGGTGAAAAGCGGGTATTCCTTATTCAGAACTGAAACGATTACGTTGGCATCCAGGAATACTTTCATTTCCTTTTTGACTCGTAATATTCGGCCTTCAAGTTCCTTACCTTCTTTGTTTTATATTCAGCCTCACCTTCCGAAACTTCATTTACCCAATCCGCAATAGGGAAATCCTCAATCGATTGATAACTCCCAGAAGTTATTTGTCGGTAAAGAAATTCAGTCAATCTGGAGAGGCTTATATTCTGATCCTCTGCGTACTTCTTCGCCGCTTTAATAATATCTTTATCGAAACTTAATGTGATCTTAGTATCCATCGTAAGTAGTTATACGACAAAATTAATTTATTTATACGTATAATCTTTAAGGCTTTAGTCTATAATTCAATCTTCAGGAAACCTCTCATCCCAAATGAAGTTCTCAGATTTAGGGACATGCACTTTCGAATCGAAAAGTCTGTGCCTGGTGTTGATAGCGTAATTAGATTCCTGAGGTACGATCGCGGATGGGATTTTTAACAACAGTTTTGATTTCTGCTCATACCATTCTGTGCCGATGTCCTGGCTGAATGGATACGATGCCAGACCGGGCCAATCATCGGGCAGTACGGGCTCAAATATTGAATTATTGGCTTCAATGTTTAAATGCATCACCTTAAATACCCCCTTCGGACGAATCCCACTGGTATGAGCAAGTAACTCCAAAGCAGCAAGGGAAATACTACCGGCGCAGTAGATGACATACTGCCCTTCTTTATTCCATCTGTTCGCAAATCCGGAAGCCTCCAAATTGGCATATACCTCCTTACAAATCCTGTAGAGGATCATACATTATCACCAAACTCAATGGCAGAAAGCCTGTCATCCACGTGCTTGATGCCGCTGATGGTAGAAAGAAAATCAAATGGCTTTTCATTGTCAAAGTAATAATTGGACTTACCTAACCACTCATTCAGCTTTTTGGCAGAACCAAATACCTCCTCCCCATGCTTGTAAAGAGCAAGTAATGCCACAACCTGCTCCTGCAAATGAGGCTTCAGGGAGATCGATTTAGTTTTATAGGATCTGAAAGTCTTGATGTTTATGTTCAATGCCTCGGACAGTAACTCATCCGCCATCTCCGACTTAAGCTTCAAAGAATAGACATAGTTGGAGTCGACTACATTGTGCCTTATCGTATAGAGAATAGCCGGCTCGGATACATGATCCGGGATTTCAACGCCACTTTTCTGGTAATTGGATTTATCTTCCATAGCTGTAAATTTCTCCAAATATACCTTTTTTACCTAATTATAAAACCATTTTTACCTAAATTTAAAATTACTTTCTAAATTATAGAACAAATCAATATAGTCACTCGTATATTTGTTCTACAATTTAGAAGTTTATGAAAGAAACAAAACTTGGCGAGTTCGAGGAGGTATTACTCTTGCTTGTCGGTATACTGAACGAAGATGCTTATGCATTTAAAATTGCGGAGGAATTCGAGTCTCAGGCTGGACGTGCAGTTTCGATCGGCTCCGTGCATTCCACGTTGGATAGATTAAAAGAAAAAGGCTTCCTTACATCCAAAATGAGCGAACCAACTGCCGCCAGAGGTGGTCGCAGAAAAAGGATTTACATCATATCTAATGCTGGCAAAAATGCACTAGAGGCCTCCAGGGACTTTAAGGTTAATCTTTGGAACCAATATCCTGACCTCGCCATCGACAAGCTGAATCTATTCGGAATTTGAAAAAAAACACTAAAAATATCGGACCACCGGTATTGGCTCAAAAACTTCTCGGCTGGTTTTTGAAGGATGAATTAGCGGAGGAAGTGTCTGGCGATCTTCAGGAAAAATTTGATGTTGTAAAAATCCAGAGATCAGGGTTCAGAGCCAAAATCAACTACTGGTATCAGGTCCTCTCCTATTTACGTCCCTTTGCCATCAGGTCATCGTCAAAAAACTCAAATTCAATCATTATGTTTCGACACTATTTCAAAATCTCTTACCGTAGCCTCCTTAAGCAAAAAGGACTTTCAAGTATCAAAATCGGAGGTTTATCACTGGGTATAACTGGCTGCATTCTAATCGGCCTCTTCATTCAGCAAGAGCTTAGCTACGACAAGTTTTACAAGGATGGAGAGAGAATCTACCGGCTGGCTAATCAGTACGCTTATGACGGAGGTTATGATCGCTGGATAAATCTTCAAGGACCAATTAAACCTCTTTTAGATGAAAATTTCCCTGAAATTGAAAAGGTGGCTCGAACCGTCCTCTGGAACTGGGTAGATGCCGGTGATAACTATATCCGTCCGATCGAAAGTACAAGTAATGTATACGAGGAAGGTTTCATATACGCAGATCCGGAATTGCTGGAAATCCTCGAAATTCCCATGGTCTATGGTTCTCAAAAGCTGGCCCTTACAGATCCGAATTCGATTGTAATTTCAGAATCCAAAGCCGCAAAATATTTCGCCAATGAGGACCCGGTTGGCAGACAAATCATACTGAATGACAATCCTGAAAGAACCTACACTATCGGGGGTGTCATGACCGATTTCCCTAAAAACTCCCATTTGGATGCCGACTTTATCATGACAATGACAGGTCGAACTTTCGGGCCCGGTGTGATTGGATGGTGCTGTTCAAATTATAGCTACTACGTCAAAGTAGCAGAAAACACCAACAAGCAAGACCTGGAATCTAAAATCACGACACTGGATGAAAGTCACATAATTGGCATGCTGGAGCAAGAAGGCAAAACAGGATTGGATGATTGGGAAAAGAACCATAGTTATTATCTGCAGCCCATTGAGAATGTTTATCTAAACCCGGAGAAGATTGGAGATCACATAGCGCACGGCGACAGCTTCATAGTTTGGATTTTTGTAATCATCGCTGGTGTAATTCTTTTCCTTGGTTGCATCAATTTTATCAACCTTACTACGGCAAAATTTTCCATCAGAACCAGGGAGGTGGGTATGAGAAAAGTTGTGGGTTCCAATAGATTGAATATCATCAATCAATACATTTCAGAATCAGTGATTTACAGTCTGCTTTCTGTGATTGTCGGTGTATTTCTTGCCTGGATTTTACTTCCGATATTCAATACCCTTCTGGACAAATCTCTAATCATCCCCTGGTTTTCATGGTGGTTCTTTACAGGACTATTTTGTGCAGCGGTACTAATAGGAATTTTCTCAGGAATCTATCCGGCATTCTTTCTCTCAAGGTTTAAGCCAATAGAAGCATTAAAAGGTAGTATTGTCAATGCAAGGAGATCGAATCTCCAAAACCTTTTGGTCATTTTTCAATTCACTATAACCATTATACTGCTTATCAGTGCAGTAACCATCTTTCAGCAATATGATTATTGGATGAATTCCAGGTTGGGATTTGAAAAGGATCAGGTGATTAACATACATGGTATGAATGTCTCGGATGAAAAAAAGGAATCATTCAAAAATGAATTACTAAGACGTTCAGATATCCAGAATGTCACCATAAGCGATTTCCTGCCTGTGGAAGGTGGCGCTACAAATAACATTACATTTTGGCCCCGTTCAAGAAGGGAACTGGATCCTGGAGTAGAAGCCGCCAGATGGATAGTGGATGAGAATTACATCAATACCCTGGGCATGGAAATATTGGAAGGCAGGGATTTTAGAGACATATCATCAGATGAACAAGGTATAATTCTGAATGAGACCATGGCCAAATCACTAAATCTTGAGGACCCAATCGGCACGGAAATGATAGACATGTTTGATGGTCAAAACACTGTTATTGGGGTTGTTAAAGACTTTCATTTCGAGTCTCTCGGAACTGACATCAGACCACTTGTCATGGTAAAAGGTATAGGTGCGAACACCGTTTCGGTAAAAGTGGCTAGCCAGGACATGACCAGTGCCCTGAAATCCATCAACGATGTTTGGGAAGAATTTATGCCAAACCAGACCATTCGCTACAATTTCATGGACCAAAGATTTGAATTCATGTATGATGAGTTAAGACGAGTGGCGTTTATGTTCATGGTATTTGCAGGTTTATCTATCGTGATCGCCTGTCTCGGACTCTTTGCGCTTTCCACTTTCGTCATTGAGAGACGGAGCAAGGAAGTCAGTATGCGAAAAGTCCTGGGAGCCAATGTCAACACAATATTCAGACTCCTTACATTCAATTTTGTAAAACTGATCCTGGTTGCAACTATTGTGGCAATACCGCTGGGGTGGCTGTTCATGGATGAAATGCTAAGTGACCTGGCCAATAGAATCGAGCTGCAATGGTGGACCTTTCTCTCGGTTTCAGTGCTCGCTATGCTTATCGCAATACTGACAATCAGTTTTGAGTCCATCCGGGCTGCTTTGATTAATCCTGCAAAAAGACTACGATCCGAATGAAGTCAACCCAGGAAGAAATGCCACCGAAACTGGCTCAAAGGATCATTCAATCTCTTCTCAGGGAAGACATAACGGAGGAGATCCTGGGAGATCTTGAAGAGAAATTCTTCCAGGTCCAATCAAAAAAGGGCTTATTCAAGGCCAGGCTGAATTACTGGTACCAGGTCTTCCGATATATAAGACCCTTTGCGCTCAAAAAAAGAAAAACGTCAAACAACTCAAACTATACGATCATGTTCAGACATAATCTTATTCTCACACTTAGGAACTTTAGAAAATACAAAAGTCAGTTTCTGATCAATCTATCAGGACTGTCTATTGGTCTCGCTTGCGTACTCTTTATCTATCTCTGGGTTTCAGATGAAAGAAGTGTCGATAAATTTCATGAAAACGACCAAAACCTTTACCACGTCGTTTCTGTACATACGGATGCCGGAGGTACCTATGTCTGGACCGGCACACCAGGCCTGTTGCTGGATGAAATCCAGAGTTCCGTTCCGGATGTTCGCTTGTCCGTGGCCACCACGGGCACACATGAGTTTTCTCTATCAAGTGGAGAAAACTACTACAAAGCAAAAGGTAAATTTGCTGATGTTGACTTCTTCAATGTCTTCAGTTATCCATTGGTGAAAGGTGACAAAAACACGGTCCTCAATGATCAATCTGGTATCGTGGTTTCGGAAACTTTGGCCAACAGAATATTCAATTCTACGGACGTGGTTGGCAAAACAATCACCTGGCATTCCTGGGGACGTGAAAAAAACCTTCAGATCACCGCGGTGATGAAGGACATTCCCGCCAACTCATCGGACCAGTTTGACTATGTCATGAACTGGGACTACTACCACGATGAGTTAATTACCTACAAACAGTGGGGAAATTACTATTCTCAGATCATGGTAGTGCTAAATCCTTCAGCCAGTGTTGATGCCGTGGATCAAAAGATCACAGCCATCATGCAAGAGAAAAACGATTACGACAAAGTCTCTTTGAAACTAGTCCCCTATTCTAGCCTATACCTTGAGGGAAATTTTGAGAACGGTATCCAGGCAGGCGGTAGAATTGATTCAGTTAACCTCTTCTCCGTCATTGCTATTTTTATACTTTTCATTTCCTGCATCAACTTCATAAATCTTAGCACCGCAAAGGCTTCTCACCGAACAAAAGAAATTGGTGTCAAAAAATCACTCGGAGCATCCCGTAAATCCCTGATGTCGCAGTACTTCACGGAATCATTTCTTCTGGCCACCTTAGCTATGATGGTAGCAATGTTATTGGTTTGGCTGCTGCTTCCCCAATTTAACTTTGTTGCGCAAAAATCCATCTCACTGTCTTTTGATATTCAATTCATAATAGGAGCCATTACACTTATCCTTTCAGTCGGACTACTAGCTGGAAGCTATCCGGCGATCTACCTATCCGGATTTAATGCCCTCCAGATCCTCAGAGGAAAATTTAATAGAAAAACAGGTGAGGTTTTCGGGAGAAAGGCTTTAGTAGTTTTTCAATTTACATTATCCATAATTCTGATTTCCGGAGTGATAGTGGTTTTGAAACAATTGGATTATGTTAAAAACAAAAATCTGGGTTACGATCGGGATAATGTGATTTACTTCCTTCGTGAAGGTGCCTTATTGGATAATTCCGATGCATTCGTAAATGAAGTAAAAAACATTCCGGGAGTGTCGCAGGCCTCCTTGTCCGGATTTATCGTTGGAGGAGCTAATTCCACTGGTGGCGTAGGATGGGAAGGTAAAACCGACGAGGATCAGATGCAATTCTGGGAAACAAACGCCGGGTATGGTATGCTGGAAATGCTCGGGATGGAAATAGTCGAAGGCAGAACCTTTTCACCAGATCTTAAATCTGATTCTACCGCTATCATTCTCAATGAAACCGCCGTAAAAGCTATCGGAATGGAAGACCCAATTGGAAAGTCCATTTTTCATTACACAGGAGACAAGAAAATCATCGGCGTGGTAAAAGACTTTAACCTTGTATCCCTGCATACCCAGGTTGAACCAATGCTTTTCTTACTGGCTCCCGAAAAAGCACATTTTATCATGGCCAAAATCCAGTCCGGAAATGAGGTGGAAACCCTGGACAAAATTCAGAGTATCTATCAGGAATTTAACCCCGGATATGTTTTTCAGCCACAGTTCCTTGATCAGGACTATGAAGCACTATACGCCTCGGAAACCAGGCTGTCGAATCTAGCCCAATACTTTGCAGGATTGGCTACTTTCATTTCCTGTCTCGGCCTCTTCGGTCTGGCTGCCTTTACCACTGAAAGTCGGTTCAAGGAAATTGGGATCCGAAAAATTCTGGGTTCGTCCCGGCTTGCCATCGTATACATGCTTACTACCGGATTTGCCAAAATGGTTGGCCTGGCGATTCTTATCGCACTTCCTGTCGCCTATTTTATGTCGCAGCGCTGGATTGAGAACTTTGCTTACTCCATTGATTTGAGCTGGTGGTATTTTGGAAGCGCCGGGATACTTGCCCTGGTCATTGCCTGGCTCACCGTTGGTCTTCAGACCTTGCGCGCTGCCAGTATCAATCCGGCCGATTGCCTGAGGGATGAGTAGGTTTTAGATTAAGCGTTTTATGGATTGATTCAGAACTATAGAATCAATCCATTTGAACAACAAATTCTTTTCGTAACTTTAGTTTAACAACAATCGAAAATGGTAACCGAGGTCGCAAAAAGATTGATCAATGTGGAGGAATATTATCTCATGGCAGAGGTGGGGATTCTTAAGCCCGGTGACAGCGTCGAATTAATTCAAGGTGAGATTTATGAAATGAGTCCAGCTGGAAGTAAGCACGGCAGCGTTGTCAAAAAGCTGTCTAAAATCTTAAACGCTCTCCTTAGTAAAACCCATATCATTGCGATTCAGGATCCGGTAAGGTTTGATAAGAAAACAGAACCTGAACCGGATATTTCCATTTTGAGATTCAGACAAGATTATTATGCTGACAAACACCCCGGAGCTGATGATATCTATGTAATCATCGAAGTGGCCGATTCTTCATTGAAATATGACCGCGGAATCAAAAAAGACTTATATGCGAAATTTAAGATCCCGGAATATTGGATCATCAACCTGGATGAGAAGCTGATTGAGGTCTTTTCTAAGCCAAAAGATGGCGACTATGAATCTAAAGATTTATTTCATTCTAATGACACAATATCTCTACTTAATACAGAAATTCAGGTAAGCGACATTTTCCCATTCTAGCATAATTATTTCCAGTTTGCTCCCATTTATCATTTGTGAGCTAAGTCTAATTCGATTTCATTTGCAAATAGGAAATATATTTATTTATATTTGGTTTGCAAATAGGAAATATATTATGAAAATCGGTGCATTCGAAGAATTAGTTTTATTGGCAGTAGGCTCACTTGGAGAGGAAGCTTATGGCGTGGCTGTTAAAGAGCTACTCAAAGAAAAAACGGGTAAAAACCCCAGTATCGGTGCATTGCATTCGGCCTTATACAGACTGGAAGATAAAGGCTGTCTGAAATCCCATGAGGGGGGTGCCACATCAGAAAGAGGTGGCAGACGAAAAAAATATTATTCGCTGACTGCCTCGGGGAAAAATACAATTCTGGAAGCCAACAGGTTAAGAATGGAATTTGCCAAAAACATCAAAGATCTAAATCTGGGAATGAATGAATCGTAATCCCAAAAGCCCACCCAGATTTGCGGATTTTTTATTGGAATGGTTTTGCAACGATCACGTCATAGAAACACTCCAGGGAGATCTTCATGAACTATACCAAAAACGGCGTGCTACTAACCATAAATGGACAGCAGATTTGCACTATTTCACCGATGTACTTAGTGCCTTGCGTCCTTTCGCTCTAAAAAAAAGAACCCGGTCAAAACACTCTAATAATATTATGCTAGGAAATCACTTAAAAATCGCATTCCGAAACATCACCAAAAACAAGGTCTATTCTACACTGAACATTTCAGGACTTGCCATCGGTATGACCTGTAGCATTCTGATCCTGTTGTGGGTGCACAATGAACTTAGTTATGACAAATTTCATAAGGACGCTGATAGTATCTATAGAATTACCGTAGACGCCGGTGGAGGATTTAAAGCTGCGGTCAATCCTGCAGGTATGCCACCGGGTCTAAAGGATGAAATGCCCGAAATCAAATCTTACCTACGCTTAACAAAACCTGAAAACGTGCTTGTAGAAATTGGTGAGAGGAGTTTCGAAGAACCCAGAACATTCTTTATCGATTCCAATTTTCTGCAATTTTTTTCCTTTGAATTGCTGAAGGGCGATCCAAAAACTGCGCTATCTGACCCACAATCTGCCATCATAACCGAGGATGTCGCTATCAAATACTTTGGCGACGAAGACCCCCTGGGAAAAGTAATCCGAATAAACACGGTAGAGAGTCTTACAGTCACAGGAGTATTAGCCAACGTACCGTCCAACTCCCACCTAAAATACAATCTTCTAATCCCAATGGCTGTACAGGAGAGGTACAATCGCGATTTACAGCAGAATGTCTGGGATACTTTTAATTTTTATTCCTACTTGAAATTTGATGGAGAGGCTGTCCGAAGTCAAGAGCAGGTGGAGCAACTGCGAAGTGACGTAAACCGTATCTTCAAATCCAGAGTTGAGGATTTTCCGGCAGACTTCATCCTGCAGTCCCTTACTGACATACATCTACATTCTGACTATCAAATTGATCTTCCGGGTCATGGCAACATTCAGTATGTCAACAGCCTTTTTGTCATTGCCATTATCATACTGATAGCAGCCTGTCTTAATTTCATGAACCTGGCAACAGCCCGTTATGAACACAGAGCAAGAGAGGTAGGACTTAGAAAAGTAATTGGAGCACGCAGAAGCCAGTTGATAAGTCAATTTCTAACGGAGTCTCTAATGGTTTCCGCTGTATCATTCTCCATTGCCATGGTTATGGCATATCTTTCATTGCCTTACTTCAGTTTGCTTTCTGATAAATCACTTGCCTTTGAGCTTGATAATAGCTGGATATTATTCGGACTTATTTCAATAGCGATTTTAACAGGACTAATAGCCGGTAGCTATCCAGCATTTTTTCTGTCTGGTTTTGAACCAATAAAGACCCTGACAGGAAAACTTAAAATAGGAAAAGGAAACAAAGCTTTTCGCAATACACTCGTTGTGATACAACTCGGAATCTCAGTAACACTGTTGATCGGAGCAATTGTCACACACAACCAGCTTACGTTTATTCAGAAAAAAAATCTGGGCTTTGACAAATCCAATTTGATGTATATGCCTACCTCCGGCGAATTGCGTCGAGATCTGAATGTGCTCAGAAACAGACTATCACAAAACTCCTTAACAGAGAATTATACGATTATTTCGGACCTCCCAACGGACCTTATCACAGGCACGGTGAACTACGATTGGAAAGGAAAGGACCCAAACTTACAAACGGTCATTCCTGACATGCGTGTCGATGAGAATTTTCTAAATGTCTTTGACATTGAATTGATCAGTGGAAGGACATTTTCAAACGAAATGAGATCGGACTCGAACAATTTTATAATCAACGAAAAAATGGCAGAACTAATGGGGATGGGTACTGAAGAAGTCATCGGACAATCCTTTACATATTACCAGACAAGCGGGAAAATTATTGGTGTCGTTAAGGATTTTAACTTTAAACCCTTGCAATATTCAATAGAACCTTTGGTGCTGCGGAGAAATTTCGGAGGAGGTCTAATTGTAGTCAAAACCAGCCCTGGTGTCACACAAGAGACCATTTCGGTCATGGAAGAGATAAACACAGAACTTAACCCTTTGTTTCCTTTTTCATTCAATTTTGTAGATCAGGATCTGGACAATCTGTATCAGGGTGAACAAAGAATGGGCTATTTATTTAAGCTTTTCACTATGCTCGCAATCATAATCTCCTGCCTTGGCCTATATGGCCTCGCCAACTATGTGGCTGAAAGCCACACCAAAGAGATTGGCATTAGAAAGGCCCTTGGAGCTAGCACTTCAAATCTTGTCCGGGTATTATTCGGAGGTTTCTTACGACTGGTTGGATTAGCACTTATCATTTCAATCCCGATAGGCTGGTACACCATGGAACAGTGGTTAGCGGACTTCACTTATCGAATAGACCTACAAGTCTGGTTTTTTGTAACCGCTGCATTCGGAGCTTTGGCTTTAACAATAATATCAGCAGGATACCAGATCCTAAAAGCCGCTCTTTCCAATCCGGTAAACAGTCTGAGGTCAGAGTGAGTTATCAAATAATCTGATCTCCAAAAATTCAGACATTAACTTAAAATGTTTATCCGTTGATAACAATTCCATTTTATGATCAAGCATCTGCTGAACAATAATTAAATCCGGTATTCCAACACCATTAATACCATTCTCAAGATTGATTCTCTGATAATTTCTTATTGATTGCCAATCGATATTCATAGGGACTCGATCCAGGGCCAGTAAACTTTCCACTATCGTTAATTGCCTATTCTTTAATAAAAAGGGTACGAGTTCGCTTAAAATCAGTTCATTGGTACAAACGAGGTCCTCGGAGATTAAACCATCTAATGTTTGATTACTGTTACGAAAAAAATCTATCCATACTGAACTGTCGACCATCACCTTGGACGAAAAACTCATTTTCGATCACGCAATTTATCCAGGTCAACATTTAGATCAATTTTCCCTTTGAAGGTCAACAACCTTTTCCTTTTCTCTCTATCTACCAGAGACTGAAGAGCTGTTTTTATTGCTTGATTTTGAGTACTGGCACCGGTCAATTTCATAACCTCCTCGATTAATTCTTTTGGTATGTCAACTGAAGTTCTCATAAATGCATCATTATTGATGTAAATATACATCAATAATGATGTATTTAAGCCATCTCCACCGAGTAGACCATCGGGAGGTCACTTGAAAGCCGATCCCAGGTAACACCAAGATCTTCTGAAAAGAAAACATTTCCCGTGGTGGTCCCAAAGACCAAAGAATCACCCGAATTATCCAATGCATGCCTGTATACGATATCATAGCAATTTTCCTGGGGTAAACCTTCTCTGAAATCCTGCCACGTCTTGCCTCCATCTTCGGTCCTGCAAACACATAACGCCTGATCTACAGCCACTCGGATTTCATCACTGATTCCGGGAACAACCCATGCAACATCCGGATACATTTCATGAACCGCCACTGCGAAACCAAAATCTGCCGGACCTCCCTCCTGGCTTACCTTTTTCCATGATTTGGATCCATCCTGGCTTACAAATATCCCACAGTGATTTTGCTGCCACATCACATCCGGGTTTGATGGACATGCCACCACCAGGTGGGGATCCTGACCTACCTCCGAACTCGGATCCGGTAGAAAATCCGCGGTCAATCCTTTATTTGCAGGATTCCAACTTCTACCCCCATCCAATGTCTCAAAAACTCCCGCACAGCTAATTCCAATGTAGATGTGATCTGAGTTTCTTGGATCTACCAAAATGCTGTGAATACCAGGCTGGTCCCGACCACCACCGAACCATTGATCCTTTCTCGAGGGATGATCCCAAAGATTCTGGTCAATCTTCCAGGTATCACCATTGTCTTCCGATTTAAACAATGCACCAGGATCGGTACCAAGGTAAAGTACGCCTGGTCTGTCCACTCCCCCATGGGTCATGGCCCACAGATATCTTACAGAGGCCGGCTTCCCCTCTTTTATCTCCACACCTTCATCGAACTTAGGTGCCTCCATTTCAACCCAATCCTTTCCCTGGTTTTCGGACCTATGAAGCTTAGTGCCCCAGTGACCATGGTCGAGACATGCCCACCAGGTATTGGTACGCTCATCAACAAAAGTTAGTGATACCGGAATTCCCAGGAAGTGTGTGGATTGATACATCCATTGACCGCCTGACCTTTTGTAAATGATAAGGCCTTTCCTGGTTCCGAGCAGAAGGTGATTCGATTTTTCCATATTTCAAGTTTATGATTACCCGCCTGAGAGCGCCTGCATAATATAAACTTCCGAATCACTCTTTACCTCATCGGTCAATTTGTCCCGATCTTTAATCAGGTCATTCCCAATAAAAATGTTGACATGCTGCCTCAGCCGCCCCTGCTCATCTACGATGTAATCACGTAATCCCGGGTGTCTTTCATCAATAATCGAAAGGATACCCGGAATTGAGTCTACCTCGATCTCCATTGGGGATAAATCCGGGTAGAATCGTTTAAGATTGGAAGTAAACTTTACCCTAGGCATATTGCTTAGCTCTTTTTAGATTACTGAATTTAAGACAAATTGGATTCTTCGAAAAAACATAGGTCCAAAATTCTTTCATCTCCCCGAGTGGACCTCCTATAAGGTGACCTTCACAATTTCCAACCATGATGAAATGAAAGCAAAGAATTTGGTGCATTTATCAACTTTCGAGAATACGCATCAGGTCCACATTGACATAAAATACCTCTTTGCCATCCTGTTTAGGTGTAACAATTCCTATATCTGTAAGTTGATTCATATATTTGGTTAAGGTGGTTCTGCTTGTCCTATTCATGATTTCACCCAGAGATTTCTGTTTAATATAGGGTCGATGAAATAGCATCTCGTTCACTTCTTTGGTATACCATTTTAGCTCCGATTTTCCGTACTGTAAGGTGGCATCCATTTGATCTATAATTTCATTGATCAGCTGATTCGTATACCTGGATGTGTGCTCCACGGCATTCAACATATATACTATCCAATTCTTCCATGCTCCTCGTTGGGTAACAGCCGCTAAATTGTAATAATAGTCGTCTTTGTTTTCAATAATGTATTTGCTTAGATAAAGGATCGGATGTGTCAAAAGCCTTTTATGAATCAGATAAAGTAAATTCATAATCCTTCCTGTTCGACCATTGCCATCGCTAAACGGATGTATCGCTTCAAACTGATAATGTGAAACACACATTTTGATCAGTGGATCCGTTGGATATTGGGAATCATCTCTTAAATATTCCAGTAAGTTGTTCAGTTTCTGTTCCAGGATTCCTTTGCCTCTAGGAGGTGTATAAACCACCTCCCCTGACCTGAATTCACTGTTTCCCCGTTTGATGACTACTTGTGACTGAGGGCTTCGAATCCCCTCATTAGTCTTTTTTATAGTTTGGAAAATTCCAATAATTACGGAAAGATCTATGCCCCCATGTTCTTCGATTTGACCAAATGCATGCCAAAGTGCCTCCCTGTAATGCAATACTTCCTTGGTGGCCGGATTAGCATGCTTCTCCTGTACTGAATCAGAAATTGCTTTATACAATTCATCTTCGGTTGTAAAAATATTTTCAATTTCTGAAGAACTACGAGCTTCCTGAATGGATATAGTATTGACCAACATGGTAGGGTTTGGCAACCTCTGTATATTTCCATTTAATTCTGCCAGAGCTCTACTTGCATATCCCCATTTTAGCAGTACTTCCTCATCCACGGCTGTCTGAGGCTCAGGTAGCAACGGAAGATCATTAAATGGATTTAATCGATCATAAGCCTTCATGTTCATTTTTTGTTAATTAATTGAACATGACACTAATTTATGTCCAGTTTTTATGAAATCAAAAGGACGTGTTCATTTTATGAGCTAAAATTGAACAAATGGTAAGGATATGTTCAAAAAATACGAGCGGAGGAAGAATAAGAATAATTACGCCAATACTTCTTTCACCTTTTCGGCTGCGTCTTTCAAGAGAATAGCTGAAGTAACTTTCAGACCGGACTCTTCAATGATTTTTGCACCCTCTTCAGCATTGGTACCCTGAAGCCTTACAATGATAGGTACATCAATAGTTCCGATCTTCTTATAAGCTTCAACTACTCCATTCGCAACACGATCGCATCGCACGATACCGCCAAAAATATTAATAAGGATGGCTTTTACATTAGGATCTTTCAAGATGATCCTGAAACCAGCCTCAACGGTTTCGGCATTGGCTCCACCTCCTACGTCCAGGAAATTGGCAGGTTCTCCTCCACTCAATTTGATCATGTCCATGGTAGCCATAGCAAGACCAGCGCCGTTTACCATACACCCGACATTTCCATCAAGCTTCACATAACTAAGTCCGGATTGCGATGCCTCAACTTCCGCCGGATCTTCCTCATTCAGGTCCCTCAATTCCGCAATGTCTTTGTGACGGAAAAGCGCATTGTCATCGAGGTTGACTTTGGAATCAACAGCTAAAATCTTATTGTCACTCGTCTTTAAAACAGGATTAATTTCAAATAATGAAGCATCTATACTTTCGAACGCCTTATAAAGTGAGAAGATAAACTTTACCATTTCTTTGAAAGCCTGACCTTCCAGTCCCAGTGCGAACGCAACTTTTCTTGCCTGGAAGCCCTGAAGACCGACTTTTGGATCGATCCATTCCTTGATGATTTTCTCAGGTGTCTCCTCCGCAACGGTTTCTATATCCATCCCCCCTTCCGTAGAGGCCATGATCACATTTTGGCCGGTGGCTCTGTCCAGCAAAATAGATAGATAATATTCCTTTGGCTCGGACTCGCCCGGATAGTAAACATCTTGTGCAATCAATAACTTCTTTACTGACTTACCTTCGGGACCAGTTTGATGTGTAACCAATGTTCCTCCAATAATATCCTTTGACTTCGGAGCAACTTCATCCAGGCTTTTCGCCAACACCACTCCGTTTGAGCCAGTCTCCTGAATTTTACCTTTTCCTCTCCCGCCGGCATGAATCTGTGCTTTCAAAACATACCAGTCTGTGCCCGTAGTACCATGCAATTCCTTCGCGGCTTCCTTTGCCTTTTCCGGTGTATCAGCAACGATACCCTCCTGAATGGTTACGCCATACTTTTTGAGAATTTCTTTAGCCTGATATTCGTGGATGTTCATGTTGCTATGTTTTTCTGCGAATCTAGCCCATCCAAAGGGCTTAAACAAGCTGTTCATTACAAGCGACAATTCTATATTTGCGCCAATGCTAAAAGCAACTGCTATTCAAAAATCTTATGGTGACTTACAGGTGTTGAAGGGTATCAACCTGGAGGTAAAGGAAGGTGAGATCGTCTCCATCGTCGGTGCATCAGGAGCTGGCAAAAGTACCCTTCTTCACATACTGGGCACTCTTGATCGACCAGATTCCGGCTCCCTTCACATCAAAAACCAGGAGGTGTCCAGGCTTGGCGCAAAACAAATGGCCCAATTCAGAAATGAGAACATCGGTTTCATATTTCAATTTCATAATCTCCTTCCGGAATTTACCGCTCTGGAAAATGTATGCATGCCTGGTTTTATTGGTAAAAAAGACACAAAGGAGCTCAAGGCCCGATCCCGTGAGCTTTTGAAACTCCTGAAATTGGGCGACCGGATGGATCATAAACCTTCGGAACTATCCGGAGGTGAACAACAGAGGGTTTCGGTGGCACGCGCTTTGATCAATAATCCGTCCATTGTGCTGGCTGATGAGCCCAGTGGAAACCTTGATTCAAATAATGCGGAAGAACTGCATAAAATGTTTTTTCAACTTAGAGACTCGCTAAATCAAACCTTTATCGTAGTGACGCACAATGAGGACCTGGCCGAAATGGCCGACAGAAAACTGGAAATAGTTGATGGTGTGATCTAGTTTGTTAATTCACATCGCTGCTGTCCTATTCGAAAATGGCCTGATCTTACCTTTTGAGATGTCTTGGTAAACAAAGAGGTTATGCCTCTTTTGGGGATTGGAGTGATCAAAAAAAGAAAGGCGGTCACATGGACCGCCTATCGCCAAGAAAAAGAATATAAAACCAACAATGTATTCTTTAGTGTCTTGTATATTTTGAATGTTCGGGAGCTCCCAAAACAAATTGTCTTACTTTTCTTACCAATTGACCTACTACCAACAACAATCCTATCGATACGCCCAGGATTGTGAAAAACAAGGGTTGAAAACTAAATGGCTGGTTCAGAACTGAGTTCGGACTGGTCATCCCAACGGACCCAACGACTTCATTCGAAAATGAAATCATTAGACTGAACGCTAAAATCGCCAGTACTACAATTGAAATCCGTATTTTGTTTAATTTATACATCTGAACGTTGAACAAATATAGCGATAAAACTTATTCGTCCAACTTTTATTTAAAATAATTGAACAAAAATATTTCACTTCAGGTTAACACATTTCCCTAAATATCTGATATATAATGAATAATGCGAAATAGATAGAAGTTTCAGAGCTTTATTTTGTTTATCTTTACTTTAAATTAATTAGACATGAGTACGTATTCAGTCGCCCAGGTAGAGTCATTGACAGGGATTAAGGCCCATACGCTAAGGATTTGGGAGCGACGGTATAACTTTTTGAATCCGGAAAGAACCGATACCAACATCAGGTATTACTCAGATGAGCAATTACGAAAGCTGCTGAACTTCGGCATTCTGATAAAGAATGGTTATCGTATTTCCAAACTGGATCAAATGCCTGATCAAAAGGTATCTGAACTGGTAACAGAAATCGTGGGACAGCCGATCAATGAAAACGGTGAAGATATAGATGCCTTAACGCTTGCTATGCTGAAAATGGATGAGGAAGCATTTAACACCATCTTTAAGCGAAAGATTAATCAAAGAGGTCTTCTGAATACGATCACAGAAGTAATTTATCCCTTTCTTCATCATGTCGGGGTACTATGGGGAACGAAGAAAGCAATCCCAGCCCAGGAGCATTTCATCTCCAGCCTGATACGTCAGAAAATTGTGGCGGCCATAGATGCCCTACCCCAACCCCCGAATTCAGCGCCAAAGATATTACTGGGTTTAATGGAAGGTGAGGACCATGAAATCGGGCTGTTGCTTGCTTGCTTCATAGCCAGGGAGTTAGGATGGAAAACGTATTATCTCGGTTGCAAAGTTCCGGTAAACAACGTTCCGGAAATCATAGATCTTTCCAATTCGGATGTTTTGATGACCATGTTTGTGGCACCGTCAAAAGTGAAAACAGAAAAAACACTTAAAAGCATTTTAAAGAATACGGATGTACCTGTTATAATTTCAGGAAACCCGGAGAACTTTGAAAATCTACTTGGGATGAGTAATGTATATCATGCGAAAGATCCCAATTCCTTCGTCAATTTATTGAGATCCTTCGAACCTTAAACCTTAGGCTGTAACCTCAGTTCGCTTCTTGATATCCCAAACCTCTTTTATATCCTGAATGAGCTGTTGAAGCTCATGCGGCTTGATAGACTGTTTCGGATCGTCTCCCAGACCTTTTTTCGGATCAACGTGTGTTTCCACGATCACTCCATCAGCGCCATAAGCCATTGCGGCCAACGCGGCTGACGGAACATAATGCGCCCGTCCAACAGAGTGGGATGGGTCCACTATCACAGGAGCCCATGTTTTTTCCTTTAGTAATGGCGTAATGCTCTCATCCGGGTAGTTCCTGTAGCCATCCATTGTCGGCTGAGTCCCTCTTGGGCAAAGCATGACATTGGCATTTCCTGCCGCTGCGATGTACTCGGAAGCGGCAATAAATTCGTTTATTGGACCCATTCCTATGGATCTTTTCAGTAAAACAGCCGTATGATTCTCAGCTGTCATTTCACCGATTTTTCTTAGAAGTGAATAATTCAGGGCATTTCTCGCCCCGACCTGTAGAATATCCACTTTTGCGTCAAGCGCTACATTTAGCTGATGTTCATCCATGACCTCCGTGTCAACAGGCAAACCTGTCTGCTCCCTGGCCTCAATCAAAATCTCAATGGAGGAATCATCACCCTGAAAGGAATAAGGCATCGTACGAGGCTTCCAGACACCACCCCTGATGGCCTTTGCTCCTGCTTCCTTTACCGCATGAGCTGTTTCATAGAAGAGTCCGGGATTCTTTGGATCTATGGTGCAGTGCCCGGCGATCACAAAGGGCTCCTCCCCTACAATCGCCGATCCGATCTTGATCTTATGATAAGACAGCTCCGAATGAATATCCATGAGCTTGAATGGCGAATCGACCGCATCAAAACGATCTATATAATCCAATCCCAGGATCCGATTGACCATCACGGTCTTTCTTTCTTCACCAAGTACCGCATAGATAGTGCGGTGATGTCCAACAATTGGCTGAATCTTGCAACCAAACTCCTCAACAATCTCTTTTATCTCCTCCAGCTGCTCGTTTGTTAGCTGCGGTTCCTTAGGAATAATCATGCCTCTGATATTTTAAGCGCGTAAAAGTAATATGAACAATCTCTAAACCGACTGAATAACAATGGTTTTTGCAAAAAAATCCGGTTTCCAATCTTCGGACCATGATATTTTTAAAAAACATTTCAATATTTCCTCTCAATTAATATTTAGATAAAATTATTTTTTCCTATTCACCGGTAGTCCTATATTTCCCGAATGCCTTTACCGTCAGGGGAAGATTTTCTTCATCATATAGCGTACGACTCGGTGGTTTTTGGTTTTTCCGGTGAAAAATTGAAAATCCTTTTGATGGAATACCATAATACCGGAATGTTCGCATTACCCGGTGGCTTTGTCCGAAAGAATGAAAATGTAGATGATGCCGTCCGAAGAGGCTTAAGGGAACGAACCGGACTGGACAATGTATACCTGGAGCAGTTTTACACTTTTACAAATGCAAATCGTGCGGATTCATCGACAATGCGGGCCATACTTGAAGCAAATGGATATAAGGACCTGGATGGATACTGGATGCTGGACAGATTTATTTCCATTGCCTACTATGCATTGATTGACTATACAAAAGTGACACCCAAACCGGATGCATTGTCTGACTCCATAGGATGGTACGACATATCTTCCATACCCAATTTGATCATGGACCACAACGAGATTGTAGAAAAAGCACTAAGCACACTTAGAAGCAATATCGATAAGAAGCTTGTGGGAATGAATCTGTTACCTGAAATGTTTACCATGAAGGAATTGCAACAGGTGTATGAGGCCATTTTGGGACAAAAGCTCAGAAGGACAACGTTTCAACGCAAAATACTGGGACAAGACATTCTGATAAGGCATGAAAAGAGATTTAATGGAAAACCTCATAAGGCTCCCTATTTATACAGTTTTGCCGGAAAATGAGGGTAAATGAATTCGTTTGAGCTTTCACCCAAAACCAGGATCGGTCTGGTGAGTCTCACCGTTTCCAACCTTGCGAAACAGATTGGTTTCTACACCAATATTCTGGGCCTCCAGGTGCATTGGCAGGAGGAAACTAAAGCGGGTTTGGGGTGTGGAAATGATGACCTTTTGGTTCTGAACGAACTAAAAGGGTCCAGAAAATATCCTTCGGCTACAGGCTTGTATCACCAGGCTTTTCTACTTCCTGATAAGAAGACGTTGGCCAAAGCCGTTGCAAGAATTGCGCAACACAACTACCCGCAAGCTCCTACTGACCATACCATATCCTGGACTACTTACCTTGAGGACTATGATAGAAATACGGTGGAGCTATATGTGGCTACACCGGATGAAGGCACTTACGTACAGGACGATACTGACTTTGTAGTAAAAGACAAGGACGGTAGGATCCGAAGTGGTCGTGACCCACTAACGTGGAATATGCTGTCACCATATTTTAGCGAATCGGATGAACCGGATGATCCATTCCCGGTGGAGACCTATACAGGACATGTACATCTTTATGTCAATGACCTTCAGGAAACTATGGATTTCTATCATGGGTTACTTGGTTTTAAAAGGCAAGCCATCATAACACGATGGCAGATGGGTGAAGTGAATGTGGAGGGATTTCCTGTTCATATGATAGCTTTCAACACATGGAAAGGGTCAAAAGCCAAACCAGCACCGGAGGATGGGACAGGGCTTGATCATTTTACCGTTTTCGTGAATTCCGGGGAAATAGATCATGTCTTATCCAAAATTGAACAATCAAATTATCCTAACCGGAAAATCAATAATGCCATCGTCCTGAATGATCCGTCGGAAAACCAGGTCAGATTGATTTCCAGGGGATAAGGTCCTATTTTTACAAAAAAGAACAGCTATGAAATTGAGAATCCTATCAATTACGGCACTCCTGTGCCTTACTTTCCAGGCCTTCAGTCAGACGGATATTCACCTGGGACCGAAATGGACATTCAAAAGGTTTCCGCTCAATGATTACTTTGTTCATCAATTACGGGATACTAAATTCTTTGTCTATGAACGAATAAACCAAAAATCGGATAGTCTTTTTGTGCTGCAAATAGATTCCAATAACGATCTCTCCTTTGGTGAAAAAATTTCCTTTACTTCCGGAAATCCCGTAAACGCTATATGTTCTCTAACCGATTCTACCTTCATAGTAGATGATCAAATCTTTCTGGTGACACAGGACAATCGCATTGAACCACTTACTTCCTACAGTGGATACTATGCAATCCAACAATATGGACCAGATACCCTGCTTACTTTGGATTTTGATGGACAGTATGCTTTTGAGCTTCCAAATGAAGTAATTCCGCTGAGCTCCAATATTTCCGAAATAGCAGGATTCGATCATCACATTCTGTCAAAGAACAGATTTCTTGTTTGGGAACGAGGACCGGAAGTGAATCCGCCTTTGGCTGATACTCCCAGAAGAACAATCATCGCAGTAAGACAGATATCCGGTTCAAGCATAAATGATTTCGATCCTGTTCAACTTTGCAATGATGCCGGAATTGAGGGGTGCAGGGTTCGATCGGTCATAACCCTTGCGAATTCCACCCTCGGAATATTCTACGAAAGACTGGGAAAAGATGGTACCTACTTAAAAATTGCAAGAGTATCCGATGACGGATCGATTATGCTGGAAGGCGAAAAATTGATTCTGGGTGCACATGGATCGGAGGCAATTGTAAATGATGAAATCATAAGAGTCTCAGACAATGAACTCGTCATTGCGTATACAAATGGCTATAACATCAAGCCGGGATATATAATGAAAATAAAAATCGATGATCAAGGCATCGCGGTGAACTCGGATCCAGTCAAATTTGCAGATGCCTCACTGGAAAATCCACTATTTGGTTGGGGTCTGGGCGATTCCCGATTTCTGATAAAGTACCACGAAGACGTTTCTTTCACCAACTTTGGTGAATCCTTTGATGTACCAACTTTTACGTTAAGACTTGGCACAATAGGTTTGGAAGATGACCTAAAGCAGATTTTGGGTAAAGAAGTAGATATGGCTGTCGATATTTTCCCGAATCCTGCTCAGGATTACGTGACGATACGATTTCCTGACAATATTCAGGGTGAAGTGCAATTTTTGGATGTGAATGGCAAAGTACTTAGCTCCAGTTCGATCAATGAAAGCCGACCGGCTGAAATTGAGGTGGCGCATCTACCAGAGGGGCTGTATATCGCCAGAATATCAACATCGGATTTTGTGGTTTACAAGCGAGTATTGGTTCAAAAAAAGTAACAAATGACTAACTTGAATGAGTGAATAATGAAATCACTTTTTTAATCACAATAACCTTACTAACGCTATCCTGTTCTGCTCAGAGCAAGAAAGAAAAATACCTCTTCTATCTTCATGGAGGTGTGGTACAATCACAGGGTCTCCCGGCGGTAAGCTCTTATTATGGTAAGTATGAGTATTTGGCTATTATTGATTCATTGGACAATTACGATTTCACCATAATCAGTGAGGTGAGACCTAAGGACACCGATGATAAAGCTTATGGGAAAAAAATTGCCAACGAGGTAGACTCACTTTTGACCCTTGGTGTGAGCCCTAAAAATATTGTCATAGTTGGCGCCTCCCTGGGAGCTTATATGACCTTAGAAGCTGCTCTCATCATTGAAAACCCAAACATCAAATATGCTCTTTTGGGTTTATGTAGTGACTATGCGGTTGGGCATTTTACCGAATACAGCCAGCAACTCAAGGGTGACTTCCTCTCTATTTTTGAAAAATCTGATTCCAAGCAATCCTGCCAAGGCATATTCGAATCTAATTCCACAGACGCGCAGTTCGAAGAGTTGGAATTGAATTTGGGAGTGGACCACGCCTTTTTATTCAAACCTTATGACGAATGGGTAATTCCCCTGATAAAATGGGCATCGGACTGATCCCTCCAAAAACCTGGCAGATTCTTAATAACTTTATTGTGCACAATCATTAAAGATCATTGAAAAAAATACTCACCGGTGCCTTCGGTTTTCTTTGCTTTCTGACACTTTCGGCACAATCTCAGCCAGGAAACCTACTGCAATTAGAAAGTGAAATTGAAAAAGTGCTGGAAGAAACAGGAACCGCCGGAGCTGGTATCGTATTGGCTGATAGCACCGGACCCATATACATCAAGGGACTTGGACTGGCTACCAAACGACCTGAAATCCCTGCGGATGAAAATACCATGTTTCGAATAGGATCCACCTCCAAAATGTTCGTTGCGCTATCCATTCTAAAATTACAGGAGCTAGGAAAAGTAAGCCTTAAAGACAAAATCAGGGATCTGGTACCCGAAGTGGAATTTAAAAATCAATGGTCCGATGATACTCCGATCCTGGTAGAGCATCTGCTTGAGCATACCACGGGATGGGATGATATACATCTTTGTGAATACGCACATAATGACTCCACTCCGGCTTCCCTTAAGGAGGGGATCGATTTTCATCCGCACTCAAGGACATCACGCTGGAAGCCCGGCACCCGGACAGCTTACTGCAATTCAGGGCCACCTGTAGCGGCCTATATCGTCCAAAAATTATCGGGTATGGATTACGAAGAATTTGTGAACCAAACCTTCTTCGAACCCATGGGGATGGAGTCTATGACATTCAGGCTTTCTGACAATTATCGAAACTATGGAGCCACTCTGTACATCAATGGTCTAAGGCAACCTTATTGGCACATCATCATGCGGCCATCGGGATCAATCAACGCAAGTGCCACTGACATGTCCAGAATGCTCATGTTTTTCCTTTATAGAGGAAAAATAGATTCAAGTCAAATCATTTCGGAAGCGTCATTGACCAGAATGGAACAGCAGAAAACCACACCAGGCGCAAAAGCCGGCCTTGAGAATGGCTATGGCCTGGCAAATTACACCAATAGCTATCGTCATTTTGTATATAGAACTCACGGGGGTTCTGTGAATGCCGGACAAGCCGACTTTTCCTACTTACCGGAACAAAAAGTAGGGTACGTCATCATGATCAACGGAAATTCCGGGGATGCCATGAGAAGAATAGCCGACCTTATCAAAGAATACCAGCTTGGTCATTTGCCGGAGCAAACCTTTGGTTCAAAACCAGGTTTTGATTTTTCACAACTTGACATCTCAGGTTATTACACACCCATAAATCCCAGAACCCAGATGCTGAGTTTTATTCAGGAGATTAGCGGCACGAAAAAAGTATATGTCAGTGACAGCTCTGTGGTGGTGAGGAATATCGGCGGTGGTTCCCGCCAGGTTTTTTATCCGATAGGAGATGATCGATTCATTTCAGGTGAAACAGGAAACGTGGCAATGGTGAAAGCTGAAGATCCTCTTGCTGGTGAGGTTTTACATATTGGTTGGCAGGTGCTAAAACCAATATCGGCAGTCATCGCCAATGGAAGAATGGCATTGGCCCTCTTATGGATCGTAAGTGTTTTATTGGGACTGATTTTGGGATTGTATTGGGGAATTAGGTTTCTGATGAATAAAATCCCAAAAGGCTCCAATGTCCGAATCAGACTCTGGCCACTGGCCTGGAATGGCTTACTTGTCATTTCATTCTTTTTCCTGATGTTCGGATCTACGGATTTATTTGACATGCTGGGGAAACCTGGATTTGTTTCAATCACAATAACCGTACTTACAGTTCTTTATGCCATAGCCACAATTCTCAGCATAATTGATATTTTCAAAATGAAACGTAACGAGATCCATCCATCCGTCTACTGGTTTTGTTTTGTAATTTGTCTTTTGAACTTCTCAGCAATGATTTTTCTGTTATTCGAAGGTGTCATTGGTCTGAGAACCTGGGCGTGAATTGAAGATTCTACTATTTTCAGTTCCAATTTTTATTTAAATTCACTCTAGAACCAGTTTTATTGACCAGCTATGAAAAGAACCATCGTGATTCTCCCGTGGATGATCATATGTATGTTTATCCTTTTTTCATTTCGCCAGGGAGTCAAAATCAAAGACCTGAAAAATACTCAAAAGGCGTACAAAGCACTTACCGTGGAATTCATGAATCTTAATCAACAATACGCCGCGACATGGATAAGTTACGAGCTATTGCAGGTCAAAATGCAGCAGAATCAGCTCAGCGTAGATTCTCTGTTGGCATCCATGAAAGCACTCCAGTCAGAAAACAGAACGCTTTACGACTCCATTACCCTTCGCTCTATGGCAATTCTTGCGCATCAGCCGGATAGCATATGGTATGCAAAAAATTCTGACCGGGTCGATTTAAAGGAATTGTTTAACCGATGAGAATCTGGTTGATCATAATTGCAGCAATTGGTTATGCACCTCTTCTGGGACAAATAATAACGTTCGATGAAGATTCCAGGGCCTTATCCGCTTCATATGGAGATACGATGGTAATTAAGACGGATACGGCATTTGTATTGGGCATGGACCCGATTACTCAACTTTCAAAGAACCTCGTGGAACTAAAGTATTTTGAGACATTGGCTGATAGTATGATGGCTGTCAATGCCGATCTCATCCGGATATTAAAAGCCAATCAGCATGATGTGGAGCGCATGTCTGCGAATAACATGATTCTGGAAAACCAATTAGACTCTCTGAACAGACTATCCGGTGATACGAGGGAATCTCACTCTGAACTGGATAGTCTCAATGCTTCGCAAAGTGTACTGAACTCTACTGCAGAATCGAGCATCCAAAGACTCGAAGAGCTGAACGAATTACAAGCTGATCAGATAAACCAGTTAGGTCGGCAAATAAGGAGACAAATGTTCATCTCAGGAGGTATTGGGCTTCTGGTAGGTATTTTGATCCCCATGAATAGAAAATAATTCCCCATGAATTAAAAATAGGGCAATCGATCCCTCACTTGTTTAAATTAGACTTCACCAAACTTAAAGGGATGAGAATTTTAGTTGTCATTTTAAGCGCCGCATTGACGATTTCTGTGAATTTCGGCTATGGTCAGGCCGGAAAGTACTCGCTCAAAGATGTAGGAGCCGGTTACTCGTTGTTCAACGGCGACTCCCTGGTGATCTTAGGTAAAACCATCTTACTTGACAGAAATCAAAGTGCCGAACTGAATGGATTAATCGACCAGTTCTATCAAAAAAGAGAGGAAGTTCAGTTGATCAGTCAGGAAAGTAAAAGGCTATTTTCTGAAATCAGAAACAATTATAAAGATGCCTTTGATGTGTCAGAAAAGTCATACCCGGACGAACAGCCTGAAAAAGTGCAAGTCAAAGATTATCAGGGCGTCAAAAGGAGCATTCAGGGTGACATAGATTATCTAAACAACCAGCAGCAGTACCTTTCAAATCTGAACAGCATTTACGAACGACACCTTAGTGGAAAGAAGGTACGCAAATTAGACTTCGCACTTTTGGGTTTTTGCAGTGGACTGGCTATTGGAGCTTTGATTTTTATACTCCCCAGTTTCTTTTAGTTCAGGTTATGGATCTGAAATGGTCCAACATCCGGATTCTTTCCTTCCCGGATGGTAAAAATCCTTTTCCCGCTTCCATGTTTTCAATCACATGAGCTACCTGGCTCGTAGCCGGGATAGCACAAGTGACGGCAGCATGTGATACGACATACTTCAAAAAATATCCGGCCCAACTACGGATGCCCCATTCCCTGGCCCATTCGGGTAAACTCTTGGCGCCTACTAAATCGAATACTCTGCCTGCATGAAGTGGTCTGTTTATAATCACCGCCGTACCATGGTCTTTCGCTATTGGTAGTAATCTCTCTTCCGCATGCGGATTGGCTATATTGAAGTTGACCTGAACGAAATCCAGGTCATACTCACGAACCAGGTTTGCTAGCTCGGGATGCATTCCGTTTACATAATGGGTGATCCCAATGTACCGGATTCTTCCTTGTGCCTTAGCTTCCTTCAATGACTCATAGTGAGTCTTGAAATCTCTTACATTGTGTACATGATCGACCATGACCCTATCATTGAAGTAGCTATTGGATCGGTCAATTTGATCGATGCCATTCTGTTTTCCGTGAGTCCAGACCTTGGTAGAAACCCATAAGTCATCAGATATCCCCAGTCTTCGACTCAATATCCCTATGACCTCCTCAGAAGATCCGTACATAGGAGAACTGTCAATGACTCTACCACCCATTTCATGAAATTTCGACAGAACCTGTTCCATACTCCTCATTCTATCAGAATTCCCCCTGACGTCAAAAGTGATCCATGAACCCATCCCCATTGCTGGAATGCGTTCACCTGTGGAGGGAATTATGCGGTGAATAAGTTGATCGTACCGGGGCAGAGCAATTGATCCAAATCCTGAAGCAAGACATATCAAACCAACGCCTTTAACAAAAGTCCTTCTCTTCATATAAGGGAGTTTTAAGAATTAACGCCCCATGACACAAAAAGTTAACTTGCCTGTTAGCGCATTATTTGTGAATTTTAAAGGATGTTGCGCACCTTCCTAACCATTCTCGGATTACTAATCCTATACTCTGAAACCATTGCAGATAGCTGGGTCAAAGCCCGGCAAAATGAAGCAGCCAAACTCAACCTCTACTGGTATACCTCTGTTCCTTTTATAGGAATGGAGGATGATAAGCTGGTTGGTATCGAATACGATCTGATGATGGAATTCCGGAAATACATTGCCGACCGATATGATATTGATCTGGAATTAAACTGGATTGAAGCGGAGAGTTTTTCTAACATCATGGAAGTAGTTCAGTCCTCAGGGTTGCAAAATACGCTTGGGGTATCTGCATTTTCCATTACCCCGGAACGCAAAAATGTGATGAATTTCACGCGGTCCTATCTCCCGGATGTCACCGTACTTGTTTCCAGCAAAGGAACACCTATTTATGAAACCTATACCGAGGTATACGAAATGCTGAACACCATGACGGCTATCACCATCAAGGGCACCAGTTACGAAAAAATATTATTGGATCTCAAGTCTGAGCTGGATGTAGATTTTCCGATAAAATACATTGAAAGTGACCGCAACATTCTGGTCAACATTGGCAAAGAATCTGATCAGTTTGGCTTCATAGACTTACCGATCTACCTGATGCTGATTAAGAACGGTGGTGAACTTACACGTCAAAATTTCTTTACCTTCAAGGGTACGGGTTATGGCTTTATCATGCCCAAAACAAGTGACTGGAACATTCCTTTGAACGAATTTCTGTCGGACCCGGCTTCTCAACCGAGGATAAAAGAGATCATTTCGGATCATCTGGGCTCAGAATTATACGACTTTATTGCACAGCTTGAAAAGGAAGAACAAGTCGGAACTTCTATTCTTGTCAAAGAGAAAGAGCTGCAGCTTGCTTTGATCCAGAACGCTAACCTCCGGTTACAGCAGGAGAAATCATTTCGGCAATTACTCACAGTAGGCATCGTGATTTCGATGATGTTCATCATCATCATTGGCAGTCTGTTTTATAAAAATCAAAAAACCACCAGGGTCCTTCAACTCCAGAAATCACAAATCGAATCCCAGCAGAAAGACATAAGAGAAAAGAATGAACAGTTAGTCTCCCGGAATGCTCAATTGCTAAGTCTGAATGAGGAAAAGAATAACCTCACCAGGATACTTGCCCACGATCTCAGATCACCGCTAGGTCAGATAATCGGGCTGACGGATTTGCTCGCAAAGAGCAAATCCCAGCTAAATGATGAAGAGAAGAAGATATTTACACAGATCGGTGAAAGTGCAGATCGGATCGACAAAATGATCTCAAAAATCCTGAATAATGAAGCGATGAATGGGAGTCCAATACCCATTTTGGAAGAGGAAATAGATGCAAACAAGGTACTGGAGGATGTAAAATACAGGTATCAGGACAAAGCAAATGCAAAGAAAATTGCACTAGTTCTACATAAGACTTCAGGTGAATCAATTCTAAAATCCGATCACCTGTTATTACTTCAAATAATGGAAAACCTGGTATCCAATGCTATCAAGTTCTCAAATCAGGAAACCCGGATTGACATTGGTGCGAAGGAAATGGATGGCAATATAGTTTTTACAATTAAAGACCAGGGGCCGGGATTTACAGAAGAAGATAAGATAATGATGTTTACACGATACCAGACGCTCAGTGCAAAACCCACAGGTGACGAATCCTCTACAGGCCTCGGACTCTCAATAGTAAAAAAATATACCAAAGATCTTAAAGGTAAAATTTGGCTGGAGACTGAGCCCGGCAATGGCTCTACCTTTTTCGTCCAATTTCCAACTCTTATAAATCAAACACTTGATGAACAACCGATTTAGTCTTTTAACATTTCTGATCCTTGTAGTCCATTTCCTTGACGCGCAGCCCTATCCACTGGCTTATGAGAATGACTTCGAGCAGGAAAATCCACTTGCGGATTTTGAGTTTTCGGATCCTGAAGCCTGGAAAATCTCAGACTCCACGGGAAACAGATCTTTGGAGTTATACCGGGCCAGTGAATACGAGGCCCGGGTCAGAAGTCCCTTCAACATCGCAAGATTGACCAGTGCAAGAATAGGGAGTTTTGTTCTGGAAGCAGATTTAAGACAAACGGGAAGGGAATACGGGCATCGGGATATGTGCATTTTCTTTGGGATGAAGGATGCCACCAACTTTTACTATGTGCATATGGCGTCAGTTGCTGACCCAAATGCCCACAATATATTCCTGGTCAACGATGAGCCAAGACGCAACATTGCCACCAAAACCACGGAGGGTGTGGATTGGGGTGATGGCTGGAACCACATAAAAATAGAAAGAAACATTTCGGAGGGAACCATTAAGGTCTATTTCAATGATATGGAAACACCTATCATGGAAGCCACAGACACACATTTTGAGTATGGCTACATTGGCTTTGGGTCGTTTGATGATACTGGCATGATCGACAATGTCAAGCTATACGGAAAGAAAAAAAACAAAAAAAGCGGGTTTTTCAGATAAAACCCGCTTTACAAAAGTCAATGCTTTCTGAAACTTAAGCCACCTTGGCTGCTTTCAAATCCGGATCAATGCCGTTTTGTATCCAATCAATACCTACTTTTTCAAAGTCATTTACGGAAGATGCGTCAATGTATCTCTCCCATCTGTAGATACCGCTTTCCTTAGCGATTCTTTTGAACTGCAGGGTTAACATGGCTGTGTCCAGGATTACCACCGATCTCACCATTCCTTTTGCCTTATAAAGACGCTGACCATTTTCCATGAAGGTTTGGGAATCACTCGGCAGTGGTTTAAGTCCCCTCATATCTACAAATACTCCAAATTCTTTGGGAGCATCTTCTAATGCGATCTCGGAGTCCCCAACCCATTTTTTCATCTCTTCAGCGGGAATAAAACCATTCAGGGTCAGTTTGTAGCCAAAATTTTTCTTTTCAATTGAATACATATTTACAAATGTTGTTGTGTTAAGATTAATAAGCTTGCTCCAAAGCTATCCTAACAAACAAACCCAACCTCATAGTTGAATTTCAATAGGGATTATTACCGCTGAACTTGAGAATACCTGAATTAAGTCTGAAATCAGGGATTAATGATCTGTTCTTCTTCGGCTTCTTCGGGTGATTCTACTTCCGTTTTGTGAGTTCGAAGCACAAAGTTGCCGGTCTTGTGTCGGAGGTCCTCGCTTATTTCACGGAGATAGCCGGATTTCTCCAGATACACTTTCATTCCTGCGGACATCTCCGAACTTGAGCTCGCCACCTCCTCTGTTCCAGCGGCGGTCTGTTCTGCTATTACCACTACGCTTTCCGTGATTGAAACCACATTATTCATGGCCTCAATCTGCTTACGACTGGCACTGAGGATCTCTTCGGATTCCTGCAACGTCTTTTGCGAGGACTGATATATTTTCAAAAAAGTCTCAGAAGCGGACCTGGAAGTTTTCAGTCCTTTTTCCACACTGCGATCCATCTCAGACATGGCTTTTGAAGCTTCTACTGTGTCCTTCCTGATGTCCTCTATAAGTGTATCTATTGTTTTTACAGATTTCCTGGCATCCTCTGCCAGTTTACGAATTTCCTCCGCCACCACAGCAAAGCCACGCCCGGCTTCACCCGCCTGAGCTGCTTCAATGGCGGCATTCAGTGCCAATAGATTTGTCTGAGCAGCGATATCCTGAATGATGTTGGAAGCGGCTGTGATTTCATCTGATCGTTCGGTAAGTACTTTTATGGAATTTCCTGTTTTTGAAGAATAGGACGATATCTGCCCCATTCCGGAAACGACATCCTCGATCAAACGCTGACCTTCCTGACTTCCCTCAGCACCTTCACTTGCTGCCTGGTTGATGGTTTCGGCTTTTGAACTCATCTCTCTGGATGAGTGCAGTACGGCCTCGATCAAAGTGGAAGCTTCATCTACCTTGGATACCTGAGTTTGTGCACCATGGGTCATTTCAGCAATCGCTGAGGATATTTCCTCTGTATTGGTCGACATCTCATGTCCGGAAGTCATCATTTCTTCCGAAGAATCACTAAGAGTATTGGCGAGGTCTTTGACCTGACCAAGTAACTCTTCAATATTATCCAGTGCTTCGTTGAGGTTATTCTTTAATTCGTGAATGTCTCCCCTGGCATCCTCCACAAATCGTTGTGAAATATTTCCGTCTGCAAGGGAAACAATGATTCGATTAAGTATAATCAAAGGCCCCTGAATGGAGGATAAAAGCTCATTGACACCTTCCGCCATTTCTTTCCAGACGCCCTGTTTGCTGCCCGTTACAATCCTTGCCTGAAGATGCCCTTCTCTTCCTGCAGTGTGGACTACTCTCTGGGTTTCATCCACAAAAGAGCTCAGGTTGTCCTTCATCTGGAGTAGCGCTGCGCCGAATACATCATTTTCTCCTGCAAGCTTTAATTCGACATCCAGGTTTCCTTTTCCAATGGAAGTGGCATATTGAGCAATGTGTTTTAGTCTTTTCAGGTACTCATCAAATACCCGAAATGTTCTTCCCAGCTCGTCCTTACGATTTAAGTGTTCTTCTTCAATCTTATGCTCCAGATCTCCCCGGGTAATCCGCTTGACGAATTCCACAACGGCCCTGAATGGCTTTTTGACCTCCCTGATCATAAAAAACAGCGATGCCATAACGGAGACAATTCCAACCGGAAGAGCCCACAGCAAATGGATCAGTCCCAATGTGGCAACACCAAATGTCAGGATGGACACTATTCCCGTGATGATGATCATGATCATGCCTACCATGGCCATAAAAGACCGGCGAAGCATTATGAAATTAATCCAGATAAACAGGACCGCCACACCTGTAACAGACATGGCGAAAATCAGAAATTCTTTCATCGTTGGGCGTACTAGTTGTGTTGGATTATAAAAGTTGCTAAAATACTATCACATTCGAGAATGAAAATGCGCAATCTTGCCAACATCCCCCAATTTTCTGCAAAATCCATTTACTGAATCCAATTGGATATTTAAATAAGTCTATGGAATGGGTACTAGCACGGGGAATTGAGGAAATTTCGTGCATAGGTATGAATGTTTTCCTTTTTGTCTTCGGACATCTTATCAAAATTCCGAACCAGCATTGATAACCTTGGATTCTTTATAAAGAACTCCCGATACGTATCCATAAATCTCCAAAACAGCGCGTCCCAGATTTCCTGCCAATCCCCACCTTTGTAGTTACTCATCTTAAGAATATAGTTGCTACCACTGATGTAAGGTTTGGTAGACATAAGTCCGCCATCAGCAAATTGGCTCATCCCATATACATTTGGAACCATCACCCAGTCATAAGCATCTATGAATAGCTCCATAAACCAACGATAAACGTCATCCGGATCAAATTCACAAAGCAGCATGAAATTGCCCAGGATCATAAGCCTTTCAATGTGGTGACAATAGCCCGTTTTGAGAACTTTTTTAATTGTGACGTCTACTGGATGGATCCCGGTTTCTCCAGTATAAAATGAAGGTGGAATTTTCCTTGTAAATCCCCAAAAATTTGTAGTGCGTTCCTGTCTACCTTTAACCTCGTATATGCCTCGAATGAATTCTCTCCAGCCTATGATCTGCCTGACAAAACCCTCAAGTGAACTAATGGGAATATCGTTTTTATTGGCATGCTGCATGGTGACATCCAGAACTTCCGCTGGGGTGATCAGACCGGCATTTAGCATCGGAGTCAATGCACTATGATTTAAAAAATGCTCCGAAGACACAATAGCATCCTCATAGTCACCAAATTCCAAAAGCCTGTTTTCAAGAAACTGCCGAAGCCATTTTCCGGATGTCCTGTGTGTGTATGGGTAAAGAGGATGGGAGCTTAATTTCCCCGGATTTTTCCGGAAATGAGTATCGACGTAAGTCACCGCTTCGGTATAAAACCTGTCAGAATCCGGAAACCGAATGGTGGGTGGAACTTTACCTGATGGATATTTTTTTCTGTTCTCCGTATCAAAAGTCCATTTACCACCTTCAGGATTACCTTTTTCATCGAGTAAGATGCCAAAACGTTTTCGCTGCTGTTTGTAAAATGTAGTTTGAAAAAAACTTGATTTTGATGGTTTGAAGAATTTCTCATTGACCTCTCTTGTATTCAGAAACATGGGAGATTCATACACCTGAGTTTCAATGCCATGCTCCCTGGCGCTGTGCTTTATCCTGGAACTGAGCCAGTCATCGACCGTATCAATGCAATAAATGGTTTCGACACCTTCACGGGATAATCTGTCAATTAGTCGGCGAATGTCAGATGACTCCTCGTCAGACGCCACATACACCACTTCTATGTCCTGATCTTTGAGGAATTCTTCATAATACTTCATGGAAGCCCTGTGAAAAGCCAGCTTCTGCTTGTGGAATTTATACTGGCGAAAAAATAACCACTCCTCCACCAGGAAAATGGTCCTGCCTTTTTCCAACAATGGAGAAGATTCAAAAAGCTGGTGCGGAAATACTATGCTTATTTCTTTCGGTTTCTTCGACATCTTTCACTGCAATATTTAACGCTTTCCCAATCCCGTCTCCATTTTTTTCTCCACGAAAATGAACGGCCACAGACTTCACACTTTTTTTCCGGCAGGTTCTCTTTTTTGATCATATCCTGGTCTGTTTCTTGTGTGCCTTTCAAAAACCTTCTCCCTCAAAATGACAATTCCTTTTTCACCTTTTTCCAAAATGCAAAGAAGGATTTGTGGTATCCTGTGACTCCGGTCATCCACTCCCGTGGATGCTCCTCGCCCTTAAAATGGGAACTAAAAGGATGCTCTTTAAAGTGCACTTCCTTGAGCTGGTATCGGTCTACCAAATACTCAAAACTCCCTACATACGTCTGTATTCCCGGTATGTTTTTGCTTAGCGCAATGTCGAATTCGATTACTTTCCGGGAAACCGGATATCTCTCAAAGACATCAGGTTCAAAAATCAAAATTCTATTGGCGGATACATCTGCTCCCCAATTTGGATCGAGGTTATAATGGGTATACAAATAGGTTGGCTTAGCGGAATTGATTTCCAATACCGAAGGCTTAGGTAATCCAGGCTCCGAATCCGGTTCAAAAACTTCCGCTAATTCCGACGGGACGTTTATGGATGAAAGCATTTGGTAAGGTTTATCCAGAAAAGTATTCCGCTGGGAAGTATGGCAGTACTTGTTGATATTTTCCTGGTTGGCAATGTATTTTTTGTTGGAGTTGGCGCCAGCTACCCATTGCCAGCTAAGGGCATTGCTTGCCCAGTCACCATCCAGTAGATAATAATACATCCACTTTGCCGGGGTTAGCCAGTGGCTTTGACCAAAATTGCAACAGAGTGCAGCCACGTACATGCGTATGTGATTATGCATGTAGCCGGTCTCATACAATTGCTCAATGGCTTCATCTATCGCCTTAATGCCAGTTTCGGCGGCAGCTATATTCCGGGGAAGCTGGCGGTGAGAGACTGGTTCCTGAGGGTGCAAAATATCCTTATCAATATCGCCCAATGCCAGCCAATTTTGCTGCCAGTGGTCCCTCCAGGCCAGCTCCTGAACGAATTTCTCTATCCTCGACAGCTCAAATCCGGCATCTGTCAGGTGATTTAAAACCTGGTTTGTTGAGATCACACCCCGTGAGATGTAAACCGAGAGCCGGGTGACTGCTCCATCTATAAAGTTCCTGGTCCTGGCATACGATTCGGGGTCTATTGCGTCAAGCTTTGCGAGAATATCTTTATAAGCGGTCGGAAAAATCATAAGAGGATTATTTTCTGATCCAGGAGATGATGAAACATCAGGATGGAATTATCCCGGAGCGATTTGTAGGAGTTAACCTTAAACCGACAAAAATTATGATCACCGGATGGAATCGAATCAATCAATTCCAGGTCTATGTAGGCGGCACTACCATTTAACACCTTGCGGTCCTTCCAGGTGGTAAGCAGACCTTTGGTATACAGGAACTTCTGCTTATCGTAATCTTTGCCGGACTTCATTCCTAATGTCCTAATGAACGGACTGTGCTCCCTCGTCAGAAGTTGAAGAATGGCCCGCTTCGTTTTCAAAACTGCCTTCTCCGTAAAAGATCCAATTTCCAGGGAAACTCCATACAGTTTGGGGTGACGGCTCAATGGGATCACATAGGTACAGATATTCATATTTAGCCTGTCACTGTAAGTAGCCAACGAATAGACGGGGTGATCGGGTAAGTTCCAGGGTCGTCTCATTTTCTGATGGCTGACATCCCACCATCGACTTTTAGGATTTGGCCGGTGATCCAGGACGCCGCCGGTGTCAGAAGGAACCTGGCCATTTCCGCGATGTCTTCCGGTTTACCAATTCTTTTCAGAGGGTGTCGTTCAGCGTTTGCCTCAATCTTCTTTTGGTCATTCAAAAGTTTAGCGGCCAATGGTGTTTGAGTGAGGGAAGGTGCTATAGCATTTACCCTGATCTCGGGTGACCATTCGGCGGCCAGGGAGCGGGTCAGACCTTCAATGGCGCCTTTAGAAGTGGAAACCTGGGTGTGGAAATTATACCCTGTCTGTACGGCCACAGTCGAGAACAACACAACCGATGCTGCCTTGCTTTGCTTCAGCTTAGGATGAATCCCCTGTAATACCTTGATCGCACCAGAAACCTGAAGTTTGAAATCCTCTTCAAACGCTTCGGGCTTAATTCTGTTGAAGGGGAGAAGATTGAGGGTTCCGGGACAATAGGCAACACCATCCAATTCATCAGGAAGAAAGTCGCCGTCAAATTCGTCTTTTAATACATCGAATTGCCGAAAGGTTGCATTATCGACTTGTGGATTGGTAGAATTGTAGGTGGCGAAGACGGTGTGACCGTCTGCCTTCAGTTTTTCAACCAGAGACTTCCCTATTCCACCGGAGCCTCCTATGATAAGGTAATTCATGGTATTTAGCAGTATTTGACTCTTAACAAGAGCTTACCAAATTCCATTCCCTGAAAAGTTTTTGTTCAAAAATTAGTTGGAAAGCCCTGCCAAAAGTTGCTCAACTTTATCGTTTCCTTTGACTCTGGCGTGGTCAAGTGCCGTCATTTTCTGGTCATCCCTGACCTCCACATCCGCTCCGGCATCAATCAGTAACTGTACGATATTGGGCGTGGAGTATCCACTTGCAAACATTAAGGCAGTGGTTCCGGTGAAATTGGTTTTATTGGTGCTGGCACCGGATTCAAGAAGAAATACAATATGCTTTTCGAGACCTTTGAACACAGCTCCCATCAATGCAGTATTTCCAGCGCCATCCTGACCATCTACATCCGCACCATTTTCGATCAGCAATCTGGCTACTTCCAGTTGATCGCTATAGACAGCCATGATCAAAGGTGTAAATCCTCTGTCATCTTTTGCATTGGCTAATTTCGGGTCATCGGTCAATAACGCTCTTACCTTTTCAAGGTCACCCTGTCCGCCTGCATTTACTATTTCACTCATAGGTTTGAAGCTACTCAAAAAAATGGGCGGGTGACTCGCCTCACCCACCCCTTAACATCCATTTGTAATTAAACAATTACTCAGAAAAACGTCACAGTGTATACGTTCGGTTCATTCGTAAAGGACAACCACTTCCTTTAATGAAAAACATCTAATTACCTTACAAAAATGAAACACACCTTTATATTTATCAAATTAATAGTTTCTATCTTATATTTATTTTATAAATGACCATTCAACAACTTCAATACGTCATAGCGCTGGACAATCACAGGCATTTTGTGAGAGCTGCAGAAAGTTGTTTTGTAGCGCAGCCCACACTCACTTTACAAGTGAAAAAGCTTGAGGAAGAAATAGGCCTGCAGATTTTTGATCGATCAAGTCACCCATTAAAGCCTACCTTGATAGGAGTTCAGTTTATAGATCGCGCCAGGCAAATTCTAAGGGACGTAGATCAGTTAAAGGCTTTTGTGAATGATGATAGAAACAAGGTGGATGGAAAGTTCAAAATTGGGGTTATTCCGACAGTGGCTCCATATCTATTACCACTATTTCTTCACCAGTTTTCCCTGGATCATCCGGAAACAAAACTTGAAATCATGGAATTTCAAAGCGAGGAAATAATTGCAAGGCTCCATAACGGTCAGCTGGACATAGGAATCCTGGCCACTCCATTGAATGAGTCCCTACTAAGAGAAGTACCAGTATTTTATGAGCCATTTTTAATCTATGGTCATCCCGATCATGCCATCTTAAATGCCGAGGAAATCAGCGCGGAAACCATTACAGGAGAGGACCTCTGGATATTAAACCAGGGACATTGTTTTCGAAATCAGATACTGAATCTCTGCGAGAAAGCCAGGCAATTGAACAGTGACCATCAGATAGAATTCGAAAGCGGATCCATTGAAACATTAAAAAATATGGTGCAGAATTTTTCGGGGTACACATTGATCCCCGAGTTGTCCTACAAGCCATCGCTTGATAAAGCTTTCGTCAGACGATTTGTGAACCCGGAGCCGGCAAGAGAAATCAGCCTGGTGACACACCAGAATTTTACGAAAGAACTCCTGTTGGCTCATCTACGAAAATCCATCATCGAAAAGATTCCAAAACACTTCAGGAAAAATAGTCGCTTTCTGACTGTGAATTGGAGGTAGTTTTGCTAATTCATCGAAACAGTCACCGGCCAACCCACAAACTGACTGGCATCGGGCGATGTGACGTCCGCCCCGCGGGGCCAACATTCAAAAGTGACATCTTCTTTTGCTTTATCAAACCGAATCAGGCCATAACCGGCACCATTCGACGGAGCATCGGGATTAACGTAAGCATGCATAGTGATTTTGTTGTCAAAACCGTCCAGGTACTGACCGGTCCATGGAAGCTTATCATTGGCATTTTTGCCAGGCATTTCATCTTCCGGCCACCACCATCGGCTGTAATAGTTGTTGACAATAGCCGGTACCACGAAAGCCCAGGGACCATCATCAAATTCATCGATACCATGCCGGATGACAGTTGCCAGGTGCTGATCACCTCCAATGTGCACCGCATTTGCTTTTCGGATTTTTTCCAGAGCCTTGTTCCTACCTGTTTGGGGCCATCCGTTGGAGTCCATATCGGCATGAAGGCGATTGGCTTTGCTCCCATGCAAATGAGCTCCACCACAGAAGCCTGTTTGAGATAACACTGCTTTCATTTTATCTGTGTTTTGGTTACCCCAAACATCAAGAAACTGCAACTGACGATCTCCAAGTAGTACCAAACCCTCTACGTCCACACTGGCAGGGTCATACGACTGATCACGAATGTGGTCTGGCCGTGGTCCTATCTGGGGAATTTTACCGGAAGGTCCGCTTTTAAATTTTCGATCTTCTATAACCGCGAAATCAACATCACCCCAAAGAAAGCTGGTATAATAAACACCAATACCCTGCTCCACCGGTGTGGGATCAAAAGCATCGGGCAGATGGGCTGTCTGGCATCTCTCCACCATCTTAACATATTCCGGATGGTAGAAATAGCCGCCATCGTGACCAGCAGGTGTTTCTGATTTCCTGCCACTTTCTCCCCAAAGATTACCCTGTCCTATGTCATGATCATCCGGTATGGTGATGCAAGGTCTGATTCGAAAGATATCACGAAACTGCATTCCAAACTTCAGCCACGCAGCAGTGTGCTCGCGGTGGTCATAGGATTGGTCTCCAGCAAAAAACAACAAATCCGGATCCTGCGCATTCACGTTACGGATATAGTTTGCCCGATCCCCTCTGTCCTTATTGCTGTTGCAGGAAAAAGCCGCCAGCTTTATCTCCTGTTTGTCTTTTGGGTTTTTACGGATCAAACCCTCAAAATAAGCTTCGTCTCCGTGTAGAATTCTATAAGGCACATTCTTCGTATCATCCCAGTCGTCCAGGCGAAATAAAGCTGACCAACCGAGGTCATTGACTTCCTTTGTCTGAACTTCCTGCCATTCATCCCCGGACTTCAGTGCCAGCCTGACCTCCCGCGTCTCCTCCGGAAAGAGAGGAAAAAGCTGAGCAGTCATCTTAAGCGTATTTTCGGAAACAGTATAAATCCCAAAAGCGACGACTTCATTTCTGGGTACGTTCACATCGATGATTTCGCTTGTGGCTCTGTTCCACCAATCATTCGTGGCGAGTGTGTCAAGGTCGGTAAATGGAGCCATTACAGGCGGGACACGCCCGAAATTTGCCGTAGACTCGTTTTTTGATCCACATTGGATAAAGAAGATCAGCGCTAAAAATGGGATGAGATTTTTCATTCGGGTAGGTTTTGATGTAAATATTCTGAAAAAGTTGGTGGCAACCAAAATGACTCAAATAACGCCTGTAATAGAATGTTTCAACTTAATTATTAGTTGTTTAACTTATTATTACGTTAATAAACTTACTTTTTAGTTGTATAACTTAATATTAAGTTGTAAGCTTGCATTGCTGATTAATAATTACTCATATGGCAACAGTTACTTTGACCAAAGCGGAAGAGAAGATCATGAAGATCCTCTGGGGTATTGAAAAGGGTTTTATCAAGGATATAATTGATCAATACTCCGACCCTAAACCTCCTTATAATTCCGTATCAACCATTGTGCGGGTTTTGGTACAAAAAGAAATTGTAGGATACAATGCCTATGGTAATGCTCACCAGTATTATCCCCTGATATCCAAAGAAGAATATCGAAAGGGCCAGCTTTCCACGCTCGTATCTGAGTACTATAATAACTCTCTGAAGCAGGTCGTCAATTTTTTCAGCGAAAGCAAAAAGCTTGACAAAAAAGAGCTCGAAGAGGTAATGAAAATGCTGGAAGAACTAAAACAAGAAAAGAAATGACTGGTATCCTTATTTACCTGCTTGAATCCAGTCTGATACTCGCTGCATTCTATGCGCTTTACTACCTGTTTTTAAGAAATTTGACCTTCTTTAATGCCAACAGGATTTTATTACTGTTGATTCCACCCGTGGCCCTGGTTATTCCATTGATGAGTTTTGAATCAACAGCCAATAGCCCGGTATTTGCCGAAAGGCCATTAAAGGAAATAAACTCAGTCCGTTCCAACTATTACACGGCCCTGGACGAATGGACCAGGCCAAATAATGCGGAAACCGAACCATCACAAGACTTACGTCCCTCGGTTAGTATTCGGGAGGTATTTCCACAAATCCTTTTGGGAATCTACCTAATAGGAGCCATCGGGTTAATATTCAGGTTATTCTGGAGTGTTACGGGAATTTACAAGCTCCTTCAAGTTGGCGACATAGAAATTATCAAGGGCGTCAAAGTGGTTAAAATGCCATTCCCGCTTGCCCCATTTTCCTTTCTACAATACATCTTCATTCATTTCAATGAAGAAAATCACGATTCTAACACCCAGATAATAGAGCATGAAAGGACTCACATAAATGAAAGACATTCGATCGATCTAATTTTTGTTCAACTTTTGGCAGCCATTTTTTGGTTCAACCCAATCATCTGGCTGCTGATCAAATCATTAAAAACAACACATGAATACATAGCAGACAGAAAAATGTTACAAAAGGGTTATTCCGCGGTAGAGTACCAGGCTTTGCTTTTGAGGCAATTGATCAGCAACAACTCATTAGGGTTGGTACATAATTTCAATCTATCATTTATTAAAAAACGAATAACCATGATGAAAAATAATAATTCCGGCAAGTCAGGTATAGTGAAAATATCTGCTGCTACTCTTGGACTGGTATTACTCAGTCTTTTGATCGTACAATGCAACTCAATGCTCGAGGACGCAGCATCAGGCGAACTTTCAGAAAGCACTGAAGTTCGGCTAAACCTTCCGGTACTTCCGGAAACAGGTTTCAAATTTGATGGTAATAAGGAGGATTTGGCAAATCTGGAGATTGTGGATAACAAAATCTACCTAAATGGGAAGGCAACAGTTCTGGAGGAATTGGGGCAGGCCTTGATAAGGTCCGGTCTTACCAACAGGGGCGCTGTAGTGTTTAGTGTTGACCAAAATCAAAAAATGAGTCTGATCCGGGATGTTCAGATGGAACTCAGAAAGGTCGACCGAAGGAAACTTCTTTATGTTGGAAAAACATCTGACGGTACAAAGGTGGAAATGGCTTTTTTACTTCCTCCCGATCCAGATTCCGAGATGGGTCAAAATATGCCTGTAATTGATGAGAAATTCATTGCAGAACGTGAAATGGAACTGTTGTACCTGAATGTAGGTGATAATCTGGGTGCTGAAAACAAAAGCTCCGTTTACAACTTTGTGATGGACCAATACCAGCGTGGCCGCACCAACTACATTGTAAGTGTGAAATATGGCGACAATGATACTTTTGGAGTCTATCTGACAAATCTGACATACATCCAGGAAGGGTTTAACCAAATCTACCAGGAAAGAGCAAAAGAGATGTTTCAGAAAGATTTCTATGAACTGGAAAATGAAGATTACCAGGCCGTAAGGCAGGGTATCCCTCGAGCGATATCAGTAGCAGAAGACTAGAAAAAGGGGCTTAAAGGCCCTTTTTTCTCACCCGTATTTAGCGAGCACATCTTCTAATGAAAAATTTTGACCATTTTCCAGCTCCAGGATTCCCTGGTTGATTTCCTGCTTTTGCCGAGGCGTCAGTTCATCCCAATAATCCATCTCATTGGCTTTTACAAACTGCTTAATCTGCTCAATTAATGTATCGTCATCCAGTTTTGATATATAGTCAATAAGGTTATTCTTCTCTGTTTCCAAATCCATTTTCCAGCAATTTGTTAGTACAAGTTATCGAAATGGTGACTATTCCCCGGCATTCATTTTTCAATTTATTTATACCCAGGAATATTCCTTCCCAATATTATATCCCTTCTTCCGGTCAAAATTCCGTTTTTCATTTCCAGACTTAAAATTCCCTTGCTTCCACCTCTGGGCTTCTCGTCATTAAGCTCCTTTTCTGTCAGTAATTCGTCACCTTCAAAATGATAGGAATTCAACCAGTAATATTTCCCATCAGGCTCGAGTACCGTAATATGAATATGGGCCGGTTCCGTGCGATTTGGATAAACGGCAGGTTTCAACGTATAGAATTCATACTTCCCATTATCATCTGTCTTAATCCATTCACGGATAAACCCGTGCCTCCTCTCCCAACCTTCCTCATCTCCCCGGGTAGGATATACTCCATTTTGATCCGTATGATACAGGTATAAAATCACATCGGCAGCGGGTGTAGTACCATCAGGACCATAAACGGTACCGGACACTTTTATTTTGGATCCATCCATATTAAAACCTGGGAGTGTATCGGTGCTGCTGATAGTTCGATCGCCATATTCAAAAACGGCCTCACAACCTTCGCACCGACCGATCAATTCTCCCGTCGTGGGATATTGAGCCAATGAAACGTGTAACAGAAGGGAACAAATGAGGGTCAAGAAAGTGCTTTTATAATGGTAATTCATATACATATGTACGCTTCCCGAAAGGTTTTTGATCGGATAAAGTGAACCTTTTGACCACCAAGAGGGTATATTGAAAGCATGGACAAGACCTTAATTCCGAAACCAAAAAGACGAAGAGCAGGGCTAAAAGTGCTTTGGATCATGGGAATATTTTTACTAACAGGTATTGTCATTCACTTTTTTGAACCCTTTAAAATGGAGCCGAGAAGACTCCTAACCTCCAATGTGGGCGGCCGGAGTGCCGGCTTCGGAATGGCTCCTGATCCGAAAAATCACAAAGAGGCCCTCATCCAGGTTTACGCAGCCAGAACCAGAGGATCAAAGGGGGTTCTGGCGGTCCATACCTGGATTGCGACCAAGCGTAAAGATGCGGATCAGTATGTGATCAGCCAGATTGTGGGCTGGGCGATGAATGAGCAGGGGACGTCCCTGTTCCAACTCCCTGGAATCCCGGACAAGCGTTGGTATGGCAATGAGCCGGAACTGATCCTGGACTACAGGGAAGCAGATGCTGAAGCACTTATAGAAAAGATAGATCTTGCTATAAAAAAATATCCGTGGGCATCAAATTATGCCATTTGGCCCGGACCTAACAGCAATACCTATGTGGCATGGATTGGTCTGCAGGTACCGGAACTTGGTCTTGACCTGCCTTCTACTGCCATTGGAAAAGACTGGAGACCTTTGAAGCACACCCTTTGGAAGTCTCCCAGCGGAACAGGTATTCAATTGTCCTATCTGGGTTTGCTTGGTGCCACGATCGGTGTGGAAGAAGGACTAGAGCTGAATGTCCTGGGTCTCAGTTTCGAATTGGATCTTCTCGACCTTGCTATTGAACTCCCCAGCATCGGCAGGGTAGGTAGGAATCAGGTGAATCTCGTTGAACAGGCAAACCTGGTCAGCCAAAAACTTGACCGTTAATTCTTCTGCTAGATTCGGATATACCTACCGAATGTATGAAATTGCGCTTCGATCATGAGAAGCACCGCTACACCAGCCCAACTCCTCCAATTGCTCCTGGCCATTCTCATCATGAGTTCCTCCGGGACTCTCGGTCGATACATCCTGCTTCCTCCTGAACCTGTCATCTGGTTGAGGTGTCTGATCGGGGCCATCGTATTATGGGTCATATTAAAGTTGATGGGAAAGTCTCTGAAAATTGAAGGGCGAAGAAACCGGAACATCGTTCTTCTAAGCACTCTGCTTCTTGGGACACACTGGGTAACTTATTTTCATACGTTAAAGCTTACAACTGTGGCCATTGGGATGCTTTCGCTCTTTATTTACCCAACTATTACTGCTGTTTTAGAACCTCTAATCCTGAAGACTAAATTTGACCCCAGGCATCTGGTGCTGGCACTCCTTGCACTTTTTGGTGTATACCTGCTGGTCCCTGATTTCGAATTGACGGATGACTATACAATCGGGGTATTGATCGGAATCTTTTCAGCGACAGCTTATGCCATAAGAAATATCCTTCTTAAAAAAGGTGTGGACAACACGGATGGAACGGTCCTCATGTTCTATCAATTACTTGGAAATACTCTACTGATTTGGCCACTTGTCCTATTTGTTGAATTCGAGGTTCCGGAAGATTTGATTCTTAACTGGGATGGTCTTTTGATCCTTGGAGCCGTGACCACGGCAACCGGTCATACGCTTTTTGTCCGAAGCTTCAAGCATTTCAACATTACGGCAGTAAGCATCATCAGCAACCTCACTCCCATTTTCGGAATTATTCTTGGTTTTATGGTTTTGGGTGAAATTCCAGAAGGTAACGTAATGCTTGGAGGAGCCATCATTTTATCAACGACCTTTATTGAGGCTTTTTATTCGATGAGGAAAAGACAGCAGTCATGAAATCCAAATCGAAAAATCGTTTTGCGCTAAGCATCTTCTTCCTTTTGATGGGATTCTGCTTTTCCACATGGGCCTCCCGGATTCCTACAATTAAGGACAACCTGGAGCTCACAGAGGCAGAACTGGGATCGCTACTATTGCTTATGCCTATCAGCGCCATTGCAGGCATCCCCACATCGGGATGGTTGGTTTCGAAATTTGACAGTCGCATTCCGATCATCATCGGTCTGGTACTCCAGACGATATTTTTATTAATGATAAGCTTCTCAACCGGCATTTTTGCGCTTTCTTTCTCGATTTTTTGCTTTGCTTTCTTTGTACGGGTATCCGGTATAGCAGTGAACACCCAGGCCATTGCTTTGCAGGGTTTGTACCAAAAAAAGATTAACGGTTCTTTTCATGCACTGTGGAGTGTTGGCGGCATTGCCGGTATTGCTGTTACATCCGGAATGATCTTCCTGGGTATAGATCTGAAGACTCATTTTATCATTGTCACCTCCCTCGTGGCTGTTGTATCTATTTTATCATTTCGGGCCCTTTTGAGAAATGATAAGGCCGTAGGGCGCAATAAACTGAAACTGGGAAAGCCAGATCCGCAGATAGTGGCTTTAGGATTACTTATTTTGTGTGCCGCAATTTGTGAGGGAGGTATGTTTGACTGGAGTGGAATATATTTTCAGGAAGTAATCGGAGCGGAAGTTTTTACCTCGGGATACCTGATTTTTATGACCTGCATGGCCATTTCACGTTTCCTGACTGATAAGGTGGCCAATAAGATCGGGGTACGTAAGATCTACCTGATCAGCTCCTTGTTTCTTGCTTCCGGTTTGGCATTGGCTATTTCTTTACCTTATTTCTGGACGGCAATGATAGGATTTGCGATGGTCGGAATAGGTACGGCGAGTATCGTACCCGTTACGTTCCTTATGGTAGGTAGAATAAAGAAATATTCCCCTGGTATGACCATTTCTATTCTCTCGACATACGGCCTTATCGGCATATTTATTGGACCACCCATGATTGGATACATTGCACATGCGTCAAGTCTGAGAGTTTCTTTCATTGTGGTAGCCATTGTCGGTTTACTGATGATCCCTGTATCAAGACGATTCTTTCGTTTGACTGGTGAATAGAATGATCTGTGGGAGTCAGTAATCCCCGAGTCAATTACACATCCCGCTGACGACGCAGATAGCGCAGATAAATTCCGTCTAATGAATATCGTTCTGTAAGAATATTCTGCGGTGATCACCGAGGTCTGCGGGAACCCGAAGTCAACTCACCTCCCGCTGATGGCGCAGATAACGCAGATAAATTTTCTTTAATGAATATCGTCCTGCTAAAGTATTCCGCGGTGGTCCCCGAGATCTGTGAGAAATTGAGTAACACCTCCCGCTGATGACGCAGATAGCGCAGATTAATTCTCTTTAATGAGTATCGTCCGGATAAAGAATTCTGCGGTGATCTCCGGGATCTGCGGGAACTTGAATAACACCTCCCGCTGATGACGCGGATAGCGCAGATAAATTCTCTTTAATGAGTATCATCCTGATAAAGAACTCTGCGGTAATCTCCGGGATCTGCGGGAAATTGTACAACACCTCCCGCTAATGACGCAGATAGCGCAGATAAATTCCCTCTAATGAATATCGTTCTGTTAAAGTATTCTGTGGTGATCCGCAAGATCTGCGGGAACTTGAACTACACCTCTCGCTGACGATGCAGATAGCGCAGATAAAATTTCTTTAATGAATATCGTCCTGATAAAGAATTCCGCGGTGGTCCCCGAGATCTGTGAGAAATTGAGTAACACCTCCCGCTGATGACGCAGATAGCGCAGATATATTCTCTTTAATGAATATCGTTCTCTTAAAGTAATCCCCGGTGATCCCGGGATCTGCGGCAAACAATTTGTTCGTCATCCCAAACTATTGTCAGTCGTCCCTTCCCTTTGATACTGATCACAAATAATTGACATTAAGCCCTTCATTTTGACTTTAAATCGCGGTGACCGTTGGTTTGAAGAAAAAAGTCGAATTATGGAAAACGTTATGTCATGGGTTTTGAGGTCACACTGGATGGCCGGTTTTATCAGTCTGGTGCTCTTCTGGCTGCCTGTTATCATGAAAAAAGGCAGTTACAGCCATCGGAAAATCGGCAAGATATATGTCGCCTTGATGTGGCTGGTGGTAATCACCGGGGTGATGCTTGCCATTGAAAACTGGATTGAAGGCGATTACATCACGTCCATGTTTCTGATATTTCTTGCTCTGATCACTTCAAATCCAATTTGGTATGGTGTGGCAATTTTGAAAAACAAAAAAGGTATCTCTAAAAACTATACCCGATTACATTTCGGATTTAACCTTACCATTTTCTTTTACAGCCTGGTACTACTTGGCTACGGTGTATCAAACTTTCCCAATGGTATTCTATTAATCGTCTTTGGGCTGCTGGGGGCCAATACCGGTTTTGAGATTATGAGAGATTATCGATTTGGCCTGAAACTGAACTGGTACGAGAAGCATTACAAGGGGATGGTGATCAGTGGCATTGCGGCCTACACAGCGTTTTTCGCATTTGGAGGGTCACGTTTCCTCAGTGAGTTTTTGACAGGTTATTGGATGATAATCCCCTGGGTATTGCCAACCATTATCGGTACTATAGCAATGAAAAAACTAGACGTCAAATACTTCCGTAAAGGCAATAAGGACCGGCTGGTTACTTCTGCAGCCTGATCAAATCTCCTTTTCAGCGATCATTTCATGGATCTCACCGACCTTCATCAGGGCCGCAGATCCATACCATTCATGTAGCTCCATTTCAAGCCTCCCAGCGACGATGGCCGGATCAGTTTTCACCAGCTCTTCGGCCTCCTCCAGGGAATCCACCGCGAAAATGTAAATGCCTTTTATATCGAAGTCATCAAAATATGGCCCGGCTAGCACCAGTTTACCATCTGCTGCCCAGACCTTCATGTTGTCAAGATGTCCTCTTTGAATACGGGCCACAGTGGCCGAATCCTGATCCCGAGTCGGTCCTTCCTTCAGGAATGCCATCACATATTTTCTCATTCCATAAGCATCAGCCCCTAACTCCTTTGCCATTAGCGTGTCATAACCTTGCTCGTCTCTTCCAGAGCTACCCTTACTGGTACTGGCAGGCTCGCAGGCCAATAGAATTACCATAGTGGCAAAAAGAAATGTTAATGATCTCATTTTTCAGTAGTGTTGGTCAAACAAAAGCGGATTACCATCCGGATCCTTAATCATAAAATAACATGGTCCAGCCTCTGCATCTATGCCTGAGCTGGTCGTTACATTAAGTTTATCTTCTATCTTTTTGTGAATCATTCTGGCATCCTTGGGATTGAAAGTAAGCGTGTTTTTAGTAAGCATTCCTTCAAATAAGCCAATTTTGTTGCTCCCATTTGCCATCACGATCCATTTGTCGTCCAAAGAACCACCGTCTTCTACCGGTTCAAATCCCAGGGTTCTGTAGAATTTGTACGAGGCCACGATGTCCTTCACTTTCAGGGACAGATAGTTGGTACCAAGTTCCATAATTGAGCATGTTTAATGATGGGAAGATAGAAAAGTTGAAGGAGATATTGAATGATTGATCCTGAAGAGAGCTATTGATAATATATTCTTATAATTAAATGAACGTTTAATTAATTTAGATTCCTTATCTTTCTTTTATGAAAAGAAATTTACTGTTCACGCTGGCCATTGTTTTTTTCATCTCCACAGCCAACATTAATCTCGTGACCCACACCGCAGAGGTTGAACCTTTATCGACAGAGCAGGAAAGCCTGGCTGCATTCGAAACGATGCTGAAGGTGCTGCGAAGTCCCCGATGCATGAACTGTCATCCCACAGATGATGTCCCCAGGCAGGGAGAAGACCGTCATCCTCATGTATTCGATGTGTCCCGGGGGATGAACAACCAGGGAGGACCCATTCAGAAATGTCAAACCTGCCATCGCAATGAGAACAACGATTACTCAAGAATTCCCGGTGCCCCGCACTGGGGTCTTGCACCCAAAACAATGGGGTGGATGGGCATGTCTGATGCCGAAATCGGCAAAGTATTGACAGATCCTGAGATGAACGGAGGTAGAAGTCCTGAAGATTTGGTGGAACACATGGGGCAAGATGCTCTGGTACTCTGGGCCTGGCAACCGGGTCATGGACGTGAACCGGCACCGGTGCCACTGGAAGAATTCAGAGCTGCCCTTGACACCTGGCTTGAAAACGGCGCAGAAATACCAACAGAATAAAAAGAAAAATATCATGAAAATAAATTTTACGATTAATAAGAAGCCTGTATCCATAGACTTGGATCCCAATATGCCTTTGCTTTGGGTAGTGCGGGATGAGCTGAAAATGAAGGGTACTAAATACGGATGTGGCAGAGCGATGTGCGGAGCCTGCACCTTGCATGTGGACGGCGAAGTCTATCGATCATGCAGCTTTCCGGTGAAATTCGCAGAAGGAAAGGAAATAACCACGCTGGAAGGTCTCTCCACCCCCACCGACATGCATCCGATTCAGGAGGCCTGGATGGAAGTGAACGTTCCTCAATGTGGTTATTGCCAACCTGGCTTTATGATGGCTGGGGCCAAATTGATTGAATCCATGCCGGACCTGACCGAAGACGACATCAAAAAGAACATCAGCAACATCTGTAGATGTGGCACACATCCGCGAATCATAAAAGCGATCAAAAGAGCGTCTGAAATCAAAAAAGAGAAGGAAGGAGTTGTATCATGAGTGAAGAAATAAAACCTAAAAAGAAATTCTCCAGAAGAAAGTTTCTCATCAGAGGAGGCATAATTCTGGGCGGAACAGCCGCGGTAGTCTACTTCTCCCGGAAACCTATAAGGCGTAAGATGTATGAGCTGTCAGCCAATATGCCGCTGCCATCTATGATCTCAGAAGATCATCCTTCATTCTGGTTTGAAGTATTGCCTGACAACACGATTCTCATGAAATCTCCCAAAACGGAGATGGGTCAGGGTATTTTCACAGGATTCAGACTGATAGCTGCGGAAGAGCTTGATGTAAGGCCTGAGCAAATCAAGGTAGTGCATGGCTCCACTTCCAATAGTGGTATAGACATGCTGGGAACCGGAGGTAGTAACACTACCTACTCCCTTTTTAATCCTATCCTGGAAGTTTCCGCTACCATGCGTGAAATGCTGAAATTGGCTGCTGCCAAAAAATGGGGTGTGGAGGTCTCAACGATTACAACGGAAATGGGAACACTTAAATCCGGCAGCAATAGCATAAAGTACTCGGAACTGGTAGCCGAAGTAGAAGAATGGGAGTTGCCAGATACTCCGGAATTGCGTCCAAAGTCCGGATACAAATATGTCGGCAAGGAGGTCAAAAGGGCTGACCTGGAAGAAAAGGTAATGGGTCAAAGCATCTTCGGCATCGACCAGGAGATCGAGGGAATGAAATACGCGATGGTGGTCTATAGCCCTTACATAGATGGTAAAATAAAGTCGGTTGACACTTCACCTGCCGAAAAAGTAAGCGGTGTAGAGAAAATAATCAATGAAGACGGATTGATCGCGGTAGTGGCCAGGACAAGATATGCGGCGGAAATGGGACGACGGGCCATCAAAATTGAATGGGATGTACCTAAAAAATGGCAACAAAAGGACATCGAAGACCTTGTTTCTGTAGGAGGCAATGCTGTCAACGTCCAGAAAAAAGGCAACATTAGGAGGGCTTTGCGCAATGCACCGGAAGTCGTAACTGCGGAATATCGCACTCCTCTCGGTGTGCATGCCCACATGGAACCCAATGGGTCCATCGCCCATCACCAGGGAGACAAGATCATACTCAAAATTGGATATCAGACGACTGGTAATCTTCTGATGGAACTTTCAAGCGAGTTTGACGTGGATCAGGAGAATATAGACATACAGGTACAGTACCTAGGGGGTGGATTTGGCCGACGGTATTTCAAGCACAATGCCTCAGAAGCCATTAGGATCTCCAAGATTATCGGAGCACCTGTCTGTGTATTTTCAGATCGCGAACAGGAATTCCAGGGAGGATATTTCCGACCAAATACACATCATGTTTTGAGTGCTTCATTTGGTGAAAACAACAAATTAGATGCCCTGGAACATAAGCTGGCAACTGGCGATATGTTCCTAACCAATCTCCCTGTCCCCGGAATGCCGGCTATCATGGCGGCGGATATGGTCTCTGCGGGTCACGGCACCAGTTTCGGATATAACATCAAAAACATGAACGCCGAGATCTATCAGAAGTATCTTCCTTTTCAGACAGGTATCTGGCGGGGTGTAGGCATGTTTGCCAATACGTTTGCGAAAGAGGCATTTTTTGATGAACTGGCCATAAAAGCCGGAAAAGATCCGATCCAGTTTAGAATCGAACATCTTACAGGTGATGATGAGATGTCGAGGAGATTTGTGAAGGCACTGGAAACATTGCGAGATCAAAGCGGGTGGAATGATCCTAAGGAAGAGGGTCTCGGCCGGGGCATTGCGATTTGTGAAGACAGAGGAACGGTGGCTGGCGCTGTGATAGAAATGAGGAAGGTGGAGGGTCGCATACGTGCCGTAAGGGTCATCAATGTCATCGATCCGGGTATTGTGGTGAATCCCGATGGTGTAAGAATGCAGGTTGAAGGCAGTGTCATGATGGGCATCAGTGCGGCGTTGTATGAAGGTACGTACGTGAAAGATGGCGGATTCACCGCCTCCAATTACCATCAGTATCCAATGGCCATGCTGGCTGATTCGCCGGAAATAAAAACTATCATTTTAGAGAACTCTGAACAAATGTCCGGAATTGGTGAGCCGCCAATTGGACCGATAGCACCGGCACTTTCTAACGCAATTTTTGATCTGACTGGTGAAAGAAGAAGATCTTTGCCGCTTTTGGTATAACCTGAATGGCAAGAACAAAATCACAGGAGAAGTATGAGGCCATCATGGCCTCTACTTTGAAATTATCTGTGCAGCATGGATTACAGTGGCTATCTATGTCCAAAATTGCAAAGGACGCTGGCGTAGTACCGGCAACCATCTATGTCTACTTTGACAATATCGAAAGCATCCTCAACAAGCTTTACCTGGAGTCTAAATCAAAACTGGCGGGAAATCTGGATGGAATTATAAAGGCGGAGTTGGGATATAGGGATAACGCCAGGATCATCTGGTATTCAATTTTCGACAATCTTATAGCCCACCCTACGGAATTTCAATTTCTGGAACAATGTGGTGCCAGTCCCATCATAACACAGGAAACGAGATCACAGGGAATGAACTTGTTTGCACCAATGGTAACGTACATTCTTGGAGGTGTAGAAGCAGGAGCAATTAAAAATATGCGATTAGAGCTACTTCATGCCCTTTTTTATTCACCCATCACTATGCTTGTAGAGCAAGTTCTGTTCAATGGCCTGGAACTGGATGAGCAACACAAAGAGCAGGTTTTTGAGAGTACATGGATAGGGATCTGCAATTAGGAATCTGGAATTCGGAATTATTTCTACTTCCTGGCATCAAGTGCTTTACGCAATTCAGTGTCAGTCATATAATAGAAATCCATGAATTGAGCGTCATTCTTATAAAACCCTCTTGTGGTAGAGTCCCTTCGGACAAAATAGGCATACTGATAGATTTGGCTTCCAAGCCCATGGTACACTGGCATCATATCCGTAGTCCTTTCATGGATTGCCCTAAATTCCCTATCCTGAATATACTTCAACCCCCACTTACCGATCTGCAGCAGGTTCAATCGGTGGTAGTACACTACATGCCCAAGCTCATGAGCCAGTATCCCTACCTGTGCATCAAAAGGTAAGGCACGCAAAAGAATCGGATCGAAGTAGGTGTTTTCGGCGTTGTTTAGAAAGATTTCGTACATACGATTCCCTTTTCCCGGAAGGAACATGGTCCAGAGATTGAAATTTGATTCCATGGGAGCACCTTTTTCCGTAAGGATCATATCAATTTTTACGTCTCTCAACTCCGGATACGCCGAATAAGCGATAGCTCCGGCCAGCTCAAAGCCAGGTGGCAGACCTTTATTGTCCCCGATAATTTCCAAAATACTATCAAGGTCATGATCGTAATTAGCAAGTGTATCGGGAAATTGATACATATCCATTTCCGGTGGGATTTGCTCAGGTTCTACGTTTTGAATCAGGATGACGGTAGTCAAAAGTATCGGAGGTAAAACGATTAAAAGGGCAATTTTCACCGATGCAGGCATAAGGGATGTTTACGTATTCAAATTAGTCCCAAAAAATCAATCCATTTATTAAAACAGTGAAAATGTCAATTCGTGGTCAACACAAAACAATACTTATATTTAGAGTTCAATTTCGACTAGTTGATCAATCGCCTTCACATACCTTCCGCACCTCTGAACGAGTTTATCGACTTTTTCTACTATTACAAGGACTACAATCCCTCTCATGAAATAGAACGACTTTTGCCAAACGGAGAAGTACAAGTCATATTCGAACTAACAGAACATCCGAAATATATCTATGACAATCATTCGTTGAAGGAGATCCAATCCTGCCAGCAGGTTTGGTTTTCCGGTTTCAGGACGGAGCCCATCACCATTCCTTCCGGTCAGGAATCCGAAATGGTGGTGGTACAATTTAGACGAGGGCGAGCTTACCCGTTCCTGAATGCACCGATGTTCAGGTTGACAAATTATGTTGTGGATGCAGAGTTGGTATTGAGGCAGGAAATACTTGAGATCAGAGGTCTGATGATTGAGGCTCAGACACCTGATGAAAAACTGAAAATCCTAGAAAGCGCTCTGGAAAGATGCTACCTGTCTCAACTAAAAGAAAATGCTTTCGTTGATTTTGCTCTTGAGCGTATTTGGCACCAGCCGGCACAGGCCAGTATCAGGGAGGTCATTGGTCAGACAGGTTATTCACAGAAGCACATCATCAAACTCTTTAAGGATTATGTGGGTGTGACCCCAAAAGAATACCTTAAGGTGATACGGTTCCAAAAGGTCATCCAACAGATTGAATCCAATGTGAGTTCGATCAATTGGCCTTCACTGGCTTATGAATCAGGGTATTACGATCAATCTCATTTCATATCAGACTTTAAAGCGTTTTCCGGCTTCACTCCTACACAATACATGAATGAACGAGGAGACGTTATGAACTACATTCCCATTTCTTAAAGGTAAATTTTTTCCTATCGCATCATTTTTCATTCGGACAGATTTGTCTTAAAAAAGAAATGGAAAACATGATCATCAATCATTGGGCAGTTCTTGTTTGCGCTGTCTTTAACATGCTGCTTGGCGCAATATGGTATTCACCGGCATTGTTCTATTCCGCCTGGAAGGATGCGAATAAGCTGTCGGATGAAGATATCAGGAAATCCAATCCAGCCAAGGTCTACGGGATCAGCTTCATACTGGGGTATGTCATTTGTTACAACCTGGCCTTTTTCCTTGGCGATGGAGCTACAGACTGGCAGTGGGGCATGACAGCCGGATTCCTGGCAGGGTTTGGATGGGCTTTTATGATCTTCACGATAATTGCTCTTTTTGAGCAGAAGTCCTGGAAGTATATTTTCATCAATGGCGGATACATCGTGATCTACTTTACGGTAATTGGATTCATCCTGGGGGTCTGGAGATAATGCCCGGCACCACGCGTGAGTTGGAACAAGCTTTCCTTTCGGGGCTGGAATACAGCACCGAAAGGTCACTTGTTGATTGGATGGAAGCTATAAGAGATCAACCATTTTCAAATAAAGCGTCAATTGTGAAATGGCTAAAAGAAAAGTATAATTTTGATCACATTGACGCCAACTTGCTGGCCGGGATTTTCCTTAATGACGGAAAACCTGTCTATGGACCAATGACGAGATAGATTTTATTATGAAAAGCCTGATTTCCACCACATCAATTCTTCTTTTGTTTGTCCTGGCCGGTTCCTGTCAAAAGAAGCCGGAATCCAATGAGGTTAATGATCCTGTCGAGCTGAAAATAGCCTACAATGTGCTCTTTGATGCCGAAAACGATGATTATGAGGTATTTGTGATGGATTTGGATGGATCCAACAAAATGAATGTTACCAATCTCCCCGGCGTAGAATGGACATACTTGGCATCGGGAAGAGAGCTATATTTCATTTCCGACAAAGACAACTGCGACAGATGTTATCGGCTTTACAGAACGGATGCTAACGGTATCAAGCCGATCCAAATCAATGATTTTCGTCTTGCTGATAGCTGGATGGGTATAAGAAAAAATAACGAGGAGCTAATCGTCACTCCCCATAATTCGGTGGATTCTGCATTTTATATCATCAACGGCAGAGGATCGGTGCTACAGAGGCTAGATCCGGGAATAGATCATTTCTCTGATCCGGCATTTTCTCCGGATGGATCAAAGATTGCGTTCAGAGGTAGCAGAAAAAGAGAGAAAGAGAATGTTAGTTACCAGGACGAACTTTATATCATCAATTCGGACGGCTCCGGACTAAAGCAATTGACCAATTACCCGGAATCTGATACCACTGCCGAGTGGTTTCAGTATCGTGCCGGCCCACCACGCTGGCACCCTACGGACAACTTCATTTCTTTCCAAAGTTTCCGTGCTGGAAAATTTAGCCTCTATCGCATTGAACCTGATGGAAGTGATGAACAAAAATTGACCGATAACATCCGGAACGAGGGCTGGCACGATTGGAGTCCGGATGGAAAGTGGTTGGCGATAGAAGTATTTGATGATGAACAATCGCAGTTTCACATCGGTCTGATGGACTGGAAATCGGGAGACATGAAAATGCTTACCGACACGACATTCAGGTATCAGCAGGCACCGGTTTTTGTAGTGAAGTAATCATTTTTTCGCATAAATCACTTCTATCATTCCGTCTTCAAAATGACGGCAGTTTTCTACGGTAAACCAGGATTCTATTGCCCCATGGGCGAAAAGCGGCAGGCCTTTTCCGAGCACCACCGGATGTATGTACCACCATATTTTGTCGATAAGATCTTCATTTAGAAAAATGGTATTGACCTGACCTCCTCCCACAAGCCAGATATCTTTCCCGGACTTTGACTTTAATTCATTCACCTTTTCACCGATGTCGTCATGCCAGAATTGAATGTCTTCCGTACTTGAGAGTGTTTTATTTCTGGTAATCACGAAGCTTTTTTGATCTCGATACGGCCAGTCAAATCCTGAGTCCAGTACCCACCTATAGGTCTCCCCTCCCATTATTACAGTGTCTATCTTACTTACAAAATTCTCATAACCGTATTCACCTTCCTCAAACAACCAATCTACTGAACCATTTTCCCTTGCGATATATCCATCAATGCTCGAGGTGATGTATAGATGTACTTTTCTCATAAGTTTTATGATTATGAAGTTAAGTTAACGATAGTCGTCAAATATTTTATGGTAGTAGATTTGACATCCAAATACCAACGCCGGTTCGATGAAATATTTCAATTTTAGAAGAGTACGGGAGGAATTATACCGATGGCAGTATTTGGAAAAATTATCGGGATTGAGGGCGGCCATTCATGCGAAAGGAATCCTATGGTTTCTGATCTCCCTGAGTGTCGCTCTGATTATGGTATGGTCATTATGGCATTCGAATCTTTCTCGTCAAACCATTTTGATGTCCGGGATTTTTGTACTGGCCGCGCTTCTTTGGGTAACTGAAGCGTTGCCCCTTTTTGCTACGGCTTTCGTAGTCATCAGCCTGGAAGTAATTCTCATTGCCAACCCCGGTCAATGGAGTGCTTTAGGGATTTCAGATGAGTCAATTGATTATAGAGTTTTTCTAAATCCCCTTTCCGATCCTGTAATCATCCTGTTCCTGGGTGGATTTCTTTTGGCCCAGGCTTCAGTGAAAGAGGGTATTGATAAGGCGCTCGCCAGCAATCTCCTTAAAATATTTGGAAGTCATCCGGCCACCGTCATGATGGGTTTGATGGTCATTACGGCAGTTTTTTCCATGTGGATGAGTAATACAGCCACTACAGCCATGATGATCACCCTTACTGTTCCTCTCACCCAGCAGATTCCTGAAGGTGATCCATTCCGCAAAGCATTGGTACTGAGTATACCTTTTGCCGCCAATGTAGGGGGCATGGGAACCCCAATTGCGTCACCTCCCAATGCCGTAGCTGTGGGTTTTTTGAGGAATGTGGGTATAGAGCTTAGCTTCTTTTCATGGATGATAATAGCAATGCCGCTGGTTATCCTTATGCTCCTGATAGTTTGGTTCATCCTGTGGCAGCTTTACAAACCAAACGACAAGGATCTTACTTTGACATGCGAATCTCACGCCATTGATGCAAGAGGTATCTATGTGATGGTGGTTTTCTCCGTTACTATTTTACTGTGGATGTCAGATGTTTGGCATGGCTTGCCAACAGCTGTGGTCGCACTGGTGCCTGTTGTCGCATTCACCGCGACCGGCATCATCAGGCGTAGAGATATCAATTCCCTTGAGTGGCATATCCTGATCCTGATCGCGGGTGGGATTGCCCTGGGTGTCGGTATGCAGGTCACTGGCTTGGATGAGGTGATCGTTTCCTTAATCCCAGGAGAATCGTCAGGAATATTTGCCATCCTGATCGTTGCCACAATTTTGCTGAGTACTTTCATGTCCAATACCGCAGCTTCTAATTTGCTTATTCCTTTGGGCATCAGCTTTGCAGCAGGACTAGGCTCGGAACAATTCACACTTGAGCTGGGTATAGGGATTGCATTTGCGGCCTCCCTGGCCATGGCACTGCCGATTAGTACCCCTCCCAATGCCATTGCCTATGCCCGTGGAACACTTACTCCCCGAGACTTTGGAATTGCCGGTGGAATAGTGGGTGTTATTGGGTTAATTACAATTTTGTTGGGCAAATGGCTGATTGGGGTATTTCTCTGATGGGGTTAGTCCCGTGCTCTCGGTGCCATCAGCGGGAGGTGTAGTTGACTTCGAGTTCCCGCAGATCTCGGGGATTACCGTAGATTATTTTGAGAGAACGATATTCATCAAAGAGAATTAATCTGCGCTATCCGCGCCATCAACGGGAGATGTAGTTGACTTCGAGTTCCCGCAGACCTCGGTGATCACCGCAGAATATTCTAACAGGACGATATTCATTAGACGGAATTTATCTGCGCTATCTGCGTCATCAGCGGGAGGTCTAGTTGACTTTCGGTTCCCGCAGATCCCGGGGATCCAGCAGATCACTTTTAGAAGAATGATGTTCATTAAAGAGAATTTATCTGCGCTATTTGCGTCGTCAGCGAGATGTAGTTGACTTCGAGTTCCCGCAGGTCCCGGGGATTACCGCAAATTACTTTAGAAGAACAATATTCATTAAAGAAAATGTATCTGCGTTATCAGCACCTTCAGCAGGAGATGTAGTTGACTTTGGATTCCCGCAGATCCCGGGGATCACCGCAGAATACTTTAACAGAACCAGATTTATCAGAGAGTATGTATCTACGCCATCAGCGGAGGGACTAGTAAGTTTTTTTTCCGCAGTTTGAGATTACTTTAATATCTTCAACGCCATAATTATATGGCCAGATTCTTAAGAAAACCACATCAGAAAATCGGAGCAGCACCAGGTTCCCTATTATTCGTTGGCGATCAGAAAGTTGACAAGGTTGCTGTCGATGCAATTTCATTTAACGCTGATGACCTGATAGAAGAAAAGACGGTAGAAGTTGCTTCTCTTATCGAGTTCCCAAGGGAAGGAATGGTCAGTTGGATAAATCTGACCGGACTTCATGAGCCACTTCTGATAAAAGAAGCTGGAGACATTTTCGGAATGCACTTGTTGGTTCCTGAAGATATTCTAAATACCAACCAGAGACCCAAGTTTGAGGACTACGGAGAGAACCTTTTCATGGTAGTCAAGATGCTTCACTTTGACAAGGATCAGGAGAAAATTGAGGCTGAGCAGGTGAGTATGGTTGTGTTGAGAAACATACTACTGACCTTTCAGGAAGAAAACGGAGATGTCTTTGATCCGGTGAGAGACCGGCTGATCCGACCCACTACGAAAATCCGTCACCGCGGTAGTGATTATCTGGCGTTTGCGTTGCTTGACGCAATAGTGGATCAGTACATTTCGATCATTGAGATTTTTGGAGAAAGGATAGAGAGCCTGGAGGATGAGCTTTTGAAATTTCCGAAATCAGAACACCTGGAGAGGATTCATCAATACAAGAGTGAGATCAATTTTTTGAGAAAAACCATTCGACCTGTCCGTATTTTGGTTTCCCAGTTCAGCAAATCCGAATCAGCTTTAATCGAAACCAATACCATCCCATTTTTGAAAGACCTCGAGGACCACATCATCCAATGCACCGAAGCGATTGAAGTCTATCGTGAAATGCTCAATGACCAGCTCATGATCTATGATTCTGGTATGAATAAGCGCCTTAATGATATTCTCCGGGTCCTTACGATTTTCTCCGTAATATTTATTCCACTGACATTTATTGCCGGTATTTACGGAACAAATTTTGAGTACTTCCCAGAACTCCATTACAAATACGCCTATCCTGTTTTTTGGGGTACGCTTATTCTTATTGCCACTGGCATGATCTATTTTTTCAAAAGGAGAAGGTGGCTTTAGGAGCCAGATCTTAATCCTTATATTGCAATCCCAAATTATGATGATATGAAAGTCCTCTTCAAACTGATTTTATTGATTATTGCCCTGTTTCTGCTGCGATTTGGCTTTGCCCAGGTGAAGGGGACCGAGAAGAAATTGGTTCGATACGTAGATCAGAATAATGCTCAATACGAAGCATTGCTGGAGGAAATTGTAAACATTAATAGCGGCACCATGAATTTTGAAGGGGTGCGTCAGGTTGCCGAGGTCCTGAAACCTAAATTCGAAGCTCTGGGTATGGAAGTGCAGATCACAGATGGATCCTCATTTAACCGCGCAGGTCACCTGATTGCCACCATCAAAGGAGGTAAGGGAAAGAAATTATTACTCATAGGTCATCTGGATACTGTATTTGAAAAGGATAGTCCATTTCAGGAATATGAAAGAATCGGGGGTGATATTGTCAAAGGGCCTGGTGTGGCTGATATGAAAGGCGGAGATGTCGTTATTTTGCAGGCCCTGGCAGCTTTGCACAGCGAAGGACTGCTGCAAGAGATGAATGTGATGGTGGTCATGACCGGAGATGAGGAGCTTTCGGGTGAACCACTTTCCGAGTCAAAAAAGGCTCTGATCGAAGGTGCAAAATGGGCCGATATCGCTCTGGGATTCGAGAACGGTGATGGGAATCCGGCTACTGCCAATGTAGCGCGAAGGAGTTCTTCAGGTTGGACCTTGAAGGTGAATGGAAATGCAGCTCATTCTTCACAGGTTTTCCAGGACAGAGTAGGTGCCGGAGCAATATACGAGGCATCCAGAATCCTGTACCAGTTTTACACCGAGCTGAAGGACATGAAAAATCTAACCTACAATCCGGGTGTTTTTCTGGGTGGCACCACAGTGACGCACGATGTTGAAATGGACCAGGGAACCGCCTTTGGGAAATCAAATGTGGTATCAAAAGACGTAACCGTGACAGGTGATATAAGAAGCGTTTCCAAAGATCAACTTTCCGAAGCGATGAAAAAGATGCAAGCCATTGTAGCGGATAATCTCCCTGGAACCTCGGCGACTATTACATTCAGTGAAGGTTATCCCCCCTTCTCCCCTACGGATGGAAATTATGAACTATTGAAGCAATTCAGCCAGGTAAGTCAGGATCTGGGATTCGGGAACGTGGACGCCGTCGATCCGCGAAATGCCGGGGCTGCGGATATTTCATTCACCTCTGATTACATCGAGATGGGGTTGGATGGATTGGGAATGGCCGGTGCAGATGATCATACTGTCAACGAAACCGGTGATTTGAAAGCGCTACCCATACAATCGAAAAGAGCCGCAGTCTTAATGTACCGGCTAACTCGTTAAAATGTTGGGCCACATACTGTCTGAGAAAATCAATATATCTGGAAGAATAATCGGGGCTATCAGCGCCATCCGAGGGAGTCGTTAATTTGTTTCCCGCAGATTTCGGTGATTCCCGCAGATAATTGTTGAATAGCATAATAACCAGAAGGAATGAATCTGCGGCATCTGCGTCATCAGCGGGGCTATCATGCAAAATCTCGCTCGCCCAATCTCTTCTTTAACAAGGGAATGTACTTCCTCGAAACTGGTACCAATGATTCAAAACCGGCAACTTTCAGCCTCAATCCTTGCGCATTCCCACTTACGGATTCTACCAGATCAAGATTGACAATATAAGACCTATGACACCGGACAAACGATTCCGGCAAAGAATTTTCCATATTTGAAAGTGTATTTCTGAGCACCTCCTTTTTAACCTTTTCCTCATCTGCAAAATTCACCACCACATAGTTTTCCATGGCTTCAAGGAACCCAAGTCTATCGGATTGAATTTCGAGTGATGAGGACCGTGTTTGGGTATCCAATGAAACAACAGAGGTGCCATTTGATGACCTGTGAGGGTGAAGATGGCTGGCTTCCTCCTTGTGTCTCCGCTGGTGCTTATTCATTACCATCAGGCCCACAACCGTGATCGGGAAAATCCCAATTGCCAGTGTACTGAAAGCGATACTAATGAATGATCTCCAGGAGTAACTTCCCGCACCGATATGCTGATTGAAGAGGAAGTTTCCAATTGAAATGAAGAGAACCAATACCATTACATGCAGTATCCACTTGCCTAATGTCCATGAGGGAGTGTCCGTTTTCACTCCCAGCACCCAAAAAAGCAGAACCTCATGAATAAGGCTAATGCCAAATGAAATCCCTCCAAATTGAAATGCAATCTTATACTTTAGATGAGTGGGGATATTGCCAAATCCAAATGGTTCAAAAACGATCAAAAAAAAGGAAACGAACAATCCTATCAAAAAAAGTTCACTCACCGTATTGACAGGCGATGAGGTCGACGGAAATGGTTCATTCAGAATTTTAACCCAGCGGTGCATTCATCAAAAATAGTGAATCGGATTATTGTCGTATCCAGACCAATTCTAAATTCATTAGATTTATGTAAAACCCGCTCATATGAACAATAGAAGATCATTTTTAAGAAAAGCTTTTGTAGGCACAGCCACAATCTCCGTTTTCCGGCACGCACATTCAGCACCAATCCCATTGGAGAAACCTTTACCCAAAAGAAATAATCCCATTGGGGTGTCAACCTATTCCTTCTGGCAATTCAATGGACCAAAAGAAGAAACCAGCATAGAAAGTTGTATTGAAAAAGCAGCCCGAATTGGTTTTGATGGTATTGAGATACTTCACGTCCAGATGACCTCGGATGAAAATACTTATTTGCAAAAACTAAAGCGACTTTCCCTGGATGCCGGGCTGGATATTTATGGCTTCTCTACGCACCAGGGCTTTTTAAATCCTGAATTGGATTACCGAAAGGAAAACATTGAGAAAACAAAAAACCAAATTGAAGTGGCATACCGCCTGGGTATCCCTACCATGCGAATCAACACAGGTCGCTGGGGTACAAGTGCATCTTTTGACGACCTGATGGCAAACAGAGGTATAGAACCTGCTTTGGATGGATATACAGATGAGGATGGCTTTGAATGGGTGATAGATTCTATTGGCCAATGCATGGACAAAGCCGCTGAGTGTGGTGTCGTGCTTGGTCTTGAGAATCATTGGGGACTGGGCAGAACAGCAGAAGGCGTTAAGAAAATAGTAGATGCCATCAATTCGCCTTGGTTACAGGTCACTCTCGACACCGGGAATTTCCTGGAAGATCCCTATGATCAACTGGCCGCACTGGCTCCACAAACATGCCTGATGCAGACCAAAACCTATTACGGAGGAGGAAAGTGGTATACCCTGGATCTCGATTATGACCGCATTGGAAAAATCATGAGAGATGCTGGTTACAGGGGCTATATCTCTCTCGAATTTGAGGGGCAGGAAAACGCGGACATCGCTGTTCCTAAAAGCCTGGATTTACTTAGAAAGTCTTTCTATTACAACATTTAAAAACCAACTAAACAACTATAACCGCTCCAAATGATAACAATTTTAGATGATGAAAACTGTTCCGTCTGGGTATACCCGGATGATGGTATAGTCCATAATAAGGTTAAGAAATTCGTATACGGCGAAAAATTCAGAGAAATGCTGAACAAAGGATCGGAGGCGTTTAAAAAATATAACTGCACCAAATGGCTATCTGATGATCGGGAAGGTTCCGCCCTTCGTATGGAAGACAGGGAATGGGCAACCAGCAACTGGGAACGACCCAATCTCGAAGCCGGATGGAAATACTGGGCAATTGTACTTCCCGAAAAAACTATCGGGAAAATGAACATGAACCATATCATCAAAAGACACGAGAAACTGGGCGTCTCTGTCAAGGTGGTTACCGATCCTGATGAAGGATTGAAATGGCTAAAGGATCAGAAATAAAGGGGCCGAAGCCCCTTATTTTAGTTCAATTTTTCTATTTCCCTTACTTCCATGCCTCCTCCATATCCCACATGTGGATGGGTTTTAGCAATCGACAAAGCCTCATTAAATGAACCAGCTGCATAGATAAAGTATCCGGAAAGTCGGCTGTTTCTATTTTCGGTGCTGGACTCTCCGAGCCATTCACCAGAGTTGTCATTCAGTTTTTCAGCATTAATTAAATGCCCCGACTCAGCCAGCTCTGTGGCCCAATCAGTATATTCCTGAACCAGTGTGTTTCCATCCTCGACTTTGAATTCCTCATTCTCATAGAGAAATAACACATACTGATTCCTACTGTCAGTCATAATATTGTCTGTCATCTGTTGTCCAATAATGTATCCAATTGCGAGTGCAGCCAGTGTAGCCGCAGCCCAAAATATCTGAATCTTATTCATTCTTCGTTTGTTTAAATGCCCGGATGACCTAAGATCATCCAGCAGCCTGTCTTTTAGAAAAACCGGTGGTTCTACCTCCTTCCGAATCTCATCGAAAGGATCCACTTCATTTTCATTTTGACGTTTCATAATTGTATTCTTTAATCACTTTGCGCATAGCTTTTCTTGCACGTGAAAGCTGACTCTTGCTGGTGCCAGAAGCAATTCCCAGCAATCCGCCAATCTCCTCATGCGTGTATCCTTCCAGATCATGCAGGAGTAAAACTTCCCGGTATCCGTTAGGAATAGACATTAGGGCGAATTCCAGGTCCATTCTCGAAAAATGCAGCTGCGAATCGTCAAATCCTTTCAATGATACCTCGTCAAGTGCCACGTCAGGTTTGATTTTTCGATAGTGGTTCCTGGAAATATTGATCAAAATACCCGTCAACCAGGTCTTCAATTCCGATTGACCCTTAAAGTCTGATAACTTCATTAATCCGGTCGACCAGGTTTCCTGGAGCCAGTCATAAGCAAGATCGATATCCTTGCGACTTAGATATAAACTCATTCGGTAAAGCGAATCATTGCATAAGTCATAAAGCGGAAGGAAATCCTTCTCAGATCTGGTCTTTAGAAACCTTCGGATCAATGAAATTTCATTGGACATGAAGCCTGGTTTTATGTATTTAGTGTAATCATTGCCATAAAGGGTTGCATAACTCAAATTGTAATCTTTACGATACCATTGCCGGTTTAACGAAATCAAAACACTTCATTAACTTACAACCAAACTTCTTTCTTTAACTAGTGCCCAACTAGTTTTTACAACCTCCGCTCAGACAAAATGAAAAATAGACTCTCAGAGATTTTATCTCTATTCAGAGGGTTGTCGGGTAAATTCTTAATTCCATACGCCTTAACTGCTGTGTTTGGTGTATGGACTTTTTTTACTATCCGAACAATTCTTGAACTTCAGGATCTGGAAAAATTATTCCTGGTCATCAAAAACGATATCCTGGAGCTTCGAAAAGATGAAAAAGATTTCCTTGCCCGGGAATATAAAAATTCTGAATTCATCAATACAGGAAAAAGTGTCTATCTGGATTCTCACGATGCTACCTCAGACCACCTTTTCGCAGCCATCGACAGTCTATTGATCACGTATCCCGAATATGAAACCGAACTCATTGAATCCCGGAGATTATTGGATAAGTACGTTGAAAACTTTCATACCCTTAGCGAAAAGATTCGTGCGAAAGGATTTAAAGATGATGGTCTCGTTGGAGAATTACGAGATGCGATTCACGATGTTGAAGACGCGGATTTGAAGTATGACAGGTATTATATGCTTATGCTTCGAAGGCATGAAAAAGATTTCTTTTTGAGGAATGATCTGTCATACCTCACTAAGTTTAAGAATGGTGTCATTGATTTTAAAAATCATCTGAGAAGTGTGCTTAGTGGTCCGGATCTTCTACGATTGATGGCACTTCTGGATACTTACGAAACCATTTTCACCAGAGTGGTAAACATCCAGACCGAAATCGGTCTTACTGAAGAAGATGGTCTGCACGGGGAGCTAAGGTCCTCCATTCATGAGCTTGTCCCTTATGTCAACGAATTCATAGCTGTCAGCAATGAGCGAATTGAAAACAAAATGACACAAAGTATCTGGGCCATGATCATACTTCTGATCTTAATTTCTATCACTGGGGTGATCATCCTCACCTACCACATCCGCAAAATCACAAGAAACATTAACATCATCAACCAAAGTGCCATGACGCTTGCAAAGGGGGAATTCCCCAATGATCGTAAGGTGAATTCGCGCGATGAATTGGGTCAGGCCCATACGGCACTTAATGTATTGATCTCAGGGCTAAGGCAAAAAACCAGGTTCGCCGATGATATCCGCAATGGTAAACTGGAAACAGACCTGGAACTACTCGGTGAAAACGATGTGCTAGGCGCTTCGCTGTTGGAAATGAAAGAAAACCTTTCTCTGGTATTGGCTGAAACCAATAAAGCAGTCAAGCAGGCCGGTGAAGAAGGAAACCTGAATACCAGGGTAGACACCAGTACCAAATCAGGAGCCTGGTTAAAGCTCGCCACTTCTATCAATGACCTCCTCGTATCCTTCTCGGAGCCTTTGTTGCATATAAATTCGATTACCAATGCACTGGCCCAGGGTAATATTTCAGTGAGATATACAGATCTGGAAAGAGGCGAGATTTTGAAGATGAGTAATAATCTGAACAATGGTTTGGACAAGCTTAATGACCTCCTTTTTGAAATTTACGGAAACACTACAGAAATTGATGAATCTGCTACTGAGATGCATCAAACTAGTGTGGAAATGAGCATCAGCACCGAAGAAATAGACAGGGCCATTAGCGATATGAGTGAAGGTGCCAGACGACAATTGAGCAGAATCGAGGAAGCGTCACACCTCATTGAGGACATCTATAACTACTCTGAAACAACCGATAAACTTTCGGAGGAGATCAATAAGAAAGCGAATGAAGGCATAGACAACAGCGATGGAGGTGCTAACCTCGTCCAGAACTTCGAATCCGCCATTGACACCATTGTCAATCACTCTGAATCTACTCGCAATAGCATAAAATCACTTGTGGACAGGTCAAAAGAAGTGGATAGGGTGGTAAAGGTCATTTCCGAAATTTCCGCTCAGACCAACCTACTGGCCCTCAATGCTGCCATTGAAGCGGCCCAGGCTGGTGACGCTGGAAGAGGTTTTGCCGTGGTCGCCGAGGAAGTCAGAAAGCTGGCTGAGTCTTCCAAAAAATCCGCAAAGGAAATTGAGGTTTTGATCAATGAAATGCAGAAGGAAACCCAACAAACGGATCGCAGCATTGAAGAGATGAATCAAAATGTCAAAAATGGGCAGTCGACAACAAAGAAGGCATCCGAAGCATTCTTGCAAAACGCCACCTTCGCACGAGAAACCCAAAAGCTGGCTGAGGAGATTCTGAACGCCACCAAACAACAAAAAAGCGACCTTCAAAGCGTGGTCAAAATCACCGAAAACCTCGTGGTAATAGCAGAGGAGTCTGCAGCCGGAAGTCAGGAAATATCCGCCTCTGTCAGTCAGCTATCTGCTGGCATGTCACAGTTTACAAATCGATCCGAGAATGTCACCAAACTTGTAAACAATTTAAGAGAAGGTGTAAATCAGTTCGTTCTGAAGAAAAAAGAATATACCGGTGAAAAAGGTGCCGGATCGAATGGTTCGGGATCCTTGCCTGTAGAGGAGCTATATTCCTGATCAGGGCAACGTATAATCAACTAAACCTTCGTCCTGAACGAACACAATCAGGGAGACTACAATTAGAGTAGCGATCTGAAAACCTAAATGAAAATTCTTATTCTTCACATTCAGCGCAATGACCAACATAAATACAAATTCATATCCAATTAAGGGCAGCTGCGACATGAGGGAATAATTATCGATAAATAGATTTTGAAAAATACTAAGCACAATCGTCAATAATTCTACAGTGTAAAGGGATCTCCACTGATCAAAGAAATACGCATCAAGGTCGGTCTCCTCCGACCTTAGCCCTGTCGGGAAAAGCATCCGGGCCCAAATGAAAAGAAAGGTGGGGTACACCAATACAAATAGAACCATCCTGATCGACCAGCTGTCCATTGGCACATCCTCGGCGTACTGATAGTTGATCCACCAGTCCTGCACGCACAACAAAAAACACTTACATACCATCAGAATTAGTGGCCAGGAAAACTTCACATGTTTGATGCCAGACAATATATCAGCAGTTCCCTGCAGCAGCTGCGCGATACCTAATCCGATAATTAGGGAAGTCAGTATGACGGTATATTCAAACGGGTCCATGAAGATTCATTTTGTACATCCCTAATCTAAGCAAAGTTGCCATTAGGACTTAATGGGTGACACCAAAAAAACATACCTTTTGACTTGTGGTATACAAATGGGTATGGACACTATATGGTATTTGAACACGTTAGAAATGCTCATGAAGGCGCTTCAATTCTTTTTATTCTGTCTGCTTTCCGTTACTTCTCTGTGCCAGACTCAATGTAATGACAGTATAGCCAGTGTTGGAAGTGGAATTGGTAAAATATGGGGTTATGAGGCTTTTAGGATTGATGATCCCAATACAGGTGTCATGCGCTACCAGCTCACTTCAGAAAAATATAATGACCTCAAGCTCTATCAGACCCATCCAAGCTGGTCGGGTGATGGAAACTGGATCATATTTACCAGCAGGCGAACAGGTCGACAGGAAATTTACGCCTTGAATGCACCGGGAAGTGATGATTGTATCCGTGACTTTTTGATTGTTCAGCTTACGGAAGATCCGGATTTAAAAGAGAGACATGGCTCCACCGCGGACATTGCGATAAGCAGGGATCCTAAAAAGTCAATTCTGTATTACGCTGGTACGGATGAGTCAGGATTTGTAAAAGTGACGAAACTGGATTTTGGATCAATCCTTAGCGCGGCAATCCGGGGAAAGAAAATTCCTGAAGGTGCAGTAAAGGAAATATACAGAACCGAGGGACTGGGAATGGACATAACGGGCGCCATCTCTTTGGACGCAAAAGAGGATCAGATTTATCTGGGCTTTCGACGAAAAATGAATGATACGATTTTCCACCAGATCCACGCAATCGAGGTGAAGTCAGGCACCAGCGAAGAAATCTTTCAAAACGTAAATGGTCCTGAAATTTGCCACATCCAGGCGAATCCATTCAGAACCAGAAGCGTCCTTTTCTGTCTCGTAGATCTGAAGCAAAGGATGTATCTGATTGATCCTGTCGGGACTGAGGCAACATATCTCCGGAAAGGTCTGGTGGGGAAGGGCACCATGGACAATGTAACCCATGAAACCTGGGTCAATGAAAATACCATTGCCTTCAACCTGAATATGGTGCATCCCAAGCACGATCAATTGGAAACAGGTATTTACACGATAAAAACCGGAAAAGCGGGAAAGAAAAGTGCTTTGGGAAAATTCGTAACGGCTCCGCCGGATTCTCTGGGTATGTTCATGCACAATGTGTTTTACAAAGAAGAGTTTCTGATTGGGGATGTGACGCTTAAGTCGGACTACAAAATTCTTCAAAGTAAAATCTGGAAATATGATTTTGCGGAGGGATCACTTTCCAAAGGTAAACTGACATTACTCTCCCATGATCCCGACCGCTACAGAGGTGCACATGCTCACCAGAGCATAAGTCCCGATGGCAAGTGGGTACTGATCGACTCGAGAACGAAATCGACTAACCTGATGCTGATTGCCGTTCCATGATTACTTTTTGAGCATCCGCTCGAAGAAATCATAGGTGGCATCGTAAGCATCAAACCAGTTTTTATGCAGTAGAAAGCCATGGACTTCATCTGGGAAAATGAGTTGCTCGAAATAAACTCCCTGCTTTCTCAGTGCTTCGGCTTTATCCACCGTCTCACTGAAGGGTACATTTCTATCGTCGTCCCCGTGAATAAGCAAGACCGGCGACTTCCAACCATCCATAAAGGCAATTGGAGAAGAATTGTAGGCCAATTCCGCAAATTCCGGTACCTCCAGCTTATTGTAGGAGGGCACAAATCCTTTGATCACTACGTTCCAGTCCGTCACGCCATGGATGTCAACTCCCGCGGCAAAGAGATCAGAAGCCCTCGCCAATCCTAATGCCGTCAGGTAGCCGCCATATGAACCACCCCACAGACCAACTTTTTCCGGGTCAACACCAGGATAATTTTGTAGATATAGCCCGGCTCCAAGCACATCATTGAATTCACTAGCACCAGTGGCTCCATAATTCTCAGCTTCCCTGAAATGCATGCCATAACCTATTCCACTCCGGTAATTAACTGCCAGCACGACATACCCTTTTGAGGCCATGTATTGATTCATAGCGAAGTTATTATGGTAGTATCCACGGTGATGAAAGCCAAGCAACATCTGCCTTCGGGAACCACCATGTAAAAACATAACGGCAGCCCTTTTATCACTTGACTTATGACCTTTTGGCAAAAAAAGCTGACCATGAATTTTCATGCCATCTGCCGATGAAAATATCACAGGCTGAGGCTCCACCAGTTTATCAGATGGATAATCTGATTCCGTTGTGATCGGTGTTGACTTACCTTCAACTATTTTCCAGACATCAGCCGGACGCGTTCCCGTGGACGACAAGAAGATCAAATTTCCTGCACCGTCCACAACAGGTGACCATTGAACACCCACCTCATTGGTTAGCTTTTTGGGAGAACCGGAACTTGTCACCTCCCAAACATGCTGACGATTAATATCGTCCTGATTTGAAGAATATATGATTTTGGTTTTATCCGGAGATTGGGAAACAAACTGCACTTCAAATTCTCCCGTCATCAGGGGGCGGGCTGATCCACCGCTTGGGGAAACCGCGTAAAGATGCGTCCAGCCTGTTTTTTCATACGGAAAGACAAGGTTTCCATCTGCCATCCAAAAAAGCTGATCATTGGCGGAAATCGATCTGAAGGCACTTCCCATTCCTTCCTCCGCTTTCCAGATCTCGGTCGCTTTGCCCGATTCAACATCAGCTACCATGACTGAAAAAGGCAGTGCCTCTCTTACTGCAGAAAACAACATAAACGTCTCATGAGGAAACCTCAGGAAGGCAATTTTCTGTCCATCCGGTGACCAGACCGGTTCATCATCCTGATCCACACTTGGAGAAAGAAATTTCAATGTTTTCGCTCCCAGATCGTATACTCCAATGTAACTGTGGTCGCCCCTTCCATTCACAAAAGCCAGTTGAGTTCTATTCGGAGATAGTCTCAAATTACCAATTCCCCCTCTCACCTTAAAAAGCACCTCTGACGTTTCTGAATTGTTTCCGAGAAGCTTAATGTTGCCTTTATCCAGAAAAATAATGCCAGTATCTATAGGTACCGGTGAAGACCCGGTTGTGAACTTTTTGGGAAAATTAGTTTCCAGGTCCAGCGCATATATTTCCCTTTCATAACCATCCGGATTTGAGGTTGGATTTGGATACTCCCCACTTCTGTTTGGAGCTCCTCCTCTAACGTAGTAAAGGGTGGTGTGATCCGGTGAAAACACCATCTGGCTCAAATCCTGCCCATCATCCTGGTCATAGGGTGTCAATTGAGTTGGCTGATAATCCGGTGCCTCTGCATAAAAGATATTCCGGACTCCTTCTTTATTCTCTACCCAAACTACTTTTCCTTCGGACGAAGATGCCGTCAGGTTGTATGGGAAAGAATAGGACAGGAATTCCTGCAACTCAGGATTCTGAGCGGACAGATATATGGAGGTAAAACTGAATAGAATGGTTAAGTAGGTTTTCATGCGGTATAGGTTCACGATTCCTTTAAAGTTAGAAAACCAATAGAACTTTCTTCGCTAAATTGAATTTCGCTTAAGCCCTGACCATGAAAAAGACCTTCACCCTTCTAACCTGCTTTTTAGTTCTTACACTTTTCTCAAAAGCACAGAATATTCCATTTGGAGAGGAACAGATCGTATACCTTCTCAACGAGGACCTTTCCGGAGAGAGTGCCAAAAGAAATCTCGAATACATTTCGCGGCTTCATCGCATGAGAGGATCAGACGATTACAATGAAGCCACAGCCTTCATTCAGCGAAAACTTGAGGAATACGGTCTTGAATCAATTGAACTCATTCAGATTCCGGCAGATGGTGAAACTTTCTACGGCACTCAAAAGTCCCGTCCGGCATGGAATGTATCTTTTGCAGAATTATGGGAAATGCGTGAAGATGGATCCGACTGGGTGCAAGATGTAAAAATTGCGGACTGGCTATCCATTCCAATGGTAGTGGCACAGGATAGCTACAGCGGTGAGGCACAAGCAGAACTTGTTGATGTAGGTTCCGGAACAAGTGAGTCCGATTATCAAAACCAAAGTATCGGTGGCAAATTGGTCCTGACATCTTCGCAGCCGGGAGCCATAGTACCACTCGCTGTGGAAAAATATGGAGCTGTTGGTATTGTAAGCTATGCACAAAACCAGGTGACAGCGTGGTGGAAAGAAGATGAAAATCTGATCCGCTGGGGTCATTTGGAAACATTCTCGGAAACCGAAACTTTCGGATTTATGATATCACTGAAGCAGGCCAGGAGTTTCCAGGAGAGACTTTCAAAGGGTGAAACGATCATGCTTGACGCAAAAGTGATAGCCAGGAAAAGTCCGGGGACATATGATATTCTGACAGCCACTATCGAAGGGTCAGATAGCGATCTGAAAAATGAAGAGATTGCTTTCTCATGTCACCTTGACCATCCCCGACCAGGAGCCAATGACAATGCCAGTGGCTGCGTGGCTATTCTGGAAGTAGCAAGAACCTTGAAAAAATTGATCGATGAGGGGAAGCTTGAAAGACCGAAAAGAACCATTCGTTTCATATGGTCTCCTGAAATTGAGGGCACTACATCCTTACTCAATTTCCGCCCTGAATTTGCGCAAAGCATAAAGTTCAACATACACATGGACATGGTGGGCGGCAACCAAAACACCAAAGCGCTATTTCATGTATCCAGAAATCCCTTGAGCCTTCCGAGCTTTATTCAGGATGTAGGAGAGTCTTACGGGGAATTTCTAAATGAAGCTTCGGATCTGTATGCAAGCGGGGACAACGTAAAGTTTCCTATGGTATCAAACGAGGGAGGAAAAGAGGCATTAAATGCGGTACTCGGTAAGTTTAACATGGGCAGTGATCACCAGGTGTTCGTGGAAGGTTCGTTCAGAATTCCAGCCATTTATCTGCATGATTGGCCAGATCGGTATATCCATACTAATTATGACACACCGGCTAATATTGATCCGACCAAGCTAAAACGATCGGCTTTTATTGGAGCTGCTTCTGCCTATTTTCTGGCCGCTTTGGACGAATCCAAAGTTGAAAATCTTGTTACTGCAATGAAAACCCGGATGCTTGGCAGGATAAAAATCTTTATGGAATACAGCCTAAATCTAGAGGAAACAGAAAAGGAAAATGCTCTTTATTATTTCTGGGAATATGAACAGGCAGCGTTTGAGTCTGTCAGACCCTTTGCCCGTCTATCTGATGAATTGGAGAAAGAAATAGAAGCATACCTGAGCAATCTGAAAATGACCTTCGGTGCGGGAAGAAAGATTGAAACCTCCGGGGAGGAATTCAAGGTGATCTATAGCAGAAATCCTGACATTAAAGGCCCAATGGGCGTGTTTGGCTACAATTATTTTACGGACCACTATTCCGGGAACCGACCGGCTATTTTCGGGTATTCAGGGATCAGAGGATCCGGTGGTCAATATGCTTATGAAGCATTGAACCTTGTAAATGGTGCACGTACTATCCAGGAAATCAGAAATATCCTGTCCCTGGAATTCGGTCCTATCCCGTCAGGAATTGTATTGGAATACCTTCAGGCTCTCGAGAGTATAAATGTGGTAGTGAAGCAATAAACACACCCCATAATTCTTATCAAACTCTACCTGGTATTTCCCTTGATAAATTCTGATACATCCTGCTTGAACTTGATCATGGAAGGCTCATGGGTATACATCATGTGTCCGGCTTCATAATACTTCATGATGATGTTCTCCTTGATTTCAGGGGTTAGCCCCAAATGATCTATTGTGTACTCCACACCATAAAAAACTGTTGCCAGATCATACAAGCCATTTAGAATCAGAACCTTCATATTAGGATTCTTACGCATGGTCTCTGCCATGTCGATACCAGTATTAACTGCCACCTGCGTTCCCCAGCGTACATTCCCCTGATGCCTCCAGTCCCATCTAAATCCATCTCTTCCTCCCGCACTGGTCTGGTAATGCATGTTTCTGTCCACACCCAGATCATTGTAGAGATAATCCAGAAATCCAGTGATGTAAGGGGGTGAAATCGCTGCACTCTGCGGGTCATGATCGGCAAACTGCCCAATCATATCATCGGTTAATCCGGTCCACCTGGAATCAAGGCGACCCACGATCCTGCCTTCATCTCTTAGTAACTCCTGAAAATATTCCCGGTTCGTGACTCTAAGATCAGCTTTGAGCCAGTAATCCTGGCTAAGGCCTGTAAAGTCACTAAGTTTCTGTGCAATGTCATTCCTTTCCTGATCTGTCAGCGCATCGCCTGCGAACAGTGCTGGCGCATACTCTTCCTTCGTAAATCTTCTCACTTCCGTCAAAAACTCATCCAGGCTTCCCATCTTATCAGCAACCTGATCATGATACCATGAGGTCGAGGCATACGTAGGAAAATGCACGATATAGGAAAGATCTTCGTGCGGAGGGAAAACTAAATGACGAAGGTCAAACACAGCCGAAACCATAATGACGCCATTTAAGGCAATTCCCATATCCTGGAGTTCGTTCATAACACCAGCATTTCTGAAAGTCCCATAACTCTCACCCAGCAAAAATTTCGGCGAGTTGATCCGCCCCTTTTTGATCAGAAACTGTCGAATGAACATGCTGATACTTTCTATATCCTGATCCACACCCCAGAAATCACTGAATTCTTTCTCACCGGCAGGTACGGCCAATCCTGTTCCCACAGGATCAATCATAACCAAATCGGCCATGTCTAAAACCGAATACTCATTATTTACAAGCCTGTATGGCGCCGGTGGTGTTATGCCCGGGTCGGTAACCGGTATTCTTTTGGGTCCAAGGATCCCCATGTGAAGCCAGAAGGAAGACGAACCAGGTCCGCCATTATAAGCAAACATGATAGGTCGATTCTTATCCGATCCTTTCTGAGCGTAATAGGTATAACCAAAATGGGCAATCGGATTCTCATTCACATCTACAACCTCAAAGGTCCCGGCCTCAGCATCGAGGCTGATGGTTTTACCATTGATAGTGACACTTTGCGAGGAAGTAAAAGCCTTCGCCTCATCTCTGCCGTATTTCTTTTCTGCCTTGTCCTGGGCAGATACAATTGTTATTAGAAGACAGAAAGCAAGTGATATAAATCCCGATTTCATGGTCATGGTTTTAGTTTTTTGGAATAACACGATTATCTGGCTAAAATGCAAACAGATTTTTGACAGAGGCTCAATTGAAGTTACGAAATACATTATTGCTGCTATTGGTTGCATTTGGCTGTAGCCAAAAAGGCGAGAAACCAAATTATGTCTCGAAAGACGGAGCATGGTGCTGGTTCTCGGACCCGCGTGCAGTGTACTTCGAAGGAGAGCACAAACGAACCTATTCAGCCTGGGTATCTTCGGAAGGAAGCATCGTGGCTGGATATTATGACCATGAAGCAGACTCATCTGTTGAAAAGCTGATTGCGTGGAAGTTTGAGATCGATGATCATAATAACCCCGCAGTCCATATAGATTCCGATGGTTATATTCAGCTTTTTTACACCAAGCATTCCCGCGAATTTCCCATTCTCACCACAAGGTCACGGTCTGCCGAAAGCATCAGCCGATGGACTACCCCGGATACCCTTTCTCTGAATGAGACCGCCAGATACGCTGAATTCAGGAATTCCTACACGTATACCAACATCAGTCAGCTTGAGTCAGACAGCAACAGGATGTTCATGATCTGGAGGGGCATGGATTTCAAACCCAATATTTCCTACTCCCTGGACAATGCCAAAACCTGGTCAAAAGGTGAGATACTCGTGCTACCGGAAAGGATCTACAACCAGAGAAGGCCCTACCTCAAGTTCTATGACAACAATCAGGATCGGATTCATTTTGCCTTTACTGATGGTCATCCCAGAAAAGAACCAACCAACAGCATTTATTACATGCGTTATGAGGATGGTAACTTCAAAAAGGCTGGTGGTGGTATCATTACACCCATGGATAGTCTCCCCGTCGATCCTGCTTCCACTGATAAAGTTTATGACGCTACCTCCACTGGAAAGAAGGCATGGATCTGGGATGTGGCTGAAAATGACCAGGGAAATCCTGTGTTGGCTTATGCCTCTTTTTCAAATGACTCAACCCATTTCTATAATTACAGCATTTGGGATGGTTCCAAATGGCTGAACTCGGAAATTGTAGCAGCTGGGAGGTGGTTTCCACAAACTCCGACTGGAAAAGTCGAACCAGAACCAAATTACTCCGGTGGCGTCTCAATAGACCATGAAAACCCGGAAATTGTATACCTGAGCCGCCAGGTAGACGGCGTCTTTGAAATAGAGAAATGGGAAACGCCGGATATGGGCCAAAGCTGGGAGTCCACAGCCATCACTTCCGATTCCAAAAAAGATAACGTACGACCTTTTGCAATATGGGGAGCAGATGAATCTGTTGAAAAACAGGTGATCTGGATGGAAGTGGACCGATATATCCACTATACTGATTTTAAAACCGCGCTTAGGATTCGGTAAATATTTGGTAACTTTTTGGGACAACCAAGAAGAAACATGTTCAGATCGCTAGTCCTCCTCCTAATCACACTTTTGCTCCTCAAGTGTGATATACCTACTGAAGAGGAGCGGAAAAAGCCAAACATCCTCTTCCTCATTGCCGATGATTGGTCCTATCCTCATGCTGGTATTTATGGAGATCCTGTAATAAACACACCCACATTTGATCAGATTGCCACGGAAGGGGCCTTATTTCATAACGCTTATTGTGCTTCCCCTTCTTGTTCGCCATCCAGAGCGTCGATCCTCACTGGCCGCTATCCTCATCAGAATGAAAGCGCTGGTAATCTCTGGTCGGTTTTCCCAAAGAAATTCCCAAACTGGGTAACCGTACTTTCTGAAAACGGTTACCACACCGGCAAGACCCGAAAAGGGTGGGGACCAGGGGACTTTGAAGCAGGTGGATATGAGTACAATCCAGCGGGCAAAGACTATGAAGATTTTGATGCCTTTTTTGCAGAAAAACCGTTAGAAAAGCCATTTGTGTTCTGGTTTGGGAGCACAGATCCTCACCGGGATTACGAAATGAATTCCGGTATTCAAAGTGGGCTTTCAATTGATGATGTGGTAGTTCCTGGCTTTTTGCCAAATACGCTTTGTACTAAAAATGATATGCTGGATTACTACTTTGAAGTCGAGCGCTTTGACCGTGAATGCGGTGAAATAATTGAGAAATTAAGAGCTGCCGGTGAACTGGACAATACCATCGTGGTGATGACCAGCGACAATGGAATGCCGTTTCCCAGGGCCAAGGCAAACCTCTATGATTACGGCACAAGAATGCCATTGGCCATTCGCTATCCTGAGAGAATACAGAAAGGTGAAGTCATCAGGGATTTTATGAATTTTGTGGATTTTGCACCTACATTCCTTGAAGCTGCAGGATTGCAGAAACCAGAGAACGTTACGGGCAAAAGCCTCTGGCCATTGATCGAAAAAAACGCCGATCCCCGACGCCAGAGAGTATTCCTGGAGCGAGAGCGTCATGCTAATGTCCGGGAAGGTGATTTAAGTTACCCGATGCGTGCAGTCAGAACGAAAAACTACCTCTACATAAGAAATTTCTTTCCTGATAGATGGCCGGCAGGCGATCCTACTGTACATCAATCCGTGGGACAGTTCGGAGATGTGGATAATTCCATCTCCAAGTCCCAAATCATGATAGCAGAAAATAGGGAGAACACTCCTAACCTCTTTCAGCTTACATTTGGAAAGAGACCGGCAGAGGAGCTTTACAACGTGGTAAATGACCCGTTTCAGCTAAAAAACCTGGCAACATCCGACTCCTATGCGGAAATAAAACAGGACCTCGCACACCAACTGGATCTTTGGATGAAAGGGACTAATGACCCGAGGAGCACCAACCCTCAAACTATATACTGGGATACTGTGAGGTATACACCTGATTACCAGCACGAGAACTTTGACTTACAGGCAAGTATTGATTCCTATTATGTGCTCATGAATGGAGATTCCATAAAATGCGAATAACCCATTATTCGTCCATTAACTTCTCGGCGGGATTAGTCTTTATGGCTCTCCATGCCTGGAAACTGACTGTGAAACCAGCAATGAGCATTGTCAAAAGAATACCTAAAAGCAACGTAAAAATCCGGATATCCGTGTGATATTGGAAGTTATCTAACCATGCCGCCATGAGCTTGTAAATGATTGGTATTGCTACAATACCAGCTACCATAACCACCACCAGAAATTCCGTCATCAAAATTTTAAGAATGTGTGTGGGGTCGGCACCGAGAACTTTCCTGATGTTGATCTCCTTCATTCGTCGTTCTACTGTGAAGGCAGCCAAACCAAAAAGCCCCAGACACGCTATGATGATAGTGAGGCCGGAAAACACCATGAAGATCTCACTCATCCTGACCTCATCCTGGTATGCTCTCTCTAATTGTTCGTCCATGAACCAACCGTTAAAGATGGCCTTCTGGTCATGACCTTCATAAGTTTCCTGGATGTAAGCTATCGTATTTGTCAAATCCGATGTTGACAACTTAAGTAACAGGTACTTTCTACCCCAGTTGAATTTCGGAGCTTTAAAAAAAGCAAATGGCTTTATTTCGGTATGGAGACTTAGCATATTAAAATCCTTTACCACACCGACTATTTTGAATGTTTCCCGTTCCCGGATGTTCAAGGCTATAGATTGGCCAATAGGCTCCTTCCAACCATACTTTCGCACCATTTCTTCATTGATGACGATCGTATTCTCATTGGTCCCATTGTCAGCATTAAAACCTTCACCCTGAATAATTTCCATATCAAGGAGTGACAAATAATCGTCATCAATAGTGGCCATACTGACTATATCATTGGAAGTTTCTCCTTGTTCGTTCGTAATCTCAAAAGTGGCTCCGGAATCTCCCCAGGCAGGAATAAGATTGGTTTTGGCAATAGCTTTTATATTGGGATGCCGAAGAAGCTTCGATTTCAGCACCTGATTTTCATCACCATCTCGTAAGGAAACAATGTAAACACCTTCCCGATTGTAACCCAAATCTTTTGTCCTGATATAGTCAAGTTGATCCCTGACCACCAACGTCCCAACAACCAGCGAAATAGAGATCACAAATTGAAAGAAAACCAGGAATCTCCTAAGATTTTTGCCTTGTTTGACCCGTACCAGTCCTCTTAATACAAGAATAGGTTTGAAGTTAGACAAGGAAAATGCCGGGTAAGAACCGGATAGAAGACCCAATAGAATTGAGAAGACCAGAAGTCCGACAATCAATTCTGCAGAGAGTACCGGCTGACTTTCCGGAAAACCCGTAAGCGACACGAATTCCGATTTGAAAACAATGGACAAGCCAACTCCGACAGCAGAGGAAATAACTGAAATGAAAATTGCTTCTACCAAAAACTGCCGCCTGATCTGCTTTTTAGCTGCCCCAATTACTTTACGAACCCCGATTTCTTTGGCCCGGTGACCGGATTGGGCCGTAGCCATATTCATGTAGTTGATGGAGGCGATCAAAATCAGAAAAATAGCAACGGCGGTCAATGTATTGAGCATAGCAGCATTGCCTCCTCCTCCCATATCAGGGTCAGGCGACAGATGTATTTCAGTGACAGGGAACAACGAAAAATCCAGGAAAAACTCATCCTCCGCATTACTCAGTTCATACTTCTCCACCACTTCCGACAGCTTTTGATCTATCTCTGATGGATCAATCCCCTCCTGAATTTTCACATAGGTGACATGCCCTACCCTATCCCAGCTGAAGGAATCCATAGAACTTGTAGAAACCAACACCTCGGGCCTGAAGTGTGTATTGTTCGGAACATTTTCGAAAACTCCCGTGACTTGCATCAATTGATCATCGATGAGCAGCTGCTGCCCAATGGCCTCCACTGTCTCAAAAATCTTCATCGCTGTACTTCGGGAAAGAATAAGTGTATTAGGTTCTGCCAAGGCGGTTTTTGGATCACCAATTAGAAACTCATATTCCAATATTTGTACAAACTCCGGATCAGCATAGTAGGTATGTTCCTGAAATTTCGCAGACTCTTTTACAATCAGTACCCTTCCCATATAGTGTCTTCGACCAGCTAATTCGACTTCAGGAATCTCCTCCATGAGCGTTGGCGCCAGGAGACCTGATCCGGTGTAGCCATTTCTTTCCCTGTCCTGAATCTTAAAATGAGTCGAGATTCTGTAAATACGATCGGCGTCTTCATAGTAGCGATCGTAGGACCGCTCAAAAGAAATGTAACTGTACAGCAGGATGGCGGCAGCTACGCCGATCGACAACCCGAATACATTGATCAGGGAATAGGACAAATGCTTTTGAAAGTTCCTGTTAGCATATTTTAAGAATTGACCGAGCATAATATTTTGAGTTTTTGAGTTTCTGCGAAATGACCTGATGAGATTTGGTCGGATGAGCATGATGACTGCCGCCAGGTGTTTCTGGTTGGCTTGTCTTCTTCCAATTGTCTTGATCCTCCGGTGATACAATTCATCCAGGTCACCCTGGATGTCATTATAATAATCTGACCGACAAAAAGCTGCCAGAATCTTATCTGCAAGTTGCTTCATGTCGTCCTGTTAAAAACTACATCCGGAATTGCGGCCCAAAGATCCATTCTGAGATCTCGTGCTTCCTCAAGAGCCCTTTTACCAATATTGGTTATGGAGAAATAGCGTTTTCGACGACCTCCACGTTCCGGCGTCTCCTCTCCTTCCTCCGAGGTAAGGTAGCCCTTATCCTCCATGCGTCTTAGAGCCGACTGGAGCGCCCCGACGCTCACATTTTTATCCATCCGACGTTCTATCTCATCCTTAATGGATATTCCGTACGCCTCTTCATGTAACACGCAAACTGTCAGAAGAACGATCTCTTCAAAGTGTCCCAACTTAAATTCACTCATTCAAAATTCCTATTTGCAGTATTTGACAAAGAAACAACATCAAAATCAAATTTCCTAATTGTAGTTTTTGTTAGGCTCGAATGTTAAATTCCATTAAACGGTTAGGGAAACATCTCCTGTTTAGTATTTTTATAAAATGAAATGGGGGTTATCCATACTTCTCGGAATGCTCAGTATTGTATTTTCAAATGCCCAATCCAAACAGGATTCTACAGCAAGTGACCTTGAAATAACTTTTGTTCCTGATATTGACGGGCTTCTTTACAGAAATATTGATGAAAAGGACCTGAACGACTATCTGCAGGAGTATGGGTTTTCAAATGACCTGATCCTCTATTCAGATAGCCTGGCAGCCTCCTATGATGACATGCCAGTGGTTTTTCCAAAAGCTTTTGGGCGAATGCCAGTTTCACCTCCCGGTACAACTGGTCATAATCACCTGCTTATTGATAAGCCAAAGCCTGATACGAAAAGCAATACCAACCAATAATTGTCATTCGGCATACAATCTCGGTCTATAGCATCCACAACTGAAACCCAAAAGTGAGTTTTCGGGTTAACCAGTCATGGCCGAAAATATAAACTGTGATCCAGAGACCGGAATATGCGAACCGGCAGCGCTGAATTTACCATCAGATAACATACAAATTGAAGAAGACAAAGAAATCATCTATGTCGGGGATCCAATGTGCTCTTGGTGCTATGGCCTTTCTAACCACCTCAGAAAACTGAAGGATCATTTTCCGCAATACAAATTTAAAATAGTAGTCGGCGGCCTTAGACCCGGTGGCGGTGACAAATGGGATGACAGCATGAAAAAGATGCTCAAACACCATTGGGAGGAGGTTCATAAAAGAAGTGGGCAGCCATTTGGATATAAACTATTTGACCTGGAGGAATTCAACTACGATACCGAGCCCCCTTGCCGGGCAGTAGTGGCATCCAGAAAGTGGATGGGTGATCGGGAGCTGGATTTTTATGAGGCGGTCACCAAAAAATTTTACGTAGAGAATGAGGATCCTGCTGACGTGAACTTCTATGAATCTATTTGCAAACAATTCAACATCCCCTACCAGGATTTTCTAGCTGAATTTCTGAGTGAGGAAGTGAAAAGAAAGACTTTTGGTGAGTTTCAACTCAACAGACAGTGGGGTGTGCGTGGTTATCCGAATGTACTGTTTAGACTAAAAGAGGAATTGTACCAGGTTAGTCCGGGATATAGTGAATTCGAAACCATGAAAAACATAGTTGATAAGATTGTGGCTGAAGACATTGTCGCTAAGTAGTAAGACCCTTATCTGTACACCTTCTGTTTCATTGTGACACAGGTAAATGAGACATTTCGTTTTTTATCTGATTGACTTACAGCCTCTTGTGATTTTGGCAGGATAATTCGTTGAGATAAGCCAAACTCGAAATATCATGATCTGGAATTATCTAAGAATTTCCCTTCGCAATATCCGCAGAAGTGCTTCTTTTTCCGTGTTAAACATACTCGGATTGACCGTAGGATTTACTGCGTCACTTCTCATCCTGCTTTACATTCACACCGAAACCAGCTATGATCAATTCCACAAGGACAAGGAAAGAATTCATCGCGTCACACTTTCCTTTAAAGCAGGAGAAGGCTATACTACTACAACGACAACCTCTTATTTGGTTGCGCCAATGCTGACCGAAAACTTCTCAGGAATTGAGTCTTCATTGAGAATGTATTATGCGTTCAACACCATGCGGCAGGTCATATATGAGGACAAAACATTTGATGTCACGGACAATTACACTGCAGTTGACTCCAATTTCTTTTCCTTCTTTTCATTTGAACTGCTTCAGGGTAATCCGGCAACAGCTCTGACTGAGCCTAATTCCATCGTGATCACCGAATCGGAGGCATTTAAAATATTTGGCCCCGAGGATGCAATGGGGAAAACTATTGCCCTGAGAAGTGTATACAGTGGAGAAGACACTGACCTGAGGATAACTGGTATCATGAAGGATATACCGACCACCAGTCACATTCCTTATCAGTACTACATTTCTATGAAGACTTTTACCAATTTGATGCCGGGGATGACGCGAAATTGGGGCTGGACTTCCCAGAACACCTACATCAAAATGAAACCGGGGGCAAATGTAGCAGAGGTAAATGATGGCGTGGAAAGTGTGATCAAGGCGCAAACCCCGGAATGGTTTCAGGATTGGGCCCGCATTTCTACCCAACCACTTACCGACATTCACCTTAAATCAAATATCAAAGAAGAGATAGTACCGGGTGGTGACATCACTTACGTTCGAATGCTTCGGATCATCGCCATCTTTATTTTGGCCATAGCCATCATCAATTACATGAACCTGGCTACGTCTATGGCTAGCAAAAGGATGAAAGAGATAGGTGTTAAAAAGATAGTGGGTGCCACTAAGGCCCATCTGACGGTGCAGTTTCTTTTCGAGTCTTTCGTGATGTTGGTAATCTCTCTGTTACTATCCATCACGATTACCCAGCTGGCGATTCCTCCTTTTAATACACTTACCGGAAACGATTATTCTCTTATTGGCTTACCTACTCAATATTTCCTTTTCGGAGGGGGGATAATCGTCTTGCTCGGGTTGCTATCCGGTAGCTATCCGGCATTGTTTCTGTCCTCTTTTAAGATCGTGAACGCAATTTCTGGAAATAGGCACAAGTTCAGCAAAAGCAATAATGCTTTTCGCAAAGGTCTTGTAATCACCCAATTTATTATATCATCTTTTCTGATATGTTCTACACTGGTGATTCTCCGTCAATGGACTTTTCTGAGAAACCAGTCACTTGGAATGGACACAGAGCAGGTGGTCTCAATACCTTTAAATTCCAGAACCTCACTTGAGAACTATCAGGTACTCAGAACGGAGCTGCTAAATCAACCCAATGTGCTGGGCGTCGGCACTTGCAGCAAATCCATTACCGGTCGATATGACGGCTTTGGGACGCTGGTTTTCGATGGAGAAGAAATCAATTTTCCTATTGAGTATGCAGATCAGTATTTCTTTGACCTGATGGAAATAGACCTGGTATCCGGAAGGTACTTCAATGATTCGCCTGCTGACTCCAATGCGGTGATCATCAATCGAAAAGCGATGGAACAAATGGGTATTGAGGACCCTGTTGGCAAATCCATGACCTTTTATGGAGATCCGATTAAAGTGGTTGGTGTGGTAGAGAATTTTCATTTTGAACCCCTATACACCGAACTGGGTCCTTTACTGTTCTTCAGATCCACCGAGGGGTCAAGTTATGCTTATGCTAAAATCAACATAACCGACCCGGCTACAGCGCTAAACGGAATACGAAATATCTGGACGGAAATAAACCCTGGAACCGAATTTGACTATCAATTTGCGTCAAGCGAAATAAACCAGGCGTACCAATCCGAACAGGATTTCTTCTGGATTTTCATCCTGTTTACAGGACTCGCTATCTTCATTGCCTGCCTGGGACTCTTTGGTCTGGTAAGTTTCAGTGTTTCCCAAAAAGTAAAAGAGATCGGCATCAGAAAAGTACTTGGGGCCTCCAGTCAATCGGTTTTACTATTATTATCCAGATCATTTGTGGGGTTAATCCTCGTCTCCAGCATTATATCGTGGCCCATCATTTATATGGTGATGAATAGCTGGCTCGAAAAGTTTCCGTACAGAATTGACATTGGTGTACTGACCCTATTTGCGGGTACGGTCGTCACACTTTTTATATCGGTATTGGTGATTTCAGGTCAATCCGTGAAAGCCAGCCTTTCAAACCCTATCAAATCACTGAGGTATGAGTAGGATTGTTGCATTGAACGGGAACTTAGAAATGTTAAAATTACCAATCAATTTTTTGAATTAGCTTGATACCAAAACCGTTCTGGTTGAAGACTTTTATGCCAAGAAAGTCAAACAGAATATCATAGAAATCGAAAGTGCGATTCTCAAAAAAAAGCTGTGTCAATTCTTCTGTAACTGCAAAGGTTAAAACTATTATTGATCCGGAATAAAAACGTATTCCTTTAACTGTCATTTTCTGAAAATTAAATGAAAAGTTCAAAAGCAATGCCATCACCCCATATAAAGTAAAGTGACCGATCTTATCTGAATACCTAATTCCTTTTGAAAATTCAAGCCACATATCTGAGCTACCCGAATCTACCTGAATGATTATATATGATATAAATACAAAGAATAGCAATGAGGGAAGTACTCTTAGTATCTTCCCTTTGACTGATGATCTGTCATTCATTTAGCTTGATTTTTGCTGGTAGATATGTCGTACCAGTTTACATTTCTTGTATAGTACATTGTTAATCCGAGAATTACCATCAATCCAATAGATCCCATGAGTAGGGCATAGTCAGCCAATTGAAGAGTTACAAGTAAGAAACTATAAAGACCAGTAAGTACTACAGCAAGTAGGATGGAAATTTTTCTCGCCTTAAACAGACTAAATGAATAAAGGGTGATCATAATTATTACACTTGACATTGAAATTCCATAGGCTACATTAAAATTTGAATGTTCAGAAATGGAGATAAGTAAAATGTAGAATAAACAGAGAGACAACCCTACAAGAGTGTATTGAAATGCGTGAATTCTTCGATGATGAAGTACCTCTACTAAAAAGAAAATGAGAAATGTCAATCCAATAGTCATGACGGCGTACTTTGACGACCTCATTGTTTTCTGGTAATCATCAAGAGGCATGATCAAATCAACACCAAACCTTGCGTTATCGAGGGATTGAGTATCTTCTTCATGTATCCATGATTGCGGGAAATTACGATTAAGTTGAAGAACTTTCCACGAAGCAGTAAATCCATTTTCATTAATCTCCCTATCACTAGGTAAAAAACTTCCATTGAAGCTGGGTGATGTCCAATTGGAATGTATGGTTACATTAGTCGTACCTCCAACGGGAACGAAGGACAGATTCTCACTCCCTTGAAGATTAAGATGAAAATTAAACTCGATACCGGTATTTTCAATGTGCGAGATATCTGGCAAATCGATTGTCACACCTGAATTAATTAAGTTTTTCAACCTTGAACCGGGTTGGGCTTTGATTTGCTGTCCATCCCAAGAAATGAATATATTTTCTTTAATCCCTCGCAAATCCGTGAGTCCTATTGTAAGAAAGGCATTATCCCATTGAATCTCCTTAAGATTTTTATAGTCTATTTCAAATTCATTTAAGAATGAACCTGATAAATCCAGATCGGATCGGTAAACGATTACCTCATATATTCCTCTTTTCAATTTTTCCGGATTCACATTTCCACTTAACCTAAGATCAGTTGGCAGAATATTGAGATGTCTTACCTGCTCCCATCTTTCACCCTCGTCTCCCAACTCATATGTGATGGGTATTGTTAGTATCGGGCCTTTAACTTGTTGTGCGTTGGCCCATTTGGAGCCGACTTCGGACATTGTTTCCTGACTTAAGGCTTCACGCTCTTGAATGATCGATTTGATCATTGATGATGGAATCAATAACAAAAGGATCAAAATGAAAATACTAAATAGTTTAAGTGAAACCGAATGCTTCATCCAGCTACTTATTCGTTCCGTTACATTTGAATTTGTATTCATAATCTTGAATTAAAAGTACTTTGTATTTCAAAGTATATATGTAAAAAATTTTAGCCTCCTAATAATTGCTCAATCGCTTCAATATGCTTTTTAAATGCCACTTTTCCCGAATTGGTTATTCTATATTTAGTGTTAGGTTTTCTTTCTATGAATGTTTTTGAGACCGAGATAAAATCCGCCTTCTCCAGAGCTTTTAAATGTGATGCAAGGTTTCCGTCCGTTACATCTAATAAGTCTTTCAAACTATTGAAATCCATATGGTCATTAACCATAAGCGCAGACATTATTCCAAGTCTAATCTTATTTTCAAAGGCTTTATTTAAATCCCTAAGAATATCTTTCACGACTCATATTTTAGGTACATAACTATACCATATATAATATGTAGTAATCCAAATCCAAGCACCCAAAGTATCAAGCCGTATCCTACAAACTGGCAGCCTAACAGGCCAATAAGAACCTCAAGTAATCCTAAACTTCGAATCTCCGAAAGAGTATATTTACTGGCGTTTATTAATGCCAGGCCATAAAAAACCAGTGTCAAAGGCGCAACCAAACCTATAAATCCTTTAAAAAGTAGTATAAGGCAGAGAATGCCACCAACGCCCAATGGAATCATGAGATTGATTGTCAGCCGTTGAGCTTGCTTGTCCCAAAGTTTTAGGTTGCTTTTTCTCGCCTTACGTTGAGTAAAAAAAAATCCCGACCCAAGAGATAGAACCAAAACTGTAACAGCGATGATAATTAGCTTAATAACAGCATAATCGGATAAGTCGGCTTTGCGATAACTCAGATAGTCTTGACTAAAATAAACTGTTTGATAAGCCAGGTATGCCCCAATCATGGCAAATATTCCGGCCATAATTCCAGAGATTCCACTTAAAGAAATGAATCGGGTAGATCTCTCCATTATTGACTTGATGTCCTTTATATCCTCTAAGTATTTATCTTTAGTCATACGAAGTACTTTGAGATACAAAGTAATTAAAAAAACTACTGTTAACCAAACACAATCAGAATTTCTAAGCGCACATGGACTTTAATATGCCAGTTGCAAAACGATCACATATTCCTCCTGTACTGACCTCCTACCTCAAACATGGCGTGGGTGATCTGACCGAGGGAGCAGTATTTTGATACTTCCATCAAGGCATCGAAAGTATTGCCATTTTCGAGCGCTACCTTCTGGAGATCAGCAAGAAGTTGTTCCGATTTGGTCTGACTTCTTTCCTTAAGCGCATTCAGGTTTGAAATCTGCTGCTCCTTCTCATCTTTGGTAGCCCTGATCACTTCCTCCGGTATGGTGGTGGGTGATCCTTTCGAAGAAAGGAAGGTATTTACACCTATAATTGGGAGTTCACCTGTATGCTTCTTCGTTTCATAATACAGGCTCTCTTCCTGGATTTTGCCCCGTTGATACATACTCTCCATTGCGCCAAGCACACCTCCTCGCTCCGTAATCCTGTCAAACTCCGTCATGACCGCCTCCTCTACCAGGTCCGTCAATTCTTCGATGATGAAAGAACCCTGCATCGGGTTCTCATTTTTGGCCAGTCCCAATTCCTTGTTGATGATTAGTTGAATGGCCATGGCCCTTCTCACCGAACCCTCTGTCGGTGTCGTGATGGCTTCATCATATGCGTTGGTATGCAAAGAATTACAATTATCATATATGGCATACAAGGCCTGCAAAGTTGTACGGATGTCATTGAAATCGATCTCCTGGGCGTGAAGTGACCTTCCGGAAGTTTGGATGTGGTATTTGAGCTTCTGTGACCGCTCATTACCGCCATATTTTTCTTTTATGGCTTTCGCCCAAATTCTCCTCGCTACCCGACCGATCACTGCATACTCTGCATCTACTCCGTTAGAGAAGAAAAATGAGAGATTCGGTGCAAAATCATCGATGTCCATACCTCTGGAGAGGTAGTATTCCACGAATGTGAAACCATTGGCCAGTGTAAACGCAAGCTGCGAAATGGGATTTGCTCCAGCTTCCGCAATGTGATACCCTGATATGCTTACAGAGTAGAAATTTTTCACTTTCCGGTCAATAAAATATTGCTGGACATCACCCATCAATCGAAGGGAAAATTCAGTGCTGAAAATACAGGTATTTTGCGCCTGGTCCTCCTTCAGTATATCTGCCTGAACGGTACCTCGTACGGCGCTAAGAGTTCGGTCCTTAATTTCGTTATAAACATCATCCGGTAATACCTGATCTCCCGTGACACCCAGCAGCATCAAGCCCAGGCCGTCATTTCCCTCTGGCAGAGCACCATGGTAAACGGGTTGGTCTTGTCCCTGCTCCGCAAAAATCTTCTTCAACTTCTGTTGAACTTCTTCATCAAGTCCGTTTTCCTTTATGTAAATCTCACACTGCTGGTCTATCGCGGCATTCATAAAGAACGCGGTTATGGTAGCTGCAGGCCCATTGATAGTCATGGAGACTGAGGTGGTTGGATCGCAAAGATTAAAGCCGGAATAAAGCTTTTTCGCATCATCCAGGCAACAGATGCTGACACCGGAATTGCCGATTTTTCCATAAATATCGGGTCGGTAATCCGGGTCCTCTCCGTAAAGTGTCACCGAATCAAAGGCTGTCGACAGGCGAGCTGCTGGTAAACCAAGCGAGACATAATGGAATCTTTTGTTAGTCCTCTCCGGGCCACCCTCGCCGGCAAACATTCGGGTAGGATCTTCCCCCTTTCGTTTAAATGGAAATACTCCTGCGGTATAGGGGAATTCACCCGGAACATTTTCCTGCAAACTCCAATGCAGAATATCCCCCCATCCCTTATACCTTGGTAGAATAACTTTCGGGATCTTCGTGTGGGAAAGGGATTTCATATAGGTCTCCACCCTGATTTCTTTTCCACGCACCTCATATACGAACTCATCTCCTTCGTATTTTTCCTTTTTGGCATCCCAATCCTCAAGAATCTTGAGATTATGAGGGTCCATGTCCAATTTCAGCTTCTCTTTCGCTTTGTCAAGAGCATCCAGTGCCGCCTTTTCGTCTTTTAGTATTTCCTGAGATTTCTCCAGGGAATAAAGCTTTTCTGCAAGTTGACTTTGTTTGTCTGCTTTGTCATTGTAGTCTCTGATCGTATCAGAAATCTCCGATAAGTATCGGGTTCTTTTTGGAGGGATGATGTAGATTTTTTCGCTCAACTCCCGGGTACCCTCAAAATTCGACTTCAGGTCCGCACCTGTCCTTTCGGTAATCAGATTCATCAATGCGAAATAAAGTTGGTTCATGCCCGGGTCATTGAATTGCGAAGCGATGGTTCCGTAAACGGGCAGATCCTCCTCCTTTGCATCCCAAAGGCCGTTATTACGCTGATATTGTTTTTTTACATCTCGTAAGGCATCCAGTGCTCCCCTCTTGTCAAATTTGTTGAGCGCTATGATATCCGCGAAGTCGAGCATATCTATTTTTTCCAGCTGTGTGGCTGCTCCGTACTCCGGGGTCATAACGTACAGAGATACGTCAGAGTGGTCAGTGATCTCCGTATCAGATTGCCCAATTCCGGATGTCTCCAAAATGATGAGATCAAACCCTGATGCCTTAGCAATGTTTACGGCCTCACGAACATACTTTGAAAGCGCCAGGTTAGATTGCCTGGTGGCCAATGAACGCATATAAACCCGCTCGTTGAAAATGGAATTCATCCGAATCCTGTCCCCCAATAAAGCACCTCCCGTTTTCCTTTTTGATGGATCAACAGAGATCACCGCAACACTTTTATCTTCAAAATCCACCAGAAATCTTCTGACCAGTTCATCCACCAAAGAACTCTTGCCTGCCCCTCCTGTACCTGTAATGCCCAGGACCGGCGTTGTTGATTTTTCAATGAGACTTTGGATCTCATCCAGAGTAGCTTTATGATCGTCAGGGTAATTTTCAATGGCTGATATCAGCCTGGCTACAGCCGAATGATCTTTCGTAGATATCTTTTTTGCCTGTCCGTTTAGATTTTGACCAATCGGGTAATCGCACGCCTTTACCAGGTCATTGATCATCCCCTGCAGACCCATTTCCCGACCATCGTCCGGGGAATAAATTCGATCAATGCCATAATCATGGAGCTCTGTGATTTCCTCAGGCAGGATCGTTCCCCCTCCTCCTCCAAAAATTTTAATATTATCGGCTCCCTTCTCTTCCAGTAAATCATGCATGTATTTAAAAAACTCCATATGACCTCCCTGATAAGAGGTAATGGCGATGGCCTGTGCATCTTCCTGTATGGCGCAATCCACGATTTCCTGAACTGACCGATTATGACCTAAATGAATAACCTCGCATCCAGTGGACTGGATGATCCTGCGCATAATATTGATGGCGGCATCATGACCATCAAATAATGAGGCCGCTGTTACAATGCGGATATGATTTTTTGGCTTGTAGACTTCTGTGGTTTGCTGTGTCATTTAATTTCCGGGGTGTCCGACAAAAATACGAAAATCGATCGTGGTTGTGGAACGAACGGCCAAAGCCATCTCTTATTTATATTGCGATAACTTCTGAAAAATAAATGGCCAAAGAACAAGAAACTATCATTAGCCAGGATGGATTAAGACTGCAAAGTACTTCCTGGAAGCCTGACGACCCTGAAGCGGTAATATGCCTCATTCACGGTTTTGGTGAGCATATCGGCAGGTATGAGCATGTGGCCCAATTCCTAAATGAAAACAGGATAGCCCTTGTAGGCATGGATATTCGGGGACATGGCCACTCCGAAGGACTAAAAGGTCACGCTCCTTCTATGTCAATGCTCATGTCAGACATAGAAGAACTGCTGAAATTGGCTAGGAGATCCTACAATGACCTGCCTATGTTTCTTTTTGGACACAGCATGGGAGGAAACCTCGTATTGAATTTTGGGATTCGGAAAAAGACCAGGGAACTAGCTGGAATTATTGCTTCCAGTCCGTGGATCAGGCTGGCTTTTTCACCACCTGCCTGGAAGCTGAAAGCGGGCGCCTTCTTTTCAAAAGTAATGCCGAAGTATCGGGAGAAGAACGGTCTTCACCCTGATCATCTGAGTAAGGACAAGGCGGTCGGTGAAGCTTACCTGGCAGATCCACTTGTCAATTTCAAAATATCGGCGGGTCTTTTTAAGCTGATCTCAGATGGTGGTGAATACATTATGAATAATCACAGGTCATTGGAAATCCCCACTTTGGTTTATCATGGTTCTGCCGACCAGATCATCAGCTATGACACAAACAAAAACCTATTTGAAAATAGTGATGTGGCTGATTGGCAGGGTTGGGATGGTGTTCGCCATGAACCTCACAATGATATTGAGAAGCCTGAAGTTATGGACTTTCTTGCCAAATGGATCATAAAACGGGCCTAAGCAATTTTTCTTCCGAAGAAATAAAACTCTCTGGACTTTCCAGTGAAATAATTTACCATCACATGGAAGTAAAATCCATCCAGTTGATTTATAAACCCCCCGTGAAAGTCATTTGATTGATTCAAAAAACCACTGATTCCGCTTAAAATATACTGAGGCGTGACAAGATCTTTAACATAGATCAAATTGCCTTCGGTCATACTTCGCACTATTCCCCTGAAGTTGAATTCCATCTCCTCCACCTGAAACCCGATTCTCACCACGCTTTTACTCAAAGGTGTAATGTTTACCGTCAAATCTATACTCGGCTCTCTTTCGGAACATACCAATTCCCCATGGAAATTCCCCGAAAGCACATAAACAGATTCCATTTGAGATAGATTCACCATCCAAATGTCATGCACATAACCAGACTTTCAAACTATGAAAAACTCATCAGGAAGTTTCGTTGATGAAGGAGTTTTAAATGGACTTTTCCGGGAATGAGATAACGAAAGTTGTCCCAATATTTGGCGTGCTGTCAATCTCAAACTGACCCCCCAGGCTGGTGATCATCCTATGAGAAATGGCAAGATTTAGGTTGTTCTTGTCTCCTTCACGATTGAAAGGATCAATCATCCTTGTTAAATCCTTCTCAGAATACCCCATACCATCATTTTGAATAGAAATCACCACCCTTTGGTTCTTTAGTTCTGTTCGAACAATGATGGTACCTCCGGGATTTATATCCAGTGCAGATAAGTCTAGCAGATTCAAAAAAATCTGGTTCAACTGATTTGGATCAACGAAAATGTCCTTGACTGCAGGATCGTATCGTTCACGAAATCGTATTTTACCTTCAGTCGTGGACATTATCAGATTTACCGTTGAGCTTAAATAACGATTGACATCGCAAAATTGAAATTTCCCGTTCGAGGTATGAGAAAGATCTTTTAGACTACCGATCAAATCCTTTACTCTTCCGGCCCCTTCTTCAATTCCTTCAAGTAGCTCATCAATTTCACGCTCCAACACTTTAAAGGCTTTTTCCTTTTCAGGACGAGCTGGAATTAATTCGTCAGTGACCCAGCTTTTAAGCTCCGCAAGGTCCGTCTTTAAGGGCAGAACATTTCCTGCCACATAATTAATTGGGTTATTGATCTCGTGAACCAAACCGGCCGTCAAAAGTCCAATGGATGCTATTTTCTCCGATGAAACTAACTTCAGTTGCATTTCCTTCAGGTCAGAAAGTGTCTTGGATAAGTCGGCATTTGCTTTCTCAAGTTTACTTTGGGTCAGTTTTAGATGCGTCACATCAGACTGTACGCCGAGAACATAAGACTCGTCAGCCAGATGAATCAACTTCTTCTTTACCATAAACCATTTCCTGGCTCCGTCTTTGAGCACCACTTCCTCTTCCGTAAACTCTTCCTGACCATGCTCAAAAAGAAGCTGATCCTGCTCAAGGTATTTGTCAACAGACTGACGGGATTCATGAAAACGATCGATCTTTTGACCCACTACATCAGGTACTTCTGATCCGTATGCTTTGGCCAAAGCCTTATTTACAAGTATGTATTTCCCCTCTTTGCTTCGAACAAAAATCATATTCGGATCTTCATCGATGATCAGCTGGAAAAAATTTCTTTGGTTTACGACCTCCTCTGCTCTGCTTATCACCAGGTCTTCCAGGCTTTCCTGGTGCTTTTCAAATTCCTGTTCCATAAGAATTTTCTCCGTGGCCAGGGTGATCACACAGGTCAATCCACGAAATGACTCCTTGTGTTTGATCGGCGCCATGGTAAACGTAAAGTAGTCCTCACCGAACTGTTGGGTATGTGTAAATCGATGTCCCCGAAGTGCCTTCTTGTATAGTATCCTGAACTTTTTCGACATGTCCTCCGGTAAATAATCCAGCTTACTCTTACCAAGCGAGATGTCAGTCTGGTAGTACTTCTTCATTTCCGTTCTGTGGACTTTATTGAAGTATATGTACTTCAATTCATGGTCCAGGGCATAGAGGTTCAGGTCATCCTTATTCAAAAATGATTGTAGGAGTGACTGATAGGCATCACTGGAAATTGGATCAGAATCAGATCTTGTGAGTAATCTGTATGCCAGATACCCCACCGAAACAGCGAGCATCAGTATAACTAGATAAAGCGCGTTCAATTAGCTCAATCGTTGGTTCTTAATGCCGAAATATATCAAAATCAGTATAATTTATTGAAATAATCTGCTGCCATTCTACGACTGGTAAATTCAGGAATGACTCCATCCATTGCATTAAAAACCATACTTGACCATCTGGATGGGTCCTCATAGTACGTTGGCAGAACTTTTTTCTCTATAATCTCATATAGATTTTCAGCATCTATCCTGTCTTGTTTCTCGACCGGAAGCTTATGATCTATATCTGGCAGAACGAAACTATTCTCACCATCTTTTTCAAATTCAGGAATCCAACCATCATTGGTTGAAAGATTTAAAGAACCATTGAAAGCGGCTGTCATGCCACTTGTTCCGGATGCCTCTCGGGTGATTCTGGGATTATTGAGCCATATATCACTGCCTCGCTTCAACAATCTGCTCAATGCCATCTCATAACCCACCAGAACCGTACAATTAGGTCGGTACTTGGTATAATGCACCAGTCTATTGAATACACCAAAAGCTCCCTCATCCAACGGATATGGTTTGCCAGCCCATATGATTTGAACGGGATGCTTCTCATTAGTTAATATTTTTTCCAGCCTTTCAAGGTCATAAAGAAGTAGATCCGCTCTTTTGTATCCCGCGAATCGTCTGGCCCATACTATAGTCAAAACATCATCCCTGAATATCTTTCCTGTCTGCGAAGCCACCTCAGCAAATAGTTCTCTTTTCAACTCCTTCTTTCTTTTCCAGAAGGCTTTCTCATCTTTTTGTTCCCAGGCCTTTTTCAAAAAAGGTCCCTGCCAATAATCCTGATGCTGGGCATTTGTGATAGGAATGATCTCACTGATACCCTTGAAGTCTTTCCACATGTCCTTCGCCACTTTCGCATGTAGTCTTGACACCGCATTGGACTTTCTGGACATCCTGAGTGCTGCCACTGTATAACTCAGCATCGTTGTGCCATCTGTTTCGGATTTTATCTCACCGTCCGTTAATGTCTTGTCAAAAAATCCCATTTCATTGAGAAAATCCGCTTCATGTTCCTCATTTCCCGCTTTTTCAGGTGTATGTGTTGTAAATACTCGCCTATCATTTCCAATTCCTTTGTTCCTTAGATAGTAAAATGCTGGTAATGCATGACCCTCATTTAAGTGATAAACATCTGCTTCTCCAAGTGCTTCCACCACCTTGGCACCTCCTATTCCAAGAATGATACTCTGAGCGACTCTCGTGACACCATTGGAGTCATAAAGACGCTCCGTAATAGATCTGGACATCTCATCATTGCCATCCACATCTGTGGTAAGGAAATAAATAGGGATGGTTCCAAAAACCTCCGGCTTCAATACCAACGCCCGAACCTTAACATGTTCGTTTTCCTTTATTCTAACCTCTACTTCAATACCCGTGTCCTCCAGGAAATTGTAATTTTTCTCTACCCATTGTGCTTTTAAGGTCTGATCAGGATTTCTGCTCTGGTCGTAGTAGCCGTATTTCCACAAAATGGTGACCCCAATCATATTTTGTTTTAGATCAAAGGCGCTCCTCATATGACTGCCGGCAAGGAACCCCAGACCCCCGGAATAAGTTTTTAGAATTTGGTCAACAGCTATCTCCATGCTGAAGTAAGCTACCTTTTTACTGAATTCCTTTGCTGGTTTATAGGGATGGAACCACTTTCCGTATTTGCTCATAGTTTATTAAGAAAGGGGCGAATTTATTAAATATTCCTTTCGATTCTAAAGACATCAGTAAGTGCCGGATATACTTTTTGCCGGGGGAGACAGATTAGCATTTATATTGTAATTTCCCGCCACAAATGGAAAAGAATAATCCAAAGATCATCCGATCGTGGTACATGTACGATTGGGCAAACTCGGTATACAACCTGGTAATTAATACCTCAATTTTTCCAATTTATTATGATGCTATCACAAGCAATGAGGAAAATGGACATGTAGTCCAATTCTTTGGAATCGAAGTAGTCAATTCTGTTTTGTATAGTTACGCACTTTCCTTTTCTTACCTACTATCCGCTGCCATTCTCCCTCTTTTATCCGGAATTGCGGATTATACCGGAAAGAAGAAATTCTATCTCAGGCTTTTCACCCTGATAGGGGCCTTTGCCTGTATGGGAATGTATTTTTTCACTGACAGCAGCCTTGAATGGGGCATTGCCTGCGTGGTCTTTGCAAGTTTGGGGTATAGTAGTGGCCTTGTTTTCTACGATGCTTTTTTACCTGAAATAGCTTCCAGTGACCAAACAGATCGTGTCAGTGCCAATGGATATTCATACGGCTATTTTGGGAGCGCCCTTTTACTTATTTTAAGTCTGGTGCTGATCATGAAATTCGAGTGGTTCGGCTTTGAAAATTCCGGACAGGCTACCAGGACCGTCTTTTTGATCGTGGGAGTGTGGTGGATTGGTTTTGCACAAATACCCCTGAAAAGACTACCGGACAATGTATTCAACAGAAAGCCAACGGGAGCTATTCTACTGAATGGCTACCGGGAGCTGAGAAGTGTCTTTTTTCAGTTGCAGAAGTTGACCAATATGAAGCGTTATATCCTGGCATTCTTCTTTTTTAATATGGGTGTACAAACGATCATGCTCCTGGCAACGCTTTTTGGGACGAAGGTGCTGGGACTTGGCTCAGCTGAATTGATACCCACGATTCTTATCATACAATTTGTTGCGATCATTGGCGCTACGCTCTTCGCTCGCCTTTCTAATTTCCGGGGTAATATTTTCTCTCTTCAGACCATGATCATCATTTGGATCGGAGTGTGTTTTTATGCTTACACCATTACCTCCGTGAACCAGTTCTATGTAGTGGCAGGATTGGTGGGACTGGTGATGGGTGGAATCCAGGCTTTATCCCGTGCTACGTTTTCTAAATTAGTACCGAAAGAGTCAAAGGATCATGCATCCTATTTTTCATTTTTTGATGTGACCTACCACATGAGCGTAGTGTTGGGTACATTCAGCTATGGATTGATCGAACAGCTAACAGGAAGTATGAGGAACAGCACTTTGGCATTGGCCAGCTTTTTTGTAATCGGATTCTTATTACTTTTAATTGTAAAGATCCCTCGTGCGACTGCCTCCTCTGAATCTACCTGAATGTAACCTCAAGATTCGTAAAACTGATGAACAGGTTTTGGTATGGGACGTGGTCAGAAGGAAAGAAATTGTACTGACACCAGAAGAATGGGTGCGACAACATTTCCTTCATTTGATGATCAATCACCTCGGTTATCCTAAATCACTGATGAAACTGGAGGGAACCCTAAAGTACTTCCAAAAAGGAAAAAGGAGCGATATCCTTCTTCTGGATCGGGCATCTAATCCGTTCCTCTTGGTGGAATGTAAGGCTCCGTCAGTAGATCTGGGTAAATCCGCTATAAACCAGGCAGCCGTTTACAACAAAGTGGTTAAAGCCAGCTATCTGTCCATCTCTAACGGGCTGAAACACTTTATTTGGAAACAGGAGAAAGATGGTTATGTACAACTAAAGGAGTTTCCTTTATTTCCGGAAAAAGAAGACTAATTCAAATAGTTTTCAACCGGAGAGAAAGGTAAACCAAACGCCTGTGCAACGGCCTCATAGACAATATTCCCGTGTATGACGTTTAGTCCTAGCAAAAGCTCTCTGTTGTCAATAGAAGCCTGTTTCCAGCCCTTATTTGCTAATTGAATCGCATACGGTAAGGTTGCATTGGTCAAAGCCAGAGTTGAGGTATAAGGTACTGCTCCTGGCATATTCGCCACGCAATAATGCACAACATTATCAATGACATATGTCGGATCCTCATGCGTGGTCGGTTTACAAGTCTCAATACATCCTCCCTGATCCACAGCGACGTCAACAAGCACAGTACCGGGCCTCATCTCTTTCAACATGTCACGTGTGATCAGATGGGGTGCTTTAGCGCCAGGAATAAGTACCGCCCCAACGATCAGATCATGAGTAGGCAGACATTCCCGAATATTGTACTCATTGCTCATAAATGTGTTCACATTGGCTGGCATCACATCATCCAGGTATCTTAATCTTGGAAGATTTAAATCCATGATAGTCACATCAGCACCCATGCCCGCTGCCATTTTGGCCGCATTGGTCCCAACTACACCACCTCCAAGGATCAATACCTTAGCAGGTCTCACACCGGGAACACCGCCAAGCAAAATACCCCGACCTCCCATGGGTTTCTCCAGGTACTTTGCTCCTTCTTGTATGGACATCCTCCCCGCAACTTCCGACATGGGAACGAGTAGAGGCAGAGACCTGTCAGCCTTCTCCACCGTTTCATACGCTACACATACAGAACCACTTTCCATCATAGCCTTAGTCAAAGGCTCATAACTGGCAAAGTGAAAGTAGGTAAATACCAGTTGTTCCTTTTTGATCAGTTTGTACTCAGGTTCGATTGGCTCCTTCACCTTCATGATCATCTCAGCTTTTCCGTAGGTCTCTTCGATGGAAGGTAGAATGGTCGCACCTGCATTAACATAGTCCTGGTCCGCAAATCCACTCCCATTTCCGGCAGTGGTTTGGACAAACACCTCATGCCCGTGCTTTATCAATTCTTTCGCGCCTGCCGGGGTTAGGGCAACGCGGTTTTCATTGTTTTTTATTTCCTTAGGAACACCGATGATCATAACAATTGGATTTGTGTTTAGGCCGCAAATATAGCTTTATTGACAAGGTCTGCAGGCCATTTTTTAATGCTTTTCTATGGCTTTCGAATTTAAGCAGAAACAGTAAATATTATCTCCGGTTAAGTATTCATTGTCAAAACATAAATGTTGTAAACTTAATATATACAATATATTATATGGTTTTTACTCTTCCGAATCTGTCATTTAGGATAATCTTCTTCTTATTTAATTTCAGATTGAGGCTCATTTTTGTTATATTTGATTACTCCCTTTACTATTTAATTAATGTGGTAGAGCATGCAGAAGACCACCGAAAAAGCAAAGATCAAAATAAATAAATCAGAGATTCTTGAAGACTATGCACTCGCGGTCGAAAGTAGAGAAGCGAGTCTTATTGGCAGGAAGGAAGTCTTCATGGGTAAGGCCAAATTTGGGATTTTTGGCGATGGTAAAGAGCTGGCTCAATTGGCCATGGCACGCAGCTTCCAGAATGGTGATTTCCGATCCGGTTATTATCGGGATCAGACCTTTATGATGGGTATCGGTCAGCTTACTTCCCAGCAGTTTTTCGCTCAATTGTATGCACACACCAGCCTGAAAGATGAACCTCACTCAGTGGGTAGAATGATGAACGGCCACTTTGGGACACGATCCCTGAATGAAAAAGGAGAGTGGAACACTTTAACTGACAAGAAAAACTCAAGCAGCGACCTTTCGCCAACTGCAGCGCAGATGCCGAGGTTGGTTGGCTTGGGCTACGCAAGCAAACTTTATCGAAATAATCCCGATTTAAAGGAATTCAAAGACTTCTCCATAGAAGGAAATGAAGTGGCATTTGGTATGATTGGCAATGCCAGCACCTCCGAAGGCCATTTTTTGGAGGCCGTCAATGCAATAGGAGTATTACAGGTTCCTGTAGTCATCGGGGTATGGGACGATGGTTATGGAATTTCAGTCCCAAACGAATATCACACGGTCAAAGAAAGCATCTCCAAAGCCCTGAAGGGTTTTCAATCTGAAAACGGATCGAACGGCATAGAAATATACAATGTAAGAGGTTGGGATTACCCAGCGTTGATCGAGACATTCCGAAAAGCGGCGCAAAGAGCAAGAAAGGAACACATTCCCTCTTTGGTACACGTAGAAGAAATGACCCAACCACTTGGTCACTCCACTTCCGGTTCTCACGAACGATATAAGAGCAAAGAAAGATTGGAGTGGGAGGAAGAATTTGATTGTATCAAACAAATGAGGGCGTGGATGTTGCAGGACGAAATTACTACGGAAGCGGAACTGGAAAAAATAGAAGCTAAAGCCAAAGCAACGGCTAAAGCAGGTCGTGATCAGGCATGGAAGGCATATATCAATGAAATAAAGTCTGATCAGAAAAAGGCGCTTGAATTACTCGAATCGTTACAACAGGACATCGGTTCCAGTATTTCTATCAATGACCGAATCAATGATTTGAAAAGTGCTCTGAATCCTACTAAATCTGATATCATGCAGTCAGTGCGACGAGCATTGTGGAAAACAAGAGGTGCCGGTTCCGACAAAAGAAATGAGCTTAGAGGGTGGTTCGACAAGAGGAATGCTGAGTATGAATCACAATACAGTTCCCTCATTTACAGTCGATCCAGGTTCGCAGCCATTGACATCCCGGAAGTGAAGCCTGTCTACAATGAATCAAGCAAACTTGTGGATGGCAGAGAAGTGCTTCAGTCCATTTTTGACCACCATCTGTCCACCAATCCTTTGGTTTTTGCCATAGGCGAGGATGTAGGTAAGATTGGAGATGTGAACCAGGGATTTGCCGGTCTTCAGGAAAAACATGGAGAACTTCGGGTCACTGATACTGGTATACGGGAGACGACCATCATAGGTCAGGGTGTAGGTGCAGCATTGAGAGGTCTTCGACCGATAGCTGAGATCCAATATCTCGATTATTTGCTTTACGCACTTCAAACGCTGTCTGATGACCTGGCTACACTCTATTACCGAACGAAAGGAGGTCAAAAGGCTCCACTGATCATAAGGACCCGAGGGCATCGTCTGGAGGGGGTTTGGCATTCCGGGTCACCCATGGGGATGATCATCAATTCACTTCGCGGTATCTATGTCCTGGTGCCACGAAATATGACTCAGGCAGCCGGATTTTACAATACCATGTTGGAATCAGACGATCCTGCATTGATCATCGAATCTCTCAACGGTTATAGGTTAAAGGAAAGAATTCCTGAGAATTTGTCCGAGATCAGAACACCACTCGGTGTTCCCGAAGTTTTGAAAGAGGGCACGGATGTCACGATTGTCACCTACGGCTCGATGTGCCGAATCGTAATGGATGCCTGTCAGCATCTTAGAAACATGCAAATAAACTGCGAAGTTATTGACATCCAGACACTTGTGCCTTTCGATAAAATTGGTTTGATTGTGGAGTCGCTGAAAAAGACAAACAAAGTACTCTTCGTAGATGAAGATGTACCAGGAGGTGCCTCTGCTTATATGATGCAAAAAGTATTGGAGGAACAAAGGGGGTATCAATATCTTGATTCACAACCAAAAACACTGACTGGCAAGGAGCATCGACCAGCATACGGTTCTGATGGGGACTATTTTTCTAAGCCCAATCTGGAAGACATTGTGGAAGCAGTGTACGACCTCATGCATGAGTCAAACCCGACAGAATACCCACAGATTTAGTTTACCCCCAGACCTTGCAGTGTAAAGTCAGGGGTCCTGAGGACATTACTCTTATTTAGAGTTCTGTCGTAGACGAACATTTCGATCATGATGGAGTCATTCAAAAATATGGTCCTGAAGCCTCGTGAGATCAAAGGGTAATCAATGACACCCACCAGAGGTCGGTCGAAATTATCAAAATCAAAAATCGGAATTCTGGAATTGAATACATCGGCACATGGACTGGCCGAAAATGTATTGGTGATCTTCTCATAAACACCTCCGCGCTTTCTATAAAAATCCAGGATAATGTTATTCCTGTAAGGATTTGGATCGATCAATAGCGTATCACTTTCAGTCGATCCGGAGGTAGTATCCTGCACAAAAGTATATGTATCACACGCCAGATCAGGCAGTACGATCTCTTCCTCACTGTAAATACCGGTGATCACTCCCTGAACTCTTGATGGCAACCTGGCACGATCCTGAGGGTGAAGGTCTTCTTTCAAAACCATAGTGTATAGAGGATAAACCAGAGAATCCTGATCGAACCGAATAAAGCTATAATCACCTTCCATCAACCCAAAACCATAATCATTGGGCAGTTCTGTAAATGGAATTCGCGAATCCACCACAAAGTTGGTACTATGAAATGGAGCATAAATATCCGACTCCAGTAATCCGATGTTTCCATCACCATCTGTAAACCCAAAAGAGAGTACAAGAGAATCTGCTCCGTTCTCGTTGTCCACGAAACGGATATCATCGAAGGAAATTTCCGGTACGATCGAATAATCAGGCTCCTCGAAACACCCGTAAAGTAATACCGGAAGTACCAGAAGGAACAATCTTATATTTTTGTTTTGCATTGTCGTATTAAATACAAATTTAGCTAGCGTTTCCCTTACATTTCTAAAATCAATGGAATTCACAGAAAGTTTCAAAAGCACTCTATTTAAAATAGATGATCACAATTTTAACGATCAGGCTTTAGAACTATTTGATTTCCAGTATAATCAAAATCCACTCTATCAAAATTTCTGCCAATCACTGGGGAGAAACCCTAAAAATGTTCGTCATATTGATCGGATACCATTTCTCCCAATTGATATGTTCAAAAACCATGTAGTCAAAAGTGGCGCATGGAAGCCTCAAAAGGTATTTTTATCATCCGGTACAACAAATAATAACAGAAGTCAGCATCATATAAGAGATTTAACCTGGTATCAATTGGTTTCCAGGCGTGCCTTTGAGCTTGTCTATGGTAAACTATCTGACTACCAGATCTTCACTCTGCTGCCGTCCTACGAAGAGCAAGGGGCCTCTTCTCTCATTTATATGGTTCAGCATTTCATCGAACAAGCCGAGGAAAACTCCTGTTTTTTGAAAAAAAGTGACCTATCAGCCCTTACAGAATCACTTCACAGAAAAAAACTGTTCATTGGAGTTTCATATGCACTGCTTGACGCAATTCAGGAACTCGGAAATAAGGATGAGCATCTCATATTAATGGAAACAGGAGGAATGAAGGGACGTAGAAAAGAGATGACCAGAATGGAGTTGCATCAAAATCTGGCCAAGGGTTATGATGTGCGCAATGTTCATTCCGAATATGGCATGACAGAATTGCTCTCACAGGCCTACGCCCGGTCATCCGGCCAATTTAAATTCCCTGCGTGGTGTAAGGTGTTGATACGGGAAATCAATGATCCATTTTCCTACCTGCAACCATACCAAACTGGTGGAATAAATGTTATTGATATGGCTAACATTGATACATGTAGTTTTATTGAAACTTCTGATCTTGGAAAAAAAATAAATTCGGAACTTTTTGAGGTTTTAGGCCGTTTTGACAATTCGGACGTAAGAGGATGCAACTTATTGGCAGAATTTTTAAAATAATCGTCAGGCCTTTGAGTTGTTTAGATGAAATCTAATTTCTATTTTTGAAGAAGCGACTTATTATTCACTAAATTAAACTGGTAGCACGATGAAATTGAAGACTTTAATTGCAGCATTGGTAATCGTTGGGCTTAGTGCATGTACTCAAAGGTTATGCCCTACCTATGCGGATGTCGATACCCCTAAAGCAGAGACTACTGAAGAAGTAGCCGAAGTTTAATCAGGCGTACTGAATCACATCTTTTTTGGTTATTTCTTTGCCAGTAGTAAGAATAATTAGTCTTTCTACCACATTTCGAAGTTCCCTGATGTTTCCTGTCCAATCTTTTCCCGACAGTTCTTTGACTGCGTCAGGCGTAATTTCTTTTTTATGCGAGCCATATTCTGTGGCTATCTGATCAAGAAAGTGATCTACGAGTAATCCAATATCTTCTTTACGTTCCCTGAGTGCAGGAACTTTTATTAGTATCACACCAATTCTGTGATACAGATCCTCCCTAAATCTTCCTTCCTCAATTTCTTTTTTTAGATCCTTATTTGTCGCCGCTATGACACGAGGGTTAACTTTAATTGCCTTTTCTCCTCCTACCCTTGTGATGGTGTGCTCCTGAAGCGCCCTCAACACTTTGGCTTGTGCCGATAAAGTCATATCTCCGATCTCATCCAAAAACAGCGTGCTGTCATTGGCCAGCTCAAACTTTCCAATTCTTTGCTTATTAGCGGAGGTGAATGACCCCTTCTCATGACCAAATAGCTCACTCTCTATCAATTCCGATGGAATAGCGGCGCAGTTTACCTCGATCATGGGCTTTTTTGCCCTGTTGCTTGATTCATGGAGCCAAAGTGCAACAAGTTCCTTACCGGTTCCATTTTCGCCTGTGATGAGTACCCGGGCTTCAGTAGGTCCCACCTTTTCGATAGATTCCTTCAATTCGACAACGGGTTTTGACTCCCCTACTATATCTGCAGATTTGTTGACCTTCTTCCGTAGCTGTTTGGTTTCACTTATAAGATCAGTCCTTTCCAGGGCATTACGTACAGTGACAAGCAGTCGATTCAAATCCGGTGGCTTTTGTAAAAAATCAAAAGCTCCTTTTTTCGTTGCTTCTACAGCTGTATCAATATTTCCGTGGGCAGAAATCATTATAAAGGAAGAGCTTATGCCCTCTGACACTGCCTTCTCCAATAGCTCAAGACCATCCATTTTGGGCATTTTTACATCGCATAGAACCACATCAATGCTCTCTGTCCTGAGTTTCTCAAGGCCTTCTTTTCCATCAGATGCTTCCTCCACTTCATACTTTTCGTACTCAAGGATCTCCCGAAGTGTTTCTCTAATGGCTTTTTCGTCGTCGACAATTAATATTTTAGACATCTTCACGTAAGTTAAAAACAAGCCAATAAGCCGGGTTCTGTATTAGATAATAAATAAATTAAAATCCTGTACCATCATTTATCTGGGATTGATGTCACCATCAAACTCATACGGTCTACCCAATTTCGCTTGGACGGGCAGCCCTCAAACGCGAAACCTATTTGACCTTTCAACCCGTAAGGTTTACATCGCGCCCTGATTCACACCAGGACCGGTGGGCTCTTACCCCACCATTTCACCATTACTCCGACACGTCGGAGCTGTATACTTTCTGTTGCACTTTCTACCCGTCAATTGACGAGTCTTCCCGTTAGGAAGTACGGTGCCCTTTGTTGCCCGGACTTTCCTCTCCCGACTAGTCGGGAGCGATGGTCTGGCTTGCGCAGCAAAAATAGTTTTAATTGTTTTAATTGCTACCTGCAGAATCGGTGGACCTTTTGTTCTGGTCCCCGGAGCTATTGGAAGCTTCTTTTCTGGATAGATTCAGTAACTCCTTGAATTGGTCGAAAGATCTGATATATTCAAAGCTAGCCCCCGTTTGCTGTTCATTTACGGTTTGGCCAATGGTGCTTTGATTATTCCTGCTAAAGGCCTTCACGCGAAAACGACCGTCTTCCGTGAGCAGATACTCTACAGACCAATCTCCGATTACTCCACTGAAGGAGTTTTCATCAGTCTGAACCACTGTAGTCACTCCACCACCTCTCGTTACCCTCAATCTGCCGTCAAGGAAAGTATAAGCCAATCTAAGCTGGAACGTATTGAAAGCGTCATTATCGAAGGAATTAAGGTCAATACTTACCTCAAGGTTTTCATCTACCTGGTTGATCCAATAACTAAGCTGATTACTGACAAACTCACTTACACTACCACCAATTCCCTGTCTGATTCCCACGGCGAAACTGTTTTCTTCAGAGAATTTTCTCAGCATCAGCAAACTAAACACCTGTCTTTTTAATTCCTCATCGTTGTTATTTACTGTGGAGATCAAGCTGCGCCAATTGTCATTGGAGTTGACTATGTTCTGATCCTCCATTTCTATCCCAAAAGAGATATCCGGATTTAACATCGGCCCCTGAAGATTCAAATTGACCAAAACCGGCTGCTTTAGTGATGAAGACCCTTCGGCATTAGGGTCAGGTCTCCAATCCTCATAAGAGGCCAATTGCCTGTAATAGGCTTCAAGATCCAAAATACCCTCTGCCATGTCTCCATACCAGGAAATGGTTCCACCGGGTTTCAATTGAAATTCCTTATTGATAAGCCTCGTTGTGAAATTATATGCTCCTTCCCGGATCTCGATTGATCCAAACATCTCAAACTGTCCATTCGGATCAATATTTAATTGAATGTTACCATCTCCACGACCACGGATAATGTCGCCGGTCCTTGGATTAAATATCAATTCGACATAGGCATCAGGTGTGACCTCAACGTCAAAATCAAGGGTGATCCCCCGGATCTGAACCCCCTCCTCGTCTTCTTCCTCCGGATTATTTGTATTTGAACTTGAGGATGTAAAGGATATAAAACTTCCGGATTCTACAGTGGTCTCCTCAGTAAATGGAATATAAATACGCGTATTGGGCTGTGTTCTTGCATCTGCCTGAATAAGGATATTTTCGAGCGGACCGGAAAAACGGATAGTACCTGTAGAATAGGCATTTCCATAATAAAGTGAATTGTTACTTCTGGTAGTATTCAAGAGTTCAAAGTTTGTGTGGGGGAAACGTAAGTCCAGCGAGATATTCTTTAACGCCCTGTGTCTTATTTCTCCTCCAATAGTTCCGGTATTCCCCAGTCTGTCCCGAATTTGCATCCTTTCCAGTTTTATGAGATTTTGATCAAAGCTGGCATTACCGGAGAATCCGTAAGTTGTATTTAGATAATTCACAGTGACGCTACCATTCTGAATTTCTGTGAGTCCAGTTATTTTCGGATCATCAATGGCTCCAAGAATTTTAATATCACCGGATGCAAACCCGGAGAGACCTGACACTGATTCACCCAAAAAAGGCTCAAGGACATTAAGATTTGCCTGCTGAAATACGACGTCGATGTCAAGTTGGTCTTCCGCTTTATTGTTTAGATTTCCTGTTACCGAAATCGTATTGATGCCCTCTCTGATAAGCTGATAATCAAGATTAATACCATCACTGCTATTGTTGGCTTCGCCCTCGAGACTACCCACAAAAACGTCCTCAAAGACAAGATCATCTACCCTGGACTCGGATACAAACTGAAAAGGTTGCCCTTTTAAAGTTCTTTCGAGGTTTGCTGAGCCATTTAAAACACCTTCAAATTTTCTTGGGATAATTGTTGAAAGTGTTTTCAAATCGAAGTCGACGAAGGAAACTCCCATGTTTGAGGTCGAACTGTCGGCGATATTCCCCGATATTTTTATAGACTGTGATGCTGTTGAAAATTCAAGATTCTCGAATTCCGTATTGCCATTCGTGAATTGTATTCTATTGTCATCTGAAATCTCCCATTGATTTCCAAATGCAGTCAATCTGGAAGAGTTCAGTTCCATGTTAATAGTATCCCTTAACAGTTGGACCAGGGATGATATATTAGCACGACTATTGGTTTGTGGAGAGGAAAGTTGAAAATTCAGTCTCAATTGGTTATTGGCCCAGACAGATTCAGAATAGAAGTCCTGCGTATTCGAAAATATGTCCCACTGCTGTTCTTTAGACGAAATTTGGATAAGAGCCAGAACCCCAAGAGAATCAATATCCTTGGATGCATTGATTTCCAGTACGTTACCCCTAAGAAATCTGTCTTCGTATTTCAGGGAATCAGCTTCCATATAAATGGAGAAACTGGCATCTTTTCGTTGTTTGAACTTGCTTTCAACATACAAATCGGATGACATAGAAAGAGGTATTTCAAAAAGAGACAATATATCGTCCACATTCTTAATTTTAGCCTCCAGATTGGCATCATATCCGATAGATGGTTCTTCTTCCGGACCCATGGACGAGTAATATGCTTCCAACTCCGTACGATCAGTAGTAAAGAAATCGAAAAACTCTTTTGCGGTACGTGGAATATCTTCTATCAAATCGCTTAAAACAAAATCTCCATTTAGCTCAATTTCATAATTGTCTGATGACAGGCTATACTTTCTTTCTCCTTCGGTCTCGGCCAGAATCCGAAAATCCTGGAGGCGACTGATTTCACCGTCACTGTTCACAGTTAAATTTGAGATGTCAATCCTGCCTGCGGTCTCATTAAAATTTAATTCTCTGAGATCCGAATCTATTTCGAAAGAGAGTAAAATTGGATTTTCGTTGATCCCAAATTCCGCTAAATCCAATGAATCCACTCCCAGGTCTACATCAACCACCTCCGTATCTGAACCAAAGTCAATTTTAGCCGCTCCTTTTACAATGACAGAAGGGTCTTTAATGTCAATCTCCCCATCGAAAAATTTAGATTTGAAAGTTCCGTTAAGATTTGCTTCTTTATAAACATGACCATAAATGTCAGCATTTGTCACCCTGGCAGAAAGATTGAAATTTGCCGAATTTTGGGTCAACCCTCTCCCACTTATATTGCCCCTAAAGCCAAGTCTGCCGATCCTTGGATTATTGATAAGCCCACCTAAATCGAAATTTAAAAGTCCCAGATTACCCGACAATTGTGTGCTTTCCGGAGTACTCCCGACTTTTAAATTGATGTCGGAATTGATGGTCCCAAAGCCAGTACTGAATGTACCATTCGCCACAAAATCGTTCACAAATCCAATCAAATTTCCCCTAAAACCAACAGATCCAATCCGAGGTAGTTCCGGGGCAAATTTTCTTATATACCGCTCGGAAATGATCGATTGATCAAACTTAAGATTCATAAAAGTGGTATTGACATCTGGCAGACCATTAAAAGATGCATCCACTTTGAATCGTGTATAATCCCCAAAAACAAGCAGGGTTTTACTGACCTTCAAACGATCCAATGTCCCGTTGATCTCGGAATTAATTACCAACGAATCGATCTTACTAATGTCAGCATTTATAAACGGTTGAATATCTCTGGTCCGGATTTTTGAATCGCTCAGGCGTACTTTAAAATTTACCTTATCATATATTTCCCTAAGATCTGAAGGCGATTCGTACTCAAGCCTTACATACTCACCAAGATTACTTCCCCCGGTAATTAAATTGAAATTATCCAATTCTATGAATGACTGAGTGAAAATAAGATCAGCTTGAATTTCTTCTAAATCAATGCCGAAGCTTGTCCCTATTGTGCCTGAAGAGATACTTGACAAATAAACTTCACCTGGATATAAGTTTAATCTCCCGGCTTTTAAGTCATTGACATCTAATACAATTATTCTTGCAGAGGCTGTATCCGAATGATCCTGATAGCTGAAATCTAAATGGCTAACCTCAAGGTAGTCATTGTGAACAGCCGTAGAACTACTGTCACCGCTTCGCAAGCTTTCAAGAAAGGTGGTAATGTTAAGTCCCTCGTCGTTAGCATACTTCCGAAGGTTAAGTTTTACAGAGTCTAGCTCGATCCCATCCAGATTAAGTGAACCATCCTCCAATAATCCGACCAGACTAAAATTCACGTTAACCCGATTCACTGAGATCATAAGACTGTCTTCAGAATCTTTTAGGGAAACCCCATTCAAAGTAAAGCGGTCCAGCCAATTGATTTTAGCTGAGGAAATGGAGAGTTCATGATTAGATTTGTCTGATAAATAGGTAGTAAGACTGTCTACCAGTTTTTGTTGGACAAACGGGAGGTTTAAGGCAATTACGATAAATGCCAATACCGCAATCATGATCCTCACGGACCACCGCGCTGTCTTTCTGATTGTCTTCCCTATCTTTGACCAATTACTCATACCTATACCCCCACATCCTGATGTCTACAATTGTTTTGGGAATTGAATCATCGTGCGATGAAACTTCTGCGGCCATTTGTATCGATGGCAAAATAACCACTAATATAATCGCTACACAATCAGTACACGAAGAATACGGCGGTGTTGTTCCGGAACTCGCTTCACGTGAACATCAAAAAAACATCGTTCCTGTAGTAAAAAGTGCCCTTGAAAAAGGAAACGTTAAATTAACCGACATTGACGCGATAGCTGCCACCCAGGGTCCAGGCCTGCTTGGAGCTCTACTGGTGGGATACACTTTTGGAAAGACACTTGCATATTCGTTGGGTATCCCAATGTTAAATATCCATCATATGAAGGCCCATATCCTGGCCCACTTCATTGACGATCCAAAACCAACTTTTCCATTTCTATGCCTTACCATAAGCGGAGGTCATACCCAAATTGTCAAAGTATCCAATTATGACAAGATGGAAATAATAGGTCAGACTTTAGATGATGCTGTGGGTGAAGCATTTGATAAAGGAGCCAAATTACTTGGATTGCCTTATCCGGGAGGTCCTTTGATTGACAACAATGCAGAAAATGGGAATCCTGAGAGATTTCAATTTTCGGAATCCGATATGCCAGATTATGACTTTTCATTTTCCGGCATTAAGACTTCCCTGCTATACTTCTTAAAAAAAGAAGTACACGCTGATCCTAATTTCATTGAAAACAATCTGAAAGACATTTGCGCCAGCTACCAACATTCCTTAATCAATATGTTGCTTGCTAAGTTGATGAAGGCTTCCAGGGAGTTTGAGATAGGAGAAATTGCAATTGCCGGCGGAGTCGCAGCAAATAAAGGACTGAGGAACGCACTTATGGAACTGAGTAAAACAGAGCACTGGAACCTTCACATCCCTTCTTTTGAATATTGTACTGACAATGCCGCAATGATTGCTGTTTCAGGTTATTTCAAGCACCTAAGCAATGATTTTGCGGATAAACGTGACCAACCTGCTCCAAGAATGGTATTTTAGTATAATGAAGAAGGTTAAGGATAGATTTTCGAATTCTGTCTCTATTACAAACAGAAAAGCCAGGTACAATTACGAACTTCTTGAAAAATACGAAGCTGGTATTGTATTGCAGGGTAGCGAAATCAAATCCATTAGAGAAGGGAAAGCTAGCCTTCAGGAGGCTTATTGCTACTTTCACAAGGATGAAATGTTTATCAAGGGTATGACCATCTCACCTTATACGGAAAGCACTTACGACAACCATAACCCAACGCGAGACAGAAAACTATTGCTTCATACAAGAGAGTTGGACAAAATAAAATCCAAATCCGAAGAAAAAGGGTTGACTATTATCCCCTCAAAGCTTTATATTAAGAAGAATGGCAAGGCGAAACTGGAAGTAGCACTCGCAAAAGGCAAAAAACTATTTGACAAGAGGGAAAGTTTGAAATCCAAAGACCAGGAAAAAGAGATAAGTAGACTTCGGATATGACTCAGGTGCTCGTTCTAAATCAAGATTATTCTCCCCTGGCGATCTGCTCCGTTCAAAGGGCGTTTATTCTTGTTTTTCTGAAAAAAGCTGAGCTAATCAAGGTGAAACAAGGTAAATCCATAAGAAGCATTTCTGACTCTTTTCCATTTCCATCGGTAATCAAAATACAGCGCTACATTCACCGACCTTACAAAGGCGTGGTTCTAACAAGGCATAATATTTTTAAACGAGATAGTTTCCAGTGTCAATACTGCGGAGTGAATCAGGATCTGACATTAGATCATTTGGTTCCAAAATCCAAAGGTGGCAAGTCTAATTGGACCAATCTGGTGACGGCTTGTAAAAGATGTAATGCAAAAAAAGGCGATTATTCCCCGGAGGAAGCCGGTCTTAAATTGAGCCGAATCCCTATTAAACCATCATATACACTCTTTCTAAGAAAGTCGGTCAAAGAAACCAATGAAGACTGGTTGGAATTTCTGGATCCAAAATCCAAAGCCGTTTAGTCTTTTAAGTGGTGGGAAATAAAAAAGCCAACTACTGCGTAGCTGGCTTTGTATAGTAATTTGATGATTTACTAATTATCTTCAACTCTCTGTATACTACTATAAAGTAGTTTTCTTGCATTTGCCTTACGTAATTCCTGCTGCACATCGGATATAATTCCCATTTTCACTTCCACATCCACCTTCATACTCATTGTAATCTGGTCTCTCTCAACCTCACTGAGCTTATCTTTCTCCTGATTGACAAACTGTATAATGTCATCCTCCGTGATGAAAACATCATTTGTCTGGATTTTAGGCTCACTTCCGTAAAGTGACGTGTTCTTTGGCTCTCCCACATATATGTAACTAACCAGGGACTTTCTTTCAATTTTTGTCAATTGAGTAGCCTTAGGCAACACTTGTTTTACCAAAATATCCGTTTCCCTCATTACCGTTACCACCATGAAGAAAAACAGAAGCATGAATATAATATCAGGCAATGCCGCTGTGGGTATATCCTGAGTTGTATCTGCACTTTTCTTAAACTTTGCCATTGTCTTCTGTTTTTAGTTAGGTTCAGCAATTGAAATCGCTCTTGGAATTCCCTCTCTGCCACGTGTATACATGTCTGCCTGAATATCATCATCCCTATCAAGAGATAACCATTCGTCAGTAGTTATGCCGACTCGTTGGGCATAAATTTCATTGTACGCTGCGTTGACGGCATCGAGTACTCCTATATATACCTCATAACTTGTACCTCTATTGGCTTTGAACGACACAATAGCATTGCCACTGGTTGGATCATCCGAAGACGCTGGATTTCTACCATTGTTATTCACGTAAGCCTTGAGTGAAGGTGGTAGACTATTGTATACTTCAATCCCTTCCGGAGAAGGTTTGCCGAAATTGAGAATAAACTTCTTCACATCCTCCTTCAGCTCATCCATTGTACCTGTGTAAGGTTCACTTTCAACGAGAAGATTATCCTGGGAATTTGCCAGAATTGCAAAAATGTTTCTCTCGTTAATATCAAGCTCAAGGTCTTCCTGTTCCGGATCTGGCGGTGGCGGCAAAAGCATCGCAATACCTTTATCATTGGCGATGGTTGTCGTCACCAGGAAGAAAATCAGAAGCAGAAAAGCTATATCAGCCATTGATCCTGAACTTACCTCTGGTGGTTTTCTGTTTTTGCCCTTAGCCATAATTAACTAATTAGTTTTGAAATCTCAGTGTAAATAATACCTATGATCGCACCAAAAAATGCGATATAAGTAGAAATAATTCCTGCTCCCACCAATTTGGAAGTAGATTCTGTCGTCCCTTCGGCATTTCCATCCGCAATGGCATAACTGATCACAAAGATCACTACCAAGATTCCAACTCCAATCGCAGATTTGATCAGCGTCTTGGGGTCATCCAAAGACTGGATCAAAGGCATAACAATCGCAGCAAGAGCGCATAGGGCGATAAGGACGTAACTGGCAAATATGCCTATATCAATGATATCCATTTTTTACCTCCTCTATTTTATTATTTGCTAAGATTATGCTTCACCAAAATATCTACCAGGGAGATTGAAGCATCTTCCATGCTATTTACCAGCGAATCTATTTTTGAAACAAGGTAGTTGTAGAATAGCTGCAGGATTACCGCAACGATCAAACCTCCAACTGTCGTCAAAAGGGCTACTTTGATACCACCTGCCACAAGCGATGGCGATACATCACCAGCTTCAGCGATGGCGTCGAATGCACCGATCATACCAATTACTGTACCCATGAATCCAAGCATCGGAGCCAGAGATATAAATAGTGAAATCCAAACCATTCCTCTTTCCAGCTTACCCATTTCGACAGATCCGTACGCGATGATTGATTTCTCAACCATCTCAATACCTTCTGACATTCTCATGAGTCCCTGAACGAAGATGGATGCAACCGGACCTCGTGTGTTTCTGCAAACTTCCTTGGCAGCCTCTACGCCACCTGCGGCTAGTGCCTCTTCAACATTTGCCAATAATTTTTTTACGTTAGTTGTAGCCAGATTGAGGTGAATGATACGCTCTATTGCTACAGCCAGACCTAGAATAAGACATAATAGAACGATTCCCATAAAGGTCGGACCACCATCGATAAACTGTTCTTTGACGATCTGATGGAACGATGCCTCCACTTCAGGTTCTGGTTCTTCCATTACTGGAACTGGTTCTGGCTCGGGTTCCTCTTCAACGGCAGCAGTGTCCTCCATGGCAGTGGTATCCGATGCCATCTCGGTAGTGTCTGAGTCATCTTGCGCGTAAACATCCACGGCTGTGAAAGCTAGAATACCTGCAAGCATTAAAAGAGTAAATAACTTTTTCATAATTAGTTTGGTAGTCTTCGGTTTAGTTAAAGTTTAAAGTTTCTTCATCAAATAAAATCATGTTTACCATGGCGGAGAGAGAGGGATTCGAACCCTCGATACCCCGATAGGAGTATACACACTTTCCAGGCGTGCGCCTTCAACCACTCGGCCACCTCTCCATCTGAATGCAACCACTCCTAGGTATACAAGGCAACAAATAAATCAAGAAAAATGAGCTTATGCAAATAAAAGGTGGAATTAGAGTCAGGCATCCATTTCTCCGGCTAAAGGTTTATTAAGCAACATTTTAACGTCTTTGAGATTTTTATTTGACCCTAATAAATACATCATTTTTGTGACTGCAGCCTCAGTGGTGAGGTCTCTTCCACTGATCACACCAAGTTCATCTAACCGTTTACTTGTCTCATATCGTCCTTGTATCACTTCACCTCCGCTGCACTGACTAACATTCAATAATATGATATCGCTCTCTATAGCCCTTTGAATGGCTTCAAGAAACCATGAGTGGTTCATGGTATTGCCGGACCCAAATGTTTCCAGAACTACTCCTCTTAAATTGGGGATGTGGAGGATTGAGTTTACAACTTCCGGGCTAACTCCCGGAAAAATTTTAAAGATCACAACATTCTCATCAAAATCGTTATGTATGGTTAGGCGGCTACCAGGATCAAAAGGTTGAAGAAACTCCGCATTGTATTCTATGTTAATTCCCGACTCGGCCAAAATGGGATAGTTTTGGGACTCAAAGGCCGCAAAGGTGCTACTGCGTACTTTTTGAGATCTATTTCCCCGAATAAGGGAAAAATTGAAATAAATACAAACCTCACATACTCTCGGATGACCATCTATTCTTGAGGAGGCTATTTCTAAAGCCGTTATAAGATTCTCCCTTGCATCTGAACGAATATGTCCTATGGGAATTTGTGCACCAGTAAAAATTACGGGTTTGTTTAGTCCACTAAGCGTAAAACTCAAAGCCGATGCTGAATAAGCCATGGTATCCGTACCATGCAAAATGACAAAGCCGTCATAATCATCATAGTTTACCTGAATGATCTGAGTCAACTCTTGCCAATGAGCCGCACTTATATTTGAAGAATCGATTATCTCCCTAATGGAAATCAGCGTCAGTTTTAAATCTAATGCGTTAATCTCTGGTACCTTTTGTAGAACTTCATTGAAATCAAACGGTACCAGGGCTCCATCTTCATCAAAAACCATCCCCATAGTTCCACCTGTATAGATGATCAAAATTGAAGTACCACTTGCGCGGGTCGCAGTTGACTTGATGTTTATGACCTTGTAATTCATCATAAACCAAACAGTTTTTTGGTATTTTGTACTGTCATTCCTACCACCTGATCGACACTGGTTTCTGTCACCTTCGCAATCTTTTCACATATCAATGGAAGCATTGAAGGGTCATTTCTTTTGCCTCTATTAGGTGCCGGAGCCAAATATGGGCTATCGGTCTCCAGCAGGAGCTTTTCAATGCCCACATTTCCTATTACCTTGTCCATCCCCGCATTTTTAAAGGTTACCACACCTCCCATTCCCAGATAAAACCCCATTTCTATGATTTCCGACGCCTGCTTCTCATTCCCCGTAAAGCAGTGAAAAACGCCGGTCAAGCCACGCTGTGAAAAGGGCTTTACCAACTCAATGGTTTGAGGTATGCTCTCCCTGCAATGAATGACAATTGGCAATTTGTGCTCAATTGCCATTTCGCATTGCCGTTTGAAAGCCTGTTGTTGCTGAGGCCAAAATGCCTTATCCCAATACAGATCAGTACCAATCTCACCAATGGCAATGAAATCCCGCTTCATCAGCCATTCCTGCACGATCTCAAGCTCTTTCTCGAAGTTTGCGTCCACGGAACAAGGATGTAACCCTATCATGGCCTTGCATATATCACCGTATTGGCGTTCGACTCCGAGCATGTCGTCTATAGTCGCTGAATCAATATTTGGCATCAGAATCTTATGAACACCATTTTGTGCGCATTTACCCAATACCTCAGACAGATCATCTTTGAATTCTGGCAAATAAATATGAGCGTGAGAATCAATCATCTTTGGGGTTCGTCATTGGAATGGATTCAAAGGTATAACCCCTGTCACTAAATTCTCTAAGGAACCAGGGCAATAGAATTCTCAAATTTTCCATAAATCTCAAATTATCATGAAAAACCACAATGGATCCGGGCCCACAATTTGATAAGGATTTCCTGGCTATTTCGAGGTTTAATTTAGGATCAAAATCCCCTGATATATAATCCCACATTATCACAGAGTGAGTACTAAGTGCTTTAATCTGACCAGGTGTAATCTTTCCGAAAGGTGGTCTGAAAAGAATTGTATCAATTCCCAACTTCCTAAATTGACTATCACAAGCCATAACGTCCCTCAAGTAATTGGTTTTATTTGTTTGCCATCCATTAAGGTGTGTGTGGGTATGATTTCCTATTGAATGACCCGCGTTTATGACATCCTCTGCGAGATTTGGATACTTCTGAATGTTATTACCGATCTGAAAAAAGGTGGCATTTGAATTATATTCCTTCAACTGATCAAGTACAAACCTGGTTACCTCGGGTTGGGGTCCGTCGTCGAAAGTCAGAAAAATAGTTTTTTCAGATGTATCAAAACTCCAAATTACCGAAGATATCGATTTGGAAACAATAGCAGGTATTTTATGCGAATACCACTTCATCAGGGATTTACGAGGCAAGAAATCATCGTTATGTCATCCCGAAATTGCTCACCTTCTCTAAACTCATCAAGCGCCTGTAAGATGGTCCCATTTAAGCCCCCCAGGTTTTCTCCTCTGGTTTTCAGTATTTCCTCAAGTCTATCTACGCCAAATTGCTCCTCTTTTTTGTTAAATGTTTCCGTTAAGCCATCTGTATAAGCAAAAAACAGAAACTTCTCCAGGTTACTGATCTGTTCCGTTGCCAGAAAAGGAAGTGGATCAAACATGCCAAGAACTGTCGTCCCCTTTTCAAGCGAGATGCATTGGTCTGATTGAATTATTAAGGACGGATTATGACCGCAGTTGGCATACTCAAAGCTTTTTTGCTCAAAGTCATATATTCCAAGGAAAAATGTAATGAAATTCTCCCCATCACTACTGGAATAGGTTGCATGGTTTAATTCTCTTATGATTTCATCAAGACTATGGGTCTTTCTTACCAGAGTCCTCAATGAGGCCTGAAAATTAGACATGAGCAAAGCAGCAGGAACACCTTTCCCGGAAACATCGGCTATACAAATCGCAAATTTCTCCTGAGACAACTTTATGTAGTCATAGTAGTCTCCCCCAACATTTTGATGGGGTAAATAAAAGGCCTCGATTCTAAGTCTCCCCGTATTGGGCAAGGACTTGGGGAAAAGGAAATTCTGAACTTTCTTGGCAATCTCCAGCTCTTTTCGGTAAGCCTCTTGTTCCAGTTGGCGTCTGGCCAATTTCTTGTTTTCAATGGCTACTATAAGAATATTGGTCAGAGTCCTGACAAAGGTAGATTCTTCGAAATCATGATCATCCTGAAGACCCCCAACAAATATTACAGCCAACAATCGATTTTTATGAGAAATCGGAAATACCATTTGAAACTGATTGAAGGGTGCCTTCTCCAAAGGTTGTTTCGCTTCAGTAAGTGTCTGGTATTCGCCAGGCAGATCTATATTGTCCCAATTGGCATCTGTCCCATAGTGCACTTTGCACTGCCACTCTTCATCCTTAACGAACAATGCCAGTTTCTTTATTTTCAAATCTCCAAGAAGTGTGAAACGATAAATCTTATAGAGGTCATCCTCCGAAAGATTATTGTTGATCGCCTGGGTGATTTCAAGCAATGCACCTATTTCCAGGTCTCTATTGTCTATCTGCCTCTTCATTCGTAGGAGTTATGGGCAAAAAGACCTTGTTTAGATGCCAAATACAGGTATTTCTCATAATTTCTGTCCAAATCTATTGATTTAGGATCCTCATCTTTCTCCACCGTTAATAGAACCCTTATCCATTTACGATTATATAATTCCTTGAGCACGTTGACCACATCATCTTCAGAATGACCACTATTTTCTACCAATTCATCAAAAGAAATGACAAAATACAATTCATCCAGAATGTCAAATTCGAGATCAGTCATTTATACAATCTTCCTTTCCATGAATAGCTACCAAAAATAGAAGCTACACCTAAAAAAACGGCGTAAAATGGATAAATAAAACTTATCAGTGGGTATATCAAATATGGTGTTTGGAGATTGAAAAACCTGGCTATTGAAACAAGGTATAGCCACTCTGCCGCCAACCTAAATAAGATAAATGATAAAATCTGGAAATCGGTAGAGATAAAACCCTCTGCTAACAGCCAGAATCCGATTGAAAAATCGATGAATGCCAATAATGCCATTGTCTTTATGAACCAACTATCGTGTAGTTTCCATTTACTGGTCCACCTGATCCGCTGACTGATAAACCCGGATAGATTCTCCTTTGATGGAGTTGAAACCAATGCCTTCAAAGACTTTATGAATTTCACTTGACCCGGATATGCATAACTTATCTTTTGCATTAGGAATTCATCGTCCCCTGTAGGGATTTGTAGATTTCCTTCATAACCATCGACCGACAGAAATGCAGATCTCAAATAAGACAGGTTCGCGCCATTGCACATCCCTGGTAGATTTTGATTCAAGGTAATGGCTCCATAGGCGTTTAATGCGCCGAATTCCAGGGATTGAAGTCCGGACCAGACTCCTTTTCCAACCATCCTGACCGGCCCGCTTGCCATCACCACATTTTCATCCTCAAAAACCGACACCACCTCGCTTATCCACGAACTTGCATGGCTACAGTCAGCATCGGAGCACAAAATCAACTCATGCTTTGCTTCCTTAACTGCCACGGTCAATGCAGCTTTTTTGCCAAGAATACCCTCAGGAAGATCGATAACCTCCATAGGTAATATTGCTTTATTTTCTTCAAGGACCTGTAACGAATGATCTTCCGAATGATCATTGACCAGAAGAAATTGTATTAGCGATTGTGGATAATCTTGTCTTGCCAGACTTTTTAGTAAGGAGCTAAGATTCTTTTCCTCATTCCTAAATGGAACGATTACAGTGACTGGACGATTGGACTTGTGATTTGACCGATGGTTTGGAATTCTCCTCCACAAAATCATCAAGAGAATGAAAAAAGTCGCATGAATGATAGTATCAAAAAGAAGGACATCCATACACAATTTTAACGCTATCCATGATAACAGCCATTTCTTCCGGCTGATAATACTACAATATGTTTATTTTGTGTCCCATGAAAAACCCAGAAAAAGCGAAAGAGAAGATAATCCTTGGACTGGATCCCGGAACAAGTATTATGGGATATGGGTTGATCGCCACTGATGGGCAAAAAATGAGACTCATTCAGTTCGGGGTAATACATCTCAATAAATATCAGGGACATGAGCTAAAGCTTAAAAAGATATATGATAGGGTAATTAGCCTCATCGATGATTATCTGCCGGACGAAGTCTCTCTGGAGTCTCCTTTTTTTGGTAAGAACATCCAATCAATGCTTAAACTAGGACGCGCCCAGGGTGTGGCTATGGCTGCGGCATTGTCCAGAGACATTCCTATAAATGAGTATGCCCCTAAAAAAGTAAAACAATCAGTCACCGGGAATGGCAATGCATCAAAAGAACAGGTAGCTGCCATGATTCAGACACTGTTAAACATCAAAGAAGCTCCAAAACTATTGGATGCGACAGACGCCTTAGGCGTGGCGCTGTGTCATCATTTTCAAGGTGGCAGGCAGATCAAATCGACTAAAGGTTGGAAAGCATTTGTTTCCGAGAATCCAGGTAGATTAAAATCCTAGATCACTTCTTAAGATATTTTTGTATGGTGGATTTAAGTGTTTCTTTATCCGTTGTTATATCCGGGTCACTGTAGATTTTAAGCATTAGCTCCAGCAAGACATTCTCTTCATAACCAAGCTTGCTTGCCATTTTAGCACAGAATTTTATCTCCTCCTTATAAAGGCGGCCATCTATCTTCATTAGCTGCACGATGTTATATATGAACTCGTACTTTTCATCATTTGAGAGTCCCTCAAGGCTTTCGATTAGTTCAGGATCTTCGAAGGACTGAGATATTTCCTGCGAACTTAAACCGTTCGCAGTACCTATTTGCTTTATCAGATCAATTTCGTCCTGAACGATCACTCCATCCACTTTTGCTAGTTGCACTAAAATATTCAAGTGTGTTCTTGACATAAGTATTTAAGGCGTATCAAGTATTCAACAAGTAGTAAATTACAAACAATAATTTCAAAAAGAAATTTGTCTGGAAATTCTGCAATTTACTCTCAGAATATTAAATGAACTTCCTCGCTCACATATTGTTGTCCGGATCTGACAAATCACTGATGATAGGAAACTTCATCGGTGACTTTGTGAAGGGGCGGGAAGTGGACAATTATGATGATCCTGTGAAAAATGGGATTTTACTACATCGTCGCATTGACGAATATACGGACAATCATGAGGTAGTATTGCGAAGTAAAAAGAGACTGAGAAAAAAGTACAGGCACTATTCTCCGGTAATCGTTGATGTTTTCTATGACCATATTCTGGCCAGAAACTGGAAGAAATTCCATAATCAGGCTTTGAAGGAATTTACTCTGAATTTTTATCGGGTGACTGATGAGTTTGAGCAGATCTTGCCACAGAAAGTCTCCAATATGCTTTATTACATGAAAAAGGACAATTGGCTTCTCAACTACAAATATCTGGAAGGGATACACCGGGCCTTAAGTGGCATGGCTAGTCGTACACCTTTTGTGTCCAGGATGAATGAAGCTGTAGCAGACCTTGAACAGGGCTATGCAAGTTTTGAAAAAGATTTTCTCGAGTTTTTCCCGGATCTTCAGTCAGTTTGTGATCAATTCAGGAAGGACAATTTATGATTAAAGAAATCATTTGGGTCGGACTAGGAGGTTTTATGGGGAGTATATGTCGCTACCTGGTTTCTCTGGGTCTTATTTCGATCAAATGGAATCTTCCATGGCCAACGCTGGTTGTGAATCTAATAGGATCGTTGGTGATTGGTATTTTAGCTGCATACGCCCTAAAAATTCCACAGGAATGGAAACTTTTGTTGATCCCGGGATTTTGTGGAGGGTTCACTACGTTTTCATCATTTTCACTGGAAAATCTTAGTCTTCTGCAAGCAGGTAGTACCCAAACTGCAGTTGCTTACATATTAAGCAGTATTATAGGTGGATTATTGATGGTGGCACTGGGTTTTTATACCGCCCAAAAGTTCCTAATTTAGTATAATAGTCATTTTTGAATATCGTTTTAACAGCGCATGGTGAGTTATTACGTTATCCTCGGTGTATTGGAAAGTGCTTCCGATGAAGAAATAAGGGCGGCTTACAAGAAAAAAGCCGTAGAGTACCATCCGGATAAGCACAAAGGGGATCCTCAAATGGAGGAAAAATTTAAGGAGGTAAATACTGCCTACCAGGTATTGAGCAACCCGTACGAAAAGGCCCGCTACGATCTGCAATTAAAATTTGGCGGTTTTGTTCCTGATGCATCGTATTATAATCCTCCTCCACCTCCGAATCCTTACGCTCCTCCCAGGAAATATAAAAAGTACAATTATGCACCGCGAAACATTGACTGGAAGGAAAATGCCGTAGCTACTGCTTACGCCTTCGGGATCACATTTATAATCGGAGTGATCGTAATGAGTATCATTTGGGTAAAATCCGTTTACGATGAGCGTAAACTTCAGGCATTATTGGATGAAAGACGAGAAGTCTATGAACAGGCAATCCAGAAACATGCTGACGGGGATCTTGGCGCGACATTCACCCTACTGAATGAATTAGGGATATTTATGAATACGGAGGAAGATATGGCCAGATTCAAAAAAGAGTTGGTTCAGGAAGTTCAGGAAAAGGGAATGAAGTTTTTCAATGAGTCAGATTATGAAAATGCCATAAAGTACATTGAACTACTGGAGACTTACACGGACATAAAAGCTCTCTCAGTTAAGGAAAACCTGGCAATATCCTATCTGAAATCCGATCAACCGGAAAAATCAGTTCAGATTTACCTTCAGTTATTGATCCTTGGGTACAGAAATCTGAGTACTTATGTACAACTCGCTGAAATCCATCGAGATCAGCTCAAAGATTATGAAGCTGCTCTCAGGTACTATCAGCAAGCCAACGAGGTCGCGAAGGAATACTATAAGTCGATTTGGGGCGATGCATACCTTGTGACCCTTTCCGGAAGTCAACTTTCTGAAATTCACTGGAATCTGTATACCGGACTTGCAGAAATGTACCTGAAAACCGGAAGTCCCGAAAAGGCAATTGATGCCACCAGGTGGAACATAAGAATGTGGGGAGATAAAGCGGAGAACTATATCATTGCTGCAAAGGGTCATGAGGAGCTAAAGAACTTTGCTGATGCTTGCTATTTCTATACACTGGCAAGGCTCCGAGATCCTTCTGTACCTATTTATGAGTATTGTTTATGACAAGCGGATATTCGGGTACTCCTCTGGTCCGGAAATTAGGAATCAAAGAAAATTTCAACTGCGCATTTGTTTGCCCACCCGAGAATTACGGCAACCTTCTAAAAGACATACCTCCAATCGAAATAATTGAGATAGAAGATGCCCCAGCCGAAAGCATTGATTTTATTCATCTATTTGTTCAATTCAAGGAAGACCTTAAATTGAACTGGCCTGCAGCCAAAAATGCATTGAAAAAAGATGGATCTCTCTGGCTATCATGGCCAAAAGGAAGCTCTAAACTAGAAAAAGATCTGGATGGAAATTTTATACGCGAGTACGGATTGAAGAAAGGGCTGGTGGATGTGAAGGTCTGTGCAGTAGATGAAAATTGGTCTGGGCTAAAATTCATGTATCGAAAAGAAGATCGCTAACCGACCAGGTCTCCTGTTTTTTTTCTGCAGTCCTTAATTCTACTATTTAACACAAGTTTCCAAAAAGGACTTTTGGTCAGGATCAGAATAGTAATGGTTTTGGTGTTTTCCCATATTCTCCTAAAAGGTTTCACACTACCGGCAATGCCCGGAGTTTGAACAACATATTCAAAACCCATTTTGTGAGTTTCCTCAATCCAACAAGGGTTCCCATAGAGAATTTTTCCTTTGTAATTTTTAATAATTAGTCTTATATCCTGCCGCTCCGGCTGGTTTTTCTTTTTATTGAACTTTGCTTTCTTGTCGACATTCTCAGTAGGCAGATAGGATCTGAAATCATCCCCTTGTTGACCAAAAACGACGATCGAAGCGCAAAACAGGCCAATTATCAAAAAACAACGCATTTCCACTTCACGAAGTTAATCTTAAAACAAAATTGTACTTGGAATATTACAGAATTTTGGGATTATTAAAATCCACATCAGTTATTGTAAAATCTATATTTGCAAAAACTGAATGATTTGAAAAAAATTGTTAGCATTCTACTTAAAAGTATTCCCAGGCCCGTATTGCAAAGGATCAGCCAACCCATTTTGAAATTGGTGGTGATTTTCTATCGTGGTAAAAAATTCCAGTGCCCGATTTGCGAAACGAATTACAGAAAACTCCTCCCCTATGGTAGAATAGCAAGAGAAAACGCCCTTTGTCCCAATTGCCTTTCTCTGGAAAGACATAGATTAATCTGGATTTATCTGAAGAATGAAACTGACTTCTTCACTTCCGCTCACAAAATGCTCCATGTGGCACCAGAACACTGCTTTATTAAAAGATTTGAAGGCATAAAATCGCTCGAGTATGTGACAGGGGATATTGAATCTCCCCTGGCTAAAGTGAAAATGGACTTACTTGAAGCCCCATTCGATGACAATACCTTCTCTGTTGTCTTTTGCAATCATGTACTGGAACATGTGCATGACGATAGAAAGGCAATGTCAGAAATATATAGGATATTAAAACCCGGTGGTTGGGCGATACTTCAAATTCCACTCTTTTACCCACTTCCGGAAAAAACCATCGAGGACCCCACTATCGAAGACCCAATAAAGAGGGAGGAACTCTTTGGACAGGATGATCATGTCAGAAAGTATGGACTCGACTATCGTGATCGACTAAAAAATACCGGATTCAACCTGAAAGATGACTATTTGAAAAGACTGGATGAAGAAAGTATTCGTAAATATGCCCTGGATAAGAATGACATACTTTTTGTCGTTGAAAAGCCCATCTAATAGAGTTCAGTATACGCGGTATTCGGATTTATTCCAGCCATTTTTCTAATCCATTCGTAAAGCAGACCCCACCCATAGGCAGTCAACTGTATCACGGCAAAAATCGGGGTAAGAATGCCAATAAGAATTGACCTGGACGAAATGGTTGCTTCCAACAAAACCAGGAACAAATAAAACAGATAACCACCGAGCATAATAGATCCAATCGGGTGTACTAGAATCAACATCATTATTGTAAAAACCAATCCTATCAAAAAAGCTGATGGGAATAAATGCACAAGCTTAAGTTGGTCCGGATGGAATCTGGTCAGGTTGATCCTTGCCCTTCCGAAATATCTCAACTGTTTGAAAAATTTCCAGATACTGGTCCTTCTCTTGTGATAAACAAAGGCATCAGGTATCAAGGCTGTCTTAAAACCTTCTTTTAAAATCCTGGTGCTAAATTCAAGATCTTCACCCATAAAAGGTATTTTATACCCTCCGATTTTCCGGTAGAGCCTGGATGTAAAGCCCATGTTGAAGCTCCTGGGGTGAAAATTTCCAACATGTGTTTTCTTCCCTCTGGTTCCTCCTGTGGTCATAAAAGAAGTCATTGACTGATTTATAACTTTCTGTAGTAAAGTGAAAGAAGGGTGAGCTGCATCTGGACCTCCAAAGGCATCAACATGATTATTCTGAAGAAATAGTTCCAACTCATCCATGTATCCGGCAGGCAGGATACAGTCCGAATCAAAGACTAAAATATAATCTCCCTTTGCCAGCTTGAACCCATGATTTCTTGCAAAGCCCTGGCCGGTATTCTCCTGGAATACATACCTAATGACAAGATCGTTTTTGAATTTCTCTGCGACATAATCGGATCGGTTTTTGGAACCATCATCGATGATTATGACTTCAAAGTCCTTAAACCGCTGAATCGCAAGTGAATTTAGCAATTCCCCCAACTCATCTGGTCGATTGTATACAGGAACAACTACAGAATACCTAGGCATCCTGATTCTGGAAATTCCTGAATTCTGAAATCAAATAATCTGCTTTTTTGGGATTATTTTGAATGATAACTTCGCCCAAAAATCCAGCTAGAAATAGTTGAACGCCTATGATGAGTGCAACCAGCGCAAGAAAAAACAAAGGTTGATCTACCGCATCTCTTACAGGAAGTTCATTTTTTAGATTGTAAATCTTCATTCCGATTACGTAGATCGTAATAAAGAATCCCGTGAGGAACGATAAAGTACCGAAAGCTCCGAAGAAATGCATCGGACTCTTTGCGAATCTTGTCACAAAGGTCACCGATAACAAGTCAAGAAAACCCGTCATATAGCGGCGCAATCCATACTTTGTATGTCCATATTTCCTTGCTCTGTGCTCCACTACTTTCTCTCCAATTCTATTAAATCCAGCCCATTTGGCTAAAAGTGGAATATATCGGTGTTGCTCTCCATACACATTCAAGCCCTTAGCCACGCGCTTTTCGTAGGCCTTAAGCCCGCAATTAAAGTCATGAAGTTTTATACCGGAAACCAGCCTGGTTATACCGTTAAAAAGTTTAGAAGGAATAGTTTTTTCAATAGGATCATGACGTTTCTTTTTCCAGCCGGAAACCATGTGATACCGTTCTTCCTTTACCATCCTTACCAACTCCGGGATTTCATCAGGGCTGTCTTGCATATCGGCATCCATAGTAATGATCACTTCACCATTGGCCATTTCAAATCCCGTTTTTAATGCCGCCGACTTACCGTAATTTCGATTGAATCGGATTCCTCTTATGTAATTATCATCCTCACAAAAGGAAGATATGACTTTCCAGGAACCATCAGTGCTTCCATCGTCAATGAAAATTATTTCACCAGAAAGCTTACAATCAACCAGAACTTTTTTAATCCAATCCTTCAGCTCAGGGAGAGATTCTTCCTCATCCAGGACTGGTATAACAAGGGAAACGTCCAATTCTTTACTTTCTATACAAGTTCAGGTTTGTCCTTCTTGGTAATAGCCGATACGATCAGGGCAATGATTAGTCCGAATATGACTCCCATTATAAGTCCCAGCCCAAAAATTGCTTCCGGAGTAGTGAAAGCGCCGGCAATTTCCATAGCCTGGTCGATCTCTGAGTCACTCATTCCCTGCTCCTCCATAGCCCTGATTTGCTCTTCCCGAATAAAATCGGTGTAGCTGGTGTTAATAAACTTTATGTAGATATATGTGAATACGGAGGAGATTCCAGCACTTACGATTGACATCCAAAGCCCAATTCCAACCCCTTGCCCATAGGACATATAAGTGTCTCCTTCATCCTTATATTCTTTATGCGCCAAATAGATCAGAACTATGGAAAAGACAATTCCAATCCATCTAAGAGGTCCGTTTGTCTGTCCTGTAAAATCCAAAATGAGGAACAGGATGATACCAACAAGGCCGCTGATAACACCCCACTTAACCCCAACACTACGAGTAGATACGCTTGATTCTTCTGTCATAATTGAAAATGGTTTAAGGTTGTTTCCTTAAAATTATGGATATAACCGGTGTTACAAAGAGTCCGGCGATCAATTTTTTAATTGATGCAGTATTTGTCAAATCTCTTGCTGTGATACTTTGAATGGTTTGAACCTGGGATTCATACTGATCTTCACCAAATTCCTCAATGTAGGAGTCTGATCTTTGTTCCAAAAATTTCAATGCCTCGCTGACATAGTTGTCCAATAACTCAGGTTCAAAATTGAAATAAAGTCCCAAAAAAATCATGAATACCAGCGATGCGATGGCATAAACAAAAAAACCAATGCTCATACCCTGCCAAAAATGAAGTACCCCTCCCTGACTTCTTTTAAACTCCAGGCATGCGAACGTAATGAATAAACTAAATATGATAGCATCGACAAACAGATGCTTGAAGTCAATAAACGGATTTGTTCCGAAACGAAAAGAGAGATAGAAAATAATTATTAGAAAAACACCTGAAGCAATACCATACAACCATGAATTTTTAAGCATGATGTATCAGTTCCTCGCTCAAATACACTTTTTCACCATTCACTATGCCAATGCTAGTCCCAATAAGTTTATGGTTAAACAAAGGCGTATTTCTTGAATTGGAAAGATTTGTGGTATCGTCCAGCACCCATTTCTTACCTGGATTTATAATTGTTAAACAGGCTGTATTACCAGGCTCAATCGTTTTGTCCGGCAGTCCCAGTATTTCACCAGGTGCATGTGAAATCTTTTCTATTAAAATATCAAGCGGAATTTCTACCGAAAGCTTAATCAAATTCGGTATAAATGTCTGCATTCCAATCATCCCAAATTCTGCCAGATCGAATTCAAGATTTTTACTTTCTGAATCCTGAGGTTGATGGTCTGTGGTGATAACGTCAACAACTCCTGTGTTCACAGCTTTTATTAGACTCTTTCTGTTCTTTTCAGAACGAAGAGGTGGATTGACCTTGAAATTTGAATCGAAAGTCTCAAGTGCCTCATCACTGTACATTAGATTTTGAATAGGTACATCGCAGGTCACACTTAAAGTCTTTTTGGCCTTTTGGATCAGTTTGAGGGAATCACCGGATGATATGCCGCTAAAATGCAGTCGTCCTCCCGTATATTCCAGAACTTCAAGATCGCGTTGAACCATCAGAGATTCAGCAATATCCGGAATACCTTTGAGACCAAGTCGGGTACTGACCAAACCTTCATTCATTTGTCCAAACCTGGAAAGAAAGGGGTCCAGTGGTCTATTGATCACCAACCCATCAAATGACTTTGTGTATTGAAGACACTTAAGAAGTAGCTCCGTATCGGAAATTGGCCTAAGTCCGTTCGAAAATGCCCTTGCACCTGCTTCACGCAAATCAATTAATTCTGACATCAATTCTCCACTTCCCGATTTACTTAATCCTCCGTATGGCAGTATGGCCACCTCATGACCCTTTGCTCTGGATAATATATACTCAATGCTACCTTTGGTATCAATGAAAGGGTCGGCCTCTGGTAAAAGTCCAATTAGGCAGATGCCTGATGCTCTCGCTTGATCCAGTCCGGAAATAATATCCTCTTTATACTCTAATCCAGGATCAGGGATTACTACAGACATATCAACAATCCCGGGAATGATCCAGGCACCTTCCAAATCAAGGGAGTCTCCCGAGTTCTTAGAGGAGGTTATATTCCGGATGATGCCCTCCGATATATGAATAGAAATAATTCTTGAATGAAATTTCGATCTTGGGTCTATTAGCTTGGCGTTATGAAATCTCAAGTTCATTTATAGAAACCGAAGTAATAATGTTTCTGTAATAAGAAATAATATGGACAAAATTAAGGCATATTTCCATAACGATGTATCCCCCAGGGAGGCTCCCGAGATGTTTGACGATAGATCCAACTCATTCACCTCAACTATTTCAATATCTGTTCGACCTTCAATTATAGCTTCAAGTTCATCCAGGGTATAAGACAAATCCCTGGACTCCATTTTGTTAAAGTTTAATGCGAAAGACTGAATAGTGTCGCCGCTATTCAAAACATGATAATAACCGGGGTCCAGATCGGAAGGAGGTAATTCCAGGGTAATATTTCCAGCAGCCATATTGTAATTCGGCACGAATTCCGTCTCCTCTCCTCTAATCAATATCGGACTTTGCGGGTCAACTTCATGGCCGGGAAATGTTAATACCCTTGCTCCTAAATCATACGCCAAAGGTAAAGGTGTCTGACTGCTAAATTGTGCAATCCGATACATTACAGGCAAGAAAATGGCATGAATAGGAAGGTTAGTGTATTCTACTTTAAAGGGTGCGGAATACAAATAGATGTTGTGATTGGACACCATCTTATGACTCAGGAAATTTTCCCCAAAGGCAGTCGATAAAACCTGGGTACCTAAACCTGTTTTTACAACTAACCTTCCTTTTGGCATATCGCGAGTATCAGTGGTACTTTCGAAAACGCTACCAAATATTGGATTCTCAATCTCCGGAATTTCAATATTATATTGAGCAGAATCGGATGTTCTAGTTACAGTTGACCCAAAAAATCTCGTATAGGAATCTTCTGAGAACTCTTCCGTCGGAATGATCAGAATGTCACTCGAATTAGCTATTCTGAAGAGTCCTTGTGGTATCTCATCAAAATCCTCCAGTATTACCAGATCCGCATCCTCCAGTTCCTGGTAGTTTATTTGAGCAAAGTCAATCTGACGAAAATCGAACAATTCTTTATTTCCATACACTCCACGCAAAAATGAATTTGGCGAAGTTGTGAAAACGGTCCGAATCACTGGTCTGGTGAATGAGTTTACGATAAAGTAGTAGTTATTATCAAATTGCAAGCCTTGATCATCGAATTCGATTCTCAACCTATTAGAAGTGAGATTTCGCAAATCCATTTCAAACTCCACTTCCTTTCTTTGGCTATCTTGCATACGAACTGGTGAGGATGAAACTAATCTGGCTTCATTCAAAATCTTCAGATTGATATCCGATGTACTTGATTGACCTGTATAGCCAAGTCTTATCTTCAGGGTATTTAGTTTGTCGAAAAGAATAATCGGATCTTCGAAATAGACAGAATCTACGTATACGTTTCCCGCATCTGATGATTCAATCGGAACAAAGTAGTACCTGGCATCTAACCCTGGAATCTGACCGAATGTTGACTTTTGAAAATCGGAAATGAATAAGACATTGTAATTTCCTGGCATCTGGTCCAGGCTTGATTTGATGTTATTGAAACTTCTTGCATGTGTAGAGTAGTCGAGCTCAGTTAATTGCTCAATGACTGAATTCTTATAATTCCAGCGATACAGATTATTTCCAAAGTCATTTGTTTTCAGAATCACTTCCTTTTCCAATGGATAATTGGAGAGAAATGTTCTGGAAATGTTTATCGCATCTGTAAGCATTTCATTTCCCTGCACAGAATTGCCAGACATACTGAGAGAATTATCCAGATAGATTACAGTTCTTCCGGGATTTGTGACAGGTCCATCGTTATTATTCAAGACAGGCTGTGCAAAAGCCATTACCAGGAAAAAGAGCACTAGCAATCTTGATAATAGTACAAGAATGTGTTTGAGGCTCTTTTTTCTTTTTACTTCACTTTCAATCTCAGTGATAAATTGTAGAGTTGAGAATTCTACCACCTGAAGTCGACGAAAATTAAAAAGATGGACAATTATAGGTATCAAAAGCAGTCCCAATCCCCACAATGCAGCCGGATACAAAAAACTCATACACGATTTTAATCAATAACTCTTAAAACGAAACGTATATGTTGAATTCCGGTTCATCTTTTGTTGGCAATAGCATAAATGATAATACTCAACAGCTATGCTCCGTTTCATTTTATGTTTTCCTATGTAATAAACTGGCCATCCAGGTAATGATCAGTACTTGGCGGGCTTATCCGCCAGCTGGCGGATCGGAATGGTAAGAGCCAAAGGCCCCCTTATTCGGACCCGGACTTAAAGGCTTGATATCTCTTTGGCTAAAAAAATATACAGGCATAAAAAAAGGGACACTGAATAACAGTATCCCTTTATAATAAACTGGCAACGACCTACTCTCCCACATTTGATTGCAGTACCATCGGCGCTGGCGGGCTTAACTTCTCTGTTCGGAATGGGAAGAGGTGGACCCCGCCGCGATAATCACCATAAAATCTTCAGTGTCTTCGCTACTCTTGATCCTATCCTTTACAGCTTCTCTGTTCGGGATGGGGAGAGCCGGGGACACGATGTCTGGACCCCGCCGCGATAATCACCATAAAATCTTCAGTGTCATCGCTACTCTTGATCCTATCCTTTTACAGCTTCTCTGTTTGGGATGGGGAGAGCCGGGGACACGGTGTCTGGACCCCGCCGCGATAATCACACTAATTTTTTTTTACTTCAAATTCCTGAACTTAGTTCAGTGATGATCTGAAGGTTGTATCCACCGTCGCTAAAGCTTTGGCGGATAAGACATGATAGAAGTGAAAGATTCACAAGAACAAAATCGAATATATCGCTCGCACTTTGAGGAAGTTTACGGGTAATTAGTACTGCTCGGCTTTGACATTACTGCCTTTACACCTGCAGCCTATCTACGTCATCGTCTATAACATCCCTTTAAAGAAGTCTCATCTTGTGGTGGGTTTCGCACTTAGATGCTTTCAGCGCTTATCCGCACCCAACATAGCTACCCAGCAGTGCTCCTGGCGGAACAACTGGTACACCAGCGGTTGGTCCAACCCGGTCCTCTCGTACTAAGGTCAGATCCACTCAAACTTCTTACGCCCACAACAGATAGGGACCGAACTGTCTCACGACGTTCTGAACCCAGCTCGCGTGCCACTTTAATGGGCGAACAGCCCAACCCTTGGGACCTTCTCCAGCCCCAGGATGTGACGAGCCGACATCGAGGTGCCAAACCTCCCCGTCGATGTGAGCTCTTGGGGGAGATCAGCCTGTTATCCCCGGAGTACCTTTTATCCTTTGAGCGATGGCCCTTCCATTCAGAACCACCGGATCACTATATCCTAGTTTCCTACCTGATCGGCTTGTTGGCCTCACAGTCAAGCACCCTTATGCTATTGCACTCCACGCACGATTACCAAACGTGCTGAGGGTACCTTTGAAAGCCTCCGTTACATTTTTGGAGGCGACCACCCCAGTCAAACTACCCACCACACAATGTCCCCGCCAGATGGCGGGTTAGGCATCAGATAAATAAAGGGAGGTATTTCACCAATGACTCCACACCACCTGGCGGCAGCGCTTCATAGTCTCCCTCCTATCCTACACATCATTTACCCAATGCCAATGTGAAGCTATAGTAAAGGTTCACGGGGTCTTTCCGTCCCGTTGCGGGTATCCGGCATCTTCACCGGAACTACAATTTCACCGAGCTCATGGCCGAGACAGTGCCCAGATCGTTGCACCATTCGTGCAGGTCGGAACTTACCCGACAAGGAATTTCGCTACCTTAGGACCGTTATAGTTACGGCCGCCGTTTACTGGGGCTTCAGTTCAATGCTTCGCCGAAGCTAACATCCCCCCTTAACCTTCCAGCACCGGGCAGGTGTCAGGCTGTATACTTTTTCTTTCAAATTCGCACAGCCATGTGTTTTTGATAAACAGTCGCCTGGGCCTTTTCACTGCGGCCCGCCGTAAGGCGGGCGTCCCTTCTCCCGAAGTTACAGGACTATTTTGCCTAGTTCCTTAGCCATGAATCACTCGAGCACCTCAGGATTCTCTCCTTGACTACCTGTGTCGGTTTACGGTACGGGCACCTATAACCTAACCTTAGAGGTTTTTCTCGGAAGTCTGTTTAGGTACACTATCCAATCTGCCGTAGCGTCATGGTACTATCAGGTTCGGCAGAGTCAGCGGATTTTCCTACTGTCTCTTTACCTACTCCCTTTAACGTACTATTCCGTCAGTACGCGGTACTTTCACTCCTCCGTCACCCCATCGAAATTATAGGTGGTATCAGAATATTAACTGATTATCCATCGACTACCCCCTTCGGGTTCGCCTTAGGTCCCGACTAACCCCCGGCTGATTAGCATTGCCAGGGAATCCTTAGTCTATCGGTGTGCGGGTTTCTCGCCCGCATTATCGTTACTTATGCCTACATTTGCGCTTCTCTACACTCCAGCAAGCCTCACAGCTCACCTTCACCGTCCAGAGAATGCTCCCCTACCATATTACTATCCTAAGCTTCGGTACCGCACTTGATGCCCGATTATTATCGACGCCCTGTCGCTCGACCAGTGAGCTGTTACGCACTCTTTAAATGAATGGCTGCTTCCAAGCCAACATCCTGGCTGTCTAAGCAACTGGACCACCTTAGTTCAACTTAGCGCGGATTTAGGGACCTTAGCCGTAGGTCTGGGTTCTTTCCCTCTCGGATTTGGACCTTAGCACCCAAACCCTCACTGCAGGAATAATTTACTAGCATTCGGAGTTCGTCTG
>OZ245789.1:892500-1375000 GCA_965228045.1 Cyclobacteriaceae bacterium | reverse complement strand
TATGCCCGGCATTGGGTCCACCCTGAAATCTGGCTACCACATCATACTTCGGTGCAAGAAAGTCAACAACTTTCCCTTTTCCCTCATCGCCCCATTGTAATCCAAGGAGCACATCCACATTTTTCATTTTAATTCTTTGATTTTATCCTGTGCCTCAGACGTACTACTTACCACATTGAAAATGGCGAGGAGTTTGGTAATAATCAACAGTTTTTTAACGTGTTCAGACGGGTTGATTAGGTACAATTCTCCACCTTTGTTTCGAAACTTAGTCAAAATAGTGATCAACACACCGATACCGCTACTATTAATGTACCTTACCTCCGATATATCAGCCAGGCAATATTTCGTCCCATTTGTAAGCAAATTATTAATCAGCTCTACCAGTTCCGGACCCTTATTTTCACCAATCAGATCACCTGAAAAGTTTAGGTGAAGTATATTTTCCTTCACCTCATTCGTATATGTCATTACTTATTCTTTTTGTTGGGACAATTCTCTCTTACGCAATTGGCGTAAAAAACCAATGAATGATGAATTACCTCAAATTCAAGTAACCCACCAACAGTGTTTTGAATATTTTGTATTCTGGGGTCGCAAAATTCTTTTACCACATTGCAATCCATGCAGATTACATGATCATGCTGACGATACCCATATGATTTTTCGTACTGGGCGTGGTTCTGATCAAATTGATGTTTGGTGACCAAATCGCACTCCACCAGGAGGTCCAAAGTATTATAAACGGTAGCCCGGCTTACTCGATAATTCTTCTCCTTCATATTCACATAAAGAGTCTCCACATCGAAATGACCCGAATGTGTGTAAATCTCTTCAAGAATAGCAAAACGCTCCGGAGTTTTTCTGAGTGACTTTTTCTCCAGAAATGCTGTGAATATTTTCCTTACTTCCTCGTATACAGATTTCGTCTCAATCATTTTGCTGTAAAGATAGGATACTACCTGAAAAATCTAGTTGAACCTGACTACAGATACAACACCTTCCACCTTTTCAAGTTTTTTTATGAGCTTATCCAGGTGCTGCGTGTCATAAACATATAATTGAATCTCTCCATCAAAAATTCCATCATCAGTATTAATAGAAAGACTTCGAATATTTACTTTCAATTCACTTGAAATTATAGCAGATACATCACTTACTATTCCGATCCGATCCGTACCTTCAATTTTTAAACCTGTCAGGAACCCTGCCTCCTGCCTGGAAGTCCACCTTGCACTGATGACACGATAACCATAATTGGAAAGTAGCTCCGTAGCATTTGGACAATTAGAGCGGTGAATTTTTATTCCGTCATTTATTGTCAAAAAACCAAAAACGTCATCCCCGGGAATTGGATTACAGCATTTAGCAAATTTGTATTCTATGTAATCCGAGTCATCACCGAGTATAAGGTAATCCTTGCCATTGACACCCTTTTCTTTTGGTTTGAAAACCTTAGGGACCATACTCCGGATAGCGTTGCCGATGTTGCTGGCCTTTTCCTCATCTCTGAATTTTTTAATATCCTGATGATCTATTTTTCCCTTGCCTATCTGATAATACAATTCAGAGGGCGTCTTTAACCGGAAATACGCTACCAACTCCTCGAGAATCTGCTGAGAAAACTCCAGCTTCATTTGCTTAAGCTTTCTCTTAATTACCTCCTTGCCTTCGGCAGCAAAAGCCTTCCTCTCCTCCTTTAGTGTGTCCTTGATCTTGGATTTGGCTTTGGAACTGACGACAATTTTCAACCAATCTTCATTTGGTTTTTGCTTCTTGGATGTCAGAATTTCGACCTGATCTCCGTTTTTCAATTCATAGCTAAGTGGCACAAGTTTTTGATTCACTTTGGCCCCAATACATGATGCACCAACTTCCGTATGAATATCGAAGGCAAAGTCCAGGGCCGTTGCCCCATTTGGGAGGGTGATGAGATCTCCTTTCGGCGTAAAGGTGAATACTTCCTCGCTGTAGAGGTTCGATCTGAAATCATCGACAAATTCAATTGCTGAAGCGTCACTCTGCTCCAGTATCTCCCTGACTTTAGATATCCACATTTCCAACCCCTGGTCATCACGAGGCTTTTCACCGTCTTTATATTTCCAGTGAGCCGCATATCCTTTCTCGGCAATTTCGTCCATTCGACGGGTCCGAATCTGAACTTCTACCCACTGTCCCTTTTCACTCATCACCGTAGTATGAAGTGATTCATAACCGTTTGCCTTGGGGATTGATATCCAATCTCTCAGCCGATCAGGATTGGGTTGATACTGATCTGTGACAATCGAATATACCTGCCAGCAATTCGATTTTTCTTTCGCCAGATCACAATCAATTATAATTCTTATTGCAAACAAATCATAAACCTCTTCAAACGGGACATCCTGCTTTCGCATTTTGTTCCAGATTGAATAGATAGATTTTGGTCTGCCTTTTATTTCATAGTCCAGATCCAGCTTGTCTAATTCATCTTTGATTGGTTTAATGAAATTTCGAATGAACTTGGTTCTGGTGGATTTGGTAGCATTGATTTTTGATTGGATGTTATTGTAAACAACATTATCTGTGAATTTTAAATACAAATCCTCAAGCTCCGATTTAATTGCATATAAACCAAGACGATGGGCAAGGGGTGCGTATATGTATGCTGTCTCCGAAGCAATTTTGAGTTGTTTATTCCTTGGCATGCTGTCCAGTGTACGCATGTTGTGCAACCTATCTGCCAGTTTGATGAGTATTACTCTAACATCCTCACTAAGTGTAAGCAACATTTTTCGGAAATTCTCAGCTTGTTGTGAGGAACCCTGTTCGAATACTCCACTTATTTTGGTCAATCCATCTATAATGGCCGCGACTTTACCTCCAAAGAGACATTCGATATCAGATAGGGTAATTTCCGTATCTTCCACAACATCATGAAGCAAAGCCGATACGATCGAGGTGGTTCCCAATCCAATCTCATCAATACATATCATTGCCACTTCAATCGGATGATATATGTATGGCTCTCCAGATTTTCTGCGTACTCCCTGATGAGCTTCTAATGACGTGCTAAATGCTTTCTTTATGATCTTGGCATCCCCGTCCTTCATTATGGGTTTAGCATGACGCAGGAGTTTTCTATATCGTCTTACAATTTCCTTTTTTTCTTCCTCGATCTCTACCTCAATCATTTTTTATCAAACTTCTCATTCCACTTGCTGGACATTTAAAAAAATACTTAACTTTGCCGACCAATTTGCGGATGTGGCGAAATTGGTAGACTTGCAGGCGCACTAGAAAATCCAGTGCTTCTGTTCCTAAGAAAAAGAGTCTACCTAATTTAATCCACCGCAGAAAGTAGCGGATGTGGCGAAATTGGTAGACGCACTAGACTTAGGATCTAGCGCCGCGAGGCATGGGGGTTCGAGTCCCTCCATCCGCACGAAAAATAACCCTCTTATGCTAATTACTTCATAAGAGGGTTTTTATTTACAAAACCTTAAACATCGTTCAACTTTGGATACTACCATCGATAAAATCGAAAACTCCGAAGCTCTAATTAAAATTAAGTTAAAGGAGGATGATTATCAACCCCGTGTAACCCAAAAAATCAAGGATTACAGCAAAAAGGCTAATATTAAGGGCTTCCGACCAGGAAAAGTTCCTCCTGGAATTGTAAAACAAATGTATGGGAATTCATTTCTCCTGGAAGAGATAAATCAAATTCTTAGTGAGGAATTGAATAAGCTTCTGAGAAGTGAGGAAATGCAGTTTCTGGGAGAGCCTATACCGTCTGATGATCAGGAAAATATAGACTGGAACAGTCAAAAGGACTTTGAGTTCACCTACAATATTGGATACGCCGAAGATTTCGACCTTAAAATTGATAAGAAAATAAAGGTCGATTACACCAGTATCAAAATCGATAAAAAAGTAATCGATGAGACACTTGACAATCTAAAGAAGCAATTTGGTGAAGTGACAAATCCTGGTACGGTGGGAGAAGATGATACAGTCTATGGTCCGGTATTCTCGGCTGATGAATCTATTAATCAAGAGGTATCCATCGACTTGTCCGAATTGAATTCATCAACCAGAAAAAAGGTAATCGGAATGAAGGTGGATGAAGAGATCGATCTTGATGTGAACAAAGTATTTAACGATAAGCATTACTTTGAGAGAATCAGCAGACTTTCGACCGATGAAATCAAGAAAGTCAAAGGCAAGCTAAAGCTTACCATCAAGGGAATAAATCACACTGAGCCTGCTGAACTCAATCAGGAACTATTCGACAAGACTTTTGGTAAAGATGCGGTGAAGGGGATGGACGAGTTTATGAAGAAAGTTGAAGAGACAATCTCCAAAAACTACAAGAGCGAAACTGATCATTTTTTCGACCATAAGTTAAAGGAAACGCTTTTAAGTAAAGTCAAGATCAAGCTACCTGAAAAATTCCTGAAAAAATGGTTAGTAAAAACCAATGACAATATTTCCGAGGAGATGTTAGAAACCGAATTTCAGGGGTATGCAGATGAATTAAAATGGTCTCTAATCAGAAACAAGATTCTAAAAGACAACGAAATTAAAGTCGAAAATGCCGAGGTAGTAGATGAAGCCAAAAAAATGATACTGCAACAATTTGGTGGTGCCGCTGTCGCAGAGCAATTGGGCGAGCAACTGGATGCTTTTGCGGATAACTATCTGAAAGGTGAAAATGGAAACAACTACATGAAAACCTACAATCAGGTTCAGGATCGTAAAGTATTCGAGTTTTTGAAAGATGCCGTTACCATTAAAGAAAAATCAGTTAGTCTTGATGAGTTTAGGAAATTAGTGTGAACCTAAAGCCTTAAATTCAGGTTTAATACAATCGATTCAACTAGCTTTTTTATTCTTTTAACTTTATTTTAAATTACCACAATGATTGATAAGTCTGAATTTCGAAAATTCGCTGTCAAAGGCCAGGGAATTAACGGACTAACTTTCGATAGCTACGTAGAGAAAGTTGAAAATATGACCAGGGCCGTGATAGAAGAGCGACCCACGAATTTTCGGGAAATTGATGTTTTTTCAAGACTCATAATGGATAGAATTATTTTCCTTGGCATGCAGGTTGAGGAGAATATTGCAAATATTATAACAGCCCAGTTGCTGTTTTTGGAATCAGTAGATAGTAAAAAGGACATTCTCCTTTACATCAATAGCCCAGGAGGTAGTGTCTATGCCGGATTGGGAATGTACGACACCATGCAATATGTAGGGCCGGATGTAGCTACTATCTGCACTGGCATGGCAGCATCGATGGGAGCTGTGCTTCTTACTGGTGGCGCAGAGAAAAAGAGATCAGCATTGCCTCATGCGCGCATTATGATACACCAGCCTAGCGGCGGCATGCAGGGACAATCCAAAGACATGGAGATCACTCTGAAACAGATGCAGGAGCTGAGGAAAGATCTATATGAAATCCTTGCAAAGCATTCCGGGAAGAAATATGAGGATATTGAAAAAGACTCTGATAGAGATTACTGGATGCGTGCTAAGGAGGCCAAGGATTACGGACTAATTGACGAAGTATTGGAAAGGAAATAATGGCACAGGTTACCTGTAGTTTTTGCGGAAGAAATAAGAAAGATGTAGATCTGATGATCTCTGGCATACATGCACATATTTGTGACAAATGTATCGCACAAGCCCAGCAGATTCTGAATGAGGAGTTGAAGACCAAAAATGATCCGGAGGCACCAAACTTCAAGCTTATAAAACCGGCAGACATGAAGCGTCATCTGGACGAATTCGTAGTAGGCCAGGACGAAGCCAAGAAGTATATATCGGTAGCGGTTTACAATCATTATAAACGTCTCATGCAAAACAAACTGGATGAGGAAGTAGTGATTGAGAAATCCAATATCATAATGGTAGGTGAAACAGGGACAGGGAAAACGTACCTGGCCAGAACCCTCGCTAAAATCCTACAGGTACCTTTTTGTATTGCGGATGCCACAGTTCTTACGGAGGCGGGATATGTGGGAGAAGACGTAGAAAGTATTCTCACAAGATTATTGCAAGCAGCGAACTATGAAGTGGAGCAGGCTGAAAGAGGGATAGTGTACATTGATGAGCTGGATAAAATCGCACGAAAATCCGACAATCCATCGATTACAAGAGACGTAAGCGGTGAAGGTGTACAGCAGGCGCTTCTAAAGTTGCTTGAAGGGACTTCGGTAAATGTGCCGCCCCAGGGTGGTAGAAAGCATCCGGATCAGAAGATGATTTCGGTTAATACCGAGAATATTCTGTTTATATGCGGAGGTGCATTTGACGGGATCGAAAGACATATTGCCAACAGGCTCACAACGAGACCAATTGGCTTTGCCAATGATCAGGACCATTCCCGTCAGCTGGACAAGAACAATTTACTACAATACGTCACCGCACTGGATTTGAAGAGCTTTGGTTTGATACCTGAATTAATCGGGAGAATGCCAGTATTGACGCATCTGAATCCACTGGATCATGTTGCCCTTAAGAAAATCCTGAAGGAGCCTAAGAATGCTCTTTTGAAACAATATGAAAAGCTCTTTGACATGGAGGGGGTAAAACTATCTGTCGAAGAAAAAGCTTTGGATTATATAGTCGAAAAAGCAACGGAATTCAAGTTGGGGGCCAGAGGACTAAGGTCCATATTCGAGGCAATAATGACCGATGCTATGTTCGAAATTCCTTCCAATAAAGACGTGAAAGAAATTCAAATGACACGAGAGTATGCCAGGGAGAAATTCGAAAAATCCAAGTTCAATAAGCTCAAAGCTGCTTAACTGGCATTAACGATTTTGAAAGCCGCATTATCTGCGGCTTTTTTTGTGCCCAATGCTTCTCTAATATCGTTATATCCATTTAGGATTGTATGAACGTAGACTTTGTCATCCAGGAGTAGTTTTAATTCCATGGTCAGATTTTCCGCTGTAAACATCCCTTGAATAAGCTCCTTTACCACCTGTTTATTAGCAATTAAATTCACAAGGGAAATGTACTTTACCTTCACAAAGCGTTTTCCTATTAAGTATGATATAGGATTTGCAACATAGCACACTACCTGGGGTATTCCCATCAAGGCTGTTTCCAGCGTAGCCGTCCCAGAAGTCACTATTGCCACTCTCGCATCAGCCAAAACCGAAAATGTGTTATCCTCTATGATCTTACAATTTTGTTTTCCGGATACATCTTCATACAGTTTGGAATCCACATTGGAAACCGCTGCTAACTCGAACTCCATTTCAGGAAATTCATCTAGCACATCACCTAAAATGGGTAGGATGGTTCTGATCTCCTGTGACCTGCTTCCCGGCAACAGGGCGATCTTGTTTGTTCTATTTTTTGCATGATTCGTGGCAGGAACTTCCTCCACGGACGGGTTGCCGACGTAATGCGAATTGACACCATGTTTTTGGAAATATGATTCTTCGAATGGTAAGATACAGAGTACTCTGTTGCAATATTTTTTAAGGTTTCGTACACGGCCCTCATTCCAGGCCCAGGTCTTTGGTGGTATATAGTAAGTTACATCAATTCCATTTTCGAATGCATAACGGGCAATTCTAAGATTAAACCCTCCAAAATCAACTAGTACTAACCGATCAGGTTTAAATCGAACAATATCCTCCTTGCATTCCATTAACAGTTTCCTGATGGAAAAAAATTTTTCAATCACTTCCCAGAAACCCATTACAGAGAAGGTTTTGTAATGCTTCTTGAGGTATACTCCTTCATTTTCCATGAAGTCCCCTCCCCAACCCTGAAATTCGCTGTCTTGATCAAGCAGCTTAAGTGACTTAACAAGCTTCGAAGCATGAAGGTCTCCGGAACGCTCTCCCGCTACAATGAAGTATTTCATGCCTTATTCACCGAAATACTCAACGTAATTCTTTGAGGTTTCAATTAGTTTAAGACAATGAAGCGAAGCGTCTTTGTTATGACGTTTTACAAGCGGATCAAGGATTTTCCAAAACTCAATTAGTACATTTTCGCAACTCGTAAGTTTTCCCTTAAGGAATTCAACGTCCAGGTCAAGGTTCTTATGGTCAACTTTTTCAATGATATGTTCCGAAACAAGGTCACCAAGTTTCTTAAGGTCGAACACAAACCCGGTATTCGGGTCAGGTGATCCTTTTACTGTTACAAATAGTTCAAAATTATGCCCATGCCAGTTTTTGTTGGCGCAAGGTCCAAATATCCTGTAATTTTCCTCCTCAGACCATTTATCATTATAGAGTCTGTGGGCTGCATTAAAGTGCTCTTTTCTGGTCACATACACCATATCACAAAGATAAATTATCGATAGTATACCTTAGCAATATGATAGTAGTTACAGGAGCAGCAGGATTTATTGGTAGCTGTATGATAGCCAAGTTGAATTCGGAATTCTTTAATGACATCATAGCGGTAGATGATTTTTCCAATAAAAACAAACAGAGAAACCTTGATGGAAAAAGGATCAGAGAAACCGTAAACAGAACAGAATTTTTTGAATGGTTGGATGAAAATCAAACTGAAACAGAATTCATTATTCACCTTGGGGCCAAAACCGATACTACAATACCGGAATATGAAATTTTCCAGCAATTAAATGTGGACTACTCCAAGAAAATTTGGGAAAAGTGCATCGGTTATCAGGTACCCCTCATCTATGCCAGCAGTGCCGCTACGTACGGAAACGGAGAGCTTGGTTATATAGACTCTGAAACACTCCCTGATCGTCTTGAACCGCTTAATTCATATGGCCGCTCGAAAAATGAATTTGACAAATGGGCTTTAAGCCAAAAAGAAAGTCCCTTCTTCTGGGCAGGTCTGAAATTCTTTAATGTATATGGCCCCAACGAATATCACAAAGGCAGAATGGCCTCTGTTATTTTTCATGCCTATAACCAGATTCAAAATAATGGTAACCTAAAACTTTTCAAATCTCATAACCCTGATTATAAAGATGGCGAACAAATGAGGGACTTTATCTATGTAAAAGATCTCACTGAAGTGATTTTCTGGCTGATGAACCATAGAAAAAATTCTGGTCTCTACAATCTCGGAACAGGTCAGGCAAGAACGTTCTTGGATTTGGCCAAAAGTGTTTTCCATTCAATGGAACGTACTGAGTCTATTGAGTTTATTGATACCCCTGGCGACATTAGGGATAATTATCAATATTTCACTGAGGCCAAAATGGACAAATTAAGATCGATTGGGTATCAAGAGGCTTTCTCCAAATTAGAAGAGGGAATTAGTGACTATGTAGAAAATTACCTTGCCAGGGGTAATTATTATTAAGTAGATAGACTGAATCTTTCTTTTATTTCCACGAGTAATCTCTCCTGGGCCTTTCTGTTCTCAATGTCTTTCTTAAGCGCCTTTTGTTTGGCTTCCTCCATCATAAGACTATTTTGTCTGTTATAATCGGCCACATCTAGTTTGATGTTATTGCCGTTCAATGGAATCTCTCTTTTGTATCCCAATTCCTCCAAAACACTACCAGCCAGGTGTTCGAATAATTCAGTCTCACTGCGTGACAAGGCAGTCAAAAACTTGCCTTTGTTTTCCTTCATGATCGGTCGAACCACATTTTCCCACATTCTACCGGATTCCGCAGTATGCAGTGACTCCTCAGATGTATAGTAATTCATCATGCTTGAATCGTATGTGATCCCGATTTTTGAGCAAATCTTCTCAATCTCGTTTACCGGATTATCAATTAAATCCTCAAATCTTATGGCGATTTTTCTTTCTTCATCTACCCCTTTCAAAAAATCAATTGACTGCCGTTGTTCCTCTCTCCATTTTACAGCCAGGTTATAAATGTGCTTTGGGCCAACAATAGCATTTTTAAAAGAGACTGCAACGTCCCTTCCATCTCTGAATAGATAGATGTAGAATGGGCGTATGTGTTTTTCAATTTCATCCACATACTCAATATTAAATGTGCTTTTACAACACCAAATATCAGCCTGATCTGCCTTCGCTTTAGCTTCGTATATGCTTCGAAAAACATCAAAAACCGTAGTACTACGGGAAAGAATGGCCTGCCTGTCGAATGTTACCTTGCTCCAGGGCACAGGGTTTACTTCAACCCACCTACACATATCGTCCACAAGTTTCTTCAATCCACTTTCACCATCATACCCTGCCATTAATGGAATAAAAGTCTTCAACAAATGTGGTGGGTGAGGAGCAGATATTGAGGGATGTTGATTTAATATCAAACGCAATAGGTTAGAACCAGACCTCTGTGTTCCTATAAATTGAATCGCAGATATCATAAGTAACTAATCGTCAAACTGATTAATCCTCCTACCGGAATGACAAGCAGATAATTGACTTTTAAAAACGTTATGGAAACAAATGCTCCTATGGCAACAATAATTGTGAACGCTGTGATGTTTTCGGCCCCACCTAATAACCACGTAGAATAAAATATTAAGGCGATCACGACCGGTCTAACACCAGCCATGATTGCACTCAATAAGTTCTTTTCCTGAAATTTGTCAAATACAGATCCCACCACAACCATCAGCAATGCAGAAGGCACAAAAATACCCAAAGTTGCGAGCAAAGCGCCAGCAAACCCAGCTAATTGATAACCGACGTAAGTAGCGGAAACTAATATTGGGCCCGGAGTAATCTGACCAAATGAAATGGCCAATGCAAATTCTTCACCGGATAGCCATGAATGCCTCTCAACGATAATATCATGTAGAATCGGGATCATCACATATCCACCACCAAACAGTGTCAAACTGACTTTTGAAAACTCTCGGAATAAGTCTGAGTAAATTCCTTTGGTTACGAACAACAGCAAAACCAGGCCACTTACGAAGCAAACCAAACCAATCCAGAAGGATTTTCCAATGGTAAGGCTAATGACCTTATCATCTTCCGATCTGTCATTAATTCGGAAAATTCTGTCCGCGATTACTCCAATACACCCTCCAGCTACAATGAAGACGATGATCCATAAATAAGAATTAAAATAAAAGGACAAGAAGGCAACTAAGATACTAAGTACTATCTGCCATGTGCTTTTGACGTTATTCTTAAATAGTCTGTAACATACCGAAGCTATCAGACCTACGATAACTGCTACTACACCTTCGAGAAAAATATTTATATCACCTACTGAACCGTATTTACTATAGACAAGGGCCAAACCTATCATCATGAAAAACGGAGGAATCAGAACTGATGCAAGAGACACCAACGCACCCAACCATCCAGCAATTTTGTAGCCAAGATACGTAACGACATTTACAGCCAGTGGGCCGGGAAGGACGGAGGCAATGGACAGGGCATTTAATATAACCTTCTCCTCTATTAACTGTTTCTCTTCTACCATCTCCCGTTGAACTACCGCTACTAATGCAGCATGACCACCAAAAGAAGTTAAACCCACTTTAAAAAAGACCCGAATTAGAAGAAGTAAATCCGTAAAGCTCACATTAAGGAATTATATCCTCGCTAAGGTAATACGCTCTATAATAAGCCTGATCGCTCTTAGCCAACCAAAGTATTTTCCCGGTTCTGTCTGTAATAACTAATGTCTGGCTCATGGGGCTACTGAATAGAAATTTGTCCTTTGCAAATTGATAGACACTTCCCTGCTTATTGGTAAATAAACTGTTCGGAAGTTCTATCCGCAGTTTTTCTTCATACTCTATTCCGTCATAATTGAACGCAATGGCCCTTGATGATTTTCTTAATCTGGCATCTCCGTTGTCAAACATCATATAATCACCATCCAGATTACTATGGATCGCATGCTGATTATAAAACCTTTGATCCCTTGGTAGATTCTTTGATTCTAATTTCCAAATTACTTCTCCAGTATCGCGGTCAATCTTCCAGATTGCATTTAAGTCCCGAAAAGAAATCAAAAAATGTCCATCATTATCGATAAAAACTGAATTAGCATGTACCCAATCATTCTTGAATTGGAATAAACTAACACCTGGATCCTTCAGCGTATCCAACACATTTCTGAAACTCCATTCCCAAAGCTTTTCACCTTCCCTGGTCATTAAAATCAATCCATCAGTCTGCACAGTATCCACCTCTAATCCATTTAATCCTCTAAGGTCCATGATTTCGGTTTCGTGTGTAATTGCCAGGATTTCTTCTTTATCTGTTAACAAAACATCGTGGTGTAGTTCCTTTTGGAATCCATTTTTACCATGTTTCAAAGTCCAAAGTGTATCTCCCTTATAACTTATCTCCGAAATGTCTCTCTTTGTCTTCAATGCCAGATAAGCATCATCAAGAGGGCGATAAACCCTAAGTAATGTAGTATCTGATTCCTGAAACCACTGTAATTCCCCATTCCTATTGATCATGAACTGTAAACCGGGTTCAGCTATTCTCCTTAAAAAAATATAGCCATCAAATGTGTTCGGCTCATTAATTAAAATTTCAAATGAAGGAAAGGAATCCGGTATCTGTTCCGCACTTCTATTGTCACCAGTTGTACAACTACTGAAAAAAGCTAAAGACAATACCACAACAGGTAGTTTCCACGTCATAAATGCAAATATTATTAAAAGTAAAAAGACCACGCCCAAATGGACATGGTCTTTCAATATATATATGAGGGGTATAACCCTTACTTAATTACTCTACTTCAAATGGCACTCCACCTGGGAAAGTAATATCTACGGTTCCAAATTCACCGTAAGTGTTTTCCCATTCGATGCTCCAGATGTTTCCATTAACTTCAGTTACAAAGGTCCAAGTGTCACCAAAAGCATCAGTAAAACCAGTGAAACCTACTTCACTACATACTTCCGCAAATGACAATCCACCCCAGCCACCAAAACCGCCGTAGCAGTCATCATAGCCGCCAAAGGACCAATCACTAAAAGTATAGTTTCCACCGCCATTGTCAACGATTTCAACTGTACCGGAACCAGCACCTGCTCCACACCAGTAAGTAGAGGTATAACTATACTCTCCACCTAAAGACGAAGGACAACCTGCTGATAAATTAATGTTAAAGATTCCTCTAAATGCAGCTCCATAGATGGTAGTAGAAGAATTAGCCTGTGCAAAAACACCATTACTGGTAGTTACAGAACTAGTCACTCTAAAAACATCTCCAGGAGAAACATCAGCCTCTGAAAGACCAGCAGCATCCAGCAATTGCGGTCCGGTGATGGTTACACCAGTAAGACCCACAAATCCATTTTCATTTACCGAGAAGTCCGCTTCGGAAAAACTCATGAGTGCTATACCAGATCCGGAGTCATCACCATTTGAAGCATCATTGTCTTCAAATTCCAACTCAAAATCGTATGACTGAACTGTTTTTCCTTGCTCGTTGTCAACAAATTCAACGTCCATTGAGTAAGAAGAACCATCAACGTCAAAGAGGTTAACAAAAGGCTCACCGGCATCTTCAATCAGGCGGGGATAAGCTCCCTTACCTGCTGCGTCAAATGTAAGTACCGGCGCCTTGTCAGGATCCTCACAGGACATGCCTATGAAGACCAACATTGACAATATACCGTATTTATATATTCTATTCATATTTAATCAAATTTTGAAGATTAATACAATGTAAGACCGGAATCCCAGAAAACTCTGTCACTAAGAACTTTTTGAGACACATTCTGATTCCTGGTTACATGTTGATCTGGCAAGAAGAATGTATATGGGAATTGTCCCGGTGGTTCTTCCAGTGCAGGTTGCATATTTGCAGGCATTCCTGTTCTTCTGTACATGTTATAAGCTTCGATACCGTTACCCCAGGCTGCGATGTAAAACTCTTTTATAACTACATCCAGTCTTTCTGCATCAGAGCCTGCGGCATCATAGATAGCTAATACCTCATCAATATAATTATTCACATCAGCAGTTGAACTTCCATAAAGGTCTCTGATAGTTCCGGAGCTACCATCTCTAAGGGTAACTTCAGTACTCATTTGAGTCTCTACAAGGCTCTCAAAACCTATTACTTTATTCATAGACTTTCTGATTCCACTTTCCAGAAGCGATCTGGCATTTCCATTAGCATTTAATCTAATAACCGCCTCAGCCTGCATGAAATCAACGAATGATGCAAGCATTAAAGGTGCAATACCAGCTCCACTTCCGCCACCACCTGCAGGTCCCAGATTCCTTGTGTCCTGAAAAGAGTCATCATCAAAAATTCCTCCTCCAGGATAGAGACCATAAGAAGTTCTGATTGGTCCATCCGGTGGTATACCCTGACCATTCAGGTGATCCCTTCCTGAGTAACCGTCTTCAGACGCCACGCAGTATGGAAGATCAGGATCTACAGAATTCCAGTGGCTCGGAGCAAAGCTTTGGTCAGGTAACACTGACAAGTGACAACCATAAGTTGTAGGATCCTGTCCAACAGCATCATCAGTTTTTCTGTAGAAATAATATCTGATCCTGGGATCCGTGATAGTATTTCCAGTGGCTACTGACTCTTTATCCGCTTTTAACAACCACATGTAGTAGTTTGACAGATAATCTCCGTCACCTGTCTCGTATTGCGTCCAAAGTCTACCTTGTTGGCCATAGAATGGATGACGAGCATCCGGATTGGCTCTGTTACCTCCGTAACTGATCTCAAAATCTTCAGCGTTAGAGGATATCACTCCAACAGCAGAAGAAACCACACTATTGATGGCAGCTACATCGCCAGTATTCAGCGCAGCTTTCAAAATTAAGCTGTTAGCTGCTGTTCTCCATGCGTCAAGATCACCTCCGTAGAAATTGTCGTATGCCGGGATGTTAGTAGCACCAGACAATTCCTCCTTCGCTGTCTCGAGCAAGGCGATCGCTGTAGCGTACACAGTTTCACCGTTAGTAGCCGTAGGACTGATTGCATCAATTCCTTGTAAAGCTTCTGCTTCAGGAACATTGCCAAACAAGTCAACCAAGGTTAACAAGGCGTATGCCTTGAGTACTTTAGCTGATCCAGTATAAGCACCGAGTGTACCATCATCATTCAGATCTTCCAGTGCCTGAATATCGGCAAACAACGCTGCATACGCAGAATTCCATGCTCCGTTGAAAGTTGCAGGAGTGGTAGATTCCTCGTAGGAGAAACCAGCCGCATGGTACATCCTTGCTATAGTTCCTGGCTCCTTCTGAGCATCATTATAAAAATCCTCAAATGCTACCTGTATGCTATTATACAGGTCATTTATACTAGCACTTTCCGGAGTAATTGCGTTCGGGTTTTCCTGTAAATCCAGGTCCGTAGTATCGCAAGCACTCAAGAATCCAAGTGCCACAGTTATTGCTAATACTTTATGTATAAATTTCATAATTATTCTTTTTTATTCCCTCTTTAGAAAGATGCGTTTAAAGTAACACCATATTTCTTAGCTGTAGGGGCAGTTCGGTAGTCAAAACCTCTACCGTTACCAACTCCTAAACTTGAGATCTCAGGGTCAAAATTAATTCCCTCAGGGAAGTTAGGAGCCCTGTACCAAAGGTTCTCACCGGAAATTGTAATACCAACTCTACCAAATGGAGTGTTTTCCAGGATAGATTTAGGTACAGCATATCCCAAGGATATTTGGCGTAACCTGATTACAGTTGCATCAAAAATTCCTCCTTCATCAGCTCCAAAATAAGCATCGAAGAAAGTATCTCCCATGTACGTCTGAATGTCATTAGGAACATAAATTGGTTCTCCATCTGAATCAGTACCTGAAGCTTTTACTGAATTAGGCAGAATTATAGGAATAGTTCTGTCTACATCAGTATCAGATGTATTTCCTCTGGCAAGTAGTGCCTGTACTGTAGAGGAGAAGATGTCACCTCCATCGATGTACTGGAATTGCCATCCGAAAGAAATACCTTTCCAGGAAATGTTTTGCATCCAGTTGGCCTGATAATTAGGGTTTGGATCACCAATTACTCCAAATTCACCAGAACCAATGTATGCACCCTGATTATTTACAATCAACGAACCATCGTCAGTTCTTGCAAATGTTGAACCGTAAAGAGCACCGAAGGACTCACCTGGAATCGCATAGTTACCCAGTGTAGTATATCCGTCGATCTGAACCTGATCAATACCAGGATAGATGTCATTTACAATGGAAACGTTCTTGGTGTAATTCAAAGTAGTGGAAACATTAACACCACCCGGAATCGGAGGATTAATGGTCAAAGCCGCTTCCACACCTTTGTTTTCAACTTCCGCAGCATTCACTGTGGTTGCTGTATAGCCAGTGGCAGGGTCAAGTGGCAAGTTAATGATCAGATCATCAGAGATTTTCTGATACAATGACACGTCAATACCAAAGATATTATTTACGAATCTACCTTCAATACCAGCTTCTGTTTCACGGAAAAGCTCAGGCGCCAAATTTCTGTTACCCAGGAAGTTGGACACAGAGTTTGTATTCAAAACTGTACCATTTCTGTCCTGGAAAACATTGGTTTGAGACTCCAGAATACTCCTTGTACTATAAGGATCAGGATAGCCTGCAGACGTACCATAACCAACTCTAATTTTCAAGAAATTAATAGCTGCACTGTTTTGAATTGCAGGAATCGCATCCGTCGGTACAAATGACAAACTAACTGAAGGGTAAAGAATTGATCTGTTTTCCTGCTCCAATGTTGAAGTCCAGTCATTTCTAGCCTGTAAGTTCAGGAACAGGTAATAGTTGTAGCTCAAAGTTGTTGTCGCATAAACACCAATTGTGTTTTCTTCTCTCATGCCTGAGAATCCCAGGTGATTGATGAAGTTCTGATGCGTCAAAAGGTTATAAACAAACTGCTGAGTACTATAAGTAGCATTGAAATCACCAGTCTCTCTTCTACTGTTTACACCTATAATACCATCTATGCTAAATGAAGCGTTGATGTTATAGTTGAACAAGACGTTAAAGATCTGATCTGTGATTCCTTGTCTGTAAACTTCAGTTCCCAACTCACCATCTGGCTGACGTGGTCCACCTTTGTTGATGTGTCTTTGGTTTCTCTGAGTGAAGTTATCCAAACTCAAACGATACAATAATTGAATGTTATCGTTGATGTCGTAGCTTAACTGAGTACTGGAGAAAAATCTATTGATTATTTCCGCCTGACCTGAGTTATTCAGAGTCCATCTTGGGTTCTGAATAGCACCACCTCTTCGATAGTAGATGTTTGATCCGTCAATTGGCGATTGATAGGGTAATCCCATCAAATCGATAGACCTTGGCGTAAACATGATAGCTGCGAAAAGGCCATTACCATCACCACCAAATGAAGGGGCAGTGATTGGAGTCAATCTGTCAGAATCGATGTAGTTGAATGATCCCTGGATCTTCAGACCGTTCTGAAGCTTAGTAACACCACCCATACCTATGTTATGCTTTCTAATATAGTTAGATGGTCCACCACCTCGAAGGTTATCCAAATTTGGTGTGAAACCAGCATCAGATAAGTAGCTATAAGTAGCACTTATGGAAGAACCAGCGGCGATCTTACTAGATACCTGAACAGACGTGTTTGACGATATACCAGGCACAAAGAACTCTTCAACGCCTTTGTAAGCCTTGTGCTCGTAAGGAACACCTATAAACTGAGGTACATCATCATTATACTGAGCCTGATCGTATGGATGTGTAATTAACACATTACCATTGTCAGCTTCTCCAAGATAATCAGTACCATAAGATGACGGATTGTTGTCATCAAATGCTGCTCCCCAGTTAGAGAAGAACCATCCGAATCCAGCATTGAAACCGTTACCGTAAGTATTCTGATAATCAGGTAGGTTAGCTACCTCACTTTGGTATACACCCTGAGTCACACTTACTTCAAGTTTCTTACTTGCATTCGCTCCACCTGTTCCGTTTTTAGTAGTAACAAGAACAACACCGTTTCTACCGGCTTCACCGTAAAGTACGGTAGCGGAAAGACCTTTCAGAATCGAGATGCTCTCAATTGTGTTAGGATCCAAATCCAGGAATCGGTTAGATGCTGTTGCATTACCAGTTACGAAACTTGAGTTGGAGTTATTGTTGTTTGGTGTACCCGTATTAAAAGGAATACCATCCACTACGAATAATGGCTGGTTGCTACCTGTAATAGTTGAGTAACCACGAATAATAACTGAAGTACCAGATCCAGATAAACCTGAAGTCTGTACAATATTTACACCAGTTGCCTGACCGCGGAGTAGTCTCGCTACGTCAGCTTCCTGACGATTGGCAAGCGCTTCATCTCCTACGGTGGTAACACCATAACCCAGGGCTTTCTTTTCCTTACTGAAACCCAGGGCTGTTACCACAACCTCACTTAATGTTTCAACATCCTCAGACATTTCAACATCCACTACTGATCTGGCTCCGATCTCAACTTCTTGAGTGGCCAAACCAATAAATGTGAACACTAGAGTACCACCTTCATCCGGAACGCTCAAACGGTAATTACCGTCGATGTCTGAAGTAGTACCGGTAGTAGTCCCTTTCAGGATTACGTTTACACCAGGTACTCCACTTCCGTCCGCGTCAGATGTCACTCTACCAGAAACTGTTCTTTGCGCCCAGGCTGTGCCCAGAACGAAAAGAAAAGAGATACTTAATAGTAGAATCCTCTTCATAAAAAAATTGGTTTAAAAGTGAACATTTATAAATTATCCAAATGCTAAAATATAATATTTTATTAACATTAAAAATCTAAGAGCAAACTACGAAAAGCGTTCGAAAAATTGAATTATTCTAATATTTATCAATAACCCGTATAATCTTCAGAGAATATCAGGAAAACGGCATTTTCGCCAAATTTTTGTTCGAAAGCAGCGAGATAGGCCACAATTAATTTGGATAAAAAAATTAACGGCAATCAGGGATTTACCTGCAGGATTTTGAACTCTATGCGTCGGTTTTTGGCTTTATCCTCGAATCTGGGTTGGCTGTCGCCATAACCTTCAAATTGCATTCTTCCTTTAGGCACTCCGCTATTAACAAGATATTCATAAACGGACTTCGCCCGATTCATGGAAAGTCTTCGATTATATTCATCACTTCCAACTTCATCAGTATGCCCGGAAATTTCTACCTGCACATCATAGCTCTTCAGGAATTCGCTAACTACATTAAGCTCCGAAACAGACGCATCGGTGAGCTCATAACTGTCAAATTCGAAATAAACATTTTCCAACACCACACCTACATTTTGTTCGATTGGGTTTAGAGCGATGTCAATCGTATCTGGTTTTAGGAAGCTATTGTCTCCAACTTCAAACCTAAAATCCTCAAACAAAAAACCTTTTGCTTTAACGTAGGCACCATAATCATTTCCTTTTGTCAGCACGAAATAATACCTTCCACTGACCGGATCCGATAGTGTGTGGTACTTCATTTTGCCGGATTCAAGATCATTAAGCTGAATATCCGATCGGATAGGCTCACCTGTTTTTGCATTGGTCACACGACCCGTTACATAACTGGCTTTCTTGGTAATAATAGTATCATTGGCAAACACAATCCGGGCTATCTTACTCGTCAGCCCACCCGTCTCCGTATATTGCTCGTCTGCAAAGAATCCATAAGTGCCATCAACGCTGATGATCATAGACAATTGGTCTTTGTGATCGTTGATGCCATAACCAAGATTTACGGGCTTCTGCCAAAGGGTATCCTCTAACTCACTTCGATACAGGTCAAACCCCCCAAAACCGGGATGACCTTCTGACGCATAAAAGAGTGTTTGATTATTACTATGAATGTAGGGGGTAGTTTCATCCAATTCAGTATTAATGTTTGGTCCCAGGTTCACAGGCTCCTGCCAATTTCGTCCATCGTAATAAGACACCCATATATCCCGTTGTCCATATCCACCTTTTCTGTTGGATGAAAAATAAAGGGCATTCCCATCAGCAGACAGGCTCGGCTGCGAATCCCAATAAACCGAATTCACCTCAGTCCCCAGGTTTTTGGAATCGGACCAGGAATCGCCAATTTTCACGGCCATGAATAAGTCACAACTGCCGAAAGACCTTGCATCCTCACATGAAGTGAAGATCAGCATGCGGCCATCCGCAGACATGGTACAGGCTCCTTCATTCGAACGGGAATTTATTTTCGAGGAAATACTTCTGGCAGGCGACCATCGGTTACCATCAAAATAGGAGATCACAAGATCCTCATCATTACCTGGACCACTTCCTTCTCTCGCTGTGAAGGTCAGAGAGTTACCATCTACAGTCATGGTGGGAAAATATTGCGTATAAAATCTGTTTACCGTTGAGGGGAGAATATCAATGGTATGAGGATTTTCAACATGACGTTGACTCATGGCAAAGGCAATGTTGGTATTGAGTTTTTTCTTTCCGAGGTCCGCCGGCCAGTCCGGATCTTTTTCTTTCCCAAGTTCAATTACCTCAGCCGCTTTCTCATATTGGCCGTTGTCAAAATAAAGATCGGCCATGAAAAATGCTTCCCTCGCCGTAACACCGGAAGGATCAGAGACAGTGAAGTATCGATCATAGTAGGTATAAGCAGAGTCCAAGAGTCGCAGGACATTGTATGCCGAAGCCAGTCTTAAATAGGGGTCAGGGAAATTCTCATCAATCCTAATCGCTTTTTTGAAGCTTAGAATACCCCCGGGAAAATCTCTGGAACGGATCTCCTCAATACCCTGCTCGTAAAATTTTACAGCTCTTTTCTTTGGCTCATATTCCTGACCATTACCAGTTCTGGTAACCAGGGTCAGGAATAAGAATCCAAGAACCTTTAGGGTATTCCTAAATACTTGTGCGTCTGTAAAGAAATGCGCCATTTAGGATTTTGCTTTATGTATTCAACGATTAAAGCTGTCATCTGATCTTTTTTGGACCACTCTGGTTGCAAAAAAAAGTTAACGGATTGGTCCATTTGTTGACTCAACTGCTCCGCCCACTCAAGATCTGATTTGTGATAGATCACTACTTTTAGCTCATCGGAATAGCGAAAGAATTCTTTATGTGCAGGTTTGAATTTCTTGGGCGAAAAGCATATCCAGTCCCAGTTACCAGAGATTGGATGTGCACCGGAGGTCTCGACATGGACACTTTTACCGAGGGATTGTAATTGTATGGTCAATTCCGTAAGGTCGTACATCAAGGGCTCACCACCGGTAATCACTACAACTTCTGCGGAGGATTTGCCGGCGTTTTCTATTATTTCCGCGATGCTTTGTGCAGGATGCTCTTCTGCATTCCAGGATTCTTTGACATCACACCAGTGACATCCTACGTCACATCCACCCAACCTGATGAAATAAGCAGAACGGCCAGAATGAAACCCCTCACCTTGTAGGGTGTCAAAAGCCTCCATTACTGGCAAGGTCACAGATTTTAATTTCTTATGTAAGGTGATTTGACTCATAGGCTTTTAAAGTGTTCATCAAGAGTGACGCAATGGTCATGGGGCCTACTCCTCCAGGGACGGGTGTAATGTAACCGGCCACCTTTTCCACAGACTCGAAATCCGCATCCCCACTCAATCTGAATCCTGACTTTTTGGTTTTGTCTTGCACTCGTGTAGTCCCTACATCGATTACGATGGCCCCTTCCTTCACCATATCTCCTGTGACAAGTCCTGGTTTGCCTACCGCCACGATGAGAATATCCGCCTCCCTGGTGTGCCTCTCAAGATTTTCGGTGTATTTATTACAAACAGTAACAGTAGCATTCCCATGGGAAAGCAGCATCAGACTCAACGGTGCACCTGTCAAACGACTGGCACCGATCACTACACAATTTTTACCTTCTATGCTGAGCTCATACCTTCTAAGCAGCTCCATTACTCCAAAGGGCGTAGCTGGAAGGAGAAGCGGGTTTGATGAGACTATGGAGCCGAAGTTTTGATTTGTAAATCCGTCCACATCCTTTTCCGGGTGAATCTTTTCAGTAATTTTCTCTACTGAAATATGATCCGGAAGAGGTAGTTGCACGATGAAACCATCGATGTCCTCATCGGCATTGAGTGATTCGACGTGTTGAATAAGCTTTGATTCGGTGATGGTGCTTGCAAACTGCATTAAGGTATAATCGAAACCCACCTTGCGACAAGCATTGATTTTACCGTTGACGTATGTATGGCTGGCGCCGTCATCACCTACCAGGATGATGGCGATATGTGGCGCTCTTTGGCCATCAGATTTTAGCTGGTAAACACGATGAGCAATCTCATCCCGAATTTCCTCTGAAATTTTTCTTCCGTCTATCAGCTTAGCCATTTTTAGTCTAGTTTAAGTACTGCCATAAATGCTTCCTGTGGAATCTCTACATTTCCCACCTGACGCATTCGTTTTTTACCTTTTTTCTGTTTCTCCAGAAGCTTTCTCTTCCGCGTAATATCACCTCCGTAACATTTTGCCAAAACATTTTTCCGCATGGCTTTTACAGTTTCTCTCGCGATCACTTTGGTACCAATAGCGGCCTGGATGGCGATCTCGAACATTTGACGAGGAAGTAATTCCCTGAGCTTTTCACAGAGTCGTTTCCCCCATTCGTAAGCCTTATCTCTGTGCACGATGGCAGACAGAGCATCCACCTTATCTCCATTAAGCATAATGTCCAATTTCACGAGACTCGATTTTCTATAACCAATCACTTCGTAGTCCAGCGATGCATAACCTCTGGAAATCGTTTTTAATTTATCAAAAAAGTCAAAAACGATTTCGGCCAGCGGCAACTCAAAAGTGAGCTCCACTCTGTCAGAGGTCAGATAGACCTGATTCTTAATTTCACCTCTTTTGTCCATGCAAAGGGCGATGACCGGTCCTATGAATTCCGATTTGGTGATAATCTGTGCCTTGATAAAAGGCTCTTCTACATGTGATATCATGTTTGGCTCGGGCATTTCCGATGGAGCACTTACCGGAATTTTCTCTTCATCATTTTTGACAGCCAAGAAGCGGACAGAAGGGACAGTGGTGATGACGGTCATGTCAAATTCTCTTTCCAGCCTCTCCTGGACAATTTCCATATGAAGCATCCCCAGAAATCCGCACCGGAAACCGAACCCAAGGGCCGCCGATGTCTCCGGTTCCCAAACCAGAGAGGCATCGTTGAGTTGTAGCTTTTCCATGGAAGCTCTCAATTCCTCAAATTCACTGGTCTCTACCGGGTAAATGCCCGCAAAGACCATTGGCTTCACATCCTCAAACCCTCTAACTGGTCGTTTTGTAGGATTTTCTACATGTGTGATGGTATCACCCACTTTTACTTCCTTAGCTACTTTGATGCCTGATATCAGGTAGCCGACATTCCCTGCTTCTATTTTCTGTCTTGGCTCATGCTGGAGTCTCAACACTCCAATTTCATCAGCATCATAGGTCTTACCGGTATTGACAAATTTTACATGATCACCTTTCCTGATCGAGCCATTGAAAACGCGGAAAAAGACCTCGATACCTCGATATGAATTGAAGACCGAATCAAAGATCATGGCCTGCAAAGGTTCATCCACCACACCTTCGGGAGCAGGTACCCTTTCCACTATGGCATGCAAAATTTCATCTATGCCTATCCCCTCTTTCGCACTGGCATGCAAAATATCTTCTTTTTTACAACCTATGAGGTCTATGATCTGATCAGAAACTTCATCGGGCATGGCCCCAGGTAGGTCAATCTTATTCAGGATTGGGATAACCTCAAGGTCATGCTCAATTGCCAGGTATAAGTTAGAGATGGTTTGAGCCTCAATACCCTGGCTGGCATCAACCACCAAAAGCGCCCCTTCACAGGCTGCAATAGATCTGGATACTTCGTATGAAAAATCCACGTGTCCCGGAGTGTCGATCAGGTTGAGGGTATACACCTCACCATCTTTTTCGTAGTTCATCTGAATAGCATGGCTCTTGATGGTGATACCGCGTTCACGTTCCAGATCCATATCATCCAGTAACTGCTGCTGCATGTCCCTGTCAGAAACAGTTTTAGTGAACTCAAGCAATCGATCGGCCAGAGTACTCTTACCATGATCTATATGTGCGATTATGCAAAAATTTCGAATTTTGTCCATCCGGATTTCTCTGAAAAAGATTGCAAAAATAGAGCTTTTTACGCCTATACAAGAGATGAATCAAAAAGTATATTTTCTGACTACTTTTTGTCCTTTGTGTCAATCAAAATAGTTACTGGTCCATCATTGATCAGCGACACCTGCATGTCCGCACCAAACTCACCGGTTTGAACAGTTTTTCCGGAAATCGATTCAAGCTGCTGAACAAAATCCTGATAAAGTGGCTTTGAGATGTCTGGTCCTGCCGATTTGATATATGAGGGTCTATTGCCTTTTTTTGTACTGGCATGTAAGGTAAACTGACTGATAACAAGGTAATCCCCTCCTGCGTCCTGACAACTCACATTCATCACACCGTCACTGTCATTAAAAATCCTGAGATTTATGATTTTTCTCGTAAGCCATTCGATGTCATCAGGCCCATCAGCCTCCTCTATTCCCAGCAGTATTACTAACCCGAAATCTATCGACCCTACTACTTCGTTGGCGATGCTTACTGAGGCTTGTCTGCTTCTTTGAAGAACTGCAATCAAGAATCTAGAGTGGTTGTGCGTGGGCGATTTTGATCATATCTTTTGGCCTAAGTACCTGCAATCCTTCTTTGCCCTGTATGGCAATAAATTGCATAGACCTTGCTACATCCTCTCCCTTAATGGACCAAAGTCTGGTCTCCCTGCCACCGATCACAAAGAAGGAAAGAAAGGCACTTATACCTTTCCCTATTTCTTCCATTAACCGGAAATCGGATCTTTTTCCCAGAAGAAGGGATGGCTGATAGATTTTTAGAGATTTGAGGTCCAGTTTCTTCAGTGCATCTTCCACCTCCCCTTTGACTTTATTGTAAAATAAGGCCGATTCCGCACTGGAGCCTATCGATGTGACGATATGGTACGTTTCAAACTGATCCTGCCCTTTTGCCAGTTCAGCCATTTTTATGGGATAATCCACATCAATTTTTCTAAACATCTCCTTGGATCCCGCCTTTTTCATGGTGGTCCCCAAACAACAGAAGACCTGGTTTACGTTAAACTCATCCTTATATTCATCCAGCTTTTCAAAATCCTCAATGAGGATTTCTTTGATCTTTTCATGATTGATATCCAGAGACCTTCGGCTAATGATCTTCACTTCCCGGAATGCAGGATCATTGATCAAAAGCTTGACAAGCTCTTTACCAACTAATCCAGTGGCTCCGGCTATTAATGCGGTTTTATTTGACATATAGTCAAATCTTTAGGTTGATTTAGACCGAAATTTAAACATTATTTGATTGTTCGCCAGATTGCGCTTCCCATTCTTCAAAACTTTCCAAATCGACACTGATGTTTCGAATAATATAATAGACCAGAGCTATGTCATCAGATAACCCTAAAACCGGAAGAAAATCAGGAATAAGGTCGGTGGGAATTATGAAATATAACAGCGCAAATGCGATCATAAGCAGTGTCTGACCAGAAAACGCACGGTACTCACCATTGATATGTGATCGCAGCATCCTTATCAACGTACTGACTTTTCTCGCAAAGTCTCCTCTGTCTTCAGAACTTTTTGATATCTCAGTCAGCTTTTCCCTGGCCTGATCTCCAATTGTTTTGAGCTTCTCGTTCTCCTTAACAGACTTCTTAGCTTTTTCCCAAATCTTCTTTATACCTGGCATCAATAAAATACTTCTCTAATCTCATTTTTCAGATATGAAATCGCATTTCTCACTGAGTTTTTTTCAATATTGCTTTCGAAAACTTCCTTGGCAAGGTCCAGTCCCCTGGCATCCTCTCCCATCTTACGTCCTGCTTCATTGATGGTGGTGATCACATCTTCAACCGCACCGGAAACATAAGCCCAGGCTTCGTCCGACATGTATAGTTGCTGCGAAAGATTGTGGTTAAACTCCTGTCGTATCTCCGAAACCAATACCTGCTGGAATTCCTTGGCGGAAAACTCCGGATTGTTCAATCTCCCGATAATGTTGCTGGGAGAAACGCGCTCCAGAAGCAGGGTTATACGTTCATAGGCCTGAAGCCTGATGGGCAGGACAGTTTTTTGATTTTTTTGAACCCCTTGCTGTCTAAGCTCCTCCATCCTGGAAGACGTAAATGACCTTACCATTAAATACACTGCGTATAGAACTAACAGGGCCGGTCCGAGGTTCTTTATAAGTTCAATTAATATATCCATTGAATATGATGTTGTATCTCGATGGGTTATTTTCAAAAATAAAGATTTTCTTTTGCCCCAAATGATGCCCGTTCACATTTCGTCCCAGGCTTTGATTGAGATCAAGGAAATTCTCGAGAAAAAGAACATCCCCGTCGGTTACGGTCTAAGGATTGGTGTAAAAGGAGGAAGAGGGTGTGCGGGTGTGAACTTTGTACTTGGATTTGACAAACCCAAGGATGACGATACTATCTATGAAGTTGAAGGTGTGAGGGTTTTTGTCCAGAAAAGACAAATGATGTACCTAATTGGCAAGAAAATAGAATTCTACGAAGGTGCCGACGCCCGGGGATTTGTATTTGAAGATCAGGATCAACCTGATAGCTCCACCATCGCCCGATGACAGAGCCCCCTGATCGGAGGATTGTATTTACTTACTTTTACCGTTACTTTCTCCACCTGGCTGAAGTTCGTTTTCAAAGAGTTTATCATTTTACCGGCAAGGTGCTCCAGAAGCATAGAATCGATTAACATGACTTCCTTGATCACGTTATAAACTGACTCATAATCCACTGTACCTTCCAGCTTATCAGACTCAGCAGCTGACTTAAAATCTAGCTCCAGTATGACATCCACACTGTACTTGTTGCCGATCTTTCGTTCCTCTTCATAATATCCATGTCGGGCATAGAACTCCAGGCCTTCAAGGTAGATTTTACCCATGATCAATTGTCAACCTGATCGAAAAAAGATCCCTTGCCCGAGAGCCCTTCGCTCTCTTCATCCTCCGCTACGTGGACTTTTTCCGGTTTTTTTTGTTGAGGATTTGAGGGAGTATCCCCAGACTTTGAGCGAATAAAATCACTTAGCTTCTTCTCCGCTTCAGGACTTTTAGACTCCACCTTTGGTATGGAGGATCTTGCTGCAGTCGGTGAGAGTTGTTCCTTATTGATCCTTGCCTCAGATTCACGAACAAGCTCCCGGACACGGATCAGGTGATCCTCAAGCTGGAACTTATGATGCTGACGCTCCGTACGCTGAAGACGATCCTTAATATCGTCTGCCAGATTACTTAGCTCACCTATGAGTGTATCCCGCTGGCTTTCTATGGACTTGTAATTCTTCTCCAGTTCTTTGACCGCCTGCTGCATTTCATCAATTATTTCCTTCGCCTGCAGCTCGGAATTTTCAATAATGGCTTTGGCCTTGGATTTTGATTCGTTGAGCACCCCTTGCGCGTTCATTTCAGCTTCCTTGAGGTGTAACTCAGCCGCCCTATTGGCCTGATCTATCAGATTCGCACCGGTATCCTCAGCGGTCTTAAGTGTCTTGTACAAGCTCGACTCCACCTCTCGTAGCTTTTTGACTTCCTTTTCGGACTGCTCGAGTTTGATCCTGTATTCTTTATTTTCATCTACTATCCGTTCCCATTCATTCGATAGCGATGTCAGAAAGGCATTGACTTCATCTTTATCATAACCCCTAAGCTTCTTTTCAAAGCTTTTTTGCCTTATCTCTAATGGCGTAATTCTCATAAATCACCAAATTTTATATTCCACACCGAAATTGACCGGTCATCACTGCATGACACTAAATAATTGTTGTGTTCCAGCCAAAGCAGCTTGTTGACGGATGTGCCATGTCCGGCATGTCTTGCCTTGTCTATCACCTTGATAAGTGCAAAAGTATCTGAATCCCAAACCTTTATGGACTTATCCATGCTACAAGTTACGAAATGTTGACCATCCGGACTGTATGTGACATGATTGATGGCAAACATATGGGCCACAATGTCCTTTTTTAAATCCATGGAATCGGCTGACCAAATTTTCAAATGCGCATCCCGACTGGCGCTCAAAACGTACTTTTGATCCGGGTCAGAGGTCAGGGAAAACACAGAAATTTTATGAGCATCGATGTCCTGTGTGAGTGTCCAGTTCATCTTATCGATGACCCGGATATGGTTATCGCTGTAGCCGATCAGTAGCTTTCCTTTCATCGAATAGATTGTTCTTGCACTTTTAGAAGAATGCTCAATTTTAGTTTTTATTGTAAGTTTATTTTTATCCACCACGATTACGTCTCCATCTCCGGTACCCACATAGATGTTCTGACTGTCTGATTTTATATCAAAAATAGCCGCCTCCGTCAATTTGAGGGAACCCTTCTCCTTCTTATCCTTGACCCCAATCAGATGAATTCCGTCATAATTATGTCCGACAACCAGTATATCCTCAGCAGGCATGTAGTGTAATGCATAAATGGAATTGGGGACTTTGGCGATCATAGTACCTGATTCCAGTTTATCCAAATTCCAATGTACCACCATTCCATCGCCACCTGCGGAGAAGAATTCTTTTGAATTGAATTTTTCCAAGGTGTAGACACAATCTTTATGTCCAGCGTAGGTATGAATTTTTTCTACTTCTATTCTTTGTTTCATGAATATCACAAAATTATTACATTGTGGTTTATCCGGATTTTCATGCCAATTCTGCTTTCAAAACCCATCAATCCTAAAAGCACCTATGCGGTGTGGCACATAAAGGAAACAAATTCTCAACTGGAAGAATTGCATGAAGAGGTGGCTCCTGAAGCACTAATGAACAAGCAGGCTGAATGGCTGGTCACCAGAATCCTCACCAAACACCTTTGTGACATACACCACCAGAAGTACAAGGGAATTGAAAAGAATAAGGAAGGAAAACCAAGACTAATCGGTTCTAAAATCCACATTTCCATTACCCATTCATGGCCCATGGCGGCTGTCCTGATCAATGAAATGGAGCCATGTGGCATTGACCTGGAATTACCCCGGGAGAAACTACGCCTGGTGAGTCCAAGATTTGTAAACAATGGAGAGAAGGAGGATGATCTGGACAAATTGTGCCAGATATGGGCCGCTAAGGAGGTGGTGTACAAAATCTATGGACGAAAAAAGCTCAGTCTGAAAGATGACCTTAGAAGTCAGTTTCTAACAGATAATCTATTGGAAATAGAAAATCTTAAGGAGCCGGGAAGCAAACATTTTCAGATAGCCGTGGAAAAAATCAATGACTACTGGCTGGCTTTCAATCAGTAATCCAACTGACCTGGATCAAACTTCTTAAGGATAATTTTGATTTCATCGCTTTTGTGATAATCACCCACTTTGTCAAAGGAGACAATCAGATTTCTGAGGTAACGTATGAGAATCTGTGTATGGGAGCAGGGCTGATAATAAATATCGTCAGGCGTAAGCTTTAAATGATCTATATAATTGTCAATGTCCTCTTTGGAAAAGATCAATCCGCGGTTAAACACATTCACATAAAACTGTATATCATCAGTCTTATAGGTGAGAATAAATAAGTTCGGTAAGTTGACACCGTAAATCGGTAAGTTTAGCTTTTGCGCAAGCAGCATATAAATAGAGCAAAGGGAAATCGGGTTTCCTTTTCTTGACTCTAATACACTGTGGATCATTGAATTGGCAGGAGAATGAAAGTTCTTGGTATTGGCCCTGAATTTGAATTTATCAAAAATCACACTATTGAGCATTCTTACCTGATCAAAGGGCGCCATATCATCTTTCACCTCCGTCCATGCATCATAATAGAGCTGATCAATTTCTTTCTGCAAATATTCCAACTCCAGGTCCGGGTACTGGTAGGTGGCCAAAAGCCATAACCCCTTCAACAGGTCACCTTCTTCGTTGTCTTTCCAGCTCAGCAGTCTCTCCTGTACGAGTTCAAATTGAAGATGATGAATGAGGTCCTCAATTTTGCGTTGTATGATCGGGTTGAATTGGGTCTCCCACTCCTGCTCCAAAAAGGGGATGATAGAGGTACCAAATGACCTGATCTGCTTCTCGACATGCGACACCACTTCCATGTCATCGTCCTCTAGTAGCGTAACGAGAGCTTTAAGTTCATTTTCTTTCATGTTTGAATTACTCCGACATTCATCTTTTCCGTAATCGGGGAATGATTGGCTACGGAAATCCCTTCGGAAATCACCCTTCTCGTGTCCCTGGGATCAATTATTCCATCCACCCATAACCTGGCAGCGGCGTAATACGGATTTAATTGCTCATTATAAGTATTTTTTATCTCTTGCAGAAGAGATTCTTTCTCCTTTTCCGAAAGCTGCTCTCCTTTTGCTTCCAGGGTTGCCACCTTGATCTGGAGAAGGGTCTTCGCGGCAGATCCTCCACTCATTACAGCGATCTCAGCCGTAGGCCAGGCAAAAATCAGTCTGGGATCGTATGCCTTACCACACATTGCATAGTTACCAGCCCCATAGGAACTGCCCATTATGATGGTAAACTTTGGCACTACAGAGTTAGCTACGGCATTTACCATCTTGGCGCCATCTTTTATAATACCTCCATGCTCAGCTCTGCTGCCAACCATAAAGCCATTTACATCCTGCAAAAAGACAAGCGGGATTTTTCTTTGATTGGCATTCATGATGAACCGTGCTGCTTTGTCCGCTGAGTCCGAATAAATGACACCACCCATTTGCATTTCATTGCCGGAATTGCTTTTCCTTGCCTTCACGATCTTCCGCTGGTTTGCCACGATGGCGACGCTCCAGCCGTCTATTCTTCCGTAACCGCATACCAGCGTTTTGCCATAATCCTTCTTGTATTCTTCAAATTCCGATCTGTCTACCATCGTTTTGATTACGTCCAGCACATCGTAGGTTCGATTACCGGAAACAGGGAATTTCTCCAAAATAGCATCAGCTGCCACTGCCGGCGGCTCCGGCTTTACTCTGTTGAAGCCCGCCTTCAAATTATTCCCCAGCTTGTCAAATATCTTTTTGATGGCATCCAGACACTCCTCATCCGAGTCGTATTTATTATCTGTCACCCCGGATATCTGACAGTGTGTGCTTGCCCCTCCAAGGGTTTCACTATCCACTTCTTCACCTATTGCTGACTTCACCAGGTAGCTTCCCGCTAAAAATATGGATCCGGTTTTATCCACGATCATGGCTTCATCGCTCATTATGGGTAAATAGGCCCCACCAGCGACGCAGCTGCCCATTACAGCAGCTATCTGTACGATGCCTTCGGCTGACATCTTTGCATTGTTTCGAAACTGCCGCCCGAAATGCTCTTTATCAGGAAAGATTTCATCTTGCTTCGGTAAAAAGACGCCGGCACTGTCGACCAGGTAGACAATTGGAATCTTGTTTTCCATGGCGATCTCCTGGGCTCTGAGGTTCTTCTTTGCGGTCATCGGAAACCATGCACCGGCCTTGACAGTGGCGTCGTTGGCCACTACCACACAATGCCTACCCGCTATTTTTCCCAACTTTACTACTACACCGGCTGACGGACAGCCTCCCTCCTCCTGGTACATGCCATCGGCTGCAAAAGCTCCAATCTCAAGACTTCCATTGTCATCATCCAGGAGGTATTCTATCCTCTCACGAGCAGTGAGCTTACCCTTTTCTTTGTGCTTTAGAACCCGTTTCTCACCTCCGCCAAGACGTACTTCTTCCTCTTTTTTGGAAAGATTGGAGAGGAGTTCTTCAAAAGATTTCGAGGGTGTCTGGGTGTTCATAATCCAAATTATGGATCATTTTTTTCAATTCCTTCTAATTTGGAATGTTTTCGACCCAAAGGCTTCAAGAAATCTTTAGGGTATTGATTAAGGTGGATTGTCAACTTATCCAGATCGATCAATAGCTGATTCAGGTTGTTATATAGTGAATCATTGTTGGCCAATTTACCCAAGGTGCCCTGACCATTGTCGATTTCCAGAAGAAGTTCGGTGACCTGGGCCAGCATGGCATTTGCCGATCGCAGGGTCTGATTGATTTCAAGGTTATTTAAAGAATCCAATACACCGTCCGTCTTGCTTAGAATCGGATCTAGTTTAGAGACTTTGTCATTTACATTCTCTATCAATTCCCTACTGGCAGTAAGTGTACGACTCCATTCCTTACGGTTATTTTCAATGATCGAATTTACCTGGCTAAGGGTCGTATTGAGCTGGGTAATGGTAGTGTTTATCTTCTCCCCACTTCCCTGAAGGCCTAAAAGTATCTCGTTGATCCTGCTGATGGTAATACTCAGGTTATTGGTGATGGGAGTTACGTTATCCAGGTATTCTGCCAATCCCCTGTCGATATAAGAAATGAGTGTATCGCCGGGTTCAAGAATTCTGTCCCCTTTTGGGTTCAAATAAATAGCTTTTCCACCAAGAAAATCCTGGTCCTTGAGCTCCGCAATGGTACTGTCCCCAAGCAAAATGTCCCCCGAGATCATCAGTTCCACGAGGACCATATCATTGCCTTCGGTAAGTCTTATGGAGCTGACCTGCCCCACAGCGAGACCATTGATGATAACGGAATTGGACTTATTAAGCCCGTCTACATTTTCATAAATAGCGTAATACTTGTCATTACTTGAAAGGAAGTCGACCCCCTTCAAAAAATTAAAACCAAAATACAGGATGGCACCGGAAATAAGTGCGATTAGACCAATACGATACTCTTTAGACACAGGCTATTGATTTAGTAGCTGGATTCGATTTCTTTTTTATAATCTCTGAAGGCCCGGTATATGCCAGAAGCGATGTAGACCTGATTAAGCGGATCGTTCAACTCCTTTTCTTCCTTCGGATTACTAAGATAACCGACTTCTACCAAAACACTAGGCATAGTGGTCCTCCAAAGCAGATAAAGGCTGGATTGTTTGACACCGCGGCTGCGACGACCCACACGGGTTTCAAATTGCTTTTCGATTTTGGAGGCCAGCTGCAGGCTTCTTTCCTGAAATGCTGATTGGGTGAGTGAAAGCAGTATATAAGATTCCGGCACTTCAGGATCGAATCCGTTATACTCCTCCTCATAATTCTCCTCCAATAAAATGACGGAATTTTCCCGCTTGGCCACTTCGAAGTTCCTACCGGTGTTTTGCACTCCCATCACATAAGTCTCTGTTCCGTAAATATTGGGGTTAGAGACCCAGTTGGCGTGAACGGAAATGAAAAGGTCTGCGCCAAGTTCATTGGCCAGGTCCGCGCGATCATTAAGTGTGGGGAAGCTATCTGTTTTTCTGGTCAGTATGACTTCGACATCCGGTATGTTTTCGTTAATAATTCGCTTGAGCTCAAGTGCAATCGGAAGTGCAATATTTTTCTCCTTCGAGAGAGAGCCACTCGTGCCTGGGTCCCTGCCACCATGTCCGGGATCGATCACGATCTTGTCTATCTTATAATCTCGAAGCCCAACCGTGTTGAAAGATGCCAAAATTAGGACCGTAGTAATGCCTAATAGAATCGCAATATTTCTCACAGAACTTGAGTTGATTTATTAATCAAGTGCAAATTTTTACGCAAAATTGTAAAAATTTCCACGAAATTAAAACTAGAGGCTGATTTGGGGCGAGTTGTTTTCTGCGTTTTTTTCATCTATTTCAGCGTTTTTTCATTTGCTCAAACGGATAGTAGCCGGTACAGTTCTCCCGGACAAGAAGAAATTCTTATGGAGGACAGTACGGCCAATGAAGGAACTACACCGATGGACAGTACCGATCTGGCCGCCAATACCCCAAAAGATTCCACAAAAATTGTTAAAAAACCGCGGAAATCTGATATCGAAACCACCATTAATTACAACGCCGAAGACTCCATTTATTTCCAGTTAAAGCAGCAAAAAATAAAGATGTACGGACAGTCGCACATCGACTACGGTGACATTTCACTGGAAGCCGACCGTACCGATGTGGACATGCGCAATAAGACCATTCGGTCGACCTCCCGAACGGACTCTACTGGCAAGGCATTGGGCAAACCGGTATTTTCTGATGTACAAGACAGCTACCAGACGGATAATATTTTGTACAACTTCGATTCGAAGCGGGCTCAGATCAAGGGAGTAGTAACGGAGCAGGATGGCGCGTTTATGCACGGAGCGGATGTCCGGAAGAACGAGAAAGATGAAATGTTCATCCGAAATGCAAAATACACCACATGCAACCTGGAACATCCGCATTTTTTTATTCAATCAGAAAAGTTAAAAGTGATACCTGGCAACAAGGTAGTATCCGGTCCCTTCCACCTGAAATTCCGGGATGTAAGTACACCACTGGCTTTTCCATTTGGGATGTTTCCACAGCCTAAAAAACAAACTAGCGGCATAATTTTTCCCAGTTATGGTGAGGAGCGTAGAAGGGGTTTCTTTCTGAGAAATGGTGGATACTACTGGGCCATCAACGATTATTTGGACCTGAGGGCAACAGGTGACATCTACACCCGTGGCGCAAAAGGCTTGACTGTAAATACCAATTATAAAAAAAGATATGCTTTCTCAGGTTCGATGAATTTCAGCTATACCCAAAACATTTCTGATGACATTGAAAATCCCTTAAGGACCAACGATTTTTGGTACAGATGGTCGCATAGTCAGCAGTCTGCCGGATCCAGCAGCTTCAGTGCCTCTGTGTCGCTAGGTACCAGCACCTATAACGAAAACAGCAACCTGGTGGCCCAGGATTTTGCCAGAAGTACCCAGTCACAGTATTCTTCGAATGTGTCTTACTCGAAAAGATTTGTGGGTACGCCATTTAATATGACGTTAAATGCCAGGCAGAACCAAAACCTTGCCACCGGGATAATGAATGTCAACCTGCCGGATTTTTCATTCAACACCAGCAGGCAATATCCTTTCAAGAACCTTATAAACTCTTCTAACAATCCGCTGGCCAAGCTTAATTTCAGCCACAACATGACGGCCACGAACCAATTGACCAACAGAATCTCTAATCCGTTCCAATTTGATGTGGTCAATTTCGATCCCTCGGACCTGGATTCCCTCACTTTCAAGGACGATCTGCAGACCATTCTGGACTATGGGAAATTCGGGATTCGTCACCAGGTTCCGGTGAGTACATCTCTCAGTCTGCTAAAGTTTTTTACGTTAAGTCCTTCCTTCAATTACAATGAAGTCTGGTTCTCGAAAGAGCTGGCCTACAGCTACCTTCCTGGCGAAGAAGCGGTAAGGGTTGACACCATTAATGGATTCAGCAGGGCAAGTTCCTGGACCTCCGGCGTCTCCTTGAATACATTAGTTTACGGTACCTACTTCTTTGACGGAGACAGCAAGGTGCAGGCCATCCGTCATGTGATGACACCATCAGTGTCGTTTAGCTACAATCCTGATTTTAGTGGCCCAGAAAGAGGAGTTTACCAGGAGCTGCAGGTGAGTCCAACAGATACGATCAGGATTTCAAAGTACCAGGGCTTCGCCTATGCTTCTCCCTCCGGATTTGAAAGCCGATCACTTAACATCAGCCTTCAGAATAACCTCGAAATGAAAGTGCTGGATCCGGAAGACACGATAACAGGAACAAAAAAGGTCAAGGTCTTTGATAACCTGTCCATGAGCACAGGATACAATTTCGCGGCGGATAGTTTCAAACTTGCCAATATTAACTGGTCAACGCGGACAAGCTTTTTTAAGAATGCCATGTCCGTAGCGGTTGGCGGTCAGGTGGACCCGTACATATATACCGAGGGACCTACGGAAAATGGTATACGGGTAGACAGATTTGCCTGGAACGCAGGCCGGGGACTTGGGCAGCTTAGTCAGTCCAATGTGGCCCTGACCCTAAGACTAAAACCGAAAAGTGACCGTGATGAAGAAGAGGAAGAAGATTTTACTGACCCAACCCGTACACGGGACCAATTCGGTGATGACCCTTTTAACCCGGTGGATGAATTTGGCAATCCAATTGAAGGAGCTGAGGAGGCAGAATACAACTACCTGCAAAACAATCCGAATGAGTATGTAGATTTCAATATTCCCTGGACCCTCAATGTCTCCTATAGCGTAAACAGGGTGAAAAGAGGTTTGGCCAAGGTAGAGTACAGGCATACACTTTCATTCAGCGGTTCATTAAAATTGACCCCAAAAACCAATATCTCCGTGAACTCGGGTTATGATATTGACAACAAGGAATTCACCCAAACCAGGATCAACATCTCCAGGGATCTGCACTGTTGGGGGCTGACATTTGGATGGGTGCCGTTTGGTCGGTTCCAATCATTTTCACTCGTGATCAAACCAAAAGCCAGCCTGCTCCAGGATCTGAAACTTCAAAGGAAAAGAAGCTTTTTGGACTTCTTTGATAATAATTAACAAACTTTCTCAGTTTGTTGAATCCGAATTTATCTTCCACGGAAAATTCAAATTATCAGTCATTAAATATCTGTTAGCCCCTAAACAATTGTCATTATCTTACATAACTCCTATTTTACTTAAAATCAGAATCGTAGTTACATGCAAATTGATCCGCATAATCCCTGGCACAAGACGAAAGTTGGTGAAAAGGCTCCTGATATCGTAAACGGAATCATCGAGATTCCAAAGAACACCAGGGCGAAATACGAACTGGATAAGGAAGCCGGATTGCTACTGATGGACCGGGTCATCTACTCTTCGATGAACTATCCGCATAACTATGGATTCATTCCCCGTACCTACTGTGATGACAAGGATCCGCTAGATATCCTGGTCCTGTCACAAATCGAAGTGGTGCCGTTGTGTATTGTTTCCGCCAAAGTGATCGGTGTAATGCGAATGCTGGATGATGGTGAGTCAGATGATAAGATTATCGCTGTGGCGGAAAATGATATGAGTGTTAACCATATGAATGACATTTCCGAGTTACCGGCTCATTCTCTAAAAGAGTTGAGAACATTTTTTGAAGATTATAAAAAACTGGAGAATAAAACTGTAGAGGTAGAAGAATTCCAGGACGCAAAAACCGCAAAAGAGGTGGTGCTTAAAAGCATGAAAGACTACCAGGCTTATATCAATTCGTAACCTTCCGCTTCCTATGTATAGGTGAATTACAACGAAAAAACGCGGTTTGCGTATATTTGTGTGACTTTGAAAAGGTTAATGTCCATATCACTTTCACTTTTACTTGTTCTGGGAAGTATTGGAACTACCCTTGGCACACACTTTTGTGGTGGCCATGCGGTGATCAGTGAATTGATGCTTGGTCAAAAACATCTGGACTGCGGTATGGGCATGATGGAAATGCCTGAGAAGAGTGGAGATCAGCAGGTTTCCGCTCCTGATTGCTGCGAAAATCAGTATGTTACCGTAGAAAATGACGATTACGAAGTTGTCATTGAGGCACCGACCTTTCTGATCACTATTCAAAGTCCTACTTTCCTTTACCAGGTTGAACTGAACCAGGAATCACCTGTTTTTTCTTTCAGGGACCTATCTCCTCCCTTACCCGATGAGCCATTGAATGTGCTTCATCAGGTTTTCATAATTTGATTTTTTGATTCTTTAAGAGCTATCAGGCTCGGACTTTTATGCCGCCTCAGGTGGTAAGGGAGTTAGTGGATTCAATAAATCAAATATCAATGCTCAATAAGACTATAAAGTATTTTCTTGAGAACAGGTTGATCACTGTCATCCTGCTAATCGGCTTTATTGCCTGGGGGATTTCAATGGCACCATTTCCATGGGACACAGGAAACTTTCCTCGTGATCCGGTAGCTGTGGATGCTATACCTGATATTGGCGAAAACCAACAAATTGTCTTTACCAAATGGCAGGGGCGTTCACCTCAGGACATAGAGGATCAGATTTCTTATCCGCTTACAACCTATTTATTAGGTATACCTGGTGTTAAATCCATCAGGAGTTCTTCCATTTTCGGTTTCAGCAGTATCTACATCATATTCGAGGAGGGTATAGAATTTTACTGGTCCAGATCCAGGATACTGGAAAAACTGAGCTCACTCCCTACCAACCTTCTTCCGGAAAATGTCCAACCCTCTCTCGGCCCGGATGCTACAGCACTTGGCCAGGTGTTTTGGTATACCCTGGAAGGAAGAGATAAGGATGGAAATGTAACCGGAGGTTGGGACCTGCACGAAATCCGAACTGTGCAGGATTATTATGTCAAGTATTCACTCAATGCCGCTGAAGGGGTCTCGGAAGTGGCTTCTATAGGAGGTTATGTAAAAGAATACCAGATAGAAGTCAACCCCGACGCTCTGAAGGCTTATGACATCCCGCTGCATCAGGTGATGCGATCAGTGCAGAGATCCAATAGGGATGTTGGAGCCAAGACCGTGGAAATTAACCAGGCGGAGTATCTGGTAAGGGGCCTTGGTTACATTAAAAGTATCGAGGATATCGAACAAACAGTGGTAGAAGTTCGGGAAAATATCCCTGTGAGGGTATCTGACCTTGGATTCGTGACGATCGGACCTGCTGCCAGAAGGGGTGCCCTGGATAAAGGTGGTGCGGAAGTTGTCGGCGGTGTGGTAGTAGCCCGGTATGGCGCCAATCCTCTGCAGGTGATCAATAATGTAAAAGAGCGCATCTCTGAAATTTCGGCAGGATTACCTCAGAAAATACTTCAGGACGGTACAGTAAGTCAACTTACGATAGTGCCGTTTTATGACCGCTCAACGCTCATCTACGAGACACTCGGCACCCTGGAAGAGGCATTATCGCTGGAGATTCTGATCGCCATTCTCGTGGTAATCGTCATGGTCTACAATTTGAGAGCATCTATCCTGATCTCAAGTCTATTACCGGTATCCGTGCTTCTGGTTTTTGTCTTTATGAAATACTTCGATGTGGATGCCAACATCGTAGCCCTTTCCGGAATCGCGATAGCCATCGGTACTATGATAGACCTGGGCATCATTTTGTCAGAAAATATCATTCGGCATTTACAGCAAAATAACCAGGATGAACCGTTGGTGAAGGTGCTTTATCGAGGTGCCTCGGAAGTTTCCTCCGCCATCCTGACAGCGGTATCTACCACAATCGTCAGCTTCATACCTGTTTTCACCCTTGAGGGAGCTGAAGGGAAACTTTTCGGACCCCTGGCTTATACGAAAACATTTGCCCTGATAGCTGCTTTGATCGTCACATTGTTGATCCTTCCTACCCTGGCTTACTGGTTATTTGGATTCAAAACCAACAACAAAAAGACATCTATCCTGATTAATTCGGTAGCAGTGATCGCGGGGATAGTTGTAGCGTTCTTCGGTTACTGGCTAGTTTCAATTCTACTGATTTTACTTGGAAGTCTTTTTCTGCTTAAGCGACTCAATGTTTTTGAAAGCATTAAGAACGTATTTCTAAAGAAAGCATTGGACAATCTTGAGATTATTGTCTCTGCCTTCGTTGTCATCTGGCTTCTGGCCAAATACTGGTTGCCATTAGGCGCGGACAACAGCCTTTTTATGAATGTGCTTTTTGTAGGGATATTAGTCGGTTCGATTCTCGGCTTTTTCTCCTTACTGGAACACTATTATCGACATATACTGAAATGGTGCCTGGAGAATAAAATACTTTTCATGGTGGCGCCGGTATTGATCGTCCTATTGGGAGCCAATATCTGGCTTGGGTTTAGTCGTGTATTCGGTTTTCTACCTCCCTTGTTCAAGACAATCGAACAGACGGCATTATGGGATGACCTGGATGCTGCATTGCCTGGTATCGGAAAGGAATTTATGCCTGCCCTGGATGAAGGCAGCTTTCTTTTAATGCCAACCTCCATGCCTCATTCGGGAATGACATTCAACCTTAATGTGGTAGGACAACTGGATATGCTTATCTCTGCCATTCCAGAAGTTTCCAATACTGTGGGAAAACTGGGAAGGGTGGAATCAGCTCTTGATCCTGCACCCATCTCCATGTTTGAGAACGTAATCAACTATAAACCCGAGTACGCTTTGGACGAAAAAGGTCACAGGATCCGCTACAAAGTGGATGCTGACGGCAAATTTCTGACGGTTACAGATGAGTCCTTCTCTAACCAGGAAATCCTTGAACGTGGGATGGACGCCTCCCTGCTGATTAAAGATAACCGGGGTCAATATTTTAGGAATTGGCGTCCTCGTATACAATCTCCTGATGATATCTGGAACGAAATCGTGAAAGTGACTAAAATCCCCGGTGTAACCTCCGCCCCAAAACTCCAGCCGATCGAAACCAGGCTCGTCATGCTGCAAACTGGCATGAGAGCACCTATGGGCATCAAAGTTTACGGCCCGGATTTGAAAACTATTGAAGCAGTGGGGCTTCAACTCGAGGAAATTCTCAAAACTGTCCCATCGGTGAAATCGGAAGCAGTATTTGCTGACAGGATTGTTGGTAAACCCTATCTTGAAATAGAAATCAACAGAAGGGAGATCGGTAGGTACGGACTGCACATTGAGGACGTTCAACAGACCATTGAAACGGCCATCGGTGGAATGCAGATCACCTCGACTGTCGAGGGCCGGGAGCGGTTTCCTGTAAGAGTGCGGTATCCCCGGGAACTAAGAGACGACCCTGATGCGATCAGAAAGATCCTGATTGGAACACCATCAGGAGCCCAGATCCCATTGGAGCTGATCGCTGACATCAATTACGTTCGTGGCCCCCAAATGATCCGAAGTGAAGAGACTTTCCTGGTGGGTTATGTACTTTTTGATAGAAAAAGTGGTTTCTCGGAAGTCACTACCGTTCAGGATGCCCGACGAGAGATTGAGGGAGCTATTGAATCAGGGGCACTGACCTTACCTTCAGGTGTGAGCTACAAGTTTAGCGGCAGCTATGAGAATCAGGTGCGTGCCGAGGCCAGACTTTCCATTATCGTTCCGATTGTCCTTTTAACAATTTTGTTGATTCTCTACCTGCAGTTCCGTTCTCTTTCCACATCACTTATGATCTTCAGCGGAGTATTGCTGGCATTCTCAGGCGGATTTGTGATGATATGGCTCTATGGACAGGGATGGTTTGCTGATTTCAACTTTTTAGGTGCCAATCTGCGTGACCTGTTTCAGATGAAAACCGTCTATCTGAGTGTAGCGGTTTGGGTCGGATTTATCGCCCTATTTGGGATCGCAACGGATGACGGCGTACTTATTGCAACGTATCTGGACCAGAGTTTTACTCAAAACAAACCGGAAGACATTGACCAGGTCAGGGAATCAGTCATTGATGCCGGACTCAAACGGGTAAAACCGGCTTTGATGACCGTCAGCACCACCATGATCGCGCTGCTACCGGTACTGACTTCTACCGGAAGAGGAGCCGACATTATGGTCCCCATGGCGATCCCAACCTTTGGCGGGATGGCATTCGCACTGATCAGCATCTTCCTGGTGCCGGTGCTGTATGGAGCCAGGGAAGAATTAAAAATTAAAAAACTACAATCATGAACAGAGGTGTGATCGTATGCATACTGCTGCTGCTTGGATTCGTCTCTGTGGCCCAGGAATTGGATTCTCTGAAAGCCATTGCCTATAAAAATAACCCCGGTCTGCAGGCTAGATACAAGCAATTTGAGGCAGCTATGACCAGGGTTAACCAGGTTAATAAACTTGCCGATCCCACGCTTAGCTTTGGCTATTTTATATCTCCGGTGGAAACCAGGGTGGGTCCCCAAAGGGCTAGAATATCCCTGAGCCAAAAGTTTCCATGGTTTGGCACCTTGAAATTACGAGGCAATGTGGAAGCCATTAAGGCCGAGTGGGTATTTCAGGAATTTCTTGATGCCCGAAATGACCTTGGCCGACAGGTTGCGAAGACTTATTTCGAGCTGGAGGCTTTGCGCCAAAAAATCGAAGTGCGAAAATCAAACCTGGAAATATTGAAATCCTGGAAGACGCTGACCACCTCCCAATTCGAAAACAACAAAGCCTCACTGGCGGATGTTCTCAAAATTGAACTGAAAATAAATGAACAGCTTACCGAAATTGAGATCCTTGAATCCGGGGAAGAACCGCTGGTTATTGAACTCAACAGAACGGTCAATCAGCCGGATTCGACAAATGTGAGTACTTCATTCAAAGTTGAAACTACGACAGACTCTATTCCGGAATTCCAGGGAGATCAGATTCCGAAACTAGTGGCTCTTAGACATCAACAGGAAGTTTACAGACTCTCAGAGGAGGTCATTCAAAAACAATCGTTGCCCAAAATAGGAGCAGGTATCGACTATGTCATTGTTTCTGAAAGGAATGACATGGCAGTCGAGGATAATGGTCGTGACGTGGTCATGCCTATGGTATCAATATCACTTCCCATTTTTCGAAAAAAATATACAGCCGCTCTTGAGGAAAATGAAATCATGCAGGCAAGCTATGTGGATAGAATAAGTGAAATGTATAACAGTCTGTACTCCGAATATGCCAAGACAAAATACAGGCTGGACCGTGAATCGGATTTGAAAACCCTGTACGAAACCCAAATGGAGGAAACCAGAAGAATCAGGGATCTTGAACTAGCTGCTTTTAGAAACGGCACGAGCGATCTGAATGACCTGCTTATGATCCAGAATCAGATCCTTGATTATCAAACAAAACTTGTGGATAGTAATAAAAATATTTTGAGTCATAAGGCCGATTTAGAATACCTGTTGGCCGTAGACCTATAATACTGATAATGATGGAAAAGATTTTTAAAAACAAATATCTCTTGATGACGCTGATACTTGTGGCAGGTATCGCGCTGGGATGGTTTATTAAACCTTCGGGAAGTAACACGGAGATGACTCACCAGCATGATGAGACAACTGAATATACCTGCAGCATGCATCCTCAGATAAGACAAAACGAGCCGGGAAACTGTCCCATCTGCGGGATGGCACTGGTTCCTGTAGGCGAAAGTGGCGGGCTGGATCCTGATGCCGTCAGCATGACCGAAAGTGCCATGAAACTCGCAAATATCCGGACTCTAAAACTCGAAAGTGGAGGACTGACCAAAACTGTAAGACTGACAGGGAAGGTTGAAGTAGACGAAAGGAAGGTATTCACGCAGGCTGCTCATATTCCTGGTAGGATTGAGGACCTGGCAGTTAATTTTACCGGTGAATATGTCTCCAGGGGAAGTACCACTGCCACGCTCTATTCTCCTGAACTGGTGACTGCACAGTCCGAATTACTTCAAGCATACAGCGCACGGGAAAAACAACCGGAAATTTACCAGGCAGCCAGAGCAAAGCTGCAGAAATGGAAACTTTCTGATAGTACAATAGATCAGATCATAGCCAATGGCGAGGAAGTTGAGCAATTTCCTGTCGCGGCAGAAACCTCCGGATATATCCAAAAGAAAATTGTGAATGAAGGTGACTATGTAAAAAATGGCTCGCCGCTTTATGAAATAGCTAATTTGTACTCGGTTTGGGTCATTCTGGAAGTGTATGAAAATGATCTTGGCTGGCTTAAGAAAGGTGACAAAATTGATTTCACTGCGCAGGCCATACCAGGCAAGACTTTCAGCGGGGTAATCTCTTTTATAGATCCTACGGTAAACCCAAAGACCAGGATAACCCGTGCTCGTCTTGAAGTAAACAACGAAGATCAGCTTTTAAAACCCGGCATGTTTGTGACCGGGAGCCTCGAAACCAACGTTTTAGGAGCAAGTCAGCTGATTGTACCCAAATCGGCAGTTATGTGGACCGGCAAGAGATCAGTGGTGTATGTGAAGAACGAGTCAGACTCGGAAATCAGTTTTTCACTGAGGGAAGTGATTCTTGGCCCTAATCTGGGAGATGCCTATGTAGTGGAGGAAGGCCTCCAACCCGATGAAGAGATTGCCATAAGCGGCACGTTTAGCATTGACGCCGCAGCACAACTGGAGGGCAAACCCAGCATGATGTCCCCCGATATGAACATGGACGAGATGGAATCGGAGATCAGTCTTCCGGAAATCAACATCCACGAAGGAACACTCGATGTTGGTGATGTTTTCAAAAGACAAATTCAGGATATCTTCGAAAACTACATTCCACTTAAAGACGCCTTCATAGCATCCGACCCAGCAGCTGTAAGCTCCTCACTACCTGCTTTTGCCAACTCCGTAAAAAGTGTGGATATGAGCCTGGCCCATGGCGAAGCTCATCATCAATGGATGAAGGATCTGGTGGTGTTAGAAGCAAGTATAGCATTGCTTAGGGAGCATGATGAGATAGAAAAGCTTAGAGCTGTTTTCTCGCCCCTGAGCGACCAGCTTTATCATACCATCAAAAAATTCGATGTACAAACAAATGGTTACCGTCAATTCTGCCCGATGGCTTTTGACTTCGAAGGTGCCTTTTGGCTTAGTGACTCAGAGGAAATTCTCAATCCCTATTTCGGCAATGAAATGCTGACCTGCGGTAACGTAGAAGAAGAACTTAATTAATGAAATTAAAATCAATCCATAATAGTTAATAAAAACAGAACAATATGAAATCGTTACATTCAATTGCCCTTTTGATCCTTGTTTTAATAGGTACCAGTGCCATGGCTCAGGACCAGGTAGTATCCGACTATATGGCCGTGAAAGATGCATTGGTACAGTCAGATACCAAGGCAACTAAGCAGGCTGCCGCTTCTTTTTTGGCTACAGCCCAAAAGGAGAAAATGGACGACAAGATCGTCAATGCTGCCAAAACCATGGTCTCAAACAATGACATCAAGGTTCAAAGAACGGCATTCAAAACACTTACAGACGAGTTAATAGTATCAATCAAGGCAAACGGATCTGATCAAACTCTTTTCGTACAATACTGTCCTATGGCTTTTAACAACAAAGGAGCCAACTGGCTTAGTCTTTCTGAAGAGATCAGAAATCCGTACTACGGTGATATGATGCTGACCTGCGGCAAAGTCGAAGATAAAATTGAGTAATTTTAAATATGCAAGTCCTTCACGTTAAAAACATGGTATGTGACCGGTGTAAACTAGTGCTCCAAAAGGGCCTTGAAGATGCTGGTGTGAAGGTAGTTCAGATGAAACTGGGGGAGGTTGTGGTTGAAGACCACAACCTGAACTCTGAAGAACTGAAACAAGTTTTTGGTCGTCACGGATTTGAACTTGTTTCAGCTCCTGATTCTGTTCTTTGTGAAAAGATAAAAGCACAACTGATCAGGATAGCCGCAGAGCTACCACTTGATCCGGGAGTCAAATTGTCCGAATTGATTTCAAGAGAGATAGGTAGGGATTATAGCTCACTTAGCAGGAGTTTTTCCCGGCACGAGGGAATTACCATAGAAAAATACTTCCTGCAACTGAAAATCGAAAAAGCAAAAGAACTTATCCAGCTTGGACAACATTCCTTCACGGAAATTGCCTATCTGCTGGACTATTCCGGTATCAACCACCTGTCAAGACACTTTAAGCAGTCCACAGGGCTGAGCATGTCCGAATTCAGGGAAGACCAATCCCAGCCCAGAAAGTCACTGGACAAAATTGTGTAAATCAAATCCGGAATTATGACAGTATCCGATCCGTCTCTGATCGGATATTTGTATCATTAAATATTGCGATTATGAAGCATACTTACCAGATATCGGGAATGACTTGCCAGGGATGTCAGGCACATGTAGAAAACGTATTGTCCTCAGTTAAGGGTGTAAAAGATGCCCATGTAAACCTTGAGAAGAAGGAGGCCATCCTTGAGATGAAGGAGCATATTCCAATTGAAAAAATGAAAAAGGCCCTTTCGGAAAATGGTGGACACTATGACATTCATCTGCCCGGTGAGCACGTAGAGCAACCCGCTCCGCTTCCTGAAATCGGTAAGCACAAGAAAAATGAAACCGGAAAGGGCAAATACTATTGCCCTATGCTTTGCGAAGGAGACAAAAAGTATGATGAACCGGGAGACTGCCCTAAATGCGGGATGGATCTTGTGAAGGAAGAATCGAAATCCACATCAAAGAAATATACTTGTCCGATGCACCCTGAGGTGGTACGGGATGAACCGGGTTCCTGCCCCAAATGCGGAATGGATCTGGAGCCGATGGAAGCCTCGGAAGATGACTCCGAGGAAGAGCAAGCTTACAGGAAGATGCTTCGTAAATTCTGGATTTCCGTAGGATTTACATTTCCCGTTTTTGTGATTGCTATGGGGGATATGGTGGGTATCAACTTTGAGGCAATTATGAGTAAGACTTATTGGGGATGGACACAATTTATCTTATCCGGACCTGTAGTTTTTTATGCCTGTTGGGAATTTTTCAAGAGGGGCTATCGATCAGTCATCAATAAGTCTCCCAATATGTGGACCCTGATCATGTTGGGATCCGGTGCTGCCTATATTTTCAGTATCATAGGATTATTGGTGCCTGATATTTTCCCGGAACAATTCAAAGATGCGGGAGGGCATGTGCACTTGTATTTTGAGGCTGCCACTGTGATCCTGACACTCATCATGCTCGGACAGGTGCTGGAGCTAAGGGCACGCAGTCAGACGAACTCTTCCATACGGGAACTGATAAATCTTGTGCCATCCAAAGCAACCCTAATGGATGGAGAAGAGGAAAAATCCATCCCAGTAGAGGAAATAGAACTGGATAACATTCTGAAAATCAAACCCGGTGAAAAAATACCGGTAGATGGAGAGATAACCGAAGGTAATAGTAGCATCGATGAATCCATGATCACAGGGGAGCCAGTACCAGTAGACAAATCCGAAGGGGATCAGGTAATTGGCGGAACCATAAATGGGAACAGGACATTTCTGATGAAAGCTTCTAAAGTTGGCGATGAAACACTGCTGTCCCAAATCATTGATATGGTCAATAAAGCCAGTCGAACGAAGGCTCCCATACAGTCATTAGCGGATAAAATCTCATACTATTTTGTGCCCACGGTGGTGGCGATAGCAGTGATATCGTTCATCTCCTGGAGCATCTGGGGACCAAGCCCCGCACTGGTCTACGCCTTCACCAGCGCTGTGACGGTCCTGATCATAGCGTGCCCATGCGCACTTGGTTTGGCCACTCCAATGTCGGTCATGGTAGGGACAGGAAAAGGTGCAAGACAGGGTGTATTGATCAAAGATGCAAGGGCTCTGGAGGAAATGGAAAAAGTCAATACGCTGGTGGTGGACAAGACGGGCACGCTTACTAAAGGTAAACCAGCGTTCAAAGAAGTAGTACCGCTGTCAGATAGTTTTAATGACGAAGAAATTTTGAAGATAGCTGCGGCCCTCGAGAAAGACAGCGAGCACCCATTGGCTCAGGCCATACTGGAGGAAGCAAAATCCAGGGAAATAAAAGTGAATTCTGTCACCGATTTCGACTCTATCACCGGAAAGGGTGTAAAAGGCAGATTAGAAAACAATGAAGTGGCTATTGGGAATATGGCGATGATCCAGGAATTTGATCTTGAGATATCAGATTCTGAAAAATCGGAAATAGAGATGCGTCAATCCCAGGGTGAGACGATCATGTTTGTGATATCAGAAAAGAATATCTGCGGATACATTAGCGTACAGGATCCTATTAAGGAAACTTCAGCAGAGGCAATTAAGTCCCTACAGGATGAAGGGCTGAAAGTGATCATGCTGACAGGAGATAATGAGAACACCGCCGGTTTTGTGGCGAAAGAATTGAATCTGGACGGATACTTTGCTGATCTGCTTCCTGAAAAGAAATATGAAAAAGTGAAGGAACTTCAGGATCAGGGTAAAATTGTCGCGATGGCTGGTGATGGGATCAATGATGCTCCCGCTCTCGCCCAATCCAATATTGGAATCGCTATGGGTACCGGCACCGATGTCGCCATTGAAAGCGCTGGCATCACCCTGGTAAAAGGTAATCTTGATGGTATCGTGAGAGCCAGAAAACTAAGCCAGGAAGTAATGAAGAACATTAAACAAAACCTGTTCTTTGCATTTTTCTACAACGCCATTGGTATTCCTGTGGCCGCCGGCCTGCTGTTTCCGCTTTTCGGTATCCTACTAAGTCCAATGCTTGCGGCGCTGGCTATGAGTTTGAGTTCGGTCTCGGTTATTGGAAATAGCCTACGTTTGCGGTGAGGACACCGATGTTTTAGTAAGTTAAATCGTCACATCATATCTTTACGATTTTGAACCAGCTAGAAAATGAGAACTTACTATTTATTATCCCTGTGGGTGTTACTATTATGCTCTTGCGATAAAGAAGAGCCATTGAACAATTGTACTTGTGATGACGAGCAAATCACCTATTTTCCAACGAGTGATGAGACTTTTTACTCAACTATTCGTCCAAGGTTTGATTCTCTTACAAATGAGACCAATTGTAATACACTGACGAGGGTTTATATGCAGACAACAAAAGACTTTGACGGTGAAGAATACCAAATACGATATAAGATCAGTTGCTTTGAAACTCCATAATCCCATTTTGATCATCTTGCTGATCGTTTTTTCCTGCACACAAAAACAGGAAGAAAAGCAGTCCCAACCCAAACCAGTGATGGAATCAATGAAATCTCCCACTGGTAGTAATGCCTCCCTACCCCACCTGGTGGTTGGTGGAGATGGCAAGCTGTATATGTCGTGGGTGGAAAGAAGAGATTCTGTTTGGGTGGATTTAAAATATGCCACTCTGGATGGTGAGAACTGGTCACAACCAGAGTTGATTGCGTCCGGAGATGACTGGTTTGTCAACTGGGCAGATTATCCTATGATCTCTGTGGCTGAAAATGGTGATATGATTGCTCATTTTCTGGCAAAGAGTTCCTCCGGCACCTATTCTTATGATGTGAACATCGTCCGGAAACCAGCCGGCGGCAACTGGTCTGAACCTATAGTCATCCATGATGATGGCACGCCAACAGAGCACGGTTTTATATCCATGCTATCGTCGGATGGTGCTTTCATGGTTGCCTGGCTGGATGGCCGTAATACAGGAGGTCATGGCCACGGCGATCACGGAGGAGGCGCAATGACCATAAGGACAGCCAGCATGAAGATTGATGGATCCATCGCCGATGAGTATGAGCTGGATGGCAGGGTGTGTGACTGCTGTCAGACCGGAGCCGCTATGACTGCCTCCGGACCGGTGGTAGTTTACCGGGATCGTTCCGAGCTGGAAATCAGAGATATGAGTATTGTCCGCAAGGTTAATGGTAAATGGACCGCCCCTGAAACGATCTACGCCGACAACTGGAACATCGCAGGATGCCCTGTGAACGGACCCCGGGTGGATGCACTTGAAAATAACCTGGCGGTGGCATGGTATTCGGCGCCTGGAAATAAACCGCAGGTCAAGCTTATTTTTTCCGAAGACGGCGGAGCTAGTTTTGGTTACCCCATTATGATTGACGACTCCGAACCCCTGGGCAGAGTGGATGTTGAGTTTTTATCAGAAAACTCAGCCATCATCAGCTGGCTGGACACGGAAACAGACAGAACCGTCATCAAAGCACAGCAGGTTAGTAAAGATGGCTCGAAGGGTGAAGTTTTTGTAATAAGCGAAACATCAGAAAGCAGAGGAAGCGGATTCCCTCAAATGGTCAAAATGGACAACAGGGTTTATTTTGCCTGGACACTTCCTACGCAGGATGGTAGCACATCCATAAAATTTACCTCACTTACCCTATAGTCAGCACCGGAGAGACCCAATGAAATATTGGAATCCTTTCTTTCAAAATGGTATACTCTCTTCCCATAAATGTTGATGCCCATAATGTAGGTGGCACCGGACATAGCAGCTATGGTAAGGCCGGTTGGCCCTAAGCCCCATGCCGCGATACTGATGATCACTCCGGTAGAGGATAGTCCACTTACTCCCAATAAGGTGGTCCCGAAGAACTTAGATCCATCTGATGTCTCAACATAGCCCTTAACTTTCTCAATTTCATCCAGGTAAATCGTATCGGAACCAACAATAATCTGATCTGCACTATAAGTACGGTACAGACCCCTAACCTTTCTGTTACCCTCCATTCCGGAATAGTATACCTTAATTTTTGTCCGGTTATCTAAAAACAAGTCTTCCGGATGTCCATTGATCTGTACTTTCTGAGTTCGACCCCAGTCCAGACCTTTCTCCTCGATAATGTCAAACCAAAAATCAGGGACATTATCCATCCCGAATACCACTCCTTCCGCTACTTCATAAGGAATTAATTTGTGATCAATCGTGCCGATCCCTCTTTCTGAGAAAGAAGATATCTCTTCATACTTCCACTTTCCATTTTCCAGGATCAGAGCATCAATACCAACTGACTGGGCGAAAAGTTGACTTGTTGCAAAAAGGGAAATAACCAGACAGGCTATCTGCTTTATGAGCGGTGAGTTTTCAATTTTCATTCAAATCCATAACGACTCGACTTTGGCCATTCGTATAAATCTCATTTTATTCTATCCGGTATTTGACAATATTTCTACTGTCAAAACTCAAAATCATGAATAATCTTCAATTGAAGATTGTAGTTAGAACCTTGCTTAGGCATAAACTGCAATCGCTTATCGCAATACTGACCCTTTCGCTGGGCTCCTCCGTTTACCTACTCTTAAATCACTATACCAACTTTGAGCGTAGCTTTGATACTTTCCTGGAGGAATCTCAGAACCTTTATCGTGTAAACCTCAAACAATTTCTTGGGGAAGAACTCGTCGTGTACAGCGCTGAAAACTATCCTGCTGTCGGTCCTACCCTTCAATCTGAGTTGCCGGAGGTGATTGGTCAGGCCAGGTTATATAACCTTGGCTATAAAAATAATATTGTCATTTCCACTGAGCCTGAAGTCGGCGAACCAGTGGCCATCAAGCAACGGAAGTTTTTATACGCAGATTCTTCTTTTCTGCCGATGATGGGATATGAGATGGTTTTGGGTGACCCAAAAACTGCACTTTCCGAACCCTTCCAGGCGGTGATCTCGCGCGAGATGGCGAAGCTGTATTTTGGTGATAAAGACCCTATCGGACAGTTTCTACGAATGCAGGACGATGATCGAAACAATGAACTGTGTACTGTTTCCGGTGTATTTGAAGACCTTCCGGAAAATACTCATCTGAAATTTGACGTGCTGTTTTCGTATGAGACCTTATACACCCGCGGAGACTATGCTATCCCGCGTTATGATCAATCCTGGCAAAGGAAAGATATGTACACCTACATCCGATTGCAGGACAATTCAGATCCTCAAAAGACTGAATCGAAATTTCCATCCATTATTAGTCGTTTTACAGATTCCCAGGAAAGCTTCGCTACTGATTCACTGGAACTGATTGCCATCACAGATATTCACCTGAAATCAAACCTGGCGGAAGAATCCGAAATCAATAGTGATGAGGACCTGATCAGTGCCCTGACGCTGGTGATGATTTTCATACTCCTGATCGCCTGGATCAATTATGTAAACCTGACCACGTCTCAGGCTATGTACAGAGCCAAAGAAGTAGGAATAAGAAAAACAGTTGGTGCACATCAGAAGCACCTTATGATCCAGTTTCTATTCGAGGCCGCTGTTGTCAATTTCATCTCGGTTTTGATCGCATGCGTTTGGGTAATCATTGTGCTACCTTATTTCAATCAAATGACAGGATATCAATTCCAGCTTAATGATATTTTCAATACTAACTTCTTATGGAATGGTTTAGGAATTTGGTTCATAGGTACACTGCTTTCAGGAGCCTATCCTGCCTTTATGCTATCCTCTTTTGGTCCTTTGAAAGTCCTTCGAGGTAAATTCATCCACTCGGATTCCGGAAATACGCTTAGAAAGAGCCTGGTAGTTTTTCAATATGCGGCCTCCATGATCCTGGTCACCGGGACCATCATAGTATACCAACAAATCAGCTATATGATTTCTCAGGATATCGGTATGACCACCGAGCAGATTCTTGTAATTGAAAGACCTGGAGTAGTGCCTAAAGAACGTGAAGCATATGAGAACAAAATCGAGCTTTTCAGAAATAAGCTAAAGGAAAACTCAAACATTCAGAATGTAGCCGCCTCACTTACCATACCCGGTAAAAAAAGACAGTACAAGGTAAGTTTTAAAAAATCCTCCGAGCCGGATGAAAGTGCCGTGATCTTTCGCTGGAATAGTATGGATTTCAACTTTGTGGATGTATTCGATATGGAAATCATTGCTGGTACGGTATTCACACCAGAATTCATTGCGGACCAAAACGGATCCATTGTCATAACTGAATCCGGAGCAAGAAAACTTGGCTATGAACCCGAAGAAATCATAGGGGAAACCCTCGCTTCTGTGGGGAATGACTTTAAACCCAAGGTGATAGGAGTAGTAAATGACTACAACCAGGAGTCTCTGAAATCAGAACCGGAACCCATCTCCTTTTTCTTCACGAACTACGGCGGAGAATTTTTCAGCATCAAAATGAACACGTCCGACTGTCAGAACACGGTGCAAGAAGTTCAACAGACCTGGGCAGATGTATTTCCCGGAAATCCTTTCATGAGTTTTTTCCTGGACGATTATTTCAACAGACTCTATATTAATGAGCAGCGATTTGCGAATCTGTCTCTTTCCTTCTCGATCATTGCCTTGCTGCTCGCATCACTGGGTTTATTCGGACTCTCTACGGTGCATGTTCAACAGAAAACCAAGCAGATTGGTATTAGAAAGGTACTAGGCAGCTCATCCTTCAGCATATACAAAGGATTTACGTTGGACTTCCTTAAGCTGGTGGCACTTGGCTTTTTGATTGCGACACCTATCTCCTACCTGGTGATGAAAAGCTGGATTGAAAATTTTGCGTACAATCCGGGCATTAGCCTATCTGTATTCTTTCTTTCCATCGGTCTGATGTTATTATCTGCGATTATTTCTACGAGCTTTCATACAGCCAGGGCCTCCAATTTAAACCCTGTAGACGCTTTGCGTTACGAATAAAACTGTCACTTCCTAATCTTTCGAAAAATGATCAAAAACTACATTTTAATTGGCATCCGAAGCCTGCTTCGCAAAAAAACTTTCTCCATCATCAATATTCTGGGCTTTAGTTTAGGGCTTAGTTGCGCACTCCTGATTATGGCCTTCGTCTGGGATGAGATTAACTATGACAGTTATCACAAAGACGGTGAAAGTGTATTCAGGATTGCCCTGGAGCGTCATTTTCCTGACCGGTCCAATGTTTATGCAACTACTCCCCCACCATTGGGGCCCACCCTTTACCAGGATTTCCCGGAGGTGACCTCCTATTCCAGGGTTTTTGACCCCGGAAACCAGGCTCGGGTTGAAATCGATGATAAGATCTACTATGAGGACCGGTTTTATGCGGCGGACAGCTCTTTCTTCGAAATTTTCGGTGTCGAATTCATTTCCGGAAACCCTAAAGAAGCCCTTAAAGCACCCAATTCAATTGTCTTGTCAGAGTCTACAGCTCTGAAGTATTTTGGAAGCCTGGACATACTAAATCAGTCCATTGAAGTCGGAAATGGAAATGACTTTAACATCACGGCCATCGTAAAAGATGTACCCAAGCGAAGTCACTTTAAGTTTGATCTGCTGGCATCATTGGAATCTTACCCAATCTCCAGGAGTACTTTTTGGGGCTCCTATTCCATCCATACTTATGTGAGGTTAAGTAATCCGACCCTTGGACCTCTGCTGATTGAGAAAATCCCGCCACTACTGGAACAGCGTATGGGTCCTCAGGTAGAAAGTATTTTGAATAAGACCTACCAGGAATACGTGGATGCCGGAAATATTCATGACTTTTTTCTTCAGCCGATCTCTACCATCCACCTGAGAAGTCAGTTTACAAATGAATTCGAACCAAATGGTGACTTTGGAAATGTGGTATTATTCCTGGTGATCGCGATACTGATTCTGATCATTGCAGGGTTTAACTTCACTAACCTGGCTACTGCATATGCAGTGAAGAGAAGTAAAGAAGTCGGTGTCCGCAAGGTTCTGGGATCGTCAAAAGGCCAACTCCGTGCTCAGTTCCTAACAGAATCTATATTAGTCACTACCATAGCGGTCTGTCTCTCACTAGCTATTGTTTATTACGCACTTCCGACATTTAACCAGATGGCAGGAAAAGAAATTGCTTTTGGAGATTTCCACGCTGGCTATGTGGCACTCTTCCTTGCTGCACTCACAGTACTAGTTGGATTGGCTTCTGGCATGTACCCGGCCTTTTTTATCACCACCTTTAATATCGTTCAGATCTTCAAGGGAGGTGTGAAGCTGTCACACAAAAAATTTGGCTTACGTAATTTCCTTGTAACCATACAGTTTGCAGCATCCATTTTCATGGTGCTGGCAACGGTCTTTATTGTGCTGCAGCTGAATTATATGCAAAACAAGAAACTGGGTTTCGATAAAGAACAGATCCTGCTACTTGAGGTAGGTAATAATCTTAGTTCCGATTACGAGACGTTTATGGACGAATTGAAGAATGAACCTTATATCAATGACGTCTCCTCATCTTTCCATGTTCCGGGTCGCAATGCCGGTGGCGGAACATTTCAGGCCATAGGTGTACCGGCAACGGAACGATTTCTTTTCCAATTGTTTGTCACCGACTATAATTTCCAAAATGCTTATGGTTTAAAACTGGAAAATGGGCGCTACTTTGATGATGACCTTTCCACTGACACAGCAACAGTGGTCATCAATGAATCAACAGCAAGTATGGTGGGTTGGACCAATGAGGAGGCCATTGGAAAGCAGATTCGAATAACAGGACAGCAATTTGATCATAAGATCATTGGTGTGGTAGAGGATTTTCATTTCACCTCACTGAGGGAGCCAATTTCTCCGATGGTTTTTATTGGTATCCCCTCTGAAAATCTAAACACCGTACAGCCTTCGGTGATGTCTATCAAACTTAATCCCGAAATTGACATTCGCCAGTCCATGCAAAACCTTGAAAGAAAGTGGGTCGAAGCCGTGCCTGAAGAGGATTTCCGATATGCCTTTATGGACAGTGAGTTTGACAGGTTATATGAAAATGAGATCCGATTTGCCAGCGTATTTAAAAGCTTCTCTATCCTCGCCATCCTGATCTCCCTGGTAGGCGTGATTGGGCTATCGATATATGTGGCCGCAGAACGGACAAAAGAAATCGGCATAAGAAAAGTACTGGGTGCCACGATGTCACAGGTAATGCTACTCCTGTCGAAAGATTTTATGATCCTGATTGCGGTGGCAAACCTCGTCATCTGGCCGGTAACCTATTTTCTTTTGCAAAACTGGATAGCGAGTTACGCATATGCCATCAGCATCAATGTGCTTTATTTTGTGTTGGTAGGTGCCGTATTCACATTCGTGGTGCTGACTACCATCAGCATAGTTACTTATCGTGCGGCCAACGCAAATCCTGTGGATGCTATCGGATACGAATGAGCAAAATGGGAGACATTGAGATCAAAAACATATCAGGTTTGGATGAGGGTATCAGGCTTTCATCCACCCGATATACTGATTTTCATTTTCCAAGACATTTTCATGATCACTATACGATTCTTGGTGTTTGGAAAGGCGTCAACCAGGGATTCACCGAGAACGAACACTATCTTATTGGTCCCGGCTCATTGCTCATCATCAATCCATCTGATTTGCATGCCGGCAATTCACATGAAAACCGATACTTACACTTTCACTCTATTACTTTCGGTCCGGAATACCTTAAAACATGGGCTCAGCAAAGTGATTTCTATTTTTCCGAAGACCTCCTATTCCAGAAGTCCCCGGTCAGCGATCCAATAGCCTACCAGTTATTCTTAAAAACCGCCATTGGTCCAAATAACATCAGAAAGTCAAGCTTTAACCATCTGCTGGAATACCTTATCGGAAAATACAGCCATAAAGAACTCAGGATCAATCCAACGAGATTTCCAGCTGCAATTGAATTCATGCATCGAAACTTCCATCAATCCCTCACGCTGGAGGATATTGCCGCAACAGGAGGTATGAGCAAATACCATTTTCTCAGATGTTTCAAAAGTCAATATGGCTTGACACCACTACAATACCTGCGAAATCTGAGGGTCGAAAAAGCCAAGCAAATCATCAGCAGATGTTCAATTTCTGAAACGGCCGCGCGTGTAGGCTTCTATGATCAAAGTCATTTTGTGAAAAACTTCAAGAAAATTCAGGGTACCACGCCTATTTTATTCAAATCCTCCTGGTCGTAGCAATTCTATACAAGCTTTATAGTCAATGAAGCTTTTCCTTAGCAGGAAACTCAAAATAATGAAGTACATGTCTTTGGTACTTGTGCTGATGATTGGGCCATTTTTTATGGCCCAATCTCAGGACAACTCAACAGAAATTTCAATCACCTACACCTGCCCTCCATGTGGATGTCCAAAGGACACTGTTCATTTCGAGACATCCGGTCAATGTGGCACCTGTAATATGGAACTAAGCCCACAAATCACGGGACTTGACCTGACCCGGAAATCCATTCCCACACCGACAGTCGGAATTTTTATTTTTGGAATGGCAGATGTGATGGATGTTACCGGACCTCTCTCAGTCTTTGAGCATGCGGGATTCAATATTGTAACTTTTGCCCTCGAGGACAAGCCCCAGCAGATAGGTATGAATCTGACGCTGAAGCCGGACTTTACGGTAGAAAACCTTCCGAAGGTCGATATACTTGTTTTTCCCGGTGGTGGCATGGCTGAAAGCAACCCTGGAAATAATCAGGTAACATCTTTTATAAAAAACAGAATCACCGACACAAGGGTAGTGATGTCAGTGTGCAGCGGCGCGTTTTTTCTTGGTGAGGCCGGTGTCCTGGATAAACAACGTGCCACAACTTTCGCATCTATGATCACCCAATTGAAAAATAACTACCAAAATGCCGTGGTTCTCAATGATGTAAAATATACGGATAATGGACAGATCGTTACCTCCGCAGGGCTATCTTCAGGGATTGACGCTGCATTTCATGTAGTCTCCAAGTTTTATGGCGTTGGCAGAGCCCAGGATATCGCCAACAGGATGGAGTATCCGTGGCAGCGTGAAAATGACTATGCCAGAAGCCAGCTGGCTGACAATTACATCCTCGGCCTTAAGAAAGTGACGCAAATTTTTGCATCCGAATATCACTACTCAGAAGGTGATCGCAACCAATGGGAGTATCGATTCAATATTTCCCAACAAATCCCAGCTAATCTAACATTTGCGCTTTTAAAAATTGAAATCGGGAAAATGGGCAACATGGAGATCATTCAATCTGATGCTAATTCCATGGAAGTCAAAACCAGGCATCCTGAACTTGGTGCCGGTAACATTAATATCAAGGTAGTCTCCAAGAAAAACATGGAGCAACTGGTCATAATGGTGAATCGTGCCAAATCATACACACCATGAAATCGAATAGCGTCTTGATCGCTTTATTGTTGACCATCTGCTGCGCCACGGCACAGCAGCAATACCTGGTCAATGGGTACAGAATCAATGTGGGTAAAGAGATCCATATCCAATCCAGGTTCAACAATCCTCTGGTGGAGCCGCATCTCTCAGTTCACCCGTCAAACAATGACCATTTACTTGTGGCAGCGATGGTGGTAACCGATGTGACCAGGCCCTACCAAAGTTGCAGGCTAACTTCTTTTGTCTCTATTGATGGTGGCAGCACATGGTCTGAAACTGCACATGATTATTGGGGTTATGATCCATGGACGGCCATCAGTTCGGACGGCCAGGCTACCATGACATGGCTTGGGACCAAAAATAGTTTCCAACATCAGTTTCCGCTAGTGTTTTTTAAGTCATCTGATGGGGGCAAAACGTGGAGTGATAAGGTAACATCTATCTCAAATCAACACGGTCACGACGGAACAAAATTGATCGAGCATAATGAACACTTTTATGCAACGACAGTCCGGTTTAACCAGGCTATGGGAGCTGATGTGGTCTTGTATGAACAAAAACCGGATTCTGAACCGAAGGAAGTCATGATCATAGACGGAAATGGCACGAGGTTAAACTTCTGCGAACCAGCCTACACGGCAGATGATATGATCCTTATTCCTTCATCTGAATTCCGACGAAAGGTATGGGTCCATCGATTTGATCCCGCTTCAGGCGAGCTCTCTGACAATGTCATGATCACACTAAAACCAGGTGGCTCAAAAGGCTACATGAGGCTTGTTTCGGACTATAATGCAACCTCTCCTCATAAGGGAAATGTCTATTTCGTCCGGGCGTTAAGAGAGGGAGGTATCTGGATAAATCGTTCGCAGGATAATGGTAAATCCTGGAAAGCTGATCAGCGTGTTGACCTATTTGAGGGAGAACCAAACTCGAGTGCAAACCTGGCCAGTCCGGCAATAAATTATAATGGCAGATTGGCGGTCGCCTGGATAGATAGTCAGCATGATGACTCAGGTATGAAAAATGATCTCTACTTCACATTTTCGGATGACGGAGGAGAGCGTTTTTTACCTCCTCTAAGGATAAGTACTACCAGCTCCAATCCTGCAACATCGGGAAATGATGATGTAGCCAATAAATTTCCGGGGGGAGGTCACTATATGAACATGGCTGCCAGACCAGATGGTAGTTTCCAGCTATGCTGGAGCGATAGCCGATCCGGTATTTTTCAGCTTTACACCACCAACCTCTCAGTTTCAAAACAGTGAGACTTTTATATATAGCGATAAAACTGGTTCTTATCCTGCCAGCCTTATCCCAGGATTTTGATCCCTTTGGGATTAGGCTGGTGCAGGGTATTAGTTTCTCACCGGACCGACAGACCCTTTACTTTACCCTGCCTTATCGTGAATACATGAAAGAAAAAGGAGTGACTTGTGAGGAATGTCCGGGGCTGGCTATATTCCAATCGGTTCTCGAATCTACAGGCTGGTCGGAACCTGAACTGATGCCCTTTTCAGGAAAATATGAGGATTATGAACCGACGATTTCTCCGGATGGTTCTGTCCTGCTGTTTAATTCAAATAGACCACTTGCTGGCAATGAAATAGAATCAAAAAACAATATCTGGTTTGTCGAATTAAATCAAAATCGATGGTCTGATGAGGCAAAAAATCTTGTAGCGCTTAATACTTCAGATTATGAAGAGTCATACGCCATCATTACTGCGGCAGGAGATCTGTTTTACGTCAGGGAAATACCTTCGGAAGAAAATAATTACCAAATATTCAAGACCCGTTTCCGAAAAGAAAAAACGAAGCCCGGCAAGCAAATCAACCTTGGCCTGGGCAATCATGCAGACCCATGGTTAAGTGCAGATGGATCCCTTCTGATCTTCACATCCTGGCAGGAAGACTGGGCCTCTGAATGTGACCTTTTTTTTACGAAAAAAACAAAAGGAAAATGGTCAAACCCAAAACCACTCTCATCACTCAACGGTGACGGACCTGATTTTTCTCCTACATACCTTCCGGAAAATGAGGTCATCTACTTTCGCCGAAATTATAATATGATCCGGATGGGACTGAAGCTGGAAAGTCTTAATTAGAAGAAGTAAAAAATCGATAAGTTCTATTTCAAATTGGCTTTGAAAAATTCAATGGTCCTATCCCATGCCAGTTTAGCATCCTCCTCATCGTATCGCGGCGTAGTATCGTTGTGAAAGCCATGGTTTGCTCCCTCATACATGTAAGCTGTATATTCTTTGTTGTACTTATCCAAAGCATCCTGGTATGCGGGCCAGCCCTCGTTCACCCGCTTATCCAGACCGCCATAATGCAGCAACAAAGGAGCCTGTATTTGTTTTGTCTCTTCCTCGGACGGTTGACCACCATAAAATGGAACAGCAGCCCCGAGGTCGGGTAATCTGACAGCCATCATGTTAGAAATCCAGCCACCAAAGCAGAATCCTACTACCCCAACACTACCTGTGCATTCCGGATGGTTTTTCAGGTATTCGAAAGCAGCAATGAAGTCTTCCAGCATCTCATTTCGATCTCGTTGACGCTGTAACTCACGCCCCTCGTCATCAGTTCCCGGGTATCCTCCCAGTGGTGTTAGGGCATCAGGCGAAATAGAAATAAAACCTGCTTTCGCCGCACGTCTTCCGACATCGGCGATGTGAGGATTCAGTCCACGGTTTTCATGCACAACGACAATCCCCGGAAGTTTGCCTGAAGCTTGAGCAGGCCTTGAAAGCTGAGCTTTGATCTCTCCTCCCCCTTTTGGTGAATTGTACGTGATGGTTTCTGTTTTGAGCTCCGGATCGTCCTGTGCTACCAGGATTTTGGTTTTATAATCCGGCATGATAAAGCTCATCAGCGAGGCCACCGTGATGCCTCCAACCGCATAGGTGGAGAGTTTTTCCATAAATGACCTCCTGTCCAAACGATTATGGGCATAGTCATCATAGAGGTCAAATACTTCCTGTTTGATGTCTTCTTTACTGAGCTTTTTCATGCTGATGGCCTTTATAGGGATAGTAATCTAGCCAAAAATGGAAGGAGTTCCTAAAATCAAAAACTTCTCACCAAAGTCGCAATCAATTTCATATAGTTGGGCTTTGTGACATAAAAATACCCATCCAGCAGTTTAAGCTACCGCTCAGGCTACTTTGTAAGCTCCATGTAATGTCACAAACATAATTTTGTCTTCTTCTAAGCAGTTTCAGCCTGCTTTTACAGAATTATATTGTTCAAAAGCCTTTTAAAACCCACTTGATGTTCTTTAAGTCAGTCTGCAAATTACATCTCTGCCTTTTACTGATTGTCACAATTCTACCACGGCTTTCCGAAGCTCAAAACAGACTTTCCGTATTCCTTGATTGTGCCAATACCTGGTGCGATAGTCAGTACATCCGATCAGAATTATCTGCGATAAACTATTCCCGCGATCGATTACAATCGGACATACATGTGCTCATCACCTCGCTTAGGCACTGGTAGTGGCGGTCGTAAATACCAGGTTCTTTTCATGGGACTCCGGGACTACAAAGGCACCAATGACACCCTCAATTTTAATATAGCACCTCTTGCCACAGACAATGAGATTCGCACCATCATCTTGCAGAACCTTAAAATAGGTCTCATACCTTATTTCATTCGAAATGGTCAATCAGACGTCATTGACATTGAGTTTAAAGTAGCACAAAGCAATAACCAGGGTGCTACCACAGCCCAAACTGAAGTGGACCCATGGGATTATTGGGTATTCCGTATAGGTGGAAACGGGAGTGTAAACCTTGATCAGAACTATGAGCGTCTTCGACTTGGGGGCAACTGGCGGGCAACACGTGTGACGGAAGATAAAAAAATATGGTTTTCCGGCTGGGGCAATGACAACCGACAGACCTTTAAATACGAGGAGGACAGCACCATGGAAGTCACGCACGTACGAAATACCAACCTTGGCTTGAATCATTTCATGGTCTGGAGCCTAAATGAAAAGTGGGCTTATGGATATTCCGCTGGTTATCGAAATTCTACCTTCGACAATTTTAAGCATAGGTACTACGTGAGCCCTAGTATTGAGTACAACTTCTTCCCCTACAGCGAGGTTAATAATAAACTTCTCACCATGAGATACGGGGTAGCGCTTGGTCGCAATGAGTACTTTGAAACTACTGTTTATGACAAAGACTATGAGACGGTCGGTATTCAGTACATTAGCCTTGCGGCCGAATTCAATCAGAAATTTGGCACTATAGAAATCGGATCAAGGTATCAGCATTACCTGCATGACCTGAGTCTGGATAATCTCAGTATCGATACTGAGATTGAAGTAAGACTCACCGGAAATCTGTCAGTAGAAGTTTACCTTGAAGGGGCGCTCATCCACGATCAGATCTACCTGGCCAAAGGCGATGCCTCCCAGGAAGAAGTGTTGACCAGAGTAAGGCAGTTTGCAAGTAATTTTGAATTTAATACCTGGTTTGGAATCAACTACCGTTTCGGGTCAAACCTCAACAATTTCGTCAACCCAAGATTCGGAAGCCGGGGGATATAATACCACATTTGCGCTACCCCTGGAGATCCTCCGTATCCGATGACAGATAGTGCAGGATAGATTGTTCATCATTAAATATGAGCTTTGACGATCGTAAGAAACAAGCCTATTGGGGTTTGGTTGATTGAGAATCCCATTAAAATGACTGAAAAAGCCTCCCAAATAATTCATAGCTAGTTTATCAAAAACCAAATCCCGAGTGGAAACTCTGATTTATTTTTATCGATTCTTATTCCGGGAACTAACCCGGATCTTATCACATTTAGCCATTAGTACATTAAAACGGAAATAATATTATGTCTTCCCCTTTCGCGAAAGTGATCAAAGTAACAAGTGTTTACATGTTTTTCATCGTCGTGATGATCTCTTGCCAGGTACAGGAGACAGCCACGAAGGTGAAGCCTGAAGACAACAGGTTTACAACTACCATTCTGACGGAACCAAACGCTTTGGATGAGCCAATGGCATTCACCTTTCTCAACAATGAGGAAATGCTGATCGCAGAGAGAAAAGGAGGTCTAAAATCCCTGAATGTTGAAACCCGAGAATTAAAGAAAATCGCGGACATTCCTACCAATATCATTTATACCAACAAAGAAGGTCAATCCAGGCCTGCTGAAGAAGGTCTGATGGGGATTACGGCCCACCCGGATTATGCGCAAAACAATTTCATATACATGTTCTACGCGGACCCGGATGAACCAAAGCATGTACTGGCCAGATGGAATTACGCTAATGGAACATTGGATGAAAACTCCAAAAAAGTAGTGTTGGAATACAAGGCCCAGCGGGAAGTATGCTGCCATACCGGTGGTGGCATGGCGTGGGATAAAAACAACAACCTGTATCTCACCACCGGTAACAATACGGCAAACCCGCCTTCCGGCACTTCCAACCTTGACGAGAGACCTGGTTATGAAACCTCAGATGACCAGCGAACTGCGGGAAACACGAATGACCTGAGAGGAAAAATTTTAAGGATCCATCCGGAAGATGATGGTTCCTACACCATTCCGGAAGGAAACCTTTTCCCTGAAGGAACTGAAAAAACACGCCCTGAGATCTATACGATGGGACATAGAAACCCCTGGAGAGTGTCAGTGGACTCGGAAACGGGTTACATTTACTGGGGTGAAGTAGGACCGGATGCATCGGATAGTACCGCCCGCGGACCAAAGGGGTTTGATGAATTCAATCAGGCTAAGGAAGCGAGTTTTCATGGTTGGCCCTACTTCATAGGTGACAATATTCCATATAATGATTTTGACCATACCAATGACTCAGTGGGAGCACCTTTTGATGTCAGTAACCCGGTCAATACCTCGGCAAACAATACAGGATTAACTGAATTGCCGAAACCAGTTCCCGCTTTTATATGGTATCCGTACGGATTCTCTGAAGAGTTTCCTTTGATGGGCAGTGCCGGTAGAAGTGCGACAGGAGGTCCGGTTTTCAGACAGGCCGATTTCCCGGCATCTGACAAACGATTTCCTGCATACTATGAAGGGAAATGGTTGATGGTTGAATTCATGCGAGGATGGATTATGTCAGTATCGATGGACGCGAATGGAGACTATGCAGGCATGGAGAGGTTCCTTCCCAATGAGGACTTCATCAGTGCCATAGACATGATATTCAGCCCCGATGGCGACTTGTATGTCCTTGAGTATGGCTCGGCATGGTTCCAGGGTAATGACAATGCCCTGGTTAAAAGAGTACAGTACAATGGCGGCAACAGGACGCCTGTGGTGATGGCAAGTGCTGATAAGACAGCAGGTTCTCTTCCTCTTACCGTTGAGCTTAGCTCCGATGGTACAATTGATTATGACAATGACGACCTTGACTTCAATTGGAGCATTTCTTCAGATAACGGATTTTCCCAAAATCTTTCGGAGGCTAATCCGTCTCTTACTTTAGAAGAGGCCGGCACATACGCAGTCACGCTTTCGGTGACGGATGAAGCTAACAATAGCAACGAGCAAACCTTCGAGATCGTGGCGGGTAATGCTCCGCCAATGGTTGACATTGCCATTACCTCCGGAAACAAATCTTTCTTCTTCCCGGGAAAAGCACTTACCTACAATATTATTGTGACAGATGAGGAAGACGGTTCCGTAGAAAACGGTTCCATTTCGCCGGAGCAGGTTGCGGTAAATTTCGATTACGCACCCGAAGGGTTCGATCTGATAGAAATTGCGCAAAATCATAGAGCAACTGAAGAGTGGGTCAGCTTCTCCAGAGGTCAGACCCTTATCCAGGGTAGTGATTGTTTTTCTTGCCATAAGGTAGAAGTTGCCTCTATAGGTCCCAGCTATCTGCAGGTGGCAGAGAAGTATGCTGAGACAGATGAAAACAAATCCATGCTTGCTGACAGGATTCTGAATGGAAGTGTTGGCATCTGGGGTGAGCATGCCATGGCAGCGCACCCTAACTTTTCAAAGGAAGAAGCTCTGTTGATGGTGGATTATATCCTTGACCTTGATGAAGCTCAGCAGGATGATGCCGCCTCCATCCCGCTTTCAGGTACTTACGTGACCGAAGTGCCTGAAGGTCAAAACGGAAAAGGTGGTTATCTGTTGAGAGCGGCCTATTTTGACAATGGTGCAGGCAATCTCAGGTCCCTGGCAGATGAGTCCATCATTGCTTTACGCAATCCTGTGATCAATGTAGAAAGGTATGACGTGGAAAGTGGAACACAATTACTGACAACTCCGGGACGATCCTTTTACCTGGTAGAAGACGGAGCTTATGTGGGATTCAGTAATCTTGACTTTACCGGTGTCTCAGAAATTATCATAGTGGCAGAAGCTCCGGGTCGGGTTGATGCTGCCGGCGGTGTGATGGAAGTAAGACTGGACGATCCTAATGGAACCCTGGTGGGGACTACTGAGCAGATCGTTTCCGTTGACATAGATTTCCGTGCTGAGATGGGTAAAATGATCGCAGAATGGGAAGCTGGAGGACAAAAAGGCCCAAGACCTGGTTTCCGTGATGTTAGGGAAAAATTCCGTCCAAAATGGTCAGTACCCTTGGAAGGAATAGAAGGCTTTCATGATGTGTATTTCGTAATCAAAAATGCTGAGGCAGCCGAAGGTCAGATTCTGGTATCCATGGATGAAGTCGAGTTCAAAGCAACAGAATAATTACACTGCCAATTACGTAAGTTCCTTCGGCCCATTATTCTTACGATGATATTCGTATGACTAATTAGGTTTTATTACTACTAATATTTTTGATATCATCCAAATCTTTATGCCGACCAGATGTTCGTTTTGTCATGTATTAAATCAGCTTTGGAAATAAAATTGATTTTGACTCCTTCAAGATCCACTACCATTCTATTATTAAAGCATTTTGTAAAGTCAGAATGGTCGAATGCCACCAAACGAGGTAAAAAATCAAAATGAAAGCTCCCCGGATTAAACTTTAGAGAAGTTTTAGTAGGGTCAAATATGATCTTATCAAGATCTTCCGTTAAATCCGGATTGATATTAGATAATGACTGGACCAATTTGGAAAAATTAATATTTGTAGCTGAATACCAAATATCGATGTCATAATCTATCCCTTCTCCCAGATTTTTTGAAAGTCTATATTGTCCATAGATACCAACAGCAATTCCTCCAACAAACAAGTATTCTACCCCGAATTTCCTAAGGGATACGGCCAACTCCTGAATTAATTCGATTAGATTTTTGTCCATCTGGAATAATTATGGCTATTTCTTATCCAAATTATTCCTTTTCATTTTCCTAAGTGCAAGAATGATCTCTTTCTGACGTGACAAGTCTTCCTTACTTGGCAGCGGACCTGCCTTGTCATTTTTCAACTCACTAAATGAACTATATATTCGTATGGACGACATTAGTAAATATAGAGTGGACTATTTCATTCTACCAGACGAATTTAAAGATTAAATTAAAATTTCATCCAGGTAAATAAATACAACTAAGCATTAACGTGACTGTACTTCAGAACAGACACAAAGAATGAGCCACCGATGGTATTGCCTATGGTGGCCCACAGCTGAAATCTGAGGTAATCCGAAAAAGTGATTTCCGTAGACGAAATCATTCCGGTAAATACTTCTATTGACCCGATGATACAGTGATGTAAGCCAGCAATACCTATAATACTGGTAACAAAAACGATGACGAGCATTCTACTGATTGTCTCTTGAGAGGATGTCACGAGCCACCCAAGCAGTCCCATCATCCAGCCTGCCAATAAAGCGCTACCAAGAATAGTGCTCCAATTATGATCCACCAGTTCGTGGGCAAGGTGCTCAAAAGCAATAGGATCAATAAAACCCACATCCGGACCAATTTTGGAAAGGATGAACGCAAAAATCATTCCTCCAATCACATTTCCGAGGTACACGAGGCCCCAAAGCGTCAACAAATTACTCAGTGTGACTTTTCTGTTCAGAACGGGTAGCAACGCCAGGGCTGTATGCTCTGTAAATAATTCCGAACGTCCTATAATGACAAAAATGAATCCGATAGGATAGCACAGTGCCAGAAAGAGTTTCATCTGCTCCGGTGCCATTCCTTCGCCAAACATGGAATAGATCGTGCACATAAATAGCACAGAAAAACCAATCTCCAGACCTGCTGTAAACGCTGAAGTGAATAAACCGAAATTGGAGCGACGAAATTCCTTCATGATCATCTCCATTTGCTCAGAAAGAATCTGACCCACCTCCTTGGGGCGGTCACGTTTCTCGGCTATTTTCTCCGGTGATTTATTCTTGAAGGATTGAAGTAGCTCTTTTGGATTCATTTGTTCTTCGGATGTACTGAGTATTTAAACTTAGTGCGTCCTGCTAACAATGCCTAAACGATTAGTAAAGTTTCCGCTCCCCGATTTATTAATCACTTTACCAATTCCAGCGTATGCCTTTCTCCCTCCACTTTGTAGCTCACCTGTACCCCATATAGATTACAAATCTCGCGGACAATAGAAAGACCAATACCCGTTGATTCCGGATGACCTGATTGCTTGGCAAACATCTCAAACATCTTGTCAGGATCGATGTCGGACTTTACACTTTTGTTTGAAATGGTGAGTTTCATTTTACCCTTCTCTTCTTCGGAACGAACCCGTATCCTGCTATCCGGCACACTATGACGGATTGCGTTCTGACAAAGATTGGAAACAAGTATCTCAAGCAGTACCGGATGCATCCTGATACGAAACTCCGAATCATAATGACCATCCAGCGTCAACCCCTTGTTTTCCATGTGCTCTTTGTTTTTGCCAAAAAAAAGGATCACATAATCTACCAGTGAAACCTCCTCCAGTTCCTGAAACTGATCGTTCTCTATTCGTGAAAGCAATAAAAGAGACTTTATGACCCTGGATAGATAAGTAGTAGACTCCGATACATTCTGCAACCCCAGGAAGTCTTCCTGCGTGAGATGCTTGTTCTGCACCAGATTTTCCACATTGGCATTGATTACCGAAAGAGGGGTCTGTACCTCGTGAGCTACATTGTCAATGAACTTTTTTTGCTTGAAAAAATCATTCTTGATCTTTTCGCTCATTCGGCTTACGGTCCTGTTCAGTAGCTGAAACTCTTCGATGTTGGTTTCTTCCAGCATGATGCTCTTTTTAGATTCAGGAGAGTAATCTGACAATTCTCCAATGGTTCTGTAAAAAGGAGACCAGACACTTCTGGTAAGCAACCTGTTGATTAGCGTAAAGCCCATCACCAACAACAACGAAAACACCGTGCCGAGGATCAGGATCGAATACATGATGGAGTTATATTCTACCAATGATTTGCGTATGGTAAGCTCGTAATGCTGGTCATTGAGCGAAACAGTACAATACAATTGCCGGTAAGGCTCTTCTTCATCTTCCAGTTCATCATACAGCATTATGGTGGTGAACTGATCTTTGATCGTTCGCTTGTTCTTAATGGATTTTAGCGAATAGTTATCTGTAAGATTTAGAAAAAGATCCACCAGTTCGCCGGAGTTGCTCAGCTGCGAGACGATGTAAGCTTTATCCTCCATAAGGGATTCATCTGCCTTATTAGTAATAACCGTAAGCAACAGAAAATAATACCCTACCGCCACCACAAGAAAAAGTGGAAGCGCAGTAAGCACATATATCCTATAATACTTGGAGAGGAGCTTCATTTCTTCTCGAACTTATAGCCCAGCCCATAGATGTTTTCCAGGTAGTCACAATCCTCACTTTGTAACTTCTTTCTCAGGTTCTTAATATGTGTATAGAGAAAATCGTAAGAACCAAATCCGTACTCATCCGCCCACAGGTGATCAGCGATGGAGGTTTTAGTAAGTATTTTGCCTTTGTTTGACACAAAAAACAGGAGCAGGTCAAACTGCATGGAGGAAAAAGATTGTTTATTTCCTTTTAACAACACCTCTTTTTTATCCACCAGCAATTTTATGTCGCCATATTCAATTTCCTCAAATCCCTGATGGAGCCTTCTTCTGATCACGGATCTGATCCTGGCTTTGAGCTCTGCGAGGTGAAATGGTTTGGTAATGTAATCGTCGGATCCCAGCTCAAGGCCCGCTATTTTGTCTTCAACCGAATCCCTGGCGGATATGATGATGATGCCTGCATCGGATTTGTATGTTTTCAAAGACTTGACCACATCTAACCCTCCTTTTTGGACGCTGCCCAGTGTGATGTCCACTACCACACAGTCATAGTTATGAACACTTATCAGGTCAATTGCGTCAGACACGTTAGTAGCTGAGTCCAGGATATACTCTTCGTCCTTCAGGTACTCCATGATTGATTGGAGAAGTTTTAGTTCATCCTCTACAATAAGCAATCTCATCTCGCTGTTTCGGGCTTTTACGATCCGAAATCCATCCACAAAGATGATGTCCAAATCTGATTCAAAACTGAAAATTACGCTCAGATTTGAGACAGAATTGTTTAGAAATTTTACATTTCGAATGGATCACGCTTTCGATATCACACCATGATTCTTACATACATTTTGTTTATAGTTGGATTTGTCATACTCATCAAATCCGCGGACCTGCTTGTGGAAGGAGCTGTCTCCCTCGCCAAAAGATTTGCCATCCCTGAACTGGTAATCGGCCTGACCATTGTCTCACTGGGTACCAGTATGCCGGAACTGATTGTAAACGTATTGGCCAGTATCAATGGTAGCTCTGAGCTTGCCATAGGAAACATTTTTGGCAGCAACATAGCCAATATTCTGCTGATACTTGGAGTGTCCGCTATTGTAGCTCCAATTCCAATCAAAAAGAGTATATACTTCACAGAGATACCCATTTCCCTGGTGGCCACCTTTATGGTCGGATTTTTGGCCAATGCCAACCTTTTTGGACTAAGTACCGGACTGGAGATAAGCCAGTTGGACGGCGCCATGCTTTTGCTGTTTTTTGGACTCTTTATGACCTACATTTTCGTAGTAAGTAAAGACAAAGATCAAGCTCAAAATTTCGAGGAAAGCGGAGAAGGTATGCTGACTTTAGTGCGGTCTTCTCTTTACATTGGTATTGGTGTTTTCGGACTGTTCCTTGGCGGAAAATGGATCGTTGACGGAGCCATAGAAATCGCCCTAACCTTTGGGTTGTCAGAATCGTTTATAGGCCTAACAATCATAGCTGTTGGCACCTCCTTACCGGAGCTTGTCACCAGCGTGGTCGCCGCAAAAAAGGGCAGGGCTGACATGGCGATAGGAAATGTCATAGGGTCCAATATCTTCAACATATTTTGGATCCTGGGCATCAGTGCCATCATCAAACCACTCCCCTTTAATGAACTTAATAATGATGACATACTCATGCTGATCCTGTCCAATACTGTTTTGATCTTTGCCGTGATCAATGGTAAAAAACCTTCTATCAGCAGGTTTGAAGGAGTAGTATTTGTAGTGGTTTATTTTTCTTATCTGACTTACTTAGTGATGAGAGGCTGACATGATATGGTCCATTATCATATTGAACTGGTTCTTGTCTGAAAAGATCACCGAATCTCCCCCACTCGTCATCCGTGTGGAAAACATCCGTTACAGCGAGGGGTATATTTTTGTAGGCATCTACGAATCCGCAGAAAGCTGGGAAGTACGCAAGCCGGAAAGGGAGATAAATTTCGAGAAAAAAGACCTTATCGGAGGCACATTGGAAGTGAAGCTGGAAGGATTGAAACCGGGCACGTATGGTTTTGCAGTGCTGGACGATGCCAACGGTAATAATTCCGTTGATATGGGACTGATTTTCCCAAAAGAGGGGTTTGGTTTTTCCAATTTTCAATTCTACTCCTACAAGCTTCCCAAGTTTGAGGACTTTGATTTCAAGTATCCTGAAAGTCAGTTCGTTGTCATCAAAATGCGCTATCTGGATTTTTAATCGAAGAAGTTTTTATTTCCCATTCTAAAACCAATCTGACAAACATTCCTTTATTTTACAGTAGTGATACAGTTTGTCAGAACATATCTTGTAAAACCAATTGGCGTCTTCATGTGTTTTTACATGGCCAATTTGTCAATAGACGTCGCTGACATTCAGGGCACTTTCGATCCTTCTGTAAACGAGATCGAATCAATGGTGGAATTCGTCTATGAGATCGTTCTGGATCAGAAGAATTTAATGCCGGAACATGATGAGCCGGACCCTGAAAGTGAAATCTATTTTTTGAACCTTGATTTTAACATCGCTGATAATAGCTTAAGCATTTCTCCGCTTGTTTTTTGCGTTAAAGACTCCTTCTCCGGATACGGAGCCAATCTTTTCAATAATCCTCACTTAAGGATAGTTCTTCCGCCACCAAAGGCGTAGTCTGTTCATCTTACATTTTTCGGGATCATTCCCAATCCAAATGTTTTGTCCCCGCCCTTGACGCAGGGACAAGTACCATTCAATTATTTGATCAACCCTCCAATGTGCGGGAATCGGTCTGATCAAACTTCAATTTTTCAAATGGAATACAGAAATGAATAATATAAAATTAATAGAAATAGACTTTGAGGGAGAAATGGCCCAACCCACTTTGTGCAGTCTTAAACATCTGCCCAGAATAGGCGAAAAAATTAAGCTGAAGAGACCTGGTTATGAAGAAAGCTCAGTGTTTGAAGTAATTGACATTCATCATACCAATGCCCAGGATCAGTCGGGTGATATAGAGGTATTTGCACATTTTGTAGGAAGCTTCAACAATGTGGTGAAGGCCCTGGCAAGAAAAATAGATTGAAAGTACCCAAAACCTTACACAGATGTTAGTAATTGTAATGTTTTCGATCTTAGTGATTTCAGCAGGTTTTATTTTAGGTCATGTACTTGGAAAAGAGCTAAGAGAATAGCGAATAGTGAAAGGAAATGAACGGTAAGTAGGCCTTAAGCTTCTCCTAAGTCAGATATTAGGTTAAATTAGTTGTTGGGGCCAGTTTACCGAACCAAATGGATTCGGGTTCCTATTTGATTTTTCCGCTATGATCAATAAAAAGCAGTTTGGAGGTAAGCTGACCGATGAGCTAAAGAAAAAGTATGCCAGCTCCCCACAATGGCTGGATGGGGAATTCAAAAACCTGGAGCATACCAGCATGTCATTCTCTTTTCAGACTTTACCGAAATTGCTTTACAAGCAGTTCTTTGATAAGGCGGGCCGTGAACCCGAATCACCACTTCCTGTGGCTCCATTTGAGGTGACGAGGTTTCTGTTGCCATCAGATCAAGCGAAAATGATCTGGTACGGGCATTCTGCGTGTCTCATGAGAATAAAGGACAAGACTTTGCTGGTTGACCCAATGCTGGGACCGGATGCTGCACCAATCGCACCTTTTAAAAGTGAGCGCTACTCAAAGGATACTCTTGCTATGATCGATCACTTTCCTGAAATCGATCTTTTGCTACTGACACATGATCACTATGACCACCTTGACCTGGCCAGTATCGAGAAGCTGATACCCAAAGTCAAAAAGTACTTTGTGGCACTTGGCGCCAGTCGGCATTTTGAAAAGTGGGGTGTAGAAAGGGAATTAATTACAGAGTTTGACTGGTGGCAGGAAGATCACCTTGACGATATCAGGATAACTTTCACACCCAGCCGGCATTTTTCCGGAAGAGGTTTGGGTGATCGAAATAAGTCACTTTGGGGTGGATGGGTGATCCGGACAAGTGATGAAAACATATACTGGAGTGGAGATGGAGGCTATGGCAGTCATTTTAAGGAAGTAGGAAAACGGTTGGGTCCGTTTGACTTCGGGTTGATGGAGTGTGGCCAGTACAATGAAAACTGGCACCAGATCCATATGTTTCCTGAGGAAAGCGTGCAGGCTGCTATAGATGCAGGAGCCAAAAAAGCGATGCCCGTTCATTGGGGTAGTTTCTCACTGGCACAGCATACGTGGTGGGATCCGGTCGTAAGATTTGCCAAAGCAGCCAAAGAAAAAGAACTCCGGATTATTACTCCTGCCCTGGGTGACCTATTTTCATACATCGAGAACATAGATTTTCCATGGTGGGAAGAACATAAATAACTGACCTATGATCGTCATCAAAAATTTCGGCCTTAGAAGAGTATTAATAGCCACCGGTCACCATTTACCCTGGTTGCTGGCATGGATGACCTCAGTGGTGCTACTTTATAAATATGCGGCACTCACCTGGCTGAGTATACCATGGCTCCCATTGTCTCTGATTGGTACGGCGGTGGCATTTTATCTGGGATTCAAAAACAATAGTGCCTACGATCGTATGTGGGAAGCTCGTAAAATCTGGGGAGCCATTGTCAACAGTAGCCGTTCATGGGGCATGTATGTCAAAACCTTTGTTACCGAACAATTTGCGCATGAAACAGTCGAACAAACTGAACTTGAAAGCACCTGGCGGAGGCTGATCTATCGTCACATCGGCTGGCTATACACGCTGAGAAAACAACTTCTCACACCCACCGAATGGGAACATGTCAGTCAAAAAGGTGTAATCGGTTGGTGGGCGAGAAGACGGATGAAGAAAAGTGGACTCGGACTCATTCAGAAAGAAATTGATGACATAAAAGTTGATGTGTTCTTTCCTGACGGCGAGTATGAGCGGCTACAAAAAAATAAGAATGCCGCCACACAGATCATCCTACGACAGGCTGAAGAGTTAAAAGAGCTTAGGAGGAAAGGCTTGATTGAGGATTTTCGGCATATGGAAATGCAAGCGATTCTGAAAGACTTTTATGACCACCAGGGTAAATGTGAACGCATCAAGAAATTCCCCCTGCCCCGACAATATGCTAGCATCAGTTTCATTTTTGTGACCATTTTTATATTTCTGCTACCTTTTGGAATGGTATCCGAATTCGCCAAAATCGGAACCTGGGCCATCTGGTTGTCCATCCCTTTTAATGTGATTGTAGGTTGGATCTTCGTTGTCATGGAATTAGTAGGCGATTATTCTGAAAATCCCTTTATGGGTCTGACCAATGACATCCCCATGTACTCATTGAGTAGGACCATAGAAATTGACCTCAGGGAAATGCTCGGTGAAACCGAGCTACCCGCGGGAGTAGCTTCTAAAAATGGGGTATTGATGTAGAGTCCTAGAAATCAAGGGATACTCCAAAACGCGTATCCGTGTAAGAGCCGAAAGTGTGCTCCGCGTACACACCTAACTGATCCCAGAAATGGTACTGGACACCAAGTCCTGCAGCTCTATGTACGTCCCAGTCATTACGTGGAAAAGACTCAGTTTGAGTTCGAAAGTTGGTTGCTCCAGCCTCGATTTTTACATAGACCATTCCATCGTCATAGGTTTTGGAACCCTTGAATGGAAAAATGCGATAGTTAATAGAGGCTCCTATATACTGATAAAAAGTCCTGTGAGTAGATGAAAAACCGGTCCTGCTTGATGTAAAATCGAAACTTGAAAATCCATATTGCAAAGAGCTCCATAGCTTGTCTCCAAAATGATAACTAGGCTCTATCCGATAACTTGATGCCTTAATATCATTTCCAGAATTCATCCAGGGACTATTATTTTCTTCAAAGTACCTGACATATCCTATATAAAATCCAAAAGGAGTCTTTGATCGATTTTTCATTTCCTCACCACCATCCATTTCCTGTGCCTGGGACCAACAAAAGGATAAAATCATCAAAGCGCCAATTCCAATTCTTCGCATAAATCTTGATTTAAGTATCAGCAACAATCGTAAGATAATAAGAAACCGTTTTTTAGGAAGAACGTGGTAATCCGGATAAGGTTTAAGATTTATCCTCCGGCTCCATCGGTTTATCGCGCCACCAGGTAGCGATGGAAGAACCCGTGATGTTCATCATCGGACCGAAAATCGCAGGAGCCAGACCCAGGGTAGCGACTTTGCCCATCTCCGTGGCAATACCACTAGCCAGACCTGCATTTTGCATGCCTACTTCGAATGCGATCGTTCGGCAGGATCTTTCATCCATTCTGAAAAGTCGACAACTCCAGTATCCCAGGAAGTAGCCTGAAAGGTTGTGAATAAAACCAACTACCACCAAAAGCAGACCCATCGTGAGTAAGTTGTCCCTGCCTGCTGCCGTAATAATCACCAGGATAAAAATGATCCCACCCATGGACAGCATGGGCATGGCCTTGTCCAGCCATTCGGTCTTACCGTGAAAGATCCGGTTAAAAAGTAGTCCAGCCAATACTGGAATGATCACCATCTTGGTAATGCTCCACATCATGGCCAGCACATCAATCGGGATGAGCTGATCCCCCAAAAACTTCATGAGAATCGGCGTAAGCAAGGGAGCCAGTAGGGTCGCTACGGTTGTCAGCGTCACAGAAAGTGCCAGGTTGGCTTTGCCTATGTATGCCATAACATTGGAGGCAAGTCCACTGGGAGAAGAACCTATCAGAATGATCCCTGCAGCGATCTCAGGTGGAAAACTGAATACTGTTGCCAGCGTAACGCCCAGGATCGGCATGATCGTAAACTGGCATGCCAGCCCGATGAACACCGCTTTTGGACTTTTGGTCACAGCCGCAAAATCCTTAATACTCATGGCGGTTCCCATCCCAAACATGATGATCTGTAGTAGGGGCACAATCAAAGATTTGAACTCAAAATCCCCGGCTTTGATGAAATAAGATGGATAGACCATCCCTGTGGTGACAGCAGCCAGCACCAACATGGCGAATGAGAACCCCTTCAGAAAAGAGTAGCCTCTGAATCCACCGGCCAAAGACAGAAAACATAAAATCAGTGTTGGCCCGAAAAGCGTGTAGTTTTCCGATAAATAGAGGTACAGTGAGAGGGCACCAAGGATGGCGCCAAGGATCAATAGAATGGAATAGGTTCGATTCATTTCTTTACTTTATTCAAAAAATGGCATCCCTGGTGTGGCATACTTTCTCATACCTTCCTCATTGATCTCCACTCCAATCCCTGGTTTTTCCGAAATAGGAATGAAACCATCTTCGACCTTCGGTCCATCATAATCCACAATCTCGTCGAACATCTCATTCTTATGGAAATAGATCTGCCACTCCAGTATCATGAAATTAGGTACCGAGGCGCACACATGGGATGACGCCATTGCCGCAAGATAAGATCCCACCATATGTGGTGCGAAGGGTACATAGTGCAGATTGGCAAGGTTGGCGATGCGCTGCCCCTCTCCCAGCCCACCGGCTTTCTGAAGGTCCGGCATAATAATGTTCACGGCCTGCAGCTCCAACATTTTTCGAAATCCATGTGCCAGGTAAATATTCTCTCCTGCACAAATTGGTGTTGTGGTAGCATCCGTGATCTGCTTGAACGCCTCCACATTTTCCGCCGGGATGGGTTCTTCCAGCCACATGAGATCAAGAGGCTCCATCAGTCGGGCCACTTTCTCACCGGTTATGGCATCATACCGCCCGTGCATGTCGGCGCAGATGTCGATATTCGGACCAACTTCCTCACGGGCGGCTGCAATCTGATCGTACATACGCTGTAATTCTGCCGGACTCGCTGTCCAATTATAACGATCGTACTTATTCGGATCATTGGCCTGATCCAGGTCAAACTTTATGGCGGTAAATCCCATGTCCACCGCTTCGCGGGCAGCAGCCGCAAAGTCTTTTGGCTCAGGCAGTCTGAACTGGTAGAGTGCTGTGTCCATGTACAACCGGATGCGATCCCGGAATTTGCCACCGAGCAACTGATAAACGGGTACATCAAGTGCTTTCCCGGCTAAATCCCACAGGGCAGTTTCCACCGCAGACAATACGGCCACAAACATTCCGGACTGTGCCCCTTCAAAAAATCCGCTCTTCCTGATGTCTTCGAAAAGTCGATTGACGTTTAGGGGGTTTTTGTCTTTCAGTCTTTCACCAAACATTTTAACAAGGTGATAAGTACCCGGTACGGCATCTACGGCTTCCCCGCAGCCCCAAATACCCTGATCGGTATGGATTTTTACGAACAAGCCGTGTCCGTTCCGGATGTAGCCGCACTTTATTTCGGTGATCTTCAGATCCGAAGGTGCGGAATGTTTAGGATAATTGTCAACGGCATTTTCCAGGTCCTTACCAGCCGCGGAAAACATTCCAAAACCAAGGGCAGATCCCATGGCAGTCTTTCCGATGAAGGACCGTCTTGAATTGTTGCTTTTCTTCATAATGTTTTTAGGTTTACCAGGTCCGGGTTTTCAGTAATTCCTGGATTTGTTCTTTTGGAACCGGGAGCTCATCTATGTTTTCGTTGAGCCATTGAGAAAAATCTTTTTCAATTTCATCCGACCAGCGTGTATCAATCTGGCCAGCAGTGTACTTCTGCTCACGTAATCGTTGGTGGCCAAACATATCTCTCAGCCGTACAATTTCAGAAACCTTTACCACCTGCTCGGCAAGGTGCGGTGGGATGAAAATAACTCCGCCATCGCGACCCAGCACGACGTCTCCTGGCATGACTGTGGCATTACCGATGCGGGTAGGAGTATTGATTCCGACAAGGGTAGTATTCAGGGCACCATCGGGGTTATTCAAATGGTGCGAAGGATGATAGCTTTTAAAATAGGCGGTAAAACCCTCAATCTCTTTTAGTCCATTGACATCGCGGAGGGCACCATTATAGACTATTCCATTTCCGGATTTGGCAAAAATGGAATTGCCCAGGTTATCACCAATTGTGGGTCCATCCACATGGGCACCAAACTGGTCCACTACATATACATCTCCCGGAACAAGCATATCAATGGTCCAGGAGTTTTGAGCTTTGATGCGTCCATCCTCCTCATGTCCTCGTTTGTCAATGACCCGATGTATGTCCGGTCTGCCAGGCATAAACGTGGCGGTCACGGCCCTTCCTACAAGTACATTATCCGAATTGATGGTCATCCAGTCACCTTCGTACTGGTATTTGAAATTATCACCTTTCAGGACCGCCCAGGCTTCTTCGAGGGTCACCAGCTTCATCCTTTCGAGGATCTCATCGGAAACTTTGGGTCTTCCGTCTTCATAGCGTTCTCCTTCCCACTTGGGAGTGAGAAAGACCAGTTCGTCTTTGGATATCCGTTGGGCTACAGCCAAATGAAAAACAACTGCAACCAGAAAAAGTGAAGAAAATATTCTCTTGATTAGGTTCATCATCAGATTGGGTTAAAGTGATTGCCTGATGACTAAATATAATACTTATGAGGGAAACCGGGGAGAGGTTCGTTGGACTTGTTAGTCCTCTGCGGGTTTACCGAACATACTCTCGTAGATTTTTAAGCGTATTGAATGGGCTGTCTACTGAGACTCTTCCCCAGAATTGTGCGGAACAGCAATTTTCAGTATTGGAAGACTCTTCGGCTTCGCCTCTGAGTGACGGATTTTGCCAGACTCTTTTACGCCAACTGGCGGATCTGAGTGACGAATTAATGTATTACCTCGTCATTCAGAGCCTTTAGGCGAAGAATCTTACAATTCTAAAAACCCTTACACCAAATACTTACTTACTATCTACCAATCCTTGATCTCCGACCACAGGTCTTTCCATTCAGGATTTTGTGCGGTGATAATGGCATTCTTCCACTTACGACTCTTACCCTTTATGTACTTCTCTCTTGTTATTGCTTCCTCTATGTCTGAAAACACTTCGAAGTAAATGACTCGGGGTAATGTTTCTCCTTGTGTTCAATAACTCTTGATACAATATCAGAAGTGACACCTGTATATAAAGTCGTATGACTATAGTTGGTCATTATATAGGTTACACCGCCTTTTTCCATTTTTTAGAATCAAATTCAATAAAATTAGTTAAGGAAGACTCTTATCCGCCAACTGGCGGATCTCAGCGACGGATTATTTATTACCTCGTCATTATGAGCCTTTGGAGAATCTTTTCCAATTTGATAAGAATGGCTTCTGGAATGACACCCTTTCTCAAAAGATAAGGACTGGGATCTTCAGTGGTGGAAGACTCTTCGGCTTCGCCTCTGAGTGACGGATTTTGCCAGACTCTTCTCCGCCAACTGGCGGATCTGAGTGACGAATTAATGTATTACCTCGTCATTCAGACCCTGAAACAAGTTCAGGGTGACTTCTGGCAGGAAGCTCATTCATTTTAGTTCAAGACCTTACCGGATATGCGACTTTTCCTGATTCATAAAACATGATGATATTTCTTGCCGCGTACTCGGACATCCTGTTGCGAGCTTCTACCGTGGCGGAACCGATATGGGGCAGCACGCAGACGTTTTCCATATCCAGCAGAGGGTTATCTGCAGCCATCGGCTCAGGATTGGTCACATCCAGCCCAGCTCCCCAGATCTCACCTGTTTCCAAAGCTTTGATCAAATCCTGCTCATTATGGACACCACCCCTTGATGTATTGATGAAAATGGAAGTTGGTTTCATTTTTTTGAATACGGACATATCAAATAATCCCTTCGTCTCCGATGTCAATGCACTATGCACGGACAGGACATCGCTTGACTCCAGCAGCTCATCAAAAGCAACATAGCGAGCTCTCAGTGCATCCTCAGCTTCCGGATACCGGTTACGATTGTGGTAGATGATCTTCATGTCGAAAGCAGCCTTACTTTTTCGGGCCATCACGGCTCCGATTCCTCCCAGACCAAATACGCCAAGGGTCTTGTTGTTTAGCTCCATGCCAAGAAAGTCCTCGGGATGCAGAAATGACCAGTTACCTTTTGCAATTTGTTTGTGCATGAAAAACATCTTCCTGGAAACGGCAATCATCAACCCAAAAGCCGTATCCGCCGTGGCGTTTTTCATAGCTCCCGGCGCATTTCCAAACGGAATGCCGAGTTCATTCGCCACTCCAAGATCTATATTGTCATAACCTGCCGAAAACTGTGAGATGACCTCCAGGTGATCACAGGCCCGCAGGAAGTTTTCATCCAGCTTGTCCGAACTTGCACAAAAAAGTGCCTGATGCTCCTTTGCGTTTTCAATGAGTTCCTCCGGTGTCATAGGGCGACCCCTGTCCCACACGGTAACCTGAAAGCCTGCTTCCTTTAACATTTGAATGCCCGTCTGCGGAAACTGGAGTGTAACGAGGACACGGATGTTTTCATTAGATTTTCCCATTCCTTCAATTCTGCTTTTAAAGATATGTATTGTTGGAATTTTGTGAAGGGATAGTCCGCCATTCAGATCCGCAGGTTGCAGAAGAGTGACGATTTTGAATTAAACCTAATCGCCACTTCTGGTACTTTTAAAGGCTTCCCCCATTTTCAAAACAGAGCTTCTGACTCCGGGGGATAAAGTGTCTAAATACTCGGTTGCTAACAGCGCAGAAACCTCATGGGCCAACTCCGGGTATTTCTTTGCGATTTTTGCGATAAGCTTAAAAGCATTCATTCTAACAGAAGGTTGTTTACCAATTTTCTCCCAAATCCGAATGCAGATATTCAGAAGCCTTCCCTCCTGGTCATCATTTAACTCCATTTTATGGAGGATGATCATCAGGTCCCTTTGCTGGTTGTCTTTCACTTTTGGCAAGACCCGGATGATCTTATCCAAATATGGCTTTACGCGCAAGTCGTCTTTTTCCATGCAGCTCCACAAGGCCCACGATGCCCGCCAGGAATATGGTTGCTTATCTATGACAGCGAGCTTCAGCGTCTCTTCAAAAGCCCCGGGGTTGGACCGCACGTAAAAGACCATCTCAGGTTTATGAGTGTGGGTCAGTATGTGTTCAAGTTTTGATTCCAACTTTGATTTACGCTTATGCTGAAATGATTTTACAAGATGACTTCACAATCCATTAGCACACGTCTACCTGAAATCTCCGAAAGCGATCGGTGCGGACAGGCATTTCTCAGAGATACCGAATGCGTCCACGAGCCCAACAGATTCCTGCCTTACCTCCCAGCACAACTTATTGACCATCCGGCGAATGGCTTTGGTCTTCACACCAGCCATATAATCATGCTCCAGGTACCAACCCTTATTTTTCTCTATCTGGCTTAGCGCAAAAAGATCACAGAGCTTTTTCAATACGACCCTGAGACTCTCGTCTTCCGTCTTGGCAACCTGTTTGATGAATTGCTCCAGGATGATCCGTTCAGTGTACGCTACCCCAACATTAAGCAAGTGGTACTGACACTGGTTAAATGCATCAAATGAATTCATACCCGCATCCAGATGCTTCTTGATGCGACTTGCAGCTGAAGTAAGAATATCCCGCTCACGATACCGGAATGCGCTGAGGTGAAATTCCGGATCAAGGAGATGGGTATCATCAGTACTTCGAATGATGATGGGGTTCATTTCGGAAAGGGAAGTTTTAGCCTGCCTGGCTATATAGTTGACAATGCCAAAAAAGCTGATCTCGTGAAATTCCTGTTTAAATTCTGTCAGACGACTCTTGGCCACGAGCTGCATAAGAACCGTGTTGTCTCCCTCGAATGTGGTGAAGATCTCCGTATCATTTTTCAATATGCCCAGGCGGTTTTCCTCCAGATAACCCTTGCCTCCGCAGGCTTCCCGACAGACCTGAAGAGTGGTAGTCGTGTTCCAGGTGGCGAAAGACTTCAGTCCCGCTGCAAGTGCTTCGATCTCCCGCATGTCCTCTTCCGTCCGATTCAAAAACCTATTAGTCAAATACTGTAGTGAGAAATGAAGGGCATAGGCATTCGCCAAAAGTGGCATCAATCTTCGTTGGTGTGTCCTGTAATTCAGGATGGATACTTCCTCCCCGTTTTCCGGTCCGAATTGTGTACGTCTATCGCCGTAATGTATGGCGGTGGTCAATCCTGATTTAGCCGCACTGAGACCTGCTCTGGGTATACCGATACGTCCGCCAACCAGTGTGCCGAGCATGGTAAAAAACCTACGACTGTCCCCGGTAATGGGACTCTGAAACTCGCCCTGTTCGCTGATGGAAGCATATCTATCCAGCATGTTCCCCAATGGTATTTTGACCTGATCAAACCAAATCCGCCCATTGTCCACACCATTCAGCCCGATCTTACGTCCGCAGTCTTCTATTCTGATCCCGGGTAATGTCTTGCTATTGCTATCACGGATCGGCACCAGGAAAGCCGTGACACCATAATCCACTTCATCAATCATGAGTTTGGCAAAAACCGTTGCCATTTGCCCATGAGACGCGGCGTTGCCGATGTAGTCTTTTCTTGCCAGGTCATTGGGTGTGTGAATGGTAAACGATTTGTCCTGATGGTCGTAAGTAGCGGTGGTTTCAATTCCACGGACATTAGAACCATGACCCGTTTCCGTCATAGCAAAGCAACCGGGTAGCTTCAAACTGCCTATGTCGGCAAGATGTTTTTTGTGATGTTTCTCTGTTCCCAGAAAAAGAACGCTCATTCCAAAAAGGCCGAACTGCACACCAAACTTTATCACCATACTCAGGTCATGGTAGCTGAGGGTTTCCATTACGGTAAAGTATCCTTCCATATCGTCCTGACCTCCAAAATCCTCGGGATAGGCCATACTTCCATAACCTTGTTTGGCCAAAGCCCGGCACCATTTCAATACCTGCTCACGATAGGCATCTGTATCCTGATGGCTTACATAATTGAAATCATCCTGACTTAAAAGTTCCCTGACCTGGTCGATCAACTTGCGCCTGCTGCCGTCAAGCAGCTTGCTCATCTGTTTTGGATCAAAAGAAGAGGAAGCGCTAAGTTTTTGGGATTCAGACTGGTGCTTTTTTCCGAAATGAGAGGGGCGGTACTCGTCATGAATAATACCAAGCGCCTCTTCAATTTTCTCAAGAGAATCTTTGATGCCATCCTCCACTTTGCCTCCCTTGTCCTCCACCAGATGAAGGCCGATGTCTACTGGTCCGGCCTCGTGTCCGTTGGATATTTTCTCTGAAGCCTGGCTGATCTCCCGATACCACCGCTTCATCTCAACCGGCTCCGGAGGGGTAGAAGGATCAATGTACCTCCGGATAAGCTTCTTTTCTTCATCTGTCAACCAGGACTGCGAGTCTATAAGTGAATTGATCAGGTCTATCTCTTCCCGTGTGAGTACGGCATCGATCCAAACAGCATGCAGGATGGGGAGAAAGACGAACAGGTTAGGATTTTTTTCACTGGCTTCGAGGAGTTTCATATTGTATGTGTTAATGCAATTAAGTTAACGCAGATGAAGGAGAAAATGATGGGATAGGTTGTTTAGTAGTTTTTAGTTTCCGGTTATTTTGGCTCACTTGAGATTCTCATATTTCTATACATCGAAAATCAGACTTTGGAATGGAAGACTCTTCGCTCCGCTCAGAGTGACGAAAAGAGACCATGAAAACGACAAATGTGGTCATGCCGAACTTCTTTAAACACCGTAGCTTTGGCGAAGGTGTTGTTTCAGCATCTGATGAGGAAGGTATTGTTCACCAAAACTCCGTGATCCTGGAAATCAGGCCGTTCCGAAATTCAAAAACGGTCATGCCCGGATCGATCTCTTCCTGGTCTTTTCCCAGATAGGCTCGCTCTATCGCCACGGCATTCAGACCCACTATCTTATTCCTGATGCTGACATCCGCGATGGACCCATCGTAATTGCCATTTTTCAGGTTATTGGTATATCCATCATAAAGGTCCTGCCTGCTGTAATCGCCGCCGTATTTCTGATGTGTATACACAAAGTCGTCCGTAAACAGCTCAAAGAGTGCTTCAACATCCCCCTGCTCTGCTTCTCCGCTGAATATCCGGATGTTTATGGAATAGTAGCGGTCCACAGCCTGTCTTAGCGAGTCTTTGTGTGCGGGGGTAGCCTCCTGGGCGCTTAGATATGGTGTCAGAAATGATAGAAACAGCAGTGATATCAAAGTCTTTTTCATAAAGCGGTAATAGGATGAGCCTCCAATTTAATGGGTAGAAGGGTGAATGTGCTAACCCAATCTCAAAAATCCCTTTACATACTCCCTGTAGACATACCCCCATGGTATGATGAGAAGGTTGAGAAAAATCCCGGCCAGACAAATCGAGAAAAATGAATTGAGACTTTCGTTCAGGACATTTGCATTTTTGGCAGGTATGTACGTCCCAATAATCCAGGCCGTCTTATAAAGCAGTTGCAGCAGGAGAATGGGTAAAAACTTTAGAGGATAACGAACACCAAAGAGGTTTAACAATGAAAAGGCCGCCCAAAAGCTGATGGTCACGCCCGTCAAAGTATTCCGGATTTCATCAGGAAAAAAGATGGCAGACCAGTTATCGTAGACAAGGCCAATAAAATTTAGACCAAACAGTGTCCGCATAATGTGCAGACGCAAATGAGGAACGGTGTAAGTACTGTTAGAGGCATCAATAGTATTTTCCATTAGGATAGTGATTATGATTCTAAAAGGAAGATGCAAGGATGGGTTGTGGAGTTGCTTCCGGGATTTCGGACTCATATTTTTTTGTGGTCATTTGATATAGCTCATACTACATATCTGCTTTATTTATGGAAGATCTACTGCCGAAGTAGTGCTTACAACTGAGGGGTCCAATCAAGTGAAATAAAACAGCCGTTAGTGGCGATTATCAACTATAAAGTTTCATATCAACCTCTTTAATCACTTATTTTAAACTATATAATTGTATTAAATCTTCGGAAGATATAATTTTGTCTACGAATAATCACTAATGGCCACTAAAAAGGAGGTTGAGCAATTTCTGAGAGAATTCAGGGAAAAGATGCAGTTAACGACCGTCTACTTCCGGGATGATCGCGGTAAAAATGTTCAAACCCTTGCGGATCTTGAAATTAGACCTGTCGATCGTGAGGAGGTGTTATTAAAATTGCGAGTGGAGGATTATTCGGAGGGACCTTTGGAAGATGTGCTCTATCAAAAAAGTGACCTGTGGGTGTTCGGGAAAGAGGTGAAAAATCAGGAGGTGTACATTAAGGTCACAATCGGTTACGGAGAAGGAGGGGTTATCTGTATTTCATTTCATATTTCGCAACAACCAATGTCATATCCCTATAGAAAACCAAAATCATGAAAAGCCCAATTTCAGGAAACGAGATGAAGATCAAATACGAGACCAGAAGTCTTGAATTTAGAAAAGAGTCATTCGAAGTAAAGTACCACTTTTTTTACTGCGAAGAGAGTGGAGAACAATTCACAACAACCGAACTTGACAACCTCAATCTGGCTCAGCTGCACAATCAATTCCGGCAAAAGCATAACCTCCCATTCCCAGATGACATCAAAGGCGTTAGGGAAAAATATGAATTGTCTGCATCGAAGATGTCAGAAATACTCGGTTTTGGGATCAACAGCTACCGTAACTACGAAAGTGGAGAAGTACCAACTCAAGCTAACGCCCGGCTGATACAGCTGGCCAGTGACCCGGAGAAGTTCAAAGACCTTGTTGAGCTGTCCGATGGAATTGACGGAAATGCCAGGGAAAAATTGAATCGGAGAATTGATCATCTAATTGATCAGGAGAAAGAAAATTTCTTCTCCATTGAATTAAGAGATTACTTAATGGGAGAAAATGCCCCTAACGAATTAACCGGCTTTAGAAAACCCGATATCAATCGTCTTACTGAGATCGTAGTCTTCTTCAGTGAAAGGCTTATGCCTTTTACCACAAAGCTCAATAAACTGCTTTTTTATGCTGACTTTTTAGCATTCAAGCTGTCATGTCAATCCATAACCGGCGCCAGGTACAGGGCTATTGATCGGGGGCCAGTACCCAACAATTTCCACGGTATATTTGATCACATGGCGAGAAATAACCATGTTATCGTCAATCATGTGGTCTTTGAAAATGGTTACGAAGGTGAGCAGTTCACCACTCATCCCACCCGCCCATTTAATCCTGATACCTTCACTGAAAAGGAATTAAGGATCCTTGAAAAAGTCGCTGATGCCTTCAAAGAAACTACTACCAGCCAAATCATCGAGATAAGCCATAAGGAAAAAGCCTGGATAGAAAATCAGGTGAACAAGAATCTTATAAGTTATAAGGACTATGCGTTTGATTTGACTATATCCTAATAGATAAATTCATTAGAAATAAACTATTCATTAGTAGCTGAAAAAGTTAACTTTAATAGGAGGTTTTAATTTTATATAACTAATTACCCAATCATTAGGTCTTAAATATTTTAGATTCCGGTGTCTACATGATTATTCAAAATAACATAACTATTGATGAGTTAGAATATTCGCTTTCTAAGTCTGATCAAGATTCGGAGATAATATTAGACAACCTAAAGACTTCAGATCTTAGTCCCGGCCTGTTAGTATTTTTAATTCAATATTTAATTACTAGAAAACGTCAAAATTCCCAAATCAAAATTGCATTTAAATTCTCAGCAAATCCATTCAAAGATATAGGGGAGTTTTTTAGAAGTAATTTGCACTTTTATGCTTGGAGCTTCTTTTCAGGGGAATCTCTCGTGGAAAGTCCGAAAGCGGATAAAGACAATAATTGGGTTCACGATGCATTCAAATTAAACAAAGAGATCTTTCATAAGGTTGAGGAATTATTGTCAGTTTACAATCTAGACATAAAAAAAATATTTGAATTAGACGATTCCAAAAAATCTGAATTGGAACAATACAAAACGAAATATTCCATTCATGGATTTAGACCTGAAGTATCTAAAAAAAGTTTAACAAAAACACAAGCAACAGAATATTATAGAGCTCTTTTCTCGGACAGAAGTGAAGCAAGGAGAGAAAAAGAATTACATTTTTTCCAGGTAAATGCCGATCATATATCTGAGCTTAACAAATCCCAATATTTCTATAGTAACGGTAGAATAAAAAAGTTCTCCGAATTTAAATACTGGATTGACAAGCTAATGAAATTCAGTTTGCCCTTTTCTGGCTCATCGGATCAGAGTAACAAGCTTGTTCTAAATCAACCCAAAGTAACGCAAGAAATCAGTCGGATTCTTTATGAACTAATTCAGAATACCGAAGAATGGGCCCGTACAAAGTTTGATAGCGATGAAGTATATGAATCAAACATTAGAGGCGTACACATTAAAGCCAATGGTTTGGATACTATAACTTCAAAAGAAGGATACAAGAATCTGGAAAAAAATAATATAAATAAATACTTGTTTGACTTATCGAGTAAACCTCATTATCAACAAGAACTGGTAGAGTCTCGCTTGATCAATAAAAGCAAAGTCATAATAATTGAAATATCAGTAATAGATGCCGGACCTGGTTTGGCTAGAAGGTGGACAAGTAAAGATTATTTTGATTTATCTCATGATGAAGAGCAGCAGGCAGTGAAAGAATGCTTCATTAAGAATTTCACAACAGACAACACAAGTATTAGTAATCTAAAAGGAAAAGGATTGTCCAGAATTCTAAGAATTATTGGTAAGAAGGGCTTTTTAAGGGTTAGGACTGGAAGAGTAGATTGTCATAGAAATTTCCTAGAATCTCCACTTAAAGAAATAGAAGAAAATTTGGAAAACTTGAGTCTAGATATAGAAGAAAGCAACAATTCAATAGTCGAAGGAACAACAATCTCTATAGTATATCCTATAACAATTTCATGATGTCTTGAAAACATTTATTTACAATATCACAAAGGAAGAACGACCCGATAGTTATACCGTTGTTTTTATCTTTTCTCTAATTGACATCGATGAACTTGTAGACGAACTTAGATTATTTTATCACTCCAACTTTCAAACCAATAATATCGCATTAATTTATGGAGGTTATATCAAAACAATTGATGGGGATGAGCTGAAATCTGACTTGTGCTTTGAATTCAATTTTCATGAAAGCAATGTCCTGGTAACCAGTTTCACCAGAAATGGTCAAATACAAAACTTAGATCAATCAAAAATTCAGGAAATAAAAGACTGCGGTTTTTTAGATATTGTTAAACGCAACAATCCTATCCTGGAATCTGACCAATCATTCCACTATGTTTTCCCCTCTGGTAAACATGCTAATTTCTTCATCAGAGCAGGAAACCTACTGACCAATAGTTGTGATATTAAATTTCTTGCATTCTGTTTACTTAGATTCGTACCTTATGACGCCCCAACTCACATATATTGTGACACATCTTCAATTCTTCCATTGGTCATAAGTCTAATCAGATTTATAGGAATGTTTGATAACTTAAAATCTGATATATCATATTCATCCTTCAGCTCCTATTACGGTATAGAAAATCACTTTTTTAAGGATGGTTCTTTGGTATTAATATCAACCTCGAATTCCGGGGATTTGGAAAAAAGAATACTTCAAAAGCCCGTTATTCTAAATATTGTAACATTCATTTTTAACGGAACAGATAGAAATACCCAAAATCAGACCTTTTTTCTTAAGCCTCATTTCAACAAACTTCTATCTGAGAATTTTCATATAAAACGTTACCAAAACGAGTCGACCTGTCAATTATGTAAATCAAACTCGATTCCTGTTCTGGTTGAAGGAGATCAATTTATTCCTGGAAGGAATAAAATCCAAGAAACAATTTTCTATTTAGACCATTTACCCAACTGGATCAAAAAATTCTTGGATGTCTTTGGGAAAAAAGAAGTCATAAAGTGTTATAAAAGGGACGACAAAAACTCAGTACAAAACAAAATAAGAGAATTCCATATTGATTTTAACTCGACAAATGCCCTTCATGGAAACAGCATCTATACGAAGAAGCTCCAAAGTTTTCAGGAGAATTATTTACCCATAAATACAAGATATATAATAACAGTCGATAAGAACTCATCTAGAACACTAGCTCTTAAATTCAAAGAATATATTGAATTAAATACATCCGAAAACAACGTCATGGTACTAAATCCCGATAAAAGGGACTTATTGAAAATCAGCAAAGAATCAAACGGATCGATTGTGGTAGTAAGTTCTTGCGTAACATCCGGAAGAAAACTAGTTTCAATAAGTCGGGATTTAAGAGACCTAACAAGAAACAAGTCAGTTGTTTATTTCTGTGCAATTACTAGACTTGAAAATTCATCAACGCTGTCTTTACTTCGAGACAATTTGGTATACAGGAGTAAAACGTACCTGAAAAACGAATTTTACTCTCTTTTTGACATTTTTCTGAACGACTATCATACAATGCATATCGGTTCTAAAATTCCGAATTGGAAAAGGGAATATGAGTATTTGCAAGTGTTTTTAAATAACACTGATTTAATGAGTAGTCACAATGAATACGCTAAGTCTTTGAGAAAAAGATTCCATATACTATCCAATGTTGAGGAGTTGAAAAATGACGATCTATTATTACCAAATCCTTTCAACGATGATGAACCACTAATGCTAAGAGATAATTTTGCTTTCTATGACTTTGAGTCTCTTCCACCATCCGATAGAAAAGCTTGTCAAGCGGAAGTTTATTTTATTATTTCCGTCCTCTTTCACTATATGAGGTCTCCAATCATGTATGACAAAAAACCAAAACATGAAATTTATCTTGTACAACATGAGCATATTAGAACATTGATCTCCCCTGATAATTTTAATCGTTTTAACGATGGAATTATTCAAGGATGTATCCTCAGACTAGCTACTCCTGCAGAACTGGATTTTAGTATCTCTTATGATAAAAGCTACAAAATGCTGACTGTTCTCAAAGACTTATTTTCTGAACCAAACGAAACAGGTGAAGCAATTTTAGAGTTTCTATACAGTATTGCGATAGGAAAACTTAGATTATGCTCTGATCATCTCTCAGATTTTCTCAAACACATTGACAAACATTTCTCTTCATATCCATCAATAATGTTTTGGAAAGAAGCAATTGAAGAATATAGGGATGACGATATTTTATCGCATTTAGTTTAATTTTCACTAATTAACAAATGAATTATGAATGAATTTGATGACAGACTTAAAGAATTAGGTAGATACAAAATCAGTCTTGGAAAGCTACACGCAGCGTTGATATCTACTTTAAAAATCCTGATCGAAAAGCAAATTATATCAGAACGTGAAGGAGTTGAAATTCTGGAAATGACAAAAGCTGATTAAGGGATTCTACCCCTTCCCCTCCAGCAACTTTATCCGCTCCTCTTTCTCTTTTAGTAGCGCTTCGTAAAGCTTTTTGTTTTCTTCCAGAGCTTCTACGAGTTTATCAATGGGATTGAAGGTGCACTTGTAATTAGTGTTGTATGCAGAAGCCTCGTCATGAAATGTATTTGAAATAATATTGATAGCAGCTTCTTCGCTAAATTTTTGAATCGCCTCCGCACTTACCCCCAGGACCTTACCTACCTCTTCCAGCCGGTCGGCTTCTAGCTGCTCGCTCTGCTCCAGCTTGCTGACTGCCTGTTGCGTGATACCTAAACCCTCTGCCAGTGTCTCCTGCTTCATACCTAGCATCTCGCGCATCCGTGCGATCTTTCTTCCTATATGGGGTCTGTCTTTTGTTGATTCCATAATGAAATTTGAGATTTGTGAAGATAAAGAATTTGTCCTATCCGGAACATATCTTATTAGTAGGACATTCATATTTCCCGGATGTAAAACGAAAGCAAAAAATCTTTTCAAACCAGCCGTTCTTCATCCAAAACCTTCGCAAAGAGATACATGACTCTGGCAGGGTTGGGTTAATCGAATCCGGAGGACGTGTATGTCGTAAAAAACAACCTGTACCGCGTAAAACACAACCACCATCCGGACAATCCATAGTCTAAAATGTCTAACCTTAACCAAAAGACCAGCTATGAACTCATCGGAACAACAAGACCTCCGGACCTACGCGGAACTGAGGTCACTGTTTGAATTTGTCCCACCCAACAGGATGCGCCGTCACCTCATTGATCTATTCTTTCATGCCCTTATGAACAAAGACTTCGACCTCGCCGGCTACCAGGATTGTGTGGAGGATCTATACCTGCTGATCCGGTTTCTGCAGGACGCTGAAGAGACCATGAAGTAAAAATTCGGGCCGACTTCAGGTTCGATATTGTCAGACTAACAAAGAGCATCGTCATGCTAAGCTTGTTTCGGCACTGATGGTGAAAGAATGGTGCTGAAGACGGACCAGTAAAACAAAAAACCCCGGCCATGACAGCCGGGGTCTACATTTGTCGGTTTAAAAAGTCTTATTTAAACCCTATCTCTTTAAGGGCATCGTAGCTGATCCTGATGGCTTCCATTGGCTCCATGCCGTCAAAGGTTCTGTCCTGTTCCACGATGTAATACTTCATGCCGGATTTATCTTTCTGCGCAAGGATGCTGGCAAAATCGATGTTGCCCTCTCCTACAGGCGCAAACCTGCCTTCGTCATCCATGTCCTTCACATGCCAGATCTTAAATCTTCCGGGGTATCGCTCAAAGTACTCCAGCGGATCGGCTTCTGCCCTGGTCACCCAGTACAGGTCCATCTGGAAGTTGACGTACTTAGGATCCAGGTTTTCCAACATGTAGTCAATCGGAACAATCCCGTTCGCATTTTCTTCAAATTCGAAGTTGTGATTGTGGTAAAGGAACTCCAATCCAGCCGCCTCGCATTTTCTACCGATCTCGTCCAGCACCGAGGTTAGCTTCTCCACGTCATCGGTCATGGTCAGGGACTGTGATTCCCGATCGTACGAGAACATCCCCATTGGCGGGACAGGAGCAATGAAATATTTAAAACCAGCAGCCTTTACATCTGCGATCATCTGATCAGCGGTCTCAAGTGTCACGGCCCCCATGTGTACACTCAAAGGCTCCAGATCCAGCCTCTTCAGCTCCTTTTTAAATTCGGCAGGTGTCATGCCATAGAACTTGCCATCTTCGTAATTGACTGCCTCGATGTACTTGTACCCAATATCGGATACGGCTTTCAGGGTGGCTTTGGGATCTTCACCCATCGCATCGCGGACAGTATACAGGGTCATGCCCCCAAATCTTTTCTGCGCTACAGAAGCAAACGCTACCACCATCAGCAGCATTAAAAACGATACTCTCAATCTTTTCATTATTTCTTTATTTGGTAATTAAAATCTCTGTGTCAGCCTGACACAAAAGTAACGGGAAGATGTCAATGACGGTTCTAATGGAATCATTTTTTACCAAAGTTGTTTGTTAAACAGTTGGAATAGAATCTGAATCGTTCTATTTTCATATGATCAAAACAGGGTGTATGAAGTTAGCATTTGCTTACTTCCCCGGGTATTTATCTTTCGAATCACACTAAAATTTCGCCTGCATTGTGACTCGAAATATGCTCATGCAATGACAAACCCACGCCATAACGAGGTCAAATATTCCGATTCCCTGAAATGCCGGTTCATCTTCGTCTATGGGCTGATCGGTTTTACTACCACTTTAGGACTTTTGACCTATCTGTTGATCGCGAATAGTACATCTAACGCCTCCTTTTTCTATGCCGTGTTGATAACAATGCCCATCCTGGGTGCAACGGCCTACTTTGGCTATGTGAAGCGAGCTGGGGTCGCTTCCTACCTGGCCCTACTCACAATGATCATGGGGTGCTTTGGTGCGCTCAATCTCCCATTTGCAGCCTTTCTAAGTCTCATTATGATATTCGTGCTCTCGGCCATGTTTGTCACCATCAAACCGATTCAGAACGTCATCATTTATTGTATCATGCTTCTTTCGACCACGATCAAGGTGCTTTTTGAGCTGGGGGTCATTGAAGCTGAAACCATTCCCGATTCTGACCTCAGTGGTGAAACCGTTTTTTACATTAGCTGTTTTCTTCTTTCGATTTTTGCCTACGCCTACATTGTAAACATACTCCTGAACCAGGGCCTGCAGTCTTCGGAAAAGCTGGCCGAAACACTAAGAATTAAGGATAGATTGGTGGCGCTTATCTCCCATGACCTTAGAAGCCCCATTGGAAATATCGCGGCCATGATCGATGGCATTAAAAATAAGGCAATACCGCCCTCTGAGGAAGTCTTTGGCATGATCCATCAGGCAAGCAGCCAGACTACGCGTCTCATCGACAATCTGCTCCTTTGGTCCACCGCCAATCAACATCAATCCATCATCCAAAAGGAAGCGATCAGGATGAAGGATTGTGTGGATGAATCGGTGAATTTTTTGCAGCTCATGCTGAAAAAGAAGGAAATAACCATCCACAATCACTGCGACGAGCATGCCATGGCCCTGGCGGATGCGAGTATGACCAAAGCCATCATTCGAAATCTGCTGACAAATGCCGTCAAGTTCTCTCACCATGGCGGCGAAGTATTCATCAAAACCGAAACCGGCCAGGATTATGTCAAAACATCCTTACAGGACAATGGTGTGGGCATGACACGGGAACTCACCAACAGACTATTTGAAGAGCATGATCGTATCTCCTCCACAGGTACGGCCAACGAAGGAGGGTCCGGACTGGGACTGATGATCTGTAAAGATTTTGTCAAATTCAATGACGGGGAGATCGGTGCCGACAGCGAGAAAGGAAAAGGAAGCACTTTTTGGTTCAAACTTCCCCTGGCTATCGTCAACCCGGACGATATCCAATCTGAAGAAGAATTGGTGGCTCCCGAACTGGTCAAAGATGCTGATTCTTGACCTGCAGAATCTCCCCCATAACCGAGAATGCGATTTCTTTTGCCGACCTGGCATTAATGTCCAGTCCTATCGGCGCGTGAATTCTGCCAATCTCTTCCTCTGTAAATCCTGCTTCCATTAGCCGATTCTTCCTTTTTTCCTGGTTTCTGCGACTACCCAGCACTCCTATGTACCCGATGTCTGACTTCAGCAATATATGCAGGGCATTGTCATCAATTTTGGGGTCATGGGACAGAATGGCAGCATAGCTGTAGGCGTCCAGTTTGAATTCACTCAGAACTTCCGACGGATACTTTTGGATCAGCTGGTCCGGAGCCTGTATGAAAGAAGTGTTTTCCGCAAAATATCCCCTGGGATCAATGACTATGGTCTCAAAATCGTACATATGACCGAGTCGAACCAGGTCTACCGTGATGTGTGCGGCACCCACGATCAGCAACTGTGACTTCCTCGGAAATACGTTGAAAAAATAAGTCGTGTCCCCTTTCTCCCTGGCAAAATTGATCCTTTTGTCGAAAGACTCTTTTGCCCATTCGCGTAAATCTTCATCAAGTCCCTCACCCGTAACCGTTCCGTCCTCCTTCCACAACGCATCCAATTGTTTTCCATCGATCAATGAGGTTACCAGAACACAACCCTCATTTTGCTGAAAGCATTTCTCCAACTCAGTCCAGATAGGATCGTCTGCCGACCAGAAAGGCTGGGCATAAACCCTCAGACTACCTCCACAACTTAATCCAACATTCCAGGCCTCCTCATCGGAGACCCCGTATTCCAGTATCTGGCCATTTTTATTCTTCATCACCTCTCCTGATGCCTTGACCACTGCTCCTTCCACACATCCTCCACTCACCGAACCTGCCATTTCTCCCTCCTCGTTGATCAGCATGGCGGACCCTATTTGTCTTGGGGCCGATCCCCAGGTTTTGATGACCCTGGCCATGGCCAGCGACTTTTTGTTCTTATGATTTGAAGAAATGAATTCCTGAAACTCCTTCATAGTTTGATAAAACGTTTATTACTATTGTCTCTTCCACAAGATACAAACGAACCAAAGATTCATCGTGACTACAAAACGAATATGTCAAATCGAAAAGTTCTTATAGGGACAGGCAAGGGTCTGGTCATCTTCCAACACGTTGGGAATCTTTTAAAACCCTCTGATGTACAATTCAAGGGTTTTGCGGTGACGATGACGTACGCAGACCCGCTGGACGGAAGCTGGTGGGTGGGATTGTCACACAAACACTGGGGTCAGAAACTACACAGATCCGTGGACGAAGGTAAAACATGGGAAGAAAAGCCTGTTCCCGTTTTCGAGGATAGGTATCTTTCAGATGGGTCCAGGGCGAGGCTTAGGCAGATATGGACCATCAGGAGGGCTGGTAATTCCTTGTGGATGGGGACGGATCCCGGAGGGCTTTTTGTCAGTGAGAATAACGGTGCTTCATTTGAGCTTGTCGAAAGTCTTTGGAATCATCCGAGTAGAAGCAATCAAAATCAATGGTTCGGAGCCGGTAGCAATTATCCGTTTGTCCATACCATCGAAGCACATCCGGGAAACCCTGACAGGATTTTCGTTGGCGTCAGCTGTGCAGGGGTATTTGAAAGCAGGGACCATGGTGGCTCCTGGGAGCCGCGGAATAATGGGCTTAAGGCCACTTATTTACCCAATGAACATACGGAAATAGGCCATGACCCACATGCCATACTTATTTGTCGTTCTAATCCTGATGTCATGTGGCAACAAAATCATTGTGGTGTTTTTGTGTCAATGGACGGAGCTGAAAGCTGGCAGGATGTATCCAATGCCGATGGACTTCCATCGTACGGTTTTGCGCTGGCCATCGATCACAAAAGACCAGAGCGGGCCTGGGTGATCCCTGCGGAAAGCGATGACCAGCGAAATGCTCCCGATCTGAATCTCAGGGTATACCAAACCAACGATTTCGGTAAAAACTGGCAGCAGGAGGACGAGGGTTTGCCTTCGGAGATGGCCTTTGACATTGTGCTACGACAGGGGCTGGATCGGGTGGATGATCTGATGGTATTTGGAACCAATTCCGGTAACCTTTACCAATCCGACGGCGATGGGAAAAGCTGGAAGCTGATCAGTTCCAACCTATCCAAGGTGAACACTGTGCTGATTGTGGATGAGGATCGTGAGAAGTGAATTTCCGATCGACACTCATGTCTATAAAATGAAAGGGTAACGCTGTTTACGTTACCACTTTCAACTCACTTATTAAACCATCTCCTACCGCAACTCACCTATTAGCCGCCAGGCGATTTTAAACCATTTACGTCACGGTAAAGAGATGCCTCCATCATTAACTGAATTCTTGTCGGCTGTACTTGTTACCCATCGGGGCTTCAGGATGCACCGCTTAGTTTCTTGCCAAAGCTCCAAATTCGGATTTAGATGATTCGGATCGCGGTTTTTCAAATCCCAGGATCAGAAGAGATAAAACCAGTCCCAATACTGCTCCGGAAGCGAAGCCTGTCTCGATCACATTCAAAGACCTTTCTATGCCCATCAGGGTGGAAAAATGAATCATCAATTCCGTACCGAGTGCTCCGCCTATCATTACACCCAAAAGCAATGTTCTAATTTTTTTCATTGTCGTGCTTTTATCGCCTTTATTCTGTGATAGATACCTCCAGTGTTCTTTTATAGGTAACTTTTTTACCAAGCTTTTCGGCTTCCAGGATGAATGCATGGAGCGTCAAATTTGAAAGACCTCTGACTTCGTATGCGCCATCCGTATCCTCTGTCACCTTTACATTTGATAGTTCACCTTTGTTTTTGACTGTCTCATGAAATATTTTTTTCAGTGACGGAGCATTTTCCCGCGGTTTCCGTTTGTGGTCATCCGACATCGGGCTGGTATGTACGTTCACTGTTTTCACACGAAGCGTCAGCTCTTCATTTGCAGAGACTCCTTTTTCCTCTTTTACCATTTGAGCATTATCAAGTATCAAAGTCATGTCGATATAAGTTTTGTTTGAATTTTATACGACGAAAGTAAGTCGTCCTATTCATTAAATTTTATTTAACTTTATTATGTATATCATTAATTTATGTAAATGCATTACACACTGCATCAATTAAGAATATTCCTTAAAGTTTCTGAATATCAGAGCATTACAAAGGCGGCTGAAGATTTGTTTTTAACTCAACCTGCCGTATCTATCCAGCTAAAAAAACTTCAGGACCAATTCGAATTGCCCCTCACCGAAGTGGTAGGTAGACAACTTTATGTTACGGATTTCGGAAAAGAAATCGCAGAGCGAAGCAAAAGAATTCTGGATGAAGCGGCGGGTATAAAGTACACCATCGATCAGTACAAGGGTTTGCTTTCGGGCAAGATCAAGATCTCTGTGGTGTCTACAGGTAAGTATGTGATTCCGTATTTCCTCAAAAACTTCATCGACCGCTACCCCAAGGTTGAGATTTCGATTGACGTTTCAAACAAGCAAAGTGTAATTGCCGGAATGCACAGGAATGAGAGTGATTTCTCATTGGTCTCTGTCATCCCGGACGACCTGAATGTTCACGCCATTGAATTGATGGACAATGAACTGAACCTGGTAGGGAGTATGGAATTTGAAGGAAAGATCAGGAAGCCCAAAGACCTTGAAAAAGCGACGCTGTTATTCCGCGAAGACGGTTCTGCCACCCGAAATGCCATGGAAGAATATTTACGTCAAAAAAATATCAAAATTGGAAAGTTCATGTATTTGGTTTCCAACGAGGCGGTGAAGCAGGCCATCATTGCGGGGCTGGGAGTTTCTATCGTCCCGCTAATTGGTCTCCGGACGGCGCTGGCACAGGAGCGAATTCAGATCCTTCCTCTACCCGGACTGCCGATTTTGACCAAGTGGAATCTGATCTATAACAAAGGGAAAGCACTGACTCCGGCCCAGCAGGAGTTGGTCAGGTACATGGAAGAAAACAAAGACAGACTCTCGGAAGAGCATTTCGCCTGGGTGAGAAGGTAAAGTAACCCCCACTTCCGGCGGGAGTGACCTTTGTTAAACAGTAATTATCAGCTTTCCGAAAGCACTTCCTTTTCCCATGACTTTCAGCGCTTCTGGTACATCATCCAGGGTAAATGACTGCTGGATTACAGGGCTAAGATGACCTTCTTCCGCAAGCTTCGAAATGAATTGTAAGTCGGCCTGCTTAGCACCTGCAATAAGATTCACCAACGTCTTGCCTTCGGTCATTGACTTCCATGGACCCATGAACATGGTCTCTAAGGAGAAGCCACATGAAACATAACGACCGCCAGTTTTCAGCACCCTGTTAATGGCTCCAACACTATGATTACCAATGACATCGAAGATCAGGTCATATTGTTGCTCGTCCCTCGTAAAATCCTGGCGATGATAGTCAATCACGTGATCGGCTCCGAGCTGTCTGGCTATTTCTACCTTTTTTTCACTGCAAACGGACGTGACAGTCGCTCCGAAAGATTTGGCGATCTGTATGGCAAATCCACCCACACCTCCGGATGCCCCGTTGATCAGTACATTATCCCCTTCTCCTACCTCGCCTTTGTCTCGTAATCCCTGCAGTGCCGTTATCGATGCCATGGGCAAACTTGCAGTGTGCTCGTAGCTCAAATTTGACGGCTTCTTAGCAAAGAACTTCTCCTTTGCCACCGCATACTCAGCGAACCCACCGAAACCACTCCCCGAGAGATCTCCAAAAACCTCATCTCCAGGTCGAAACTGAGTTACGGATGCACCTACTCGTTCTACTATACCGACTACATCCGCTCCGAGAATTTGATATTTCGGTTTTAAAAGACCTGCCATGAGACGAACCGGAAAGGGTTTCCCATTGAGAATGTGCCAGTCCGCTTTGTTTACAGAGGCAGACAACACTTTTATCAGGACCTCTCCTTTACGCGGTTCCGGACGAGCTACTTCACGTAGCTCCATGACGTCCGGCGAACCGTATCTTTTGTTCATTATTGCTTTCATGCCATTTGAGGTTTCAGTGTTTCTGATTTCGGTTTTCTTATTCCTTTGATGAGCATGAAAAGCGTCAATTCCACCTCTCCAAGGGCAGCAGCAAGACCAACAACCCATGCTAACCATACCTCATTGCCGGGAAACAGGAAGTCCCCAAAAGTTTCCATCAGATATCCCGTTGCTGCGACGATCATCATCGCACCGAAGATTCGGGGTATAATGTCTGATTTGATCAACAAAAGGCCCAGTAAAAAACAGTGTACTCCAAAGAATCCACCTGCGATCAGGTAACCATATCGATGGGCATCCATGAACATAAGACTCATGGCTTCCAGTTGCATCGGGTCAAAAGCTGATGAAAAAGCAGCATCATTTAATACATGAAAAGCCATGTAGTGATTAAGCAGATTCAGCGCGCCAATGGCAGGATGTGCCAATAACCGCAGCGAAGAAGACACTAGTGCAAGGGTTTTGCCATAAGGTTTGAGAAGCCGATAAAACATCACAGAAATGACTGCATCAAGGATAAATGCCACCAGATCAGCCGCCAGACCGAGTCTAAAAAGTCCTGTGTTTTCCACGATGTTCAACGCAGTCATGGCCGCATCTCCCTGCACTACCAGGTTTGCCCTGACATAGCCCTGACTAAAGCCAGCGCAGATGATGACAAGCAGGTACATTACCCCTGTCATCCTTACTTGTGATTTGAGATCTTTCATAATGTTAATGTTTTGATTGATTGAATTGTGGGGTAAAGTTGATTTTGGATGCGACCCCATGCTTGACCCTTGGGGCCAATTGTTTATCACTTCGGGACAATCGCCGCGAAATCTGGCGGATGCAGTGTTATTTAAGGACTTGGCAGATAGGATTTGGTGTAAATCGTGCTATCGATCAATTCCGGCTTTTGCGAAATTCTATTGGTGATTGGTTTGTCCATCTTTTAAACGCCCTGTTGAAAGCGCTCTGCTCGGAAAAGCCCGTCTGGAATGCAATTTCAGCCATAGACTGGGAAGTGTTTCTTATAAGGTCAATGGAGACATCCCGCTGAATTTTCTGAACGTATTCCCGGAATGTTAGTCCTTTATCCGCGAGCCTTCTTTTCAGAGTTCGGGCACTCATTCCCAGGTATTCGGACACCTGGATCAAACTTGGAATACCACCGGGCAGAGCCTCCTCAATGCGCTGATGAACCTCTCTCAGGAGTTTATCTGCATTGGCATGGATGCCCTGCATTTCCTCCTGCATTCTTTCAACCAGAAATCTATTGATGCTTTTGTCGGCCTTGATCGTATGTACATCTATGTCCTGTGTCCTGAATTGAATAGAATAATGCGGCGCATTGAATTCTACCTCGCATTGATAATAAGCCTGAAATTCCCTTGCCGACCGCTCTCCATGTTTATGTGTAACGAGAACTGGCAAAATCTTTTTGCCTGTCACTTCATTCAATACCTGCGTGATCATCACAAATGAAACTTCATTGGCAATTTCCAATCCTACCCGATGAGGATCTCTTACGATCATAAGATTGGTGATCCCTCCTGATTCCTCGATTTTCACACTTCCCTGATCTGTGATCAGTAATATGAATCGTTCGATCCTTTCCAAAATCTCTATGGCCTTCCAGCAAGTTCTCCAGGACAATCCAAGAGTACCATAATCCCCGGAATTTAACTGGATACCTTGTCTGACACTGAACCCCGGTCGTAGGTTTTCTGTAGCGGCTTCGTAGACATCATAAAGCAGGTCAATAGGAATGTAGGTCGCCTCACTTTTGATCTCCGGATAAGAATTATGATCTATGAATATGCTGTCAGATAGTCCCTCGGACTGTGCCAGTTGTTTGGCTTTTTTGTAAATACTGGCATTTACGAATGGCATTTTGGTAAAGCATCAAAGTACCAAAATAGTGAATCCCAATAAACTAGTTCATATTCCATTCTTAACAAGTAACCTCCTTCGGCAGATTTCTCCTAAATCCCATATCCTGCAATTCTCATTATCATTGCCAAAAGGCCCATCACCATGCGCAGAATATTGACGACACTTACTATCATTTGTTTTAATCTTTTCGCAACCCCTGCACAGGAAAAAAGTGCCATCTTATGCGGTACGCTTATCACCGGAAAAGATGAATCTCCCGTATCAGATGGCGTCATCCTGGTCGAGGATGACAGGATCGTAGCAGTAGGATCCAATGACATTTCAATCGAAGGGTATAAGGTGATTGATCTTTCTGATCAGACGGTACTGCCGGGGCTCATTGATGCACATGTTCATCCACTGATTTACGGCGATGACTATCAGGTAAATCATCTGAAAGGCTCGTCCGCTTACAATGCGCTGCGCGGGCTTAAGACAGTGCAAAACTGGCTTGATGAAGGCTGGACCACCATCAGGATTGCAGGAGATGCGGATGTCAATTACGCGCACTTCGAAATCCGTGATGCGATTAACGCCGGGATGTTCAACGGGCCGAGGATCTATGGCGCAGGACACTATTTGTCCGTGACAGGAGGCGGAGGTGACATTAACTTCATTTCACCTGAGCAGGGGATCATCGCAGATGGGCTGATCGTGGATGGTGTGGATGAAGTCCAAAAAGCCATCCGTGAAGAAATCAAATATGGTAGCGACTGGATCAAGCTTTTGATCACCGGAGCATTTATGTCCGCCGGTGATAACCCCCAAAATGTTCATTTCAGCGATGAAGAAATCCGGGCTGCGATCCATGAGGCAAACCGTAGAAGTGTACCTGTGATGGCGCATGCCCATGCCACAGTGGGCATCAAAAAAGCCATCCGGTTTGGCGTACGGTCAATTGAGCATGGAACATTTTTGGATGACGAGTGTATAGAACTATTGCTGGAGCATGGCACTTATCTTATCCCGACGCTTTCTGTTGGGGCTTACCTTTCGGAGGTGCATGGTGAAAGCGAGGCCCAGTCAAAAGCCAATGAACTCCACGAAAGGTATAGGGAGTCAACCCATAAAATGCTGGCAAAAGCCATCGAGCGTGGTGTGAAGATCGGAGTAGGCTCAGATAATGTGGGCTTTCCTCCCTATTTCGCAGCGAGGGAATTCGAGGAACTGGTATCACTGGGTATGACTCCAATGCAAGCCATACAGGCAGGAACAAAGGTCAATGCGGAACTGCTGAAACTTGATGATGAAATTGGCACCATAGAACCAGGAAAATATGCGGATATCATAGCGACCGGAGAAAATCCATTACAAGACATTACAGCTTTCCGCGAGGTAAGTTTTGTAATGAAAGGTGGCAAGGTGATTAAGCATGAATCCGAGTGAAGTTGGAAATAGAAAAATGGTTATCCACTTTTTCGGATTTTGGATTACTTGGACAATATCCACGAATTAAAAACCTGGAATTGGACGAGCAATTATTTCAAATCGGAAGTTTTTCTTTTATCCATAAACAGAAGTCACAGCTTTTCAGTATTAATCGCTATATTGCGATATAATTATGGGTGTTACCAAAATTCAGAATTACACAGAAGAGCACAACGAGATCGCGATCTTTGGAAAAGCATTCTCACACCCTGCCAGGGTCGCTATTATCATGCATTTGCTGAAAACTAAAGCTTGTGTGAACGGGCATCTGGTGGAAGAGTTGGGGCTAGCCCAGGCCACTGTCTCACAACACCTGAAAGAGCTCAAAACCATAGGGATCATTCAGGGAACTGTTGAGGGAACCAGCGTTAGCTATTGTATCAATCCTGAAATCTGGAGCCTTATAAAGTCCCGGTTTGAAGAGATCTTCAACCAGTTTGAAGATCCTGCCAATCAATGTTGTTAAAAAAATTTGACCATATCTATCGCAATATTGCAATAAAGTAGTAATCAAAAATAATCCTAAATAATAAACCACTATCGACAATGAAAAAGAGAATCTTAGCACCTCTGTTTGCAGTACTGATTGCGGGCAGTCAGCCAGCTTTTGCCCAGGATTTTGGCAAGGACCTGGAGGGGTATATTGAAACACTTATTTCGGAATCCGAAGAAATAGCGGATGAAAGAAAAGAGATGCTCCGGGAGATCGGGGATTTTATGGTCAGGGAGCTTGAAGAAGATGGAAAGGCCGACATGATCATCATTTGTACCCACAATTCACGACGGAGTCATATTTCCCAGGCATGGTTACAGACCGCATCAATTTATTACGGGATCAATGGTGTAAATGTATTTTCCGGAGGTCTTGAGGCCACTGCATTTAATCCCAATGCCATTTCAGCACTGGAAAGAGCCGGATTTGGAATCAGCGGAACGGGAAAATCCGATGCCAATCCAAAGTATACCGTAGCAGCCGGAAATTACAGATCCATCCATTACTCAAAGAAGTATACGGATCAACAAAACCCAAAAGAAGACTTCGGCGCGGTCATGGTCTGTTCTGATGCTGATGAATCCTACCCTATCGTGAAAGGCGCTGATGGTAGATTCGCATTACCTTTTGAGGACCCAAGGTACTATGATGATACTCCATCTCAGGACATGAAATATGATGAAACGGTCAGGTTAATCGGCAGGGAGATGTTTTACCTGGCTGATTATGTAAAGGATCAACTGAACAGGAAAATGGAAGCGAAAAAAGGGTAAAAATCTCAATACCCTGCCGAAAGGCAGGGTAACTTTTTTACACTCAAAAAGTAGTGGCCATTAGTGTTGAACCTTCGGCTACCAGCTCTCCTAACGCTCTTAGTCCCACAACTTTCCCGATCACGATGATTGCCGGCGAGCCAACATTCTGTTGATTCACCTTATCGGAAATATCTGAAAGAATCCCGTAAACAGCTTTCTCATCGGCTCGTGTTCCGTTTTGGATGATACCTATCGGTTCTTCGCAGCCACGATGATCCTGAAAGATTTCCACTATACTTTCCAAATTTCGCATACCCATTAGAATTATTACCGTTGCCGATGATTTCGCAGCCATTTCTATATCTCCGGATGGATTTAATGAGGTAGTAGTGCCAGTCACCACCCAAAAACTCTCATTAATACCTCTTGCCGTCATCGGAATATTTTGTAGACAGGGAACGGCATTGGCACTGCTTATACCCGGAATCATCTCAACGTCCATTCCATGCTCGCGCGCGTGCAGTAGTTCCTCATGACCTCGTCCGAAAATAAACGGATCCCCTCCTTTCAACCTCACAATATTTTGATAGATCAACCCATATTCAACAATAAGGTCATTGATGAAAATCTGTTGGTATTTATGAATACCCGGCTTCTTTCCTACGTAAACTTTCTGACAATTTTCAGGGCACATATCTAAAAGCGATCTATTCACTAATGCATCATAAAGTACCACATCGGCCTTTTGAAGAACTTTTTGGGCTTTGATCGTGATCAAATCCGGGTCACCCGGACCCGCTCCTACTAAATATAATTTGGACATATCGAAACAGTAATTATGTAAATATACGTATTTATGCTTTGTAAAAGTAAGTATATATACGTAATATTACGCAATTATTTTGCTTTATGAAGAAGATAGTGGTAATCGGAAACGGAATGGTCAGCTACAAATTTTGCGAGAAGCTTCGGTCGAAGGCCGATGGTTCCAAATTTGAGGTGACCGTCTTTGGTGAGGAGGTATTTCCCGCATATGACAGGGTCCATCTTAGCGAGTATTTCAAGGATCAGGACCCGGGACACTTATATATGGCTCCGGTTGACTGGTACAGGGAGAATGAGATTACACTGAAAACAGGTCACCTTGTCACACAGATAGACCCATTACAAAAGGTAGTCCATACCCATAGTGGAATTGACGAGCATTATGACTACCTCGTTCTTGCGACAGGTTCCAGACCTTTGGTTCCCGCCATTAAAGGGTCCGAGAAAAAAGGAGTCTTTGTCTACAGAACGTTCGAGGATCTGGATCAGATCATATCCTATGGCAAAAATGTCAAAAGCGGTGCGGTATTGGGTGGTGGATTGCTGGGACTGGAAGCAGCAAAGGCACTTTTGGACCTCGGTCTAAACACCCAGGTAGTGGAATTTGCCACACGCCTGATGCCACGGCAACTGGATCCTGCCGGATCTGAAATGCTAAAAAGTAAAATCGAGGCACTGGGTATACAGGTATTGGTCAACAAAAACACAACCGAGATTCATGGAAATGGGAAACTCGATGGACTGAGTTTTTCGGATGGAACTCAGCTGGACACTCAGATGCTGGTCATCTCCTGTGGGATCGTACCCAGGGATGAACTTGCAGCAACGACCGGTCTCGAAAGAGGATCGAGGGGTGGATTTAAGGTTGATCAGCAAATGCGAACCTCCCAACCGGATGTATTTGCCATAGGTGAAGCCGCGGCATACAATGATCAGACTTTTGGACTGGTGGCTCCCGGGTACCACATGGCAGAAGTAGTGGTGGATCAACTTGTCGGCAATGGTGAAAAAGGCTTTAGCGGGGCTGATATGCCTACAAAACTCAAGCTAATCGGTGTCGATGTGGGAAGTTTCGGTGACGCCCTGGGGACAAGTGAGGAAGTGATCCCCATTGTACTGGAAGATCGCAATAGTGGTATTTATAAACGCATCAACCTGTCCAGTGATAAAAAGAGACTTCTCGGAGGTGTACTTGTCGGAGATGCCAACGAATACAGCATGCTCTCTCAAATCTCCGCCAATCAAATGGCGCTTCCTCCAAATCCGGAAGACCTTATTCTGGGTAACAGATCCGGTGAAGGCAGTGGTGGAAATTCGATAGGTGACCTTCCTGAAAGTGCTCAAATATGTTCCTGCGAAAACGTAACCAAAGGTGCCATTGTCCATGCCATCAGGAGTGACGGGATGACTGACCTCAAAGAAGTCAGGAAGTGCACTAAGGCGGGTACAGGATGTGGTGCCTGCTCCCCGATGGTCGCAGATATATTCAGTGATACCCTGAAATCAATGGGTCATGAAGTAAGAAAAACGCTATGTGCTCATTTTGACTACACCAGACAGGAATTATACAGTTTGATAAAAGTCAAAGGGATCAAGACATTCAATGAATTATTGAACGAGGTCGGAGAAGGCGATGGATGCGAAACATGTAAACCTGCAGTCGCCTCTCTGCTGGCCAGTATATGGAATGAGCCAGTACTCAAACAAGATACAATTCAGGATACAAATGATCGCTTTTTGGCCAACATCCAAAAAGGGGGCAGTTATTCAATCGTTCCGCGGGTACCCGGGGGAGAGATCACACCTGACAAGCTTATAATTATCGGGCAAATAGCCAAGAAATATAACCTCTATACAAAAATTACCGGTGGTCAGAGAATCGACATGTTTGGAGCCAGGTTAAATGACCTTCCTGTCATCTGGAAGGAATTGATCGATGCAGGATTTGAAAGTGGTCATGCTTATGGCAAGGCCCTGAGAACTGTAAAAAGCTGTGTAGGTTCTACATGGTGTCGATATGGACTGCATGACTCGGTTTCCTTTGCCATAGAGATCGAAAACCGCTACAAAGGACTTCGCTCACCGCACAAATTAAAAGGTGCCGTATCCGGATGTCGTCGGGAATGTGCCGAAGCTCAGGGAAAGGATTTTGGTCTTATTGCCACGGAAGAAGGATATAATCTGTACGTATGTGGAAATGGAGGCACCAATCCTCAACATGCCAAACTACTGGCCCGGGACATAGATGAAAAAACAGCGATCCGATATCTGGACAGGTTCTTAATGTTTTACATCCGAACGGCCGAACCACTCAATCGTACGTCTGTTTGGCTCAACAAACTGGAAGGGGGACTAGATTACGTAAAACAGGTAGTCATCGAAGACAGCCTGGGTATCGGAGAGGAACTGGAAAATGAAATGCACCAGCTGATCGAAGCGTACGAATGTGAATGGAAGACCGCCATCGAGAATGAGGAAATGAAGCGGAAGTTCAAACATTTTGCAAACTCAGGAAGCCCAGATCCTACCCAGGATTTTGAACCGATGCGTGAAATGAAAAAACCGGCAAACTGGACTGACTAGACAAACAATTTATGATCAAAGAAAGTATAACCTTCCTCTCGCCAAACACCGCCGATGTCCAAAACTGGATCCCGGCATGCCCGGTAAATGATTTTCCTGAAGATGGTGGCCTGTGCATAGAGCACGATGGTTTGCAGATTGCCATCTTCAACTTTAGTCGAAGGAACGAATGGTACGCGACCCAAAATCTGTGTCCCCATAAGAAGCAAATGATTCTTTCCAGGGGAATGATAGGCTCTGAACAAAACGAGCCCAAAGTGGCCTGTCCGTTCCATAAAAACACATTTTCACTTAAAACCGGAAAGAACCTGAATGGTGATTTATGCAGTCTGGATACCTACCCTGTGAAGGTTGAAAATGACTTTGTTTACGTCGGAATTGCGTAGACTTACGTAAAATCCCGTACATCTCCCACCTCGATTACTTACTTTTAAGGGTCTTTCGCACTTTGCACATGCCCAAAAGTCGATTTAAGCGCCTTGGATTGTTTTACCTGATTGCACTGGGGCTTATTGCTCTCAGCATCGTCATTAGTCAGCTTCTGATCCAAACTTCCATTAACAGACAGCAGGAGGATGCCCATGTGGTAAACGTAGCAGGTCGTCAAAGAATGCTCAGTCAGAAAATCAGTAAAGCGGCACTGATGATCCGTATGGACGGAATCAACGACAAAGCCAAAAATGAACTGGAAGCTGCCCTTGACCTCTGGCATAAATCCCATCAGGGATTGCAGTATGGTGACAGCACTATGAACTTATCCGGTGAAAATCCGGACATCATCGTGACCATGTACGAAAAGATTCAGCCTCATTTTGAGGCCATCTATACACACGGACTTAAGCTGTCGGAATTGGACAATTCCCGGAGTCGTGATACTATGAGCATCAACTATCACGTCTCACAAATAATGTCTAACGAGGAAGCATTTCTTCAGGGGATGGATGAGATAGTTTTCCTGTATGATGAACATGCAAGAGAGAAAATTACCAGCCTTAAACAAACTGAGTTTGTACTGTTTGTTATTTCCATTCTGATCATCGCCCTGGAACTTGCATTTGTGTTCCGACCGCTTGCAAAAAATGTTCGCAGAACGGTGACTGAGTTAACTGAACAGGAAAAAGGTTCGCGAAAAATGGCAGCTGAACTTTCAAAACTTTACGAGGAACTTGGCAGATCTTACCAGGACCTGGAGGCTGTAAACATTCAGCCTAACCCACCTGTTATTCTTTCAACCTTTCACAGGAATGGAAAATTTCTAAACAACAGGGATAAGCTGATCCGGTTGTTAGAATACGATGAAAAATCTCCTCCCGTGAATTTCGAAGAATTGTTGATCGAAAGCGGTTATAAAAAGGATTTTGTTGAGGGACTCATGACGCTACTCCGGGAAGGTAAAAACTGGACAGGTGAACTACGTCTGGTTACGGAGCCCGGAGACTTTTGCTGGATAGAAACTCACCTTGTTCCTGTGACCAAATCCGGGGAGATCAAATTCATCGGTTGCGACATTACCGAATTTAAAGAGGCCCGGATTCGTTCGCGGGAGATCAACAAGGAGCGGATAGAAAAATCCGTTCGAGAGCAGCATTATCGCTCGGCATTGATTCTACAGGGTCAGGAAGAGGAAAGAAAAAGACTCTCCAGGGAGATACACGACGGCGTGGGTCAGATGCTTTCCGCAATGAAGTTGCAACTTGAATCCTTAACGGTTTCTTCTGGTCCCATGCAAATCCGACTGAAGGATGCCAGGGCATTGATGAAGAGTATCATTAAGGAAGTAAGGAGGGTTTCATTCAATCTTACACCATCCAGTCTGGATGATTTTGGGCTCGTACCGGCAGTAAAGAAATTTTGTACAGAGATAGATGCCGTATCCGAAACCAAAATTGAGTTTGTCAATGAGACACGATTCATCACAAGATTGGAAAATCACATTGAAACCAACCTCTACCGGATCATTCAGGAAGCGGTGAACAATGCCATTAAATATTCCAGGGCAGAAAACATCAGGGTTAGATTTTTACACACTGTAAATTCACTGAGTATTTCTGTGGAAGACAATGGCCGGGGTTTTGATTACGGCAAAATGGAAGAAGACGGTCAATTTGAGGAAGCTGGCCACGGGATCTTCAATATGAAAGAACGTACCGCTTATATCGGAGGAAAGTTTGACATTAGCTCAAGTATCGGAGGTGGTACCAAAATATTTATTACATTATCCTTAGACAAAAATGATTAAAGTAGCCCTAGCAGATGATCACGAAATCGTAAGATCCGGGATCAAAATGGTTTTGGAAGATGACCCGGATATCAAGGTCATCTGGGAAGCTTCAGATGGTCAGGAGACCCTTACTGCCATGAGCAATACCAAACCTGACATTTTGATAGTGGATATTAGAATGCCCCACATAAACGGTCTGGAGGTTACGCAAAAGCTAAAGCAAAAAGACCCCACGACAAGAATTATTGTGCTTACCATGCACGATGATTCCGAGTACATCCTGAAATCATTAGAATATGGCGCCGATGGATATCTTCTGAAGGACACCTCCAAGGCGGAATTTCATAAAGCCATTCACATGGTTCAAAATGGTCAGAAATACTTTAGCGGCGACATTTCCACCACCATCATCAATTCATATGTATCAGGTGGCCTTCCAAAGGATCCCGATCTCTCAAATAAACCGGTGAGTGACTACCAACTTACAAAGAGGGAAAAACAAATCTTAAGTATGATATACGATGGCATTTCCAATAAGGACATAGCTGAAGAGCTGGGCAAAAGCATCCGAACCATAGAAACCCACAGGTTTAACATCATGAAGAAACTCCAGGTCAATAACATCACCGAGTTATTCAAGAAAGTGGAGAAAGAGGGATTGACAGGGTAAACTTCTAAGTATGTCTCCTTCGGACTTTACAGATGGGTGGCGAGGCTAATCCAATATTCCGAAACCAGCCATTTTACCCTCATCTTACACTTTAGGTGCTTTGACATTTAGAATCTATCTGATAAAAGCGACCATCAAACCCTATGGCCTCCCGCCAATCTACGATTTAAATGTTGATATAGGTTTCATAATTCAATAATTACGTATTTTTACGTATTTCACCTTTTTATTTCTACGGTTTTATACGTAATTTTAAAGTAAGTATTCATACGTATTAAAATGATAAGACTGATCACCACCTCGGCTGTTGTACTGTTATTGACATACAATGCCAATTCCCAGGTTCAAATTTCTGCTGAAGTAAGACCCCGGACTGAATTCCGGAATGGATTCAAGACCCTGACCGACCAATCAAAGGAACCGGTATTGTTTACTGAACAGCGTTCACGGATATATTTTGACTATACCGATCCTGATATAAAATTTCGGCTTTCGCTCCAGGATGTTCGCGTTTGGGGGGAGACCGGGCAGATTTTCAAGAAAGAACCAGGAACCACATTTCTCAGCGAAGCATGGGGTCAATATCATATTTCCGAAAAATTTTCGGTAAAAGCCGGTCGACAGATCATTTCTTACGACAATCAACGATTTCTTGGTGGTCTCGAATGGGCTCAACAGGGAAGAAGACATGATGCTATTCTTTTACAATATGAACTGCCGGAATCATACTTCCATTTTGGTATAGCCTACAATCAGGATACCGATGTACCTGAACAAGCCTTCCTTCAATCGACGGGTGCGGATTATTACAGCGTAGCCGGTAACTACAAAACCTTTCAATACGGATATTTCCATCACTCGAAGGATAAAACATCTGTATCACTTTTAGCTTTTAATGCCGGATACCAGAATGCGGATTCTACCACCTCATTTAAGCAAACCTTTGGTTTTATAGGTTCAAAATCTTTCGGAAATATAAAATTTGGTACTGATCTGTATTACCAGGCAGGCGAGCTATCCGGAGATAAGGTAAATGCTTACCTGGCAGGTATAAACGTCACAGCAGAAACCTCACTCACACCGATCACAGTCGGAGTGGAGCACATCTCCGGTAAAGACAGCAATGACCCAACCCGCAAAATCACGGCCTTCAGCCCGGACTTTGGTACCAATCATGCCCACAATGGCTATATGGATTACTTCTTCGTTGGTCCGGCTAATGGAAATGTGGGGCTCACGGACCTATATATAAAATCAAGCTATAAAATATCAAATGGCACATTGAAAGTGCATGCTCATGAATTTCTAACCGGTTCAGTTCAGCTTAATGAGCAATCTGACAAGTTGGAAAGAGCTATGGGTACCGAAATTGACCTGGTCTACATCATCAACCTGAAAGGAGGAGTTTTATGGCACCTTGGCTATTCACAGATGTTTGCCACTGATACTATGGAAGCACTCCGGGGTGGAAACAAGGAATCCTGGCAGTGCTGGGCATGGACTATGATCACCTTCAAGCCAACAATATTCACATCTAACTAATTAATAATATGCAGACGCAAGAAACTTCGAAAGCTACCAAAATCGAACTTTTCAATCTTAGCACCATCAACATGCGGGTTTTTCATATAACCTGGCTGTCATTCTTTCTGTGCTTCTTTGGTTGGTTTGGGATTGCCCCAATGCTGTCCATCGTGAGGTCGGACCTTGGAATTACCACCGACCAGATCGTGAATACCAATATGATTGCGGTCGCTTCCACCGTATTTATGAGATTGATCATTGGTTGGCTTTGTGATCGCATCGGTCCCCGCCTTGCTTATACATGGCTTTTGATACTGGGTTCCATACCCGTTATGCTCATTGGCCTGAGCCAGAACTATGAGCAATTTCTCATCGCCAGGATGTTCATTGGAGCCATAGGTGCGTCTTTTGTCATCACACAGTTCCATACGTCGGTAATGTTCGCTCCGAACGTAGTCGGAACTGCAAACGCCACCACGGCCGGCTGGGGAAACCTGGGCGGTGGTGTAACCCAGCAGGTAATGCCGTTTGTTTTTGCCGGTGCTCTCGTCATTTTTGGATCCGAACACCTTGCATGGAGGTATGCCATGGTAGGACCCGGCATATTACTCCTCATCATGGGCTTTGTCTATAATCGGTATACAAAAGATACTCCCGAAGGAAATTATGATGAACTGGAGGAAAAAAGGAAAGAGAAGAAGATGGCAGGATCGGCATTTGCCGAAGTCACAAAAGACTACCGGGTCTGGGTCCTTTTCGTGATTTACGGCGCATGCTTTGGCGTAGAGTTAATTGTAAATTCAAAGGCCGCTTTATACTTCACGGATTACTTTGGCATGGACCTTCAGACTGCCGGTCTGATAGCTGGACTGTTTGGCCTGATGAATATTTTTGCCCGCTCTCTAGGAGGAATGATCGGCGATAAATTCGGAAAGTATCTCGGTCTCAATGGAAGGGTGAGATGGCTGTTTATAGCGCTGCTTTGCGAAGGACTTGCCTTGATCCTTTTTTCCCGAATGGGTACCATTCCATTGATCATCGTTTCATTGCTGATCTTTAGCCTGTTCGTCCAAATGAGCGAAGGAGCTACCTACAGCGTCGTTCCATTTATAAATAAAAAAGGTCTCGGCGCTGTGGCTGGAATCGTTGGCGCCGGAGGAAATGCGGGTGCAGTGGCCGGTATGTTTTTATTCAAAAAACAATTAACAGGCCTGGAATGGACGGACTCCTTTATGTATCTGGGATTTATAGTGATGGCCGTTTCGCTGACCACCTTCCTTGTCAGGTTCTCGGAGGCAACCAGACGTGCAGAAAGGTTAGAAATGGAACAACATCTGAAGGGTCTGAAGTTGAAACCTCAGGTAGTCACCAATGACTGAGTATCAAATTTTCATTGATCATAAGATCCATCAGAACCAACTAAAAATGAGTCCTCAGATATGAGACCCGGCAATCTGGAAACATTCAATACCACATGCTCCTACTGCGGAGTCGGTTGCGGGATAATTGTATCGAAAGACAAAAAAGGAAGGTTACAACTTAAAGGAGATGAGTCCCATCCTGTAAACAAGGGAATGCTATGTTCAAAAGGGATGAATCTACATTACACGGTCATGGATCAGTCGGATCGTTTGCTTGTCCCCAAAATGCGCTGGAGCAGACAACATCCGATGACGGAAGTGACATGGGATATTGCATTAAACCGGGCAGCCGCCGTATTCAAGACTTTCATTGAAAAACACGGACCCGACAGTGTAGGCTTCTATGTCTCAGGACAATGTCTGACCGAAGAATATTATCTGGTCAATAAATTGGTCAAAGGATTCCTTGGTACCAATAACATTGACACAAACAGCAGACTTTGTATGAGTTCTGCGGTTGTAGGCTACAAAAAGACCCTTGGGGATGATATGGTGCCCATAGCCTATGAGGACATAGAGCTGTCGGATTGTATATTGATCGCTGGTGCCAATCCGGCCTGGTGTCACCCGATTCTCTTTCGCAGGATAGAAAAACACAAACAACAAAATCCCGATGTCAAAATCATAGTAGTAGATCCTCGAGTGACTGATAGCTGTGCCCTGGCCAACCTGCATCTTCAGGTCCAGCCGGGCACAGATTCGGTCCTTTTCCACGCTATCGCCCGATACCTTATCGATCATGATATGATCGATGAGAAATTCATACAGCAACACACCAATGGATTCAAAGCATTTAGGGCACAGGTAAAAAGCAGGACCTTAAAAGAATATGCTGCAATCTGCAAAGTACCTGAAGATGACATCATTTCGGCAGCTCGCATGATTGGTGCATCCAAAGGGTTTGTCACAATGTGGGCCATGGGTCTTAATCAAAGCACATCGGGAGTCAATCAAAATCTCGCACTGATTAATCTAAACCTGATAACAGGCAAAATAGGAAAGCCTGGCAGTGGTCCTTTCTCGCTTACCGGACAACCCAATGCCATGGGAGGTCGGGAGGTAGGCGGCATGGCAAACCTTCTGGCCGCCCATCATGATCTGGAAAACCCAGAGCATCGAAAAAAGGTGGCGAAATACTGGGGCGTAAATGCCATTAATGAAAAGCCCGGACTGACGGCTACAGAGATGTTCGAAGCACTGAAATCCGGAAAAATGAAGGCCATTTGGGTGATCTGTACAAACCCATCCGTGAGCATGCCTGATGCAGGTGGAATAGATGAGGCACTGGAAGCCGCCAAATTCGTAGTGGTCCAGGATATTTCACAAAAAAGCGACACTACTCAATATGCAGACCTTTTGTTACCTGCTGCAAGCTGGCTGGAAAAAGAAGGTACCATGACAAACTCGGAAAGAAGGATCACACACTTATCCAAAGTGATCGATCCACCCGGTAAGGCGCTTCCTGACACTGACATACTGATCCGTTTTGCCAAAGCCATGGGCTTCCATGGATTTGATTATAAGGAGATGGCCGAGGTATATGAAGAACATGCTCAATTGACCGCAGGTACCAGGATTGATATTTCCGGATTGTCCTATGACCGAATAAAAAGAATGAAGTCTGTTCAGTGGCCAGTTCCCGATAAGTGTCATGAAGGAACTAAAAGACTCTTTGAGAATGGCCGATTCGCGACACCAGACGGGAATGCCAATATCTCTACTGACGGAGACTCCAATCCGGGAGAAGAAACCAATCCGGAGCTCCCACTGATCCTGACCACCGGACGAATAAGAGACCAGTGGCACACCATGACCAGAACCGGAAAAGTGGCCCGACTCAATAAGCATATTTCCAGACCATTTCTTGAGATTCATCCTGAAGACGCAAAGTCCAGAGATATTCATGAAGGTCAACCAGTGACCATATATAATGAAAGAGGGGAAGTCCGTGTCACTGCCACGATCACTGAAACCATCAAAAAAGGGGTCGTATTTCTCCCAATGCACTGGGGTAAGAAACTGAATAAGAGTGCACTGCGTGCCAATAATCTTACCAGCCAAAACATAGATCCTATTTCAAAACAACCCGGATTTAAGTTCTCCGCTGTACAGGTGGTGCCACATATACAAGAGCCAAAAAAGATCATCGTAGTGGGAGCAGGAGCCGCCTCCTTTCGATTTGTGAATACCTATCGCAGATCAAATAAAACAGACGAAATTCATGTCTTTTCAAAAGAAAAGTGGCCCTTTTACAACAGGGTATTATTGCCTGACTATGTCAATGATACCAGGAACTGGCAGGACCTGGTAAAATATACGGAAGAGGAATTGGATAAACTCGACATCTGCCTGTATCCTTCTAATCCCATCACTTCCATAGACCGTGAAAGTCGCACGATCACTGATAAAGCAGGTCAGACTCACAGTTATGACCAACTGGTGCTTGCTACGGGAAGTCGGGCTTTCGTTCCTCCCAACGCGCCTATAACCCTTCCGGGAGTCTTCACCATGAGAGATCGTACCAATGCAGACGACCTGAAGCAAAAACTTGTGCCGGGGAGTCATGTGCTGATCATAGGCGGCGGACTGCTTGGACTGGAGCTGGCCGCTGCATTGAACGAAATTGGTATCATGGTGAGTGTCGTCCAACTGGGATCAAGGCTGATGGAAAGACAGCTGGACCCAATGTCTAGTTCTATGTTGAGGGACTATCTGGAAGAAATTGGAGTCCGGGTACTGACAAACAATGAAGTCATTGATGTCCGGGAAAATCCTGACAAACTGCTAAAGGTTCAGTTAAAAGACGGTAAATCCCTTTCGGTGAATGCAGTAGTTTATGCCATAGGTACTCGTCCGAATACCCAGCTGGCCATTGATGCCGGTCTTGATTGCCGTAGAGGAGTGACCGTAAATGAATATTTGCAAACCAGTGATCCAAATATTTTTGCACTTGGAGAGATTGCAGAATATAAAAACAAGATGAATGGGATCACCGCCGCCGCAGAGGAACAGGCAGACATTTGTGCCGGATACCTCACGGGGGATTATTCAATTTCATACAGTGGCACCACCCCAATGAATATTCTGAAATTCCCGGATCTTGACCTTTGTTCAGTTGGATTACCGGAAATACCGGTAAACGGATCAAACTACAGCGAAATCACCTTTCTGGACAAGGAAGCACTGTACTACAAGAAATGCATTGTACATAATGATAAATTAGTCGGAGTTATTCTACTTGGTGACAAGACAGAATTTGCAGAATACAAGGAGCTCATTTCTTCCGGTACCGAACTGTCCCAAATTCGCATGGAACTCCTGAGATCAGGTAATCCTCCGCGTCCTGTAAAGGGAAAACTGGTTTGTACCTGCAGTAATGTGGGCCAGCAAAACCTCGAGGAGGCCATCAAATCAGGAAAACACGATCTTAACAGCCTATGTGAATCTACAGGGGCCGGACTTGGATGCGGAAGCTGCAAATCCGAAATCAACAGAATCATTGAAAGGACCCTTCAACCCATTGCGTAAGTATTATAGTTTTACAATATGAAGATGCAGGTAAAAGACCTGGTTCGGGTTTTCGTAAAAGGCGGCGTCATCTCTCCGGGTGACTTCCTGAAAATCTTACTCGTAGCCGAAAATCTTGGGGCAGAATACATCCAGTTTGGCTCACGACAGGACATACTTTTTCCGGCAAAGGAAAAGTCCAAGGATATCCTGGATGAGACCTTTCTGGCCATCAATACAGACTATGAGATCAATACTTTTAAGTATCAAAATGTAGTCAGTTCATACGCTGCACTGGACATTTTGCCGGGAAAGCAATGGCTTGCCTCACATACGTATCAATATATCCTGAAAAACATTGATTATCGTCCGAGGCTTAGGATCAACGTGGTAGACCCAAGTCAAAGCCTGGTGCCATTGTTCACGGGAGAAGTGAACTTTATTGCATCGAATCAGGAAAATTATTGGTTTGTGTACCTGCATTTTAAGGAATTGGAAACCATGCCCTGGCAATTTCCTTCTCTGATCTATACAGATGATCTGATGAAAGTGGCCCGGGCCCTGGAGAACTTGGAAATAAGTAAAATTGGCAGTTACCAGAACCTTATAACCCATCTGAATGAACATGTGCCGTTCAATGCGCTTCCCGTAACTGAAAACCTGGTCTTACCCGAGACTCACTTTCCCTATTATGAAGGCATCCACAGACAAACGGACGGCAAGTACTGGCTGGGGCTGTATTGGAGAAATAATCAGTATAGGATCGAAACCCTTAAGGCGATGATGGAGAAATGTATCCAAACCGAATCCGGAAAAGTTACACTCACATCCTGGAAATCATTTATCATTAAAGGTATTCATGACAATGATCGTATAGGTTGGGAAAAACTTATGGGAAAATTTGGAATGAATCTGAGGCACTCTTCACTTGAACTCAACTGGCATCTTCCCGCCCTGGATCAGAATGCTATGGACCTTAAGTTTTACCTTGTAAGGGAATTGGATATGCAGGATATTAGCACCTACGGCCTGACCTTCACCATTAAAAATACTCAGCAAATAAACCTCTTTACAAGTGTGGTAATAGAAAGATCTGAAGGTCCTGATCAGTATAATATCCTGTATAGCAAAGACTTTAACCCCAATATTCCGGAATACCAGTACTATGCGGAAAACGTACATAAAACCGTGCTTGCGGCTTTGATACAGGAACTGAGCCTGGTATACTATGAAAACATTACTGAAGAAAAAACTGATTCGCACGAGATCAGGTCCATTAAGGACCATGTAAACAAACACCTGTACCAGTGCGTGCACTGCCAGACAATATATGATGAAGAATACGGCGATGTAGAGGCAGGCATCCCCTCCGGTACGAGTTTTACGGCACTATCGGATCAGTATTCCTGTCCTACCTGTGGTGGTAAAAAATCAGGCTATCAGCGAATGGTTAGGAAATAGGAAAAATGCCGTTCTGTATAAACTTAGTTGTCCAGGTCCCTTTTCGAGTTTGCATTTTTCAGCGTCTCTTTATCCACCGGTATTATGGTTTTTATACTCAATTTTCTAAGTATTTCCTGAAGACTGTAATCCTTTGACGAAATGGCCGCTTTCACAAGATCATAGCTTTGAGGATTATAGATCGTCATGGTGGTTTCAGGAAAAGGTGAATCCGACAGGCGATAGGTCACCACGTCATAACTTCTGTCCTGACTTTCAATTAAATTTTCAATGGTAGTTCTATTCAGATTAACGAGGTCACAGGCAACTACAAGCCAACTGGATTTAGGGAAATCCGTGAATGCCGATGCTACCCCACCAATGGGACCAATGTCGCCATATTGATCTTCAATCTTCTTCAGGTCATCAGTAAGGTTAGGAATCTGTTCGGGTTTGCAGGAAAGATATACGTCTAACCCGCAATCTTTAAGCATTTCCGCAAGATGCAGATATTGAGGTTTTCCATTGATTTCAAGCAGATGCTTGTCAGTTCCCATGCGGCTACTCTTCCCGCCAATCAGAATAAGAGCCTTCATTTCACCTTTTGAGTCCATTCCTCACCCTCAATCCCAAATTACTTTCCTTTTCTTTCCAATTCTTCCTCGATGTACTGCTCGATTTGCTCCATGTTCCACGGCTTTTCCACGAACTTATCCAGCCGGATGTCATTGATCATGATGATGAAGTCCTTCTTGTCGAAATATGCGGAAGTGATCATTTTGACCATATTCGGGTTATCATCCTTGATCTCCATCAGGAGTTCGGTTCCGGTCATCCCCGGCATTCGTTGATCGCTGATGATCACGTCAATGTCATTGTCCCTGCACATTTCCATCGCCTCCTGTGTAGACGGGGTGGTCAGCACGTCATATTTTCTCATAAAAGTGTAGCGAAAAACCCTAAGGTTCGGTTCGTCGTCGTCAACGATTAATATTCGAGTCTTCTTATTCTCTTCGATGTCCATGCCAATTACGGAATTCTATATGGTATCAAATTTAGATATAATCCTGATTTGAGACTCAAGATGGCCAATTACTTGGGGTTAATCTACGTCAGCATCAGATTGATCCGGAATACAGCGCAAATACCTCGGAGGAAGCACCCCTTTGTTTGACACAAAAAAACCCGACAACTCTCATTGTCGGGTCTTGTATCTCAATTGACAAGGATCAGCCAATCTGAACGTCTACCGCATAGGGACCTTTGTCGCCCTGCTCAACAGAAAACTCCACCTGGTCATTTTCTTTGACATGCGCTTTGGTGCCGGTTTTATGAAAGAAAATATCCTTTCCTCCCCCATCTGGGGTGATAAATCCAAAGCCTTTCTCGTCATTGAAGAATTTGACTTTGCCTGTTTTAGTTGTACTCATTTTCTAATTTTTATTATGGTCTTTTTTTTCTTCTTTAGGTTTAGGAGGTTCATCCAGTATGTTTCCAAACTCGTCCACATAAGCAATCATATCTTCCAGTTTGCCACTGGTGTCCTGCTCTTTCTTATCGATTTTTTTCTGAAGCTTCTCTGCTCGCTTTTTCTGTTTTTTGACTGCTTTCTGCTGTTTGATAAAACTATTCTGTGATCTTCCCATATATTATTAAAAAGTTGTTTAATCTATCATTGTAATTGCTTTTCCTCTTTTTCCTGCCCTGCCTGTACGACCAATTCTGTGAATATAGTCCGTATAGTTTCTTGGTACCTCGTAATTGATAACGAGATCCACATCAGAAACGTCTATACCACGTGCCACAACATCCGTCGCCACCAGTACTCTGATCTGTCCCCTTCGAAATTTGCGTAAAGCAATCTCCCGAACCTTCTGAGACTTATCGCCATGGATCACATCCGTACGGATCTGATCCTGATTGAGGCGTTTGAGCATTTTATCTGCGTTCCTTCTTGTCTCGCAGAAAAGGATGGTCTTTTTGTTTTGTGGCTCCTCGATGATTCCCTTCAGTATCTGGAATTTATCCTGGCCTTTCACATAACAGACATCCTGCTCGATCTGTGCTGATACGTTTTCAGTCGATTTTACGGTTACCCTCACAGGATCATTGGTCATCTGATCAATCAAGTTTTGCTGTGATTTGTCCAGTGTCGCTGAAAAGAGGAGTGTCTGGCTCTTCTTTTTCATCATTTTGTGAATCTGGTCAATGTCCTTGGAAAAGCCCATATCCAGCATCCGATCAAATTCATCCAGCACGAGCATTTTAAAATTATCAAATTTCAGAAAACCTCTTTTGGACATATCCAACAATCTTCCCGGAGTACCCACTATCAGGTGATTGGTCTTCCTGAGGTTCTTGATGGCATCCGACATGGAGGCTCCACCAATCAAACAGGATGAAAACAATCCTAATCCTCTTGTCAATGATCGCCACTCGGAATTGATCTGTAAGGCCAGTTCACGTGTTGGCGTAATGATCAGGGCGAAGTTGTCCTGCTCATTCTGGATCAGCTGCTGTATGATAGGAATCAGAAAGGACGCAGTTTTTCCCGTGCCAGTTCCGGCAATACCGACAATGTCTCTTCTTCCCAGTGCTTCAGGTATCGTCTTTTCCTGGATTTCAGTGGGCTTATCATAGCCTTTGCTTTGGATCAAGTCCAACAATGATTGGCTAATAGCCATGTTGGAAAACCTTAGTTGATTTTCGTAAGCATTGGATGTTTCAACCTCCTCTACCCTCTTGTTGATGTACTTGCTGTAATCTGTACGGTTATTCCTTGAAACACCGTTTTTTTGATTTCTATCACGAAATCTGCTTTTCCGCCTTCGCGGCTTTGTATTCATGTTATTATTAAAAAAAGTCTTTTTACTGAGTTATTTCGTATTCCCAAGTGCCTGTAGCATCTTGAAATGGTTTGAAATGGCGCTGCCAAACGTTCGTTCCGAGTAATACGGAATCCCAAATTCATCGGCCGTCTCCTTCACTATCTCCGACAGTTCCGGATAATGAACGTGACAAATATTGGGAAACAGGTGGTGCTCAACCTGGTGGTTAAGTCCCCCGGTAAACCAAAACGTAAGGCCATCATTTATGCCATAATTTGAGGTAGTGGCCAATTGATGTACCATAAAGTTCTCCTCCAGTTGCTGATCCTCCTGCTCCACAAATTTTGTGGTGGACATCACATGAGCCGGCTGAAAAATAAGGCTCAAAAGCGTTCCGGAGATGGCGTGCATCATGAGAAAAAGCAATACGATGGTTCCTGCTGAGAATGGGAGTAAATAAATGGGTAGGACCAAAATCAGGGAGAAATAGAATGCTTTCCCTAAAAATATTCTGATTATGGCTTTGGCCAAATCAGCTTTCGATTTGATCAGACCCTTGTTGTAATAAGTTATTGCCTTGATATAATCCTTTACTGTTACCCAGATGATCGTCATAAGGGAATAGAAAAAAGGCGCATACAGATGCTGGTATTTGTGAAACCATCTCAGTGGTTGATGAGGAGAAAATCTCAGGACATATCGGGATTCAATGTCTTCATCGGCATGCTCAATGTTGGTGTAGGTATGGTGCAATACGTTATGTTGCAGTTGCCACATGGTAGGATCCACTCCAATGAAATAGGAGGAACTGCCAACTAATTTGTTGACCCAGGGCAGACGAGAAAATGATCCATGCAGAGAATCATGCATCACGGTGGTCCCTACGAAAGCCACTCCAAATCCCATTACAATCCATAAAAGGGTCAGGATGTAAATGTTAGTCGGGATAAAAATCACCATTAACAGGTAGGGGATCACGAAAAAGCTGAGCGCCGTCAGCGATTTTAACCTCATTAAAGCATTGGCTTTGGTGTTGCCATCCTGGGAGGAAAAGAATTCTTTGACTCTTCTTCTTAGGGTATTGGCAAATTGTTTATTCTCAGTGTGTGAGAACTGGTAATGGATCATGCAACTTGTTTAAGTACTGTATTCTCACGCAGTACACAACAAATTTTTTCAGGTGAAGGAACTGGGGGGGAATATTATATCTGCAGCTACCTCGCCGCTATCTGGGGGCAAAGGTATGTCAATTTATTGAGGGGAACTAATGTGAAAAATATTAAAAGTTGTGATTTCTAAAACCTGATCGCCAATCCGATATTACTTCCGTTAGATATAATTTCATTTCAAAAACATGAGTAGTATGGAGATCGATCCACATCCCAACTACAGACTTACCAAATAGAAATTATCTTTCCAAAATTAAAATTTCCCCACCTCGTACTTCATATTCAATCTCCTGGTATCCAATGGCTCCACTCGCTGAAACTGCCTCTACCACGACCATTACCTTTCCCGGAATATCCGAATTGTAATAGGAGGCTGATGTGCTTCCCAAATGGTCGGTTTGTAATTCGGGCTCCCAATGGATCAGAGCCCTTAGATCAGGTTTTCTGATTGTCATAGACTCGGCATTTTCATATTTCGGTGCATAGAATTCGCGAGGTACAGCAAAAACCGGTACTGAAGTGTTGACAATACCTACTGGCTTATTTGCACCTGCCAAGCCATTACCTGCATGGGTATAAATGGCTAACACGTTCCCGGCGGAAGGGGCATTCTGACAAAGTCCCGGGAATACTTTACAATACAAACCCGGGAAATTCTCTGCCATCTCAATGACTTCCACACTACTTACTTCACTTGCCGGGATGTGTTGAAGATTTTCAAACTCGACTGGCATCACGGGAATGTTATCAACGATAAACAAAGTAGGCTCGGCATTACGGGCCTCCGCATGCAAATTCCCACCCCGTGTCCTGAATACCCTCACTTTATCCATAAAATGAGCCCTGAGAATAATGTAAATGCCAAATGACCACTTTTCCTCTTTCTGCTGAATGGTTTTTCCCTCGATTACTATATCGGCAGGTCCGTATTCCTTCATTACTGCTTCGCGAATTGGCGTCATTTGATAGCTGGTCACCTCTATTTCATCCAAAAGAATACTACCGGTATCTAGTGAAAAGGAATTTTCTACCTTTTGGCGCTCCAGATTCTTCTCGACCAAGAGACTGGTGGCACTATCCTTTTCCTGAATGGTTTTTGAGATGCTAAAGTCCACCGGGGGCGACTTTTCACTATTCAGATTTATCGAATAGTTTTCTTTCTCACCGGACGAACCAGTGCTCTGGATCATAACATCCATATATTGTCCAAATTCGTCCCGAAGTTCAAAATCAAATTTTCCAAGACTGTCAGTGATCTGATTATACGCCCATGGATGTTCACCAAAGGTCATGAGCGTCAGATTTGTTTCACCCTTGGTTTGGTTGAATAATGCACCGGTTACCCGGCCGGACAACCTTAGATGTGCCTCCGGTAAAAAGGTCCTCTCCTCGTACGTTTTCGAGTAGTTATATTTCCTCCACCCTTGAGTAAGCATCAGAGCATCTATATGAGCATGCATATTGCTGTCCGATTGGAAATAAAACCCAGGGTTTTCCAACTCCCCGCTTAGCTCAGAGTCCAACAAGAAATAAGAAGAAATATTTTGACGCCGATGCTGTATCTCTCCCATCTGCTGTTTATTGATAACCAGCAAGGAAATGTTAGCAGGAATTGGCTCTCCATCCACATCAGTTGTTTCAATAGTTATCTGAGTCCGATCTCTTTTATTATAGACCTTCTTATCTGCGGATAGGTTAATATGAATTCTGGATTCCGGATTTTCATTAAAGTAGATGCGTTCAGCGACCGGCCTCAATGCTCTATCCTGCAAAGTGAATGATATGATCCCATCAGGAAGTTTCCAGCTGGGTATCCTGAGCTTAAATGTGCCATGAGACAGACCTGCTTTGATTTGGAACAGACGCTTTCCTCTGCATGCTACATTCAAATAGATACTGTCATATTTCAAATAATTGGAGCGGGCTGTCAATACTACATTTTCATCGTTATTCTCTACCGACAAGGTATTCCCTATGGCAGCAACTTCAGGCAATGAGTACAAAACAGATGGATCATCTTTCAAACGAGCATAATACTTCTTTGTGCTATCCGGATTATCAATCAGAAAGCTACCCATTCCTAATTGATTGCTTCTGAAGGATGTGATCAAGGAGTCGTTTTCATCCACAATATCACCCTGTATCTCAAATCCCTTTCCTTTTGCATTTAATGCTTTAAAGCCCACTTTGCTACTTAATCCATGAACCAGTTCACCGCTTTCAGGCAAAAACTGTAAATCACGAAATGACGAATCCAGAACTACGGAAGTAGCATGTTTCAGGTAGTTATCTGTCTGCATTTGTAGCATTACTAATGGGCTATTACCAAAAAAGTCATAGTCCAATCTGTATACATTGTCTTTTCCCCTTTTTAAATCGAGTGAATCCACCATCTCATCTGTTCTGATCAGTATTCTGAGTTTGTTTTTATGCAAACTGTCAATTGCTGACGGGTAAAAATTCGCTTGCAACGTGGAGGAAGTTTCTTCACTTTTGACAAGTTTTACATCGCTGATGGGTTCTGGAGAATCTTCATTATTGATTATGCGGATGTATTCTTTAAAGAAGAAATCATTACCGAAATTTTTATTCCAGTTGGTGTAAGCTCTGATGAGATAGGTTCCATCGGGATAGGAACTATATAATTCAAAAAATCCCTGCCCGATTCCGTTATCAAGCTTAATCAGCTTTTTATCCATTATCGTCTCATCCGAAGCAATCAGCTCCACATACAATACCCCACTCAGAGTTGAAGGCGTATGATCTACAGCTTTTAAAGCAATAGATTTAAACCATACTATATCACCTTTAGCGTAAACATTCCCGTCCAGTTGCAGGTAGATTTTTTCTGTATAATTGTCGTCCTCTGGTTCGAAGCCTTCATTGAACTGTACAATCGTTCCGGAAGGTATTATGTTCGTTTCTGTATCATATTCATAAGGCAACAAGTCTCCAATTCGCTTATCAGACATAAGTCCGTTCCATATCAAACCACCACCATCGAAATACCCATTGCTGGTAAATCCAGTTCTTTTATTTTCAATGAAAGTGATGTAGCTGCTCCGGATTCTGCTGTTCCGATCTCCGATGTTAATGCGAAGAGTATTGGGGTAGTACAAATACTTAATTTCAGCCTTTTGATTTTCAATAGCTTCTTGCAGGTCTACATGCTTTAAAAGTTCCGGGTCATAAACGTAATACTCCGATTGCTTTAGTTCGTCCTTCCAGAGTAATCTAAAAAACTCCATCCTGGAGTACTTATATGTTGTTTTTCGCCGCCTTCTCACTGCTCTTAATTCCGATTCGTTGAGTGTAGTATCTTCCCGGAAGAAGGCATAACCCTGGTATCTTGTCTGATTATTGACATGGATAAAATGATCCAGATGATAGGTAATGATATATCCAAGAGCCTCATTGGCAATCATCAAAGGTTGAAGGCTGTAAGCATACAATGAATCCATGTCCTCGGAATAGACGAATTCCACGTCCTCCAAATTTTGAATGACACACTGCCTGGCGTTCCTGGTGTCTCCCAAAAACTCCTTAAAGAAAGTTCTAAGTAGTCTTTTTTGTAAACGGTCCCCTATGGCCACAACTTCCACATCCTCCAGAAGCGTAATGTGCTCCTTCAAATAGATCTTATAAAAATTACCAGGTTCGAAGTCCTGAAGTAATTGGGTTTGGTAACCCACAGAGCTGATTACAATGTCCTGTCCGGGATTATTCGAAATTTCTAATCTGAACAATCCATTGACGTCAGATGTAGTACCATTTGATGAATTGTTAAAATAGATATTAGCAAAAGGAATAGGCTCCCTGGTTTTATGGTCAAATATCTGGCCGGATATAGATTGAGCCATCGTACCGGCAGCGCCAGGGAAAAATATGGCTATCAGTAGGGCCCTTATCAGGATTAATGGTTTCACAAATCAGAAAACAGCTATACCATAAAACTAATAAGAACCGTCAACTTTGAAAAAATCGTGGTTATAAGTTAAAACTGTTTCAAAAAAGTGATTTTACCTATAAACTGTTGTTCACTGAACGGATCTTCCAGATTATCGACCCGGGTATCATTGAATACCAGGTAAATAAATGAAAGTGGCTGATACTCCCACTGAGCCCTTACATTCCACCTGCCCTGATCGTCAAAACTGTTATACTGATAGAAGGCGGAGAGCTGAATCCTTGGATTCACTGCAAATCGTGAGCCCAGGGTAACCAGATCAGTAATCAGGTCTTCAGACTCAGCACCCAATTCCCGGAGGTCATTGTGCTCATAACTGACCGTAACGGCAACAAATGGCAATGGAGCCAATCTTCCGAAAGCACCGATCGTTCTTCTGGTACCATTATAAAATTCTCCAAAATCATAACTGCCACTTAGTGACCATTTTTTGGATTGGTCCGTGTAATACCGAACAAAGTACCTTGTATAGAAGTACTGGTCTTGTTCGATCTCAATACCTAGCGGAGCAAACTGAAAATTGATGTTTTGCCAGGTAGGAGTCAAGGATACCTCCAGGAAGCTGTTGTCCTTAAACCATGTATAAACCGGAAAAATGTAAAGACTTGCCTGCTGGAAACTGGAAGGATCCGTGGCATCATGATTGAAATTAGTAAAGACTCCGGGATCCCACCGCCTGATGAAGGCTGTTTTTGGTCGCCAAATGTAATATCCACCCGGATTGTGACGGATAACATTATTTTGTCGTACGAATCCCATCCTTGGATTGTAGTTTTCATCGGTATATTCTGTCACCCATCCGTAATAGAATTTATTGGATCTGTTTCCAGCAAAAAACCTTCCCGCATAGCCTAGTTCACCAGTCTCTTCATCGATGGACGTCGTCACTAAATACTGAAGGTCCCATTCACTGGTGGGACGGATCTGTCCATCAACCGTAACGGTCGTATTATTATTGAAAGCTAAATCCAGCTCCTCAAAGGACTCATCAATTCGCTGCGTCACCATGACTCCTATATTGTTTTCACGACCATAGTTCCTTAAATATCTGGCCACCCCAAAGTTGGACACCTGAGATGTATTGGTGGCACCCTGTCGCACAAGCAATCCTGCAATTGCCTGCTTGTCGGTTCGCTGCGTAAAACGCGCTCCCGCTTCTATTGGAGCAGGAGCGGCATTAAAGCTCCCTTGAAGACCAATCCTACGACTGAAAAACGGTCGAATGGACTGCTGCAAACCACCGGCCCAAATCCCGGAATTTTCGAGGAAGAACTGTCGCTGCTCAGGGAAAAAGATATTAAAGCGTTCCAGGTTATTTACCGCGCGATCTACGTTGGCCTGAGCAAAATCGGTATTGAAAGTTAAATCCAGTACTGACCTGGGGTTAATGGCCCATTTGACATCTCCTCCAAATTTAAAGTCTGAATTAGAAAAATTCTCGCCCCCTTCTTCAATCTGATCATACTGAACCAGAGCATAAGGTTCAATTCGAATGTTTGCACTTGGTGGCGGCGCCTCGATACCCGTAAGCTTAGCAGCATAGGTCATCCGGTAAGGTGTGAACGACTGCGGTATGGCCGGGAACGTAGACTCTTCTATGTCGCGACGGGCATATCTCACGAGCGTAACGCCCCACTCGATGGGTTTTCCATCTTCAGGAAGGTCATAGCGAAGGGATTTAAAAGGAATGGCGAATTCGGCAGTGAAACCATCGGATGTCCTTTGCGTTCTCACCCGCCAAAGGGTATTCCAGCCTGTATCGAAGCTGTTGCCATTAAAATTCTGAAGGTCTCTTTGATTACCATAAGGTGTGGTCTGGAAAGCCTGAGCATATTGCTTCAGGTTCTGAGGATCAAGGGAGATCCCAAAAATATCATTCTCACCCCAATCAAAATCTCTTCTAAGATCCTGAACGCGAATGCCTTTCAGACCCACGGAATCCTGACACCAGGCACCGATGTAAAGAAACTTGTCGTTATACAGGAACTTGACCCTGGTTTCATATCGGATTGGTCCTCCCTGCCTGGGTTCCCGGCGAAAAAAATCTGAGATCTCCTGTCCTTGTTCCCAGTCCGCTTCATCCAGTCGACCATCCACTGTTATTGGTCCGGTGGACCTCGTGGCCTGCACTACAGGTTGCTCCTGCGGAGGGGGGAAATTCTCATCGTTCTGGGCGTATATCTTCATTGATGCCAACAGTACGATTGCTGTTAGTACTTTTTTCATGTCTTTTATTTTGAGTTTATGGATATGGTGAAGAATTCATTGATTCTTCTGAGCATTATCTGAGCATTGCTGAATGTGATTACTTTGACAAGATCAATACCCTGCCCCGTCTAGACCAAAGCACCCCGCCCAATGTCATTGCAAAACAGTAAATGAATATTGCCGACATGTTGGAAGTACTTTTCTGCGTATCATTAGATGGCACATAGGTGAATTCCGGCAGATCGGCCATCATGCTTTTCTTAAAAGTCTCTCCTTTAAAGATCATAGGCAGGAAGAAATCTCTCCATTCCAGGGAGAATTCACTGACTTGTTCCCGATAATCCGCATAATGCCGGGTGGAGGTTCCGGAGATTTCGTTGAGGGCATCCTGCATCAGCAACGCCGGGGAAATGTATCGAAGCTTATCGACCCATTCCTGTTGTTGTTCCAGCTTTACCTCATATTCATTAAGTACTGGCTGTATTTCATTCTTGATCAAATCCTGAGTCGCAAAGTACTCCTGCCAGCCTCTTGATCCTCCCTCAAAACCGGCCAACTCGGGATGATCCCTCAGAAAGTTTTCCAGCAACTCATCAGCCTTTTCTTCCGCTGCAGCGTTAACGACCCTAAGTTCATTGATCAGCTTTGCCCTGGATGGTACCGGGTAAATACTGTTTGCCATTTGGTTTACGGACGAGGGTACCAAAAGTACCAGCACGATCCATAATGCAATCAGGGATACTGCATTGTTGGCGGATGACTGACCACGTAGGTTGACCAGGCAAGCCAATACAAACCAGAAAAGCAGATAGCCTACTGATAGAAGAATGAATAGTGAGGTTTTGCCAAAATCAGTGAAAACCGGAACACCTACGGCCAACAGCAGACCCAAAAGCAGTACCACCAGAATGCCAGCCAACAAAGCATACCGGATAAGTGCTTTTCTAAGTAACCATTGGAACAATGATACTGGGTGCGAGGCGATGACATACAGAATACCCTGTTCTCTTTCCTGCGAAAGGATATTATAGGTGAATGCAATGACGATAAGAGGAAGTATATAGATCAGGACAAAGGAGAGGTCGAAACTTCCAAACATAAGCTGAACGGGATTTGAAAGTTCAGTGTAGTTCAATTCAAAGCTTTCGCCATAGAGATTGGGTTTTACGTAGTGTGAATAGATGTCACTCTGACCTGTGGCTATGATTGCCAGGTTATCCGGTGGCATTGCAGCTACTCTTAGATAGCTGTATCCTATCACATTGGGCTGATCTGGCATATACCATCGAGGTACATCGACTTTAAATCCCGCCTCAATAGAATCAAGTAAAATGACACCGATCGAATCCTTTTCTACCACTGCCTTCTGAGCACTTTGAATGTCTGCAATGCGTTGATCAACTTTTTGCCTACCATTCAGAACGGCAAATAAGATTATCACAGTAAGAATGGTTGTGAGGAATTGCAACCATTTCTGTCGAAATAGCGAGATGACCTCATATCGGATCTGATGTCCGGAAGCTTTTGAATTTTTCATATCCTTTGAGTTGAAAGTTTTAATACACCGAATGACAGCAGGAGCCAAACGACCAGAACAGCCAGATTGGACCAATTGCGGGTAATCACTTCACCATATTTTGGAGGTGTATAGCTGAAATCCTGAATACCAGCCCACAAAGACTTATCGGCTTTATATGCCCAATCACCATAGGTAGAGTTTTCCGCGAAATCTTTATTCAAAGCCTCCTGAAGCTTTAGGCGATATCTTTCTGCCGCATCAGCAAAATCCCAGTGCGTGCCATAATCTGTCCTGGCCAACGCCATAGACATGAATCGTGTTGGTAAAAAAGGAGACAGTATGGCTGAAACCTGATATACATTTGTTTGTTGCTGATGTATTTGTTTGAGCGCTGCGTAATGCTTAAAGTACACTTCGGCTTCGTGCTCTTCTCCTTTCTGCATGCGATAACCATCAAAATTGAACGGCAGCTTATGCAAACTGTCTACACCATATTTCTCCAGTGTTTCCCTTTCAAAAGCTTTTGCCGCCTCACTCCATGGATTGTGTCCGTCAAGGCCCGCTTCTTTGTCCTCGGCTATATCTGAGGCAAACGCCTGACGGCTGGGATAAGGATAAATACTGGAAGCAAGATTACTGGAGGCCTTGGGGACGGCCAGGCATGTCAAAATCCAGATAACCAGCAAACTCACCAAAGCTATCCCGGACTGTCTCGAAAGAAGAGAGACCACCAATGTAATGTTGGTGAAAATGGCATAATAACCCAGGTAAACCAGGAACATCAGCGCGAGTGCTCCCAGGCTGAATTCACCAAAATCCCGTAGGTTGCCCAAAAACAAAACTGCAAGTAAGAACAGGACAAAGGTGATGATAAGGATGGGCAAGAAGACACCACCCCATTTACCTAAAGCCAACTTCCACGGTGAAAGTCCCTGACTCTTCAAAAGCTGTAATGTCCCTTGTTCTTTCTCACGGGTAAATGCATTATATCCGTTTAGAATGATCAGTAAAGGGATGATAAACAGCATGATGAAATCTGGTGTTAGGTCACCGAACCTGGATAAGCCAGTCTGATCCGCAGCGGCCATATATTGTGATTCATTCCTGTTATGGGCTTCCAGGAATATGGAAATACCAGAATATTTATCTACGCCCGGATCTATTAGCGATAGCGGATACTTTGGCTTGAAAGCGTAAGTGCCATAGTGGGCAGCTGAGTGTGGATTTTTCTCATCCTGACTTACCCAAATATTGCGGGCATTTGCCCTTGCTTCTTCGTGTTGGCGTTGTATTGATTCATAATAATTGAAGCTCAGCCACGTCGACATGATCAACAATGCAAAAACGATAAAAACAGATACTCTGAATCTGCCCTCCCGCAGATTCTCCTTAAATTCTTTAAAAGCAATTTTTCCAAACATAACTTCTTGATTTAGACGACTTTCATTGTTTCCAGGTATAATTCCTCCAGCTCGTTCAGGGAAACGGTATCTGCATTGACCTGATGTTTTAATTCACCATCCCGCATGATACCAATGTGAGTCCCTGTGTCCTTGGCGCGAAAAAGATCATGCGTGGCCATGAGTGTAGCCACCCCCTTTTCTTTCATGTCCAGCAGCAGCTCTGAAAACTCATTGCTGGCTTTCGGGTCCAGTCCCGAGGTAGGTTCGTCCAGCAACAATACGCTGGCCTCCCGTGCCCTTGCGAGTGCTATCCCTACCTTTTGGCGCATTCCTTTTGAATAACTGCTGACGCGCTGATGTATAAAACTGCGCTGCAATCCGGATATCTCCAGAAGTGCCTCAAGTTGATCTCTGTCATAGTTCTTTCCTGACAGACCACTAAAGAAATCCAGGTTCTCAAGTCCTGTCAGGTTTGGGTATAGCATGAGGTTTTCAGGAATATATGCCAGGTGCTTTTTAGACTCCACGGATTGTGTGGTAACGTCCAGGTTATTCACTTTGACCTGCCCCGCACTTGGCTGTATAAATCCCATGAACAAGTTGATGGTGGTCGTTTTACCGGCGCCATTGGCTCCAAGCAAACAAAATATCTGCCCGGCATTTACGGTCAAATTCAGGTCATTTAGTGCCTGATGTTCTCCGTATTTTTTTGAAAGGTTTATCGCTTCTAGCATTCTTTAATAATTAGGTCCTTGATAAAATTTTAGTCTATGTCTTATGTCAAATGGGCCAATTGTCCGTGAAGCCATTTCCGGCTTCCATCCCTATGATTTCATAATCAGTAAGCAAACAGGCATTCAGGTCTTCTGTGATCTGTTTTTTGTCCATGTCCTGTCCGATGAATACAAGCTCATTCATCCGGTCTCCCCATTTGTCATCCCACCGGGCCTGAATCTCTTTTTGGTTATCTAAATAATTTGGGTTAATTGCCCTGCGCTTCCATGGGACGCTGGCCCACCAGCGTCCATGTATTTCGGCTTTAAGTGAACCTCCTGCCTGGCTCCATAAAATAGCCTTGTCCGGCCTGGACGCAAGCCAGAATAAGCCCTTACTTCGGATGATGGAGGTCGGAAAATACTTGCTGACGTAATCAAGGAATCGCTTCGGATGAAATGGTCTTGGATCACGGTAAACAAAAGAACCAATCCCGTATTCCTCCGTCTCAGGAGTATGTGAGATGCCCTTTTGGGCCAATTCAAGCTCTTTTAGCCACCCAGCTGATTGTTCTGCTACTTCATAGTCAAAGAGACCCGTGTTGAGAATCTCTCTTGGATCAATCTTCCCGTGGGTCGTCTTTATAATCTTTGCGGTAGGATTTAGTTTTAGAATGGTATTCTCAAGCATTCCCAGCCTGTTTTCATCTACCAGGTCTGATTTATTTAAGATGATTACGTTGGCAAATTCAACCTGGTCCGTGAGCAGGTTAACAATCGTACGGCTGTCTTCCTGATCCTCCGTCATATCCCGATCGAGGATTGTGTCGTCGCTGCCAAAATCCTTGAAGAAGTTGAAAGCATCGACCACCGTAACCATGGTATCCAGCTGACTGATTTGTGTCAGATCATACAGCTCATCCCCTGTGGCAAAAGAGAATGTCTGGGCGACTGGAATGGGTTCGGAAATGCCCGTACTTTCGATGAGCAAATAGTCAAATTTTTTCATCTTAGCGAGCTTTTCCACCTCGATCATCAGGTCTTCTCTCAGTGTGCAGCAAATGCACCCGTTGCTCAATTCAACAAGCTTTTCGTCAGTGCGCGATAGTTTGGCACCATTAGCAATAAGCTTTTCGTCAATGTTTACTTCACTCATATCGTTGACGATGACTGCTACTTTCAGCCCTTGCCTATTGTTGAGTACATGATTAAGCAATGTGGTCTTTCCCGCTCCCAGGAAACCACTCAGTACCGTTACCGGTAGTTTTTTCTTCTTTTTAGTGAAAAGCATTTGTTTTAATTTCACTCATTTTTCTCCTGACCCAATTCTGGTAGTTCTGATGATTAGTCGCTCAAGCTCGGTTTTCAGTTCTTTTTGAATCTGAAGGATCTGCTGGTCTGTCAGGCTCTCCAGGTATTCCTTCTGGCTATGGTCGTGGTCATGATCGTGACCGTGACTGTGATCATGGTCATCAAACCCTGGCACCTCTACCACATTATCGTACCATGCACTCAAATCCCTCATAACAGCCTGTAGAGAATCCTGATCCGCAGTCGGGAGATCCTTCTCCATTCTTTTTAAGCTGGAAATTTTGAGAGAAAGAGAATGGGCTGCCTTCATGGTCACGTCATGGATTTCAGCTGCCTCCTTCAAAGAGGATTCATCTCCGGATTGGGAACACCCAATGACAAGGGCCAGGAACAATATTTTTCTCATTCCACCTCCTCTGCCTCCTCCAGAATAAATATCAAATGATCAAAATCCCTTGCATTCAGCTTCAATTTTCCCCGGACCCTTACAATCTCATCTGTTCTGAATTTCCTTGGCTTATCCAGAAAATGTACCTCTATGACGCTTTCAATACCTGCACCTCCGCAGAAAAAGCAGGAAGCGTAGGGTAGCTTTGACAACATTACCGTGTTCTTCTCCATTACGGCAGGTACAAAATATCCCGAGATGGTAAGCATCTTACCTTCCCTCGCCTCCAATCGGTCCCCAAAAATTGGGATTTCGACCTCCTGTTTAAATTGTTCGACATACTCAAATTTGAAACCCACATCGGTAAGTGAGTCCCATCCAAGCAACTGGAAGGTCAGTAATGGCCATAGAAGTACTTTACTTAATAGCATCTGCTCTCTGGTCTCCTGGGATTAAAATTGAAACTCACCGATACACAAGCACATACTTGGTCCTTGGGTATATTAAGTCGGGTCATTGCCATAGCACTTGCCTTAGCTTGTACCATTGGAATTGTCAGTAAAATGAAAATTATAATTAAAGAGATCGCTGCATTGTTCAACACAGCGCGGTATGAATTCTCCGGTATCCCGGTCTATGGAATTCTAGTAATTAGACCAATGGAGGTCCGCGGAGATACGGATGATCCAGTGTGAGGACATCCTCAGAATCTGATCCGCAAACGTTGTAAGAATAGAATAGCTCAGCATCAAAGCTGATAGAATGATCCTCAACTATCGAAGCCTGATTTTGATAAACGACGCAAAGCTCACAATCGGAATCATCCAAAGTGGCATGCAATTCGATTCCTTCGTTTGTAGACAGATCGTGACCTTCGGCTTTATGGTCAAAAGAGTGGGCAGCAAAAAGAAACGGAAGCACCAAAAAATAGGTGCTCAGGATTCTTGTCATGTATTGCAGTCCCCTTTTCACAACAACGATCTTAATCCATTTTCAACTAATCTGCAAGCTCTGTGTGATTGTCGGTAGTAATTTTATTAGCACCGGACCATATAAAAGTCTTTCTCCGGCAATCAAAAACTCAATCCAATCTGAATTTTCGCACGTAGGACAATGTAGGGAAGAAGAGTGTCTCAGTACCAGTTTCCGGGTAGGTCTCCCAGGTACTGTTGTTATATCTCGAAGGTACCGGGTCATGATTGACGGTCAGAAAGGTAATGCCTACCTGCCAGGCTGCGAGCTCATTCTGCCGCCGGACAAACCGAACTCCAAAAAGGCCGTACCAAAGTCTGGACTGTCGGGTATAAGTCTCTGAAATGAATCCATCAAAGTTTTCCGGATCTGTATATCTCCAGGCTTCATCACTGTTCGTATATTCCAGAAAATAGTTCTCCGTCAGGAGCTGAACGTGATCCGAAACGCTCACAATGGCTGCCAGGTTGAGGACCAAAGAGGAACTCTCTTCCGAAATTTCATTTTCATTGGAGCTGAAATGACCGAGTCCAAGACTCATATTGTTTTTTGGGGTTCCCCTGCTGACCGAAGCAAAAGCCAGGTTCCCTATAAAATCCGAGCCGAAAGTGCCAATGATGAGCATATCCCCAATTGCCAAATGAGTTTTTTCGTTCAGTGGGAAGTTGACCTTTGGAGTGACATACATTGGTATTGCGGCGATGGTTGTCCCAAAACCAAATGAAAAATTATCATTGATGCCAAACTGAATGTCATGCAGCAGAAAATATAAAGTGCTGTAATAGAGCTCACCTTTCTTCAATCCATACGCAGCCGGCGCAAAAAAGTACCTCGACCCGTGTTCGGTAGTGGAAGTGCTTTGGGTCGTATCACCATCCTGCTGAACTTCTGGCTGCACAGACGGATTTTCAATGATGTCAGAGATGGCATAATAAATCAGGACCGGTTGATCCTTTGGACTGATCGCGTCATAATTTTTGCCAAGTGTTCTGCTCCCCAGGGACTCATCATTGCATCTGGCTACCTCGATGGACGGTTGATTTTCGGCCGTCAGGGTGACGTAGTAATAGTCGCACTTGTTTTTAAAATCGACCATTGACGTCAAAGTCAGCTGATCCTGAGCCAAATGTTCGGAAAGTGCCGCTTCCATTTCTTCCGTCATCACGTTGGATTGATCGTTGATGACTACCATTCGCTGCGCAAAGGAGCTGATCGAGCACAAGAGGAAAACCAGTATATAGAATAAAAACCCTTTCACTGAAATAAAATTTACCTAATACAACGAAAATTATATGAAAAAGTGATGGGAAAAAGATTTAATTCTTCCCACCATGAAATTCATTTTACCGGGATCTGATCGATGTAAACTATTACCATCGAAATATACTCAATATGAATGCTATCAATGTCCTCCGGGAGCCTGGTCTTGAAGCAATTGGTTGAAAGTTGTCAGAATCACTTGGTTAGAAACCATCCGCGGATGATTTAATCCATTTCTACCAAGGCTTTGATCACACCTGTTTCCGGTTTTAACCAGCTATCAAAGTGATCAATCATTGCGGTGAAAGGAACTCTGTGCGTGATGAATGAGTCGATTGGAAACTGACCATTGCGTAACACGTTTATGACATAGTTAAAATCTTCCTCAGTTGCGTTTCGGCTACAAAGTAGCGTCGTTTCCCGGGCGTGAATCTCAGGGTGCGTGAATACAAGTTCCCCCTTCGAAAGACCCACCAACACGTATCTGCCGCCACTGCCCATATAGTTAATCCCGGTTTCAAGTGCCTTTTTATTGCCTGTCGCATCGAAAACAACATGGGCCAGATCTCCATCTGTTAGTTCTCTCATCTCACCAGTAGGATCTTTTGTTACATCAATAGTCAACTCTATACCAATTTCATCTTTTACATACTTTAACCGATCTTCATTGACATCCATGGCGATCACCCTGGCTCCCAGCAGTTTTGCGAAAAGCATAATCCCCACTCCAATAGGGCCGCAACCAACTACCACCACAGTTTCTTCCTTTTGCAGGAATGACCTTCTGATCGCGTGGGCACCAATGGCAAGTGGTTCCACCACAGCCATCTCATCCCACGAAAGAGAATGTGCCGGAAGCAGTAATTCAGTAGGCACTGAAATGACCTCCTGCATCCCCCCATCGGTATGAACGCCAAGAACTTTTATTTGGACACAGCAGTTGGTCTTTCCCTGCCTGCAGGCAAAACACTTTCCGCAACTGACATAAGGCATGATGATCGCCCTGTCCCCATTCTTAAGTCCCCGTGAATTGGGTTCGATGGAGATGATCTCTGCGGCCAGTTCGTGACCCAGGATGCGCGGATAGGTAAAGAATGGCTGATCACCGGAGTAGGCATGCAGATCCGTGCCACAAATACCAATGCTGTGAATTTTCAGTGATGCTTCTCCGGGTTTCCGGACTGGTTCATCCTTTTGATCGAGTTTGAAAACTCCCGGTTCGAGGCAACTTATATATTTCATTTTGTGCAAAGGTTTGCGCAATATATCTTGTCTAAATATTGGTAATATGGCGATTTTTCTATAATATTCAATAGGATTCTGTGCAAAGGTTTTCTCCATGAAAAAGCAAGCCACCATCTTAGATATTGCCAGGGAAGTAAACGTCTCGCCATCAACAGTCTCGAGAGCATTAAACGGAAATTTAAGAATCAGTGAAGATACACGAAGGAGTATAGAGCGGACCGCAAAAAGACTGGGATATCGTCGCAATCATCTTGCGACCTCTTTAAGAAGAGGAAAAAATAACGTTTTGGGTGTGATCGTACCCTTTACCGACAATTCATTTTTCTCATCAATTATCAGGGGGATAGAGGACGCCATCAACAACGAAGGTTTCAATGTCATGATCTGTCAATCTCACGATAGCCATGACCGTGAAGTAAGGTGTATCGAGGCATTGATGGGAGCTGGTGTCTCCGCAATTGCGATGACACTTTCAGGCGAAGTAAAAAACTACGATCATATTCTTAAAACCGCGTCCCTTGGGATGCCCTTTATCCTGTTTGATCGTGTGTTGGAAGAGCTGGATGTGCACACGGTAATGGTTGATGACTATCGAGGCGCATTTGACGCCGTAAGTCACCTGGTGGAAATGAAATATAAAAAAGTCGCTCTTTTTACCGGTAACCGCGAAATCAATATTTATCGGGAACGATTTAGAGGATATAAAGATGCCATCGAACATTATAAACTGGTGTGGAACGATGATTATATTTTGAGCGTATCCCCTAACGTGGATGCAGGAAAGGCTGCTGCGAAACAATTGTTTCAATTGCCAGATCGTCCGGATGCCATACTTTCGACAAGTGATTTTTCTGCTTTGGGCGCTATGGATTATCTGAAGGATCGTGTCAGGATTCCTGGAGACTTTGGTATTATGGGTTTTAGCAATGAGCCGTTTACCAAATATGTGCACCCTTCTTTGTCCACCGTTGACCAGCAGAGCCAACGAATGGGGAAAGTCATTGGTCAATCATTTATAGGACTGCTTGGGGACGATGAAATCCGGAAGTATCCCCTTAAGACTTTATTGAAACCCAAGCTGATCATAAGAAATTCAACCAAAAGATTTTAACAAAAACAGAACATGTCATGAAGCATTTGACACATCTCATCACAGTCTTCGCACTTATCTCACTTCTTATGGTATCCTGTCAATCCGAAAAACCACAGGAACCATTGACCTGGGAATCATTGAAAAAAGAAGAGAAAACACCGGAATGGTTCAAGGATGCCAAACTTGGCATTTATTTCCATTGGGGGGTTTATAGCGTTCCGGCTTATGCCAATGAGTGGTATCCACACTGGATGTACTATGGACATCCGGACCACCAACTGGCTAAGAGGGTCTATGACTATCATGTTGAGAATTATGGTCCACTTGGAACCTTTGACTACCACGACTTCGTCCCTCTGTTCAAAGCAGAAAATTTCGATGCAGGAGAATGGGCTGATCTATTTCAAAAAACCGGAGCTAGATTTTCCGGTCCGGTGGCCCAGCATCATGATGGATTTGCCATGTGGGACAGTGAAGTCAACCCATGGAACGTAGCAGATAAAGGACCCCGTCGGGACATAACAGGTCTTTTGTATGACGAACTTGATAAACGTGGCATAAAAACGATTGCCACCTTTCACCATGCAAAATTGAGACAACGATATAAAGATGACCCGGAACATTGGGCAGGGAAGAGTGCCGATTTCTTTTATGACAGCCATTTTCCCTACCATCCGGACCTGGTTACCAGCACCACGGACCCTGAGCTTCGGTACCTGTACGGCAACCTGGAAATGGACGAATTTCATGACTACTGGTTGAACCAAATCAAAGAAGTAGTGGACAACTACTCACCTGACATCATCTGGTTTGACTCGTGGCTGGATGAAATCCCCGAAGATTACCGGCAGCGTATGGTCGCACATCAATTTGAGGCCGGAACGAAGAACAACAAAGAAACAATGGTTGCTTACAAGCAGGAAGATCTGCCTTCCGACATTGGGACACTGGACATAGAGCAGGGAGGTAAAACTGAGATTTCTGAAGATTATTGGCTGACAGACATCACCATCAGTGACGGATCCTGGTGCTACACGCACGACCTGAAATACAAAGAAGCCGATCTGATCATCAGGAACATGATCGATGTCTGGAGTAAGAAGGGTATCGTATTACTAAACGTATCTCCAAGAGCCGACGGTATCATACCGGAAGAACAGGTAGAAATCCTCAATGTACTTGGTGACTGGATCAGTCGTCACGAAGAAGCCGTCTACGCTACCAGAACCTACACGATGTTTGGTTATGGCAATGCCGAGATCGTGGACGGTCATTTCGGAGGACAGGCAGCAACAATCGAATATGACAGTTCCGATTTCCGGTTTACCGTTCCCGTAACAGGAGATGGATTGTATATCTATTCATTGGGTTTACCCGAAGCCAATGCCTCATTGAAGGTTGAAAACACTTTTCAAACCTTTAATCCTGAGGATATAGAGCGCGTTTATGTGGTAGGCAGCAACGCCGAGGTGAGCTGGGATGTTGACGGAGAAATCTTGATCCTGCAAACCCCGGATGAATCTGAAATGAATCCAATTGCTACGGTTTTCAGAGTGGTGGTGAATTAAAGTCAATTTAGCAAGCCATAAAAGAGTTGTTGATAATGAAATTAGGTTCATTATGATTATTTGTTTTATATTTAGGAATGTAATAGCAATGAATGTCAAAAAACAATCCTGAAAAACCTCCTAAAATTTTTCGCTGGTTACTATCCGAGGACCATTTGGAGACTTTGTTTGGTGATATTCTCGAGTTATATCAAGTCAGAAAAAAAAGTGTAGGTACATGGAGGGCCCGGCTACTTTACTACAAAGACGCCATCAGCCTTCTAAAACCCTTTGCAATGAAAAGGAGACCCAGAATAACCAGCGTAATTTCCAAATCACTTCTAGGCAGCTATTTTCGCCTGAGCTGGAGAAATTTGGTCCGGAATAGACTATCCTCTTCCATCAATGTAATTGGCTTAATGAGTGCCTTTGCAGCATCAATCCTAATAGCCCAGTATGTATATTTTGAATTGAATTTCGACAGGTTTCATCCGGAATATGAAAATACCTATAGGGTAAGCTTCCAGCACCTTGAAAATGGTCAGATGTCATTTTGTGGAGCAACCACTTTTTTACCAGTCGGAAAGTTACTCCACGATGAGTTTCCTGAAATTGAGAATTACTGCAGACTTTACTACCCATTTACCCATGCTTCCCTCAAAATAGAAGATCAGTTATTTTACGAGGATAAGCCGGTCTTTGCCGAAAACTCATTTTTCGAAATATTCGGTTTTAACCTCATTCATGGAGCACGTTCAACGGCCCTTAGTGAACCAAATTCAGTCGTAATTTCAAAATCGTTGGCTAGACGATATTTCCAATCAGAAGATCCAATTGGAAGACAGTTGAAATTCTCCTTTGAGGATGGGAGTACCTTACTACAGGTAACAGGTGTCATGGAAGACCCTCGGGAGGATTCTCATCTAAAACTTCCATTTCTGATTTCTTTCAAAACATTAGATCAATGGCCGGTATTCAGGGAAAATGAATGGAGATTTCCATTTTATCACACCTATTTTCAGGCCGGATCACCATTAAATCTGCCAGATTTCCATGAAAGATCATCTACTCTTCTAAAGGAATTTCGGCCCTCATCCACGGAGAGTGAATTTACTGAAAGATTCCTTTTACAACCTATCAAGGATATTCACCTGGATTCCAATCTGGCTTTTGAATTGGAGGAAAATGGTGATCGAAGGTCCGTGTATTTTTTGGTCCTTGTAGCGGTCATGATCCTTCTCATTGCCTATCTCAATTATATCAATCTCTCTACGGCTATCACCTCGATGAAAGGCAAGGAAATCGGCATCCATAAGGTAATGGGATCCACACGATCTCAATTAATACACCGATTTATACTTGAAGCATTTCTCGTAAATGGCATATCCCTTATTCTTGCCATCATACTGGTTTTTTTCCTGGTCAAACCCCTGTCAGGTCTTTTTGAGACCACAATTCCGTTCACTACGGAGATCACGTTTTGGGCCTGGATTATCGGGATTGTTTTTACCGGAACTTTCGTGGCAAGTATTTATCCGGCCATAATTGTAGCCGGTTTTAAAAGCACCCAAGCTCTAAAGAGTGCATTTTCTATAAAGGCGAGTGGCGGATCCCTTAGGAAAATATTGATTTCAATTCAGTTTGGCCTTTCGATCCTGATGATTGGGGGTATGATCCTAATTTCCAAACAGACCAACTTCATACTCACAAAGGACCTTGGCTTTGATGCTGAAAAGTTACTGGTTATGGGAGCTCCCAGAGACCTACAAAATGAAAACTTTGCTGGTACTGTAAGAAGTTTTGAAAACACCCTGATCCAAAATGCCAACATTCACAATATAACAAGCAGTGGTAGTGTTCCCGGAAAAGTAATGGGTTCTGCCACGGTCCGCAGGAGTAACAAAACTGATTCTGAAGGCACAGCGCTATACGTAAATGGCATTGGTTATCAATACTTCGAAACTTATGGCATACAATTCCTTGCAGGTCGATCCTATTCAAGAAGTTTTATCTCCGACTCGACCAAGGTGATACTAAACGAAACCGCCTCCCAGGCACTTGGATTTGACTCCCCCGAAAAAGCCGTGGGACAGTTGATACAAACCGGTACTGCCGAATTTGAGGTGCTTGGCGTAGTAGAGGACTATCATCATAGCTCACTAAAATCCACTTTTAAGCCGATCGTGTTCGTTTTTAGTCCTGATCGAATGGTTTATTTTACTCTAAATCTCAATACAGGGGATCTTAATAATCTACTGAGCTACATAGAAGAGGAATATCAGCAACACTTCCCAGAACACCCTTTGGAGTACTTCTTCCTTGACCAGGTATTTGAACATGAATTCAAAACCGAAAAGCGGTACACCGGCATGCTAAAGATATTTTCCCTCCTGGCGGTAATCATTGCCTCGATGGGATTATTTGGACTTTCATCTTTTGCCATCAATCAAAGGGCCAAAGAAATTGGTTTGCGAAAGGTACTGGGTGCATCGGTTACCAGTTTTATGCTTTTACTGGGAAGATTCTTTTTATTGCCAACGCTATTGGGAACCATCATGTCATTTTTGATCCTGATTTATGTTGGGAGGATCTGGTTAGATCAGTTCCCGTATAGGATCGGTTTTGATTGGGTAATATTTGTTATTCCGTTGGTGATGGTACTGCTCCTGACCGGGGTGAACCTTGTACTTTTATCATTGAGAGCCTCAAGAATCAATCCTGTAGCACTATTAAAATCTGAGTAAACATGAAAAGTACTAACCTTGGAGCTTTTGAAGAAATAGTATTAATGATAGTGGGAATACTGGGTGACCATGCCTATGGTGTAACCATAATCCAGGAACTGGAGGTGCGAACGAAACATCGTCCCAGCATTGGATCCTTACATGCGGCCCTTTATCGGTTGGAAGAAAAAGGTTTCGTGACCTCCACGGAAAAAGGGGCAACCTCGGTAAGAGGAGGTCGAAGAAAAAAATTCTATGTTATTACAAATTCCGGCAAGAGAGCCCTAGTAAATGCTCATGATCTGAGATCAGAACTGATAAACATGATTCCAAATCTTACTGCGTAAACATCACATTAAGCCCGGCAAATCAATCCTTTTTGTTGCAAATTCACGTTGACGTCTAACACCCGGATCCACGTGTCAACTATTTATGCAATTTTCCTTTCTGAGGTTTGGCCAAATGCATTAATCTTTGGATTTATGATCCGCATTTCAAAACCACTACTCCCAATTATTACGTAACTTCCGTTCATTCAAAAATCTAACCTCACTGATGAAATCTATTACCTTCTATCTTTCATTCTGTTTTGCCAGCACCTTCCTGTTTTCTCAAAGTATCAGGGAAAAATTGGAGGAGATTGCCATCATTGACCAGAAAGTGATGATGCCCATGCGGGATGGTATCCGATTGGCAACCGATATCTATCGCCCTAAAACGGACAAGAAAGTTCCGATCATATTTTCAAGAACTCCCTACAATTTCAATAGCTGGGGAGATGGTGAAGAAAGAACAAGAACCTATGAGCGGGCTTATGAGGCGGTAAGTCGCGGATACGCTTATGTGGTCCAGAACGAAAGAGGTCGTTATTTCTCAGAGGGAGAGTGGGACATTTTGGGGGTGCCGCTTTCCGATGGATATGATGCCTTCACCTGGATGTCCGAACAAACATGGAGCAACGGAAAAATCGGAACCTATGGGTGTTCATCCACTGCTGAATGGCAAATGGCTGTGGCAGCACTGGATCATCCAGCCCATACTACCATGGTGCCTATGGGGTTTGGGGCAGGTGTCGGAAAAGTCGGTGACATCCAGGAACAAGGCAACTGGTACCGTGGTGGTGTTTTCCAGATGCTATTTGCCTCGTGGCTCTATGGCGTGGAGCATGATAAATTCAAACCGCGGATCCCGGAGGGTGCCACTCAGGAAGACCTGATTCGCATTTCCAGGTTTTATGACCTTGCCCCTGAAAATCCCAATGTGGAGGACATGAGGAAAGCGATGTCTCATTTGCCTGTTCAGGATATGCTGGTCAACATGGGTGGTAAACAGGAAATTTTTGATAAGATGATCCGCCGAAAGCCAAACGATCCTGCCTGGTTTGAAGGCGGATTGTATCATGACAATATGGAGCTGAACAAACCCAGTTTCTGGTTTGTGTCCTGGTACGATGTTTCGGTAAGTCCAAACCTGGCCTTGTTCAATCACATGCGAAACCATCCAAATCGCGAGGTAGCTGACAATCAATACCTTGTGATCGCTCCTACCCTGCATTGCGCCTACACGCGAGCCACAGAAAATACCATAGTCGGTGAGCGGAGTGTTGGTGATGCTACGCTGGACTATGACCGTTTGATTTATGGATGGTTTGACCATTGGCTGAAACAATCCGATCCGGAGTACATTGAAAATCTTCCCAGAATCCAGTATTACCTGATGGGAAAGAATGAATGGAAAACAACAGATACCTGGCCACCAAATGAAGCTGCTCCCACCACTTTCTACCTGGATAGTGAAGGGAGCGCAAATAGCCTTTTTGGAGATGGTAAATTGTCGTTATCACCGCCGGATGAACCAAATCAGGATGACTTCACCTACGATCCCAACAATCCTGTTTACTCCTACGGAGGCAACGTTTGCTGCACAGGAAATGCCATTGAAGGTGGTGCATTTGATCAAAAGCAAATGGAAACGAGAAACGATATACTTGTTTATACTTCCGATCCGTTGACCGAAGGTATTGAGGTATCCGGATTTATTGACATCTCCCTATTCGTTTCCTCGGACGTAAAGGACACCGATTTTACTGTCAAATTAATTGATGTATATCCGGATGGTCGGGCGTACAACCTGGATGAAACCATCCAGCGTGCACGCTATCGGGAGGGATATGACAAGGAAGTCTTTATGGAAGAAGGTAAAGTCTATCAAATTGACCTGACGCCGCTCTCTACCAGCAATTACTTTGAGAAAGGTCACCGCATAAGAATTGAGGTTTCCAGCAGCAATTTTCCACGTTTTGCGCGCAATATGAACACAGGAGGAAACAATTACGATGAGTCAGAAGGGATCGTGGCGCACAATACCATTCATCATTCTGAGTCATACCCTTCACAGATCACGCTGCCAATTGTTGGCAAGTTGATGATTGAGAAGAGGTGAGTTTATAAGTAGAGGGCATAATTGAGATCACAATAAACTACTCATCCCTCAGCGTTTCAACCGGGTTGGAATTGGCGGCACTAATGGTTTTGATACTCATTGTGAGAATCGAAATCAATAAGGTTATCAATGCCGCGAAAGCAAAAACTTCCCAGCCCACTGCAATGCGATAGGCAAAATCAGACAACCACTCGTTCATCACATACCATGAAAAAGGAATGCTGAGTACCAATGAAATGCCAAAAAGCAAGATGAAATCCTTCGATAGAATGGTTACAATCGTTGCTGTAGATGCACCTAAGACTTTACGAACACCAATTTCCTTTGTGCGCTGCGCCGTACTGTAAATGGTCAATCCAAACAGCCCCAGGCAGGCGACAAAAATGGCCAAACCGGAAAACACTGAAAAGATCATCCCGAAGCGCTCATCGGCTTCATATTGAGTGTTAAAATTCTGGTCAAGGAAATGAGCATCAAATGGTCGGTGTGGTGCTACCCGGGCCCAGATTTCCTCTAACTCGCTGAAGGTTCTACCAAAATCGTCGGTGTTCAATTTCAGTGAGAACATGGAGCAATTGTACCGATCTCCATAGCGGATGGAAAGGGGTTCGACATTTTCATGAAGGGAGACGTAATTGAAGTCCTTGATCACTCCAACGACTTTACCTTCCCGTCCCCATTGCCTGAAGGACTGCCCAACGATATCTTCCGGATTGGGATAACCAAACATTTTGGCCGCTGCCTCATTGACCATCAATGCATTGGCTGAGTCAGCAAATTCTCTGGAAAAGTTTCGCCCTGCCGCCATCGTCATCTGGTAGGTAGGCACGAAATCTTCATCCACTTCATAAATAGCCGGATCCTTGTAGACAAGTTCTCCTGTGTTAGGATCTGCAATACCTGTACCAGCATTTGGAAAAAAATCACCCGGGGTAGCCCGGGTAGCGGCAACCATCTCAACGTCCGGATGCTGCAGAAACTGCTGTTTGATATACTCCTGACTAAGCTGAACTTTGTTGTCATACCCATAATCCAAAACCAGGATTTGGTCGGAGTTAAATCCCAGGTCATGCTTTCGAAGGAAATCCAGCTGAGAAGAAACAATCGCAGCCCCAGCCAATAAAATGATTGAAAGGGCAAACTGAATTATCACCAGGCTTTTTCTTAGCCAAATCCCTTTTGATGAAGTTTTAAAGGACCCTTTCAATACCTGTACAGGCTTGAAGGATGAAAGGACAAATGCCGGATAACTACCAGCTATAATTCCTACCAGTACCATACTGGCAAGTGACATTAGTATGTAATTAGGAGTTATGAGCCAGGTAACCGGAAGTGTTTTCCCGGTAAGCGTTTCCAAAAGAGAATGGCCTAAAATCACCAACCCAACTGCCATCAAACCAGCAATAAATGTGATGATGACGGCCTCAACCAAAAACTGTATCACAAGTGCTCTTTTCTGCGAACCAATGGTTTTCCTGATTGCCACTTCCCTGGCCCTCTCCAGTGATCTTGCTGTAGAAAGGTTCATGAAATTGATGCAGGCAATAAGCAGAATAAATATGGCCACAGACGTAAAGATGTAAATATTGTTGAGGCTACCTATTGGTCCCGGTTGGCGCCCCGCCTCGGACCTTAGGTAAGCATCAGACAGTGGTTCGAAATCTATAAAGTAATTGAAATCACTCGTATAGTTGTCCTCCAGAAATTGAGGCACTTTCTCCCTTAGGGCCGTCACACTGGCACCAGGTTTCAGAGTGAAATAGGTATAGAAGTCAACATATCCCCAGGCTGAAAATATGTTTTGTCTAAAATTTCGGAAGGTGCTCATGGAAATGAAGCCATCAAAGAAGAAATGTGAATTGGAAGGAACTTCTACCACAGCAGTGACCTCGTATTGGTATTCATTATCCATCCTCAGGATCTTCCCAATCGGATTTTCATTCCCAAAATATTTCTCGGCCAGATTTTTGGTAAGAACTATCGTATTAGGTCGTATTAGCGCCGTCTGCGGATTACCCGCTATGACTGTCCAATCGAACAGGTCAAATGCAGTGGAATCAGCAAAAGGGATATTTTTTTCTACAAAATTTTTATCGCCATTTGAAATCAGCCAGGATTTACCACTTGTAAACCTGAAAACCTTATCCACCTCCGGGAAATAACTCTGCATGGCAGGCGCTACGGGGGCATTCCCCCAAACCTGAAATTCATTAGTGGGTAGGGTTCATAATCCGGTGTCGCCCCCTGATCTCCAAAGTAATGGATAACACGGTGGATTCGATCGTACTTTGAGTTGTAAGTGTCATAAGACAACTCATTGTTGACATAGATCAGGATCAGGATGCAGCTGGCTATGCCGACACTGAGTCCGGAAATATTGAGTAGGGAAAATGTCTTGTTGCGAAGAAGGCTCCGCAGGCTTACTTTGAAATAATTCTTATACATACCGTAGTTTGTTAATCTGTAAGTGCCATCTGCTGGCTTTATGATACTGGGTCGAAAAAGCTGTAGTACGTCCAATGTAAACTTCAAGTCAGCTTTTCTCTTTCCAAATGACCTGACGCGTTCCGAATAGAGCTCCATCAGGTCCCCTTCTATGGGCTTGATGAGGCGAGGGTGACAGAACCATCGGAGAAACCGAAGGGAAAGTTTTGGAGGATTATACATTAAAGAGTCTGGCAAATTTCACATCCAGCGATACTGATGGAATAGCATCCCAGAGAGAATTGCGAGTCTCTTTGCTGTATTCCATTGCCTGCTTCCCGAGTGACGTGATTTTGTAGTATCGCTTAGGCCGTCCTGCTCGCTCCTGCGTAGCGTCTTTATCGTCAGAGACAAGATATTCCTTATCCTCCAGCCTTTTGAGGGCCGACTGCAAAGCTCCGACACTTACATTGCGCGAAAGCCGCTGCTCTATTTCCTTTTTGATAGAGACCCCGTAAGCGTTGTCATAAAGTATGGCTACCGTAAGCATGACCACCTCCTCAAATTCTCCTAACTGAAATTTTTTCATGATAATTAATTCCTATTCGTAGTATTTACGAAGATAGGTCGAATTAGGTTATAAATTCCTATTCGTAGTAATATTATTTGATTGGGTATAAGTCGGGAGAATTAACCATGCCCAGGCTGTTATAATCAGAAATGATAAAACGAGTTTCAGCTTCAATGGCGCTTATCGGGAATCTGAAACCTTTATTGAAGACATCAGGAGGTCACTATAATGAACCTGTTCCTCACCTCACCTTCTTCTCCAAGGCAGAAATTCGCTTTTCATGATTGGAATAATTCTCCGCGGAAAAGGCCATGTAATCGGTCATTTCTTCCTGAAACTCTTTGAATGCATCAGAAAGGCCCTTTACCCCGTCATGCAGATATGTAATCTTGGCATCCATGGAGTTTAGGCTTCTCTTAATACTTCGCTCGAATTGCTTGTGGCTTTTCATATTCTATGTTCTTAATGTTTAACGAATATAAAAATAATAGATAGACGACTATGATTTGTAGTGTTTAAGAAAATGGCCCGAAATCAAAATACTAGTGAGTCTGCCGATACGAATGTTGGGTCAACCCGGTGAATGGGTGACGTGATGATTAAGAATTAGGAAACAACGCTCACTGCTGATAAAACAATCATTCGATAACTTTGGATAATCGCTATTATGCCATCTGTCAAAGCCCATTGTCATATAGAAATCATGTCCGGACGCCATTTTTTAAATCTGTTTATTTTGCTAGCCACTACCACCACAATAGCTCAGTCTTTCACTTCCGAGCAGGCTCAACAAGGTTACGCCCTCTTTGGGGATAAAGTCACCTTCATTTTTGATGAAAATATCTACGACAGAAAGCCAAAGAACGTATCGGTCACCGGGGAATTCAGAAACTGGGACCAGGCAATGGACAACACGGATTGGGAGCTTAAAAAAACAGCGTCCCAATGGCTCCTGACCTTTGATAATACGGATTACTCCATCGTAAAGCCTAATACCAAATTCAAGTTCCGAATCGACAATGGCGAATGGATGGATCCTCCGTCGGATGCGGTCAATAAAAAAGGAGGTGATCTGGTATTTCTTCAGGATGCCATCATGGATCCCCTGTTGGCCGAAATAAGGCAAGAAGACCTGATCTGGGCTCAGGTCAAAATAGATAGGCCATTATCGGTTAACTCCTACCGACTAACCGATGCAACAGGCAGGGTGATTCCTATTTCAGAAGTATTGCCCCATAATGCCATAGAAACCCTGATCATACCGGAAAAAAAACTCGATTTGAAAAGAGTGTATTTCCTGGAGATTCCCGAGAAAGGTTGGAAAACCCATTGTGCTTTCGATGGCTGGTTCAGGGAGGTCTACAGCGATAAGGAATTGGGAGCAATCGTTCAAGATGATCAGACTATAGTAAGACTCTTTGCCCCAAGGGCTGAAGCCGTAAAAATATATTTATACCAGGGCAGGAATGATGTTGAGGCATCCAGGGTCGAAGATCTGTCAGTAGACGAAAACGGCATCTGGGAAATTACTTTTCCGGAAGACCTACATGGCACCTATTATGATTTTACGATCCATGGAGCAGACGATCCGGGCAACTATTTTTATGAAACGACCCAGACCCATGTGAACGATCCTTATGCCCGTGTGAGTGATAACACCTGGGGCAAAGCCAGAATCTGGAGAAAAACCGTTCCGGCTGAACCGTTAAAAAATGGTATCCCCAAAATGGAGGACGTCATTGCCTATGAAGTTCACGTCCAGGATTTCACAGATCGTCTCCCCTTATCTGATGAACTAAAAGGTACAATCCCTGGGATGACACAAAAGGGACTAAAAAACTCCAAAGGTGAAAAAATAGGCTTTGACTATCTGGTGGATCTGGGCATCAACGTGTTGCACCTGATGCCGGTCCAGGAATACCTGCATTTTCCCGACGAGGACTGGAAAGCTTCTTTTCAGGATGATCAGTATATGATTGAGCAGGGTGTCAGTGAAGAAAATTATCAATGGGGCTACCGGACCACGTTCGCTTTCGCAGTAGAATCAAAATATCGTACCAGGGGAAAAGAACCTGGGGAAGAAAGAGATGAATTTCGGAATCTGGTTCAGGCTTTTCATGATGAAGGCATCGCCGTTATCATTGACATCGTACCCAACCATACAGGTGAAAACATGGATGGGAATGGGTGGCTCTTCAACTTCAATGGGATAGACAAGCAATATTACTATCGAACTAAAGATTTTGAGCACATTGGTGCGTATGGCAACGAGGTGAAAACCGAAGAACGACCAATGGTCCAACGATGGCTCATTGACCAATGCCTCCACTGGGTGAATGAATTTGGGATTGACGGTTTTCGCATCGACCTGGCGGGACAGATTGACCAGCAGACTTTACTTACCCTGAAAGAGGCATTGGGACCGGATAAAATTGTGTATGGGGAAGCCTGGATTGGGTCCAATGACCCCAACTTTGAAAATAATCCCGACTGGGACTGGTACAAGGAAGACGCACCCATTACTTTCTTCCAGGATGATTCGAGGAATGCTTACAAAGGCCCTGTCTTTGAACTAAGGGATCCTTTGGAAGACCGGGGTTGGCCGGGAGGTAAATGGGATGAGCGTGACAATGTCATGAAGGGTCTATCAGCGGGATTTCCCACGGATAAGACACCGCTTAGTGGGATTTCTTACCTTGACATTCACGATAACTTTGCTTTGGCAGATCAGTTTGGGGAAGACTTTGATGGAAGACTCAACGTTGACCAGGACCTGTATAAAATTGCAGTTACGCTGCTTTATACAACTTTAGGACCACTGGTAACGCATGGAGGCTCGGAAATTATGCGGAGCAAAGCCCATGCTCCGTTAAAGGAGGTCATCAAAACCACAAAAGATGGTTACAAGGTCTACATGCACGGATATCGTGATACTTACAATCATCGAACTGCCAACCAATTCATCTGGGAAAATGTAGGCCGATCGCCCGAAAACGAAAACAAGAACGATTATGCTGCTATGCTGTCCTTCTGGAAAGGGATGAATGCATTTCGACTGTCGGAATATGGCGAGGTCTTTCGGATTGGTGAAACTCCTGAAGAAGGATACTATCAATGGATTACTCCGGAAAATCAGGCACAGCTGGGCTATATCGTCGACGATCAAATCATGGTTTTGATCAATGCGGATACTGTTAAGAATTCGTTTGAAGGCATCGACGTCCCGGCCGGCAAATGGAAACTCATCGCCACGAATGAAGAGATCGATCATATAAATGGCGTAGCTGAAACTAAAGATTTAGCCGGAGCCAAAAAGCAATCCTTTAACCTGGAAGCCAAGTCACTTCGTATTTGGAGAAGGGAAAGGTGATTTCCAATGGGGGTCTTTTGAACCAATTGCTGCCTGGTGGAAAAGAAAGAAGCCAAAAAATCGATAAATCTATTATAGTTTAGGATTTGTAACTGGAAATAGGATAAACTTGATTACCAAAATTCACAATGGAAATAATCATTTTTGAAAGAGCAACTATTTAACTTTTTGATCTTATGAATTACAAACCCGCATTTATCATCCTGCTTACTGGCCTTTCGTTTCTGATGAGTGCTTGCAGCAATACCAAGGAAAATGCCAACACTACAGCCGAAGGGGAAAAACCCGAAACTTCCGTTATCTCAAAAGAGATTTCACCATTGATTACTGAAATTTATACAGCTGATCCCTCAGCACATGTTTTCAATGACAGACTCTACATTTATCCATCTCATGATTATGAGTCCAATATACCCCAAGACGATCTTGGTAGCCATTTTGATATGAAAGACTATCACGTATTTTCTATGGACGATGTGGATGGGGACATTACCGATCATGGGGTTGCCCTTTCTGTGGATCAGGTACCGTGGGCCAAGCGACAAATGTGGGCTCCGGATGCTGCCGAGAAAGACGGCAAATTTTACCTATATTTCCCTGCGAAAGACGAAAATGACATATTCAGAATAGGTGTGGCTGCCTCTGACAATCCTGAAGGACCCTTCACTCCGGAAGAATCTTATATTGAAGGAAGCTATAGTATAGACCCTGCCGTATTTAAAGATGGCGATGGTACCTATTACATGTATTTTGGAGGTATTTGGGGTGGTCAACTACAACGTTGGCAAACCGGGGAATATCAGGAAGAAGATACTTATCCAGCAGAAAATGAACCAGCATTGTCAGCTAAAGTCGTAAAACTAACGGACGATATGCTCTCATTTGCCGAGGAGCCTCAGGATGTCCAATTGCTGGACGAGAACGGCAATCCGATCACCGTAGGCGATAATGACCGTAGGTTCTTTGAGGCCGCATGGGTACATCAATATAATGGCAAGTATTACTTTTCTTATTCTACGGGTGATACCCACAATATTGCCTATGCAACGGGAGATACACCATACGGCCCTTTTACTTATCAGGGAGTTATACTAAAACCAGTATTAGGTTGGACGAACCACCACTCCATCGTCGAGTATAAAGGTAAATGGTATCTATTCTTTCATGACAGTTCGCTTTCAAATGGACAAACCCACTTGAGGTCTGTAAAAGTGACTGAATTGGAATATGATGAAGATGGTAAAATAAAGACCATAAATGCCCTGGTGCAACCAAATTAACAGGATCTATTAGCGTCAGGAACAGGGTACCTTACCCTGTTGGTCCCGGATATTCTACTTAAGATTTATACGTGTACCTGGGGTATGATAAAGTTCAGCAATGTAATTGGCAAAATATTAATAAGTGTAAAAAAAACACTATTATAGAATGTTGAACTCTAACCATTGCATTATGTCTTTTAAACTTAAATACTCTATAAAAGCATACTTCATGCTCTTTTTGATGGTCTTTATGCAATCTACAATGGCACAGGATGGGACCATCTATCCGCTTGAAGCACCGGAAGAACCGAATGCCATACTGCTTGGCACTGGAGGTGTTGATGATCAGCCGTCTTCGGAAACCTGGTTCAGACAATGGGGCGATCCCATGGCCAGAAACATTACCACCGCGACCCTTACGCCCTTCATACCGGAACCTGGAAACGCAAATGGAGCTGCGGTGATCGTAGCACCAGGTGGTGGTTTCCGGTGGCTTTCGATGGGAAATGAAGGCTGGGAAGTCGCCGAAGCCTTAAAAGCACAGGGAGTTGCGGCGTTTGTACTGAAGTACAGACTGCACCCTACGCCGGAATCACTCGAGGACTTCACGGCCTGGATGAATCGACCCCGCAACCCGCCGCCTGCTGAGACCTCAGAGGAGGGCGAAGAGGCAGCCGCACCTCCACCACGACCGCAATGGGATCTTTCTAACCAATTAGAAGATGCAGAAGCAGCTTATGCGATGATCGTTGACAGGGCGGAAGAATGGGGTGTGGATACCGACAGAATTGGTATGATTGGCTTTTCAGCCGGAGCAGGCCTGACCATGCATTCAACCTTGAATTCTGAGACCATGAAACTGGCTTTCATTGGCCCAATTTACGGAGGAATGGGACCTGTGGAAGTGCCAGAGGGGGCTCCGCCTATGTTTAATGTTATTGCCACGGACGATTTTCTATTTAGGGGTCAGTTTGGAGTCATTGATTCATGGTACAAGGCAGGTATACCTGTGGAGTTTCATCTTTACCAAAATGGCGGCCATGGTTTTGGTCTGGGAAACCCTAACCGTACCAGCAATCGTTGGTTTGATGCATTTATGCACTGGTTAAAAGTCAATGAATTTCTCGCAGCCAAATAAGAAGACTGATGAGATTAAATAGAATTACTTATTAAAAAATTCTGGAGACGTTCTTTGATCTTATGAAGATCCGACAAGAATTTGGAATCATTTTAACATAGCAAGACCCATCAACTATGAAACAAATCAACTTAACCCAACTACTAGGATCATTATTTCTTCTAATGATGATTACTGCGGCCCAAGCGCAGAAGAATGCGCCTGTTTTTTCCAATGTGGTCTACCAGGGAAATGATAAAGTATATGATGAATACCCCTTAGCGGAAGGTGAATTTTACAATCCCATTCTACAGGGATGCTATCCGGACCCGGCCATTACCAGAAAAGGAGATGATTATTTTTTGGTTAATTCGTCATTTGCAATGTTTCCGGGTGTTCCTATTTTTCATTCAAGGGACCTGGTAAACTGGACACAGATAGGGCATGTATTAGACAGGGTATCGCAACTTGACGTTCATGATACCAATATAAGTCAGGGTGTATATGCTCCGGGTATTACCTATAATAAATACAATGACACCTTCTACATGATCACTACGGCCTTTGCTGGTGGTTTAGGAAATATTATCGTGAAGACAAGAGACCCCTGGAAAGGATGGAGTGAACCTATTAAATTAGATTTCAACGGAATAGACCCCTCTATTTTTTTCGATGATGATGGAAAAGCGTATGTCGTTCACAATGATGCGCCGGATCCGGGCAAGGAGCTTTACAGCGGTCATCGGGTGATAAAAATCTGGGAATATGACCTGCAAAGAGACCAGGTGATTCCAGGCACAGATAAGATCATCGTAGATGGAGGTGTGGACATCACGAAGAATCCAATCTGGATTGAAGCACCACACATATATAAGAAAGATGGAAAGTACTATTTGATGTGTGCCGAGGGCGGTACCGGTGACTGGCATAGTGAGGTGATCTTTATAAGCGATAACCCTACAGGACCGTATATTCCGGCCCCCAGTAACCCAATCCTGACCCAAAGACATTTTCCAGCAGACAGACCTAATATGGTAGACTGGGCCGGTCACGCGGATTTAGTTTTAGGACCGGATAACAAATACTATGGCGTTTTTCTGGCAATAAGGCCCAATGAAGAAGGCAGAGTGAATAAGGGACGAGAAACATTCATTCTACCAGTAGACTGGTCTGGGACTTTTCCTGTTTTTGAAAATGGTCTGGTTCCAATGGAGCCCAAATTACAAATGCCACAAGGTGTGGAAAATAATACTGCATCGGGAGAATTCTTCCCTAATGGTAATTTCACAATCAGCGAAGATTTCAGTTCAGAGGAACTACATCCAAGATGGATAGGATTACGCGGTCCCAGAGAAGCATTCATTGAATTCACGAAAAAAGGGCTTAAGATCAATCCTTTCGAAACAAACATTAAAGAGTTAAAACCAACTTCCACCTTGTTCCACCGTCAGCAACATGATGTATTTACATTCACTACCTCTATGTCATATAAGCCCAATTCAGAGAAACACTTCGCTGGAATTACATGTCTGCAAAATGAAAAATCAAACTATGTTTTTGGAGTTACGAAAGTGGGTGATGACTACATCTTGCTGCTAGAAAAAAACAAGACAACTGGAAGACGCGGTCAAGGGGAGGCAAGCTCGGAAATTATTGCAAGTACTAAAATTGATGTCAAAACACCAATTAAGTTGCAGGTATCAGCAGAAGGTGATGATTACCAATTTAATTATGCAATTGGTGGTACGGAATTCAAAAACCTGGGGGGTACTGTATCCGGTGATATCCTTTCTACAGATGTGGCCGGAGGATTTACCGGGGCATTGATTGGAATGTATGCTACTTCCGGAAATAGCTCGCTTCCTGAGTAAGGTCAGTTTGGGAAAGTTGAAAAAGTTAATACTAAGATGACTTTGATTTGTCATAAGAGGTGGATCAAATGAAGCTCCCCTCCCTCGTGGGAATAAACTTCCTTGATCTTCAAAGCCCGGCGAAGGATATCTCGCCCAATATCATTCTTAAACAAAAAACCCTTACGAAAAATCAATTGGGTTTTAAAGTGATTTCCGCCAGACGGCGGACAGGCGTCTCTTATCCACCGTAGCTTTAGCGCAGGTGAATCCACCTCCTTTTCACTTCCGCGGACAATCCAAACTTCGCGGAGCTACGTTGGACAAAGGTGGGGCTCCACCAGCCTGGCGGGTGAACTTTTTAATCGCCGCAGCAGTAGCAGAGGAGATCTCGCCCCAATATCGTTCTCAAACAAAAAAACCCTGACGTTTGTCAGGGTTTTATCTCGTGATTCGTCTGGGGCTCGAACCCAGGACCCTCTCCTTAAAAGGGAGATGCTCTACCAGCTGAGCTAACGAATCCAGCCGTTTAACAAATTTTAATTAGGGGTTTCCGATCCCCTTCCTTAAAATTGAGGTGCAAAACTAGGCGTATCGTTTGCAATTTCAAAACTTAAATGAGACTTATATACCTACTTCTTCTCGGAATTTACCCGTTCATCGGTTTCGGCCAGTCTATCACACAGGCAGACTCGCTGTTCCAGGCCCGCCAGTACACACAGGCCAACGAGATCTACGAAGGTATCTATCACGCTGGCAAAGCATCTCCCGCCATGCTTTTGAGAATGGCCTTCATTCAGGAAGGATTGGGTAATTACGCTCAGGCACTCTATTACCTCAACCACTATTATCAGCTCACCACAGACAGAGAGGTGCTGGACAAAATGCGTGAGATCGCCTCCGAAAAGGACCTTCGGGGGTATGAATACTCCGACATGGAATTCTTCAGGAATTTTATTCTGAAAAATAAGATCCTGATCCAGGTTGGACTGGTAGCATTGTCCTTGGGTCTGCTGACCCTGGTCTTTTTCAGAAAGAACAAACAAAGCTTTCCATTTGGACCGTTGATCGGACAAACATTGCTGCTGTTTCTCCTTATTATGGTTTCCAATAATTTCTTCACCAAACCCAAAGGCATCATCGGTAAAGACCAGACCCTGTTAATGAGCGGTCCGTCTGCCGGTGCCGAACCCATCGAGATCCTTGGCAGAGGTCATAAGATCACCATCCTTCAGGAGGATGAGACATGGGCGCGTATCACCTGGGCCAACCAGGAAGGATATGTCAGGACCAACAGGATCAAAACATTCTGATCTCCGCTGACTATCTCTAAATTTGCGGTATGAAAAAAGGGACGATCCTCGAAGGCATCGAAGTGACGGGTATATCTTCCGACGGCAGAGCTGTTGGCAAGTATAACGGTGAGGTGATTTTCATCAAAAATGCTGTTCCCGGAGACGTAGTGGACGTAAGCATTACCGGAAGGGACAAAAAATTCAAGCTTGGGAAGGTGCATGAATACCAGAGGTATTCTGACGAACGCGTCGAACCAGTCTGTAAGCACTTTGGTATCTGTGGCGGTTGCAAATGGCAAAACCTCGATTACAATGCCCAGCTTCGTCATAAACAGGACCATGTCATCCACAACCTCCGAAAAATCAGTGGGATGCAGCTCCCCGAATCCCGACCTATCATGGGTGTGGATGAAACTTACTTCTATCGAAATAAACTGGAATTCACCTTTAGCAATAACCGGTGGCTGACACGGGAAGAGATCGATTCCGGCGAAACATTTGATGGTAATGCACTCGGATTTCATATACCCAGGATGTTTGACAAAATTCTGGACATTCAGGAATGTCACCTACAAGCCGATCCGTCTAATGAGATCAGAAATGGACTTAGGGCTTTCGCCAAAAAGGAGAACCTTACGTTCTACGATATCCGCAACCATATCGGATTACTACGCAACGTCATCATCCGCAACACAACCCTCGGGGAGGTGATGGTCATTGTCCAGTTCGGTGAAGACGATATAGAAGGCATCAGGCTCGTCATGGACTACCTTAAGTCTGAATTTTCGAACATCACCTCTCTCAACTACATCGTCAACCAAAAAAAGAACGATTCCTTTTATGATCAGGACGTGATCAATTACCACAGTCTCCCTTACATCACCGAAAAAATGGGTTCGCTCCACTACAGGATTGGTCCAAAATCTTTTTACCAGACCAATTCCCGCCAGGCCGAAAAACTCTATGAGCAAGTCAAAAATCTTGCAGACATCCAACCCGAGGACATTGTGTATGATCTCTATACGGGAACGGGCACCATTGCCAATTACATTGCGGACTTAGCCAAAAAAGTAGTAGGAATCGAATCTGTTCCCGATGCTGTGGAGGATGCGAAAATAAACGCCGAACTGAATGGAATAACAAATACTTCGTTTTACGCCGGTGATATGAAAGACATGCTCACCAATGAGTTTATTGAGAAAAATGGTAAACCCCGAGTCGTCATCACTGATCCACCACGTGCGGGTATGCACAAAAACGTGATCGAAGGATTGATCAATATCCTTCCGGAAAAGATTGTGTATGTAAGTTGTAACCCTGCTACCCAAGCCAGGGACCTGGAGCTATTGAAGGAATACTATAAAGTGGATGTGGTACAGCCAGTGGACATGTTCCCGCACACACAGCACGTGGAGAATATCGTAAGGTTGGTGTTAATACCTTAGGATTCCCTTAAATTCTTACCATCATTCCCCGGATTTTCGCCACACTCCACACCGTCATTCCCCGAATTTCTGCAAGAAATTCTAGGGGAATCCCATAATAAAGGAACGTGCCGGTAAACAATATTCTCTTAGAATACCACCCACATTCCCTACCTATAGATTCAGGGAATGACGTAGCCCTTTTACCGTCATTCCCCGAATTTTTGTAAAAAATTCTAGGGGAATCCCATTGCAAAGAAACGGAACCTTACTCAAGATTCCCTTAGAATGCCACCGCCCCATCCCTCCCCTAGATTCAGGGAATGACGTGAACCTAAGCCGTCATTCCCCGAATTTTTGTAAAAAATTCTAGGGGAATCTCAAACCCAAGAACCGTAATTAAAATCCTTAGGATTCCCTTAGAATCCCTTCCGCTCATTTCTAGCCCATAGATTCAGGAATGAGGTAAACTAACAATACCGTTTTTCAATGCATCTCCTCGACATCGAAGAAACAGTCTTTCCAATCCGGATTAAATTCACTTATCAGGTTTTGCTTTGCAAGTCGCGTATATTTCTTGATCCGCTTTTCGCGGTGAATGGCTGACTCTATATCATCCAAGAATTCCCAATAGACCAGCTTTGTACAATTATAACGTTTTGTAAAACCAGGATTAATCCCTTCCCGATGTTCATGAATCCGTGAGTAAAGGTTACCAGTCACTCCTGTGTACAAAACAGAATTATTCTTATTTGTAAGTATGTAGACATAGCCTCCTTTCATCTTAAAATCGATTTATTAAATATGTACATTTTAGGTGAGATACTCTTAAGGCTATATCATTGAAAAAGTGTACCATCAAATTCATGAATTCCTACGATTTTTGAGATTCCCTTAGAATTGCCTGCGCTTTGCTTGGCCAATTCAGGGAATGACGTAAACACACACCGTCATTCCCCGAATTTCTGCAAGAAATTCTAGGGGAATCCCATAATAAAGGAACGTGCCGGTAAACAATATTCTCTTAGAATACCACCCACATTCCCTACCTATAGATTCATAGAATGACGTAAACAATAAGCGCATCTAAACGGCAATCCGATTGAAGCTTACTATCTTGATCCTTGTCTTCCAAACCCTGTAACATGAAACATATTCTATACCCGCTTTCCTTTTTACTTTCTCTGCTCATACCTGGATCAAATAACCTTTTGGCACAGGAGATACAGCCTTCAGATTACCAAAATCTGGATTACCGGATGATCGGTCCTTTTCGCGCCAGTCGGACAGTCGGAGGCGTTGGAGTTCCTTCCCAATCGAATGTGTTTTACATGGGCGTAAATAACGGAGGGGTCTGGAAATCCGATGATTACGGCCGCACATGGGGTCCCATTTTTGACGGCGAATCTACGGGCTCGGTAGGTGACATTGCCGTTTTCGAATCGAACCCTAATATCATCTATGTGGGAACCGGCGAAGGATTGCATCGTCCGGATCTCAGTGTCGGAGACGGAATCTTCAAAAGCATTGATGGTGGAAAGAGCTGGGAGCACATAGGGCTGGATGACGTACAACAAGTGGGTAGATTGATTGTTCATCCGAGTGATCCGAACATCGTTTTTGTGGCAGGGCTTGGGCATCCCTATGGCTCCAATGAACAGCGTGGTGTATTCAGAACAAAGGACGGCGGTGAAAATTGGGAAAAGGTGCTGTATCTCGATCAATATACCGGAGCGATCCAGGTCGAATTTGATCCCAACAACCCGGATATTATTTATGCCGACTTGTGGGAACATCAGGAAGGTCCATGGGAGAACGCAAAGTTTTCCGGTCCCAATAGCGGACTTTATAAATCCATTGATGGCGGTAACAATTGGAAAAAATTAACCAAAGGATTGCCCACCGTCGATCAGGGTTTGGGCAGGATCGGTATCGGAATCTCCAAAAGCAACTCCAATTTGATCTTTGCTACGGTTCAGGCAGATGAAAACGGTGGTATTTACAAAAGTACGGATGCAGGCGAATCATGGACCTTTGTTCATGGGGACTATCGATTATGGGGAAGAGGTGGGGATTTCGCCGAAATCAAAGTCCATCCCACCAATCCGGATAGGTTGTACGTAGGCAACATCGCTTCTTACACTTCCGAAGACGGTGGCAAGTCATGGATGTCTCTCAAAGGAGCTCCTGGTGGTGATGATTATCACAGAATCTGGATCAACCCCAATAATCCCGAAATCATGCTTTTTGTGGCCGACCAGGGTGCTGTGGTAACCGTAAACGGTGGACGAACATGGAGTTCATGGTACAATCAGCCGACTAGTCAGCTTTACCACGTCAGTACAGATAACCAGTTTCCGTATTGGGTTTATGGTGGACAGCAGGAAAGCGGGGCCATTGGAATTGCCAGCAGAGGAAATGGTGGACAGATCAGTTTTAGAGAGTTTATGGGCGTGGGAGCCGACGAATATGCTTATGTAGCGGCGGACCCAAAGGATTCGAATATCATTTATGGTGGCAGAGTGACCCGTTTTGATAAAACAACAGGACAGACTCAGAATGTTGCCCCCGAAGCCGTAAGGTCAGGTAAGTACAGGTTCGTCCGGACTATGCCCTTAATGTTTCATCCTGCAGATGATAATATGCTCCTGTTCGCCACCAATGTACTTTGGAAGACAATGGACGGAGGGCAAAACTGGGAGACCATTAGTCCGGATCTGACTTATGAACAACCGGAAATTCCGGCCAGTGTAGGTAAGTATAAGACTAAAGAAATGGAGTCCATGGCGAGAAGAGGCGTGATCTATGCCCTGGCACCTTCTCCACTAGACGTTGATCTCATCTGGGCTGGCACTGATGATGGACGAGTACACATCACCAAGGATGGAGGTAAAAATTGGATAGATGTCACCCCTCCACAAATCAGTTCCTGGGATAAGGTATCACAAATTGATGCTGGTCATTTTGATGAAAACGTTGCTTACATCGCCATCAATGCCATTCGCAAGGATGACATGAAGCCCTACGTGTACAGAACCGCAGACAGCGGTAAAACATGGGAACTTATCACCAAGGGTATGAATCCTTTCGGACCGGTCAATGTGGTGCGGGAAGACCCCAAAAAAGCAGGGTTGTTATACGCGGGTACTGAACGTGAAGTGTATTTTTCTATTGATGACGGAGCCAATTGGCAATCGTTCCGAAACAACATGCCAGCCACTTCCATTCGTGACCTGGTGATTCATGAAAATGACCTGGTAATAGGTACTCATGGTCGATCCATCTGGATATTGGACAATATAGCACCCTTGAGGGAACTGAAAGAGGCAACCGATGCAGAGGTCTATCTGTTCAAGCCTTCGGATGCGATCAGGGTCCGTGACAACATGTTTTCTGATACACCACTCCCACCGGAGGAACCGACCGCATCGAACCCACCCGATGGCGCCATCATTGATTATCTCATCAAAAAAGAGGTCAAATCAGTAAAATTGGAAATCATCCACCCATCAGATGGGACGGTGATCCGGACATTTAGCAGCAGCGATCCGGTGGAACAATATGATACCACAGCCCTACCCCATCCGACCTACTGGATCAAACCCCAACAGAAACTGGGGACCGCTGAAGGACATCATCGGTTTGTCTGGGATCTAAAACACGAACCACCCAGAGGTGCAAGAAGGGAGTTTTCCATTGCGGCAACCTATAGAAACACACCAAGTGGTCCGGTGGGTCCATTGGTACCGCCCGGAGAATATACGGTACGAATGACCATAGACAATAAGGTGATCGAAAAAGCATTGACTGTCCAATTAGACCCCAGGGTCAAAACCCCAATGGAAGAAATCGTAAAACAAAGTGAACTCAGCAAAGAATGCTACGATGCCTACCATCAGCTGCAGGAAATCCGGGAAGAAATCGATTCCAGGTCTGAAGTTTCAGAAACATTGCTTGAATTTAGGGGAAATGGCGCTGCAGGTGACCCGGACATTATGTATGGCAGCATTCGACAGTCACCAACGGAGGTAGAGACCATCGTCGGGCTGCAGTACAAGTTTTTGTTTATGCTCAAGTTGTTTCAATCCTCCGATGCTAAAGTTTCCACTCAAGCCGTAGAAGGGGTTGAGGTATTGAAGACCTCATTGGAGGGAATGATGGATCGGTGGGAGAAATTGAAATAGGTATTTTCCAAAACCAGAATCTACTGGAATAGAATTGTCGCATCTGTTATGATAAATACAAGATGACCATACTCTCGTTCGTTGAGTTTCAGGCGACCTTTTACCGTGACCAATTCGTCAGGTTTGAATTTAAGTCTTTGCGATTTGAACTGGATCTCGGCCACAGATTCCAAACCTACCCCACCTCCACAGAAGAAGCATGATGCATACGGCAACTTGGATAGGATGACCCTGTTCCCGTCAATGCTGATAGGCAGATAATACCCGGTAAGGGTTATTTCTTCCCCTTCGAGGGATTTGATTTTCTCATCGAATATTGGAATATCAGCATACATACTTTTCTCTTCCATATATTCCACCTCAAACTTGGTTTGTGCAAAAATCTCCCAACCTGAAACCGGGGTCTGGAAAGGGGAAAAAGATGTTAATAAAAGAAAAACTATCATGCTACTTGTGCTCAATAATCGAAAAATTATATCAGTTAGTTTGTCTTAAAGCCATCTAATCGGGTATCCATTTGCTCTCTAAAGTTCCTCAACGGATGCATGCTCTATCACAAACGCAAGCTTCTTGAGGTTGCTATCATTGAGCCTAAGCTTACCATGTGCCACCAAACGTTGGTCTGTTCTGAACTTTGTCTCCTGATCCAACTCCACCATCGCCACCGATTCTATACCGGCCATACCACAAAAGAAACAACTTGCATTGGGAAATCGCGAAAGTATGATCACAGAATCAATTCTCGAGTACGGCAGGTAATAACCCACCAGAGTTATTTCCGAGCCGGAAAGCGCCTGAAGTTCAGGTGTAAAGACCGGAATACGATAATGACCATCTGCCTCTTCTATGTACCTTTTTTCCAGCGTGATTTCCGAAAACATTTTCCAATACTCCACTGATGGTTTCGAAACTCCAAGGGTCTCAAGTACTTCATTCCGCAGGTAAAAGAAGGAGAAGATCATGGTTAGGGACGCTAAAACCAAAATCCAAACAACGTGCCGGGTGCTCTCTTTTACTTTTCCTGAAAAAATCATCAAAAGTAAATATAATGCAACTCTATTGCATTTGGCAAAATTCTAATTTGTAAGCCTCTGAAAAATCTATAAATCCAGATTTAATAATGAATTACTTGTCCTGTTGTGTTAGTGTCTTCTTTCCGGTCATGAAGTCTTTGGTGATCACTGCTCGATCATGTTCCTCTCCCAGTGCTGTGTAAGCTACGTATGTCAGGGTGTTATTTTCAATGCTGATGACCTGATAAAATTGAGTTTGTTCTGCAGCCTTGTCTAGCTCATATCCTTGCTTGGAATAACCCTCCATTTGTTTCCGATCAAGTTGATATTGCTTTGGACCACTTACTGACGTGACGTAAACTGTACCCAAATCATCGGTGCCTTCCGAATCAGTAGAGCGCACAGGTACATGCCCTCGTGCGTATGTATGATCATGACCATTTAGAACCAGATCGACCCCATATTTATCCATCAGGGGTTTCCAATTCTGTCGAGCAAATTGAAAATCACGCCCTTTCGCCGGAGAAAATACGGAGTGATGGCATGTGATGATCTTCCATTTGGCATCGCTATTCATTAGCTGCTTCTCTAAATATTCCGTTTGAGTTTCAAGTTTTTCATTGGAGTTAAGGACCACAATCCGGATATCCTGATAATCTATCGTATAGACCGTTTCATGCAGCGATGGCTCCAAATCCTCTTCCACTGGCAGCGTAAATTGGGGCCGCCATTGAATTGACAATTGTCTTGCTTCTCCTTTTAAAAGTGACCAGAATTCATGATTCCCAACCACCGGAATTGCTGTCCACTGGCTGTGAATAAATCCGCCAGCTTTATACCATTGTGCCCACTCATAATCTCGATGGGCGTTATTGATAAGGTCACCGGCATGAATAACAAACGAAGCATTGGGAGCTGTCTGGTAGGCCATCCGTATCACCCGCGACCAGTGATCCAGCACATCATTTTGTGCATCTCCAAAGTAAACAAATTGCGTAGGGGCATACTCAGCTTTCGAAGTTCGGAACTGGATCCATTCCGACCAATAGTCGCCACCATCCCCTACCCGATACACGTAAAGCTTGTCGGGTTCCAATCCCTGGAATATGGCACTGTGATAATGGACATTGAACGAATTGTTTCCTTTGTACAAACCCAGATCAAACGGCTCGCTGACGGCCTCCACTGTGATTGCATCCTTTACGAACTCAGAATTTACAGTTGCTTCGGCGATTTGTGCCACGGCTTTCTCGACAGAGGTATCAGTACGCCAGGTAACGGCTCTATTTGTAGCGGGATCGCCTTGAAACGTTAATATGATCCTGTCGGGGTCCTTACTTGGTATCTCCCAATGGTGCATTCCATTGTAATTCTGGCCTGCAAGCTGAACCACTGAAAGAGGCAGCATCAAAATGTAAAATATGAGAATCTTATAGTTGATCACTTTCCAATTCATTTCTTAAAGGACAATTTATAAAGACTGAGCGCTTTGATTAAAATACGAAAGTTATTTTGACATTATGAATAAGTGAAGACGACTTTCTGAAAGCATAGTGTTTTTCCTTCTCATTTAATTTCAACGTGATGAATTTCACATCGATCCGATTCTATCCGATACTTTCTTAGGTTGATGAGGTGCAGGACCACCAGGGCTAAAGCGGGTAGATATACCATATCAATTGGAAACTCGATCCCGAAAAAACGCTCATTTAGTATAAAAAAAGTCAGCAGAATTATTGATAGGATCAGACCAATCCTGACCCATTTGAAAGATGATTGCCGGACAGCCCTGTAAACCGCCAAAAAGGAAATACTCAGGAATAACAAATCAAGCCATCCCCACCATTCCTGATTCACCTGATGTGTTAACAATGTACCGGGAAGTGCGAATAGTAAAAGAGGTGTCGCAGCACAATGCACAATGCAAAGCGCAGAGCTAAAGATTCCAACCTGGTCTGATTTTGTTTTTAAAGCTGTTATCATATTATCATTGTAATCGATCGCAAATGTAGAGATTATAGTTATAAATGCAACTAAGTTGCGTTTGTATTATGTCCTTGGTAAGTTTGCCTCAAATTGGTCAGAGATATGTTGAAGACACGATCATTAAGATTCGCTTACAATGAGTCCACAGAATTTCGTTTTCCCGATATCGAATTGGAAGCCGGACAGAACCTTCTGGTACTTGGGGAATCCGGGATTGGGAAAACGACCTTCCTACACCTGATCGCTGGCTTGCTGCATCCGAATTCCGGCAGTATAGAACTGATGGGAACCTCTTTTCAAAATTTGACTTCATCTGATCTGGATCGGTTCCGCGGGAAACACATTGGACTTGTATTCCAGCGACCGCATTTCATTCAGGCACTCACGGTTCAGGAAAACCTGGCAATGGTACAATACCTGGCCGGAAAGGTCCAGGACAAAAAGCGAATCAAGGAAGTGCTGAGCGGGCTTGGGCTTGAGAAAAAATTAAAGGAAAACCCGCAGCAATTAAGTCAGGGTGAGCAACAACGAGCGGCCATTGCCATTGCTGTAATTAACAATCCTCAATTAATCCTTGCAGATGAACCGACTTCCAGTCTGGATGATAAGAACTGTACAAAGGTCGCCGATTTGCTGAAGGAACAAGCCGCCGCCACCGGAGCCCAACTTATCATCATTACTCATGATCAACGTCTGAAGGATCAGTTCCAAAATACACTTACATTATGAATATTTTTCGTCTCAGCTTGCGCAATATGACCAGCCGCCCTTTAAGTACGACTTTGAGTCTGGTCCTCCTCACCCTGGGGGTAGGTATGATCGCGCTGCTTCTGCAAGTGAATAGCCATATACAGGGACAAATGGAAAACAATGTCAGGAACATAGATATGGTCGTTGGCGCAAAAGGCAGTCCTTTGCAATTGATCCTGTCAGCTGTGTATCATATTGATGCTCCTACCGGAAACATTTCGTTACAGGAAGCAGAGAACCTACAGAGTAACAGGTTAGTTGAGTTCGGCATTCCTTTATCATATGGAGACAGCTACGAAGGCTACAGAATTGTTGGAACGAAGCACGAATATCCGTTGCTGTATAATGCTACGGTGGCTGAGGGCCAACTTTGGGAGGAAAGCTTTGAGGTAACCGTTGGAGCTACTGTAGCTCAAAATCTAAACCTGATTCCCGGAGATACCTTCTCGGGATCACATGGGATCTCCGAAGGCGGAGAAGTACATGACGCTCATGCCTATAAAGTAGTAGGTATTCTGGATTATTCGAATTCTGTGGTGGATCAACTTATTTTGACGGCTACGGAAAGTGTTTGGGAAGTTCATCATCATGAGGAAGAACATACCGATGAAGATCATGAAGAGGCCAGAGAAATTACGGCCGTGCTGATAAAATTTAGAAGTCCGATGGGACTAATTCAGCTACCACGTATGGTAAATGAGAATACAAACATGCAGGCTGCAGTTCCGGTTTATGAAATCAACAGACTTTTTGGTCTCATGGGTGTGGGAGTAGATACCCTCACAGCCATAGCACTGGTGATCATGGTCGTATCGGCTTTGAGTGTTTTCATTAGTCTCTACAATGCATTGAAAGACCGGCAGTATGAGATGGCCCTGATGCGTACTTACGGGGCAACCCGTTGGCGATTGGTCTGGCTTGTTATGCAGGAAGGTTTATTATTGTCTCTGATTGGCTTTATGTTAGGTATGATGTTAAGTCGAATGGGTCTATGGATCATTTCCAGAATGATGCAAGCCAGTTATCATTATGAACTAACAGGATGGATATGGTTAAAGGAAGAAGTTTGGTTATTCGTTACCGCGTTATTTATTGGTTTTATCGCTTCCATGATACCAGCGATCAGGGTTTTTAGAATTAATATTTCCAAAACACTCGCTGATGCTTAGACCCATTGCAATAGTCCTCATCTTCCTGGCTACCCCTTGTATTTCTCAGACCAAAATTACGTGGCAAACTCTACGGGATGTGAGTTTCACAGATAAGTATAGCAAGGAAGTGGATGCATACTATTATTATCCGGAATTTGGAAATGCTATAAAAGCACTGGAGGGTGAAGAAGTATATATAAAAGGTTATATGCTTACCATTGAACCAAAAGAAAATATTTATATTCTTTCTCGTAATCCTTTTGCCGCATGTTTCTTTTGTGGGAATGGCGGCCCTGAAACCATCATTGAACTTAAGTTGATGCCTGATTATCCAAAATTCAAAATGGACCAGGTGGTGACGATGACAGGAAGACTTAAGTTGAATCAGGATGACGTTTATCAGTGTAACTACATATTGGAGGATGCTGAAGTATACGAATAAGTAGCTTGACAATTAAAATATATACCTTCATCAGAGTATTGAAGGGAGGATTTGAATATGGGCGATCGTAAAGATTTAGGTGAGCTTTTACATCATCACGGACTTAAAAAGACATTGATCCGGACGGAAATCTTAGATCTTTTTGTGAACCATGATTTTGCACTTACAGCAAGTGAGATAATTGCGAAATTAAAAACGGCAAATGATCGGGTCACCGTGTACAGGGCATTGGCTTCCTTTGAGAAACATGGTATCATCCACAAAGCTGTTGAAGATGGACAAGGTGTGAAGTACGCGTACTGTGGTGATAGCTGTACCAGCGAAGTTCACGATGATAAACACGCTCATTTCATTTGTAAAGAATGCAACAAGACGTTTTGTCTAACAAATGTGGAAATACCGACGGTAAGAATCCCGCAGGACTTTGAAATTTCGAGTGTTGATTATGTCATAAAAGGTACCTGTAAGGAGTGCAACTAGAATATTACCTCATACAGGATCTTACTATAACAATTGTTAGGTTAATGCATGAGTAGTGTCCGTTTATCATCTGTTCAGATCCCTGTAAAAATTTTCATGCGACCTAATGCCAATAGGGTCAGTACTAGTTTTTCATTTTCATAATGATAGGCGAGAAGCATAAGCTGGCCCACCATCTTGAATTTGTACACCCATATTTCAGATAAATCTCCGGACTTTCGATCACCCAATTCCGGATCCTTCACAATCATTCTAATTGCTTCATCAAGATCTGTCTTTTGATTTTTATGAAGCTTTTTTACGGATTTTCTGAAGGAGTTTGTTTGTAAAACCTTCATAATCCCTAATCAAACTCGTAGTGGGATAACTCATCGTCCTTCATTTCAGCCTGAGCTAACAAAACCTGTTTGATAAAACTATACGGAAGGTCGGGATTATCCTCCGCAATCTTTCCTATGTGGGCCCAATATTCAATTTGTTTGGGCGTAGATCGACTATAAACCTGACCATAGCGTTTTGCTTCATTTACCAGATCATCTGCTAAGTTGATTGTTTTAGCCATTTTTCATTCTTTAAACAATGAATGTACATATTTATTGCATTTTGTTGTAATTTATTGTATTTCAGTTATATACTTTATTACTCCTAACTATCCTAAGTTCGGAACCGACCTTATACATTTCCCAAATTATTACACCGTAAAACCACCGTTTCAATGCTACAGATGACACATTATGGTGGCTTTTGATTAATTTGGATGTAGCCCCGATTGTTTAATTCATTTTAGCAAAACAGAATCATCCGAATTTCAGCAATGAAAAATATTTTCTTCGTTCTCACGATAATACTCTGCCTGATTCATGCCACTTGTTCTTCCGCTCAAAATGACATTCGAATAAAGGCGGACAGTTTAATCACCTCACTCGATAGTCTTGATGAGCGAAGTAGGGGACAAGCCTTCGTCAGTGCCACAGCCTCAATCATGCAGGAAGATGTGGAATCTGCAAAGGATTTTGTCTCTATCATCACGGATTTTGCTGAGAGAGAGAACGATACACTCCTACTAATCAACGCACGAGCATTATTAGCCGAATATCATTGGAGAAAAGGCGACTATCAGCAAGGAGTTGAATTGGCTCAGCAAAGTATCGAGCTGGCGGCTTCAAATGACCGATTCGAGTACGAATTAGCAAAAGGTTATCAAACAGCAGGCACCATCCATCTTTACCTTGAAAATGCGGAGGAGGCGCTGGCTTACTATCGAAAGGCCAGTCCGCTTTACCGAAGACAAGGACAGATCACATCACTTGCAAGTGTGCTGAACAATAGTGGTGTGGTCTTCATGGACGCAGCCAAAGCTGAGGACAATCCCGTTCTCCTGGATAGTGCTGCCCGTTATTTTAACCTGGTGCTGGAGGTTCGTGATCGGGCCAGGTCACATACGGTACTTAACGCAATGGGCAATTTGACTTCCATTTACGTCTCACAGGAAAAATGGGAAGAAGCGGAAAAGATCAGTAATGAATGGATTGATCTTGAAGCCAGCGACCCGAACGAAACTTCCAAAGCCATGATCTATGGAATACTTGGTGAATTGTACCTGAATACAGATAGAATAAGAGAGGCTGGAAAATTCCTTCAGGAAGGCCTTCAATACGCGATGGATCAACAAGTTACCTACGAGATTTCTGAGTACTACAGACTGCTGGCTCAACTCCATAAGCAGGAGCGAAATTATGAGATGGCCCTGGAATTCAGTGAGAAGAATTGGGCACTTAAGGATAGTCTTTATAATCTCGAAAAGGTCAATAAGATCAATGAACTTGAAGAGAAGTATCAGGCAGCCGAAAGAGAAAAAGAGATACAAAGTATCAACGCCGAGCTGGAAAAAGAGCAACGCTTCAAAATCTTTCTCATCACCATCATCAGTGTAATCATTGTACTGGGAGGCATAGCCATTTTTCTGATCCTTCAAAGATCACGTCTCAAAAACGAACTTCTCCTGCAGGAGGTTGACACTTTAAGAGCAAAAATTCAAACAGTCTTTACGAAAGACCCCAATGAAATCTCAATCGATAGTGGATCTATCAACCAGGGACTTCATAAGCCGCTTTCAGACCGGGAACTGGAGATACTCAAATACGCGATGTCGGATAAAACCAATCGCGAAATAGCAGAAAAGGTCTTCGTTTCCATCAATACAGTAAAGTTTCATCTGCGAAATATCTACGAGAAACTCGGAGTGTCAAACAGAACCGAGGCACTTGAAAAGTTGATTTCTGACTCATAAGAGCTGATTTAATAAAAACTACCCGGGTGGGTAGGTAAAAAACCACCCTGGGTGGATGGGCATATTGCTTTAAGGGTTGATGAGCTTGGCATTGAATTCAATCGCAATGCCATGAAAAAATTTTACGCTTATTCTATCCTGATCTTTCTGGTCTGGCCACTGTTAAGTCAGCCCGTCTTACAGAGTACTACTCCCGGTGATGGAAGCACAGTCGCTCCAATATTTAATTATGACGTACATTCTCAGTCATATGTCATCAGCGCACTTGTACTGACTTTTGATCGGCCGGTAGAGCTTGCCTCTTCGGCACCCGCTTTACTGACAGTTCACAGAGCGTCGGATGGTGGAGTCGTCCGAACAGTCAGCACTTTCACCACGGATGTTGAGTCTTCAGGGAATTCGTTGGTCATTCCCATAAGTCATGAAGTACTGGATGCCGGTGAGAGTTACTATGTCCTTATCGGAAACGGACTCATCGTAGAATCCGGCAATCCGTCAAACGTTTTCTCCGGCTTCAGTGAAACATCCGACTGGACTTTTACCATTCGTGACAATGATGAAGATGGTCCTTCCATTATGAGTCTGTCACCGGAAAGCGGTACGACCCAAGCTCCTCTCATCGTCTATCCGGAGCTGACATTCGATGAGGTCGTATTTTACAAATCTGGCAACGGCTACACAAGAATAGACGGCAATGCCTATGATCAGTTCGTGACCTACAGCAATGGTCATAAAACCATCTCACTTGAGTCCTCCTCCCCTATCAACCTGACACGGGAAACGGAATATGAAGTGACCATGGAAAAAGGTACGATTTTCGATATTGATGGAAATGAATTCAATATTTCAGAGGGTGAATGGGTCTTTACAACCTACGGTCCACTCAGCATTGAAAGTATCTATCCGCCAATAGGAGGTACAGACATCCCTCTTGATGATGATTTTACAATCACCTTCAATAATGACATAGACGTTGATCGATTCAATGAAACTCAATGGGTAGGATTGTATTACACTAATAACACCAATCTTGTGGATTTTATCTACTTCCTGTCTGAAGATGTAACCATAAGTGGCAATCAAATCACCTTTAATTTTGATGATTTACCTCTTCCGGGAGCCTGGTATTACGTTGAGATTCCAAATGGAATTATCCGTGATGACTTCAATCAAACCATTGACCTGGGAAGTGCCGCATGGAATTTCTATGCCACCGAAAATGCAAGCAGCGAACCTGAGTTGGCTTCCCCGGCAGACCAGACCACGGATGTTTCCATATCTCCCACTTTAAGCTGGAATACCTATCCTGATGCTACACATTATACGCTTCAGATAAGGATCTCAGGCGACAATGACCCCATTCACCAGGGAACCAACATCAGTGGCACCAGTTACGATATTGCCGATGAAATCGGCGAAACTCTACAATACACAACAACTTATCTTTGGAGGGTAATGGCTCATGACGCCGATGGGGACAGTCCCTGGTCTGCGGAATGGGCTTTTACCACCGAGGATCCGGTTCTTCCGGCACCACAACTCATTGCCCCGGCGGATGAAGCTGAAAACATCTCAGTTACACCTTCGCTCTCATGGAACGCCGTGGCAGACGCTGATGAATACACAGTATGGCTTTCGGCAGATGGAGATCCCTTTGCCATCATTCCAAACATATCCGGTACCAGCACAATAGTCTCACAAGGTTTGCTGGATTTTTATGACGAATATGAGTGGACGGTAGTGGCTCATAATGAAGAAGGCGACAGTCCGATCCCTGGTGAGGTCCGGACATTCCGGACGGTAGGACCTACCACACTTGTCAGTCCCGAAGATGCCTCAACCAGTGTCGCTGTTACGAATACCTTCACCTGGCAACCGGTAGCGGGGGCGGAAAAGTACACTCTGGGAATACTGGATGTGGATCAGGAAGAAATGGTCGAATATGAAGACATTACAGGAACCAGCTATGAGGTCAGCGGACTTGATTATGCTACCGAATACGAGTGGACAGTAAAGACACATAATGGAGATTTTGACAACAGCATGATCTCTGATGGTCCCAACACACCTATTTGGGGTTTCATGACAGAATCCGAACCCATAGTCCACATTCCGGATGACAACTTCAAAAGCTACCTCATCAACAACACCAGCATCAATACCAATGAAGATCAGGAGATACAGATGAGTGAGGCCGCCGGTTTTAGTGGAACCATAAACGTTTACGGATCAGACATCTCTGACCTGACCGGTATAGAAGCCTTTACAGCAATTACCGGCTTGAATTGCCTGGACAATGATCTCACTTCCATCGACATCAGCCAGAACATCGCCCTGGAGCAATTAAATGTTGGATTTAACCAGCTGGAAGCTCTGAACGTGTCCAGTAACGTCAATCTGACTTACCTGGGAGCCTATGTGAACAATATCATGTCTCTGGATGTAAGCCAAAATACGGCATTGACTACACTGGAGATTTACGACAATATGCTCTCCACAATAGATGTAAGCCAAAACGTGAACCTGGAGGTATTGGAAGTACAGGAGAACCAGCTCACGTCACTCGATGTAAGCCAAAATCCCGTCTTGGAGGCACTCTATTGTGATAACAATGAAATCACCTCTCTGGACTTAAGTCAAAGTTCGGGATTGTATGAAATTTATTGCCATGATAATTTACTCACCGAGCTAAACGTAGCGAATGGCAATAATTCTGAAGGCTATATCGATGCCACTAATAATCCGGAGCTCACCTGCATCCAAGTGGATGACGCGGATGACTCCAACCTGAATTCCTGGTCAGTAGATGCTGGTGCAGGATTTAGCGAGGACTGTAGTGTACCCGTTGATAATATTGCTCCTACGGTCGAGACCTTTTCCTATCGGTACGACACTGATGTTCCGATAGACATAGGTCAGCTGACCATTACTTTCAGCGAACCTGTAGTAACGACTACAAGTACGAACATCATCCTCAGGGACTATTCGAATAATATCATCGTTCAGCATTATTACGGAGTAGGTCTTGAGGGTGTATCTATAGTGGATGAAGTAGTCACTTTTACCATCCCCCAACTTACCTATGGAGAATCCTACTACGTGCAGATAGTGTCTAACTCCTTTCAGGATCTGGCTGGGATCCCTTATGCGGGGATCCACGGGGCGCAACATTGGAATTTCACTGCGGAATCCGAAGAGGAACCTATTGTACAAATCAATGATGAAGCTTTCAAAACATTTCTATTAAACAATGGGCAAATCAATACCAATTCAGACCAGGAAATCCAGGTATCAGAAGCTGAAAATTACACAGGCAACATCACTTACTCCAATCAAGGACTGTCTGACCCCACTGGATTGGAGGCATTTATCAACACAGTTTGGATTGACCTTTCGCTAAACGATCTGACCAGTATAGATCTTTCAGCCAATGTGGATGCCAACCAGGTGAACCTAATAGGAAACGATCTGGAATCTCTTGTGCTTCCAAACCGAACCTCTTTCAATAACATTTTACTCAATGGAAACCAGCTGACCAGTCTGACCATTCCGGAAGGTATCTCGGTCAATACACTGCAGATCTATCAGAATCCATTGGTCACTTTTGTAGCGAGAAACAGTACGTTTGATGTGATCAATGCATCAGGCATGAGTACTATGTCAAGTGCGAATCTGGAAGGAACGAATGTGAGGAATTTACTGGTCGGAAGTAGCCAGATCAGTGAATTGAATGTAAGTGCAGCATCTTCTCTGGAAAGCATTAATGTCCTGGGATGTACCCAGTTGACCTCCTTGGATTTGAGTTCAAACTCAAATCTCTCCATCGTTACCACATCTTTTTCGGGGGTTCAATCACTGGACCTAAGTAACAACACAAATATTACTTCCGTAGCTGCCAGGAATGGTCAATTGACATCATTAAATATTCAGAACGGAACGAATACAAATATCACCACTTTCCAGATACAGAATAACAGCAACCTTGAATGCGTGCAGGTAGACGATGTGGATTATTCCACTTCCCAATGGACAAGTAAGGATGTCGCTACCCAGTACAGCACCGATTGTGATGCTCAGCCAGAAGATCAAACCATAACTTTCGAACCGATAGGTAGCAAGGTTTATGGTGATGACCCGTTCATGCTGGAAGCCAGCGCTTCCTCAGGGCTAGCCGTGACTTTCAGCTATGTAAGTGGTCCTGTTTCCCTTGATGGGAATGAAGTGACCATTACAGGGGCAGGTACCGCCGTGATCGCAGCGAATCAGGCCGGAGACGATGATTTCAATCCTGCACCGGAAGAGCAGCAGTCATTCGAAATCGCGAGAGCCGATCAGGTCATTACCATTGAGCCAATCGTGGACAAGTTGACTACAGATGCCACTTTCGATGTGGTAGCCAGCGTGGATTCGGAACTATCCCTTTCTTATGGAGTTTCAGGTCCAGCAACGAATGATGGCGCAGAAATCACCCTTACCGGGGAAACAGGAACGGTAACCGTTACTGTCAGTCAGTCTGGAAACAGCAACTACAATGAAGCCAGTGAGTATGTTAGCTTTGAAGTAACCGATCCTGAAAAAACCAACCAGTCCATTTCTTTTGAAACTATCGGAGATAAAACTTTCGGGGAGGATCCATTTACCATTGAAGCTTCTGCAACTTCCGGACTAACCGTGACTTTCAGCTATGTAAGTGGTCCTGTTTCCCTTGATGGGAATGAAGTGACCATTACAGGGGCAGGAACTGCCGTGATCGCAGCGAATCAGGCCGGAGACGATAATTTCAATCCTGCACCGGAAGAGCAGCAGTCATTCGAAATCGATAAAGCCGATCAGGTCATTACCATTGAGCCAATTGCGGACAAGTTGACCAGCGATGCACCCTTTAACGTGATGGCGAGCGTAGATTCCGAATTGTCTCTTACTTATGAAGTATCAGGTCCGGCAACGAATGACGGCGCAGAAATCACCCTTAGCGGGGAAACAGGAATGGTAACCGTTACTGTCAGTCAGGCTGGAAATGACAATTACAACGAAGCTTCAGAGTCCGTGAGCTTCGATGTAACAGACCCGTCAAAAACCAATCAAACTATTTCTTTTGAGACGATAGAAAATAGAACTTTCGGGGATGATCCATTTAACCTTGAAGCCTCTGCCACTTCCGGACTAACCGTAGCCTTCAGTTATGTGAGTGGTCCTGTTTCCCTTGACGGGAATGAAGTGACCATTACGGGGGCAGGAACTGCCGTGATCGCAGCGCACCAGGTGGGAGACAATGATTTCAACCCCGCACCTGAAGAGCAGCAGTCATTCGAAATCGCCAAAGCCGATCAGGTCATTACCATTGAGCCAATCGCGGATAAGTTGACCACCGATGCAGCCTTTAACGTGATGGCGAGCGTAGACTCCGAATTGTCACTTACTTATGAAGTATCAGGTCCGGCAACGAATGACGGCGCAGAAATCACCCTTAGCGGGGAAACAGGAACGGTAACGGTCACAGTCGGTCAGGCTGGAAATGACAATTACAACGAAGCTTCAGAGTCCGTGAGCTTCGATGTAACAGACCCGTCAAAGACCAATCAAACTATCTCTTTTGAGACGATAGAAAATAAAACTTTCGGCGATGCCACATTTACCCTTGCGGCTTCCGCCACTTCAGGGTTGGCCGTGACATTCAGCTATGTGAGCGGCCCGGTTTCACTAGACGGCAATGAAGTGACGATAACGGGAGCAGGAACGGCCGTGATCGCGGCAAATCAGGCTGGAGACGACGACTTCAACCCCGCACCTGAGGAGGAGCAGTCGTTTGAAATCGCCAAAGCCGATCAGCAAATCGTCATCAACCCGATCCCGGATAAAGTTGTAAATGACGCGTCATTTGAAGTAAATGCGGAAGTGAGCTCCGGACTTGACCTGTCATATGAAATTGCTGGTCCCGGCTCTATTTCCGGAACCACGATTACACTGGATGGTACGGCTGGTACTATAACAGTTTCGGTAAGGCAGCCAGGAAATGAAAACTATCATGAGGCGTTGGAGAGCATCACTTTTGAGGTAATGGAAGAAATAACGGTTGGACTAAGTGACAAAGAGATGAATGTGAAAGTTTATCCAAACCCTGTGGTGGATTACCTGATCCTTGAAGGAAATGGTGATATTGAAGTGAGGCTAATTGATCTTCAGGGCACAGTAGTCCGATCACTTAATGATGGGGACAATCGGATAAATATGTCCGACCTGGGGAGTGGAATTTACCTCCTCGAAGCCCGTAGCAAGGAAGGGTTTATGAGAAAAAAGATCATCAAAGACTAACTATAGGCGGTCTGAAATGACCATTGCGATTAGGCGACCCAAAGTGGGTCGCCTTTTTTGTATTCGACAATTACAAGGATTAAGATTGATATTTTTTGATGACGTAACTATCCACCCCATCATGCAAATGGTCTTATTGCTGAATGTAATAAGCAAATTTTAACTATTTTTGCTTATTCAATTAAGCAATAAATGAATGATTTATTCGAAAAATCTACCAAACTTATTAGCCGTATCAACACTGATGTTGAAAGGCAATTGATGCGCCCGATCGATTGGAATTGGCAGCTTAATGGGATAGTTGGGGCACGAGGTACAGGCAAAACCACCTTACTATTGCAGCAACTGAAGAAACTTGGCAACAAAGGAAAAAAAGTTCTTTATGCCAGTTTAGATGACTTTTACTTTACCGAAAACAGGCTTTACGATCTTGCGCTGACATATTATCAGCGAGGTGGCCAGTATCTCTTTTTAGACGAAATTCACAAATACGAATCCTGGTCCAGAGAATTAAAAAACATCTACGATTCAATACCAGAGCTTAAGATTACATTTTCGGGTTCTTCTATTACTGAAATTACACGTAAGGATATTGACCTTAGTCGCAGAGCCCTCTTTTACGAACTTACCGGTTTGTCATTCAGGGAATTTCTGGTGTTGGAGGCAGGGATCAACCTTCAAACACTTTCTCTTGAAGATGTATTGAACAGACACATGACCATAGCTTCAGATATAAGCAGCGGGTTCAGGCCGCTTGAAATGTTTAACCACTATTTGAAGCGTGGGTACTATCCTTTCTTTCTCGAAGAAAATAGGGATTATCGCCTCACTCTGGAGCAAGTGATACAATTGATATTGGAAGTGGATATGAAATATATGGATGGTTTTGATCCGGGTAAGAGTCGAAAGTTGATGCAGCTTATCCGAGTGATTGCATCCACTGCACCTTTCAAACCCAATATACATAAGCTGAGTGAACGCATTGGTATCAATCGAAATACACTTATCCATTACCTTCATTACTTGGAAAAAGCCCGATTAATACGTCTGCTTAATGTGGTAGAAAAGGATATCAGTGTGCTACAAAAACCTGACAAATTGTTATTGGATAATCCAAATCTCTATGACGTACTGGCTGCTGAAAGTGTATCTTCAGGAAGCTTGCGGGAGACTTTTTTCGTCAGTCAGGTAGCACCAAAACATGAACTTCATCTTCACAGGAAAGCCGATTTTATTATCGATCATATCCACGTAATAGAAGTGGGAGGCAGGGGAAAAGGTTCCAGGCAGATAAACGGAGTGGATGACGCCTACCTTGCGGTGGATGACCTGGAAATTGGATTTCAAAACCGGATACCATTGTGGTTGTTTGGACTTTTATATTAATTCCGAAAAAGTCAACACATTAATTTTAATTAAATCTCCTTATAACTTTGTGTTCCACATACAATTCATTTCAGTCAAAATCGCTATTAAGATCCGCAGTTAAATGATGACCTTTTCCCTTACAAATTCTACCAGAAGGTCACATTTTTCCCGTTAGGAATCAGAAGAAATTCCCGTAAGTATAAATTTGTCAGACATATTCTTCAAAAAAGAAAAGTTAGATGCAAAACGACCCGGAACTGGATCCGAAATTCTTAGGTAAAATTTCAGCAGACTTTGTAAAAGTCTCTGACTTGCTAAAGGAAGCTTCTTACCAGGTAAAAAGGCGAAAATTCTCCGAATACCCCATCTTTCCCATTAGTAAAACGGAAATTCCCATTGGTAGTAAATTGTATGAGGCTGGGAAAATGGGCAATGAATGGAACTATAACATCTCATTTATGGAAGAATTCCTGGAAAGGGAACTAATAAAAGAAGAAGCCGATTTTAAAGCTATATATAAAGATCCGGAGGAATTCTGCTGCTTATTTGTGGTTGAAGAATCGTTCACTAACTTTCTGTTTATTCCTTTCCCGGAAGATTGAGCACTTACTAAAACCGAAATACCACACCGATACTTATGGATACTTTCAAAGATTTTAATCCTCAAGAATATACGGAATACCTACTTTCACTGGTCTATCAATATGCCCCTAAGCTGGCGCTCGCCATCCTCACGCTCGTCATTGGACTTTGGTTCATTCGTGGTTTCCAGCGATTGATCAAAAAGGTACTCAACAAAAAGAATATCGATGCATCGCTTGCTCCTTTCCTAAACAGTGTCATAGGCATTGCCCTGCGAGTTCTATTGTTCGTCTCTGTGATCAGTATGGTAGGCATTGAGATGACATCCTTCGTTGCGATCATCGGTGCCGCCGGTTTGGCTGTAGGTCTGGCTCTGCAAGGCACGCTTCAGAATTTTGCCGGTGGAGTTATTCTTTTGCTGCTAAAGCCTTTCAAAGTTGGTGATGTGGTAGAGGCCAAAGGTTTCCTTGGTATAGTGAAGGAGATCCAGATCTTTTATACGATCATCAATACTTTTGACAAAAAGGTCATATACATTCCCAATGGTGGACTGGCAAATGCCGAAATGACCAACTATTCAGCAGAAGACCTGAGACGAAATGAGTGGAAGTTTGGCATTGCCTACGGAGATGATGTGGATAAGGCAAAGGAGGTGTTACAAAAACTCATTGATGAAGACTCCAGGATCATTAAAGATCAGGAAGACATAATGCCTTTTATCGCCGTTCATTCACTTGGCGACAGCTCAGTAAACATGGTGGTTAGGGCGTGGTCATCTGCGGCAGATCTTTGGCCGGTCAATTTTGACATGAACGAAAATGTCTATAAAGAATTCCCTAAAAATGGTTTGAACATACCTTTCCCCCAAATGGATGTTCATGTGCACAATAAGAAGTAGTGCTAGCTGTCTTTTCTGGCCACAGCCTCTTCAAGTTCCTGGTACCAATCTTCACCGTATTTGCGAATGAGTGCTTCGCGCAAAAACTTGTATACAGGTACCTTTAAAGATTCACCGAGCGTACAAGCCGGCGAACAGATGTGCCATTGATCGTAATTCAAGGCCTCGTACCCGTGAAGCTTCGCCACACGTATAGGATAAAGGTGACAGGAAACAGGTTTTCGAAAATCTGTTTTCCCATCCTTCCATGCCTGTTCAATGCTGCATTTTAGTATCTTCTGGTCATCGTAATAGGCAAAAGCACACTCCCGACCATTTATAGTGGTCGTGGAAAAATCGCCTTCGTCATCAAGCAAGTATCCACCCTCTCTCTCCAGCACCTCGACATGCTCTTTTGGTAAATAAGACTTTACTACTTCCACTGCTTCCTCCACTTGATCCAGTTCATCCTTTTCCAATGGTGCTCCCAGGTCGCCCTCCACACAGCATGCACCCTTGCACTTTTCAAGGTCACAAACAAAATGCTCCTCCTCTACTCCGGACGACACTACCTTATTTCCGATCACAATCATACCCTGGCAATTTATGCTCAAAGTTAATGTTAATGGACTCCTCGAAACCATAAGCATTGTTAATTCGTGTAATAGTCACTATTTTCGCAAACCGTGCGTTACGTTTTTGGCATATTTATTCTGGCATTCTGTTGTGATGCAAAATATATCCCGGAAGACGGTGTGTATTCCGTGGTCGAGGACATGCCTGAGTATGAAGCCGGCATGAAAGCCTTCAATACCCACATTCAGGAATATCTTACTGAAAATACCTGTGAAGCCAAGGGCAGTGTTTTCGTTTCATTCATCGTGCAGCAGGATGGTAGCCTGGAAAATCTGAAAGTGGTACGTAGTCTTACACATCGTAGCGATTCTCTCGCCGTAAGTGCCGTCAAATCAGCCCCACTAAAATGGAAGCCTGGTCAGGATGATGGCAAGGCTGTGGCGGTTCAGATGGTATATCCCATTCACTTCGAAAAGTAATTTCTTTTAAATTTTTAGCTGTTTTCTAAACCTTTCTTATCCTGCTTCGTTTGCTGTATGTATATTATATGTATCTACATTTATTATACATCCAACTATTAAAATAGAAAGCAACTATGTTAAAATTAGCATTGATATCACTTCTGGCACTAGGTGTTACAGATGATAAAACAGAAGAAACTTACACAGTAAGCAAAACAGAAAGCACATTGGAATGGAAAGGTTCAGCGGTAGGAAAAGAGCACGTGGGAACAATTTCCCTGAAAGAAGGTAACCTTGAAATTGCCAACGGAAAGCTTAAAGGCGGATCATTTGTGGTTGACATGAGTTCCATCAACAATACTGACCTTGAAGGTGAATGGAAAGAAAAATTGGAAGGACACCTTAAATCAGATGATTTCTTTGGTGTTGAAAACTATCCAACTGCAAAATTTGTAATCACGAAAGTAAAGGCCTTGAAAGGAAACAGTTACGAATTGACTGGGGACTTTACTGTGAAAGGTAAGACAGAAGTTATCACATTTAACTCCGATGTAGTAACAGAGGGTGACGTTGTGAAGGCAACTGGCGAATTCACATTCGACAGATCAAAGTTCGATGTGAAATTCAGATCAGGTAGCTTCTTTGATGACCTGGGTGACAAATTGATCTATGACGAGGTACCAATGAAAGTCTCTTTGGTAGCTAACAAGTCATCAGAAAAATCATCCGACTAATAAAAGCTTAATATGCAATTAGGAAAGGCGGACTGCAAAGTCTGCCTTTTTTTTATGTCAAAAGTGTTTCCATCCCTGAGCTGTTAGCTCGACTATTTGTTGATTTCGGGTTACCAGCACCCTCCCCTTCTCCTTCGGATGCATATAGCCAATGGTATGGATGTCTTCATGATTCTTAATTTTCTCAAAATCCTCCTGGGAAATTGTGAATAACAGCTCATAATCTTCACCACCATTCATGGCACATGCATTGGGATCCAGACTAAATTCTGCTGCCGTTTCATAAGCTTGTTTGTCTATGGGAAGTTTATCCTCGTAAATACTGACCCCCAAGCCGGATGCTTTGCAGATATGAAACAGATCCGATACCAAACCATCGGATACATCTATCATGGCACTGGGTTTTACTTTTAAGTCACGGAGTTCATGGATCACATCCATTCTGGCTCTGGGTCGTAGTTGGCGTCCCACTACATAGTCATACTTATCGAGCTTTGGCTGCATATCGGGGTTGGCCAGGAATTCCTGCTTTTCCCTCTCCAGGACCTGAAGCCCAACATAAGCCGCCCCAACATCACCAGTCAAACACAGAATATCCTTGTCATTTGCCGAATTTCTATAAACCACCTCGCCTTCCGGGGCCTCACCCAAAATAGCAATCGAAATAACCAAACCCGACGCAGAAGCCGTGGTATCCCCACCCACTACATCGAGATCATAAGATTTGGCGGCAGCCTCAATACCTTCATAAATGGCCTCTACTGCCTCTACACTGAATCTATTCGAAAGTCCCAGGTTTACCGTGATTTGTTTGGGTGTCCCGTTCATCGCCGCGATATCAGAAACATTGACTGCCACCGCTTTGAAACCAAGATGCTGTAATGGCATGTAAGACAGATCAAAGTGAATGCCTTCCAGCAACATATCCGAACTCAGCAGGGTCACTTTATCTCCTGATTGTCCGATCACGGCTGCATCATCACCAATTCCCATGAGGCTATTGTTCTGATTCAGTTGAAACTTTTCAGAAAGTCTTTCAATCAGCGCAAATTCCCCTAATTCGGATATTTCCGTTCTTTTCTCACTCATAAATTATTGTATTTCCTGACAAATCTCCACCAGCACACCTCCCGCGGTTTTAGGATGCACAAAGCAAATCAACTTGTTATCTGCTCCCCTTTTTGGCTCTTCATTGAGCAACTCAAACCCTTCTGATTTTAAACGCTCCATCTCAGCACGAATGTCATCCACTTCAAACGCCACATGATGAATACCTTCACCCCTTTTACTAATAAATTTTGAAATGGGATCGTTATCTCCTTTACCCGCCAGTAATTCAATTTTGGAAGAACCTACCTTGAAAAAAGATGTAGTAACACCCTCAGACTCCACGGATTCGTGCTTGTAACTCGGGACTCCAAGCAGCCTTTCATACAACTCATCTGCAGAATTCAGATCTTTGACCGCTATACCTAAATGCTCCAATTTGACCATGGATTAATGGATAATGATTAATTTCGCAAAGATGTCGAAACTTTTACCAAGCCGAAAAGGTTTGCGAATTGACGATGGAAATTAGATCAGATGTACACGTAGAGGCTGCCAAGATCCAGAATGAGATCAAAAACTTTCTGGGGCTCAGAAGCAGCGAACTTGTGTTTGAGTACTCAAGCACAGATGGAAAGGTCAAGCTTGACCTGATCACGATAAATCCACGTCATAACCAGTCATTTTTATTCAAATCCGAAATCGGATTTGACAAGACCGATGTGTTGAATAAAATGCTGGACTATGTGAAGACACATAAGGAAAAGGAAGGTAGCTATACCATTCAATGGACTGCGAGAGGTATGACGGAGCTGCAGACTTCCTACTTCCGTTCGAAGAACATATACGATGCCCTGGATAAACTGTATTATGGCAGGGACATGAACAATATTACCGTATTTAGTGTGGTACTTAATCCGATAGCGTGATGATTTTGGTTACTGATAAAGCGAAAGAAAGAATTTTAGAATTGAGGCAGGAAGAAGGCCACTCGGCCCAGCATAACGTCAGGGTATCTGTCAAAGGAGGTGGATGCTCCGGATTAATGTATGACCTGGACTTTGATGACAAAGTGGCGGATGGAGATGATGTTTTTGAAGATAAAGGAATCAAAATCATTGTTGACAAAAGAAGCCTGCTTTATCTATTGGGTACTACCCTTGAATTTTCTGATGGCCTTAATGGAAAAGGTTTTCAATTCATCAATCCCAATGCTACTCGCACTTGCGGATGCGGTGAGAGTTTCGCCATTTAAGTTCAGAAACTCATCCCTTTTTTTCTGATAATCAGGTGGTTTCCGGTTAGTTATTTCCGAAATTTATAGAAGTGATACGTATGTATAGGAATATGATCATATTCCCATACAAGCGTATTCTATTCCCTTTCATTACAATTTAGAAAGGGGTTATTCACATTTAATAGCTTGCCATGAAGGAGCAGGATACTTTTGTGTCCGATTGATCACGAACAAACTAACAACAACACACCGTGAATTCAGAAACCAACAAAAAAAACAAGATTAGAAACCTGATAAAATGGGGAATCGGTGGAAGGATAAGAGCTGGATTTTTATCATTGATTTTCATCATCGCCATCAGTGGTGTGTACACTACTGTAACTCTAAACGGTGGTATCAACACCTTAAATGAAATCTCGAACGAGATTAACCCTGCCCTTGAGTCATTAGATGACTTATCTACCCTGATAAAGGATTCAAAAACATATTCGGTAAACTGGGTGTATGTAAGAACTTATCAGAAAGATAAAGATAGTCTCAGAGCCATCCATGAAACCAACTATCCTGCATTGAAGGGCAAAATAGAGGCCATTGTAAATGCCATGCCGCAGGACACAGTGATAAGCCAACTTACGGAGGTACTGAACAAGTACGAGGCGGTCATGACGGACCAGGTGACCATAATGGAATCCCTGTCAAGCGCGATAAACTACGAGGATCCTATGATGCTTTTCATTTGTGAGGATCTGGTCGAAAACAGTATTATCCCTTCAACGGATGAGGCACTGGTTCAGCTTAAAAACATCACGGATTATTGTCAACAAGGAACGGAATCGATCAAAGCGGGAATGCTTAGCTCCTTTGAAAGAACAGGCTGGATCATTCTCGTTTTTGGTGTGGCGGGAATGGTTTTAGGATTCGTAATCAGTACTTTCCTGACCAGAAGCATCACATTGCCAGTTGGCAGACTTCATGAAAAAATTCAGCAGTTGAGTAAAGGGGCTATCCCGGAAATGTCAAAGTCTCAGAGCAAAGATGAGATCGGTGAAATGAGCCGGGGGATAAACGTCCTGATAGGAAATTTCCAATCCACATCACAGTTTGCCAAGGAGATAGGCGAGGGTAAAATGAATACCGAATTTGAAGCGCTTAGTGACGAAGACGTTTTGGGTCATTCACTGCTTTCGATGAGACAAAACCTTGACAATGTACTTCGTGAGATCAACAATGTGGTAAGAAGTGCTGGTGAACAGGGGCAGCTGGAATCAAGAATTGACCTTTCGGGTAAGGATGGCGTTTGGGGAGAAGTTGGTCAGGCCATCAATAATCTCCTTAATTCCATTGTAACTCCTATTTTGGAGGTCAACAGAATTATGAACTTCATTGCCCAGGGTAATCTTCAGAATAAATATGAAGCAGATGCCAAAGGAGAGCTTAGAACACTGGTGGATAACCTGAATAAAGCAATAGATAACCTGAATGATCTGCTGCATGGTATCGCAAGTAATGCAGTGATCGTTGAAGAGTCTTCCAATGAAATGCTGGACGCGAGTGCTGAGATGAGTGCCAATACAGGTGAGATTGCCTCAGCAATCAGTCAGATGAGCATAGGAGCTCAGAATCAGGTAGGTAAAGTCGATGAATCCAGCAGCTTTGTGGAAGCCATAGGTAATTCTTCCAGGGAAATGGAAAGAAAAGCAGAAACCATCAAGTTAGCTGCCCAATCCAGTGTGGAGAGTAGTGAGAAAGGTAAAGAGCGTGTGGAAAATGTGGTTGAGAATATGGAAGACATAGCCAATGCCGCTGTTAAAACGCATGATTCAATCAGCATTCTTACTGAGCGATCCGGGGAAATTGAGCGTGTCTTGAGTGTGATTACAGACATTTCAAGCCAAACCAACCTACTGGCCCTGAATGCGGCAATAGAGGCAGCGCAAGCCGGGGATGCCGGAAGAGGTTTTGCCGTGGTAGCCGAGGAAATCAGAAAGCTGGCTGAAGATAGTAGAAAGTCCGCCAAAGAGATTGAAAAGCTTGTAGGTGACGTACAAAACGATACGCGGGAAGCAAGTGAAGCGATCGAGACCATGACAAAGAGCGTTGAAACCGGTGGACTGGCCTCAAGAGAAGCCTCCGAAGCTTTCAATACGATCATTGGGTCAACCAAGGAGACATTGAAACTCTCGGAAGAGATTGTAGAAAGCGCAAAGCTTCAAATTGACAATTCGAACAACATTGCTTCTATCACGGAGAGCATCGTGGTGATTGCAGAGCAAACGGCAACCGGTACGGAGGAGATAGCCAGTTCGGCTTCTGAATTGTCCGGAGGAATGTCAAACTACAACACCAAGTCGAAGCAGCTTACGGAAATCGCAGCCTCGCTAAACACTGAGGTCGGTAAATTCCAGCTGAAAGCCCGTACCATGCGCGCAACAGAAACTCAAGAATTAGAATACAACTTTGGTTAATAAGGTCATATAATAGAATAATGATTAAGAAATTATTTATAGTCTCATTTTTAGGTCTTTTTCTTCACAACCTGGCAGTGGCGCAGGAAGATAAGTTCAAGGCCTTGTTCCTGATGAAATTTTGTGATTACGTACAATGGCCCGGAGGAAATGGCAACCTTGTCATCGGCGTTTTTGGAAGCAATCCGGTTTCATCTGAGCTGTCAGCCTTTGCCGCACAGAAAGAAAACATCCAGATAATGGAAGTTGAATCCGCTGCGGATGTATCGAAATGCAACATCGTTTTCGTACCAAAAAACAAAACCAAGAGCCTTTCCGAAGTATCATCCAGCATCGGTTCGAACAGTACCTTACTGGTAGCCGACACAGAAGATATCCTGGGAAATGGCGCAGACATTGGATTTTACCTGGAGGAAAATAAGCTGCGATTTGTAATAAGCAAAGACAACATCGAATCAAAAAACATGCTTCCGAGTGCTAAACTACTCTCACTCGGTAAGTCTATCTAACACACAACAACTTACTTTAACATGTACGCTCAAATTAAGTCAACTTTGGCGTTGGCTATGGTCCTAATTGTGACCTGCTCATACGCCCAGGATGGAACAGATGTGCTTGAACTTTCCCTTGAAGACCTCATGGGGATAGAGATCACCTCTGTTTCTAAGAAATCGGAAAGATTACAGGATGTTCCTTCATCCATATACGTAGTCACCGGAGATGACCTGATGAAATCAGGTGCTACTACGCTTCATGAAGTACTTCGAAATGTCCCTGGTTACTGGGGTGTTCAGGACGAATACTCTTCTGTTGAAGCGGCTGTCAGAAATTCCAGAACGGGAAACAATATCAACGGAACTGTACTGTTCATGCTGGATGGTACTCCAATGCAGGATCTGATGTCTTCTAACTTCAATTTTAGAAACTTCGACCTACCACTGGACGAAATTGATAGAATTGAGATCATCAGAGGATCAGGAGGAACAATATACGGTGCCAACTCCGCAACTGGTGTCATCAGTATTTTTACCAAGAATCCGGGAGAGTATGATGGTGTCAACGTAAGGGCTGAAGGAGCAACACCTGGCTATATGATGGTCAGTGGAAGAGCAGGTGGTCAAATTGGCAACAACCTCTCACTTTCAGGTTACGGAAAGATCAGAAACTTTTCAGGGTTTGAATCTTTCGCCGGAAAAGATATTAATGGTGAGTCACTTGGAATCACCAGTCGTTTCACGGAGGACTATGAAAAGTCGTCTATGATAAGCACCGGCCTAAAAGGTGCATGGAATAACGGAGGTTCCACAAGGATTTCTTTCAATACCCATTTCAATACACTTCAGACTACCGATTATACGGCTACTTATGAAAATGATGCGTTTGATCTTTTGACTCAGACCATCCAGACAGATCGTCTCTTTGAGAATGATGTGACGGACAACAGATTTGTAGGAAATATCCGGCTTGATCAGGATTTCTCCGAAAACCATAAGTTATTTGTCAGGCTGTCAGCAAATGGGGAGAAAGCGTTTAACCGGTTAGGTGGTGGTTTTCAAACCACCAATCGTTTCTATGACTTCGAAGTTCAGGACAATTTTAACCTGGCTTTCAATGAATTCAGCATCGGTATTAATTATAGAATAGTTCAATTTGATATTTCCGATATCAACTCCAATACGACAGTAAACTTCATTGATCCACAAGCCAATGAATCTCTCAGAGGTGCTTTCATTCAGGATAGAATTAGCGTCCTGAATGACAAACTCAAATTTACATTTGGTGTAAAAACAGAGAATTTTTCTCTTGTTAATGACATTGCTTACTTCTCACCCATGGCGAAGGTCGCGTTCTTACCAACCAGTAATTTCACAATATGGGGAGGATTCACGCAGTCATTCACAACTCCCGGGTTTAACAATACAAACGTTGAATTGTTCTTGTTCCAGACTCCACCTGTGGAGACGTGGACTCAGGCTGCCACATTAGGTGTGTACCAAAATTTCTATCCAACCTACTATGATATAGCCATAGCAGAAGGCAACACACCGGAAGATGCAGCTGTAATCGCTGATCAGAGGACAAACCAGTTTCTGACTACACCTTTTGCACAGGATATTATTTCAGGTGTAGTGGATGATTTATTGTTGGAGAATCCGAATTACGCGGTAAAAAATGGTTCGGAAACTGTTCCTACAAAATACCAGGCTTATGAAATCGGATTCAGACTTGGATTGGGGAACTCTGTATCATTGGAATCGAATGCCTTCTTCAATGTTATTACAGATGGAATTACCACTCAAAGCTTCAATGAATTTGCTGAGTATGAGGAATCTGTTACCCAGCCCGGAAGGTTCGCCATCTATTACCTGTATGGCAATTACGTGAAAGGAACTTCAGTGGGAACGGAAAGCATGGTAAGATGGAGACCGGTCCAAAACCTGCGACTTGAGCTATCACACACATGGCTCAGAAGCGAATGGGAATTCCAGGAAAACGATGACTTCAATATTCACGATCGTGGAGCTATAAGTGAAGAGCAACTGGACCAAACTCCGGAAACCCCATATGTACCGGAACACATTTTCCGACTTGGGGCCAATTGGTCGCTGCCAAATGACTTCAATGTCAATATCAATTTCCTTCAGACTTCAAAATTCCGTTCAGAAGCTCGTTACAGATTTGATGATGAAAGATACCAGAATTTGATCTCATCATCTTTTGAAGCTTCCCCTTCCACGATGGTTGGAGAAAATGATACCAGAACAATCTTAAATCTGCGACTGGAAAAATCCTTTTCAAACAACAGGTTTACAGCACATATCTTCGGTAACGACCTTCTCAATGAAGGCATCATAGAACGAACAAACCAGGTTTACAACGTTACGTTGAGCCAAATCGGCAGAATGTACGGCGCTGGTCTCTCGTACCGATTGAGCAACTAATTAATTTTTAGCAAACCAGCTGGCAAAGAGGGAGCTATTGCTTTTCAGTAATAGCTCCTCTTTTTTCAACCTGAGCATCTTTCTCCACTAAAGATTTTGTGATTTCATTGAGTTCCTTCACCTTGACAGAGAATCCACCTTTCAACCGATCACGAAGTACCCTGAGATTCTGAAGTAAATCATCCGTCTCATCCGGGAGCACTTCTTCCAGCATCTCCCTGAATCTCTTGGCGAATGTAGGCGACTTTCCATTGGTGCTTATCCCAATTTTAAGATCTCCTTTCTTTACCGTAGAACCAAGGTAAAAGTCACACAAATGTGGTGTATCTGCGACATTTACGAGGATATTCATACTCCTGGCTTTCTTTCTTACGGCCTCATGTAGTTGGGGATTGTCAGTGGCCAGGACCAGTAAATCAATACCTTCCAGATCACCATCAGCATAGGGTCTCTCCAATAAAGAAATGTTCGGATGTACATTGGCCAGGGACCGGATTTCAGATCGAATTTCGGTGGCCACCACCGTTATGTTGGCATCAGGGTCATTTTTCAACAGACCTTCAAGTTTTTCTATACCTACGTTTCCACCACCTACTATAAGGGTTTTTATCTGATCGAGTTTCAAGAATATTGGAAATAACTTATTTCCTGAATTTGTCATGCTACTTCAGCTTGTTCTACAAGGTAATCAAATTGCCCGGCCTTTGCGCTTCTGGCACCTTCACCGAAAATGAGAAGGGCCGGCATCGGGAGTTCATCCTCTTCCACTTTATTTACAATAGTATCGACAGTTCCGCTTACCACTTTTGCCCCTTCGAGAGATCCCTTGCCAATGATGGCAACCGGCAGATCTTCCCGCCCTTCGGACTTATAAAGTTCCACTATTTCATCCAGCTTACGATAACCCATGAAAATCAGAGTCGTAGGGCTGAATTTGGCGGCTTGAACCACTTCTTCACTTAAAGTTCCCTCTGATGTGGTCGCAGTTACCACCGAGAAGCTCTGGTTTACGCCCCGGCATGTTAGTGGTATACCATACATGCCCGGCAGCATGATGCTGCTGATGCCAATGACCACATCCGTATCTATCCCGTGATCACTGGCATACTGGATCTCCTCAAACCCACGTGCAAAAACGAATGGATCTCCACCTTTCAATCTTACCACATGACCTTTTTCATATGCCTTCTCCACTATCAGGTTATGAATGGTCTCCTGTGAAACACTGGACTTACCAGCTCTTTTTCCAACAGGAATCTTTTCTGCTTTTTCAGCATACTGAAGCAGATCCGGATGTACCAATGCATCATATAAAACCACGTCTGCTTTTTGCAGTGCCTTAACTCCTTTGATTGTGATTAAATCAGGATCTCCGGGACCCGCTCCAACCAATGTTAACTTAGGTATGATCATTACGCTTTATAAAAATTACTTACTACCAACTTATCTCCTTCTGACACCGCATAGTCAGCTTTGCGAAATTTTACGGCCAATTGCAGAAACTCAGTTGCCTGCTCCAAATACTGGTATGCAAATGACTCTGATGGTTCATTGCGGTTGATTTGATATACAAGATCCTGGAACGTTCCCGGTAATTCGATCAGACCCTCTTCCACAATCTTACTTTGAAAATCGTCAATTATTCCTTTGTGGGTATTGCACTGTATGTCTTTACTGAGCAATATCCCCTTTGCGGTAATGACAAGCGTATTGTAGCTGTAGTAAATCGAGTTTGCCCATTTTTCATCTACGAAAGTCTCCCTCGCGTAAGTCAATCGCTCCTCCGCATCTTTAAGAATCGTACCCACCAGATCCATCATCACACCGGCGCACTCACCGACTCCAATTTCTGGTACGAATTCTACTTCCTCTCCCCAATCCTGAAAATCCTCGTCTTTTAATGTAGACGCGTCACCCAAAGGTTTTAGCAAGTCATAGAAGTACATTTTTCCCTGCCTGCGGAAATACTCATTGAAGTACTCCTCCTCCTGGCTGTTACTCTCATAATCATCCAGTAAAAATCTAACGGCATCCGGTATTCTTTTGGTCGGAAGTTTTATGACCTTTTCGGCAATAAATCCGTTCCCATCAGGCTCGACGCCTCCACCGATCACTACCTGCATAGCAGGTGATACTTTGCCCTGATATTTAATGCTACTTCCATGAAAGCCAATATTGGCCACCATATGCTGACCGCAGGAATTCATGCATCCGCTTATTTTGATTTTTATCTGATCGTCATCTATGAGATGTGGATATTCTTGTCGGACGATGTCTTCCAACACCGTAGAAATAGCAGTACTATTGGTCACCCCCAGATTACATGTATCAGTACCAGGACAAGCTGTAATATCCACAAGCGAATCAAATCCAGGATCTGCCAGGCCCAGTTTCTCCAGTTCGGCGTAAATATTTGGTAAACTATCCTCCCTGATGTACTTGAAAAGCAAACCCTGATTCACCGTGAGCCGAATGTCATCACTTGCATATTTCTCAGCTATTGCTGCAATACCCCTTGCCACATCGGCAGAAAGATTGCCTAACGGAACCCGGATCTTAGTCGCAAAAAATCCCTTTTGCTTTTGCTCAAAAACATTGATTCTTTTCCATGCTTCGAAATTCCTGATATCCTTAATCGGAAGTGATTTGAAATGACTATAGTTTGGAAGTCTTACTTCTGTGTCCTTCACGGCAATGGGATAGGACTGATAAGGAAGGCTCTTTTTCTCCTTCTCCACTAACTCAAGAAAACCTTCAAGCCCCAGTCCTTTTTTTGGTTCGACCAGGTATTTCAATCTTGCTTTGTGTCTCCTTTCACGCTCTCCAAATCGATCAAAAACCCTCAATCCACCTTCGATAAACGGGATTATCTGATCAGCAGGTAAAAAGTCAAACGCCTGCAAACCCATAAATGCCTGGGCACCCAGTCCACCACCTATCACCACACGGAAACCCCTAATTCCATCCTGTATTTTGGGGATAAAACCGAAATCATGGATATAAGTGAATGCCGCATCGCTCTCACTGGATGAAAATGCCATCTTGATCTTCCTTCCCATATCCTGGCAGATAGGATTTCGAAGGAAGTACTCAAATACGGCCTGGGCGTAAGGAGTGATGTCAAAAGGTTCGTCAGGATCTATTCCCGCAAATGGCGAACCCGTTACGCTTCTCACGGTATTTCCGCAGGCCTCCCGGGTTGTGACATTTACAGCCTCCAGTCTTTCCCACATTTCAGGTGTGTCCTCCAGTCTCACATAATGCAACTGGATATTCTGACGGGTTGTGATGTGCAGGTTCCCGTTAGTGTACTGTTCAGATAGATCAGCTATCGTTCTTAGCTGGGCCGGATTAATGTAGCCATAAGGCACCTTGATCCTGAACATCTGTACACCAGGTTGTCTTTGTCCGTACACACCTCTGGTAAGTCGATAAGACTTAAACCTCTCTTCTTCAATCTCGCCGGCTTTGAATTTTTCAATCCTGGACCTTAATTCCTTTATGTCCCGCTGAGCTTCTTTCGATAATACTGTTTCTGCCATTTTCTTATTTTTCTCTGTTCGGTTTTAAAGCAAAAAACCCCGGAAGGTCTGGCCTTCCGGGGTTTTCGCAACTTTAATTTCTTTATTATTTCATAGTTAACGCTTTCCTGTTGGCCATATGGTGTCCCATTTTGTGCAGCAACACATCATTTGACAACAACACTGACATTCCTGGAAGCTTACTATTTTCATATTATTGATCTACGTCTATAATCTCATTTTGTTTGATAATGGTCAGATGAGTCCATCGCCTTGAAGGCAAATGTCTCCCAGCTAACCAAAACCGGTTAGTTCATTTTAGCAACAACAGCAATGTGCCGTTACCTTAAATTCTGATAAGTATGTTGAGTTGTTTTTCATAATTTATATTCACCATTTAAGTTCAGGAATTAGCACCTTTCCGTGTGGAAGGTTGCTAGTGCTTCTCGGAGCCTGTCTCTCAGCACTTCATTATAAATTCTCTTCTTGTTATGGAAGATTCAACAAATGTGAAGCAAACTTTTGAAAGTTCAAAGATTCAATCAAAAATTTGTGAAAATTTTCAATAAGCTCTCACTTCCACACCTTTCATGAAATTTATGAAAGACTTATTCACCACCCTTCTTCCGCCAGGTGTGGGATAATCTCCGGTAAAATACCAATCACCGGGGTGGTCGGGACAAGCCCTGTGCAGGTTATCTACGGTCTGGTACACCACCTCCAGCTCTGCTTTCATATTAGTTGGTTTGATGATCTCGGCGATTTTGGTTGAGACCTCTTCATAGGTAAACTGATCGTAAAGTTCATTGACATAGTTGAGCTGTTCGGAATTATTCTGCTCCGCAATGCACTTATCAAATACCTGGTCAAGCATATCCTCTTTACCGTGTTCCTTAAGAAGTGCGAGCAACGCCCTGAAAGCCACAAAATCCTTCATTTTACTCATATCAATACCGTAGCAATCCGGAAACCTGATCTGTGGGGCAGAAGAGACTATGACTATCTTTTTCGGACCTAGCTTGTCCAAAAGAGTCAAAATGCTTTTCTCCAGTGTGGTCCCACGGACGATGCTATCATCAATGACTACGATGGTATCCCTACCCTTGTTGATCATCTCATAAGTAGTATCGTAGACATGGGCGACAAGCTCATCCCGGTGGTCATCATCGGTAATAAACGTTCTCAGTTTGGCATCTTTAAGGACAAGTTTCTCTACTCTTGGCCTAAAGGAAAGTACCTCATCCAGTGTATCAAGACTTGGCTTATGATCAATGACTATCTCTTTCCTTTTCTCCAGCAAGTAAGATTCCATACCTTTAATGAGCCCTAGAAACGATGTTTCCGCAGTATTTGGGATGTATGAAAACACTGTGTTTTTCAGATCGAAGTTCACAGATTTCAAAACCTGCGGGACCAGTAGTTCTCCCAGTTTCTTCCTCTCCCTATAAATGTCGGGATCTGTTCCCCTAGAAAAGTATATGCGCTCGAAAGAGCAAGATTTCTTTGGCAGTTCGTCTATAAATTGTTTTTGCTCGAAGTTTCCTTCCTTATCAATGATAAGCGCATGACCGGGTTTAATTTCCTGTATTTCCTCATACTTGCAGTTGAATGCTGTCTTGATCGCCGGTTTTTCTGATGCTACCGTAATGACTTCGTCGTCCACGTAAAAATACGCCGGACGAATCCCGGCAGGATCCCTGGCCACAAAAGAAGCACCATGACCGACCATGCCCGCTATTGTATATCCTCCGTCAAAATCCTTACACGACCGTTTTAAAACCTTTTGAAGGTCAAGCTCCTGCTCTATGATTTTCGTGATCTCCTCATTGGAATATTGATTTTTGTATTTGGAAAAAATTTTCTGGTTTTCATCGTCAAGAAAGTGACCGATTTTTTCCATAACCGTGACAGTATCCACCTTCTCCTTTGGGTGCTGTCCCAATTGAACCAGTATGTCGAAAAGCTCGTCGACATTGGTCATGTTGAAGTTTCCCGCCACAACCAGGTTGCGACTTCTCCAATTATTCTGTCTCAAAAACGGATGACAGGCTTCTACACTGTTCTTGCCATGAGTACCATACCTTAGATGCCCCAGCCAGACCTCACCGGTGAAGGCATAATTCTCTTTTATCCAATTAGCATTGAAATAATCAGTCGCACTCTCCTTTTTCGCTTTCTTATATTTCTTACCTACTTTTTCGAAAATCACTTCGATAGGTTGGGGGCTGACTGTCCTGTAACGACTAATGTACCTTTTGCCGGCAGGCATATCCAGCTTTATGTTTGCAATACCTACGCCATCCTGTCCACGATTGTGCTGTTTCTGCATCAGCAGATACATCTTGCTCGCCGCGTAGGAAGGCGTTTCATACTTGTCAATAAAATACTGTAGAGGTTTTCTTAATCTCAGGAAGGCAACACCACATTCATGTTTAATGGGGTCACTCATGTCGGAGGTGGTCTAGTTTTGAAGACATTACCGCAATGTTATCGATTAAATCGGGTCTTATAAATAAAGTTAACAAAGCAATGGCGAAAAAAGTTGTTACCACCAGTGTTAAATGATCGAATTTTAAATCGGTGTTCGAATCCCTCAAAAAAAGGAAATATGGGATCCTGATATAAAAAAATAATGAGAGTACTGTGCTAAGTATTCCCAGGACAAAAAATATTATAAAAATCATACTGCCATTGGCCTCATAGAATTCCCAAATATTAGAAAAGAGGACCAGTTTGGCCATAAAACCAGCAGTAGGCGGTAATCCGACCAGGGATACCATAATGACGGTAATTCCAAACCCGGCATGCCCCAGCGACTTACCTAATCCCGACAGGTCATCAAAATAGAGGCTTTTCTGCAGCTTCTGCTCAAGAGAATGAATAAAATAAAAGACGGCAATTGTCATTATAGCATAAATGACCGCATAAAATATAAAGCTTCGATCCGCTTCCGGATTTCCCAAACAGACAAGTGGTAGCAGGAATCCTGAATGGGCAATGGCGCCATAAGAGACCATCCTTTTGACGTTCTTTTGTAGCAGCGCAACCAGGGTCCCCCACAGGACTGTGAGCAATGAAAGCAGAATTAGAAAATTCACAATATGATCATTAAGCTCCATAGGTAACATTGGCAGGACATGCCAGATCAGGCCAAAGCCGGCTAGTTTTGGCACAACTGCAAATAGCGCTACTGCATCCGTTGGGGCTTCCTGATACGTAGATGGTACCCAAAGGTGAAACGGAATGATTGAGGACTTGAACAGCGCACCGGCCAAAAACATGAGCATTCCTGCCAGACCCATCACACTACCGGGAATTTCACTTAGCAGCAGCTGTCCACTTGCTCCGTAGATAAGACTTATACCAAAAAGCATGATTGCTGAAGTCACTCCCCCAAAAAGCAAATATTTGATAGAGGCTTCAGAGCTCCTCTTACTCAAATTCAGGGCAGTAAGCAGATAGGAAGAATAGGAAGTCAGCTCGATGGCAAGGTAAATAAGCAAGAGGTTCAGGGTGGAAACCATGAACATTGAACCGATCAGAACGCCGAATCCGAGAAAATAGAACTCATTGAAGTGATCTTTTCTCCTGAATATCAGGATTGTCAAAAAAACAGCAATAAACAAGTATCGGAGAAAAATAGAAAGACCATCTATAATCACAAATCCATTGAAATACAGCCCAAAATCAGAACTCATTGCGAGCAATGACGTCAGGAGCAAAATCCCCAGATATAGCTTTTTGATAAGGACACTCCGAATGACCAGCCCTAACATGAGGAATACAACGGAGCCAGCTATCAACAGGATCTCTGCACTGAAAATGCCAAGGTCCGATAATATGCCTTCGAGTGTGCTGTTCAGATCCAAAATCTAATTGCCTAAGTATTGTTGTGCCGAGCTCATGATATATTCCCTGAAGGAGGATAGTGTCCCATCGGCAAACTTCAGGATCGCTAGCGGATAAATTCCCAGAATCAAAATAAGAATGAGAAGAGGAATAAACATCAACCACTCACGTCTGTCGAGGTCTGTAAAACCCTCAGTCCATTTCTCTTCCCTCATCCAAAACTGCCCGAAGAACATTCTTTGTAAGGTCCAGAGATAGTAGCTGGCTGAAATAATAACGCCCGGAACTGCTACGAAACCAATCCAATTTGGAAGCAGACCATTGTTCACCTTTGATCCAAATGCTCCTATAAAAACCAGAATCTCTCCTACAAATCCAGACAGTCCCGGCAAACCCAGGGAGGCAAAAAAGACCATAACCACCACAAAGGTGTAGCCCGGGTATTTTGATGCTAACCCACTATAGTTCTCAATTTGCCTGTCTCCGGTTCTGGTCTGTATGACTCCTGCTATAAGGAACAATGCCGCGGAGATCAGTCCATGAGAAATCATGTGAAATAGTGAGCCTGTGAAGCCTTCCGAGGTGAACGACGCTAATCCGAGTAAGACAAACCCCATGTGCGAGACTGAGCTGTAAGCCACCATTCTTTTTATGTCGCGCTGGGCCAGGGCATTCATCCCGCCGTAAAGCAGTGAAATGACACCAAAGATGGCAATGAGCAAAGCAAACTGCATAGCCCCATCCGGGAAGAGACCAAAGGCCAGCCTAAAAATACCATAGCCCCCCACTTTTAAGAGAAGCCCAGCCAATACCACTGAAATGGCAGTTGGGGCCTCCACGTGTGCATCCGGCAGCCATGTGTGAAAAGGCACCATAGGGAGCTTAATCGCAAATCCGATGAATAAGGCCAAAAATGCCAATGCCCGGGCCGAATAACCAAATAATTCAAAATTACCCTCCGGATTCAGTATCGACGTCTCACTGTAATTCTGGCCATCCAGCAACCAAAGCAGGTTAAAAGTGTTGCCACCATCAACGGGAGAATTGACACCGAGGTAGAGACCAATCATGACCACCAAAATCAATAATGAACCTATCAGGGTATATAGAAAAAACTTGACCGATGCGTATGACCTACGGGGACCTCCCCAAATTCCGATAAGGAAAAACATAGGAAGTAGCATCAACTCGAAAAAGAGATAAAACAGAAACAGGTCCAGCGCCAGGAAGCATCCAATGATGCTGGTATTCAACAAATTGAGCAAGGCAAAATAACCGCGTACCTGCTTCTGAAGATTCCAGGAACTGACGGTTGCGATCAGCATCAGCAAAGAAGATAAAACCACCAGTAACAAACTGATCCCATCAACACCGACATGATACTGGACCTTGAATTTCAGGCTTTCGCCAAATGAGATGCTAAACCAGTCATATTTCTCGATAAATTGAAAACCTTCCGGATAAGCCGCGTTCTGGTCGATGTTGAAGCTGAATAACAATACCAATGACAAAATGAACTGAATGATACCGACGACAAGTGTTGAGGGTTTCAATATATCCGCTTTTGCTACCGGCAGGAAAAGCGCAAGCACCGAAACCAGCAATGGAAAAAAAATCACTATCGAAAGAATACTCTGCTGCATTTCAGAAAACTACGAGATATAATAATATTAAAACGATGCCAATTACTGACCAGAATACCTGAAGCTGAACCCTGGAAGAATGAAATAACCTGATCACGTCCCCCATAATCTTGGATATCCGGGCTGCAAAATTCACAATTCCATCGACAATTACCTTATCAAATATGTCGATCAGCTTACTGGCCACCACAAATCCCATCCCCAAATTATTTATGGCAAGGTCGATAAGCTCTTCATCCACTGAATTTGTGGACTTTGAAAACCTGATGTAAGCTGGTCTTAATACATCCTTGTAGAAATGATCCAGATAAAAAGCATTCAGTGATAATTTGGCAGCAGCCTGAGCAAAAGGAATTCTTAGCGTCTTCTTTTGAAGGTATATTCGATAGGACAGAAAGAACCCTAACAAGGACAATGACACGGATATAACAGGAATGATCAATCCGGATGACCATTGGCGGGTATCCAAACCAAACCATTCATTTACCAACCAGAAATTATGACCAAAAGGATTGAGGGAATAGAACACCCAGAGAGAACCTAATGCAAATATCACAAGAGGCACCAATAGCGATATTGGGGTATCATCCGATTTTTCAAAATTACTTTTTGTGAAAAACACAAGAATTGCCTGCCTGCTCATATAAAAAGCCGTGAGCAAGGCAGTGGTAAAGCCGATTACCGGCACTACAAATTTCCAGGTATCGCCTGAGGATGCCCATTCCAGCGCAGCAATTAAAATTCCCTCCTTGCTAAGAAATCCATTAAAAAATGGGAGTCCTGAAAGAGCCAGCATACAGATCATATAGGTGTAAAACACAGCTGGCATTTTACGTCTGAGTCCACCCATATTGCGCATATCCTGGGCGTCTACATCCGGATTTGTCTTATGCAAAAAGTAGATCACGGCACCAGCACTCAGGAAAAGACCCGCTTTAAAAAAACCATGCGTCCATAAATGGAATAGCGCCATTTCCTTGGCTCCCACACCGATGGCCATCACCATATAACCCAATTGGGAAATGGTAGAATAAGCCAGTACACTCTTGATGTCCCACTGAGTCATCGCCGAAATCGCAGCCACAAGAGCAGTTCCGGCACCTGTAATCGCTATGCCATTGAGTACAGGGTCAGGAATTATCGGACTAATTCTCACCAAAAGGTAAATGCCAGCAGCCACCATGGTCGCCGCGTGGATCAGGGCTGATATCGGTGTAGGACCTGCCATCGCCCTGGGTAACCAATGGTAGAACGGGAATTGCGCTGACTTTCCGAAGGCGCCGAGCACAAATAATATGGAAGCCGCGGTGGCGGTATTTGCTGTCAAAGTCGATGCTGATAATTCAGATATCAGTCCTGCCGGGAGACCTGAAATCATGATACAAAGTCCGGCAATCATAGCGGCATCCGAGACCCTGTTGGTGATGAAAGCTATCCTTGCCGACTCTACATTCTCATGCTTACGGAACCAAAATCCGATTAGCAGGTAAGAACTGAATCCAACCAGTTCCCAAAAAATGAAGAGTAGTAAAATATGATCGGCAAGAAGAAGTCCAATTTTGAAACTGGTAAACAATGACAGCATCGGATAGTAATGGTGCTTTCTTCCATCATCCTCCATGTACCGGATGGAAAACAGGTGCACCAGAAAAGAAACAATCAAAACTAACCCGATGAGCCAAACGGAAATCGCGTCAGCCCGCCAGACCAAATTAAGCCCGGGTACCCATTCAAACGGATCTGATGCCGGAGTATCATAGATCATGATCCCATAGATAGACAGCAGCAGCGCCACAAACACCAGGGTGGTCGCAAACCATGATCCGGACATATTTTTTCTTAAAAAGAAAGCTCCAATTCCCCCGACAATCGGTAGAATACCAGCGATAATCAATATGGAGATCAGGTCACTCAATATTTTAACTTTCTTAGATCGTCCAGATTAATGGACTTATAATGCTTAAAAACCAATAATAGAATGGCCAGCGCAATGCCTGCTTCCGCCGCAGCAAGGACCACCACAAAAATTCCCATCAGTTCACCCTCAAGACCACCATATTGCGTTGAAAAGGTAATGAGGTTAAGGTTGGCGCCATTCAAAATCAATTCTATTCCCATCAACACAAAGATTGTGTTGCGCTTGATGATTACAATTAACAATCCAGCTGCAAAAAGAAAGATGGCCAGAAAAAATCCTATTGAAAATTCCTCAATCATATGCCAGATCTTTTAGCCAGGTAAGCGGAACCCACAAGCACCACCAATAACAAGTATGCCACCAGCTCAAAGCCTAATAAATAGTCAGTCATAAAAGCCATACCGATCTGCTGGATTGAGACCGTGGTACCCGAAGATTTTATCTCACCTGCTCCCAATATGAAATATGAAAGAATGACCAGCATTGTTAGAAAAGCTATTATCCCGGGCATAAACAAATGGTTTCCCGAAATCAGCTTTCCGGAACCTTCTCTGCTGGTCAGCATAATTCCAAATGACAATAATACTACAACACCCCCGGCGTAAACAAGCAGCTGAACGACTGCCAGAAAATTAGCACTGCTCAGAACATAAATTCCAGCAAGACAGATCAGGCTCAGTAAAAAGAGAAAGAGAGCATGGATAAGATTTTTAGTCAAAACAATCCATGTGACAGATCCGACGATCACCACTGCAAAAACGATGTAAAACAGATCAGTTATTGTCATCTGAATCCTTTGGTTTCTTTTTGATCATAGGTCGTGGCTTGAAGACAGGCTTTGGTTTCGAGGCCTCCGAATCACCCTTCGGCTTCGGTACTTTTGGCTTGAACACCGGTTTTTTAGCCCCTTTTTGTTCACCGGAATCCTGGGAGGGAACCCTTGGTTTGAAAGTGGGTTTAGGTTTGGATCCGGAAGTTGTCTCTGGTGGCGTGTCCCCATCCTTCTTCTGCTTCGCCTCCTGATATTTTTCCAGTGCTTCCTTTTTCTCCAAAATTTCCAAAGGAGTCATTTCGGAGAAAGCATAATTATGATCTTCGACATCGAACTCACTAAAATCATAGACTCTGGTCATTGTAAGACACTCTGTCGGGCAGACCGTAGTACAAAGCCCACAGAAGCAGCATTTGGCCATGTCGATGTCAAATTTGGCGGCGTGAATCCTTTTCGGAGTCCCGTCAGAGGTTTTACCGATTTCCTCTACTGCCCTGATTGGCTCAATGTCGATACAGTTTACCGGACATATTTTAGCGCATTTATCACATACTATGCAATCCTCGATTTCATTGTGCAACCTATATCGACCATTGTCAGGAACGGGTATTGATTCCGAGGGATATTGTAAAGTCACAATACCCTTATCCACATCGAAGTAGGTTGGATCTTCTATTCCGACCGGTTGTCTCGAATATCTTGCATCCCAAAAGTGATCCAATGTGATCTTCAACCCGTTGCTAAGTGTCTGGACCGAATCCTTAATATTTTTGAAATAACCACTCATATCATCAACAACCTCCAAATACCGTTTATGAGTAACAAAATTAATATTGCTGGTGTAAGGTATTTCCAGCTTAGAGACATTAGCTGATCAACCCGCAACCTAGGATATGTCCATCGGACCCACATCATGATCACTATGAAAAACAATCCCTTGGACATTAGCCAGAAAACTCCCCAAATCGGACCGGATGTCCAGTCGGCAAGCGCGAAAGTCCCAATGTTCGGCAAAGGTGTATTCCATGCTCCAAAAAACAGGAGGGCTGATAGAAATGAAACCAGCAGCATCATGGCGTATTCGGCCAACATTACAATTCCCCACCTGAATCCGCTATACTCTGTACTATATCCACCCACCAACTCCGACTCGGATTCGGGCAAATCAAAGGGTGCCCTATTGGATTCTGCCAATCCCGCAATGAAGAAAATGACAAAAACAAACCACAAGAACGGGCTTTGCATCACATTCCAGGACAGGAAACCTCCTATTTGTGTGACTTCAATGTTCAGGGACTTCAATCCAAATAAATAAATCGGATCGGAAGAATAAATTCCTTGCTTATAGGACATCTCCTGCAGATCGAGTGTCTGTGTGATCATGACCACGCATAGAACGGAAAGGCCAAGAGGAATTTCGTATGAAATGATCTGAGCCATTGTCCTCATTCCTCCGAAAAGGGAAAACTTATTATTGGAAGACCATGCGGCCATCAAAATACCCAGCACATCCAGTGAAACGATGGCCAGCAGGAAGAAAACACCGCCAGACACTATGGCTCCGGGGACACCAACCGTCAGTGGGATGACAGCGTATCCGGCGAATATGAAGGTGAAAATTATGATCGGAGCCATTTGAAACAGCCAGCGATCAGCTGCCTTGGGCACTACATTTTCTTTTTGTAACATTTTCAACAAATCCGCGATGGTTTGAAATAAGCCATACGGTCCTACTTCCATTGGCCCCAGCCTGCTCTGGATAAACGCAGAGATCTTGCGCTCTCCATACACGCCGATCACGACGAAAAGCAAAATAAAAGGCAAATAGAACAGAAATGTTATCATTCCGAATACAACTGAATTCTTAATAAAAAAAGTTGATTTTGCGAATTTAATAGAATCCTGTTTCACGACTTTCAAGGAATCCAAAATCACTTTTGGCACGGTGATTGGTTTCTGGTCATCATAACTAAACAATTAGAGTCATGAAACATCTTTTACTCATTCTTGGACTCACCATCACCTGTACCTTAAGCGCGGCGGAGCTTCCCGCAAGAACAGCAGGAGCATATTTTTATGCTTCAGGCCCGTTCGAGATGTCAATAACTATAGATGGATACCTGGTCAATCGTCATCCCAGAGGCTGGGTGGAGACAAACCTGAGACCCGGTAATCATATTGTGCGAATCAAGGCATATGGTCCGAGAGGAGTAAAATACCTAACAAGGTCAATTTATGTACGCGCTGGAGCAGTTAATCAGTATCGAATTAGCTCACCTGGTCCTTTTGCCGGCCTGTATATGGATTATGAAAATACAATTCACAGACAATACAGAAGACCTGCTTATCATACAACTGTAGTGGTATATAAAGGCGGTAACCACTATGGTCATGTGAAAGGACATCACAATGGATACAAAAAAGGGCATCATAATGGCTATAAGTATAAAAACGGGCAATCCGGAAATGATTATAAAGGAAAGAAAAGAGAAGACTATATCAGAGATGATCGTGATGTAGATCGGGGCCCAAGAGACAGAAGGGGAGGAGATTAAGGGCTTATTAAACCTGTGCATCTGTGGGGTCACCAATTTTTGGTGACCCTTTCTTTTTTACGAAAAGTACCAGATAATGCAAGATCAGTACAAAAAAATGCTCTTCGACTTTAGTTTATTTCTGCAAACTGCTGTTAATGACAATCTTCGTGTTACCAATTAAAATTCGACCCTAAGCAACGATGAACGTACTCTACTTACAAGCTTCGAGAACCACGCCGGAAGTGAGACTGAACACAGACGAGAAAAGCATGTACCTGATCGGTCGTTCTAATCCGGAAAATGCTCTTGCCTTTTATCAGCAGGTTTACAGCAGCATCGATGACTATTTTAAGGATTCTGAGACGCTCAAAGTCAATATGCTGTTTGAGTATTTTAATACAAGCTCCTCCAAATGCTTATTTGGTCTTTTCAAACAGGTTCAGAAGTACCGTGATCAGGGCAAAAGGGTGATAGTGAACTGGTATTATGAAGAAGATGATGAAGATATGTTGGAAACAGGTGAGGATTTTTCAGATGTACTGGACCTTGATTTTGATCTTCTCGAAATACCTGAAGGACAAGACATCAATAGTGTGGTATCCCACACCTAACCAGATACATCTTCCACCAAAATCGGATCTAAATAGATCAAATGCCCCTGAAGGTCGGTATAACCCATTTCCTTCAGAATGTCGATGTATCCTTTGACCTGTACCCTATCCCGTTCTCTCGGGCTACCTGTCTTGAAATCGATCACGTGCCACTTTCCATTCTTTTTTACCAGTCGATCTATTCTCCTGAACTCACCACCCGGTAACAATATCGGTTCTTCGACCCTGACTTCCTCGATTTCGGAAAAGAATGGTTCTATACTCTCATGATGCACAATCATTTTAAGTTCCCTTTTTAAATGATTGTCGCCCAGATGTGGCAAATCCTCCAGGCGTTTCAGCTTTCCCAGTTTCCTGTGAAATTCGATACCCCATCGCTGGGCCTGAAATACTCTTTCACTCAGTTCTTCCGAGCCTTTCATCTGGATGGAAACTTTATCCCGCCAGGATTCGGAGTAATAAGTTTTGAGGGCATACTCAATGGAATCTGATTTTTGATCCGTTGGGGTCGGAAGTGCTCCTCTTTCGAAAATCCCTTTGGCATCATCCCAGCCCGGTCGTGAAGAAACTGTCTGAAGCACAAAGTGTCCAATGTTGGAATAGCTGGTCCTTTTTGGCATCTCGCCAAATGCATATAGTCCATGGATGGCCCTGGTAAAAGCGACATAGAGTAGGTTAAGGTTATCCATAAATGCCCTGATCCTTTCTTCCCAGTACTCGGTGGCCCAGTAGGTGTTTTTCAGTTCCTTCTGATACTTTAGAGGTACAGCCGGTAAGTTTTCAAATAGAGGTAAGTCAGGTGGTTTCTTCCAGATAATCTCGTTTCTGGCATATGTCTCGTGGTCTATTTTCCAGCTTAAAAATGGAAGGATGACAATTGGGTACTCCAATCCTTTGGCTTTGTGAATGGTAAGGACTTTAATGGCATTGTTCTCGTCAGCGATCAGAATTGCCTTCTCTTTTCGGACTTCTTCCCACCATGACAGGAAATTGGAAATGTCTCCTCTTTCGTTTTTGGTAAAATCCAAAACTGCATCCTGAAATCCCTGAAGATATGTAAACTCGCTGCTCACCTCATTGAGTTTGAATATCCGAATGATGTTTTCGACCATTTCATAGACCGAAAGTGTTCTAAGGTACTGGCGCTGTTTTACGAATTCCTGAGGGACTATCTTTCGCCATTCGTTCCGGTTTTTGAAAAATGTTGACTCCAGAGATGAGTTGTTTCTGACTATGAATTTCTGATATTCATACATCCACTCAGACAGGGCTATCTTATCCTCTTCGTGTGCGAGCCATTTGATCAGACTGATCATAAATTTAACCGCATGACTTGAAAAAAGGTATAAAGACTCCGAACTCACTACGTCATACTTTAGGTTCGGATCAGCTTTATCACTTGCCTTATGTGCAAAGAATGCGTCTGAAACCTCACGGCCTTCTCTTTGGCTCCTGGTGAGTATGGCAATATCTCTAAGCTCATATCCTTCTCTTTGTAGCTTCTCGACTGTCTCTATTGTTTTTTCCAGGGAGAGCCCGGTCCATTTGATTTCCTCCTCTTTGGCAATAAATTCAATCCTTACGTGACCTCCCTTATGTCCGGACGAGGCAATTTGACTTGCGTCATTGTAGGTCGTAAGTGCCTGATCAAGTGCAGGTTGCATTTCAACTGGAATATCTTTGAAATAATTGGAGGTTTGAGCGCCCAGATTTGAAAAGAAATCATTGTTGAACTCGACGATTTCCTGTGCACTTCTCCAGTTCTGATCCATGGAATGCTCGCGGGTTGCATAGTCCCCGATGTCGTTTTTGATCTGATTTTGTAACAAATCACTATCTCCTCCCCGCCACCGGTAAATACTTTGCTTCACGTCCCCCACTACCATACTCAACTGACCGGAATCTGTAGCATTTTTGACCAAAGCTTTGAAATTGTTCCATTGAAATGCGGAGGTGTCCTGGAACTCATCAATCAGATAATGATGAAATCTGGTTCCGTATTTCTCATAAATAAAGGGTGTATCACTATCACGGATGATCTGACGCAGGAAATCAGGAAGGTCAGCAATCAGAATCACATCGTGCTCGTCCCGATAAAGTTGTAATTGTCTGTGTATTTCAGAAATAATCCCGAAAGTAAAAAAGTACCTATTGATCTCTACCAGGGAGGTATATTCCTCAAAACCCTCCTCAATCGTACTTATCAACTGATCGCTGATCGGAAGAATTTCCTGCTCTACCATGGCAACAAGTCCTGGCTTGACTGTGGAATTTTGTGTTATCCAGGCACCCGGATTTCCTCTTCCATCCTGCTGACGAGCGGTAATGGTGAAGTCACCGTCCAGCACCTTGCTGAATATGGAAGCAGGACCCGTACTTTTGTATTTAAAATAATCTACGCCTCCGGCGGCATCCACCAATCTTTGGCCTTCTTTCGCAATCTTTTTGCATTTGTTTTCAAAGGCGCTTTTTCTCTCTCCAATCTCCTTTCTGAAGCTATCAAAGAAGTCATGTTGGCCACTAAGTGCCAGGATCTGGTCAGCATGATATTTGAATGAATCTTTCAGGATTTCCTCAGCCAGCTCCGTGATTTCGCGTCTAAAATCCCATGACTTGCTATCCTCGACATTGGACGAAGCAAACATCGCAAGCCATTCTCTTAATTGCTCTTTTTCATCCTCTCCAAGTTCTGCCAGCAGATTGTCTATTACCTCCTGCATCACCTTCCTGGTGTCAAGTGATATACTGAAAGAGCCCTGCACACCCATTTCCCGGGCAAAAGACCGAATCACCTGATGAAAAAAGCTGTCAATCGTCACCACTGCAAACCGCCCATACTGGTGCAGTATCTCCGTTAGCACCTCCCGGCTTCGACGTTGTAAATTCTCATCGGAAAACTTTAGAGTCTGAAGTAGTTCTGCCTTCATCGGATGGTCCTTACCATCAGACAGATCTCGAAGGACATCCGTAATCCGGCTCTTCATCTCCTCAGTAGCCTTGTTTGTGAAAGTCACCCCCAGAATGGATTTGTACGCATCACGGCTCTTCAATGCTATTTTCAGATATTCCAGTGCCAGCCTGAAAGTTTTGCCGGAACCGGCTGAGGACCTGTATATGAGGAAGGGTTTTTCGTTCATCAATTCCTAAAGTTAACACTTGGAAATTCAATTGAATGTGTGCTCAATGTTCAATATATTTAGGATACCCATTAACCTATTTTGAAAACTGAAATCCACCCCTTTCTGGCTCTTTTTGTTAGGTCCGGCCTAATTTTTTCATTGAAATGTCTTGTCTTATTGACCGGACTTTCTTCGTCACTAAAGGCATTGGGTCAAACCCAAATTGAAAATCTGAAATGTGAATATCAACACAACCCTCTGGGGATTGATACTTCGTCACCAAGATTTACCTGGAACCTGATGAGTGAGCAGGCGGATCTGGTACAGTCAGGCTACGTCCTAAGAATTGGAACAGACTCCGTGGGATCCAACCTTGTGGAAGGAATTATTTTTGAATCCAAAGAAATTCTATCGGATAGATCATTTTCAAAACCAACCATTCCGGAACTTAATCCCTTTTCAAAATATTTCTGGCAGGTAATTGTTACCGACAATCTTGGCGGAACCGTAGCATCGCCAGTGGCCAACTTCGAGACCGGAATTATGCAAACTGGCTGGAAAGGTATGTGGATATCAGATGGGATGGACATGAACTATCGGCCTGCACCATATTTTAGAAAAACCTTTGAGGCCAAGGGTGAAATCCAGTCCGCCAGAATCTATGTTGCAACAGCCGGCCTTCACGAAATAACCCTAAATGGCCATAAAATATCGGAGGAAATCCTGAATCCTGTTTTTTCTCAGCTGAATAAAAGGATCTATTACAATACATACGATGTGACTGAATTATTTAAAGAGGGTCAGAACGCACTGGGATTGCTGCTTGGGAATGGCTGGTTTAACCACCAGGTCAGCACAGTTTGGGGTTTTGACAGAGCTCCATGGCGGGAAAGACCCAAATTTATTCTCAACCTCCACCTTAACTATACCGATGGCACCACCGAGGTCATAAAATCAGATCATTCATGGAAAACACACGACAGCCCGGTGACTTTTAACAGCATCTACCTGGGAGAGAATTATGATACTTCCCTGGAAATCCCCCGGTGGAACGCGATCGACTTTGACGACAGTCCATGGCAAAATGCATCGCAGGCTTCTCCTCCACAAGCGGAAATCAGCAGTCAAATGGTGCCACCAATAAAGGTCACACAGATTTTTTCTCCAAAAATTATCAGGCAGGTAAATGACAACAAATACCTGTTTTCATTCGCTAATAATATCTCCGGGAAAGTTCTTTTGGAATTTATCTCTCCAGGTGATCAGACGATTTCTATAAGACATGGAGAACAGCTTCGCGGAAGCTATGGGGTACGAATGGGCACCAATGACTCCAAGTATATTCGTCTGGAGGAAGACGAGATCTTTCAAACGGACCATTTGAAAGTGCAGGCGGGTGAACAGGTTTCATTCCAGCCAGTATTCAACTACAAAGGTTTTCAGCATGTCGAAATAAACACCGAAAAACCCCTGGAACTGACAGAAAACAATGTGAAGATGCAGGTGGTACATTCAGACATTAAGCAAATCGGATTTTTCGAATCCTCTGATAACACGCTTAATCAGATCTACAGGGCCGTAAATAATTCAATTCGCTACAATACCATGGGGTATCCCACCGATTGCCCTCATAGAGAGAAGAATGGCTGGACCGGAGATGCGCATATGGTGTCAGAGGCTGCTTTATTCAGCTACGATATGACATTATTGTATGAAAAATGGATGCAAGACCATCGCGATGTCCAGAAAACTAGCGGACAGGTCCCGGTGATTATCCCTTCTCCTCTTGAGGAAACCCAAAGTTATTTTGATTGGACAAGCTCGATGGTCATTATACCGTGGAACGTCTACCAGTTTACCGGTGACCCCTCGATACTCGAAGACAATTATCCCAACATGATCAGTTTCTTTGATTATTGGTTCGACCGATATAAGTCTGATCCATCCGCTATAGTAGGGTATGGAGATTGGCATGCCCCCTCATCAAAATCAGATCGATGGATCCTCTCCATCATTCTGTTGTATCATGACGCTCACATTTTGGCGGAGACTTCAAAGGTTCTCGGAAACAAGGATTTGGCTAAAAAATATGATAAAATCAAATCCGGAATCAGGGGTACTTTTCTCGATAAGATATCTCAAAAGGGTTCGTTAACCACCCAGACGGAATTGAGTATGGCGCTTGAGTATGACATACTACCAATTGCTCACAAAAGATCCATCATAGAGTCCCTTGTTAAAAGAATTGAAGATGACAACATGCAGCCGGATGTAGGTCTGATGGGCTCCAAGAGCCTGTTGCCGGCACTGTCCAAAAATGGTTATCAGGACCTTGCTTATCAGTTAGCCACCAAACGAAGTACACCATCGTGGTTTGGCTTAATAAGTGATGGGAATACCTTTAAGGAAGGATGGGTCCAAAATAATTCAACGTACTATGGCGGGTCTGCAAACCACGCTTACTTTGGTTCGATCAATCAATGGATGATGGAATACCTCGGTGGCTTGCAACCAGATCCAAATTCTCCGGGATTCAAACATTTCCGTATAAAACCGAGTTATGTTTCTGATCTGAATTTTGTGAATGTCGGTTATCAATCTCCGGAAGGAAATATCCAGGTCCATTGGAAGCGGGACGACGAAACCATTCTGCAATACCTCACCATTCCACCCAATACAACGGCTGATTACTATCTTCCCAAAGATCTGTTTTTAGCGGGTATGGACCTGCCTCCGGGTGCAAAAGAGCCAGTTTTGGATGAAAATCTTCAATACATCACACTAGGATCAGGAAATTATCGGTTCGAGTTTACAGAAAAGGAGATCACTGAGACCCTGTTGATCACCGATACTCAATATGGCGTTCTTGGTCTTGAGCGCGGTAATCTGATCTATGCGATGGGAAAAGAGAAGGTTATAAATGGTACGCTGGTTATACATGATCTGAATGGAAAGATAGTCTTAGAAAGACAGATCAGGTCGGAGAATCCTAAAACTAAGTTGATAGAATTATCAGAACCTGGACTGGATCATAATAGTGTTTGGATTTTTAAGCTGACCAATAAGTATGAAAATGGCACAATAAGGACGCTAAACAAGAAGATCGTAAAGACTGGTAATTACTACTTGAAAAACGAGTAAACCTTGTCAAAATCCCCTCGTATCCTTTCATTTCCGAGATTACCAACACTTCCAAGATGTGTATGTCTGACTTCCCGATTTGGAATGTAATCTCCTGCCTGGATGATTTCGGCTACTTTGCGATAAGCATCTCTGAATGGCAATCCTTCCTGCACAAGCCTGTTTACCTCCTCAACCGTAAACAATAAGTCATATTTCTGACTATGAATAATGTCCTTATTGATATTGAGGTTCTCGGTCATCAGAGTGACTATTTTAAGGCAATCCAGGATGCTTCCAATGGCGGGGATATAATGGTCCTTCAGTACCTGTAGATCCCGGTGATAGCCTGATGGCAGGTTAGCCGTGATCAGGCTCAATTCATTGGGCAAACCGATTAGCTGATTGCATTTTCCTCGCACCAGTTCAAAACCATCGGGATTGTGCTTATGCGGCATAATACTCGAGCCCGTGGTATACCTCTTATCCAGATCGAAAAAACCAAAATCCTGACCATTATACAGGCAGATGTCCATAGAATACCTGGCAAGTGTTGAAGCTACAGAACTGATGGCATAAGCCACGGTTTTCTCCATTTTGCCCCTCGTCATTTGGGCATAGACCACGTTCACATTGGCACCTGAAAAGCCCATTTCACTAGTGGTAAAATCCCGATCAAGCGGGAATGAAGCACCATAGCCTGCTGCGGAACCTAACGGATTTTTGTTTGTCACCTCGTATGCTGCCTTTAGCAGGATCAGATCGTCGATCAGACTCTCGGCATACGCCCCGAACCACAACCCGAAACTTGATGGCATTGCCACTTGCATGTGGGTATAGCCCGGCATCAAAGTGTCCCGAAAATCATCACTCTTCTTCAGCAACAATGAGAACAACTTATCGATTTCCCTGGCAATTTGAGTGAGTTGATCACGCGTATACAGTTTTAAAGCGGTGAGTACCTGGTCATTTCTCGATCGTCCTGCATGAACTTTTTTTCCGGTATCGCCCAGCTTCTCAGTCAGTATCATTTCAATTTGGGAGTGACAGTCTTCGATACCATCCTCTATCGTAAACCTGCCTTCCTTTATCTGCTCTGCAATTTCATCCAATGCCTCGTGAATTTCCTTTACCTCGCCATCGGTTAGCAAACCTATCTTACCCAGCATCCTGACATGTGCCTGCGAGCCTAATACGTCATAGTAAGCCAGCTCCAGATCGAGTATCGGGTCATTTCCGATGGTGAATCTTTCAAAAAGCTTGTCAATTGATTCTCCTTTCTGCCAGAGTTTCATTTTACTACTTCGGTTTTCGCAAATTCAAAAAGTGCCTCCAAAAGACCAATATAACCCTTAATACCGGACTGTATTTCTTCGATAAAAATGAACTCGTCCGGAGTATGTGATCTTTCAGATTTTCCGGGCCCCATTTTAAATGTGGGAAAATTCATTACTGCCTGATCGGAAGTAGTCGGCGAGCCAAACTTCTTTATACTCAAATTGCCCGCAACGATGGACACGGGATGATCCCCGGGTAGTTTTGACGGATTGAGTCGGGTGGATCTTGGCTTCACGTCGCATCCCACATGATCCCGGATGATCCCAAGCACCTCCTCATTGGAATAGCTGTCTGTAGTCCTTACGTCTACCACAAAATGGCACTCATCCGGAACCACATTGTGCTGGTATCCCGAATTGATCATCGTCACAGACATCTTGACCGGACCAAGATGATCTGATTCCTTTGCAAAACGATACTCTTTGAACCAGTGAATATCGGCCAAAGCCTTGTAAATGGCATTTTCTCCCTGGTCCCTGGCAGCATGTCCTGATTTACCATGGCTGTAGCAATCCAGCACCATTAATCCTTTTTCGGCTACTCCCATGTTCATTTCTGTAGGTTCGCCGACAATGGCAAAGTCTATTTGACCCAGATCTTTGAGTATGGATTCAACGCCGTTCACACCTGAATTTTCCTCTTCTGCAGTCGCCGCCAGGATCAGATTATAAGGCAAGTTTTCTTTAGGGAACAGATATTTAAAGACCTGAATGAGAGAAACCAGACACCCCCCGGCGTCATTACTACCTAATCCGTATAACTTCCCACTCTCCACGATGGCGGTGTAAGGATCTCTGGTATAACCCTGGTTCGGCTTTACTGTGTCATGATGCGAATTAAGCAGGATCGTATTTTTTGAGGGATCAAAGTACTTATTGCAAGCCCAGACATTGTTGCCTTCACGTTTTACATCAATAGATTCCTTTCTGAGATAATCTTCAATTAAATCGCCCGTTTTATCTTCTTCCTTGCTGAGGCTGGGTGTTTCAATCAACTTTTTCAGCAGCTCCACCGCGGAATGATGAAGGTCATTTAGTAGCTGGTCATTCATAAACTAATGGTCGTATAGTTGTCAAATTTTTCTATTTCCAGGTCTTTCAAGGCACTGTATCTGATGATTTTCACTTTATGGACGCCGGCATTGAGTGCCTGGAAAGCATTGTCAAGTTTGGGCTTCATGCCGTCATTGATAATCCCCTCTTTTAAATATTGTTGATAGATTTCCTGATTTAGAAATGGGATAAGAGAGTCTGCTTCGTGTATGTCTTTCATAACTCCGGGTAGTTCGAAAGTATAGATAAGATCAACCTGAAAAAGATCACTCAATGCAGTAGCAACCATGTTTGCCATAGTATCGGCATTGGTGTTCAACATATGTCCATTTCCATCATGTGTCAATGGTGCTATGACCGGGACTATTTCCGATTGCAACAACTTATTAAGAAGGTCTTTATTCACAAAGACCGGGTCCCCAACCCAGCCCCAGTCAATCCCATCCTTCAACGGTCTCTTTACTGATTCAATAAGATTGCCATCGGCACCTGTCAGACCCAGGCCATTAATGTCCATTCCCTGTAATCGGGAAACTAGTCTTTTATTGGCGAGTCCCGCATAAGCCATGGTCACCACTCGCAGCATATTCAAATCAGTGACCCTTCGGCCTTCTATCATGGTGGTATGAAAACCAAGCTGCTTTGCCAGTTCCGTTGCCATCTTTCCACCACCATGCACCAGGATCCTGGGACCCTTGATTGCGGCAAACCCGGTGAGAAATTCTTTCAAAATCTCATCTGACTCTATGATGGTTCCACCAATCTTGACAATGGATAATCTGTTCATTCCAGTCCCTCCAATAATTTCTTTAATACTATCTGTGCAGAATATTCACGGTTTTTGGCCTGAGCCATGATGATGCTGTACTCGCTGTCAATCGCGTCATCGGAGATTACCACATTCCGTCTTACAGGTAAGCAGTGCATCAGACGGGCATTGTTGGTCACCGAAAGTTTATCCTTATTTATCATCCACGATGGATCACTGTGCTTTTGACCATAATCATGGTATTTTGACCAGTTCTTGACATACACAAAATCAGCTCCTTTCAAGGCTTCCATTTGATCGTATTGGATTTCTGCATTTCCGGTAAATTTTTTGTCCAGCTCCAGCCCTTCCGGGTGAGTGATGGTAAAATCAAAGTCTGACTGACTGATCCATTGCGCAAAGGAATTTGGGACTGCCTGAGGCAATACATTCACATGAGGTGCCCAGGTCATGACTACTTTAGGTTTATTACCTTTCATGTTCTCCGTGATTGTCATATAGTCCGCAAGGGATTGTAAAGGATGTAAGGTGGATGACTCCATATTAATGACAGGTGTATCACTGTATCTAACAAAATCCGTCAAAAGTGTCTCAGCGTAATCTCGTTCCCTGCTTTCGAAGGTCGGAAAAGACCTGACAGCCAGGAGATCGCAATACAATCCCATTACTCCCGCGGCCTCCTTGATATGCTCAGCTTTTCCTTTGTTCATAACTGTGCCCTCCTCTGTTTCCAGTTGCCAGGAATCACTTGTCACATTTAGAGTGATTACCCTCATACCGAGATTATAAGCCGCTTTTGTCATACTCATCCTTGTCCTCAAACTTGGGTTGAAAAATATCAGTCCCAGAACCTTGTTCTTACCTACCTCCTGGTAGGCAAATGGATCCTTCTTTAGTGTTAATGCTTCCTCTACCAAACCTTTCGGGTCAGGCACATCATCAATTGACAGAAATTGTTTCATTTTTCAGTTCATAGGTTAGGGCATCCAGAAAAGTATCCAGATGAGATCTTTCAATATTCAAAGCCGGCAAAATCCTTAATGTATTGGGATCAGAAGCGCTCCCGGTAAATATTTGGTGTTCCATCAGCAATCGTTCACGAATACTTTTTGCCGCAAAAGGTAGCTGAATCCCTATCATTAAACCGCGTCCCCTCACTTCACTCACGTTTTGAATGGTTTTCAATTTCGTGATAACATACTCACCCTGTTTCCCGGCATTTTCCAACAGGTTCTCCTTTTTTATTACCTCAAGCACTGCCAGACCTGCAGCACATGCAAGTGGGTTTCCACCAAAAGTGGTCCCCAACATTCCTGCCCTCGCTTCAATTCGATTGGATATCAGAATTCCTCCGATAGGAAAACCATTGCCCATTCCTTTTGCCATGGAAATGATATCCGGTCTCACATTGGCGTATTGATGAGCAAAGAAATGACCTGCTCTACCGAAACCGGATTGGACCTCATCCAATATCAACAATGCGCCTCTCTCATCACATATCTTCCTCAGGCCCTGTAAAAAGGAATCATCAGGAAGGTATATCCCAGCAATACCCTGGATACCTTCAATGATCACTGCAGCTACGGATTCATCTATTGCTTCTTTGGCGGCTTCCAGGTCATTCAGTTTCAATCTTAAAATATTACCTGTAATGTTTACAGGAGCCTGAATTTTCGCATTATCGGTAGCTTCCACCGCCAGGGAAGTACGCCCATGAAATCCTTTCTCAAAAGACACAATTTTCTTTCTTCCTGTGATGAAAGACGCCAGTTTCAACGCATTTTCATTGGCTTCCGCTCCTGAATTACAGAGGAAAAGCTGGTAGTCCGGGTAAGAAGAGGATTCCCCGAGACTATCAGCATATTCCTCCTGAATTTCCAATCCTACCGAATTAGAATAAAAGGATAATTTATTTAGTTGGCTTTCGATTCTTTTGACAAAATGAGGGTGCGCATGACCGATAGATATGACTGCATGACCTCCATATAAGTCCAGATATTGGTTGCCTTTGGTATCAAATACATAGTTTCCCTCTCCCCTGTCAAGGTCTATTTTATACCGCGGATATACATCAAATTGCTTCATTGACTTATGGAATTGATCTTGTAAAATGAGGTCATAAGGCCTTTTATAAGTGATGAGCTGAATCCCTGGTGTTCCATTTCATTGAGACCTTCAATGGTGCATCCTCTTGGGGTTGTCACTTTGTCGATCTCCACCTCCGGGTGAGTACCCTCTTCCTGAATGAGCCGCGCCGCACCCTTTGCTGTTTGCACCGCAATCATCTGGGCCTCCTCCGGGTGAAATCCCATCTGGATGCCTCCCTGTGTGGCCGCTCTCAGATACCTCATAAAAAAGGCTACTCCACTGGCACCAAGTACGGTGGCCGCCTGCATCAGCTTCTCGTCTATTACGAGGGTTTCTCCCAATGAATCAAACACCGACGTCACAAATTTCAGCTGCTCCGATGTCCCGTTTGCAGATGCCAGGCATGTCATGGAGTCACCTATCGCAATGGCCGTATTGGGCATGGCCCGTATGATGGGTATTTTTCCATCCAAATGTGCAGCGATCTGCTCAATAGAAACCCCGGTAATCACAGAAACTATCAGATGTTTCTCCGTAAGGACATCCCTGATTTCATCCATTAATGCCGAAAGCTGTTTGGGCTGCACGCATAAAAAAACCATCTCTGCGTCTTTGACGGAGGACTTATTGTCCGTGGTGATCCTGTATCCTTCATCCTCCATGGCTTTAAGACCCTTGAGGTGTCTGCGAGTGAGAGTTATGTTACCGGCTGCGGAAAGGTGTTTTTCAACGATGCCTTCCGCGATTGCCAAACCCAGGTTACCCGCTCCTAAAATTGCTATTTTTTGATTCTGATTCATTGTTAGATCTTTAAAATGCCGATGCCTTGAGGTCGAGTGCCAGAGATTCCTTCATCCCCAGCATCAGGTTCATGTTTTGTACTGCCTGACCGGAAGCGCCCTTTAATAGGTTGTCTATCACAGTAATGACCATCACGCGCTCCCCCATTTTCTTAGGGTATACAAGGGCTTTGTTGGTATTTACCACCTGCTTGAGATCAGGGTTTTGGTCTGCCACATGAGTAAACAAGTGCTTCTGATAGTACTTTCTGTAAGTACTAATCAGCTCATCTTCGGCTATACCTGACTTAAAATAGCTGGTGGTGATAATCCCCCTTGTAAAGTTTCCGCGATAAGGAATGAAATTGAGGTCATGCTCAAAGTCATCATCCAGTGATTTTAATGTCTCCCCGATTTCATGAAGATGCTGATGCTCGAATGCTTTGTAGACACTCATGTTGTTATTTCGCCAGCTAAAATGACTTGTCTGGGAAAACCCCTGTCCTGCTCCGGTAGAGCCTGTAATTCCGGAGATATGAACATCCCCATAAATGACATCTCCGGATGCAGCTGGCATTAAACCTAACTGGATGCTTGTCGCGAAACAACCAGGATTGGCTACATATTGCGCTTCTTTGATGGCTTCACGATTCAATTCAGGTAAACCATAAACAAATTGATGGTCTCCTTTTAGTCGGTAGTCATGACTCAGGTCTATGATCTTCAGGTCCAGAAGCCTCGGGTGACCATCGATGATTTTTTTCGACTCTCCATGTCCTTTGCACAGGAACACCAGGTCCGCTTCGGAATTTTTAATTTCCGACGTGAAAACAAGGTCAGAATCTCCAATTAAATCCGAATGAACATCAGTCACCGGTTTTCCCGCCTGACTTTCGCTTTGGATCCAGCTTAATTCAACTTTTGGATGGTGGATCAGGATCCTGATCAACTCACCTGCCGTGTATCCGGCTGCTCCGATTATACCAACTTTGATCACTTCTTTACTGAGTTATATAGTTTGATCTGATTTGAGAGCATGGTCGTAAAACCCCTGGCATCTTCTGCGCTCCAACCATTGTTCATCTCCCCGTATTGTCCGAAATCTGACTGCAAGAGGTCAAACTCCGACTTGATGCCCTCGACATGAAAACGATAAGGTGATAATCGAAAGTAAACCGTACCAGTGACACGGTGCTGGGAGGACTCCAGGAATGCCTCAATGTCTCTCATAGCAGGCTCCAGAAATTGTCCTTCATGCATCAAATTTCCATACCACTGACTGAGCTGATCTTTTATAAACAATTGATGTTTAGTCATCACATGCTTTTCGAGGGCATGATGTCCTTTGATCAGCATGAGGGCTGCCGGAGCTTCAAAACCTACTCTTCCCTTAATACCTATGATGGTATCTCCCACATGGATATCCCGCCCGATCGCAAATTCATTTCCTATTTCATTTAATCTGGTGATAACCTGGACCGGATCATATTTTTTGCCGTCAAGGCCTATGGGTTCTCCCTTATCAAATTCAATTCGGAGTTTAAGATTATCGTCCCTGGTAGCCTGGCTTGGAAATGCCTCATCCGGTAAATACTCGTGAGAGGTTAGGGTTTCCTTTCCCCCTACAGAAGTACCCCAAAGCCCCTGATTTATGGAATACAGAGCTTTCGTCCAGTCCCCTTCTACCCCATGTTCCTTGAGAAATTCAATTTCCTCCTGTCTCGAAAGACTCCGGTCACGAATTGGAGTAATGATTTCCACCCCGGGACACATCGCCTGAAAGACAAGATCAAATCGGATCTGGTCGTTGCCCGCACCTGTACTCCCATGAGCTATTGCATCTGCCCTGACGCTATTTGCAACTTCGGCGATTGCCATTGCCTGAAAGACTCGCTCTGCACTTACTGATAGTGGGTAAGTATTGTTCTTAAGTACGTTGCCATAAAGCAGATACTTCACACCTCGCTTGTAGAACTCCGATGTTTTGTCAATGAATTGATAGTCACTCACACCCAGTACCCGGGCCTTTCTCTCGAGCTCAACTGCTTTTTCCTTTGAAAATCCACCCGTATTGACAGTAACAGCCACTACCTCATAGCCCAGGGATTCGGAAAGATATTTTGCGCAATATGAGGTGTCCAACCCTCCGCTAAATGCTAATACAACTTTTTTCATGCTAAAAACAAGGCTTGAAGTTGACTGAGTCGCTTTTTCTTCATTCGCATAAAGCGCTCATAGATCTTTGATTTCTTCAGGAAATTCCACTTTTTCTGGCGTCTGGCGTTGGGGTCATACATCATCGCCGTACACATACAATGGGCCCGATTTTTACTTTTTAGTATCTCATAGTTGACGCAGCTTTTGCAGCCGTTCCAAAACGTTTCGTCTGTGGTCAGCTGATTGTACGTCACCGGATGGTACCCAAGCTCGGAGTTGATCTTCATCACGGGAAGCGAGGTGGTCAGCCCAAAAAGCTTGGCATCAGGAAACATTTTACGTGAGTGCTCAAAAGCTTTCTTTTTTATTTTTTTGCCAATACCGGTACCTCTGAACTCGTAATTCACAATAAGTCCGGAATTGGCCACGTATTCTTTATTGCCCCAGCTTTCTATGTAACAAAATCCGGCCAGTGCGCCATCTTCTTTACCAATGGCTATGATCGCCTTATGTTCCTGCATCTTTTGCTGGATGTACTCAGGAGTTCTTTTCGCAATACCGGTTCCCCTTTGTTTGGCACTTTCAGCAATAAGATCACATATCTCCTGCGCATATTTCAAATGCACAGAACCAGCAACATGGATTGAAACTGAATTCATTTAAAATTTTTAAGTAAGCGTTATTAGAAAATTGTGGTCGAAGGGTAGATCGCTACGTAAGCAATCAATGGATTATATAGTAGGCCTGCGCCTACCCGGGTTTACCGGCCTAAATGGAAGAGTTGATATGTGTATTAGTGTAACCACTATAAATTTTCGAGAAGCAAGTATAATATCATTTCCGAGAATGAAGTCCAATATTTTCGAAAAAACCATTGTTATATCAATAAAATATACGGTTCTGACAATAATTGTTTCAATCTGTTGTCATTTTTTGATAAAAATGGGCCTTATTCAGGATTTTGTTTTCCCAAATCGGCCGGTCAACCCTGCTGAAACGGTGAATTTCATTATTTCCGAGTTAGAGCCTTCAATGGGAATTACCTTGGATTTTTCAATAAAAAATAAATTACCCGAGAAGTTATAGCTATGTGGAAGGTACACTGCTATGTACTTTTCAAGGTTACTTTCGGAAAGGTCATCCTTCGTGACAAAACCGGGTTTTAACAAAGTGGAATCATTGTCAAATGGTACAAGTACCGGACGATTAAACTTCTTCTTCTCTCCGGCTACCGCCCCTACAACATCATTGAGTGAAGTATAAATAAAATTGACTACCGGAATTTTTCGAATTAAGCCGGAAAACATATCGAAAAGGGGCTTTAGAAAAATTGAATCTGCCAGAAGTCCAATAATCGTTGTGGAGATCAACACGACCAGCAATCCTACTCCGGGAATTTTAATTTGCAATAAGCCATCTACCCAGCGGATGGTTTCAAAAATGATAAACAGGGTCGCCGAGACTGGTACAACCAGCAATAAACCGCGAAGGAAATGACGAAAAATACTTTGTATCATATCATTTGGATCTGGAATCCTTCGACAAATTAAACACGTTGACCGATTAGTTTCTTAAATCTTAAACGCAATTTCTTTTCGAATTTCTTATACCAGGGTTTTTGGCGTTTAGGATTAACCGCAACTTCCAATAACTCTTTCCACCCGAACTCAATCAAGTCCCTAAAAAGTACATACTTTGGGGCCAATCTTTTATGCTCAGGCGTCTTAAGCATGAGATCAATCAAATATCTACAGTTAAAAGGACTTATTTCCTCCACAGCAGCATCCTGATGAGACCTGTAACTACTTCCCCAAATGCCGATCTTTTGCTCCCAGTAAAACATATCTAAAAGGAACCGATTATTTCCTACTTTTCGAAATGACTCTAACCAGCTACCCAGAGAATCCCGTTGCGATGCAGGAATACTACCATAACCAAAAACTTTAACAAGATCGAGCGGATCAAAGGCTTCCGGTCGTTTCTTACGAAGGTAGCGTTGAAAGTGACTTCGCACTATTTCTCCGCCATTTCCATTTATCACCAATCTGTCCTCCCCATTAAGCATATGATCATAGATGATCCAGCGATTGGGATTCCAATGAAATAGTTCATCATTCCATTTCAAAATATCTTCAAACCATCTTGGAAATTCATACGTATCCGGGTTCCTGATCTCAAGATCCAGTTGATATTTTTCTGCAAGCTTTTTGGCAATAACTATGTCCTTATGCTTCAGATCCAATTGATTATATCTGTCAACAAAAAAAGAAGGTTTCAAGCCCCTGGTCATGGCAAGTATCAACCGGCTATCCCATCCTGCGGTCAGGGAAATTAGCAATGGATATGATTTTTCAAGTGCTGCGAGTGAGTTCTGAAGTATCCTGGCACCTTCCGAAACGACTGAGTTATAATCCAACTTATCGGATGTAGAGGGACCTCCATAAAATCGAACTACTCGTTTGTTTGATAAACTTAATGAGTGATTCGGAAGCAATCTCCTGCAATCCTTAAAAGTTGTAGTGTCACCCAGCCATGCGCCTCCCTTTTTTCTGAATTTCGCTGACTGAACGAACTCATCCAATTCCACATCCCCGTCCTTCTTAAGGCTGGTATTAGCAGCTATAATTTTTGTGGTACTTCCGATCCATTCGAAGTTTGAACTGTAGAAAATTGATCTCGCGCCAAAGGCATCGTTCAGAATCAAAGTGTCATTTTCATTTTGTGCTATTAACGCCCATCGGCCGGAAAATCTGAAAGTAGTATCCGGAATTTTGTCTAATGCGCCTACACTTTCCTGAATTAGATTCTCCAATAGGGTAATGGGATCATAAACCTCTTTCACGGCATCCAGACAGATACCCAACAAGGTCACTTTTATGCTCCGTTGTGAAACTTCGTAGGCCGCAAGGTCAACATGATGAGAAAGCCATAAACCATGCTTTAGCTGCACCTGTTTCCAGAAGGAATCAGGTTGAAAGCTCCGTGGTCCAACCAGGAATTGACGACGGAATTTTAATCTATCTGGCTCGGAAGAGAAATTTGGCGACTCCATAAAAAGAAAAAGGCTTTACGAAATGTAAAGCCTTTCAAATGTCTTTTGCAAAGATCTGACTTATATGGCAATACCAATAAAGGATTTAAAGGCCAATCCCATCAATCCGGTGATGAGCATCGTAATACCCAGTCCTTTAAGTCCATCGGGCACTTTTGAGTACTTCAACCTTTCTCTAATGGCCGCAAGTGCTACAATCGCCAGGAAAAACCCAGTTCCCGAACCAAACCCGAATGCAGTCGCTTCAACTATAGTATAATCCCTTTGCACCATGAAAAGTGAAGATCCAAGAATTGCACAATTCACCGCAATTAATGGAAGGAAAATACCCAGAGATCCATATAATGAAGGAGAAAATTTTTCAATAACCATCTCCACCAATTGTACCATGGACGCAATTACAGCGATGAACATGATGAATTGCAAAAAGGTAAGATCCACCGATGCAAAGCTTGCTCCAAGCCAGGTCAATGCTCCTTCCTTAAGAATAAACTCCTGAAGAATCCAGTTCACAGGTACGGTTATAGTCAATACGAAGATAACTGCAGCCCCCAGACCTAATGCAGTACTTACTTTTTTGGATACGGCCAGGAATGAACACATACCCAAAAAGTATGTGAAGACCATATTGTCTATAAAAATTGCTTTTAATGCTATATTAAATGCTTCCATAATCCTTAGTGTTCTACGTATCCTGTTTTACTTCTCTGAACCCAAATCAAAATACCCAATACAACAAAGGCTCCGATTGAATCTACCATCAGACCATTCGTTGGGAATGAACTCCATCCTATTACTTCGAAAACCTTGAAATCGAATACAGATCCGGAACCTAACAGTTCCCGGAAAAATGCTACCGTAAGAATGATCCATGCATAGCCAAATCCGCTTCCTAAACCATCAAGTATAGAGTCATAAGGCTTATTTGCCATGGCGAAGGCTTCAAGACGCCCCATCACGATGCAATTTGTGATAATCAGACCTACATATGCTCCCAATACTTTGTACATGTCATAGCTGTATGCTTTCAATATCTCACTAACCAGGGTAACCAATGTCGCAATAACGGCTAGCTGTACAATAATTCTGATCCTTCCGGGAATGAAATTCCTTAGAAGTGAAATGATCAGGTTAGAGAACACAATTACGAAAACCACGGCAATCGACATAACAAGTGTCGGTTGCATCTTCACGGTAACCGCCAGTGCCGAACATATACCAAGTACCTGTACTGTGATCGGGTTATCTTCGTTCAGAGGATCGGTAACAATACCCTTTCTCCGTTTCGACAAAAACGGCTCGGCTGGTTCTTTTACCTTAACTTCTTCTGCTACTGCTGCTTCACTCATAGTATTTCTTTCATTGTGTTTAATGCAACTGTCTTACCAGATTTGACCTTGTCCATATATGCCTGGTAGCAGCCTAAATAATTTTCGAGCATCTGGTTGACACCTTTGGCTGTCATCGTAGCACCGGATAAACCATCCACCTCATGCTCTGTCAGTCCGGTATTTCCTTCACCTTTCACCATTGTGATCGATTCTAACTCACCGGAATTTGTAAATATCTTTTTGCCTTCGAACCTGGATTTCACAGCTTCTTCCGTAATCCTGGCACCTAATCCCGGAGTTTCACTTTTATGGTCAAAAGCAATTCCCTTCACGGTATTCAGGTCACCTGCCACGGCAATATATCCGGAAATCCAATCCCATAATCCTGATCCAAACATCGGAAAAACATAAGCCTCAATGGTCGTAGTATCTCCCTCGGCACTAATTTTAAATACAGGATAAAGACGCTCTTCCCTGGGTACTTTGTGGTTCTTTTGTATGTCAATTTTCTCCGCCTCTACCGCGTTGCCATCAGCATCAGTAGTTACCTCATTTCCATTTATGTCCACAACCAGTGACGATACCCTGCGGGAATAAAGTTCCAAAATCGCGTTTGGATCTTCTATGGCCGATATGTCAACCACAGCTCCAAGGATTTTCTTCTTTGTATCAAGCTCTACCTGCTTTTGCTGAGCAGGTTTAAGCACCACTGATGTCATGGACATCAATCCACCAATGATCACCGTCAGGATAACGGCGAATATTAAAATGTAAGCGTTAGACTGTCGCACGTTTTAATCTCCTTTTTTTGTTTGCATCCACTACATAAAAATCAATAAGCGGAGCAAATACGTTCATAAATAGTATTGCAAGCATGATACCTTCAGGATAAGCCGGGTTAAGTACCCGAATAATGACTGTTATCACACCAATTAAAAATCCATAAATCCATTTTCCAGCTTCCGTTTGGGCCGCAGATACCGGATCCGTGGCCATAAACACCGCACCAAACGCTAACCCCCCAATCACCAGGTGATAGTGTGCAGGCATTGTCATGAAGCTATTGGCTCCTACAAGATTCAGGAGTAGTCCCATTGCCCAGGCACCACCAAAAACACTTACTATGATCTTCCAGCTACCGACACCAGTTACTACTAATATCAAAGCACCAATCAAACACATGAGTACCGATGTTTCACCAATACTTCCCGGAATGGCTCCCATAAAAAGATTCATGAAAGAAAACATGCCTCCAGACCAATGTCCCTGCATATCTGCCATCATATTGGTGTCATTGGCCACAGCCGAAGCTCCATAAGCCAAGGCGGTAGCGCCGGAATAGCCATCTACAGGTGCCTTATCCCCGAAATAGGTCCAGACCTCACCTGAAATTTGCGAAGGGTAAGCGAAGTAAAGGAAAACTCTGGCCGTAAGAGCGACATTAAGTATGTTCATACCTGTGCCACCAAATACCTCTTTTCCTATGATGACGGCAAAAACTGTTGCCAGGGCCACTTGCCACAATGGGATTGTAGGTGGCATAATAAGTGGAATCAGAAGTCCTGTGACCAGAAATCCCTCCTCAACTGGATGTTGCCGGATCACGCAAAAGGTAAATTCCACAGACAAGCCTACAGCGTAACTGACGATCACGATCGGAATTACTTTCAGAGCTCCTATCAGAAATTTGTCGAGCAGCGTTGCTTCAACTCCGGTTGCTAAAAAATGCTGATGACCTACATTCCACATCCCAAAAATCAGACATGGTATCATGGCAATGATCACGGTCATCATGGTCCTTTTCAGGTCTGCCGCGTCTCTGATTTGAACACCAGTCTTGCTGGTGGTAAGATCAGGAGAGAAGAAAATGGTCCTATGTCCTTCGTACAGCGGATAAAATTTCTCCCATTTTCCGCCTTTCTCGAAGTTTGGTTTTAAACCATCAAATAAATTCTGTAAAAATTTCATTCCCGACTACTAGCTATTTCTGATTAATTCTATACCCTCTCTAAGTAATTCCTGAAGATCATTTTTCGAAACGTCGATAAATTCACAAAGCGCCACATCTTCCTCGATCAACTCATAAATACCCAGTGCTTCCATTTCATCATAATCATTCGCAATGATCGCTTTGAAGAGATACATTGGTAAAACATCCATCGGCACTACCTTTTCAAATGATCCGGTAATGGCAAATCCTCTTTCTTCTCCATGTGTATTCGTATCCACAACATATTCCTTGTTTTTGTTCCCCAAAAGTCCAAAAGATCTGTGGAAACTAAGTTTATTCGTTGTGGGAAGGATCCAACCAAGAAATTCCTCCTGATCACCTTCCGGGATCACAGTAATTTGATTATGGTGAAAACCAAGGTATCCTTCCAGACCAACAGATTCTCCCGTCAATGGATTTCCGGAAATGTATCTGACAGAACCCTCTTTTACCTTACCGTCCAGAAGCTTATTCAGACAAGCTCCGGAATACGTTTTGACATAGGAAGGTTCTTTGACTTCAGAACCGGTTATTGCGACAAGCTTGGAAGCGTCATAAATACCCTCCAGAAACAATTTACCAATCTGAACCACACCTACGGGACTAATTGTCCATACAATATCTCCTTTATTGATAGGGTCGATATGATGAATGTGAGTGCCCACATTGCCAGCCGGATGAGGACCAGTGTACTTGGTTATCTCAACTCCGGTGGCTTTGGAATAGGTCTGGCTGATCTCCGCCGTCCCGCTTAGACCAAGATGTATCTTACCGTCTGTAAATTTCTTCAAAATATCCAGGCCAGCCTGAAATTCGCTCTCATTGCCATCTACCACATAGCCAAGGTCAGGTCCGAGCGGGCTGGAATCAAAACCGGAAATAAAAATCGATTTGGGTGTATCCTGGGGACTGGCCACCACTCCAAAAGGACGCTGGGTGATATTCGGCCATACGCCACTTTCACAAAGTTGAGACTGTGCATCTTCACGAGATAAGCCAGTGATATCAGAAACGGAGTACTTCTTGTAGGACGCGTACTCAACTTTTTTGTCGGCCAGGATCTTAATTTCAAGTAGCTTTCTCTTAGCTCCTCTTTTGATTTCAACGATCTCACCGCTTACCGGTGAAGAAAACTTCACCTCTTCAAACAGCTTATCATACATCAATGGTGTACCAGCTTTGACATTATCTCCCTCCTGCACCAATAATTTTGGTCGGGAGATTGCCTTGAAGTCTGTCGGCTTAAATGCGAAGGTTTCCGGTTGTTCGGTTTCGGTAACTTTTCTCTCGGGTTTACCCACGAGATTTATGTCAAAACCTTTCTTTAACTTAATGGTCTGAGACATCGGGTTTAGTTGGGTGTCTTCTTCAAAAATCGGGACAAAAATAACAAAAAATTGTTCAAATGGAATGTCCGGTTCTAAATCGTAAAATGGCCCTAAATTCTGATTTTAGGCCATTTTTCAAACGGCTTCAACCTTAGTTAAATCCTCCTGAATCTTATCAGCTACCTGTTTCATCAACCAGTTTGGTGTGGAGGTTGCCCCGCATATACCAACGGAGTCAGCTCCTTTCAACCAATCCTGATCCAACTCGGCTTCACTTTCGATAAAATAACTATTTGGATTGAACTGCTTACAGACATTGTACAATGCCCTTCCATTCGAACTTTTCTTTCCGGCAACAAAAAGTATTACGTCATGCTTTTGCGAGAAGCGTTCCATCTGCGGTTCACGATTGCTCACCTGTCTGCAGATGCTGTCGTTGGCTTTAAAAAATGTCTCGTCAAAAGCGCCAACTTCCTTTTGTGCTCTTTTCTCAATTTCTTCCTTGATGGCATAGAACCCCGCAGTACTTTTCGTAGTCTGACTAAAAAGGGTTATTGGCCTTGTAAAATCGATCTTATCAAGATCCTCTTCCGTGGTTACCACAATGGCCTCATCTCTGGTCTGACCGGTGAGACCAATGACTTCCGCATGGCCTGTCTTGCCATATATTACGATCTGTCCTTCTTTCTCTGTGGCATCATCATACGCCCCCTTGACCCTGTTCTGAAGCTTCAGCACAACAGGGCATGAGGCATCAATCAACTCAATATTATTTTTCATAGCAAGTTGATAGGTTTCAGGTGGTTCTCCATGTGCTCTGATCAAGACCTTGCAATCTCTTAATTCGTGAAGCTCTTCCCGGTCAATGATCTTAAGTCCCAATGCATTGAGCCGCTCCACTTCCATCCTGTTGTGAACGATGTCTCCAAGGCAATACAACTCCCCGGAATCATTGAGTTCATCCTCTGCCATCTGTATGGCAAACTCCACTCCAAAACAGTACCCTGAGTTCTCGTCTATCTCAATCCTCATGTATTTCTTTCTTTGCCAAATCTACAATTCGGTCCACCTGCTCCTCAAAGGTAAGGTCAGAAGTATCTATTTCAATGGCGTCTTCCATCTTTATCAGGGGGCTATCCTGCCTGGTGGAATCAATTCGATCCCTTTCCAACAGGTTTTGAAGGACATCCGATGGATCAGGGTCCAATCCGGCTCCCTGGAGTTCCTTTAATCTTCTCCTGGCCCTAATCTCAGGTTTTGCGGTCATAAAAATCTTTAGCTCTGCTTCCGGAAACACAACAGAACCAATGTCCCGTCCGTCCATTACAATCCCCTTGTCCTTACCAATTTGCTGCTGCTTTGCCACCAGTTTTTCACGCACCTCTGAAATTGCAGCCACCTGGCTCACCATTGCATTGACATCCGCGGACCTGATGTCAATGCTGACATTTTCATCATTTAAGTAAACATCAATTCCTTCTTTTGATGGTTTGATATTTAGTGTTAAGGCGTCCATTGCCTTGATAACATCATTTTTCTCAGAAAGTTCGATTCCCTCACGAATGAAATGCAGGGTCACTGCTCTGTACATGGCGCCGGAATCCAGGTAACGATAATTGAGTGCTCTGGCTACCGCTTTTGCCGTAGAACTCTTGCCTGTCCCGGAAAAGCCATCGATCGCTATTACGATTTCGGACATTAGCAGTCTTTAACCGGGCAGGGAATTGGCTTACCGGGCTTGATTTTGCCTTTTCTGGTTTGGCTGGGATACTTTTGACAGCCTTCAAAAACCAGACTGAACAACAACAGCATTAATATAAATACGGATTTTTTCATTTCTCTACAAGCTTGCTACTTCCATTTCCCGGTCTACTTTCTTGACCAGTCCCTGCAAAACTTTACCAGGACCTGATTCCGTAAAGGAAGTAGCTCCATCAGAAATCATTTGTTGGATGGACTGAGTCCACCTTACAGGAGCTGTCAACTGGGTAATAAGATTTTCTTTGATCTCAGCTATTTCTGTATGACCTTTTGCGTCTACATTCTGATAGATGGGACACCTTGGTTCCGAAAAATCAGTAGAAGTAATAGCCTGCTGAAGTTCCTCACGGGCACTTTCCATCAAAGGAGAGTGAAATGCTCCCCCAACAGGTAAAATCAATGCCCTTTTTGCTCCAGCTTCCTTCATCTTTTCACATGCTGATTCCACTGCCCCATATTCACCTGAGATCACCAACTGACCGGGACAGTTGTAATTTGCAGGAACCACTGTTCCCGCTGTTTCCGAACATATCTTCTCGACAATTTCATCTTCCAATCCTAAAACGGCAGCCATTGTGGATTTAGTGTTTTCACATGCCTTCTGCATCGCTGAAGCTCTCTTGGCTACGAGCTTCAAACCATCCTCAAATGAAAGACCACCTGCAGCTACCAGGGCCGAAAATTCGCCGAGCGAATGCCCTGCTACCATCTCAGGCTCGAATCCGTCCTTTACAATCGCATTGATCACACTATGTAGAAATATAGCCGGCTGAGTAACCCGTGTCTGCTTCAATTCTTCGTCAGAACCTTCAAACATAGTTTTTGTGATCTCAAAACCCAGTATTTCATTGGCCTGATCAAAAAGTTTCTTAGCCTCTTCAAACTCGTCATAAAGGTCCTTGCCCATTCCTGAGAATTGGGCTCCCTGACCTGGGAAAACAAAAGCGCGCATAGAATGAATTTTTGGTTGGCAAAACTAGCCAACATAAGATGAATCCAGAAACCTGTCTTTAAGTTCCGGTGTAGGCACCCTGCAAGCGTCTCTCCTGCCAAATAATCGGTATCGATATTTTGCAATCAAATCATAAATCCAGTCGGACAGGAATGTCGGTATGATCTTTAATACCTGTGCGTACCTCCATGGGCTTCTCAAATACCTGGAAATTTCCAGAACAGCCTGACTCTTGTAGAAGACTTTTCCTCTTGAATAAAAAACAATGGAATCGGGAATATTTGAAAGATCCTTTACCAATTCTTTCCCAACTTCGGACTGCAAGGCAGCGAACTTCAGATCCTTATTTGGATTTTGATCCAATATGAAGTTGACTGCACCATTACAAAGGTTACATACCCCATCAAAAAGCACCACATGGTGGTCTATCTTAGAAGCTGAATCCATCCATTCAAGGTTTGTTTGGAATCAGAGACTTCTAACACATCTACCTGTAATTCAGCAACATAATAATAAACCCCTTCCGGAAGCTCGCGACCGTTGTTATTCTTACCATCCCAATTGATATAAATGCTTTTTTCTGGCTGTGCATCCAGATCAAATACAAGCACACCATTTCGATCATAGACCTTGAAATCCACGTCATTTACGAAGCGGGGACAATTGGTATTGTCAAAATCCTCAACTGGATTTGTGCTATTACTGAAATAAGGCGTGAAAGTATCATTGTATCCGTCGGCATTCGGCGTGAATACATTTGGCAATAGGTAGTTAGGGCAATTATCAATGCAAAGTGCTTCCGAAAGCTCACTTTCGTTCAAAGAACGATCCACTGCCGAAACCTTGTAGCAGCCTTTGTATGAAGGGAGATTACCATGGACGAATGAAAACTGATCAGTACTGTCCAGTAAAATGTAATCTTCGTCCGAGCCCGTGGCAGAGAAGTAAATTCTGTAATACAAGGCGTCATCATCACAATCCTGTTCGAATTCCTGCTCCCACTCAAATTCGTTCTCAAAAACTACCGCACTACAACCTGATTCCGCAACGGCTGATTCGCAATCAAAATTATTCGACACAATCAGGTTAACAGGTGGACAAGGTGCTTCATTGTCACTTGGACTGGCACAAAGAATTTGTGAATTATTGATCAAAGGAGAAGGAATGTCCTCATTGTCATAGCTACCATAGGTGGTAACATAATAACAGTATTCCAGGTCCTCATCCAGATTTTGATTGTTAAATCTACCGTCATCGAAATACGCCAGTCCATTTTCTGTCACATCTACAGAGTCTATCAATGCAATGCGCGTCGGATCGTTTTGAAAAACATTGTCTCTGTAGATGTAGTGAAATGGTGCCAACGCCGTAATATTTGACCAGGGGACATCAGCATCCCAGGAAAGGTCAATGGCCTGAATGACAGATCGTGCATCCAACACGGGACTTGAGGCAATGGCCGATGAATCCACGAAATTTGAGCCTGCATCGTACAATACGATTCTGTAATCATAAACTTCTTCCAGGGTATTCGCAGCCACATCAGTGTAGGATGTAGTCCCAATGACGTCGGAAATGGCGTCAAATCCTATAGAATCCGAACTCAATTTTCTGAAAACCTGGTAGCTGTAAGGAGGTGGAAATTGAGTGGCATCAATATCCAGCGGTGGTGTCCAGCCTACCTGAACAATTCCCTCTTCTGCAGTCTCTTCTATGGAGACATTGGTTATCACCGGGGCATCTCCATCCAGCGTAATGCAAACCTCTTCTGAAACGTAGCTTTCACCACCACCCGGTTCGGGGTATTGGGCTACAATCCTGTAACAATATTTCGCTCCGGGAGCCAAACCGGCATCTATCGTCGAAAGCTGGTCAATCGGCAGCAATTTGATCAATCTGAATCCTGCAATTGATGGCATCCCGACATCGCACTCCCCAATTTGGAGGTTCGTATCTCCTACTCTTCTCCAAATTTGCATGTTGGAAGCATTTGAACAAGTATACTGATCCCAATTCAACCTGATAGATCTCCCGGTCTCCGCTTCGATCTCCAAACCCGTTGGTTGTGGTCCGACTACTGTCACTTCCCAGGTCTCAAATTCCACCAGCGAAGGCCCTCTTTTTCTTCCATCCGAAAGTAAGGGCTGATCGGTCACTTTAAACTGAACTTCGTAGGGCCGCTCTCTGACATGACCGCACACTGTGTTCCACTCTAATTCCAGGGTACCAGGTTGGTTTTGATAAATGATGCTATCCTGCTGGAAGGGAGTATATGTTGCAGGTGAATTAATTTCAAATGGTCCGCCAAAGGCTTCCAGGCTGACTCTGTCACCATCCGGATCACTGCCGGTAACAGTAATATTTACAGTTTCACCTGCAGTCACACATTCATCCGGTGGAACAGACAACTCTGGCTTTTCATTTTCACCATCCCAAATTGTGATCTGCATGTCTCTGGTTACATACCCCAATCTTTCCCATACCCCATTGATATTTCGATATTCGACTACCCTGAAGGCAATGTTGTACTCGGAGCATTCCTCAACACCTGGCGGGCAGTCCGCACTCATCAGTTGGAATATATCCCCTGGTGCATCCCAAACTAAATCACCTGACGATCCATCAAGCTCAAGGGTAGGTGGATTTCCATCTTCAGAGGCAACAGGGAAATTGGTGTAGAATTGAGGGTCATTCAGTTCCTGGTAATTGGTGACCTCAACATCCCGGCTACTTTTCGGAATGATGATCTGTGTTTCATTGCCCACTCTGAATTCATAAACGAAAGAGAGACTGTCACCATCAGGATCGAATGCCCCGGGATTATGGATGAACCTTGACCCTGGCGCCCCTTCATCTATCGGAGGAACTGTCAAAATCGGACTGCTATTGTTACCAATAAATGGGTCTATCACAATTAAGGTTTCAACATAAAATTTGGTGTTCACGGAATTTGCCATGTTGGAAATGCCGGCATTTCGATTCTGCTCTTCATAGCTGACCAGATAATCTCTCGCTGCAGCGTAGGTATGCTCTACAACAAAAATCTCTTTCACCACATTGTCAGCCAAATTCTCTACCAATGTGAAAGAAACCTCATCCCCACTTACCGTATTTCCATCGCCGAAGTCAAATACCCCACCTCCAAATTCAATGCCTGATTCCACATCGCGATAACCGATAAAAGTGAACCGATATGTATAGCTTCCTGGTGTAGGATCTATCCGACGGGCGATGATCTCACCTGCACGGATGTGTGTACCGTAACTTGTAAATACGGTTATGATCAATAAGAAAAAAGATAAAATCCTGATAATCAAACTCATGTCGGCCCGCTCCTTTGATCGCATTTGCACTCTCCTATTTGATATTCGCCCTCAACTCTTGCTTTAGAACGATAAAAATAAAGGAAACTTGAATTTTTGAGTTATAAAAATGGTTTGACATGTGGAGATTATGATGTATCATCAATTTATATTAATGAATTGCAGGACAATTAATCCGAATATACCTTTGAACCGAAACAACCTGAACCACATTTAACACTATGAGTTGGTTGACTAAAACACTAACGAGTTCGATTGGTAAGAAATTAATAATGTCTCTCACAGGGATTTTTCTTATCGTTTTCCTGGCAGAACACCTTATCGGAAATTTATTGCTGCTTAAAACAGATGGCGGATTGGCATTTAATGAATACGCTCATTTCATGAAGGAAAGCATATTCATAAGAATTGCTGAGGTAGGCCTTTTTGCAGGAATACTCCTCCACATCGTACAAGGTATTCTACTCATTGGCAATAACAAATCTGCACGGCCAGTAGGATATAGCTCCAACAAGTCAGGCGTGGACAATTGGGCCTCAAAGCTTATGGGCCCTTTTGGGGTGGTCATACTATTGTTTTTGATCATCCACCTGTACAATTTCTTTTCGTATAAGTATTTCAGGCCACACCTTGTGGAGAATATGCCGGGAACCGACATCCCGGATATGGCTGGTCTGGTGTATAGTACTTTTGCCAATCCACTTGAGGTGATTCTATACGTCGTTGCTATGCTGGTAGTATCATTCCATTTGTGGCATGGGTTTCAAAGCGCTTTTCAAACTCTTGGCATCAATCATAAGAAGTATACACCATTTATTAAGGGATTGGGTGGGGCATATGCCATCATAATTCCATTGGCCCTGGCCGCAATTCCAATAATCATATTTTTAAGAAGTTAATCAACGGAGGATGAGTACAGTACTTGATTCAAAAATTCCAGCAGGACCATTAGAAGATAAGTGGACCAATCACAAATTCGGTATGAAGCTGGTAAATCCGGCTAACAAAAGAAAATATGAAGTGATAGTGGTGGGAACGGGCCTTGCAGGAGCTTCCGCGGCTGCCTCTCTGGCAGAACTAGGCTACAATGTCAAAGCTTTTTGCTTCCAGGATAGCCCTCGCCGTGCACACAGTATTGCCGCACAAGGCGGTATCAACGCTGCAAAAAATTATCAAAATGACGGAGATAGTGTCTTCCGATTATTCTACGACACGATTAAAGGTGGTGACTACCGCTCCAGAGAAGCAAACGTCTATCGTTTGGCACAGGTAAGCACCAATATCATAGATCAATGCGTAGCGCAGGGTGTTCCTTTCGCCCGGGAATATGGTGGGCTCCTGGACAACCGCTCCTTTGGTGGTGCTCAGGTTTCCAGAACATTTTACGCCAAAGGACAAACTGGTCAACAATTGCTGCTTGGTGCCTATAGTGCGCTTAGTCGTCAGGTGAACAATGGGAAAGTGAAACTATACTCCAGAACGGAAATGCTTGACCTTGTCACTGTGGATGGTAAGGCCGTGGGGATAGTGGCAAGAAACCTCATCACGGGAGAGATCGAATCACATTCTGCTCATGCAGTCCTGCTTTGTACCGGTGGCTATGGTAATGTTTTTTACCTCTCCACCAATGCTATGGGGTCCAATGCTACTGCAGCATGGAGAGCACATAAAAAAGGAGCTTTCTTCGCTAATCCGTGCTACACTCAAATACATCCGACATGTATTCCCGTCTCCGGCGAACATCAGTCTAAACTGACCCTGATGTCTGAATCACTTAGAAATGACGGAAGGGTCTGGGTGCCGAAGAAAAAAGAAGATGCTGAGAAAATCCGTAAAGGTGAAATCAAGGCAACCGATATAGCTGAAGAGGACAGAGATTATTATCTGGAGACTCGTTATCCCTCCTTTGGAAACCTGGTCCCCAGGGATGTGGCTTCCAGAAATGCTAAAGACGTTTGTGACGATGGCCGAGGTGTAGCTCCCACCGGATTGGCCGTATATCTTGATTTTGCGGATGCAATCAAAAGAGATGGCGAAGATACGATCCGTGCGAAGTACGGTAACCTTTTCGACATCTATGAAAAAATAACGGGTGACGATCCATATCATGTCCCCATGAAGATTTATCCGGCTGTTCACTATACTATGGGAGGTCTTTGGGTAGATTATAACCTGATGACCACAATCCCCGGATTATATGCCCTTGGTGAGGCTAACTTCTCAGATCACGGAGCTAACAGACTTGGAGCAAGTGCTTTGATGCAGGGGCTGGCGGACGGATATTTTGTGATTCCATATACTATCGGAGATTACCTGGCCCGACAATCCTATGAAAAGGTGCCGGTAACGCATGAGGCTTTCAAAGCAGCCGAAAAAGAGGTGAAAGATGGGATAGACAAGCTGTTAGGCATCCAGGGGTCAAAGCCTGTGGACGTATTTCACAAGGAGCTGGGAAAAGTAATGTGGGATTATTGTGGTATGGCGCGAAATGCGGAAGGATTAAAGAAAGCCAAAAAAATGGTTCAGGACATCAGAAACGAGTTTTGGAAGGATGTGAAAGTGACCGGAACTGGTGATGAATTAAACATGAGCCTGGAGAAAGCTGGTAGGGTGGCTGATTTCATGGAACTAGGAGAATTGATGATTGACGATGCACTGATGCGGGATGAATCATGTGGCGGACACTTTCGTACCGAGCACCAAACGGAGGAAGGTGAAGCAAGAAGAGACGATAATAATTTCACATTTGCAGGTGCATGGGAATATACCGGTGAGGACAAAGCTGAGAAACTCCACAAAGAAGATCTTGTCTTCGAAAATGTCAAGTTGACCCAGAGAAGTTATAAGTAAACCATTCGAATCGAGAAGCAATGAAACTTACACTAAAAATATGGCGGCAAAAAAATGCCGAGTCCAAAGGTGAATTCAAAACCTACACCATCGATGATGTTTCCCAGGACTCTTCCTTCCTGGAAATGCTTGACCAGCTAAACATAGAGTTGGAGGAAAAAGGGGAAGAGCCAATTCACTTTGACCACGACTGTAGGGAAGGTATTTGCGGAATGTGTAGTCTTTTCATCAATGGGCAACCACACGGACCGCACCAGACAACTACCTGCCAGCTCCATATGAGAAGCTTTAAAGACGGGGATACCATCACCATCGAACCCTGGAGGGCAAAAGCATTCCCGATTGTCAAAGATCTGGTTGTAGACAGGACCTCTTTTGACAGGATCATTCAATCCGGAGGTTATATTTCCGTAAACACCGGAGGAACTCCAGATGCGAATGAAATCCCCATTTCGAAGCAGATTGCCTCGGAAGCCATGGATGCGGCAACATGTATAGGTTGTGGGGCCTGTGTGGCAGCATGCAAAAATGCTTCTGCCATGCTATTTGTGTCTGCCAAAGTGGCTCACCTTGGGAAACTTCCACAAGGCCAGGTGGAAAGAATGGACCGGGTTCAAAAAATGGTAGCAACCATGGATGAAGAAGGTTTTGGAGCATGTACCAATACCGGTGCCTGTGCAGCGGAATGTCCCAAGGAAATCAGCCTTACGAACATTGCAATGCTGAACAGAGACTACTTAAAAGCTAGCTTCAATTCCTGATCAACATTACCGAACAGGTTGGTTTTCACTGCAGGTAGAACTATTTTTCTGCAATGAAAAAGATACTAACCCTTTCGCTGTCTTTGTTGTTTTCGCTTTTGGGCCTGGCCCAAAGTGATGAAGATATCACCAGGAAGACTGTCACCAAAGCAAAGCTGCAATCCCACATCAAGTTCCTGGCATCTGATGAATTAAAGGGCAGAAAAGTTGGTTCGCAGGAAATCGATATTGCTTCCCGATATATCGCCACGCAACTCGAGCGATATGGTGTGCAGGCCTTTGATGAATATCCGGATTATCTTCAACCTATCGGGTTTCAAACGGTAAGTCCACCCAGCTCCGGAAATATCTCGGTAGGGGCGGAGGATTTAAAAATTTCCGAAGATTTTCTTCTCATGATGGGTGATGATTTTAACTACCAGGGAGAGTTTGTTTTTATAGGATACGGCAATGAACAGGACTTTGCGGATAAGGACGTCAGTGGAAAATGGGTAGTATCCAACTGCGGGGACGGTCAGTCATCAAGCGTACGTGACTGGCTCGGAAATACGGAACAAAAACGTCAGAGGGCAGAGGCTACAGGTGCACTTGGATTAATCGAACTGTATAATTCTCCTCAAATCTCGTGGGCCTTATTGATGGGATACCTGGGAGGAGATCAAACTACATTAAAAAGACCCCTGAGCGATGGTGATGTTACCCCAAACATCTGGCTAAATAACTCCAACAATTCGATACTATCCATCTTAAACAATGTGGAGGGCTTAACTATTGAAGTAGGTGCTCGTGAAGTCAGGTATTTCGATAGTTATAATGTAGTAGGCTATGTGCCGGGTACTGAAAAGCCGGATGAATATGTCATGTATTCCGCTCATTACGATCATGTGGGTGTCGGTAGACCGGACAGTACTGGAGATGAGATTTATAATGGTGCACGTGACAATGCTGTGGGAACGGTTACAGTACTCAGTGCTGCCCAAAGCATTGGACAGTATCCAACTAAAAGATCAGGTTTATTTGTGTTGTTTACCGCTGAAGAAGTAGGGTTGCTTGGAAGTAAACATTTTGCAGATAATGCTCCCATACCTCTGGATAGGATCAAATTCTGTTTCAATAGCGACAATGGTGGGTACAATGACATCACCAAAACCACGATCATCGGGTTAAACAGAACGACAGCCAGTGATGAGATAATTAAAGCCAGTAAGGCATTTGGCCTGGAGGCAATGGATGATCCCGCACCGGAGCAGGGACTTTTTGATAGGTCTGACAATGTCAGTTTCGCCCGCAAAGGAATTCCGGCTCCTACTTTTGGGCTGGGATTCACGGCGTTTGATGAGGAAATCACGAAGTACTACCATCAACCCGGAGATGAGTGGGAAACACTTGATTATCAATATCTGGAGAAGTTTTTTAGAGCTTATGTTTTATCGTCCAGGCTCATCGCCAATCGTGAAGAACTTCCTTTTTGGGTTGAAGGGGACAAATATTTCGAGGCTGGCACGGAGCTTTACAAAAAATGAAGATCCGTCCCGCGATGCAATCTGATGTCCCGGAAATTGTGAGGCTTCTTGCTGACGACAAACTAGGAAGTAAGCGGGAAGACTTTCGAGAGCCTCTGCCTAAAAGGTATTGGGATGCATTTAAAATCATCGAAAAGGACCGTAATCAGATGCTGGTTGTAGTCGAATCTGATGGAAAAATAGTTGGTACATTACAGCTGACTTTTATCCAATATCTTACTTATCAGGGCGGCATCAGAGCTCAAATTGAGGCAGTTAGAATCCATAAAGAATATCGAAACCATGGTCTCGGAAAAATGCTCATCCAATGGGCCATTGGGAAAGCTCGGGTGAATGGCGCTCACCTGGTACAACTTACCACGGATAAACTAAGACCGGAGGCTTTAACGTTCTATGAGGCTCTTGGATTCAAAGCCAGTCACGAAGGTTTGAAGCTGTCTCTAAAAGCATAATTGGAATCCGGTATTTTAAAAAAACTAACATAGTAAACGCGATTCCAGATTTTATTTCAAGAATCGGCTTTCTTCAAGCCGAACCAAGATAACTACCGGATAACTGCGGATTTGATATTTGGTTAGCGCTCATGCAACCTTTAGGATTGAGGATGCATCATTAGACAAAACTCAATCTGACAAGTCATGAAAAAACTAGCAATACTTCTTCTTTTGATACCATCCCTGGTATTTGCGGGTAGTGATGGCACAGGTATTCCAGCCAAGAAATGGTTTTTAGGAATCGGTAATTCCCCCATTTTTACCGGTATCAGGTTCAATTTTATTGATCGTGATATTGAAAAAGTGAACGGACTGTCCTTTACTATGTGGCAACCTAAATCTGACAATGGTGGTGGTTCTGTCAATGGTATCAGTATGGGAGTCCCGATGGCCGGTGGTGCTGGAAAACGAAACGGCCTGAATTTCGGCATCCTGGGCGTAAGTGCCAATCAATCCCTAAACGGTATTAACATAGGTGGCGTTGGTGCCGGAGCCGGCGAAAACGTAAACGGTCTCAACATTGGCGGAATCGGACTGGGAAGTGGTGGAGAGCTTAATGGAATTAATCTTGCGGGCATTGGTCTTGGGTCCGGTGGAGATGTGACTGGATTCAATTTTGCGGCAATTGGGGTAGCTTCCGGTGGCGATTTAAAAGGAATTAACCTGTCCGGTATAGGCGACGGAGCCGGTGAAGATATCACGGGATTTTCATTTGGTCTTGTAGGCGTAGGTGCCGGCGGTGACATGAAAGGCATCAATATAGCAGGTGTTGGGATGGGTGCCGGCGGAGACGTCAAAGGTATCAATGTTGGAGGTGTGGGCGTTGGCTCCGGAGGTACACTTTCAGGGATCAATGTGGCATTAGTTGGTCTTGGAGCACCTGAAGTGAAGGGGCTGAGCGTTGCCACAGTCGTGGGTGGTAATCAGATCAAGGGCATATCAGTGGCTCCCGGACTGGTACAGGTCGGTGACAAGGAAAGATCATCGGAAGATGAAATTGTTCACAAGGGTGTGGCCATAGCGGCTGTTACCAACATCAGAGGAGACAATAACGGGGTTTGCATCGGTTTACTGAACATGACCGATGGCGGTAAAGGATTTCAACTTGGATTGATCAACATCAACCGCAGTAATCCCAAAGGACTTAGGTGGCTTCCAATCTTCAATGCAAGTTTTGGTAAGTAGCCTGGACTCAAAATAGGAGGACTAAAAGGGGCACGAAAGTGTCCCTTTTATTTTGTTGCCAAAGAGAAGTTTATAATCAGTTGCTGAATGAAATCGCGCTGGATTTCCGTAGCACCGGAAAAAGCATGATTGACGCCGTCAAAATAATGTGCTGAATGCCTAATGTTCATCGAGTCAAGCTTCGTTGCCAGCAGGTAAGACTGCTCTACAGGCACAACCTGATCCACCAACCCATGAATGATCAAAACCGGTATTGTTTCCTCATCCAGATAGTTAATTGGAGAGAGCTTATGCATCAAACGCTCCGCCCTTTCTGATTCTGTTTTTGGATCAAATCCAACAAGCAACCTGGATAGATCCAGTTTCTCCGCCAATGACGCTGGCAGTTTTTTGATAAGCGCATTCAGACTGTCTGCCGCTGTAGAATTATACAGACCATTAAGATCAGTCGGGCCGTAAACATCTATCAGATAATGGATTGATTGTTTAGGAAAATCAAGATCAAAGTCGGATGGTGTACTGAAAGCAGCCATCATAGCGAGATGCCCCCCTGCTGATTCCCCTAATAATCCCAGGTTACTCATATCCATATTATAAGTCTCAGCATTTTTGGCAACCCAATTAATCGCCTCGAAAACATCCTGAATACAATCCGGGAATGGTGTCTGTCCATCTCTGGCCAAAGTGTAATCCGGACTGATTATATAATAGCCTTTGTTCCTTAACTCATTAAAGGCCGGATTAAACCGATTGTTATTCACCGTCAGTTTGCTTCCGGAGATCCAGGCTCCACCGTGAATGTACATTAAGACCGGATATGGCCCCTTTTCAGGGCCTCCAGTGGGAAAATATATATCCAGGGAGAAATCTTCATTGAAGGGAACATGATACTCCACCTCTCCAAAAAAAACCGGCGCATCATTGGAGTACAGGAAATAAAAAATGTAGGTGCCAATCAGACCCAGACCCAGAATGATCAGGAATAGAAATTTTTTCAGGACTTTTTTGAGGCGGTTCATGTTCTGCGCAATGATACATTTAGAACATTAATTATTATTATTTCTCAAAAATAGAAACATATTATATATCCTTGCCGTATCTATATTATCTCAAAAGTAGAAATATATAATGAAAGGATTCATAGGAGAATTTGAGGAGCTGGTTCTTTTGACCATTGCCAACCTTGGTACCCAGGCTTATGGTCTTGGTATTCTTCGGGATATCAACGAGCGTGCGAGGAGAAATCTGAGTGTAGGCGCCATGCACAGCACACTCACAAGATTAGAAGAAAAAGGCTACATCAAGTCGCACCTGGGTGAACCGACTTCAGAAAGAGGTGGCCGCCGAAAGAGATATTTCGAATTGACACAAACTGCTATATCCGCACTAAATGATATGAAGTCTCTGCGGGATGAACTTTGGGCCAACTCAAAAATAAATCTCTCCCTGCGATGAAAAACAGACCTCCAAAATCAGCAACCAGGTTTTTTGAATGGCTATGTGGCTCTGCCTACGTTGAAGATCTGACAGGTGATCTGGATGAATGGTATCAATACCAAAGAAGCAGCAGGAATAAGTTTCAGGCTGATTGCTTTTACTGGAAACAGGTATTATCCCTGATATTCTCCTATGCTTTGAGAAAGAGAAGATCAGCAGCAGCCATTTCACCCTACTATCCTACGGATAACTGGACGATGATGAGAAATTATCTTCAGATATCTATACGGAACCTCAGGAAACAGCCAACCTTCACTATCCTGAATATCGTTGGGCTTGCCATGGGCATGAGCATCATGATGCTGTCTCTGGCAATGTATGTTGACCTCTTAAAATTCGATGAGCATCATAAAGACGCCGATCGCATTTTTCGCTTAATCACCCATGTCGAGCAAGGTGGGGATACAAAAACTTTTGCTTCATTTCCTCCGGCGCTTGCAAAATTGATCACTGATCAACATCCGCAGGTTGAACTTGACATACCGATAAATGATAAATTTCATACTACCCTGGTGACAGGAGCCGGCGAAATCGAAATAGAGGGTTATGTAACGAACACTAATTTTCTAAAAACCTTTAGTTTTCCGATGGCAGAAGGCAGTATCCAGGCCATCAATGAACCTAATTCCATCATCATTACGCATGAACTAGCAATAAAACTTTTTGGTACGGCCAATGCTTTAGGTAAAACCATTGAAGACGAAAGGTGGGGATCGGTCAATATTGGAGGAGTGCTAAAACCTTATCCTAAGTACTCTCATTTCGCTTTCGATGCGCTGATGAGTACTGCAACGTTTGACCCATTGGCTGCTCATAATCTGGAGGCGCAATGGACCCAATTCTACGGAAATTATTTCTATTTGAAATTACCTCCCGGGGTGGAGGAAAACTCCTTTATGGAGAATGTTCAAAACCTGGCCAAAAACGGAGATGAATACTTTCATGCCGAAGGAAAAAATGCTTCGTTCGAACTTCAGGCAATAGGAGATATCAATCCTAACGTAGACATTGAAGACGACCTTGGAATAGTTTTTGAACATATCGGATTTCTATTGTTTTTTGGAATTGCCCTGCTCATTCTATTGCCTGCTTGCTTCAATTATGCCAATATGTCGATCGCGAAATCATTGAAGCGTTCAAAGGAAATAGGCATACGCAAAGTCATAGGGAGTTCACGGAAACAGATTGTTCGTCAGTTCCTGGTTGAAACGGTTTTGGTGACCCTTTCGGCAACACTTCTGTCTGCCTACATCTTCCTTATCATCCGACAGGAATTTATCAGCATGCTGGTAGGTAGATCCAGTCTGTCGCTGGCGATTAGCTGGGAAATGTTCCTGGCATTTTTGATTTTTGGATTGATTGTAGGCGTATTAACCGGAATAATTCCTGCAGTCTATTTCTCAAAGATATCCTCCCTAACTGCTCTGAAAAGCAATATTTCGGATGCCAGAGTATCTATTTCCGGTTTACGGAAAGGATTGCTTACCGCGCAGTTCGCTCTGACATTGATCTTTATGATTGGTATTGGCACTCTTATCTCGGAGTACAGGTATTCTCTTTCTTATAACATGGGATTCACAAAAGAGAATATTCTGGTTGTCCCCATGGTCAACGATAAACAGGATGTATTGAAAGCTACATTTCTGAAAAACCCTGATGTAAGATCGGTTAGTTTCACATCCAGCATTCCGGGAACCCACCTGTCCAATCGTGAGTATGTTTATTTTCAAAATCTCCAGGACTCCATGAGGTATTATTCCGTCCAAATCGATGATTCATTCATTGATCAGATGAACCTTGAAATGGTTTGGGGCAGTCCTCCCCGATCAACAAAAAAATCAATTCAGGATGTGGTAGTGAATGAGGAATTCATGAAAGACCTGAAAGTGATTGATCCTAAATCTGATAGTCTGATGATCCAGTTAAAAGAAGGGCCAGCTCGGATCAGTGGTGTTATTAAAAATTACAATCATCAACCTCTCAATGCCCGAATTTATCCTCTCATGCTCAGTTATTCTGAAAAAGGTTCTTTTGCCCTGGTTTCTATTGCTTCCAATGACCTCATAAATACGATGGAAAGCATGGACGCATCCTGGAGAGAAGTGTTTCCAAACGATCCATTTCAAGCCACATTTCTCACTCATGAAATTGAAAAGGCTTACGATTTTTTTAGAATATCATTGAAAATATTCGGCTTCCTTGCCTTTTTGGCTGTAACGATTTCCTGTCTGGGATTATTGGGCATGGTGATCTACTCTACCGAAAACAGAACAAAAGAGGTGGCCATCCGAAAGATCATGGGTGCAGGAAAGCTATCCTTACTGAAGACACTTGGAGGTCTCTTTTTTCGCTTATGGCTTATTGCCATTATGATCGGGGTCCCTATCGCGTACCTCTTTTATAATTATGCTTATATCGGTATGCTGAATAAATTCAGTGAGGGTGTGGGTTTTTGGGAGATAGCAATCAGTGTACTGGTGACAGTAGCCCTTGGATCCTCGGCCATTATCTGGCAAACCAACAAGATCATCAAGATTAACCCGGCAGTGAATTTAAGGAACGAGTAGATAATAATTTTTTTTTGCTATCAAATTGATATTTAGTGCTTCTCTTTGTAAAGAATGGAAGAAATCAGGATAGAGCCTGTTGAACTTAATTCATTAGGGGAACTTAGAAATCTAGCCGAAAACACCTTCGTTTCTACCTTTGCTCGATTTAACAGCCCGGATGATATCGACCAGTATGTCTCCAAAAACTTCAACCTGGAAACCATTAGATCAGAGCTCACCCACCCTGAGTCGGAATTCTACTTTGCGAAAATTGATCATCAAATAGCCGGGTATCTAAAGATCAATATCGGTCAGGCCCAAAATGAATTACAAAATGAAAATTGCCTGGAAATAGAACGCATCTATGCGCTGGAAGCCTATCATGGTAAGGGTGTAGGACAAAAGCTTTATGACAAGGCCATTGAAATCGCCCGAAAGGAAAAGTGTGAATTTGTATGGCTGGGTGTATGGGAAAAGAATCCAAGGGCCAGACGTTTTTATGAAAAAAATGGGTTTGTCTCATTTGACCAACATTCATTTCTGCTTGGCTCTGATCTGCAGGCCGATATTATGATGCGCAAAGAGTTGATGTAATGCTTCTTAAAATCATCTAATCTCCCGAATGGAGAGGGGATAAAATTGTTTTCATCCTGTTCTTTTTGAAATCCGACCTGACTACCTTTAGCTATTCACAAATTATTGATCATGAAAACCCTTACACTTCCAGCTATCATAATACTATCTTTATCAATCGTAGTTGCCGGTTTTTTTATTGGCAACATGCACAAAACTGGTAAGAAGTACGATCGCTATGTCCAGGTAAAGGGGCTTTCTGAGAGGGAGGTTGCCGCGGACCTGGCTGTATGGCCTATTGTCATTACCCTTGGCGGAAATAATCTAAACACGCTTCAGGACGAAATAGAATCCCAAATTGAACAGGTAAACGAGTATTTCATAAGCCAGGGTTTTAACGAATCTGACATAACCAGAGGCAGTACTACGATCAACGATGCCTATGCCAATATCTACTACAACAATGCCCAAAACGCGCAATACAGATATCTTGCAAAATCTGAGTTCACAGTAAGAACCACCGATATCGAGGGTTTGAACAATGCCTTGTCACAATCATTGCAGTTAGTTTCAAAAGGTATCATTCTCGGATCAAAAAATGAATGGAGGCCAATAGAGTACATCTTTACCGGTCTGAACGAATTGAAACCCTCCATGATCGAGGAAGCCACAAAAAATGCCCGTGAAGTAGCCGAGAAATTTGCCCAGGATTCAAATTCTTCAGTTGGAAAAATCAGGATTGCGCGTCAGGGTCTCTTCACAATCTCCGATAGAGATCAGAACACACCTGAGATCAAAATTGTGCGGGTAGTGTCTACGATAGACTTTCAACTGGAGGACTGAGGGAGATGGTTCGTCCGATGTTGCAAACCGATTAACGATCTTTTGTTTGGGTAGGTAGTCAGGAGATTTGACTTGAAATATTTATAAGACGGGATGATTGACTTAGTTTCCTTTGCACCAGATTAATGTTAATTCAAGGAAAGATGTTGTAGATATCTTTTCTGTGAGCGACTCTTGCGAACTCTACCAAATCCTCTGAGACGAAAACTCCTATTCTATAATCTCCAGAACGTATCCTGAAGCCGTCATCATAACCTTTCAATTTTGAAGTTCCGGTAACTTCTGAAAAGGTTTCAACCTGCTTAACCAACTCGATAATTTCCAGAATAGACACTCGATCCTTTGGCTTTTTAATCTTATCAAGATCTTTGCTAAATTTCTTTAGAAAGACAATCTTCAAATTGCCTTCAATTTTTGCATTATTTCATCTTCTGAGACAATCTCTGAACGATCAATGTCTTTCATCATTACCGCTAACCCCAAATCCTCCAATTCCTCATCAGATAGAACTTTTGAACGAACTCCTAATTTGCTCAAAAGCTCAGAAATGAACTCTAGCTCCTTTTGACTTTTGGGGCTGACTACTATCGAACTCATAAAGACAAAGATAAGGAATTCCAAGACGGAAACCTGATAGGCTCCCGGTGAAGGGTCATCCCGGAGTTCTCTATTTTATAAAATGAAACCTGATGTTTATTCATTTTAATACTAAACTAATATTTACTATATATTAGTTTGTATATGTTTTTTATTCCTATATATTAGTATGAAAATACTAATATATGAATGTTAACTCCATAATAACCTCCACAGGCTCGTACATTCCTGAGGAGGTAATACCAAATGAAGCCTTTCATTCACACAGATTCATGGACAAATCTGGTATTCCCATACCAAAACCTACCAAAGCTATTGTCCAGAAAATGGAGGAGATCACTACCATCAAAGAGCGACGATATGCCGGCAAAGTAAGTACCAGCAAAATGGCTGCCAATGCCGGCAGCAATGCGCTTGATAAAGTAGGTTTTGATAGGGAAGCACTGGGTGGAATTATTGTGGCCCACAATTTTGGAGACATCCTCTGTGGTCAAACACAGGGTCAGTTGATCCCAAACCTGGCGGCCCGTGTTAAGCATGAACTGGGCATCAGAAATTCGAAATGCTTTGCATTTGATGTCCTTTTTGGTTGTCCGGGATGGGTACTGGCTATGGATCAGGCACATCAATACCTGCAAAATGGCATCACGGAGTCGATCCTGGTTATCGGAGTAGAGACACTTTCAAGAGTAGTAGACCCAAATGATGTAGACGGCATGCTATTTGGTGACGGAGCGGGTGCTGCGTTACTTACCGCTGAGAAATCTGAAAGCAAAAGAGGTATTTTAGGATACCAGAGCCATACGGACTGCCTGGATGAAGTGGAGTTTCTGACAATGAGCAAACCCATCGCAGGAGATGGTGACAACTTCTTCATCAGAATGAATGGACGAAACGTTTTCAAATATGCCGTGAGCAAAGTGCCTTTGGTGGTCAATGAATGCCTGAAAAAGACGAACACAAATTTTGAAGATGTGAAACACTTCCTTTTTCATCAGGCCAATGGTAAAATGCTGGAAGTAATTGCCCAAAAACTTGCTGAATTGAATAATTCAGAATCTATTTTGGATAAAACCCCAATGAATATCCAGTATTTCGGCAATAGCTCAGTAGCAACAGTGCCTACCCTACTCAGTAGTGTGTTGAATGGAGAATTCCCGGCTCATAAAATTGAGGAAGGTGACATAGCAGTTATGTCGTCTGTAGGAGCCGGAATGCACTCAAATTGTTTGGTCTATCAGTTTTAGCGGAATTGATTTCCTTTGCTACCGATATGGATTCCCGAAAAAAGGAGATTTTAGATCGGTCGATAGATTTATTCAATGCCCGTGGCTTTCATGAAGTCAGTATAAAGGACATCGCCGACTCTCTTGGAATGAGTCCCGGCAACCTAACTTATCACTTCTCGAAGAAAACAGATCTGTTGGCAGCCATCCAGCAGCAAATGCTGGAAGATTCTGCCATAGACATTGTACCGAAAGGACACATCACACTTTACCACTTTGAGCAGATTTTCAGGAATTATAGTGACATACAAGCCAAATATCACTTCTACTACCACAACCTGCAGTACATTTTTGAAAAATTTCCGGGCATCACCAAGGACTATAAGCGCATCACCATGCGCAGGTTTAAAGATGCCAGGTCACTCATACAGTACTACATTAAGACTGAGCGGCTAAAACCTGAGGAAAACGGGATCAACTACGACCATTATATCCGTACCATCTGGATGGTAAGTGTTTTCTGGACGGCTCAGGAGCTGATCACAGAAGGTATTGCCCGAAATTCCCCATCTTCCCTTGATATTCTTTGGAGTGGGCTGATTCCTTACATGACCGAAAAGGGATATAAAGAGTATCTGGAAATCATTGAATATTCCCGAAAAGAAGCCTGACGGAATCGTCGGACTTGATGAGTGGTACTAAACGTTCCTCGCATTTTATTATCTTTCTTGGTTAAAGAACAACCAAACCAAGAATGCTGACCATCCTTTACGTCATTATTGCGCTGGCATTTATTGTCATCGCCATTGTCCGATTTAACATTCATCCCTTCCTGGCACTCTTTGTTGGGGCCATCGGCTATGGGCTGATGTCCGGCATGCCAACGGATCTGATTATCGAATCTGTTCAGCAGGGATTTGGAGGGGTCCTGGGTTCTGTCGGGATTTTAATTCTCCTTGGTGTAATCATCGGAACCTTTATGGAAAAGACCGGGGGGGCCTTTGTGATCGCCACAAAAGTACTTTCCTATATTGGTGAAAAGTCGGTAAAGCTGGCCATGATGATTTCCGGATACATACTGTCAATTCCTGTATTTGGCGATAGTACTTTCATCATGCTGAACCCAATCAGTAAGTCCCTATCATTCAAAGGAAAAGTGCCTTTTGCGGCTACCACGATCGCACTTACGCTTGGTGCATCCGCAAGTCACTCGTTAGTTCCTCCCACTCCTGGGCCCATTGCAGCAGCTGGCATCTATGAAGCAGATCTAGGCCAGGTAATATTCTGGGGACTCCTGGTGAGTATCATTGCCATGGTGCCTGCCTATTTCTTCATAGAATACGCCACTAAAAACATTGACCTCAAACCCACTTTCGCTGCTGATGAAGAGAAACTGGATGAAAAAAAGGTGCCTTCCGCTGCAAAATCCTTTTTACCCATCCTGCTTCCCCTTTTATTGATTGTGTTAAGTTCGATCGCCAACTATCCTACGCAGCCTTTTGGCAATAATGCATTTACGGATGTCATCACATTTATTGGTCACCCGATCGTGGCACTGTTGATTGGCGTATTTCTTACTTTTTCCTTACCGGAAAAATTTGACCTCAAACTACTCTCTTCCACGGGCTGGATCGGGGAGGCACTTGTTATCGCCGGACCTATTATTTTGATCACAGGCTCGGGAGGTGTATTTGGTAAAATGCTACAAAACTCAGGGATTGCCGACCTGGTAAGTGCCAACCTTGAAAATGCGCAGTGGGGAATTTTTCTTCCCTTCCTGATGGCGTTAATTCTGAAAACAGCACAAGGTTCGTCCACAGTAGCGCTGATTACCACCGCTTCAGTAATGGCTCCATTGCTGGCGTCTTTGGGTATGGATTCTGAGACCATGCGCGTGTTTGCAGTTTTGGCTACAGGAGCAGGTGCCATAGCCATCTCTCATGCTAATGACAGCTTCTTTTGGGTGATGACCCAAATGACGGGTATGACAGTAAAACAAGGTAACCAGACACACAGTATCGGCACCCTGATCCTGGCGGGCACTTCTATTATTTTGCTTTATGTGATTTCGATGTTTCTTGGGTGATTACTTCGCAGTCCAGCCACCATCTACCGTAAGCATGGAGCCGACCATATAAGTCGCTGCATCACTTGCAAGGTAAATCGCCGCACCCTGGATTTCTTTTAATTCGCCCCACCTGGCGAGAGCCGTCGCTCCAACTATGAATTTCTTAGCCTCCTCTGAATCCGCTATGGACTGGTTGATGGCGGTGAGAAACGGTCCCGGGCAAATGGCATTTACCACAATGTTGAAAGGAGCAAACTCCAGTGCCAGGGCCCTTGTCATCTGAACCACTGCACCTTTGCTTGAAGTATAAGGAGTTCTGTTGGCCAGTCCTACGACCCCAAGGGTGCTCGCCATATTGATGATACTGCCTTTCTTCTGCGCTTTCATATAAGGCGTGACCGCTCGGCAACAAAGCCAGGTACCCGTTACATTCACATCCATAACTGTCTTGAAGTCTTCCTCACTGAGCTCATCAATGGCGCCTCTTATATTGATTCCGGCACTGTTGATCAGAATATCAATACTACCAAGTTCGTCGTTTGCCTTTTTGGCCATAGCCTCCGTAGCAACCTTATCCGTCACGTCCACGGACATAGATGTTGTCTTCACACCATATTCTTTGGTCAACTCCGCCGCTGCACTTTTACCTTCTTCCTCGTCACGGTTTACCACCATAATGTTAGCACCGGCCGATGCCAGTCCAGCCCCCATGGCAAGACCAAGGCCTTTGGAGCCTCCCGTTATGATGGCATTTTTACCTGTAAGGTCAAAAAGTTTAATTCCTGGCAATCCTGATATCTCAGACATAATGATTTCTTTAATTCAATAATTGGTTTTTACTATGTTTTAATGAGGCCACAACATTGGACTCCTCTGCTCCTAAAAACACTTCCCCATCCAGCTCCGAATAGCGGGGAAGGTTCTTCCCTTTTTCCCTGACCATTTTCATTGTCATGGCCACGTCTATCCCCGGGAGATTTGGCATGGTTGCCCAATATTTGTCCTTATAGATCGGTATTTCCAAAGGATCCCTTGTGATCATTTCAAGGCTAAAATTGATATTGGGATTGTGCTTAAGGCAAATATTCACGACTGATTTCAGATCGACATCACCCTTGCCGAGCGGTACTCCGGATAATAAGAACCCATCATCATAACCCTCCACCGACATGTCTTTGACATGGGTACTCATCAGGTAAGGACCTACGGCTTGCGCCAATGAAACTGAATCCTCCAAAAGGGATACATTGTTTCCAAAATCGAGTGTCACCCCTACCCATTCACTGTCTATTTCCTTCATGATCGCTACCAGCTCTTCTGCCCTCCAGTCTTTATGATTCTCAATGGCTAGTTTCATCTGATTTCTGCGCACTACAGGTTCCGCCCATTTTATCTTTTGGATGGAATCCACCCTGAACTGCTCAAACTCTTCGAGCGACTCAAAGGTCTCATACCTCCTGCCAAAGAGACAAACCGACCTCAGAACCGTTGCTCCGGCTATTCGGGCATTCTTTACCTCCCTTTCAAAACGCATCACATCACCCTCTTCCTGAGGTAGCGTGATCGATCCCTCCAGGTACATATCATTTTTGCTGATGGCCTTAAATACTTTTTTGGAGAAATCCTCCGTCCAGTCCCCTACTCCTACCTGCACGCCACCGGCATCGATGCTTTTACAATGATCTATCAGTTGTAAAGCATCCGTAAAAGCCGGGTATACTTTACTGTCAATTTTTGAATTCCATCTCCGGGCATAAGAATGCACTACGATACCCATCTTCTTCGATGCAGGCAGAAATGTAGCACCGGAAGCCAGGGAAACCGCCATGGCAGATGCCGAAGTCGTCAAAACAAATTTTCTTCTGTTCATAGCGTAAGGATTTAATCGGAGTCCTGAGATTTAGTCTGATTTAGTTTATCAATATGCGCATTAAGTTCATCTACGGACCATGGCAACACATTGCCCTGTGAGGTGTGTCTGGTTCTTCCTACAGTTCGACGGCTAACAGCTCCTGATGAATTCCCCCATTCATTTCTTATATAGGTCAAAATGGAGGCTATTTTACCGTCATCAAGAGTTGAGTGAGCAGGCATAACCGGCATGATATCCGGAGCATCATACGTTTTCCCTTTTACCTGGATAGGTCCTTCGATTCCATGTAGAACAAGTAGCACCAGCCTGATCTCGTCTCCGGTCACCCATTCTGAACCAGCAAGTGGAGGTGCAAGTCTATCCATTCCGTTTCCATCGTTTCCATGACAACCTGCACAGGTGGTAAGATAATTTTTCCTCCCAAGCAGAAATTGTTCTCTTTGCTCCTCATCCAGCACGCTTCCTGCCTGCGTGACTCGGGTACTTGCCTTATGTCCGGGCCATTCAAAAAGGGCATATATCGATTGCTTCCCTTTATCAGTGAGAATAGAAGAGCTGGTAACAATGGCAGGGGCCGAAGACAACCTATATGGTTTTCTATCGGCGGACATACTTTTTAGAGAGATCGCATTCAAAATGGCCTCATTTTTCCAGTCTTGTCTCTCAGTGGAGTAAAGAGAGGCCAGCATCTTCTCCATTTCTGTCGAATTCCCTTTATTGAGAATGGCAGTGGCCAATGTCTCTAAAAATATCGATTTACTATCACTTGACTCATTCCAGGCTTCGGAGGACCTTACGAATTCAAGAAATTTATATTCTCTATTGGATAAGCTGCTCAATATTGCGTCTCGCATTAAGCCGATTGAATCGGGACGATTCAAGGCATCTTCGAATATTGGAAAAGCCGATTGGTCATCCAGTTTTCGGGAGGAAAGCACCCTTTGCAGAAGCTCCTTATCGGAAAAAGCAGATGGATCAGAATTGTTGTCATCCAGAATAAAAACAAGGTCCGGGTATTCGATCAAAAGTCCCTCCATCAACCTTAAGGTAGCATTCCTCACTTCAACTGACTCATCGTCCAGTGTCTCCAATAGGGTCTCCGGGGTCAGGGCGTCCAACCCCTCCAATGTCCATATTGCATGTAATCGTGCCCATTGATTGGAATGGTTGGCAGCCATATCCGCGAGAAGTTCTACTGCGTCGTCATCTTCCAGCTCAATCAGTAATCGCTGTGCTACATCACGTACCCATCCATTACGTGATTTTAAGGACATGACCAGCTCTTCGGTACTTCTTTGTGACAGGTCGGGAACAGGTTTCGGCTCCCATCCGGTCGGGGTTATGCGCCAGATACGTCCAAGGTTTATGGGCTTATCAAGGTTTCTCTCAAGCGTTTGTTCTTTGAGGTAATCCGTCATGTAGGGTCCATGCTGGACGATGCCGCGATACATGTCCACCACATACAATGCACCATCCGGACCTGTAGCAAAGGATACAGGGCGAAACCGCTCATCGTATGATGCAAGAAACTCTTTACCTGGTGTAGGATCATATGCCGTCAACAGGTATTGATCCTCTTTCACAATATTTCGCTTCACCAGGTTACCTGAAGGCTCAGCTACAAAGACATTGCCATAATACTCACCAGGCAAGGCATCAGAGCGATAATAAAATGGCGAGCAGGCAGCAGTAAATTCCTTTAGTTTTCCTTCATCATCCAGGGTTCCGGGGATATAGCCTCTGTTGACTGCCGGGTTATCCCTTATTGGATAGATTCTCCTGTCCGTTGTCAGGCCATGGTCGATGCCAGATGATGGTTTATGATTTTTATTTTTTGAAAGATAGTTTGGCGGAACCAGGTCTCCATGTAGCTGGGACCAGTTATAGTTGTAGAAAAAACGACCTTCATCATCCTTACTGAGCCCCCACTGTCCGCGGAATTCGGTGGTATCCCTGATCCATTGCGAACCGACCTGCTTATATCGAAATCTTGACCTCGCATTATAATACCAGTTGTCAATGCCGCGCAACAACCCATTTCCGGCATGCTCCACCGTGGAATTGCCCGCATAGTCCGGGTCAATTAGAATTTTATCGTCAGCTTTAAGATCCTGGTTACGGTCTGGGGCAAACCACAATGCCTCATTTTCAGCAATCAATATCCCACCTTTCACCAGTGCCATTGCCCTTGGAAGTACCAGGCTGTCCAGGTAAACAGTTTTATCATCCATTCGTCCGTCGCCGTTTGAATCAACCAGGATCGAGACACGACCGGTAGGGTCAGTCTCTCCATTACCTTCCACATCGGGCATAAAACCCCGCATTTCTACCACCCACATTCTTCCGGCCGGATCAAACTCAATCAGGATCGGATCCTCAACCATTGGTTCACTTGCCACAAGCTCAATTTTTAGCCCCTTTTGCAATTCAAAAGTGGAAAGCTCTTCTGAAGGAGAAAGAACAGCGCCCACCGACACTTCCGTGATTTTGGATTCGCCGCCACATGATGCCAATCCGGCACCACATAAAACCATAACAATGGTCTTAAAAAATTCGCGTGGGTAAGGAGGTATCATTATTGGGTGTAGGCCTTAAACCTTACTGGGGTCCGGATGCACCCATGGTTCTCTGTATACCCTTTGTAATTTCTCCGTCGCTTCAGGATCACCTACTACAATTCGCTTTTCGGGATCATATTTCAATGGCCGACCCAGTTCCATGGATATATTGCCCAGGATACAGCTTGCAGTTGAAATATGTCCTTCCTGGATGTCCGCAACAGGTTTCGTCTTGTTTTCTATCGCTTTCAGGAAATCCAACATATGGAGCCTGGTGGCAGGCGCCGCATTCAGCTCAATTCTGTCCTCCGTTACATCCTCCGGATATTTTTCTTTTTCATAGATGACATCTTTATGAATCTTCTCTCCTTCACCTCCGGCTGGAATGAAGTCAGCCTGCATGGTACTACCCCAGAGCGTACCCTTGTCTCCATAAAGCGTAAATGACCAGGGGTATTCCGGATTAGGCGCGGTCCCCCAGCTTCTGTGGGTCCAGACACAATTCAGTTCCGGGTATTCAAATACAGCTGTTTGTGTATCGGAGATATTGGATTTGCCTTCTTTCTGTACATAGATACCACCCTGAGAAGATATTTGATCAGGCCATCCAAGACCCAGCATCCAACGTACCGTGTCAAACATGTGAATGCACATATCTCCCATTATTCCGTTTCCATATTCCATGAATGTCCTCCACCATCTGATATGTGGTAATCCATCGTAAGGTCGGTAAGGTGCCGGACCTGTCCACATCTCATAATCAAGGAAGTCTGGTATGTCCTGCAATGGTGGATTACCATTGTTTCGCATCGGAAAATAACAGCACATTTCTACGTGGGAAACTTTGCCGAGAAGTCCTTTGTCTACAATATTTTCCTTAACGTCAATCAGGTGGGGTGTGCTTTTTCGTTGTGTCCCAACCTGCACCACTTTGTTGTATTTTCTGGCAGCAGCCACCATGGCCTCGCCCTCCATCACGTCCACACTAATTGGTTTCTGCACATATACGTGCGCTCCTGCCTTGACCGCGTCGATCATGGGCATAGCGTGCCAGTGATCCGGAGTACCTACCAGCACAATATCGAAATCATGATTATCAAGCATATTTCGATAATCATTATACAGCTTGGGTCGGGACTGCTTTTGTCGCTGCTGTACTATATCCGCAGCTCCCTCACGCATATTTCGGTCGACGTCACATATTCCAGTAACCTCCACCTGGGCTACCTGCATCAACCTGAAAAGGTCATTTTTACCATACCATCCCGAGCCGATGAGGCCCACTTTCAGTCTTTCCTGCAGAATACTCAGATCCATAGCCTGCGCTCCCATTGAAGTGAGGGCCAGGGATGCCATCGATCCTTTTAAAAAATCTCTTCGGTTAATGTAGAATTCCTTCATAGTGGGGAAGTGTTTATTTAAGTGTTGGTTTTAATAAATGGCTGATATCCAAAATAATCCAATTTCGGGTGAACCCCAAATAATAGTTGATTGACAACAGCTAATTGGGATGTGCGGTTTGAAAATCAGGGTCGTGAAATTTTATTTTGCAACCTTTTGGTTGCTTTTAAAGTAAAATCTATTATTGCAACCTATTAGTTGCATTTGTTAACTTTAAAATTTGAAAAACATGAATGACGTAATCAAAAAAGAACACCAATTGAATTTTCCAATGAAAGAAGTTTGGAAAGCCATCTCAACAGCGGAGGAGATTTCATCCTGGTTTATTCAGGCCGATTTCAAACCCGAAGTTGGATTTGAGTATACTTTTACCCATGAGGATACGAAAATTACCGGTAAGGTTCTGGAGGCTGATCCGTACCACAATCTGGTGTACACCTGGATCGTAGGTGGTACAGGCGTGGAAACCACTGTAAGCTGGAAACTTAAAGAAAATGAAGGAGGAACTCTTTTAAAACTTGAACATTCAGGTATCGCCGGCTACCCATCAAAAGAAATGGCCACCAACATGTTTGATAGCTTTCAAAAGGGATGGGCGTCATGCGTTACAAACCTTGACAAGTACCTGAAAAAAGAAAATGTCTGATCCACGGACAAATAAAATTTTCAAGGCTATAGCCGATCCCACTCGCAGGGAGATTTTCCATATATTGGTATTGGCCAGTGCCGCCTTATCCATTTCCCAAATCTCAGATCACTTTGAAATGAGTCGGCAGGCGGTAACCAAGCACATCAAATACCTTGAAGGTGCAGGGCTGGTCGAGACCCATGAAAAGGGGAGAGAAAGATTTTGTCATGCCAATACGATCCCACTGAAAGAAATCAATGACTGGGTCTCATTCTATGAGAAATACTGGGATGACAAACTTGCAAGGTTGGTGAAACACCTTGAGAATAAATCGAAATAAATTTTTTTAATCTAAAATGCAACTTAAAAGTTGCGTATTTAATATGAAAACATATAACATCATGACTATTGTAGTCTGCCTGACTACAGCATTTGGCTTCAGCTCTTTAAAGGAACAACTAACGAAAGCGGAAAGAGAATTTGCTATCAAGTATCTAAAAGACACAAAAAATGAGCTTGTGAAACTTGTCAAACCTCTTTCCGATGCACAGCTAAATTTCAAACCGTCTGATAGTTCCTGGTCTGTCGCCAATTGTGTAGAACACATCGCACTTTCGAAAAACTTCATATTTCAATGGTCCCAGGACGCCCTGGTTGAAAGTGCGGAACCCGGGGAACTATCCAAAAGTGATGAGGCTCTTATCAATGTCTTTACTGATAGATCGGTCAAGGTTAAAACACTTCAACCCCTTGAACCCAGTGATACGTTCATAGATGGAAGTGAGATATTGAAGGAATTTGTGAAGGATCGTGACCATCATATTGATTATTTAAAAACAACGAAGGATCCGTTACGGTCCAGTTACTTTGATTTCCCTTTTGGAAAAGGTGATGCATACCAGGTGATACTTTTTGTAGGAGCTCATAGTAAGCGTCATATTCTCCAAATTCAGGAAATCATGTCTCATCCTGAATTTCCTGAATAATATTTATGGCCCTTCAAAATTCAAGGGCCATATATTCTTTTGAGACCCCTGGTTAACGTATCCAAAGGATTTTAAAATTTATTTGCGCAAGTAAATACTTGCTTATATATTTGCAAGCATATACTTGCGTATTAATATGAATCAAAGAAGAGACATATTTCAGGCTGTGGCCGATCCCACTCGCAGGGACATTCTGAGTCTACTGGCCAGAAAACCACACAATGTGAATACCATCGCGGAAAAATTTGACATGACACGGCAGGCCGTTTCACTTCATGTGAAAATTTTGCAGGAATGTGGAGTGATGGAGGTGAAAAAAGAAGGTCGGGAAAGACATTGCAGTTTGAAAATGGAAAAGATCAATGAGCTTGATAAATGGATCGATCAACTGAAACGTATTTGGGAACGTCGCTTCGACCAATTGGATCAATTATTAGCTGAGCATAAAACAAAAGAAAATGAATAGTAATCTGACAATGGAATTCGTAGTTGATAAGGAAAATCATCTGCTAAATGTTACCCGGGAGTTTGCTGCACCCATAGCCCGGGTCTGGGATGCTTACACAAAAAGTGAGTTGCTGGATCAATGGTGGGCACCCAGACCCTGGAAGGCCAGAACCAAAACCATGAATTTTGAAGAAGGCGGACATTGGCTATATGCCATGGTAGGTCCGGAAGGCGAAGAACATTGGGGTCGAATGGATTTTATATCCATTCAGCATCATAAGAAATTTGTAGCCCAGGATGTCTTTTGTGATGCTGATGGAAATCCTAACTCGGAATTACCAAGCGCTTCATTTACCACAAGTTTTCGCGAGGCTGGGGATCATACCATAGTAAACATCATAACGAAATACCCTTCGGACGAACAGCTGGAGCAAGTGATCAATATGGGAATGAAAGAAGGTCTTACCATGGCCATGGAGAATCTCGACGAGCTTTTGTCAAACTAAGATCTCATCATTATACAAAAACTCCGAAACCCGGCTACTGGCCGGGTTTTTGCATTGATTTATAACAAAACCGCTGGATTTTTCTAAATAGTGTAATTACCGCCTCTCTTTACAAACAAACTATACGCATATTCAATAAAACAGGTCTACCGGTAAAATTTTCATAAAAAAACCATCTTTTCCAATATTTCATCACATTAAACCAGCCTATTCTTTAGTTGAACAATATCCTTTCTGAATTTTGAGCTAACATTTAAAATTTAAGGATATGGAAAGATCAACACAACAACTTACATGGTCATATTCAGCCACATTCAGGGAAATCATTCTTGTCAGTAAGCTCGCGGATGAAAATGGAATTTCTGAAATGACCGTAAACCTGGATCGTTTTTCGGCCATTGATGAATCTGGATCAGAATACTTCATCAAAGACTTTTCAGGCCAAATGGCAGTACAATTTCCTCCCATGGAGACTGGAAAAAACATAAGAACCAAAAGCATACTTCAGATTCCTCAGGGAATGTATACTAAACTGAGGTTTTACTTAAAGCCTGATGACAATGTATTTACCTACCGGGACCGATCAAAGGAGATAGTATTTGGTTACAATTTTCTGGAATTTGATATAAAAGAGGGTATGAAACTTGATAGTGCCGAGGAATCAGAGGTATTGATAAGGTTTGACTTTCCAAAATACCAGGAAAGTGCCCTCACTCATTCGATTCGACGGTTCTTTAGAAAAATGAATCAAACCAGATCTAAACTAACCATGCAAAACGCATGATCTATATAAATTCCACTAACAACTAAGAAAGGGTCCTTCGGGACCTTTTTTTTGAGCAAAAAAAAAGTGATCAAATGATCACCTTTTTCCCTAGTTGCTTTTATGCTGTTACGACTTATGCAAGATCAAATCGATCAAGGTTCATCACCTTGTCCCAGGCCTTTACAAAGTCCTTCACAAATTTTCCTTTTGAATCGCTGCATCCATAAACTTCAGCCTGTGCCCTAAGTTCAGAATTAGATCCAAAGATCAGGTCAGCCCTGGTGGCAGTGTACTTAGCCGATCCAGACTTTCTGTCTTTACCTTCAAAAACTTCAGCGTCTTCATTTACTGGCTTCCATTCTGTGCCCATGTCCAGTAAGTTCAGGAAGAAATCATTAGAAAGTGTTCCTGGCTTATCAGTAAAGACACCATGTTTGGAACCGTCCCAGTTAGCACCAAGAACTCTCAGACCGCCCACCAGCACAGTCATCTCCGGAGCTGTAAGGGTTAACAGTTGAGCTTTGTCAACTAATAGTTCTTCTGTAGAAACGTCGAATTTTGTTTGTCGATAATTTCTAAAGCCATCAGCAGCAGGCTCAAGGAAAGCAAGACCTTCCTCGTCAATGGTATCTACTGTAGCATCTGCTCTACCAGGTGTAAATGGCACAGTGATCTCATGACCCGCATCCTTTGCCGCTTTTTCCACAGCCGAACATCCACCTAGTACGATCATATCTGCCACAGATATTTTCTTGTTGCCAGACTGTGCACCATTAAATTCTCCCTGGATACTTTCCAGCTTGTTAAGAACCTTGGTTAACTGGTCAGGGTTGTTTACTTCCCAGTCTTTCTGAGGAGCAAATCTGATTCTGGCACCATTGGCACCACCTCTTTTGTCAGAACCTCTGAAAGTTGAAGCCGAAGCCCATGCAGTAGAAACCAGTTCAGAAACAGTAAGTCCTGACGCAAGGATTTCTCCTTTCAAATGTGCTACATCTTTTTCATCCACCAGGTTATGGTCTACAGAAGGAAGTGGATCCTGCCAGTTCAGATCTTCTGCTGGCACCTCAGGACCAAGATATCTTGACTTTGGTCCCATGTCCCTGTGGGTCAGCTTAAACCATGCTCTTGCGAATGCATCAGCAAACTGATCAGGATTTTCCATAAATCTTCTCGAGATTTTCTCGTATTCGGGATCAAATCTCAGTGACAAATCAGTTGTCAACATAGTTGGCTTCTGCTTTTTTGATCCGTCAAATGCATGAGGAATAGACTCTTCCGCATCTTTGGCCACCCATTGTTTGGCACCTGCCGGACTTTTTGTCAATTCCCACTCATAACCGAACAGATTTTCGAAGAAATAATTACTCCACTTGGTAGGTGTCTGGGTCCATGTAACTTCAGGACCACCAGTTATAGCATCAGCTCCGTGACCTGAGCCATAAGTATTTTTCCATCCGAAACCCTGCTCTTCAATCGGCGCAGCTTCAGGTTCAGCAGCAACATATTGACCTGGATCAGCAGCACCGTGTGTTTTACCAAATGAGTGTCCACCAGCAATCAGTGCCACGGTTTCCTCATCATTCATAGCCATCCTTTTGAAAGTCTCCCGGATGTCCCTTGCAGCCGAAACAGGATCACCGTTTCCATTTGGACCTTCAGGATCCACATAAATGAGTCCCATCACCACAGCAGCCAATGGATCTTCAAGATCTCTGTCTCCGGAGTAGCGCTTGTCATCAAGCCAGTTGGTCTCCGAACCCCAGTATACATCTTCTTCCGGCTCCCATACGTCCGCTCTTCCGCCTCCAAATCCAAAAGTTTTGAAATCCATTGATTCCAGGGCAACGTTACCAGCCAGAATCATGAGATCAGCCCAGGATATCTTATTACCGTATTTCTGTTTGATTGGCCAAAGTAACCTTCTGGCTTTATCAAGATTGGTGTTGTCCGGCCAGCTATTCAGGGGAGCAAATCGCTGTTGGCCAGTTCCTGCTCCACCACGACCATCACCTACCCGGTAAGTACCGGCGGCGTGCCACGCCATACGGATGAAGAGTCCACCGTAATGACCAAAATCTGCTGGCCACCAATCCTGGCTGTCAGTCATAAGATCAGTCAAATCCTTTTTCAACGCATCGTAATCAAGCTCTTTGAATGCGTCCTTGTAGTCAAAATCCTCATCCATGGGGTTAGAAAGTGAGGAATTCTGACGAAGTATATTCAACTTAAGTTGATTGGGCCACCAGTCTCTATTACCGGTTCCGCTACCTGCGGCTTGTTTTGGGGGTGTTCCCAAAAACGGGCACTTGCTTGGGTCTCCACCGTTGCTACTGCTCATATTAATGTGTGTTTTTATTTACAATTTAGATATTCAAAAATCGTCATTCCAGAGCTATTTATCAAATAGATATATATGTAATCAATATTTAAAATATAAATATATAGTAGATAAAAGCTATAAGATCCGGTCGGTTATGACTCAACTCAACCTATTGATTATGTCCAGCGAAACAAGGCCTGATAGATTAAGTTTGTTTGACAAAACAGGCCCTATGCTACCAAGTCTTCAGGAAAGAACTTATTAGCTAATCATGATCATTTTTAAGCCGATCTCAATCCTGATGCGATGACTCTCCTAATTTCTCACCGGATCCAAGTAGATCCTTTCTCCAGTACGCAACCAAAACTGCCAGTGCAAACAACCAGAGATTCACATAGATGGGCTCGTCCCGGGAAATATGTAAAATCGCGGCTCCGATCATAGTGAGTGCTAATCCAATCGCAGCAAGTGGTACAAGAAATTTGACCTTTCGGACAAACATGGGCACGATCAGGCCAATAGCACCAAGTACCTCAAGAAGCGCGATGATTTTCACCTGAAGAGGAGACAGATCATTGACCCATCCCATTCCTTCTATCTGTTGAAGGTCTTCATAAGAGGAAACTAATCTAAAACCGGCTCCGGCAAAAAACGACAGAGCCAAAAATCCCTGAACGATCCATTTAACTATTTTCATAAGCTTTAAGTGATTTTTTGTCTGTTAATTTAGACAATCCATTCAAGATTCGGATGTCTTACAGAAGACCTTCTTTCTTAAGTTTGACTTCCAGCAAATCATGCGATTTCCAGAACTTTTCTTCTATCCTATCCATCACTTCCTTTAACTGCGGATTATCCATGTAAGGCTCTATCAGTGGATCTTTGTACATGAACAGGAAGAGCCAGTATTTAAAGTCATCACCTTCTGAGAACTTTTCAAGATGTGTCATAGCTGTTTCAAAATCACCCCTGTACAGGTAGTAGTCTACGTAGTTTAATTCTTTATACTGGGAAGGATTAACCTCTGCAAACTTCAGGAAGCTCTCTACGTATTTTTCGGCCTCGTCCTCTCTCCCCAATTTCCTCAGGACGAAGGCAATTTTGATATGTTCCCAGCTGTAAATGTCAAGATTAAGGCTATCTCTTATGTCAGTAAACTGACTATAAAACTTATGGGCTTCCTCATAATTCTGTTGATAATAGTGAACCTTAGCTACCTCCTGCATGATATCCAGCCTGGTAGGATACTTGTTCAATTCTTCCTCCAACATTTGCGTGGTTTGATCAAGATCCTGATTGATTGCATATACTATATATGCTTTGGCATACCCGGCATAGGTATTCTGTGGCATGTAAGATTGAGACAGATTCACATATTCCAACGCGTCCTCCACAAACCCTGCCTGCGAAAGTGCAACACTAAGATGGAGGTAAGAGTAGCTGGCCGCAATACTATCATTGGTCTGCGCGCTGAGTCTTACACCTTTCAATGCGTATTCCAGGTACTTGGACGTGTTCGGAATGTAATTGGCATAAAACTCTGACAAAAGCTGAATAATATGTGAGGAATTTGGATTGTACTCCAATGCTCTTTCCAGAAAGCCGACTGCCAAATCATGCTCCGACAAATGCAAATGATATAAGCCCTTCGCCAGGAGACTTTGGGCAAGTTTATCATCATAAAGAATAGCCTTATCTGCGTTATTCCTTATTTCATCCGTATGAGTTTTCTCCGCCTGGAAAATATCAAGATAGTAATAGCTGATAGAGAGCATAGCATACGCCAATGCAAACTCTGAGTCCAGTTCTATCGCTTGCTCAAACAGTGGAATACCTGCCAATAGCCCTTCCCGACTCTCCTTCCTGATTTCATCCATACCTCTCAGATATAAGTCATATGCTTCAAGATTTTCGGTAGGTACTTTTTCGATCTGCTCGAATTCATTTGGCGTAATGACGGCTTCAATATTACCTGCAATGTTCTTGGCCACCTCCTGCTGAAGCTGGAATATATCGTCAAGTTTTCTGTTATACTGCTCCGCCCACAAATGCTGGTCGCTATTGGCATCTATCAGTTGTATATTGAGCATGATCTGATCTCCTACCTTCTGACCACTTCCTTCTACGAAATACCCTACCTGCAATTCCCTCGCAATCTCCGGGATTGATTTGGTCTCATACCTATATTTCTCCACCGATGTCCTGCTGATCACCCTTATGTCTTCGATTTTCTGGAGGTTGCCCAAAATGGATTCCATCAGGCCATTTACGAAATATAGATTGGAGGAATCGTTGCTATCATTCTTAAATGGTAAAACCGCAATCGACTTTTCAGGCAATACAGGTGGGGTATTGTCCTCTCTGCCTGATGACAAGTACCAGAACAGCAACGCTACCGTAAGAAAAGTGGCCACCATGATCTCAGCTTTCCTGGATTTCTTCCTGGTTAGAGTACCTTCGGTAGAATTCTCATGAAGTCTTTTCGCCGCTTCACCAGGTGGATATCCATATCTTTCCCTAAAACATTTGATGAAATATGATGTACTATTGAATCCGACCTTAAAGGACACCTCAGATACATTCAAAGAGGAGTTTCTCAATTGGTGCAGAGCCTGTTCCAACCGGATGTTTCGGATATATTGACTTGCTGAAAGGTTGGTTTCCTTTTTGATCTTGCGTAGCAGATTGCTCCGGCTCATACCGACGGCTTCAGCCAATTCCGATACCCCAAAAAACTCATCAGATAAGTTTTCCAACACAGCATCTCTGACCTTCGAAAGGAAGTCTCCTGCAACAATTGGCTTTTCAGAGAAAGATTCTTTCACAAGGCTAATTTACAGGGTTTATCAGGTTGATGCGTCATAATTTATATCGAATCCGCATAGTTTTCATCTCTGTTCGAAACTTGATATTGAAGTCACCATAGTTGCTAACCGGCAGGAAGCACCTCTCACGAGCTTTGTAGTACGATTTTTTTGAAACAATCAAACAATTACAATTATGAAAAATACAAAATCTTTTACTGGCAAAGCAATTTCAATGCTCATTGCACTTTTCCTTCTATCATGCGGAGGAAACAACACCAGCGAACAGGCAACTAATGCTGACGCTTCAAAACCAGAACCACCAAAGATGGACATTCACTCGGCTGCCATTACGGGGAACCTGGAAGCAATAAAAGGACACATCGCGGCAGGTTCTGATCTGGATAAACCTGACCCTTTTGGAGGCTCCAGCCCTATGATCACGGCAACAGTATTTGGTAATACCGAAGTAGTGAAAGCGCTACTTGAGGCGGGTGCCGAGGTGAACTATAAGAACAAGGAAGGTTCAACGGCGCTACACACTGCAGCTTTTTTCTGCAGAACAGAGATTGTTGAATTACTGATCGAAAAAGGGGTCGATAAGTCCATAAAGAACACGTACGGAGCTACCGCTCTTGAATCTGTTCAGGCTCCGTTTGAGGCAGTGAAACCAGTTTACGAAATGATGGAGCAACAACTTAGTGAGATGGGTCTTAAACTCGATTATCAAAGGTTGGAAAATACACGACCAGTGGTAGCGGACATTTTGAAAAAGTCATGAAAGAGAGAAGATTTGACATCGATTGGCTCAGGGTCATTACCATCGGTCTGCTTCTGATTTATCATGTTGCCATAGGATTTCAGCCCTGGGGTTTGATGATTGGATTCATCCAAAACAAACCCACTTTGCCAGAAATCTGGACACCCATGACCATGATCAATATTTGGAGGATTCCATTGCTGTTTTTCGTATCTGGTATGGGTGTCTGTTTTGCCATCCAAAAAAGAAACTGGAAAGAGCTGGTACTGGAGCGCAGTAAACGCATCCTGGTACCGTTTGTTTTTGGGATCATCGCCATCGTTCCACTTCACATATTCCTACTGCAGAAGTACTATGGAATGGGTATTTTGTATATGCCCAATCCCGGTCATCTGTGGTTCCTGGGAAATATCTTTCTGTATGTTCTGGTGCTATCACCCTTTTTCATTTTTCTCAGGAACAACCGGGATGGTAAAATTGCAAATGGCATCCGTAAGCTTTTTGGTAATCCATTGGGTTTGCTTGTGGTCGTTGGATTTATGGCTTTGGAGGCATGGGTGGTGCAGCCGGCCATTTATGAAATGTATGCGATGAGCTGGCATGGATTTGCACTTGGCTTACTGGCATTTCTCTTCGGATTTCTCTTTGTTTTTAGCGGACAAACATTTTGGGATAACCTTAAGCATTGGCGATATGTATTTCTGGCATTGGCAGTAACCTTGTATGGGATCCGATACGGCCTGTTTCAATTACAGGGACCCGGGCATTTTATGGCAATAGAATCATGCTTTTGGATTTTTGCAGTTCTGGCGTTCGGATATAAATATCTGAACAAGCCGGGTCCAACACTCAGCTACCTAAGTCAGGCCGCATACCCGGTGTACATCATTCACATGGTGTTCCTTTACCTCAGTGCGTACCTTATTTTTCCCCTGGAATGGTCCCCTATGGTAAAGTTTTTATCGAGTACCATCTTTACGTTTTTAGGATGTTTTGCTTTCTATGAGTTTGTCATCAGGCGCGTGACCATCCTGAGGCCGTTGTTCGGACTAAAAGTTGAAGAAAAACAAAAACCGGAAATAGCGGTGACATAGGGTTGACACTTAGTGATGTCATTTTAGCCAAAAAAAGAATATGACAATTGCAGAATCAACTACAATCACCGGTGAGCAGCTTCTTGAACACTGGCAGGGACATCGCAGACTCACAAGAAGGGTTATCGAAGCTTTTCCTGAAGACAAGTTATTTTCTCTTTCTATCGGTGGAATGAGGCCATTTAGTGAGCTCGCCATGGAAACAGCCAATATGGCAGAAGTTGGTATCAATGGTATAGTGACCAGGAAATGGGAAAATGTCACCGCATTTGACAAGGTCAAAGTGGACACCAAAGCAAAATTGCTGGAGTACTGGGACTACGTTACGACGCACATTGATAAAAACTGGAAAAACATTCCTGAAGGCAGATTCCAGGAACATGACAATGCTTTCGGTCAATACGAGGGACCTATTTACTGGCACCTCTTCTATTTCTTTGACAATGAAATCCACCACCGTGGACAAGGATATGTCTACTTACGGTCTCTGAATATAGAGCCTCCCTTTTTCTGGGAGAGGTAGTCTACCACAAATAGCTTCATGATTAGGTGAACCCAATTTTTGGGTTCACCTTTATTTTTTTAGGACAGAGACCAGCCCTCCCTGTACGGTCTGCCAACAAATTCATTGGCAGGCGCATGATTGGTAATCTCCATCTTCATACCATCCCAAAGTAACTTCTTACGTCCATTGAATTCCAGGTTACCTTCGGCATTCTCTTCACCCATCTGATAACTTCTAATGGCAAGATTACCCATCAGTACAGTCTCAGTCAGTGGACCGGCGTAGTCAAATGAAGAGGTCAACGCCTTATGCTCCTTACTATTGAACCCTGCTTTGACGGCATCCGTCCAAAGTACCTGGTGCCCAAATTCGGGAACATCCTCTCCTATGTAGGGATTGCCACTGTCATAGTCGTCGGGCATGGTAAGTTTCTCGCCACTATTTAAGTACAACTGAGGGGTAAGGCCGTAGACACCGCATGTCATGATCCCTTTGGATCCAATCATCATTGCACCATTGGCTGAATTAGGACTTCCGAGGAAATCCCCGGCCGGGATCAGGTCAGGATGCATCGGCCTAATACCGCCATCGTACCATGTTAATGTGACTTCAGAATTGTTTTTCTCAGAAGCAGGAAATTTCAATTGAGAATGTGATGATGGTGGGCATCCCTGTGGTATGTACTCCGGCACCCAATCCTGTAGGAAGATCTGCCCAACGCTGCATTCCACCTCAGTGGGGTAACCCAATCCCAGAACCCTGAATGGAGGATCGATCAGGTGACAACCCATATCACCAAGCGCTCCCGTCCCGAAATTCCACCATCCACGCCATTTGAATGGATGATAAAGTGGATGATAATCTACGAACTCAGCCGGACCAATGAACAGGTCCCAATCCTTTGCCGAAATGTGCTCTGGTAACCCTGGTTTCTCAGATGGCACGGGAATGCCTTGTGGCCATACCGGCCGGTCCGTCCAGACATAGACCTGGTCTACGGTTCCCAGCATTCCTTTATTGAACCACTCCTGCATCTGTACCTGCTCCGCATTGGAGGCACCCTGGTTACCCATCTGGGTCACGATCTTATTCTTGCGGGCTGTCTCGGTCAGCATCCGTGCCTCCCTGATGTTGTGTGTAAGTGGCTTCTGTACGTATACATGAATTCCCCTACCCATGGCATTCATGGCTGCAACGGCGTGTGTATGATCCGGCGTTGAAATGGTCACGGCATCAATGTCCTTTTCCTCGTCCAGCATGACGCGGAAATCAGAATAAAACTTTGCATTCGGCCACAGTTTGATGGCGTTACCGGCCCTGTTCTTGTCCACATCGCAAATGGCTACTACATTCTCCTTGCCACCATTGTAGGCGTTTCGAATGTCTGACCAACCTTTTCCGCCTACACCAATCCCAGCCAGGTTGAGCTTGTCACTGGGAGACTGATATCCGGGGCCTCCGAGAACGTGTCTCGGGACGATCGTAAAAGCCGCTGCTCCCAGAGCTGCCTGCTTGATAAATTCTCTTCGATTTCCTGAATACTTCTTGTTTTTCTTTTCCATCATTCGGGTCAGTTAATGTTTTATAGCTCCTTGATTTTGATGTTCTTGAACCAAACATCATTTCCGTGATCCTGCAATCCTATATATCCTTGATCAGCAAGGTTGGCCCAATTTGGGTTTAACCCAGGAAATTTACTGCCGGATACAAGTTCATTCCATTCGTCCATCCCAAACTCATACTCCACGACCAGTTCACCGTTCTGAAAATGTTTCACGTTATTTCCCTGCTTAATTACCTCGACAGAATTCCATTCACCGGCAGGTTTGGTGTTTTGAGGATCGGCCGGGATGAGATCGTACAGAGAGCCCGCTTTTCGATTGCCATCTTTGCCCATGTTGGCATCCGGATGTCGGTCATTATCCAGTACCTGCATCTCAGGAGCGGTCATGTAAATGGGGCCAAGGTCGAGGTCTTCCTGTCCCAGGTAGAAAATTCCGGAATTGCCACCTTCAGATATTTTCCAGTCCAGTTTCAAATGAAAATTTGAAAATTGCTGATCGTAAATAATGTCTCCGGCGTCCTCTTTTTGAGCATCCGTCCTCTTTTCCTGACCTGTCATGTAAAGTGACTCGTCCTGCACCTGCCACACTGCTGGAAATCCTTCCTTTCCATATCCTCTCCAACCATCGGACGTCTCTCCATCAAAAAGAAGCATCCATCCTTCCGCTTCTTCTGAATCGGATAGCGTATTGTCCGCTGCCTCCATTGGCTGTGTTTCCTTTTGTGCTTCTGGTTCTTCGGACTCTGACTCCGTTTTCTGAGGTGATGAGCAAGCTGCAAGCACTAGCAGCGCCGCGAGTAGCTTTGATATTTTCATTGGTTAATTCTATTTTGGTTATCAGTTCTATAAATATAAGGTTTGGCAAACAATTCATGTTACTGAACCAAAATGCAATCGTTTGTGAATGACTTTTTTACCATGAGCGGAAAATATGATCGCTGAAGGGCATAAAAAAAGCCCTCATCACTGAGGGCTTAGGAATCGATTCCAATCATCACTAGAACTGGATTCGATACATCACATCCGGAAAAAATCCGATCTGATTGACACCATTTATTTCATTGGTAATTGAATTGTATCGCTGTACAAATTCATTTTCTCTATTGGTTACGTTCTGCAGGTCAACAAAGAACTGGTGCGAAACACTTCGTTTTGTGCTATTCAGTCTTACTCCAAATTTTACGTCCCATCGGAAATAAGCTTCGTATCTTTCTGAGAAAGCCTGATTCTCAAACAAAATCTGTCGATTCTGGCTGATTGACTCCTGAAGGTCAATTGGGGTATAGGGTGCGCCGCCAGAGCCAGTTAACTTAGTATCGAAAGTGAAAGCATTCTGATCACTGCTACCAAATTTCCATTCCTTTCCGGCAAGGATATTAAATACACCATTGCTGTTAAATGCTGTACTCCTCTCCACACCATCGCTACCTTCATAAGTGGATTCATAAAGGGATCCGGTGATCAGGGCATAATAGCCTCTGCTGAAAAACTTCTCTACAGTCAGCTCCATGCCAATGTTTCTTCCAACACCGTCATTTACAAGTGATCCTCTCTGATCAAAGACAAAATCCGCTCCTTCATTCAGTACTGAGTAACTGCTTGACTGACTCTCAACTGGCACATCATAAAGCGCCTGGTAGTATAATTCCGTCTTCAATCTCCAATCCCTTGCAAAGTTCAGGTCGTATCCTGCGACCAGGTGGTGGGCTTTGATGAAATCCAGCTCCTCGTTGGTCTTTTCGAAAGTTCCATCTGCCATTCTTTCTTCATAAAAAATGACAGGAGCGGGAGCTATCTGTGAGTGCAGACCATAGGCAAAGCTTAATCTTTGAAGATCGGTGAATTGCCAGCTGATTGCCGCCCTGGGTTCGGCGATGAAATCATTGTTGATACTGAGATGCTGACCGTGGATTCCAAAAGTAGCCTTCAGGTCATCTGTGAACTTGTATTCCGCCTGGCTGTAAAGCTGACTAAGCAGATAAGTTTCGGTCATGTCGGTTACAGGATTAAAAAAGTCGGGAATTTCGTCGCCATTATTATCCGGAATAAACTCATCATCATCTCTATCTTGGGTGATGAAACTTGGTGTGTATAATTCTGTCAGGAAACCTGATCTCAAACTCCATCTGGCGTTGAACTTGGAGTTGAGTGTGCTGGTTAAGGTGTATCGGATCTCTCTGTTTTCCACCTCCGTGGCACGGTATTTATCCGTCACGTCATCATTAGCATTGCGGATGAAATTGTCCTGGTAGTAAGTATTGCTATTGGTCGATACTCCTGCGGTAGTCTTAAGGAAGTTATTCTTATTGATGCTTATTTTATGGGTTACACCACCCAATCCAAGATCATTGTTGACGAATGCATCCACATTTGGATCCGCAAACAGGTCATTTTCATCAATCTCATCGCCATAAAAATCAATACTGCTCAAACCTCCCATTCCGAAGACTTCGAATGTGCCGAATCTTGATTGTCCAAGATTTACTTTGAATGAAAAATCCTGGTAGTAAGGAATCGCACTGGTGCCTGTAGCCGCAAGACTTGCTATGCCATAGCGATACGAAGCCACGAAAGAGGAATTATTGGCCCGGCTGATAGGTCCTTCGGCCATGAACTCTAATCCACTAAAAGCCGACATCTGACCTGTGAATTCAAACTTATCCAGGTTTCCACTTCGGAAATTCACATCAAAAACGGCGGCATTGGAGTTGCCATATTCTGCCGGGAATGCACCTGTAAGGAAATCAGAAGTTCTTAAAAGGTTTGTGTTCAGCGCACTCACAGGCCCTCCTGTGGTGCCAAGAGTGGCAAAATGGTTTGTTGTAGAGATTGGGAGCCCCTCGACTCTCCATAGTAGCCCATTTGGCGAATTACCCCGGACTACGATATCGTTTCGAGAGTCATTCGGAGCCGAGACACCTGCAAAAGATATGGCTAGTCTGGCCACGTCATTTCTACCACCGGAGAAACGGGTTACTTCTTCCAGGCTGAAAGTCCTTGCGCTCACCTTGGCAAGGTCATTTATTGGTAAATCCTTTTCAGCTTCAGCTGTTACCACAACTGCGTTTAAGCTTTCTACTGATTCCTCGAGCTTTATCGGCAGGACCACTTCCTTTCCTGCGGTCACAAGTACGTTTGGTAGCGTAGCACTTTTATATCCTACATACTGAATTAGAAAAGTATGTCTTCCGGCGGGGACATTTTCAATCCTGAAGTTTCCTTCGATGTCAGTTACAGATCCTATGATCGGATCAGAGCCAACCAATGTGACTGTTGCACCTATTAAAGGGTATTCTGCTGTGGCATCCAGGATGCTTCCCTTTACCACCTGTGTCTGTGCAGAGACGGTAAGGCTTAAAATTGCGAGTATCGATCCAAAAAGTATCTTTAGTACCTCATGATCTTTTTTGTAAAGGTTTGTTTTAAAGAGTTTCATTTCGTGATGATTTTTTGATTACAGTTCGAATTAACGGACCTCATCGCGCATCTGTAATGGAAAGGTGGTCCAACCCGGAAACCATGAAATTCAAGTCAGGAATCTAAGGCCTTAAACCATCTCCAAAGCGAAATCCTGGCATATCCGGTTTCAACTGTACCTAAACCGATTTCACCAGTCCGAAAAACGGTTTCAACTTAGATTGTATAAAAGATTAGGTGTGGAACTTCGTACTTTTATGCTAACATGAAATTGAAAGAAGTACATATTCGATGGTTGGGGATTCCCGTGGTCGGTCTCATCGCAATGGTCATGACACCCAAATCACATTATGAAGAGCATTTCAGTTGGTTTGAAGCCTTTCTTCATGCCGTCACATTCACGGCGGTATATTGGAATGGAGCTGCTTATATCTTCTTTTATTTCCGATCCAGATTTCCGGACATAAGTAAAACTGTCAAGCGTGTATCGTTAACGGTTATCTGCCTGACATTTTGGGTCTTTTTGGGTGGCATCCCTGTAAAAATGCTCTTTGGCTACGCTCAGTGGAGTGATTTATGGGTAGTCGAAACGTATACGCAATGGGGCTTTTTCAATGTTCTTATGACCGTAATGATCGGCGGCATTTACGAGGCCGTTTACTTCTTTGAAAAATGGAGAGAATCCATCAAGCTGACAGAGGAACTTAAAAACCAGCAGATCCGAACGCAGTTCGCCGTCCTTCAGAACCAAATGAGTCCGCATTTTTTATTTAATAGTCTCAACACTTTAACTACACTCATTGCCGAAAACCAGGAAATGGCCATCGAGTTTACACAGAAGCTGTCAGGGGTCTACAGATATATCCTGTCCACCAAAGACAAGGACCTGGTTGACCTTTCCGAGGAACTTGATTTTGCCAGGTCTTATGTGTTTTTGCTTAAAATGAGATTTCCTGAAAATCTTCAGGTAGAATTCGATATTCCCGAGAAATTTCAACGGACACACATCGCACCTCTCACCATCCAGATGTTGATCGAAAATGCCATAAAGCATAATGAGGTTTCCAGATCAAAACCGCTAAATGTCTCCGTCTTTATGGATGGCAATCAATCTATTGTAGTGCAGAACAATCTCCAGGTGAAAAATACCATTGGACAGAGTACCAAGACAGGCCTGGCCAACATCAAAAAGAGATATAGTTACCTTGCTAACAGAGAAATTGAAATTTCGACTGCTGACAATCTTTACAAGGTCTTCATACCCGTAATCAATCTTATTCACGAAAAAGAAATAGCCTATTAGATCATGAAAGTAGTGATCATCGAGGACGAGGCACCAGCATTTAGAAGATTGCAAAAACTATTGGAGGAAGTCGACCCCGAGATTGAGATTCTTGAAGTTTTTGACAGCGTGGATCAATCGATTGAATGGTTTCGACAAGGCATCTCACCCGACCTGATCTTCATGGACATTCAACTTAGTGATGGGGTGAGTTTTGACATTTTCGAAAGCGTGAAGATTAAAGCACCGATTGTTTTTACCACCGCTTTTGATGAGTATATGTTGAAAGCGTTTAAAGTCAACAGCATCGACTATTTACTAAAGCCTATTGATAAAAACGACCTGAAAAGTGCCCTGGAGAAACTAAAGAACCTAAAGGAATCCTTTGCTCCAAACGAACAAAATGGAAATCCCGAATTGCATAATGTGATCAGGGAAATCCAGCTTCAGTCCCGGAGTTACAAGAACCGATTCCTGGTGAAGATGGGAGATAAACTACTGGCCATTCCCCTCGAAGAAGTGGCCTTTTTCTATACACACAATGCTGTAGTATACCTGGTAACTATTCAGGGGAAAAAATACATCCAGGACAATACATTGGATGAAATCCAGCAGCAGCTGAATCCGGACCAATTTTATCGGGCCAACAGGCAATACATTCTGAATCTGGAAAAGATTGCTGTCGTGCACAGGTATCATAAAGGAAAGCTACTCGTGGAGCTTCTGGTACCTCATGAAGAACAAATAATCGTCTCCGCCGAAAAAGCAACCGATTTTAAGAGTTGGTTCGGCGGAAACATAGGCTAGTTTACTTTATATATCTAAAATCCTGTCCGCTTTTGATCGCTTTCAAGCTTTCTAAAAATAGCTTGATCACATTCTCAACATCCTCCTTTGCTACCATTTCGACTGTTGTATGCATGTATTTCAAAGGGAGTGATATCAAGGCTGAGGCTACTCCATCCGAGCTATAAGCAAAAGCGTCCGTATCGGTTCCTGTTATTCTTGAAGCAGCCAATCGCTGAAATGGAATTTTATTTTTCTCCGCAGCTTCAATCAATAGATCCCTTACGTTGTTTTGCACAGCAGGTGCATAAGAAATAGTAGGTCCATTCCCACTGGTGATGTCCCCACTCACTTTTTTGTCATACATGGGTGACTGTGTGTCATGGGTCACATCTGTAATGATCGCCACATCAGGATTGATTCTTCTGGAAATCATCTCGGCACCCCTCAGTCCTATTTCCTCCTGTACGGAATTCACTATATATAAACTGAAAGGGAGCTCGATTTTCTGTTCCTTAATTCGTCTCGCCACTTCGGCTATCATAAAGCCGCCCATCCTGTTGTCCAGAGCTCTTCCCACCAGGTACTTTTCATTCAGCTCTATAAGCTCATCCTCGAAAGTCATAACTGTACCAGGATGAATCCCCATCTTAAGCACCTCGTCTTTGCTGGATGCTCCTACGTCAACGAAAATGTTTTTCAGCGAAGGGGCTTCTTCCTTTTCCTTTCTGACATGGATCGCCGGCCATCCAAAAATGCCTTTTAGTACGCCATTTTTCGTGTGAATGTTGACCCTTTTGGAAGGAGCGATCTGGTGGTCGGAGCCTCCATTACGTACAACGTATATATATCCCTTATCATCAATGTAATTCACAAACCAGCTAATCTCATCGGCATGCGCCTCGATGACGACTTTGTAATCTGCTTCCGGGTTAATTACACCTGCTACGGACCCGTAGGTATCGGAAATGTAATCATCCACATAAGGCTTAATGTAATCAAGCCAAATTCGTTGTCCACTCTCCTCAAAGCCAGTAGGAGATGGATTATTTAGGTAGTTAAAAAGAAAATCTCTGCTTTGTTTATCCATTTCAAAAATTAAATTGATTGCGTGAGCCCCCCATCGATGAGGAAGTCTTGTCCTGTAATATATGATGATTTTTCAGATGCCAGAAACAATGCCAACTCCGCTACCTCTTCGGGGGTTCCTTGTCGCAACAACGGAATTTGATTGATGGTTTCTTCATCAGCTTTGTAGCTGTCAATGTAACCAGGGAGAATATTGTTCATCCTTATGTTATTTCCCCCAAATTCCCTGGAAAATAGTTTGGTATACGCACTTAAAGCGCTTCTCATTACACTGGAGACAGGGAAGTCCAGTGAAGGTTCTTTTGCGCTAAATGTAGAAAGATTCACAATGGACCCTCCTGTCTTTTTCATGATTTGTGCCACTCCTTTCGAAAACCTAATCACGTTCATCAGCACTAGCTCCATTCCATCTCTCCAATCTTTGTCCGTCAGGTCCAGCAAAGGTCCTTTTGGAGGATGTCCGGTATTGTTGACCACCACATCAATTCTGCCGTATTTTTCGTATGCAAGACCTATCACACGTTCGATGTCTTCCAGATTATTGACGGAGCCCTGTAACGGTCTGGCATTGAGCAAATCAGCAACTTCGAAAATCTCCTTTGACCTTGACATTATCACAAGCTTGTAACCTGCATCAGCAAGCTTCATTGCGCATGCCTTGCCCATTCCTTTGCTCGCTGCTGTTACAATTGCCACCTTGGTCATAGATGTGAATTTGAATCTGGTTTTGATCGCAAAGCTATCAATAGCTTTCGATCTGTAAAGTTTTTATCAGTGCATTTCGGTTTAATCTCATGCTGATAATTATCCAAAGTCCTTTCAAAAATTCTAAGGGGTTATTACAGTTGAGGCATGGACTTCATATCTTGCGGGCGATTTTGGAGTAATATGAATGTCGCAGTCATAGATATGGGAACCAATACCTTCCACCTGCTCATCGTAGAGGTCTGGTATGATGATTTCCGTGTAATACATCGGGAGAGGCAATCGGTGAAAATCGGTAAGGGCGGCATTAATGACGGCAAGATAACAGCAGAAGCAGCTGATCGGGCGCTTAACGCAATGATCCATTTCAGGGAAGTCATGGATCAGCATATTATTGAAGATGTGTTTGCAACAGCTACGAGCGCCATTCGCAGTGCGACCAATGGTAAAGAGCTTTGTGAAGCAATACGTATTAAAACCGGCATCGAGGTAAGAATTATTTCCGGGGAGGAAGAAGCAAGGAATATCTACTATGGAGTGCGAAAAGCACTTCCTATTGGAGATGACCCGGCATTGATCATGGACATAGGTGGTGGGAGCATTGAGTTCATCATTGGTTCGGATCAAGAGATATTTTGGCTCAAAAGCTTTGAAATTGGCGGTCAAAGGATGCTGGATATGTTTCACAAAAATGATCCTATTTCCAGTAATGAGTTGCAGTCGCTTCAGAACTATCTGCAAACAAATCTATCTGAATTGTTCGAGGCAGTTAAAGTTCATAAACCCGGAACCCTAATAGGCTCTTCGGGTACATTTGATACTCTGAGTGACATCTACAGGAAAAAACGAGGAATTGCGATAACGCCAGGAAGTACGGAATTCCCATTTGACCTGGATGATTTCCAGATAATCTACGACGAGATCATGCGGAGTAATCGGGAAGAACGTCTGGCAATACCTGGCATGATTGAGATGAGAGTGGAGTTGATCGTAGTGGCTTTGGAACTTCTTAAGTTTGTCATTGAAAAGTGTGAAATCAATAACCTAAGGATCTCAGCTTATGCGCTGAAGGAAGGTGTGCTACTAAAAACAATTGATTCGCTAAAAGAGAGTAACAAGCTAAAGCCAAACGTATAATGATCCTTTCCTACGATAGGTTGCACGTATTCAGCAAAGCGATATTAATGGCCATAGGGTGTTCAGAACCACACGCACAACAAGCTGCAGATGTATTGCTTAGTGCCGATATCCGTGGAGTTGATTCGCATGGCGTCGCACGCCTAACAGGCTATGTCCGCCTTCATGAAAAGGGACGCATAAATGCTAAACCGGAAATGAAACTGGTACACGAAACCCCCAGTACCGGAGTATTGGATGCTGACAAAGCACTTGGACTTGTAGCCGGACCTCATGCAATGAACATTGCAATAGAAAAAGCCAAAAACGTAGGGACCGGATGGGTCAGTGTGAAAAACTCCAACCATTATGGAATTGCAGGTTATCATACCATGATGGCCCTGGAGCACGATTGTATCGGTCTGTCGATGACAAACGCAAGTCCACTTGTGGCACCCACTTTTAGCAAGGAAAGGTTGTTGGGTACTAACCCAATATCAGTGGCCATTCCTACAGGAAAAGAGCCCCCTTTCGTAGCGGATATGGCCACTACCACCGCTGCTAATGGCAAATTGGAGATTTTGCAAAGAAAAAATGAAGAAGCTCCAAAGGGCTGGATCCAGGGTGAAGACGGTCGACCTACGACAGACCCGAAAGGCGTTCAAAAAGGCGGAGCGCTTTTGCCTCTGGGAGGAACTCGTGAGCATGGTTCGCACAAAGGCTACATTCTGGGGAGTGTGGTGGATATTTTCTCCGCAGTGCTATCCGGTGCGAATTACGGACCGTGGGTACCCCCTTTTGTAGCTTTTCTGGAACCAGATCCAAATCCGGTCGGTGAAGGCCTTGGTCATTTTTTTGGAGCGATGAGAATCGATGCTTTCCGGTCTTCTGATGACTTCAAGGATCATATGGACAACTGGATCAGGAGGTTCAGAAGTGCACAAACAATTGAGGGACAGGAATCCGTGCTGATCCCCGGAGACCCGGAAAGACTGACCACTGATGAAAGGTTAAAAAATGGCATCCCGTTGCTGGAACCCGTTGTTCAGGATCTGCGGCATCTTGGAGACAGGTTTGGAATAAAGCTATAGATATTCGTTTTTAAATCCGGGTCACTTTTTCATTGTTCACCACTCATAATGGTATTATCGATCAGGCTTTTGATTATCAATCAGGAAAAATATAGTCAAATCATTCATGTCTTGTTCTCCTAATATTTAGATATTATAAGCATTTGCTATATCTTCCCCTATAAATTCAAGGGTCAGCTGAGCTCATGCGTTCTTCCTTATTAATTCTTGTATTATTTGCGGGATTTTACCTGTCGGCTCAAAACCTGGAAATAGCCGAAATTGATGAAAAGCTTTCAAAGGTTGAAGTCTTGATTTTCGACCTAAAACTTGATAGCGTTGAATTGATTTTGCCGGATTTATATGAAGCTTGTGTCCGCTTGGATTACAAAGCCGGTATCGCCCGATCCCTGGCATTGACAGGAACTAAGTACTCCAAACATTACAAGCTTGACTCAGCCCTATACTTTCTTGAAAAGGCAAAAGAGCTCTATGTCGAAAACGACTATTTCGGTGATAAGATAGAGTCTCGGTACTCCCTTGTTCCAAAGGCCATAGGTGGAGTTTACCGTAGCAAAAGAGAGTGGGAGCTAAGTAACCAATATTTAGAGGAGGCCATTGCACTGGACAGAGAAGCAGGAGATAGTTCGGGTGTCTACGCTATCATTAATATGATCGCTACTAACAAAGCCATAAGAGGTGAATATGTAGCCGCATTGGATTATTGGACTCACCTCTATCAAATTCCTGATTTGGAAGAGAGAATAAGAAGTCAGGTGGTGAATAACATAGCGGTTACTTATAAAAACATGGGGCTCATTGAAAAGGCAATTCAGATGACTTTGGAAGGAGTTAGAATTGACGAGCAAACGGGAAATACGGCAGGCATCATTGCCAAAAACAATAATCTTGGGAATTTCTATCTGAATTTAAATGTGGTGGATTCAGCCATATATTATACTCAAAGATCTCTTGAAACGGCGAAAACCATTGGAGCCAGCAATTCAATTGTAATTTCAATCAGTAACCTGGCAGAATTGTACATTTTAGAAGAGCAGTTTGGGCTAGCCCTTTCCTACATGAATGAGGCTCTTGAAATTGCTGACAGTGTTGGAATAACAGACATGAGGGAAAAATTTCATCTTTTAAATGCCCAAATCAAATTGAGGAGAAGCGAGTATGATAGTGCAATCCATTATGCCAAAAGAGCCCTTGAATCCAGCTCCAAATACCAGAACTTAAGATACTCGTCAGATCTGACTCTAATCCTTTCACATGCTTATCAATCAAAAAATCAGGCAGATTCTTCCCTGAAATACCTGAACCAACATCTTGTTTTGAAAGATTCATTATTCAATAAGGATAATCAGAGAACTTTCACAAAGCTGTATTCTCAAATCGAAAACCTGGAAAAACAAAAACAAATAGACCAACTAAAGTTTGAAAACATAGAAGCCGGGCTTCGAAATAAGTTGACAATTTGGATGTTTTCTTCGGCCCTTGTGATCCTCACACTCATTTTCCTGGTTTACCGAAACAGGCAAATGCTACGGGAATCCAGACTGAAAAGAAAACTTGAAGTCAACCAGCATAAACTTTCCGGGCATACCCTAAATATGGTCTACAGAAACAACAGCTTCACTGAAATCGAAGAGGAAATCAAAAAAATGAAGGTACGGGGCGAACCCAACTATCAGAAAATCCTGAATATCATCAACTCCAAAAAATCCATAGATAAGGACTGGGATAATTTCAATGAATATTTCAGCCAGGTTCACCCAAAATTCAGTGAACGTCTTTTTAACAAATACCCAAACCTTGCCCTGGGTGACAGACGATTGGCAGCATTGATAAAACTAAACCTTACCAACCGTGAGATGGCCTCGATCCTGTTTATTGAACTCAAAAGTATCCGAATGGCCAAGTACAGATTGAAACGTAAGCTGAACCTGGCGGAAGAAGATGATCTGCACGCCTTCCTGGCAAAATTTGAATGATCAGGCCCTCCGGCATGGTATTTCCGGTCAAATAATAAGGGTAAATATGTCAGAATCATTCCTAAATGTTCGGAAATGTAAAATTTCAATACCTTTATGGCCATTAATTTCGGATGAGAAGAGGACTTTCATATCTGTTTCTTTTGATCTTCCTGGGATACCACCTGGGATTCGTAGGTCTGTATTGGATCGGATCCAGGTCCATTGACTCCTATTGGAAGAGCAGCGTGGAGTTCTCTGGTCCACAGAAAGAGATCTCAATTCCCCTCGCATTGCCTTACTGGCAAGATCAGGATGAGTTCCAAATTGCCGATGGCTCCATCAATTTTGAAGGAATTAACTACAGAATCGTAAAGCAACGGTATGCCCGCGACACTATTCACTTCATAGTGGTCCATGATGCGCTCACTGACAAACTGCATCAATCCGTGGATGACTGGGTCCAAAACAGTGCTGCAAACAACCAAACCGAAAAGTCTACCAACACATTGTTTTCGTTTATCGTCAAGGACTACTGGGCGCATAAAAGATTCGAATTCAATGCTCTCAACATTGACATACCAAGTGAATTCTTCTCACCTGGCCTTTCAGTTTACTCATCTTTGAAACTGGACATCGAATCCCCTCCACCACAATTAGTTTGATCTGACTTCCGGCCTGTGACAAGGCCAAATATTCTATTTTTTTAACCACGGGAAAGGTCCGTCTTTACAAAGACACATCTTCCTGTACAATACTTAAATCAGATGAAACTAAGATTACTATTTAGCTCAATCCTTGGATTGGCAATGACGATACTACTTACAACAAATACAAATGCGCAAGGCTGTGTAGCCATAAGATCCGGCTGCGGAGCCAATGTAGGAGGCGGTGCATTCCTGCAAAAAGGTGAATTCCAGGTAGGAACGAACTTCAGATATTTTCATTCTTTCAGACACTTTCGAGGTACGCACGAGGAAACGTACCGCGTGGAGGAAGGCTCTGAGGTGATCAATGACTCCTTTTTCTCAGACGTCCTTTTGAACTACGGTATTACGGATCGATTCAGTGTTAACCTGGCACTACCATTCGTGTATCACAATCGTACTTCCATGTACGAGCACGGTGGAAATCCACGGGAAGACGATCCTGACACTCCTGAAAATGAATTCAGAGAAGGTGACAGACATGCAACCTCCAGCTCAGGATTGGGTGATATCCGTGTTGGATTCAGTTACTGGTTATTAAATCCTGAAAGTAATCCCGGGTCAAATTTGTCTATTTCACTTGGAATGAAATTTCCAACAGGTGATTACCGTGCTCAGGGAGAGTTCCACAATAAAGGAGCCAGTGGCAATGAGATCATCACCGCGGGTGTAGATCAATCCATACAGCCAGGTGATGGTGGAACCGGCGCCACAATTGAGATGCAGGGATTTACTTCCCTAAGTGATAACATCACGCTTACGGGAAATCTATATTATCTCATAAATCCCCGGGAGAAGTACAGAACGACTAACACATTCGGAAACTCCGAATTGAGCGTTCCGGATCAGTATGCGGCGCGACTTGGAGCTTTGGTTATGGCCCCTGTTCATGGTTTGTTTTTTTACGGAGGTATGCGGGCGGAAGGTATCCCATCGAGTGATCTCATTGGAGGTGATGAAGGATTCAGAAGACCAGGTTATGTGATCTCGGCCGAGCCAGGAGTAAGTTATGCCCTAAGAAACGTGGCACTCAATCTAACTGTGCCGATTGCCGTGGAACGTAACAGGACCAAGAATTTCTCGGACAAGGAAAATGGTAGACATGGAGATGCCGCCTTTGCGGATTACCTCATCAATGTTGGCTTTTCCTGGAGGTTTGGTAAGAAGACTTCTGTCCAAATAGATTCCGGTGCTACTCCGATTGACTTGAATTAAAATACTAATACCAGCTTTCAGATTGCTTCAAAGAATCAATCTGAAAGTTGACTATTGTCATTCCAGGACTGCCCTGTAGTACCGAACTTGTGATTGTTAAAATTCATCATCATGAAAAACTATAGTGGAAATCCAGGTGCTTCAGGAGCGGTCTATGGAATGGGGTTTTTAGGAGCTGTTATTTATTACATTTCTACCGCAGCTGGCTTCTGGATGGGTGTACTCGGATTTATCAAAGCCATATTTTGGCCGGCATTTCTTATTTATGAGGCACTTAAAGCCCTCGGTGCCTGAACTCATCATCTTCCTGATTGTTATCTTACCAGGCTGGTATTGATTAAGAATCTTGTCATGTTATTTGACAAAAAGTCAATAATGAGCCATTTTATTGTAAAACAGATCAGTATTCTTCTGGAATGGTGATAATTTGATAAATTTTTATTATTTTATTGCAAACTACCATTGTTCATGCATTTTGAAAATTATTCGGTAAAAGGTATTTATGATGAAATGATAGATGAGTCCGGTTCCACAAGAGACTCATACACGGATCTTAAATCTGCATTGGAGGACATTCCTTTCAAGAAATTGCAGCAACTGCAACATAGTACTGACAAGTCCCAACTATCAATTGGTATGACTTTTAACGTCTATCACGACAACAAAGGAATTGAAAAAATACTACCACTTGACCTTGTGCCAAGGGTACTCGGGGCTCCGGAATGGGACAAAATCAACAGAGGTCTGATGCAGCGCATTGAAGCTCTCAATCTTTTCATCGATGATGTATATCACGACAAGAAAATTCTGAAAGACGGAATTGTGCCAAAAGATCTCATTCTCAGCAGTAAAGACTACCTGGAAGCTTGTGAAGGTCTTAACCCACCAAATGGGGTCTGGTGTCACATCACAGGCAGCGACCTGGTCAGAAATGACGATGGAGAATTCTATGTGTTGGAAGATAACCTGAGATGTCCATCAGGAGTATCATACATGTTGGAAAACAGAGAGATTGTAAAAAACGCTTTCTCCACTCTCTTTTCTAAACTAAACGTAAGACCTATAAGAAATTATCCCGACAAACTACGGGACATGCTGGCCGGACTCTCAGAAAAGGAATATCCGACCATAGCGGTCCTTACTCCCGGTATTTACAATTCGGCATATTTCGAGCACTCGTATCTGGCTCAACAAATGGGCGTGGAGCTTGTGACTGGCCAGGATTTAATTGTGGAGGATAAGAAAGTTTTTATGCAAACCACCCAGGGTTTGCAGCAGCTGGACGTGATCTACAGAAGAATAGATGACACTTTTCTGGATCCATTGGTTTTCAATCCAAAATCGATGCTGGGTGTCCCCGGAATTTTTGAAGCCTACAAGGCTGGTAATGTGGCTTTGGCCAATGCGCCCGGAACGGGAATCGCGGATGACAAAGCGGTTTATACTTTCGTACCGGATATTATTAAATATTATCTGGATCAGGATCCAATAATTTCTAACGTGCCTACTTATAAGTGTGGCGAGAAAGAGGATCGGGAGTATGTACTGGAGAACATTGGTAAATTGGTGGTCAAAGAAACAAATGCCGCAGGTGGTTACGGCATGTTGATCGGACCAAAAGCCACGAAAAAGGAACATGCGGAGTTCAAAGAGAAGATCAAAAAGTCGCCAAGGAAATACATTGCCCAGCCTACTCTTTCTCTTTCTACTGTGCCTACCCTTACGAAGTCCAGCTTTGGTGCCAGACATGTGGACTTAAGACCTTATATTTTGTATGGAAAAGAGATTGACGTTGTCCCTGGAGCGCTTACAAGGGTTGCGTTGAAGCAGGGCTCACTGGTGGTAAATTCCTCACAAGGCGGTGGAAGTAAAGATACATGGGTATTAAGTGATAAGTAAGAAATGTTAAGTAGAGTAGCAGATTCGTTATTTTGGTTAGGAAGATATGTGGAAAGGGCGGAGAACTATGCCCGGTTTATTGAGGTGAATTTTAATCTTTCCCTCGACCTGCCCCCTGGCATGAAGGAGCAATGGGAGCCACTGGTAGCTACTACCGGTGACAAAGAATTCTATGACGGTAGATACAAGAATTATAGTAAGGACAATGTGATCTACTTTCTGGCCTTCGACCGGGAATATGAAAACTCTATTATCAGAAGCCTTGAAAAAGCGCGCGAAAATGCCAGGATCATCAGAGAAAGTATTTCTCATGAAGCCTGGGAGACCCTTAACGATCTCTATTACTTTATGCAAAGTGCGTCCAAACGGAAAATTTGGAAAAAAGAAGATCCAAGGGACTTTTTCGACAACATCAAACAAAGGGTTCAAATTGTGTATGGCCTGTCTTACGAAAATGAATCACGCACAGAGGGATGGTACTTCAATAAAATGGGTAAATTCCTCGAAAGAGCAGATAAAACATCCAGGATACTGGATGTAAAGTATCATATATTATTGCCATCCATTGACCAGGTAGGCTCACCTTTGGATTACCTGCACTGGGCAGCGCTTCTCAATTCGGTAGGTGCATTCAATGCCTACAAAAGAGTCTATGGAAAAATCTCTACTGAATCCGTTGTAGGATTCTTAATGCTTAATAAATACTTTCCGAGAAGCGTATTCTACAGTATAAAAGCAGCAGAGGATTCTCTACATAAGATAACTGGAAATCCAAGTGGTTATGTAAATGACGCCGAGCAGGCAGTAGGTGCACTAAGGTCCGAACTGGAGTTTTCGGATGTAAAAAGCATTATTGATTTTGGGCTGCACGAATACGTCGACCAGCTTCAGCTAAAATTGAATACCATTTCAAATACGATTAATGAACAGTATTTCCTGATTAGGAGTAATTTCGTATCCCAAACAGCATCCCAGGAATGACATATTGTTTAGGCATACTCAGTAAAGAAGGTGTGGCCGGAATTGCGGATACCCGTATTACTTCCGGAAATGATACAACCACAGCTAAAAAGATCTTTACCATCAAAAGATCCAAGCACTCTTTTTTCATCATGACAAGCGGACTCCGATCAGTGCGCGATAAGGCCATCACTTATTTCAAGGAGGTCATCGAAAAAGAGGATGAGACATTCAATAAACTATATCATGCCGTAAATAAATTCGGAGACCAGGTCAAGCGAGTGGCTAAGGAGGATCGGGATTCGTTAAAAGAGTCTGGTATGCAGTTCAATTTATACGCCATAGTAGGTGGTCAACTTGAGGAAGATGAAAAGCCAAAGCTTTATCTGCTTTATCCGCAGGGGAACTGGATCGAAGTAGGAGAAGGTACTCCATATATTATTATCGGTAACACAGGCTTTGGCAATCCCATCCTAAAAAGAGCTCTTAAGTATGAGAGTACCTTGAAATTTGGAATGAAGGCTGGATTTCTTTCGTTCGAAGCTACCCGTATTTCTAGCAATGACGTAGACTATCCGCTGGATACTGTGATCCTTTACAACGACCAGTTTGACCTGATTGAGCATCGATTTCAGGAGAAGGATCTGAGAAGTATTTCTGAATACTGGAATTCCCGTTTAGGAGATGCCATTGATAAATTGCCCGCCGTGGCCCTCGATAAAGCTTTTGAGAAGAATACTTCTCAATTGTCCATTATGCCATGATACTTAAGGTATCTCACGATACGCTTTACACTTATGAAAATGCAGTCTATATCCAGCCGCAGTATCTGCATTTCTACCCCCAGCACAGGGAGTATCTGGAATTGATTAACTGGGAAATCAAAGTTACGCCGGAACCTTCAGCAAGGTCACATCGGCTGGATGCAGAGAATAATGTGATGATACAATGCCTTTTCAATCAAAAATTGAAGGAACTGAAGATCGAGGCATTGCTTGAGGTTCATGTGAAACCATATAATCCTTTCAACTTCTTCATTGATGAATCTGTGACCAAAAGGGCCGATGAACAACCCGTATTGATGCCTTATCTTACCACGGTAGAGAAATTATCCCCAAAGCTCCAGTCATGGATTGAAAAGGAAATATCTCCTTTGGAGAATGACCCGGTTTCAATTCTTTCAAAACTCAATCAAAGGATTCATGAGAAATGGAGTCATGCCCCCCGGTACATTGAGGATCTTTTGTCTCCGGTCCAGTGCTTCGACAGAAAAGAGGGTTCCTGTCGTGATTTATCCTGGATGCTGATCCATTTTCTGCGTTTCCTGGAAATTCCTTCACGATTTGTCAGCGGCTATGCATTTAACGAAGAGTTGGGTGAGGGCCATGAGCTTCATGCATGGGTAGAAGCGTGGTTGCCTGGTGCCGGTTGGGTGGGTATAGATCCAAGTGCCGGAATGTGGACCACAGAAACATATATTCCTATAGTAACCAGCTATGAGCCCTCCAGAACCATGCCCGTTTCCGGAAACTACCGGGGAGATGCCCGATCTGAATTAAGCACGAAAGTTGCCATAGAAGCAATTGACAAATGACCTGGCCTTTGTCAAATGTGTCAAAATCAATCCGGAATACCTGAATTGAGTATATTTTCCAAAAAAGGCAAGACTCCCCTTTTATGAAGAAAAAAACCTGGAGATATTCATTAGTCGCATTCCTGGCCTTACTATTGATTTACACCTCGGTCCAAATCATCAACATCTGGCCTCTTTTGACTGCGAAAAGCTATTTCGAATATCACTTTGAATATCAGCGGTTCAAAGTTCATTGGCACAAGCCTCCGGATTATGGAATCGGACATATATTCGGTGAGGTAGAGCAACGGATCAGACAGGTACCGATATTTGAGGGTAATGAGTCATTTGAGGTTCTGCTTTGTAATGAAGAGACCTACACGGTATTTGCGGAGGTTTTTAGAAGACCAATTCAAAGTCAGGGCATTTATATCCCTTTTTTCAATTATGTCCTGATAAATGTTCCGTTTATCCGTGAAATGCAAGAACGATCAGATGGGAGATTCTCATACAATCTTCTGGAAGGCAACATCATTCACATTATCTCCCATGAAATAATACATCAACTTTTGAAAGAAGAGCTGGGATTTCTGAAAGTTCGCTCTTTACCACAATGGAAGCAGGAAGGATTTTGTGAGTATTGGGCGTCCCGGTGGGCAAAACAGAGAGATCCATCCTACACCCTCAAATCCCGGGTAGATCAATATAACTCAGGATTTTATGACCAGGCTGGTTCGGTAAGAAAAGATTATATCGAAGCACACCTGTTGACGGAGTACTATTTTACTGAACTAGAGGGATCAATTCAGGAATTTTTTCAAGACGATATCCAAAAAAGCGAGTTAAGAAAACAGCTCGAACTGAAGTAATTTATTCCTTGCGAAGACCATTGGAATTCAAATGCAGAAGCTCTTCTTCAAAACAACGTCTTATTAAGTGAGCTGTATTCCTGGCTTGCATCTTTTGCATCATATTGCGCCTGTGAGTATCAACAGTGAACAATGAGATACTCAAAATCTCAGCAATTTCTCTACTGTTATGGCCATGAGAAAGATAATTTAGGATTTCCTTTTCCCTGGAAGTTATGATGAGCGCTTTTATGTTCGCCACAGCTTTGGTTGTGGATTTGATAACTATTTTTTGGCTTATGTTAGAAGCTGTATCAAATAATGCATTTTTATTGTCAAATCATAGCATATGCTTATATCATTGCCTCTAATTACCAAGAATTAGGTATGCCTTGGGATCGGCTATTGGTTGTTCGAGAGAAAATCCCGGTCATCAAGGACGTCATTGATGGAATGAATCACCTGGTCTAATTCAGCACTGGAGTCCTTTAAGATTTCGTAATATTTAGGATCAAATCCATTTTTATCAGAAATTTCGATGAGATATATAAGGCTCTGAATTCTGGAAAGCGGTGCCCTTAGTAAGTGAGCATTGATGTAAGCGTATTCTCGCAATCTGGAATTTGTATTTTCAAGGTGTTTGGTACGATCCGCCACCTTTAGTTCCAGGTCTTTGTTCAGTTCCCTTAGCTCATTGGTTCTAAGCATAATAATGCTTTCCAGGTCCTTTTGTTTATTAATCAGATACCGAACACGAAACCTATAGATCGAATAGACAAAAATCGCAGCAAAAAAGATGAGGAATAGGGTAAATTCCGGCTTTTCGGTCAAAGGTTGTTCTATCCTGATTGAGGCGAAAACAGGTTCACTCCATTCAGACTTCCCTACTTTGGATCGTACACCAAATGAATAATCTCCTCCTGGTAAATTGATATATCTGACTTGTGGAGTGCTGCTTTGCTGCCACGCCTCATCAAATCCTTCCAAAAAATACTCATACTGAATACTTTGTTCATCAATAAAGGAAATGCCCAGAAACCTAAATGTCAGGGTATTTTCGTCCGAGTCAATTTGAACAGGAGAATCCGATTCAGGCTCAAATGTTTTTCCGCTTGTAGTCTCTATGCCCGTAATTGAAAGTCTCGGCGTATACCGGAGAGTTAAGTCCTCTTCCTGATTATACACGGAGGCCCCGAGTTCTGTGCCAATCCATATATCACCGTTCTGGTCTTGTATCATTGCATTCCTATTCACTTCCTTACCAATCAATCCATCTGATTCGCCAAAATAAATCGTATTTCGGCCATCCGTCTTATAGACACCATCGGATGTTCCCACCCATAAACTATTGGTGGCATCTACCATCAAGCTGTAAATAGCTTTCCAATCCGGTATTTCCGGAACTGAGTAGAGGACTAACGAATCATTCTTTAAGCGCAAAATCCCTCCAGCTGAGGCGAAAAGATAGTCGCCGTTCCATTTCACAGCAGAGTAGATACTGTTGCGCTTACGACTATCGGAACGATACTCCCTGAAGACTCCGGAACTGTCATTGTAAATGACCAAGCCATTATAATGTCTTAAAACAGCAAGTTCATTACCACTCAATGGTACCAGATTTCGTATGTTTTTCACCGGGGAAATTGATTTCTTATCGCCATCAGTGATGTCAAACAGGCCTTCCGATGAAGCCACAAGTATTTTATTGTTGAAGTTTTTGACAGAAACCACCGTCCTGCCACCCACTTCAAACCCCTTGAATGGGTAAAATCTTCCTCCATCAAAAACTAGCAGCCCACCGTAGCTCGTTGCCATCAGTATTCGACCTTCGTAGTCCTCACAAATGTCATTGATTCTGGTGAAGTACTCAACGTATTTTTCATCCTGAAAAGGGTAAATTCTGATGTTTCCTGTAGGAGAAATGAAATTCAAGGCACGCGGATTGGCCAGGATTATTTCCCCGGAAGCCGTCTCCATGATGGTGCTCACTTCATTGGCATAAATCCCGGAGCTACCATCATAACTCTGAAATTTCAACAAATTGAATTTAAAAAGACCACGGTGATCACCTATCCAGACATTTTCCTCCTTGTCAATGAAGATCCGGGTAGATAAGGCATTTTTTATTCTGTTCTGAAAAAAAAGTGGTTTCCCTACGCGATTTTCTACGTCAAGGTATTTGGCTGGTGTATGAGCGCTGTAAAAGATCCTGCCTCGCTTATCGATCTCGAGATTGTTCTTATTGTAGCGCGAGGACCTGATGATCCCGAGATCTTCGGACAATACCTCAATCTTTCTGTCATCTATCCTTCCCATCCAGTTAAGACCCAGCAGGTAAATTGACTCGTTATGGGATTCAATATTTAATATATTATCATTTACCGGAAAACGGTAATCTCTTTTATACAAATAATCTCCGTTTAAGGTGTAGACGCCTTCATCAGAACCCAACCAAATCTGTCCATCTATTTCCGTAATTACATTTATGTGACTTCCGAGCCTAAACGATATTTCTTTGACCACCCACTCCTGCCCTATTTTTTTATAATAAAGTTTTTTACCGGATGATATCAATACCTGTAAGGAATCTCCGACCTGGCGTGCATAAAAAGTGAAACTCTGATTGCTAGCCACCCATTCATCTGGTTTGTCTGTTTCGAACCAGCTTCCGTTCTCAAAGTATTTTATCACAAAACCCTCATCATTTTCTCCGGCTACCCATATTCTATTTGCCGCGTCTCGCATCATTCCTGAGAAGTCCGAAGTCGGTAATCCCAGAGAGTCAGGAAACAGATACCAGGACTGAGAATTGTAAGTGACTACTCCTCTGGAAGTCAGAAACCACATGATCCCATCATCTGTTTGCTCAATGCCATGAATTTTATTGGCAGGCATGCCATCGGAGGTGCTATATATTTTGGCGGGAAAAAATTGTCCGGCTACAAAAAGGGCCTGAACCGTAAGCAGCAGGAATATAGCCAGACGACCCCTCATACTGATCGCTAGTTAAAATGCTTTTCAAGAATGTCATCGATGATCTCAAATGTGAGCGGTTTTGGGTAAAAGCCATCGACAAACCTGGTTTGCGCTGCTCTCTCCCTGTCTCGTGGATTGATCGAAGATGTCAACATGACTACTCGCGTTTCCTGACAGGCACTTGCAATTTCCGCATACTTCTCCATGAAGTTCCATCCATCCATCACTGGCATATTGATGTCAAGAAAGATGAGGTTCGGGTTCTTTGGAGCAGTGTCATTTTTAAGAAAATCTATGGCCTTTGAGCCATTTTCAAATTCACATATTTCACTTGAAAATCCCTTCTTTTCCAAAACCATCCTGTTAAGAAAGTTTATTGTCTTATCGTCATCAATGAGCATTATCCTTTGTAATTCCTTCAAGAATTTGAGCGGTTCGGCAATTAGTAATAACAAAATACAGAATTTTTGCCTCTATTCCGATATATGATATGGAAGAGTTAGAAATCAGTAATATCTACCGATCATCGGATGCTCTACTATGGTTTTCTTTAATTCAAAAGGATCAATTGGACCCATTTCACGATAAACCACTTTGCCACCAGGTTCGATAAGCGCAGTATAAGGAAGCGCACCATCCCATTCAGGATCTATGGCTTCGATCATGGCATATTTATCTTCTTCTGAATAGATGTAATTGGTCAATGCAGAATTTTTCTCCTCCAGAAACCTAAGCGCCTTCTCTTTAGCTTCCAGATTGTCTGCACTCACGGAGATAAACTCAAAATCTCTCCCCCGAAACATGCGGTGTATGTCTATAAATTCCGGATATTCCAGGATACAGGGTCCGCACCACGTTGCCCAAAGATTGACCAATCTCAATTTGTCAGAATCGTTCTTCATCAATTGCTCCAGCCCACTTACATCAATTTCCTCAAGCGTGACTTCCTTTTCAGCCCATTCTTTATTTACCTTATTCGCATACTCCACTTTCCACGCCCACTTCACAGAGCAGCCAAATGTCTTGGTAGAACTCACTTCCACCGGGTTGCCTTCAAGTGTGGCATCTATAGCTGCCCGAAGGTCTTCCGCATTGGCAGTTCCGGGTTTTTCGGATGCATCCAGTCTTCCAACGTAAGTCAAAACTCTTTCTTCGTCAAAAACATAAGCATGAGGCGTGGCAACTGGTCCGTATTTTAACGATGCCTCATGGGTATCACCATCATACAAATAAGGGAAATTAAATTCCTTGTCTTCCGCCCGGACTATCATATCCTCAAACGAATCTCCGAGGTCACTGTATCCTAATTCATTCAATAACAGCCCCCTGATTGAATTCGGAGATATGGCCACTACCTGAACTCCCTTCTCATCGTATTCTTCGGTAATGTCAATAATCCGCTGTTCATATGCCTGGGCCGTGGGGCAATGATTACATGTAAAAATGATGACAAGAACTTTCGCATCCGCGAAATCACTTAACTGGTAAAATCGTCCGCTCACTCCGGGCAGGTTAAAGTCCGGGGCCCTTGATCCGACTTCCAACGTCGTCACCTCCTGCTCAGGAACGGGCTGAGGATTTGCTGTAAAAAATGGTGTGGCTTCTTCCGAGGCAACAACCTGATCGCCTTCTGACTTATTACCCTGATTACAGGCTTGACACAAAACTGACAGTAACGTCACCATTAATAAATATCTCATATCCAGGCTTTTTTGTTAAAATTAAAAATAATGTGTCACATAAAAATTCCATTACAGGAATTCTGGAATTCGCCCAGCTTAACACATAAATCATATTACCAATTTCATAATTTAAAGGGTCAGAGCAACATGATCATCTAAAAATCCAGCATTTACATTCAGAATTTGGTAAATTGAGGCTTGTTCAGACGACCAATTGATAGACATGACTATAAAAAGGAGAATGCTCCTTTTTGTACTTGGCATTTCCATTTTTACATACATTGGAACATTCGGCTACCTGGCTGTAAGCTTGAGACAAAAAGTAGTAGATGAGGCCCAAAAACTTGCAGATGCCTATGCGCTGCAGAAGGCCCGTGATGTAAAATCCACCATAAACGAGGACATGGCCGTGGCTCGCTCCATGGCTTATGCAATGGAAGGATACCTTGATTACCCAACCCCTTTAAGGGACTCACTTCGGAAAAAGTTAATGGTGAGGGTTTTGGAAGCCTATCCTAAATACGATGCAGTATGGATGAGTTGGGAATTATCTGCTATCGACTCTACTTATTTTCGGAATTATGGCCGGGAACGCGCCAACTTTTACATGAGGGATGGGCAGCTTCAAAGCAGCCGGGAACTCGCCAATTTGAATGGAGATGTAGCGGGAAGTATTTATGCCATACAAAAGGAAAAAAAGGTCGAACTTCTTACAGACCCTTACTGGTATGCGGACTATGACTACGCGAATGTCTCGGGTGACTCAATCCTTGGAGTGTCCCCATCCGTACCGATCATTGTGAACAACAGGTTTGTAGGACTAATCGGATCGGATATGACTGTAGAAGATTACGCTTCCATGTCAGAAATAGATTTCATGGATCGAAGTTTCGCATTTATCCTAAGCAATAACGGAACCATTATCGCTCACCAGGACGCCTCATTGTACAGCAAGCCAATAGGATCGCTGCCTTTTTACGAAGGGCTTTCCGAAGAAAACCGAAATTCGATTTTAAATAAGGAGGAAACTTCATTTACTACCTACGATCCCACACTAAATGAAGATGTCTACCTTTCTATCGCACCGATAGACATAGGACGTTCTTCTTCCAAATGGATCGTAGGTGTTATGATCCCTCAATCAGAAATATTGAAACCCTACTATCTGACTTTTGCTGTTTCATTGATTGTGATGTTGATTGGCTTAGCAGCCCTTTCTTACTTCACCTGGCGGATAACTTTCAGGATTACAAAATCCCTTGATAGCTCTAATACGCTTCTCAGATCCCTTGCCTCCGGTAATCTTAATCCGGAACAAAAACTGGATGTTCAGGGGGCAGACGAACTGAGCCAGATATCCCGTTCGGTGAATGAATTGATGGATGACCTTATCAGGAAATCACAGTTCGCCACAGAGATTGGAGAAGGGAAATTAAATACCAGCTTCGCAGCATCCGGTAGCAAAGATATACTGGGTGACTCCCTTGCTCAAATGAGAGAAAATCTTAAGAATGTTTTGTCTGAGACTGATCTCGTCATACAGCAGGCCGGACTGGAAGGTAATCTGGCCGTCAGGATTGATACTTTTGGTAAAACCGGAATTTGGAAAGATCTGAGCGAATCTATCAACCAGCTGATCAAGAGTCTGTCCACCCCGGTGATGGAGGTGAACGATATCGCAAACTCGATGGCAGAAGGAGACCTCTCACAGAGGTTTAGTAAAAATGTAAAAGGAGATATTTTGCTGCTTTCAGAAAAGCTGAACAGAGCCCTGGATAGCCTTGGTGATTTGATCATGGACATTAAATCCAACTCCATGAGCATCAAGGAGTCAAACGATGAAATGTTGAGCTCCAGCGATGAAATGAATACAAGCACTTCGGAAATCGCATCCGCAATAGGTCAGATCAGTGAAGGGGCACAGGCACAAGTACGCAAAGTGGATGAATCTTCCAGTCGTATTGAGGATGTAATGAAATCCTCCAATGAAATGGGTAAAAAAGCCGAAGCCATCAACGACTCCGCCAAGCTGGTCAATGAAAAAAGTACTGAAGGGCTTAAGTTCATCCAGGACATTCAATCCAGCATGAAAGACATTTCAGAATTTGCGAACAAAACAAACATCTCCGTTGGTATTCTTACAGATCGGTCCCAGCAAATCAATAGTGTAGTCGGCATCATAAATGACATAGCATCACAAACCAACTTACTTGCTCTGAACGCTGCCATCGAGGCCGCCCAGGCAGGTGATGCAGGACGAGGGTTTGCGGTGGTGGCTGAGGAAATCCGCAAATTGGCCGATGATAGTCAAAAGAGCACAAAAGAAATCGAGAAGCTAATCCTTGACATTCAAAACGACACCAAAAGTACGGCTTCGCTCATGCGAGGAATGAATGTCAGTATTGAAGGTGGTCAGAAGGCTACAAAAGCAGTGAACAGCTCCTTCGAGGAGATCACGAAATCAGCAAGTGGCAACCTGGATCTGTCCATCACCATAGTGGATGCGGTCAAGGAGCAAATTGCAAATATTCGTTCCGTTGTGGAAAACATCGAAGGTGTCGTGGTCATTGCAGAACAAACAGCCACTGGAACCGAAGAGGTAGCTTCTTCGGCAACAGAACTGTCAGCAGGGATGGAATCCTTTTCTGACCAGATCAGAAATATTGACCAGATTGTGTCCGATCTTGCCGCGAAAGCAGAACGATTTAAGTTGAAAAATCAGGAAGAGTGACCATTTGATCCATTAGATAGGACCTGATCGTAATTCTCAGTCTTTTTTAGGTTGAAATGGCTGACTTTCTTTCTAAGTTCATCTACAATTCGTGAAACTTCACCAGTATTTGAATTGAAATTATCCATGCCTGAGGACAACTCAGCAGAAGATGTCGCGACTTCCTCTGTTCCTGCTGCGGTCTGTTCCGCGATCACCACAATGCTTTCAGTGATGCTCAGAACCTGCTTTACGTCATCAGTTTGTTGCCTTGTGGCAGCTACAATGTTCTCAGATAGCATCAGCGTTTCCGAATACGAATTTGCTATTTCCTGAAAAGACTTCGCTGCGTCTCCGGACGCGGCACCCCCCTCCTTCACACTTTGGTTCATTCTATCAATGAGATTGGCCGTTGTTCGTGTGGCCTCCTGGACATGACCGACCATGGATTCGATCTCTTTGGTAGAGTTTTTCGAATCTTCTGCAAGCTTCCGCACCTCTTCGGCTACAACTGCAAACCCTCGTCCAGCATCCCCCGCCTGAGCCGCTTCAATGGCGGCATTGAGTGCCAGCAGGTTCGTCTGTGCGGCAATATCTTTGATAATACTCAGGGCCCTGGTAATATCGTCTGCCCTCTGAGTAAGCATGGTGATGGCCTCATTTGATTCCTGAGAGTATCGGATCAGGTCCTCAATGCTTATGGATACCTTGTCAATTAAACCCTTTCCATCCTGACTTAATTGGACGCCGTGTTTGGCAGCGTCATTGATTGTCTTTGCCTGCTCACCCATTTCCGCTGACGAATTCACAATCCCCTCAATCAGGTTAGAAGATTCATCAACCTTGGTGACCTGGCTCTGTGCACCTGAGCTCATCTGCGCAATCGCAGCTGCAATCTCTCCGGAGTTTACCCCCATTTCTTCACCAGTACTTGCCATAACCGCGGAAGCTTCTCCAATCTTGTCGACACTACCCGACACACCCTCGAGTAATTCCGACAAATTATCCAGTGCCTTGTTTAAATTTTGTGTCAGATTATGCACATCACCCCTTGCATCTCTGGTATATCGCTTCGTCAGGTCACCATGAGCCATCGCATCTACGATTTCATTGATCCCGCTGAATGGTTCCAGTATTGTGTCAAACAACTGATTAATCATCTGTCCCAGCTCCTTCCATGATCCGGTCTTGTCATCCACACTTATCCGCGCCTCACTGAATTTTCCTGATTCTATGGCTTGACGCAATACGTAATTGGTCTCCTCTACGGCCTTCTGCAGATTGTCCTTTTGTTCCTGCAACTCATCATTTTGGTCCTTGATCTGGCTGGTGGAAATCTGAATCCGCTCTTCGAGAAGTCGCTGGTTTTTTCGCTCCTGATTGATCTGTCGACGATACAGATACGTCACTCCTCCAATCACAATAATTGCAGACAAAATTCGGAACCACCACGTGGCCCAGAAAGGTGGGACTATTGTGATGGTCATTGATGCCGGAGTTTCATTCCAAATGCCATCGTTGTTAGCCGCTTTCACCTTAAAAATGTAGGAACCAGGATCAACGTCCGTAAAGGAAACTCGGCGGTCATTTCCGATGTTTACCCAATCTTCATTGAGTCCTTCAAGAATATACTGGTACGTATTGCTTTCCGCATTCGTATAATTGATGGCTGTATAATCAAAGGAAAAGAAGTTTTGGTCGTAATTCAACTCAATCTCTTTCGTAAACATCGGATTCTGCCGAAGTATCCCGGATTCGGAAAGTTGAACTTTTTCATTGAACAAACTAAAGTCGGTAATGTAGACGGGTGGTGCCGTCTGGTTCTTCGTGAGCTTGGTGGGATCAAACATATTGAAACCATTATTACCCCCAAAAACCAATTCACCGGTTGACATTTTTAAACTATTTCTTGGCATAAATTGATTGTCCTGCAGGCCATCTTTCGCGCGATAGTTTGTAAAAGTTTCAGTTTCCGGATCGAATCGACTGAGTCCGTTATTAGTACTCATCCAGATGAATCCGTCATTGTCTTCAAGTATGCCGTTGACCACATTATTTGGCAGACCGTCTTCAAGGGTATACGCCTTAAAGACGTCCGATTCGGGATCATACCGGTTTACACCTCCTCCATTAGTCCCCGCCCAAATGTATCCTTCGGAATCAATATGGATCGAAACCAGATCATTGCTGGAAATTGAGTTTTCTCCTTCCACAACATTGAAATTTGTGAAGGTCTCCGAAACAGGGTCGAATTTTTCGAGACCAGTTGATTCCATGGCAAACCAAAGATTTCCCCCGGCATCTTCCTGGATTCCGTAAATGGCAGTGCCACTTATTGAATTAGGGTCTCCCGGAGTATGTGGAAATTGTTTGAAATCGTCTGTGTCCCTGTTGTATTTGGAAAGTCCATTGCCCCATGAGCCAACCCATACATTCCCATTACTGTCCTCGAATATTGAGAAAATATTGTCATCCGTAATGGAATTCGGATCATTTGGATCGTGTCTATAGTTCCTTATCTGTCCGGTGCGCTCATTGTAAAAGTTCAAGCCACCGCCCCATGTTCCAAGCCAAAGTCCGCCATATCGGTCATACTCCAATGCGAGAATCTTATCCGATGACAGGGTATTATTGGGATTATCTGGATTTCGTCTGAGCTGCTCGAATGTATTGGTCACCCGATCATAAAAATTCACACCAGCTCCATCTGTTCCCACTATCAATCTCCCAGGAGGACCTTCTGTATATCCACCTATTTTGTTGCTTGAAAGGCTCTGAGGATCAAGAGGATTACTCCTGATGTGGTTAAACTTATACATGGCTTCATCATAGAAGCATACCCCACCCAGTCGGGTCGTCACCCACATCCTGTTCTGTCGATCAAAGAGGATCTCATTCACGATGTTGCTGCTAAGGCTTTCTTCGTTACCAGGTTCATTATGATAACTCATAAACCTGCCTGAACCAAGATATCTGTTAAGTCCATTGTCCGTGCAGACCCAAATCTGCCCATGCTCATCTTCCTCTGTTTGATAGACGTAGTTATTGGAAATGGAATTGTCGTTGTCCGGTTCGTTCAGAAAGAAGCGATACAGACCTGTATTCAAATCCAATAAGCTTACTCCGCTATTGAAATGTCCTGCCCAAAGCCTGTTTTCGGAGTCAATGAAGATACTTATCGTATTTTTTGAGCTGGTTTTACCCAGAGCAGTATGGTTCACAAAGCCTTCACCCCTACCTTCCATGCTGATCACTCCTATAGATGTAGCTAACCATTTTACACCATCCTTGTCCTCCGCGATACCATTTACGGTAACATTTGACATTACTCCGCTCTCATTTGGGATAAGGAAGTTCTGAAAAACCTCCCGTTGATGGTCATATATGGCCAGACCCATTTCCGTGGCAAGCCAGAATACTCCATCCCTGTCATAAAACATCTTTGAAACGGTTCTGCCCGAGAGGGCCCCGATGCTGTCCTCATCGGAGACAAACCGATAAAACTTGCCGTTGGTCGGGTCATATCTATTAAGTCCATTACTGGTTCCCACCCATAGCATACCATCCGGACCTTCTGCTATGGATTGAATTCTGTTATCACTGATAGAATTGGAATCCTGAGGTACATTTCGAAAAATCTCAAACTCGTATCCATTGTAACGATTGAGACCATCATCGGTCCCTACCCAGATAAATCCATATTTATCCTGGTAAACCGTGGAAGCTATGGTATGGGACAGACCATCTTCAGTGCCAAGTCTTACAAATCTTAAATTATTTGATTGCGCGCTCGATTGAACGCTACTCCATATCAGGAGGCATGCAACTAACTCTCTCATCATTTCCAGGTTGGTTGACCTTATTAGGGACAACAGCTTGTCGGCAGCTTAAAGAAATATAATAAAATCTTAAGAAAAAATTTAAATATTCTTGATTATTTCTTAATTGGCACCTCGTTGCGGAGACTGCGGCTATTCAATTTTGAGGGTAAAATGATACAGTCCATCGAAGTGGTTAAATTGTATTCTTAATCAGTCTAAAATGCACATGAGCAAAAAAAATCCAATTTGGCCATTCCTAGTCATTCTTTCGATTGGAGTACTTTCCTGTTCACAAAGCGGAGATTCCAAACCACCTTCCTCAGAAGATGTTTACAGTAATGCCAGGAAGGAAGCAACTACCATTGTCAAAGGCTTAATGGATGAAAATGCCATCCCCGGCCTGGCCATAGCAGTCTCCATTGGAGATGAATTGGTGTGGTCCGAGGGCTTTGGCTATAGTAATCTCTACCAGCAAACGCCTGTTGATCCGGCTAAGACCATGTTTAGAATCGGAAGCGTTTCAAAAACACTTTCTGCATCCGCTCTGGGTGTATTGATGGAATCGGGCAAACTTGACCCGGATCTGCCTGTACAAACTTATGTCCCGGATTTCCCGAAAAAAAAATATCCTATTACGGTACGGCAAGTTGCTGGCCATATAGCTGGTGTCCGCCACTATCGGGGCAATGAAATGCTAAGCGATAAGTTTTATCCTACCGTATCTGAAGGCCTTGAGATTTTTAAAGAGGACTCGCTTCTTTTCGAACCGGGTACGGATTATAGCTATTCCAGTTATGGCTGGAATCTGATAAGCGCGGTAGTTGAAGGTGCATCCGGAACAGACTTCCTTGAATTTATGTCTAAAAAAGTCTTTAAACCTCTGGACATGAAAAATACACTTGCAGATTATGCCAACCAGGATATTCCGGGCCGAACAACTTTTTACATCAGAACAGATTCCGGAGTAGTGAACGCGCCCTACGTGGACAACAGCTACAAATGGGCCGGAGGTGGGTTCATTTCGACAGTGGAAGATCTGAATAGATTTGGTCGAGCCCACATGACACCGGGATTCTTAGAAAAAGAGACACTCAAAACACTACAAAACACCCAGTTTCTTACCAATGGAGATCCCACTGACTATGGTATGGGCTGGTCAAGTGGAGAAGATGAAAGAGGGAAATTTTTTGTGGGTCATACAGGAGGGAGCATTGGTGGCATCACCCAATTCTGGATCTATCCTTCGGAAGAACTAGTCATCGCAGTTTTAACGAACATAAACCCTGTCAGGTATGGTGAAAGTGTAACAAGAATAGCCTGGCTTTTCATGGAAACACCGGTGGATAGATAGTTTTCAATTGGGTCAGCCTGTCACTTAATCTCAAAGTCGCTAGTTGTTCTTGGGAATTCACTTTAAATTATTCATAAGCTCTCTTATGAAAAGGATTCTACTTCTGATTTTAATGATACTCATTCGGCTGCAGCCAGGTTTTAGTCAGGGAGACAATGCAGACAGTCTGTTTCGACTATCTGATTCGATTGCCGACCTTGAAGAAAGAATCCTGGCCGTACTAGAAGTATCTGACAAAAGGGTCTATTCTGAACCTGAAATTTCACTTTCATTGTCACAAAAGTCTTTAGATCTTATCGATCAAAAAAATGACCGGCTCAGAGCCAGAATTCTGAATCGCATTGGAGCCGCCAACTGGTCCCGAGGAGAGCTCCTGGAGGCGCTTATCAACCTTCAAAAATCAAATGAACTTGCCAAAGCGTTCGCAGATTCGATTACCATTACCAGAAATCTTAGTTTTCTTGGAAATGTCTACAGCATGGCAGGTGATCAGCTCACTGCCATCGATTACTCCCTTCAGGCGATGAAGATGTACGAACAATTGGGTATAGAATATCGAAGGTTTGCCATGATGAATAACATCGGAAAGTCTTATCTGGACGATGATCAACTGGACTCCGCCAGAAAATATCTGGAGATGGCTACGTCAATATTTGATGAGACCATGGAATTTATGCTGCCGATCTTTCTTTTCAATTGTGGGGAATTGGAGTTTAAATCCGGAAATATCGACAAGTCCGAGATTTTAATGGACAGCGTCGTGAATTTATCCGTACCCACCAATGATATACGGGGACTATCCAGGGCCTATCAGATGCAAGCGGAAATCCTCTTGCTAAGAAATCAACACCGTGAAGCACTGTCTCATGCGATAGAAGCCTATAGATTAGGTAAGACCACCGGGGTTAAAGAGGTCGTACAGGTTTGTGCAGAAACATTGTCAAATGCTTACGCGGCGTTAGGCAATGTCGAAAACGCTTATCAATTTCAACTCGAAGCCCTGGAATATGAGGACAGTCTCCAGAGTAGCATCATCAAATATCGTCTGGATTTGTCCCGTTATAATGAGCAGGATCTTCAGATACAGCTGTTGCAAAGGACAAATGCTCTAAGGGAAGCTCAATCAACCTTTAGAAAAAACATCATAATCGTACTCGGGTTTGTCATACTGGTCTCATTGGTTTTTATCTATTTACTCTATCAAAGCAGACAAAAGATCGAGCGTCAAAAAGAAGCTCTTGATGAGATCAATCAGTTTAAGTCGAAGGTATTTGCCGTCGTCTCTCATGATTTAAGATCACCGGTTCAAATGATCGTCAGTCTCTCAGAGATCATTTCCGGAAATATGGCCAAGCCGGACGAATTGCAGAAAATGTTACCCTACATCAGCACGAAAGTAAATGGGCTTAACGATCTGATCAATAACCTTATCACATGGGCCCGAACCAGTTTCCAGGGTGAGTATGTGGAAAAAACAACCTTTGATGCTACCGAGAGCCTGAAAAAGTTAATTGAGGAAGTAAAAAATGTATACCCTGACAAAAATGTCCAAATCCACCTCAATGTGCCGGAAAAATTCATTCTTGATTCGGATGAAAAGATTTTCTCTATCATCGTCAGAAATCTTATTACGAATGCACTGAAATTCTCAAAGGAAAATGGAGTGGTGGAGGTGACCATTCTGCATGAGAATAACAAAATAAAGACCTTTGTAAAAGATGAAGGTATAGGTATGGATCAGAATCAACTGGATAAACTTTTTACTTATGATTCGGATTCCCGAGCAGGAACAGCCGGGGAATCAGGCAGTGGTATCGGGCTGGCGCTTTGCAAGGACTTCGTTAAACTTTTAAAAGGTGATATTTGGGCCGAAAGTGAGCCTGGAAAAGGTTCTACATTCACTTTCGTCATACCAAAGGGCTGATCATTTTTATTTAACACTTTGATAATGCCCAGATATTTTTGGGTGTTATCCACCAACATAGTTTTGCCGTTTCTAATTTCCAACAACCTATGCTACGGACAATTACCATCCTACTCTCTGCATTCATGATTCTGTCTTGCGAAAAGCCTGAACCCAAGCAGTACTTCATAAAGATCAAAGGCAGTGAATCCATGTATGAGACATTCCTTGCGCTCAAAATGGGTTTTGAGAGAACCCAGGACTCCATCAAGGTCGAGATAGAAGGCGGGGGAAGTCGCACAGGGCTGAAAGCCATTGAGGACAGAGAGGCCGAAATTGGCTTGTCATCCTATGCATTCAATCTGGATAGCCTGTTGGGAACCGGTCATGGAATCAGTGAGGCCATTGTAGCTTATGATGGAATTGTAGTAATACGAAATACCCGGAACCCAATTTCAGAGTTGAACTACCAACAGATCAATAGCATCTATTCAGGGGACGTTTCGGATTGGTCTCAGCTTGGAGGTACCCCTGGCGAAATTGTCCCGGTAATCAGGGATTCAAATTCCGGTACACAGCAGTTTTTTACCAATTTCTTTCAGTTAACTGACTTGTCAGATAAGGCCGTGGTGGCAAAAGACAATGCTGAAATCGTGTCTGCCGTTCAGAAGAATTCAAATAGTCTCGGATTCATTGGGTTTGCCTACATCACCGATCGTGTGAGGGATGTCATGCTTCCTGCATCGGACAGTAATGTGCAGTTCGTGGATCCCTCTTTTAGAAATATTATCAATGGTCAATACCCCCTAAAAAGATCTCTACGAATTTATTATCGGGAAAACAATGATCCGGCGGTAAAGGCTTTTTTAGATTTTATAAGAAGTGAAAGCGGGACTGAGATCATCGAGACGTATGGATTGGTATCAACCGCCAGAATGAACTGATCAATATTTGTACTTTTCGCCCCACCTGGATTTGAGGAAGTTACGAAGCTCTTTTTCCCTGGGATTTTCGCCGGGTTCGTAAAAAGCAGTTCCACTAATTGCATCCGGTAGAAACTCCATATCCGCAAAATTCCCCTCGTATGCGTGGGCGTATTTATAACCTTCCCCATATCCTTTGTCTTTCATCAGTCTTGTTGGCGCATTTCTGATGGCCATGGGGATAGGCAAGTCACCCGATTTGGTTACCTCCGCCTGGGCCCTGTTGATCGCCTCATAGGCAGCATTGCTCTTGGGAGAGCTGGCCAGATACGTCACACATTGGGAAAGAATGATACGAGACTCAGGATAGCCAATCAGATTTACAGCCTGAAAAGCGTTTGTAGCAATTACAAGCGCTGTAGGGTTTGCGTTTCCAATATCTTCGGAGGCTAGTATAACCAGCCTTCGGGCAATAAACTTGACATCTTCTCCTCCCTCGATCATTCTCGCCAGGTAGTAGACAGCTGCGTTCGGATCACTTCCCCGAATTGACTTTATAAAGGCCGAAATTACATCATAATGCATTTCCCCTTTTTTATCGTATAATACCGTTTTGCGCTGAGCTATGTCAATAACCTTTTCATTGGTCACCACAACTTTGGCAGAATTCTGAGACAAGACCACCTGTTCCAGCAGGTTCAAAAGCTTACGTGCATCACCACCGGAGAGGTTAAACAGCGCTTCCGTGCTGTCAAAACTCACCTGAAATTTCTTCATTTCGTTGTCCTTTTCCATTGCCTGATCGACAATTCCCTGTAAATCTTCCCTGGTAAGATGATTCAAAGTGTAGACCTGAGTTCGGGACAGCAAAGCCGAGTTTACCTCAAAACTTGGATTCTCCGTGGTTGCGCCGATGAGTGTTATTACTCCCTTCTCTACCGCACCAAGCAATGCATCCTGCTGAGCTTTATTGAATCTGTGGATCTCATCAATAAACAGAATCGATTTACTACCAGGCCTGACCTTCTGGATCACCTCTCTTACCTCTTTCACACCTGCACTGATGGCACTTAATGACTGAAAAGGAACTTTGACCTGATTGGCAATGATATTGGCCAAAGTAGTCTTTCCCGTACCAGGTGGTCCCCAAAAAATAATGGAGGGGACTCTGCCACTTTCAATCGCCCGACGTAATACACCGTTTTTTCCGACAAGGTGCTCCTGACCGATGAGGTCATCAAGAGACGCCGGACGCATTCGCTCGGCTAGCGGTGTCTGATCCTGAAACATGAATTAAAGGTAACCTGATCTGGTTACAGTGCACAAATCGAATTTTTAGAATTCGCAGTTTCCTGGTGTTCTTGGGAAAGGAATCACATCCCGGATATTCGTCATCCCTGTCACAAACTGCATCATCCTTTCAAATCCAAGACCAAAACCGCTGTGCAGCACAGAACCATATTTACGGGTATCAAGGTACCACCAAAGCTCCTCTGACGGTATCCCCATTTCCTTCATTCTTGATTCCAGTTTCTCAAGTCTTTCCTCACGTTGAGATCCTCCCACGATCTCTCCTATCCCCGGAAATAGTACGTCCATGGCAGCAACTGTCTTATCATCATCATTTTGCCGCATGTAAAAGGCCTTGATCTCCTTCGGATAGTCAAAAAGTATGACAGGCCGTTTGAAATGCTTTTCTACCAGAAAACGCTCGTGTTCCGATTGTAGATCCGCTCCCCAACCCTCGATGATGAACTGAAATTTCTTCTTCTTATTGGGCTTGGAGTTTCTCAAAATTTCGATAGCGTCCGTATAACTCAACCTTTCAAATTGGTTTTCAAGCACAAACTTCAAGCGATCAATGAGAGAAAGTTCATTACGCTCCTGCTGAGGTTTGTTTTTTTCTTCTTGCAGTTCCCTGTCATTCAGAAACTTAATGTCGTCTTCACAGTTTTCGAGGGCATAACGAATCAGGTATTTTAACATCTCCTCAGCCAGATCCATGTTATCCGCATTATCATAAAATGCCATTTCTGGCTCCACCATCCAGAATTCCGCCAGATGCCTGGTAGTATTGGAGTTCTCTGCCCTGAAAGTAGGTCCGAAGGTGTACACTTCAGAAACTGCCAATGCTGCAAGTTCACCTTCCAGCTGGCCGGACACTGTCAGGTTGGTCTTCTTCTCGAAAAAGTCTTCTTTAAAATCCACCTCACCATCGTCTGTCTTTGGAGGATTGGATGGGTCCAATGTTGTAACCCTGAAAGTCTCACCTGCACCTTCTGCGTCAGAAGCAGTTATGATGGGTGTGTGCAGGTACAGGAATCCTTTCATGTTAAAGAACTCATGTATTGCAAACGCCATGGCATGGCGAATACGAAGTACGGCTCCGAAAGTATTGGTTCTTGGTCTCAGATGCGCTATCTCACGGAGAAACTCCATACTATGCCGTTTGGGTTGCAATGGATATTTCTCAGGATCCGACTCTCCCAGGATGTCTATGGATGCCGGTTGCAATTCCACAGCTTGACCAGATCCCTGAGATGCTAACAGACTTCCGGATACCTTAAGGCTCGCACCTGTCGTGATCCTTTTTGTGAAATCCTCGCTGTACTTCCCGGGATCCGCGACAATCTGAAGGTTGTTTATGGTAGATCCGTCATTTATGGCTATAAAAATGGCGTTCTTGCTTTCGCGTTTGGTGCGGACCCAACCCATTACGGTAATGGTATCGCTACCGGGCTGCATCTTCAAAACATTTTTTATCTTAACTCTAGGCATAATTTATGGACAGATCCGTTCTAAAAACAGCCGCAAAAAAAGGATATATTAAGGTTTTAATCAAAGAATTAGAGATTTTAGATAATTTTGAAAATTAGGTCTGTCTGATGCAAAAACTCACTCTTACACAATCACTTCAACAGAAACTGTCTCCTCAGCAGATCCAGTTTATAAAACTCCTGCAGGTACCTACAGCAGAACTGGACGCTCGTGTGGAGGCAGAATTGGAAGAAAACCCAGCCCTGGAGGAAGGAAAAGACGAAGAAAAGGAGACAGAGACGGAAGAATACGAAGAGGAGTATGAGCTGGATGATGGGGGCATTGAAGAGTACCTGCATGATGACTATTCAGGTTACAAAATGCAGGGAGATGGCGGAGGAAGCGACGAAGACGATAAGGAAATGCCCGTGTCGATTGGCACTACACTGCACGAGCAACTTGTCTCTCAGCTTGGATATCTCAAACTTGATGAAAGACAGAATACGCTTGGAAAACATCTGGTTGGAAGCATAGATAGTGACGGTTATATACGTAGGGAGCTTGGAGCCATTGTCAATGACCTGGCATTTACGCAAGGTGTGGAAACAGACGAGGAAGAATTAGAGGACCTGCTTTTCAAAATTCAAAACTTCGATCCTGCAGGTATTGGAGCCAGAAACCTTCAGGAATGTCTGCTCCTGCAATTAGAAAGAAAAGATCCGGAAGATCCCGTCAATCGCGTGGCTTACGATGTTATAGATTTCTGTTTCAACGAATTCTCCAAAAAGCATTACGATAAGATTTCACGGAAATTACATATAGACGATGACGACGTGCTTAAGGAAGCAATCAACGTCATTACCAAACTAAACCCAAAGCCCGGAGGTACCGGAGATGAAGCAGTAAAAACACAGTATCTGATTCCTGACTTCCTGCTTACTAACAACAACGGAAAACTTGAGTTGACATTAAATAGCAGAAATGCTCCCGAATTAAGGGTTAGCCGATCCTACAGCAACATGCTGGACGCATACGATAAAAGCAACAAAAAGGATAAAAAGCTAAAAGAGACCGTTTCCTTTATCAAACAAAAACTTGATTCTGCCAAGTGGTTTATTGATGCCATTAAACAGCGTCAGCAGACTCTATTGAATACCATGCAAGCGATCATCAACTTCCAGTATGATTATTTCCTTGAAGGAGATGAAAGTAAGCTTCGACCCATGATCCTTAAAGACATTGCGGATACCATCAACATGGATATCTCCACTGTTTCCCGGGTAGCTAACAGCAAATCGATACAGACTGAATTTGGGATCTTCCCGTTGAAATACTTCTTTTCAGAAGGAATAGCAACAGATACCGGAGAAGATGTAAGTAGCCGGGAAGTAAAAAACAAGCTGAAAGAAGAGATCGACAAGGAAGATAAGAAAAAGCCACTTTCAGATGATAAACTTGAGAAGATTCTGAAGGAGCATGGATACAACATAGCCCGGCGAACCGTAGCAAAATATCGGGAGCAGTTAAATATTCCAGTGGCCAGATTACGAAAGGAACTGTGATCGTGTTGATGAAAGCAGTCTCCATTGTATTTCACCCGTTACTGATAAGCTCCTACGTTCTGGCACTTTTTTACTTCTACCTGCCTGAACTTTTCAGCCCTGTGGCAACGGATGCCATTCCCATGCTTTTACTTGCTACCCTGATCACCACTTTCATAATTCCGGCATTAAGCATTTCTATCATGAAAATGACCTCACGCATCACCAGCATGGAACTCTCAAATAGGGAGGAAAGAATACTGCCTTTCATTTCCATAAGCATATTCTATGGAGCAGCCACCTACATGTTCATTACGAAACTCTATATCACTCCGCCGCTTTCCATCATGCTGATCGGGGTATCTACTCTGATTGTGCTTCTATTACTGATTACTTTTCGATTTAAGATCAGCATCCATGCTGCAGCCATTTGGGGAGCCTGCGGATTTCTGACCGCGCTATCAAATAAGATGATGGGCACTCAGCTTATTATTCCGGTGATCGCCTGCTTTTTTGTGGCCGGGCTAGTTTCTTCAAGCCGTCTCTATCTGAATTCCCATACTTCTGGCGAAGTCTGGACAGGTTCCGCGCTTGGATTTGTCTTTTGTTATGGAATTATGTTCGTCTTTGGCTAAAAACCCGTAAGGGTCAATCCGAACGAAAATACTGTCGGGTCTGAGCCCAAAGGACCATCAGTAAATAAGCTCGAAAAATATTGCTTATAGTAAAGGCTCACGGATTTGAAGCCAACTCTACCGATCAAACCGTATCTGATATTATTGTGTCCCAGTCGAGCCTTGTCTTTGAGGATTCGATTTTCACCATTTGCCGAATACTTGATCTTGGTATGTGAATCAACACGATAGCCAAATACGCCTCCGACTCCAATGAAAAATCCTTCACCACGATCATTGGTTTTCGTGGGGTAAAATCTTAGCTCGAGTGGAATTTCCAGATAGGTCTGGGTCAGCAGATTCTTCTTTATGTTGCCCAATTGAAGTGTATCGAATGAGAATGTTCTGCCAGTGTCTAGTTGGAAATTAATGTCCCTTCTGAAACCAAGGCGATCATTGCCAACTCCAATGTTGGTAGTAGCTGCAAATCGGTCTGAAAGCTGCCATATCTTTTGGTAGTATATCCCGAAAGATCGGGACCGAAAGAACCGGAGGTTCATTTGTTCGGGATGCTGCATCAATTGATTGAACCCAAAATCAATGCTAATATCACCCGGCAGGTCGGGCTGTTCGGGGCGCTGGGATTGCGCAAGTATTGTGGTGAATGAAAGTAATAAAAATGATAATCCTAATATGATTCTCATGCCTCGTTCTCTAAATTCAGCGGCAAAGATAGAAGCTATTTTAAATCCTCGCGTAATCGATGTCTTATTTAACAGAAGTTATGAAAATCGGCCTATGCAAATGAAAATTAACTGCGATTGTAGGAACAAACTGTCAGCTTAATTAGCCTGTAAAAATTTCAGGGTGAATCTCATGAAACCAGACTGGATACTAGTGCCAGGACCCGATTCCCTACGAACGTCGCCCTGAATCCCTGCCTCTTAGATTCGGTGAATGACATGAAACAAATCTTATTGATGTCTAAATCAAAAAAAGTCCCAATGAACGTCATTGGGACTTGTGGTAGAATGTGAACCCGGCAGGATTCAAACCTGCAACCTCCAGAGCCGTAATCTGGTGCACTATTCAGTTATGCTACGGGTCCAATAACTTTTTATATACTCTCTGCCTATCCCACTTTTCAAATATAGTTCCCTTTTTCTGGCTTGCTCCAAATTGGGAAATTCCTCTTTCAATACCAACACCCAGGGTTTAAATGGTCTTGTCGACCTGGTTTTCCCACTATTGTGTTCTTTCAACCTCCTGTCGAAATCTGATGTCAGTCCCGTGTAAAACCGTTCGTGAGACTGACTTCGCAGTACGTAAACATAGTATGCCATAAGCTGGTGCACCCTGCCTGCCGGCAGGCAGGTATTCAGTTATGCTATGGGTCCTGATGACCAAGTTGCAAAAGTAAGAATTCCCTTCAAGATTGCCGAAATTAATTGGCAACAGCTTAGGGGAATCAACCGAAAACACTGTTTTAATTCTCGAATTATCAGTCTCTATTGAATACCGATAAGTACCTTTAAGGAGATTGAACGTCTAATTATTACTATCCAATAACGCAACAAACCATGCTCAAAAGAGAATTTCTAAAGACATCCAGTGCCACATTGTTGTTAGCTTCACTGGGAATTAGCCTGGAAAGCTGCTCCGAGGACGAACCTCAGCCGGACAGCACCCCAGTCACGATCGACCTCGATAATTTTCCGCAGGTTCTGGACAATGATGGCTGGGCCCTTGACTTCGAGTCGGACACACTTCTGGTCAACATCGATGGTGAAATACTGGCTTTTTCCAGTCGATGCCCACATGCCGCCTGCACTGACCAATGGAGCTACAGTTCCCAGACTTTTCGCTGCGGTTGTCATGGCTCCACCTTCAACAACCGAGGCGCATTACTTGGTGGCCCGGCAAGCACCGGACTATCAAAGCGTGCCGTATCCCGTGAAGGAAATATCCTTACCATCGGTGGATGATCAATCCGGGAAAAGGCTCTTGTCTATGTTAGGAATGATCCTAAGTGCATTTTTATAATAGAGCTTTTTGAGAACTTCATCCGAAAGTCCAATACCATACATCGCCCAAAAAGCGTGATACTTATAGTATGGGAAGTAATCATCCTCTGATTCCAATACCCGGAAATAAGTGTAAAATTCTTCCTGATTATAGGCGTCTTTTGCAAAAAGTACCCTATCCTGGTACGCCTCAAAAAATTGCTTTGCCATCCTGGGTTGACGCCCCAATTCAGCAATCACCGCCCCTATCCCGACATTTACATTAGGAAATTCTTCCAAATGTTTGCTGAGTTTCTCCAGGTCATTGGCCATCCAGCCCATATGAGCATTGATGAAGGTCGTATTGGGATGTTTTCTAAAAACATTGTGCTGCTCGGCAATTAATTTTTCAAAAGGCGCAACATCATCCCCGTACTGTCGTCCGGGACGAAGTTTCAGTTCCAGCCAACGTTCGTTTTTCTCATCAAAAGGCTCCCAGAAAGGTGAGGGATCCGCCGAATGTATCAATACAGGTATGCCAAGATCACCGCATTTGGCCCAAACGGGGTCAAGTCTTGGATCGTCAATCGGTATTCGTTCGCCGTTTATGTCTTCATTTCTTAAACCCAGACTTTTATAAATTTTCAATCCATTTGCTCCGTTTGCCACATCCTCCTCCAATTGCCTTACAGCCTCCTCAGCCCATCCTTCTTTACCGACATCTTTAAAAGAAACATTGGTGAAAATGATAAACCGACCAGGTGCTTCACCGGAAGTTCTTCTTACCATCGAAGCAAGGTATTCTTGCGAGCCGATGTCACCTTCCTCCCTATTAAAACCCCTGCCACTTAGGTTGACCATTACCCCCATATTAAGAGAATCCATCTCCTCCACGAGCCGGGCTATCTTTTCTTTGGTCATATTCCATTGGTGACTATGCACATCAATAAAAGGGAATTTGGCCGAAGTAATTATCGTTTCTGGCACAACCAGGGTAGATTTTGGCTGATAGGTTTCTATGTCCATCGTTGGCTCCTCTTCCGAACCATTTTCCTGAGCATTTGCCAAAAAGGGAAATGCGACAATTAGTATCAAGGAAAGAATTCTGTGCATTTTCTATGAATTTTTGTCGAATTTACCCCGATCGGATTAGAAATAGCAAATCAAAATGGATCAGTGGTAGGATACTACAATCAAGTCCGAAATTGTTCGATTTTCCACATAATAAATGTCCAGTTTCGGTCAACCAAATAAAATTATTACCGTTTAAGACCTGTTTTGAAAGACATTCGTCTTGTTGGCACGGCTTTTGTACATCGGTATCCGATCATGTCAACCAAAAACACCACATACCGATCCAACAGAACTCGAACGATGCTCATCATCATTGGTATCGTGGTGGCTCTCATCCTGACATGGAATTCCAGGGATCTACTGGCAGCCTCAGACATCGCAAACCCTTTCCTGAAACCAGTTACGGAAAAAACATCGAACCAGAAACCTGACTTATCCAGGATTCAGACCATTGGTATGGAGAAGGTAGTTAAATTTGTTTCAAGCAAATTGTCTGACTTTAGAAATTAATAATCATGACAAAACGTCTTAGAAGATCTCCTGACCGCTTTTTAGGTGGTGTCTGCGCCGGTATTGCAGAATATTTTGATTTGGATCCCTCATTGGTGAGGATCGCCTATGTTCTTGTATCAATTTTAAGTGCTGCTTTTCCGGGCATCCTGGTTTACATCATACTCTGGATTGTACTTCCCGATCACTAAGATTTGTTGATTGCCTTCAGCCAGCGTTCAGGAACTTCCCCTTCGTTGGCTTTTTGGTAGTCCTGGTAACTGCAAGGGATCATTTTGCTTCGGAGAAATACTGAGTCTGAATTATCATCCGGAATTTCGATCCACCATTTTTCTGAAAGTTTACTCTTATAGAATCTGATAGAATCAGGATTACCTCCCAATGGAACTTCATAGATGAGATAGTCATTAGACATGAAATTTCTGTCGCCTTTCCTGTGATAAAATCCATCGATGAAATACCAAATCATCGTGGCAATTACACTTGCCGTTTTAAAATGCTTATCATCTTCCTCGGGGTTGTACTCGTAAAAACCTACTGAGCTAAGTTTATCATTCAAACCTGCATACCAGCAAACCTGACAGGCTTCCTCGCCGGACAATCCAAAGGGATTTGGGGACCCGGTACCAGGACAGAAAGAGGATGCAATAGACGACACGTCGAAAGAAAGCAGGTCAGCATCCCTGATAATGGGCTCCAGCTCGGTTAAGCCTTCCCTGATTTCCCCTAATCGAATTTTCTCAAAAGAGAGTCGTTCTAATATGTCAAGGAACTGTTGATCGACAAAATAGGTCTGATATCCGAGATGGATATAGTTAAAAAGGAAATTGGGGCTATGCTTAAATATCCTGGATACATGAGAATGATTGGGCTTCTCGCTATCCTCAAGATCCATTCTGGCATCGACATTTAAAAGCGTCACAAGCTTCTCTGTAGATTCATAGGCCATATATTGACCAAGATCAATATCATGACTACCCCCAATGATCACCGGTAATATCTGCCTGTCAAGTAGATAGGTCAGTACCTCCTGAAGTCTTTTAATGGTCTCCTCCGTAGTAGGTCCATTTCTAAGATTACCCAGATCCAGGATCCGATTTCTCCCGGATGTTTTTGTAAGAGCGTAAAGTTTTTTTCTGATTTCATCCGGACCCTTATCAAACGTCTTCTCGTAAGAATCTCTTGCTTCGGTCACTCCCAGGAGTACAATCTCGATTCCATCAAGATCGAACATGATCTCGTGATTGATAAAAATGCTGTCCTGAAAGGAATTTGGCGGCCTGCTTTGCTCCACTACATCTGAAGATACAGGATCAAGAAAGAGTTTTAAGTCCATCTGGGAATTGATGATTTATTCGCTCCTCAAATTATGAAAAAAAAGTCTGATAGGATGTGGACCTACCTATTGTTTCCGGTCTGGGTATAAAAAAAGGGAAACATTGCTGCTTCCCTTGATTTTGTTCTTCGATAAAATTATCCTCCGAAGTCATCAAATCGGATATTCTCATCCGGTATTCCAAAATCCTCGCCCATTTTCTGAACGGCAGCGTTCATCAATGGTGGCCCACAGAAGTAAAGTTCTATTTCTTCAGGAGCTTCATGTTTACTCAGATAGTTATCGATCACTGACTGGTGCACAAATCCGAGGAATCCATCACCTTCTTCATCGTTCATATCTTTTTTCACTTTCCAGTTATCTTCCTCAAGTGGTTCGGAAAGGACCATATAGAATTTGAAGTTCGAAAATTTCTTTTCAAGCTCTCTGAAGTGGTCGATGTAGAAAAGTTCTCTCTTTGATCTTCCACCGTACCAGTAACTCACTTTTCTTCCGGTCTTAAGTGTTTTAAACAGGTGGTATAAGTGTGACCTCATTGGAGCCATCCCGGCACCTCCACCCACATACAGCATTTCGGCATCCGATGGGTTAATGAAAAACTCACCGTAAGGTCCTGAAATCGTTACTTTATCACCTTTCTTGAGTGAGAAAATGTAGGAAGAAGCAATTCCCGGATTTACTTTCATCCAACCATTTGCAGCTCTGTCCCATGGTGGGGTGGCGATCCTTACATTTAGCATAATCTCGCGACCTTCTGCAGGATAGGAAGCCATGGAATATGCCCTTTCAATGGTTTCGCTGTTTTTCATCTTAAGATCCCAAAGTCCAAATTTGTCCCACTCCTTCTGGAACTTATCCGGGGAATCATGCTCATCAGGGTGAGCGGTAATATCCATGTCTTTGAAGTCCACTTCGCATCTAGGAACTTCTATCTGAATGTAACCACCGGCCTCATAATCCATATCCTCTGGAATCTCAACAACAAATTCTTTTATGAAAGATGCCACGTTATAATTCCTGACCACCGTAGCTTCCCATTTTTTAATACCGAAGATTTCCTCCGGAATATGGATTTCCATATCTTGTTTGACTTTGAGCTGGCATCCGAGGCGGATACCTTCTTTCTGCTGCGAGCGACTCAAGTGTCCAACTTCCGTGGGGAGGATCTCTCCTCCACCTTCGATAACCTTGCATTTACATTCAGCGCAAGTTCCACCACCTCCACATGCCGAGGGAAGAAATATTTTTTCTGCCGACAGCGTTGACAACAGCGTCGAACCTGCAGATACTGTTAACGGATTATCTTTATCCCCATTGATGATGATATTCACCGGTCCTGATTGGACCAGTTTGCTTTGCGCAAACAACAGAATGAATACCAGTATGAGGATTACCGCAGAGAATGCTAGAATTGAGGTAATTACGATTGAAGTCATAGGTTTAGAACCTTGTTTTAAATTGCCACAAATATAGTAGATAGACCCAAAGCATAATAAGGTAAAGCGAACAAAATCAGCCTTATTTCAATGGAAATCCCTAGTTTAACAACTCTATTGCTGCAATAGTTTGAGCAATGTGGTAATTCTGCTTTTCAACTGTCTTCTGTCGACAATAAAATCCAGAAATCCATGATCAAGGACGAACTCAGCACTCTGGAATCCTTTTGGCAAATCCTTACCAATGGTCTCCCTGATCACTCTGGGGCCTGCAAATCCAATTAATGCGCCTGGTTCGGCAATATTGAAGTCTCCCAACATGGCAAAAGAGGCCGTCACTCCTCCCGTTGTAGGATCAGTCAACAATGAAATATAGGGTACCTTCTCGGCTTCAAGCAGATTGAGTTTGCCGGAAATCTTTGCAAGCTGCATCAGAGACAAACTCGCTTCCATCATACGGGCTCCACCCGATTTACTTATGATCAGCAGAGGTTTTTTTGTTTCACGGGCATAGTCTATGGCCCTGGCTACTTTTTCACCTACGACCGAACCCATAGAACCGCCGATGAATGAAAAATCCATACATCCGATTACTATGTCCAATCCATTTAATTTACCATGAGCAGTCCTCACGGCATCTTTTAGTCCGGTTTTCTGCTGAGTGGACTTGATGCGATCGGGGTATTTTTTTGTATCCACAAAATTCAATGGATCGGCAGACTCAAGGTCTTTATCCATCTCTGTGAACTCATTGTTGTCAAACAATATCTCAAAGTACTCTTTGGAACCAATTCTGACATGATAATCATCATCAGGAGAGACGTAATTGTTGTTTTTGAGCTCCCGCATGTGAATGATATTACCCTTCGGAGTTTTGTACCAAAGCCCATCAGGAGCTTCCTTCTTTTCATCAGTGGGTGTTTGTATTCCCTTGTCTTTTCTATTGAACCAAGCCATGTAATTACTTAGTGTGAAAACTTAAGATAAATCTATTTTTCGACTTCTTCGTAGTCAATGTACTCACCCCCATCATAGCCTTTGGAGTTTTTTCCTCCATTTTTTGGGATAAAGTCGATATCCAGGTCGCTATCGGGTGCTTTGCGTCTTTGTCCGGAAGTAGTATGCCTGGTTGCCTCAGAAGCACCAGTATATATCAACTTGAAGATATATCCACCGACTTTGGCCAACACATAGATGATCAGAATTAATATGATTAAAAACTTCAGCATACTACTCTCTAACTTATCTGCTAAGGTAGAAGTTTCTTTCTGAAAAGATTTTCAAAAAGTAGTCATCCATCAAGTCGTCAATGAAATAGATGGCCTCACCGGTTGACTTCATCTCAGGACCGAGTTCCTTGTTTACATTCGGGAATTTATGAAATGAAAAAGCAGGTTCTTTGATCGCATAACCTTTCTTGACCGGTTTAAAATCAAAATCCTTCACCTTTTTCTTGCCCAGCATTACTTTCGTCGCATAGTTTACGTAAGGCTCCTGATAGGCCTTACAAATGAACGGTACAGTTCTTGAAGCCCTTGGATTGGCCTCAATGATGTAGACCATGTCATCTTTTATGGCGAATTGAATATTTATCAATCCCACTGTCTTTAGCGCAACAGCGATCTTCTTCGTATAATCCTCAATCTGACGCATCACAAAATCCCCAAGATTATAAGGTGGAAGGACCGCATACGAATCACCTGAATGGATACCGGCAGGCTCAATGTGCTGCATGATGCCAATGATATAGACATCCTCACCATCACAAATGGCATCCGCTTCAGCTTCTATCGCACCTTCCAGGAAATGATCCAGAAGGATCCTGCCATCAGGCTTATCCTTGAGTAATTTCACTACGTGATGTTCCAGCTCCTCCTCATTGATCACAATCTTCATGCTCTGACCTCCCAGCACATAAGAAGGTCTCACTAGCAATGGAAATCCAATTTCCTTTGATAACTCGATCGCCGATGAAGCATCTTCTATTGTTCCGTACTGAGGGTATGGAATGTCGTTCTCTTTCAAAAGGTCTGAAAACCGGCCTCGATCCTCCGCGAGATCCAGTGCTTCGAAGCTTGTACCAATGATTTTGATGCCATACCTTTCCATTTTCTCGGCCAGCTTCAATGCAGTCTGGCCACCCAACTGAACAATTACACCCTCCGGTTTTTCAAGCTGAATGATGTCATAGATATGCTCCCAAAATACGGGTTCGAAGTATAACTTATCTGCAATGTCAAAATCCGTGGAAACGGTCTCCGGATTACAATTGATCATGATGGTCTCATAGCCGCATTCCTTTGCAGCCAGTACCCCGTGAACGCAGGAGTAATCGAACTCGATACCCTGACCTATGCGATTTGGACCTGATCCAAGTACCAGGATTTTTTTCTTCTTTGAAACCGTAGATTCATTTTCCTCATCAAATGTGGAATAATAATATGGAGTTTGTGCTTCAAACTCTGCGGCACAGGTGTCTACAAGCTTATAAACCCTTTTGATGCCCAGATCGATGCGTCTCTTATGCGCTTCGCTTTCGAGACAGCCTACCAGATGTGCTATCTGACGATCTGCATAACCTTTTTCCTTTGCCTCCCTTAATAATTCAGCAGGTAGTGTATCGATTTTGTATTGTTCGATTTCTTTTTCAAGCAAAATCAGCTCTTCGATCTGACTCAGGAACCACGGGTCTATTTTGCTGAGTTTTTGAATGGTTTTGAAAGGGATGCCCATTTTAAAGGCATCATATAAATGGAAGAGTCTGTTCCAGCTCGGGTGTTCCAGGCTGTGCAGCAAAGCACCCATATCTTCAAGTTCCCTGCCATCTGCACCAAGTCCATTTCTTTTAATTTCCAGCGACTGACATGCTTTCTGCAATGCTTCCTGAAAATTTCGACCAATTCCCATGGCCTCACCTACTGACTTCATTTGCAGTCCCAGCTTACGGTCCGAACCCTGGAATTTGTCAAAATTCCATCTTGGTACTTTAACTATCACGTAATCTATAGCTGGCTCGAAAAAGGCTGAGGTCGTTCCTGTGATCTGGTTTTTTAGTTCATCCAGGTTATATCCGATAGCAAGCTTAGCTGCAACTTTAGCGATAGGGTAACCTGTGGCTTTGGATGCCAATGCTGAAGACCTGGAGACCCTGGGGTTAATCTCTATACCTACGATTTCGTCTGTTTCCGGATTTACCGCAAACTGAACGTTACAACCACCTGCGAATTGACCAATTCCATTGATCATTAGAATAGAGAGATCCCTCATCCGCTGATAGACCGTATCCGGAAGTGTCATCGCCGGTGCCACCGTAATGGAATCTCCGGTATGAACCCCCATTGGATCAAAGTTCTCGATGGAACATATGATAATCACATTGCCAATATTGTCTCGAATCAGCTCAACCTCATATTCTTTCCATCCCAGAATACTTTGCTCTACCAGCACCTCATGAATTGGGGAAGCCTGTAGGCCGGCGTTCAGAGCTTTTTCAAACTCCTTAGCATTGTCCACGAAGCCACCTCCGTATCCACCGAGTGTGTAAGAAGGACGGATTACCAATGGAAACCCGATCTCCTGAGCTATCTCTTTACCTTTCAAAAAAGAGGTAGCAGTTTCTCCCTGACAAACCTGGACTCCCAGCTCGTTCATTTTCAGTCGGAACAGCTCCCTGTTTTCTGTAGTCTCAATGGCCCCGGTATCGACACCGATCATCCGGACTCCATATTTTTTCCAAATACCAGCCTGCTCACATTCTATTGCAAGGTTTAAGGCAGTCTGACCACCCATTGTGGGCAACACAGCATCAACCTTATGCTTTTCAAGAATGTCCCTAACAGAGGCTTTTGTAAGAGGTTTCAGGTATATATGGTCAGCCGTAACCGGGTCCGTCATAATGGTAGCCGGATTAGAATTGATCAGGATGACCTCGATCCCTTCTTCTTTAAGAGATCTGGAGGCCTGTGATCCGGAATAATCAAACTCACAAGCTTGTCCAATGATGATGGGTCCGCTCCCAATGATCAGGACGGACTTAATACTATTGTCTTTAGGCATGAAATAAAGGTGGTTTTGAAGGGCTCAAATTGGCGCAAAGTTATTGGCAGGACTTAGAATAAGAAAAGGATAGCGGCCTTATTTCATTTTTTTTGGGCTACATCCCTGATTTTCAAGCATAAACAAAAAAAGCTGTCATCTCTGACAGCTTTACCACTAAATCTAAAAATCCGCTATTAGTATAGCTTAAACTCGTCTTTGAACGCTAAATCACCATTTTGAACGATTTCCAACTTTATTTCTTTTGAGGAGTATCTGGTAAGATCGATCTTTTTAGATCTACTGATATTGTCTGGCTGCCAGAAAACATGATCCAACTGAGTCCCGGACTTATTGAACAGGAAGATGTTAATGGGATCTTTATTGAAGGACTTTACATTGATATCCAGATTGGAATTTTGAAGGGCGACTGAGATACTTTCCTTCATAAGGGCCCTTATCGATTTGATTTCAAAATCCTCCTTGAATTCACCTCCGGGATAGGTCACCTTCCAGGTATAATTTCCAAGATTCAAAGTACTCAGGCTGTAATTCTTGATAAATGCTTTTCCGGTAACATCTTCCTCCATGATGATCGCTTTGTCAACTGTTAGAAGCTGGATCTTCACATTGTGTTCGGCCGGAGCACTGAATAGCACCTGGTACTTTCTGTCCAGCGCATTTTCAACAACTTTTACTACTTGTGCCTGTGAAAAAAAGATGAGCGATAATAAAACCGCACTGATTGAATATTTCATGTCTATGAGCGTAGGGTTATTTGCTGCAATATTAGACACATAGAAAGCAAGTGAAATTACATTATGTCATCGGCTTGAAAGATTTTGACTAAACAAGAATAAATCGTGAGTAAATCGGAACTCACTGCAAAGCTGGCAGTACATCCTCATATATAACGGATAAAACTTTATCCGTCAGAGCCGATGGTCCTCCAGGCTCCTGACTTACATAAGTCCAGTCAGTAGTAGCCACTACCACTGCATCCAGAGAAGGAACAACCACCACAAACTGTCCACCATATCCCCATGCCATATATGCTTCATAGGGTGATTCTACCGTCCACCATAAGTATCCATACGATAGGCCAGAGACCGGCCCGGATGTTGACCTCCATTCGTAAAATGGTGCAGTGGCTTCATTAATCATGGTCTCTTCCAGGATCCGTTCGGCATCACTGATCATGCCATGTTTCAAGAAAAGCATTCCAAATTTGGCGAGATCCCGTGCCGATAGATCAATGCCCGCGCCTCCATTGACATACCCATCCGACAGCTGCTCCCAGTCTACCGATGTAATTCCAAGTGGGTAAAAAAGTACTTCGTTTGCATATTCAGGAAGCGTCTGACCAACTGCATGCTCCAATACAACGCCCAAAAGATGAACAGCGGCACTATTGTAGGTAAAAACTTCACCCGGCTGGTTGATCATTGGCAGACCCAGCAAATGATTCAGATGATCACCTGACAGAATCCAGTCGTTATATGAGGTATTCGTCCATTCATCCCATTCAAAACCAGAGGACATGGTAAGCAAATCTATTATTCGGATCTTCTTTTGATTTTCTTCCAATCCTATATCTTCTCCGACATATTCTCCAATCTCATCTTCCAGATCATTGATATGACCCTCTTCCAAAGCCTTTAATGTAAGGGTAGATACGATGGACTTGGTCACAGACCTAACATCATGCAACGTATGGCGATCTGCCTGAAAATAACTCTCCGAAATCAGGAATCCATCATCCATCACCAGCAGACTTCGGAATCTCGGGATGGCCCGGGCATTGTCTACCGCCAACTCCAACTGAGCTCTATCTGCTCCAACAGCCGCGGGATTAGTAGTCTGTAAACCCCCGGATAGATCCAGAGGTCCCGGGCTTTCATTATCCTTGCCGCAGGAAATTATTAGTAACGAAAGAAATATTGGAAACAGCTTTCGCATAGATCGTAAACAACCAAATAATAAAAAACCCTGACTAATGGATCCTCACACCTAATCCAAGATTGTTTGTGAGTGACATCATACCGTCCTCCAGGTGAAAACCTCCTGTGACAACATCCTGGACCAGGTCCAGACTGCCATCCAGATCTATATATTGGGTATGTCCATAGGCAAAAGCCATGTGCAAGGCAGCAGCTATTGTGACTGCACTTTCGTCATTACATCCCCACATCAATTTCACTCCGGCTGTTTTTGCTAAATCCGCAATCTGTCTGGCACAGTAAAGCCCACCAGTTTTCATCAACTTGATGTTAAAAATTCGACACTTATCCGTATGTGTTAGGATCTTAAGTGCATCGATCGGATTTTTCAAAGATTCATCCGCTACAAGTAAGGAAGCTTCTCTGGGTCCCAACCCGGAAATATCTTCTATAAACGAATCCACTGGAAATGGCTGCTCGATAAGGTCTAGTTTAAGTTTGGAAGTTAGTGCCACAAATTTCTCCAGGTCGGCAGGTTTATAACCCTGATTGGCGTCCACCCTAATGATGATTCCGGGATGTTGTTCCTGCATCCTAATCACTCTTTCAGCATCCTCCTCAGCATTTAACCCGGTTTTAACTTTAATGATCCTGAAACCCAGGTCAACGTACTCTTTTGATTCCTTCAGCGTCTCTTCGACGTTCTTAATCCCGATGGTTACGGATGTAGCCATTCGCATGTGTTTCTGTCCATAAAGATCGATGAGCCTTACTTTGAGAAATTGTGAAAAGGCATCATGAAGGGCTACATCTATGGCGACATTGGTACCGGGTTTATCCCAATATTTCTCGTTAGTTTCTCTCAGAAGATTCTCAAATAATCTTATGTCTTTGCCAACCAGAAATTCGAACGATTCCTCTTCCAAAGTTTTAATGGTATCCTCAACAGATTCTCCTACGACTTTCGGACTTGGATTGGCCGTACCAATACCAATAATTCCGTTTTCAAGCTCTATCTCCACTACTGCGTTTATGACTTCCGTTACAGTCTTATATGCAATACTGTAGGGCCTGCTGGTCCCAAGATCCCGGCTGTAGGCTTTGACTGATTTTATATTCATTTTTTCAAGGCTAGGATGGCTTCCGCCAATGGCTCAATCGATTCTTCAAATGGAAAGACAACTGGCAGGGCCGTTTTAAAACTTTTTTTGAATTCATCGATGTCTTCTGGCGTCATTCCTGTTTGATTTATTGAAAAACCAATCACCGGAGCACCCAGTTTTTCTATAAGATTTTTCTCATCCATTAAATCAGGAATATCCGCCGGATAGGTTTCCATACCTTTGAACTTTTTCCGGACCGGAGAGTGCTGAAGAATCACCCCATCAGCAGCTCCTGAAATGATGAATTCGGAACCGCACGGACCACTTGGGTTTCGCAAGCCAGACTGACCTTCCATGATCAAAACCTCGACATTCTCATTTTTCCAACACTCATATAGTGCGTGCTCGATTTCGCCCGAAATAAAATCATTTGGTGTGGCATCAAACAATAAGCCGTAGGAAGCACCCTGCATCCAGCCGGTTTGGCCAGTATATATCATTTCAGACTTATGCCCCATTTCAGTTAGTTTTTCCTCCAGCATTCTGGAGGTTGTTCTCTTGCCCAGGGCACAATCCGTACCTAAAACGGCGATTTTGAGGGCAGAAATGTCCTTTACTTTTCCGCTCCAAAAATGCAGGTCATCAAACTTTTTTGACTTCCTTATGTCGTGAATGGTACTGTTTCCTTTCTCGGCCGCAGCCCGTAGCTCACCTATATCATTAATCGGTTGGTGTAGTCCATTGATGAGCTCCACACCATGTGACAGGATCTGTTTGACCGAAGCATACAATTCTTTGGGCAATACACCACCTTTAGTGGCCATCCCGATGATCGCGTACTTGGGTTTAGGATGAACGTCCACAAAATCTTCTATACTACTGGAAATAGGCACATTGTTGGGTTTGCCGAAAACTATGTCTCCAGCATCTTTTCCTGCAAATTTTTCATCAATTACACCTACGATTTTGAACCTGTTGGACATCCTTAGAAGTCCATGCGCAGTTTTGGCGTTATTGGTATCCAAAAGTCCTCCCGTGATCACCACGGCAGTCCCTGAAATATGAGGTTGATCCATTTAGTTAAATAATTCTTTTAAAGGTTGAAGGTCTGGTTCATTTTGTCGTTCTCTATTGCGCTCATAATCAAGTATTCGCTGGCCCAAAATTTTCATAAATGGAAATGCGATTTCCTCATATTCATAATTCCCGTCATTGAAAATTCTGTTTTCGTTGGTATGAATGACAGCGGATAGAAAAAACTCAATGTTATTGTCAAAGTCCACGATATACGCATTGTCTATACAATACCCATACGCCAACCCGATTTTATTGAAGATTCTGACGGAGGTAGACTTTCTCCCTGGTTCAGAACCGTATAGCAGGAATTTGGAATAAGCATCATAATAAGTACTATCATCCGCGTAAGCCCGGACATCCGATTCCCTGGGAAGTAATCCCATATATTTCAAAATGAATTTCCTTGTCCTGTCTGAAATGTCAAATGGCTCTCCACTTTTTGGAAATACCAAAGAGCGAATCATCCGCTGCTGTTCATCCAGGGGAAAAAAGTTTTTATGTTGAAAATTCATGGGTTCTCTTATCAAAGAATCCTCGGATATGTATCCTTCACCCATTGGTATCTCATAATTGATCAGGAACTTACCGGAAGATCTTACTTCCGGCTGCTGAAGAATCATTTCTTCATTTTCATAAAATTCAATCGGATTTGTCCTGCGATTCTGCTCCACGGTCCTGGGTAAGCTGAGCCTGTGTATGATTCGGACATCATCATATCCTTTCTCCCTAAGGCTCTCATTCAATGGATCCTGCCCCAGAAATTCATACAGTCGGTTAAATGCATCATTGTCCGAAACCAACATGATTTTTTTGATATAATGACCGATAGAAGGCTCATAGTTTGACGCTGATGAATCATACATTACAGAGGTCTGACCCTGACTTCCGGCACGGTTGACCATCCTTGTAGAAATGGTCACCTGCGGATACTTAAACTCATTGATTCGCTCCACTGCAGCCAGACTCGTCGGAAATTTAACCGTGGACGCCGGATAAAAATATCGGGTAGAATCCAGAGCGTAACTGTAGGAAGTGAATTTTGGCTGCTGCGTCTCATCCCGATCAATTTGAGTGTAGATTATCTGTACCTCGTACGCAGGATTTGTTGCCGTTTCTTTTAAAAAAGGATCTTCGTTGACAACAGAAGTCAATGGATCAGAATCCTTGCAGGACGCTAGTATTATAAAAACCGCTGAAAATAGGAAAAACGTAATTCTCGACATGGCAATATGCCGTGAAGATACAAACTAGCTGACAATATCAATACTAAGGTTCGAGTAGCGTTTTACTATTGATGAGTTCTGCATTAAACGGAGCAAAATTGAGACCCTGACTTAACAGTGTATTGGCCTTAGGAATCTCCCCTGACTCCACATAATGATATACTGCAGTGGAATATGCCCTGCCGACTATGTATGGATCGAATTGAAAAGTAGGGTTTTCATTGACCAAATCAAGAAATCTTTCACGGAGCGTATCACCCATATCTATTTCTTTTTTATGGTACGCATTCAGCATTCCGACAAGGAAAAAATCAAGTCTCAAACCTCCGAACTTCGCATTTTCCTCAAGGTGGGGATACTTGGCAATGACAGCATTTAATTTGCGCGAAGCGATGTCAAGTTCCTCGTCCGGAGCTCTCAAAAACTGCTTGAAAGTATTCATAAGGAGCAACTCAATCTCTGCGTTGTAAGGCTTTACTTCAAATGCTCCTAAAACAAAATCCAGGGCTGACTTGTAATCACCCCGGTTATAAAAAACCCGTGCCCTTTCATAATTGTAGTAATAATCGAGTTCAACACGCGGACGCTCATCCAATTCACTTCGCAACAGCCTATATGCTTTCTCGATGGCCTCAGTATCGTTATGATCTATCAGGTAATACTGATTGACTTTGTCAAAATCAGCCAAAATACCCCGATAGTTGATGTCAAATTGCTCATACCTGGGAAGTCTTGACAGAAGTTCCACATCGTACCAATCGCTATAATTTGATTTCTGAAGATGATAGACCAGCGAGGAGAAGAGGAACTCCGAAATTCTTTTACTCGGATAGATCACGTAGGCCTTTTCAAATGCATTGAAAGCTTCTTTATATTCATTCTTTTGCCAATGAAGCATCCCTTCATTAGAGTACTGGATACCCACAAGTTCCTTGAGTCCGATTTCTCTGCCTTTGAAATAATACTGATTAAAGACAGAATCCATTCCCTTTTCCCGAAATTCTTGTCGTGTAATATTCTTTTGTGCTATCAGCTGGTAAACAAATAACTTTTTGAAATCGTAGCCAAAAGTCCTAAATCCTTCCACAGGATCCGTGGTCTCAAATTGCATAGGTCCTCTCCTGCTTTCACCTATGATATAGACATGATCAGGTGTTTCTTTGATTACGTAAGGAATTTGAAGTTTCTCAAACGCCATGGCATAGATGGCACTTGCGGAAACGCAATTGTATGTACCATCTATCAGTGTATTGGAGAGATTTGCACCGTCTCGGTATTTGACCAGATAATCGCGATGAAGCTGATGGTACACTTTATTTAAATAGATCCAATTATCACGTCGTCTTGGTTTGGTGATAAGCTCATCGATATGAGCATCAAATCCGGATTTCCATGCCATCATAAGGTTCTCATCAACCGATTCGATGATGCCCAGTGCCTCAAAATAAGAATCTCCACCCTGGAGTAATTCTAATACCGCTTCCCGCTCCTGATCGGACGAGAATTGCAATTCGGATTTCTTAACCAGATCCCTTTGTGCAAAGGCTCCCGAAATACAAAATATCAGTATGAATATGTTTGCAATAAAAAACCTCATAGCAGTCTTCTAAGATAATTAAATTCTGTCCCACAATGAATAGAATAGACCGGTTAAATGCAATCCTTATTCAGCTCCAAAGCAAACGACGCGTAACGCTGCAGGAAATTGAGGACAAGTTTGAGTTAAGTCGTAGAACCATATTTAGAGATATAAAGGCATTATTGGAGTCAGGAGTTCCCATAGGAGGCAATGCTGGTGACGGATATTTTATAGTCGAAGGATATCATTTACCGCCGGTCGTTTTCAATAAGGAAGAGGCATCGGCCATATTGCTTGGCGCAAAATTCGTAGAACAAAACGCGGATCTCCCTACCGTAAAGACATTTCAGGCCGCTCTGGACAAGGTGAGGGCCGTACTTCGATACTCGGATAAAGAATTCCTGGAGAGCCTTGAAAACAATGTTTCCGTCCTTCCTTCCCCCAGAAATATTAAAGATGGTTTTCCTGATTCACATCTTTCGGAGATCCAGTATGCCATCGCATCCAGAAGAACTATCCAAATCTCATACTATTCAAATTATAATGATCAAACCACAAACCGGGAGGTGGAGCCACTAGGTATGGTTTTTTATTCCGGTCGATGGCATCTGATCGGTTACTGTCATCTAAGAGAGGACCTGAGAGATTTCCGGACGGACAGAATTACAGAGATCGAAATCACCGGCAATGAATTTCAACCTGAGGCTCATCCGGATTGTCATGAATTTTTGATGCATATGGTCACCGGTACTGATGCACTTGAGGCTCGTATTGTGATCAACCAGAGGATTGCCCGATTCATTACTGACCAAAAATATTACTATGGATTTGCTGAAGAGATACCGCACAAAGACGGCATTGAAATGAGGTTTTATACACCATCGTATGATTTTTTTACCCGATGGTTGTTGTCTTTTGGGGACCAGGTAAAGGTACTTTATCCAGACACGCTGAAAGATAAGGTAAGAGAACTTTCAATGTCCATCGCCGAGCACCATAAAAAATTTTCATGACCAAATTCCAGTGACATAGGGCTGACACTTTCGACAATTTCTTTGTAGAAGATTATACCACGAAACAATGAAAATGGAAAGTACAGTCAAAGAGGTCGTTGCTTATAAGATTAAGCAGCCGACGCCTGAAAAGATCACTGAGATCCAGGGTCTCGTCAGATCATGTCTTCAATCTTTTGATGGATTCGTCTCCGTAGAATCCAAGATAGGGGCCAGTGAACCAAATCTGCTGATGGACATGGTCAACTGGAAGGACATAGAAAGTGCGGAAAAAGCTCAGAAGGAATTTGAGAAACATCCGCAATTTCAAACCCTTAACAGTCATATAGAGGAAATGAAATTTTTTGGTCACTTTTTAAATCAATAACTATGGTCATTGAAAAACTGGATTTGGCGAAAGCCGATAAGAATTATTACACTGCATCCAAATCAGCCGAAGTACGGGACCTGGATAGCTACTATTACTTGACGATTTCCGGGCAGTCCAGCCCGGAGGATAAGCTTTTTCTGGATGCGATCGGCAAGCTTTATTCTGTAGCCTATGCAATCAAGTTTTTGCTGAAGGCGGAGGATCTGGACTTCACCGTACCGAAAATGGAGGCATTCTGGTTCATAGAGGGAGGAGAGGAAAATCAGCACAATTTCGACAAAACTCCACGAGATGAATGGATGTGGAAGATAATTATCAGAATGCCGGATTTTGTAGAAGAGTCTCACTTCTTTCGGGCTGTGGAGGGAGTGAAACAAAAGAAAGGTGACTCACCTGATGGAGTAAAATATGAGTTAATCAATGAAGGTAAATGTGCTCAGATCTTACATCTTGGATCATATGATGATGAAGCTCCTACGATCCAAAAGCTTCATGATTTTATTTTTTCCAATGGATATAAAATCGCTGACTATCATCATGAGATTTATCTTTCTGATCCAAGAAGGACGGCTCCGGAAAAGCTGAAAACGATCATTAGATATGCCATAAAGTGATTTCAATAAAGCCCGGTAATGCCGGGCTTTATTGTCAATTATAATTTTGAGGCAGTTCAATGGTCACCGTCGTACCGGCCCCTGGCCTACTCTCCACTTTGATGGTGCCTCCGTGTTTCCTGACTATGGTCTGAGAAATGAAAAGTCCGAGACCAATTCCCTCACCTGGATCTTTGGTGGTGAAAAACGGATCGAAAATCTGATTTACAATTCCCTCAGAGATTCCTGCTCCATTATCCGTTATTTTTAATACCACAATATTTGAAATCACATTAGCAACCAACCGGATTACGGGCTTTTCCACTTCTTTAACCGCATCTATCGAATTCGATAGCACATAAGCGATGAGGTGATGTATTTCGTCAAAAACACCGGTGATCATCAGGTCTTTTGGGATCTTCGATTTGAATTGAATGGCAGGATGCTTGGTTCTGAGGTCTTCCAGCAGCTGACCTGTTATCTCATCCAATGATATCGGTACGCTCGTATTGTTCTCAAGAGAAGGGGTTATTTCCACTAATTTATTCACCACCGAACTCGCTCTGGTAGAACCAATTTGAATGTTGTTTAACAAAGACTCAATTTCATTCACGAGAAAAATTGATTCTTCTTTTTCAGGTGGTAGTAGTTTGTGTAAATCCAGTAAGTCTTTACGAACAGGATCGATCGATCCACCTATAAAATTCAGTGGGTTATTGAGTTCATGCGCGAGACCTGCCGTCAGCTTTCCAATTGACGCCATTTTCTCATTGGCTATCAGTTGCTTTTGAGTGTCCTTCAACTGAAATATGGTCTGCTCGAGAGCTTTGTTCCTTTCGGAGATCTGAGCATTTGCCACCTCCAGCTCTTTTGTCCGCTTCTCAACCATCTCATTTAGTTGCTGGTTTTGATTCTCTAATAACTCCTGTTTGTCCTCCATGGCAGATTGTAGTTCCCTTTCAGTGGAGATCAATGTGACAGAGCTTCCCGCTGTGAAAAAAGTCATCTGCAACAAAAATCCGATCATATACGGGACGTCCCCAATCAAAAAGGAGCTGAATTCAATCACAGCCATGGATTCTGAAATGTACCGTCCAGCCAGGGCCAGAACGAAAGCAGCGATCAGGAAATAGGCACCCTTTTGCTTCCTTACCACGGCTATTAATAGTGTGATCACTATGACAGAACCCTCAATGATTCTTCTCCCCTCGTACCACATTGACCTCTGTAGATACATGGAAAGCCCAAAGGAAATCAGCATGAATATGATCATACCGATCAGTAGTACATTTTGCACATCCCAACCTTTTACCCCAAGGTATGTCTTCATATACAATCCAATCAGAATCGAAGAAATATGAACCAGGATCAACCCCAGTTGCAGTTCAAAAGAAGTGAAGCTTTTAAATATGTATATCGTAGTGACACCATGGATATTGGCCAAAAATATGGCGGTGACCACGATGTAAGCAATCAGATAAAAAACATCCCATCTTGGATTCTTGAATAAGATATATCCGTTATAGACTGAAAGGGCAAAGCTGATACCCAGGACAAAAAAGATCAATACCTGGTTCAAAATATACCTTGAACGGACGCTTTTTGCTGTATCCCATTCTATTTTGGAGCTGAAATCATAGACATCAGAATAATACCTTATGGTTGGGTGAAAATTTCTGGCTTTAAGCAGAAATGTAGCAGTATCCCCCGGTTGTAATCTCACAGGTACCGACAGCAACCTGTGCATAGCTTCGGGTCGTTGATCCACGGGCATCAATGTACCTGTCACAATTCGCTCCCACGCAGACGATCCCTTTTTTACGAATACGGTAGCCTCCTGCCACTGATCCATGGTAAGGATAAATTCATCGATCCTGGATTGGTTACTGAGTTGGAATTTGATCCAGATATGTCCCTCTTCGTAGTACCAGCTTTTGTCATAATCATTTGCAAACTCCCTGCTGGCAATGTCGTCTATACCGAGATCGAACTTATCAAGAAAATAAAGGCAGGATCCTTTGAAAGACACTTCATCGCCCTCCCGCTCATAAACAATAGGTCGAATCTCTGCCACGGAAACGGCGGAAAGTAAAATAAGGAGAGCGCATATGGTGGTGATTCGACTAGCCATTGATCACGCCCTTAAAGGGTTTAATTCAATTTAGGCCCTTTTCATTTCAATCACCATAATTTTTGAAGGATATTCTCCAAACGGTCAGCAAGTTGAAGGACTACAATTCATTTAGTAGATCAAATCCTATTCATCAACTATGAATTGGACGATTATCTGTGGCAGCAAGACAAGCCTCTTTTACAGCTTCCATATAAGTGGGGTGTGCGTGAGACATTCGCGCAACATCCTCGGCTGAGGCTCTGTACTCCATTGCGGTAACACCAGCTGCTATCATATCCGCCGCCCGTGCTCCAATAATATGTATTCCAAGAATTTCATCGGTATCCTTATCTGCCAGCACCTTCACCAGTCCATCCAAATCCATAGATGCACGGGCTCGACCGAGGGCTTTATACGGAAATTTGCCGGTCTTGTATTTTCGTCCCTGGTCTTTCAGCTGTTCTTCAGTATAACCTACACTTGCCACTTCCGGCCAGGTGTAGACTACTCCTGGTATGAGGTTGTAATTAATATGAGGTTTCTGCCCAACGATTTGCTCAGCAACAAATACTCCCTCCTCCTCAGCTTTGTGAGCCAACATGGCACCCTTGACCACATCCCCTATGGCCCAAATATTATCAACGTTTGTCTTCAGGTGATCATCCACCTCTATCTGTCCTCTATCGGTAACCTTAATTCCTACCTTGTCCAGGCCCAGACCATCCGTATAAGGTTTCCTGCCGATAGAAACCAGGCAGTAGTCTCCTTTTAATGTCAATGGATCACCCTTTGGGGCATCCGCTTTAATGGTAACTTCTTTTCCCTTAGCAGTTACTTCCGTCACTTTGTGCTTTAGATAAACATCAAATCCCAACTTCTTTAAAGACCTTTCTATCTCTTTGCCCATTGTGCTGTCCATGGTTGGAATAAGACGATCCATGAACTCCACCACAGAAACTTTTGCCCCCAATCTGGCATACACCGAACCCAATTCCAGACCGATTACACCTCCACCGATGATGATCATATGCTTCGGTACTTCAGTAAGCTCAAGCGCTTCAGTACTTGTAATCACCCTTTTTTTATCGATCTTGATAAAAGGTAAAGATGCCGGTTTCGACCCCGTGGCGATGATTATCTTTTTCGATGAAATGGTTTTTTCCTCCTTTCCGGAAACCTTAATGGTATTTTTATCAACAAAAGAGCCGAGACCATGATGAACATCTATTTTGTTCTTTTTCATCAGGAAATCAATTCCATCAACATTCTGCTTTACTACATCTGCCTTCCTGGCAATCATCTGTTTGATGTTCACCTTTGGTTTTGGAATATCGATCCCGTGCTCCTTGAAAGTTGATTCTGCATTGTGAAAATGTTCCGATGAATCCAGAAGGGCTTTGGACGGAATACATCCCACATTAAGGCAGGTCCCTCCCAGTGTATCATATTTTTCAACAATTGCTGTTTTTAAGCCCAATTGAGCACATCGGATGGCAGCTACATATCCTCCGGGTCCGCTTCCAATGACGGTTATATCGTAATCCATATTTCTTTCCTGAGGTTAAAAGATTAAAAAATTATACGCCTAAAAGTAGTCTGTGTGGATCTTCCAGTAGTTGTTTTACCCGCACCAGGAAGCTTACGGATTCACGTCCGTCAATGATCCTGTGATCATAGGATAGTGCCACGTACATCACTGGTCTGATCACTACCTCACCATTTTCGGCGATTGGCCTCTGTACTATGTTATGCATTCCGAGAATTGCGGACTGAGGTGCATTTATGATCGGAGTGGACATCATTGACCCGAAAACACCTCCATTGGTGATGGTAAAGGTCCCCCCTGTCATCTCCTCAATACTAAGCTTATTGTCACGGGCCTTTGTGGCAAGCCTTACGACTTCCTTCTCAATTTGCTCGAAACTCAAACTTTCAGCATTTCTTATGACTGGTACTACAAGTCCTTTTGGAGCGGAAACAGCAATGGAAATATCACAGTAATCGTTGTAAACCATTTCATCTCCGTCAATCATTGCATTTACAGCAGGCCATTCTTGTAGTGCCACACATACTGCTTTGGTGAAAAAGGACATGAATCCCAACCCTACCTCGTATTTCTCTTTAAATGACTCTTTGTACTTTGATCGAATGTCCATAATAGGCTGCATGTTGACCTCATTGAATGTGGTCAGCATAGCTGTCTCGTTCTTAACCGAAACCAGCCTTCTGCTCACAGTTTTTCTCAGCGAGGACATCTTTTCCCTTCGTTGGTTCCGATCGCCAGTTGACTGAGGTGCTGAAGCTGAAGGGGCAGTCTCCTCTTTCTTTCTAGGGGCGGAGGAGGATTTCTCTGCGGCTACTGCGTCCTCTTTTGTGATTCTGCCGTCTTTGCCGGTTCCTTTTATCTCTTCTGGTGAAATACCTTTCTCCGCTAAAATCTTGGCTGCAGCCGGAGAAGCATGACCCGTAGCGTAAGACTCTTTGGAACTCGTAGAAGTACTTGCCGGGGAGGAAGTATCTGATGCAGATCCCGAATCAGAAGATCCACCCTCTACTTCCTCGATTTTGCATACAAGCGCACCAATCTCTACAGTTTCACCTTCCGGTACCACGATTTCCAGAATCCCTGACGTCTCAGCTGTTAATTCAAAGGTGGCTTTGTCTGACTCGATCTCCGCAATGGCCTCATCCAGCTCAACAAAGTCACCGGATGCTTTGGACCATGACGCAATGGTCACTTCATTTATGGACTCACCGACAGTTGGTATTACCATTTCAACCACCTTACCGGATTTTTTTGGCTCTTCCGCCTTGGTTTCTGCTTTAGGTGCCTCTTTCGAATCTGACTGACCATTGGACTTAGCCGCCGAATCATCGATCTCACAAAGTAGTCCACCAATTTCGAGGGTATCACCTTCGGCTGCCTTGATATGCAAAATACCAGCAGCCTCAGCGGTTACTTCAAAAGTGGCTTTATCAGACTCCAGTTCACAAAGAATTTCATCCATCTCCACATAGTCCCCATCATTCTTTGCCCAGGAGGCAATGGTGACCTCGGCTATTGATTCGCCTACGGCCGGAACTTTAATTTCTAGGCTCATATTGTTTATATCTTAAAGGTCAAAGGCCTGCGCTACAAGCTCAGCCTGTTCTTTTCTATGTACTTTGGCGTAACCTGTCGCCGGGGAAGCAGCGGACTTTCTGGAGACATACTCCAAATCCAGCCCCGAAACACTCCTGATAAAAGTCAAAGCCCCCATATTCTTAGACTCCTCCTGCACCCACACAAGTTTCGCTCCTTTATATTTCTTTACGATTTCCGCAATTTGTTTTTTAGGAAAAGGATGCAACTGCTCTATCCGTACTATTGCAACATCTTTTGCCTTTCTCTTCTGCTGTTCTTCCTGCAAGTCGAAATAGATTTTGCCTGAACAGAACAACACCTTCTTCACATTTTTCTTAACAACATAATCGTCATCGATCGTTTCCATGAATTTACCGGATGTGAATTCATCAATCGAACTTGATACACCCTGATGCCTCAAAAGAGACTTGGGAGAAAAGACGACGCAAGGTTTTCTAAACTCCCAGGTCAACTGCCTTCTCATGAGGTGGAACAGATTGGAAGATTTTGTGAGGTTGGCGATAATCAGGTTTCCCTGCGCGGACAATTGCAAGAATCTCTCCAAACGTGCACTGGAATGTTCAGGTCCCTGACCTTCGTAGCCATGAGGCAATAGCATGACCAAACCGTTCATTCGCTGCCATTTGCTTTCGGCACTGGCCACGAACTGATCAATCATAACCTGTGACCCGTTAGCGAAATCTCCGAATTGCGCCTCCCAGATTATAAGTCCGTTGGGAGTGGCCATAGCATAACCATACTCAAAACCAAGAACCCCAAATTCCGAAAGAAGAGAATTGTAAATTCTAAAGGGCTCCTGTTTTTCCTGGATATGATCCAGATTGCAATAAGGTTCATTTGTATTGGCATCAAACAAATATGAATGCCTATGTGAGAAAGTACCTCTGCGTACATCCTGACCGGAAAACCGGACAATTTTACCTTCTGCCAGAAGAGATCCGTAGGCCAGGAGCTCTCCCTCCGCCCATCCAAGCTCCTTCTTGTCAAAGAAGGCAGCTTTTCGCTCTTTCAATAACTTATCAATTTGCTTCAGTGGCTTAAACCCTTTTGGAATATCCACCAATGCTTTCCCAACCTTCTCCACGACATCAGCGGAAATGCTTGTGTCCGGGGATTCATCAAAATCCTCTGGTTTGGAGCGACGGAGAAAATGCCATTCCTCTTCGATTTTTTGTGGTTTATAAGGAATAGGGTGCTGTTTTACTTCATCCAATCTGTCCTGAAGCTGTTTCTTGAATTCATCATTTAATTTCTTGGCCTGTTTGTCATCAATGTCCCCTCGTTCAATCAGTCTTTTGACGTATACCTCTCTTGGATTTGGATGCTTCGCAATGAAGCTATAAAGCTTTGGCTGCGTAAACTTAGGTTCATCACTCTCATTGTGCCCATGTCTTCTATAGCATAATAGATCAATGAAAAAATCCTTGTGATACTTCTGACGATATTCAACAGCCAATCTGGCAGCAAAGGCCACTGATTCAGCATCATCTCCATTTACATGTAGTACGGGGGCATCAATAATTTTAGCAATGTCTGTACAGTAGATACTACTTCGTGCATCATCATAATCCGTAGTAAAACCAACCTGATTATTTATCACAAAATGAATAGTACCTCCTGAAGAGTACCCCTCCAATTGACTCATCTGAGTGCATTCATATACAATGCCCTGACCTGCTACAGCCGCATCTCCGTGAATTAGTACCGGAATGGCCTTATTAAAATCGCCGCGATATTCATCGTCAATTTGTGCTCTTGTATAACCCAGCACCACAGGATTGACAGCTTCCAGGTGCGAAGGATTTGGCGCGAGCTTCACATAAATCTTTTTGCCGGAAGTAGTCTCGATGTAAGAAGAATACCCAAGGTGATATTTTACATCACCATCACCCATGGTGAGGTCCACTTCGGCATTGCCTTCAAACTCAGAGAAAATCTCTTCGTAGGTTTTACCCATAATGTTGGCCAGGACATTCAGCCTCCCACGGTGAGCCATTCCAATCACTACCTCTTCCGCGTTCATTTCGGCAGCCTTATTGATAATGGTGTCCAGAGCCGGGATGGTATTCTCTCCACCCTCTAATGAGAATCTTTTTTGACCCAAAAACTTAGTATGCAGAAAGTTTTCAAAAACTACCGCTTCATTGAGTTTCTGTAAAATCCGGCTTTTAATTGGCTTTTCCGGCTCTATGTCTACGCCTTCCGTTTCGACCTTTTTCTTGAACCACTCAAAAATGTCCGAGTTACGGATGTGGTTGTATTCATATCCAATTTTGGATAGATACACGGTTTCGAGACGTTCCTTTATTTTCCGAAAGGTGGATTTACCCAGACCTATCTCCGCACCTATCTCGAATTCTTTATCAAGATCATTGTCCGTGAGCCCAAAATTATCCAGTTCCAGACGTACGTTATGCTGTCTCCTCGGCCTGACAGGATTGGTGTCTGACTTTAAATGTGCCCTGGAACGATGAGCGTAGATGAAGTTTCGCACCTTTATCTCATCTGATGAAATATCGCTTGTAGAGGCGGCGCTGCCATTCTCACCGTACCTCGCCTGTGAAAATTCAAACCCTTCGAAAAATTTTTGCCAGGATTCATCTACACTTGCAGGGTCTTCCTTAAAAGACTGATACAGAGATTCAATGTGACCCACATCGGCATTGGCAATGTAAGAGTACTTATCCATTTGGGTGACGTGTTTTATAAAGATTACTTCAAAAGTAAACAGAGATATTTGTATTAAAAAACCGTATAATCGTATATGCAGTTATTTGTATCAAACGCCCTCCAAACTCACTAATTCTTCATTTGAGATCGCTGTTTTATGATATCTCCTCCATTTAATAGAGGGGTAACTATCTATTTACCGATAATTCCCCTACATTTGCGCTCCAATTTTCAAAATTTGAATGGACGAGTTCCATAAACAAAATTTAACGAATGGCAGTACGAATTAGACTTACGCGTCGAGGACGCAAAAAGATGGCACTCTACGATGTGGTAGTTGCCGACCAGAGAGCACCACGAGATGGTCGCTTTATTGAAAAATTAGGAACATACAATCCTAATACAGACCCCGCCAGCATCGAATTAGATTCGGAAAAGGCGTTTGATTGGGTGATGAAAGGAGCCCAGCCAACTGATACGGTGAGAGCAATTTTATCTTACAGAGGTATCATGCTTAGAAAACACCTCCAGATGGGTGTAAACAAAGGAGCACTTACACAGGAAGAAGCTGATAAAAAGCTTGAAGCCTGGATGGCCGACAAGGAATCCAAAATTCAGGGTAAAATCGACAAATTGGCTAAAGCTAAGGAGGAGAAGAAGAAGGAGCAACACGAGGCTGAATCTAAAGTCAATAAAGCCAGACAGGAGGCCATCCTTGCCAAGAAGAAGGTACAGGACGATGAACTTAAGGCCGATGTGGCAGAAGCTAATGCTGATGAAGCGGAAGCGGAACTTGCCGAAGAAGGTGAGGCAGCGGTAGCTGAGGCTGAGGCATCCAAAGAAGAAGCTCCAAAAGCAGAAGAGGCTAAAGAAGAGCCAAAGGCGGAAGAAAAAACTGAAACCAAAGCTGAGGAAAAAGCAGAAGTTAAGGAAGAAGCGCCTAAGGAGGATAAGAAAGAAGAAGAGCCCAAGGCTGAAGCGGAGGATTCTAAAGAAGAATCTAAGGAAGAAGAGAAAAAGTAACCATGAAAATTGATGACTGTTACCAGCTCGGGTACGTTGTCAAGTCTTATGGTTTAAAGGGGGGTCTTCATGCTATTCTGGATGTAGATAACCCATTAGAGTATTCAAAGCTGGAATCAGTTTTGCTTGAATTTCAAGGAAAACTGATTCCTTTTTTTATTCAGGAGATTTCCATTTCTCACAACAAAGCCCGGATCCAATTCGAAGACATAAAAACTTCGGAAGATGCAAAGGAGTTGATAGGCTGCAATATGTTTCTACCATTAGATCAGCTACCGGATTTAGAAGATGGACAATTCTATTATCATGACCTTATTGGATTCCAGGTATTGGAAAAGGAAAAAACATTGGGAGTGATTGAGGCTGTCTACCAGCCCTCCACCCAATACATCGCTTCAATCAATATTGATGGTCATGAGGTTTTCTTCCCACTGGAAGATGCGATAGTACAATCAGTGGACTTGGAAAAAAAAGTAATCGTAGTTGACTTGCCGGAGGGTTTGATCGACATTTACACAAGTCCAGATCAATAGTACTGTGAGAATTGACATCATCACCTGTCTTCCGGAGCTTTTCGAAGGGCCTTTGAATCAAAGTATCGTGAAAAGGGCACAAGCTAAAGGTCATGTACAGCTGGAAATACATGATCTTAGAGAATATAGCACCAATAAGCACAAAACCGTAGATGATTACGCTTTTGGTGGCGGTGCTGGAATGGTGTTGATGATCGAACCAATTGACAGATGTATTTCCTCGCTTAAAGCGTCCAGGGATTACGATGAGGTGATCTACATGACGCCGGATGGCCAGACGCTAGACCAGGGATTAAGCAATCAAATCTCACTCAGTAAAAGTATCATCATATTATGCGGGCATTATAAAGGAGTAGATGAGCGAATCAGGGAGCACCTGATCACCCGGGAAATTAGCATTGGAGATTATGTTTTGAGTGGTGGGGAATTGGCGGCAATGGTTCTCGCCGATTCGATCATAAGACTTATTCCAGGTGTTTTGAATAACGAATCATCTGCACTCACAGATTCATTCCAGGATGGATTACTGGCACCCCCTGTTTACACTCGTCCTGCTGAATATAAAGGCTGGAAAGTACCCGACGTCCTTCAATCAGGTCATGACAAGAAAATCAATGACTGGCGACATGAGCAGTCACTCAAGAGAACACAAGAGAGAAGGCCTGATCTTCTTAAATAAATTCTTTTGATTTCACCGTAGCGAATTAAAAAGGAAACTTCTATATTTGCACTCCTTTTCGGAAACTACACAATTTTACGTAGGCAAAGACATGAGTGAATTAATCAAATTCGTTGAAGAGAGCAGTAAGGAAACAAGATCAAATTTCCCTGATTTTGGACCCGGTGATACTGTCAATGTACACTACAGAATCAAAGAAGGAAATAAGGAAAGAATCCAGCAATTCCAGGGAACTGTTCTTCAAAGAAAGAATAAAGGTACAAACGGAGAAACATTCACTGTCCGAAAAATAGCTAGTGGGGTTTCTGTGGAGAGGATTTTCCCAATCCTGTCCCCTTTCATTGACAAACTGGAAGTAGTAAGAAGAGGAAAAGTAAGAAGAGCGAGAATATTCTACATGAGAAAACTTAAGGGTAAACAAGCTCGTGTAAAAGAAAAACTTTGATCACTCGTAAATGACGATATTTAAAGCCATTCTCCGGATCAGAGAATGGCTTTTTTGTTTCTTATGACAATTCAATTCTCAAAATATCAGGGAACAGGCAATGACTTCATCCTGATAGACAATCGGAAAAAACAATTCAATCCGGATGTATCTCTCATTCAACGAATGACCGACAGACGTTTTGGAATAGGGGCTGATGGCATGATGCTCATTGAAAACGATGATGCTTACGATTTCAAAATGATCTATTTCAATGCGGATGGATCTCAAAGCCTATGCGGGAACGGAAGTAGATGTGCAGTACACTTCGCCAATCATCTGGGCATGATTGACAAAGAAACAAACTTCATCACCACCGATGGCCTGCATCACGCTTTCATCGAAAATGAAAAAATTCATTTTCAACTACATGACATAAAAGACATAGGCATTTTTGAGGAGTACAGCTTTATTGACAATGGTTCACCACATCATATCCGTTTTGTTGAAAATCTGAAGGAATTTGACGTTGTGGGATCCGGACGATCGATTCGTTACAGTGATCAATACCCGAAAGGAACCAACGTGAATTTCGTGGAGATTAGTGAAAAAAAATTGCTGGTTAGAACTTACGAGCGGGGTGTTGAGAACGAAACCCTTTCATGCGGTACAGGTGTTACGGCGTCTGCCATTGCGGCATCTTTTCGAGGTCTTTCCAGCCCAATTGACATAGAAACCCCGGGTGGCACACTTTCTGTGAGCTTTGAAAAACAAAAAAATGGTGTTTTTTCGAAAGTCTACTTGTCCGGTCCGGCAGTAAGAGTTTTTGACGGAAGTTATACCGTAAAATAGAAGCCTCATTGTCCTCCAAGACTTTGGTAAAACCCCTTAACTTTACGATCCTCTAAAAGAGCAGCGACATAATGTTAGATTCAATAACGAAAGGAATAGCGAAAGTTTTCGGAACTAAGTCAGAGAGAGACCTGAAGGAACTTCTGCCGCTTGTCAAAGACACAAATAAGGAATACGAAAACCTCAAAAATATATCCGACGACGACCTCCGTGATCAGACCCGGATACTAAAAGAAACAATCAATGAACGCTTAAAGAGCATTGATGAGCAACTGGAAACACTGCACAAGCGAATAGCGGATGATCCTTCTCTTGACATTAATGAAAAGGACTCCATTTTCAAAGAAATTGATAAACTGGAAGAAAATCGTGATGAAGAGCTTGAGGTGATTCTTCTGGAATTACTACCAAAAGGATTTGCAGTCGTGAAGGAAACAGCCAGACGTTTTGCAGAAAACCATAAACTCGAAGTAAAAGCCACTCTTCAGGACAAACAAATTGCTGCAGATCAATCTAATGTGGAGCTAAAAGGCGAGACCGCAATATGGCATAATAAATGGATGGCCGCCGGAAATGAGGTTGAGTGGAACATGGTACACTATGATGTCCAGTTAATGGGTGGCGTGGTGCTGCATCAGGGAAAGATCGCTGAAATGGCTACCGGAGAAGGTAAAACTTTAGTTGCCACCCTCCCTGCATATCTCAATGCGCTTGCCGGTCGGGGCGTCCACATTGTGACAGTCAACGATTACCTGGCCAGAAGGGACAGTGAGTGGAATGCCCCGATTTTTCAGTTCCACGGTTTGACAGTTGATTGTATCGATAAACATCAACCAAACTCTCCCGGAAGAAAGCAGGCCTATGCCTCTGACATCATTTACGGTACGAATAACGAGTTTGGATTCGATTACCTGAGGGACAATATGTCCCGCTCTGTGGATGAGCTCGTTCAGGGTAAACATCATTTTGCGATGGTAGATGAGGTGGATTCTGTTCTTGTGGACGATGCCAGGACACCATTGATCATCTCAGGTCCAATTCCAAAAGGGGATGAACACGAATTCTATGAGTTGAAACCCCGGATTCAAAAATTGGTAGACGCTCAGAGAAAACTCGTAAGCGAATACCTGATTCAGTCAAAAAAGCTTCTTAAAGAAAACAATGAAAAAGAAGGAGGTCTTCCTCTGTTCAGGGCACACCGAGGTTTACCCAAAAACAAACCACTTATTAAATTCCTGAGTGAAACGGGAATCCGACAGGTCCTTCAGAAAACAGAGAACTTCTACTTACAGGATAATCAGAAAATGATGCCCGAAGCAGATGAACCGCTTTATTTCACCATTGATGAAAAGCAGAATTCCATTGATCTGACGGAGAAAGGAATCGATCTCATTACAAGTGACGGAGAAGACCCGAATTTCTTCATTCTTCCCGACATTGCTGAGGAGATCAACCGACTGGAGGCTGATGAGTCGCTTTCTGAAAGTGATAAACTACAGTCAAAGGATGAATTGATCAAGGACTATAATACAAAATCAAAAAGGATTCATACCGTCAACCAGCTTCTGAGGGCATATTGCCTCTATGAAAAGGATACGGAATACATTTTGGTGGATGATAAGGTAAAAATAGTTGATGAGCAGACCGGTCGGGTCATGGAGGGAAGAAGGTATTCTGATGGTTTACACCAGGCCATCGAAGCCAAAGAAAACGTGAAAGTGGAGGACGCGACCCAGACTTATGCTACCATTACTTTGCAAAACTACTTCCGAATGTATCATAAGCTCGCCGGTATGACTGGTACCGCGGAGACTGAGGCCGGAGAGTTTTGGGATATCTACAAACTGGACGTTACCGTGGTCCCTACCAACAAGCCCATTGTCCGGAAGGATATGGAAGACAAGGTCTATAAGACCATGCGTGAGAAATTCAACGCCGTGGTTGATGAGATTGTGGAGTTCACCGAACAAAACAGGCCAGTGCTTGTGGGTACGACTTCGGTGGAAATTTCTGAACTCCTGAGTAGAATGCTCAAACTCAGAAACATCAAACACCAGGTACTTAATGCCAAACAACACGCCAGAGAAGCGGATGTAGTGGCGGAGGCTGGTAAACCGAAGACTGTAACCATTGCCACGAACATGGCAGGTAGAGGAACAGATATTAAGCTGACGCCGGAGTCCAGAGAAGCAGGAGGTCTTGCCATCGTAGGAACGGAAAGACACGAGTCCCGAAGGGTTGACCGACAGCTTAGAGGTAGATCCGGTAGACAGGGAGATGTAGGATCCTCACAATTCTTTGTGTCATTGGAGGATAACCTGATGAGGCTCTTCAGGTCAGACAGGATGGCGAAAATTATGGACCGCCTAGGTCTGAAGGAAGGAGAGGTGATCCAGCATAGTATGATCACCAAATCAATTGAGCGAGCCCAGAGAAAGGTTGAGGAAAACAATTTCGCGGTAAGAAAGAGACTTCTTGAGTATGACGACGTCATGAACTCACAACGTGAAGTGATTTATAAAAGGAGAAAAAACGCCCTCTTCGGGGAAAGATTACAGCTTGACATTATGAATATGCTGTATGATACGTGCGAGGACATTGCGCTAAACGCTAAAGTTGAAAATTCTCTGGATAGTCTGAAGCTCAACATAATTAGCGTCCTTGGAATTGATTTTCAGATCACTGAGGAGGAACTTCAAAAGATTTCTACCGATGAACTCTCTGAAAAACTCTATGATGAAGCCTATTCCTCTTATCAGAATAAGAACAAAGGAATTGCCGAAAAGGCATTCCCGATTCTAAAGCAGTTACAACAGTCGAGAGGGGCTACGGTAGAAAATGTGTTGGTTCCATTTACCGATGGCAAAAAACAAATTGGAGTAAGCGTTAATCTGAATGAGGCCGTAGACACTGAAGGTAAGGAAGTGATTGACTCAATGGAGAAAATGCTCACGCTTGCTATTATCGATCAAGCATGGAAAGAACATCTGCGCGAGATGGACGACCTGAAGCAATCGGTACAAAATGCAGTATATGAGCAAAAAGATCCGTTACTGATCTATAAGTTTGAAGGCTTCGAAATGTTCAAGCGTTTCATAGGGAGAGTGAATGAAGAAACAATCTCCTTTCTGATGAAAGCCAGCATTCCTATTCAGCAACCGGACGAGGTAAGAGAAGCTCAGCGAGGTAGAACCAGTCAGAATTATAAAGAGAGCAAGGAAGAAAGCAGGTCAGCACTGGCATATGGAGGTGGCGAAGGAAATGGTAACCGGCCACCAGCGCAAAAGGCAGCTCCGGTTAAATCACAGAAAATTGCCAGCAGGAACCAAAGAATTTCTGTTCAATACAACGACGGTACCGTCAAGAAGGACGTCAAATACAAAGTGGTGGAAGCAGACATCAAAGACAACAAATGCGTGATTATAGACTCATAATACTTATTCTGCTTATTGCCTGCAAAGCTCCGACTGCAGTACAACAGGCTTCGGATTCCTATTATGAAGACCTGAGTATTCATCGGGAGCAGGTCGAAGCAGAGCCTTCGGATTCAATAGCATCAGAAGTTACCGTGCAGGAGGAAAACGTAGTGATCTCCGGACACATTAAAACGGAGATGGATAGTGTCAATAGAATTATGATCGCAGCTAATCAGGAGAAGAAATGGGATGGGTTCAGGATTCAGATTTACGTTGGCAACAGTCGGCAGCAAGCACAATCTATGCTGAATTCCGCCCGTGAGCTGTTCCCCGGTTATGAATCATCGATGTATTATTATCAACCTACTTACAGAGTAAAAGTTGGCTACTTTTTCGATAAGCTGGTGGCTGCAAAAGTTTATGACGAGATGAAAAAGGTGTACACAAAAGCTATGCTCCTGCCTGAAAAACTGGACCTGCCCAAGACTGATGAATGATCTCATTCAAAAAGTAAAGTCACTCTCTGAACAATTTTTTCCGAAGATTCGGAGCATCAGACATCACCTTCATCAAAATCCGGAACTGTCCTTTCAGGAGCATGATACAGCCAAATTCATAGAGCAGCAGTTAAAGGGAATAGAGGGCAATGTGCGTAGAATGGCTACTACAGGAGTGGTTATCGACATAATAGGAAATAGACCAGGTAAGAACATAGCACTGAGAGCGGACATAGATGCTTTGCCCATATATGAAGCTAATGACGTTTCTTACAAATCCAAAAATAACGGAGTAATGCATGCCTGCGGACACGACGTCCATACCTCATCGATGCTCGGTGCAGTAAATATTCTGGATCAATTAAGAGATCACATTAATGGGAGTATCAGGATAATCTTTCAACCAGGTGAGGAAAAACTTCCGGGTGGTGCATCCATAATGATTAAAGAGGGTGTTCTGAAAAACCCAAAGCCATCGACAATTCTTGGACAGCATGTAATGCCATTCATTCCTGTTGGAAAAGTTGGGTTTCGTTCCGGTCAATACATGGCAAGTGCAGATGAAATTTACCTCACGATAAAGGGAAAAGGTGGCCATGCGGCAATGCCAGATAACAACATAGACCCCATCATGATCTCCGCACAAATACTAACGACACTTCAGCAGGTGATCAGCAGGCATGCCAGTCCCAAGATACCAAGCGTCTTATCATTTGGGAAGATCGAAGGTCTGGGAGCCACAAATGTCATTCCCGATGAAGTAAAGCTCGAAGGTACTTTCAGAACTTTGGATGAGAAATGGCGATCAGAAGCTCATCAAAAGATAACTACCATCTGCGAAGGCATCGCCAGATCATTGGGTGGTGAATGCATCGTAGACATAAAAAAAGGATATCCGTTCCTATCTAACGAACCTCAATATACAAGTCGAAACATAGATGCAGCTAAAAAATATATGGGACAAGAAAATGTTGTGGAGCTGGATCTCTGGATGGCAGCGGAGGATTTTGCCTTTTACTCACATGAGGTAGACGCATGCTTCTACCGACTTGGAACAGGGAATGAATCAAAAGGAATCAACAGTAGTGTACACACACCAACGTTTGACATCGATGAAGATGCGTTAAAAACCGGAATGGGTCTGATGGCATGGTTGGCTATTTCCGAATTGAATAGCTAGACTAGATGGCAATTTCAAATTGAATTCTATAAATCAAAATATCGGACGTTCCCGGAGATTGTTGCAGTGATAAATCCGTTTGTGCTTTTAGATTATGCCCTTTTATATATCTGGAAAATCCAACGGTATACTCTTCCACATCCAGGAATAACGAATTAGCAAACCCATTTATATTCGTATACCTCATTGCTATCTCCCAGTCCCTGGGGAATAGGTAGCCTCCTTGGACTACAAATCCTTCTCCAACACCAAATAAACTTAAATTGTCATCTACATTGCGAAAGACATATTCACTCATAAGAGAATATCCCTTGTACTTAAACATCAAATCGGAAATAAAAGTCCTAATATCCGTGGTGATGTATTCACCACTGGCATCGATGTTGAAAGACCCAAGATTGCCTCTTTGTCTTACTGCATTCCGATTTAAATCTCCAGTTACACCAATTGACAGTTTAGGGCTTGCCTCTCTTTTCAGATCAGATGAGGAATAATCACCCTTTGAAGTAAACTCGCCTAGCGGTAAGAACTCTATCCGGCCGGTAATTTGATGACCTCCTCCGGGATTTCTTGTGATGACATTTCGACCCTCCCCCATGGAAATTGAAAAAGCCTGCTTGATGATACCATTCCCAACTCTACTTTTACGGTGCAATTGTATACCGAGATCCCGATCTAAATTATATCGTGAATTCACCAGACTTCTATCCACAAATTGCAGGTTTTGAGAAGATATTACACGCTCTCTGTTCCCTGGCAACTTTGTTTGACCAAACCACAAAGACCAATTATTTGCAAAGTTCCATTTCAAAGCCGCATCCAATATGATGTTTGCCGTTTCCCCGAATTCCGGATTATGCCCACTTCTCTGGTCCCTGTTGGATAGTGCAAGCTCAACTTTATATACCAAATCATTTGATATGGCAAATCCATCGAATTTCAACCTGAATCTTCGTGTCAAGAACCTATCATCAAAATCATTTGTCTTTGTGTCATACTCCCCGATATACAAAGTCTGAAAACGAAATCTGGTCTTCATCGAAAATGATGAATCAGGTGCATAAAAATTAACGCCGTCACCAAATTTACCGTAGGTGGGACTTTGGGCAGAAATCGCCAAAGAGTAAGAATTTACAATCAAGGTGACTACCACATTATAAAGAAAGACCCGATTCAGATACCCCATTTTGAAATCGAATATTAAGAAATTATTAATAAAACATTAAAAATTATTTAAGCTCTTTATCCACATGTTAAATGATTCCACTATAAAATGGTCATAGGTCGATATCGAAAGTAGTATTATGTTTTTCCAAACATATGATGCCTTCATGCCCTTTTTCAGTGTTTCGATCTACCGATATCAAAGTTTAGTTTTGCGCTAACAAACCACCACCTTGATGCAATTTGGATTAGCAGAAATTCTTAACCTTCTGGGAGCCTTGGGCTTCTTCATATTTGGGATGAAAGTAATGAGTGAAGGCATTCAAAAAGTTGCCGGATCAAAAATGCGGGATATCCTTAGCAGTATGACCTCCAACAGGTTTAAAGGAGTATTCACTGGTTTTCTTATCACCGGTTTGGTACAGTCTTCTTCTGCCACTACGGTCCTGGTTGTAAGTTTTGTAAATGCTGGACTATTATCACTGGTAGAATCAATTGGTGTAATTATGGGTGCTAATATTGGCACAACCATAACTGCATGGTTAATTTCAATAGTTGGCTTTAAGATTAAAATATCTGCATATGCACTCCCCATCATTGCAATTGGATTTCCTTTGATGTTTTTCAATAAAGAGAAAACTAAATTTTGGGGTGAGGTACTGGTTGGATTTGCTCTATTATTCATGGGTTTGCAATATTTGAAGGATTCTGTTCCTGACCTTGAAGCTAATCCGCAGATTCTGGAGTTCCTATCTCATTATACAGATCTGGGTATTATATCTACCATCATCTTCGTTGCTATCGGCACTATAATCACCATTATTGTACAATCTTCAAGCGCCGCAATGGCTCTCACATTGGTTATGGCAAATAATGGCTGGATACCGTTTGAATTAGCGGCGGCTATGGTTCTGGGTGAGAATATCGGGACGACCATTACTGCAAACCTTGCGGCTTTGGTGGCTAATGTGCATGCAAAAAGAGCGGCTTTTGCCCACTTTATTTTCAATGTATTCGGTGTTATCTGGATAATACTTTTGATTAATCCGGTGCTTTCCTGGATAGCTTCATACATGGAGAGTTCAGGGATGACGTCACCATTTATTGCCGCAGCATCGATCCCGCTTGGGCTTTCCATATTTCACTCGGCCTTCAATGTAACCAATACTTTCCTGCTCGTTGGTTTTTCAAATAGAATCGCAAGATTGGTCACAAAACTCATTAAGTCTAAAGGCGATGAGGAATTCCGACTGGAATACATAAGTACGACTTTAATGAATACAGCCGAACTTTCCGTGGAGGAAGCCAGAAAGGAAACAATCAGGTTTGGAGCAATGACCCAAAAGATGAGTGACTCATTCAGAAAGCTCCTGAATAGTGATAAACTAAAGAAACAGAAGAAACATCTGGAGAAGATCCGAAACTACGAAATAATGACAGATCGCCTGGAAGAGGAAATCTCAAAGTATTTGCTAAATGTCTCCGTAGATGGCACACTAAGTCCTGAAACTACACGCAAAGTTACTGGTCTGTTCAGCATTATAAATGACCTTGAGAGAATCGGTGATATATTCTATCAAATGTCAAAAGACATTGATCGAAGAATTAAAAGCAATGTAAACTTTTCATCGAAGCAAACAAATAACGTCTCAATTATGCTGAATTTGGTTGATGACGCTTTGGCTATTATGATGGTTAACCTGAATTCGCGACCTGACCATGTTTCACTGGATGCTGCCTTTGAGAAGGAGGAGGAGATCAACCAAATTAGAGATAAACTAAGAAAACAACAGATCAAGGATATAGAAAAAGACAAATATGATGCGAAGCGTGATGGTCTGTATAAGGATATTTTTCATCTATGTGAAAAAATCGGTGATCATGCGATAAATGTTTCAGAAGCCATCACTGGAGAGAAGGAAAAAGATCAGAGAAAACTAATGGAGGAAGCAAATACCTAACCTTCGAAAAATTATTACTTATCTTTTCTCATTTTATTTATTGAAACCTAACTTAGGTCAAAAGGAGTTTCAAATTGGCAAAGATCTTTCCCATAACCAAAATACTGGATAAGCTCACCGAATACGTTACAGTTAAAGCTGAACAATGGAAGCTTGAGATCATGGGAAAGGTTGCCAAAGTTCTATCTGTTCTCATCGTTTTCATTGTCCTGATGATGATTGGGTTCTTTTTCGCCATCCTCGCGGGAATCACCCTGTCAGTCTATCTGAATCATGTTTTGGGCAGTCCATATCTGGGATATGTAATCGTAAGTGGCACGGTACTACTCATTATTATAATAATTTTGCTCCTTTTAAGAACAGGCAAAGTTCAGGCATGGCTTGAAAGTGCCATTCTCAACGTAACCGACTAGTATGGCTACGAGGCATTCCAAAACATATTACAAGAAGCAAAAAGCCCTGGAGGACAGAGAGAAAGAATTGCGCAAGGATTTGGACTTTGAGTCAGAAAATTCCGAGAAAGCGGTGTTTACCTTTCTCAAGAATGCCGGAATTGTGCTTGCGGGTTTGGGTGTAGGATACCTGATTTACAGAGCAGTCACAAGCAATAAGCGAAAAGAAGACGAGGAAAAGAAGGAGGAAGTTAACGTGAGAGTAAAATCAAATCCTGTAAAAAGCATTACATCCCGGATTCTTGACAGCATGGTCTATTTTGGAATTCAGGCACTCGTTGCCTCACTAAAGAAGGATAAGGGTACTTCGGGGGAATCAGACGTTCATTAAGGATTCTCTTCTCCGCATTTTCCCGGCAGGAATTCCAAACATCATCTTAAACCTTCTGCAGAAGTATGCAGTGTCTTTATACCCTACCTCCTTACCAATCTCCCTGATGCTCTTTTTTGATGTGCGAAGGAGATTCACTGCCATTTCCATTCTTTGGTATTCGATATAGTCCTGAGGATTAATGCCTGTTAGCATTTTGAAATATTGGCCAACATAATCTTCCGACACGTTCGCCACATTCGCTAAGATCTTATTGGAAAGATCATTTTGAAGATTCTCCTTGATATATCCAAAAATATCAATAAGCCTTGGATCCTTAAAATAAGTCGAATTGGTCGCAAATTCTTCTACAAAAAGTTTATTGTCAATGACATGTCTGATCAACTCTACCACCAGTTGCTCAGTCAACAACTTAATGACACGCGCACGCCCGGGTAAATTGGTATAACATTCCCTTGTTATATGGGTGATGAGATTGGACAAAACCTCATTCTCACCGACAATGAAAGCAGGTATATCCAGCGAGGCAAAGAAGTTAACCGAATCAAAAACCTTGGAATCGAAAGAGACAAAACTATACGATGACTGTCCCAGTGCCCCGTTTGTTACTGATTTCAGGTATTTGTCTTTTGTATTTAGGAAGGCATCTTTAGAGAGCTTGGTTGATTCTCCCATGCCATAGGTAATTGAAAGCGGCTTACCTCCGGGAACAAATAATATCTGATTGGGTTTTACAACCTCACTGTCAGGACCAAAGCTTACTTCGCCCGAATTCACGAGTAGCAGAGAGTTCTCAACATCGTAGTTATTCTCGATGGTGACAGCTTTCAAAATATTAATATTCCGAGCCTTAACAAAGCTTACGGAAAGTGATTCGATAATTCGGTTATAATCCTCCATCAAAAGGAAATATAATCTTTAAAAGATTTTGGCCGGTTTAGTAATGGATTTTTTGTACGAATCTAATATTTTATTACAAAATTCCAAAACTAACGGCCATATTTCCCCCATTATCAGAATTTAGATTATTTCAATAATCCCCTGGCAATCACAATTTTCTGAATTTCGGAAGTGCCCTCATATATCTGCGTAATCTTGGCATCCCTCATCAACCGTTCAACATGAAACTCTTTCACATACCCATATCCACCGTGGATTTGTACCGCCTCAATTGTAACCACCATCGCTACTTCCGAAGCATACAACTTTGCCATAGCGGCCGCCTGAGCAAAATCTTTACCGGCATCTTTGAGCTGAGCTGCTCTATGCACCATCAGACGGGCAGCATCAATTTTAGTAGCCATATCGGCTAATTTGAACTGTATCGCCTGGTGATTCGATATTTCTTTTCCAAAAGCCTTACGTTCTTTGGAATACTTCAATGCCAAATCAAGTGCCCCGGCAGCTATACCCAGGGCCTGAGCAGCAATACCAATTCTCCCACCATTTAAAGTATTCATGGCAAACGAAAATCCAAATCCATCTTCACCGATCCTGTTTACCTTGGGCACCTTCATATCAGAAAACATCAGGGAGTGGGTGTCTGAACCACGTATACCCAGTTTATCTTCCTTTTTTCCAACCGAAAATCCATCGAACTCCCTTTCAACAATCAAAGCATTGATGCCTTTGTGTCGTTTTTCGGGATCAGTCTGTGCCATCACGAGGTAAGTACCTGCTGAATTACCATTGGTTATCCAGTTCTTGGTCCCATTGACAAGGTAGTGATCATCCATATCCCGGGCAGTGGTTCTCTGTGAAGTGGCGTCTGAGCCGGCTTCTGGTTCTGACAGGCAAAAAGCACCAAGTTTCTGACCACTGGCAAGTGGCACCAAGTATTTTTCTTTTTGTGCTTCATTTCCATACTTCTCCAATCCCCAGCAAACAAGTGAGTTGTTGACCGACATTGCTACGGAAGCGGAAGCATCAATTTTGGATATTTCTTCCATGGCCAGGACATAGGAAACGGTGTCCATTCCACCACCTCCATAATCCGGACTTACCATCATTCCCATAAATCCGAGTTCTCCCATCATTTTGATCTGCTCTGCCGGAAATCTTTGCTCATTGTCCCGCTCAATCACCCCGGGTAACAATTCTTTTTCAGCAAAGTCTCTGGCAGCATCTCTTACCGCAATCTGCTCTTCAGTCAAGTTAAAATTCATATTCAGGTCAATAGGTTATTCGATTATTGTAAAGATAGAAAATAGTATGCATGCATACTATTTATTTAAAAACAAACCCTGCGATAGCAGGGTTTGATAATTCATTTTATTTATCAATCGTCACTCATGCCAAGGAACATCATCACGTAATACAGCAGTGATGCCAGTGAACCCAGGGCAACCACCACGTAACTTAAAGCTGCAGTATCCAATGCATCTTTGGCCATGTCATACTCACCGGAGTTTACCACATTCCTTTCATTGATCCAGGCAAGCGCCCGTTTGCTTGCATCATATTCTACCGGAAGCGTTACAAAAGCAAACAATGTAAAAACGGCGTAACAAGCAATTATTATCAGAAGTGCAGTTTGCATTGGGACAATTCCAGGTAACAGAAATGCACCAAAAAACATCATGATAAACATGAAGTTTATAATCCTGGCACTGAGGTTTTGGACTGGCACCATTGCAGACCTGAATTCAAGAAAACTGTAAGCTGTAGCGTGCTGTAAGGCATGACCGCACTCATGTGCTGCCACTGCCGCCGCGGCTGCGGAGCGTCCATGATACACGTCAGGGCTTAAGTTTACGGTTTTATTGGATGGATTATAGTGATCTGTCAATTGCCCCTCAACTGAGGTCACCTTTACATCATAGATGCCACTATCTCTAAGCATTAATTCAGCCGTCTCTTTTCCGGAAAGTCCGCTGGAAAGAGGGATCTGTGAATACTTTCGAAATTTACTTTTCAATCTGGAACTGATTACCCAGCTGGCAATCATGGTTCCAATAACTATAATAAATATCATTTTTTATATACCCTTAATCTTCTTAATAATGTTGGTGGTGGAGTATCCTTTGACAAGTTCTAAAGTCTCCACTTTTCCACCATGTTCAATTACGGTTTTGGCACCTACTATGTTGCTGATTTCATAATCGCTTCCTTTCACTAGAATATCAGGAAGAATTAAATTGATCAGCTTCTCAGGTGTCTCCTCCTCAAACATAATTACAGCATCAACAAATTCCATGCTAGCCAGTAACATGGCCCTGGATTTTTGATCCTGGACAGGTCTGTCAGGTCCTTTAATCTGACGTATTGACAGGTCGGTGTTCAGCCCGACTATCAATTTGTCTCCTTTGGCTCGGGCTTTCTCAAGGTAATCGAGATGTCCCAGATGAATGATATCAAAGCAACCATTGGTGAAAACCACTGATTCTCCGGATTCTCTCCAGGAATTCCTAAGCTGGATCGCTTGCTCCTGACTTATTATTTTCTTGCTGACCGGGCTCACTTGCTTTTTTTCTTGAAATAAAAAAAGTAATTAACAATGATATAGCACCGAAGACCACAATACCAAAGACCTGTGAAGTATGTAACAATGTAGCCAAAAATAATCCGGTGGTTCGGTCCACTCCATAAAGCATCAACATGGCGGTTACCATTGTATGATAAGTGCCAATACCACCCTGAACCGGTAATGCAATGGCTATGCCCCCTGTAACCAAAAGCATAAAACCGGCTATAATGTCTAACCCGGAAGTTTCCTCCAAACTAAAAATGACCACATATGACATTAGATAGTACATTACCCAGAGAAGGATCGTGGATAACACAAATCCGGGAAAGTTTTGCAACCTTGAGACTGAGAGGATACCTGCATAAAGTTCCTTGGCCCATTCACGGAATTTCACCAGTCTGGTACTGGATTGATTCAAAAAAACAATAGCAATGATTATTCCGACCACCACCAATCCTACCCCAGCATAAATAAATTTTTGATACGAAATGTCGTATTCGGAAAGAGTAGATCGGATGAAAGAATTGATTAGGTCAAACTCTATAAGAAATGATGCACCAAACAGAGTCAATAAGGTAAGCGCATCGATTATTCGTTCCGAAATGACAGTACCGATCGAAACTGTTACAGGTACATCATCATTTCTTTTTAGGATTCCGCATCTGGTTATTTCACCTAATCTGGGAAAAGCCAGATTAGCAAGGTATCCAACTAAGACGGCCAGTGACGTACGGAAAGTTGTCACTTTGTATCCCATTGGACCCAACATCAGATTCCATCGATAAGCACGAACGACATAACTCAAAAGAGCTATGACTATTGATACAATTACCCAGGTGTAATTTGTCTCTGCAGACTTGGCCAAAAAATCCTGGAAATCGACCTTGGCAAAAGCATAGTACACCAATACGATAGCGAGAACAAGTGGGATTAAGATCTTGAGAACAGATCCGATGGTTCTACCCATGTTAGTTTAGCTTGTTATGATCATTTGGAAAGATTACTATGGGTTTGTGCCTTTTGCCTTCTTCTTTATCAATACTTCCATAGGAAATGATAATTATAATGTCTCCGACCTGAGCTTTTCTGGCGGCCGGACCATTAAGACAGATTTCGCCACTGCCTCTATCCCCTTTGATCACGTAAGTCTCTAATCGCTCACCATTGTTGATATTAACAATCTGGACTTTCTCATTTTCGACCAGATCGGCAGCGTCCATCAGATCTTCATCAATAGTGATTGAACCCACATAGTGAAGCTCCGCCTGTGTTATTTTTACCCTATGAATTTTTGATTTTAATACCTCTATCAGCATCGACCCTCCGGATTAACGCCGCAAATATATATTATCGATGAGTCTTATCCCCTCCACATACGCTGCTACGCATATGGCTATGGAATGTTTGTCAGAATAAACCTCGATTGGCTTTAAATTTTCGGCGTCTACAATTTGAAAATACTCTATTTCTAAACCAACTACACTTTCATAAAATTCCTTCATTTCGGAAATGATATTTATGATAGTTTTTCCTTCTTTCAGTAGGTCTTCTGCCTTGTTTAATCCGGAAAATATTCTTGATGCAATGACTTTACCCTCCTCAGAGAGGCGTAGATTTCTTGAAGACAGTGCCAATCCATTTTGATCACGCTCTGTCTCTACACCGACCATTTCGATTGGAAAGGACAGATCAATGACCATCTGACGAATGAGGAGAAATTGTTGAAGATCTTTTAATCCAAAATAAGCTCGGTCTGGCTGTATATAGTTGAATAATTTAGCTACCACTATCCCTACACCCTCAAAGTGTCCAGGTCTGTAAAGTCCTTCAAGTACTCCGGCTATTTCCCCAAAGTCTATTTTCAATCTTGGCTTTGAACCAAATACTTCGTCCTCAGTCGGATTAAAAAGTACATCCACACCTTCGCTTCTGAGGTAAGATTTGTCAGCCTCAAGATCCCGTGGGTATTTCTTCAGGTCTTCGGGATTGTTAAATTGAAGTGGATTCACAAAAATGCTGGCAACAGTAATGTCGTTTTCGGCCTTGCTTCTGTTAAAAAGTTTTAAATGTCCCTTATGCAATGCTCCCATTGTGGGCACCAGTCCGATGGTTTTTCCGCTGTGACGAAAGGAATTAAGCTGTTTTTTCAGTTCTAGAGGATCCTGGAAGCCAAGCATCTCATTTTCAGGTAAATAATGACTGTACTTTGGATAAATAATTGAAAATGAAGTAAAAATATGGTAATTTTGGGGTCATTTTTTAATCCCATCACAAATTTACACATATGTCAAATGTAAGAATCCTTTATGTGGCGAGTGAGATAAATCCCTTTCTCAAGACCACCGAAGTTGCAGATTTTGTTAGAAGATTGCCGCAGGCAATGCAGGAAAAGGGAATGGAAATAAGGATTTTGGTACCACGATTTGGCTTAATCAATGAGCGTAAGAATCGACTGCATGAAGTGGTGAGACTTTCAGGTATCAATATTGCCGTAGGTGATGAAGAAAAACCACTGATCATCAAGGTAGCCTCCATCCCAAATGCCAAATTACAGGTATACTTCATTGATAATGAAGATTATTTCCATCGCAAGTCTGTTTTCTTTGATAAGGAGGATAATTTTTACGAGGACAATGATGAAAGAGCCATTTTCTTCTGTAAAGGAGTGCTGGAAACGGTAAGAAAACTTGGTTGGGCACCCGACATTATTCACTGCAATGACTGGATGACAAGTTTAATTCCACTCTATGTAAGTAGTACCTACAAGAATGATCCTATATTCAAGAATGCGAAGACAGTGTTCACCATTCACAATAACAGATTCAGCCACCAGTTTGGTGATGATTTGCTGGACAAAGTGAAAATGATTGACATTGATGATAACATGCTCAACCCTCTTAAAACCGCCAACTATGAAGGTTTTATAAAGCTAGGCATGCAGTATTCTGATGCAATTATTCACGCTCAGGAAGAATCCACTGAGAGTTTCAACAAATTGATTTCAGAAATAGCTGACGATAAAAGAGTTGACTCAATAGAGAACGAAAACTTCGAAGAATCTTATTACAATCTCTATAATGAACTTATTGGATAGAATTAAAACGGGCCTGCTTTTATTGGCCGGCCTGTTTTTATTCGGTTGCGAGGATGATGACGGGTTGGCATTTAATATTGACGAAGATTCTCAACTAGAATTTGTAGAGTTTACGCTGGAAACCTCAAATATCGCGATTGACAGTTTTCGTACTGATTTTTCAAATTTAGTTTTAACTGGCGATTACATCCACGAAGAGCTTGGAACCGTTACCGCTGAGAGCTATTTGCAGTTTCAGTATGATTCCGGGACCATACTTAGTGATACCTTGATATTTGATTATCTGGAATTCTCGGTTGAGGTTAATCAGATTCTAAAGAATACCTCCGGAAATACTTATGGTTTTGACATTCACCTGTTGAATCGACCGTTGTACAGTCAGGTAGTCTATTTGTCGGATTTCTATGCGGAGAAAAATCCGGAGCCAATCGATGAGGTAGAGTTTAGCATTTTTGGAGACGATGATGTGGACTTTGATAGGGCAAATACCTTTGGAAGGTACCTATTTGAGGAATTGATTTCGGAGGACTCGTTGACAGAGGATTACCTGGGGCAAATATCCCTGACCCCAAAAGGTGAACTAGGAGCATTGCTTGGAATAGCGGCTCGCGAAGACAGCACGTATATATCCATCTGGACCACAGGGTCTCAGGACACCACAGAATCTTATGAAACAAGATTCCAGTTTGTTAATTATTATTCAGGTGTAACCAGGGATCGCCAAAATGATGGAAATCCAATTTCAAACCTTGAAGAGTTTTCACTCGGAGATCATTCGATAATTAATCCCTTATTCGGGGTCAATACGCTGGCAGATTTGGCACCATTGAAGGAATTCGCCTCATCAAACCCAAACATCCTTGTGAATAAGGCAGAGATTATCACTGATTACGAGTCAGATCCTGATCTTTCACATAAGGCTATCAGGTACTACTTCTTCAAAGAAAACTTTGGGATTTCAGGAGAAGGACGATACATAGATCCTTTCAATACTTTGGTTCTTACCAATAACAGCTATTTGACAGGCTCATATGAATTATTGGCTTCACCACAGGCATCTTCGGGAACTTACCAAAGCGATATAACCATGTTCACGGAGGTTTTTAACAGGCAATTCGCGACCCAAAGTGAATTTCTGGCAGAAAAATTAGTGCTAACAGGTAATGTCGCCGTTACTTTGGAGGAAAGTATTATTCCAGTTAATAGCGTGAAGCTAAGAGTGTATTATACTACTGCAAATTAAAATCAGATAAAATATGTGTGGAATTGTAGCTTATCTTGGTCAAAGAGAAGCATATCCCATTTTGATCAACGGACTCAGAAGACTTGAGTACCGTGGTTATGACAGTGCCGGAGTGGCAATTATTGAGAACAACGAGCTTGTTGTTTCAAAGAAAATGGGTAAAGTAAGCAATCTTGAGGATGTATCAAAACTACTACAATTCCAAGGCAATGTCGGAATTGGGCATACAAGATGGGCCACTCATGGTGAACCTTCCGATAAAAATGCTCATCCTCATTATTCCACCAGCGAGAAAATCGCAATTATACATAATGGTATAATAGAGAATTATGATACTCTTAAGCAAGATTTAGAAAAGCACGGTTATACATTCAAAAGCGATACAGACACAGAGGTTCTGGTAAATTTCATTGAATATATCCAGGATACAGAAAAAGCTTCCCTGGAACAGGCTGTCCGTATTGCATTGTCAAGGGTAATTGGTGCCTACGCAATAGTCGTACTGTCGGAGGCTGAGCCCAATAAACTTGTTGCGGCAAGAAAAGGTAGTCCTTTAGTAATTGGTCTTGGAAAAGGAGAGTACTTCTTAGCTTCCGATGCTACACCAATAGTAGAGTATACAAATGAGGTGATCTATCTCAACGATGAAGAAATTGCAGTCATCGAACCCACTGGTTACTCCGTAAAAAACATTGAAGACATTCCGCAGTCTCCATCTATCCAGACTTTAGACCTCGAGTTAGATGCTCTTGAAAAAGGTGGTTATCCACATTTTATGTTAAAGGAGATCTTTGAACAACCGATCTCTATTGCAAATTGTATGAGAGGCCGACTCAATGCACGGGAAGGCAGACTTGTCCTTGGGGGAATCCGCAACTATGCCAACAGGTTGGTGAACGCGGAAAAAATCATAATAATAGGCTGTGGCACTTCCTGGCATGCGGGCCTGGTAGCCGAATATTTTATAGAAGAATTCTGCAGAATACCTGTTGAAGTAGAGTACGCCTCAGAATTCAGATATAGAAATCCGGTTATAAAAGAGAACGACATCGTGATCGCTATATCCCAGTCCGGAGAAACTGCTGATACTTTGGCGGCATTAGAGCTTGCTAAATCTAAAGGTGCATTCATTTTTGGTGTGGTCAATGTCGTAGGTAGCTCCATTAGTCGTATTACACATGAAGGAGCATACCTCCATGCTGGTCCTGAAATCGGAGTTGCATCCACCAAAGCTTTCACGGGACAGCTTACAGTGCTCATCATGATGGCACTTCGAATAGCCCATAGAAAGGGAACCATCTCTGAGGGCCAGTACCAGGGACTATTGGTAGAATTGGAAAATATTCCCGATAAGATCGAAAAGGCGCTCAAATCCAATGACACCATCAAAGAGATTTCAGAGCGATTTAAGGATGCGGCAAATTTCCTATACCTCGGAAGAGGATATAACTTTCCAGTTGCGCTTGAGGGGGCACTGAAACTCAAAGAAATATCCTACATACATGCCGAAGGATACCCTGCGGCAGAAATGAAACATGGCCCCATCGCCCTAATAGATGAAAATATGCCAGCGGTGTTTATTGCCACCCGAGACAGCTCCTATGAAAAAATCATTTCCAACATTCAGGAAGTAAAGGCGCGAAAGGGAGTGGTAATCGCCATTGTTACCGAAGGGGACCAACAGATCGCCAAACTTGCCGATTTTACTATTGAAGTTCCCGGGACCCATGAGGCATTGATGCCACTTGTTTCGGTAATCCCGCTACAACTGCTTTCTTATCACATTGCCGTGATGAGAGGATGTAACGTAGACCAACCTCGAAATCTGGCAAAATCCGTAACCGTTGAATAATCCATGAAAAAAGTAATCAATTCCGACAAAGCTCCGGCACCGATCGGTCCGTACAGTCAGGCTATACAGGCAAATGGATTTCTATTTGTATCCGGACAAATCCCGATTGACCGTTCAAATGATACACTTGTCACTGGTTCTATCGAAGCGGAAACAGAACAAGTAATGAAAAACCTCCATGCTATATTGGATGAAGCTGGATTATCATTTAACAATGTTGTGAAATGCAGCATCTTCGTCAGGGACATGGAAGACTTCGCTAAAGTCAACGAAGTCTATGGTAAATATTTCGATACAAATGCCCCCGCAAGGGAAACCGTTGCCGTTGCTGGTTTACCTAAGAATGTCAACATAGAGATTTCCTGCATTGCCATTGCGAAATAGTTTGAATTTATGTCGAAAGTAAGAGTAAGATTCGCACCGAGCCCCACAGGCGGTCTTCACATCGGCGGAGTTCGTACCGCTCTTTTCAATTATCTGTTTGCTAAGAAGAATAATGGTGATTTTATCCTCAGAATTGAGGACACTGATCAATCCAGATACGTTAAAGATGCGGAAGCCTACATCATGGATACTCTGAAATGGTGTGGTTTACAGCCTGATGAAAGTCCTGAAACTGGAGGTCCCCACGCCCCTTACAGACAATCCGAGCGAAAGGAGATTTACCAAAAGTATGCTCAGGAATTATTGGATAAAGACCTGGCCTATTATGCATTTGATACCCCGGAAGAATTGGAGGAAATGCGCGAACGACTCAAAGAGCGAGGTGTCGTAAACCTGCATTACAATTCCGCCTCGCGGATGACCATGAAAAATTCGCTGACTTTATCCGGGGAGGAAGTAAAAAGTAGAATGGAATCCGGTGAACCTTATGTAGTCCGTGTGAAAGTTCCGACCAAGGAAGAAATCAGGGTCAATGATCTTATCAGAGGATGGGTAAAAGTTCATTCAAGCGGTCTTGATGACAAGGTAATTCTAAAATCTGATGGATTACCAACCTATCATCTTGCCAATATTGTGGACGATCACCTTATGGGAATTACCCATGTAATTCGGGGTGAGGAATGGCTTCCGTCTGCGCCTTTGCATGTATTACTATACAGGTTTTTGGGTTGGGAAGAATCAATGCCTCAATTTGCACACCTACCGCTTATTCTAAAACCGGACGGAAACGGAAAATTGAGTAAGAGAGCTGCCGAAAAAGCAGGATTCCCGATCTTTCCATTGACCTGGAAGGAGGAGAACAATACTAGCGTGGGTTTCAGAGAAGCCGGATATCTTCCGGAGGCACTTATTAATTTCCTGGCATTGTTGGGATGGAATCCAGGTTCGGATAAAGAAATATTTACAATTCAGGAGTTAGTTAAGGAGTTTTCACTCGAGAGAGTTGGGAAAGCCGGAACTAAGTTCGATATAGAAAAAGCCAAGTGGTTCAATCAACAGTACATTAACCAAACATCCAATGAGATTCTTGCGGATGTTCTGATGTCACAGCTTGACAAAGCTCATGGTATTAAAGCCGAGAGGAATCTGGCGATCAAAATATCCGACCTTTTGAAGACCCGGATCTCATTCCTTGCAGAACTGATTGATGAAAGTCTGATTTTCTTTAATGTCCCTGAAGAGTACGATGAGAAAGTCGTCAGTAAAAAATGGAATGACGAAACCGAGAGAGCATTAAGTCTTTATTCGGAAGCGCTCATTGATAAATCGGAAATTGATTCGGAGGAAGCACAGGAATTATTCAGGGATACTTTGAGCTCCGCGGGAATCAATCCTGGTAAGATCATGCAATCTTTGAGATTGTCTCTTACAGGAAAAGGTTCAGGCGCAGATTTGATGAAAATTATAGAGATCATGGGACCCAAAGCTGCTTCTGAACGAATCAATTACAGCATCTCCACGTTAGAGAGTATGAAAACCAATTGATTATGTCTGAGAAGCAAAACGATAAAAAACCAAAAGTGCATAAGGACCTGGATGGTTTTGAATTAAGAGTAGATGCCTTTGGGGAGATTAAATCAAATAAAAAGATCGACGAGCTCAACTTGTTCCTGAATAAAAATGTTGAGGACAAAAAACTCAAGGACAGAGAAGATCTTGATGAGCTGAAAAAAGGCAAAAAATCGAAATAACGTCACCTTTTGCCTAAATTCGTGATCTCTGAATTGACAGGCAAATGACAAAAATCGGAGTTATAAAAGAGGGTAAAGTACCCATAGATAAAAGGGTTCCTTTAATTCCCTCCCAGGCTAAGTACATCACCGATCATTTTTCCGAGTTAAATCTTGTAGTACAATCGAGTGACATACGTTGTTATGAAGATGATTCCTACCGATCGCTTGGAATAGAGGTAGTGGATTCAGTTCAGGACTGTGACATCCTTTTAGGTGTAAAAGAGGTTCAGATAAATGATCTGATCCCTGAAAAGCAGTATTTCTTCTTTTCCCACACTATCAAAAAACAGGATTATAACCGCGAGCTCCTGAAGTCCATTTTGGATCAGAAAATCCAACTGACAGATTGGGAAACTCTAAGAAATTCAGACAATCTTCGGATTATAGCATTCGGGAGATGGGCAGGGATCGTTGGGGCCTACAATGCCCTTTGGACATTTGGCAGACGTTATAATCTATTTGAAACAAGGAGGGCCTTTGAATGCTTTGACTATGCCGATCTAAAATCAGAGTTTTCTAAAATAAAATTGCCCAAAATCAAGATTGTAATAACCGGAGGAGGAAGAGTGGCCAAAGGCGCTATGGAGGTGATGCATGGAGTAGGGATTAAAAAGGTAACTCCTTCCGCATTTCTGAGTCAGAATTACAATGAGCCCGTCTTCACCCAGCTTAATTCCAGGGATTATAATAAGCGAAAAGATGGTGGTGAATTCAGCAGAAACGATTTTTACAAACATCCTGAAAATTATGAGGGGGATTTTGTGAAATACACGCATGTGGCGGACATTCTAATTGCCTCTGCCTTTTGGGATCCGGCAGCACCAAAATTATTTACCTCTGAGGATGTGACACATGGCGATTTTATGACAAATGTGATTGCTGACATTACTTGCGACATTGATGGTTCCATCCCCGCAACCAAACGACCAAGCACAATAGAAGATCCCATTTACGACTACAACCCAAGTGAAGATCAGGTGGAAGCAGCACTATCGGATGAAGCTAATATTACCATGATGGCCGTTGACAATCTTCCATGTGAATTACCCAGGGATGCTTCTGAGAGTTTTGGGAATCAATTTATTGAAAATGTACTTCCATCTATATTGGATAAAGATACCTCAGGCATCATCCACAGAGCCTCCATTACTACTTCGTCAGGCAAACTAAATGAGGGGTACGAATACCTTCAGGATTACATAGAAGGAAAAGAGTAATTACCGACCACGTGATCTTACAGACCCTGCTCCGGAAGAATCAGCGTTTACATATTTGGGATTACCATAATAGCGAATAGACGTAGCCCCGCTCGCGTCAGCTCTTAGTCTATCAGTGACGTGAATATTGGCATTGGATGCTCCAGAACCATCAATGTCGCAAGATTCTGCCTTGAGATCCTCAGCCCTTAAAGTGGACGCTCCTGAAAGCTCAATACTCATGTCAGTAGCCGACCCAAACAACTCAACGGTACTTGCACCGGAAATCTCCATATCCATCCGACCAGTTTCAATCTCAAATTCCACTCTCGATGCTCCTGATACATCAAGATCAAAATCAGATGAGGTAATAATGGATCTGGCAAATAGCTCACATGCACCACTGATCTCCATGTCCTTAAGTCTATCGAAGTAAATCATCACATCTACTCTGTCCGAATTTCCCCAACGCCAGGAATTGTTCTCAAACTTAATAACGAGAGTACCTCCTTCGATCCGAACAGTTGTATTGTCTATGACATCTTCGTCTCCTGACAATTCTACCCTTGGCGTACCCTTCTCGAGAGTTACACTATATGGACCACTAACATCCAGACCGTCAAAATTTTCGAGGTCAAATGCCCTGTCTATCTGGGCAAAGCAAGTGACTGTGGCCACCAGCATCAAGGACATAAAAAAAGCTTTCATACCAAAAGGATACGAAAGCTTTCTATTTAAGTTATGTTTTATGCTATCCATTCATGGATACCAGAAATTCATCATTATTCCTGGTTCCTTTCATTTTGCTAAGTAAAAGATCCATCGCTTCTGAACTGTTCATATCGGCCATGAACTTTCTAAGAATCCATACCCTCTGGAGTTCTTCTTTGTCCATCAGTAAATCTTCCCTTCTGGTACCGGAAGCCGGAACATCAATAGCAGGATAAACACGCTTATTGGATAGTTTCCTGTCAAGCTGAAGCTCCATGTTGCCCGTTCCTTTGAACTCCTCAAAGATCACCTCATCCATTTTCGAACCAGTCTCGATCAAAGCTGTAGCAATGATGGTCAATGAACCTCCATTTTCTACATTTCTAGCCGCTCCGAAGAATCTTTTTGGCTTGTGCAATGCATTAGCATCCACACCTCCCGAAAGAATTTTACCGGAAGAAGGAACAACCGTATTGTGAGCTCTCGCCAGCCTGGTGATGGAATCCAGCAGAATGACGACATCATGTCCACATTCTACCATTCGCTTTGCCTTTTCCAGAACAATATTCGCAACTTTCACATGCTTCTCAGCCTGCTCATCGAAAGTCGAGGCCACCACTTCTGCGCGAACAGATCTGGCCATATCGGTCACTTCCTCAGGTCTTTCATCTATGAGAAGGATTATCAGATAACACTCAGGGTGATTCTCTGCAATGGCATTTGCTATGTTCTTGAGCAGAACAGTTTTACCCGTTTTAGGTTGGGCTACGATCATACCTCGCTGTCCCTTACCTATTGGAGCAAACATGTCCAAAATCCTGGTTGAGTAATTATCTGGTTTTGTCGACAATGAAATCCTTTCATTCGGAAATAAAGGTGTCAGATATTCAAAAGCCACTCTATCCCTGATCTCTTCCGTTGTCTTTCCGTTTACGGATTCTACTTTAAGGAGAGCAAAATACTTCTCACCATCTTTTGGTGGTCTGATCTGCCCGACTACAGTATCACCTGTCTTCAGACCAAATAGTTTGATCTGCGATGGAGACACATAAATGTCATCCGGAGATGCGAGGTAGTGATAATCACTTGATCTCAAAAAGCCATAGCCGTCCTGCATAATTTCCAGCACGCCTTCGTTTTCGATTACACCTTCAAAATCCTTTAAATTTTGCAGGTATTCGGCCTTTTTCGCTTTTGCTTCGTCTCTTTCCCTGTTTCTCTCGGATTTTTCCTGATTACTATTTTGATCATTCCTGGGACCTCGATTATCTTTTTTGTCCCGACCTTCGTTCTTGTCCCGACCCTCATTGGAATTTGAAGGTTTGTCAGAATTAGACGATTTATTGGGCTGCCCTCCTTTTGGGTTACCACTTTTCTTTGGTTTCCCACCGGATTCCAACTCCAGGTCTAATGATTCCAGGAGTTCTCCAGCGTCCTTTTCAGGCTTTTTGCCTCCTTTCGGTTGAGGCTTGCTTCCTGATTCATTTTTAGGGTTTGGTTTTTTCTCTTGTTCCCCAGCTTTCTCTCCAGACTTAATTTTCTGGATTTCGCTGTCCGGCAAGGTTGCTTGCTGGTCGAGGATCATGTAAATAAGATCTTTTTTTGGTGCCTTTTTGGAGTTTTTTACACCGATCTCATCGGCAATTTCTCTGAGTTCAGATAATAACCTAACACTTAGGTCATCTAAAGTATACATAAATAAATGCTGTAGGTAATATTAACTTGTAAGATTATCGTTGAATAGACGCAGGGGACGTGTAAGTCTTCTGCTGGTGTCTGATTGGACGCACAATAATACTTAGTCCTTGGTTATATCGCAAACAAATGGGTATTTTATTATCTCTAAAATTGTTAAGTTCAATTATTCCGTCCAGCCTCCAAAATACTTTACTTTGCGCGATATAATTTCATGGCATGTTAGTATTAAATGATATTCGTCAGAACAGGGAAGTCGCTGTAAAAGCCCTGCAAAAGAGGGGAAAGCAGGATTTTACGGATCAAATTGACAGAGTTTTAACCCTTGACGAAAATCGTAAATCCGTTCAGCAAGAGCTAGATGAAACACTGGCCCGTTCAAATGAGATCTCAAGAAAAATTGGAGCTCTCATGAAGGAAGGTAAAAAAGAGGAAGCCGATGCCGTGAAAGCCGAAACGGCTAGTCTTAAGGAAAAGAGTAAGGCGCTTGGTGATCAACTGCAAGGAATTGAGGAAGAAATCACTACTATACTCTACAATATTCCTAATGTCCCAAATGATCTCGTTCCGGCCGGGGTTAATGAAGAGGACAATGAAGTCATTAAAACCAGGAAAGAGCTCCCTGAGCTTAAGGACGATGATAAGCCTCACTGGGAACTCATTAAGGAGTACGGGATTATTGATTTTGAACTTGGAAATAAAGTAACAGGTGCGGGATTCCCTTTTTACTCAGGAAAGGGATCACGACTCGTAAGAGCGATGATCAACTATTTTCTGGATGAAGGAGCCAAAGCTGGCTATCATGAAGTTCAACCACCCATTTTGATCAATGAAGAATCAGGTTTGGGAACCGGTCAATTGCCTGATAAGGAAGGTCAGATGTATCACATTGAGGACACCTCACTCTATCTTATTCCAACTGCTGAGGTACCTATAACCAATATGTACCGGGACGTCATTCTGAAAGAAGAGGACTTGCCAATCAAGCACATAGGGTATACACCCTGCTTTCGCAGAGAGGCAGGAAGCTGGGGATCTCATGTGCGGGGACTGAATCGACTTCATCAGTTTGATAAGGTAGAAATCGTACAATTATCAAAACCAGAGGAATCCTACAGGATACTTGATGAAATGATAAGCCATGTCGAAAAACTTATCGGTTCATTGGAATTGCCTTATAGAATTCTGAGACTTTGTGGAGGGGATCTTGGCTTCACCTCGGCCATTACATATGATTTCGAGGTGTATTCAGCTGCTCAGAAAAAGTGGCTCGAAGTAAGCTCCGTTTCAAATTTTGAGAATTATCAGGCCAACCGGCTGAAACTTCGATATAAGGACAAGGAAGGTAAGAAGGCCCTGGCTCATACCCTGAATGGAAGTGCCCTAGCAATCCCAAGAATACTTGCCGCTTTACTGGAAAACAACCAGGAAAGAGGATGCATTACTGTTCCGGAAATACTCAGGTCTTACACAGGGTTTGACCGAATAGAGAAGCCTAACATATAATTGAGCTTTCAGAAGTCGATTATATTGGTTTGATTGCATCATAATCATTATCACTCGAACCATGAAGAAAATAATTTTCGTCCTATCCATTGTTGTTTTATTCCGTTGTTCGCAAGAATCACAGGACACAGCCCTTAACCTTAATTATCCCGAAACGACAAAAGGTGATACGACCGATGTGTATTTTGGCACGGAAGTACCAGACCCGTACAGATGGCTGGAAGATGACAATTCAGATGAAACGGGAGATTGGGTTAAAGCCCAAAATGAGGTCACCTTCTCATACCTTGATAACATCGATTTCAGGGAAAATGTAAAGGCCAGACTTACCGAACTTCTGGACTATGAAAGAGTCAGTGCGCCAAATAAAGAAGGCGACTACTATTACTTTTCTAAAAATGACGGCCTGCAGAATCAATCCGTTCTCTACAGGGTAAAAGATTTCGGAGACGAACCGGAAGTGTTTCTAGATCCAAATACTTTTTCCGAAGACGGAACTACTGCGCTTTCCGCAAGGAGCTTTTCTAACGACAATAAATACTTTGCATATTCAATCTCAATAGGAGGATCAGATTGGAGGGAAGTATTTGTAATGGAAACAGAATCAAGGAAAAAGCTTGATGATCACCTTAAATGGGCAAAATTCACAGGACTTAGCTGGTATAAAGATGGATTTTACTATCAAAAATTCGATGAGCCGCAAGAAGGTGATGCTTTAAAGGGAACAAACACCTATGGCAAAATCTATTACCATGAAGTAGGCACAAACCAATCCGAGGACGAATTGATTTTCGAAAATCCGGATAATCCTGAAAACCGATTTGGCGCCTCTGTAAGTGACGATGAACGTTACTTATTTATTTATTCAAGCGAAAGCACAAGCGGAAATGAGCTTTATGTGAAAGACCTGGAGAATCCGGGATCGGATTTTATCCCAATGATCACGGGATTCGACAATGAACACTATGTGGTGGCAACAGATGGCGACGATATCATATTGCACACGAATCTTAATGCCCCCAATAACCGATTGGTTAAAACCAATATTAATAACCCGTCCTCCGAGAACTGGCAGGAAATCTTGCCCCAAACTGAAAATGTAATGGACGCTGGTAGCGCAGGTGGTTACATTTTCCTTTCGTACCTCATCGATGCGAAAACAAGCATACATCAGATAAATTATGATGGAACACTGGTAAGAGAGGTTGAGTTACCCGGAATCGGAACGGCTACGGGTTTTGGAGGTGATCAGGATGATACTGAAATTTTCTACAACTTCACGTCATTCACTTCACCATCATCAGTTTATAAATACACCATTGCATCCGGTGAATCGGAGCTTCACGAACGACCAGATATTGATTTTAATCCTGATGATTACGAGACTAAACAGGTTTTCCTGAAAAGTCACGATGACACTACCATTCCAATGTTCATTGTACATAAAAAAGGAATTGCATTAGATGGGAAAAATCCGGCTTGGCTTTACTCTTATGGTGGATTCAATATCAGCCTGAGACCCACATTTAGTGCAACAAGGCTTATTTGGCTTGAAAATGGTGGCGTTTTCGCAATGCCAAACATAAGAGGTGGCGGAGAATACGGGGAAGAATGGCACCTTGCGGGAACCAAGCAACAAAAGAAAAATGTGTTCAGGGACTTTATAGCTGCCGGAGATTATCTTATTGAGGAAGGCTATACGTCTTCCGAATACCTGGCTTTGCAGGGAGGTTCAAACGGCGGTCTATTGGTAGGGGCTACCATAAACATGCGACCTGACCTTGCAAAGGTTGCTTTTCCAATGGTGGGTGTAATGGATATGCTGAGGTATCAAAACTTCACGATAGGGAGAGCCTGGTCGGTGGACTATGGCACCTCGGAAGATTCAAGGGAGATGTTTGAATACCTCTACTCCTATTCTCCTCTTCACAATATTGATCCGGATAAGGAATACCCGGCCGTAATGGTGACCACGGCAGACCACGATGACCGTGTGGTACCTGCCCACTCCTTCAAGTATGCAGCTACCTTGCAGGACACCAGGCCGTCCAATGAAAATCCACTGCTTATCAGAATTGAAACCAATGCGGGTCATGGCGCCGGTATGTCCATCGAGAAGGTAATAGAACTTTACAGTGACATGTATTCATTTGCCTGGTACAACATGGGTGTCATACCTGAAATGGTTAAAAGGGAGCTTTGATGTCTGAAATTACCATCAGGAAGGGAGAACGAAAAGATATTCCGGCAATGATGGATCTTGTCATTGAACTGGCGGAATACGAAAATGGATTGGATCAGGTCCAAAATACCACCGCTCAAATGGAGCTGGATGGTTTTGGACCTGATCCGATATTTGAATTTATCGTGGCTGAAAACGAAGGAAACGTAGTAGGGATATCCGTGTATTACTTCCGGTTTTCTACCTGGAAGGGAAAACGAATTTACCTTGAGGATCTGGTTGTTCGTGAGTCCTCGCGTGGTATGGGGATCGGAAAACTTTTGTTTGACGCTACCATAGAAATCGGGAAAGAACGTGAGTGCACAGGCATGATGTGGCAGGTTTTGGACTGGAATGATCCCGCCATAAATTTTTATAAAAAGTACAAAACAGAACTTGATAACGGATGGATCAACTGTAACCTGGAATTCTAAACTTCCTCCAGTACCGTCCTGAATGCCGCTATTTTATCACCAAATTTTTGATGTGTATGGTTTCGAAGTTCTTCGGCTTCGTTGTTGAGATATGCCTCCACCTGACCGATATTATTTGAGAAATACTGGACAGCGTAAGTGGTGCCTGTGGCATCCGGTTGATCATTAAGTAGTTTTAGGATCTTCGCATCATAAAACCTTGTCGTCTCCAGCATTTTCGGAATATGTTCCTGCTTCATCCATCGTATCCAGATTTCCTCAATCTCCGAATCAACATTGACCGTTACATTATACACTATCATGGTTTTAGGTTTATGTTCTTTAGGATACCAATAGCTTCATCCAATTGACTGTCATCAAAATCAAGGTGGGTGACAAAACGAACCAGACCCTTTCCGAAACCAACAGCTTCGACGCCCTGTTCGGAAAGAAGTTTGAGAAATTTCGTCTCAGATAACCCTTCAACTAATTCTACGATCACAATATTGGAGTCAACAGGATAGACATCTTTCACATAAGTGAGTGCTTTAGCTTCGACTCCCAGCGATCTTGCCCGCTCATGGTCCTTCTTAAGTCGATCCACGTGATGATCCAATGCATAGATGCAGGCCGCTGCCATATAACCTGCCTGCCGCATGGCTCCTCCCATTACTTTCCTTACTCGCCTGGCCTTCTTGATCTTTGCTTCATCTCCTATCAGAGCCGATCCTACAGGAGCCCCGAGTCCCTTGGAAAAGCAGACAGATATTGTATCAAAAAGGCCACCCAATTCTTTCAGATCATAGTTTTCCTCAACAAATGCATTGAAAATCCTGGCACCGTCAAGATGAAACGTCAGGTCATTTTTTTTACAGAAATCAGCGATGTCTCTAAGATCCTCCATCTTATAAATGGAGCCTCCACCTTTATTCATGGTATTTTCGACGGACACCAGTCGTGTCCTGGGAAAATGAACGTCATCAGGGTTGATGGTACCCTGAAGGAGGTCCAAGTTTATCCTACCCCTATTACCGGAAAGAAGCTTAGGTGACACCATTGAATTGTACATGATTCCACCGCCCTCATAGATGTAAATGTGACTTAACTTGTCGCAAACTAACTCATCCTGAGGTTCCGTATTTACCCTGATAGCTATTTGATTGGTCATGGTTCCCGAAGGACAATAGAGCGCAGCTTCTTTGCCAAATAAATCAGCCACCTTTTCCTGTAATCTATTTACCGTGGGGTCGGCACCAAAAACGTCGTCTCCTACTTCAGCAGACATCATCACTTCCAGCATTTCCGCGGTGGGTTTTGTAACCGTATCGCTTCTTAAATCGATCATAGGGTGATTTTCATAAAATCTGAGCGGGAAGAAAGACAAAGACCCGAAAAAAAAGAAGGGAATCCAAAAAAGAATTCCCTTTACTAAACCAATATGATATGAAGAGGATAAATGTTCAATTAAATATACGGAGCACAAACTAAAAGGTTTATTGCCATAAGTATTAATTTTCGTTAATTAATTTGGCTTTAGGTTCGCCTGAATATCATAAACAGAAATATCTTCTGATTTTCGATCCTCTTCATTACATGTTCGGATTTATAATTATTTAAATGGAACAATACTGCCAGTACCGTCAATTTATCCTCGAATTTGAGGCAAAAAAAAGTGGAAAAATTATTTAATTCTTCCACTTAATTTCTGATAGCCAGGATGGACTACAGGCTTACAGCTTTCTTAGCCTTGTCAATCGCGTTTTTTCCAACTTCGGCTTGCCTTTCAACTGTCTTGTTGAGCAATGACTTGGCTTCTTCCAGTTTTAAATTTGCCGCCTCTTCCAACGAATTCCTGGTTGAATCGAATTCCTGTGAAATTTGCTTTCTTGTTTTCTTGCCACTGCTAGGTGCGGTCAATAGACCTGTTGCCAATCCTGCAAGTGCTCCTGTAATAAATATTAATATTCCTCTAAACATAATTTTTAATTTTTATTGATATGAATCCTGATACTTTCAGGACATTCCATGTTTGATGTTATTGCTTGTGAGCGAAGGATGTTAACATCCAATGATCCTTCTCTGTTTTCTTGATATAAGCTTTTATGAGATCTTCAGTTCCACTATCGCCGTTGTCTATTGCGACTTCTACGACGTTAAACATGTATTCCAGTAGCACCTCATAGTCCTTCAAAATTTCTCCCACCATTTCAAGCCCTGTGAGATCCGTTCCTGATTCTTTGATTTCAGAGTTTTCCAGGTACTCCTTCATGGTACTCATTGGAGTCTGTCCAAATACTCTGATGCGCTCGGCTATCTCATCGATGGCTTCTCTTACATAGGTGTATTGTTGCTCAAATTGCTCGTGAATATCAAAGAAGTCACCTCCTTTTACATTCCAGTGGAAGTTTTTCAGTTTTTGATAATGGACACTGTAGTTGGCTAACAGTTTATTTAAGGCCTCAACCAATTCAGCAGTTTCTAACTTTGTGTAACCCAACCGCACGAATGATTTCTTACCTACTTTGTTGTTTGGTTTCTCCTTAGTATCAGTATTCATATTGTATTTATAGTTGTTGAATGAATTGATCATCTATAGTCAAATAGTGTTCCATACCACAACAGGTTGATATATGGTGATTTTATGCCATTTTTTCAATCCTATTTGTAGACTTTTAGACCAAATCGTAGAAAAAGATCACACTCAGATCGCAGAAACAGGCTCTCAATTGCCAGAATCAATTGGAACGCTTTTTTCATTAATCGTATCCAAACACGAGAAATCATGTCATCCGGGAAAAAATTTCGTAATTCGAGTTACCTAACCTACCGGTATTTGGAAAAATCCACCAGCACCAAATACAAATTACTGCTTCGTAAGACGTATCATGGTTTTAAACTGGAAATGTTTTACCGAAAAGGCAACGGCCTGAAAACATTGCTTTCCAGGGTGGGACGCTTTCTGGACTTTGAGGGGATTTACGCTATTGTGAATACTAATAATCAAATAGTAGCCATTAGTGAGTCCGAATCCATATTACGTGATGTCCAGAATTTAGCCCGAGGCACGCGAAAAAAAGATGAGCGACTACTAGAGGCCATTTCCTCAAAATTGGGTTACAAAACATCACTTGCCGCTCAGGAATACTTACGAGGGATGAGGGTATGCTGGCTGGAAATTATTAATAAAAGTGAACGAGACGTATTTCTGAAAAAAGTCCGAAACCAGGAGCCAGTATATTCTTACTAGTCCTCCGGAACTGGAAAGTAAATGGTGAATGCAGTTCCTTTCTTCAGCTCGCTTTCGACATGGATACTACCTTTATGACTGTGGACAATGTTCTGGACCATAGTCAGTCCAAGTCCCGTACCCTCTTTCTTCGAAGTGAAAAACGGCTCAAACAGTTTATTTTGATCATCCTGACTCATTCCTTTTCCATTATCTGAAATCCTGACCAATACTTTCCCTTCGATCGCGGTGGAGCTGACTTCCAGAACTCCAACATCGGACTTCATAGCTTCTATTGCGTTTACAAACAGGTTTAACAATGCAATGCTCAATTGGTCCTTATCCAGTGGAATGTCTGGTAAATTTGGTTCGAAATTCGTTTTCAGCTCGATCTTTCTCAGATTCAAACGATCCTTAACCAGGTCAATCGAGGACGTAAGAATTTCATTGATTGACTGCATTTCCAGCTTCAGTTCCCTGGGCTTGGAAGATTGAAGCAGATTCGTAATCAGCTTACCAATTCGTTCTGCGTTCCGCTTGATTATATTAAAATACAAATCCGCATCCTCAATCTCTTCCGGAATTTCATCTTTTAGCTGCTCTAAAGCCAAAGTAAGATTGGTCAATGGATTTCTAACTTCATGGGCTATGGTTCGCGCTATTTTGCCGGTCATTGCCAGCTTTTCTGCCTGAATCAGCTCTTTGTCTGACTGTTTTCTCTTGGTCTGATCCCGAATTACGCCAAGATACTTTCTTGTTTCAGGGTCAACATCACTCACAGTGCTACAATTAATCAAACAAATTTTTCGGATGCCTTTGAAATCGCAAAGGTCCACTTCAAACTCCTCCAGGGTCTGATTGTCCAACAACATCTTTGAGAAAAGTTTAAACTTTTCCTCATCCGGAAAAAGCTGTTTAAAAGACATGCATACCAGCTGATCAAGGTCAAATCCAAACAGCTTTTGGAACGACTGATTAGCGTCCAGAAACATGAATGAGTTATCTATCACAAATATAGAATCAATAGATTCCTCAAAAAGCAGACGATATTTGTCCTCCCTGATTTTGGACTCCAGCAAGGAATTCTTGAATTCTGTAATATCCTGAAAGGTCACGGTCAAACCATCCCCGATTTTCACAGCTGATACCCGGTATTGCCGCTTGCTTTCTCCATTGGGATATTCCTGCTCAAAGGTCAGATATTCACCGGTGTCTACAACCTTGCAATAGCTATGAAAAAGCCCAAATTCTTTACTGTCCTTCATTACAGTCAAAAGGTTTGCTCCTCTTAACCTTTCTGCATCGACACCCACCAGTTCAGCTGCCACGTCATTGACATACAGCCACTGGAAATCAGATATATTTCCTTTCGAGTCCCTTATGGACTTAAAGGTCATAATCCCATAGAAAGAGCTTTCGAGTATACTTTCCAGAAATTCCTCGTTATAGTCTGTTTCGTCAGGATCTATTTTTTCAATCATTTGTCAGTGATCTATTCCGTATGCTTTGAGTTTATTGTACAATGTCTTTCTATCTACATCGAGAATTTTGGCAGTTTTGGTCTTATTGTAGTCTGTCCTTTTCAAAGTTGCTATAATAGCCGCTCGTTCGGCATTCTCAGTTACTTCCTTTAGTGTTCCTGAGAAACTCCCGTTTATAATTCTATCGTCCGTAGTATTTGAATCGGGATTTATGATTTCATCGGGCAAACATGCTACCGTAATAATATCTCCCTGACTTAGAAGAACTGCCCTATTGACTACATTTCTCAACTCCCTTAGATTTCCATGCCAGTAGAAAGATTTTAATTTCCAAAGTGACTCATCATCAAAACTTTTCACGGATTTGTTGAGTCGTTCATTCGCCAATTTCAGAAAATGCTTTGCAAAAACTTCCACATCTTCAGGTCTTTCTCTGATCGGGTCAAGTCGAATGGTGAATTCATTAAGACGATGAAACAGGTCCTCTCTGAATCCTCCATCGGTAATCATCTCCTTCAGGTCCGAATTTGTGGCCACAAGAACCCGTACGTCCACATTAATGTCCTTGACACCACCTACTCTTTTCACTTTCCTTTCCTGAAGTACTCTCAAAAGTTTTACCTGGTTATCATACGTCAGATTCCCAATTTCATCCAAAAAGAGTGTTCCATTATTGGCCAATTCGAAGCAGCCTTTCCGGTCCTTCACCGCACCGGTAAAGGCACCTCTCTCATGTCCAAAAAGCTCACTACCAGCCAGTTCCTTCTGCAAGGCACCGCAATCTATGGCTACAAAGGGCTGTTCCGAACGATCACTTTGATGATGTATGGCCCGCGCTACGAATTCCTTTCCTGTCCCGGTTTCTCCCTGAATGATGACGGACATATTAGTGCCTGCGATGAGCGAAATATGTTTTTCTACGAGACCTGATTGCTGACTGGTTCCGGAGATGTATTCATAGCTCAGTACCTGATTGGCCTTCGACTTTGGTTTTGTTTGAGATCCGGGTGAAGGACTGTCGAGAGCCCCTTCTATCGTCATGAGAATTTCGTCAGGATAGAGTGGTTTTGTCACATAGTCATAGGCCCCTTTTTTTACAGTTTCAACCGCTACCTTAACATCCGAATATCCAGTGATGATGATTACCCTCGTTTCCGAATTGAGAATTTTTATCTTTTTGAGAATATCCAGACCTGAGTAATCCGGTAATTTGAAGTCACAGATAACCAGATCAGTTTCGTTCTTTTTTAGCCAGCTTATGGCTTCCTCTCCTGATTGACAAGAGTTGGTATCATAACCCTTCTTTGTCAAAAACCGCTCTAGTAGCGTGCAGATATCTAAATCGTCGTCAACGATAAGAATTTTTTCCATATTTAGATTTATTGAAAAAGGCTGTTTATTGCCTCCATTACCTCAGTTTTAGAAAAAGGTTTTTTGATGAACTTATGAATGCCAAATTCACTTACCTTCTGTTGTTCATAAATTCCATCATGGGCGCTAATTACAATAACAGATATTTCCTTTTCCTTATCGTTTATATCTGGCATTAAATCAAAACCTGTCCCGTCTGGCAAATTGAGATCCAGGAGGACTAGCTCATATTCATTTTCATCTAGTTTTTGTCTTGCCGATTCTACTCTATCGGCGTAATCTGTATTGATGCCCTCTTTCCTCAGAAATCGGGTCACCATCAGACCTATGTCTTCCTCATCATCAACTACCAGAGCATTCATGCGTTTTTGATTGGTACTAATTGCAATAAATTTTGAGGTCATTGAGACAAAATCTATGCCCGTTTCAAATTGCTTTTCCCCTTGAATCTTTCAGTGTTTCCTGTTAAAAGTAAGCCAATTGGTGAGGATTACTTACCCATGCATCAGAAAAATGTAGAACTATATCTACACATAAAACACTAGTGAGTCCCTTGTTTCGCACCAGATAGGTGGCATGGTATTTACATTATACTTCGCATATTTTAATGAATCTCAAATGAGTTATGAAAATAGTATTAGCAACAGATTTATCTCGGGAATCAGAAATTACCATACGGAAAGCATTTAAATATCTGGAAAATACAGATCCGGAAAATACAGAGTTTTTGTTGGTCAGTAATGTGAATCCAATAGTTCCCGTAGCTGACAAACCAAGTCTGCCTGTCTATTCTACCGAGGCCGTGAAGCACGATCTCAGGCGAAAAATGAATGATCTAATGGAACGAATAGGCAGTGACATTAACATAACTCCGCTACTGAGAAGAGGATCCTTGCAGGAAGCAATGAATTCTGTTTCAGAGGAGTTTGCGCCAGACCTGATCGTAATGGGATCAAAGGAAAGAGGCACTTTCCAGAGAATGACATTTGGCTCCAAGCCGGCCTCTGTAGCGCATAAAGTTTCTTGTCCCATTTTCGTGATTCCTACCGATGAATCAACTGAAGAGAATTTCCAGTTGAAACACGTGGTGTTAGCCACTGATTTTGAGCCTTTGGATATCTCAAACAGTTCGCTGGATTTCATAAAATCCATCGCAAAAAGGAAAGATGTGAAATTTTCTATTCTGCATGTATTTGACACAGGTGAGATAGAAGAATTAAGGGAAGAAATGAAAGACTCGGCACTCCACCGTTATCTTTCGGACGTAGAGCATGAGCATGTACCTGTTATCAGCCAGAACATATTTGCGGGAATTGAAACTTACATTGACAAAGAAAAGCCGGATTGTATTGTAGTCATACCTCGTGGAGATAATGTTTTACACAATATTTTTCATACCGGAATCACGGAAAAAGTTATTCACGAGTCAAGTACGGCAACACTACTTCTAAACTAGCTAGTTATTATCCTTAAGTTCGATACGTGATTTTGGAAGGCAATCAGGATATTCCTTTTGAAGGAATTCAATGATTTTCTCACGAACATACACCCTCAAGTCCCATGCAGTAGGGGAATTTTTGGCACTCATCAGGGCCCGCAATTCCATCGACTTTTCAGTGAGGTTGGTTACCTGAAGCACATTGACCTGACCATTCCACAGGTCTGTTCCATTTAATATTTCAGTCAATGCTTCCCTCAATGGTTGTACCGGCAATTTATAATCGGCGTAAATGAAAACGGTCCCCAGAATATCGGAATTGGTTCTCGTCCAATTTTGAAAAGTCTTTTCTATGATGGATGATGATGGGACTATCAGACGTCGTCTGTCCCAAATTCTCACTACCACATAGGTCAGGGTGATCTCTTCAATCCACCCCCATTCATTGTCAATAACTACCGCATCATCCAGCCTGATGGGTTGGGTGATGGCTATCTGTAACCCTGCCAGTAAATTTCCTATTACCCTTTGCGCAGCCAGGCCAACGATCAATCCTGCCACACCAGCCGAGGCAAGCAAGCTTGTCCCAAGATTACGGATGCTATCAAAAGTCATAAGGATCAGTGAAACCGCCACAATGATGATGACAACATTGAGTATCCTTTCGAAAACCCTAAGCTGGGTGATCACTTTACGTGCCCGTAGATTGTCTGCAGTATTTAAATCATATTGGCCTGCGATGAGATGTCTGACCGCCGCTGTACTGCGGATCATCAACCATGCAAAACTGATCACATAAAGGATCCTGAAAATTTGGCTCCAGATAAGGGGAAGTTCCTCGACTTTAAGACTGGTGGATATGGAAATCCCAATAAGCACGGCGATCAACACAAGAGGCCGCCGTAACCGAATGAACGACTCGTAGCCCGACCAATCCAGTCTCCTGAAAAGGTGTCTTAGTTGCCACAAGACAATGTTGATCAGGATAAAAGCACTAACTCCGGAAACGGGAATCAGCCATAACTCCAATAAATATTCCTTAATGATTTCCAATGAATGACAGTGTTACCAAGGACTTAAAAATAAAAAAACCATCGATTTGGGTTGTACAATAATCCAAATCAATGGCTTTTACCTTAATTCTTACTTTAAATGTTAGTTTAATTACTGCTTAGACGACTTTTGACTTTGTTTGCCAGACTATCCATCTTAGCGTCTGTATTTCTGACAAGTTCTTCGGCCTCTGAGTCGAAGTCTTTCCAGGTATCCTGTGAAGCTTCTGCAACCTCCCTGGCCTTGTCAATCACTTTTTGCCTTTCTTTTTGAATGCCAGCAATGGCAGCTTGTAGCTGCGTTTTTACATCTTCAGATGCATCTGCCGCCTGCTCTTCTAGCTCGGCAATTCTGTCATCGGCCTTCGCCACAGCTTCATCCAGTTCTTTTTTTATTTCCTTTCGCTTTTCCACAATATCTATTTCTTCACCAGAATCATTAGCAGAGGATGTTTCATTTGATTCTGTTGAAACGCAAGCTGTAAAAATAAATGCGCTGGCCAGCATCAAAGTAGCCATCTGTATCGTTCTTTTTATGGTTTTCATATTCATGTTCATTTTGTAATTATTCATTACTACCCTTTAATCCACCATAATCATACCATCTGCTAAAACCTCATTAATTGGGGGATTAATACCCTTTCAGTATCAATTTACCGTGTTTTTAATCAACAATGATCCTTCCAGTTTGAAAGAAATTCCACAGGTGGTAACCGATCTGCTCCGAATTTAATTGGAAAGATTGGCTGGGTGCATTTATCTGCTATTTTTGCAACCTTAAAACATTAGTCCATGAGCGTTCTCGTAAATAAAGATTCCAAGGTTATTGTACAGGGTTTTACAGGTTCGGAAGGAACTTTCCATGCCAGCCAGATGATCGAATATGGTACCAACGTAGTTGGTGGAGTAACCCCGGGTAAAGGCGGACAAACCCACCTGGACAGACCTGTGTTCAATACGGTAAAGGAGTCTGTGGACAAAGCAGGAGCGGATACTTCTATCATTTTCGTTCCTCCTGCGTTTGCTGCGGATGCAATCATGGAAGCGGCTGATGCCGGCATCAAGGTGATCATAGCCATCACAGAGGGTATTCCTACAAAAGACATGATGCACGCCAAACCTTACGCGAAAGCAAGGGGAGCTGTATTAGTGGGCCCGAATTGCCCTGGGGTGATTACACCGGGCGAGGCCAAAGTTGGGATTATGCCGGGCTTCATTTTCAAAAAAGGAAACATCGGAATCGTTTCCAAGTCCGGTACACTGACCTACGAAGCTGCCGATCAGGTGGTAAAAGCCGGATTTGGGATTACCACGGCCATTGGAATTGGGGGGGACCCAATAATAGGTACCTCTACCAAAGAAGCAGTACAGCTGCTGATGGCAGACCCGGAAACCGAGGGCATCGTCATGATAGGGGAAATAGGAGGTCAATACGAAGCCGATGCTGCAAAATGGATCAAAGAACAAGGCAATCCTAAGCCGGTAGTGGGATTCATTGCAGGTCAAACGGCACCTAAAGGAAAAAGAATGGGACACGCAGGTGCCATCATTGGTGGAAAAGATGATACGGCAGAAGCCAAAATGAGAATCATGGAGGAATGCGGACTTCACGTATCCAAGAGTCCGGCGGACATAGGTGAAACTATGGCCAAAGCGATGAAGGGCTAAAAGAGGTCAATTTTTCAACTGACCTCCTTAACATTTTTAATCTACTGTACAATCGGCTCCGAATGCTTCCAGCAATGTAGCTGCTGCTTGTAAGTCCGTTTCAGTCAAAGTCTCTCCGGTGTCTGGATCCTCAAGACCTACACATAATCCTTCAAAATCAGAATCATCATCAGTGCCGGTACAAGTAAGGCATTTAGGATCGTCTTTTTCCTTGTCATCCCCGCAAGAAAACAGTGCCACACCAAACACCAGAGTTAGAATAATCGATAGCTTCTTCATGCAATAATTTGTTTTGAATATGTTTCAAGAAACAAAATATTATTTCAAACTCCTAAAGAAAGTGTCTTTACTTAATTAAATAGTTATTTGAGAATTTTTCTAATCTCACGACCATTTTGAAGGAATTTGAATATCTCTTCCGACTCTTCACGCGAAAGAAAATCTCTGATTTTACCTGTTTCTTTCATGAAATTATCAATCGCTTCCAATAGAAACCGCCGGTTTTTTATGAATATCGGAGTCCACATTTCCGGGGAGCTTTTCGCCAGTCGTACTGTTGAATCAAATCCGGATCCCGCAAGATCCAGAATTCGATTGTCTTCCTTTTCTTCAGATAGCACGGCATTGCTTAATCCGAATGCAATCACATGACTCAAATGCGAAACATATGCCAGATGTTTATCATGATCCCTGGCACTCAGGTAAGACAATTTCATAGACAGCGATCGGCACAGTGAAGAAAACGCTTCCACCAGAGAGTCTGATGTCTTTTCGCTTTCACAGATGATCATAGTCTTATCCTGAAAAAGGCTTGAAAACGCGGACTCAGGGCCACTGTATTCTGTACCAGCTATTGGATGGGCGGCTAGGAACTGCCTCCGGAGATTATGATCCTCCACTGTTTGGCAGATTGCTTCTTTTGTTGATCCGAAATCAACAACCCATTGATCTTCCCGGAGTCTATCAAGGAATCCGGGAAGGAGCGTCTCAATGGCGTCAACAGGTATCGCCAGAAAAATCCAATCTGACTCAGAAAAGCATTCTTCTACTGAATGGGCTTTTTGATCGATCAATCCCAATTCCAGTGCCTTTCGAAGATTAGCGGGATTTTGATCCCATCCCGTAATATGAACCTCCCCGATCGACTTCAATGCCAATCCAAAAGACCCACCGATTAATCCTAAACCAATAATTGAAACTTTCATAATCTGTCAATGGCCTTTTTAATGGTATCCCCGTTGCTGCACAGAGAAAGCCTTACAAAAGCCTTTCCTGCCTTTCCGAATACACTGCCGGGAGTGATAAAAATGTTCTTTTCATACAGTAGCTCGTCCACCAGGGACTCGCCATCTCCCTGAGCGGCTTGGGCCCAAATGAACATGCCGGTTTGATCCCGGGAATATTCACAGTGAATCTTATCCAGAAATTGCTTAGCCAATTTTTTTCGGGAGGCGTAGACAGCATTCAGTTCATCAAACCATTCCCGTCCCAGAGACAATGCTTCAATGGCTGCTTCCTGCACAGGACGAAACATGCCTGAGTCCATGTTACTCTTTATTCTGAGTACATTCGAAATGAGCCTGGCATCACCTGCCAGCCATCCCACACGCCAACCTGCCATGTTAAACGATTTGGAAAGTGAATGCAGCTCAAGGCTCAATTCTTTTGCACCCTCCAACTGTAAAATGCTCCGGGGACTGTCGTTAAGTATGAAGCTGTAAGGATTATCATGGATCAACAGAATGTTATTTTCCTTCGCAAATTCTACGAGTTTTTTGAATAAATCCTCCGAACCGCTAAACCCTGTGGGCATGTGCGGAAAATTGATCCACATCAATTTTACGTCCGCGAAATCCTCCTTTTGTAGAAATTCCAGATCCGGAGCACCATTTTCCTGAAGTCGATAATAGACCGGCTCTGCTTCCACCATTCGGGTGACTGATGTGTAAGTCGGGTAACCTAGCTCTGGAATCAGGACGCTATCACCTTTGTTCAAAAATGCCAACGAAATGTGCGTAATTCCTTCTTTGGAACCCATCAAAGGAAGTATTTCGGAATTCCCATCGAGGTGGGTATCAAACCATTTCTGATGAAAACCAGCAATTGCATTACGCAGCTCAGGAATCCCGGTATATGACTGGTAACCATGAACGCCGGGTTGTTCGGAAACGGACTTCAACCTGGCAATGACACGCTCCGACGGGGGTAAATCGGGACTCCCAATACCTAGATTGATGATGTCCTTTCCCTCAGATTGCATCTGTTTGATCTCTCGTAATTTTTTCGAGAAGTAGTATTCCTCTACCGAAGAAATTCTGTCTGCCGGAATCATAATTGCAATACTAGGAGAGATTTTCTAAACATTTGTGTTTGTTCCAATAAGGTTACCATTCTTCATTTTAGCTAATTTTAATAATCTAAAACATTAACCGATGGATGATTTTTTATTGAAAGTAGAGAGTGTAACATCCCTGCAGAAGGCATTATGGGTGGTGCTTTGCCTGGTATTCGCATGGATCCTGGAGAAAGGCATTCCTTTCGTGAAGCATGATTATAATAAGATCAGGCATAATGCGCAGAATCTTCTCTTTTTGTCTTTTCTACTGGTTATAAATATCCTCGTGGGGATAGCTACGGTCAGTCTTTACTTCTGGGTCACAAGCAATGAGATTGGACTACTTTATTTATTTGAATTACCTACATGGCTTGAGCTACTGATCGCTGTACTTTTCCTGGACATGATCACGCAGTATTGGGCACACTATGCCCTGCACAGAAATAAATTCATCTGGAAGATGCATCTTGTGCATCATAGTGAAACGAAACTGAATGCAACGAGTGGTACGCGTATGCACCCCGGTGAGTATGTGTTCCGGGAATCTTTAGTGGTACTGACGGTAGTTCTGATTGGGATCCCGGTCTCCTATTATGTATTCTACAGGTTGTGCTCTGTTTTTTTCTCTTACTTCACGCATGCTAATGTCAGCTTGCCGGCCTGGCTGGACAGGGCCCTGAGTTACGTTTTTGTCACACCAAAAGTCCATAAATTCCATCACCATTTTGAGCGTCCCTGGACAGACTCCAACTTCGGCAATATGTTTTCCATCTGGGATCGAATCTTCGGTACTTTTGTATATGACGATGAAAGGAAAATCAAATACGGTGTGGATGTGATCGACCCTGAAAAAGATGAGGATGTAAAATATTTACTGAACCTGCCTTTTGACAAAAATGTAAAGACCGATTATTGAAAGCTGTCTGACAACTCCTCTACCGTAAACATATCCAGCGCATCTCTTTGCTGTTCACGTATCTCACTCACCATTTCAATGGTGATGCTTCTGTCCGGTCTCTTTGTGAATGCATTTCTAAGGTAATTGGCTATCTCCTGGATATCATCATCTGACAACTCCGTATTGACCTTAAGACCGGGCATTGGAGAATTAAAAGCGTATTCGACACCATTGACCGTTATCGGTCCCTGCAAGCCATACAATATGATCGACGTAAGCTGCTCGGGACTTCCGGATACATATTCGGAGTTTAGTAAAGGAGGTGCCAGTTCCGCCATTCCCTGACCATCAAAACCATGACATGAAGCGCAATGTGTCCGGAAAAGTGTGAGCCCCTTCGTCAGACCATCCTGGCCTATTTCCCCTGATCCCCTGTCAATTTCATTTTGCGAAGCAAGTTCGACTTTGCTAATTGTCTTTTCAAACCCATTCACACTACTTCTCCATGATTCTATGTCACCGCTGAACCCTGAAACGACAGGTTCAATGAACCAATCCTGCTCTTCATACTTATTCAATAAGGCAGAGAGATAGCTAATGGAGGTAGGATTGAAATTTCGGGATAGCAAGTAGGCCATGTAATAATCAATAGTGGTATCATTTCTAGCCAGAAGGCCCTCAATTGCATCATTTGTCAGATGCACATTTTTCTCCGCACTCAATTTCAGAACATGTGCCAGTAAGCGGGGATACTCCTGGTAAGAGGGAATGTTCAATTGGGATTTATCCAGAACCCGCATCCCTTCGAGGCAGTAAAGCGCATGGATTCTAGTGACTTCATTTTCATCATTATTCATTATATCTACCAGCGCATTGGTTAACCCAACATCTCCGGAATTAATGATAAGATGTTGCGCACGTTGACGAATCCATATGTTTCTGCTGCTTAGAGAGTCCAGCAACTGATAAGGTTTTAGGGCACTTAGATCAACCTGGTTAAATGGCCCTCCATCTCTGCTTAGGCGAAAAACTCTGCCCATCCCGCGGAGCGAGTCCAGGTCATTTTCAATATACAATTCCCTCAAGTAACCGGTCATATATGTTTTATGCTGAATGATACCTCTGTGCATATCGACCACATACATGGCTCCATCCGGTCCATTCTTCAAGTTTACCGGTCGAAATCCTTTATCCGGAGTGATCAGGAACTCACCTCCATCGATTGATTGCTTACCTGATACCTGGAAATCTTTACTTCGTAATTCATTCTGCTTGACAAGATTTACTTCGGGTCCACATACAAATACATCCCCATAATACTTGTCATCAAGAGCCGTTCCCTGGTAAAATACAGGTCCGCAGGCCGAGGTGAAATTCTTTAGCTTTCCCTCTTCATCCAGGAATCCCGGAATATATCCACGATTGACAGCCGTAGGTTGAAGCGGAAAAACACGCTGATCGCGAACCAGGTTATTGTAAATGGCTTCTTCTGGTCGAAAACCAGGATTTTGATTGAGAACATTTGGTAGCACCCAATCTCCCCTCACCTGATTGGAATTGTCATTGTAGATCAGTCTTCCAAAATCATCGTGAGTGATGCCCCACTGACCCCGGAAAGAAGTATTTTCGACTAGCCATTCTCCATTGATCCTACGGTACCTTTTGGTAGATTTTGCATTGTAAATCCAATTGTCAATGTTGAGCATCAGCCCATTTGGCTGATGCTCAACATTGCCACCTAAAGCATATTCCGCATCTACCAGCGTCCTTTTTCCGGGCGTCAAATCATCCTTAATTTCCACAAACCAAAGATTCGGTGGTACCGCGTACAAAAGCCCTCCATAAACATGACCTATCGCCCTGACCAAAGACAAACTATCCAGGAAAACCCTGGTATGATCAGCCTGACCATCCTCGTCTTTATCCTCCAAAACCAAAACCCTCCCAATGGGCTCCTCTTCGTTGATTCCTTCCAGTGTCCTCATATAGCCAGGCATTTCCATCACCCACATCCTACCCTGATCGTCAAATGAAATGTCAACCGGCGCTTCTATCAGTGGCTCGGCTACGACCGTATTTATCTTGACATCATCCTGCAACTGAAACTCGGAGAGGTCCACTTCGGTCTCCCGGAAGTTCTGCTCGCAGCCAATCAAGAGGGTCACAAGAAACAAAAGAAGGATTAGTTGAGGTTTGACTGTCATTTCTTTGGGCTTTAAAGCCGAAAATAGCCAATATGTAAGGCGTTAGAAGATTTTTTAGAAAAAAATATGGCATTGTCAGAATTCAGATTTACGTTTGCCATGCAAATCGATGAATAATCGATTTATAAAGAAGCACTGAGAGACAGGCTCTATGAAGTGCTAGCAACCTTCCGAACAAAGTGGAAAGGTGCTAATTCCTGACAGATAAATTGATTATGGAAACAAACAATTTTCTTTTCGGAAAGTATCTGTCCACAAGGTGGTACGGATGTAGTAATTGTATCAACGGATTTTTCATAATTCGAATGATGTCATTTCAATAATTCCAGGACGTCATTTTCTTCAATAAAATCCATTTACAATCATGTCTACAACTACTTTGAAACCAACAAATAACAATCTGGAACTGCTAAGCCCGGTAATTCTCGAATGCGGTAAAATCCTTGAGAATGTAAATATTCGTTATACGACTTTCGGGGAATTGAATGAGAATAAGTCCAACGCTGTGTGGATTTTTCATGCCCTCACGGGAAATAGTAACCCCCTGGAATGGTGGGACGGGCTTTTCTCCGAAAATTCGCCCATAAACATTAAGGATCACTTCATCATATGTGCCAATATGCTTGGTTCCTGCTATGGAAGTACCGGTCCGGAAGATGATAAATTTCCACTGATCACAATTCGTGACATTGTTGCAGTGCAGAAGAGACTCAGAGACTCATTGGGAATTGAAAAGGTCAAAATCGGAATCGGAGGCTCTATGGGTGGACAACAATTACTGGAATGGGCCACTCAGGAACCTGACTTTTTTGAGATAATCATACCTATAGCCACCAATGCAAAACACTCTCCATGGGGAATAGCTTTCAATGAGGCGCAAAGGATGGCACTGGACAACCTGGACAAGGGCAAAGGACTGGAAACTGCCAGGGCAATCGCTATGCTATCTTACCGATCTTACGAAACGTACGATCAAACCCAAAAAGATCAGGATCAAAGATGGGATGAATTCAGTGCAAGTTCCTACCAGCGGTATCAGGGAGAAAAACTCAGAAAGCGATTTACTTCCAGCGCCTACAATACGCTATCAAAAGCCATGGATAGCCACAATGTGGGTCGCCACCAGATCTCCGTCAAGGCTGCACTGGGTAAAATAGAATCCAAAACGCTTGTGATTGGGATCAATTCTGATTTCCTGTTCCCCCCTGTCGAACAGAAATTCCTCGCGGACCATATCAAAGGAGCCGAGTTAAAATTGCTCGACAGCTGTTATGGTCATGATGGTTTTCTTACGGAAACTCAAAAAATCAACATAGCAATCGAGGAATTCCTTTGTCAGTTTAGCTGATCAAAGATGTATTACCTCGTCATAGGCATCAGCAGCTGCTTCCATAACCGCTTCCGACATGGTAGGGTGCGGATGAACTGATTTGATAATCTCATGTCCGGTAGTCTCCAGCTTACGTGCAGAAACTGCTTCAGCAATCATTTCAGTCACATTAGCTCCGATCATGTGACAACCGAGCCACTCGCCGTATTTTGCGTCAAAAATAACTTTAACAAATCCGTCCGGTGCTCCCGCTGCTTTGGCCTTACCTGAAGCCGAGAAAGGGAACTTACCCACCTTAACTTCATAGCCTGCCTCTTTGGCGGCCTTCTCAGTGTACCCCACTGAGGCTATCTCAGGCGAACAATAAGTACAACCAGGGATATTGTTATAATTCAATGGCTCAGGATTCATACCTGACATTTTCTCCACACATATAATTCCCTCGGCAGAGGCCACGTGTGCCAGTGCAGGACCATGCACAATGTCTCCGATGGCATAAACGCCATCTACACTGGTTTTATAATAGTCGTCAACGATGACCTTACCTTTTTCTGTTTTTACACCTAGTGTTTCAAGTCCGATGTCCTCAAGATTGGTTGCAATTCCCACAGCAGAAAGCACCACATCGCATTCAAGCGTCTCCTCACCTTTTTTAGTCTTGACAGTTACTTTGCAGCCTTTGCCGGAGGTATCCACCTTTGTGACTTCGGAATTGGTCATGATCTTCATGCCGTTCTTCTTGAAATTTCTTTCGAGGGCCTTTGAAACTTCTTCATCCTCCACCGGTACAATGTTTGGCATGAATTCTACTATCGTGATTTCCGTACCGATCGAATTGTAGAAATAAGCAAACTCAACACCAATCGCTCCTGAGCCCACAACGACCATTTTCTTCGGTTGCTTTTCCAGTACCATGGCTTTTCGGTAACCGATTATTTTCTTTCCGTCAATTGGCATGGATGGTAACTCACGGCTTCGACCACCTGTTGCCACTATTACATTTTTAGCAGCGTAAGTAGTCTTCTTTCCTTTGTCATCCGTTACCTCAACCTGCTTTCCCCTGACCAGCTTACCAAATCCCTCAAGATGATCGATCTTATTTTTTTTGAATAAAAACTGGATTCCTTTACTCATTCCATTCGCCACATCCCTGCTACGTTTCACCATACCGGAAAAATCAGCAGTTGCTCCTTTCACTGAAACACCATAATCCTCCGCATGAGAAATGTATTCGAAAACCTGCGCACTTTTGAGAAGCGCTTTTGTAGGAATACATCCCCAGTTCAGGCAAATTCCACCAAGTTCAGCTCTTTCCACCACACCCACTTTCATTCCAAGCTGCGAGGCACGTATAGCTGCCACATAACCACCAGGTCCACTTCCTATAACTATTAGATCGTATTGAGACATATTAGTATTGAATTTCTGCGAGTGGCAAATATATCAATGGAGTCTCACTAGCGGGCAGGTTTAGCGAATAATTGTCTTCACATCGGACCTCATTCCAAAAGATCACATTTTTTAAAGTTCTGGAGACACCATACAAAACTTCTAATCCCAGTATAATCATCACCACATTCTTCTTCCACTTGGCCCAGGAAACAAATTTTTGATCAATTACCGCTAATAAGACGAATATCAAAATGGGGTAAAATGGCGTCAGGTATCTTTCGGCAGAATAATACTCCACGAAGAAAAAAGTATGAAGAATGAAATAATAGGTAAGGAATATCACAAGCGTTATTCCTACTTTAGATTTCAATACCTTCTGATCCCGTATCAGCAACAACAGCAAAATCAATAAGAACGAACCACCGACATATACAATGGAATCATTTAAACTGAGTGGCACGACCCATATGCCCAACGCCTTCAAATAAGACAAAGAATTATCGATGTAGTGACTGAAATCAAGTCGCTGAAACGGAGTTATCCATTCGCTTAATCTTGCTTCAAAACCACTTGAGAAGAGAACCACCCAAATTCCAATACATGCAGTGACAATTGTACCGATTATGAATAATGCTCCCCTCAGTAAATAATTTGACTTCCATAATGCAATTAAAAATGCAGGAATCAATATCAAAACCCCGACATATCGAATAAAAGGAAGTAATAACCATAATCCACAAATCACGATTAGGTTCCACCTGGTGGGTGTTCTGGCCTTCATCCAAACGTAAAAAATACCACTTAGAGATAGTATAAAGACCGGCTCAGTCCATACAAAGCCATGCACCATAATGAGTGATGTGGAAAACGATATTAATAGGATGTAAATGACCTTAAGAATTTCTTCTGATATGAATCCTGACATTTTAAAGTACATCCATAAGGAACCAATAAGGCAAATGATATTCAACCATATGACACCTTTATACCCTATCACGGAAAGGATCATGGGGTATATTGGCGGCTTGATCAAAAATCCATCTACTTCGAGAACTCCTTTGCTATTTAGCTGCGAAGCAATTTCCAGGTAGAGATTAGAATCATAGGTAAGACCTACACCACAATAATTGGCAATGACAATAAAAGTAATATTCAGTATGAGCGCAATCAGGAAAATATAATGGTCCCTCACACCAAATATTCTATCTGTTACTTTACTGTTCATTTTATAAATTGCCCACTGGAATTTGACCCGTAATGTATGAAATTACTAGAAGGAAAAAACGCCTTAATAACAGGAGCGTCTAAAGGAATTGGAAAGGCGATAGCAGTTATATATGCTCAGCATGGAGCTAATATTGCATTTACTTACCTGTCGAGTGTGGAAAAAGGAGAAGCCTTAGAAAAGGAATTATCCGGTTTTGGGATAAAAGCCAAAGGATACAGATCGGATGCTTCTGACTTTAAGGCAGCAGAAAAGTTAATCAATGATGTAGTCGAGGAATTTGGTAGCATTGACATCCTTATCAACAATGCCGGAATCACCCGAGATAATTTACTTTTAAGAATGTCTGAGGATCACTGGGATGAAATCATGAACATCAACCTGAAATCCTGCTTTAATACGGTGAAGGCGGCTTCCAGAAATTTCATGAAGCAAAAAAGCGGATCGATCATCAATATGTCTTCTGTGGTAGGAGTCAAAGGAAATCCCGGCCAGGCCAATTATGCTGCTTCGAAAGCGGGAATAATTGGATTCTCCAAATCCATAGCACTGGAATTAGGATCGAGGGGTGTAAGGTGTAATGCTATCGCTCCGGGGTTTATTGAAACAGAGATGACCGAAGTACTGGATGAAAAAACTGTTCAGGGCTGGAGAGATGCGATTCCACTTAAAAGGGGTGGTGCGCCTGAAGACGTGGCTAATGCTTGCGTGTTTTTAGGAAGCGATTTATCCTCATATATCACCGGTCAGGTTCTGCAGGTCGACGGTGGTATGTTAACTTAAAACGAATCATTTCGATTTCGTTTAAGTTAAGGCAAACAAAGTATGAATAATTCCCTGCTGATTTTTGAATTGTCCGGTTGGTGGATTGCCCTGGCGGTAATTGTATCAGGAGGTATAGCTTTTCTTACTTACCAAAAGCCAAATCTTCCCTGGTCCCAAACGACAAGTTTTCTATTAGGTACCACCAGGTTCCTGGGTTTGTTTTTCGTTTTCCTGCTGATCCTAAACCCTCTTATCAATCAGGTGGAGAACACCACGGAGCGACCTTCTATTGCGATAGCAGTAGATAATTCCTCCTCCATGGTTCTAAATACCGACTCTTCGGAAATCATTGACGCTTTATCCGCCATTGCCTCGACCATCGAAGGTAAAGGGTTCAACTACGAAATATTTGGGTTGGAGGGGAGAAAGTCAGTGAATGAAATCAGGTTTGATGGCTTATCGACAGACATAAATTCTCAGCTCATAGACATTGAAAATAACTTTGAGGGACAGAATCTCGGTGGTGTGGTATTGATTTCTGATGGCATCTACAATCGGGGCAGCTCACCGCGTTTCAGAAACACGGTTTACCCGGTATTCACCTTGGGAGTAGGCGACACCTCCGTGATTAAGGACATAGCCATCTTACAGGTTAACGCCAATAAAGTGGCCTACCAGGGCAATAAATTCCCTATTGAGGTACTTCTCAGCAGTCGTGGTCTTAGTGGAAGCAATGTAACAATTCAGTTACTTCAAAATGGCAGAGAGATAGAAACCCGAAATATAGTGGTACAGGAAAACATGAGTTTGCAATTCACCGGCGAAGCCGAAAATCCCGGACTGGCCAGGTATGAAGTACGAATAGCTCCAATGGAAGGTGAAGCGACTCAGGCGAATAACAGAAGCACCTTTTACATCGAAGTAATTGAAGGACAGGAAAATATTTTAGTTTTCGGTCCATCTCCGCATCCGGATATCCGGGCATTGCGACAAGCACTGGAAAAAAGTGAAAACTATTCCACGTCGGTTTACATTCCCGGAATCAACGAGCTGAATGAAGACGAAGAATATGACGTGGTGATCGTCCATCAGGCATACACACCGGGACTGAACATCCCGGAAGTGAAAGGAGATCCTTCCTATTGGTACATAATCGGAGAGCGTGTCAATATTGGCGCCATCGCCAATAACCTGAGCACCAGGATAGAATTAGGAAACGTACGAAGGGACCAGGTGAGACCGGCTTTGAACCAATCATTTTCAAAATTTGACCTTGAGTCGACAGAAGGTATATCCTATTACCCGACCATTGAAGTGCCATTTGGAGAATATGAAGTTCAGGGACCAACTGAGATTTTACTGTATCAAAGGATAGGGAATGTGGTTACCGACAAACCTCTGATGAGTTTTTTCGACGATGGAAACAGGAGGTTTTCAACGCTTTTTGGGACAGGTTTCTGGAAGTGGCCCTTACAGGAATATGCCATCAATGGTAATTCGGAAGGTTTCGATAACCTCATTCTGAAGACCATTCAATACCTGAGTGTTCGCAATGACAGACGGAAATTTATTTTCGAACCGACCAACGAAAACTACCCTGTCGGCGAACCGGTCAGATTCAATACCGAGAGTTACAACGATGTGTATGAGAGAATCGGTGGCAACACAATTTACCTGAATATTTCCGATGAGAATGGAGATGTCACCAGCTATGAGTTCGTGGCAAACAGGACTAATTCCACTGTCTTCGCTGGCTCCATGAAAGAAGGGATCTATGATTATGAAGCATCTACGCGGATCAACAATACCAACCATCGTGTGATTGGTGAGTTCCTTGTTAGTAATATAGATCTTGAACAACTGTCGCTTGTGGCAGATCATAAATTATTAGCAGATATTTCAGAAAGGTCGGGTGGTACTTATACCTCTATTTCTCAACTTGAAACTTTACAAAATGAAATTGAAGCCCTGGAGTTGAAGAATATAATACATAGCTCCCGAATGTATATTCCACTTGTCAATCTATGGTACATTCTCATGATCCTGACCGGAATGTTTACCATAGAATGGGTAACCAGAAAATACCTCGGGAGCTACTGAGCTCTACTTGCGTTTCAAGGTCATGGTCATCGAAGGATATTCCTTGCCATCCGTAGTCTGGAAATATCCGTTTTCAGTCCAGGTGTCCCCATTAAAACGTGCTCGATAAATCACCTTCCCCTGATCAGGGATCTCAAACCACCAGTCAAATCCATTGTCATCAACCAATTCAATATTGGCCATAGTACTTTGTCCTGTGGCCAGGAAAGCATGAAGCTCGGCCTTACCCTGGGCATTCAGATACAATATACCCAGTGCATTATGTACTTCCTCCCCTTCGGAATTCTTCCCGATACCTTCCATTTTGATGGCGGTGCCATCCAGAACGGTGGTCACACTTTCAGTCACGGTAAAGTCCAAAGCACCATCTTGTCTGAAGTACTTTCCGCTACCTTCCCACTCACCCACGATAAAGTCAAACTTTTTCATGGCTTCCCTGTTTTTCCCGGGATCAGGACGTTGCGCTAATACACTGTGATTGATTATGATCACAATGATTCCGATTATTATTTTAATTGTTCTCATCTTGTAAACTACTTTATATTATAAACTAAATATTCAAAAAAATTTTATCCGATATAATTCTTCAGATTATTGACATAATCCTCGAACGCTTTTACACCAACCTTTGTGATTGAGCACGTTGTCAATGGTCGCTTACCTTTAAAAGACTTCCCAATGGTGATATATCCGGCCTTCTCAAGTTTGTCCAGTTGCACGCTCAGGTTACCGGCTGTGGATTCGGTTTTATCTTTAATAAAGGTGAACTCAGCAGACTTTACACCGATTAGAAGGGACATAACCGCCAACCTTAACTGTGAATGCAATAAAGGATCTAATGGCTTGAAATCACTCATTTTCTTTTCGTTTAAGAATGTAGCCGGGAATCAGATATCCAACCAGGATTCCGCATGCTGCAACGAAATATTGATCCACCATAGGAACCATAAAACAAACGACTGCCGTCAATGCTAATATTCCACCTCCCATCATAAGGGGACCAAACCTTAGTAAATTCCCCGAAACGTAAGTTCCGATCGCGGCGAGTATCATGATGACGGCATTGTGGTTATAAGACAGATTTGACATAAAAATCAAAGTAATCACTATCCCGACTCCGACTGCCATCCAAACCTGGCCGTACATTCTTTCAAGATGTCCTACAATCAACTGTTTCATTTCCCTCTTTCTGGTATGCGTCATGGTCAAAATTATTGCAGGAAGTGTAATGAACCAGATCAGATATGGTTTGTCATATATGTCAAACTTATCCATGATGTAGTGACCGAGGTTAGCCAATAAAATTACCCAACCCCAAAGCAGAAAGTAATAACTTCCTCCTTTACTAAAATTGCTCTTGGCCTGTCCGATCATCCTTGTGATCAATTCCAGGCTCTCAGTATGTGTTAAATCTTTTTCTGACATTTTTTTAATCTTTAACCAATTATACGGAGCAAATATAAAATAGTTTATATTATAAACCTATTTATTATTAAAATAGCCTCTCTGGGTACAGAAAGGCTATTTTATTAGGGATTACTTTTCCTTTTTCTCCTCTTTAGGCTTCTTTTTCTTGAGTTTGATATCCAATTCTTCGGATTTACCATCCCATTCTGCCTGGATGGTATCACCTTCCTGAATCTCTCCTCTTAGGATTTCCTCGGCAACCGGATCTTCCAGATACTTCTGAATGGCCCTGTTGAGGGGTCTTGCTCCATATTGAGGATCATACCCTTTCTCTGAAAGAAAATCCTTCGCCTTTTCGGTAAGCTTCACTTTGTAGCCAAGATCTGTGATCCTAACAAACAATTTCTCAAGTGAAATATCAATAATCTTGTGAATGTGTTGCTTCTCAAGTGAATTGAAGATGATCACGTCATCAAGCCTGTTCAAAAACTCGGGACTAAATGTCTTCTTCAAAGCATTCTGAATCGTGGACTTCATGATCTCGTCCTGATTCTCTCTTTTGGATTGCGTAGCAAACCCAATTCCGGCACCAAAATCCTTAAGATCCCTCACTCCGATGTTAGACGTCATGATGATGATGGTATTCCTAAAATCAACCCTGCGACCTAAACCATCCGTTAGTATACCGTCATCAAGTACCTGAAGAAGGATGTTAAACACATCCGGGTGAGCTTTCTCTATCTCATCCAGTAGTACGACCGAATATGGCTTCCTTCTAACTTTTTCAGTCAGTTGGCCACCTTCCTCGTATCCAACGTAGCCCGGAGGCGCTCCCACAAGCCTGCTCACAGAGAATTTCTCCATGTACTCACTCATATCGATACGAACCAGTGCATCATCCTTGTCGAACAGATAGTTGGCCAAAACTTTAGCCATCTCTGTCTTACCCACACCAGTCGGTCCAAGGAATACGAAAGAACCAATCGGTTTTTTCGGATCCTTCAATCCTACCCTTGTGCGCTGGATAGCCTTGGTAAGCTTTTTAATCGCATCTCCCTGTCCTATAACCTTCTCCTCCAGTTCATCCTTCATGCTTAGAAGCTTCTGACCTTCGTTCTGAGCAATACGCTTCGTTGGGATTCCGGTCATCATCGCGATCACCTCAGCCACATTCTCCTCGTCTACCTTATACCGCTTGGTTCTGGTCTCCTCTTCCCACTTGTTTTTTTCTTCTTCAAGTTGCGCAATCAGCTTCTTCTCTTTATCTCTAAGCTGGGCAGCCTCTTCGTACTTTTGACTTTTGACTACCCTGTTCTTTTCTTTCTTGACATCCTCGATCTGCTCTTCCAGTGAGACGATCTGTTCGGGAACATTAATATTGTTAATATGGACCCTAGCTCCTGCCTCATCAAGCACGTCAATGGCTTTATCCGGTAAGAATCTGTCACTAATGTATCTGTCACTCAAGGCAACACATGCATTAAGCGCCTCCTCCGTGTAAGTAACATGGTGATGGTCTTCATACCTGTCTTTGATGTTGTCCAGGATTTGAATAGTTTCTTCTGGCGTGGTAGCATCTACCATTACCATCTGGAATCTTCTTGCCAGAGCCCCATCCTTTTCTATATATTGTCTGTACTCATCGAGGGTGGTGGCGCCAATGCATTGAATTTCACCACGAGCTAATGCAGGCTTGAACATATTGGATGCGTCCAAACTTCCGGACGCTCCACCAGCCCCAACGATTGTATGAAGTTCATCAATAAAGAGTATAACATCAGGAGATTTCTCTATCTCATTCATCACGGCCTTCATTCTCTCTTCAAACTGACCGCGATATTTCGTTCCGGCCACCAAGGAGGCAAGGTCAAGTGTCACCACTCGCTTCCCAAACAAAACTCTGGATACCTTCTTCTGTACGATTCTCAAGGCAAGACCCTCCGCAATGGCTGTCTTACCCACTCCAGGCTCACCAATCAATATCGGATTGTTCTTCTTCCTTCTACTAAGGATCTGAGCTACCCGTTCGATCTCTTTCTCTCGACCTACTATGGGATCGAGTTTATCATCTTCCGCAAGTTTGGTGAGATCTCTACCGAAATTGTCCAGTACCGGAGTTCTTGACTTTTCAGTTCCTTTAGAACCCTCACGTCCGCTGGATCCTGATCCACCACCAAACATTCTGCCTGTATCTTCATCCGGCTCATCTGTGTCAGATTGCGCCATTGGATTTTCTGTCTGATATTCCAACATCTCTTTTACAACGTCATAACCAACATCAAATTTGTCTAATATCTGGGTAGCAAGATTATCCTCATCCCGTAGGATGGAAAGCAACAAATGTTCCGTGCCAATAAGTTGGCTCTTGAAGATCTTGGCCTCCAGGTATGTGATTTTTAAAACTTTTTCCGATTGCCTGGTCAAAGGAATGTTGGCCAGATTCTTGACGTTACTTGTGGAAGTACCCTTCGTTGCCTGCTCGATGGCAGTACGTAACTCATCAAGAGAAACTCCTAATTTCTTAAGCAAAGCAACCGCTACTCCCTCTCCTTCTCTGATCATCCCAAGCAAAAGATGTTCAGTACCTATATAGTCGTGGCCTAGCCGGAGGGCTTCCTCACGACTTAAAGAAATAACTTCTTTGACCCTATTTGAAAATTTTGCTTCCATTAAATGCCTTTTCCTTGTATATGAGGATTCAGTAAAAATAAGCCTTATTTAAACCAATTCCCATCTTGATTTTTTGTTTAACATCCTCATCCCATCATTTGTTCTTCGCGGAATGTTGTGCTCCGAGATACGAGGGTTGACGCCTCATTGCCAGTACACATTAAGATATCGAGAATACTCAAACCCTCGACAAAATTGTTGCCAAAATTCTGAATATATTCAATTGGCTGATAAAACTTATTCCAATCTGTTTCAGTTTTTGGTAAAATCTGGTTTCTAATGTCCAATATGCCTTCCGGAAGTTCTTTTTGGTAAGAATGAGTTTCAATTAAACGCATTTCCAAACCAAGTAGTTCAAGACAAATTGTCATCAGGGGTACTGACAAATCGTACAAAAACTCCGGTCGACGATTCCATACAGACTCAAACTTGTCAAACAAATGTTCGAAAAACGGAGATTTGGAATATGCTGCCTGAATGGCCCTAAGGTGATCATTCAGCCAGGTCTGATTGTAGTCAATTCGGACGTCCTTCGAAATGGTGCGATTATCATAGTGAACCGGAACAATCAGGTTCAATTTGCCGTTCGCAGTAAGAATTGTGGTTCTGTTACGATAAGTTTGCTTTACAAAATGATCGTAGCATTCCAATTGTATTTCTTCAAAACCACTAAGCAGTGAAAAATACTCAATTCCTCCCAGGTAGTGAGGTTCGATACAGACCCTCGAATTCATAAGTTCAATTTAAATACACTTTCCAACTGTAAGAACTAAATATCACTGATTGTCAGAAAAATGAGCATGAACAGGAAAAATATCTTCGCAGCTTTTATGATCGTCTTCACGGTTATGCTGTCGTCCTTTGCTTTTTACTTTTGGCAGATCCTGTTCACACCTAATATCCTCGTTGATAAACCGGACCAGTTTTTTGCCATACAAAAAGGGGCAACTTTTAAAGAAGTCCAAAACGATCTTTACGACCAGGGGATCGTAAACGACCTCGTTACCTTTAGTTTCCTGGCGAAGCTTAAGTCATATGACGAATTGGTAAAGCCGGGAATGTACAGATTAACTTCTGACATGACCAACACTCAAGCCATCAACCTTCTGCGTTCCGGCTCCCAGACTCCAATAAAAATGACCTTCAACAGAGCCAGAAAAGTTGAAGAGCTTCCGGGCATTTTTTCCCGATTCATGGCATTTGATTCGCTGCAGATGGCTGAAGTGATGCTTCATGATACCACCGCATCCTATTACGGGTTTGATTCATTGAATTTCATTTCCATGTTTGTCCCCAACACTTATGAAATCTATTGGACAGCCTCACCTAAAGCAGTTCTTGACAGGATGAAAAAAGAATATGACAGGTTCTGGACCGATGACAGAATATCAAAGGCCCGGGCCATTGGACTAAGTCCCAAAGAGGTCTCCATTCTGGCATCCATCGTGGAGGCAGAAATCAGTAAAACGGAAGAAGCCCGACGTGTCGCGGGACTTTACATCAACCGTCTTCGACAGGGCATACCACTGCAAGCTGACCCTACCCTTGTCTTTGCGGCCAACGATTTTTCCATCGGACGTGTACTGACAGTCCACACTCAAATCGATTCACCCTACAACACTTACAAAAATGAAGGACTTCCTCCCGGCCCTATCAACATGCCCACCATCATCGCCCTGGAAGCTGTATTAAATTATGAGCAGCATGATTTTCTATACATGTGTGCCAGGGACGATTTTTCAGGTTATCATGCATTTGCTGAAACCCTGAGGGAGCACAACATCAATGCTGCGAAATTTCAGGCTGCTCTAAACAAAGAAAGGATCTACAGATAATGTACGAGCATGACGTCAAAATAAGAGTACGATATGCTGATACTGACCAGATGGGTTATGTCTACTATGGAAATTATGCCGCTTACTACGAAGTCGCCAGAGTGGAGGCATTCCGACACCTTGGATTCGCGTATAAACAAATGGAAGCGGAAGGTGTTATGATGCCTGTCCTGGAGCTCAAATCCAATTTTCATCAGCCTGCCATTTACGATGACTTACTTACAGTGAGGGTAAGAGTACCCGATTATCCAAGGGCAAGGATTCGTTATGAATATGAGATATACAACGAAGCGGGGACGCTACTGAACACCGGAGAGACTACACTTGTATTCATCAATATGAAGACCAATAGACCTACCAGACCTCCAAAGATCATTTCTGATCTTTTTGGGCCTTTTTTTAAATAGTCTTTAGCGGGTAAATATGATTTTTTCCGAGACAGGGACACCGTTTATGGTTCCTTTCAAAATATGAAGTCCGGGTCTGTAGTCCCCTGTCAAATTCAACCGGATATTGTCCGAATCAAATTCAATGTCAATGGATTCACTGGATTGACCTTTCATATCAATTAGACGAAGGTCATTCTGAACGATGTTACCCCATTGATTTTTGATATGTACCTGAGTTACTTCAGTCGTTACAGTATTAGGATAAAGAAGCAGTCTTTCACTCTCAGGTTTTTCAAACAGAACCGAAATCAAAGGGAATATCTCGAATTGTCCATCAAAATCGTATTGTGTCAAACGATAATACAACTGCCCATAAGCAGGAGGAACGTCATTATACTTATAGAAGTTTAATTCGCTTGAATTGCCATTACCGGCAACTGTAGTCACAGCCTCGAAATTCTTCCCATCATAAGACCGCTCCAATGTAAAGTGGTCGTTATTAATTTCTGTCGCTGTCTCCCAAACAACCAGAATTCCTGACTCAGATATACCAGCATTAAAAGTTAACAGTTCTACAGGAAGCGGAACACTTGGGCTGGACTGTTCGATGAAATCAAAAAGATCATCTTCACCAGCATTAGGAGAATCTTCCAGGTTATTATAGTCCCCAGCTGCAGCAGAGGCGTCAGCATCCCCGGTTACATTTGAAGTAGGGGAAACATAAAGGGCTCCTCCACCTGTGTAATCGGCAGCGTTGGCTCCACCCCCGGAAAAAGTCACATCTCCTTTCACTACCATAGTTCCACCATTGTCAATGTCCACCTTATTGGCTGCCGAGTAATTTCCAAAAACTACCAATAGTCCTCCATCGGCAATATCCAAACTAATGGAGTTTGAGTTGAAGGTCAAGTTTCCACCGACAACCAAAGTATCATGAATTGTGATGACATTGGAATTTGTTCCTACAGATGCAAATGTCATATTACCTGGCTCGGTAATGTAGCCGTAAATATTGAAATTGGCCTTCTCCGTAATAGTACCTGAAGATGGTTGTGCACTTACCCAGGAGACCGCGTCATCCCAGTCTCCCGTATAATCATCATCCGTCTCATAAGGCTGAGAAACTGAAACCAGTGTAAGAATAATACCGGCTAAGGTGAATGTAAATTTTTGGTATAGTGACATTTAGCGCAAAAATACAATTATTTATACGAATAATTCAGAAATTAGATATCTGTTTAAAACGATTTTTTCCTGTTCACTCCTTGTCTTTCAGCATCTTCTCCACTTCAAGCATTTCATCTCTTAATCTCGCCGCCTCCATGAAGTCAAGTTCTTTTGCGGCTTTCTCCATTTTCCTGCGGGTCTCAGAAGCGAGCTTTTTCAGTTGGTCTTTGTCCATATACGCCACTACAGGATCCGCTGCAATAGTCTGTTCCTCCTCGATGTAGTAGCGCTTTGTACCTTTCTTTCTGTCGGCTACGTTGGTCTGACTTAGTATTTTTTCCCTATTTCCTTTGATGGTCTGCGGTATGATCCCATGCTCCTCATTATAAGCTTGCTGTATGCTCCTTCTCCTGTTGGTTTCATCGATCGCGCTCTGCATGGAGCCGGTTACCTTATCAGCATACATGATGACCTTCCCCCGATCATTTCTTGCAGCGCGCCCTATCGTCTGGACCAATGATCTTTCATTTCTTAAATAACCCTCCTTATCCGCGTCTAGAATGACTACCAGTGATACTTCCGGCAGGTCCAGTCCCTCTCTTAACAGATTGACCCCAACCAATACATCAAACACACCCAGACGCAGTTCTCTAAGTATCTCCACGCGATCCAGTGTGTCTACTTCACTGTGAATGTATCGGGTCTTGACGCCAGCATTAAGTAAAAACTTTGTCAGTTCCTCGGACATCCGTTTTGTCAAGGTAGTGGCAAGTACCCGATCACCCATCTCAATTCGCTGTTGAATCTCTTCCATCAGGTCGTCAATCTGATTGACGCTGGGCCTGACTTCAATCTCAGGATCAAGTAATCCGGTTGGACGAATAAGCTGCTCCACTACTACGCCTTCCGACTTCCTCAATTCATAGTCCCCGGGTGTGGCACTTACATAGACCACCTGGTTTAGCATTTCCTCAAACTCATTGAATGTAAGCGGCCGGTTATCAAGTGCCGCCGGGAGTCTGAATCCATAGTCTACAAGGTTAACTTTTCTACTCCTATCGCCACCCCACATACCTCTTACCTGGGGAATGGTCACATGGCTCTCGTCGACGATCATCAGATAGTCATCCGGGAAATAATCCAGCAGGCAGAATGGTCGTGAACCTGGTTCCCTTCCATCGAAGTATCTTGAATAATTCTCAACTCCAGAACAGTATCCAATTTCTCTGATCATTTCCAGGTCAAATTCGGTTCGTTCCTTTAGCCGTTTTGCCTCAAGAAATCGTCGCTCCTCCTCAAAAAACTGAACCTGCTCCACCATATCATCCTGTATCTCTCTCAATACGCGGGGCATTGCCTCCTTATCTGTCACAAATAGATTCGCCGGAAAAATGGTAACGATCTTCTCTTCGGAGATTTTCTCACCAGTTACAGGATCTATCCGGTGGATGGTTTCGATTTCATCTCCCCAAAATATAAACCGGTATGCAAAGTCAGCATACGCCACGAACACATCTACGGTGTCACCTTTTACCCTGAAAGTACCCCGCTTAAATTCTACCTCTGTTCGACCATACAAAATGTCAACCAGGTCCAGTAAAAACCTGTTGCGTGGAATAGAGTCTCCCTGCTGCAGCTTAATCACGTTTTTTCCAAACTCCTCCGGATTCCCGATACCGTAAATACAGGAAACGGATGCTACCACCAGAACATCTCTTCTACCTGACAACAGGGCGGATGAAGCGCTTAACCTTAACTTTTCAATCTCCTCGTTGATCGAAAGGTCCTTCTCAATGTAAAGGTTGGAAGTAGGCATGTAAGCTTCCGGCTGATAGTAGTCGTAATAGGAGATGAAATACTCTACAGCATTATTGGGGAAAAACCCCTTAAACTCACTGTAAAGCTGCGCGGCCAGTGTCTTGTTATGGCAAAGCACAATGGTGGGTCTATTGACCTGTGCCACTACGTTCGCCATGGTAAATGTCTTTCCGGATCCGGTTACGCCCAGCAGGGTTTGAAAAGGTTCATTGTTTGTGACACCCTCAGTCAGCTGGGCTATTGCCTGCGGCTGATCACCGGTCGGCTCGTATTCGGAAGTTAATTCGAAGTCCATTTTCTACGAATTCCATATTCTCCAGGACTTCTCCGCCTGCAGGAGCAGCATTTCCAATCCGTTTTTTACCTGGGCACCTTTTTGGATTCCTTCCTTCATGAAGAAGGTTTCCTTGGGATTGTAAATCAGATCATACAGATAGTGTTCTTTGGTGATTTGCTCATATGGTATCGGAGGACCATCATTTACCTCCGGATACATTCCAATAGGCGTAGTATTGATCAGTAACTTATGCCTTTCCATAATTGATTCGTCTTTGATCAACTTTGTATAAAGCATGTCACCACTATCCTGAAAACGCGAGACAACTTCAAACTCCACATCCAAATCCGTTAGAGCGCTCTGAACGGCAAGACTCGAGCCCCCTGACCCAAAAATCAGCGCTGTTTGTTTTATGTCATCTCCAAGCCAATTGGTAAGCGATTTTCTAAACCCGAATGCATCGCTATTGTAGCCGATTAACTTATCACCTTTCTTTTTGACAACGTTCACCGCGTCAACTTTATGTACGCTGGAGTCCAATTGATCAAGGAAGGACTTGATGTTTAATTTATGAGGAATGGTGACATTTACGCCTAATAGGTCGGGATACCGTTCCCAAATTGCGGGAAAGTCTTTCAGATACTCAATCTCAAACAGATTGTATCTGTGTGTGCCAGCGAGACCTAGTTTTACAAACTTCTTTTCGAAATAAATCTTTGAAAACGAGTGCCCAAGGGGGTAACCTACTAGTCCGTATCTTTTCATTCACCTGATATGAAGAAATACGAAAATAATAGAAAAGCTTAAAAGTCCCTGTCTAACTTTCGGAACTGTCACCGGATTGTTCTCCTTTTTTGTCTATAAGCCAAACAATGAAGAAACCTACAAGGCCAAGAAGAAGGGAAAACACAAAATTCAAATCCCAAGCTGGTAGCTGCCAGATGTATCCGGTGGCCTTTTCTTTCCCAGAATCCAGGATCATGTAAACCGTTTCTTTCCACGGCCATATGATCAGAAGCGAACCAAAAACAAATCCTGTCAATAGTGAAATGGTCTGATCTTTAAAGTTCTCAAAAAGGTAGCTCAGCAGCCAGCTAAATGCCACCAGGCCAACAATACATCCAATTAAAAGCGGAATTAGTATTCCAAAATTGAAATTGGATATGGCCTGAAGGACAAGAACATAATTACCCATAAGCAGGAGCACATATGACCCTGACAATCCCGGTAGAATCATGCTACAAACAGCCACCACACCACAAATCATGACATACAGAATTCCGGCATTAGGTTCTGCCGGAGGTAAAAAAGCAATAGTCCCGGCTATGGCGGTACCGATGATGAATGCAATAACCACCGGGACACTTACCTGGCTGATCTGCCGTCCTACACCGAAAATCGAAGCTATAATAAGTCCGAAAAAGAACGATAATGTGAATGTTTCATAATATTCAAAAGCCAATTCCAGTAATCTGGCCAGACTCAATATGCTTATTCCTATCCCGGAAAAAATTGATATCAGAAATATCAGGTCTGTCTTTTCCGAAAATGCCTTAAACTGAAAGGAAACCAATTGCTTAAGAGCCTGCAAATCAAAGCTCTTAATGGCATCTATAAGTCGCTGATAGATACCTGTGATAAAAGCGATTGTCCCCCCTGAAACACCAGGGATAACATTTGCTGCTCCCATGGCCATACCTTTCAAGAGCCACAGGATAAAGGATCTATTCACCGTCTTTCATCTGATTGAGGAAGTGATCAAATGTGTCGCCCCGAAGACCCAGCCTGATCGTCTCCAGGGGAATGACATCATTGGGACTGATATTACCAAGGTTCACGTTGGCACCTGAAAGTTTTATGAACCAAACCTGTTGTTCTTTTTGAGGCGCCTCCCAAATGATCTTGTCTCCCGGAATCTGTGTGAGAATTTCCTCAACCAATCCCTGACGCACTTCACCGGAATCCCTGAAAAGACCAACATTACCACTTTCCCGAGCCTCACCGATCACTTTCCAGGCACCTGCCGCCAGTTCAGTCTCCATTTGCTGTATCCACTTATAAGGTGGAATAATCTTAGCCGCGTCTTTAGAGCCTACCTCACTTAAAACCGTAACCTGTTCTGAGAGTGTTCGTATGTATTCGCACTTCTTATCATGATCCATGGTAATGCTGCCATCACTTACTTCAGCATATTTAAGATCAAAATTATCAAGCACCCGTCGATAGTCTTCAAACTGATCTCTCACTACGAATGCTTCGAACAACGTTCCCCCGAAATAGCATGGTATACCAGCATCCTGATAGATCTTGATTTTTTCTTTCAGGTTTGGAGTGACGTAGGAAGTTGCCCATCCAAATTTGACTATGTCAAAATTGTCACCGGAAGTAGACAGTAGATCCTCAACCTCTCTGAGGCTTAGACCCTTGTCCATGACCATAGTAAGACCCGATGTGCGAGGTTTTGCAGTACGCTCCGGTATAAAATTTAAGGAATAGTTCATTTTATTTTAGGCTCATTGAGAGCGCAAAAATGAAAAATTAATTAAAAAAGCCTAATCAGTGATTGGTTTTTCTGTATTGCTCAATGATTTTGAAAAGTGCTTTTTGAGTATTCAGATTTTCAAAAAAATCAAAAAGCTGGGTATGTCCCTCGAAATCCAGCATTAAAGCAATTTCAAGGTTACTGAAGGCCTCCTTATACTTTTTGGAAGAAATGAGGTAGACAACCTTTCTGTAAAGCAGCTCTGAATTGTCTGGCATTTCATTGAGACCCCCTTCAATGACAGCTAATGCATTCTCATGGTCCCCCTGTTCATGGTAAATGCAAGACCAATCCAACCAGACTCCGGCATCATTTATCGCGTGTTCGCTTAGCTCTATGTAAATGTCCAGTGCTGAAACTACATTGCCTGTCTTATACTCTGCTTCGGCGAGGGATTTAAGGTATAAGGGGTTGCCTTTTGAAATTTTAGAAGCTTTTAGAAAAAAGTGGATGGCTTCGAACCACCGGTCTTGCATCGCCATACACAAACCAGTTCCATACCATGCCTCATGATATAACTGGTCTATTTTGGTGGCTTTCCGGTAGTATTTTATAGCAAGATCAAACTGTTGCAATTTTTCATATGCTGCGCCCATCTGACAATAAATCTCCGCGCTTGGACCTTCCAGTTCCATTGTAGTCTGGTAGGCATCAAGGGCCTTAGAGTACTTTTCGGCACCCATATAAGCATTCCCAAGATTAAAATGGGCACTACTAAATTCCTCTTCTATGGCAATGGCATACTCATAAGCATCTATCGCTTTTTCATATTGCTCTAATTTGTTATAAACAATACCGATATTGTACCAGGCGTATTCTGAAAAAGGATCTTTGTCAATGAATTGCTGATAATATGAAAGACTGTTTTTGAGTTGACCCACCACTTCCAGGCAATATGCCAACTCATAAAGGGCATTCTCATTATTGACATTAAAGTCTAACGCATCCTTGTATGTTTTTATGGCCTCCTCATATTTTCCTAGTCCCTGATATGCCAGACCAATGTTATAAAGAACCTCATCCTTGTCATCAATCTGATCCAGGGATAGCTCGAAACAGGAAATCGCACTTTGATAATCACTCAGCAATGCGTGGATTGTTCCTTTTTGCAAAAGCAGTTCCGGATCGTTTGGAGAGACATTAAGTGCCTCACCGAGAAGCTCAAGTGCCGCCTCAGAATCATTCAGTTTGACCAGAATATCTGCTTTTTCTGCCACCAGATCAATCGAGAACGGATACTGCTCAATCGCAAGATTACATGCTTTAATAGCAGCATTAAGTCGTTCTTCATCCTGATAATGACGAATAATCTCAAAAAAAGCGTCTTCATCAAAATAGTGATTTTCAAGTTTCCTGACGTAGGCCTCATATTTTCTGATGAGCTCCTTGTGCTCCCTTGCTTTATGATCTTCTTTCATTGATGACTTGAAGTGGTATGAATCAATTTAGCTTTTTTAATCATCGAACAGTGTGGGTAACGAAAAAAGTTTTCCACACATAGTAGCGATCCAGTTTAGGACGGTACCTAAAATAAAGAACGCAAAATTGAAGCAATTTTCTTGTTCGGAGTAGTTTCAAAGTATTTTCTTGACTCTCTTGAGTAAACACCATAGCCATATCCGTAGCCATATCCATAACCGGACCGGGGACCTAAACCATTAAGGATCAGAGCTAAATTCTTAAAATCATTGATGGATTGGACATTTTTCAGCGTTTGAATAAATGCGCGTTTTGAAAAGTCCGATCTTACGATGTAAAGCTGCACATCGGATTTCCTCATCACAAGGATACCATCCGTTACCAATCCAACAGGAGGTGTGTCCAAAATCACCGAATCGAATTCCTTTTTCAGTTCCTCAAGAAGTTGGTCAAATTTTTCACTCAAAATCAATTCCGATGGATTTGGCGGAGTAGGTCCTGTTCCCAACACTGATAAACCTTCTACATCGGTTTTATGAACACAATCCGAAACTTTTGACTTCCCAATTAAATAGGTGCTCACTCCATGTTCTGATTCCTTTATATCCAGCGCTTTCAGCACTTTTGGTTTCCTCATATCGACATCGACTATGCAAACCTTCTTACCTGACATGGCCAGTATAGCCCCGTAGTTGGTGGCAACGAACGTCTTACCCTCTCCACTCACTGTACTTGTGGTGCAAATGACCTTCGCACCATTTTTATTAATGAATTCCATGTTGGTCCGAATGGAACGAAGTGCTTCGCTCAATGGCTTCCTGGACCCTTCATTCACAACCAATTTGGTATGTTCTAACCTGGTATCATTGTAACTGGGAATAGCGCCTAAAATTGGGATATCCGTAAGTCGCTCCAGCTCTTTTACACTCGTAATTTTGTTGTGAAGCAAATATCTTAGTAGAATAAATATGACAGAAATAACTATGGCAAACACAAGTCCTACGCCATATATCATCAATTTCTGAGGCTTAATTGGTACTCCCGGCAAAGAGGCTGGGGACAAGATCACAAACTCGGTAACAGTCCCGGCCTTGGTTATTTCCAGCTCCATCTTCGCTTGCCTCAACTCACTTAGGAATTCTTCACGCTGCTGGTAAAGTCTTTTGGTCTTATTGTATTGGGTACCCATCGAAGGAAGCTGTGCGAAATTCTGTTCCAGCTGGTTTCGCCTATTGGAGATATCACCAAGCTGTTCTGAAAGCTGCTGATCATACTGATCCAATACTTCCATTACATTCTCCTTGGCCAGCTTTAACTGATCGTCAATCCTGGCGATGATACTGGAGGCTTCATTGTAGGAATTCAGACGCTTATTTCTTTCCTCAATGAGAATCTGATAGTCTTCAGTGGCTTCTACTATATAATTTGGCAGCTTGTTTAACAAGAGTGGATTCAGGTTTTCCGGACTGTCGGATTCCAACCGTGAAACAAGTGTACCGACCGCCTGTATTTTTTCCTGCAGGGCGTAGCGTTGAGTGTCAAGGACATTTAAAACTTCAATGGTATTGGAAAGATCAGCCTCCAGACTAACTGTCTTATTTTCTATCGTGAAGTTTTCAAAGTATTCGTCGAATTCCTGCAACTTATCCTCCGCATCAGAAATTTGTTCATCCAGAAAATTGATCTTCTGAATGATGGTTTGGCTCTTAGTTTCAGTGGTATACTCCAGGTAAAGTTCACTGATGGTTTTTACAAAATCTCTGGCCTTGAAGCGATTATAATCCGTAAAGCTAATCTTGATCGTTTTGGCCCGGATGTTTTCTGGAACAACCGTTAAATTTTCCTCCAGACTTCGAATCAATGCTTCCTCTGAATTTATGGTAAAGTAATATTTGGCAATTGATTCGCGAGAAAAGTTGTCTGACTTTTCAATCAACAAATTGAAATCATCATTGGTTATTTCCTGTCCGAATTGATATTCTTTAATGACCCTTGAGCCGTTCTGTGAAAAGGCAAGTTCAAAGGAATTCTCATCTTTAATTTCTAAATCAATCTTTCTATCATAAAATGCCGTGTTATGAATTTTATAGGAAACGATAAACGGTGCATTTTCATACCGCTCATCCACGAGGTAGGTACCGTAGACAAAGTAGGACACATTATAACGTAAAGCCTCGCAAACCCGGCTAAGAAAAAGTTTTGACTGGATCAATTCAATCTCACCACTGATGTCCTCAAGGCTGCTTTCAAATTGGTCAGTGGCTACCAGACCGAGCGTTTTGGCTTCACTTTTGAAATTCAGTTTTACCACCGCACTGGACTCGTAGAGGGGTTTGGTATACCGGACAACGAGGTATGCCACCGATACACCTAATATCAGGAACATTATGATCCAAAGAATACTTCGGCGAAGGACAAACAGGAATTTGTCAAGGTCAAATGATTCCTCCAACCGTGCATTGTTTGTTTTCACCTCCATATATCCTGCCTCGTGCCTGTGCATCATTGAGAAATTGTGATGAATAGAAAGACCAATGTGGTAAGACTCGACGTTAGGCCAACAATGGGTGAGATATCCCTCACACCTTCCTGCCAGGTACGGCGCCAGGGTTCTATATAAATTACGTCTCCATCTTCCACATCCATAATCGACGATTTCATTCCGTCAATGGTACTTAAATCTACAACGTAAATTTTCGGGTTTTGGAGATCTCCACGTATGATTTTTACCTGCTGAGCTTTACTTCCGATTGGAATTCCACCTGCAAGAGATATCACTTCCAAAAGGTTGGTGTTTTGATTCTCCAGAGGAACCACCATATTCTGCTGTCCGAGAACCACCACCCTTTTATTTAGAAATTGCAATTTCACAAAGGGATTTTTGTAAAACTCTTTATATCGCTCCTCAATGATTTCCTCCGCCTGATCCAGAGTCAAGCCACGGACTTCGACATCCCCTATCTGAGGGAGTTTTATGGTTCCATCAACTTGAATCAGATAGAAGGTTCGTTCTCTTAATTGCTGAATTTGATTATTATTCGATGAATTGGTTACGGATTCGAAATTGGGATCGATCAACTGTTCCCCACCATTGGCAAACAAATTAACACTCAGTCTGTCATCTACCTTGATGATGTAGTCGCGCTCAATCGACGCAACCTGTGAAGACAGTCCTGCTCCCTCTTCCGTACGGAACATTATATCCTGTTTGTAGACTTTACAGCCAGAGAGTATCAGAAGCGTTATCAGAGAATAAAAAAAAGTGTACCTGTTCAATTCCAACGGTTTTCCATTCAAAATTAAACCAAAAAAACTATGAAATTTCCACATACATGCTGACTAACCTGCCAATTCCTTAACCCTGGACAAATAATTTTGAATTATGATACGCTCGTCAAATTTCGCTTCCATGTACTGCCTGGACTCCCTGGACATGCGTTCCTGCTGATCTTTTGGCAGTAAAATAAACTTCTCAAATGCCTCAGCCAGGCTATCAGGATTCCGTGCCTCACAGAGGAATCCGTTTCGTCCATCCTCCAATACCTCCCTGCAACCCGGAACATCCGTGGTGATCAATGGCCTTCCTATGGCTCCACCTTCAAGAAGGGTCCTGGGAGTGCCTTCTCTATATGAGGGCAGCACTACAACATGTGCTTTTTCGATCTCCCCAGGGATTTCATCCGAATGATCAAAGTATTCGATTACACCATCTTTCTGATATTTGAGAACTTTTTCCAGATCTACGGAGCGCCGATGATCCTGATCATGCCCACCAATCAACCGAAAAGTGACCCGGGAGTACTTGTTCCTTATAATTTTAGCTGCCTCAAGATATTCATTGACTCCTTTGTCGATAAGCAAACGAGACACCATAAGAAAAACATTGTCACCTTCCGGGAGTACTTTGAACTTAAAATCTGACAGATTAATACCAGAACCCGGCAAAAGACTTGTTTTCGATTCCCTTACCGAAACTTCATTGAGAAAAAGCCGACGATCATCCGGGTTTTGTAGAAAAACGTGATCTGCCCACCTGAATGCCACCCTGTACAGTCTCTTCGCCACTGAGTTGACCAACCCCCTCTCCAGGAAAGCCGTACCCAATCCTGTTATATTACAGACTATTGGAATTCCCACCATCCTTGCGGCAAACGTCCCATAGACGTTGCATTTTATAGTGTACGAAAGGAGAATGTCAACTTTGTGTTTTAAGAGAATCCTCCTCATTTTCAAAATCAAATCAAACTCAGAAAACGGATTGGATCCGGTACTGGTCATCGGTAAGTTCTCAAATGCACAGCCCCATTCTTCGAGTTTTGAAGAATACCCATCCCGGGGAGCGATGGCCACTATATCATGCCCCGCTTCCATTAGGGCCATCACAAGTCCTTTCCGGAAATTGTAGATGTTCCAGCTTTTGTTTATTGTAATTGCGATGACCATCAGAACTGGAAAGCTAAAGAGGAATATATGATTTCAATAATATTTCAGAATTTTGCAGTGAAATAGAAGAAATGGGAAAGTACTACGAAACGGCTAAAGTCAGGGATAAGGGAATTCTGATATCGGTAGCTTCCAAAGGAGAGTCGGAGGAAAAAATTCAGGAGCATCTGGATGAGCTTGGATTCCTGGCATCAACACTGGAAATCGATACGCTCAAAAGTTTTACCCAAAAACTGGAACATCCTGATCCACGAACTTTTGTTGGTAGTGGCAAGCTGGAGGAAATTAAAGTTTTTGTGACAATGGAGGAAGTGGACCTTATCATTTTTGATGATGACTTATCTCCATCGCAGCTTCGTAACCTTGAGAAAACACTTAAGGTTAAGATCTATGATCGCAGTTTACTGATTCTGGATATTTTTCTCAAGAGAGCAAAGACATCTCAGGCGAAAACGCAGGTTGAATTGGCCCGCTATCAGTATCTTCTTCCAAGACTTACCCGGATGTGGACACATCTTGAACGACAGCGGGGTGGTACCGGAACTCGGGGTGGAGCAGGTGAAAAAGAGATAGAGACAGACAGAAGGATGATCCGGGACAGGATAAGTCTGCTCAGGAAGCAATTGGATAAGGTAGAGAAGCAGGCGCACACGAGGAGAAAATCAAGGGATGGGATTGTAAGAGTGGCTCTTGTAGGATATACCAATGCAGGGAAGTCATCCTTAATGAGACTACTTAGCAAGGAAAAGGTCTATGCCAAGGACGAGTTATTTGCAACGGTAGATTCGACCGTGAGAAAAGTAGTGATCAATCAAATACCATTTCTTCTATCAGATACGGTTGGTTTTATCAGAAAATTACCCCACAACCTTATTGAATCCTTCAAGTCAACTCTGGAGGAAGTCAGGGAAGCCGATATCCTGCTACATGTGATCGATGCCTCAAGCCCTTCATTCGAAGATCACATTGAAGTAGTAGAATCAACTTTGGCAGAAATAGAAGCCAATGACATCAGGACAATCAGGGTTTACAATAAAGCGGATAAACTGGAAGAAGGAATGGGATTACCCAACAAAAACGGCGTAAATCCCTCGATACAGGTAAGCTGTAAAACCAAATTTCACATTCCGGAATTACGCCGGCTGTTGCATGAAGAAGTGGAGAAGGTTCACATGAAGATCTACCCGCATTATTTGCGACCGGAAACCATCTAGAAAAAGTACATCAATGAAATACTGAGTACCCGATTGCTTACCTTGAATGGATCTGCGTCAATGATTATTGACCTTCCTGTAGTGATTGTATTATTAATATTGGCTATACCAAGGCTATACATTGCGGATATACCTATGCTTGGACTAAAGCTATATCCAAGGCCAAAATTGGCACCGTAATCCACGTATCTGACTGGTGTAGTACCCGCACCGATTTCCGTAAAATCCACCTTTCTTTCCTTTGGGACAACCGTAACTTCCGTCTCGACACCATTGATGTTTGAGGTTACCCTGCCACCGACGTTGAAAGAGAGATACCCACCGATGTACAAGTCGACGACTTCCGCTATAGTCACCTTGAAGTTCATGGGTACATCGATATAATTCAGGACCGTATTAACGAAATCGCCTCCCTGAAGATCGTCCTCATCGGAGCTGGCACCTTTGGAGGAGAAGATAGCACCAATCTGAAATGTAAGATCACCTCCACTAAGGGGCAGGTCAGCCAATAACCCGGCATGAAAACCAGGTTTCATTTTAAATTTTGGCTCTCCTCCCTGCTCATAATTCGGTGCCAGCGTAACCATACTATAGCCAGCCTGAATACCAAGTTTGCCTTTAAGCTCCTCATCACCCGAAACCTGAGCCACCGAAGGAATAATAAGGAATGAAAGAAGGGATAATAGTAGTATTGATTGTTTCATGAAAATGGATTTGGCTCAAAGTAAGTTAAACCCACGTGAATACTGGAATTGGCAGGTGGTTTTTAGTGAGATTCGAGTAAAGTAGTCCCGGCAGGAATCGAACCTGCATCAAAAGTTTAGGAAACTTCTATTCTATCCATTGAACTACGGGACCAGTGATTTTGAGGCTGCAAATGTAGTAAAAAAACAGGGGAAGACCGGCTGGATGTCCAGTATGGTTCAGGATGGAATTAAATATTACATTGGCAATTATTGCATTTGGATCAAAACACTATCTTAGAACCTGATGAAAGATTACATCAACCCCAGATATGCGGAAATAGACTTTCTGCGGGAGAAAGCAAGAAAAAGGATTCCTAAATTCGCCTTCGAATACCTGGACGGAGGATGTAACTCTGAGGTGAATCTGCGAAGGAACACTGAGGAAATCCGGGAAATACAACTCAAACCTGTCTACCTGCGAAATTTCCAGGGAGCTAGTCTGAAAACGACTCTCTTCGGGAAGGAATACGATGCCCCATTTGGAATCGCTCCTATTGGGCTGCAAGGGCTTATGTGGCCCCGGGCATCAGAAATATTGGCAAAAGCCGCTTTCGAAAACAACATACCGTATATCTTAAGTACAGTAGGTACCGCCAGTCTTGAAAAGATCAGCGAAATCACGGAGGGTAATGCATGGTTCCAACTCTATCATCCTGCTGAAAACAGCTTAAGAGATGATCTTCTGGATAGGGCCGCTGCCGCAGAATATCCAGTGCTTGTGGCTCTGGCGGACGTCCCGACCTTCGGTTACAGGGCCAGGGAAATTAGAAATGGCCTCGCCATTCCTCCTAAAATTACGCTCAACAACATGGTCCAGATCCTTGGACACCCCAATTGGGCGTTGAACACCCTTATAGCGGGACAGCCAGCATTCAGATCCTTGGAAAAATACATGCCAAAAGGAATGAATCTCCGACATCTGGGACTGTTTATGAACAAAACTTTCGACGGTCGATTGAGCGAAGAAAAGCTTAAAGAAATTAGGGACAAATGGAAAGGAAAGCTTGTGCTAAAGGGTGTGGCCAGTGAGGAAGATGCCGAAAAATGTCATAAAATCGGCCTTGACGGCGTGATTGTGTCAAACCATGGCGGAAGACAGTTGGACCATGGGGAGTCTTCCATCCATGCACTTGAGCCGATTTCCAAAAAATACGGAAGCAAAATGACAGTAATGATGGACAGCGGCATCAGGACCGGTCCGGACATCGCAAGCGCCCTGGCTGCAGGTGCACAATTCACGTTCCTTGGTCGGTCGTTTATGTATGGTGTTTCAGCATTGGGTAAAAAAGGAGGATACCATACGATCAATGTCCTGAAGAGACAGCTACGGCAGGTTGCTGAACAATTATGCTGTGAAAACCTTGATGAACTACGCGAAAGAAGGGTTAATTAAGACAGCTCCGCAATCCATTTTTCGAACTCCAACAAAACATGATCCCAATCTTCAACCTGATATTCCTTGGAATTGTCTACTGAAACAAGGTAGAACTCCGACTCTACCCACCTTTTGTTTTGATCCAGGAAAGTCTCTTTTTTACGGAAATAAGAGAATTGTGAGTCAGAAAACTTTGCGATGATCCTACCTTTCCGTTTTATCCATTCAAACCTGGTTTTGTCGAATCCATGTTTCTCAATGATCGCGAAAACTTTGTTCCTATGACTAGCAAGGAATTTCATTCCAAAGGAGACACGAATTCATAACTCCCACTTGAGACTTCAAATAAGGCATAACCTGCCTCACCGGAAATAAACTGAACACCTTCAGCGGCAGACGCTTCCATTCCACTTTCCAGAACCGAAGATGGATCATCAGTTGGGACATAAACCATTGCTGAAGTACCCACCGGGACCAATATCTTCATATTGAAGTCCTCGGCTTTCTTCCAGTGAATACCCGCTTTGCCGTAAACCGTATCCAGGTAGTACTTCGCGTAATCCAGGTTGCCTGCAGGTTGTGGCTTGAAGATTATTCGCTTGTACCCCGGCTGAGCCTCATCTATCTTCATCCCCGCGAGGTACTTGTAGTACCACGTCAAACCGCCCCCGAACATTGGATGATTGTGCGAGCCTCCGTCATCCCAATGCTCCCTGGTCGTAGTGGCGCCGTCCACCAGCCATGCCCCGAACGATGGCCAGGTTCGCTGGTCCATGATCTCATAGGCCAGTTCATGTAAGCCATTATCCGAAAGCACTTCAAATAGGTATCTTGTACCAAATATTCCTGTATGAACGTGATTATCATTATCGGAAATATTGCTCTGCAATGCGGATACAACATTCTCTAATTGACCATCAGGTACACCCATTTTCAGTGCAAACACGTTACTGCCCCATTTACCGTATGAGCCGGTTTCTTCATTGTAGAACCTCTTCCAAAATGCCTCTCGCGTAACCTCCACAAGAGATGAATACTCAGACGCTTCCTCATCAAAACCGAGCACCCTGGCTGCCCTGGCGGTGATGTCCACACAATGCCAGAAATAAAAAGTATGGACCAGATCATCAGGGGGACAATTATCATCCACACATGCCCAATCTCCCAGGTTAAACCATTTTAGCACTGAGCCATCAAGCCCTAATCGTTGAGAGTACATAATCCCTTCATTGTCCACCCACGTTTGCATGTATCGGATGTATTCCTTCATGTGCGGATAAGTATCTTTCAGCATGTCAATAGAACCATAAGACCGATAAAACTCCCAGGGCATGATCTGGATGGCAGCACCCCAGGCTACACCACCACCGCAACCCGGTTGCCAGGGGGCACCATTGGGGACATATCCGGTGGATCTGACCTGAGCACCTCGCATATCACCGATCCATTTATCATAAAATGAACGGGCATCGAAATTGTGCAAAACCATCTCACAGGCCACCTGTCCATCTCCCGTGTAACCGGACCTTTCTCTATGGGGACAATCACTGGCTATACCTCCATGTGTATTGTCCAACTGGCTCCTCCTCCATATCTTATTGAGGTCATTGAGCAGAGGACTTGATGTCTCAAATTCTGCAGCCACCGGCAACACTGTGTTTACTGCTTCGGCCACCAGGTGCTCTCTTCGGAGCTCACCCGGCCAGTTGTAAATGTGGACGGCGCTAAACACAAACCAATTGAAGCGAGGTGCATAATTTTCCGGACCATCCCCGCGAAAGATGTAGCTATTGTCACCTGAATAAAGATTACTATTAAATGAGATATCAATCTTGTGACCAGCAGGACCGGTAACATTCCGAAGCCTCACCCATCCTGATATTTCCGGACCGAAGTCAACGAAATGGGTGGTGTCATTCACCTTTTCTATCCTGATTGGCTCCAGTGTCTCCACTATACGATCCGGATAAGGAGTGTGAGCTACAAGTTTACCATAAGGTTTTTCGCGTTCGATGGCTTCTTCCCAGCCTGAATCATCAAACCCTGATTCGGACCATCCATCCATCTCAAGGCGGGCATCATACCTTTCTCCGTAATAAACCATATCCATCCGGATCGGGCCTTTGGCTACTTTCCAGGTAGGATCTGAAGCTATTATTTCCTCAGTGCCATCCTCATATTTTATATGGATCTGTCCAAAAAACCTGGGTGTACCGTAGGACCCTGTCCAGTACTTGGATGCATTGTAAAATCCATTCCCCAGGATCGCTCCCAAAGCATTTGAACCAGGCCTCAATTGACTTGTGATATCATAACCCAGGTACATGATCTTGTATTCATAGAAATCATCAGGCAACGATATATATCGTTCAGGTAATCCTGGTCTCTTGCCATAGTTAGTCTGATTTGGGACCAGCACGTCGTTTCCTACTTTTTGTCCATTCAGGTAGAACTCAAAATAACCCAGTCCCGTCACAAAGGCCCTGGCACTTTTAACAGGCTTATCGATTTGAAATTGCTTTCGGAGAAGTGGTGCCGGAGGTGGGAGTTTTTCGAGGGAAGCACCTGGATTGGACAGATCGGGTAGCGGCTCTTCTCCCTGCCACGGAGCCCCGATCCAGGTGGCCTTCCATTCATCGGAATTCATGATACCCATAGCCCATGTTGCTGGCTCACTCCATTTACTGGCCTTATCGGTTTGATCCCACACTCTTACCTGCCACCAGCACTCCTGACCGGACTTAAGTGAGGTGCCATTGTATTCAATTCGACTATTCTCCTCAGATACGACCCTACCGCTTCTCCAGAGATCGGGATCTGATAATTTGTCTTTTGATGATGCCACTCTGATCTCATATGCATTTTGGGAGATCCCCCTGACCTTAACCGGTGCCTCTAATTTCCAACCAAGCCTTGGTTTGCTTCTGTCCACTGTCGTTGGGTTTTCCACGTACTCACAAGTGAGTCCATAGACCTTGGGAGGCGGGGTGGTGGATGAAGGTGGCGTACAGGAAATGACAATGGTCAGGACTAGAATGGGAATGTACTTCATGAGTTTGAGGATGAGTTTAGGTCGTCAAGAAATTTAAGTAAATTTTTAGAAGTATTATGTTAAGCGTTAAATGGATATTGGAAATCCCGAATTAATTACCTTAGATTGGCAGGTTTCCATAATTTCGCCTGTCACCAACAATTCTACCAATGCCAAAACCAATAGTCGCCATATTCCTGGTATTCATCTTTTCCTGTTCCGGAGAAAACTCGTCGAACACTAAGAAAGAGGAAGTTTCCCAAAATCCCGCCAGCTCCACTCCCAGCGAAGAAGAGGCTAAGGCAGACTTTGGCACCGATGAAAATCCCATTGATTTTTATTTCACACCTTCAGTGACCAGCGAGCAAATTGAAGCGGTAGGGTCCATGTTGGAAAATTTTTTGGAAATAGAAACCGGGTTGGAGTTTCGGATGAATGTACCGGATTCCTACGACGAACTGATTGCCGCTTTTGAAAACGATGCGGAGGTGGCGCTAATGAGCTCCACCAGTTACGTAAAGGCAAATGAAGCCTATGGGGCCTCTGCTCAATTAAAATCGATCCGATATGGCAGTTCCAGCTACTATGGACAGATCATCGCAAGCGCGGCCAGCGGAATCAATGAACTGAAGGACATTAATGGAAAGACCTTTCTGTATACAGATTCTGCTTCCGGATCAGGTTATCTTTTCCCCAGAAAAATTCTGAAAGACAACTATATTGAACCGGCCTCTATTGGTTTCGCCGGAGAACACGATGAAGTAGTCAGAAGAATTTATAATGGTCAGGCGGATGCCGGGGCCACATTTTACTCCGAACCAGCTGCGGATGGCGAAATCCGTGATGCGAGAGCGAGGTTACTTTCCGAGTACCCGGATGTTGAGGACAAAATCAAAATCATTCAGGTCACTGATCCCATACCCAATGATCCGGTGGTCTATGCCAAAAGACTTCCCAGAGGCATAAGGTATAAAGTTTCACTTGCTCTCCTGAAGTTCACCACGGAAAGTGAATCCGGGAAGCAGGCCATGGACGACCTTTATGCCATACAGGGTTTCAACCGAACCTCAGACGGTGAGTATGATGAGCTGAGGGAGGCCTTGAATGATTAGTCTTTTGACCTGTAATCCACCGATTCCAGTTCACCAACTTCATTGATGATATTGGTTTCCTTACCAGGCACAATGTCCGTATTTTGTGCGGAGACACAAATCCAACCTTCCGTCTGCTTTTGCAATACAAAAGTGAAGATATTTTGGCGTGTACCGGGCTTGTTTACATTTCCTTTACCTGACTGGTCTGACAATTTCATCCGGGCGTGGACAATGGCTACACTATCCGAAAGCATCCTTTCCCGGGTGATGCCCAATTTGAGCGTAGAATTATTGAAAATGACCTTCAATCCGTAATCATGAGCCCTAAAAATGGCCTCCCGGTCATGCCACCAGAGTCCAACCACATTTACGAATTCCGCATCTTCGGCGAATAACTCTGAAATCCCTTTTGCATTTCTTTCGTTCCAGTACTTCACAAAAAGTCTGGGTACATCCAGCGGAGTGTCCATGAAAATTTATTTTCTAAAACAACAAGAGTTAATACCAAAAGGGTCACTTGAAGCAGGAATCTATTAATTTAGAAGCCCATGCGGCTAGAAAATTTCCTCGAAGAGCTGAAGCGGCGAAAGCTACACAAAGTGGCCATATCCTATGTCGTGGTCTCCTGGCTACAGCTTCAGGTAGGTGACATTCTTTTCCCGGCCTTCGGTATTCCCGACGAATGGATCAAGTTCCTTTTGTTTTTTCTTGTACTTTGCTTCCCCGGTATTCTGATCCTGGCCTGGTTCTATGATTTTGGACCGGATGGTATTAGAAAAATCGTTCCAATCACCGCCACTGACAGATCCAGGAAGAGTGAAAGATCCCGACCACTCACCAGCAATCTGTTCATAGCGTCAGTCCTGCTGTTGCTGCTTTTGCAGTATCTGTATTTCAATTTTCGCAAAGAGGAACCGATTTATAACACTGAATTGACCCACGACATTCGCTCCACCAGGATTGCCGTGATTCCATTTGAGGACATCTCGGAGGATACCACCATCGATGATTTTGGCCGGATAGCATCAGACATATTGACACTAGGATTAGTAGAGTTTGACGAAATTGAAGTAGTGTCTCCCTGGACCATACAGACGCACAAACGCTCCATTGATGTACTTCCTGATGACTCGCTGAACAGGATTCCTTTTAGAGAACTGACCGGGGCTGAGAACATTCTAGGTGGCAGCTTCGAGGTTACAGAGGATCGGATCATGCTTAACATAAATATAAAGAGTGCCTCCTCCGGTGAAATAAAGTTCATCTTTCCTCCCATCTACGGTTCGGCCAGTGACCTGGGTAGTACTCTGACGGACCTTCGTCGGAAAATTTTGAGCTACTGGGTGGTGGGTGAGGAGATTGAAGCCAGACTAATGGGAATACCCAATTATGCATCCTATCAGCTTTATCTTAAAATGGTGGAAGATCCAAGCATGAGATCATTGGACCGTGTGATCAAGGAAGACTCGATGTTCTTTTTAAGTCGCATTCAGGCGCTTAGCCTTACGCGGTGGTTTGCTGACAGCGTCAAGTTACAGCACTTTGAGTTTCTGGATCGTTATGAGGATGCGATGACACGTCACGAACAATTGTGGTACAATTTTGTTCGAAATCTTTACCAGGGAAATGCCCTCACGGCATTTGAAGCCATCTCAGTATTAAGGGAGCGATTCCCGTACGACCACTGGATCAATCAGGAAGCGGCGGATGTGGCCAATGATGAGTTAGCAAACTATGAATTGTCGAGTTCGATTTATGAGGATTTGCCCATACTGGACTATGAAATTTCCCGGGATATATACGGGTTTTCGTCACGCATCAGAAATCAAATTGTGTGCTATTCGGTCCTTGGAAATGAAGAAAAATTAGCTGACCTGAAACGTGAAGTCCCGGCCGGAAAACTCACCACAAGCCATCGCACCCTGCTCGCGATCCTGTCCGGAAATAACAATTCTTACCAATTCTGGCTCGATCACGAACTCAACAAGTCCGGAGATAAGGCGTCCACCTTGCTGAGGCGATTCTCGTATGATTATCGGTCGACCTTTTCGACGGAGACCATGAATGCCTCCCTGATCTATAAGACCAGCACCTTCTTAAATTCCACAAAGGAATCCAATACCAATACAGCCACCTTATCAAGAATTTTGGAGGTACTGGATGGCAGAGAAGTCTCATTGGAATTGCCCATTGAACAGGAAACAATCCTGTATGCCTACTGGACAGCGGTGGGAATGATAAAGTCCGGCCGCCGTGAGGATGTGGATGCCATCATTGAACGAATAGAAGGCCTTGTTTACCCGGACATGACCGTTTCAAAGTCTTACGGAGCATTCCCTTACTATGTCATCGGTTGTATATATGCCCAGGCCGGAGAACGCTACCGCGCTCTGCGATATCTGGAACGAGCTCGGGAAGCCGGTCTTTTTATCGGCCATTATAACTTCCAATACGACAAGCACCTGCGAAATCTTTCGGATATGAGAAGGTTTCGGTTTCTGAATGAGTCCATTGATCCGGAGACTTTCTGGTAGATCGGATTTAATAACCAGAATCCCAATTTCTAAACATTTGTTATCGTCATGCCGCGAAAGCCCCGGATAGCTTTGTGTCCAATCTATTCTAACAGCGAATGAGAACTTTAATATTTTGCCTGATTGTGACAATCGCACTTACGAATTGTCACTCCTCCAAGAAGGCTTTTCAGGAGAGTCAGACCCATCAGATGACGGTAACCTGGCCAGGAGAGTATAATCCTGAAACATCCGTCTTCTTTGTTCATAATCATATTGACATCAAGGCATCCCCGGAGATAGTCTGGCAGGTACTAAAGGATGCAAAATCCTGGTCAGAGTACTACGATGGAGCCAGTGAGGTGGTGTTCGAAAAGTCGGGAAAGCGGCCAGCTGGAGCAGGGTACCGTTTTTTATTTGGAATACCATGGGATTTGATTTCAAGTCAACCATTGTGGAGTTCGCACCATTTGAGCGATTGGCATGGGAGTCGGACAGGAAAAACATGAAAGGGCTACATGCATGGCTGATCATTCCAACCGACTTTGGCTGTCGATTGATTACGGATGAATCACAAAACGGATCATTGGCTAAGATCGAGCGTATGTTTCAACCCAATAAGCTGGAAAGGCTTCACGATCGTTGGCTTGTCGGTATAAAAGAACGAGCAGAAAACCTGAGCAATCAAACTTCAATCCAATAGAATGAATTACTTCATCGAAACCCTGAAATCCCGAAATGAAGTACTGTTTTACTTCGGAGCAGTCTGCCTGTTGGGGGCCATATTTTGTATGATAATGGTCCGTGTTTCTAACATTCAGGTCATGGGGATAAACGCCTATATCAAGCCATTAAAGTTTTGTCTCTCCACGGTAATATTCTCGTGGTCCATGGGTTGGTACCTGGGATATTTGGAAGAAGGATTTGACATAAAACTATTCAATTGGGTAGTGGTAATATGTCTCGGTTTTGAGATCATTTACATAGCGCTGCAGGCCGGCAAGGGACAATTATCCCACTACAATATGTCCACCACCTGGCATGCCGGGATGTACAGTTTGATGGCGATGGCCGCCACGCTTGTTACCCTCTTTACCGCATTCATCGGAATTAAATTCTTGTCAGCAGAGGTGTACCCGTTACCTGCGTACTACAAGCTTGCGATTCAGGCCGGTATCTTTCTATTTGTAATATTTTCATTTCAGGGATTCAGCATGGGAGCAAAAATGACGCATACTATTGGTGGTCCTGATGGAACCAGAGGTTTACCCTTTGTCAACTGGAGTCTTTCAAAAGGAGACCTCCGTGTAGCGCATTTCATAGGTATGCATGCATTGCAGGTGATCCCCATTCTTGCATATTACGTGCTCCGGAATACATTTTGGGTGATCTTCACGATTGCACTTTATGCATTATTCGCCACTTTTACGCTCATCCAGGCATTTCAGGGCAGACCATTTTTAAAGATATGAACGGGAAAATTATCTGACCTCAGACTGACTTCCAACTTTCCGAATCACCATAAGTCCGATGAGCAGACCAATTATCGAGAAGACGACATCATATGGATCATAGATGTTATCACCACCCAGATTATGTAGCTTAAACTCCTGGGTAATGACATAAATTCCGGAAAGGACAGTGGCTCCGATATGAACCACAGTAAGGCCAAATTTTCTATGAAAACCAAGGTATAACGCCAGCATGGTCACTGTGATCACGCCCACCACTCCTTCCCAAAAATTGGGTAGTGAGTAAAGTGTGATTTCCAAAAATACGGGAGGACCAAATGCCAATACTTTGGATCGAATTGCTTTGAGAAATATAAAGAGCGCCACAGCCACGAGCTGTATCCTTAAGAGTTTCCGAATGTGAAGTGCGAGAGGATTCAATTGGTACAAACCTAAAAATAAAGGAACTGGTAAGCCATTTTCCCTACTACTAATGAGTCGATTACTTACCACTAGCGATTGACACAGTAACAATTCCATTCCAGCTTTGCAACAAGTATGTATGACGTCACTGAGTCAAGGCATCGGGATGTTAAATCAAAAATAAAATGAAATCAACACTAGCTTTTATCATCACCATGATCCTTTGCGGGAGTCTGTCAGCGCACGCTCTTAGGATAGAAACCAAACCTTCCGGACAAGTAAACCAGAAACATGAAATTAAAGTGTACTACAGCGAATATGCCCTCAACCAGGATGAGGACTTCAAAGACTGGTACTCGGATGTTGCAGAGTTTAAACTTTTCTTATTAAGTCCTTCCGGCAAAAAGGCGGAACTAAATACCACTGCAGAAAATAATTATCGAAAAGCAGCTTTCACGCCATCTGAAAACGGAACATATACAATGTTTATTGGCCATAGCTCAAAAGATCTGGATGGCACCTGGATGTATCAGTTCAATGCCTCGGCGACTGTGGTCGTAGGAGATGGTCAACCCGAATTAGTCAAGGAAGGAAATGATCTTCAGGTAGTACTGGACGTGAATAAGGGTCAAAAAATAAGCGGGACAGTCTACTATAGAGGAGTGCCGCTTGAAAATGCCAATGTATCCGTTGTATCCCCTTCTTTTTGGAGTAAAAGTCTAACGACGAATGACTCTGGGAAATTCGAAGTAACGTCTCAGGGCAAGGGCAGGTATTTTATTGAGACCACTCACGTAGAGGATGTGAAAGGTGAACACTTCGATCAGACTTATGAGCACATCTGGAGATGTGCCACCCTCCATACCAATATTTAAAAACTAATCCGGAATCGGCTATCTGATCCTGGTCCCTTTCTCCTCATACCTCCAGATACCAGGGTCATCAGGATCTCCGTATTTGTTCTCCCCTCGCCAGACGTAGGCATCAAAACCTTCTTCAAAAACCATTTCTCCAAGTCGCTCGTGGTATTCCTCCGAACCGGGATCCCCACCATTCTCAATGGTAAGCGCTCTGTTTGCGGGATCCCAGCTCAATAAATCAAACTGGATCTTGTGCCAGTTGCCAAACATGGACACCATTTCAAATTGCTCCGTTTTTGAATTATAGTGTATGTACCACCTGTAAGTACGCTCTTTTCCGCTAGATGAGAGGGCATTTGACTCAAGCATGATGTAGGTGCTGTCCATCACGTACTGCCCTACCCGAGTGGTCTCCTCCCACCAGTCCTTGTCGGGAATGTCCTCCCTCACTTTCCATTCTCCAATTAAAAAGTTAAGATCGTGGATGTTTTGCTGGGCAGTCAGACTTCCTGACAACAGCAGCGTGATGATCACGAATGTGTATTTCATAGATAAGGTATATTGATTTGTGAAATTCAATGTACCCGGATGCTGCCTATATCTGAGTATAAACGGAAAGCAGGCAAAATGTTTTCAGATTGATTCGGGGAATTCTCACCTCACTCAGAGTGACTCGCAGAGAACTCTGAGATTACCAGAGCGGGTTTTCTAGTGAACCTCAGAGTCCTTTCCTACACTCAAGTCTGTTTTGAAAGTGACTTTGAGGAGATCGGAACTGCAGTCATAGGATTCCCTTAGAATACCACCGCCAAATCCCCCTCAAAGATTCAGAGAATGACGTGAAACAAGCCGCCCGAACCTCTCACTGTCATTCCCCGAAAATCCCGAATTAAAGAGGAGTCACCCTACTCAGAGTCTCTCGTCGAGGACTCTAAGAGCGTATCCCGAAAATCGACTAATCCATATTTAGGAATATCTCCATTTTCGTAGAATCCTGAACTGGAGTGTTTCACCCCACTCAGAGTTACTCGCAGGGAAACCAGATTAGGTTTATCATTGAACCTCAGAGTCCTTTCCTTCCCTCAAGCCTTCTAAAAGTGACTCTGAGGAGGTCGGAGGGGTCCTACCGGTAGAGCTGTTGTGGACTTGCTAAGAATTTCTTTCCGTCATTTCAGCTGCATCTCTTTCTGTTGGAAAAAAGTCTGTCACATAGACAATTCCACTACGTTCGTTGATGTAATAAATGATTTTAATTTCTGCCCTCTTAGTTCTGTTAAAAAGGACAAATCGATAATCATGTTTCAGACTTGACAGCCATTTTTCTTTTGTGCCTCGATGAGGGCGGCGATATAAGCTCTGCGCCATATTCTCTAATTGATCGGCTAATTGCTCGGCCCGATCTATTGGATATTGTTCATATATTTATTCAAGAATTTCATAAAAATAATACATTGATGAGGGGGTAAATACTACTTGATACTCTGTCGTTTCTCCTTTTTCCACTGTTGAAAGTCAGAATTAAATTGTTCGGCACTAATTGACTTTCCTTCTGCAATCTCTTGTTCTGCTTGTTTAGCCCTCCCAATCATCTCCTTTTTCAACAGACTCTCAGATTGTCTTTCGTTCTCCTTCTCTGCTTGAACCATACTATGAACCAATGCCAAAAACCTAAAGTCTGCTTTATCTACATACTCGTGGATTTCCTTACGTATTGTCGAAGTTCTCATACTAAATGCCTTTTCTACAAAGTAACGATTTCTTATCACTTTTCAATTCATCCAAGCAGATGATCTTGATACAGTGCTTCACCTCACCAGAGTTACTCCCAGAGAACTCTGAGATTACCGGATTGGGTTTTTTATTTAACCTCAGAGTCCTTTCTTTCCCTCAAGCCTTCTAAAAGTGACTCTGAGGAGGTCGGAAAAAGTATATGGCTCGAGTTACAAATTCACGCCAATAGAAGGATTTTTTACCTCAATTTCCCAGGGTTTTGTCTGGTATCAAAAACTCGTATTATCAGTATTTTCTTATTTCAATTCGATAAACGATCTTGTGATGGCCACTCACTAAATAGCGATGTTCCTTCTTTCGATGTGCCAAGTTTGGCTCTACGGGTCCTAATTCAGGGAAATGTTCTAATTGGATAACTTTTTTCAGAATTGCTTCCACCGTTCGGTTGGCTGCTTGCAAAGTATGTTCTGACAATAAATCATGAGCACGATCTAAATCCTTGAGCGATCTGGTGGACCAGATCACTTTATGATCATCCATTCATTTTCCGTTTAAAATGTGCTTTTACTTCTTCGTGGTTGAAGACTTTCCCTTTTTTGATGTCTTCTTCTCCCTCATCTATCATCGCTTCGTATTCTGCATGATTAAGGGATTTACCATGTGTCGTATAAGCAATCGGTTGATTGGATAGCAGGGTGTGAATGGCTTCCAATACCTTGTCATCTGCAATCTGATCGATCATCTGATGTAGCTCTACTTTAATGTCTGGCATTTCTATTCTCTTTCTTACAAAGTAACGATTTCTTATCATTTTTCAATTCATCCAAACAGATGATAAGTAAAAATACACTGGCCTCACCTCACTCAGAGCTACTCGCAGAGAACTCTGAGATGACTAGAGCGGGTTTTCTTCATTGAACCTCAGAGTCCTTTCCTTCCCTCAAACCCAGCCGAAAGTGACTCTGAGGAGATCAATAGGAATTTAGTTTTCATATGAAAAAATGATTTGAACTATTGAGTTATCTAGAATGAATTACTGAAAATAATTCATTATTCCTCTTCTCCTAGCGTTAAGTGGAAAAAGTTATTAACAACTAATGCAAAGTATTTTAAAGGACGCTAGTTTTGGCAGTCATCCCGCTCGTTGAAAATATTTAATCATAATCTAAAAATCATGAATAACAAGCTATTCTTCAGTGTCATTTGCATTCTTTGTGTTATAGTTTCATATCCGATTCTCGCGCAGACTCCCCACGTTTATGGTACGATCATTGAAAGTCAAAGCGGAGGATCACCAGTAATTTATATGGGGCAGGACATTAATCCACCGAACCGATATCTTCAAATTATCAATTCCACGAATTCGACAACTGCTGGGGGTCTTTTTACCGGTGGCATAATGGTAGCTGACAATTACGGATATGCAGCCCCCGCAGTGAATGATGTGGTGGTAAAGGGTAATGTTAGCATAGGTGCCACTAGCTCGTTCAGCAAATTACGGATTGTCAATGTAGCAGGTGGGTTTGATCCTTCCAAGTACCTTGTGGTCGAGGGCACGACATCTGACAACAACAATTATCCCGGGATTCAGTTTAGAGGCGGTACCCTTGTATCGAATGAGGCGTACCCCTATGTAACCTCTACAAACGGAGGTCTCGGACTGGCGTTAGTTGGAGGAGTACATGATACCTACAATCAAAGAATGTCCATTGACATCAGTTCCAATACTGCCGGTTACAGTAAAATTTCCTGGCAAAGGAACGGTACCCATTTAATGTACCTGGACGGAGATACAGGGAATCTTGGCATCGGCACGGGAACAGATCTACCCGATGCGAAGCTGTCGGTAAAAGGAGATATCCATACACAGGAAGTACGGGTGGACATGATCGGGGCTGTGGCACCTGATTATGTATTTAAAAAGGATTATGAGTTATGGACACTTCCTGAAGTGGAAAAATTCATTCAGGATAATCGTCATCTCCCAGGTGTACCTTCAGCTAGAGAAATGGCTGAAGAAGGAATAAAACTCAAGGAAATGAATTTAACACTCTTGAAGAAAATCGAGGAATTGACATTATATCAGATTGAGTTATTAAAAAGGCTAGAATTCGCCGAGACGAAGATCGTAGAACTGGAAACAAAATTGGAATGAATTAAAACAGTCTACACCCCACTCCGAGTTACTCGCAAAGAACCCTGAGATTAGTAGAGCAGATTTTCTTTGAACCTCAGTGTCCTTTTCATCCCACCGGCCCTTTCTAAAGTGACTCTGAGGAGGCGTATAAAATGCCACCGTCAAGATGCCCTTGTTCTCCGGAGTAAATCCGGAGTTGATGAGGTTGCACCTCCATTCCATACCTATCACCACTGCTATTCGAATTATGGTAAAAATTAATCTTGTAATTAATGTCATTGGTAAAGTCAATCCTACTTGCATTTAGGACTTGTGAGTGGTTGGCAAACGCCCATAGAATAAGTACAATATTCAATATCCAGTGAGTAGATTTCATAGTTGTAGTATCAAATTGCTTTAATCTAAAAATCAGTTTTGATCAGATTTCAAAGCTTCTATTTCCAGTTCAAGTTTTTCAAATCTTTCTTCCTGAGCTCTAAGAAGAGTATCCTGATGTAGCAGGTAAAGCGTCAGCTCTTCCACCTTTTTCAACAGTAATAGGTTCATCTCCTTCAGGTTTATCCCCTCCTCGGTCATCTGAGCAGCCGAAGGGATTTCCGGTAAATGACCATTAGTTTGAACATACGATCTGATTTCATCCAGGGACCTCAGGTCATAATCCTCCTCAAAGACGTAGTCAGGGGCTACTGAACCTTCAAGATCAACCTTCACCTCCTGAGTGTGGATCTTGCCTTTGACGGTGAGTTTCTCATCCGGGTTATCCACGCCAATTCCTACGTTTCCCGAATCATCAATAAACATTCTCCAACCCAGGTTATAAACCCCAATTGTACTTGTTGAATACTTGCCTATTAGTTGAGAGTTATTCTCACTTAAGTAGATGCCATTTCCACTTTCGATGCGTCCGGCAACTTTTAAATTAGTTGTTTCTCCCCCATTCCCGGCAATTTCAAGTTTAACAGATGGACTTGCAGTGCCAATTCCGACATTGCCGCTCACAAATAGATTCCCCGTACCTCTATCTATCGCTGAACTCTGCTGATACCCAACAAGAAGAGAGGCAGATCGAATCTGAACAGGATGTGACGCATCACCAACCACATGAAAACCAAAGTCTTCACCCAGACTTACACCTGTATTTGCCCAAGCCAGGTTATTAGAAAAACTGGTAAACTTAATATTTCCATTTACCTCGAGCTTTTCTGTTGGACTAGAGGTACCAACTCCAATATTACCTGATACATATAGATTACCGTTGCCCCAATTCTGCCCCTGCGGATTATAACCAATTAAAACCGAAGGCTTTGAACTTAATACCCAGGCAGGATTAGGTGAGTTAAACCTTATTCCATAAATCTCATCAAACCTTGCATAAGGTAAGCCGTCTCCGGCCAAACCAGATTGTGAAAAATAAAGTGCCCTTCCAAGAGTAAGTGTTGTTTGTGCTTGTGCTAAGGATACACTCCATAATACGAGCATTAATAGGAGAGTAGTTCTCATATCGTAATTAGAAAACAGATTAAAAAAAGAATTTTGTCCGAATACTTACCGAAATCGATTTACTGCCCTCCGGCGTAGTTGTATTCGTATTGCTTTAATATATATCCCCGATGGTCCCGAATATCTCTAAGGCGACCATACCGATCGAAAACATAGTAGGTTGTTTTCCCATTAGCATCTGTCTGGCTCGTCATCCCGTAAAATGGATCATATGTAAATGTCGAGATAAATGCTGTCGGCAGATTCGTCCTAAGATTATCTATTTGGGTTTGGCTTAATGTACTTCCTCCCTCCAAATTGAAACCAACTCCCAAAACGCTTTCTATCTGATTGTAATCAGCTCCCTCAACTTGGATCACAGGAAAATCTCCACCATATCCCCATACAAGCGAAGTGACTCGATCATCACTTTTTCTAAAACTTATAAGATTACCATTAATATCATAGTCCAGATATTCCATTCTTACCTCATAAGCATTATTACCAAAAGCTATTTCTACATTCATGGGTGCAAACATCTCGTAGGCACCACCCCAATCAAAAAAATTTGTCCTCACACTTTTGATATGCTGACCATTTCTGTATTCCGAAGTCAGTATCGGCACATTTCGCAAATTGCTGTTAAAATCTGTCATATCGGAAAAAACCGGATCCGATGGGAAGTCCGATGGATAGTAATACTCTGTTGTAAGAACATCTTCATCAGCCGTTGTAAATGATTTGGTAGCTACATACTGTTCGTCAGTATAAGTGTAATAAGTGCTAGTCCTTAGGGCAATATCATTATCATCGTAAACCGAGTCGATAACCATAGTAAGATTTTTACTTCCTGATGTGATCAGAAATTCATCATTAGCATATACGTCCAAGCCTTCACCAAATACTGCGTATGACTCAGGGTATATGCCGTAAGTCTGATCCACCAACTGCCCGGTTTGGGGTATTTGATGATTTCGCTGCACGTGAAGTCCCTCCACAGTCTGCAACAAATTGGCCGAGTAGTAATTTGTTTTGGAACTTTGGATCAAATATGAACCTGCACCTATAAACTTAAAAACCCTTTGCTTAACCAATGATGAGGAATTCCAGTAATTGTAATTGGGAATATGCCATTTTAGATTACCAATTCCCTCAAAGCCCCAAGGAATATAATCGTACTCATAGACTATTTTTCCGGCATTATTGGCTGAAGTCCCATTGTACTCAGTTACCTCGGTATAAATAATAGGCCTTGAGGCAAGTTCGGTCAATTGAGGAACGAATCCCGAATATAGGACCCTCTCCCTAAAATAGCCTCTGGCACCACCTCCAGTATTAAAATATTCATGACGATATACCGTCCGCATCTTATCTAATGCTGGTTGTAGTTCGAGGTTACCATAGCCAGACTCAGATATTCCGTACTTAAATGTCTTTTTGTTATTATTCCCATTATTATCAACTGTTATAATTTGATTTATTCTCAAACCTGGCCCAGGTTGAGGGGAATTGGTGGATATACTCCAATATTTGTTGTTCTCATAAATAAATTCAGAACTCCCACCGGTTGGATAGGTAACTTTCTTCAGCACACCACTGGACATCGCATTTAAATTTGGAGCTCTATTTGCCAATGGGTCTCCAACATCTATATTACCAGACCAAGCGTTACTTTGAGCCTGAATTGAATGAACAGGGATCATATCACTTTCATTTGAAGCATTGTAATACCCCCACCAATCCTGATATCGAACATTTAATTGATTTCCATCCGTTTGAACGGCTGGATAATATTCAAACTCATAGGATTCAATTCCATTCCCAGTTTTATCGTTGAATTTTACTTCATCAAGCAAATTGAGGCTATGTTGGGCCTGAACTACATTGAATAATAAAGAACGTTCAAAACTTATTGATTTTACAATAGCTCCATTTTTTCGTTTAATTTCAATGGACTCTACCCAATCGGTAGATTCATTCAAAATGAAATCTACGTGTCCCATTTTGAAGTCAATTCTTGTTAATCTGGCTACCTGATACCAATCCTCTTGTGTACTTTCTGTAGGTGGCGGAGTCAGAATATCTCCCTCATTACCGTAGTCATTAAAATTATCTTGCACTATCTGGACTTGCGAAATGCCATATCGCTTCTGATTGATTAATTCATATGTAAATTGGACAGTATCCGTCTTATCAGCGGATATAATCTCCGTTAACGGATATCCTGTAGGTGCTAATCCATTCGAGAAACCAATATTCTCCATGGCTTCGAACTTGTAATAAGTACCTTGATCATCCACAATTTCAATTTCCCCTAACTGCACTGAGGCATAGGGCGTAATTTGATAAGGTTTAAATGGTATAGTAACTGGAGTCTTGACACCTCCGTCATCTTCAAAAATTAGTTTTCCACTTCCTCCAGGAAATGAGTATGAAAAAATATCATATTCACTATCCAACCATGTTCCTTGAGGTGCAAGCTCAACGTTATTTGGAAAATGAGTTACCTTTTCCAAATAGGCAAGGTCTAGATTGTCAGTTACTCCTGCTGTCTCGAAAGGATCTGGAAAAGGATAATCACCAAAATCCACTGAACCCTTGACTGTCCTCGCAATCATTCCTCCAGCCATTAGATTCCAACCTACGGCTATTGGTCCGTTTACTTCATTGACTTTGAATCCAGAAGGATCATAATTGATTGAAATCGGAACAGACAAACTGCCGCTTCTTACTTCATACAATGGAATACTTATCTGCATAAGTCCAGTATTATGACTTACAGGATAATCCAGATATTGAAAAAAGTTAGCAGTCTCTGGTGCCGGAGGTACCAAATTTGGCATTTCCTGGCCGTTAACTTGAAAATAGCCAACAGCAAGAAACAGGGCTGATTGAATAAAACGTTTCATGGATAATTTTGGTGGTCTTAAGTACTTGGTTCTTTAATGAGTCAAACTTCCTTATTTTGTCGAAAATATAGATTTTTAAGGAAGACGCCAGCGTTAAGTGGAAAAAGTTATTAACAACTAACGCAAAGAATTGTACAACGCGGTCCGAACCTCTCACCGTCATTCCCCGAATTTCGTAGAAATTATAGGGGAATCCCGGACTAAAGAGGGGTTCACCCTGCTAAGAGTTAAAACCTTTCACTCCACTCAGAGTTACTCGAAGAGAACCCTGAGTTTTTAGAGGAAAGCACTCCTTTCAAGAAACACTCAGAGTCCTTTCCCTCCTTTCAAACCCTTTCCGAAAGTGACTCTGAGGAGGTGGAAATTCGCTACACTTCTTTTCTTGGACACGAGCGACACGCTCGCGCCAGCTAGGGAATGAACGTGAAACAAGCCCAAACCTCCTACCGTCATTCCCCGAATTTCGTAGAAATTATAGGGGAATCCAGAACTAAAGAGGAGTTCACCCTGCTAAGAGTTTATAGTAGTGAACTCTGAGATATCAGATTGAGTTTTTCATTGAACCTCAGAGTCACTCGTAGAGGACTCTGAGAGCGTATCCCGAAAATCGACTAATCCGTATTTAGGAATATCTCCATTTTCGTAGAATCCTGAACTGGAATATGGATAATTAATGTAATCATCAATCAGATTCCACTTTCCCATTACCGGATTTTGATGGATATAATTCAGCACATTGACCACACCCATTTCATCCAGTTTCCTGGCATCAAATGATAGCCGGAAAACCTGATGTTTCTTTCCGTTCTTTAATTCATTTTTTTGAACACCTGACTGTAGAATATTTAGCAGATTGTGCTTGTTTGCCTGACGGAGACGTTTCACTATCTCATAAGCCAAAAACCTCTTGGATTCTGCAATGCACTTGTTAAAGTCTTCCACTTCCTCCTTTACATACAAGATTAGATGCATATGATTCGGCATAATCACATACCCATTCAGGAGACACCCCTTCTCTTTTAATTTTTTAAACCAAAATTCCAGGTAGTCATAAATGTTCGCTTCTTCAAAAAGATTAAGCCACTTATAGCAGGTAAATGTGACAAAATAGAAACATTCCTTTTCCGAATGAACAATATGAGTTGACATAGCTGGTAAACAAAGTTATGTAAACCACTCAGATATTTCATACCCTCTCACACTCACTCAGAGTTACTCGCAGAGAACTCTGAGATTACGATTACTAGAGTCACCTTACTCAGAGTCACCTGTCGAGGACTCTGGGATTTTAGAGGAAAGCATTCCTTTCAAGAAACACTCAGAGTCCTTTTCATCCCACAGGCCCTTTCTAAAGTGACTCTGAGGAGATCGAAAACTACTTTTCCGTCACATTTCTTACTGATCAGTAACATTCCCAAAAAGTAAAAATTTCAAAAAAATTGGACTGACCCTTTAGGGTATATTTTTACCTGATCAGGTAGAATGAAAAAGCCCCTGATTTCTCAGATGCTTTGATTCAATTCTCTTTAATGTAAAACAAGTTAGGGGATAGTTCGGTAGGGATCCAACCCGTTAAATGTTTATATTCATTATAAACAAGTAGCAGTTTCCCATCTTTCATAATGAACTTCCCTCTCGTTTTCAGAGACCTATGCGGAGAATTTGCATCCAACAAACTATCACTAGCAGATATGTTTACAAACGTGTACAAGGTATCTTTCTTAATTTCATAATTCCCATAGAACATGTCCTCTTGCTCTGCACTGTAGTATTTAAAATCTGATTTAGAGGTGAACTCATAATAGTTATACACGCCATCCACGACCTTAAACAGCCATTTTGTTTGTTCCAGATTTGGCATAGGATCAACTTTTTGAGGTTGATCAGCATTTTCCGGTTTTGATGAATTACAGCCAAATATCATCAACATCAATATCAGTGTTTTCATACTCTTATTTTGTTTTTGGAACCAAGGTCAGTTTACCATCAATCCTAGTCCACTCATGGGTCTTTGTGGTTGCTCTTGTCTTAACTTGCACTGGCTGAGCCCTCAGATATAAATTTCCATTGAAGTCTTGAGCGTTACTCATGAACTCATTGAACTTATCAAGACTACCTGGGCCGCAACCACCCAACAAACAACCATGCGACCATACTGGATTACCATTACTATCCTTTAAACTCTCTTGATAGGGATTCCCTCTATGAAAAAATACCCCTGTCAGCTTATCCGAGTTTTCCTTGTTTGGATTTCCGTTAACAGTGGGCAACTCACCTCCTTCATTTATTATTAACGCATTTTCACCTGGCTTACTATCTCTAGCCTGGAACCTGGCTGTATAAGTCCCCTCTGCCAGTGTTCCATATTTCTCGGTATCAGATGGTACAGTGTTCCCTTTAAGGGTTGCGGTCGCCCCTGATTTATTGCTTTCCAAGTAAAAGGAGAAAGTGGCTGAATTTACCTTTTCATTACCCTTTTTGTCCCTGTTATGAGTAACAACTAATACGTTCTTGCCCAAACTACTGAAAGTCTCACCTTTCTTATTGGTATAATCTCCTTCTTGATTTCTCCATCTGATCTTCCCGTTAATGTCGTACCAGTCTTTACCGTCTGGATCAATGACGTTGATTGGATTATTACCCACATAATTGTAGGGAGTCCATTCCAAATAATTGTCCGCACTTGGATCGATCTGCCAGAACCTTCCCAGGGCTGGATCATACATCCTGGCTCCATAATCGTAGTTTCCAGTTTCCTTTTGTTCTTCCTTGCCGTTGTATTTGTAGAGGTTTTCTGTACCACTTGTGTAGCTATTGAAGGTCAAACCAAAGGGATAGTAGTCATCTGTCTGTAAGACAGTACCTGTCTGATCGATTGTGACGCGGACATTACCAAGATGGTCAGTTAAATCAAAATTATAACCGGTTTCGATATTAATTCGACCTCCCGGGAATTGAAAAAACTCTGGTATCGGTTCGGTTTCCCCATAGTCTTGTACATAATGCCAACCTCCAACATAATGTTCTACTTTAATGCCTTGCCCTGAAGTGATCTTCTTGCTGAGTTTGGTACCCACAGCATCGTAGGTATACTCAACAAGCGTTCCATCATCGAAAGTAACTTTCACCGGCAGGTTTAGATAATTGTAGCTAATGTCATTGATGGTCTTATTGAGATCTGAAGTCATATTACCATTACTATCATATGAATAATCATCTGATTGGGTATTACTATCCTCAAACAATTGGATATCTCCATCGTCGAGTACAGATGTCAATCTGTTGCCAGTATAACTGTAAGTTAAAGAATCCGAAGGGGAAGTGGACGTATGTCTGCGAGACAACTGTCGGATATTACCATTGTGATCATACTCCCAGACATTCATGTTAAAATGATCGTTTATCCCGCTACTGGTATAATCTGCCGATAGTATTCTGCTAGCCGCATCATAGGTGTAGTCGAAACTTTGTGGATTATTATTTCCCTGGGGACCATTCCTCTGCCAGCTCATAGCCCCAATGTTGCCGTTGAATTGCAGATTAGGAGCGTTGTCATATTCCAGTGAATATCCAAATACATCACCTCCCGAAGTCTGTCCGCCATTGACAGATGTTAGCCATCCACGAATATTATAGTCATAATCAATTTGCTGAATACCGCCTCCAATTGTCTTGGTGACGAGCTCTCCAAATTCGTTGTAGTCATGGTCGGCTATATCAATCTCCATAACATTTTCTACTTCATGAGAAAGTGTATCAATGCGATCCATATGGTCATAGGTGTAATGATATGCTAATGGGAAGGTCTCACCGTTTGTAATATGAAAAGCGTACTCAGTTTCTACTAATGGGGATATTTCATTCAGGTGAAAATAGAACTCTGCATTTGCCACATCCTCTCCGATATGACTTGTATGCAGTGCCGCTAACGTCCTGTAGTTTTCATCATACCATATGCCTTCCGACAACCAATCTTCGGTGCCCAAAACTCTCACGTAACCTCCCGTAATAAATCCTTTTGCCTCCTCAATGGCTGGATCTCCAAAGTAGCCCATTTCATCGTAGGTATCATAATATGCCACGTCCAACAGATCACTTTCAGTTACGACATTTGGATAGGAATTATTGGAGTATCCCTTAAGAGGAGCATCTGTTCCTATGTAGGTCTCAAAGTAACTGGTTGGATTATTGACATAGTAGGTATTCAGATCACTTTGTATGTCCAGATCTGAATCCGCCATCATTATACCCGTCATTACAGGTCTATTGTGCACATCGTACTTTGTAAAGGTCCAGTCTTCCTGAATATCTCCGGCATCTCCAAATTTCACAGAAAAGTTCTTACTGGAGGAAGCCGAAAACTCGAAACCCGGTTCGAGGGTCAGAGAATTGCCCTCGGTTATGACATAGTTTACGCCTTCATAAGCATTTTTGGTCTCATCGGTTTCTATCAGTTCGAAATTATTTCGTTGGTTTTCGTCCTGTGTTAACACGATCCGATCTCTATTATCGTAGACCATCTCAGTCCATCCGGCTCCCGGGACTCTTTTCTTAACTATCCTGTTTCGATGGTCATATTCGTAGCAAAACATCCAGTTAAACCTGAAGTCCGTTTCATTTAATTTTGCCCAGTTGTCGTCATCGTCCAAAATCTCCTCTACCCCTTGCGGTTGGACCACATAGCGAAGATTTCCAAACTCATCATATACGTAGTAAGTTTTCGCAAATTCTGTCACTGTAAGGCGTGTTTGCTTCATAATGACTTGCCCAAGTGAATTTTTGTATTCGTACGTTTGTCCTTCCTGGGCTCCTTCATTCTCATCCTTCACCAAAGTTACCAGAAGTTGACCCTGGGAGTAATCATCACCCAGGACAATGATGTCATTGACCACGTTAATCTTCTTAATATCGATGCTGGCATCAAATACTGTGTATTCATATTCAATGGCATGGGTGCCGTTAACATTCCAGGTACTTCCGGGTGCCCCGACCTTCAACGGTCTGCCCAATGGTGACGCTTCGTACAGCTGTTGGCTAAATCCGTAATCCTTTTCTGTGGTGCCATACCTGGCATCTATCGCGGCAACCTGTTGAATTTCCCAATCAGAACGATATGAGCCGACATCCAGAGTGCTTGATTCATTTGCGGGAAAAGGAAGATACGATTTTTCCTGCCTTCCAAAGTCATCATATGTTAAAGCAGATACCAGGTCATATCCCTGGGGAGATCCACTGACCTGAACAGTTTGAATCGGTCTACCCAGGCCATCAAAATAGCTGACAGCCTTCATTACCTGGCTGCTGTCGTCGATATTGTTAAGACAATATTCAAGGGGTACTTTAGCTGTATGCTCAACAACATGATTCATGCTGGAAGTAGCATTCAAGGTACTTACATCGCACGCAAGAAGATCTGTATATGAAACAGTCATTTCATCCATAGCATACGAGCTGCATTCTCCAAATGCTGTTACGACAACGACGGGGTCAGGACCTTCATATAAAGGTTTCCACAGGGCATTTCCACTATCGTCAATGGTCCCTGCTTCTGGTGGATCAATCTCCCATAATATTTCATCCTCGAACTCAGAAACTGCCGTGTAGCTATTTTCAACTCCAAAGAGTCCGGTAGTCACAGAAGATGGACCGGACGTGATCTGTACATCTGTGACAATGTCGATAACTTCAATAGTAATAGATTCGGATTTTTGAAGCCCGCAAACAGTGGCCTCTACAGTATACTCTGTGGTAGCTTCAGGAAAAAAACTAACTGGATTTTCGAGGGTCGTGCCTATTCCGTCCGACCAGATATGGCCACTTCCTTCCGTTGCTGTGAAGTTTATTTGTGTCCCAGGGCACACGGGATCGTTGGAAACAGGGCTGGTTTTATCTATAGCCATGACTGGTTCAATTACCTCCACTGTCCCAATTAAATAACCGTTCGCTTTTACCTCGATGGTACCATAGGGCAATGGTGTATCGGTAAATAAGTAATTTTCACCAGTTTGTCCGTCAATCTGTATCGTAGGTGTGACAGAAAATGCGCCACTTTCAAAAGTATAGTTGCAGTCAGAATCCGTACTGGAAATCTGGATATTATTTTCGACTCCCAATGTCTGGCAATGTGTTAACTCTGTTGTGAACAAACTACCTGCAGGTGGATTGATGGTGATCTGAACATTTGTAAAGACTTCACTTGGGCATCCATAAGATTCTGCTTCATACCTTACCTTAAGTGTGGTTGTACCTTCCAATAGGGAGGAGGCATCATAAGTATCTCCGGTAAATAATTTAGTAATTCCATTTTGGTCATACCAAACCGTATTCCAGGTAATGCCATCTTCGGAAGGCTGCGCGGGAATGAAGATAGTCTTATCCGGTTCGCAGTAGGAAAAATATTGAGGACTTTGAGCTGGAACATCGTCTGTATCGACAAGTTTAATTGTTTTCTCATCTGTCTCAGTTGGCGCCAATGCATTCGTACAATTTCCCGTTACAGTTGTATAACTAAACTTAACCTTATACCGTCCACTTACCTCAGGTGTGAACGTGGAGTTTTGATACCCATCTAACTTTTCCCAGATCATACCTATTTCCTCATATTTGTACCAGTCCCAATCTCCTGTGAAACCATCCATATTCACAGAAAGAGGTTCAGCATTTTCACTGCCACATTCATGCCATGTCTGTCCGCCATCGTTCGAGATATAATTATTGAATCCCGTAATTGCGGCTACTGGGTCATCAGTAAGTTCATTATCTACCACTAAATCGCCTAACCATGATCCATCTTCAAACACCTGATAAGTTCCGGTTGCCAGTCCATTAACTTTCAATGAGGGGTAAGGTGGCGAAGTTGTGGTAGAACCGGGAGTATTCGGGGGAGTGAAAGTAGAGGAAATTGGTTGATTGTTTAATTTTACCTCATAAGAACAATTGTCGGTTGCATTAAATATGACAATAAAATCCTCTGCTGGAACATTAAGTATACACCTTGTTATTTCAGTGGTTTCTAAAACACTTTTAGAAACTGAGATATTGACAGTAGCATGATCAGTACTTTCACATCCGTAAGGTCCTACAGATTTTGCTGCATACGTATAGGTTCCTTCAGAAAGTGAATAAAAATCATAAGTTGATCCTAAAGAATTTTCCAGTTGCGAACTTCCCGAACTATTGTACCAACGAATATTAGTTTCATTTGGTACCACAGTTACTAACTTTGGAGACTCACATTCATTAAAATAAGATGGATCAGGATCTGCGGGTTTCTCAATATCTTGTCTCACTACCTTAATCTCCGTTGGATTTTGAACTGTGAGAGAAGACGGGCAAGTACCATCTATGACATAGTTGTCAATCCTTACCTCGTAGGTATGTATTTCTCCAGGGGTTCCATTCACAATGTCCGTTGCTACCTGAGTGGCCGGATAAAGTCCCAGATCATCATAAGCCGATACTAAAACATCGTTATGATACCAACTCCAGTTACCTGTCCAACCTGATTTCGTGAATTGCAAGGAAATGCCGTTTTGACTACAATTCACAAAAATGGGTAGGTCAGGTGAATTAAGATATTCAATATTTTGTCCACTAACAGTTAATTGAGCTGTTACAGAAGTAACGCTTGAGTTTTGAATATTCTTTGAACCTGTACCGGCCGGAAGAAAATCTACATACCCACAATCACCCGTGTTTTTTTGAACGGTAAAAACCCCTCTTCCGGAAGAAGATGGAAATTCGATCTGTGATTTTGCTGCATCCCAGGTACCTTCATCATATAATTCAATACCATCTAATAAAAGCCTATAAGCTGTGCTGGAAGAGCTTCCACCGTTAACTACAATATTTATCGGATCTCCAGCGCAAATTCCGTCCGGACCCCATCCGATAGACCCACCAGGGTCTGAACCAGCAGTGACATATATCACGGAGGATTTTGGTCCCCAACATCCGTTTTTCTTTGCCTGCAGTGCGTAGTAACCTGAGGACGTAACAGATCTGGCTCCAGTGAATTGGAATGAATCATCATCGCTAGGTACTGTTTCTACGGAACTTCCTATTTGCCAATACCATGTCGACCCATCAGTTGGACCAGTAGGGTTAATGGATCTTGATGTACAACTGCCTTCAATGTCATTCGTACTTAAAGAAGGTGCAACAGGGCAACCCTCAACAGTAAACCCAAAAATAAAAGAGCCTGGAGGAAAATAGGGACCATTATTATCCAAAGGTTTGTACTCAATTTCATAGTAACCAGACACACTAAATGTGTAGCCTACGCATTCTGCTAAAATAGTACCCCCACCCAGACCCGCCGGGATGTCATTTGTATGTTGAGTTTCTATTGTACTTGGCGACGGGTTCGATGGTCCTTCAATTAATTCGAAATAACCATCCGTTCGTGCAATTCCAAAAAATTGCTCAGTGTTTATCGGGATCGAACCATCACCTCCATTTATAGAAGTAGAGGTAAAAGTTTCGCACGGTTCAACGGGAGGTGCAAAATCATCATTTCCGTTAGATGATGCATCTCCCGAAACTATTGAAAATGAAAACACCATTGGAATCATTAGAATTATGAAAATTCTGGGTATCGCAATTGAAAATGTGGTCCTAGAGCAATTAGTTCTCAATGGTTTCATGGATATGATTTTTGTAATGGTAAATTTTGTTTTTGGAAGACCTCTCTCTCCAACTTCTCCAATCGCTCTCCTTGTGCTTTAATAATTTTATTCTGCTCAATGATGTAGAGCGTCAGCTCTTCGATCTTCTGGAGCAGGAGGGCATCCATCTCACCGAGGTTGATGCCATTTTCCATTACCTCCTTTTCAGAGGGTATGTCTTTTAAGTGCCCGTTCTCTATTATGTGGGACTCCACCTCGTCCAGGGTGAGAAGATCATAGTTTTCCGAGAACACATAGTCCGCCCAGATGGGTGCCAAGGCCCGGATGTTGCCATTGACGTGGAGTCTCTCTGTAGGACTCATAGTGCCGATGCCAACATTGCCGTAATGGTTCATAGACATTAAAATGCTCTCTGTCATACCATCTCTAAAAAGCCACTGAAAAACCGGTTGAGTATTGATCCTGGCATCAATTCTGAAGGCTGCTCCCGGGTACGAGAAATTCCGATCTGGTTCTCTGAAATTCACACTCATATTGAGTAAGGGTGTATACCCGCCCACTTCTGTAATAAATCCCATTGGAACAGAAGAATTTGTTATGCTGATATCTCCATTTACAGCCAAGGGTGTCTGAGGAGTTTCCGTACCGATCCCAACTTTCCCGGTGCTATTGGGCAACAAAATCAAGTTACCCATTTCATTACCAGAGCTCTTCACCGATTGAAGGTAACTATAACCATCTTGCTGCTGACTCACGCCCAATTGCAAACCTGTATAGCCTCCTGAAGCAGAATTTTTGCTGATGACAATTCCCGCTCCACCATTGGGATCAATGTGTAATGGCGCCTGGGGAACTGAAACGCCTATACCCACATTATCATTGGCTGCTTCATGAATCTGTAGTTCAGATGTGTAAAGCTGTGCTTGCAGCGAACAAGCAATGAATACGGAGCACCAATACAGCCCCGATTGTTTAGTGAGTTTGTTCATTTTCAATTTTACTGGTCAGGTCATTGATCTTTTTATTCTGTTGCTGGATTGTCTCCTGCTGCCTGCTAATTTTCTTATTCAATTCAATCACATAAAGCGTCAGCTCTTCGATCTTTTGGAGCAGGAGGGCATCCATCTCTCCGAGGTTGATGCCGTTTTCCATGACCTCCTTTTCAGAGGGGATGTCTTTTAAGTGCCCGTTCTCTTTTATGTGGGACTCCACCTGGTCCAGGGTGGGCAGGTCATATTCTGCGGAAAACACATGGTCCGCCCAAATCGGCGCCAGGGCACGAATGTTGCCGTTAACGTGGAGTTTTTCGGTGGGTGCATTTATGTCTATTCCTACCTTACCTCCTCCATCCGCCAGCACCACATTCATGTTGGAGAATCGATTGATATTGAATTCAGTACTATACATATCAATGGTGCCCGACCCCGGCGACACAATAAATTCTCTGCCATTCACGGCGTCATAATTCCTGAATGTTCCTACAACATCAAGATTATATCCGGGACTTGAGGTGTTGATTCCTATTTTGCCATCCCCCCCGATATGCAAGACATATGGAAGTACTGCGGAGTAGCTGTAAAAACTAAGGCTGTTAGTTTCATTCCAGTAGTTTAGATGAATCTGTGACTGAGACGTTACACCCATCCACTGAATCGTACCCATTCCATTTGTCAAGGTAGATGTAAAAGAAAGCGTAGGCCTGGTTCCCGATATCTGTAAACTAGGAGAGGCGAACCATGCAGCATCCGGTGTATCGGTACCGATGCCTACATTGCCATTGGCGGATTCGGTAACTTCGATCTCGCTGGTATATAACTGTGCGCTTAAGGAAACACCCGTGATGATACCGATCACGGAAAGCGCCATTCTTATATTCATTTTCTGGTTGTCTTTTTGGTGGTCAATGAACGGGATTCTAAAATAGCGCTATTTCAAAAAACTCCAAGCGGTATTTGTGAAAAGTTATTCACATTTGATGGAGTAGGTAAGGAGTTCACCTTCAAAAATTATAGGGTCTTTTTAAGAAATGGTCTATTCCCTTGTTTACAGTTGACGGTGTCTCCGGTTTAATTTTTGACAGATTTTAATTTACTTAATTCGGACTTTAATGACTCAACTTCGGCATTTAGTTCCTTGATAGCTTCAATCATAGGAGCAATTAGACCAATGTAGTTGACACCCAGATAAGATAACTTGGTAGAGTCACGACTATCAATTCCAATTAGTTCAGGAAAAACCTGTGCAACGTCTTGTGCCAAAAGTCCGACATCTTGCTTTTCATCCTTCTTCCATCTGAATGATACGCCGTTCAATTGTGTGATTTTACTTAGAGAACTGGAAATTGGACTTATATCTTTTTTTAACCGGCTATCGGAAAGCGTATGAATTGATCCATACCATAATTGCCCATTCACGTATACTTTTCCCGGATAACTTAAAGGTCCCCCCAAATAATGCTGATATATCTCCATAGCCGCATCTCCATAATGCCCCACATCTGTTCCAATTCTCATATGTCGTGCTGAGCCAGATCCTCCAAGCCAGTGAATGAAGTCAGGTTCCCCGTTGGAGGTCGAATTTACAAGGTAAAATCCCGGACCATTACCTTTTAAATACAAATAATATGAAGGCCCTGAAATGAAAGGAACTGATATGGTACCCGACACTGCTAGATTTCCGGCGACTTCAAGTGATTCAGTAGGCTGGGTCACACCAATTCCAACTTTTCCCATGAATTCCGTATCATCGCTAATGATTGTTTTTCCAGATTGTTCTACTGTTATTTCGGAAGTTGTAATTTGTGCCAAAGAAGTTCTGGTAGTAAAATGACAAATGAGAATGATTATCAAAATCAACGGCCTTCGGATCAAAGAATGAAGAAATTTAAATGTTGTTAGCATGTTGGATTTTAGTAACTGTATTAGAGAAACAAAATATGAGTTGATATTTTCCAAAGATATTCTAATCTCATAAAACGTCTGGCGCTGTTTGCGAAATGTTATTCACATTTAATGGATTTGAGCTATCCATTGGATATTATTGAACCTTAATCTTTTTATCAGTAACCATCAATAGACAAAACCATGAAAAACTACCTACTCATTATTTCCATGCTATTCACAATCAGCGCAAAAAGCCAGTATTGGCAAGAAGACAACACATTAAACCGCGGTACTCAGTTTTATTATGCCAATGGCAATCTCGGCTATTCGGTAAGGACTGCGAATGGAGGAGGTTGGGCCTTTCAGTTAGTTGATGGAAATAATGTGGCTTATCAGCATGTGGCTTATCCAACAGGATATACAGGTATATTCACGACCAATCCTTTTGCCCAATTGACGGTAAACGGTGACATAGGCATTTCCAATGCCTCCATTCCCATGGGGCTTATGACCGAGGTAGGAGGTACCACGCCACTTTTGAACATGAGCGTAAACTTTAGAGAATCGAACAAGAACAATGCATATGAAGGAGCAGCGTTCCGAATCGATACAAGAACCGAAAATACTAATCTTTTTCAATGGCTGGCCCGCCCGGCCAATTCTGGCACAGAAACCGTCTTGATGACATTGACCAACGATGGATTTTTAGGCATTGGAACAGTTGAACCGACCTCCATTTTAACAGTAGATGGTAACATCAAAGCAGAGGAGATCAAAATAGAAGTCGCAAACGCACCCGATTACGTATTCGAAGATGCTTATGTCCTTCAAAGCCTGGCGGAAGTAAAAGACTACATCAAAAAAAACAAACACCTACCAGAAGTACCCCCTGCCGTCGAAATGGAGACAAATGGAGTCTCACTGGGTGAAATGAACATGCTGCTCCTGAAGAAAATAGAAGAGCTCACCCTGCACATCATACGGCAGGAAGAAAGAATAATTGAACTTGAAAATAAAATTGAATGACTAAACCAGTTATCGACCTTTTTTCTTCTAACCATCTTAAATCTATAATCATGACCCTCGCAACCAGAGTAAACTTTTTCATTCTTCTCTCAGTGGCCACATTCATTCCATTACACGGCCAGGTAAGCCATCCTGCCAGTATCAAACTGTATGGTCAGGAATTTTATGACCCCAATGTCAGCAGTAATGATGGAGTTTCCTTTCTTATGGGTGTAAACAGAGACGGAAATCGGCAACTATGGATAGGTGATAGTAAGAGATTAGGCAAAGACAATATAAATGGGATAATTCGAATCATGCCAAATGCAATGGCCATTGATGCCATCGCTACGAATGGGTTCACCACGAAAAACCTGACCTTCAATCAAAATGGAGGTAATGTTGGAATCGGAATAGCTTCTGATGCCAGATTTACCGTATCCGGAAATGAATTTGGGATAGAAAAGATGAGACTGTCGGGCGAAGAATTCTACCAGTCAGGAAATAACAATCCGCATGGGATTTCCTTTCTTCTGGGTGTCAACCGCGTTGGCAACAGACAATTATGGTTGGCCAGCAGTGATCAGCTATCAAAAAACAATACCAACAAGGTGATAAGGTTTTTCCCGGGGTCTGCCGCAATTGATGCCTTCTCCACAGATGGGATTACTCCGCAAGATCTCATCTTACAGCCTTCCACCGGAAATGTTGGGATCGGAACAGGCGCTGTGGCACCAGATGCAAAATTGACGGTCAAAGGCGACATACACGCGCAGGAAGTAAAAGTGGATATGGACGGATCTGTTGCTCCGGATTATGTTTTTGAATCGGATTATAATCTTACCGAACTTTCAGACGTGGCGGAATTTATTGGAAAGAACAAGCATCTTCCGGATGTGCCATCTGCTTCGGAACTGAACGAAAACGGCTTAATGCTAAAAGAAATGAACATGCTGCTCCTGAAGAAAATCGAAGAACTCACCCTTTACCAGATACAACTCCTGGAAAAGCTGAACGAGCAGGAAGCCCGGCTAAAAGCCCTGGAAGCCAACTAACCTCCTGTCTTTTTGAGGTAACTCACAGCACCCTCAAACACCACCCCCAGACTGTCAGGTGTTATCGTGTATATGCTCAGGGTATCCGCAAGGTCTTCCCCTTCCCGGAGCAACAGATCATGGCCATTCACTTGTAGAAGCGCCACCCTGTTTCCCCTATCACCCCGGGTAATGTATCCATGGTAAACAAGTTGTGCTTTGATGCCTTCAAATCCCGCCGCTCTTGTTTCCGGCCTAATCACGCCCACAGGGTTTGGCTCCTCTTCCGGATCAATGTTTCCGGTCCGCGTTACGGCCCGGGGTACTTTCTTTAAAAAAGGATCCGGATAATCCAATTCCAGACTCCAATCCGATTTTTCCTGATCCAAGGGTCTGGAAATTTCCGTTATTTCAATGGGAGACACGCGTTCTTCCTGATCCGTAAACGCCACGATCCTGTAAATGATGAAGCCCCAAAGCAGCCCCACCAACGGCAACAGAATATAAAGACTGCGTTTGTCCTTCAGCACATCACTCTACTTTTAGGCTTCGAATGGAAAATTGGGTTTGACCCCCGGCGGAAACGCCTCTGACACCCCATTCGTAACTGCCAGAGTCGAGCAAAACTTTTATGAGTGTACCGGTGGTCTCCACTGAAGAGACAACTTCCTGAGGATTGTCAAAGTCAGGGTCCACAACCAGCAGCTCGTAGGATTCTGCACCCGGCAGATCCTCCCACCAAAAGGTAATTGAATCAGCGGTCAGGGTTGCTTCATTGGCCGGAGTCAGTAAATCAATCACATCATCCGAAATATCCGTGTCAGTCGTAGTGACCGTATCCAGCACTGTAAATCCTGCCACAAAAAAATCGGTGGCGTAACCATTGTTAAATGCCGAAACACTCCACTCGTACTCCCCCGGGTTTAAGCTAACTTCAAATACGTTTGAGCTTGTGGCAGTATCCTCGATGAGATAAACGGCATTGGTAAAACCAGGACTCACCAGGCTTAGTTGATAACCGGAAGCACCGTCCACAGGCTCCCACCAAAGCGAAACATTACCAGAATCCAGCTCCGCCCCATCGGAAGGAGCCAGAAGCACCACTTCCTTGTCGGAAATATCCTTCTCCACTACTTCCCCACAGCCAATGAGGAGCAGCGTAAATACGAAACCCATATAGGTCAATTTCTCTATCATTCGCCGGATCTTTTTTCCATGTGTAGCTCTAGTTTCAGTCGATAAGATCGGTCAGTACGAACATATTCCGTAATCATCCTCGAGCTTCTCACTTCTCCAAAAATAAAGTTTTGCTCTATCTCCCTCAAAAACCTCGTAAGCTGTTCAAATCTACCTTCAGCCACTACCAGGTCAATACGTCTGTCTTTTTGTTCTGCCATCCTGATCGTTTCTATGGCTACATCCTGCATACGAGCTGTCTTTGACAGAAATGACAACAACAGTTGCTGATACTCCACCCCTTCAAACTGTTCTGCCAGTGAGTCATAAAAACTTTTGGTTTTCAGTATCTCAGCCATCTTAGCAGTGGACACTTCCGGCGACTCCACGGCCTCTGTGAGGGCATTGTATTCCTTAATTTTTGAAATGGTCTTCTGAAAGGCCAGCACGTAACACAAAACGAGACCCACCAGCAATGAAAGTAACAGGACCCTGCCCTGATATCTCGCTGACCTGGAAGACCACCACTGCTTCATGCCAGTACGATTTTAACCCGAAAATTGTAGTAGGCGCCGTCCTCTACCTTTGCAACCGACTGGTCCGTTATCTCACTGACCCACTCCAGTTGCTTTAACGTCTTCAACCAATCGGCATAGGTCACCATGTCATCCAGCTCCCCTTCTATCACCAAAGTAGAATTATCGAAGGTCAGCCTGCTCTGCCTTCTGTCTAAATCGTACGGAAATATCTGAAAGCTGGTCAATACCACAGAGGACGGTACTGTTTCGCCGACATCATCATAAAGCCTGGATAATTGTATAGTAGAGCCTCTTGATGAGAATCGAGCCTGGTAGGTCTGAATGTCCTTCCGGAATCGTACCATCTGGGTCTTAAGGCGTTCATCCCCGGAAACCTCCTGACTTAGCTCCTTCACCTGATCATCAAAGTAAAAGAGCAAAACCGCATTTAACAGAAGTAATACAAACAAGGCCGGTACAGCTATTTTCCCAACAGTTCGTTTGAATTTTCCATAATGAAAATCGACATAGGACCCGGGGGGGTCAGATTCAGTGAGAAGCAGATGAACCATCCCACTATATATGTAGAGCTCCTGATTGGTGAACTGTTCTCCTTCTATCACCGTAGTCGATTCGGAATCTTCTGATGGAACGAAACTTCCATTATCCGAAAACTTCTTCGTTCCGATGGTGGGCGTATAGATTCCCTTGGACTGTAGGATTGGCAGGATCGCCTGTCCCGCGATTGCCCCGATGGTTACGTGGACGATTTTAATACCCATGCCTTCAAACATCCGGGTTTGATCGTGCAGGTAATTCGATCGACAAAAAGAGGTAAAATCGCCCAACCCATTTTTATGTTCCTGCACAAAAAACTCCGAAAGTTCACCCTGCGGCACTTCCATGCCATCTATGACTTTTTCCGTATCAATCGCGAGTATACCTGGCAGGTCTGAATGAAGTTCAATAAAAGAACGAAGTTCTTCGATATCCGAATAGAGTCGTTTTTCAGTTACGTAAATTTCACCTTTCTTTCTGGAAATGATCATCACAGGGTAAACCGTTTGGACGTTTTTGATTACCCCAATGACCAGGTAGGTATCGGGTCTAAAAATTCGCTGAATGATCTGATCAACCCAATCCATCAGTAGACAATGGTTGGTTTAATGAAGATGAGTAACTTGCTGTCGTTCTTCACCTCCGATCTGGAGCTGAACAGCCATTTAATGATGGGTACCCGGCTCAGAAATGGTGTACCCGATGCTGATGATGATTCCGAGGCCTCCTCAAGTCCACCAAGGACTACCATCTCACTGTTCCTTACCCGAATCTTACTGACAAATTTTCGTGTGGCATTGCCGGGAGGAGCACCTTCTACCGTGGGATCGATAAAATCCGAAAATTCTGATTCGATGGATAGTGTAATGTCTTCATTGAAAGAGACAAAAGGCTTGATCTTAATGTCAAGATTAGCTTCTACTTTTTCATAGCGAGGTGTGGTGGTGATGATGGGATTGACACCTCCTGCTACATTTTGAGTCTGGATCAGGTAGTAAACAGAACGTCCTATCGTCAGATTTGCTTCGTTGCCATTCAGTGTTGAAAGCTTAGGAGTGCTCCTCACCTCAAGGTTATTATTGTCTTCCAATGCCTGAATAGTAGTGTAAAATTCGGGTGTGACTCTGCCCAGGTTGATGATACCTCTTCTGTCAATTTTTTCAAGAAAGTCGTTCATGGAGCCCGAGCTAAGCGTAATGTCAATTCCGGGAAACACAGAGCCGGCAGATCGGGGAACTGAATCACTTATGCCTGCCTGGATACCGGTATTAAGACTATAACCCTTATTGACTTCTACCACCATCACTTCAATCAGGATATTAGGGACGGGCTGGTCGATCTGTTCAAAAAAGGAAGTAAGCTGCTGGATCTTTTGCTGACTTCCTGTGATGATCAACGCATTCAGATCCGGAAATTCGGACACCTCCACATTGGTCATCAGCTGTTCCGGTAAGGACTCGGTGATCAGCTCGACACTGCGATTTTTGAACTGATAAACAGAAGTTCTTGAGAGGTTCGTATTCGTCTCACTTCCAATGGTAAAGATCTCGCCATCGCGTGAGTAAGTCATGGGTTCGCTGGCTGTGGCCAATGCCACCGTAAGAAACTCCTCAAAAGTAACATCTACCAGGTAGCAATCCAGTTCACCATCTGGCTCCTGCAGCATAACGTGACCGATCTGAAGTTCATCAGAAATCTGGTTCAATACCTCCAGGGTAGGGGATTTATTGGCTGTCACCGTCAGCAGTGGTTGAGTTCCGGATTGCTTTACGGTATAATTGAAGCCCCCTGCAGCACTGCGGGAAGCTCTCCTTCGTGAGGGAACTACACGCCTTCCGGTTACGGTGGATTCCGGACCTCCGGGATCAACAATTTCCGGTGGTAGTGGGCTCAGAAGAAAAACTTTTTCGGAAATGTTTTCCATGACCAGGTCATTGCCCAAAGCCAGCTGGTTCAACCCCTCCTCAAATTTCAAGCCCTTTACAAATCCGGTAACCGACTGATTTCGGGCCTGGGGATGTACAGTAATGTTGTAAGGACTGTTTGCTGTGAGGAATGCGGCGACTGCATGCAAAGTATCCTCACGAAAATCGTATGACACCTGATCGTTTTGCTGATTGTATTCAAATACCAGATTTACATCCGGAAAAAATCGTTCAATCAAAATAATGTTGCCAATAAATCGCAACCTGAGGTTATATTCCACACACAAAAAGGCCAACAGATCCCCAACTGTGACCTGAGTAAAATTGTTGTGAACCGGTACATTGGGCACCCTGTCCAGACTGATGTTGAGCTGATGCGTCTCTGCAAGGGCCCTGAACAATTCTCTCAGGCTTGCATTGGCCACTGATATGTTTGCCGATTCCCGGAGCCCCGGTATGGAATCCTGGTACCTGCCAATCTCCGATCGGATCGAAATCAGTCTTTCATCACCCTGACCATGGGAGAGCATAGGAACGATCAGTAGCAAGACTATCAGGTAATATGGCAGGAATTGTCTCACAGGATATAAGGAGTTATTTCCGAGATCGAGGTATCACCATCAGCATACAGTGTCAGTGCATTTTCCTTTAAGGTTCTTATGTTTCTTTCCTTTAAAATACTTGCAACAAAAGCGCTACCCTTTTCAAGACCGCTGAAAATAGCCTCATCTCCTGGTATGATTTCATATATGGCTTTCCGATGCGAGTATCCGGTTCCAAGGCATTCCGAACATCCCACAGGTTGATAGGTGGTAATGTCAGATCCTTTCAATCCCTCCGGAAGTTGCTGACTGGTTTCCGGTTTCTTACAATGTCCACAGAGAATCCTGATCAGTCTCTGTGCAATACCGGCATTCAGGGTTTCAGTGAGCAGATACGGTGCAATGCCCATTTCGGTAAGCCTGGTGAAAATCCCCAAAGCAGAATTAGTATGGATAGTGGAAAATACCAGGTGCCCGGTAAGTGCCGCACGTGTGGCCATCTTGGCAGTATCGATGTCGCGAATCTCACCCACCATAATGATGTCAGGGTCCTGACGCAAAAATGTCCGCATGGCCGAAGCAAAATCCAAACCTACTTTTTCATTCAACTGAACCTGATTGATCCCCGATAACGTGTATTCGATTGGATCCTCTATGGTGGTAATATTGACTTCATCGCCATTCAGCTCCTTAAGAGTCGCATAGAGCGTGGTGGTCTTACCGGACCCCGTTGGCCCGCTGATGAGTACCATTCCATTAGGTTTTTGAATGGCGGTGCGGTAAGCATTAAGCTCCTCGGTATTAAAGCCCAGGTTTTCAATGGATAGATGTGATGCATCTTGTCCGAGTATTCTCAATACGGCTTTTTCACCGTAATGCGCAGGTAAGATACTGACCCGAATATCGTAATCCTGGTTGTCCGAAGTATACTTGATCCGACCATCCTGGGGGAGCCTGCGCTCGGCTATGTCCATTTTTCCACGAATTTTCACCTTATTGATGAGTTCGGGATACTGGTCATGGTTGACCTGATAACGTTCGATGAGTTTCCCATTGACGCGCACTCTGATCCTGCCGGTCCTTTCATACAGCTCCATGTGAATGTCACTTCCTTTTAGCTGCACGGTTTCTTCTATCAGGTTATCCAAAAAATCAGCCTGATTCACACGTATGGTCTTCCCGGAGAGCCTGGCTTCCGATGAGCCAAAATAAAGTGACAACCATGTATCCAACTGATCTTTGGAAACAGCTTCGGCCTTAACCTTTTTACCAAGAATGACTTCCAGCTCAGTGAGACTTTTCAGTAAATTCTCCGGCGAATCTGTAAGCACCACCAGGTCATCTTCACCATTGACTGCTGGCACGATGCGGTAGCTGTTAGCCACCTTTGCCGAGATCAGGTGTCTGAGCTGAGGGTTTATCTTTAAATCCTGGTTGGTCATTTTATCAGTACTAAGGGAATTAAAAACATTCCCAAATATGCGATTAAAGGAACGGTTGAATGTGCTTTATACAAAAAGGTTCCTTTCAGAGCCAAATGCATAATTAACGAAAATATTAAACCAAACGTAATCCATGAAATAAAATCATAGGTATCAAATAAGACGGAGGTAACAATTATAAACCAGAGATCACCTGACCCTATCATGGTACTAATAGATAATCCCCTGAACAGCTTCATATAAAGCCAGGCGACTAAAAAGAGTACAACCAAATATCCTATGTTGATCAGTATCCAAAAAGGATCGTGAACGGGTAGTGCGTTCCAGATAATCAGACCTGTAAATACCACCAAACCCAAAACATGTACGGTTCTGTATCTAAGATCCGAGAAGATCAAAAAAAGGATTACACAGACAAGTGCAAGTTCACGAATCAAAGTTCAATCTTTGACCAGCTCGACCAGGGCTCCATTGTGGTCGATTTCCCAGACATTGTACTCACCATCGCCGTCAAAATCGACAACTGCTGTAGCTCTGGCTTTATAACCAGATGGAGAAGATTCTGTGATTTCCACCAGATAATTGGCATTACCCGGCTGTTCTTCATTAGTCACAAGATTCTCCTGCTCGAAACCTATAAGCTCCAGGTCATCGGAGAACCTTGAATATTCAAAATAGTGTGTTTTCTGCAGGGTGTGGACATGTCTCAGGGCCTGTTTGGCTTCCAGTCCTCTGGTGCGTGAAATCAATGGCATAAGGGAGGGCAAAGCCAACAAAACCAATATACCTATGATTACCAGCACGACCAGCAATTCCGACAAGGTAAAACCCGACATTCTCTTTTTCAATAGCTTCTCCATGGTCCATCAAAAATAACGAGGTCTGACAAATTGTTGCGCAATCAATTCAGTTTTTTGGAATTTCCTGCCTCCTGCATTCAAGTCTTTTCCTCTAATGAATTGAGCCTTTAAAGTATCATGTAAACCGTGAGTCAAACTAAATAACCAGAAACTATAAACTAACCAACTAGAAACCAGAAACTCACCAACTAAAATTACTTGCGACTTTGCGACTCCTACCCTCTTCAGAAATCAATTACCGAAACAATGATCAAAGGCTATCTTCTTTTTGAAACCAAAACCAACCAATTCCTGGCGTCCTTGCGACTTTTGCGTGACTTAAATAGGAAGCTTAAACCCGAAATCTTGAATCTTAAATCTCAAACCCGGAACCTTAAACCACACTAGCTAACCAAAAACCAGAAACTCACCAACTAGAAACCAGAAACTCACCAACTAAAAACCATCACCCCGGTACACTCATCTGAGTAGACAACTCAAACATAGGCAAATACATGCTGATCAAAATGGTGCCAACCAGGATGCCTAAAATGATGATCAGAGCTGGCTCCAGGGTAGTATTCAACAGGGATGTTTGCAGTTTTAGATTTTCCCTGTAATCGTGGGAAAGCTTTTTGAAAAAGAAACCCAGGCGACCGGACTCCTCCCCTACGCCAATTAGGATCTTAAAATTTTCATCGAAAAGCGATTCGTGCTCAAGAGAATCAGAAAAAGTAGCCCCTTTCAATAGAGATTCCTTAATCCTATTTAGCGTTCTTTTTAGATGTTGATTGTCAAACATCTGCTCGTTGAGCTCAAGTGCGCGTATCAGAGAGACGTTTGCATTCAATAAAAGCCCCATGCTGTTGGTAAACTTTGTCATAAGGTTCTGTCGATAAAGTTGATTGATCAGGGGAACTGAAAGCATGACCTTCTCAAAACCAAAATGAAGCACCGGATACCGTCTGCCGATTTGAAAAGCGGCTGCAATGAACAATGGTACAACCAGGAAAACCCATGAATAACTGCGTAATAAAACAGACAGAGCGATCACCTGCTGAGTCAGCAACGGTAACTCTCCACCAAATCTCGAAAACACATCCTCAAAGACTGGAATTATAAAGAAGATCATAAAAAACACTGCTCCAATGGCAGCGCAGATAATCAGAACGGGATAAGAAAGTGCTGAAATCAGATCCTTCCGTTGACGAATTTTTTCATCATAGTATTGGACCAAATCCGATAAAATCTCCTTAAGGTTACCAGACTCCTCACCGATCCGGAGACTTATGATCTCATAATCCGAGAACTTACCGGTTTCTTTGAAAGCCTGAGAAAGGGAAAGTCCTGATATCAACTTCCGGGTGATGTCATCAACCACCTTACCCATTTTTCTGGATGCCTGTCTTTGGATATGGGAGAGTGAGGTACTGACATCCAAACCTGAATCAATCAGTGTATGAAGTTGCTGATACAAGCTGGATTTTTCCTTATCTCGGAGACCCTTCCCAAAAATTTCGATTTCGCGATCCCAGATGGAATCCTTATTCGAAGATTCTTCCCGAATGGGACCGGCTACTCTGGTGTCACTTATTTTCATCAGTGCTTTGTTGACGATAATAAGAAGTTTCAATTGGCAATTGGACAGGTATGATCCGGCCATTATTAGACATACCGACAAAGATACGATCCTCGGATAGCTCTAATGACAATCCTATTGGAAAGGAAAGTATCTGTTCATTTTGAATTCTAAAAACGCTGTCTTCGGTAAAGTTGTAAATGACCGGTGTAGAGGAATAAACATAAAGTGAACTGTCCGACACCCTCAGATAATCGTGAGTAAACAGATCTTTCTTCAGCAGGAATTCAAGTTCTATCTGATGCTGACTGGAGGTAATTCTTTCCTTCAACAGCCGATTGTAGGTCTGGAATTGCAGAAAGCCAACCAAAAGCAGTGACATGATAATAGAGGTAATCAGGAGCACCACCATCAACTCAGTAAGGGTAAATCCTTTAAGGTTCATAAAACAACCTCCTTTTTTCAAGGGTCAAATTCCTGGCCGAATCCTTGAGAATACCATAAACTTCAAACAGGTTCTCATCTATTTCATGTTTTTGAAACAGAAATTGTGTAGCATCATCCAGCCCAATGCCATTATTCCCTGTTGTGCCAAACATTACAGAATTCACGGAATCAACCAGGTGATCCAGTTGAACTCTTCTGTATTGATGATATGTCCCCGTCATTGAAGCACTGTAATTCAGATAAGTCATGACCCCGATGGTAATGACCAGTGTAAGAATCACACTCGAGACAATGGTTTCTATCAAAGTAAATGCTTTTAGCGAACCCATTTTAAAATTCGTTTCGTGTCGGATACCCCCCAAAGATTCGGAACTACATACAATGAATCAAATGATTCTGAAGAGATAGATCCATTATAAAGATAGTTTTCAAAAACCCCATCAAAGTTATTGACCAGGAATCGCCGGGTCATTGCATGCCCTTTCACATCCCCTGTATGGGAAAGCATACCATTTACATAGCATAGCCCTTCTAATTCAGCACCAGCCTCAATCTCCAGGAACCGTTGGCGAAATGTGAAATCTTCTCCATGGATGATGATCATACCATTTACCGAGCTTCCAGACTCAAGTTTCACGATACCCGATGAACCCTCAAGAATGATGACCGTAGGGTACCTGAGCGATACATCCCCCTCCACAATCAAAGTGTCCGTCACAAAGAACTGACCGCTTCCCCGGAAACCTGATTCAAACCGTATAACGTCCGAGATACCTATGATGTCCTCGGTTCTGGAAAGTGAATCAAAGGACAATGAAGATCCCCCTCGAATCACGATCTTTCCGGAAATCGTATCCTCAATGTGAAGGTTTATACCGCGAATTAGGCCTACAGTGTCGCTTAAAAAAGAATGTGTATTGACGTCAGGAATGGTGGTAAGCTGCTCATAGGTTTCCCTGAATGCCTCCAGTCCCTTTAAATTCAATTCTGGCAGAGTTTGGGCGCTCCTCCTTTCATCCCCAAAAATCAGATCCTCATTGGTATATCCCACTCTGCCTATATAAGCAGATTGAACACCCGCCAGTGGAAGATAAACATCCCCCTCGATCTTACTATCACCCACCAGAGACAGAGGACGACCTTCATCTGTCAGGTATAGTGCGGATTTCAATGTATCCCCTATGTTCCACCCTGCGATAAAAGCGCGCAATTGTAGCGCGTTTCGGTGAGATGCACTCGCGGTTATAACATCCATCACACCCCAGGGGTGTTTGGTAATCGAGACGCTGTCAATCCCCTGATCGAAAAGATCAAAGGAGATGGCTTCACCGTATGAAAGCGTTTCCAAATTGGCCAAAGCCCACTGTTCTGCGGATCTGACGTTATCCATCAGGCGAAACCGAATTTCATACGACTTCTTGGAAATGTTAGAATAATACACGGCCAAAAGCATGGAAGTCAGTATGATGGCAATGACGATGGATACGTAAATGGTGAAAGAAAGAACACCACCCTTTAGGCGCATCATTTCCCCAAAGACAGTGTATCAGTGAGCAGACCGTTTTTATACAAATATGCAGCAAGCAATGAGTCACCCTGAAATACCCTTTCCTCACCATCCTTAAGACCTGCATCATAAGGTGTAATTCGTAGAATTGCGCCCGAGGCATCATGATAACGCCAATCATCGGATTTCAATCCATATTCGTACTGGCCGGATGACCTGATCTGACCAGATGGATATTTATTAAGATACTTGCCATGCAATAATGCGCCATCAAAATTTGATTGTGTGTACTGCACCCTTTTCCCGTCATACCAGGCATAAGTGGTTTCTTCTATGGATTTGGGTACTTCATCCGTGATGTTGATGAATTCCTGCCCATCACCGGATTCAATGAGTATTTCCTGATAGAGCGATTGCGATCCCTTCTGGACATCACATCCCAAAATTGTGGCAAATAGAACAAATGAAAGTAGTAAGATCCTCACGGTTCAAAATAAACGATAATCCCGGACATATTTGAAATAAATCACCTTTTCCATTAGAGGGTACCGTTATATTTGGGGATACATCAATTACACCAGAATCCTCAACAAAAAATCCTAATGTTATGAAAATTACTTTTTCTATTGGTCTTCTAGTCATCTACACATCCATCTGCGCTCAGCACAATTTTGACAACCAGTCCATTATCTATCACAATAATGGAAATGTGGGTGTTGGAACGACGTCACCAGCTGGTAAACTTGATATAAGGGGAGAGCTCATTCTTGATAGAGGTGGACATCCCTACTTATATTCTGGTACTGGAACTTCCGAATTAAATCGATACTTTGAATTCCTAAATTCACCCAGTTATGGTAGTGCGGCTGGAATTAAAGCAGGCGGCCTTCTTATATCAGACACCTATTCTTACGGAAGCCCTGCTAAAAACAATGTGATTGTGAAAGGTAATGTCGGCGTTGGTATTGTAGAGCCATACACCACATCAAGAATTCATATAAAAGCTATAGGCACTAATCCGTGGGGATTTGTCGCCGAAGCTCCAACGTCAGCAAGAATCATTGGCATGAGTCATGATGGCTCAGCTGGAGTAATTGGTGTCAGTTATCTGAATCAAGAAGGTTGGTCACCATTGGAATTTCATACTCAAAATATAAATCGAATGACAATTGGTATAAATGGAAATATTGGAATAGGCATAGAAAATCCCGATTCTAAGCTTGTGGTAGATGGAAAAATTCGCACTGAAGAAATAAAAGTGGAGGTCATTAATGCCCCTGATTACGTCTTCGAACCCGATTATAAACTTCCTACACTTAAGGAAACCAGCAAATACATTTCAGAGCACAAACACCTTCCGGCAATTCCATCTGCGGCAGAGATGGAAACGAACGGAATTGAACTGGGTGACATGAACATGAGGCTTTTAAAGAAAATTGAAGAATTAACCCTCTACCAAATCGAACTCCTGGAAAAAGTGGAGAAGCTTCAGGAGAAAGTAGAGAAACTGGAATCAAATGAATGATGAAGTCTATTCAATCCCCTCAGAGTCACTCAACTTCACTCAGAGTTACTCGCAGAGAACTCTGAGATCTTAGAGTTATGAAAAGGCAAAAGATGCAAAGTCTCAGAGTCCTTCCTACCCTCAAGCCTTTTCAAAAGTGACTCTGAGGAGATCGGAAAAAATGCTAAGTTCCATTACTTCTCCATTTCCATTCAACGGCAAAATTTACGTCATCCCTGAATCTTAGCGAAGGATCAGGGTGGGGGATTCTAAGGGAATCCAAGGTACCGGATATTCTTTCTTATTTCGAGATCCCCCTAGAATTTTCCGTGAAAATTCAGGGGATGACGGCGAAAGGTTCGATCGTTTTAAACCTCCTCTCTGAGAAATCCGGAAAAATTCAAATTCAGGCTTACCAATTCTTTGCGTCTTTGCGTGAACCAAATCCTGAATTCTGATCCAGAAAACTACTGCTCTTTTAAATCAGAAACTTCGGATCTCAATGTTTCAATTTCTCTCCGCTGCATCTTCAACTCCTCATTCTGAGCCTTCAATTCCTTATTCTGCTCTATCAAATACAGCGTCAACTCCTCAATTTTCTGAAGCAGTTTGGCGTTCATCTCACCTAGATTCACTCCATTCACTTTCACATCCTCCTCATTAGGAATTTCAGGTAGGTGTCCATTCTCGTTGACGTATTCCTCCACTTCAGCCAGACTTCTTAACTCATAATCAGAGTCAAATACGAAGTCAGACCAGCTACTAGCTTCAACTTTGATCTCTCTGGCTCCAATTGATCCTTCTACGGCTAATTTATGATTACCCATTGCAGTGGTTCCAATTCCTACTTGAGCATCTAACCTATTAACATGTAACCACTGCACCCATTGAGAATTATTATAAACCCAACCCTCAAAATCACCATTACCCTCGTCAATTTGCAAAGCAGCTCTTTGGTTATAAGTTTCTGTTCCTCCTTGATACCAATGTAAATCACCTTGCCCATTTTCATCCGTTTCTATCGTCAAATGACTTCCATATCCTGAATCTTTGATGTGCAGTGGATGCTTTGGAGTGATAGTACCAATCCCAAAATTACCTTCATTAGATAAATGCATATGATCCGTGTTGTTGATCCTGAAGTAGATTCTTTCAGGAGAATTTAAGAAAGTCCATCCCTCAGTATTATGTTGAAGTAAGGCATAATTCCCACCATGAGATTGATCTATCTCAGTTGATCCAAAATAGGTGTAACCTGGGTGGGCGGGAGATAAATTTAAAAATCCAGTATGAAAAGTAGCACCTTCATTGTTTATCGTAATTTGGTTAGTATTCCCAATTCTAAAAAATAATTGAGTGGGGGAATTTAGTAAGGTAAACCCATTGTATTTCCCCTGAAGTAACGCATAATTCTCTTGCTGTGTTTGATTTAGAGTGGGTGCTCCGAAATAAATATAATCATTAGGATTGGGAGGCCAGTCTTGTCCGTAGACCAAATTCATGCCAAGCGTCAATACCACAGAAATTTGTAATAGTTTCCTAAGATTTAATGGTGAGTCACTATGGAGTTTTTTCATAAGTGGATTCTTTATTTTGCTGTAAATAAAATAGTTTCTTGAGAAATTCAGTCATATCAATTAGCATCTTGTTGAAGAATTTCCTACTCCTAAGAGTCACTCATCTGAGGGCTCGGAGAAATCCGGAAAAATTGAAATTCAGGCTTACTAATTCTTAGCGGCTTTGCGTTTTTGCGTGAACCACATCCCGAATTCTGATCCAGAAAACTACTGCTCTTTTAAATCAGAAACTTCGGATCTCAATGTTTCAATTTCTTGCCGCTGCATCTTCAACTCCTCATTCTGAGCCTTCAATTCCTTATTCTGCTCTATCAAATACAGCGTCAACTCTTCAATCTTCTGAAGCAACTTGGCGTTCATCTCACCTAGATTCACGCCATTCACTTTTACATCTTCCTCATTAGGAATTTCAGGTAGGTGTCCATTCTCCCTGACGTATTTCTCCACTTCAGTCAGACTTCTTAACTCATAACCAGAGTCAAATACGAAGTCAGACCAGCCAGCAGCTTCAACTTTGATCTCTCTGGCTCCAATTGATCCATTTACCGCCAACTTATGGGAACCCGTGGCACTTGAGCCAATGGCCACAGGACCATTATCATAATAGGCAGTCGTACCTGATTTCTTCCAAACCCCGGAAGCACCACTTTCAATTGGCTGGTCATCATAGATAATCTGAATCTCTTCAGGAGTAATCGCCCTGTTAAACATCATAATATCGTCAATAGATCCATTTAGAGTCCTTATTAAACTATTAAATTCCCTCCCAATAAATACTTGGCCCGAATTGCTGAGATTTTGTCCAATTCCAATTGCACCAAAACCTTCCATTTGCTTGTCTATATACATAGTAATTCCAGTATTATCCCTAATTACAGCAAGATGATGCCATTCGTTGTCATCGTAAGTATTCGTACTATATATGGCAAAATTGTTTGTGGAATTGGCGCGAGTCCAGGAAGCAACCTCACCATCTGGGGTCAAATAAATGGCATAAGGAATAACATTATTGGGAAATCCAACATCCAACCTTTTCGTGATGATAATTGCACTCTGGTCACTCTCGAATACCCCTTGAGACTTAAACCATAGCGAAATGGAGAATTCAGAAGTTCCGGGATTTGTAAAGTTATTACTCGGTAAGGTTACATATTGGGAGCTATTAAGTAAAGAAAATGCACTGTTGATATTATCATTCCTATCTGTTGTAAGTGTTACCCCGTATTCTGTGCCATGATTTCCAAATCCACTGGCATCATTTGCATCACCGTCCAAAGGCCAATACCCAACTAAGCCATCAGTAATGACCTGAGAGTTACATAGGAATGGCATGAATACAAAAAGGCAAAATAGTTTTCTCATTGCTGTAAAATTGTCATAAGGTTTTGATAAAAAAGTTTGAAGGTAAAATACAAAAACTAATTCATTCCCCACACCGGAATAAGGTAATTGATTGGAGGACCATGATAATCATCCGAAGATCCAGTTTCTAAAGTGGGCCACAAAATTTCCTACTCTCAAGTTTTTCCTCTCCTAAGAGTCACTCATCAGAGGACTCTGAGAACTCCGGAAAAATTGAAATCCGGGCTTACCAATTCTTAGCGACTTTGCGTCTTTGTGTGATCTCCCGATGGCATCAAATGCTAAATTCCATTACTTATCCATTTCCATTCAACGCAGAATATTATTCTTCGATAATTCTTAAAGGCTAACTTAGGATGACGTAAACAAATACCGTCATTCCCCGAATTTCGTAGAAATTATAGGGGAATCCCGTAAAAAGAAATAGTAACAGGAGCTTCAAATTCAAACCAGCGAAGAAATACCGAGAAACTAAAATCTTAAGTCAAAATCCGAAATCTATTCGCCTTTCAACTCTTTAAGCTCTCCCTTTATGGATCTCAGCTCATCCTGTAATTGAAGCTGATATAAGGTCAGTTCCTCCACCTTTTTCAACAGTAAAAGGTTCATCTCCTTCAGGTTAATCCCTTCCTCGGTCATCTCAGCAGCAGAAGGGATTTCCGGTAAATGAACATTGGTTTTGACGTAGGATCTGATGTCATCCAGGGACCTCAGGTTATAATCTTTAAGACGCGGACGGCCAGTCCGACGCATTCGACCATAAAAAATTGATGTAATTGGAAGAACACAAAAAACCCCGGCTGTTCTCACAGTCAAGGTTTTAATTGCAGAGGCAGGAGAGGACCGAGCGTTAAGAATTGATCCGGTGGATCAATTTAGCGAGGAGCCAGCTTGCAGGGTAAGCTCCCGAAGCCTCAGTTGTCGATGTGTAATTGAGTCATGAACAAAAAAACCCTGATCGCAAAAGCAATCAGGGCTTTCCAAGCAGAGGCGGAGGGATTCGAACCCCCGGTACCTCGCGGTACAACGGTTTTCAAGACCGCCGCATTCGACCACTCTGCCACGCCTCTTTGGTCTGAACTATTTGTTTCAAATCTCAGGCAAGCCTCCCTGCTTGAAATTCGGATCGCAAAATTATCTTTTTAAAGGGAATTATCAATAAGCAATGGAATTATTCTTTCCTTTCTCATCCTAAAAATATCCCCGATCAACTCAAGTAATATGCTCATATAGAAGATCAGGTTATATTTACACTGAACCAGCTATTCGATTTATGTACTCACTTTGGCAATACCAGCTTGTTGCTGTATGGATACTTGCTATCACTCCCAATCCTGATAATTCCAAAAATTCCCAGGATACCAATCTTGTGATAAATGAGGTCATGCCTTCTAATGATGGGTATTTTCACGACCTCTACGGGAACTCCTCAGATTGGGTTGAACTCTTCAATCCCTCTCAGGACACCATCGATCTGAGCAATTATTATTTTTCTGATGACTTAAGCAACCTCACCAAGACCAAACTCAATTCGAATTCACCCGATGTAAAACTTGCGCCCGGGTCATTTCTTATACTTTGGGCAGATGAGAATCCTGACCTTGGTCCACTTCACATAAACCTGAAACTGAACAAGGACGCAGAAACTTTTTTTATTGTAGCTCAAGATGGCAAAACCATCATCGATCAGATGACCTGGAAAGACCTCAAAACCAACCGATCAATTGGAAAATCTCCCACCTCAGGGAAAACACGGACCTTTGAAGAACCCACTCCGCTATTACCAAATTTACCGATCGTAAAAGATGAAGTTGAATTCTCTTTGCCTGGCGGTTACCATGATGGCATTCAGAAATTGCGTCTGGTTACTACCAATGGAATCATTCGCTATACTGTTGATGGTAGTGAGCCCAATTTTAGTAGCAGAGTTTTCCAAAATGAAATAACTCTGGATAGCACTACTTTGATTAAGGCTAAGGTTTTCCTTCCTCAGAAAAACCCATCGGAAACCCATTCCAGGATGTACCTGATCAATGAAAGTCACACCTTGCCGGTAGTTAGCATAAGCACGGATCCCGACAATCTCTGGAGCCCTTCTAAAGGTATTTATGTGCTGGGGTACAATGGAAAACCCAGCCATAACCAAACAATTCCCGCCAATTGGAATCAAAACTGGGAACATCCTGCTCAGGTAGAATTTATTTTTCAAGAGGACGTCATCCGCTCACGAATTGGGATTGAGATATCGGGTCAAACTTCCAGATCTCTGCCTCAAAAAAGCCTGAAATTAAAATGGAGAAATCGATTTGGAGATGCTGAAATCTCGTATGAGTTTTTCGAAGAAAAAGCAATACACAGCTTTACAGATCTCATTCTGAGAAATGGAGGCAATAATTTCCGTGGATTCATGTTTAAAGATGCTTTGGCCCACAGAGTGGTTGCCGGCCGAATGGATGTAGATTACCAGGCATTCCAGCCTTCAGTTGTATATATGAATGGCCAGTACTGGGGTATTCAAAATCTACGAGAAAGAATTAACTCCAATTATCTCATTGGCAATCATGCTCTTCCTTCCTATCCAATTAATATCCTGGAAAATGAATATGGCGTGCTTCAGGGCGACCGAAAGGATTTTGGAGCAATTTCCAAAGCCCTTAATACCGCCAGTAGTGAGGAAGAGGTACACAAAATCCTTACACAACATATAGACGTCAATGAATTTATCAATTATAACACCACAGAACTATTTTGGGGAAATGTGGACTGGCCAATTAACAACGTCAAGTACTGGAATCAACCATCATACAGGAAGTGGAGATGGATAGTTGCTGATCTTGATGTCTCATCAAAGTATGACATTTACCTGGATTTCAATTATCTAAATCGACTTCAGGGAGGTGATTATGATCGTAGCCTTACAAGGCTCCTATCTTACGAGGTCAATGATGCTTCTAATCTTGTCTTCAGAAAACTCTGGGAGGTTCAGGACCTAAGAGAGCAATTCATAGGAGTATACCAGGCTCATATCAATACCACATTTAAGCAGGAAAGAGTAAATCAAATACTGAATCAGATTTTATTACAGGTCGGTGGAGAAAAAGAAGCCCACATGCAAGAATGGTCCCTGAGTGAGTGGGACAATGATCTTGAGGACCTGAAAAAATTTATTGAACATCGTCCGGGGTTTGCGCTAAAAAACCTGCTCGATGTGGTGGGTACCGGAGAGTTGGTAAATATGTCTTTGGCTGTTGACGACTATGAAAGAGGTACCATTCACATCAATGGCGTGGACATGATTCCCGGGGATTCTCAAACAAATGCACGTTTCATCAGCAGCAGCCCGGTAGTGGTAGAAGCAATATCTAAACCCGGATACACCTTTAGTCACTGGACCGGAGTTGATTACACTTTTCCGCAAATGAGAATAAATCCTTCTGACAGTCTTCAGTTAAAGGCATATTTTGTGGTAGATGACAAAGTTGAGGAGCCTTCCCTCCTATTGTTCCCAAACCCGGCAACAGATATGGTCTACCTCGAAGCAAATGGGATCAAACTCGTAAGTCCTTTGCAGGTTCAAATTTTCGACCAGGTCGGTAAAGTTCACATTGACATGTTAGTTCCTTATGCGGATTCCATTGAAATTGCAATCGATCGATTGGTAAAAGGCGTTTACATTCTAAAGATAGAAGATCAAAATGGTCATTTCTTCTCCAAAAGGTTCGTGAAAAAATCCAATTCCCAACCCTTAGAATAGTTTACTCCACTAACCGCAGCATCCTGTACACCTCCTTCGCAAGTTCTCTGATCCTGGGTGATACACTGTCAAAGGGTCCGCCTTGCAGACTACTTACATACCGATAATACTCATCGATAACTTTACCGTCCGTCTCAGTGTCAATGCCACACATCTTAAAGATGATCGGACTCAGGTTCAGATATTCAGGATTGCAGTCGACTCCCACTTCACGGAGCCCAAAGACAAGATAGTTCAACTTGATATCCTCCTCAATCAAATGAAGGATATCACTTTCTGATATTTCAATGGTCATAGCTTGGTCTTAATGTTCAGCTAAATTATAAACTAGATGACATTTTGACCAATCGTCTCGAAAGATTTAAGGGCCTACCTTCTCCACAACTTGCCAAACTCACTTTTCCCCTCCTCCGTCAGGTAAGGATAGATGATCTCAAAATTCAACCTCTGGTAATAGCGCACCGGATCCTGAAGCTCAGGACGCTGCATCTCCTGGTGTCTGATCCAGTTGTCCCCCAGGATGGTCAATCGCTCATACAGTCTCTCGTACTCGGCCTCAAATTGTTGTGCACGAATGGTCCCATTGGCCTCTTGTTGCCTGAATAGTTCCATAAACTGGGCAAGACGTTTTTTCTGTAATTGATGATAATGAGCCTTAATTTTTGAGCTCATCCGCATCACCTTCAAAGAGTCCTTTAGCAGGAATTTATACTCGAAGAGGACCCCCATGGATATCCCCGAAACATCATACAGATACCTTAGGTCCGGTTTCCCCGCTACCAGGTTTTGTATTTGCAGATCCATCTTGTCTACCAGCTCAAAATACAACGCCTCCACCAATTCCTGCTTCGTACGGAAATGATAATTGAGATTGCCCTGACTAATGTCCAATGCCGAAGCCACCATCCGTAGCGTGGTCTCTGACACTCCCCGCTCATTAAAATGCTCCAGGGCGCAACCTAATATTTTTACTTTCGTATCCTTCACATTAGTATACTTGACCTAATAATTAGTAATTTTGACCTAAATCTATGAATTAAGTCATAAAATAGACAATCTCACCCATATAAATACACAATAATGGACATCTCGATCATTGGAGGGGGCATTACCGGCCTCACCACCGCATTAGCTTTGTGTAAGTTTGGAATAGACTCAAAAGTCTATGAACGGGCACCGGTGCTCAGCGAAGTTGGGGCTGGCATCTGGATCCAGCCAAACGGCCTGAAAGTCCTGGACTGGCTCGGCCTGGGAGATGACATCAGGGCCAATGGGGTCCGCCTGCATCGTCCGGACATCACAGATCAGAACCTGAAATCACTTCGAAAAACGAAGTCCGACCTCAGTAGTGACAAGGACGGTAGCCAGATCATTGCCATACATCGGGGCCGCTTGCAGAAGGTACTCTATGAAGCCCTCGGTGAGCATATTGTAGTATTTGATAGAGAATTCAGAGGCCTGGAAATTCTCGATAATGGTCTTGCAATAAATTTCAAAAATGGAAATGTAAAAACAGACCTCGTGCTGGGTGCCGATGGCATTCACTCAAAAGTACGGCAACAGGTGATCCCCTACAGTCAGCTCCGGTACTCAGGTCAGACCAGCTGGAGAGGTATTGCTACCATGTCATTACCTGCCAAGCTGGCCACCAGTGGCAGGGAAGCCTGGGGTGCTGGTGTACGATTTGGTCTCTCCCCTATTTCAGATACGGAAGTATATTGGTTTGCTGTAACCAAAGCACCATCCGGTGGTCAGGAAGATCCTGCCAGGGTTAAAGACAAGCTCCATAAGCTCTTCAGGGACTTTGCACCCATCGTACATGACCTTATAGACAATACTGACGGTTCCAAAATGATCCGGGCTGATATCCATGATCTAAAAAGATTGCCCGTATGGCACGAAGGAAACGTATGCCTTATGGGGGACGCCGCCCATGCCACTACTCCAAATATGGGACAAGGCGGGTGCCAGGGGATCGAAGATGCTTACTTCATGGCCCGGTGCATGTCTGCAAATAACGATCCGAAAATGGCTTTCACCTTGTTTGAAAATAAAAGAAGACAGAAGGTAGATTACGTGGTCAACAACTCCTGGAATTTCGGCAGGATGGTGCACAACCCGTTCGGTAGGCCACTTATGAAGTTAATGATCAAAACCATGCCCGAGTCCGCCATGCATAAACAAATGAACAAACTCTACGAAGTGGAAGGTCTCTAAAATTACCCTGTTTGGGGTATTGAATAGAACCATCCACTCCCTTACCTTGCTCTTCACAATCACACAAAATAACGATGTCAGAACAGCTCATAAATGAAATCGTCGAAGGCACCAACATTAGCATCAAAGGCAACCGTTCCAAAATGATCAAGCTCGTAAGGTTTATGGCCCAGCGAGACATGATCTCAGAAATAGAAGCACATGAGCTTCTTGAAAAAATCTCTTTAACAAAATCTTCAGAAAACGACTGATTACTTTTGATCGGCACTTGGGGCTGATCCATGAAAGACAATTTTTCCTCACACGCAGCAGATTATGCGATCTACCGTCCTGGATATCCTGATCGATTGTTCCAGTACATCGAAGAGTTGGTGGAGAGAAGGGAATGCTGCTGGGATTGTGGCTGTGGCAATGGTCAGACTACCAGTCGACTAGCCGATATTTTTCACCAGGTCCATGCCACGGACATCAGTCAAAATCAGATCAGGCAGGCTCCTGAATTTGGAAATGTACTATACAGTGTGCAGCCAGCAGAGCGAGTGAACTTCCCGGACGATCAGTTTGACCTTATCATGGTGGCACAAGCCATCCACTGGTTCGATTTTGATCAATTTTATAAAGAGGTCCGCCGTACCGGCAAGCCAGGTAGTTATCTTGTGGTGGTTGGCTACGGATTACATAAGGTCGACCCTGGGATAGATCCGCTCATAGATGAATTCTATCATGACGTTGTAGGTCCTTTCTGGGACCCTGAGAGGGTATACCTGGAATCAAAATACCAGACCATTCCATTTCCATTTGATGAAATTCCCTCTCCGGATTTCCAAATCCAATATCAGTGGAATGCAAGTCAGCAAATTGGATATCTCAATACCTGGTCAGCGGTAAAGCATTACGTCAAGGCAAACGGTGATCAGAAGATTCTGGACTTCTTTGAGAGGATAAAAACCGCATGGGGTGATGGCACGCGTACCGTTACATTCCCCACACTTCTTAGAGTTGGCAAAATACAAAAAAAGCCCGCAGGTTAATCCTCACGGGCTTTAATGGTTTAATTTTCCGCAAATCAGATATCATTGACAACCAACAATGGCTGCTCTATCTCTTCTAAAAACTTCTCAGTATCACTACCATAGATTAGTCTCACCAGTCCTGAATCACCTTCCGTGATACTGGCAATAATGTCAATCTCATGAGCTTTGGCAAACTCTGAAATCTGCTCTGACATCTCTCCTTCTCCGATGACATGGGTTTGGAAATTGGCAAATCCACTGGCTCGTGCAAAGCTTTCCATATTCTCCTGTATGTCATTTATTCCTACTACTTCCGGCTGCTTCACATGGGCAAGATGTACCTCCATGTTAAACAGGTTCACGAAATTTCTGATCATCCGGATAGACTCATCGCCATACTTTTTTGTGTCAAGCAAGATCAGCATCTTCGAATCTTTGTGGAAGGTAGTATACTCTTTCACTACTAACACGGGTACATAGGCCGCACGCATTGCCCTGGCGGCATGATTACCTTTGAACAATTCGGAAAGTGAAGTTTCCCCACTAGACCCCATGACTATAAGATCAATAGGATTATCATCGATGTAGTTCTCCAGTTTTTCCTGGAATTTCCCAAAATCTATGGCCGTCTCTACCTCTATGTTTTCCACATTGAACTTGTTGCAGACGTCTTTCAGATCCCTTTGCCTCTTGGCAATGAGCTCACGCATAAATGCTTCATGTTCTTTTTGCCGTTTACTCTTTCCTACAATATCTCCATCTTCCGGCAAGTCTGTTCTTATGGGTTGATCCAAAATATGCAACAGATGAATCTTGCCGTCAATAGTATTGGCAATATTCACCGCAGAGGCCATACCCTTCATGGACAGGTCCGAAAAATCTATCGGTACAAGTATGTTCTTCCTTTTCATAATATCTCCTGTGTTTCTCTTTCAATTTCTATATCACCTTATAATATCTCAAGAAACATGCCTGTACTTTTAATTCATCTGAAGGAAGACTATGCAAAAAAATGTGTAGGTGTCTCTACATCTCCAATCAAGTAATCGGGAGGTGATTCCACATCTATCTAAGAATCAAAGTGTTCTGTCCGTAGTTTCAGCGCCTTGTCGATATTGATTTTATCTTCAAGGAGATGTTCCGGTCTGGGTTTTTCATTTTCTATTTCCTTCAGTAGGTCATATGCCTCATCTTCACGACCTACCTCGATCAAACCTTCGGCATAGAGTCTGGTATTTGCTGGATTGTCCGGACTGGTCTGATAGGCTTTGGAGAGCAATTCTATCGCCCTTTCATCAGAGGGCCATGAAAGTACCATGGGAATATCCGGTACTTTCAGATGCAATACGCCAAGTATCCTCTGTGCCCCGGCATCGGCAAATTCGGGGTCCATTTCCATAATTTTCTCCGCTAATTCCCTGATTTGTTCTGAGACACCTTCTTTCGCCGCAGTCACTACCCCGATAGTCTCCCCCCATCGGCCAAGGTTGGTCATGTAGTAGTATTTCACTCCCACATGATCCGGATATCTCTCAATGTACTTCTTCCCAATTTCTATGGCTTCGCCATATACTTTCTTCGCTTTGCTGTCCGGAAGACCGGTGTAGCTTCCTTTAAACTCCATAGCACGAAGTAGACCGGCGATAGCTTCCGCATCATCTCCTGCCTTACGATAAAAGTTGATAGCCAGATTTACATTTCGCCTTTTAGCCTTCAGACCAGTTATCACTTCCGATCTTTTCTTGAAATAGGCTTCTGCCTTTTGGAAATAATCCTGTGCACTGGCTTCCTCTTGCAATACAATGATCCCAAAGGCCAATATGAATAGTTTGTGAATATGCATGTGTGATGAATTATTGAGCCCCTACCAGGGATTTCAATTTAGCTGATAATTTTAATTTCCCACCTGAACTCTCCTTGTCATCTCCGATCAAAGACGCCACAGGTTTCAACCCTTCATAGTGGCTACAAACCACCCTTAAGATGGCGGTCATCGGTAGAAACAATATCATTCCGGGGATTCCCCAGAGTAATCCGCCCGCTATCAGTGAAAGGATTGAAAAAAGTGCATTAATGTGAAGACTCCCACCAACGATCTTGGGATTGAGAAAGTTTCCTTCCACTGTCTGGATAAACCAAAAGATACCCACTACGCCTATCGGATACCAGTAACTATCGTACGATATCAAAGCGTAGATGGTTGGGATGAGGCCTCCCACTGTACTACCCACATAAGGAATGATGGCCAGAAGGGCAGCCAGGAAGCCAAAGAAAAAAGGGTAATCGATCCCCAAAATCAAAAGCCCGGTACTATTCAGTACACCGAGAATTAGGATCAATAGAAGCATCCCTGTGAAATATTGCTGACCTACTTTTTGAACCTCCCTTAACATCTTACGAAAAGTGGTCTGATGCTCTTTCCGAACAAATTGCGTAATCGCATCTGCAAGCTGTTTGCGATAAAGCAAAATCAAAAAAGTATAGATGATAGACAGTAGGATGTAGGAAAAAAAGGTACTAGTAAAACTAATAGTGTCAGACACGATCACCATTCCACTGCTGGTGAAAAACTCCCCCATTCCGGTTATTAAATTCTCCGATTCTATCCTGGGTATTACGCTTACCTGCTCGTTTAAGTAAGTCACAGAAGTATTGAAAATAGATTTCAATTTTTCCAAAAACCTGGAATACTCCTCTGTCATTCTATAGATCTCCGTGGAAAACAAAATCAAAATCCCGGATCCGATGATCATGACGCCTGCCAGGGTGAAGGCGATGGATAGTATCTCATTTAGCCCTTTTCTGATAAGGTAAGTGACCAGCGGATAGAGTATGAAGGCGAAAAGCATTGCAAATGCCAATGGAACCAGTATATCCTTCCCGAAATAAAGAATCAGTAGGAAAAGGATTAGTGAGGCCTGAGCATAAAATAGTTTCTTAAATGATAGAGTCATGTATAAGTGTTAGACCATAAACATCTAAATACTGTGCCATGCAGCTACCTGCTTGATAATCAGAATTAAAGTAACAAAAGGAAGCTAAGTGCTGTAGAAATTTCTCTACACTTTCTGAGTTAAACGGGTAGAACATACCCGAAAGCACCTGGATAATTCTGAGATGACCACCTGGAACCATCATGGAACGAAGCTTGCACCAGAGACGATGAAAATATTAAAGTCATGAAAACAGTACAAAAACTCATTTCTATATGCACAGTGATCATCATTTCAGCAAGCTGCGCAGCCAAGAAGGATTTAGCAGAACTCCAGGACACGCACGCTAACTTGCAGCAGAGTCTCATTGATGAGCAAAGTGAAAATCAAAATCTGAAGAACCAGATCAGTGAGTTGGAAACCAGGGTAACGGATCTTCAGGAGGAAAATGACCAACTCTCAATGGATCTTCAGGAGTCAAGGAATAGCATTTCGGAAGTCAGAGCGGAACTTCAGGAAGCACGAAGTAATCAGCCCGAACCGACCACATCCGGCACGATCTTCAAAGTACAGCTCGGTGCTTACGAAAAAATTGAGCTATCTGATGAGCTGGACAAGTCCTCCTCCAATTTCGATATGGAGAAGAAGAACGCCATCAATCAATACGTGATAGGCCAGTTCAGAGACTACTACAAAGCCGATCGATTGAAAAAACAATTGAGGCGCATGGGAGTAAAAGATGCCTGGATCGTACCATATGTAGACGGCAAAAGAGTAGAGCTTGACACTGTCATAGAAGGGATCGAAGGATCCTGATCACTTAATGTATACGGTTTTGGCATTGGTGAACTCATGGATCCCTAGTGGTCCTAACTCTCTGCCATAACCGCTTTCTTTTATGCCGCCAAAAGGAAGGCGAGGGTCAGAGTGGACAAGCTCATTGACAAAACAGCATCCGGCGTCAAGTTGCTCCTTCGCCAATTTGCGCCCTCTTTCCATATCTTGTGTAAAGACACAAGCGCCAAGGCCGTAACTAGTCTGATTGGCAAGGTTTATAGCATCATTCTCATCCTTAGCCTTTATGACAGCGGCCACCGGACCAAAAATTTCCTCCTCGAAGGCGGCTATCCCGGGTTTGACATTGGCCAGGACAGTTGCCGGGTAATAATTTCCATCCATTTTTGGAATTTCTCCTCCTGTCACCAGTTCCGCACCACCTTTTATACTCTCAGTTACCTGTTTATGAACATTATCCCGTAAGTCAGGCCTGGCCAGTGGTCCCAGGTCGACATTGGTTGTGGGATCTCCAAAAGTCTTTTCATTCATTGCCTCGACAAATCTTTTTAAGAAACTGTCGTAAACTTTCTCTACTATGATGAAGCGCTTTGCCGCAATGCAGCTTTGTCCGGAATTGATCAGCCTGCTTTTTACGCAAGTATCCACTGCCAGTTCAAGATTTGCATCTTCCAGGACAATGTATGGATCACTACCTCCGAGCTCCATAACCGATTTCTTTAGGAGTGATCCGGCTTTCTCGGCCACAGCCTTTCCGGCCTGGGTACTCGCGGTAATGGTAACTGCTGCTATGTGTTTGTGCTCCATCACAGCGGACACCTCTTCCACTGGTATCACAAGATTGGTGAAGATGCCTTCCGGAAAGCCGGCTTTCACAAAAGCCGCTTCAATCTCCTTTGCACATTGCATTACATTCGGAGCATGTTTTAGAACCGCGCCATTACCAGCATACATAGCTGGTACTGCGAATCTCATCACCTGCCAGAACGGGAAGTTCCAGGGCATAATGCCCAGCACAAGACCAAGAGGCCTGTAAGTCACGAAACTTTCGGCAGCTTCTGTCTTGATAGGTTGATCCTTCAGAAACTCTTCACCATTGTCCGCATAATACTCACATAAGGAAGCACACTTCTCCACCTCTGACAAACTTTCTGAAATGACTTTCCCCATTTCCTGTGTGATGACTTCTGCATAATGTGCTTTGTAATTTCTGAGCTCATTTCCAAGCGCAACAAAAAGCGCTGACCGCTCCGGGTAAGGTGTGTTTTTCCATTCCTCCCATGCCTGATGACTCTTCTCAATGGCACTCTGCCACTCTGAAGTACTCATTACAGAATGCTCTCTAATTGTTCTATTATTTCTGGGATCGATTGATTTCATGCTCTTTTGGGTAATTCTTTTAAAAATAATTAGCGCCGAGAAGTATTCACTTCACGACGCCTTATTTCATCTGCAAATCTGCCGATCTCTAAAGTTTCTCGGCATGTGCCGTGATCGAGAGATCCATGTTTATCTTAACATCATCAGAATGATCATCAACAGATTCCATCAGATCCTGTTTCAATTCCCCATTGGAGGCGCCCAGGTAAAATGACGCCTTGGCAGAAATCTCCTGGTCGTCTACTACGACGTAACCCGGAAAACTGAATCCATACTCCTTGTTTTTTGCCGCTAGCTTTCCTTTGAAATGAGATCCTCCGGTGCTGGAAGTAACCTCATCAATTTTAAATTCTACTTCTGGAAAACGCGAAGTGTCTAACAAGTCATTTGATTTCAACTGCTGTTCAAGATTCTTTCGATCATCTTCGGACATTTTCAGATCATGACTCAGGTTAAGACTGTCCAGATCTACTTTTATAAATCCATCGACAATTTCGCCATTCTTAACCAGGAATTTACCACCCTTTATCATGGCCGACCCCTGAGTTTTCTCATTACCGGACTCTTGATTCCAGTTTAATTTACTCTGCTGTTGGTCTAAAATATAAGTAACCATATTCCCTTTCTTTTACATTCCTAAATTTATTGAGTGAGGTGCTCTCTCACATCCTTAATTCTATTCGCAACCCTTGCATCTACGGACATAAGTGCGGTAGAGGCTTCTTCCTGAACATGATCCCATTGGTCTTTAGAAGCATTTTCCACCTCTTTTACATAATCCAGAATGGATTGCTTTTCTTCATTAAGACCTTCAATCACCTCCTGCACCTTAGCTTTTGCATCCGTAGATGCATCTTTGGCCTCTGCCGACAATTGCTTTATCTGAGTATCCGTCTTTTGGGCTGCTACTCGTAAACTTTCCTTTAATTCTTCTCTTGTATTTTTCATAATCATTTTCTCTTATTTGTTTTCAAAATCTCTTTTCCCTTCTGTCATCTCATCCTTGATCATTTCATAGGATGATCCAAGTATCTTTGCTCTGTTTTCGTAGAGAATTATCGGTGTTCTCATTAGTTCCGGATACTTCCGAAGTACTTTCACGACCCCTTCTCTATCCAGATTTGTATTTTTAAAATGCCTGTTAAAAACATCTGACTTATCGTTGATCAGAACACGTGGCTCCGCATCCAAAAGTTGAAGCAACCGCTCCAACTGTTGCTCAGTAAACATGTGTTTCCTGATATCATATTCCTTTACCTTCCGGAACCTAAGACTTTTAGCATATGCCAGTGCCTCCTTGTCCTGAAGATCTCTGGAATCATATATAATGGCAATTTCTGTGGATGCATTTTTCATTGATCGCGTTGGTTTCTTACGGACACTTTTGGCTAAAAAAGCAAAAGAAATATCGCCAGGATCAGAAGGATCATCATGGCAACATTTGATCTGGAATATTTATAAACAAGGTTTTCCATAACTACCTTAAACCCGAAAAAACCGATCCAACCTTCTAAAAATTGCATAGAAGGCCTCAGGTTGCATCAAGTCTATCCTGTTCGTAGAATCATCTCCACATCATTCAGCTGGTTGTAGAGATTTTTTCGGTAGATACTGGAATGATATTATCCAATTTTTAATCAGATTAGCATGATATAGATAATAAAACCACCGCTTCGGAGGTTTGCTTTTAGAATCGATAACTCAAGCGAAGAGTATGTCTTTATTAGAAAAAATTGGGATCAATACATCCGGCAGAAAGAAACATCGGCTTGGAATAGCCCTTGGAGGTGGTGGTGCAAGAGGATTCATTCATCTGGGCATTCTTCAGGCTTTGGACGAAAGAGGTGTGAAGCCAAACATCATAGCCGGTACCAGTGCAGGCGCCATTGCCGGAGTTTTTTTGGCAGCGGGCATAAAGCCGAATAAAATTCTGAAAATATTAAAAGGAAGAATCTTCACATATTCCCGGATCCGATGGCCAAAAGATGGAATATTCAGCCTTGAAGGACTTCAGAATGTACTCAACAAAGAAATTGGTGTAGACAAGATAGAAGACCTGGAAATACCATTGATCATAACCGCCACAAATCTTAACACAGGTAAGACAGAGTATATTGAGCAAGGTCCCCTCACAGAAGCAGTATTGGCCTCATCCAGCATCCCTGTGATTTTCCGTCCAATAGTGATGAATGGACATAAGTACAGTGATGGCGGGCTTCTTGACAATCTGCCTTTGACACCTTTGATGAATCGATGCAAAAAGACCATTGCGATTAACATCAGCCCTGTAGAGCAAATGGAAACAGTAAATGGAATCCTCAGGATCGCAGCCAGAACTTTCCAGATGAGCGTAAACTCACAGGCTCACCGATTAAAAGACAAATGCACCCTCTTCATAGAACCTACAGGCCTCAAAAAATATGATTTACTGGACCTGGACAAGGCAGATGACATGTTTCAGATTGGCTATCAATATGCAAACGGATTGGATTTGAGTAAAGTCCTCTAGCCGCTTGTTTCCCATTCCGTCTCAGCCGATTCATGATTGCGAAATCGAAGTCGATTTATGAAATTCAACTCCTTTACAGTATCTGCCTCCTCCGGTTCTGTACTTAGACCCTCCAATATCGGCTGACCTGCATCTACCCAGCTTGTGTACCAAAAACTCCCGGTCATAAAAATGGCCGACCTCATCCTTCTCTCTACCATGCCGGATAACTTCTGGTGATAGGCTTCCGAAAAATCATGGGAGTATACCCTCACGGTCTTGTTGTTTCTCAATTCGTATCCGTGTTTCCTGGAAGCATCGAATTCAGACGACAGAATCCGTTCAAATTCCAAAACCGAATCCAGAGCGGCATGTGATTGCCGGATTATTTCCCAGGCTGTTGATTGAGGATCCGGAAGGTAAGATGCCTTTCCGGTAAACAGATCATAAGTTTCAAAAAATATTTCTGGCAAGCGAGATTCCCAGAAGCCATGAATACCCACCTGCCCTGTAAGCTGCCCATTGTAATTCTCTGTGGTATGAAGGGGCACATGCGCATCCCCCACATAGTGTCCGAGATCGGCCGAAAGTTTAAGAATCTTCCTGGCATTCCTTTCCTTAAATGCTTCAGTCAATTGATACTTCACAAAATTTATGTGCCAGGGTACTATTCCATAAGCATTCAGGGTATCCTCTCCGTATTTCGTCACAGCATCCTGCCAGTATTTAGGTAATGTCTCCAAGGCGCTGTCACCATACACATCAAGGTCAATATAATGTCTGGGAGCCTCCTGAGGCATTATGTATCGTCTTGCATCTGGTGTGGTGGCCTGCTCTTCAATGAAGACAATGTGCTCTTTGTAGAATCCGACCATTTCTATCGGTAGCGTATATACTGCTATGCGATTGATCTGCTTATGCGCAAAAAAGCCCCATTCCTTCTCTGAGGCCCGGACAGGGCTCAGGCAAAGTACTAAAACAGTAAGTATAAATTTTTCCATAAGCTAAAAATATACTTTTAAGAGAAGTATCGCATGCATTTTTTGATTTAAAAACTAATACTTCTATCTTTGCATCCCTTAAAAATTAGAGCAAGAAAATATGGCTAATCACAAGTCTGCATTAAAGAGAATCAGGTCAACTGAGACAAAGAGACTTAGAAATCGCTACCAGCATAAAACGACCCGAACCTACATCAAGAGGTTAAGGGAGGCTACAGACAAGACTGAAGCTGAGGCTTTGTTGAAGCAGGTTACCAGTATGCTTGACAGGTTGGCTAAAACCAACGTTATCCATAAAAACAAGGCATCTAACCTCAAGTCAAGTCTGGCCAAAAAGGTGGCTTCTCTGTAAAGAAATTTTACTTTTTAAGAAACCCGCTCTCCTCCAGGAGAACGGGTTTTTTTGTTTACATTATCATCATTTACCAGCTATCAATAAATGGAAGAATCCTATTTTTCAATAAAGAAGTGGGCTGAGGAGGACCGCCCCAGGGAGAAGCTTTTGCTAAAAGGAAAGTCTGTACTTTCGGATGCGGAGCTGATCGCTATCTTAATAGGGTCGGGTACCCGGACCATGTCTGCAGTTGATCTCGCCAAACACATTCTTAGCTCCTGTCAAAACGACCTCAATATGATGGCACGCATGTCTGTCTCCGAACTGAAAAAATTCAAAGGTATAGGAGAGGCCAAGGCCATTTCCATAGTGAGCGCGCTGGAGCTTGGTAGGAGGCGCAAGGAATTACGAGAAGACAAAAAATTTAAAATTCAGGGCTCAAAGGATGTTTTCGACTATATCAAAAGTGAGCTTCTGGATCAGGACCATGAGCAATTCTGGATATTGCTTCTAAAACGAAATAACGAAGTCATAAGAAAAATTCAGATTTCAAAAGGTGGTGTATCCGGTACAGTAGTTGACGCGAAAATGATCTTTAAATACGCTATGGAGGAACTAGCAAGCTATGTCGTATTGATTCACAACCATCCTTCGGGAAATATTAATCCCAGCCAGGCGGATATCAAACTCACCTCCAAAATGAAGGAGGCTGGAAAATTCATGGATATCCCCATCCTGGATCATATTATTTTCTGCAATGAATCTTATTTTAGCTTTGCAGATGAATCATTATTATAGATGAAAAAGGTTCTTATCGGCATAGCAATAGTCGCAGCAATAGTGTTGGCTATTTCCTCTTTGAATTCGGAGGACAATTCTGCTTATGTGCAAAAAGTACAGGATGAAATAGAATCCCGAAAAAGATATCTCCAATTCAATGAACAGTCTCCGTTTAATCAATTTAATGCAACGTATTCTAATCCTATCTACTACCCCATTGATCCTTCCTACAAAGTAATGGCAACTGTGAACAGAATAGAGGAAAGGCAAATAATGACTATAGGTACCAGTTCGGGTGAGGAGCAGCGTTATTCCAAAATCGCCTGGATCAAGTTTGACTTAAAAGGTCAGGAGTTCCGTCTTCTTGTGTTAAAACCTTACGGCATGGGTGCTATGGATAACTTTTTCTGCGCTTTTGCAGATGACACGAGCGGAGAGAGTACCTATGGTGGAGGGCGCTACCTGGATTTGAAGATTGGAAAATCCAATAAGGTGGAAGTTGACTTTAACCTGGCTTATAATCCATATTGTGCTTATGTGGATGATTATGTATGCCCACTACCCCCGGCAGAGAACATTCTACCGATAGCAATAGAGGCCGGAGAAAAAGATTTCAAATAGTCCGATCCCTTTAAGGCACACTTTATAATTTTGCCGGTTTACATCTGTAAATCACGAGATGAAAATATCATATAATTGGCTCCAGGATTTCATTGACATCGATGAAACACCAGAGGAAATCGGTGAGGTATTAACTCAAACCGGGCTAGAAGTGGAAGGACTAGAGACCTTCGAAGGAGTGAAGGGTGGTCTTGAGGGGCTTATAGTAGGTGAAGTTTTGGAGTGTGTAAAACACCCCAATGCTGATAAACTAAAACTTACTAAAGTGGATATCGGTACAGATGAACCTTCACAAATTGTCTGTGGTGGGCCAAATGTTGCTCAGGGTCAGAAGGTGGTGATAGCACCGGTAAATACTACCATATATCCCACGGATGGCGAACCCTTCAGGATCAAGAAAGCCAAAATCAGAGGTGAGTCATCGGAAGGTATGATCTGCGCAGAAGATGAAATTGGACTTGGCACTTCTCATGACGGAGTCATTGTGCTTGACACAAAAGCAAAAAACGGGACTCCGGTTAAAGATATTTACAACATCCAAACTGATTATGTCTATGAGATTGGGTTGACCCCTAATCGGGGAGACGGAGCTTCTCATTTTGGAACGGCTCGTGATCTCAGGGCATTTTATGGAAGACCCTTAAAAAAAGAAGACTTAGCTGACTTTGAAATCAAAGAAGACAGACCAATTGACGTCTCTGTTGAAGATAAGAATGGATGTCCCAGGTATTCAGGATATACCATTCGAGGAATAAAAGTAGAAGAATCTCCGGATTGGCTAAAGCAAAGACTTCGAGCCATCGGCCTCGAACCCATCAACAATGTTGTAGATATTACAAACTTTGTCCTTCATTCATTGGGACAACCATTACATGCCTTTGACGCCAATCAGATCAAGAAAAATAAAATTGTCGTCAAGACCTTAAACGAGGGGACAAAATTCTTCACCCTGGATGAGAAGGAAAGAAAACTTGCTCAAAAGGACCTGATGATCTGTGACGGTGATGGTAATGGTATGTGTATCGCTGGTGTTTTTGGAGGTATCAAGTCAGGTGTCACTAATGAAACCACAGACATTTTCCTTGAAAGTGCTTACTTTTCTCCTGATTACATAAGGGCTACCGCTACACACCATGGTCTCAGTACAGATGCCTCTTTCCGGTATGAACGTGGTACCGACCCGGAAATGACCGTATATGCTTTAAAAACAGCCACTAAGCTAATTCTGGACATAGCAGGTGGATATGTAGCATCAAAACTGGTAGATATTTATCCCGACCCCATAAAACCTGTAGAGATCGAATCAAAATTTTCCACTTTTGACAAGCTAATTGGAAAAGCCATTGGCAACGAACGAATTATCGAAATTCTTCATAGTCTGGACATTACCTCAAAAAACGTCGACGATGATTCATTCCTGGCAGTGGTTCCGGCCTATCGCAGTGATGTAACACGTGAAGCAGATCTCGTTGAAGAAGTTCTGAGAATTTATGGATTCAATAATGTGGAGTTGGATGACTTCATTGCGGCAAGCTACCTCTCTCCCTTCGAAGAGATCACCCCAAATGGCTTACAAAAAGATCTGTCGTACTTTCTGGCTGGAATGGGATTCAGTGAAATTCTCACGAACTCCATCACCAATCAGTCTTACGAAGAGAAGCTGCAACTTGGAACGGGAGAGGCCGTGGATCTGCTAAACAAGTCAAGCGAAGATCTGGGTATAATGAAAACCAGTCCACTTTACACGGCTTTGGAGTCTATCCGTCATAATGTGAATAGAAGATGGACAGACTTAAAGCTTTTTGAGTTTGCCAAGACCTACACGAGATATGATGGGGGGTATGATGAAAGCCCCAAACTCTGTTTATATACAACTGGTGACGCGCACAAAGAATCGTGGATGGCTGAAAACACTCCGACTTTTTTCCAACATATTTCCGGCCCTGTCTATGATTTATTGGAAAGGATAGGAATCAATCAGTTGAATCTGTCTCCTGCCAAAGAAAATAAGACTTTTGATTACTCTTTGCGAATAAAAGCTTCCGGGAAGCTTCTCGGTCACATTGGCAAGGTCAAAAAAAGCATCGCAAGGTTTTTTGACCTGCAACAGGACATTTACTATGCCGAACTAAACTGGCAACACATCGTTGACTCAGCTTCCAGAAATGTTACCTACCAGGCTTTGTCTAAGTTCCCAGAGGTAAGAAGAGATCTCTCACTGGTGCTGGAAAAGACAGTCACCTATAAGGAGATTGAAGAAATCTCTTTTAACTCCGAGAAAAAATTATTAAATAGGATGAACGTTTTTAGTGTGTTCGAGGGTGAACAGATTGGAGAGGATAAAAAAGCTTATGCAATTGCCTTTTATCTTCAGGATAAGGACAAAACACTGAATGATAAGCAAATTGACAAATGCATGTCAAATCTTATCACAAATTTTGAATCAAAGCTTAACGCAACAATTAGAAGATAAAAATGGCTGAGGACCCGTTAAAATCAGAGCTGAATACCCTTGAACGAAAAATAAAATTATTACTTACAGAGCATTCACGTATGAAATCAGACCTGGCCAACTACCGGTCTGAAAATCAGGAATTAAAAAATCTGATTGAACAAAAAAATGGTGAGCTGAGTGCCTTTCAAAATAAGTTTAAAATAAGTAAAATTGTAAACAACATGACGGCAGGTGAGGGAGATAATACTGAAGAGTTAAAAGAGGTATTAAATCAATATATTAAAGAGATAGATAAGTGCATAATTCACTTAAGTGAGGCATAATTTTCCGAAATGACGGAGCTATCAATCAAATTAAAAATAGGTAATAGGGAGTATCCAATGAAGGTGAAGCCTGAGGATGAGGAAAGGATACGACGAGCTGGTAAGATATTGAACGAGAAGATGAAGTCTTACAAAGAAAGGTTTGGAATCGAAGACAATCAGGATCTTATCGCCATGGTAGCATTTGACTGTCAGGTGGAGAAAATGAAGATCGAAGAAAACAATGTGACGACAGACGAAAGCTCAGTTTACCAGTTGCAAACTTTGAATCAGCTTATTTCAGAAGCATTATAGACTAAAATTGATCCTCTGACATCTCCACACTCACCATGCCCATAAAAATGGTAGCATGGAAACAACATTTCTCATACTTGCAGGGCTAGTCGGGGTAGCGACAGGATTTATTGGCAGCAGGTTCATCCTGAATCGATCTTACAGTAAAAAAATCCAGGAAGCGGAAGAGCAAAAAAAGCTTATCCTTAAGGATGCAGAACTCTCAGCTGAAAGCATCAAAAAAGACAAGATTCACGAGGCAAAAGAGAAATACTATAAGCTCAAAACAGAGTTTGATGAAGAGTCCAACAGAAAGAAAAACCAGATCATCAGTAATGAGAATAAGCTTAAGCAACGCGAAGCTTCTCTGTCCAAACAAATGGAACAGAATAAGCGAACGGAAGCGGAGCTGGAGTCTGTAAAAGAAAATCTCAATGCCCAGCTTGAAATCGTCAAAAAGCGGAAGGAAGAATTTGAAAAGCTAAAAAGCCAACAGGTAGCAATACTTGAAAAAGTTTCGAATCTCACTGTCGATGAAGCAAAAAGTCAGCTGATTGAAGCTCTTAAGGATGAGGCCAGGACGGATGCTTCTGCCCATATTAAAAACATTATGGAAGAAGCCAAGATGACAGCTACCAAAGAGGCTAAAAAGATCATCATTGAGACCATCCAAAGGACCGCCACAGAACATGCCATTGAAAACTGTGTCTCAGTTTTCAACCTTGATTCAGATGACATCAAAGGAAAAATCATAGGGCGTGAGGGTCGAAACATCCGAACACTCGAATCAGCAACCGGTGTGGAAATTATTGTTGACGATACTCCGGAAGCCATCATTATCTCGGGATATGATCCTGTAAGACGAGAGATAGCAAGACTTTCACTACATAGATTGGTTCAGGATGGAAGGATACATCCGGCAAGGATAGAAGAAATTGTAGCCAAAACAACCAAAAACATTGAAGAGGAAATCGTAGAAATTGGGGAAAGAACAGTCATTGATTTGGGCATCCACGGTTTACATCCCGAACTCATCCGTATGGTGGGAAGAATGAGATTTAGGTCTTCCTACGGTCAGAATTTACTTCAGCACTCAAGGGAAGTCGCCAAGCTTTGTGCCACACTCGCATCTGAACTCGGACTTAATGCAAAACTGGCCAAAAGAGCTGGGCTGCTGCACGATATTGGTAAAGTATGGCCTGATGAACCGGAAACTCCCCATGCATTACTTGGGATGGAATTGGCAAAAAAGTACAAGGAAAATCCGGATGTCTGTAATGCAATTGGTGCCCATCATGATGAAATCGAAATGACAGCAATGATATCTCCGATTGTCCAGGCTTGCGATGCCATCTCTGGTAGCCGACCTGGTGCCCGACGGGAGATAATGGAATCTTACCTCAAAAGGTTAAGGGATCTGGAAGACGTTGCATTGAGCTTTGATGGTGTTAATAAATGCTACGCAATTCAGGCTGGTAGAGAGCTAAGAGTCCTGGTGGATGCTGAATCCGTCACAGATGATCAGGCGAACGATCTATCTTTTAAGATCTCTCAGAAAATAGAAAAAGACATGCAGTATCCTGGTCAGATAAAGATCGCAGTAATAAGAGAGACAAGGGCCATTACATTTGCCAAATAAAAAGAAAAGGGTTTCAAAAAAATGAAACCCTTTTGCGGATAATTCAGAGGGTCACTTAATATTTAGGTTGCCCAGGTTTTACCTCCTGCTTCCTCCAGAGAAATGCAGGCATCATATCGGGTTGGTATTGCTACATATTGAAGTACTTGAGTCATCCCCACTTCTGTTGTGAAATAACCGGTAATGGTCAGTTCCTTAAGTGGCCATATCAATGGTCGATCTTCGGGTGCTATCCATCCCTGGGTTATCTTATCATGTTGTGCGGAAACAAATTGTTTTTGTTCTTCAACAGTAAGATCATTAAATGTTTTTCCGGTACTCTCCTGGCACTCTGTATCCCATTCTGCCATAAGATCCATAAACTTCTTACGTTCCTCTTCAGTCATAATCAGGCGAACATTATCTTCAATGAATCCTGGAACCCCTAACTCACTGGCACTTGGAGAATCCGTTTTGGGAAGGATTATGTCAGCAATGCTAGAAACGGTTCTGGCCTGATCTTCTGTAAATAACTGAGGGGTCCAGGTGAGTTCCGGCTTCGCGGAGCAACCTTGCATTACGCCTAAAACAGTTGGAGCTGCTAGTGCTCCCCCCATCATCATGCTCACTCTTTTTAATGCTTCTCTTCTATCTATTGTATTCATGGCAGTCATAATTAGAGGTTCATTCTTTTAAGTTCCTTTACGGCATAGTCAGCAGCTCTTGCAGTCATCGCCATGTAGGTAAGCGATGGATTCTGGCAGGCTGCAGAAGTCATAAAAGCTCCGTCAGTCACAAACACATTCTTAGCTTCATGAACCTGATTCCATTCATTCAATACGGAGGTCTTAGGATCCCTACCCATACGGGCTGTTCCCATCTCATGGATACCAAGTCCTGGAGATGGTGTACTGTTCCAGGTACGCACGTTTTTGAGACCGGCTGCTTCCAGCATTTCTGCTGCCTGGTTCATCATATCCTCCCTCATCTTAAGCTCATTCTCCTTATAACCTACATCAAACACGAAAGTTGGAAGACCAAATTTGTCCAGTTTTTCACGATTCAATGTCACCTTATTATCGTGATAAGGAAGCCACTCACCAAAACCACCCAAGCCCATGTTCCATTGGCCCGGCATTGCCAACTCGTCTTTCAATCCTTCCCCGATACTCAGTTCTGCAACGGTTCTTGTCCAACTTTCCCGACTGGCCCCACCCTGATAACCATAACCACGAATGAAGTCTTGATTATTCTCTTTCAGATTTCTAAATCTTGGGATGTAGATGCCATTTGGCCTCCGACCATAGTAGTACTGATCCTGAAATCCGTCAAACTCACCGGCCGCACCCACGCCAAGATGGTGATCCATGACATTTCTTCCCAACTCACCACTTGTACTTCCAAGACCATCAGGATTATGCTCCGTGGAATTCATCAATATCCAGGTACTACCCAATGCTGAAGCATTCAGGAAAATAATTTTAGCGTAGAACTCCTGATATTCTCTTGTTTCTGCATCCATGATCCTGACACCAGTTGCTTTTTGGGTTTCCGGATCATAAAGCACTTCTGTTACGATCGACTGAGGTCGTAATGTCAAATTTCCAGTTGCCACAGCCGCAGGCAAAGTACTGGACTGCGTACTAAAATATGCTCCAAAAGGACATCCTCTGATGCATAGATTTCTGTAATTACATTTGGATCTACCATTGTGATTAGCTGTGAGATTTGCCGATCGACCTATGGTCATCATTCTATCCGTATAATTCTCGGCTATTTTTCCTTTGACGTGCTTCTCAACACAATTCATCTCCATTGGAGGAAGGAACTTGCCGTCGGGAAGCTGAGAAAGTCCCTCATTTTGTCCATTAACACCGATAAATGACTCCACGTAATCATACCAGGGTGCTATGTCTTTATATCTTATGGGCCAGTCAATGGCGATCCCATCTTTGAGATTGGCTTCAAAATCCAGATCGCTCAGCCGGTATGATTGCCTTCCCCACATAATCGATCTTCCCCCGACATGATATCCACGCATCCAGTCAAATCGCTGTGTTTCTTCATAAGGATGCTCCGTGTCCTTCACCCACCAATGTTTGGTGGACTGTCTAATTGTATATCCGGTACGACTTTGCTTTTCATAATCTTTCATCTCTTCCGCAGGTAGTCGATCCGCATAAGGAAGCTCCCAGGGGTGTTTATTCATCGTTGGATATCCTTCGATGTGTTTGACATCTCTTCCTCTTTCGAGCATCAGGGTTTTCAGCCCTTTCTCAGTCAATTCTTTGGCTGCCCAGCCACCACTAATTCCTGACCCAACCACAATGGCATCATAGGTGTTCTGTTGCTCCGCCTTCATATTTAAATTCATAATGCTAATGTTGTTCTCACAATCTAAAGAATTAAGGCCAATTATTGGGACCAAATTGCTACGAAAGGAGGTGCAAACGCATGCATTGGATCATTCACCCTTATAGAATGAATCAAATATCCAATTTCGTATATTAGCCAGGACCGTGAAGGATAGGATAGTTTTTGTCAATGACCCGCGCCTCATCATAGGTCACTTTTTGGAATCTGACCAAAGATTTAGGCGGAGATTGAGCTAATAATTCCACATCTTTTCGCAGGACCTGAGCAATCCGCGGATATCCACCGGTAGTTTGGCAATCATTCATCAGGACAATCGGATTTCCATCACCGGGGAGCTGAACTGTACCAGGAAGTACGGCCGATGATCGAATCTCTCTCAAACTGCACATGATTTTGGAACCCCGAAGGCGATATCCCATCCTATTAGAATCAGTGGTCACGGCAAAGGATTCCTGCACCAATTTTGACTTGGATTGGTCATCCAGCCGTGCGTATTCTCTTCCTTCCATAAATCTTAAGGTATAACTACTGGCAAAGGGTCTTTGCTGGCTTGAAGTGGAAGGGTTGATGGAAGGAATTCGCGAATCTGTAAAGTCTAATTGGTCTCCTTTCCTAAGATTTCTTCCATGATGTCCGCCGATACCAGAACTAATGAGTGTGGATACCGACCCAAGCTTATTGTCAGCCATCAGTGCCCGATCAAATGTGAGATAAAGTAACCATCCGCTTGAGGGTCTGTCAAAACTGACTATGTCTTGACTTTTTAGCTCCACTTTCGTGTCAGAAACACTCTTTCCATTTAACCGACAATCACATTTGGCTCCGGCATAGCCAATTGAGCATTCCGAATGAGACCTGAGTTCAAACTTTCCTCCAAAAATTTCTATAACAGGTTGATTATCCGGATTCCCCAACTTTCTATTGGCACAGATCATACTATGTTTATCCAGTGATCCCGATACGGGAACACCATATTTTCTGAAACCAATTCTTCCAAAATCCTGAATCGAAGAATAAATGCCTGGATTTAATACCTCAATCATTAACCAGCTCTTGAAACTCTTTCTTTGAGATACTTCTGAATCTCACATCGTGGAACTCCTTGATGGTGAATGGATCCCTTTTTGACCAGTCAAGTATTTTCATTGGTGTGCGACCTATTATATGCCATCCACCCGAAACCTCAGACGGGTAAATTGCGCATCGTTCTGCTGCTATAGCCACTGAGTTCGCAGGAACCCTCTTGGACGGACTCTCTTTTCTGGGAAGCTTTAATTCAGCAGGTAATCCGTCGAGGTAAGCAAAGCCTGGAATGAAGCCCATCATCCCAACTGGATAAGTCACAGAGGTATGTTTTTTAATAAAGTCTTGCCTCTCAATACCCAGCTGCGTACAAACTTTAGGAAGATCGTAACCAAATTCTTCATCATAACAGATTGGAAATACCAATTCCGAACGGTGTATTTCCTTTGGTAGCTTCGAAAATTTTAGATCCATTATCTGACTTCTTAAGTCACCTAATGCCAAATGGCCTGTATGCACGATCAGGATAGAGTGATCTGTGGCATATATTTCCAATATTTCATTCTGTTCTGCGAACAAATCCTCGAATTCAGATAAAAAACTGATCGGTGATTTTATCAAAACCTCAATAGCAAATTCAGACAAAACAGATATTTCTTCGACCACGTCAATTAAGCTATTTGGGTGGGTACTTTTGTCGGAGCATCCTCAATGCCTGAACAATTGCTGGATTATCCCCATGGACGCAAATAGTATCTGCCTTACAACCGATAACATTACCCTCGATAGTTACCACTTCTTCCTTGATTGAAATGGTCTCCATCTGGCTAAATATGGCTTCAGGATCAACCAAAACAGACCCTTCGATAGACCGACTCACCAATCGTCCACCATTATCATATAAGCGATCGGCAAAAGCTTCCTTCCTGAATCTCAAATTGTATTTAGCCGCAGTTGTTTCATGTGCAGAATCTGGCATTCCGGTAAAAACCAGAGAATCATCAATTTTCGTTATCTGCTCACAGACAATTCCAGACAGTTTCTCATCATTTGCTGTTTTATTGTACAATGCACCATGAAGCTTCACGTGTCCGAGTTTTGTCCCGAGAGATTCGCAGATACCTTTAACAGCGGAAATTTGATATAAAATTGATGCTCCTAACTCCTCTGGCGAAATATTGAAATCTCTCCTGCCAAAGCCAACGAGATCAGGATAACCAGGGTGTGCACCTATGGCCAATTCATTTTCGATGGCCATTTTGACGGTTTGCAAAATTGTTAATGGATCTCCAGCATGAAAACCACATGCTACATTGCACGAAGAAATAAGAGGCATTATTTCTTTTTCATCACACACATTGTACCGACCAAAACCTTCCCCTAAATCGCAATTAATATCCATTGTCATATCAAAGGAAATTCAATGCTGTCAATATACTTCGAATACCCAATCCCGTAATAATGATCAAGACAACTAGTGATAAAGAATTTGAAATTGCTCCATTTTTCAATTTCCCCATTTTTTGATTATTCATCAATATAAGGAGGAAAAAACCAACAAATGGGAGAAGTAATCCATTTGCAAACTGTGCACTTTGGATAAGGAAAATTGGCTTCACGCCGAAGGCAGCAACTATCAATCCTGTAAAGAGCACAAACATCCAACTGCCTCTGAAAATGTTAGATTTCATGTTTCCAGATTGACCAAAAATGCCTGAAACAGCGTAGGCGGCTGCCAGAGGTGCGGTTATCGCTGAAGTTAATCCAGCACTTACCAACCCTAATGAAAATAACACTACGGCAAATTTTCCCAGTAAAGGTTCAAGTTGTCCGGCCAATTCCGAAATCCCCTTTACTTCAATTCCAGAGACGTACAACGTTGAAGCGGAAGTCACAATTATTATCACGGACACAAATCCTCCAATTGCTATTGAAATTACCGTATCAAGTCTCATGGATTTTATATCCTGTACATCCTTCCACTTTGTAGCAGCCGATGCTGAGTGAAGAAATAAATTATAAGGAACCACTGTGGTGCCAATCAATGCGACTATTATCATCAATGATCCATCTGGTATTTTGGGCACGAATAGACCTTTGATTAACAAATCAAAATCAATAGGAAGTGTAAACACCGCCATGAGAAAAGCCAAACTCATAAAACCAACCAAGCCAATTAGTACCCTTTCAAGAATTTTATATTTACCAACTAACAGCAGTCCGAAAGCAATACCTGATATAGTGATTTCTGACAAAAGCTTAAACATGGAACTGGCACCATCACCCGTAAGTCCCGCCATCCCCATCACTGCGCCAGAAATATTTCCCGATTGGTATGCAGCATTACCTAACGCTATGGCCAGGATGACGAGGATTGAAAGCACCCTCCGCAAGTAAATGTTTTTGATGGTTTGCCGGATTGCGTCAGAGAGACCTGATCCAAGTGTAATTCCTAACCGACCAGTCATTTCCTGTAGTATGATGGTAGATACCAGACTAAATATTATAGCCCAAATCAATGTATATCCATATGAACTCCCGGCGATGCTGCAAGTAATCAGTGTTCCAGGTCCCACAAAAGCAGCTGAGACCAGTAGTCCTGGTCCTATTTTTTTTAATCCCATTGCCACATACCCAAGATAGATGTCCCAGGTCAAAAGACGAAGAAGGAGACAAAAAAGGATGGCGCTTCCTCAATATCTTTTATAATAAACTGGCAATCGGCCAGGGGGCGGACAGGGTTTGACATGGCATGTGATGAGCTGACTTGTGATGCTCGTAATCATCCTCCTTCGCTAAAGCTTCGGTGGCCACGGTCGGTACTGGCGGGCTTATCCGCAAGCTGGCGGATCGGAATGGGAAGACGTTAGGACTCGTTGTTTGAACCAAAGGTTAATGGTATGGTGTCTCTATATTTTAAAAGTGTAGGCATAAAAAAAGGGACACTGAATAACAGTATCCCTTTATAATAAACTGGCAACGACCTACTCTCCCACATTTGATTGCAGTACCATCGGCGCTGGCGGGCTTAACTTCTCTGTTCGGAATGGGAAGAGGTGGACCCCGCCGCGATAATCACCATAAAGTCTTCAGTGACATCGCTACTCTTGATCCTATCCTTTACAGCTTCTCTGTTCGGGATGGGGAGAGCCGGGGACACGGTGTCTGGACCCCGCCGCGATAATCACACTAATTTTTCTTTACTTCAAATTCCTGAACTTAGTTCAGTGATGATCTGAAGGTTGTATCCACCGTCGCTAAAGCTTTGGCGGATAAGACATGATAGAAGTGAAAGATTCACAAGAACAAAATCGAATATATCGCTCGCACTTTGAGGAAGTTTACGGGTAATTAGTACTGCTCGGCTTTGACATTACTGCCTTTACACCTGCAGCCTATCTACGTCATCGTCTATAACATCCCTTTAAAGAAGTCTCATCTTGTGGTGGGTTTCGCACTTAGATGCTTTCAGCGCTTATCCGCACCCAACATAGCTACCCAGCAGTGCTCCTGGCGGAACAACTGGTACACCAGCGGTTGGTCCAACCCGGTCCTCTCGTACTAAGGTCAGATCCACTCAAACTTCTTACGCCCACAACAGATAGGGACCGAACTGTCTCACGACGTTCTGAACCCAGCTCGCGTGCCACTTTAATGGGCGAACAGCCCAACCCTTGGGACCTTCTCCAGCCCCAGGATGTGACGAGCCGACATCGAGGTGCCAAACCTCCCCGTCGATGTGAGCTCTTGGGGGAGATCAGCCTGTTATCCCCGGAGTACCTTTTATCCTTTGAGCGATGGCCCTTCCATTCAGAACCACCGGATCACTATATCCTAGTTTCCTACCTGATCGGCTTGTTGGCCTCACAGTCAAGCACCCTTATGCTATTGCACTCCACGCACGATTACCAAACGTGCTGAGGGTACCTTTGAAAGCCTCCGTTACACTTTTGGAGGCGACCACCCCAGTCAAACTACCCACCACACAATGTCCCCGCCAGATGGCGGGTTAGGCATCAGATAAATAAAGGGAGGTATTTCACCAATGACTCCACACCACCTGGCGGCAGCGCTTCATAGTCTCCCTCCTATCCTACACATCATTTACCCAATGCCAATGTGAAGCTATAGTAAAGGTTCACGGGGTCTTTCCGTCCCGTTGCGGGTA
>OZ245789.1:0-887500 GCA_965228045.1 Cyclobacteriaceae bacterium | reverse complement strand
TTCTCCATAGGCATAATCACGGTTTTTGATATCTCCACAACCTTTTACAACAACTTTGGCATCCTTCAGACTTTTGATATCAATTTGTGAAATGGCCTCACTGATCATGCTTTTTTCTAAATCCTCCATGGAACCAATCACCACCTGACTTGCATAAGGAACAAACTTCGAAACCAACAGCATATGTGCCCAGGAAGGAATTAACGCTTCAGTGCTGCAAAAAACAGCTACATTCTTTCCCTCAAATATGGAGAAATCCAATGCCTTAACACGAGCCCTAAAATCCTTTTCTCTTAAAAGGATACCTTCCGTCAACAAATCTTTGATATCAAAAGGTATTCGAGGTCCCTTGTCCAAATATTCCTCCAGATCAATGCTAACCAGGTTGCTGCTAGCTACTCTATTCTCTATTGGTACTGTTTCCATCGTTATATTGCTAACCGATCTTTAGGTTTTTTGGTTTGAAATGCTTTCAAATAAATTGGTTCGAAGTATGCAATATTTTCAAACTCTGCATTACGAAACTTTTCATTAGCAAGGACGCCCATATCTGCTGAATCCGGATGACATTTTTTGAATTTTATAGATTCGGAATTGATAAAAAAGTCTTTACACTTTTCTACTGCATCTCCTAAAATCAATATGGGTTTATCATTTAAGTGCATCAAAGAATCGGGTTCAAGGATTTTCGCAGTCATTTCTTCAAGTCTGCTACCATTTTCAGCACAGACTTGGGTGTAAACCTCCATTCTTCTGGCATCGATCATTGGTACTATATAATGGGACTCGAATACCATATTGCAGCCATGAAATGCCAAAACATCCAGACTGGTAATAGAGATTAACGGGATAGATAGTCCAAAACAAAGAGCCTTGGCACAAGAGGTTCCGATGCGTAACCCTGTGTACGATCCAGGTCCACTCGAAACTGCTATGGCTTCAAGATCACCTTTTTCGATACCGGCATTTTGTAATAGCTCATCAATAATCCCCGGCAACAGTGCAGAGTGTGACTTAGATATCAGGTAAAACCCCGAAGCTACGAGGTCTCCTTGGTTATGAAGACTGACAGAACACGAAATAGTACTAGTTTCAATACTTAGAATCAATTTACTGTGCTTTTAATAGCGACTGATATTGATCTGTATCGGTTAAGATCTGCACTGCAGCCAAAATATCTTTGTCTTTGTTAAATGTTGATTCGATGGCCGCATCCTGCAATCCATATCGGCTTGCAATTTCTTGTTCCAACAAGGATTTTATCTCTTGTTTAAAAGTCGACAAATCAGATTCTTTGTTGTGCAAGGTGGCGGTATGGAGTGCATCTATCTCCGTTCTAATGTCTTCATAATACTTTTCCTTTTTGGCAACTTCTATCAGTGTCTGAACTCCTTTTTCCACATTGGTTGTATAATCATATTCTTTACCTTCTAACCAACCGACAAAAGAATCGTAATCCTCATCAGACAGTCGAAAGGCTTTTGGGTCTACCTTTTCATCGTGAGTATAGAAATATTCTGTAGCGTAATGAAATATAAGATCATGTCTAAGCAATCCATAAGTGACTGGTGCATAGTTATGCTTGTCAACTTCTATGTCTGGATTTAAACCTCCTCCATCAAACACTTTTCGCCCGTTGGCAGTAGTAAATTCTGATTTGAGGGAATCTGCAATTTTTCCTACACTTCCATCAGGATTTCTATTGCTGTAATCTATTGCCTGAATGCACCTTCCGCTGGGGATATAGTACTTTGCGGTAGTTACTTTTAGCTGAGAATTATAGGCCAACGGTCTGGTTTGCTGAACAAGACCCTTACCAAATGTTTTCCGACCCACGAGAATACCCCTGTCGTAATCCTGGACAACTCCGGAAACTATCTCCGCGGCAGAGGCACTGCCATTATCTGTTAATACAACCAATGGAATTTGGATATCAACTGGTTCGATTGGAGCTCGATAAATCTTTGTCCAACTGTCAAGTTTACCTCTTGTACTGACTATCTCCTTACCTTTAGGGACAAACACATTGGAAACATTTATAGCTTCATCTAAAAGTCCTCCCGGATTACCTCTCAAATCAAGGATAAGCTTATCAGCTCCGTTTCCCTTTAATTCTTTTACTGCATTGCCCACTTCACGTCCGGCTTTGGTTGTAAAGTCACTTAGCCTTATATAACCTATAGATTCATTGACCATCCCGTAATAGGGCACATTATCGATGGTTATTTTTTCACGCTTTAATGTAACGGTGAAAGTCTGTGGGTTGCCAAACCGCTTCACCACCATCTCAATCTCGCTACGAGAGGCACCATTAAGCAGAGTGCTTATGGCATCGGAATTTTTATCAGCGAGGTCTGTACCATTTATTTGCAGAATCTGATCTCCAATTTTCAACCCGGCCCGATCCGCCGGAGAATTCTTATAAGGCATCACGATAGTATGCACTCCACTTTTAGTATCAACCAAAGCTCCTATACCACCGTATTCGCCAGTAGTCATTGTCATGTAATCCTCAATGTCATCCTCTGGAATGTACGTGGTATAGGGATCCAGAGAGTTAAGCATCGCGTCTATTCCAACTTTGACGAGTTCATTGGGATTGATGTCATCCACGTAATAGGAATTCACCTCCTTAAAAAGGGTGGCGAAAATGTCCAGATTTTTCACAATCTGGAAATACCTGTCATTTTCCGTTGCCGGCTTAAATGAAAATGCAATTACCAGTATTACCGTGATGGGCAGAAATATCTTGAATGCTTTACTCATGTGATTTGGAAATGTATTCTTTAGAAAAACGGGTAAACAATTTAATTAGTTTACGCTGCAATTCTTCAAAATTCATAATGTCTTTTGAAAGATATATGAGTGCCAGGCTAAATCGTTCTTCCGAGGCATCGGTAAGAATATGTTTATTAAGTCTGTACACTTCTCTTATTCGCCGCTTCAATAGATTCCTGTCCACGGCTTTCTTGTGATTCTTTTTAGGAATTGAAATCAGAATTTGATTTACTGAAACACTGGCTGGTCGTGAGACAAGAGTAAAAGGATATAATCGAAAAGAGGAACCATTTTTAAATAGTTCCTCTATGATTTTTTTACTCTTCAGGCTTTCTTCCCTGCCGAAGGTATATTTCTTAGTGCCTACCGACATAGGCATTGCAATTATTTGGTATGCTTTTGATCAGAGACGGTCAATCTCTTTCTACCTTTTGCCCTTCTTCTGGCAAGAACTGATCTTCCATTCACTGACTCCATTCGGGAACGGAATCCATGCTTGTTTTTTCTTTTCCTCACTGAAGGTTGAAACGTCCTTTTCATCTAGAGATCATTTATTTTTTGAAAACGGAGTGCAAAGATAGATGTAGCAATCAAGATTACCAAATCAATGTAGCAATGGATCATTCTGAAATATATGACCAGCTAAATCCCTGAGTTTTTCAGTTGAAATTCTGGGGCCATATTGGGCTACGACCCTGGAGCTGGCAAGACTGGCTAATTTACCTGAAGAGGCATATGAATGTCCATGGGTAATTCCATAAAGGAACGCTCCTGCAAACATATCTCCAGCACCTGTGGTATCAATAGCCTTCACTTCATATGGCTCAATATCCACGAATGTATCTCCATCCCATATAATGGCGCCGTTCTTGCCCTGTGTAATGGCAATGTGGTCTGCTACTTTTAATAATTCCTGTCTAGCCTCCTGGACCGTATCCTTTTGAGTAAATAACATGGCCTCTTCCTCATTGCAAAAAATAAGATCGATGTGATCACCCACGAGCTCGCGCATCTGATCACCGAAATACTTGATCATTGCGGGATCAAAGAAAGTAAGGGCGACTTTGACGCCGTTTTCTTCAGCAATTTGCTTGGCTTTTTTGAGCGCTTCTCTTCCTGTGTCGGACGAAATCAAAGCCCCTTCGAGGTATACATATTCGGAATCCTTGATTGCTTCTTCGGATAGGTTCTCAACTCCAAGATCAGTGGTAATACCCAGAAAGGTATTCATCGTCCTTTCCGCATCCGGAGAAACCATCACCAAACACTTGCCTGTCACACCAATTGGTAAATTTTTAACATCCAAATTGGTGTCCAATCCATCATCAATGAGTTCCTGTAAATAAAAGGTACCATCTTCATCATTTGCTACCTTGCAAGTGTAATAGCCTTTGCCACCCAGTTTACTAAAAGCTGACATGGTATTGGCAGCTGAGCCGCCACCCTGCTTTTTACGAATGTCTCCTCCGTCGGAATTGAGTAGTTCTTCCTGCCTTTCCTGATCTACAAGGGTCATAAACCCTTTTTCAACATTATTCTGATTTAAAAACTCGTCTGATACTTCAATTTCGTAGTCCACCATCGCATTACCAACGGCACATACCTGATACTTCTTCATTAGTTTTCTTTTAGTAATTCGACTGCAATATTAGGGTAATCAGTAATAATGCCATCGACACTCCATCTCATCAGGCGAATCATATCCTCTCTTTGATTGACGGTCCAGGGAATAACTTTCATGCCCGCAGCCTGCAGGTCACCGACTATTTCCTCAGTTAGTAAAGAATAATGACAGCTATAGATTTCGGGGTTAAAACCCAATGAATCAACATTTGACCACCAATCCGGTTCGGACTCTATGAGCAGGGCCAACCGGACTTCTGGGTAGGTTTGATTATAATATTGGAGTACTCTCAAGTCAAAAGATTGAATATTTACTTTTTCCCACAAGTCATATTCTGAAACCAGATTGTATACTAAATCTGAGAACTCATCCGGCTCAGGATGGTACAGATTGTCTCCTGCCGGGTCACTTTTTATTTCAATGTTGAAGTTTGGAATTGGCTTGTTCTCGTCGTTTGCTTTATCCAACACAGTTGAGAATACTTCGCTAAGAAGTGGTTTATGAGTTTGGACTTTACCCTGGCTCGGAAACCTGTTGTGCATCAAACTCCCACAATTGAATTGTCTTATCTCACCGTAATCCATTTCATAAAGATTTAGATTGCGTTGCTCACTTTCTTCGATCAATTTACCCTGACGATCAAGACAAATCTCTGCGGACATCCAAGGTTCGTGACTAACCACAACTTTTTTGTCTTTGCTTATAACCACGTCTAATTCAAGGGTGTTAACCGAAAGGTCCATCGCTCTTTCAAAAGCTACAAGTGAATTCTCCGGTACCAGCCCTCTTGCACCTCGATGTCCCTGAAGGTCAAATCCGGGTTTAACTTTCATTTCTGTGTTTGATTGTTCAGTTGCTTCATTGTCTTTTGATCCTGATTTTTTGTTCCCACAACCTACTACCAGAACCATTAAAAAGATCGAAATATAGATGGATTTCATCCTGATTGGTTTTGGCTTAAAATTAATGAAAGATCTATCCAAATATTTAAGCCACCAGAAAAGCGGCACCAAAAACTCCGGCACTATCTCCAAGTTTCGGTTTTAAAAATATGGTTTCAAGGTCAGGGTTGAAAACGTGTTTTTTAACCTCCTCTACTCCTTTGGTATAAAGCAGATCAATATTGCCTACACCACCCCCGAGAACAATGACCTCGGGATCAAGTATGTTAATAACTACTGACATGGCTTTACCAAAAAAATGGAGTAGTCGCTCAATAGTGTGAATCGAATCTGCATTGGACCCATCCAAATACTCCTGATAGATCTGTTTGAGTTTCTTTTCCACACCAAATTGTTCAAGATGGTACCGTTCGAGATTTCTCCCCGATATCACACGTTCCACACATCCAACTTTGCCGCAATAGCAATCTCCTCCGGACTCATCCAAAAAGTTATGGCCCCATTCGCCTCCGATTCCATGTCTGCCATTGATTATCTTCTTGTTGACCACTACTCCCCCCCCTACACCTGAGCCCAGGATCACTCCAAATACTACGGTGGCCTCAGGGTATTTTTCGGGAACAATACCCACGGTAGCTTCAGCCAGGGCAAAACAATTGGCATCATTGGCCATTTTGACTGGCACTTTTAAAAGTTTTTCCAGATCCTGATCCAACGGCTTGCCATTCAGGCAAACTGTATTGCTGTTTTTCATAGTTCCCGAAGACGGATCAATGGCCCCGGGTGTGCTAAATCCTATGGCACCAGGTTTTTGATTGATGGATTCACTGACGTTATCAACAAGTAGCTTTATACGTTGTAAAATGTGCTCATATCCACCGTCTGCTTGCGTATCATGCCGTTCGCGGGCGATTACGATCGGATTCGAAGCGCTTTCAAGGACAGCACATTCAATTTTGGTTCCTCCCAGATCTATGCCCCATAATGCCATAACAACAGATTTAGATTACATTTTATACAGGTTGGCTTCCCATGGCCTCAATTCAATGTTTTGCGAACTGCTTAACTCTAAAGTATCCTCGTAGTTTGATTTAAGCAAATGCAATTCTGATTGTGAATCTATCGGAAACCTCTGATTCTCATCCGAGAAATTTAACACAACAAGGAAAGTATGCTCTTTATCAGATCTCCAGTATGCAAACACTTTCTCATGAGGCAAGTCAATTATATGAAAATCTCCGTAAACGAGTGTTTTATTGGACTTTCTTATTCTGATCACCTCGCGATAGAACTGCAGAATAGAGTCATCGGATTCGATTTGCTGTTTGACGTTAATTTTCCTGAAGTTCGGGTTGACTTTTAACCAGGCGTTTCCACCTGTAAAGCCGGCGTTTGTCGAATCGTCCCATTGCATGGGAGTACGGGAATTATCCCGACCAACGATCCCAGCCATTTTCAACGCCTTTTTATAATCCCCACTTTCATTTTTTACTTCATTCAGATAGTTCAGAATTTCTACATCCCGGAAATCCTCTTCCCTCCATTCTCCAACGTTTGTCATCCCAATTTCATCTCCCTGGAATACATACGGGGTACCCCTCAGCGTCATCAAAAGAAGTGCGAACAATTTAGATGACTTCTCCCAATATGCCTGATCATTTCCAAATCTGGAAACTAACCTTGGGAAATCATGATTACCCAAAAAAACACTGGTCCATCCATTAGGATGCATGAGAGCATCCCAGTCTCTAAATACTTTTTTGAAAGAAATGAAATCATAAGGAACAGGATCGAATCGACCTCCGGGACCATGATCCATAAACATATGTCCAAAATGAAAGATCATATCCAGTTCTTTTCTTCGTTGGTCTACATAGTTGAGGCCCTCAGAAAGGTTTATTCCAGGCCCTTCTCCCACGGTAAACACATCATGGCCCCTTAGCACCTCATGATTCAATTCATTAAGAAATTCATGAACTCGGGGTCCATTGGCATAGATATGATCAATGGTCTCGTTTAGTGTAGGATATTTGGAATCTTCATAACCTCTTTTGGAAATCAATGATATGACGTCCATCCTAAAGCCATCAACTCCCTTATCCAGCCAGAACCTGACAATATTATGTACTTCCTTTCTTACCTTTGGGTTTTCCCAATTCAGATCCGGTTGCTTGCGGGTAAAAAGATGTAAATAATACTGACCCGTTTGCTCATCAAGTTCCCATGCATCTCCTGAGAAAAAAGACTTCCAGTTGTTCGGGGGATTGTTTCCGGATCCGTCCTTCCATATATAGTAATCCCGCTTGTTGCTGTCTCTTGACGTCCTCGACTCAACAAACCATTCATGTTCATCAGAGGTGTGATTGACAACAAGGTCCATTATCAATTTCATCCCGTTTTCGTGTACCTTATCAAGCAAAATATCAAACTCCTGCATGGTCCCATATTCACCCAGAATGTTTCTGTAATCGCTTATATCATACCCATTGTCATCATTTGGTGATTCATATATGGGACAAAGCCAGATCACATCCACTCCCAAATCCTTGATATAATCCAATTTGCTTATGATCCCGCCGAGGTCACCGATACCATCTCCATTGCTATCCCTAAAACTTCTTGGATAGATTTGGTATACCACACTCTCCTTCCACCAGGTTTTTTTAATCTCCATAAATCAGTGTTGAAATTTCAATTATTCGAAATGACTGGCCTTGTATATCGCATTTTTGAGGTCGTTCAATTCCTTCGTTCTCCTATCTTGCGACCATTCGAAAAAGGCGGTGAAATGATCCAGGGTCGGACCGATGAGCTTTTCAATACTGTTGATATTAAAGTATAATCTCCCTGTACGTCTTTCAAAGAAATCCAGCATTGAGAAAACTGCTTCATGCTTTAAAGTAAATTTTAATTCAGCCAGGCCAAGTCTTGTTTCATTATCAGGATCTTCGATTTCCTCGTAATACGCTAGAATCTCGTCAGTTTGTTTGCCATAGTTACTGACCATGTAGCCTGCATACTCTCCTAAATTCTCATCAAACAACCTCTTTTGAACCTCCATAGTATAGTCATTGACAGCCTTCGAGTTTCGAAAAGGCCCTCCGGTTAGGATTATGGAATCGGTATTGCAATCTTCAAATTTGGATTGGCCGACAGAAGCTTTTTTAATTACCTTGTCAATAATGCGTTCGGCCATTTTGCGATAGCCTGTCAGCTTACCCCCAGCAATGGACAACAGACCCGTGTCTGATTCGAAAATCTCGTCCTTTCTAGAGAGCTGGGAAGCGGATTTACCTTCCTCCTCGATCAATGGTCTTAAACCCACCCAGGTCGACTCCACATCCTTCATTTTAAGGTCTACCGCAGGGAAAATATGATTGACTCCATCTATTAGGTAGTTCACATCCGATTCATCGGTTCGTACGTCATTTAGGTCACCTTTATAGTCGGTGTCAGTGGTTCCGATATAGGTTATCCTATCTCTGGGGATTGCAAAAATCATCCTGCCATCAGGTACGTCAAAATACACAGCTTGCTTAATCGGGAATCTTTTATGCGGAACCACAATGTGAACTCCCTTAGTTGGGTGCAGATGTTTGCCTTGCAGTGACTTATTCTTTTGTCGTATTTCATCTACCCAGGGACCCGCTGCACTTATTGTGAATTTCGAATTAACGGTGTGAATTGTGTCAGAAAGATTGTCTTTCCATTTGATGCCTGAGATTTTATCATTTTCATAAATGAAGTCCGTGGCCTCAGCATAGGAAATGATATCTGCTCCATATCTACCCGCTGTTTTTAGTACCTCCATAGTAAGACGTGCATCATCCGTTCGGTACTCGGCGTAAAGAGCACCCCCTTCAAGAATATCCTCCCGAAGAAGGGGTTCGATCCTCAAAGTTTCGTCCTTTTCATACATTTTCCTTTGATCCACTTTTTCCACACCTGCCAGTACATCATAAACCATGAGACCAACGGATGTTATGATTGACCCAAAGGTCCCATCAGTAATCAATGGCAAAAGCATTTTCTCGGGTCTGACAAGATGTGGTGCCAGCTTGTGCACAATGGCTCTCTCCCTGCCCACTTCTCTAACCAGCGCAATTTCAAACTGCTTGAGGTAACGAAGTCCTCCATGAATCAGCTTTGTGGATTTGCTGGAAGTACCGGAAGCAAAGTCATTTTTTTCAATCAACAGCGTTTTTAATCCTCTTGAAGCAGCATCGAGCGCAATCCCTGCTCCGGTGATTCCGCCACCAATCACAACCAATTGATAATCGGTCTGAGTGATCCGATTTATTAGCTTGTTCCTATTTTTTGAGTTGAAACCATTCATTAATCACGAGCCCAATTAAAGGTTCTTTCAACTGCTTTTTTCCATTTGGAATATCTCTTTTCCCTATCGGCAGAAGTCATCTCAGACTTAAATCTCCTTTCAGTTTTTCTCACCGATTTAAGGTTTTCCAATGTCCAAACATTCGCTTTCAGTCCCGCAAGGAATGCTGCTCCCAGCGCTGTAGACTCCGTGATTTCAGGTCTGTCCACATCGATTCCGAGAATATCAGATTGGAATTGCATCAGGAGATTATTGGCTGTGGCCCCTCCGTCTACCATTAGGCTATCTATTTCAATGCCGGAGTCTTCTTTCATGGCATTTAATACATCCTTTGTCTGGAAGGCTATGGACTCCAGGGCAGCTCTGACTATGTGTGATTTCCCTGTATCCCGGGTCAGACCAAAAATTGCCCCACGTGAATATTGGTCCCAATAAGGAGCGCCCAGTCCGGCGAAAGCGGGAACGAGGTAAACCTGATCCTCTTCCACTTTGGACGCGAAATACTCTGAATCGGAAGCTGAGTCGATGACTCTCAATGCATCTCTCAACCATTGGACCGCTGCACCTGCAATGAAAATACTGCCTTCAAGAGCGTAGACTGGCTTTTCATCCAGGCTGCAGGCCATCGTGGTCAAAAGTCCATTTTTGGACACTATACATTCATTGCCCATATTCATAAGCATAAAACATCCTGTACCATAAGTGTTTTTAGCATCCCCGGGATTATAACAGGCCTGTCCGAAGAGAGCAGCCTGTTGATCGCCAGCGACGCCCATGATAGGGATTTTGGTTCCTTTCAAGGTGAAATCACCAAAATGAAAAGAACTTGGGCAAACTTCCGGCAACATCGATTGAGGAACTTTTAGTTCATTCAACAGATCCTGATCCCATTCGCGTTTTCGGATATTATACATCAGTGTGCGTGATGCATTCGTGTAATCGGTTACATGTTTCTCACCACCTGTCATTTTCCAGATCAGCCAGGTATCGATGGTTCCGAATCTCAGTTTTCCTGCCTTTGCTCTTTCCCTGGCACCGCTCACATTCTCAAGGATCCAATTGACTTTGGTCCCGGAAAAATAGGAGTCTATCACTAAACCTGTTTTTTCACGTATTTTATCCTCAAGGTTTTTTGATTTCAGTTCCTCGCAATAGTCAGAAGTCCTTTTGTCCTGCCAGACAATGGCATTGTAGATGGGCTCGCCAGTCTCGGCATCCCAAACTACGGCGGTCTCTCGTTGGTTTGTGATCCCGATGGCCGCAATGTCCTTAGCGCTGACACCTGAATCTGTGACTACGGATCGAATTACCTCACTTTGTGTGGACCATATTTCCTCAGGGTCGTGTTCCACCCATCCTGATTTCGGGAAATGCTGGGTGAACTCCTTTTGGCGCAAGCCCACTATTTCTCCTTTTTCGTTGAACAAAATTGCCCGGGAGCTTGTGGTTCCCTGATCTACTGCGAGTATATATTTCATATTACCAGAAAATTCCTACTACGATTGCCGTTATTATTAATAGTAAAATCGCCAGGTATCTGTAATTTCTATACCATGGTAATCCGACCAATTCTTTGGTTTCGGCATTATACAATCCCTTATTCCAGGTCAAAGTACCTACTACTTCCTCGGATGGTGGTGATGTAAGACTACTAACAAGGATGTGAACCATCACACAACAAAGCATCAGCAACGGCGCTTTGTGTAAAAAGTGAATTTCATTAATCGCCGGAGCCAATCCTGTTGCCGATGAAATCAACAAAAATATGGATATCGCCAGACCAGCCAGGAGAGCTGCAAATGCCCCATTGCCATTCGCCCGTTTCCAGAACAGGCCCACAATAAATACTGCTACCACTGGCGGCGCAATAAAACCAAGCACTAGTTGCAGGTACTCCCAAAGTGAATCCGAGATCCGCTCAATATACTGTGTCCAGAAAGCTGCTAATAACACCAGTACGACTGTGGCGATCTGACCTACACGAACCAATTGTTTGCTACTAAGGTCCGGGCGGAGTTTGGTAACAAAGTCCATGGTGATCAAAGTGGATGCGCTATTAAGAGTGGCCGATATGCTAGAGGACATAGCAGCAAGCAGCCCCGCAATCACCAGTCCCAGAATCCCTGTAGGCAATAGCTGATAAAGTAATACCGGATATGTCATATTGGGACAATCCGCGAGATTGGTGCATAAAACCGACTCCCCGTCGGCCGTATTATAATAGTAATTAATACCGCTGATGTCCAGGTCAGAGAACAGCACGATGGCCATAACTCCCGGCATGATCATAATAAAAATTACCGGGATTTTCAGCAATCCTGCAAATAAGGCGCCCCATCGTCCATGATTGAGATCTTTTGCACTGAGTACTCTCTGGACCATGAACTGGTTATTGGCCCAGAAGTAGAAACCCAGTAGTGGTACCCCAAATAACAATCCGGTCCAGGGCATATAGGGGTCATCTGCCGGTCCGGCCATATCGAAAACTTCAGAGGAAGATTTTGCTAAATACCCGCTTGCGTTCAGGTCATCCAATCCTGCCATTAATCCTGACCATCCGCCTACTCCGATAATGCAGAAATAGGTAATTATCACCGAACCAAGGATCAGTAAAATGGCCTGAATCACTTCCGTGTGAACAACGGATGAAAGTCCTCCAGGAATCGTATAAGCCGCTGCAGCCAAGGCCAGTGCTATGATGATATAGGCTGAAGACACCTCGGGGAATATTATTTTGAGGATAAGGTTACCGGCATAAAGACCGGAAGCCATATCGATGATTACATTTCCAATAATGGTGATAAACGAAAAGTAATACCTGGATCGGCTATCGTATCTTCTTTCCAGAAATTCGGGCATTGTATAAACCCTTGATTTAAGGTAGAAGGGCAGAAAGAAAATAGAGAAGAATACCAGCACAACGGCTGCCATCCACTCATAATTATAGACTGCTGTATTGGTTTGATAGGCGTCAGAGGTTAGACCGATTAACGTATTGCTACCGATGTTTGCGGCGAATAATGATATTCCAACAATAGGCCAGGTCATATCTCTCCCAGCCAGGAAATAATCCTCAGAGGAATGTTGTTTTCCTTTCGAAATACCGTACCATATGATACCCAGGATATAGACCAGAATAATGGCTATATCGATAAAACTGAGAGATACGCTTTCCATCCAAAATTGGGTTTAGGTGTTGTATTAACCCAATTAATGCTAAAATCGGCAAAAATCCTAGAGACTTGGGATGGATGTTAAGGGCAGAGAAAATTCAATCGTTTGCAATCATGAAAGTCCGTTAGATCTTATCCATTTTTCATCCTAGAATACTTAAAGCCGACTTAATGTACGGAAGGTCCCCCAGCACAGAAAGACTTGAATTCTGCTTGATCCTATTACCTTCTATTAGAATACATTTTTTTAGTTCATAGTTTTCCATACTCTCGTATATAACCCCTGAATCATATTTCCGAAAAGTGTTATCCAAAAGCTTCAGCCCTTTTAGATACCTGATCCGGATTGTTTGTGGGTCGACATAGTGACCCCCTGCCTTTACCCTATGAGCCACCCTTTCTATAGCCATTTGTTCACTCTCCAGACAAATAAACCTAAGGTGCGTATTAAACCCACATTCCTTAGCTCTGCTTACAATATTCAAAACCATATCCGTATGGTAATTGGTTTCGAAAGAGATATCCTCTTTCAACTCAATACCCTGACTTATGTAGTCTGAAAACTTATTGATAGTAGATTGCCGCACGCCTTCCTCGACAGTAGGATCGAAGTCAAATTTGTTCCATACTTTATGAAATTCTTTATCAAAATCGAATGCGTCAATACCAAATGGCTTTAGTAGTTCAGCACTGATTGTTGATTTTCCGGAACCATTTGGACCGGCTATGACAATTAGATTAGGATTCTCTATAAGACAGTTTTAAAGTGCGGGAGTTTATCCCTTTTTGATTCGAGTAACTTTCTGTCGCGCACCTTGGCTTCTTTTAGAGCTTTCTTAATGCGTGCTAATTCCTGATCAATTGATTGTTCAAACTCTTTGGAAACCATATTTGCAAAAATAATTAATTTGGGAAACAAAGACCTGATAGAAAGGAATTCTAACTTGGCCTTTTCTTTTCCTTTATTCTTGAGACCACTGACTCCCACTATCAAACAATAAAAGTGCCGAAGAAGGGATTCGAACCCCCACGCTCTTGCGAGCACATGTCCCTGAAACATGCGTGTCTACCAGTTTCACCACTTCGGCTGAAAATTTCCTATTGCATACCTGCCGTAGATTCCTTTTTGCGTGTTTCCAGGCTCTCAACGATAAACTCACCAACTTGTTCTCCCTGATCCACACCATTGTCTATTGCCATACGATAATGGATACCACCATAAAGTCTGCTTATCGCAGCTTCTTCGGAGGCCTCAAGAAATGAATTAAAGTTTCTGGATGTAAGACCATACTCCACTTCAGTGGTATCGTGAAATGCAAAGTTATCACCATAAATATCTGTCAAAGTAACAGCTGCAGCTCTTGAAATGACACTATGACCACTGGTATACTCCGGAAAGGGAGGTGTTTGTAGGAGAGGTGTCCAATCTTCGTCCATATATTGGTTGATGAGGGTCTCAGGCCGTACTACGAGGCTTCTCCATTTCTCATCCCAACAGCTGATGAAGGCATCAAAAAGGGCAATTGATACTCTGGCATGTGTTTCAACTGCTTCATCAAATGTACTTTCTGCCTTTCTACAAGCTATCGCACAGATGCCAATCCAATGACCTCCAGGGGTTATCTTCTTTGTGGCAAACATGGCATGTCCTCTGTGATGTGACACATACGGATTACAATCCCAAAACTTCGCAATTTCCGTTCGATCACCATCAAGCGATACGCCCACTTCATAAACCTCCTTCAGTTCTTTGAAAAACTGGCTGGATTCATTCATTGTAATTTTTAATGGAGGCTTTGGAGGAAACTGCTCCGCAGAGTCAAGCACCATTGTCCTGATTTCTCTCCAGTGCGGTTCGATCCCTTCCATATAATCCGGTGGAGTAGGCTTCCAAAGGCTATCAATTTGACGGATGGTGTATTTAGGATAAGTCCTGGTCTCTTTGTACATATCACCACTCGCCCAGGCCAAAACGTGATCCGCTACGGCGTTACCATATTCGATTGAAGCTTCAAAAGTAGAGGACGGAAGACCCTGATCTTTAAGCCTCGTATAAAGCTCCTTAATGTAGGAATCAATTTTCTCCTCGGAAAATGTAAATGCCTTACCTACTCTCAGGAAAGCATGAATAGCTGCAAGGTTAAAATTGACATCGTCATTGTTTGGTTTTGGGGCGGGAGTTAGCTCATTTACCTGACCAGCTAGTGATGCATACTTTTGAGCATAACCAGGAAGCATCGCCTCATAGGCAGCTAAACTTGAGTAAGCATATATTCTGCTGGCAACGGGAGGGGAAAAGATGTCATAAACTATTACATCCGTGAGTTTCTTCATTGACATCAGGAAAAGCTCCCGATCTTCCAGACTTGATTTGTAAGTCTCATTCTTCTCACAGCCAAATGATATAACTGTGATCAAAATAAGCATCCCTATCTTTTTCATGATTCTTATATTCTGAGTAATTTCTTAGCGATACAAAATTAACAAAAGCATAAAAGAAACCTCATAATTTGCAGCCAATGAGTTGATCGAAAAGTTCCCATCAAGGAGATCATTTTACAAGATCCCACCAGTATGGCTCTGAAGTGGTATTTGGAACTAAAGAACAATTCAAACAAAAAGCCGGATACTCATCGTCTTCTTTACGATCGCTGTACAAGCAAATGTCTTCAATGTAAGTCTCGATGTCGGCTCTGTAAGTAGCCAGGTGTGTGGTGTCCGAGACTAAGGCAGCGAAGTAGCCAACTACATCGGGACCATCTCCATTCCTTTCAATATTACCCTTGATCCTTCCAGGTGGTGGATCAAACAAGGAGCCTGTAGACTCAATCAATAAACCTACCTGGGTTAAATAATTATAGTAGGATTCTGTAATGGATGATTCACGGATACTAAAAATATGTTTCACCAAGAATGAAATGTCGATTCTTCTTTGAATTACGGATTCAAGGCTGTAGGTGGATCCATCGTATTCCTCCAGTGAAAGCAATTCAAACTGACGAACACCTACATTTTGTATAATATAACAAGGCGGTGGTACATAGCCGAAAGGATCCGGAAAGTCCGTAGGCCGTATTTGAAAAGTCTCAATGAATTGCCAAAGCAAATAGACCGGCTCTTCCACCTGAGGAAGCTGCGCTGTCATGTCGAAGTCCAGAATTCGCGTTTCAAAGTCCGTTCCAACTTGTGAAGTAGATTCCTGGGTAGTTTCTTCCCATGTCATTTCGCTGGAGCCGAGGGCCGAAGGCATCGTCTCCGGTCTGGAGGTGTAAGAATCTCCATTTATATCGACAGTAATGTAGTAGCTACCACCAGGTGTACCCTGGATCACTGCTCCTTCACATTGATATCGACCCTCCCCGATAGAGTAAAAGAACTCACGATTGCCCTGATCATCGTGAAGAAAAACACCTGCCGATTCCACCGGTGTGGGTGCATCATCTGTGTCGCCAGTACGCATTACTTCTACGAAATAAGGACCACCGGAATCATCAATCGCGCCATTGATTGATATTTGTTGAAAATCTTCCGGGGGTGCCTCAAGGAAGAACCTTTCCTGGCAAGAACTGAATAGCAGCATTCCAATCAGCCATCCACAACCAACCCAAATTCCTGTCTTAAAACTCATCTTTCTGATTAAGGTTTATGGAATAGGTTAGAGACGGAAAGGTATCTGCCAAAATACTCAGATAATAACTATGTGGAACTACAGCTACATCTGAAGGAAGCTGATAAAAGACCGAGAAAACATTGGACCGGCCAAAAAGATTGTACAAAGAGAGGTTGATTCGATCATCAAACCTTTTGAAAACTGTATTAAAGCCAAATCCCAAATCTACTCTAAAGTAGTCCGGTATATTGTATTGGTTTCGATCTGAGTAGACTGGTACGGCGTAATCACCATAGTTATAATTGGTGACAACTGCGGTAAAAGGCCGTCCACTTTTATAAATCACATTAAAAGAAAGGAATCCGTTTCTTCCCATCTGTCGATTTAAAACCAAAGAAAAATTATGCCTTTGGTCATAGTTTGCCGGATACCAGGCCCCTTCATTGATCTGCTCTTCACCGAAATCGGAATTTGACCTATTCAATGCACGCGACCATGTGTATGACAACCAACCCGTCCAACCTTCTCCGGTTTTTTCGATCAAAACCTCTGTCCCGTATGCTTGTCCGATACTCTGAATCAGCTCGGTCTCAACGTGCGGATTAAGTATTAATTCAGCGAAATCTCTATACTCATAAATACTGGAAATGTCTCGATAATAGAAATCTACGGAGTGTTGCCATTTTTTTCTTGATCCCTGGTACGTGAGACCTGCGCTATAATTGGAAGACTTTTGTGGTTCAATGTATTCTGTACTGACCTGCCAGATATTGACCGGAGTAGGAGATGCTGTATTGGAAATCAGGTGCACAAACTGAGCCAATTGGTTATAGCTGGCTTTAAAAGCAATCTGTTCCGTAAACCTATAGTTCAGGCCTATTCGAGGCTCAAAATTTGAATAAGTTGCCAGTATGCCTGTTCTGGTAACAGTATCGGTAATTGTTGATACAGACGGTATCCCGGATGAATACTCAAAAACCTGATCATCCCCGGTCTGGATATAATGATTGTACCTTATGCCCATCGAAAGTGAAAGTTTGTCAGCCAAATCCCAATTGTCATTCAGGAAAGCACTTAATGTCAGGCCATCATCTTTGATCGCTTGCTCAGATTGGAATCCCGAATTACTTAAAGGAGTCCGCTGCTCTGGTGATTGTTCATAAAGCCTACCTTCAACTCCCGCTATTAACTCATGGCCCTGAAACCCATCAAAGAGAAAATAATCACGAATACTTGTAGAAATCAACGTATTGTTCACCGCAAATCTCTTCACAAGGTCCACTTGCTCGTTAGAATAATTTACACGATTTACTTCAAGTTCATGAAGTAAGTTACTGCCGAGGTAGTTCTGCACCTTGATGTTTCCGAAGGTAGTATTCCAGTTGAACTCAAAGTCATCTGAATATTTGAATTTGTCACCACTTCTATAGAATGAGGCCGTAATCTTGTTATTGTCATTTAACCTGTATCCAATGGTAATATTCTGGTCATCAAACGTGGCGTCACTTTGGCGGACATCATAATTGGAAATTCTATGCATGGTATAGTTTGGATAGGCAAATCTTCCAGCCGCAAGCAGGGATAACTTGTTTTCCATGATTGGTCCTTCGACAAAGAATTTGCTTGTTACCGCACCTACAGTAATACCACCTGACCAAAGCTGCTGATCTCCTTCTCTTAGATTAACATCCAAAACGGAGGATATTCGTCCTCCAAATTGAGCTGGTACGTGACCCTTATAGAGCGTGAAATCCTCTACAACATCCGGATTAAAAATTGAGAAGAAGCCCAGCAAGTGTGATGAGTTAAAAACTTCGGCGCCATTTATCAAAACAAGGTTTTGGTCCACTTTACCACCCCGAACATTAAAACCGGAGGCTCCTTCTCCGACTGTGGTAACTCCCGGGAGCAATGTAATGGAGTTCACAATGTCTATTTCTCCCATCAGTAATGGCACGTCCTTAATGGCCGTAATGGTCATTCTTTCCACACCCGGTACCTCGCTGATTCGATAATCCTCTGATCTCCCTGTCTTGACAAAGGCATCCAGCTGGATAATCGCCGGTTTCAATCTAAAATCAATTTGATGATTTCGTGTGGCGTTTATGGTTTTGATAATGGGTTCGGTCCCAACGAACGTAGCCTTAATATGATGCGTTCCTTTTGGTACTTTCAAATTATAATATCCACTGGTGTCCGCTGTGGCGCCATAACCTGTTTCCTCCGAAATGACTGTAGCGCCCGGTAGTGGTTCATCATTTTCATCAACAATTACACCCGTAACGCTAAAGAACTGAGCATGCACACTGAATCCTCCTAAAAGAAGTATCAGTGTCATTGACACCATAATTATTTTCCGCTTAACTGGCACAGATTTTTGTCACTTAACCCACCATTCAACTGGATCGTCATTCTTGACAACAAGAAGAACCTGTTTGTCCCCGATGTTGACATTAGCAATATGCACAACTTCCCCCTCAAAATAGATACCGCTTATCCCATTCGGGACATATTCTAATCCGTTTTTGATCCGGTAGTAAGTACCGTAGTTCTCCGTGTATGGAGCATCCTGCAGGGTGCTATAGCTAAAATTCCCTGAAAGCAAAAGATCCTGCTGACCGTCATTGTCAAGATCATCAAAGAGGATTGTCCTGACCATACTCGTCTGGGCCTCCATAGAAAATGGAGTGAAAAAGAAGCTGCCATTCTTATTCTCCAGAATTCCGGATTGAAATTCTGTGGCTTCCAGTACCTGGGCCTGGTCCAGGTTTTTCTGCCCAAATATGTCTCCGACCTTAGCATTGGCGAAGCTTTCAAAATCGCGATATCTTCGGTTGACAAAGGTCAGTGGCTTTGCGAGATCCTTCTTATTGGCGAAAACAGATTCCTTACCATCCCGATAGTATGTTAAGATATGATCAAGCTGCTTATTGCCATCAAGGTCATCTATGTAAAGTCTCACCGGCTCGTCTTTGGAAGCTTTTAATTTCGTATTGAGCCCCAGATTCCCCAGCAGAAGATCAATATCACCATCATCATCGTAGTCAACTGGTTTGACTACCTGCCACCACCCTTTTTCATTATGAATGCCTGAACCGGCCTCAAGTTTTCCGTCTCTTGAATAGTAAACCTTGATCGGTTGCCATAGGGAAGCCACGATCAGGTCCCTTTCTCCGTTCTGATCCAGGTCAGCCCATGCTGCATCCTTCACCATTCCTGTATATTGAAGCTCTTTGACGGTGGAAGTAACGTTTTCAAACTTTTTACCCCCAATATTTTTGAGAAGATAGCTTTCGGGAGAGATGCCATAATTCCAGGGCTTTGCCAGGGAACCCAGGAATATATCGATATAACCATCACCATCATAGTCATGAGCAGCACATACACTCCCTGTATGATAAATCGGGGGGAGCATCGTGGTATTTCTGGTGAAATTTCCCAAACCATCGTTAAGGTAAATTCTCGGCTGACGATTCTCATTTTCTCCGGTAAAGTCATTTCCCCCACTGACAACGAAAAGGTCCAGATCTCCATCATTTTCAACATCCAAAAAAGCGGCGTCCACATCCTCAAAAGTGGAGTCTCTACCAAATTGATCAGATAATTTAAATCCGTCCTCACCCTGTAAATAAAGAACCGATGGTTGCCTTTTGGCTCCCCCAATGAAAATATCCTCCTTTCCGTCACCGTTGACATCACCAATGGTTAAAGCAGGTCCCTCGTAAGCATTCATATGCGGGATCAAAGCCTCCCTGGTAAATTCCCAAAAACGATTCTCTTCATGTCGAAAACTGACTCCAAAATCATCCCCGGATTTAGTGAACTTATTAGACTTCGTTTTTATTTCATCATTGAAGATTTTTCCATCGTTCAGGTCTATCTGAATCCGTTGATTGGATTTGATGTCATACATTTTCAGTGTTACGTGCCCTCTTTTTATAATCAGGGAATCCACATTTTGACTGTTTCCAAGACCGATGATCACAGGGGCATGGACAGAAGATTGAAATCCACGATTTAAATAATACTCATGAAATTGACTTTTACCATCCGTCCAGCTCTCGATCGTTGTGCCTACGACATTGATATCAGGATTGGTGCTGATTAGCGAAATGGATAAATAATTTGAATTGTCCTGATTAGATTTTCGGTTTTCAAGGATTGAAGCCCTCGTATTCAGGTTGTTTAGCACAATGTCCAGATCACCGTCTGCGTCCAGATCCGCGTAAGTGGCGCCATTTGTGACACCTGGTTTGGACGGCATCCACTTTCCTGATTTATTCTCAAATGTCCATCCTCCTGTATTTTTGAAAAAATAATTCGGAACTTCTCCTGAAGGCATTCTTTCGGTAAAGTCTGCATCGGTAAGATTCGGATCTCTTGCGAGATTGCTTGAAATAAAATCGATAAAATCAAGATCATTTGGTCGCTTCCAAATTCCATTGCTAATAAAGATGTCCTTTCTTCCATCCAGATCATAATCCGCCATCAAAGTGGACCAGCTCCAATCGGTAGCATGTACGCCTGTCATCATGGCCACATCCATAAATCGTCCATCCCCGGAGTTAACCAATAGTGAATTGCGACCATACTGATCCATATATCCCAGGGACTTTCGGGCCTGGTATACCTCGTAACTATCCTCCCCGGCGGATCTCTTGCGGACTTCTTCGTCTTCGGGCATCATGTCAAGGGTCATGATATCCACTGAGCCATCATTATTGACATCCGCAAGATCATTTCCCATGGAAAAACGGCTTGTTCTATTGGCCATTTTCTCGAGACTTTCAGTGAAGGTCTTATCGCCATTATTGAGGTACAAATAATCATTTTCGCTAAAGTCGTTTGACACATAGATATCGGTAAAACCATCTCCATTGATATCCGAGAAGCTGAGCCCTAAGCCATATCCAAGGGAGGAGCTGTACAATCCGGCCTGACTGGTGACATCAATGAATCTATCTCCCACATTCTCAAATAGTCGATCACCGGATGTGCTGTCAGTCTTTAGTCGAAGGCTCGCATTACCAAAGCTACTTGGTGTGTGAACCGAATGATTTAACAAATACATGTCCAGGTCGCCGTCATTGTCCATGTCAAAAAAACCCGAATGGGTTGAAAACCCCTGAAAGTCGATTCCCCATTGAGCGGAAGCTTCGGTAAAGGTCCTGTCTCCATTGTTCATGTAGAGCTCGTTATGACCGTAAAGCCCCTTGTATCCACTCACTCTCGTCAAATAGATATCCAACATTCCATCATTGTTGACATCAGCAATTGATACACCTGTTTTCCATGGACCGGACGATGCTACTCCGGCTGATTTCGTGATGTTCCGAAATTTAAGATTTCCTTCATTCAGGTATAGGCCATTATCTCTCTCATTGGAAGAGAAATAAATATCCTGGAATCCATCACCATCAATGTCTCCAACGGCCACACCTCCTCCGTTGTAGTAATACAAATACTCTATAATGTTGAAATCCTCTGATTCGGATAGGTCATTAGAGAAATCTATACCCGTACGATCAGAGTCTTGCTCAATAAACAAAAACGAGGAAGAGCTATCCGTAGACGAATCTGTACAGGAATAAATACCAAAGAGTAAACTAAAAGACCAATACCGGAAAGTAGAACGGAAGAGCATCAGCTACTGATTTTTCGCAAAGGTCTGCACCTGATCATCACTATTGGCAACCATGATCAAAGTATCATCTGCCCTCTTTACTGTTTCTATGGCCCGAACTTCCCTGTCTAGTTTCAAGCCAGACTTAGCCGGTTCCACATATTCGAACTTTAGATTACCGTCTCCCTGAAGCAGCACGCCATAACTGGCATCGTATCTACCCATTTCGGGCTTGGACCCATAGAGGTTTCCACCCATCAGCACATCCAGATGACCGTCATCATTGTAATCTAATATATGAGCATCGTATACACATGAGAACTGGACTTCCTTTGGAAGCTTGACGGGTGAGAAAGAAAGATTGCCCATATTTTGCAATATCATCGTTTCAAGATTCTTAGAATCTAGTTCCAAGGCGTCTTTCAGGTTCTCTTCCGAGAATACATCTGTAATCTCCTGGTCCTTATAGCTCTCATACTTTAAATATTTTTTCTTAACCCCGGGCATTTGCATAGCCAGATCGTGTCTTAACGAAAGTGGGAAAAGATTCTCCCCTTCGTATTGACAAATAAGCTGCTCAATGGTCCCATTTCTGTCAAAATCCTTTACATACATCTTGAGCGGAAATTGAGTAGATGCCTTAAATCTGGAGTTCAAGCCATGATTTCCAAGCACCAATTCAGGTAACCCATCTCCATTAAAGTCTTCATGTGTCACACTATTCCACCAGCCGGATGAATTTGGAAGTGTGGTGGAACTGAAGCGGCCATTTTCATTGACCATAATCGTTACCGGCATCCACTCGCCTACAATAACTATATCCAGATCATCGTCTCCGTCTATGTCAATCCACGAACCATCGGAAATCATACCTATCTCATTCAAATCAGGGGCTATTTCGTCAGAAACGTTGGTGAAATTCCCATTTCCATCATTCTGAAGTATATATCCACTCCTTGGATATCCGTATTGATAAGTCTGAAGTCTACCTCCCGCGAAGAGATCCATATCTCCATCTCCGTCATAGTCAGCAGCGTCCACTACTGATGTGCTTTCGTATCGATTGGCTGGGAATACTCCTCTAACCTTGTCATAGGTCCCATCTTCCTGCATCAGGTATAGCCTGTCGGCCAATCTGGGATCTGCTGGTTCGAAATCACTTCCACCGCTGACGACGTATAAATCCATAAGTCCATCACCATTGGCATCGAAAAACTCACACGCTACATCCTCGGATAAAGAATCTCTGGCAATCCTTTCCTGTGCTATAACTCCAAAAAAACCATCGTCTGTCTGTAAGGCAATTTGTCCTGGTTGATCTGCGGCTCCCCCAACATAGATGTCCTCCAGTCCATCACCATTTATATCCGCTTTGCATAGGCATGGCCCCTGCGTAGATAGCATTTGGAAAAGAAGTCGATCCCTATCGAAATCAACGAACGGATTTTCTTTATGCTTAAAAGGCATGGCCTCAATGGTTTTATAAACAGGTGAGCTTTCGTAGTCGAAAGTTGACTTTTCGTTAATTCCATCTGATTCATTGAGCTCAAGGGTTTGATTGGTTTTAACTGAATACAGCCGGGTCCTCTTCAAAGATGGCCACTGCACCACTACGGAATCTACCTCTGACAAATCCCCCAACCCGATATGAGGCCTGTGATCGACTGTTGATTGAAAACCACGGGTTGGAAGGTGTTCCACGTAAAATTTTCTGGAATCAGAATAGACCGTGATATTGGTCCCAAGAGCTTGTGTATTTCCATTTTCACCTTTGAGAATAAACTTCAGATAGTTTGATTCGTGGGTTGATTCACTTGCATGGTTTTCAAAAAGAAAGGTGGTCATATTGGTATTATTCACAACCAGATCAAGATCACCGTCATTGTCGAGATCACCATAAGCTGAGCCACTGGAAAATGTTTCTTCACCTAAGCCGAGCTCAGCAGCCCTGTTTTCAAACACCAAATCACCCTGGTTCACATAGGCATGATTTGGGACCGGAACACTGGGAATGTAACTAATGAGCAATTCATAATCCACCTCTCCTCCGGCTGTTACCCTTTCGGTCACAGCGCTTTGAGTTACAAATTGAAGAAAGTCCTGGTTCGTAAGGTCCTGGTAGATTCCGTTTGCGATGAACAGGTCTCGATTGCCATCATTCTCAAAATCAAACATCAGTGCCCCCCAGCTCCAATCGCTTGCCTCTACCCCTGAATAGCGACCGATTTCGCTAAAAGTGTTATCTCCATTGTTAAACTGAAGGGTATTTCTGGTGAACTGATGCCAGTAGCCGTTCTCTAAACTATACTGGTATCTATCCCACGAATCGAAAGTGGTCACGGTCTTAAGTCTCTCATTGGTCGCTGGCAACATATCGGTCACGAAAATTTCAGGCAATCCATCGTTGTTCAGGTCACCCATGTCTGCTCCCATTGAAGCCGCACTCACCGCTTTGATTCTGTCTTCAAGAACTTCATCAAATCCACCTTTCTTGTTATTTATGTACAAATAATCCCTTTCGAAAAAATCGTTCGATACATAGATGTCAAGCCAGCCATCCTTGTCCACATCTCCGACGGTGACCCCCAGCCCAAAACCAATCACACTCCCATAGATTCCGGCCTCCTCGCTTACATCAACGAATTTGTTGCCTTCATTGCGATAAAGCTTATCTCCGCCTATTTTATCCCGAATCGGGCGTTCATTCTTACGAAGATTAAAACTTCCTATCGCCTGGTACGAATTATTTAAGAGATACATGTCAATATCTCCATCTTTGTCATAGTCGAAAAAGGCAGCGTGGGTGGAAAATCCACGGTCGTCAAGACCATATTTTTCCGCCTCTTCCGAGAAGCTGCCATCTCCATTGTTGATGAACAACTCATTTTGTTTGTTATCTCCCTCTATGTCACCCGAGTTGCATACATAAATATCCAAAAGTCCATCTCCATTCACATCTGCCACGCTTACACCAGTACTCCATGCGCGGGTTCCACCAACACCGGCTTCCTCCGTGACATCCTCAAACTTTAGATCCCCCCGATTAAGATAGAGTTTATTGGAAGTCAAATTGGCTACAAGGTAAATATCCAGCAAGCCATCTCCATTTACATCTGCCAGGGCTACACCTCCACCATTGTAGTAATTTCGGTAACGGAAAATATTAAAGTCCTTATCAAAAGAAAGATCGTTGGAAAAGTTTAACCCCGAATAAGAGGGATCAATCTTTTCAAAAAGTGTTGGTTTACTTTCCTGGCAACCAACCAGAACCAGCAGTGAGAGCACTGTTAAATATTTCCACACCTTCATAATATCAGTCTTCCAATATGTTATAATGCGACAAGTCCGTAAAAATGATTTTTACTTGCCTTTCGTCTTTTAGAGATAGTCCAATTAATCTGTTACCATCCACCTTGTACCATTCTTCCTTATCGGCCTCGCCAAATTGCTTAAATTCATTTCCTCCATACCATTCATGCAACATCTCCTTTACAAGAATTAAAAGATCTTTTGATTGCAATCCCTTATTCCACGGAGCCCATGCCCGATAATGAAAAGTACCCGTAAATCGATGTGCTTTTCCTCTGTCGAAATCCGGATAGAAGTTGAATAGAACCGTCATTTTATTTTCATCGTCGAAGGGATATTCCACGGAAAGACCTTCGCTACCCTGGCTGATGACCCTTTGAGAATTAAGCACTGTACATATATCATAGAAGTCCTGCTGAGCCATACCAAAACTCATACCCAGAAATAAAGAATCCTGTCTCACCCCGGATGATAATTCCGCTTTGATAATGTCATCAAGATCATATGTCCCCGAGCACGAGATGACCATTGCGGAGATGATACTGAAAAACCAAAATCTCATTTTATCTACTTTCTTTATAGACGTGAACGTAATCATTGTTTAATCCAAATAGCAATGTCAATTTATCTTTATGATCAATTCTTGTAATACTCCGAATTTCCCCAGGAATACAAAATCCAGACAATTTCTGAGAAACAGACTCAAATTTACCATTCCCCTGACCCAGTAGCAACGTACCGTATCCAGCCATAATACTACCCATTTCAGGTCTGGAACGAAAGAAATTGCCACCGGTCACAATATCCGGGATATTGTCCTTATTCACATCAAGAAATTCAAAATCATAGACTGGTTGTAGCTGCGTTTCGGTAGGTAAATCAATTATTGAGGCTCCTTCTGGCTGACCATTTAACCAAACAAATGAGGATAGCTTATTTACATGATAATGATAGCCACCTTTGTTCACTCTATCTCCAAAAATATCCTGAATGGTGGCATTCTTATAGTCTTCGAAACGAAGAAATTCTTTTTTGAGATGTGGCAATTGCATGGTCAAATCTTTGAGTTGGACCAAAGGATATTCCTCACCGCCAAAAAACATAGTAGTAACAAGATCAATCTTCCCGTTGTCGTCAAAGTCATTCACCAAAAGACCCAGAGGCTCTTCATCGGAAGCTTCATACCGTGTATTTAATCCCATATTTCCAAAAACCAGATCTGGTCTGTCATCTCCGTCCAAATCAGTGGTACTAATTGTGTTGTACAATCCGGAATATTTTTGAAACTGAAACCCATTTTTTTCTACAAGTCTACCATTACTGACTTCAAAGACTTTTGGAGACATCCACTTACCTACCACGACCAGCTCAAGAAGTCCATTGTCATCCAAATCAACAATGGCTGCATCCGTCACCATTCCAATCTTCTCCAATCCAGATGCTAATGCCCCTGTCTCGTTAATGAAATTTCCCTTGCCGTCATTGATCAGAAGATGGGAATTTATAGGCACTCCATAATATCCTGCTCGCTGACGACCCCCGACAAAAAGATCCAGGTCTCCATCATCCTCCAGATCAAATGGAATTACGGTACTGGAAGAAACCGGATCTTCCGATGGCAACCTTTGAGGAGATACAGTGAAAGACCCGGAATTATTTAGGTAGAGCCGATCATAAAGTCCAATGTCAAAAGTGGAGAATTCCGAACTTCCGCTTGCTACATACAGATCAGGCCTACCGTCTCCATTGGCATCGAAAAAAGCACAGTCAAGGTCTTCGGATTCTATTGAAGTTTTAAAAGCTTCATGATCCTTTTGGAATGCACCGGAAGGTTGCTGGATATAAAGCAATCCGCTCTGACCGGAAGCACCTCCTACATAAAAATCTTCAAGACCATCACCGTTCACATCTGCTGAACAAATGCACGGTCCCTCTGCGCTGTTCATTTCAAATAGCAGACGGTCCCTGTCAAAATCGACAAATGGTTTCTCATTGTGTTTAAAATCCAAAAACATTGAATCTTTCTCAAAAAAAGCCCTGGCCTCTTTTTCCTCAACAAGAATTTCCGATGAAATCTCGTATTCGCCATGTCTTAGAGTGACTTCCGTATTAACAGCAACTTCCGGGTACATGGAGATAACTCCATTTGGCCATACAACTTTAATGCTGTCCACATTTTGGTTCTTGCCTAATCCGAATACCAGATTATAATCCACACTCGACTGGAAGCCCCGAAACGGGTTAACCGCCTGATAGTAGGACATGGTCCCGGAATAAACTTCAACTTTTGACCCTATGGCCTTTGGGTTTTCATCAGATCCAATTAACCGGACTTTCAATGTGTTATTTTCCGGATTTCTTTTCTTACTATGATTCTCATAGATAGAGGCAGGCATGTTGACATTGTTGATCACCAGATCCAGGTCTCCATCATTGTCAAGATCACCGTAAGCCGAACCATTGGAGAATGTGGGCAAATCAAATCCCCACTCTGCTGATTTATGCGAAAAAGTGAGGTCGCCATTGTTTTTAAATGCGTAATTAGGAAGTGGTTCAGATGGCATCATGTCTATCATGCTACGTATAGCCTCCTCGTCATTGTTGATCATTTGCTTCACATTCTCAGGTTCAGATACGAAGCTTATATAATCCAGGTCGAGCAGGTCTTTGTATATGCCATTGGCAACAAATAGATCTTTCCATCCGTCATTGTCCATATCAAAAATCAATGCTCCCCAACTCCAATCTGTCGCTTCAACTCCTGAATATCTGCCAATTTCAGAAAATGTATCATCGCCGTTATTGAGTTGCAGTACGTTCCTTCCGAATTGGTTATGATAACCATTTTCCAGCAATAACTTGTGCTTATCCCAGGATTCAAACAATGCTTTACTCATCAACCTATCATGCCTTTCGGGAAGCATTTCGGTGACGAATATTTCGCTTTTGCCATCATTATTGATGTCCGCAAAATCAGCACCCATTGATCCCATTGAAATTTCTTTGATGTAGGTTTCGAGATTTTCCTTAAAGGAACCATCCCGCTGATTGATGTAGAGATAGTCCTTCTCAAAAAAATCATTCGATACGTAGATATCGGGCCAGTTATCCCCATTCACATCGTCTATCGTGACACCAAGTCCAAATCCAATGTCACTTGAATAAATGCCTGATTCAATGGTCACATCAACGAATCTTCCGTCATCATTCCGCAGTAGCTTATTTCCACCCAATGAATCCTCAATAGTGCGCTGATCCTTGATTATATCGTACCCTCCGATGGATTTAATGGAGTTGTTCAATAGGTAACAATCCAAATCTCCGTCCCGGTCATAATCAAAGAAAGCCGCGTGAGAGGACAACCCTTCGTTGTCAAGACCATATTCGGAGGATTCTTCTGAGAAGGTATTATCTCCCTGATTTATGAAGAGTTCATTGTATCTGCGGGCTCCTCCCGGAGGCCCTGATTTGCAAACATAAATATCCAGCCAACCATCAGCATTAATATCCACTATACTCACCCCTGCACTCCAAATGTTTTCAGTTACCAAACCGGCAGATTCTGTGATGTCTTCGAATTCAAAGTTGCCCTTATTCAGATATAACTTATTTGATACCATATTCCCGCAAAAAAATATGTCCGGTAAACCATCATTGTTTATGTCACCGATACCAACACCTCCTCCATTAAAGAAATTTTTGTAAGTATATGGGTTGACGCGCTCCGTGTAGCTGAGGGTATTTTCGAATGTAACACCGGTATCACTTGCTTTTCTTAGCTCAAAAAGAGCCTTATCATTTTGAGCACACGTGATCATCAGCATGGAAACAGGAAGAAAAAGCAGAGCTTGCCATGTTTCTCTCCACCTCACACGAAACCACAATCTAATAATGGACTTCACTTGCTCTTAACGACTTTTCTACCACTTGAATAAGTGGATTAATTACTAAAAAAGCAAGCGGAAAAAATCCGCTTGCTTTCGTATTGCATATTTGGGTTGCTACTTAGTAACCAGGGTTCTGGTTTAGCAGCGAATTAACGTCAATTTGTTGCTGAGGAATCGGGAATACTTCGTATTGTTCAGAGGAAGTTCCTTTTTCCCACCATTCATCACCCCATCTTCCGAATCTGATGAGGTCCTGTCTTCTGTGAAGTTCAGCATAAAGCTCTCTACCTCTTTCAGCCAGAAGATTATCTTCGGTTAGTGCGGTGTAGGGATCAACTCCTGATCGCTCCCTTATCTCATTAACTATAGCCAAAGCCTCGGTACTTCCGGGATTCATCCTCCACATGGCTTCAGCTTTGTTCAGCATTGTGGCCGCGAGTCTGAAAATCACAAAGTCATTTGACATGTTCTCAGTTCCACCAATCTCGAACTCATACTTCTGATTCCTTGCTCCACCTTGTCTCCATCCATTCGGCTCAAGTTCGTTAAGCTCTGGCGTATGATTTAGGACAACTCCATCCGGATCAAAATCTTCAAACCCAGGATCCTCTACCAATTCACCATTATCAAGTCGAAGTTGTGGTCCAACTACGAACTGACCTAGACGATCATCCTGTGTTCCTACGTCATTTGGTGTTGTAGGATCACTTTCACTAAACTCTGACAACCCTGTCCACACCGGGCCCTGAGGGCCAGGATTTGATACAGGATCTACATAAGAGTTATAGAATTCCTCAACTGTCTGGTATCCATTCCATGGTTGGAAAGTGAATTGGAACATGGCCTGGGCGGCTGTAGAGTTGTTCATAGCGTTCCAGTTAAATCCTCCAAAGTTTACCTGATCGTAAGGCACAACAAAGATGTTCTCAGGAGAACCGTCATTTTGTACCACAAAGTTATCCAGGTAAGCATTTGATAAGCTGAACCCAAAGCCCTCTACAATTTCAGCCTGCTCTATTGCATCTGCATATCTCGCTGTACCAGTATATACCTCCGCATTTAGGTACATTCTGCAAAGCAAAGCATGAGCCGCTGCTTGATTGAATTTTGCATAGTCAGCTCCTCCAACTCCTTCTCGCAACTCAGGCAGAACCTCCAGAATTTCGCTTTCAACGAAGTTAAACACTTCAGTACGACCGGCCTGGAAACTAGAATTATTACCAATTACCTCATCACTAAAAGTGATTTGTAGGGGAATATTTCCAAACGCATCCATTCCCCAGTAGTACCAGAAAGCTCTCAAAGCTCGCAATTCAGGAATTACACTGGTTTGACCTAGTTCCTCGAACTGAGATATCAATCGGTTACAGGTAGTAATACCACCGTAAATGACACCCCATGAACTATCAAAGGTGTTGTTATCAGGTGTGAACTGATGCCTGTGGAGCTGTATCAAAACACCACCATCAAACCAGTCACCACCTTTTTGCGAAATCACCAACTCATCAGACGCAATCTCATTGATGGTGAAGAGATTAAAGTGGTTTCCGAAAGAGCCCAAATTTGCATAAGCGGCACCAAGTGCAGCATTATTCTCTTCGTCATTCTGGAAGAAGTTTTCATTCGACAGATCACTGTATAATTCTTCTTCCAAGTCGCTACAGGATGAACTGGCCAGAAAAACAAGGGCCAGTGTCATCGCAAAAACTTTAGAATTTATAAGATTCTTCATTAATATTTCCTTTTGTATTTTCAATGAAAATAAGTTTCAATTAAAATTCCACTTGTAGTCCAAACGTAAACTGTCTGGTCGTAAAGTAAGTATTCCTTCTTTCGATACCAGGTGCAAACGCATTCGGATTATTAGGATCCAGTGTATCTGTGTAACGAACCTCAGGATCAATTCCAGAATAGTTCGTGATCGTAAACAGGTTTTGGACAGCTGTGAAAATTCTAATTTTCGAGATTCCGATTCCATCTGCAGCCGGTAGCGTATAACCTAAAGTGGCGTTATCCAACCTGATAAATGAGGCATCCTCCACGTGGGTATCATTCACTGCAGCATCTCTGTTGTTAAGGGATAAGCCCGGTCCTTTCACCACGTTATAGTTTACAGTGGTAGTTCCCTGATAGTTTTCATAGAAACCTCTGTATGTATTCAAAAGATCATGACCGAAAGCACCTCTGAAGAAGAAATTCAGGTCAAAACTTTTGTAGGAGAAGGTGTTATTCCAACCCAGTGTAAAAGCCGGAAGTCCATTTCCAACTACATCCCTGTCATTGTCCGAAGTTCTGTCTGCATTTCCATCACCATCGATGTCCTTTACCTGGATCAATCCTTCTTCATCGAATCCGTCAAAAACGATAGTGAAAATCTGACCAAGTGGTTCTCCGGGTCTTACAATTACAAGATCCGTTGCGTTTTGTCCCGGTGAACCCATATTAGCCGTTCGAATCACAGTGTTTTCATTTTCGAGTTCAACCACTGTGGTTTTAAAGGATCCGTAGTTTACTGCGGTGGTCCATGTGAAATCCCCGGTGTTGACTGCTGCAAAATCCAATGAGAAGTCAATTCCAGTATTTTCCAGCTCTCCGAAGTTTAACCACGTTTGTGGAGCTAAGTTTGGAGGCGTCGGAACATTGGCAAAAAACAGGAGATCTGTGGTATTTCTTTGATACCAGTCAAATGAACCGGAAAGTTTACCGTCCAAAGCAACAAAATCGAATCCCAAATCAATTTCCTCTTTTACCTCCCATTTCAAATCTGGGTTTGCATTAATAGTCGGTGCAAAAGATGGTAGGTAGTTACCATTCTCGAAATATGTACCGGTTGATTGAATTCTAAGCAATGAAAGATAACTCTCACCAGGCTGTTGACCAGTGACGCCGTAACTCGCCCTTAATTTTAAGGACTGGACACCTGGGATGGTTGTCAATCTGTCAATGTTGACACCAGCACTGACGGCAGGGAAACTACCCCTCTTGTTTTCAGTTCCAAATCGGCTTGACCCTTCGTTTCTTACACTCGCACTTAGGAAATAGGTATCATCATAGTTTAGATTAATTCTACCAAACACGGCTTCCAGTTCATTGGAATTCGCATAAGAATCGGGATTAGCCAAACCATTATTGAAATCCAAGGCTCCGGGTAAGTCATTATAAGTAGTAGCATCGGTGGTGAATCTACCCGCCTGAATAAAGAATCCTCTGTTAAAGAAATCCTGATAAGAATAACCGCCCAGGAAGGCTATCCCCAGGTCTCCAACGTTTGCGTCATAGTTAACAGTGAATTCTATCAACTCATTAATTCTCTCTTCTGAACTTCTTTCAGCCCTACCACCAGCATTTTGACCAATCCATTTTGCTGTTCTTGGCCAGTAACGATATCGTTCATCGGACTCTCTTTGTTGAGAGTAAAATACGCCTACTCTTAGTCCGTCAACATAATCGAAAAAGTCATACTCCAGCTTCATCGAACCAAGCAACCTTAAATCAGTTCCTTCATTAATGTTTTGAGCTCCGATGGAAACAGGATTGAACCAATCGAAAATATCCCTTTCCGCATATCCACCTACATCGGTAATTCCAGCTGCTCCGTTGAAATCAACCGGCATTGTAGGGTTAGAAATAATGGCATATCGGAATGACTCTTCAAAACCAAACTCCGCATCTTTTGCTGTCATTGACAATATTGGAGTAATGGTCAAATGATCATTTAATGCTTTTTGGCTCAGGTTTAACCTCGCGTTAACCTGGTTGAAGCCAGAATTTAGTCCCACACCCTCAACATCCCGAACGTTGACAGACGCTCTATAAGTCGTTTGTTGACTACCACCTGAAAGTGAAATGTTGTGAACCTGGGAAATTGCAGTTTTCGTGACTTCTTCTAACCAATTTGTGCTTGATCCAAGATCCACTGTGGTTATATCGCTAGGAAGCGCCCTGTATTCATCTGCAGATAAGAACTCAATTGTATTGGCAACCTCCTCAACCGTTACAGTTCCATTGTAGTTAATTTTTGCGGTTCCGGCCTTACCGGATTTGGTTGTAATCAGAATTACACCGGCAGAACCCCTGGTTCCGTAAATGGCAGCGGCTGATCCGTCTTTTAGTACATCGATGGACTCAATGTCATTAGGGTCGACACTATTAAGTGAACCTCCGATTAATCCATCAATTACAATAAGTGGTTCTGCATTGGCTCCAAAAGAAGGTACACCACGTAGCCTGATGGCATAAGATCCGTTGGGGTTTCCACCCGGTCTTGCCACAGTCAAACCTCCAACTTTACCCTGAATCAACTGGGCCGGGTTGTTTACAAGGCCACCGTTAAAATCTTCAGCTTTTACGCTGGCGACGGCACTGGTGATCTCTTTTTTCTCTTGCGTTCCGTATCCCACGACAACAACTTCAGATAAAGCCTGGACATCAAGTCCCAGAGATACATCAATTACGCCTCTAGCACCAACTACCTGCTCTATGGACTCATAGCCCACAAATGAAAAAACCAATGTGGCTCCATCATTTACAGTTAGTTGATAATTACCATCAAAATCAGTAATAGTACCGTTTGATGTTCCTTTCTCCACGACGTTCGCTCCGGGTATGGCTTCACCCGACTCGGCATCGGTAATCGTTCCTGTTACCGTCCGTGTCTGTGCCATCACAAAAGACAGCGTCAGGACTGATAACAACGTTAGTAAATACTTCTTCATACTATAGTGTTTATTCCCAAATAGGTGTGATTGTTACTGAATGTTTACCATTAAAATATGACAATTCTTACCTCATACAAAAATGAAGTGTATGGCAAGTAAATCAGGATTTTGAATAAATACAAAGGGAAAATGCAATTTCTCTAATGAAAACGTTTGCATAGGGTCCGTAATTACAATAATTAAAAATTTCATTATTCTAAGAACCTCTATCTTTCGATTAAATAAGAATTATCTTTAGGCTACCAAATAAATATTCCCTACTTGAAAGCCAGGACCACCATTAAGGACATAGCAAGGCAACTTCAAATTTCGCCGTCAACCGTTTCCCGGGCATTGGCTAACAATCCGGTCGTCAAGCCGAGTACGCGCAAAGCCGTTCAAAAAATAGCGAAGTCCTTAAAGTATCAACCCGATTACACTGCACTCAGCCTCCGCAATCGCAAAACCAATACTATCGGTATCATTATACCGCTCATTGTTCATGAGTATTTTGCGTCCATAATAAGAGGTGCTGAAAACTATGCCTATGACAATGGCTATAACATTATTATATGTACCAGTTAGACAAACTATGAGAGAGAAGTAATTGATGCTCAGTCCCTTTTGACTGGCAGAGTGGATGGATTGCTGGCTTGTGTTTCCAGGGAAACGGAGAAATTTGACCATTTTCAGGCTTTTGTAGATCGGGGGATACCGCTCGTATTCTTTGATTGTGTGAGCAGTTCCATTGACACCTATAAGGTAGTGGTCGACGATGAGAATGCCGGATTTATGGCAACTAAACATCTTATAGAATCAGGATCGCGAAAAATAGCCTATCTCGGTGGACCGATCTCACTGGAAATTAATAAAGAGCGTTACCTCGGTTATCAGCGAGCGCTGCTACAGCATAGCATTCCTCTGGATGAGCAGATTGTCATTCACACAAGCGGAAACTATGAAGAGGGACTGATCCAAATGGATGAATTACTAGCCGGAACTCAAATTGATGGTGTGTTTGCAGGGACGGATATGCTTGGCATCAGTGCAATAAAGTCATGCAAGAAAAAAGGATTGAGAGTACCTGAGGATGTGGCGATTGTCGGATTCAGCGATTGGACCATCTCAAGAATATATGAGCCTACACTTTCCACCATCAAGCAACCTGGAGAAGAAATGGGCTTCAAAGCAGCTGAATTGCTCATTCATCAACTCAATAACCCTGATAACCAGCAATTTGAAACGATAACCCTGAAGACCGACCTAATCGTAAGGGAAAGTTCAAAAAGATCTTGACGGTCTGTATTCGGTAATACTCCCTTTATCAATTATCTGAAAAAGAGATTTATTGATAAACTCAATATTTACACCTTCACGCTCATTTTTTCCAACCAAAAGCAGCTTCTCTACTGTAGCATCAATCTCATAGAAATATTTGGAAATGCTACCATCGTCATGAAGAATTGCTTCATAATACTGATCCTCTTTTGGTTCATAACCAATGACTCCATGCTTCACTCTTTTCCGGTCTCTGTATTCCTCATACTCCAATTCATAATCCGATCTTTTCTCTGTAAATCTTTTTGCATCACCAAAAGAATGCTCACCTATAAGCGTCTCGAAAATCACAGCTTTGTTTTTAGATGGGTCCTTTTCATTTTTCAAATCAGTTTCTGATTGAATTATCGTTCTGAATTTTTCGGCCAGATCATCGGCAAAGTTTGGCGTGCTATCCATTCTGTACTTCGGGATAGGTATTAAAAGAAACGTCTGACTTAACCCCTTTCGACCATTGATCACTTTGGCGATGCTTTTATTGTGTTTTACTGTTTCCAACTCCAAAGATTTCCCTTTCACAAGCATCCCATGATCTTCTTTGATGTCGTCTATCATGATGTGATAAGGATTAAGATCACTGAACAGAAACACACGTTCATGATAGGTCTTACCTGTTACCAACCCCGGATTCTTGGTAGAAATGGTTTTGAAATGGACTCTCTGAGATTGTTCATCAAAGTAAAATGAGTTTATATACCATTCATCCTGCACGGGATTATAGTAGTTATACGTCAGGAGCTTCTCCAGTTCCTTAATGATGTCCCGATGTTCAACTGTTTTCTTCTGTGCGAATACTGAAAAAGAAAGAACCAGACTGAGAAACGTCATCGATAACCTGGTCATAGCAGAGCGATTTTTCTATTAGTGGTGATTTTGATTTTGAAGGTAATTCAAAAGCTCAATTAAGTCAACCATCACGAACAGACAAATAAAAAAACCCCGCCAATCTTCGGCGAGGTCTCATCTAACTATTTAAGGAGAACACTAATTATTCAAATACTGCTTGTCAAGAAATTCATACCTCGCTTCATTTTCCGATTCAATAGCTTTTGACTCCACATCGAGCACCATTACAGATGGTGTCGTATCTTTTGGATCCGTTGCATTTGGCCATTCAGCAAGATTTTCACCGTTTGGATCTCCTGTTTTAATGAAATTGGCAAAGTACCTCTGCATGGTTTTGGATACTTTGAAATCATCTGCTGTCCATTGATAGTCATCTATCAGGTGCAGGTTTCCCATACAGTATTCAATTTCACATGCATGAGGTGCACCAATGGCGGGTGGCATTGGTGGACCCTGGTTCTCCGTGGTCCCGCCTGCAAAACCGGATGATCTTGATTTGTCGACCAGTGGCGGTCGGAGTTTGCTGTATAAATACCTATAAACAGGTTGATCGCTATTGTTTCTATGTAAATCGAACCACTTCCATGTCGAATAGACGATGAAACGGTCAGAGGCAAGATTGGTAGCGGACCACTCAAGTTCCTTCTCGTTGGAATAGGGGTATAACTCCAGGACTTCCTCATAGTCATCAGGATAATTTTCTTTTACCTTATTCACATATCCCTCTTTAGTGTAGGGTCCCTGGGTGAACGCAAAACCGGGTATTTCGGCGGAATTCCAGCCCAAAAGCAGCGGTACCTGAGCCTGCTCTCCTGCTTCGAAAATCTCAGGGAGAGATTTTGGCAAAAAATATCCGTCAATTACAATTGGGAATCCAAATCTCCTTGCCTCCTTATATATTTCATACAAATCCCTGGTGCTGAGCTTTCTGAATTCGCTGAAGTTTTCATACCCGGCATTCTTAACGAATTCAGAACCCGTCTGCTCAGCCTCCTCCAGCGTCACAGGTGACATAGTCGGAAAAATACCAGCGCCGCTTTCACCGATCGCACCAGCAATCATATCACGGGACAAAGGTGATGACATCTGCATGCTCACTCCTATAGATCCTGCTGATTCACCTGCTAGCGTGATCTTATCAGGGTCTCCTCCAAAAGCCTCAATATTTTCCTTTACCCACTTTAAGGCAGCAGACTGATCCAGCATACCGTAATTTCCCGACGCTTTGTAAGACGCTTCTTTTGATAATTCCGGATGAGCAAGAAACCCAAATATATTCAGCCTGTAATTTGATGTGACGACCACCATTCCTTTTTGTGCCATGCTTTCACCATCGTATCGAGGCTCTGAGGCATCTCCGGCCACATTACCACCGCCATAGTAATATAGCAGCACGGGCAGACCTTCGGTATTTCTTTTGGCCGGGGTCCAAACATTTAGGTAAAGGCAATCTTCGCTCATGCCATCTGATCGGGAATTCATATCTCCAAAAACCACAGGTTGTACGGGTCTCGGCCCAAATTTTTTGGTCTCCAAAACACCCTCCCAATTTTCGACTGGTTCAGGAGCTTTCCATCTCAATTCCTCAACGGGTGGTTTCGCAAAAGGAATTCCAAAATACTTTTGAATATCCGTTTTCGTATCATAGTTACCCTCTATGATTCCATTTTTTACTGTAACCTGAATGGGAAAAGCATTGTTCTGGGCCCAGCTACAAGTGCATACCAAAAGGCTAGCCAGGACCAAGGATTGTCTAAGTTTCATTTTTTTGAAGTTATTATTGTCTCAATACGTAACAATAATACGAAATTCAGAACAGACATAAAAGACATGGTGGGTTAGAATATTTTTCAAGCCACGATCTTGATTGGTGAACTAAATTGAAATTCAGAATAGCTACTAAGTGATCATGAAAACCAACAAGAAACCCCACAGCATATTTTTTAATCTGATTGTGATTTTTGTCATGACAAGCTTTGCTGCGAAAGCTCAACTGCAAAATGCTGGCATGCTCAACGAACCTCCTGATATCAGTAGTGACTTTGAAGATTTCAGGAATACACATTTCGTGGCGGATGAACTGACAGAGTTTGATCCGGAATCGGCTACGGGTAAAGTAAAATTTATTCGGTATGGTTTTCAAACGGCTCAGGCTTTTGACAATATGCTGGCCCGACTGAGTCCTCAGAATCCAAACGAGTTTCCTGGAACAGAGTATGAGGCATCTCCAGAACATCCATTTTCAATTCAATTCATTTCCGAAAGGACGGTAAGAATAAAACTCACATCCGGACCACAGTTTGATCCGGAAGAATCTTCCATCATGCTTGCAAATGGAACTGTCCCGGACAATAGTAGTCAGTGGACCTACTCAATGACGAATGACGGCCATACCTACGTAAGTGATTATGGCAAGGTCGTAATCACCAATAAACCATGGCATGTTTACCTGTATGATGCGCAAGGCAAGCTTCTAACCAGTACAGTCCACAACAGCGACGTCCGAAATACCTTTACTCCGGTAACTCCATTTTCTTATATAAGGAGGGCAGAAGACTACTCCAGGAGCATGAATGCCGTATTCTCGCTTTCACCGGGAGAAAAAATATTTGGCTGCGGAGAGTCTTTCACAAATTTCAATAAACGAGGGAGCAAGGTCATCCTATGGACGGATGATGCCAATGGCACCCAAAATGAAACAATGTATAAGCCCATTCCCTTTTACATGAGCAGCCGTGGCTATGGGGTATTCATGCACCATTCCTCTCCAATCACCGTAGACTTTGGAAAATACTATACACCGGTGAACAGCATGATGATTGGAGATGATGAGCTGGACTTATTCTTCTTTTTAGGTGAACCAAAAGACATCCTGGATGAATACACTGAAGTCACGGGTAAAGCCGCTATGCCACCTCTATGGTCATTTGGTTTTTGGATGAGTAGAATCACGTATTTTTCTGAGGAGGATGGTAAGAGGGTAATTAAGCAACTCAGGGATAATAAAATTCCTGCCGATGTCCTTCACTTTGATACAGGTTGGTTCGGTATTGACTGGCGCAACGATTATACATTTCCGCAAGATAGATTTCCTGATCCGGAACGAATGATTAAGGAATTTGATGAGCAGGGTTTTAAGATTTCGCTTTGGCAATTGCCTTACTTCACTCCGAAAAATACGTTGTTCCCCGAGTTAGTGGAAAACGATCTGGTGGTCAGAGACAGAAAAGGTAACATTCCTTATGAGGACGCAGTTGTGGACTTTACGAATCCGGATGCTGTAAAATGGTACCAGGATAAAATTGCAGGGCTCATGGACCTCGGCGTCGGAGCAATTAAAGTTGATTTTGGAGAAGCTGCCCCCGCTAATGGTCTGTATTCGAACGGAAAAACAGGTTTCTATGAGCATAACCTCTATCCTCTTCGCTACAATAAAACGGTGGCTGACATCACCGAAGACATAACGGGATACCCTTTCATCTGGGCCAGAAGTACGTGGGCCGGAAGCCAAAGGTATCCAGTTCACTGGGGAGGTGATGCTGCCACTTCAAATACGGCAATGTCGGCTACGCTACGCGGTGGCCTTTCCCTCGGTTTGTGCGGATTTACTTTCTGGTCACATGACATTGGGGGTTTTGTCACGGCTGCGCCAGAAGATGTCTACAGAAGATGGACTCCTTTTGGCATGCTGACTTCTCACGTGCGTAGCCACGGAAATCCTCCTACGGAACCATGGGAATATGGCAAAGATTTTATGGATGTCTTCCGGAAAGCTGACAATATGCGATATGAATTGATGCCTTATATCTATGCCCAGGCCAAGCATTCCAGTGAAAATGGCCTGCCAATGTTAAGAGCCCTGTTTGTAGAGTACCCTGACGATCCGGGTTCCTGGTTGATCGATGATCAGTACTTGTTTGGATCGGATATGCTGGTCGCTCCCCTGTTTGAAGAGGTGAGTGAAAGAGATGTCTATCTGCCTCCCGGAAACTGGATTGACTATCAATCCGGAAAGACGTATTCCGGCGGATGGCATATCATAGGGGCGGGTGATGTCCCTATCGTGGCTCTTGTGAAAGAAGGATCGGTTATCCCTCATATCGCTCTTGCGCAAACCACCCGAAATATGGATTGGTCCAATATAACACTGCGTATTTACGGGAAAGCAGATCAGGCTACTGGTAAATTGTATTTACCTGAAGCGGAGTCATGGAAAGAAATTGTTTTGACGCAAACCGGAAATGGTTATGAAATAACTGACGATCCCTTCGAGGGACGAGTGGAATTTGAGCTGGAGTAACAGAAGTAATATCTTATTTTACAAATATTTTCGAAACACTAAAAGGTGTGTTTTCCGTGTCAATAAGAATGAAATATTGGCCGGGTGTCAACCCTCGAATGTCTATTTCCAGATATTTTCCTGAATTATTATTGAAGCTTTCTTCCATCACCATTCTACCATTGCTATTAAATAGATAAACATCGAATTCACATTGCAGATATTTACTCTGTACTCTAATAAAATCCGTGGCAGGAACAGGGTATATAAGAAACTGGCTATGCTCTAAACCCGTTTCAATAATGGATTCTTTATTCAAAACATTCAGGGTAACAGAAATCTCCGCGCTTTCCCCTGAAATATCGAATGCTTGAATATTAAAATTCCAATTACCTATATCAGAAATAGACGGTACACCAAACAATTCCGCATTATCTAGCATTAGCCAGGACGGTAAATCTCCAGTATATGTCAAGGAATCGTTGGAATCAATTTCTAAAAATATTTCATTGAGTATGATATGAAGAACGGAATCAACCTTTAATTCCAAAAATAGTTCATCTTCAAGAGCTATTGGTGGATCATTGACATTAGTTACGGTCAAAGTAAACTGGTCAAAAACGGAGAATTCCGCATCTGAGGCAACTACCTTTAAACCATATTTCCCAACATCCGAGTTTCCAGGAATCCCATGAAGCAGTGAATCTGATTTTGAAAAAGTCAGCCATTCCGGAAAATCGAAACCGTCACTCATTTCTATTTCAAATTGGATCTCATCCCCATCAGGATCTTGAAATGCCTCTGAAGAGATTACAAATCTTAGCTCCGAATCTTCCAACGTACCAAAATCTTCAATAGGAGTAATTAATTCCGGTGAGTCATTTATCCCTACAATTTTAAGTTCAAAAACATCCGATATCGTATAGTACTCATCTGATGCACTTACTTTGATTGAGTAAGATCCCACATCAGCAGAGGATGGTGTACCCCTTAAAGTTTTATTGGAAATATCGTAAACTAGCCACTCCGGTAAAGCGGAATTATCAGAAAGGAGAACCGAGTAGTCACTTAAGTCATTCCCTGCATCAAAAAATAGGTCGTCATGCAAATCCAATTCGAATTTAATAGATTCCTCACCTTCCTGATCGGCAATAGGATTCTGCACTAAAGGTTTTGTAAAAGCAGATTGGTAGGAGCCAATATCAGGAGTACCCACTGGACTTTCTCCTCTTTGGTCAAGTAAAATTTGTTCCCCTCGAAATTCAGAAATTCCTCCGGCATCCACGGCGGGACTCTGAGCCATTAAAGCGTGTGTTTTAGTCAACCCTCCATTATCAGAAAGTTCAAACAATAAGGGGTCCAAAGGATTTGATAAAGACCCAAATAGATCGGTTTGACTAGAAGAAATAAATGACTCATCGATAAAACCAATAATATTATTCCCCAGGGAATTCACCCTTATACCCTGGTCTGAATAGTAGAATACATCCTCATCATTTAGGGCTATTATGCTATTCCCTACGTCTACCGGCCCAGGTGCAAGAAGACCTTTCAGATTTCCCACGATGGTAGAATTCAAAACTATCGGAGGATCCGATAATCGTGTGGTAATATAGGCGCCCGTTCCTTCATTCCCAGATATTGTGGAATTAACTATTGTAGCTGACAGGTTGGAGTTGCCAAGAATTACTTCACTATCGCCTAGATTATTATAAATTGACGAATTTCTAATTTCCGTACTTGATGTTCCGTCAGTGTAAACAATCCCTCCTTCGTTGTCATAAAAACTTGAATTTTCAACTCTTAGATCGCCTGATCGTAATGAAATAATTGCAGATTCAAATTTGTCTGTCTCGATTTCATTCGAATAGAATGAAGTATTATCAATAGTGAGATTAGATCGCTTTTTATTATGACTTGTCAAATATGTCCTAATAATGCAATCATTAGGTGATCCATTGATATCCGGGTTAAAATTATTTTTGAATACTGAATTGGTGATCTTGATTTCACCTTCTCCCGTCTGAAAAATACATGCGGCTCCAGATGGAGCTACATTATTTTCAAATACCATGTTATTAAAGTGAATATCAGCGTTACCGGTAATTTCCATAGCTGATTTCCAAAAGTTCGAAGAATAATTGCCTTCGATTACAAATCCATCTATTAAGGTCTTATTAGAATCTCCGTAAATCCAAAAGATTCGCTCCCAGTTATCTGTATGATCACTTTCGGAACCGGCCTCAGCGGTTATTATGGTTCTGTTATTTACAGGATCACGTTGATCAAGACTGGTCTCATTTCCGGAAAATCCTCCGTATAACTTTTGGCCAGATTTCGAGATTTGTATACCATAATCACCGCCAACATTATAGGTACCTTCCGCTACCCATACCATATTCCCTTCTCCAGCTGCGGTCAATCCATTCCATATACTATTTAATGCAGATTCCCAGCTTTGACCGTAGCAGCATGGAATTCCGTCCTCTTTTACGTACACAGTATCCATGGCAAGAGGTTCATCATTGGCCGTTGCATAATGCGAATTGCCTACTTCATTATATGAATATATCCGATAATAATACCTTCCGGCATCCTCTATACTAGCATCACTAAAGAAATTTATACCAGCGGGTACGTCAGCTAGATCAATATAATTATTTTCATCCTGGTACGATCTTTCTATGACAAAACCATCTATAGAATCTGATAATGAAGAATTATCCTTCCAAGATAAATTTATCCTTACTGGTGAAGCAGGGTCCAAAGTAAACTGTTCCGGAGCTGAAGGTAATTCCGGTAGGGTTCTCCCAAAAGTTGTATATGATAAGAGACTATCGCTTCCAAAATCAATATTAGCGGAATAGTAGTAACCGGTGTTTATTTCCAGATTGATATCAAGAAAGTCTTGCTGTGACGATGGGAAAGTTCCAATTTCCGAATAATTAATTCCATCCATCGATCTTGACAAAGTCACGTTTGAATTTACAAATTGTTCAAACCCATGGATTTTTAGCTCGCTTGTAGATATCTGTTCTACAGTAACTGGACTCTCGAAAGCACCAATATCGGGAGCATCAATAAATGGGCTTCCCGCTTGATCTACAGTAACCCCAAAATCCTCAAGTACACTTGTCAAAGATCCCTTGTTTACAGCAATACTGGCGTACTTTAACGGATGTACTGGCAAATCACCAATATTGTCATTTAATTCATGAACACCTATATCAATCGCATCATCGAATCTTTCATACTCCGAACCAGGTTTTATCATATTTTGTGGATCACCAAAGATGTCACCTGGTCGATAATCAAATTGTCTGATTCCATTGTCGTTTATAATATTATATCCATCTGATAAGAAATTTCCTGCTGAAATATTCACTCCAATTTCATTTTGAAAAATATTATTGGAAAGAAGAAAGTAAGAAAAGAAATTAATATTTGATTCCTTGTTATTCACCAGAGTGCTATTCAGTAAATAGCCCCATTGATTGGAATAGCCCCTAATTCCATCATAACCATTTTCAGAAATTGTGGAACTGATAATGAAGACATCATACCCTGCATTATAGCCTAACTCTATTCCATGATATCCATTCCTAACGATTGACGACTGTAAAATAACTATTGAATCGGCTTGTCCACCTGAATTGATATATATACCAACACTTTCATTGCGGTCAACAAGTGTTTTCTTAATAATTACCTCTCCCGGCCTCAAAAACTGAATACCCCTTGAAGCGTTATTATAAATTTTTAATCCTATTGATTTCAATGAATCCATTGCAAAAATGGCTGAATAACCGGCGTTTGAGTTTGAAAATGACGTTATGTTATTTTCAAAAAAATGAGAATTTGACAATTCCGACTTTTCACTGATCCATAATCCCGATCCACCATCACTATCATTCACGATTCTATCTATAACTCCGTTAGATCTGAAATATGAAGAATCCACTATTAATGGACCCTCCGAATACAAACCACCCCCGGCCTTTCTTGCAAAGTTTTCGCTGACCGAATCATTCTTTAACGTCAGCATCCCATAATTCACAATTCCTCCACCATAATAGTGTTCATCGTCGTTCGCATTTCCATATTTTACAGAAATACCGTCAATTGATGTAACTCGATTAGTATCATTTACTACTACATGATAAACATTATCACTAGTATCCTGTTCCGATCCAATATCTCCTGAAAGGATAGTTTCATTATTTATGATTGCCCTCTGTGTGATGTCAGTTTCTACCCCGGAAAATCCTCCATAAATGGATAAGTTAGTAACCTGAATATAGAATGACGTGTCCCTTTTTGGAGCGGAGCCTCCAGGGTAATACGTCCCGGAGGCTATCCAAATCTGATCACCATCAGTGGCATAGTTAAGAGCATCGCTTAGATCAGAGTAGGCATTTGTCCAACTAGATCCGTTATTCGCTCCAACCGCATCCTTATCCACAAATATTGTACTCTGTGAAAATGATGAGATAGCAGTTTGAAAATATAAGGTTATGAAAATATACTTTTTCAATTGCCAGCCGTTTTTCCAAATATATCGAATGATGTATTATTAACAGAAACCTTTTTACGTTCAAAGCAAAACAAAAAATCCGACTATACTTTGATCCTTAATTTCATTACCACACCACCGAAATATCTCCGATTTTCTGATCCGTAAAATGAACTTCCTTTTCAAGTGAACAGTCCGGAGGTTAATCTTAGAAAAGACATGGCGTGTACACGAACTGGTGAGAATTGTGAGACTCAACAATTCAGAATAAGAGCCAGGTTAATTCCCCTCTAGATCAGGTAATTACTTCTGGGCTCACCTATTTTTTCCCGGAAAAGACACTTCCCGTACGTAAAGCTCCGCCACTCACCATATCAATCCGAACAATGTCCCCGGCTGACATCTGAGTGATAAAAGAACTTGAAAGGCTAATATTAGTTGTAGAAGGATAATAATGTGTGCCGATTATGGTTTCATCATTCAATTCCAATCGAATCTCAGTATAACCTTTTGTCTTTAGATTAAGTGTAAACTCAAAGTACCCCCGAGATCGGTCGGTGTAATTTCTGCCGTCAGAATTTGTACCTTCTGCTCCAACATCGAAGTCTTTTGTGAAAGAAATTGTTTTGACGCAAACCGGAAATGGTTATCAAATCAGTCAAAATCCATTCGAAGGTGAAATACAATTCGAGGTTCAGTGATTTAACGCATCAAAAATCCGGAAAATCCGGAGATATCCTGCGTGGCGTTTCCTGCATTGACCTGACCTTCACCACTTTGACTAAATTCAACAGTTAATCTCTGTCCCCGAACCAGAGGAATCATGAAAGTACTGGACATATTAACCGTTTCCGAGCCACCTCCGTAGCTATGGAAACCTCTGGCTTCACCATCGACCATCAGTTCTAACTGAATTGGCCCACCCGAACTTCGAACGTGAAAAACCAGGGAATAATATCCATCCTCCGGAACCGTATATATATTCTCCTTTAGAGCATCTTCAGCGGTATCATAAATCGGATTCAAAGTTACCGCTCCTTTGCCTGCGTCAGCCGCCGTTAAGCGTGGGAAGTAAGCCTTGAAGGCAATGGTAGTTGGTAGATTACTTAGGTCATTGTAGTTTCCGGAAAAATCATTCCTGTAGTCCGTATCCAAATACTGCGGAACACCATTTAAATCCGCCCAATCTCCATCAAAGTCATCCCTATAATCAGTATCTAAGTAAGTCGGCATTCCATTCAAATCGGACCAGTTACCTGAAAACAAATTCGGAAGATTTGACAGACTATTGTAATCTCCATTAAAATTGTCCGTTGAGTCAAAATCAATTGTCTCTGGTATGCCAACTAGATCGGACCAATTTCCCGAAAAATCATCCGTATAGTCCAAATCAAGGAGTTCAGGTCTGCCATTCAAGCTGTTCCATTCCCCATCAAAATCGTCATTGATATCCAGATCAAGGTCCTCAGGAATGCCTTGCAAGTCAGACCAATTGCCAGTGAAATTGTCCGTCGAGTCAAAATCGATGGTTTCAGGTATACCCGTCAAATCGGACCAACTACCGGAAAAATCATTTGTATAATCCAAATCCAGATTTTCCGGAATATCCACCAGTGCATCCCATGAAACTTCGTCAGCACCTCCTATCAGATCCAATAGACTTGGAACTCCTATCAGGTCATCCCAATGACCAGAAAAATTATCTGTAGAATCAAGGTCAATGGTAACCGGGATACCTTCCAAACTGCTCCATTGTCCATCAAATATTTCATCCGTAATCCCGTATCCTGCCAGTGATGTTGGCGTTTCCGATAAATCTTCGAACGAAAAATCTCCTCCGATTAAGTCAGTGATTACAGTGGGCACATCTGAGAGCTCACCAAATGATCCGCTAAAATTATCTGTAGAATCAAAATCTATCGTAAGTGGAATGCCCTCCAAACTGCTCCATTGCCCATCAAATATTTCATCCGTAATCCCGTATCCCGCCAGTGATGTTGGCGTTTCCGACAGATCTCCGAACGAAAAATCTCCTCCGATTAAGTCAGTGATTACAGTGGGCACATCTGAGAGCTCATCAAATGATCCGGTAAAATTGTCTGTAGAATCAAAATCTATCGTAAGTGGAATGCCTTCCAAACTGCTCCATTGTCCATCAAATATTTCATCCGTAATCCCGTATCCCGCCAGTGATGTTGGTGTCTCGGATAGATCTTCGAACGAAAAATCTCCTCCGATTAAGTCAGTGATTACAGTGGGAACATCTGAGAGCTCATCAAATGATCCGCTAAAATTATCTGTGGAATCAAAATCTATCGTAAGCGGAATGCCTTCCAAACTACTCCATTGTCCGTTAAAAGCGTCTGTGATTCCATAGCCTTCAATGGTTGTGGGTGTCTCAGCCAGGTCGCTCCATAATCCTGAAAATCCAACAGAAGGTGGCACATTGAACAGGTCATTGAAATCTCCGGAAAAATCGTCTGTAGAATCAGTATCTAAATGCTCCGGTAAATCTGTCAAATCATTATAAGAACCCGAAAAAGTCTTCGGTAACACTGCATATTCACCATCTGTGAGATAAATGGTATCGTTGCTAATGGACAACACCTGCAGTTCATTCACATTGCTTGTATCCTTGTGTGAAGTGAGGTATCCGGCATCATTTTCCAATTCGCTTAATTTGGTGGGTACACCATCAACTTCACCTGCTTTTTTAGCATAAAGCGCGAATGGTACAGATAGAACCTGTGTGGTGTTGGAAATACTATAAGAAGTGCCCCCATCCGGATCAATCTCCGAGGAAATAAAATATGGCCCTGCTGACCAATCTATACTCGCCCATGTCCCTGTCGATGCCGAACCGGAACCAATAGCAATGGTCATCAACCCATTTGAGTTCGTTGTAGCAGAGTGGGTCTCCTGATAAATGATCGTTCCGGATGTGGATGACTGAATGACCCCTATTCTTACTCCCACTGCGGCATTATTCAGTAGGTTTCCCTCTGAATCCTTTATCACAGATTGGTAAGTAAGATAATCCGAGGATTGTCCCAATGACAGTCTTACTAAAATCGTTATTAGTAAGACTGAAGTAAATACTTTTCTCATTTAGTGTTCTTGTTTTACAATTTTGAAGGATTTAACACTGCCTTGCCGATTGTAAATAGTGAGGACGTATGTACCGATCGTCAGATTTCCCAGATCCAACTCGGTACGGCTAAATTCAATTTTCTTCTGAAGTATATGATCTCCCCTGAGTGTAGTTAGTTTCAAGTCGTACTGCACGTCTTTTTCGTGATCGATGTCCAGTACTAGTTTATCAGTGACAGGATTTGGATAGATGTTTAGTAATAGTTCACCGAGTCCAAGAGGCTCTTCTATCTCTTCAACAGAATAGGCATATTGGATACCTTCAATTACTTCACCTGATTCATTACCGAATTGAGCAACAAACACCTGACCGATGGAATAACTAAGTGAACCGGATTCGGAAGCTGCGTTGCCCCCGGCTGAGATGAGCTTCGTTTGTGCATTCATTAAAAATGCACAATACAAACATGCGATGAAGATGAGCGGCTTCGTCATTAGTAAAGTCTAACTACCCGGATTTCAGGATTGACACTGATTTCCAGTTTTGCAATTTAAGAAGAAAAAATAAGACTTTACTGGAAACCGGAGATTTTACATAAACTTAACTATCTAGTTCTTTCGAGGTAAATATTTCCTCCTGTATGTGCTCCTTCACAGTCGTTACCGGCAAAACTGATGTTGAGGTCTATGTCCTCCACCAGGATACCCTCACCCGTATACCGGCCCGGACATCCACCCATGAAATTAGGTAGGTCCTGATTGTATACGAAGTTCAGGATGGAATCATTTTCAATCGTAAAAAGTATGTGACCATCGTCATCACCACCACAGCACGGGGTAAAATTGGAACTGTAGTAAAATATCCCCCTATATCTGCCTTCCGATAGTTTTTCAATCTCCGTGGAGATACCAAAATCATCGTAAATGTTATCATTCCATAACCCTACGTATGCGCCGGGAATATTATCATTCTCCTCCAAAATAAAATTGTCAGAAGGCTGGGAAAGCTTTTCGCTGCCCTCGGAAAAAACCTGGATAAAATACGACTGACCTTCTTCAAGGTCATCACCATCCGTATCAGTCTGTTCGGGTTCGAGTCTTACATTATAACCCAGTCTACCATTTAGAATTACTTTGTGATAAGCCGATGGCTCCAACTCCGTAACCAACTTTACTGTCAATATATCTGATGAAGCCTTAACGATCAATATTCGGAATCCGGTAACCTGGGATAAATCCTCCACGGCAAATGAAACTTTAAGATCAGCGGCGGTGAAATCGTTGCCTACATCCAGAGTTTGGATATTGTATACGTTATTGGATATCTCATTCTCTTTTTCGTCGCTACATGAGAAAATAATGATTGTCAAAGTAATTAAAAGTGAATAGTACCTCATATATAAAATTTATTTCCAACTCAAATTTTCACGGGACTGGCATTGCGACCATCCATGTATTCCAAACTTAGTCGGCCCGAGCAAAACCTATTTCACACTTAAGACTTAAGTGGTAAAGAATTGCTAAAATTTACTTTTTAGGCCTCCTTAGAATTACTGTGATATGACGGTAAGGGAGATGTGGAGTAAAGGCGTTAGCAAAATATGTCCTGGGAAATCATTGCTTTTTTAGCAGCAACTGTTAACGGCGTCATTCTTTCCATCATTTTCCTTGTGAGGAAAGGAACCTTCAAACATAAGGCACTTGGTCTTTTCCTACTTTTCTTCTCTGTCACCATTTTTCACTACGTGAATTTTTGGGAACAACTCTTTGAGCCTCCGATATTCATCAGGTGGATCTTCGCACTGGCTGACTGGTTACTCCCTCCTCTGCTCTTTTCCTACTTCAGTGGAGAAAAAGAATTAAAGAGGTTTAGGTATCACACTATTGTACCCGGGCTTTTTGTTACCTATTGGTTCTTGATTCAATTCGCATCGATGGATTCGGAATTTTACGTACATGTTGTACGCTTTATTACTATTACGAAAACTATTTTCTTTCTTAGCTATGGATGGGCAATGGTCAAATTGAAATCTGAACTGAGATTGTCAAAGTTGTTTTTAATACCCTATTTAATATTTGCTTTAAGTGTCCCCTTTTACTTTTTATCGCAATACTGGGGTTTCTACACACTTAAGCTTGATTATCTGGTTTGCGCATCTTTTGTAGTTCTGACCTATATGATTACCTATTTGAGTGAGTTTGATTTTTTAAAAGCCGACAAGTATGCTTCCAGCAGTCTTACCCGGGAGGACGGAGATCTTCTAATACAAAAAATCAATACGTCTCTCGCGCAAAACAAGTACTACAAAAATCCGGATTTTAATCTTACTTATTTCGCCGAAAAACTTGGTGTTCCGAAATACAGGATTTCTCATGCCCTTAACGTCTATTCAAAAAAGACTTTCTCGGAACTCATTAATGACTTTCGCATAAAAGAAGCCCAGGGATTATTAGAGGATGAGTCCTCAATTCATTTGAAACTTGAAGCTGTGGGCGAACAAGCCGGTTTTAAGAATAAGGTTTCTTTCTACAAACATTTCAAACAGCGTGTAGGAAAATCCCCGAAGAAATATCAGCAGATGGTTCACTCACAAAAAGTTTGACTTGGTGACTATTTCTGGAATTTAACATGTTCCAATTGACCCTGCAAACACCCTGGTTTATTTTCATTAGTTCATTGCAAAAAAATCCGAGGGACTTCAGTTAAACTTTTTTTAGCTAGCTGAGCGATTGACAAACAAATTTGTTATCGGAAAATATAATTTCATATTTAATTCATTCAGTTTTAAATTATGTTTATATTTCTCATTATTCTTACCAATTCCACATTTGAAAATAATTCAAACATTTTGGTCAGCTGGCTATTCTAATCCGATAATTGAAAATTTTGGATGGAAGAATTCTATTTATAATCTATTTAGCTGGACCTTAAGTAGTCATTTAATTCGGAGACACTATTCAAAACTGGTACTTTATACGGATCAGGCAGGTAAAGAATTATTAATTGACAAATTAAAATTGCCTTATACTGACGTCCATATTCAACATGATTCCTTAAATAATTGGAGTAGAAATGCTTGGGCAGTCTCCAAACTATATACCTACAGCCTTCAGTCCGAACCTTTTCTCCATGTTGACGGAGATGTCTTTATATGGGAACCTTTTGGTGAGATCCTTCAATCCGATTTGATAGCTCAGAATCTTGAAAGAGGTTACTTAAAAGCTTATAACCAATTATTGGAGACTTTGGCGTTTTTACCAGACGTGTTTGAAACTACCGACAAAGAAAATGGAATTCTAATGGTTAATACCGGTGTATTTGGCGGACAAGATATTGACTCAATAAGAGCTATGACTTCTCAAATTTTCGACACTTTAGGGAAAAATTTTTCAGTTATAAGTGAAATCGAGTCAGTAACTTTTAGTCTTTTTTTTGAACAGTTCATGATTAGTCAAATCGCAAAAAAAAGATCGGTTGACTTCCAATATGTATTTCCCTACTTATTTTCCCAATCTAGTTATGAAAGTTTTGGAGACTTTGAAGAGATTCCGCAAAAACCCTTCTTACATCTAGTTAGCAAATTTAAGTACAATAGTAGGGCTTTAGACTTAATGCACCGACAATTAAGGAAAGAGTTTCCTGAAGCTTATTTGAACGTTCTAAAAGTCAGCGAAAGATCAAATATTAAGGGATCAAAAATGGTAATCCCATCTACGAACTTATTCCAAGATTCTCTTCAAACAAAAAATTCTAAATTCACTGATGATCATTTCATTCCTAATTCTTCTCATAAAAAGATTCAATTCAGCATTAATTCGATATTGGACTATTGGCAGACTGATCGAATACAAGAAATAGCTAAAAACCTCACTTCTTGCAAAATACTTATTTCACCATCTTTCAATTGGATCAACTTAAAAGACGAGAATCTCCTAGAAAGAGATTTAAGAAGTCATGACCAATATCATCTGTTGAAGAATTTGGATGCCAAAATTCAACTCGACCAAAATCTACTAGTGATTAATAGTGAAAATCATCTGTTGAAAGAATATTTCTTAGAAAATGATGGGTCACTTTTTCATGAATTTTTCATTGCTGTGGTCCCTGAAATAAATCAGAAACTGCATTGGGTATTAATTGATGAGCTGGATTATCGATTACTTATACTAATATCCAAGCGACTAACCTTGAATGAACTTTTTTGCAAATTTCAAAGAATGTTTGAGCAAGAGAATGACATGGATAATGACAGCGCCTTTTGGAAATTACTAAGGATTCGTCTAAAAAATTTTATCTACAACCGAATGATATTTATGTCAGCACATGGAAAATGAAACTATAAACTATCTCAGAGACTTGAAAATCCCAATTTCACCAAGATACGTCAGGAACCAAATATTGTCGCACCCAGATTATCCAGGAATTATTTCAATAGCAGATGTATTACGTGATTTGGGTCTTGACTATGTTGTAGGCCAGAAACCAGCAAGCAATATGAGTGAAGTCCCCTTTCCATATTTAGCACATGCCGATCCTACATCATTGCTATATATCAAATCTGAAAAAGACCTGGAAAAAGCAAAAAAGGAATCGCTAACTGTATCAGGAATAATAATAAAAATCGATGAAACCCCTAAAAAGGCCTTCAATTACGATCAAAAATATTTGCGATTTCATTTCCATGAACGATTAACACAAAGAAGTTCTCTGGTCGTGATTTGTAATCTAATATTGATCTCATTAATCTCATTGACAGGCACAAATCATCCACTTGTAATCAATGTCACCTTTACAGCTTCAATAGGTCTGATTATTAGCCTTCTTTTAAAATTCAAAGAATTCTCATATGACAAAAGCCTAGACAAGGTATGTAAGATTACTAATGAGGCAGGATGCGAATTAGTAATTCATTCAAAAGTATCGAAAATTGGAGGAATATTTAAGCTGTCAGATCTCTCTATCATTTATTTTGTCTTCCTTCTTTCTTGTATTGTAATTCAATACCTCAATAATTCTATTGAAAGCCAGATATTAAGAGTAATGGTTATGATGATCATAGGGAGTATCCCTGTTCTATTTTATTCAATTTATTCACAATGGAAAGTCTTAAAGGCATGGTGTGCATTGTGTTTAGCAATAGATGCTATTCTATTACTTCAAATTAGTTTATTACTCTGGGAATACGAGCTTATCTTCTTATTAAATGAAATTCATCTTAATCAAATCTACCTTCTTTGTCTCTTTCTTTTATTTGCTTTTGCCGGTGTAATATTACTAATTTCCAATGTTCAAGATCATCTTAAGGAAATTGAGGAGGAAAATATTTATCATAGTCGAGTTTTTAACTCACCAGATGTATTTAAAAATCTCCTTCAGAAGGAGCAACAACTGATTCCCATGGAATCAAATTTTGATATAAAAATCGGCAACTCCAAGGCAAGCAATACTATAACATTGGCACTCAACCCCTTTTGTACCCCCTGTAGAGATGCTTACTTTCATGCATTAACATTAATGCAAAACTTCCCCGAAAAAATACAGATCACAATTAGATTTTCTTCTGTACCTTCCGAAAAGGAATACCCTAATCTAAGACCTGAGCAACATCTAATTTGCTACTGGTTTGAAATAATTACAGATAAAGAACAAGGAAATAGAGATACGGAAAATCTAATTTCAAATTGGTTCAGCATGGATTCTGATAAATTTCAAAAGAAATATCCCTTGCAAATACCTGTAATACCTTCTTATGTTACAGGTTACATTGAGAAGATAAATTTATGGATATTTAATAACCAAATTCATAGTACCCCAACTTCTTTTTTTAACGGACATAAGCTGCCCCAGGCATATAGATTACAGGACTTGGAATCCACTTTAAAGTATTTTGACAACGAATAAATCAAACTAAATGAATTTAAAAATTTTTATCCGGCTTTGTCAGTCTGTGCCTTACACATAATCAAACAGACTATTGTTTAATCTAAATTAAATTACTATGAAAAAGTTTAAAGCAAGTGAACTATTATCCCGGGAACAAATGAGGAAAGTTTCTGGTAGTGGTTATTGTAATGGAGACTGGTGTAACGCAGGAACCGGTTTCGGTGTATGTACTCATTATCAAGGACAGTGTCGTTGTTATTACAATGGTCAGTTCCTAGCCTACGTATGCAATTGATACTAGTTTACAAACAGTACTTGCGTCAACCTTGGGCAAGTACTGTTTTTTACTTGCCCATAATGGAATGATGTCATTCCCCCAGTCCATTCAGGTGGATTCAAATGATTGCGGTCCTACATGTCTACATATAATATGTAAATACCATAATAAGAAAATCTCTAAATCTCTACTCCACGAACTTTGTGGAACAAGTAAATCTGGCACCAACTTTCAGGGGTTAAGCAACGCTGCGGAAGAACTAGGTTTTAAATCTACGGGAGTAAAATGTGATTTTTATACTTTTCGAAATGAAACTCCTTTACCTTGCATTGTAAACTGGCATCAATCCCATTTTGTAGTAGTATACAAAATTTCAAAGAACTTCGTTTTTGTATCGGATCCAGCTATAGGTCTAATGAAATACCGATTATCAGAATTTCTGCAAGGCTGGGCGAGTGATAAAAAAGCAATCGAAGGTTATTCCCTGATATTAGAGCCCACAAAGGATTTTTACAACTTAAATTTCCACACTGGTGAAAATGGGCCAAATTTAATTAGGCATCTCATATCTTTTAGAAATTCCTTTTGGCACTTAGTACTGGGACTCCTTTCACTATCTATCATTCAATTTATATTTCCATTTTTAACCCAAGTTATTGTTGATATAGGAATCAATCAACAGAATTTAGATTTCATATATCTTATTTTAGCAGCCCAGATTTTTCTATTCTTAGGAAAAACATCAATTGAATTCATTAGAGGTTGGACATTGCTTCAATTAAGCACCCAAATTAGTGTAACAATAATGTCTGACTTTCTAGCAAAACTGATGAAATTGCCTATTTCATTTTTTGACACTAGAGTTGTTGGTGATTTACTGCAGAGAGTCAGTGACCATTACAGAATCGAGAGGATTTTAACTAACTCCTCTCTGGACTTACTTTTTTCAATAGTAAGCCTGCTTGTTTTTGTCGTAGTTCTAGCTTGGTATAGCTTAGCTATATTCTTCATATTCATAGCTGGAAGTATATTTTATCTTGTTTGGCTACTAATCTTTCTAAAAAAGAGAAGAGAACTTGATTACAAATCCTTTTACCAACATGGTCAAGAGCAAGGTAATATCATAGAAATCTTGACAGCTATGCAGGATATCAAATTACATAATGCTGAAAATATCAAAAAAAATGAATGGGAGCAAGTCCAAGTCAAACAATTCGAACTTTCAAAGAAATCCTTAATCCTCGAGCAAGTTCAAGCTGGTGGTTCTACATTCCTAAACGAGTTGAAGAACATTTCTATTACAGCATATTCAGCTATTCTAGTTGTAAATCAAGAATTGACTCTCGGAATGATGTTAGCTATATCATATATAGTTGGACAACTCAATTCTCCAATTCTGAGAATGATTAATTTCATTAGGGATTGGCAAGATGCAAAAATTGCTTTCGAAAGATTTGGTGAGATTTACGGTATCAAAAATGAAGATGGATTTTTGAAAACCAAAAATCAAATCTACCAGTTAGATGGATCAATAAGATTATTCAATATTTTCTATAAATATCCAGGTAATTCCAATTATACACTGAAAAATATTTCCTGCGAAATTCCACAAAATAAAGTAACTGCCATAGTTGGTCCTAGTGGAAGTGGGAAATCCACGTTACTTAAATTATTACTCAAATTCTATAAGGCGAATAACGGGAAGATCACTGTATCTGAAAATGATTTATCCCAAATATCACATAAGCACTGGAGATCAGTCTGTGGTGTGGTTATGCAAGAAGGATACATTTTTAGTGGAAGTATATCGAGTAATGTAGCAATAAGTCAAGACAACTTAGACAATGAGAAGATATGGAAAGCTCTTAAGGTAGCACAAATCGATGATTTTGTGAAATCTTTATCTAATGGAATTCATACTAAAGTTGGTGCCGGGGGAGTGAATCTAAGCACCGGAGAAAAGCAAAGAATCCTTATCGCAAGGGCAGTATACAAGGACCCTAAATTTCTTTTTTTTGATGAGGCAACATCCTCATTAGACTCTAGAAATGAAATGGAAATTGTAAAGAATCTTGCAAATTTTTATGAAAATAGGACTTGTGTGATTATTGCTCATCGTTTAAGTACAATAAAAAAAGCAGACAATATTCTAGTTCTTTCAAACGGAACTATTGTGGAACAAGGTTCTCATTCAACACTCATGAAAAAATCAGGCTTCTATGCAAATCTTATTCGAAATCAATTGGAATTGGCTAATGATTAAAAAGTCAAAAATTGAGTTGTCAATTATTAGCAAAGAGCTATTGGATATTATAAATCTTCCACTTCCATGGATCATAAGAACAGGAAATATTGTACTGTTCTTTCTAATGTTCGTTTCTCTTTTTATCGCTTACTCCATAAAGTATCCTAGAATTACCCAAGGACAGGGTACAATTATTTCATCTGGGCTTGTGGAGATTCCCGTAACGGAAACAAGCCTAATTTCAAGCTTTAATGAAGATTCGAAAAAAATTCTAATCAAATCCACCACTTCCTTACAATTTATACCCGTCGCATTGAAATCTGTCAAACGGAATAGTTGTAATTCTTTAGTTTTGGAAATGTCGTTTCAAACTATTTCACAAACTTCAAAAATTCCAGAGCTAGAATATGGGGAAAAAGTAGTTATACAAGTTCAAGGTGAAAAAACAAAACTGATAAGTCAAATTCTTTGATAGACACAATTAAAAAAGTTAAAACAAGTCATCTGCCGAGATCGAGGAACATTTAAGGTTCTCATCCCACTCAATTATAAAAAAAGGACTCCCTGAAAGGAAGTCCTTGACGTGGGCGCTGAGGGATTCGAACCCCCGACCCCCTCGGTGTAAACGAGGTGCTCTGAACCAGCTGAGCTAAGCGCCCGAACACACCTGGAAGTAGTCCATGGTGCATAAAAGGACTGCAAAAGTAGCTTTGTTTACTTTTATTGCAAGGGTTTCTGAAAATATTTTAACTTATGGCCACGGCCAGGTATTGGTTGAATGGATAGGACACCTTGAAACGGCTGATCAATGCCTCTTCAAATCCATCTTTAAAGAAGAATTTATCATCAATTGACTTCCAGGCAATAAAGTCCTTGAACTTGAGCAGTTCCAGGTTTGGATGGTCTTTTGGGTAACCTTTAGGGGCTGTTTTGAGGGCATCTCCTCTTATGGGACCAAATGTCTCAGCAAAAGCAGGATTTTCAACTATTTTTTTCAGCTCACCGGCATTATAGTCAATCTCTTGCCGAATCTTCTTAAGGTTTTCGGCATCAGGATGATACACTCCACATGCCATCATTGACTTGCCTGGTTCCACATGAAGATAGTAGGTTGGGTTTGCTGTACGCTTGCCTCCTGGTGTAATCGCGGCGCCGAAGTTGGTTTTATAAGGATCTTTATTCTTGCTAAAACGAATGTCCCGGTTGATTCGGAAAATACAGTCCTTAGGAGCTAGTCCCACAACACTTTCATCGAAGGAACCAATCCCGGCGATTAAGTTGGTGACAATGCCTTTGAATTCCTCTCTACAACTCTCGTACCTATCTCTGTTTTCATCCATCCATTCCTTGTTGTTATGAGCAGCCAGGTCAGATAAAAAGCTAAATATCTCTTTCATTTTTAAATATGATAATGCTTAACGTTTAATGTAATATCGAATCTCGCAAAGTTTCCAGTTTTAGGCTCCTGGATGCCTTGAGAAGAACAGTACTTTGTCGCAGATCCGTCTTTTGTAAATGTTCTGCTGCATGTTCCTTGTTTTCAAACCAAATCAACCCTTTATACTTTTCTGAAGTCGATTTCATTTTTGGTCCTACTAAAATCGCAGGGACATCCAGTTCATTAAGCAGTTTACCAATCTCCTGGTGTTCCTTTTCCTCATTTTCCAATTCATTCATCTCCCCAAGAATGGCCAGCTTTTTGCCCTCAAATGTTGAAAGATTTTGAACCGCTTTTTTCATTGAGTCAGGGTTTGCATTGTAAGCATCCATAATCAACTGAGTCCCATTCTTTACAATTACCTGTGAACGCATATTCTCAGGTGTGTAGTCCCTAATGGCCTCAGCAATATTTTCATCTCCAACTCCAAAAAACCTTCCAACTTTAATAGCAGCCGCTACATTTTCAAAGTTATAATCACCAACCAGCCGCGTTCTGATTTCTTCAGTCCCCATCCTTACTTTCAAAAAAGGGTCCGATGAATCCAGGACCATTCCCTTTTCAGGGTATTCCTCACAGTCTTCAAAGCGTCTTTTCATATTGCTGAGTCTGTGATCATTTGTATTTATAAAAACTTTCCCTTTCGATTTCTTCAAATGATCAAACAACTCCGACTTGCCCCTTAGAACTCCCTCGATACCTCCAAAAGTCTCAGTGTGAGCTTTGCCAATGTTTGTGATCAAACCATGTGTAGGATTGGCTATGCGGCACAAATCCGCAATTTCGCCAACATGATTTGCACCCATTTCGATAACAGCAATTTCTACCTGAGGAAATAAATGCAGCAATGTGAGCGGAACTCCTATATGATTGTTGTAATTGCCGGGTGTACTGTGCACCACATATTTTTTCGAGAGTACGGCCGTTAGTAGCTCCTTCGTGGTTGTCTTCCCGTTTGATCCTGTCAGGCCAATAACCACTCTCTTATACCTTGATCTATGAAAAATTGCAAGTTCCCGAAGCGTTTCTAAAGAATCCTTCGTGTAGATTATTCGCTTACCATCAGCGTATTTTTTTTCATCCACTACGGCAAAAGACGCCCCCATTTCGATGGCTTTCCCGGCGTATGTATTTCCATTGAATGATGGACCTTTTAGCGCAAAAAAGAGGTTACCCTCTTCCAGTGTTCTGGTATCTATTGAGACACCATCACTTTGGAGAAATTTTGAATAAAGAAATTGAATGAAATTCTCCATTTCAGTTTATTGTACTCAAATATAATCTTATGCCATCGGATGCTTCCATCCTTGTATATCAATCTCTGGATAATTTAGAAGACAAAACATTTGACCATGGATTGATTCAGTGGCTAAGTGAAAACAAAAGTAAAATTTCAATCTACAGCTTTGATTCCTTGTCTGATGCCTCCACAAGAAGTTATGTCGACAGGTTCTTAAATGAATCGGATCGAGTGCTGGTAGTAGCTCTATTCGATCAGGCTCATAATCACCAGGGTCTGTCACCTGTTTTGAAAACCATCTTAAGAAAAGAAGGCTGCTCTGTTTTTTCCCTGCAAGGAGATAGTCTGATCAAAAAAATACCGGATTCTCAATATTTCGAAGATGAGGAATCTCTGAAAAAAGCGATTAACAAATGGATTCAGGGTAATGTGAAGTGATCCGCATCCGCCTGAAATGGAAACCTGTTTCTGAATTTTTCCAGGCCTGATCTATTCAACCTTACCGTTTCAACAGCTTCCGATTCACCCAAATTACTTACTGGCTGTCCGAGGTAGTCATATACAGCCGAATGACCTATGTAATCTACTTTGGAACCATCCGTTCCGATCCGATTGACGCCTATGCTATAAGAAATGTTCTCAATGGCTCTGGCCTGAAGTAGTGTATCCCAGGCATGAATCCTTGGACTTGGCCAGCTGGCAACGTAGATCAACACATCATATTCATATAGAGTATGTTCGGAAACTCTTGACCTTGAGAAAACCGGAAACCGCAAATCGTAGCATATTTGTGGGAAAACGCGCCATCCATTCACTTCAAAAGTAATCCGATCTCCCCCTGGTGTATACTCCTTATCCTCACCTGCCAACCCAAACAAATGCTTTTTATCGTATTTCTTATAAGATCCATCGGGATAAATGGCCAGCATGCGATTATAAAAATGGCCATCTTCCTTTACAATAAAACTACCGGTGATAACAGCTTCTGTATGCTCAGCCATCAGCTTCATCCATCTAAAAGTTGTCAGATTCATCGGTTCAGCCAGCTTTTGCGGGTTCATGGAAAATCCTGTCGAAAACATCTCAGGCAGAACAATCAGGTCTGTCTTTTCCTCGATTGACCGTATCTTTTCTTCAAACATTGCCAGGTTTGCATCTATCGATTCCCAGTGAATGTCCGATTGTACCAATGTGACTTTTAGCTCCTCTACCATTGAATCGAATTTAAGATCTCAGCTCCTTTTTTAAGTGTCTCATCCGATTTTGCGAAGCAAAATCGTAGGGTCCCCGGATCATATCCACCTTCATAGAATACTGATACCGGTATACTTCCAATACCGTATTCCTTAATGAGTCTTTTGGCGAGGTCAAAATCGCCTTCATCACGCTCGTAGGTCAGCAATTGAAAGTAAGTGCCTTCGGCCGGTTTTAACCCGAAGACTTTAGTATCCAAGTGGGAAAGAAATAGATCCCTTTTCTTTTGAAAGAAAGTAGACAATGATGCAAAATCCAACCCTCCATTAATGGCTCTGGTCAGTGCATATTGTGTGGGAGTATGAACACTGAAGGTAAGGAATTGGTGAATTTTACGAAGCTCATCTGTAAGCGGCCGGGGGGCCACGGCAAAACCAACCTTCCATCCTGTAACATGGTAGATTTTACCAAATGAAAAGGCGACTATACTTCTGGCTGCTAACTCCGGATATCGGAGAACACTCTCATGTCTTTTCCCATCAAAAACGATATGATGATAGACTTCATCACTGATGAGATACAGATCATGCTCCAGGACTATTTTCTGAATCTCGGTCATGTCATCAGAAGTTAAAATCGTACCAGTGGGGTTATGAGGCGTATTGATGATAATGACCTTTGTCTGGTTGCTTACCTTATCCCTTACCATATCCCAGTCGATGGTAAAATCTGGTGACTCCAGTCTGATCCTCACCGGAATCCCTTTGTTCATTCTAACTAATGGATCATAGCTGTCATAAGAAGGATCAAAAATGATCACCTCATCACCTTCATGAACCAGACAGGTTACGGCTGCACAAATCGCTTCCGTAGCTCCGGAAGTGATGGTCACATTATCCATACCATCAATTTTACAATCATAAGACCAGGAAAAAAGAGTCGCGATAGCATCTCTAAGCTCGGGAATCCCATTACTAGTCGCGTACTGATTTCTACCCGATTTCATTTCATTGCTGACCATTTCAATGAGTTCGGGATCTACAGTAAAATCAGGGAATCCCTGCGAAAGGTCGACAGCCCCATGTTCACGGGCCAGGGAGGACATGGTAGAAAAAATTGAATCTCCGACATCGGGCAATTTAGATCCAATATCGTCCGAAACACTCATCTTCTCATTGGGACTTTTACCCGGTAATCGGCATCCACTTTTCCCTTGCTGATGTTAGTGAGCTTTCCTTTCAGTAACCTGCGCTTGAATGCAGAAATGTGATCCGTGAAAAGAATACCATCCACATGATCATATTCATGCTGAATGATCCGCGCAGCCATGCCTTCGTACTCCTCTTCATGCTCCCGGAATTTTTCATCAACATATCTTATCAGAATTCTTGGGGGTCTTTGCACATCCTCTCTTATACCTGGAATACTAAGGCATCCCTCCTCGAAAGGCTCATCATCACCCTCTTGTTCCAGTATTTCAGGATTGATAAATGCCTTCTTTATTCCGTCCTCTTCTTTCTCCTCCGTTGGGGTACTGTCAATTACAAAAATTCTTAGGGACTTACCGATTTGAGGTGCTGCCAGTCCCACCCCATTTGCGCTATACATGGTTTCAAACATGTCCTCTATCAGTGATTTAAGTTCCGGATGATCTTTTTTCACTTCATCCGCCTTGCGCTTCAACACGGGATCACCATATAAAACAATTGGGTATATCATGGTCTGCTTTCCATATAAGACTGTAAAATAATTACAGCGCTCACTTTATCAATGTTCAATTTATTCCTACGACTTTTTTTGCTGGAACCACCCATGATCATGCTCTGCATAGCCATGTTTGAGGTATTCCATTCATCGTGCAAAACTACATCCATGTTTGGGAATATCTTTTTGAACCGGTTTACAAAAGCTTCTACATGGGGTGTATTGTTGGTCGGAGAGCCATCATCCTTCGTTGGCCAACCGACAATTACTGTCGATACTGTCTCCTTTTCAAAATAATCCTTAAGGTAATTTTCAAGTGTATGTGTTGGAATTGCGTCAAGCGCCGTGGCAATGATCTGGTCCGGATCGGTAACTGCAAGTCCCGTTCTGCGAGTGCCAAAATCAATAGCGAGGAGTCTCGCCATTTAGTTCAGCTTGCTTAATTCTCTGGATTTCTCTCTAATGGAATCTTCAAGCTCGATGGCCTTAGGGAAAAGAATTTCATTCTCTATCTGAGCATGATAGAGTATTTCCCTGTCAAAGGCGTGAATCTCACTGACTACAACCTTGGATAAGGTATCGGGCGTATCAATCGAGCTAAGTAGATTTCGAATTCCTTCCATCTCATCTTCATCCATATGATCGCCCATCAGTGATTTTAGACAAATGTCCTTTTTATTGAGATGAAGTTTGTGATGATGATTGCTATTGGTAACTGAGATCAATTCGCTTATGTAAACAAAAAGGTCATCTTCCTCCTCATAAATGTGATTGATAAAATCCTCCACAAAGAGCGGAAAAACAGCCTTCAGATCCATAACTCCTTCGCACCTTTCCGGCAACTCATTTACCAATTTAGCAATGTAAGGAAGGTGATCTTTGATGTAGGAATGATGAGAGTATCTTAGATATTCAAGAGTTAACTTAAGCGGATAAGACTGAATCTCATGTAATGGAATTCTCGACTTGGAATCGAACTGGTAAAAACTTCTGACCAGTCTGCTTTTGGAGATTCCTTTTTGCTGGCAAAGCGACCTGAGTGTGGTGTCTTCATAATTATAGAAATCCACACCAAGATAGTGGAGTGCCCTCCCATAGATGTAGTTCTCATCTACAACTTCTGAAATCTTTCTATCCAATACACTCATCCAACACAAATATAAATATTCCGCTTATCATGTTATGTAAAACGAATCTGATTTTAATCACGTTATAATGCTTTACTATATTGTAGATCAATTAAAATTTTTCTGTTAAGTGAACAATTCAAGGTTAGCCATAAGATTACCATTGTACATAGGATTGGCCATTGCATTCGGTGTGTTTATCGGAGCACAAATGGCCGGGGGGGATAAAAAACCTGAACTATTCAAAAGCCTTTACAAGCTGAGACAGGTTATTTCATTTATCGAAAACGATTATGTGGATGAAGTGGATACTGAAGAGCTGGTTGAAAATGTGATTGAAGATATGCTGGAGGAACTGGATCCTCACACCACCTACATTCCGGCAGAAGATATGATCCTCCGACAAGGTGATCTTCAGGGGAACTTTGAGGGAATAGGTATAGAATTCAACATTTTCAAAGACACTGTTTACGTAGTATCCCCACTAAGTGGCGGACCATCCGAAAAACTTGGACTTGAATCCGGCGATAAGATTTTGAAAGTTGACGGAGAAAATATTGCTGGTATTGGAATAACTAACCGAGATGTAATCTCCAAGCTTAGGGGTCCTAAAGGATCTGAAGTTGAAGTCACTGTTCTTAAAAAGAGTGGAGATAATTTGACGATAGATTACACCATCGAGCGGGATGTGATACCACAATACTCCATTGACATATCCTATATGCTTGACAATGAGATCGGCTACATAAAAATCAGTCGATTTGCGGCCACAACATATATGGAATTCAAAGAGGCATTAAACAATCTCCAAAAGCAGGGCATGCAGAAGCTTATTCTGGACTTAACTGGTAATCCCGGTGGTTATATGGATCGCGCTGTAGACATTGTGGATGAATTTTTAGCTGGAAATAAACTGATCGTATACACGCAAGGGAAAGAGGAAAAGTACAATGGAAGAGACATCTCCAAGCGAAAAGGAGATTTTGAAGACGGTCCGTTGATTGTACTGATTGACGAGGGTTCGGCTTCCGCTTCGGAAATAGTGTCAGGGGCACTGCAAGATCATGACCGCGCACTCATTGTAGGCAGGCGATCATTTGGCAAAGGGCTGGTCCAGCTTCCAATATCCTTAAATGATGGTTCTGAACTTCGACTGACGATATCGCGCTACTATACCCCATCTGGCAGATGCATACAAAAACCATATTCGGATGATATTGAAAGCTATCATCGGGAGTACGTAAATCGTTTTCAAAACGGGGAGGTCTTTAGCCAAGACAGCGTACAGGTCAACGACTCATTGGTTTTCAAAACAGCGAGCGGACGAACGGTTTATGGCGGGGGAGGTATCGTGCCGGATATATTTGTGCCATACGACACTACAGGTAACTCCAGGTATTTTAACCGATTATTCCGATCCAATACGGTAGCGGAATATGCCCTTCATTACTATGACAAACATGGAGATGAATTGGAAGCCATGGGTCTTGAAAAGTTTTTGTCCGACTTTGAAGTAAGTAATGACATCCTGGAGGAAATTATCTCAGAAGGGGAAGTAAATAACGTAAGCTATGATAAGGATCAGTATGATACCTCGAGAGAACAGCTTAGAATTTATGTAAAAGCTTTTATCGGAAGAAGGGCCTGGGACAATGAAGGCTTCTATCCGGTATTGCATAAGCAAAATGAGATGATTCAGCAGGCCATTCAGCTTTTCGATGAAGCGACAGAACTTGCGTCACTCAATCCCTAGTTTTTCCTTTTGAGTGCGAGATGGTGAGCCTGGTCGTAGTAGCGCACCAGATTTTTCCAATCGAAAAGCGGAGAAGAGGCTTCAGTGCTGTTTCTAAATGTAATCCTGTCTCTTCGACTCATCTTGACAAAATTATAGAGAGTGTTGGCCAGTTGATTTGCTGATTCGTCAAAGGATTTTTTATATCGTTTTGTGACGTACATCCCTTTCTTGCTGTAGTCCTTAACATTCTTGACCACATAGTCACCAAAACCAGCCAAGTCACTGGTCACCGCCGGTACTCCCCTGGCCAGACACTCCAGTGGCGTATAACCCCACGGTTCGTAATAACTCGGGAATACTCCAAGGTGACAACCTCTCACGAACTGCTGATAATCCATCGCAAATAGTGGATTCATATAATTGATGAAATCCGGATGGTACACGACCTTAACACGGTCATGGGCATGATTGATAAGATTTGACGTCCTGAGAAAATTCAGGATTTCATCATTTGAATCGTCATGAAGATTGTGCGTGACAACTGGCGGCATTTTGGAAGACTTCCAGCCCTGCAATGTACGACGGTATCGCAGTCTCCAGTAGTCATCTACATATTCATTTAGCGGGGGCAGCTTGGCATCAGGCTGCGACATAGCAGAAAACATCAGCTTCTCCTTGACCTGATATAAGATCTTGTCTAACGTATACTTAAATTCCTCAAGCAGTGCCCTCGATTGAAGGATCTCTGGATTAATGGAGGAATAAGGTCTTTTTGTGATGAAAAACATGACAATAGTCACATCCGATTTTTCAGTGATCAATCGATGGTTCAGGCGGGCCAAAGCCTCTAGGGTAAGATCATACCCTTTGTTCAGGTATTCATATCTTCCGGAAGTGAAGAAATACAACGTCTTATCCAAATCAAATGTGTAGCTGGAAAAGAAATGAGACATCGTGAATTGATGAATCTTTTGCTTGAATTCGTTATGTAGATTCTGAAACTCATGAAGTGCTTCGAATCGAACATTGTTGATACCATTTGGCAGGATCAGATCCGGGTCCCTGCCCAATAATTGTCTGCATTCAGCGGCAGTGACCTCACTTACTGTAGTAAAGACGTGTGATGAATGGGCAGCAGCCCTTTCAATGCCCACGCTGGGTTCAATGTTGAAATGATGTGCTTCTTTCTGCCAATCTACGAATGGTAAATGATCATAAAATCCGGGATCATTCATTGCCAGATACCTACCCAGAAGAGTCGCATGAGTGGTGAATACAGTAGTAATCGGCACCTGATCTCGTCTAAGTCCTGGTAATCCCGAAGATGCCATCCACTCATGAAAATGTGCGATTATATCCTTTTTCTTTCCGGTCATGGCTGCAAGTTCCGTAAGAAATATTCTTACGAACTCTCCGAACATTACCACATCATTTAATAGAAAATCTGAATCCGGAGTGGATATTCCCTGGTCTTCCCAGAGATAGTATTTTATGTCACCAAGTTTTGACAACATGGAATTATTATCCAGCAATACCACCTTAGGCCTGCCGCTGACTAACCAAACACCATAGTGCGCCTGAAGTCCATTTTTCCTTAGCTTCTGAACGGTTTTGAAAATTGGATCCCTGGAATCCTCTATAGGCTCGAATTCGGTGGAAACATTATGAGGAATATAGGGGCCCACGAGACAGTAATTGCTTCCCCACTTCTCGATGTTAGTCGGGACTTTAGAACGTATGACGGTATAAATTCCCCCAACCTGGTTCAGAACCTCCCATGCTATTTCTATCAGGTAGGAATTTCTTATTTCCTTCTTCGTTATTCTTTTAAGTTGGGATGCATCAATCATTGGAAATCTATTTATCTGAAATCTAATGAATCAATTTCAAACGCCTTTATAATATGCTGAAATTCTGTCACAACCCGGTTTTTGCCTGATTTCAGGTTAAAAATAAATGATGTCAAATCGAGGATAAAATTCCCTCATTTATGATAATTAGAATAATATTAGGTTTTGGGTAAATTTGCGATCGCTTTTCCCGTATATTTTCATAGTAGAAGGGAATTCTATAAGGGATTTTATGTTATGAGTATGTTAGATAGTTTGTCACTATCGGCAGAGTAACGAAAAACACTGAGAGTTAATGAATTCAATAGATAAAGAACAGTACCTGAGTTTTCTTGAATCCTGGGGACAGATTTGTTTGATCATGACTTTTGTAATGCTGGGACTGGCATTACTGGTATTTTTGATATACAGATATCGCTATTGGTCTGCGAAAGATCCGAAATCAAAATTTGATTTGGTTTCCCAGACAGAAACCCGGGCACTGCTGAATTCGCAGTACCTTGTGTCTACTGCAATATTCTTTTTTACGCTGACTTTGAAAGATGATACAGTTGAGTTGCATATTGTATGGTTCTTTATTCGGATTTTTATCGGAATCGCCTTTGCCACCCTTTACGGATACATTGCTTACCTAATATTCAAGTACTATTATCCAGGTCCACTTCATCGAAAGCTGGAAATGTTGCGATACACTCCACGAATTAATCCGGCCACAGGTAACAGGATGAAACTTCTTAGTGAAGATGAAGAGGATGCTTACCTGGATGAAGGAATGCAGGCGGAGGAGAATGTGTTTTCTGTAGACTATGATGTTTGGATCGATCCAATAAATGGTGATACGCACATTGAAAAGTACAAAGGTCACCTCACAGCACTTCAATGTGATCGATGTGGGTTCCAGACTTTGAGACTTGTAAAAGAGGACGTTGTACAAGAAGCTACCGAGCTGACTGATGGAGAAATTCAGCAGGAATTCAACTGTTCCTATTGCAATCGAATAAAACGAAAAACCGTCAAGATATCGAAGAAAGTCAATGAAGACTTCTCAAACAGAAGACTCATCGATGATCCACTTCGCTACGACAAACGAATTCAGATGATCAAACTTGAAATTCATACCAAGGGTGATGCCAAGATTTTTGAGTTCCAGAATATGGACCAGATCAAGCATTTCCTGGATGAATTTGATTTTGAAAAACTGGAAGAGGAAACCATTGACGGTTAAGAAAAAAACATCTTTGGCCGGACTACTTGCTGGTCCGGCTTTTTTTTTACTCATTCTTCTCATAAAGCCTTTTGAGGGATTAAGTCCTGAAGCAAATGCCACCCTAGCTGTCACTGTGTGGATGGCCATTTGGTGGATAGGCGAATTCATCCCGATATACGCTACGGCTTTCCTTCCCATCGTCTTACTGCCCATCACAGGCGGAGCGCCTATTGATCAGACCACGGAAGCCTATGGAGATAAGATGCTGTTTCTCTTTGTGGGAGGATTCATTATAGCCATTGCCATGGAAAAGTGGGATCTGCACAAACGCATAGCACTAAACATCATAAGAGCAGTTGGAAGTAATCCGGATAGGATTGTATTGGGATTTATGATCGCCACTGGGGTACTTTCCATGTGGATATCCAATACAGCTACCACACTCATGATGGTCACCATTGCCACTGCGGTCATCGCACAGACCTCCATCAATTCAGGAGATGAAGCCAATCAGTTTTACAAAAGTCTGCTGCTCGGTACGGCCTACTCCGCATCGATTTCCGGCATTGCCACTCTGGTGGGAACCCCAACAAATCCCATCTTCGTTGCGGTCGCCAATGACATGTATGACATAGATATCTCATTTCTCCGCTGGATGTCGTTTGCCCTCCCATTCTCAATCATTGTAGTCTTCCTTACCTGGCTCTATTTGACGAAAGTTGCCTTCCGGAACAAAAATCTCGACCTGAAAATGGGCTCAGAAGTGATCAAAAGCGAGTTGAAGAAGCTGGGTCCTATGAAATATGAAGAGAAGGCGGTGGCGTGGGTCTTTGGATTAACGGCTTTTTCATGGATCACTCGGACTTTTTTTCTGGGCAGATTCATTCCCAATTTAAATGATACTTCCATAGCCATAGCTGCCTCCGTGATTTTATTCCTGATTCCAGCCAAAGCCGAAAAGAACTCGGGAATTATAGGATGGGACGATGCTGTGAGACTGCCCTGGGGGGTAATAATCCTTTACGGTGGTGGATTGTCCATAGCCGCTGCTTTCAGAAGCTCGGGACTTGCAGAATGGTTTGGCCAGCAACTCGTGTCTCTGGAAGCACTTCCGCTTTTTGTCATTATCCTGATCGTAGCTTTGATTGTCAACTTTTTGACGGAAGTCACCTCTAATGTCGCTACTGCCTCGATCATGTTACCGATACTCGCTGCCTTCTCGGATGCAATTGGGATTCACCCATTCCTGCTGATGATCCCGGCTACGATGGCAGCTTCCTGCGCATTCATGCTGCCTGTTGCCACGGCTCCAAATGCCATCGTATTTGGATCGGGAAAATTAAAGGTGTCCGATATGGCACGGACCGGGTTTATTTTGAATGCTCTCAGCTCCCTCCTGATAAGTGCAATTGGCTACTGGGTTTTGAGCGCTGTCTTTGATCTTTGAGTCCTTCTCCTGTTGGCAATGTAAACTCCTGAAATGATCGCCAGGATGCCTATCACATGCATGTAAGTCAATATCTCTCCATCCGCCAAACCCCATGTAATCGCTACCAGGGGAATTATGTAGGTAACAGAAGAAGTGAAAACCGGATTGGTCAATTTCACAATGTGATTGAAAATGATGAGTGCGATCGCAGTCCCCAGCACACCAAGAATCACGATGTAGAATATGGACAAACCTACCTCTCCCCCAGCTACCAGTTTTGACGGAAAGTCGGTAAAGAAAAACAGGTAAATAGTAGGAATAGGACCGACAATCGAGATTGAGATACTCGTAATGGTCAATGCTCTCAAATGTCCCAGAAAGTGCTTAATAGTGTTGAGATTACCAGCGTAGAGGATCGTAGCCAGTACTATAAATAGTCCGTAGGCATTGAAACTTATTCCACCATCACTGCCGGAGATGATAAGTATAATGGTCCCTAAAAACCCAAGTGCCACTCCGTAAAATGTCTGGCTCCCATATTTATGTTGAAAGAAAAGCATCCCCATCAGGATCACAAAAATCGGGGTGAGAGCATTCAACACACCAGTAAGTGAACTTTGGATCTGAGTTTGGGCAATCGCAAAAAGGAATGAAGGTATGAGGCTGCCAATGAACCCAACTACAACGAGAATTTTCCAATCCGATCGCTTGATGGTCCTTAGTCTGTTGACAGCGAAGGGGAGCAGAAAAAAGTAGGCCGATACTATTCTTAATGCACCCACCTGCCCTGAACTCAGATGTATCAGTCCTCTTTTGATCAAAATAAAGGAGCTACCCCAAATCATGGACAGGGTCAACAACAATACCCAGGCGATCAGGGGAGTTTTTTGTTCAGGCTGGGACAAATTCGGAAAATTCTATGCTGATCTTTTCGAGCAATTCAAATATTTCCGAAGGAGAATCTGATTGTACCAGCTGAGTTCTGATTGGCTTGAAGCCGGGAATTCCCCGGAAATAATTGGTGTAATGACGCCTCATCTCATAAATTCCCAACTTCTCTCCCTTCCATTCGAGTGAGAACTCGAAATGCTTTTTCGCCACACTAACACGCTCTTCGAGGGAAGGCCTTCCCGGAACAATACCGTTTTTAAAGAAAGATTTGATTTCGTTAAAAATCCAGGGATATCCTATAGCCGCCCGGCCAATCATGATCCCATCTACTCCAAATTTATCTCTGTATTCGGCAGCTTTTTGAGGCGAATCGATATCCCCATTGCCAAAAATGGGTATATGAATGTTTTGGTGATTTTTTACCTCAGCTATGTGACTCCAATCTGCCTCACCTTTATACATCTGCTTTCTGGTTCTGCCATGGATCGTCAATGCCTGAATGCCGACATCCTGTAATCTTTGGGCCACCTCCACAATCTTTATGCTGTTTTCATCCCACCCAAGCCTGGTTTTTACGGTAACTGGTTTATTGACTCGTTTGACGATCTCCTCTGTCATGGATTGCATCTTTGGCAAATCCAGCAATATCCCCGCACCGGCACCTTTGCAGGCTACCTTTTTTACCGGACATCCGTAATTGATATCGATGATCTCCGGGTCCGCTTCCTCCGCAATGGCAGCGGCTTCCCGCATGGATTCTATTTTGTCCCCGAATATCTGAATCCCAATTGGTCGCTCATAGTCGTAAATGTCGAGCTTTTGTACACTCTTATCGGCATCCCTGATAAGGCCCTCTGCCGAGATGAATTCGGTATACATCAGATCAGCTCCGTTTTCTTTACAAACTGCTCTGAATGGGGGATCGCTGACATCCTCCATAGGAGCCAGGAGCAACGGAAAATCCCCAACTTCAATATTTCCTATTCTGACCAACCTTAAATTTCTATTTTTGCCCGCAAAGTTAAGCCGATTCATGCAGAACATCTTCCGGAATATGAAAAGACCATTGTCGCCATGGATGCTTATTGGCTTACTGGTTGGATATCTATTGCTGGCATTATTCCTTTTCAATGCAATCGGACTTGCACTTGTACTGCCACTTCTTGATAATTCCATCGAGAATGTTTTTCAAATTTTGAGCAATCCTTCGGGACATGAAAATGGAAAACTGGCCATGCTTCTGTTACAGGGCATCACAGCTCTTGGAGCCTTCGTACTTACGCCCTTATTATTTAGTAAGGTGTATTTGAATTGGCCCGCCAGGAAATTTATGACCATTTCCGCAAGACATCCTCTGGGGATTCTCTACTGCTTGCTCATCATGAGCAGCTTTATGGTGGTGAACAGTCTTTTTATCGACTGGAATATGAATATGGAATTCCCGCAATGGCTGGAAGGTTTCGAGAAGTGGGCGCGCGAAAAAGAAGATGATCTTGCTGAGATCACCCGGTTCCTTACGGAATTTGACAGCATAGGCTACTTCCTTCTTTGCATGGTCGTCATTGCGGTATTGGCGGGTATTGGAGAAGAATTGGTATTCAGGGGCCTGTTTCAGAATCTATTCTATAAGGCACTTGGAAATATCCATGTGTCCATCTGGTTGACGGCGTTTATTTTTGGGGCATTTCACCTCCAGTTCTACGGTGTTTTACCCAGAATGATGTTAGGTGCTCTTTTCGGATACTTGTACTACTGGTCAGGACATTTGGGATATGCGATGATCGCACATTTTGCCAACAATGCATTTATGCTGACTATGGTCTATCTGTATCAGCAGGGTTCGATAGAATTTAACATGGAAGCGACACAGGCTTCTCCTGAAATATGGATCGTTCTGATATTTGTAGGACTCACCTCAATTCTTTTGGTTAATTTTTACCGGTTATTCAATTCTAATTATGAGTAATTGGCAAAAGGTGTACGAAGACCCTGTAGGACATCGAGCAGAAATAGTGCGATCTATTCTCGTCGAAAACGATATGGAGGCGGTGGTACTGAGCAAAAAAGACAATGCTTATCAGCTTGGGCATTTTGAAGTTCACGTACACCCCGACCATGTTTTACGTGCCATTAAAATCGTCAAGGAGGAAATCAAATTTGGGTAAATATTCAGAATTACACCGAAGGATCATAAGCGCCTTCCTGGGTGCGGCGGTCATCCTTTCCTCATTGTTTCTTGGTTCGTGGACTTATTTTGCGGTGTTCCTGCTTATTGCTTTATTGGCCCAGTGGGAATTCTATCGATTAGTGAGAATTCAGAGTTATGTGCCTGTTCGTGTACTGGGTGTGTTCGTAGGTGGATTGCTTTTCATATTGAGTTTTCTGATCGAAAGCGGCATACTGAATTCCAACTTCTATTACGCCATTTTTCCCCTTGCTTCCACGATATTCTTATACAAACTCTATAAACGAAATGACCCTAACCCCTTCCTGAATATCGCGCTGTTTTACCTTGGCATCAGTTATGTGAGTGTCCCTTTTACCCTGATGAATGTAATTGTATTTGACGATGGAAGCTACAGCTATCAGATACTCATGGGATTGCTGCTGATCATCTGGGCGAGTGATACCGGTGCGTACTTTTCTGGTATTGCCTTTGGCAGAACTAAACTTTTCGAAAGAATATCTCCCAAAAAAACATGGGAAGGCACGGTGGGTGGAGCTATCGTAGCGGGGTCATTTGCGATCGGGCTTTCGATCTACTATTCCGACCTAAATCTTCTGGAATGGTTATCCGTTGCCGGAATAGTAGTAGTGGCGGGTACTTATGGCGACCTGGTGGAGTCTCTGTTCAAAAGATCAATGGCCATCAAGGATTCCGGTACCTCTATTCCCGGACACGGTGGCTTCCTGGACCGTTTTGACAGTTTGATATTGTCTGTACCATTTGTTGTTGTATTTCTGAAATTATTCTAGTCATAGATTGACTTAATATATAGCTTTGCTTCAAAATTTTTTAACCCACAACATTACCCCTAAAATTCGCTATCACAATGAGTTACATTGAGCCGGCACCGATTAAGGACAAAGAAAATCCTTTCGAGTCGATGATGTCCAGATTCCGCATCGCGGCGGAACATTTAGGTTTGGATGAGGAAGTATATGATGTTTTGAAATCCCCGACAAAACAGGTCATTGTATCTCTCCCTGTCACCATGGATGATGGATCCATAAAAGTTTTTGAAGGTTATCGCGTCATTCACTCCAATATACTGGGACCCTCAAAAGGTGGGGTACGGTTTGATATGGATGTGAACCTGGACGAGGTCAAAGCGCTCGCAGCCTGGATGACATGGAAATGCGCTGTCGTTGACATTCCTTATGGCGGTGCCAAAGGAGGTATAAAGTGCAATCCCAGGAAAATGTCGGCTGGAGAAATAGAAAGGCTTACCAGGGCTTATACCCAATCCATGTATGAAATTTTCGGACCGGATAGAGACATTCCTGCTCCTGATATGGGGACCGGACCAAAGGAAATGGCCTGGATGATGGACCAGTACTCCAGAGGACATGGAATGACCGTAAATGCGGTCGTTACCGGGAAACCACTGGTACTGGGGGGCTCTCTCGGAAGAACGGAAGCTACAGGACGAGGAGTGATGATTTCCACGCTGGCTGCAATGGAAAAAATGAAGATCAATCCTTTTAAGGCCAGCTGTGTCATTCAGGGATTTGGAAACGTAGGTAGCTGGGCTGCTCAACTGCTTTCGGAAAGAGGAGTGAAAATTGTCGCCATCAGTGATATAAGTGGAGCCTATTACAATCCCGAAGGCATCAATATTCAAAAAGCCATCACCTACCGCGAGGAACATGATATGTCATTGGAGGGGTTTGAAGATGCAGAAAAAATTAACCCTGAGGAATTACTTCTCCTGGAATGTGATGTGCTGGTTCCGGCAGCTGTTGAAGATGTCATTACCGGCGCAAATGCTGACAAGATCCAGGCAAAATTGATCGTGGAAGGTGCAAACGGTCCGACTTCAGCCAAGGCCGATAAGATTCTTGGGGACAAAAAAATAATGGCGGTCCCTGATATTCTGGCCAACGCCGGTGGAGTTACTGTTTCATATTTTGAATGGGTTCAGAACAGACTTGGTTATAAATGGACCGCAGAGCGCGTCAATCGTCGTTCTGACAGGATCATGAAAGAAGCTTTCAACCATGTGTATGAGACTTCGGTCAAGTATGATGTATCCATGCGCATCGCCGCGTACATAGTGGCCATCGATAAAGTGGCGAAAACTTATAAATTCAGAGGAGGATTTTAATGAGAATTCACAAGGAAGGATTTGCTATAATTCCAATAGCCGCCATACTGATCTCCCTGTTGTACTTATTGATCACATGGCTGCTGCCATTTGAAATTGTCAGGTGGATCATCGGGTCCGCGGCTGTTATCTTTTGGGGATTTATCATTTCCTTCTTTAGAGTACCTAAGGTAAACATCCCAAAAGATGAGAAAGCGATAATAGCTCCCGCTGAGGGTAAAATTGTGGTGATCGAAAAAACGATGGAGGACGAATATCTCAAAGAGGAACGTATCCAGATTTCCATCTTTATGTCTCCACTGAATGTCCATGTAAACAGAAGCCCTCTAAAAGGTTCGATCAGCTACTACCAGTACCATCCGGGTAAGTACCTCGTAGCCTGGCATCCAAAATCCAGTACTGAAAACGAAAGGACATCCATAGTGGTGAAGACTCCTGGTGGGCTGGAAATCATGATGCGGCAGATCGCCGGGGCAGTGGCTCGTCGAATTAGATTTTACAAGGAAGTTGGGAATGAGGTCGAATCTGGTGATGAAGTTGGTTTTATCAGATTTGGCAGCCGGGTGGATGTGTTTTTACCGCTTGACGCAAAAATACATGCGAAAATTGGTGATAAAACCACCTGCGGTGAAACAATCCTGGCGACATTGGCATAGTTGCGAATTCTCAGAATTATTTCTATTTTCCGGCAGAAACCAAATAAGTACCGCTAATGTCGTCTTCAAAATATGCCGGGTTCTGGCTACGATTCGTTGCCTTTATTATTGATTACATAGTTGTTTACATTCTTCAGGCTTTTCTGATCATCCCAATTTTGGGAATGCTTGGAATCTCGTTTTTCGCCACCGATGGCTTCAATTTCAACAACATGGATGAGGAGGAAATGATAGCTACAGCTATAGCCTTTTTTAGTGCCGTAAGTACCGTGGCACTCCTGGGTTTTTTGATCCAGGTGTTGTATTACACCATAATGGAGGCCAGCAAGTACCAGGCTACCCTGGGCAAAATGGCCCTTGGTCTGGTAGTCACTGATATGAATGGCAAACCGCTGGATTTTGTGAAAGCACTCCTGAGAAATCTAGGCAAAATAATTTCCAGCATCCTTCTGATGATTGGGTACATTATGGCTGGGCTCACGGATAAGAAGCAAGCATTACACGATATGATAGCGGGTGCTTTAGTGGTTAAAAAATGATGCTGAGCATTTACAGATAGCATTCCAGTTTTTCGCTTTCGAAATTGACTGTACTTTTGCCTCCTTAAAGGCAAAATGAATGGAAGAAAAACGCAGTGAATCATTGAATTTCATTGAGGTCAAAATTGAAAATGACCTGAAGTCAGGGAAACATTCTTCCATACAAACCAGGTTTCCGCCGGAACCAAACGGATACTTGCACATCGGACATGCCAAATCCATATGCCTCAATTTTGGTTTAGCTGAAAAGTATAACGGGAAGTGCAACCTCCGCTTCGATGACACTAACCCGGAAAAAGAGGATACAGAGTACGTAGATTCGATAAAAAAAGACATCAGGTGGCTCGGATTCGACTGGGAAGATCGGGAATTCTTTGCGTCAGATTACTTCGATCAGCTTTATGAGATGGCAGAAAAGCTTATCAAAAAAGGCAAAGCCTACGTGGACGATCTGCCTGCAGAGGAGTTCAATAAACTCAGAGGCACACCCACTGAGCCGGGAAAACCCAGTCCTTACAGGGACAGATCAGTAGATGAAAACCTGGAATTATTCAGGAAAATGAAATCCGGAACTTACGGTAACGGAGAAAAGGTCCTAAGAGCCAAAATAGATCTGGCTTCACCAAATATGCATATGCGTGACCCCATCATCTATAGGATCAAACATATGGCTCACCATAGAACCGGGGATAAATGGTGCATTTATCCCACCTATGACTTTGCTCACGGTCAATCCGATAGTATTGAAAAAGTGACACATTCACTTTGCACACTTGAATTTGAGGTGCACAGACCACTTTATAACTGGTTGATAAAGGAACTTGATATCTATCCCTCAGAACAGACTGAATTCGCCAGGCTAAATCTTGGATACACCATAGTCAGCAAGCGGAGCCTGAGGGAACTTGTGGAACTTGGAAAAGTATCTGGCTGGGATGATCCCAGGATGCCAACCATTTCAGGCATCAGAAGACGAGGCTTTACACCTGATGCCATCAGGAAATTTGCTGATACCATTGGGGTGGCAAGGAGAAATGGTATCACGGATGTGGCACTGTTGGAGCACGCCGTACGTGAAGATCTGAATAAAAAGGCTAATCGTGTGTTTGGCATCATGGATCCTGTCAAACTGGTCATCACAAACTGGCCAGAGGATAAAGAAGAAATCATGAGCGCTGTTAATAATCCTGAAGATCCCTCCGCCGGAACCAGGGAAATGCCATTTACCCGCGAACTCTACATTGACCAATCGGATTTCAAAGAAGACCCCCCAAGTCCAAGGAAATGGTACAGACTGGGTCCGGACAGGGAAGTCAGGTTGAAATTTGGTTACATCATCAAGTGTACCGGATATGATAAGGATGCAGATGGAAAGGTTTCGGTCATTTATGCCGAGTATGATCCTGAAACCAGGAGTGGACAGGATACCAGCGGCAAAAAAGTAAAAGGAACCCTTGGTTGGGTTTCGGCTCCAAATGCCTTTAAAGCTGAGATCAGGCTTTACGACCGCCTTTTCCTCACAGAAAACATGGGCACAATTGATGATGACTTTAAAAATCATTTGAACCCTGATTCTCTCCAGATAAACAACAGAGCAATCTTGGAGCCCTCTTTGAAGGATGCTTCGGTAGGTGACTTGTTCCAGTTTGAGAGGATTGGCTATTTTCGGGTTGATGAGAATAGTACGTCGGAAAAGAAGGTGTTCAACAGGGCTGTCACACTACGTGACAATTGGGCAAAAAGTCAGGACAAATAAAGTATTTCTGTTTTTGTTTCTGACCTTATTATGCCCGGTGGCTGTATGGTCCCAGGTTACCATTTCCGGTAAGGTCATTGATCAAAACAATGAGGCTCTGCCCTATGTCAATATTGGAATTGTCAATACTTACATTGGTACAATTTCAGAAGTCGACGGTAGCTTTCGAATTGTCATCCCTGAAAATTTCAGAAACCGTCAAATCACATTTTCAATGGTCGGCTATAAAAGACAGTCGATTGACATCTCCGAATTGTCTGATACTGATTCCACTGTTGTGCTTGAGGAAGATGTCATCAATCTCGATGAAGTAGTGATTTCCGGCACCAGGCAAAAGTTGAGCATTGAAAAGCTGGGTACGAGAAAATGGAACGCGCACAGGTTTATGACCGACTCCATTTATGCAGGTGCTGCTATTTCGAAGAAAATTGAATTCCCGGAAGAGTTCGGTGTGATTCAATATGTCAGAATAGGCTATAAAAATTCGATCCAAGGTCTGAAAATGAGGTTCACTTTCTATGCAAGCCAGAATAACCGTCCTGCCAGGTTACTCCAATCACAGCAGATCATTTCCGAACTCAAAGTCCAGGATGGTTTCCATAAAGTTGACCTTTCCGTATACCAAATAATGGTTGAAGGTGACTTTTTTCTCATTCTCGAACCTATCATTACCGGTGAACACCGAAAGAAATTCAAAAAACAAGTGGACCAAATCATCGCAGAAAGACCTGAACTGATAGGAAATAGCGGTCCTGAAATAATGATTACAGACTTTGGAGACCTAAAGATGGATTTTATGATGTTTAAAGTTCTTAGAGGTGAGCCCTCAATGAGTTTGTATCGAACCAGCTCCTTCGACAGCTGGAAACCCAGCGAAGCACTGGCTGTGGAGGTTGGGTTAGGCGTCTATAGGTGATCACATTTCAGGTATGTCAACATGCTTATATTGCATACATGAGACTCATCACTCACATCGGATTGATTCTTCTTTGCGCATTTGGCTGTAGCCCAACCAAAAAACAAGACACTCCTCCAAATGTCCTTTTCATCCTGGTAGATGACCTTGGGGCAAGGGATCTTGGATTTTCCGGAAGTGATTATTACGAAACACCCAATATTGACTCACTGGCATCAAAGAGCTTCATTTTCACCAATGGGTATGCAGCCAGCAGAGTTTGCAGTCCATCCAGGGCAAGCATCATGACGGGTAAGTTTACAGGACGACACGGAATCACGGACTGGATCGGGGCACGCTCCGGAGAAGAGTGGAGGAAGCAAAAACGATATGATAAACTATTACCAGCAGCCTACGAGCATGCACTCGCAACGGACGAAATCACCCTGGCAGAGGCTTTTAAGCAGAACGGGTATAGAACCTTCTTTTCAGGGAAATGGCATATTGGTAAGGAAGGATCTTATCCCGAGGATCACGGATTTGACATCAACAAAGGTGGATGGGAAGTAGGTAGTCCTATTGGAGGTTTCTTTTCCCCCTGGGAAAATCCCAGTTTGCCAAACAATTTCGATGGCGAAAATCTTTCAATGCGTTTAGCTAAAGAAACTTCTCAATTCATTAAGCAATACAAAGATTCAACCTTCCTGGCCTTTCTGTCTTTTTATGCTGTGCATGCCCCTATTCAAACAACTAAACCTAAATGGGAAAAGTACAGGTCCAAAGCAGTGCAGATGGGAATCCGGGATTCCGGGTATACCATGGAACGAGTACTGCCTATCAGAAAAGTTCAGGATAATCCGGTTTATGCCGGTTTGGTTGAAACCGTAGATGACGCGGTTGGATTGGTTCTGAATACCCTGGACAGCCTTGATCTAATGAAAAATACCATTGTAGTATTTACCTCGGATAATGGTGGGGTCGCATCCGGTGATAATTACTCCACTTCTAATTTACCCCTGAGGGGAGGAAAAGGTTATCAATGGGAAGGCGGTATCCGAGAGCCCTTTCTAATATATGTGCCCTGGTTGGAGGATCAGGCGGGCCAAATCGAAGAGCCTGTCATTAATACCGATCTCTATCCTACGCTTCTTGATTTGGCTGGGTTTCCGCTAAAACCCGAACAACATATCGATGGCATTAGCTTAAAACCATTGTTAGAAGGCGGAAGTATTGCTGAAAGACCGCTGTTCTGGCACTATCCTCATTACGGGAACCAGGGAGGCGAACCAAGCTCGGTGATCCGCTTTGGCAACTGGAAATTGATACACTACTGGGAAGATGACAGAAATGAATTATACGATCTTTCTTCAGATCCATCTGAGCAAAATGATATAGTAGGCCTTCATCCGGAAATCTCGTCAGATCTTTACCAGAAATTAGACTCTTTCCTAATCTCAGTAAACGCCCGCTACCCTGAACCGGATCCGCAATATGATCCGGACTCGGCCAGAATAAGAAACGAATACATTCGGAATGAATTGAAATCCAGGCTGGAACAGCGAAGACTGGAATTTTTAATGGAGGATTTCCAACCAAATGAGGATTGGTGGGGCACCCAGGCCAACGATTAGACTCAAAACACAGAAAAATTTCCTGGAGGGGGAATGCTTTACACCACTTTCCTGTTAGTTGAACGGCGAAACTGAAAAGCATGAAAACCTGGATATCATTAGTATGTCTACTTGGCCATATTTTGGCCCAAGCCCAGTCAAATGGAACCCTTTCCGGAAACGTCACTGACGCAAAAACAGGTGAACCACTCATTGGTGCCACGGTCAGATTGGAAGGTACGGACCTCGGATCCATCACCGACATAAATGGAAGGTATCTCATACAAGAGATCCCACCAGCTACCTACAACGTTGTCAGCTCTTTTGTGGGCTATGAAAACCTCGCGAAGTATAATGTAGTAATCCGATCTGAAGGAAACATTGATGTCAATTTCGGATTAAATGAAAATGTAAGTGAACTGGAAGCGGTAGTGGTAACCACCAATCCGTTTCAAAAAGAGGAGATAACCCCCTTGTCAATCCAGAAGCTTAGCCAGGAAGAGGTAGCTGCTTACCCTGGAGGAAATAATGACATCGCCAAAGTGGTTCAGAGTTTTCCCGGAGTTTCCGGATCAGTGGGTGGGTTCAGAAATGATGTCATCATCCGTGGCGGTGCTCCCAATGAAAATGTATACTACCTGGATGGAATAGAGATACCAACAATCAACCATTTCTCAACCCAGGGAAGTGCCGGAGGACCGGTTGGGTTGCTGAATGTGTCTTTTTTCGAAGGAGTGACATTGTCGGCCAGTTCGTTCGGGGCTCAGTATGACAATGTCCTGTCAGGGGTACTGCAATTCGACCAACGAAATGGTAATGCCAGGGACTACATTGGAAACATCCGGATCAGCTCCAGTGAAGCTGCAATCACAACCGAGGGACCGCTCTTTAAAGGCGACAAGGATGAGTCCAAAACTACGTTCATAGCATCAGCCAGGAGATCCTATCTTCAGCTACTCTTCCAGGTGATTGGATTACCATTCTTGCCGGACTACTGGGATTTTCAGTATAAAATCAATCATAAGATCAACGATTACAACGATATCTACTTTACAGGAGTGGGATCAATTGACGACCTGTCTATTAATGAACTGGATGAATTCGATGCCGAGCAGCAAGCCATACAGGATCAGATTCCAGTAATCCAACAGATGTCTAATACGACCGGAATAGGCTGGAAAAAACGATTCAAGGATAATACCGGATTCATGACTACGACAGTGAGCTATAATTTCCTTGAAAACAGCTTCTTTCAATATGAAGACAATGTAAACGAGCAGGGACTATACCTGCAGAATGATGCAACAGAAGAAGAATTACGAACCAGGTACAACCTGACAAAGTTTTTTGGGGACTGGACTACTTCGTATGGATTGGTCATCATCAATGGCAACTACAACACCGAGACTGCTGACCTGGTTAACAATCGGAATTTCTCCACCGACCTCAACCTCTGGCGCTATGGAATCTATGGCCAGGTTTCCAATAAATTCTTTAAGGAGCGATTGGGTCTCTCCCTTGGGATTAGAGCGGATGGAAATAACTTTACCGATAGTGGAAATGACCTATCCAGGACAATAAGTCCAAGAGCGTCCTTATCCTACACCCTCACGCAGGATGGAAACCTGACATTTAACAGTTCCGTGGGTCGTTATTACAAAATACTACCCTACACCACACTTGGATTCAGAAACAATGCTGGCAACTATCCTAATCGGGACGCAGAGTACATCCAGAGTGATCACCTGGTGGGTGGACTGGAATACTTATTGACCAAATCGGCCAGGATCTCTGTGGAAGGTTTTTACAAAAAATACAGCAATTACCCGGTTTCCATCCAGGACCAGGTATCGCTGGCCAACAAAGGCGGTGGTTTCGAGGTATTTGGTAGTGAGCCTATCACCAGCAATGGGCTAGGACGTACTTATGGGCTGGAGTTATTGTTCCAGCAAAAGTTCACTGGTAATTTTTACAGTATTGCGTCCTTCACTTTTTACAGAAGTGAGTTTACAGGACCTGATCAGGATGAATATCTTCCTGCCGTATGGGACAATGGCCTACTTATCAGTCTCCTTGGAGGATATAAATTTGGTAATAACTGGGAAATCAGCAGTAGATACAGACTGCTCGGTAGAGCCCCTTATGCGCCGGTTGACCAATCTGCTACACTGGAAAACTATCCTGCTGTGATAAGAGATTTCACTCAATTGGGTACTGTAGAACTGGACCCATTCAGTCAATTGGATGTCAGAATTGACAAGAAATGGAGTTTTTCGGCCTGGAGTCTGGACCTCTTCCTCGACGTTCAAAATGTGACGGCTACATCCAATCCTTCCGAACCACAATTTGGTCTTGAAAGACTGGAAAATGGCCAGGTAGTGATGCCAGAAAACCTTGTGCGAATTAACGCGGCTGCTGATGGAAGCGTATTGCCTTCGCTTGGCGTGGTAGTGAACTTTTAGGTAATTACTTTAACGGGCGGGTATTTTTACCAACTTTGCGCAAAGCATTTCTATGTCACGAAAACAGTCATCACTGGTTCAGAAATACAACATACCCGGACCCAGGTATACCAGCTATCCAACTGTACCATACTGGGATAAGGAAGGGATTTCGGTGGAGACATGGAAAAGTTCAGTGAGCCGCGCGTTTGATGAAAGTAATGCACGTGAAGGTATAAGCATTTATATCCACCTACCCTTTTGTGAATCTTTGTGCACTTTTTGTGCATGCCATAAAAGAATCACAAAACAACACAACGTAGAGGAGCCATATATCCGGGCACTACTGAAAGAATGGGATCTATACCTTGACATTTTTAGTGAACGTCCCCGCATCAAAGAGATTCATCTGGGCGGAGGCACGCCAACTTTTATGAGTCCCACTAACCTGAAAATGCTCATTGAGGGTATTCTTAAAAAGGCCAACATTAGTGATAATCACGAATTTGGATTCGAAGGGCATCCAAACAATACCACACGCGAACACCTCGAGACACTTTATGAACTGGGTTTTCGCCGAAACAGTTTTGGAGTCCAGGATTATGATGAGACAGTCCAGAAAACGATCAACAGGATACAGCCTTTGGAAAAAGTGAAGATGGTAACAGAGTGGTCACGCGAAATTGGATATGAATCAATCAGTCATGATCTTGTTTTCGGGCTACCACATCAGACGCTCGAAGGCGTACAGAATACAATCAAAATAACCCGCGATCTCAAACCAGACCGTATTGCATTTTACAGCTATGCTCACGTCCCATGGATAAAAAATGTAGGTCAGAGAGGATTTAGTGAATCAGACCTTCCTTCCGGTGAAGAAAAACGCGTACTATATGAGGCCGGGAAGGCACTCCTACACGAGTTAGGTTATCATGAAGTCGGAATGGATCATTTTGCGCTGGAGACGGATCCCTTGTTCCACGCGGTAGATGAAAAAACACTTCACCGAAACTTCATGGGCTACACGGCCAACAAAACGCAATTGATGGTCGGACTGGGTATGAGCGCCATTGGTGACTCATGGTATGTTTTTGGTCAAAACCTAAAATCTGTCGAAGAGTATCAGACTACCGTCAATAACGGGGAATTCCCTGTCTTCCGCGGTCATGAACTTACAAACTCGGATTTGGTTGTGAGGCAGCATATTCTAAACATCATGTGTCACTTCGAGACCGGTTGGCAAGATGAAGACATGAAGTTCCGGCAATTAGGCGACTGTCTGGACCGATTAAAAGAAATGGAACAGGATGGATTGGTGATCATTACAAAGGATGGATTGTCTGTTCCTGAGCACGCAAGGCCATTTGTCCGAAATGTTTGCATGGCATTTGACCTAAGACTCAACGAGCATCAACCCGATACGAGGGTTTTTTCACTCACTGTTTAATTCATTCTTAACATCTCGTTTAGAAAAGTTTAGGATTTTATTAGGAGGGTTTAAAACGTCAGCATCACAGTTTTGGCATAAAAAATCAATGTCAAAACTCATGAAGACTCTTATCACCCTGATAGTACTCCTACTGAATACAAAAATCATTTCCCAAAGCCTGGATTCTTATGTCAATTCAAGGGGTGAACGACACCTGGTAGGCGCTATTCCTATTGACGTCCTTGAAACCGATACTACTTACCAAAAATGGTTTCTGGCCGGATATGAAGCATATGATCCGGAGATTGGAAAGAGAGGCTGGACCAAAGAATTGAAAGACGTAAAAGTCACCATATTCATGGCCACCTGGTGCGGTGATACCAAATACCTGGTTCCAAGATTTATAAAGCTATGGGATCAACTAGGACTTGAAAGATCACAAATTCAGCTTATTGGCTTATATGGGTTGGACCAGGAGGAAAAGTACAAGCAAGGTCCGGATGGAGAGGAGAAGGATCGGAATATCCATCGGGTCGCCACCATAATTTTTGAAAAAAATGAAATCGAAATCGGGAGAATAGTTGAATTTCCTGCGACAGACCTGGTTACCGATATGGCACAAATAGCACTAGGTTTCCCACCAGCACCAAGCTATCATGCAGCCAACTACATGTTAGCCGCTTTTGACCAATACCCCGTCGAAGTGATCAGGGAAAACCTACGGGAGCATTATCTGAATTTCTATAAGACCGTCACTCGAAGAGAATTAAACACGTTGGGCTATGTGCTGATGGATGCTGGTAAAATTGAAGAAGCGATTCTGATCTTTGGTCTTAACATGATGTTTTTCCCCTATGATCATAACGTATACGATAGTTACGCAGAAGCGCTTGCCAGAAATGATGATATCAAAGGGGCCATCGAATATTATGAGCGCGTTTTATTACTTGACCGAAACAATGAGCATGCGAGGGAGATGATTGGGGAGTTGGAAGAAATATTGAATTAGATCATTTTGCGAAAAGCTGACTCATGTCTTTGAATGCCTTGAATTCCAGGGCATTCCCGGAAGGATCTTTGAAAAACATGGTCGCCTGCTCTCCCGGCTGACCTTGAAATCTTATGTAGGGTTCTATGATGAATTTGATCCCATGACCCTTCAGTCGATCAGCAAGTTCATGCCAGTCATCCCAATCCAGGACCACTCCAAAATGAGGTACCGGAACGTCGTGTCCATCTACCGGGTTTGAGTCGGCTGACTCATCTTGCTTATCGTCTACCTGGTGTATTACCAACTGATGACCATACAGATCAAAATCTACCCATCGTGTATCGCTTCTGCCTTCGGCGCAATTCAAAACATCCCGATAAAATGCCCTGGTCTCTACAACCTCTTTAACGGGAATAGCCAGGTGAAACGGATTAATTTTTGTCATGTCAAATTTTAAATAAAGCTTAATATCTTTTCCAGGTAGTGCTGATCAATTTCATCAAATTGATCCAGTTCATCACTATCCACATCCAAAATCATGGTGACTGATTTCTCATCACTGAAGTGCGGAACTACTATCTCCGATTTAGAATCGCTACTGCAGGCAATGTGGCCCGGAAACTCATCTACATTCGGTACAATAATCGTTTTGGCCTCCGCCCATGCCGTTCCGCAAACACCCTTGCCTTTTGCGATGCGCGTACACGCGATTGGACCCTGAAATGGCCCCAGGACCAATTCATCATCCTTAACCAGGTAAAATCCCACCCAGAAAAATCCCATGCCGTATCGCAAGGCAGCGGCTATATTGGATAGGTTGGCGATCAGATCGGGTTCATCCTGAACAAGACCTTTAATCTGAGGAACCAGATCCTCATATCTCTGCTTTTTGTCGGTACTTGTACTTAGAATCAGTTCTTCAGCCATACTTATATCTTTTGTAGGTTTTCCCTGGTGTATTCATTTTTGGTGCCACCGGTGTTAATAGTCTCCTTTGGCTCAAACATCAGGATTTCAGTTTCTTCTTTCGCTCGGGGACTATGCTCCACGCCTCTTGGGATAACCGCATATTCACCGGCTGAAAGCTGGATATCTCCATCTCTCAATGCTATCTCCAGATGTCCTTTTACTACGTAAAACATTTCGTCCTCGTGTTCATGAGCATGCCACGGAAACTCACCTTTTACCTTAGCAATTTTAACAGCCTGACCATTTAATTCTGCGATTACCCTGGGATGCCAATGGTCCGAGAATTGTTCAAATTTTTCGGAAAGTTTACCGGACTGAATTTTCATTGATGTAAATCTCTAATCTGTCACCTTTAACATCTTCAAAAGTAATTGGGTTCTGCGTGATTTCCGGCGCTTTAATTCCTTTTCCAAATGTCTTATCTCCAGTAAATACACGAGCCTCATCCCAAAAACTCTGGGCAATGAAATTATTCAGTGTATTTGCGCCACCCTCGATAATGATGGACATGATTTTGTGTTCGTATAAAACCTCAGAAAGTTCATTGATGTTATCATCTATTTTATGAAAATAGATGTTCCCGGATTGTTCAGTCTTCTTACTATTAATCACAATTGTCTTCCCTTTTGAAAAAACCTGATACTGATCAATCGGCAATTCAAGATTCCGATCAAGCACCACTTTTACCGGATCTTTTCCTGCCCAGTCCCGTGTTGTCAGGCTGGGATTGTCATATTTCACCGTATTCTTTCCCACCAGTATGGCATCTTCCTCCGCTCTCCACCGATGCACAAGCTGCCTGGAATATTGATTGCTGATCCATTTGGAATCATAATTTTCCCTGGCGATGAAACCATCCAAAGTTTGCGCCCATTTTAGAATTATATACGGACGGCGCCGCTGATGAAAGCTATTAAATCTTGAATTGAGGTCCCTGGATTCCTTTTCCAGGATACCCTTTGTCACCTGAACCCCATTTTCCTCAAGTCTCTTTATCCCGCGGCCATTGACATCCGGATTTGGGTCACCAGCAGCAACGACTACTCTTGGAATTTTCTTTTCCAGGATTAAATCCACACAAGGGGGGGTCTTTCCATGATGGGAGCAAGGTTCAAGCGTTACATAGAGGGTTGAATCCTTCAGATCTTCCTGGTCATTCACAGAGTGGATAGCATTAACTTCCGCATGCGCTTCTCCAAACTTGCGATGATAACCTTCTCCAATGATCTTTTGATCCTTGACCACCACACACCCAACCATAGGATTCGGGCTTACATACTGCCTGCCATATGCAGCCAGCTGTAGTGCCCGTTTCATAAAATGTTCATGGGTTAATTGAGCCATTCTTTCAATAAAGGCGTCTTCTGTCTACTTACAATCACTTCAGCAGCTTTTTTGTCATCCACTATTAACTTGACCTGTCCTTTTACATGTTGCTTTAGGGCTTTGACAGCTTGTCTGTGTACAATATACTGCCTGTTGACCCTGAAAAATTGTTTCGGATCCAGCATCTCTTCAAGCTGTGACAGGTTGAAGCTACTAAGGTATTGGTTGAGTGATGTGTCCACTACATAGTTGATGGTATCCTCACCAAAAAAGTACAGGATATTCTCTGCCCGCACGGGTACCAGGCTGTTGCCCTTTTTGAACAGAAAATTCTCCTTGAAAGCTCCTTTTTCACGAAATAACCCTTTTAGTACCGGACCTTTTACAAAGGTTTGTTGAAAAGATTCCAGCTTGTCAAATGCTCTTTTTAGTTTTTCCCGCGTAATTGGCTTAAGCAAATAAGCAAGTCCGTTTTTATCAAATGCCTGCAATGCATGCTCATCGTATGCCGTTGTGAAAATTACCGGGCAGCGGACATCAACTGCCTCGAAAATCTCAAATGCTGAGCCGTCGGCGAGCTCGATGTCCATGAAAATCAAGTCCGGTGTATGATCATTCAGGATATCGATGGCCGATGCAACAGAATCAACTGAAGATTCTATATGAATATCCTCATCGAAGTCCTTCAGAAGCCTTTCTAATTCCGACGCATTTATGGGTTCATCTTCTATGATCAGGTACTTCTTCATTTGGCAATCAAAGGTAGCTCTACGGAAAACATTTCATTATCATTTCGAATCTCCACAGGTCGGTCCGTGATAAGACTAAATCGCTCTTTGATGCCCGACAATCCTACTCCTGTGGATTCGATCAGACTTTTTTTCTGGTTGAGCTTATTGCGGACAATCAGACTCTGCTCCCCTATTTCTATGCTTATACAAAGCGGTTTTTCTTTAGACGTCTCGTTGTGCTTCACAGCATTTTCTACCAGTTGTTGTAAAGTAACCGGTGGTATAAGGAACTGTCCTGCATTGGTAGTTTTTAAATCTATTTTTACCTTCTCGGGAAATCTGGTTTCAAGGAGAAACTGATAATCTTTTATAAACCCCAATTCTTCAGAGAGCGGTACCAGTTGGTCATCTCGATGCCTCAGGATATAGCGGAATACTTCTGAAAGTTTGTCCGTAAACTTTTTGGCCTGAGCCGAATCCTCATCGATAAGCCCATTCAATATGCTGAGATTATTAAAGAAAAAATGAGGACTTAGCTGATTTCGAAGGGCCTCAAGACGTGCATTGACTGATTGCTTTTCCATCTGTTCTGCCTTTACGATAGATGTCTTCCATTGACTGATCACGGGGGCGGCGTTGACGATCACCATGAAGCATATGGAAATAAAAAATACGATGGTGACATAAAGGATAATCGAAGGGATAAAAATTCCCATCTTCCAAACCAGGATATACAGGGCCGAATAAGCGGCGGTAACTACTATTGTGGTTACCACAAGACTGACTAAAAGTTCAAAAGCCAGTCGCTTGCCGAATTGATGCCATGACAGGTGCCTGGAGATTCTCCTGGAACTTAAATTCTGAAATTCGAAAATCACAAAAAAAGCCACAAACGCCATCAGACTGTACTCCACAAAAGCATAGGAAGTAATCCTGCTGAAGGGAAGGTTCCTGATAAGATGCAGCAAGGGATAAGACGGTAACGCCAAAAGCAGACTGATCAGAATCCGGTTACGTCTTGAATTGAAATCCTTCATTAAAGACAATATTATGGGATTCTGCCATCTATTTTATTGGAAAATGACCTTATTGGAAAATATGGGAGTGCCACCTTGAGCCCTGATATTAAAAATGTGTCAGTTCAAACCCAGATCGATACAGTTGAACTGATCCGACCAGCCTTATGCACGGAAACGCCTTTATGTTTGGACCATGGTCAAAATCAAATATCTGGTCTTATTGCTTGTATGTCTGGCGTTTCCAGGGCATTCACAACTGTTCAATATTCTCCCTGTTGCAGACATGGACAGCGTCCAGGGTGATTCCCGTGGGGTGATCTTTACAGATCTAAACGCTGACGGGCTTCCTGATTTATACATTGTTAATGGTCCGAAAGGCGGGGAACAAAACGAGCTCTACATAAATGATGGTAATGGGAAATTTAAACAGGAGTTTAACGGGCTGACTAATGATGTCAGTGCCTCCGTGGGCGCCACTTTTGCTGATATAGATAACGACGGTGACCTGGATGCTTATGTCGCCAACTGGTATAATGAGGTCAATGATCTGATCATGTCCGAAGACGGAAAATGGCGGAGGGTAAAAAATCCCGGGTTGAACTCCAGTGGAAATTCTGAGTCTGCAGCCTGGGGTGACTATAATGGAGATGGCATCGTAGATCTTGCTATTGCCAATGGTTCTCTTGGTTCCGGACAGCTAAACGTGCTGACAAGGTCAACAGGTCCCATGACTTTTGAATTTCAGCAGGATCAATTTGTGACAGACATTGCCAATACCAGAACGCTGAATTGGACTGACTTCGACGGGGATGGTGACCTCGATTTATTCACCGGTCATGAGAATCGCGCAAATGAAATTTACCTGAATGTGGGCGGTACGCTGGTCCTTGACTCTACCAGCAGCTTACTGGATTTCAATGAAGTTACTTTTGGCAGTAGTGTGGCTGATTTTGACAATGATGGCGATTTTGACATCATCGCTATGAATTTCGGTAGGGCGAATTTCGTCCATCTGAATGATGGAAAAGGAAATTTTGAGATCGGTCAGGCACTTGGCGGAAATGATTTTACCATTGGCTCATCATTCGGTGATTATGACAACGATGGTGACCTGGACCTTGTAACTGTCAACGGGTTTGTTGCCGCCGGTCAAACACAACAAAACGATCTCTATCTCAATGATGGAACGGGACGCTTCGAGCTTGTGGCTTCTGATCCCATATCCGCAAGCAGAAGCGTTTCCTACGGTGTGGCCAATGCCGACTATGATGGCGATGGCGATCTTGACATCTGCATCGCAAACATTCAGGGGGCATCCAATACCCTTTTTCAAAACATTGGAAATAACAACAACTGGGTCAAGTTCAAGTTAACCGGAACCGTTTCCAATCGTTCCGCGATAGGTACCGTTTTGAGACTGAAGGCGGTTAGTGGAGGAGTAGAGTCCTGGCAGACCAGGCTCATCTCCTCCCAAACCGGTTACACCAGTCAGAATGATCTGGTAGCTCATTTTGGATTAAAAGATGCCTCAGTTATCGAGCTCCTGAGGATAGAATGGCCTTCGGGAAATGTTAGCGAATACGAAAACCTGGAGATAAATAAAACTCACGATTTCACTGAACCCTTAAATTCCGGTCAATTCAAAGTTGATTTCAAAACCAGCTTAAGCTGGGATGAGAAATATAAAATCGAGATGTCTAATCTTAGCGTCTACCAAGAAAACGCGCAACCACAATTTGAGTGGGACCTGGACAATGATGGGAATGTAGACAGTAATGAACGTGAGCCGATTTTCGAGGTAAAGGATGCAGGTGAATACGAGATCCGATTGAAAGTCATCATTGACGGGGTGGAAAAAGAGGCAACCTCCGTTATCGAGTTGAATGAGGACCTGGTACTCGGTTTTAAATCTCCCGAACAGAATATGCTGATTTACCCGAATCCCGTGGAGGATTTTTTTTATGTCAAATCATCCGACATACCTGAGCAAATAAGATTGTTTGACTTGTCAGGGTATGAATTAAAGCGATGGAAAGGCTCCGCTGATTCTTATGACATATTCGATCTTGATTCAGGGCTTTATCTGGTCAGAATTCTTAAGGATAACAAGGCCAGGACGTTTCCTATAGTCAAGCGGTAACTCCATGGCCTGACGGCTTCCAAAATTTTCAATTACCAAGTTTCTTTAGAAAATATTTGCTATTAAAGTTTCCATTTTGGAAACTTTAATTAGATCTACAGAAGACTACCCCTTGGCGAAAGAATAATTGTAGGGGGGGGAACTACTCCCCTTTCACATTCTTCACCATGTAATCTAGAATCTTGGTGTATAGGTGTCGGCTCGTATTTTCTCCTTCATATATCCCATGGGTCCTGTTTGGATATGACATCATATCAAACTGTTTGTTTTGTTTGATCAATTCATTAACCAGTAATTCCATATTCTGATAGTGAACATTGTCATCAGCGGTCCCATGGATCAGCAGTAGATTGCCCTCTAAGTTTTTGGCATGGGTGATGGCTGAGCCGGCTAGAAAATCTTCCTCGTTTTCCTGGGGTAATCCCATGTATCGTTCCTGGTAAATATTGTCATAGGTGAGCTGATTGGATATAAACGCCACCGCAACACCCGTTTGGAACACATCCGGATACTGAAACATCAATCCGAGTGTGGATGAACCTCCTCCGCTCCATCCCCAAACAGCAGCCCGATCTTCATCAAGGTAATCCAATTTTAGGACCTCCCGTGCTCCCTGTGCTAGATCCCGAATGTTGATCCTGCCTATATTTCTGTAAATTGATTTTCTCCATTCACTCCCTTTCAGACATGGAGTGCCTCTATTGTCAATGTTCACTACCACAAAATCCTGATGGGTCAGCAGCACGTTCCATAGCCCAATGAAATTGTCATTGGCGACCTGGCCCCATGGTTCACCATAGACGTAGAAGATCACAGGATACTTCCTGGTTGGATCAAAATCCGATGGTTTTATGATACGAACATCAATCTCTATCCCATCTTCTGTCGTCACCTTTGAAAATTCCACCGTTGGCATATCCAGTTTCGAGATTTTCTGTTTGTAGGTGTCATTGGATACCAGCGTCTTAATCGTTTTATGATCCGGAAGTGAAACCAGATTCACAGTCATCGGGGTCAGGGCATTGCGAAAATAATGGAGCGCATATTTGCCATTTGGTGCGATGTTGTAGGTATTAATCCCTGGGAAATCCCCTGGGGTGATCCTTTTATCTTTCTTCTTGCCGTCCAGACCCACACTATACAAATATCTCTGGGTACTATTCCCGGGAGAGGCGATGTAAAACAGATTTTTGTCGCTTTTCCCTGCGAATGATGCGACATCATATGTACCAGGTGTAATGAGCGTCTTCTGGCCTGTAGAAATATTGATTTTGTAGACATTGCGCCAATCATCTTCGGTCATCCTGAGAAACGCCTTTCCACCATCTACGATCACAAAATCATTATTTCCCCAGTTTGAAAAAGATGGATCCGGATACTTGATGTCTACCCAGGTATCTTCCTTTTCCTCATAAACCAGCTTCAGGTCATTGTTTGACAAATTGTAGATCCAGGCTTTCAGGTGATTTTGTTTTCTGTTGAGCTGTTGGATGATTAGTCTGTTTTCATCTACCCATTGAATAGCAGGGATGTAATTCTGAACGGTACTTCCTTCTAATTGTATCCAGTTCGTTTTGCCGGTAGATATATCCACAATCCCAACTTTTGCTGAGGAAGGATCCTGCCCAACTTTCGGATATTGAATGGGCGTCACCTGGCTATAAATTGAATCCGTATTGTTGATGATATTGAAATTGCCAATTTTGGACGCATCCAATTGCCAATAGGCGATCTTCTGACCTCCAGGATTCCATCTAAATCCATCTCGGCAACCAAACTCCTCCTCGTACACCCAGTCGAATGTGCCATTGATGATTTCCCCCGTCCCATCCTCCGTGAGTTGTGTAACTTCTCCCGACACAAAATCCTCAACATATAAATTGAATTCCATCACGTAAGAAACAAACTGATTGTCTGCCGAGAACTTGGCAAACATTAATGAGGAGGAAGGGAATTCAGACCCTAATTGAGATAATTTGTTCATGTCAAAGTCATATACCCAATAGTCTCCTTTAGAATTTGTTCGCCATACTCTTTTGGAATTGGTAAAAATCAGAACCTTAGACTCATCATCAGACAAGCTGAAATCCTCAATATTCAGCACGTCCCTCCCATCAGGTGTCAGCTGATCTTGTGACAGAAATACGGATCTTTCCTGGGATGTAGTCTCAAATTTGATGAGCCGACCATCTTCCACAATCACGTAGGAATCCCCTCCTTCAATCCAGGAAATGGATGGCTGCCTCTCCATTTGAAATTCACTCGATGCAAAAATCCTATCGATAGTGAGTCTTGTGTCACTTTGCGCAAAAACGAGGACAGTGAAATGAAGTAGTAAGAGGTAAAAAGAGATTCTAAGTTTCATGGTTTATAGGTTAAGGATTGGCAATTTACTTTTTTTGGTTCATGCAGGTCAATACCAGCCCGCCATTTCTCAAACCTTATTTGCTATTTTAGTAGCTCACGAATATTATGAACACCACCATTCACGATTTATTTGATCTAACCCTCGGCGAAAGAGCTAAAATCTGGGAGTACCTAATTCACAAACTGGATCGACATATTGAAAATCCTGAATCCGTCCGGGTAAGTCCTGTCCTGGATAGGGAAAAAATAATAAGTGAAGTTTCTGAATTTGATTCCACGGAAGCGATCAATCATAAGGAAGCCATCGACACAGTCCTTGACGGACTGGGAAGATACATTGTACATACCACGCATCCGTCATATTTCGGACTGTTTAACCCACGAGCTACTTTTCCTGGTATCATTGCAGATGTAATCACAGCTACTTTCAATCCACAGATGGCGGCCTGGAGTCATGCCCCCTTCGCGACCGAAGCTGAAAACTATTCTATCCGGGAAATGGGAAAGAAAGTCGGATATGCAGAAGAGAATATTGACGGAACGTTTTGCTCCGGTGGAGCTGAAGCCAACCTTACCGCCGTACTCTGCGCGCTTGTAAATAAGTTTCCGGAATATCTGGAAAACGGATTGAGGGCATTACCCGCTCAGCCACTTGTGTACTGCTCGGATGAAGCGCATCACTCCATCAACAGGGCTGTCAGGGTTTCGGGATTAGGGTTTGCGAACTTGAAATCTGCTCCAGTAAATGAAAGTCGAAGGGTCATTCCTACTGCACTACGGGACATGATCAATGAAGATCTTGCTAATGGATTAGCGCCATTTATGCTTGTCGCAAATGCCGGAGCCACAGGTACAGGGGCCATTGACCCTTTAGAAGAAATGGCAGCCATCGCCAGGGAATTTGGCCTTTGGTTTCATATTGATGCGGCATACGGGGGAGCGGCCGTCATTGACGAGGAATTGAAGAATGAGCTCAGTGGAATAGAACTTGGCGATTCCCTGACCATAGACATTCACAAATGGTATTCAGCGCCAATGGCCACCAGTATTTTTATGACGAATCATAAAGAGATCCTGGGTAAAACTTTCAGAATCACGGCTGATTATATGCCCAAGGAAGCCAGAAACATTGAAATAGAGGATCCCTATGCGCATTCACTGCAATGGTCCCGAAGGTTCATTGGCCTAAAATTCTATTTGTCGCTGTTGATGCTGGGTTGGGAAGGATTGACCAAAATGATTAGAAGCACTACTGAGATCGGGGAGTATTTGCGTCATGAATTGCGTAAAGAGGATTGGATGATCCTAAATGACACGCCCTTTCCCATTGTTTGCTTCAGCGACCCGGAATTGATGAATAGAGTTGGTTTCGAAGAAGAAATCTGTTCTGACGTGGTGGCTTCAGGTGAGGCCTGGATTTCTACATACAGGATTGGAAATCAGACAACGCTCAGGGCTTGTATCACCAACTATCGAACCTCCAAAAAGGAAATTGATGATTTGGTAGGGCTTATCGGGCATTTCAGAAATAAGTACTATTCTAAGGCTTGAACGGTTATTTTTCAGGCAGCCTGATTATGATTTGTTTGTACAACACCCTTGTAGAAAAACTCCACATTGAAGTTTAGTTTACTTCGTACTATTCGAATAATCTCTGGATAATGATACAATTCATCACAGTAAATATCACAAAAATACCCTCTCACGGGATTAGGATGTTGAATAAATGTAATCGCCCAATTGTGTAATCCGATATTTTGATTTATCGGCGTTATCAATAATCCCCTGAAGAACTCCTCCATATCATATATCCTATCTAGAAATGAGTTTCTCTCACTCATCGTAAATCTTTTCCCTGGAGGCTCAATAACCAACCGACACCTAATTTTAATAGAATTACTCATACAATAAAGATAATCTATAGTGCTACAATCTCCCAGTTATCAGATGAAAGTATTGTATCAAGCTGCCATTTCTTCAATACCCTTTACAAGCTTATCAAGTTGTTCTAATCGCGTGTACAGATGCGGTGTAACCCGAACGCCTTTTACCGCTTTTCTATTGATGGCGACGGTAAATACTTTGTGATTATCATATAAATAATCTGCAATTTCATTTGGCTGCATTCCATCCACCAAGAAGTTCGCAATGGCACAAGACTGGTCATCGCCCATTGGTGTGTTGATGATCACTTTTGGCAAATTCTGAACCTTCTCCACCCAGTAATTCTTCAAATACCGGAGTCTTTCTTCCTTTCTTTTTGGTCCCAGATTTTGATGAAAATCAATGGCAGAAGCAATCGTCAAATTCGTACTTACGGGGTGTGTTCCTATGTGCTCAAATTTTCTGATGTCATCTTTTGGGATTCTCGAATCACCAAATAGCGGCCAGGTCTTCTCGATTTTTTCCTTTTTCATATACATCATACCAGCTCCTACTGGGCAACAAAGCCATTTATGGAGGCTGGTGCCAAAATAATCGCAGTCCAGATCCGGTATTTTGTAGTCAAGGTGTGCAAAAGAATGCGCCGCATCCGCTATTACCTCAATCCCTCTTTCATGGGCCATATCGGCAATTTCTCTCACAGGTAACACCTGCCCTGTAAGGTTGATCATATGCGTGACCAGGATCACTTTCGTATTAGGAGTTATGGCATCTTCAAAGACCTTAACCACCTCCATCTTGTTTTTAGGTCGCAGGGGAATCTCAATCACTTTATTTCTGATGCCATACCTCTCGGCCCGTTGTTCAAAGGCTTCCTGCATGCTCATGTAGTCCTGACTGTTCATCAGGGCTTCATCACCTTCTTTAAGATCCATTCCCAGGATCACAGTATCAAGTGCCTCCGTTGTATTTCTGGTTATTACAATTTCCTCATGTGAGACGCCTGCCAGGTCTGCAAGTTTTTTCTTTACCTCCAGTCGCTCTTCATGCTGACGCCTTCTGTAATAAAAGGAAGGCTGCTCATTGATCATTCGTATGTTCCGAAGCTGGGCTTCCATAACCTCCGTCGGTTGTGGACTGAAATAACCGCTTTCCAGATTCACAAAGTGTGGAGATTGGTAATAGGCTTTCTGAACATGATACCAGAAATCCTCATTTTGTGCCAGCATCTTGGGATCTGTTTCGCCAAATTCCCGGAGCAGATCCCGAAGGTCTGATGCCTCCAGCGGATTAAAAAAAGTGGTTCCCGCTGCCCCGGCTGCAAAAGCCCCAATTTTTTGTAAAAATCCTCTTCGATTATCCATTTTAGATCAATGATGTTTCAAGGATCAATTTAGTCCTTAATAAAAAGAGATTCCACTTTTAAATGAATTGCATTAATTTCCCAATCCAGTAAAAATCAAAATCATGAACCGAATAATAACCTACCTATCGCTTACGCTGCTCGTTGCAGTTGCTTTTGCACAAAAAGATAAAAATAAAGTCATCTCGAACCTTGAGAACGATCAGGCCAGGTACCAGGACATCGCCCTGCAGATCTGGGACTGGGCAGAAGTAGGTTACCAGGAAACCAAAAGTTCGGCATTACTGGCCGAAACTCTCGAAAAAGAAGGTTTTTCCATAACGAAGGGAGTTGCCGACATTCCGACATCATTTGTAGCCGAATATGGTTCGGGAAAACCTGTCATCGCGATCCTGGCAGAATTTGATGCATTACCTGGGGTTTCACAAATGGCCATCCCGACTCGTGAAGCCGTTGTCGAGGGGGGTGCAGGCCATGCATGTGGTCACCATCTTTTCGGAACAGGCTCCGTAGCTGCAGGCATAGAGGTAAAAAAATGGCTGGAATCCTCCGGAAAGTCGGGAACGATAAGGGTTTATGGCACACCTGCCGAGGAAGGAGGAGCAGGTAAAGTTTATATGGTTCGTGCCGGATTATTTGATGATGTGGATGCCGTACTGCACTGGCATGCGAGCAGCAGCAACGCCGCCAATCCGGGTTCTTCACTGGCCAATAAATCGGCAAAATTCAGGTTTTATGGGGTCGCCAGTCACGCTGCGGGTTCACCGGAAAGGGGCCGTTCGGCACTGGATGGAGTGGAAGCTATGAACGATATGGTCAACATGCTGCGGGAACATGTCCCGCAGGAGACAAGGATACACTACGTGATCACCAGAGGAGGAGAAGCGCCAAACGTGGTTCCAGCTTTCGCAGAAGTCTTTTACTATACTCGAAATCCGAAAGTTGAAAACGTCAAAGAAATCTTCAATAGAGTGGTAAAATGCGCGGAAGGTGCGGCTTTGGGTACCGAAACGACCATGGAATACGAGGTCATTCATGGTCTGTATAATCTCCTGCCCAACGAAACACTGTCCAAAATCATGCATGACAATCTTAGCAAAGTTGGTGGCGTAAACTATGACTCCGAGGAAGAGGCTTTTGCCAATGAAATCCTGAAAACATACGATGGAGACTATTCACTCGACATTGCGAGAAGCATAAGACCGTTTGACAATAGTCCAAGAACCGGGGCTGGTTCCACTGATGTGGGAGACGTAAGCTGGGCGGTCCCCACTGCTGGTCTGCGCACTGCCACCTGGGTTCCGGGTACATCTGCCCATACCTGGCAGGCAGTTGCTGCCGGAGGCACTTCCATTGGCATCAAGGGCATGATGGTGGCAGCCAAAACATTGGCTATGACCGCCATGGACATCTTCAATAATCCTGATGTAACAGAGATTGCAAAGCAGGAGCTTTTGCAGCAAAGAGGGGCTGACTTCAAATACGAATCCTTGCTAGGAGATCGTGAACCTCCATTGGACTACAGGAATTAAAATACTTATACACTAGAGTATGTGACCTGGAAAACGGAGGCTGATTTTAAACCCTCGTCAGTTTTTAATGTCTCCTGGCTTTCCACGCTGAAAGTTTTGAGTTGGTACTTGCAAGCCTTGAGAACACCACTTATGGCACCCTGTTGATTATAAAGGTCCCATTCCGTAAATTCCTTTGGCACCGTGGTTCGAGCTATGTGAGTACCTAATTTATTTTCTAATATCTCCAGATGTGAATAGGTAGTGTAGGCCTTTACCAACTGAGGACCCTTACCAAGTGTTTTTTCAGGACCGCCCAGTTTGATGAAAAATCTATAGACTCCGTTAAGGTCTCTGTCCAGACCAAACTCTGTGAGCTCCAGAATAAAATTTTTGAAGTCCATTCCGAGTGCTTCTCCACACTTTTTGAATAATTCCATTGAACTGCCGGCATTGTACCAGGTGGAAGCTACTACTGACGCTTTTTGGGTCTGAAAAACCGAGCTAACCAAGCTTTCAAATTCTTCCAGTTTACCATGCATTTTCATGTACTCCCTTGCATTGATCAGGCCTGTACCTTTTAATTTCCATTTATCCATGAGGTCTTGGTTTATGAGTGAACCTGACCAAATGTATTTCTCTGTGCAATTGATTTACAAGCATGAAGCGTTTAGTTATTGCGTTGTAGACATATTGTAGACCATATTCCGGGAATCATGATCTTTTCCATGAATTAATTATCCATACAATCAATAATCCGTATAGTAAATCATCAGTAATTTGTCCTTATGAAATTCATAGCTTCGTTCATTCTCTTGTTTCCTTTGGTGGCATTTGCCCAATCAGAAAATCCGTTAAAAGTTTACTATGACCGTTCTGAAGATGGTGGTCTGGAGATATTCGCTGACAATGCCGGCTACTGTCCTTACACCATCGACCTGAAGATGGAGTTGAAAAACATGGAATCAAAGCAAGGAAACGCCCTTGTGATGGTCATCCCTGCTCAAACCACCAAGCAGTCAATCGCTACTGTGAATGTGAAAGATAAGACCAAAGCTTCCAGCTTTGGTCTTAAGTCCGCTTTTTATCTTGGCGATGCAACGAAGAAGCCGCCCCTGGAACAGACTTACGCTCTGCCTTTCCGTAAAGGTGACACTCACCTTATGTCTCAGGGTTATAACGGTAGTTTCTCACATAATGGCAAATATGCGATCGACTTCAATATGGACATCGGCACGGACATATGTGCCGCCAGGGACGGGGTTGTGGTTGAGGTTAAAGAAAACTCTAACCGGGGCTGTCCCTCCAGAAAATGTCTGGATGATGCCAATAACATCATTTTATACCATGATGACGGTACTTTCACCGAATATGCTCACCTGAAAAAGAACGGAGCCAAAGTCAGAATCGGGGACCGGGTACGTGAAGGAGAAGTCATTGGATTAAGCGGAAATACCGGTTTTAGCTCAGGCCCACATCTCCATTTCGAAGTTTTCTTTTTCGACATGGCTACTAAGAAGACAATGGCCACACGTTTTAAGACTGGAAATAAGGCAGAATATCTGAAAGAAAAAGTGAGCTATACGGCTCCATAGCACGTCCTCTAATCCTGTTGCTATCCTATGTCTCAAGTGTGACAGATTTGTCTGACATTATCTTCTACATTTGCCGCTTCTAATGGCATCTGAGGTAATAAAAGTCATTATTCCCGCTTTTAACGAACAAAATGCGGTCGGTCTGGTCATCGAGGAGATCCCAAAAGGTCTGGTTTCAGAAATTGTAGTAGTCGACAATGGGTCCACCGATAATACCTATGAAACGGCACAAAAAGCCGGTGCTACCGCTCTGAAAGAACCCGTTAAAGGATATGGAAAAGCATGTCTTTGCGCTCTGAACTACATCTCTAAGCAGGAAGAAGAACCGGATATCATCGTCTTCATTGATGGGGATCACAGTGATTTTCCGTCGGAAATGGAGAAACTTGTAAGGCCTATTCAGAACAATGAAGTCGATATGGTCATCGGCTCAAGAGCCCTGGGAGAAAAAGAAACCGGATCTATGACCATACCGCAGGTTTTTGGAAACTGGCTGGCTACAACGCTGATAAGATGGTTCTTTGGTGTTCATTATACAGATCTGGGACCTTTTCGCGCAATACGTTATGGTAGTCTGAAAAAGCTGGAAATGCGTGATGAAGATTTCGGCTGGACCGTAGAAATGCAGGTGAAAGCTGCCAAGCATAAATTGAAAACAAAGGACATCCCCGTAAACTATAGACGACGAATCGGGGTTTCTAAAGTCTCCGGTACCGTCAGGGGAACAATTATGGCTGGATACAAGATCTTATTTACAATATTTAAATATTTGTAGTGTGGAATGGCTGATCATCATACTGTACACTATTTCGCTGGCGCTGATTACACTTTTCAGCCTGGGTCAGCTCAATCTTGCCATTCATTATGTCAGAAATAAGAACAAAAAGTCTGCCTACGGGACATTAAGGGAATTCCCGTTTGTAACCATACAGCTCCCTATTTACAATGAAAAGTACGTGGTGCAAAGGTTGCTGAAAACCGTTGCGGCATTGGATTATCCAAAATCACGCTTTGAAATACAGGTATTGGATGATTCCAATGATGAAACGGTTGAAATCGTGCGAAGTCTGGTCGATGAACTCAAACAAGACAATTTTCAAATTCATCACCTTAGAAGAAGCGACAGAACGGGCTATAAAGCAGGGGCTTTGCAATACGGGACCAAAATAGCAAGGGGTGAATTCATTGCCATCTTCGATGCTGACTTTCTGCCTAAAAGAGATTTTTTACAGAAAACCCTGCCACATTTCGAAGACGATTCGATAGGTATGGTTCAAACACGCTGGAGTCACATTAATAAGGATTACAGCATTTTCACAAGGATGCAGGCCTTTGGACTGGATGCCCATTTCAGCGTAGAGCAGAATGGCAGGATGATGGCTGGAAGCTGCATCAGTTTCAATGGTACAGCCGGAATCTGGCGAAAAAAATGCATTGAAAATGCAGGAGGATGGCAGCATGATACCCTTACCGAGGACCTGGATCTTAGTTATCGTGCTCAGCTGGGAGGATGGAAATTCAGGTACCTGGATGAAGTCGATACACCCGGTGAATTGCCGGTGGTTGTGGAAGCCATCAAATCTCAGCAGTATCGCTGGAACAAGGGTGCTGTTGAGACCGCACGGAAGAATCTGGTTGCCGTATTTAAATCCGACCTCAAGTTTGTGCATAAACTGCGGGCTGCCCAGCACTTGCTTAATAGTTCGGTCTTTCTTTTGTTGCTTATCGCCGCCATTCTTTCTATTCCCTTGCTTTACATTAAGAAAGGAAACCCTACACTTGCCGGACTTTTCGATGTCGGTAGTGTATTTATTCTCGGATTTATAGCCATAGGTATATTTTACCTGATAGCATCGAAAGCAAGGCAGACCGAAAAGAGCACCCGGTATTTTCTGAAAAATTTTCCACTTTTCATGATCTTTTCAATGGGGTTGGCAGTGCATAATTCTATCGCTATCATCGAGGGATTAATTGGGAAGAAAACGGCTTTCATCAGAACTCCGAAGTTCAACATCACGTCCAACAACCAGTCCTGGCGAGATAGTACATATCTGGTCAAATCACTCCCATTGTCCACCATTCTTGAAGGACTTTTAGCCATCTATTTCATATTTGGCGTTGGAATTGGCGTTCATTTGGAGGATTACGGATTGATTCTTTTCCATTTGATGATGGCACTTGGGTTAGGCATCATATTCGCAACGGCCTTGCGTCAATCTAAAAATGTGGCATAGGGCCAATAAAATAGGCCTGTACACCCTATTTGTACTTTTCATTATAGGGATCTCATTTATAGGCAACCAGGTACAGAGACACCAATCTATCACTTTATTCCTTTGCTACTTCACCGCTTTTTTCTGCTATTTCTGGATCATTCGAGGTGGTAAACCGAATTTTCGTACCACAGTTTTTCTTGGCCTTTGCGCCAGACTTACACTGTTTTTTTCCCTTCCTTCTCTATCTGATGATTTCTATAGATTTATTTGGGACGGACATTTGGTCTCATCCGGAATAGACCCTTATGCTACTACCCCTGAGCAGCTTCCAAAAACGGATTTACTGCAGAGTCTATTCCCAAAACTAAATTCTCCTGCCTACCTGTCAGTTTATCCTCCTTTGAACCAGGCGATTTTTTGGTTAGCATCATTCGGTAGTGACCTGCTCTCTGGTGTGAACTTAATACGTGGAGTTATTCTGATCGCCGATCTCGGTGTCTTATTGGTTCTTCATAAGATGATAGAAAAGGACAGCCAGTTAAAAGTAGCCTGGTATTTCCTGAATCCATTGGTAATCCTCGAAGGAGTAGGAAACCTTCACTTTGAGGTCATCGTCATCGTTTTCTTGTTGTCAGGGCTCTATTTCTTAGGTCAACGAAGATGGTTAGCATCCGGTCTAATGGTTGGACTCTCCATCGGAACCAAACTTGTTCCCCTTGTATTTTTACCCTATCTGGGGTGGAAATTTCGGTGGAAATCCGGGATCATTGTTGTCACCACCGCATTGGCAGCAGCCTTGATCACTTTTTTGCCGTTTATTTCAAGTTCACTGGCATCCGGGATGTCAGAAAGTCTTAAACTTTATTTTCAGTCATTTGAGTTTAATGCCAGCTGGTACTTTGTTTTTCGTGAAATCGGCTGGTGGCAGGTGGGGTACAATACCATTCAGACCCTGGGTCCAAAGCTTGCCACCTGGTCCTTTGTACTGATCACTTCACTTGCAATATGGGGTAGTTACCGAAATGTCAATCGGTATGCAATCCTGCTTTTCTCTGTCTTCATTTACCTGTCACTGGCCACCACCGTGCATCCCTGGTACATTTTGACACTGATCCCTTTTGGACTACTTAGCAATTTCTACTTTCCTATTGTATGGTCTTTTGTGATCTTTTTCACATATTTCGGTTATACTGAAACTGATTTTCATCTGTCGATGTATTGGGTACTGATAGAATACCTGGCAGTCTATGCATGCTTGTTTTATGAAATTTCTAAAAAATATAAAGGACCTCAGAGCATCTTTTAGCGTCTTAGTACTTTTGACACTGATGAATACAGCCTGCGGCCAGGAGTCTTTCGACAAGAAATTAAATTCCCTTTACAGGAATACAGTGCCGCTGATCCAACCCGCGGAATTTGAAAAAAAAGTGAATCAGGGTGAACTTGTCATCCTTGACATAAGGTCTGAGAACGAATATAATGTGAGCCATATTCCCAATGCCCGGTTCATAGACTATGATAACTTTTCAGAAAAAGATGTCGAAAATCTGGATAAAGATTCTGAGATAGTGCTATACTGTTCGGTAGGATATCGCAGTGAAAGAGTAGGTGAAAAAATGAAAGAATTGGGATTCAAAAATGTCCAAAACTTATACGGTGGCATTTTCCAATGGAAAAACACAAATCATGAGGTAGTTAACCCTTTGGGATCACCTACCGATAGCGTGCATACATATAATAAAAATTGGTCCAAATGGCTGACCAATGGAATTAAAATCTATGAGTAAAGAATTACTGGTTGTTTTCGCAAAAAATCTGCTACCCGGAACGGTTAAAACCCGGCTTGCCGCGGATATCGGCATGGACCTCGCAATGGAAGTCTATAAAGAGTTGGTGGCTTATACGGCTGAAGTGGCGGACAAAGTAAAAACCTCAAAAGCAGTTTACTATTCCGAATACGTAGAGTTATACGATTTTTTTCATGATGAAAAATACAGCAAGCACATTCAGGAAGGTAACGACCTTGGCCAAAGAATGCTCAACGCCTTTTATGATGCCTTCGAAGGTGAATACGATAAGATGGTATTGATCGGCTCAGACACCCCGGATATTTCAAAAAAGATCATCGATGAGGCTTTCCAAAAACTGGATGACCATGATGCCGTCGTCGGACCAGCAGAAGACGGAGGTTACTATCTGATCGGATTGAAACAAGCCTATCCGCAGCTTTTTGAAGGAAAGGAATACAGCCACGATAAAGTACTGGAGGAATTACTTGAGGAAGCTGAAGAGCTGGAATTAAAAGTTGCTCAACTAAAGACTTTGTTTGATGTTGATACCAAAGCGGATATGAAAAAAGCCGGCATTGAGATAGTCTATGAAGATGACGCGGATGTGGATTTGGAAAGTGGCGAAGATTATTCTGATGACTACTAAGCCAGCTTCTCCATATCTCTGATCAAAATTCTCCTTCTGTCGAAGTTTATGATGTTCTCCTCACGGAGTTCATTCAAAACTGTGGTTACGGTTTGCCTTGAAGTCCCAGTGAGACTTGCAATGTCCTTATGTGTAAAATGACTCTTGATCATGGTTTCGAAACCCACTTTCTGGCCCTTTTCGGCCGCTGTGTCCTTCAAAAAATCAATGATCCTGGTCCTGGCATCTTTAAAAACGAGTGACTCAATCTTCCGCTCCGTTTTTCTCAATCTGAATCCAACCAATTTCAGGATTTTAAGGCTGAGTGGCTGGTTGTCCTTCATCAGATTCTGAAGGTCCTCCACTTTCATGGGACAAACCCTCGTATTACCATCCAGTGACTGTGCAAAATCTGTGCGTCTGTCTTCCCCCGTCAATGCCAACTCCCCAAAAAGCTCACCCTTATGCAGAATGGATTTCACAATTTCTTTCCCTCCATCCAGGTATGCGCCTATTTTCACCCTACCTTCTGAGATCATGTAGACATTATGGGAAGGCTCATCCGGAAAATATATGTACTCGTCTTTTTTAAAAGTATTGACCTGATGTCTGTCCTCAAGTCCTGGTGTCTTGGTAGGACACAGAATCTCAAAAAGATCTATGTCTTCCAGGTACCAAATATTGGATTTAGAATTCATCACAGGGGATGTTTAAATATTTCTAATTTCTTGGTGAATGAATTATTGCAAATCAAATTTGCCCAATTCCAACTTGCAACAAAATATTTTTTCAAAAAGCTCCCCTTGCAGTGGATTATTTGACGATTAAGGCCTTACATGTAATTTTCATTGTGACCTGGTTTGCAGGAATATTCTACATTCCACGGATTTTTATTTACCAGACTGAAGCCCTGGCTAAGGAAGAACCTGAGAAATCAATTTTACAAAATCAGCTGGCCCTGATGGCCCACAGACTTTGGTACATTATAACTTGGCCCTCTGCGATCATAACTCTGATCCTCGGACCGACTTTGCTATGGCTACAACCAAGCTGGCTTTCGCAGCCATTTATGCACGTGAAGCTTGGTTTCGTGGCATTGCTGTTTTTCTATCACCTCAGTCTGCACCGGATCTTTAAATTACTCCAAAAGGGAACAGCCAGATATTCATCCACAACGCTTAGGATCTGGAACGAAATGGCAACCATCATGCTGATAGCCATCGTATTCCTGATTGTGAAAAAAGATGGAATAAGCTGGATCTGGGGAACTTTGGGTATCATATCCATTGCTATTGTATTGATGATTGCCATTAGGATTTATAAAAGATTTAGAGAAAAAAAATGAAATATATCCAACTGATATTTATGGTAATGATCCTTGCATGCGGTGAGGTGAAAAACAATTTCGAATTACCTGTTTTGGGTCGTCCCGAAATTGTGGAAAACACCATAGACGGTGAGACCACTTATGACACCATACCGCATACCATAGGTCAATTCGAACTCATAAATCAGGACAGTGCAGTGATCAATAATGCATCACTCGAGGACAAAATTTATGTGGCTGATTTCTTTTTCACTTCATGCCCCACGATCTGCCCCACCATGAAGCAGCAGATGCTGAGAGTTTATGACAAATTCGAGCAGAATCCTGAAGTAATCATCGTTTCTCACACCATTGATCCGGAATATGATACAGTTGAACTGCTATATGACTATGCGGAAAGACTTGGGGTCTCAAGCGATAAATGGCACTTTCTAACGGGCGACAAAGACGACATTTATGATCTTGCTGAAAGCAGCTATATGGTGGTGGCAGCAGACCAGCCGGATGCACCTGGTGGTTATGTTCACAGTGGCGCCTTTATCCTGGTGGATAAAAAAGGAAGGGTCAGAGGGGTTTATGATGGTACTGTGTCAGAGCAGGTTGATCTTCTAATGAAAGATATGGATTGGCTTTTATCCAGCAATGAGTCAAAATAATTTTTTCTTAATTCTGGTTTTCCTCATGGGTTGTGCGAATCCCTCTGACAGACCTGGCACATTCGTTCCGGAAGACATGTCGTCGACAGAAAAGAGAAAGTACGAGCAGTACTTACTTCAGGGTAAAAAACTCTATGAGCTTCATTGTCAAAATTGTCATCAGCCAGGGGGTGAAGGAATGGAAAGACTATATCCTCCTTTGAAGCAATCTGACTACTGGAATGAGAATCTATCCTTCATCCCATGCATCATAAAAAACGGACAATCTGGTTCCATAACGGTGAATGGAATTGAATACAACATGAAGATGCCGTCATTTACTCAGCTCACTGCACTGGAAATCGCAGAAATTATGACTTATGTTGGCAATAGCTGGGGAAACGAAACGGGAATGTTAAATGTATTGGATATTCAGCTTAGGATGGAGGCTTGCGAGCCTATTGATTAAGTTTTTGCTTTCCCTTTTCCAGGCTTTTCAGCATATCATCTTTCACCTTTTGGATTTTAATTTTCTGATCCTCCAGGTATTTGAAATATTCTTCGTCGGTACCTTCAAACTCCGGCTCATAATTTCTCATCCAGTCCATCATTCGATCATTGGCAGCTTTGATGTCAGAAGCCAATGCTCTTAATTCCAACGAGTCAGGTGAGGTGGCACTCAATTCCATCAAAGATTTACTCGCGGTCCTCAATTCACCCATTTTTGGCATGACTTCATCATGAATGTCAAGCACTTCACTCTTTAAAGACTCTATAGTTTGCTCTTCGCCCTGCGAGGAGCTACCGCAACTCAGAATGGTGGAAACGAAAAACAGCAAAAGGCTAGTCTGAAGAAACTGTCGCATTTTTTAATATATACATTAGTGAATTTGTGTCGGTATCGTTGAGTTCGAGCACCCCGGTTACTTCTACCATCTTGGCTGTGTACTTGGTCTCGCCATCCAGATGAGCTTCAGCTACGGTTTCAGGTCCGCCAGTTCCACAAAAGAAACATGATGCAATTGGAAGAGAGGACACAATGATTTGATTAGGTTTAAACATTCCCTCAAAAGGGATTATGTACCCGGGAAGTGTAATTTCTTTTCCTTCAAGTTGTTTGATCTTTTCAGAAAATTTGGGGACGTATATCTCGCCATATTCATCTGTTGTTTTCGTGTATTCAATCTCAGCCAAAACTTTCCAGGTTTTGAACTTATCGCTGGATTGAGCTTGCAGACTCACCGGAACTAGAAACAAAAGCACTATAATCAACCTCATAATTCTTCAAAATTAAGGCATCATTATAAATCAACTAGTCGATCCGCTCAAATATGAATAATTTAATTCTCACCGTGGTACTTGGGTTTAGCACAATATCCTGTAAACCAAAGCTTTCGAATATTTCATTTGTTGTTTTGTCACAATTGTCAAAATCACTTAAATTCGAGCGGAAAGTCAGAGCTTTTTCATCTTTAAAACCGAAAATTAACGTCGACTTTTACGCTAAAGATGACGTGGCCAGACTTCTACAAGCAGTTTGGTTTTTTTAAATGTTTTTAGGCTTAATTTTAACGGCTCCGCCAACCGATATTAAGGGTATATGCACATTTTCGACATAATAGCTCTGTTTATATTCCTAGCGGGATTATTCATCTACATTAATACCTACTTTCTGAAATTGCCATCATCGATAGGACTGATGATTCTTGCCCTATCGCTTTCCGTAATTCTGGTTACCATCGGCATGCTTTTTCCGGAACTACAAATCGATGCGGTACATCTGGAGGAGTATGATTATGCTGAGGTGCTGTATCAGGTGGTTTTGAGCTTCATGCTCTTTTCCGGAGCCATAAACATAGATTTTAAGAAACTTTCAAGCCAGAGAACCCCTGTTCTGGTGCTTGCAACTACAGGCGTATTTATCTCTACCCTGATCATCGGTACGTTGGTTTGGATAATGCTTGATTTTATAGGAATTGACCTTGACTTCCTGTTTTGTCTTGTATTCGGTGCACTTATCAGCCCAACAGACCCTATCGCCGTCACAAAATTCATTGAGAAGTTCTCGCTGTCAAAGGACCTTGAAATCAAGATCGAAGGGGAGTCGCTCTTTAATGATGGTGTTGCAGTAGTTCTTGCATTGACTTTGTTGGATATTGCTGCGGCAGGAGAAGATCATGTATTGACCGTATTTGAGGTCGGGTACATATTTGTCGCAGACATTGGAGGTGGTATTTTCATTGGTTTATTCCTCGGTTATATCGCATTCAGGTTGCTAAAATATATTGACAATGACGACGTGGAAGTCGAGATCCTCATCACACTTGCGATTGTGATGTCAGGCTCGTTCCTTGCCGATTTTGTACATGTATCATCCAAGCAAGCCGCTGTGGTCATGGGACTTGTGATCGGCAATGAAGGTAAAAACGAACATGTTTCCGGTGCCGCCGGAGATTATGTCTTTAAATTCTGGGCGTTGATGGAAGAATCCCTGGCAGCCATGCTCTTTGTGCTCATTGGGTTGGAAATGCTGGTGATCCCGCTACGGATGGATTATTTCGCCGCGGGATTCTTTGCGGTTAACATTGTCCTCTTTGGTAGATGGGCCAGTGTCTTTATACCAATTAAGCTAATGTCTGTCAAACAGTCCTTCGATCAGAGTACGGTCCCGGTACTGACCTGGGGTGCTCTTCGGGGAGGTCTGCCCATCGCACTCTCCCTTTCTCTTCCGGAGTTTCACGGACGCGATATCATCATCACGATGACCTACATTGTAGTGGTTTGTTCGGTACTTTACCAAGGGCTGACCGTACCAATTTTGATGCGCGGCTATGCAAGTGATAAAACCTGATCGAAGTCATCAAATATTCGTATAGATTCATAACTCCGTTTTCAGTTTGATGAATTTTCAAAAAACCGGCTTATTGATTTTCCTATCATTACTACTGTCATGTGGAGGTGAGGGAGAAAATACCAGTGAAGAAAAACCAAGATCACCCAGGATCAGAAAATACATTCAATTTCAAAGTGATTTTACCGACAGCTATAAATTGGGAGAGAGCATTCCAGTCAGTGTTACTCATAGGGAGGAGTCTTCTATTGACTCCATTTCTATAAGGTTTGGGGACTTTTCATCAACAGTTAAAGGCAACACAGCACAGCTCGAAACGGAAAATATGAGGGTCGGCAGGCAAACGGTCTCCGTCACAGCTTATTTTGCGGAAGATAAGGAAACCGTAACCTCTTCGGTTACATTGGTGGCACCCGCAGCTCCTACTCCCTATGGCTATAGGATCATCTCCACCTATCCTCATGATGAAAATGCCTACACACAGGGTCTTTTCTTTGCAGGAGATACATTGTACGAAAGCACCGGAGAAAAAAGAAGACAAAACCCGGAGTCAAGCTCGTCAGTGAGAAAAACACTTTATCAGACCGGCAGGATACTGTCCAAATATGACATGCGATCAGAGTATTTTGGAGAGGGAATGGCAAGATGGAATAATACGCTCTATCAACTTACATGGACTTCGGGGGAAGTTTTTACCTACAACCTGAACCTGGAACCTGGAAGAACCTTCCGATACGCCACCCAGACAGCTGAAGGCTGGGGACTGGCTACTTACGGAGATACTCTGCTGATGTCTGACGGTTCCGAGAACCTATATTTTATAGATCCGAGAAATTTTGCGGAGCTCAAAAGGATACAGATATACGATGACGAGGGTGCTGTGGAATATCTAAATGAGCTGGAAGTTATTGATGGTAAGCTTTATGCAAACGTGTACCCTGATCCCGAGATCGTGATCATCAATCTGTCTTCGGGCATCGTGGAAGGACGTATAGACTTTGAGGGAATCGTGTCCGAAAACCTCTCCCGTAATTCTGACTATGCCATGAATGGTATCGCCCGCCATGCCGACGGCAGGATATTTGTCACAGGTAAATGGTGGCCAAATCTTTATGAAATTGTAATTTTCCCAAAAGAAAACTTATAAGCACAAATGACATTATCTGAAGCAACCGACAAAGTCAAAAAAATGGCCGAAAATCACCAGGGTAAATTCAATGCAAAGGCAAATTTCAAGTTCGATGAAGGTGTTATTCACCTGGACGACACAGTAGAACCCACAAAAGTGGAAAATGAAGAGCTGCCAGCCGACTGCACTTTTAAATCTTCCCTGGAAAATTTCGAAAAGATCTTGTCAGGAAACCTGAATCCGATGATGGCCTTTATGAGCGGTAAGCTTAAGATCGATGGGGACAAAGGCGTGGCTATGAAACTCTCATCTTTTTTCTAATTGATCCACTCGGAAGAGAGGCTTTAACCACTTCCAGCAGATCAGGGCTAGCGCAATTCCCAGGATTGATCCTGCCACAACGTCCACATAAAAGTGCTGTAGCAAATAGATTCGGCTAAAGGCACCAGTCAACGCAACGGGGACCAAAATCCATTGTACGGTTTTGTTTTTGTAAAATATCAGACTCAGAAAAGCACAAATCATAAAAATGGTGGTGCTGTGACCTGATGGAAAGGAATACTTACCAGCGACCTTGACACCTTCAATGAACTGAAGCAGGTCAGTATCCGCAAAATATCGCTTCGGTCGTGGCACCTCCTCAAAAACAACACGCTTGAGAAATGACACCACACCGGACATGATTCCTCCGGAAAGTCCAACAAACAGTCCCAAACGCCAATTCCAGATTATTAAAACCACCGCCACAGTGGCATAGAAAACTCCATCCCCCAGGTAAGTAGCAAAGGGCATCGTGGCATCAAGAAAACTGGTTCTCTTTGCATTCACCCACAATACAATTTCTCCGTGCTCAAATAGTAATACTCCGGACACTAAAGGAACTAGCAGTGCCGCATATATTTTGAAAAAAAGAGGAAGGGTTTTAAACATCAGCGCAAAATATACAATTTGCCAAATCCTTTTCGGAAAGCCCTGTCGGCCACGGTATTCCGATGTTCCATTTGCTCTCCATTGATCTGAGTGATCACCCGATATAGATAAACTCCATTGGCCAGCCTATCTCCAAATTCATCCCGTCCATCCCAGGCATATTCGGTGATGTTATTTCCTATTCGGAGATTCCCGATTTCATGTTCCTGGATCTCCTTCACTACCCTGCCGGAGATGGTCATGATCTGGATCTTTATCCGGTCCGGGATCACAGAACCTGTAAGGGTAAATACAAATCGACACCGTGTAGAAAATGGATTGGGATATGGAAAAAAATTCGTGATGGTGGATTCATTGATGACTTCAAATTCAATCTCATAGGGTTCCTGGCCGGCCTTATTTCCGGATGCATCTTCAGCTTGTACCCTTAGGGCATGCATGCCGTCTTCCAGTTCCGTTCTCCGAATCTCAATCTCAAAATCCTGGTCTTCTGTCGCAGGCTGCCAATCTACCACCGGATCAGATAAAGAGATCTGCTGGAATTCCATCGTCTCAGGAGTTCTCCAGTATAGCTCAATGCCAACCGTGTCATCCTTAAAAGTCAACCTGTTTTCATCTTTCATTTTTATCCTAATGACGGGTTCCGCTGATACAATCTCCCCATTCAAAATGTAGTTCCCGTCAAATGTTACGTCAAGTACGGGGTTAACATCATCTTCATCCACCTCAGCAAATGGATTAAAGACAACCTGGTTATTTGCCGCAAAGGCTTCTTCTTCATTGGGCACAACCCTTACCCTTAATCGGTTAGTACCTGCCAGACCACTACTGGATGTCATATAATCTAAAATAGCCGTGTCACCTGATATTAGAGGAGGCACTGTAATGGAGTCTGCCATAGTTGACTCCTGGTCCAGGTTTCTCAGTGTATAATCTATCCTGATAGAATCTTCAAAATCGGTTCCAGACAGGTTCCAATAACCCAGGTTCACCGAAAGGTCCTCCCCTTCCTGAACATTCAGAATGTCTTTGTCAGTGACATAAAGTGCTCCCTCCGGTACAGGTGTGTAATTGACGATGGAATAGCGAAGCTGTGGTGGTGAAAAATCAGTATTGTCACCAACCTGGTATTCAAGCTGTATTTTGGGATAACCATCAGCCAAAGTACTTAAGTCAATAGTTTCCGCCGTGGTCCTGGATGAAGTTTCCAGCGCAAGTTCGATCTTTTCCTGCCCGTTGATACCGTAAATTCTGTACGTCAGGCCATCGCTACCACCTTGTTCAAAATCAAAGGAAAATTCTCCCCAATTCCTGGCAGGGCCTATGGCTGGAGTCGTGATGGTTCCCGAAGATTTCTGACCAATCAGATCTGTATGCAGATCCAGCTGCTGCTCTTTGACGGGCAAAATAGTTCCATCATTTTTTAAGACAGTCGCAGAACCCTCAGTACTACCCTTTTCTCCCAGGATAATCAACGGCTGCCCGTCTATCAGATCGTTAAGGTCATCCGTATTTACACCTATTTCATTAAGCGAAGCTTTTATCGCGTCGTCCCATTGAGAATAAGCCACAGAATCAATATTGAACAACACCATATAGTCACCATTTGACATCCCATTCACAAGCGACTCGATCCATCTGTCTGTAAGCACATTGGACGCTGTAAGGTTATAGATCATCTGTGGCAGCCTTCCGCATACTATGTCCTGCAACTCATCGGCCCCACTTACAAAAACCGGTCGATAGAGCTGTCCTGTATTCCTGCTTATCGCAAATGCGTTTATGGTGTTGGCAGCACATTCCGGGTCAGCAAAACTATTGGTAAAAAGCAGATCGGTATTGCTGACTACTACCTTCAGATTATCATAATCGTAAGATGACGTTCCCAGCGTCTCAAGGTCAATATTTGTTGAGAAATTCTCGAATGAAAGCATTCCGTTCTGATCAAGATTCAGATCCACTAACTCATTTACTGCAAGTTGGGCGGTGGAAAGTTGCGCCCAGCCCTCTTCACCCGCTCCCAGAAGGGTAAAGGAGCTGCTTGTCCATACGGAATCCTCTCCGGATCTGATTTCACTGAACCGGGTACGCCAATGTACGACTGTAGAATCAGGCAGGTTAAATTGAGAAGGATCAAAAGTGTAAACAAAAATGTCCTCTCCGGTGAGTTCTTCCGAGATTAAGATGGAACTACTGAAATCTGAGGCAGTGTCTATTTCAAGACTGTATCCTCTTGATTTTTCCAGCAAATCAATGGGTTGCCATATCAGATTGATTGCGGCATTTGCCCTGATACCGAAGTCCTGAGGCATCAAATGGAAAGTTGCTCCGCTGGAAAGAAATTCGGAAAAGGACGCTGAATTGTTGGCTTCATTTAGTTCCGCTATGGTATCCTGCGGGTCTACCAGGATATCAAACATGTTGTTTCCCTGCACCGACTGGAGTTCCGGATTTGTAATGATCACGCTCAGTGTGTCACGAAATTTAGTGGAAGGAAAACGCTGATCATAAGTCAATACCGTACCGTCATCCAAAGTCCTGATGACCCGGACATCCATGGAATCTTCGACCGTCTTACCGAAATTCTCTACCACTACATTCACCAAAAAAGAATCCTGCTGAGCCAAAACATCCTCTCCCTCAATGCCGGTCAGCGAAAGTCCCTCCTCTTCCACAGCAAAATCCGGAGACACGGCTGGAAAAACCTGAATTACCGGATCGCCCTGAAACAGGGTTTGATAGACCTGCGTTTTTGCCACGTCTCCACTGGAATATCTATCAAAAAATTTTGCGGAGACTTCAAGCATTATATCTCCTACGGTCTTGGAGATGCCTGCCTCCTCTTCAAAAGCAGTTTCGTAGAAAAGTGTATTATATCTGAACAGATTACTTGACAGTGCCAGGTATGAATGCGCCAAAAAACCGATGGACCCCTTATCCGCAGTCATCATCCAATCCTCACCAAAAGAATATATATCGCGAAATATCTCCCCTGCCTGGCAGCCATTCACAATGATAAAGGGGTATCTGCCTTTGTTTTCGTACACCGACCCATCCTCCGATTGCTGCGACGGTCTCCCAATTTCAATATCAGTTACTATCGTACTGGAATGTCCAAAAAGCGTGATCAAACCTACACCATTGTTCACCTCGTCAGCAATCGATATGAATTCTGAGACCGCACTGGTTTCTTTTCCCTGATTAGTCACATCAGCCCCCAAAAAATTTCCTTCTATCTGTTCCTTCAAATCCCGGATATAATTGGAGAATATCGTAAGCTCAAAAGCGGTCTGACCACCACTTAGCTGTACTGCTCGTTTTCTCCATAATTCATCAAACCCGGTGGCCTCCATCTCCTTCACCTTATTCAGATAAGCCGTTACCTGGCCGGCATTGGTAGCATTCAGACGACCAATAGGTATGGCTGGTACATTTGGATCCGATCCGAATCCAAGAGAATAGTGAAGGTCGCTTCCGGGTAAACCGAAGGGTGGTATCATCGCCTGACTATTGACATATGTGGTGAACTGCTTTCTAAAAAAGTCCAGATTGGGGGTTCTTCCTTTCCCAATTAAGAATACATTTTCAATTGAGCCATAGCCTGATTCCAGAAGTTTATAGATGGCCAGCGGGGACGGATCACCGTAATTGAATTGATCATATACCTCCTGAATTTCCGTGACCATCACTTTATGACTTCCTCCAGCCGCACTTTCCCGGTAGTTCTCATAAAGCTGGACGGGATCTTCCCCATCATCATCCCTGAGCAATGGATGTGTAATGATCAGGTAGTCCTGCCCCTCGAAATCTATTTCATTCATCGCTACAGACTCCACAACAGGCACCGAAAGTGTATTTCGTACAGCCAAGACTGTTCGGTCGGTTTGAGCATTGGGCACAACTAACTGAACAGGATTACTTCCGGTAGAAGGCAGCTTCAATGGCTGATTCGAATTGGAGATATCAAAGTATTCATAAGTATTCGGACTGGTACCCGCTATATTTAGATATCTCCTGCTTTCTGTGGACGCTTCAAATGAAAATTTCTTATCCGATGATCCGTCTACTTCAGTCTCCTGCGGATAAGTTATCGCCACCCTTGCGAAAGAGGCCCTGTCGGCGGCTTCAGTTTCACCTTGCACGGTCATTCTGACCACAAGCTCACCTCCCGCGCCTACATTGGACCACGGAATCTCAACTTCATAATTTGTGAAAGTATAGCCTGAAAACGTAGCCTGACCAATACTGACAAGGCTTGATGTGTTCTGCCCGGCGGAAACAGCGATGACATGATTCAGACTGTTGCCACCAATGATGGAAAGATGTAAAACCGGGTTTGGTCCGGAATTATCAAATCCCTCCAGGTCAAATTCATGGGTCTCAAATCCATTTTTGGACAAAAATCCGCCAGTCCAGCCTTCGCTGACATCATAGTCACCCGACTGGAATTCAAAACCGCTTCCAAACCTTCTACCTACGTTGTAATTTGAAGTCTGCACAATTTCCAACTCCTCCAAATGATAGGGTTCCACCGTAAGTCCGGTATTGTCATTGTTGCCGTTGGTCTGAATTCTGAGTCCGGCACCGGTCTGGGACCAGGTAAGAAAATATGAGGCTGTGTCCGTAAAAAGATTGTAGGAAGTATGTGCTTGTCCTCCTGAAACATAAAGTTCTGTGTCGGAAGCCCCATCATTACCTTTCCCGTAAAATTCCAGATAGTTCAGGGTGTTATTGGCATTGGCAACAGCTCTGATGGCGAGCTCAGAACCTCTTCTGTACATCCTGATCCGACTGGCCGCCACGATGGAAGTGGGAAAACCGGCCGATTCCAGCTCAGTGGCGGTAACTCTATACCAGCCTTCTTCCGATATTTTGAACCGTATATAATCCTGGCTGTAATTTATCCAGCTGTTGGTTTGGCCCAATGCGGCTAAGGTAAGGACCACGAACAATATCGTCAAAAGTCTACTCCGCATTGAAATCGACTTTTATGGAAAAAACATGTGAATAAAGTCCTTCCGCCTGATCGGCAAAATCCGTCATTGCATAATCGATGGACAGCTCCCGGATTTTAAAGCCAATGCCGCCGGTAGGTTGATAGCGCCATACTCTGCTGTAATTTAGGTTCGTAATACGTTGAAACTGACCTGCACCGAATCTTAAGAAAACCAAATCCCTAAAACCCACTTCAATGCTTCCGATCGGATCAATAGATGCAAAATCTGATTTCACCACAGTATTTCTTTTTCCATCGAAAGTGTTTTGCAACTCAGCATTTACCAAAACCGAAAACCGGGCAGGAAGTGTAAACATCCTTGACACACCAATGATCATCCGGGGCAAGGTCACTTCGGTGGAATTCACAGGTATGTCATTCCCCGTTTGTTGGTAAACCTCTCGCAGCTCGTCGGCATTGTGCTGCCATGTATTGAACGTCCCAAATACATCCCTGACGCTGACTCCAAATATCCAATTGCGGTATCGCTTCATCGCACCTGCATCCAAACCAAACCCCCATGCGGTGGAAAAATTCCCCACAATCCGATGAATAATCTTGACGCTGCCGCCAATGTCCAACCCTCCTATCCAACTTAGTCTATCCGCATACGAAGCAAGGAATGCATAGTCAGCAGCGGAGAAGTATTGAATCTTTGAGTAGTCAATAGCACCATTGGCATCAACCAGGAATCTGGTGTCAGGAATATCATCAATGGCAAATCGCACAACAGAAAAAGCGATCCTGGAGCTATCCCTGATTCTCGTTGCAAAGGCCCCGAAATCGTAGTTTGCGATACCCCCAAAATATGCAGAGTGCATGAGTATGGCCTGGTGATCTGACTCTATTTGTAACAGTCCTGCAGGATTCCAGTATCCGGAAGTTACATCATCCGAAAACGCCACTCCGGATGAAGCCAACCCAAATGATCTGGCTCCCGCACCCAGGTAAAGAAATTCATTGCTGTATTTCGGAGCAGCGCTCTGACTCCAGACAAACCATGACAGGCAACATAAGCATATGGAAAATAGCGTGCGCACTTAATTCTTTATAAACATGCAAATTAGCAGGCCTCTCTATCATTAAACTAACCTACTTTATCATTATTCTGCCAAAATTCGCATAGCGGACAATGCAAAGTCTATTTATATAACTATTTTAATAATTACTATAATATAATAAAGAATATCATAGTTCAGATAATATTTTTTGTCAAGTACTTGGCCATGCATAGTACCTTTGCGTATACACAAGTGAACGAGATTTTAACATCCTCATATTATGAATATAGAAAATACGCAAGTACAAATGAGGAAAGGGATACTGGAGTATTGCATTTTACTTATTATTTCCAGGGGTGAAGTTTACGCATCTGACATGCTGGACGAACTTACCTCTGCGAGGATAATGGTGGTAGAAGGAACGCTTTATCCTTTGCTGACGCGATTGCGCAAAGCTGGCCTGGTGGACTACAAGTGGGTAGAATCCAGTTCCGGGCCTCCACGAAAATATTATACCATCACTGAAAGCGGACAGGAGTTTCTGAACACATTATCAGAAACCTGGAACGAGCTGGTCAATTCCACAGGCAAGATCGTTTCGGTGAACAAAAAGAAATCAACTAAGAAATCATGAAAAAGAATATAAGTATCAACATCGGTGGTATCATATTTCATATCGATGAAGATGGATATGACAAGCTAAGAGGATACCTCGATTCTATTAATAAATATTTCTCCACATTTGAGGATAGCAAGGAGATCATTGATGACATTGAAAACAGAATAGCTGAAATTCTGCTGAACAAGCTTGGTGAAGGTAAGCAGGTGGTGACCACCGAAGAAATCGAAGAGCTGATTACCATAATGGGTACTACCTCCGATTTTGAGGCAGCGATTGAGACGGAACCCGGTGAAACCCATCAGGAAGCTCCGCAACCGGAACAGGAGACATCCTCCGAAGGAGAAAAGGCCCAGTCCGGACCAAAGAGACTTTACCGGGATACGACTCATCGCGTCTTTGGAGGAGTGGCATCCGGGATGGCTCACTACTTTGGTATCGATGCCATCTGGGTGAGGTTATTATTCCTGGCGCTCTTTTTTAACATCCTTTTCTGGGGATTGGCTGGTGCCACTTTTCTGGCATACATCATTTTATGGATCGTACTTCCTCCAAATGAGAATTTGGGCGAAGTAAAAGGTGTCAAAAAACTTTTCCGCAGCTCGGAAGATCGCGTACTTGGCGGTGTTTCGGCTGGAATTGCCTCCTACTTTGGGACAGATCCCACTGTGATCAGGTTGCTTTTCGTATTGTCGATCTTTCTGGGAGGGGCAGGTCTATTGCTCTATATTATCCTTTGGATCATCACACCGGAAGCCAAAACAATAACCGAAAAAATGCAAATGCAGGGGGAGCCAGTTACCCTCTCTAACATCGAGACCAACATAAAAAAAAGTCTCAAGGTAGAAGAGGGTGAAGAGAATGTATTTGTAAAAGTACTGCTGTTTCCCTTCCGGCTAATCGCACTATTAATTAATGGTTTGGCGGAGATCCTTGGTCCGTTGTTGAAATTTCTTGTTGAGGCATTCCGAATACTCTTTGGTGCGCTGGTTACCATTGTCGGTTTTGCAATGCTCATAGGATTTGTCATCATGTTCTTTGTACTCATCGGGGTTGGTGGGGTATGGACAGACTACGTCTACCTTGATGACATGCCGGTCGAGCTTCTTATGAATACCATCAATTGGGTGGCAGCCAGTTCCCTCTTTGTAGTCTTTTCCATTCCAGCGCTTGCTTTGGTTCTGCTGGGCGTGGTGATCATGATCAAAAGAAGAGTGGGCAATGGTTATATAGGATGGTCATTGTTTGGAATATGGATCATCGGTTTGATTGCGACAAGCCTTACGATTCCGGCAATAGTCAAGGACTTTAGAACAGAAAATGACTTCAGAGAGGAAATCACTTTCGAAAATACAGGTGAGATTCCTACTCTCCGACTTAGTGAAGGCTCCCGCTATGAGGATTATGACGGTGTCAACCTTCAACTCCGCGGTCATAGCGACAGTACTTATCAGCTGGCGCTTAGATTTGAGGCCAGGGGATCCTCCAGATCTGATGCCGCACAAAATGCACAGGCAGTAGATTACAATGTGGTTCAGGATGGAAATGATTTCATATTTGATTCTGAGCTTGATTTTGATGGAGCGCCGTTCAGATTTCAGGAAGTGAACGCCATTTTCTATATCCCTTTTGGGCAAACCTTCAGAATGAACTACGACATGAGAGAAATTCTCTCTAATACCCTTCATCTGAATGGATACAGATCTTACCAGATCGAAGGTAATGACTGGGTCTTCGAAAGAAGTGGAATTAAATGTCTGACTTGTGAAGAGCAAGAGGACAGAGGTTCCAGGTATTACGATGGTTCGCGCTCACGTGATAATGAGGGAATACCATATGAATTCAGTGATTTTACCAGTGTGAAAATTGCCTCTTCATATCGGGTTAGAATTGAGAAACGGGATGAATACACCGTAGAGGTTCGAGGCGATGATGCAGATGACGCAAACCTGGTTCAATATGGTGATAAGCTCGAAATCAAGTATCGTGACAACTGGAACTGGTGGGACAGCAACGGAGACCGGGACCTGGACCTGTATGTGTACATCTCTGCTCCTTACCTGGAGGAAATTGAGCTGATAGGCGGATGTGACGGACGCGTTTCCGGCTTTGACAATGATGATATGGAGATTTCCCTGACAGGAGCATCCGAGCTTGACATTAATATCAGGCCGAAATTCCTGGAATTAAACCTTACCGGGGCATCCAGGGTGGATATTACCGGAGAAGCGGAAACTATGAACGCCAGGGTCGTAGGTGCCTCCAGACTAGACGCATCATCATTCCGATGCGACTATGTTGAGGTGACTGCGATCGGAGCTTCAAAAGCAGAAGTATACGGACGCAGGGAGATTGAAATAGATGCCTCCGGCGTTAGTTCCGTAAAGTACCGCGGCACTCAGAACGTTGACATAAACTCGGATGGACTCAGCTCTGTCTCGAGGGATTAAAGGACTAATTTTCTCTTAGTTGATCTCCGGAATACCGGAATCATACGCGATGGCCCCGGTCCGAAATGGATCGGGGTTTTTTATGCTACTTTCTTATATCGCCAGACGGCAAGAGCATTGATCACCAGGGCATAGACCCCTACTACCAGAAACTGTGTAGAGATCTGATCTACCGCAGCACCCTTTAGCATCACCATTCGGACCACTTCAATGAAATAGCGGACAGGATTGAAAAGAGTGATCTTTTGCGCCCAGCCTGGCATATTCTCAATAGGAGTAAAAACACCACTCATAAGAATGAAAATTACCAGGAAGAACCAGCTAATAAACATAGCCTGCTGCTGGGTGTCTGTCAAAGTGGAAATGAACATGCCCAATCCCAACACCATCACCAGGTAGACTCCTGTAAAAAGGTAAAGCAATGGCAAGCTTCCCAGCATCGGAACGTTGAAAACGAACTTCGCCACCAACAGTCCAATTGTGAATTCCACCAACCCAAGGATCCAGAGTGGTATAAGTTTTCCCAGAATGAACTGATGCTTTTTTATAGGTGTGACATTGAGCTGCTCGATGGTACCCAGTTCTTTTTCACGTACTATGTTCATCGAAGAAATGAAAACTCCGATCATTGTGACAAGCAAAACTAAAATCCCCGGCACCATGAAAGTTTTGTAATTGAGGACCGGGTTAAACCAAAATGAATACTCAGTATCTATTCGTTTAATTTGAACACCGTCAGATCCCAATCGCATTCCTATTTCCGGAGCCAATTCCACATTGAATTGGTTTATAATCTGAGAAAGATAATATGAACCAAGTCCTGCTTTCGTTCCATCAATCGCATTCATGATCAACTGTGCATCAGAAGATCTGGTTTTGATGATTTCTTGCTCAAAATGAGGAGGAATAGTCAAAACCAGATCGACCGTTCCCTGATCCAGTGCAACATCTCCTTGTCCAACACCTTGTGAAAATTCTGTTATGGTGAAGTATCGGGAAGAGGATATTTTTTGACGAAGTGACCGTGAAATTTCCGAATGATCCTGATCAACCCAAAACACCTTGAGATTCTTCACCTCAAAGTCAGCTGCATATGAAAGGATCAGAAGCTGAACCACTGGCACCACCAGTATTACAGGTAAAATACCCTTATTTCTAAAGATCTGGAGAAACTCCTTCTGAACCAAAAACCGTATCGTTCTCATTCTAATCTGACTTTAAACTTTCTGGTACTAATGGCTATAAAGAAGAAAACAAATCCCAGCATGATCAGCACTTCTTTCCAAATCAATCCAATCCCTGATCCCTTTAGCATGATGGATTTTACCACTATCACAAACCACTTAGCCGGAACCACATTGCTGATGACCTGAAGTACCATAGGCATGTTTTCGATGGGAAAAATGAAACCTGAAAGCAAAATAGTAGGCAGCATCAACCCCATAAGGGAAAGTAGCAAGGCGGTCTGCTGAGTTTCGGCAATGGTAGATATCAAAATCCCGAGAGATAATGCCAGAATGATAAATAAGGTAGTGACAGCTAACAAAAGTCCCAGATTCCCAATTATTGGAACCCCAAAAACAAATTTGCCAAGCGCCAGGATCACCAGGGCGTCAAGAAAAGAGAGAATGAGATACGGTACTACCTTCGCAAGGATTATTTGAACTGGTGCTATCGGTGATACAAGCAATACCTCCATTGTACCCAATTCCTTTTCACGGGCTATGGAGATACTGGTCATCATTGCAGAAACCAACATCAGCAGAATGGCGATCAGACCAGGCACGAAATAATACACTCCCTGCAACTCCGGATTATATCGCATGCGTGTCTTGAGATCAATGATTACAGGAATGGAATTAGGCTTATTGATATCCTCAATGTATCTGCCGGTGATCCCGCGGAGGTAGTTTACAAGTGTATTGGCCGTATTTGGATCCGTAGCATCTGCTATAAATTGAATGGTTGCTTGGCCGTTTCGTTCAAGATTGTTTCCGAAATCAGGTTGAAAAACGACCACGACTTTTGTGCTCCCTTCTTTGAACACTCCCTCGATCTCAGACTCGGACTGCAGGTCCTCCGACAGCTTGAAATAGGATGTGGCCAGTATCTTTTCTATCAAAATAGCTGAGTGTTCATCTTTCGCAAGATCAAGAATTGATATTTGGGCCTCTTTGATCTCAGTCGTAATGGCATACCCAAAAAGCAATATTTGTACAACCGGCATACCTATCAGTATCAGCAACGTCCGCTTGTCACGCAAAATGTGTTTGACCTCCTTTCGGATAAAAGCACGGAACCTTTTCATGCCAATGTACCTCCTTCCCTGGCGATTTTGACGAAAACCTCATTCATATCTTCCGCCCTAAATCCTGATTTAAGCTCATCCGGACTACCCATTGCCGCTATTTTCCCCGATACCATCATGGAGATCCTATCACAATATTCCGCCTCATCCATATAGTGTGTAGTCACAAAAATTGTAGTACCACCCTCCGAAGCCTGATAGATCAAATCCCAGAATTGCCTTCTGGTGATGGGATCCACACCTCCTGTAGGTTCATCCAAAAACACGATATCCGGATCATGGATCATGGACACCGAGAATGCCAATTTCTGCTTCCATCCAAGCGGGAGAGAAGAGATCAAACTTTTAGCTTGTGTCTCTAATCCCAGGTTTTCCAGGACAACCCTGGTTTTTTGTGCTATTTCCTCGTCTGATAAGCCGTATATCCCTGCAAACAGGCGGATATTTTCAACGATCGAAAGATCATTATAGAGCGAAAATTTCTGACTCATATAACCAATCCGACGTTTTACTTTTTCCTGATCTGTATTAAGATCAAAACCAGCCACGTTGATCTTACCTGATGTCGGTTTGGAAATACCGATCAGAATTTTGATGGCCGTGGTTTTACCCGCTCCATTCGCTCCCAGAAATCCAAAGATCTCACCCTTTTTCACATTAAATGAAATCCCATCGACGGCATGGAAATCTCCGTATGCTTTCACCATTTTTTCTACCTCGATGATGTTCTCTCCAGTCATTTTGCCATCAGTTCCATAAACGTGTCTTCGATACCCGGCTCAATTTTTTGTATCGTACAATCACCAAAACCGGCTTCCTCCAAAGTTTTTTGGATTAGTAATCCGTCCTGATTCTTTTTAGCTGGAGCAAAATGCAGCTCATCCCCAAAAGAATAGACGCTGTGGGTGTCTTCAAGGGACCTGAGAAATTTCAATACCGAATATTTCTCCCGGCTTTTGATGGCAAAGAGGTTCAGACCGAAATTGTCATTAATTTTTTCGGGAGAATCAATTGCCAGTATCTTCCCATTTTGCATCAATGCCACTTCGTCACATCGAACAGCTTCATCCATGTAAGGCGTTGACACTAATATTGGCAATCCTTCCTTATTGAGTTTATTCAGCATATCCCAAAACTCCTTTCTTGACACTGGGTCAACTCCCGTCGTTGGCTCATCGAGAAAAAGGATATCAGGCTTATGGATCATGGCACAGCACAGCGCCAACTTTTGTTTCATGCCTCCGGATAGAGCCCCTGCTTTGCGATTTTTGAAGGGTTCTATTTGAACATAGATATCCCGAATCAGGTGATAATTCTCTTTTATGGTTGTCCCAAAAATGTTGGCGAAGAGACTTAAATTTTCCTCTACCGTCAGGTCATGATACAGTGAAAATCGACCTGGCATATATCCTACCCGATGCCTCAGCTTTTTGTAATCCCTGATCGGGTCCAAACCCAACACTTCTGTCTGACCGCTATCCGGATATAGTAATGAACACAAAATCCGAATCAGTGTTGTCTTACCTGCACCATCCGGCCCTATCAACCCAAAAATCTTACCCTCATCAACATTCAGGTCCAGAGCGTCCAGTGCCTTTACCTGCCCAAATGACTTTTCTAAGACGTTTATTTTAACAACTTCCATCTCAATTGACGTCAAAAACTACTTCTCCAGGCATACCTATTTTGAGCTTACCATCATTCCTGGTCCTTACTTCCATTGCATAAACCAGGTTGACGCGCTCAGAACGCGTCTGAATCGTTTTGGGTGTAAATTCCGACCTATCAGAAATCCACTGAATGGTCCCGGGAAGCTCTACCAGTTCACCATCTATCCCGTCTACTTTGACGATCACCTGATCGTTTAATTTAATACCTGGTAACTGTGATCCCGACACATAAACACGTAAGGTCAATTCATCAAGTCCGGCTAATTTGAAAAGGGGCTGTCCGGGGGCAGTCACCTCACCCTGACTTCGGTATTTTTCTAGAATGGTCCCATTGGCAGGTGCTTTGATCACACACCGCATTATCATATCCTCAAGTTGCTTCACTTTCCATTTCAGCGGTTCAATCTCTGACAGGATTGACTGATTGGCCGTGGAAAGCTGACTCTCCAAAGCAATCCTTTTCTTACGGAGGACAGTGATTTCCCCAGTGATGTCGTCGAGTTGTTTTGACGTAGCCGCACCATCTTCCAAAAGAGATCTGACTCTTTTTTGCTCTCTTTCCAATACATTTTCCTGCTCCCTCAATGACGCCAACTGTACAGGTACATCCTGTAACCTGCTGTATAATCCCGCCATCGTAGATTCCAATTGACCCTTTTGCAGGTAAAATTGCATGGTATCAAGTACGGCAAGTACCTGCCCCTGAGTGACTTTCTCACCTTCTCTTACACTGAGTTCCGTAAGCTTGCCATTGGTCTCTGCCGAGACAAATATTTCCTCCGATTCGAAGTTTCCATAAGCGTCAGACTGATCCGACTGAGTACTGCATCCGAAGAGGATTATGATCAAATAAAATAGCTTCTTCATATTTCTACTTACCTATTAAGATTTTCAATTCATTTTTAGCTTTCACCAGTTGGACCTGGTGGAGATTTTGGTTTAATTCCAGTTGCTTCAATTCATTTTGAATGGACACCAACTCAGTTGCCGAAATGGTGCCGAGATCAAATTTTCTTTGAGCATCATTTGCGATCACCCTTTGCATCGCCAATAAATCTTCATCCGTTTCCACAAGGTTTTCATATTGCTCAATTTCCGCTTGTTTCCTTGTTATTTCATTCTCTGTCTGCTGAAGAAAAGACTCAAGGTTCATGTCGATCATAATGGCCCGGGTTTCCTGGATTTCCATATCCCGTTTGGAATTCCCCCAATTCCAAATGTTCCAGCTGAGTTTCGCCCCGACAATGAAGTAGGGCTCAAACGAAGTCTCAAAGAAATTAAGTGGATTGGGTTGACCCATTCCAGTTCTTCCAAAAGCGCTCAATTTTGGCTGGTTGGCTGCCTCAATCATTTCCTTCCTGGCGAGGTTTAAGTTCTTCTGCTCCTGAAAGAGACTCAGCTCCGGCCTCTCAATTTTTATATCCATCTCGATCGAAGCATCATTGTAAACCAGACTATCGAACTCTCCGACCCAGTCTGTTAAAATTCTTTCCGTGGAAGTCATTCTAAGATTTATGTCCGAGATGAGCTGATCTGTCTTTAGTATCTCTTTTCTAAGGACCAGGAGTTCACTTTCTAGCACTACACCGTTTTCGTATCCGGATCTGGCCCGACTCAGTTGGTTTTCTAATTCCGATTTTGCCAATTGCAATACCCCAAGATTTTTCTCCAAAAGGGTAATACCAAAGAATAATTCATTAATTATCTGACGTATGCCATAAAGTGAAACTTCTATCTGAGACCTTTCAGTAGAAATCTGAGCTTGTTCTACAATGGACCGACTTCTTGAAACTCCACCATCATATAATTTTTGGGTAATGTTTAACGATACATTGTATTGATCTTTTGGGATTGCAGGGATTTCTGTTCCCGGCGGACTAAAGGGTAAGGTCACCACCTCCGATTGATAGCTTGCAGTACCCTCAATCATGATGACCGGAAGATTGTCCGTAGATCTGTTTTTGTCCTGAAGATGGCCTATTGTCGTAAGAAATTGTTCATTCCTTTTCTTTGGACTAAGCTGCTCCGCCTTTGAATAGCACTCTTCTAATGTGAGAGTCTGTCCATCGATCTGGGACGCAGTCAACATAAAGAACAAATTAAATAAACAGTTAAACCTTTTGGTTAATCTCATGGCAAAAAAATTTAAGGTCTTAAAGCATCCATAATGAATCTCGGTACCTCTTTCTTTCTCAATTCAAGGAACTCACTGAATTTTCTTTGATCCATCTTTCCGATTTCCTTAACGAGTGGTGCGGCCATAAACGGAAATACCAATAGTGATGCCACGTTGATCATAAATTGCGTGACGCTTATTTTTTTGATGTTACCTTTTTTGAATTCTTCGTCAAGTTGTTTTTGAATTATTGAAAGATCGAGAATACTGGATATCTCAAGCTTCTCAAAGAGATTTTCTGCATCTCTATGTAGCTCATTTATCATAAAAACAGGAACTGAAGGATTCCTGGACAAGAAGTTAACGTACTGATCCGCCAGTTGGTAAAGTTTCACCTCCAAAGGAATGTCCTCCTGGAAAATAGCAAAGAACCTCGGAAACATCTCTCGTAGGACATCCCGAAATACTGCTTTGAAAAGCAGTTCTTTATTGCGATAGTAGTAATGAAGAAGGGCTTTGTTTATTCCCGCTTTATCCGCGATCTCCTGCATCCTTGCTCCCGTCATGCCTTTCTGAATGAAAACATCTCTGGCAGCCTGCCTGATCTTCAATTCCGTACTTTCATCGCCCATTTAGCAAATATACGAAATTTTAACTAAATGGTTAAACTATTTGATTAAATCAGTTGAGCCTTCGATATTTGATCCGTTTTGGATCGGTATCCCCAAGACGCTTCTTCCGGTTTTCCTCATAGTCAGAAAAATTACCTTCGAACCAATATACCTGACTGTCTCCTTCGAAGGCAAGTATATGCGTAGCGATTCTATCCAGGAACCACCGATCGTGAGAAATGATCACCGCACACCCTGCGAAATTCTCCAGAGCGTCTTCCAAAGCCCTAAGTGTATTTACATCCAGGTCGTTGGTTGGTTCATCAAGTAAAATGAGGTTTGCTGCCTTTTTTATGGTCATGGCGAGGTGTACTCTATTTCTTTCACCGCCGGAAAGATCTCCCACCTTCTTTTGTTGATCGGTACCACTGAAATTGAACCGGCTGACATACGCTCTGGCATTCATCTCTTTGTCTCCAAGGATGATGTTCTCATTTCCACCTGAAATGGCTTCATAAACCGTGTCTCCGGCCTTCAGGTTGTCATGTTCCTGATCCACATAAGACATCTCGACAGTAGGACCCACTTCAAATGACCCGGAATCCGGAGTCTCGTTTCCAGTGATCAATTTGAAAAGAGTGGATTTACCAGCGCCATTCGGACCAATAACTCCCACGATTCCACCCTGGGGCAAGTTGAAAGTAAGGTCCTCAAAAAGTAGTTTTTCTCCGTATGACTTTGAAACTCCCTTTACTTCGATCACCTTAGATCCAAGTCGCGGGCCCGGCGGTATGTAGAGTTCCAGTTTTTCATCTTGTTTCTTTGCCTCCTCGCCTAATAGTTTTTCATAGGCATTTAGTCTTGCTTTGGCTTTTGCCTGACGTCCTTTTGGACTCATCCGTACCCAGTCAAGTTCACGCTGCAGGGTTTTCTGCCTTTTGGATTCTCCCTTTTCCTCCTTTGCAAGTCTTTCTTGCTTCTGCTCAAGCCAGCTGGAATAATTCCCTTTCCACGGAATGCCCTCACCCCTGTCCAATTCCAATATCCAGCCAGCCACGTTATCAAGAAAATAACGATCATGCGTCACAGCTATAACTGTTCCTTTATACTCTTGCAGATGTCTTTCCAACCACAGCACGGATTCCGCGTCCAGATGGTTCGTGGGCTCATCAAGAAGCAATACATCCGGCTGTTGCAGCAGAAGTCGACACAATGCCACCCGTCTTTTCTCACCTCCGGAAAGGTTTTTGACTACTGCATCTTCAGGAGGGGTCCTTAAAGCATCCATGGCCCTTTCAAGTTTATTGTCCAGCTCCCATGCCCCAACCTGATCAAGTTTTTCCTGCACCTCTCCCTGCTGCTCGATTAACTTGTTCATTTTGTCAGGATCCTCCAGAACCTCAGGATCACTGAACTTTAGATTGATCTCTTCATATTTATCCAGGAGGTCCGTGGTCTCTTTTACCGCAGATTTTACCACTTCCAAAACAGTCGATTCGGGGTCAAGTTTAGGTTCCTGTTCAAGCATGCCTACGGTATAGCCAGGAGAAAAAACCACTTCGCCCTGATACTCCTGATCCACTCCCGCGATAATTCTGAGTAAGGAAGACTTTCCGGCGCCATTCAGACCAAGCACACCGATCTTGGCTCCATAAAAGAACGATAGGTAGATGTTCTTTAAGACCTGCTTTTTTGGTGGGTAAATCTTGTTGACCCCCGCCATGGAAAAAATTATTTTTTCGTCGGACATTGATGTTCAATTTGTGAAAACGTCCAAGATAAACGATTTTAGTTTTCGGTCATGTAATATGAAAGATTTGAAAGAAAATGAATTTGATTTTGCCTTCATTCAGGACGATGATGTTATTCTGAAACCATGGGGTGATCAGTCCGCCAGAAAGATCGGTGAGGTGAAAAATGAAGATGTACCCGGCTCCATTCAATACTTCGAGGAAAGATTTGATAAACTTAAATCGCAAGTGAATGTGATCAAGGAGAAAGTAACTGAAGGTAAAAACCCCGGCAGTTATCTGATGAAACTTTTTCACCTGCGAGACAAAATACCTGAGCATCTCGGCATAGGTGACTATAATTCCTTACAAAAGGATGTTTTATTGCTAATCGAAGAAATAGAGAAGCAGGTTGAAAAGAACCAATTGCTAAATCTTGAAAAGAAGAGAGGTCTTATGGATCAACTTCGCCATGCCATCGCAAACCCGAACTGGAAGGACTCATTTCCGGCTGTGAAAAATATCCAGTCCAGCTGGATCAAGATAGGAGGCATACCTGATTCTGAGAGTAAAATAGAACATGAATTTCAATCTGTCATCGAAGATTACTTTCAGAAAAGGAAGGAGTTTCTGGAGGACCGAAATAAGCTAGCTTCACATTTTGAAGAAAAGTACAGGGAATTGATCCGGGAAATCAAAGACCTGAAAGTTGATGATAAACTAGAGAAGAAACTTGAAGAGTTGGAAGCCAGATGGCGTGAGAATGGACCTGTTCCGTCTAAGGTTTACAAAGAGCTAAATGTAGATTTCCGTAAGGCCTTAAAATTCAAACGTAATCCACCTAAGCCTAAAACGGATGTGAAAGTCATCCAAAAAAAACTGGATCATGTCGAAAAGCTATCCAAAAAGGATCTGCAGTCCATGCAGGTTGATCTTCGTAGAGACAGGAGAAATCAAAAGAGCGAGGATTACAATAAAGTCCAGCTCGAGATCCAAAAAAATCTGGACCTGAAATTCGTGGATGAACTTTGCCAGAAAAGGATGCGAAACTTTGACTCAAGGTCAGAACCGGAAAAGAATAAGCAACGAATCTCTGTGGTTAAGGACCTTCTGTCCAGAGACAGAAACGAACTGCAGACTTTGGAATTAAATTCTGAAAAATTCAACATCCATAGCAACGATCTTAATAATCTGATGGAGAAGAAGTTAGATCAACAGAGGCAGAAAATAGAGGTAAAAGAATTGATATTAAAGGAACTCAAGTCTCTATTATGACGTATTGGAAAAAAATTGAATTAATGTATAATAGAATTGCAATTTCAGGGTTACCGAATTAGATTTTGAATTATGAATATTAATTCTATTTTTGCGCACCAAATTTAAAACCGTCAAACGGATAGGTATATGTACTGGACTTTAGAATTAGCTTCGTATCTTGAAGATGCTCCGTGGCCAGCCACAAAAGATGAGCTGATCGATTACTCTATTCGATCAGGGGCACCGCTTGAAGTCGTAGAAAACCTGCAGGAGTTGGAAGATGATGGTCAGCCTTACGAGAATATCGAAGAAATATGGCCTGACTATCCAACGAAAGAGGACTTCTTCTTCAACGAGGACGAATATTAAAAGGAAACAAAATCCCGCGAATGGCGGGATTTACTATTTTAAGAATAAAGCTGCCACTTCCAGATCTTCGGGAGTTGTAATCTTAATATTGCGATAATCCCCCTCAATCATATTGATTGGACCTCCCATTTTTTCTACTACTGAAGCATCATCTGTGAAATCCGGTCGGTATTTCTGACCGTAAGCCAACTTTAACCAACTGTAACGGAACGTCTGAGGAGTCTGGACCATAAAAAAGTCTCTCCTGTCGCAGGACTCCGTTCCGCCATCTTCTTTCTTTCGTCTTATTGATTCCTTGACGGAAACCGCCGTAATCGCAGATCCCTTCAGATCAGCCACATGAAATGAATTTCTGATAATCTCCTCGGAAATCACCGGTCGAACGGCATCGTGAATGGCTACCACTGCCTTCTTATCCGAGATCTCGTCAACACCATTGCGGACAGATTCAAACCTCGTAGCACCTCCGAAGGTCATTTTAATACCGCTATTCTTGAAATATTTTTTATTGATCGTCTCCCAGTATTCCTGATGAGTTTCCGGAATTACCACAATTATCTGAGCTTCCGGCTCAGCCTTTTGGAAGGATCTGATGGTATGCCAGATTACTGGTTTTCCATTCAGTTCAAGGAATTGCTTGGGCACATTGGCATTCATCCTTGTCCCCATTCCTCCCGCGACGATCAGTGCATATTTCGAATTCATACCATCTTATCTAAAGGATAAGCATGGCATCACCGTATGTGAAGAATCGGTATTTCTCCTTGATTGCCTCCTGGTAGGCTTCCATGGTGAGTTCGTAGCCTCCAAATGCGGATGCCATCATTAATAAAGTTGATTCCGGAAGGTGGAAATTGGTGATCAATGCATTACAGATCTTGAATTCGTACGGAGGAAAAATAAATTTATCAGTCCATCCGGTATTGGCCTTCAGTCGACCTACTGCAGAAACTGACGATTCAAGTGTACGCATAACCGTAGTCCCCACTGCGCATACTTTCTTTTTCTCATCCAGTGATCTGTTGACACGCTCTGCAGTATCTTCTTCGACGAAATAGTTCTCACTATCCATCTTATGCTTAGTAAGGTCTTCTACATCGACAGGTCTGAAAGTTCCGAGTCCTACATGAAGTGTAATTGGTTTAATGTCAACACCAACTATCTCAAGCCTTTTCATTACCTGCTTGGTAAAGTGCAGCCCTGCAGTCGGAGCGGCTACAGCTCCAATATTTTTAGCATAAATGGTCTGAAAACGTTCTTTGTCCTCAGGCTCCGCTGCTCTGTTCAGATTCTTGGGTAGAGGTGTCTCCCCCAGGTTATCAATCAGACTGTAGAAATCATGCTGCTCCCCATCAAACAGAAACCGAATGGTGCGTCCTCTTGATGTGGTATTGTCTATCACTTCTGCGACCAGCTCCCCGTCTCCGAAATAAAGTTTATTACCAACCCTGATCTTTCTGGCCGGATCCACTAAAACATCCCAAAGATGCATTTCTCTGTTCAGCTCCCTAAGAAGAAAAACCTCGATTTTTGCACCAGTTTTCTCTTTATTACCGTATAACCTTGCAGGAAATACCTTGGTATCGTTGATGATCATTACATCACCTTCATCAAAGTATTCTACTGCGTCTTTGAATACTTTATGCTCTATCTTACCGGAATCCCGATGTATAACCATTAACCGTGATTCATCCCGGTTTTCGGTTGGATGTGACGCAATATGACTGGAAGGTAGATCAAACTTAAACTCGGATAACTTCATTGATGTGGATCAATTTTTATTGCAGAACGCACAAAATAAGAGCGCAAAGTTAGCAAAAAATGTTTTATTTTAAGTTGATATTAAGAGAATCAAATACTAATAGTAAATGAATTTGGTGATAAGACTCATATTGGAAAGTCTTCGGTTTGCGGGATCAGCCCTGCGCACCAACTTGCTGAGAACTATTCTGTCCTTACTGGGTGTAACGATTGGCATTTTTGCCATCATCGCAGTATTCACATTAGTGGATTCTCTTGAGAAAAACATCAAAGACAGCCTTAGCTTTCTAAACTCTCAAAACCTTGACATCAGGCGTTTTCCATATGACTTTGGACCCAATGTGCCCTGGTGGGAATACATTAAGCGCCCTTATACAAACTATGAGGAGTACAAATTCCTCGAAGAAAACCTAAAAAATGCCGAGGGGATTACACTTTTCGCCATTAAGTGGGGTGTCACAGCTAAGCGCGAAAGTAACAGTAGTGGTGACCTGGACATCAACGGCATCGTCTTTAGTCACAAAGATGTCTATGACGTACCTATTGATCAGGGTCGGTATTTCACACTACAAGAGACCCTTGGCGGTCGCAACGTAGCCATACTTGGTCACAGACCCGCTCAGGAATTGTTTCCCAGAGAGAACCCACTGGGAAAAGAGTTCAAACTGAGAGGTTTAAAATTCGTGGTGATTGGCACCATACCAGAGGCAGGAGAATCCGTTTTTGGAGATTCCGGTGACGATTATAGCATCTACGTTCCTTATCAGACATTCAAAAAACTGTACTATTCCAGCGGAAACAGAGGTATCGAGACACTCATCACCGTACGCGGACGAGAAGATGACATTGGATTGGTGGAGCTTCATGCGGAAATCACCGGGCTGCTAAGAACGGTAAGGGGACTAAAGCCAAAACAAAAGGACAATTTTGCCGTCAACCGGCAGGATGCCATCATGAACATCATCGGATCTACCTTTGATGTGATCGGGATTGCTGGCTGGGTGATTGGCTCCTTTTCTATTCTTGTCGGTGGATTTGGGATTGCAAACATCATGTTTGTATCCGTCCGGGAGCGAACCAATATCATCGGAATTCAGAAATCGCTGGGCGCAAAAAATTACTTCATCCTATTTCAGTTCCTGTTTGAAGCCATCTTCCTGTCAGTACTTGGTGGTGGCATTGGAATATTGCTGGTGTATTTGTTGAGCTTTATCAGTCTGGGATCACTGGATCTCGTTCTGAGCTTGAAAAACATCACGATAGGGCTGGGTGTTTCGGCAGCAATAGGAACAGCATCTGGCATCATTCCGGCGGCCATTGCAGCCAGGATGGACCCTGTACTGGCGATCAGAAGCTAAAGCCGTCTATTCTTTTTCGGCAGTTTCTTCTCCGTTGATCTTTGCTTTGATTTTGGTCTCAAGCTCATCCATTAGTTCAGGATTATCTTCAACCAACTGCTTCACAGCATCCCTACCCTGCCCCAGTTTATTGCCATCATAAGAAAACCATGAACCGGATTTTTGGATAATATCAAGCTCCACACCAAGGTCAATGATCTCCCCGGATTTGCTTATCCCCTGCCCGTACATAATGTCAAATTCTACTACCTTAAAGGGAGGTGCGACTTTGTTTTTCACAACTTTGACCCGGGTTCTGTTCCCCAGGATGTTGTCGGCACTTTCTTTGATTTGACCTATTCTACGTATGTCAAGCCTTACGGAAGCGTAGAATTTCAAGGCATTACCTCCTGTTGTAGTCTCGGGATTACCAAACATCACTCCAATCTTTTCACGAAGCTGGTTGATGAAAATACATGAGCAACCTGTTTTATTGATGGTACCAGTGAGTTTTCTCAGGGCCTGACTCATTAACCTGGCCTGCAGACCCATTTTGCTGTCACCCATTTCACCTTCAAGCTCCCCTCGGGGTACAAGTGCTGCAACCGAATCTATAACTATAATGTCTATGGCTCCCGAACGAATAAGATGCTCAGCGATCTCCAACGCCTGCTCACCATTATCAGGTTGAGAAATCAAAAGGTTCTCAGTGTCAATCCCCAACTTACCCGCATAGCTTTTATCAAATGCGTGCTCCGCATCGATAAAAGCAGCCAATCCTCCCGCCTTTTGTGCTTCTGCAATACAATGTAGCGCCAAAGTCGTTTTACCGGATGATTCCGGCCCATATACTTCCACTATCCTGCCTCGAGGTATACCACCTACTCCAAGTGCTATGTCCAGGCCAAGTGAGCCTGTGGGGATGGCGGGGACATCTATAACCGTATCATCATTAAGTTTCATGATGGTACCTTTCCCGTAGGTTTTTTCGAGCTTATCGATGGTTAATTGAAGTGCTTTTAGCTTCTCTGAGTTCTCTGCCATGAAATTAGAATTGAAGAATAAATCTGAACGGTCTTAGCAGACAAACTTACTTCATTTAGGAAATTTTTAGGGGGGCTTTTGCCAAATAAATTAGCAATTTGAGCTAGGCAGACTCACCATTTTCGCTGGCAGCACCTTCGCTCTTTAGTTTTTGCAGATTATAAATCAAAAATAATCCCAATGCCGTACCAAATGGAAACCAGAATAGCAACAGGATCGCTGGAATCACGGATACTTTTTGGCCCCAGCCGTAGTCTTTGATCAAACCTACACCTGATCCAATCAGAATCAGGGAAGTAAGTAAATAAAGTGCCGGTATGCCGTAGAAAATCTTCAGCGGATAAGCCAGGTGTATCACTCCAAAATCCAGGTGATCATCAAAATGAAACCAATCAGACTCAATGAAAAAGTTGATAGAATTGTAAGAAAGAATAGAAACCGGAATGATAATCAGACCAAGTACCAGGAAAATTTTTCCAACGATTCTAAGATTATGTCTTGAGTCTTCCAGGTTCATTAGATAAAGGTATTAAAAGTTACTATGTTTTACAAGGTAGTGTACGATGTTTAGTACAGAAAGGTTATTAAAGTGGCTAAAACGAAGTCTTTTGGTCGTTTTTGGAATTATTACAATTCTCCTCATCGTCTATCGTGACCTTGTTGGTTATGGAATTGGTCAGGCAAAAGGTCAGCTTAGGGTCATCAGAGATGCCATTCCTACAAAGAAAATTCTCGATGATCCGTCCTTCTCTGACAGCCTTAAGTCCAAAATTCTCTTGATTGAGGAAATCAAAGATTACGCCTCAGGAATCGGTTTGGTGGAAACCGAAAATTATACATCGTTCTTTGATCAGAAATCCAGACCTATACTTTGGAACATATCGGCATGTGAGCCTTACGCATTCAAGCCCAAGGAATGGTCGTTCCCATTTCTGGGGAAGTTTGCTTACAAAGGATTTTTTGATCTCGAAAAAGCGAAGATTGAAGAAAAAGGACTCAGAGAACAGGGGCTGGATACTAATATCCGAACCGTGAGCGCATGGTCTACACTTGGGTGGTTCCGGGATCCCATACTAAGCAATATGTTGAACAAGTCCGAAGGTGATCTTGCCGAAACCATCTTACATGAACTCACTCATGGTACTATTTTTATACGGGATTCACTGGAATTCAATGAGAACCTTGCCTCCTTCATTGGGGAAATGGCAGCCATTGATTTCCTTAAAGAAAAGTACGGACAGGATTCTCCACAGCTCACAACCTACCTCAGGGAAAATAAAGATGCGGAGGCATTTCGCTCACATGTACTCCGCGGAAGGGAAAAATTGGACAGTTTGTATAGCGCTTTCGAAAACGAATCCGATGAATATAAAGAAACAGTGAAAAAGCAGATGATCGAAAAGATCATAAACACGGTAGACACTGTTGGTTTCTTTGAGCCTGGTTACAGGGAAATATTGAGACGAAGAAATGTGAACAACGCATATCTGATGTCTTACAAAAGGTACCATTCCTATCACCTGCAATTGAATGACATTTTTGATGAGCATGATCGGGACATTGCCGCTTTCATTGATTACTTTAGAGAAAACAGTAATTATTAAGTTATTGTTAAGGGTGCACTTTAATTTTAATTTAGGGTTAACCAGTACTTGGGCTATTTGATGTAGTCTTGTATTAAAATGTTTTAACACTTTTTCGATGAGTGGCAAAAACCAAAAGATACTCGTTGTTGACGACGAATCGGACATTCTGGATCTGTTGAAATACAATCTGACAAAAGAAGGATACCAGGTAAAAACTTCCCTTGACGGCATTAAAGGCCTGGAAATTGCGAAATCTTTTAAGCCGGATCTGATTATCCTGGACATCATGATGCCAAAGCAGGACGGAGTTGAAACCTGCAGGCAAATCAGAGAGGTACCCGACCTTGCCAATGTGTATGTGATCTTCCTAACCGCTCGCTCGGAGGAATACTCAGAGATTGCAGCATTTGAGACCGGGGCAGATGATTACCTGACAAAACCAATTAAACCGCGCGCTCTAATAAGCAGGATCAATGCCTTTTTCAGAAGGAATTCCAAAAAGGCCAAAGAGAATGACAGGATAGCAATTGATACGCTGGAAATAGACAAAAGTAGCTTTACGGTTAAGCTCGACGGAGAGGTAGTCAATCTTCCTAAAAAAGAATTTGAGTTGTTGTATTTCCTGGCCCAGAATCCGGGAAAAGTTTACAACAGAGAAGAGCTGCTTCGAAACATCTGGGGTAGTGATGTTTATGTACTGGCCCGCACAGTGGATGTGCACATCCGTAAAGTCAGGGAGAAAATTGGTGACGGATTCATCTCAACGATCAAAGGAGTTGGCTACAAGTTTGAAGTAAATCCTTAACTTGATGGAATGCTTAACTCCAGGACCTTAGGATTCCTTTGTGGGGCCGCGATTTCCTTTATCACTACATTTTTCCTTTCAAGAATTCCGGAGATTACCGAAAGTGCGCTTTGGGTTACCGGAATTATGTCCTTTAGCACCAGCTATGTGATGGTGTGGCTCATTACTGAGTTTCTCTTTTTCAGAGAAATTGACAACGTATACAAAGCCCTGGATGCTATTTCCGATAAGGATCTTACATCCAAACTCCAAAAAGAACGATCAGCGGCCAATCCATTCCGAAAGATCAATGTAGAAATCAGAAACTACGCACGTGTCAAACAGAAGGAGATAGAGGATTTGAAAAGAATAGAAACATTTAGAAGAGAATTCATTGCGGATATTTCCCATGAACTGAAGACTCCACTCTTCTCAGCACAGGGATTCGTGCATACCCTTTTGGATGGAGCTGTGGACGATATGAAGGTTCGTAGAAAGTTTTTGAAGAAAGCAGCCAAAAGTCTGGATGGTCTGGACGCTCTTGTCCAGGATCTTTTGACACTATCCCAGGTGGAGAGTGGCCAGATAAAAATGAGGCTTGATTCTTTCGATATAGTGCAGCTTGTGAGAGAAGTAATAGATCAACTGGAGGAAACCACTCAGGAGAAGGAGATTTCAATTTCCATTCACAATGAATTTGAGGAAATGTATGTGATCGGTGATGATCGCAGGATCTACCAGGTTCTGGTAAATCTTATTTCAAATTCTCTAAAGTACACACGGAAAAAAGGTAAAGTATGGATCCTCATCGAAGATCTCAAAAACAAGGTACTCATTGGAGTAAAAGACAGCGGTAAAGGCATACCAGATGAGGACATTGCGCGTATTTTTGAAAGATTTTACCGGGTTGACAAAAGTCGGTCCAAAGAAAAAGGCGGAACTGGACTTGGTTTGGCGATAGTAAAGCATATACTTGAAGCACATGACTCGGAGATTCAGGTAGCCAGTGAATATGGAGTCGGCTCGAAATTTTGGTTTAAGCTAAAAAAAGGAATTCCCGAGCCCGGAGCGGAAGGAAAAAAAGATAATGATACAAAAACCCGGAAACTTAAAATTTCATGATCTGATACTGAACGAATCAGAGGACTTCATTATCATCAATAAACCTCCGGGCATTTCCACACTTGATGATCGATCATCAGAGATCAACGTACTGAAGCTGGCGCGAGAATACCAGCCTGAATCTAGAGTTTGCCATAGACTGGACAAGGATACTTCCGGGATTTTGGTGATAGCCAAGTCAGCAGACTTCTATAAGTATTTTAGCATGCTCCTTGAAAACAGGGAAGTTGTAAAACTTTATCATGCGGTAGTTGAGGGTTCGCATGAACTCCAGGAAGTGGAAATAGATCTCCCAATTTACGCGGCCTCCGGAAAGTCGCGAATTGATCGAAGAAGGGGAAAACCCTCTGTAACACTGGTATCCACCATCGAGAAATTCAGAGACTACACCATATTGGCATGTATGCCTTTTACCGGAAGAACCCACCAGATCCGGCTTCATCTGTCAGAATCGGGGATGCCTATCGTTGGGGATGAATTGTACGGTGGCAAGGACATTTATCTCTCAGGGATCAAAAGAAATTTTACGATTGGGAAAAATAAGGTTGAAACTCCTCTCATTGGTCGCTTTGCGCTGCATTCTGCGATGATTTCTTTCACTTCTCCAGGCCAGGAACAAATCAAAATAAGTGCCCCTTACTACAAGGATTTCCGTGTGTTACTGAAGCAGCTGGAAAAAAACAATTTATAAAGGAAGGTGTTTTGGTTTTACAATATTAAACTTCTATTTTTGTGTCCCTTTTCAAAAGAGGGTGTTTTAGAGAACAGAAAAGACCTTAAAAATTGGATACATTAAGTTACAAAACGGTTTCTTCTAATAAGGCCACTGTAAATAAAGAGTGGATCGTTATAGACGCTAGTCAGAAAGTTCTGGGTAGGGTTGCCAGTGAGGTGGCAAAGATTGTGAGAGGAAAGCACAAACCGTCCTTCAGTCCCCATGTAGATTGCGGTGATAATGTCATCGTTATCAATACTGATAAAATCCGGCTTACCGGCAATAAATGGACTGAAAAAGAGTACGTTAGACACACCGGATACCCCGGAGGTCAACGAATCGAAACACCATTGAACGTGAAAGCCAAATCATCCACTTTGCTGGTAGAAAAAGCTGTTCGTGGAATGCTTCCCCGAAACAGGCTGGGAAGACAGATATTTAAGAATTTACATTTATACGCAGGCAATGAGCACCCACACGCTGCTCAAAACCCTAAAGAAGTTAAACTATAACGACCTGAATGGATACGATTAACACCATAGGTAGAAGAAAAACCTCCGTTGCTCGGGTTTATTTGACCCCAGGAAAAGGCGAGGTTACCGTCAATAGCCGTGAAATAAAAGACTATTTCCCGTCAGAGGTACTTCAGATCATTGTCAAACAACCCCTGGCGAAAGTCGAGGTCGACAGTTCTTATGACATTGAGGCAAATGTATTTGGTGGTGGACTTAAAGGTCAGGCCGAAGCCATTCGTCTTGCCATTTCAAGGGCACTAGTAGAAATAGACGGAGAATATCGTACTCCACTCAAAAGCGAAGGCTTCCTTACAAGAGATTCCAGAATGGTAGAAAGGAAGAAATACGGTAGAAGAAAAGCGAGAAGAAGATTCCAGTTTAGTAAACGATAAGATGGCAAAACTTACAGCAAAAGATTTATTGGATGCAGGTGTACATTTCGGTCACCTGACCAGGAAATGGAATCCTCAAATGGCTCCATTCATTTTCATGGAGAAAAATGGAATCCATATCATAGACCTAAATAAGTCTCTAAAGCATCTTGAAGATGCGGCAAGTGCACTTAAGGGTGTGGTGAGATCCGGACGTAAAATCATGTTCGTTGCTACCAAGAAACAAGCAAAAGAGGTAGTAGAGACTGAAGCTAAAAAGCTGAAAATGCCATACGTCACCGAAAGATGGTTAGGTGGTATGCTCACAAATTTCAGCACGATCAGAAAATCGCTTAAAAAAATGCAATCCATTGACAAGCTTATGAAAGATGAGGCTTATCAAAACCTTGCAAAAAGAGAGCGACTTATGATCACCCGTGAGAGAGAAAAACTGGAAAGAGTTCTCGGCGGTATATCTGATCTTAACAGACTACCTGCAGCACTTTTTGTGATTGACATCAAAAGAGAGCACATCGCGGTAGCGGAAGCTCAGAAATTGAATATTCCTGTATTCGCTATGGTGGATACCAACTCAGATCCAAATCTTGCAGATTATCCAATACCTGCAAATGATGATGCTTATAAATCAATAAAGATCATCACTGAGTATGTCTCTTCTTTCATGGAAGAAGGGCTTGCAGAACGTAAGAAAGACAAAGACGATCAAAAACTGGCTGAAGAAGAAGCTAGCAAAAAGGAAGCAGATAAGCAGGAGGCTTAATCATTCATAAAAATATTTGATTGTAATGAAACATCGTCCCGATTGCTATCCGGACGGTGTTTTTGTTTAAAAGCAACTTAAAAACGAGAAAATTCTAAGAAAATGGCAATTAGCGCACAAGACGTTAACAAATTAAGACAAATGACCGGTGCAGGAATGATGGACTGTAAGAAAGCATTGGTTGAATCTGACGGGGACTTTGACAAAGCTGTAGAGCTTCTGAGAAAAAAAGGTCAAAAAGTTTCCGCTTCAAGAGCTGACAGGGAAACAAGTGAAGGTGTGGTTTTCGCTAAAACCAATGAAGACAATTCCAAAGGTGTTTTGATAGCATTTACCTGCGAAACTGACTTTGTGGCTAAGAATGAGGATTTCGTTGCGCTTGGTCAGGGAATCACTGATTTGGCATTTGATAACAATCCGGCCACTGTGGAGGAGCTTAGTGCACTGAAAATGGGAGAATTGACCGTGGGTGAGAAGATAGTAGAGGCTACGGGCAAGATCGGAGAGAAACTTGAAATCAGCTCGTACACTACTCTTGAAGGCGACAGTGTGGTACCTTATATCCACTCCAATAAGAAATTAGGTGTGCTGGTTGCGTTGAAAAACACAAATGGAGCATCCGTTGAGGAAGCTGGAAAAGACGTTGCCATGCAGATCGCCGCAATGAATCCCGTAGCCGTTGACAAAGATGGTGTGGACAAGTCAATTGTCGAAAAAGAGATCGAAATAGGCAAGGAGCAGGCTTTGGCTGAAGGCAAACCTGAAAATATCGTTGAGAAAATCGCTCAGGGTAAACTACAGAAATTCTTCAAGGAGAATACACTGCTTAGTCAGGCGTTTGTGAAGGACAACTCACAAACCATCGCTCAGTATCTGGACAGCGTATCCAAAGGCATGACCGTTTCTGACTTTAAGAGAGTCGCTATCGGTTGATCACAATAAACTACATTGATCAAGGCCCATCTGTCATTTGACGGATGGGCTTTTTTCTTTCTATCACTTTTTAAAGCCGTCAACCTATTTTAGGATGGTCGCACCTTAGTTCACTATAAATACAGTTAACTAAATTTTGATTTCTCCGTTTACATAGATTATCTATGTATAAAGATTACTTAGGTGTATGAAATTTTCTAAGTCACTTGTTGCAGCTTCCTCCAAACCTCTCATATTGGGTATCCTCCAAAAAGGTCCCAGTTATGGTTACGACATCATCCAACAAATAAAGGAATTGAGTGGTGGTAAGCTCGAATGGGCCGATGGAATGCTTTATCCTGTCCTTCACAGACTTGAAAAAGAAGGTCTGGTCCAGGCCAGCTGGAATCAATCCGAAAATGGTCGGCACCGTAAATACTACGCCATTACGGAATCAGGAAAGCAAGCTGTCAAAACAGAGAAACAGCATTGGCTGACCATGCACGAGGTACTCCTAACACTTTGGTCAAAAAACTCAGAAACGTCAAATGGATAACGAAATTGAAAAACTAGAAAAGCTCATCGTCAGCTGGCGCAAAAAGCTACGCAAACAGGATCATCTGGAGGATGGAGTAATTGAAGAACTGGAAGATCATCTCAGACAAAGTGTTGAGAAGTATTGCGCAGACGGTCTTAACGTGGAGGACGCCTTTGAAAAGGCAATAAGCGAATTAGGATCCCCTTATGACATTGATCGGGAAGAGCAGTATAACCGTCAAAGAGGCAACAATTCTCCCTTTCCTTTGCTCAGCAATTACCTACTAATCGCTTTGCGACGACTGAAACAAAAGAAGTTGATCGCTTCAATCAATGTCCTTGGCCTCACTATAGGCGTAGCCGTGAGCCTTTTACTTGGCGTATATTCATACGATATCATCACTTACGATAGATTTCATGAAAATTCCGAAGACATCTATTTTCTATACAGGACCAGGTCAACGCCAGAAGGGGGTCAGATGGATGTCAGTGACACATGGCCGATGCTCGCAGAAGAAGTTCAAAATGCTTTCCCGTCTGTAAAGAACATAGGCCGATTCGTTTTTGCAGGTCAGACCCGCATACGATATGGTGATGATGAATTTACGGAGGAAGTAACCTATAGCGAGCAAGGGATGCTCGATATGTTTTCTTTTGATTTTGTACTTGGGGACAAGAGCACCGCCTTTCAACAACCAAGATCTGTGGTCATAAGTGGTGAGGTAGCATCCAGGATATTTGGTGATGAAAACCCAATCGGAAAAACGATTCAGCTTCAGCTAAATGATCCTATTGATTATGAAGTGACGGGAGTACTGGACAGAGTGCCATTTAATTCAAGTTTTCAATTTGACGTGATTGTCAACCTTGAATCCAGGCGTCAGGTGTGGACCGATCTTGGATATTTCGGCTGGAGCGCTTCATTTATGTGGAGCTTTATTCAGCTTCAGCCAGGACAGAACTACGAAGAACTTGAAACCCAGTTCCCACAGATAGTAAAGCAGTTCGTCACGCCCTCAGAACAAGGAACGCTCGAACTGATGCCACTTGTGGAATATTATGATTTCAACACCAACCAGCAACAATATGGCTACTTCCTGGGTTATATCTCCATTGGTCTGCTACTGATTGCATTTTTCAATTTTGCTAATCTAAATACCGCTCAATCTCTGGTTAGGATCAAGGAGGTTGCCATTCGAAAGGTATTCGGTGCGGGGAAGAAAGATCTTATTCTTCAATTCATAGGAGAAACCACTTTACTTTTTTCAGCAGGGTGCCTATTGGGGATCACCCTGGCCTTTGTTCTACTGCCCCATTTTGTGGATCTATTTGGTCAACAGATGGCCCTGAATTTCCTCTATGAACCCTTAAACGCTTCATTAATCATACTGATTATGATATTTCTGGGTATCATCGCCGGATTGTACCCTACTTTTACGCTATCCAGACATGGTGCCGGAGATGCCATGCACGGGAACTATTCACATTCTAAAAATCGATTCGACCCGAAGAACATCCTGATCATCTGCCAGTTCACCATTGCCATAATACTGGTCAGTGCAGTACTTATAATGTACCAGCAAATCAACTACATGAAAGAGGCGGACATGAAATTTGATCCGGACAATCTCATGATCATCGATGCTCAGGCAGGTGAGGACGATCAAAGCAGGATCGATGCATTCCGGAATTCATTGGAATCCCTGTCTGGTGTCGTATCCGTAAGCGCAACGAGTTCCGTACCCGGCAGGTACCGAGGCAGTTATGTCCTTGTACAATCCGATGATGCAAGGGATAAACCACCGCTGGACTGGCGATTTGTGGATGTAGATGACAAGTACTTCTCATCCCTGGAAATAGAATTTATCGAAGGCAGAGACTTTGATGTCCAGATGGCTTCGGATGAAAGAAAATCTGTCATTAATGAAGCTGCGCTTAGACAACTGGGCTGGACGAGTGTAGAGGGTCGTAAGTTGCTATTTCCGGACTCAGATGAAGGATTTGATGTGATTGGTGTTGTGAAGGACTTTAACTATCAATCACTGGTCAACACAGTGGAACCAGTGATCCATACCTTCCGGGGGCATAATAGCCCAAGATACAATATGCTGGCAGTCAAGTTAAATGGATCAAATCTGTCTGAGACTATTGGAATGATTGATGACGCCTGGAATGAATTTGAGCCAAACAGGCCTATGGAATATACCTTCCTGGATGAGACATTTAAATCCCTTTATGAGACTGAAGAGAGGATCGGCAGCATGACATTTTACGCTACTACCATCGCAATCATAGTCGCCATTTTGGGAATCCTGGGTCTGGCAAGTTTCAGTGTGATCGAACGCATGAAGGAAATGGCAATCCGGAAAGTTCTTGGTGCTTCAGTCAGACAGTTATTGATGCTATTGCTAAAAAGAACCACTCTGCTTTTGACCATTGCCCTTGTGATAGCTATTCCTGTAAATTATTTTCTGATGAATGATTGGCTGGCCGATTTTGCACATCGCATTGAGGTCAACTTCATGGTATATGTACTTGCCACACTAATCGTCATGATCACCTCCTGGCTGGTTTTAGGGACCTATGCATTAAAGTCTGTTAAAACAAATCCGTCCAAAACCTTAAGATCGGAGTGATTAATTATTCAATCCATAAATCGGAAATTCTGTTATCCTCAGTGTAGTACATCCATAAGGAACAAGGGTAATGTCCTCAACTGTGACGTCGCTTGCGTTCAGAGGATACCATGCAGCCGGAAAGTAAGGTGCGCCATTGGTCAATTTCCATTGAGGAATTCTGATGCCCTTTAGTTGAATTTCGATGGGTGCATTATCCAGGTTCCAGGGATACTCTCCATTCCACGTATTTTGGACCACGCCAGGTTCCAGCGAGTTCGGATCTTCTATATTCTCAGCGATCAGACCATAATTCCAAGGGGTGGTGGCGAAGACTTCGGCAAATGCTTTGAACCGGTCATTGCGGTCCTTGACTTTTTCTTCGGACTTCACTTTCAATGCGTACACCAAAGGTCCACGTTCAACCGCTGCCGAAAAGTCATGCCATCTGGATGTTCTGATTTCCATTGGAAGTTTTAGAGATACTATGTCCCCATCATTCCAAGTCCTCTCCACCACGGCAATGCTCCCTGAAAGATCTCCATCCCATAGTTCACCATTAATTTTTATAATTGGGTCATTCGCCCAATTTGGAATTCTCAAGTGGAATTTGAACTGTACTGTCCCATTCAGGGACAGCTCAAACCTTATTTCATCTCTGAATGGATAACCTGTAGATTCCTTCACCATTAAATCGGTCCCGTCCCCTACTTTCAGAGTAACCTCACTTGGACCGTATAGCAACGCAGCCACTCCGCCATCATTTGTCGCCTTCCAAAGATTCTGAATGTATTTTGGCCAGCCCTGGTGCATATTACTGGTGCAGCATGGATAGCCAGTCAGTGTCCCGAAAACAAAATCAGTTCCACCATGCCCTATAGTCTGATAAGAAACCTGCAGTCTATCACTAAGCTCCACCTGGTTGGCTGCCTGAAAGTATTGCCTGGACGTGAAATCATCGGAAGCCTGTGCCGGCAGTGCATTGTAAGCAATCTTCTCCAGTAAGTCGGCTACTTCCATGTCTCCGGTTATATCAAGAATTGTCTCAAGCGAGAACATCTCCTCAACCACCGAGCAGAATTCTACCCCGTGTACGGGATCAGTACCATGAAGGGGTTCATCTCCACCATACATGCCCTGTGGCTGTCCATGGTATTTTTTGATGTCCTTAAGGGCTTTTTTTACAGCACGGAGGTATTTTGGGTCATTGTCAAACTGTGAGAAGATCACGGGCTGCTTTAAACTCTGAGCCAGATTAACACAGTGCATGCCTCCAATTTTGGAAATGGTCAGATTGTTAATTTGGTCTTCATCAAATGGATATTTTTCCAATTGTGAATAATGCCAGGGCGTGACGGGATCATTGTGATTTTCTGCATTCAGAAAAATTCGAGTCCACGGGAAGGTTTGTTCGGTGATCAACTTCCCCAGATCAAGCAGGAAATCATCACCTGTAATATTATAAAGCCAGTACACAATCATCAGGTTATCTCCTCCCCTACGATTGGCCCAAAGTGTCCAATTATCCAGTGGAGTATTGGGTAACTCCTGTAGTTGATACTTGAAATAATTGGTCAGGGCTTCAATGACCCGTTCATCGCCAGTTGCATCATAATACTGCTTTAAGATCTTCAACATGACCATTTTAGGCCACCAATCTGCCCTCATACCTCTCTGCAAACCCGGCTCGTATTCCGGTTGATCTTCAAATGGAACAGGGCCCAGATATCCGTCATCTCTTTGGTTATTCAGCGTCCATTCTATCCAGGGCTGAACTTTGTCCTTGAGGGTATCGTCATCAAGGATATACGCTAATGGTAATAAGCCATCGATCCAGTAGGGCCCCCGTTCCCATCCATCCCCATCACCGCCAAGCCAACCGTTTCTGGAGCCCATTACTTCCGGGTAAATTTCATCAAGATGTCCGGTCATACCGTCCCGTTGTCTTTCTAATTGCTCCCATAACCAATCAGTAGGGGTTATGGCACCAAGAGGAAGTTCCAGATATGGCTTTCTGATCAGAGGTGATCTGTTTTGTAAATACAGATCCCGAGATTCTTCCTCCGGTATTTCAACAGTATTGTCGCAGGCTGAAATTATCAGAACACTAAAAAACAAAAGGTAAATCGGCTTGGTCATCTGATTGGGTAAATGCTCAGATCTCGAAAATATGGCTATTTACCCAATCAGACAACCACTACCAGGGATCATTCATCGCGCAGAGACTCGACAGGATTGCGATAAGCCGATCTTAAAGCATGATTGCCGATGGTCAACATTGTAATTATCAAAGCTCCAAATGCTGACAGGGCATAAAGGGACCAATCCAGCTCTCGTCGGAAAGCAAATTGTTCAAGCCAATCTCGCATTACAACAAAAGAAATGGGAACAGCAATCACAAACCCAATGATTACCAATGCAAGATATTCCTTGCCTATCATAGAAATAATCGAGCCGATGGATGCACCAAGTACCTTCCTGATACCTATTTCTTTGGTTTTTAAAGCAGTACTAAATGATACCAGGCTCAATAACCCGAGGCAGGAGATTACTATGGCCACTATGGTGAAATAAAATGACAGTTTGCTGACCAGCAGCTCACTTTTATACTTCTCGTTGAAGTTGTCGTCCATGAAATCAATGTCGAACTGCCTGTTAGGATTATATTCCTTATGCAAAGTCTCAAGTGAAGCTATGGCATCCTGGGTTTCTCCTGTTTTGGTCTTGATCAAAGCCAGCCAACCCTCAGGGTCATACCCCATAATAAGAGGTTCAATTGGTTTGTGAAGTGACTGTAAATGGAAATCCTTCACGACTCCGATTATCTTACCCTTAATGCCCCAAAACTCCAATCCTACATTGAGTGGTTCTTCCAGACCCATCAATTCAGCAGCCGTTTCGTTTATTAGAAAATTTGCAGTGTCGGATTTCAAATCCGGATTTAGGTTCCTGCCCTCTTTCAACTGAACCCCCATGAGCGGGATAAAATTTGGATCAATTCCTAAAATGAAAAAATAATTATCCTGCGATTCGTCTTTTCCATCCCAGACGGGATCCGAAGTGGAATTGCTAACTTCAATAGGATTTTGTCCCACCACGGTCATTCCTTCAATTCCAGGCATATTCAGCAAACGATCCCTGAATACCTGAAGATCTGTCAATGGGTCTATGTCGCCCAATTCCATTCGAATGACATTCTGTCTGTCGAGACCTATGTTTTTTGTGAAAATAAAATCCAACTGCCGATAGATGGTGAGAGAACCCACTATCATAATAATGGTGATTATAAACTGAAAGACAACCAGACCTTTTCTGAAAACTGAATTGAATTTGACGCCTTTGATTACTCCCTTCAGAGAATTTACCGGATTCAGGGACGACATGTAAAATGCCGGATACAGCCCCGAAACAAGGCCTATGGCCAGGACTATATGTAAGTAGATGGCTATAAAATCGATTGTCAAAAAGCTTGATTCGATGTCCTTTCCGGATAAGTCATTGAAGTATGGTAATGTCAAAAAGACGACCACCAGCGTAATGATGCCAGCTAGAAACGTAAGAAGGACAGCCTCTACTATAAACTGTGTTCTGAGAGACGACCTGAATGCCCCCAGAACCTTCCTTATACCTGTCTCCCGTACACGTTTGGTAGCACTGGCTGCTGTGAGATTCATGAAATTGACCACCGCCAATACGATAATTAGAATAGCTGAAATTGAAAGCAACCTCACATATTCCATACGGCCTTCCAGAATCTCTCCATTTTCGTGGTTATTATATAGATGCAGGGTGCTAAATTCCTGCAAGAGTAATTTTACATCGTCAGGTTGGTCTGGTCTGTTATCGGTAATAGCAGGTGCTACATTGATTATTGCTGATTCGGTAGTATACCCTTCAGCAAGTCTGACATACATTCTGTTTGAATAATTTCCCCAGTTTGTTAACCAGGGCCTTGTAGCCAGTCGGTGACTAAACGGTACCAGAAATTCAAAATTAAGCGTGGACTGTCTGGGAATGTCTTTGAAAATTCCCGCTAATATGAATTCGTCCCCATCCTTATCCTTCATGGGTTCACCCACTATATCTTTTGAAGCATAATCCTCCCCAAAAAACTTAATGGCCATACTTTCTGAGATGATAATTGAAAAATCCTGCTCCCACATCAATTCATGGTCTCCCCGAATAAACTCTAATGAGAATATGTCAACCAATTCCGGGCTTGCGTGTAAGCCTCTTACTTCGATATTCTCTTCACCTTTTTTAAGAATGAGATTATATCCCCAATCGGTTAAGGCAGCCAGCTCAATGCTCGGGTATTGTTCCTGCAGGATTTCACGTAAAGGTTGAGGAGTGGTAGGCCATGTCCGAATCACACCATTGGACTCAGTCTGGTTCGAGTGTACATAGTGTATTTTGCCATCCCGGCCTGTCCAGGAATTATACTTCATCTCATCCTGGACCCACAAAAAAATAAAGGTTGTGGTAATAAATCCTAAAATCAGTCCTACGAGGTTGGAGGATGTATAAGCCTTTTCCTTCCTGAATATACGTACAGCTACCTTCAGGTAATTGATTAAAATCTGACTGTTCATGTTGAGTTTTGACTTTTTAAAACTTGAGGGTCTGAAAAACCGGATGACATCAAGGGTGAATCTACGATTTGCCTGAAACGCTCCATTTTTCCTGCAATTCCTTTGATATTGTTCGTACAGGTCGCCCTGTATTTCGGCGATTAGCTCCTCACTACAATACCAGCTAAGAAATCTATCCGCCCATTTTGGTGGTGTCTTTAGCTGATCCATGAGAAATTAAATTGAGGCGCAACCTTCCACAGTTCTTCCCTTGTAGACCTTAAGTCCGTAAGAAGCTTATAGCCCATTTTAGTAATCTCAAAAATTCGCTTTTGTCTGCCTCCTCTTTCGGCGGTGGCACCACCCATATGTGAATTGACCAATCCTTTTTTTTCCAGTCTTTTCAGCACAGTATGTATGGCCGGAATAGAAATAGATCGACCGGATCGGGTTTGGTATTCCTCTGCTACCGAAACTCCGTACGCATCTTCCTGCATGACCAATACAATCAGTAGAATGGTTTCTTCAAGGCTTCCAAGATTTACTTCAGGCATAAATACAATTATTTAATAAACTATTGTATAACATATACTACAAACGTAGATACAATGTTTCAAAAACAAAAAAAAAGCCCTACCTCTTTTGGAAAGGCAGAGCTTATTGCGAGTATAAAATTGATTTTGGAAGAGGCTAATTGGCCAGCTTGACGCTGTCCTTGCTATTTAGCCGTTGTATGATTTGATGAGCTAACTTTTGGGACAATTCACTTAACCGGTATTCAATTTCGAATGCACCAGATTGGCTGCTGGATGACTTCTTTTTCTCAAACTCATCTTTTGTGCCAAGCTGATATTGGTCGACTTCAGGGTTGTACCAAATAAATTTCTGCATGTTCAAATGCGTTGATGAAAAATTATTAATTCAAATTTGGATCATCTATAATTTATAATCCTGTCAATTTGATTTAAGAACCTGCCAATTTTTATGCCAATTTTTTCACTTTTCCCGCTATATGTCCCGTAACCAACTAAAAAGCCTTGGTTTATTCTTAGGTGTCCTGATTGTCATAATGGCTACCATGCAATTCATTGCCACATGGAAAGCCGGTAAACCCAACTATTACATGGTGGTCATGACCTGCGGAATGCTCCTGCTTATCTACTACACCATCAGTAATTTTGGAAGGAGGCGCTAGGATTGGTCGAAAAGGGTGCGGGTAAGTATGCTTCTACCCAGGGTAAGTTCATCTGCATACTCCAGCTCACCACCAACCGGTATACCCCTGGCAATTGTGGTGATTTTTAGTTTATACTCCGCCAGTCTTTTGGTGATGTAAAAGGAAGTGGTATCACCTTCCATTGTGGCGCTCAGGGCCAGAATAATTTCCTTTATTTCTGAATCCGGTTGTTTTACTCTTTCAACCAGTGATTCAATTTTCAATTCATCAGGACCAATCCCATCCAGTGGAGATATTCTTCCTCCCAGCACATGGAACAGTCCGTTGTATTGCCCGGTATTTCTGATAGCAAGCACATCCGGGGTATCTTCCACTACACACACTACTGACGTATCCCGATGTATGTTTTGACAAGTGCAGTCTTCCGTATCAGCGATTATGTGGCAAGTACCGCAATATTTGATTCCTTCCCTCAGCCTGAGCAGTGCTGAAGACAACTCACCAGTCTGTTTGGCTGGCTGTTTTAGTAGAAATAATACAAGACGTAGAGCGGTCTTTCTCCCGATCCCTGGAAGTCGTGAAATCTCATTTACCGCTTCCTCCACCAGTAGGGAAGGGTATTCCATCTATTCGATTGTAGCTTTAATTCCCGCTTCGGTGATTCCTTCCTTCATCGGTTTTAACTCGGGAAACGGACCTACTTTTACCCCGCACTTACCCTTGTAATGTATTAGATAAGTACACTGCTCTGCCTGTTGTACATTATGCTTGCACACCTTGACAAGCGTATTGATTACGTGCTCGAAGGTGTTGTAATCGTCATTATACACAACCAGGCTCTTGAGATCCTCATCTTTCGTTTCTACTTCCTCTGCTACTAATTCCTGAATATCGGTATCAAATTCAATGCTCATATTCCTGGATTTTGGTGCAAAGTTAGTAATAGTAATTATTTTGCGCTCTTCTAAGCAATATGAATCCAGGAATTGTAGCGATCATAATCGGGGGATACTTTCTAGTATTAATACTAATATCCTTCCTGACCTCCCGTAACATCACTTCCGAAACATTCTACACCGCCAACAGACAATCACCCTGGTACCTGGTGGCCTTCGGAATGATTGGAGCATCCCTTTCCGGGGTGACTTTTATTTCCGTTCCAGGTGAAGTTGGCAATAGTAATTGGTACTACTTCCAAATAGTATTGGGCTACTTGCTGGGGTATTTTGTTATCGCCGTAGTACTGCTTCCTCTGTATTATAAGCTAAATCTTATTTCCATATATAGTTATTTAGAAGATCGGTTTGGGTTCTGGGCCTACAAGACCGGTGCATTTTTCTTCCTTTTGAGCAGAATCATTGGGGCTTCCTTCCGATTGTTTTTGGTGGCGGGTGTTTTGCAAATAGCCTTTTTCGATGCATTTGGCTTGCCTTTCTGGGTCTCTGTAATGTGTACCATCGTCCTGATATGGATCTACACCTTTAAAGGTGGAATTAAAACCATTGTCTGGACAGATACCTTCCAAACGGCCTTCATGATACTGGCGGTGATAGTAAGCATCTTTTTTATCAAAGACAGCCTTAACTGGACCTGGACAGAACTTATGGCAACGGTCAATGAAGACTCAAGAAGTGAGATCTTCAATTGGAACTGGCGGGAAAGCAGAAGCTTTTTCAAGCAATTCTTTGCCGGCGCATTCATTGCGATCGTCATGACGGGTCTGGATCAGGACATGATGCAGAAGAACCTAACCTGCCGAACGCTCGGAGATGCCCAAAAAAATGTCTTCTGGTTTAGTGTGGTTTTGATATTTGTAAATCTACTTTTTCTTATGCTTGGTGTACTTCTTTATCAATTCGCTGAGATCAATTCCATAATTCTCACAGACCGATCAGACAATCTTTTTGTAACACTTGCTGTTGATCATTTTTCCGTTGTCGCCGGAGTATTTTTCCTACTGGGAATTACAGCAGCGGCATACTCTAGTGCCGATTCTGCACTGACGGCACTGACCACGTCATTTTGTGTTGACTTCCTTGGGTTTAATCCCGAGAATTTTGATAAGAAGCGAATGATCAGGATTTTGGTCCACGTCTCTTTTTCCATATTGCTTTTTATAGTGATCCTGATCTTCAATGCCATCAATGATGAAAGCGTTATCAATTCAATATTCACCGCAGCAGGTTATACATATGGACCGTTATTAGGACTATTCTCAATGGGAATATTTACAAAAATTAGAGTGAAAGATCGATTTGTACCTGTTATATGTGTTGTATCACCACTGCTTTGCTATCTGATCAATGTCAACTCCGAATGGCTTCTCGGAGGCTATCAATTTGGATTTGAATTGCTTATTCTTAATGGTGCACTTACCTTCCTTGGTCTGTTTATTTTTCGTGACAGGTCATAGATGAAGCTCCTTGATGGGGTCCCAGAAAACCTTCTCAAAGTCCTGAATCTGATCATCCAGCACTACCACACCTTCCGCCTCCAGCATTTCCTGCATGATGGTCGACGTTGTAAAATGATTTTTCCCTGTTAACAACCCTATCCTGTTTACCACCCGATGGGCCGGGACATCCGACAGCCCATGAGCATTATTCATAGCCCATCCCACCACCCGGGCACTGGATTTCATACCAAGGTATGCTCCTATAGCACCATAGGTGGTCACTCTTCCTTTTGGAATGAGTTTTACTACTTCATATACATCCTCGAAAAATGAAGCTTTGTCAATCATTTCATTAAAATTACCTTAGCAACAAACATCTTTATTCCTGAAATGATAAACAACCTACTAGTTACCGGTGCTACGGGATATCTCGGCTCTACCCTATGTAAGGAGGCGGTTGAGTCCGATTACTATGTAATTGGCACCAATCAGCCAGGAAAATCCCCCGGGGGAATTCGAAATGTAGAACTACATGAGGTAGACCTGGCTTCGGAAGAACGAACGGCAGAGTTTATAAGCGAAATCAGGGAAAAACATGAAAAAATATATGCCGCGGCACTCCTTGTTGGCGGCTTTGCGATGAGCAATATTTCCAATACCACCACAGACGATCTCATGGAAATGTACGAACTCAACTTCATGACAGCTTTCAACGTGGCAAAACCCGTTTACGACTGGATGAAAGAATCCGGGGGTGGAAGAATCGTAATGATTTCTGCAAAACCTGTTTATGAAGGTGAGGCAGCTGAAGTGTTGCCCTACGCATTGGCCAAAGCCTCAATCAGCAAATTCGCAGAGATCCTGAATGAAACTGGCAAGAAAGACAACATTGTGGTTTCACTAGTGGCTCCAAGCATTATAGACACACCTGCCAACCGAGAAGCAATGCCTAATGCAAATTTTACAGATTGGGTATCCAGCGATGAAGTGGCTGCCAGTATACTTCACCTTATTTCCGGTAATGGAGCTCCTTTGAGGAATCCACTTCTAAAGGTATATGGCAATGCCTAATCAAGGATTTTCACCTTTGCGTCTTTGATCAGGTAAGGTAGATGTAGTGGATCATCTTCATTTAATTGAAGTATACCTCTTACTAAAATCCTTTGGTCAGTCTGATCGATCTGAGTTGATGCATAAACCTCCGCTACAGTTTCAGGACCGGCTGCACCACAAAAGAAACAAGATTGAAATGGGTAGCGGCTTACCACGAAGTAGGTAGTGGCCCGGGTGGTCTCCAGCGGTATCACATATCCGGTTAGTTCAATTTCGTTACCGGCTGCCTGTCTGATTTCATCCGAAAATTCCAGTGTTTCCATTGGAACCCCAACCGGATCATCGTTTGCGGCTATGACCGTGGCCTGAGAAAGCAAGTCCCATCCTTCGGAAACTGGTGTGATCAGCAAGAAAAAAAGGAAAACATTCGGCATTTTGCTAACTAATCTTCAATTTTTACCGTCTAACATTCAAAACCAATTTAGTACATAACTTGATTTACCTTTGAATCTATGGGTCAGATAATTGAAACAACGGACATCGCAAGAAAGTATGTAATGGGTTCAGAAACCATACATGCACTAAAATCAATCTCTATCAGCATCGACAAAGGTGAATATGTGGCATTCATGGGTCCATCCGGTTCAGGAAAATCAACGTTGATGAATATTATTGGTTGCCTGGACACACCTTCCTCCGGCAAATATGTCCTCAATAAAAGTGACGTCAGTGACATGACGGAAAATGAACTTGCTGAAATCCGAAATAAAGAAATCGGGTTCGTATTCCAGACTTTTAATCTTTTACCTCGGGCAAGTGCTTTAGAAAATGTAGCCCTGCCACTTGTTTATGCAGGATACAGCAAAGATGAGCGGGATGAAAAAGCCTATGCGACCCTTGAGGGAGTTGGTCTTGGAGAAAGGGCTTATCACAAGCCGAATGAATTATCAGGAGGACAGCGACAACGTGTAGCGATAGCCCGTGCTTTGGTAAATGATCCCAGCATCATTTTGGCGGATGAGCCTACTGGTAATCTTGACACCAAAACTTCATATAGCATCATGGACCTTTTCCAGGAGCTACATGCCAAAGGCAATACTATCGTAATGGTAACACACGAAGATGATATTGCTGAGTATGCTCATCGGATCATCCGCTTAAAAGACGGCTTGATAGAAACAGACAAGGTCAACGAAAACGTGAGAAAACCGCAACTGGTGTAATGAGTCAAAAACTCTATACAAAGACCGGAGATAAAGGCCTCACATCCCTTCTTGGCGGAGATAAAGTCCCAAAGTCTCATGAGCGGATCACTGCTTACGGAGATGTGGACGAACTCAATTCTTTTGTTGGATTGCTCAAGGACAATGATTCCGTGGAAGCCAGACTAAAACAACAATTGTATTGGATACAGGAAGCTTTATTTTCGCTTGGATCCATTTTGGCGGCGGGATCTGAACTCAAAAAATTCAAGCTTCCTGAAATAACCGGTATCGAAGTGAAACAATTGGAAAGCTGGATAGATCATTACAGCGCTCAACTTCCGGAGCTAAAAAACTTCATACTTCCGGGTGGTCATACGGCAGTTTCGCTTTGCCATGTCTGCCGAACAGTTTGCAGACGGGTAGAAAGAAACACCCAGAAATTAGACCAAAAAGAGCCTTTAGGAGAAAATATCATACCCTTCTTGAACCGGCTGTCTGATTATTTCTTTATTCTTGCAAGGAAGATGGCACTTGACCTGGAGGTCCCTGAGACTCCATGGATACCCGAAGATTCTTAACTTTAAATAGTGGTGATATGATAGACACAATGGACATCGCATTGCATAAGACAAGTAACTCCAGACTACACGAAGTAGATCTCGATAATCCTGTCTTCGGAAAAGTCTATTCAGACCACATGTTCATAGCGGATTATAAAGGTGGACAATGGCAGGATTTAAGGATCGAACCATATGGAGACTTTTCGATAAGTCCGGCTAACACCACCCTGCACTACGCATCTACCATTTTCGAGGGATTAAAAGCGCAGCGTAGCAAGTCCGGTGAAGTTTTGGTATTCAGGCCCCAGGCTAATGCCTTCAGGATGACCAAAAGTGCCGAGAGAATGTGCATGCCAATAGTCCCTCAAGAGCTTTTTATGCAGGCGATGACTACGCTACTTGAAGTCGACAAAGATTGGGTGCCTAAAAAAATTCAGAATTCATTGTATATACGACCACTGCAAATTGCAATGGATCCTTATGTAGGAATTCGACCATCGGATACCTATAGATTTATGATTATTACAGGTCCGGTTGGGTCATATTATTCAAAACCGGTAAAGGTTAAAATTGAAACTCATTTTACCAGAGCAGCCGCCGGTGGCACCGGATGGGCCAAGACAGGAGGCAACTACGCAGCCGCATTGTACCCTGCCTCACTTGCCGCAAAAGAGGGCTATGACCAATTGATCTGGACAGATGGAAAGGATCATGAGTATGTCGAGGAATCCGGTACTATGAATCTCATGTTCGTCATTGACGATACATTGGTAACGCCTCCTACCGGAGACACTATCTTACCTGGAATCACCAGAGATAGTATACTTCAATTAGCAAAAGATAAGGGTATGAAGGTGGTCCAGAAAAGGATCAAAGTCAGGGAAGTAATAGATGCTATTGAAAACGGGACGCTTCAGGAAGCTTTTGGTGCCGGAACGGCGGCCACCATTGCCCAGATCCAAACAATAGGGTTTGAAGGTACAGACTACGAATTACCGGCCGTAGAAGGACGTAAGTATTCGATCGGGTTTCTGGATACATTGTCAAAAATCAAAATCGGAGAAATTCCTGATCCTCACGAGTGGATCTACAAAATCTAGACTTCAATATTCCTTTTTAAAGAGCAATTCATATTGCTAATCTCACTGGTTTTCTGTATCTTATAGGTTCGCACTAAACAGAAAAAGAGTATGGTAAAGAGTTACAGAGGGGTCCAAATGGCCCCGGAAACAGCCCCAGCGCCGTCCGTTTCGGTCTCGGATTATATGTCCAGAAAACTTATCACCTTCTCTCCCGAGCAGCCCATGGATGAGGTAATTGAGTCGCTTTTAAAGAATCGTATCTCTGGCGGTCCTGTAGTGGATGAAAACAATCAGCTTGTAGGTGTTATCTCCGAGGGGGACTGCATGAAAGAAGTGGTTAAGGGCAAGTACAATAACATGCCGCATCTTTCCGGCAAGGTAAAAGACTATATGTCAACAAATGTGATAAGCACCACTCCGGAAACTAATATATTTGACATGGCCGGCAAATTTCTGGAGCTCAGAATCAGAAGGTTTCCGGTTGTAGATATGGGCAAGCTGGTAGGACAGATCAGCCAAAAAGATATTATGCGTGCAGTACACAGGATGAAATCTCAAACCTGGTAAACATTAACATAATTTAAGCCTATTTTCCAGTGAACAAAATACTGACTTAGTAGCTTTAGCAAGTGGTGAAACACTTGCTTTTTTGTTTGTGCTTATGCTTCCAGCTCAATGCCCTCTCGCAGGAGTATCTGTTTCTGACAAGACTGAACAGCAACTTCAAATTGAAGATCTACGAACAGGAAGAAATGCGCTTCCAATTAAAGAACGAGACAAACTGGATTAACGGGACCATCGAAGGATTTACAGACAGCAGCTTTCTGATCCATGAAACTGAGGTTATGCTGAACGACATATCGGTCATTGACATCCGAGGTAAAAATCATAGTACCTGGAGCTTTAAAAGCTCACCGGGTAAGCTGATTTTTGCAGGTCTGGCTTTCCCAATTGTAGATATGTTAAATCAGCGCCAGGTAGTGACTCCTGGAATACTGATAATATCAGGTGGATTGATCGTAGCGGGCATTGTTATGAAAGCCATTGAGCGAAAGGAATTTTCCCCTGGTGATAGGAATCGGATACGCATCATTCGCTAGTCAACCTCATCGAAATCCAATATCTTCGCGGGATCATTATTGTAAAACGACATGACTTCAGACCAACTGAAAGATTTAAAGGCACGTGTTGACGCCTTGAGGAGGTATCTTTGACTACGATACCAAGAAAAAAGAAATAGAAGAACTAGAACTGGTAACTACGCAACCAGACTTCTGGAACGATCCGGAAGAGGCTGAAAAGACAATGAAGGTCATTCGCTCCAAAAAGTCCTGGACGGATGACTTTGACGCTGTGGAAACGGCAGTAGGGGACGCTGAAACACTTTTCGAATTCCTGGAAATGGGTGAATCCTCAGAAACAGAGGTGAACGAAGCCTATCAAAAGGCTGCCGATATGGTAGAAGACCTGGAAATGAAGAAAATGCTTTCCTCGGAGGAGGATCAGCTTTCGGCCATGCTCCAGATCACGCCTGGAGCCGGAGGTACCGAAAGTAATGACTGGGCAAGCATCCTGATGCGCATGTACATCATGTGGGGTGAGTCAAACGGCTATAAAGTTAAAGAAGTGGATTTCCAGGCTGGCGACGTAGCTGGAGTTAAATCTGTGACCCTGGAGTTTGATGGGCCACTTGCATACGGATTTTTAAAGTCTGAAAATGGAGTACATCGCCTGGTACGTATTTCACCTTTTGACAGTGGAGGTCGAAGACACACATCATTTGCATCGGTCTATGTATATCCAGTGATCGATGATACCATTGAGATCGAGATCAATCCCAATGATGTGGAAATGCATACTTCCCGTTCGGGGGGAGCCGGAGGACAAAATGTCAATAAAGTCGAAACTAAGGTTCAGCTGACACACAAACCTACTGGAATTGTAGTGGTCTGCCAGGTGGAGAGATCCCAATTGGCAAACAGAGAAAGGGCCATGCAAATGCTTCGGTCCCAACTCTATCAGCGGGAGATTGAGAAAAGAAATGCCGAGCGGGACAAAGTGGAAGCAGGGAAAATGAAAATCGATTTCGGTTCTCAGATTCGTAACTATGTCCTTCATCCATATAAGCTTGTGAAAGATGCAAGGACATCTCATGAACGAACAGATGTGCAAAATGTACTGGATGGAGACATTATGGACTTCATCAAAAGCTATCTTTTACATGGTGAAGAGGCCCAACAATGAGACATTACAAGTGGAACTTCTGGCTGCTTTGCATTAGCTCCTACTTATTTTTTTCCTCATTTTCCCTGATTCTGGCCGAACTGCCAGGGTATCTCCAGCGATTGGGTGGTGAACAATACCTTGGGTTAATCATTTCTCTTTTTACATTGACTGCCGGACTTTCAAGGCCATTCTCAGGTAAATTGACTGATGAATGGGGTAGAGTTCCTGTTATGATCGTAGGAGCGGTGGTAAGTGCGGTGGTCCTCTTGTTGTATCCGGTTTTGACCACAGTCGCAGGGTTCTTATTTCTGCGGCTTATACACGGATTCAGTACCGGATTTAAACCCACAGGCACGTCCGCTTACGCTGCCGATATAGTCCCCGATAATCGACGTGGGGAGGCATTGGGAATACTTAGTATGTTTGGCACCATAGGCCTGGCTTCCGGTCCTGCACTTGGATCATTTGTTTATTTGACTTATGGATTAAACGCAATGTTCTATCTAAGCTCTGTGTTTGCCATAGCTTCAATTGGTATCCTGGCCGGAATGAAAGAAACACTCGAAAGCAAAAGGCGATTTACACCTTCAATGATGCGCATTCGAATGGAAGATGTGTTCGAGCCAAGTGTTATCAATCCTTGCGTCATTATGATTCTCACTACCTTTTCATTTGGGACTGTCATCACATTGAGCCCGGACTTTAGTGGGTTTCACGGAATCGAAAACAGGGGATTATTTTTTGTTTATTTCACCGGAAGTTCTCTGCTGGTCCGAATCATTGGCGGTCGGTTATCTGACCGATACGGAAGACCAGCAGTACTTGTAGCAAGTACCATGATACTCTTTATCAGCATGCTTGTAATTGGTTACTCCACATCAGTGACCCAATTTTTCACCGGAGCTGTGGTATTTGGGATAGGATATGGGCTCAATGCTCCTACACTTTTTGCATGGGCTATAGATCTCACCAGCAACAGAAGCCGAGGCCGTGGTATAAGTACTTTGTACATTTTTCTGGAAATTGGTATTGGAATGGGAGCATTACTATCTGGTTCTATGTACCAGGGAGTAAATGATCGTTTTCCAATGATCTTCCTTTTGGCTGGCACATTCTCATTGGCAGCCTTTGTATATATCCTCGTCAAAATAAACCAATGGAAAAGAGCCGAATCCTATTAATTTTATTTGCCACCGCCGGAATCGCGAATGTGGTGGGTCATACTGCGGAAATGGTTGATTTAGCGCGATACTCCAAGCCGCTTCTCATGCCTTTGTTGTTGTTTTTTGTCTATGAAAAGTCTAAAGGCGCGGTAACTCAAAAGACCCTGATTCTGGCAGGAGCTCTGATCTTTAGCTGGCTTGGGGATTTGGCCCTAATGGAGTCCAATTTGTTTTTGCCGGGAGTGGGTCTGTTCCTTCTTGCGCAGGGACTATACATCTACCTGTTCCGTAAGTCAACCTACAATTCACTTAGAGTCTCTTACCCTTTATTGGGAGCAGGCGTAGCCTACGCCACCATACTCTTTTATCTTGTTTTACCCTCCGCGGGTTCTTTAATAATTCCTATAATCATCTATGGACTGGTATTGTTAACCATGACATTGATGGCCCTGCATCGAAAAGGTAAGACGGTGGAAGAAAGCTATAAGCTTGTCGCAATAGGCGCCATTCTCTTTCTGATTTCAGATTCGGTTTTAGCGTACTCAAAGTTTGTTTCCGTGTTTTTTCTAAGTCAGACTTTGGTAATGCTGACTTACATTCTGGCACAGTACTTCATTGCCGTGGGTATTATCAAGCACCCTTCTTAATCCTTATACCTGAAGGAAACGCTTCCAAGCGCCACATCGATACGCATTGACAAAAGTTCGTCAGCGTTGATGTCATATCCCCGGCTGATGTAGACGTTCTCCTCGACTTCTTCAAAATCCCTGACCATGTCAATGCTGCACAATGGTGAAGGCTTAATGTGAATGATAACAGGAGCTTCGCGGGGTAAAATGATTTTGAGCATGCCTGCCCCGACTGAGGCATTGACCGAACACATGTTTTCCAGCGTCTGACCAAAATCCAGCATCGCCTGACCAAACCCTACTTCAGCTATGACGTTCCTGGCCCGTGACTTGGCCATATCTTTGCCGACCAATGACCCTACGTCCACCTTCACCTGAAAGGTATCCATCTCAGTCAGGTTTGCTTCATGGCGCTCATAGCTTACCACTACATCAGCACTTCCGGTATTGATTTTTAACCTGCTTACGTGAGTGCCACTCAGGTCTATATCAGAGCTTCCGATACCATAATGGAGATCAAGCAGGTAGATCTTTGAATCATTGATCAAAAACTTCCAATAATTGTCCTCATCCTCCTCCGTGTTTTTCATCACGGCGTAGGCCAGACCATCTCCGAGTCCGGATTTCCGAAACTCCTCAAGTTCCAGGTTTACATGACACTGTCGACCGGAAACATGTGCATCAAAAGAAGGGTTTATTTTATTCAGATCCGGATTACCGAAAATACTCAACGGATTTCCTCCATTTACATGGCGAATAAAGGAGATTCCGGAGGTGGCATTCAGATGAAAATTGACTGTGTCAAAGGACCTTACATCATCCAGTGTGTAAAACTTCTTGATTTGCCCCTGAGCTAAAAAAAGTACAATACCTAAACCAACCGTCAAAACCAACCTCAACATTCCCTAGAATACGTATTTTGGTAAAGCATGTTGCGATTATAACGACTTACCTCCTAAATAAAAAGGGCTTTTTCAGGAGGGGTAAATCCCGCCAGGATTTAATTAAAGAACTCTTTCATTTTTTCAAAAAAGCCCTTGTCACTTGCGGACGGATCCGGTTGAAAATTCTTCGAATCACGCAGAGACTCCAATATGTCCCTTTCTTCTTTTGTGAGGTACTTTGGCGTCCACACATTTACATGAATCAATTGATCACCCTTGCTGTAGCCGTCAATGTCTTTGATTCCCTTACCTCTCAGTCTTAGGATTTTTCCGCTTTGCGTGCCTGGCTCCACTTTAATTTTTACTTTTCCATCGATGGTAGGTACTTCCACGGAGGAGCCCAATGCCGCATCAACGAAACTTACATGCAGGTCATAAATTACATTGTTTCCATCCCTTTTGAGCTTCTCATGCTCCACTTCTTCTATGACAATGAGAAGGTCACCGGGAATTCCACCGGGTACTTCATTTCCCTTACCGGACATTGAAAGCTGCATGCCTTCATTGACTCCGGCCGGAATATTTATGGATATGACTTCTTCATTTCGCTTCATACCCGTACTATCGGTACCGGGGCCACGCTCATCCACCATCTGTCCGGCACCACCACAGGTCGGACATGTGCTGGTCGACATCATCTGACCCAGCATTGTGTTCATGACTTTCTTCACCTGACCGGTACCATGACAGGTGCTACAGTTTTTGAAAGTAGTGGAAGGATCAACCATTAGTCGGTTGACCTTGATCTTTTTCTCTACTCCGTTGGCGATCTCCTCAAGATTCAGTTTTATTTTGATCCGGAGATTGGTTCCTTTCCTGGTCCTGCGTCCGCCTCCACGGCCTCCTCCAAAGAAACTTTCAAATGGACTTCCTCCTCCAAAAATATCGCCAAACTGGGAGAAAATGTCATCCATATTCATGCCTCCACCACCGAAGCCACCGGCACCACCCATACCACTATGACCGAACTGATCATAGCGTTGCTTTTTCTCAGGGTTGCTCAACACCTCATAGGCTTCCGCCGCCTCCTTAAACTTATCCTCTGCCTCAGCATCACCCGGGTTCTTGTCGGGGTGAAACTTAATAGCAATCTTTCTATAGGCCTTTTTTATTTCCTCAGGAGTGGCACTCTTACTTACACCCAGTACTTCGTAATAATCTCTCTTGTCCATATTATGATTTGGAACCAGTTACAACCTTTGCAAATCGAATCACTTTCTCTCCCATGAAATAACCGGGTTCGATGACATCCACAATCTTACCTTCCATGGACTTGTCGGGTGCAGGGATTTGCGTGACCGCTTCATGATATTCATCGTCAAACTCATCCCCCGCCTTGGTTTCCATTGGCTTCAGGCCTTTATCAGTAAGGGCTTTCCTGAATTTATTATAAATCAAAGAAATACCGTCAGACTCAGAATTTTCATTCGCTTTCATCGCTCTTTCAAAATCATCCAGTACCGGCAACAATGCTTCTACAACGTCTCTGCTGGCCGTACTGATAAGATCCAATCTCTCCTTAGCTGTTCTTCGTCTGAAGTTTTCAAACTCAGAATAGATCCTCAGGTATTTATCTTTCGCTTCCGCCAACTGCTCTTCCGGAGTAGGTTCAGAAGATTCAGAATCCTCTTGTTCATTGTCCTCACTTTCGACTTGGATGTCCTGTTCGCCTGAATTCTCCTCTACCGCTACTTCTTCCTCTTTAATTCTATCTTGTTCTTCAGCTTGCTTTTTCTTCGCCATGTTAGTAAAAATGAATCTAATTTTCCGATCGACTCAGAGGCGTCAATTTCTTTGCCAATCCGCAACTATATGACAATATGACAGCTATTGAGTAATGGTGCTCCAGATGAGGTCTTTTAACTCTGTCAAGCCCTTTTGTGTGATGCTGGATATATAAACGAATGGAATTTCGGGAACATCTTCTTTCAATTCCTCAAGAAGTTCTTCATCAAGCATGTCAGATTTCGTCACGGCCAGCACTTTGGGTTTGTCCAGTAATTCGGGATTGTGTTTGCCTAATTCATCCATCAGAATGCCGTATTCTTTTCTGATATTCTCCGTATCCACAGGTATCACAAAAAGCAGGATACTATTACGTTCTATATGACGCAAAAATCTTGTGCCAAGGCCTTTTCCTTCGGAAGCTCCTTCAATGATCCCGGGGATATCTGCCATTACAAAAGATTTATCCTCACGATAGGAGACCACTCCGAGGTTCGGGACCAGCGTAGTGAATGGATAGTCGCCAATTTCAGGTTTAGCTGCTGACATTACAGAAAGTAAGGTTGATTTTCCGGCATTCGGGAACCCTACCAGCCCCACATCCGCAAGTAGCTTTAATTCCAAAACTACTGCCAGTTCAACTCCAGGCTCCCCTGGTTGAGCATATCTTGGTGCCTGGTTCGTGGAGGTTTTAAAATGCGAATTGCCTAATCCTCCCCGACCTCCAGGTAACAGGATTTTTTCCTCTCCATCTTCCAGTATTTCGGCGAGTTGTTCCTCTGATTCGGCATCCCGTGCGATGGTACCTATTGGTACATCCAAAATGATATCCTCCCCATCCGCACCATGCTTGTTGGCTCCTTCTCCATGGCCGCCTACGGATGCCTTGATGTGTTTGCGGTACTTAAGATGGAGCAAGGTCCACATCTGTTTGTTACCCCGAAGAATAATGTGACCTCCTCTACCTCCATCTCCGCCATCAGGGCCTCCTTTAGGTACAAATTTTTCACGGCGGAAATGGGAAGAACCCGCCCCACCTGCACCTGAAGTTCCATAGAACTTGACGTAGTCTATGAAATTAGGGCCCATTTATTTTAGACTGTCGATAATCTCAATGATTTTACCTGAAATCGATTCTATGGTGCCAACACCGTTGATCCCATTGAACTTGTGTTGCTTTCTGTAGTAACCGGCTACTTCAGCGGTCTTATTTTCGTATTCCTGAATTCGGGTCGCAATTTTTTCCTTGTTTTGGTCATCGACTCGTCCGGATGTTTTTCCTCTTTCGAGCAATCGCTTAACCAATTCTTTCTCGGGTACTTCCAAAGCAATCATACCGGAAATCTCCAGATCATGGTTTTTCAACATCTTGTCTAATGACTGCGCCTGCGCGGTAGTTCTTGGAAATCCGTCAAAAATAAATCCAGGCGCATCCAGGTGCTCCGATATCTTATCCTCTACCATGCTGATGACAACCGCATCGGGCACCAATTTACCTTTATCCATAAATCCCTGAGCAAGCTTTCCCAACTCAGTACCATTTCCCAGATGCTTGCGGAACAAATCACCGGTAGAGAGGTGAATCAGGTCATATTTATCAATGATGAATTCACTTTGGGTGCCTTTTCCAGCACCTGGAGGTCCAAAAAGAACAATATTTAACATAGAAGGTTAATTCGGTTTATTTAAAAATATGGTTTATCAGCTAAAGTGCCTTTATGAGGTATTTGTGCATTTCAATCATGGCTTGCAAATCCGCCAAATGTACAGTTTCTTCAGGAGAGTGAACGTTATCCTCAGGTGCACCTACGAAACACCAGTCAATGGGATAGGGTGATTGTTGAACCTCACGTGCGTCGCTGGAACCTGATCCTTCTACCTCAATCTGGTAGCTGATGCCACTCTTTTCGGCAAGACCAAGAACTTTGTCAATAAATGTTTTGCGGGGAATATTCCTGTCCCGCATGGATATCACCACCCCTTTACCATGAGTCACACCATCAGTAACCCACGTAATGTCTGAGATCAAAGCATGCCGTACAGGATGGTTTTCCATAAGGTACTTAAGAATTACAGGTACATTACCTCCTCCATGCTCCTCATGTGTGCCGAATGCGATGACCCCATGTTCCAATGTCTCTGCTACCTTCAAAGCCGCATAAATTCCCATCCTATTATCAAGGTAAGGTGAGGTAATAAAATCACCTTTCAGGCGAAAAACAGGCTTGAATCTTAGGCTGGTCCCTCTTGCTATGGCCCTTGGGAAATCATGAGTCACGCTCCCCTCTTCATCCACTTTCAACTTGCACTCAATCTCACCCAGTGGATCACTTCCCACCACTTTAAATCCATCCCGGACCTCAGGAGAACCGATGGGAACGAGCTCATTTTGGTATCTGGTAGTAAAACCTATGGTATCCATATGAGCAAATATGACTGTCGATGGCTGTCCAAATACCAGCATCAAAGCATCCTGTAGGTTATCTTTCACTACAATAGGTTTTACCTTCCACTTTTTGGAATGCGTATCAACGTAATTCAGAAGAAATTCCTTCATCCGGAATTCCTCACCTGTTGGCGAATGCACCTTACATAAATCCTCTAAAAGCTCCACTTCAAAATTAAAAGCCGCAAATATGAAAGTATTATCTCAAAGAATCTACCTATTCGTCCTCCAACATGTCTATGTCCTGGATTAATACCCGCTTGCTGATGGCTTTGCCTGTTGGTGTGACGGCCAGACCTCCAAGTGCCGTTTCCTTATACCTTTCTTCCATTGCCTGACCGATTTCACCCATGGCATCCACGCATTCATCAACAGGAATAACCGGATTTAGTTGTGCCAATGCCATTTGAGCGGAAGAGAATGCAATTGAGGCTGCGCTTGCATTTCGGACAACGCACGGGACTTCTACCAATCCTGCAACGGGGTCACATACTAAGCCCAACATACACTGTATGGTGATTGCTACCGCATTAAATGCCTGATCTATGTTTCCACCCAGGCAATGGACAATTGCCGCAGCCGCCATAGCTGCTGCAGATCCTGTCTCCGCCTGACAACCACCAACGGCTCCTGCCAATGAAGCTCTTTTTTGGAGAATCAGGGCAACACCAGCCCCAATCAATAAACCTTCATGAATTTTCTTATCACCCAGTTTATGAATGTCCTGAAGTGTTACAAGTACGCCCGGAAGTATGCCGGAAGCTCCGGCTGTGGGTGCGGCTACCACACGTCCCATACATGAATTCAGCTCTTTGGCTGCCAGCGCACTGGCGACCATCTTCTGAAATTCAGGTGATAACACAGCTGTTGGATATTTGAAGACTTTTTTTGCTCCATTGTCTATCATGCCTGAATGAGATTTCATATCATCCGTCAGTCCGGTGTTTACAGCTTCCCGCATCACTTTGTAAGTTTCGGAAACGCCTTTCCAGATACTCTCCGGAGTAGCACCTTTCTGATTGATCTCATAACGGAGTACCGGCTCAAACAACGTAAGCCTATTGTCCTCACAATGTTTCCTCCATTGCGCGAAGCTGTCAAAAAGAAATTCCATGGTCAATGTTTTTTGCTCAAAGCAATTTACAAAATGTCACCTGCTATCTTTGCGGGATGCAATTGAAAAATGATCTGATCTTAAGGGTAGCACGTGGAGAAAAAACCGAGAGAACACCAGTATGGCTCATGCGACAGGCTGGTCGGATATTGCCGGAATACAGAGAAGTGCGGTCACGACTTAAAGATTTCAAGGAGCTTGTTGAGACACCTCAACTCGCAGCTGAGGTAACTATTCAACCGGTAGATCTACTGGGTGTGGATGCAGCTATCATATTTTCCGACATCCTTGTGATCCCTGATGCCATGGGGCTGCCTTACGAAATGAAGTCCGGTGTAGGCCCGGTTTTTCCAAAAGTAATCGAATCAGCCAGGGACATAGATCAATTAAAAACGGCTGATGGATCGGAATTGCAATACGTTTATGACGCCATTTCCATCACCAAAAAAGAATTGGATGGTCGGGTACCTTTGATTGGGTTTGCTGGGGCACCGTGGACCATTATGGCCTACATGTTGGAAGGGTCCGGTAGCAAGACGTTTTCAAAAGCCAGACGATTTCTGTACAATGAGCCCGCTGCTGCTCATAAGCTGCTGGAGGCTATAACCAATAGCACTATTGCCTATTTGCGTGCTCAGATAGAAGCCGGTGCGGATATGATCCAGGTTTTCGATTCGTGGGCAGGTATATTGCCAAAAGATCACTACACTGAATTCTCAATCAGATATCTTGAAAGAATTGCAGAGGCTATTGACGTACCACTTACTTTATTCTCGAAAGGTGCATGGTTTTCCCTTGAAGAGATCGGAGCTCTTGATTGTCAAACCGTAGGACTGGACTGGAACATGGACCCGGCAGAGGCCATCAAACTACTTCCAGCTAAAACCTTACAGGGAAATCTGGATCCTTGCGTTTTATATGGTAATGAAGAAACTATAATTCATAAAACCAGATCAATGCTTGATGCCTTTAACGGACACAATCACATTGCCAACCTGGGTCATGGGGTATATCCGGACACTGATCCTGAACATGTGAAGATCTTTATTGAAGAAGTGAAATCTTACTCGGCAGTGTCCATCCCAAATTCCTGATAGCTTTCATTTGAAACCAGAAACAGCTGGATCGATTGAAAGACCAGAAAAAGAATATATCCCAAATGCGCCAGCCAGGGTGTTTGAGGCATCCAACTGACGTACTCCAGCATGAGGTAAGCAAAATTTGCAAATACCACCACTACTCCGACAAACCCAAAAACCGCTCCGGTGCGTCTTTCCAGCATAGCGGAAGTGAAGATGGTAAACCCATAAAAAAAGTATCCTCCAAGGATCACAAAAAATGGCTCGACAAGTCGCGTGAACAGCACTGGCTGAAGAAAAATAACTGCCAGCACGAACAACAGGCAAATCACTCCAAGTATATTGATCGCAATTGTCGAGCTTTCACGTGGATATATCGCCTGAAGGTATTTGGCAAAAAGGAACGGACTTATAAAGAGCGACAGATATTCCAGTCGAATGGCCAACTGCCAGGGATAGTTTGTCAAATAATTGTGTAAAACATAGAAATCACCACCTACAATCCGATAGCTATACACCAGACAAAACAATGAAAAATAAAATGATGCAATATCCAGTGTAACGAATCCGAATCTCGCCAGAAAAAAGATAGCCACGATTATAAAAAATGTGGTGACCCCAATGTCTAAATTATACAATAGATTTACCCAGCTCTCGAGATCTTCCTGATACCCAAAAGTTATTGGATCATTTGCCCCTCCTTTACTGTGATCGAAATTGGCTACCTGCAGGACAAGTTCCAGCTGACCGCTTACATCTTCTAATGGTACAACCCCGGTACTCCACTCTGGTAAATAATCCGCTCTGTTATCCGCAACTATCCCACTTGAAAAAATAAGCTCTCCATTGGCATAAAGCCTGGTAGCCGAATAAAAGTCATCCACAAAAATTGCGTAATCCTCAGGTTCATCTTTTAGAAAAATCCGAACACGATATGTGGCAAAACCAAATGCATTCAGTGAATCCTCCCCTACTACTTTGTCATTCCAGAGTTCTGGAAAATATATGTATTCCGGATTTCGGAACTTCCCGGGCTCCAGGAGCTGGTTCCAGTAGAACTCCCAGTAACCGTTCACCTCAATGGGAGAAGAAAGATCATGAGATCTCAGGTCAAGTACGCCGGAAACAACCTGGCCATAACCATGGATGCAGGCTACCAACAATACAATTGTGAAGAGCTTCTTCAAGATCAGGACTTAAAATATTCGGCGATCAAAGCGTTTTTTTCAACCTCCTCCATCAATTTCCTTCTGTCAACAGGAACCACTCCACTGCTTTCACAGACGATTCCTCCTCCTAAATTGGCGATTTCAGCCATGACTTCCAAAGGAATCGACATTGCCAAACCTAAACTCAACAAAGCGATAACAGTATCACCTGCTCCGGATACATCGGAGATGGTCCTTAGATGTGCTGGTAAATGACCACTGGCATTGTCCGAAGTAAACAGTATACCATGGCCTGAAAGTGTTACTACCACTTTTTGGAAACTGTTGCTGGTTCTTAATGATTCGCAAACCCTTTGTAGTTCCGATGCATCAGAAATTGCGACTTTTTCATTCGTTCCTTCAACCAGTTCCTTAAAGTTTGGTTTAAAGAGTGTAGCCCCCCGATAATTCGAAAAATTTCTCTTTTTCGGATCCACGGCCGTTGGAATTCCATGTTTGATGCAATTGGAGATTACCTCGCTGATAATTTTTGTAGTAAGCACTCCTTTGTCATAATCCTCGAAAATCACTGCATCGCATTGTGGAATCAGATTCAATATCCTCTTCAGCAATTCATCCTCATCAAATTGACTTAATTCTTTTTCCTCCTCATCATCCATACGCAACAAATGATGACCCTGTGACATGATCCTGTTCTTAACAGTGGTTTTACGATCATTGCTAACATGCAAGCCTTCAGTAGATAGGCCTTCGGTTGAAACCAGCTCGGTGAATTTTCTGCCAAAGTCATCATTCCCCACTACCGAACACAGGATTGGATAAACTTCAAGAGATTTTAAATTAAACGCCACATTGGCCGCACCTCCAAGTCTGACTTCTTCCTTTTCAATTTTGATGACAGGTACGGGTGCTTCGGGTGATATCCTTGTCACCTGACCTGAAACATACCGATCAATCATGACGTCCCCCACGACCAGGATCTTGAGTTTACCAAATGCCCCAAAAAGGCTTTCTGTGGACTTGAATTGCACTACACCAGTTTTGATAAAGCCGACTTGATACGTTCAATCGCTTCCTTCAATTCCGCTTCGGACGCCGCATACGACAATCTCACACAATTGGGCTCTCCAAAAGCGGCCCCATCAACCAAAGAAACATGTGCTTTTTCCAGGAGATACATGCAAAAGTCATTGGCGTTTTTGATATCTCCTTTCCCAAAGTAGGCGCTAACATTTGGAAAGAAATAGAAGGCGCCTTGTGGCATATTGACTTCAAAGCCAGGGATTTCCCTGAGCAAGTCGTATACCAATGCTCTTCTGGATTTATATTGTTCTACCATCTTATACGAGGCATCAAGTGGAGATGTAAGTGCCGTCAATGCAGCTCGCTGCGCGATCGAAGAATTGGCGGAAGTAATTTGTCCCTGAATTTTACTTGCCGCTTTGGCCAACCAAAGTGGTGCTCCAATATATCCTACCCGCCATCCGGTCATCGCAAATCCTTTCGCAAATCCATTTACTGTAACCACTCTATCCTGCATTCCAGGCATGGTGCCAATACTACAATGTTCCCCGGTGAAATTGATCAGTTCGTAGATTTCATCCGAAATAACTGTAATTTTCGGATGCTTAGCTAACACTTTTGCTATGGATTCCAGCTCCTCCTTCAAAAACACCGAACCAGTAGGATTACATGGTGAGGAAAATATGAGGGCTTTTGTTTTATCAGTAATAGCAGCCTCTACCTGATCGGCGGTCGCTTTAAAGTCGTTTTCCAATGTTCCTTTTACGAGTACACACTTACCTTCCGCCAGCTCTACCAAAGCAGAATAGCTCACCCAGTAAGGTGACAAGATGATCACCTCATCCCCGGGATCAAGTAATGCAAGAAAAACATTGGCTATAGACTGTTTGGCGCCATTAGAGACGACGATCTGATCAGGAGCGTACTCAAGACCATTTTCCTTTTTGAACTTGGCCGATATCGCCTCACGGAGATCCAGATAGCCGTTTACAGGTGGATATGCGAAATATTTCTCCTCGTCAATTGCGGCTTTGGCTCCTTCCTGAATATGTTTTGGGGTTTTGAAATCCGGTTCCCCAAGGCTTAAACTGATGACGTTTATACCTTTTTGTTTCATCTCCCTGGCTTTGGCTGCCATGGCCAGTGTGGCAGACTCTGCCATACTTTTGATTCTGCTCGATCTTAAATCCATAGTAAATAAAATTCGCGCAAAACTAAGAATAACGTTCTCCGTTTTCGTAGTTTAACAAGATAAATTACTACTTGAATAACGTCACCCATGCTCAAAGCTTCAGCCCCGTTTGTCCTGGTATCTTTATTTGCGATCTCATCCCTGGCCCAGGATCAGGGATTCAGTTTTTCAGGTTATGTAGATACTTACTACGGATTCGACTTCAACAAACCCGCAAATCACCAGAAGCAATACGTCACACAGACAGCACGTCACAACGAATTTAACATCAATCTGGCCCTGGTAAAAGCAAGCTATTCTTCGGAGAACATCAGGGGAAACTTCGGTTTTCAGACCGGTACCTACCCGGCGGTAAATTACGGAGCTGAGCCTACACTGGCCCGGTTTATCAATGAAGCGAATGTAGGAGTGAGATTTGGCAGGCACATTTGGGTGGATGCCGGTGTAATGGGCGGGCATTTTGGGTATGAAAGTGTGCTCTCCCTCAAAAATGAAGTGTATACACAGGCTATGGCCACAGAATACACACCCTATTATCAAACAGGTGTCCAGATTACAATGGCAGTTTTAGAAAACCTTAGTGTCAGGGGTGTAGTGGTCAACGGGTGGCAAAACATTTTTGAAACCAACGATGGAAAAGCATTTGGTGTGGCAGCGGACTATCAGGTGAGTGACGAAATAAAGGTCAGTTACGGCAATTATTTCGGAGATGAGGGCAATGAGATTGTCGGCAAAAAAATGAGAATCCACAATAATGCCTATGTCAGTTATGATGACGGAACTGCCAGCGCCACAGCAATCCTGGATTACACGAACCAGGAATTGATCAATGCATCAACACAGGGGAACACAGTGATCATAACCCTAATAGGAAAATATAACCTTACAGATGAAATTGGTTTCGGAGGACGATATGAACATATCTCAGACCCTGATGAAATACTTTTCAGCACCATCGCCCCTGGCTTTCATACTAACATTTTTACAGCTTCAGTAAATTATTATCCCGAGGAAAATATCGCTTTTAAAGTAGAAGGAAAATCCTATTACGGAAAGGAGGACATCTGGACAACTGGTGAATCGATTTCAAACAGCACTTTTATGCTGAATCTGGGCCTGGCGATCTTGCTTGAATAAAAAAAAGCCCCTTAAAAAGGAGCTTTTTATATGATTCTTTGCAAACCAATTAGTTGGCTACAAACTCTTTCAATCTTCTGTTTTTAGTCGGCTCTCTTAGCTTTTGAAGGGCCTTCTCACGAATCTGACGTACTCTTTCTCTTGTCAATCCCATGGCATCTCCAATTTCCTCTAGTGTGTAAGGATTGTCATGGCCGATCCCAAAACTCATCATGATCACTTCTCTCTCCCTCGCAGTAAGCGTTGACAAAGCTCTGAGCGTTTCCACTTTAAGCGAGTCGTTGAATACCAGTTCACCATCAGTTGGTCCAGTAGTGTCGTTTTCGAGCACATCCAATAAAGACCCTGACTCATCTTCTCCAAAAGGAGCATCCATTGACATCTGCTTTACTTCCGCACCTAAGGTATTTCTTACCTCATTTGGCTTCATATCCAGAATCTCAGCCAATTCTTCTTCAGTTGGCTCTCTCTCATATTTCTGTTCCAACTCTGCATAAGCCCTTCTTATCTGATTGATAGCACCGGATTTGTTCATCGGAAGTCGAACAATCCTGGATTGCTCAGCCAAAGCCTGCATGATAGATTGTCTGATCCACCAAACAGCGTACGAGATAAATTTGAAACCTTTTGTTTCGTCAAATTTCTTTGCGGCCTTGATCAACCCAAGGTTACCTTCGTTGATAAGGTCATTTAAAGGCAAACTTCTGTTTTGATATTGCTTTGCCACGGATACCACGAACCTCAGATTGGCCTTTACCAATTTTTCCAGTGCCTGTTCGTCTCCTTCTCTAATTCTTTTTGCCAAAGTCACCTCCTCATCAGGCGTGATCATTGGGACATTACTCACCTCAGTAAAATACTTCTCGAGGGTATGACTTTCTCTTCGATTGGTAATTGACTGGGTAATCTTCAGTTGTCGCATATGTGTACTATAGTAGTTTTAATTCTGTAGAATCTAACGCAGAACCGCGAAATTACTTGTAAAAAGAATACAAGTCAACCTTTTTCTTGGCTCAGGCTAATAAATCAACTTTTTATTGGGTGGATAAGTTTCAGATACAGAAATTATTTTTTCCAACCCTTCAAAATAGCTAATAATCCCTTCAAATTGTTTTTTAATGAGATTTTTTTGACCTGAAATACGATAAATGGTCAAAAATGATTCATCAGTGGAGATACTAGTTTTATATTTTTACGTTCACAATAGTCCAAAACATCAGTTATGAAAAAAACTACTGCATTTTTCCTGATAGCTCTCTCCTTCTATTCATGCGGAATCCTTGAAGACAATGGAGTGGACGACCCTGGTCCGGATATAGCCCAGGGCCTAAAAGAAGCCTTAAGAGTTGGGACCGACACCGCAACTAAAAAATTGGCTATCACAGACGGTTATTTAAAGGATCAGGCCGTCAAGATTCTTCTTCCGGATGAAATGGAGGAGGCCATCAATAACTTTAAATCCATAGAGATCGATGTTTTTGGTGTCAGCTCTTTTTCCGGTGAAGAGATCTATAGTACCGGGATCCCTTTACTTGGTATCAGCAGTCTGGCAGATATTGAAGACGAGTTAATTATGGGCATAAATCGGGCTGCGGAGAGTGCCGCCAGCGAAGCAGGCCCCATATTTTTCGATGCAATTACCGGCATTACCATTGCGGATGCCAATTCCATTCTTTTTGGTGAAGACGATGCGGCTACCGTATACTTGAAGGACAATACCTTCGACGCTCTATTTGATACATATGAACCCAAAATTAATACGGCTATTGCCAATGTAAAGGTGGGAGAAACGAGTGTGGAGGATCTTTACGCCTCATTCGTAACCAATTACAATGATATCTTGAGCAAAGAAATACCTACCGGGCTACTAAGCACACAGAGTTTTGCAGACCTTGCCGGGCTGGAAGCTTTGGATCAACCAGATCTTAGCGCATTTGCGACGGAAAAGGGTCTGGATGGACTTTTTCTGAAAATCGAAGAAGAAGAGGCGAACATACGCGAAAATCCATTTGCCCGGGTTACAGATATACTGGAGGAAGTCTTCGGGTTGCTGGACGATTAAGACTCCTGTCATTCGTATCTAAGGGAATCTACAGGATTCTCTTTTGCCGTCCGTCTCCCTATAAAGACTATGGTGACTATGGTCAATACCGAAACAGCGACAACTACCAATGTGAATGGAAGTGGCGTTAATTGTACTCGAAAGGCATAGCTCTCTAACCACCCTAGTGAAATAATCCATGCTAGTGGGACTGCAATCAGAGAAGCTGCCAGAAGAAAATGGATGAAAGACTTACCTTGTAAAACCAGAATATCACTGAAAGTAGCTCCCAGCACTTTTCTAATTCCAAATTCCTTGGTTCGGGAAACGGTATTATAGGAAACCAATCCGATGACACCCAATATTGCGATGACCACTGAAACGATGGATGCAGCGGTAAATATCTTCCTGAACATCGTTTCCTTTTCATATGATTGACGAATCATATTGTCCAGAAAATCCCAGGTCATAATGTCATTCTCATCATATTGATTATGCGCCTCCTCAATAAAGGAGAGGGTTGACTGAATATTCGTACCGGAAACTTTTATAACAATGTCGTCCAGTCCTTCAAATGGGTTTTTGTAATAACCCACCACCACAGGTGATATTGGATCATGCATGGAGCTGTGATGAAAATCTTTCAGGATTCCGATGACACGAACGCGGAATTTAAAATCAGACGCTTCCGAATCGGACAATGTAATGTATTGTCCCAAAATGTCGTTACCGCCATACATCTCTGCTGCGGTTTCATTTAGGAATACAGAAAGGCTGTCATGTCCTCTGACTCCTGTAAAATCCTCTCCTGCCACTAACTCAAGTTCCAATGTGGACAACCCATCACTGTCCATGCCATAAAACTTGAATGGATGAGTCAATTCCGGATTTGATTTATCCTCCCCCCAGATCCCTACTGAGGATCGATATCCACTTATCATCCTTGTCAATCCGGTGACAGACTGAATCGAGGGATAGGTCAACAAATCATTTTTCAGATTTTCGAAATTAGTTCTTACCTCCCCATTATTGATCTCCACAATTATTAGCTGATCCGTGTCAAACCCAAGTTTTTTATTACTCATATATTCAAATTGCCGGTTGAGCGTGGCCAATAACGATAACAATACCATCACCAGAATATATTGTGTAAGGACTAAGACATTCCTGATTCTAAGACCCCCGACAGACCTGGTAGAGTTTCCCTTGAGTGCTTTAATTGCTGAAAATCTACTTAGCATCATGGCTGGGTATGACCCCGCCAAAACTGTTACAACAAGCAATGTGATGAGAAAGTAGGGTAATACATTCAGCATCGAAATGGCACTTATATCCATTTGGATACCAGTAACCATTTTAAAAAAGGGTAATGCTACTACCACCCATACCATGGATATGATAATGGAAATCAAAACCAGCACAAAAGACTCAACTAAGAATTGTATGGAGATTTGGTTTTTTTGAGCTCCAAGGGACTTCCTAATACCTACCTCAAGACCTCTTCTTGCAGATCTGGCTGTGGTAAGGTTAATGTAATTGAAACATGCCATACCAAGTATGATAAAAGCGATCATCATAAAAATCATTATTTGATCGCGATCACCTTTGACAAACTCATTAATTCTTCCATCTACACCATTAAGCTCGAAATGCAGATCTCTCAAATTAATGAGCTTGTGGGGATTAATATTTGAACCCAGCCCAAGCTTTCGTTTTAACAAAGGTTCGACCAGTTCCTCAAACTCCTTCGCGTCGGAAGGATCCTTTAGCAAAACGAATGTACCCGCAGGATCACCTTCCCATGACTGAAACCAGGGCGCAAACCATGGTGCCACCATAGTCATGTATTTTTCGTAGTTCTGTGTAATGATAAAATCAAACTGTATGAAGGAATTCGAAGGCAAAGGTTTAAGGACACCAGTGACAGTAAACAAACCATAACTGGCTATATCTACCACTTGCCCAATTGGATCCTCATCCCCAAAAAGTCGGGAGGCCATAGTCTCAGTTATGACCATAGAATAGGGCTCCGCAAGAACCAGATCAGGATTTCCTGTCTTTAAAGTAAAATCGAAGATTTGAAAAAATTCTCCCCCAGCCACAATACCCCCTTCTTCAAAAAACCTTTTCTCGCCAGCTTTCAACCACGAAGAAGCGGCAGCATGAACGGTAACTGAATTCTCAACGATGGACAACTCCTCCCTTAGGGCTTCGGCCAATGGAATAGCAGTCCATATCTCGGGGTCCTCACCTTCAGAATTTTGAAAAACCTGAATGACCTCAAATATCCGATCAGATTTCTCATGAAAATTGTCAAATGAAAGCTCATGGCTAACAAGTAAAATCATGATACTAAAAACCCCAAGGCCCATTGACAATCCAAAAAGGTTGAGTACAGTGAACCGATAGTCTTTTTTTAAATTCCTGAAGCCTGCTTTTAGATAATTCCCAAGCATAAGAGATTTCATTTTTTTCGGGGATTTCAAATTCATTATCCGGAAGGACCTTAACACATCGAAAAAAAAGAGCCACTTCGCACGGTGTCGGTTAACCGCCTCTCTTTTTTCAAAGAGTTCTATAAGATCCCCTTCTAATTCTTCTATCGCATCTTGTCTGCAGAACCACCGCAGAAATTTTAAAGGCCATTTCGGAGGAGTGCTATTCATCTGATAAGCTGTCTACAGGATTACTATTGGAAGTACTAAGAGTGACCACAGAGACAACGGCCATGAGGATTAAGCCCGTCACAAAGGTGGATACAATAAAAGGACCAAATCCAGGATGAATGTGATACTGAAAAGTATCAAGCCAACGATTCACCAGAACCCAGGCGATGGGAATGGCCACCACGGTGGAAACAACGAAAATACTTATGTAAGAATTGGTCAGCAGGAACCACAGTTGGTTCACTTTTGCGCCAAGCACTTTTCTGATGGCAATCTCCTTCCTGCGGCCCAGAATGCCGTTCATCAGCAGGCCAATCTGTCCCAGACAGCTTAAAAGGATAGCAACGATGGAAAACGCCACAGAGAGCTGACCCTGACGAATTTCTTCCATATGAAATTGACGAAAGTGCTGATCGAAGAATTCACCCTCAACCACCCATTTCTCGTCAATCTTTTTAATGACATCTTCAAGGATAGACAGGCTTTCATTGATCTCCGATTTGGATGTTTTGAGAATCAGGAAATTATATCCCATCCAGTCATAAGGAGAAAACTGGAAAATTGCGGGATTGATCTTATTGTGAAAGGACTCGAAATGAAAGTCCCTGGAAACACCGACAATTGTTCCTTGTTTAAGGTCGTCCCCTCCAAAATATATGACCTCGCCAATCGCTTCTTCTGGCGAGCTGAAGCCTAACTCACCAACCAGGGTTTCATTCACTACGAAACCTGACTTCCGATCACTTGCCAGATTTTGGTCCAGCCACCTGCCGGCAACCAACTCATAAGACATCAATTCCGGATAATTATCCGTAATCACAAAGTTTTCTGTCTGCACATTATCGCCATTTAAGGATGCCTTCACTGGCCAACTGTCCCCATAAAAACTGGGAACGTGGGAGCTGGCTGCGACTTCGTGTATCCTGGCATTACCAGTAAGTTCTGTCCCGATCACATCAATTTTATCCCTGATTTTGCTGTTGATTCGGACAATCACCTTAACCGATTCATCCTTATCAGAAATCTTTGTGTGAATGAAATCCATCTGCTGATAGATCACAAGACTGCTTATCAATAGGATCAGGCTTATTCCATATTGAAAAAACAAAACTGATTTCTTGAAAAATGAAGATGGGCTCGACACTGAGGCTTTCTTGAATTTCAGAGCTGAAGTAACCTTTTGATTGGTGATGCCAATGGCTGGCAATACTCCCGCGATCAATACATTGAAAACAAATAAAATTGCCAGCATGAGAAGAGTATCCCATTCTATAAAGCGATGAATGGAAAACTGGCTGCCAGCCAATTCATTAAAAAAAGGTAAGAGGAGAAAAACCACGAGAAGGGAAGTCAAAAGGGAACTTACGATCACAATACCGGACTGAAGCATTAGATTACCGATCAAGTCGGCCCTGTTTGCGCCCATGACTTTACGAATACCCATCTCTCTGACTCGAATCAAAAATCTACTGGAAGTGAGATTGACGAAGTTGAAAATGCCAATAAGCAGAATGACCAGTGACACGATGCCAAAACTTACCAGCGATTGCCTGTTACCTTGTGTATCCAGTTCACGCTTATAAGTATTTGTAAAATGAACTTCTGTCAGAGGGATTAACTCCAGTTTATAAGCCTCATCATCCGATTCGGTCACGTATTTATCTTTTATTTGGGAAAGTTTCCTTTCGAAATCCTTAGGGTTGACACCGGAATGAAGAGTCAGGTAGGTATAATTAGCCGGCATCTGTGTCCACAAATCAGACATGTCATATAAATTTTCCTGAGTTTTATACGACAGTAGAATGTCAAATTGTAGCTGAGAATTGGAGGGGACATTTTTGAAGACTCCTGTAACAAGTGAATTGTAGGAACCGGAAGAACCCAGCTCGAGTGTCTGACCGATGGGATTGTCATCGCCAAAATATTTATGAGCTAGTTCCTGGCTGATTACGATCTTATTAGGTGCGTCCAAAACGGTCGATGTATTTCCAGCAAGTAGATCAAAATCAAACATCCGAAAAAAGTCTTCATCTGCGACATTCACTTTTTCGAAAAAAGTAGTTTCTCCATACCGGACAATCATGCGACTGGCGGATCCAAACCTTGACATATATTTCACTTCCGGAAATTCCTGCTTTATCGCAGGTCCTACAGGATAAGAGGTAGTAGCGTACGGTCCAAATTCCAGATATTCCTCAAAGGAAACCCTGTATATGTATTCTTTTTCCGAATGAAACTGATCGAAGGATAACTCCTCAATGGCATACCAGGAAAACAAAATGAAAAATGCCGCTCCAATGGCCAGATTAGATACATTCAGAATTGAGTAGATATTTTCCCTTCGGACGTATCGAAAACTTTGTTTCAGTGAAAGGTTAAGGAACAATCTATGCTCGAAAGCCGGTCTTTTAATGTTTGAAAACCGGAGACATCGAAGAACGTCCAAGAACAGTTGGAGGTTAGCGATATTTTTGGAGTTTACTGATCTTTTTTTATGAAGCTCTACAATATCTCCCTCCAGTTCATCAAGGAGCTCTTCCTTACAAAACCAGCGGAGGAAGCGGATCGTATTTTTTCCGATTGAATTCAACTAAAAGAGATTTTTGGAATTTCCTGGTAGATGGAAGTTCGTACAGCGTATTGATTGTCGAGTACTTTTTTACCCGCTGCGGTTATCACGTAGAATTTCTTCCGCCTTCCTCCTCTTTCGGAAGTAATGCCGCCGAAGCGAGAATTCACAAATCCTTTGATTTCCAGTCTTTTCAATGCCACATGTATGGCACTGATGTTTACTTTTTTGCCTACCTTTTCTTCGAGTCCTTCCAGGATCGCAACTCCATATGCCTCGTCATGGAGCGCAGCAACCATCAACAATACCAGCTCCTCGAATTCTCCTAAACTTTGTTCTTTCACTTGTCTAATATTTACTTAACAAACGTGAAAGTAATTAATTTGTTTTATAAATGTTAAGTAAATAAGATAGATTTTAGTCCTGAGTTGCCTCATCCAGTATAATCCGAAATGTAGTGCCTTTTGAGTCGGACTTTCGAACAAAAATCCTGCCTCCATGATAGTTCTCTACAATCCTTTTGACCAGAGTAAGTCCTAACCCCCAACCTCTCTTTTTTGTGGTGAAGCCGGGTCTGAAAACGCGCTTAAGCCGGGATTTGGGAATACCCTTTCCCGTATCCCTGACGTCCAATCCCACTTTATTTCCAATTCTTAGAATGTCAAGGGATATTTCGCCTTTACCATCCATCGCATCCACTGCATTTTTTATCAGATTCTCCAGCACCCAGGAAAACAAATCCCTATTCACCACTACCTGGACATTTTCTGATGTTTCCACCACCATGAAATTAATGTTGCTGGAAAGACGGTCTTTCAAATACGATACGGATTCGTTTACCAGCACCAAAAGGGGCATAGTAGTCATTTTTGGGACACTTCCGATACTGCTAAATCTTGACGTTATGGTCTCAAGTCGTGCCACATCACGATCAAACTCCACGATATTCGGATCCTTTGGATACTCGAATTTCAAATATTCGACCCAGGCCATTATGGATGAAAGGGGAGTACCAAGTTGATGGGCCGTTTCCTTGGCCAAACCCACCCAGACCCTGTTCTGCTCGGAGGATCTGGAATAGTTAAATATGGTAAAAGTTATAAGGCCAAAAAGGGCTATGATAAGCAATTGAACGTAAGGATAAAATTGGAGCTGTGTCAGCAAAAATGAATTCTCATAGTAGATCAGTTTCACTCCAAAGACCTGGTTATTGCCATCCATCAATTGGACTTCGATGGGTTCATGCTCATCCCTCATATCCAGCACTTTATTTCTCAAAAATGCCTCTCTTGACTCATCCGTCATATTTACCACTTCGGGAAGATTACGATAGTCTTCCGGCGTGCCGTCGGAATCTGTAAGAATCACCGGGATGGTGGTATTGGCCTGGACGATCTCGTCCAGCATAAAGATGAGCTCATTGCTGGGATTATTCTCATTAGCCAGGTATTCCAGAGTGCTGGCATAGAGGTTGACCTGCTTTCTTTCACGCTCACGGATTTCCCTTACAAGCTCATTCGTATATAAGATTGAGCCAGTGCCAATGACGACAGATACAATCAAAACAAACCATTTTAGAAATGATCGGTTGCTATATAAATCAATGGAGGGAGTTTCCCGGAGTTTCAAAATCTAATAATGCCTTGAACTCTGAAAAGTTAGGTAAAAATCCAGATTGGACCCAGCCTCAATTATTGGTCATAAACCACTTGGCCAATACCTTCCAGTTCACTTTGCTGCCATGCATGAGTATACCGACTCTGTAAATTCTACTTGCAACCCATGTGGTAAAAATGAAACCGCCTATCAGGAGAATCATAGAAAGCAGCAATTCCCATATTTCAACTCCAAATGGAACGCGCATCATCATGATCACTGGTGATGTGAACGGAATAATAGACAGCCAAAAAGCCAGACTACCATCCGGATCAGTTAATACCGCACTTAGCATAATGATTGCAAAGATCAGCGGAATAGTGACCGGAAGCATGAACTGCTGGGCATCCGCATCAGAATCCGAAGCAGAACCTACGGCTGCGAACAAAGCGCCGTACAGTAAATAACCTCCAATAAAAAAGAATGCAAAGGCAACCAGAACCATTGGAAAATTGATGGCCTGCAAGGATTCAAAAGCCTGTTCGACAAATGAAGGGTCCATCTGCTCAGCAGTCATTCCGGGTGCCTGTGCCGGTGGTTTATCCAATCCCATCACAGAACTTATCCCGGCAACTACCATACTGGATAATAAGATCCATACAATAAACTGTGTGAGTCCTACTGCGGCTATGCCAATGATCTTCCCGATCATCAGGTGAAATGGCTTCACCGAAGAAACAATGACCTCCACAATCCTGGTGTTCTTCTCTTCAATCACCCCGCGCATGCATTGAGCACCATAAATAAATATGAACATATAAATGAGGAACGCAGCGATATATCCTATGGCCGTTGCTGCTCCGGAGCTACTGCTTTTTTCCGTACCAGTACTACTCAGGTTTATTGTATCAATACTTGTATTTACCTTGAAAGATTCAATCACCTCGGTATCAAGACCCGACTGTTGTAAGCGCAGATCTTCCACTCTCCAATCAATAGTGCCCTCGATCTTTCCTACTACTGCCAAACTTGGATTGGAGCCTGAATAAAATTTATAACCTCCGGGATTTTCGAGGTCAATTTCCGGAATGTAGATCAGACCGTAGAAATCATCGTCCTGCATCTTTTGCTTTGCTTCTTCAATGTCCGCATCGATGATTTCGAAAACCAATTCATCATCAGATGTAAAATGATCAGCAAAAAGCTCGCTTTCATCTAAAACCAGTACCTCCTTCTGCTCCACCCCCTGTGTGGCAAAATATGTCGGAAGTATAATCACCGCAGCCATGAATACCGGACCCAATATACTTGCGACCAAAAAGGATTTCTTTCTTACCCGTGACAGATATTCACGCTTGATTATAATGTGTATCCTGTTCATTGGTCTTTAACTCTTGAGATGAAAATGTCATTAATAGAAGGTACTACTTCAATGAATGAATGAACTTCAACCTTGTCGATCAAAGCCTTGATTATTTCATTGGGACCCAAAACTTTTGAATCTTTGATTTTCAGGTGTTGATACCCGTCATCTGTTTCAGACTCACTAAGAATCTCAAATACTCCGTTTCCGGTCCATTTTCCTTTCAGATCTACGGAATAGATACCTTCCCTATGATCCTCTTTGATCTGTTTTTTGGGACCATCCAGTATTTTTCGGGATTTATTGATCAGCGCGATATGATCGCAAAGCTCCTCCACAGATTCCATTCTATGAGTGGAAAAAATCACCGTCATCCCGTTGTCCCGAAGCTCTAGAATCTCATTTTTAATCAGATCCGCATTTACAGGATCAAATCCTGAAAACGGTTCATCCAGAATGATAAGTGATGGTTCGTGTAAGACCGTGGCAATGAACTGCACTTTTTGGGCCATCCCTTTGGACAGATCCTCAATGCTTTTGTTCCACCACTCAGTGAGGTTCAGTTTTTTGAGCCATACCTTAATTTTCTCTACAGCCTCACCTCTGGACATACCCTTCAATTGAGCCAGATAGATAAGTTGCTCCCCAACCTTCATCTTTTTGTATAGCCCTCTCTCCTCAGGTAAGTAACCTATCCTTCTTACGAGGGATGGCGTTATAGGCTCACCATCGAGCAAAACGTGTCCTTTGTCTGCCTCAATGATTCGGGTGATAATTCTGATGAGCGTAGTCTTGCCCGCCCCATTTGGCCCAAGCAAGCCAAAAATGCTACCTTTCGGTATTTCAAGATCAATATCTTCAAGCGCTTTGTGAGCACTGTAAGTCTTTGAAATACCTTCAACTTTTAATAATGACACCTGGTGTATTCAATTTTTGTGGATTACGAAGCTAATAATTTAAACCGAGTAACTTTTCCAGTTAAGACAGGGAAATCTATTTTTGGCCCTTATGAAAAACCTGCTGTCCAGGATATATACAATTTATGCCCTCTTCATGTTTGCTGTGACGAGTATATTCTTCTTGTTGCCGCAGCTTGTTCTCGCCCAAAGACGTAACTGGCATCAGTCTGCTCTGTCATTTAATCATCCCTGGGCAGAAGTGTACTTTCGATTACTATTCTTATCCATACAGGTTGACAAAAAATACAAGCCAAGAAAGGATGAGCAGTACATCATATGCTCTAACCACTTTTCTTATCTTGATATCCCGGTAATGCCATTAATCGGAATTACTTTCAAATACATTGGCAAAAGCTCTGTAAAAAATATCCCGATCTTCGGCTATATGTTCAAAAAGATCCATGTCATGGTGGACCGTGGAAATCTAAAAAGCCGAGCGAACAGCATCAAACAAGCCTCCGAAGAGATCAATGCTGGATTCAATGTAGTATTCTACCCGGAAGGTGGCGTTAAATCCACCAAACCACCGGAAATGGTAAATTTTAGGGATGGGGCCTTCAGGCTGGCGGTAGAACATGATCTACCTGTGCTGCCTGTCGTTTTGCATGACAATTACAAGATTCTGCCGGATGACGGTAAGTACCTCCTCAATAATCACAAATTGAGAATTTCTATTCTGGAACCTATCAAACCCCCGGAGGAGGTCCAGGAAAAAGCCGCCTGGCTGAAAGACAACGTTTCAGCTACCATTCAAAAAGAATTAAATGACCAGGCAAAGGTTTAAATTTGTAATATTGTATTGAGATGAAGGTCGATAAAGAAACACTTTATAAACTGGCTCACCTGGCGAGAATAGAGATAGATCCGAAGGACGAAAAGACACTGCTTTCCGATCTGGAAGAAATACTGACCTGGATTCAAAAACTTGAAGAGTTGGACACCAGTTCTATTGAGGACTATCCCCATATGTCACATGAGAGAAATGTTTTTAGGGAGGATCTCGCCTCCAACGAATTAACTCGTGAGGAAGCTCTAAAAAATGCACCAAGCCATGACGAGCAGTTCTTCCGGGTTCCAAAGGTGCTGGAGTAAGGTATGTACTTCCCTCAGGAACGACTTACAAGGCTTCTCTCAGGCATTTTGATCCTTGCGCTTGTCAGTGTATTCTTTTTCCATGAGAATAATTTCGATCATATTCTGGATTGGTCGGTACAAAGTGTCGCCGAAAAGGAAAACTTTATTTTTCACACCTTCCAAAAGGGACCATTCAATTTTGATCTTGAAGGACAAAAGTACTTTTTGACTGAAACCTTTTTCGGTCAGGATGTAGACCACATACCATACGTCCCATCAGTTTACATGTACCTGATATGGTTCCTCACTTGCGGCCTTGTGGCAATTGGCACCAACTGGAAGAAGTTCGGTTTTATAGTTCTCTGTGGATTGATTTTCATCCAGATCAACTTACTGGATCTTGATGCCCTGGGCATTTTTGGTTCCAGACAGGGTCAAAAGTGGGTAACCATAATTATGATGGTCATCACGCTGGGGCCCGCTTATTATTTTCACGATTACAGACCCAATGTACATTGGGGGGTTAAGTGGATTTTTATTTCCATTCCCTCTGTCCTTTTACTTTGTTTGGCACAATATCAAACCGGACTGGCGCCGATGCACTTTATCGCCAACTCACATTTTGGATACTCCATTCTTACCATCATTTTTATACTGATTGTATCTGAAGAAATCCTTTTTCTGCTACTTTATTTTATTTCCCGTACTAAAGGAAACAATAATGAAAAGCACTTCATCATATTCAGTCTGGCATTCCTGATTTATTTAGGTGTCTACTACGCTCAGAGAATCGGTGTGCTCCAAACCAATATCTATGAGCTTGACCCATTTTACCTTATTGTCTTTTCATCGCTCATTGCGATCTGGTCCATGCAGTTTAAACAAGAGATTTATAATCAGTTTTCATCTGTTTTTGGAGACATCCGAAGCTTCGTTGTAGTGCTGGGACTGATCGCTTTCGTGTTTCTGTTACTCGGCACTCTCAGAGGTAATAGCCCAATGATGGAATCCATGAGATATATGTCTCTGTATGCGCATCTGGGTTTTGGACTCCTTTTTTTGATCTATGTCATAGTCAATTTTCTTACTCCCCTGGTACAGGGTCTGGCCGTTTATCGGATTGCTTATAAAGATCATAATTTCCCGTACATATCCTCCAGGCTGGGAGGGTTGGTAGCTGTGGTAGCAATGTTTTTTTATTCTGACCGTGAGCCAATGAAACAGATCGAAGCCGGAAGATATAATTTTCTTGGAGATATCTACGAATCCGTCGGCAACGCTCAGCTATCCAATGAATATTACCGGCAGGGTGCTGTCTTTGGTTGGGACAACCACTACTCAAATTACAAGCTTGGTTCATTTCATTTTAACAATAATAATTTTGAAGAATCTGTTTACAGATTTACGCGTGCTACCATTCGACAACCTTCTCCCCAGGCTTTTGTAAATGCTGCATTGTCGATCGAAAGGCTAAATGATGAGGCTAGGGCACCTGCAATTTTGAGAGAAGGAAATCTGGCCTTCCCGGGATCAGGGGAGATAGCCAATAATTTTGCGCTTGCGCTTAGAAAAGCAGGTAGCTACGCACAGGCAACAGATCTACTTTCCAGCGGACTTAAATCCGAAAAATGGAATTCCTCCATTGAAGTGAATAAATGGTCAATGATAGAGGATTCTTTAAACATGGTGTCTGACTTTCAAAATGGAAACAACGCACTGAAAAGCAACATTCTTGCGATGTCTGATGGAGAGCAAGTCCCTTCAACATTGTCTCTGAATCCTACTAATTTCAGGGTGGTCAATCTTCACAGCATATCGCTTTTGATTAATGCATCATGGCTGGGATTAAATCCGCTGACCGACTCCATGTATTTGGACTTTACCTCCAGTATTACATCTGCAGACCTTAACAAAAACCTGATTCATTCACAGGTTGGCGATTTCTTAAAGAAGGGAAATATAAACAAAGCGTTATTGACGCTTGAAAACCTGGACTTGTTTGTAACGGATCTGGAGAGGGGCTTTTATCTGAACCAGGCAGGATTGATCTATATGGAACAGGGAGCGTATGAGATGGCAATACAAAAATTCACTGAAGCCATAGGATCCGGCGAGAATGCTCAGTTTAACCGAGCCACAGCACTTCTGGAAGCCGGGAAATGGTCAGAGGCTTCATACGAGTGGAGCTTGCTTGCTCAGAGAGACGTGAGTTACAGGGAACTGTTTAATCAGATCGAATCCATATTGAATAATGAAGACAATGACAGTTATGCGTTTCTATATTATCGCTTACTTGATATAGACCTAGCCGATTTGGAAGAAATGCTTGGAAAATTCCATCAAAATCTCGTCACTGAAGTATGGAATAAACTGAGCTATGCCTTACTCAAAGACGCCAGGTTAACAGAGCATGCTCAATACTTTGAGATTTTCGAAAGCCATTTGCCAGAGTCATCTATCAATCAGTTTCAGGAAATTAACTCGATCAATCTCACAAGTCTTCCAAAGAGTGCGTTTGACTTTTGGACTATCATTCCCTTCTTGAACTCAGATTCAGTTGGTATTGAGACGAAATATGACTTTCTCGTTGAAGCCAGACAGATCAATCCTAGTTCGATTCTAATTCAAAAAGAATTTGCCCGGACTGCAATTGAAAACGGATTGCCCCAGTTTGCAGCCCCTGCTCTTAATTCACTTAAGAGTCTACTCTCAGACGAAGAATTCAATACATTTGAGAGAGAGTTCAACAACACCCTTGAAGAGTACCGAGACCAGCAGTGGCCTCAGCTGGACTTTCAAAACCCAAATTAAAGATGAACACATTCAATTATGGAGTGGACCATATGACGCCATCCATTGCATTGGATATTGCCGATGGAAAGATAGCCGGTGTTTTCTCCGAGCCAGTGAAGGCACAAATCCTAAAAAGCCGAAATAATACCCTGAAAATGGCCGCCGGCGAAGCAACGGTCTATGGTATAAATACCGGGTTTGGCCCTCTTTGCGATACTAAAATCTCAAAGGAAGACACCATCAAACTACAGGAAAACATACTTAGGAGCCATAGTGTTGGCGTTGGGGAACCGGTCCCGGAGCGCATTTCACGTTTGATGCTGGTTACCAAACTTCATGCCCTATCTAAAGGTTACTCAGGTATCTCGATGGAGGTTTTGGAGCGAATTAGCTTTTTCTTAAAGGAAAATATTTCACCTGTCGTACCCGTAAAAGGTAGTGTGGGTGCCAGTGGCGATCTGGCGCCTTTGGCCCATCTGTTTTTACCACTTATAGGATTAGGTAAAGTCATCATCAGAGGTGAAGAGTTTCCGGCCTCAGAAATTGAGAAAAAATTTGATCTCAAACCATTGCAATTGGGACCCAAAGAGGGTTTGGCTTTGATTAATGGCACCCAATTCATTCTTGCCTATGCAGTCCTAGGGGTACAGAGATTATACAACTGCCTGGAAACTGCAGACATCATAGCCGCAATGTCCCTTGAAGGATTACTTGGCTCCATCGCTCCGTTCAAATCCTCACTTCACAAATTAAGGCCATTTCAGGGGTCTATTGCGGTAGCCCATCGACTTACATCATTTCTGAGTGACTCAGAAATGGTGAAATCACATAAACATTGTGGTCGAGTGCAGGATCCTTATTCCTTAAGATGTGTACCTCAAGTCCATGGGGCCAGCCGTAACTCCTGGCAACATCTTTATGACCTCACGATTACCGAATTGAACTCGGTGACGGATAATCCCATAATACTGGACGAACAGGAGTCCATCAGCGGAGGAAACTTTCATGGACAATTGCTCGCACTTCCACTTGATTATGCCTCGCTGGCTGCTTGCGAGCTTGGAAATATATCTGACCGCCGTACTTACCTGCTTTTGGATGGGAAAATCGATTCGCTTCCGCGCCTCTTGATGAAAAACACCGGCATCAATTCAGGGTTTATGATACCGCAGTATACATCTGCAGCCCTGGTGAGTGAAAACAAAAGCCTGGTCTATCCTGCGAGTGCTGATAGCATTCCTACGTCTCTTGGTCAGGAGGATCATGTAAGTATGGGATCCATAAGCAGCCGAAAATTGAACATGATCATCGACAACCTGGAATATATTCTAGCCGTGGAAATGGTTTGCGCGGCTCAGGCCTTTGATTTTCATCGACCCTTAAAGTCAGGGCCTATACTGGAAGAATGTCACAATTTGATCAGGCAAAGAATCCATCATGCCGAAGAAGACCGCATCTTTGGTGAGGACATCGAAACAGCTCATGAACTAATAGTCAACAACAAACTTAGGTTGAAGGCAAATGAAGTAGCTGGCAGGCTCGGTATTGACTTGAAGTCAATAGAGTGGTAAACAAAAAACCCTGGTCTCATGACCAGGGTTTAATATCGTTTATGATTCTTTCTAATTAATTGTTCAGCTTAAAGATAATCGGAAGTACCATTCGTACTTTCACCGCTCTACCTCTTTGCTTACCAGGCTTGAACTTCGGTGACATACGCAGAACTCTTTCCGCTTCTTCATCGCATCCTGCTCCGATTCCCTTAACGGAAGTCACTTCGGTTACAGTACCATCCTTATCAACTACGAACTGAACGAATACTCTACCCTCAATTCCCATTCTTCTTGCCTGGGCAGGATACTTCATGTTATCTCCTACAAACTTGTAGAAAGCAGGCATTCCACCTGGAAATTCCGGTTGATCTTCCACAATTGTGAAAACTTCTTCAACTTCTTCCTCCTCAGGAGCCTCTTCAAATACAATCTCCTCTACCACAGTCTCCTCAGTGACCTCCACATCAAGCTCCACTTCGATCTCTTCCTCGATCTCTTCTTCATCCGGAACTTCTATGATTTCAGGAATTTGCACCTTTGGTGGTGGTGGCGGTGGCTGCTCTGTCGGTGGTATCTCCATGATGTCTTCAAAGTCATCTTCCACCTGACCCAGATCCAATAGACCCTGATCATCGTATGTTCTCCATTCGAAAGCAACTATAGTGATCAGCAAACTGAGTGTGAGGCCCAGGTTCATGAGCATCCCTGACTTCCTTGCCAAATCAACTTTAGGGTTCTTCTTTAATTCCATATTTCTTCAGTTTTATAACCTGCCGAATATCAAAGATAATTTCAATGTTCTACTTAGACAACGAATGACGCTGTTTTTGTATAACCAGAACAACAAAAATCCCAACGACAAGTCCCGCTATATCAAACAAAAAATCTGCCAAATCCATTCCCCTGTAAGGAATGTAATTCTGAGCCCATTCCGTCAGACCTGCCAGTGTAACTCCTGCTACAACCACGAAAATCAAGGCATTTTTGTCCGAGAAGTGAAAATTCACCCTCAATTCCCTGTCCCAAAGCAACGACAAATTGAAAAACAAGAGGAAATGAGCAAGTTTATCCTCATGATCGAACAAAACAGGATGTTGATATCCCGGTACTGGCTTCAACAGCAGAAATAGGGTCAAAAACAGCCACAAGTATGAGACGAGCCTAAAAAGCAATTAGCTTGCGGTTAATTCACCATACTCATCCGCAGACAATAGGTCATCAGCTTCACCAGAAACTTTCACCTTTATCATCCATCCATCACCGTATGGGTCGGAGTTGATGACTTCCGGATTGGATTCCAACTTGGGATTAACTTCTGTAACTTCTCCGGGAATAGGCATAAACAGATCCGAGACTGTTTTTACTGCCTCGACCGTCCCAAAAACATCGCCGGATGACAATTCCTCACCTTCTGTTTCGATTTCAACATATACAATATCTCCTAATTCTCCCTGAGCAAAATCCGTGATTCCAATGGTGGCTATATCCCCTTCCATTTTGATCCACTCATGGTCCTTGGTGTACTTTAAGTCTTTGGGTATATTCATTACAGAAAGTTTTTAGCCAGCAAAAATAGCCGGATAAATGAAAAAGATCATATTTGAGACAAACTAAACCTTAGCTGAAAACCAAATGAAGTAGTAGCCCTTCTAAATGACCCAACTCTCGGGTTTGTGATATTTCTATCGAAGTACATTGTCAGATCCAGCGCCTGATTAAGTTTATATCCGATGGAGGGCCTGATCTGGAAACTTTGATTTCCATTCGTCACTTTATCCTCTTCATTGATTTTTCGTTGGGTAGTTTTTTGATCCCTGTATGTGACACTCATCCTCATGGTTACATCGTTTTCGATGGTTACCGTTCGACCCTGAATTCGAAATGGCAACTTTAAATCTGATTTGGTCCACCCAAAATCCAAACCTATATCATCATTTTGGGTTTCCGTCACCTGTGCATTCGATAGATTCAATGCGAGATTTCTGTCTGTCTTATAGTCCACCCTTATATTCATATTGGACTTTGTCCTGAGGTTTAGACCAATAAGCGGGGCAAATTGCTCGATCATGGAAACCTGATTCATGATATAAACTGGCACCAATCCCTGACCTGTGGAATCTGAAATGGTGCCGTACCGGTAATCCAGAAAACTATTATCCAGGGTAAAGTTATCGGTGTACCTAAGTGAGTTGGTGTAGTTGTTGATGTTAAATGCTGACCTGTAGCTGTGAGTAACATTCACAGAGGAAAAAACATCCCTCAAAGCCGGTAGCTTTGACAATCCTGCAAAATCGAGTCTCCAGTTTGGTAGCGGAATTACAGGAAATGGTCTCAAGTCAGCTGTAGAGGCATTTTGTCCTGCATAAGCCGAAATGAAAGCCGGTACCAACACATCCTGTGATATGGTATCATACCGTCCCTGAATGCCTTGCGATGCCAGTTCAAAATTTGTCCGTTGATGCATAATCAAAATGTTTTCCTTGAACTGCTCAAACGCCGGTGAAACATTTCGGTCCTGGTTCTCAAAGGCGGTCCTGATGGTGATGAATGATACGCTGTAGTTACCGGACCTCGAAGGAGTCTGGCTGACATAATCTTCCGCATCAAGGTTGTAACGGAACAATTCCTGGAAGTTACCAGAGTTAGTTCGCTGCACATCGAGTTGAATTTTCAGGTCATTAAAGGGGTCAATGGAGGCCCTTGCCGAGAATGTTCTGGTTTGCCGTTGCTCAAATGGTGCGCTTAACGCCGGAGCCCTCGTAACCCATCCATTTTCAGCAGCTCTGAACCGGAAATCCGGATCCTGGTCACCCAAAATGAACCCCAGGCCTGGTGCACTGTAGGTAGAGTCCAGTCCTAATAAAAATGCCGTTGGGATAAACCCGGACAAACCTGTGGTTTCATTAATAGTGTAGCTTGCATTTATAGATCGGAGTGACATTAACATTCTTAAAAAAGTCTTACCCAGATCAAAATTGGAAGTGTTTTCTTCTTCATCATCGTTGTTTCTTCTACTTGGTGGTCTTGACGGTGCATTGGCTCTTTCCAGAAATCCCACCTTATTGTAAAGTTTTACCATATCCAGCTTGGTGGTAGCGCTCCGATTTCGATTGTTTGTGATCCGATGCCCGAAAAAATTACCGGCACTGTCTTCCTGCCCAAGTGATCCTGCGATCCAATTGTATCCAACTTCGTAGCGCACATCCGCTGTGACCCAATCCGTAACCGGCAATTTGTCCAATGGTAGCTGATAATTGGCTGAAGCCGTTTGATTGAAGTTTTTCATCCGTCCCAGATCCCTCACCTGCTCCCATATATAATCTCTTTCAAACTGGGTGTCAATATCACCCTCGACCCTGTCATCAGGTTCATCAATCACCGCATTAGCCTGGGCCGCATAATCAAATGTAAGTGCATTAAAAAAGCTCCACCTAAGGTTATATGATCTATTGAAAGTAAAAAGTCTTTCATAGAATGGGTCGATGCCTTGTGTGGTCAACTGGTCATTGTAAAGTTGCGTCAACATGAAGTTCCTGTTGAGATCAGCTCTTACGGAAAGATTACTTGGCAACGGAGAAAAATTGATGTCGGAAATCATTTTCAGATACGGACTGGAAAAAGCCTGAGAGTTCTCGAAAGGGCGGAAATTGATATTAGGAGGGCTGTAATTGTAGGCTACACCTCCTGACTGAGTTTTTCTCAGAAACGATTCCGTGGTGATTGAACTTGACTGCTGATCACTAAAAGCATAGGTAAATGAGAAATTCGAAATGTCGTAAAACATCGGGGTGCGCTCCGTATTAATTCTCTCTTTTCGGACATTGGTGAAATTTAGACTTCTCCTGGTGGTGCGGTCTTCAACAAGCTGGCGATAGTCGTTGCGCTCTTCTTCCGAAGAAATACTTTCCAATGACGCTTCAAGGGGAATATCCGGATCCAGCGGATCAAATTGAGGAGTGACCCTAATCTGTTCGTAGCTGGCGAACATGGGTACTTTCAAACCTGTTTTTTCAGGCATCAGGAATTTGTCAAGGTTTATATTGGCATTGACGTCATATTGCATCGTCTCCTCTCTTTCTCTTTCTGAAATGCGCTCCTGTATTGACCCAAATCCGATTGAGGTATACCTGGTCGATGCGGTCACAGTACCCAGGTCGGCCAGTTTAGTAGCGACCCTGGCATTTGCTGCCCAACCTTTCCTTGTATCAAAATCCGTAACCCTCAATTCATTTGCCCAGATACAAACGGATTTGGGTGCCCGGTCGGGACTTTCAGGATTACGGACTCCGATCATCATCGTCAGAATGGTGCTGATATCCGGTCGCCCTTTTACTGTCAATTTGTATCGGCCATTGTTTGAAGGTCTGGAGTAAGGAACTTCAATATTTAGATTTCCTCTGTTCCGCTCAGACTTTAGACCCAATATTTCATTAATAGAAATATCAATTTCATTCTCTTCAGGCCATACCAGGCGTTCAATGTTTGGATCTGATACCATCACACCACGTGGCGTGATCTTCATGGGAACTTCAATTTCATAGTAGTTTTCCGTGTAATCCGTACCAAACCGAAGAAAGGCAGTCACCTCATCATCATTGACAATATCTCCCCGGTATGCTTCCGCATGAAAAAACATTTTCAATCGGCCATAATTGATTAGGTCATAAGTCACGTTTTTGAACACGGCCCTGGCGTCTTTGTCCTCCAGATCCTCGATACAAATCTGAAGTGACTGTTCGTTGTTTCTTCTATTGAGAAACGTAGTATTGTCCCTATCCCGGTCGAGTCCGGGAGGAACGGTATAGGGACTGGTTTCCGCATCACCGACGCTGTTTTCCTCAATATTTACAACCGAAACATTTAAATCAGAAACAGAACCCTCAGGTACATCATTCAATCCTACCTCATTCAAAGACTCTGTAAATTTTCGCCATTGGCTTCCTACCAGCTGCATTTTGGCCATCCTGAGTACCACTGGCTGCTCCCAATCGGTCATATACATACGCAAATACCGAATGGACTTGAAACCCTGAATGTCTCCCTCTACCCGATCAGGATTACGAATCGGAATCCGGAACAAATACCAGTTCACCTGGTCTCTGTCCTGTACCTGATCCACAATGTACCCTTCTCCCACTCGTAACTCCCTCGGCCTCAAGCGAAATCTGTATTCATAGTACTCTTCCAGAGTTGAAATTGTATTGTCCTGGTTAAGGTCTTCATTGTCGGGTGTTACCGTTGATGCCTGGGTCAAACCACTTGTTCCGACGGGGGAGTTACCGTCCATTCCATTGTAGTTTTTATATCGTTCCACAATGTTGGCATCCCGATTGTCATAATTGGAACCCAGATAGTAGTTGAAATTGTCCGCTGACACATCTGATTGCACCAAATCTCGGATCGTAGGAGCCAGATCATTCAAAAATTGACTCTCGAAAAATGGTCCCTCTTCATCATTTCGAAGTCCATCCAGCCCCACATCCTGATTTTCCCTGATGTCTGCATCATTTTCAAAGAAATCTGTCAGATACTGCTCATTGGTTACATATCCCCATTCGGTTTCCGTGGCTTCTGCCTTAACTCCATCCGCTGGCAATCCGTTCTCAAATGCGTGCTTTCCATCTTTCATTAAGTCCTCTGAAACACTACCAAGGTTAAAGACCACCTGGCCTCCCGTTGAATTGACCTCATTAAATATCCCATCGGGCACTTCATCCACGAAAGGGTCCATCAACCAGAACTCCAGGTATTCGATATTGGTCTTATCGAAATCCACCTCATTTCGGATTGGCCTGGTGATCCCTGCCCAGTTCTGGCGGGCATCTGCCCTCCTGAAGACAGGCCATTGTTCATTTTGATCATCCCGAACCACCGTCAGATTGGGGTTATAATTGTATAAACCTCTCTCCCTGGGAAAATATGCGACATCAAAGATCTGCTCGTTGATGTTCACCAGATTGCGATCCTGCTGCTTATAAATGTCCTGCGGGTAAATTGGTTTTACGAAATGGTTTTCCAGGTCGTCCTCAGTAATATTTTCAGGTCGTCGATTCTGCTGAGCATTGTAGAATACGGTATTATCAACCGTATACCACGCGATCTTTGCCCTTCTGTAATTGACTCCCAAAGCATTGCCGGTTAGGGCAGATTGGTCAAAACTTTCGCGGGAAGAAGTGGGTGTGGAAGCAAGGGTCCATCCTCCCCAGCCACCGATACCTATCGGCGTGACCGCATTCTCAAAATCATCAATATAGGAGGTTCCTTCCCCTTGTACGATGTTGGATGTGCCCGGTTTTAACTGTGCAACCTCCGCGGTAACGGAGATATTAGACGGTTCTTTTGTGTTCAACAATGGCATAGCGTCCAAAAACTTAGTCATGAATGGTAGCTCCTGCTGATAGTTTACATTCATACCATACTTGGTGTTTTTTGTAGGCTCGTCACCGATATTATATCGAGTTCTACCACCGGGTCTTTCATTGGACTGAAGGATAGTCGCTCCGATCGTGAGATTGTCATTGAAAACATAATCCAACTGGGCTCCTGTCAGCCATCTGGTCTGAAAATTGAAAAGGTCCGCCTTTTCATAGGAAATCTGAATGTCCTTTCCGGAATTCATGACCCCCTGGTTTAATATTCTAACTCTACCCAGGTTATAATCAACGGTGTAATCCAGACCTTCCGTCAAGGGAGTGTTACCTGCTGTAACCACTACTGACCCCTCAGCTACATTGATTCCCGGTAGTACAATGTCCGAAGTAGAGCCACCGGCCATAGTACCGACTATGAAGAATTTGTTTTTGGAAGCCACCTGCTCAGCGTCTGCCCTGGTCGTGCTGTAAAGTGTGTCGTAAACGTATTTCTCTATGAGAGCTGTTTCGCTGGGATCAAATGCTTCACGCAATGTTTCGCCAAAAGGCTCCAAGACCGGGAAAATAATGTTACCGTTTCTCGTATCAATCGTAATACCTTCAATGAAATCGAAGTTACCGTCTCGTTGTCGGTCGTTGTTGCGGTTAAGTTGGTCCAATCCCAGAAGCTGAATCAGGGGTTGGTCTTTGGTCAAACGACCCTCATGCAGGGATGGATTGTCTATCCCAGTCCTGTCGTCCCTATAATGTACTCGCAACGTAAATCCATCTCTCGATATACGGCCTGTATTTAGGTTATAGACGTTTTTCATCATCAGATCCCATGTGGGAACAGCCGTATTGATCTTGTTTGGTCGAAGCATCTTAAGGAAAATCAGCTGACTATCTGATAATCCCTGGTAGTCTTCCTGCAACTCACCCACCTGGTACACCTGACCATTGTATGTGTACTCGTAAGCTACAGCCAAAACCTCATCGTTCTGAAGCTTCCTTAGGAGGGAGATGGTACCAAGACGACCATCCCATTCGTATTCGGATTGATCAAGTTTACGAGCTGTCGTTACTTTGACGAAATCTCTCGACTCAGCCATCCCAAATTCATTAGCCAGGATCGCATCTGCCAGCTCGGGGTCTCGCAATCCCGCATTACTTCGTACCCTATTGTACAAGTCGTTTGCCAGGTTATTGGATGGACCGGGGACCCTGCTCCCCACGGCATCATTGAGGACACGCTGACCCTCGCCCAGATCCATCAAAGCCAGGAAATTTCGGGTGGTTGTGGTATTCTGACTTCTGTTTAGACTATAGACTTCGAGTCGGGTAATGTTTACACCTGATATGATTTGAGGTAGTCCGGAAAGCCAGGCCTCGTAATTTTCACGGAAAAAGTGACCAAGAAAAAAGTGCCTGTTCTCGTCGTACATGGACGCTCTTATTTCAAACTGCCTTTCGTCCACGCCATTGCGGATATTGATGACGTCATTTCTTCCCCGCTGACTGGAGGCAATACCTGTGACGTATAATCGACCGAACTGTAATTGGGTTTTAATACCAAATAGTGATTGACCACCCGTCATTAAACTATTCGAGACCGGCATGCTGACATTACCGATCTCGATTTTCTTGATGATTTCCTCTTCGAAACCTGTGTATTCGACCTTCAGGTCATTTTGAAAGTCGAAGGTGTTATTGTTGTCATAATTGAAAGTAACAGCCAGCTTCTCCCCGATCTTACCCACCACGTTAGAGCTGATCTGCATGTTGAAATTGAACCCTCCATTTCGACGCTGGCGTTCACCTACCTGAGGGTTATCGATATTTTGAAAAAGACCACCAAAATCGAGATTGACAAATCCGGTCGGTTGAATGTCTACATAAGATCCTCCAAAAATCCGGTCAAATACGGGGCTCACGTACAGGCGAGGCAGCAAACTTCTACCACTGACCGCACTTTCACCATCCAGTCCCAACGACTGCTCCCGCCAGTAATCGGAAACGATCTTTTCGTCATTGTATCGATCATATTCCTCAAAGGACATCGATGTGGCCGGCCTGAAATTCAGATCGCCGATTCGTTCATAAACTGAATATCTGATTCCCGAGTCATATTCCACCTCCATGTCCAACTGCGACGGATCATTTAATAGCAATGGGCTGGAGGACTCACCACCCGTATTTGAAAAGGGATCACCATACCGATACGATGGCTGATAAGTTGGGGTTTTGGAAGGTCGATAGACAGAATCCTTCTTCGTGGTATCAGCTGGAACCTGCTGAAAATCAAAACCAGCTACCTCATATGGGGTACTTATCAGTAATATAGCGAATACACCAATGCTGTATATGTAGTTCCAATAATTCAAGAAAATACGCTTCTTCTAGGCTCTCTTCAGTGCTAACTTTATAAGTTCTTCCAGCTTTATCTCTCCTCTCTCCTTTAGGATGGCTTTAATAGTTTTCTCTGCCGCTGGTTTACTGATACCTAAGGTTGTCAGGGCGGATAACGCCTCAGTTTGCAAAGTATTGCTTACGGGAGCAGCAAAATCATCAATTTTGTCCAATAAGCCCTCTTTTTTCATCTTATCTTTCAATTCCAGTACGATGCGCTGAGCCGTCTTTCCACCGATGCCTTTTACGCTTTGAATGGTCTTCACATCCTCATGGGCGATGGCAGCCTGTAACTCCTCGGGGTCCAGAGATGATAGCACCATAAGAGCGGTGCTCGGACCTACCCCGTTGATGGATATAAGATCAAGGAATCTCACCTTCTCCGAAGGCTCAAAAAACCCAAACAGGGTATGAGCATCTTCCTTCACGTGAAAGTGTGTATGGATCTTGACACGATCCAGGTCCTTGATGGAACTGAAGGTGTTTAATGATATTTTAATTTCATAACCGAGTCCGGAACTGGTATGAATTACAACATGGGTTGGTTCCTTGACAATCAGGGCACCCTCTACAAATGCAATCATTTTTGGTTCTTAGATTCTGAAATTTGAGCGTCTACCACTGAAATAGCAGCCATATTAAAGACCTCTCTCACGGATGAACCGACCTGCAAAACATGCACAGGTTTCTTCATTCCCATAAGGACAGGTCCAATACCTTCTGCTCCGCCTAACTCAATCATCAATTTATAGGCAATATTGCCAGATTCCAGATTTGGGAAGATCAAAGTATTGGCAATTCCTCCGGCTAATGAGCTAAATGGATAATTTTCCTTTAATAAGTCTTTGTTCAAAGCCACGTTTGCCTGAATATCCCCGTCTATGATGAGTTCGGGCCATTTTTTCTTCGCCATCTCGACAGCTTTGGCCATTTTGGACGGCACATCGCCTTTGGCAGAACCAAAGTTTGAATAGGACAAGCCGGCCATTCGTGGCTCAGCATCAAAGAACCTAACCGCCCGGGAAGTCAAACCTATGATGTCCACCAGTTCTTCCTCAGTTGGATTTCTGTTGACAGTGGTGTCAGAGAAGAAGAAATTCCCCTGGGAATTGCTAATTATATACATCCCTGCCACGCGTTTCACACCTTCCTCAACACCTATTATTTGAAGGGCCGGTAAGATCGTCTTAGGATAATCGCTGGAAAGACCGGAAATCAAAGCGTCTCCCTCACCTAACTTGACCATCATCGATCCGAAAAAGTTTCGGCTGGACATATGGTTTTTTGCCAGGTGTGCGGTCATGCCTTTTCGCTGGCGCATTTCAAAGAAGATTTTTGCATACTCCTTGCGCTTTTCGGGCTCTTCGGCCGGATCAATCATCTGGCAGTCTTTTAGATCAAGTAATTCAGCTTCGTCTATCATTTTCATGATCTTGCTCTTCTGTCCAAGTAAGATCGGAGTCGCAATTCTCTCATCAATTGCCATTTGAGCCGCCTTCAAAATGGTAAGATTGTCCGCTTCCGCAAATATGACCTTCTTGGGATCCTGCCTCGCACGGTAAACGATCCTGGATATCAACCTGTGATCTATTCCAATTCTTTTTTCTAACTCGAGGTTATATTCATCCCAGTCGCTGATCTGCTCCCTTGCCACCTTAGTATCCATGGCGGCTTTGGCCACTGCCGGTGATATGGAGGTAATCAATCGGGGATCAATCGGCTTGGGAATCAGATAATCGGCACCAAATTTCATCGCTGCCTTGCCATATGCTTTCAGGACCATTTCCGGAACAGGTTCTTTGGCCAATGATGCGATGGCATTTACAGCAGCCAACTTCATTTCTTCGTTAATGGCAGTAGATCGCACGTCCAGGGCACCACGGAAAATGTAGGGGAATCCGAGTACATTGTTGACCTGGTTTGGATGATCTGATCTTCCGGTGGCCATAATTATATCTTTCCTGGTTTTCATCGCCAGGTCATATGCTATTTCAGGATCTGGATTGGCCAATGCAAAAACAATGGGGTCTGAACCCATGGATTTCAACATCTCAGTGGACATCACATTGGCTATGCTCAGTCCCAAAAACATATCCGCTCCGACTAATGCTTCCTCCAAAGTATTGACATCGATATCGGTAGCATATTTTGCTTTTACCGGGTCAAGATTGGGACGATCGCTTCTTACGATCCCTTTGGAATCGGACATCAAAATATTCTCTTTTTTTGCGCCAAGCGAAACATAAAGATCGGTGCAGGCTATGGCCGCAGCCCCAGCTCCACTCACGACTATTCTTATATCCGAGATCTTTTTCCCGTTAACCTCAAGAGCATTGATGAGTGCAGCACTTGAGATGATAGCGGTACCATGCTGGTCATCATGCATGACAGGGATCTGCATTTGCTTACGCAGCTCCTGCTCAATCTTGAAGCTCTCCGGGGCCTTAATATCCTCAAGATTTATTCCACCAAAAGTCGGTTCCAGGGACCTTACGATTTCGATGAACTTATCCGGGTCCTCTTCATTGATCTCTATGTCGAAGACGTCTATTCCGGCAAATTTCTTGAAAAGCACACCTTTACCTTCCATTACAGGTTTAGATGCCTCCGGGCCGATATTTCCAAGGCCCAGGACCGCAGTGCCATTCGATATTACACCTACCAGATTCCCTTTTGCTGTATATCTGTAGACATCTTGCTGGTTTTTAGCGATCTCCAGACAAGGTTCTGCCACACCGGGAGAGTACGCCAGAGCCAGATCATGCTGACTGCTGAGAGGTTTTGTTGGTCTTACCTCAATTTTGCCGGGTGGACTGGATTCATGGAAGTCCAGTGCATCCTTTTTTCTTACTTTAGCCATTAAGAATCAGGTGGTTGGTTCGGTTTTATTATCTGTTTTAAAGGTAGACAGAATTGTGTCCAATTCTCGTATATAGTTGCCCTTGTCCGTACCCGGAGAATACACATACCCTTCTATATAGTATATCATTTGCTGATCCTCGTCGACGATGGTATAGCTGACATAGGGTCCACCTCCGGAGTTATCACTTATTTTCCATAATCCACGGGCCTTCACTGCATAACTACCATTAAAGCTTACTGTATTTGTAAATACAGCCTTGATGTCATCTCGCTGCTGCCTGGTGATGTATATCTCGGGTTTTTCGCTGTCGCGCAAATTGGTCTCCGTCACCCTGTCACGGAACTGCGGCACATTTTCGAATATCTCTGCATCCGTGTATGGTTCGTAATACACAAAGAAATTTCGCTCTTTATCCGCCTGCAATTGTCTGATCCAAACAAAATTTCGGCTGTTCTTAGCCAGATCCCATCCAAAGGGAACATTGATGGTAAAAGGATGATCTTCCGCTATGACTGCCTCTATGTCTTTAGCCCTTTCAGAGAATACCCTGTCCTTAAGCCGTTCTCTTTCGGCGGACTCGAAAAGCGCCTGCAGTTGATCTCTGTTCTCTTCAAGCTTTTTGATCAGCAGTTCTTCATCGGTAGAATACAGGTACAATACAAGTTGCCCCCTGGCGAACTCATCTTTACGGATGCTCATAAAGATAGAGGTGTCACGTTGTATGGTTTTGAGTGACTGATTGGTAAAAAACCCGCGCAAGACATTACTTTCAGACGTCTTACTATCAAGGGTCATCACGAAGATCATATTGGCGGCCGACCGTAAGATATTATTAAGTCTTTTTGGGCTGGCTTTACCCAGGCTGAACATGGGCTCGTCCTGAGGCAAACCCCTCATTGGCTCCCGAAAAACACTTTTCACCTGATCGCCCAGTTTACCTTCATACTGACTCGAATCCATCACAAGGATAATTTCGCCAATATCACCCCTTGCTGTGGGCATAAATTCCTTTTCCAAACCCTTTTTTGCTTCGCCGCAACTTATTAGGGTCAGAAGTATTACAAAAAAAATGTGGTTCTTTTTTCCTGACATATCTAATCTCCTTTTCGCTTCATGAAAATCTCCAAACTGGTGATTTATTCACCCTTCTCCAAAAATAGGAATTGTAAAGCTCTTAGTCTATGTCAATAATAAGTCTTTGTCCTGGCTGTATCGTGTTAGAATTTAAATTGTTGAGTTTTTTGAGCTGCTCAACGCTTACATTCGTGTTCTTGGAGATTTGCCAAAGGGTATCACCGGGCTTTACGTCGTAGCTTTTGGCGTTGCCCACAGCAATATCATAATCACTGACTCCAGTGGTACTGCTGCGCGCCGATGCATAGAGATCTTTCGTGCCGCTTGTATAGTTTGGTAAGACCCAGATACTGAGTGGCTGACCTACCCGGATCAGCGTAGAATTTAGATTATTCCATTCTTTAATATCAGAAACTCTGACATTGTGTCTATTGGCAATCAGTCCCAGTACATCACCGCTCCTTACCCGATAAACTATTCTTTCTCTACCCCAGGTACTACCAGGCATATTCCGGGCCAGGTATTCCAATTCTTCCTTTCCAACCCTGGAGGCGGAGTCGTATAGTTGAGTCCTGTTAGCGACTACAAACTCCTTCATATCTGCCGGGATTTTTAAGGCAAAATCTTTTGTGCCTTCTGGTAATGCGCCTCGTTTAATGTTGGTGTTTAGTTGTAGCATATCATCCAGACATACATTCAGTTGGTCCGCAAAGGTCTCCAGGTGCATATACTGACTGACCATCACAGTATCGTACTCAGGAAGCTGGTAGAGCTCTTCCGGATACAAGTTGTGCTCTTCAGCATAGTTCATGGTGTACATAATCGCCACAAACTGAGGAACATAACCCCTGGTTTCCCTCGGCAGGTATCGATAGATTTCCCAAAATTCTTTCTTATAGCCGCTACGTCTGATTGCTTTTCTGACATTTCCAGGGCCACAATTGTAGGCCGCCATGGCCAGCTCCCAATCATCAAACATCCTGTAAAGGTCTAGCAGGTGTCTGCAGGCAGCATCCGTTGCCTTTTCGGGATCCATCCGGTCGTCAAGGTACCAGTCATTTTTCAGTCCATACATTTTACCTGTACTTGAAATGAACTGCCATAACCCTACTGCACTGGCCACGGAAACTGCATCGGGCCTTAATCCTGACTCTACTATTGACAGATATTTAAGCTCATCCGGCATGTTGTATTTCGCCAGATATTTCTCAAACAACCTGAAAAAATGATCTTTTCTATTCAGAATCTCTCTTGTGTATTCACGGTCTCTTACGGTGAAATAATCAACAAATCCCTTCACCCGGGTATTGAAATGAAGCGGAATTGTACCTTCAATGGCTTCTAGTCTTTCCTCGATTTCCGCATAGGAAGCATCTGGAATATAATCGTAATCGGAAGGTGACTGCGCTGAAGAAAGCGTACCTATAAACACAATAACCGCGGCAAGGGTGATCCTAATCATGACGAAAAATTAAAATGACTCAATGGATTTTGAAAATTTTAATAACGCAGACTCCTCAAATTCACCCCCCACAACCTGAATTCCGATTGGTGTCTTATCATCATTCCATATCGGTAAAGAGATAGCAGGAAACCCTGCCATAGACGCCTGAACAGTAAAAATATCAGACAGATACATCTCCACGGGGTCTTTGGTCTTTTCACCTAATTTGAATGCCGGTGTTGGTGTAGTGGGGAGCATTAGGAAATCATATTTGGAAAGAAGTTCCCTTGTAAACTCTTTGATTAACTGACGGGTTTTCTGGGCCTTTTTGTAAAATGCATCCTGGTAGGAAGCAGAAAGCACAAAAGTCCCTAAAAGTATCCTCCGCAGTACTTCCGTACCAAACCCTTTTGTCCTGGATTTCTTATACATGGCTTCGAGATTAGCCGGATCACTTACCCGATAGCCGTACCTGACTCCATCATATCTTGATAAATTGGTACTTGCTTCTGCAGAGGTAAGGATGTAATAGGTCGGTAGCAGGTAGTCCAGGTACGGAAAGTTTACTTTCTCGATGACATGTCCTCTGGACTTTACACTTTCCAGGGCCCTGTTAAACGTTTCAAGCAACACAGGATCAAATCCCTCATGACCTTCGAAGTTGTCAAGGACGGCGATCTTGCGGGTCTCCGTCTCAACGCTCAGATCGATGGATGGAACTGGCTTACTGGATGAGGTACTATCATTAGGGTCCTGCCCGGACATTACTTCCAGTAGCAGTGCAGCGTCTTCGATACTATTTGTCAGTGTTCCTACCGTATCAAAGGAGCTCGAATAAGCCGTTAACCCATACCTGGATATGCGAGAATAATTTGGCTTCATACCAAAAATGCCGCAAAAAGCTGCAGGTTGACGAATCGATCCCCCTGTATCCGATCCAATAGAAGCCATACACATATTGGCGGCCACTGCCGCAGCCGAACCCCCTGAGGATCCTCCCGGTACTGTATCGGTATCTACCGGATTTTTCGTTGGTCCAAATGCGGAATTTTCATTAGAGGACCCCATAGCGAATTCATCACAATTTTGCCTGCCTATGATTATGGCATCCTCATCTATCAGCTTCTGGATGGCTGTAGATGTAATCTGACTTTCAAAGTCCTGCAGTATTCTGGAGCCGCATGAAACGACTTTTCCTTTAAGACAAAATAAATCCTTGATGCCAATAATACAACCAGCCAGCTTACCTGCCTGACCGTTTTTGATTTTGTCATCTACTTCCAGAGCCTTCTCAAGGGCATAGTCCTCAAAAACCTCCAGAAAAGCATTGATTTCCTGATTTTTACTCCGAATCTGTTCTAAAAAAAAATTAACTACCTGCTGGCAGGAAACAGATCCATCCATCAGGCTGGATTTCACCTGATGGTAAGAAGAATACTCGCTCAACTCTTGCTGGTTTCTTTCTCCTCTGTTTTCTGACCTTCGTTAATTTCTTGTTTGATCTCTTTGGTAGCATCCTTGAATTCACGGATTCCTTTACCGAAACCTCGTGCGATTTCAGGAATTTTCTTCGCCCCAAAAAATATGACAATGAATAATCCAATCACAATCCATTCCCAGCCTCCCGGCATTCCAAACGCTAATACTGTATTCATTTGAATTTAATTTAGTCTTTCTAATGTGCAGGAAATATAATGATCCTGCGGAATTCTGTATATCAAAGATAGAGATAAATCATCGCATCTCTAATTCGCCAGCCATTTTTCGGGATCGAGCTTCTGAGTATTTTTCCAAACTTCAAAGTGAACTTCGGAAATACCCTCCGTATCCGTATTGACTTTGCCAATCAGGTCAGTTGCCTTAAGCTTCTGTCCCTTTTCAACAACGACATCCTTGAGTCTGGAGTAAACGGTGTAGTAGTTCCCGTGTTTAATAATGACCACATTGTTCATACCAGGCACAAACGCCCTCGTTTTGACTTCCCCATCAAACACCGATCGCACCTCTTCATCCCTGTTGGTCTGAATGTCGACACCAGTGTTATTGACCAAAACATTTCTCCAAACCGGATGTGGCTGCTGACCAAATTTGGCAGACACAAATCCTGTGGCCACGGGCCACCTAAGCCTATTTTTGCTTGCTTCAAACTTTAGTGTAATTTCTTCATCATTGGCTATGGCCGCAGTGGACATCGTACGATTACGTTCAATCTCAGCTGCGATCAGATCAGCGATCAATCTATCCAGGCGCTCCACTGATCTTTTCCGATTGGTCATTTCCGCCCTAAGCTCACTTTCTCTTTGATTTAGCGCTGCTACCACCCTGCCTTTTCTTTGTCTGAGCCCTACTAACTTTTGATTTTCCTCCACCTGCTGGGCCAGAAGTACTGATTGTTCATCCCTCTTGGACTGTACCTCTGTACGCTGCACTCTCAATGCCTCCGTGACTTCCTGGATCTGATTCGCCTGAATGATCCGGGCTTCGGAATACTGTTCGAGGTACTTCAGCCTCATAAAAAGCTGATTAAAGGTTTCGGCCGAAAAAAGGAACGTCAGCATGCTAAATCCATGACTCGCTTTATAGCTGGCATAAATCATTCGGGCATACTCCTGCTTAAGATTTATCAGGTCACGTTCAAGGCTGGAAACTACAATCGACAGGTCACTGATCTCCTCATCGAGTAGTTCAATTTCCTCGTTCAAAGCACCGATCAAACCCTCCCTGGCCTTAATTTGTTCGTTGATTGCCGTGAGCTGACCAATGGTAACCTCCCTCTCAGATTCCGTTTCGGACAGTATTTTCTCCGCCTCGGCTATCTTTCGGAGATTTTCATTTTTTTCCTGCTCCAGCTGAGCTTTGCTTTTTTGTGCGGATGCAAAAAATGCCGAAAACAGAAAAAGTAAAAAAAGTATCGATTTAAAGCACCGTGTACTTATCAGGAACATCGAATGGAAATTTGAGCGGCCCATTCTCAATCTGAGCCCTGTTGAATCCAATAGAGATGTTGGTTGAATGTTTGGCATCGGATGCAAAATTCAAAGTAGCTTCAATCATGAAAGGAAATATCTCCTCTCCCACTTCTTTAAATTCGCCGTAATTTACTGAAATACTGGTTTCTGTATCTAAATCCTTCACATTCAATCTTTCCAACTTATGGCTAACATTACCTATGTAATTGGTGAAGACATAATTGTCAAAATCCTGAGTGTAAGACAATCCTTCAGGTTCTTTCTTTAAACTCTCTCTTTTATAAGGAAATATGAGATTTCCTATTACAATGGCTTCTATGAGCTTATAGTTAATATCAAAATTGTATTCGCTGCTTAGCTGTTCATAACCCAAGCTCAGATAATTTCTGTTTAGCCGGTCAATGAAGAAAATACTATCCGTAGAGATCAAAAGTCTGCCGACTTCAACGCCAAGTCCTGGAGAAATCGACATCCAGATGACGCTATCTTTCTGAACGCGTAGGTTGGCGGTTCCCCCTAATTCCTTCGTACCGTCATCAAACCGAATTTTGGCTTTAGCCGTCAGATATTGAAAATCAAAGGGATCCACCACAAGATCCGATCTAAATCCAATTCCCCGCTTACCACAACCAGAAAGAACCAGGAGCATTATTCCAAAGATCACCAGATACTTACTCATATAATTTTCTTTCTTCAATTTTCTTATCCAGATGTTCTGAAGTGCCCCCTAACTGCTTCGCTTTTTCCCAATTTTCTATCGCCTTATCAACTTCTCCCAATTTAAACAGAACATCTCCATAATGCTCTACAATGGTACCATCGGAAATTTTTTCAGTAGCTTTCTTTAAAACTTTCTCGGCAGCTTTGTATTCTCCCATAACGTAGAGGACCCAACCGTAAGTATCCAGGTAAGTACCATTATTTGGGTTTTTATTCACGAGTTTCTCAGACATCGATTTTGCTCGTTCCATATTAGTTTCCCTCAGAGAAAGGTAGTAGCTGTAATTATTTAGGACATGAAAATTCATCGGATCATTTTCCAGGGCTGATTCGTAAGCCGCATCTGATTTTGTGTGATCGCCTAAGCTATGGTATACATCTCCCAGTTGACCATAGAAAATTGTCAGTAGACCAGGATCGGTCGTGTATTTTTTCCCCTGTTCAAGAGAATAAGCCGCTCGCTTATGATTTTCCTTGACGTAATTGGCAAATCCGTTGAAATAATAAAATATTGATTGGTTCGGAAAATACTCCAAAGCCCTGTCAGAATGAACCAATAAGCTGTCATAGTTGCCGGCATCGGCTTCAAGGTTCATAATGTTCTGCCATACGGAGTAATTATCGGGGCTTATCTCCACAGCCTTAATGTAATGATCCAATGCTCTGGTGGAATTTTGTTTTTCCAGATAGTAGTCCCCGGCAAACGCCAACACACGGTAGCTATCCGGATGGTATTCTACCAATTCATTGACCCTATCATCAAGCTGGAGCAATACCAATGAATCACTCGAGCCAATATATCGGCCCAACATCTGAACTTTAAGCTCTGCATCTATCACCCTGGATTTGAAAGGTTCCTTTAGAAGGGCCAAACCTTCTACCTTATTCCCCTTTTGTCTCTCCATTTCCGATAAGAGGAGATAAACCCTGTCATTTTCCGGAAATCTTTCTCTGACCACCGCCAGCCATTTAGTAGCTTCTTCAAACAGACTGTTAGCAATCAGCGTATTAGTGTAATCAAGAATGTATGCAGGGTCATAAGGATGCTCTTCCAGAAATTTGTTCCAATCCCTCATAAATGACTGCATGTCATTTTGACGCAGGTAAATCTTTTGTTTTTCTGAAAGCAGTTCAAAACTTTGGCCAAATTCCACTTCGATTCGATTATAGGTATCTAGTGCCTTGTCCCATTCGTTCTGGAACTGATAAATTGATGCAAGATCATACAGGTAATCCTTGTTCCCTTCAAGGTCATTGACCAGAATTTCATACACCTCGGCGGCTCCATCAAAATCATTTACAAGCTTGAGTATTTCGGCTTTGTAGATGTAGTAATACTTATTCTGAGGATCCAGCTCAATCGCCTCATCAATGTATTCAAGGCCTTTCTCAGTATCTCCATTTTTTACCATCACCTCTGAGAGCTTGTAGGAAACTGCCCCACTTTGAGGGTTCAAATCTTTCGCCAGGAGGAAGAGGTCATACGCTTTGGTATAGTTTTCAAGAATTAGCTGCTTTTCGGCCTCAATTAGGGTGCTTTCAGCCTTTAAAATATCATCACCGGTCAGCTGTTTGGGAACTATCTTATCCTTCTTTCTTCCCTGGGAAAAAGACATTCCAATCGACAGGAGCAGAACTCCGGAAAAAAGAAAAAACCTAAATTTCATGTTTCAATGCGCCACAACTCCGGGAATCGTCAGAAAAGGTAACAACGGTTACAAATGATTCAAATACTCCTGCAGCGTATTTTTTTGAATTTACACTTCTCGCTTAACTCACAAAAGTAACGATATAAACAACAAAAAGATGCCCGGAATTTTAAGAACCCTTAAAGTTTGGTTTCCTTTTCTCCAGAAAGGCAGCAGCACCTTCGCGGAAATCATCTGTACCACAGCACTTGGCAAACGAATTTGCTTCGATCTGGTACCCATTGACTTCTGGATTGGTAGCGGCATTTACAGAACTGATTACCATTTCAATGGCTACCGGGGCTTTTTCAGAAATTTTCCCCAATAGCTCCCTGGTCTTTTCAATACAGTCATTTTTAGTTGTAAGGACATAATTGACCAAGCCTAATGCCAGACCATCCTGTGAGGAAATCATCTCTCCCGTCATCATGTATTCAATGGCCTTACCTCTGCCGATGAGATTAGTTAGTCTTTGAGTGCCTCCGTAACCAGGAATAAGACCAAGGTTTACTTCGGGCTGTCCAAATTTTGCATTCTCGGTGGCAATTCGCATGTGACACGCCATGGCCAATTCGCAGCCACCTCCAAGTGCAAAACCGCTTACAACAGCAACGACTGGAACGGGACTTTCCTCAATCAGGTCAAATACTTCCTGACCATGTTCTGCAAATTTCCTTGCATTTAACTCATTCAACTCCTTGAATTCAGAGATATCAGCCCCGGCCACAAATGCCTTCTCTTCGGCTCCGGTAAGGATAATGCCGCGAAGCTCTTTTTCCTCTGACAGGGAATTAAAAAGCTCCATCAACTCCTCAAGGGTTTTAGTATTTAGGGCATTAAGTTTAGACGGACGGTTGATGGTAATGGTCATGATGCCACCGTCCTGATCGACTAAAAGATTTTTAAAATTCGCCAAAACAAGAATCTCCTGAAGACTAAAGTTTAAAAAATAATTGATAAAACCAAACTCTTACCGGCCATGTTTAGCCAACTGCCACTTTAAGGTTTTCTATCATATCCGCGGTCATGGATTTCAGATCAAATTTATGCTGCCATCCCCAGTCCCCCCTGGCAATTGAATCATCTATGCTGTTTGGCCAGGAATCAGCTATTTTTTGTCTCTTATCAGGCTGGTACCTGATCTCGAAATCCGGAAAGAAGTCAAGTATAGATTGATGTATTTCCCTTGGCGAAAAGCTCATCGCGCCGATGTTGTAACTGGATCTAACAGAAATATGTTCTTCCGGAGCCTCCATTAACTGTAGCGTAGCCGAAATGGCGTCCTCCATGTACATCATGGGCAACTTAGTGTCCTCCGAGAGGAAACACTCAAATGTATCCCCTGAAATAGCCTTATGGTAAATGTCTACTGCATAATCGGTGGTTCCACCACCGGGCAATGACTTATATCCAATCAGTCCCGGATATCTAAGACTCCTTACATCCAACTTATAATTTTTATAGAAATATTCGCACCATCTCTCGCCGGCTAACTTACTTATGCCATATACGGTCACTGGATTTGTCAAAGTAAACTGTGGCGTCTCATCTTTCGGTGTGTCCGGACCGAAAACAGCAATAGAACTTGGCCAGTATATTTTTCTCAGATTTTGATCTTTCCCTATTTCCAGCACATTCATCAGGCTGTTCATATTGATGTCCCATGAAGCAATGGGATTGGTCTCAGCCTTAGCTGAAAGGATCGCCGCCAAATGGTATATCTGCGTGATCTTTTCCCTACTGACGATCTCTGATAATCTGTGACCGTCATTGGCGTCTAGCTTGAAGTAGGGGCCCTCCAAAGCTATACTGTCCTTGATGTCAGAAGCAATCACATGCTCCTCTCTATATATTTTCCTTAGTCCTGTGACCAACTCTGTCCCAAGCTGTCCTCCCGCGCCGATCACTAAAATCTTATCTGTCATTCCTGGATAGTTGTATGAAACTGGCGCAAAAATACCATCTTCAACCTGGATATAACTATGTCGATAAATTTTAACTTTGGCCGCGGTGGAAGATTTTGAAGAATATCTTGTTTCAAAGAAAATCGATGGAAATTCCTTTCGGAGTAAAGAACCTGAATTGTACAATGAATTGAAATCTTTATTTGATAAGGTAAGTCCGGAAAGCTTTACTGCCCTGAAGCTATTTCTGATCAATCCAATCAGAAGGAGGCATCAATTAGTGGCAACGGAGGTCTCGACGAAAGACCAACCTACCAAAAAAGTTAAACCAAAAATTCAACCCAGAATACGTAAGTAGATCATGTATAAATCCCTGAAGACTAAACTGCAATCGGAACTAAGTGACATCAAATCTGCCGGTCTTTTTAAGGAAGAGCGATTCATAGCTACTCCCCAGGACGCTGTCATCGGCTTGGTTGACGGTAAAGAAGTCATCAATTTTTGTGCAAATAACTACCTCGGTCTTTCTTCACACCCTAAGGTGGTGAAGGCAGCCAAGGACACTATAGATAGTCATGGATATGGAATGTCATCAGTCAGGTTTATCTGTGGAACTCAGGACATCCATAAAGAGCTGGAAAGAAAAATTTCCGAATTCCTCGGCATGGAGGACACCATATTATATGCAGCGGCATTTGATGCGAATGGTGGCGTTTTTGAACCTTTACTTGGCCCTGAAGATGCGATTATTTCCGATACTTTGAATCATGCTTCCATTATTGACGGGGTGCGGTTATGTAAGGCACAAAGGTTTAGATATAGGCACAATGACATGGAGGATCTGGAAGCTAAATTAAAAGAGGCCTCCTCAGCGAAAGTTAAAATGATTGTCACAGATGGGGTATTCTCAATGGATGGGACGGTAGCACAGCTTGATAAGATTTGTGATCTGGCTGATAGACATGATGCTTTAGTGATGACGGACGAGTGCCATTCTACTGGCTTTATGGGTAAAACCGGCAGAGGTGTACACGAATATCGGGGCGTCATGGATCGCGTAGACATCATTACAGGTACTCTTGGGAAGGCACTTGGCGGGGCATCCGGTGGATTTACTTCATCCAAAAAGGAAGTTGTGGAAATTCTAAGACAGCGGTCAAGACCTTACCTCTTCTCAAACACACTCGCTCCTTCCATTACAGGGGCTTCCATAGCTGTTATAGACATGCTTAGTGGGACCACTGAGCTGCGTGATAAGCTGGAAGAAAACACAAAGTATTTTAGAAATGAGATGACGAAAGCAGGTTTTGACATTAAACCCGGCGAACATCCCATCGTGCCCATAATGCTTTACAACGCTGTGTTGTCTCAAAAAATGGCTTCCAGATTACTGGAGATGGGAATATATGTTATTGGTTTCTATTATCCGGTAGTACCGAAGGGAGAGGCCAGGATAAGAGTCCAAATTTCTGCAGTTCATGACAAGGAACATCTTGATAAGGCCATTGATGCTTTCAAAGCGGCCGGTAAGGAATTAGGTGTGATAACCGATTAGGCGGGTTCCTCTTTTTGAATTTCCTCGGTTACGGGTTCGACTTTTTCTTTCTCTTCATATAGGTAGTTGTACACTGCTTCGCGCAATTCTGAGACACTCAAATTCGTTTGAATCTCACCATTGCGACATGTCGACATCTGACCTGTTTCCTCAGAGACGATGATGACCAGTACATCTGTCGCTTCAGACATTCCAATAGCCGCCCTGTGCCTAAGACCCAGGTTTGCCGGAATGTTGTCTCTTTCCGTGACGGGTAAAATACATCTGGCGGCCACTATTCGACCATTGTAAATGATAATGGCTCCATCGTGAAGCGGGCTGTATTTATTGAAAATTGATATTAGGAGTCTTTTGGAAATCAGCGAATCCATTCTGTCGCCGGAATCAGCGTAGAATTTTAATTCGGAATTCCTTGAAATCACCATCAGAGCTCCGGTAGAGGTGCCAGAAAGGCTCTTCATCCCATCTATGATAGGCCCAATCTCCATCCTTTTGAAACTTGAATTTGTCCAAAACCGAAGATTCCGAATCAGGTTCTTATCATCAAAAACAGTAGTTCGTCCAAGTAGCAGAAGGAATTTACGAATCTCCTGCTGGAAAATGATGATGACTGCAAGTACGCCCACTCCCATGAATTGTCCGAGGATATTTGTCAACAGCTCCATGTTTGCTGCTCGCACCAGCACGAAAAGCAGGTATAAAGAAAGAAATCCCAGGAATACTTTGATTGCAATGCTACCACGAATGAGTTTGTAGACCTGAAATAGCAGGATACTGACAAACAACACATCCAGGATATCCACCCATCGGATGTCCAGAAAACCTATGGTAAATGAGTATATCAAGCAGATCTAGTTTTTCCTATTAGTTGCACTACCTCCACTGCAGACTTCACATCATGCACCCGTAGGATGTCAGCGCCTTTATACAAAGCTAATGCATTTAATGCCGTTGTTCCATTAAGCGACTCCTCTGGCGTACATTTTAATGTCTTATATATCATTGACTTACGTGAAAGGCCAACCAAAAGTGGACGGTCGACTAATTGAAGTAGCTCAAGATTATTAAGGAGCTCAAAATTCTGATTGATGTTCTTCGCAAACCCAAAACCAGGATCTAGGATTATATCGTTGACTCCATAGTCGTTGGCTTTGTTCAGGATTTCGGAAAAATACTGATTTATTTCTTTGACAAGATCTTCATAATTACTTTCCTCTACCATGGTTTGCGGGGTGCCTTTCATGTGCATGGTAATGAAAGGAGCACCAAGATCCGCTACGGTTTTCCACATTTCAGCATCCAGGTGTCCCCCCGAAATATCGTTAATGATATCCGCTCCGGATTGGATGGCTTTCGCTGCTACCTCCGATCGAAAAGTATCAACGGAAATGAATACCTCCGGATGCGCTTTTCTTATTTCCATGATAGGATCTAGAATCCTTTTCAACTCCTCACTAACCGAAATGTGATCTGCCCCCGGCCTGGACGAATAACCTCCTATGTCCAGAAAAGAAGCGCCCTCCTCAACCATTTGGCTTGCTTTGGTTAAGATTTGATCCGTATTCTCAACTCTGCTTCCATTGTAAAATGAATCAGGCGTTACATTTAGAATTCCCATGACCTTTGGTTGATCCAATGCATAAAGACTACCCCGGATGTTAATGAATTTCGAATTTTTCAATATTGATACAAGTTGAATATGGAATGTCTATTTTAGCACTCTTTAAGCTCAGGGCAAAATAAAATTGAAACAGGACACAATCCAGGAATACAACGCTATAATTGCTCGGTGCAAAACACTGTTTAAGGATAAGACCATCGACTATGGCACCGCATGGAGAATACTCCGGCTACCTTCCATTACGGACCAGATTTTTATAAAGGCCCAAAGAATTAGATCCATCCAGGAAAAAGGTACCCAAAAAGTGGAGGAGGGAATTCAAAATGAGTTTATTGGTATCATCAATTACTGTGTGATTGCCATGCTTCAAATGGAACTTGGTTCCAGTAAAGAGATGGAAATTTCATGGGAAAAGCTGGAGCCAAAATATGACCAGATCGTGTCAGAAACGCGAAACCTTTTGACGGACAAGAATCATGATTATGACGAAGCCTGGCGTGATATGCGAGTGAGCTCCATGACGGATATTATCCTGATGAAATTAATGAGAGTAAAACAAATCGAAGACAATCAGGGCAAGACGATTGTTTCTGAGGGCATTAAGGCCAATTATCAGGATATGATCAATTATGCCGTTTTTTGTCTTATTAAGGAGTCAAAATGAAAATAGTTAGAGAAGTAGCAAGATATTTAGTAGGCGGACTTTTTATTTTTTCGGGGATCATAAAAGTCAATGATCCTGTAGGGACAGCCATCAAGCTGGAAGAATATTTTCAGGTTTTTGCTTATGATTTTGCGCCATTTTTTGAATGGTTTATTCCGGCGGCACTCTTCCTGTCTGTTTTCCTGAGTGTTCTGGAAGTTATGTTGGGTGCGGCACTTTTGATAGGGTACAAGATGAGAATTACTTCCTGGGTGCTTCTTGCGCTGATTGTATTCTTCACATTTCTGACTTTCTACTCTGCTTATTTCAACAAAGTAACAGACTGTGGTTGCTTTGGAGATGCCATAAAGCTCACACCCTGGCAGTCGTTTTACAAAGACCTGATTCTACTGGTCCTGATCATAGTAATTTTCTATTTCAGAAAATCTTTCAGTCCATTGATCGAAGAAAAAACAGCCTCAATTCTAATGGGTGCGGATACACTGGTTCTTATTTTTCTAGCCATTTGGGCCATTCGACATCTTCCGTTTGTGGATTTCCGATCCTATGCCATTGGTAATAGTATTCCTGAGCTCATGCAGCCATCAGGTGAATTGAAATACGAATACATTATGGAGAAGGATGGAGAAGAGTTTACTTTCGAAAAGTATCCAACGGATCCGTCATATACATTCGTAGACATGAAAGTATTAAATCCGGAGGTACAGCCAAAGATCACCGATCTTGCGGTCTGGAACGATGATGGTGACTTCACGGAGGACTTTCTAATTGGCACTAAATTGATAATCGTTGTGCAAAGTGTTAAAAAAACCTCGGATGAATACAATAACGAGATCAGTGAACTGATAAATGGTGCAAGAAATGTGGAGGTATGGACCCTTACCTCCTCTTCCTCATCCGAATATGAAGCTTTCGGCAACCAGGCGGGCTGGACACATCCGTACTACTTCGTAGACTCTACAGTCCTGAAAGCCATGATCCGGTCTACGCCGGGGATCATACTAATAAGAGATGGTGTGGTACTTGGAAAATGGCACTATAACGATATCCCCAGCAGTAGCGAGATTTCCAGACTAATCAACTAGCAATGAAAGTCTTCCTTGTCGGAATGCCAGGATCAGGCAAATCCACCATTGGAAAAATTTTAAGTGAAACGCTGGATTGGAAATTCCTCGACCTTGATGAGATCATCATACAGCAAGAAAAATCCACTATAACAGATATTTTTAAGACCAAAGGTGAATCCTTCTTTAGGGAACTGGAACATAAAGTGCTCTCGGATATGGTGGCACTGGACGAAAGTTTTGTGCTCGCTACCGGTGGCGGAACTCCATGTTTTCATGACAGCATGGATCTTATGAATAAGAATGGATTGACCGTCTTTCTGGACACTTCGCTTGAAACCATTTATTCCAGGATTTCCTCCGCCGAGCATCGACCACTTCTACGGGGTCGGGATCCGGAAACCTCCCTTCAGGAACTATTTGAAAAAAGAAAAGGGTACTATCGACAGGCGAAGATCACCCATGACGAGAATACCCCGATCGATGTCTTAATCGAAGAGATTAAAAAATAATACCTACTGTCAATGCCAGAGTGGTAGTAAAATTGTCCGTTCTGGCTCTTGGTGAATCTTCGGCAAGCACATAAGGATTGTAAAATGATCGGCGCTCGCTATTGATCAGGGCTAAATCAACAAAATAATCTCTTGGCCGATATCCGATTCCAACAGAGTATGAACTCCGGCTCCTGTCAAAATCACTATTCTTGTAAGGATCTGCCATGAAGTTATAACCTCCACGCACCCTGATGGCTTCATATCTTAGTTCCGCTCCCAACCGGTAATTGACAACGGACTGATAGATATCTGAAATGGCATTGTTATCTTCTGTTACAGAAAAATCATTTGACTTCAACTGCGAAGTAGAATAATCTACGAACTCCACATCGCCAGACACAAACCCATAATTTCCTAGGAAAACAGCAGCACCTACGTTTAGCCTTGAAGGTGTCTTAAGGCTGTAGTTGGAGGTTTGAATGTCGCTCTGAGTCTGGATATAACCCATCTCCAAAGTGTCCGTTCCTGCTACATAATAAAATCCAGGGTTCCAGTCGGTGGTGAAAGTATAAAAGCTTTCCTCACTAAGAGCATAAAATGTAGGTGTAGTGTAATTGACACCAATTGTAATAAAATTCAGAGGTCGGGCGATCACACCGAAACTTACATTCACTCCGGAACCATCAATAAAAAGACGGTCCGATATATTGATTGAATTCAACAAATCATCTGGCGTGCCATCAGTAAACTGGAATTCATTTTCAGTGTAGTTTCTCCTTTGGGCATAACTCACAGATTGAATGCCCACACCTCCACCGAAGTAAAATATGTCGTCATAATTTCCACCCCAGGCCAGATTGAATTGGTATTGTGAGCCATCAGTTCTCAGTACCTCCGACTGTCTTGGAAGTACTCCTTCAAAATTACCAACCAAAGAGGCATATCCGTCCACATCATTAAAATCCTGGATATTCGGTGAGATAAACACCTGATTTCCCACCGTTTCAAAAATAAAATCCTGGTCGGTATTGTAGTCCGCTTCCTCGATCAGAAAGTGATCATAGGCCACGGATTCGAATCCTCCCAATTCATCGGGAAAAAGAGCTCCCGCCCCTTCGATGAAGGAATCAGTGATGGAAGTGGATGGATTTCTACTGTCGTACCGCAGTTCATTGTTGAAATTATTCACCCTGTTAAGTGAAATGGCAAACGAACCTCCTTTGAATTTATCCTGTACAATGTCTCCCTTCGAGCTATTGAAGACCACTCCCAATTGTGCGAAATTGAAGTTGTTTTTGAAAGTGGAGCTGTTTTGACCCTCATACCTCGTCTCGGTGGAGTGGAAGTCAAAGGCAGGAGTAAATGAGAATAAATTGCGATTAAAAAACCCCAGACCTGCCGGATTGGAATTCGACAAACTCAAATCGCCACCAAGTGCAACCTGAGTACCCCCAATCCCCTGAATCCTGGCTGTTCCATTGAATTGCGTCTGGCTAAACATCAAAGCATCATTGAAGTAGCCAAACTGTGCGCTGGAAGGAATGAATGCACCCACCAATAGCGTACTTAAGACGAAAAGTCTAAATATTTTCATTTATTAGATGTTTTTGGAATTCTTTAATTAGTAACCACCTCTGCCACCTGATCGGCCACCACCGGAACTTCTGGAACTGCTTCCGCCGGAAGATCGTGAAGAGCTTCCTCCACTTCTACTACCACTGGAGTAGCTGGAACGAGACCTGCTAGAAGACCCGGAGCTGTAGGAATTACGGCTTGAGTTTCCACTTGATCTCTTATACGATCCGGAACTTGATCTTGACCTACTCGGTGTAGAATAACTGCCCGATCGACTGGAATTACTGTTATACCTCCTTATGGCGGAGTTATCAGAGCTACCAGACGAGCGAGAGTTGTTATAGTATGAATTATTGGACGATCTGGTCCTGCTATTGGACGGAGTCACTCCATAATTACTTCTACTCGATGAGCCTGATCTATAAGTCGTCCCACTTCTCGAAGAAGATCCGGGAGTGGTCGATCTCAACCTTGAATATTCGGAATCAGAGCTTGATCTCGTTCTGCTTGAGTATGAAGAACTACCTCTGGCATCTGAAGCTGCTGATCTGGAACTGCTATATGCTCCGTTGGTAGCAGATCTGCTTCTTGACCTGCTGTAATATTCGTTTTGTGTTCTTGAATAATCCCGTCCACTTGACCTTACCGATGTGCCGGACCGGGAATTGGAAACAGTTCTGGAAGAATTGCTGGATCTGCTCACACCGGAAACAGTACCTCCTCTTTGTGTACGACCACCTCTTACCACAGCTCGTCGGTTTCTGTTGATGTTGTCAACCACTAAACCTCCTCCTGAGTAGTAGCCGTCATAGAAGCCACGGTAATATCCACCACCGTAACCCCAGCCACCATATCCATATCTCCATGGATTTCTCCAGGCGGCATAGCCCCATCTGGGACCCCAAAATGGATCATAAAAGCCCCATCCGGAATACCATGGATCATAAATGCCTCCATAGTAGAATGCAGGATGGAAAGGATCGTACCAAGGATCATAAAATCCACCCCATGACGAACCGAAAGACATGGAAAGTCCCCAATTCCATCCACCCCATGGATTATAGGCAAAGCCAACATTATTTCTCCACCTGTTATTTACCCAGGGTGAATTGAAGTTGGTACCGCTGTAGTAATTGTTGATTATCACATCGCCCGAACCATTTCCCAGATTTTCTTCCGGGTAATATTCTCTGGCCACACCAAAGTTTTGATTTGAAACGAGCTCGTAATCACCATAAGAAGCTTGTTCACCTTCCGGGACGTAATTGACTTGTTCATCATTCGTGTACTGATTCTGTCCCGAGTTTTCGCCCATAGACTGGCTTCTGTACTTAGCGATATATTCAGGATTGACTTCTTTGGCAGAATAATTATCCGAATAATTATTATTAGTGTAAGACTGATAAGTAGCTCTCGAGTCTTCCTTATCTGGTTTTAACTCATAACTGACCTTCTTTCGGTCTTTTTTAGAGAAATACATATCGTCATACTCCTGACCTTCAGCCACTACCATTGTAAATGCCAAAAAGAGTCCTAGAAATATCTTGTCTTTTGAGTTAAAACGTTTCATAATATTTGGACTTTTGAAATTAATAAAGCTTCTCATAAGTTCCACCTTCTCCTGCTATATTTGAGGCCTTTTACTTACTTATCCAGAATTAAGCAATTACTATACCAAAATATACGAATAGATGGCAAAAGCGATACCTGCAAGATCGGAAGATTACTCTTTATGGTATAATGAACTGGTAAAAAAAGCCGATTTGGCTGAAAATAGCCCGGTTCGGGGTTGCATGGTCATCAAACCTTATGGTTTTGCCATTTGGGAAAAAATGCAAAAAGAGCTGGATCGTATGTTTAAGGAAACAGGTCATGAAAATGCATATTTTCCATTATTTATCCCAAAATCCTATTTAAGTCGGGAGGCTAATCATGTTGAAGGTTTTGCCAAAGAGTGTGCAGTGGTCACGCATTACAGACTTAAAGGTGATGATAAGGAAGGTGTGGTGGTGGACCCTGAGGCAAGATTGGAAGAGGAACTGATCGTCAGGCCTACTTCTGAAACTGTGATCTGGGACTCTTATAAAAACTGGATCCAGTCATATCGCGACCTACCTGTCAAAATCAATCAGTGGGCCAATGTAGTTCGCTGGGAGATGAGGACCAGACTCTTTTTGCGTACAGCAGAATTCCTTTGGCAGGAGGGACATACTGCCCATGCAACCAGGGAGGAGGCGATTGACGAAACGGTTCAAATGATGAATGTCTATGCCGAATTTGCTGAGAATTTCATGGGTCTTCCTGTCATAAAAGGTGTGAAATCCGAAAGTGAAAGATTCGCGGGAGCGGTAGATACTTATTGCATTGAAGCAATGATGCAAGACGGGAAAGCCCTTCAGGCTGGCACATCCCACTTCCTGGGACAGAATTTTGCGAAAGCTTTTGATGTAAAATATGCCAATAAAGAAGGCAAAGAAGAACTTGTCTGGGGTACATCCTGGGGAGTGAGCACAAGGCTTATGGGCGCCCTGATCATGGCGCACTCAGATGATGACGGGCTGATACTTCCACCTAAACTAGCCCCGATCCAGGTGGTAATTGTTCCTATTTATAAAGGTGATGAACAACTCGCGGCCATAAGTGAAGTGGCCAACAAAATCCAGGCTGAGCTTCGATCCCTTGGAATATCCGTAAAATATGATGACCGTGACACACACAAACCAGGCTGGAAGTTTTCTGAATATGAGCTGAAAGGAGTGCCCCTTAGAATTGCTATCGGACCCCGTGATCTTGAGCAGGGTACTGTAGAGCTGGCCAGAAGGGACACACGCGAAAAATCAACCGAAAAGAGTGAGGAAATTGTGAAAAAAGTCCCTGAATTGCTCGAAAAAATTCAGACCAATATCTACCAAAAAGCACTAAATTTCAGGGAAGAATACACAAGAGAGGTTGATACTTATGATGACTTTAAGGTGGAAATCGAAAAAGGTGGATTCTTATATGCACACTGGGATGGTACGCCAGAGACCGAGGAGAAAATTAAGGAAGAGACAAAAGCGACCATCCGATGTATCCCAATAGATGATGATGCGGAAAAGGGTAAATGTATGGTAACCGGAAAACCTTCTGAAAAGCGAGTATTGTTCGCCAGGGCTTACTGATATGGAATGGATGATGATCATAGGATTGATTGTTTTCGGGATCATACTGATCATCGTGGAGATCATTTTCGTACCCGGTACTACGATTGTGGGTATAGGTGGTTTTCTCTGTGCCGGATATGGAGTATTATTGACATACCAGGAATTTGGAAGCTCCACAGGAACGATCACCTTAATGGTCACACTTGGTATTTCTGTCGGAACATTGATTTATTCATTGAAAACCAATGCCTGGGAGCGGTTTTCATTAAAAGATACCAACACCGGAAAATTCAATGACGATTACAAACCATCATTAAAAGTGGGTGACACAGGTGAGACGCTGTCTTCGTTGAAACCATTCGGTAAAGCGATTTTTAGTGACAAAGAATTTGAAGTTCGATCCACAGGAGCTTATGTCAGTGAAAGACAATCCGTGCGGGTCATCAAAATAGACGAAAGAAAGATTATTGTAGAACCTATAACCAATTCATAAATGGGCAGCATATCACTCATACTTATAGTATTCGCCATCATCATTGGCTTATTTATATTCCTGTACTTTGTTCCGATAAATCTCTGGATCACTGCAATCTTTTCCGGTGTTCGTGTGGGTTTACTGGAGCTTGTCTTCATGCGGATCAGGAAAGTGCCACCATCAATTGTGGTGAATTCTCTGATCACGGCAACGAAAGCCGGTCTCACCATTCTGGAAGATGATAATGAATCACGAAGGAAATTAAGAGCCTCTGATCTGGAAACCCACTATCTGGCAGGAGGAAATGTACCTCTTGTCATAAAGGCACTTATTTCAGCCGATAAAGCCAACATCACATTGTCATTTAAACAAGCCACGGCCATTGACCTGGCAGGTAGGGACGTGTTTGAGGCGGTTCAGATTTCGGTAAATCCCAAGGTGATCAATACACCATCTGTGGCGGCCGTTGCTGCGGATGGTATTCAGCTTGTCGCAAAAGCGAGGGTCACCATTAGAGCAAATATCCAACAACTTGTCGGCGGAGCAGGTGAAGAAACCATCCTTGCGAGGGTTGGTGAAGGTATTGTAACGTCAGTTGGTTCGGCTTCTACGCACAAAGAAGTGCTGGAGAATCCTGATAAGATTTCGAAGCTAGTGCTTCAAAGAGGTCTCGACGCGGGAACTGCTTTTGAAATATTATCAATTGATATTGCCGATGTGGACGTAGGAGCCAACATCGGTGCGAAACTCCAGACTGATCAGGCGTCTGCGGACCTTAAGGTGGCTGAGGCCAAAGCCGAGGAAAGAAGGGCGATGGCGGTTGCCGAAGAGCAGGAGATGGTGGCGAAAGCACAGGAGGCCCGGGCTAAGGTGATTTTAGCTGAGGCGGAAGTACCTAAAGCGCTTGCCGAAGCATTTAGAAACGGGAATCTTGGCGTGATGGATTACTACAAATTCCAGAACATCGAAGCCGATACGGACATGAGATCTTCGATCGCCGGAAGCGGCAAAAAATCCGGTAAGAAGAAGGAGTAAAATCTCCGAATAAAAATTAAAGGGCCTGAAAATCAGGCCCTCTTTTATTATCCGGAGGTATGATCAGCGTTTACTAATCGACTTTGAGGACTCTGTTGTTGTGGATCACTCCTTCCCCGGTCTTTATTATCCGGATGTAATAAACCCCGGCGGGGAATGCTTTTAATTCAAACACCTGTGCAGGTTTAAGTTCTTTCTCCTGAAGCAATGACCCATTGGAGCTTATCAACTGGATGAATCCATTTCCTATCTCGTTCATTTCAAGCTTAACCAGATCGGTAGTTGGATTGGGATAAACAGTAACTTCAATCTCTGAGTCCAGTCCGGTCACTTCTTCCGCAATGACATTCACTACCCAGGATTGTTCCGTACCGTCTTCTGCTGTAATGATATACTCAACAGGATTAGTGAAATCAACTGCAACACCGGATTCGGGGTTAGATGAAGCTCCTTCTGACAGCGTTATTGTCGGTGTAAGTGAACTCAGGCTAGTACCATTTGCCACAACGGCCCCCACTGTATGATTCTCTGCATTAATGATGGCATCCGTTATCTGTTCGCTCAATACAAACCCTAGAATATCATTCGCACTGCTCAGTACAACTTGTACCGAAACATTCACAACCCATTCCTGTGTGGAGCCGTCTTCAGCGGTAACAGTGTAGCTAACAGCCTGAGAAAAATCCTGAGAGATACCTGTAGCCGGACTTATAGTCGCTGCTGGTGAAACAGTGATTGTTGGAACAAGATTGGTCAAATCAGTGCTCGAAGCCACTTCAATGGAAATGGTGTGTGTATTCACTACGATACTGGCATTACCTGTCTGCTCTTCAAAGGCAAAAGAAAGAATGTCATTTGCGCTACTTAAGGCTTCCGCTGTGCTTACTCCAACTTTCCAGTTCCTTGTCGTCCCATCCGCCGCTGTGACCACATAAGTTACCGAATCTGAAAAGTCAACGGTTGCGCCACTTGCAGGACTGGATGAAGCACCATCTGATAATGTCAAAGTCGGACTGAGTGCAGTGACATCGGTCCCAGCTGCTACTTCGATACCTATTTTAGCGTTAGCCGAATCTATTTCCGCATTGCCTGTTTGCTCTTCCAGAACAAAAGATTTTATTTCTGTATCGGCACTGAGTTGTTCCGAAACGGATACAGTCCATTCTTTGGTTGTACCATTCTCTGCGGTGACTGTATACGTAACGTCTGAAGTAAAATCCCTACTTACACCACTTGATGGATCTATTGTGGCACTATCCGAAACCACAATAGTTGGAGCAAGACTGGACAAATCCGAACCTGATGAAACAGTAATTTTAACAGTACTCTCCGTGGAATTGATAACCGCTGATTCTACCTGCTCATCAAGTTCAAAGGATACAATATCATTTTTGTCATTCAGAGCATCTGTCACCGTAACTGTCCATTCCTGCGTACTGCCGTCCTCAGCTGTGACAGTGTAGATGACTGGTGTATTAAAATCCTGTGCACTACCACTTATTGGTGAAATTGCCGCTCCTCCCGAAATGGAAATGGCAGGAACCAAACTTGAAAGATCAGTCCCAAATAGCGCTTCAATGTCCACCGTTTTTCCAGTGGCGTCAATAGTTGCAGAACCAGTCTGCTCATCAAGCTCAAATGAAACTATCTCTTTCCCTGTTCGGGCTGCACCCACGGTGACTGTTACAGACCAAACCTGTGCGGTACGTCCATCTTCCGCTGTTACGGTATAGTTTACAGAGCTACCAAAATCTTGAGCCCCTGTAGGGGATACACTCGCACCTTCCGATAATCCAAGGGTGGGAATAAGTGCTGACACATCAGTGCCAAAAGCTACTTCAATGGAAACAGTATGATTAGTAGCATCGATTGCCGCCGGCCCGGTCTTTTCTGATAGATCGAATGAAACTATATCTGTCTCATTGTTTGGTGCAATGGCCACCGTCACCGTCCAAAGCTGCGTGGTCGAGCCGTCTTCTGCCGTGACAGTATAATTTACACTGTTACTGAAATCGCGGCTTCCGCTCGGGGAAATAGAAGCTCCTTCAGAAAGGGTAATTGTCGGTGTAAGACTGGAAACGTCTGTACCATAGTCCACTTCAATATCCACCGTGTGATTAGTAGCGTTGATTGTTGCCACACCAGTTTGAGCAGCGAGAGAGAACGAGGAGATATCTGTTTCGTCATTTGGTGAAATGGTCACATTGACTGTCCAAACCTGGGTGGTCGAGCCGTCTTCTGCTGTGACAGTGTAATTTACAGCACTGCTAAAATCTCTGGACCCAGTGGGTGAAATCGAAGCACCTGATGATAATCCTATAGTAGGAGTCATTCCAACTACATTCGTACCATGAGCAACTTCTACGTTTATTGTATGATTTGTGGCATCAATTGTGGCATCACCAGTCTGAGCAGCAAGCGAAAAAGACGTAATATCCGTCTCCACATTCGGTGCTACTGTGACCGTAATAGTCCAATTCTGGATAGTCGTTCCGTCTTCTGCAGTTACTGTATAACTAACAGGATTCGTGAAATCACCTGCTCCTGTAGGAGAAACTGAGGCTCCATCTGAAAGACCAAATGTAGGATTAAGGTTAGTAACATCTGTTCCAAATTCTACCTCGATTTCTACTGTGTGATCAGTTGAGTTTATGGCAGCACTTCCTGTCTGGGCCGTCAGCTCAAAAGACGTTATATCGGTCTCATCATTTGGTGCGATCGTGACGTTGACAGTCCAAACTTGTGACGTAGATTCGTCTTCAGCGGTGACTGTGTAAGTGACCGAAGATGAAAAATCGCGACTACCATTGGGAGTTATACTTGCTCCTGAACTCAATCCAATAGTTGGTGTCAGATTAGAAACATCTGTGCCATATGCCACTTCAATGTCTACTGTATGGTTTGTTGAATTAATTATTGACAAGCCAGTCTGTTCAGTAAAAGAAAAAGATGTGATATCCGTTTCCTCATTCGGTGCTACGGTCACGGTAACCATCCAGACCTGTGAAGTGGTTTCATCTTCGGCAGTAACGGTATAGTTTACAGCACTACCAAAATCCCTGGAACCTGTGGGAGTGATACTCGCACCTGCAGATAACCCGATATTTGGATTGAGGCCAGAGACATCAGTCCCATATGCAACCTGAATATCCACTGTATGGTCAGTTGTATTGATCACAGCCTCACTAGTCTGATCTGCCAGAACGAATGAGGTGATATCGGTTTCATCATTTGGTGCCACAGTTACTGTAGCTGTCCAAACCTGGCTTGTTTCTCCGTCCTCAGCTGTCACTGTATAATTAACAGGTGTCGAGAAATTCTGGCTCCCCGTAGGTGAAACAGATGCACCTGGCGATAAACCGATCGTAGGGGTCAACGAAGAAACATCAGTGCCATATGCAACTTCAATTTCAACGGTATGATTGGTTGCATTAATAGTGGCCGCACCGGTCTGATCGGTAAGGGTGAATGTAGTAATATCAGTTTCATCATTTGGCTCTACCGAAACTGTAACCGTCCATATCTGTGTAGTCTCCCCGTCTTCGGCAGTCACCGTATAATATACTAATGAGAAAAAACTCCGACTACCCGTGGGTGAGATAGTGGCACCAGAGCTTAATCCTATGGTAGGCGTAAGATTTGATAGATCGGTGCCATAAGCTACTTCGATTTCAACACTGTGATCTGTTGGATTAATAAGCGCATCGCCAGTTTGCTCACTGAACGTGAACGAAGTGATATCAGTGTTGGTATTTGAAGCTTCAATTACCGTCACAGTCCATGTTAAGGATGTTTCACCATCTTCCGCAGTCACAGTATATTCAACTGAAGTGCTGAAATCTTGCGCTTCTGTTGGCGTAATCTCCGCTCCTTCGGAAATCCCGATGGTGGGAGTAAGTGATGTCAGATTAGTCCCATTGGCAACTTCAATGTTTATTGTTCTGGCGAAAGTATTAATCGTTGCGGGTCCAGTTTGCTCAGTAAAGCTAAATGAGGTGATTTGTGCAGCGGTGTTTGGTGCTACTGAAATATTCACGGTCCAAACTTGCGAAGTTATCTCATCCTCAGCCGTTACAGTGTATTCAAAAGATGAACTGAAATCTTGCGATCCCGTGGGACTAATAGCGGCACCAGGAGAAAGACCTATAACCGGAGTAAGGCTGGTTAAGGCAGTGCCATATGCCACAGCGATATCCACCGTATGAGCCGTGGCGTTTATCGTAGCTGGCGCCGCCTGTTGAGGTAAAGTAAATGTAAGAATATCAGTTTCATCATTTGGTTCAATAGTCACGTTGATGGTCCAAACCTGTGTTGTTGTATTGTCCTCCGCCGTTACGGTATATTCAAATGCTGAAGAAAAATCCTGAGCACCTGTAGGAGAAATCGCAGCTCCAGATGACAGTTCAATGGTGGGGGAAAGACTATTAACATTAGTCCCATAAGCCACTTCGATGTCTACAGTGTGTAGATCAGTGTTAATGGTAGCATTCCCTGTTTGCTCCGCAAAGGAAAATGCCGTGATATCTGTCTCGTTATTAGGTTCTTCGGTTATGGTAACTGTCCAGGTCTCCTGCGTATCGTCCTCGGCTGTGAGGGTATATTCCACGCTGGAACTAAAATCCTGGCTTACTCCCGATGCGGGCGAAATAACTGAGCCCGGGAAAGTAGTAATTGTTGGCGTGATCTCGGTCAAAGAATTACCAGTCTGAATAACAGCCTGCACGGTATTATTATCTATATCAATGACAGGATCACCTATCTGGTTATCAAAAGAGAAGGCCGTAATTTCCGTTATGTTATTACTTGATTCATACGCGCCTTTCGAAGGTGCATTCGCACTCCTGGAATTGCCTAAAATGTCTGTTTCTACCAGGGCGATAGGGCTTCCTCTTAGATTTGCTGAGTTTAGTGAACTTCCTGATAAGGATAAATCACCATTTCCATAATCTGTAAAATTCACTGTTTCAAAAGTCAATTTTGGCAGCAATGACTTTACAGCCTCAAGATCATTGACGTCATAATACATGTCATAGAGTAAATAATTCTGATAGGTGTAGTTGAAAGGAATCTCAAGGTTATTGTCTTCTATAACGAATGCTGTTGACTCATCATCCAACCACATACCTGTGTACGTGTTGCTTCCTTTATAAGAAAAAAGGTTGTTCTTAATAATATCTGAAGTTCCGGCAATTGAAAGGGTTATTCCATAGTCTCCGGTAGTACCTGTTTTAGTCCCATTTGAGACAAACGTATTATTGTATACTTCCAGATTTTCATGCGTGCTTACCGTTACTCCGGAAAAAGAAACTCCTGCAGTATTTGTGTAAAGCTCAACACTATTGTTATAAATCCTCACATATCCTGTAGTACCTATCACATTAAATCCTGATGCATAGGTCGTGGAGTTCGAAACGCGAATTTTGTTAGAATGCGCAATAACATTACTTGAACCCGTTGATATTCGAATAACACCAGTTGCATCTTCCGAGTCAAAATCATTATTGTGGATTAATATATTCGTTGAGTTCTGAGTTTCCACTAATCCACTTTCCGAACTGGCCTTTACATTTTTAATTGTGATGTTCTCACTGGGGTTATCGGATGCATCTTTTAGAATTCTGAAGTTTTTGTTACCTAACACGACCGGGTCTATTACAAGTATTCCCTTTCCATCGACAACCATGTTCTGGGCTCCCTGAAAAGTCATATTATAGTGCCGTGTGGAGACATTCGTTGCTCCATCTGCAACAGTGATCGTTGTAGTATAAGCGTCTGATCCTGAATACCTGGGCCAGGTTACGAATGTTCCATTGTCGACATGACCGTCCATTAATTCAAGGGTGATATCTCCGCTGATCCCCCGGTCAACAATATCGTCCTTCGCTTCTGTCAAGGTAGCGTAGTGTCCCCCTGCTCCAACAGAGAAAGTCCCATTGAGGGGTTGCCAGTTTAGGGTAATTCCCCAAATTTGGGGAGATCCATCTTCAGCTGTTACAGTAAAATCCTTTTCAACGCCATTTTCAAATGTATGAGGGGCGAGGTTTGTCAAATTTGACCATGCTCTTTCAGAGTAAGTGACCACCGGATTAACTTCATAGCCATATGCACCGTCCATCGTAGCAGTAACAGTGTGATTTTCTGTATCAATTACCGCTGACCCAATAATCCCATCAGCATCAAAACTCAAAATATCATTGTCGGTATAAGCCGGCCTAATGGTAAATGCAATTTCTGGTGAAACTCCGGTATTGCCTCCAAAATCCTCAACTTCAAAACCACTAATCGTGTGCTCCGCTTCCGCAACCAGATTTACATTTATATCAAGTGTCAATTGCGACCCTACAATTGATGCCAAATCAGGATATGTATTTGTGGCTGGATTGACATACCAGGTTTGACGGACCAAAGTTCCTCGTTTCAAAACAATTGTTGTTGGACCATCCTGTTTCCATCGAATAGGCTCATCAAATTCTATGTAGGCGTCTGTATATTTATCTACATTAGTTTCATTGTCAGTTGGAGATCTTGAAGAAAGTGTCGGAGCCGTTTCATCCAGGTCATTGATGTTGATGGTAAAAACTTCATCGTAAGTCTCTCCGGCACCGTCCGTTACCCTTATCAGGATGCTTCTTGTTGATCCAGCCTCAAAATCAGGGGAGACTGCTATTCTAAGCTGGTTGTCAACAATACTGAAATCAGAATTGTCGTCACCACCCGTACCAGTTGCCAATCTAAAGTTCAGATCCTCTCCAGCATCAGCATCGGTTCCGGATAGTGTTCCAACAACAGCTCCTACAGCGACATTTTCATCCACAGTGTTGTTAGAAAGTGCAATATCAGTCGGAGGGTTATTGGCGGTAAATGACCAGGATGATGCATCGGTTCCAGGAAAGGGGTTGTCCTGTGAATCACTGAAAGCCCCTGAAGGTATTTCGATCCAGTATTCTTTATTAGGAGTAAGATCTCCTGAAGTTGTGAAGTTAATAGAGTACCCTGTCTTGGGTAAATATGTGATAGCAGATTGCGCTGCAGTTCCGACTGTAACTGTTGAGCCTTTTATCGCGCCGGCAGTCTTAAGATACACTGTGAAAGTTCGAGCCAATGAAACGGACTCATCGAATCTGATACTGTAAACGGTTCGGCCAATAGCTACTCCTTCTGACCTATGGGCCGGGTTTAAACTCAAAATTGAAGGAGGAGTTTCGTCAAGTGCAGTTACAGTTACACTTTTATTCGATGCCGATGATGTATTGCCGCATTCGTCGGAGGCAGTCACTGATACTGTACCGCTGGTGGTTCCAAATTGCACAATAATTTGATTGCCGTTATCGGTGTCAATTTCTGCGCCTGTTGGTAATGTCCAATTATAGGACACAGCATTCGCAACAGCCGAAACACTATAGGTGTTTAAAGAATTTTCGACTACAGACGTTGGACCGGAAATCGTACCAGGAGTACCTAATACACCCGACACATCCACATCAATGCTGGCTTCAATACTATTGCCGCAACTTCCCGATGCGTAAACCGAAACCTGTCCATCCACCTGGCCCAAGGTTACGGTAATACTCGTCCCGTTATTTTCTGTGATGGTGGCACCGGAAGGAACAGACCATACGTACGAACTTGCTCCTGAAACAGGAGAAATGCTGTAGGTATTTCCTGTACTTCCATAACATACCTCGGTCGGTCCACTAAGGTTTTCCGGTTGCAAAACACAATGTGCAAGGTCTAGTACTTTTGCCGGACTTCCCTGTGTATAGCCGATCATGACATGTTCATGGGTTGATTTATTTAATGCCATGGCTATATCATCTACGTCCAGGGAACCATCAGCAAACACTTCTTCTGATCCTACCAGGGTGCCATTGGAGGCAAAATGCTTGTAGTATGCCGTATGCCGATCAAGAGATGTATAGGAAATAAAGAATTCCCCGGCATCATTGATCACCACGTCACCGATGTAGAGGTTGTTTTCTGATGTGGGAATCTCCGTATCAGAAATCTGAACGGTCGCATTAGAGTAATATTTTTTATAGAAATGGGTAGTAGGGACAGTGTTTGATTGCCAGTAAATAACGAAGCCTCCCGTACCTGTCATGGCCACTTTAGGCCTGATCTGAAGGTCATTTGTGGTATTGTTTACTCTGAATGCACTTCCTTGAGGAGTAGCTGAGGCACTATAAAGTCTTGCATAGATGTCCAAATCCTCATCGTTATCACTGCTCCATGTTACTACAAAATCCCCTCCATCGTCCATGGCCACATCGTAATGGGCAGAGGTCGAATAACCAGTGATGGTAGCGATGATAAACTCACTGCCCTGCTTCACGCCACTGCTGTTGAAGCGTTGTCCTCTTAAACTAGACCCTCCACTTAACCAAATGACCAGAAAGTCACCATCTGCCGCCATAGCCACCTTTGGAATCTCCTGATCTCCGGAAGTAGTTGTGTTAACCAGGAATGCAGGTCCTCCGTTGTCATCATCCTGGGCAAAATCGGGGTAAACTCTTGCATATATCCCCTTGCCACTACCATCAGCATTGCTTGATTGCTCCCAGGCAATGACATGATAAGAACCGTCAGGGGTAATGGCCACGTCCGGATATTCAGAATCAAAGGTCCAGTCCTCCACAAAATATGATTCCTGTAAATCACCGATATTATTCGGGTCATTGTCCACGATGTACTTTGTACCAATGATATTTTGACGGCCACTGCCCGTATTGCGATTGTAGACCATGACAAAGTTATTGTTATCATCCATAGCCACTTGTAGGTTTCGGGCACCGGAGGATACAATTTGAGTGATCCCGTTTGGGCTTAATTGTTGCGCCGATAATGGCACGGCAAAAAGTACAAAAAAAGCGGTAGCAAGGAACAGGTAGAGATTTTTCATGAGCGTAATTGTCTTGGAACTTCAATTAGTTATGCTTTGGTCTTACATATGAGTGGATGTGAACAAGATTTCTTCAGATTTTTAATTTTTATTTGCGATGTTCACATCAAGCACTTATCAGGACTAACCAGTGAAGATCAGTTTTTCGAAAAAGGAAGTGGAGGTATTGGAAGGCATTCGATCAAACAACCTGAAAGTCATGGAGCGAGTGTACCTGGATCATCGGGATGAATTTGTCAACTGGTTCAAAGGCAAGTATCGCTTGACCTCTGATGAAGCACTCGATCATTATCAGGACATCATTACGATCTTTTTCGAAAAGGTGATTAGCGGAAATTTGGAGGAAGTTCAAAGTTCAATTAAGACCTATCTCTTTGGAATGGGTAAGAACAGAATGCTCCAAAAATTCCAACAACAAACCAGAAAAGACAGACACAACGTGAACCTTTTGGAACACTATACATTCCTGGCAGAAGATGATCACTCAAAAAGTGTTTTTGAAAATGCCTCTGACACCCTTGGCAGGATTTTCGACGAATTGAACGAATCCTGCCGCGAGATCCTCAGACTTTTTTACTTTGAAAAGAAGTCGATGAGTGAAATCGCTCAAATCCTGGGACACAAAAATGAAGGTGTCTCCCGGACAACAAAAAAAAGATGCATGGAAAAAGTCAGGGATGCTGTTATAGACAACAATAAAGAATGATTGAAAAATTTGATAAATACGTACAGGGTAAAATGTCCGATGAGGAGAAAAAATCCTTTGAGGAAAATGAACTCCAGGATGAGTCCCTGAAGAAGGAAGCTGCGTTTGAAGTCGGCGCCAGAGAGGGCATAGAGAATAATATCAGACAAGATTTACGCAACACCGTAAATTCTTTTGAAAAAAAACAGCCTTACACAAGTCCATCTAAAAACTTCAAATGGATTGGCATCGCCGCATCCATTTTGATCTTATCCGGAATTGCAATTTACCTGGGCACTGGCTCTTCCACTTACGACCAATACTACCAGCCATATCCTAACTATGAATTTACTTCTACCAGAAATGGCTCATCAGATGAAATCAAACAGGCTGCATACAGCGCTTATGATCTTGGTGATTACCAGCGGGCGGTTGCAAACTTTGACCGATTGCTGGAGGTTGAAGATTCACCACCGGAAAAGTTTTTCCGTGGAATTTCCAAAATCGAATTGGAGGATTTTGCTGGAGCCAGGGTAGACTTGAAAGAAGTATTGGCTTCCGGGAATGTTGACTACGTTGATGCCGCCAATTGGTACCTGGCCCTGCTCGCCGTCAAGGATTCGAAGACGGATTTGGCACGGGAATACCTGGAAAAACTCGAAAATTCCGAGGAATTTGGAGACAAGGTCGCTACGCTTTTGACTGAGCTTTAACCCGCCGGAATAAGACAATCGCAACCGGGAGCCCCAGCCCGATAATTAAAATCAAAACCCACATTTCAGCATCATCATCAACCTCAATAGGGCTGCTGTCTCCAATTAAAATAAAATTTCCCCAGAAAAAGGGGTGTCGGGATTTACCTGAAGCATTCGACAGGTACTCCAGTTTAGCTTCTCTCATTGAAACATTCACTGGCTTTCCTTCCTTCAGGTTTCTATAAAAAGAGGACATTATCATTGGAGTGGACTTATCCGAAGCTGGCCAAAGACTCATCACCACACCACCAACTCCTGCCGAGCTGAAGCTCCTGGCCATGCTCATCACACCCTCTCCTTCCTTAATTCTTCCAAAACCAGTATTGCAGGCACTAAGCGTGACTAACCGGGCATTGAGTTCTATGCTACTCAGCTCAAAAGCATGAAGTCGACCATCATCAATTCGTCCATTATCATTGAAAACAAGCATGGAGTAATCAGGATCGGATTGATTGATAACCGAATGAGTGGCAAGGTGAACCAGGCTGTAGTCACTTACTTCTTCCCTAAATCTGGTCTCAGTAGCATCCTTACCCAATCTTAGGGTTCCGCCAAATAAATTGGCAATTTCTGTGGCTTCCTCCATGGCCCCCGGCAGGGCAGAGAGCTCCTGGGATCGTACAAGTATTTCCCCTAATCGAACTTCCTGAGTCGTTTCCTGATCCTTAAACTCCGGAGCATAAGCCAATAGTCCATTTTTTGACTCGCTTCGTCGGTTTATTCGGGCCAACAACACACTGGCCGAAAGGTCATAATTAATGTTGTGCTCTTCAATCAGAATTTGTCCCGAGTCGTTTATCAAAAGATCGAAAGGCAGGTAACTAATCAAACCATCCGGTATTACAATCCAATTGGTATATGATTTCAAGAGATCATATTTTGAATCGATCAGTTTTCTGAAAAGCGTATTTGCCGAGTTCCCGTAGGATGCGGCTCTCTGGTCAAGCATTGATTGTCGAAAATCCATTATCGCATCTGCCAGGTCCACACTGTCGAGTCTGTCAATTAGAACCGTATCATTACTAATCATTAGAGTAAAAAGGCTCTGCTGATCGGTATAATGATATTGAATCAGAATCGTATTTTCTCTTTCAGCAAGATGTTGCTTCAGATTTAAGATGCTCACGGGCTTCAGACCGTATCTCATAGAAGCATATGCGGGAAATAATCTTTCAAGAGAATCCAGAAAAAGTTCCTGCCTGCTGGATACATCAAAAAGTGCCCCTTTTAGTGAATTTAGGGTTTCATTCTCCTCTTCAGGCCCATTAAGGGTCGCAAGAATTTTGTTATTGAGTGAATCCTTTTCCAGCCTCAGTGCTTTATCATATTCCAGGAATTCCTGGCTGATACCACCAGAATTTTTGGCCTTATCATCTTCTAATGCTCTAAGCACTGCTGAGGCTTTTGATAATTCCGAAAAACGGAAAATCATTTCGTCATTAGACGAATCTTTTTCAAGTTCATTCCACTTATGATAAGTCATCATGGCACAGTCCGCCAGCTGTTTGGCGGTTGCCGATAATGTGATCAAATCACCTTCGCGTGTTATCGATCTTCTGAATTTTTCCAGTAGTGATTCAGCCTCACCGATATATTTTATGGAATTCTCTAAATCCGGTTTTCCTCCCAGCTCTCGATATACATCCGCCAATCCAATAAGTGAGCGAAATACTTCTCTGAAGCTCAAGTAAAAACGCAAGTCCGGAATGGTATCCAATGTACCATCCCATTGATATCCGGGTAGGTTATGTTGCAGCGCCTTATGAAAATTTTCTCTTGATTCCGTATACCTACCCAGTCTGAGATATGAATTTGCCAACCTGTTAAAGTTATCTGCCTGATCATAATTATGAGGACCATACACCTCATATCCAATTTCAACCGCTTCCTTAAAATATCCTGCTGCTTTTTCAAAATCTTTGTCCGCATCTGCTACTGCGCCCAGATTATACAAGGCATAACCAGTCATGTGATAGTTCCTACCATTCCTGGCAATTCGTGCTTCCAAAATCCTCTGAAAATATTTCTCGGCCTCTTCAAATTCCTCCAAACCCCCGTAGTTTAAGCCAATATGTTCAATAGACTGAAGTACCTTCGGATGATTTTTTGGTAATTGATTCTGTCGGATATTAAGTGCCTTTCTATGGATTTCCATTGCCTCGTTGAAAAGGTCCTTTTTATAAAGTGCGTAGCCGATGTTATTGTAGGTATCAGAAACTTCTATATGGTCCTCACCCAAATACTTTTTTCTTATTTCTATAGCCAGTCCATAGTATTCAAGGGCTTTGTCATACTGATTCAGATTTTTGTACATGATCCCTATATAGCCATATAACTCTCCTATATCTGGATGGTCGGCGTTTACAACCTTTAGCCTCTCCGTCAGGGCATCTTCAAAAGTGTATAGCGCTGATCTAAAGTCCCCTATGTGCCACTTAATTCTTCCTTCCAAATCTTTGATTTCGGACATGACATGCGGATCACTGACTTCTGTACCTACCAGTGCCAGGATCTTATCATAGGTGACCTGTGCTTCCTTGATGTCATACGCAGTAACCTGAACCAATCCCATACGGAGATAACATTCTAACAGCAAGTCCTGATCATTGGTCCGTCCGGCTATACCATTTAATATTTCAAGCGCCTGGTCAAAGTCACCCCTTTTTGTTGACAACCCGGCCGCACGGAGATCAATTTGGTCACTAATTGAATCTGCCTGACTCAGTTTTCCGGACCTTAATAAGTCAATCTGTTTTTCCGCCTTATCAAAGTCATTCAACTTCAGGTAGGTATCCAAAATTTTTAAATCATTCCTAAACTTTTGGAGAGGTTGCTGATCTTCAAGTGTTTCGCTCGCCTGAATGTAAAGAGAAAGTGCTTTTTCATATTCTGCACTTTGGAATGCCTGATCTCCGGTACCTTGTATATCCGGCTGGTCGGAATCCTGTGCTTTGAGCAAAACATTAACTAAAAAAATGAGACAGAAGAGTTGAAGGATTCTCATGTCACTAAAATATTTCAGGAAATCAACCCAATCAACTGAAAGTAGACTTTTAATACTTCGGCACCTCCGGATCAATCTCATCGGACCATGCCAATATGCCTCCTGCAAGATTATAGAGATTGTCATAACCATGGTTTGCCTCCAGAAATCGAATCACGTCTGCGCTTCTCTTCCCGCTACGGCAATGGACCACAACTTTCTTTTCCTTTGAAAATTGATCAATATGATCCCTGAAAGAGCTCATGGGTATAAGCTCACCGTCAATATTAGCGAAGTCAAACTCATTTTGTTCCCGGACGTCAATAAGTTGAATGTCCTCGCCCTTATCGAGCATTTCTTTTAATTCTTTTACGGTGACTTCTTTCACTTGTGTATAGCTTTGAATTTTGATACAATATACTGAGAATGGTTTATGAGCCAAAAGTTTGAAACATCAGCGGTGCGACATCAGGTTCCGCGGTCAGCGGAAAAAGAACATTCCGTGCCCTTATACCTGACGTCAAGCTTCAAGTTCGACAGTGCTGAGCATGCAAGGGCACTATTCGAGGAAGAAGAGCAAGGAAATATTTATTCACGATATTCAAATCCAAACAACGATGAGTTTATAGAAAAACTCTGCCTGATGGAGGGGATGGATACCGGTATGGCCATGGCTACCGGAATGGCAGCGATGTTTACCAGTCTTGTGGCTTTCCTGGAACAAGGTGATCATGTAGTAGCCTGCAGATCCGTTTTTGGGTCCACCCATCAGATTTTGACTAAAATTTTACCAAGATGGGGCATCACACATACTTATGTGGATGTACACGATCCGGAAGGTTGGGAAAAAGCCATCACGCCAAAGACAAAGATGTTTTTCCTGGAGACTCCTTCTAATCCTGCACTAGATCTCATAGACCTTGAGCTTGTCTGCAAAGTGGCAAAAGCACACAATATTTTGGTGAATGTAGATAATTGCTTTGCAACTCCCTATCTCCAAAATCCGGCAAAATGGGGTGTGGACATCGTCACACATTCGGCCACAAAATTTATTGACGGGCAGGGTCGGGTTTTGGGCGGGGCAATTCTTACCAATGAAGATTTGTTTAAAGAGGTGAAGTTCATGATCCGCCATACGGGACCTTCTATGTCCGCTTTTAATGGATGGATTCTGTCCAAAAGTCTTGAGACACTCGCTGTAAGAATGGATCGGCATTGTGACAATGCTTTGGCGCTGGCTGAAACGCTTGAAGGTCATCCTCAGGTATCGCTGGTAAAATATCCTTTCTTACCTTCTTACCCTCAAATTGACATTGCAAAAAAACAAATGAGAAAAGGCGGTGGTTTGGTCACTTTTGAGGTCAAAGGTGGGATTGAGCAGGGAAGAAAATTTCTCAATGCCCTTGAGATGATCTCTCTTTCCGCAAACCTCGGTGATGCAAAGACCATTGCAACTCATCCGGCTTCCACCACTCACAGCAAGTTGACAGAGGACGAGCGAATGGAAGTAGGCATCACACCGGGAATGGTAAGGATCTCAGTGGGTCTCGAACACATTGATGACATAAAGGAGGATATCCTCCGGGCTTTGGATCAATCCAAATAATTAAATCAGGTCTACCAATCCCGGGAACAGGATCAGGATCGCCAGAAACATAATCTGTATGATAACAAAAGGAATTACCCCCCGGTAGAGGTGGATTGTTTTCACTTCAGGTGGAGCCACTCCTTTGAGGTAAAACAATGCAAACCCGAATGGCGGCGTCAGGAACGATGTCTGCAGGTTGATGGCCAGCAGAATCCCAATCCAGACCAGGTCTATCCCCATTGATACAAAAATCGGTGCGATCACAGGTACCACGATAAAGATGATTTCTATAAAATCAATGAAAAACCCAATTAGAAATACCACAAGCATGACGATCACCAAAAACTGATAAGGTCCAAGCTGAGAATTTTCAATGATATTGAGCAGAATGCGATCGCCCTCAAGTCCTCGAAAAACCAGTGAAAAAGCTGTCGCTCCTACCAATATCATAAATACCATAGAGGTAAGCTGAGTAGTTTCATAGGCCACGGATTTGAGCAGGTTCCAGCTTAATTTTTTTCTGCTTATCGTAAGTAGTACAGCACCAAATGCACCCACGCCTGCCGCTTCCGTAGGGGACGCGATACCCGCGAAAATAGAGCCCAGAACGGCCAGGACCAACAAAAAAGGAAGCACAAAAGTGGCCAGTATTTCCTTACTGAATCCTTGTGACCTGAACTCCTTTAGTTCTTCCTCGGGCATGACCGGAGCCTTCTCAGGGAAGATTCTTGCATAAACCAGCACATATAGTACATAGAGAATCACTAACAATATACCGGGTACAATTGCTGAAATAAAAAGATCTCCAACCGACACATTCAAAACGCTACCCAATAATACCAGCACAACCGAAGGAGGTATGATCTGACCCAGGGTCCCGGAAGAGGCTATGGTGCCTGCAGATAATTCATAAGAATAGCCTCGTTTGATCATTGTGGGTAAACTGATCAGACCCATTGTGACAACTGTAGCCCCTACAATGCCTGTGGATGCTGCCAATAAAGCTCCGACAATAATTACGGATAGCGCGAGTCCACCTCTAAATCGTCCGAATAACATGGCCATATTTTCCAGAAGTTTTTCCGCTATACCGGATTTCTCCAGGGTAATGCCCATGAATATAAAAAGTGGCACAGCCAGCAGTACGAAATTTTGCATGGTGCCATATACCCTAAGCGAAAGGAGATAAAAGAAATCAATGTCAAAGACCCAAACACCTACCAATACGGAAAGACCACCAAGAGTGAACGCCACGGGAAATCCGAACAGTATGAGCACAAAAATCAACGCAAACAATATGAGTGGTAAATACTCCATTACCGGCTTGCTATCGTTTTGAGATTAGTGAGGAGCATCGAGATTCCCTGAAGACCGGTAAGAAAAAACCCCGTGGGAATGACTGCTTTGATCAGATATCGGGCTGGTAATCCACCAGGATCCGGACTTGTTTCTCCTACGATGTAAGAGCTTCTTACAAAGGAAAGACTTTCGCTAAAACCTACATAACAAAATGGCAGAAGCAGGAACAGGCATCCCAGCAGGTTGATCCAGGCTTTCCTCTTCTCACTGAAGTTTTGGTAAAAAAGATCTACACGGACATGACCGTCATTTTTTAGCGTCCACGCGGAACCAAGTAAAAAAATCAAAGCAAATAGATGCCACTCAAATTCCGCACTGGCCACGGAAGTGGTGTTAAAAACATAGCGCAAAAAGACATCTACGATGATTACCGCCACCAAAAGGATGGACAGCAGGGAAGCTGCCTTCCCGATCCATTCATTCAGTTTGTCTATAGATTTTGCCAGTCTCAGCATAGATCAGTTAAATCCTCCGCCTCCGAGACTGAGCTTAAGATAGAAATTCGACAATTGTGGGTCTGAAAGATTATCAAGATTATATCCCTCATCGGTCTCCCATACCGTGCCATAAATCTTTTGCATGTAACCCACGGACACGCCCAGAGCAGGACCACCATCACCTGAAGCGAAAAGCAGTCGGAAAAGATTAACTCCCACATCGAGATAGATCAATTCAGAATTTATCATTAACGTCTCTCCCGGAGGAATATAAAAATGTCCCTGATTTACAAGAGAACCGAAATTCTCTACCTCCATCGCATAGGCAAAACCTCCTATTCCTATGAAGGGATAACCCAACCAGTTTGGTTTTTCATATAATACATAGCCTAAATTCAGTCCACCTCCGCCTCCGGCCAATTTGACAATAGAAGTAGAGCCTTCCACCTGAGGATATAACAGGGCCGTACCACCGCCTCCAACAATTAGCTTATTCAAGACCTTAACAAATCCTCCGCCTCCCAGTAGCAGTCCTACTTGTTGATAATCCTCTCTTTCCCTCAAAAATCCGTTCAGTTCGGTACCAAGATCATTGGGCATTCTGAATGTCACACCGGGTTGAAAATAACCCAGCCCTCCAAATCCTCTCCCGGAAGTCTCCTCCTGCGCTTTGGATTGGTATACAATGGCAAAACCCACCAGTAGAATGATACAAGTTTTCTTCATGTCAGACTATATTTCTTCAAATCTAAAACTATTTCATTTCCGCCAGATTTTGGGTCTACCTTTGCGGAATGAAGCGGGACATCCGAAAGATTTCTCATGAGGATTTGAAAAATGACCTGGTAGCCAGAGGACTAAAACCTTTCCGAGCCAACCAGGTGTGGGAGTGGATATGGAAAAAGTCTGCGGGGTCTTTCGAAGAAATGTCCAATCTCAATAAGGCCCTAAGAAAGGAGCTCGAAAAGGAATTTGAATTCAGAAAAATCACGATAGATTCCGCACTGTTTTCAAATGACGGCACCATCAAAAGTGCTTTCCGCCTATTTGACGGAGAACTTATTGAAGGGGTTCTGATCCCGGCCGATGACCGGATGACGGCTTGTGTGTCTTCCCAAGTTGGCTGTTCACTAAGCTGTAAATTTTGTGCCACAGGTTATATGGATCGCAAAAGAAACCTGGAACCCGGTGAAATTTATGATCAGGTAGTGTTGATCAATAACCAGGCAGAAGATAATTTCAAACTACCTCTCTCCAACATCGTTTTCATGGGCATGGGGGAGCCTCTGCTAAACTATAACAACATGGTAGAGGGAATAAAGCGCATTACATCTGAGGATGGTCTGAACATCTCACCAAAACGGATCACCGTTTCGACAGCGGGAATCGCCAAGATGATAACCAGGCTTGCTGATGAGGATTTGAAAGTCAATTTGGCGCTATCACTTCATGCTGCCAATGACCATAAGCGCAATCAGATCATGCCAATCAATGAAACCAATAGTTTGAAAAATCTGGAAGTCGCTTTAAACTACTTTTACAAAAAGACCGGTAAGAAAATTACCTTCGAGTACATCGTTTTCAATAATTTCAATGATGAAATCGAGGACGCAAAGGAACTGTCTGATTTTGCGAAAAGGATCCCATCCAAAGTCAATATCATCGAATATAATCCTATCAAGGAAGCTAACTTCAAAAATACAGGGCAGGACAAACTAGATCGTTTTGCTCAATACCTTGAGGGAAAAAGAATCACAGTCAACATCCGGAGAAGCAGGGGTAAGGACATCGATGCCGCATGTGGTCAGCTCGCCAACAGAAATAAATCCAAAAGCCCGGCTTGACTACAGACGGTCATCTACCGATAGCTTACCAGGACCTGTTACAGCCAGAAAGACGGATATTACCAACATGTGAATTGCCGGAAAAGAATTTTGGTAAGTATCACCAATGTGGACTCCAATCAATGCTACCAGGAAATTTAAAATCATAACGATTGAGAAAATTTTGACCTTGAATCCAATTATCCAGCTTATACCTGAAATAAATTGGAGGTACACAGAAAGAATTGCAGATACCAACGGAAGTGGGAAGCCATTTTGATCAAGAAAATCCCTGAATTCCAACATCCGATCATATGAAATTATGTTGTCCCAGGTACCCCAGATGAGCCTGAATCCAAAGGCTAATCTAAGAAGTAGCAAAGCCAGATGTTTGTTCATGAATTAAAGATAAAAAGAAAGGGTCCTCCCAACAGGACCCTTAACTAAATCTAAGTAGACTCCAACGCCTTGAACACTCATATCAGAGTAAGTCTACTTGAGGTATATAAACTTCATAGCAGTTTCTTAAACCAGCCCAAAGGTGATCATCGGAAACATAATTTCTTCTTAAATGGCGTGGACAAAACGTGGACAAGCTAATTTTTTTGAGGAAAAGCCTGTACGAAAGATCTAAGATCTTCCTCCTGATTCAGGTTGAATTTCTTCTTTAAACGATAAAGCACTTTTCGGACAGAATCCTGCGAAATTCCGGTCAAGACGGAGATCTCATGGTTGTCCAATCCCATTTTTAAGTAGGCACTGTATTTCTTCTCGTTCACGGTCAAATCCTGATACCTTGTACTCAGATCATCAAAAAATTGTGGATGGACTTTCTGGAATCTGATTTGAAATTGATCCCATTCATTCTTCAACTCTACCTGTGACTTGATGTCTTTCTGGATTTGCTTAATGGTAGTAGTATGTGAGAAGTTGGTCACTGAATTCAAACGTTCCAACTGTTTTAACAGCTGTTCCAGCAGAGAATTCTTCTGCATCTCAAATGCCATCATATTGCTCAATTCCCGATCTTTCAGTTCACTGCTTTCTTTCATGAGATCACGTTCTCTTGTCAGAAGCTCTCTTATCTGTCGGTTTTGAAAGGTGGTACGCAGTATTGATTGGATCCTGGCAACAAATTCCGCCTTTTCAAAAGGCTTTCTTAGAAAATCAACTGCTCCCACATCCAATGCAAGCGATAAGTCGTCCGCACTGGTCATAATTCCAGTGGCCACTATGATCGGAATGTCCTGCGTTTCGGGATCAGCCTTCAGCTTTTTAATTGCATCAATGCCATTCATTCTGGGCATATGCCAATCCATTAATATTAAATCAGGAATCTCCTCTTTGGCAACACTATACCCTGACAAACCATCAGAACCGTACAAAACCTTAGAACTTCCTTCTGGCATCATACTTTTGACAATATGCAGCGTACCCATATCATCATCTACTACCAGCAGTCGAAAATCACTTAGAAGATCCATTTTAGATAAAACCAGGTTGATGGAATAGTCATTATAAAGTTACTACGCCTTGACCAATTGTGGATGTGCACTTCCTTACTACGCCATTACGAACTTACTTTATATGCTTTTTCAAAGATGAAACTGCATTTTTGATGGTTTTGTCCACTAAATGTCTACGTGACTTTTTACGTTGAGGAATGTGAAAATCCTAATTTAGCGCCTCCTTTAAAATCTTAGAATTTATGAACCCCGCCAGAAAAGTGAGCAAGCATCCCGTACTACACAGCTTCATAGACAACTTCTCAACGATTGGTCATTTGGATACGGATTCACCGGAAGTGAAAGTGAAGAAAAGCTTTCTTGTATTCCTGGCAACATTCATGAGTGCCGGAGGGGTACTTTGGTGGTTTATCTCCATTTATAATGGATTGGTAGGACCTTCATTATTTCCACTGGGTTACATTATGATTAGCATTGTGAACATCGCGTACTTCTATTCCTCCAAGGATTTCAGAACCGTGAGATTCATCCAGGTATTTATCAGCCTTACACTCCCCTTCCTTTACCAGTGGTCAATTGGAGGGTTCTTTTCCTCCGGGTCCATTCTGCTTTGGTCAGTATTGGCCCTGATTGCTTCATTGACATTCCAAAGAACCAGGACGGCGGTAATCTGGCTGTGTGTTTTCCTCGTTGGAGTGATCATTTCCGGTGTATTTCAGGAAACAATCGCTCAAAATAAACCAGAAATTTTACCGGAGCAGTCCAGTTTATTTCTTGTACTCAATATCGTCATCATTACGGTGATCGTTTTTGCCCTGGTGCTTTATTTCGTAGGCAGGCAAAATATGATCCAGAAAAAACTCTATGAAGCGTCCGAAGAAGCCCAGCAATTAAATGCAGCCCTTCAAAGAAATCTTTTCGAAAAAAATAAAGCCATAGATGAGCTTAAGCTAACCTGGGAGCAACTCATTGAATCAGAAAAAATGGCCTCAATGGGAATCCTTACAGCAGGTCTTGCGCATGAATTGAACAATCCACTCAATATTATCGGTGGAGTGGTAGATCCTATCAGGAAAGACCTCAATGATTTAAGAGAAAGTGTACCTGAGGACAATAAGTCCAAAATGATCTTCGAGGAACTTGAGGACTTACTGGAAGATATCTCACAGGCATCCAACAGGGCTACATCAGTAATCCGGAATCTGCTTAAAAACTCTCCCAAGAATAACGGACAGGAAGAGAACAAAGGTGAACTGATCAATTTAAAAGAGTTGATTGATTCTTCGATGTCCCTGATTATTAAGGGAAACGAAAATGTCAACTTCGATATTCAGCTATCAAATCATTTGAATGTCAAAGGAAATAGTACGGAGATAAATCAGGTCATTTTGAACATAGTTCGGAACAGTCTGGAAGCAATAGGTGATAAGGGATCCATAAAAATATCTGGCTGGCTGGAAACCGATAAAATTAAGATCTGTATTGAAGACAACGGACCGGGTATTCCGGAGCATATCAGTCAGAAGATCTTTGAGCCGTTCTTTACTACAAAGGGTCCGGGAAACGGAACTGGTCTTGGTCTTTATATCAGTTCGATAATTATCAAGAAGCATCATGGCTCTATCAAACTGCGAAACAAAAAATATGGCACCAAATTCCAAATCACCCTCCCTGCGATTCGGGAGGACAATGTAAGGTCATTCCACAAATTGGCGATGGCTTGATTACTTGTTGCTGGCGTTGAAGAGCTTTTGCTTCTCCTCTTTTGAAAGGCTCTCATATCCTGACTGGGAAATCTTGTCGAGGATTTGATCTATTTCATCCTGATCCGACACGCTGACAGATGACTTTCCAGAAGATTTTTTTGATTCGGTTTTCTTAGATTTTTTGGGTTCACCCCGATGTGTGACCTTGATTTTTGGTTGACTCACGAAGAAGCTCTTAAAGAAATCAATAACCGATATCACCCAGGCTCCAATGTCTTTTCCCTGCTGCAATTGGCTCACAAAAATCCACCCAACAAGTGCACCTCCCAGGTGGGCGATATTGCCTCCGGCATTGGTTCCAACAGTTCCTAAAAAAGAAATGATGATGTAAAAAGCGGCTATGTATTTGATTTTGACAGGGCCTATAAAGAGTAAAAAGAAGGTATAATTGGGCATAAAAGTAGCCGCGCCTACTACAATGGCATACACAGCGGCCGAGGCTCCTACCATTCCTGTGATTGAAGCTACCTCCTGCTGATAAAATGGAATGGTATTGTACACAATCAGATAAGCAACGCCTCCTGCCAGCGCCCCCAACACATAAAGGCTTATCACTCTTTTATTCCCCAGGTATTCCAGAATAAGCTTTGAAAACCAGTAGAAAACCAGCATGTTGAAGAAAATATGAAATATTCCCCTCAAGCTATGAGCAAAGGCGTAGGTAATGATCGTCCAGGGTCTGAAAATAAAGTCAGAAAGCGCAGGTGGAATCGAGAATTGACTGTAAACGAAGTCAAAAATGCCTTCAGCTCCTGAAATCCGTGTAATCACCATAAGGATGGCCAAAACCACAAAAACGATGACGTTGATTATAATCAACTGTGCCGGGGCATTGTTAGGCTTGTCCCAGGCATTTTTGAAATCATCGAAAATACTGTTGTTATTGTACATCTAGAAGAGTCTGTTCCTATTCTTTTCCCAATACTTAATGACAATAAAAGCGATCAGCATACCTCCAAGGTGTGCCAGGTGCGCAATATTATCTCCTTCGGCCCGGTTTATTTCAGACCAAATTTCATACATTCCTAAACCAAATACCAAATATTTAAGTTTAACAGGAATCGCAAAATATAGATAAACCACCGTATTCGGGAATAGTAGCAGCAGAGCCATCAAAATTCCGTAAACCGCCCCGGAAGCCCCTACCATAGGAATGTTTACCTTATCTCTGTAAATCTCCTGAACTATTTGCAGGGACTGATTCTGGTAACTCGCATTGTCCTTATTGTCATAGTATTCATCTGCAAAGTCTGCAAGTCTTGGAAGATTAAACCTCGGAGATTTATGTTCGACTATATAAATGCTAAAATCCTCCGGGTTAGGGTTTGCAATATAGGTTTCGGTGTCACTTCGGAGTGAATACTTTTCAGCGACATCTGCAAGACCGTAAAGCACACCTGCACCGATACCGCATACCAGATAAAAGGTCAGAAAGCGTTTTGATCCCCACACCCTTTCCAGCATGGGTGCCAAAAACAGCACCATGAGCATATTGCCAAAAATATGCCTGAAATCACCATGAATCCACATGTAAGTGAGGAACTGGTAAATGGCAAACTCTTCGGAAAATATTACCCGCAGTCCGAAGATTTCAGACAGACGAATGCTAAAAAAAGATTGCAGTAGAAATATGCCCAGGTTGATAAACAGGATATTCTTGACAACCGGTGTGATTCTAAACATCTAGCTTGATTTAAATAAAGTCGCGATTTTGTCGAGGCTCAAAACTACAAAAGTTGGGATACCCTCGGGAGTGAAATTTGGCTGACCGCAAGCAAAGAGTTGATCCACCAAACCATTTATCTCCATTTCCTGTAACGTATGTCCTACTTTAATGGATGTCCTCTTTGCCATTGATCTGGCAAGGTTTTCTGTAGTACCAAGTCCCAGGTCGGACTTGTTGTATTTGAACTGCTCAATTAATCCTTCAAATACGTCCTTTTCGGAATTGTTACCCAACTCCGGAGGTACACCATTGATAACCAAACAATTAGATCCAAATTCCTCAAAATCAAAACCCAGATTTCTAATCTCTTCAGCCATACCCATTACCATGCTCATATCCGGTACGGAAAGCTCAACCTGCTGGGGAAACAGTAAGGATTGGCAGCTGCCCTCTTTGTTCTTGAAGCGGGCAAGATACCTTTCGTATAAAATCCTTTCATGTGCAGCCTCCTGGTCGATGATGACCATTCCGGACTTGACCTGCCTGATGAGGTATTTTCCCTGTATTTGAAGTGTCCCGGATGGATTATCTTGAATCTTCTCCTCCTCATTGAGTCGGCTCGTGAATGTCTTGACATCGTCTGCACCTTCCTTGATTGCATCCAGTCTTGACAGAAAATCCTCTCCCTCAGCAGATCGATAAATTTGTTGCCAGTTCTTGGCATTTTCCCTGTCCTGTATAGAACGAAAACTCATATAATCGCGGTCCTGACCACTTATACCGGATGAGGGTTCCCTTTTTGCAAAATGGTCAAAATTGACATCCGTATTAAAGTCCAATGAAGGCGCCACATTAAAATTTGATAATGCCTGTCGAACAGCAGCAGAGAGAACTCCATACAACAATCTGTCATCATCAAACTTAACCTCAGTTTTCGTGGGATGGACATTAATGTCGATGTGTTTCGGGTCCATTTCTATGAAAATGACGTAAAAAGGATGCTGGTCCTTCTGGATCATCCCTTCATAAGCATTAGAGATAGCATGATGTAAATATGGACTTCGAATAAAGCGCCCATTGATGAAAAAAAACTGCTCTCCTCGGGTTTTTCTTGCACTTTCAGGTTTACCAACGTACCCGTTGATTGTTGCCTCCGCTGTCTCCTCCTGACAGGTAATTAACTGCTCCCGGTAGCTCTTGCCAAATAGCTGAACAATTCGATTGCTTAGTTTACCTGGCTTCAGTAAAAATTGCTCCTGATCATTTTGATAGTACTCAAAAGTGATTTCCGGGTGTGCCAGGGCGACCCTGAAAAATTCGTCATTAATATGCCTCAGCTCTACAGGGTTTGATTTCAAAAAATTCCTTCTGGCCGGAATATTATAAAACAGGTTTTTAACGGTAATGGAAGTCCCAGCATTGTAGGAAACTGGTTCCTGATTAGTGATTTTGGATCCCTCCACGCAGATCACAGTTCCTACCTCATCTGAAGGTCTTTTAGTTTTTAACTCCATGTGGGCAATAGCGGCTATGGATGCCAATGCTTCCCCTCTGAATCCCATCGATCTGATTGAAAACAGGTCTTCGGCCTTTCTGATTTTGGAGGTAGCATGTCGCTCAAGACTCATCCTGGCATCTGTGCTGCTCATTCCACTGCCATTGTCGGAGACCTGAATGAGCGCTTTGCCCGCATCTTTTACAATTAATTTTATTTCCGTTGCTCCGGCATCAATGCTGTTTTCCATTAATTCCTTAACCACGGATGATGGTCTCTGCACCACCTCACCGGCTGCAATCTGATTGGCTATGCTATCGGGCAGTAACTGAATAATATCCTGAAGCATCAGCGATTTTTGCGAAAACGAAAAAACAGGTAAATAGGTACTACCAGCCAGAGGGAGTAAAACACGGCATTTCCATAAAAAAGCCATCCAATGACAAGGCTACCGAGTATGGCAGCGATCCCAAGTTGCATAAGAGAACTGCTTGGAGCGGGTGATGTCCTCCGCTCAAAAGTTATCCTGGTACCACTGGATGTACCGGAATCCGATTTTCCTTCAAGTTCCTGTTTTATGCGCATGGTCCTTTCCTCTATCTCCTCCTTGATAGGATCGTAGTATCTGGGCTCTATATTGAACCGCTTGTTTCTGGGGACTTTGATAAATGAAGGGAACTTCATGAAATCTTATTAATAATTAACGATAAAGAGATTTTTATTAAAACAGCACGCAATACAATGATCGTTCAAAATTAAGGTTTTAATGAAACTGAAATCCCGATCCAACCACTTTTAAAGCAGAATAGATTTAATGAAATATTGTCATGTTTATCATGATTTCGGGGAGATGTTAGTGATAGGAAAATTTAAACATGCTATATTTCAAGCGGATAACCGGGCTTTCTTAAAGCTTAAAACCAGCGTGTTCTTGAAAACACAATCTGTTATCATACTATCGCTGATCCTAATGTTAAGGGTCTATTCCCTACAAGGATTTACGAGTGGGGAAGGTCACTCCTATCGTAATTTGTCGGAGGAAATGATGCTAAGTAAGGTGGTTTGGATTGAAACTGATCAACCTGAAATAGGAATTGAAATAGCTCGGAATTCAGACTTCAGAGGCATTTATCTTAAAAAACCAGCTGAAACAAATTTATCGTCTTACAAAAAAATAACAATTGCCCTTGAGCTGACCGAAAACATTACTCAGGAATTTAACCTTGAAGTCCCCGGACTCATTGCAGCCGAATCCTTTTCGGACGAAAGACTTTTTAGGGACTATGCTCTTAACCTAAAGAATGCCGGACTTAAAAACGGTTATGATCTTATGGTCATCCCATCTGTTGACAGCATTGCGTTCATTTCCCGAATAGGGCACAAGCTGAATGAAATTGACCCCGAGTATTTTCGATTAAAATCTGATTACATAGCAAACCCTGATCCACGAAGGAAGTCCTTTCATGAGGAGCTTGAAGGCAAGATGGGAGTAATCCTGACCGATGATCACCTGGAGGAATATGAAAGGGTCCTAAGAAAAAAGCCAAAGTATCCTGAGTATTTACAGGATGGAATTGACGATTTTCTGGCCTGGAATAAACTGGAATATGATATTGTCGAAAACCCGAGTGAAAGATTTGTCTATGAATACTGGAAACATACTGTTATCCCATTTCGTCGGGAAGCAGGGACATTGCCACTTAATGATCAGAACATAGCCCTATGGGTCGAACATGAACAGCAGCCGTTGAAGCAGGGTCTGGAAAAATATTTCAGATCAGTTTACAATTTAAAATTTGATCAAATCCCCCAGGACATCCCTGTAATCATCGATGCCAGGACCAATCCTCTTCTTGCAGCCGAATTTGCCTACAATTATCAGTCGACCAATCCGGTAATTTGGATTGGACTCAAGCATGAAGTACTGGATATCAATGCAGCCGCATATCTGCTGATTTCGGAGCAAAATGAACGCCTGGATCATATCCTTTCCGAAATGATTTATGGTTCTGAAAGTGTGGATGGTATGATGAAGGGAATCACGCCGAAATTTCTTTCCGATATGATCCCCTCACCGATTCTTAGTGAATATAAACTAGGCATCAGTACTCCTGAATGGCAAGGCATGAATCAGGAAACGCTTGACAGTCTTGATCTGCTGGCTGAAGAGATGATCCGTCAAAGAGGTACCCCGGGGGCGCAGGTGCTGATAGCCAAAAATGGCAAAGTAATTTTCTCCAAAGCCTATGGATATCTGACCTATGACAGCCTCATAAATGTAGATGAAGGTACGCTCTATGATCTGGCTTCTTTAACTAAGGTCAGTAGCACCCTCCTTGCCACGATGAAACTGGTCGATGAAGGCAGAATCCACCTTGACAGTACCCTAGGCCATTACCTGGAATCATATCGGGATACTAATAAAGAAGACATTTCAATCAGAAGTATTTTGAGTCATCAATCGGGACTACAGTCCTACATTCCGTTTTGGAAAAGGTCAATTAGGGGAGATTTATTTGATGCATTCTACTACAGATCGGATGAAGATGAGGCTAATGATGTAAGGAGTTACGGCCTGCAGCCAGATCCTATATTGCTGGATTCTCTTCAAAGTTGGATAAAGACTTCAAATGTTTCGAAAGACGAAGATCCGGAATATCTCTACAGTGATATCGGATTTATGATCGTACATCAAATCATTGAAACCGTACTTGAGGAGTCTATTGAGGAATATGTGCGAAGGGAATTTTATTTGCCAATTGGCATGCAGCAGACTGTATTTAATCCATTGTCCAAAGGATATGAGATCTATCAGATTGCCCCTACAGAATATGATTATCATTTCCGCCAGGAGCAGGTATGGGGGACAGTGCATGACCGCAACGCAGCCATTTTTGGTGGAGTTGCAGGACATGCGGGTCTTTTTGCCAATGCTCGTGATCTGGCCATTCTTATTCAAATGATGCTACATGACGGACAGTACGGTGGTTATCAGTTTTTGTCAAGAAATGTCCTGCAAGAATTCAATACTCCACATTTTCAGGGAAATCGCAGAGGACTTGGATGGGACAAGCCCGGTAGATATAACCCCAACATTTCAGAAATGGCAAGCACCAATAGCTTTGGTCATACCGGATTTACAGGAACAATGGTTTGGGCCGACCCGGACGAAGACCTGATCTTTGTATTTCTTTCCAATCGGATATTTCCAAATTCGGAAAACCGTAACCTGATCAGGCTGGATACAAGGAGACGTATGCATGACATTATTTACAGATCACTGCTTACATCGAATTAATTGTCAAAACCAAACGTTATTATTGGCGTTTAGAAATTACGTATGAAAGTAGGAATAGTCTGTTACCCCACCTACGGGGGAAGTGGTGTTGTTGCGACTGAGTTGGGTAAAGCCCTGGCGGCAGAAGGTCATCAGATACATTTTATCACTTATTCGAGACCCACAAGGCTTGAGTATTTCAGTGATAACCTCTTCTACCATGAAGTGTCCATTAAGAAATATCCATTGTTTGAATATGCCCCTTATGAATTGGCGTTGGCTGGACAGATGGTAGATGTGGTCCAATCTGAGAAACTTGATTTGCTTCATGTACATTATGCCATACCGCACGCCTCGGCGGCGCATCTTGCCAAACAGATTCTGGCAAAGCGAGGTATTGACATCCCTTTTATCACTACCCTGCATGGGACAGATATTACTTTGGTGGGCAAAGAAGCCAACTTTGAGCCGGTAGTTTCATTTGTGATCGAAGAATCCGACTCGGTAACCACGGTTTCCGAAGACCTCAAAAGAGAGACGATAGATTACTTCAAAATAACGCGTGAAATAGAAGTCATTCCAAATTTCATAGACCTGGAAAGATTTAAAAAGCATAAGAAAGATCATTTCAAAAAAGCGATCTGTCCAAACGGTGAAAAGCTACTGGTCCACACCTCCAACTTCCGTAAGGTAAAACGTGTGGAAGATGTGATTAAGGTGTTCAATAAGGTCCGCGATGTGGTTCCGTCGAAACTTTTAATGGTGGGTGATGGTCCTGAAAGAAATGGAGCTGAAGAGCTGAGCAAGAAGCTCTGCGGACACGATGACGTCCGTTTTCTAGGCAAACTTGAAGCCATTGAGGAGGTGCTCTCTGTTTCGGATTTGTTCTATATGACTTCCGAAAAAGAAAGTTTTGGACTTGCCGCACTCGAAGCCATGGCTTGTGAAGTACCCGTAATTTCCACCAATGCAGGTGGACTACCTGAGCTAAACATTGACGGACAATCGGGATATTTGTGTGAAGTAGGTGACATCGATGAAATGGCGAAGAAGTCGATCGAGATACTTGATGACAAAAACCTGGATAATTTCAAAAAAGGGGCTCTGGAGAGAGCGAAAGATTATGATATTTCAAGAATACTACCCATGTATGAATCTTTATACAACAGAGTTCTTGAAAAATCAAGAAAAAAGGCGGTCCGTTAGATTAAGACTTCATGAATTATTTTGAAAAGTAAGGAGTTAACCCCGGACTTTCTGCGGAATAGTTTTAAATTATAATTGAAATCATTTCCTATAGGAAATAGTTAATATCATAGAAATTTCTTCTCATGACAGGTCACAGGTTCACTGAATTTATTCCCGACAAGGATCCACAAAAATCCGCATTTGATAATCTGCTCCAGATTTTTCTGCAGCTCATGGTCATTACTTCCGGTGATGTCAATGAAGCTTTAAGCTGGCTTACCAACCTGGATAGGCAGCATAACCTAACTGATGGGGAATACGGAATTGGAAATTTTATTGACGACCTGCAATCAAAAGGATACATTACCGATAAAAATGAACAGGGATCTTTTGAGCTTACCGCAAAATCAGAGCAGGAAATAAGAAAAAGCGCATTGGAAGAGATCTTCGGTAAACTGCGGAAATCAGGACGTGGAAGTCATAGAACGGACTTCACCGGGCAAGGTGATGAAATTTCGACAGACTACAGAGAATTTGAATTTGGGGATTCACCTGAGCAAATCGCTTTTACGGAAAGTCTTAGAAACGCCCAAATCAACCATGGTTTTGACAACTTTATGCTTACCGAAGGTGACCTGGAAATCAGGGATCGGGAGTATAAAACGCAGACATCCACAGTTCTCATGATTGACATAAGTCACTCCATGATACTTTATGGTGAAGACAGGATCACACCGGCAAAGAAAGTGGCCATGGCTTTGGCTGAATTGGTTCAAAAAAAATATCCTAAGGATACACTGGATGTACTTGTTTTTGGAAACGATGCCTGGCAGATCGAGATCAAAGATCTGCCTTATCTTCAGGTCGGACCATATCACACTAACACAATCGCTGGCCTGGAACTGGCAATGGACATCCTGAGAAGGAGGAAGACTAAAAACAAGCAGATTTTCATGATTACGGATGGCAAACCCACCTGCATGAAAGAGGGCATCAGGTACTATAAAAATAGCTTTGGGCTAGACCCAAAAATCCTGAATAAGACATTGAACTTATCCGCACAATGCCGTAGGCTTAACATACCTATTACGACATTCATGATCGCTTCGGACCCATACCTGAAACAGTTCGTGAAGGAGTTCACAGAGGTAAACAACGGGACAGCTTACTACAGTAGTCTCAAAGGACTCGGTGAGCTGATCTTTGAGGATTATAAAAGAAATCGAAGAAAGAATTTTTGACTTAATGGATTATAGGAATATACCCCCATCGAAATTGCTGGGGTTAAAAAATATTGGTGAGCTAAAATCTGCCGGATACCAATCAAGGAGTATTAAGGAAGAACTTAGATCCAACCTCATCAAAAGACTCGAAAACAAGGAAAATATTTTCGATGGAATCTGGGGGTATGAAGACACCGTAATTCCGGATATTGAACGGGCGATTCTGGCTAAGCATAACATTAATCTACTTGGGCTTCGGGGACAAGCGAAAACCCGCATTGCTAGAATGATGACGCTTTTGCTGGATGAATACATCCCGGCCATAGAAGGATCTGAAATCCTGGATGATCCTCTTCAACCCATTTCTCGTTTTTCACGAGATCAGGTAGCAGAGCACGGTGACAAGACACCTATCACCTGGATTCATAGAGATGAACGATACACCGAGAAACTTGCAACTCCGGATGTGACCATTGCGGATCTGATTGGTGATGTGGATCCTATAAAAGCTGCCAGCCTGAAACTCCCTTATTCGGATGAGCGCGTCATCCATTTTGGACTCATCCCGAGGGCTCATCGATCAATATTTGTCATCAATGAACTTCCTGATTTACAGGCACGAATCCAGGTGGCACTTTTCAATATTTTGCAGGAAGGAGACATACAGATCAGAGGGTTTAAATTACGACTACCTCTTGATGTACATTTTGTCTTTACAGCCAACCCGGAAGATTACACCAACAGGGGCAGTATCGTCACACCGCTAAAAGACAGGATTGACAGTCAAATCATCACACACTATCCCAAGTCTCTTGAAATAAGTAAGAAGATCACCACCCAGGAATCCAGATTAGAGCCAGAGCAGAAGGATTCCATAAAAATCTTCGAACTCGCCAAAGACCTAATTGAGCAGGTGGCTTTCGAGGCCAGAGAGAGTGAATATGTGGATTCGAAAAGTGGAGTATCCGCACGATTGACCATCTCAGCCTATGAAAATCTTGTCAGTAGTGCTGAAAGGAGAAGACTAAAAAACGGAGAAAAGTCTGTGACTGTTCGGTTGTCAGATTTTATCGGGATCATTCCGGCAATTACAGGGAAAGTTGAACTGGTCTATGAGGGGGAACAGGAAGGAGCCGGAATCGTGGCCAACAATCTGATAGGAAAAGCCATACGAACGCAATTTTCAAACTACTTCCCTAATCCGGAGGAGATCAGAAAACGAAAAGAGGTGACCAATCCTTACAAAAAAATTACGGACTGGTTCGGAACTGGCAACATGGTGGATATACTACATGACTTCACTTTCGTTGAATATAAGAAGGAGCTGGAGGCTGTGCCGGGATTGAAGGATCTGGTGGATTCCAAATACAAAAAAGAGCCGGAGGACTATAAGCTCTTTTTGATGGAATTGGCACTGCATGGTTTAGCTGAATACAGCATGCTAAGCAAACATGCCCTGGAGAGAGGTCTTCAATTCAAAGATCTGATCAGCAGTATGTTTGATATGTCAGGTGCAGAGGAAGATGGCGATGACTTCGCATGATTTATGGATTTCAAGGAACTAAAACAAATTGTCGTTCAGGGAGAAAACGGCAATGTGGAATTCAAAAGAAAAGTAAGACATCCCGAAAAAATTGTCAGGGAATTCGTGGCACTTGCCAACACTGATGGCGGTAAGATCTTTATAGGAGTAGATGATAATCTGACCATACCCGGCTTAAAATATCCGGAAGAAGATCATTTCATCTTGCATAAAGCTCTTAATGAACTATGCAAACCTCCCATTGAGTTTTCGTTTGAAATAATAGAAATACCAAATGAAATGGGTGTGCTTCATTATAGTATCCCTGCAAGTCTCCATAAGCCTCATTTTGCGTTTTTACATCCTAAACATCGATTTGGCAAAGCCTTTGTGCGAATAGAAGATAAATCGGTTCAGGCAAGCAGAGAATACCGTGTTATGCTAAAAAGAAAAAATGCTGCATCCCGGCCACTCGAATACGGTTCAAACGAAAAAATCTTATTGAATTACCTGGGGAATCATGAAAGAATTACACTTCAGGAATATCAGAAATTAAGCAACTTACCTAAAGAAGAAGCCTCTCATACTTTGATCAACCTGGCCGCCAGCAGCGTCATAAGGATCATTCCCGGCGAGCAGGAAGATTGGTTCGTATCGATGGAATAATTTAATGTGGATTTAATGAAAATTCCGTTATAAAATCTAATATTTACAATAGAAGATAGTGCCGACAAGCTATCGCTGATTTATGGCAAAAACCACCAAACAAAAGAAGATATTCGTACTGGATACTTCAGTCATTCTTTACTCGCACGACTCAATTCTAAACTTTCAGGAAAACGACATAGGTATCCCAATCACAGTACTGGAAGAGCTTGACACGTTCAAAAAAGGCAACGATACCAAGAACTTCGAAGCCAGGGAATTTACCAGGCTGCTTGACAAATTGGCGGATGGTCATATGCTGCAGGATTGGATTCCATTGGATGGCAAATCCAAGGGTAAATTGAAAGTATTGATGAATACTGACAGTAAAGTGGATGCCCGGAAGGTCTTTAATGACAATAAGAACGACCATCAAATCATCAACGCTGCTCTTGCGCTGAAAGAACAGGAAAAGAACAAAAAAGTTGTCCTGGTTTCTAAGGATATCAACCTCAGGTTAAAAGCCAAATCACTGGATCTGAATGCCGAAGATTACGAAACCGGAAAGATTAAAAACGTCAGTACCCTACATACCGGAAAGGTCGAGTTGGAAAATATTTCCTCGGATGACATAGACACCCTTTTCAAAGATGGTCATATTGCCAGAACCCTGGTATTAGGAAAAAGAAAGCCTATTTCTAACGAGTACTACATACTAAAGAGTGACAAGAATTCTGTTCTTGCCAGATACAGTCCAGTGGACAAAAAAATCGAGAAAGTAGATAAGACATCCGTTTACGGCATAAAACCAAGAAACGCTGAACAAACATTCGCCATTCAGGCCATGCTCGATGACGACATCAAATTAGTCAGTGTAAATGGTGTGGCCGGAACTGGCAAAACATTACTGGCACTGGCTTCGGCCCTGGAGCAGAAAAGGAATTATAAGCAAATCTACCTGGCACGCCCCATTGTACCATTGAGCAATAAAGACATTGGATATTTGCCTGGTGATATAAAGTCCAAGTTAAACCCATACATGGAGCCACTTTGGGACAACCTGAAATATATACAGAATCAATTCAAAGAATCAGATAAAGAATATAAGCGGATAACTGACATGGTGAATCAGGAAAAGCTGCTGATTACACCATTGGCTTACATTAGAGGTCGAAGCTTATCCAATATCTTTTTCATTGTGGATGAGGCACAAAACCTGACTCCACATGAGGTAAAAACGATCATAACCAGAGCCGGCGAAGGGACGAAGTTTGTATTTACAGGAGATGTTTATCAGATTGACACGCCCTACCTGGATAGTCAAAGTAATGGCCTTTCTTACCTGATTGATCGACTTCAGGACAATAGCCTTTATGCACATGTGACACTGGAAAAAGGCGAACGATCGGAGCTGGCAAATCTGGCCAATGAGCTGTTGTAAATAAAAAAAGCCTCCAAATCCGGAGGCTTGTTATTAAGCAATTTGAAGAAAACAAAAGTTTAGTACCGACAGGTACCTTTCTCCATAGTGTTCGTAACACCAGTCTTTAAGTTCAGTGATTTCATTAGGCTCCAATATTCCAATTGCCTTTTTCAACTCTTTCTCAAACAAAGTCTCATCGAAACTTACCTTAGAAAGGATCGTTTTAAAGTAATCTAACATAAGCGCTAATTTTTGTTAAGAACTAAACTGATTCCATAAATTTGCCGTTCTTTGGACGACTAAAACGGACACAGAATTTAAGAAAATTATTCCATATAGCCAAGTAAAATGTGTGTTCGTTTTCGTATGAAAACCATATAGAAGTTTGAGAAAAAAACTCAGGATTTTTGTAACCTTATTAATTGCCTTATCCTCATTCCAAGTGGCTAATTCACAGGATGTTAAGGTGGAGATGGGACCTGATCAGGTAGCCTCCAATCAGATCTGGAGAATGACTATTACCATAGAAAACGAAAGGCTTAAAAACTACAGTCCGTTTCCTGATATTGATGGCTTTGCGAAGCGGGGTACTTCATCATCCACCAGCACGAGTTTTGTAAACGGCAAGATGACATCCTCTCAGAGTATCACTCAAAATTATATGCCCTTGCAAGAGGGGTCTGTGAGTATTCCAAATTTTACCATTACCGTAAATGGTAAGGATTTCAGGATACAGGGAAAGACTGTAACGGTGGGTCCCCCGGCACAAAATCAACAAAGGTCCAGTCCAGATCCTTTTGATCCCTTTGATGATCTATTTCAGAGAAATGAACCCTCCGAATTCATTGACGTTGAGGCGGATGCCTTCCTGGCTTTGACCACAGATAAATCTGAAGTCTTTCTGGGTGAGGGGTTTACTACCACAGTCGCATTTTATGTATCTGAATCCAATCAGGCAGATATGAGGTTTTTTGACCTGGGAACGCAGATTACTGAGATTGTAAAGCAGATCAAGCCAGACAACTGCTGGGAAGAAAATTTCAATATTGACAATGTTAGTGGCATCCCTGTAATGATCCAGGGGGAGAGATACACGCAGTACAAGATTTTCCAGGCCGCATACTACCCTCTGAACCTCGACCCCATTGATTTTCCATCCATTGGATTGAAACTTATCAAATACAAAAGGGCTAAGAACCCGTCCTTTTTCGGTCGAAACAGGCAGGAGGACTTTGAAACATTCTATTCGAAAACCAAAAAAGTAAAGGTAAAATCTTTGCCTCCGCATCCGCTCAAGGACAGAGTTGCAGTAGGCAACTACAGACTTCAGGAGACTATCAGCGCCAAAGAACTAAAGACTGGACAAAGCTTTAATTATGAATTGGTCATATCCGGTGAAGGAAACATAAGTGCCATAGAGGCGCCACTCATTCCTGAAAATGACAAATTTGATTTTTATGAACCTAATGTTCAACAAAATATCCGGCGATCAACGAATACAGTCAGGGGAACTAAAACTTTCGATTATTATGGTATACCCAATGAACCGGGAACCTACAATCTCTCTGACTACATGAATTGGATTTTCTTCAATACGGAAACAGAGACGTACGATACATTAAAATCAAACGCGGTAGTAATGGTAACCGGTGAAAGTCGGAAGAATGAATACATTTCCAGCACCGATTTGGGATCATTTTATGACGGTATTCCTTTCATTGACAATGAATTAAAACCATTAAAGAGAGGATCAATCGTCACAATCCTTGCCAACCTTTTTATATTCGCCGTCATAGCCATCTCGATTTATCTGGTGGTTAAGAAATAATGGGCAATTCTTTTGGTAAAATTTTCAGGATATCAACCTATGGGGAATCTCATGGATCGGCCATTGGTGTAAACATTGATGGAGTTCCGGCCGGAATAGAGATCAATCAGGAAGAAATTCAGCGGGAACTATCCCGAAGAAAACCCGGCCAAAGCAAAATCACGACACAAAGAAAAGAAGAAGATCAGGCTGAGATACTCTCAGGTGTCTTCGAAAGCAGGTCCACGGGTACTCCGATATCAATTCTCATTCGAAATAAGGATCAGAGGAGCAAGGATTACAGCCACATTGCAACCAAATTTCGTCCCTCCCACGCTGATTATACTTACCAAAAGAAATACGGATTGAGAGATTATCGTGGAGGTGGCAGAAGCTCAGCCAGAGAAACGGCGGCAAGAGTAGCGGCAGGCGCTATTGCGAAAATGTATCTGAGACAGTTGCACAATGTCGAATGCTATGCCTATGTTTCGCAGGTAGGAAATCTCAAACTTGAAAAGTCCTACTGGGAGTTGGATCTGTCAAAAATTGATCAAAATGATGTCCGTTGCCCCGATCCTGAAACCGCACAAAAAATGTTTGACCTGATTGATCGTACAAGAAAAAATCAGGATACCATTGGGGGGATTGTAACAGGAGTCATTAAGAATGTACCAGTAGGATTAGGCGAGCCTGTTTTTGACAAACTTCATGCTGAGCTGGGAAAAGCCATGCTGAGTATAAATGCCGTGAAAGGATTTGAATATGGAAGTGGCTTTGAAGGTGTCAAGTTGAATGGCTCCCAGCACAATGATGAATTCGTAGAGGCGGATGGCAGGATTCGCACAAAAACGAATCATTCCGGGGGGATACAAGGTGGCATTTCTAATGGTGAGGACATTTATTTCAATGTTGCCTTCAAGCCAGTAGCTACTATTATGAAAGATCAGGATTCGGTAGATGAGGAAGGTAAGCACACCACTGTTTCCGGGAAAGGCAGACATGATCCTTGTGTAGTACCCCGTGCCGTGCCAATCGTAGAAGCGATGTCGGCTTTGGTACTTGCTGATTTCGATTTAATCAGAAGAACCAATATCTTACGCTGAATCTATGAAGAACCTACCCCTACACTGGAAAATCATAATAGGACTTGTTCTGGGTATCATTTGGGCATTTCTCTCGAGTTCATTAGGATGGAATGAATTCACCATCAACTGGATCGACCCCTTCGGTACAATTTTCATTCGCTTATTAAAATTCATTGCCGTCCCACTTGTTCTGTTCTCGATCATTAGTGGTATTTCAGGATTAAGTGACATTTCCCGTTTGGGGAAAATGGGGTTGAAAACCCTTGGCTTGTACCTTATCACCACTATCAGTGCAGTACTGGTAGGATTGTTTTTGGTGAATTCACTGAAGCCCGGTGATTACATAGATTACGATCAAAGAGTTAAGAATAGGATCTCGTATGAATTATGGGTGGGTGAAACCGATGGAGTGGAGATTCTTGACAATAAGAATTTTCTTGCCGACCCTAAAAACAGGTCAATAGTAGCTGAGGTTACTGATGATCCAAATTACAAATACGAGGCGAAAGAAGGAGTTTCGGATCGGATGGAGTCGGCTTCCAGTCAAAAAACCAGCAGCCCTCTTTCTTTCCTGGTAGATATGGTTCCCGAAAATGTCGTGCTGTCCTTATCCAATGATAAGCTCATGCTGCAAGTGATTTTCTTCGCCATTTTCTTTGGGATCACGACTGTTTTATTGCCGAACGAGCAATCCAAACCACTAATTGATTTTGTGGAAAGTATCAACCATGTTTTTCTCAAGATGGTTGGACTAGTAATGGCAGCAGCACCATTTTTTGTCTTTTGCCTGCTGGCAGGTGTCATAGCAAAAATGGCCGACACGCCAGCGGAGGTGTTTGAAATATTCAAAGGGCTTGGTTCTTATTCCATTACATTGGTTATTGGATTGGCCTTTATGGTCTTTGTCTTCTATCCTCTCATCGCATCTACGTTCATCAAAAAACTCAATTACGGTAAATTTTTCAAGAATATTTCTCCTGCTCAATTTCTGGCATTTTCCACAAGTTCCTCGGCAGCCACCTTGCCGGTAACGATGGAATGCGTGGAAGATAACATGGGAGTGAATAAGAATGTGTCCAGTTTTGTGTTGCCCATTGGAGCGACTGTGAACATGGATGGGACAAGTCTGTACCAGGCTGTGGCGGTGATCTTCATGGCCCAGATGCACCTTGTAGATCTTACATTCGCTCAGCAACTGACCATCGTACTGACTGCTACCCTGGCGTCAATTGGTTCGGCTGCTGTTCCAAGTGCAGGTCTTGTGATGATGATCATAGTACTTCAATCCGTAGGCTTAAACCCTGCCTGGATCGCCATTATATTTCCAGTAGATCGAATTCTGGACATGTGCAGGACAGTAGTGAATATTACCGGTGATGCCACAGTAGCCACATTGATTGCAAGCTCAGAAGGTGAATTACGTGAAGACCCGGCCTGACAGGTTTCGAACTATTTTCTCTTTTCTCCGAACTTTTTATGCGAATTTTGACTTGAATTTTGAAAATGCCAAGTGATGGATACAGCTGAGAGAAAACCAATCAATCTTTATACGGAGTCTAATCCTAATCCGAACTCCATGAAGTTCGTTGCTAATTTCATGTTGATGCCGGAAGGCGTCACCAGGGATTATGCGGAAGTAGAGAGTACAGAGCATGCTCCACTTGCTAAAAAACTCTTCGAATTGCCTTATGTGAAAAGAGTTTTTTACATGAGCAATTTTGTGACCGTTACAAAAGACGATGCCTCCGACTGGATGGAGATTAAGAACGAAATTCAAAATATCATCAAGGATTTTCTTGAATCGGGAGAACAAATACTTACTGAGAAAGAGGTCAAGGAGGATCACCAGGTAAATGAATCTGATACAGACCTTGAGGTGAAAATCAAAGGCATTCTTGATGAGTATATTCGACCTGCAGTAGAAATGGACGGTGGTGCCATCAATTTCGATTCATTCGATGATGGTAAAGTAACAGTGACGCTGCAAGGCGCGTGCTCAGGATGTCCAAGTTCGACACTTACTTTGAAAGCTGGAATAGAAAATCTCCTTAAAAGGATGGTCCCTGAAGTACGGGAAGTAGAAGCGGTAGGGGTCTGATTTAAGAAATTCCTTTTATTTTATGGCTAAAAAATGCCATGAAGCCCATCACGCTATACTTTGTTTTCCTGTTAATTCTATTCTCAGCCTGCTCTCAGGAAGTTTCTACAGCAGAAAAATTAGGATACGAGTCCGATGATATTCTGTTGATTCTTCATGCAGATGACCTTGGTGTATCTCATTCCGTAAATCAAGCCAGCATTGATGCGTGGGAAGCTGGCGCTATATCTTCCGCGAGCATTATGGTTCCATGTCCCTGGTTACCAGAAATATCCACCTATGCTTCCGATAATCCGGATTTTGACCTGGGATTGCACCTTACACTTACAGCTGAATGGAATCAATATAAATGGGACGGTGTGGCATCTTCTTCGGAGATACCTACACTGCTGAATGATAAAATGCATTTTCCGCCTACCACAGCTGAAGTGGCTCAAAACGCCAATCCTGAGGAAGTAGAGAAAGAGTTGAGAGCGCAAATCGAAAAAGCACTTTCCTTTGGTATAAAACCAACGCATCTGGATAGCCACATGGGTGCGCTGTTCACAACCCCTCAATTGTTTAAAGTTTACCAGGATTTAGGTAAAGAATACAAGATCCCGGTGTTTATCCCCTACGGATCGCTGCAATCAGCTCCGCACCTGGAGCGCTCCATTCAGCCAAATCAAATCATGGTAGATCACCTGGCAATGTTTGACGGCAGTGTTCCTCCTGAACAGTGGAAATCTCAATATATGAAGATCGTAAATGATCTGGAGCCAGGATTAAATGAGATCATTGTACACCTTGCTTACGATAACGATGAAATGAAAGCTGTTACAGACGGGCACGAAGATTTCGGTTCGGCATGGCGGCAGCAAGACTTTGATGTAATGATGGACCCGGAATTTCGGGATTTGATAAAAGAAAAAGATATCAAACTTGTCACCTGGAGGGAGATACAAAATGTACTGTATCCCGATTAGTTACTTATTCCTACCAAAAATATACCTAAAGCCGATGCCAACGGACCCGGGTACAATTCTCGCATTGGATCTTCCTGGTAAAGGATCCAAAGACGGTCTGAATGGAAATCCAACTGATAGATCCATCTTAAACCGCTTGCCTCCTATGGCCCAAAGTGCTCCTGGCTGCAGATATACATAACCAGAATTAATCGGATCAAGAGTGGCATCAAGATGCCTCCCCTTATAGTTGAAATATCCAACTTTCAGTGTACCGATCACGTCACCTTTTATGCCCCAAAATAAATTTCCTCCGGTAATACCCGAATTCAATTGAATAAAAGGTCTGAAGAAGTCCCCTTCATATCTTTTGGTCGTATAAGTCGAATCAGTGTATTCAAAGTTTGATCCGAAACCAATCCCTCCTACGATGAATAAGGAAATAGGATTCAGTAATTTGTAATACCCAATTCCCACTTCTCCTTCCCTTACTCTATATTCAAATGGTGAGGCATTATACATCCCAATGATTCCCAAATTATCCGATACAGACACAGCACCCTTAGCAGAAAATCCGGACGAACCGACATCACCGGAAATATGAACTTCACCCTTTCCCTTAAACAGTGCTGAGTTTGGTGTGGGGTGATAATATCTGTAGGATCCACATCCTGAGAAAAGCAGTGCAATCAACAATGCTTTTGTTGAGTATCGTATCATAATTGGCCATAGTTTTCCCTCAATTTAAGGAAAACTCATCCGACATTTCATAAACCCGCTTTCTGAGAAATTGGAGTGCTTCCTCCGGCTCCATTCCTGATATTTCCTGCTTATGAATCTGCTGTCCAAGACGGATGTGAATTTGTTTACCCATCTTATTGTGAACTTCATTTAGCATCAGTCCCAATCTCAAATCCAGGCTGAACTGACTCACGAACTGAAACAACCAACTGTTCTGTCCATGAAAGTAAATTGGTAAAACTTTGGCTCCGGATTTTTTTATAAGCTTGATTACAAATCTTTTCCAATCCAGATCTTCTGCCCTTTTCCAAACATTTGGGGAAGTAGATACACCTCCTCCCGGGAAAATGACGATCGGGACTCCCTTACTGAGATTTTCAATCGCTTCTTTGCGAGTGTTGATGTTCGTTTGCCTTGCTTCTTTAGTATCTCCAAAATCGATAGGCAGTAAAAACTTTTCCAGACGTTTCTCCCGGCATAATACCGAATTGACCAGAAACTTAAAGTCTTCCGTCATAAGAGATGTCAGATACCCCAGCACAATCCCATCCACCACTCCAAAAGGATGATTGGCAATAATGATTAAACCTCCCTCTGTATTTACGTCCTTAATCCTGCTGATATCAACATCCAGGTCCAGATTGAGCTTTTGGACCATCATTTCCCACAGAACCTTGTCTGTAGGATTCTGATCAAGAATCTCGTTATACAGTCTTTCAAGAAGCTGTCTCCCGGACAAGAACTCAACGGAATTAATGATTGACCTCTTTAGCCAGGGATCTGCCGGGTCAACATAGGTCAGCTTTGTCTTCAATCAAATCCTTTTCTACAAAGTTAAAGTATATCCCTGGCCGAAAAATCAGGAGATGAATGCCGAATACATCCACACCAGTTTTTCCTGTTCACGGATATAATCGCTCATTTGTGCATTGGTGCCTTCGTCATTTATTTCCGCAGACAGGTCCAAAATCGTTCGTTGCTTCGTCAGGATCGTTTTGAAAGCTTCCAGAATTTCATGGATGGACTTTTCCCATTCTGATACAGAATTACTCTCAGGTACTGCCGACTTTTGCAGATAGTCGGTGAACTTATGTTTTGGGCTATGTCCCAATGTCAAAATCCGCTCGGCTATCTCATCTATTTTGACAAAAAGGTCATTGTAAAGCTCCTCAAATTTGATATGCAACTCGAAAAACTTATCACCTTTTATGTTCCAATGGTAGCCTCTTACATTTTGGTAAAAGGTCGAATAGTTTGCGAGCAAATCATTCAGCTTGTCGGCCAGTTCCTGGCTTCTGTTGGTATCCAGGCCGATTCTATTGAGTGTATCCATTTTTACAGTGTTTTATCAATTTCATCTCTATTATTATAACATCAGAAACAATCAATATGTTCTACTAATTGACACTGGTCAAAGTCCCACTGGCATATAACTCTTTTAAAAGTGCCTTTGAAAAAATCCTGGAGAAAGCGTCCAGGTCCAGGGGATCAAATACGGTGGATCTTCCCGACCAGATCAAAGTGCCTCCAGACAATTCATAGAGGTTGGTCTCCACAAAGTAGCGTGTATTCATATTTAAATATCCCGGAGCATAGACCACATCATAAGTCTTGTAATAATAATTTCTAAACCTGTCGTAATAGACCAGAGGTTGGTAGTTTTCATCTGCCGCTATATACCTCGGCGCCCTGATGTCAATAATGCTTAGTGTGATGATACAATCATATCCCCTTTCTCTTAGGGTTTGCTTTGTTTTTTCAATGTCGCCCAGGGGTTTTCCCAATTCCGGTGGTATATATGACAGGCTATTGGTGGCCAGGAGTTGATATTTCCCGGATGCGTATACCATTTCATTCTCGAAATCAATCCTTGCCGGAATATTCTCGATTAAACCAAATACCATGATCTTCTTAAGCTGACGCTGGTGATCACCGTCGGATGCATAAGACATCATAATGGGGCTTGGTGCACACGCCACCAGAATTATCAGGATTGAAACGAAAATCGCTACCCTATTCATTTTTTATAGGTGACGATGGCAATCACCGCTACCAGTATGTTAATGGCACTAACCATGTAAAAAATAACAGAATATGAGCCGAGGAAGAAAGCGTTGTACAGCAGTGTCCCCTGCATTCCGCCAAGAACCGGCCCTGCCACCGGTATCCAGGAATACTTCCAGTTGGAGTCTCCTTTTCCCGCTATGGGTAAGACAAAATGAGCAATTCTTGGTCCAAGATCACGCGCTGGATTTATGGCATACCCTGTGGTACCGCCCAGAGCCATTCCAATAACAGCTACGAGTGCTCCAACGGCGATTGGATTGAAACCAGTGGCGTATTCATTGGCACCAATGAGCATGATCACAAATAACAAAACTGTGGTGCCCAAAATCTCAGAAAATAAATTGGCGAAACGACTTTCAATAGCTGGACCTGTACTAAAAACACCTAGTTTGGTTCCCTGGTCCTCCGTGGCTCCCCAGTGAGGCAAATAATGGAGCCATACAAGTGCAGCTCCTGCTATTGCGCCAAGCATCTGAGCGCCTATAAAACCAAAGACCTTATCAAGAGGAAGGTCTCCACTCGCTGCTAATCCGATGGTAACCGCAGGATTGATGTGTGCTCCGGATATCCGGCCAACGGCATAAATGCCCATGGTAACAGCAAGTCCCCAACCCATACTGGTGACGATCCATCCGCCTCCCTTTGAATGTGACGCCGTGAGATTGTTTCCTGCATTAATGCCACAACCAAGGAGGATTAGTATGAGGGTTCCAAAGAATTCTGCTAAATATTCGGACATTATTTTGAGGTCAATTTTGGTTAATCCGTTAAAAATACAATCCTGCCGGATAAATGGCATTATCTTTTGGAAGTGATTAACTTGATTTGATCAATATATAATTTCCGATGACTACAGTTCCCGTAAGAAATCATGTCATGAATGGGGTTGCCGGCTTTTTTTGTGTCGGAGTCTCCCTGTATGCGTTAAGTTATCTTTTTATGAATCATGGTTTCATCCTGTCCAAGGGTGATCTGGCCTCCAATACCATATGGCAGACAGCATTTTATATGCACTTCATTGGAGGAGCCATTGCTCTGGGAGTAGGATGGACTCAGTTTTTAAAGCGTTTTAGAAATAAAAAGATCCACGTTCACAGGACCATTGGTAAAATCTACATAATCGTCATTCTGATGATCAGCGCCCCGGGAGCCTTTTATATGGCTACCCTGGCCAACGGTGGTTTTAACAATAAAATGGGTTTTGGGTTAATGGCCGTTTGTTGGTTTGGTTTTACCCTGACAGCCTATCTCAAAGTCAAGCAGGGAAACATCATTTCTCATGAAAAATGGATGATCCGAAGTTTTGCTGTAACTCTGGCGGCCGTAAGTCTCAGGTTGTTAATGCCTATAATGATTATCAGCGGCGTAGATCCGGCTGAGGCCTACCAGGCAGTTTCCTGGCTGTGCTGGGTGCCAAATCTTTTTATAGCGGAATATATCATCGGGCAAAAATTTATGGTCTGATTACTCGGATTGATAAACCTTTCGACCTCCTACATAGGTCTCCAGAATTTTTACATTTTGAATTTCCACAGGATCAATTTGAAGTAAATTTTTATCCATTATCACAAAGTCCGCAAGTTTCCCCGCTTTGAGACTTCCTTTAATATTTTCCTCAAAAGAGCTATAAGCACCTGTAATCGTATAGGCTTTCAGGGCCTCCTCTACCGTAATTTTTTGGCCTGGAACCCATCCGTCAGGATTGGCACCATCGATCGTTCTTCGGGTCACCGCTGCATAAATTCCCTCGAGTGGAGTGGCCGGTGCCACCGCCCAGTCGCTGCCAAATGCCAGCTTTACATTTGCGTCAAGGAAAGATCTGAAAGCATAGGTAGTTTTGATTCGCTCAGGACCTATCACCTCTTCAGCCCATCTCCCATCGTCAATGGCATGATATGGTTGCATACTGGCTATAATATCCATCTCGCCAAATCGACCAATGTCCTCTGCCGTGGGATGCTGGGCGTGCTCCACACGAAACCTTCTATCCCTTTGTCCATTCTGCTCAATGGCCACTTCAAAGGCATCTAGCAATGTTCCAATAGCCCTGTCTCCAATTGCATGGATGGCTAGATGCAAGCCGGCCGCGTCGGCCTCTACTACCCATTTGAACAGACTGTCCTCCTCTATCACAAAAAAACCTCTGTCAGCCGGAGCATCGGTGAAAGGTTCGAAAAATGCAGCGGTATGGGAACCTAGAGCTCCGTCTACCATACCTTTCAGCACACCTATTCTTAACCATTCGTCCCCGTTCCCATTTTTCTGAACCAATTCATCCAGATCTCGCCAATTGGACAATCCAACGGCCATATAAAAACGTGTTATTTGCTGGTCACGGATTCTCTTATATTTTTCAATGATTTCAGGTCCGGCCAAATCCATGTTATGGACGGTGGTCACACCATTTGAAGCCATATATTTCATTCCATCGAGAATGGCTTTATCATTTTGCTCTGGTGTGGGATCAGGAATAGCCTCTGTAACCAGCCATTGGGCATTGTCTCTGAAAATTCCCGTAGGGTTACCCTCACTATCTCTGACAATCTCCCCACCGTCCACGTCAGGAGTGTTTTTATCAATTCCAGCCAGCTCCATAGCCAGGGAATTTGCCAGGCTTATATGCCCGTCCAACCTGGTTACAAAAACAGGATGTTGTCGAGTGTATGGATCAATCCATTCTGCTCGTGGTAGCTCACCCCCCCAAAGTTGATGATCCCAATCACCTTCCCGAATCCATGTCCCTTTCGGGACGATTTCAGCATGAGCTGCGATCCGGTTGGCAAATTCCTCGGGAGTGGCGGCGTCCCGCAGCTTGACAGAAGAAAGGCCGTAGCCACCACTAAGAAAATGAACATGAGTGTCTATAAAACCAGGTGTGATGAAATTATCCTCCAAATCCACCAGGTCTGTTTCCTGCCCCTTGAAAGCCTTCAGGATCTCCTCTCCCCCGACGGCCAGGATACTATCTCCTCTAATAGCCAAAGTCGTGGCTTGAGGATTCTGGTCATCTGCCGTCCAAATGACCCCATTGTAAAATATCATATCGGCGGGATCACTAGCCTGTTGTTGGCAGGACCAAAGGACAAGAAGCAGCAATGCAAGTAGGCGTTCTATTTTCATGGCGAGAAATGTTTCTCTCTAATGTAGTGAATAAATCCACCGATGTGAAAAGCCTTAAAACAAAAAAAGCCGGCATCCAAAAGGAACCGGCTCGTCAAAATATCAAGATTTTTTAGTTGGTCTTGGCGCCAAGTTCATTGGCCAGGTACCATCGAATTGATAACAATTTGCTGGTTTTCCTGTGGTCCTCAGACCTTGTAGTCAAATAGTTGTCTACGTTTTTGAGAATGTTCTTGCTGCATTCCTGAAACAAGTTAAATTCCGACGTTTGCTGGTTGTCCTCTTTCATCCTTCTCTTTTTTAACTGTGGTTTATTATATATGATCTTACAATAATTCAAATTTTCTCTAAAAGAATGAATTTAGAAAGCGAATCCCACCGAATGGGAATAATTACTGATGAATAAGGATTATAAGAAAATCTACGTTTTAGAGCACTATAACCATGTATCTACATTGGTTGGCTAAGCAATAATTTGCGGCAAATCTTTTGCATCCTTCCAATGTGACTGGAATTCTCAAGATGCGCCAGTCGTTGCTGAAGCACTGGCAGGAGGACTTTAACATCCGAACTTCTGACGGTATCTGCGATGCGCTCGGCATACTGTCCTGCCTGGTTGTCAGGAGCGTTCAATACCTGCTCGCATATAAGAGGTAGAAGGTCTTCTCTGTATTGATCAATCTCATAGAGCTTTACCATTATCTTAAATCCATGATCGCGTGTCACCACAGTACCTTCATCCATTGCATCCAGAATTTCTGATAAATTGGAAAACATTTTCGAAGGTATAAATGGAGAAATATGAGCCATGACGATCATGGTGCCAAATACTGCCCGATTATTACTTGATTTCAGATAGGGTAACAGGAAATCAAATTTTGCATATAGCATTTCAGGTTTTAATTCACTGAGTGCAGCCAATGTCAAGATGGCATCATCCTCTATCTTTTTAGTTGGTCCGGATGCCAAAACCTGGCAAATCTCCTCGACATAAATTTTATTGTCCTCATCCGCAATTCTCCTGGCAAGTGCCCTGTTCATTTCCTGATCCCTACGATCATGGCTGGATGAAAAATGATCAACGATGCTCAACTATTTTTAGGAGATTTGTTTACTTAAATTTAAAGATTTGAGTTTTCAATTTTGAATTTCTTCGGACTAGGCATATCGATATTTATCCTGATAAGCGCCGTAAGGCAAGAGAAGAAAGCCCGTATTATTTTTGGAAGTTACGGTCTACTAATTACACTGTCAGGTCTTAGTCTGGTTTTCTGGCCGGAGTTCAACATCCTGTTTGTATTTGCCGTCCCGCTATCCCTGGGGTACTTGATCAACTACTGGTTTTTAATCAAGATATCGCGAGCGGATATCATTTTTTCTGTAGGTCTTTCAATCCTTACAGGAATTTTAGCTTTCACTCTTAATGCAATAGCATTGATCGCATTTGCATTTTTTGGTCTTTCCGCAATCATAATTTTTTTACGACTGAACAGGATCTTTAAAACAAAAGGTATCTCAGTGTTCTTAAACCCGGGAAACAAGATCCAATGGATTGTGTGGTTTGTAATTACCAATACTATTTATGCTCTCATTATTACCGGTCACTTTTCCGGGATTCTCCAAAATCCCTTGATCCCTGAAGTTGCATGGATCATCCTATGCCTTCAGGGGTTAATGTATTTTGCCGGGCGACCTTCAGCCTTCGAACCTGCCATTCATGTCCCAAAATATGTAAAGTCAGGAATCGATTTGAAGGAAAAGTACCGCATCCTGATGACCCTGGATGACGAAATCAGAAAAAGGGAATTCTTTCTTAGATCCGATGCTTCCATTAAGGGGCTCGCAAAAGTGATCGGTACCTCTACCCACCAATTGTCCCAGGTCATCAATTCCTTCAAAGGCATGTCCTTCCACGAGCTTACCGCGCTGCAAAGGATCAAAAAAGCTAAACTACTACTCCGGGATCCGGCCATCAACAACATTAAAATCGAGCATTTGGCAGAGGAAGTCGGCTATCTATCAAAATCATCTTTCAATTCTTTTTTCAAAAAAATCACCGGGAAAACGCCGGCAGAATACAGGGAGTTTGTTGTTCGAAAAGATAAACTCGAACGACTAGATCATCGGGAGATTACACATTCCGGTCCTCACTCGAGTACTTTCGAGCAAGTCAAAAATTCTATTATGATGTACTCGAATTTCATTAAAGTATACGGAAGAAACATTCTCAGGAATAAGCTGTTCAGCTTTATCAATTATACCGGACTAACCGTCGGCCTGACAAGTGCAATATTGGTTTTGATCTACCTCCAACATGAACTCTCCTATGATAAATTTCACCGTGATTCTGAAAATATTTATAGGGCGGCTCTGATTTCAGGCAATTCTCAAACCAGAACGCCTCATCCATTATCACGGCAACTCGTAGAGGACTTTCCGCAGGTAACTGCTGGTGTGAGCATAAGTCCCATTTATGGTCCGGGATTGACTTTGCAAAGCATCTATATCAAAAATCCTGAGTCCAACGATATGTTCCAGGAAGCGGACTGTTTCTTCGCTGATAGTACCTTCTTTAACGTTTTTGACTTTGATCTATTGGTTGGAAATCCGGATGAGGCACTAAAAGTGGTTGGTGGCGTGGTCATCTCGGAATCGCTGGCAAAAAAATATTTCGGAGATGAAAATCCTCTCGGAAAATTCCTGGAGTTTCCCGCATGGGATTTCGCTGCTACGGTAGCAGGAGTAATGGAAGACCCTCCGGCTAATTCTCATTTTCATCCTTCCCTCCTGCTTTCTTATGTCACGCTGAAATCTAATGACCCGGAAAGTGGATGGTTCAAATGGTCCGATGCAGGTCATTTCAATTACTTCAGGTTTTCGGACGGGGCGGACCCCCGGGAATTGGAAGATGCAATGGCTGACTGGTTACCTAAGTACATGGATTTATCCGAGACAGATATTGCCCGTATCCGGGATCGATCGGATTTTATGGCCTTTCAACCTATCACTGACATTCATCTCAAGTCGAACATAAGGTGGGAACTGGAAGCCAACAGTTCCATGACTTATGTGTATATCCTGTTTGCTGCTATCGTCTTATTGGTTTTAATAGCATCGATCAATTTCGTCAATTTGTCCACGGCCCGGGTGATAGAGAGGACCCGCGAGTTTGGGATCCGAAAGACACTTGGTGCCAATCAATCAGGCATTTCAACACAGTTAATGCTAGAATCAATCACTACAAGTTTCATTTGCCTTTTGGGTTCTCTTCTAATTGCTTATCTCGTCTTTGAACCGTTTGGACAGTTGACTGGAAGACAGTTTGACACCTCAAGCCTCTTTAGCATGCAGGTACTTATTCCGGCAATTGCCACAGCATTGATCATAGGTTTGGTAACGGGATTTGTACCATCACTCTCCCTTTCGAATATCAAGGCGGGTGAAATTATAAAAGGAAAAATTTCAAGGGGTTCAAGAAGCTATCTCATCCGACAAGGACTTATTTTCCTTCAATTTGTCCTTGCCGCCATCATGATCTGTGGAACGGTAGTCGTGCTTCAACAAATCAGTTTCATGGAGAACAAAGCCCTTGGTTTTGATGATGAGCAGGTGATTGTCATCGATTTGCACGATCAGGAGGGTGCTCAGTTTGAAGCATTTCAGAATGAAATTAACCGTTTACCGGATGTTACTACTTCAGGAGCCCTCTCAAATCTTCCTGGAAGTCAGTTTAACCAAAATTCGGTATTTCTTGCCAGCGATCCGCAAAACTATGTGGATTGTGCGGAGTTGGCTACGGATTTCAATGCACTGAGAACTCTGGGTCTTAATTTGAAGGAGGGAAGATGGTTTGATCCTGAATTTCAAGGTGATTCTTCCGGAACAAACTTCCTGGTGAATGAAGCCACTATCAAACAATTGAATACCCAAAATCCTTTTGAGGAACCGATCATATGGGATTCAGAAGATGGGAATATCCGTGGTCGAATTGTCGGGATACTGGAGGACTTTCATTTTAAATCACTACACCAATCTATCAAACCTATTATCATACAGATAAATCCAAATGAACTGAATTACCTCCTGGTCAAAATAAAAGGACAAAATGTTACTCAAACGATAGCAGCCATGGAGGAAATACACGATCGTTTTGATCAGGTATTTACCATGGAGCATCATTTTCTGGATCAGAGTATCGACAGTCAGTATGATTCGGAGAGGCAGGCGTTTAGTGTTTTTTATCTTTTCTCGATCATTGCCTTAATACTTTCGGTCGTAGGACTCATTGGTCTGACTTATCTCGTGATCTCACAACGCGTCAAAGAAATCGGTATCCGAAAAGTTATGGGCGCCACCACTCTAAGTATTTTGTGGTTGGAAAATCGATCTTTTCTCAGGATCATACTGATCTCATTATTGATCGGATTACCTATTTCCGGATATTTTATGCAGTTCTGGCTTTCTGATTTTGCCTATCAGGTTCCGTTCAGTTCCATACCTTACCTGGCCACAAGTGCTGTCTTAATTGTAGTGTCAATAGTGAGCATTTCATTTGCAGCACTTAAAACGATCACCATCAATCCGGTGACCGCACTTCGCCACGAATGATCTAGAGTCCAAGATCTACGTTAACAGCCGTCTGATCCCATGTAAGTTGAAGCCCGGCCTGTGGATCTATGGATATTTTGAACTGCTCGTTTGGCTCTGGCACAAACTGAACCGGTACTTCGACTGTAATCTTATCAAATTCAGGATCTCGTGAAGCTTTGCCATCAGAAATTCTAACACCCCAGTCGTATTCTTTTGAATTGAAAATTACTTTCCATGTCACCTTACCAGGTATCGTCCACAATGTATAATCTCCGGCAGGTAACTTTTGTCCTTCAACCAAAAGATCCTGATTTGTGCTAAACTCTGTCGCTTCATTGGCACCCGTGCGCCATACTTCCCCAAAAGGGACTAACCCACCGAAAATTTCCCGGTCTTTTTTGTAAGGTCTGCTGTATGTGACAGAAATCTTTAATTCACCTTTTTCATAAAGAACTGTCTCCTCAGGACTGTGCGATTTTGTATACATTCTACCAAGCTGTCCTACTATCATTAACAGTGCTCCAAGTGAGATCACAATGATCAGGGTCCATTTGACGTATTTGTTCATTTTTAGCTGTTTCGATTTGGCTCAAAAATAAGGATTGTAGTTAAGACTATGTGTGATACTTTAATCAAACAATTCAAGCTGGGCAGGGAGTAGTTGAAATGACTTGCGATGGTGAGGTGTGATCCCACTTTGCCTTATGCCATCTCTGTGTTTATGTGTGGGGTAACCAACATTTGTTTCCCAACCATAATCCGGAAATTCCAATGCTAATTGCTTCATTAGTTCATCCCTATAGGTCTTGGCAAGAACTGAAGCTGCCGCTATGGAATAATATTTTGCATCCCCTTTTATGATACATTCATACGGAATTTCGTGGGCTGATTTGTATCTATTCCCATCGATCAACAGAAGTTCAGGATTTATCGAAAGCCCGTCTATAGCGCGATGCATGGCCAGGTAGGATGCATTTAAAATATTGATATCATCAATCTCTCCTGGTGATGCAACTCCTACTCCGTAGGCAATAGACTTTTTAATGATTAGCTTTCGAAGTGAATTTCTCTCTTCTTCATTCAATTGTTTGGAATCATTCAGGATTCTATGTCGGAAAGTCTGAGGCAAAATCACCGCTGCTGCTACTACCGGGCCTGCAAGGCAACCTCTTCCTGCTTCATCGCAACCGGCTTCCACTGTATTTCGCTTAAAGAATGCTTTCAATGCAAAGAATTTATTCAACCAACACCCTTCGGGTAAGGATCCCATCTCCATGGATGAGTCTCAAAATATAGACCCCTGGATTTAGACCTTCTGCATTCAACGTAACATTAGCCTGTGAATCCTTTATCGGATATGTCAGGATTACTTTGCCATCCATCGAAATCAAAGAAAGTACATTATTTTCTGAAAATACTGAGATATTGATGTTAGCGGACGAGGCTATGGGATTAGGAAAAACTTCGAGTGATACCTCCGTATCCTGCGCGGATAAGATTTCAGTTTGGATGTAAATATCATCAACCAGCCATCCCCAACCAACCGTAAGCGGATCCGAATGAAGCCTAAACCTCACAAAGATGATGTCTCCCGGATTAAATGTCTCCAAAATATCAATTTTGTGATCTACAAACATATCTTCAGTCCCGGGTTCCTGATTATTGTAAGCCTGTAACCAAAGAGAATCATAAGATGCATCATACCCATCCGCCAGTGGTAGCCAGGTTTTACCATCCACAGTGCCTTCAACCACCACGTAATCATAAAAATCCTGATCGCCGAAAGAGGAACCTGGCTCTCCAGTCTCCACAATGGCGACATCTCTGTATCTTATGGTCGCATTGGTTTCAGCCACCTCAATTGGTGTTTTCAGTACGGAAGTAAGTTCAGTGGCCTGTGGATAGTTGTGGTCCGTCTGAAGTGCCCCATCTCCGAAACCTGAAGTGGTTCCAACCTGAAGCCCACCTCCAATATAATTGTTCTGAATATTTGAAGTGAAGTTACTCTTATATCCATCAGCTATAGGGTTCGGCTCAAAAATCAAGCTTCTGATGTTGTCCGACTCAAAATCTTTCCCATCCAGGTAAGAAATGATTTGAAATGAAACTTCGTCATCTATCAAAGGATTTGATATCTGGGTGGTAATGGTTCCAATTTCATTGTTAAGCAAAACTGACTTCTCGCTACTATTCAATAAGATAAGCGTAGAATCAAAATTGGCATAAAACTCCACATCGATTGCCACAGGGCCAGTAGGCGTAACATAAGCCTGCTCAATAAATGGAGAAAAAACGGTCTCCTCCAATACTTCAGGAATGGTCGCAGTCCAAATACCTCGCCCAAAAGTGGCTACCACAATCTGGTCATCTACAATTTTGAAATCGAAAATGCTCACGGCAGGTAGATTAGAATCCAGTTTTGACCAGGATGCTCCACCGTCGAGACTTTCGTAAATACCAATTTCTGTACCGGCCCATAGTCTTTTGTTATCGTAGTTAAATACCAGCAGCGAAAAAACGGCGACATCCGGAAATCCCCGATCACTGGTCGTATTACCTTCAAATCCTGTGATATCCACCCATGTTTCCCCTAAATCCTGTGTCTTGATGATCTTAGGCCTGCCGGCGAAAGAAAATAATGCATACGCAGTATTGGGTTCAACCGGATCCAGGGAAAGCCCGGAAATGGTGCCAAGAGTCTCGCCATCGTAAACAGAAACTTCTTCGAATGAATCACCACCATTTAGTGACACAAATAACCTGTTACTTTGGGTCAATCCAGACCCAGCCCAAACGATGTCATCATCCGCGTTCGAAACCTCAACATACGGAGAAAAGTTATTGATCTGCCAGCGTGAAGACTCTATAGGAGAAAGATCCCAATTCTCGCCAAAATCAGAAGATATCCATACCCCTAATTCTCCCAAAGCAAATAGCTTATCAGGTTTGGTCTTACTATTGGATATCTTGGAATAGAACGGGCCATCGTCATTGAAGCTGGCGGGTGACCAAAACCTACCGCCATTGGTAGACCTCTGAAACCCGTTGTTTTGGGAGCTGGTAATAATCAGGTCCGGATTTCTTTTGTTCCAAAGTGCTTCAAATCCATCTCCTCCATTGGCAAACTTGTATTTGGTGGTATCTGAGGCTGTTTGACCCGCGAATGAAATCTGACTGCCGTTATCCTGCATACCACCAACATACCTGTCTTCGCCAGGGGCTTTATCCGCCGAATAAAATTGAGTAGTGTTATACCCAAAACTTCGGTACTCAAACGCTTCATCATCCGTACCCGGATCGGAGCTTTTAATGCTTAGATAAACACCTCCGTCATTGGCATTCAGGATACGAAAAGTATTGTCGGTGGTGTCAACAATAGGAATCAAATTGTGATGATCCGGATGTATGCCATCAAATTCCCTTTCAGGCACCTGGGTATTCACATTAATACTTTCCGAAGTGGAATTGCGGGACTCGGAAATTTTGAAGGTGTTCCTGATACCTGATGAGAGCGTTTCAATGCTGATCTTCAAATTTGATTCTGGCAAATTTGAATCATCAAACGTGGCATTGGATAGAACCGGCCACATAAAATAGAGTTGACTGGAAGTTTGACCGCCATTCTTCGCGATATTTTGACTTACCGAATCGGCATACCTCTCCAGATGAATAAAGACATACTCCCGTGAATGTAAGCTTGGATCCCCTTCCGTGTTTTCCGAGATCAGGTTCCATTTTCCATCTTCGGACTGATCTCTGAAGGATACCATTAATTGTTGGTTGTTATCTACATCCCAGGCCTGAAACGGCACTTCCACATAATCCTCAAAAACATAGTCAGCGTCCGGTACTCCTGAACCCTGAGTTCCAACCGTAAATCGATGTGCCAACTGGTTCCCCTGACCAAAACGAAGCTCTACATTTACCAGACTATCGGCAGAACCGGTTTCCAGTTGACCGTTAAAAAAACTCGCTCCAAAATTGATAAAGGTCATAAACTGAGTGGTTCGATCTTCCTCCACAGACACAAAATCCACCGATGGACCATCGAAGGAATCCAATGTAAATTTCCATAGGTCGACACCCCCTACATAGACTACATTTTCATCAAAAGGGTGAGCCATAATAATGTTATCATAGCAGCCCTGACCATTTAAAAAGTCAGGATTAGAAGTGTTGCCGGGTTCGACAAGCAGCTGCCAGGACTGCCCGGCATTGTTGCTGACATACAGATCGGAACCCGTCCCGGATAAGCTGCCTTCTGCGGAAGCCCAAAGTCGATTAGAATTCACATTTGAGACATCCAGTTCGATCCTACCGGCCACATTAAGTCCAAGACTTGAATTGGTCCAGGTCGCACCTGAATCCAGTGATTTGATCACTCCGATACCATTGACGGAGGCGTATTGTGTACCGAAATTGTTTGGATCATAATCCAGATCCTGAATACGGAAACTTGTTGAAGTGTACACTCTGTTCCAGCTTACTCCACCATTGGTGGTTCGATAAATGGAGGATCGAAAGGAACTTTCATAAAAACTGTTTTCTCCAGCCACAATTATGATGTTGGAATCCAAAGGATGAATGATCATCCGACTGATGTTCTTGAGATCCGGATAAACAGAAGGGTCGATAAACTGCTTCCAGGTCTCACCTCCATCGGATGACTTAAATACACCATGGCCGTCCACCGATGGAAATCCGCAAAATGGTTCTCCTGTGCCTGCCAATATGAGCTTTGGGAAGCTATCCGGAGAAACTAATGAGCTGATAGATAAATTGGGAAGGGCTATTGATTTTTCGGTCCATGTAAATCCACCATCGGTAGTTTTCCAGATGCCACCTGAAGCAGATCCCGCGAACCATGTATTGTTTGATGAATCAAGCTTCGAAATAATCAAACCGCGGGTTCTTCCAGCTATGTTACCCGGCCCTCTTTCTGTGAATTGTATCGCTTCCGTCCTGAACGCTCTGGTATCGGAAGTGCTATTCCGGAAGGCTTTTATCAGGTAATCAGGCGCATATTCGGGGGCCGATCTGTCTTCGGGAGTTCTGATTTTTTTTTGCCATTCTCCAAAGGCACTTGGCATTTCAGAAAACCTGCTTTTTGGTGTGTCCCATGGTGGACGCTCCTTTTCTTCCTTCAGCCTTTTCTCATCATGGAATATGAGAGCAATCTCCTCCTGGCCGATTGAAATTCTTGTAATAAACACAACCACCCCTACTAAGAATAAGATCAACGTTATTGAACTAACTCTGGCCTTCATAGATTTGCTTGCTTTTTCCTTCCAGTGTATACATCAAGAATATACGCTTCTATGAGAGGAGTACGGTCATCTTTCACAAAAGAACGCTCCTCCTCTACATACAGATTCTGGTCATCATACCACCTTACCTTACCTTTGATTGATATGACGCTTGTCAAAGCTTCGCCAGTATCTTTTTCTAAGATAACAAACCTCAAATTCTTATTCCCTACTTTCTTATCGATAGAATAAAAAAGAACAAGATTACCGGCATCATTTTCAATATTGCGAAAGCCTGTTCCAAGGTACCGTGTTGCCTGGACATGAAGCACTTTATGGTCTTCGGAATTGCTTTTGGTAGATCTGCAGTGAAGCAATAAAAAGCAGGTGATCATCAATAAAAAACAGTTAAACAAGCGATCCATTTTCCTAGATTTCACTTCATACAACCTTATCAATCCCAAATAAAGTCCCAATTAATCAAATACTTTTGACGCATGTCTAAACCAACGAACAACACCTGGAAAAAATTGAATGGCAAAACTATCTACGAGAATCCCTGGATCAGACTGGAGGAAGATGATGTCATAAATCCCGGTGGCGGAAAAAGCATCTATGGAAAAGTACATTTCAAAAATTATGCAATCGGTATAATCCCATTGGATTCAGAAATGAATACCTGGCTCGTTGGCCAGTGGAGATACCCTTTGAATGAGTATTCATGGGAAATCCCAATGGGCGGAGGTCCGTTAAATGAGGACATCGAAAAATCCGCAAAAAGGGAGTTGAAGGAAGAAACAGGACTAAGCTGCGGTTCATTGGAACTCATTCAAACCATTCATACCTCAAACTCAGTGACGGATGAAATTGGGTTCATTTATATGGCGCGTGAACTGACACAGGGTGAAACAGAGTTCGAAGAGACAGAGGATCTGGAAATAATGAAAATACCTTTTAGCAAAGTCCTGGCAATGACTTTGGATGGGCAGATCACCGACAGTTTAAGTGTAGCAGGAATATTGAAAATGGCCAGAATTCTCCAATTATAAATTCCCACTTGCAACATAAGGGGATGTAAGCTTGTCCTTTTTACAAATAAGTATACTTAACTTCCCTAATCATGCTCAAAAACATCCTGAAAATCACACTTCGTAACCTCGCACGAAGAAAAATCTATTCCTTTATTAACATCCTGGGGCTTTCCGTTGGTCTGGCTTCTTGCCTGATCATTTTCCTCTTTGTTAAAAATGAAGTATCCTACGATCGGTTTAACTTGAAGTCAGAAAACATTTACAGAATTGTCCGGGATGCCACTGTAAGTAACCAACAATTTACACTCGCCAGAATCAATTACTCATTTGCCGATCTTGTTTCCGAAAACATTCCCGGGGTCCAAAAGGTAACCAGGGTAGGTAGATTCTCTGGGTTTATGAGCACAGAAGACTACGAGAAGGAGTTCGAAGAAAGTGAGGGAATCCTGACAGACCCAGGTTTCTTTGAAGTTTTCGATGTGAATTTTGTAAATGGATCATCGGAACAACCACTAGCTGCTCCTAACCAGATGATTCTTACCCAATCGGCAGCAACCAAATACTTTGGGGATAAGAACCCCATAGGTGAGACACTGACACGAAATCGAGGTGAACAGGTATTCGAAGTTACCGGTGTAATCGAAGACTGGCCGGAGAATTCACATATGAATTTTAACATGCTCATTTCCATAAGCTCCACCAGAAATTGGTATGGAGAAAGTATGTTTACGCACTGGGGAAATGTTTGGGTTTTTACGTATGCCCTCGTTAATGAAAGTCTTCAACAGGAAACACTCGATGCCGAACTAAACCGGGTGGCATACGAATTTGGCCCTGATGGGCTTGCTGATCTGGGAGTAAGATTTTTTACACAACCTCTGGAAACCATTCACCTTGACAGTAGCCTTCGTGGTGAAATGCAGACAAACGGAAGCCGACTTTATGTTACTATCTTCTCCGCCATAGGCATTCTCGTGCTGGTAATAGCCTGCTTCAATTTCATAAACCTATCAACAGCCAGAGCCTCCTGGAGAGCAAAAGAGGTAGGATTGAGAAAAGTAGTAGGTGCAGAAAGAAAACTCATCATATTCCAATTTTTAGGAGAATCACTCTTCGTTACATTCTTCTCTTTTCTACTGGCCATCATACTTTCTCTGCTTGTGATTCCTTCATTTAACACCTACAGCGGAAAAGTACTTGATCTGACTACGTTATTGAACCCCCTTACCATAGCGCTGATCTTTTTGTCATTAGTATTTGTTGGCGTGCTTGCTGGTTCTTTCCCTGCATTCTTACTTTCGTCTTTCAAGCCGGTAAATGTGCTCAAAGGAAATACCAGTGTGGGTAATTCCAAAATGGCAGACAGGCTGAGAAAATCGCTGGTGGTACTTCAGTTTTCCATTTCTATTTGTCTGGTCGTCGCCAGCCTCACAATATATTATCAGCTTGAATTTGCCAAGAACAAAAAGTTGGGATACGACAAAGAAAATGTGGTGATTCTGGAGCTTTACAACGGTAAAATAAGAGAAGATATAGATCCTTTGAAACAAAGCCTGGCAAGATTATCAGGCATCTCTTCGGTGTCCTCTACCTCAGACACTCCTCCAGGTGGGCTAAACAGCTGGTGGCTTGACGGAAAAGGGGAGATGTCCTCCCTTCACGAATTATTGCCTGTGTTGGTAGTCGATCATGATTTTGTAAAGACCATGAAGTTAAATGTGGTTGATGGTAGAGACTTTGACAGAAATATCAGCACCGATGAAGAAAGTGGGCTTATTCTCAATGAAGCTGCCGTTAAATATCTCGGATTGGAAAATCCCGTAGGTACTCCCTTTAACCTTCAGAACGGGCTTAAAGAGGTTAATGTCATTGGGGTGGTTGAGGACTTCCATTTCGAATCTATCCATCAGGAAATAAGTCCATTAATGATATTCCTTCATCCAAGCTGGCTCGACAATGTGATAGTGAGAATCCAGCCCGGTAACTACGAGGAGACACTTGCCCAAATTGAAGAAAGCTGGAATTCAGTGGTTCCCGATTGGAGCATGAGGTATCACTTCCTTGACGATGATTTTGATCAGGCATATAAGGAGGAACAAAAATTAGGTCAGCTCATTTTCTCTTTTTCCGGACTTGCTTTGTTCATCGGAATACTGGGTCTCTTTGGTCTTGCCAATTATGTAGCAGAGCAAAAGACCAAGGAAATTGGAATAAGAAAAGTGATGGGAGCCAATCTAAATCACGTTGTTTGGTTACAGTACAAATCATTTGTCAGTCTACTTCTGGTAGCATTTGTCATTTCCATCCCGACAGCCATCTACTTCTTAAGTGACTGGCTCAATCAATTCGCATACAGAATAGACCTGAATTGGTGGCTTTTTGTGCTGGGTGGGGTATTTACATTTGTCATTTCTATGGGTACCATTAGCTACCAATCCATCAAGGCGGCAATGCGCAACCCGGTGGATTCACTTAGAAATGAATAAAAATTAACCCGGCTTTAGGCAGGTAAGTCCACATTTTTAAAGATTTTCGTCCTTTAACCCCAAAGGATGACAATCAAACAACATTTACGCAAAAACCTGGTTCTGGCATATCCTGTTATGATAGGCCAACTAGGGCATATCATGGTCAATGTCGCGGATACAGCCATGGTTGGTCGCGTGGGTGTCATTCCATTGGCAGGTGCGACTTTTGCGGGTACCATTTATCACGTTATGATGCTCTTTGGAATAGGGGTAAGTTATGGCATTACACCACTTGTTGCCGCTACTGACCCAAATGACAAACCGCGTTTGCTTTCATACCTACAAAACAGTACGCTGGTCAATTCAATTCTCAGCATTTTTCTTGTAGGCATCGCCCTTTCCATGGTACCATTTCTTGACTATTTTGGTCAGGAACCAGCGGTGGTCAAAGAAGCTCGTCCATATCTGGTCATCGTATCATTCTCATTGATTCCATTACTCATTTTTCAGACCTTTCGGCAATATTCGGAAGGACTTTCAAACACATTTGACCCAATGTTGGTTTCGATAGCGGCGAACCTCTTAAACGTTGGCCTCAACTATATCATGATCTTTGGGAAACTGGGATTCCCGGCTATGGGTCTTGTGGGAGCTGGGTATGCAACGTTGATCAGTAGGGTGGCCATGATGCTTCTGATGATGGCACTTTCATATAAAAGATGGAAAGGTTTTAGGATGAAGTTCAACTTGCCTGACATCAAAATCATGATCAAGCTGGGTGTACCCTCGGGCATGCAATACGTCTTTGAAATCGGGGCCTTTGCTACTGCTGCCATTATGGTGGGATGGATCAGTGCAGAATCGCTGGCAGCACACCAGATCGCCTTGAATATGGCGGCAGTCACTTATATGGCAGCAACGGGAATCGCCGCTGCCTCATCCATTCGGATAGCAAATCAAATGGGTTTCAAGGACCTTCAAAATTTGAAAATTGCCGGGTATAGCTGCTTCCTGATGGTTGCCGGATTTATGGCCTTCTGTGGATTAATCTTTATTGTTTTTAGACATAATCTTACCCCGCTTTATGTAGATGACCTCTACGTACAGCAAATGGCGGCTACTCTTTTGATCATTGCAGCAGCTTTTCAGGTTTCTGATGGACTTCAGGCGGTAGGATTGGGTGTACTGAGAGGACTTACCGACGTTAAAATCCCTACTCTGGTAACTTTTATTTCTTATTGGCTTGTCGCAATACCAGGCTCATATCTACTCGGATTCACCTTTGAGCTTGGTGTAAAAGGAGTGTGGTATTCGCTCTCATTTGGCCTGACACTGGCGGCAATCCTTCACTTCATCCGGTTTCAGAACAAAGTGAAAAAGCTACGGTTTTAAGAAAATTAGACTGTCTGGGGTTCCGGGGAAACGTGTTTTGCTGTAGTGGTTTTGGGGAGTTCTATTGTAAAAACTGTTTCTATATCTGGTTTGGACTTCACAGTGACTTTACCCTGATGTGCCTCGACAGCTTGCTTCACGAAATTCAATCCGAGTCCCGTGGAAATTGATAAACCGGAATCCGATTGTTGGTTCCAAAATTTGTCAAATACCTTATCAATATTAGACGGTTCAATACCTATTCCATGATCTCTGACCGTAATAATTGTCTTCTTTTCCTGAAGCTGGCATTCCAGATCGATTTCTCCTCCAATCCGTGAATAATTTACAGAATTGGACAGAAGGTTTTGGATGACCCTCTGCATCAATTGCCGATCCACCCTTATAAAGGAGTCCTCCGGACAATTGCAATTAATCTTAAGCTCCTTTTGCTCGGCAATGAATTTTACGGACCTGAAGGCATCTTCCAACATTACCTTTACAGGAATCTTCTCCGGTCTGAGCACTACCTTGGCCTCCTCAAACTTCTGTACTTCCAGCATATTCGTTATGAGCAGGAGTAAATTTTTTCCAGCCTGATTGATAGCTTCAGAAGTCTCATGCTTTTCGATTGAAGATAACCCAATAATAGTGTTGAGAGAGTTTTTCATGTCATGGGCAATCATATGTGTCGACTGCTCCTTAAATGACATCAGTTTCTCAAGCTCCACCTTCCTTTGTCGCAATTGACTTTTTTGTCTTGAGATCACATCATTTTGATCCATCAACAGCTTGTTGTCATTCTGTTTTTGCCGGTACCCGTAATAAATACCCCCCAGCAGAAGCATTGAGAATACAAAAACTATCACAAATCCCCTGATCTGAACATTTTTGGCATCTACCTGCGCTGCATGCTGGATCTCCCTAAATTGTGCTTCCTGCTCAATTTTTTCTCTCTCACGTTGTATTTGCTCTACCCTGTGGGTAATCTGCAACCGTTCTATTTCTTTGACCTTCTGTTCATTCAATACACTATCCTGATACTGAAGTAGTAACGTCAATGTCTGATAAGCGTCCCTGGTTTTTCCGGCGCTCCATTCCCATTCATGTAGGACCTCCAAAGCATCTACCATTTCGACCAGAGAACCCAGCTCGCGGGCTTTGTCCACACTCCTCTGAAGATACGTCCAGGCGACTTTCTCCTGCCCCAGTGCCTTATGTGCCAATGCCATATTTCTGTAGATCATCGGCAGTCTCTGCTGATCATTGAACTCCATCTTGTACGCTACTGTCCTTTCCAGGTAGACCAATGCTGAATCATAGTACTTACCCTGCAGGTAAGCTTCTCCCACTCTAAACTCAAGCTCAGCTACACCCTTGCGATGATTTGCATCAGCAAACATGTTTCGTGAGTCAATCATCTTTTGAAGTCCGGAATCAAAGCTTCCACTTGTCAAATCAATTAATCCCAAATGGGCCATGGCTGTGGCTTGGCGCAATACATCTCCAAAATTCTGCGAAAGCTCAGTCACAAGATTGAAGTGACCCTCGGCTTCGTCCAGGTTGCCAAGGTGAAATTTTACTTCGCCAAGATTGATGTTGATGGGCATCAATGACGTGGAATCACCGATTCGCAGGGCCTGCTCCTGCGCAAAAAGGAGATACCGGAGAGACGATTCATAGTCCCCAAGGTCAATGTAAACTTTACCGAGATTATTGTAAGCTGGTGAATAGGCAGCCAGAGAATCATGAGCACTCTCGCTCACTTCAATGGCCATAAGGTAAAAGGAAATGGCTTCACTGAAATTTCCCAGACTTTCATTGACGACACCTTTCGAGCTTAAAATCCTGGATTCCAGGGCTGCATCGCTAATGTTTTGCACTGCCGTCAGCGCACTGTCATAGTACATATCCGCCGAATCATACATCGCCAGCATGTCATAACTCCATCCCACCGTTAAGTAAGCATTGCTAACACCTCTGGTATAATCCAGCGATTTAGCTTCAGTTAATGCCTCATATGCATATCTGCGCATCGAATCCAGGTCCCTCGAGTAGTATGCGAAGGCCAGTTCCGTTTTCAGATCAATTAACTCAACAGGACTATGATTTAAGGTAAGGCTCTTTGTAAGTGACTGGATATCCCGCTGCTGAGAATAGGAAAATAGTGATACACATAACCATGTAATTCCAAGTAGGCACCTCAAGGTTGACAATGCAGGTTTCACAGGAATGAAGGGTTCTTAAAATAATTCTTGGCTTAACACCTTAAAAATAGTCGAACCCTTCCTAATTGGTAGTGAATGTCGATGAATTAAATGTCGCCCGCGAGCTTCTATTCAACTTCCACCTCATCAAGGTTGATAAACTCAATGACATTTTCATTGCCCAGAGTGACTCCAATAATAGAATCCTTTTGAATTTTTCCCGCCAGGATTTCCTTTGATAACTCATTCAAAATCTCTCTTTGAAGCACCCTTTTCAATGGTCTTGCTCCGAATTGCGGGTCAAATCCAATTTTGGCCAGATGCGCAAGAACTTTATCATCGGCTTCAATTTTAATTCCACCTTCTGCCAGTCGCTCCTTAATCAGATTGAACTGAATCTTAACAATTTTCTTAAGATCTTCAGGATTCAGTGGTCTGAACATAATGGTCTCATCGACCCTATTCAGAAACTCCGGCCTAACAGATCTTTTCAGGAGCTCAAAAACCTTTAATCTTGTGTCTTCCAGCACATCTTCAAGATTGGACTCATTGATTTGATTGAAACTCTCCTGTATTATTTCAGACCCAATGTTTGTGGTCATGATGATGATAGTATTCTTAAAATTGGCTACTCGACCTTTGTTGTCTGTTAATCTGCCATCATCAAGCACCTGCAGCAGGATATTGAAGACATCCGGATGGGCTTTTTCAATCTCATCAAGCAGAATTACACTATAAGGCTTTCTTCTGACTGATTCCGTAAGCTGCCCACCTTCGTCATATCCCACATATCCGGGAGGTGCTCCTACCAATCTACTCACAGCATGACGCTCCTGATACTCTGACATATCGATGCGCACCATCGCGTTCTCATCATTAAAAAGATAGTCGGCCAGGGCTTTTGCCAATTCCGTTTTCCCAACCCCCGTTGTTCCCAAAAATATAAATGAACCAATCGGTCGCTTAGGGTCATGCAGCCCGGCACGGCTCCTTCTCACCGCATCGGACACTGCACGAATGGCTTCTTTTTGTCCGGCAACGCGCTGCCCCAATTCGTCTTCGAGGTTCAATAGTTTTTCCCTGTCACTTTGAAGCATTTTTGAAACCGGGATACCTGTCCATTTAGCTACAACCTCCGCAATGTCCTCAGAATCAATTTCTTCTTTCAGCAATGAGCTCTCTCCCTGAAGCTCATCCAGTTGTGCTTTCAATTCCTCCAATTTCTTCTCGGACTCCACGATCTTGCCATACCGGATTTCAGCCACCCGACCAAAATCTCCGGCTTTCTCCAATTGCTCGGCTTCCGTTTTGAACTTATCAATGTTTTGCTTCTCAGCCTGGATACCCTGGATCACGTTCTTTTCATTTTGCCACTTCGCCTTCAGATCATTTCTGGTATCCTCCAGATCAGCTATTTCCTTGCTCAGCTCCCTCTCTTTGTTCTTATCTTTCTCTCTCCTGATGGCCTCACGCTCGATCTCAAGCTGCATGATCCTTCTGTTCAGTTCATCCAGTTCTTCCGGAAGCGAATCGATCTCGATCCGCACTTTCGATGCCGCTTCATCCATCAGGTCAATGGCCTTATCCGGTAAGTGCCGATCTGAAATATAACGATGTGAAAGCTCAACCGCTGCTATGACCGCATCATCCTTGATCTGAACCCCGTGGTGTACCTCATATTTGTCCTTAATCCCCCTCAAGATGGAAATCGCATCCTGAACGGAAGGCTCCCCTACATTTACAGTCTGAAATCTTCTCTCCAGGGCCTTGTCTTTCTCTATATATTTCTGATACTCCTTAAGAGTAGTAGCACCAATGGCATGTAGTTCACCACGTGCCAGTGCGGGCTTTAAAAGGTTAGCGGCGTCCATGGCGCCCTCGCCGCCACTTCCTGCACCTATCAACGTGTGAATCTCATCTATAAATAATATAATCTCCCCGTTGCTGTCTGTCACTTCCTTGATCACCGATTTCAAGCGCTCCTCAAATTCCCCTTTGTACTTGGCGCCTGCTACCAGCAATCCCATGTCCAGGGAAATTATAGTCTTGCTTTTCAAAGTATCCGGAACATCCCCATCTACGATTCGTTGAGCCATGCCTTCAACGATAGCCGTTTTTCCCACTCCCGGCTCACCCAAAAGCATTGGGTTATTCTTGGTTCTTCTGGCCAAAATCTGGAGCACCCTTCGAATCTCGTCATCCCTTCCAATGACCGGGTCAATGTTTCCCTTTTTGGCCATTTCATTGAGGTTCCTGGAATAGCGCTCCAGGGACCTGTATTTCGATTCTGCATTGGCATCCGTTACCTTTTCTCCACCTCTTAGTTCCTCAATTGCCTTTTTCAGCGTTTTTTGCTCAAAACCGACTCCCTTAAGAATTTGTGATACCTTGTCAGATCCGGCTACAATTGCCAGTAATATGTGCTCCACCGCCACAAACTCATCACCAAATTCCGACATGAATTTTTCTGCGGATTGTAATGACTTGTGCATGTCATTGGACAAGTAAGGCTGACCACCCGAGACTTTAGGATACGATTGAATTACTTCATCAAGTTTACTCTCCAACATATTTCTGGTAGCGCCCAGCTTCTTTAATAGAAAAGAAATTAGGTTCTCGTCAGAAACCATAATAGCTTTCATCATGTGTCCGGTCTCGATGACCTGTTGACCATTGCTGGAAGCTATCTCAGTTGCCTTTTGCAGTGTCTCCTGCGATTTTATAGTATAGTTATTGAAATTCATTTTAAGCTGTCCTCCTCATTCCCTTCTTCAAAATGCATTCCACCTCAGTTATTTGTCTAAATAGTGCCATTTTGTCTGTAAAATCCTAATCAGAACACAATTAAGAGGACAAAATGTCCGTAAATAATTTAGCAATCAAATGTACATAGCTGTACAAAAAGCCTACTTTTCTGTATCATTGATTTGATATAAGATCATGAAAAGCAAACAAAGAAGAAAATTCCTGAAAAGTACCCTGGCGGCATCCGCTATTCCCGCCGCACTTTTGGCTTCCTGTTCGGAAAAAAAAGAAGCTCAGCAGTCAGGGCCATATATTAACTTCAACAATACCTATAAATGGAAGATGACCACGACCTGGCCACCTAATTTCCCGGTAGTCGGTGAGGGATGCAATCTCATGGCAGAATGGATCAAAAAGATGTCTGGTGGTCGAATGGAAATTACCGTGTATGGAGGTGGAGAGCTTATTCCAAATCTGGAAGGATTTGATGCGGTTAGCAACGGGGCAGTTGAAATGAACCATGGTGCCGCGTACTATTGGGCCGGAAAGATTCCTGCAGCCCAATTTCTTACCACAATGCCCTTTGGAATGAGTGCGCAACAAATGGATGCCTGGATCATTCGGGGAGGGGGAAAAGAGATATGGGAAGAACTCTATGATCCTTATGACATTCTACCATTCCCATGCGGTAATACCACCATCCAGATGGGAGGTTGGTTTAACAAAAAAATTGATTCCATCGATGACCTTAAAGGTCTTAAAATGAGGATCCCCGGACTTGGAGGAAAAGTTCTTGCGAAAGCGGGCGGGACGCCTATGCTGGTTGCTGGTGGCGAAATTTACACGAATCTGGAACGGGGCGTGATTGATGCGACAGAATGGATAGGACCGTACCACGATTATCTGATGGGTCTGCATCAGGTGGCCAGGTATTATTATTTCCCTGGTTGGCACGAGCCTGGATCTGTACTCGAATTGTCTATCAACAAATCTAAATTTAACGAACTGCCAAGTGATTTGCAGGAAATCGTAACAACAGCGGCATATCGAATGAACCGATGGATGAGTGTGGAATTTGATTCAAAGAATGGTGAATACCTGCAAAAAATTCAAAAATTAGAGGATGTTGAAATTACGAGGTTTCCATCGGAAGTTCTAAAAGTACTTAAGCAGAAAACCGATGAGACAATAGACGAGCTTATCCAGTCCGATCCGCTGAGCAAAAAAGTTTATGAATCGTTTAGTGCTTTTCGTAATCAAATAGACCCATGGACACAAATTGGTGATAAGGTTTATCACGAGATTTTATAAATAGCATCCCAAATAACACTGTAATGAAAACGCTCTTTCCAATCCTACTGCTCTGTATCAGTATTTCATACTTAAACGGACAGCCCCTAATCCTAAATCCGGCTATTAGTCCGGATGGAAGTACCATTGCCTTCAGCTACCAGGGGGATATATGGACCGTACCGGCAAGTGGCGGCAGGGCTGATAGACTCACCCTACATGAAGGATATGAGAGTATGCCAGTATGGAATCCGGAAGGTACGTCAATAGCGTTTACCAGTGACAGATATGGAAATTCCGATATCTTTACGATCCCCTCCTCCGGTGGTACGCCTCAGCGCCTCACCCACCACTCTGCATCTGACAATGTATACAGCTTTACACCTGATGGAGACGTTCTGTTTACGACCAGCAGGCTTTACAGACAGGTAGAGAGAGAAAGTGAAATTTACATCGGGTCGATGGATGGGGCCACCCCCGTAAGGTTTATGGACGCTTTGGGAATGGATCCAGTAGTTAGCCCCGATGGATCAAAGGTCGCGTTTGTCAGAGGTACTTGTCGTACTTCAAGAGAAGATTACAGAGGCCCTGCAAATCGGGATATCTGGATCTGGAATATATCCGAGGACACATATACCCAGTTGACAACATTTGATGGAAATGACTTCGCACCTCGATGGGAAGACAACGAAAACATTCTTTACATTTCTCCTCAAAGCGGCAAGTACAATGTGCACAGAGTAGCGCTTTCCGGAAATGACGAACAAATAACCAACGAAATGGAGTGGGGTGTGAATTCGTTCAGTTTCGGCAATGGCAAAATTGTATTTCAATATGGTGATCAGGTGGCTGTGCAGAATCTGTCGCCGGATACTAAAAGTTTGCTGGAAGTCGATGTTTCCAGTGATTATCGATTTGATCCTGTTGTTTCCAAGACGATCACAAATGATGTGGATGACTATGCCGTATCTCCTAATGGAAAATACTCTGCCTACGTAGTAAGAGGCGAGGTCTTTGTCACCAGAAACGACAAGGAAGATAAAAGAAGTGTAAGGTTAACAAGCAACTCGTGGCGTGAACGGGATTTGGCCTGGCTGGATGATCAGTCATTGCTATTCATTTCAGATCAGAATGGTCAGAATGATCTTTACCTCCTTACTTCTGCCGATGGCAATGAAAAAGATCTTTTCCTAAGTCTAAAGCATCAAACTAAAAGAGTCACTGAGACCGATGAAGAAGAATTTAATCCGGTGGTCGCTCCTGATGGCAATAAAATCACATTTCGGCAAGGTCGTGGGAAGTTACTGGTAGCGAACATTAGCGCCACAGGAACCTTAACAAACATTATCACCCTTCAAAATGGATGGGACACTCCTGGCAACGTAGCCTGGTCTCCCGATAGCAAATGGCTCGCATATTCATTGTCCGATCTGAACTTCAACGAAGAAGTTTACATCCATGCAGCAGATGGCTCAAATGAGCCTGTGAACATCAGCATGCACCCAAAATATGATGGTAATCCTTTCTGGAGCCCTGATGGGTCCAAACTTGGTTTTGTCTCAAGCAGAAACAATGGAGACAGTGATGTTTGGTTCGCGTGGTTGAAGAAAGAAGATTTTGAAAAGTCAAAGGAAGAATGGAGAAGAGCTGAGTTCGTGGACGAAGTGGACGAAGAAAAAAATGATGACGAAGTCACTGTGGAAATTGATTTCGAGAATATATATCAAAGACTGGTTCAGGTGACAAGTTATTCAGGTAACGAATCTGATTTTGTGTTCGACCAAACCGGAGACTGGATTTATTACAGTCTGGGTTCTTCCGGAAGGCAGGACTATGAAGTGGAAAGAAATCTATACAAGGTGAAATGGGATGGTTCTGATAAAAAGGAAGTAGTCGGAGGAGATGCCAGACCATCGCAGATTTCACTAACCAAAAAGGGTGATTATGTCTACCTTCTTACCCGTGGAGGTAAAATCACAAGGGTGAAAACCAAAGATGACAAGGATGAATCGCTTACGGTAAGCTCTAAAACCAGTATCAACTACCCTGCAGAAAGAGAACAGATCTTCGAAGAAGGCTGGAGAGCGCTGAATGCGGGATTTTATGATCCCGGTTTTCACGGAAATGACTGGACGGCTTTGAAGGAAAAATACAAGCCAATTTGCCTTAAGGCTTCAACACGTGAAGACTTTAACGATATGTATAATCTGATGCTGGGTCAGCTGAATGCAAGTCATATGGGTTTATACAGGGGTGAAAACCCGAAAGAGACTCAGTCCCAAAAAACCGGCCTAATTGGAGTGGAGGGAGAGAATACGAGACAAGGATTTAGGATAAGCAGTATCCTTCCCGGAAGCCCGGCCGACAAGGAAGAAAGTAAATTGATGACAGGAGATATCATCGTTGCAGTTGACCAAAATCCTGTTACACCTTCATCTAACTTTTACGGTATGCTCCTTGATAAAGTATCGTCTCCGGTTCTACTTGAAGTAAACAGAAACAATTCAAGCATTGAGATAGTCATCTGGCCGGTAAGTTCTCTGAGTAGTGAACTGTATGACGACTGGGTAGAAACCAGGCGGGCTTTAACTTCGGAATACTCAAACGGGCGCCTGGGATACTTACATATCCGGGGAATGAACTGGTCCAGTTTCGAGCGTTTTGAACGTGAACTCATGGCGGCTGGGTATGGCAAGGAAGGCATCGTCATCGATGTACGTTATAATGGTGGCGGCTGGACTACAGACTACCTGATGGCAGTGTTAAATGTGAGACAGCATGCCTACACGATCCCTCGGGGAGCGGCCCAAAATCTTGATTCCGAACATTTGAAATTCAAAAATAATTATCCATTTGGAGAACGTCTTCCTCTAGCCTCCTGGACCAAGCCGTCCATTGCAATGTGCAACCAGAATAGCTATTCGAATGCAGAAATTTTCTCTCATGCATACAAAACACTTGATTTGGGCACGCTTGTAGGAACACCCACATTTGGTGCGGTGATTTCCACCGGAGGCTGGTCACTCGTGGATGGATCATACGTTCGAATGCCGTTTCGGGCCTGGTATGTGAAGGCCACAGAGGAAAATATGGAGCTTGGACCAGCTGTCCCGGACATCGTGGTAGAAAATCCTCCTGCCTATCGTTCAAAAAACTCTGATCCTCAGCTTCAAAAGTCGGTTGAAACACTTTTGGAGCAAATCGGTAGGTAAAATCCGGTCTTATTCATTCGAAGGTCTCCAAAGCTCTTCTATATTTGTAATTAGGTAAGGTAAGACCTAATGAAGCTATGCGACTGGCATCTCTTGCGAGAAAAATCAACATAAAACCCTCTGAGCTTACTCAATTTCTTGAGGATCAGGACATTTCTCTTCCCGGAGGTTCAAACACCAAATTGGAGAAGGAAATCATTCAATTGGTTTACAATGAATATGCACCGGAACTAAAAGATGAAACTGCTGACCCCAAAGGCAAAGTTGAAGAACCCCTAATTGAAGAAGCGGAAGAGCCAACAGAGAAAGAGATTCAGAAACCTTCAGGTCAGGAAGTGAGCACGGAGGAATCTGAGGATGATGCCGGAGAGTCCAGGGAAAAGGTTGTTCCGGCAAAGGAATGGTCCGATGAATTGGAACCTGACATCATAAAGGAGGCCTCCGGAGATGAGGAAGAGATAGAACTGATCAAGGCACCTAAAATCACATTACCGGGCCTTACCGTCAAAGGTAAAATTGACCTTCCTGAGCCAAAGGAAAAACCCAAAAAAGAGGAGAAATCCGACCTGAAAAAGAGAAGAGACAGAAGCAACAGCAGAAAGCGTAAAAATCGATCTACTGATTACAATCCGCTGGAGGCCGCCAGAAAAAGAAAGGCAAGGGAGGAGGAACAAAGGAGAGAAGAGGAAGCCAGGAAAAAGAAAGAGCAAAGAAGAAAACGATATCTTCAGGAAGTTCAGCCACTAAGCAGACCTAAAAAACAAGAAAAGAAAAGCACGCCAAATTCAGATAACGAATTTCACGAAAAACCTATGCCGAAGGACCCGCCAAAAAGTACCTTAGGCAAATTCTGGCGTTGGCTGAATAGTTAGTCCTGAACTATATTCCCATGTCGTTTGTAGTTTCTTCAACTAACCTTTCGACCATGGTTCAAAAGCGAATTTTTCCTATCCTGCTGGTCAATTTCATTGGGACCCTGGGATTCTCAATAGTGCTTCCTTTTCTGGTGGTATTGGTACTGAAATTCGGGGGTAATGAACTCATTTATGGACTCATGGGGGCCTCTTATTCATTCTTTCAACTCATTGGCGCGCCGATTCTGGGCAGATGGTCGGATATTCATGGTCGACGCAAAATACTGTTACTCAGTCAGGGAGGCACTTTTTTAGCCTGGGTAATATTTCATGTGGCTGTTTTGATACCAAATAATTCTTTTTTTGAGGTCAACTCCGGAGTACTTGGTGCTTTCACCGTGTCGATGCCTTTGATCCTGCTTTTTATTGCAAGGGCTCTGGATGGGATAACCGGAGGAAATATTAGTGTAGCCAATGCCTATCTGGCGGATATATCAACTGACGAAACAAGGAAAACGAATTTTGGGCAAATGTCAGCATCCGGAAACCTTGGATTTATTGTCGGACCGGCTTTGGCGGGTGTACTTGGGGCCACAATTTTTGGAGACATACTTCCTATTTCCTTAGCCATGTTGATTTCGCTTGTTGCCATATTTGTTATTGCATCTCTACTCAAGGAAGAAAAAGTCTGCTCACCTGATGTGACGATGATTGATAAAACACGGAAGCTAATCGGGCAGGAACAAAAGGAATGCTATGACCTTGAAAAAGGCTCGGGAAAAGATAAAAGTCTATTGGAAGTAATGAAGATCGATCAGGTCGGATCCTCTTTGGTCATATATTTCCTGATCTTCCTGGCATTCAGCTTTTTCTATGTGGCATTTCCCATTCATGCTGTACAGACCCTTGAATGGAGCATGTTCAAAATAGGTATGTTCTTCACTACCATGAGTGCCATCCTAGTCGTCATTCAGGGTCCGGTTCTCGGTTGGATTTCCGGGAAATTCGATGAACAAACACTGCTAATCTGCGGAAGCTTTATCCTTGCAATGGGCTTCTATTTCTTTACAAAAGAAAACGACATTTTTATGTTTCTTGGAGTTTCTCTTTTTTCTGTAGGTAACGGAATCATGTGGCCTTCTTTTCTGTCCACGTTGGCGGCCCTGGGTGGTAAGAATGATCAGGGAGCTATTCAGGGCTTTGCGAGCAGTGCCGGAAGTCTGGCTTCCATCCTGGGACTCATTGCAGGAGGTTTGATCTATGGACAGCTTTCGGAAACAATTTTTATGATCCCGGCGTTTCTGCTAATCGGCATTGGTTTAACCTATCTTTTTCGGCCCAGAAAAAGACAAATACCGGCCACCAATTGAATATTTTAAAGTAATTTTAAAGGAAACAAACTCTAAATCATGTCTGTATCTGAAATTCAAACAGAAATTGAAAAATTAGAAAATGAGCTTACCGGCGACATGTTTAGCGACATGGAGATCAGGGACAAAATCCATAATCTCAAAATGAAGCTAAATGGTACTAAACCTGCCAATCAGGAGATTGAGTGCGTAGGATGCGGTAGCTAAGACACATTGTATATAAACCACCACCCTGGTTCTTCATCGGATCAGGGTTTTTTTATGTCCATTTGGAAACCATAAGGATCCATTGACGTCCTTAAGTCGCAATGAGAAAATCGGTTTTATTAATCCTTATGATACCGCTTGGGCTTTATGCTCAGGAAGAGGTAGAATCCCAAAACTATGACTATGTCTCAGATTATGGCACTCGGGGTCACAGTGGCTGGGCTTTGACCAAAATTGATAATAAGTACGGCATCATAGACCGTGAAAATAGAGTGGTTTTGGCACCAATCTATGACCGTATCTATGAATTTGGCTCCTATGGTAACCATTGGGCGCTCATTGCATTGGATGGTAGATATGGTTTCGTAGATAGGGATGGCAAGATTGTGATCGAACCGGAGTATGATCGAATTCACACATTTGGAAGCAGAAGATCTAATTGGGCATTACTGGAAAAAGACGGTCTTTATGGGTTTTTAGATAAGTCTGGTGAAATAATTGTACCCTGCAAATATGACGATATCGGTTATTTCGGAAACCTGGGAGTAGAGTGGGCCGAGATTGAAATAAACGGACTTAAAGGGTTTTTGGACAAGGGTGGTAATGAGATAGTACCCCCTAAATATGACAGGATATTCAGGTTTGAGAGCGGAGGGATCAATTGGGCCAAGGTGGAAAAGAATGGACTATATGGCTTCATTGACAGAAGTGGAAAAGAGGTTGTCCCAATCCAATATGAATCGATTGGTAGCTTTGGTTCGTTTTCGTCTCAATGGGCCAGGGTCACCCGTTACGGCAAATACGGTTTTATAGATCGATCCGGAAAGGAAATTGTCTCTGCCGAGTACACCAGAATCCATAACTTCGGCTCTAAGGGTGTAAGCTGGGCATTGGTGGAGAAAAACGACAAGCATGGTTTCATTGATAAATCGGGTCGTCTAGTTGTCCCGGCAAAATATGACAATATATCCTACTTCAATCGGAATGAAAACCGGTGGTCCCTGGTGGAAATTGCCGGAAAGTATGGCTTTCTGGACAAGACAGGCAAGGAAATAGTACCTGTTGCCCTTTCCGATTTTCGGAACGAAGAGATGCTCGAATTATCACATTATTTCGAGTCCCGCGGTACACATCTCAAAAACATTGGTGCAGTAAAACACTTTCGTGTCAGTCCATTCGTGGGTCAATATGCCGTTATCAAAAGCAAGAAATCACTGAAACTGGGAGTCATAGATCAGAAATTTAAGCTAGTTGTCCCCATCGAGCACGATAAGATTCTAATTGACGAGACAGGCAATATTCACGTTTGGTAATCAATTCTCCCCAATCGGCGGAGGACCATCGGGTACTATGCCTTTGTATTCATAATCACCTTTTCGCTCTTTGAATTCACCGTACATTGCTTTTAATAGATCTTCATCTTCAAACATATCTACCATCGTCATGGACATCGCTTTTGCAGCATAGACCATTCCCTTGTGGCCAATCGACATGCCGCCACAAGCTACTACAGCCCAACTGTGCCATGGGGTATCTTTCGGTGCTACTGTGGCACTAAGGCGAACGGTAGGGACTACAAAACTCACGTCTCCAACATCTGTTGAACCTCCCATCGGATGTTCCAAAGTTTCCTCCATATGCTTGATTTCCATCTCTAACCCAACTTGTTCCTTATCCGTAGCTTCCTGGATTTTTTTTGCAAAATCAATTTCCGCATCCGTGTACTCAATTTCTCCCAGATATTCGAGGTTTGCCTGAAGTTTGGCTCCTCCTGTTCGATTGACCAATACCTCATGTACTCCTGAGATAAGATTAATTTCATAGTCTACATTGGCCATGATAGCCGCACCTTCTGCTATTCGCTCCACCTGCTTCCACACGACTTCCATACCTTCTCTTTTAGTGTCTCTTACTCGGGTCCAGATTTTGGCATAGTCCGGTACCACATTTACCACTTTCCCTCCATCCATGATGTGATAATGTATCCGGACCGTAGGCTTGATATGCTCCCGATAATAATTAATACCGGTGGTATACAATTCCAGTGCATCTGAGGCACTTCTTCCATTCCAGGGATCTCCGGAAGCATGTGCTGCCTGACCAGTAAACTCAACCATAAAATCTACCAGTGCCAATGAACTTTGAACATTGGCTTTCGTTTCTGCACTGGGATGCCAATCCATGACCGCATCCACGTCCTCAAACAGCCCTTCCCGTATCATCCATAGTTTTCCAAAATACTTTTCCTCTGCAGGTGTTCCATAAAAACGAACAGTACCCTGAAGCTCTCCATTCTCAATGAGATCCTTAATGGCTGTAGCTGCACCCAGAGAAGCTACACCAAATAGATTATGACCACAACCGTGTCCGGCAGAGCCTTCATTCAAAGGATCTTTATAAGGTACTGTCTTCTGCGAAAGTCCTGGCAAGGCATCAAATTCTCCCAGAATTCCAATAACTGGTGATCCAGAACCAAACTCCGCGATAAAGGCAGTTGGGATATCTGCCACTCCCATCTCGACTCTAAAACCTTGTGATTCTGCATAAGCTGCCAATGCGGCTGCTGACTGATCTTCCTGAAAGGCTATCTCTTCATAGGACCAGATCTTATCACTCAATTCTATAAGATCTGCACTTTGGCTTTCCACATTGGAAATGACACTTTTCTTGTTGCTATTAATTTTTGGCTTTTTCTGCGCTTGAGTAGCTACATAAACCAGTAAGAGAACTAAGGAAAGGAAATATCTGATTTTCATGAATTGTATCTTTTGCGAAAAGCTAAAATACAATAAATGTAAAGGTTCAGTCTCCCAACCCTTCCAAAATCAATTCCGACAGGTCTTTAACTGTCACTTCCTGATCCTTTTCTTTGTTCTTGACTCCGTCACTCATCATTGTCATACAAAAAGGACAAGCCACAGCTACTGTCTCCGCCCCTGTTTTTAGTGCCTCTTCTGTTCGCTCGATATTGATCTCTTTGGTCCCGGGTTCGGCATCTTTAAACATCTGAGCGCCGCCCGCTCCACAGCACAGACCTTTAGTCCTGCATCTTTTCATCTCTACGAGCTCAGCATCAAGTGCTTCAAGGACTTTTCTTGGTGCTTCATACACGTTGTTTGCTCGACCGAGATAGCAAGAGTCGTGGTAGGTGATCTTCTTACCCTTGAATGTACCACCACCCTTCAATTTAATCTTACCGCTATTGATCAGATCCTGAAGAAATTGTGAATGATGCTGCACATCGTAATCACCTCCGAGTTCGGTATACTCGTTTTTCAGTGTATTAAAACAGTGAGGACACGCCGTCACGATTTTCTTAATGCCATACCCATTTAATACCTGCACATTGGCCATAGCCTGCATCTGAAATAGAAACTCATTCCCAGCTCTCCTCGCCGGATCGCCCGTGCAGGTCTCCTCCTCACCCAACACTGCAAAACTGACCTCCAGTTTATCGAGTATTGTGACAAACGCTCTCGTTACATTCTTATATCGATCATCATAAGATCCTGCACAACCAACCCAAAAAAGAACATCTGGCATTTTTCCACTGGCGGCCAATTCCGCCATCGTAGGTATCTTGATTTCTGACATTATCGGTTCGATTTCTCTTTCAATTCATCTGCCCACTTGAATCTGTCCTGCGCAGAAAATTTCCATGGTGCAAAATTCGTCTCCACATTCTGAAACATTGCATTCCAGGAAGCCGGAGAACCTGATTCCTCCATAGCCACATACCTTCTTAATTGGAGGATGATGTCGAGTGGATTGATGCTCACAGGACAAGCTTCCACACAAGCGTTGCAGCTTGTACAGGCATTTATTTCCTCTTTTGTAATATGACCTTCGAGCAGTGTGGTTCCAGCTTCTGGTCCCTTCAAGCCAATTTCTTCCATCCTGTCACGTGTCGCCATCATTATTGCCCTTGGAGATAATTTTTTACCTGTGAGATTTGCCGGACACTCAGCAGTACACCTTCCACACTCGGTACAGGAATAAGCATCCATTAGATTCTTCCTGGATAGATCCGATACATCCTTCGCTCCAAATTTCATTCCTTCCGGTGGTGGATCTCCTTCCGCTGGCATTCCCAACATTACTTTGACCTCATTTGTGATCTCGGGCATATTATCCATCTGACCATTCGGCTGAAGCTTACCGTAGTATGTATTTGGAAATGCCATGAAAATATGAAGATGCTTAGAGTAAGTCACATATATGGCAAATGCAAAAATGCCCAGAATATGAAACCACCAGGCTGACCGTTCTACAATGACAAGGGATTCGGTAGAGAGTCCATCAAAGATTCCAGTCATCGGCTGCGAAAAAGCAAAAGAGCCGGTAATGGTGTAATGCTCCACATTGCGCTGCTGCAGAATCTGATCGGACGCATTCATGGAAAGTATGGCTACCATTAAAATGATTTCAATGATCAGGATCAGGTTGCCATCCAGTGCCGGCCAACCCTTCATTTCGGGTTTTTGGAATCGAGGTACCTTAAGAAGATTCCGCCTGATCAGGAAAACTATGCAAGCCAGAATTACCAGAACCGCCAGAAATTCAAAAAAGGAAATCAAAAAGGTATAAAACGAACCAATGATTGGCGCAAATAGCCGATGTGTCCCCAAAATTCCATCAAGAATAATTTCCAGAACTTCGATGTTTATCAACAAAAAGCCAGCATAAATAAAAAAATGAAAAATGGCCGGAATGAAGTTTTTGAACATCTTCTTCTGTCCAAAAGCCAGCAGCATCACATTCTTCCATCGCGTTCCCTTATCTTCCACGGCAGCCAGTGGTCGTCCCAATTGAATGTTGTTTTTAATTGTTTGAATTCTTCCTAACAGTAAGAATCCGAATCCTAAAACACAGGCAATGAACAATATCTGAGGTATATACTCCATTTAGTGACTTATATTCAGTGTTTTATTTGTGTCAATACTATATTTTTCTACTTTTGCATCCACTTTTTCAGGTGCTGTAGCTCAGTTGGTAGAGCATCGGACTGAAAATCCGTGAGTCGGTGGTTCGAATCCACTCAGCACCACTCTCAAACCCGGGCCAAAACCCGGGTTTTTTTTATTGACAACAATTTAGCATTTTCCAATAAAATAGTATGCATGCATACTATTTTATTTAAGATTTCCTCCAAATCCCAATTTGTGGGTATGGATTTGCTTTTATTTTATTCCTAAATTGGAGACTAACACCAACTAAAGACAGGCTCCTTGAAGACAATCGTATGCTCGTTTGGTCTCTTAGTCCTCATAATTGATGGATTTTCCCAGGAATGGCTGGATAAGTACAATCAATCGGTGGACCTCTATGACAACTTCCAACTTGAAGAATCCAAAGTGTTGGCACTTGAAGCACTGGAATTATTTCAGGAAGCTGTCCCGGAAGCCCATAAAAATACCGCATCCATCCAAAGACAACTTTCCCTCATCACGTATGAATTGAATCAGTTGGACGAAGCCATTGGTTTTGCAGAAAACGAGATCGAAACTTTACAAACGCTCGGTGAAGACGGTTCAATGAATTTTGCCAATGCCCTTACCAATCTCGCCACCATATATAGCGCTTCAGGAAGATATGGCGATGCAGAACCGATATCCAATGCCGCTATTAAGGTGACCAATCAATATTACGTCGACGGGAGTAGCGAAATGGCTCTGGCCAAGGGAAACTATGCCGTAATCCTTTTCAACCTCAAAAGAGACGATGAAGCAGAGGTGCTTTTTAGTGAATCCATACCTGTAATGAAGCAATTGGAACAAGTCCCGTTTGACTACTATAACATTATGTATAATTATGCCTCACTGAAAGCCACAAAAGGAGACTTTAGATCTGCGTTGGAAGGTTATCAGGATTTGGAAGCTCTCTATGCCTACGATGCTCCCAATTTTGAATACGGAGCCATTTTGAATAAAGTCGGTGATGCACTGGATAATCTGGGTCGATTTGACGAGGCAATTGAAAAATACAAATCTGCTATCTCCAACTTTGAGAATCTGGGAGAGGAAGAAAGTGAGGAGTACACCATTTCCAAAAACAATCTTTCTCTGAATCTTCAAAAAACTGGGCAGTTTTCTGAAGCTACAGAAATTGTAAAAGAGGTACTTGCAAACAGAGAATCCAGGATTGATGAAAGTCCTACCGCCTATGCGATTACCGCAACCAATTATGCGAATCTTCTTATCCGAAATGGAGAACAAAAAGAAGCCCTAACCTATCTAAAACGTGTGATCGAATTATACCGGGACAAATCACTCGCAAATGACTTGACATTAATAAATGCCTTGGAGAGCAGGAGTATAATTGAAACTCAGTTTGGCAATCTTTCCAATGCAATAAATGCCATCAATCGTGCAATCGAGATTGCTGAAAAGGAAAAAATAAATGCCAGAATTTATGCTTTATTGAATCAAAAGGCTAAAATAAAGACCGTCACCGGGAAGTACAGTGAGGCTAAAACAGCCATTGACGCTGCCCTGGATGCCGCCATTGCGAGCTATGGTGGTAATTCGATTCAGTCGGCGTATGTCAGAAATACACTAGCCGGTGTTTATGGAGAACTAGGTCAGTACGGTGTGGCCGAAAAACAATATCTGTCGTGTTTATCGGTGTTTGAATCAACTTTTGGTCACAACCATCCTGAGTATGCGACTGTAGCTGCAAATTATTCCTCGTTGCTGCAATTAATGGGAAACTACCAGTCTGCTGAAATTTATCTGGTAGATGCGGTGAATATCAAAAGACAGAATTTCGGGGAGGATAATCTTGATTATCTGACAACTTATGAAAACCTTGGATTATTGTACCTGGCCACTGCCCGGTATACCGAGGCCTTAGGCATTCTCGATGCCATAAAAAACAAAAAAGAAGCCATCGTAGAAGGAGATGACCCATCACTAGCCTACACCCTCAGCAACCTGGCTAATGCCAAAAAACTAACAGCGGATTACACAAATGCAGAGACCTACTTTCGTCGGGCCATTGAGATTTATGAATCCAGCCTGGGAAAGCAGCACATTCTTTATGCTTCGACCATAAATGGTCTCGCGCTATTGTATCAAAAAATGGGAAATATAAAGGCCGCTAAACCCCTATTTCAGGAAGCATTGGGAATCTATGAATCAGAATTTGGTAAGCTTTCACCGGATTACGCGACTGCCCTGGAAAATCTTGCGACATTATTCCAAATGGAAGGGAACTCTGAAAAGGCACAGGAACTTCTGGAAGAAGTACTGGAAATCGATGAGGAAATCCTTGGAAAGGAACATCCTTTGTATTCCAGCACACTGCATAACCTGGCCTCCATCTACGAAAAGAATGAGGAATACGAAAGAGCGAAGGATCTCTATCTGGAGTCCCTGGAAATAGATGAGAAAATATTTGGGACAGACCACCCAACTTATGCAGGCACACTTTATAACCTGGCCGTCCTTGAGCAGGCACTCGAAAATTTCGAAAGGGCAAAATTGTATTATGAGCAGGTGGCAGGAATTAGATTGAGGATACTGGGTGAAGATCATCCGGACTACGCCTATGCGGTCTATGGATTGGCATCAATTGCACAAATTACCGGTGACTATGAGACAGCGAAAGAAAATTATGGGATCGTCATTTCGAAGTACCTTCAAAATATCGAAGAATATTTTCCCGCATTAAGTGAAAGCGAAAAAAGTGCGTTTTACGGAAAAATAAAGCCAGTTTTTGACGCGTACATGGACTTTGCGGTGGAATATGTGCTACAAAACTTCGGTAGTCTGGAAGAGCGGAATGAGATGCTTATCCAAATGTATGACCTCCAACTCGCAACTAAGGCCCTATTGCTAAATGCTACTAACAAAGTAAGAAACCGAATTCTGAATAGCGGTAATCAGCAACTGATTGGTCTTTTCAATGAATGGATTGCCTTGAAGGAAAACATTGTGAAATCGCTTTCTCTTTCCAGGGAGGAAATTGAGGAAAACAAGATAGACATTGCTTTGATGGAGGATAAGGCCAATGATCTCGAAAAGCAATTGTCATTGCTATCTTCGGAATTTGCCCGGGAATTCGAAAAAGAGCAGGTCACCTGGGAAGATGTAAAGGGTAAACTTGGGGATAGAGATGCCGCCATGGAAATCATACGGATCAGGAAAAACCTACGAAATGATTCGATTCTCTATGCAACACTGATTGTAGAGAGCTTCTCGGAGTCACCGAGAATTGTGGTGCTTGCCAATGGAGATGTCCTGGAGGACCGAGGCTTCAAAGTGTATAAAAATAGTATCGTCTATAAGCTGGAGGACACGAAATCTTATGAGCTCTTCTGGCAGCCAATTGACAAGGAAATCACCAAGTCCGTAAGCAACATTTATATCTCTGCGGACGGGATATTTAATAAAGTGAATATATCTACGCTATTGGATCCGGAAGAGAATGAATATGTTCTGGAGAGGTACAACCTGCGGCTGCTGTCAAATACTCGCGAACTGGTAGAATCGGATGCAAATAGCAATCCGTCCAACGTCGCACAGGTATTTGGATTTCCAAAGTATAACCTCGACAAAACCCAAATGGAAACCCTGGCCGCCCTCGTGGATGAAGATGGCATGAGATATAGCTTTGGCGACAATGTGGCGGAATTACCAGGTACACTGGAAGAAATAAACAACATCGCAAACATTCTGGAATCCAAAGCATGGCAGTTTGAAACGTACACGGAGGTAAGGGCTTCCGAGGACAACATCAAGAAACTAAACAGTCCAAAGATTTTCCATGTTGCCACACATGGTTTTTTTCTGGAGGACATTCAGGTGGACGAAGAGGACGATGGACTGGCCAGTCGAAGTCAGCGATTCAACCCATTGATGCGATCAGGATTGTTGTTTGCCGGAGCTGAGAATACCATTCGAAACGAAAGCCTTCCCGGCGAAGAAGATGGTATACTTACAGCATATGAAGCCATGAACCTGAATCTGGACAATACAGATCTTGTGGTAATGTCTGCTTGTGAAACAGGACTTGGCGAGGTAAAAAATGGTGAAGGTGTCTACGGTCTTCAAAGATCTTTTATGGTAGCCGGGGCCCAGAATCTGGTGATGAGCCTGTGGAAAGTAAATGACGCCACAACGCAGCTCCTAATGTCGACATTTTACAATGAATGGTTTTCGGGGAAGACTAAAACCGAAGCCTTTAACAACGCTATACAAACTGTAAAGAATGATTTTCCTCACCCCTATTTTTGGGGTGCCTTTGTAATGCTAGGAATTTGACCTAAGACCATATCACCTACCCAACCATGAAGAAAGAATTATTTGCGCTGATCCTCCTGATCTCTTCTTCGCTTTCAGCCCAGGAAATCACATTAAATACCCTGGCCGATACGATGAATTTTTATAAATCCACGGCCAAACCCATCGATGCTTTTAACAGCGATAAGATTGATTATGCTCCTTCTATATCGGCGGATGGTAAGACAATGATCGTAGAGTCAAATAAGAGAGGTAAGTATGAGTTATTTGAATCCCGCAAAGTAGATGGTGAATGGACAGAACTTATCGGACTTGATAATATCAATAATTTTGGTGACTCTACAGATCTGGTAGGTGGACCAAGCATTAGCTTCGATGGAAACTTTCTATTCTTTTTTGCCTCTTTTCGGGAAGGAGGAATGGGACGCGAAGACATATGGTACTCCGAGAGAGAAGGCGGTGATTCCTGGAGCGAGCCAAAAAACATCGGCTACCCAATTAACACCTCTGACTATGAGGGATTTCCATCAATATCTGCCGACGGGAATACCCTTTATTTTGTGAGACAAAATTATGAGGGTCCTTATGAAAAAGACCTGCAAAAACTCTGGGTAAACAAAGCCTGCTATAGCATTTACAGTTCATCGAGAAATCCTGATGGAACATGGGCCGAACCGGAAAAGATGCCCTATCCAATTAATATGGAGTGTGAAAAGGCACCAAGAATAATGGCTGATAATAAGACCATCATTTTTGCATCTAACAGATTAGGTGGAATTGGTGAATACGACCTTTATCAAACACAACTTGATGTGGTAGGTGACTGGCAACCTCCTACAGCCTTATCCTATGTGAACACGCCACAAACAGACCAGTTCGCCAGTATCTCCGCGCAGGGAGATCTGCTTTATTACGTGTATGATTCCAAAGACATCTATTCGGTAGAAATACCTCCTCACCTGAGGCAGTTTAAGAATAATGTGATTCAGGGAAATATTACAAATGGTGACAATGGTGAAGGAGTTCAAGCCGAAATCGTGGTAAGCGATGCGTTCACTTCCAAAGAGATCATGAAAATGACCAATAATGCCGGGGATGGATTTTACTCGGTGGTTCTGGCGGTTGGAAACAATTACAACATTGAAATCAGAAAAGAGGGCTTCACTTCCCAATCGTTCTTTTATGACCTGAGTCAGGTAGATGAGTATCAGGAAATCTACCAGGACATTCAACTTTATCAATCCGCCCAATTGAATTTGAATGTCTTTGACATTGACATTTTTGAACCCATCTCTGCAAATATTAAAGTGAAAATACAGGGTGAGACAAGTTTCATAACGGATGTTGAAAATGCTCCGGATGGTAAAATAGTGCTGGACTTGCCGCTTGGCAATACTTATGAGGTAATCGTGGACAAAGAGAATTTTAATAGCGAAGTCTTCCTGTTTGATGTCTCGGATCTGGTCGTGTATCGGGATTATTCCCGTGATGTGGAAATGACTCCAATTAAGAGGGATGTCGAAATAAATATAGCCGACCTGACTAATAATGGTCGAGTCAGATCGCGGGTTCGAATTCGGAACCGAAACAGGGATGAGGTAATTGAAACCGATGGCAATGGTACCGTGGCCCTAAGAGTCGGTGATCGATATGAAATCGAAGCCACAAGTGATCAGGGTTATGCCTTCAATAGTACAGTTATCGATGTCACTCCCGAAGGTGAGGATCTGGTAGCTGTCAATAATGATGGAACTACCTCTGCAGGTAGCGGAACAAGCATTTCGGGTTCCGGTGCATCCGCAGGAATGGGATTTGCCATTAACCTGAATCTACAGCCCCTAAAGGAAGGAACAAATCTCACCCTGAAGGACATTCTCTTCGCATCTGGTTCGGACCAGTTGGATGAGATATCTTATGTGGAACTTCAACGCGTGATTGACCTGATGAAGGAAAATCCGACACTAAATGTGGAGATAAATGCCCATTCTGATGACGTGGGACCTGCCGATTACAATCAAAGACTTTCGGAAAGAAGAGCTCAAAGTGTAGTAAGGTTTATGATTGAGAATAAAGTTTCCGAGGATAGATTTACCGCGAACGGACTTGGAGAAACTCAACCTATTGTGCCAAACGACTCTCCGGAAAATAGAGCCAAGAACAGACGAGTCGTCCTCAAAATTGTAGCCATCTAATCCTAACGCGCCATGAAAAAAATATCAATAATTGCGTCTTTCATATTGATTTCAAGCAGTGCAACTGGTCAATTTGCCGATAAGAAAGTAAAATACGATGAAGTTCTACCTCAAATACTTGACGTTCCATCAGCCGGAATACCAATTCTTCTGAAAGAATTCAAGGTCGAGAATCCGGATGAAATTAGCATTGACTTTCAGTTGGGACTTGTTTACCTGGATCGGTTTTTAAACAGTGACGTGTTGTCTCAATTTGCCCATAAAGATGGCAATGCACGCAAGGCGTTGGAATATCTCAGCAAATCCAGAATGGTAATTGATGATAAAGAGATTAGGCGCAACGAAGAATTGTATTTTAACCTTGGATACTTTGATGACAAAGGTCGGGCCGTTGTAGAATTTGATACGGTCAATGCCCTGATGACTACATACATTCCGATTTTGGAAGAATTTGTTGAAAAGGCACCACCCATCTATGAGAACTTTACCCAAAGTTTTAGTCACTATGATCAGGCTCATAAGATTTATACCGCCCTGATTGGAAAGTATCAGTCTTACAATGATCTCCTCCTTTTGTATAATGAGGACGTTGATACGCAATTTGAAGCGATGAAATCTGAATATTTCGAGGCCGAGCGGTTTTTCAACAAATACAAAGAACTTATTCAAGCCTACGAGATTGGGTACAACCAGGTTTGGGATGTTCATGATTTATCCGTTTATAGGTTAGATGGTCTGTCGGCAGAGATCAATTTCCTGGTGGACGAAATAGAAATCTGGAATTATGCAAAGTGGGTGGACGATACGAGAGCCTATATTAAAGAAAATATCGACCAACTGAGACTTGATTTAGCCAGGGAAGATGATCGTACCAATCAAGTTCTGGAAAAAGTGGAATCGGAATGGCGGAGTGATGAGTTTGAGCTGCTCGATATTTCAAAAGAATTACTTTTTACACTTCGAAAGTTTGATTTACAATCTGTTATTGAATCGATTTTCCTTTATAAGGAGGCCAAGCACGACCTCTTGTATCAGGAGTTACTAAGCCGCGATCTGGAAAATCCATCCGAACCGGAAGCGATAATTGACCAGGGCCGTAAACTGTACTTGTATGGACAGATGATCACCAAAATTGTGGATGCCGATACTTTACTTGGGAACATTCAGTCAAGAAATAATACTATTAACCACGCAAAATATGGCGATTTCCTTGGTGAACGTTACAATGGCGAGCAGGGAATCATGCAGTATGTTCGGGATGAAAGAACCAATAATGAACAGAATTATGATCGTTATGTCTCACAGGTTAGACAAATAATCTTTGATACCCTGACAGTGGATGCAATACCAGAGCCGACCAATTACCGAAACTTGTCTTATCCCAATCAAATCTCCGAGGTGCCATTCCCGGAAGCGCTTGGTTCGGAACCTATTACCACCCATAGGATTGAGAATTTTGACAAATCAGCCTTTATCGCCGGAGTGAAAAGAGTCGGCGAAACCATGACGGCTTATGTAATGGGCGTAGCTCCAAATGGTCGTGCCGGATGGATAAAAGAATATGCTTTGTCGACAGAGTTGTCGGAAAATCCTATCGACACAAGGGTGGCTGTCATGAAGCCAGTCCCCGGAGGAATTTCATTGGTTTTAAACGCAAATGACCTGGAGACCGGTGAACAACTCAACCAGCTGATGATTTTGGATGGAAGCGGGGAAGAAATTCTGAACAGCACGCTGATTCAAACTGATTACCCCAGAACGCTGACTTTTGTGGAAAGGACCAATTCTCTTGTCATTACGTTCAAGGGCCAGGATTTTCAAAAAGACATTCTCCAAAATAACGTATTGTCCATATCCAGTTACAGCATACTTGGTGATATTCAATGGACGCAGTCCCTGGAAGGGAAAAATGATATAGTGGACCTCATTCCTGTATCAGATGGGTTGATCCTGGTTGGGAACTACAATGAAATTAAGGGAATGGATGAAAACATGATTCGGACCGTCGGTTCGAATACAACATCCAGGGTCTTCCTTACTCGCCTGTCAGACCGGGGCCAGATCGAGTCCATGAAGATGGTAGAAGGTGCACCATCATTCTTTATAAACAAGACCTTCAGGGTAAGTGACGAGTGCCTGAATCTGTTTGGTTCGGTTGGTAATTATAATCCTACAATTGAAACTGATCAGTCACCCGCTTTTGTGCATGTAATTATTGACAGGGACCTGAGAATTCTTAGTAATTCGATGAATTAAGGAGCTTTTCTGACATCGTTTTTGAGGTTTCGAATCTCCATTTGATTGAGGTGTCGCCATTTACCTCGCGGTAGATCTCTTTTAGTCAGTGACCCGAGCATCACTCGGTCCAGTTTGGTCACTTTATATCCAAGGTGCTCGAAAATCCTCCTTACGATTCTGTTTCTACCAATATGCAATTGAACACCAATGTTCAATCTCTCTTCATCCAGGATTGCCAACTCGTCTACTACAGCCTTTCCGTCATCGAGATTTAGTCCTTCCAGGATTTCCTCAAAGTGGTTATTGGTAAGAGGCTTGTCCAGGTTGACCTGGTAGATTTTTTTAAACAAGTGAGAAGGATGGGTAAGTTTTTTAGCAAGATCTCCATCATTCGTAAAAAGTAACAATCCAGTGGTGGCACGGTCAAGTCTACCCACCGGATAGATCCTTTCGCGACAGGCTTTGCTTACCAGCGTCATGACTGTTTTTCTTCCCTGAGGATCGTCCAAAGTCGTAATGAAATCTTTTGGCTTGTTAAGGAGGACATATTGTAATTTTTCAGAGCGAAGAAGCTTTCCCTGATACTTTATTTTGTCAGACGATTTGACCTTTGCGCCAAGCTCGGTGACTATGGTTCCATTTACGGTAATCTCACCTTTCTGAATCAAATTATCCGCCTCCCTGCGCGAACAGACACCAGCATTCGCGATGAACTTATTCAGCCGAATGAGTTCTGGAGCAGACGGCTTTTGAGTCTTTTTATTGTCGCGGCTTTTGCGCGGCTTATTCATTATTGTCTCCTATGGAATTTTCCTCTGTAGCGAAGTCTTTTGGGGTAGGGAGTTCTTTCAGATCATTGATCCCGAAATAGTCCATGAACTTTTGATTGGTCCCATATAGCAAAGGCCGACCAACGGAATCGGCTTTTCCTTTAATTTCAACCAGCTCTTTCTCCAAAAGCTTTTGAATCGCGTAGTCGCAATTTACTCCTCGTATGAGCTCTACTTCTGTCTTGGTTACTGGCTGCTTGTAAGCAATAATGGCGAGGGTTTCGAGTGAAGAATTTGAAAGGCGCTTTTTGGATTGTTGCTTGAGAAGGATACCGATACTTGCCTGATAAGCAGGTTTTGTAAGGAACTGGTATCCACCACCACTTTCCACTAACCCAAAAGAGTATTCATCCGACTCATAGCGCTTACGAATCTTTATAATGCTTTCCTGAATATCCTTTGGAGGAACATCCGCTTCAAACATTTCCTTCAGCGTGGAGATAAGATCCTTCTCCGTCACCGGTGAGGGGGAGCAGAATATCAAAGCCTCTACATGATTGGCTAAATAATCCACTACTGTTTGTTCAGCTTGGCTTCTATGGAATGCATGGTGTGTGGAACAGCTCTTAATCGTTCTTTGCTGATGAGCTTTCCGGTATCTACACAAACACCGTAAGTCCCGTTTTTAATCCTAATTAAGGCGTTTTCCAGGTTGTTAATAAATTTTTGCTGCCGTGCTGCCAGCTGAGACAACTGCTCCTTTTCTGCAGTGTCGGCACCATCTTCCAGTGTTTTTGCACTGGCAAATGTACCATCCGTACTTTCATCAGAACTGTGTGTCAGAGAGCCTCTCAATTCGGTCAACTCCGTGCGAGCTTTTTCAAGTTTTTCATTGATCAAAGTCTCAAATTCCACCAATTCTTCTTTTGAATACTTATTCTTCTCTGCCATAGTCATTATGGTTTTACCCGCCTACTAAATAATCCGCTAAAGTAATCGAAATGAAAATAATGATCCTCAATGATGAGATAAATCAGGCCTGATCTTCAAAATCTCGTGGCGACAACTACGGTTTCTCTAAAAGTAGCTTCATATCCCTGATCATTGAAGACCTGAAACAAGATAATATAGTGTCCAACCCTGACCACCTTTCCATTAGAATCTGTACCGTCCCACATAAAAAATCCGCGAGATGGAAAACTTGCATTTTGCGAAAGCCTTCTTACCATTTTTCCGTCAAGGTCCATGATGCTCACACTACCTATCAGGTTCTCATGTTGAAACTCAAACTCAATCGTGGTTTGTGATGCGTCCCCGGGATTTCCCGAACCCGGAATGAATATCCTTGGGTTGGCCGATATTATTTTTGTTGGTTGGATTTCCATTCTGGACTGACTGTTCTTGTATCCAGGCGTACCAAAGTTGTTTAAGGAAGAAGATGAGACCCAATTGCTTGTGCCAGCATTGTAATCAAAACGCTCCAGTGATACCCCCTCCTTATCCTTCAGCAATTTGGAATGAAAATCATCGAGATAATAAATACTGTCTATTGTAACGCCATTTGCATTCACCAGCTTTAGCCATCCTTCATCGTCATTCATAGCTGGCAATTCAGTCATTTCTATATGTTGCCTGCCAGGGCTTCCCGGAAAAAGATCTTTCAGGGATTGTTTGTCAATGGTGAAAGCCAGGTACTCTGCTGGTTCGATGGCCTTTTTTATGTCAAGATTCACCTTCCCTTTGTCATTCTCAAGCGATAGCTGGGGCAGGCTAAAGTATTTATCCGAAAGATTATGTATTTCAACAAAATCATACCCATTTGGTAACGGATTGAATAGAATTTCAGAAATAATCAGGCCGTGGTTGGGGAAGGTCGGTACCGAAAAATCAACCTCAAATAATTGACTCGAATTACCTCCGCAATCCTCTACTCCTTCAATAGCCAGCTTATATACCAGATCAGGCGTAAGAGAATCCGACAGGACTAAATTCAGAATTTCCGGATTTTCAAAATCAATCACGATGGAATCAATTGGCATTATAGGGGCTATGGCAATGTGCCCACCAAAAGGTTGATGAATGCCCTCATTGAAAATCAACTGAATAGAGTCTGGCCTAGGCACAAATACATTCTTTAGTTGAGGTGCAAAACGATCTTCTATCGAAAGGTCCCATGAATTGTTTTCCCCCGGTGAGCCACCCGAAGGGTCCCTGCTGCTTGCCCAATTTCCTACGGTCAGACAGGGTTGATCTATGTCTAATATTTCCAAAGAAATACCTCCGTCCCTGTCGGAATCGTCTTTATGCATTTCGTCCGAATAGTTCACAGAGTTAATGGCTGTACTGCCCATCATAAGGCTTATGCGTTCCCCGGAATTGGAAAGGTTTGTCCATCCACCGACCCGAATTCCATCTGGAAAATGTTCGTCCCCATTTGGATACAAAACGAGATATTCATTCGGACTAATTATACCGCCAAGAGATTGGCTTATATCGGTGGCGTCTTTCAGGTAGAGTCCTTCAAGCGATAACAAATCATCCGTTCGATTCAAAATCTCGAGATACTCGGTAGCGGGCAATCCATTGGACGGCTCAGGATCGGACATGATCTCGGTAAAAATAATTTCGTTAAAAGCAGGTGCTCGCCCGATTCCAAACTCAAAATAATCCTCCCCAATTTCATTACCGGAACAGTCATAGATTCCTTCCAAAAGCAAACTCTGAATTTCGTCAACAGGAATATTCCGAAATTCGATGAACAAATTATTTCGAGCAGATTCTATGGATACAATTTCAAGTGTTTCAGAAGACACTCTGAATATTTCACCCAATATGACCATCTCATCAAATTCTATGTTGAGAATATTTTCCGCAGAAATTGTATATGTAACTATTTGCGGTGGAATAGTATCCCGGGCCAGATCGTAGACTGAGTTTATCCCACCTGGAGTGCCTCCATTTTCGTTTGCCGAAGCTTTCCAATTGCTGCCGGAAGAACACGGATTAAAGGGATTTATGATCTCAAGACTAAAGCCGCCTACTTCCTTTTCAGAATTTCCATACCATGATATATCATAATCTACCACATCAATTTCACTTCCATAAATGCCTGCCAAATACAGAGAATCACTTTCATTGGATAAAGAAGGAAACTTGTCGATAGTAATCCCTTCATACTCAATGATCTCAGACCCATCTGATAGGGCAATGTACTGATCCGGTCCCAGGTAGAAATCCGGCAATTGGAATACTCCAGAGGGGTCTCCCAATACCATACTACTTAAAGAAAATTCTTGTTCACTGGCATTGAACAGTTCAATGTATTCGATTTCGGGAAGACCCTGAGATGGATCAGGATCGGCCATGATTTCCGAAATAATGATCTGACGATTCAATGGAATTACCGGTGGTTCGTAATTGAAGCGGACAGTATCCAGCTCCAGGTAGTTTCCACTCAGATCCCCAATATTCTTAACCACAAGGTCATATGATTGCCCGGTCATTAGTGTATCAAACTGCAAGTCAATTTCTTTCGCTGATGAGAGATGAATTGCAATAGGTTGGACCTGTCCAATTTGGTATTGGTTGGATCCAAGAACCGTTTCAGCATCAATCTCCTCGTTGAAAAGCACTCGAATAGTACTAAAATGTCGGCTTTCAATTGAATGGATGTAAGGAGGATTGGTATCATTTATAAATGAAATGGTGTTATCTGCCAGGCGTCTATTCCACCGGTCAAAAAGGTCTCTCGTTTTTAGTTGATAATACTGATTTGGGCTGATTGGTTTGGAGAATATGAATCGGAGCGTACCTGGGGATTCCGGATCAATAGACACAAACGCAATTCCAGGATCGTACTCAAAACTCATCAGGTCTATCGTCTCGAACTCCGTGGTAAACATCAATTCCAGCGTGACATCATCCAGAAGTTGGTATTTATCGAAATAATCAGTGATCTGAAAGTAATATTCTTCAGGGGCAAGTCCAATTCCATTTGTTGAGTAAATACCTTTTGCAGTAAGATGATGGATTTCATCTGTCTCAAAGTTCTCTTCCAGTTTTAATTGATAGGGAGATTCCCCGGTGACAGGTGCTTGATTCAATTGGAAGTAATGACTCATCACATCCTCCGGAAGTTGTTTCGAGTAAGTAAGCTCCAGTTGCATTGAGTCAATCAAAACGATTTCAGATATCCGCGGATTCAAAGTGTTGATTTCCATTTCGATTGGATTTAACAACTCGTTTCCCAGTCTATCTTTCCATGAATTGACTTGCAACCCTACATTCAAAGACTGCCTTACCTCCGGAAAGGTAACATCCAGCATAATGGAATCCGGACCATATATTTTCAAATCACTTGCATCCTCGCCATCCAACTTAAAATTTTTACCATTTAAGGAGCCATAATCAAGGGACTCGGAGGCAAAAATCCGGATCACATTGCCACCATGATAAAAAACAGAGTCTACCCTTGGAGGAATAAGGTCATACACAAAGTCCACCTTCCTTATCGCACTGTTTCCATATAAGTCTTCAATATTTCGGATCGATAACTCAATCTTTTCCTCTACGGGTAGATCAAAGTTCAGGAAAAGTCTTACTGATTTATCAGAAAGGAGGATCACTTCAAATGGGTTGCCGAAAGTACTTAGTTGGTAATTTTTCACATGAACCGCCGGAAGGGTCTTAATCCTTTCATTGAAGTGTACATCCAACGAATTGGAAGAGATATTTGTAATGGTCTCTACCTCCGGACCCCTGGTGTCCCAAATGAATTCCTTTGCAGGAGTGGACATCCAATTTCCTTTTTCATCCACGATACCCTCACCATAGAGCTCATACACCCTGTTTTCTCTGAGATTTTGGCTCAACTCAAATCTTAAAATCGAAGGATCGCTCTCGTCTCTGACAACTTTAATAGGATTGGTAAAATTCAGCACCGAAAATTTATCCGAATCCAAAGACCGTTCGTTCGGAGTCCCTTTGAAGATCACTTCCAACACATTAGAAGCAAGCACAATAACGGAATCAATCTGAGAATCATACGTGAAGAAGACTTCATTCCGAGCCGCTTCATTGCCTAAGCTGTCACGCATATTCGAAACGGTTATGGAGTAACTCCTATCCTTCTCTAATGGATTTATCAATTGCAGGTGAACTCTATGCGTGGCGGAATCTTGTCTTTGCGCACCAGACCCGGACTTTATTTCATTTTCCGTTATTTCATAGTTGTTTTCATTTTCTGCAACGGATTCAACAAGTTCCTCATTAAAGACCAGGGCTATTTCATTTCGCCTTAGTATGTATGTTTCCAGTATCCTGGGTCCGGAAATGTCATACCTAAAATCATAATCTCCGTTGAGAATAGGATTCCCCTCACAATCTGTAATACCGGATACTGACAATTCATAATCCACCTCAGATTGCAAAGCCTCCTGTAATTTGAGGTGAATGATAGCTGGATTTATTATGGTTGTGGCAATCGATTGAATACCGGAGATCGATATTACAGCGGTGACAATTGAGCCTTCGTCTAGTGATTCATCGAATGAAATACTTATAGAATCAGGGGCCAATATTTCAATACTTTGAATCTCCGGCCCTGTAATATCCGGACTGCCGTCAAATACAGTATTTTGTAGACCGGGAGATCCACCTGATTGGGAATTGGAGGGTAAGAAATTCGAAAAATCGGAACAACTCTTATGCGGATTAATTTGCTCCGATGAGACTCCGTCGGACGGAGGATCATCATATCCGATTTTGTCTATCACGATTTGTGCATTATTCCGAAGTATGATACTATCCCCGGTTGTATTTAAATTGGGAAAACCGGAAACTCCGATTACATCCCCATAGCTCTCATATGATCCAACGGCCCCCGGATCACAAAGCATAACATAGGCATCAGGTCTCAACACGAAGGATGGAATTTCATCGGAAGTACCTGCCTCATCCGAGATGGTCCAACCTCCAATATTGAAAAAATAATCTGTAGGATTATAGAGTTCTATAAAATCATATTCGGGTAAACCGATGGATGGAATAGGATCGGATAAGAATTCGTTTATGACCACATCCCGAAAACCAACCTCTGAAAAATCTAAGTATTCGAATGTGACGGTAGTATCATCCATTGTATTTTCATACAGATCTTCAATACCACTGAGAATCAACTGATAAGATTGACCGGAGATAAGACCACTTGTCATAAGGTTCACCTGACGATTGTCCCCAACCTCTTGAACAGCGGAGTTTACTGATATTCCCGGAATGGAGTAATTGTTTACATTCTCTGCTGAAACAGGCTCAATATCCTCACTGAAAATGACAGCTACCTGCGTCTCACTTTCAGCAAACACCGTATCCACACTCGGGGCGATCACATCCGGATATACACTTCCATTGACTGATATGTTATCAAAGTAATGTCCGTTGACGGCCGCATTAGCAGATGATTGTTCAATCAGGATTCCACAATATCCTGAAATTGTAATGTCGGAGTCCACAATCGTACCTGAAAGGTCAAATGATCCCGTTTTACCATTATCAATTTCAAGTGACCATAGATCTTCCAAGGACCTGGTGACACGAATTCTTAAGGAGCTTCCAGCAGCATCTGTTATACCTTCATTCTCATCAATCATTGGTGAGACCATACCACCAGAAATCTTATATAGCACAATCTCATCGGATGTATCTCCAATCCTGATAAAGTACCCATTCTCGGCTACCTTTAAATCCGAAGCATCGGACATCAGAAAAAAATCGACATAATTGACGCCACTGGTGTTGAACTGTAAATCCACTTCAAACTCCCAAGTCGCATTGAAAGCTACTGTTGACGCAGTGGACAAGTAGTAGGCATTAAGCCCACCTGCATCCGGATCATTATTGGAACGAAGCTGTTCATCGAAAGTCTCGAAAGCCTCAGTATCTCCTTGCCATTCCGGATCCATAAGAAATGTGCCATCGGAAAAATCATCAGAGAATTGACTAAAAGCATTCAGGCTCAAAGCCATAATGCCCGAGTAGAGGTAAAATTTAGCTGGCATAATGAATTAGATAATAGTCTACATACTACTTTTGTCGTCCAAAATTTGAGAAATATGAAATTAGCAGTTGCCGGTGCCACAGGATTAGTAGGACAGGAAGTCCTACGGATATTGGAGGAGCGGGATTTTCCATTTACCGCGTTAATTCCCATAGCTTCCGAAAAATCAATCGGAAAGACCGTCAATTGTAAAAGTAAAGAATATAAAGTTGTTGGAATGCAGGAGGCAGTATCTCTTTCACCGGATATTGCTATTTTTTCAGCCGGTGGCGGTACGTCATTGGAGTGGGCTCCAAAATTTGCTGAAGTAGGTACCGTGGTAATCGACAATAGTTCGGCCTGGCGGATGGATCCAACGAAAAAACTAGTGGTCCCTGAAATCAATGGAAAGGCAATCACAGAGAATGACAAGATCATTGCTAATCCAAACTGTTCTACTATTCAAATGGTACTGGCACTAGCACCTCTTCATGCAAAATACAGGATCAAGCGTGTGGTAGTTAGTACCTATCAATCGGTAACGGGAACCGGCAAAGCAGCTGTGGACCAGATGAATGATGAGCGGGATGGAAAAGAAGTGCGCATGGTATATCCCCATCCAATTGATAAGAATGTACTGCCCCATATAGATGTGTTTCAGGAAAATGGATACACCAAAGAAGAAATGAAAATGGTCAATGAGACCAAAAAAATTCTGGATGATCAGACTGTACACGTCACAGCTACATGCGTTCGTATCCCTACCATTGGTGGTCACTCAGAATCGGTAAATATTGAATTTGAGAATGATTATAAACTTGAGGATGTAATCAACATTTTGAAAAATACGGAAGGTGTGATTGTGCAGGACGATCCCGCTAACAATGTTTATCCTATGCCTCTGACTGCTCACCAAAAGGATGAAGTTTTTGTTGGTAGGATCCGAAGAGATGAAACGCAGCCAAACTCTCTCAATATGTGGATTGTGGCTGATAACCTTCGAAAAGGAGCGGCTACGAATGCGGTGCAAATAGCGGAATACATTCTGGAAAATCGACTGATCCCAGCCTAAGAATGAACTACCCTGATCAGTTGGCTTTTCTTGCGGAGAAAAGGACTTCTGATTTTATAAAGGTCAACCTGAATTCCGATCCTCAGAAATTAATTCTTAATCCTCCTGAGTCCATTCGGGGAAATGAAAAGTTGGTGGCTGAACAGATTATCAGCCGGAAAAAAGGAAAGACCAAACTTCCATGGTTAATCTCCCAATCCGGACTTTTGATGCCCCCTCCATTGTCCGTTGAGCAGTCTTCATCGGAAGAAACAGCCAGATTCAAAGCCTCCCTGGTGAAAGGAGGCCACCTTGTGGATCTAACGGGTGGTATGGGAGTTGATACCATTTTCATGTCCGAATTTTTCGAAAATTGTACGTATGTAGATGAGAACGAATGGCTTTGCCAGATTTTCTCGCACAATGCAGGAATCCTTGAGAAGGACATTGAAATTGTTAATGCCAGATCTGAAGATTTCATTAAGAATTTAAGAAGTACTGACAATCTGACGTTCTACATTGATCCAGCCAGAAGAGACCACCACAAGAATAAAGTAATTCGATTTTCCGATTGTTCGCCGAATGTTGTAGAACTAAAAGATGAACTACTTGCGAAAGGTAATCGCCTGTTAATAAAAGCATCTCCCATGATGGACATAAAGGTGGCTATCCACGAACTTGGCTTCGTGAGTCAAATAAACGTGGTGGCAGTTAAGAATGAAGTCAAGGAATTGCTTCTTGAGATTTCGAACGATTCGACCCTCAATGATCAAATCAGATGTTTCAATTTGGCTGACGGAAATGTGGTGGAATTCTCTTTTAACCCGGCCGAAGAAAAATCTGAAAACATTAACTATTCATCTCAGGGTGAATACATTTTCGATCCGAACTCCGCCATCTCCAAAGCAGGTGCTTTTAACACTGTCGCACGCCGATTTGGGTTGAAGAAATTTGCACCAAATACTCACTTGTACCTGTCTGATGAATTTAATGAAGAATTACCGGGAAGAGTTTTCCAAATCAAAACAGAAATCAAATCAGTTAAAGAGTTGAAGAACAGGGAAAACCTTCATGTCATATCCAAAAACTCTCCACTCATTCCGAATGAATTGAGCAAGAGGTACAACTGGAAAGAAAGCGGTGAAGATTATTTGATCTGTATTCGCGATGCGCAATCCAAAAGTCGGATCTTTCTCACCCGAAGGCTGAAATAATTACGTATTAGGTGCCCTCAGTCTAATTCTCATAAGATGCATGTCAGCCGTCACATAAAGCACCGACTCATCGTCGTTAAATGCGCAATTGGCTGTAGCCACACCCGTGTTGATGGTACCGAGGTGTTTCCCCTCAGGCGAGATTACCAGTACTCCTCCGGGGCCTGTCGCCCAAAGATTTCCTTTGCTGTCTACAGCCATGCCATCCGGAAGACCCGGAAGTTCATCTCCAATCATCTCAGTAACATCCAGGATCATTTTCCCACTTTTTATCAGACCATTTCCGCCAAGCTCAAATGCATAATATCGAGCTTTCTCCGGGTCAGACACTGCCACATAGAGGGTCTTCTGATCAGGTGATAAACCTATGCCATTGGGTCGACTAAGGGTGTCCACCAATAAAGTGAGTTTTTTACGCGTATCAAATTTGTAGACTCCCTGAAAATCCAGCTGCTTATCGTCCCATGGATCGAGGCCATAAGGTGGATCGGTAAAATAAAACTCTCCTGCGCTGTTAAAAACGATGTCATTGGGACTGTTCAACCTTTGGCCCGCAAATGCATTCACAATCTGAACATACGCAGCTATCGGCTTGGATAGGTCGGAAGCCATTCTGGCTACCTGTCTCTCCCCATGCTGGCATAATATCAATTGGCCCTGTGGATTTAACGCCAACCCGTTAGAGCCAGGCTCACGTTTATCTTTTCTTGTACCGAGGTATCCGGACGGGTCTAAAAATATGCTAATACTGTCCGTCTCGGACCACCGGTAAATTTTATTTGCCGGAACATCCGAAAAGAGGAGATAATCCCCCATCCAAAGCGGGCCTTCGGACCAATCAAAACCGGTCGCCAGGATCTCAAGTTTCGCGTCTTGTGGAATTAGATCATCCAAATCGTCATCAAGACGCTCTATGCTACCTGTAAACTCATACCTGGATTCCTGAGAGGTAACTTCGCCAGAGTCTTGATTTTCGCTGGATGTTCCACAAGACAACAGGAACAGTATGAGGATTCCGTTATAACTTTTTCTGATTCTCAATGTAGATATCAATGTGTGATTGCACGCTCAAACTATCGATTATCTGCGAGATTTCAAACTTCAGATAGCCGGGAAAATCAAAAACGACCAAACCTTAAAGAGAGTGTACCGGTCCATTCTGTCATATCGGCATCCGTTAGGTTAACCAACTCAAGACCATAAACATATCGATAGGAAGCTCCGGCCGCTATTCTGAAGGTGTTGGTTATGTTAAACTCAAGCTGGGCACCAGGCTCGGCCACAAGGAATGGTGATCTTTCAATTGTATAATCAGTGTGACTATTGTTCTGAAAAAAATCTTCATCTGAAACCTGGAATTCCCCTGCTCCCAACAAAACTGGAATTGTGAGGTGAACCAGCTCTTTTGAAAAAACAATACCTCCTATAATCAATCCTGCATAACCACCATTGATGGTTAAGTCCCTTTGTTCATTGTCGGAAGAGAAACCCGGCGGAAGGACTCCGGTTATTTCAGGATTTGTTGCGATTCCATAACCACCAAGACCCAGCATATACCGGCGATTCACAAGCACTCCTCCATAAGCTCCCAGAACCATGGCTCTCTCTTTGGAGAAGTCCGTGATCTTGACGTCACCGCCACCAAATCCACTTAAATCATTATCCCTACTCAAAAGAGACTTGATCTCTCTTGGATCGTTGGTATCCATGTACTGCTGGCCTGATACTACTAAACAACAAGAAACGTACAGGAGGCAGAGAAGACTTCTCATCATGATCAAAATATGTATTTGAATGAAATAGCTGAATCCCAAAACTGAGTTCTGGAATATCGGAGACCTACATAATTATACGCTGGTTTGATATCGAATCCAATGGTAATTGGCACCGATAACCATCTATATTCCACACCTAATATGGCATCAAGACCCATTGTGAAATAACTCCGCTCTTCAAAAATGAAACTAGGTGGATCAATGGTGATCAGTGTCTTGTCCAGATCATCGTGTTTTTCATAACCAAAGTGGCCGCCAACTCCATAGTAGACATAAAAATTCTCATTAAATGAAAATTCCATTGGTTGATGGAAAACGTACATTGTGGTCAATTGGAGTCCGCTCATCCGACCGGAAACCATGACCTCAATGGCTTCATTCTCAGTAGTGAATTTTTTGAACGTTAACCCTGATGTCTGACCAAGTCGTACTCCAGCTGACTGATCATATACCGCCTGTGAGTAACCTGCTGCGGCTAGCAGGAGAAATAGTGATACCAGTACGTTTTTAACCATTGTCAGTTACGGTCGGTGAAAATATCCGTTTCCTTTATTGAAATTATTAATTCTCCCCCTTTGGAATCGATGTCCAAAATTCCATTGGTAGTATTTGTGTTTCCTACAAATCCACTTAAAACGATTCTTCCTTCTTCAGGGACGAACTCCTTCTTCATCACAAGCATGCTGTTTGGAAGGATCATTCTTTCCTCTTCACCTATTATGGTTGTATTGATATAAGAGGCCTGATCAAGTATCATGTTAATGTCACATGACTTTCCTGCTATTGAGATTTTACCAAAATCTTTCTCTATCTGAGAGATAAATATCTCGCCATAGTTAAAATCAAGATTCGCATTTCGGGTGATTTTATCGACACTCAAGTCTGTAAATGAACCCTCGCCTATTATATCCTCCAGTATATCTATCTCATACTTATCGTTTCTCGAGTTTAGTTGCATGGTCTGAATTTCGCCGAGATCGAGTTCTGAAGAACTGGATTCAAAATTTAGGGAATGAGCTGAGTTTATTTTTCCTTCTACACCTCTTAAATTAAAATTCGCTTCATGGACATTGTCAAATCGGAACTTACCAAAGCTATGAGTAAGTATCAGGTGGTCCCGAATTTGATTGGCACGCAGGTCCCCATGAGAAAGATCGATGGAAACAGGGCCGTTTAAGTCCGCCAGATACACATCTCCAAATTTATTCTCTATGTTTATTTCCAATTCCATGGGTAACCAAACCTCATAATCTACCGTGATCTTTTTTCCACCAATCACGTTTTGGGAATAATCCGAGACCTGGTCCAACAATTCACCGAAAAATCCTCGACCCCTTTCCTGGTCAAATTCCGTCACCGCAGAGATGATACTTCCTACCTGGCGAATGTCTACATCTACTCTCCTTATTTCCTTATTGATGGCATCCCGGGTCTTGCCCTTGGCACTAACAGTAACAAGAATCCTCACAGAATCCTTATACCACGTATTGATGATCACCTCACCATATTTGTTGTTAATGTCCACAGTGGCTTTCTCGCCAATTTCAAATGTCCTGTCATAATTCTCCTCAAGAGAAAACTCCTGACCAAATCCGGCGAAGCCGATGATCATCACCAAGCTATATGCCAATATTTTCTTCATTGCCCTCATATTCTAGATCCTCCAAAATCCTTTCTAAAATCTTCAACTTAAGCCGGTAATTCTCAATCATGGCAGCCACTACCTCCTCATTGTGAACATCATCTTTCAGATCACCGCTTAGCTCGGCAAATGCCCTGTCCAGAGCCTCCAGGTCTGCCAATACCTCAGGATCGTCAACCCTGGAATTCACAACCTTCATCTGTGTGTCAATCATTCCCTGATAATAGGCCTGAGCCTCGATAAGCTCCGAAGATTTATAATTACCGTCAACACCAGCAGTCTTAAATACAACCACAGATGTTACGAACACCAAAATGACCGCGGCTATTTTCATCCAGATCCTTCGACCTCCGGATTTTCTCTTTTCCAGTTTAGTCGAAATCTCCGCCCAGCTACCAGCCATATCCAATTCATGAATTTCAAAATCATCACGATTCCGATCTATATGCTCTTTCAAATTATCAAACATAATTCCGTTGCTCCTCCTGAAGCTGTTTTCTGATCCGACCCTTGGCTTTACAATACTGTGCCTTGGAAGCGGATTCTGTAATGTTCAGTATCTGGGCTATCTCCTTATGATCATACCCTTCAAATAGATAGAGTGATAACACCGTTCGGCAGCCATCCGGAAGCGTATCTACAGCTTCCATAATTTTTCCAGCCTTGTATTTGTTATATTCAAAATCATCATCTTCTTCTTCAATCTGATCATAACTTTCGTTCAATTCCGTGGTCATGATCCGTTTCTTTCTCAAGGCATTGATACAATTGTTTGTCACAATGCGCTTTATCCATAAGCTAAAAGTGCTTACTTCTCTGAGTGAAGGAAGCTTTGTAAACGCGTCAATAAACGATTCCTGCAAAATATCCTGTGCCTCATCATCATCACCCATCATTCGTCGACAGATGTTGTACATAGCCCCCGAATACAACTTATATAGCTCATACTGAGCAAATTGATCTCCAGCCTTGCACTTTTCAATCAGGCTTCTATGGATATTTTGAGTTCCTCCCTTCACTTTTCTGAATTAATGACAGATGATCTCCGGAAAGGTTTCTCCGGCATGAAAATTTTTAAAGCTATTCTTCGTAAGCCCAGTCCACCCTACCCTTCATATCTTTAACAATCAGACCTTCCCCCTTCAATTTCTCCCGAAGGGCGTCTACCTTATCGTAATCTTTGTTCTCCTTGGCAGTCTTGTATTCTTCCAGAATCAGACTAAGGATATTTTCCCCTTTGATATGAGACTCCTGCTTAAGGCCCAGCACTTCAGTACTGAAGTCCAAAATGGTGGATTTCATCCGATTGAACGTTGATTTCGAAATGGAGCCCATCTCCAGCTGTCCGGTATTTATGGAATTTACCTTCTTAAGAAGATTAAAAATATGGCCGATCGTCAGAGCGGTATTAAAGTCATCATTCATGGCATGATAACAATTGTCACACATCTTCTCGATTTGTTCGGATGCCTTGAGGTCCTCGGGCTCTGGTATATCAGTTGGATATTCCATTTCTCCGAGAATCCTCAAACCATTGACAAGCTTACTGTATCCTTTTTGCGCTGCATTTAACGCTTCATTGGAAAAATCCAAAGTGCTTGCATAATGGGACTGCAACATGAAAAATCGAATGGTCATTGGGCTAAAACCCCGCTCCAGCATTTCGTGGTTGCCTGTGATCAGCTCCCATGGTAAAAACGAATTCCCTAAAGATTTGCTCATTTTCTGTCCATTGACAGTGAGCATATTTGTGTGGATCCAATACTTTGCAGGGTCATGACCTGTGGCCCCGGAAGATTGCGCTATTTCACAGTCATGATGAGGGAATTTCAGGTCCATGCCTCCTCCATGAATGTCAAAGTGATCTCCGAGATATTTGTTTGACATCACCGAACACTCCAGGTGCCATCCTGGGAATCCTTCACTCCATTTTGTCCTCCATCTCATGATGTGTTCAGGTGCAGCTTTTTTCCACAATGCAAAATCAAGTGGATTCCTTTTGTCATCCTGACCATCCAGATCCCTTGTCTGATTAAGCAAATCCTCTATTTTTCTTCCGCTTAGTTTTCCGTAATCATTTGTCTTATTATAAGCTTCAATATCAAAATAGATAGAACCATTAGACTCATAGGCCAAACCTTTCTCCAATAGCTTGTCGATCATTTCAATCTGCTCCATAAGATGACCAATAGCAGAAGGCTCTATATCAGGAGGCAGGGTATTGAAAACTGACATTACCTCATGAAAATCATTAGAGTATTTTTGAACAATCTCCATCGGTTCCAGATTGTCGAGTTTGGCTTTCTTCGAAATCCTATCCTCACCAGAATCCAATAGGTGCCCTACATCTGTGATATTTCTAACGTATCTCACTTTATATCCAAGGAACCTCAGATATCTGTTTATTACATCGAAACTGATGAATGTGCGCACATTTCCCAGGTGGACATCGCTGTATACGGTAGGTCCACAAACATACATTCCCACGTATGGGTCGTTGATGGGTTCAAAAATTTCTTTGGTTCTGGATAGAGAATTTGTAATTCGGAGTTTGCCGATCATTTGGAAGTAGGTCTGTCGGTTCGTACGCAAAACTGAACAAACCGGTTATATTTCTTTGATATTTGAATTGAAAATAATTTGATTTAATTTTGCCTCGTACAATTTAATAGTCAGAGGGGACGTCAGTCCCCTCTTTTTATTAGAAATGATTTGTTAATGTCTGTAGAGGCGATAAGTAAATTGGTTGAAAACATACTGAGTGATTATCCGGATCTCTTTTTGGTGGATGTGACACTTAAAGGAAATCCAAATAATCAAAAGCTTATTGTACTCGTGGATGGTGATCCCAATGTAAACATTGATGACTGCGCCGAAATAAGCAGAAAGTTGGGATTGCAAATTGAAGAAGGTGAAATCATATCCGGAAAGTACATACTGGAAGTTTCCAGCCCAGGAATTGACACACCTTTAAAACTCCCTCGTCAATACACTAAAAATGTAGGCAGGGAAGTAAAAATGGAGCTTGAAAGCGGAGGGCAGTTGAAAGGGAAACTACACAAGGTGGAAGGAGATCAGATAGTAGTGTTGGAAAAGAAAAGTGGTAAAGAAGTGGATTTAAAAATCCAGGAAATTAAGAAAACAAACATATTAGTCTCATTTAGTTGAAATGGATACAGGAGTATTAATTGAGTCGTTTGCGGATTTTGCGCGAGGCAAAAACATAGACAGACCTACGATGATCAGGATTCTGGAAGATGTATTTCGAACCATGATCCGAAAGAAGTATGAGGTTGATGATAATTTTGATATCATCATCAACGCCGATAAAGGAGACCTTGAAATCTGGAGGTTCAGAGAGATCGTAGATGATAACTCCGAAGACATCTGGGACCACGATAAGATCAGTCTAAGTGATGCCAGAAAGATTGAGCCTGATTTCGAAATCGGTGAGGAAGTCGCCGAAGAAATTCAACTTGAACATTTTGGTCGAAGGGCGGTAATGACGGCCAGACAGACCCTGATTCAAAAGATCAAGGACCTTGAAAAAGACATCCTATTTCAGAAATATAAGGACCTGGTAGGTGAGATAATTACCGGCGAGGTTTATCAGATACTGAGTCGCGAGATATTATTGATCGACGGTGAGGGCAATGAACTGCAACTCCCAAAAGGTGAGCAAATTCCTAAAGATAGATTCAGAAAAGGAGATGCTTGCAGAGCCATTGTTCACAGAGTGGAAATGTATAATGGAAATCCAAGAATCGTTCTCTCAAGAACATCTCCGACATTCCTTGAAAGGTTATTTGAAAACGAAGTGCCGGAAGTATATGACGGCCTGATAACGATCAAGAATGTGGTGAGGGAACCCGGAGAAAGAGCGAAGGTAGCTGTAGAATCTTATGATGACAGGATCGATCCGGTTGGAGCCTGCGTGGGAATGAAAGGGTCAAGAATTCACGCAATTGTAAGAGAATTACAGAACGAGAACATTGATGTGATTAATTTCACGGATAATTTGGAACTGTATATCGCCAGAGCCTTGAGTCCGGCTAAGCTCCTTAGCATGAAGATCGATGAGGAGAATAAGAGAGTTTCAGTATATCTGAAACCTGATCAGGTTTCCCTTGCTATCGGTAAAGGAGGTCAAAACATCAAGCTTGCGAGTCGACTCGTAGGTTATGAAATCGATGTCTTCAGAGAACTGGATGAGCTTGCGGAGGAGGATGTGGATCTTGATGAATTCTCTGATGAGATCGAAGGCTGGGTCATTGACGAATTTAAGAGAATTGGATTGGATACAGCCAAAAGTGTGTTGAAACTAGGAAGAGAAGATTTGATACGAAGAACTGATTTGGAAGAAGAAACCATCGATGGTGTAATGGCAATTCTGAATCAGGAATTTGAATAAGATAATACGACAAAAACTGCTGAATGTATAGATTAAGCCAGGTAGCTAGAAAATTAAACGTAGGTAGAGCCACTATCATTGATTTTTTGGATCAAAAAGGTTTCGAAGTAGATCGAAACCCTAACTCCAAAATTTCCGAGGAGCAGTTTGCATTACTTTCTAAGGAATTTGCAGACTCTGCTCATGATAAGGAGGAGGCGTCTGAGCTTACCATTGGGTCATCCCACTCTGACAACCTAGTAATTAAGGCAAACAAGCCTGACTCATCGTCCAATCAGAATGACGAAGAGGAAATCCTGATCAAGGACAATGCAGCGGCATCCTCTGCACCGGCAGAGGCACCTTCGAAAGAGAAAGAATCCGAAAAAGCCAAAGAAGAGAAAAAGGAAGACGATAACATTATCGCCAAACCCAAATTAGAAGGTCCAAAGGTTGTAGGTAAAATAGACCTTGATGAAAAAGGCAGGGTAAAGAAAAAAGAAGCCGAAAAACCGAAGGAAGAACCGAAAAAGGAAGAAGCCCCTAAAGCCGAGGAGAAGAAAGAGGAACCAAAGAAGGAGGAGCCAGCAAAAGCAGAAGAGCCTAAGAAAGAGGAGGAAAAACCCTCTGATTCCAAGATTGAGGCGAAAGCAGACTCTCTGAAGGGACTTACAGTTGTAGGTAAGATCGAACTCCCCCAGGAGAAGAAAAAAGAAAAGCCAGTTGCTTCTTCTGATGAAAGAAAGGAACGGAAGAAGCGTCCAAGAAAACGAATCGCTCCCGAAGGTGGCGGTGGAAGAGGCCCGAACCGAGGTGGCGGAGGCGACCGTGGAAGAGGTGGCGGACGTGACACTCGCAAAACGGAGGAACTTTCAGATAAGGAAATTCAGGATAAGATAAAAGCAACCCTTGCTAAGCTGAGTGGGGGCGGTGGAAAAGGTGTATCCCAGAGCCGATCAAAATATAGAAAGGACAAGAGAAGCGCTAAAGCGGAGGCTGAAGAAGAAAAGGTACTTCAGGAGCAGGAGCAGTCAAAAACACTTAGGGTCACCGAGTTTGTTTCTGCGAGCGATCTTGCCTCTCTGATGGATGTTTCAGTGAATGATGTCATTTCCACATGTATGAGTCTGGGAATGTTTGTTTCCATCAACCAGCGATTAGATGCAGAGACCATTACCGTAATCGCAGATGAATTCGGTTTTGAGGTCGAATTCAGTACTGCGGATGACGAAGTTGAAGTGGTGGAGCATGAAGATACGGCAGATCAACTCGAAGAACGGGCACCGATCGTTACCATTATGGGTCACGTCGACCATGGTAAGACATCGCTTCTGGATTACATTCGGGATTCAAAAGTAACCGAGGGGGAAGCCGGAGGCATTACCCAGCACATTGGTGCATATGACGTAATGACCGAAGGGGGTAAAAGAATTGCTTTCCTCGATACACCTGGTCACGAAGCATTTACCGCCATGCGTGCACGGGGTGCTAAGATTACGGATATTGTCATTATAGTGGTGGCTGCAGACGACGCAGTGATGCCTCAGACTAAGGAGGCGATCAACCACGCACAGGTGGCTGGTGTGCCAATTGTGATTGCAATCAACAAGGTAGATAAGCCAAATGCTAACCCTGACAAGATCAAAGAGGAGCTTTCCAATATCAATATCCTCGTGGAAGACTGGGGTGGTAAGTATCAGTGTCAGCATATTTCTGCCAAAACCGGTGAAGGAATTGAAGACCTCCTGGAAAAAGTATTGCTTGAAGCGGAAATTCTTGAATTAAAGGCCAATCCAAAAAAACCAGCCGTGGGTACTGTGATAGAAGCCAGTCTGGACAAAGGCCGTGGTTACGTAACCACCCTTATGGTTCAAGGCGGTACCATGAAAGTAGGAGATGTCCTACTGGCAGGACCATATTTTGGCAAGGTAAAGGCCATGTTTGATCATAGAGGTAATAAACTTGACAGGGTTGGACCGGCTACCCCGGTATTGATGCTTGGTTTGGACGGTGCACCGCAATCCGGTGATAAGTTCAACATCATGGAATCCGACAGGGAGGCGAGGGAGATTGCGACGAAGAGAGAGCAGATTATTCGTGAGCAGTCCGTTCGTACCAAAAAGCACATTACACTGGACGAAATTGGTAGGAGACTTGCCATTGGAAGCTTTAAAGAGCTTAATGTAATTGTAAAAGGTGATGTGGATGGTTCAGTAGAGGCTTTGTCTGATTCATTGCTTAAGCTTTCTACGGACGAGGTGCAGGTTAATATCATCCACAAAGGTGTTGGACAGATTTCTGAATCTGATGTTCTGTTGGCCTCTGCCTCGGATGCCATTATCGTTGGTTTCCAGGTACGTCCATCAGGTGGCGCCAGAAAGATTTCCGAAACTGAGGAAATCGAGATCAGGCTGTATTCTGTAATCTACGACGCCATTAACGAGATCAAAGATGCGATGGAAGGTATGCTTGCTCCAACCGAGGAGGAAGTAATTACCGGTAACATCGAAGTAAGAGAAGTTTTCAAGATATCAAAAGTTGGCACCGTGGCCGGATGTTATGTAACTGATGGATTTGTGAAGAGGTCCAACAAAGTTCGGCTGATTAGAGAAGGTATCGTAACCTACGAAGGTGAAATCAATCAATTGAAGAGATTCAAAGATGATGTCCAGGAGGTGAAAAGCGGCTACGAGTGTGGAATAAGCATCAAAAATTACAATGACATCAAGGTGGGTGATGTAATCGAAGGGTACGAAATCAGAGAAGTAAAGAGAACGCTTTAACCTCTGATATAAATCACGTAGAAAATAATGTGGGCTTTACCCACTTAATTCCTTTAGTGTTATAATTTTGGGTCACCCAAAAATGAATACTTGAGCGAGGAATTATCCATAGCCTTATCACTCCTTTTGATCGGAATGATCACGGTTTTCGTGGTACTTCTGTTGGTTGTCATTACAGGAAATCTTTTGATCAATTTTGTCAATCGATTTCTACCAGTTGCCAATCAGAGTGATAACTCAACTCAGGCAATCTCCAATAAACAAATTGCGGCCATCACGGCAACTGTCAATGAACTGACCGGGGGGAAAGGGACGGTTCAAAAAATCGAAAAACTATAATTATGGGCAAAGAAATCGGTCTCGGGCTGGTATACCGTGACATGTGGCAATCTTCAGGAAAGTACATGCCGCGTGTAGATCAGCTTGTCAAAGTAGCCGAGCCAATCGTGGATATGGGCTGCTTCAGACGTGTGGAAACAAATGGTGGGGGATTTGAACAAATCAACCTGCTTTATGGTGAAAACCCAAATGTGTCAGTTAGAAAATGGACGCAGGCTTTCAATGACGCAGGCATCCAGACACACATGTTGGAAAGAGGTCTAAATGGACTTCGAATGTACCCCGTGCCAAGAGATGTGAGAAGGTTGATGTTCAAGTTGAAAAAAATTCAGGGAACTGATATCGCCAGATCTTTCGATGGATTGAATGATACGAGAAATCTGAAATTATCCATTGATTATGCAAAAGATGGCGGTATGATTGCCCAGGCCGCATTGTGTATCACACATTCAAAGCTTCATACGGTCGACTACTACATCAAAATGGCCGAAGAACTTATCGGAATGGGTGCTGAAGAGATCTGCATCAAAGACATGGCTGGTATTGGTCGACCTGCTTCTATGGGCAAATTGGTGGAAGGCATTAAAGCCATCCAAAAAGATATGCTGGTGACCTATCACGGTCACTCGGGACCAGGCTTTTCCGTTGCCTCATCACTCGAAGCTGCCAGGGCAGGGGCTGATTTCATAGATGTGGGAATGGAACCACTTTCATTCGGAACGGGTCATGCTGATCTGTTGACCGTGCACGAGGTACTCCGGGATGCCGGATTTTCAGTGCCGGATATTAATATGAAAGCCTACATGCATGCGCGGTCACTGACCCAATCATTTATTGACGACTTTTTGGGTTATTATATCAATCCCAAAAACAGGTTGATGAATGCTTTACTTATAGGCCCCGGGTTGCCGGGAGGTATGATGGGTAGCCTAATGTCCGACCTGGAAAACAACCTTAAAAGTCTGAATAAGTGGATGGCTAAACATAACAAGCCAGAAGTTACTCAGGACGAATTAATGATTGCCCTGTTTGATGAGGTGGAAACGATATGGCCAATGATGGGCTATCCCCCATTGGTAACGCCTTACAGTCAGTATGTGAAGAACGCTGCTTTGGTGAATGTCATGCAGATGATGAAAGGTAAGGAACGATGGTCGCTATTGGATGACAATACCTGGGATATGATCCTGGGGAAATCAGGAAGGGTCCCTGGTCAGGTTGCTGATGAGCTTAAAAATCTTGCTGCGGAGCAAGGTCGGGAATTCTTCACTGGAGATCCACAGGACCTGCAACCCGACGCGCTTGATGAGTTCCGAAAGGAAATGGAGAAAAATGGTTGGGAAACGGGTCAGGATGATGAGGAGCTTTTTGAATTTGCCATGCATCCTCAGCAATACGAAGATTATAAATCCGGAAAAGCTAAAAAGTCATTTGAAGAGGATCTTGCCGCAAAAAAGAATACGCCTGGAGAGTCTCCTTCTATCGGCGATGGGAACGCTTACCCTCAGCCAAAATCCATGAACATCAATGTGAATGGTGAAAATTTCAAAGTCACTATATCTTATGATGATACCCAGGAAGACCAACAAGTATCTAATCGAAATGACGTAAAACCTGTTACCAGCACCAATGGGACCCAGGCAATTACAGCTCCACTGGAAGGAAAAATATTTATGACCAAAGATCCTTCCGAAAAAGCCGTCAAAGTAGGGGATAAAGTCAATGTCGGAGACATAGTCTGTTATATTGAAGCCATGAAAGTGACCAATGCCGTCAAGTCAGATAAGGAAGGTACGATCTCGGAAATCCTAATCAATGAAGGTGACGATGTGCTTGATGATGATGTTTTGCTTAGACTAAACTAATCCGGAATTGGAATTATTAGAAAGATTATACCGAATGACTGCTCTTCAGAATATTGTGGAGCAGCCCCAGATCCTTCTGATGATCTTCATTGCGTTTTTTCTACTTTACCTGGGAATCAGGAAACAATACGAACCACTTCTGCTGGTTCCTATCGCTTTCGGGATGTTAATGGCCAATTTCCCGGGAGGTGCCATGGGAGTGGTTAAAGTGGATGAGACCAAAACTTTATATCAAATCGCGCATGATCACGGAATCATGAATTTCGTGTACTATTCTTTGATTAAAACCGGATTTCTTCCTCCCATTATATTTCTTGGAGTGGGAGCACTTACGGATTTTGGACCCATGTTGCGGAATCTGAGGCTGGCATTTTTTGGTGCTGCCGCCCAAATTGGGATTTTCACAGTATTGATCTCAGCAGTGGCCATGGGATTTACATTAAAAGAATCTGCTTCACTCGGAATAATTGGAGGAGCGGACGGACCAACGGCCATCTACACTACCATCAAATTGGCGCCACATTTATTGGGACCTATTGCAATTGCCGCCTACTCTTACATGGCCCTGGTCCCGGTAATTATCCCATTTGTGGTCCGGTTTACCATGACCAAATCCGAACTTCAGATCAACATGAAGGAACAGGACAGATTACATCCAAGTAGCAAACCGATCAAAAATCTTCAGGCTCTCAAAATCCTTTTTCCAATAGGAGTTGGTACAATTGTTTCACTACTTGTGCCCTCAAGTGTTCCCTTATTGGGAATGCTGATGTTTGGGAACCTTGTAAAAGAAGTTGGCCAAATCACCGGAAGGCTATATAAAGCAGCATCAGATACTATATTGAATGCAGCTACGGTATTCCTTGGACTGTCGGTAGGAGCTACCATGACAGCGGAGGCATTCCTGAATCTAGAAACCTTGATGATCATAGTCGGAGGATTCATCGCTTTTGCCATTTCAATTGCCGGTGGCATTTTTGCGGTCAAAGTTTATAATGCGTTTGCAAAAAAGAAGATAAATCCACTGATTGGTGCTACCGGATTAAGCGCTGTGCCCATGGCTTCCAGGGTAGCCAATGAAATTGCTCTGAAGCACGATCCCAATAATCATCTTCTCCAATACGCCATGGCATCAAATATTTCAGGTGTAATTGGTTCCGCCGTAGCGGCAGGTGTTTTGATTTCTTTCCTGAGTTGATCAAAGTAGAAGGGCAAGTAATTCCTTCATGATCTTGGCAGCGACCATTGCGGTCACGCCATTCACATCGCGCTCCGGATTGTACTCTACCAAATCCATCCCCACAAGCTGCAGATCCAACTCCTGAATCATATTTAGCACTTCCCTGGTAGAAAACCCACCGGGCTCATGATGCGATACTCCTGGTGCGAATGCAGGATCCAGACAATCCATATCAAAAGAAATGTAAACTGGTCCGTCAATTTCAAACTTCATTTTCCGATTCCAGCTTCTCATATCGATGACCTCCACTCCGAATCTTTCTGCTTGTTCTTTTTGATGTTGGGTAATAGTGCGGATCCCAACCTGCGTGATCGAAGAAGCCAGATTTTCTTCCATTATTCGCGCAAACTGACAGGCATGGGAATATCGATTCCCATCCAACGAATCGTACAAATCCCCATGGGCATCAAACTGAAGAATGGTCAATTCCGGATAATATTTGTGAAAAGATTTTATAATCGGATACGTAATCGAATGGTCACCACCTATTGAAAAAGGGATAGCTCCAACTTGCAGAATTCTGTCGATAGGATTCGAAATGGACAGATAATCCGGTATCTCGGCATTGCCTAGTATTTTGACTGCCGACTCCTTTTCCAGATCGATTAAGCCTTCCGTAAAATAGTTAGCTGATGGACTATTCAGAGCGTCTATTATCAGTGGCGGAGCCTTTGAAGGACCTCGCATGAAAGATGAATTTTCATCAAACGGTACCCCTAAAATTGCGATGTCACCCTGGGCAATTTCGGTCCAATCTGATATTACCAGACTCATTGAAAATTAATTTACAGATCGGGCTGATTTGGAACGTTTGAATTCATCGAGATTATTTACTGCCGTCTGTAATTCTCTCTTCAATTTCACCTGCTTTTCTCTTGATTTGTCTTTGAAATTCTCAAATTCATTGGTCATTTTTCTCAAATCATCCACTGCCTTTGCAGTAACCACATGGCTCCTTTGATACATGGTAAAGACCACGACCGCAACCACAGACAAAATAGCAATGATGACCCAGACTATAGTGTGGTACACCCACTTTATAATGTCTGCGCCAAGAAAGTTGATGGTTGAATTCTTTGTTTCGCTTTCCTCAAGCTGAGCCTGGAGTGATGCCAAATCCTGTTGTTGTTGTTCTAATTCATTCTGTAATTCTGAAATACTGGCGTCCAGAGAAGAAATCTCTGAATTTGCTTCTGAAACAGAGTCCATTACAACAGCCCAAAAATTGTCCAATCTGGTAGAACGGATCACCTTATAAACCTCAAAGGTCTCCGAACTGTTTTTTAACTCCTGAAATTGTAAATCTAATGTTGTGGTATCCTGACTATTCGCGGAAAAATTAAGAATAGCAAGTATAAGAATACATAGTAGGCCCTTAGGAAAATTGCTCATCTGTATACTGGTTTGTCTGCAAGAAAATAAAAGTGCAAAGTTAATAATAGGTAACCAAGCAATCAGGAAAAACTTCCTTAAAGTCCCTGATTTTCCGATCGTTAACTCTGCTATTATAACATATTAGTTCCTCCATATTATCAATCTCGAATAACCAATGTAACCTCCATGCCCTCGTATTGCTTATATCCAGATATTTCAAGCTGCGTACATCGCGGAGATCTTTGATAGATTTGATTTGAGTTCCTGAACAATCAAGATACTCGAGGTTTTTTAGCCTACTCACAGCTTCCAGATCATCCACAGGAGTATTCGAAATGGTAAGGGCCTTCAGATTCTTCATCGATTCCACTCCTTCCAGAGTATAAAGTGGGCCATTACGGTAATGGATGTTTCTGATTGTGGGATGATTGGATAGCTCCAGTAATGATAAAACCTGAGTATTGTCCAATATCACAGTTTGCAGCCTGCGAAATTTACTTAGCGGTAAGAGAGATTGAATCGACTTGTTGACGATTGAAATAGTGTCCCTGGCCACCAATTTATGCAACATTTCTGTTGTAGGGTCCGCACCAATTTCTCCTTTTAAGAATGATGCCCAGTTAGGAGGAAGTGTTTCCCACCATGATTTGAGCTGACTTCTTTGGTAAACAATGGTCAGGTTCTTGTTTTCAAGCATTGACAAAATCTCTTTTTCCGGGACTTCTGTTTGCTCCAGATTCAGATAATTCAATTGTTTCAACCCGCGTACATCCTTAATCGTTTTTACAAAAGTCTTTTCAACCTCAATTCTTTTGAGATTATGACAATCACCTACCCCTTTGAGACCGGCAATTGGACTGTTGTTGGCTGTCAAGATCTCCAACTCCGGATTACCCAAAAGGAAATCAAGATTCACAATCTTGGTATCATTGATATTCAGATACTTTAATCTTCTAAAAGCCGAGATCGGTGTCCCGGAAATCAATTCCAGGTGGCTCAGATTGAGGGAGTCAACCTGTAGGACACGAATTAATCTTTCTGCCCCGGGATTCTGTGGAAGTCCTAATCTCTCCATTAAAGCTTCCTGCCAATCAATCGGTAGACCAGACCACCAACCAAGAACCTTTTTTGTATTGGCCGTAACCAGTACATTAGGATTATTTCCCATGAATCGTGAGGCATGTTCATCATTGATTTCAGAAAAATCCGCATCTATTCGCTCCAGGTTTGGTAAGCCATTAAGTGGATCCAGGCTTTTGATCTTGGTCCCTTTGATCGATAAGGTTTTTAATCCTTTTAACCCTGAAAGAGCATTTAATTCTGTTACTGCCGACTGATCCAAATTAAGTAACCGGATGCTCTCATTTCCGGAAATTCCCGAAAGATCGCTGACATTGGTATTGCTTAAATCAAGTTCAACTATAGGCAGACCACTCAACATTCGTGTACCCGGTAATATATTGGATGCCAAAGACAACTTTTGAAGTTGACGCAGTTCCGAAAGGATACCGAAGTTGGGTACATTCACATTGTTGGCATATAGGGTCCTGATTGGGATCCCCGTAAGATCACCCAGGTAGAAATAGCTGTTGCCCGAAATGTCCAGATAATTGAGGCCTTTAAAATAGTTAAGGATTTTTAGGTCTGGCACCAGGGTATAGCTCATATCCAGATGTTTTAGATTCTGGGCATATCTCAGCGGAGACAGATCCTCCACCAATGTGCTGTTGAGATTGACATACCGGAGGTTTCGAAGCATCGATAGCGGACTTATGTCCTTCACCCAGAACTCCATTGAGAGATTTATCGAATCAATATCCTCCAGTTTTAGGATTTGGTCTATAGGCATAGGAACCGTCCTGACATTTAGCAGCTTCGTGAAGTAATTCACCCAAATTGGCGGCAGGTCGTCCCACCATGATTGGAAAAGTGTTTTACGATCGACCTTCGTGGTATAAACACTGACAATCTTCAGCCCTGACTCCGTTAGATTGACTTCCATATATCTGTCCATTACGGAATTTATCGAGTCCCCTTCCAGATCCACACCCTGCATTTCGCTGACAAAAGAGGCTGTATAAAACTCATTGCCGGCCTCCGAAGTGTTAGCCGTAACCTCTATGTCACTAAAGTTGAATTTTAAGGATCTAAAAAAGAAATCAACATCCCTGAGATAGGCCTGGACGTTTTTATTGATCAGTGCTGACCTGTCCTGTACAAGGTCATCTTCAATCTGAACGGTGGCACCGTCAAAAACCTTTTCGTAGCTATCTGAAATAATGGTTTCTTTCTCAGAAGCTGAAGCACTGGCACCTCCAATTGTGTTTAGTATGAAGCGGTAATAGCTGACCATACCCCTAACTTTGTCGATGTTTGGGTCCTGATTTTCTTCTTCTACCTCCTGCGCTAAATTTAGAGTACTGAAAACAAGGATTAGCGAATAAAGAATTCCCTTAATTACCATAAATGTAATTCCGCACCTGGTCTTTTTCTTCGTTGGATACAGCCATAAAATTGGAAATCAGCCATCCGGTATTGTATCCCGGACGATTAAAGTTAGCGATTTCCAGATACCAGCCTTCAATTCCAAAAAGATGATACTTGAGGCCTTTGACTGTTTCGAACTTCAACCGTCCTGAATTCATTTCATACAGGAAAATACTTAGATAGTCAGGCTCAAAATCATCGGAAGTATATGACTCGGGTCGACCTTTGTCAAAAGCTTTCTTAAGGTTCATAAATGTAAGCTCGTGACTCATCGGATGAACGAAGGGCTTCGAATCAGACTTGTCTTTTTGAAATTTACTGGAAAACTGATCAAAAGAAACGTCTCTTATGATCCATTCATAGCCCTTTCCCTGCTCCTGAAGTTCCATATACAACAACATGCCGGTAGACTTTCCATTGAAAGAAAAATTTGCGGAGACTTCGGCCACTAGTCCCTGTGTCCTTAAATCAATGAAAACAGGATTGTTCTTATTTGTCATTTCCTCAATGAACCGCTTTGCCAGATCCTTGTCAGGGTTGGAAGATGCATCAAATAAAATAGGTAAATACTTCCGGCGTAATTTTTCATCTCTGTACTTCCTGTCGTCCGGATAGTACCGATTGCCATCTTCATCTTCCTCACCATTGAAACGCCTGAAAAACTGGTTCAGTTGCTTTGTGGAAGCAGTCAATAACTCCTCCTGGCTCTCCATTTCATCCTCAATTCTTCCCTGAGGATAAGAAAAAAATGGAACCAGGAGGAGTACCAAAGTCATCAATCTGATCATGCAGATGTCTCTGTTACCCTAATGTCTCCAAGTAAAACATCCCAGAAATCAATAGTTCGACCAGCAATTTGCGTTTGCTTTTGTTGAACGTATATCGTGATGTCTTTTTTGGTAGTATCCTTATAGCTCATGCCATCATCGGATCTGCCTTCAAAGCGCTGATAAATGGTGATCACACCTACAAAGGTTCCATCCGGCTGACGCTCGAGGTCACTGATGTAGTGAATGTCATACCACTTGATCGTTACCTTATCGTAATTGAGAGCCATCAATCGCTCGAAGTATTCCCGCACGGGATAGTACGTAATCTCTTCACGACTTAAAGATGACACACCCATTTCGCTATCAGCAGCAAATAATTCGGCTGCTCTGTCCATTACCCTTGTAGCTTCTGAATACTCAGTATCTTTCGAGCCAATAATACTTATGTATTTGCTCAGATCTCGTACTTTTTCCAGGGCCAATGAATCAATTGCCTGTTTTCTTCTGGGATCTATGTCCCCTTGTCCAAAAGCTGCAACGACAAATAACATTGCAATCGCAGTGGATAAATATTTCAAAGTTTTCATGTTATTTCCTTTTTAAAACCAACTCTTTGATTCTGCCATAATCATCCATCACCATCTCTTCTACTATTGCGGTGCTGTTACCCGTATCTTTCAGATAATTCAGATACTTGGATATTGTGGTAGGCTCATCATAGTCTTCCACGCCGTCACTTCGATAGAAGATGATCAGAACAGGCGCATTTCCGTTACTAAACATCCTGATAGTCTCACTGATTCGCTGATTCGCGACAGTAGTGGACGATGCATTGGCAATGGCCACAAACTGGTTATCCAATCTTTCCGACATTGTGGGCTCGTATACAGCTACCCGTTTTTCGGGATTTTCCACAACTTCCGGCTCTTCCTCCACAGGCTCGCTGACAGGTGGCTCAAGTTCTTCCTGCATTGCTTCTTCTGTATCGGTTATTTCAGACAACTTCTTTTTCCCTTTACAGGACGAAAAGCCAATTGCTGTTGCTAAAACGATTACCACCAACATACTTGATGGAAATAGTTTTCTGTTTGTCTTTTTCATAATTTTTACCTTACTAATAATAGTTTGTGTGTCTATACAATTTGCGTTCCAAATTGTGGAGAAAGACAGTTTATTATAAAAATAGCTTCTCAAAAAAGAAGCCATTTTTTGTTGTTCATCTTCCTAGTCAACGACATAAACCTACCTTTATTCGATCTCCGCAATGATTTTATCCAGATGAGCCGCGTATCCCCGAAGCGTTTCGGCGAGTAATTTTATTTGCTCCTGTGCTTCTGTCCAATTGTCCTGCTCTATCGCTTCTCTAACTCCCGGAAGGGTCTTCACTCCGTAGCCTGTATAGTATCCCGGTGCATAAAGCTGGTGCTTAAACCAATCCCGTCTTGGCAATCCCTCGTCTCTTGTCAGCTTCTGTTCTGCAACCTGTAATAACTCGTTTAGCCCATCTTTTTCACCGGGTTTCATGGCTGTTGCTTTCAGGTCAATCATGTTAATCTTCGTCTCCAGATCGGCAACAATATTTTGAAGATCGGAAAAGTCAAGGTAAGGAACAGGACCTTTCGCTTCTGGCTTCTTGAATGGCTTGGTAGGATCAGCGGCTAATTCAAAGACGTTTTTTTGAACCATTTTATTATGCCTTTCTACTTCATTTCTTTTTTCATCCAACATTTTCATGACCTCTTCCAGGTAGGCAGAAACCGTAGTATGCCAGGCTTTAAAATCAAGCGGTATGACCTCAGCGTTTGCGATTCTTGATGTCAGTCTGCCGGCTACTTTGACCAATGTCTCTCCATACTGGAATCCGGGGTCTTTGAATCTTGTGTAGTGCGGGTATGTATCGTAAATGGTGTGATATTCTCCCCCGGAATTCTCCCCCCCAAAGCCAAGGTTCAGAGAGGCAATTCCCGCATGTTGTATAAAAGGTGTGTAATCAGAGCCAGAGCCCAAAGCATACAATTCAAACTTATCATCCCCTCCATTGACCATATCACGCGCCACTCTACGCTCATAGACTGATACACCTGTTTGGGGGTCTGTGACATCTTTCGCTACCTCGGCCACCATTGTTTCCAGGGCATGTGATCCCCCAACTCCCAGAAACCCGCGTCCACTTCCATCAGTATTGATATATGCCACTGTTTTTTCTTTAAGCTCAGCTTTATTGTCCTCCACCCATTCTGTCGAACCGATAAGCCCAGGCTCCTCTGCATCCCATCCGCAGTAAATCACGGTTCTCTTTGGTCGATTACCTTCTTTCGCCAGCTGTCCCAATATCCGTGCTTCTTCCATGAGCGCTACCATACCACTTACGGGATCATTGGCACCATGTACCCATGCATCGTGATGATTACCGCGGATTACATACTGATCGGAGTAATCAGATCCTTCAAGTCTCGCTATAACATTATGCGCCGGTTTGATCTCCCATTCGAACTCTACTTTCAGATGAACTTTTGCCGGACCGGGTCCGATGTGATAGGTAATAGGCAATGCCCCTTTCCAACTGTCAGGAACCACCGGGCCGTCCAGAGATCTCAATAACGGAAGCGCATCTTCATAGGAAATAGGCAATACTGGTATTTTAGTGATGGTAGGGGCATCCTCTCTGTCCAGTCTTTTCGCATTTTTCGTGGCACCGTACCCTGGCGTCAGGACGTCTCCCGGATAAGTGGGCATGTCCATGACTGAGCCTCTTTGGACGCCAGTCTCATTTTTGAAAGCCCCCCTGGGATAAACATCGCCCCTAAAATACCCGTCATCCTTTGGATCTGAATAGATGATACATCCAATTGCTCCTTTCTCGGCGGCAAGTTTGGGTTTTATCCCTCGCCAGGAACCGGCATACTTGGCTATCACAATCTTTCCTTTTACGTCTATACCAAGTCTATCCAGTTCCTCGTAGTCGCTGGGTATTCCATAGTTTACAAAAACCAATTCAGCTTCGACATCCCCATCTTTCGAAAAAGCATTGTAGCTGGGTAATAGTGCGTCACCTTGTGCCGTGAATTCATCTCCCTCTACCGGAACAGCCGTAAGCTTAGCTAAATATTTATCCGGACTGGTCATTTCCAGTAATCTTACTTTAGGGTAAGGAAACAGCACATGATATGTCTTTATTTCCGCATCATATCCCCAGGATTCGAATTGGTCACGCATCCATTCGGCATTTTGGCGACCATAATCTGTCCCGACATAATGTGGTTCGGCCGACATTTTTTGCATCCATTGATCGAGGTTATCTTTGGAAATGAGCTGATCAAACTGATCTTCAAATTCAGATTGGGCTTTAGCGCTCTCCGGACCGAAACCATAAATTGCCTCCTGGCCAAAGGCCGCTGTCATTAGGGTTAATGCTAAAAACGAGGTTAGGATATTTTTCATAGGTTTGAGATTAAGTCGTTAATTTAAAGATTCAATTTCCATTAGAATAATTATCTGACAGGCATTCCACAACCGGTATATTATGAGACATTTTCATCTATTCTTAATAGCTTTTGTTTTGATCATGGCTTGTGAAAAACAAGCTGAAGAGGCGACCACTGAGAAGAAGCCAAATATCCTTTTCATCATGACCGATGATCATGCCAAGAACGCTCTCAGCATTTACGGAAGTGAATTGATCGAAACCCCCAACATGGACAGGATAGGGAAAGAGGGTATTGTATTCAACAGGTCCTATGTTACCAATTCAATTTGCGGACCAAGCAGGGCTGTTTTCCTTACCGGAAAGTACAGTCACATTAATGGTTTCAGGGACAATGCCAGCTCCTTTGACAGCGCGCAAATGACATATCCAAAGATTTTGCAAAAAAACGGCTATTATACCGCCGTAGTAGGGAAATGGCATTTGAAAAGTGTTCCTGCCGGGTTCGACTACTGGAACGTATTGATAGGTCAAGGAGATTATTACAATCCGACCCTGGTAGAAATGGGTGACACCAATAGATTCATTGGTTACTCAACAACTGTCATAACTGACAAAGCCATAGATGTACTTGAAAACAAGATCTCAAAAGATCAGCCATTTTGTCTCATGGTACAGCATAAGGCACCGCACAGAAACTGGATGCCCGATTCCATTCACCTGACTTTGGGTGAAAAAGAATATCCAATCCCGGAGACATTTTATGATAACTATGAGAATAGAACTGCAGCTGCGGAGCAGGATCAATCCATCACAAATATGTACATGGGGATGGATCTGAAACTGGATCCTGCCCGACTGGAAGAAACAGGCTCCGGAGGCGGTCCGGATTGGTTTGATGCTGGCAGTGCATGGAAAAGAAATTATGAGTCATTGACAGAAAATCAGCGCGCATTTTGGGATGATTATTATATGCCAATCAGTAATGAGTTCTATTCGAATCCACCGGAAGGACAGGCACTTCTCGAATGGAAATATCAACGGTACATCAACGATTATTTAAAATGCATCATGAGTGTGGACGATAATATCGGAAGACTGCTGGATTACTTAGAGGAAAAAGGAGAGCTTGACAATACCTTGATAGTCTATACTTCTGACCAGGGTTTTTACCTGGGGGAGCATGGGTGGTACGATAAGCGGTTTATGTATGAAGAGTCATTCGGGATGCCCCTGCTGATGAGATACCCGAAATTAATTAAAGCTGGGTCAGTCAATAATGACCTCGTCATGAACCTGGATTGGGCGCCAACGGTAATGGATTTTCTAAATATCGAAAATAATGAGCCCTGGCAGGGAGAGTCTCTTTTGCCGCTGATGCAAGGTGAAACTCCTGACAACTGGAGAAATGGTGTTTATTATCATTATTTCGAATATCCCCATGGCTGGCACAAAGTGAAAAGACACTATGGAATTCGAACCGATCGATATAAACTCATTCACTTTTACAATGATATCGACCAGTGGGAGTTATATGATTTGGAAAATGATCCGAACGAAATGAATAATATCTACGAATCGGCGGATCCCGAATTAATTGTAGGGTTAAAGGCGGAATTGGATGAACTTCAGACAAAATACAAGGACACTACGGTGGAAGATGCTAATCAGAATTAAACTTATTTTCTTCCTGGCACTCTGTTCGTATGTTGGCTATAGCCAGGAATATAGTCCTGAGGTAAGGGCCCAATTTGTCGAAGATCAGGAGGCATACTTCCAGGAACTCAGACTATCTGAAAACCAGCGGCTGCGATACGATGAAATCACCCGTCGCTATGACAAAAGGCTTATCAGTGCTGAGATCAGTAAAATTTCTGAGTCCAGAAGAAAAAAAATCAAAAAGGAAATCGCTAAAGAAAAGAATGAAGAAATGAAGCGAATTTTAGGGACGGATCAGTACAAAATCTACCTCGAAAGGCAACAGGAAATAGAAAAGAAATACCCGGTAACCTACTAAGAATTGGCTTTCACCTCACTAAGCTTTTCATCCTCTTGTTTGAAAAACGATTTCTGAAAGATCAGAATGATGGTGATCCCTACAAAAATTGAGGCATCCGCTACATTGAAAACAGGCCAAAGCGCCATGTAGTCATCCCCAAATATGGGTACCCAGGAAGCAATTCGGCCTTCCCAAATATCTATATAGAACATGTCCACAACCTGTCCATAAAACCATGGAGTGGGAGCATTGAATGGAGCATTGTCAAGCCAGACACCATAAAAAATACTGTCAATAAGGTTTCCAATTGCACCTCCCAGGATCATACCAATACAAACCAATAGACCAGTAGGTGCGGCCTTTTTGTACATAATAAATAGGTAGTACCCAATGGCAAACATGGCACCCAGCCTGAAAATAGTCAAAAGTATTTTAGCATTCTCAAACGGTAGCTCCATACCAAATGCCATTCCCGGATTGGTGAGATAATGTAACTTGAACCAATCTCCAAAAATCTTGATCTGGCCTCTGGTTCCCATGGTCATATTGGTATGAACCAGGTACTTTACTACCTGATCCAGAATGATCACGATAGCCGTTATGCCAAAATATAGAATTACCGGTCTTTTCTTCATGGCTTCACCACATCTATGGAAACGTCAATGCCGAAACCATCGATGTCCAGCTGTTCCCCGTTCGAAACTCTATCTAAATACTCCAATGCCAGCGATTGGGTTTCACGCTGGATGTAACTTTTATTTTCTTCAATGGCATTTCTCACCAAATCCTCCGCGGTATTGTATGATACCTGGATTTTGTCCTGTACTTCCAGTCCCTTATCTTTTCTCAAGTTCTGAATCCTGTTCACCACATCCCTGGCTATACCTTCTTTCCTTAGTTCGTCAGTAATGGAGATGTCTAATGCTACCGTCAGAGGACCCTCGTTGGCTACCAGCCACCCCGGAATGTCCTGTGACGAAATCTCCACGTCTTCCAAAGTTATGGTTATTTTCTCATCAGGCAACTCAAGTGCGAGACTTCCATTGGATTCCAGTTCCGCTATCTGCTGCTTGGAGAGCTGATTGATCAATGGTGTGATCTGTTTCAATTTTGGGCCATATTCGGCACCCAGCTTTCGGAAATTAGGTTTGATTTTTTTCACCAGGATACCACTTTCATCCTCCAGGTATTCAACAGCCTTTACATTGGTCTCCGAGATGATCAAATCTCTGACCGCATCCAGCCTGCCCTTCATTTTCTTATCAAGAATCGGGATCATAACTCTTGAAAGTGGCTGTCGGACCTTGATTTTTTCCTTCTTGCGCAAAGAATGAACCAATGAGCTTACCCCCTGCGCAATTCTCATCCTGGCTTCAAGTTCTTCATTGATTGAGGAGACATCGACCATTGGGAAGTCAGTCAGGTGAACTGAAACCAGGTCACTCATGTCCTGATTCAGATCCATGAATAAACGATCCGCATAAAAAGGTGCTACCGGAGACATAAGCTGAGCTATTGTCTTCAAACAGGTATGTAAAGTTTGGTAGGCTGCCTCCTTGTCCTCATTATATTCACCGACCCAAAAACGCTTCCTGTTTAAACGGACGTACCAGTTACTCAGGTCATCTATCACAAACCCCTGGATCAGCCGCGTAGCTCTCGTAGGTTCATACTCGTCAAAGGCGGCATCAACTTCTTTTGTAACCGTGTTCAATCTACTAAGAATCCATCTGTCACTTTCCGTTCGTTTAGACAGATCAAGCTGAGGCTTTTTATAGTCAAACCCATCCAGGTTTGCGTAAAGCGCAAAGAAGGAGTAGGTATTGGCCAGCGTACCGAAAAGCTTACGCTGAACTTCCTGCACTCCGTCAATGTCAAACTTCAGGTTATCCCAGGGATTGGCGTTTGAGATCATATACCAGCGCGTGGCATCAGGACCGTATTTTGAGATTGTATCAAACGGATCAACGGCATTTCCCAGTCTTTTGGACATCTTGTTACCGTTTTTGTCCAGTACCAGTCCATTAGCCATTACGTTTTTGAATGCAACCGAATCATACAATAAAACCGCTATGGCGTGAAGCGTAAAAAACCAACCTCTGGTCTGATCTACACCTTCCGCTATGAAATCGGCAGGGAAATTGGCTTTGAATATGTCTTCATTTTCAAATGGATAATGCCATTGGGCATAAGGCATCGCTCCTGAATCAAACCATACATCAATCAGATCTGACTCCCTAAACATCTTTTGCCCGTCCTCCGAACATAACACCACATCATCTACATAAGGACGATGCAAGTCGAAATCATCCGGTATAGATTCCTTCATAAAGCCGGCTTTGACAGATTTATCTACCTCTTTCTTCAGTTCCGCCAGACTTCCTATGCACTTCATCTCCTGTCGGTCCTCCGTGACCCAGATCGGTAGTGGTGTACCCCAAAAACGTGAGCGACTTAGATTCCAGTCGACAAGATTTTCCAGCCAATTGCCAAACCTACCTGTTCCGGTACTTTCAGGTTTCCAATTGATAGTTTTGTTCATAGAAACCAGCTTTTCCTTCAGTGCCGTGGTTTTCACGAACCAAGAATCCAGCGGGTAATAAAGCACAGGTTTATCTGTCCTCCAGCAATGAGGATAGCTGTGCTCATACTTTTCTACCTTGAAAGCCTTATTGTCTTCTTTGAGTTTAACGGCAATCAGTACGTCTGTAGGTTTAAAGTCAGGCTGATTTCGTACCTCATCCGGATAATACTCTTCCTTTACATACTTCCCCGCAAAATCTGTTACCTCTTTTACAAATTTTCCCTGTTTGTCCACCAAAGGCACTTCCTGTCCGCTTTCATCGACAATCATTACCGCCGGAACTCCATTTTGCTGACTTACCCGAAAGTCATCCGCTCCAAAAACGGAAGCAGTATGCACGATACCCGTACCCTCCTCGGTAGTCACGAAATCTCCAGGTATCACACGAAACCCATTCTTTTCAAGATTATCATTGGTGACATAAGGCATCAATTGCTCGTAGCGAACTTCCAGAAGTTCCTTTCCGGAAAAGGTATTTCCTACTTCAAAGGGAATGACTTTATCGCCTTGCTTATAATCGGAAAGAACAAGGTCTTTCGCCTTTTCGGAAAAATATCTACCTACCAATTCTTTAGCCAAAACCACAGAAACTGGTTGAAAGGTGTACTGATTAAAGGTTTTGACCTTAACATATTCTATTTTCTCGCCTACAGCGAGTGCGCAGTTGGATGGCAATGTCCATGGCGTAGTGGTCCAGGCAATAATCCTTACATCTTCATTTTCATCCTCAAACAGAAAAGCCGATCGATCATCTCTTTTCACCTTAAACTGAGCCACGATTGAGGTATCCTTGATCGATTTGTAAGTTCCTGGCTGATTTAGTTCGTGTGAGCTTAATCCCGTGCCGGCTGCTGGTGAAAAAGGCTGAACGGTATAGCCTTTATAGAGGAGTCCTTTATCAAAAAGTTTTTTCAACAGGGCCCAAAGAGTCTCCATGTAGTCACGCTTGAAAGTGATGTATGGATCATCCAGATCCACCCAATAACCAATCTTCCGAGTCAGATCATCCCACTGATCCTTGAACTTCATCACGGCCTCCTTACATTTTTGATTGTACTCTTCGACCGATATTTTGACGCCAATGTCCTCTTTGCTTATACCGAGTTCTTTTTCCACCTGAAGTTCTACTGGCAATCCGTGAGTATCCCAGCCACCTTTTCTTTTGACCTGGAACCCTTTCAGTGTTTTGTACCTGCAAAAAAGATCCTTAATGGTCCTTGCCATCACATGGTGAATTCCAGGAGTGCCGTTGGCAGAAGGTGGGCCTTCATAAAAGGTGAATGTGGGTGCATCCCTTCGGATGTCAACCGATTTTTCAAATACTTTATTCTCCTCCCAATAGGACAATATTTCCTCCCCCATAGTCGGGTAACTTACGGATTTGTATTCAGGATATTTTGACTTCACTTGTTTTTGACCTTTTCTTTATCAGAATTATCTTTTCCGTTTTCGTTCCCGGCGAATTCAGGGTAGCGCTCGATCAAAGGATGGACATCCTCATTGCGTTTGCCACTATCAAATTGCATCAACAAAGCCGGCAAAACGATCACGTTTGTAAGCATTGCAAAAAGCAATGTGATCGATATAAGTTTACCCAATGCCACTGTACCACCAAACTCTGATGCAGCAAATATTACAAAACCGAAAAACAAAATGATCGACGTATAGATCATACTTACCCCTGTTTCCCGAAGACTCTTACTCACCGCAACCGGAACTCTGAACTTGTTTGTAAACAATTCAAGTCGATACTTCGCCAGCAGGTGAATACTGTAGTCAACAGAAATTCCGAATGCTATACCAAAAGTCAGTGCAGTACTGGGCTTGAGAGGTATACCAAAAAACCCCATGATGCCACCAGTAATAAGAAGTGGGATCATATTTGGGATCAATGAGATAATGATCATTTTCAGATTTCTAAATAGCAGTGCCATTATGATGGCAATGACCACAAAGGCTATGATCATACTCGTGATCAAATTGCTTACCAGGAATTTATTCCCTTTGATGAAAAGTAAGGTGGTGCCGGTGATTTTGGCAGTCATGTCCGTATCTCCGAAGATTTCATCCACTCGAGGCTGAATCACACCATTGACCAATGAGTCCATTCGCTGAGAGCCAATATCAGCAACCTTGGCTGAAATTCGAACTTTCTGCCAAGTACTGTCAATAAAACTTTTCGTCAACTGCTGTGTATCTCCTTCAAAATCAACATACCTGAAAATAAATCCCAGGTCGCGGTTGTTTGGAACGCTGTAAAAGGCGGGGCTCTGATTGTAAAATGACTGACGGGCCGCCTTGATGAAACTTACAACGGAAATTGGCTGTGAAATGAATTCGATGGAATCCAAATGTTGCTCCAGTGCGTCAATTTTTCTCAAATTGGCGATCCTTTGAACCCCTCTCTTAGTCCCGGTATCAACCACAATCTCCAGGGGCATTATCCCGCTAAAATTGGATTCGAAAAATTCAAGGTCAGCCTTTAACTGACTCTTTTTCGGGAGGTCATCCACCATATAGGAAACGGATTGGATTCTGGAAACTCCATATCCGGCAGTTGCCACTACCACAATTGTCAGCGCAAAAACAAGCATCCTCCTCTTATGTACCATCCAGTCAAGAAAGTCAAGTATCACGGCAAGTGCTTTGATCTCCAGATGCTGCAAGTGCCTTGACGATGGAGGATCAAGAAATGAATACAGAGATGGGATCAGAATGATGCTCACTACGAACGTGGCCATCACATTAAGCCCTGCTACAATTCCAAACTGTGTCAGAATCTGAATTTCGGTGAAAACCAGAACGAAGAATCCAACAGCTGTGGTGAAATTGGTAATTAGTGTAACTATTCCGATCTTCTTTATAATACCAATTAACGCCCTTTGTTGATCCCCATGTCGGGTATACTCCTGATGATATTTGTTCAGCATGTAGACGCTATTGGGTATACCTATGACTACAATAATGGAGGGAATGAGCCCGGTCAATATTGTAATCTTATAGCCGAGTAGCTGGACCGTACCGAGGACCCAGACCACTACAATACCTATTATGATCAAAGGAAATGCAACAGCTTTTACCGAACGGAAAAAGAAAAACAGAATAATACCGGTAATGATGACCGAGTACAGCAGGAACTTCTTCAGCTCTGACCGAATCTTGATCATATTGGAGGATCGGACATAGGGCAATCCTGCAAAATGGACGTCTATTCCACTGATACTTTCAAATTGTTCCCCGGCATTGACGATGTCAAAAACCAGCTGATTACGATCTTCGGAATTAAGCACGTTCCCGGAGATTGTTACCAGGATTATGGTAGCACCATTGTCCTCATTTATAAGTTGTCCGCTATAAAATTTCAAGGATTTGGCTACAGCCAGAAGACTATCAAGTTTATCCTGATCGTCCGGAATCTCCGGAAAAAGGTCTTCCAGTTCAAATTTCTGTTCCTGACGATTGGTTTGCAAGACTTTTAAAACCGGAAGGCCCAGGACACTGCTAACCCCTTCAAGTCTTCCCAATTCATCAGCCAGATAGCGAAATTGTCTAAACTTGTCGACCTCATAAACGGAGCTGTCTTTAATGCCAAGCGCCAGAACGTTTCCATCCTCACCGAATTGCTGTTTAAATCTTTGCAGGTATTCCATTTCGGGGTCCGTATCAGGAACCACCTTGGCAAGATCATATGACAATTCTATGAAGGAGGCATGGTATCCCATAAACATCGTGACTGCCACGATGAAAAGTATGAGATAAAGCCTGTATTTAAGAATTATATGTGAGAGACGTGTCCACATTGCAAAATAGTCCGCAAAGTTAATACTTTTCTTATCTCGAAAGCCCTGTAAATCGAAGACAAAAGAGAATAGTTAATAGTTTGATAATAAGATCAGTAGTCAGAGATTCCCGTCAAGGTTCGATAAAGCTTAAATGCATGTGAATCAGTAAGTCCACTAATAAAATCGATTACAATTTGTAAAGTCTGATAAACAGTGATTTGTTCCTGTTTTAATTGATTTCTGGTGGATTCAGGTAATAAACGGAAGAGCGACTTATCCCGGGGACGCACATCTTCCTGTACGAAAAGAATTCGATAAACAGCTCCACAAAAGTCTTCGAGTAACTTTTCGATGACTCTGTAGCCTGCAGCTTCCCTTTCCAATACCTGATGTGAACGATAAATCTTCTCGATGGATAGTCCAATGATCTCCTTCATTACAGCAGTATGTTCTATGTCATCCACAAGTGAGACATCGAATTCACCAGAGAGTATTTGGACTTCCGAATCAAGAAAACGTTCCATACATGCGTTCAGGAGGGATCCAACAGCCATGGCTCGCAAAATGCCCAGCTTTTCGTTCAGATCACTAATGCGTTCCAGTTTTTGAGGTGAGAATTTCGACCCGATGATGATAGATAGAAGCTCTTTCGTAGTCTCGAACGGTACTAACCCCAACCGAGTCCCGTCTTCAAGATCAATGATATGATAACAAATATCATCTGCCGCCTCCACTATAAATGCCAGCGGATGTCTTATCCATTGTTCAGGACCTAATTCATCAATGCCGCAAGATCCAGCTACCTTCCCATACACACCAAGATCGCTTCGGTTAAAACCATATTTCTTTTGACTTCTTCTATTAGGATCTGAGGGTGCAAAGCTTGTTCTGGGATATTTGGTGAATGCAGCAAGTGTAGCATGGGTCAACTTTAATCCACCATACATGGGGGAATTCAGAATCCGGAATCCTTGCGCATTGCCCTCGAAGTTGGTAAGGTCAGAGAATTCTCCCTGCTCCATAAATTCCCCAAAAGTCTTACCCAGCTCGTTGAATTTAAAAAATGAACTGATGGCATCTTCTCCTGCATGGCCAAAAGGTGGATTTCCAATGTCATGAGCCAGTGAAGCGGCGGCGGCAATTGCCCCAAATTCATGGTGATCCAAATTGACCATACTCTTTTGTGCAATGGTCTCTCCTACCATCTTACCTAATGACCTGGCCACACTTGACACTTCCAAACTATGGGTCAACCGATTATGGACAAAATCATCATCAGGCAAAGTGAAAACCTGGGTTTTGTCCTGTAACCTCCGAAATGGATGTGAAAAAATGATTCGATCATAGTCCTGCTCAAAACTACTTCGGGAGGAGGAAGTGGGATTTTTCTCCGATCCGGTTCTTTCAGAGGATAACAGCTGGGGCCAATTCATGCCGCGAGCTTCACAGGATCCTGATTCAAGACGCTGGCCAATGCTTCATACAATTCAGAATTGTAAGCAAAAAAAGCTTCAGGTCGTTCAAAAAAGTTCTCAATTGCTACGGCAAAAAATTCGAACCGATCAGTGGCTGCATAATTTCTAAAAAAATCACTTGCACCGTCATTTATTTTTTCAATCTCATTTAGCGCCAGCTCATCCCATTTTTTGAGTCCTTCTTTCGGAAGAAAATCAAATTCTTCATTACGAATCGCATTTTCAAGGTGTAATGCATGCGCCATCTCATGTAAGCCCAGATTCAGACCTTCATCCTCAAAATAACCAGCAACATAGGATTTCCAGGATAAAACAATGGCTTTGTGCCTGGGATTGACTTCACCTTTATGATACCTCTTGGTGATCTGACTATAATAGTCATCGGGATATACCAAAATATACCGGAAGTGGCTTAGATACACATTGGGTAAACCAAAGGTCAACTGAATAGCAGAAGCAGAGATAAACATCTTCATCTCCAACGTCACCTTTGGCATCTGGCGGGGTACAAATGTTTTGACATTGATGAAATTCACCACTCTCTTTTCAAAGAATTTCTTGTCCTTATCTGAGAGTTGATTGTAATACGGGAAGTATTTTTCAAGAATAGCCCGATTCTCAGCTTTTAGCCTGAGCACCTCCGAGACAGCAGGAATACTGTATAGATTGATATAACCCGGAAATTTTAGGATGTCCCTAAAAAGGATCATATAAATGGCCCCGGCCAACACACAGTATAGAAATATACTAGCAGTCATTACAGCATTTTCAGCAGATGTTTAAGATTAACCTTTTCATCCAATTTACCTGAAAGTGCCGATATGGCAATGCGTTCCTGCTCCATGGAATCTCTCTCACGAATGGTGACTGTCTCGTCTTCCGGTGTTTGGTGATCAATGGTAATACAAAATGGTGTCCCGATGGCGTCCTGACGCCTGTATCTGCGCCCAATAGCGTCTTTTGCATCGTACTGAACCTGGAAATCAAACTTCAGCTCATCCAAAATCTTTTCGGCTATCTCCGGCAATCCATCTTTATTCACCAGCGGCAATATTGCTGCATGATTAGGACTTAAAGCCGGGGGAATATTTAAAACCGTTCGCTCACTTCCATCCTCAAGCTTCTCTTCGTTATAAGCGGAAGACATGACGGCCAGAAACATCCTGTCAAGACCAATTGAAGTTTCCACGACATAAGGGACATAAGATTCGTTAGTCTGCGGATCAAAAAATTGAAGTCTCTTGCCTGAAAACTTTTCATGGGCACTCAGGTCAAAATCAGTTCTTGAATGGATGCCTTCTAATTCCTTAAAACCCATTGGGAATTCATATTCAATGTCGCAGGCGGCATTTGCATAATGTGCCAGGTTCAGATGATCATGGAACTTATACTTCTCCTCACCCAGACCAAGCACTTTATGCCACTTCATTCTGGTTTCCTTCCATTTCTCGTACCACTCTATCTCTTCACCGGGTTTGACGAAGAATTGCATCTCCATTTGCTCGAATTCCCGCATTCTGAAAATGAACTGACGTGCGATGATTTCATTTCTGAATGCTTTGCCAATCTGCGCAATTCCGAAGGGCAAACGCATACGACTGGTTTTTTGAACATTCAGGTAGTTCACAAAAATACCCTGGGCCGTTTCCGGTCTTAAATAAATAGTGCTGGCACCATCGGCAACAGAGCCGAGTTCAGTAGAAAACATCAGGTTAAATTGTCTTACATCGGTCCAGTTTCTGGAACCTGAAACCGGATCGGCGATCTCAAGATCTAAGATCAACTGCTTCAGGTCATCCAGCTTACCTCCCTCTATAGCATCTTTCATGCGCTGTTTTGTGGAGCTAATTTGCTCGGTATATTTTAATACTCTTGGGTTAGTAGTGACAAATTGCGCCTGATCAAAGTCATCCCCAAATCGCTTGGCGGCTTTCTGAACTTCCTTATCAATTTTCCCCTGGATCTTAGCGATATGATCCTCTATCAGTACATCCGCTCTATACCTTTTTTTGGAATCCTTATTGTCTATTAACGGATCGTTGAAAGCGTCTACGTGACCGGAAGCTTTCCAGGTAGTTGGATGCATAAAGATGGAGGCATCGATGCCTACGACGTTTTCATGCAGCTGTGTCATGGACTTCCACCAGTATTCTTTAATACGGTTTTTCAGTAATGAACCATTGGGACCGTAGTCGTATGCAGCACTCAGGCCATCATAAATTTCACTGGATTGATAGATAAAACCATACTCCTTACTATGGGAAGCTATGTTTTTTAAGGAAACGCCCTGCTCGTTTTGTGACATAGCCGCAAAGATAGCTTTGGCGCAATTAGTTCAAAGTTTTGTGCTTTGGAAGTTCCGGTGTTCTTTGATAACTAAAAAACTATTTGCCGGAGATTCAATAACCAACTTACTCGATCTTCAAAAAGATCTGTGTGTAATATGGAGATCCATTTTCATCTTCAACCACACCTACACCTAAATGAGTAAAATCCCCCTCAATGTTAGCCCGATGGCCGCTACTATTGAGCCATGCTTCCATAACATCTTCTGCGTCCTTTTGACCGAATGCTACATTCTCTCCAAAGCCTGTGGCACCAGTTGCCTCACCAAGAGCATCGAATCTTTCATCGGAGCCGTCATGTCCAAAGTCCACCAGGCCATTTGCCATGTTAGAAGAATGTAGAATGGCACTTTCTTCCGCTTCTGTACTTAGCTCTAATTCATTTAGATTTTCGGACAATCTGTGCTGATTGACCAGCTCCAGAATGGCTTCTGACACCGGGAGGTTATCCGGCAGTTCAAACTCCGGATCCTCCGGTTCGGGATCCGCCTTTTTATCGCAAGAAATCATGATCATTGCGATAAGCATAACTGAACTGAATACTCGGATTTTCGTGTTGAATGACATGATGACCGTTGTTGTTTCTAAGTTAAAAATAAAGGTTATAGCCGTTTTAGTTCCCTCTTTTTCAAACTAATAACGGCTAACTTTACCAAACCCCTTAAACCCAAATTATGACTAGCATTACTGAAGAGATATCGCCCAATTTGAAACTGATCGAAGACATGGTCAGGGACTTTGGTGAGAAAGAAATGAGACCCCATGTCCTCGAGTGGGACGAATCGCAGCATTTTCCGAAGGACCTGTTCCACAAATTTGGAGAATTGGGCCTTATGGGTGTTTTAGTTCCTGAAAAGTACAATGGCGCTGGTTTTGGTTATGCTGAATACATTACTGCGATTATTGAAATCTCGAAAATAGATCCTTCAATTGGATTGTCGATGGCGGCGCACAATTCTTTATGCACAGGGCATATTTTACAACATGCCAATGATGTCCAAAAGGAAAAATACTTGCCAAAACTTGCTACAGGTGAATGGTTAGGTGCCTGGGGACTGACCGAACCAAATACTGGCTCCGATGCAGCCAATATGAAAACCACGGCTGTCCTTGACGGAGATCAATGGGTATTGAATGGTTCCAAGACCTTCATTACACATGGTCTGTCTTCGGATGTCGCGGTAGTAATAGCTCGTACAGGTGAGCCAAATACTTCAAGAAATGCCTCCGCATTTCTTGTGCAGCGTGGAACGAAGGGACTCCTGGCCGGTAAAAAAGAAAATAAACTTGGGATGAGAGCCTCAGAAACTGCTGAAATGATCTTTCAGGATTGCAGAATACCAAAAGAAAATCTCATCGGAAATGAAGGTGAAGGCTTTGTGCAATCGTTAAAGGTCCTGGACGGAGGCAGGATTTCTATTGCGTCATTGAGCTGCGGGATAGCGGAAGGAGCTCTTGATTTTGCAAAAAGCTACTCGAAGGAAAGAGAACAATTTGGTCAACCGATTGCCAATTATCAGGGCATTTCGTTCAAGATCGCCGAAATGGCTACGAAGCTGGAAGCCGCAAAACTGTTGACTTATCGAGCCGGCAAAATCAAGGATGAGGGAGGAGCTGTGACAAAGGAATCTGCCATGGCGAAATACTATGCTTCGGAAATATGCGTGGAAGCTGCCAATGAAGCAGTGCAGATCCTGGGCGGATACGGGTACATAAAGGACTTCCCGGTTGAAAAGTTCTACAGAGACGCCAAACTCTGTACAATAGGGGAAGGAACTTCAGAAATCCAAAAGATTGTTATCGGAAGAGAACTTTTAAAGGACAAATAATTAGACATAAAGTGCAGATTTTTTATATTTGCGCCCCAATTAAAGATAAATTATGATCGTTGTAAACGTAAAAGAAAACGAATCAATCGATAAAGCTCTTAAGCGATTCAAAAAGAAATTCGAGAAAACGGGTGTACTTAGAGAACTTCGTTCAAGAACATTTTTTACTAAACCTTCAGTAAAAAGAAGAGACGAAATCATCAAGGCTTCTTATCGACAAAAGATGAGAGATCTGGAGAATAACTAAGTCCGGACCTCTACATTTAAGATATTATTTGCTAAGTTAGTCCTGGGACAGGACTAACTTTTTTTATGGTCGAAAATTTCTTGAAATATCTGGAATTTGAAAAAAGATATAGCAAGCATACCCTAGCCGCCTACCAAAAAGACCTCGACCAACTCTACGAATTCCTCTCTTCTACTTTCGAAATTTCCGATCCGGTAGATGTCCTCCATCCACACCTTCGAAGCTGGGTTGTTCAATTAGTGGACAAGGGGATTTCTCCTAAATCAATAAACAGAAAAATCGCTACCCTGAAGTCCTATTTTAAGTTTCTGATGGGCCGTGAGTTTATTTCCAAAAATCCGGCAGGAAGACTAAAGCCTCTCAAGACAGAAAAGAACCTACCGACATTTGTGAAGGAATCCGAGATGACCAATCTGCTGACTAATCTGGAGTTTTCTGAAGACTTTACCGGCCAACGAGATAAGCTTGTAATCGAGTTATTTTACTCTACCGGAATTCGTTTGGCAGAGCTGATAAATATTAAGATTTCGGATATTAATTTCTTCGATAAATCCGTTAAAGTATTAGGGAAGAGAAATAAAGAGCGTATCATTCCACTGCATAGTGAAGTGCTCAGACTGACAAAAAATTATCTATTGATAATGAAAGAGACTTTTCCGGAAAAAACATCAGATCACCTCATTCTTACCGACAATGGAGACCCTGTTTATCCGGTATTTATTTACAGGTTGATCAAAAAATATCTCGGGCTGGTAACAACGCTTACCAAAAAAAGCCCGCACGTGTTGAGACACACTTTTGCCACGCACATGCTTGACAAAGGTGCGGATTTAAATGCCGTGAAAGACCTACTGGGACATACAAGCCTCGCAGCGACTCAGGTATATACTCACAACTCCCTGGAAAAACTTAAAACTGCCTTTGACCAAGCCCATCCTAAAGCATGAATTCAATTAAAACTATACATATATGAAAGTTCAAATGCATTCTATCCGGTTTGACGCTGATGTCAAATTGACCAATTTCATTCAAAGGAAACTTGATAAGTTGGAGACGTTTTACAATCGTATAGTTGACGCGGAGGTTTTTATGAGACTGGATAGCGATCACGCTAATGAAAACAAGATCATTGAGATCAAGATAAACCTTCCCGGAGAGCAATTATTCTCAAAGTATAAGTCAAATACTTTCGAAAGTGCTACGGATCATGCCGTCGAAGCCTTGAGAAGACAACTCAAGAAACACAAGGAAAAACTAATTTCGCATTAGAAAAGAGGGCCTCAGGCCCTTTTTTTATAAACTGCCGAAAACACCATCTCCCCGAATTCCTTCCTCTCTATTAAATCCATTCTATCCTGCAAAACCTTGTCCAAAGACCTGAGTTCCTCAGATTCCAGCGCTGTGGATAGTCTAAAAAACTTATGCATCGACCAAAGTAAAAATCTATTGAAGACTTTCTCTGAAGGTTGAAAATCAATCACGATCATGAATGCACCGCTCTTCATAATTAATTGGATCTTGTCCAATACCAGAGATAAATTGGCCCTACCAAAAGCATCCAGAAAGAAAGGACAAATCACGAAATCGAATTTATCATAGCCGGGATCCCATTCTAAAAAATCCGCCTGAATAAACTCAATATTATTATTGTCAACCCTTCCTCTTGCAAGGGAAATCATATTCGTTGACTTATCCAGGTAGGTAATCGGAACTCCACCGGGGAACGACTCCAGAATTCTGCCCGTACCCCCACCGAGTATCAACGTGTGGTGGCAGAAATCAATTCTATCGAGATGATATGAACTTGCTGCCAACAGTCTGTCGCCAAAAAACAGTTTTTGAAGACCATCATAAAATGGAGCAATCTTATCGAAGTCATTTACCATCAAAATATGATCGGCATCAGAAAAACTCCATCTCCCAGATATTTATACAGGTTCTTTCTCCTGAAAATGGATTCCTGATGAAGTAGAACTAAGTAAGTACCGGCAGCAAATAGATGAAAAACAGAGATCTCCCGGATACCTTCAAAATACAAGATGGCGGCTACAGAAATAGCGATCAAAACGCAAATACATTTGGCGGTCTTTTTCGTAAAATCAACGCCTATGTTTTGCACTATGGAATATGTCCGATCTCTAATGTCGTGATCAGCTTCATATACTGAAATAATCAGAAGATTCACAAATGCAACTAGAGTCAATAATATCAGGTCACCAAGCACCAAAATATTCGTATCACCACTTGCCAAGCGAAAAAGGTATATTCCAAGCCCAAAAGATATGGCTATGACTGCCTCCTTAAAGCCGATTTTTCCAAGAATGGAGGATACCTTCAAATAGAAAAGGGAGAAAAACCCAAGACCAAAACCCCATAGAAGTATTTCCTTTGGTAACCAAAAGAGGTTTAAAAGACCCATAAATATTGCCAGAATTAACGCAATTGTTATTGGCTTTCGGAATTTCTTATGGACTCTATGTACCGTTTTACTCGGTTTATCATTTTTGAGGCCATCAGACAAATGGTCGAGCGTATAAATCACCCATACCGAAATTCCGAGTGCCAGATAAACGTTGAAGTCAGGTTTATGGATTTGATCTGAAGAGACAAACCTCAGGAGAATTAATGCACCGGCAACTACATCCAGAGAAAACCAGGAAATCCAGTTAAAAATCGAGGTAAGAGCACCCCGTAACATGTTATCCTTGCGCCAATGCTTCAGCCCCACCCACAATCTCAAGAATTTCTTTCGTAATGGCCGCTTGCCTTGTTCTGTTATAGGTAAGTCGAAGTTCTTTCAGAAGCTCCTGGGCATTATCAGTCGCCTGATCCATGGCTGTCATTCTGGCGCCGTGCTCAGATGCATTTGATTCTAGTATAGCTTTATAGAATTGTACCTTTAGAGATTTTGGCACGATTTCCATGAAGATCTCTTTCTGACCCGGTTCAAATATGTAGTCCACGTTAAGGTAACCATCATTGGAATCATCCACACCGGAATCTTCAACTACCGGAAGCATTTGTTCATTACGTAAAATCTGGGTGGCTACATTTTTGAACTCGTTGTAAACGATCTCTACTTTATCATAGTCACCGGAAATGAACCCTTCCATGGCTCTATTCGCGGCTTCCATGGCTTTTTCAAAAGTAAGATCTCCGAATAGCTCAAAATAATCGTCAACAACCTGAAAATTTCTCTTAACGTAATAATCGCGAGATCTTTTGCCAATAGGCATAATGTAGAGACCTCCGTCAGCCTGCACACCAGAGTACTGCGACTCAATGAGTGACCGCGTATGTTTGAAAACATTACTGTTGAAAGCACCACACAAGCCTCGGTCTGAAGTGACCACCACAAGCAATACTTTTTTTACCTCCCGTACCTCACTAAAAGGATTCTCCACTTCGCCCTGATCCATTGAAGAAGTAATATTCTTCATGATAGACTGCATCTTCTGAGAATAGGGTCTCATCTGTATGATCCTGTCCTGAGCTCTCCGCAGCTTAGCAGCCGCTACCATTTTCATGGCTTTAGTGATTTGCTGAGTGGAACTTACAGATTGAATCCTTCCTTTTACCTCCTTAAGGTTTGCCATAGTAACTAATTAGTTCTGATATCTTTTAGCTATGTCTTTCGCAACCTCTTCCATTGTTGAAGTTACTTCATCACTTAGCTGTCCGGATTTCAAAGAATCAAGTACATTTCTGTGTTTTGCATTCATCACAGTCAGGTATTCCTTTTCGAATTCCTTCACTTTTCCCTCGGGCACTTTGTCAATAAAGCCTTTCGTAGAAGCATATATGATTGCCACCTGCTCCTCAACCGGAACCGGAGAATACTGTGGTTGTTTCAAAATTTCCTGATTTCTTCTACCTCTGTCTATTACCCTTTGAGTGGCAGCATCCAAATCTGAACCGAATTTGGCGAAAGCCTCCAACTCACGGAATTGAGCTTGATCAAGCTTTAGTGTTCCAGCAATCTTCTTCATGGATTTGATCTGGGCAGACCCTCCTACTCGAGATACTGAAATCCCAACGTTAATTGCCGGTCTAATACCTGAGTTGAATAGGTTTGTTTCCAGGAAGATCTGACCGTCAGTGATCGAAATCACGTTGGTAGGGATATAAGCCGAAACGTCACCTGCCTGTGTTTCAATGATCGGAAGGGCGGTAAGAGAACCCCCACCTTTCACAATCGGTTTGAGCACATCAGGCAAATCATTCATCTGAGCTGCTATTTCATCATTATCTATGATCTTGGCCGCTCTTTCCAAAAGTCTTGAGTGAAGGTAGAATACATCACCTGGATAGGCCTCACGTCCCGGAGGTCTTCTCAAAAGAAGTGACACTTCTCTATAGGAAACAGCCTGTTTAGATAGATCATCATAGATAACCAAAGCAGGTCTTCCTGTATCTCTAAAGTACTCACCTATGGCAGCACCAGTAAAGGGAGAGAAGAATTGCATCGGAGCAGGATCAGAAGCAGAAGCGTTAACGATTACCGTATACTCCATTGCACCAGCAGCTTCAAGTGTTGAAACGATTCCCGCTACTGTTGAAGCCTTTTGGCCTACGGCCACATAGATACAATACACAGGCTCTCCGCGATCATAAAACTCTTTTTGATTGATGATGGTGTCAATTACGACCGCAGTTTTTCCAGTCTGTCTGTCACCTATCACAAGCTCACGCTGACCTCTTCCAATCGGAATCATGGAATCAATGGCCTTAATTCCTGTTTGCAGAGGTTCACTCACCGGTTGACGGTAGATCACACCAGGAGCCTTTCGCTCGATGGGCATTTCATAGAGATTTCCTTCGATAGGTCCCTTACCATCGATCGGTTCTCCCAGCGTATTTACGACACGACCTGTCATACCGTCACCTACCTTTATGGATCCGATTTTACCGGTTCTTTTTACTGTGTCGCCTTCTTTTACATCACTGGAGTCTCCTAGAAGTACTGCTCCTACGTTATCTTCTTCCAGGTTTAGGACCAATGCGTTAAGACCGCTATCAAATTCAAGCAATTCCCCGGCCTGGGCCTTTGATAATCCATAAATACGGGCTACCCCATCACCTACCTGGAGTACGGTACCTACTTCTTCGAGTTCTGCTTCTGTTTTGAAGTTTGAGAGCTGCTCTCTCAGGATTGCTGAAACCTCATCGGGTCTGACATCTGCCATATGTAGTAGTGATTTAGAGCCTTACGGCCGAATGTTGCTATTTATCTTTTAAATCTTAAACTCAATTCTTTTAGTTGACCATAGACACTTTCATCTATTTGTCGGTCCCCTAATTCAAGTACATAACCTCCCACTATCTCCGGATCAACTTTCTCCGTTAATAATGGTTTCTTCCCGGTCACATCACTTATGATTTTTTCTATTTTACTCCTCAATTCCTTGTCAAGCGGAAACGTAGTAGTGACTTTCGCTTCCTGAAAGCCCATCTTTTCATTGTAAAGTTTCGAAAACTGCCTCGCTACATGCGGAAGTATTGCTTCACGGTTCTTTCTGGCAATAATCGCAAAAACTGACAATGTCAGTTCATGCACTTTCCCCTTAAAGATTTTCTCCAGTATCTCAGCTTTTTTCAAATGAGCAATTATAGGGCTCTCCAGCATCGCAACAAAGGATCTGTTTTCAGAACAAACGGTACTAAATCCGTCCATATCCTTCTTCACCTCATCAAGGACCTTTTTCTCCACTGCAAGTTCAAGCAGTGGTTTTGCATACCTTAAAGCTATTCTACTGGTAGACATTTATCAGTTTACTTTTACGTCCTTCAAAAACTTGTTGACAAGCTCTTTTTGAGATTTTTCATCTCCCAGCTTCTCTCTTAGAATCTTCTCAGCGATGTCTACAGAAAGTGAAGAAACCAAATCTTTCACTTCCGCCAACGCATTTTTCTTTTCAGATTCAATTGAAGACTTCGCATCTGCAATCATTTTTTCCGTGATTTTCGATGTCTCCGATTTTGCTTCGTCTTTGATTTTGTTGGCGACATCAACTGCCTCCTTGAGAATTTTATCTCTTTCCTCCCTTGCTTCCTGCAACAAATACTCATTGTCCTCTCTGATCTGCTCCATTTCGGCCTTGGCATTTTCTGCTGCCTGTAAGGAATCCTCAATCATTCCTTCACGTGCCCTTAGAGCCTCCATGATAGGTTTCCATACAAAAGCACCCAGGATTGCTACTACAATCAGGAAAACTACTGTCTGCCAGAATATAAGGCCGATGGCGGGAGTTACTAAATCCATATTATTAATTATTAAAGACGGGAACTTTTAAAAATCCCGGTCCCGGAACCTAATGTTACCCGGACCGGGAAACTCATTAAATACCTGCGTTTGTAGCGATAAATCCGATAACAGCTGCAAAAAGTGCAACACCTTCTATCAAGGCTGCTGCGATAATCATTGCAGTTTGAATTTTACCACCAGCTTCGGGTTGTCTTGCAATACCCTCAGTGGCGCCTTTGCCGATAAGACCGATTCCAACACCAGCTCCAAGTACTGCTAAACCTGCTCCAATTGCTCCCATAATTTATTTAATTATATAGTTTAAAATAAGTTCTAATTAATGATGTCCTTCCTCTACCGCCTGACCAAAATACATTGCAGAAAGTAGTGTAAAGACATATGCCTGTAGCAATGCCACAAACAGTTCAAGTAAATTCATCACCGAAGCAAACAATGCGGACAAAATTCCAATGCCGATACTTTGTGTGATGAATGCCAAACTCAGAATGCTCAATATGATAATGTGACCTGCCGTGATATTGGCAAAAAGTCGAATCATCAGCGAAAATGGTTTGGTAAAAATTCCAATCAATTCGATCGGGATCAAGATTATATATAAAGGCACCTTTGCTGCCCATCCCATGGTATTACCCAAAGGATCTAAAATATGCATCCAATATGTCCTTCTTCCGGATGCTAACGTGATGAGCAAGGAAATAATAGCCAGAAGTAACGTTACCGCAATATTTCCAGTTAGGTTAGCCGCCGCCGGCAGTAATCCTAGTAAGTTTCCAAACCAGATGAAGAAAAACAGTGTCAACAAGTAGGGTAAATATCTTTCGTATTTAGGTCCGATGTTTGGCCTCACTATCTCATCTCTTATATAAACGATAATTGGCTCAAAGAATGACTGAATACCTCTTGGTGCGCGGCCCACATTCTTTTTATAACCCCTTGCCACCGATAGGAATACAAGTAACAATATGGTGGCATTGATAAATAAAAAGAAGACATTTTTTGTAATGCTAAAGTCCATCACATGTTCTCCCGATTCCAGAGTAATATGCTCGTGTTCCATTACATATCCATCGTAAGGAACAACCTCATGTTCATCGTTGTAAAAGTTTGCTGATGAGAAAATGTCAAGTCCCTTTTCCTCCGAGTAGATAATTACTGGAAGATATACTGTAAGTCCATGATAAATCTCCCATGAATGAGCATCCGCAATGTGATGATTGATCAATTCACCTGGATTAAAATCGCCGGAACCGGAATCGTCTGCTGCAGTGGCAGGAACTGTCATTCCTAAAACCATTACAACTATTAAAATACTGAATTTCAAAAAGTTAATCACACTAAATTTCTGACGAACGTTCATGGGTTAAAATTGGGTCCCGAATTCCGCCGCAAGTTAGACAAGACTGGAATTAATTCAAATACTAAGTAGACCAAATACAAACCCAGAAAGTGAACACATAAGCTCACAAGATCCTGAATACCCATGAAGAAATAAAGGAGCAACAAAAACAAACCTGTGATCATTCTAAAACCAATACTTGCAATTATCCATATTACTCCTGATCCATCCGGCACAGAAGCCTGTTGCAGCATCCATGAAATAGGAATTGACTGCAAAAAAAAGAAAGCTACCAATCCGGGAAATTGCGGATGAACTGGAATTCCTGTGTGGAAAGCATCCAATATAAAATAAATGAGGATTAGGGACAGGGAAAGTATAAATGGAGTTTTTAGGAATTTCTTCAATCGGATGTTCTTCGAATAAGGTGATAAATTGTCCCTGCCACGCCTAGAAATACTCCAAAAATCAAAATCCAATATGAATTTGGACTATAGCGTTCACTTAACCAATATCCCCCGAAAATACATATCAGGTTGAGACTGGTTACCTCGAAAGCCAGAGAGGTAAGTTTTGCCAGACTTGAATTACTAGTGTTTTCAGGATTGGGCTTTGAGGAGGGTTTGTGGTTCTTCTTTGGATCCAATTTTTATCTCCTTGGTTTTTATACCCATTTTACAACCACCATTGAATGTGGCACCAGATTCAACAATAAGTCTATTAGTAATGATATCACCGTCGATAACGGCAGTTGGTTTCAGTACAAGCTGTTCAGTGATCTCGACAGTCCCTGCGATATGACCAGCTATCTCGGCATTTTGAGCCAATACATTTCCCTCAACCTGTGAAGAGTGGCCGAAAGCCGCTTTTGACTTAGTAGTGATATTTCCTACTACTTTTCCTTCGATTCGAACGTTACCAAATGTCTCGAGATTTCCTTCGAGGATCGTTCCTTTTCCAATGATGTTACTTGAATTACTCAAGTCTTCCACTTCCCTTAGGTCCTTCTTATTAAGCATTTTTTGGTCTTTGTTTAAAATGAGATAAAATCAGTCGGATTCAGAGGATTTCCCCTATGCCACAACTCCAGATGAAGATGTGGACCCGATGTTAACTCTCCCGTGTTGCCTATTATGGCGATTATCTCACCACTGAGGACAAAAGTACCAACGTTTTTCAATAATTCCGAATTGTGCTTGTACACGGATATCAGATTATCCCGGTGCTGAACCGTAATCACATTGCCTCCGTCCAGTGTCCACCCGGAGAAAACTACCACTCCATCGGCAACTGCTTTAACGGGTTCATTTTCATTTGCCACAATGTCCAAACCATAGTGATCTGATCTTGGGTCAAACTCCGCCGTAATAACTCCACTAACTGGAGCAAATAAAAAAGTATTTCTTAATTCCTCCCCACCATCATCTACAATGGACAATAGACCTAAATCCTCGTATTCATATTCTGCTCTGAATTGGGAGTCTATTGGATCCACATTTCCGGAAAGCACTACTTCACCTGTCAATTCACGCTGACTTTCTGATGTCACTACTTCCTGACTCAAATCTTCAACATCCCCACTAAGTATTTTCTGAATATTTTGGATGTATCTATCCTTCGCACTTACTTCCTGTTCCAGAGAATCAATGCTCATTGTCAGTGACAGTATTTGCCGATTAGCGGTCAATTGAGCCTGTCGTGGATCAAGCCATGTGTCCAGCACAGAGGTCACAAGATAAATTGAGATCCCCAGTGTAATCAAAAAGGCAAGGAATCCAATGATGATAAGTCTGGCATAATTGAAACTTAAGGTTCGCTTTTCAGCGAAATTTTCTTCATTTCTAATGATCAATAGGTATCTATTGGTCAACCAGCCCGATAATGTCCTCTTTTGTGTCAATCTGATCCTTTTTAGCACACAAATATATCAAAGCCAATATTTTATCTTTGCAATCATAATTGCATCAAAGCTTCGTTTATTTTTTTGCAACCTTCCGATTTTTGAAATTTCTAATTTACATAGCGGGAACATTTTTGGTGATTGGGTCATTCGCCCAAAATCCCATTGGCATTACCTATCATAATGTGACAGCTCGATACAATGCTTATTTCATTGCCAATGAACGGATCAAGGAAATTGAGCAACAAATAGAGGAAAGATATCAATGGAATTATAATCGTGTACTTCCTATTTTTCCTCAATATGATACCACCACCTCGGCATCATTGAAAGAACAACTTGAAGACTGTGTAGTAAAAGCTTCGATTGCTATTCAGCGTCACCCGGAATCCAGGTGGGAAGACAATGCTTATATTTTGGTAGGAAAGGCACGAATGTTTGGTAGCGAATTTCCGGATGCCATCGAGACTTTTAAATGGGTCAATACACATGGCGACGATGCCAATGACCAGCACAGGGCACTTATCTATCTTCTCCGGACATTCATTGAAGCTGGAGAAATGCGCAATGCACTGGCCGTTTCCGACTATTTGAAAAAGAAAGATCTTCATGAAGAGAACCAGAAGGACTTTTATTTATACAATGCCTATTATCATCAGGTAAATGGTGATTTTAACCAAATGGTAGGCCAGCTTGTAAAAGCTGAGGCTATGATGGCTAATTCAGATGAAAAGGCCAGAATTGATTTTATTATAGGTCAGGTTTACCAGGAATTGGGCTTCGAAGCCAATGCATACGATTATTATAAAAGAGCCTTGAAAGGCAGCAATACCTACGAACTTAGCTTTTATACTAAATTAAATATGGCTCAGGTGACCGAGCTAAATAAGAGCAACAATGTCCGTAAGGTTCAGAAGTACTTCAAAAAACTTCTCAAGGATCCCAAAAATCTGGAGTACCAGGACAGGATCTATTATGAAATGGGAGAATTTGATCTTAAGCGTGGAGAACTAACTGCCGCCATCAATAACTACAAAGAATCCGTCTCGAAGAGCTCAAACCCTAAACAAAAATCGTATGCTTATCTAAAACTAGCGGAGATCTACTACGATAGTCTGCGTTCCTATAGTCTGGCCAAAAGTTACTATGATAGCACAATTCAGGTTTTTCCGAAAGAAGAGCCAGGTTTTGAGCAACACAAAAAAAGACAGGGAGTTTTAGCAGAATTTGTAAAATATTATAATCAGCTTCAAACAAATGACAGTCTGCTGAATGTGAGTACACTTTCAGAAAGTGAAATTCAGAAGTTAGTTGACCAGGAACTAGCGAGGCTTGAAGAAGAGGACAAGGCTGAGAAAGAAAGAAGAAAAAAAGAGAAGCGAAAGAATGCATTGGCAGGAAATAATACGTACAATGAAACTAATCAGGTCACCATCAGGCAAGACTTTCAGGGCACTTGGTACTTCTACAACACATCTGAAATCTCAGTAGGGCTTGCGGAATTTAAAAGAAAATGGGGTGAAAGACCTCTTGAAGATGATTGGAGAAGAAAGAACAAAGTTTCTACTAATGAACAAACAACCCCAAATGAAGAAATTATAAGCACTTCCCCCGAACAGAACGAAGAGGATGATGCGTTTGACAGAGACGCCATCAGAAAAGAGATATTGGCTTCTTTACCCACTTCTGAGGAGGAACTGGTGGAATTGCGAAATGGTGTGGAAACGGCGTATTATCAATTGGGAAACATCTATAATTTCAAACTTGAGGAAAAGCAAAACGCTATTGCAAGCTTTGAAAACTTGCTCCGGAGATTCCCTGACTCCGAATACATCCCGGAAGTATTGTACCAACTTTATTTGCTCTACAAGCCTCTGGATGAAAATGTTTCAAAAGGCTATTCCGATAAACTTATCGAAGAACACCCGGAGTCAGTTTATGCCAAACTATTATACAATCCAAACTATAGAGAAGAACAAAAGGCCTTGAATAATGCCTATCGAATTGCGTATGAAAAGGCATACAATCTATACGATGAAGGCTATTATGAAGAATCTCTTCGAATGATAGATAGTGTCTTATCTGATAGCCCTGAAAATGATTACATTGACAATTTGGTACTATTAAGAGCCATGAATTTTGGTGAAACCGAAGGTGTATACAAATACCAATTCGAATTGAACAATTTTTTGAAAAGATTTCCGGACAGCGAGGTGGCGCCTCATGCCCAACTATTAGTGAAAGCTTCGGAAGACTTTCAAATTAACTTGTACTCATCTTCCAGGGCCAAATTCATCCAAAACTTTGACACGAGTCATTACTTCCTAATTGTATATCTTCAAAAACCGGAGTTGGGTACTAAGATTTCCAGGACTGTTGAAGGTTTTCTTGAATCCCAAAATGCAGATTATCGAACAGGTAATCTTGTACTGGATCAGAATCAGTCACTTATACTCGTAAGTGAATTTCAATCTAAGGAAATTGCCACTAATTTCATTGACAAATTCCGTTCATCTGTCAAACTTGACGACCTTTACAAAGGTGAACGATTGTATCCCTTGGTTATAACTGTTGAGAATTTTGGGATTTTGTACGAATCAAAAGATTTGGACAGCTATTTAAATTTTTATCAAAAGAATTATCCGTAATGAAGTCAAAGCTTTACAGAATCTTTGTTATCACCTCATGGATCATTTTAGTCGGCATGTTAGTTGGAATTCCAACAACATTTATCATGGTGAAAAATGATGCCTTCGGATGGTTTGGAGGGCTTCCGGGGCTTCAGGATCTCGAAAAACCAGATCCGGATCTTTCCTCAGAACTTATGAGTGCTGATGGATATTCACTAGGAAAATATTATAGAACCAACCGAACACCGGTTACGTACGATGAGTTATCACCAGAGCTGATTAATACGTTATTGGTAACAGAAGACATCAGATTTAAAAAGCACTCAGGTATTGATCTGAAGGGTCTTGTTCGCGCCGTGTTTGGGAAACTTACCTTCCAATCCAAGGGTGGTGGTTCGACCATCACCATGCAGTTAGCCCAAAACCTTTATAAAACGAATTCCGAGAATATGGGAACCCTATATTCCGTTCCGGGAGTCGGAGAAATCATTACAAAGCTCAAGGAATGGATCATTTCGGTTCAATTAGAGCAATCCTACACAAAAGAAGAAATTCTGGCGATGTATTTAAATACCGTTCCTTACGGATCCAACTCCTTCGGTATAAAAGTCGCAGCGAAAACATTTTTCAACAAACTGCCGTCACAGCTAGACTATCTGGAATCAGCAACTTTGGTTGGAGCTATCAATGCACCAACGCGCTACAGCCCCATTATGAATCCTGAAAATGCTATAGATAAGCGGGCAGAACTACTGTTCAATCTTTACAAATATGATGTGATTGACAGATCTCTGTATGATTCTCTTAGGGCGCAACCTCTTAATCTGAATTATCGAGTTGACAACCATAACGAAGGCCTTGCAACATACTTTAGAACGGTGGTGGGTAATTTCCTAAGAGGATGGGCAGAAGAGAATGGCTATGACTTATATGATGATGGCTTAAAAATATACACTACCATAGATAGTCGTCTTCAGCAATACGCTGAAAAAGCAGTTGAGGAGCACATGGATACACTGCAGCAAATATTTAATAATCATTGGGAGGGGGAAAATCCCTGGATAGACGAAAACAATAAAGAAATATCCGGGTTCATTGAAAATGAAATAGAACGAACGAGGCTATATAGGTACCTGGAGGACAAGTATGGAGCGGATTCAGATTCCATCGACATTATCCTTAATGAACCAAAACCAATGACAGTCTTTAGCTGGCAAGGAGAGATTGATACCGTCCTCAGCTCCATGGATAGTTTACGTTATTACAAAAGGTTTCTACAGGCTGGATTTATGGCAATGGAACCTACCACAGGACATATTAAAGCCTGGGTAGGAGGAATAAATCATAAATACTTCAAATATGACCACGTAGCAGTGGGTAAAAGGCAGCCAGGATCTACATTCAAACCTATTGTTTATACTGCTGCTATTGATAACGGATATTCTCCCTGCTTTCCTGTGGTTGATGCTCCTGTAACGTATTCATTCCCGGGACAAGATCCACCAACCTGGACACCTGATAATGCCAACGGTAAGTACACCGGAAACAAAATGACAATCAGACAAGCCATGGCTCGCTCTGTAAATACCATTACAGCATTCATTATGAACAGAATTGGTCCAAGAACGGTAATCGATTATGCAAGAAGATTGGGCATTGAAAGTGACCTGGCACCCGTCGGCCCCCTTGCATTAGGTGCTGGTGGTGATGTGTCTATAAAGGAGCTGATCGGGGCCTATTCCACATTTGTGAATAAGGGTATTTACACCAAACCATATTTCATATCACGCATTGAAGATCAAAATGGCAATGTTATTCAACAGTTTTTCCCTGAAACCAGGGAGGCTTTAAATGAAGAGACAGCATACATTATGCTACACATGTTAAAAGGTACAACAGAGGAAATCGGAGGCACCGCTCAAGGTATTGATATGAGATTAAGAAATGGCAATGAGATAGGTGCGAAAACAGGCACTACGCAAAATGGATCAGATGGATGGTTTATGGGAGTAACCCAGGATCTAATAGCAGGAGCATGGGTAGGTGGTGATAAAAGAAGCATAAGATTCAAAAACTGGGCAATGGGCCAGGGAGCGAAAACAGCAATGCCAATTTGGGAAAAGTTCATGCTCCAGGTATACGATGACCCAAGCCTCCCTTACGAAAAACGTCCATTTGACAGACCTCTAAAACCAATTAACATAGAACTTAATTGTGAGGTATACGAAGAAAATAACAATCAGCAATCGGATATTGATATTCTTGGTGAAGAGGAGATCTTTTAGGTGAAATTTCTTAGTCATGACAAAACCGAATATTCACAGCTACCCGATGAACCGGGGATATATAAATTCTTAAATAAGGATGACGCAATCATCTATGTGGGAAAAGCAAAGAATTTAAGAAAAAGAGTATCAAGCTATTTCCAAAAGTCATCAGAAAACCGAAAAACATACAAGCTGGTCAGGGAAATTACAAAGATTCAGTTCATGATTGTACAATCAGAATCAGATGCCTTGCATCTTGAAAACAGTCTGATAAAAGAAAACCAACCGAAATACAACATACTTTTAAAGGACGATAAGACATTTCCAAGCATAGTCGTCACCAATGAAAGATTTCCACAAATCTATTCCACCAGAAAAATAGATACCTCCATAGGTGAGTACTATGGTCCATATACATCTGTCAAATCACTAAACAGTGTTCTTGACTTAATACGTAAACTATATAAGGTCAGAACCTGCAATTATACTCTGAGTCAAAAAAATATAGATAGTCAGAAGTTTAAAGTCTGTCTTGAATATCACATTGGAAATTGTCTCGGTCCATGTGAAGGCAAACAATCTGAATCCGACTACATGCAGGAAATAGAACAAGCGAAAAATATACTGAACGGAAGGTTAGGTATAGTCAAATCCGAATATATATCAAGGATGATTAAGGCTTCCGATGATCTGAACTTCGAACTGGCTGAACAACTGAAAAGGAAGTATGATCTTTTAGATAAATTCCAAAACAGAACTTACATTGTTAATCCTAAAATCACAAATACTGACATAATTACACTATACAAGGATAACTATGGGTGCTATACAAATTACATGGTCATCAATGAAGGTCAAATAGTTGTCACAGAAACTGCTAAAGTTTCTATGCATTTAGATGAGGATGATGATCAAATATTACAGTATGTTTTGAAAGAATTTCAGGATAAATACAAAAGTGTTCATGAAATGATACTATCAAATGTGCCATTCAAATATCTAGATCACTTTGAAATTGTAATACCTCAAATTGGCGATAAAAAGAAATTGGTAGACATCTCAATTGAAAATGCAAAACACCATGCAAAACGCGAATATATTAATAGAATTGAACGCAACAATAAGGCTTCAATTTTACTAAAAGAGGTTAAAAAGGATCTTGCCTTGAAAAAAGAGCCTTTCCATATTGAGTGTTTTGACAATAGTAATATTCAAGGATCAAGTCCTGTAGCTTCCATGGTTTGTTTCAAAAATGCAAAGCCCTCGAGAAAAGATTATAGAAAATTCAGCATCAAATCCGTAACGGGTCCTGATGATTTTGCTTCCATGCGGGAAGTTGTTTATCGAAGATACTTTAGGTTAGTAAATGAAAACGTTAGTCTACCGGATCTCATAGTCGTAGATGGTGGTAAAGGTCAGCTATCAGCAGCTGTCAATGCTCTGAAAGAATTGGGCATTTATGGTCAAATCCCAATAATAGGAATTGCAAAGAAGCTGGAAGAACTGTACTATCCGGAAGAGTCATTGCCTCTTCTGCTTTCCAAAAAGTCCCAAACTTTGAAGTTGTTACAATACTTGCGCGACGAAGCCCATAGATTCGCGATCACTTTTCACCGTCAGAAAAGAAGTAAGAATTCTATAAAAAGTAATCTGTCAGATATTCCTGGAATAGGAGAAAAAACTATGAAGGCGTTATTGAATAAATATGGCAGCCTTAAAAGAATTTCTCAGTTAGATAAAAAACAACTTGAGGCCACCATTGGAAAACATAAGGCTTTAAAAATAGAAGATTATTTCAAATCGTTTTCTACTTAATAATCTTTAATGCAACGACAACTGTTTCTGTGGGCCTTTCCAATTTTACTATGAAAAATTCCTGGAGAAGAATTTCGGACAGTAATAACACCAGCTGTATTTCCGGAAATCTCTTCAGAATCCCAATAATTACCTTCAACTCCTACACCTTTAAAGCTTCCACTTGCATCGCCAAAACCACCAAGAAACAAATCCAAATTAGAATCTCCACCTTCTTTTAAACTTACTCCTGCAACTGCATCACCTCCGTAAGCAGAAAATAACATCATCCAATCGAGTCTTGTAGGTACTCTCCAACCTTCAGGGCATGCCTCTTTAGCACTTTCAAACGTATACAGTCTTCCAAATTTTCCACAATAAGCAGGTTCGCTTTTATAACAGTAGGAACTTTCTGTTTCATAATTTAAATTCTCTGCCATCCAGGTTCTAGTTACGGAAATACCACCTTCAAGAGGGATTTCGACTTCTAAAATCTTGTACTCCTGGCCATCACGACTATCAGTCAATGATCCAAAGTCTTGGGCAAAACATGAAAACGTAAATACGACTAACAGGCTATAAAATACAGGTCTCATAAGGATTTTCTCGGTTAATTTAGGTGAATTCTTTGATCAATATTCCCATAACTCGCTTTCATATTCCATAAGATCATACTCATATTTTTGTTGCATTTTTAAGTAGATTAATGGATCGCTAGCTAATTGATTCCCATATTCTTGTCGTATATCAGCATCTTGAGGATTAGACACTTTTACTATTGGAGCACTAAACAATCTTAATTCAAAGGCATCTCCATAGTTAAGCTTGGCAGCATCATTTTGTCTATTATACCAAAGAGCTCTATCAGAATATCTCCCTCTAAAGAGTTCAACCACATCAGTATATCTGAAGTTTGCAACTGGCTTTTCAAATCCTCCGGGGTTCCATTCTAAACCCGCAGAGGTTGGTAATGCAAGTGTAATGGATCGAATGTAATAGTACATTCTCGATCTATTCCTATCAAAAATGACTTCCTCCTTTATATAAACCACCGAAAACAATTCCGGAGGAATTCTCTGTAATTGTGGTCCGGACTCTTCCTGAGATGTATTGTCCGATTCGGAGGCTGTTTCATCTCCAAATCCACCTCCAAAATCCCCTACAAAAGGATTATCTGGTTGTTCAACCGAAACATTGGAGTTGAAAATAATATCAGGCATGAAATTTATACACGAGTCTGTCCTGTAAGGCGTGATCAAACCTTCATCAACTGCCTGAATCAAAAGTCTCGGAATCTCACTGTTCTTGGAGAAAAACATGCTGTTTTGTTTTTCTCTAAGATCCATCCTTCTCCAAACAGTCTTCTTAAACATAGCCTGGGATTCGAGAACCTCTGGCTTGATCACCGGAACACTCTCCTGAGCATTTGCTTGAAGTATCGAAAGAATGACTAGGCTAACACAAATTATTTTTGATTGCATAATGTTAATTTAAAGGCACTTGTATGAACTTCATACTAGGCGGAATAGGAAAATCCTCAACTTCACCTCTGAAATTCTGTCTCTGTAGCTTTAGTAATTCAATTACAAGATTATCTCCTTTTCTGGCTTGAGACGCAAGAGTGCTAAGATCAATTCGGTTACCTGACCTTACTTGACCTCTCGCCAAACCGCCACTTACAAGCGTAACCTCACATTGAGCCACCCGGAACTTTGCATCATCTGGAAGGAATTCTGCAAAACCTGATTCAGCTTTAGCTTCAAGAAATAGTTGCCTGGATTTTGATGAAATCCCTACTTTCATGTTGACAGGACCTCTGCCAGTCATTGGTATAATCTCCGGTGCAGGAATCGGTTTTACTCCAAATTCTCTACTACCAATTACGCTATTGTTATTAGATACAGTAAGTGTTACACTTCTAGAATTTGGTACAATGATTACTGATCCAGTAGCCGATCCTTTAAAACTCCTACCTCCTTGCACTCTAAAGTCCGGATTGTAGGCGTTACCCAAAGCAGGAACCTGAACATCCAGATCATTTCCACATCCCAGATACAATGCTCCTACTGCTTTCGACTGAATTTGGATTACAGGTTTCGTCACAAAATACTCAATGGTACTTCTATAAGTTGTGTCTCCTCCTCCAGGAACCGGAACTTGAATTGCAGCCTCAAAAGTCTTTCGAACCTGGTTGTTCTCATCGTAGCTTCCTGCGGAGGCAGTAAATTTAACCTTACCTATACCATTCTCTACCGGAATTTCATTTCCATCATAGAACATGGTAGCTGTCATGCCACTTGAGGAAGCCGCTATGAACATATCACCCTCGTAAGGTGTGCCCGCAGCAACATACTTAGCGACAGGTAAAACTTTTGCTTCAATTCTATCAAAACTAATATCTCCTGCACCAACCTTTCCTGAAAGAAAATCCAGAGCACGTGTTTCATAACTCAATACTCTAGACTGAAATTCACTCATAGTAGCCAGACAAGCCGGAGTGGGGGATTCCTCAAAGGCCAACTGTGAAAATTTCTTGCCAGCCTGGTTAGGATCAGCATTATAAACAGGATCATCTGCAGCATCTACAGCAATCAGCTTATAATGAGAGGTCTCCGTCTCTGGTGCGTCAAATCGTTCTTCCAACAAAGTCTTAACGAATTCAGCATAGCCGTTGAGTACCTCTTTCAACTCCTCTCCCTTTCCTTCACCTCCTTCTTCTTCTGGCATCATGAAATGACCTACTTTATTGTAGTCAGTTTTACCAACTAAATGTTTAGCATCTCCTCTGTATTCTGGCTCATGATCTACATAACCACCGGTTATTGTGACCATCGTATCCTTGATTACATTGAGCCTTTCGATCACCCTGGCGGTTTCAGCACGTAATTCTTCCGCTGCAGTTTTCACAGCCACATCCTTCTCTCTATTACCTGTCTCATCAACGATCTCGACGATACTTTCCAATATTTGAGCATTTCTCTCAGAGCTTTCATCATTTGCCCTAACCAAACTTTCATTGATGAAAACAAACTTATCGATGATCGTATTACTTACGTTCAAAGCCAGCAATGCAGTAAGTACGAGATACATCATACCTACCATTTTCTGACGTCCTGTTTCTTTACCTCCAGCCATAATGAGTCAAATTTTAATTTTTTTATCCTTTCATAGCAGACAACATTCCGCCATAAACCTTGTTAAGTGAAGCAACATTGGATGTTAACTTGTTCAATTCCGCCTGGAACGCTGCTGTTTCTTTACCAGCATCAGCCATACCTTCCAGAGCAGTTGTAACATTAGAATAGAATTTGTTCAATGCTTTCGTATGACCCTGAGAATCCTTCAATTCCATTTCATATAAGGCATTCAAAGCGCTTAAACTCTTTGTGACATTTTGTACCTGTGTATGGTATTCCTTTGCGTCGGAAGATGCATCAGCCATACCTTTTAACGCCTCCATCGTAGACGCATAGGACTTGTTCATCTCAGTGATAGTCCCAGATGCTGCTTTTACATTTTTAGCATACTCATTCGTTGCACCGGCCGCATCTCCCAGGCTGGATAATTTGTTTGCAGTGTCTGAAAGGTTCCTCATACCATCACCAAGACTCTTGATGAGATCAGGACCCAGCTTAGCGTCAGCTAGCATTTTATCCATTTGGGCAGAAACCCCTGTTGCCTGCGGTTGCGCAACTCTCTTAGGTTGTGCTGCAGGTCCTTCATAATCATCGGCAAGTTCAGGATAAACTTTAGCCCAATCTGGTTCAGGATGTTTTGGTTCGAATGCACTAAGGAAGAAAATTACTGCTTCCGTAGTCAGTCCTATACCAAGCATCGCAGCCGCACCTGGTAAGTGAAGAATCTTGAACATGGCACCAACGATTACAATCGCTGCTCCTATACCGTAGATCTTAGGCATGATCGTGGTGTATAGAAGTTCCATAAATCCGCCTTTTTTCGCGCTCATATTATTGGAATATTTAGGTTAGTATAATTTAATCAATTTTAAAATTCTGTTCCAGTCGGACGACCAATATAAGTCATTGCACATCTAAAACCAATTGATGACCGGGTAGTGTCTTTATGTTCAAAAGATCTGGTTCCGGTCTCGAGGAAATAAGCAATGTCTTTCCATGATCCTCCTCTTATAACTTTGAAATCTATCCTGTCGTCGTAGTAAGTAGGGTTCATATCCCAAACAAGTGGAACTGAAGATGGATTGTATGCATCTTCACACCATTCCGCAACGTTACCGGACATGTCATAAAGACCATAGTCATTGGCAAAGAATGTAGCAGTAGGCGCAGTATATGCAAAACCATCATCATAGTAATTTCCTCTACCTGGTTTGAAATTGGCTAGAAGACACCCCTTAACATTTCTTATATAAGGGTTACCCCAAGGATACTTATTCATATCACGGCCACCCCTAGCTGCATATTCCCATTCTGCTTCCGAAGGTAATCTAAAACTAGGCATTACCGGAAGTCCGACATCTAGCCTGTAGTTATTTAGGTGACTGGTTCTCCATTCGCAAAAATAACGTGCGGCATTCCAGTCAACTCCTACAACGGGGAAATCGTCAAAAGCTGGATGTGACCAATAATACTCCACAAAAGGATCACCCATGTGGTGAGTAAAATCAGTGACCCATACACTGGTATCAGGCATTAGGTCAGCCACAGAGTATCCGGCCGGAAGCTCTACCTCAGAACCTTCGGTAAGTTCTGTCGTAAATTGCCGATACTCATTGTTGGTTATTTCAGTGTCGTCCATAAAAAACGCACTGATCGTAACCTGTTTGTTAAAGTTGATCTGGGTAGCTGCTATATCTTCATCGGCCTGGCCCATGTGAAAAGTACCCGCTGGACATGTGACCATTCCAAATGGTCTGGTCATCTCCCAACCTTCTCTGCCCTGGACTCCGATGAGCTCCCCTCTATCATCAAAATCTGCACTTCCTCCACCGAATAATCCACATCCGGAAATCAAAAAAGACAAGGCAACTGTCTGTAGCACAGAATGTCTTAAAACACTCGTAATTTTCATAACACCAAATTTGAACATGCAAGTATGTAAAATAAACAAACTTCTGCAATAATTATTGTGTGATAAAGAGCTTAAATATAAAATCTTAATCAAATACGTTGCAAAATTTCAACTATAAATAATGAAGTCTATACTGGAAATTACACAATCTAGTAAGTGAACCTTGGTGTTTTCACTTGTTTGCGTCCACCCAGAATGAAACCAGGAATTATGTATTTTATGTAAATCTCCTGGGAGGTTAGCTGTTTCGCATTTACCTGATCCAGTACGATATCCATCGAAAAGCCAATGTGCAGATTATCCTCTGGTAACAAGGTGTAACCGACCATAGCAATGATGGACTCAGCCCATCTATACAAAATGCCGGTCCATATTTTGTCACCAATAAATGCCAATGAGCCCGCATCTATGGTATAGCCTCTTAGGTCTGTATTTACATTTAATGTAGGTACTAATTGGAATTGACTTGAAATCAACATCCGATATCGGACTAAAAGATTGTAATTCCTGATCGATTTGTAGCTGAGATCACTGTTTCCAAAATTGAATTCCGGCTCGGTTATGTTGGCAACACCAGCACTAACAAGTAGCTTCCCTGAGAAATCATAGAAAATCCCGGCACCAATATTAAAGTTGGTCTGACTTTCGGATGTGCCAAGATTCAAGGGATCAGAGGGATCTGCAAATCGCAATTGGTTAAAGTCCAAAATAGTTGACACTACTCCAGGGCTTATACCAATGCCCAGATTATTATTCCCAATAGCAAAAGAAAAACTAACAGGTATAGATGCTGTGAAATTCGTCACAGGTCCCAGCGCATCATTCTGGACGATTAATCCAAATCCATTTAATCCACCAATTACAGGTACGGATGCCGAAATCATCTGTGTATTTGGTGCTCCGCCACTTCCATCGAATGTTGTCTCAAAACCTGTCCATTGACTGCGTAACTGAAACGTTGCAAAAGCGGAATTTTCTGATCCGGCAAAAGCTGGGTTCTTTAATACAGGATTAAGGATACCATTGGACATGACGACATCCGATTGGCCAAATATTGAACCAGAAAGGATAAGTGCCAACAAAAATAAAGCTACCCTCATACCAACAATTTACTAACAAAGAAAACAGTAGTTGTTATTTCAACCCCTATTTTATACCATTTGCTTTTTTAATATATAACTCAAGTGCTCCTGTCATGGAAGGTGCATTTGGAAGAGGAGCCTGAATATCAAGTATCAGGTCAGCATCCTGAACGGCCTTCGATGTGGTGGGGCCAAATGCCGCTATTCTTGTCTTGTTTTGCTTAAAGTCCGGAAAGTTTTCAAATAAAGAGGAGATTCCCGAAGGACTAAAAAATGCAATAATGTCATAATTGACATCTGCCAAATCCGACAGATCACTTGCGACCGTTTTGTATATAATCGCTTCCTTAAATTCAATCTTATTTGCTTCAAGGAAATCCGGAATATCCCCTTTCCTTATATCAGAACATGGGAATACATACTTCTCTTTCGGATGCTTTTTGATTATCTCAATAAGATCCTGAGCTGTACGGTAACCCGTGAATATCTTTCGCTTTCTAATGACAATGTATTTCTGGAGATAATTAGCAGTCTGTTCCGAGATACAGAAGTACTTCATATCAGTAGGTATCTCCAGCTTGTTTTCAGCCGCTAGCCGAAAATAATGATCTACCGCGTTTCTGCTGGTAAATATTACTGCAGTAAAATCAAGGAAATTGACCTTTTGCTTTCGAAACTCTTTTACATCTATTGGGTCAATCTCAATGAATGGCCGGAAATCAACTTTTATCTTATACTTCTCAGCAAGAGTATAATAAGGAGACTTTTCGTCTTGTGGCTTTGGCTGTGAAACTAATATGCTTTCAACTCTGGTCAATCGCTCCTTTTCTTCCAAAATGAGATCATTACCCATACTCCAAGTTATTTTCAGTTTCTTATCTGGTAAAGATTAGGGCGATCAAAACAGCCCCTAAAATTTCGGTGGTGCAAAGGTAGGAAATAATGTGCAGTTTTCGATGATGCATTTGAACACCAATCTTATAAAAGTAGTATACCACAAATAATAAATATCCCGTAACAAAGTAGTAACTCCAAAACCATCCCGACAGATCTTTCGGAGACTGACTGAACCAGAATTTTCCAAAAATCAGAAATGCAAATAATAAGGATAGCAGGGCAAAAAACCGAAGAAAATCATACATCTGTGAGTAGGCAATTCCTTTAAATCCGGTCAAACGGGAAACAAGAGAAACGAAATAATATTTGATGAGCAGAGAGATCATGACAATACCAGTATAAAACAATATTCTACCAAGATTCCCGGTGAAGCTATCCAGATAATAATTGCTGCTAAAATCCCTCAGATACCAATAAGCAAACGCACAAAGCAAACTGATAAAAAAGCTTAAAAGTATGATCCCAAAATCAACACCATCTTGTCTGGACCCTGAAATTCGACCAAAGGGATTTATGGTGAAGATATCTTGATATACGTTAGGGAAGCTATTCCTGATGGTCCCGAAGATAAGCATTGACGCAAGGAAAATAATGATAATGAATGATCCGGAACTTTGATTAAGTTTAGGTAGTATAACGCTTGATAGCTCCGGTCTTTGAGTCTTTTGTCTAAACGTATGAGCATTTAATGACTCAAAATCTTCGTCCGTTTGTAAAACTATGTAAACCGAGTCCGAGCTGGACAATGAAAAGAGACGGTCTTGGTTGATCTCCCAACATTTTGTATCTGCGAATTGCAACCGATTTTGAACCCATACTCTGAATTCACTATCGGTACATACCTGTAATTGGTCAAAGTTCTCGCTTTTCGAAATAAAAAATCCAACGAGATCCGCTTCTGAAAATTCCACTACGGCTTTCAATTCGGTGGAATTCGATATATCGATCATTCTTAGAGTGAGATCTTCAGCTACTTCAACATTTTCCTGCTGGCCAAATACTGAAAATGATAGCACCCAGGAGACTATCGCCAATCTAAAACCTCGAAACGTACCCAAAGTGAACATTTGTATAGGTAAAGTTAAATTGATCATCCGGTCTCATCCCATTTGCCAAAACAAGATTAAATACTCCTCCATCTGTTTGTAATCCGAATCCAAATCCAAAACTAGCAATTGACCTAAGGTTATCTCCAAAGTTTGGACTGTTTATTAATCCCAAATCCGTAAATACCTGTAAATAGGACAATCTCTCAAAATAATATCTGTATTCAAATTGACCGGTAATTGCCTCTGTGACAAATAACTCAAATTCGTTGAACCCTCGAAAGGACTTTAGTCCGCCCAGTCTAATCATCTCGTTCTGAAATGGAAACTCATTCCTCAAAACGTCATATACACCATTGAAAACAAAACTCGATCGCGAACCAAATTCCAACTGTGCCTGACTCTCTAAATTGATTCTAAACACAAGTTGATTCGGCGTGACTGATGAATTGGTAGCTAATACTCTCCTATCGCCTAATTCCAAACTGGATGAATACCCAAAGTAGGACCTCCTTTCAAAATAGTTCTTGTTCGCCAAAGTCGAGAGATTTATACCATACCAGGATGTCTTTACATTCTCAGTAAGCATATCAGTTGACTCCCTTAATGATGTACTTAGGAACCTTGAAAACTGAATCCCAAACCACATGCTTGAAAAAAATTCTGATGAGGCATTTAGCTGATAACTTGTAGAAGTAAAGGACGTGTCCTGGCGTATTATATCGACTTCACCTCCAACATTTATATCCGTGAGAAAAATATAAGGATTGGAATAACGGACATTCAGTTTTTGTGACTCGGATTGAAACCGATTCCAGTTTAGACTTAGTTCTTTGCCACTGCTAAAAAGATTGCCAAGAGTCAAATTTAGATATCCCATGAGCACGGACCGATTGTCCACTCTCTGTAGTCCTGCCAATCCTTCAAATGAACTGACTTGATTTTCTTTAATATCCAAATAGACAATAGCCCTACCATCTGCAATAGCCAGGTCCGGATCTGAATTCAAATCGAAAAGGTTCGATCGAGCAACTTTTAAAGGAATCTTGCGGAAGGCACTTTCACTATAAGGCTCTCCCGGTTCGAGACCGAGGTATTTCCATAGGTATTCTTTTTTCAGATCGGTTTTCGAATTTTGGACTACTAAGGTATCGTATTGAATGAATTCCTCTGATGTAATATATACCTCAGCGGTAATTCCTTCCTCCCTTCTTTCGACATCGAACAATCTGAGCGTTGCAAAAGGATATCCATTGTCTCCCAACTTTGCTAGTTGGTCACCAATCTGTCTTTTTTTAGACGATGACGGCATGGAGTCAATTAGTACCTGAGATGGACTCCATCTTTCCCGGGTACCAAGATGTATATCAAAATAATATGAGTCACGATCAAAAGTACTTGAGTCCAGTGATGCGTATACATAACCATTTAGGATTTGCGCGTTCAAGAATTTGCGTACAGCTCTATGAGCACTTACTGAGTCTTCAAACCGGGCAGCTATAGAATCACCATCAATAATCCATACATTTTTCTGGGCGGACAAACCGGTTGTTACCAGTAGAATCAAATGTACTATTCCGTATCTGAAGTAATTCTTGATCAAACAGATTAAGATTGTGTGATTGTAAACGTAAATATTTGGCCGGACTATACTTTCATATTCCATTTTGCCGAAAGGCATGTCACTATTGTGATTTTCACTTCAGCACAAATCTTGAAAGAAAATCGCAGCTGATTGATTGTATGCTGATGGAATTAAAAATCCGTTCGCATGAACTTACCAAATCTTTGGGAACTATCTATTTTGGAGGAGGTACACCTTCCGTCCTTCAGATTGATGAAATCGGGAAACTACTAAAATCTGTTGCCGACAATTTTGAAATCGTTATCGATCCGGAGATTACATTGGAGGCCAATCCGGAAGACCTGAATCCGAATTATTTGGATGGTCTGTTAAATATCGGGATCAATAGACTTAGTGTAGGACTTCAAACATTCGACAATGAGGATCTAATTAGAATGAATAGAAGTCATTCAAGCGAAGAGGCGATAGCGGTAATTGATCAGATGAAAAAATCGGGGTTTCAGAATTTTTCAGTTGACCTGATCTATGGCTTTTCGAATAGAGGTAAGGAAGATTGGGCAGAACAGATACAAAGGATTATTGAACTGGATTCTCCACACATATCAGTTTATGGTCTTACCATAGAACGTAAGACGGTACTTCAGCATTGGGTAAATCAAGGAAAATTCGTGATTATGGAAGAAGACACCCAGGCTGAGTTTTATGAAGCAACTCATAAGTTCCTATCGGCAGCCGGATACGAGCACTATGAAGTGTCTAATTATTCGAAACCTGGTTATAGATCAAAGCATAATCAGTCCTATTGGTTGCAAAGACCATATTTGGGGATAGGTCCATCCGCTCACTCTTATGATGGTGACAAAACCAGAAAAAGCAACGTATATAGTAATGCGGAATACTTAAGAAAACTTGGAAGTGGTCAAACGGCATATGTGACAGAAAACCTTTCCAGATCATCACAAATAAACGAATACATCCTCACTCGTAGTAGGACCGTACTGGGAATTGAAACTGATTACCTTTCTAAAAAATTCAAAATAGATTTGATCTCGGACAAAGAGGTGGATATAAACTTACTTATTGAAAATGGATATGTCGTTTTAAAGGATAATGTTTTATTTACCACGAATGATGGATTATTGGTAGCCGATGAAATCGCGTTTAAATTATTTTATGATGAAGACATCAACTAATTTTAGTCAAAACTAGGCACCCGCAATGAGCAATGAATTGAAAAAAGCACTGGTCCTACTGAAGTCCCTAATTTTCCATTATCATGGAATGGATGAAGATGAGAAAAAAATTCTAGAGGAATTTGTCTCGAAAATTGATGCCTGGGATGCCTATCAGTGGGCTACCGAATTCATTGCTTCTGACTATTTGTCTGCCTTTGAGCGGGCAAAGGAATTTCTGGGAAAAGTATTTAATGCTTTACCGGAAAAGAAAAGACTTGAATATCTCCTGGAAACCTGGGAGGACAATCACAAGAAAGGTTATGTAACGGAAATGGAAACTACCGCTATGATCAACCTGGCAAAAGACTGGGCCATCGACATGAAATTCCTATTAGAAATCAATAAGGATTAGAGACTCATCTTTTCTTTGAATCTGGCAGCTTGTCTTCTACTCACCTCTACTTTCTCTCCACCTTTTAATTGCACTAGTAAACCACCATTGAACCACGTTTCAATTGTATCCACCCAACTCAGATTAATGATATGCTTGCGCGAAGCCCGGAAAAAACTACGATCATCAAGTCGTTCATCTAAAGCATTCAGACTTTTATGGATCATCGGCTTGAAATTATTAAAATAGACTTTGATATAATTCCCGTCTGACTCAAATAAGCGTACATCTTCCAACTTTACAAACCAGCATTTATCCCCATCCTTTACGAAAACCTGATCAGAAATCTGGAGTTTTCTATTTGACGTGGATTGGACTTCATTTGATTGGGCTGTCTGACTTTTCTTAGCCAACACCTTGGAAATAGATTCCCTCAGACGATCTTCCTGAATCGGCTTAAGAAGGTAATCCAATGCATTTACATCGAAGGCCTTGATGGCAAATTCATCGTATGCTGTAGTGAAAATTACATTGGGTACTTTGTCCAATTCTTCCAATAGCTCAAAACCGGACTTGCCTGGCATCTGAATGTCCAGGAATATAAGATCGGGGTCATGCTGGCCAATCTTTTCAATTGCCTCATCAGCGTTTGGCGCCTCATCTACAATTTCGATTTCAGGGTAATTCTCTAATAAGGAATTGAGTTCTTTTCGAGCCAAACGCTCATCATCAACAATTATCGTCTTCATTTGTTACGCGCTAAAGTTTTTTGGTATTTGAATTTCTGTTTTTACAGAGCCATCTTCGTTTCCAATCCGGAAGTTAGCTTCTTCACCGTAGATTAACTGCAATCTTTTTCTGGTATTCAATAGCCCATAGCCGAGGCTTGAGGTCTTTCCGTTGACGAATTTCCCGCTGTTTCGGATACAAATATTCAGGTGTTCATCCGTCACTTTCGTTTCAATGGTTATACAACCTCCAGTCTTTAACGTGGAAATGCCATGTTTGATGCCATTTTCTACCAATGTCTGCAACATCAAAGGAGGAATAAGGTATCCATCGGACTTTGGGTCAACTTTGAAACTAGTTTTCAAACGCTCCTCATATCGTATGCTTTCCAATTCAAGATAATCTTTTACGGTTCTCAGTTCATCTTGAAATGGTACCAGTTTTTTGCGTTCTGTAGAAAGCGAATTTCTCAGAATATTGGAGAGTTGTGTTATGGCATTTTTTGACTTTACGGGATTCTCATCGACAAGTGCTCTAATGCTATTGAGGGCATTGAAAATGAAGTGCGGATTCAGTTGGGATTTGAGGTTATTCAACTCTGCTTCCTTCACAGTCGCTTCGTACTGGAGTGATCGATTATACCTTTCAAAATAATGAAATGAAAGGTAGAGCAATGACCAAATAAGAAACATGACCATGGACACCATGGTGTTTGCTAAGATCGAAAAAATATTGAAATCTGTCACCGGATTCAACTGACCGGTGATCCAGTTTGAGAAGATAATAAATCCATAGTGGATCAGAGAGAGCACAAAAGTTCCGATCACAAATCTTGGAAGCAGGCCATACCATTTGAACTTTAGCCATCCAAGTTTCAACAAAAGCTCTCTGAAAACATGTGTGAGCAGAATGTAAAACACGGTCTGAACCAGCTGGCTAAGCACAAATGTCTCATCCAAATTTCCGGCAACGGAAAAGAGAGCAATCTGCAGACTCCCGTAAAAGGACCAACCAAAAATCTGACAGAACCAGTATAGATTTCTTTTGTTCAAAGTCTAGCAAAAATATACAAGGGTTCCGAAGGGGCTATAATTCCATTTCTCTTTTGAGGAAAGTTCCGGTATAACCATCGTGTCTCGCTACCTCTTCAGGTGTGCCCGTCACAGAGATATATCCTCCTTCCTCTCCACCCTCCGGTCCAAGATCTATTATGTGATCAGCAATTTTTATAACGTCCATGTTATGCTCCACAATGAGAACGCTGTTTCCCTTGTCTACCAATTTTTGAAGTACATCCAGCAGGTGCTTTATGTCCTGAAAATGCAGTCCAGTTGTTGGTTCGTCCAGGATATAGAAAGTCTTGCCTGTGTCTTTTTTAGAAAGCTCAGTGGCCAGCTTGACCCTTTGGGCTTCACCCCCGGAAAGTGTGGTGGCATGCTGACCTAGTGAAATGTAACCGAGTCCAACGTCATTTAACGTTTGAATTTTTCTTAGAATCTTTGGTTGATTTTCGAAAAAATCCACGGCTTGCTCCACAGTCATATCCAATACATCAGAAATTGATTTTCCCTTAAATCTGACTTCCAATGTTTCCCTGTTATATCTTTTACCCTTACATGTTTCGCAGGGGACATGTACATCCGGAAGAAAATCCATTTCTATCAATCTCATACCTCCACCCTGACAGGTTTCACATCTTCCCCCTTTGACATTAAAAGAAAAACGACCTGGTTTATACCCTCTGATTTTGGCCTCTGGCAATTCCGAAAACAAGGTTCTAATATCTGAAAAAACGCCAGTATAAGTTGAAGGATTAGATCTTGGGGTCCGGCCAATTGGCGATTGGTCCACTTCGATAACTTTATCCAGGTGTTCCAATCCCTTCAGCGACTTGTGCTCGAGGGGATCTTTACGACTCTTGTAAAAATATTTTCTAAGGATCGGATATAATGTTTCATGAATGAGCGTGGATTTACCACTCCCCGATACACCAGTCACACAGATTAGTTTTCCTAAAGGAAAGCTAACGTCCACGTTCTTTAAGTTATGACCTGTTGCTCCTTTCAGGACCAAGACATTTCCGTTGCCTTTTCTTCGTTCTGTAGGAATTTCAATTTTTCTTGTCCCATTGAGGTAATCTGCAGTGGCCGTATTGTTCTTCACAAATAGATCAGGACCAGATGAGGCTACAATCTCCCCTCCGTGTCGTCCGGCCCCCGGGCCGATATCCACGATATGATCGGATTCTATCATCATATCCCGATCATGCTCTACCACTATCACAGTATTGCCCAAATCCCTTAGGTCTTTCAATGCCCTGATAAGTTTCATGTTGTCTCGCTGATGCAGACCTATACTGGGCTCATCAAGAATGTACAATACATTGACCAACTGAGTACCGATCTGAGTCGCCAGCCGGATTCTCTGAGCCTCACCTCCTGAAAGGGTTCGCAAAGGTCTGTTGAGACTTAAATAATCCAGGCCAACATCCAAAAGAAAACCAATTCGTTTTCTGATTTCCTTTAATATTTCACCTGCAATTACCTGCTGTCGGTCTGATAGCTTTTCTTCAATGCCTTCAAACCATTTTGCAAGTTTTGTGATATTAAACTCCGCAAGCTCACCGATATTTTTGTCTGCAATGCGAAAATGTAGCGACTCTTTTTTTAACCGGAGCCCCTCACATTCAGGACAAATTCGGGTAGAAGTGAAGTCCTCAATCCACTCCCTGGTTTTGTCTGTACCCTGAGTTTTTTGTTTTTCAAGGAAAGTTATGATTCCTTCAAATTTAGTATTCCAGTCCGTTCCTGGATATTTGACTGAGCTAACTGCCACAGGCACGCTATCTCCATGAAGAATAATGTCAATAAGCTCCCTGGGCAACTTTTTAATGGGTGTTGAAATACTGGCTTTATTCCGTTTCAGGATAGCTTCAATCTTTTTGAAAATCCAGATATCTCTGTATTCTCCCAGTGGGGCTATTCCACCTCTGCTAATACTTAGTTCCGGATCCGGGATGACCATGTCCATAGAAATCTCTTCGATGGTACCCAGTCCATTGCATTTGGGACAAGCTCCGTACGGAGAGTTGAAAGAAAAGGTGTTCGGAGCCGGATCATCATACGCAATCCCGCTTTCCGGATCCATAAGGTTTCTGGAAAAATAGGAAAGCTGACCATCTTCATTGATGGCCATCATGACGCCATTCCCTTGTTTTAAGCACGTAGCAATTGAACCCGTTATACGCTTAATTTGATCCTGTTTGACGACTATCCGGTCAACAACTATCTCAATGTCATGGGTCTTATAACGGTCTACCTGCATTTTTGGAACAAGATCCTGAAGCTCTCCATCAACCCTGACCTTTCCGAACCCCAGCTTTCTGACTTGTTGGAAGAGCTCCCGGTAGTGACCTTTTCGTCCTTTTACTACTGGTGCGAGCAAAGTCAATTTCTGTTCTTTGTGATGCTCAAGGATCTGACTGAGGATTTGTTCTTCAGTCTGCTTGACCATTTTTAAACCTGTCGTATAACTGTATGCATCTCCGGCCCTGGCATATAGCAGCCTTAAAAAATCATAGACTTCTGTGACTGTTCCGACCGTTGATCTCGGATTTCTGGAGGTCGTTTTTTGCTCAATAGAAATGACTGGACTGAGTCCATTTATCTTGTCCACATCCGGTCGCTCCATATTTCCGATGAACGATCGGGCATAGGCAGAAAAACTTTCCATATATCGCCGTTGCCCTTCAGCGTAAATCGTATCGAAGGCGAGCGAGGATTTACCGCTTCCGCTAATTCCCGTAATGACAATAAGCTTGTTCCTTGGAAGTACGAGGTCCACATTTTTCAGATTATGTTCCCTCGCTCCAATGATCTCTATCTCCTCCCGGATATTATCTGCGGTATCTGTGTGTGTTTCCTGGGAAATGGTTTGCATTACAATAGGCGCGCAAAACTAAACATTTAAACGACTAGAAATTCGGTGACAAATTGTATTTAGCATAAAATTCCTCAATGACCTTAACCGCCTCTTCGCAAGTATCCACGATATTGATAAGATCCAGATCTCCTTCGGAGATATTACCTTCAGTCATCATGACATTTTTGATCCAGTCAATTAATCCTTTCCAGTATTTGGAATCCACCAAAACGAGGGGAAATTTTCCTATCTTCTCTGTTTGGATGAGCGTCAATGCCTCAAAAAGTTCGTCCATAGTCCCAAAACCACCGGGAAGCACTATAAATCCCTGGGAGTACTTGACGAACATTACTTTTCTGACAAAGAAGTAATCAAAATCCATTGACTTGTCTTTATCAACATATCGATTACCGACCTGCTCAAAAGGCAGTTCAATATTTAATCCCACGGACTTACCTCCCATCTCAAAGGCCCCCCTGTTGGCCGCTTCCATAATTCCTGGTCCGCCACCGGTTATGACCCCGTACCCCTTTTGAACAAGCATCGCCGCTATTTCCTGGGCCAGTTTATACCTGCTATCGCTTTCATCAGTTCTGGCCGATCCGAAAATAGAGACGCAGGGACCGATTTTCGAAAGCTTATCGAATCCGTCAACAAATTCCCCCATGACTTTGAAAATGGTCCAGGAATTGTTGCTTTTTATATCGTGCCAATCCTTACGTTCGAAGGCTTCGCGGATTTTTTCGTCATTTTTACTCATTAAGTAATTTTTATACTGTTAAATCTACAGCAGTCGGGGCTTATATAGATCTTTCATCGCCTTATCGATGGAATCAAAGTCGAATTCAAATCCGGAATTTTCAAGCTTGACGGAAGAAACATTTTGGCCTTTAAGTAGAATATCCGCCATCTCTCCGAAAACCAATTTTAAAACAAATCCAGGAACATTGGGTAAAACAATTGATCTGCCAACAGCCTTAGATATAGCATGCGTCATCTCTTCGTTCGTGACAGGAGATGGTGAGACCGCATTATAAGTACCTGACAACTGCTCAGTAAGAATGAAGTGAAAAATCCTAACCAGGTCCTTGAGGTGTATCCAGCTCATTACCTGTTTCCCGGAACCCAAAGGCGACCCCAAGCCCCATTTTATCGGTTGTGACATTTTCGGAAGCGCACCTCCATCTCTGGACAGTACAATTCCTATTCGGACCTTTGCCACGGAATCGGCAATTTCTGAAAACGCGTCTGCCGATTGCTCCCATTTTTCTACCAAATCCGGAAGAAAACCTTCTCCTCCTGGAGTGTCTTCTGTCATCGAATTCTCATCATCATAAGGATAATATCCAATGGCCGAGGCAGAAACAAAGCTTTTAAGCTTTATATTGTTTTTGACAAATTGACTCCGGAGTAAATCAGCCGAATCTATTCTACTTCGATATATCAGATCCTTTCTCTTTTTTGTCCATCGTTTCTCTGCAACACCCGCTCCAGCCAGATGGATGACATGGTCAACCTTAAGCGCTTCGACATCTACAAAATCATTTCGAGGATCCCATTTATAAGTCTGGAAAGCATTCTTAACTGATGGTTTCCTGGAAAGGTGTCTCACATCAAACCCAAGAGGTTTTAAATATTGGCTTAAAGCCATTCCCAACATTCCACTTCCTCCTGTGATCAATATCTTTACACTCATGAGATCAGGTTTTGAATTACAACTGAGAATTTGCCAAATCGGTTTGATAATCACCACTTTTATTTGTTCTTTCTGCTCTCAGGCGCAGAATTTTGATAAAAACATAACAGAACAAAAACTTGAGCTGGGTGACACGGAATTTACCGGATGGAAAACAGGCTTTGTCTTTGAAGCAAAGGATGTACGAAAAGGCTTCTGGAAGTATTGTAAAGACTTCTCCAGACCCTACAACCTAAAGACTCATTACAAAGTGATAATTCCGTCATTTGAGACTGGATCGGATATTGATGTCACTTTTTATAGCGCTGTGAAGAAAGAGGGAGAACACTCGTTTTTATTTGTGTCTCTAGATGAGGAGGGCATACCTGACTCCAAAATCTCAGATTATCAGCGGCAACTTAAATCTATGATGCTTGATTTCAAGCAAGAGTATTATCTGGAAGACATTGACAATAGTATAAAAGTCGTCAGAAAGGAGCTAAAAAAGCTAGGAAGGCTGTATGAAAGACACCTCACAAGAGGGGAAGAGTCGGAGCGGTATGAAGTTGGGAATGAAATTAAAAGGATCGAAAACCTTTTAGAACAACTTCAAACACGAAAGTTGAAAATATCCGGATAAAACATTTGAAATCCCGCACATCAGTTAAAAACAATAACCATTAGGCATTTGAAGCATTAAAATTGTAAAATTAGATTCAATTTAAATTCGTTTTGAATATTATTTAGGACGATGTAGTTACGTAACAATATCATAATATCGTTATTTTCAATTATATGAAATAAAGATGTAGTTTAGGTATAAGTGATTTTTTATACATAAACATCTTATGATCATGAACAAGTTAATTTTTCTCCTACCTATGTTTTTCATTTGCTCTTATGATTTCAAAAATGACTCATACAATAGGTCAATTCTAGACATTAGTGACAATTTGATTATTGAGGACAATTCCATATCTGGAATTATTTCAAAAGAGAAATTATATGAGTTAATGTGCCTGGAATCTGAAAACCCAACATTTACCGATGAAGATGTCAATCTTTTCATTACGAAAATGATTTCTAAATTTGATGGAGGTAAGCAATATGAAGGGGTAAAGGATGGAGCATTGGGCACCTTTCAAGTAAGGGTCACTACTACAATTTCAAATCCCGGGACAATTGCCTACGATAGTGAAACTGGAAATTCAAATCAGAGTCTCTATGCTTACGTGCATATGCAAGAGGAAGGTAGTATCGGACCGAACCTTTCTGCATCCGCACAAGTCTACCATACTACATTTTATCCTCCTGTAGTTTTAGATGGTGATTATATCGCGCCTGGTACATTGAATTGTGGAAGTTATGACGCAGAAATAACAGCTAGTGCGACTTGGATATCAAACACACCATCTGCCTGGGTTTCAGCAGGCTGCGATGATTAAAATTGACATTTTGAAAAATTAAAAAGGGCGAGGAATTCGCCCTTTTTTTATAATGTGATACTATATCTAACCGTGATCCTGCGCTCCGGGCTTAACCGGGAGAATAGAGGATCATTAGATCTGAAAGAATCATAAACACTGTCCACGTCATCACCCAAAATGTTATTGATACCTAACCCCACTTTATGTGCGTCATTAGGTCCAAACCTTTTGGAAGCATTGAAATTCAAACTATGAAATGGTGCGGTGTATACATCAGGTGCAGGCCCAAAACCCACAATCTCAAGTCTTCTTCCCTGAACGTTGTAAAACAATCCTGCCTGAATACCATCATTGCTACCAGTATAAGTAAAACCGGCATTGATCATATAAGGTGCCTGGCCTTGTAACTGTCTGGTATCCTTGATGTTTTCGCCATCACGAGCATTTCTAAGTCTGGATTGATATTCACCATTTGGACTGAGATCCATTTCCTCTATTGATTTCAAAAGTGTGGTGTTCAGATTAAATGACAATACATCCAAACCCGGACTAATGAATGAAAAGTCCTTACGCACTTCTAGTTCTGTACCGTACACAATCGCATTTCCAACATTCCTGGGCTGGAAGTTATCAGGCGCATTGTCCGAGAAGACCACCAATTCAATTGGATCCTGGAAGTTCTTGAAGAATGCACTTATCGCAAACATTTGGGCACGCTGCTGGAAAGATTCCCATCGTAGGTCAAAATTATCGATTAACGTTTCCTTCAGGTTACCGTCCCAAATTTCTTCGAATGATCCATCAATAATTGTATTGGCCACCCTCAGGCCGCCAATAAAGGTTCTGCCGGTAAGCGGATCAAAAATCTGAGCAAAAGAGGCCTCTTTAAAGGAAGGTCTGGCGATCGTTCGGGAGTAGGACAATCGAATGTTTGATCTTTCGGTAGGACTATAAATTAAATTGGCCGAGGGAAAAAGATGGATCATATCCAGAATTTTTTCATTGTCGAATTCCTCACGGTTCTGATCTTGACCGCTATACCACTGATCAAAATTCTCTATTCTTACCCCAAGAATTGTTCTGAAATTTTCAACTGGTCTAAACTCTTGTGAAGCGTATCCAGCAAGATTTAACTGGATTGCATCAAAAGTGTTGGAAGGTTCAAAATTACCTTGTATTGTCGCCCCCCGACCGGTTGCCGGACTCCATAGAAATTCTTCTGACATTAATTCATTTGCTTCCCCCGTATAGTCGAAAAGACCAGCAGCAATCATCGAGACTCTGTAATTTAGTATTTCGTAATCCCGCTGTTTCATTACGGAATAAGTACCGAACTTCAATTCGGAATCGTATCCGAACATATCACCTTTCAATTTGAAATCGAGTCTTCCCACGACATTGACTTCATCCAGATTCCTCCAAATTCTTGTAGGATCACCAGATTCACTAGGCTCTATTGAATAATTAGCACCATCTATCCTATAGGGTGTGAGCCTAATGTCTTTGTCTTCAATTTTAGAAAGCGTTGGTGACACCTTCCATTCGATGATAAAATCCGCATCATCGTTAGAGTGTTCACCGGATAAAAGCAGGTTTGTAATCGATCGCTCACTATACTCAAGGTTGTCTTTGAAAAGATTTACAGAGTTTTCCACGATCGTTCTCTGGTAGAAGTATCCCGCCCGGGACTCACCGTTTTGAAGGTGCATCGCGGTCAGATTAATCTTATTCTTTTGATTCCTCAAAGTAACTCCAGCCAGTCCGCTTAGCAAAACATTGTTATTTCCAAAATCACCTTCCTGAATACGATTCAGTCTCAGCTCATCTATCGAAGTGTCCTCGTTTTTGAAATAGGAAGTGTTGATATTATCCTGGTAGAATTCTGTAGTATTTCGATAATTGAAGGATGCAATGTACCCAAGTGTATATGCTCCGTAATCTTTTCTATTGCCCCCCGTGATGCCAAGACTGTAATTCATAAAGCTGGTTTGCCTTAAAGCCTGCAGATTTGGATTAAAGCTTCTTGTAATCTCTTCTGTAAGTGGATCATCCAATACCGGGTTCGGTATCTCAGTTCTTTTGTCAATCGGAAGATCTCTGGTACCATCATCAATACCCAGAATATCAAGGTCACCCCCAGGATAGCTGTAGTAGTCACTGTTAAAATGCATACTTGGATTATATCCAACACTACCGGAAATGGTCCATTCCCTGTCCTCGGGAAAATCCTTTGTCACTATGTCAACTACTCCACCGGTAAAATCCGCCGGTAGATCAGCGGTAGAAGTTTTGATGACAAGAATATTGTCGATCAGGTTAGTGGGAAAAATATCCATCTGAATGGTATTCCGGTCAGGGTCCAATCCCGGGATGTCAACTCCATTCAGGATGGACTTTGTGTACCGGTCTCCCAAACCTCGGATGTAAACATATTTACCGCCTTCAACGGATACACCGGGAACCCGCCGAACGGCACTGGCAGCATTACTATCACCAATTTTCTTGAAGTTTTGAGAACTAATCCCATCCAATAAGTTGGCGGATTTTCTTTGTACGTTAAGGATGGCGGCTTCAGTGTTATTAATTTGCTCAGCAGTTACAACCACTGCCTCAAGCATTTCTGTTTCCTCTTCAAGGCTTGCGTTCAAGACCATTGATTCACCATCGACTATTGTGACATCTGTGATTTCAACTGGTACATATCCAATGAAGGAAATTTCAATTGTGTAAACCCCGGCGGCAAGGTTCATACTATAATTTCCATCGAAATCTGTGACGGTACCATTAGTTGTACCTTTTACCTGAACAGTTGCGAAAGGTAGACCTTCCTGGGTGGAAGCTTCTTTCACTTTTCCCTGCAAAGCGCCTTGCGCCAAAATCATGGAAACGGTAAAGAGTAATACGAGGGTCAAACAGTGTCTTAAGATCATATTGATTAAAATATAGGGTGCGTGATGTTTAAGTGAGCCTAAATACAAAATTTGCCCGCCAAAAAATTGACGGACAAATTTTAACCTTTAAAAATATCTATGAACTATGATAAATATTTAGAAATCAAGTTCTCCTAAAGCAGCAGCGAATGTCCAGCCAAATACATCAAGGTCTGCTCCTACACTGTTATCTCCTTCGGCTACTTCCGTAACGATAGACTCAATATCCGCGTCAGAGAAATCTTTGAATATAGCTGCAAGAGTTACACCATCTGCAGGAGTGATTTCAATGTTAGCAAAGCTAAGCGCACCACTTGCAAAATTGTCATCAGTACACTCAGAATCATCAGGGTTGCTAAGAGAGAAATCACCTTCACCAATGGCTTCGCCAGTGGCAGGATCAATTTCTCCCGGATCTGCAGTATAACCGAATATATACACATTAGATACCAATCCAAGTGCACAATCTCTGAAATCCGCAGGCTCCTGATCGTTGCCTTTAATAGTCACATTGGTCAAAGTGAAAGAATCTTCAAGTGTTCCTTCAGGACCGTCAATCTCAAGAGCGTGATCAGTAAGACCATCGACAGCGATGACGACTGCATTGTCAATTACTCCGGAATAAGACTGATCAATGTCAATTGCATCATCATCCGCTCCCCATACAAGGGCATTCGAAACGTTCACAGTTCCACCAAACCACTCGATACCATCGTCTTTATTGCCAGCAACCTCTACATTTTGAATTGATGTACCAGAGCCGACTCCACCAAGTGTAAGACCATTGATCTCGTTACCTTCTCCAATCAGTATTCCACCATGACGGATAGACACATAGTTCAGAACGCCAGAATTATCACCTGCCTCTGATCCACCGTAAACAGCGTAAGCCTCATCAGCTGGAAGACCTTCGATGATGGCAGTCTCAGCATCCGCAGAGATAGGAGCTTTCCCTAAGATAATTAGTCCACCCCAAAGTTCATTGTCTTCAACACTAAGGTTAGATCCGTTAGTTTGTCCTGGCTCAATGTCATCAAGTACAGAAGTGAAGATAATTGGAGCATCCGCAGTTCCATTAGCCATCAACATACCACCTTGAGCGATGATAAGAACTGAGGCCTGAGTTCCTTCTTGATCTTCTCCTTTTATTACTACACCTGGTTCAATTGTAAGTGTAATTCCATCAGGTACTATTGTTCGACCATCTAAGGTTACCGTACTACCAGTAGTCCAGGTGGCATCTTCTTCGAGAACACCTGATACTGTTAAATCTACCGGATCAGGATCAGTTGGTTCGACATCATCGTCATCGTTGTCGTCTCCGCATGACCACATGGCCACTAGTGTTGCAACCATTAATAAAGAAAGTAATTTTTTCATGTTTAATTCTGTAAAGTTGGATTCAAAATCTGACCTCAAAATTCAGCCAACTGTATTAATTGACAAGAGAGAGGAGGTTATGATATTATTAAAGGTCAACCCCCGAGATTACAGAATTGTTATTCGATAAAGAATTTGCTGTTAAGCCAATGTTAACTAAATGAATTTATCCCTCTTAAAATGGGTAAAAACCTACTTGGAAATTTCGATTTTGTTCAAAATAGAGCTGATAATGTCGTGTGTTGTGACTCCATCGGCTTCAGCTTCATAATTTAATATAATCCTGTGATTCATCACATCGTCCGCAATGGCCTTAATGTCTTCCGGCAATACATAGTCTCTCTCATCGAAGAATGCTATAGCCTTCGCAGCCAGATTGAGGTTAATGGATGCCCTTGGTGAAGCGCCGAACTGAATGTAGTTTGATTCCTCCTCCAGTTTGTATTCTTTAGGATTCCTGGTGGCGAAAACCAGCTCCACAATGTACTTTTCAATAGCATCCGAAACCTGGACCTGATTGATTTCCTCACGGATCGCAAAAATGTCCTCTTTGGTCAGAATGGTGTCCAAAGTTGGCTTAAATGAAAGGTTGGACATTCGACGCATGACTTCACGTTCTTCGTCTTTAGTCGGATAACCGACATGAACTTTCAACATGAACCTGTCTACCTGGGCTTCAGGCAATGGGTAAGTTCCCTCCTGATCGACTGGATTTTGTGTGGCCATTACCAGGAATGGTCTGTCAAGGGCGAAAGTCGTTTCACCAATGGTCACCTGCTTTTCCTGCATGGACTCAAGCAAAGCTGACTGAACTTTAGCCGGCGACCTGTTGACTTCATCTGCCAGGATCATATTTGTGAAAATTGGTCCCTTTTTGACCTCAAACTCAGCTTTTTGCTGATTGTAGATCATTGTTCCAATCAAATCAGCAGGAAGCAGATCTGGTGTAAACTGTATCCTTCGGAAATCAAGATGCAATACATCGGCCAGCGTATTTACAGTTAAAGTTTTGGCAAGACCTGGTACGCCTTCAAGAAGTATATGACCTTGTGTAAAGAGACCGATGAGCAGTCTATTGACCATATGCTCCTGGCCCACTACAACTTTACCCACTTCATCGACCACTCGTTTGATCTTGTCCTGATGCTCTTTTCTGATGTCTAAGCCCTCTGAGTTTTCCATTTTATTCCGTTATAAGGCTGGCAAAAATACCGTCCTTTATCAAAAGTGAAAACTACTTTATCCAAGTGGTCGGGTTAATTGACAAATTTTACAAATATTAACAGGATCAGTTCACGGACTCACTGACCTTTGAAAGAACATAGTAGAGTTCTGTGGCTATTTGCAGACATCTTTCATCATAAGCTGTTGTCTCCTGATCGGTTCCATCAAATTTCTTCGGATCTTCATAAGTCATCTTAACTCTTGCTGACGCGCCTAAAACTACGGGACAGGCTTCATCCGCTTCAGTACAGGTCATCACAGCGATGAAATCTTTTTGTGGATTGGAATCATCGGAGTATTGCTTGGACCAGGCACGAATGTGCTCCTTTGTTTCCGAATACTTGATTTCATAAACCGGGTTTTCACCGCCGTTGCTTACTACCTGTAACCCGGCTCTTTTCAATGCTTCAATCGCATTCCCATTAAATGCAGTTGCTTCAGTCCCCCCACTGAATGAAGTTATTCCATCAAGATCAAAATAAGAAGCAAAAACCTGAGTCCATACCTGACCAAAATGACTCCGTCTCGAATTGTGGGTACATACAAAAATCAATTGAGCACCTTCCGGGTATGCAGTTACAATTTTGGAAACTAATTCATCCAAAACAGGGAGGCGGGAACCTGCTATTTTATCTAGGTTCCCTTCCACCTTTAATCTATACTGCTCTATAGACTTTAGTAATTCCATATTAGCAACAGCCAACGGCTGAGTATTTTTTCTCATTGGACTTTGTGTCCTCAAGAAAGTGATAAACCTCCCATTCATATCCATCGGGGTCATTCACCCAAAACTTGTTTTGAATGGCATAACAGCAAGCGGTATTCTCCTCCTCAAGTGCTATCTCAATTTCCTTTTCTAAGTCAGTCTTTTTCGACCGCAATTCTTCGTCAGAATTTACCCGAAACCCCAGGTGACCGAAGTCTTTGGCCACTTTATCAGGAGCCTCAATGAATGAAATAACCAGACCCGGGTTATCCAGGTCAAATTTGGCATAACCCTTTTCAACTTTAACGGGCTCAGTCCCAAAAAGCTTTTGATAAAAGTTTATCGAATTATGAATATTTGAAACATTCATTCCAATGTGAAATTTAACTTGATTTTCCATGTTTTAAGTGTTTGATAATATGTAACATTTATTGGTATCTATTTCGGTTTTTTCATCTTTTCGCCTGACTATCCATCTATGACCATCGGGGTCTATTACATGGAACACTCCCTGTAAAACCTGACACTCTCCAAATGGATTATTTCGAAGCATATATCGACTCATCCTGTGGTAAACCTGTTCAATTTCCTCATTGGTACTGATCACGTTTGAGCCAGGTTTGAGCTCATTATCGCTAAGATGAAGTTTAAGATGAAGATCATGTGTGATGAACTCTACGGACTCCAAATCGAGCTTGCTGGCTCGAATGCCAAATAGGTTACGATAAAAAACATGACTATCTGTGATATTCGCTACTTCCAGTTCTATTATTGACATATCGCTATATTACGATGACTTTGTGCAAAATTTTTTAACAACAATCCTGACCTCTATATTTCCCGAATAATGATTGGAATTGGTTTTTCACCAAAACCCAAACTTCCTCATTGATACAGTAACTCATACTTGGGCCTTCGATCGAACCCTTGATTAGCCCAATGGATTTTAATTCTTTTAAATGCTGGGAAATAGTTGACTGAGCCAGTCCTAGTTCGTGTACCAGATCGCCATTAATGCATCTGTTGCTTTCAAGTAAAAACTCTATGATGGCTACCCGGGCCGGATGTGCAAATGCTTTGGCAAATGTGGCCATTTCATTCTGCTCGACCGTAAACAAGTTGCTCTTAGTTATTCCCATATCGCAATATTACGATATTTCGATCACTTTGTTGCCATTCATGAAAAAAATTCATTGCCCATTATCCTTTGATATAAAACTCTATGTGAGTCTATACTTATTTAAAATACCTTAGAGATTCATTTAAACGCAGAAAAGATGGCCAAATCGAGAAGAGATTTTATCAAAAAAACTGGTTCAGGAATAGCAGCATTGGGGATTCCTGCTCTTGTGTCAGCATCCGATCGTGAGAAAACTATTTTGGAGGATCTGAAAAAAATGACCTCTCCTCAGGATTCGTTTCGGATAGGGGTAGTTGGAATGGGGATCATGGGATTTAACAATGCTCAAACGGCTGTAAAAATTCCAGGATTGGAGATAGCAGCAGCCTGCGACCTTTACGATGGAAGATTAACCCGAACCAAAGAGGTGTTCGGTCAGGATATAAAGACCACCAGGAATTATGAAGAATTGCTGGACATGGACCTGGACGGTATCGTAGTGGCCACTTCAGATCACTGGCACGATAAGATTACCATTGAAGCGCTGAATAAAGGCATAAATGTCTATTGCGAAAAGCCAATGGTACATAAGGTGGAGGAAGGAAAAGCAGTTATTGAGGCTGAAAAAAAATCAGGTAAAACCCTGCAAATTGGAAGTCAACGGGTAAGCTCCATTCTTTATGAAAAGGCGGCTGAGCTTTACCAGTCTGGCACTATAGGCCAATTGGTGATGGCCGAGACCTATACAGATCGATTCTCCCATCTTGGTGCCTGGAATTATTCAATCCCTACAGACGCTTCACCAAAAACGGTAGACTGGGAGGGGTTTATCGGAGACGCACCAAAACGTGACTTCGATGCAGTTAGGTTTTTCCGCTGGAGAAACTACCAGGATTACGGTACGGGAGTGGCTGGGGATCTTTTTGTTCACTTATTCTCCGGCCTTCATGTAATTATTGATTCTTTAGGTCCTGAAAGAATTTATGCTTCAGGAGGATTGAAATTCTGGAAAGATGGTCGAGATGCTCCCGATCTCATGCTCGCTGTAGTGGATTATCCGGAAACCGATACCCACTCTGCTTTTAACCTTCAGATTCGGGTCAATTTTGTGGATAGTGGTGGTGGAGGGAACCTTCTAAAGTTAGTGGGAACCGAAGGGACCATGACCATTGGATGGAATAGAATCACCATTAACAAAAATAAAATTCCGGAAGCTCCAGGATATGGTGGCTGGGATTCATTCGAAACCTTCTCAGAAGCACAGCAAAAAGAGTACGAAGCCTGGTATGCCTCCCAGTATCCAAGAAAATTCAAAATGCAAAGTCCGGGCGAGGATATTTATGAAACTCCAAACGGCTATGACAGTAATCTAGCCCATTGGTTGAATTTTGTGAACGGAGCCAAAACCGGTCAGAAAGTAGTGGAGGACGGTTCTTTCGGCTTGAGAGCGGCTGGCCCTTCTCTCGCCACTAATCTCAGTTACTTTGGAAAGAAAATTATCAATTGGGACGCGAAAGCGATGAAAGTAGTTTAAGGAACTTACTACATAAATGAATGGGAACAAAGCGATGTCGGATTCGGAATCGCTTTTTTAATACCTATTTAGCGATACAGTTATTTATGAGATGTAAATAAATTTGCGTATGTTAACAGTCTCATACCGGAAAATCTTGTTAATTATTTAACAGTATTAACTTCTACGCTCATGGAACAAGATATCAATGTCACCCCTCAGAAAGTTTTTCTCGATTTGATCATGGCTGAATATGGCCTTGATGTTCCTAAGCTGCTTGCCATTGGAATAGAGGAAACGCTTACGGTAAATTTTCATGAAACCGGGGTAGACAATGGACTTTCCCGTCAACTAAATGAATATAAAGCCTCATTCAATGCAGATGATATTGACTATGAGCGGATGGCAAAGGGAATTTTGAAGGACTACTTTCAGGGACAGGCTTTACGACACTGAAATCATGTTGATTAGGAGACCGCACATCTCTCGAAAATTTATATTCATTGCCTTGTTGTAATTATCCCATCAAAGTTTAAATTTGCAGTCCTTTTTTAAGGATAAGCGAGAGTAGCTCAGCTGGTAGAGCACGACCTTGCCAAGGTCGGGGTCGCGGGTTCGAATCCCGTCTCCCGCTCAATTACATGCCGCAAGAATGCTTGCGGCATATTTGTTTCATGCCCAGGTGGTGGAATTGGTAGACACGCAGGACTTAAAATCCTGTGACCCTTAAAGGTCGTGCGGGTTCAAGTCCCGCCCTGGGTACTTTTTGATGTATTCACATCAGCCGTCCCCTTTCAACATATCCTTCAGCTCATTTAACTTAAGCAAAGCCTCCACAGGGCTGATCGTATTGATGTCTACACCTCTCAATATCTCCATCAGTCTCGCTACCCTGGGATCGGATTCGAAAAGATTCATCTGAAAAGTTTGCTTGGGTATGTCTGAGATTAAGTCCTCTTCCGAGTTCAGTTTTTCCTTTTCCAGATGTTTCAGAATTTTGTTTGCTCTGATCACAATTTCATTGGGCATACCCGCCATTTGTGCCACATGGATCCCGAAACTATGTTGACTGCCTCCTTCCTCCAGCTTTCGTAGAAAGATCACCTTATTGTTCAGCTCCTTGACGGCTACGTTAAAATTCTTCACCCTTGGAAGTTCTTTGGCCAACTCATTTAATTCATGATAATGAGTGGCAAAAAGTGTCCTGGCTTTATGTTTCTCCTGATTGTGCAGGTATTCCACTATCGACCAGGCAATTGAAATACCGTCATAAGTGCTGGTGCCTCGCCCGATTTCATCCATGATCACCAGAGATCGCTCGCTGAGGTTATTCAATATGCTTGCCGTTTCGGTCATCTCCACCATGAAAGTGGATTCACCGCGGGATAGATTATCAGAGGCACCTACCCTGGTAAAAATCTTGTCCGTCACACCTACTTTTGCATATCCCGCTGGTACAAATGAGCCCGTCTGGGCCATCAGGACAATCAATGCAGTCTGCCTGAGTAAAGCAGACTTACCGGCCATATTAGGTCCTGTCACAATTACTATCTGCTGAGATTCATTGTCCAGAAAAACATCATTAGGAATATACTCATCTCCTGTTTCGAGCAATTGTTCAATGACAGGATGCCTTCCTTCCTTAATGTCTATTATGGGTTCCTCTGAAATATTAGGTCGCGTATAATTATTGCGCTTAGCGATGTAGGCATAGTTGCAAAGGCAATCGAGTTCTGCCAAAACGGAAGCATTTTGCTGAATAACTTCAGTGAAATCCCTCGCAAAAACCAAAAGTTCCTGATATAACCTGGCTTCAATTACGGACAGTTCACTTTCGGCTTTTATGATCTTTTCCTCATAAGTTTTCAGTTCTTCGGTGATGTACCGCTCCGCATTTACCAGTGTCTGTTTTCGGATCCACTGTTCAGGTACTTTCTCTTTATGTGCATTGGTTACTTCCAGATAATACCCAAATACCTTATTATATGCAATCTTTAAAGAAGGGATTTTAGTGTTTTCCATTTCCCTCTTTTGGATTTCCAGTAGGTAATCTTTTCCGGAAAATGCGATTTTTCGAAATTCGTCCAGTTCTTTGTTGACTCCTTCTCTGATCACATTGCCATTGGCCATACTCATAGGTGGATCATCCGTCAGCTGATTTTCGAGTTGTTCAATCAGCACTTCCGGCTCATGCAGACGGCCTTTGTATTTTTTGAGTCCCTCTTCGTTTGCAATAAGCCTTTCAATGGGCGCAATGAATTTAAGACCAGTTTTAAGCTGTAAGAGCTCCTTTGGATTGATCCGTGCAGTCGCCACTTTTGATACCAATCTCTCCAGGTCTCCCAACTGTTTCAGTTGTTCCCTCAGGTTTTCAAGTAATTCATCATTCTCAAAAAGAGATTCTACCGCATTTAGTCGCTGTTCGATCTCACTTTTCTCTTTTAATGGAAGCACCAGCCACTTTCTTAACAAACGATTACCCATTGGGGTAACCACATTATTGATCACATCGATGAGCGGCACACCATCTAACTGAGAGGATGAGACCAACTCCAGGTTTCTAATGGTAAAACGATCGAGCCACATGTATCGCTCCTCCTCGAGACGAGCAATTACAGAAATGTGACTCAATTCCTTATGCTGTGTTTCATCCAGGTAATGAAGAATAGCTCCCGCAGCGGTAATGGCCGCCTCCATCTCTTCTATTCCAAAACCTTTTAGATTTTTGGTCTTAAAATGCTTGATCAACTTCTCATAACCAAAGTCTGAAGTGTAGACCCATTCGTCCAATTCATAACTATTGTACTGATCAGAAAATGACTGCAGGTATTCTTTTCGGGTCTTTTTGCAATAAATAATCTCCGATGGTGACAAACTTTGGATCAGCTTACCGACATAGTCCATGCTTCCTTCCGTCGTCAAAAACTCGCCGGTGGAAAGATCCAGGAAAGCGATCCCATTCCTTTCCCCGAAACAAATTGACGCCAGATAGTTATTACGCGATTTGTCAAGAACATTGTCATTTAATGAAAGTCCCGGAGTCACGAGTTCCGTCACTCCCCGCTTGACAATACCTTTTACCGATTTGGGATCTTCCAGCTGGTCGCAGATGGCTACCCTTTCGCCCGCTCGTACCAACTTAGGCAGATAAGCATCAAGTGCATGATGAGGAAAACCAGCCAATTCAATATGCGAGGCAGCACCATTTGCTCTTTTGGTCAAAACTATATCCAGAATTTTGCTGGCCTTAACAGCATCTTCCCCGAATGTCTCATAAAAATCACCGACTCTGAAGAGTAATAACGCCCCGGGGTGCTTTCCCTTAATGGCATTATATTGTTTCATGAGCGGAGTTTCTGAAGAAGCCTTGGCTTTGGCCATATTTGCGGTCCGAATGTTAGATCAATAGACAATATTAACCAATGGCGTGTGCATGCGAAAACTGAAGAACGAGGAACTTAACAGGTTAGATGTTGAAGCTTTCAAAAAGGCTGAGAAGGCACCAATTGTAATAGTTCTCGATAACATAAGAAGCATGCAAAATGTGGGGTCTGCCTTCCGGACTTCAGATGCTTTCAGAATCTCAGAAATAATCCTTACTGGCATCACGGCGAGACCACCTCATCGGGAAATCAACAAGTCAGCATTAGGGGCGACGGAGTCTGTGGACTGGAAACATTTTGAGAAAAATGAAGAAGCAATCCGCTATTTGAAGGATCAGGGTTACGATTTATTTTGTCTCGAGCAAACTGATCGATCTGTCTCGCTTTCAGATTTCAGACCCGATAAAAACTCAAGATGCGCTCTGGTCTTTGGAAACGAAGTTTTTGGTGTTTCGGAGGAGTTCATCGAAAATTCTGACCAATGCATTGAAATACCACAATACGGGACCAAACATTCTCTTAATATTTCAGTTTCCATTGGAATCGCCATATGGAGTTTTTTTGAGAAACTGAATCCAAATCTTGATTAGAAGTTTAACCCCAGGGTGAAATAGAAGCTTCGTCCGTCCGAAGGTAAAATACCAGGACCAGGGTAACCGGCAGCCCTTCTCGTGAAATACATTTCATTGGCTAGATTATTCACTCCAGCCTCATAGGACATCCATTTCCAGGCGTAGGACAGGGATAAATCCATCACAAAATAGGAAGGAATAATGCCTTCCACAGAGGTTGGTGAGGTTTCGGCATTAGTGGCATCAGAGTAATGCTCCTCAACAAAACTCAAAAGATAGGATACCGCAAATTCTCTGTTTTGATAGGTGATCCCGGTGCGTAGATTCACAGGAGGAACAAGCTCCACAAAGTTACCTTCCACACTATTATCCTGGTTGGACAAGTAGCGGGAAGAGATAACGCTGAGGTTCAAAAAGGTTTTTAATTGAGTTAATTCATTCGGTTTGGACCAAACCCCCAGCCAGTTGATCTCACCAAAAAATTCAAATCCATAGATGGCAGCATCAGCGATGTTGGTTCTGTACCGGAATGTTCGCTCGATCAAATTGTTAAACCGTGAATCAGGCGCAGAACGCAGTACGGATCCAATCCGATCGTCATATGATAGATAAAATCCTGAAAAGTCAAATCGATAAATTCCTGGCCGGGAACCTCTCATACCAAGGTCCACGTTGTATCCTCTTTCATCGGAGATAAGCGAATCGACCTGTAGAGACGGATTATCTACCCTTATGTCATTGAAGTTAATGCCGCGGAAGTTTTGTGAAAAATTACCATAGAATTCAAGAGCTGGAGTGTATTTATAACTAACCCCAATTCCTCCCAGCAACAAAGATCTGGGATTCACTTTTTCCTCGAATACCTGAGACTCAAATACGATGTTGCCGGCCAAATCAGTTCTGCGATCCACATAATATCCATCTGCTTTTGTGACAATGTATTCAAACCTAACCCCCGGAGTGACGCTAAGGTGTTCTGAAAGATTAAAAATGTTTTCCGCGAATAGCGACATATTCTGGCCGGGAAACAGAAACTTCGAATCGCCGAGATCTTCCGGATTATTCAGCTTAAAATTGGGTTTACCGCCTTCATCACCATCTCCCTGAACCCTCCTTGTATTGCCAAAATAAATCCTATTCCCCACGAGCAAAACGGACTTACTGCTAAGAAGATCATAATGCCAGAGCAGTCGAGTTTCATTTCCCCAATTCATATATTCATCCATCAGGAGATCCCGACTGTCCATGTCATCGGGCCTGTCGATTCTTCCTAAATTCCCTAAAGCATACCTGTTTGCATTTAGAAAAAATGTCCTGTTGTTCAGCTTAATTCCTGGTTTAAGTTGAATATCCAGCTCAGCGGCAGACAAATCCCATCCTACTGTAAACCAGTTTCTTGTGCGATTTGATTGTCTTGGATCCTGCCGAAATTGGTTATCAGTAAGCCCTCCGGGTTGTTTAGCCAGGTAGTTCATATGGGTGTGTTCCAATTTTAGTTTTGAGAATGGGGTGAAGTTGTAAGTGACTGAGCCATATGCAGTATGCTGTTCAAGACCGGAATTTGGTCTCCAGCCTTCGCTTCTTTTATATTGATAAAAGGAGTAGTAATTGACCTTGCCAACGGTCCCTCCTACGCTGTTGAAGGAATTATAAAAGCCAAAAGATCCTGCAGTATTGATCAGGTTTACGTCCAGTTTTTCGTCTTTGGGTCCTTCTTTGAACACAAAATTCAATAGTCCGCCAAATTGTGTGCCGTATTGGAGGCCTGCCGCTCCCCTTACAATTTCAATTCTCCTCAGGGCTTGTACGGGAGGTGTATAATAGCTTTCCGGGTAACCAAGGGCATCCGCACTGATGTCATAGCCATTTTGCCGTACATTAAAATTTGATGTCCGATTCGGATTCAACCCTCGGCCACCAATACCAAGTTGTACCCCGGCCCCATCGCTTTCCCAGATATTGAGCCCCGGAACCCTTGCATACATTTGTCTCCCAAGATTAGCAGATTTGTTTCCCACCACCTCGTCAAGTTGAATCAATTCCGATTTCTTTCCGTCATAAATCGCCGAACCACTGACTGACTTCAGCCAGTCGCTTTGTGGATAGCTTAGCTGATGGTCAGTGACCAAAACTTCCGGAAGTTCAGTGTTGAGTTCGTTCAGAAGAAATGATACAGATAAATTCTCCCGGACTTCAATCTGCTTCAAAATGGATTGATAACCGGGAGAGAATGCGACAAGGTTGTAAGTCCCGGGAGATATTTGAAACTTAAATTCACCGGTTTCATTGGTCTTGGTTCCAAAGGAAGTTCCTTCTATAAATATCTGGGCTGGAAGAGGATTACCTTCCAAGTCAGTGACGGTTCCCTCGATATGCTGCCCTGATACTAACCCGGAAAATAGTATTCCAATAGCCAAAATGATCCATCTACTCTTCATCTTGACATTATCCAGGACTTGGGTCTTAAATCTATATTGTAGTCCGTCAAATCCACTTTTGGGTCAACCAGAAGTTGCCGCCTTGAGCCATTTAAAGTGACAAAGACATTCGCCCGAACCTCCGGGTCCGGAACTCCTTTTGCTTCATATTCGGATTTTAGAAAATGTGCAAATTGCAGTATCATGTCTGGCTGAGTAGACATCATTTTTTCCTGGTTAGCTGAGAGATACTGATAATTTGAAATGGGGATAGAGCGGCTTGAAGGTGGCTCGACAACCTGGAACTGAGCGCTTCCGGCTTTTTCCATCAGCATCACCCGCCATGAAAACCGGTACCCTTCCTCGGTCCAAAAAAGGTCTCCAGGATAGAGCAGATGCCTCATAGGCATTGCGACTTGGAAAAGAACGAAACCGATCAGAGCATACTTTTTGACCATTGATAAGGAGGAACCTGATCCTTCCTTTTGTACCGGGGGATTTAACTTAACGCATCTGGTTAGAAAATTGTCATGAGCCTCAGGTTGAAAAAAGATGAGGGTCAAACCTATCATTACCCATGGAAAAACACCAATTGGAAAAAGCCACCATGTGAGTATATGGAATACCGCTACAATGAAATAAGCAATTTTGCGCGTGAAACTGATCAAGAGGAGAAAGGGTGTGAAAATGTCAAACAACATTCCAGCCCAACTGAAAACAAATGCAGTGTGTTCGTAACGAAAAAGCCCTCCGATTATGGGGTCGTGAATGTGTGCCGACAACCACATTTTAAGTGGCTGGGCATGGAGCAACCAATCCGGGTTGATTTTTGCCAACCCCGCGAAGAAGTAGACAACGGAAATCTGAAAAATCAGGATATTTCGATAAACAGGAGAAACAAAAAGTCGCTCACGCGTCCTCCCAAATAAAACATCCAGTGAAAATCGTCTATTGGCAGGAATGAAAACTAGCAGGAATGAGATCAATGAAACGAAGTAATAATGATTAAGATAGTTCGCCTTATCTATCAATTCGACGTAAGTGAAGGCCAGGAAAAACAACATGGCAGAAAATCTGTAAAAGAAACCAAGCAGGATTCCGACTGAACATATGATCATCACCATAAACGGCGCGTACATCCAGTTACCCGGTAAAGCCTGTACCCACTCAAATCCCAGGTATTTAAAATGAAAATCGGGAAGAATGTAGAGTTCATGGACCCAATCATTCCATAAAAACCTAATGGTGGAAAACAGCATCAGAACCCCAAAAATGATTCGGAAAGTAACCAATGGGGCGATGGAAATATCTTTTGTGAACGACCTGACGATATTTCTTTTTAGATCAATCACCGTCATTGTCCTGGTACGTGATCGTGACACCCAGAGCAGAAGCCATCTCCGTTTTGAAAAGGACAACGAGTGTTTGCATTTCAACAAAAACTGTTTCCACATCGGCCTTCGATGTCTCTATTTCAGCCTGCAACGGATCATTTAACTGGCCAACTGCCTGTTTTATGACCTCAAACTGTGAAAGAATTTCCTCAGACAGAGTCTCATTATCCGATACCACACTTAAGGCCTGTAGATAGTCATCTAAACCCTCTCCATCCGCTCCCCTGAAAAGACGCTCATAAGCTTCAATATTTGCGGCAAGCAACTCAATAGAATAACCAGCATAATAGGCCTCAGAAGCTTTAGGGTATGGTTCGCCCAATGTCCGCACACCTACGGGAATACCAACTTTACCATCTCGGGTATTTCTTTCAAAATCTCTATTCATGGCATTTACGAGCTGCCCAAGGCTACTTCCTACATCTACACCAAGGGCGTCTTCGGATGTAAATTCAATTAGATATTCATTTTCCCAGGTGGTATTGACCGATTGGACTCTTTCGTCCATATAGTTTACAACGTTTAGTAGATAGCTCGCTCTACTTTCGATAAAGGAATCCAGGATTTCCTCATCGGACATTTCGTCCCTGTAAAGTAAATATCCGATTGCCTGAAAACCCTTTGCATCATTATTGGCAAGGGTAGATAGATCATAAGTGCCCTCCTGAATGTTATTTTCGATTTGGTTAACATCCACAGGATAGATGTTTAAAGCAGCAGTTAACCCCTGTGTCTCAGCCGGACCGAATTGATAGGGTGTTAATGATTGCCAGGCTAGTCTTATCTTCTTCAATTGTTCTCTGAGACCGGATAAGGTGGACAATGTAGGATTAGCAATAAAACCCTCTGTAGCACTCACTAGAGTAGTCGATTCTTCAGCAAGCAAAGCATACCCCGGAACGATCAGATTATTACCTATGTTATCCAGCAGCAACCTCTGATCGTAGTCATTAAATCCGTCTTTGGTACCATCCTCACTACACGACAAAAGGGCCAGAGGCCCTATGACGTATAACATTCCACGAAAGGCCTTTAAGACCTTATAACTGATCCATGAACGGTTCAAGCTCTTCATAGTTACTGATCAATAATTGTTTTGCTTCATTTATTCCCTCAAGGGAGATCTTCCAGAAATCCCCTTCCTCTCCAAGGTGGTCATAAATAATCGTTTCAATTTCATCTGTGGTGGTGCGTTTGAACGGGGAATATTTCAAGGCCATTACAAACCCAATCACCTCGGAAGCATGGTGAAAGAGATTTCCCTGGTCACCAGAATTAATATCTTCAATGCAGGAATTCAGATAATGAACAGCTGTTGCTGCTGCTGTGATTTCAAATGTCTCATAAAGAACCTCTGTAGCCTCTTCAAGGGATTGATCATCTCCATTGACTATCGCCGTTCTTCCTTTCAGATAGGCATCTCTCAAATTGGATGCTGTCCCGAGCAACTCTTCTCTACCATATGAGTAGTTTGCCCAGAATCTGTTGTCTGATGATTCCAATTCCGCGGGGAAATCTATTGGTACTCCCCAGTAACCGAAAGCTTCGTCCCAGTGATGTTCTTTAGACGTGTAATTTTCACCTTCGACCAGTTCCTCATTTTCTACCGTGGGCCCAATTCGATCATCTGTGAGGTACACGTTGTAGATTTGGTTCAGGAACACGGCACCCATCAAACCTTTTTCTATCACTTGTTGATATTCCCAGCCTTTTTCGCTGACCAGAATGAAATTACCTGATGTACCACGTTGGATCAATCCTGATTGACCCTCAGCGGCTTCCTGCTGATTCGCGAAATAATCACGGCTGGCAATGGCGGCTGCTGCCATCTGCTCTTTGAAAAATTCAATGTCAGTTGAAAAGGTCTTGTTTTCAAGTTGCTTGTCGGCACTGTTGAGTTCGCTATCGGAAAACGAAGCATTCTCATTCGCATACATACCTAATAAAACATCTTCTTCAATTTCATTTCCTCCATGAGCTTCGCCGAGGTAGGATTTCATTTCAGATAACATGTCTAATCTGGTAGTCTGACCGGAAAAGCTTACAGAACTTTCACCATTTCTGGTAAACTCGTAAGTAGATGGTATTTCGAGTGAAGGATCGGGCTCAGTTTCATTGTTACACGCTGATAATATGATCAATGAAAAAGCTGGTACTAAATATTTTAAGACTTTCATGGTTCCTGTTAAATAGTGTTATTTAGATTGATTCTAAACAATGCAAAAGTAGTTTTACCAGTAGCTGTCAGACAATAGCTATTGGTAGGCAAATTGTCTTTTCACTACAAATAGTGCTAAGTCACTACTAGTAGTGATGATTTTAGAACTTACACCATTATGAGAATCGAACATGTGGCTTACTGGGTATTAAACCTGGAGAGAATGCAATCCTTTTTTGTAAAATACTTTGATGCCAGATGTGGCAATAAATATGTGAATGAAAAAAAAGGTTTTGAATCCTACTTTCTGGAATTTGATGATGGAGCGCGACTGGAATTGATGAAGAAGATGGGTATAGATCAGAAAAAGGAAATTCAGATGCTCGGAATTACGCATCTCGCCATTTCCCTCGGAAGCAAAGAAAAGGTAATCGAGCTAACTGAAAGATTGCAATCGGATGGATTTGAAATCGTAGATGGGCCCAGGACAACCGGGGACGGTTACTTCGAAAGTGTTGTTTTGGACCCGGAGGGCAATCCACTTGAATTGACAATCTAAAATTCAGACCTGAACGTCAGGTTTCAATTGCTGTAGACGGTTCATACTGGTGATCACCGCCCAGGCCATCCAGCCAGTCACTACCAGGTCTATAGCTGTCCCACCGATATATATGCCAGGTATACCAAATATGCCAGGCAAAATAAGCATTACCGGTACATAAAAAATAACCTGTCTCGCCATGGTAATGAACGTGGCTCTGCGAGGTTGACCTATTGCGGGAAAATAAGTTAGACTATTGAAGACAAACGGAAGCAGGGGTAATATGAGAATATAGATCCTGAAGTAGTTCAAATGTTCATCGGTAAACTGAAGATCAGGGAGCATTAATCTCAAGGTCGGCTCCGGAAAAAGACTCATTAATAGCCAAAATGGTGCTACTATGAAAAATCCACCTTTGGTGAACAACCTGAAACCTGCCTTTACCCTGTCATACTGACCTGCTCCGAAATTGATTCCGATCACAGGCTGCAGTGATCTCATCAAACCAAACAGGGGTGTCATCATAAAAAGTAAAATCCTGTTTGCGGCGGCGAAAAATGCCACGTCGTCTTCATCCCCGACATTTGTCAGAGCATTGAACACCACAAACGACTGTACAAGGCTCATCACAGTCAGAATGAACCCCGGCAATCCAGTTTTTAGTATCATTCTCGCCGTCGACTTGTCCCGGCTAAACTTATGGATATCTGCCTCAAAGGATGCTTTACCATTTCTAAAATAGAGATAACCCCGAATGCTGTAAACCATCATTCCGATGATGGTGGCGATGGCCGCACCTTCCACACCCATCCCAAGGACACTGATGAATATTGGGTTGAGAATGATGTTAACGATCAGACCAGTAGCCATCATCTTCGCCGCTTCCATCATTTTGCCCTCTCCTCGAATTACCATATTCAGGGAAAGAGCATAAATCCAAAAGATCGTACCCAGAATCGATACTCTGAAGTATCTGGTACCGATGTCCAGAATCTCACCGGTGCCTCCCATAGCCTGGATCAAATAGGGTGCAGAGAACCAGGCGACGATAGTAAAAATGATACTAAATGTCAGGGTAAGAAAGGATACTGTGCCAAGAAGTCGTTTTTGAGTTTCTTCATCATTTGCTCCTATGGCTATACTCAATACATTTCCGGCTCCCGTTCCGATCCAGGATCCAAAACCCATCATGAGATTGGACAATGGATAGGCCAGAGCTACACCGGCCAGTGCCGTCTCCCCAACAAGCTGACCCACAAAAATGGCATCCAGGAAAGCGTTCAACCCAAAAAGTACCATAGCAGCTATCGCAGGCAAAGACAGCTTCCACATCAATGACGATAAAGAGCTGTTTAGAATTTGTTGAGATTGTGAGTTTTTGGCTTTCATCGCTTAAGCGAAATCATAGGTCCCTAAAAATAAAAATCACTACAACTAGTGATGTCACTAATTGTAGTGATTAATTCGTGGTTCGCTGACCACCTTGTCATTTAGTGTTCAGTTCACTTCTTATTCAGTACCGGCATCGTATTCTACGTCAAGAACACGCTCCTCTATCATTCCTAATGCAATCTTATCTTCACCCAGCACATCGAACAATTCCAGAATTCTCCTTGCCACATATTCTTCTTCAATCTGCTCCTGAACGAACCAACGCATGAACTCTTCCGTGGCTACATCGTTGGCTTTGCGACATACATTCATGATGTTATGAATAGAGTCGGTTACCGCCATTTCATGCTCCAGAGCCTTTTCAAAAACGTGACGAAGATTCGTGAATTCATGATTTGGCTCTTCTATAGCAGGTGAAATCGCCTGGCACTCCATGTCCACCAGATAGTGGAATAATTTCAGCTGATGTTTTCGCTCTTCTTCAGATTGCTGAAAGAAAAACTCGGCACTATTGTCGTATCCTTCCACATCGCACCATGCCGCCATGGCCAGGTACGCGGCAGAGGAATAAGCTTCCATTTTTATTTGCTTATTAAGGATGTCAATGATCTCATCCTTCAGGATTTTATGTCTTCTCAATATATCTTTCATGATGTAAAGTCTTTTTTGTACAACTACAAAAAAAGGCCAAAAGTTGGTCATTTTCGCCCTCAGAGCGTAATTTATAATGATTCTAAGCTACCTATATAGGTAATCTCCTGAGCTGCCTTTGGATAAGACTGTTCAATTCCAGCATCGCAAATGCCCCGTGGAAAAGATCCCGAAGCTCCAGAATCTCTCTGATAGAAAACACGAAAAACCGGTCACATGAAGGCAATGATAGTATCTCTGTTTCCGGATGATTTTCATCGAAAATTTTCATCAGATCAATGGCGTTGATTTTCCTCCTGAACGCTATAAGCTCACAAGGTCTTAACTCAATCTCATCACGAAATATCGACAACAGATACCGGTCACTTAGATCATTCTGACTAAGAGACATATTTTCTGTTTCGAACACCACTTCCTTACCTGCTACGTTTCCTATATCTTCGGACATTTCTTGCAATGTTTCCCTTTCTTTTTGTATTTCTTACAGCACTTTTTGAAAACACATTCTTCCGTATTCAACAACGACTTTCTTCTATCTAAAAAGTCGAGTTCTAATTCCCCCTCGGTCCGTTCGTAAGTCATCAAATCTAAAATTTATGGATGTTGATTGCTTCTTTAGAATGATTCTAAATTAAGGCAAAAGTAAATCAGGAAGGTGTCTCTGTAAATAGCTAGTGATAGGCAAAATTGATATCACTATAACTAGTGATTGTTGCTGCTAGCAGGATCTCCTTTGCTCAATTTAGACACTGCGCAGCCTTCGCAATCATGACTTTCAGGATCGAGCGTCCTTCGGGCTTTTCTTACCAGGAAAGCAGCAGAAATTAAAAACAAGGCAAGAACTAAAACAGACTGGAACATCAGCTTAAAAGTTGATAAGTAATAAAGGCAAAAATATAGGCAAACACGGTCATGTACGCGAATTGTATCAACGGCCATTTCCACTTTTTAGTTTCCCTCAAAACGATGGCCAGGGTACTCATACATTGCATCGCAAACGCATAAAAAACCATTAATGAAAGCCCTGATGCCAGGTTATAGACCTTTTCATTCGTATCCGGATTGATTTCATTTTTCATCCTGTTCAATAACGAAGAGTCAGCTTCGAAATCTTCTCCGACGCTATATATGGTAGCCATAGATCCCACAAATACTTCACGGGCCGCAAATGAGGTAATCAATGCAATTCCAATTTGCCAGTTATAACCCAAAGGTTTTATCACAGGCTCTATCGCATTTCCCATAATCCCGATATAAGAATTTGACAGACTTGCGGACGAGACTGCTTTTTCATATTGGTCAGTAGTGCTGTATTCAGATGGATCAATTGATGCGGCTGCATTCTCAATCCGATCACCCGGACCATACGAAGCCAGAACCCAAAGCACAATGGAAATTGCCAGGATAACCCTCCCTGCTTCAAGAACAAAGACCTTAGTCTTTTCAAAAATTGTAACCGAAAGATTATTCCATCTCGGCATCTTATATCGGGGGAGCTCCATGATCAAAAAGCTGCGCTGCTTGCTCCTTATAATAAACTTGAATCCCAAGGCCGCCACCAAGGCCGCCACCAATCCAAGTAAATAAAGACCCATCAAAACCAACCCCTGCAGATTAAAGATCCCAATCGATGTTTCCGGTATCACTAGCACAATCAATAAAGTGTAAACTGGAAGTCTCGCAGAGCAGCTCATCAACGGGGTCACCATAATCGTGATCAGACGTTCTTTCCAATTATCGATGGTCCTTGTCGCCATGACAGCTGGGATGGCACAGGCAACTCCCGATATCAATGGCACCACACTTCTGCCATTCAATCCAAATGGTCTCATCAATCGATCCATTATGAAAACCACCCTGGCCATATAACCGGTTTCTTCCAGTATAAAAATGAAGGAAAACAATAAAACGATCTGAGGTATAAAAATCACTACACCTCCGATGCCGGGAATAACTCCCTCTGCCAGAAGGTCTGTAAATGGCCCATCAGGTAATAAGTTCTTTGTCCACTGACTCATGGACAGGAAGATGCCGTCAATCAGGTCCATTGGCCATTCTGCCCAGGCATAGATGGCCTGAAAGATCAAAAACAGAATACCCAGGAAGATGGCATATCCCCATATCCGATGCGTCAAAATTTCATCTGCTTTTCGATTTCTTGAGGGAAAAATATCATTATAGCAGAATTTTAACCTCTGTCGAATAACCTTATATCTTTCCTCGGCCCTTTTAGCTAGTTCGGCACCGGCTCCCAGGTCAATCTTTCCATCATCAAATTCGCCATCAACTATAGGTTTATGAGAATTAATGCTCCCATTTACAGCGCTTATTGATTTGATCAAATGATCAATCCCTTCACCTTTTCGGGCACTCACCTGAATCACCTCGTGTGGTGTGAATAGCTCCTTTAGCTTTTCCAGATCAAGCATCATCCCGGAATTTTTGGTAAGGTCGATCATATTGACGACCAGAATCACCGGAATATTCAGGTCATGAATCTGAGTATACAATAAGAGATTCCGTTCCAGATTAGTCGCATCCACCACCACAGCTATCGCATCCGGAAAATCCTTATGATCTCTGTCTCCCAGAATATCGGATACAATTCGCTCGTCAGAGGAATTGGGATAAATACTATAGCTGCCGGGTAAATCTATTATGGTGATGTCCGGATGGCCTTTTAGTTTCCCCGATTTTTTGTCTACGGTGACCCCCGGATAATTTCCAACTTGTTGATTGAGGCCTGTCAATTGGTTGAAGACAGATGTTTTACCGGAATTGGGATTACCCGCCAGTGCTACTTTCATATGGCTTCTACCTGGATTAATGACGCTTCGGATTTCCTCAATGACAGGATTGACCCCTCAATCTCAATAGCTATCGGATCGCCAAAAGGAGCTTTCAATACAATTGAAATTTCCCGGCCCTGATATAATCCCATTTCTATCATTCGTGCCAGAATATCTCCTTCATCAATTGAAATGATTTTGGCTTTTTGATTGAGTCCAAGGGATACTAGTGAAACAGGCATATTACACTTTTACAAGACCTGATTCCATCGCATACACGATCAATTCTGCCGGGGATTTCAGGTTAAGCTTTTTCAGAATGTTTTTGCGATGAGAGTTTATGGTATGCACGCTCACATGTAGCTGATCAGCTATTTGGACGGTTTTCATTCCTTTCGTGATCAGCTGGAGTACCTCGTATTCTCTCGGAGAGAGATCCGTTGGCTCACAGTTTTCAGGGGATGTATAAATCTCCTCATTTCCTGCCAGTACAATATCCAGAATCCGGTTGCAAAAAAATCGGTTATCGGCTGCCACAGAATGGATGGCGTTGATAATCTCCCTCTTACTACATCCTTTTGTAACTATTCCTTTGATCCCCATACCCAGCAGATTTTGTATTTGCGTAGGGTTATCATCATTCGTGATAATCAGGACATTGGTCGCCTTTGATTCCAGAATTCTTTTGAGAATAGATATAAGAATCGGGTCCTGACTTTGATAGTCCAACAGTAAGACATCCGGATGCTTTTCAATGACAGTTTCCAATAACCCCTCCGGACCTTCATTCACACCCACCAATTCGAAATCATCGTTGTTTTCGATCATGTGAATAAGCCCTTCACGGGTCAGGAACTGAAAATCAGAAAGGAGAACTGTTAATTTCATTATTTAGAATCATTCTAAACAATGCAAACGTACTACCAATTAACCATTATTGCAATTCCATTTTGAGGTTCCCCACAAGATAGGATATGGATTGATTTATCATTACGTAATTTTGGATTTCTCAAAGTATAACCATGAAGTATAGAATAGAACACGACACCATCGGAGAAGTAGAAGTTCCCGCCGAAAAATACTGGGGTGCACAAACAGAACGATCCCGCAATAATTTCAAAATAGGTGGATCAAACATGCAAATGCCTCTGGAGGTGATTTATGCTTTTGCCATATTAAAAAAATCGGCAGCAGAAGCCAACGAGGAATTGGGAGTCCTTGACAAGGAGAAGATGATGCTTATTTCCAGGGTTTGCGATGAGATTCTTTCAGGTGATCTGGATGAACATTTTCCACTGGTCATTTGGCAGACTGGCTCCGGTACTCAATCGAATATGAATACCAATGAAGTAATCGCCAATCGTGCTCATGTTCTAAACGGTGGCAAACTTGAGGACAAAGTGAAAATCATTCATCCAAACGATGATGTAAATAAAAGCCAGTCTTCAAATGACACTTTCCCAACAGCAATGCACATTGCTGCATACAAATTGGTAACCGATAATACCATTCCAAAAATCAGAGCGCTTCGTGATGTACTTGACGCAAAAGCCAAGTCATTTACCGATGTCGTGAAAATAGGCAGAACACATTTCATGGATGCCACCCCACTCAGCCTGGGTCAGGAGTTTTCGGGTTATGTCTCACAGCTTGATCATGGAATAAAGGCCCTTGAAAATACACTGGACCACCTCTCGGAATTGGCCTTGGGTGGTACTGCTGTGGGTACGGGTCTAAACACTCCACAGGGTTATGCGGATCTGGTCGCAGAAAGGATTGCAAAGAACTCCGGACTTCCATTTCGTTCGGCTCTAAACAAGTTTGAGGCACTTGCAGCCCATGATGCCATGGTGGAAACACACGGTGCTTTGAAGCAATTGGCAGTAAGTCTGATGAAGATCGGTAATGATATCCGTATGCTTTGTTCGGGTCCGAGAAGTGGAATTGGTGAAATCATCATTCCGGCAAATGAACCGGGCTCCTCTATAATGCCTGGTAAAGTAAACCCCACCCAATGTGAGGCACTGACAATGGTATGCGCGCAGGTCATGGGCAACGATGTCGCTGTGACAGCCGGTGGCATGTCGGGGCATTTTGAATTAAATGTGTTTAAACCCATGATGGTCTATAATCTGATCACGTCTGCCAGATTACTTGGTGATGCAAGCGAATCTTTCAATCTAAACTGCGCCGTGGGAATAGAGCCCAACTACCCGGTTATAAAGGAAAAACTTGAGAATTCTTTGATGCTGGTCACGGCTCTGAACACACACATTGGTTACGAAAATGCCGCCAAAATCGCAAAAAAAGCGCATAAAGACGGCAGCACATTGCGTGAAGCAGCTGTGGAATTGGGGCTGGTCACTTCTGAGCAATTTGATGAATGGGTCAGACCGGAAGACATGATCGGTTCGCTTAAATCGTGATTTTTAGCATTTGAAGCGTTATTTCCATACTTTTGTTATAGATAATTATTTCAAAATCAAGAAATTAAAAATGAAAAACTTAGCTACTATCCTGGTACTCATTTTGGGAGTGACCTTTGCTTTTGACGGTCATGCCCAACTTTCCAAGAAAGAAAAGAAAGAATGGAAGAAGAGACTCAAACGTCTGGAACCTCAGGAGTACAAATCTTTACTCGATGAAAACAAGGCTTTGAAAGGGCAGGTAAGCTCCTTACAGACCGAACAACAAAGCTTCTCAAGCTCTCTTGCAGACAGAGATGAGCAAATTGACCAGCTAGAAGGACAGGTTTCGGATTTACGTAATGAACTTGCTACTTCCAGAGCCAATCTTGCGAAACTTCAGGATCAGGCAGCAGAACCCCGATCAAAAGATGTTTCCGGTTCATCCATCAATGATCAGGTGGGAATCGTTTTTAAAGTACAGATAGGTGCCTTCACCAATAAAGACCTTTCCAAATACCTTGAAGCCGGGGACAACTTTTCCGGTGAAACAAATGACGCAGGTATGAAGCAATACACACTTGGTGTCTTTAAAGATTACTGGGAAGCGGATACCTTTAAAAAGTATCTTAGAGAGATGGGTGTAAAAGATGCGTGGATCGTGTCTTTCAGAGACGGAAAAAGAGTGCCAATAAAGGATGTACTTGAGAACGTATCTTCCAAATCATAATACAGGAAATCAAATTTTGAGATAGTATCCAGGTAAACCCTGGCTGCCACTGATGCAGTCAGGGTTTACTTTTTTATATCTTTGCACCCCTATTTTATTATGATCCAATACAAGAGCAAAGAAGAAATCCAAATCATGCAGGAGAGTGCGGATCTGGTCTCGCGAACACTAGGTCTCATGGCTGAAAAGATCGCCCCTGGTGTAACTCCGCTTGAGCTGGATAAACTGGCCGAAGAATTTATACGTGACAATGGTGCCGTTCCGGGATTTCTTGGATTATATGACTATCCTAATTCAATTATAACTTCTGTTAATGAGCAGGTCGTCCATGGAATACCTACTGATCGACCTCTTATGGACGGTGATATTGTAGGTGTGGACATTGGGGTCCTGAAAAATGGATTTTATGGCGATCACGCATATACTTTTCCGGTTGGTGATGTAAAACCTGACATTTTGAAGTTACTTAAGGTAACGAAAGAGTGCCTTGATCTCGGAATCCAGAATATGAAAAGAGGGAATCGCATCGGAGACATAAGTTTCGCCGTACAGCATCATGCTGAAAAACACGGATATGGTGTGGTGAGAGAACTCGTAGGTCATGGCCTTGGAAAAAAAATGCACGAATCTCCTGAAGTGCCGAATTTTGGTAAAAGGGGTCGTGGACCAAAATTGAAAGACGGATTGGTATTGGCTATTGAACCAATGATCAACATGGGTACTAAGAATGTGGTACAGTTGTCCGATGGATGGACGATTGTGACAGCCGATCGAAAACCTTCTGCCCACTTTGAACATGATGTAGCGCTGGTAGACGGAGAAGCTAAAGTGCTGTCTACTTTCAAGTACATCGAAGAGGCCTTAAAAAAGCAGAACGCGGTAATGATTTAATTCCACAATTCCGGAGTTACAATCTCAAGCACATGGCCGTCCGGATCCTGAAAATAAAATGAGCTGCATTTTGATGACTCCCAGTATTCTTCATGTGTAATCTTGATCTCTGAAGACTGCATTTGTTCTTTGAGTTCTTCGTAATCATCGTTTGACGTCCAAAATGCGATATGTTGAATTCCGTAGGCAAAGTGAGGGGGTAATACCTTTTCTTTTTTTGTACTCTCCGGTAGAAAGCAAAGCAACATATCCTCTCCAACTCTGAAAAATACATGTCTGCCCTCAACTTTACTTACTACCGAAAAACCTAGTTTATCATGGTAAAAATCGTAGGTCCTTTCAATGTCTTTAATGTAAAGACAGGTTTCTTTGATTCCATTAATTCTCATAACCCTCAAGCTTTTCAGGTTGAAGTTTGTAACTACCTTTGGCAACTCCAAAAAATGAGTCAGTTTTCTGATTAATGACATTTAGTAAATTTCTCATGCCTTTCCTTGTCTGGAGGCTCAAGCATATCAGCGACAACAACTTTGTACTGATCATGGCGGGGCTCATTGGGCTGATAGCGGGTCTGGCGGCGGTCTCTCTGAAGACATCCGTTCACTTTATTCAGGAACTTTTGCAAAGAAACCTGGATTTGACAGGAGTCAATTACCTGTACATCGGATACCCGTTGATTGGGATAGTGCTTACTGTGCTTGTCGCAAAATATCTGTTCAAAGAAGAGCTTGGGCATGGCATTACGCAAATTCTCTACTCAATAAGTAAAAACTCGAGCATCATTAAACGCACCAGGATGTATTCGAGAATGATCACTAGTGCCATTACAGTTGGTTTTGGAGGGTCTGTAGGATTGGAGGCTCCCATTGTAGTGACAGGATCGGCGATGGGTTCAAACCTTGCCAGATTGGTCCACCTGGATTACAAAAAGCGCACCTTACTCATCGGTTGCGGTTCGGCGGGTGCCGTATCTGCGATATTTAATTCACCTATTGCAGGGGTCATTTTCGCGGCTGAAGTGATTTTGACGGAGGTCTCTATTAACCGCTTCATACCTATCCTTATCGCATCTGTGTGTGGACAACTTGTCACAATTATCCTTTTAGGTGAGGACATACTATTTTCATTTCGTCTTGTCGATGGTTTCCTTGCCAGTCAGACCCATTTCTACATCATCCTTGGCGTAGTCTGTGGTGTTACCTCACTTTATTTCACCAGACTCATGTACCGGGTTGAAAGCCAGGTGAAAAAAGTTAAAGGGTTTCTACCCCGGGCATTGGTTGGAGGTTTAGGTCTGGCCCTTATTATTATGGTTTTTCCAGCGATATACGGTGAAGGTTACGGCACCATCAAATCCCTCCTAAACAATAATTACAATGGGATATTTACCCAAAGTCTTTTCGGTGGCCTTGCCAACCAGGAATTTATATTCATACTCCTTATTCTGGCAATTATTTTGGTCAAACCCATTGCAACAGCCCTGACCATTGGCTCCGGAGGTAGCGGAGGAATTTTTGCTCCTTCTCTTTTCATGGGCGGACTGACTGGTTTCCTTACGGCTTTTGTCATAAACTACATTTATCCGGATTTCAATCTAAGTCTCTCGAGCTTCACCCTTGTTGGGATGTGTGGTTTGATGAGTGGTGTACTACATGCTCCCCTGACCGCCATATTCCTGATTGCGGAAATAACAGGAGGCTACATGCTTTTTGTACCATTGATGCTGGTCTCCGCAATATCTTTTACCACCATCTCCTATTTCGAAAAATATTCGCTCTACACCAAGCATCTGATTGAGAAAGGAGATCTTATCCAGTATGACAAGGACAGAATGGTACTATCCATGATTGACCTTAAAAAGATCATTGAAAAAGATTTATTGAAGATCCATCCTGACGCCAGTCTGAAACAACTTGTGCAACTTGTTCGAAGAAGCCGAAGAAACATTTTTCCTGTGGTGAACGATGAAAACAAGCTTGAAGGAATAGTAACACTCGATCAGATACGGGAAATAATGTTTGACCCGGTCAAGCAGGAAGAAGTAATTGTAAAAACGATCATGACCAAACCTCCTGCCAGCGTGTCTTTAAAGGAGGAAATGAGGTCGGTTATGAATAAATTTGAGGTAACACAAGCCTGGAATCTGCCCGTGATTGAAGGGGGTAAATATGTAGGCTTTATATCCAAATCCCGAATATTTAATGCTTACAGGACCCGCCTTATCCGGGAATCCAGGGAATAATTTTATAAAACTTTTTCTTCGGAAAATCATTGGATTTCTGATTTAAAATCATTTATCAACAATTTTTAAATTAATGATCATCCATTAACCATTTGATGATCAGCTACTTATAGGCCAGACTACTACGATTGTGGATAATTTGGCAAAAATGTGGACAATCTTCCATTTCCCGGTTAAATCTCTCATTATTAGATTTTTGCAAAATCCTAAACCCTTTTTTTGGGGTTACGTAGTATCAAGTGCGTATGAGAAAACTGGTAGTGATTGTTCTCTTAACAATTTCTTCATATTGGGCAGAGGCCCAAAGCTTCGAGGTAATTAAATTTGACGAGCTACAAAAGGTAATGCAACGTTCATCGGAAGAGTTGACCGTAGTAAACTTTTGGGCAACCTGGTGCGGACCATGCATTAAGGAATTACCATATTTCGAGGAGGCTTCTAAAAGAAATGATCTAAATGTAATTTTAGTAAGCCTGGATTTCCCGGAAGAAGTTGAAAAAGTAAAGGCCTTTGTTAAGAAAAAAGGTATCACGGCTCCTGTTTACTTACTGGACGAAAAGGACTATGATTCGTACATGGGTAAAATAAGTGAATCATGGTCTGGTGCATTACCGGCTACCCTGATGGTAAAGAAGGATGGTAAGAGAGTGTTTCACGAGAAAGCTTTCACACGCGAAACTTTGAACACAGAAATAGACAAACATATTGACTAGGTAAAATGAAAGATTCTATGAAGAAGACATTTCTAATTGTAACGGGCGTACTTACGGTTCTTGGAGTATTATTTGTTAATGCCACAGAGAACACGGAAGGATATGCAGTTGGTGACCTTGCGACGGATTTCTCTTTGCCGAATGTAGATGGCAAGGAAGTTTCACTGGAAGATTACAAGGATGCCAAAGGATTTATAGTAGTATTCACCTGTAATACCTGCCCGTATGCAAAAGCCTACGAAAGCAGGATTATGGAATTGGATAAAAAATACGCGTCCAAGGGATACCCCGTTATCGCCATTAATCCGAATGATGTGAAGGCTTCACCCGGAGATAGCATGGACGAGATGCTGAAAAGATCGAAAGATCGTGGTTATTCGTTCCCATACCTGCGTGATGATGCACAAAACATCACTGCCCAGTATGGTGCCACTAAAACTCCACATGTGTACGTTCTAAATAAAGAAGCAGCATCCAGGTATCGGGTCGAATACATCGGTGCAATAGATGACAGTCCCCGCGAACCAGCGGATGTTCAGGAAACGTACGTAGAAGATGCAATTAATGCTCTACTTTCAGGTGATAAACCTACGGTGACCACAAAAAGAGCAATAGGCTGTACCATTAAATGGGCAGATGCCTAAAATGAATTAATATTTTCCTGGAGGTGGCAGGTACAGAAGTATCTGCCATTTTCATTTTGGGTTTGTAGGAAATTAACTCCCATTAATTACCTTTGCGATCCCTTAAAAATGGTGGTTGTAGTTCAGTTGGTTAGAACGCCTGATTGTGGTTCAGGAGGTCGTCGGTTCGAATCCGATCTTCCACCCAACTTTTGAAAATCCCGGTTAAATGAACATCCGGGATTTTTTTATGCGATCATTTGACTGGAAAACAAGAAGTGAAATTGTGAAATAAGAAGATTCTTCAATTCTGAAGGAATTCTGAATTCTCTTTGATACCAGTCTGGTTTCTTCTTAAAACTCAAATGAAATCGACACTATTTGTGTGAATTGCCTAACCTATTCGTTAATTTTCCCGTTCTGTTTTACAGAAACCGATAAAGAAGTTGAGGACGTTATTTCTTTTAGTAGTTGTACTTTTCCTGAGTACGTACGTTTTTGCCAACGGAGAGGGCAAGTCCAGTACAGAAGGTGAAAGTTCCGCAGAAGCGGTTGTTTCTGATCCCGATTCAGAATCAAATGATGATGAAAATTACGAAGATAGTGACACTGCTATTTCTCCCGAAGTAACCACACCGGATCAAAGGAAAACCACGAACTCCGACTCCTCCTCACTGAATACCATCTCCAGATACAATTTTCTATTCTACTTCATCTACAAGTACAAATATGAAAGTGGTGTGAATGGATTTGAGGACATCAAAGAGATGGCTACGAATTAACCGGCCATAAATTCCTCTATTTCTTTCAGAGTTATTTTGCCTTCGTAATAAGCCCTTCCGAATATGACACCGTACAAGCCTTCATCCCGAAGCGTTTTGATGTCATCAATATTTCTTACGCCCCCACTCGCGAATACACATAACTCAGGAAATTCTTTTATTATTTCTCTGTAAAGATCGATGGCAGGGCCTTCCAGAACCCCGTCTCTGTTTATATCGGTGGTTTTAAGGTATTTTAATCCCCTATCATAATAAAAACCAATATGATCCATGAGGCTTATTTTGGTAGCTTTCTGCCAGCCCCCAACCCGGATGAGTCTATCCAGGCAATCCGCTCCCAGCGCTATTTTCTCCCTACCGTAAGACATCAGCCATGTTGTAAAAAGATCCGGATTGTATACTGCAATCGTTGCTGCCACTACACTCTCTGCACCAAATTCAAATGCCTGCGAAATATCACCGTAGGTATGGAGGCCTCCGCTGTAGTTGACCTCAAGGGACGTGTGGCCGGTAATCAACTCCAGGGTCGGACCATTTACAATCGCACCTCTTTTAGCTCCATCAAGATCCACAAGATGGATTCTACGGATACCGTGCTCTTCAAATGTTTTGGCTACGTCAAGTGGAGAAACATCATAAACTTTTTCCTGCTTATAGTCCCCTTGCCTAAGCCTTGCGGTACGTCCACCTATTACTGTAATTGAGGGTACTAGTTGCATAAAATGTCTTCTCCTAAGGGGTTATATTTTGATCTCATATTGAGAAGACAAATATATGAAAAGGAGACTACCGAACTTCAATCAATTTGAAGCCTTCTCCATGAACTGTCACAATCTTAAGCGTGGGTTCGCTCTTGAGATATTTCCTGAGTTTGGCAATGTACACATCCATACTGCGAGCATTGAAATACGTATCATCTCTCCAGATTTTCTTCAGAGCATAACTTCGGTTGACGGTATCATTAAGATTTTCGAAAAACACTCTCAAAAGTTCATTTTCCTTGGTGGTAAGTTTGATCTCTCCTTCCGTGGTGATGAGCTTGTTTTCATCATAAATGTAAGTCAGAGAAGCCAACTTGAAAGTATGAGGAAATTCTTTAGATTCCTTTTGTCCCGATCGCTTAAGTATGGCATTTAACCTGAGCAGGAGCTCCTCCATACTAAAGGGTTTGGTGATGTAGTCATCAGCCCCAATTTCGAATCCCTGAATAACGTCCTGCTTCATTGATTTTGCAGTCAAAAAGACAATTGGAATGTCAGAGTTTACCTGTCTGATCTCCTTGGCCAGGGTAAATCCATCCTTCTTTGGCATCATCAGATCCAGTATGCATAGATCATAGGAGGTCTCGTAAAAGGCCTTGATCCCTTCTTCCCCATCAGGTTTCAGCGTGGCATCATACCCTTTAAGAGAAAGGTATTCGGTAAGTATCTGACCCAGGTTTGGATCATCCTCGACTATTAACAGCTTCGTTTTAGACATCAGCCAGTGGAAATTTTAGTATGAAATTAGTGCCTTTTTTTGATTCACTCTCAACGCTGATGTCTCCACCCATTATTTCCACTACATTCTTTACATACGCCAGCCCGAGGCCAAAGCCCTTGACATTGTGCAGGTTACCGGTTGTAACCCTATAAAATCTTTGGAAGATATGCTTCACTTCCTCTTTGCTCATCCCTATCCCGTGATCCTTAACGGAAACCACGAAATGGTCAGACACATTGTGCGTCCTGATCATGATCTTAGGAGCATCCTCCGAATATTTGATGGAATTGTCAAAAAGATTCAGAAGGACATTCAACAAATGACTTGCGTCTGCATTAATGATGTCGGAGTCCGCATTTAGGGAGGTATTTAGTGTCCCATGGTTGTTCTCGATTTGTAAAGAGATTTTCTTGATCGCTTTTTCTATAATGCCATGAACGCTTACAATTTCCTCCTCCAGTTTCAACTGTCGTTTATCGATCATCGCCATTTGCAAGACCTTTTCGACCTGCGCACCTAATCTCTGATTTTCTTCCCCGATCATATTCAGATATCTCCCCCGGATATCAGTATTTTCAACCATGGCCTTGTCCTGAAGCGCCTCAATGGCCAATCCAATGGTAGCAATAGGCGTTTTCAGTTCATGCGTCATATTGTTGATAAAATCATTCTTCATTGTTGAGATGTTTTTCTGACGAATGATCGTAGTGAGTGCATAACCAAAACAGATCAGAATGATGATGATCAAACCCGCTGAGCTGCTGATCGTCAGCCACATTTGTCCAAGAAGATAATCTGACTCTCCGGGAAAATGAATGGAGAGCAAACTGGGGTCATTTATGATGTCATTTGGGAAAAGGTATGCCTTATATGGCGTTTGAGATAATTCTACATTTTTTGCAGGGTCACTTATGGATACAAACCGACCTTCGTTGGGTTTGATCACGCCAAAGTAGTAATCAAGATTTATTCCTTTCTCTTCGAGTTCGGTCTGCAGAAGAGAATCAATTATTGCAGCATTGATTCGGCTGGACAATCTTCTTGGAACCATAAGTTCCTCGAGTACCGTCATGACCATTTCGGACTTGTTGTTGACTTTCTGTAACTGGCTTTCAAGTTGCTCTTTACCGAAACCCGGATCTTGTGGTGGTACTACATGAGGCTGTCTCAGCTCCGGTTGGTCAGAGAAATTAACCTGGCCCGTGGCATCCATTGAGAAGAAGAAATTAATCTCTGCGGAATCAATACTTCCTGTAAACTCATAGTAAAGTTGGGCTCCCTGAAAGGAAGTGGGTCTGTTTCCACCACCAAGAGGTGAGGCAAGAGATTTTTGATTTACCAGGTAAAGAATTTCCTGTCGCTCAATTTTCTGTACCACCTCCTCAAGGACACTAAGCACGTCTTTGTGAAACCTGTCCTCATTTGAGTCAATAACCGTATCAACCCAGTACCACTGGAAAGCGATCAAGCCCACCACCGCCGTGCTCATAAAAAGAATAATCCATCGGAGCTTTCCCGCACTCATATCCCAAATTTACGCGCGGAAAGAAGGTCTGATAAGTTGATTAACCTTTTTTAACCCAATTTAGCGAGTGCTAACCAATCTGAATGCTGAATCCCACTCCATGATGATTCTGGATTTTAATGGAGGGGTCTTCTGACAGGTATTTTCTGAGACGGGATATAAAAACGTCCAGGCTGCGTCCCTTAAAGTAGTCATCCTCTCCCCATACTTTGAGCAGAATATCACTGCGACGTACCAACTTTGCTTCACCACGAATAAGACAAAGCATCAACTCTGATTCCATCCTGGTCAACGATCTGGAATCATCCCCATGTGACAACACTAAATTCTCAGGATCGAATTCATAGTTTCCGATCCTAATGGTCTTATTCATAGAAGATCCGGAACTCATACCTTGTCTTCTTAGAAACACATCAACTCTGTAGATGAGCTCCTTGACAGAAAATGGTTTGGTGATGTAATCATCACCTCCTATCTCAAATCCCTTAAGTCTATCCTCCTCCAGGCTCCGGGCGGTCAGAAAAAGTATTGGAATGAATTCATCCTGCTGCCTTATTTCCTTCGCTATTGTAAAGCCATCCTTTTCAGGCAACATTACGTCAAGTATGCACAAGTCGTAAGGTTTGCTTTTAAACTCTTTGAGGACATTCCTGCCATCCTTAAACCAGTCCACGTCGTAGCCTTCCAGTTCCAGATTATCCTGGGTAACGAAACCAAGATTGGGGTCATCTTCTACCAATAATATTCTTCCTTTCATTCCAGCGGAAGTTCTATTTTGAACATACATCCATCGGAACAGTCCAGTGTAACCTTTCCTCCCATCTTGTGAACGGAAGTTTTCACCACGTATAATCCGAGGCCAAAACCCTTGACATCATGTTTGTCACCTTCAGATACCCTGAAAAACTTTTTGAAAACACTACGCTGATTTTTGGGATCAATCCCCTTGCCATTATCCCTTACTTGTAATATGCCCTTGCCATTAGACGAATATACTTTCACATCAATTTCATTGCCGCCATATTTCACGGCATTATCCACAAGATTATAAATACAGGTCTCAAGGAGGTATTCGTTTGCTTTCACCCTCAGTCCCGTGGATAGGTCCACCTGAATATTCTTCCCTGAGCTCTGAAAATCAGGCTCTGAAATCACAGATTCGGTCAGATCACTGAAGTCAACTATCTCTAACTCAACTGATTCTCTTTCTTCGATCATGGCTGATTTAAGAAGCTGGTTTACATGTTTTTCGAGTCTTTCGGATTCATGTTTGACAATTCCGGCATATTTACCAATTCGCGTATCCTCCGCGTTCTCAACCAAAACCGAGGAGGCCACCTTTAGTGTGGAAATTGGTGTTTTAAACTCATGGGTAATGTTGTTTACAAAATCCCGTTGAATGGTGGAGAGTCTTTTTTGCCTGAGAATCACAAACAAAGCATATCCAAAAAATATAATTACCAAAATGGTAATTGCAGAAGTAAATTTCCATGCTTCAAGTCCCCAAACAATATTGGAGGTCATGTTCGGAAAGTAAACTCCAAAATAGTAATCATAATCCTTGAGCTTGGGCAGGTCACCTGCTGCAACTGGTTTTAAATCATCCGAGGAGAGGCTAACCAAGTCACCATAGACCATCTGATCCGATTGGCAATCATACACTCCATATTCGAAATCCTGGTTAATTTCTCTTTTTTGTAACTCCGCTCTCAGGTGATATTCGAGGGCTTCAAGGTCTATTTTATTGTTGGTCCGAACCACAAAATAATTGTCTGATATGACATCAATAGGGTCCCTGCTGGGAACATCCACACCCGTGACCTCACATACCGACTCCACTACATTACGCAAAGCAATCTGAATACTGTGTCTAAACTGTTGCTGCTTGCTTGATACAGCCTGATTGACCAGGTACACCTGGGTGCCAATGATGGCTGTGAGGAAAACCACCGCCAGGATGACAACAACACGTATCGGGGCATTGTTCATCCATCAAAATTAAGGTTTAACACCACCTTAATTTCCGCATTAACATATCTTTAACAATCCTTATTCGTACCGGATGCTTTCCGTGGGTTTTGCAATGGCCGAACCATAGGTCCTTATTAATATCGTGATTCCCGCCACCAGCATAGTTAGCAATCCTCCCATGATGAAAAGTGGCCACTGCTCCAAAATGTCTATCCGATAGGCAAAAGATTCCAACCATGACCGGACAAAGTACCAGCAAAAAGGAACGGCGATCAGCATGGCAACCACTATAGCCACCAGGTATTGTCTGCCAATCAGGCCAATGATGTGTGGTACGCTGGCTCCTAGAATCTTACGAATGCCTAATTCCTTCTGACGACTTTTGGCGGAATAGGATACCAATCCAAGAATACCGAGGCAGGCTAGAAATATGGATACTCCTGAAAACGCGGTGAATACAGTGCTTTGTTTTATTTCGTTTTCATACAATTTGTCAAGAGAATCATCCAGAAACTCGTACTGCATTGGAAATTCCGGTGAATGCCTTTCCCAGATGCTTTCCACATGGCCAACCGCTTCCACAATATTGGAGGCATTTAAACTGATGGCAAATTGCCTGTGATGTCTGTTGGACATAACAATGACCATAGGTTCTATCTTCTCCTTTAGGGAAATGAAATTATAGTCTTGCACAATTCCAATAACCGGCCCTCTGGCGTTCCAGGAAGGCATATTTATCGTTTTATTCAGTACATCTTCCGGACGATAGCCCATCACATCCAAAGCCGCTTCATTCAGAATCATCGGAGGTTCCTCCCGATTGATCATATCATGAGAAAAACCACTTCCGGCAACAATCGAAATCCCGAGTGTTTCAAAATATCGATGATCTGTAAACAAGGTCCTTATCCTGACTGTTCCTTCAATTCCCGGTACCTCAATGATTGAAGCATCATAAAAACCACCGGGAACCCCGGTCATGGAAGATATCGAATGGACATTCACATTCTGTAGTAGTTCGTTTTCAAATGCCTGCTTACTGTCTCTGATGTCGTCATTATTGATTCTGACCACCATTACAGCCTCCTTCTCGAAACCCAGGTCCTTATTTCTAACATACTTCAGCTGAGAGCTGATGAACAGTGTCGCCGCAATCATGAAAATACTGATGGTGAACTGCAAAATGACAAGCGCTTTTCGAAGACTAAATCCATTCCCAACAGATCGATTACGGCCATTCAGGACCTCAAGAGGTTTGAATGATGACATCAGAAATGATGGATATAACCCGGAAAAAATCAGTAAAATGAAAAACAAACTCCCGATTGAGAGCAGGATTGTTGGTTTCAACCAATAAAATGACACCTGCAAACCAAAGAGCGTATTCAAATACGGAAGGATGATTTGGCCTATGATGGCTGCCAAAATCATAGAAAACAACAGGATGATCGCTGATTCGCCCAGGAATTGCAGCATCAGCCTGGATTGGTTGACACCAAGGACTTTACGAACACCTACCTCTTTGGCCCTTTTGAAGGAAAATGCGATCGCGAGGTTGACATAATTGAAAGCCGCTATGATTAAAATCGCGATACCCACCATACCGAGTATGGTAAGTGTTCTCAGGTCACCATGTCTGGCAAAATCATATCGGGTCTCATTGTTAAAATAAATCTTTTCAAGGGGTTCCAGCTTTAATCCCATGCTGAATCCCGAGGAGCTGAAATTATCTCCGAAGTACTTGTCCATGAACTCCTGGAGTCTGAGGTTTAACGATTCTGCTTCGAGCGAATTTTCAATTTTCACATAAGTGAGCATCGAATTATTCCACCAGCCATCAAACCAGGACGCGGATTTATAAAAATCCAGACTCCCTACCAAATCTGCTTCCAGGTGTGACTTTTGTTTTTCAGTATCCTGAAAGATGCCCGTGACCATAAAAGAATTTTCCATATCCATGATGATCGTCTTGCCAATTGGATCCTCTCCTGGAAAGTACTTCTCAGCGGTACTTTCACTCAACAAGACGTTTCCCGGACCTTCCAAAACAGACTCAACCTGTCCGGAAACCAGTTTGAAGGAGAAAAACTGAAAAAAATTGGGGTCCACAAATAAGACCCTATCCTCACCAAATTTCTTGTCGCCTATTGAAATCAGGCCTCCATTGTCCAAAACCCTGCAAGTACTCTCGATGATACCTTCATAATCCGTCTCCAGTGCAGGCGCAAATGGCCCGGAAGTGACGCCAATGTCATAAAACTCGCCGTTCATCTCACCTGTTCTGATCGCCCGATAAATCTGGTCCTTGTCGGAATGAAACTGATCTACCGACATTTCATTTTGGATATAAAAAAACAGAAAGAAAACACAGATAAGCCCAATGGTGAATCCGGCTATGTTGATCAAGACCGATGAACCATACCTTGACAGTATCCGGAGCGTCAGTAAGGGATTGAACCGAATCAATCCAAATTGATCAGAATTTTTCTTTCCTTTTTTCATAGTACTTAGTCTTAAGTAGGAGAGTACTTCCCTCCAGTATTTGAGTTTTTCAAAACGGCTTCCTGTTTGCTGTTCACGATATTCCAGAAGGTTGCCTTCTATTTCCTCCAATAGTTCCGGTTTGACCCAGATCCTAAGTAGTTTGGAAGTAGTTTTTCCGAGTGACAGCATTAGGCAACAATGTTTTTCAATGCATAATCAGGTATCTGATTCCAAAGGCTCGATCTCATTTCTCTTACCTGTTGCAGTGTACTTTTCCCGGTTGCCGTCAAATTATACACCCTTTTTCTCCTTCCGCCTCTTTCCCTTGTGGCCCCGGTGAGTTCGGATTTCAGAAAACCCTTTTCCTCAAGTCTGGAGAGTGTGGGGTGCAGAGAACCCATGGTAACAGACCGTCCCACCTGATTGTACAATTCCTCTTTGATCCGCAGTACGTAAGCTTCCTCCTGTAGGATCAATACCACGAGCAAGGCGAGCTCTTCAAATTCACCAAGGTTCGTTCCTTTCATTTGTTTCGGTTTTATATGAATTGGTTTACGAACACAGTAATTATTTGTTTCGGTTTTATATAAACAAATCAAAAAGAGTGTGACTATGCTACTTGAGTATGGATTAACCGGTTAGTAAATATTTGGATTGTTTACGATGTATCGTGTGACTATCTTTGCGCCTCCCATGGGGCATTAGCTCAGTTGGTTTAGAGCGCTTGCTTGACAGGCAAGAGGTCACTGGTTCGAATCCAGTATGTCCCACAAATCCTCCCTTTATTAGTCTCCGTCAAATGCCTATCGGAATCATCAGCGCCTTACAGGAAGAGATAGAATTGCTCCTTGAGACCATGGAACTCAGAAAGGAAAGGTTGTCTGGTAAGAGGACTTACTATGAAGGGGTTTTTGAAGGTCATGATATAGTAGTAGCATTTTCACGATGGGGTAAAGTTGCCTCTGCCATCACTGCGACCGATCTTGTCAATGAATATGATATTTCTGAGATCCTTTTCTTCGGCGTGGCAGGTGCCCTGGATTCCAGAATCCAAATCGGTGATATTGTCATCGGTGATCGATTGGTGCAGCATGATCTGGATGCCTCTCCTATTTTCAAGGAATTTGAGATTCCCCTTACCGGGAAAAGGTGTCTAGAGACACATGAAGAGATGCGATTGAACCTGCATCAGGCCAGTAAAGACTTTGTTGATGATGTCAGGGCCATTGTATCTCCATCGCTAATGGATGAAATGGGTATCGATAGACCACAAATATTTCAGGGACTTATCGCAAGTGGAGACCAGTTTATTTCGAATCCTCAGGTAAGGAATAAAATCCTGGCCAAACTTCCGGACATTTACTGTGTGGAGATGGAAGGAGCAGCAGTAGGTCAGGTGTGCAATGATTTTGATATTCCATATGGTCTTGTGAGGATCATAAGTGACAGCGCCAATGAATCTGCTCCTGATGATTTCCTAAAATTCATAAAGGAAATTGCCAGTGTTTATTCATTGGAAATCCTCCGTAGATACCTTAGAAAATCCTAAAAATCTTTTTCAGGTCTCTGTTTGATTCTGAAAAGATTATTGCGATATTTGCAGTCCGTTTTTCAAAACGAGTAAAATCATGTCAAAAGTTTGTGATATAACAGGTAAGAGACCACAGGTTGGAAACAACGTTTCGCATGCGAATAATAAGACGAAGCGTAAGTTTTATCCAAATCTGCACAAGAAGAAATTCTACCTGGCTGAGGAAGATAAGTGGGTGACTTTGAAAGTCTCTACTACTGCACTGAGAACCATTAATAAAAATGGCATCAAATCAGTATTGAAGAAGGCAAGAGCTAACGGCAACGTTGTAATATAAAGAAATGGCTAAAAAAGGAAACAGGGTTCAGGTTATATTGGAATGCACCGAGCATAAGGAGTCCGGAAAGCCGGGCACTTCAAGGTATATCAGTACCAAAAACCGAAAGAATACCACAGAAAGATTGGAATTGAAGAAGTACAATCCGATCCTCAGAAAACATACTGTTCACAAAGAAATTAAATAATCATGGCTAAGAAGGTAGTAGCAACGCTGAAACAACCGGGTGGTGTAAAATACGCTAAAGTAATCCGGGCCATCAAGTCTGAAAAAACTGGTTCTTATACCTTCCGTGAGGAAATGGTTCCTGAGTCAGAAGTAAAGAACGTATTAGCGAAGTAATTTCAGCAAAGACATCAGATTCAAAGGCCGATTGAAAGATCGGCTTTTTCTTTTTTAGACCTATCTTTATTCACCCTTTTTCCGTTTCCTTATGGCCCTGTTCAATATTTTTTCAAAGGAGAAGAAAGAAACCCTTGACAAGGGTCTCGAAAAATCTAAAGACAGTTTTTTTTCTAAACTCAGCAAAGCTGTAGTCGGTAAATCAAAGGTCGATGATGAGGTATTAGATGAACTTGAAGAGGTGCTCATTACTTCCGATGTGGGTGTAGAGACCACGGTAAAGATCATCGAACGAATCGAGGACAGGGTATCCCGTGACAAATACATCAATACTGACGAGCTAAATTTAATCCTCAAGGAAGAGATTGCCGGGCTACTTGCCGAAAACAACACCAAAGACCTTACTGATTTTGACCTCCCAAAAGTAGATGGGCCTTTTGTGATTTTAGTTGTAGGTGTCAATGGTGTAGGAAAAACAACCACCATTGGAAAACTGGCGGCGCAATTAAAAAACCTCAATAAAAAAGTCCTGTTGGGTGCCGCTGATACTTTTCGTGCAGCTGCTGTAGATCAGCTAATAATGTGGGGCGAACGTGTGGGCGTAGATGTAGTCTCAAAAGGAATGAATACTGATCCAGCGTCAGTAGCTTTTGAGGCCGTCAAAAGAGGTGTGGACGAAAAGGCGGATGTTGTAATCATCGATACCGCAGGTAGGTTGCATACCAAGGTGAACCTTATGAACGAACTCACCAAAATCAAAAACGTAATAAAGCGTTTCGTTCCTGAAGCTCCTCATGAAGTGCTTCTGGTATTGGATGGCAGCACCGGCCAAAATGCGTTTGTTCAGGCCACTGAGTTTACCAAAGCCACCGATGTTTCAGCGCTGGCCATCACTAAATTGGATGGAACGGCCAAGGGTGGTGTGGTGATAGGAATATCCGATCAATTTAAAATCCCTGTAAAATTTATAGGAGTGGGCGAGAAAGTGGAGGATCTGCAGGTATTCAACAAAATGGAATTTGTTGACTCATTCTTCAGTAGGTAATTCCTGTTTCTTTTTGAATGGGTTGACGCGTGCGCCTGTCCTTTTAATCCCTTCCCAGCTTGATTTCATGCTTTCCCAACCAGCATTCCTGGTCGCTTTCATCAGGCTGGAAATTATCTTTCCAGAGGCATTTAAAGTAATTGACCGGAGTTGAACAGCGGCTTCTTTGACCGCATCGTTCCTCATTTTCTTATTGTCCCGAACTCCAAGCTCTCCGCACAACTTTTTGGCGATGATCCCTACTCTTAAGGTCAGAAACGCATTGGTAGACCCTTCCATTAATGAATCCAGAACGACCTGCGTGGCATTTCCAAGAATCGGAACGGATCTACCCGAAACGTTCTTAAAAAGGGCATTTGCAATTGGCTCAATCTGACGCGTAAAGTCGATGTCCTCGATCTCTGACGCCAGGAATGAACTAGCCCCAACATTGGAATACAGGTAGATCAAATCTCGGATTGTGGGCCTCTGATAATAGATATGTGCTACGTTCCAAACCATTCTGATCTGAGTGAAAAATACCGTCAAAGAATCGAGTTTGCCATTTTGAGATATGGAGGTAGTAAGAAATACTACGTAAGCGGTCTGACCAATAATCTCATCCGTCTTCTTGTTTAATACCTCAATAGAACCAGGAAGGTCATCCACACTGGATGGTACACATTGCGCTGAATGTAAAACACGATTTTCTTTGAGTCGAGTTAGAAGCTTTTTATGGTATTGGGGAAGCTGCTGCTCGTCTTCAGGTGGTTTTATCGCCTTTGGAAGCTTCCAGAAAATCAAAAAGGGCGAAACCAAAAGTACTCCCGCAAGCACAATCATGATGACCAGGGTTATTTTTCCGGCAACGGGATTCAGGTCTGATACCAGAAGGTAGATGCCACTGATCTGATTAACAAGAAAAAGAATAAACCCAAATGCAAGAAGTAGCAATATGGGAATGAATAATCTTTTGATCGAATTTATCATTTAGTAGAAACCGTGTCTGCTCTTTGTTTCACGAGTGCATACGTTTCAGGTTTCATTTTAAAAGTCAAATGCCCAAAATCACGATAGATCTCTACTTCAGTGCAAACTCCATTTTCGTAAGTGTATTCATTTTCGCCATCAGGAGAATCCAGCTGGTATTGGTGATCCCCAGTCTTCTCGAAATAGACAAATTTTCCAAAATGTTGAGAAAAAGCCCGGTCAATATTTACTGGCTCACGAAAATAAACTTCGGAAACAGAGTATCTGATCTCATCGTAAATGTTAGTTGGTGTACCTCCTAGTACCAGAGTATACCCGTTATCGGTTTTTCTTATTTCAGTTTCTTTTTGGGTCACACCATTCAGCGTGTTCATGGCTTTACCTTCCAGTAATACATTTTTGACAAAAGTCTCCTCAAGAGAAAAATTCACTTCGAAAGAAATTAGTATCCGATACTCAACGTGACTGTTGATCCTGATGGTTTGGCGTCCGTTCTTATTGGATCGGGACACATCCAGGTTTCCAATTACTTTATTTCCCTTTATCACATCATAGTGCAACACTTGTCCGTTGCCCAACAATGGTATAAAAAGAAATAGCAATATGAAGCCAGTGAGTTTCAAGGGTTAATTAGTTTTATTTATCAAAGACACAAGTCTTGGACAAAGGTTGTTTTGGTAGTCAAAATGTAAGAAGAAATTAACATAACCCAAAAGATGAAATCTCAAAAAGTAAAATTTCCGAACGAATCAGGCATTGAGCTATCCGGATTGGTGGATCTGCCTCTTGGAATCAACCCAAAAGCTTTCGTGCTTTTTGCTCACTGCTTTACCTGTTCCAAGACTTTGAAAGCGGTGGACAATATTTCCAGGGCACTGACTTCAAAAGGTTTTGGCGTTCTTCGATTTGATTTTACCGGTCTTGGTCAAAGCAAAGGGGATTTTGCTGATTCTAACTTCACAATGAACATAACCGACCTTGTAAGTGCCTACAATTTCCTGGAAACCAACTTCCAGGCTCCATCCATTTTGATGGGTCATTCGCTTGGAGGCGCTGCGGCCCTACACTCGGCTTCCAGGATGGACAAGGTAAAGGCTGTGGTGACTGTCGGAGCTCCATCCAATCCTATTCACGTCCGTCATTTAATTGAAGGCGCTGAGAGTGAAATAGACGAGAAGGGTGAAGCAAAGGTCAACATTGGAGGGCGCCCATTTCACATCAAAAAACAATTCATTGACGATCTTGAAAAAAACAGCATGAAAGATGTGATAGGGGCCATAAAGCGAGCCCTATTGGTGATCCATTCCCCACAGGACAATATCGTGGGAATTGAAAATGCGGCAGAGATTTATACGGCAGCGAAACACCCCAAAAGCTTCATTTCACTGGATGGAGCGGACCATCTAATGAGTAAAGAAGCGGATTCCCGGTATGTGGGTGAAGTAGTAGCTTCATGGACAAAAAGATACATTGATGCTGAAATCCATGTAGAAGATCAACAGTCCGTGAGGATCGACCTGGATACGGCTGAATTCCTTTGCGCAGTGGAAGCAGGCAAACATCAGCTATTGGCCGATGAGCCGGAGGACGCAGGTGGAAGAGATTTGGGTCCAAACCCCTACCAGTATCTGTTAACGGCACTTGGGGCATGTACCGCCATGACGCTCAAAATGTACGCTGATTTCAAAAAAATAGAACTTAAGAATGTAGAGGTCTACCTGACTCAGGAAAAGATTTATGCGAAGGACTGCGAGGAATGTGCAAGCGATCAGGAGGGTAAAATTGATCAGATAAAAAGAGAAATAGTACTGGAAGGCGATCTGACGGATGAACAACGGAAACGCATGATTGAAATCGCCGACAGATGTCCTGTCCACAAGACGATCGAGGGTAAACCTGAAATATTGACCAGTGAACGGGTAGAGTAATTGACGAAATTACGGCTCATTTTTACTTTTAAGGTCATCTTTGCAGACATGAACCGGTTCTACCAATTTCTATTCGGGTTTCTATTGTCCTTAAATGTCCTGGCCCAGCCTGCTATCCAGGAAGTGACACTCAATGTGGATACGCTTACCTATACTCTCACCCATAACCAGGTGGAAGTACAGGGCCAACAAAAGTTGTATTTTCAATATGATCAGGATGATGAAATTGTGGATGTGATCATTGACTTTGAGTCTGATGAGTCCTTCGATCTATCTCTACTCTACTCCGATGATTTCAATGTAATCGATTCATTATTGTTGATCAATAATCAGGCATTTTTCAAAGTTAGGTTTTCAGAATTGACGAATCGAGAGTTCCTCAAATTTCGAATGTCCGTAATACAGGACTCTACTCAATCAATTATTGAGATACCGCTTCAACCAGTTTTCCCAACATTTGCAGAGTTTTCTGAAACTGACTTTGACCTTTATATCGGAGAGGAGAAATCCTTTGAGTTAATAACCAACAATCCCGAAAACCTATACCTTGAGAGGCAATGGAACAGAGAAACCGCGATTAACCATCGTTTTGGGAAGTCCAGCGGTGAATGGAATCTGCATGTTTTGCCAACAGGATTAGGAGTGCACCAACTACCGCTTCAGATACGACTAAAAAAGCCATTTATCAATGAAACGGGAGATCTCAGCTACTCCCTCGATCCGATCGACTTAAGGTTTGATGTTAAGGAAGGCAGGCTGGTTTTTTTGCAGATCGATAAGGATGAGGTCACGCCAAATGATGATTCAAAAGAACCTATACTGGTACAAATTGAAAATCATCGACTGCTGCGCTTACAAAAAACTTACAGGATCGAGGACCGGGAGGAAATCGGTGGTCCGTTGGTAGGTGAGCTTTTTACACGTTCCCGGCTGACCAATGATCGCGTGCTTTGTGAGTTTCGGCCTTATGCCTTTCATAAACGGTCAGATGGGTACTTGTACATCAAAGACGGCGATGAACCCCGCTTTGTCACCAATGTTGAAATATCCCCTAAAACCAGCATAGATAATATTTCCATTCAAAGGGAAGGCCGAGACTGGGAAGTTTCCAATACGCTATATCCCGGCGAAAATGTAAATGTAAGGTTGACAGGGGTCGGCCTGCACAAGGCGAACATCTCATTTGGAGGCATCCGGGAACTGGGAACAGATTCTCTGATTCGAAATGAAAACATGGCCATTTTTAACCTTACCGTTCCCCCTGGCTTTCAGCGAAAGACCATCGATATTTTTAACTGGAATCAACCGACCGGAAAGAAATTGCAGGTCAAAGAATTTCAATTACCAAGGAACTTCGACTTTGTAAACCTTGACCTCGGCACAAAAACGTACAATGTGGATGAGATTAACAGACCTATCTATTTTGAAGATGCGTTGCCGGATCTGCTGATCGAATTCGACCGGGCTAAGATTGATGAAAACAATGATTTTCACGGTGTGCAGTACCTCGACCTGGAAATCAAGATTTACAACAAAGCAGGAAGTCTCCAGGAGATCCACAGAATCAATGACTATGGAATATGTCCTGCTGCAAATTCTCCAAGGTCTGACTTTTATGATGCCAAGGATTGTAAGTCAGCCGATATAAATATCAATACCTTTCTCAATAAAAAGACCTATGACCTTGAGGAGTGGTCCCGAATAGAGATTACTGTCAATCACAATTCTCAAAAATACTCCTCAGGACAGCAACAAAAGAAGTTGACCATCTACCTGAAGCGAAGATATAATTTCGATATTGACGTTTCTTTCCCGGCAGGTTTGCTCATTCTGAAGTCCAATGAAGTGGAGGACGAAAATGGAGTGACGACGGAGCGTAGTTTTACAAACTTTTCGGGAGGGATCAGCTTCGCTATGATTGCCCAGTTTAGCTTTTACCAGGAAGGGAAGATCGCGAAGTACAAGCCCTACAAAATTGGAGCAGGATTCATCGCCATTGACGCATTGAATTTTTCGGAGAACAGTGACAACCGGGATGTGGCCCTTGTAGTGCTGGGTTCATTGTATCCTATTAGTTCTGACCGAAAACTCACGTTCCCACTTTACACAGGTTTCGGTTTCTTACTGAGGGAAGCTAAGCCTTTTTTCCTTGTGGGTCCCGGTATCCGGGTCAGGTTTTAGGCGATTTTCGTTTACGGAAATATTCGGCGGTCATCACTCCTCCTATGACAATCAGTCCTCCTAATATCTGTAGTATGGTCAATCTTTCTCCCAGAAACATATATGCCAAAATGATCGTGGAAATCGGTCCCAGGCTTCCAAAAATGGAAAAATTGCTTGCGCCAAGTCCTTTAATCCCATAGGACACGAAATAGGAAGGAAGCACTGTGCTGAAAATGGCCATACAGAGGCCATAAATGTACACAATGGCCGGTTCGTCGAGTAATAAAACAGGGGTTCCGGTCTCGATAAGATAATGAATCAGTATAAGGGTACCGGAAATGATCATGGCGTACGTGGTAAATCTGCGTACACCAAATTTTGGTATCAACCATCCACTACCTACAATGTAGGTACCGTAGGTTAAGGCGCTCATGAAAACAAGGGCAGCACCAAGAATGACATTTTCCTCCTCGCCGAGCTGAAGCTCGGGAACGAAAACTACCAGAATGCCCAGGTACGTAATGCCAACACCTAGAAGCTGTGCTTTAGTCAGTCGTTCACCGAAGGCCAGGAAAGAAATGATCATTACCAGCGTTGGGTAAATGAAAAGTATCAGACGTTCAAGTCCAGCCTTGATGTATTCGAGTCCCTTGAAATCAAGGTAACTGGATAAATAGTAACCAATCACCCCAAAAAACAACAACCAGAAATAGTCCTTCCTGGTTAATTCTTGTATGCGTGCTTTCAGTGTAAACAGCATCACGACGTAAATCGGTAAAGAAAATATCATTCTTAGCGCAAGGGCGGTCACTGCATTGGCACCGTGGCTATAGATCAGTTTGGCAAAAACCGCTTTTGTAGAGAACAGCAAAATTCCTGTAATTCCGATGAATACTGGTAAGATCCTCCCTTTACTCAATGCTGTTCCAATTTATTGTACAAGCACGTCTTTGATCTCAGAATCTTCCTGGTATTCACTGTCTGTATTAATCTTCCAGAGGTCGATCTCCTTCCCCTCAGCGATCTTTTGTGCAGCTAAAATTCCCATCAGAATACTATGGTCCTGATTATTGTATTTGAATGCACCATATCGTCCGATGGGCACAAGATTTTTGAAGTTATTCAAATAGTCAATTAAGACATTAATGTGCTCCCGGTAACCAATTTCGTACACGGGATAGCAGCGAGGTATCCTGATGACGTGAGTATTCAGGATTTTGGCATCCTCAGGGATAAGGTTGATCTTAAAAATCTCATTTTTGGCAATACCCGCCAATATCTGATCCTCAAAATTCCAGATCTTATCGTTCTCGAAGCACCAGAATTCGAGACAAAGAATAGAAGTGTTCTTATCCTTTGTCAATGTCGGCGCCCAGTTTCTAAAATTGGTTATTCGGCCGTGAGTGACATCCGGTGAATGAATATATAGCCAGTTATCAGTGAAAAGTTTATCGTTGTCAACTTCGAGATAAACCAGGATGGTATTTCGAAAGTAAAGTTTATCTGCAGCTTTCAGGACAGGTTTGGGTACCTCTTCGAGTCCCTTCAACAACAAGGTCAAAGGCATTGTAGATACCACATAATCGGCAGTAACCACACTTCCATCGGTCAGCTCGATCCCAGACACTTTTCCATTCTGCTGCATCACTTTTTTGACCGGTGACTCCAGGTGAACCTTGCCCCCATTTTGTATGATCTTTTTGGTAGCATTTTCATAGATAGCACCAGTTCCATTATTGGGGTAAGCAAAAACATCAACAAGGGTTTTGTGCTTGTTACCCCGGTTTCCGATGACGGCACTTTTAACTGCCTCAAAAAGCGTCAGGGTCTTAATTCGCTGGGCGGCCCAGTCGGCATCAATCCGGGTGCATTTTATGCCCCAAAGTTTTTCCGTATAGCTTTTGAAAAAGATCTGGAAAAGTTTACTGCCAAAGCGGTCCTTCACCCATTCTTCGAAATTTTTTGGGTTATTGATTGGGAAAAGCTTTTGCCAAAAGAAGGTGAATAGTATCTGAATGATCGTAACCAGACTTAGATTCCGGAGTACATTGAATAATTTGAGTGGGTAGTCAAAAAAACTATTGCGATAGTAGATCCTGGTTTGGCGATTCACCAACACATATTCCTCATCCACCATTTCCATGAAGAAATCATTGATCTCCTTTTGCTTGGAAAAGAACCTATGCGGTCCAAGATCCACACGCTGTCCCCAAAGGTCAAAGCTTCTGGACATCCCGCCTATGTATGGCGATGCTTCATACACTTCCACGGAAACATTCGGCTCTTTGCTAAGTTGATATGCGCAGCTTAGTCCAGCCGGACCCGCTCCGATCACAATGACTTTCATAGATATGAGTACATCCAGTTGTTGGGTTTGTAAAGTAAGACAAAAAATGTAGAAGGATGATTCGGAATTAAGAGGAGCTAATTCGAAAGATGGTATTAAACACAAATACCCTCAGAAAGCGCTGGCTTGAATCCTACGTTTCGTTCCTCAGTACCTCAAGCGGACTGTGCCTTACAATATTTCTGCTATTGAGTAATCCAATCAAAACACTTGTTAAACTCACGGCTAAGAAGATCACCACCGTTGGTAAGAGACTGGGAATGAACGTGAACTCAAAAGCAAAGCGTCCCAGTAAGGTTGTAAATATCATCGCCAGTAGCAGTCCCGCTATTGCGCCAAGCCCGCCAAGGAAAAAATACTCCGCGGCTATGATCTTCCAGAGCTGATTTCTGGCAGCCCCCAGCGTCCTGAGCAGGACATTTTCCCGAAGACGCTGGAACCGACTCAAAATGATGGCACTGATCATGACGATCAGACCGGTACCGATACTGAAAAGCGCCATAAACTTGATGACAAAAGCAACTTTCCTAAGTAATTCCTCCAGTGTTTTCAGAATGAGTTCAAGGTCAATGATCGAGACATTAGGATACTGACGCACTACCGCCTGCTGGTATCGGGCCGAAACATCGGTCTGATCGATCCGGGTAATGAGCACATGAAATTGAGGGGCTTCTTCCAAAACTCCTTCTGGGAAAACCACCAGGAAATTGGTTTGTACCCTACGCCAGTCGATCTCCCTAAAGCTTCCGACGTAGGTTTTGATGATCGCTCCCTGGACATTAAAAACCAGCTCGTCGCCAATTTCCACGTCCATATTGTCTGCATATCCGTTACTGATGGAGATAAAAATACTGTCGTCCGGTGATTCTACTCTCCCCAGCCACTCTCCTTCAACAAGTATCTCGGAATCAATCAAAGAATCTCTGTACGTGACCCGATACTCCCTGTTAAAGACCCAGTCATCCACCTTAATAGTGGTATCCTCCAGGGCTTCGTCCTTGGTTCTGCCATTGATCTCCAGAAGCCTCATGGTGACGATGGGCACATCCTGCAAAATGGGTAGATCATAGTCCAGTGTCATGGCCCGGAGATCATCATGCTGACTGTTTTGTATGTCAAATAAGACGGTGTTTGGTCGTTCGTCTTCCCCGGTGATGGTGACCCGCTGAACAAGCAGATCCTGCATGAAATAGAGCATTGCCAGAAAGGCTGTGCTGAGTCCCAATGTCGTGACAAGCACAACAGTCTGGTTATTTGGCCGGTAAAGGTTCGATAGCCCCTGGCGCCAAACGAAGGGTATTGAATTAGATAATGTTTTGCGAACCAGCCAACTCAGCGCTTTACCGAAGCCAAAAAGGATCAAAAGTGAACCGACTAAAATTCCGGTATAGATCAACGCATCCAGCGGATCCTTCAATTGCCAAAGCAGTGCCAGATACAGAAATGCCAGAATGCCAAAGCCCACCCCCGCAACCGTGGTATCCCACTGAAACTTAATGTTGTCATAACCCAGCCTAATGGCTGACAATGGTGAAATCTTACGTAAACTCAACAATGACAACAGTCCGAAGTGACCAGAGATGATCACACCAATGGCCAGACCTGCCAGGATGGCCGGCCAGTAGATGGAGGTTGTCATGGTAATGGGGATGAATTCTCGTGTCACAATCGGCAGAAGAATATGTATCGACACACCTATGGCACAACCGATCGCTGATCCGATGAGCCCGAAAGCTGCTACCTGTATTAAATAAATGTTTATCGCCTGATTGGACTTCATCCCTAAGCACCTCAGGACGGCCACCGTCTGCGATTTGCTTTTTACATATACATAAATGGAGCTAGCCACACCCAGGCAACCCAATAGTAAAGCTGTAAAAGCAACTAATTCCAGGAACGCCGATAAATCCCTGAAAGACCTGCCGGCCTGTTCTTTTTCATCCTCCACAGTGTCCACGTCATAGCCTGCTTCCTCGGCTGCATTTCTTGCCTCCGTCCATACATTGGTAGTATCGATATCCGGATGAAACTGGTAATACCGAATGTAGTTGATCCGGCTCCCCTTCTGGATCAATCCGGTCTCCTCAAGGTACTGTAGCGGTATATAAACCACCGGGGCCATCGTGGTCCCAACACTGGATTGACCCGGGATTTTCCTGATCTTACCTACCACTTCAAAGCTGAGCTCTCCCACCTGGACCGAATCTCCAAGCTCTACATTGTATTGTAGTAATAACTTTTCGTCCACGATGGCTTTTCGTCCATTTCGGAAATCATAGGCTGCGGATGCCGGTACGGTCTCTATTTCTCCGTAATAGGGATATTTTCCCTCCAGTGCCCGAACCTGCACGAGCCGTGTGCCATCTGTTCGGGGAAATAGTATCATGGAAGCGAAATAAACTTCGTCAGACTCATCCGTACTTAGGTGCTGAAAATCAAACATGATCTCCGCATCATGCGGCTTATTGGTTCTGACGGAGAAGTCAGCTCCCAGCAGACTTTTTGATTGATTGTCAAGTTCTTCGATCAGATTTTCTCGAAAGGAGGTAATCCCAACAAGCGCTGCGATACCGAGACTGATGGAGGCAATAAACAGAAATAATTTACCCCGGCTTTTTCTGCTGTCCCTCCAGGCCATTTTCCATAGCCAGGAGCGACTGTATTTTTCTCCGGTGTAGGTTATCCTTTTGTCAAGATCAGACAATTTTACCTCCTTTCAGTCTGATGATCTGATCGGTTTTATTGGCCAGGTCGATGTCATGCGTCACTATGACCAGCGTAGTCCCTTTCTCGCGGTTAATTTCAAAAAGCAGATCTTCAACAGATTTTCCTGTCTCCTCATCGAGATTTCCAGTTGGTTCGTCCGCGAAAAGGATTTTCGGATCATTTGAAAACGCCCTCGCGATGGCCACTCTTTGTTGTTCACCTCCGGAAAGCTGGCTTGGATAATGATCCATCCGATCCTGCAGCCCTACCCGTGAAAGCAAATCCATTGAACTCTTCATGGCGTTCTTCACACCTCTTAATTCCAGCGGTACCATGACATTTTCAAGCGCAGTAAGAGTAGGGATCAACTGGAAGTTTTGAAAAACGAATCCCACGTGCTGATTGCGAACTTGTGCCAATTGGTCCTCTGTTAATCTGTTCAGTAGGATATTATTAAGAGTGATCTCTCCATCCGTTACTCCATCTAGTCCGGCACACAATCCGAGTAAAGTGGTTTTTCCGCTACCAGACGGGCCTACGATGGACAGGGACTTTCCTTCTTCCACCGAGAAGGAGATTTCTTCAAGGACTCTGACATCCCTGGTTCCACTTTGATAATTTTTCTTGACCTTATCTACTTCCAGAATTAAAGACATTCGATTTTTACATTTAGAATCTTAAAACGCAGACCGCAAAAGCAGGTTTACTATATTCGAGGCTGGCGACGAAATTATGAATAAACTTCTAGGTTTAAGTTTACTTGTTCTCTTTGCTTGTGGTGGCAATTCCGACAAATCGGCCGAAAATTCCACAAAACCACAACCAGAAATCGCACAAACGGAAGAGAAAGTTCAGGAAAAGACGATTCTTTTCTTTGGAAACAGTATCACCGCAGGTTACAGGCTCGATATGGAGGAGGCTTTCCCGGCCATCATAGATGACTGGCTGGACAGTCTTGGTTATGAGTACAATGTGGTCAATGCGGGACTTAGCGGTGAAACCACAGCCAGCGGAAAAAACAGGATCGATTGGGTCCTGAGGACTGTACCGGACATTTTTTTTCTGGAACTCGGTGCCAATGACGGATTGCGCGGTCTACCCCTCACCGAGACTTATAAAAATCTCCAAAACATCATTGATCAGGTGAAAGCCAAAAATCCGGAAGTCCGCCTTATGATTGCAGGGATGCAAGTCCCTCCAAACCTTGGACAGGACTACACGAAAGAATTCAAGGAGATTTTTCCACGACTGGCAGAAGAAAATGACGCTACACTTATTCCCTTTTTACTTGAGGGTGTAGCTGGTGAACCTGATTTGAACCTTGACGACGGGATTCATCCCACTCCCGAAGGACATCAAATCGTGGCGCAAACTGTCTGGGATCACCTGAGCCCTTTACTAACCGAAAAACCTAATTCATGACATTCCTGGAAGAATGGATCATCAATGCCGCCAATTTCGTCTGGGGCACACCATTGCTTATTACGCTTATCGGTGGAGGGCTTTTCTTCACCATCTTTTCCAGATTCATTCCGTTCCTTTATTTCCGGCATGCCATTGATATCTTACGGGGGAAGTATGATGACCCTAATGAAAAAGGCGAAATATCTCATTTTCAGGCGCTTTCTGGCCACCTGGCTGCTACAGTAGGAATGGGAAACATCAGCGGGGTAGCCGTAGCCATTTCGATGGGAGGACCGGGAGCCATTTTCTGGATGTGGGTAAGTGCATTTGTGGGCATGGCTACGAAATTCTTTACCTGCACACTTGCAGTAATGTACAGGGGAGAAGATTCCGAAGGACAGCTTCAGGGAGGCCCCATGTATGTCATAAGAGAGGGTCTTGGCCCAAAGTGGAAACCCCTGGCAATTTTCTTTTGTCTGGCTGGTTTTTTCGGAGCTACCCCTGTGTTCCAGGCCAATCAAATTGTTGCAGCCTTCAATGACATCATCATGATCCCATCCGGGATCACTCCTACATTTACAACGGATCTGAGTGTAGGTCTTGTGATCACTGTCTTGACAATTCTGGTGATCTTTGGTGGGATTCATCGTATAGGCACGTGGGCCGCAAGATTGGTCCCGGCCATGGTCCTGTTGTATTTGGTCAGCGTCATTCTGATCCTGATCATAAATAGTGAAAGCGTCCTGCCCTCTTTTCTATTTATTATTGAAGATGCCTTTACGGCCAATGCTGCTTTAGGCGGTGTATTAGGGGCGATCATCTTAACCGGTGCCAGAAGAGCCGCGTTTTCTAACGAGGCAGGAATTGGGACTGCCCCCATGATGCATGGTGCTGCCAAAACAGATGAACCTGTCCGTGAAGGATTGGTTTCCATGTTGGGTCCGGCTATTGATACCTTGATTGTATGTACGCTTACCGGATTGGCCATTCTGGTAACCGGAGCCTGGCAATCGACGGATGCAAATGGCATCACACTGACAGCTGCGGCGTTTGAAGGGAGTTTGCCCGGTGTGGGTCCTTATATTCTTGCGGTCTGTGTTCTGATCTTTGCATTTACCACCATTTTCGGGATGGCTTATTATGGGCGAAAATGTCTTTCATTCCTGATCGGAGCTCATTATGGCTGGTATTTTAATTACTGGTACGTGGGACTGGTTGTGGTGGGTTCTGTCGCCTCCTTATCTGCAGTTGTAAGCATTATTGATCTGGCTTATGGGCTTATGGCGTTTCCCACGGTAATCTCCGCGGTCATTTTGGCGCCTAAAGTGATGGCTGAAGCCAAAAAATATTTTTCAAAAATCAGGCAGACACCGTCCTGAATTACCGTAGAATATTCATCTATATTTGCACTCTTTAACAGGGATTGAGTTGTAATGCGGATAATCATAGCGGGGTGCGGAGACCTTGGAATGCATTTGGCAAAGCTGCTGGCCCAGGAAGAACAGGATATCATCCTGATCGATGAGCAGGGTTCAGTTCTCGAACACGCCTCATCCAACCTGGATGTAAAAACAGTAAAGGGTAGTTCAACTTCATATAAGATTTTACTTGAAGCAGACGTAGCGAAGGCGGATTTACTCATAGCAGTTACGTCTATTCAGGAAACGAACATAACCACGGCCATCATCGGCAAAAAGATGGGCGCCAAGCGGACCATCGCCCGGGTCTCCAACATTGAGTACTTTTTGGAACGAGATAAGCTGAACCTTCAGGATGTGGGGATCGACGACATCATTTCACCGGAGTCGCTTGCGGCAAAAGAAATTAGGCGATTGCTAAAGGATACGGCCCTTACCGATACTTTCGACTTTGAAAAGGGAATGCTGTCATTGATTGGGGTAGAAATTGATGAAAAATCACAACTACTTCACAAGACACTGACGGAAACTGCCCAGCTAAACCCCGAGCATAACTTCACCACCATCGCGATCCTAAGGGACAATAAGACGATCCTTCCACACGGAGAAAACAAGTTCCAACTAGGCGATCATGCGTATTTTATAGCAGAACCAACAGGAATCGACCAGGTCACTTCATTGGCTGGTAAGCATAAGATCCAGGTGAAAAGTCTAATGATATTAGGAGGTAGCAAAATCGCTGTAAATGTTGCTTCCCAGCTCAGTAAAAAGTATAACATCAAGCTGATCGAAAAAGATAAGGATAAGTGCTTTGCATTAGCTGATAAGCTTTCTGATACCTTGATCATCAAGGGAGATGGACGGGATATGGATCTGTTGAAGGAAGAGGGAATTGAAGAAATGGACGCCTTCCTGGCCCTCACCGGAGATTCCGAGACCAATATTATTTCCTGCCTGGTGGCTAAGCAAGCCGGTGTACAAAAGACCATCGCTTTGGTCGAAAACATGGATTATATCCATCTGTCTCAGAACATTGGGGTAAATACTCTGATCAACAAAAAACTGATCGCTGCAAATTTCATTTTCCGACATATCAGAAAAGGCGACATCAAAAACCTCACAAGTGTTCACGGTGTGGATGCGGAGATCCTGGAGTTTGAGGTTCATGAGGGCTCTAAAATCCTGGAAAAGGAACTCAGAAACCTGGATTTCCCGAAAACTGCGGTCATCGGTGGAGTGATCAGAAAAAATCAGGGGCACACTGTGCGAGGTAATTTCAAATTCGAACCAAAAGACCGTGTTGTCGTACTCTCCGGACCGGATTGCATTCGGGAAGTAGAGAGTTATTTCAAATCAAAATGAAACTCAATTATCGGGTCATACTAAACGTGATGGGTATCTTGCTGGTCCTCAACGGAATCTTCATGTTGACAAGTGTCCCGTTTAGCATCTACTATGGCTCAGAGGATTTGTTGCCGGTACTGTATTCAGCCGGAGTCACACTGGTCACGGGTTTTGCATTATGGTTTTCGACGCGCAAGAATCTGAATAAAGATTTAAGAAAACGCGATGGCTATCTGGTCGTAGCATCCGGATGGATCACCATGTCCATTTTCGGTAGCTTACCTTACATTTTCGGAGGCGTTTTTCCTTCCGTTGCCGATGCGTTCTTTGAGACGCTGTCCGGCTATTCCACTACAGGTGCAACGGTCATGGCTGATATCGAGAGTATTCCCAAGGGCATACTTTTCTGGAGAAGTTTGACACAATGGATTGGCGGGATGGGAATAATCGTACTTACAGTGGCCATTCTTCCTTTTCTGGGAATAGGAGGGATGCAGCTATTCGTGGCGGAAGCTCCTGGCATCTCCCCGGATAAATTACAGCCCAGGATCAAGGAAACGGCCAAAAGACTTTGGTTGATCTATGTGGCATTGACCGGAACCGAATTCTTATTGTTATGGGCAGAAGGGATGTCCTTCTATGATGCCATCAACCATGCTTTGACGACTATGGCAACTGGAGGATTTTCGACAAAGAATGCAAGCATTGCTGCATTTGATAGTCCCCTCATACAGTATACCATTATTCTGTTCATGTTTCTGGCCGGTACTAATTTTACCATAACGTATTTGGCCCTTCACTACGACTTTAAGAAGATCTTCAGAAACGAAGAATTTAAAACCTACACCTTAGTAATTATTGGTTTAACTGCCGTAGTTACCATATCCATAATCAGCCTTGGTCATGGCACATTCGAGGGCTCCCTCCGGGATGCACTATTTCAGGTGGTCTCCGTTATCACCACCACAGGATATATCACACATGATTATACCGTATGGACACCATTCATTACGGTCTTGTTTTTTTGCATGATGTTTTTGGGAGCATCGGCCGGTTCCACTGCCGGGGGCGTGAAGATTGTCAGACACCTGATTCTATTTAAAAACAGCCTTCTGGAACTCAAGCGGATCTTGCATCCTCAAGCGGTCATACCCGTTCGATTCAATGGTAATGCGGTCAATCGTGATATTACTTTCAATATCCTTGCCTTTATTATGATTTATATTTCCATTTTCGCATTGGGCTCAGTAATCATGGGAATTATAGGTACTGATTTTGACACTTCAATCGGGGCCGTGGCCACATGTCTTGGAAACATAGGTCCCGGACTTGGTTCCGTTGGCCCGGTTTATAATTTCGCACATATACCTCAGGCTGGTAAGTGGTTTCTTTCATTTCTTATGTTACTTGGTCGGTTAGAACTTTTTACCATACTCATTTTATTCACTCCATACTTCTGGAGAAAATTCTAAAGCATGGATTTACTTACTTATATCATCTGGAACGCTGATCCTACAATCTTCACGATACCATTGTCTAAACTTGGGATGGAGGATCGCCCCATCGTCTGGTATGGCTTGCTCTTTGCGTCAGGATTCATCATCAGTCAGCAGGTGCTGTACTATATTTTCCGTACCGATGGTCAGAATGAAAAAGACGTAGATACCCTAACTACGTACATGGTCCTGGCTACCATTCTAGGGGCCAGGCTCGGACACTGTCTATTCTACAATCCACAATATTATCTGTCAAACCCTGTGGAAATCCTAAAAATCTGGGAAGGGGGTCTTGCCAGTCATGGAGGAGCTCTCGGTATTTTTATTGCGTTATGGATCTATGCCAACTACGAAATCAAATCCAAATGGGTACTGATCATCCCCAAACAATTCAACATAAGAAAAAGAAAAAAGGAGGGCCAGTCGTACTTCTGGATACTTGACAGAATGGCTATTGTAGTCTTGCTTACCGGTGCCCTGATCCGAACAGGAAACCTAATGAACTCGGAAATGGAGGGAACGCTTACCAATTCAGATTATGGGTTGATTTATGCGCGTGGCGCTACTGATATTCTGAATTATTCGGACCTTAAGATCGAAGAGGTCACCTATCGAAAAGGAGGGCCATTTGAAAGTCCTGAACCAGGAAAATACCCGATCACCGCAATCATAAAGTATAAGAGAACCGTGGAAGTGGATGAGACGGAACAGGCCTTTATCCAGTCTCGTGTAAAACGTAATCTTTTCAGCTATTCTGAAGTTGACGAACACATCGATTTTGGATCCGCAAATGACCCTCTTTCCATGAAGGTTGTGAAAGAAGGAGGTTACAACTATGTGGAAATCTACGGAATGGGTAAAGTCCGGCACCCGGGATCGGTATATGAAGCGCTCGCCTGTCTTATCATGATGGTAATTGTCTTCTGGTTATGGAAAACAAAACGCCATGAACTACCGGAAGGCTTTATGTTTGGTCTTTTTATGACAATGCTCTGGTCTCAAAGATTTTTTACAGAATTCTTCAAGATGGACCAGGAAGTCTGGGAAGCTGATATTCCGCTTAACATGGGTCAGTGGTTAAGCATACCTCTTTTCTTTGCCGGTGTTGCTGTGATGATTTATGCTTTCCGCGCAAAAAAATCCCCGGTAGGGTAAAAACCACGTCCTGAGTCTTCTTCAGGGGAATCAGACAAACGCAGATAAATCGTTTTCTAAAGATCCTGAATCTGAAAATCTTCGTTGATAATTCTGGAGAGCTCCTTTAATTGCCCTGCCTCAAAAAGAGAGGGCAAATCATCCAGGTCGGGATACTTGGTGGGAGGCTCAAAATTAATGTAATCCTGTACCACCAGGCCATCCACCTCTCTTCTGTTTATGGCTTTGCGGAAGCGAGTCCCTCCTTCGTCAGTCTGATAATTATAAGCCAGGTAATCCAGCATCTTTGTTTCCTTATTGATCCAGTATCGAAACTGATCTTCAAAATCCTCCCCTCCTCCTTCCTGATCAAATGTGATGGCGACTGCATAATACTGGTTTCCTTCGATTTCAACCTCACCAATAAGATTTTTATTGACGGCCGGATCGTTGGCTACAAGCGGGATTTTAACAAAATACAAGACAGAGTTGACAGACCGGGCGTATTTTCCAGTCCATTCCTCATCTAGTGCGACTTCAGCGCCATTAATATGGCGGGTGAATGTAGAGGCGTTTATCAACGTATCGTTGACCATCCCGGTGCTATCTTCAAATGTCCGTGTGTACACCATACCTGAATTATCAAAGTAGCCGGTGTATTGTATATCTCTGAAAGTAAAACTTACCTTTTTATCCCTAAAAACATCCTGCCCATGAGCTTCGATGGAATCATCAATGATGCTTTGAACATCGGTTTGATCACACCCCAGGACGAGGATCATAATAAGGAGTAAGCCAAAATTTGTCCGTATCATAAGTTATTGGTTAGCAAAACAATTTACTAAACGCCTGAAAGCAATACCGGTTCTCCGAGACATATGATTTGTTCCCTTGCTGACAATTGTCCATACCTGTGAAAAATGTGTTCATAAATGTACTCCCTGAGTGAACCGATATTGCCGTAAACATTTGATTAATAGATAGTTAAGGGGAATGGAATAAATATTGAAGCAATTCCGGATAAAATACCAGGCCTATGCTTCGAAATTACATCAAACTTGCCATTCGAAATATTCAGAATCATACCTCGTATTCATTTATAAATCTTTCTGGCCTGTCCATAGGTCTCGCTGCAGCGATCATCATAAGCCTGTATGCCATCAATATCCTGTCATACAATAAAAACCACGCTGATAAGGACAGAATATTTCTGGCCTATAAAGAAAGGGTGACTCCGACAGGTGTCCAGCCTACTTATGACACCTGGATCCCGATGGCGGATCGACTGAAGTCCACCTATACGCAGGTAGAAGAAGCCGCGATGACCAACTTTTCATCGTGCATGGTCATTAAAGACAAAGAGTATCTGGAGGAAGATATTTTGTATTCGGAGGAATCCTTATTTGACATTTTTACTTTCAAATTTCGAAATCAGGCGGACAATTATTTCCAGGGTCAAAATTCAGTAGTCATCTCCGAAAGTATAGCTGCCAAGTACTTTGCTAAGGAAAATGCCATCGGTCAGGAATTAGAGATTTTTTTACGTCAGGAAGATACCACAATGCGATTCACGGTCTCCGGGGTGTTCGAAGACCAACCGGAAAATTCATTTTTTCGTGTGCCTATTATCATCCAAATCGAGGCGATCCCCGGATTCGATGAATATACCAATAACTGGGGTAGTTCTTTCCTGGAAACATGGGTCAAACTTGATAAAAAAGAAAATCGGGCAATTCTTGAAGCGCAGTTCCCGGAACTGGTGGAATCGATCTGGGACAGTGAAGTCGCTAGTAGAACAAACTTCAAGCTTCTCCCAATGCAGGACCTTTATGATACCCTCGTGGGGGATAGCAATGATGCCTGGATCATGATTTACATAGCACTGGGTATTATGATCATCGCCAGTATCAATTTTATGAACCTGGCCACTGCAAGGTCGTCCTATCGATCCAGGGAAATCGGCCTAAGAAAGGTTTTAGGAGCAATCATTCCTCAGATCAGAACACAGTTCCTCGTGGAGGCTGTACTTTATACATTCATTGCATTGGTTGCTGGATTAATTATTGTGTTTTTCACAATCCCCTACATCAACACACTGTTTGGACTAAGTCTTGACTTCAATGACCTCATCTCTTTTCAGGGGTTGATCGCCCTGCTTGCAATTGCCATTTTGATTGGAATAGTCAGTGGAAGTTATCCGGCATTCTATCTATCCACCATCAGCATAATGCAGGTGCTGAGAAAGACTGGAATTACCGGTGGAGCAAAATCCTTTCGTAATGCTTTGATTGTGATTCAGTTTGGGCTTGCCGTACTCCTGATTTGCGGGGCATTGCTAATTAGAAATCAGCTCATGTTCATGTATGAAAGGGACATGGGTTTTGAGGGTGACCAGTTGCTTTTCATAAATGCTTCACCCAGTGATTTCACGGATACTGAAATTGGTGCAACCCGCATCAATAGTTTCAAAAAGAATATTGCCAATTATCCCTTTGTAGAGAGAGTTACTGCCAGTAGACATATTCCTACTGAATGGTCGAGGTCGTTCACTTTTGTCAGGACGCCAGGTTGGAGCGGTGACCCGCTTAGAATGCGGTACACCTATGTAGATGCCAATTTCTTTGACACCTACGGTATTGAATTGGTTCAGGGAAGAAATTTTCTTCCCGATCTTGAGGGACACCAACGAGAATCTGTCATTCTCAACCAGGCAGCATTTGAGGCCCTCAACCTGGACACGGCGGTCAATCCGGCACTGGCTTTTGGAGAAAGGCGGATTAGTGTGGTGGGTGTGGCCAAAGACTTCAACTTTGAGACCCTTAGGAATGAAATAGAACCAACGCTACATTTTCATCGAACTGCAGACCATCCGGTGCATAATCACCTTACCGTTAAAATCCAGGAAGGAACAGGGGTCAGCTTTCTTACCACCTTGGAAGATGAATGGAATAGCCTCGATGCCATCAATCCATTCCGCTATGCCTTTGCTGATCAATCCATTCAGAGTATGTATGAAACAGAAACTCAATTTCTTGGATTGATGTCATTCTTCACGGCGATATCGATCATCATCGCTTGTCTGGGGCTTTATGGGTTGACTGTGTTTGTCATAGAAAAAAAGCGAAAAGAGATAAGCATCAGAAAAGTGGTCGGTGCGGATATCAAAGAGATCACCCAGCTCATTATAATGGATTTTGCTCCCTGGGTGGGGCTGGCCATTGTGATTGGCGGAATTGCCTCAGTTTTATTTTTCAATAGTTGGGTCGAAAGCTTTTTTTATCAGGCACCAATTGATTATTCCATCTTCATACTTAGTGCTGTTTTGGTGATTCTGCTGGTGGGAGTTACCGTAAGTTTTCATACTGTTAATGCCGCATTGGCCAATCCGGTCAAGTACCTGAGAGAGGAATAGGTATGACTAAAACCAGTCATCCTCATTTAAATCCCCTTAGCACAAAATCAATGGTTAGGGCCGCACCAGGGCGTTTTAAGAATACAACAAACCAAAATTCATAGTATGAAAAAGATTATACTAACAACAATCGTACTGACCCTATTTTGCATTGGGGTTCAGGCTCAACTTCAAAGTCTCCCACCGGGAGCTGCGAACCAAAAAAGTGTCACCGTCCAGTACATTGGTGGTGTGGCCTGGGTAAAGGTCATTTATAATAGTCCGGATGTAGATGGCAGAGAAGGACAAATATGGGGACAGCTGGTTCCCTATGGAAAAGCTAATTTAGGATTTGGTCAAAGCACGGACGACAATCCGTCTCCCTGGAGGGCTGGAGCCAATGAAAATACCGTTTTTGAATTCTCCCATGATGTGCTGATTCAGGGACAGGAATTGAAAGCTGGCAAATATGGGTTTTTCGTGGAACCCCGGGAAAATGCACCGTGGAAAGTCATTTTCAGTAAGGAAAGTAATGCATGGGGAAGTTTCTTCTATGTGCCGGAAGACGAAGCTCTGGTAGTAGAGTCAAGTCCTGTGGAGGCGCCATTTAAAGAATATCTAACCTTCGAGTTCAGTGACCGCCAAAATGATAAAACAACTGTTGAGCTTAGATGGGAAAACATCTCCCTGCCACTTGAAATAGCAGTCAAAAACTCCCAGGAAGTTACCCTGGCAGCATTGACCAGTGAGCTTAAAAATTCCGGTGGATTCAGCTCTAATAATTGGGCTCAGGCAGCAAACTGGGCATCAAATGCTGGAATGCATGATCAGGCCATCACCTGGGCTGAAAACGCCATTAGTCTGCCATTTATTGGACAAAGAAATTTTGCTACCCTGAATACCAAAGCGACGGTCTTGAGGAATGCCGGTAAAACTGAGGAGGCGATAGCAGTGATGGATGAAGCCATTGAAATGCCTGGTGTAAATGCTCTTCAGATTCACGCATACGGAAGACAGCTCATAGCGGCGGATCAAAAGGATAAAGCACTTGAAGTCTTCAAAATGAATCACAAAAAATTTGATGGGGCATGGCCTACGAACTATGGTCTGGCCAGAGGCTATTCAGCTTTAGGAGATTATAAAACTGCGCTGAAACACCTCAAAATAGCGCAAACAAAAGTGCCTGAGAATGATACGCTTAATCCTCCGGTTATTGCACAAAATATTGAGAAACTCGAAAATGGTGAGGACATCAATTAGGTAGTTTACTAAACCAATTGATAGCCCCTGTCAGAACGACAGGGGTTTTTTATTTTCTGGCGCTTTGATTCAATATGATGAAATAGCTTGCCTTCTCTGCACGATCCACATAATTTGCTGAAATCACTTCCACATCTATCCCGGGCACCAATGCTTCCAGTTCTCTTTTAAGGTAATTATTCAAGATCAGGACCGATGGCACATTGCTTTCATAAGCAGCCTTCAGAACATCCAGGTCTTTCTCCTCTTTGATCTGATTAAAATTCCTGAGGTAGAAAGGTAAACTGGGCGGATGACCTCTGGTATTTCCAATTAGAATTTGGCTTTCAGCTTTTGCATATTCGGAAAGGTAAGTTGCTATGTTTTTTGAAGTGTCCTTAAATCCTTCTGCAAAGGGATAAAGCAGGCCCCAAAGCAGTATGGAAAACAGAATTGCCTGAAGGAGACTTTTTCTTATCATTCCTTCACCAGTGAATTTTGGACTTAAGAAGGTTCTTGTAACCACCATTACCAAGCCCATTGACAGGAAAGTGATCTTTACAAGTATCGAGGCATTAAGAAAAAAAGGCCCGATGGAAATCCCGCCAATCACCAGAATAAATAGTAAATCCGCAATTAAACTCCATTTCCTGGCCGGAAATACTTCACGACCTTCGACCATTCTTACCATCATGCGGCTGACTAACAAAGCCAAACCAATATGTGCACTGACTACGTACGCCGGTAACTTACTGGGTGTAATCTCATATAGTAACCATCCGCCTACCAACCAAGCCCCAAGAACGATCAATTCGGGATTTTTCATCGAAAAGAAATTTTTGATCGCTTGAAAAACAGTCCTTGGAGTGTATATGAGGAAAGGAATAAAAAACACAAACATTGCGAGTAGGTGTGAGCCGGGCGGGGCGGTTTGTCCCAGGACACTTCCATCCACCCTCTTTAGTATGTACCAATCCACCATCCAATTAAGCATTTCTTCATTTCCTGATTCCTTGAGCAAATACCCCCAGACCACCAACGGGACGAAAGCCATTGGAAGAAAAAACCAGGGATGCAGACAAAAAAGATTCTTTCGTTTTGGATGAAAAATGAACAGAAGCAATGAGAACAGGCCAATGAAAATGATAATGGGCGGCCCTTTGGTCAACAAGGCCATGCTGAAGGAAATCCAACAGACCCCCGTCCACTTCCAGGAAGGTCTTTCAAGCGTTGACAATACTGAAAATGCGCATAGAGTACTATAAAAAAGCAAGGTGCCATCCGTTACGGATACATGAGCCAGTGCAGGGACAAGTAGTGAGCAGCTAAGAATAATTACCGCCAATCCCGCTATTTCCTGACCAAATAGCCTCCTCCCAAATAAATAAATTGAGAGATAAGTCAGAATGATGTAAATCGAAGAAAAAAATCTGACACTAAATTCATGAACGCCAAAAATCTTATACGACAGAGCTATCTGCCATAGATGAAGAGGTGGCTTGCGATGGATCTTACTCCACATGAATTCCTGATTCAACCAGTCATCAGTTTCAATCATTTTCAAAGCCATCCCGGCGTAGGCTGCTTCATCCTGGTCCCAAAGGCTTATTTGAGTATTTCCAAATAGGTAAGTAACGGACAGAAAAAATAGATATCCATAAATGACCCTGGGTGAAGTGATCCAGGATATAAATTCCCTATCACCTTTTGGAAGGCTCATTTGACACCTGATTTGAACTTTATTCTGCCGAGATCATAAGAAATATAAAATGACCTCAGCACCAGTGTGAGTATCAGTGGGATCAAAGAAAAATGAAGGTCCTGGGGAATAAGGGCCCAAAATACAAGCGTCAGCATGTGAACGATTGCCAGAAAACGATAAAGGCGCGTCAGTCTGGGTTGAAACTTTTCATTTTTCAGGAAATAGATAAATGGAATATGAAGAGGAAAGGCCCAGATCAGATTCCAGTTGTTCTTCGAAAGGTGCTCCGTGCCAAACCAAAGAAATACCATCCACCATCCTACGATTCCTACGATGGTAAAAAGGACCACATCCAGCCAATGACTTCTTCTTTGTTTTTTAAAATCTCTGTTGGTGACCAAGCCAACAACAAAAAACAGAATAACGAATATATTGAATGGGGTGACAAAGGAATTAGAGTGCTCTTCCTCATGTGGTTCATATAATATATTCGTCTCAGCAACAAGAGGAACTGATACCGTATCCCGAATTATTTCCGCTCCTGCAAATCCCTTGAAAATATAGTCTGGTAGAAACATATACACCTCTGCAGGTGCGTCCTGGTCTATCTGTGAACCGAGACCAAGGTCGATCCCCAGATCTCCCCAGGGCTGATACATCAGATAATCATCCATCAGATTCCGGACGGACTTGCCTTCCTCTTTGTAGGAAAGATCAAATTCAATTTCATCATTGATCACTTCCTCTGTCACATCCTTCAGGATGGAAGCACAATTATTATAGACATAGTTGTAGAGATATTCTCTGTTTTCAGGTTCATAATTATTTTCCAGGAACTCGTAAAATGCCTGAACTTCAGAATCCGTTAAATTGAGAACCTGCTCCTTTATCCACCGGTTTTCACCGGTATAAATTCGTGCATATCTCTGAAAATCATCCTTCCCAATGCGATAGAGTAGCATACCCCGTGCAAAATTCCAGTAGAAATTAGCCTGGTTAAAGCTGAATCGACCGTAGTCATAAATGACATCAAGGTTCTGATTGGGATCGTAAATACGAATTCCGCTATGTCCGAATGCGCTCCACAGCTCACCCTGATATGTTCCGAATGTAATGATACTTACCTTGGCATCTGAAGTTAGTCTCGCCTGGGCGTTCAGGTCCGTAGACGAACAGATTCCAGTCACTAAAAAGCAAAGGACCAAAAATATTTTCCCAAAGGCATTCATTAGGTTTACGGTATGTTTATCAGTTGGCACGATCAAATTCGTCTGATTTCAAAGCTAACCTTTAATCGTTTAATCAACGCATCAAAAGTACTCCTCAGCTACCTTTTCAGTCGACTTACGTCAAAACCAAGCGTCTGGGGTATGCCCATCAGCCTTGCCATAGAACCCACCACCTCTTGCAATCTTCGTTGTCCGGAATGTCCAAGTGGACTTAGGTCATTTACCCGTCCCACGGGGATGCTGGAAGAAAGAAATTTCCAAAAATTCATAGATGAGCTAGCTGTCAATTCCACCTATCTCACTTTCTATTTTCAGGGAGAACCATATCTCAATCCCAATTTCCTTGAAATGGTAGCTTATGCTGCTTCAAAAAAACTTTACACCACTACCTCAACGAACGCTCACTATCTGGAACCTGAAACTGCTAAGAAAACGGTTGATTCCGGTCTGGACCGCCTGATCATCAGCATAGATGGTACGGATCAGGAGACTTATGCCGCATATCGCAAAGGTGGTCAATTGTCGAAGGTGCTTGAAGGTACGCAAAATATAATGAAGGCTAAAAAAAACAAAGGTTCAAAAACACCTGCCATCGTTTGGCAATTTCTGGTGGTGAGACCCAATGAAAATCAGATTGAGGAAGTGATTGATCTTGGAGCATCATTTGGGGTAGACAAAGTGGCCTTTAAAACTGCCCAAATCTATGACTATGAGAATGGAAATGAGCTGATCCCATCAAAAAGTGAATTTTCCAGATACGGTCGAAATCCCGATGGAACTTATTATATCAAGAATAGGCTACTGGACCATTGCTGGAAAATGTGGAGTTCATGTGTCATCACATGGGACGGAAAAGTAATACCTTGTTGCTTTGACAAAGATGCTCATCATCAAATGGGGTCGTTAACCCAATCCTCATTCGGTGAGGTCTGGAATTCGGAAGCTTATATAAATTTTCGAAAATCAATTCTCAAATCCCGTAGTGAAATTGAAATGTGCAAGAACTGCACAGAGGGAACCAAAGTCTGGGCCTGATCACCAGAAATTTTGAATGATTGACAGTAATTCTTTTTGAACAGGGCCTCCTGCAACAATTTCTCTTCCAAACAAAAAGTCGTCTCCTCCTTTAAAATCGGTAACCTCTCCTCCTGCCTCCTGAATGATAATAATGCCGGCGGCTACATCCCACGGATTCAGGTTGTACTCGAAAAATGCTTCGAATCTACCACAAGCCACATACGCCAAATCAGTGGCAGCACTTCCCATCCTTCTAAGTCCGTGGCTGTTTTTCATCAATTGATTCAATATGGCGAGGTACTCCTCCAACTTTTCAAAATTATAGTATGGAAATCCGGTAGAAAAGAGACTTTCCTCTATTGTTTCTGCCCTGGACACGTTGATGGGTGCTCCGTTCAAAAATGCACCATTGCCCTCAGAGGCGTAAAAACATTCGTCTCTGTTGATTTCATACACTACACCCCCTACTACTTTTTCATGATGCAATAACCCCACGCTGACCGCAAATACCGGAATTCCATGCACAAAATTGGTAGTGCCATCCAATGGGTCAATTATCCAGGTATATTCTTCCTTCTTTTGCTCAACCGTGCTTTCCTCGGTTAAGAATCCTGCCTTGGGAATCAAATCCTTTAATCCTGCTACCAGCTTTTCCTCGGCCGTCTTGTCTACATAAGATACCAGATCGGAGGAACTCTTTTTAAACTCGACCTTTTCCTGGGAAAAACCAGATCTCTCCTCCAGAATAAACTTCCCAACGGACCTGGATAGAGAAGCGACTTCGTCTATAACGTGTGGAATATTCATTTTTGCTTTCCTTGAATCACTATTACTATTTCCCCTTTGGCGGGCTGAGCTTCAAAATAAGCCAAAACTTTGTCAGCCTCCATGGTCACCGTTTCCTCGAACTTCTTCGTTAACTCACGGGAAACGGAAACAATTCGTTCCTTCCCAAGGAATTCAACAATTTGTTTGAGTGTTCGATTCAAACGATGAGGAGATTCATAAAGTACAATTGTACGCTCTTCCTCAGCAAGTTTCTCAAAGTGGGTCTTTCTTCCTTTTTTATGTGGAAGAAAACCCTCAAAAACAAACTGATCACTAGGGAGTCCCGATTTGATCAATGCAGGCACAAAAGCTGTTGCTCCCGGCAATGACTCCATTTTAATATCATTTTTAAGAGCTTCTCTTGATAAAAGAAATCCAGGGTCCGATATGCCGGGAGAACCCGCATCCGTGATCAGCGCCAGTCTCGAACCTCCTTTCAGCTCTGCAATGATCTTATCCAGAAACTGATGCTCATTAAAGGCATGAAAACTCCTCATCTGTGTCTGAATGTCATACTTCTTTAGCAAAGTCCCCGACACCCGTGTGTCTTCCGCTAGTATTCCATCTACTGTCTTTAATACTTCTACAGCCCGAAACGTGATATCTCCTAAATTTCCAATAGGCGTTGGCACGAAGTATAAAGAAGTTTCTGTCATTAAGGAGCTATTTTATCTATGGCTTTGGCTAATTTATGGTCCTTATCTGTCACGATATCACCTGCATCGTGAGTGGATAATTTTATTAAAACAATGTTATAAACATTGGACCAATTAGGATGATGATCCATTTTCTCTGCCACCATCGCTACTTTGGTCATGAAACCAAAAGCCTCTATAAAATTTTTAAACTTAAACTCTCTAACCAGATGGTTGTCTTCTTCTTTCCACATATTCATTTCTTTCTTAAAGGGCTACAACGCCCTCTACTTTATAAACCTCCTCATACACTTCAATCACTTCCCTGGCATGACCCAGTCGTGCGTCCAGTGTGACACTTATGTATTTTTCACCGGAACTGTTTCTGAAGGAAATTTTTCCTTTTGGCAAAAGCGCCACTATTTCCTCCTTCTTGCCAGATGGGACAATGAATTTGAAAATGTAATTGCCAGGAAATTTGTGTTCAACTTCAATTTTTTTTCTAAAGGCCTCTCTGTCCCAACTCATAACCTGAATATAAAAAAAGTCCACCAAGGTATTGGTGAACTTTTCAATAATTTAAGCGAGATCGATCCTAAAAGAACTTATAGCGGTTATCCACTATCTCTCCCGCATCAACCAACGCATCGTAAATTTTTTGAAGGGTATAAGGCTCTTCTCTCCTCCTTTGCAGTTGCTCTGAAGTGAGCACCGGCAATCTGTAATCTTCATAGCTTTCCAATTCTTCCAGTTGGTCTTTGGATGTAAGCGTGAGCATGACCACGCCGTTCTGTTCTGAGAAAGGCAATGTGGATTCACCTTCTTCCAACGAAAACGCCACTCCAACTGCCTCGGGAGCTATTCCCAAACCTGGAAAGACATTAGCGTTTAAAGTAATGTCTCCGGCACCCGTCCTGGCTCCATCGCCATATTGGTTTTTGATTTCATCATAAGGGCCTTCTAAACTTTCAAGCTTACCGATGATATAATCTGCCTTTTTCTGATTCATTACTTGTCTAAGCACTTCTGATCGAACAATCGAAAGCTCAGCCGTTCCGGCTTCCTGAATCCCGGTAGCCATTGCCACCACATACTTGTCTTCAAGCTCGAATACTTCCGAAACATCATTCAGATCAGCATCATTGTATAACCATGTTACGATTTGTCTTGCATTCGTCAACCCTGCTACGTTTCGGTCATTTGAGCCTATTCTTGAAGCGGCTCTGATTTGAAGTCCCATTTCATTGGCCTTGTCAGTAAAATCCTCTGATGAGCTCACCTGACTGGCAAATAGATCGGCCTGACGATAAATCTCGTTTTGAGTTCTGTCCGAAACAAATAGTTCTTTTTCGATGGTGGCTACCTTAAGAACAGTATTTGTTTCAGGTTCTGTTATCTGAATAATATGATAACCAAAGTCTGATTCTACGACTCTTGGGATTAAGCCCGTTCGGTTAAACCCAAAAGCTGCTTCCTTAAACCTCTCATCAAAATTGCTGTTCTCTCCGAACCAGCCCAGATCACCGCCCCGGGAAGCGGTTCCGTCGGTTCCGTACTGGGATGCCATAAAGGCAAAATCCGCACCTCCCTGAATCTCACTCAATACTTGTTGAGCCTGTGCCCGCGCTGCTGATTTAGCTTCCTCTGTTTCATCCAGTGCCCTGAAAAGGATATGACTTGCTTTTACGTATGACTCATCACCTTCGTAGATATCGGATATTTTGAAAAATGTGTAGTTCCCACCGATTAGTTGTGGCTCCGAAACAAAACCTTCTTCCAAAACAACAGACTCATCCTGCAAAAACGGAGGAAGATTGTTTGGATTGTATGTTCCAAAAGGCGTCAATCCATCAGAATTGACGTAGGCAAAGGTTGAATCATCATCCGTTTCAATTAGTCTTTGATATAATTCATTGACTTCTTCCTGTACAAATGCACTGTCCTCAGCTGAAGGTCTGATGGCAAACTGAACAAATGCTATATTCCTGCTGGCAGGGCGCTGATACTTATCGCTGTTATCTCTTAAATAATCTCTTAGATCTGACTCATTTATGGAGATTAGTGAATCCTGAACTGTAAAGTATGGTACATAGAGATACGCCACTTCTGCGGTTGCTGCTTCAAAGTATTCCCTTCGTGCTTCGTACTTATTTGCAAATCGCGAGAGAACTACCAGGTTTTCATATTTGGTAAGTCTTCTGTTCGGAGCAAGTGTTGACTCGAAAGACAACCATGATGCTCTTTGCTCAGGTGGAGCACTATTGATCTGCTGAAGGAAATTCACCACATTTTGTCGATCAAAAATTCCGGTGTTCGGGTCGCTGAAGTATTGACGAATCATAGGGTGGATATTAGTACCCTGAACCATATCTACAAGCTCAGCGTCCGTTACCTGGATGCCCAGCTCATTGTATTCCTTGTCAAATATCTTTTCCACAATGAAAGACTGCCAGGCCTGATCCCTGATTTGATCCATTTCTTCCGACAATGGAGTACGTCCATTGTTCAAGGCGAAAGTATTTGAGAGTTCATTAACCCTGTTGTTAAACTCTTCATAGGTGACTGTCTCACCTCCGATTACACCGATGTCGGTCTCCGGTCCGAAAAAGCCGGAATTAGAATTTAACAGATCTGTTAGGATAAATGCGAACATCGAAAACGCCACGACCGCAACTACGATCTTACCCATCCTCTTTCGCAATGTATTTATCAACGCCATAAGTCCTTCGATTTTATAAAGACGGCAAAAATAAGGAGTTGACCTTAATTATAAAATGAATCGTAAACCTTTGATTTACAAGGTCTCTTCTGTTTCCGAAATAGTCAATTTGACCTTGTCAATGCGGTTTTCCTCCATGGACACCACATGAAAGACGAAGTTTCTCCAGTAGATAACTTCTCCCTGGTCCGGAAAATCTTCGTAAACTGACAAGATAAAGCCTCCCAATGTGTCATAATCCCCTTCCGGGATTGCGAAATTATATCTTTCATTAAGGTAGTCAATCTCCAGTCTTGCACTCAGGATATATTCATTTGGAGCCAACTCTTCCTCCGTAAGTATTTCCCCTTCATCATGTTCATCATGAATCTCTCCAAAAATCTCTTCGATCACGTCTTCCATGCTCACAATCCCGGATGTGCCTCCGAATTCGTCAACCACCAGTGCCAGACTTTTTCGATCATTTATGAATTGTATTAAAAGCTCCTTGGCCAACGTGGTCTCAGGTACTATAATGATTGGCGTCAGGATTTTTTTAACTGATTCCGGTTTCTTAAACATTTCCAGGGAATGGCAATAACCAATTACTTCATCGATTGATTCTTTATACACCACTATCTTGCTATGACCACTTTCAATGAAGGCTTTTTTAAGAACTTCAATATCATCATTGACGTCCACCGCTACTATCTCCGTCCTTGGGATCATGCACTCTCTTACCTTGACATCTTTAAATTCAAGGGCGTTGTTAAAGATCTTGACATCTATGTCCTGGTTCTCTTCATCGTCTTTTAGAAAATTCTTTTTAATGTAATTATTCAGGTCAGTCAGACCATAGACCGGTTTGTCATCGGAGTAATTGAACCTGAGCAAATGCACGATTATGAATTTAGAAAGGCCCTCGACCAGGCTTACGATCGGATACATCAGAAAGTAAATCAATGCCATTGGCAAGGCCAGAATTGACAACATAAAGTCTGGATTGATCAAAAAAAGACTCTTTGGCAAAAACTCCGCTGTAAGCAGGACTATTATGGTAGCGATTAGCGTCTGCAGAACAAGGATTAGAATATCGGAATTGAGGATCTCAGGTAAGCTTTCTGCAAGAACCGGCTCAATCACCTGTGCCATGTAAATGCCGTATAGTACAAGTGCCAGGTTATTTCCGACAAGGATAGTGGCCAGGAAACGGGATTTATTTCCCTGAAAAATGGATAAAAGCCTGCCAATGAATGATCCCTTCTGGGATTTTAATTCCATTGTCAATTTGTCCGCAGAGATATATGCGATCTCCATTCCTGAAAAAAACGCAGAAAATATCAGACAGAGCAGTATATAAAATATCTGAGGAGAAGCTACAATCATCGCTTTCTCACCTGTTTTTTACTTTTATCGTCCGGTGGATCATTCTTGTTCTTACGATAACCATATAAAAATAACAGGGCCAACGTTAACATAAAAATCCAGTAAGATTCTGAAAAGCCCACAACAATTGCCTGATGAGTGCCTATCGCAAATAATCCTAAGGCCAGAAAGAATAAAATTGAATCAAGCGTTTTCAAAAGTCTTCTTCAATTGAGATGGTTCCGGAAGGTTTATGAATCTTGTAACTGGAAAAATCCTCATCAGCCGTCATTCCTTCTCCCTTATGCAGTTCTCCCTGCGATTCGATCGTCACAAATTTCTCTGTAAAAAAGATCTTCTCCGCCGGATCCCAGAATAGTTCCTCAGTATTTAACTCATCACCTTCTTCAATGTTTTTGACGATCACGTTTCCCTCTCCGTGATAGATCCCTGTTTCTCTTTTGAAAGTTACTTTATCCGCTCTGAAAGTACAGATGAGCTCATGATCATCATAATATTCAAGAAAGAGCCCCTGAGGATAATGCTCGTCTCCACTTTCATACTGAAGCAGCTTCGGGGCTTCCAGTATGACTACGATCTTAAGGGAATCAGAGATTGAAGTACGAAGGTTGTTGATTTCTTTAATCGGACCATCGTACACCTCAGTGGTGAGAAGTTCGGTCCGACTTTCACACGCCAGCACCAAAGATCCAAATATGGTCAAAATAAAAAGGCGGCTCACAGCCGCCTTCCCTCTGGTAAAGTTTTTCTTAATTAGCCGGTCTTCTTTCAATCGACACTGATTCGTTGATCCAACAACCGACCTGGAATGTCTCACCCTCCGCATACTCATCGTTAAAGATATCTTCTATGGTAGGGAAATATGCCTTTGCTGCTGCGGCATTCTCTGAGTCCCCAGCCAGTTTAAACATCTTATGGGCTGCAATGAATATCGCATAGTCATCGGTTTTCTTCTCGCCTTTCTTACATTCTTCAAAGCTGCCCATGTAAAGGCTTCCAATTAAAGAATACGCTTCTTTCGCAGAAGGATCAAACGAAAGTGCAAGTCGGGCGTTGGCCCGGGCCTGGACCTTATTACCAGCTGCCGCATCCATTCTCGCAAGGCTAAGATAAATTTCCCCCTTCTTAATATTTTCTTCCGTCAGACTGATTGCCTGCTTGTAATACTCTTTGGCAGACTCCTGATCCCCATCATTAGAGGCTCTGATAGCCAAAAACTTAGAGATGCTGTAAGACGGCTCACTTTCATTTACAATTTTAGCTGCTTCGAATGCCAATGGTCTGTCTGTACATTTTCCATTCAGCATCAGCTGGAAAATTTTCTTAGCGATTTTCACATCCCCGGTGGCCTCAAGTTTTGGACCGAGTATGTTTTCAACAAAATCACAGTTAAGATCGATCGTGCTGGTAAGCATCTTATCAATGGTGTCGGAGATTTTTTCAAGATAGCTTACATTTTTTCCTTCGGAAATTTTGAAATCAATCACCTCCATAATTTTGGAGTAGATATCAATTACCTCCTCATCAGAAATTTCACCCCCAGTGAGTTTATATCTCCTTACTACATCCATGTAAGCTGCAAGGTTACTATTGTTGAATTCGTTTCCATTAAGTTCAAAAGCTCGCTTGCACAGCTCGAAAAGTTCTTTGTACTTGGATTGGTCGTCTTTGTAAAATTTGTAGGCTGGATAAACCTTCCTGTTCATTACGTAATCTTCCCTGCCAAAATGCTCAATCCTAAGGTCGTACTGTTCCAAAGCCTTTTCCTCATATTCTGATTGCTTAGCTTCATCGGTGGTATTCTCTGCAAGATCCTCGTATATTTTTGCGCCATTCTGATATAAAGACTCATGAAGGTCCGGCGTATTTTCCATTAACCAATTATGAGGTGGTATGGCGTCTTCGAGTCTTCCTGCTTTCATCATATCGACATAAAGCGCATTCTTTTCCTTGGCTATATCGACCTGTTCACCCCAGTTCCATCCTGGTTGGGCTTGCAGTTGGATTGCGGCAAGCAGGAAACAAATCGATAGAGTTGTAAAAATTTTATACTTCATGATCCCTTTTTTTAATCATATCTTCTCTTAATAAACCATCTGTCGTTAATCGTCATTCCGAATACAACCTGCAAAAAGTCTTCCCTTACCAGGCCATTTGACGAGGTACCTCTTCTACCCAATTTGAAACCCAAATCGACATTGGAAGCACCACTCACAGGTAGGGAAATACCAAAATTAATACCAAATTCATTAATTCGTGTATCATTTACAAGATAAGGTACTTCCCGGTAGCTCAATCCGAACCGATAACCTACCCTGCTAAAGTAGCTATCAACACTCCTATAATCAGGAACCCATCTACCCCCAGCGGTTATATTTCTTGTTGTCCGGTAGCGCTCCGAAGAATTTTCCGAATCATTCGACCAATCTCTTATCAGTGCATCGACCCCAAGTGTCAGTGCGTTGTTCCTTTCATAGGCTATCCCCACGCCTAGCGCAGAAGGCAATGCATAAGTCACCGGAGCATCCTCTTCCAATTCAAGGGAATTAAAATTACCCCCTACTGTGGTAATTCTTTCCAACACCCTGTTGCGGGAACCTTCCAGATTCCGCTCCAGATCGTATGTGATCCCTACATTTACAGAACGGTTTTCTGAAATAGAAAATTCCGAAGCCAACGACACTCCATATATGAAGTCACTGTATGAAGATTCATCATTATAAGTAATGGTGTATGTATTTGTGCTGATCAGCCCATTTTCATCAAGCACTGTGGTTTGCTCCGAACTATTAATTGCCCCGAAAACATAAGACGCTCTTGCTCCCAAATACGTCTTTTTCAGAATCCTTACTCCGTGTGACCATGTGATTCTGGAGAGACCTCCCGATCCATCCAATACATTCTGAGCCACTTCACCAGTTTCTTCAATGATCGATTCGCTTCTTATTCGGTAGTTGACTGAACTTAATGGAAGCAGTGTCACGTTCGATGACCATCTATTGAGGATCAAGGGTACTGATATGCCCATGTACCTCAGGCTTCCGGTTCTGTTGTTAAATGTTTGATTTCCACTAAGATAATTACGGATATCAGCCTGAACACCTACCTCAAAAATGGTAAGCTGATTCTTCACGGCCCAGGCAGGATTCTGCGAATTGATGTGCAAGTTCTCTGCTGCTCCAATACCGAACCCTCCCATGGCAGTATTATGCTGCATGGAATAATCACTCAATTCCCCAATACCGAAGTTGGTGTAGGGTGAGTTAATGCTCTGACTTTTCAAAGTGAAAATTGAAAGTAAAAATGCACAGGCCACCAGGCCTCTAGTCCTCCTCATTAAAAATCAAAATTTGATTCAAGCCGATCAACACTAAATTTGGGCGGACAAAGATGCGTGCTTTTAGTTTTGTTTCAAAAAAAGAACTATCACCACCGGTCATCACCACGTTAATATTTCCTAAATCGCGTTCCGTCCTGGCAATCATTCCTTCCATTTCATCAATAATTCCGTTTATGGTGCCTGTTGACATACAGGATTTAGTGCTCCTCCCCGGGTAATCGATATCTTCGTCCTCCCAGGTTTTTGTCAAATCCGGTAGATTGGCCGTGAATTTATTCATCGCCTTGAACCGCATTGATATTCCGGGAGTAATGGCACCTCCCTGAAAGACCGCATTGTCATCGATGATATCGTAGGTAATGCAGGAACCCAGGTCAATGACAAGGCATGGGGATTGATACAAATGATGTGCGGCGATAACCCCTGCCAGGCGATCCAGACCCAATGTCTCCGGTGTCCGATAATTTACCTCAACAGGCATCTTTGTTTTACGATCCAATAGCAGATATTTTTCCGGAGCGAAAATTCCTGCAATACTCGTAGGGTCATCAGCAACCGAGGAGATAATGGTTCTGCCCGGAGTGTATTTTGATATATCCATTTGGTCCAGGGTCTCAAAGAACTCCACTTTCTTAAGCTCACCGGAATCAAAGGCTCCAACTTTAATTCTGGAATTCCCGATATCAATCGCAAAAGTTTCTTTCATATTTGAGGTAAATGTAAAGCAATGGAAAAAGTTTATGCCATTGGTGTAATGTCGGGTTCTTCCCTGGACGGACTTGACCTTTCACTTTGTGCCTACAGTCAGAAAGATGAAGTTTGGGAATTTGAACTTTTGAAAAGTATGGCGGTCCCGTTTCCAAAGAAACTGGAAAATTCTTTGACCCGCTGTCGGGATCTTTCCGCTTTGGAAATAACCGAGCTGGATCACGAATTGGGACGATGGATTGGTGAGCAATGCCTTGAGTTATCAGGGAATGAATTCGAAGGCGCTATTATTGGTTCTCATGGACATACGGTATTCCATAACCCTGCTGCTGGCTATACCCTTCAAATCGGGAATGGAAACGCCATTGCTTCAAGCTCCGGAATGGAAACTATTTGTGATTTTCGTAGTCAGGACATTCAAAACGGTGGACAAGGAGCGCCATTGGCACCAATAGGTGATCTTCATCTATTTAGGAAATATGAAGTCTGCTTTAATCTCGGCGGGATCGTAAACGTGTCGATAAAGGATGAAAATAAAATCATCGCATGGGACGTATGTCCTCTGAATCAGGTTCTTAATTTTCTAAGTGCAAAACTTGGAAAGCCTTATGACGAAGGCGGAAAAATTGCAAAATCCGGACAATTTGTATCTTCATTTTATAACCAGCTTTCCACACCCATGTTTTACAATTTGGCTCCGCCAAAGGCAATGAGCAATGAGTGGGTGTATGAAAATGTAATCAAGGAAATCCCTGAGAAAAATCCTGAGGATCTGATGCAAACTTTTACCCAGTTTGTGGCAGACAAGATGAGCGAATCGATTTCCAAAATATCTAAAGGAAAAGTGCTACTTACAGGAGGTGGAGCTAAAAATGATTACCTGGTGGAAATTTTGAAGTCAAAACTTTCAGGTTTTGAAATCATCAGGCCGACCAATGACATTATTGATTTTAAGGAAGCCATTGTGTTTGGATTAATGGCAGTTCTTCGAAAACAAAATAAACCGAACGTCTTAAGCTCGGTAACCGGGACAAAAAGGGATTTGTCCTCCGGTATAATTTATTACCCCTAATATATCTCCGGTCTCCATACATTTGTCGAAAACAACATTGCACCCCGAATGAAAGAACTTTTACAAAAGTACGAAGCAAAAAAACCAGAGATAGTTTTCGAATGGTCGGACTCTGAAACTGAGGCCCAGGGCTGGGTAGTAATAAACTCGCTCAGAGGTGGGGCAGCAGGTGGCGGTACACGTATGCGTGTGGGATTGGATCGACGGGAGGTGGAATCCCTGGCTAAAACCATGGAAATCAAGTTTACCATTTCCGGTCCACAAATCGGGGGTGCTAAATCAGGAATTAATTTTGACCCTAACGATCCGCGGAAAAGGGAGGTACTTGAAAGATGGTACAGAGCTGTCACTCCGCTTCTAAGGAATTACTATGGAACAGGCGGCGACCTTAATGTGGATGAAATCCATGAGGTGATCCCAATTACGGAAGACTTTGGCTTGTGGCATCCGCAGGAAGGAATCGTAAATGGTCATTTCAATCCGGCCAAACCAAAAAAAATTCATATGATCGGGCGTCTTCGGCAGGGAGTGTCAAAAATCCTGGAAGATGGTGACTACATTCCTACTACGTACGACAATAAACCCATTACTAAAAAATATACCGTGGCTGACATGATCACGGGATTTGGGGTGGCCGAATCCGTTCGACATTATTATGACTTTTGGAAAGGTGACATTTCACAAAAAACAGCCATCATACAGGGATGGGGTAATGTAGGTGCCACTGCAGCACTTTACCTTGCTAAATATGGGGTCAGAATACGCGGCATTATTGACAGAGCCGGGGGTGTGATTTCTGATGAAGGATTTACCCTTCCGGATATCAAAAAGTTATTCCTTGACCGTAATGGTAATAAACTTGTGAGCGAAGATCTTATTCCATTTGAGGAATGCAACGAGAAGATTTGGGGCTCAGGTGGCAATATCTTTATTCCGGCAGCAGCCTCAAGATTAGTTTCAAAAGAGCAGGCAACCAAAATGATCCAAAACGGACTGGAAGTTGTGGCATGTGGAGCCAATGTTCCCTTCAAGGACGACGAAATCTTTTATGGTCCCATTGCAGAATATGTAGACCGAAATGTGTCCCTTATTTCGGATTTTATTGCGAATTGTGGAATGGCACGGACCTTTGCTTATCTCATGGATCCTGAAAACGATCAACAAATTACCGACGACGATATCTTTAACGATGTGTCAACCACCATTAAAGATGCTTTAGGCAGGGTAAAAAGTCAGAATGACTCTGGCAAGAATCTGGCCGCCACTGCATTTGAGCTGGCCTTAAAGGAATTAATTTGATGTCCTTATTTGGTTTTCATACCTTGAATTACTTTTTTAGTGAACGCAACCGACTTAGGTTCACCAATTTGCACGAATGAATAATCTGCTTAAGTTTTTATTCTGTTTCATCCTGATTCTCGGACTGTCAACTTCCCATGAGGCGTTTGCATCAGAGGAGCCAATGGCCGCAGCTACCGAATTATCAATTGAAAGTGTCGAGGCGGATGGAGAAGATGGTCATCATGGGGCTGCACCATCCTCGTGGAGTGTAATTCCTTTCGTGTTGTTGCTCTTAATGATCGCAACCGGACCATTGTTTTACGAACATTTTTGGCACAAATCCTATCCCTATTTTGCCGTTGCTTTTGCTGCCATTGTAGTGGCCTATTACCTGCTGGGTCTTCACAATACCCATAGTCCTATACACGCGCTGGCCGAGTATGTTCAGTTCATTGCGTTATTGACGGGCCTGTTTGTGGCTTCCGGCGGAATAATGATCATCGTAGACAAAGAAGCCAAACCCGGAACTAACGTAGCCATTCTGGCCATCGGAGCTGTCATCGCAAACATCATAGGGACAACAGGAGCGTCCATGCTTTTGATCAGACCATTTATCCGATTGAACAGAAACCGAATCAAGGCATATCATATAATCTTTTTCATTTTCCTGGTTTCGAATATTGGTGGATGTTTGACCCCTATAGGTGATCCTCCGCTTTTCCTTGGATTTCTGAAGGGAATTCCATTTTTCTGGACACTAACCAATAACCTCGTTCCCTGGGCATTTGGGGTGGTGTGCCTCCTTGCGATCTTCTATTTTTTTGATAAGAATAACAAAGCTGACTACAGTTTTGGAGAAGAGCAACCAGTGCCTACCGGTAATCTTGGAATAAGGGGTACGAGAAATTTTGTTTGGCTGGGTTTGGTAGTAGGATCTGTATTTCTTGATCCAAATGTATTTAGCTGGGTGCCTGGCATTGAATATGAGGGCCAAAAGTTCTCATACATCAGGGAAATCATCATGCTTACCTGTGCTTTCCTTTCATTCAAATTTGCGGATAAGCAGGCACTTTCCGGAAATGAATTCAATTTTGAGCCAATAAGGGAAGTAGCATTCATTTTCATTGGAATTTTTGGAACCATGATGCCGGCTTTGGAACTGGTTGGGAATTACGCGCAGTCACCTGAGGGTGCGGAGATGATCTCCCACAACACACTTTATTGGGGTACGGGGCTTCTTTCAGGTTTCCTTGACAATGCTCCAACATATATAAACTTCCTGACCGCGGGGATGGCAGCGGATGGTGCGAGTATTGGTAAGATCAGCGAGGTCATCGAGTATGCCAGAGGTGGTTTTCCGAACTCAGTACTTGAACTAAAAGCCATTAGTGTGGCCGCGGTATTTTTCGGTGCCATGACCTACATTGGTAACGGACCAAACTTTATGGTGAAGTCGATAGCCGAGCAGGTGGGTATTAAGATGCCATCTTTCTTCGGCTATATCATAAGATATTCTTTGCCAATCCTGGTTCCTCTTTTCCTGATCGTCTGGCTGATCTTTTTCGCTTTTGCCTAATTGGCAAATAAACGATCATTCAAACACTGAAGAGCTTCCTGTTTGTATTTCGTTTCTACCAGTAGTGAAATATTGTTTCTACTTCCTCCATATGAGATCATTCGGATCGGAACGTTCTCAAGTGCTTTAAATATCTCGCGACCTACTCCTTTATGTTCGGCAACCAGATCTCCTACGATGCAAATTATCGTTTGATTTTGGTCCACCTCCACCTTCCCGAAAACTTTGATTTCATTCACAATGTTGTCGAGTTCTTTGTCATTGTCGATGGATAACGATACCGCAATCTCCGATGTCGTAATCATGTCAATCGCTGTTTTGTACTTCTCAAAAACCTCAAATACTTTTCTCAGGAATCCATAGGCCATGATCATTCGGGATGATTTGATTTTGATGGCCGTGATCTGGTCCTTGGCGGCAATTGCTTTGACAGCCTGGCTATTCTGCGCGGAGGTGATCAAAGTTCCGTAAGCATCTGGTTTCATTGTGTTCTTAATCCTGACGGGAATGTTATATTGTTGAGCTGGAATGATACAATGTGGGTGAAGTATTTTCGCTCCGAAATAGGCAAGCTCACTTGCTTCCTCAAAGGACAAGTCCTTAATGGGTTTGGTATCCTTGATTACCCGGGGGTCATTGTTATGCATTCCGTCTATGTCTGTCCAGATCTGCACCTCAGAAGCTGCTAAAACTGCCCCTATCAAAGTTGCACTGTAATCACTTCCTCCTCGCTGTAAATTATCTATACCGCCATATACATTTCTACAGATAAAGCCCTGAGTGATGAGCAATTTCTGATCCCTGTGCTCTTCAAGTGTCGCCTCTAACTTGGTCCGGGTAGTATCATAGTCCGGCTCATGATTATCATTCAAAAAAATATTTTCTGAAGCGGATACGAGCACAGACTTAATGTTTAGTTCTTCCAAAAGCAATTGAAACAATCCTGTAGACATTAATTCTCCCTGCACGATTGTTACTTTTTCCGTCTGCTCGCTAAATGGCACTGTAATCAACCGATCGATTTCATCGAAATGATTATTTATGAGTCTCAGTGCAAACTCTACTTTTTCCGAATCGGAAAGGAGCTCCTGAACAAAAGGATAATAGCTTTTCCTAAGCGCCGAGGACTTATCACTGGCAGATTTAATATCTCCGCGTTTGATCTCGTTGATGATTTCCACCAGGGAGTTAGTCGTACCTGAAACGGCAGAAAGGACTATAATGGCTTGTTCAGGCAAATCCTGAATGAGTCCGGCGATATGTTTCATCCGATCGGGAGTACCGACGGAAGTTCCTCCAAATTTTAATACAATCATTTATTCCTTAACAATAACATTTTAACGGCTGTAGCGGCTGCTTCGTCACCTTTATTCCCATGCTTACCCCCAGCTCTGTCCATAGCTTGTTTCTGAGTATCGGGTGTCAACACCCCAAAAATGACTGGCTTATCGTATTTCAGGCTCACATTCGTGATCCCATCTGCCACTGCATTACAAATAAACTCGAAATGCCTGGTTTCACCCTGAATCACACAACCGAGACAGATGACGGCATCGATGGATTTTTTCTGAGCCATCCATTGGCCTCCCAGGCTCAATTCGAAGCTGCCCGGAACGTCTGTGCGGAGTATATTTTCACGCTTCACACCCATAGCCACGAGTGTTTGCAAAGCACCTGAATAGAGAGCTTCGGTAACTTCAGTGTTCCATTCGGATACTACGATCCCAATTTTGAAACCGGAAGCGTCTCCTTTGACACTCCCAACATCACTTAAATTTTTTTCTGAACTTGCCATAAATCAAAAAAGGGATAAAGTCCACCACCTTATCCCTTCAGTTTCGTGTTTGGTAACTCGGTGATTATTCTACCATCAAACCCTCCACCCTTGCCTTATGCCTCATGGCATCCTGCGAGACTGGAGAATCTGAATATTTTTCTATCAATTCATCATAAACACTGACAGCATCTGCCAGGGACCCTTGTTGCTCATAGGCAATTGCCAGCTTTATCATATATCCCGGAGTAAAAGCTTCATTCGGTTCATACTCTGCTGCTCTTTGATAATAAGAGATTGCATTCTCAAAATCATCTCTTTCTATGTAAGCATCTCCAATTAACCCATAGGCCCGAGCCTGCAACAGTTTATCATCACCACTAAAATTGGATAGATATCTGGTGGCGCTTTCATAATCGCCCAGCTTCATGTAAACGGATCCTGTATAAAAGTTGGCCAGATTAGCCGCCTCCGTAGCTGAGTAAATGTCAATGATGTCAAGGAATCCGTAATTGTTTCCATCTCCATTCAAGGCCATCCCCAAACTATCCTGTTCGTAGTAATAAACAGCCTGAAACATCTCCTCTTGTGCTTCCTGATTTCGATTGCTCAGGTAGTAATTGTACGCAAGGTACCCTGCAATGATCAGCGCAATGAAGCCGCCTATTCCGTAAACTATGTTTTGATTCCTGGTATCTGAGAAAAACTCTTCAGCCTTAGTCAAGGCCGCATCAGGATTTTCAATCAAATCAATTCCTTCACCCTCAGGCTTTTTCTTGGTCTTTGCCATTAGTCGTCAATTTTGCGGTCGCAAAGATAAATGATTATATGAATTCTGATTACTCCTGAATAAAAGGATAATTCTGATCAGCGTAAACATCCTTATAGGCTTCACTTGCAGGAGGAAAAGGGGAATCTTCTGCGAACTGAACACAATCCGCAACCTGGTCTTTTATCTTTTTGTCTAGTTCTTTTAGCTCGTCTTCAGTGGCGTATTTCTGCTTTATTATGGTCGCTTTTACCTGCTCTATGGGATCACGATCTTTATACTCGTTCAACTCATCTTTGGTCCTGTACTTCGCAGGATCTGACATTGAGTGTCCTTTGTATCGATAAGTTCTGAATTCCAACAAGGTAGGTCCATCTCCTTTTCGGGCACGCGCAGCAGCTTCACTCACCGCGTTGTGTACCTCCTCCACATTCATGGCATCTACAGGCGCTGAAGGCATATCATAAGCTTCACCAAGAGTGTAGAGCTCAGTTACATTGGAAGTCCTTTTAACGGAAGTCCCCATGGCATACCCATTATTTTCAATCGCGAAAATGACTGGTAACTTCATGGTCATGGCAAGGTTCAGAGCCTCGTGAAAAGCTCCCTGCCTGACGGCTCCGTCTCCCATATAGCAAATACACAGATTGTCTGTGCCCCTGTATTTTTCAGCAAAACCAAGTCCCGCTCCAAGAGGAATCTGACCACCCACAATACCGTGACCTCCGACAAAACCTTTCTCCTTATCAAACATGTGCATGGACCCGCCTTTTCCTTTGGAGATCCCGGTTTCTTTTCCGAAAAGCTCCGCCATAATGTATTTTGGGTCGGTGCCCAATGCAATGGGATGAGCATGATCCCTGTAAGCCGTTATGTATTTGTCGCCTTCCTTCAATGCGGAAACCGCCCCGGCAGCACATGCTTCCTGCCCGATATATAAATGGCAAAACCCACTTATTTTTTGTTGTCCGTAAAGCTGACCTGCTTTTTCTTCGAACCGTCGCATCAATAGCATTGATTCATACCAGGTCATGTATTGCTCTTTGGAAAATCCTTTTTTTGCCTTTGGAGCCGATTTTGTTTTAGTAGCCATCTAAATATCTTCTAAGTTCGCAATTAGCAACCTTCCTGAAGAGAAAGGTGTTGCGAAAATAACTCAAAAAAGCATCCATCACCAAAATGAAAATTGATAGTCTACATCTTGACAATTTCAAGAACTATGAAAATCTATCAATTTCCTTTAAAAGCCCGGTTGTAAGTATCGTGGGTCTCAATGGGGCCGGAAAAACCAATATTCTGGATGCTATTCATTACCTGGCATTCACCAAGAGCAACCTAAGCATAACTGACGCCCAGTCCGTCCGACATGATGAAAAATACTTTTTGGTCAAAGCTGTTTTCAATGCCAAAGAAAACTTTGAGGTAAAATGCTACTACGATGAGGAGCAAAAAAAGGTGATGAAAATAGATGGCGAGGATATCATTCGCCTTTCGTCACATATTGGTAAAATTCCGGTGGTGCTTTCCTCACCCTATGATAGTGAAATCATCAGAGGTGCCAGTGAGGTAAGGCGGAAGTGGATCGATGGGTGCATATCCATGCACAATAACGAATATCTGGAAGCATTACTCAATTATCAAAAGGTGTTAAGACAACGTAATTCATTCTTGAAACAAAATGAAGGACAGCTAAACCCTTCGCAATTGACTTTGCTTGATACTTATGATGATCAAATCGTAGATGCCTCCCTTTACCTACATGAGCACAGGGCCACATTCCTTGAAAAATTTATTCCGATGTTTTCTGAAAACTACCAGCAACTTACAACGCAGAAGGAGGAGACGACGATGGAATACAATTCACGGATTTCTGGTGACTTTGCTGCCTCATTCAGGAAACTTAGGAAGAAAGATATTGTTACTCAAAGAACGAATGCCGGAGCTCACCGGGATGATTTCACGTTTCTTATCGAAGGGCATCCTATTAAGAAATTCGGTTCACAAGGACAGCAAAAGTCCTTCCTCATCGCGCTGAAACTGGCCCAGTTTGATTACATCAAATCCATAAAAAAAGACACCCCAATTTTGTTGTTGGATGATGTGTTTGACAAACTTGATGATGAGCGTATTCACCAGCTGACTTCTCTGCTCTCAGACAAAAAAAGATTTGACCAGGTTATCCTGACGGATGCCAGAAAAGAACGAACTTTGGATTTCACGAAAAAAATCAAGAACGTCCAGATTCTTGAAATTGAGGAGGGAAAAATAGCATCCGATGCCTGATGACTTTAGCAAATTTGGTGATGTCTTTAAAAAATTTCTAAAAGAGCAGAACCTCAATAAAAAATATGAAGAGAAGCGATTGATCTCCATGTGGCCTGAGATCATGGGGAGACCTATTGCCAGCAGGACGACCAATATCTACATCAATGATGAGATTCTTTTTGTGACGCTGAATTCTGCTCCATTGAAACAAGAGATGAATCATGCTAAGGAAAAAGTGATTAAGATCATCTCTGAAAAAGTCGGTCCCGGAATTATAAAGGACGTAAGGTTTATGTAACTACCTTCTTTTAGGATTTGGGGGTATGTGTTTTTTCCGAAAAGGAATCGTCCAGTAAAGATAATAGTCAAGACTTACCGTATTGTTTTTGACGGTTTCGCCATTCGTCTTATGACGTCCGAAGCCAGGAATGTCAAATGGCTCCAGCTGGCCATACTCTCCTAATCTTTTGAAAACCTTTCCCCTCAAAACGTATCCTATGGTAAGACCCTTCCACATGTTCACCTTCATACCCACGTTCAATTCTATCCATCTGGCGACTACTTCCGGGTTACTCTCTGAGAAATCAATTGTATTTCCATACTGATCGGCCTGAAATGAGATGTCATCCGAAAAATTGGATTGAGCATATCGTAATCCGAGCGTAATCACATCTCTATCAGGGTTATATGGAATTAAGTTCATGTCAAGGCCAGCTTTGAAATAATTCCCGGAGGAAGAGTAGTCAAATCCGCCTGTTCTTTTAAACTCTGCTCTTCCATATTCTCCAACCAGGAAAAATTTATGAAAATCAATTTCCGCATTAACGTCCATGGAAGCCTTCTCTTCGATCACCAGGGATTCGACACCACGATAAACATTTGCACCAATCCGCAGGAAGGACGGGGCCCATTTGCCCGAACCCCATTCCAGACTGTCTGTCTGGGCCGAACCCCTCAAGCCCCCTGCTATAAGGAGACTAATTAAAATATACCTCAACATTTATCGGGATTTGGATGTTTACCTCATTATTGGTCAAAACCAGGGAATCAAAATTGTGTGAAACTACTTCCAGCTCATAGTATCTGGTCACCGGATCGCATTGCGGATCAAAAATCTTAATCTCTTTCTGATAGGTCATTTCCAGGAAATAGATCATTGAATCTGTGTAGAAGTCCATTCTAACTTCATTTTCCAATATATCCAAAGGCAATTGCCACAAAGTGCGGGCGGAATCGGCGAACTCTACATACCTCCCGTATTCACTAACGACAAGGCTGTCAAAAACTACGGGAGCATCATGGATCGTCTGCATGGCTACATAATCTGTAAACGGATTTAGCTGACAATCCTCAATATTGTTACAGGAAAAAAATGCAGCTATCCCGACAAACCATATATAGCTTTTTCTCATAGCGCGCCAAAGTTAACTAAAGGTTCAGCACAAGGAACGGGCAGGATACCAATTGTGTTAGCTTTGCAAAAAAATTAGCAGGCCTCTTTGAAAACCAAAACCACAAGGAAAGATAAAGTCAATGTCGTTACGCTGGGATGCGCCAAGAATCTTGTAGACTCCGAGGTGATGCTTACTCAATTGAGGGGCAATGACATCAATGCCAGTCATGAATCCAGTAAAGACGATGCCAACATCGTGATCATCAATACGTGCGGATTCATTGAAAATGCAAAACAAGAATCCATTGACACAATTTTAAGGTATGCCGATGCCAAGCAAGAGGGACATGTGGACAAGGTTTATGTCACAGGTTGCCTTTCTCAGCGATATCGAGACGAACTCCAAAGTGAAATAGCTGGTGTGGATGGCTGGTTTGGCACAATGGAGCTTCCCTTGCTTCTTAAAAAATTCAATGCTGACTATAAAAAAGAACTTCTCGGTGACCGGATCACTACTACCGATAGGCACTATGCATATCTGAAAATAAGTGAGGGATGTGACAGACCGTGTTCCTTTTGTGCCATACCGCTCATGAGAGGTAAGCACGTGAGCAAGCCTATGGAAATGGTGGTGCAGGAGGCTAAGAATCTGGTGAAAAACGGCACCCGGGAAATCCTGCTGATTGCTCAGGATTCCACCTACTACGGATTGGACCTTTATGGTAAGCGGAATCTTTCGGAACTCCTCAGACAACTTTCAGACGTCGAAGGACTAGACTGGATAAGGCTTCACTATGCTTTTCCCACAGGTTTCCCCGAAGACATACTTGAGGTGATGGCCGAGCGAAAAAACATCTGCAATTACCTTGACATTCCTCTGCAGCATGGGTCGACAGAAATGCTGAAAAGAATGAGAAGAGGAACCACTCGTGAAAAAACTGAGGCCCTGCTGGAAAAAATCCGTTCTAAAGTACCGGACATAGCAATCAGAACCACGATGATCGTAGGACACCCCGGTGAAACCGAACAGGAGTTCAGGGAATTAGTCGAATTTGTTGAAAAAAGTAGATTTGAGAGGATGGGTGTATTTACGTATTCTCATGAAGAAAAGACACATTCCTTCTCCATGAAAGATGACATTCCACAGATTTTGAAAGAAGAAAGAACCGATCATTTGATGGAAATCCAGGAACAAATTTCTGATGAGATCAATGCTACGCGAGTGGGTAAGACTTATGATGTATTGATAGACAGATTTGAGGATGGAAATTATATCGGCAGAACAGAATTTGACTCACCAGAAGTAGACAATGAAGTAATTATCGACGCAGGGGAAAATCATTTACGCATCGGCGACTTTTCAAAAATTAAAATCACAGACAGTTCGGCTTTTGACCTTTACGGCCAACCTTTATCCTAAGTATGAAAATATCTAAAGTAGCATTAGATCAGGTAGGAGCTTTTTCAGGCATGTTCCTGGATTATCTTAATGCAAAGGAAACCCTGAAACCATTTTTTGGATACCCTCCAAAACCCGAATCATTTTCTGACATTATTCAAAACAGACAATTCCCGGAGGAGAATCGTCATACACTGGTAGAGGTGCTTAATGAGCAATACGGTCCCCTGGAGACATGCTCAGCCGTAGAAAATAACATTTTATCTCTTCGTGATGACAAGACCTATACGGTCACCACCGGTCACCAACTGAATATATTCACAGGTCCTCTCTATTTTATTTTTAAGATCGCCACAGTCATAAATCTGGCGAAAAGGCTCAAAGAATTGCATCCGGACCATCATTTTGTGCCTGTGTATTGGATGGCTTCAGAAGACCACGATTTCGAGGAGATAAGCTCATTTAACTTATTTGGCAAAAACTATAAATGGGAAACCCAACAAACCGGAGCCGTTGGGCGATTTGCTCCACAATCCCTGAATGAAATCATTGAGCAGCTCCCGGAAAGTGTTCCGATGTTTGAGAAAGCATATTTGGATAGCTCAACTTTGGCCGAAGCTGTGCGGGTCTATGTAAATGAACTTTTTGGTGAGCATGGATTGATTGTAGTGGATGCGGATCATCACAAGCTAAAGGCCAAGTTTTCGGGGATTATGAAGCAGGACATCTTCGAGCAGAAAGCCAAAGAAATTGTCGAAAGAACAAACAAGCAATTAGATGATCTGGGCTACAAAAACCAGGCTTTTGCTAGAGAAATAAACTTCTTCTTTTTGAATGGTCAAAGAGAACGGATCGTAGAGAAAGAAGGAAACTTTGAAGTCCTTGATGGTCAAAATAAGTTTACCCGGGAGGAGCTGGAGAAATCAATTGACGAAAGTCCGGAGAGATTTAGCCCAAACGTAATCATGCGACCGGTGTATCAGGAAGCAATCCTGCCAAACATTGCATATATCGGAGGACCGGCTGAGGTCATCTACTGGTTGCAGTTAAAAGGGGTTTTTGATCACTATGGCGTGTCGTTCCCCATTCTTATGCCCAGAAATTTTGGTATGGTGATCAACAAAGGGATAAGCAAAAAGATCGAAAAACTGGGATTCTCCGACTCTGAACTATTTTTGGAAGCGCATGAGCTAAAAAGTACTTATATCCAGCGAAACAGTGACAACGAACACTTACTGGATGATGAAAAGAGGGATCTTGGGTCGGTATTTCAGAGAATAAAGGAAAAAGCGGGCAGCATTGACAAGAGTCTCGAAGGCTTTATCGGGGCAGAAACGGCCAAGGCTTTAAAAGGTCTGGAAAATGTCGAAAAGCGATTGAAAAAAGGGCAGGAGCAACAAAATGAAACTGCGATCAAGCAAATCGATAACTTCAAAGAAAAGCTCTTTCCGAATGGCGGCCTTCAGGAACGTCACGACAACTTCCTGAACTTCTACCTGAACAATCCTGAGTTTATCGGGACATTATTGGATAATTTTGATCCCTTCGACTACTCATTCTATCAGTTTTGGGAGGAATAGAAAAATCTGCTTTAAGGAAATATATACTGAGCTATAAGAAGCTCCTCTCCGCCACGGAGTATAAGAGACGAAACGAATTCATAGCGAAGCAAACGCTGGATTTCATAAAAGATCGAAATTTTCAATCCGTCCATATTTATCTACCTATTGTTAGAAATCGTGAACCAGATACATTTGAAATCCTGAACACACTAAATCAAAAAGGAATCAGAGTTTTGATTTCCCATACGGACTTCAAATCCAGAAAAATGACTCATTATCGCTGGTCACCCGATGTGGTGCTGAAGGAAAACAAATTAGGCATCCCTGAACCGGAAACAGTAAAATTGACTTCCTGTGACTTAAAAGTGGACGCAATTCTGATGCCGCTTGTCGCAATAGACCGGAAAGGGAACAGACTAGGGTACGGAGGCGGCTATTATGACCGGTTGTTGGCAGAGGCCCCTTTCAGTTTAAAAAAAATTGGGTTATCACTGAGTGGTCCGTTTGATGGTTTTGACTTTGTGGAACCTCACGACATCCGTTTGGATTATTGTATTACACCCACAGAAATAATTTCATTTGATGCTTGATGTACTCATTATCGGAGCGGGACCTATCGGCCTGGCCTGCGGAATAGAAGCGGAGAAAAAAAATCAATCCTATCAGATCATTGATAAGGGTTGCTTGGTGAATTCCATCTACAATTACCCCAGGAACATGACCTTTTTCTCTACTTCGGATCGGCTCGAAATTGGGGAGGTTCCATTTATTTCTCACAATCCCAAACCCACCCGGTCTGAGGCGCTGGAATACTATCGAAGGGTAGCAAGCTCCTGGGATCTAAAAGTGAGCCTATATGAGAAAGTCGATCAGATTGATTCGTCAAGTCAAGGATTTAACATAACCACCTCAAAAGGTACTTATCACGCAAAAAACATCATTCTTGCAACCGGATTTTATGATCTGCCCTATTTGCTCAACGTACCAGGGGAAGAGCTACCCAAGGTCAGACACTATTATGACGAACCACACCCATATTATGCTATGGATATAGTGGTGGTAGGGGCGGCCAATAGTGCCGTAGATGTAGCGCTGGAAACTTATCGAAAGGGCGCACGATCGGTGACCATGGTTATACGGGAAGAGGAAATTGGTCCTTCGGTAAAATACTGGGTTCGACCGGATATGGTAAACAGGATCGAGGAGGGATCGATCAAAGCTTATTTTAATTCTTCCATTACGGAAATCCGTGATCACGAAATCGACATCCATACGCCGGAAGGTGACAAAACATTGAAAAACGATTTTGTCCTGGCCATGACCGGATATCAGCCGGATTTCAGCTTTCTGGAATCCATCGGCATAGCCATTGGGAAAGATGAGTTCAGGACTCCCAGCTACACACCGGAAACCATGGAAACAAATGTCCGGGGAGTATATCTTGCCGGAGTGATCTGTGGTGGTTTGAAGACCAATAAATGGTTCATTGAAAACTCCCGGGAGCATGCAGAAATCATATTGGAGCACATCTCAACGAAATAATAACATAAGATTTTCGCGGATTTATGAACCATTTACCGTTCAATTCGTCTTTATGGGCTGACGAACTATTTTAAAAATATATAATTCGGATAGGGGTAAATCCGGAATTGGTTTCCATAACAACGAAATACTCACAGTTTCTCATGCTTAAATATTTTTTCAGTCTTTCTCTCCTTGCATGCTTTTGGTCTGCCAGTTCGCAGGATTTTACATTAAGTGGTTACCTAAAGGACGCCTCCAATGGCGAGACTTTGATAGGCGCTACGGTTTTAGTCAAGGAAACCAGTAACGGAACCATCTCAAACGTTTACGGATTCTACTCGCTCACACTCCCGCAAGGAACCTACCAAATCAATTACACGTATGTCGGATTTGAGTCGCAAACCAAAACTGTGGAACTCAATGAAAATGTCCGTCTGGATGTGGAATTGGAGCTGGATAATCAACAACTCGAAGAAGTTGTGGTCACCGCGGAAAAAGAGGATGCCAATGTGACCAGTATAGAAATGAGTACCGCCAAGCTTGACATTAAATCCATCAACAAGCTACCTGCTTTTGCAGGGGAAGTGGACATCATCAAAAGCATACAATTACTCCCTGGAGTCAGTACTGTAGGAGAAGGTGCCTCCGGCTTTAACGTTCGCGGTGGTGGAGTAGGTCAAAATCTCGTCCTGCTGGATGAAGCTCCCGTATATCAGACATCTCATTTATTCGGATTCTTTTCCGTGTTTAATCCTGACGCCGTAAAGGATGTCAAACTTTACAAAGGTGGGATCCCTGCGAAATACGGTGGAAGGATTTCTTCTATTCTGGACATACGTATGAAAGAAGGGAACACCAAGGAATTTGACGTTGCGGGTGGAATCGGATCTGTCTTCAGCCGTCTGTCAGTAGAAGGCCCAATCGTGAGGGACAAAGCCTCTTTTATAGTAGCCGGCAGGAGATCTTACATTGATGTACTGGCAAGACCATTTACAGATGTGCTGGACGATGGCGCCGGATTGTATTTCTACGACCTTACTGCCAAAACCAATGTCAATATCAATGAACGAAACAGGGTTTTCGTCTCCAGTTATTTTGGTAGAGATGTCTTCAGATTCGATGCCCGTCAGGGGTTCAACTGGGGAAACAGAACAGCAACAGTCCGCTGGAACCATCTTTTCAGCGAAAAGTTCTTCTCCAATTTCACTGCGTTTTATAGTAATTACGATTACGCATTTGCTTTTGGAGAAAATGACCTGGACAAATTTGAGTGGAATTCCAACATCATCACTTACGACTTCAAACCGGAATTTTCGTACTTCCTGAATCCCAGGAACGAGATCACATTTGGAGCAGATGCCTTGCTCTACCAGTTCAAACCAGCCAATGCAGTAGGTGTTAGTGACGGTGAAGTAACCGACATAAGCCTGGCTGAAAAGTATGCACTCGAATATTCCTTTTACATTGGCAATGACCAAAAACTAACTGATAAGCTCGCTGCACAGTATGGTATCCGGCTCTCTAATTTCAACTACATGGGCGGAGCCCGATACACTTATGGCACTGCGATTCCGGGTGAGAGATTGCCATTAGTCGAGGAGGAGGAATTTGACAAATGGGAAAGTGTGGAACACTTCAGCAATCTGGAGCCACGAGTCTCCTTCAATTATCAGCTGACAGCATCCAGTTCTGTTAAAGCCACCTACAACAGAATGGCCCAATACATTCACCTCATTTCTAATACGGTAGCCGCCACACCCATAGACGTCTGGCAGCCAAGTACCATTAATCTATTACCACAGTTTGGCAATCAGGTAGCCACCGGGTATTTCCGAAATTTTGCCAACAATCAATTCGAAACATCGGCGGAGGTTTATTATAAATGGAATCAGAATCAAGTCGATTACATAGATGGAGCGGACATATTTATCAATGAGTATTTGGAAGGAGATCTCCTGTCCGGACGTGGGAGAGCCTATGGACTGGAGCTGTATTTAAAGAAAATAGAAGGGAAATTTACAGGCTGGGTCAGCTACACTCTTGGAAAGTCTGAATTACTTGTAGATGGCATTAATTACGGTACCGACATCCGGAACAGGGAAGGTGAATGGTATCCCACACGATTTGACCAAAGGCACAATCTGAAGATCACAACCAACTACGAAATAAGTCCAAGACTCAACCTTTCCGGAATATTTAGCTACATCTCAGGCACTCCTACAACCTTCCCTACAGATCGATATACAGTGCAGGGGTATGTCATCCCATACGGAACCAATGAGCGAAACAATGTGAGAATTCCTGATTACCATAGAATGGACATTTCCCTGACAATTAGTAATCTATGGCTTGGTAGAAAAAACAGTAAATGGAGTGATAGCATGGTAATCTCCGTTTACAACGTATACGCCAGAGAAAACCCATTTAGCATCTACTTTTCCCAGGGTCAGGACAGGGTGGAATTAGGTGCGCCAACGGATACCTTCGCTCGTCAGGTAGCCATCCTGGGAACAGTTCTTCCAGCGATTTCATACAATTTTAAGTTCTAAACCACATGAGAAAAGCAGCTTTCATATTGATCGTCATCGGACTTTTTGCCTGCGAGAAGGACATCAATCCGGACCTGGAAGATCCGGCAAGGATCGTAGTAATCGACGCCTGGCTGAATGATAAACCGGGACCACAAAATATTTTCGTTTCCCGTTCCCAGCCTTATTTTGATAATCAGGCTCCTGCCAAAGTAGATGGTGCCACTGTCATCGTTTTTGATGCCATAGGTAATGAGTATGAATTTGTCGAAAATGACTCCGCATATACCTGGATGCCTGCTGATAGTTCGACTTTTGGTGCCATAGGAATGACCTATACACTGGCAGTAGATGTCGAAGGTGAGCGATATGTGGCCGTGGCAACTATGAATCGTAGCCCTGTAATAGACTCAATAAAGTTTTCTTTCGAAGAGCAAACTGCTTTCATCCTGGAGGATTTTTATCTGGCGGAATTTGTCGCCCTGGATTTCGAGGGAGAAGGCGATACTTACTGGATCAAGGCCTGGAAAAATGGCCAATATCTCAATAAACCCGGAGAGGTAAACGTAGCCTACGATGCGGGTTTTACTGCAGGGGGTGTCGTGGATGGACAAGTGTTTATCCAACCGGTACAAAGCGGAATAAATCCATTTGACATCAATCCGGAAACCGAAGCAGATGCATTACCTCCTTACGTGATAGGTGACTCAGTTTATGTTGAAATACATTCTATCGACATTCAGGGTTTCCGATTCCTGAATGAGTTGATTGTCCAGACCGACAGGGCAGGTGGATTCGGAGCGCTGTTTGCCCAACCACTAGCCAATGTGGCCACCAACATTTACAATGCCAACGAAAATTCAGAAATCCAACCAACGGGATTTTTCCAGGTGTCTTCAGTTAATGGACTTGGAAAGATGCTGGACGAAGAAACGGCCAGAGAAGCACAGGAAATGTTTGAAGCTGGTCTTTAACCAGGTTTTTGAGCACGGACCATTTCCTTTTTGCCTAAAGCTCCCGGAAGTGTTTCGACCTCAAACCCAATCTGTTTTAAGTCCCTCTTAAACTGACCACTCGCACAATAGGTGACCAGTACACCTCCTTGCTTCAAGCTGTGAAAACATTTTTCAAGATTGGAATATTGCCACACTTCCGGTTGTCGTGAAGGCGCAAATGCATCAAAATAGATTATATCAAAATGCTTGTCAGGTTGGTAATCTTCGAGTTTGCAGAAAGATTTCCTGAGTGCAAATCCGTCACGGATTTCTAAATCCCCCTTTTCAGAATGAATCTGAAAAAAATATGGATCCGATCCTTCTACATAGTTGAGGGCAAGTACTGTTTCTTTTCCTATCGGAAATGGCTCCAGAGCGGTGTATCGAACTTCAGTTTCCAGCAGTCCCGGATGGACTATGGTCAGCCAACAATTCAATCCTGTTCCTAATCCCACCTCCAAAATATCCAGCTCCATTGCTGGTTTTTTAGATAAATAAAAATTCAGTCCCTGCTCTATAAATACGTATTTTGATTCAGCCAGAGCCCCTTTCGTGGAATGATACGTCTCGTTCAGGTCCTCTCTTAAAAGCGTATGGGAACCGTCCGCAGTCAAAATAAGTTTAGGATTTATCGATTTATCCACAATATAATTTTAGCTAATCCGGTAAGGGAAGTCTAATTTTATATTGATATTTCATTACAAAAAAGTCGAAAGACTATAATTTGGCTCATTCTAAAAATTGAAATCAATGAAAAAATATACGCTGGCTATTCTTTTGGGTGCACTCATACTGTTCGTTTCCTGTGATGAGGATGAGCCTAAAATTGATCCTATTGTTGGGTTGTGGGAACTTGATAGGGTCGAAATCTCAGATGTCCCTTCGGGATTCGCAAGCCTTGAAGGCAGCGGGTCAACTGCATACGGTGAAGACTCTTACACCATCGAATTTTTTAGTGATTTTACCTACGAGAGGGAAATAGACAACATTCCCGATTTTGGTGACATCGACGATGAAGGAGAATGGAGCATCGATGGAGATGAATTGGAGCTTGATCCGGAAGATGAAGTTGGTGGTTTGACATACTCTTTTACAATAGACGAAGAAATCGATGACCGAGAATTGATCGTTTCCAGTCTTACCACCTTCCAAACCTACAGCGACCAGTTTCAGGCTGATTGGGAAGCAAATTTTGATACAATATCATTCGATGCCAATGGAGATGCATTATATCCTGAAATCCTAAATGCCGTTTTGGAAGAGAATTTTCAATCCGTTCAGGTTAAACTCACCCTGGAATTTGATCGACAATAGAGTATTTCCCGATTGATGATATGTGGTTAAGACGGTGGGGAATAGTCATTTTTTTATTTGCGGTTTCTGGTGTTTCGGCACAAAACATTGTTTCCGGCACCGTCACTGACTCAAATGGTGAGCCACTCATAGGTGTCACCGTACTTAATCAGGAAGCCAACACAGGAACAATCACCGACATTGAAGGTAATTACAGGGTTTCCGCCAACCGCGGTGAGACTCTTGTTTATAGCATGGTGGGTATGGAAACCCAGCAGCAGGTAGTAGGAGCCGAATCTATCCTGGATATTACCCTTGTTGAAGCGGCGGAATTTCTGGGAGAAGTAGTGGTCACAGGATTCCAGGAAGTCAATCGAAAGCTCTTTACAGGTGCAGCTGAAAACCTTGATATGGATAAGATCAAGGCAAATGGCATCACGGATGTCAGTCGGGTGCTTGAAGGTCAGGTAGCCGGAGTCAATGTGGACAATGTCTCCGGAACATTTGGAACAGCCCCCAAGATCCGTATTCGTGGAAACACCTCAATCAACGGAAATAACCAACCGCTTTTTGTAGTCGATGGCGTTATTCTTGAGGATCTTTCCAATGTAAATACAGAGGACTTTATCTCCGGCAATGCCAATACTTTGATCAGCTCGTCTGTCGCAAACCTGAATCCTTCGGACATCGCTTCCTTCCAGATACTTAAGGACGCATCGGCCACAGCCATCTATGGCGCACGGGCTGCGAATGGAGTCATAGTGATCACAACGAAGCGAGGAAAGAGTGGAGCACTCAGGGTGAACTACTCGGGAAATTTTTCCGGAAAGTTGCGTCCCACGTACAATCAGTTTGACCTGATGAACAGCGCTCAGGAAATGGAGGTTTACAGAGAGCTTTTTGAGAAAGGGCTCATTGATATCGGAACCTCCGTTCGGGCCCAAAATTACGGGGCTATGGGAAAAATGTTTGCGTTGATAGCCGATCATGATTTGAACTGGGGACCCGGGGGTACTTTGAATGAGGAATTCCTGAACCAATACGAAAACGCCAACACGGACTGGTTCGACCTTCTTTTCAACGATATTGGCCTACAGCAACAGCATTCACTTAGCTTCACTGCAGGAAGTGATAAAAATAACAGCTATTACTCCGTTAGTTTTCTGGATGATCAGGGGCAGACCATCTCCGACAATGTCCAGCGGATAACTGCCACAGCAAGGAATACCTACTACATCTCCGATAAATTTTCGTTTGGTCTGAAAACTACTGCCACATACAGAGATCAGACTGTGCCCGGAACCCGAAACAGGGAGTTCGATCCTATTACCGGGCAGTTTAGCCGAAGCTTTGACATCAATCCATTAAGCTATGCCCTCAATACCAGCAGGTCTATCAGGGCTTTTGACGAAAATGGCGACAGAGAATACTTTCGGCGCAACTATACACCTTTCAATATACTTGATGAGCTTGAATACAATTTCATTGACATAAACGTGGCTGACATTTCCGCTCAGACGGATTTTGAAGTGAATCCAACTAAAGATATCCGGTTAAAAGGTGTATTTCAGGCCAGGTACGCCACCACCAAAAGGGAACATACGGTCAATGAAAATTCCAACCAGGCTGAAGCCTACAGAGCCAATCAGACGCAATTCATTCAGGAAGCGAATAACCTGCTTTACACAGATCCCAACAACCCGGGTTTGAATCCGGTAGTCGTGCTGCCACAGGGAGGCTTCAGCTACCTTGATCAAAGTGATTTGTTAAACATTTTCAGCAGGATAAGTGGTGAGTGGTCAAAAAATATCAATACGGTTCATGACATCAATGTGCTCGCCGGACAGGAAATACGTTTTACAAACCGATCCGAGACAAGCGCGACGGGCATTGGGGTAATTCATGAAAGTGGCGGTATCGTAGTGACTGATCCGAAAATTATTGAGTTTTTTAACAGTCAGAACATTGATTACTACAGCCTGGATCAATTCCGTGACCGATTCATCGGATGGTTTTTCAATGGTGGCTACGCCTACCAGTCAAAGTACATCGCCAACTTCACCGTACGCTATGATGGATCCAATCAACTCGGTGATTCTCCTCAGGCGCGTTACCTCCCGACCTGGAATGTGAGTGGTGCATGGAACCTCTCCAACGAGTCTTTTATGGATTTCAGTTTTCTGGATGAGCTTAAGCTCAGAAGTACATATGGTATATCAGGTAATCTTCCTCCGTCTGCCAGTGCCATTTTAAACCTCCAGGCAGATGTGACTGTCCGACCAGATGATGTCGAACCTGTGCTTCGAATACAGGATCTGACGAATGAGGAGCTGACATGGGAAAAGCTCCGGGAATTTAACGTTGGAATGGATTTTAGCATTTTGAATGCCAAAGTCTCGGGGTCATTGAATTATTACACCCGAAATTCTTTCGATCTGGTAGGTTCGGTATTAACAAGTGGTGTTGGTGGACAATCACTCAAAGTAGGCAACTTCGCTGATATGGCCTCTGATGGCTATGAGGTATCCGTGTTTGTTAAAAATATTGATTCGGATGATTTCAGCTGGACCACAAACTTTAACATTGGTTTTACCAGGGACGTGATAACGAAGTTGGATTTTGGACCAAGACTTGCGGATGGAATTGGTCAGGGTGGAGCGGCGGCTTTAGGAGGTCCGAGAAGAGGTCTGTACTCGGTCAAATTTGCCGGACTGAATGAAAATGGAATCCCAACCTTTTTTGATCCTAATGGAGAACGGGTCTTCCAGTTCGACTTGCAGGACAGGACGGGATTTCTGGAAACACTAAAATACGAAGGTCCCACGGAACCACGAGGAGCAGGAGGACTTACCAATACTTTTCAATACAAAGGTTTTACTTTTAGCTTCCTCCTCTCTTATAAATTCGACTATAAGATCCGGCTCAATGACGCCTTTTATGCCTCCTATAACGATTTCGTAGCCTTGCCCGGTGAGCTGGTGAATAGATGGGCGGTTCCCGGTGACGAAGAAATTACTGACATACCGGTCATCCTTGATCAGGGCATCACACAGGAAGATGGAAATGTGGGTCTGGCATATTCACTTTATAACAAGAGCGATGTACGTGTTGCCAATGGAGACTACGTAAGGTTGAGAAATGTGCGACTTTCTTATAGTCTTCCCACCAGGATCAATAACCGAATAGGAATTTCTAACTCCACTTTTTCGTTAGAAGGACAAAATCTGGCATTGCTGTACGCGGACTGGGAGAACCTTCGTGGACAAGATCCCGAATTTTTCAGTGCCGGTGGTGTCGCGCTGCCTCAGCCAAGACTTGTCACTTTATCGTTAACGATCGGCATATGATATCCTTCATTAAGACATATCGTAAAATCGTTCTGGGCATCACCATACTCATTGTGATTCCTTCCTGTGATGCTTTTCTCGATGAAGTTCCGGACAATCGCGTCGCCCTCAATGATCTTGATAAGGCGGCGCAGGTTTTGACCAATGCCTACTCAGTTGGCAGCACTATGTTCACAGATTGGATGACCGATGATGTAGATGTGACCACAGGCACCAATAAAAGACCTGAACACAATGTTTTCTTCTGGGAGGATGTGGAACAGGGTCCGGATTATCAGGATACACCGGAATTTTTTTGGTACGAAACTTACAACTCCATCGCTCATGCCAATGAAGTCCTGAATATTTTAGAAGACCTTCCCGCCCAAACGGAGGAGAAAATCAATCGCAGGGATGCCATTGAGTCCGAGGCAAGACTGACTAGAGCGTATGGTCATTTTATGTTGGTAAACCTTTTTGCCGAGCCGTTTAACTTACAGACCTCTGGGAGCGATCCCGGTGTTCCCTACATCAAGGAACCAGAAACAAAATTCATTGAACAGTATACCCGAAACAGTGTCAGAAAAGTATATGAAGAAATTGAGGAGGATCTGCTGATCGGACTGGAATTACTGGACGATACTTTCTTTGAAAATTCCGGAAAATACCACTTCAATCGTAATGCTGCACTGGCTTTTGCTTCACGATATTATCTGTACAGGGGAGACTTCATTCGATGCATCGAATACAGCTCAAGGCTTTTGGGTGATGACCCATCCAATTTTGTGAGGGATATGACCAATGAAGCTTATAGCAATGCAGGCTCTTCCTCCGAGGCTTATACTGCCCTATTCACTTCTACGGAAGAACCAGCGAACCTTCTTTTGATCAGAAAAATATCCCTGGCCCACATCCCTAATCTGGGCTATGGGCCTAACACGGAATTTTACCGGGACCTGTACCAGGAATTGAATCCATTTTTTAGTACCACTGACGTACGGGAAGATCCGGCTTTTGTTAGAGGCATCAATGCAATCATGCCTGTCCGATTTCAGCTTCTATTCGAAAGAAGCAGCCTCAATTCAAATGTAGGTATACCCTACTACATCGAAACAGCCTTTAGAGGAGAAGAGGTACTCCTAAATAGAATAGAAGCTTACATTTTTCAGAATCAAATTGATGAGGCAATAGCTGATCTGCAAATATTCTGTGAAAGAAGGTATGAGGGAGCTGATATAAACGTTACCATGGAAGGATTCCGACAATGGTTCGGTGCGGAAGATGAGCCCTCCTTTACCAATCAGGATATACTGTACAATATCCTGCTTTTTGAAAGAAGGAAAGAATTCATGATGCAGGGTATGAGGTGGTTTGATTTGAATCGTTTAAGATTTGATATTTCCAGGGAATCGGGGATGTTTATTTCGTCCGATGATCCCAGGAGAATTCTCCAAATCCCGGCCTCAGCAATAGAAGTTGGGGAGCTTGAAGCAAATCCACGATAGCTATGAAAACATCGAAGAAAATACACTTTTTCCTTTTGATATTCTGTGGAATTCTTTCTTCATGCTATCCTACTGAAGAACTAAATGAGCCGGTAAAAGAACCTGAACTTGGTAACCAGACGGAACTTGATATCTACATCGAGGAAAATTTTACCGAAAAATATGACATGGCAATCCGCTACAAGTTTGTAGACCGGTACCTGACTCCCGGGCAGAGAGGTACTCCTCCAAAACTTTCTGTGGTAAGACCCATGTTGGATTTTCTCGAAACCTATTGGATAGAACCTTATGTTTCCGTTGAAAACGGGCGAGTTTTCTTCGAAAATCATGTTCCCCCGGAAATCATTTTCGTTGGTGGGCCTATTTTGCAAAACGGTCTTCGTTTGCTTGGAACGGCCGATGCCGGAGCACGGATCACACTTACGGAAACCAATTTCATTGATCTTGAAAATGAAAACTGGCGCGATCAGCAGCTCCAGACGATATATCACGAGTTTGCGCACATAGTCCATCAGCGATATAAGCTGCCAAACGCGTTTGAGACTATAACCCCTTCCGGTTATACGAGCTCTGGTTCATGGTTCGTGCTTAGTGACGAAGAAGCACTATTAAGGGGATATGTTTCTCCCTACGCTACCAGCAGTCCAAATGAAGATTTCGCAGAAACAGTGGCTTTTTATCTGTTTGATCCTGAGTTTTTCGAGAATTTCGTGGAATCTGAAGACTGCAATACAGATGACTGTCTAAGCCGTAATGAAGGAAGGGAAATGATCGCTTCCAAGATTTCCGCCATTCTGTCTCACTACGAACTGGTGACAGGAATTGAACTAAACGACATCAGGATAATTGTCCAGTCGAGATTGTGAAGCACATCATTATCATAATATCATTGTTTGCAGTTCTCATCTCATGTCGGGACGATGAAGAACCTATTCCATCAGTGACCGAGCGTGTGGAGGAGGCGAAATCAGACTTAATTGATGATCTGACAGCACCTGCCAACGGCTGGAAAGTAGAATACAAACCAAATAATCAATCGGGCACTTTCCTCATACTATTGGATTTTCGTGAGAATGGAACGGTAAGCATACAGTCTGACGTCATCGCCGAAGAAGGCGAATATCTTAATTCTGAAATCACATACAGAATCGATGCCGGTCTGAATCTCGAACTTATTTTCGAATCCTATGTGGTCTTCCACTATCTGTATGACATTGGTGATGGTGCACTTGAGGGAGAGTTTGAATTCATTTATGAACGAACCGAAGCGGAAAGACTGATCTTCAGAAGTAAATCAGATGAGATAGCGCAAACAGAAATAGTTTTTGAACCTGCCTCGGGTAATGAAGCTTCTTCATTTTCAACCGAGTTGTTTGAAAATATTGATGCTTTTGGAGGAGATATCCCTATAACTATTGCAGAATTGATATTTGGTGTTTCTCTGGAGAGTCCTCGTCAGCATGTGATCCTGGAAGACCAGAACATTTCAATCTTCTGGGCAATAGACATCACAGGTCGGTTTTTAACCGTTGAGATTGTGGCCGAGGGGACTACCGAACAGGAAATTTTGGCAAACAATAACTTTCAGACCCTTGACCACTTTACCGGATATACTTTTTCTGATGGAAACATGATATTCAATGAGCCAATCCCAATCAGCCTGGATGGCATTTCATTTACTATTTCTTCAATTGAAGTTGGAGAATTTAGTGAAAGTGGACCCGAATTATGTATTGGTACCGGAACCCCCACGCCCAGGTTTAACGCCTCCTCCCCATCCCTGGGAAGCATTAATATCGAAAAGACACTGCTATCCAGTGATGCTTCAGGAGTAACCCGCGATGGAATATATTCGGTCAACGCGGCTTTCATCTTCGACGCTGACGGAGATGCTTTAACGGAAGAGGGCTCAATTGCTGAAAAGCTTCCGGACGCTGGTGGATTTTACTTTTTCTATGAGTTCGAAAACGATACTATGCCTGATAATATGATGGGGTTTATTACCGTGGATTCCCTGGAAAATGTAAAATGGATCTTCAACGAAATCAATGTTACCAAAACACTCAATAAGTTGACCGTCGCTACAACAGACCAATTCTTTACGCTCGGGGATGTCACAGATCAGGAAAAAGCCAGTACCAGGGAGGTCCTGGATGAGATTTTTTCCGGAGGAACCTACATTTATGATTTTGACTACATTGATGGTCTGACCATCTATTGGATTTACAATCCCTGTAACAAATACGAACTACTGTTGGTAGAAAATTAGGATTCCCGGTAGATCAATACTACCGCGTGGGCTGAGATCCCTTCCTCTTTCCCCACAAAACCCAATTCTTCGGATGTAGTGGCCTTAATCGCAATATCAAACGTTTCCAGACCCATAACCCTGGCAAGGGTCTTTTTCATCTCTTCCACATGTTTCCCGATTTTTGGGCTTTGAAGACAAACCGTACTATCCACATTACCAATCTCAAATCCATTTTCCCGTAGCATTTCCACCACATTGCTGAGCAGGATCTTGCTGTCGATGCCTTTGTATTTTGGGTCCTTGTCGGAAAAGTGGAAACCAATGTCCCGCATATTTGCTGCTCCCAGCAGGGCATCACAAATGACATGAATGAGGACATCGGCATCGGAATGACCAACAGATCCTTTGTGGTGAGGTACCAGAATTCCCCCAAGCCAGAGCTCCTCCCCCTCAGCCAGTTTGTGGACGTCATATCCGTATCCGATCCTGATATTAGGCTTCATTTTTTCTGTAATAAAGTGTCGTACTATTGTGTTCTGTTAAAATCTTTTTTGCCACCGTCTCAATTTCGGACGTGGTTACTGCCTGAATCAGTTCGATCTCTTCATTGACAAGATTAGTATTTCCTATGAATGCAGCATACGTTAAACCCATACATCTGTTGAGAAGTTCTATGTTCCCAAAGCTCACAGATGCTTCAGCCATGTTTTTCACGCGATCAAGTTCGGTCTCGCTGACCTCTACACCCAAACTATGTATGCAAGTTGCCAGTCTTTCTTCCACCTGATCGAAAGCAACTCCATCCATCAATCTCCCTTCAATCACAAATAGCCCGGGATCCGCGTTTCCCGTCACATAGCAGCTTACTGATGACAATAATTTCGAGTTGCGCACCATTTCCTTATGCAGAACTGAGGATTTACCATTAGCCAGAATATCGCTCAACAGGTCGCAGGCATGATAATCAGCATGGCCTCTGGCTGGCATATGGAACGTCTTATAGAATGCATTGTGCGGAACATTTCCTTCTACCTCCAATATTCTCTTTTCCAATTGAGCTGGCTCCATTTCATACGGGATTTTTTCAGGATCTCTGGCCTGGATATTACCAAACCACTTTTCGGCTAGTTCGTAGACCTTGTCAGGTTGTATATTTCCTCCGACAGTCAGTATCGCATTACCGGGAGCATAATTTTTTTCATAAAATGACCGCGCATCCTCCATGGAGACTGCGTCAATTTGTGCAGGGTCTTTCCCAATGGTTGGCCATTGATACGGATGCTTTTTGTAAATCTCCGGACGCATTTTTAACCATACATCGCCATAAGGCTGATTCAGGTAACGCTGCTTGAATTCCTCCACCACCACACTCTTTTGGACATCAAGGGAATTCTGATTGAGATTAAGATTAAACATTCTGTCAGACTCAAGCCAGAAAGCAGTTTCAACATTATCCTTCGGGACGAGCGTATAGTAGTTAGTAATGTCAGCATTGGTAAAAGCATTATTATCGCCACCCACAGCCTGTAATGGCTCATCGAAGGATTCAATATTGCCAGAACCTGAAAACATCAGATGCTCAAACAGATGAGCGAGCCCTGTACGTTCAGGATGTTCATTTCTGGATCCAACTTTATACAGGATATTAAGACAAACGGCCTGGGAGGAATGATCCGGATGGGCGATTACCTTCAGACCATTTGACAACACAAATTCCTTAAATTCAATCATCTGCTGCCAAAAATACTTAATATCGTATTTGAATAGTTCAGGGTAGAGAATATGTTAGAGACAACAACCCAAAAAATGATTTTCGAGCGAGCGGGCCGCTCTGATGAACAATTGATAGCCATATATGAATCATTGGTGACACCCCGACTTATCGAGGAGAAGATGCTGATCCTTCTTCGGCAGGGAAAAATCAGTAAATGGTTTTCAGGTATCGGACAGGAGGCCATTTCGGTTGGTGTTGGCCTTTCCTTAAGGGATGATGAATACATCCTGCCGATGCACAGAAACCTTGGTGTCTTTACCTCACGAGGTGTTCCTCTTGAAAGACTTTTTTCCCAATTCCAGGGTAAGGCCAATGGATTCACCAATGGACGGGATCGATCATTTCACTTCGGGACACAGGAGTACAAATTAGTAGGAATGATTTCGCATCTGGGACCCCAACTCGGAATTGCAGATGGGATAGCGCTGGCAAGCAAACTAAGGGCAGAAAAGAAGGCTACAATTGTATTTACCGGTGACGGAGGAACCAGCGAGGGGGATTTTCATGAGGCTGTAAATGTTGCTTCCGTATGGAATCTTCCGGTAATAATTGTCATCGAAAATAATGGATATGGTCTTTCCACGCCGTCTTCCGAGCAATTCAACTTTGAATCGTTTATAGTAAAGGGTCCCGCCTATGGTATTAAAGCAGTAAGCATTGATGGCAATAACATCCTGGAATGCCTGAATTCACTGGAAACACTTGTGGATGAAGTCAGGAAGGATCCGCAACCAATTATCCTGGAAGCCCGCACCTTTAGAATGCGCGGACACGAGGAAGCTTCGGGTACTAAATACGTACCGAAACAATTAATGGAGCATTGGGCCACAAAGGACCCGATAGAAAACTACGAACATTATCTATTGGATGAAGGTATTCCAAAAAAGGATCTGGAGTCGGTAAAGAAAAAGATCAAATCGGACATCAATGACGCTGTGAAAAAAGCTTTTGCAGAAGTAAATGTCAAAGCTGATACAGATCGTGAATTGGCGGATGTCTATTTCCCATTCAAACAGAAAATACAAAAACCGGGTAAGCCAGTTTCAGAGATTCGTTTCGTGGATGCGATTTCAAATGGCCTTTCCCAAAGCATGGAAAGATTCGACCAATTGGTCTTAATGGGGCAGGACATTGCGGACTATGGTGGAGTATTCAAGATTACGGATGGCTTTGTGGACAAGTTTGGAAAGGATAGAGTAAGAAATACACCATTGTGTGAGTCCGCCATTATCGGAATTGGATTGGGGTTGAGTATTTCCGGTATGAAATCTATGATCGAAATGCAATTTGCGGATTTTGTGACATGCGGATTCAATCAAATTGTAAATAACCTTGCCAAGTCCCACTATCGTTGGGGACAAAATGCTGACGTAGTTATCCGAATGCCTACCGGTGCCGGAGTTGGAGCAGGTCCATTCCATTCTCAGTCGAATGAAGCCTGGTTTTTTCATACCCCGGGACTCAAAATTGTTTATCCAAGTACTCCGGAGGACGCCAAAGGTTTGCTCTGCGCAGCAATTGAGGATCCAAATCCCTATTTGTTTTTTGAGCACAAGCAGCTTTATCGTTCTATTTCCGGCAATGTGCCTGATGACTACTTTACCACGGAAGTGGGCAAAGCAAAACTGGTACATAAAGGCACTGATCTGACTGTGGTCACGTATGGTGCCGGTGTCCATTGGGTTTTGAAATTAATTGATGACTTTCCGAATATCGAAATCATTGATCTAAGGACCTTGCTGCCCTGGGATCAGGAAATGGTTGGTGAATCAGTCAGAAAAAATGGCAAATGTCTGGTATTGCATGAAGACTGCCAGACCGGTGCCATAGGTGCTGAAATCGCCGCCTGGATCAATGAGACCTGTTTTGAGTACCTCGATGCTCCGGTAAAGCGACTGGGTTCGCTTGACACACCGGTTCCATTTGCTGCAGATCTTGAACGCAATTTCCTTGCTAATTCTCGTTTAAATGATAGTATTAAGAGTTTGCTGGACTACTGACAATTCTCCATACCTTTGGAATTTGATAGAAAGACTGTTTTGATCGGATCAAGATTATTGATTTTCGTGGCATTGTTTTCACTGGCTATGGTTGTCAAAGGGCAACTCATTACAGATAGTGATAGAAGGCTGATGACGGTCAAAAAAGAAAGACAGGGCTTCCTCTTTTTTAATCAGGGGAAAGCCGGCAGTGCCTCCGGAAGTCCCTATTCCTATGATGCAAATAAAGTCAAAAGAAGCCCCTCCGCTGGCAGTCCCTTTGATTTCAAAAAAAATAGAGTGGAACCTAGTACCGGATCGATGCCGATTCCTTTTGCATACAAGGATCACAGAGTGAAACCAAGGGCTGGCTCAATGCCGATACCCTTTGCGTACAGAGATCATCGGGTCAAACCGAGAGGTTCCGGATCACACCATCCATTCGATCCGGACGCTTACAAACCGGTCACCAGATACTCCGAAAAAGTCGTCTTCAAGTCAAATCGTTTCTTTCCTAATCTCAGACTCTGGCCCAATTGGTCAGACAAATATTACATTACAGGTGGCACTATAGTGTATCCAAAGCAGATTTTGGTGTCAAAACGCGACCAGAATTACTCCGGTTACCAGGTGATCCCATCAATTGGTGACTTTACCATTGGAACTTTTCCAAAGAACCAATCGGTTAACGGAACATTGGGTCAACCAAAATTTGACAGGAAAGAAAAAGATATTTGGAATAACTAATGAACTGGATCGAATTAACATCAAAAGAGCAGGTGGATGGAATATTATCTTCTACAGATAACATTTCACTGATCTTCAAACACAGCACTAGTTGTAGCACAAGCGCTGTCACCCTTGACAGACTTCAAAGAAAGTGGGGCGAAGAAGACATGAAGGAAATGGATTCCTACTTTCTTGATCTGCTTAGATTTAGAGATGTATCAAATTATGTGGCTGAGAAAACGGGTGTATTTCACGAATCTCCACAGGCTATCGTGATAAAAAACGGTGAAGTTATCTACGAGGCTTCCCATTTTTTTATCTCTTATGATGAAATCAAAGATTTGCTGAGTCCTACACCGGCTTAGTCTAAATTACCTTAGGGATTTTCGATATATTCTTGTTTAAAACAGATATGAATCATTCCCTATTGATTTTAAATCGTATACCAAACCATTATTTTTGTTAATACGTTTTCTTAATACTGAATAAAAAGTCGACGTTGAGAAAAGAACTGCTCATAATAATACTGCTCCTTCCTGTTCTGGCCTTCGCTCAGTTCGAGGATAACTATGACTATACTCGGGAGTGGACATGGGGCATCAACAAAAACAGCAATAGTGGTTTGATAGGGGGAGTGGTGCTTAAGCATGGTAGATTGAGGAGCGAGCGTCTGTTTACTACCTATGGAATTGAGTTGATCAATGTAAAACATCCCAAAGAGCAGAAATATACTTCCCAGCAGACAGGAACTTCTTTCGTCTGGGGAAAAAGAAATTATCTATACGCAATTCGCACACAATATGGACTTGAGCGATTATTATATAAAAAGGCTCCTCAGCAAGGTGTACAGATCAGTGCAGGTGCGGCGGGAGGATTAACACTGGGACTTGAGGCTCCCTATTATGTAAGAACACCGGGAGGCGAATACGTCCAATACGATCCTAACCTGTATCCAAATCTCACTTCAATTTATGGCGCCGGAAAAATTTTCAGAAGTATCGGTAACTCTAAACTCGTACCTGGCTTGAATACCAAAACAGGCGTAAGTTTTGAATTCGGAGCATTTAGAAATAACGTGGCCGGAGTTGAAATAGGCTTAATGGCAGAACTGTATGCGCGGAAGATCATCATTGTCCCCACTCAAAGAAATCGGGCCTTTTTCCCTTCAGCGTACTTCACATTCTTTTGGGGAACCAGACGCTAACCGAGTTAGTTTGTTTATTGCAGCTCAGCCTGCTTTCTTTGCATTGATTCCAAGATTAGTATGATAGAACTACCCGTCGTAGAAAAAGAAGAAAAATCGAAGTCCAAAAAACCAAGCTGGTTAAGAGTAAAACTTCCCATAGGCAAAGAATACGCCCAGGTAAGGAAAATAGTAGACGAGCATAGGCTTCACACGATCTGTGAAAGCGGTAACTGCCCAAACATGGGTGAATGCTGGGGAGCCGGGACTGCTACTTTTATGATCCTTGGTAATGTGTGTACACGTTCCTGCACGTTCTGTGCGGTAGCTACAGGTCGACCACCGGAGTATGATCAGGAAGAACCACAGCGTGTGGCGGAAGCCATAAAAACAATGGGTGTGAAGCATGCTGTCATCACTTCGGTAAATAGGGATGAACTGAAGGACAGGGGAGCAGAAATCTGGTATCAAACAGTTATGAAAGTGAAAGAACTTTCTCCTGAAACCACTATAGAAACACTTATTCCAGATGTAAAAGCAAACTGGGATGCGCTATATAGGATGATAGAACCAGGACAGGAAGTAGTGAGCCACAATGTGGAAACAGTGGAAAGACTCTACAGAAGGGTCCGTCCCCAAGCCAAATATGACAGGAGTCTGGAGCAGATAAAAAAGACCAAAGAAGCAGGCATGCGGACAAAATCAGGTATCATGCTTGGTCTGGGTGAATCCCGGGATGAAGTGCACAAGGCAATGGATGATATGGTCAAAAATGGTCTGGATGTACTCACGCTCGGTCAATATCTCCAGCCGACTAAAATGCATATTGAAGTGGCTGAATTTATCACACCGGAGCAATTTGATCAATATAGAGAAGAGGGATTGAAACGTGGGTTGAAGTACGTGGAATCAGGACCTTTGGTTCGGTCATCGTACCATGCTGAACGACATGTAAACGTACCTATCTAACCACGAAACGGAATTACATAAAAAAAGCACCGTTGGCACGGTGCTTTTTTTGGTTTAGTAAAGTGATACCCACATATCATTATTCTACAAAAGATGTCCTGATCCTTGTTGCTTCAACAGTCAGGTTATCCAAAACATCGGCAGTAATCACAAGATCACCTGTATTTTCAGAAATCTGCTGAGAGACTGCTGCCAATTCATTATCGTAAATTTCTTTAAGGCTGTTAAGATCATCCAGTAATGCAGCGACGTCCTGATTGTCAGAAAGATCGGTCATCACTGTGATCAGATCGTCAAGTGCCGGCGCCTGATCTATGACGATCTTGATTAGGGGCTCCAGGATAAGGTTTTTCATATCTTCCCCAAGATCATCCGGATAAGTGTCAATCAAAGTTGTGGAAATATAAAGACCCTCGATATATGTTCCTGTCAATACTAAACCAGCGATATGCATTTGATCCAATTGACCAAGCTGATCTCCTGTTCTTGACAATATATCGTCCACTACTACTTTGAGCGAATCCTTGTTTGATAGATTTCTTTCAAATCGACCCATCAACTCCAAATCCATTGCGGACGCTACACCTAAGGTCTCCGCCAGCTTCTGACAGGCGGAAATGTAGTTCAGTGCTTCCTGTGCTTTCTCGTAAGATGAAAGATACCCTATGTCTGTGACATAAACTCCCAGATTCAACGCAGCCTTGGAAGCAGGATTGGAATAAGAATCCACATTGTCCAGTGAATTGATAAGAGACGGATCATAGTCACTTCCCGTCGCCATTAGTAAGTAAGGTACCTCTGATGGTGGTGGAAGATCGTTGATTACCTGATCGATCTCCGATATGATTTGCTCTGAAGCTTCATCAAAATCAGCACTTGCGTCGCTGGCTTCCTCGCCTGATTGGCTTCCGCCTCCTCCGCATGAGGATAGTATCAATCCGATAACCAGGAGAAATGAAGAAGCTTTGAGATAACTAAATTTCATGAGGTTATAAGTTTTGGTGATAAACAGATTTTTAATTCTAATTTGATTCTGGTTAGTAAATGTAAAAATAATCTTATTTTGATTTCTTAGAAGTAGATAAGATTTCGGATATATTCCTCTTTATTTTGATGCAAAGCGTATTTAACGGAAGGTCATTAATATCTTCTCCAAAAGGATCTTCAATCTCCTCAGCGATAAGCTCGACACTTACAAGAAAGTAGAAAGTCAACATTACGATGGGTACTGCCCAATAGTGAAAATCCCAGACAAAACTCACAGGAAGCGTGATCGAATAAATAAAAAGGAATTTCTTGATGAACATGCTGTAGGAATAAGGTATAGGTGTGGATTTAATTCTCTCACACGCTCCGATAATGTCCGTAAATCCTTTAATCTCTTTATCCATTAAAAAGAGTTGTTCCCCGGATAGCTTTCCATCTCTGTACAATTGGTCAACTTTGTCATACAAGAGGCCGGCAAGACAATTGGGTCGGTGTTTACTTTTTATGATCTTCTGTTTGATCTCGTCATTCACAAAGTCCATTTCCCCTACCAGAATACTATCGCGCAGGTGTTCCTTCATGGCAAACGGGACATTTGGTATCATTTTACGAAAGTAGTCTTTAGCTTCCTTGTCATCTTCCGGCAGAAATTCGTTCAATCTCAGCGCCAGGTTACGGCAATCGTTCACAAGTTTTCCCCATAACTTACGTCCTTCCCACCATCTATCGTAGGCAGTATTGGTCCTCAAAACCAGAAACAAACCAAGTATAACCCCTAATATGGAGTGCAGTCCAATTGTACCGCTGTAGTGAATCCCCAGAACGTCCACAATTATGAAGGTGAAAAAGGCCGTAAAAAGACCCATAAATAGTAACAGGGGGAAAAGAGACCGGAAAACATGCCTGCTGTAGAGGTCAAAGATCAGTGATACCCAGGATTTTGGATTGTATTGAATCATGTGGGCTTAATATAAGTCATTTAGTCGATTTGTTAAAGCCTGTTTATACTCAGGGTCCAACAATCCGATGGATTTCTTTAATTCCATAATCCTTCGATAACTGTTTTCTACCCTTTCCCTGGGTATATCCCCGGAAAGCACTTTTTCTTTAATCATATCATGGAGGCTCTTTCCGTCCGTCCTTTCATCTTCAAAGACATTGTTTGAAAATATTAAGACGTCTACTCCCGCATTGGCCGAAAGCACAACAGCCTCCTCAAATCCATAGTGTTTTGAAATTGCTGCCATATGCATATCATCGGAGAATACTACCCCATCAAAATCCATCATTTCTCTTAGAATCCCGGTTATGACCTTATCAGAAAGTGTGGATGGAAGCATTCGACTATCCAGACTCCTGTTCACAATATGAGCTGTCATGATCGCCTTGACCCGTCCATCTTTCATCAGCTCCATATATGGAAATAATTCTTCCATTACCCAGGTATTGGAGACATCGGCTACACCATAATGGGAATCTGCTGTTGAACTTCCATGGCCCGGGAAGTGCTTAAGTACAGTTGCTACGTTATAGGCATCATGCGCATCGATAAATTTACCTGCATGAAAAGCCACTTCCGCCGGTGAATCAGAATAACTCCGGCCTGCTTTCACGATAACAGGATTATTTGGGTCAACCGCTACATCCACAGTCGGTGCAAAATTCACATTGAAACCAAAAGTGTAAAGATTTTGTGCTGTCAGCCTGGCGTAATAAAGTGTGGAATCAGGATCATCCACTTCTCCAATGTATTGAGCAGAAACAGATTTAGGGAAACCATACTTGGCCTTCAATCTGTTCACTCTACCCCCCTCTTCGTCAATGGCCATAAAAAGTGGGATTTCAGCATCCTTTTGAAGAAGAACCATTAGCCTGGCTAGTTCAGCTTTGGTATTTTCTGCCTCTAAGTCTTTTTCGAAAAGTACGATACCACCCACTTTTCCCTCTTTGATCAGGTTCAATGTGGTCTCCCTCCTATCGGGTTTGTCAAAATCACTAAGTCCAACCATGACCATCTGGCCGATCATCTTATCCAGGTCGGTATCCGGCTGTGCATTAAGTCCAATAGCAATGGCACATAGAACAGTTAATAATTTTAGTCTCATATCAATTTTTGGATTTTCTTTCCCGTTAATGTCATTTGATCTTTCGTCAGGTCTGAAGCCAAGCACGAGTGTACCGGCAAAACTCCCAGAACATCGCCAAATTTAATGTTCGAAATGAACTCTTCCGTGCCAGTGATTATTCCATGCTCCTGCGAAATACTTTTTAAATAAGCTTTCGGAACTATTTCCCATCCATTTTCCTGAAATCTTACTACCTGACCAAAATATTTTCCTCCTGCAATCTCAAGCATATCTTTTGAAAAATGAACTGCTCCACCATAAATCACCACTTCATTTCTCTCCGGATGCAAGCTGACTACCGGTACGGCCATGGCAACAGCTATTTGATCACGGGTGCACGAACCTATTTCATTTTGGGTCAGGTCATAATAGACGAAATTTCCACATCGAAGCTCATCTATACCAGGAAAGCTTTCTAATACACTTGCTGTGGGCGTATCTCCGAAGCTAATAAATTGATTGCCGATCTCCTCTTGTATTTTATTCAGGATCTCCAGACTATCCGAATACGTTCCCTGAATTTCTTCTTCGGAACGAGCTCCGTAAGAGTGACCGGCATGAGCCAGCAATCCACGATACCGGAGTTTTTCATGCCCTTTTTCCACAAGTTCTGAAATCAAATCAACCCTGGATTGATCCAAACCCGTACGTCTTGTCCCCACATCGATTTTTATATAGTAACTCAGATCCGCTTTTATGTGACGATTCGCGTGATCAAAGGCTTCAACAGATTCTAAAAGGATTGTCAATTTTACTTTTCGGGCAAGGTCCTCTATGTCATCGTATTCGTATGGGTTGTAGGGAAATGCTATCGTAATATCTTTCCAGCCATTTTTGGCAAAATAGCTTGCCATAGATACGGATGAGACCGCTATTTTCTCCACTCCATAATCCCTATACCAATTGGCGACGTCCGCCGATTGGTGAGTTTTAAAATGAGGTCTGAAAATCAGGTTGTCATTTTGTGCCTTAAGACTCATGGTCTCAAGATTTTTCCTGACTTTTTGCTCGTGGATGATTAGTGTTGGTCTTTTAATTTCGATCATTCGATACTATGTCAATGGTTTTTCGAATTACTTCCGAGAAAAAGGCCCCATTGTCGTGACCATGCCAGCTCATGGTTCTGGTTTCATATGCATTTAGATCGTACCATCGATCATCCGGAATATATCCAATATAGCCTCCATTAAATGATGTCAGGATCAGATTAAGACCTTTTCGCTGAGCATATTGATAAAGAGGAAGCGCCAGCTCTCCTGAGAAATCTCCAGGTAGACCGATCATAAGAATATTGCCGATGGACAAAACAGAAATATCCGATGGATATTCTCCCATTACTTTTCGAACAAGCCATGGTCTTAACGTAAGATTCCCGCTGATCTTCAAATTTGGAGGTCTAAGCTCCAAAGGTATTTTGAAAACCAACAAGTCAGTTTCGTGATCCAGTTTCGGTCCTAACATTTGTAACAATGATATTTGCTCCCGAAGACCATCTGCTATGCGATCAGCGAAGTCAAGCTGCTTATCGTCAGCCACTGCGGGTCTCATGCTGCCAACAGGACCTGCACTAAATCCTTTATAGTTCGCATTAACTTTGGATAGTAATCTTGCTGGATAATCCCCTGAAACTTTGGTCCAGTTGTGATCCAGGCAGGTGGCATGGGCACTATAAAAAGAATGAACTCCACTCTCTTCGGCTGCCTCCCAAATAAGTACTTTCAACCATGGATCAATTTTTCCTTTTTCGCCAACTAAGCGATTTTCCACCAGGTTTGGTACTGATAGTGCTCCATAGCCAATTGCAGCGGTTGACAAATTTCCCTCCGCCATTATTAAACTATTTATAATCTTTTCCGCTAACCATTTCACTACTTCCGGATTGTAATCGCCGGCAAAAAGATTACCTACTAAACCCGGTGCCCAGCTTCCTATACTCGAATGAGTATGGGTAGCCGTCAAAAAAACTTCCTGAAAATCCCATTCATAAGTTTCCAGGATAGAATCCAATAATATTGACAATTCAGGATGATTGATCAACAGATCGGTGGTAACGAGCGCCGCTTTACGCTCTCCGGACTGAAAAACCATAGTCCTGACAAAAATGGAGTCGTAAACACCTGTCATCGTTTTCGGATCACGGTTGCCATATCCGGCAAGAGGAAGGTTTTTATCCGGCGTAATTGAAACTTTAGACCAGCCTATCTCCAGCGAATCCTTTTCTGACCTCATTCCCAGATCCGCAATTGAATCCAGCCTGGACATCATTTTGGAATAGTGTGGCAAATCAGTATATGGGCCTCGGTCAATCCAGGTAATGGTGACATTCAGCCCCAATATGATCAAAGAAAGGATACCAAGCAGAATTTTTGACCTTAGTCTCATATTATCTAGCCTGCCCAACCTTCGCGGTCAAGGCTACGATATTGAATTGCCTCAGCAAGATGCTCAATTTTTATATCATCAGACATAGACAAATCGGCTATGGTACGAGCGACCCTGAGGATCCTGTCATAAGCTCTGGCAGAAAGCCCAAGCTTTTCCATGGCAGTCTTTAGTAAAGCATTTCCTGCCTGATTTATCTCACAAATCTTTTTGACCGTATGAGATGGCATCATTGCATTATTGAAGACTCCATCGTATTCTTTAAATCTTTCCTGTTGAATAGATCGTGCCTCCATCACTCTACCTCTGATCTCCTCGCTGGATTCCGATCTCCGGTTAGCGGTAAGCTGCTCGAAAGGAACAGGTGTCACTTCCACGTGTAAGTCGATACGATCTAGCAGTGGACCACTTACTCTATTAAGGTATTTCTGGACACTCCCCGGTGGGCATACACACTCCTTTTCAGGATGATTGTAATACCCGCATGGACAGGGATTCATGCTCGCAATTAGCATGAAATTGGCTGGATAATCAATCGAAACTTTTGCCCTGGAAATGGTCACTTTCCTTTCCTCCAGCGGCTGTCGCATAACTTCCAAAACTGTCCTTTTGAATTCTGGCAACTCATCCAGAAATAGCACACCATTGTTGGCCAATGAGATTTCGCCTGGCTGAGGAATACCTCCTCCACCGACAAGAGCTACGTCACTTATGGTATGGTGCGGTGCCCGGAAAGGTCTACTCGAAATTAACTTGGCATCGACTCCCAACTTTCCCGCCACTGAGTGAATTTTCGTGGTCTCCAGGGCTTCATGAAGGGAGAGAGGCGGTAGGATGGTCGGTAATCTCTTGGCCAGCATAGTTTTTCCTGCTCCCGGTGGGCCGATCATGATGACGTTATGCCCTCCTGCGGCGGAAATTTCCATCGCCCTTTTGATGTTTTCCTGACCCTGAACATCCTTGAAATCCACATCAAAATTGTTCTTGGAATATTCGAATACATCCCGGGTATCATAACTAACCGGTGAAATGGGATTTGTTCCGTTCAGATGATTGACCGCCTCCATTATCGACGAAACCCCAATAACCTCGATCTTATCTACAATTCCCGCTTCCGTGGCGTTCTCGGATGGCAACAGAATTCCTTTAAACCCGCGTTTACGTGCCTCGATGGCAATTGGTAGTACTCCTTTGATCGGTCTCAGTTTTCCGTCAAGGGATAATTCTCCCATGACTACATAATTCTCCAGATCAGGAGCTTCGATTTGTTCTGAGGCTCGCAGAATGCCTAATGCAATGGGAAGATCATATGCGGACCCTTCTTTTTTTATGTCGGCCGGAGCGAGGTTCACAACCACTTTTTGCCTTGGCATGCGAAATCCGGAGAATTTTAAAGCAGCTTCTACGCGCTGCTGGCTCTCTTTCACCGCTGAATCCGGCAGGCCCACCATAAAAAACTTTGTGCCTTGCCCTACATCCACCTCTACCGTTACGGTATAAGCATCCACGCCATATACCGCGCTTCCAAAAGTTTTAGCTTGCATCTATTTTTAAATAACTGTTCTTTCAACCAGATGAATGAGTATGTGAATGATCTTAATATGGATTTCCTGTATCCGGTCTGAGAATCCGGAATACGGAACTCTTATTTCCACATCTGCCATCGAGGCAGCTTTTCCACCATCATTTCCTGTCAACACAATGGATTTTATCCCCATGGATCTGGCCGCTCTCAACGCATTGAGAATATTAGGAGAATTACCGCTCGTGCTCAATGCAAACAGAACATCTCCCGATCTACCTATCCCTTCGATGTACCTTGAAAATATTTGGTCAAAGCCATAGTCATTGCTGACACATGAAATATGGGCAGGATCCGAAATCACGAGCGCCGGTAGTGGCCGACGATCACTACGAAACCTTCCGGTCATTTCTTCTGCAAAATGCATTGCATCACAATGAGAGCCTCCATTTCCACAACAAATGATCTTATGGTCATTTGAGATGGCTTCCACCAAAAAATCATGCGCAAGATCCACTTTGGATAGGAATTCGGCATCATTTAAACATCTATCCAGGACCTCCCTGGCCAGGTTTAATTCAGATTGAATAGTAGATAATTTGTCACTGCTCATCATCATCTTCCTCTTCCGGCAGGGTTTCTTCCTCCGGAACAGTGGTGTTTTGGGATTTGTCGTAAAGCTTTGCCTTTAGGGATTCTATTTCCCTGTTAAGTTTTTTCACCTTACTTCTTGAACCTATGAGCGAAAAATTTTCAATAGCTATTTCCGTGGTCATGAGCAGACAAAGGAAAACGAGCAAATTACGTCCCATAATTGGCAAGTCAGAAAAGTACCGGTACCACCCCCACCTTTTAAACAATTCGAGAGAATCGTAAATGTTAAATGCTATCAGCAACACGAGTACGATAACGATAAGATAAACCGGATAAAAAATAGTCTTAAACCTCTTCATAGGACATTAGCTGGCCTTAGGATCGTAAGATAGAAAATTTAGATTTTCCGAGATCATAATGCCTGCATCTCTATTAATTTTTGATACGCTCCTTTCCGGGAAATGAGATGATCGTGGGTTCCCTCCTCAATGATTTTCCCTTCTGAAAGTACCACGATTTTATCGGCATTCTGAATTGTACTCAACCTATGTGCAATCACAAGTGTAGTCCGATGTTTCATCAGTTTATAGATGGCTTCCTGTACAGATTTTTCCGATTCTGTGTCCAATGCGGAGGTGGCTTCATCTAAAATCAGAATCGGAGGGTTTTTGAGAATAGCCCTGGCAATACTTAGTCGTTGTCGCTGCCCCCCCGAAAGTTTAGAACCACCCTCTCCGACCATTGTATCATAGCCGTTGTCCAACTGTGCGATGAATTCATGGGCATTGGCAATACGGGCAGCTTCCTGAATCTTTTCAATTCCCCATTGAGGATTTCCAAATGCTATGTTATTCGCTACCGTGTCATTAAATAAAATAGAATCCTGCGAAACCAGACCCATAAGGTTTCGGAGGTCATTTAACTTAAGTTCTTTTAAATCGATGCCATCGATTTCAATCTTTCCTCTTGTCGGATCATAAAACCTCGGTAATAATTCTGCAAGAGTGGTCTTTCCTGAACCAGAGGCTCCTACAATGGCCAAAACATCACCTTTTTTTAATTCAAGATTTATGTTATCCAGGACATTGGCAGTATCGTACTGGAATGAAACATTTTTAAATTGAATGATCTGATCAAAAGAATTTTTCCTGATTGGATTTTCTTTTTCTTTAAGACTTAAAGGATGATCAATTATTTCGAAGAGCCTGTCGCCAGCTGCTATCCCCCTTTGAATATTACTAAATGCATTGGATATGGCTTTTGTGGGGTTCAAAAGTTGTGAGAAAATGACCAGGAAAACAATGAACTGGGCGGCATCAAGACCCGAGGAACCGGATAAAACCTGCTGACCTCCTATGATCAAAATAATGCTTAAAAATGCCACTCCCAAAAACTCAGAAATGGGACCGGCGAGATTATTTTTCGCGACCATCCTGTAATTGTGACGGGCGTAAGTCTTTACCTCTTTGTCAAATTTGTCTACGATATACCTCCTTCCGGTGAACGCTTTGATGATACGCATTCCCGTTATCGTTTCCTCAACGATTGATGAAATTCTCGCCATGGACTTTTGTGCTTTCAAAGCCCGTCTTTTAAGCCTTTTTGCAATCAATGAAATGGTCCCGGCTGAAATAGGGATCAGTAAAAGCGTGTACAAAGTCATCTCCGTAGAGATCCGAAAGAGCGCAAAGAAAAATCCCAGGATCAGGAAAGGTTCTTTGAAAATTACCTTTAAGGTATTCACCACCGTTACTTCCACCTGAAAAGCATCTGTACTGATTCGGGAGATAAGATCGCCTTTTCTGGCTTCAGTAAAATATCCAACTTCCAATAAGGTCAATTTTCCAAAAATCCGGTTTCTAAGATTGGAGACGGTATCGATTCTTACCCGCGCCTGCAGAAGCACAGAGAAATACTGAAAAATATTTGAAAGGAATACAGATCCAAGTAAAATGTAACAGATAAAGTAAAGCGCTTCTACTTTTCCTCCGGACTCCACTATTTGCCCAAAGTGGTAGTAAAAAGTATCTATGAAATATTGATCACTCAGGCTAAATTCCGGCAAAATGGTGACTTTCTTAAGCTCCTCTCCTCCTGAACTGAAAAGAAGCTGAAGCACTGGAATCAAAGCTGTGAAATTGACAATTCTGAATACCGTATGCAGCAATACAACAAGGACATACATGGGAACAACCCAGATATCAGGTTTGGCAAACTTCAATATCCTTATATAGGTGTTCATCTAATCAGAATAGATAGTTTCTGCGAGGAGCATTCCAGCGAAATCCCATTTGGATGATGTTGGCTTCTTTGTCTTGAAGTTCAGTTCGGAATTCCTCAATGCGGCGGGTAAAAACCAAATCCAGTGCAACGTTATACTTCCATTGGTAGGTCACAATGGCTTGTCCCATTTTTAGGTTAGTCTGGATCCCTTGCCGCATGGCCTGACCGTAGTCATCATCCCGAAAGCCATAGGGTATGGATGGGTTTCTGCCGTAGGTGAATTCCTGTTCGGGTTCGTCTACTCCATAGAACGCATTTAATCCCTGGATTTGAATGGCTAGCCTTGGAAAAGGTTGATATAGGACCTGAAACAGAAATTCCTGAAAATTGGCTCCCAAAGGGTGTGCCAAGGGTTGCTCATTGTGTGTGTAGGACGTGAAAAGGTCCTGATGTGCGTAGGTAAATGGACGTGCCCCATTGTACTCCAGTGAAATATCGAGATCAGGTAACGGGAAATCGTAAATGTTTGCTCCGAGCTGATAGCCGTATTTATTCCCCCACCAATCAGTATCGGAAAAGGCCTCACTCAATACCAGCTCATCGAGTAAAAACTGACCAAATACCGTGACTCCGGGAAATGGGGTCCACTTTGTATCCAATCCTAGTATGATATTGTCGTCACTACCATCCTGTTGTTCTACCGGTCTGAAAAAGATAAACGGGTTTAGGTATTCAAGCTCTAAACTTGAGCCGCCTAATGAATCTGGCCGTCCCGCTATTACAGATTCAAATAACCCAACATTAAAATTTGAGGCAACTTTTATATCCAGGTAGTGTGCGATCATAAATTTCTCAGGATAGATTCTTGAACCAAGTGAACCGCGATCATATGTCAGCGCATCCGCAATTAATTTGGCGTAGATAGCTGTCAGCTTAATTCTCCAAATTTCTAAATCGATCCTTGTGTAAGGATAGCTGTTGCTAAAGTCCGATAAAAGCATTGACCGATTCCCGGTCCCGATAAAATGTCTTCCAAATCCAAATTGGGCACTGACGTGTTTGGTCAATCCGAAGTCCAGGTATCCGAAAGCGCGCAGAAAGTCAGTGGTAGTTTCATTGTATTCCTTCCAGAAACCTTCATAAGGGATCACACCCGAAGAGTCTGCAATGTCTTTAATGTAACTAGGATACTCAATCTGATTTTCAGTAAGACTGGTATAAAATGACACCTTGCCATCAATAGTGCCCCTGATTTCAAGCCCTCGTGAATTCGTAAACAAAGTTGGACCATATCCTCGCTGCTTACCCGCATCAAAATGCCAAATCGGATTAATATGAAGATCAAAATCTTCCTCTCTGTAAGAATAGAAATCAATACCATTCTTATAAAAGGTATTAAAAAGTGAAGGGTCTGAATACTCTGGTAAGGTATCCAGGGCAAGGTATTCCTGAGTAGCAAGTCTCTGTCGGGACAAATTGAATGTAAGGCCAGGGGAATAGACTTTGTCAGTCTCAAATTTAGCTAGCTGATCCCTTCGGTATGGTTTTAAACTTGTGAAGAGATGCTCACCCGATTTGGATTCTAATTTTTGAATGATTTGGGTTCCCGGCTCTGTCAGCAGAAAATCTGTGGATTGTGCCAAACATCCGACTGAGGAAATAAAAAAAAGTAATCCTGTACCAAGCTTCACGCCGTAAAAATATGCAGAAAGGATCGTTTGCTTTAAAGGAAATTACCTCTATCTTTGCAATCCTTTTTTAAGAAATAGGCGAAGGTCATGAGAAAAGACATACATCCAGAATACAAAGAGGTAGTTTTCCTGGACACCTCAAGTGATTTTAAGTTTCTTACAAAGTCTACAATGACTTCAAGTGAAACGATCAAGTGGGAAGATGGTAATGAGTACCCGCTGGTCAAGATTGAAGTGAGCTCAGCGTCTCACCCATTCTACACAGGTAAGAAGCTATTCGTAGATACGGCTGGACGGGTTGAGAAATTCAACAGACGTTACAAAAAGAAATAAAACGAATTCATCCAAAAGCGATGGAAGTCTTCCTGATATATCGGGAAGACTTTTTTATTTTGCGCCATGCCGATTGCCTTCTTCGATGACCCCATCGAGTATCTGAATTTCTGCCCACTCACTTATACTCGCCCAATCAGTGAGCTTAGGTTAGGTATTTTAAAAATATCCGAAAAGTGGTCTTACCACCTTGGTCCAGTAAAAGGCTATTTTACAGCTGATCATCTTCAGGAAAAATTTCCTGAACCAGATACGGGAACATTTCATATTTACATTAGAAGTACTTTAGTCCCTGATGGTGATCTTATACAAGCAATATCAAGCCTCAAGCCCGGAAGCGGGTTAATTCAAGACGATAAATTGCTGGCAGCTCATTGCAAAGGCGATCCAATCAACTCCGTCAGTAAAGAGATTACCTATATCAATCCATGCACGATCCTGGAAAGGAGCTGGGATTTAGTTGGATTGGTCGGGCAGGAGATTGAGCGTGATTTAGAATCACTGGATAGAACCACGCTTAATCGTAAAGTAAACGATCCACATACCATCGTATATGGTGACAACCTTTATGTTGGACAGGATGTGGACATAAAAGCCTCAATCATTAACACTGAGAAAGGTCCGGTCTTCCTTGACAGTAATTCAAAAGTAAGTGAGGGATCAATTATCCAGGGCCCCTTTTATCTTGGAAAAAACTCAGAGCTAAATCTTGGTGCCAAAATTCGGGGGAATGTTGCCATCGGACCGATGTCCAAAGTTGGTGGGGAAGTTTCAAAATCCATTATTCAGGGGCATTCAAATAAAGCACACGATGGCTATCTGGGCAATTCATTCATCGGAGAATGGTGTAATCTGGGTGCTGACACCAACACATCCAATATGAAAAATAACTATTCTACGGTTCAGGTATTTGACTATGCCACCAAAGGATTTGTTAATTCCGGAATCCAATTCTGTGGACTCACTATGGGTGACCATTCGAAATGTAGCATTAATACCATGTTCAATACAGGTACGGTAGTAGGTGTTTCGAGCAGCATCTTCGGTGGTGGATTTCCTGAAAAACATATCCCTTCATTTTCATGGGGAGGACAGAAGGGAAATATCACCACTTATGACTTGGAAAAGGCTTTAAAAACAGCAGAAATCGTGATGTCAAGGAGAAATATAGAGTTAACTTCAATTGACATGACCATCTTGAAGAAAGTCTACGCACAAACTGATGAATTCAGATCCTGGTAATTATGCAATTCTCAAGTATCCCAAATCATAAAGACCTGAAAACTTCACTTGTAGAAGCGCATAATAGAAACCATATAGCACATGCCCAATTATTCAATGGAAAAGAGGGGAGTGTAGCTCTGCCCCTTGCACTTTCTTTCGCCTCGTTTCTTTTGTGTGAAAACAAAAGTACCAATGACTCCTGTGGTACCTGCGCCAATTGTGTGAAAATGTCAAAATTCATTCATCCTGATGTTCATTTTTTCTTTCCATCTTCCAAGGCAGATAAAGACAGTGAAAAGGCAGATAAGGCTCAGAAATGGAGGGAATTTCTTCAGGAAAACCCATATGGAAATATTGACGACCTCACTCATTTTCTTGGCTCCGAAAACAAACTAAACCAGATAGGTAAAGATGACGCGCGGGAAATCGTCCGGAAAGTAAGCATGAAATCTTTTGAAGGTGGATTGAAAATAATTATGATCTGGTATCCGGAGTTCCTGAACGGGGCTGCAGCAAATGCCATTCTCAAAATATTGGAGGAACCGCCGGCCAATACCATATATCTGCTTGTGTCACACAATTACGAAAATGTACTTCCCACGATTCTATCACGAACCCAATTGGTAACTGTTCCGCCTTTGGGAAATGAAGAAGTCGCCACTTTTCTTGCTTCTACATATGAAATTCCGGAAACTGAAGCCCAGCGGCTGGCAAAAATATCCGGTGGAAATATTGGTGAAGTGATTCGACTAACAAAAAATGACAATGACATCTCTTTCCAATCATTTCAGACATGGATGCAGTACTGCTTCAAACAGGATAATATTTCACTGGTGAAATGGAGCGAAGACATTAGTCGGCTTAGTAAATCTGATCAAAGAACCCTGCTCAGCTATGGAACGACGCTTATCCGAAACGCTATTATAGCTCAATATGCTCCCTCACTTATCCCTAGTACCGGAGCTGAGAGTGATTTTGTCAAAAAATTTGGGCAAACTGTGGCGAAAGAAAATCTGGAAGTAATCTCGAAGGATCTTAGTGACTGTTTTACCGCGCTATTGCGAAATGCCAATCCAAAAATCATCTTTTTGGCGCTAAGCCTTCGAATATCAAAAACGATCAGAGCCAGAGTCACACCATGAAAATAAGAATTGGAACCAGAAAAAGTCAGTTGGCACTTTGGCAAACAAACTGGGTGGCGGAGCGGTTAATACAGGCTGGGGCGGAAGTAGAAATTGTGAAAATGGAAACCATTGGCGACAAAGTGCTGGACACTTCGATTGCTAAAATTGGGAGTAAAGGTGTCTTTACGCAGGAATTGGAAGAAAAAATTACCACTGGCGAAGTTGATATTGCTGTCCACAGTGCCAAAGACCTTCAGTCTGTGCTACCACCACAATTTGAAATTATCGCGTTCTCATCCAGGGAAATTTCAGCGGATGTAATTGTTGGTACAGATCCAAATATTCTGGATAAACCAGGATCCGTAATTGGAACATCTTCTACCCGTAGAAAAGCAGTCTTTAAAAAATATTTTCCGCATCTGAAAATCAAAGAAATACGCGGCAATTTGAACACGCGCTTTCAAAAACTTGATGCCAAAGAGTACGATGCTATAGCCCTTGCTTACGCCGGGGTGAAAAGACTTGGTCTTGAAGACCGAATTGCAGCGACCTTGGATCCTGAAATCTTTGTTCCGGCTGTTGGTCAAGGATGTATTGCAATAGAAGCCAGTCGTGATCTTGATGATGATAAAAAAGAATTTTTGCGCTCTGCTGTTAATGATGATCTAAGTGAAAAACTATTGATCGCCGAGAGAACCTATCTGTCAGAAATGAATGGTGGTTGCAGCATTCCTATATTTGCATCGTGTATGTTGAAAAATGGTCAACTTGAACTTACTGGTGGGATTATTGATCTGGATGGTAGCAGGGAAATAAAACTTTCAGTACAGGGAACTGACCCGATCTCGACTGGTAGGGACCTTTTCTCGGAAGTGAAGAAAAAAGGGGGACTTGAAATATTAAAGGATATTCGAAAACAACTTGATGATGAAGCTAATTAAACTCACTATAGTACTTATCGTACTTAATCTAATCGTTACCGGATGCGATAGCAAAAAGGATTATCTGGTGAACATACGTACCTCTTTTGGTGATATGAAAGTATTGCTTTACGATGAAACACCTGTTCACAAAGCCAATTTTCTTAAGCTCGCAAAGGAAGGAAAGTACGACAGCACAGAATGGCATAGAATTATTGAAGATTTTATGATCCAGGGAGGTGACATTTACAGAAAGGAAGGCTCGCAGGAAGGAGAGAATGATCGCCTCCCTGCCGAATTCGTAGATAAATTCAGCCATGTCAAAGGTGCTTTGGCCGCTGCCAGACAGGGAGATCAGGTGAACCCTGAAAAAATGTCTTCCGGTTGTCAGTTTTATATTGTTGACGGTAAAACCTGGACCAGAGAAGAATTAACGGTTGATCAGTATGCCCTTAGCCGGGGCTTGAGCCAATGCATTCAGATGCCAAAATATGACAGTATCTATCAGCGATTCGTAAAACTTCAGCAGGATGGTAAAAGCAATGCCGAAATCAATCAGGTAGCACTAGAATATGTTGAGCTGGTTGAAAATGAGCTTGGCATAAGCATCACCAAAGAATATCCTGAAGATCGATTGGAAAAGTACACGACGGTAGGGGGAGCACCCCATCTTGATGATGAATACACAGTATTTGGTCGTGTGGTAGAAGGATTGGATGTCATTGATAAAATTGCCTCCGTACAAACCAGAGGAGAGAGACCAGTTGATCCTATTTACATGACCATGGACCTTGAGGAAGTCAACAAGAAGGAAGTCACCGAAAAATACGGATATGAGTATCCGGAATCTCAATAAAAATGAAAGTCCTAATCACAGGTGCGAATGGATTGCTGGGTCAGAAACTTGTTTCTTTGCTTACTCCGGATCATGATGTGATCGCTACTGGCAAAGGACCGAATAGAAATCCTGTCGGAAATTATGATTATGTCAATCTGGATATACTTGACGACCAGGAAATCGAGAAAGTATTCACAAAACATCATCCGGATACCATAATACACACTGCCGCCATGACAAATGTAGATCAGTGTGAATCTGATGTGGATTTGTGCCGGAAACTCAATGTGGAGGCGGTCAGAAAGATCTCAGAAGTTTCTGTCTCCATAAATGCTCACCTTATTCATCTGTCGACAGATTTTATTTTCGATGGCGAAAGTGGACCCTATGTTGAGGAAGACGAAGCGAATCCAATAAGTAAGTATGGCGAGAGCAAGCTGGAATCTGAAAGAATACTGGAAAATTCAGGCGGGAAGTATGCCATTGTGAGAACTGTTTTGGTATATGGAATATCGCATGACATGAGTCGATCCAACATCATACTGTGGGTAAAGAAAAACCTGGAAGATGACAAACAAATAAATATTGTAAACGATCAGTGGAGATCACCGACGCTTGCTGAAGATTTAGCTGATGGTTGCAGGTTGATTATGGAAAAAGAGGCTTGCGGGGTTTTCAATATTGCAGGCAAAGACATCCTCACTCCTTATGATATGGCAATTGAGACAGCCGAGTTTTTCAAGCTGAATAAATCTTTGATTAATGAGGTGGATGGATCTGTATTTCAGCAACCAGCCAAAAGACCACCAAAAACAGGCCTTATTCTCGATAAAGCAATCCGGGAGCTGGACTTCAGCCCGCGACCATTTAACGAAGGACTGAAAATACTGGCATCCCAGCTCTAATTGCTGACTCAGCATTAAAAAATTCCCGTTCACTTTTTGGTAATACCTCGGTATGAAAAAATAATTGTACCTTAACATTGGCAAGGAGTCTCTCCGGATGCCTAAAAAGAATTTGCTCATGTTGAAGTACTCATTAACCCTGACATTTGCCCTAATGGTTGTTTTGGCATCTGCTCAACAAGAAATTCCTCTTGAAGAATCCGATGTGGATATGACCATCCTTACCTGGCACTACAGGACGTATGAAAAAAGTAAGGATGTAAAATGGAAAGTTATAGCTGTTGAAGGAGTAGGTTATTTTGATGCTCAATTCACTTATCAGGGTGAAAATTACGAAGCGACATACGATGAGGAGGGATTCATATTGAGCGAAACGAAATTTTATGGTCCTGATAATACTCCTCAACCCGTACTTGATGTTTTGGATTACCGAATCGTAAAGTACAAAGTGGAGTCCTTCATACACAAAGTTGAATTTGAGTCACGGAAGCCCGTAAAAACAGAATATAGAGTTCAGGCAGTAACCAAAACCGGTGGTCAGGTGATTTACTGGTTTGATAAGGATTTCAACTTATTGCCAGAAAAACGAGATGAAGTAGCTTCCAGGTAATCTACTCAGCTACCTCAACAATCATTTCAATCTCAACTGCAATATTTCTTGGTAGTGAACCCATGCCAACTGCTGCACGGGCATGCTTGCCCCTGTCCCCAAAAACTTCTACCATTAGATCCGAAAATCCGTTGATCACTTCCGGCTGATCACCGAATTCCGGAACGCAATTGACCATTCCAAGTACTTTTACAATCCTGACAACCTTGTTAAGATCACCAATTTCAGCTTTCAAAGCGGAGAGTTGAACAATCGCCGCAAGTCTTGCTGCATCATAACCCTCTTCTATCGTTAGATCGGCGCCAACTTTTCCGGTGATATAGCCCCCTTCTGGTAATGATGGCCCCTTTCCAGCCATAAATACTAAACTGCCCGTTCTTACAGAATTTACATAATTCGCTACGGGAGGAGCTGGTTCCTTTAGATTGATTCCCAGATCATTGATTTTTTCCTCAACGTCATAATCATACAGTGCTTGAGATTTTTGCTGACTTTCTGCAATCACTGACTTCTCGCGCGGTGCAGAACATGAAATCAAAAAAGCTATAAATGTGATTAAACTCAACCTCATCATAATCCACCTCCTCCACCATCTTTCTTCTTGCCACCCAGTCCTTTAAGCTTATTTCCGAGCTTCTTCTTAGCATCGTCGACGGTTTCCTTGACCTCATCTTTTGCTTCTTCTTTCTTTTCCGTGACCATCATAACCGCCGCTTCTTTCTCCTCCTCTACTTTCTTAATTGCATCTTGTTTTGCTTCCTGAATTTTCGCTGTGGCCTCAGCTTTTGTTTCCTGAAGCTTCTGTGTGGCTGCTGTTTTAGCAGAATTACCTGAAGATCCTTCAGCGGGAGAAACCCCCAGTAATTTTATCTGAGGCTCATCAAAAGTTCCCTGAACCCCCATGTCGATATTTACTTTGGATGAAACGAGATTCTGTGTTCCGGTTAAAGAGGCCAGGGCACCACTTACTGCCTGACCTACCGCTCCTGTGGATACATCTTTCATGGTCATGATGTAATCCAGAGAGCCATCAAGAGAATTACTTCCTGAAATTGTGGTTGTATATCCTCCCATTTTTACATCAAATGGCTCTACAAAAACATTACCTTCCACAATTTCAACTTTCATTTTGACATTGTTCAGCGTGACAGTTCCGTCAGCCGGGGCAGCTTTTGTAACTTTTGATGCCGCCGCCAGAAGTTTCACATCATTTATTGCTCCTTCCGAGACCAGCAGATCTCCATTCCCAAATATTGTTTCATATATCGGCATCATGTCACTGCCCAGCTCTCCGGTAATCTGAAATCCGCTGGAAAACTTTCCGGTCATCCTTTCGGCAAAAGGTGCCATTTGTTGTACCGTATTAAATGCCTGGTATGCATTTGGAATTGACAGATCTGTAATCTTCATATCATACAGATATTTTGGGTTTTGATCCTCAAATGTTTGATATGATCCATTCATTACAAATCCTCCATCAAGAAGGTTAAAACTGACACCGTTCATTTGTATGGCCCCATTTTTAATCACAAGGGATCCCGCAAAATCCTTAATATCCAGATTGTCATACTTCATGAGAGAAATGCTGGAATTCAACTCAAAGTCAATATTCGTAGGAACCTGAACAACCTCCATGGCTGAGGTGTCTTCTTCGACTACTTCCTCTTCCTCTTCCATCGGAACCATCCATTCATTTATATCAACTAAGGAAGATGAGAAGTCAAGTTTTCCAATTATCGGCTCATTGTCGGATAATGCATACTGAAGGTAATTCTCCAGGCGTCCGGACATGTTCAAATCCGTATTGCCCGCGTTGCCTTCAAAGGTCGATAAAACAATTTCAGCTGGGTTGAAAGATGCTTTGCATTCAGCAATGCCAAAACCTTGTGGTAAATCCGGCGATAGATATGAAAATCCGGTTATTGACATAGATCCCGATGTAGGAAGCTGATCATAACGTTCCGCTTCAAGATCTGACATTCTTCCGGAAGTTTGCAAAGCCGCGTTGATCTTGCCCTTAAGGTCCATGCCTTCCATCGGGATTATTTTCGTAATCTTCTCAAGATCTACATTGCCATCCATTTTAAAATCCCAGAAGTAGTCTTCAAAATCTTTAAAAAGTAATGAGGCCGTAAGTTTTTCATCATCCACCAGCATACTGAACTGATCCATGGCAAAACTGGATTCACTTAAATCAGCAGATGGATAATCGAAATTGGCACGAATGGTAATGTCCTCCATTGGAATAGGATATTCACTATATGAGATCCTCCCCTGATCAACGGCAAAGTTCATGGCAATCTGCGGCATTGAATTTTCATTATAAACCCCTTTCACATATCCATCAAAACTGATGTTTCCACCAGCATCTAATCCCTCCAGGTATTCCTGATAAAGTCCGGGAATAAGAGAAAGTATATTTTGCATACTAATGTCCTTACCTGCAAAATTGATTTCCATCTCGATATCGTCTCCCGGCATATTGACAAATCCTTCAAGTCCAAAACCAAATTCATTAAGGCCGAGTCGATTGTCTTTGAATGTAAACTTCATATTGGCCAAATCCATACCCAAGGTAAGATCTGCCATAAATCGCTTGTTCGAAATATACTCATCACCATCATATCCAAGTGACAACTGCTCCACAGTGGTGGAAGTAACCATATCAAAAACGTCCAAAGTGAAATCACCCGAACCCTGGTGATTGAACCCGAAAAGGGTAATATAGAATGGAAGCGTTTCATCGATGTACAGGATGTTTCCATCATTAATCTCCCAATTTTCTACTGATATACTGATGTCAGCGGATTCACCATCCGACTCATCGGTTTCCTCCATTACAACTTCCTCTTCAGAGCTGGATACCGCTATATCGTAATTCGCTGAACCATCAGGAAGAACCAACACTTGTATTAGAGGTTGATTCAATGATACATTCTTGATGACAATCCGCTCTCCCTTAATTGCAGACATGATATCTACGGTTATGGAAAACTCCTGTACACCCAGCAGTGTATCACCTTCAAATTCATCTACCCCCGTCACCCCGAAACTCTCTAAGCTCACGGTTAAATTTGGGAAGCTTTTGAAAAGTGAAACACCAAAAGCATCGGTGTCGTAATACACCTCCGCATTTAAATTTTGATCCAGTTGCTCGTCAAGCGCTTTCTGGATATCGTCTTTAAATATTACCGGGACAAGCACCGCGGCCAGCAGTACCAGCCCAACCAAGGATGCCAGAATTATGAATACCTTTTTCATGTCTATAAGATTTTATGGGTTTTCCAGAAACTTCAATTTACTGAATACTGAAAACCCTATTCTTTATTAAAGTTATGATTTTGATAAGTTATTTCGAAAGGCTGATGAAGATATCGTCTAATAACTGTAATTGAATAAACTCATCAGACGAAGCAACAATTCTATAGGAAATTCCTTCAAGACCTTCGGTTCCCAACAAGACAAGTGTAGAATCATCTTATATGCGCCATGGTTGGGTATGTTCCAGAGTATCCATTCCAAAGACGCACCCCTCAAACCCATAGGCTGTCACGGTCACAGAGTCTTTCTTAAAAGAAAATACACCCTGCATTTCGTAGCTATCATATTGCTGAGAGGGAATCGATGTCGGAGAAATTCTCCATGTAGCATTCCATTTACCCTCAAAATTCACGTCAGAGTCGCAGGACATCAATGTAAAGCAAACCATTGCAGTCAGTAAATTGGTTCTCACCCTACCCTGAATTATGAACCCGTTTCCAGAACTTTGAATTCAACCCTTCGATTTTTCTGTCTCCCCTCAAGCGTGGAATTTGAAGCAATAGGTTGGTCTGGCCCATAACCCACGGACTCCACCCTGCTCTTATCTATCCCATTGGAAATGAAGAACTGGTAAACAGAATTGGCCCTGCGCTTTGATAGCGCCACGTTGTAATTGTAATCTCCATCCGAGCTGGAATGCCCGGAAACTTCAATTTTTTCAATCCGCCCGGAGGTCAGATATTCGAGAATACGCTCAAGCTCGGAGTAAGATGCTGTAGTTAATTCCGCTTTATTTACAGCAAAGAAGATATTGTTGATCACAATAGGCTGACCTACTTCTATAGGTGAGAGCTTAAGGTCCATGTCCATAGTCACTGACTCTTCGGTATCATTTAGATCAATATTCTCATTTATTGAAATAAATCCATCGAGCTCAGCCGATATCCCAAATCTTGCTCCTGGTCTCAGAACAAATGAATAGGACCCATCTTCTTTGGCAGTAACTTCACCAATGGGAACACCATCTGGCAATCTTTCAATTTTCACGGGCACTCCCCCTATAGGTTCCCCTGTTTTCGAATCGATGATTTTACCTGAGACCGTAATTAGAATTGGCTTTTCTTCCTCCACTAAGTGGTCAACAGAGGAAATGATGGGATCTTCAGGATCTATGAAGAAGTCATTGACTTTGAAAGTGAATATATCTGTGTCCTCATCCACATTCCCTCTGGTAAAGTACAATTGTTGGCCAGATGACGGGATGCTGAAATATTGATCATCATTGTCAGTGTTAATACCTGTTCCGAGATTGTCCGGAATGGACCATTTAGTCCAGGTATTGTCTAATCTTCTGGAAACATATATGTCAAGACCTCCATAACCGGAATACCCACTTGAAGAAAAGTAAAGGCTCTTACCATCTTTTGCCAGAAAAGGACCTGCCTCTTCCGATGCGGTATTGATATCTGTGCCAAGATTTTTGGGTTCCGACCATACATCTCCGTTTTTGAAAGAAACATATAAATCCCTGTTGCCATACGAGTCATCGCGTTCTACAGCCTGGATTAGGGCCTCACCATCCGCAGAGAGAAAAAAGTCGGCTTTTGTTGAATAGTTGTATTCATTCTCCACTTCGACGGCCACTGGAGAGGTGAAGGTACCTCCTTCATTGTAAGCCATGGAAATACCTGAATACATTCTCCCTTTCTTGCCATATCTATTACCAAGAATCAGCAGATCTTTTCCATCGATACTAGTAATGGAGCTTATGAAGTTTGGCCCATCCGTATTGAGTGGTGGTCCAATATTTCTAGCAGGCTTCCACCGGCTATTTTCCTCGTCCCATTCCGATACCCAGATGTCTTCAGGATCATTGACACCACCTGCATTGTCAGGATGATATTTGCGGCTGAAGTAAAGTCTTTTCCCATCCGGAGAGATAATGGGACTATGCTCGACATAATCACTGTTTACATTTTCACTTAGCTTTTCCGCGTCCACTTTTTTACTAACCCCTTTTGCAAGGTCAATGAGAACATTGATCGGAATATTAGAATCGGATATACCAATGGCATCAATAGAATTATACCCTGGTACCGCTTCACAATTCAGGTCCACCTTAATCGCCTGAATCTTGTAAGGTGTCTCCTCAAAAAACAAATTCAACAACCTCGTTTCGATTGGAAGTGCTCTTGGGGTCAACTCAAACAAAATGTAATCATTGTACTGGGTGTCATATGCAGTTACCCTGACAACGGCTCCCGGGTGTTCGGATTCAGCGATCGCGATTTGCTGTGCCTGGATAGGTTCAGGGAAAGATACCACGATAAACTCTTCCTTATCTTCGCGTTTTGGTCTCCAGGCATTAGGATTCTGTCCTCCGCGAGGTAGAACATTTGGCTTATGGAGTGCCTGAAGCGCTGAATATTCAAGTGGCTCGAATTCGCTGGACACATCCAAAATCTCAGTGGCCCAGACGATAGATTCCTGACCTTTCGAAAAGTAAAAAGTAGAGAGTGCCAACAGGCAAACACATAATCTAAGTTTCATATTTACGGTCTATTTTGACGTATCAACCTCACTTCAACTCTCCTATTGCTGGCTCGACCTTCGGGAGATCTATCCCTGGTCAAGGGTTGTGTGCCTCCAAATGCCTTCGTTGAAACCCTGGATTTCTTTACACCATTACTGGTGATGTAATCAGCTACAGCTTCAACCCTGGCTTCAGATAATCTCATATTTGCATCGTCATTTCCTGCGAAATCAGTATGACCCTCAAGCTGGATCAGCACATCTGGTCTTTCGTTTACGTATTCTATGAATTTATTCAGTGCGGGAAATGAATTAGGCCGGATCACCGCACTCCCGCTTCCAAAATTCAAATCGCTCAATGTGATAAGCTCTTCATCTTCTACACGAACAATATAAATGTCCTTGTGCTCGGTATTACCGCCATCCGTATCCTCTATAGAAAACTCTTGTTGATAGGGCTCATAATTAGGAAGATTATCGATCCTTATCATGTACTGTGTGCCTTCCAGAAGGTTAAATTCATAGGAACCATCTAGTTTCGACTTGGCCATTCCAATGTCATCGTAATAAGGCAGTTTTTCGTATATTATCGTTGCATTCACTCCTGAGCTGTCCTTATTAGATAATACTTTGCCGTATACCTTTATAAGGTTGCCTCCTTCCGGGGACCCGCTGATTTGAGCCAAGGATGAAGAAGTCATTAGAAGTGATATTGCGATGGGTAAAATCGATCTTGACATGGCGACTACGATGATTTTAAATGCGAATACAAACGGAAAAATACTCTAATTCATAGAAATTGAAAGGATAAGCACATTACTTATTTGCAACGTTTGCTAAAAGTACCTTTGATTCTCCGATTTCTATTTGATCCAGGCGATGCATCATCAAATTCTTGCGGTGCAGAAATGAAACCAATTTTGTAGGATCTATCGGCTCCGAAGGCGGAAGGTCCACATACCTGGCATCTACCTGTCGTCCGTTTTTCCAAAAGCGATAACAAACATGAGGTCCGTTCGCCAGACCTGTGCTTCCCACATAGCCAATAGTCTGTCCCTGCCGGACACGTACTCCAGGACGTATACCTCTTCCTATTCTACTCATATGCAAATATTGAGTAGTGAAATTATCATTGTGTTTGATCTTAACGAAATTTCCATTGTACTTCCCATACCTGGCTTCAACGACCACGCCATCACCGGTACTTAAAATATTGGTCCCAGTCGGTGCAGCGAAGTCAGTGCCAAGATGCGCTTTGTATCGCTTCTGTACGGGGTGATATCTACGTCCCGAGTATCGGGATGTGATACGATAGTATTCAAGCGGTGCTGCAAGAAATGTCTTCCTCAGACTATTCCCATTTTCATCATAATAATCCTCTTTCCCTTCTCCTGCGGCATAGTGAATGCCATAATAATCTTTACCCAGATGCTGAAAATAAATTGCTTTGATTCTTTTTATTCCGACGGGTTTGTCACTCACCCTCTCTTCCTCATAGATTACCTTGAATTTGTCACTGGCATCTATCCGGCCAAAGTATACCTGCCAGGCGAGTATATCCACCATCTTTCCAACAAGTTCCATAGTAGCACCATTGCTCAATACTGCGTCATAAACGGAGGAATATGAGGTCATGCTTATCGCAATCTCCCGCTCAACAGTCTCTACCTCCTTTTGAACTAATTTCGTATATGCCGAATCTTCAAAATTATAGACGACGAAAGACCGGTCATCGGGCTCAAAAATGAATTGCCGAAGCTTCGGAATACTGTCATCGGTGTGAATAACTGTGTACTCCTTTCCTGCTTTTAGTTTCCGGACATCGTAGGTCTCCCTGCTGGATCTGGCTATTTGGATAAGTTTATTCGATTCATATTGGTATGGTTCCAACAGCACGCTTAGCGTCTGATTCCATCTTATCCTTCCAACGGTGAATTCTGATGAATCCAGAAATAACCCGTAAAGTGAGATTTTCTCAGGCGCAGTAACATCAATGGAATCCTCAACTATCTGAGAAACGAGAACCTGCTCCTGATTAGGTTGCTCCTGCAGGGAGGTACATGATAAAAAGATGACGAAAGTCGCGATCAATCCAAGGATTGACTTCAAGGATTGGCGAAAACTATTGATTGATTTGATGACTTAAAATTTTCAATGCCCTGGTCCAAAAACATTGCAAAACTATTAATATTCAGGTCATAAGCACTAGGTTCTACCAATAATTTGCCGTTCTGGTCAAGGATTACATAAAATGGCTGGGCATTATTGTTGAACCTGGTAATTTGAAAATCGGCGTTTTGTTTACCTATTGTTTTCTTCACCTTTCCATCGTATTCGGATGTATACCAATCCGTTTCAGGAAGTTGAGTTTTGTCGTCTACATACAAGGCCAAAACCACAAAGTCATTGGCAAGCCTGTTAAGAATTGCAGGGTCAGACCAAACGCGAGCCTCCATTTCCCGACAATTCACACATCCATGCCCGGTAAAATCTATAAAGACCGGTTTACCAGAGGCTTTTGCACAAGCCAATGCCTGGTCATAATCGAAATATCCCTCCAACCCATGTGGTAAATGCAGGAAATCAGTATACAATGGTGTTTCGCATCCTTCATTTTCAACAATTGAAGGTGTGGTTCCTATCTTTTGCCCTCGAACGATTTCAGTGATGTTGAAGTCATGAGTGGACATCGGGGGAAGGTATCCCGCCAGACTTTTCAATGGTGCGCCAAACAATCCTGGAATCAGATACACCACAAATGAAAATGTAATGATGGCCATGATTAACCCGCCAACGGAAGTGGGTCCTGATGGTGCATCACCCGGTAGTTTGATTTTACCAAGTAGATAAAATCCCATCATTGAGAAAATCACTATCCAAATTGCCAGGTAAACTTCCCGGTCAAGAATATTCCAGTGATATGCCTGATCCGCAATGCTCAGGAATTTGAAGGCAAAAGCCAGTTCAAGAAATCCCAAAACCACCTTTACGGAATTAAGCCATCCTCCGGATTTGGGTAATGAGCTGATCCATCCCGGAAATAATGCAAAAAGTGTAAAGGGAATGGCAAACGCAGCAGAGAACGCGAGCATACCAAGTGCCGGTTTCAATGCCAGCCCTCCCGCGGCTTCAACCAAAATGCTTCCGACAATAGGTCCGGTACATGAGAATGAAACTAACACCAGACTCAATGCCATAAAGAAAATGCCGATCAGCCCACCTTTATCTCCAAGTCTATCCACCTTATTCACGAAGGAATGAGGCAATGTGATCTCAAACAGACCAAAAAACGAAAGGGCAAAGAGCACAAATACAACAAAGAAGAAAATGTTTGGCAGCCAACCTGTAGCAAGGTCATTGGCAGTTTCCGGTCCCATAAATGGAGCCAGGATCAAACCAACTATCACGTAAATCACTATAATACTTACACCATATAGCAAAGAATTGGCGATTCTACCCTTCTTCTTATTGTCTTTCCCGGTAAAGTAAGTGACTGTCATCGGGATCATCGGAAACACGCAAGGTGTTAATAGTGCCGCCAAACCCGCCAGAAAAGCCACAAGCATAAATGACAACATGGAATACGGATCTGAGGTATCTCTTTGCGAGAAAATAGAGCTCTTATTTTCGGATGATTCGTTGGTAGATGGGTTATTGACGGTTGTCGCAAAGGAAAACTCCTCCTCTCCCGGAATACACTGACCAGTTACATTGGAGCATACCTGATAGGAGTAAGAACCCTTTATCTCGTAATCCTCCTTTAGAATTCTAACCTTTTGCTGAAAGAGGCCCTCTTTTTTGAAGTATGTATAATATCCCTCAAACAGTGAATCATATCCTTCCTGTCGATCAACGGGAATCAAGTCTCCCACCAGTTCATATGATTCATCCGGAGTAAAAACGAATTCGGTGACCATCGGGCCGAGATTGGGATCAAAATCTGAGGAGTATAGGTACCAATCCTCCGCAATTTTGGCTTTAAAACTCAATGTGATTTCATCCCCTGCTTGCGGGTCTGCATCACTTATTTCATGCTCCCAGGTCGCCTTTTCCAAAATCTGGCTTACAGAAATCGGTAATCCTGCCCATGTGAGCAATATCAGGAACGAAAATAATTTGATTGTTGCCTTTGTCAATTTCACTTATCCTTTTGAATGGCTGTCATTAAAAAACTCATAGAAGTAAGAAATTGTTTCGATCCCACGATAATAGTTGAACAATCCATAATGTTCGTTCGGGGAATGAATGGCATCTGAATCCAGACCGAATCCCATTAATATCGACTCAAGCCCTAATACATCCTTAAATAATGCCACTATTGGAATACTTCCTCCCTCCCGTGTTGGAATGGGAGTTTTGCCCCAGGCCTTTTCGAAGGCTTTACTTGCTGCTTTATATCCGGCAGAATCCGTCGAAATCACCGCTGGCGTGCCACCATGATGAGGTGTCACTTTTACCTTGACGGAATCCGGTGCCTGGTTAATGAAATATTGTTTTAACAATTCCATGATCTCGTCACTATCCTGATTTGGTACCAGCCGTGAAGAAATCTTAGCGTACGCTTTTGAGGGTAAGACCGTCTTCGCTCCTTCACCCGTGTAGCCACCCCAAATACCATTTACATCCAGGGATGGTCTTATCCCTACTCTTTCGGTGGTAGAATAACCCATTTCACCCTGAACATCATCAATTCCCAGATCTGTTTTGAATTCATTCAAATCAAATGGGGCTTCCGCCAAAGCTTGTCTTTCATCGTCAGTGAGTTCATCCACCCTGTCATAAAATCCAGGTATCGTTACCCGGCCCTGATCATCCACCAGATCAGCTATTAACTTAGAAAGGACATTTATGGGATTGGCAACTGCTCCTCCGTAAACTCCGGAGTGTAAATCCCTATTCGGTCCGGTAACCTCTACCTGCAGGTAGCTGAGTCCTCTAAGTCCGACCGTAATGGAAGGAGTGTCGTTGCTGATAATTGAAGTATCTGAAATGATGATGACATCCGCCTCAAGTTTCTCTTTATTCTCCTTTACAAAATCCTCCAGGTGATCTGATCCCACTTCTTCCTCTCCCTCTATCATGAACTTCACATTGCAGGTGAGAGAGTTTGTCTTTACCAGAGATTCAAAAGCCTTTATGTGCATGAACATCTGACCTTTGTCATCACATGCTCCGCGCGCGTAAATCTTTTCATCCTTTATGACCGGCTCAAATGGTGGGGAATCCCACAGCTCAATGGGATCAGGCGGTTGGACATCGTAATGTCCGTAAACTAACACAGTAGGGTGGTCCTTCCCAATCAATTTCTCACCGTATACAATCGGGTGACCGTCCGTATCATGAATTTCTGCTTTATCCACGCCGGCAGATTCCAAACTGCCTTTTACAAATTCGGCGGCGTTTTTTACGTCATTTTTGTATTTGCTATCAGCACTGATAGAAGGAATCTTGAGTAGATCCAACAGCTCATTCAAAAATTTTTGCTTGTTTTCTTTTTGGAACTCGACGGGGGTCATAAATCACATTTTGGCTCAAAGATATTAAAAGCCAAATCCATCATCATCGTCATCTTCAATGGTTTCAAATTGTTGATCCAAAAGACTGACATCGTCAGGGTACACCAGGTTATAGGGATCATCAATTCCCATATAAACCCTCCTGAAATCATTGATAAACTTTAATGTTTCATTTTCCTCTCCAGCTATGAGCACCAGTTCACCGACCTTGGCTTCTCCGTAGTTTGAGGTCTCAGCGATCTCTGTATTCAGGGCAGCATTGGATGAATGTATCAGCAAACTGTTTTCCTGGTAATTAAAAAAGTACCATGAACCCGGAGCTGCCTGCATAAAGAGATTCATGACATCTCCACCTGTATCATCTTTTTTGAATTCCAAGAAGCCATCAACCTTAGCATTGATGTCCTTGTCTTTTAAGTTGGATAGAGAAATTTTGGAAGTACTGTACCAGGCGTTGGTTTCATTGCTCCAGGTAAGATCAACTGCTGAGATCACAATAGATTTCAGTAGTTCAGGAGATGTTTCCAAAAGAGGGACATAGTCCTTCAGTGAATTTTTCTCGTACTCCACGGTAGGCTTCTCGCCAATAATATTAGAAACTTTTAGCATTGACTCGAGCGAAAGATCGTTGGCCACATCATTTCCAAGTCTTTCCACTATGTCCAGTATATCTATGGACATTTTTTCAAGGACGGAATTAGTAAGATCCAGATCTATGGCAAGCATAGCATCGACTTCATATTCATTCGATTCCCTATTTCCTGTTCCAAGAGCAGTCGAATTGATTGAAATCGGATTTAGTTCAGAATTAATGAAATTGACTTTCCCTTCAAAAAGAATGGTTTGCGTAGAATCGGAATAAATCATTGTATGACCGGAATACTGTTCACCAGCCGTTTTCATCGGGTCTTCTATCAGATAGTTCGATGATTCCGGATTATAACTTAAATGTCCTTTAGCCAGGAAAAAATCATCATCACCTGGAGTGATTCTTTTTTCGATCATTGTATTGTAAATCCTTCCATCACTATTACCATAATGAAGTCCTGCAATTACCGGATCACCAGATTCATAAAGACTATTGTCAATATCCACAATGACATCGGTCTGATCATCATTTCTTTCAAATCCTATCCAATGGAAATGACTAGGTATAGTCTGAAAATCAGGCTTAACATAACCGGCCAGTTCGAGAGCTTGCTTATGTGCTACCAATTTCATTGAGCCTTTGTAAAGAAATCCCGGGGCAACATCAAGATTATTTGCCTCATCAACGTTTCCGGTTGCCACCGTCGAAGAATCAAATTTTCCCTCAGACACGAAATACTCTTCCATATAGAAGTTGGACATTTCAATATCAAAAGTGTCTCCTTCAACCGGCAACTGGTAGGTGGCTTTTCCAGAAAACTCATTTCGAGACTTAATACTTATGATCCCATTCTTAAGCCTGTGCGTTGCATTAGGATATTCAAATAGTAATTCAGCGTTTTCAAATGTTTCCAAAACTGAATTGGCACCAATGGTGGTCTCTCCATTGTCAGGAGTAATCTTTGCATCAGCCACTTCGATGAAAGGGATGCCCTTAATATTCAATTCATAACTTTTGATGTCATAAATGGCCTGTTCTCCATTAAATGCCAATGAATCCAGCTTTGGTAATGTCGAGTAGAAATATGAATCTTCTATGGGGACATTCTGCGGTTTTGTCATCGTGATGATTGAATCTTCCAGCAGCCACTCTGCATTGGTGATCGATGTTTTCATCTGGGCATATGGAAATGAAATAGCTGCAACACCAGTCCGCTCAGGCCTTATTTCTGCCTTGTTTTCTCTCAGGTCAAAATTTAACCGAATATCATCTCCAGCCATAGCTGGTTTTTCGGGATCGTCCGAAAGCACGGAAAACTCGGTGTGTTGAGCTGAGTAAGAAAACTCATCGAAGTTCAAATAATTGGATTTGGCCAATGAACCCCTTGTAAGCATTTCTCCTGATCCATAAACACCACCCTGGGTAATATTTGCCTTTCCGGTAAGCTCTGCCGTAGCATTGTAAAACTTAAAGGGTTCGCCAACGGTCTGCAGATACATGCTGTCTTTTCTTGGCAACCAATACATTCGAAACTTGCCAAGTTGAGCTTGGGGAAATGAGGCTTCCCCAACCTGGCCGGGTTCTATGCTTCCTCTATCACCATTTGCCGTTACAGAGTCCGGATAGTAAATAAAATCCTTTGAGTAGATATGGGAATTCAGAAAATCAATTTTACCTCCTCCTCGTATTCCCTTATTACTTAGGAAAATCTGCTCATAAGTTTTTGCAGGTGTGCCATATAGATTATAACCTTCCTCCGGAATATTATGTATAAATCCCAGAGACAAATCAGGCATGATGTGCAGGGTATCTTCAAAATCCGGAAATATGCCTCCGGAATTGAATCTTCCCGGGAATATTAGAGCTGCCGCACTGTCCGTATCCGTATCATCTACCTCCATCGGTGGAATGATGAACTTAACCGATTTATCATATGCACCATTTAAAACCTCTCTGCCATCAAAGTATACAATCGCTTCAGAGTTTGTGATAAAATATGGATAGTTGTCGATGTCTTTCAGACCCGCTTTATTATCAGGATCGTCAATATAGAGTACTCCCGAAGTTTCCGTTAGGTGATTGGCCAATGGAAGTCTTTCGCCGGGTTCATGATCAATTGAATCGGGATAGGGAATTTCCAGTCGGATTGAATCAATTTCTGGCATATCCATTATGAATTCATCATAATCGAAATGAAATCTTTTGCCTTTGTAATCAAAGTCTCCGGCCTCCAACTCACCATTGAAGCCGAGCGATCTGCCTTCTTTCAAAATTACGTTTCCCGAATCCGGCATAACGCTGATCTTCCAGTTTGCTGTTATGAAAAATCTCTCCACTCCCCTGACCATAATCTGATTGCTGTCCAATCGGATGGTGGCGTTATTCAATGATTTTTCCGTAGAAGGAATAAATAAATTGTCATAATCGACCTTTTTCGCATATGCATTGAAATAATGGAATGACCTGTCTAGTAAATAGACCTGACCGCTTAGCTCATCATACTCAAGAAAATTATACTGTTCCATCATTTTCATCGCACTGGAAATAAGGTTGATATCCACATCATAGATATCCGCCAATTCTTGTTTGTTGAATTCCCGGATGTCATATTGATTGGCATAGTTTACTGCTATGACTATTGGATGAAAACCAAAAGGTCCCGATAACCTCTGAAAGCGAATTGGATTGAAATAGTTATCGGATTCGAAAGTGGCCGCCAACAAATCTTTGGCTTGTGCTACATTCAGATTAATGGAATCGCCATCCATACTCCATTTGACCTGGTCCACGCCTATCGCCACATCATAGTAAGTGGAGTTGAATGGTGTTACGTCGTATTTTTTAGATCGCATCGCCACGAGCTTTTTACCTGGTATGTTGTATTGAAATTCAACAGAAGGATGATAAATCGAATCGGACCCATGTACTATGACAAAAGCTGCATCAGACGCATAAATTGAAGAATCTTCAAAAACGAAATTTCTTGAAATCAACTTGGCCGTTCTCCCCTTTCCATCTTCGATAGATAAAATGCCCCTCTGCTTGCTTTCGGCTCTTCCATACATTTTATTCCCCTGAAGCTCTATACCTCCATGATATTTGACATTTTCTGCAATTTCTATGTCCAGGTCGGCTTCGAAACTTTTGAATCTTGGGTATGAGCTGAGTGCTCTGGGTGGTCTTTGTATACTTCGAAAGCGGAACGAACCCTCTACCTCCCCTTCAAATTTTCCAGGAAATTTTAATGTCGCGTTCGGTGTCCAGAAATAACCCCGATCTACTTTGACATTGAACTCTTTTAATGAAACAGTGGCCCCTGACATCTTTTTGTTATCAACCGGCCAGGAAATCTGTCCCTCTGTCCCTACAAATTGTCTGCGACCAAGCAGATGGTTTCCCTTCGCTTTGGAGATAACCAAAGAATCGTATTTGGTAACAATGCTTAACTCAATCTCATCCAGGTCAATTACCGGGCCGGTAACGGGTGGTTGGCTATATAATGCTTTTAGCTGACCGGCATAGTCAACCTGAACTGGTGCGTATACTTGTCTTTCAGGAATGACCGGACCTGCTGGTTTGGCAGGCTCAGATTCAGAAGAGGCCCCCCAAGAGTCGTTTGAATTTCCCCAACTGTCATCACTGGATGATCCCCAGTCATCGCCACCACCAGAACCCCAATCATCATTTGAGCCCCAGTCATCATTGTTACCCCAGTCATCATTACTACCCCAATCGTCGTTGGAACCCCAGTCATCATTGCTGCCCCAGTCATCATTGTTACTTCCCCAGTCATCTGTTCCGCTGCTGGATCCCCAACCGTCATTGGTTGGTTGAGACTGTTGGGTTTGTTGCTCTTCCTGAAATTTCTTTTCACCGATCGCCGTGTTCTTGGCCAATTGTGCATCAAAAGCATCATTTTCGGCAGCTTCAATATCCTCCTCCGTAGGCTCAGGCTCTTCTTCCTCGACGATGGATCCTTCGGCCATTTTAAAGTCAAATGTACCCCCTTCGGCTTTGCTAATAAGATTTTTGGAAAGACGGAGATATCGATCTCCAAAAAATGTACTCATCTCAAAAAGGAAGTTTGCATACTCTTCCTTGTTTAAGGTTTTGAAGGCATTGAGATTAACTTTCAATACATCCGTCAATTCCTGCTGTCTTACTCCCCTTTCTGAAACCGCAAATGACAGGTAGGCAAAAAAGTGTTTAAAATGTGGATGGGCGGAATAACCTTTCTTTCGCATAAGATTGGCTATTTCCATGGTCTGATTTTTATGCTCGGTAGTAAAGTTACCGGTCCAAACCCTTCTGAAATCCGAGGCCACCTTCATGTAGGCTTCACTCCCGACAGACTGCAAAATTGCCACAGCCTCCTCCATAAACTCATTAGGATCCTCCGAGAAACCGGACTGACCGCTAACCAGTAGATTAAGTGATAAGATAGAAATCAAGATCAGAAAGATCTTTTTCATAATTGCAAAGTTAAAGAACCCGCACCCAAATTCGGATCAAGTCCTTTGAAGTAATAGACAAGCCCAATCATTTAAGTCTGACACAATGACTTTCTCCAGCTTCAACGATTGTGCCTCTCCCAGCAGATCTGGTACATCCTTAACGTAAAAACCGCTTAAAAGTAGATAACCCCCTAAGGAAATCTTTTGTTGGTAAACACTCATCTCTTCCAGCAATACGTTCTTATTGATATTTGCCAAAACAATGTCCCAGTCTCCCACAATATCCAATTCATCAATTTTACCCAGCAGGACCTCTGACTGAACATGATTGATGTAGAAATTCTCTTCTGAATTTTCCTTGCTCCATTCATCTATATCTGTTGACAGAAGCTTTTTTGCGCCTAGCTTTGAAGCCAAAACAGAAAGTACACCTGTTCCTGCTCCCACGTCTAATACACTTTTATCTTTGAGATCGATTTTCAACATTTGTTGCATCATCAGGGCCGTTGTGGCATGATGGCCAGTCCCAAATGACATCTTTGGTGTAATGAGGATATCTATTGGAAAATTGGGGTTAAACGGATGAAATGGTGCACGAATCTGGATTTGATCACCAATAAAAACCGGGTCGTAGTTTTTTTCCCATTGTTCATTCCAGTTAGCTTTTGGAATCGTTTTTATTTCAAAGTTGGTAATCCGATAGCGATCCAAAATTTCCTTTACCGCTGAATGATCAAAGGAAGGCTCCTCGCAAAAGGTACTGAATCCTTCATCCGTTTCCTCAAAAGTGTCAAAAGACAAATTTGATAACTCCGCAATAAGCCACTCTGTTTCCTCTTCAGTGCAGGTGATATGGATGCCTGTGAAATTCATTCATTACAACCGGCGAATGACTCGAATCTCGTGAAATACACTGAAAAATGTGCTTCTCTCGCCCGATCGGAAAAGTAGATTTTATGTGATGCAAACTCCGGCTTTTTTTCGAAGTACCACATTCCGACTTTGTCGGCATAAAGTCGGTTGGATTGCTCATAGACGATAACATCCGAGGATGCTTCCGAAGATTCCATAAACACTATGTAGTCCGCTTGATAAGCCTCCTCTACCTCGTAGATACTGCCAAATACTTTACAATAGGGATTTCTTTGTCCTTCGTTTTCCGTTAGGAATGTGAGAAAAGCGAAAAAAATATAGCTGATCAAAATGATTTAGCTATGTCCACAAAATCGCGTGACTTCAAGCTGGCGCCGCCTACAAGACCGCCATCTACATCTTCACAGGAAAATAATTCTTTTGCATTGCCGGGTTTAACGCTACCTCCGTACAATATTGAAATTTCCCGGGCCAGACCATCTCCATATTTCTCTTCAAGGAGTTTGCGAATATGAGCATGCATTTCCTGTGCCTGATCCGCGGAAGCAGTAACACCCGTTCCAATTGCCCAAACGGGTTCGTAGGCAATCACAACTTTTTTCATTTCATCTGCGGTAAGCTGAAAAAGTGCCTCGGATACCTGCTTTGAAACAAGATCAAAGTGATCATTTTTCTCCCGAACTTCCAGTTTTTCTCCACAGCAAAAAATTGGTTTTAAATTATGCTTCAATGCAGCATCTACTTTTTTCGCAAGTAAAGCATTATCCTCACCAAAGAATTCACGTCTTTCGCTATGACCCAGAATGACATAAGGAACATTCATTGCGTCAAGCATAACAGATGAAACTTCTCCTGTAAATGCACCGGAGTCTTCCTGATGGCAGTTTTGAGCCGAAACTTTAACTTCCGTTCCTTTCAGAACATTTTGCACCTGCGAAAGGTGAGTAAAGGGTACTCCAAGAATTACCTCAACATCAGAGTTCACTTCATCTTTCGCCATATTTGAAACCTCGGAAGCCAGTTTCAGGCCCTCTTCTATGGTTGTGTTCATTTTCCAGTTTCCGGCAGCTATCTTTTTTCTCATCAATTTATCTTTTCTGAAAGGTATTTAGCAGTATAATTTTCGGCGGCTAATTTAATCATATCCTCAGGAAGTCCGCTGAAACAGATGTTTCCACCCTTCTTTCCTCCCTCAGGACCAAGATCAATGATCCAATCCGCACTCTTGATCACCTCCATGTTGTGCTCAATAATGATAACCGTGTTATCCTCGTCTATCAAAGCATTGATAGAATCGAGCAATTTCCTGATATCATGAAAGTGTAGTCCAGTGGTGGGCTCATCAAATATGAAGAGTGTATGATCTTTTTTAGAGACACCACTCCCTTTACCAAGGAATGAAGCCAGCTTGACCCTCTGTGCTTCTCCTCCGCTCAAAGAGTTTGACGACTGACCCAGTTTCACATATCCCAAACCAACATCCTGAAGCGGTTTTAGCTTGGAAACGATCGGCTGTTTTTCCTTAAAGAACTCAATCGATTCGTCAACAGTGAGATCCAGAACTTCCGAAATATCAAGTTCCTGATATTTCACTTCCAGTATCTCCTTTTTGAACCTTTTACCTTTACAATTTTCACATGTCAAATGCAGGTCGGCCATGAATTGCATCTCTATGCTGACGGTCCCTTCCCCCTCACATACTTCGCATCGACCACCGTCAACATTAAAAGAAAAATGAGCTGGTTTGAATCCATTCTTTTTGGATACCGGTTGTTCCGCATAAAGTTGACGAATGTTGTCATACGCTTTCACGTATGTGACTGGATTTGACCTTGAGCTTTTACCAATGGGGTTTTGATCAACAAATTCTATGTGTTCAATTTTTTTGTAGTCCCCATCCAGGCGATCAAATTTTCCTGTAGCCTCACCGGTAAGACCCAATAGTTTACCAATCGCAGGATAAATGATTTTTCTGACCAACGTTGATTTTCCGGAGCCGCTGACACCGGTGATGGTTGTCATAACCCCCAATGGAATTTCTACGTCTATGTTTTTCAAATTATGATGTCGGGCTCCGGAAATGGTAAAAGACTGATTCCATTTTCGTCTCCTTTTTGGAAGTTCAATTGCCTCTTCTCCCTTTAGGTATTTAGCCGTAAAAGACTTTTCGGCATTTCCATTCATTGACTTGAGATCACCCTGATAAACCAGTTCTCCCCCATGACTTCCAGCCGCAGGTCCGATGTCTATGATCTGATCAGCCTCCTCCATCACTTTTTCCTCATGCTCCACTACGATTACAGTATTACCCATTGCCTTGAGAGACTTGAGTACACTTATCAGTTGATCGGTATCTCGTGGATGAAGTCCAATGCTTGGTTCATCCAATATGTACATAGAACCGACAAGGGCACTGCCCAAAGAAGTAGCGAGTTTTATTCGCTGAAATTCACCACCGGAAAGTGTGTTTGTCAGTCGATTCATGGAAAGGTATCCGAGTCCGACTTTGTTGAGATATTCTAACCGGTTCTCTATCTCTTTCATGATCCGGGATCCAATTTCACGATCATGATCAGAAATACTCAGGTTTCTGAATGTTTCCGCCAATTCATTTACAGGTTGTAGCACCATGTCCGTGATGGACAGATTATCTATTTTGACATAAGAAGCGTCTTTTCTTAGTCTGGTACCCCGGCAATCCGGACAATCCGTTTTTCCACGATACCTTGACAGCATGACCCGATATTGGATCTTATGGGATTTGCTCTCTAAAAATTCGAAAAAGGAATTAAGTCCATCAAAGAGTTCATTGCCTGTCCAAAGCAACTCATATTCTTTCTCCGTTAGCTCATTGACAGGTCGGTGTATCGGAAAATCAAATTTGATTCCATCCTTGATCAAAGGTGTCAACCACTTTTTCATGGTTTCACTCTTCCAGGGCACGATGGCGTCTTCGTACACGGATAAATTTTTATCCGGAATCACCAAATCGGGATCTATGCCAAGAATACGCCCAAATCCATCGCATCGACGACAAGCGCCGTAGGGATTGTTGAAACTAAATAGATTAATGGTAGGGATTTCAAATTTGATTCCGTCCAATTCAAACTTGTCCGAGAATCTTCGAACCTCTCCTCCTTCAATTTTTACAATACATTCCCCATGCCCTTCAAAAAATGCCGTCTGTACAGAATCACTCATTCTGAAAATTGATTCCTCAGAATTAGAGACGCTGATCCTGTCAATGAGATTTTCAATTTCATCGGATTTTTTGATCTTCGATAATTCCAATTCCTCAATGAATTTGAGATCTCCATTAAGAACAATTCTGGTAAAACCCTTACTCAGAAGAATTTTAAGCTCGTTTTCTACTGATCGCCCCTTTTTGACCACAAATGGAGCAGTGATGGTAAGCCTTGTGCCTTCATCATGAGACAGAATAAAATCAACTACATCCGTAACCGAATCTTTTTTGACTTCCTCTCCGGAAACGGGAGAATACGTTTTTCCAATTCTGGCAAACAACAATTTCAGATAGTCATAGATTTCTGTTGTCGTTCCTACAGTAGATCTGGGATTTCGGGTATTTACTTTTTGCTCGATGGCAATGGCAGGCGAGACACCTTTTATATAATCTACTTCCGGCTTTTCCATACGACCTAAAAACTGGCGAGCATATGAGCTTAAACTTTCAACGTACTTTCTCTGTCCCTCTGCGAATAGTGTGTCAAAAGCCAAAGACGACTTTCCTGATCCCGAAAGACCTGTGATCACCACCAGTTTATTCCTGGGAATGGCCACACTCAGGTTTTTGAGGTTATTTACCCTCGCCCCTTTTATTACTATAAATTGCTTGGGATCAAAGCGGTCGATTTCCATGAGCGCAAAATTGAATAAAAAGTTTATTGGAATTTAGGGGGTATCCATTTTTATCTTGTCTTAGACAATAGAAATATTCTAAGTGAATTTTGGATAATTGCAACTTTCGCCTAGTTTTGACGTGAAACAGTAACATTCTTTTAAATCTAACCCTGACAATATGATATAGACTTCTACGTTAACTAACTGTGTGAAATTAATGAAGAAGACAAGTTTGAGTGATAGCCAATTGCTTTCACGATACACAAAAGGAGACGAAGAAGCCTTTTCAGAGTTGCTAAACCGTCACAAAGACAGGGTTTTCACCACTATTTATTTAATTGTTAAAGATCAATATCTGGCTGAAGATTTACTACAGGAGGTATTTATCAAAGCTATTCGTACGATAAAATCCGGACGATATAATGAGGAAGGAAAATTTCTTCCGTGGATTCAGCGAATAGCACACAATATTGCGATCGACCATTTTAGGAAGAATAAAAGATATCCGATGATCATGATGGAGGACGGATCGAATGTGTTCAACACATTGGACTTCTCCGAAGAGTCATGGGAAGAAACTCAGGTTAGGCAAGATACCTATGACCTTGTAAAGACATACATCAAGGAATTGCCAGAGTCCCAGAGGGAAGTTTTAGTCATGAGACATTACATGCAGATGAGCTTCCAGGAAATTGCTGAGGCCACTAACGTCAGCATCAATACTGCTCTGGGCAGGATGAGGTATGCTTTGATTAATCTGAGGAAGAAATTGAAGCAAAATGTTAATGCCTATGATCAAAACCTCTACAGAAAATGAAATGATTAGATTCCTTTACAAGGAATCCTCTTTAGAAGAAGAACAACAAATACTCGAAGCAGTAGACACCGACGAGTCCCTCAAGGAGGAACTCATGGATTTTGGTTTTTTGAAAAATCAAATTGACAAGGTGATAATAAAGGCCCCGGATCGTGTAGTTGATAAAATCTTGTCTTTCTCAAAACAAAGTAACTTGGAGTCTGCCTAATTTTAGGCCATGACAAGAAAAGAACGCTACGAAGCGTTTGTTACTTACTTCGAAGAAAACTTTCCAGAACCTCAAACGGAATTGAATTATTCAAATCCGTTTGAGCTTTTGGTTGCCGTGGTTTTGAGTGCACAATGCACTGACAAGAGGGTCAATATTGTGACGGAAAAACTTTTTCAGGACTTCCCGGGTCCTGAACACCTGGCCAGCTCACACTTCGACGAACTCTTCCCATATATTAGATCCATTTCCTATCCCAATAATAAAACCAAACATCTTATTGGTCTGGGCAAGATGTTGGTGGAAGAATTTAATTCTGAAATTCCAATGAGCATAGCGGAACTACAGAGACTTCCGGGGGTAGGTCGCAAAACTGCCAATGTAATTGTGTCGGTGCTTTATAATCAGCCTGCTATGGCCGTAGACACTCATGTTTTTCGCGTTTCAAAAAGATTAGGTCTGGTCAATCAAAATGCCAAAACCCCTCTGGAAGTTGAAAAGCAACTAACCAAACACATTCCCGGTGAGTTTGTACATAAGGCTCATCACTGGCTGATCCTGCATGGAAGGTACGTTTGTCTCGCTCGTAAGCCAAAATGTACCGAATGTAAAATCACCTCATTCTGTGGATATTTCGAGAAGTTGCCCTCAGTAAAATGAGAATTTTACTCGTACATCAATATTTCAAAACACCGGAAGAAGGCGGTGGCATCCGGTCATGGCACATTGTCAAAGCAATAAAAGATGCAGGTCATGAAGTGACCGTTCTCACAACTAATAATAGTATTCGAGGCACAAAGATTATCGATGGAGTAACTGTCAATTACTTTCAGATATTCTACGACAATAGGTTAGGATTCATTCAGAGAATAGTTGCTTTTTTAAGATTTGTGTGGCATGCCCGTGCTTACATCAGAAAGGATCATAATTATGATTTATTGTATGTGATATCTACTCCGTTGACAACAGGGCTTATCGGACTTTTCGGCAAAGGAAAATATGGGATTCCTTACGTTTTTGAAGTCGGTGATCTGTGGCCGGAAGTTCCCGTAAAGCTTGGCTTTATAAAACCAAAATGGCTTCAAAATCAGCTTTACCGGTTGGAAAAAAGAATTTATCATGAATCACTTTGGATCTCCGCCTTATCAGAACAAATCAAAGTGTATATCGAATATAATCTTGAAAATCCCCCGAAAATCCTGGTTTTGCCCAATGTTGCAGACTGTGATTTTTACGCTCCAAATTTCGAACATCCTGATTCCTTTAATGAGCAAAATCCATTTGTGATTGGCTATACCGGAGCATTTGGATATGCCAACGATCTGGATAAAATGATAAAATGTGCGACGGAATGTCAGGAGAATCAATTACCAATTAAGTTCGAATTGATGGGGGATGGCGCCGATAAGGAAGTCTTAATCCGGAATTCCACGAAACTTAAGAATGTTAGAATACATGATCACTCCGACCGGGAAGGCGTAAAATCTTTATTGAATAAATGTCATGCTGTATACATCTCTTTCCGTGATGAACTGGTACTAGGGACGGGATCTCCAAATAAATTGATGGATGGGTTGGCTACCGGAAAATTGATCATCGTCAATTTCGAAGGCTGGGTAAGGCAATTGGTTGAGGGGCATGAATGCGGGTTTTTCTATGAGTCCTCGGAGGACGAGACATTTACCAGGATGATTAATCCCTTTTTAAGTAGTACAGCCTTACTGGAGCAGTATCAGAAGAATGCTCGTGTTTTGGCGGAAAATGAGTTCGAATTAAACTCAGTTATGAGAAAACTGGTCCGGCAACTTGAAGATCATCGATTGAGCATAACAAACGCACCCCAGTAATAAGGGTCCTGATACTCTTCCATCAAACTGAGTTGGGCTTTTCGAAATGCCAATTCCGGTTTTCCTGATTCCGACCAATTGGCGTAGAATTTCGTCATAAGTTTTTGCGTGGCTTCATCGTCTACTTTCCACAAACTCATTAACAGATTCCTTGTCCCCGCTACCTGAAACGCCCGCTGCAGACCATAAACTCCTTCCCCTGCTTTTACATCTCCCTTTCCCGTTTCACAGGCCGATAGTACCACAAGTTCTGTATTACTGAGATCCAAATTAACAGCTTCGTAAGCAGTCAATACTCCGTCATCACTTTCGGAAAAAGAAGAGGTAGAGTCGGAACCTTCAGCACCCGCCAGCATTAAACCAGCCCTTAACAATGGGTTATTCCTCGCATACTCTACTTCCACACCAAAAACTTTTCCTTGTCCCTCCGTGTCCTCAAGAAAGAATCCATGTGTCGCAATGTGTAGAATTGCGGGCGAATTCACCGATTTCAGATTTGTTTCATTGGCGTCATTTTCCAGTTTACTTTCAACTAGATAGTTGGAAGAAAGGGTTTGACTTACTTTCTCTATCTCCGTCCTTGTGCCAGGTAGCGGTGGTATTTTTGGAGAAGTGTAAGAGGGGAAGCCTAACAGAAAAGCCTTTTTTTCGGATGACTTCGGCTTTTTTTCAAAAAGGTCTACCGGATTGCCAATATACCGGATGTCCAGCTTGGAGATTAGATATTCACCATTGGAGTCTTTAAAAGTATTTGGGTTAAGCTGGCTGTAAATCCCATCCGGAGAAAAATAGATAGTATTGATACCCTGTAGTTTCGATTCCAGTCTTTTCCAATATTGATCATATGAGAATTGATCATCCAGCTGTTTCCTGATCACATTATTGTAATAAGCAAAATACCGGGTGTCTAACTGATTTCCATTTTCTGCATGAACGATCTCCGGTACCCCGGTATCTCGAATTATTGCAAAAGCATAATTCTCCTCCGTAGTGAATTCCTTATCGAATTTCGGATATTTAATTACCTCCACTACCGCTGATTGTTCCTCGAGTGTCGCTGATAGCTCTTTATAGTTAATGTTTCCGGCTAAAAAAGCCTCAGAAAATTCAGCGGATGCAGCTGATAGCTTCGCCTCTGTTTCATTGGATTCCCTTTCGAGCGAATCTATGTTGATATTCTGATCGGATATTTCTTCCTTGGATAACGTGTAATAGACTGCCAGCAAATTCTTTTGTTGTTGCCACTCTTCATATAAGGTCTTTAGTTCTTCGTCGTCACCATTTAAAATTGAATTCTTAATTTTTGTGGTCGAATTCAATAGCAGACCTTTCGTGGCAAGGCGGTAATTCAATGATTTCTCTATTAACTCGTCCTGATTCTGGGAAAAAGCAAAATTGTAGTAGAGGTAGAACCTTGATTTATACTTTTCCCAATACTTTGTCTTTTCTGACTCACTCATTGGAGGAAAGAATTCATTGATGAATCCCATTGTGTTTTTCATGACTTCATCAAGTTTGGCTAAAGCGAGATCAAAATCTCCGGACAACCAATCCAGGATGGCCTCAGATTCCAAAGCTTCAATCGTTCTCGGATGAGTGGGACCGTATAAATTGCTAAAGGTCGTTCGAGCGGATACCACCAAAGTTTTTGCTTCTTCATTTTTTCCAACAATACGTAATAAGTTTCCGAGGTCTAGCTGTGCATCGGCTGTTTTAATATTGTTCTCTCCAAATTGATTAATGTGGATATCAAGACTTTCTTTTAATAGGTTTTCCGCTTCCTTTCTCCGATCGGTAATTGCATAAAGAGACGCCAGGTTATTAAGCATATGGGCATAATCAGGATCGGAAGATCTATTGACTTTTAAACGATTCAATTGAAGATCTATCGCCTCGTTATATGTTTCCTCGGCTAATTCATATTTCCCATTTTCCTGCAAGACCAAGGCCTTATTGGTTAGAAGTTGTAAGTACGTAGAGGATTTATCCCGAAGTTTTTCTTCGGCGATTTCAAGACAAGCTCCTATTTCTTCCAGGGCTGCTTCCGATCGACCCATGTATTGGTGAAGGATGCCCATGTTATTCAAGGCTATAGCATAAGGCACTGAATTAGGACCCTCAACATTTCTGATCAGGGTCATTGCTTGTTTCAAGTTATTCTCCGAATCATTGAATCGGGCCATGTTCATGTGCAGGACCGCCAAGTTGTTTAGTTGTGATGCATATCCTCCACTTTGTTGACCAAGTGTATTTTCCCAACCGCTTAACGATTTTCGAATATAGTTTTCCGATTCATTATATAAGCCAAGGTCATTATTGAGTAAACCAATCATACCAAGGGTTTTTAAGTAAACCGGGTTCCTTTCCTGGCCTATTAGGGTGAATGCAACTTCAGCGCTTTTCAAATAGGCACCAGCAGCCAAATAGCGTCTGTTATTATAAGTCAGGCGGCCAACTTCATATAGATCCCGCGCTTCCTCCTCTGCGGTTTTACCTGTCTCCTCCTTAAGCAAAAAATTGGCGGTTTTAACCAGACCCTCTCCTTTTTCCCGATCAGCGAAAGACTCCGATTTATCCAGAAATGCTATAGCATAATTAAAACTGGTAGTGTCATAGCTGTCTCTTTTCTCATCCGTTTTCTCGACAAGCTTATCTTTGACCGCATCGGCAGCTTTTTCGCGTAGCTTTTTCCCTAAGTTTCCAATCTGGCCGTTAACCTGAGTAATTGTCAGGACAAATAGAGCAAGAGGTAAAATCAGATTTCTGTAGAATAAAGTATGATTGTGATTCATACTTAAAATTAAGAAATAGAAACAGGAGGTTTAAAACCTACTAATTAAGATTTTCCATTTATCCGATAATTGATAAGGGATTTGGAAAAAGATGTCATGGAATTCAATCAATTACGACTGACATGATGAAATTGCCAGACAGCCATTGCCATCTTTAATTTACCTGGAACCGAACATGAGTTCATAAAAACTTCCGAAGGAAGTTCGACATATCACTCTACTAATTCAGCATTTCGTAAATTCCTGCTACACCCTGACCTCCTCCGACACAGGCGGTGACCATACCGTATTTGCCTTTTCTTCTTTTCATTTCATTGAAAAGGGAAATTGACAGCTTGGCACCGGTACAGCCAAGTGGGTGACCAAGGGCAATAGCTCCTCCATTTACATTTAATTTATCAGTATCCAGATCCAGTTCACGGATTACCGCAAGCGACTGAGCAGCAAAAGCTTCATTTAGTTCCACCAAATCCAGGTCGCCCTGTTTGATACCTGCCTGCTTAAGTGCCTTAGGCACCGCCTCCACCGGACCAATACCCATAATTCTTGGATTTACACCGGCTGCTGAATAACTCACCATCCGGGCAATGGGCTCAAGGTTATGTTCCTTGACCATCTTTTCAGACATGACCATTACAAAGGCCGCGCCATCCGAGGTGGGGGAACTGTTCCCGGCCGTTACCTGGCCACCTTGCTTGAATGCAGGACGCAATTGTGCAAGACTTTCCATATTCGTTTCGGCTCTTACACATTCATCCGTATCAACTGTGAATTTCCTGGATTTCTTTTTGCCATCCACATCAACATAAGTTTCTTCAACCTCTACCGGAAGAATCTCATCTTTAAACTTTCCATCCTTTATAGCAGCCGCAGCCTTTTGATGAGACTTCATGGCGAATTCATTCGCATCCTCCGGTGTAATTTTAAAATCCTTGGCAATTTCCTCTGCTGTCAAGCCCATACTCAGATAATACTCCGGATGGTCTTTGGCTATAGCCCAATTCAATGCTGTTTTATATCCAAGCATTGGTACGAGAGACATCGATTCGGTTCCTCCGGCTATGATACAGTCTGCGGTACCGGAGTGAATTCGTGCACATGCCAGATGAATTGCTTCAAGTCCTGATCCACAGTATCGGTTGACAATCATACCCGGAACTTCCAGTGGAAGCGATAACAAACTAATCATTCTCCCCATTTGCATGCCTTGTTCCGCTTCGGGAATCGCATTGCCAACTATAAGATCATCTACTCTTTTGGCATCAAAACCATCAATGGAACCAACCAAATGTTTGATCACGTCTGCCGCCAAATCATCCGGACGATAAAATCTGAATCCTCCCTTTTTCGCTTTTCCAACAGCTGATCTAAATCCTGCAACTATATAAGCATCCATATTATTAATTTCTAAGTGGTTTACCTTTAAACAAAATACTTTGAATTCTTTCGAGCGTTTTGGGTTCACCGCAAAGGCTCAAAAACGCTTCTCTTTCCAGGTCAAGCAGATATTCTTCTGAAACCAGACTTGGTGCAGAAAGGTCTCCTCCATTCATAATCCAGGCTAGCTTATGGGCTATTTTGGCATCGTGATCGGAAGCATAATTTCCATAATTCATTCCGGTAATACCAGCAGCAAACATGGCCAAACCGGTTTTACCCTGAACCTTGATGTCTTTTCTTGGTATCGGTTGGGTATATCCTGCATCATAAAGGTCAATTACTTTGTCCTTTGCGTCCGCCAATAACCTTTTTCGATTCAAAGTAATCTGATCCGATGGTCGAAGAATTTTCATTCCCTTGCCTTCTTCGGCAGATGTCGCAACTTTGGCGGTAGCTATATTCATAAAATACTCCTGAAGTGTATTTAGTTCAGGATCCCCGGAAACATATTCATCTGATGCGCGCATTGTCAGCTCTTTAGTGCCTCCTCCACCAGGAATCAAACCCACACCCACTTCAACCAATCCTATGTATGTTTCTGCATGAGCCTGGATGGCGTCACAATGCATTGAAAGTTCGCATCCTCCACCAAGAGCCATTCCTGATGTGGCTGCCACCACAGGAACCGAAGAAAATCGCGCTCTTGTCATGGTATTCTGAAAACCCCGAATCATAATATCGATCTCATCAAATTCCTGGTCCACAGCGTACATAAATAACATGGCCAGGTTGGCTCCTGCCGAGAAATTCTGACCTTCGTTACCTATCACAAGACCTTTGAAATCTTTTTCGGCCATATTGATACCGGTGTTGATTCCTTCCACAACCTCAGCTCCGAGTGAATTCATCTTGGTGTGGAATTCCAGATTCAGAACTCCGTCTCCAATGTCATAAAGTGTCGCTCCATCATTGCTCCAGACAACATTGTCCTTGAAGGCATTTAACAAGATTAATCCATCGGTACCCGGAACTACCTTATAAGATTTCGACGGGATATCATAATAATGCTGTTTTCCTTTTTCGAATTTGTAAAAGGTTGTATTTCCGGCATCAACCATTTCCTGAACCCAACTCGCTACCTCAAATCCTTCGGATTTCATTTTTTCTAAAATGTTCTTCACACCCATGGCATCCCAGCTTTCAAATGGGCCCATCTCCCAGGCAAAACCCGCTGCTACCGCCTGGTCTATACGATATAATTCATCTGCGATTTCCGGAATTCTATTAGTACAATAAGCAAATAGTTCGAAGAATGTATCCCTATAAAACTTACCTTCATCACCCTCCAGGTTAATTACAATTTTTAACCTTTCAGCCAGATCCTCTACATTCTTTGTTTTCTCTAATGCCTCAAGTTTGGATTTCTTCTTTGGCACATACTCCAGCTTCTCAAGATCCAGTTCTAGGATCTCTCTATTCCCATCTTTGTCCTTTGTTTTTTTGTAGAATCCCTGACCGGTTTTGTCTCCAAGCCATTTTTTTTCATGGACTTTTTCAACAATCTCCGGGATACCCAATTTCTGAAGGATCTTATCGTCTTTTAGTCCCTGCAGTAAATTTTGACCAACTCTCACTGTGGTGTCAAGACCTACCAAATCAGAGGTCCGAAAAGTAGCGGATTTAGCATGGCCAATCACGGGTCCGGTTAACTTATCTATTTCTCCTACGGAGAAGTTGTATTTTGGCACCACATTCATTGCCGCCATCATACTGAATACACCCACTCTGTTGGCAATGAATGCTGGGGTGTCTTTACACAAGACCGTTTCTTTACCAAGGTAGAGATCCCCATAGTGCATCAGAAAATCTACCACCGACTGATCGGTTTTTGGCGTGGGAATAATCTCCAATAATCTTAGATATCGTGGTGGGTTAAAAAAGTGAGTGCCACAAAAGTTTTTTTGGAAATCCTCGGACCGACCCTCAATCATCAGATGAATCGGGATACCCGAGGTATTTGAGGTGATTAAAGTCCCTTCTTTCCTGTGCTTTTCTACTTTTTCAAAAAGAGACTTCTTGATGTCAAGATTTTCCACCACTGCTTCAATTACCCAATCGACTTCTTTGATTTTAGCAAGATCATCATCAAAATTTCCTGTTTTGATCAATGATGCTCTGGACGAATCATATAATGGAGATGGTTTTGATTTTATTGTGGATTCAAGTGCTGAGTGCACAATGCTGTTTTTAACCTCAGGATCTTCAAGCTTTTTTCCTTTTTTTGCCAGCTCCTCCGGCACTTCTTTAGGAGGGATATCAATTAAAATAACTTCTAGTCCGATGTTAGCAAAATGGCAAGCAATTCGGGAACCCATTATTCCTGAACCTAATACCGCTGCTTTTTTAATTTTTCTGTTCATTTTGGATAATGTCAAACTGATTCAATTTTTAAGTTTTCCAGAAATTCATTTACGTATTCTTTATTTTCCGCGACAAGTCCTATCTCCTGAGAGACTTTGATGAACGTACGGAGCTCCTTATCGGTAATTTGATCTCTGACTTTTGCATTAAAGGCCTTTACGGATAATCTGGATATTTCTCTTTTTTCCCGGCCCAGAGGAGTAAGAAAAATTCGAACGGACCTCCCATCTTCCTCATCCTTCTCACGATATATCCACTTTCTTTCCTCCATGGATTTAAGCATTCGTGTGAGACTTCGCGATTCCATCCCTAACATCGGTCCGATTTTCGTGGCTGGTGTCCCTTCGTCAACATCTATATTCAAAAGCACAAATCCTGTGGATGCGGTGATATCAAAATTTGCTCCATACAAATTGTACATTCTGGAAATCGAATGCCAGGCCACCTTTATATTATAATCTACTGTCTCCTCTCTTTTCATTTAAATTCAATGTATTCCAAAGATATAAAAATTGTTATGCATGCATACTATTTTTTGGCGCTTTAATATCATACCACTTAGATTAGTACTATGTCAGAGGATCAGTATCAGGATATACCAAAAGAGTTTTACTCGTTTGAAACCAATCAACCATTTGAAAACTGTGTTGAATGTGAGAAATATTTATTAGACGATAGCGATTACATTATAGAAAAGGCCATGAAACAGTATCCCGGTTACGATGCGACTGATACTGTTTTTGATTATGCCATTTGTATGGATTGCGCATTGAGGATGCGGGAGGAATTCAGTGAGAAGTCATTAAAAAATGTTGATAATTATTTCGGAAAAAATGTGAATAAGCTCACAACTCCACAATCTGAGAAAGACTTAGACATGGATGACTGTCTTGGAAAGTGTGTGATTAAAGATCATCATAAATCCGAACTAAATGAATATCAAATTTACGCCTACTGTAGAGGAAACAAACTGTTCAAGGGCATTCCTCCTTACATGGTCAGTGGTCACGCCATCGATGAAATTCTCCCGCTACTTTCAAATGAGACAATTGACTTTCTGAATGGATTCTACAACAAGCACTTTAGCCCGGATCCAACAATGATGGAACCAGATCCAAGATTGGTATTCATTTAATTAATGAAATCCCCACGTAGAATTCTGAATCTTTTTCTTGATTCTGCAACGTACATACTTCCGGGAAACAATTCAAGAAATTCCCTATACAGTTCCTGCGCCACATCTGGTTCATTCAGTTGTTTTTCATGTATTTGGGCCTTTTTGAAAAATGCATCATCTCCCCAGATGTCATTCTTATGATCAGATAATATAAGGTCCAGGTACTTTATTGACTCATGGTATTGTCCTGACTTCAGGTACAAGTCCGAGAGCAACCAATAAGATTCGTCAATTAATGAATGATTTGGGTTTTCCAGGATCAATCGATGTAATTCACTTTTCGCTTCTTCATCTTTGTTTTGATATCGGAGTAACTCAATACTTGCAAAAAGCTTCATCACGAGGTCTGTTGTATCCAATACCGTATTGTTATTGATTAGAAGCCCCAGATCAATCGCGTCATTTGATATTTCCTTGGTAGTAGCTCGCTTCAAAATGCCCAAAGCGCTCTCAGCTAAAGCAAAATTTCCATTGTAATAATGGAGCTTGGCGTTTTTCAATTTGGCATTGTAACCAACCACGGAATATTTATTCGCTTTTTCAACTTGAGAATAAAGTAGCGAAGCTTCCCAGGGTTCTCCATTAAGTAAATAGATATCTCCAAGACTCATTTTACAATTTGAAATGAGCTCCGCATGGACCCGAGGTGTATTGATTATAGATTGGAGTATATTGATAGAGCTATCCATTTCTCCCAGATAAAATGCATGAAGCATAGCCTTATTTCTAAGTGCTTCAAGTGTTATTGGATTTGCACCCAGCTCATTATAAAGGGACTGGTATTCTGCTGTCAATTTTCTTATTTCATTGGTATCAACCGGATATTGACTTTTCACCAAATTTTCAGCAGCCTTTATTTTCATTTGCTTCGCTGTGGGGTAGTGATAATTTCGACCAAATTCCGTAATAACGTAATCATAAATGTCAATTGCATCCTTCCAGGCATCATTGTCCATGGCAATTCTACCAATGTCCATTGTCTCATCCCCTGGTTTTCCAAATCTTTTGTCCAGCGCCCGTGCCTGGACGAAGGCACCATAGAAATTTTTTCGTTGGAGTTCAACCCAAATCAACAAATCAGAGTAGACTTTTTGATCCGGTTGTTGTTGTACCTTTTTGATAAGAATGCTTTCGAGAAAATCAAGATCCTCGTCTTCAGAAAGCAAAACCTGAAATATGTTTTTTATGTAGTTTGTATTGCCCGGGTTCACCATGGCATAATTCAAATACTCATTGGCCATAGCTTCTTTGTCGTTTTTCATCCGATAAATTCCAGCAAGGTCAAGTGCAAACGCTCTCGGATTGCCGTTCACCTTCCTCGCTCTGGATAAGAAAACAATCGCCTCATCAAGCATTTCTTTATTTACAAGATGCTGCGCAATTACATTTAGACGATATTGGTTTTGACCATAAGTATCTAAAAGTTGAGACTGAAGTTTATGCTTCTCCCGCTCCTCTTCCGATAGCTTTAATACATACAGCATGTCTACCCTGTATTGTAAATCGCTGGGGAAATTTTGCACAGCTCGATCAAGATATTTTCTAGCCTCCGCATAGTCACCCTCATTCAACAAAAGGGCCAGGTAATTGGAATGGATTTCAGATAGATTATCTCTTGAGCGACTAAGTTTTTTATATAGCTCTAATGCTTTTTCTGATTCTCCAGCAAAATAATATTCATTGGCGAGATCAATGTCTTGCTGGGACTGTGAGTTGACCGAAAATACGGAACAGAAAATTATTAATGTAAAGAAGTGCTTCCTGAAGTTATCCACGTATTGTTTAACTGATGTAATAGATATAAAGTTTAAAGAAAAAAAGGATACTATTATTATAAGTGTGAATATGTGGGTAAATATCCAAAACTTAATTTGTAAAAATGGATTGTTTATTAGACAAGGTGATAAGATCTGTTTCTAACAGGTTATCCATGATTATATACTTGAAGTACAATGAATTAACACTTTTAATGTTTATTGTGGGTAACTCCGATGGGATAAAGAAGGTTACCCGTTTAGGGATATTGGAATGTGAATGATAGATCTTTATTCTACTTTAAAATAGATAGTCGGTTTCGAATTTTCAATATGACATGTCAAGTAAATGATATTCACATGTTAAGTGAGGGTTATGAACAAGTTAGAAAGAGATGTCGTCAATTAGGATTTCCCAATTGGCTTTTACATCCGTGACATTAGGATACAAATAAATAGGTTCAGATTCTTTATCAGTTAGTAAATTGGCAGACTCCCATATGCCGTTGTTGTTGGCGTCAATGAATACTCTGATAGAGTATTTCTGAATAGGAAGGTTTCTAAATGAGTATTGAGGTTGGTTCCAGACTGACTTGATTGTCTTTTCATCTGAGGAGTATAGTTCGACTTTGTATGAAGGGTATTCGGTTTGTAAAGAGTATTTGATTATACCGAGGTCTTCTGATATTAGTTTGCTAATAGGCAGAGTTTTATCTGCAGATGAATCATTCTCCACTGAAATGAGAAATGCCTTTGGAATACGCAGCTTAGTTTTGAAAAAGTCTTGTCGTTCATATTGAAATTCCGGATTGGATTTGATGGAATCAGGAATGTTGGATAGGCGAAATGAATATATGGTATCGTTATATGATTGCCAGTCAAATTGATATACCATAGAAAATGAGGTTGAGTCTTCGTTGGAATTAATTTCATAATCTGTGATGGGTAGATTAATCAGAGTGTCATATTGATGAAATAGTGAATCTGTATAAAGGTAAGCTATAGGTTTGCTGGCATTGATGTCAATTCGATACTGATTTGTACCCATTGAAGAAGTGGTGATGGTAGAGCTAAAAGTTGGTGGCTTTCGAGTAGATGTAGTAAATTTAATGTATAACGTGTCAGTAAGATTTTGTACTAGTGTATCCTGAGCGGTGACAATAATTCCAAGGCTGTCTGGTTCCAAAAGATTTATGGTATTATAAAGACGGAGTACCGACTTATCATCTACCAGGTTCGATGCCGGTATATTTGATGATTCTGTCAATGGTCGCAGTGTATAGTTCTTCACTTCCTTACTGAATTTGATTTCGAAATAACGTCCAAAAGCTCTTGCAAAGTCTATGCTTAATTTTTTAGCGTTTATGAGTTGGGAAGTCATTAGGATTGAATCAATGGAGGTATTTAATCGGATAGTTCCGGATTTGAAAGCATATGGTTCAGTTGGTGATTCGAGCAGCAGATTTTTGTTCTCATCTTTGAAAGCCATTATCTTGAAGATTCCTGTTTTGATGTTCTCAATTAGGAATTGACCTTCGTCATTAGTTTTTGAAAAGTAGAGTGGTTTATGTTGTGAGTAGTCCAATGTATCGGAAAAAGGATATAGGCCCACACTATAATCCTCAACTGATTCCTGAGTCATGAGATCCCTGATGCTACCGTTGACATATAGGGAATCAATATAATCACCAGTGCTAAAAGCAAGAGTCAAGTTTTCCACGGGGTTTCGTTCAGTGACATCTGTGATGGCGGTGGAAAAGTTAAAGGTGAATGTGGTGCTGTCAGGAAGCTTCTCATCCAATTTTATTGTTAGGGAATTTTTTTTCACCAAATGGGTATAAGATAGATCAACAGCTGGTGTGATAAGCAAATCAGATTTGAGTTTATCAGCATTTATTGGTTCATCGAAAGTGAGAACCAATCTGGTGCCGTCGAAATTGAGTGATTTATGAATCGGTGTGGATGAAAGCAAAGTTGGCGGAATAGTATCTCTCGGACCTCCAGTTGGACTGGATGGGTTTGCACATCTTGAAAGCAATTGTATGCAGCAGATTAGAAGAAATGAAATTTTAAATACTTTCACTTTTTCTTAAGAATGTAAATCAAACTGGAATATTGATTATTGGCTTTGGCTGACCTGTTTGAAAGATATCCTCGTTTCATTCCGCTAATAAGCGGGAATTTACTACCCTTATATTTCTCACTTAGATAAGAAACGTAGTAGGAGTCGAATAATAGAGGTTTCGTAGCAATGACCGAAAGTTTATATCGTCTGAATATTTTGGTTGCCAGCTTAGGTTCAAAATGACTTAAATGCCTTGGCACGTCGTAGCCAGCCCAGTTTTTACCATAATAAGTTGCATCGTAGGATTTATGATTAGGCAATGCCACGAACATGGTTCCCTTTGATTTTAGTTTTGACTGAAGGGTTGATAAAGTGTCCTTTAAATCATGTACATGTTCGATCGAGTGCCAGCAAGTTATAGCATTAAACTTTTTGGATTCCTTTAGAGCTTGCAGGTTTCTGTAGATGGTAACTTTTTGACTTTCGGAAGAAAAATCAGCGGCTTTTGCATTAGGTTCCAATCCATATTTTTGCCATTTACGTTCATCGAATGATGCCAGGAAATGACCTAATCCACTTCCGAAGTCCAGAATATTGCCTTCATTCTGATATTCTAGTACCAGCTTTCGTTTGTTGTTAATGTTGATATTTCTTATGGTTTGATACAGAATGGCGAATAGAGAATTTCTTGAGGTATTGTGAGACTGGTAATCTTCACTTTCATAATACTTGGAAATTTCTTCTTCTGCAGGACGAGGGTTGGTGATAAGAAAGCCACAATTTGAACACTTTGTTAAAGCGAAACTCTCCTTAGAAATAGCATGATCTATTATGATGCTATCATTTATGAAGTCAGTATTGTCGCAGTTGGGGCATTGCTCTACTTTTTCGTACATGTTATCTACCGAGATGAACCATTAAAATTGAAATATCTGCGGGGGACACACCACTTATACGGGATGCCTGACCTATTGTTGAAGGTTTTATTTTCATTAATTTTTCGATGGCTTCGGAGGACAAGGATGTTAGTTTCTTATAATCGAAAGTCGGATTTATTTTTTGATTTTCTAAACTATTTAATTTCTCAGAATTCCTACGTTCCCTGTCAATGTAAGATTGGTATTTAATTTGAATTTCACATTGTGTGATGACGTCATCGGTGTAGGGCTTCAATTTCTCAGAGAATTCGTTCGAAATTCGTTGCAAGGAATGAGCATCTAAATTGGGTCGTTTGAGCAATTGAGAGAATTTTGTTTTTTCCTTTATTGGGGCTTCATCGCTTTTTGATAAAGCCTCATTTATATCATCAGGTTTGAAAGAGTTATTATCAAGAAGAGTTTTCAATTCCTTAATGGAGTCTTGTCTGTTCAGGAATTCTTGGTATCTATTCTCGTCTGCTAAACCGATATCATAGGATTTTTGGGTAAGTCTAAGATCAGCATTATCCTGGCGCAGCAATAACCTGAATTCTGCCCTGGAAGTAAACATACGGTATGGTTCCTGAGTGCCTTTGGTGATTAGATCATCAATCAGTACACCTATATAGGCCTCCGAGCGACTAAGAATAAATGAAGGTTGATTTTTTACGGAAAGATGTGCATTGATACCGGCAATAAGCCCCTGACAGGCTGCTTCTTCGTATCCTGTGGTACCATTAATTTGGCCGGCGAAATAGAGATTTTTAATGGGTTTTGTTTGTAAGGTATGATCCAATTGTGTTGGAGGGAAATAGTCATATTCTATTGCATACCCTGGTCTAAACATTTTGCTCTTTTCAAATCCTGCAATGGATTTTAAGGCTTTGAATTGAACGTCTTCCGGGAGAGAAGTGGAGAAGCCATTTACATATACTTCTACTGTATTCCAGCCTTCTGGCTCTACGAATATTTGATGTCGGTTTCTTTCGGAAAACCTATTGATTTTATCCTCAATAGATGGACAATACCTTGGACCTATTCCCTGAATACGGCCATTGAACATTGGGGATTTGTCAAATCCTGTTTGAAGGATATCATGCACCTCTGGGTTTGTATACGTGATCCAACAACTCCTTTGCTCTTTCAGGGGCTTGGTTTCAGAGAGGTATGAGAATTTAGATGGCTCTTCATCTCCTTTTTGTTCTTCCATTTTTGAGTAATCAAGAGATCTGCCATCTACTCTTGGGGGCGTACCTGTTTTCATTCTCCCTGCTTCGAAGCCTAGTTGAACAAGCTGCTCTGTGATTCCTTTGGCGGCTCGTTCACCCGCTCGCCCACCACCAAACTTTTTCTCTCCTATGTGAATGATGCCATTTAGGAATGTACCATTTGTGAGTATAACTGATCGAGATTTGATTTTTAAACCTAGTGAAGTTTCAACACCTACAACCTGGTCTCCTTCAATCAATAATCCTATTACCATTTCTTGCCAGAAATCAATGTTAGGATTCTGCTCAAGTTTAAGTCTCCAGGACTCACTGAATCTCATCCTGTCTGACTGGACTCTTGGTGACCACATAGCAGGTCCTTTTGATCTATTAAGCATTCGGAATTGGATCATTGTTTCATCTGTCACCAATCCACTCAGGCCTCCCAGTGCGTCAATTTCACGGACTATTTGTCCTTTGGCCACACCTCCCATTGCAGGATTACAGGACATCTGTGCGATGGTATTCATGTTCATGGTTACCAATAATACACTAGATCCCATGTTGGCAGCGGCAGATGCTGCTTCACATCCGGCATGGCCAGCCCCGACTACTATGACATCGTATTTAGAAAACATATTTCTTAAGTGTTCCACGTGGAACATCAATTATCAAAAGCTCCGAAAAGTTCCACGTGGAACATCTGATTTTAGCGCAAAGATAGATAAGCGTTTTCTTTAGCAGACATGGTCTTTTTGTCTTCTTCGGTTTTATCATTGTAACCGATCAGGTGCAGCAACCCATGCACCATAATCCGTGAGATTTCATCTTCAAATGATGTGCCCATTGTGATAGAGTTTTCTTTGACTCGATCAATACTAATGAAAACATCACCCTGAAGGGAGTGTTGTTCGTCATCTGAATTATCAAAGGTTATGATATCCGTATAATAATTATGCTGAAGGTATTTGTTATTTATTTTCAGTAAATAATCATCGCTACAGAAAATGAAGTTAATCTCTTCAATGATCCTACCTTCTTTGTCCGCGACCTGTTGTAACCAAAGGGAGGTATTATTTTGTTCGATGGAAGTTTCTTCTGAGATTCCGTCAAAGTGGAACAATATGGCAGAAGACATCTCAGGTAAGATAGAAAGTCAGTTCGACTACTTTGCCCTCATCTGAAAAGGTGACTTCATCACACAAGTTTTTCATTAGAAAAATACCTCTTCCTCCAGGTTTACCGAGGTTTTCCGGAGCCGTAGGGTCAGGCAGATTTTGGTAATCGAATCCGGGACCTTCATCGCTAACCTTAAACTTTATTGCGTTTTCTTCCATGGAAAGTTTCAATTCCACATTCTTATTTTTCTCTCCGTTATTGCCATGAACGATTGCATTATTTACGGATTCTGTGACAGCTATCATGATGTTTCCGTAAATGTCATCATCCAATTGAAATCTGTCTTTGGCATTATCTATAAAGCTTTCGATGATCCGAATGTTTTCGCTTAGGGATGGGATTTGAATTTGAATTGAGTCCATTAGTTGGGGTTACTTATGCGTCTAAAGTAATCGTTTACTTCCTTTTTATAAAATGGATTTAAGTCGAGAGGCACACTGCGCAATAATTCTATTTCCTTTTGACGCGCTTTCAGGTACTCTTCAAACTCCTTTGGTATATTCCTATCGTAATCTTCAGCAGATTCACCTTCTCTTTCGTCATCCAAATCCTGCTCTCGCATTGCGTTTTCTGCATCCAAAAGGCGAGTCATTATTTCCTCCTGACGATCAATCAAACGTTGATTTACCCTTTTATTGACGAGATCGATTTCATTTTCTTCCATCATATCGAGCGCATCTCCCAGACTACCAGCTGCCTCCCCGTTTTGATCCTCCAGTTGCTCTTGTAATTTTTGAAGCTGATTTCTTAGCATCTCTTGTTCCGCAGCCATTTTAGCCAACTGTTCAGAAAGCTCACGACCTTTTAGACCACCTTCTTTCAGGTTTTTGATTCTTTCACTGAGCTGCTGTTGTAATTGTTTCATATTAGGGAGTGCCTGATTTCCCTTTTGACCTTGCTGCGGTTTGCCCATTGCTTGTGCCATTGAGTTTTGCATCTGACGCAGAACATCATCCAGCAGAAGTGCAAGGTTGTTAATCGAAGTCATCGCAAACTGCTGATTGGCCAGTGCTTTACTCCTGTTTCTGTCTTTTAAATATCTTACAGCCTCATCGACATTTCGATTCATTTCCGAAAGCTCCCTGGTTATGAATGAAGAAATCTGAACAACCCTTTCTGCCAGAGCCTGCAAACTATCCTCAACGATTTGAGCGTCTTCTCGAAGCTTTAATTGATCCTGTGACAACTCGACAAACCTCGGATCCACCTGCCTCACCGCACGGAATTCTCGAATTAGTTCTTCCTGCTTAAATGAGATCTTAATCAGATCATCCAGTGTATTTCTCAGGTCATCTATGTTGGCATCAAGCATTTCCATCTCCATTCCCGCTTGCATTTGCTTCATAGCTTCACTCATCTTCTTCATGTTTTGACCGGATTTACGTTGGTTTTGACTGCCTTGCTTTCGATCATTTTGTTGAAGGTTCTGCTTGATTTGATCAAGTTGTCTTTCAATCTCCTGCTGATCTTCAGGGTTATTTTGTAGTGGTTCAGGATTTTTTAATTCCTGATTCATTTCATTGATGTCTTCCAGTTTTTCCTGAATTTGATCAAACTCCTCCTGTATATCTTGTTGTTCCTGTGAAATTTCATCCATGGAGCTATCTTCGTTTTCGGTTTTTTCAGCAAGGTTTTCCTGTCTCTCACCAAGTTCCTCCAAATCATTGCCAGCTTTCTCAAGTTCGCTTTCAAGTTTTAGCCTTTTGAATAATTCAAGCGCCCTTTCCAGTTCTTTTTCCATATCCGATTCACTAGGCCTCAGATCTCTCAATCTGTCCTGTATTTCCTGAAGACTGCCTTTTTCATCCATCAACTTTTGCAGTTCTTCGTACATTTTCTTCGTTTCTTCATCCAGCACCTGGTCCATTAGTTCCTGAAGCTTCTGCGCCTTGTCCTTTATTCTATCACTACGGTTGTTGAACTTGTCTTCACTTTTGCGAAGGTCCTCAAATTGTTTCCTCAACTCGTCCAGGGATTTTTCAATTTCGCTTCTTTGATTTCTGATCTCTTCGAAAAGTTTCTCTTCCTGCCACTCAAGCTCTTTCTTGGATCTCAGCCGTTCCTCCAACTTATCTAATTTCTCATTAAGTGATTCAGACTTATTAATAGACTGTCTTAGGGTTTCCTGAGTATTTTGCGATTTTCGACCAATTGCTTCCTCAATTGAATTCTTATCAGGGAAACTAAGCTTAAAAACCCTGGATTTGGTGGTCTTACTTCCATTGACCTCATCATTATCCCGAGCTGTAACCCAAACTTCCACGTTGCCTTCCAACATGGAGGAATCAAGATCGATTTTGTAATAGAACGAATGCTTGTCTGTTCCACCATTGTAAATTCTTTCAGAATTCACGTTCTCATTGACTTTGATAAACGAATTAAGTGAGCTAATACCATAATCGTCAGATGCTGTACCACTGAGAATAACAAATTCGTAAAGAATAGTGTCGGCAAAGAATTCAATCTCAATTTCAGGAGACTGATCAGGAATCACATCTACATTGTAACTCAATTCTTCATTATTAGTCCCATACTCGTTGCTTAATAACACTGTATAGTTGAATGACTCTTTGGCCTGATGTTTTAGGATAAACGATTGATTATCAGACAGATATGGTAAAATTTCGCTCGATTCTATCTTAATTTTTGAACTATCAGTATATCTGGTGTCCAATTGCCATTCAATATTTGTTCCTTCCGGTACTACAATACTGGCTGTGTTGTCATAGCTCCTGTCATCGAGTCCCGTGTAATCCGGATATTTAAGATCAATTCTTATGTCAGCTAATGACGGACGATCCAGTACATTTATTGAATAATCTTTACTTACAAAACCGGCAGCTTCAAATTGAAGATTAATGTCTTTTTGGACATTGCGAAAAGTGTGTTGAAACTTACCGGTTTCTGTGGAAGTAAGTTTTATCGTTCTACCATTCACGCGCATGTATACATTTTCGGGAATATCAGTTCCCTCAATATTTACGGTCAACGCGAAGTCCTCATTTCTAAAAACCTTTTGCTTCCCGATTTCCGGTCTGAATTGGAATGGCGCTTCAGGACTAAATTCCCTATTGTAATTAATAATTCTTTCTGAGGAGGAGGAAATCAAAGCAGGAAATGCAATGGATGTCAGGACAAAAGCAGCCAGTACCAATACCAAAATTCTCAAATACTTGAAATTCAATTTGAGGTCAATAGCTTTTGGAAAAGCAAAGGGTTGGAGATTTTGGATTTTCTGTTCAATAGCAGCCAGTACCAGGTCTTTTTGCCTATTATCAAGGCCCCTCAGTTGAAGTGTATTGAGTAGCTTATCACCAATTTCAGGAAAATAAGTTCCTATCTGTTTTGCGGCTTCCGTATCTGAAATACCTCTTTTCTCCAGGAATATAATAGGCAGTAAATGAAAATAGACCACATAGGCTATCGAGAAAATGATAAATAGCATACTACCATATAGCAAAATGGCACGCACAGGACCATTGAACCAAAACAGATGCTCTATCAACAACACTAAGAAGATAAAGAAGAGCACTATTGACCCACCGATCAGAAGGCTCTTAACCGCTTTATCCAGATGATACTTTCTTTTGAACTCCTTCAGTTTTTCTTCTATCCAACTCGCTCCCATAATTCAAATCAAATCCGTTTCTTTCTCAAAGTATTCCAAAATATGCGTTTTTAAAAGCTTTTCTTGTTCGAGCAGGTCGAAAGCCGGCAATTTCTTTATCGATTTCCAATGCGGCCATCCTTCTTTGTCCAAACCCTCCAATTCATAAAATCCCGAGAATGACAGGACTTTACAAATGGCAATGTGCATCAGGTCTTGCTTTTCCTCCTTGGAAAAATTTCTTTTACCCATACCCAATTCCTGAACCCCGATTAAGAAAAGCACGCTGTTTAGATCTTTGGGTCTTGTGCTTATTCTATTACCCAATTCCTGCAGCAGTTGTGCCCATCTTCTTTCTGTTTCGATATCTTTACTATAGACCATTGTTAATGGATCAACCAGCTAAACTATGATCATTACTAACGCAAAACACCTCTTTCGGGATTTTGTATCCATCATTTTTCCTGAAATATGTCTCAATTGTCGTGATGCTCTGCTGAAGAATGAAAAATTTCTCTGTACCAGTTGTACTTTGGCATTACCATATTCCAATAACCACCAAATATCAGAGAATCATATTTTTCAAAAATTCGCCGCGTTTTCCAAGGTGAAAAGTGCATCCTCATTGTTTCATTTTCATAAAGGCGGGATAGCCCGAAAGCTTGTTCATGAATTAAAATATAACAATGCGTACGATTTAGGAGTTTGGTTAGGTACCCTTTATGCCGTCAAATTAAAAGATCTCAAAATTGATCTTATTTTACCCGTTCCACTTCATTCAAGAAAACTTAAGACAAGAGGGTATAACCAATGTCAGGCCATATCTGAAGGGATGGCCGCTGTAACCGAATTCGATATCGGATCGGATCTTTTAATTCGCCGGGAAAATACGAAAAGTCAAACAAAACAATCCAAAATAGACCGGTGGCTAAATGTGGATGAACAATTCTCGATTGTGAATCCGGATAAGGTAAATGGAAGGTCAATATTGGTATTGGATGACATTATTACTTCAGGCGCTACGGTTGGCTCTATCTGTGCGGTATTGGAAAGTGAAAAAGTTCAGGAAATTCATATTGCCTGTATTGGATCCGGACAATAAAAAAAGCCAGGCGTCTATACCTGGCTTTCGTTTTAGATCTTTAAAATCTTTTAATAATTAGTTCCAGCCCGGATCATGGCACATCTGAATCCAATTGCGGCACTTGCTGAATCTTCGAATATTGCTCTTCTTGTACCAGGAGACATCCAGTAAGCTACATCCTGCCAGCTGCCACCCTTTATTACTCGCATTCTTTTCATTGGTGGATTTTCCGCGTTATAAACTTTTGCAGAAATTCCAGCGGCTATTGCTTCTTCTTCTGTGTATTCTGTTTCACGTCCTATGATATTATATTGAGCATCGTATCCACTTTCAGCGTCCAGATAGCCATCTCTTCGAACGGGGTTCAAATCATCCATGTCCTGGAATGAAAGAGGTCTGTATACATCCTGCACCCATTCGTTGACGTTACCGGCCATGTTGTAAAGGCCAAAATCATTTGGGGGATAATCATAAATATATGTTGTGATCATCGCTCCATCATTCAATTTTCCAGCAATACCAGCGTAGTCACCACGGCCTCTTTTGAAGTTTGCAAGGAAGTAACCCACGGATTTTCCATATGGATTTCTAAGTGCATGACCATCCCACGGATAAAGTCTTCTATGAGTTTGATTTTCATCAAGCCACTGAGTTCCGAACAAAGCTCTGGCAGCATATTCCCATTCAGCTTCTGTTGGTAGTCTATAATTAGGTAAGACAACTCCAGATTCCAATGGAGGTTTCTCCAAAGTAGGCGCAGCGGACTCTGCTCCTGCAAATGCGTCCTCAGTACCGAGAACTCCTTCGTAATATCCGGCCTGATCAGCAAGTTTGAAGTTCACTACATCGGTTCTCCATCGACAGTAATTAACAGCCTGTCTCCAGTTCACACCTACCACAGGAAAGAACCTGAAGCCGGGGTATCGATAATAGTGATCAACAAATGGATCATTATAAGCAAGTTGTCTGGTCCAGACAGTTGTATCAGGAAGGTTGTTCCTTACATACAATTCATCGGAATCTCTTCGGATATAGAATTCATATTCTAACCAGTGAATATTAGCAACTTCCGTTTCATCCATATAAAATGAAGCCACGGTAACAGCTCTTTCTAAGTGATCATTGGAGTTAAGTAGATCTTCCTCAAAAGTTCCAAGGACTGTTCTACCTCCTTCAATGAATACCAGATTAGGTCCTTCTGGTTGACCCAAATATGGATTGACCTGAAATCCTCCTTCTTCGTTGTATTCCAGACCAGTGGCTGTACTTATAGCACCTGGACTGGAGCTTGTGGGAGCACCACCACCAAAGCTGAAGCAGGAACTTAGAAAGATTGCAGCAGATGAGCTATAGAGCAGATATCTGGCCGCTTGCAAAACATTTTTCATAACCTGTAACTTGTTCGAACGCGTTAAACTACCAAATTAAATACAAATATTTCAAATTAACCTTTCATAGTCAATTGAATTACTCTTTTATATAAATGATAAAATGAAGGAATTATTGTGTTAATGGTCTCATTCTGCCGGAATCGATAAGATATCATTTAAAGTAGACATCGCTTGCTCTATGGATTCCTGCGATCGGAAGGTGACGATGAGCTTTCCCTTATAGTCCTTTATGCTGGAAATTTTTGGGTTTTTCTGAACAAAACCAACCAAACCCCCGAACACATCCCCCTGAAAGTAACTGTCATCCTGTGACTCACTCACATAGCATTTCATGATGGAATTTTTCAAGACAATTTTTTCGAGACCTAACTCCTGTCCTAGCCACCTCAGTCTCACACTGCTGATCAAATCATCCACACTGGAAGGAATGCTTCCAAACCGATCTTGCAAATCGGTTCGGAACCGGATCAACTCACTTTCTTCTTTGAGATTATCAAGCCTGGAATATAATTGCAGTCTCTCCGATGTATTGCTGACATATTCCTGTGGTATCAGGATTTCAAGATCGGTTTCTATGATACAGTCCGCACTGAGCTTTTTGAGATTTTCTTCCGTCAGAATCTCATTTTGGAACAGCTCTTTAAACTCATTTTCCTTTAGTTCCTGAACGGCCTCTTCAAGTATTTTATGGTACATGTCAAATCCCATATCATTTATAAATCCACTCTGTTCGCTACCAAGTAAATTACCCGCTCCGCGGATGTCAAGATCTCGCATTGCCACTTTGAAGCCGTCACCTAGATCTGAAAATTCCTCAAGCGCGATGAGTCTTTTCCTTGCCTCAGAAGTAAGGGTAGATCTGTCAGCTGTCAATAGATAACAATACGCCTGTGTATTGGAACGGCCTACACGACCTCTCATCTGATGAAGATCTGAAAGTCCGAACATGTTGGCACGATTTATAATAATGGTATTTGCGTTTGGAATGTCAAGACCGGATTCAATGATGTTCGTTGAAACCAAAACATCGTATTCTCCGGTAATAAATTTCATCATTACCTTTTCCAAACGCTCCCCTTCCATTTGTCCATGAGCAATTCCAATGTTTGCTTCGGGAACGAGTTTCAGGATTCTATTTGCAAGATTCTCAATATCTCCAATCCTATTGTGAACGAAAAATACCTGGCCGTTCCTTCGCATTTCATGGCTTATGGCATCTCTTATGATTTCATCACTAAATTCCTGCACTTCTGTTTTGACCGGTCGCCTGTTTGGTGGAGGTGTGGATATGATGGAAAGATCCCTTGCCCCCATCAGTGAAAAATGGAGTGTTCTGGGGATAGGCGTTGCCGTCAAGGTCAATGCATCTACATTTACACGCATTTCCTTAATTCTCTCTTTTGCCTTTACTCCAAACTTTTGTTCTTCATCGATCACCAGCAGACCCAGATCAGAAAATTGGATGTCTTTATTTATTATTCGGTGAGTTCCGATAAGGATGTCAATCTTCCCCTCGCGCAGGAGTTTTTTGGTTTGATTAATGTCTTTGGTGGATTTAAACCGATTGATGTAGTCAATTTCAACAGGAAAATTTTCCAGTCGTTTCGAAAAAGTCTGGAAGTGCTGCATAGCGAGTATGGTGGTAGGTACAAGTATGGCAACCTGTTTTCCAGAGTTGACAGCTTTAAATGCCGCACGGATTGCTACCTCAGTTTTTCCAAACCCGACATCTCCACAAACGAGTCTGTCCATAGGATGCTGAAGTTCCATATCTGCTTTTACATCACTGGTTGCCATGCTTTGGTCAGGTGTATCTTCGTACATAAAACTTGACTCAAGCTCTACCTGTAAGTAGTCATCCTTCGGGAAAGCGAAGCCGGGAGCGGATTTTCTTTTTGCGTAAAGCGCAATTAAATCTTTGGCAATGTCCTTGACTTTTTTCTTTACTCGTTTCTTTTTGTTTTGCCATTCTTTTCCTCCCAGCTTACTAATGGATGGAGGTTCGCCTTCCTTTCCACTGTATTTTGAGATTTTGTGGAGGGAATGCACACTTATGTAAAGCAGGTCATCGTCTTTAAAGACAATTCGCAATGCTTCCTGTGCTTTGCCATTGGCGTCGACCTCCTCAAGTCCAGCAAAGCGCCCAACTCCGTAATCCACATGTACGACAAAATCACCGGTCTGTAGAGATTGAAGCTCTTTTAGAGTGAGTGCTTTCTTGTTTGTGAATTTTCTTCTCTCGGTAATTTGATGATAGCGCTCAAAGATCTGGTGGTCGGTGTAAACAAGGATTTGATCTAGTAAATCAATAAATCCATTATTTAATCGACTCACTACTCCGTTAAACTGAAGTTTGGAATTCGTATCCTCAAAAATGGTTTGAAATCTCTCAATCTGTTTTGCGCTATCGCAAACAATGAACAGCTCAAATTCTTTTTCGGAAAAGGATTTCAGGTCATCTATCAGGATTTCAAAGTTCTTGTTGAAACTGGGCTGAGGTTTAAATTCAAATTCTACTTTGTTTTCATTGTGCTGAAACCGCTTTCCAAACTCAATGACATTAAATTCATACAGATCTTTCTCCAACGTATTTCTGGTTTCAAAAAGTAAATCAGGAGGTGAACTGATTTCGACATCACCGCTGGATTTCTTAATTGCTTTAAATGTTTCCTCGGCTTTATCAAAACATCGATCAGTAATGTCCAAAGTTTCCCTGATGTCTTTAAACCAGAGGACGGCATTTGAAGGAAGGTATTTGAGAAAAGACTGGCGTTCCTCCTGAATTAATTTATTCTGAACATCCGGAATGATGTTCATCTTTTCAAGAGAATTTTGAGAAAGTTGAGTTTCAGGATCAAATTCTCTTATGCTCTCGATACTATCACCAAACAACTCAATCCGGTAAGGCATTTCTCCTGAAAAGGAAAAGACGTCCACAATTCCCCCCCGAACAGCAAATTGTCCTGGTTCATAAACGAAATCCACCTTCTCAAATTCATAGGAATACAAAAACTCTTCGAGGAATGCAGTATCCAATTGATCTCCTTTGTTCGCACTGAATGTGTTGTCTACCAGTGACCGACGATTGATGACTTTTTCTGACAAAGCTTCCGGATAAGTAACGATCAAATGAGGATTGTCCTGATTTTGATTGATGGAAGCGAGCACCTCTGATCTTTGGAGGACGTTGGCATTTTCTACTTCATCATATTGATAGGGCTTTTTATATGATGACGGGAATATTTTTATAGCATCCCTTTTTACAGGAAGTTGAGATAGGTTGAAATGGAAAGCTCGTGCTTCATCACGGTCATGTAGTACAACCAGGAAAGTTTTATTACTATTCTTCCATGATGCAGCGCACACCAAACTGTCTGCACCAGCGACAGTCCCTTTGATCTGTATTTTAGTTTTGGTCCTCAGAAGCATCTCTGATAAGCTCAGGACCATCTGATTTTCTAAATATTTGTTAAATAGTTCTTCCATTCGGGTAATTCCCAAGAGACCGCAAAACTAGTGCCTTTGGTTTTACGTTAGTCAAGTTACTGTTTCGAAGATGTTAAGTGTTTCGTCAATATTTAACCAAGAAATAAAAAGGGGAATAAAAAGTATTTTTTTTAGTTTTTTTTGTAACCTTTTAAGATAAAATTCGATAAATACAGTAAGAGTCAGATAATAATAGCCTTAACAGGCCGTATATATAAAGACTTTCTTTTAGGTTAGGTTGGTGATTAGGCGCATATCCATTCCGGATAGCGCCTTTTTTATTTACTTTCCGCAAAAACTCTTATGAAGCGGCATCTACTTCTCCTGGCTATACTAATCACCCATTCTTTTCACATCATCTCATCAGATCGCTGGGGTCAAAATGGACATCGAATTGTTGGTGAAATAGCACAAAGTCTTTTAACAGGTAAGGCACAAAAGAACATCAAATCGGTTCTGGGAAATGAGACATTGGCTGAGGTCAGTAATTTTATGGATTTCATAAAGGCGGACGAAAAATATCAGCACATGAATCCATGGCATTATTGTACTATACCCGATGGTTTGACTTATGAAGAAGCAGGCACGCCCGAGGAGCAAGATGCGATAGTCACAATCCAACGACTTATCGCTGAACTCAAGTCGGGCAACTTCACCGATGAAGATGAGGCTTTTGCCCTAAAGTGTTTGGTTCATCTGGTAGGGGATATTCATCAGCCGCTTCATGTGGGAAATGGAGAAGATCGTGGGGGCAATGATGTTCGCCTGGAATATTTCTATCAATCATCCAATTTGCATCGGGTTTGGGATACTGAAATGATTGAATCCCAGAATTATAGTTATACCGAATATGTAGACTGGATCAATCACGCCACAACAAGTGAAATCGCGGACTGGCAAAATGATACGGTCCTTGATTGGGCGTATGAATCTATGGAATTAAGGGAAAATGTTTATGATTTCCAGGAAGATAAAAAGCTTGGCTATCGATATGTTTACGAGAACAGGCAATTGGTTAATCGCAGATTGCTACAGGCGGGTGTACGTCTTGCCGGAATTCTTAATGACATTTATGGCTGATTCATCACAAAATGATGAGACGAAGTTTATCAGCGGCTCTTTCCATTTCTATAAGAGATTCGATGGCAGTTACGGTCTCTGCATTGATCTTCAGCAGAGAAGCCGCTTCATAAACTTTCTCCCTTTCTTCATCCGCATAATCATCGTCAGCATAGCTCATTCTTATTGCATCATAAAGGAGTAGCTTATTGTAGTTGGCAAAAGACTTAACATTGATAGATGTGAATATTTCATTAAGGTCGGCATTCTCATATTCGAAGTCCTCCCATTCTGCAATGATGTCTTCCTCAACATTGTTGGCGATAGCCAGGTCAATCGTCAACCATTCCAATTCCGGATCAGATACCTCCCCATCCGAACCCGCTATGGTCAAGAGGGCAAATCCATATTCTTTCCAGGACTCTTTTGGTACCATGGAGATTCCAAAAAAAGAAGGGGCTATTTTCAGTACATCAGTGCTCATAATGCAGGGTGATTATTTAATCCTCAAATTAAGCAGAATCCTTAAATGTTGAAAACAAGCAAGATTATTTGTTTGAACTGAAGTAAAACAGTTCATTTGTATAACCCACATTTTGATTTGAATTTGTAGTAAAATGTTTGAAGACAGCGCACTCCGTCAAATAAACGATCATGGACTGAACCAAGAAATCGTTTCCGAACAAATTGAAAATTTTAAGAAAGGATTTCCGCCCACCAAACTAGCAGCAGCTGCCACAGTAGGGAATGGAATTTTGCAGCTTTCAAAATCTGAGGTGAAGGCAAAGACGAAATTTTATGACAAAACCTCAGGAAATCTGGATATTGTAAAATTTGTTCCTGCCTCCGGAGCTGCCTCCAGGATGTTTAAAATGTTGTTTGCTTTCATGGACGAGTATGATGGAAGTGATCAAGCCTATACCAAATTAAAGGAAGATCAATCTCAAGGTTCAGTTTTTGAATTCTTCAAACGCCTGGATGATTTTGCGTTTTACCGGGATTTGGATGAGGCGATCAGCAAAGGAGGTGAAACACTTGCAGAAGTTCAACTATCCAAAAAATATGTGGAGATATTGACGCACTTGCTTACTTCCAAGGGGTTGGACTATGGAAATCTGCCAAAGGGCTTGCTAAAATTCCATAATTATGGAGAAACCTCAAGAACTCCCGTGGAAGAGCATATTGTGGAGGGTGCCCAGTATGCAAAATCAGGAGATCGAGTTCAGATTCATTTCACCGTTTCACCGGAACATCTAAAAAAATTCACAAAACATGTTTCAAAGGTGACTCCGAAATATGAACACTTATTCAAAGTGGTCCTGGAGATTTCCTATAGTATACAAAAACCCTCCACAGATACAATTGCCGTGGATCTGGAAAACAAACCGTTTTTAAATGATGATGGATCGTTGCTATTCAGGCCGGCCGGACATGGAGCTTTATTGGAAAACCTGGATGAGGTAGAAGCTGATGTGATATTTCTTAAAAACATTGACAATGTCGTGCCGGATCGGTTGAAGGATGAAACGATTACCTACAAAAAGGTGATTGGAGGTCTCCTTTTGGAAATGAAAGAGAAGATTTTCCATTACCTGACGCAAATTGACGAAGGAGATTTTGATGGTAAGGAGATTCAGGAATTCATTTCGAACAATCTTGGATATCGAAGTGAGCGGGAATTACAGCCCGAAGAATTAAAAACGATCTTAAACAGGCCGGTCAGAGTTTGTGGAATGGTAAAAAATGAAGGTGAAGCAGGAGGAGGTCCATTTTGGGTAAGGAATGAAACAGGTCAGTCCCTTCAAATAGTAGAATCTGCGCAGGTCGATTTAGAAGATTCTAAACAACAAAACATTTTTCATAAATCGACCCATTTTAATCCCGTGGACGTAGTTTGCTCTGTGAAGGATTATAAAGGACAAAAATTTGATTTGCTCCAATACCGTGATCCTTCTACCGGCTTCATTACTCAAAAGTCAAAAGACGGTAGAGACCTGAAGGCACAGGAATTACCAGGATTATGGAATGGAAGTATGGCAAAATGGAATACCATCTTCGTGGAAGTTCCATTGATCACCTTCAATCCGGTAAAAGCAGTAAACGATCTGTTAAAGGATCAGCATCAATAACTACAGAACCTATAGAAATCCGATCCTATTGGTGAACCATCAGGAGCATCAAGTGGGGGAGTAAATTCGATTTCCTCCGGGTCATCCAACCAGCTATCGATGCTCGCAATGACCCGAGCGTAATGTGCTTTATCTTCCAGGTCCGTCGTTGTCTTTGATTCCAGATATGTTTTCAATTCCACCAAAGTGGCCCTGCTTATGGACTTGGTATCAACCTGCGCATTTTTGCTGATCATCAACATAGCAACATGCTCTAACATTACCCATTCCACAATTCGTTGTATGGCCCTGTCTCCCTTATCCGTTGACGGACTTTTCCATGTCTGACGGATCACTCGATCAAGTACGTCCTTATATCCGGGTTGATTAGAGTCCCGGTCATTTTGAGCCACGAGCCTATTGGCACGAGCAGAATTCAGAAGGAACATCATTGGAATTTGAACTGCAGTCTCCACGGCAGCATAGTAGTCCCACGTTGGTCCGGTTTTGCTCTCGAAAGTTTCTCTACCCCTGCTATACCCATGAGCTTTTGGTGGGATCATGGCCAACAAATCCTCTCTCAATTTCAAGGCATCCGGTTTCATTGTTCCAATAATGGCATCCAAAGCAGCCATTTGTTTTTCAGCGGGAATGAATTCTGTTCTCAGCTGATTGTCACCTTTAACAGCATAACTATAATTTAAACCACCTACCACTTTGGTCGCTGCTTCCACCTGATAACGGTGAAATAAGTACATGGGAACGAGAATTTCTTCCAAAGAAGAATAAGGTTCTCCGTTCGGAAGACTCTTATCAGAAAAGTCATTTAACACTTTCTTTCTCACCTCCATCATTCTGTTCAACTCATCTGCGGCATCACCATTGTCCCAAAGGTGAGCAACGGGATGGGCTCCTGTGGAGGCACGGGCGTCTCTGTCTGTTATGAATTGCAGGTTATTACCGAGGGTTTCATTTATGATCTTTTGTAATTCCTCACTTTCATCTGCATCATCTGCAAAATCCGAATAACCGTACTTAATAGCAGCTTTATCCCATTCACCAATATTTACATCATACGCATCCGAAAGGTCTATTTCTCCTGCATCAGTCAGTTGAACATTAGGATGAGGATAGTCCATTACCGAAGCACGATTATTTATGCTTGACGCAAAATTGTGGACCAACCCGATGGTATGCCCTACTTCATGTGCAGATAGCTGACGTAATCTGGCAAGTGCCAGGTCGATCATCGGTTGAGTTCCGTCATCATATTGATTCATCAACCCCTGTGCAATGAGAAAATCCTGACGAACCCTTAATGAGCCCAGACTTACATGTCCTTTTATGATTTCTCCAGTTCGAGGGTCAACGACAGAAGCTCCATAAGACCAACCACGCGTTGATCTGTGTACCCATTGAATGATATTGTATCTGACATCCATAGGGTGAGCGCCTTCCGGAAGGACTTTAACCTGGAAAGCGTTTTCAAAACCTGCGGCTTCAAATGCCTGGTTCCACCATTTTGCGCCATCCATTAATGCTGATTTTACAGGTTCCGGCGCTCCCGGATCCAGGTAATATACAATAGGCTCAACGGCTTCTGACATTTCCGCCTCAGGATTTTTCTTCTCTAATCTGTGCCTTACAATGTACCTTTTCGTAAGTGGAGCCTCTATAGGGGTGGCATAATCCTGATAGCTTATGTGAATGAAACCACTTCTGGGATCAAATTCACGTACCTGATAGTCATCATCGGGTAATTCAATCATGGAGTGGTGCATGCGCACCGTGATGATGTCCGGAGAAGGGACTACCGAACGAACCCAGTTTCCTTCTGCATCCCCCGTAAAGGTGATGATCGATTCAAACTCCGTATTTTTTGGGAAATTCATAGTCCCCTCCTTAAACAGAGCAGAACGAGACTTTTCTAATTTGTATGTCCCTTGTTTTCGTGATTTCAATCGACCGATTACGTCATGGCTGTCTCGCAAAAGGAAATCCGATAGATCGATTAGGATTTTGTCATCTGTCTTTGCACTTATAGTGAATCCCCAGATCACAGATTTGGCGAACGCTTCCTCCACGGACCTTACTTCCTGCATATTGGTGCTAATCGCCCGATAATCATAGTTGGGCTGCACCATTAGGATTTTTTCTCCACGCTTTTCAAATTTTACGACTCGTTCGTTTCCAAGTTGACCGCGATCCAGCCCAATGTCGTTGGAGCCCACCCCCGCAGTTAATGAATTTACATAAAGGAATTCCTGATCAAATTTGTCGACTTCAAGGTATACTTTGCCTTTTTCCTCGTCCCAGAAGTAATTGAAGTAGCCATCTGATTTTGTCATCGAACCAGTGAAAGCCTCAATCGATTTAGGTTCTTTAGTGTTCTCGGATTCGCCCTTTCCCTTTTTTTGTGCGGAGACACAAAAAACAAAGACTCCAAGAAAAATGAATAAGGTAGATCGGAGATTTCCCATAATGAGTTTTAGGTTTAAACTTAAATATATAGGTAAAGTAGCCTTTGGAGGAATTATTTTTTATCGCGGTGGTTCCACCTCATGATATTCGGGATGAGATCATGTCTCTCAAAAAATCCATGGCGGAGAATTATGGAAGTCGAAAAGCCCTGAACTCCCCGCCACACATCACCCTGCATATGCCTTTTAAAATAAAGGAAAATAAGCTTTCTGATCTTATCTCCGAGCTGAACTACAGTGTGGAGGGCACTGAATACTTCAACCTTCAATTAAATGGTTTTGGGTTTTTCGAGCCGAGAGTGGTTTTTGTGAAAGTGGAGAAGAGTTTCGAATTAGACGAATTGCAAAAAAGGGTTATAAAGGCGATGAAAAGAATGAATCAATTTAATGCTAATTACAAGGACAGACCATTTCATCCTCATATGACCATAGCTTTCCAGGATTTGAAGAAAGAAAAATTTTGGTTGGCCCAAACGGAATTCGTTGATAAAAACTACACTGCCGATTTCAAAGTGGAGGGCATAGAGTTATTGAAACATGATGGTAGAATGTGGCAGTTATATCAGAAAATATCCTTTTGACGGATCAGGTCACCACCTCAGGGTTCCACTATAATTTCGGGTCGTAAGTCTGAGGGTTTTCACCTCCTCATCATTGGTAACTTTCACAAGATTTTCCTGGTCATCAAATTTCTCCATAAGGAGGTGATTGTGGATTTTCAAGTTTGAGAATGAATCCAAATTGGTTTTTTCCAGATAACACCAGATGACCATTTCCTCGATTTCGCTTCCCAGGAAATTTAATTCGAGCCTTTCGTCAAACGGAGTGAATGTCAGATTTTCACGAAGGTAACCCGAAAGCACTCTTTTTACCTCCTCCTTATCCTCTCTGGAAGTAATGTTAAACTTGTCGTTTCCGGAATATTCCCTTAGGGCCAGTTCAAGGTCATCAAGGAAAAGAGAGACGGTAATTTTGAGATGTTTGTCCCTGGAGCTGTATTCCACTTCTGTAATACTTGCATGAAGTGGATGAAATGCGATTAGTTTTGCGAGACATACAATTACGAGACCCATCATAAGAAGTCAAAATTATCATTAAATGTCAGAATTCAGTTTATACTTTAGTCTGGGTATTGATCATATTTTAGATATAGCCGGGTATGATCACATCATGTTTGTCGTGGCGCTTTGTGCTCTCTACCATCCGGAGGATTGGAAAAAGATACTGATACTCGTAACTGCTTTCACCTTGGGACATAGTATTACATTGGCTCTGGCCACATTGAAGATCATCAGTGTCAATTCTTCTTTGATTGAATTTTTGATCCCTGTTACGATACTGATTACGGCAGTGGGAAATTTATTTTCAAGGGAGCCGTCGTATGATAAAAAGATTTCTATAAACTATCTGTTTGCGGGATGCTTTGGTCTCATTCACGGAATGGGTTTTTCGAATTATCTACAGAGTTTGCTTGGCAGGGACTCAACCATTGTCACCCAGTTATTTGCCTTTAATGTAGGTCTTGAAGTCGGGCAAATTATTATTGTTGCAATTTTTATGACTTTGAGTTTTCTTTTCGTCTCAATTATCGGAACCAGTCAAAGGGACTGGAAAATGGTAATCTCATCGATTGTGATCGGGATAGCCCTGACACTGATGATGGATGCTGTTTACTGGTAGTCAAAATATCCATGTACCTATGAAGAAGTTAATATTTGTAGCACTGCTACCTTTGTCCATTTTGTCTCTTGCCCAGGATAATTGGGATAGAAAATTCGAACAATTGGGAACAACCCTACCATCGCCAAATTCATACAGATTGGCCTCAGGTGCACCCGGCCCGGAATACTGGCAACAGAAAGCTGACTATGAAATGTCAATTAAACTCGATGATGAAAATCAATCGATTTACGGCTACGAGACCATCACATATTATAATCAGTCTCCAAATCCACTGGAATACCTATGGATGCAACTGGATCAAAATATGCGTCGGGCTGATTCAGAAACATATTCTTCAAGAGCCATGAATATGGAGGACACTCTTGATGCCCTTACACTCCAGTACTTTACGGACATGGAGCCCAGGGGCTTTAATATAGAAGAGGTAACCGATGCTGATGGAAGCAAACTTTCTTATTTGATCAATAAGACCATGATGCGCATCAATTTACCTGAGACTCTGGCACCTGGTGAAAAGATCGTATTTAATGTGAAATGGAACTACAATATTAATGCCCGGATGAATGAGGGTGGCCGCTCTGGTTATGAGTATTTTCCTGGTGAAGACAATTACGCCTACACGATAGCACAGTTCTTTCCAAGAATGGCTGTGTATGACGATAAAGAAGGCTGGCAGAATAAGCAATTTCTTGGGCGAGGTGAATTTGCACTGGCTTTTGGAGATTATGAAGTTTCTATTGATGTACCTGCTGATTTTATTGTGGCATCAACCGGCGAATTGCAAAATCCGGGAGATGTTTTGACAGCGGAACAAAGAAAACGCCTCGATAAAGCGCGTACGTCTTTTGATGAACCTGTCTTGATCGTGACAGAGAAGGAGGCTATTGAAAACGAAAAGACAAAAAGTACGGATCGTGCTACCTGGACATTCAAAGCAGAATTTGTACGGGATTTTGCATTTGCAGCATCCAGAAAATACATATGGGATGCTATGGCGGTAGATTTTGGTGACAAGAAGCCCCTGGCAATGTCATTCTATCCCAAAGAAGGTAACCCTCTCTGGGGAGAGTACTCAACCCGGGTAGTGGCACATACCCTCAAAAGTTACTCCAAGTACACATTTGACTACCCTTACCCGGTGGCCATTTCGGTTCATGACGCGAGAAATGGCATGGAATACCCTATGATATGCTTCAATTACGGGAGACCGGAAGATGACGGAACTTATACGGACCGAGTGAAATGGGGTATGATAGGAGTGATCATTCACGAGGTAGGTCATAATTATTTTCCAATGATCGTTAACTCTGACGAGAGACAATGGACCTGGATGGATGAGGGATTGGATTCATTTGTAGAGATACAGGCTAAAAGAGAATGGGATCCGAATTTTCCAATGAGACGCGACGAAAACTACATAGCGCAGTACATGAGTGGTGAATTTGGTGAATTAAGACCCATTATGACTAATTCCGAGCAAATTCCACAATTTGGCAATAATGCATACGGAAAGCCAGCAATTGCCCTTTCAGTATTGAGAAATGTGGTGATGGGTCCCGAACTTTTTGATTACGCCTTTAAGAAATATTCTCAGCGATGGATGTTTAAGCATCCTTCACCAGCCGATTTTTTCAGGACCATGGAAGATGCATCAGCTGTTGACCTTGATTGGTTCTGGAATGGGTGGTTTTATACAACCGATCACGTCGATATCTCAGTGAAAAATGTAAACTGGTACCAGATGGCCACTGAAGATGATGACCTGGAAACTCGAGATGTCAAAGTATCCAGTGGAAATATGGATTCCGATATAGGATCCCTGGGCGGTGAACCAAAGAAGTTCACGTTTGACGAGTCGGTGAAGTCAAGCTCTTCGGAATTCAGAAATACATTGAATACTGACCAGATCAAGTTGGCTCTTGAAGGTGAAAACTTTTATGAGATCACTTTTACCAATGAAGGTGGTCTGGTAATGCCGATCATCATAGAATGGACGTATGCAGATGGCACGAAAGAGGTAGAAAAGCTACCAGCGGAAATCTGGAGGATGAATGAAAGCGAAGTGACAAAAGTATTTGCCAAAAGCAAACAGGTCGTCAATGTACAAATTGATCCTGAAGGTTTGACGGCTGATGCCAATGACGACAACAACGTTTATCCAAGACAAGAATCGCAATCAAGATTTGACAAATTCAGTGAGGGACAATAATCGAGTAAGCCCTAACTGAAGATTCTTGGTTAAATTGAATGAAAATCGAAACTATGAGACCATTCATTTTATTAGCATCCTGTTTGTTTTTTGTAGCATGCTCCACACAGCCGTCCAATGAACAAGCATCCGAAGGTAATGATGCACCCAAAAGTGCTTTTGAAGAAGGAGCTGACTTACCTCCTCAGGAAGAAGTGGAAATAAACAATCCTCCCGCACAGGGATTTGATGCGGAAGGCTCGGATCCGATTGCGATCATCATTGCCGATAAGGTTATGAATGCAATGGGTGGTCGACAAGCCTGGGACAGCACCCGCTTTATCACATGGAATTTCTTCGGTGCAAGAAAATTACTTTGGGACAAGCAGACAGGAAATGTCCGAATTGATAATTTATCTGATGATCGCATAGTATTGATGAATGTCAATGATATGACCGGTCGAGTTTTTAAAAACGGACAGGAATTGGTTTCTCCAGATAGTTTGGAGCAGTATCTGGACTGGGGTAACAGGGTTTGGATCAATGATTCCTATTGGTTGGTGATGCCATTTAAATTAAAAGACTCCGGAGTGACACTCACGTATAAAGGAACCAGTCAAACCTGGACGGGAGAGGAAGCGGAGAAACTTCACCTGTCCTTTCAAAATGTGGGGGTGACTCCTGAAAACGGTTATGATGTGTGGGTGTCTAAGGAGACCGACCTTGTGACCCAATGGTCATACTATCCAAATGAGACGGATTCCCTTCCCAGGTTTTCGTTGCCGTGGGGAGAGTACTTCAAAACCGGGGGTATAATGCTGTCTACGGATAGAGGAGAACGGGATCTTTCGGATGTTCGGGTGCTGACAGAGGAGGAATTACCAGAAGGTATATTTGAATCTTTCGATGTAACTCTATAGATAAATAACTAAACTGTTTGGTGAAGTCCATCGTTGTACTTCAAACATGACCAAAAGGATTTCATACATATTTGTCCTTTTACAGATGTGCGTCATTTCCGCAAATGGGCAATCTTTGGAACACATCCTTTCCAAGCATTATGAAGCTCATAACCAGGAGATATGGAACATGCTTCGAACGATGTCCGCCAATGTTGAGTGGCATAGTGATCTTGGGACATTCTTTGGTGAGTTTTTTGCGAAAAAACCGGATCAGGTAATGATCATAAGCGAGAAATCACGATTTGTGGAGGCCTATGACGGGAAGGAGGCATGGACTCAGGCATATTGGACCAATGGTGAGATCACGGCAATGAATTTCGTGAGAAGCATAATGTTGACCGAACTTGTGACTTTTGGGTCACCCATCGAAGCACATAAGGATCTTAAGTACAATGGTAGAGTAGAAGTGGACAATGTTCCCTGTTTTTGGTTAGAGCAGGAGATGGAAGGCAGAAAAGTAGAGTACTTTATAGACCGGGAATCCGATAGACTTTATAAAACACAAATCACAATTCCTTCCGAAGAAAAACCAGTTGTGCTCGTTAGAACTGTTTCCAAGTACAGAATTTTCAATGGAATTCCCATTGCCACTGTAGTCACCATGAAAACTTCAGGTCTCGAATCAGAGTATGTTTTCGACGGCATAGTATTAGGTGAAGGAATACCCTCTTCAAAGTTTCGTAGACCAAATGGGTGAGTTAAAAGTAGCCCTCGTTCAGTGGGCCCCGGTCCATCTTGATATAGAGGGTTCTGTTAAGAAGGCGCTCAGGGGAATCTCTGAAGCAGCTAATAACGGTGCCAACCTGATTGTGTTTGGCGAAAGCTGGTTTTCCGGTTATCCTGCATGGTTAGACTACTGCGAAGATGTAACACTTTGGGATCACCCTCCGATGAAAAAAGTTTTTCGGAGAATGTTAGATAATTCAATTGTCCGGAAGGATCAGAATTGCGAAAAGCTTCAAAAAGAATGTGCCAGGCGAAACATTTCACTGGTTTTCGGAGCTAATGAATATGATCCCAACCTCGCTAAAGGAACGCTTTTCAATAGTCTTTTCTTCATAAATGAAAAAGGAGCGCTTACAAATGTTCATCGAAAACTAGTACCTACTTTTACAGAAAAACTTGTCCATGCTCACGGGGATGGGAAAGGGTTAAAATCCACACAACTTTCGATGGCCTCAGTAACGGGTTCCATTTGTTGGGAACACTGGATGCCTTTGACGAGGCAAGCTCTGCATAATAGTAATGAGGAAATACACGTGGCAGTCTGGCCCAAAGTCCATGAAATGCATCAGATCGCCAGTAGACATTATGCTTTCGAGGGACGGTGTTTCGTATTGGCTGTGGGCCAGATGTATCATTCTGATGAATTTCCTCCTGAGCTTAAAAAGCCGGATGCTTTACGGCAATCGGGTGAATGGGTGTTAAATGGAGGTAGTTGTGTAATTGGTCCGGACGGGAAGTACATACTGGAGCCATTTTTTGATAGGGAGGAAATTCTATATGCTCAGCTAGACATGGATAAGGTAAAAGAGGAATCGCTTAACCTGGATGTGACTGGTCACTATCAGCGTAAAGATGTTTTTGATTTCTCCTTTACCAATGATCGGCAGGAAGGCTAAGACTTTACTTCACCTCCCCCAAATAATGTAAGTCCTCGAACAATTATTTCGGGGGCATCCGGATCCGTAGGAGTTTTACGCTTGTCTTCAAATGCTCCGAAAATGGAAGTTACATGAGACCGGACACGCCATTCTGCGGGTACAAATAATTCCACACCTCCAAAAATGGTATTCACTTCTATGGCCGCTCCTTCCAAAGGCTTTGCTTCTCTGAGATCGATCTCAGCTCCTCCAAAGATTGTAGTGACACGACCACCTTCTAATTTGTGACTGCGGATCGTCTGGTTTCCACCACCAAAGATATTTACCGAATCAAAGTAATTCTCATTTAGCGTTGATCCGGCGGGAAGAATTCTCTTTCTAAATACAAAGGATAAACCAATAATTATCAGGATCAAAGGCCAGAAGTCCCTCCAGCTAAAGTAGAACAAGTCCTGAAGAAGGAATGCCACTCCAATTCCCATAACCACAAATGCGGGACCTCGATTTCCTGTAAGGAATACGACGAGTCCAACCACGATCATGACCGTGTACCATTCATAAATCCACCATGGCAACCTTGGCAAGATCCTTAAATTGTCAAAAAGTAGGACCAGACCAATTAGAACAAGGGCAAGTCCAAGTACTGCTTTTCTGTTTTGCTGTAACATATCGTTTTGCGTTTTTCCTGATTAAATTATCACCTAAACCATCCAAACAGGAAGGATAGATTAAAATTGGCGCCGTCAAAATCACCGGCATTATAGTAAAAATTGTCGACACCGTTGGTAAACTGATAACCTACGCCGGCATTGATTTTAAACCAATCCGTCATATTGACTTCAACAGCGACTTTCGGATTGACCACAAATACATTGTCGGTGATTTGGGCGATTCCAAGATTGAGAGGTTTTTGCTTGAACGAAATGTTTCCCCAGCCGACCATGCTCGAAACCGTGGCATGAACCAGACTTTCAGGGCGGATTACATATCCGAACATCAATCCACCGTGATTGAAGTCGACATCAAATTCCTCCTGTCCGGAAGTCACTTGCTTGTCATCCGCTAGTCCCAGGCCATATCCACCAAAATAAAACCGACTATTGATCAGGACAGCTCCTCCTCCTCCGGTCATGGACGAGGGCTCGCCATCAATCGTAGGAATCTGGATCATAAATCCACCAAATCCTGATGTATACTCAACCCCGTCTCCGAGAAGTGTTTGAGGTCTTGACCTTTGGGCTTCTGCCAAAAATGTGCATGCAGCGAGTATTATTAAGAGCGATAACCTTTTCATAAATGATAAGTCCTGTTTGGAGTTCGTTAGTTTGATTAGTCAAAGTAAGGACGTTTGGAATTAAAAGAGGTTTCCCTATGACAATTGATGACACCTATTTACGTCACTTTGACAGCGAAAGATGTCGATATACGACATATTGACCTGGACCTGCTTCTGTCTTTCACAAATGGCATTTGAATTGCTGTATATACACAGGATTTAAACAGTTGAAAAAATGAATGTTGACATAAATCTTACGAAAACACTTGCGGAGTCGGCGGTATACTTAAATGTAACCGGAGGAGGAGTTGTAGCTCCGGAATCGAGTGTCGGCAAAAGGAAGGATCACTATTTATATCAGCTCCATCTTCCAAGTGTTGGCGCGGATCGACTGAGTGTACAAATTGAAGGGAACCACCTTCTGGTCTTTCACAATATTCTTAGTGACGAAAAGATGATTCCCCATTTGATTCATAACCTGCAACTTCCGGTGGATGTGGATGTCACTAAAATTCAGGCGGAGTACTCCGAAGATATCCTCAGTGTTTATCTCCCATTCAACGAACTGGAAGGCGGATATCGCAGAGCTGTGGATATTTTGGAGCTTTGATGAACCCAAAGAGGGTTTTTAATCCCTGGTCAGAGACTTTATAATATCCGCATGACTTGGAAAATTTTTAACCAGGTCCTTTTTATCTGCCAATTCAAAATCTTCAAAATCAAATCCAGGATAAACGGAACATCCTACAAGTGTGAAGGAATTGGGCTCTGAAACTTTTGCGGCAAACCATTTTTTACCAAATACGGTATACTGAGGGACCTGTCCTTTGGAAAAATCAAGGCCCAGATCCTGAAATGAGTATTTTCCGGACTCATCAATCTCGTGTATGCGTATCGTACTTCCTTCATAAAAGTGCCATGTCTCATCCTGGTTGATCCGGTGAAATGCCGAAAAGGTATCAGATGTAAGTAGATAATATATCGAGGTTCCGAAATTCCGGTCTCCTGAAAATTCCGTTGGCAGATTCTTTTTAGATATAATCCCCTTACTACGGTAGACTTCTTTGAAAAACCCACCTTCGGGATGAGGTGTCATTTCCAATTCTTTTACAATTTCCTCAATCCTGCTCAAATCAGGCGAGTGTCTTTATTACCTCCAAAGCACGATCAATTTCTTCTTTGGAATTATATATGTGAACAGAATGCCTTAGCAGGTCCGTACCTACTGATCTTGGTTGAAGCTTTTCTCTCTCCCACAGGGTTTTTTGTAATTCTGGCCCGGTCAGACCAGCCACTGAATAGGTGGTGATGCCTGCGCACATTTCCGGATGAGTTGAGCTGTGAATGGTTACATGATTCATCGTCTGAAGGCCGGTCCTGAGATAATCACCGAGTTCCTTTATTCTACCTATCCATCGGTCATGACCAATGGTATTGAAAAAATCCAGCGCGGCATCATATCCTGCCAATAGACCTGCATTTCCTGTGCCGTTTTGCATCAATCGGAAACCGTGGTCATCTGTGTTTTCCCAGTTGTAACTTGCGACGGTTGCCCAAATATCTCCAGCCACGTCTTTATTGACATACAGCATACCACTTCCTGCAGGTGCCAATAACCATTTGTGCAAACTGGAATAGTAGGCATCGCAACCGATTTCCTTAACATCTACTTTCACCTGGCCGACACATTGAGCGCCGTCAAGGATGGTAAATATCCCTCTTCTCCGGGCTTCCGCACAGATTTCTTTCACTGGCATCACTGTTCCGTAGCCAGAAACTATGTGAGGAATGGCGATGACCCTGGTTTTTGGTGTGACTTCCTTAAAAATGGCATCATATATTTCCTGTGGATCATTGGCGGGTTCAGGCAGAGTAGCTTGCTTGTACACACAGTTTTTTCTTTTGGCCAATAATTGCCACGCGGCAAATCCTCCACCATGCTCCTGGTTGGTATTGAGTAGCTCATCACCTTCTTTCAGGTCCATTCCCATTCCCACGTAATTCATTCCGAAGGTGGCGTTTTGGGTCAACGAGATCTCTTTGAAATCGCAATTGACAATGGCTGCAATTTTTTTCCTGATGTCTTCATATGGAAAGTACCCACTCAGAAGTGCGGGTCCTGATCCGTTTTTATAATCTATTTCGGCGCCATGAATAGCATAGTGCTGTATATGATGGATCATTTTGTCCAGGGCATATCCGGATGTAGGCCCCATAGTACCATTATTGAAATAAGTCTGCCCCTCTTTCAAAGGGAACTGCTTCCGAATGGCCTTCCAGTAGTCTTCATCCTCCATAAGGTTATAGTCAGGTATGTCCCGTAATGAATATTTCTTTCCGGGAGCATAGCTCAACGCCGGAAGCGAGAGTGCACCCAAAGCAGATTTTTTAAGGAATGATCTTCTTTGGTTCATGATTTTATTTCAAAAGGATTTTACTAAGAATGTTTACCAGGTCGTCTTTGGAACTAGACTTAAGCTCCTTTTTTAACTTTTTTTCGTCCCCGGATTCGATGATTTCCTTAACCTCCTCTGATTTTTTGCCTAGTTGATCGATGAATTTGGACCCGGGATCACTATTTTCAAGAGGTAGTCCCACCAGTTCTATTTCCTCAATGAGTGTCTCCAGGATTTCCTTTCCTTTTTTCTTGCATGTTTCCATCGGATTATAAGTAGAGGTAGCATCTCTCAAGGCCCAGCTGGAGTAGTCGATCTTTAGATCATCTATCTTTTTGATGCTCGGGTCATTTTCCCCAAAAGTTCTTTCCAGCACGGAGGTGGTTCCGCTTTTCCAGGACTCCAGATCAAAGTCTTCTGATGAAAGTTTCTCTATTCTTTTTTTGAGCAGTTTAATGTAAGATTCTTTCATTACTTCGTGACAACGGTTTTCCCGAAAGGAGTTAAAGCCAATAAAGCTAATTTAAAATGTTGACGGGCAAAAGGAATTCCTATAATGGTGATGGCCAGAAGAATGCCAAATGCAAGGTGAGTTGCGCAAATCCAAATGCCACCTACCAGGATCCAAATTACATTCATCAGGATGCTGATGCAACCGGAGGCACTCTCGGTATCGCGGATTTCTTTCTCAAAAGGCCACAATGCCAGACCTGCAAGTTTAAGAGTTTGGAAACCAAAAGGAATACCGATGATCGTTATCATCAATAAAAGGCTGGATATCAGGTATTCAATAGCGATGATGATTCCGCCAAAAACTAACCAGATGACGTTTCCAATAGTATTCATTACAGGATCATATATAGTATAAACAAAGCCACCAATAATATCGCTACCCACTTATAGCCTGCAGAGAATTCTGAAAATTCATATTCACAGATTGGACATACTTTTGCTTCTGCATCAATTTCCATCGCGCAGGATGGGCACTCTTTGGTTGATTTCTTTTTGACCATTTTGTAATCTACCTGTCATTTAAATCAATTTAATCAATCTGGTATTGTATTTGAACGTTCAAGATTATGAACTGCTAACTTCATGAAAACTAAATTATTCATACTGCAACTATTTCTATCGGTTTCTGCATTCGCACAGATGGATGTATTTGAGCAACAAAGAAACTTTTTTAACGCTGTGAAAGCGGGTGATTCTAAGACTGCCAATGACTTAGCCAATGTTTTTGAAAACCTGTCGGTGGATTTCCTCAGCAAGCAACTTGATTCCGAAAACAAGAAAAAGGCATTTTGGATTAATTATTACAACATTTATATACAGTACTTGCTGACCAGTGATCCATCGCTTTTTGATGATCGTGATGCTTTCTTTAAAGAGAAGAGGGTGGTTGTTGCACAGCACGAGGTAAGTTTTGACTTGATAGAACACGGAATTCTGAGACGCTCAAAAAGCAAATACTCATTAGGTTATCTCGGGAAGATTTTTGTTGAGGATTTTGAAGAATGGTTCCGACTGGAGGAAGTGGACTATAGGATTCATTTTGCTCTGAACTGTGGTGCTAAAAGTTGTCCACCAGTGGCTTATTATGATTACGAAGATCTGGATAGCCAACTGGACGAAGTATCTAAAAAATATCTTCAATCGACTGTCAAATACGATCGCAAGGAGAATGAGGTACATGTCCCGGTTTTGGCGTTTTGGTTCAATGCGGACTTCGGAGGCAAGGATGGTATAAGGACAATGCTAAACAAGTATGGATTTGAGCAAATGACCTCGAAAGATCCTTCCATTGAGTACCTTGATTATGACTGGACATTAGAAACAGGCAATTACATCGAATTGTAAAATTGTCTTGAATGTGCCTTACAATTTTGTAATTTTTGGTGCTTGGGATGAGACACACAATTTCATTATTTCTGTCAATTATCATATTGCCTGCCATTGGGCAAACAATCAATCTGGCAATTCGACAGGAAAGCAGTTTGATAATAGAAGGCAAGTCCAATGTTAACGAATTCAATTGTCGTTTGGCCACAGTAGCCAACGTTCGAGATGTGAATGTCAATTATCATCTGTATCCTGACAGTATTGTTTTTGAGGATACAAAGATCGAGTTTCCGATAAATGATTTCATTTGTGACAACCAGACAATGACAAGGGACTTTAGGGAACTTCTAAAGTCTGAAGCCTATCCCACAATAGACTTGACTGCCCGGGTAGCTGCAATTCACCAGTTGGATAATACCGGAGAGACTCAGGCTAACATAGAATTGAAAATAGCCGGGACTTCAAAAACAATACGAACTGGTTTTTACGACGTCAGTTATGATTCTGATCGTATCCAATTTTCTGGTTTCCAACACCTGAAGCTATCTGATTTTGACCTGGATCCACCAAGGTACCTCTTTGGTATTATTGAAGTGAAGGATGAAATCAACATTGATTTGCAAATAAGTATGGACATAAAAAAAGCGGGCTATTGACCCGCTTTCTCGAGGGAGGATGATCCCGGGCTAGAATCCGATGGTAGCTTCAATCACTACGCCGTTAAATTCCGCTCCTTCGAACCTTGAACCGTTCCATCCGTCACCATCGTAAGTATTTGTCACATACTCGACTTTTGTAAGAACGTTGTTGGTCAGGTACCATCCGCCACCTATGTTCAATCTTGAGATATCCAGTGTACTTAAGCCATCAGCAAACTCACCAGATACAGAGTTGTATCGACCTCCAAAATAGAACTGTTCGTCACCTCCAAATCTGTAAAGACCTTCAGCTCCAATCTGTGTGAATCCACCACCTACTGCATCGTCTCCATTGCTGGCAATTTCCACGATACCAAATACTTCCAGTCCCATAAATTTCACAAAAGGGTTAATCTGGAAAGCAGTTTGGTAAGGGAAGCCGGTATTAAATCTTGGTAAGAAATCACTTCCACCATCATTCACACCTTCAACGACATTGTAGTATCTCGCACCAGCCCTATCGCCATTGTACAAATAATCACGCGTACTTTCGTCGGAGCTGCTGTAAAGTGAACCTGTCAGTCTAAATCTCAAATCATCACTGATCTGGCTGTCGTATCCAAGTTTGGCGTAGAATGCTGCTCCATCATCGCCAGGTTTTGGGCTCTGATTCAGTCGGCCATTAGTCAAACCTACGACGGCGAGCATTCCATTAGAAAGAATGGTAACTTCTGCAAAAGGCTCAGTGGTGAATGCATCCATAATGTAGTTTCCTACAAAGGGATTATAGATTGCACGAGCATTGTCACTTCTTCGGAAATGTTGATCACCGTAGTTGATTTCATCCATACCAAATCTTAGCGTAGTTACATTCATTAATCCTGAAAGGGCACCTTCACTAATCCAATTAAGATCATCTACTTGTAGGTATCCACCTTTTACCCATGCTTCCGGGTGGTGTCTTGAAGACAAATATGTTCTTAAGTGCATTCTCATTCCTTGCGCCAATTGAACATCCAGGTTCAGGTTAGCAGTAGGAAGGTTGAAATTGTTGGCAAGTTCTATAAGCGTATCACCAACAAGTTGGTTATCCTGGGAAATTCCCTGGAACTGGAGCGCAAAATCACCTCCTACCCGAACCTTCAACCCATCAAAAGGCTGAGGATCTTCCTTAGGAGTTTCAAATACATTGAGCCCTGTTTTATCATTATTTCTAAAATAATTCATGGAGGGCTGCTGAGCATACACAAAGCTTCCGGTCATGACCAGTAAGGCAAGTGCCAGCGTGTATTTTACATTAAAGCGTAGCATTATTGAAAAGGGTTTAATTGAAATAAAGTTTAAAGTCTATAGTCACTTCGTCACCAGTGGTCAATGAGCCAAACATGGCTGTTGGAGGTTCGATGCCGAAGTCAGTCATTAATAATTTTTGAGATCCGATAATTGAGGTTACTGATCCGGATTTTTCAAGTTTGCCGGTTATTGTAATTTCTTTTTTTACTCCAGCTATGGAAATAGTGCCATTCGCAGTGGCACTGGTCTCATTTAGATGAAGGTCCCTGGACTGGAATGTGATCATCGGATGATCATCAGTTTTTAGAGCCTCATATGTTTTTCCATCCATTATGCCCTTACCACTTTTTATGTCCTCTCCTTTTAGGGAAAGATTCAGGAAATCCTCACTGAGGTTTACTTTAAAAGACTCCACCTCGGATTCCCAATCATGCATGGAAGAAGTACCATTGATAAGGATTGAGCTTTTCTCCGAATCGAGGAGAAAGGATTGACCATTTACCATGAAAATGGCGAAAAACAGGGCGACAGTGATTGATAACTTTTTCATTGTTCTTAAATCTCTAACACGAAGGTAGATGGCGTGAAACCGGCCTGAAATGAGCTACAATGGCCGATAGTATGATTTAGAAAATGAAAAGAGTTGACTTATATCAGTTTGATCCCTGAAACCTTTTGTTTAACTGATTCTGCTCCAATTCACCGTATTATTAGACAAAGAAGCGATATGATCCTTAATGATCTTGTTGGATGGTTTTTGGAATTCGGGATCCTGAGTAAGGAGTTCGCTCGCAGCATTTCTGGCCAGAGATAGCACTTCTCCGTCGGAAGACAGATCCGAAATCATCAAATCGAGCGCACCGGATTGTCGTGTGCCCATCAAATCTCCCGGTCCCCGGAGGCGAAGATCTGTTTCAGCGATTTTAAATCCATCGTTTGTCTCAACCATGGTGCTGATCCTGGTTTTTGCTTCATTGCTTAGTTTAACTCCGGTCATCAGTATGCAATATGATTGCTCAGCCCCACGACCCACACGTCCCCTTAGCTGATGTAATTGAGAAAGTCCGAATCTCTCTGCGTTTTCGATGACCATCACGGAGGCATTAGGGACGTTGACACCCACTTCAATGACGGTTGTTGCCACCATAATTTGAGTCTCCCCTGAGGCAAACCTCCGCATCTCGAAATCTTTATCTTCACTTTTCATTCGTCCATGTAGTATAGACAAATGCATTTCCGGGAATCGCCTTGCGATGCTTTCATAGCCATCCATCAGATCCTTATAATCCATGTTGGCAGACTCTTCGATCAATGGATAAACGATATAAATCTGCCGCCCTTTTTGAACTTCTTTTTCCAGGAAATCAAACATTCTGATGCGCTGTGAATCGCGCATATGCCTGGTTACGATGGGTTTTCTTCCTTTGGGTAATTCATCAATTACACTTATGTCAAGATCACCATATAAGGTCATTGCCAAAGTCCTCGGTATAGGGGTTGCAGTCATGACCAGTACGTGAGGATATGTTTCCTGACCTTTGTTCCACAATCTCGCTCTTTGAGCCACTCCAAACCGGTGCTGTTCATCGATGACTGCTAAACCAAGGTTATGAAACCTGACCTTATCCTCCAGCAGAGCATGTGTGCCCACCACTATATCAAGCACCCCCGCTTCCAATGCTGTATGAAGGGGTTTACGTTCGGATTGTTTCGAGGAGCCGGTAAGCCTCGCCACCTTCACCCCAACCAATTTTGCAAATTCCTGGAGTCCTTCGAAGTGTTGCTCGGCAAGAATCTCCGTGGGAGCCATAAATGCGCACTGAGCTCCATTGCCGATGGCGATGAGCATGGTAAGAAAAGCCACAATAGTTTTGCCGCTCCCCACGTCGCCCTGTACCAGGCGGTTCATTTGCTTACCCGAACGAAAGTCAGAATAGATTTCTTTGATAACACGTTTCTGGGCTGTGGTTAGCTCGAAGGGCAGATGACCATCATAGAACTCATTGAGGAGTTTACTTTGATCAAAAACAAGTCCCGGAAATTTTTCTGTGCGGGCTAACTTCATTTTGATTAGCCTGAGCTGAATGTAAAAGAGCTCTTCAAACTTCAATCGGTATCTTGCCTTTTGAAGCATGTCGTTGTCCTTGGGAAAATGAATATTAACGAGCGCTGATTTTTTATCTATCAGATGATATTGCTTCATTAAATATTCTGGCAAAGTCTCGGGAATATGTGGTATGGATTCCGTTAGCAATACCCGCATTAGCTTATTGATGGCTCGGGTATCCAAATATTTTTTCTTTAATTTTTCAGAGGTGTGGTATACTGGTTGCAAATGGCTTCCTTTGAGATGCTTTGGCGTGAAAACCTCCATTTCGGGGTGGGCAATATTGATGGTTTGGCCAAATCGATTCGGTTTTCCGAAAATCAAATACTTCACCCCGATTTTGATATTCTGCTGGATCCACCTGGCTCCCTGAAACCACACCAGGTCTATTTGTCCGGTATCATCCTGGAACTTTGCCACCAGCCTGCTTTTACGTCCAAATCCAATCGTCTGAAAAGATTTTATTTCCCCAACCACTTGCACGTAAGGCAGGTTTGGATCCAGGTTTTCCACCTTATAAAACTTAGTCCTGTCTTCATATCGGAAAGGAAAATACTGAAGTAGATCGCCGTATGTGAATAGTTCGAGTTCCTTGTTGAGGAGTTCGGCTTTCTGCGGGCCAACGCCCTTTAAAAATTCTAATGATTTCTGAAAAAATCCCGGCACCTTTCAAATCTATGCCAATATTTTATAGACCTCAAGAGTTAAATGCTTCTCCATTCCAGCGTATTGAGCATGTGGACAATGTCATTTTTGATGAAATCGATACTGGGCCTTATAGAATCATTTTTGTCCGCCATTTTGAAGTACAGCGATCCCCTTATAAAATGCTCGACGCTGTCAGTCATATGAAATTGAAATGGGCTTGGCACTTCGCCTTCAAGTTCACTGACAGTAGCGACGTTTCCACTATTAAGAAAAAGCACCTTGTCCTGAATAGAATAGGCCTTTACATTGTGCTTTGATGTGAGTCTGTAACTATCATTCAAATAACTTTCGACCAATGAATCTTTATTGATTGGTTTGTAAGTTACCTGCACGGTAGCGTCAAAATACGGATAATACAGGTCAATCCAATAGGGTTCGGATATCCAGGAAGTATCGGGGTAAACCTTTGCATGAGTAGAGTACTCAAAATCATATGGCATGGTGTCAGGTAGGCTTTGATAGGAAGCCTCCGGCAAAACGATGCGGTTATAGCCCTTCGGTTTTGGTAAATAGGATGACTGATCACACGCCATCATTCCCGCGAATAGAATTGAAACGACCCAACTAATCCTCATAATCTCCAATAACGTCTTCTTTCTGCGAATCGACATACACACTTATCTTCTTAATTCTCTTATGATCCACTGCTCTAACGGTAAAATGAAATCGATCGTACACGATTTCCTCGCCAGTATTTGGAAGCTTTTGGTTTAGTTCTAGCAGCAATCCACCAAGGGACTCACTTTCTCCCTTTACTGCGTCGAACGTAGAGGGATCTATTTCAAGAATTTTACAAAAATCATTCAGGGAAGTTTTCCCTTCAAAGTTGTGGGTATTGCTATCTACTTTTTCATAATCCACGTCCGGTTCTTCATCGAATTCATCGTTGATCTCTCCAACTATTTCTTCGATGATGTCTTCCATTGTGACCAGACCTTCTGTACCCCCATACTCATCTACTACCAGGGCGAGATGAACGTGCTTATTCTGAAAATCTTTAAAGAGATCATCAATTTTTTTACTTTCAGGCACAAAATACGCCTCCCTTATAAGGGATTGCCATTTGAAAGTATCGTCTTCATTAACAAATGGAAGCACATCCTTGATATACAACACTCCTTCAATTGTGTCAATCGTTTCCTTATAGACAGGCAATCTGGAAAAACCTGTTTTGTTGATCTGGTCCATCAGTGTGTGGAAATCCATTTCCGCATCGACTGCGGTGATGTCCATACGGGATTTCATAATCTGCTTTACGGAAAGCGTCCCGAAATTCACAATGCCTTTCAAAATTCCCTTTTCTTCCACGGTGCTTTCATTTTCAGTAGTAATATCCAGCGCCTGATTGAGTTCTTCTACTGACATATTATACCCTTTAGCCTCTATCCTTCTTTCAATGATATTGCTGATCGATAAAAGGGTCCATGACAGCGGTCCAAGTACTTTGTCGAAAAAAGCGATACCGATACTTGTCACCCTTGCAAATGACATGGAATTATGACTAGCTAGAACTTTCGGTACGATCTCCCCAAAAAAGGTTATCAGGATCGTGATGATTGTAGTAAGAATGGCAATGGCACCACCACCCACATCTTTCCCCATCAGTTGCCATAGTGCATAGGTAGAGATGGTAACAATGAATACATTGATAAGATTATTCAATATAAGGATTGTAGCCAGGAGCCGTCTCGGGTTCGTGAGGAGTGACAATATCCGTTGGCTTGCCGGTTGCTCGTCCTCTTTTAGTCTCTCTGGTTTTAATGAAAAAAATGCAATTTCTGATCCGGAAACTAATCCGGAACTAATCAATAAAACCAACACGATCAATCCGTTTGTGATCAGAAAGGACGCTGGCAGATCGGCTATGGCCGCTAAAAATACCGAGGGATAAGGATCGTCAGGGGATGTTTCCAATCAGGTGTTATTTGGTCCAACTAAAACGGAAGGTCGTCTGTGACATCATCCGCTTGTTCAAAGCTGTTACCAGTGTTAGCCGGTTGCGCTTGTGGTGCCGGGGAGTTTTGAGGTGCATTATATGATCCGGACGCATTGCCTGATCCACTGCTCATGTCCCCTCCGGAAGGTGCTCCGCCCAGCATCGTCATATTTTGAACCCTTATCCGAGTTCTTTTACGATTGTTGCCCTGATCATCCTGCCAGGTATCGGACTTGATTCTACCCTCCACGTAAATACTTTTACCTTTATTAAGGTACTGTTCTGCAATTTTGGCCAGACCATCCCACATTTCCAGATCATGCCATTCTGTATTATCCACACGCTGTCCATCACGATTCTTATAGCTCTCAGTTGTGGCCAACGTCACATTTGCCACCACAGAACCATTTTCCAGGTATCTCACTTCAGGGTCTTTTCCTAGATTACCAATAAGAATCACTTTATTAACTCCAGCCATAAACAAATATCTTTAATACCACTCTGAATTGAGGAAATTCACAATCAGCTTTGGTTTGGGCAAATTTACCAATTCATCTTCAGAGAAAGACGTTAACTTAAAATTATTCAACGTCTCCTTCCAGATATCAATATCATTAATTTCTACAACATAAAATCTTGCCTGGATATTTTGATGTGTCAAAATATGCCTGAAGTAGTCACTTCTGCGGGTTATAGTGAATCTGTCCGAATCAAAAATACCGTCTGGTTCAGGTTCCGGAAGTGAGGATTCAAATAGATAAAAATCAAAAAGACCCTGCCAAATATCACCTCCAGCCCTCCTTTTCAGTGCAAGAGAGCCATTATGGTGAAAAACCACATAGTGAAAATATCGATTTCTCTTTTTGATTTTTTTACCCTTTACCGGCAAATATTCCTGCCTGCCTTTGGAGCGGGCATCACAATGATGCAGGATGGGACAGATTTCGCATCTCGGATTTTTGGGAAGACAGATCAGAGCCCCCAACTCCATCATTGCCTGATTGAATTCCCCGGGAATCTTGTCATCTATAATCGTCAACAATACTTCGCGGAATATTTTCCGTGTAGCCGGAATAGAAATATCATTACTTATGTCATAAAGCCTTGAAACCACCCGAAACACATTCCCATCGATCACGGGTTCGGCTTCGTCATGACAAATAGAAGCTATGGCGGCTGCCGTATATTCTCCAACGCCTTTTAATTTTTTAAGCTCCTGAAAAGATTTTGGAAAAACACCACCATATTCATTCATGACTTGTTGCGCAGCAAAATGAAGGTTCCGAGCACGACTGTAATAACCCAGGCCTTCCCATAGTCTCAGCACCTCTGTCTCACTTGCTTCCGCTAAAAAGTTCACCGTGGGAAAAGCCTCAGTGAAACGATAATAATACGGCAACCCTTGGACGACTCTCGTTTGCTGTAGGATGATTTCGGATAACCAAACTTTGTATGGATCACGGTCCTCACGCCATGGAAGACTTCTCTTTTCTCTTGAATACCAGTAAATTAGGTCCTGGGAAAGTTGATTTTTGACTTCTTTCAACGAATTCTGGTAAATAAACTATAAAGGCATTTGTATTTATGGGAGCCAAATTTAAATTTGACGCCCTGAAAACAAGAAGTATTATCTATTAAACATAAATAGTGTGACTAAAGCGGACGTAATTAACGAGATTTCTGAAAAGACAGGTATTGACAAGGCTGATGTTCAGGTTTCTGTGGAAGCGTTTTTTTCCGTGATAAAGAATTCTATGGCCGAGGGGGAGAACATCTACGTTCGCGGGTTTGGCAGTTTCGTAAATAAAAAACGAGCCAAAAAAATTGCCAGAAATATCTCGAAAAACACAGCGATTGTAATTGACGAACATTTCGTTCCCAGCTTCAAACCATCTAAGATTTTTGTAGAAAAAATCAGGAACAGCTCCAAGCTGAAATCCAGGGCTTAAAGCATTGAACAAACAGCAAATCCTGATTGTTGTCATCGGTGTATTGATGATAATTGGTATCTACCAGTTGCCCAGGGTGGTAGTGGAAAATGAGGTCTCTGCTGAAGTAGAATCTCATGATTTTTCCATGTCTCCGGACGATGCGGAAGCGATGGGAAGTTTGCGTCAGAAACTCGCCAACGAAGATTCGGAAAATTACCTTAACTTTGCGGACTCTTTGGGGAGATACTACCTGAAATACGGTTTTTTGGATAGTGCGGTGAACGTTGCATCCAGGTCTCTCAAAAGGGATAGTTCTTTGATTAACCTGTTGAAAGTATCAGATATTTACTACACGGCTTTCGAAAGGTCGGGAGGAAGTGACAACACCATGAATTTTGGTTCTTTAGCAAGAACCTCGTTAAGCAAAATTCTGGAGGAACAACCAGATAATCTTAGCGTCAAAACGAAATTAGCTATGACATTGGTTGTCACGCAAAATCCAATGTCAGGAATTACTCTTTTGCGTGAAGTTGTCAATGTAGACCCGAACTACAGGGAAGCCATTCTCAACCTGGGTTTGCTCTCAATCCAATCTGGTCAATATGACCGGGGAATTGAAAGATTCGAGAAACTATTGGAGCTTGATCCGGAGGACGATGAAGCCATGATTTATCTGGCTATCTGCTTACGGGAAACTGGAGATCAGGAAAGAGCTAACGAGTTATTAACAGTTGTGGCGGAGAACGAGAATGCCGATCCGGCTTTGAGGTCAGCGGCCACGGAATATTTAAAAGAAAATTAAAATATTGAATTATGCCTTGCGGTAAGAAAAGAAAGAGACATAAGATCTCTACACACAAACGAAAGAAGAGACTGAGAAAAAACAGACATAAGAAAAAGTAATTTAATCCGATAGTATTATGAGTAATGAATTGTTCATCGATTCAACTCAAAATGGAAGTCGGATTGCGTTACTTAAAGGAAAAAAGCTGGTAGAATTCCATCAGGAACAGGATGGAATTCAATTCAATGTAGGTGACATTTATCTTGGAAGTGTAAAGAAGGTCGTTCAGGGTCTGAATGCCGCTTTCATTGACATTGGTTACGAAAAAGACGCTTTTCTTCATTACCTGGATCTTGGACCTCAGGTCCAATCCTTGAATAAGTACACGAAGTTGATTCAGACAAGAAAGGATTTTGGAGTCATGTTAAATGGCTTCAAACATGAGTCTGATATCAATAAACTTGGTAAGATTAACCAGGTCCTTTCTAAGAACCAGAAAATACTGGTTCAAGTAGTGAAAGAACCGATATCCACCAAGGGACCCCGACTCTCATGCGAGTTATCAATTGCCGGCAGGTACATCATTCTTGTACCCTTTTCTAATGCCGTCAATGTGTCAAAAAAGATTACCTACGGGAATGAGCGTAAAAGGCTTTCCCGATTAATCAGTTCAATCAAACCAGATAATTTTGGTGTCATCATCCGAACGGTAGCCCAGGGCAAAGACGTCAAGGAGCTTGACAATGACCTGCAAAACCTTGTCAACATCTGGAAGGAAGGCATGAAAAAATTGCGCAAAGCCAAACCGAATGACAAAGTGATCGGTGAAGTGAGTCGCGCAAATTCAATCCTCAGAGATGTGTTGAACGAATCATTCGATTCGATCACCGTAGACAATAAGGATCTGTATAATGAAATAAAATCCTATATCAGGAAAATCGCTCCGGATAAAGAGAAGATCATTAAACAGTACAATGGCAGGATAAAGCTTTTCGAGCAATTCGGTATTGAGCGACAGCTAAAAACCTCCTTTGGAAAATCTGTTTCAGTCGCCAATGGCGGTTATCTGATCATTGAGCATACCGAAGCTCTCCATGTAATTGACGTCAATAGCGGAAATAAATCCAATCGGGAAGAAGATCAGGAAACAACAGCTTTGACCGTAAACCTTGAAGCCGCTAAGGAAATCGCGCGGCAGTTACGTTTACGAGACATGGGTGGCATTATCGTCATTGACTTTATAGACATGAGGAGGGCAGAGAACAAGAAGACCCTTTTCAAAAAGTTCAAAGAGGTGATGTCAGATGACCGATCCAAGCACACCATTTTACCTCTCTCTAAATTTGGTCTGATGCAGATCACCAGGCAGAGGGTAAGACCAGAGCTCAACATCACTACAAAAGAACAATGTCCAACCTGTGGAGGCACGGGATCTATATCCGCTTCCATAATTGTGGCAGACCAGATTGAGTCAGATTTGGATTATTTCTTTAGTAAACAAAATGAGAAAAAACTGACAATCTCTCTTCATCCATACCTTCATGCCTATTTCACCAAAGGACTTCTGTCAAGAAGATATCGGTGGTATTTGAAATATGGCAAATGGGTAAATATGGTGGAGGATTCATCCATGGCCATCACAGAATACAATTTCATCAATGGCAATGGGGAAATGATTGAGACTTAGAATTTTATTCCAAAGTCAAACATTAAAACACTACTACGCAGCGTGAAGTCTCCATCGATGGGGACTTCCGTTGTTTTCACCATACTGATCAAACCTCTTTGGTAGCTTGCATCGATAAAAAGTACCGTATTGATGCCTGCACGATATTCAACACCGCCTCCAAGCATCACAGCAGTATCGAAAAATTTGAACTGATCGATTAAAGTATATTCTTCGAGTACAGGCTCTTCAAATATTTTAAACTCCGATGTCATGCCGATTTGGAAGAAGATTGCCAAATCCGGAAGGATCTCATTGGTAAAAAGTTTTAAACTTATTGGCACCTGAAGATACTGCAGGTTGTATTCTTCAAGAGGATTCTGATAGGTACCGCCATTTTCACCAGCAATTCCAATCCGTGCCGTTTTTGGAACAAATACTAAACCGGAACTAAATATATAGGTATCTGCAATGTTATAATCTCCAATTAATCCAAGGGAAAACTTTAGCTCTCCCGATCTTCCGAAAATATCGAGCGTGTCGTTACTTTGATCGGAAATGAGCTTAACTCTATTTGAAGAAATGGAGGGAGAAAATTTAAGTCCAAGCTGAAACTGACTAAATCCAACATGGGCGATGCCTAAAATCAGGAAAAATGTAATAAATGCCTTCCGCATATAGTTGTATCTATAAATTTCTAGTTTTGCTGGTCCCAAAAATAAGCACGATGAAACCAGTTTCCACCATTCTAATTGTCCTTTTATGTTTTGCCTGTTCGGAAAACCCTTGTAGGGAAGATGCTCCACCAATTTCCGGAGCCGAAAGTTTTGATCTTATCAGGAAGGAAAAAGAGTTTTTTCATCTTGATACAAAAGAAGAGGTCAGGTCGTTCCTGGAGGAAAATCCCGTAATTAGCAATGATTTTTTTTACGCAAGGGAGTATCCCAATCTTGATATACTTTCTGAGAGGATTGTGGGCGTGATCAATGATCCATACATCGATACCCTAAGAAGAGAATCGATCGAAGCCTTTGAAAGGAATCAGGCTCAGCTGACTTCGGATTTAACGGAAGCTTTCGGAAGAGTACATTCACTTTACCCGGAAAAACCTGTTCCCGATCTACATACCTTTATTGGAGGACTTTATAATGACATCATCGTGTCCAGGGATACAATTGTGATTGGGATTGATTTCTTCATAGGTGAGAATGCGACTTACAGACCAACTGACTTTCCCGAATATATTATTAAGAGATACAATTATGATTATCTGGCACCTACGGTGGTCAAATTCCACTTGAACGATATCGGGAAGCTTGGCTTAGAAAACACGATGCTTTCGGAGATGATTGATCATGGTAAAATGTATTATTTACTTTCCCGCGTAATGCCCTGCACTCCGGACCATGAGATTTTCGGGTATACAGAACAGGAAATGATTGATGTAAAAGCCAATCAGGAGACTGTTTGGGCTCATTTTCTACAAAATGAATTACTGTATGAAACGGAGGAGTTTACCAAGAAAAAGTACATTGGAGAACGACCAAATGTATACGAGATCGGAGAGAAATGTCCTGGTCGTATTGGCGCTTGGGTAGGATGGCAAATTGTGGAGAGCTATGTTGATCAAACTGGGATCGAAATCACTGATTTGATGGAATTGGAAGATCATCATCAGATTTTTGCGGCGAGCAACTATAAGCCAAGGAATGTTAAGTAATTTGTCCTCGAGTTTTCGGAGGATTCTATGGTAAAAATCATCGATTTGAATTTCTTGGGATTTGATAGGGCCATTGCATCATATCTATTGGAAACATCGCAAGGTCCGGTAATAATAGAAACCGGTCCTCACTCCACGATTGAAAACCTGGTTTCAGGTTTAAATAAACAAGGATACAAAAAAGAAGACGTCAGTCATGTCTTTTTAACTCATATTCACCTTGACCACGCAGGGGCGGCATGGGATTTTGCCCAACATGGGGCCAAGATTTACATACATCCCTTTGGGGAGAAGCACTTGGCTGATCCATCAAAACTGATGAATTCCGCAAAGCAAATCTATCAGGATCAAATGGATGCCTTATGGGGAAGAATGGAAGAAATTGATCCGATGCAACTTCATGTTTTGGAAGATGGAGAGAAGATTGTTATTGGCGATTTAGAGATTGAGGCTTGTTTTACTCCTGGGCATGCCAAGCATCATATAGCGTGGTTGGTGGATGGCATAGCCTTTACCGGAGACGTGGCCGGAGTAAAAGTAGACAATGGACCGGTTGTTCCACCCTGTCCACCGCCTGATATCAATCTGGAAGATTGGCGTAATTCCATTTCCAGGCTAAAAACCTTAAAACTCAAATCTCTTTATCTGACACATTTTGGAGAAATAACGGATGTAAACTCTCATTTTGACGAATTGGAAGAGATGTTGGTCGACTGGAGTCAATGGGTTTACAGTAGATGGAAAGAGGGTCAATCTACTGAGGAAATGACACAAAAGTTTTCTGATTATACCCGTCAGCAGCTCATAAACAAAGGAGTGGATGAACGAGGTGCCGCCCGATATGAGGCTGCCAATCCCTCATGGATGAGTGTGGCAGGCCTCGTAAGATACTGGACCAAAAAGGAAGAGTCTTAAAATGTTAGTTTCGCACGACTACAAATTCATTTACATCAAAACACGAAAAACTGCAAGTACCTCACTTCAGGAATATTTAAAACCATATTGCGAGAATGGTATAATTGAGGATAAAAAGGCTCACCGACCGGCGGAGTCTATAAAAAGACTTGTAGGTGAAGAAATTTGGGACAGTTATCATAAAATATGTCCCATAAGGAATCCCTGGGATAAGATGGTTTCTTATTACTATTGGAAGAGGCGATTACCTCTGGTGAACCGCATACTTAGTAAGATCAACAGAAAGTGGTCAAACTACAGTATTGCTCATGAAATGAGCTTTGAAGAATTTATCCGTCATATAGATCATTATAACCTCGATCAAAACATACTCTATATTGACGGAAAATGGCCTGATTACCATTTTATCCGATACGAAAATCTGCATGAGGATCTTGAAAAAGTATGCGCTGTCATCGGAATACCATTTGAGCCATCCAAAATTCCACATAAAAAGGCCGGTCACAGACCTTCGAAGAGCTACCGGGATCTGTACACGGACGAGACTAAAGAAATCGTAGCCAAGTCCTATCAAAAAGAGATTGATAAAATTGGCTACGAGTTTTAGTTATCCCTTTCTCAAGTAAATATTTCCACTGATCGTCTCCATGTCAATGAACTCACCGCCATTGGAGATTTTTCCTCTTACGTTTGTGCCCACTACCTGTCTAAGCCCTTCCTTACCTTCAGGATAGCTGATGTCCAGGTCTGTATATACCTCTCCGCTTATGGTTTTTACCTTAAATTCCAGTCCCTTTCCATCGGGGATCGTTAAGTCAATGTCCCCGGAGATGGTCTTAAAAAAGGCGGGTTTGCCATAATATTCCAGTGAATAATTTCCGCTGATGCTTTCTGCTTCTATCACCATCGAGGCGGGTAATGAAACAGTATAGTTGATCTCCATATCCCAGCAGTTCCTTTTCCGGCTTCGATCCTCAAAAGCGCCCTGGTCCATTTCAAAGTAAAGGGTATTGTCCGTAGACCTTTTTGTCAGAAAGTAAATATCATTGTCCTCATCGTCATTGATAGAAACTTCAACTTCGACAAGTACTTCTTGTTTATCCCAAATTTTGAGAATCACTTCATCCGCAAAAGGAAAGTCAAGGTTCAGGTTTTCCTGTCCTGAAACCGGTAATGTTTCGAAAACCTTTAAAGGCTGACCATGGAGTGCCACGAAACCCAGAATGGAAATAATTGATAGTAGGTTTTTCATGATTACTCTCCTTTTCTTAAATAAACGTCTCCACTGATGCATCCGATTGTAACCCGGACACCACCACCATTAAGTGCAGCATCTGCCGTCATACCTCCACCCCATCGCCTCATGCCTTCTTCATCATCAAATTGGAATTCGAGGTTGGTATAAATTTCACCGCTTACAGTCTTCAGTTCAAAATTTCCTTTGGTACCGGCGGGCATTGAAATATCAATGTCCCCGGAAGTGGAAGTGATTGATGTGGGGCCTGCCTGGGACAATGCACTAAACATGATTTCAACATCTGCACTTAAGGTATTGATGACAACAGGACCCGTAATGTTAACCATTTCTATATCCCCGATCTTAGATTCGACCTCTACTTCCCCTGCCATTCCTTCAATTCTAATATCATCAGCCTGGAAACTATTGTACTCGAGTTTGACGGCCATGTTTTTAGGAAGGTAAATCGTGTAATCAGTGTCTGAGGCTACTCTGGAGGCACCCAAAATATTTATGACGTTGCCTTCCTGTTTGACCGAGAGTCCTATGTCCGTGTTGTCAACTCCGGTAGCAGAAAGCGGCTTTAGACCCTGGGCTTTTTCAGGTAAACCCTCGTAGTCCTTCGTTTCAATTCGGATTTTATTTTCTGATGTACCAATAATTAATATGTCAGAATAGATATATCCTATACTAACTGTAATTTCCGAAACGTTTCCTGTGGGTGTGTAATTGAAGGTCTTATTTCCACCCTGGAGAAATCGTTTATCCGTGATCGATGCCGATGAGCTGATGTTCAAGCCCATCGTCAGTAAAAAGAAAGTTGTAATAAGTAATTTAGATTTCATCGTTTTATTGTTGAGTTTATTTTAAATCAAAATGTCAATGGCTATTTGGCCCTGACGTCTTACTTCTTCAGAGGTTTCCTCTTTCTTGAGGAGCTTCTTTATGGAATTGATGGCTGCTTTTTCTTCGGCTTCAACCAGCAAATTGATCATTGAGATCTGAATGAGAGGATCACTTTGGGCGTCTAGGGCCCGAACCAGCTCCATTCTGACTTTTTCAGAATGCATGAACTTACCCAGAGCCTGAACAGCCGCATACCTGACGTTTGGACTTTTTTCCTTGGTAAGTGTACTGACCAGGGTTTCAACAAGCTCATCATCAGGATCACCAGCGAAGCCTTCAATTCTATTGACGACCTGTAGTTTTTCACTTGTGGAATGATCCTTAAGTGTATTCAACATCACAGCCTTTTGGAGATCATCTACTTTCTCATTCAAAGCCGTTAGATTCTCATTTCCACTGGTTGATGCGTTGGTAACGCCAATCGCATAACCTATCACCGCAAAGACAATGGCTGCAGCTACATGTAGCCATGAAATGCTTTTGCCATGATGAGATTTCATTGATTCCAAAGTTTCTTTGAATTCCCAGTCCAGCTCCGCAGGAGGAGAAATCTCAGCAGATTCACTCATCCAGCGTTCCAGACTTTCAAACTCCTCTAACCTTTTCCTCAATGAATCAGAGTTAGCCAATTCTTTTTCGAGTTCCTGTTTTTCGTGATCCCCAAGTGTTCCGTCAAGGTATTCCTGAAGCTTAAGGTCTGTATCACTATATTTTTTCATTTTCTTCAAAGAATAAATTTCTTAATTGACTCATTGTTCTGTGTACCTGTACCTTGATGGCACTTACGGTGACATCTCGGATACGTGCTATTTCCTCGTACTTTAAGCCCTGGAACTTGCTCATGACAATAAGTTCCCGCTTGTCCGGAGGAAGTTTCGAAATGGCTACATGTAAAAGTTCCTCTCTTTCCAGTTGCTCTTTCGTTAGGTTATCATCCTCGTATTCTGGCAAAATCTCAATGGCACTAAATTGATCATGATGTATTTTCAATTTCCGAAAGTGATCCTTCACCAGATTTCTTGCGATTTGAAAAATCCATACTCTAAACGTTTTGGTCGAGTCAAATGAATTTCTGTATTTCATTACTCTGACAAAGACGATCTGCGTAAGATCTTTACTGTCCTCAAGGCTTGCGGTGCACTTCAGGAAGTAGTTATACAGGGGAGTCTTATATTTTGTAAATAAGGTCTCCATGTAATTGAACTTTCCCTTTTGCACCAATTCCATCAATTGCTCGTCAGCAAATTCATCTACATTGACTTTCAAGTTGGAATCTGTTTTTTGATTGATTCGGTTAAGTTACCGGGAGAAAGGAGGAAGGTTACAGGGGACACAAAAAAAATCCCGGTCGTTCTGACCGGGATTTAACAAGTAACCCTCTTCTGTTACATTGATTTAGTAAAGGAAAAAGTAGTAAGGTAAGGTTTCCTCTAAACAGTGATAAGAACCATGAAATGTGAAAAAGGTTGGAAGAGTAAAAAAGAGAGGCAGCAATTCGGGATGAGAGTTAGTTATTTTGGCATAGTTAAGAATAATCCCGAATGCCGCCTCCGATGGATAACCATCAACCTAAGAGCTTTCATTCATGCATGAATGAAAGTCTAATTTTAGAAAATAAAGAGATTCCGAATTCCGGTAAAACGTATGGTGATTGATAAACAATACCTATAACTATCAGTATGACAATGATTTACGATTAGAAGCCATTGTGAAGAAATGCCCTAAAGAGGTTAGAAAAATACCCAGAATAGGGTAGGCTTTAAATGGTCACGATATTGTGCTGAATAGCATATTTAACCAGTCCAACCGCATTTTTCACCTTAGTTTTTTTCATAAGGTTTTTTCTATGAGTATGAACTGTTTGCTCACTCAAAAAAAGGATATCACCTATTTCTTTCATGGTCAGCTCTTTACAAATGAGTTGAAGGATCTCCACTTCCCTTTTTGTCAAATCAGTTTTTTCCTTAAAGACTGGTTTTTGGATACTTCCAATTTGGACTTTTTTCATTAAAGCCTGTGCTACCAGCTGATTATAGTAAAATGTGTTGGTTTGTATGGATTGGATCGCTTTTCTAACGTCCTCAGGTTCCGCATTTTTCAGTAAGTAACTATGGACTCCCAATTCGATCAGTTCTGATATGACTTCAAGAGAGTCATGCATGCTGATCATGATCACATAGATTCCGGAATGCTTTGTCAGAATTTTATGAGCTGCTTCCCATCCGTCCATCACAGGCATTTCAAGGTCAAGAAGCACGACATCTATCTCCTTAGCGTTTAATACTTCAAGGGCCTCCTTCCCATTTGAGGCTTCGTAGACATCATTTACCTCGCTGAACGATTTCAGCATCATGACCGTTCCTCTTCTGAAAAGCGTATGGTCATCAACTGCCAGAACGTTGATCTTTTTGTCCAAAATAACCGTAGATTGACGTGTAAAATAGTCAACTTTATTCGTATCGGGGATACTCACTTTGGTGATTAATTAAAATGAAAGCATTCCATTTTTCCTTTCCAACCCTGGTTTTTATAATGGTCTCTTGTGTGGAAGTGAGTACTGAGGAAGGGGTTTTATCCCGCAAGACCAGAGATGACACTGAACTTTTCTTTAAGAACTTAAGACAATCGGAGTACGAATTGACCGAAATGAAAGAGGCTGGCTTGAATATCTTCAAACATAAAGAGGCGGGTGATAGGACTTTTGTGACGCTAAACCATCACTGGAGGGATGATCTGGCCTCCCTGATGGTAAATCTTCCCGAGGGTTTCGATGGGAAACTCTTGATTACAAACCGAGATTCAAGTTGGACGTTGGATTTTTTCGGTCAAAACATCCAGGAACACATAGAATTATCTCTTGGGATTTATCGTGCCCTTGAAGCAGGGGGAAGCATTAGTATAAATGACGGTAATAACGAGTCCGCAAATCTGTTTGAAGATGAAAATTCAAGGAAGGCTTATGAAACAACAATAAAAGACTATTTAATGCTAACAGGTAACTCAAATTAATGCCTTCCAACCGAATATTACATTAAGGTATAACGAGTTTGATCCCAGGACTTAAATTGCAAAGACTTTAATCAAAGCAAAAATTAAATGTATCTTTAAAATCCTTGTGGCAAATCATGACAAGAAGGTAAATTTGCCGCTTTGTTTAATCAGGATTGCGACTGGCAATTAGTTTCACCAAATGAAGAGAGTTCCGCTTTCGACCAGGCTTAAGTACAGATTTGATACATTCGTTTCCAAGGGGACCATCGCCATGATCTCGGGCTTGGGATGGGTAACCTTGATCGTTGCAGTTTTCTTTACTGTGCTACTTTTCATTTTTGGTCTTCACCCTGATCATACAGAACATGGCAGATTTGACATCTTCAAATCATTTTGGGTTAACCTGACCCACATGCTTGATCCTGGAGTAGTGGGTAATCATGAGGACAACTGGCCATTCATGATCTTTATGATGCTGGTTACGTTAGTCGGATTGGTTGTGATCTCCACGCTTATTGGTCTTGTTTCAAGTGGTATTCTGGATAAAATTGAAAGCTTGCGAAAAGGTAGATCCTTCGTTATTGAGAAGGATCATGTACTTATCTTAGGATGGTCTTCGAAAATTTTCACTATCATTTCTGAGCTGTGCATTGCCAACGAGAATCAGAAAAGACCAATAATTGTCATTCTTGCTGACAAGGACAAGGTAGAGATGGAGGAAGAAATCCGGGATCGGGTGGGTGACACTAAAAATACACGCGTAATCTGCCGAACTGGGAATCCGATTGATGTACATGATCTCTACATCGCCAACCCGTTTGACACAAAATCGATAATAATCCTCGATAAGGATAATCAAAATTCTGACTCACAGATTATTAAGACCATCGTCGCGATCATTACGAATCCGGACAGAAGAAAAGAGCCGTATCACGTGACCGCAGAGATGGAGGACAAAAAGAACTTTGAAGTGGCAAAAATGGTCGGTGGCGATGAGGTTGAATTAATCCTCAGTGATGAAATCATTTCCAGGATCATGGTACAGACGAGTCGTCAATCGGGTCTTAGTGTGGTTTACATTGAGCTGATGGATTTTGGAGGTGATGAAATCTATTTCGCGGAAGAGCCGACATTGGTTGGCAAGACATTTCGGGAAATTTTATTCGAATACGAGGACTCGGTGATAATGGGTATTCAATATGCCGATGATACTGTGGAGGTTAATCCTCCGATGAACACGATTTTCAAAGAAGGGGACAAAGTTATTGGTATAACTGAGGATGATGACACCCTCGTACCCAATGCTCCGGCAGATAAATCCATATTGGAAACAAACGTCATATATACAGAGCCTGAGATATTACATAGCGAGAGAATTCTGATCGTTGGCTGGAATAATCGGGCTCAATATATTATTAAAGAACTTGATTACTATGTTTCTCCGGGATCTGTAGTCAAAGTCGTCTCGAAGTTTGAGGACGCACATAAAACCATCAAACGACTTCAAAAAAAGGTCCAAAATATTTCCCTGGAGTTTGAGGTTCAGGACACCACAGATCGTGAAACGTTGGAAAACATGCAATTGGAGACATATGATTATATCATATTGCTCTCTTACCAGAATTACTATCCAATTCAGGAGGCTGATGCCCAATCGCTGATTACACTTTTACACTTACGTAATTTCACGGAAACCATCGGAGCAAAGTACAAGATTGTAAGTGAGATGCTCGACATTAGAAACCGACAACTTGCGGACATTACCAGTGCTGATGACTTTATTGTATCTGACCGTCTCGTTTCTTTGCTGATGAGTCAGGTGAGTGAAAATAAGTTTTTGATGAGGGTTTTTGAGGATCTTTTTGATGCGGACGGATCAGAAATCTACATAAAACCTGCTACGGATTATGTTAAGATAGGAATCCCTTTGAACTTCTACACGATCGTAGAGTCTGCGGCCAGAAAGAATGAAGTAGCAATCGGATATAGAATAAAACAAGAAGCACGAGACGCTAACAAAGGATACGGCGTCTATGTCAATCCTAAGAAATCCGACATGGTCACCCTCACCGAGGAGGATATGATCGTGGTTCTATCTGAGGATTAATCCTGATTACTAATTGCTTCTCTAATCTGCCTCATGGCTTTTCTACGGTAAATTCTGGTGTTATGCCTTCTCTGGAATGTCTCCAGATAATCCAGAACTTCCTCCTTCTGATTTCCATTCAGGGTTCTCACCTGATCAAAAATCTGATGTTCTATTTGTTTCATTGACTATGGTGGTTTATTACTGTAAAGTTTAACGAAAAGCACCACTAAAGTGTTTATGTGTCCATTTTGAAATAATTAATTTTCTGAGGGTAGTGTTAATTCAGTATTGGGAAATGTCAAAAAAAATCTAAATTGAGAAAACTGAATCGTAACAATTTATCCCTATGTCCAAGTCACCCCATCTTGATTCGTTTATGAATCGAGTCGCCGAGAGCAATCCTCATGAAGAGGAATTCTTACAAGCAGTAAAAGAAGTAGCAGAAACCATAATTCCTTTTATCGAGGAACATCCGAAATACAAAAAGGAAAAAATACTCGATAGGATGGTAGAACCGGAACGCACTGTAATCTTTCGGGTGCCATGGATGGATGACAATGGAGAACATCAGGTGAACAGGGGCTTTAGGGTGGAAATGAATTCGGCCATCGGGCCATACAAAGGAGGACTACGTTTCCATCCAACAGTCAATTTGAGTGTCTTAAAATTTTTGGCCTTCGAACAAGTATTCAAGAATAGCCTTACCACACTACCCTTAGGAGGAGGGAAAGGCGGTAGTGATTTTGATCCAAAGGCTAAATCCGAAGGTGAGGTCATGAGATTTTGTCAGTCGTTTATGACGGAATTAAGCAGACATATCGGAAGTTATACGGATATACCAGCTGGTGATATTGGCGTGGGAGGCAGGGAGATCGGATACATGTTTGGACAGTACAAACGTTTAAAAAACGAATTTTCGGGTGTTTTGACTGGCAAGGGATTGAATTTCGGAGGGTCACTCATTCGCACAGAAGCTACAGGTTATGGTTTGGTGTACTTCACCAAAGAAGTCCTGGACGCTCAGGGATACAATTTACATGGAAAAACATGTGCCGTTTCAGGGAGTGGCAATGTGGCACAGTATACCATCGAAAAATTGATCGAGTTTGGTGCCAAACCGCTGACAGTTTCAGATTCTCAGGGCTTTATTCTTGACGAAGACGGAATTGATTCTGAAAAACTGGAATTTATAAAGGAGCTCAAGAACGAGAGAAGAGGAAGGATAAGTGAATATGCCGAGAAATTTAAAAGCGCCAAATTCAACGCGAATCTTACTCCATGGAACGCCAAGGTAGATTTGGCATTTCCGTGCGCCACTCAGAATGAATTGCCATTGAAAGACGCCAAGACCCTGGTCGAAAATGGCTGTATTGGCGTTTTTGAGGGGGCAAATATGCCTACCACAGCGGATGCTTATGAGTACATCAAATCTAAAAAAATCATGTTTAGTCCGGGGAAGGCGTCCAATGCAGGCGGAGTTGCAACATCAGGTTTGGAGATGGCTCAAAACGCCCAGAAATACAACTGGACCAGGGAAGAAGTGGACGTCAAATTGAAAGACATTATGAAATCCATTCATGAGAATTGTGTAACATACGGACAACAAAAAGATAATTATGTCGATTATGTGAAGGGTGCTAATATTGCTGGATTCGTAAAGGTTGCGGATGCCATGATCTCGCAGGGCAGTGTTTGACAAAATTCTCGTTAAATGAAATATTGGGTACCTTTTCTGGTACTGTACTTCCTTAGCTGCAATCCGAAAACAGAACAGGACTTTGTTATAGGCATTGGAAGTTGCAATCGCACAGATTTACCACAGGATATATGGTCCTCCATTCTTGAAAACCATCCACAATTGTTTATATGGCTTGGTGATATCGTATATGGTGATACTCATGATATGAGCGTTCTCCGATCGAAGTATGAGCGATTGAAATCTGAACCAGGATATGTTTCTCTCAGAACTAGTACCGAAGTGATAGGTGTATGGGATGACCATGATTATGGTGTCAATGACGGAGGTCGGCATTATAAGATGAGAGATGAATCCAAATTGGAATTGTTAAAGTTTTTGGATCAGGATTCGGATACTAAGTACAATCACCCAGGAGCATACGAGTCCTTTGATTATCAGGATGGTGCCATCAAAATTATTCTGCTGGATTCCAGGTATTTCAGAGATACATTAATGACTAACCCTGATCCGGGATCAAGGTATTTGCCAAATCCTGTGGGAGATATTCTGGGTGAAGAACAATGGAAATGGCTGGAAGAGGAATTGGCCTCCTCAGAAGCCTTAATTCATATCATTGGAAATGGCATACAGGTGCTTCCTGAGGAGCATGGTTATGAGAAGTGGGCCAACTTTCCCGCGGCCAGGGAGAGACTGTTGACACTTTTAAAGAAATATCGGCCTGAAGGGTTGTTATTGATCAGCGGTGACAGACACATGGCAGAATTTTCAGAATTACAATTTGATGATGGATATAGGATTCGTGAGTTCACAAGTTCCGGGATGACTCATTCATGGTCGGAAAACTCTTACGAACCAAATCGGTACAGGGTGGGAGAGAAAGTTACTGATCGCAACTTCGGAATTATACGGATCGAAGCGGATTACAGGAAAATAAAACTGGAGATTCGGGGATTGGAAGACAGTCTTTTAAGAACCTGGGAAATTCAGTTGTGACGATCCGGCAACTTATGATATATTTGAAAAAAAATTCAGAGATATGTTCATGTTAGGCCTAATTATCGGACTTTTTTTACTAGCTATTATCTGTCCGTTTATTCTTCCCAACCATAAAGTAAGTGATCACGAAAGAGATCACGTTTAAGCGGTTACTCTTCCTTTTTCGACGCGTTTTCTTTTCGCATATCTATCAGAGATACTGCTGTCACAAACGCTATCAGAACAACCACAATATTTACGAACAGGTCAACGCCGTCTGTAACGGCAGGATTTGTAAGTTCCATTTTTGAAAATTTTTGCTAAAATAAAATAAACACCAATCACTACCAGCTTTTAACTACTTTTTAAAGCTTCAATCAGCGCTTTTTTTAGTTTGTTTAGGTCCTTTTGTTGATTGTATACATTAGGAGAAACCCGGATGGCATCATCCCGGAATGAAACTGAGATTCTATTAACTTCTAATTGCTTCTTTACTTTCTCAGAGTTCGCATGCCCGGGGATTCGTATTCCAAACAGATGAGAGCTTCTGTACTCAGGATCCTCTATTAGGAAGCCTGCTTCCTTAAGCTCTTCCAATGGCTGTGTGACAAGTTCTTTGCAGTATTCCTGAATATTTCCCGGGCCCCATTTCCTAATCTGATCCATGGCTTTTATCATCATTGGAAGTAGGATAAAATTGCTATGCTCACCCACCTGATACCGGGAGGCACCAGGTCTTATTTCATTAGTGTAATCTACCAGACGGGAAAAATCATCTGAGGCAACCCGGTTGATCCAATTGTTTTCAATGGGATTACCATTGTCAAACATCTCTCCGTAATATGCCATGCCGATTGAATATGGACCAAACAACCATTTATATCCCGCACAAATCAGGGCGTCTGGTTGAAATCGCCCAACGTCAAAAGGCAGTGCTCCTACGGATTGAGTGCCATCAATTATTAGTGCCGCATTATAGTGTTTTGTTTTTTCCCGGATTGCTTCAAGCTCAAATCGAGTGCCATCGGCCCAATGCACATGGCCAATGGCCACCGCCGCAGTATTCTCGTCAATGGCGCTCAAAATTTTTTCATTCCAGATCTTACCTCTATTCTTTCCGCTGGGTGCCTTGATTTCCTTTATTTTCAGAGAGGAGGCCATCCATGGATAGACGTTACTCGGAAATTGTCCCTGGGTGATGATCACATTACCTTTCTTTCGGGGAAGGTTTTGAATGGCGTTTGACATTCCATAAGAAACGGATGGTATGATCGCAGACCGATCCGGATTATCAGAATTTACAATTTGAGCAAATAACTTACGTGCCCTGACTGGTGGGTCAAAGAAATCATCGACCGAAATTTTGTATGGTTTGGACTTAGCTGAAACCGCCTTTTTTCCTGCATTTTCCACCTTTTTCATTAAAGGTGACATGTAAGCACAATTGAGGTAAGTGATTTTACTTTGAAGTCTAAACTTTTTCTTCTGACAATTCATACTTTTAAATAAGTGGAGAAAGTTAAACTGTTTGATTCAATTGAGGAGGCTTCCACAGTGATACCTGTGGGAGAGAAGAAATTAGTAAAGGTCGGGGAGACTGAGATATGTGTGGTACATCAGGATGCAGGCTTCAGGGCCTTTGCAAATCAGTGTCCACATATGAGTCATCCATTAAATGAGGGGATGTTAAATCCAGCCAATGAGATTGTTTGTCCATGGCATTATCACAGATTCAATCTTGATACCGGAAATGAGTGCCATGGAAGGAGTGGAGATCTAATTTTTCATGAGATCGTCACGTCCGATTCCGGAGAAATTTTTCTTATGGTTTAGCCTATTCTGAAGTACCGAACTACTCCGACAAGGAAGTCGGCAATAGAACCTGCAATAGCATTGTCAGCACCTCTAGCCACTATGTAAATCACAAAAAGGAAGTAAATGCTTAATAGTAAGAATGCTTTTGCCCTGGTGATGTACTTACCAAAGGTGAAAATGATCACTGCCAATATCGTAAGCAACCAAAGTAGGAAACGTAGCTCACTACTCAGGTCAATAATATCCGGAGGCATTTGAATTGGGCCCTTGATAATGGTGAAGATGAACAATGGAAATCCCAATGCGAAGCAAACATCGAATATGTTGCTTCCGAGTGCGTTAGAGATGGCATCGTCATATTTTCCGCGTTGAGCGTCTTTGATGGAAATAATAGTGTCAGGAAAGCTTGAGGCTGCAGAAGCTAATATCAGCGCGACAAACATTACGGGGATATTTAAACCATTAAATTCACCCAGGTACGGGACAGTGTATGTCTCCTCACCAAGCCATTCACAGGCCACAACCAGGAAGTAGCATACTCCGGCAATTGACAAAGTTGAAAACACCAATAAAGACCAGGCTCTGGCTCCATTAATCTTAGCCTTACCCAGGAAAATCCTTTCCAGATCGAAGGTCAAAATGCCCTGCGCCAATGGTTTATGTTCACGTTCATCATCTTCAAATTCATCAACTTCAATATGACCTTCTTCGAGAAATTCCTCCTTCTCTTTTTTGGACATTGTTGAGAACATATAAACGATGTAAACCACATACACCAACATTAATATCAATCCATGGTACCAATAAAGAGTGGCGCCACTTATTAAGACAAGAAAAATAAACTCAGCAATGATCAAGGCGATACCGTCTCTCAAAAGAACTTTCCTCGAAACGTGGATTTTTTTTGCCAACCCCATTGCCGTCACTGCAATTACTGATACTGCAGGGATGACCATTCCATTAAAGATAGCACTACCTGCAGTTGTTCCTATACCACCGGAGAAGCCACTGGCATCCATTAAAACAAACAAGAAAAAAAGCGAGGTGAAAACCTCAGGCATTGAACTTGCGATTGCATTTATAGTAGCGCCTCTTACTCCCTCGGAGAGGTTTCGCCCGACGTATTCGGAAGCGGTCATAAACCCATCTCCTGCACGCCAGATTACCAGGCAGCAGAGCGATATTAGGATCAGCGGAATTAATATGCCCATAAGGTTAGATTTAAGCGATTATGTGTAGTGGACTCTCCAATTCGTTGGTGAAAGGGACGAAATTAATAATTTTCTGAATGTCAGCCTAATATAGTTATTGTGTTAAATATTAAAATAATTATAACTGAATCATTTAATGACAATAAAAAAGGGTCCGGTCCGGACCCAGGGAATCACCTTCTTCTTACAGTCTTGATATGTTCTGTTAGTTCCGGTAGACCTAAACTCGATTTTAGCTCATTGTAGCTTGGGGCGGTAGTTCGTCCGCTGACAAATTCGCCAGGAACAATTACAATACGTACTACCCAATCATCAGTATCAATCGGCGCAAGATAATCTAGTGGGAAGTTACCATCCAGAAAAAGTCTGACATCGTATAGCGAGTAATCAAAGTTATATTGCAAAGTGCCGTCACCAGTAAAAACTGTTTGGGGCAAAGGCCTCCAAATTTCCAGTATTTCTCCACCGATGTCCTGGACATCCCAAAGTAAGTATACCAGCGCCACATCTGTGAAAAGGGTCTCAAAGTCATCAGGAAAAGGCAAGATCACTTCATACTCCGGTCCAAAAAATGTCACATCAGAATATTCAAATACGTATCCACTTTCACCCGGGGCACCTGCAGGTCCCTGTGGTCCGGTAAAACCCGCAGGACCTTGAGGACCAGGAATTCCCTGTGGTCCGGGAGGGCCAACTTCGTCATAATAGTAACATGAGGACAATAGCATCAAGGTTGGCAGAATTAGGAATTGTAGAAGTGTTTTCATGACCTATTTAATTTGATGTTATCGGTGGTTATCCAAATTCCAGGCCAAAACACAACTGAGAAACGGAATGAAGACTTTCTTTAATGGACTTAATTAGGAAAAAATATTGCTTTAGTGACATTGAAGACTATTTTTCGAGTAATTTTCAAGGCCCAAAAAAATTATATTATGTACATAAATCTGTCGGGATTAAATATCCTGGTTACGGGAGCGAGCAGGGGAATAGGTAAGGCCATTGTCACCAAATTGGCGGAGGCAGGAGCTACCATAGCCGTTCATTATAACAAGAATGTCAGAGAGGCTGAGAACCTTGCGCATATTCTGGGCAATGAATCAAAAGCGTTTCAAGCTGACCTCTCTCAGCCGGATGACGCCAGTAAGCTTTTCGAGAGGGTTTCACTGGAGATGGGTAGTGTGGAGATTTTGATCAATAACGCAGGAATGGCCAAACCGGCGGACATTAAATCACCGGAGGAAGAGTGGGTAGGCAACTGGGAAGAAACGATGCGGGTAAATCTGACCAGTCCGGCGATTTTGTGCAAAAAGGCAATAGAACATTTCATAGAAAGAAAGGCGGCGGGAAGGATTATCAATATTAGCTCAAGAGCTGCCTTTCGTGGTGAAACAGGTGAGTATATGGCTTATGCTGCATCCAAGGCGGGTTTGGTCTCATTGACAAGATCTATTGCCCGTTCGTTTGGTAAACATGGAATCAAAGCATTCAATGTTGCTCCGGGTTTTGTACGGACTGATATGGCTAAAGAGTTCATCCAACAATACGGAGAAGAGCATGCCATGGATGATGTGGCATTGGAAAGGCTGACAGAACCGAAGGATATCGCTCCGCTGATTACTTTTATCGCATCAGGTATGGCAGACCATGCTACGGGATCGACATTTGATGTGAATGCGGCAAGCTATGTGCACTAAATTTTTTGATGTCAATCAGGTGCATATTTGCCATTTTTTTTTCAAATTACCTCCGGTTCTAATCATCTAAATCTGTTCTGCAGAATATTTGATTTCAAATGTGTAATTTAGGTATTTGAAAGCTTCCAATTTAATTTTCTAAAAATGAGTATTAAAGCACAATTAAGCGCACTTATACAACTAGCTAAGATCGATGGAGACTTTGATGGTCAGGAAAAACTCCACATTCTGATGGTAGGCAGGGCCAACGGTCTTAGTGAATCTGAGATCAAAGAAATCGTAGAAAGCCCGATTCCACTTCCAGACATCAACACCATGACCGAAGATGAAAGGTTTGATTACCTGTACAACATTATTCAGTTGATGAAAATCGATGCTCAGGTATACCTGAGTGAAATCAAGTATTGCGAAGATCTGGCTGAAAAGCTTGGATTCAAAAGGAAAGTTGTTTCTGCATTATCATCCAGAATCTATTCTGATCCTTCCATTACCGCGGACATTGCTTCCCTGAAGAAAGCAGTCAAAAAATATCAAGCTTAAACCATAGCCTCCGATAGGAGGCTTTTTTATTGTGCTTAGTGTTTCCGATAAATACGATTGGTATGAATTGGGGGCTATTGATCTTGAAAAACTTCGGTTTTATAAGAATGAATACCACCTCGCTTTGCAAAATGTTGCGGCTGTTGGTCGGACATTTTTGCCAGAGGATCCTCATGATAAAAATGCGTGGTTAGTATGGATTCCAGGTTTGTGGAGGATGGCCGGGAAGTGGGTGGAAGGCATTCATAAATTTCGATCTTCTGTAAGTTTCGAAGATTTCAACATATACCTGGTAGATGAGAAAGTTCAGACATTGGACGCTTTCAATCTTGAAGAGAAGACCCTCAATCAAGCCTTCGTTTGGCTGGAGCAACACATTATCAGTTTAAATCTGTCATCGTCACATCTCGTTATGAACTTGCCATATCAATTGCCTCAGGAGGTAATGGATAAAAAACAGTTTTCTTTAACAGACTCACGTGTGACCCGAATTTTGGGCGGATACTTTCATGATGCTTTTATCATTCATTCTGAGTACAAGGAAAAATTTGAACATACCAGGGATATTTTCATTTCTCCAAAACGCATGCATATGGAAATGGACGTGGTCATCATAGAAACAGATGAAGAGGAAACTGATACTTTGATCACACTTGGATTTAGTCCGGGAGACCAGATCTACAACGAACCCTATTTTTATGTCACTTCCAGACCATATCTGGATGAAGAGAATTTACCTAAGTTTTCGACCAGAGGATTTTGGCACCAGGATGAGTGGATTGGCGCCGTTTATCTGGCTAAGAATCTTTGGGACAGCAGTAACCAGAAGGAGACGGCGATGTACTTTTTTGATGAGGCTATTGAAAAAACCAGATCTTTATTACTGAATTAGACTATCGTAGGTGATTCCAAAAAATTCTTCGAGTTTCGATAAGAAATCGTCTTCATTGGAGATCTCGATAATCTTTGATTCTGATCCGCGGATGATCTCTAGTTTATCTCCTGTTAGCTTTATCCTTTGACCCATTTCATCGAGTCGGGAGGCGATTTTATTCTGGACAAAAAAGGAGTCCAGGCTATCCTGATGCTTGTCGTTTTGATGCAAAAACTCAATGAAAGATTTTTTGGTTATGGGTGTCCTATAATAAGTCTTGAAGCTTATTCCATCTGCCGATTTTTGAAGCAGAAAATGGCCATCAGGATTCCGCCCCCAACGGTAATAATAAATGTGATCCAGAAAAACTTCATTCTCCGTTAGAAGTTTCGGTTGGTGGAAACCGTCAATCAGCCCAACATCAGTGACAAAGCTACCTTCATCCAACTCAACTATTATCAGCATATGATCCATTTCATCACTGTATTTTTCCTCTCCCATGTAAAAAGATGCCGAACTCAAATAACATTCGAAACCCAGTTTTTTTAAGAGCTCACTAAATAGTCCGTTTAGTTCAAAGCAGTATCCGCCTCGTTTTGAACCTAGAATTTTATTTTCAATATGCCTGTAATCAAGCAGGATTCGATTACCATAATGGATTTCAAGATTCTCAAACGGGATTGCCTTTAAATGGGCTAGTTGTAATTTTTTAAGGAAGCGAAGAGTCGGGAATTCACTTTTTAATTGCAACCGTTCTAAATATTGGACAACATCCATGAATCAATTAGTCCGTTCGAACTGATTTTGCATGTTACCGATGAAGTTTCTCAAAGATCCTTCCAGTGTTTCATCTGCGTCCCAGTATCTTCCTACATGGCAGTCATAGACGATGGTTTGCTGAATGTAGAATTTGTAGACCCTTTTATCAATTGAAAAGGTTTTTAAGGTTCTCTGGCCGTCGTTCGCGGGGACCATCGAGATGAAATCAGTCTCTGTTTGCTCGATCTTATAATTCAGCAACTTCTTAGCGGTCTCACCCGAGGTATGAACAAACCTCAGGGCATATTGAAATCTTTTATCGGCGATTTCTTCATCGGTTCCATATTCCAAGAATTCAAACGGATAGGGATAATCATCTTCGAAAACTTTTTTGATCAACTCATTTTTTGCCCTGATCTCATTATTATGGACTTCAATGATATTCTGAGCATTTTCATTGGCGGCATTCACTTTGATTTCTGGTAGTAACACCACCCCAAGGGCCATCCTTTGCAGTTGACCTGGATAGGTAGGGTATTGGCCTCCGGAAAATATAGGAATGTCATCAATAACTTCCGGATAATCCGAGATCAGAAAATTACTTCCAAAATCATCTTGTCTTTTCAGGAGCAATGCCAGTTTGAAAAATGCTTCCTGGACTGACTTATCCCGGGTGTACCAGGAACCCGAACTGTAATCGGGCAGTCCATTTTTCATGGGTATAATGGCGACCTGCACATCATCGGTGGCTCGAACTAAAATCATATAATTAATCGCACGATCCCGCAAGAACTTCTGAAATCCGGATTTTACCACAGGGCTGGCATTGTAGTTCCAATAATGAATATAGCTGACGGCGTCTATTTTCATCCCTTTCAATTGGTTGTGCACATTTATGGCCTGTTTCTGCCAATTGGTTCCATCTTCGTTCATGGATAGGATCACGACACTTCGAGTTTTACGAAGGTCTGCCGGGATTTCATCCACTTTATTAATCAGGTCATACTCGATTAAAGATGATTGTCCCCAGAGAGAGATGCTAAATAGTAGCAATAAAATTCTAAGCAGTGGTTGCCTGAACATTCGGATTAAATTGGTCTAAATTTATACATTATCAAACCGTCAGGAGAAGAATTTCGTATGCCTTATGACCAAAAAAAGATGCCAATGGTGTGAAAACACCTATGATGAATACATTCGATATCATGATGAGGAATGGGGAGTTCCCGTGCACGATGATCTGAAGCATTTTGAATTTTTGATTTTGGAAGGTGCTCAGGCCGGTTTAAGCTGGAGTACTGTTTTGAATAAGCGAGATGGATACAGAAAGCATTTCGCTTCATTTGATCCTGAGCGAGTTGCACGTTTTACCAAAAAAGATATTGAAAAGATACTGCAGTCTCCTGAAGTGATCCGCAACAAGCTTAAAGTAAACAGTGCCGTGATCAATGCGAGAGCCTTTTTATCGGTGCAGGAGGAGTTTGGAAGCTTTGATAAATATATCTGGGGGTTTGTAGATGGAGAAGTTATTTGCAGACAGTGGAAAAAAATGGAGGAAGTGCCAGCTTCAACTAAGGAATCGGATAATCTATCAAAGGATTTAAAAAAGAGGGGGTTCAAATTTGTAGGTACCACCATCATGTACGCACACATGCAAGCAACCGGATTGGTCAATGATCACACCACAGATTGCTTTAGATATCCGGAATTGATCTGATTAAATATTATCAACGATGGTCTTTTTGGAGATTAAAATGCTCCACATTCCCATAAGATCTCCGATTTTGTGATTGAGTGATTGACTTTCCGGGTACCTGGCATAAATGATGTCTGCCTTTTCTTCGCTCATGTCTTGCCCGGGAATACCGTGGCAGGATAGGCAAGATTGGTCATTGAGGAAAATTGGCTGGTTATAAAGCATGTATTCCTTGTCTAGTTCCTGAATGGATTCACCAATTTGAAGATTTTCATCAAATCCATATTGATAAGCTTCCAGAATCAGATTCTCAATGGAGTCCGGTTTGTTTTTTGAATTCATAGGTTGATTGCTCACCCGATTAACGCCAAGTCCATTTACCCCAACTTCGGGTAGATAAATCTTACAGGTCTCCAATTCCCAATTTTGAGAATTTTTTGAAAGGAAATTTTGTAGTAGCGCAGAATCAGCAAAAAGCGCAATTTCCGAACCCATTTTGGAGCCATATTCCATCAATTCCACTTTAGTCACACGTTTTACCTCCTGTTGCGCCATTACCTCTTTTACCGCCTCCCGATCCAATTTTTCACTTTTTCCGCATCCGAGGATAAATAGGAAAGAAATAGTAGCATAAATGAAATGCAATCGGTTATCGGAAATTGTATGTTCCTTCTTCATGTTAATTTTGCTAATGCAAAAGAAATACATTCTTCATGATTGAGAAACTAGAGTCAATCAAACATAGGTTTGAGGAGGTAGGTCAGTTGATCGTCCAGCCGGATGCGATGTCGGATATGGATGCTTATTCCAGGTTGAGTAAGGAATATAAAGACCTGGAGAAGATTGTAAAGAAATATGATAGTTATAGAACTACCCTGGACAACCTTGACCAGGCAAAGAAAGTCCTTCAAAACGAGAAAGACGAGGACTTTCGGGAGATGGCAAAAGGGGAAATAGACGAATTGCAGCCCAGGGTTGAGGAGATGGAAGAGGAGCTGAAATATATGCTTATCCCCAAAGATCCCAATGATAGTAAGAATGTAATACTGGAGATTCGTGCAGGAACCGGCGGCGATGAGGCGAGTATTTTTGCCGGAGACCTTTTTAGAATGTATAAACTTTTTGCCGAAACTGAGAAATGGACCTTTTCCGTATTGAATTACAACGAAGGCTCAGCGGGAGGATACAAGGAAATAGTGGCTTCCATAGAAGGAGAAGACGTATATGCCAAAATGAAATTTGAATCAGGTGTTCATCGGGTTCAAAGAGTGCCAGCTACAGAATCCCAGGGTCGTGTCCATACATCAGCAGCGACAGTGGCCGTATTGCCAGAAGCGGAAGAGGTGGATGTCGAGTTGAACATGGGAGACATAAGAAAGGACACATTCAGGGCGTCAGGGGCAGGAGGTCAGCACATTAACAAAACTGAGTCCGCAGTTCGTCTGACCCATAATCCCACCGGAATCGTGGTAGAATGTCAGGACGGCAGGTCACAGCATGCAAATTATGACAAGGCCCTTAAGGTATTGAGGTCGAGGATTTATGAAATGGAGCTAAAAAAACACAATGACCAGATCAGTTCTCAAAGAAAAAGTATGGTCGGAAGTGGTGATCGCTCTGATAAGATCAGGACCTATAATTATCCACAAGGCAGAGTGACAGACCATAGAATTAACCACACGGTTTATAATCTTCCAAATATCATGAATGGTCAAATCGACGAATTCATAGAGCAGTTACGTATAGCCGAAAATGCTGAAAGAATGGAACTCGGAGATGCTACCTGACCTCCGTTCATAGAGATGAAAGGAGCAGCTTTAATATTTTATTTTCCATTTCTTATCGTTGTCCTTCTTTCGTGCGACCTGAATGAAAATGCAGTTGCCACTGGTAGAGTAGACCTTTATTTTGATTCGGATACTGTTTCGTTCGATACTCTTCTAACAGCCCGCACAAGCATTTCTAAAAGATTAAGAATCAGAAACCCAAATGATGAAGCGGTCAACCTGGACGTATCATTGGCCGGAGGAAATTCTTCAAGATTTGGAATAATTGTCAATGGTAAGGAGGAGAGCAGGATTTCAAATGTGCTTGTAGGAGCCGGAGATAGTTTACTGATAGTGGTAAATGTTCTCATAGATCCGGCAGATGAATCTCTCCCCTATCTTGTCAAGGATTCGATCTTATTTACCTGGAACAACAGAACTCATGATGTAAAACTCAGGGCCTGGGGTCAGGATGCCATTTATCTGGAAAAGGGGTCGCTGTGTGATTCTGTTTGGTCAAAGGGGAAACCTTATGTGATTTTGGATACTTTGTTGGTCCAGCCAGACTGCCATTTACAAATTGATGAAGGTGCCAGGATATTCCTGGATCAAAACGCCGCACTTTTTATTCAGGGGAAACTGACTGTTTTGGGTGATTCGCTGGATCCGGTGGTTTTTAGAAACATCAGGTCCGATCCTTCATTCGTAGTGGCTCCCGGCCAATGGGATGCTATTTACTTTTTAGAAGGAAGTACAGACAATTACATGAGTTATACTATAATAGAAAATGGCAGAATCGGATTGAGACTTGGTACACCTGACGAAGATTCTGTTCCTGATCTGATACTGGAACAAGTGATCATCAGGCATATGAGTGAATCAGGTATTCAGGCATATTCCTCTGATCTCAGCGCAACCAACTTATTGATTTACGATGTGGGGCTTCATGCATTATTCAATGTTATTGGGGGAAATTATGACTACAATTTCTGCACATTGGTCAATTCACCTTCCAGTTTTTTCAATGATGACCCCATTGTTCAGGTAGCGGATTATCTACCAGTGAGTGAATCCGAGGTGATCGTTGGGGCCTTGCGTTTCGTAATGAAGAACTCTGTAATCTGGGGTCAATCGGAGTCATCTGTTTTCTTCGAGGAGGTGGGATCCGGGAATGATTTCGCTCTAAACAACTGCGTAATACGAACAGCACAAACTATAGAAGGAAATATAACTTCTCTGGAATCTGATTACCCAGGTTTTTCGAATGTTTCGGAGTTTGATTTCTCACCTGATTCTACATCTGTTTTGATAGATCGGGCATCAGAAATTTTGACTGTAGATGCATTGGGTCAACCAAGAGACAGTGTATCCGATATAGGAGCGCTGGAGTTTCAAAAATCCCGTTTGTGATTCTGACTACCCACCATTAGCTTCACCCGATGGTTTATCAAAAGGAGATCTATCTCAACCCATTTCCACGAGGATATCACATCATTACCTCGGAAATAATTCCGGTCATCAGAGAAAGCCAGATAAAAAATGGTATTGCTCATGTATTCATAAAACATACTTCCGCCAGTCTTACCATCAATGAAAACGCTGATCCGACCGTGAGAGATGACTTCGAGTCCCATATGAATAAGGTGGTACCGGAAAATGCTACTTACTATAGTCATACCCTGGAAGGTCCGGATGATATGCCAGCACATATAAAGTCATCAATGATGGGCAGCTCAGTAAGCTTCCCGATAATGGACAATAGGCCGGTACTGGGGACCTGGCAAGGAGTTTATCTGGGAGAGCATAGAGACAGGGGAGGTTCCCGAAAGATATTTGTAACGATTTATGGCGAATAAAAAGAAAGATTTTTTCCAGGATCACATGCCGGAAAATGTGTGTTTTGGATGTGGTAGTCATCATCCTGATGGCTTACAAATAAAAAGCTTTTGGGATGGGGAAGAATCTGTTTGTATCTGGCAACCGGAGGAGAAATATCATGGCTGGTCCAATCTACTCAATGGGGGTATAATGGCCACGTTGATTGACTGTCATTGTATGGGGACAGCGATGGCGGATGCTTACAAAAGAGAAAATCGCAACCTCGACAGCGAGCCAATTTACCGGTATGCAACAGGGAAACTAGAGATAAAATACCTGAAACCTACTTCTACCAAAATTCCCGTTGAGCTCAGGACCCGAATTTCAAACGTAAAAGACCGAAAAACATCCATGCATTGTGATTTTTTCCAGGAAGGGATTAAGACAGCAGAAGCTGAGGTCATTGGCATCAGGGTTTATGACAGCTCAAATGAATCGGAAAACAACCCATTTAAGAGTTAGATTTACCTTTAATTCTTCGATATGCACCCTGAACTGATCACAATTGGCAACTTCACTATCCATACTTATGGTTTCATGATCATGATGGGAGCGTTTGTTGCTTATTACTTCATGAATCAGGCAGCGAAGAAAGAATTGGGAATTAAGCCGGAAAAGATTCAAACCCTGGTCATCTACGTGATTGCTGCGGCATTTATCGGTGGAAAGCTTTTGTTTTATCTGGAGGACCCGTCATACTATTTTGGAGATTTTCAGAATATGCAGAAAGATTTTCGGCAGGGGTTTGTGTTCTTTGGTTCGCTGATCTTTGTAATTCCAACAGCCATTTGGTTTTTCCGTAAAGAGAAATGGCCTGTTTGGGCAGTACTGGATCGATTGGCAATAGCTGGAGTGATCGTACATGCCTTTGGGCGTATGGGATGCTTTTTTGCCGGGTGCTGCTATGGGCGGCCTACCCATTCGGAATGGGGACTTGTTTTCACAGATACAAAGGCACAGGCTAAACCCCTGGGAGAACCTCTTCATCCAACCCAACTTTACGAAGCCACATTTCTTCTCATCATATTGGGGACGCTTTGGATGCTGAAAAGGCATAAAAGATTTGAAGGACAGCTCATATTCATTTATGTCATCATGTACTCCGCAGGGAGGGCCATTATCGAAATTTTCAGAGGAGACTTACGACGAGGTTTTATCATTGAAGACATACTATCCCACTCGCAGTTCATTTCAATACTACTGATTTCGTTCACCACCTGGGCTTATTTCAGATTTCGAAAAAAGGCCAAATTATCTAATTGAATTAGCTCTGATTGAAAGGGCTCCGGGTAGGATCTTTATGTCAAGTGGAGGATTTCCGAAAGGCTCACCGTCTATATGGCAATAAAGGCTTTCATTGCCTTGTATCATAATTGACCGGCAATTGAAATTTTTAACTTCCCTGAGGACAATGTGCGAGCCGTTTTTCAGTCGAAGTATATTCATAAATCTCTTCAAAGCAGAAATCTTACCAACTGTACAGATCTCGAATTGACCATCGTTTAATTTGGCATTGGGAGTCAATTTAAAACCACCTCCGAATGTGGTGCCATTGCCAATGGTCAGCAGGATCAGGTCACGCCGGATTTTATCTCCGTCCACTTCCAGAGAAAAACTGCGAGGTTGGTAAGAAGCCAGGATTCGGAGCACATGATAATAGTACTTGGCATGGCCATAAAGTAGTGGCACTTCAGTATGAAGCATGTCCTCTACAATTTGTCCATCAAAGCCCACGCCTACTCCATTCAGAAATTTACGCTGGTTGGCTTCCCCAAGATCAATTCTATGGAGATCACCGTGAATGATGTTTTCGATCTGGTCACCCAGCGTCTTCCCAATGTCTATGTTTTTCACAAAATCATTTCCGGAACCACCCGGGATTATTGACACGGGGATGTCAAATTTCAATCCATTTACTGCTTCATTCAAGGTGCCATCCCCTCCCATGACCAATAAATCAGAATAAGAGGGATCTAGAAGATCGGAGACTTTTTTTATGGTATTTCCAGTAGGTAAAGTCTCATGAAGCACCAATTCGAATCCAGCTGATTCGAGGTGGTCTTTTACCATTTTTACCTTACTAGGAACCTGTTTTTTCCCGGAGATCGGATTAAAAAGTAAAAAGAACTTTCTGGACATTGACTAAAATGGAAGGCCCTTGAGGTCTACGTTACCTCCGGTTATGATTACTGCAACGTCCTTATTCGCGAACTTTGATTTTTGTTTTAGGACTGAGGCAACGGGAACGGCACTGGATGGCTCAATAATAATTTTCATTCGTTCCCAGATCAGCCTCATGGCTTCAATAATTTCTTCCTCGGTCACCGTGATTACTTCTTCCGCCCCTTCTTTTATGATATCAAAGTTTAGTTTACCAACGGTAGTTTTCAATCCATCGGCTATGGTCTTTGGATTAACTACAGGCACAACATTTCCTTCCTGAAAGGATCTGTAGGTATCATCTGCTTCCTTGGGTTCACCAATGACAAATCTGGTCTTTTGGGAAAAAAATCTTGTGGCCAGGGCGGTACCTGCGGAAAGACCACCTCCGCCTACTGGTGAAAGAATGAAATCAGGTTTCAGTTCTTCAAAAATCTCTGAAGCTACACTTGCCTGACCGGCGATAATTCGCGGATCTTCAAACGGATGCACCATCGTAGCACCTGTTTCTGAAATGATTTTGTCACATGTACTGAGCCGATCCGCTTCGGTCGGTTCACAAAATGTAATTAAGCCACCGTAATTCTTCACTCCCTTCTTTTTCACCTCAGGGGCGGTCTTCGGCATTACAATATGTGCTATAGAGTTTGCAAGTCGAGCGGCAAAAGCTACAGCCTGGGCATGATTTCCGGACGAATGTGTGGCAAAAATCTTGTCCCCTTTTTTTTCAGCCAGTGAAAGAATTGTATTTGTGGCACCTCTGATCTTGAATGATCCTGTTTTTTGGAAATTTTCACATTTCAAAAACAGTCGGCAACCCGCCACCTCATTTACAGCTTTTGAAGTGAAAATAGGTGTTCGATGGATAAATGGCTGGATCCGTTCTCTAGCCTCCAGAATGTCTTCTTTTCCCGGTTTTTCCATAATCTTAATGTGCCTCCAGCCAGTTCTCTCCGACTCCCATTCCCACTTCCATAGGGACTTTCAACGGCAGTGCTTCTTTCATAAATTTTTCAATGGATTTTTGTAAGAGCTCCAACTCATCCTTATGAGCCTCGAATACCAGTTCGTCATGAACCTGCATGATCATTTTGGAGGCAAGTTTTTCTTTATTCATCCATTCGAAAATGTTGATCATTGCCACCTTGATCATATCTGCAGCCGATCCCTGGATCGGTGCGTTTATAGCGTTTCGTTCATCAAAACCGCGCATGGTATAGTTCCGACTATTTATATTTCGCAGGTATCTGCGTCTGCCCAGAATTGTTTCTACATATTCATTCTTACGAGCTTTCTCAATGGTTTTATCCATGTAGGTTTTGACGGCAGGAAATTCTTCAAAGTAGGCATTGATGATGTCATTTGCTTCAGAGCGTGGGATATTCAGGTTTTGGGATAACCCAAAAGCAGAAATCCCATAAATGATCCCGAAATTTACTTCCTTGGCCTTACGACGCATGGTGGGTTCGACATTGTCAATGTCTACCTTAAAGACCTTACTGGCGGTAGTGGCATGAATATCTCTTCCTTCTGCAAATGCATTCGTCATGCTTTCATCTCCGGAAAAGGCCGCCATAATTCTCAATTCTATCTGGCTATAGTCGGCAGAAAGGATCTTGAAGGAGCTGTCCGTTGATATGAACGCCTTCCTGATCTCTCGCCCTTTTTCCGTTCTGATGGGTATGTTTTGCAGATTCGGGTTATTTGAGCTTAGTCTTCCGGTAGCAGCTACTGTTTGTCGGTAGTCCGTATGAACCCGGTCATCTTTTTTGCTAACCATCTTTGGCAAGGCATCCACATAGGTTGACTTGAGCTTCTGGTACTCTCTGAATTCCAGGATTTTTCCGGCTATTTCATGATCCGCCGCCAATTTTGAAAGGATATCTTCTCCCGTGGCATACTGTCCGGACTTTGTTTTTTTGGGTTTTTCTACCAGCTTCAATTTTTCGAATAGGATCTCTCCCAGCTGCTTAGGTGAACCAATATTGAATTCCTGTCCTGCTATTTTGAAAATTTGTTCCTGAACTTCTAAACTAATGGTATTTAGCTCCTTTGACATCTCACCAAGTGCAGCGATATCAATGCTGACTCCTGTGTACTCCATATCGGCAAGTACAAATGAAAGGGGCTCTTCCACTTCATGAAGCAGTTTATCCAGGTCCCGTTCCCGGATCTCCTTGTGAAGTTTTTCCTTCAATTGAAATGTTACATCCGCATCCTCGCATGCGTATTCACAGACTTTCTGGACTTCAGCATCCCGAATGCTTTTTTGTCTTTTCCCTTTGGGACCGATGAGCTTTTCAATGCTGATCGGGACATAGTTTAGATACCTATCCGCGAGTACATCCATGCTGTGGGCTGCCTCCGGTTCGATGAGATAGTGAGCCAACATAGTGTCGAAAATTTTTCCTTTGACACCAATGCCATAATTCCTCAAAACCTGCATATCATACTTCAGATTTTGACCAATCTTTTTGATATCAGGATTTTCGAAGCAAGTCCTGAATTCGCCAATGATTGATTTTGTTTCTTTCTGATCCTCCGGAAACGGTACATAGTAGGCTTCATTTTTTCTAATACAAATTGCCAGACCTACTAATTCCGCTTCTACGGTTTCAAGGCTTGTAGTTTCCGTATCGAAACAGAATTCTTCACACTTCTCCAGGGAAGAAATCAATTTTTGGCGATCGGCTTTGTCCTGTATCAGATGGTAGTCATGACTGACAGAGTCGATAGATTCTTTTTTTGGAAGATTGGAGTTTTCTGAAGATGACTCATCACCAAACAGTCCCAGCTGATTGGTGGCAGCCGCTTTCTGTGTAGCAGTTTCTCCCCCAAAAAGTCTGCGTGATATGGTCCGAAACTCCAATTCATCCAGCACAGGGATCAATAGATCTTCATTTGGTTCGGAATATTTTAGGGCTTGTTCGTCCAGCTCTATCGGAGATTCGATATTGATGGTGGCCAGCTTTTTGGACAATATACCCTGCTCTCCGTTTTCCTCTATCTTCTTTTTTAGCGCACCTTTCAGTTGATCCACATTGGCGACAATATTTTCGACTGAATCGAATTCTTTTAGAAGCTTTGAGGCAGTTTTATCTCCAATGCCGGGCACACCGGGTATGTTGTCTACAGAATCACCTTTTAGACCAAGCACGTCGATCACCTGCTCTACCTTGTTGATGTCAAATTTTTGAAGTACCTCCGGAATTCCCATGACTTCGGCAATATTACCCATGCGAGGAGGTTTGTAGAGAAAGATTTTCTCCTCGACCAGCTGTGCAAAATCCTTATCAGGGGTCATCATAAAGACCTCAAAACCTGCTTTTGCCGCTTTTTTGGACAAAGTTCCAATCAGATCATCTGCCTCGAAGCCGTGCATTTCAATGATCGGAATGCCAAAACCCTCAATGATTTTTTTCACATAAGGGATTGCGATCCCAATTTCTTCCGGTTGTTTTTCCCGAGTGGCTTTATATTCTTTATATTCTTCATGTCTGAAGGTAGGTGCACTGGTATCAAATACTACTCCTATATGGGATGGTTTTTCCTTTTGAATGATCTCGAGAAGTGAATTGGTAAACCCGAGTATGGCTCCGGTATTTATTCCCTTACTATTGACGATAGGGTTATTGCTTAGCGCAAAATGAGCCCTGTAGATCAAGGCATAAGCATCCAGAAGGAAAAGCTTTTTAGAATTTTCGGACATGCGGTAAAGGTAGATGATCAACCAAATATAACTTATACCATTATTGAGGTTAATATTGCTTTAATTGAGAAATGAAAAGCTGAATAATATGTCAAATTTTGACACGGAAATGATCAATCGTCTGATAGCGTCCAGGAGGTCAGTTTATACCAATTTGTTTTCCGGAGATGAAGTCAATGACCAAATCATACAACAGATGTTAGAAAACGCCAATTGGGCTCCAACCCATCGAAAAACAGAACCCTGGCGGTTTCAGGTTTTCACCAGGCTTGGGCTGAAAAAATTAGCAGATTTCCAGGCTGATTTATATAGGTCGGTGGCTACAAAAGATGGTACATTCCAGGAAAGCAAGCTGAAGAACTTATCTACAAAACCACTGGAGTGCAGTCATGTCATTTCCATCGCGATGAGAAGAGATGAAAAGGAGAGTGTCCCTGAGATTGAAGAGATTGAATCCGTGGCTTGTGCGGTCCAAAATATGGCATTGACGGCCACTGCCTATGGTGTAGGGTGTTATTGGGGTTCCGGAGGTATTACTTACATGGATGAGGCGAAGAAATTTTTCAATTTATCCGCGAAAGACAGATTACTCGGATTTCTTTATGTAGGGGTTCCGAGAATTGAAATCAAAAATATGGACAGAATTCCCATTTCTCAGAAAACCAATTGGATCAGGGAATGACTTAGATCATGCTCTTTAGTCTGAATTTACAATTGACTCGTTCCCCATCGTTTTTAAGCACAGTTATTCTGATTTTTCTATTCGGACGGCTACGAAGAAGGGCATTGATATCGGAAAGTTTAGAATTATCAATGTGATGCCCATTGATGTACAGAACTTCGTCTCCAACTTCAATGGGGGTTTTACTGGCAGGACTTTTTTCCATAATACCCGTGATCTGGTACCGTTTTGGATTTTCAAAATATGACACTCTTAGCCCACTCATGTCGTACTGAAACGGGTTTCTGTAGTTGCCGTTTTTGTCCAGATAAATGGCTTCTCTATGGTAATCGAATACCACGTTGAAGTGATAGAGAATTTGTCCTCCTATGGTTCCGTTTCGGGATCCTCTTTTGATACTGGCATTATAGGCTCCCTGATCGGGGATAGACACCAAAACGTCTTTCAATTCGAAATCACCAATTTTCACCGCATCTATTCTGCCTACCCTCCCATAAATCTCACCACCTAATCCATGCCCCAGCGCCGATTCAAGCGTAGTATCCGGTAATGTGAGCACCTCCGATTGCGTTAAATCAATTAAAAGCGCATGGCTGGCTCCGGTATCAATCATAAATTTCAGGGTATCAGTATCCTCTCCCTGCTCTACAACTGTTTGCAGAAATGGTTTTGAGTCTTCGATGCTCAGGTCAAACCGGTCATAATTGCGAGATGGCTTGAAAGAGCGTGGACGGTGCAGCGTCATTTCAAACTTGTCAAAGTCCAACTCCACCACGAACCTGCTGAAAACATCAAATCCGATTATTCCATATACGTCTTCACCAAGATTCTTTTTTAACTGAATGTAATCCTCCTCGAGGACGAGCATGGATATGTATCGACCTCTTATGCCTTGCGGGAACCGAAGTCGTACGTCGCTGGCGACATGGGCATTCAACACATTTATTGCACCCACACCCGCTATGTTTATTTCACGGCTATAGTCCAGCCCCATGATGTCTCCAAAGATTTTTTCTGTGAGAATGGGATTATTTGCCCCGGTATCCAGTATAAACTTTATAGTGATTTGATTGTTGATCGTAATTGGAATTACGATCAGATTGTTTACGAAAGAAAAAGGAATAGTGACTTTGTCGACATTTGGAGGCATAATCAGACCCAGGTTCTTTTGGGCAATGCCCTCTTTTGGCAAAGCCGTCAGGATCATAAGGATTAATGCCAGTTTTTTCAACATCGTCAGGGTGTATAACATCAAACAACGTCCATGTCCTTATACGGTTAGGTGGATCAGGAAAACAATTTCTTTATATCATCTTTCGTAAGGCTTTTTACAAAACTTTCTTCAATTGTAATTAGTTCTTGGGCGAGTTTTAGCTTGTTTTCCTGAAGTTTTAAAATTTTTTCTTCCAGTGTGTCTCTCGCTATAAACTTATAGGTGATCACCTTGTTTTTCTGACCAATTCTATGGGCCCGATCTATGGCCTGGGCTTCAATAGCAGGATTCCACCACGGATCCAATAGAAATACGTAATCCGCTTTTGTCAGATTTAATCCAAGTCCACCGGCCTTTAATGAAATCAGAAAAACTTTTGTATCATCAGATTCCTGGAACTTCAGCACCTCTTTTTTCCGGTCTTTTACAGAACCATCCAGGTATGCATATTTGATCTTCGAATCATTCAGGAAATTTTCTACGATTTTCAGGTGCTTGACAAATTGGCTAAATACCAGAATGTTATGATCCTTTTGCAGGGCATTCTGGATCATGTAGGTAATGTCTTCAAGTTTACCGGAGTTTCCGGTATACTCGGGATCGACCATCACGGGATGATTGGCAATTTGTCTTAGTCTTGTCAGGCCTTGCAAGAGGATCATTTGTGATTTATTCAATCCCTCGTTTTCAATTTGATCAAGGATTTCATTGCGAAAAGCGTTTTTCTCCTTCTCGTAATATTCCCTCTGATCATCTGACATGTCACAGTACTTGACGGACACACTCTTCTCAGGTAAATCCTTTGCCACCTGACTTTTTTCCCTTCTTAGTACAAATGGTTTGATGAGGGCATTTAGCTGTCGCGTTTTATTCTCATCACCTTTCTTCTCAATCGGTGTTTGATACTCCTTCTGAAAGTAACTCATGGAACCAAGCAGGCCAGGATTTATAAATGAAATCTGTGACCAAAGATCCAAGGTGCTGTTTTCAATAGGAGTACCTGTAAGTACCAGCCGTCTCCTCGATTTGAGCTGGCGGACAGACTTGGAAATGATGGATTCCGGATTTTTTATGGCCTGAGATTCATCCAGAATGATGTAATTAAAGAAAAAATCGGACAATACATCGGTATCGATCCGGGTGATACCGTAGCTGGTGATCACAAGGTCATGTTTTGAAAAGATTTTTGGATCCTTTACTCTATTGATACCTGTGTAGCTCAAAATTTTTAATGAGGGCGTAAATTTCTTTGCCTCCATCTGCCAGTTGTAGATCAGGGAGGTAGGCATGATCAGAAGACTTGGCCCTTCTTTTTTCTCCACGGAATTTTGAAGCGTTACCAGTGTTTGGATGGTTTTCCCCAGACCCATATCATCGGCAAGACAGCCTCCAAAACTGAATTCATTCAAAAACTGAATCCAGTTATACCCAGCTTTCTGGTAGGGTCTTAGCTCACCTTTAAAACCGGAAGGAAGGGGTTGATCTTCAATGCTTTCATAATCCAACAATCTTTCCAGTTTCCGGCTAATGTTTACGGATGCCCTGTCATTCTCTTTTAAAGATTGCACCAGGGCCAGATGATGTTTTTTTAAGGTGATTTGCTCTTCGTCCTTTTCGGAAAAAAGGAACAGATCCCGATATTCCTCTATCCATGAAGCAGGGATAATTCCAATTTCTCCATTGGGAAGCGTAACTTCAGACTTATTCTGAATGATCAGTTTTCGGATTTGAGTAAACGGAATCTCGAATTCACCAAATGTGACGACCGCTTTAATGTCAAACCAGTCAATTTTCTCTTCAATTCTTATGTCAATTCTGGATGATCCGAGGAAATATCTTTTTCCTCCATTGGATTGCTGATGGATGGTATATCCTAACTTTTCCAGGTTGCTCTGATGTCGATTGAGCCAGTCAAAGGCATCCGATTCCTTTAGGGTAATGCGGGAATTTCTAAGGGTCAGACCCCTCTTTTCAAGGTCCCGCAACAGGTCAATTTCCTGATCCGGAATTCTTTGAATACGATGAAAAGTATATCCTTCATCGGTTTTTTTTAGACTTACACTTACATCTTTGAGCTGATCTGCGCGGAATCGATGATCCCCGTACTTATAACTTAATTCGAAAAGCACTTTCGACTCCGTTTTCGTCTCAACAGGTGCATCGAAAAGATTTGTGGGAGCGGAAGACGCGCTTTTGATTTCGGAAAGCGTAAGAATCGGCCTTGGCTTATGTTTTTCTGTAAGAATATCAAATCCCTTTGCATAGACATCAAAAGACTCTACCAATGGCGCTACAAATTTTTCATAGTAGGTGTCCTCTACATTCTTGGGGATCAGGATAAATTTCTTTTTCAGAAATGGGCGAAGTTTTCCACCGGAAATCTCTTTTTGGAAACCGAAGAGTTTTCTGTCTACCATCATCCAGGCCGGTTGATTGGCGATGATATAAGATTCATGTTCCCTGAAATCGACTTTTTCACCAGAAAGTTTTATCGTGGGAAAGTAATGCGTGTTGTCTTCATTCTTTCTGAAGTGAAATAAAATGGTAGCTTTTTCCTCCAGCACCTGGATTGCCTTCCATGCCGGTTCACCATCAGATCCCATTTCGAAAACAGTTTTCCCCACCAGACGGGGCATTATATCTGTTCTGCGTTTTTCCAGGTATTGGTTGATCTCATTTTGCAGGAGCTTGTCTCCTTCCTTTTTATCATAGGTTTTCAGAAAAAACTCATGTGGTTTTTGACGCTTTCGGCTAAAATGATTCAGGATAACGTCCTGCTGCATTGCATCCATGAATTTGATCAGTTCGTAATCAACCTCATCCAGCTCAGAATCGAATTCTACGGCGTTTTTCGATGAAATATTCTGATGCGTGTAGGTCAATCGACCCTTCTCACTGAGCTGTACAACGAACGATTCGAAAAGAAAGCCGAGATACTCATGCTGATACAATGAGTAGATCAATTTGAACGGCTTCGAAGGATCGACTTTCATAAAAATTTAGTATACCGAAAACTTCGAAAGTAATGAAAATATGGGTGTGTTTTATAAATTTTCCATGGATAATTTTTTTGAAGCCAGACTGGCTGGAGGGATGGAAGCAATTAGGGTAATGATCCCTACACAGAGTACAGTGATCAGGACGTCCGGTGTCTCCACTTTTACGGGATAAGCATCGGCCAGAGTCGACTGCATACCCATGGAAACCAGTCCAAATTCCTGTTGCAGCAGGCTTATTACAAGCCCTATGACGGTTCCAGCAAGACCACCGGTCATGGCGATAATGGCTCCTTCCTTTATGAAGATATTTCTGATCAGCTTTTGGGAAGCACCCTGAGCCGAAAGAATAGCCAGATCCTTCTTTTTGTCAATGGAGAGCATGGTCAATACGAAGTAAATATTGATTGAGGCAATCCCAATGATCAACCCGAATATGATGTATACAAAGAGCTTTTCTATTCTCAGTATATTGTAAAGGTCACTATGCAGCTCATCGCCACTGAGCACTCTAAAATCATCGCCAAGAACAGAAGAAAGGTTGGTTCGGAATTCTTCGGGATTTATTTCATTCTCCAGATCGATTTCTATACCCGTTCTGCGGTTCTGATAACTCATGAGTCTTTCAGCAAACTCTACGGGGACAAATATGTAGTTATCGTCATAGTATTTCTCGATGGCAAAAATTCCGGCCGGAACGATATTTTGAATGTTGACCATACTGGCTGGATTGCTCACACCAGGTCTGAGATTTTTAGGGTAGTAGACTTGCATGGCAGTATAGTCGCTACTTAAATCTACTCCGAGTTCCCAGCGGATTCCAAGTCCGACAATGGCGTAGGGGATATCTCCATCCAGTAAAGTGGGGTTTCCTGAAATCACTTTGTCTCTCAATCTTCCTTTGGACATGGCCTCGCTTGATACTCCTTTCATCCTTACCACTCTTTCCACATTTCGATATTTCACAGCCACGTTGTCTTCGATGACATGCGAAATCAGTGTTATTCCTGACATTGCTTCGATTTTATTCTCAAAGTCATCTGTTAACTCAAAGGATTTGCCTTCAGCAGGCGTGACGATTATGTCCGGATCAAAACTTCCGTAAGTCGTGCGGAGGAGATCTTCCAGTCCGTTGAAAACGGAAACAACGATGATCAGTGCCATAGTACTAATTCCTACCACCAGCATGGAAATAATGGATATCACGTTGATGAAATTCTTTTTCTTACCGGAGAGAAAGTATTTCCTTGCTATGAAGTAGGATAAATTCATTTGTCTTCCTCGCTGTCTTCAGCCGGGGGGATATGTAGATTATCAATCAGGCGGTCCATATGGGAGGCGCGCTCTTCGGTATCATCGTGAAAGAAAGCAAGCTCAGGGACAATTCTTACTTGTTTACCAATCATCCTTCCCAGTTTTCCTCTGATCTCACTTTTGCGGTCGTTAAGCGTTTGCATGACCTGTGAGGCATTTTTATTTGGAAAAATGCTGAAATAAATCCGTGCAAGACTAAGGTCTACAGTAACATCTACATCCGTGATAGTGACCAGTGAATCTTTGTAATATTTGACTGAATCCTTCTGTAAAATATCAGAAACATCTTTTTTGATTTGCTTCGAGTATTTATGCTTTCTCTTAGATTCCATTCCCTCAAAATTATCCATTATTTATTTGTTACTTTGACCGCAAATACTGTTTTAGCTCTTGTTTAGTCTATTTCGAATAAATGATCCTTATCGTCTAATTATTGTCCTGGTCATACTGCTTGTGATTCGGTCTGTTTTTTGGATCATAGGTGTCCCCTTGACCGATCTGGAGCTGAAATTTTTACTCATCGGAGAAAGACTGGGAGATGGTTTTGTCATGTACCGCGACCTGTATGATTATACCTCACCCTTATCGGCGTTAGTTTACAAATGGATTGACATCATTTTTGGCCGGTCACGAGTCGTGCATCAGATACTGTCTACAGGTCTTATTTTTTTGAATGCCACTATTTTTAACCTGCTGCTTGTCCGAAACAAGGCATATAGCGAGAACAACTATCTATCGGGTCTCTTCTATATTCTCTTTTCCCTTGCCATTACGGATTTTTTTGTCCTATCTCCCCAGTTGATGAGTATCACTTTTATTCTTCTTGCGTTGAACAACGTATTTAGAAGAATAGACAACCAGGTCTCCGATGAGCTTTTCTTATACGCCGGATTGTATCTGGGTATTGCCACGTTATTTTATTTTCCTTCAATCATATTTTTTCTGGTACTCCTGGGTTCACTGGTCGCGTTTAGCAATGTGATCATCAGAAGGGTCTTTTTGTTTTTTTATGGATTGCTGGTTCCTCTTCTTGTTACCTACGGATATTTTTTTTGGTTTGAGGGTGCGGACTATCTTGTTCGATCCGTGATCTGGAGGGGTCTTTTTCATGAACCCGTGCGATTTCTGAGTAAAAACACCATGATTTGGGTAGTGGCTGTTCCTTTCTTCTGGTATCTGGTCAGCTTTTTTAAAACCATTATTTCCGTTCGCTATGGAATCTATGAATCAAAGATCTTAAGGACAATGGTCTACTTGTCCCTGGCAGCTGGTCTCATCATGTACATAGATGTAGATTTTTCGACGACACAGTTGGTGTTTTTCGTTCCAACCCTTTCATATTTTATGACCCATTTCGCGCTAGCCAGACGGAAAAGAATTCTGAGTTATGTGATGCCCTACTTAATCGTAATGACCTTAGTAGCTGCACCGTTTTACCTTATGTATGATGATCGTGGTTTTTTTGAAACCCTGGAGACGGAAGATGCAGATGCCAATCAATCAAAACTTATGTTGCTTGATTCCGGCCTTGAAATGTATAAATCATATCACATTGCATCCCCTTTTCTGGATCCGGTTTTGTCTAAAAAAAACCTGGAAGGCTTAGAGTATTATGAAACCTCCTATCAAATTTTTGCTGCCATCAATGGCAATAAGCCGGATATCATTGTGGATCGATGGTCAATGATGGATAGCATTTTCTACAGATTCCCAATTCTCGAAGAGAACTACCGCGAGTCTTCAAATGGGACGTACGAAGCTGTAACTAGCAACTAATTTTGTCAACTCTTCTTTGGTGACGACCACCTTCAAACTCCGTGGATAGGAAGACATCTGTCATCTGTTCTACGTATTCATATGCTATGAATCTGGCAGCAAAGCAGATGACATTGGCGTTGTTATGTTGCCTGGCAAGGCGCGCCAGTTCCACATTCCAACACAATGCCGCTCTTATTCTCTGATGCTTGTTTGCAGTGATGTTTACACCCTGACCGGAGCCGCATATTAATACACCAAAGTCACATTCACCTTTTTCAATAGAAGTAGCAGCTGGATGTACAAAATCCGCATAATCCGAGGATTCTGCTGAGTCAGGCCCAAAATCCACTACATGATGACCTTTGCTCTCCAGGAACTTTTTGATTTTCTCTTTATGATAAAAACCTGCGTGATCTCCTCCGATAGCTATTCTCATAATTAATTGTTTGTTGTAGTCAATTCTGTGCTGTCCTCTTGTTTTTCCACCCTTTTTGCAATATAAATACTTACCTGATAAAGCATTACCAAAGGGATAGCAATCAGGATTTGACTAAAAGGATCGGGAGGTGTCAACATAGCTCCCAAGACCAGTATTGCTACGATGGCATGACGTCTGTAGGACCGCATTAATTTGGACGTAAGTATTCCGGCTTTTGTTCCAAAATAAACCACAATAGGAAGCTGAAACAAAATTCCGCAGGCCAATACCAATGTCGTCACCGTATTGACGTAAGAAATGATGTCAAACTCATTGAGAATGGTAGGATCAATCTGGTAGTTGGCCAGAAAGTTCACTGAGATGGGAGTGACTATAAAGTATCCAAAAAATACACCCATCGAAAACAGCATACTTACATAAAATGTAGCACCTCGAGCTGCTTTCCTTTCTTTTGGGTAAAGTCCGGGTTTCACAAACCTCCAGATTTCCCAAAACGCATAGGGGAAGGCACATATGATTCCGATGACAAATGAACTGGTAATGTGCATGGCAAACTGACCGGTCATTTGTCTACTCTGGATAATAAATGGAAGCTGCTCGATGCAAAGTGCCGAACTGTTTAAGAACTCTGACAGTCTGCAAAGCATCTCATAAGTGAGAAAATCAGTCTTGGAAGGTCCCAAAATGACTTTACCGAAAACAAATCCTTTGGAAACGAATGCGGCAACAGCAAAAACCACAATCGCTAAGAGAGATCGAACCAGGTGCCACCTCAACTCTTCCAGGTGGTCCAAAAACGACATTTCTCCCTCTTCTTCCTCTATTTGGTCCAGGGGCATTTTTTATTTTGATTGAAATAACGGGAATGAAGACATCCAGTCGTTTATCTCCTTACGGATACCGTCAATTTTGGATGTGTTTTCCGGATCGCGGATCACATTATCAATGAAGTTTACTATTTTCTCCATATCATCTTCAGAGCAACCTCTGGTGGTTACCGCTGCGGATCCTATTCTCATACCCGACGTCACAAAGGGTGATTTATCATCAAATGGTACCATGTTTTTGTTCACAGTAATGTCTGCCTTTCCAAGAGATTCCTCCGCCATTTTACCAGTGATGTCCTTAGAGCGAAGGTCAATCAGCATCATGTGATTATCGGTACCTTCGGAAATGATGTTATATCCTTTTTCCACAAAGCACTCTGCCATTTTCGCCGCGTTTTTCTTCACCTGGATGATGTATTCCATATATTCATCACTTAGTGCCTCCTGAAAAGCAACTGCCTTAGCAGCAATGATGTGTTCCAACGGACCACCTTGAGTTCCGGGGAATACACCGCTATCAAGCAGCGAGCTCATCATTCTCAGATTACCTTTTGGTGTTTTTAATCCAAACGGATTTTCAAAGTCATTTCTTAGCATGATCACACCACCTCTGGGTCCTCTCAGGGTTTTGTGTGTGGTTGTAGTCACGACATGACAGTATTCCAGTGGATCATTTAACAATCCGCGCGCAATCAGACCGCTTGGATGGGAGATGTCCGCGAGTAGCATCGCACCAATTTCGTCAGCAACTTCTCTCAGTGCCTGGTAATTCCAGTCACGACTGTAGGCAGAAGCACCGCATATGATCATCTTTGGTTTTTCTTTCCTCGCAGTGTCGATGACCTTGTCCCAGTCAATTACACCTGAATCTTTTTCTACTCCATAAAAAATAGGTTGATAGAGTTTCCCTGAGAAATTCACCGGAGATCCATGGGTAAGGTGCCCCCCGTGCGAGAGGTCAAAACCAAGAATTTTGTCACCGGGCTTCAGTAAAGCCAGCATTACAGCAGCATTGGCCTGTGCTCCGGAGTGCGGCTGGACGTTGACCCACGTAGCTCCAAATAGTTCTTTTAGTCGCTCCCTGGCTATATCTTCAATTTGATCAACTACCTCACAGCCTCCATAATATCTTTTGCCTGGTAAACCCTCTGCGTATTTGTTAGTCAGCACCGTTCCGGCAGCTTCCATCACCTGCGGAGATACGAAGTTTTCGGATGCGATTAACTCGATGCCATTTATTTGACGATTCTTTTCTTTTTCTATTAGGTCAAAAACCACATTGTCTTTTTGCATGCGCCAAAATTAACCGAATACAGATGGATATTTCAACTTTTATCAGATGGATGGCAATTAAAATAGAAAGCTAATTTTGTTAGTGCTTTGGTTCGAACTAAGTTCACATTTGGATGAGTAAGGAATTTGAAGAACAACTTGATAAACTACGCCAATCAATAGACAGTATTGACGATCAATTGATCGATCTTCTGAATAAGAGGATAGACATTGTAGAGGATGTGGGCAAACTTAAGAGAGGGTCGAATTCCACAGTTTACCGCCCTGAACGTGAAAAAGCAATTATCGATCGTCTGGAAAAACTTAGTGACGGAAAATTGAACAGAAGCGCCATTGAGGCCATTTTTCTTGAAATTTTTGCGGTTAGCCGCAACTATGAATTACCAGAAAGGGTGGCGTACCTGGGACCAGAAGGAAGTTTCACTCACCAGGCAGCTGAGTCGCGCTATGGAGCCATGAGTGATTACCTGCCGCTTGATTCAATTTCTGCCGTATTCGATGCAGTGGCCACCTCGCGTGCGAGGTTTGGGGTGGTTCCAATTGAAAACAATCAGGAAGGAACCGTACAGGAAACCATAGATTACCTGGGTGTGCATCAGCTGCAAATAGTGGCAGAGGTAGTACTTCCCATCCATTTTTGCATTGCTTCACTGGAGGAAGGTCTGGACAACGTGAAAACCATATTCAGCAAGGACATAGCATTTCGCCAGTGCAAAAACTTTATTCGTGACTATCTACATGATCAGGTGAAACTTCTGCCGGTCAGCTCCACCAGCAGGGCCTGTAAAATGGCAATGGAAGAACCCGGTACTGCAGCCATATGTGCACCGATCGCCGCCAGGCAAAATCGACTACCTATACTTTATAATAACATCCAGGATTCCGCCGATAATCAAACCCGATTTCTGATCTTAGGTCAGGGATTCCGTAATCCGCTAAGCGGTGAAGACAAGACTTCACTTATCGCCAAGCTGCCTGATGTGCCAGGGGCATTGGTTTCATTTTTGAAGAAATTTGAAGATGCAGGCATCAACCTGTGCAAAGTAGAGAGTCGTCCTGCAAAAATCGGTTCCAAATTCAAGTATTTTTTCTTTGTGGAACTCGATGGTCATTTTGATGATCCGTTGGTTCAAAAAACGATTGAGCCCTACAAGTCAGATATCACATGGTTAGGCAGCTACTTAAAGGTCTGTTAAGTTGGCAAAGCAGAAAACTTCTTTTTTTTGTCAAAACTGTGGTGCCAGCTCTGCCAAATGGGTGGGAAAATGCCCGGCATGCGGAGAATGGAATACATATGTTGAAGAACTGGTCTCTACAGAATCTTCGAAAAAGACATGGAGATCTGAAACTACCAGGAGAGATAGAAAGCCAGTTAAAATCCATGAGGTCACTGCAAGTCAGGCCGATAAATGGACCAGCGGTGATGAGGAGTTTGACCGTGTGCTGGGAGGAGGGATTGTAAATGGGTCGGTAGTACTCATTGGAGGTGAGCCCGGCATTGGAAAGTCCACATTGATGCTACAGCGGGCCATAAGCCTTCCGGATAAAAAAGTCTTATACGTTTCCGGTGAGGAAAGTCCTCAGCAAATTAAGCTCCGGGCAGATCGAATTGGAATTGGTAGCGAAACATGCTACCTGTATGCAGAAACAAATCTGAATGAGATTTTTAATCAGATCGCTGAAATCGCGCCGGATATGCTGGTCATTGATTCCATTCAGACTGTATTTAATCCGGATCTGGAAGCGGCGCCAGGGTCAATCAGCCAGGTCCGTGACTGCGCGGGCCAACTAATGAGATATGCGAAGGAATCAGCAATACCTGTTTTTATCATCGGACATATCAATAAGGAAGGAAGTATCGCTGGTCCAAAAGTCCTTGAGCACATGGTCGATACGGTTTTACAGTTTGAGGGTGACAGACACAATTATTACAGGATATTAAGAACTTCGAAAAACAGATTTGGTTCTACGTCGGAAATTGGAATTTATGAAATGCAGGCCGGGGGGCTAAAAGTGGTGTCCAATCCCTCAGACATATTATTGTCAAAAGACTCCAATTCCCCCGGAGTAGCAGTGGGAGCGATATTGGAAGGAAATCGACCTTTATTAATTGAAGTGCAGATACTGGTGACTCCATCAACTTACAGCTCCCCTCAGCGAAGTACTACTGGCTTCGATGCCAAACGATTGGCGATGCTACTGGCGGTTATGGAAAAAAGGATGGGCTTAAAATTGGGGAATCAGGATATCTTCCTGAATATAACCGGGGGGATCCGAGTCAACGATCCTTCACTCGACCTTGCAATTTGTGCTGCAGTTTTTTCATCATATCATGATCTTATTATTTCTCATGATTACTGTATGGTGGGTGAGATCGGCCTTGGCGGAGAAGTTAGGCCCGTCAGTAGGTTCGACATTAGGGCCAATGAGGCTCACAAACTTGGATTCAAAGAATTGTATGGCTCATCGAGGCAGGAAGGTGTTAAAAAAGGAATTGGATTGGTCAAAAAATCGAATTTGAAAGAAATTCTGGCTGAAGTTTTCGGCTAGTTGTTTCTTCGTTTTTTACCCTTGGAATTACGATTTTTTCCGGTCGCGGATTTGATTTTACGCCGTTTACCCCAACTGTTCTTTTTGGTTGATCCGGTGGCGGATTTGATTTTCCTTCCGCCCGAATGATCATTTCGACCTTCGCCACTTGCTGATCTTATGCGTCGACGATTTGGACGATCATTTTTAAAGACAGAGCCTGTGGCTGATCGTCGATTGACACCAGGATGATCATTTCGGATCGTTCTACCCGTGGCAGATTTAATTCTTCTTCGATTGACTCGGTCATTCTTATTTACAGACCCTGAAGCTGATCGGAAATTATTTCCTTTGTAATCACTTCGATTTGCTCCGGATGCGGAATGGAACCTTCTACCGCTTCTATCATTTTTATTTACAGAGCCGGTGGCAGAACCAATCGGTTTATTTGGAGCGCCGAATGAATTTTTACGCGTTGGCGTAGCTGAAGTTCTTTCATTCGGCAGATGATCATTTCTTTTGGTGATGGGAGTAGCGGTGGCAGGATCTCGCTTAGTCTGTTTCTTGATGATGGTGTAAATGCCATCTTGTCTTTTGACTTTTACGGGTTCGCCCATAAACGTATTGGAAATGATGCCTTTAGAATCTGTTATGGGACCAAAATCCTTATATTCCTCATTTTTGACCTTCTCCTTATTACCAAGTCCAAAAACCAGATTCATTCCCAGTCGGAATTCTGCCCAGTGCATATTAGGCACCGAATATCCAAGAACCTTGTCGGCAGAAGCATAGAACTGGGCAAAGCCAGCGGTTACTGAAAAAGCGGCTCCAATGTTCACCCATTGCTGAGGAACCTTGGTTATACTGGCTGCGCCGATGACTCTTGGACTTAAAAATCCTCTGACCCCAACACCATAGGCCATTTTAGGTTGATTTTGCACAATACGGGTATGCACCGTGGAAATTATATCCACTCCTTTCATAGGAGTGTAGATCCAACTCCCGGTCAGTTTTCCCACCATAGGAGCCAGGTATCCGTCACTGTTTTCATTCAGGTCGTAGTCTCCAATCAAGGAGTCGAAAACTGTTTCCTCAAGATTTCTGGAGCCTCTTAATTCAATGCCGGAGTAGTTGACGGTCGTATCACCAATAGAGTAATTGCGGATGTCATTATTCCAGGATATGAATCCCAAATCTGTTGCCGAAAGTGCTACCTGATAATATCGATTGATTTTATAATCAATGCCTATGTCCACACCAACTCCCTTGTTTGGATTATTGATAAGATAAGGTACAATGGCTCCCTGATCCCCACCCTGAAGCAGCTCAACGCCGGCAGTTCTTACCACTGCATTTTCTGTATTGAGCTCCAATTGAAAATGCTCCTGACTGGTCTGAAAACGAAATTTCATAGAGGCAGGAGTACTCACATTCACGATTCCCTGGTACATTTTAAGCCGCATGCCGACTGTAATAGGTCGGTCAGGAACATTCGTCGCGATCCCGATACCATATTCCCGAAAATAATTGGTAGATATCCCCAGGCTGTTAAAATTCATGTTTCTACCAAGATATGATCCATTTCCTCGCCAGAGCCATTTGAGTAAACCGCTTGGATAGGTGATATCCGATTCTACCCTTTCATTTACAAAAAACGAAATAGCCGGACCCTCTTCAGGTAGCCTGAACGCCAGGTGGAACAAGCTGAGGTTCACGTGCCCACTGATTACATTTAGTGTTCCATGTGATTCTATAGCTTTTTCTACATCAATGTACTTGGTGCCAGACTCATCTCGCGATATGACATCATTATAACTAAGCTGATTATTTGCGTAAATGTTGATTCCGGAAATAACGGGTAACCCAATAAAGAACTTTCCATGCGGCATAAAGGCTGGATTATAGTTCGTGTTTTGAAAGGTTCCGTTTCTGAGGTGGTAAAAGGCCACACCATGCTGTGCCTGACTGGTAAGGAAAGCAAAAAATAGGAAGAGCGATATGGTGGTCAATCGCTTCAAACTAAAAGTCGAGGTTCAATTTGGCCAGGATTCCGAGTTTAACGTCCAGCGTATAGTTTGCCAGGAATGGAGGAAAAATTTGAGTTGAATTAAGTGCCTGAGGAGTACTAATATTGAAAATCAAATTGATTCTATCTCCTGCCACTAGCGCGTCAAGACCATCCTGACCAAGTGGTATAAACGTTTCCGTCGGCTCTGGTACTCTGGAAATAAAATTAATATCAAGAAATGCAGAATTGATGGCCATCAATTCTGGTTCCTCATAAAGAATCACTCCTGAAGCATCCAAAATCTGGAATGTCATCTCAACATTGATTGGTAGCAAGTTTGAAGTAACAATTTTTAAGGCAGCTGAATCTATTTCATCGAATTCTTCAATAGTACCTAAGCTAAAATCTTCCTCATAGACTAAATCCGAGATTTTCATCCGAAATGGTAGATTGAAGACAACATCAGCTTCAATCGTAGTAAAATCAGGATCAAAGAAATGCGGGCCCTCAATATTATTTGGATTGGTGAGAGCGGTAATGTTAAGATTGAGCCTGTTAGGCGCAAACGATATTAATTCCGGAAGAGTACTGTTGTTACCATTTGCTACGATGGTTGACTCTACGGTTGATCCTACCTCATCGACCGTTGGATAGCCGATGACCTGAGGAGAATTGGCTATTGTTCCATTAAGGGATTGCTGAACCGTCCCTACTCCTGTATCATCTACTTTTTCGCCGTTTATTCCACTTAATTGTAACCCCATGGGAATTCCGATCGAATTTCGGAAGGTCATGGTAAGAGTAGGATTTTCAAATTCTATCGAGGCATCTCCGTAAAGAGTATTAAAAAAATCAATCTCCAGGGGCTCATTGCCCAGGGTTAAAGTCTTATCTCCAAAATCTCCATAAATTATGTCAAACACCTGGTCCTGATATTCCAGGGTAAAGCTCAGTTGAGAGTTAGCAGGGATGTCATCACCTGCTGTTAAAACCACCTCTCCGCTAAAAGTCATGGTAAAAAGTTTATTTCCACCTGCGTCCTCTGTCAATGTGGTTTTATAACCTGCCAGGTCCTGGGTCGAAGTGGAGGTTTCATTCTGTACACTTCCACTCAGGGTGACACTTTGTCCTGCGGGGCTCTCAGTATTTGGAATGGAGGCATTGTACGTAATCGCGGAAGGTATGGATGAAGTGACCGATAGCGTCAGGATGCCGGATTCGTAGAAGATGGAATCCAGGTCAGCGTCATCACCGGCAGCCGGGTATGAGAAATTAAAAGTCTGTGAAAAGGGAACTCTTATCGTGGATGGAACAGCGGCGGTAAAAGGCAGATTGACACTTCCGGAGTTTGGGATATTATCTGCGGTAACTATGTCAATAGTCGATGTATAGGTGAAATTATCCGTATAGGTGAGACTAATGAGCGAAGTGGTACTGTCCACTGTCAATAATGACGTAGAATCCCCCGAAAGCCTGATCAATTCTTCCAATGAGAATTGTGTTTCACCCAAAGGTGCGGCTACAATACTTTCTATCTTAGGATTCTCAATGTTATCTGTTTCGATCTGATTTAAGTCACAACCAGCCACAAACAACAGGAAGATACCTATTGCATATACAAATTTTTTCATATCACCTCAGGGTTTGGCAAAGCCAAATTGAACCTGTGATTGAAGCCAGCTATTCCCTGTAAACCACCTGTATGAACTAGTAATAGCGTGCTGCCGATCGCAATTTGGTCATTTTTGGCCAATTCCCAAACGCTGAAAAACATCTTTCCAGTATAAATTGGGTCTAGCAAAATTCCATTATTTGAATAGAAATTCTTTATAAATTTCAATAAATCGTCATTGAATTTTGCGTATCCGCCAAACCTTTTATCATCATAAAATACATAATTTCCAGATGGAATCTTGGCGTTTTTCAAAATATGATGAAATTCTTCTTGCTGACTTTCCCCTTTTAACGCCGAAAAGACCCAAAGCTTGTGGTCCGGCTTCATGGACTTCAGTAGACCAGCCGCGGTTCCACCTGTTCCATATGGTGAGCAGACGATGTCGTAGGGTTCTGTAACCTCGGCCAAAATCTCACTTGTTCCGGCTATTGCCAGGTCATTTGTACCCCCTTCCGGGAGGATCATGACGGTCTCATCTACTTCGATCGGGACAGTTAGGCTTTTATTGTATTCCCTGTAGTCTTCCCTTGTCACAAAGTACAACTTCATGCCCATATTGTGAGCCATCTCAAGGGATGGGTTGCTGCGGAAGTTTAATTCCTCACCCCGGATGATACCAATAGTTTTGAAGTCGAAGGTTTTACCAGCTGCCGCCAATGACACAATATGATTGGAGTAAGCCCCTCCATAAGAAATTAAGGTTTGAATACGCTTCCTTTTCGCCTCTTTTAGATTGTGTTTCAGTTTTCTCCATTTGTTGCCCTGAATTAGAGGATGTGTGAGATCATCCCTTTTTATCAGTACACGAATTCCTTTTGATTCCATTAGCGGATCACGAAGCTCCAAGGCGGGTGTTGGTTCGGTTGGAAAGGACATAAAACAAGTATAGGTATTTTTGCAGGGTGAACTTAGAGGAAGACAACGAAGAATTATTTGAGCATCACAGGATAGTGGTGGATCCGGGTCAAACTTTATCGCGAATTGACAAGTTCCTGATGGATCGTCTTCCGAATGTTACCCGCAACAAATTACAAGATGGGATTCGGAATGGATTTGTCAAGGTGAATGACCTGGTAATCAAGCCAAATTATAAAGTGAGAAGTGGCGACACTATCATCGTAGCCCTTCCGGACCCTCCTCGTGATGAAGACGTGGTTCCGGAAGAGATCCCTCTGGATATCGTCTATGAAGACAGTGATCTGTTGGTTGTCAATAAACCAGCCGGAATGGTAGTTCATCCAGCCTATCAGAATTGGAGCGGTACCCTGGTAAACGCACTTACCTGGCACTTTCAGAACTTACCGGAAATGGAAGGAAATGAAGGAAGACCTGGTTTGGTTCATAGAATTGATAAGGATACTTCGGGGTTATTGGTGATAGCCAAGACTGAAACAGCCATGACAGGTCTGGCCAGGCAATTTTTTGACCACAGCATAGAGCGAACGTACCATGCTCTAGTATGGGGTACACCGGATCCCGAATCCTCTACTATAAACGTGAACCTGGGTAGAAGCCTGAAGGACCGAAGAATTACCGCCGCATTTCCGGAAGGGGACTTTGGAAGGACAGCCATAACACACTACGAACTTCTTAGAGACTTTCATTACGTGTCTCTCATTAAATGCAACCTGGAGACGGGAAGAACACATCAGATCAGGGCTCATCTTAAATACATTGGTCATCCGCTTTTTAACGATGCCACATACGGAGGAGATCAGATTCTAAAAGGGACAGTATTTACTAAATACAAGCAATTCGTTCAAAACTGCTTTAAGATTATGCCGAGACAAGCCTTACATGCCAAGACTCTCGGGTTTATCCACCCTGTCACCAAAGAGAAAATGGAGTTTGATTCGGAATTACCGGAGGACTTTCATTCGGTGCTTGATAAGTGGGAAAACTATGTTAAGCATTCAAAAGATGATTTTGAGGAGGTTTAAAGCTCAAGATCCTTGAGCAGTTCGTCCAGATATGTCCGGTCATTGGATAATCTTGGAACCTTATTTTGTCCCCCAAGCTTACCTCTTTTTTTCATCCAGTTATGAAATGTGCCTGATGGAGCCATATGAATGTGAGGTGGTATAAGCGCCAGGTCCTTATGTCGCTTGGCATCATAATCAGAGTTTACCTCTCTAAGTTTTTCATCAAGGACACGACCAAACCGGTGGATATCCTCAGGAGGATTGACAAACTCAATGATCCATTCATGACCTCCCTTTTGACCCTTGTCCAAATACATGGGTCCAGCCGTAAAATTTTCAACATTGGCGCCTGTTACTTCACTGGCATGTGTAATGGCCTCTTCTGCATTGGCTATCATCAATTCCTCGCCAAAGGCGTTAATGAAATGTTTTGTCCGACCAGCAATCTTTATTCGGTATGGATCGACACTTGTGAAGGTTACAGTATCACCGATTTTATATCGCCATAAGCCGGCATTTGTGGAAATGATGAGTGCGTAGGTCTTATTGACTTCTACCTGGTCTAGTGTAAGGATTTTAGGATCAGAACCATCAAGTTCATCAAGTGGAATGAACTCGTAGAAAATTCCATAATCCAACATGAGCAACATTTCAGAACTCTCTTTCTGATCCTGAATCCCGAAAAAACCTTCTGAAGCATTATAGGTTTCCATGTAATTCATTTCAGGAGTTGGCACCAGACTTTGAAAGAGTTTTCGATAAGGGCCAAAGGCTACTGCACCATGGAAAAATACCTGAAGATTTGGCCATACTTCTAATATGTTTTCTTTTCCGGTTTCTTCAAGAATCCTTTCCAATAGGACTACAGTCCAGGTGGGTACGCCGGAAATACTTGTTACGTCTTCACCCACACAGGTCTCTACCATTTTTTCAATTTTGGATTCCCATTCATCCATCAGAGCAATTTCTTTAGGCGGCGTACGAACCATCTGAGCCCACCATGGCAGATTACTTATTAAAACAGCTGAGACATCCCCATAATATGAATTGGCATTTACATCCAGCTGGTTGATAGTATGACTGCCACCAATGACCAGGTTTTTACCGGAGAAAATGGTGGAATCAGGATAGTTGTTAAAATAGATGGAGAGCAGATCTTTACCTCCTTTAATGTGGGTTTCTTCCAGTGCCTCACTGCTGACCGGGATGAATTTACTTCTGTCATTTGTCGTGCCGGATGATTTGGCAAACCATTTTATTTCCGTTGGCCAGAGGACGTTTCTCTCGCCCTTCATTACTTTCTCAATGTATGGGAATAACTCCTCATAATTCGAGACAGGTACCTGATTCTGGAAATCTCTGACAGAATTTATTGAGTTAAAACCATGTTCGCGGCCAAATTTGGTATCGGTGGCCCTGGACACAAGACCCTGGAATAATTCCTGTTGGACTTCATGAGGATATTTCATGAAAAGCTCTATCTGATGGATTCGCTTTTTCATAACCCAGGCGAGAATGGTGTTGAAAAGTGCCAACCTATATTTTGCGTTTTAATTCGAAATGTTGTCCCAGATATACTCTTCGAACCTGTTCGTCAGCGGCAAGTTCCTCTGCTGTTCCGGCTTTCAATAATTTGCCTTCAAACATCAGGTAAGCCCTATCGGTGATTGAAAGTGTCTCGTTCACGTTGTGATCTGTGATCAAAATCCCGATGTTTTTTTTCTTGAGTTGTGCCACAATGCTTTGAATCTCTTCCACGGCTATCGGATCAACACCCGCAAAAGGCTCATCCAATAACACAAAATTCGGGTCCACTGCAAGCGCCCTGGCGATTTCTGTTCTTCTTCTTTCTCCCCCTGATAGGACCATACCAAGGTTTTTTCGGACATGTGTCAGGCTAAACTCTTCGAGCAGTGATTCCGCTTTTTCTTTTTGCTCGGTCTTGGAAAGTTTAGTCATTTCCAAAACGGCCAAAATATTATCCTCGACCGAAAGCTTACGAAAGACGGATGCCTCCTGGGCCAGATAGCCGATTCCTTTCTTGGCGCGACGGTACATGGGCAGATCAGTGATGTCATCCCCTTCCAGGAATATTTTGCCGCCGTTCGGCTTGATCAGACCTACAATCATGTAGAAAGACGTGGTTTTACCAGCACCATTGGGTCCGAGAAGACCAACAATTTCACCCTGGTTCACGGAAACTGAAATCTCATTGACCACAGTCCGCTTTTTATACTTTTTAATTAATCGTTCTGCTCTAAGCTCCATGTAAAATGCGGTGCAAATTAGTCATAGAATTTAATATCCTTAATAACCAGCTGCAAGGATTTGTATCCCTGATAGTCGTTTTCCTCTATTTGGAATGCTATTTTGAAAGGGTCTTCCGGGTTCATTTTTTCCGAGTGTTCCCCTAATCCAAAGCCAATGGCTGAGAAACTCTTTCCAGAACCCTTTTGAAAGATGGTTAGTTTCAAGTGTTCATCTTTCAGCACTTTGGCAGGGTATTTTAAATAAACACTTTCTGATCCAAAAGTCGGTTTGGGATTCATTGGCCCGAATGGAGCCATCTGGTTTATGATGCTTTGAGTTTTAAAATTCACAAATTCAAGCGGCACGATATAGTCAATTTCCATCTTGGGTATAAGCAGGTCAGGCGAAATAGTCGAAGAAACCACTTCTTCGAAGCGATCCCTGAATCTATCTACATTCTCAAGTGGCAAAGTCAGTCCCGCAGCAAATTGATGCCCACCGAACTGGTCCAGTAAATCCTCACATTCTAAAATAGCATCGTGAATATTGAATCCCTTAACGGATCTGGCGGATCCCGTTGCCTTGCCATTTGAGGAAGTCAAAATAATCGTGGGACGATAATAATGTTCTGTGCAGCGGCTGGCAACAATCCCAATCACACCTTTGTGCCAGTCTTCCTTGTAAAGCACCGTGGATTTGGCCTCCAGATAGGTCGGATTGGTTTCAATTAACTCCAAAGCCTCGGCCGTGATATAGCTATCATAATTTCGCCTTTCCACGTTCCGATCATTCAGGTCCTTCGCAATAGACGTCAGAGCGTCTGTGTCCTCATCTATCAGAACGTTTACAGATTCTTTAGCATGTGTTAGACGCCCTGAGGCATTGATTCTGGGTCCTATGTAAAATACCAGGTCCGATACTGAGATCGGAGGTTTCAGGCCACTGATCTCTACAAGAGCTTTCAGGCCGGCGGTTGGGGAATGATTGATTTTCTTCAAACCGTAGAACTCCAGAATTCTGTTTTCTCCGGTTATTGGGACAATATCCGAAGCAATGCTCACCGCAACCAGGTCAATGTATTCATAGAGTTCATTTAAGTCGATGGTGTTTTGTAAACAAAAACCCATTAGTAGTTTGAATCCAATTCCACATCCAGGCAACTCCTTATAGGGATAACCACAGTCTGGTCTTTTAGGATCTAATACGGCCAATGCTTCGGGGAGCTCTTCACCGGGCAGATGGTGGTCACAAATGATAAAATCAATTCCTGATTTTTTAGCTCTGGCAACTTTGCTGACAGCTTTTATACCACAATCCAGGGCGATTATCAGATCAAATTCATTTTCGATGGCCCAGTCAATGGCCTTGTCAGAAACGCCATAACCTTCGGAATATCTATCCGGGATGTAAAAATCTAATTTGGTTGAATATTTTTTTAAGAAGCTGAATACAAGTGCCACCGAGGTAGTGCCATCCACATCGTAATCCCCATAGATCAGAATCTTTTCTTCGTTGGAAATAGCCTCACTTACGCGGTTGACAGCTTTTTCCATATCCTTCATCAGAAAAGGATCATGGAGTTCATCAAGCGTGGGGCGGAAGAATTTTTTTGCAGTTTCGAAATCTTCAATCCCCCGTTGTACAAGAATGGATGAAAGGATTTCATTGATGTTTAAGTCATTCGAAAGTCTTTTGACTTTATCATTATTTGGAGCATCTTTTATTACCCATTTTTTTTCCATAGTCGTTTTGGTTCCACACGAAGGTAATCCCAGAATAGATCGTATGGATATGATTAACAACTTTTACAATAAAAATACAATCCTTGCCTAATTTAGCCGAAGGCAAATAAATGAGAGGTGAAGGTTGCGCTAAGTGAAATATGGAATTTTATCGAGCTCATCGAGCAGGAGGAACGTGGATGGAGTTATAGCCTTCATGCAGCAGACGTCCATATCGAAAACATAAGTCAGGACGTATTGCTTCAGCTAAAAAATGATGAGCATTATGATACGGAGCTCTTGCCATCGATTTTTACTTTTCGGGAAATCTTATGGCAACCGGATGTTTTTACCAATGCAACCATGAGTCTTCCGGGATTACGGATTTTGAAGGCTTTTTGTGAAGAAACTGCCGAAGACTACGCCGAGGGAGAAAATCCGGTGGAGGCCATCTACCGTACACTAGTGCTTGGAATCGCCGGGAATTGTGAAAAGGCCATTTCCGCTCTCGACGGAGAAAAGAAGGAAGGAACTGTGACAAGGGTCCTGGGAGATTTCAGGCGTGATTCATTTCCCATTCTGAAGTTTTTCATCTATCATCCCCAAAATCGACTGGACTATTACCGGGACGCTGTCAACAGGTTAAACTATGCAGTCAAAATAATTCTTACCCAGTTCTATGGGCGATATACGGAATTGGCTGATCCGTATTGGGTGATTTCTTTTGATAAATCAGATAAACAGGTAAAGAAATCCGTCAAAAAAGAAGAGAAACAGAATTCTGAAACCACCTCAGAACCTTAATTTTGGGCGCTCATTAGGGAATTGATTTAATGCTTCCCTGGTTTATAGAAAATATCATGATGTCGGCACAAATTCCACCTAATCAAGAAGCCCAGGCAGAGCGAACACGGTTTCTGGTCAAGAACCTGATACGTGGGCTATTTGGCTTGTCCGTCATCATTGGACTTTATATAGTTGCTAAGAAATATTGGGGGTTTGATCTGACCACATTACTTGGCCCTCTTTATGATAAACCAGTATGGATTTATACTATTTTCTTACTATCCGAAGTCATATTTGGCATTATCCCGCCGGAGTTTTTCATGCTTTGGTCCATGCGTCATGGGTCAGTTTCTATTTATGTGCAGAATGTGATGGCACTTGCCGCAATCTCTTACGCGGCGGGAGTGATCGGCTATTACATCGGTGTGATATTTCATGGGACTCGGTTATACCGATTCCTCAGAATGAATTATTTAAAGAAATTTGAACAGCAGTTTCAACAATACGGTGGATTTCTTCTGATTGTCGCAGCACTTACACCATTACCATTTTCGGCCATATGCATGTTGGTAGGAGCCTCCAATTATCCTTTTCGAAGATTTTTGTGGATAGCTTCCACACGTTTCATTCGCTTCACTGTTTACGCGATCGTAATCTGGCAGACACATAATATCTAGCATGAAGAAAGGAGTTTTACTTGTGAATCTTGGAACGCCTGATTCCACTTCGGTATCAGATGTCAGGAAGTATTTAAGGGAATTTCTGATGGACAAAAGGGTAATTGATATTCCTTTTCTACTGAGATGGTTTTTGGTGAATGTGATCATTGCTACTTTTCGTTCACCAAAATCGGCTGCTGAGTACAGAAAACTTTTTGATGATCGAGGGGCTCCCCTGATTTACCATACGGAGGATTTGCTGGAGAAAGTTCGTGAGTTGATTTCAGAGGAATATGTGGTAGAGTATGCGATGCGATATCAGAATCCATCGCTGGAAGTTGGCCTTAAAAAGCTAATGGATCAAAATGTATCAGGTATCCATGTGATCCCACTGTTCCCACAATATGCCTCTGCTACTACCGGTTCTGTAATCGACAAGGTGATGGAAATCACCAGTAAATGGCAGGTAATACCTAATATAAAATTTACCTCACAGTTTCTGGAAGATGAAATGTTTCTGGAGACCATCGCCCAAAATGCAAAGGCGATGATGAAAGAGGAATCTTATGATCATTTTCTGTTTTCATATCATGGGATCCCTGAACGTCAGATCAAAAAAGCTTCTGTGGACAACTATTGTAAGCTTGGGAAGTGCTGCAATACTTTTCACGCCAGAAATCGATTTTGCTACCGGGCACAATGCTTCGAGACTTCGAGGTTACTTGCAGCAAAACTGGGGTTGAATGAAGATCAGTACACCGTAAGCTTTCAGTCCCGACTGGGTAAAGATCCCTGGATACAGCCATACACGGAGGAAAAAGTTGTGGAACTAGCGAAAAACGGCATGAAAAAAGTCCTTGCGTTCTCGCCTGCATTTGTGGCGGACTGTCTGGAAACTACAATTGAAGTGGGAGAAACTTATCAGGAGGATTTTATTCGCGAAGGTGGCGAAAAATGGGATCTGGTTCCCAGTCTAAACTCTGATGATAAATGGGCGAGAAGTATTGTTGGGTTGGTTGAAAACAAAAAAGCCGGATAATTTCCGGCCCTTTCATTTCCTGTAATTTTGCTCTACTTCGAAGCCAGTTCCACACTTCGTCTGATAAATGAAGTAAGACTTTCACCGGTCAACAGCCCTTGTGACAAAAGCGCCAGGTCATAAGCTTGTTTTGCCAGTCTGACTTTCTTGTCTTCCTTCTTAGCTTCCAGAATCTTCTGTACAATGGAGTGGTTGCCATTAACAGCGACACTAAGGTTTACCGGCATGTCACCAAACATCATAGGTCCGCCTCCACCCACAGCCTGCATATCTTTCATTCTTCTGAGAAACTCCGGAAGGGTTATGGTCACCGGCATATCATCAGGAGACATTGATTCCACCTGGACTGTATTTTTGCTGTCATTGATTGCTTTCTCGAATACGCCTTTTACTTCCTCCTTCTCCTTATCACTCAGAACAGATTCTTTCTGCTCATCCGATTCGATCAGTTTATCAAGGACATCCGCATCGATCCTCTTGAATGACACCTCGAATTTCTGTTCCGCATGATTGATGAAGTGGCTATCTAGTGCCTCATCCAACACTAGTACATCGTATCCGCGTTTGATGGCACCATCGAGGTACATGTGCTGCTTGTCTTTGTCATTGGTATATAAAAAGACAATTTGTTTGTCCTTATTGGTCTGATTGCCTTTTACTTTTTCCTTGTACTCGTCAAAAGTGAAATGTTTTCCCTCTGTATTTGTGAGCAAGACAAAGTCTTTGGCTTTCTCGTTGAATTTCTCCTCCGAGATCATTCCGTATTTCACGAAAATTCCGATGTCCGACCATTTACTCTCGTAGGATTTTCTGTCATCCTTGAATAATTCACCCAATTTGTCAGCTACTTTTTTGGTGATGTAGCCATTGATCTTCTTAACATTGGCATCAGACTGCAGGTAGCTTCTGGATACGTTCAAAGGGATATCCGGGGAGTCTATTACACCATGCAGCAACTGCAGGAATTCCGGCACTACATCTTTTACTTCATCCGTGATGAATACCTGTCTTGAGTATAGCTGTATTTTGTTTCGCTGCAGCTCGAAGTCTTTTTTGAGCTTGGGGAAATAAAGAATACCGGTCAGGTTGAACGGATAATCCACATTCAAATGAATCCAGAAAAGGGGGTCATCCGAAAAAGGATAAAGATTTTTGTAAAACTTGAGATAATCTTCGTCTTTCAGATCATTGGGTGACTTCGTCCAAATCGGCTCGGAGTCATTTACAATATTATCTTTCTTGACCGACTTATATTTTGGGTTACCATCTTTGTCTTTTCCGTCTTCGACACTTTCTTCCTTTGTGCCAAACTTGATCCGCACAGGCAGAAATTTGGCGTATTTATCCAGAATACCCTGAACCCTATGATCCTCCAAAAACTCTTCAGAATCATCGGCGATATGAAGGATGATGTCAGTTCCCCTGTCTTTCTTCTTAGCCGGCGCTATTTCAAACTCTGTGTTTCCTTCACCTATCCAGGTAGCAGCTTCTGCACCTTCCTGGTGCGATAGCGTGATGATTTCCACCTTTTTAGCCACCATAAAAGAGGAGTAGAAACCTAACCCGAAGTGACCAATGATCTGCTGGTCCTCTCCTTTGTCTTTATACTTCTCGAGAAATTCGGTAGCACCGGAAAATGCGATTTGGTTGATGTACTTTTTTATCTCCTCTGCCGTCATGCCGATTCCCTTATCGGAGACGGTGATGGTTTTCTTCTTCTTATCTACTTTGATTTCGATGGTGGTGTCGCCTAATTCTCCGGCATACTCTCCCAGAGAAGCAAGTCTTTTTATTTTCTGGGTTGCATCTACGGCGTTGGAAACAAGCTCCCTAAGAAATATCTCATGATCAGAATAAAGGAACTTCTTGATGATCGGAAAAATATTTTCCGTGTGTATCGAAATGGTACCTTTCTCTTGCATTTGTAGTGTCGTTTAATGTTTCGCTCCGAAGCACAAAATTTATTCCACACCAGGAAATGTGTCAAGATGTCAGGAATATGGATAAAAAACTGTCAGAAGGGGCCGCAGTATTAGTTATCTGATCCGATCGGCGCTTCTTACCAGTGACTCATCTCGTCTGATAAATCGATTGGCAAGAAGGTTAAAAAGAAGTGCGGCTACCGGGAGATAAAATCCGAAAAGATAATTGCCTTGCTGTTGAAGTGCCAGCATCTTTTCAGCCTTTAGGATGTAATACATCATCATCCCGAGAGTGGCTGCAATCAGAAAAGAATTCAGGGCACCCAGCTGAATCTGTCGCAACCTGTTCTTGTATTGAAAAATTGAATAACCAGCCACTAAGCATGCCAGAAAAGCAGGGATCAGGATAAAATATACCTTCATTTCCGTGATGAGTGTTCTTTCTTCCCCATCGCTGATCTGCTCAAATTTAAGGCTGATCGCATCCATTGTAGCGACTTCTGATGCTGTAAAATCCACTTTCTCCCATAAAGGAAAAAACAACAGGCATATCAAAGAGACAATTACCAGCAACAAGAAAACACTTTGGATCCGTTGAATCATAATGAATACAAAAGAACCCCCAGAACCTTATTTAAGCAAGAAGAAACGTTTCTAAATTGCGGCATGCGCTACTTCATGGACATTAGTTACCATGGGAAGTCCTTCCATGGCTGGCAGAAACAAAAAAATGCCGTTTCGGTCCAGGAGGTGTTGGAGGATAAACTGTCTACCATTTTTCAGATGAAGGTTGATATCACTGGCAGTGGCCGTACTGATACAGGTGTCCATGCAAAGCAACAAATTGCTCATTTTGATATCACTGCCGAAATCGATGAAGCCATGCTCCGTTTTAAACTTAACACGATGCTGCCGGGTGCTATCTCTGTGAACGACATAATCGAAGTAAAGGAAAATGCACATGCAAGATTTGACGCGGTAAGCAGAACCTATCATTACTTTATTCACACTGAAAAAGACCCATTCCTGGAGGGGCAATCTTATTACTTTCGTTCAGATCTGGACCTGGATATGATCAAAAAAGGCTGTTTAAGAATTAAAACTCACAAGGATTTTCAATGTTTTAGTAAGGTGAAAACGGAGGTCAATAATTTTCTTTGCGATATTCATGACCTTGAGTGGGAAAAAACGGAAGTCGGTTATGTATTCAGGATAACTGCCAATAGGTTTTTGAGGGGAATGGTCAGAGCAATTGTCGGAACACTAATTGAATTGGGCCAAAATAAACTTTCTTTGGAGGAATTCGATTTAATACTGGTGGGAGGTAATCGTTCGGACGCCGGTCATGCGGCACCACCTGAGGGTTTATTTCTGTTAAGCGTAACATACCCTGAATCCATATATCTTTAAATCTTGGAAAAAGAAACATTAAGCGGCAATGTAGTAGACTTTAAGGTGCTTAAGCGCCTTTTCGCTTATGCCAAACCATATATTAAACAATTCTGGATATTAGTAGGATTGACTGTCGGGCTTGCGCTCGTGGTGCCTTTAAGACCGCTATTGATCCAGCAGGCCATTGACAACCAGGTGGCCAATGGAGACTATCCCGGGCTGGTCAATATGATGATCATATTGCTGGTGTTGATGGTAGTACAAGCTATCCTTCAGTACTTCCATACATTTTTATCCGGATGGCTGGGTCAATACATCATTAGGGACATCAGAATTCAGTTGTTTCGGTACCTCCAAGGACTCAAACTCAGGTTCTTCGATAAAACGCCAATTGGAAGGCTCGTAACCAGGAATGTATCGGATATTGAGACCCTTGCCGAAGTATTTAGCCAGGGGCTTGCCGCAATGATCGGGGACCTGCTCCAACTGATTGTCATCATATCATTCATGTTTTATATGGATTGGAAATTGACTTTGATCAGCCTTTCCACGCTCCCAATACTGATACTGGCTACATACGTTTTCAAAGAGAAAATAAAAGTTTCCTTCAACGAAGTGCGAACAGCCGTTTCAAATCTCAACACTTACGTGCAGGAACATGTAACCGGAATGAGCATCGTTCAGATTTTCAACAGTGAAAAACGGGAGTACGAAAAATTTAAAGAGATCAATAAAGAACATAGAAAAGCTCATCTGAGATCAGTGCTGTACTATTCTATTTATTTCCCGGTAGCGGAGGTTATTCAGGCAGCAGGAATCGGGTTATTGGTTTGGTTTGGTGCAGGCGAAGTAATACAAGGTCAGATCCAGTTAGGAATGCTGATCGCCTTTATCATGTACATCCAGATGTTTTTCAGGCCAATCAGGATGATTGCAGATAGGTTTAATACCCTCCAAATGGGTATTGTAAGCTCCAACAGGATCTTGAATTTACTTGACAGTAAGGAGCATATTTCCCAGAATGGGACTCATATCGTGGATGAAGTAAAAGGAAATATCCAATTTGATAAAGTATGGTTTGCGTATAATGATGAGGAATGGGTCCTTAAGGACATAAATTTTGATGTGGAACAAGGTAAAACGCTAGCGCTGGTTGGGGCAACGGGAGCAGGCAAAAGTTCGGTGATCAACCTGCTCAGTCGGTTTTATGAAATCAATAAGGGGAAAGTCGAGGTTGATGGTGTTGACATCAAAGACTATGATCTGCAGAACCTGCGGAAACACATTGCTGTAGTACTTCAGGATGTGTTCCTGTTTTCCGATACCATATTCAATAATATCACTCTAAAGAATCCTGACATTCCCAGGGCGAAGGTTTTGGAAGCAGCTGAATTGGTAGGTGCGAGAAAATTCATCGAGAAATTACCAGGTGGCTTTGACTATAATGTCATGGAGAGAGGTGCTACACTTTCGGTGGGTCAAAGACAATTGATTTCATTTGTACGGGCGATGGTTTACGATCCCAAGATCATTGTTTTGGATGAGGCTACCTCCTCTGTGGATACAGAGACTGAGGAATTGATTCAGAGTGCGATCGAAAAGATGATGAAAGGCAGAACCTCGATTGTCATAGCTCACAGATTGTCTACTATCCAGAACGCGGACAAGATCATAGTGCTTGACAAAGGAGAGATCGTTGAGTCCGGAAATCACAACGAATTGCTTGCTAAAAACGGGTATTACACTCAACTTCATGAAATGCAGTATAAGGAAGTGTTGAGTATATGACCCGTCATTTTTTCATCTACATTTTCATCAGCGTTGTGTCAGTATGCATCATTTTGACTTCAGTTTACTACTGGCTGGGAGGATTTGATGAGGTCAATGTGTACGAGCTTGAGGGGCAGGAAAAGACTATTATTGGCAAGTATTATAAAGGATATCGAAATTCACCTGAAATCACCGAATACTTTAATCAATGCCAGCGTCTGGTAATGGACAGCTCCGTCATCGGGACAGTTACCAGGGTAGTGTACAAGAATGACTCCCTGGCTTACAACGAGGTGGAATACTTTATTGGGATCGATCTGGCGGAAGAACAAATGGCAATGGCACCTGTAGGATTTCAGATCAGGGAGTTTTCTTCATCTAAAAGGTTTGCTGTTTTTCTTTCGATGAATCCCTGGGTAAGACCATCTTCCAAAAAAATTGACCAGATGTTTGAATCGAAAGCCGCTTCGATGGATTACAATTTATCAGACATACTCCTTGAGATCTACTACATCGATGACTCCATGTCTATTGAAGCCTGGGTAAATTAATCCAATACTTCTTCCTCGGCTCGCAGTTGTTTTTCATAGAGTTCTTTGTACACTCCATTCAGATTCATCAACTGATCGTGCGTACCTTTTTCTACCATCATTCCATCATCGAGGACTATGATTTTATCCGCCAGTTTTGCTGAAGAGACCCTGTGAGAAATTACGACCGAAGTCCTCTCTTTCATGATATTGGCCATGGCATTTAAGATGGCATTCTCAGTTTTCGTATCGACTGCAGACAGTGCATCATCCAATATAAGAATTGTTGGATCCATGGCGATTGCTCTTGCGATGGAAACTCTTTGCTTCTGACCGCCGGACAATGTCACACCCCGCTCTCCTACTCTGGTTTCAATTCCTTTTGGAAATCTTTCCAGATTTTCTGCCAGATCTGCATCTTTTGCCGCCTTAGCTATAGCCTCATCTCTCATTTCCTGGTTGGCAAATGCTATGTTATTTTTAATTGTATCCGAAAAGAGGAACACATCCTGTGGTACATATCCGATTCTGGAGCGGTAATCATGAATGTCGTAATCCTTAATGTCCGCACCATCTACCTTGATACTCCCATCTGTGGTATCATACATCCTGCAGATAAGGTTTGCAATGGTACTTTTTCCCGAACCCGTAGTCCCAATTACTGCGATAGACTGACCCGGACTTACGTCAAATGAAATGCCCTTAAGTGCTTCAATACCAGAGTCCGGGTAAGTGAATGATACGTTTTCAAATTCAATTTTTCCATTGATTTCAGCGGGCACATTTTTTTCGGAGAGGATGTCGTTTTTGGTGTCCAGAAATTCATTGATCCTTCTCTGGGATGCGGCAGCCCTTTGAATTATGCTCGTGATCCAACCCAGGGAGGTTACGGGCCATGTGAGCATGTTTACATAAATGATGAACTCGGCAATCACACCTGTACTGATTACTCCGTTTAAAACCTCCACGCTACCGATATAAACTGTCAGGATTACACTCAAGCCAATCAAACCCATTATCAGAGGGAAAAAGAGTGCCTGCACCTTTGCCAGACCCAGGGATTTATCCTTATAGTCATCGCTTTCGATGTTGAACTGCCTGGAAATGTCATCTTCACGAACAAACGCTTTGATAACCCTGATGCCCGAAAAAGCCTCCTGAACGAACGTAGACAATCCTGAAAGGCTCTTTTGAATTTCTTCAGATTTCCTGTTGATGATGTTGTTCACAAAATATATGCTGATCGATAAAAGAGGTAGAGGAATAAGTGAATAGAGGGTCAGTTTTGCGTTTATGGAGAACATAAATGGAATCACCATTAGGAAAAGGGTCAGCAATGTGATGCCATACATTATGGCTGGACCAAAGTACATTCTTACTTTGCTCACATCTTCCGATATTCGATTCATCAGGTCACCGGTGTTGTTTCTTCTGTAAAAACCCAGTGGCAATGTTTGATAATGAAAATAGATTTCGTTCTTCAGATCATACTCGATGTGCCTGGACATCACAATGATCGTTTGTCTCATGAAGAACATGAATACTCCCCGAAGCAGTGCAGATGCCAGAATAAGCACTCCGATAATTAGAATGCTTGACGCAAAAAGGCCATAGGCATTTGACTGGACCTCAAATCCGGTATACATCTGAAAGAGGTCATAACTTCTTTGAAGTAAGTTGAAAGAATATCTTACAAGTACCGCAGGTACGATGGAGAAAAAATTCGCAATAATGATGAACAATGTCCCCCAGATCAAATAATACTTATATTTCCAGAGATATTTATTTAGGGGGGCGAGGTCTTTCACTTTATGCTAAAACGGGATGAGGTTGAAATGGTTTTTTACTTAAATAAACTAGCTTTGTGCTCCCAAAAATGAGTGCTTGTATCGCAAAGCAACAAAAATTCTTAGATAACAATTCATAAATAATGATCGAAACACAACCCCATGTTAAGTCATCGTCACTTTTCCAGGAAATGGAATCGATGGAGCATGAGCAGCTGGTCTTTTGTCAGGACAAGGAAACCGGCCTGAAAGCCATCATTGCCATTCACAATACAGTGCTTGGTCCTGGTATGGGTGGCACTCGAATGTGGAATTACACCTCGGAGGAGGATGCCATAAAGGATGCCTTAAGACTTTCAAGGGGCATGACCTATAAATCTGCTATAGCTGGATTGAATATCGGAGGAGGTAAGGCCGTGATCATCGGAGATGCTCGGACCCAGAAGAATGAAATGCTGATGCGTCGTTTCGGTCGCTTCGTGGATTCATTGGGAGGCCGGTACTGGACCGCCGAGGATGTAAATATGAGCAGCAGGGACATGGAATATATCCGGATGGAAACCAGGTACGTTACCGGCATTCCGGAAGGAATGGGGGGATCAGGGGATCCAAGTCCGATTACAGCCCATGGAGTGTATGTTGGGATGAAAGCTGCTGCTAAAAAGGTGTATTCGAGTGATAGCCTTGAAGGTAAGAAAGTGCTGGTACAGGGCGCCGGGAATGTGGGGACTTATCTTGTGGAAAAACTCGTTAAGGAAAATGCCACGGTTTTGGTGTCTGATATTTTTGAGGACAAGATCGAAAAGCTGGTAGCCAGGCATAAAGTCGAAGTTGTAAATCCGGATTCTATATTTGATCAGCCAATGGATATATATGCTCCTTGCGCTTTAGGAGCAACCTTAAATGATGCATCAATTGCGAAACTTAAGTGCGCCATTGTTGCCGGTGGAGCAAATAATCAGCTGGAGGACGAAAAGGTACATGGAAAAATGCTCAAGGACCAGGGCATTTTGTACGCTCCGGACTTTCTGATTAATTCAGGAGGGATCACCAATGTCTATTATGAAATGGTGGGAAATCATAACCTGGAGAGAGTTTACAAACAGACCGACCTGATTTATGATATCCTAACGGGAGTTATTGAGCGTTCTGAAAAAGAAAACATTACCACCCACGAGTCAGCATTACAATTGGCGAAAGCCAGGATTGAGTCAGTGGGAAAAATCAAATTACCTTACTAAGGATGACAATCAGGGAGCCATATGCTTAACAGGCGCGTACTACGGATAAAGGCTATGCAGTCGCTTTACGGGTATTTCCTGATCAAGGAATCACTCAGGCAGGCTTCAGAGGATGTACTATTAAAAAAATATGATCTGGATCCGGCACTTCATGATTTTTCGGATAAAAGAACTTTTGAGCAAAAGCAACGTCAAATTGCGGATGCGTATCAGTCCATTTTAAATCATGATGGTTCGGAATTGTATAATTCCTTTGATGAGGAAGTACAGAAGGACATTGACGAGGCGGTCGAATCATTTCGACAAGAAGTTGAAAAGGAAGGCTTGAGGATCAAAAAGTACATGAATGAAGAGGTGCGTCACTTGTACCCTACCTATTTGAAGATGCTCCTGATCCCATTTGAGTTTGCACATTTTGAAACTCAGCAAAAGTCAAAAGAGAAAGGTGGTGGTGCCTGGAACTTCAACCTAGCCAGTAATCCACTCATACCCAAGCTAGCTTCGATTCCTGAGCTACAGAGGATCGTAAATGAACCTTCTGAATATTGGAAATCTGATGACATACAAAATTTAAAGCGGTGGTATAAAGATGTAGTGTCAGTCCATGAGGATTTTCAGACATATCAGAAGAATAAGACTCCATCGGAGGAGGATCATCTTGAAATTCTGCGAATTCTATTTAAAAGGATCATCTTCAAATCTGAGGAAATAAACGAGGATTTTCTGGAGCAGGACATTCAATGGAACGAGAACCAGTCCATACTTAGGGGACTCATTTTAAAAACCATAAAATCTTGGGACGGAGAGACTTTTGAATTAAAGGAGATCAGCCAGAATGAGGAGGAGGACTTCGGCTTTTTTAAGGAGCTGGTTCAGGAAACGTTGTCACGAAATGATGAATTCGAGCAGATCATTAAAGAACGCGCCAAAAACTGGGATTACTCGCGTATCGCTCAGATTGATATGGTGATCCTGAAATTGGCATTAGCAGAAATGATCTGTTTCCCCAGCATTCCGGTAAAGGTCACCATAAATGAGTTTATCGATATCTCCAAGATCTACAGTACTCCCAAGAGCAAGCAATTTATCAATGGAATTTTGGATGTATTGGCAAACAAATTAACTTCGGAAGGAGTTATAAAGAAGAGTGGAAGGGGATTAATCGATAACAAATAGTATTTTTGTAATATGAGCAGAGAATCAGGAGGATCATCCATATTTACTTTTTTACTCGGTATCGTAGCCGGGGGCGTAATCGCATTGCTCTATGCGCCTGAAAAGGGTTCTAATACCCGTGACAAATTATCTTTCCTTCTAGATAAATACAGAAAGAGACTGGAAGGTGTCATTGATGAATTTGTCGATGGTGAAGAGCAGAAACTAAGTAATGAAGCCAAATCCGAAGGCGAGCGGCGTATAAAGGACGCCAAAGACAAAGCCGAGCAGCTACTGGATGATGTCAACGGACTTATCACCAAGATCAAAAGCAATTAACGGGACTTTAACATTTCATTAGGACTATCAGTTACCACTTTTGAACTCCGTATTGCTAGTTTTGTTTTTCAATAAAAATATTTAGAGTCATGAAAGTATTTAGTAAGATTTTTATCCTGCTATTCGCGGGAGCGGTTGCATTCAGTTGCTCCAACAAAGAAATGGAATCCAGAATTGCCAAGCTGGAAGGCAAGGTGGCTGAGCTTGAAACCAAAAATGGTTCGAGAGCTACTACTCCATCTACTCCGCGACCGGCTGCGGCAGCACAGGAGGTAGAACCGGAAGGCCCTGTGCCGAAATTTGAATTTGTTGAAAGCAGCTTCGACTTTGGTACAATTACAGAAGGGGATGTGGTAGATCACATTTTCACCTTTACCAATACCGGAGAAGCTCCTTTGATCATTTCCAGCGCCACGGCTTCATGTGGTTGTACAGTACCTCAGTGGCCTAGGGAGCCAATTCCAGTAGGCGGTGAAGGTGAAATCAAGGTTCAGTTCAACTCCAGAAATAAACCTGGCATTCAGAATAAGACCATAACCATTACAGCCAACACTTATCCGAAAATAAATCGTTTAAGTATCAAGGCAAATGTGACAAAGGACAACAATCCTACTTAAATTTGACCAATGATTCAAACACTTTTACTACAAGCTCCTACAGGAGGAAATTACACCCAGTTCATTATGCTGGGTGGTATGATTGTAATTTTTTACCTGTTCTTTATTCGTCCTCAGCAGAAAAAGCAAAAGGATACTAAAAAGTTTATTGAAGCTATTAAAAAAGGAGACCAGATAGTAACTGTGGGTGGAATTCATGGAAAAATTGTCAGTGTCGATGGTGACACCGTAACCGTGGATGTGGACAAAGGCAGTAAGCTTGTGATTGAAAAATCGTCCATTTCTTTGGATGCGAGTAAAAAATATGCAAATTAAAAGCCGTATCATGGTGATGAATGGCTGATAATTTCTTAAATAAGTTATTTAAAAACTGGAAGGTAGTGATGCTATCCGTATTGGGTGCCACTACCTTTTGGTTTTTTAATGAACTGAACAAAAATCATAGGGCTCTGATTAGCTATCCTATTGAATTTGAGTTCAACAGGGATAGTGTGGTGATTATGGATCCGCTTCCGCAGGTGGTTCGGATTGATGTGTCGAGTGGAGGGTGGAATTTGTTCCGAAGAACACTCTTGTTTAGCGTCACCCCACTCAAAATCGATCTTGAGAATCCTACTGAGATCAGATTTCTTACGAGAAGTTCGCTACTCCCCGTAGTCACGGATCAGTTGGAAGGGCTTGACATCAACTACCTTATGACAGATACATTGTTTATCAATGTAGAACCAAAAATTTCACGCTCAGTAGATATCAAAGTAGACTCGGCAAATATCTCGTTGGAAAATAACTACAGAATTGTATCTCCTATTAACATTGACCCACCTACTATTCAGTTAATCGGTCCCGAGACCGTCATCAATTCCTTGCAGGATGAATACTATGTCTTAATCAGGGAAACCAGGATTGATGAGCCAGTTGATGCAAATGTCACAATTCCACTTCCTTTTGAAGATATAATGATCGCTGATCCGTCTATGGTGAGGATTCATTTTGAGGTCGATCTGTTTGAAAGAGGTCGCATTTTAGTCCCTATGGAAAAAGTGAATTTCCCACCGGAGGAGGAAGGCTTTGTGGAGGACTCCCTTGTGGCTATAAACTATACGGTACAAAGATCCCTGAAACAGGGATTTGGTACCAGGGATTTTGGAATTATCCTGGACTATCGACTGATGGAAGGGGACTCTACCATAGAGCCTTTAATGGTTTTCTATCCCGAACATCTTACCGAAATGTCTATCAATCCCGAGAAATTCAAAGTGACGTGGCCACCAAACGAATAATTGGTGTAACAGGAGGCATTGGGTCAGGAAAAACATCAATCTGCCGGATTTTTGAAATATTGGGGTATCCGGTATACAACTCTGATCAGCGTGCGAGAGAGATTGTAAATGAAGATGAAACTGTAAGGAAGAGGATCATCGAGGAATTTGGTCCGGGCAGCTATCTTTCTGATCATACTTTGGATAGAAAAAAAATTGCAAACCTGACATTCAACTCTCCTGAGAAACTTAAAAAGCTAAATAGCATTGTTCATCCTGCTGTGGGAATTGACTTTGAGAATTGGGTAGCGACACAATCAGGAGCTCCCTTTTTAATAAAGGAATCCGCTCTACTCTTCGAGACCGGAATTCATAAAGACCTGTTCAAGACTCTGGTCATATATGCACCGGAAAAAATTCGATTGGAAAGAGTGATCAAAAGAGATCCGCACAGGAGTAGGGAAGATGTTCAAAAAATCATGAACAATCAGATTGATCCAGAGGAAGCCAGGAGGAAAGCGGATTTTGTTGTTGAAAATGATGGCCAAAAAATGGTGATACCTCAGGTACTTGGAATCGCTGGGCAACTAGAGGATCTTATCAGTTAGCTTGATTTGATCAGCGTAGAATTTTAATCTGGAATTTTTTCCTGAAAGCACCTCTATCTTTTCAATGTAACTTTTCGAATTGTGGTAGAACACTTCCACCAGAAAGGACTCTACTACATACAGAATTACTTTGTACTGGTAATACCTGATATCCGTAAGATGCTCTCCCTGGAAGTAAAGCCATCTTAACTTTTCCTCTTTCGTTAATTTGGTAAACTCTCTTGCCTTCATGCCACTAGTGGAAATGTAGCAGATTAATTGCCTATTCACAATAGACACGCTCATAATCTTGCGCCTCAAGCGCCTGAGCATAGATCTTTTCTCCATTGAGCCGATAGGCCACCATTACGTATATATCCGCTTCAGGGACGAAATGTTCTGCCAAAAAGTACTGATCACTTTCTCCAATTAATCTTATGTCGGTAAAATTGGGGTTGATGATCTCTCCGAAGCCCGTGTTCACCATGCCATAACCTTTATAGGTCAGAACCCTAAAAAGCTTATTGGCATTTGTGCTGACTTCAGAAATACTTTCATACTGGTTATATCGAAGTTTTTGAGAGTTGATGTTAAGTATGGCCCATGTAGAATCTGATTTCACCCATGCCGTGGAATCATTATAGTACTTCACATCTCTGAATTGGAAGTCAAGAAATGTATTTCCTTCCGGATCCACGATTCCCCATAGTCCATTTTGCTTGGTTTTGTAGTTGTTCCCAAACCGGGTGAAGGTCGCTTCAAAGGCACATTCGACCAATGCGTCCTTTTTGAAATCATAAACACCGATTTTACCGTCATTGAGGAGCATACCCAGATTATTTTCCACCTGAATAAAGTCATATCGGGGTTCAAGCAGGTAATAGCCGGTCTTGTCGACAATCCCATAGTTTTTATTGAAAGAAACACGGAAAAGGGAGTCATTCAGAGCTTGAATATTTTCGAATACACCCTGAAAATAAAAGGATCCGGTTTCATCCCAAACACTACTCAGATCTTCATTTCGGATTACCAAAAAATCTTTTTGACCTACACCTCCACGCAGGTTCTTCAATGTGGTTTCATTTGACAATAATATCTTCTGACCATTTGGAAAAAGGCACCATGCAGAATCTCGCTGTTCGAAATAAAGCGCAAAATCGTTTAACAGTTTGGCTGAATCCAGATTGATGGTGATCTCACCATTTTTCAGGTTAATCGAGGTCCATGCTTCATTTTTGAGGATCACCCAATTTTCACTGACCTGAACTTCCCGGGCCTGAGCATTGAGATAGAAATCCGGAGTCTTGTACAAGCGATATAAACTGTCCTCTTTAGTATAAAATACATTTGGGTCAGGATAGATCGTATGAATATCCCATGGGATTACAAAATCTAGATCCTGATCCACCAGGCACTCTCTGTCCCCATTGAAACCGATGACAAGACTATCACTTACAAATTCCAGGTCATCATATTTATATTCCAGTGTAAATCCACCCTCACCGAGCTCATCGAGCAAACTTCCCAGAGTAGCCAGGGCGATTTCGTTTCCTCGTTTAAAAACATAGAATTGTCCGGACTGATAAATTTCCTCATAGAGAAACTCTGTTAGGAGTACTCCGGTATAAGAGATTAAAGCCCATCGACCATTCTTTTTGACTTTATACCAACGATCAGCAAAGATTCCGGCATCCTGAATCCCGGAAGCCAGCTCTCTTCCTGACTTATGAATCAAAAGTCCGGATGAACCCGTGTTTATAAAAATACCCCCTAAACCAATGTCCTTAACGTCGAATATACGACCCCTGTAAATCGATTCTCCTTTCCGGTTGATGATGGTGTGACCATTTTGGATTCTGCCAAATAAAAAGTCCGACTGTATCACTTCACAGAAAATTTCCGGATTGACAGAATCAAAATAAGGCTGCAGTAGCCATTCTCCTTCCAGGGACATAAATCCGATTTTTTTAGCGTTAAGTACCGGAATTATGGGGATCTCATTCAGATTGCTAAGCTCTACCAGAGAATCCATTATGTCATCAGCAATCAGTGATTGACTTCTGAACAGATTTTTTCGATCTATGTAGAAAATGAAATTTATGGCATCTCTCACCTCTTTTGCTTCAGGATACTGTCTTATGAAATTCGAGAAGGAAATTGGATCATGATCCAGCGTACTGTACCTAAAAATGAATTCTATGGACTCCTCCCTGAAAGGAGACGTAGGGTGGTTTTCGACAAAATCAATATAGTCAGACAGCTGACCGGTGGATGTTCTGGACTGAAAAAGCAGTAAGTGATAGTTTTCACGGGCCTCCTGAACATATCGGGAGTCAGGATAGGTTTGAAAATAATTCTGGAATTCCTGCCAGGTATTTTTTTCCTTCGTGGTCAGGAAAGCAAGACTATCCCTTTTTCGAACTGCACCGCTGGTGAATTCTGATTTCGGATAACTCTCCATAAAGAACTCGAAAGAGGATACGGAGTTATCTTCAATGGTTTTTTGAAAATACTGGGATTCAATTTGGTGATATGTTTCTACAAGTACAGCACTGTCAACTTCCACTTTTAGAAGGTCTTCTTTAAAATCAATATCAATTCTCCCATAGTCATCAAGCGATTCTCCGATCAATATCCTTGCTTTGTCCAGGTCATAGTTCCCCAGACTATCCTCGGCCAGTATTCGGGCATAGACCCATTTGACACCGGGATTGATTTCTTCCACTTCCAGACTTTCCTGAATTAATTCCAATGTTTTCTCCAAATCCCCTCTGTCAAGTACACGGAGTATTCTTCTCAGGTCATTGTTGGCCTGAAGATTTTGGCTTATGCCGAGAAAAAATATGATAAAAAAATACCGAAACATTTAGCTTCGAAATTAATAAAGGCACGGCTGGAAATTGGCAGTCCTGTTTATCTTAAATAATTCCGGTTGATCCGGGATTTTACCGGTCCGGTATGAAGTATAGTGTACGGCTGGAAAGAACATATAGATTTGTAATCACAATACAGGCGAGTATTTAAGCGGTGATTCAATTTTCGAACCCAACCAGATATGGGTCGAAAGAAGGGGAACGTCCCAACGTTCCCTTTTTTATTTTATACGCTTTTTAAATTCCCCAACAAGACTATTTTTGTTTTTCAAACGGGATGTGGCGCAGCCCGGTTAGCGCACCACTTTAGGGTAGTGGGGGCCGCTGGTTCGAATCCAGTCATCCCGACTGTAAAAGACCGTACTTCAATATATAAGGAGTATGGTCTTTTTTTATTGATCCTTCCACCATTCCGGCCTTCTCACCGTAGAGCTGTCAAGGGTCCAGCAATCCCTGAAGAATTTGATTTTCGGTTGTTTGCGTTCAAGCACAGCAGCAGGAACATACACTTCTGTGGTATCAACGCCATGTGCACCGAAGAATCCTATGGCCACTTTGGAGGGATCGGTTTGATTGATAATATTGCCTCGAATCTCGGCAGGAGGTGGATCAAATAAATCCCCGGTTATGGATTGCTGAGATTGGAGCATACTATAGAAACCGTAGGCTTCCTTATTTAGGGCAATTTGATGGAGGATAAACCTATACCTGAACTCAAACCTACGACCATCATCTTCAATGAAAAGGACATTATGAGTGATCCGATTTCCATCCCTAAGGGCATCATTCAAAATAGAATATTTAAAGAACTTCGGTGAAATCACAATACACTCAGGAACTTCACTATATGTATAATTTCGGTCTTCAAAATCTCTTTCATAGCGAAAACAATTTTTGGCAAAATCGATTGGTGGGCAAGGTTCTGGTAGTCCTGGATGTAATTCGGGGTATGAAACAAATGGATAAACCCCATCGGTTTGCGTCCACAGGTAGAAGTTTTGTTGATTGGCATCGTCAGTAAAGGTAACATTCACTTCCACCCCGGAGATAAACGTAATATCACTTAAACCGGGCAGTTCCCTATACTTTAATGATACATTTTCTATTTTCGGAGCTGGTAGTACTTCCTGTGGGATAGAGATGTACCGTTCTCCGATTTCCGTTTCAATGATTAAAGAATAGCTCTTTCCTACTTCTGCTTTAAAGTCACTAGTAGTTCGATAAATTCCCAATCCTGTGTCATCTACATACACAGGTATGCCACTATCATCTCTAATTACGACCGTTGCATTTTCCACCGGTCTGGTAACTCCAAAGTCCAACGAGCCATACTGAGCTGACTCAGAGAGAAAAATGGTATGTGGTCCGGGATTCGTGGTGATGTACCCTTCCACTATGAGGTTAAATTCTTCAGGAGCTTCTTTGTCGAGGTCAACCGGAGTGATACAGGATGTAACTAATCCAACCAGCAAGGCAATTTTCCATTTGCTCATATTTGTGACATTTAGCTGAATTCTAAGCTCAGCTGCTATGAGCGGAAATAAATCGTATGGTCCTCTTGGACCATCATATGGTTCTATTCAGGAACAAACCCTGGACCATCCCACCAGGGGGGTCTATTTGTAGTGGCACTATCCAGAATCCAGCAATCTCTTGCAAATACGGCTTTGGTCCTGGTCTCTTGCAGAATACTTCTTGGAATATAAACTTCCATTTTTTTCAAATCATATGCGCCAAAATAACCCAGTGCCAATCGGGATGGTGTGGTCTGGTTAATCATGTTTCCTTTTATATCGGCTGGAGGAGGATCAAACAGATCACCGGAAATGGATTGCTGAGATTGGAGAAGGGTATAGAATGCAAAAGCTTCTTTGGACAGGGAAAGTTGATTGAGCATAAACCGATACTTATATTCAAATCTACGGCCATCATCTTCGATAAAAAGTGCCCTCTGTGTGATTTGATTACCATCACGGAATTCATCTGACGCAATACCGTACTTGAATGTAGGCACTTCCTTTTTTAGGCAGGACGGAACCGGGCCATAATTATAGGCAACCTGATTAAAATTTCTTTCATATCTAAAGCAATTCGCCGCAAAATCTATTGGGGGACAGCAATTGTTTGAAGGCACAGTACAACCTGTTGGTGCAGCAGTAAACGGATAAACACCGTCCGTCTTTGTCCACATCAAATAATTTTCAGTGTCGGGTTCATCTGTAAACGTACTATAAATCTCTACGCCGCTGGTAAAACTAAATTCGTCTATTCCTTCCAGTTTACGGTATTCCAGAGTGACCTCGTCTATGTCCGGGACTTCTACAATAGTTTGAGGTGTCGAGATGTATTGATCTCCATCCCAAACTACTATAAGTGAATATGTTCTCCCGACTTCACCTATAAAGTCAGATGGTGTTTCATATAGTCCCTGGCCAACATGAAACAGCCTAATGGTACGTCCATCATCAGTCCTGATAGCCACCTCGGCATCTCTAACTCTTTCCGTGATGCCATCAAATACTGAGCCGTATGTAGCCGATGAAGAAAGCTTTATCCAGTATGGACCTGCTTCAGTGGTAATGTATCCTTCTACAACCAGTTGGTTTTCTTCCACTTCATCCGGTGGTAAATCAATAGGTTCCACACATGATGTGAATCCAATAATAGCCAATAGGGTTAGAATCCGAAATCTCATATAGGAATCAGAACTTAATTTCATAACTCAAAGCGGGAAGTGGAGAGCCTACAATAGTTAGCTGGTAAGGTTGTGGAGGAGCATTGTCCGCATCTCGGAAAAATACCGAGAAAGCGTTGTTCCTGCCATATACATTGTAAATTGAAAATACCCAGGTCCCACTCCAGATTTTTTTAGTGGCTCTCGATTTGATCTCCAAGGAAAGGTCCAGTCTATGATAATCCGGGGCTCTTCTGGCATTTCTTTCCGTAAAATATGCCAATTGACGTCCGGAATATTCGATTTTGGCGTAAGGATATGTCACTGGCCTACCGGAACTGTAAGTGAAGATCGCGGAAAGAACTGTCATAGCTCCCAGTCTGTATTTACCAACCGTTGTAAAATCATGTGGTCGGTCAAAATTGGAGGGATACCACTTGCCCCGGTTAATGGTTTCCTGAATAAATGGACCCTCTACCTGTCTCAGACTTCTTGAGTACGTGTAGCTGAACCAACCATTCAGTCTTCCCCGCTGTTTATTGACATAAAATTCGAGGCCGTATGATCTACCAATACCTGTTAGAAGTTCGGTTTCCAGGTTTTCATTTAGGAATAGATCCGCGCCGTCAATGTATTCCACGACATTCTGCCAATCCTTATAATAAGCTTCGATCGATGTTTCAAAAATATTATTTCGGAAGTTCTTGAATATTCCTACCGAGTACTGGGTTACAATTTCCGGATCAAGAAACGGATCACTTAGCTTCCAGACATTGTTTGGGGAGATGGCAGAAGTATTCGATATGAGGTGAATATACTGGTACATTCTGTTGTAACCGAGTTTCACAGAAGTAGTTGGATTGAACTGATATTTCAACGCTGCCCGTGGTTCATATCCATTGAACCGCTGAATAACTTCATTTTCTCCATAAGTCGTCACACCCACCACGTTTTCCGGTCGCCTTCTTTCGAACTCGCCATACTCATTTACAGTACCACTTCCCAGAAAGGCATAATCGTTAAACCTGAATCCCAGGGAGAACCCAAAGGCATCACTCAGGTCGGCATCGTATTGGGCGTAAGCCGCAGATTCAATTGCTTTTTCTTCGTCGATTTTTTCCGGATTTATGGAAGAACCTGAACCAGGAGTTAACTCCCCAAGGTTAATGGCCATTTGTTTGCTTTGGACTCCTACCTGAAAGGTATGATTTTCAGATAGTGCATACTCTGCTCCGAGCTTTACATCCTGATCGATGATCCCATTTCTAAGTTCAAACGGGTCTATGGCTGATTGTCCCTCGATGATACTGGAGTAGTCATTGTAAGTTCCTTGTAGGTTAATTGTAAACCTATCACTGATTGCTGAAGTCCATTTAAGCACATGGCTGGTGTTTTGCCAGATGTTAGCCGTATCAGAGGCAAAATTGAACCTGTCATAGCTATTGTAAAATGAGTACTCCAATTCATTTTTTGAGTTGACGGCATAGCTGAGAATTACGTTACCATCATAGAAGTTAGCAGCACTGTTTTTTACGTTGGCATCTCTGGTTGTGCCTAAGAGCCAGTTCGTATACGATATTCTTCCGGCTGTCAGGACAGAAACTCTTCCGGGGACAATGGGGCCTCCGGCTGAAAATTTTGAGGAGACCATGCCAAGCGTAAGGTCACCCTCCCATTCCCTGAAATTTCCTTTTCTATATGAAATGTCAACGACGGAAGAACCACGACCACCAAAATTTGCCGGTACTGCCCCCTTATAAAGCTGGACGTCTCGTACCACGCTTGAGTTGAACGAGGAAAAGAAGCCAAATAAATGTGAAGGGTTGTACAGGGTGGCACCACCCAATAGAATTAGATTTTGGTCAGAACCTCCACCTCTTACGTTAAATCCGCTGGAAGCTTCTCCCTGGGTACTAACCCCAGGCAGAAGCACAAGGGATTTTAATACATCCACCTCACCGGCCAGGGGAGGAAGGGTTTTAATCGATTCGAGATTTAGGATGTTCTTGCCTATATCAGTGCTCCGTACATTGGAGTTCTCTTTTTCTGCGCTTACTACTACTTCACCAAGCTCTGTGAGTGCTTCATCCAAAAGGATATTAAGTCGGCCTTCCCCTACCACATTTATAGATCTAGTGATGGTCTCATACCCAATCATGCTGATTTTTAAGGTATATAACCCTTTGTATAGACTGAGTTCATACATACCATCAAAATCCGTCGTAGTTCCCTGCTGTTGGCGTTCCATGTAAATCGTTGCGCCAATTAGGGCTTCACCGGTAGAGGACGAAGCAACACTTCCGGAGACCTTATACGGAGGGGGATCACCATTGTCAATACCAATTATTCTGGTATTTTGAGCTAAAGTGACCGAGCAGACCAGGAACAGTAAAAGCGCGATATAATATCTGGTTCTTATCATAGAATTGCATTTGGGTCAAGTTCCCAAATCTCCATATTCGGTAGTTGATCATTGCGCTCGGCTGTGACAGTCCTCAGCACATAGATCTTACCATTATGAGTCCAATGAGCGATATTACTTTCAGAGAAATGTCCTATAAACGGGTTTTTTTCACCTACTGTGTTCGTATTCAGATCCCAGACAAACATTGTGGTACTATTCAGGCCGAGACCGATGTATACCTGATCCCCGATCACTTCCGCAAAAGCATTTACACCTGCAGGAATTTGAGTTGAAACCTGTGACCATTGGGTTACTTCAGGGTTGAATTTCCAAAAGGCAAAACCCGCATCCATATAATAGAACTCGTCATTATATGTGAAAGAGGCATTGTCAGAGCTAATGTCAATTGGAGGGGGGAATTGTGAAACAACTTCCCACTGATTATTTTCTGTGATCCCACGGAAGGTATAATTGGAAGTTTCGGAATTATTGGACCTGCCACCGAAAACGTATTCGTAACCGAGCATGGCGGTCGAAATGGATTTGTACCTGCTGAACGGAACCTGCCCATTCAGCACCCATTCACCTGCATCATTCACCGTCCAGTTTTCCTGCGAGTATAGGAAAGTACCATTAAAGAATCCTATCCTGCCACTGCTAAACCCATTCTGGAAGCTCACCGGACCCTGAACGGGGTTTGTCGCCGGTGTAGGAACAGATTCCCAAAGGAGTGTTTCTTTGTTTAACCTCCAGAATTCTGAGTTAAGGTCTGATTGTCTTACGTATTTGCCGAAACCGATGTAGACATGTTCGTTGGTTTCAAAGACAACCCCATCCTCAACCTGAACTGAACTGGGGAATTGACCTACCCGCGTCCACACGCCCGTCACATATTCGAATTGGTCCTCAAAAGTTAAAGTGTCCGAACCAGTTACTACTTTGATGTCTACATATCTCTGGTCACTGACGTTGGGTACCCGGACTTCCATCCTGGATTCTAAAGAGATGGAGTTTACCGTAGCCTGGGAATTTCCAAAGAACACTTTCGTTTCCTCCGTAAAATTGGATCCGTTGATGATTAGTAAATCATTAAACGACGCAATGGAGGGTGTGAAATTTCGAATACTTGGCTTGAAGGTGGTGAATGTCTTTGGTTGGCTGGTGATGAAACCTCCTGGTTCCTCTATATACGCCAGAAAGAAGTACTCAGTGCCAATCTCTAACTCCTGGTATTCCGCTGCGAAAACTCCCCTTAGTCCCGGTTTGCCCAGAGATAAAACTATCGGGTCATCAAAGCTTTCTGTTTCGCTTATCCAAAAGCCGTAATCTGTTGCCGATTCGGAATATGTATGCAAAGTACCTGACAATGTCACTCTCTGGCCGCTAACGTAGAGCACCTGTCCGGCAAGAATTATGGAGGGTTCGCTTTCCTCTTCCAGACAACCTGTGAAAGTGAAAGACAGGAGTAGGAATAAAAAAAGAGATCTAAAAACCATTTGGATAGTCTGGTTCATTATTTTAACAAGCGGGCAATTTAGTTCGGGTACACCATAGATAGAAGCGTCTTTTTTTAATTTTTCTGGTATTCTCAAATATTTTTATAAGTGGTAAGGGTATGCAAATTGATTGCTGTTTTCATTGGTTTGAAAAGGATTACTGCAATGGTTTAGAGGGATCTAATTCCCATAGTTCCATATTATTTCCCTGGCCTTGTTTTCTTTTCTTCACTGTTCTCATCACGTAGATTTTTGCATTAAATGTCCAGTAGGCAACGTTGGACTCGTGGACGACTCCCGGAAAGTCGTTGACTCGCTCAAGTTGAAAATCAGGTAGACTCCATTTGATGATTTTCCTGGTCGAATGTCCCAACCTATATATTTGGTATGTAAGAAGATGTAATTCTGGGACTTTCCTCTCTTGAGAATTTATCTTACTTTGATTCTGTTTATCTACCTAAATGAATGCGCTTTTACAAGATATCCTGGATCAGACAGACTTTGAAGAAGGGATTAAAAAGGAGATTTTAGACCTGGGTCGGCTGAAAAAATCCAGACTTGGTGATGTAGTGATAGATTCTTCTGCCTCGACCAACGAGATACCCTTGCTATTGCAAGGGCTATTAAAGGTAATGCGTATTGAGTCTTCAGGAAAAGAGGTTTTTTTGTACTACCTGGAGGGTGGAGAGACTTGCGCGATGTCTATCACCTGCTGTCTGGAAGGAACAAAAGCTAATTTTAAAGTTGTAGCCGAGGAGGATTCACTGATCTGGATGATCCCAATGGGTCATCTTGACTCCTGGATTACCAAATACAGAAATTTTCGTCGCTTCATTTTTAGATCATACCAAAATCGATTTGATGAGCTACTGGGCACTATAGACAGCATTGTTTTTTCAAAACTTGATGACAGGATTTATCAATACCTGCTCGACAAAAAGCAGGCAAGCGGGTCATTTGTTATCGAGAAGACTCATGAACAGATCGCAAAGGACCTGCATACATCAAGAGTGGTAGTATCCAGACTCCTCAAGCAACTGGAAAAAGAGGAGAAAATCGAGCAGCACAGGAACAGAATTGAAATTCTGTAACTTGTAACAAAGGTTACTTCACACCAATATTGAAAGGACGATATTTGCCATTCACTAAATGAGGATGAACAAGTACCTGCCAAGTTTGGATTGGATTAAAGGCTATCAAAAGGGAGATTTGAGTGGTGATCTTTCTGCTGGTGTTACTGTCGGCATTATGCTCATTCCACAGGGTATGGCTTATGCCATGATTGCAGGCGTCCCTCCGATCTATGGACTTTATGCATCGGCAATTCCTCTTCTGGTTTACGCCATCATGGGGACTTCTCGGCAGTTATCTGTTGGTCCCGCTGCTATGATATCACTCCTTATTGCCAGTGGCGTTGGTCAATTGGCTTCTTTTGGTTCAGAGGAGTACATAGCATTCACCTTGCTGCTGGCGCTAATGGTTGGAATATTTCAGTTGTTGCTGGGAGCATTTCGTCTTGGATTTCTTGTAAACTTTTTGTCGCATCCGGTGGTGAGTGGATTTACAAGTGGAGCAGCTATAATTATTTCACTAAATCAGGTTAAACATATTTTCGGAGTTGATGTCGATAGAAGTAATTATATCCATGAGTTAATTCCGGCCATAGTTGGTAAGCTGGGTGAGATTCATGTGGTTACTATTATCATTGGCCTTTTTGGAATATTGATCATCCTAGTATCCAGAAAACTAAGTCGAAAAATCCCGGGATCATTGATTGCAGTGATATTTGGAATAGTCTTCACCGTAGTTTTTGACCTGGAGGCGAAAGGTGTGAGGATAATCGGGGAAGTGCCAGGAGGATTACCCGGATTTAGTGTTCCAGCTATATCGTGGGAAGCTATTAAGATTCTTACTCCTTCTACACTCACTATCGCACTGATTGGGTTTATGGAGTCTTTTGCAGTGGCCAGGGCCCTTCAAATGCGACACAAAAACTATTCTATAGATGCCAATAAGGAATTAGTGGCTTTGGGTCTATCGAATCTAGTTGGATCCTTTTTTAAAGCATTTCCCACTACCGGGGGATTTGGTAGATCGGCGGTAAATGATCAGGCAGGGGCGAAAACAGGACTTGCTTCGATCGTTAGTGCAGTAGTCATCATTTTTACTTTACTGTTTTTTACGGAGCTTTTCTACAATCTGCCTCAGGCCATTTTGGGAGCCGTAATCCTGGTGGCGGCGGACGAATACCGGGAACAAAAATTTATCGTAATATCAAAAGGTTTCCGAAAGCAGAATTGAGTGATGACTACGCGATTTTCAGATTTGATGCACAATTATTTTTTGCCAACATCAATCACTTTCGAGCTGAAATCTTTAGTCTGTTGGATTCCAAACCGGCATTGAAATACCTCGTGATTAGTTCGGAGGCAATTAACTATATAGACAGTTCGGCCATTCATGCTTTACACGATTTGATAGCAGATCTAAAAAAGAGAGAGAATTCAGTTAGTTTTTTCTGCTGTAAAAGGGCCTATCAGGGACTTGATGTATAAGAATGGCATTATGGAAGAAGTAGGCAAGGAATACTTTTTTAATAGTACCGCAGAAGCTGTGGATCATGTCACCAATCCGGGTGAAATTGTTGACAATCAGCATGCGTTACAGACAAACGAAGATTAATTGGAATCGGACAGTTTGGTTCGTAACCTTTGTTACACCGTGCGTAAGATGTAAATCCCTTATCTTAAAAAGGCTGAGAAAGAAAAAGCAAATATCAAATACATATTTGAGACACACTTCCACGCTGACTTTGTCTCAGGACATGTAGACCTGGCTTCAAAATCCGGTGCAACTATCGTATTCGGGCCGGGAGCGAAAACAGAATATGACATCCACGAAGCCAAAGACGGAGAAGTATTCAAATTAGGGGATGTAAAAATTAAAGTTTTGCACACCCCCGGCCATACATTGGAAAGCTCTACTTATCTCCTTTACGACGAGAACGGCAAGGAACATGCAATCTTTAGCGGAGATACCTTATTCATTGGTGACGTAGGACGTCCGGATCTTGCACAAAATGGTAGTATTACTCAGGATGACCTAGCAGGGTATCTGTTTGATAGTTTGAGAAATAAAATCATGACGCTTCCGGACGAGGTAATTGTCTATCCAGCTCATGGTGCGGGATCTGCCTGCGGAAAAAACATGAGCAACGAGACGATGGATCGGCTTGGTCGTCAGAAGGAATCCAATTATGCGCTCAGGGCTGATATGACCAAGGAAGAGTTTATCAAGGAAGTGACTGATGGACTTCTGCCCCCACCTCAATATTTTGCGGAGAATGTGAGAATGAATAAGTCAGGAGCTGAAGGACTTGACAGTATTTTGAAAAAAGGGAAGGTCGCGTTGGATCCGGAGACATTTGAAGCTATGGCCAACCATGAGGGAGCAGTAGTGCTTGACACAAGGTCAGCAGAGGATTTTTCAAAATCCCACATTCCAAACTCAATTTTTATTGGATTGGATGGAAGTTTTGCCCCATGGGTGGGTGCACTCATACCAGACCTACAACAGCCAATCATTTTTCTGGCACCTGAAGGAAGAGAAGAGGAGGTTGTAACAAGGTTATCCAGGGTTGGATATGACAATACATTAGGATTTCTGGAGGGAGGTATAAACGCCTGGATCTCTTCAGGGAGAGACACGGATTCCGTAAAGTCAGTTACACCGGATACCCTGGAATCGGGATATCCTGATGGATATGAAATGCTGGATGTAAGGAAGCCCACGGAGTACGGGGTTAGTCATCTGGAGGATGCGAGGAATGTTCCCCTGGATTTCATCAATGAGCAGATGGATGAGGTAGATAAGAATGGAAAATACCTGGTTCATTGTGCTGGCGGATACAGGTCAATGATCTTTAGTTCCATTCTAAAAGCTCGCGGTTACCAAAATGTAATTGACGTGGCAGGCGGTTTTAAAGCAATTTCAGACACAAAACTTAAGATTGTCGCCGGAGAAGAAGTGACATCTTAAAAATCGGGTAATAATTGAAACATTAGGCACCTTCACAGGTGCCTTTTTTTGTAACAATGGTTACCAACTGACACCTCTTACGAGAATACTTTTGCATTAAAAATGTTTAGTTTATTTAAAAGAAAATCAATGAGTTATAAAGACATTAGCCCGGAGGAATTTGCAGAATTGATGAAGAAGGATGACCATGTAGTGCTGGATGTTAGATCCCCACAAGAATTATCTGAAGGTGAAGTTCCAGGCCATATTATGATTAACGTATTTGATCCTACTTTCCCTAATAAGATAGCAGAGTTGGACAAAGAGAAGGCCTATCTGTTGTATTGCAGAAGTGGAGGGAGAAGCTCTCAAGCCTGTAATTATATGGCTGGTCAGGGTTTCAATGAGATCTATAACCTGAGAGGAGGTATAACTGCCTGGAACGCCAGGATGGCTTAATTTTTATTAGCAATTTCAAAGCCCGGCGGTCAAAAGATTTCCGGGCTTTTTTTATGCTGCAGCTACATAGTATTTCTCCAGAATACTTTTTAGCTCATTCGCTGTGCGCACTCCGGATTCTCTCCATTTAATCTCCCCATTTTGGAAGATTATCAAAGTGGGGACACTTTGAATTCGGTAAGTCATTGAGACTTGTTGATTTGTATCCACATCAATTTTAATGATGGTGGCATTGTCACCAATCAGGCTTTTAAGTTCGGTCAGAATGGGGGTTAGCATTTTACAAGGACCGCACCATTCGGCTGAAAAATCCACCAAAACTGGCTTTTCTGAATTTATGAGTTCTTTAAATGTCTTCTTTGCCATTATTTGATCTTTTTTGACTCAAATAAAACCGGATGTTTAATCTGATTTTGTAACCATAGTTACGATTAGATAACAAATTCGTCGTAACATTAGTTACAGAGCAGGGGATTCATCGTATGTATTTTTGAACCTAAAAAGTTACTGTGAAAAAAATAGCTCCTGCCCTTCTTATCTCCCTGACCCTTGGCCTTGCGCCATTTGTACCTGAACCACATATTGTAGGAAAGGTAAGATGGGTTCTGGGGGGTGCTGTAGGCATGCAACCCATGGATTATTTTGATTTGGTTCTACACGGGGCACCGTGGGTGTACTTGATTATCACTCTTGGAAAAGCGGCTTATACTCAGTTCGCCTCCAAGTAATCGTTGATGTAGTCCGGAGGTAACGGATCACCCTTAAAGAAACTCCCTTCCACTCCCCGCGATAATGCCCAGCGGTGAACCCAGGAGATACCCCACGGACCGAAGTCGGATATTTCCTCATTATAGGCGGGATCCTTCAGGACTTCCTCAAGGGGTTCGAAAGAATAGCCTTCGTTTATGTACATCTCCGCTAATTCATCCAGGTAATCGGCATTTAAAAAGTTTGCGTGAAGCAATAATACATGGGCAATATTCCGCCCAAATAAATCTTCGGAGTTCCGTTCGAAGAATTTTATCTTTTCACGCATGTAGGAGATGTAATCCTTTCCTATTTCCTGCATCTGAGAATCATTCTTCTCACGCATAGCTTTTGCATAGGCTGCCGCAAACAAATAATCCGCATTGTCTATGGTCACCGGTGCTTCCAGGTAGTTATTCTGGTCCAAAAAACTATTTAAGGAATCATACTTTTCGGCACTTTCGCCAATTCTGAGATAAGGATGTCTAAAATATCTTATATCCATACTGTATTTAGACATTAGCTTTTTCGTTTCAATCTCTCCCTTAAGAATGTCCTCTCCATAGTCTTCCATCGAATTCTCATGAAAATTCATATGGCTGTAGGTGTGATTTCCAAGCTCATAACCAGAAGCTACCCAGGACTCAAGCAATCCAATTCTTTCTTCCATCACTACTCCGTCTTGACGGAGCTTTCTTTCGTTTACGAATCCAATTGCGGGAATACTATATGTCTGGAAATGGGCTATCAGGTTATCGGTAATGTAACGGGATTCTTCATGGTTTCTGGCCCCGACCGTGGGAAGATCATCTATTGTGAAGCAAACTTTATTTTGTGCGAATGCTGACTGAGAAATGATCAGTGCCAGACTTATTACTATTAGATTTTTCATTCTATTCTGCCGGGTTCTCTATTTTCTAATCCTTCAATTTCTACCCGGCGATCGCCAAGTTTTTCTCGCATCCTATTTGCCAGTTCCATTAACTCACTTAGCTTTTGCGGATTTTCCTCCGCCACATTTTTGGTTTCAGATGGATCTTCGGAAAGATTATAAAGTTCAGGCTGTTCAAGCTCAATGTACTCGTAATCTACCGGCAATCCGTCTTTACCACCCTCACGATTATTAAGTGTTCTGTAACGTTGCGGAAGAATAAGTTTCCAATTATCCATCATTACGGCCTGCAGCTCATTGACATGATAATAGAAGAAGTACGCTTCCTGTGGCGACACAGAACTTTCACCAGTGAGCACTTTCCACGCATCTTTTCCGTCTATTTTTTTCTCCGGAAGCTTCGCATTTGTAAGGTTTGCCAGACTTGGTAAAATGTCTATGCTCATCAATGGAGTTTCAATCACCTGACCAGGTTTTATACCTTCCGGATAACGGATGATGAATGGCTCACGAGTTCCTCCTTCCCAATTTGTACCCTTTCCTTCACGGAAAATACCTGCTGAACCGGCGTGTGATCCATAGGACAGCCAGGGTCCATTGTCCGAAGTGAATATTACCACCGTGTTTTCGGCTATGCCATTGTTGTCCAAAGCTGCCATTATCTGTCCCACGGACCAGTCCAACTCCATAATGACATCACCGTACAAACCGATTTCTGATTTGCCTCTGAATTTATCAGAAACAAATAATGGTACGTGTGGCTGGGGGTGTGGGACATATAAGAAAAACGGATTATTGGAATTTCTTTCAATAAAATCAACTGCCCGCTCAGTAATCTGCGTAGTCAGCATTGTTTGATCTATCAATGTGTCGATCACTTTATCACCATCGTATAATGGCAAGTCAGGAAAGTTGAAAACAGAACCCTGCCATGGGTGCATGGGCCACATATCATTTGAATATGGGATGCCAAAATACTCGTCAAATCCCTGTTTTGTAGGTAAAAAATCCGGATGATCACCAAGGTGCCATTTACCATAAATAGCTGTTGAATACCCCTTTGCCATCAAAAGTTCAGCCAGTGTCTCTTCTTCAGGATGTAAGCCACGTCCAGAACCAGGTCCTAACGCCCCGTGAATACTTACCCTGTTTGGATAGCATCCTGTCAAAAGAGCGGCCCTGGAAGCAGAACAGACAGGCTGAGCTACATGGAAATTAGTTAACCGGGCGCCTTGTTCGGCCAATAAATTAAGATTTGGTGTCCTCACTCCCTTTGCTCCGTAGCATTCCAGATCGCCATATCCCATGTCATCTGCAAATACAATGACAATGTTTAGTGGAGTATCCTTGTTGTTAGTTTGCTCATTCGACTTGCATGCTACCAACCCGATGACCAGAAATGAAAAGAATAAATGTTTCATGAGTTAAATAGTTCTATGATATTGAAAATACCCATTGCAATAAAAATCAAACCGGGAACAATATGCACCACAAATCGATTGTCAGCGATTGTTTGAAACCTGCTGCCTAATATATCCACTCCGCAAAGCAATGAAAATGTACCTACAGTTAAGCCGGTTGTATATGACCAAAAATAATTTCCGGTTAGACTTATCCAATTATGGGTCATTAGGTAGCTAGTTACGGCCAACCAGAACGGCAGCGTCATAGGGTTTAGTAGACCTAGAACAATACCCTTGGTCAGCCCCGCACGACCTCTTACTTTGCGTCTTTCGCGGTAGTTACTGAATGAGGTTTTAGAGAGGATATTGATAATGCCGAGGATGATCAAAAATCCACCGCTAATAGAAAGAAAGTACTTGTTGAAATTGTCATTTTCCGAAAGGTATTGGTAGAATGAAACGGTTATGCCAGCATAAAGAAACTCAACCACGCTTGCACCCAAAGCCAGGAAGAGGGCAGCCCTGCGGTGGTTCTGCACGGACATTTGCATGACCGAGATATTGATGGAACCGGGAGGGATAGAGCCAGCAAAGCTTACAGCAAACGCGACAAAGAAAGTTTGTATCATTTATCCTGGCGGCTCTTTTTCATTTGACGGTAGGTCATAAATGCTTCCTTGAAGGTCATATAAGGGATACCCCTTAGGTGATTTTTATGACTGACTTTTGCCAGTAAACTTAGGTGATAAATGACATCTCTGTAAGCCTTGAGCAGAGAATATCCAGGTTGGTAAATATGTCCGGGCTCTGACCCCGCACCATTAAGCTCCAGTATCGCGAAATTTTTACCTTTTATAAGCTGATCATAAGATTCAGTCCTGATATCAAACCGGCCAAAATAAAAATCGGGTATCTGCTCACAAACGTCATTAAAGACCTTATTCAAATCCCTGGAGATTTGACTGTTATCGTTATAGAAAGTAGTGCCTCTGCAATGATTGCCAATACCTTCCACCGTGATGGCCTTACCTGGATCAGGCACCATTGACAGCATATCTTTCTGAAATTCAGAGTTAAAATTGAACTGCAATTTTGCTCTTTTATCCTCTTGCTCTTGCAATAACTCATAGATAGTGTGCTTGCCGTCTCCTATCACACTTAGAAATCCTTTGCGAACTATCGATGTGATTTTACCCTTGTTTTCCCCGGGAATTTTCACATAAAATACACCGAGTTCGAGCGGATAAGAAACATACTCCTGGAGCAGAAAAGGAACATTGATTTTTTTCAGATAACTGCTGAGTTCAGTGTCATTCTTAATTTTTTCTACCATCCAACCGCGTTCACCAACATCAGGTTTTAATATAATCGGGTAACCCAAACCGGCATTACTCATTGTTTCAGTAATCTCCTGGAAGGATATTTCAGGAGGAAAGAGGTATGTCTTAGGAATGTATTGTTTTGGGATCATTTGGAAGATGTTCCATTTTGATTCTCCCAGCATTCCTCCGGATTCAATTTTTGGGTTGGAGGCTGAGAAAAAGAAAAATGACCGGTGTTTTATGGATAACCACAGATAATAGAAATAAACAGGGAAGTAGAATACGGAAAACGGCCAGAATTCGAAATGACGAATCTTAAAAAGCGTCTTTTCCCACCATGACATTTCTAGTGATTTTTGGCTCGATATCGAACGGTAGAACTGGCAACACCGAAGTGATCAGGTAATTTGATGTCTTGATCGATGCTTCTTACTCCAATTTTGATCAGGGCCATATGATGAATGGCGTGCTCAATATTATAGGCAAGTTCACGATAGAACGAACTTTTTACTCCTACCGGTGACGCCTCTTCAAAACCGTAATCCGCACAAAACTCCAATGCAAAATCCTCGGGATTGCCACTTAAGAATTCATCAATTGACTTTATAATGCTTTTCGCAAATTTCCGGTCCGTTTCAATGATCTCATCTCTTCTTCTTAAATCGTAGTTAATTGACTGTTCATTCCTACCATCGATTAAACAAAGAAAAAACTCCAGGGTATGGCGAATGTGTTGACCTAAGGTAGCGTTGCTTAGCACTTCCAATTGCGCATTATATTGCGCATCCGTTAGCTTTTCGAGGACTTCGTCTAGCTGATTGAGTAGACTCTGAGCTGATTTATGTATTGGCATAAAAAGCTAAAATAATTTATTTGAGTGACTTAACCAGTTGCTCCCAGTATTCATCTGCTTTTGACTTCAAACTCGTCTCATTTTTATTCCAGTCTAACAGTGTATTGTTTCCTCGGAAGTTGTAGAAGAGGTTAAGTTTTCCATCAACGATCTTGTAGGTAAGTGGGTCGATTTTGACCTTGCTGCCGTCTAATCCCATCGCATATGCACACCATCCACCATAAGCAGGAACATACGTTCGTGGGTTAGTCTCAAATTCCTCCTTATTTGCATCATTGGTAAAGAGATATTTTACACCCTTGTACTCAATTGACTTTGATTCATCTCCTTTTTGAGGGGAGTCGGAAATAAAATATGAAACGGGATCGTAACCCTCAATCGCTACTGCATTGCGATCCAGATTGAAGTGATTCGAAGAATCCTGAACTGGAAATAGAAAAAAGAAAACCCAAATCATTGTTTGAATTTAAATGGACATTTTGATAAACCAGGACATTTAGTTGTGTTAATGTTCCTTGGCGGACAATGCGTCATCCACAACAGGATAAACCAATGCCAGTTCATATCCTTTTGAAATCATGTAATTGATCAGTTTTTGACGAACCTTCGATTTATCCGGGATATTGATGGCATCCAGTTTCCGCAAAATAAGTTCAGAGATTCTTTCCGAATACTTTTCCGGATCAATCTTACCAAGACCGGTTTCTATTATTTCCGGGGGAATTCCATGTTTTAGTTTCAATTCGTGACGAATCCGGTTACTTCCCCATTTATTGAATTCAAACTTATCATGGACAAAAGCACATGTAAACCGATTTACGTCCACGAACCCTTCATTGATCAAATCTTCCATTACCGGATCGATCTCTCTTTCCCTCAGCCCGTACCTGAGAAGTTTATCCTGTACCTGGGATGGGGATCTTTCTGCAAAAGCACAGTATTTAGCTGCCTGCGATTTGGCTCTTTTTATGAAGTCCTTTCGTGAGGCCATTATTTGGCCAGACCTTTTCTTTTCAGGATGGTCTCAATGAATTTGATTTCATTCTCGTTTTTGAAAAGACTATGTGGAAGATGGATCAGCTGGGCTTTACTTAAGAACAAGGTAAACTGATCCTTTCCGATATTGGCTCGTTTAATCTGCTCCCATTTCATGGGCATTCCCTGTCTTGAATTAAGTTTTATCAAAATCTGCTGACTGGTGATTTCATATGCCAGCTTCTCAAAGAGAAATTTTCCCTGCTCAAGCTGCGTCACTCCCGCAAACTGAATCAGCCAAAAAAGGAAGTATAGGACCAATGCAATGGAACTTCCGGTGATCCACCAGTGATTCGGGATCCAGAAATAACCGGCACAGATGGTAAGGTAAATAAGAAAGACCCACCATTGTTGCTTTAGAACACCTTTGAGCGCAATGCCAATGTACTTTCCTGTTTGGAGCTGGTATCTTTTTGTCGTTATTTTCATTTAATTACAACCGCTTTTAAACTCATATCCAGACTGGTGTAGGAATGTGTCAGGGCGCCAACTGAGATATAATCTACTCCCGTTTCTGCGATTTCCCGGATGGTCTTTTCAGTTATTCCGCCGGATGCCTCAGTTTCGTATTTGTTTCCGATCAAAGCTATGGCCGTCTTCATATCAGACGGTAACATATTGTCAAGCATAATTCTATGTACACCTCCGGTTTCCAACACCTCGTCAAGTTCCCGCAAATTTCGCACTTCGATCTCTATTTTTAGGTCTTTCCCGGCATTTTCTAGATATCTATGTAATGACTTAATCGCTTTGGCCACACCGCCAGCGTAATCAATGTGGTTGTCTTTGAGCATCACCATATCAAACAGTCCGAATCGATGGTTCACTCCGCCACCAATGTAAACGGCCCATTTTTCAGCAATTCTAAAATTTGGAGTGGTCTTTCTGGTATCAAGTAGCTTGGCATTAGTCCCTTTTATCATCGAGTTTAGATGATTGGTGTAGGTGGCTATACCACTCATTCGCTGCATGCAGTTCAACACAAAACGCTCAGCACCCAGAATTCTCCTGGCATTTCCACTGACTTGAAATGCATGCTCCTGATTTTCGACCCACTCACCATCTTGTTTGTAGGCTTCGAATTCGATCTCATCGTCCACGTACTTAAAAATTGATCGGGCCATTTCCACCCCCGCCAGAATGCCGTCATCTTTTATGAGAAGGCTAGCTGTGCTGTTCGCATTTTCGGGGACACTTCCAATGGAAGAATGGTCTCCATCTCCATGGTCTTCTTCCAGCGCTTGCTGAATAAACCTATTGAGCCGCTTTTTTTCCAGATATTCAGGTGACATAGTAAGAAACGAATGCAAATATGTACGATTACTCCTTGGTGAAGGAGATCGTGTCGATTAGAAAAGCGTTGTTATTACTTTTTAACAGCATATAAACTCTAAATGATCCCCCATCTACGCTGTAGCTGCCAATGGCGTATTTCAGACCCTTGGAGGGAGACGACCCCTGGTGTACGTACTGAAAACCACGGGCAATGTTTTTTGAAAAGAAATCTTTGAAAACCGCTTCAGCCTGCGTCTTGCTGTAGGTGGATTTTTCCCCATTGATTTCAATCTCAATACGGTCAACGCAAAATTTGATAAGTTCCCTGGAACTGCCCGATCTTAGAGCTGTCCCGATATCCTCTACAGATTGCTCTTCCTGGGCATACCCAACTGCCGAGATAAGCAATAAGAGAAGGAATAAGTAAGTATTTTTTGTCATTAGTTGTTGTTGGTTTCAGAAATTGTGCCAAACCATTTGGAGGCGTCAATATACGAATATGCAAAACTTCAAGCAAGCCACTTTTTCTAATCTTATATTTGTCGCATGGATAAGAAAGTGATTTTAATGATACTTGACGGATGGGGAATTGCCCAAAATCCAGATGTCTCAGCGATAGACAAGGCAAATACACCTTTCGTGGATGGTTTGTACCAAAAATACAAACACAGCAAACTGGAGGCATCGGGATTGGCCGTGGGATTGCCGGAAGGACAGATGGGTAATTCGGAAGTCGGTCACATGAACCTCGGCGCCGGTAGGGTCGTGTATCAGGATCTTGTGAAAATCAACAACGCAGCAAAGGATGGCTCATTGGCCAAAAATGAGGAGCTGGTTGAAGCATTTAATTATGCCAGGAAGAATAATAAGGCAGTACATCTTATTGGCCTGGTATCCGATGGAGGTGTTCATTCGCATATTGACCATGTCAAAGGTTTGATGGATGCAGCGGCTGCCAATAAATGTGGGAAAGTTTTTATCCATGCTTTTACCGACGGCAGAGATTGCGACCCAAATAGCGGAAAGGGTTTTATAAATGACCTGGAAAATCATTTGGAAAAGACCGGCGGCAAAGTGGCTTCAGTGATAGGCAGATACTATGCCATGGATCGTGACAAAAGATGGGAGCGGGTCAAGCTGGCTTATGACCTTCTGGTTAGAGGAGAAGGCAAAAAAACGGAATCTTTGGCTCAGGCAATTCAGGAATCATATGATGAAGGAGTCACAGATGAGTTCATCAAACCCATTGTTCATACGGATTCAGGGGGTAATCCAATTGCCACTATTGAGGAGGGTGATGTAGTTATGTGCTTTAATTTCAGAACAGACAGGGGAAGGCAGATTACTATGGCATTGACCCAGGAAGATTATCCGGATCATGGGATGAAGAAGATGGATCTTTATTATCTGACCATGACCAATTATGACGAAAATTTTAAAAATGTGAAGGTTGCCTACGGCAAAGACAATCTGGAAATGACCCTTGGTGAAGTATTGGAAAAAGCAGGTAAGAAGCAGATCAGAATAGCCGAGACAGAAAAGTATCCTCATGTCACTTTCTTTTTTTCGGGAGGAAGAGAGAAGGAATTTGATGGAGAAAGCAGACTCCTTTGTCCTTCTCCAAAAGTGGCGACTTATGACCTACGGCCGGAGATGAGTGCTGAAGACATAAGAGATGCTATAATACCCGAATTGAAGAAAAAGGAAGTTGATTTTGTTTGTCTGAATTTTGCCAATCCGGACATGGTGGGTCATACTGGTGTGTTCGAGGCTGCGGTCAAAGCTTGTGAAACGGTAGATAAATGTGCTAATGCCGTAGTGGATGCAGCCCTGGAAAACGGTTACTCCACCATCATCATTGCCGATCATGGCAATTCAGATATCATGGTAAATCCGGATGGGTCCGCCCATACTGCGCATACGACTAATCTGGTTCCTTGTATTCTGGTCGATGACGAATTCGATGGTTCTATAAAGGATGGAAAACTGGGAGATATTGCTCCTACTATTCTGGCAATGATGGGCATAAATGTGCCTGCGGAAATGACAGGAGAGGTGTTGATTTCATGAAATACGTTTTTTTGATTTTGATTGGTCTGGTTTTTGCCTGTGAAAGCGTCAAACCAGAAAAAATTGTTTCAGTGGATTATGTTAAGCTCGATTCGATTTTGGATGAGCAAATCCAAAAGCTCGCCAATGAAAGTATTTCTTTCGATAAGGAAGTTGTCATAGATAATAACAAGGAGTTACAGGTTATACAACTTGATACATCAGGCTGGCGGGATGAATTTTCCATCATACGGGATTTGGATCTTAATGTGCCAAACTACGTTGGGGCGTTTGACATTCAGGAAGGGGACAATTTCATTCAGTATTACAGATCTGATGGCCAGGATGTACCAATTGAATATGTGGAATATCAGTTTAGAGAAGACGGCTCGTTAAAAAGTATTAAAGGCTCATTTATGGATGATAAAGCTCGTTTGATTTATAGCGTTTATCGGGAGTATGAGCTTAATTTTGATTCCGGTTTGCTCCAGGCTTACAGGATAACGGGTTTTCAGAAAATGATGCTGAAGGATACAACGAGGTTTGAAGTAAAAGCGACAATTAATTAATCAGGAAATGAATTTCAGAACACTAATTCTTTTGGCAGGAGCCAGCGGTCTTTTTTGGTCATGCTCAAATGAACCGGAATTCGATCAGGTAAAACAATTTGAAAAAGAACAGGCGGCAATTTTGGACTACCTGGAAAGCAACAATATCGACTATGAGCAGGAATCCAGCAATGAATTGTACTATACGATAAATGAGGAGGGGACGGGATCAAATCCGGAAGCCCTTTCATGGATCAACGTCAATTATGAAACTACAATTCTTGGAGATGATGAGATCATTCTGGAAGAAGACAGTGTCATTTATAATCTGTCTTCGGTTTTTTCCGGATGGAGGGTTTTGATGCCACTTGTTAAAGAAGGTGGTAATATCACCATGTACGTTCCTTCTTATTATGCTTTTGGGAGGGATTTAGCACTTGATGGTGCTGTACCGGGTAACTCAACAGTAGTTTTTGATGTAAAGTTGATTCAGAGTTTCACACAGAATGAATTTGAGACCCTGGCGATAGAGAATTATATCAAGCAGGAGGAACTTGTAGCGGAGCAGGATAGCGTGTCAGGGTTGTATTATGTCATTTTGGAGGAAGGGGATGGTAATTTCCCAAATAGTAACAGTACTGTCAACGTCGATTATATAGGTAATCTATTCCCTGAAGGAGATGTGTTCGATACAGGAAATGGACTCGACTTCCGGCTGAATACGGTAATAGATGGATGGCAGATTCTAATGCCTTACATCCAGGAAGGCGGCACTATTATGATGTTTATAACGTCTCAATATGGATATGGTGGAAATGCAGTTGGGGATATACCTCCCTATAGCCCTCTGGTATTTGAAGTAACACTTAATGAAATTACTTCCGAATAACTATCCCATCACTTCATCGACTTCCTGTTTTTTCACAGGTCCATCGGTGGGGAGACAAACGCCCGGGGGTAAATCGAGGTCTGGCTCAGGCCATACCAATATTCCACCGTCGTCATCATTGTCAGAATCTGACGACCGATTTTTATTCTTTCGCCAAAGAATAATGCCCATCAGTATGGCATACGTGATCAAACAAAAGACTATATCAAGGTAAATTGATGGCATATAAACTGAAATTTACAAAAATCGCCGGTGATTTACACAAGGTTTTGTGTTAACCTTTCAGATCAGGATCTAAATCCTATGGACTTCCCTTTCCACCCATTCGATTCCATGTCTTCCACATCTTTTTCTACTTTTTCCCGTAGTTTTTTCTTGTAATCTGTGAGTTGTTCAGCGATTTTATCATCAAATGCACCAATAATTTCTGCAGCCAGAATACCAGCGTTCCTGGCACCATCAAGTGCAACTGTGGCCACAGGTATACCTCCCGGCATCTGAAGAATGGACAAAATGGAATCCCAGCCATCAATAGAATTTCTGGATTTGACAGGGACTCCGATCACGGGCAGCGTGGTAATGGATGCTACCATTCCAGGAAGGTGCGCGGCGCCTCCGGCCCCTGCAATGATGGCTTTCAGTCCCCGCTCACGGGCTTTTTCTGCATACTCATACATACGCTTAGGAGTTCGGTGAGCACTGACTATTGAGACTTCGTATTTGACCCCAATTTCATCGAGAACATCAGCGGCTTCTGACATGACCTGAAGATCTGACTTGCTACCCATTATAATGCCTATTTGTGGTTTTTCGCTCATGATTCTATCCTTATAACGTTTTTGACTTCTCTGGCTTTTGCTTTCAATTTATCAAGACTTGAGTCAGTGATGGTCACATGACCCATTTTACGAAATGGTTTTGTCAGCTTTTTTCCATAAAGATGAATGTGCACATTTTCCATTGACAAGAGTCTGTCCAGCCCCCGGTATTGGGCTACACCCGTAAATCCTTCCGCTCCTAAAAGATTCACCATGGCTGAAGGTTGAACGATTTGTGTATTGCCCGGAGGTAGATTCAGAATGGCCCTCAAATGTTGTTCGAATTGGGAAGTGACATTTCCTTCTATCGTTTGATGACCACTGTTATGCGTCCTAGGAGCCACCTCATTGACCAGCAACTCCCCCTTTTTTGTCAGGAACATCTCAACAGCCAACAGTCCCACCATATTAAGCTGATTGACTACCTGAATTGCAAGATCTCGGGCTTTCTCTTCAACCTCTTTGCTCACTTCTGCTGGCGAAAAAAGAAATTCCACAAGGTTGGCAGTCGGGTGAAATGAGAGTTCCACGACGGGGAATGTCGAAACTTTACCATCCTTATTGCGGGACACGATCACACTGACTTCTTTATCGAAATCCACAAGATCTTCAAGAAGCCCGGGAGCATCGAAGGCATTTTCAAGGTCCTGCCCGGATTTTAGAATTTGAACGCCCCGTCCGTCATATCCTTCTTTGCTGAGTTTGTTGACCAGTGGCAGTTTGTCCGCATATTTCCTTACTTCTTCCTTGGAATCTACCAGAACAAAATCTGCGGTAGGGATACGATGAGCTTTATAAAAAGTCTTTTGTTTCCGCTTGTCCTGGATGAGTTCGATGATCTCTGGCTGAGGAAAAACCTCAACCCCTGAATTTTGAAGATCTTTCAGGGCATCAGTATTTACACTTTCTATCTCGATGGTGATGAGATCCTTGTCTTTTCCAAACTCCATTACCGCATCATAGTCTTTGAGCTTGCCTACTGTGAAGTTTTTGACAAGGGAAGCACATGGAGCATCAGGGTCCGGGTCCATGATGCTTATATCAAGATTAAAATCCAGAGCTGATTGGAGCATCATTCTGCCTAGCTGTCCACCACCCAGCACACCGATCTTTAGGTCTGTGATTTCTTTATTCATTGGTTTCGCAAATATGATAAAATTGAACTAAGCTGAGATTTTGGGAGAAATCGGCTTTCGGTTTTGTATTAGCTCATAGGTCTCATCATAATCTGATCTGATGGTTCCCATCCATCGATCCCAATAGAGAAAATAAAGCCCATAGTTTCCTTCAAATTTTTTGTGATGGAGGTTATGATTTATGGAAGTATTGATCCACTTACCGATCTTGTTTTTGTGAAAATTCTTGGGATACAATTCCCATCCAAGATGACCATAGACATTATAAATGGTCATGAAAAACATAAAAAATATGAGAGCCAAAGGGTGAAAGGGAAAGGTAAACGCAAACACAAATATTATCCCGGCTTCAATGATGGCTTCGAGAGGATGAAAGGAAAAGGCCGCCCAGGGTGAGGGATTGATACTTTTGTGGTGGCTTATATGAATGTATTTCATACCCCATCTTGTATGCATCATCCTATGCATCCAATAAAAATATGTGTCATGAACCACCAGCATTACAATAAAACTAAATGCGAAGTAAAGCCATCCCATGTCCGAGAGACTTGAATAAATGAATGTATATGGTCTGAGCAAATCAGGATGGAGGACCAAAACTCCGAAAACAGTAAAGATTACCGTGGTCTGTACGGACAAAAATATTTCTCTCTGATAGTCAGTGAGTTTTGGAAATGACAGCTGAATTTTTTTATAATGCCATCTGTTTTTTAGAAAGACGTAAAATAAAATGAAGAAAAAGCCTGCGACTACAAAATACCGCAATATCAAGACCGAAAAAATTCGAAAAAACCAATCTTCCATTCGTGAGAAATTTGATGGTGATAAAGTTACGGCTTCCGAAGAAAAGGATCAATCCTCAGGTTTAGCAGACTCCGGACTAAGTGCAGAGGATTTTAGAAAAAATTTAGGTTGTGGTTAAACTACTCCGAAGTATACACTCGTTGAACACGCTGGCTGATATTAGTTAAGATCTCATATGGGATGGTATCAGACCAATTGGCCAGATCAGCTATCGTTGGATTTTCACCAAATATGATTACCGGATCACCCTCCTGGCAATTTACGCCTGTCACATCGATCATTGTCATGTCCATGCAGATGTTCCCAATGGTCGGACATAGTTGACCATTCACATTTATTTTACCATTTCCATTTCCAAATGCTCTCAAATAGCCATCGGCATATCCGATCTCTATGGTGGCAATCCGACTACTTTGTTTAGCCACTCCCTTTCGTCCATAGCCAACACTTTCTCCCTTGCCGATCTCCTTAACCTGAGAAATTCTGGATGACAAAGTGCCTACCGGGCGCAGATTTAAACTATTTGTGGTGTCAAAACCATAGAGCCCAATTCCCAGGCGGATCATATCAAATTGATATTCGGGCCACCGATTGGCACCAGCTGAATTAACAGCATGCTTGAGGGGTGGATCGTTCAATTGATCTGAAATTCGTTGATATTGGCTTTCAAAAAGTTCAATTTGTTTACGTGTGAAATCATCATCTTTCGGGTTTTCTGCACTGGCCAGGTGGGTAAAAATTCCTCTGACATTAATGTGAGGATTATGCTTTAGTATAGCGAGTATTCGAGGTATGTCTTTTTTACCAAAGCCAAGTCGATTCATCCCGGTCTCCATTTTGATATGAATAGAAATAGGCAATTGCAGGGAGGCCACTGCTTCTAATCCATGGTTATTGAAAACCTCCACTTCAAACCCATATTCCTGGATGTAGCTGAGATTGTCCAGATCAGGATTCATCACCATTATAGGTATGGTAATGCCATTTTCCCGAAGTGAAATACCCTCATCAGTGTAGGCCACTCCAAGGTAATCCACACCAAGGAATTGTAAAAAATTGGCTATTTCATGGCTTCCTCCTCCATAAGCGAAAGCTTTCACCATGGCCATGACTTTGACGTCACTTCTTACGATCCTTCTGAATGCTTCCATATTATGTCTCAGGGCCTCAAAATTGATTTTCAGCATCGTCCGATGACTCTTGAATTGCAGTCTCTGAACTACCTTTTCGAGCTGAAACTGTCGAGCACCCTTAATCAAAATCATTTCATCACGAAACTCCGGAAGCCGTCTGAGCAGTTTTTTCGTGGTCGGAAAAAATTCAGATTCTCCTTTGAACGTGCTTGCCGCCATGATCTTTTCACCTACCCCAATCAATCTATCGATGTGATGATTTTCCAGCATTTGAACAAGACGCTCGTAGAGATCAGCCTCTTTGTGAGCCTGAACAAAATCTGATAAGATTACAGTTTTTCGTGACCGTTGATTTTGAAGCCTGAGGAAATCAAGTGCTATTTCGAGTGCCGGGAGGTCATTGTTATATGTATCGTCGATGATGTATGTCCCATTCTTGCCTTCCTTAACCTGCAGTCTCATTTCAACTGGTTTCAGGAATTTTAGTGCTTCGTTGATTTTGAAAGGGTCACAACCCAGTTCCAATGCCGAAGTGATTACATGCAAGGCATTGGATACCCAGGCATCCAGTTTGAAGGGGAGGTCAAAAATTTGATCCTCGCCGTGTAGTCTTAATCCATTTTCATTCCACTCAAAATGGTATTCCGCGGAAGCATTGTCAAGAGACCATGTAACCAATTTACCTGGATAGATTTTTGAAAGTGTCTGAAAAACGATCTCGTCGTCCATCGAACAAACTATCTTTTCGCAATTGACAAATAGCTTGGACTTTTCAAGGAGTTTTTCCCTCCGGGAAGAAAAACCTTCCGCATGAGCGTCCCCTATGGAAGTAAAAATTCCAATCGTCGGCTGAATGACTTTTTCCAGTTTCTCCATTTCTCCTGGTCTGGAAATCCCCGCTTCGAAAATTCCACACTCCGAACGCTTGCTTAGACCCCAAACAGAAAGCGGTACACCAATTTGGGAGTTGTAACTTTTAGGGTTTTTAGTCACCACATATTTCGAGCTAAGTATTGTGGATAGCCATTCTTTTACCGTTGTCTTTCCATTAGAGCCGGTTATTCCGATAATTGGTACCTGAAATTTATTCCTGTGATCAATCGCTAAAAATTGCAGGGATTCTACACTGGAGTCCACCAATCGAATGTTGGATCCATCCAAGTCTGCAACGGCAATGGATTCTTCCACTATGAAACTTCTACAGCCTTTATCATAAAGATCTTTGAGATAATTGTGTCCATTATGATTGACACCTTTTATGGCAAAAAACAAGCAATCTTTCGCGTTGAAAATGAATCTTGAATTGGTCGAGAGCACAGAGAATTCCGAAGGTTCACCTTCGAGTATATCCTTTCCCGGCAATACCTTACGAAGCTCATTCCAGTTCATATATTCAAATTAACAATTCCAATTCAAACTGGTTAATCTGGTTGGCAAAACCAAGGCATTCCAATGAAGCAATTGTGAGATCCTGATCATCCGGGATATTCATGACGGAGATATCCTCCCTACCGGAAATGTTTATGATCGAACGAATCAGTTCTGAGCCAATTCCCTGTCCTCTCATTTTAGGATCCACGGCGATCTGAGAAATTCTGCCTAGTCTTGGCTGAAAAATCGTGAAACCAGCAGGTTCATTTCCAATTCGGGCTTCTAAAATGACTTCCTGATCTATGTTGTGAATAAGTTGAGTGTCGGAATCAATACAGCTCGGATAAAATGATCGAAGGAGTTCGTATTTTGCCGGATCCCATCGGGTGATCTTGGTAATTTCGACAAGGTTGTTTTTTTTCAATCGATTGCCGACACGCTTAAAGCACCGGAAAGTTTTTGAATAAGTGAATCCTAGCTTTTCATAGAATGATATGGCTGGTTCATTGTCCGTCAGCACCTCCAACACCATGCGTCTGGCACCGGAGTCTACGAAAGAGGGAATGCCCGCCTCGAATAGCTTTCTGGCTATTCCTGTTCTTCTTCTGGAAGATATTACGCCAACTCCCCCGTTATAGATCGTGGGGATATTTTCATAGTCACTCATCGTATTGATAACAAACCCGGTGACGTTTTCTGCTTCCAAAGCAAGCAAAGACAAATCTGGACGAATGTTTAGTTTATGGTCAATCCTGATTCTAAAGTCTTTGGACGGGAGATTTAAAGGGACTTTATGATCGGAGAATGCATTGGTGAAAGCCTGATGCAGTTGATCAAATCGATCATTCGAATATCGTACAATTTCCAAAATTACTGATCATGGAAAGTCAATAACGGGACCTGAGGATCCAGGGCGAGTGACTTGGTCACAGAGGTTTTGAATAGCCTTGCGAAAAAATTGTGTTTCCGAGGCATCATGGCCAACATGTCCAGATTATGTGAATCCACAAAATCCAGTATACCGGGGATTGTTGATGGTGCTTCAACCGTACGAATGCTGGCATCTACTTCCGCAAGTTCTTTTTTGATTTTCGCCATTTGGCGTTCTTCTTCCTGGGTAAACTTCGTCGCATCCTCCTTCACATGAAATACAAGCAGTTCGGCATGGAAAAGCTTAGATATCCAAAGCAGAATGTCCATCCTGTTATACCCCGGAATTTTGAGGAAATCTGTTGCAAAGCCTATTGAATTAAGCTTAAAATCCACATAATCCTCAGGGATGATCATTACAGGAATTTCGGAGGACTCAATAATATCTGTGGCATGAGTGCCAATCAGGTGCTCCACCTCGTCGTGATCGGATCTTGTCCCCATCACGATCAGGTCAATTTCCTTTTCCTTAATCTCAGCGAATATGGCATCTGTTAGGTAAGAAAGGAATTTGTCCATTTCATGTGGGACGTCTTTCAGTTCGATTATTTCTGATTTAAGCTCCTTGAAAGATTGTTTAACCTGGGATTCGTAATCCTCCATGATCCCATCAATCATTTCTCCCTCAATAAGATTTGGATGTGGAGCATGTATGTGTACTGCATTTACAATATGAATTTTCGCATTACACTTTTGCGCTATTTTTATGGCAATTCTCAGCGCATTTTTTGAGCATTTTGAAAAATCTACCGGAACCAGAATGTTTTTAACTTCCATAATTATTAACCTACCAAGATCGACCTAAATTTAATAGAAAGAGCATTTAATTCTTTGATCAAAGTGTTTAATATTATCGGGAGAAGACAATTAAGCGTCCTTATTTATTAGATTTATAGCACTCCAAAAAACTAGATAATGGCATTGATCACAATTTCAAGTTACGATGAATTCAAACAATATCTTGGTCAGGATCTTGGCTCATCCCAGGAACATGAAGTAACACAGGCTCAAATTGACAAGTTTGCTGACGCTACACTCGACCACCAATGGATCCATACAGATCCTGCCAGAGCAAAAGATGGCCCATTTGGCTCGACCATCGCCCACGGCTACTTAACACTTTCCATGGTCCCATATATGTGGGGGCAGATTCTTGAAGCCAAAAATCTAAAGATGATGGTTAACTACGGAATCGAAAAATTCAAATTTGGCCAACCTGTACCGGTGGGTAGCAAATTGATTTTGAAGGCCAAACTGGAGGCATTAAACGATTTAAGAGGCATTACTAAAGCAGAAGTTGGTGCCCGGATGGAAATAGTTGGAAATCCAAAACCTGCCTTTACCGGAACTTTAATTCTTTTATATCATTTCAATTCATAAGGAGGGAATGATAGAAAGTGTATTGTCACGTCACCAAAAAGAGATCATTTGACAGTGAGGAAATAGCCCTGGAGGCTCTACTACAAAATCATATTGTCAACTTTCATTCCACCGGAAACGGACCCAGAAATATCTATGAGTGCGACCATTGTGGTTCATGGCACTTCACCTCAAAATCTGAAGATCATCCTGAACTGCACTCTGATAAATTTCAAAATCGTCTGAAAAGAGAGCGCTTAGGTGTTCACTGGGAGCGAAAACTACGCTGATCCATAGCTTTCTTGAAAGAAGAATTTAGCTTTGCGGCTTTACACCCCAAATTCAAAATTTATGTCCAGTACACTTCTAAACAGCAAAGCTCTTATAGAGCTGGAAAACAAGTATGGTGCCCATAATTATCATCCGCTTCCTGTGGTGTTATCCCGGGGGGAAGGCGTATATGTTTGGGACGTAGAGGACAAAAAGTACTTTGATTTCCTGTCCGCGTATTCTGCTGTGAACCAGGGACACTGTCATCCAAGAATAATCGGAGCATTGAAGGAGCAGGCAGAAACACTTACGCTTACTTCAAGGGCTTTCTACAATGAAGTTCTGGGACAGTACGAAAAATATGTTACTGAGTATTTCGGATTCGACAAAGTCCTGCCAATGAATACTGGCGCCGAAGGTGTGGAGACCGCAATAAAAATTGCTCGAAAGTGGGCCTATGAGAAAAAGGGGATTCCGGAAAATGAGGCCGAGATCATTGTTTTTGATCAGAACTTTCATGGGAGGACAACCACTATTATTTCCTTTTCCGGGGATATGGATGCTCGTACCAATTTTGGGCCCTTTACTGCTGGATTCAGAACCATTCCATATAATGATCTAACGGCCTTGGCCGAGGCAGTTTCCGGGAAAAACGTTGCAGCGGTTTTGGTTGAGCCTATCCAGGGTGAAGCTGGCGTAGTGGTTCCGGATGAAGGATTTCTAAGGGGAATCAGAGAAAGCTGCACCCGTAACAACGTGCTTTTTATAGCTGACGAAATACAAACAGGGATAGCCCGCACAGGGAAATTACTTGCAGTAGATCATGAGGAGGTAAGACCTGATATGCTGATCCTTGGGAAAGCATTGAGCGGAGGAGTCTATCCTGTATCAGCTGTTCTCGCTGACAACGAGGTCATGGATGTAATTAAGCCCGGACAACACGGGTCGACTTATGGAGGAAATCCCCTCGCTTGTAAAGTGGCAATCGCAGCTTTAGAGGTGGTCCGTGATGAGAACCTGGCACAGCGGGCCGATCAACTAGGGGATCTTTTCCGCGACCGAATGAACAAGCTTATTGAGAAATCAAACCTCGTGAAATTGGTTAGAGGAAGAGGACTCTTAAATGCCATTGTAATCAATGACACGCCGGATAGCTCGACAGCCTGGGACATTTGTGTTCTGTTGAAGGACAATGGCCTTCTGGCTAAACCGACACACGGTAACATCATAAGATTTGCCCCTCCTTTGGTGATGACGGAAGACGAGCTGATGGAGTGTTGTGACATTATTGAAAAAATCATACTCAATTATCGATAACATTTCCTCAACCCGACTACAATTATGATCCACTACCTGGGCTATGATCTGTCCTACTATCAGATCATCTTGCTAATGGCTACAGGGTTGATGGTGGGGATGTCAAAAACAGGCGTTCACAATGTGGGTATGGTAGTAATTCCTTTTCTGGCCATAGAATTTGGAGGTAGACTTTCTGCAGGATTATTGTTGCCAATACTCTGCTATGCCGACATGCTGGGAGTTTGGTACTACAATCGCCATTCGAATTGGGATCATCTTAAAAAGTTATTACCATTTGCGGTACTAGGCGTAATGCTGGGGACAGTTGCCGGCAATTACATCAACGATGAAGTTTTCCGACTTATCATGGCTGTCATCATTTTTACCAGCCTCGTCATCATGATATGGATGGAAGGAAAAAAGACCAAAAACATTCCATCGGGCAATTGGTTTGCGATCTTAATGGGTGTTCTTGGTGGCTTCACCACTATGATCGGAAATCTTGCCGGATCTGTCATGGCATTGTACCTACTTTCTATGCGTTTCCCTAAAAATCAATTCATTGGCACGGGGGCGTGGTTCTTTCTGGTTATCAATCTGATCAAAATTCCATTTCACATTTTTTTCTGGGGGACGATCTCCTGGAACTCCTTTTTGCTGGATACTACGTTGCTACCATTCATAGTGCTCGGGGGTGTATCCGGGGTCTTTATAGTTAAAAGAGTTCCTGATCAAATTTATCGTTGGTTCATACTGATCATGACGGGAGTTGCAGCAGCATTTATGATCATTTAAATACTTATATCCCCACCAAAAGGATTCTTTTCGGATTAAGGCATGTTTTTGCTTAAATTCTATCTTAATCAAAGACATGTAACATGAAAAGATTAACCTTATCCTTATTGATATGTGGATTCCTGCTTACAACTCAGCTAAGCGGGTCGGATTATGATTTTGAATTGGGTACGCCCAAGGTAGAGTCGATAAGTGCGCTTTCGTTTGGACCTGATGGAATACTATTCATTGGAGATTCCAAAAGTGCGATGGTTTTTGCCGTTAAAACAGGAGACACCTCGCCAAATCAGAACACAGAAGAAATTAATGTTGAAGGTATTGATGCACAGCTGGCTGACGCCCTGGGTGCCGATGTCGATGATGTCAATATTTCGGATTTGGTGGTTAACCCAATATCGAAAAATATTTACATCGGTGTAGAACTTGCAAATGGAAGCTCAGCCCTTTTGAAACTGGCTGGTGAGAATTTTTCGCCGGTTGATCTCACAGAGATCGAGTATAGCTCGGCTGCTTTGAATGATCCTATTGGAACAGATGCTGAAGACAGAAGAGGCAGACCCCTTAGAAAGTGGGCCATTTCCGATATGATGTATTTTGATGGTAGTGTTCTGGTAAGCGGACTTTCAAATAAAGAATTTGGTTCGACTTTCAGGAGTATTCCATTTCCCTTTAAAGAAAGCCAAAAGCAAAGCAGTCTTGAGATCTATCACGCCTCCCATGGTCAGTATGAAACACATTCGCCAATCAAGGCCTTTACCGCAACTAAAATCGATGGGGCAAACTATATGATTGCCAGCTACACCTGTACGCCATTGGTGCTGTTTCCGATGGATCAACTCAAGGCAGGTGAACATGTAAAGGGCCGTACAATTGCCGAGTTAGGCAACCGAAACACACCTCTGGACATCGTGACCATGAAAAAAGATGATGGACAGTACCTTTTGATGGCCAACTCCAGTCGGGCTCTTATGCGTATAAACTATGATGACATCAAAAGTTTTAAGGAGTCTCTGACGACTCCTGTTGAAAACACTGCCGGCGTTGATTTCATTAATCTGCCTTATGTAAATGTTTTGCAGATTGATGCATATAATGACGAGAACTTTCTCATTCTGCAGAGAAAAGCCAACGGCAGCCTGGATTTATTCACACAAACTACCAGAAGACTATAATTCTAATTCAAAAGTTGAGATTTAAGCCGGTTATGTTTTTGTTGACCGGCTTTCTTTATTTCCAGTCCACCGGGCAGGAATTTGAAATCATCTATCATGAACTGCGGGCCGTGCAGGTAGTCATGAAAGAGTCATGTCCATCTGACTGGTCCATCAGGAAGGAAGGTTCTTCCTCAGTAGTCCTTGGTAATTGGTCGAATGAGAATGGTAAGATTACCTTTACCCCATTGGTGCCGTTAAGCTTTGATGTGACCTACGAATTGATATGCGGTACGCAGATAAGGAATACTTTTTCGGTTAAAAACACCAACCGAGCGCCTCCCAAAATCATGGGAGTTTACCCTGAATCTGACACTTTGCCTGAGAATCTGCTAAAGTTTTACATTGAGTTTTCACGGCCGATGGCAGGAGGAAAATCTTACCGCTGGATCAAATTATTTTCGACCGTTGAAGAAGAGAACGCGTTTCTGGAGCTTGAAAATGAATTGTGGAATGAAGACAATACGATCCTGACTGTATGGCTGGATCCCGGAAGGATAAAAAGAGACCTGGCACCGAATCAGGATTTGGGGAATCCATTAAAGCAGGGCAGCACTTATACGCTCAGGATATCAGAAGACTGGCAGGATACTTTTGGTAATGGTTTGGATAAAGGTTTTTCTGCAAGCTTTTTTGTAGGTCCAAGGGATGAGGAGATCATTGACCCCAGTCGCTGGACGGTATCACTTCCTGAAGACCCGGGGGATCCGGTAGTCGTTTACTTCCATGAAAAACTTGACCATGAATTGCTAAAATCAGCTTTCTTTCTTGAAAGAAATGACCAGTTCATTTCCACGAAGTTCTCCATCCGGGATGATAAGGTATTGGAAGTCTTTTCTGAATCTAAATGGGAGGGAGGTCAGTATACACTCAGGATTGATCCGGTTTTGGAGGACCTAAGTGGCAATAATCTTTCAAGGCCATTTGATCATGATCTTTTGAATCCCGTAAAGCCTTCGATTTCCTATCTTCGTTTCGAAATTCAATGACTCGCATCTGACAATGTCTCAATTCCGGACCGCTCTATTTCTTGTAACTGTCGTTCTGGTATCCTGTGATACTACCAGACTTTCGTTTGATTCGGAATTTCAGGAAAGTGGTGTGGAAGATTTGTTGATCGGATTACATGCAAGAAATGACAATCTGGTTTGGGTTTCCGGTACCAATGGACTGGTTTTGGTGACCCGGGACGGAGGAAGAAACTGGGATGAATTTCGGTACATGACCTCGGATTCTTTGCAGTTCAGAGATATACATGGATTTTCTCCAAGAAGGGCTGTGGTTCTGAGCGCTGGAGATGGATTGATGTCAAAGATTTTAACATTTACCCAGGATAGTGGTTTTGTAGTCAAATACGAAATGGACCATCCTGTGGGATTTTTAAATTCACTTGATTTTTGGGATAACCAAATTGGTATAGCCTTCGGGGACGCAATTGATGAAAAGCCATTCATACTCAAAACCATAGATGGCGGTAACTCCTGGAAGCGCATATCGAAATCTAAGCTGCCCGATGCAGGTGAGGGTGAAGGTGGATTTGCGTCAAGCGGAACTAACATTGAATTAGGCCAGAATGGCAAGGTCTGGATCGGAACCGGGGCAGGAGGAAACGCCAGGATACTATATTCTGCAGATTATGGAGAGAATTGGTTAAATATCTCCACGCCCATGGTAAAAGGTGAAATGGCCGGAATTATGTCCGTTAGGTTTATTGGTGTCAAAGGGTTTATCTCAGGAGGAGATTTAAATCAGGCCCAGGGCATCACCAATAACCTCTACCGTACGATAAACGGGGGGTTGTTTTGGGAGCCTGCAGCGGCTCCTCGAACCAGGGGCCCCATTTACGGATCTGCTTATACCGTTTTTGAAAAAAGGGATGTACTCCTGATCACAGGACCAAATGGTGCCGATATATCTTACGATTTTGGAAACAGGTGGGCCAACATCTCGAGGGCTAATTTCTGGTCGGCGGATTTGCTTCCAACCGGAAAAGGTTGGTTGGTTGGTCGAAACGGTAATATTATGAAAGTACAAATTTCACTATAGCTATTTTTGATCCATGTTCAGAAGACCAAGACGTAATCGATCCACGCAGTCCATCAGAGACCTTGTGCAGGAAAATCATGTGACCACAGATGATCTTATATTTCCACTTTTCCTTCTTGAAGGGAAAGGTCAACAGTCTGAAGTAGCGTCAATGCCCGGGATTTATAGATACTCTTCGGACCTGATGCTCAAGGAGATTGAAGATTGCCTAAAACTGGGGATCAAAGCATTTGATATTTTCCCAGCGGTCGAAGAAAGGCACAAAGACAAGAAAGCAACGAAGAGTTACGACCCCGATTTTTTCTACCAAAAGGCATTAAGAAATATAAAGCAGGAATTTCCTGAGGCCTTGATCATGACGGATGTGGCCATGGATCCTTATAGTTCTGAGGGGCATGATGGCATAGTCGAAGGAGGTAAAATTCTAAACGATGAGACACTGGAGGTTCTGGGTAAGATGGCGCTTACACAAGCTGATACCGGCATCGATTTCATTGGTCCTTCTGACATGATGGATGGAAGAGTTGGTTACCTGAGAGAGGTACTTGACGAAAATGGCTTTGAACATGTAGGGATTATCTCGTATACAGCCAAATACGCAAGTGCTTTTTATGGCCCGTTCAGAGATGCATTGGATTCCGCCCCTAAGTTTGGCGACAAGAAGACCTACCAAATGAATCCTGCAAATCGTGCCGAAGCCATAATTGAGGGTAGACTGGATTTTGAGGAGGGAGCAGATATTCTTATGGTCAAGCCAGCTCTTGCCTATCTGGATATCATCAGTGACCTGAGGGCAAATTTCCCGGCACCAATTGCTGCATACAATGTCTCCGGAGAATACTCCATGATCAAGGCGTCCGCTCAAAAGGGCTGGTTGGATGGACATACTGCCATGATTGAATGCCTGACATCAATCAAGCGAGCCGGGGCAGACATCATCCTTACTTATTTTGCCAAGGAGTTTGCCGAATCAATCAAATAAATCCTCTTCTCGTTCCAGCATTAGTATGGAAGATTGGGGGACGATGAAATATTTCTCTCCCTCATATTTGATCTCAAAAGCTGTCTTTTGTAGAAAAATGGCCTTATCACCCTCCTTGGCCTGCAATGGAATGTATTTTATTTTTTCATCTTCAGGTTTCCAGTCCTCATCCTCGGAGCTCATAGGGATCGGATAACCTGGTCCGGCTTTCACAATATATCCTGTCTGGATCTTTTCTCTCTCCTGTACCCCAGGTGGCAGAAAAATACCACTTTCTGTCTTTTCAGATTCCTTTTGAGGTTTGATCAATACGCGATCACCTACCACAATCAGCTTCCTAAGCTTGTTATCAGATGTTAATTCCATTTTTTAAAAGGCTGTAAAAATAAGACAACAGTCTTAGTCGCCAAAAAGGTTTGGACTGTCGGTATTGACGGGTTGTGAGGAGTTGGGGACATCGGCCTTGTCCAGCAGTTTTTGATCCATTGTCTTCGAAGTCTTAGCCCCCAGTTCACGCAATCTTTCTGTTTTACGGATAAGGTTATCCCGACCAGAATATAGCTTTTTCATAGCTTCCTCATAGGTCCCCTGAGTGGATTTTAAAGATTGTCCTACCTTCACCAGATCGTCCACAAACGCTTTGAACTTGTCATAAAGGGCCCCACCCTGTTTCGCAATTTCCAGAGCATTTCTGTTTTGATATTCATGCCGCCAGATATTGGCCACCGTTCTGAGCGTGGCGATCAACGTAGCCGGACTCACGATGATGATGTTGTTATTGTGGGCTTCGTTATAGAGGTCCTCACCTTCCTGTACGATCAATGCGAAAGCCGCTTCGATCGGAATAAACATGAGCACGTAATCCAGCGCTCCACCATCGAAAAGGGTGTTGTAGTTTTTTTCTGAAAGCGCTTTGATATGGGCCTTCACGGTAATGAGGTGAGCTTTCAGGTATTCTGCTCGCTCCTGATCTGTATTGGCGTTTGCATACTTTTCATACGCGGTCAAAGTAGCCTTCGCATCGATGACCAGGTTTCGGTTTTCAGGTAACTTTATGATCACATCAGGCCGAAGTCTTCGCCCGTCTTCGTTGTGCATTGTTTCCTGGGTGATGTATTCACGGTCTTTCTCCAGTCCGGATTGTTCCAGTATTCTCTCCAACACAAGCTCTCCCCAATTTCCTTGTATTCTTGTATCACCTTTCAATGCCTTCGTGAGATTTTCGGCCTCCTGGGTCATCTTTTGATTGAGTTCGCGGAGACTTATTATTTGCTCCCGCAAAGCAGTCGACCTCTGAAGGCTTTCTTTATTTGTCAGCTCTACCTTTTTCTCAAATTCCGTGATTTTTTCTCCCAGAGGTTTTAGTATGTCGTAAAGGTTTGACTTATTCTGATCAGTGAACTTCTTCGATTTTTCCTCAAAAATATCGTTGGCCAGCACCTTAAACTGATTGGTAAACTGCTGTTGAAGTTCTGCCAGTTCAGTCTTCTGCTCCGAAAGTCTTTCCCGTATATTTTTATAATTAGACTGAAGCGTAGCGTTTTCGCCACTTAATTTGAGGTTCTTCTCACGCTCAGCTTTTAACTCATTATTGAGCTGAGACAGGTCTTGTTGTAACCGTTTAGCCCTGTCCTGTTCAATGGCCAGGGATCTTTCAAATTCTACAGAGTTTCCAGGAGTCTTTTTGGTGAAAAGGGAGCGGATCAGATAACCTATCATCAATCCGAAAACAGATCCTGCGATGAGCGCCAGTAAGTGGCTTAATTCCATGAACTCAAATATAGCTAGAATCTAGGGCTCAACTTATATTTGGAATGCCTTAAATGATGAACTAATTATGCCGTGAGATTATTTAATAAGTCAATTTTCACCTATGTGTTTAATCGTTTTTTCCTTAAATAGTCATCCGCATTATCCACTGATCCTAATAGCCAATAGGGATGAATTTTATGAGCGACCTACTACCCCAGTTCATAAATGGGAGAACACGACCATGTATGCCGGAAAGGATTTAAAGGCAAGCGGTACCTGGATGGGAATTACGGAATCCGGTCGTTTTGCTGCTGTCACCAATTACCGGGACCTCAAGAACATAAAGGACACTGCCAAAACCAGGGGTGACCTTCCGTTGGATTATTTGTTGGGATCGGATCATCCAAAAGATTATCTTCATCAAATCCATGAACACAAAGATGATTATAATGGCTTCAACTTGCTGACATACAGAGATTCCAAAATGTACCACTATAGTAATTATGAAGGAAAAGTCAATTCATTAGATGACGGTGTTCATGGCCTTAGCAATGCCCTTTTAGACACACCATGGCCAAAGGTCACTCAACTAAAAGAAACCTTCGAAACTGTAATCTCCGGTGATTTCAATGCCCACGACCTGATGGAGCTATTGAATGATCAAAATACTGCCGGGGACGAATTTCTGCCGGATACCGGAGTTTCTCCGGAACTGGAGAAAGCGCTTTCTGCTATTTGCATTCGCACTGAGAGATATGGAACCTGCTCCAGTTCTGTTCTCATGATCAACAATGCGAGTGAAGTTTCGTTCTTAGAAAAGTCTTATCCTGTCGGAGATCGGATGGAAGGGATGGTTGAGTTCAACTTTAAATTGCAATAATTGAGATTTGCTGTCTACACATTGATTTTGATGCTTATTGTTTTTGTCAATTGTGACAATGACAATGGGCTTTCAGGTCCTCTGGTCAACGGAACCATAGGAGGTGAAACCTGGGAGTACCAGTTTGCCAAGGCAAATTACCTGTCTTCCACGGATGAATTTGCGGTTGAAATGTTCGGCCAGCTGGAGATGGAAACAGATCCGTGCGTAATTGTCAGCATCAATGCCTACATTTCTTTCACTATTTCCAATGAAGAAGGGTATTATCCACTTCCCCTTTCGGAGGGTACCAAAAACCTGAAGTTTCACCAAAGTGGAGTCGGCCAGCAATTTCTTGATGCCACCAGCGGTTTCATTGAAATCACTTCAATAGAAGGTCGCAGAGTAGGCGGATACATCCAGGCTATCGTTGATGATGAAAACACCATCGAAGGCACTTTTGCCTTCGATAGATGTATTTAGGCTTCTACTTCGTTTTGATAATCCGAAACCGGTATACAACTGCAATAAAGATTTCGGTCGCCGTATGCACTGTCTATTCTGCTGACTGACGGCCAGAATTTATTTGTTTTTACAAATTCCAATGGGAACACTGCTTTCTCTCTGGTATACGGCTTATCCCAGTCAGGTGACAATGCAGCTCGCTGTGTGTGAGGCGCATTTTTCAGGACGTTGTTCTCACTATCGGCTTCACCAGTAGCTATTTCATCGATTTCCTGTTTGATGCTGATCATTACCTGGCAAAAGCGATCCAACTCTACTTTCGTTTCGCTTTCTGTTGGTTCGATCATCATGGTTCCGGGTACCGGAAATGAAACTGTAGGTGCATGATAACCATAGTCCATCATCCTTTTGGCGATGTCTTCCACTTCCACCCCGATTTTCTTAAACTGCCTGCAATCGATGATGAGCTCATGGGCGTTTCTGCCTTTTCTCCCTTTGTATAGAATTGGATAATGAGGTGCCAGTACTGACGCAATGTAATTGGCATTTAAAATAGCGATTTTAGTTGCTAGCGTAAGTCCTTCACCACCCATCATAGCAATGTAGGCATGTGAAATTGGAAGGATACCCGCACTACCAAAAGGCGCCGCAGATATACTGGTTATTTTATTTTCTCCGGTATGAGGTAGAAAAGGGGCAAGATGCTTTACGACGCCAATAGGACCCATTCCAGGTCCCCCTCCACCGTGGGGGATACAAAATGTCTTATGAAGATTCAGGTGACAAACATCAGCTCCAATCATTGCCGGTGAGGTCAAGCCTACCTGGGCATTCATATTGGCCCCATCCATATACACCTGACCACCATATTCATGGATCATGTCACATATCTCAATGATCGATTCCTCAAAAACTCCGTGTGTGGAGGGATACGTGACCATCAATGCCGCCAGATTTTCAGCATGTTGCCGTGCTTTATTCTTAAGATCATCAAGATCAATATTGCCATTTTCATCGCAGGCGACAATTTGAACTTCCATACCCGCCATTACAGCGCTTGCCGGATTGGTTCCATGTGCAGAAGACGGAATTAGGGCAACCTTCCGGTGATGATCTCCATTGTGCTCGTGATAGGCTTTGATCACCATCAAACCCGCATATTCACCCTGGGCACCTGAATTCGGTTGGAAGGAAACTTTATGAAAGTCTGTGATTTCAGCCAACCAGTCATGAAGTTCGTTGATCATTTCATGATAACCTTCCGTCTGACTGTCAGGGGCAAACGGATGAATTTCAGCGAAATTTGGCCAGGTTACCGGGATCATTTCTGTGGTGGCATTCAGTTTCATGGTGCAGGAGCCAAGTGAGATCATTGAATGAACCAAAGAGAGATCCTTATTCTCGAGTCTTTTTAGGTACCTGAGCATTTCATGCTCGGAATGATAGGAATTAAAAACAGGATGATCCAAATAATCAATGGACCTAAACTTTGTGTCATCCAGGTCATACTCGGCTTGCAAGCTTGGTGTGCTTTTTGCCGAAGCCCGGGCAAAAACACCAACTACCTTTTCTACGCTTTGCAGATTATGAGTTTCATCGAATGATATGCCGATGGAATTATCTTCAAAATACCGGAAGTTCAACTCCGATGATTCAGCTATTTTCCTGATCTTAACGGAATCATCCACTTTGAACTTCAGGGTATCAAAATAGGATTCATTTATATTCTTAAAACCTAATTCGCTTAAAGCTTCTGCTGCCTTTCTTGCCAGCGCATGCACCCTCATGGCGATGGCCCTTAGCTTATGCGGGCCATGATATACTGCATACATAGATGCCATTACGGCCAATAGAACCTGAGCTGTACAAATATTTGAAGTGGCTCGCTCTCTTTTAATGTGTTGTTCCCGGGTTTGCAAGGCCATTCGATATGCATTATTACCCTCCTGATCTTTTGATACTCCAATGATCCGTCCGGGAATGGCTCTTTTATAATTCTCTGTGGTGGCAAAGAATGCGGCGTGAGGTCCACCGTAACCAAACGGTACACCAAATCTTTGTGATGTACCTACCACTACATCTACACCCCATTTTCCCGGAGGGTCGAGGAGCGTGAGCGCCAAAAGATCGGTTCCAACAGCGATCTGAAGATCATGCTCTTTGGCAGACGCGCAAAAATCTTTTCGGGAAACCACTTCACCGTTGTCATCCGGATATTGAAAATACATTCCAAAAACGGATGTATCTGATAGGTCCACCTTATCCAGCTCCACTACCTCCAATTCAATTCCGAATGAGCCTGCTCTGGTTTTAAGCACGTCAAGCGTTTGAGGGAAAATGTTCTTATCAACGAGGAATCTGTTTGCCGATTTTTTTGATCCTTTTCTTGAGGAGTAGAACATGCTCATGGCCTCGGCTACGGCGGTGCCTTCATCCAAAAGAGAGGCATTGGCGAGCTCCATACCTGTCAGGTCGGTCACCATGGTTTGGAAATTGATCAATGCCTCCAGTCTTCCCTGGGCTATTTCAGCCTGATAAGGTGTATACGCGGTATACCACCCCGGATTCTCCAGAACATTTCTTTTTATTACCGCAGGTACGATACAATTGTAATATCCCTGTCCTATGTAGGAATCGAAAACTTTGTTTCTGGAAGCAACTTTTTCCAGGTCCTTCAGGTAACGAAATTCGGACTTTCCATCCGGTATATTTAAGGATTTGTTGGTCCGTATGGAAGTTGGAATAGTCTCAGAAATAAGATCATCGAGAGAGGCCACTCCAACGGACTTCATCATTTCCGAGATTTCAGAATCCGATGGTCCATTATGTCTTGTGTGAAATTGTTCTTTTGAATTCAGGTTTATACGCATTGCTCCTCCAAATTTCCCGCAAATGTAAATCAATTCAACAGGTTGACCGCTCAAAAAATTCCACTTATCCGACTGATTCGGAAATGTGTAGTTTTGGAAAAATTTGATACGCTGATGAATAGATTTTATTGGGCGATTTTAATGCTCTTTTTGATCAATATTTCTTTCGCTCAGGATAAGAAAGCAGTAAGGTTTGCGAAGACCATTACTACTGTTGAACTGGAAGCTCGCCTTGGGGTACTTGCTTCAGATTCTCTTGAAGGCCGCGAAACCGGTGAGAAAGGACAAAAAATAGCCATGAATTACATTGCGAGTCACTTTGAAAAGATTGGGTTAGAACCACCGGTTGATGGCTCTTATATACAATCATTTCCATTGCAAAAAGCGGTGTGGAATGAAATCTATCTCAAAAAAGGTGACGAGCTTAAGGAGAACCTGGTAGATTTTCTCTACTACTCCAGCTATGAGACCAAAGGAGAAGAATACATAGATCTTATCTTTCTTACTGACTCGGCAGATTTTGACCAACATGAGGTAGAAGGAAAATTCCTTGTGATGAAGAACGATTCATGGGGCGGCTGGGACACCAGGATCAAGAGCCTTAACGATTATAGTCCGGCTGGTTACCTAATTATCTCAGCGGAAGAAAGTGAACTGGATTTTGCGATGAGCAGATTTTCCCGGTTTTATACTCAACCCAGGGTAAGCAAAAGTTTTGATGAAAGTGGAGATCGAATTGTAATCGTGAAAGAAGGAGTTGTTCAATGGGCATATGGTAAACCAATGGGGGAGTTAAAGGAAGGGGAGACAGCACGGTTAATATTAAACGCTGACCGCCTGATTGAGGACATTTCCGGAGAAAATGTGTTGGGTTTTCTGGAAGGATCTAAAAAGCCTGATGAAATTCTGGTTGTGACCAGTCACTATGACCATATCGGTATAAATCCCGATGGTGAGATCAACAACGGTGCCGATGACGATGGCTCGGGAACTACAGCAGTTCTTGAAATTGCCGAAGCCTTTGCCACAGCTGCAGACAAAGGAAACCGACCTGAAAGAAGTATTTTATTTATGTGCGTTTCCGGTGAGGAAAAAGGACTTCTGGGATCGCAATATTATACAGATGAATCTCCGGTCTTTCCATTGGAGAATACGATTGTTAATCTTAACATGGACATGATTGGCAGGGTCGACGATAGACACGAAGGCAATCCAAATTATATCTACGTAATCGGCGCAGATAAATTATCCTCAGAACTGAACACACTACACGAGCGCATCAACGAGGTGACGGTGAATCTGGAATTTGACTATACTTATAACGACGAGAATGATCCAAATCGATTCTATTACAGATCAGACCATTACAATTTTGCGAAAAACAATATTCCGATAATCTTCTATTTCAATGGAACACACCCTGATTATCATAAACCTACTGATACCATAGACAAAATCAATTTTGACAGGATCAAAAAAGTAGCTGACCTTGTGTTTCATACCGCATGGGAAATTGCCAATAGGGAAGACCGGTTGAAAGTAGATTAAAAATGATCTTGAAGGAACAGGGGGACCTGCCCCTCAAGATCTTCAACCAGCTATGGTGGAAAGGCCTTAGGCCCTTCCGATATACAATAATAAATTTTTTTAAAGGGAATTCTTATCAATCTCAATAAAATCATATAATTCCCACGGATTATATTCTTTCCTATGAGAAAAATCATATTAAAAGGGGCAACGGTAGTAAATGAAGGTCAGATCAAACGGACAGATGTGGAGATTGAGGGGCAAAGGATATCCCGAATTGGAGAGGAACTGTCCGGTAAAAATGTCAAAGAAATAAATTGCGAGGGATTGCATTTGCTCCCCGGACTGATTGATGATCAGGTCCATTTCAGAGAGCCTGGACTGACTCACAAGGCCGAGATTTATACTGAGGCCAAAGCAGCGGTAGCAGGAGGTGTGACTTCATTTATGGAAATGCCAAATGTGGTTCCTCAAACTCTTACCCAGGAACTTTTGGCCAAAAAGTATGAATTGGGAAGTACCAAATCCCTCGCCAATTATTCCTTTTATATGGGTGCCTCCAACGAAAACCTTGAGGAGGTGCTAAAAACCAATTCCTCCAACGTATGTGGGGTAAAAGTCTTTATGGGATCGTCTACAGGAAATATGCTGGTCGATAATGAAGAGGTACTGGAGGGCATATTCTCAAAGGTTCCTATGCTGATTGCTACTCATTGTGAAGATGAACAAACTATCAGAATCAATACCGATCTAGCAAAAAAGCAGTTTGGTGAGAATATTCCATTTGATCAACATCCGATTATAAGATCAGAGGAGGCCTGTTACCTTTCTTCCTCCCTGGCCATTGAGTTGGCCAAAAAGTATAACACACGACTTCATATCCTACACATTTCCACAGGTAAAGAAACATTTCAATTCTCTAATGATATTCCTTTGAAGGAAAAGAGAATTACTTCTGAAGCCTGTATTCATCACTTGTGGTTTTCAGACAAAGATTATAAGGAAAAAGGATCATTTATTAAGTGGAATCCGGCAGTCAAGTCACCGGAGGACAGAGATGAGATCCTGAGGGCGGTGTTGGATGATCGCATCGATGTGATAGCTACGGACCATGCCCCTCATACCCTTCAGGAAAAAGCAAATTCCTATCTCAATGCACCCTCGGGAGGTCCGCTGGTACAGCACTCTTTGGTAGCACTTCTGGACATGTATCATGCTGGCAAAATCTCCCTTGAGGACATAGTGCGAAAGACAAGCCATGCAGTAGCTGAATGTTTCCAGTTGAGTGAAAGAGGATTTATAAGGGAAGGCTATTATGCCGATCTCGTTCTGGTCGATCTCAAACAACCATGGACAGTGACCAAAGAAAATATTCTTGCAAAGTGCGGATGGTCTCCGTTTGATGGTCATCAATTCCAATCAAGCGTGACAGGGACTTTTGTGAGCGGTCATCATGCCTACAATCGGGGAAATTTCGACGAAAGTCAAAAAGGCAGCAGACTCCTGTTCAACAGATAAATCAGGACTCCGATTTAGCCCTTTCCCAATAGTGATCCATCTGCTCCAGACTCATTTCATGAAGATTTAAGCCGTCATTTTTTGACGCAGTCTCTAGAAATTGAAATCTCTTAATGAATTTTTTATTCGTTCTTTCGAGTGCTTCTTCCGGATTTATATCCAGGAATCGGGCGTAGTTGATAAGTGAAAATAGCAGATCCCCAAATTCGTCCTGAGTTTTAGTTTTATCTGTCTCCTTGCTATTTACTTCCGAATGAAATTCGCCCATTTCTTCCTCTACCTTTTCCCATACCTGGTCCTTATTTTCCCAATCAAATCCTACTCCTTTTGCTTTTTCCTGTATTCTCATAGCCTTTACCAGCGAGGGAAGTGACTGAGGTACGCCTTGCAGGACCGATTTGGTACCCTTTTCCTTCAGTTTTATTTTTTCCCAATTCTCTTTCACCTGTTCCTCGTTGGTCACATCCAGGTCTCCGTAGATATGGGGATGTCTCCTAATGAGTTTATCACAAACCTGATTCAACACTGCGGCTACATCAAAATCTCCTTTCTCATCCCCGATCCGGGCGTAGAAAACCAAATGAAGCATCAGGTCCCCCAATTCTTTCTTCACTTCATCCGGATCCCCCTCCAGAATAGCATCGCTTAACTCATAGGTCTCCTCAATGGTTAGATGCCGGAGGGACTCCATAGTTTGTTTTTTGTCCCAGGGACAATTTTCCCGAAGCTCATCCATGATTGTCAATAGACGATCAAAGGCGTTTAGTTTTTCCTTTCTTCTTGAATCAGGTGTGGAAATGATCTCTTTCGGCATGAATTAATTTGCAATTGGATTGGTTTAAATAAGAAGTGGTAAAGTTAACCACGTGAATTTTTTAAATTTGCAAAAAGCACCTTTATGACTACTGTTCTACTTGCGATCGGACTTGTCGCGTTATTTTTCATAGGAATGTCTGTTAGACTCCTGTTTTTAAAGAATGGGGAGTTTAAAGGTACCTGCGCTTCACAGAATCCATATCTAAACAAAGAAGGTACCACCTGTGGTTATTGTGGCAAGACTGTACAATCTGGTGATTCCTGTGCTAACCCTGACTCTGAGGTCAACAAAGTCCTCCAGAAATTCTAAATAGTTATTCCAGAAAGGTATTTCTGAATTCCATTATGTCCTTAGCCGAAAGAGTCGGTTTGTCCTGAACTTCCACATCAGTACCAATTTCTACGGATCGGGCTTTCCAACTATCATGAAATTTTGATGGAATGATCTGCTTCACCTCAAAACCATTTTGCAAAAGGGTATAGGTGATCAGCTGAATGTCTTCAGTTCTCACACTGTCACCGTAGTAAATAGAATTCGATTGATAACCTTCCAGAGAGTCATCCGGAGTCCTCTCATGTATGTACAAACGAAGATTTTTAAGTGCGTTTATATTGTCATTGTCCGGAGTATGATGATAATATCTTACCACAATATCGGTTCGGCTATTACCCGATGGGAGGGATTCAAATTCTTTCAGGTAATCGGATCGTAAAGTATTAAAGTAAGAAGCGACAGACTCGTCCGGCAGTGTCTCTTCATCTTCTTTTTGTAAATTATTGGATTCCGGAACTTCCTCTGATGTTTTTTCTAGCGAGTCTGAATTGTCCATTGGTAATGACTCACTGTGCTGATCTGAATCAGGCTGGGCTTCGTGTAGATTTATTTCATTTTCGTTTGAATTTGAAGATTCACCGTGAGTATCTCCTCCATGTTCCACGTATGCTTCATTTGGCGGAGTGTAATTGTCATCGTAGGAGTCTATGCCGAATACGTTTTTGAGCATTGACATGAACAAAATTGTACCGCCAACGATGACTAAGCTCAGAAAAAAATGCCTCGGATTATCCTCGTTCATTCCGATAGAAGTTTGATAAAATTAATCAAAAATTCAACGAACAGTACAAAAAAAGCCATTTCCGCTTGATCGGAAATGGCTTTACATCAATTAAAATTAAATTTATTTCGCTTTTTTCAAACTGAAATCAAGTGCAATTGGAGTGGCGATAAAGATGGACGAATAAGTACCTATAATTATCCCAATCAAAAGCGCAAATGAGAATCCCTTCAGTACTGCACCACCAAAAAGAAACAAAATGATGACAACGATCAAAGTGGTTAACGATGTTATCAGTGTTCGGCTTATGGTGTTATTCAGTGACTCGTTGAATACAGCTTTGAGCTCAGAACCAGATTTTATTCCTAAGTTCTCCCTTATCCTGTCAAAAACTACCACCGTATCATTTATGGAGTAACCAATGATCGTCAATATAGCCGCTACAAATACCTGGTCTACTTCGAAGCTTATTCCCAGGACATTGGCTATTGCAAATGCAGAAAGCACGAAAAGCGTATCATGAAAAAGTGCGACAAGTGCACCCAATCCAAATTGCCATTTCCTGAATCGCAATACGATGTAAAGGAATATGCAAATCAGCGCGAAGATTCCGGATTGATATGAGGAATTCTTGATGTCATCCGCGATAGTAGCTCCAACTTTTGAGCTACTGGAGATGGTAAAATGTTCGGCATCGACCGCTTCATCATTCGCAATGAATTGCTGACCAGTAAAACCCTCAAGTCCCGCAATTAAAGCATTTCTGACGATTTGATCCGCCTCATCTGTTTCATCATCGATCAGGTAATTTGTTGTAATCTTTACTACATTGTTTGCTCCGAAAGTCTTGACTTCAGTGCCGGAATTATCAAAGCTTTCGGCAAGGGCTACTTTCATTTGTGAAGGAACTACCGGTTCGTTGAAGGTGACCACATAGCTTCGTCCACCCTGGAAGTCTACTCCCAGTGTCAGACCCTTAGTAAACAAAGCAATTACTCCAATTGTAATGAATACTGAACTGAAGATGTAGGCCATTTTTCGTCGATCTACGAAATTTAGCGTGAGGTTGGTGAGGGCATTCCTGGAGAAGGCATTGGCAAAAGAAATCTTTGCATTGTCCCCTTTCTTCGAGAAGAACTCCACCACCACTCTTGTAATAAACACCGCACTGAAGAACGAGCAGATAATACCGATCATCAGGGTTATGGCAAAACCTTTAACAGGCCCCTGACCCAACGTGTACAGGATAATACCTACGATCAGGGTAGTGGCATTCGCATCGAAGATGGACCAATATGCCTTTTTATAACCTGACGAAATTGCCTGTTTCAGGCCTGCGCCATTTCTAAGCTCTTCCTTAATCCGTTCGAAGATCAGAACATTTGCATCAATGGACATACCAATTGTCAACACGATACCCGCTACTCCGGGTAAGGTAAGGGATGCACTTAACTGCGCAAGTATTCCAAGGATAAAGAAAATATTGAAAAACAGCGCCAGATTGGCGATAAGCCCTCCTTTCGCATAGTAAACTACCATAAAAAGGATCACAATGATTAATCCTGCAATGATCGATTGCATTCCATTTTGGATGGCAACCTGTCCTAATGTTGGTCCGATTACCACATCCTCCACTATGGTCGTCGGAGCTGGCAAAGCACCGGTCTTCAGTATATTGGCCAGATCCTGCGCCTCTTCAATGGTGAAGTTTCCCGCGATCGAAGAGTTACCATTTGGGATTTCACCCTGAACAACTGGAGCAGAATAAACAAAGCCGTCCAGGACAATCGCAATTCTCCGCTGAATATTATTGGCAGTCATTCTTCTCCAGGTTTTTGCTCCCTGGGCATTCATTTGCATGGCCACGGCCGGTCGCGCTCTTTCATCCAGATCTTGTCTGGCATCCACTATGACTTCGCCAGTCAACGGAGCACGACGATTTCGGGTCATTTTTAGAGGATACAATTCCAAAAGCTCGGTATCGTCTGTGATGCTTTCGGTTTGCATTGGTTTCACCATCCATGCGAACTTGACATTAGAAGGAATCAGTGATTTCACACTTTCCAACTGAAGGATTCTGTTGATTTTCGAAGTATCAGAGACTTCATAGATCAATCCGTAGTTGGATCTGAGCAAAGCGAAAAAGTCAGAAACTTGTGGCACAGATTGCTCATCCAGTGAGTCCAATATCTCATCGGCCGTATCCTGATCCTGCCCCTCAATTTCAGCAACGTCAGATTCTGAGGGAAGGTTACCCTCCAATAAATCCTGAGTAAGCGAGGAAGAGTCCTCGTCAGCAGTCAGTATATCGGATAGGTTATCCAGCGACTGCTCGGTAGCCGGTTCACTGCCTTGCTCTTGCCCAGAACCTGATGTATTTCCCAGGACTTTGTAAGCCTGGTTGTTAATCGACTGAAGCACATCAAATATTTCATTCATCTCATGCACTTCCCAGAATTCCAGCTTGGCTACTCCTTGAAGAAGTTTACGAACCCTTTCAGGATTATCCACACCAGGGAGCTCGATTTGGATTCTGCCAGTTTGTTGAAGCTGCTGAATGTTTGGCTGAGATGTACCGAACCTGTCGATACGTGTTCTTAAAATATTAAATGACCGATCGATCGCTCCATCAACCTCTTCATTGATAATGGTAAGGACTTCCTCGTCCGTGCTGCTTAGGCTGATACGTCCTCGGTTGGATGCATTGGAGAAAATGTAAGCCAGGGATTTATCAGGGGCTATTTCCTGAAAAACCCTGTAAAATTCACTTACATAATCCAACTGGGTACCTCTAATATTTTCCTTGGCCTGTCGCAATGCTTCCAGAAAATCAGGATCCTGGTTGTCTCCACTTATTCCTTTGAGAATATCCACCGGAGAAACCTCCAGGGTAACGTGCATGCCACCCTGTAGATCGAGTCCCAGGTTCAATTCTGTTTCTTTAATGTCCTGGTAAGTGTAAGAAAGTCCCAGGAAATTGTATACTGGCTCGCTCCAAACAGAATCGAGATATCGTTGTCTTTCCCGGAAATCAATATTGTTTGCAGCATCTGTTGCTGAAACTGTGGCATCTCTCTGTATATCCCTGGAAATAAATGTGAATGACAGGTAGTAAATACATAGAAGAGAGATGACTATGGTCAATAGGACCACAAATCCTTTATTTTTCATTTTATGTTAAATGCTTGTTTTAGTAAAAAGTTTGAAAGCTGGTTGATGGGTTGACGTTAGCTCAGACCCTATGGGGCATTCGGAGAAATGATTCTTCTAAATAGAACCAGCGAATTTTTTGATTGACTGACAAATACCTGCTTGATAACCGGAATAGCTGAGAAATTTTCCAGTTGCTGTACCATTTTGTACAGCAGATAGCTTTGAAACTGGATGTCTATACCAAAGGAAACTGGAATGGCAGGTGTGACAATAAGCTTTGTATCACCATCCTTCTGTTCTGATTTTTCGGTTTCCGCCTGATATGAATCAGAATGCTCGCCCCTTGAGGTGTGATCTTCCAAAGACAAAAGTCCAATGGAGAAAATCAGCCCAAAGGCAAGCGATCTCAGCAGTATGTCAACCGATCGTTTCATAACGGGCCACAAATGTAAGGAAATCCCTCTAGATCAGGTGTTTGGTTGTTCTAATATTCTTTGAACATAACCGACAATAACCTCCAGAGCTGTGTTGAAATTTTGATGATTCGGAATAATCAGATCGGCGTCATCTTTTGTTGGGAGGACAAATTTCTTAAATGTCGGTGTGACATGCTCCTCGTACCTGTAAAGCACATCATTCAAGTCATACCCACGCTCGTTGGCATCTCTCAGAATTCTCCTCTTTAGCATAAGATAATCAGGAGTATCCACATAGATTCTAAGGTTAAGCAGATCATTAATTTCTTCAAAATAGAAGGTGAAGAGGCCTTCGACCACGAGGATGGGTGCAGACTTGATGGTAAGATTACGTGGCATGATGTCGCTATGGTTAAAGGTATATTCCTTGATTTCCAACGTTTCTCCCTCAATCAATTTCTTTAAATCGCAATGAAACCTTTCTCTATCAAGAGACTCCGGCAGGTCAAAATTTTCGATCCCATTTTCATCCTTTACCTGCTTTTCAATGGGTTTGTAATAATTGTCCATCGAAAAAAGAGTTATGTCCTTTTTTGGAAGCGCTTCTATTAACCTGTTCAGAAAATGTGTTTTACCGGAACCGCTGCCTCCGGTCACCCCAATGATGTATTTAGCCTTCACCTTCCAGGAATTTAATAAACTTTTTGAAGGCCAGGGCCCGATGGGAAATTTCATTTTTTGTTTGCATTCTCATCTCTGCAAAAGTCTGCGCATAGCCATCCGGAAGGAAAATCGGATCATACCCAAAACCTTCGGTACCTGACCTATCTTCCAATATTGTACCATTTATTACTCCCTCGAACCGATGTTCTATGCCCCGAGCGTCAAAGTAGCTGATGACGGTTTTAAAGAAAGCTTTACGATTGGTCTCACCTTTCATCTTGCGTAAAACCAGTTCCATATTATCTTCAGCACTTTTTTCCGGTCCTGCATACCGGGCACTGAATACTCCCGGTTCTCCACCCAAAGCGTCAATCATCAGGCCCGTATCGTCAGCAAAACATGGTTTACCAAGGCGATCCCATAGGTACTGGGATTTGATGGATGCATTGCCTTCTATCGTTGAGCTGTTTTCTTCGATTTCCTCGTTGAAGCCATGGTCTTTTAAAGTTTGTAGATCATAGCCTGCTGGCAAAAGCTGTGCGATCTCCTTTGCTTTGTGCTCGTTGTGAGTCGCAAATACCAAAGTCATCTCAAAATCTCGACCGGATAAATCTCATAGACAAGGACGGAATAAGCAGGGAAAAAGGAGGTGGCCGTTGACTCAAAGGCCTGATCAGAAGGTAGTAAGACTACAAGCTTGCCTCCGGTTTTCATTTTCACCAGAGCTTCTGTCATCGCCTCGCTCAACCCGTAACCGGCAAAATTTCCGACGGTTGAAAATTGGCTTGTTATTCGAAATATCTCCCTAAGGGTCCATCCGGATTCAGTATAGGTAAAAAATTGGGGTTGGAGAAAAAAGTCAACTGTATTGGTGAAGGCTGTGTCTGCTACTTCCGGTATAGAGGTATCAAATACTCTTCCGGTTGTGGCTGCTCCGATATAATTTATACCAACTATGTCACCAAAGTTGATTGGATCACCTTCTCCTTCGTCTACAATGACGTATCGTGCGCCGGATTCTGTAGTGTCTGGTTCCCCCAGCCCCTTCTCATTGAGATAAGCCTCTATAACTGCCAGGTCTGTGGCCCTTTGCTCAGCAAAATCAAATCTATCCTCAAATTCCAACTCACCGCAACCGACCATCAAGGCAAGTAGCGCGGAAAGGGCAACAATTTTTCTCATTATCTGGATTTTATCGATAATAATTCCACTTCAAAAATTAGTGTTGAAAAAGGAGGAATTGCTCCACCACTGCCTCTGCTTCCATATCCCAGATTACTTGGGATATATAGTGTGGCCTTAGCACCTTCATTCAGGTAGCCAATGCCTTCATCCCACCCCTGAATTACAACACCATTTCCTATTGGGAATTCATACGTACCGGCATCAAATTCGTTACCATCTAGTGTCGTTCCACGATACTTCACATTTACAAGCTGGTTAAATTCAGGAGTCGGACCTGTACCTTCCTCGTGGATCACATACCTCAAACCGGATTCTGTAGTAGTCAGGTCAAGCTCATTTGCAGCTACATAATTATCAAGCTTTTCCTGCTCTGCCGCCAGGACATCTGCATTTCTTCTTGCCTCAAGATCCGAAATATAGGACTGGTATTCTTCCCTCGTCATTTGATCAATGATGCTAAGATCAACCTTCACCATTGCTTCCTGGCCGATGCTGTCAGGAAGTGGTTGTTTAAAGCTATTTTCCCAAAGGTCCTTGGCCGAAATGTTGGTAGAAATGCTGTCTCCAATTTTCATTTTATTAATGACACCCTGGATTACTCCATTCTCTTCCACGGTGGCGCTGTCATAAAGCATCGCCATTGGATATTCAGGATTTTCAGGAAACATTTTCTTTCCATCCACTTCGTATTGAGCCCACAGCAGAAGGACTTCACCATAAACCAGAGACTCCTCTCCTTCTTTATAGTAAGTCATACCATCACTACCCTGGTCACTACATCCGATCACACCCAATACCGTAAGGGCTATAATTAATTTCTTCATGTTTGTATTTTATAATAGTCTTTTTTGAAACTTGGAAGTAAGCCTTCGAATTTTTCGATTGTTTCATTGAGGCTCAATTTTGATACTCCACCTGATGCATTTTTATGCCCGCCACCTTCAAAATGGTCACTGGCGAATAAGTTTACTGCATAATCTCCAACAGACCTAAACGACATCTTGACCTCGTCTTCTCTTTCGATGATGATGGTGGCCATCACTATGCCAAAAATGGATAGAGCATAGTTCACAAGCCCTTCCGTATCACCACTTTTTAGGCTGAATCTCTTCCGATCCTCAAGGTCGATCACGAAGTAGGCAATATTCAGGTCCTTTTTGACCACAAGCTTCTTCAAAAGGGCGTAGCCGATAAATCTTAACCTATCCAGGGAGTTCGTGTCATATATGGCACGGTTTACTTTGTTGACATCGGCTTTCAATTCGATTAATTCTGCCACGATCCGATGAACTTTAGCCGTTGTTGAAGGATGCTTAAATGAACCAGTATCCGTCAGAATTCCAGCGTAAAGGCAATTGGAAATATCTTCAGTGATCTTACTTTTATCACCGATCATGTCAATGAAATCAAAAATCAATTCAGCCGTAGCTGATGCCTCAGTGCTCCACAATTGGTAATCAGCGAAGTCTTCCGGATCCCGATGATGATCTATGAGCACTTTAGTGGCGTCGCTTTCTCTGATCATTGATTCCATGTCCTTCAACCTGGACAGGTTGGAGAAATCCAGGCAGAAGATGATGTCACATTTCCCGATGATTTCAAGGACTTCCTGTTTTTTTTCTTCGCAATAAGCGATCACCGTTTCATTTCCGGGCATCCAGAAAAGAAAGTCAGGGTAATCAGTTGGCGTAATTACGGACACTTCATGTCCTCTCCCATGCAAATAGTGGTACAAACCCAATGATGATCCCAATGCATCTGCATCCGGATTAGGATGAGTTGTGATCACGATTTTTTGTGGATTATCTAATTTAGGGAGAAAGGACTTTATTGATTCCATCCAGCCGCCGGTGGCATTAAAGAACGGCAAAACTCTAAATAATACTTTGAATTACAAAATTACCGAAAAGAGTTCTTGGAATCGTGAAAGTATTATTTTTGCAGCCGTTTTTAAAAACTCATAAAAAATACACATGGCTACGAACAGGACATTTACAATGATAAAACCGGATGCATTTGGTGCGGGGAATTCCGGTCCGATAATCAAAATGATTGAGGAGGCAGGATTCTCAGTCAAAGCAATGAAGCTTACACAACTTACTGCCAAGACAGCAGGAGCTTTCTATGCGGTACATAAAGAAAGGCCTTTCTACAATGATTTGGTGACTTATATGTCATCTGGTCCAATCATCGCCATGATACTGGAGAAAGAAAATGCGGTAGAAGATTTCAGAAAATTAATTGGCGCCACTGATCCCGCAAAAGCAGAGAAAGGAACAATCAGAAATCTATTTGCCAAATCCATCGAGGCCAATGCCATTCATGGCTCGGATTCTGATGAAAATGCGGCTATTGAGGGCTCATTTTTCTTCTCCCAGCTGGAAATCATTTAATCCACTTTTGGCTCGATCCAGAAATTATTGAATCCCTCTCCAAGAATTAGGGTAATGCGGCTAAGTTGAAGTAATTCAAGTATAGCCAGGAAATTGAAGATAACCAGAATTTTTTCTGGTTTTTCTTTTACCAGGTCCTTGAAAGAAACGCGCTGATCAGGAGACTTATACATTCTTTTGATCAGGTTTTCTTTTTGACCCTCAATAGTATAAGGGTACTGCACTACCTGATGGATGGGCTTTCTTTTTTCGTCCTCATAACGGGTCATTACCCTTTCCAGCACTTTCATCAATTTGTAAAGGTCCAGATCTTGCAGTTCGGACTCCACATCGACAGCCGCAGAAAGAGACTTTATTTCTTCAAATAGGTTGCCCCTCTTTTCCCGGTTCAATCTGTCGATTTCGAGTTGACTTAGTTCACCTATTACCGACTTGTACTTCTTATATTCCAACAGGTGTTTGACCAGTTCTTCTCTTGGATCAACTTCATTCCCCTCTTCATCAAGGACCGGACGAGGAAGCAGCATCTTAGCTTTTATTCGCATCAGGGTAGCTGCTACAAGTATGAATTCACTGGCGATTTCCACATTCAATTTTTCCATTTGATGAATGTAACCCAGGAAGTCATCCGTAATTTTTGAGATGGGGATATCATAAATATCCAACTCATCTCGTTCGATAAAAAAAAGCAGAAGGTCGAATGGACCTTCAAACAACGGCAATTTGATTTCGAACTTTTCTTTTTCTTCGATCACGAACCTTTGGATTAAGTAAAATGTTGGGATTGCGAAATTCCCTTAAATTTGCAAGATTATTTCAAGCCGTAAAAGATCAAAACCACTTTAGTTGTAAAAGAATTTTGCACGGACGTTTTCTGACATATGGATATTAAGCCTGGTAAACTACTGGCAGCGATTGACTCTCCGGATGACCTTAAGAAACTACAGGAACACGAGTTAGCTCAAGTCTGCACTGAACTGAGAGACTTTATCATTGATAATGTCTCAGTGTATGGAGGTCATTTTGGTGCCAGCCTGGGTGTGGTAGAACTCACTGTGGCGCTCCACTATGTGTTTAATACGCCGGTAGATCAATTGGTTTGGGACGTAGGTCACCAGGCTTACGGTCATAAAATACTGACGGGTCGAAGAGAAGTATTTCCTTCCAATCGAGTCTATGGTGGAATTTCCGGTTTTCCAAAAAGAAAAGAAAGTGAGTACGATTCCTTTGGAGTAGGACACTCATCGACTTCAATATCGGCGGCATTGGGGATGGCGATCTCTAATGAACTCCAGGGAAAAAACAACCACAACATAGCAGTCATCGGTGATGGGGCTATGACCGGAGGTATGGCTTTTGAGGCAATGAACCATGCTGGTGTCTCCAACTCTAATCTTCTGATCATATTGAACGACAACTGCATGTCCATTGATCCGAACGTTGGGGCATTGAAGGACTATTTAACGGATATTACTACCTCGCATACCTACAATCGATTCCGAGATGAGGTATGGAAGGTTCTTGGTAAGATCAGTAAGTTCGGTCCGGATGCCAGAGAGATTGTGGCAAACATCGAAAGCAGCATGAAATCGCTCTTTCTGAAGCAAAGCAATCTCTTCGAGTCATTAAATCTCAGATACTTTGGTCCGGTGGACGGGCATGACGTAAATCACCTCGTGAGCGTTTTAAGAGACCTAAAAGACATTCCCGGACCGAAAATATTACACGCAGTAACGTTAAAAGGCAAGGGATATAAGAATGCGGAGGAGAATCAAACAACATGGCACGCTCCAGGTAAATTTGATAAACTAACCGGTGAAATCCACAAGAAGGTTTCTGATGTTCCGGAGCCACCAAAATACCAGGATGTATTTGGTCATACTCTGGTGGAATTGGCTGAAAATGACGAAAAAATTGTTGGAATCACACCGGCAATGCCTTCAGGTTCATCCATGAACATCATGATGAAGAAAATGCCGGAAAGGGCGTTTGACGTGGGTATTGCGGAGCAGCACGCTGTGACCTTCTCGGCTGGTTTGGCTACACAAGGAACGCATCCTTTTTGTAATATCTACAGCACGTTTATGCAGCGGGCATATGATCAGGTAATACATGATGTTTGTATTCAGAATCTTCCCGTTACATTTTGTCTCGATAGGGCTGGTTTTGCCGGTGCCGATGGACCTACGCATCATGGAGCTTATGATATTGCATTTATGCGAAGCGTACCAAATCTTGTGGTAAGCGCTCCTATGAATGAAGAGGAGCTCAGGGATCTGATGTACACTGCTTCATTGTACCAGGGGCCTTTTAGCATTAGATATCCACGTGGTAAGGGTGTCATGCCAAACTGGAGAACTCCATTCAAGAAATTAGAGATTGGGCAAGGACGAACTATACATGAAGGAAAGGATCTTGCGATTTTAACTATCGGGCATGTAGGTAATTATGCTACGGAAGTTCGCCAAAGACTAAGCAACGAAGACATTGACATCAGTCAATATGACATGCGATATGTGAAGCCACTTGATGAGCAACTTTTGCATCGTGTGTTCCAAAACCATAAGTATGTAATAACGGTCGAAGATGGGTGCCTCATGGGAGGATTTGGATCGGCGATTCTGGAGTTTATGGCGGATCATGGTTACCATGCCAAACTCAGAAGGCTTGGAATACCGGATAGAATTGTGGAGCACGGAGAGCAGTTAGAATTACAGAGGGAATGCGGCTTTGATCCGGAAGGCATTTATCAGGCGGTCATGAGTGTCTTGAACACGCAGCTTGTCTGATCATTTAGTAAGAAGTTACCAACGTTTTAATATATGAGGTGGATTGCCATCACAATGGCTTTATGCACTTTCCTATCTTGTAAACAATCGAGACAAGATTCACTAAAACCCAATATCGAAATTGAAGAAAGGGTTGTTGATTTCGATCTTGACCAAATTATTGAGAGAGGCTACCTGATAGCCCTGATGGACAATAGTTCCACCGGATTATTTCTTTACAAAGGAAAAACGATGGGCTATGAATACGAACTTCTTGAAAAATTCACGGATAAACATGGCATAGGATTACGGGTAGAAATCGTCCCTAATCTTGAACAGGCATTTGAGATGCTTAATGACGGTAGAGGAGATATTATGGCTTATAACCTGACCGTCACCAAGGAGAGAAGGGAACGCATAAAGTTCACACATTACCATAATCTGGTTCGCCAGGTCCTTGTCCAAAAAAAACCGGACGACTGGCGTGATATGAAACTACATGAAATAGAAAATTACCTGCTGCGTGATCTGGTGAATCTTATTGGCAAGGAGGTCCATGTTAGATATCAGACCTCGTACGTGGACCGTCTTCATAATTTGTCCGAAGAACTAGGAGGAGATATTATCATCGTGGAGGAAGATCCGGAGTTGGAGACAGAGGCCATCATAAAGAAAGTTGCCCAGGGAGAGATTGAATACACAGTTGCGGAAGAGGATGTGGCTGCTGTAAATGCTTCTTATTATCCAATACTGGATATTGAAGTTCCAGTCAGTTTCCCTCAGCAAATTGCCTGGGGTATACGAAAAAACAGTGATAGCCTGCAGCAGGTACTGAACGACTGGATCATTGCCATGAGAAAAACTGCCGACTATTATGTGATTTACGACAAGTACTTCAAAAGTTCCCGGATCAAAAGATTCCATAGAAGCGAGTTTAGTTCTCTTGGTGGAGGAGAAATATCTCCTTACGACGAACTTATTAAGCAAGCTGCCGAGAAGCTGGGATGGGACTGGAAGCTATTGGCTTCACAGGTTTTCAGGGAATCGAAGTTTGATCCGGATGCCGTTTCATGGGTCGGGGCCGTGGGTTTAATGCAAGTCTTACCCACAACTGGTGCAGAATATGGCGTAACGAAGCTCGAAGACCCGGAACAAAATCTGCAGGCTGCTGTAGCCCATCTCCAATGGCTCCAGAATATGTGGCTGGAGGAAGTTTCGGATAGAGCGGAAAGAAGGAAATTTATTTTAGCTTCCTATAATGTAGGACATGGTCATGTGTTCGACGCCGTTCGGTTGGCAGAGAAATATGGAGAGGATCCGGAAAACTGGTCTGCAGTTTCTGAATTCCTCCTGAAAAAATCTGATCCTGAGTTCTATCTTGATTCGGTTGTGCAGTATGGCTATTGCAGAGGGAGCGAACCCATAAACTATGTAAGGGACATCCATCAGACCTACGACAATTACAAAACCCTTCTGGCAGAGGAAGAAATCGAGCTTCCGTTACCCTGATTTTTTAACATTCTTTTTAGTTAATGCTGACAATGGAATCTATTAATTCCGCGTTATAGGGTTACAATCACTCAAAGTAATGGTATTAATTAATGAAAAATTTGTATTATAATCATAAAATCACACCGCTCATGACTACACAAACGCTTTCAATATTTGAACATTATGCCACAGAGAGAGATATCAGGATCTCTGATGAGGAGTTTGATTATTTACTGATGCTATTTCCTTCTCTCATGGTGTGCATGAGTGACGGTACTCTGGATAAGGAAGAATGGATGGCCATCCAAAATACAATTTCGGTTCTGGTGGCCGAGTATCACGGAAAGTTAGGGGATGATCGAAGTGCCTTATTGACTGCATTTCTAGAAGAGGAAGCCAGACACTTACTTGAGAACATTGACAAATGGAGTGAGCATTTTTTGGGTCAACTGAAAGTAAAACTAGCAGAAGATCCATCGCACAAAGAGTTTGTTTTAGAGTCTATGTACCTATTCGCGAATATTGCCAAAGGTATTTGTGAAGATGAGCAAAGGATGATCGATACGCTTTCTGCTGAATTAAGCCTGACTACTTATTAGTTCGTTCAGTATTCTCTCATAGTCATTCAGATTGCCTTGTTTTTGAGCATTGATCAAAATAGATTCTTGTAAGTTGCTCTGTGCAAGGGCCTGGCTATAAGGAATGTCGGTAAAAGTGACCATGCTGTAGGTAGGGATCCACTTTTCACCATACTTATCATGTAATTCTGCATCAGCCTCTTTCCTTTCCAGAAATGCTTTGTCTCCTACATGATCACGCATTTCCAGAAAATTTCGCATGGCAAGCTCTGAAATGGCATCCGTATCAGGTTTTCTGCGAACATAAAACTCATCCAGTACCGTGCCCCAGTCCATCCCGGAAGCTTTAAGCATTTCCATTAGAATCCGACAGTCTTCAAACGCTGCGTTCATGCCCTGCCCGTAAAAAGGCACAATGGCATGGGCCGCATCCCCAATCAGCAAGGTGTTATTGCGGTTCCAGGGACCACATTTTATGGTTACCAGCGAAGATGTGGGGTTTGAATTCCATTGTGATTGTAAATCCGGAATCAATGTAGGGACATCCTGGAAATGCTCTTCAAAGAATGATTTAGGGTTATTTCCAATCTGCTCGAATCGTAAGAAAGAAAGAAACAGGGTGCAGGTAAAAGTGCCATTGGGATTTGGTAATGCAATCAGCATAAAGTCACCCCTCGGCCATATATGCAAATAGTTTTTTTCCAAAGCGTGTACACCATTAACCGGAGGCATCTCCAGCTCTTTATAGCCATGATCCAGGTAAAATTGAGAGAAATTAAATCTATCCCTTCCTTGAATTGATTTTCTCAACATTGAAAATGCCCCGTCTGCCCCAACCAATATTGCACTTTTGATATCTTCATTCTTATTGGCGATCCTGAAGCTTCCATTGTCGTCATCGATGGATTCGCATTTGCTGTCAAAGTGGAATTTAGCTCCTGCTTTTTCGGCCTTTTCAATCAGAATTCTGTTTAGGTCTGCCCGGGAAACGGAATTTATATATTGATTTTGGTTCCCATAGGACTGGAAGGTAGTATTGCCTTGAAGGTCGTGGATCATCCTCCCATGCATGGGGATCAGCAGAGGTCGCACATCTTCCATGACCCTGGCAAATTCCAGAGCCCTTATCCCTCTGTGACTTAAAGCAAGATTGATTGACCTGCCCACATCGGAAATGTTCTCCCTCGGATCAGATCGTTTTTCATAGACATCGACATTTTGGCCATTTTGGGATAATGTGGTTGCCAAAAGGGAGCCAGCCAAACCGGCTCCGAGAATATTCACATTATTGTTCGCGGACATTTGTTAAAGCGTGCTCCAGTAGTTTGACGAATTCATAGACCTCACTGAACTTGTTGTAAAGTGGAGTTGGTGCTACTCTTATGATACCAGAGCCATTTCCCTTAAGGTTAGACTCTCTCCAATCCAGGACAACTCCATTTTCCGTCAGGTAATCAAAAACCTTTTTGCCATCTTTTTCCAGATACAGAGAAAGCTGACAACCCCTGCGATGAGTTTCCGCAGGCGTTATAATTTGAACGTTTTCTCTGATCAGATCAGATGTATGCAGCAGGTACGCCAGATACCCGGTCAGATGTAAACTCTTTTGTCGTAAGTTTTTAATACCCGCTTCTTTGAAGATGTCAAGAGATGCAATGTGCGTGGTATTGGCAAGAACATTGACGTTTGACAGCATCCAGCCACCCGCACCTGTCATAGGTTGAAACCGGGTCTCCATCAAAAATCTAATGTCAGGTCGTTGGCCCCACCAACCGCCCAACCGTAATTTGTGAGTATCTTGATTGTGATTCTGATGAATGAAAACACCAGCTACATTGCCCGGTCCTGAATTCAGATATTTATAGCTGCACCAAACAGCAAAGTCGACCTGGTCTTCATGAAGATTCATAGGGATGTTTCCAATAGCATGAGCCAAATCAAAGCCGGCAACCATATCATATTCATGGCATTTCCTGGTGATGGCTTGTATGTCCAATACCTGACCTGTGTAGTACTGAACACCAGGAAGCATGACCAAAGCCAGCTCATCCTTGTACGATTCAATCATTTCCAGAATTGAATCTTCCTGTAAGGGAGAGTCCTCACTATACGGAACTTCTACGAGATGATCTTTTGGGCTTACTCCCTTTAGTTCCATGAAGGTGCTTACCGCAAAATGGTCACTGGGGAACGCCCCCTGCTCTATGAGTATCTTATTCTTCTTTGCGGTCGGATTATAAAAAGAGGCAAGCATTAGGTGCAGGTTCACGGTAAGTGAATTCATGATGACCACCTCTTCCGTCCGGGCACCAATCAATTCGGACACCGTCTCCCGTCCCAATTCGTGATAATCAACCCAGGGATCTGGATCGGTGAAATGCCCTTCAACTGCCTGGGTTTTCCATTTTTCAAGAAATTGGTCGATGTTCTCTCTTGCTGCTTTTGGTTGAAGACCCAGGGAATTGCCGCAGAGATAGATTACATCTTTTCCCTTTTTCTGAGGAATAAAAAATTTCGATCGGAAACTACTTAGTTTGTCTTCAGTGTCAAGTTTTGACGCAAACTCAGGCGTAAATTCGTAAGTCATCAATTTTAATCTACAAACCTCTCGTCAGCTTCCATCACCGTACCACAATTACGACAGGTGCGCATATCTTCGGATCCGTAAAATTCGCGAAATCTTGGCAGGAAATCTTTTTCAATATTGGTCAGATGAAAGTAGGTATCGTGGAGTTTATGATTACAGTTATCGCAAAACCACATGAGCCCATCCTGATGGTCATCCTGACGCTTGCGTTCAACTACCAGACCGACCGACCCGGCACTTCTGATGGGAGAATGCGGTACCCTGGCAGGCAATAAGAACATTTCTCCTGCTTTTATGGGTACATCCACTGCTTTCCCGTCTTCCTGAATTTTGACAAGGATATCTCCTTCGATCTGATAAAAGAGTTCCTCGGTCTCATTGAAGTGATAATCTTTTCTTGCATTGGGTCCACCCACGATCATCACGATGTAGTCACCGGCGTCCTTGTAAAGATTTTTATTGCCAACAGGAGGTTTAAGAATGTCCCTGTTCTCATCTATCCACTGCTGAAGATTAAAGGGTCTTTTGATTGCCATAAGACATTTGATTTTCGATACCTTAGATGTAAAATTAACCAACATTGATGAACTTAAGTTTAAAAGGAAAGAAGGCTTTGATTGGGGGAAGTACCCAGGGAATTGGACTCGCTATTGCCACACAATTGGCAGATCAGGAATGTGAGGTTGTATTAATATCACGGTCTGAGGAATCCCTTAAAAAGGCCGTTGACGAAATCGGTAAGTTAGCCAGTTATCTTGTGGCTGACTTTTCAGATTACGGTCAAATCCTGGCATGTGAGGAGCGAATCAAAAACGAAAAGTTCGATATCCTGGTCAATAATGCCGGAGGGCCTCCTCCGGGTCTGGCATCTGAAGCTGAATGGGAGTCATTTCAGAATGCAATTGACATTCATCTCAAGACAAGTCATGCGCTGGCAAAGTGGACAGTGCCGTCAATGAGGGAAAAACAGTACGGTAGAATCATCAACATTATCTCCACTTCAGTCAAAATACCCATTCCGGGATTGGGGGTCAGTAATACGGTTCGAGGGGCGATGGCTTCATGGTCCAAAACCATGTCCAATGAATTAGCACAATACGGAATTACAGTCAACAATATCTTACCGGGACCGATTGAAACAAACAGACTTAAGGGATTAATTGAGAGCATCGCAGAGAGAAAAGGGGTGTCAGTCACTGAAGTTGAGGATGAAATGAAGCAGTCTGTTCCTGCAAAAAGATTTGGTCGACCGGAGGAACTTGGTGCATTGGCGGCGTTTTTATGTTCGGACCATGCAGCATACATCAATGGTACATCCATCCCGGTAGATGGAGGAAGAACCGGATCAATCTGATGGAGAAATTACTTAACTGGATCAATGGTGTCTATTGTGAGCCAGCGGCAGGTAAATACCTGGACAATGTCTATCCCGGTGATGGATCCGTAATCTCAAAAGTCGCCAATTCTAACTTAGAGGACCTGGAGGATGCAATTCTTGCAGGGGAAAAAGCCTTCCCTAATTGGAAGAGGAAGTCCCTGGAAGAGCGAAGTGCCATTATGCATAAATTGGCCGATCTGATAGAAGAGAATTTGGAAGAACTGGCAATGATGGAGACGAAAGATACCGGGAAACCCATCACCCTGTCAAAGACCGTTGATATTCCGAGAGCGGCCGCAAATTTTCGTTTTTTCGCTTCTGCTATCATAAGCCAGAAGTCGGAAACTTTTGTAACCGACACCAGAGCTATAAATTATACCGTCAGGCATCCATTGGGTTTGGTTGGTTGTATTTCACCCTGGAATCTGCCGTTATATTTATTTACCTGGAAAATTGCACCGGCCCTGGCAATGGGGAATTGTGTCATTGCGAAACCCTCGGAATTGACTCCAACTACTGCCGCCTTCCTTGGAGGTCTGTCGAAAGAAGCAGGAATGCCGGATGGTGTTTTAAATATTCTTCAAGGCGAAGGTGCCTCTATCGGTAATGCCCTTGTATCTGATCGGAGAATTAAGGCCATTTCTTTTACAGGAGGAACGGAGACTGGAAAAAAGATCAATCTTGTTGCATCTCAGCAATTCAAGAAGGTTTCCCTGGAGATGGGAGGTAAGAATCCAGTTATCGTGTTTGATGATTGTGATTTCGAGGACACCGTTACCAATGTGGTCAACAGCAGTTTTCGAAACCAGGGTGAGATTTGTCTTTGTTGTCCTCGCATATTAATACAGGAAGGAATCTATGAAGAATTCAAAAATGCATTGATCGAGCATACCGAAAAGTTGAAAATCGGAGATCCGATGGATTCGACTACTGAATATGGTGCTTTGATCTCGGAAGGGCATAAGCAAAAAGTTTTGAGTTTCATTGGGGGGGCAGTAAAAGATGGTGGGAATATACTTTACGGGGGCAGCTCAATTGATCAGGAGGGGTACTTTGTAGAACCAACAATTATGGAAGGTTTGGGTCCGGATTGCACCATTAATCAGCAAGAGGTATTTGGTCCTGTGGTGACACTGATTCCATTCAAAGATGAAGAGGAGGCAATTCAAATCGCAAATTCAACTTCTTACGGTTTGGCATGCAGCATCTGGACCCGTGACGTGAAAAGGGCCAATAGAGTAGGGCTTGCAGTTAAATCTGGTATAATTTGGGTAAACTGTTGGATGCTGCGGGATTTGAGAACACCCTTTGGGGGAATGAAATCTTCAGGGATGGGCCGTGAAGGAGGAGAGTACGCTTTGAACTTCTTTACGGAGCTTCAGAATATTTGCATTAAACAATAAAAAAAACCCCATCTGCCTTCGCAAATGGGGTTTACATATTTCTTGACTATTATCAGGCTTCCGCCTCTTCTTTCAATCGTGCAATTTTGAATGACTTACGCTCTTTGTGGTTACAGTATCCACAAGTGTAGTATTTCATCAATTCACCTTCTTCGGTTTCTGTCGCAGGTTGAATGACCTCCTCACGATCAACTCTTAAAGTCTGATAGCTGCATTCAGGACACTCAAGGGCATGAAGTCTACCGTTATATTTCTCGATTTTTGTCTTGCCGGTCTTTTCATCGATCCAAACATCGTAGTCAACAGAGAAAGCGTTTTCTTCAGCCTGCATACCTTCATCAAGGTAAACATCTTCCTCCTCTTCACTCAAAAGTTTCATCGGGTTGCCATCGTCCGAGATTCTTGGAGTGAATCTTAATTTTTTCAATCTTTTTTCAATGAAAAACGGATAGTAAAATTTCAAGACATTTTGCACGACAACTCCAATGATCATGGCCATCATGGCACTGACGAATAACCACACGAAGAACCAGAGCCATGTCAGGTTTGTGGAGAATGTATTCAGGTACAATGTTAGGCCGATCAAAAGGCAAAGAAAACCATACCAAAGCAGGTTGATTTCGTGCATGTTGATATAGTCATATCTGGCCTTAAAGTCCCTGGTTATCAGAAGCTTAATGTAGTGTCCGAGTATAATAATTATACCGACGCCCCCAATAGCGATCGCGAGATAGCTGACATATTGATTCCACGCCGCTAACAGTTCCGGAGATATCTTACTTGTCATAGTAGTGTACTTTTGATTAAGCTGTCGTACTTATTCTACAAAAATGTGATATTTTTTTAAAAACGCAATTAGACCTGAAAAAATATCCTAATTGAATTTATCCAAGAAAAAAGGGTCATTCAACCGATCGTACGACAAAAAAATCGGTCTAAGTCCTTGAACTAATTGTCCATTCTGCGTGTCCGTAAAATGGTAAATCTATTCCATAACAATATTGAGTTCCCGATTGGAAAAAAAGACACGGGATTCTTCAGTATTTAATTGTTTATTATGAAAATTTGCGTGCTAATCACCAAGTGGGTAAATGGTAACAAGCTTTGAATCCAATAAAATCGTACATTTTTCGTTACCTAGTTCATAGGTGATTATCAAGCTCACAATTTATCAAGTAACTAAATCCTTTAAACTTTATCAAAATGAAAAAAATCTTTAGACAATTACTTATGCTTTCGCTCGTAGGAGGGATGGTATTTCTTTACAGTTGTGGTGAGGACGAAGAGCCTTCTCCACTTCCAACAGTTTCTCCTTCAGCATCTGTAGATGGTACTGATATCACAAGCTCTGGTGAAGCAGTCGCCGGCTCCCTTATTGATGTAACCGTTACAATTGTTGCAGAGGGTGGTTTCAATACGTTGAATGTTTCTGACGGATCAAACTCTCTTACCTTCACAAGAGACAGTGAAGGTCTTGAGGCTGGAACTGTTAACCACACTATCGAATTTGAAATCGAAACAGATGACGATGATGCTGGTACTGAGATCACTTACACATTCGAGGTAGTGGATGATGAAAATCAAATCGGTACTGCTACCTGGACACTTACATTGTTAGATCCTCCATCTCCTGACGTTACATCATACTCAGCTACCATCCTTTACGGACAAAGCAACGCTGATGGTGGAAGTTTCTACGATGTTGTGACTAACTCAGTTTTGGGTGCCACAGATGCTTTTGCTACTGCTAATCAGGCCAGCCTTGACATGGTATTCTGGTATGGATCTACAAGCATGTATGCAATTGGTTCTGTAGCTGATGCTACTGCAACAACTGCTTTCGATGCTGTTGGAATTAATCTGGCAAACCTTGCTACAAGAAATGCAACGTTGTTTAAAGTATTGGAAACTACTGCTGAAGAATTTGAAGCTATCGCTACAGATGACGATCTATTGAATGCTTTCGGTGAAGTAGCTGCTGATGCCAGCAACGTAACTGGTCTTTCTGCTGGTGATGTGTTTGGAGTTACTCTTGCAGATAGCAGAGGATCTAAAACAGCGTTAGTTCATGTTGAAGCTACAGGTGGTGATTCTGGTGCATCCAGAACAATCACTATCAATGTAAAGCTTGAGACTGGCACTCCTTAATTTCAGGAAATATTAAAAATAAAACCCCATCTGCGATTTGGTAGGTGGGGTTTTTTTGTTTGCATGATTTTCAATCTATCTTGGCACTCCCAAATCCCAGTATGACCTATGAAGAAATTATTCGCACTCTCAGCCATTGCTTTATTCTATGCCTGCTCGCAGACTCCCCGGGAGGATGCAACGCCAGACATCTCTGCTATGTCCGAAGCAGAATTGCAGACCTACGCTACAGAGTTAGCAAAAAAGACAATCTTGATTGACGGGCATGTGGACCTGCCCTATAGAATGGAGGTTAAGGGCTTTATGCTACAAAAACAGGTTGAAGATGTTTCAGTGGAAACCGAAGGAGACTTTGATTATCCGAAAGCTAAAGCCGGAGGACTGGACGCTCCTTTCATGTCAATATATATTCCGGCTCAATACCAGGAAACCGGAGGTGCCAAAGAATTTGCGGATTCTTTAATCACCATGGTCTCTCAGCTGCCCGATGAGTTCCCTGAGCTGTTTGCACTTGCTGGGACTCCAATGGAAGTCGAAACCAACTTCGAGCAGGGACTTGTTTCTCTTCCCATGGGTATGGAAAATGGTGCTCCAATTGGTGATGACATCGCCAACGTAAAATACTTTTTTGATCGCGGCATTCGGTACATTACCCTGACCCATAGTAAGGACAATCAGATATGTGATTCATCATATGATACTACCTATACCTGGAATGGTCTGAGCCCTTTTGGGGAGGATGTTGTAGCTGAAATGAACAAATGGGGGATCATGGTCGACATTTCACACATCACAGACAGCGCTGCTTTTGATGTATTGAAAATAGCAAAGGCTCCCGTTATCGCTTCGCACTCGTCCTGCCGAAAATTCACCCCGGGCTGGGAACGTAATATGCCGGATAATCTCATTCAGGCTATGGCCGAAAATGGTGGTGTAATCCACATCAACTTCGGTTCGAATTTCCTTTCGGAGGAGGTTAGTAATAATCGGGACAAAATGTCCGAGGACCTGATCAACTATCGGACGGAGAATGGTCTGACCCGTGACGATTCGGCTTATGTGGCTTATGCCAAAAAATATGCTGAAGAAAATGATGTCTATGCGGACATTCAAATTGTAGCTGACCATATTGATCATGTCAGGAACCTTGTAGGAATCGATTATGTGGGTCTTGGTTCAGACTATGACGGTGTCGGAGACAGTCTGCCAAAAGGATTAAAAGACGTATCCCAATATCCTAATCTGATCGTAGAATTACTTAAGAGAGGATATTCAGAGGAAGATATTGCGAAAATCTGCTACAAGAATACTTTCAGAGTCTGGAACAAAGTGATTGAAGTCGCAAACGAACTTCAGGGGGTTTAATCTTTACCCAGGGTTACTTCTGCACTTTGGGGACCCGCCCGGAAAGATCGGGCCCCTCCCCCTCAGGGATCTTGCCTTAGGTAGGGTAATGACGATTCCGAATTTTGAATTCCAAATTCCAAATCTTGAATTTTCAATCCCCACCCGACACTTCGTTCACCGTAGCTTTTGGCGTTTCTGTCGTAATACTTTGGAGGCGGAGCGGAGGTGAACCCTTTTATTCCCTAAAGGGACCCACCCAAAAAGTACAAGTATCAACTGCCGCCGTTACAAAATGGCACCAGGTCTAATTCTTAATTTCTAATTTCCTTAGCGTCTTTGCGTGAAATCCAACTAATAACATCTTAGCGTGACAAACTCCCTTTACACCTTTAAAGGACCTAATTTCCTCTAAGCGACTGGATGAAATTCGCCCACGCAAATGGATTCAATAACGGATTTGTAGGAGGGACATGTCGATTGACCTGGGCATCCATATGTTGCTGCATGAAGAATCGGTGGTTCATGTTACCACTTGCAGGAAGGTTCCAATACATCGTCTGCATCACTTCACTGTTCAGCCAACGGTCGATATTGTCATAATCCCGCTGATTGGGAAGCTTGGCAGCCAGCACCGCTTGCTTAAATGCGGCCTCCGAAGGATATGGAAATACTTCTACTTCCTTCAGGAACGTAAGGTCTTCCTGAAGATACACCAGCAGTTTAAGACTTTGATCCTTGTCATGCTTTGGCACAATGTAGTAGGTCCGTTCGTATCCTACCGAGCTAAATATGATACTGTCCCCTTCAAGCGCAGGCATTGAGAAAAAACCATAGGGGTTGGTCGTCGTTCCACGACCCCCTTTAGGTGCGTAAACGTGAACACCCGGCAGAACTGCTGTGCTGTCTTCATTGAACACCACACCTGTGAACTGGATCACCTTTTTCTTCGGCTTCTCCTGAGATATAGCCGTGCCTGCCCAAAAAATGAGCAGTATTAATAGGATCGATTTGGTGTGTGATGTATTCAATTCCTGATCAGCAATACGGATATAACCTTAAATGTTTTAATTTTTTACCAGAATTAACAAAAATAATAGTGAGACTCAAGAATTTCAGCCTGACCGTTGGTACACAGATTTTCAAAGCGTTTTCTGATGAATCCAGGGCCAGGATCATTCATTTACTTTATCACTACAAAGAACTAACAATTTCTGACCTGGAATCGATCCTTGATTTTACACAAACTAAAACTTCCAGGCATGTAAGTTACCTCAGGAATTCCGGATTGCTAAATGTGCGGAAGCAGGATCAATGGGTTTTTTACAGCTTAAAAGACGAAGTATTCGAAATAATCAGTAAGATGGTTCAATTCCTGGTCAAGGATCCCCAACTTGTGAAGGACCTGGAAATTCATGACGTAATGAACTCGAATCGGGAGTTGGCCAGTAATAAGCTTGCCGCAAAAGATTATCGTAATTGAAAAAATATAAACACTTGTTTTTCGATCTTGATCATACCCTCTGGGATTATGATAAGAATGCAGCGATTACCCTGCAGGAAATCTTTGAGGAGCATAAACTGGGATCTCACTTCTCGTCATTGGAGGCATTCGTTAATGCGTTTCACCATGCCAACGATAAGCTTTGGCACGATTACAATCACGGCCGTGTCGATAAAGAGCACATTCGTAAAAACAGGTTTAAGATGGTTTTGAAAGGAAGAAAGGTGGATGACGAGGTGGCCAGATCCGAACAGATGTCTTCGTACTTTCTTCACCAATGTGCTTCAAAGGGACACCTGATTGATCATACAATAGACCTGCTCGAATACCTGGCTCCTAAATATGAAATGAGCATCATCACCAATGGTTTCGATGAGACGCAGTGGATCAAACTGAAAACCAGCGGCATTTCAGACTACTTCGTACACGTGATCACATCCGAATCAGCCGGTCACAGGAAACCAGCGGTTGAAATTTTCGATCATGCTCTTGAACTCTCAGGTACTGCTCCGCACGAAGTATTGATGATTGGAGATAATCCGGCTACTGATATTGCCGGAGCCCATGCCGCCGGTTGGAAGGCAGTTTGGTATAATCCATCAGAGCCGAACAAAGTGTCACAGGCGGAGCAAATTCGTCATTTATCGGAATTACGATCTATTCTTTAACCGAGTTTGGTGGGAAGGGCTTCTGGTTTTTTTAGATTTGCGACTCATTAAACCAAAAGAGATGTCAAACGCGAATTTTAATGTACCTCCTGTTAAAAACGAACCCGTACTCAGTTACAGGGCAGGATCACCTGAAAAGAAAGAATTAAAAGCTACCCTGGCAGCTTTTAGAAAAGAACAGGTAGACATTCCCATGTACATCGGTGGTGAGGAGGTCAGGACCGATAATAAAATTGCTATAAATCCACCGCACGATCACAAACATGTACTGGGCCACTTCAATGAGGGTGATGCCGGTCACGTGGAGCAGGCAATTGATGCGGCGATGGCTGCCAAAGAGGAATGGGCATCTCTTTCCTGGGAACATCGCGCCTCGATATTTTTGAAGGCAGCAGATCTCCTTTCCGGTCCATACAGGGCTAAGATCAATGCGAGTACCATGCTGGGGCAATCCAAGAGCGTATTCCAGGCAGAGATCGATGCTGCCTGTGAGTTCATGGATTTTTTAAGGTTTAATGTCCATTTTATGCAGGAGCTGTACCGACAACAACCTATGTCTGCTGACGGCATTTGGAATCGACTGGAGTACAGACCATTGGAAGGTTTTATTCTGGCGGTGACCCCCTTCAATTTCACGTCTATCGCGGGGAACTTACCATGCGCTCCGGCTCTGATGGGGAATACCTGTATCTGGAAGCCGGCCTACACGCAAATCTATTCCGCAAAAATCATCATGGAGTTGCTGAAGGAAGCAGGCTTACCGGATGGTGTGATCAACCTGATCTATGTTGATGGTCCCGTAGTAGGTGAAAAAGTGTTTTCCCACAAAGATTTTGGGGGTTTGCATTTTACCGGAAGTACAGCGGTTTTCAAGCAACTTTGGAAGACGATAGGCCAAAACATAGATAATTACAAATCATATCCGAGGGTGGTCGGAGAGACGGGAGGAAAGGATTTCATCATGGCCCACCATACTGCCGATCCTACGGAACTGGCTACCGCCATCACCCGGGGGGCGTTTGAGTTCCAGGGTCAGAAATGTAGTGCCGTAAGCCGGGTCTACATTCCCGACAACATTTGGGAGGATACCCACAAAGTACTGAAAGAGCAGGTCGAGTCAATTAAGATGGGTGATCCTGAGGATTTTACGAATTTCTTCAATGCTGTGATCGATGAGCGAGCCTTCAAAAAAATCACCGGTTACATTGATCAGGCGAAAAAGGATGACCTGGTAGACGTTTTGATCGGTGGGGAATACGATGGTTCTAAAGGATATTTTATCAGACCCACGGTGTTACTGGCGAAAGATCCGATGTATCGGACAATGCAGGAGGAGATATTTGGACCTGTTGTGACCATTTACGTATACAAGGCGGATCGTTTTGAAGAAACTTTAAGGCTGGTGGACGAAACATCTCCATATGCATTGACAGGAGCCATATTTGCCAAGGATCGATATGCGATAGATCTGGCTACAAAAAAACTTGTCAACGCCGCCGGAAACTATTACATCAATGACAAGCCGACAGGCGCGGTGGTAGGTCAGCAGCCATTTGGAGGTGCGAGGGGTTCGGGGACCAATGACAAAGCCGGTGCCATGATGAACCTGCTTAGATGGGTCAGCGCCAGAAACATCAAAGAGAACTTCAATCCTCCCAGGGATTACAGGTATCCATTCATGGAAGAGAAGTAGTAGACTCAGGGTTTCACGCCAAGACGCAGAATTCCGAATTTGGGATTTCGAATTTTACATTCGTGCGCAAACCTTTTTTATTCGCTAAAGGGACCATGCCCACATAGATCGAGCGTCAAATTCATTCTGACCGAAGATGCAAGCGGAGGACCTCCACCGTAAGGCACTATGGAGGCGGAGCGAAGAATCTCGTTTTTAAGCAAGAGTTAGTTTAATGACACTCGGCCCAAGCTAAACCGGGATCCTTCGCTACACTCAGGATGACGGTCATAAGGTACGACCGAACTATTCCCTTTTGGGATCTTGCCTGAGGCAAGAGGGTCATGACGATACCGAATTTTAAATTCTGAATTCGGCATCTTGAATTTTCAAATTCCCCCGCCCGCACCCTTTTATTCCCTAAAGGGACCATGCCTACATTGTTCGAGAGTCAAATTCATCGTCATTCTGAGCGGAGCTGCAAGCGGAGCGAAGAATCTCGTATTCCAAAGAGGAATTTAATAAATGACACTCGGTCCAAGCTAAACCGGGATCCTTCGCTACACTCAGGATGACGGTCATAAGGTACGACCAAACTATTCCCTTTAGGGATCTTGCCTGAGGCAAGAGGGTATTAACGATTCCGAATTCTAATTCTTCATTTAAATATTTTTAATTTTTAATTCTTCCCTGCGTCTTTGCGTGAAACCAGAATACCCACAACAAAAAAAGCCACGCTGTGTGCATGGCTTTCAAATGTCGTTTTATATCTGGATCAGACGGCGATTCCTTCCTCTATCTGCCGGAGCTGCAGTGTGAGTCTCGTTAATTCTTTTTTAAGGTCTTTTAGTTTGTTGATGGCGATGTCATCGTGGTGAGATTGGATCATGTTTTTCAGATCTTCAACGGCGTTCAGGCATTGGGTTTGGTGGTAAACCACACTTTCGATTTGGTTTTTAGTATCCATGATTTCTGCATGTTTTTTTGATGAAAAAAGGTGTCCCAAAAGGGTATTAGGAATTTACGATATAATCCCTTTAGACCCAAATATTTAGCTTGATATTTAGGGATCATAGCGACCCGGATGTTAATGGATTTTAGTGTATAACTTAAAGTAATCCGCATCCAAGGGGTTATTATTAAGTGCTAACACGTATTTAAGTATAAATAGTGGTTGAATTCAATTAGATTTAACGGTCGAAAATTGTCCGCGCGCTCGTCATGATGAGGTGTATATCGCTTTGTGTTTTTTTGGTGGTTTTGTCTGTTGGTGTATACGGTCAGGGTCAGATTACTGATGCTGCTAGTCCGACTACAAACCCCATGAACCCAGATGGTAATGGGTTTATTACTTCAACAGATGCCAATTTTACTAGAGCATATGATGTAGCTGAGTTTGAACTCCCGATGGTTCCAATTCCCATTACACAAAGTGAAACGATTAACGATAGTGATCAATTTTCTGTTCAGTTAACGGGTTACATTTTCGGTTTTCCTGTTTCATATACCAGGGAACTTGATGGAAATTGCACATGGGCAGATCTGGTTCCAGATAGCTTGGGGGCTTCCGCATACATTTATAAAGACGCGTCGGATAATATCATTACAAGATTTAGGGTAGCAGACGATGAACAAGCCGATGGTTCGGGAGGTTTCCCTACTCCGGGTGTTAACGTTTTTTATAGCCTTTGGATAGATAGTGATTCTAAAATTGGAGGTAATGATCCTAATAGTAACTCTGAAAATCCGGGTTTTGAGTATATGGTTGTTTTTAATCCGGATGAAGGAATATTTATTTACAATATTGATGGAGATAGTGACTGTGCCGATGAGTTAGCGAATTATAGTGTAAATTCAAATCACCAGCAGGCTCGTGCAAATACCAATAACTGCAGTACACCGGATTATTTCATGGACTTTTATTTTCCGGCCTCTGGAATTACCGGGTTAGACCTTGATGCAGACTTACGTTTTGTGGCTTCAGCCACCGTCTATTACAATGGAAGTACATGTCCGCTGGATGCCGACAATCTGGATAATACGGATATAAACGGAATCGAGGAAAGTGATCCTTCCGATATTATTGAGTTAGTGGGTGAGCAATGCGCTTCTTCCATAAATAATATTAATTCCGGCTTTGCCGATGGATTGACAGAAACTCCTTTCCTTGATCAGGTCTTTGTTGGTGATGACGAAGTAGGAGGAACTGCCCAGAACGGTTCGGACCTCTATATTGACGTATACGATGCATCTAAAAATCTGGTTGAACAAGATACTACCACAACCATAGGATCAGGTGGGTCCTGGGCTTCCAATACCTTTTCCCGAGCTTTCCAAAACGGGGATAGTATTATTGTTTTTGCCTCAATCACTGATCAGTGTCTCTCCGAAGTAGATGAGAATGGGTCTAACTATCGAAATATTTCGGATAATCCCATTCCAAGCATCAATGACGTGACCTTATCCATAACCTACACGGAAAACGGGGACCCGATCGATCTCTTTTCCAATCTTCAAATTTCGGATGATGGAAACACACTGACCACCGCTGAGATCACGATTTTTCAGAATTATCTCTCGGCTGAGGATACGCTGATCGTTTTGGGAAGCACTACAGGGTTCACGGTAAGCTGGGATGATGTCGCGGGTAAACTCACCATCACAGGAGATCAATCCATCGATGACTACGAAGAACTTTTATCTTCTGTTCAGTACAAGAACACCGCCACTACGCTGACCTCATCCATCCGTAGGTTTGCTTTAAGGGTTAAAGATGATGCAAAGTTCAGTCCCTCATATTCGAAAGATATCGTCTTAATATCTGAAAACGATGCTCCGCATTTTATCAACAGTAATTCTGTACGTATTGACACGTTCAGACTTTATCTCACCCAGGATACCGAGTTCACCTATTCCACGGGTGTTTATGATGAAGAAGGAGATGACTACAAGATCACCGTTGGAAATCTTGTCAATGGAAAGGGAAAAGTTTCGGTAGACAGTACGGATCAGACTAAATTCAGATTTGTACCGGACTCGGCATTTGTCGGCAATGACTTTTTTAATTGGACCGTATGTGATGCAAATGACAGCGATAATTGTTCGTCTGCCGCCGTCATCCTGAACGTGGTGGAGCCGAACGAGCCGGCCAATATCACCGCACCTGCTTCCCGGGGCGATGGAGACACCATACAGTTTGCCGTATATCCCAATGGAACGCTGAGCACGTGCTTGTCTTATTCCGATCCGAACAATGACAAAACAACCCTTGAGAGCTGGAGTACCGTCACCGGCGGTGATACCATTTCCATTTCACTGGAATCAGGAAATTTTATTTGCTTCAATTACACTGCGGGGTCATCCCTCACCACCACCTTGTATCAGTTTGAGTTATGTGACGATGGCCTTCCTGATCCGGTATGTAAGACCTATTTTGTGGAAATCTTTACCGTGGATCAGAATTCGGCGCCATTCTTTGTGTATGGAGGTGAGACGATAGATACTTTAAGTTATACGGTAGGAGAAAGTACTGCCCTGACAGATACCGTCACACTCACAGACAGCCAGGGAGATAATTCCATACTTGAGGATTTTGACGATGTGCTGCCGGAGATCAGTGGAGGGCAGCTTATTTTCACTGTTGCACCTCCGGAATTGTTTTTTGGGGAGTACGATGCCAATATTACCGTTTGTGATGACAATGACTCCATCCAGTGTCGCACACTCAGGATCATTCTGGATGTGTCACCCTTTAATGCTCCGCCAATTGCGGGTACGGACAATGTGAACATCACAAGTACGGATGCCGTCCCCATAGCAGTGCTGGAAAATGATGAGGATCCGGAAGGTGAGGGCATTATATTGGATACCACATTTGCGCTAAACGCCGGTCATGGCACCATGTACTATGAGGACGAAAGCACCATAATGTATGTGCCTGATAGATACTATGACGGTCCGGATGAATTTTTATACACCTTGTGCGATCTGGGGGTACCGCAGGAGTGCATCACCGGGCAGGTTTCGATCCTGATAGATATCCCTACGGAGGATTTGGTCGTGTACCAGGCCTTCTCGCCGAATGGTGACATGATCAACGACGAGTGGATCATTGATGGCATTGGGGAATACCCTGATAACGCAGTTAGGGTTTTTGACCAATGGAACCGTGAAGTATTTTCCGCGACCGGTTACGACAATGAAAATGTGGTGTGGACCGGGCAGGACAATGACGGTCAGGATTTGCCGGAAGGCAGCTACATCTACAACATTAGTTTTAACAATGGACCTGCCACCAGAAGCGGTATGGTCATCTTGAAGAGATGAGGTGGCTGAGGACCATAGCATTCTTTTTTATTTTGTTTTCGCTTGGCGCAAAGGCGCAACAGATTGGTACGAATTCACAATATCTGCTCAATCATCTTTCGATCAACCCTGCTTATTCGGGTTATCACAATACGCTTGCCTTAAACACATTTTACCGATTTCAATACCTCGGATTGGACGATTCGCCTAATTCACAGTCCTTCAATGCTCATATGCCACTTTTTACGGATTATACGGCTGTTGGTCTGCAGGTTTGGAACCAAAGCGTGGGAGTAGCACGACAAACCGGGATACTGGCTTCAGGCGCTTACCGCATCAATACTTCTATGATGACCATTTCCATGGGGCTGCAGCTGGGGATCAAAATGAACGAGAACCGCTATTCATCTCTTTCTACAAGACAACCTGATGATCCTGTATTCACAGGGGATTTTATGGAGACGATCCCAAGTGCGGGTACAGGCGTTCTGGTTTACAATGAAGATTTCTATGCCGGACTTTCGGCATTGGAGCTGATCAAAAGCTCAGATGATGCATTCAATACAGGATCTATTGTGGCAGCAGGCGGCTACATCTGGCGTGTGAACGGAGAGCTTTCCCTGAAACCCAATGCCATGATCAGAGTCAATAACCTGGAGGTTACGGAGGTGAATGTGAACCTGACGGCTACGTTCAGAGAAATCTTAAGTTTAGGCGCTGCTTATCGTCCTACCAGCTCCATCACCACCTTATTGCAATTGTATGTCACTGATCAGTTCCTTTTGGGATACACGTATGATGCCTTGCTAAATGACCTCTCTTCAAATTCATCCGGCTCGCATGAAGTAGGTCTGCAGTACTTGTTTAAGTTACCGAGACGACATGTATTATCACCAAGAAATTTCTAATCGATGAAGTACCTGGTCATAATCATATCGACATTGTGTTCTACCGCTTGCCTGGCGCAATCTTCCGACATTACGGAGCTGTTAATAGCTTCTGAAAAGCGCGGTGACAAATTATATGATCGCTGGGAGTATGAGGCGGCTGTGGACCAATATCAGATTGCTTCACGCAAATCAGGATCTTATTCGGTTCACAGGAAACTCGGGAGATCCTATTATAAGCTTCGGGACTTTACCAATGCCTATACGTACTATAATGCCTATGATCATGAAATGGCCCGCCCCATTTATGATAGTTTGGACCTGCTCTACTTTGCCGAAAGCGCGTTGGCTACCGGGAACCTGGATCAGGCAGCGGAAAAATTCCAGGAGTATTACGATGCGACGGGAGACAAGCGAGGTTTAGCCAGGTTAGAAGGCGTCAGAAGAAATGCGCAGTATTTTGCCAATGAATCATTTTTTGAAATGAAGAACCTGGCGGTAAATACCAGGGCTTCTGAGATGATCGGTGAGGTTTTTAGGGACGGGTTTACATTTGCCTCATCCAGAAACAGTGAGCTTGACCTATACAGTTTGTACTATGCTGTTTTGGACAGTTCAGGTCAGTTCGTTACCAAAAAGGTAGAAGTGCCACACATTTTTTACCAGGAGTCGTCTCCTACCTTTATGGGAGACAGTGTGGTGATCCTAAGTGCCATACGGTTTGGTGCTGGTCATACGACCACGCAGCTGTACATAGGCGATATAATTTCGGAGACAGAATGGGGTAATTTTCATCATATGCAGGTACCGGTCAGCCACACTTCCATTCTAAATCCTCATTATGACGATCAAACAGGCATTTTACATTTTGCTGCAGACCTGCCCGGTGGTTACGGTGGTTTTGATCTATACACCACGTACATATTGAATGGGAATTGGACCAAGCCTGAAAACATGGGTCCCACCATCAATACGAGCGGGAATGAATTTTATCCATATACTTTCAACGGACAGTTTTATTTCACTTCAGATGGTCATCCGGGTGCAGGGGGATATGACATCTATCAGTACGATGACATTCACGATGAAATTGTAAATATGAACGCCCCGGTCAATTCAGCTTTTGACGATTTTGGGCTACATCTTAACAACAGATTTGACGGATTCTTTTCCTCCAATCGAAACGGTGGGGTAGGTGGAGATGATATCTATGAATTTACCTCCGCCGAGCTTGACCTCATTGGTGTAAACATAGAGCTTAGAAGAAAGTGGAACAATACCAAGATCTCGGGAGCAAGGATCATCATGACCGACCTGGAGAGCGGCGCTTCTTTCAGTTTCGCTTCCGATTCATCAGGTAATATTTTCGCCAAGGTGCCAAAAAGTAAGGACTACAGACTCACCGTGGAGCGGCCACCATTGCACACTTTAATAGACACGGTAAAGGTGCATGGAGTGCCTTTGGATGAGACATTTTATATGGTACGGGATTTCAAAATGCGGGCATTCGTCTTTTCCGATGCCGATGGAACAGCCGTGCAGGAACCCGTGATTTTTGTCAAGAACCTTGAGACGAATGAAAGACAAGAACTCAGGGCCAATACAAGCGGTTATTTTGAATTGGATAAGAAGTCCGGGTCGAGGTATTCTATTGTAATCAGTAAGGAAGGTTATGATTTCCTAAACGACACCATCCTGTTTGACCGGCAGGAATTCAACACCACCTATTCCATGCATAAGATCACGCCAACAGAAACGGTGACCCTGAATGACCTATTGTATGAAACAAATTCACATGTGCTGGCATCTGATTTATTACCCAGCCTGGATTCGATTGCCAATAACCTTAAGAAGTTTCCAAACACCAATATTCTGATCATTTCCCATACGGATTCCAAGGGTTCGGATGATTACAACAGGGAGCTGTCGCTTAAGCGTTCTTTGTCGGTGATGGATTACCTGGAATCGAAGGGCGTGGCGATTGAGAAAATGCGCCCTGCCGGAAGGGGAGAGCTGGAGCTACTGAATGAATGCGCGGATGGTGTTCCATGCACCGAGGAGCAGCATCGGGAAAACCGTCGCACGGAGATCCAGATATTCAGGGGCAACTAACTCCTTGCTTCAAGCACCTTCTGATATTCCTTTCGGTAACCATCCAATAGTTCCAGGATCTCGGCACGTTTTGCGTTTAATCCCTGAAGCTTGTCGGAGTGCTTCAACGACCTTTGATATCGGATGCGTTTTTGGGTCTTCATAAATTTTATCCAGTAACTGATGGTGAAAAGCCCTAAGAAGTAAGCGCTGAAGAATGTGACAATTCCCAGCCACCACATCGTAAATGATCCCACGAGTAAAGAAAGCATGATCAGCCAGAGCAGAAATATCACCGTTCCCAAAGAAAAAGAGATGGTTCCCTGGAAAGCTTCACTGATGCCACCTTTCCCAACAATACCGATTTTGGGATGGTATTTTTTCCTGAACCAGGCCCGTACGAACAGATAGGGAATGCCATTTAAGAGTAAACCCAGCATCGCAAAGGGACCGGAAAGGATCAGGTACGCTAAGTCCTGATATGTCCATGATTTCCGCATAATGTAAGGTGGAATTTTGAGTTTCCGAGATTCAACGAGGAATTCATCAAGCTTCCGCTCGACAAGTTCTGTGGAGGAGGGATCTTTTTTATGGAAGTGATTGACCGCCTCGATTATATTTTTTCGGAGCAAGAAACGTTCGGTGCCACTTCTGACATTTTCCAGCTTCGATTCCAGTTGCTTTAAGAAAACCCGGTTGACTTTTTCAATTAAATTCTCCGTTTCAGGGAGTCGGTGCAGAACCTGACTTCGCAGATCTTCTTCCAGTTTTTTGGTCCAGCCCGTTATTGATCTCGGAGAGTCCTCCTCATGATCTATCTCGTCGATTTTGATGGGCTCACCAATCTTCAGGAGCACGGAGGTCCGGAATTTCTGTATGAATGTGTAATTGATGCCAAGGGATTGTACGTAGACCTCCTGGTCAGGAAAAGCTTTTTTAAACCCTGCCAGGATTCTGGCCGTGCCTGTTTTGAGAGGCCGCACTCTGTTTTCACTTTCACTGGTACCTTCCGGAAAGATGAGAATGGCTCCGTTGTGGCTTAGATGTTCATAACATTCTTTGAACATGTGGTCATTGTCCACCTTCTGATCCTTGTAGTTCTGGGGACGGTACACCGGTATCATGTTGAATTCATTTTTGAGGATCCATTTTTGGACACCTTTTCCAAAGTACTCCGCCGCTGCTATGAAATGAAATTTTCTGGGTAGCCTGACGGCAACAACCAGCGGATCAAGTAAGGCGCTGGGGTGATTGGCAATAAAGATAGTGGGTCGATCCGTTAACAAATGTTTCTTGCCGATGATCCGGATGTCATGAAAGAATCCGGTCAGAGCGAGGTTCATTAAAGATCTGGTGAAGGTATAGATCACTTGGGGCCGGGGTTAGGTTGAAGGTGCAATTTAGGATATACGCTGGTTGATGATTGCCAAAATCTTTTTTTCAGAAACGTTTCCAAAAAATTAATTAAACGATAAATTTGCACTCCTTTTCGGAACCAATCTGAAAATTCCCCTTTAGCTCAGTTGGTTAGAGCGGCTGACTGTTAATCAGTAGGTCCTTGGTTCGAGCCCAAGAAGGGGAGCAGAAAGCCCGCCATTTGGCGGGCTTTTTTTATATCCCTTTTTGGGCGAGCAGTTTATCCTGAGCATCAGCGGAGGAAGCCCGTGAATGTACTTACTATTACCAGGTTTTGGTATTTAATCAAAAGGTCCTTGTGCAACCGTTGCTCCGATCGTACCCAAGAAGGGGAGCAGAAAGCCCGCCATTTGGCGGGCTTTTTTATTTGATTTTTTTAGGTGAAGAAGTTTTGTTCTGACTGTGGTAATTTCAACCGTATATCTAATCTATACCTCTATGTTGATTGTTACTTTTCCTCCAAGTCCCTTTTCCACAATATCATATAGAGTTTTGAGTGTTAGGTTACTTCCATCATTTTCTACTCTTGAAATGTAGCTTCGTTTCTTGTCTACGATTTCACCCAATTGCTTTTGTGTTAAGTGTTTTTGTTCTCGAGCCTGACGAAGTAATAGCCCGATTTTTAAACCCTCAGCTTCACGTTCAAGTTGATCCCTCCTGGGAGTTCCTTCCTTTCCGTAGACCTCATCTTTTATAGTTTTCCAGGATTTAGTTTCCATATTTGTTCGATTTGTCTTGATAATACTCAATCATTATCCTTTCAGCTTTTTCGATTTCTTTCTTTGGTGTTTTCTGTGATTTCTTTTGAAATCCATTCAATAAAATCACAAGTTGTTCACCATCAAAAAAGCAGAAAACTCTCCAAATGTTTGATCCCAGTTGAATTCTTGCTTCATAAAGTCCATTTGTTCCAGTTAGATGCTTCAAGTAGTTACTGGGAACACGTTCCAGAGTCTCAATAGCTTCAATTATTTTGAAAATTTTGTCCTGAACTTTAGTTGTTTGGGCGTTCAGGAAATCTTCGAAGTAGCCTTCATAAGCAATGACCTCTCGGATCTTATTCATACGGCAAAGGTAACTTAAAAGTTACTTTACATCAAGTTGGTTTGCAGACCCAATCCATGTGGAAAGGAGAATTGTAAAAAAGATACAGACTGAAATTACGAATCTTCAAAACCATCACTCCGATCTCAACACATCCGATGGATTTTTTTGGGAAACCTTTAGAATCTGTGTGAGGAGGATCACGCCCACCACCAATATGATCAGCGATGCCGTGATCATAAAGTAAACAGGACCAAGGTCAATGTGATATGCGTAATCATTGAGCCAGTCGCCAGCAAGTTTCCAAACTACCGGAACACCCACCACCAGGCTGATCACAATCATGATAAACAGGTCCTTGCCCAACAATTTCAAAAACTCCGTCAGTCTGGCACCGAGCACTTTTCTAATGGCAAATTCTTTCATTCGTTTTTCAGTCGTAAATCCGACCAGGCTGATTAAACCAAGAATGGTGATCACAAATCCAATTCCAGAAAAGACACTCATCAACGCTTTTTGCTTTTGCTCTCGTTGATAGAGGTTCTGAACTTCTGTTTCCAAAAACGAGATCTCCAGCGGAATGTCCGGAAAGTTCTCATCCCATCGTTCCTCTATTCTGGATACAAGCTCAAAGGTTGATTTAGCTTCAGTCCGAATGATGATGTTATTGAGCCAAATTGGTTCGTAAGTAAAAACCTGCGGATCCACCGCCACTTTCAGGCTTTCCTGGTGGTAGTCTTTTAGGACTCCCATGATGGAGCCGGAAGCCAGCTCTACAGCGCCAATGGACCAACTGATTTGCTTCCCTATTGCTTCACTGGCATCTTGCCATCCAAACAGTCTCATGGCGGACTCATTGACCAGGTATGCCCTTCTTTGGGACCGTAGAAATTCCAGGTAATCATCACCTTCCTGAAATTCCGAATCCCGGGTCTTGATGCTTTCCGGCAAACCTTTTCCCGCGACATACTCCATCCCAAGGACCTCAGGTGCATTTATGTCAATCACCTGTATGTCTGTAGTGAAAGTTTCAGGTTGACCCTGGACCTGTACCACACCTTCATCTTTAATGGCGACTGTAGGCACTTCCAGTACGGCAGTGACCGATTCTATCCCTGTAATGCCGGACAATTGGGTCTTAAAAGTTTCATATTTTTCCCTCACAGCCAGGGGAAGACTCTTGATAGCGATCAATTGTTCATGGTCAAATCCCAATTTCTGATCTGTAAGGAAATTGAATTGATGATGGATGATCAATGTACCAGACAGGATGGACAAAGTGATGAGGAATTGCAGGGTCACCAAAACTTTTTGAAATGTTCGTCCACCGAAAGAAGTTTTCAGATTGCCTCGCAAAGCGTCAATGGTGCCAACGGCATTTAATACACCGGAAGGATAAATGGAAGCCAGTAGCGTATGTAACGCCAGAATGAGTGTCAGGCCACCAACCAGAAGCCAGATGGGGACGTCCAATGGATACCCAATGAAATTTTCCAGGGAAGGTTGGATCAAAAGAAACAATCCTAATCCGATAAATAAGCTCACTAAGGAGATCACAAAAGATTCCATAAAAAAGTAGCTGCTGATGCCGAAGTTGCCTGAACCCAAAACTTTGCGCACTCCAACAGATTTACTCATTCCCAGAGACTTGATGGTTTGTAGATTGGAGAAATTAATACTGGCTATGATCAGGATCAATGTTCCGATCACCAGAAACAGCATGACTTGCGACCAATCACCATTGGCAACGATCTCACGACTGAGATCGGAATGAAGATGTATGCTGGTAAGCGGCTGGAAGTGAACGGATAAGCCTTCAGGGTCATCTTCACGGCTCTCAATGAATTCAGGTAGTCGGGATTCGATGGCATCCAAATCCTGACTTTCTTTAAGCAAAAAGTAAGTGTAGGCCCATCCCGCCCTGTCCTCCACGGAATTGATGGTACTAAGTAAGGTTATCGGCAGATGCGATTGTGCCGGAAGGTCCGCCACCACCCCCCGAACAATGTGTGTTTGCATCAGACCGGTGGGCTCATGTCGTAGTTCTATCTCACTGTTGATGGCCTCAGTTATATCCCCAAAATATTTTTTGGCACTGGAGGCAGTCAGAACCACGGAAAAGGGTTGGTCCAGTGCGCTTTCATTTCCCTGGATCCAATCAAAGCTGAAGATCTGAAATACGGAAGGATCCACGGAGTAAGCATGGTTTTCTCTGAATTTTTCTTCACCAACCTTTACGTCCCGGGGCCTGAAGCTTTGAAATCGAACCAATTTTTCTATTTCCGGAAAATTTTCAGGGATTTCATTGATCCAGGGCTGATTGACTCGGGCCCAATGGATGTCATATCCGCTGTCATTTTGAAACCGGTAAGTAATTCTGAAAACCCGCTCATGCTTTTCATGATGCTTGTCAAAATTGAGTTCATTCCAGGCATAAATGGAGATGTTGATAATGCTCAGGAAGGCAAGACTCAGTCCTACAAGATTGACGGTGGTGAAAAATTTCTGACGCCAGAGACCTCTTCTGATCACTTTGAGGTAATTAAAGGTCAGACCGTTTGATTGTGGTTTTTTCATGGAGAAGGGTTGTAAATATTGTAAGACATTGATGAAATATCTCAGTCGGGCTGCGAATGGAGATTTGGTTTTCAGATCACGCTGATAGAGCTGAAAGAGGTCCCCATCAAGGTCTTCAAACAGTTCCGGTTTGCTGATCTTTTTCAACAGAAAAGTCATCCATTTGGGCGGAGCATTCATATGTTTTGTTGTGACAATGAAGGTGAATCTTTCCAGAGCCCTATCCTAATCTCCTTTGTCTCTTTCAGCACTTCTTTTCCGGAGGCGGTGACTTCATAGAGTCTTTTGGACCGGCCACCTCGCTGGTCCGAAGGCTTACCATGGTCCGATGTCAGGTACCCTTTGTCTTCCAATCTCATGAGCACTTTATGAACAGAACTGATCAATACAGCTCTTCCGGTTCTCTGTTTTAACTCATCTAAAATTGAAATGCTGTAAGCATCAGGGTGCAGGACAGACACGGTCAAAAGGACAAGTTCTTCAAACTCTCCAAGATATGTTCCTTTCATATATGTTTCACTTTTGTCTAAAACAAAGAAACGGAGAAAGGAGTAATTAGTTGGTTTCCTGTTGGAAAAAAGATGTTAAAATTAGTTTGGGGTTACCCTGAAGGAGTAGAATTCTATTTACAGGGACAATTGATAGAGTTTAATAAATACCATGTATCAAAATCAATTTTCAACTTTTGAACTTTATTGTTACATTGTGAGACAATAGAATGATTTTGGGGAATGACATACATAGGTCACCCAAAGTTAGTTGTTTCTATTCGAATCAGGAAGGGAGGGCGGTATGACACCTGATGAAATCTGGAAAATTATTTCAGAAAGTCCTCGATATACGCCGGAGGTGGGTCTTGACCATAAGCATCAGAAATCATACTTTTCACAGCTTCATCGTGCGCTATCAAAAATTCGTCTCTCTTTTCTATTATTGATTGTTGTATTTCTTCAAGTTCTGAACCTCTCATTTTTGATATTTCTGTTAATAAAACTGTGTTAATAGCTTTATTGAGCGCAATATCCATTCCTAACTTATTAAGCATCCCGAACAAGATTGCAAATTCTTCCTTAGACATGATTTTTAAAATGAAGATAGAAAATTTGACCCATTTATGTAACCCAATTCAAAAATTAATCGTATATTTACATATAACTGATTAATTATGTGCAAGTATTCTAAAAACCTACGTGATTTCGACAGCTTATTTGAACTTTTGGACTACTTCGATACGGAAGAAAAATGCGAAGATTATCTATCCAAGTTGCGTTGGAATGGTAACCCTACGTGTTCTCATTGTGGACATGATAAGGTCTATGAAATCCAGGTTAAAGGACGTGGTAAGAGATACAAGTGCGCATCTTGCAGAAAGCATGCATCAGTTAGAGTTGGTACAATCTTCCAAGAAAGCAAAATACCTCTTAGAAAATGGTTTGTGGCTATCTACCTAGTGACAGCGCATAAGAAAGGTGTTTCTAGCCATCAGTTAGCAAAGGACATTAAAGTAACACAGAAATCAGCATGGTTTGTACTTCAAAGAATACGTGAGACGTTCAAGCCTGATGAAGAAAAATTCTCAGAGAATAGCGAGGTGGAAGTTGACGAAACTTTTATTGGAGGACTGGCTAAGAACAAGCACAAGTCAAAAATCAAAAGACACGAAAGTGGACTTGCAATAAAGGAGAATACACCCGTATTAGGTATCATAGAAAGAGGTGGAAAGGTTTACGCCCTTCCAGTGGACAACACAAAGTCTAGGACTCTTATCCCTATTATGAGGGCAAAGGTTGCAGAAGGTGCAAAAATTTACTCAGATGAGTATATATCTTATCGCACACTGGAATGGTATTATGAACATGAGGTTGTTAAGCATAGAGCAGGTGAATATGTAAACGGCAACGCTCATACTAACTCAATCGAATCATTCTGGGCAATCCTTAAAAGAGGTATTTTTGGTATCTATCACCACACAAGTACTAAGCACCTTTCACGTTATGTGAATGAGTTTGCTTACCGATATAATAACCGTGAATTTACCGACGGTTCGAAATTTGATATTACGCTATCAAACGTGCAAGGAAGGTTAGATTATAAGACTCTTACAAAGAAATCTAATTAGGTTAGGGATGAGGGAATAAGGACAGTAGTTTATGAACGACAGGCGATTCCTGACAGGATTTAATTACCGATCCCCCTCTGATCTTACTTTTCTCTCTTTTTCAACCTCATATAATAGCTCTGTTGTTTTGATCATTACATGAATAAGGTCTGATTTGAACGACCCTATTACCTCATTATTAAGAGGCTCATATTTTAACCTTTGGTTTGCTCTTTTGGGACGTTAGCCACCTTAAGTAAACGGTATCCCCATCATAGTTATTAATTCTGTCCTTAGAATCATCCATTTTCCTATGCGCAACTTTATTTCTAAGCTCTATTAAGCTGTCCAGTTTTGTCAGGTATTTAGGATTTTGAGCGTGAAAATCAGGGAATCTAATTTTCGCCAGATAGGCTATAATCTTAGACTTTAGTACGCATCATTATTGCATCGTTTATTTCAATAATGCCCATCAATTCAAAAAACATGTCTGGCTTGTCTGTTATATAGCCACTTATTGCCATATCTACTGAACGCTCTAAATCAATCATGTCCTGAATTATCATCCCTCTAAACAGCCTACATCTTTCTGACATTTTATTTAACACTTTATGCTGATCATCGGTTAATTCCATGTTTGTATCTTTGTAGTTATATGTCAGATAAAGATAAGGACATAAAGAAAGAGGACTTCGAAAAAGACGTTAAGTCTGACAAGGGATTGATTAATCCATTAAAAGCCATTTTGTCCAGTAGTGATCCTGAAAAGATGACTAAAGGAGAATACCTTTATAATAAGCTTCGAGCCTATATGGCAAAAAACTATCCTAATGCTATCAATCAAATTCATACAACAACCACGAAAGATGGTTTATTTGATTGGCATTTTGTTTTGACGGGTAATGAAGAGGCTGATAATGCTATTAAGCAAGAAGGGGAAAGGCTTTTAAGAGAATGGGAATCATTCAATAAAAAGTAAAAAATCGAAAATCGGTTTTCGTATGAGACAAATATTCAGTGGGTTACACAAGTATGTCATTCCCTGATTTTGACATGAACTTGACTAAAAGACTACTAGTAACGATCCTGGGATTTGCATTCTTCACTACCCAGGCACAGTTTGGAGGCAATAGAATTGTATCTCCTGAAATTGCGAAGGACAATAGCGTCACCTTCAGAATACTAGCGCCCAAAGCGGAGAGTGTTTCGCTCAGAGGGAACTGGATGGGATTTGGACAATCCATTCCCATGGTGAAAGGAGATACTGGTTTATGGACTTTGACCATTGACCCATTGTCACCGGAACTATACGGGTATACCTTCGACGTTGATGGTGTTACCACATTGGACCCATCCAATTTGCACATCAAGCGGGACGGTATGTTCCGTAACGAATCGGTCCTCTTCATCCGCGGTGAGGGATCTGGACTTTATGAGACTAAAAAGGGAAAAAAGGGAACCTTGAGCAAGGTTTGGTATGAATCTCCGACATTGGGGATGACCCGAAGGATGTATGTATATACTCCTCCGGGATACGAAGATTCGGATGAAAGTTATCCGGTATTTTACTTGCTGCATGGTGGTGGTGGTGACGAAGATGCCTGGACTACATTGGGTGAGGCACCTACCATCCTTGATAATCTGATCAATTCCGGCAAATCGAAACCGATGATCCTGGTTATGACCAATGGTAATCCCGATCAGGCATCAGATTTTACGGACGCTCCTTATCGTGACGAACCACCAGCAGGTGGCATGTCCATGGCCAACATGAAATTTGAAGAGAGTCTGGTAAAGGATGTCGTACCTTATATCGAAAGTCATTACAGGGTGCTGGATGGAAAACAAAACCGGGCTCTTGCCGGATTGAGTATGGGAGGACTCCAGACTCAGAACACTACCTTTAATAATCCTGACATGTTTGATTATATAGGTGTGATGAGCATGGGATTTGCGGATCTTAGTCGTTTTGGAATAGAAGTGAAAGAAGGTGATCGTGAGAAAAAGATACAGGCACTGAAAAAGGCGGATCCAGAATTGTACTGGATCGCATGTGGAAAAGATGACTTTCTTTATGAGAGCGTAGTGACCATGAGAAACGAACTCGATGAGCAGGATTTCGACTATGTATATCGGGAAAGTACCGGTGGACATACATGGTACAACTGGAGGATCTACCTCTCGGAATTTGCTCCTATGCTATTCAAATAAGCCATAATTCGGTCATAATGACATGGTTCTGCAAGAATTTCAGTCTAATCATGTCATTATGACATTAAAAGTGCCTGTGGAATGGGGTTTTTGGTCCTGGCACAGAATTCGATTAAGTAGAATTGAATTTGATGTTAAACTAAAAACTTTAATAAAATGGCACTTGTAAAATACAACCGTAACAATTATCGACCAGCGACCTTCAATAACTTTATTGACAGGTTTTTTAACGATGACTATTTTGGAAACGAAGTATCAAACTTCTCACCTAAAGTAGATATTGCGGAAAGCGAAAAATCATTCGAAATTCAGTTTCATCTGCCTGGCATGAAAAAAGACGACATTAAAATCGACATTAATGACGATAGATTGACTGTCAGCGGAGAAAGAAAAATGGAGAATGAGAAGAAAGAGAAAAACTTCCATTCAGTTGAAAGCTACTACGGCACATTCAGCAGATCGTTTTATCTTCCTGATAACGTAAACGTCGAGAAAGTTGACGCTGAGTACAGGGATGGAATCCTGAACGTAGTACTTCCAAAAGATGCGAAGAAGGAAAACAAAAGAACTATTTCTATTAAATAAAAGAACTTGTTCGGGTTTTGAGTTGGGAAGCGGATCTAGGTCCGCTTTCTTTTTGTTAAATGAGGTTAAGTATAGATACATTCCGAGCCTGATCGGGAAACAATTGGATTGATTTTCAGTTAAATTAGAGAAAGGTTAAAAGAGATGAATAACAATAGAAATTTATACTTTGCGATGGTCATCTCCTCAATTTTAGGAGGTGTCATAGCCATTGGGGGATACAAGATGCTGACCCCTGATGAAGTACGATATATTCCGGCTGCGGCCCAATCCCAGGCGACATTCACAAACTACAGCATTGATACTTCAAACAGTATCGTTCCTGAGGGATTAAACTTTGTCTATGCGGCCGAATCTTCTACAAATTCTGTGGTACATATAAGGACGAGAATTGATGCCGAATCTAGGTCCACTAATAATCCTTTTGATGATTATTTCAGGGACTTTTTTGGTCAACCCGACAGAGGCAGAAGGCCATCAAGAGGAATGGGATCCGGTGTGATCGTGAACTCGGAAGGATACATTGTGACGAATAATCATGTAGTAGACGGTGCAGTTGAGATTGAAGTAATGCTGAATGACAATCGTACCTATGATGCTGAGATTGTAGGAGTAGATCCCACTACAGATATAGCCGTCCTGAAAATCAATGAAACCAACTTACCAGCCATGTCATGGGGCAACTCCGACGATGTAAGTCTTGGGGAGTGGGTACTGGCAGTTGGAAATCCATTCGAATTCCGTTCCACAGTAACGGCAGGCATCGTAAGCGCCAAGGCCAGGAACATTAACATTCTCCGACAGAATAATGGTCTTCAAATAGAATCGTTCATACAAACTGATGCAGCGGTAAATCCCGGAAATAGTGGTGGAGCCCTGGTAAATCTGAATGGACAGCTAGTAGGCATCAACACTGCCATCATTTCACCGACAGGTGCATTTGCCGGATATTCATTTGCAGTCCCTGTAAATCTTGTGAAGAAAGTCTATACGGATCTGGTTGAGTTTGGTGAAGTGCAAAGGGCTTTGATTGGAATTTTAATCAATGATATGAATGCGGAGCTGGCCGAGCGAGACAACATCGACATCCTGCAGGGTGTCTACATCCAGCAGGTAAATGAAAACAGTGCTGCCGACGAATCCGGACTGGAAGAAGGTGATGTCATTGTAGCGATAGATGGTAGGAGAGTTAACAGTACTTCTGAACTTCAGGAATTGATTGCTTTGAGAAGACCTGGCGACAAAGTTGATATTTCATTCGTCCGCAACGGCAAAACCCGGGAGGTATCTGCGACTTTAAAAAACTCATTTAATACTACAGAAGTTATAACCAGGGCTACGAAGCAATTCTCTCTTGACGGAGCCACCTTCCAGGAGGTGTCTGAAGAGGAATTGGAAGAGCTTGACCTTGATGCAGGTGTGAAAGTTTCTGACATTAGAAATGGTAAGTTTAGAGAAACCGGCATTAAGAGTGGTTTTATCATTACAAAAGTGGATAAGACCAGTATTGAAGACATAGACCAACTTAGAAGATACCTTGAAGGCGCCCGTGGAGAAGGTGTGCTGATAGAGGGTGTTTATCCTAATGGAGAAAAAGCCTACTATGGTATAGGTTGGTAAATAGTGTGATTGTTAAAGGGAGGCCATCTGCTCTTGAGTGGATGGCCTTTTTATTTCCAAGCCTCGGGTAATCTGTTAATTTTGCCTTCCTTATTTTGATAAATAAACAACTCACAAATGATAGACACCTCATTTCTTAAAGATCTTGACATAGAACCCACCAACAATGGTGCAGCGATAGGGAGCAACTGGCTAAAAACATCCGGAGCCACCATCAGCTCCCATTCTCCGGCCGATGGGCAATTGATAGCTAAGGTAAGCATGGCCACCAGGGATGAATATGATACCGTGGTAAATGCCGCCAGGGAGGCATTTAAGGAATGGAGACTCAAACCCGCCCCTCAGCGCGGCGAAATCGTCCGCCAAATAGGAAATGAATTGAGAGAAAAGAAAGAAGCTCTTGGTAAACTGGTTTCCTACGAGATGGGTAAGTCCCTGCAGGAGGGGCTTGGTGAAGTACAGGAAATGATCGACATCTGTGACTTTGCCGTTGGTCTGTCGAGACAACTTTACGGATTGACCATTCATTCCGAGCGCCCCTCGCACAGGATGTACGAGCAATGGCATCCACTGGGGGTGGTTGGGATCATTTCCGCTTTTAACTTTCCGGTGGCGGTTTGGTCCTGGAATTCCATGATTGCCTGGGTTTGTGGTGATGTATGCGTTTGGAAACCTTCCGAGAAGGTTCCTTTATCTGCCATAGCCTGTCAAAAGATCGCACAAAAAGTATTCAAAGAGAATGATGTACCGGAAGCCATCAGTGGTCTCGTAATAGGCGACGCCGAAATCGGAAAAGCAATGGCGGCTGACAGTCGTGTGGACCTGGTTTCGGCCACAGGGTCCATCAGGATGGGAAAATCCGTGGCGGAAACAGTCGGCCGAAGACTTGGAAAATCGATTCTTGAACTTGGGGGTAACAATGCCATCATCATAACCGAAAATGCAGATCTGGATGTTACCATTCCGGGAGCGGTTTTTGGAGCGGTGGGAACTGCCGGCCAGCGATGTACCAGCACCCGCAGGCTCATTATCCATGAGAGCATCTATGAGGAGATGAAGCAGCGCCTGATTAAAGCCTACAAACAACTAAAAATAGGTAATCCTCTCGATCAAAATAATCACGTAGGGCCACTCATTGATCAGCAGGCTGTTGAAATGTACAATGTCGCCATTAAGAACATTGAGGCCGAAGGGGGAAAAATGCTGGTTGAGCCACAGGTGTTATCGGGTGAAGGTTATGAGTCCGGATGCTATGTGAAACCGTGTATTTATGAGATGCAACAGCATCATAAGATGATCTGCGAGGAGACCTTTGCGCCTATTTTGTATCTAATCCCCTACTCTGATCTTGAGGAAGCGATCCGAATACAAAATGATGTCCCCCAGGGCTTATCCTCCGCGATCATGACCACGAACCTCAGACAATCGGAATTGTTCTTGTCTCATGCTGGCTCGGACTGTGGCATAGCCAACGTCAATATTGGGACGTCAGGTGCTGAAATAGGAGGAGCCTTCGGTGGAGAGAAGGAAACAGGTGGAGGAAGAGAGTCTGGCTCAGATGCGTGGAAAGCGTATATGCGAAGGCAGACAAATACCATCAATTATTCCACCGAGTTGCCATTGGCACAGGGGATCAAGTTTGACCTTTAACAGAAAATGAACCTTGACAAAGGGTTAGTTCTTGAAGCTTGCAAGCGCATGGTTCAGAATAAGATTTTATCAATACAGGCGGAACTCAGTCAGTTGCAGTCGTCCGCTAATTCTGAAACCAAAAGCAGCATGGGAGATAAGTACGAGACCGGACGGGCGATGATCATGCTGGAGAAGGAAAAACTGGCATCGAGTCATTCCGAGCTGCAGAAACAATTGAAGGCCCTGGACCAGATAGATCCAAATGTAAATAAGGAAAAAGTTGAGCACGGGTCGATAGTGATGACGGATATGGGAAATTTTTTCCTTTCGACTGGTTTGGGAAAAGTAGAGATAGATAGTGGCAATATTATGGCAATTTCAGCCGGTACGCCAATAGGCCAACTACTAATGAAGTCGAAAAAAGGAGATCAGCTGGAATGGAGAGGTAAATCAATAACTATTTTAGCGGTTTACTAAATACAAGTCATACTAGCAGGAATGAAATTCCGTTCTGAATTACATAAAAACTAAAACGATGAAGAGGTACCTATTAATTCTTTGTGCAATTATTGCATTTTCTACTGTTGAGGCCCAGGAGATAGCCGGAGGCATAAAGGGAGGGCTAAATTTCCCAAATATTGATGGGATCGGACTCGATCCGGATCAGATCGATAGCGAAAGCGCCAGCGGATTTCATGGAGGAGTGTTCCTGCGGGTGAGGCTTGCCAAAGTCGCCATTCAACCGGAGATCCTTTTTAGTCAGCAGAACTTCGATTTTCAATACGATGACCCAACCTTCGGGGAAATAGACATTGAACAGCGACTGAGCTATGCGGTTATTCCGATCATGCTGAAATACTACTTTCCGGCTGGCTTAAACGTTCAGGTCGGCCCACAGTTTGGTTTTTTGCTGAATGCAGAACAAACAGACAATAGTTTGGGAGCAGATACCAACTCCAGCATTGATGATCTGCTCAAGAGTGCGGATCTTGGAGTGAATGCAGGTATTGGAATTGATCTGCCGTTTGGGCTGCAGCTATCTGGAAGATATGTTTTGGGTGTATCAGACATCGTAGATGTGACGGTGACCGATGCAAATGGAAATATTATAGACTCCGCCACCCGAAATTCCATGATCCAGGTTTCAATTGGATATTCATTTCTGGATATAGGCCGCTAATAACGGGACCTCACGTTTTCCAGGATTCGGGAGACTGCAGGGCAAACGATGGAGTTTTCCAGTGTCAAATTGAAGATCTGGTGAATTCGTTTCCTGTCTGTGTGAGGGTATTCCCGGCATGCTTTTGGTCTGATGGGGTAGATGCTACACGTATTGTCTTCGTTCAGAAAAGCGCAAGGACTTTCCTTCAGTACATAGTCCGACTCTTCATCTAATCTGAGATAATCGGAAATAAACTCATCGGTACTCGTCTTTAGCTTTTGGGCGATTCTTTCAATGTCTGCCATTCGAAAAATTGGACTCGTTGTTTTACAGCAGTTGGCGCATTGGAGACAATCCACCTCTTCGAATACCTGCTCATGTTCTTCCTGAAAAACATGATCCAAATCCCTGGGCCTGCGTTTCTTCAGATTGCGTAGAAACTTTTTATTAGCCGGATAATCCGCCCTGGCCTTTTGAATGTCCTCGCGGTAATCCATCAGAATCTTAACATTGGAAACGGATTCAGGGGATGTTTTAGGGCATGAACAAACGTCTTTTTAAGAACCAATTTGGTAAATCCTAACCTTGGATATTGGTTTTCCGTGTCTTTGATGATGGATTTAGGGATGTTATATGAAATCCATCCGGCAGAAAGATCTATAAGATCGGCTTTTCGAAAAGCTTCCGCTTCCACGCTACCCTTGATCCTTGTAAGTTTATGGTGTTTTCGTATGATAAATCCAACCTCATCAGGTAGCAGATCAAGCTTATTTATTTCAATATGTTTTCTTGCTTCTGCCTCAGATCCTTTCAGATAATTCATGGTTTGTGAAAGCCATATGTCCAGGTCATGATAAGCTGCGGCTATTTCCAGTTTTTTGGAATCCCTTTTCAGCAGGAGGATCAGGGCATATTGATACACACGATGGGCATGGTTGCGGTATGGCTGGTAGGCATCTCCGAGCTTATTTCTGTAACGCTTCAGGATTGTGTCAATCACCATTAAATGTATCCAATTCGGACGAATATTTCGGTTAGTTTTGCGTGCAAAACAGATAAGCAATGGACGCGAAAAACATACCCCTTCACGACATTCATGTTTCACTTGGCGGTAAAATGATCCCATTTGCCGGGTACAATATGCCGGTACGGTACAGCTCGGACAAGGAAGAACATCTTACCGTTCGAAATGGAGTTGGCGTGTTCGATGTGTCACACATGGGTGAGTTTTTTGTAAAGGGCCCCGGATCATTGGACCTTATCCAAAGAGTGACGACAAATGATGCTTCCAAACTGGTTGACGGACAGGCCCAGTACTCTTGCCTGCCAAATGATCAGGGAGGGATAGTGGATGACCTGATTGTGTATCGGTTTGGTGAGGACGATTATATGCTTGTGGTAAACGCATCCAATATAGAAAAGGATTGGAATTGGATCAGTGCTCAGAACAAATTTCGGCCACAAATGACTAATGCTTCTGATGACTATTGTCTCTTCGCCGTTCAGGGTCCTTCGGCCCAAAATACTCTTCAAAAAATCACGGATGTACCTCTTGGTGATATTAAGTTTTATCATTTCGCAGTAGGTGCTATTGCGGGCATACAGGATGTGATCATTTCCGGAACAGGATACACCGGGGCCGGTGGATTTGAGCTTTATGTCCGAAATGAGGATGCCATAAAGCTTTGGGAAGCGGTCTTCAATGCCGGAGAGGAATTTGACATAAAACCAATCGGTTTAGGGGCACGTGATACACTGAGACTGGAAATGGGTTATTGCCTTTATGGCAATGACATCACCGACACCACCTCTCCGATCGAAGCCGGACTTGGATGGATCACTAAATTCACGAAGGATTTCATCAACTCTGATCAGCTGGCTAAGCAGAAAGAGGAGGGAGTAAGCCGAAGGTTAGTTGGCTTTAAGACTCTAGAGCGGGGTATCCCGAGGGGTGGATATGAGATTCTCGACCTGGACGGGAATAAGATTGGTGAAGTGACATCGGGGACCATGAGTCCAAGTCTGGGGATAGGCATAGGAATGGGATATGTCAAGTTCGGAATGCACAAATCGGATACCGAAATACAAATCCAAATCCGTAACAATAAGGTTAAGGCGGTCATTACTCGTCCACCATTCATAAAATGACAGCAGAGGTCTGTCTTACTCCGGAACTGATTCATCAGCACGAACTACAAAGCAAGCTGGTGGTAGTAATCGATATTTTCAGGGCTACTTCCTGCATGGTCACGGGGCTATCGAGCGGTGTAAAGGCGATCTACCCAGTAGAAACAGTGGAAGAGTGCCTTAAGCTTGGTGCTAAAGGCATGATAATGGCGGGTGAGCGCGGAGGTCAAAAATTAGCCGACTTTGACATTGGGAATTCGCCATATGAGTATATGCAGGATAGTGTGAAGGGAAAAGATGTGGCTGTATCGACCACAAATGGTACCCTGACACTCAAAAAATCAATGGATGCTAAGGAAATCCTGGTGGCAAGTTTTCTTAACATAACTTCTACCGCAAAATATCTTAAAGAACAGAAACTGGATGCAGTGCTTCACTGTGCCGGCTGGAAGGGGACACCCAATGTAGAGGACACTTTGTTTGCCGGTGCCTTACTAAATGAATTAGATGTAGCCCTGACAGGAGACAGCGCATTATTGGCCCATCATTTCTATAAGTGTAACAAGCAAGATCTATTGGCTGTAGCCCAATCTTCCGGACATGCGCATCGGTTGGCGGCTTTTGGTGTCACGAAGGACATTGAATTTTGTGTGACCCGGGACGTGTATGATGGTGTAATCAAATTAGAGGGGGATCACCTGATCAAAATCTGATCTTATCAGGAAGCTCCATGTCTCCAAGCTCCAGGTCCAAAGCCCTGGTGGAAATCTGAATCTCTCTCAGAGAGATGATCAGTGAAATAAGCAAAGTGAGTAATGAACCGCCAAAGCTGTAACCGCCCCAGTCCGGCAATTTTTGGAAAATAAATATCATGCTGACCACGCACAGAAAGAAACTCAGTACTCCAAAGGCCTGCATATTTCTAATAAGATATAATCGTGTCCGTAGATTTTCAATCTGACCGATGATGACACCCTTTTCCGGATTTTGCACAAAATTTCCATGAAGCTGTCTGATCAGGGATGATATGGCCAGGAACCTGTTGGTATAAGCCAGAAGCAATAACGAAATAGCCGGAAACAGAAGTGCCGGCGTAGTCAATGTAATTTCTTTCATTTCAATTTCGGATTGTTGAGATGGCGCGTGCTGTCCCGATTATTTTTCTTCTCCAGATTTTTCCGCAGGGCCTGGGTCAGATCCACGCCGGTTTGATTGGCCAGACAGATAAGTACCCAAAGAATATCAGCCAATTCGTCATCCAGGCTGTTTTCCTTATCGGAATCTTTAAACGATTGTTCACCATAAGTCCGGGACATGAGACGGGCCAGTTCACCGACCTCTTCCATCAAAATGGCAGTGTTGGTCAACTCATTGAAATACCTAACACCTTTGGTTTTGATCCACTCATCTACCAGCCTCTGGGCCTCCTCAAGTGTCATTAATTAATTGGCGTTGAGATTTTCATTCAGTGGCAAAACCTCAAATCCCTCCGTTTCGAGTTTCTCCATGCAGAAAGCCAGCCGTTCATTCTCCTTTCTCATAAGAGAATCAATGTTTGGCTTATATTCTTCAAATCGCTCATGAGGAAATCTAACGCCCGGCTCATAATTGTCTTCCCAGAACAAAGACTCCACTACTTTTCCGTTCTCATAGTAGTACTTGAATTCCGAGGCTATATTGGCATTTTTCTCATTGACCATATGACCGGAAAAAATGGGCTCATCCTGATCGAAATAAAAATAATCATCCCGCTCAAATTCTGAAGTATGCATAATGCTAACGACCTTAACCAAATCTTCACCCATATAATAAGCACGGATTTTGTAGATGGAATCGCCATCGTGAAAATCATCTTCGATGATTTGAACCCTGTGATTGCTGTCAATTAACCTGATCTTCTTGTCAATGGACTGAACCAACGGCTTGAATTCATCGCTAATTTCAGATCCGGTACAGGACATCAATAGAATTAGGGAGATTGCTATAGGCAAGGACAAATTCCGTTTCATATTGGAGTGGTTTTCAGGAAGTAAATTAATGATTATTCCTTTTTATACCTGAAACATCCTTTTGGTAATCAGAATGATCATAACACATTCAGAACCTGCTCTTTGATCTTCTCGAGCTCTTCTTTCATTACCACTACCTCCTTCTGAATATTGGAATCATTGGCTTTAGAACCAATTGTATTGATTTCTCTCCCTATTTCCTGGGCAATAAATCCGAGCTTTTTACCGTGGGGAGAGGATTCAAGAAGGGTTTCACTGAAATGATCGAGGTGACTTTTCAGTCGAACTTTTTCCTCTGTGATGTCCAGTTTCTCGATGTAATAGACTACCTCCTGCTCAAATCTGTTTTGATCCAGTTGCACTTTATTTTTTATCTCATTTATACTTTGCTGGAGTCGGCTTTTTATGCCTTCGATCCGATCAGGATCAAGTTTTTTCACCATTTCCAGGCAGTTTGCGATTTTGTATAAGCTTGACTTAAGTGCGTCCTCCAGCTTTTTGCCTTCGTTTTTTCTAAACCCATTGCAGCTGTCAATCGCCTTCTGAATAGTTTCTTTGACCTGTTCAAAAGGAATTGACTCGATTTCTAATTCCTTGGGTACCAATACTTCAGGGGAATGTAGTGCCTCGGTAAATATGTTGGCATGGTTAACAACTCCTACCTTTTCGGCAAGACTTTGATAAATTTTAAAATAGTTTTCAAAAAGCTTTTCGTCAATTGAAACCGGAGGAACACCTTCCCCCTTTTCCTCAAAATCCAATGTCAGATTGATCTTACCCCTTTTAAGTCCGTTTTCCAAAACGGATTTGATCGGAAGCTCCCATTGAGCAAACTCCTTCGGAAGCTTCATGATCGGGTCAAAAAATTTGCTGTTAAGTGTCTTTATTTCCACACTCAGGGTGTACTGATCCGTCACTGATTCGGCAGATCCAAACCCGGTCATTGAATTAATCATATATGTTCATCGAATTTAGAAGTCCAAACCTACAGAAACTGTGAAACGTGTCCGTTGAACTTCGTATTCCCGGATAGGTCGGGCAATGTCAATTTTACCATAATAGCCCATTAATACCATTCTGACGCCTGCACCGTAGCTGGCAAGCCAGGGATTTTTGAAATTGGATATTCTTGCTGAGAACACATCGGCCTTGTATTCGATGGTATTCGAGCTGTTTTTGCGTGATAGAGGAGGTTTTCCCGTCCAGGCAGAACCAAAATCCGCAAAAGCTACCAGAATGAAATTTCTGAGAAAAGTAGAATTGATTGGTGCCTTTGAGAAATACTCAAATACAGGAAATTTCAATTGGGTATTAAATACGATGGATGAACTTCCAAATACTTCATTATAAGGGAATCCATGTAAGTCAGTGACATATTCCACAAAGACTAAATCCATATTAGGGGTAGTATTGCTAATGGCCAGAGGATCATTGGAAGGATGCCTTCTGGTTCTGGCAAAAAACCAGTTTGGTACACCACCCAGCATAAAGGTTTGGGGATTTGGCCCAAATGATGTCCCGTAAAACACCCTGGTGGCGAGTGCCAGTTCCCGGTGGATTCCGAGATAATTCCGAAGATCTACCCTGAGTCTACTGAAACTCAATTTTGAATCATTGACTCCCTGGTGATGGTCAAAGCCTACCGAAGCCCTGGTGCCTTCCAGCAGGTTATAGCCTCTCGATAAGGTATTATCAAATACAACTTTGGTCTGCACACCGGCGAAATATTGTTTTTGGTCCCCTGCGCCTTCACCACGATTGAGGACGTTTTCGAATTGCAGGTTTCGGAACTGTGTCCAGGTGTAAAACGGATTGACTTCGAGTCTGAACCAATTTGTGAGGGGAACAGCTCCCCCAAGCATCACCCTGTTCAGATTGTAGCGCTGCCTTAGATCATTCTCGAGATTGCTTTGAAAGAAATAAGACTGCCTGTCAACCCTAAATTTCAGATCCATCCAATATTTTAAATACTGATACTCTGCATATAAATCACCGCTATTGAGGTCTGTAATGGCCAGCGCACCTCCTTTTAGTTTATGGTTCCCGAGCATATCAGAAATCTGAGTTTCCAGCAAGGCACCGAATCCTCTCAGTGGGTCGATTGCAAAGGATGTGGTCAAATTGTCAAAACTGAATTGAGGTTCATATTGAATGGGACCTATCACCTCGTTGGAAATTTCCAATCGCTGATAGTTGGAGAAAAAGGATTCCGGACGGAATTTCTGACTTTGAGTACGGGCGGGGGATTCAAACTGATAATTATCCGTATCTATAAAATCTTCAGAGTCGCCCTCCTCTTCCTCTTCAAACTGGAAGTCATCAGGATCCACCAAAACCTCATCCGCCTCTTCTGCCACAGGTTCGATTTCCGTAGAATCCGGAAGCTCAATCGTCGTTTCGATGATGGGCTCGTTAATTGACTCTGGCTCCGGCAGCCGGACACCTTGTTCCTCGTAGAGGTCGGTTACAAACTGGGCCTGTCTAAGTCGTTGACGGGCAGTTTGAGGAGAAAATTTTGATTGATCCAGATTAGGGTTACTCTCCAGGTATACATTGTCCACACCTTCGTTGTGCATCAGGTAGATCATTTTATCTTCCCCAAAATGAAGGTCATAATCCTTTATGCTACGATTGTAGTTTGTGATTTGGGTGAAAGTTGAGTCCAGGACATTGTATTTGAAGAGGTTGATGATGCCCTTTTGATCACTCAGGTAGTAAATTTCGAACGGATTTTTTGCTAGTGGTTTGAAATCCTTGCTGTATGTGTTGGTGAATTTTCCAAAAGTAGTTGTGGTGGTATCCAGGTCATATTGATAAAGGTTGTAAACTTCACCTATCTGATCAATACTGATATCCTCTACATTTACAGAGGTGGAGGGTCTGTTTGAGCTAAAAACTACTGACGCTGTGCCGGGTATAAAACTTGGATCAATGTCATCATAGACATCTTTGGTCAAACGCCGCATGGCATTTCGTCGCATACTGATGAGATAGACGTCATTCATACCATCGACATCACCGCTTAAGATGGCAAGTCTGCCATTTTCATTAAAAGAGAAGCTTTTGACCTGGTTGAATCGGGGTAAAGGTTTTGTCAATCTATCTCCCGTTCCGATATTAATTGATTCAAGTATCAAGTAACCGCGACCATAATACAGTACACCGATTCTATCGTCATCAACCCAGTCTACAAGTGGCAGGTCGTAGTCTACCTGCTGACCCTGATGTTTAAAGCCTCCTGAAGCTATGTTTTTCGTATTTCCGGATTCCAGATCATGCACAAACACTTTGTATTTTCCCAGCTCGTTTGTGGAGTAAGCAACCTTGTTTCCGGAAGGATTGAGCCTCACGTTGCTAAACTTGATCATGTTATTGCGGGCATCTTCCAACTGACTCTCTTCAGGTGCATCAATGTAGTTTTCCGCAATTTCATACTGGTGCTCAATGTAATAGGCCTGCCACTCCTTGATGAATTGCTTGTACTCTACACCTACTGTATTAGAAATACTGCTTTGCTCGCTGCGTATGATCCGGGTTAAGTTCAGAATATTGGACACATTACTCCGGCCATAATTGATGGCGATATAATTCCAGACAGATTGGCCTACAATTCCTGCTTCATCCCCGTCGACTTTTATCAACTTCTTGATGTTCTTTCGCTCAAGATAATCACGGATATGATCGTCCATGTCGGCTGACCATCCATAGGCCATGTACCTGGCTGCGCCATCAACAAACCACCTCGGCAGTGACATCAGGTAAGCACTCTGGAAGATCTCTGCCAGGCTTCCGCCGAAAAGCATGTCCTCAATCAGAATCCTCGAAAGCTTGTAAATAAGTTCTTTTTTGAAGGCATCTGCCGTCCCATGATGGGCTACTTCTAATTGGAGTTTTGTGAAATCCGTCTGGCCACCAATCCCAAATTGTGCACCATCAACACCGATGTTACTTTGCTGCAGATCCTGAATGGAATTGTAAATAAGAATTTTCGTCTTGGAATAAGGGGCGTAACCGAGGACATCGGTCAGTCTGTTGAACTCTTCTTCCAGAAAGTCTATGGCATCTTCGGCAAAGTCAGCACCGCCGCTATAATAATAGATATCAAAGTGCGTAGTACTATAGAAGACCCAGTCAAACTTTTTGTATTGGATCCGGTTTTGGCCAAATTCAGTACCATATTGAGCACTGGCGCTTAAGGTCAACAAACCCATGCAAAGTATCAATATGTGTCGAATTTTTGCTCTCATCTTTCAACCGAAACTTCCGGATCAAGCGGTTTATCTGTCAGGATATTTTCAACCAGTTTCCTGGCAAAGTAAGGGACGAGTGAAACTCCTTTCGTCCCAAAACCATTGAAAATCCCAATGTTTTTATGGTCGACATGAAACCCCACAAAAGGTCTCCTGTCATAGGTAGCCGGTCGGATACCCGCTCTTTTTTGTAAAATACGATAATTTCCTTCAAAAATGTTAGCCAATTTGTTCATAATTGACTGTATGTCATTTTCATTGGGCTTCCAGGTTAAATCATTGTGATTATAGCTGGAACCCACTGTAATACAGTCTGATTTTGGGATTATGAAAACACCACGGTTCACTATTTGGTTCGAATCCAGGGTGTTATCCAGGTCTATCACATCGCCTTTCACAGGTTTAAATTTTAGATGGTTCCAAAAAGGATTGTCTGTTACCGCAGGTCCTTCACAAAAGATCAACTTATCCCAAATATTATTCCGATACCTTACACCTTCCCGCTCTATCATCACGTTGCTATGATCAAACAATTCCCTCCGAACGATACCCTTATCCTCATAGTAACGTAAAAAGGCCCCGATCATTTTTTTTACCTCCACATATCCGCACTGCTTCAGTTCCACACCACCAAATTCATCGAGAATGCCAGTGATATTTTTGGATTCACTCCAGACTTTTTCAATATAAGGAGCAAATTCCGTAGAAATGGATTTGCTACGCCACTCCGCCTCCTCGTTCCTGTTTAAAAATGGCCTGTAGATCGGAATTGAGTGATGAAACTTATCTTTCAGGATCGTTTCCAATTCATTGTAATAATTGGCTAATGAAGGAAAAATCTCATCTGCGAGCCAGGTCTTCACCATTTGACGGCCGGTAATGGGATTATAAAGACCTGCAGCCACTGCGGATGAACTGTGCGAATGTGGATCTGTTATAATATCAACTGAAAAACGTTCTTTCTCCAGTTCGTGAGCCAATATGGAGCCCGCAATACCCTGCCCTATGATTAAAATTTTTCCCCGACCCACAATTAATTAATTTGGGCAAATTTGTAAAAAATCAAGGATCAAATGATCATTCAGGAATTTGTATTCAATCCGTTTTATGAAAACACTTATGTACTCTCCAATGATGCCGGGGATGCAATCATCTTTGATCCGGGATGCTATGAAAAGCATGAGGAGGCAGAATTAGTCGAATACATCGTTGAAAAAAAATTGAAGCCAATCGCTGTGGTCGATACCCACTGCCATATAGATCATGTGCTTGGCAATTACTTTTGTAAGGAGCACTTTGGGATGCCACTCTTTGTCCCAAAACATGAGGAAGCAGCTTTGAAATCTGTTGAAGTCTACGGTCCTAGTTGGGGTATCACCGGGTATTCCGCCGCAGAGGTAGATCAGTACATAGAGGGTGATTCACTTCATATCGGTTCCTTTGAAATGGAAGTGATATTTGCTCCGGGGCACTCGCCGGGCCATCTGATGTTTTATTTCCAACAGGAAAAAATCCTGATTGGCGGAGATGTTTTGTTCAGAGAAAGCATTGGTCGGACGGATCTGCCGGGTGGGGATTTTGCAACTTTGGAACGAAACCTGAAAGAAAAAGTTTACAAGTTACCGGAGGATGTGCAAGTATTTCCGGGGCACGGACCCAGTACTACGATAGGACACGAAAAAGTGGCAAACCCGTTTGTGAAAGCATGAAATTATTTCGGATCATACCAAATTCCTGCACCAGTATGAACCTGGCATCTGGGGTAGCCGGGATTATTTATTGCTTTAGGGGGAATTTTGAATATGCTCTATATTTTATTCTAATCGCAGGAGTTTTTGATTTTTTTGATGGATTTCTTGCCAGAGTGTTTAAATCCGATGGTCTATTCGGGCGCGAACTGGATTCGCTCGCGGATGTGGTTACCTTCGGAGTATTACCTTCGGTTTTCTTATTCAGACTTGGCGAGACATCCGGATATCCGGAATGGATATGCTATACAAGTATTCTAATTGCCATTTTCTCAGCCGTAAGATTGGCAACTTTCAATCTTGACGAAAGTCAAACCACTGATTTCAAGGGATTACCGACCCCTGCCAATGCAATAATGCTATGCACATTGGGAACCTTACCATTCATTGCTGGTAGCCAATGGGTGTTTTTGTCATTGATTTTCATAAGTAGCTGGTTACTGGTTTCCCCAATGAGAATGATGGGTCTGAAATTCAAAAATTTCCGAATCAGGGGAAACGAGTTTCGCTACATAATGATCGTAATGGTGGCTTTTAGTTTTATTGTTATTGGCATGGCGGGATTACCATACCTGATCCCATCTTATATTTTGCTGTCAGTTATTTCTAATTTTGCATCGAAGGCGACAGATACTGTGTAGATACTTTTTCAATTTGTTTGGTCGTTTAGAATTGGGATGAAGAGGATTTTAAGTGCCATTTTTTTGCTTGGCTCAATGCTGAGCGCCAAAAGTCAAAACTCAGTTTTGGCTGAAGGGGACTGGTATAAGCTATCAATTCATGAAAGTGGTATTTATAAAATCGATCGGCAATTTCTGGAAGAATTGGGGATTGATCCTGATCAGGTTGACCCCCGGACCTTAAAAATTTTCGGGAATGGTGGTGGAGGAGAGCTACCAAGAAACATCGATGATTACAGGATCCGGGATCTGAAGGAAAATCCGACTTTCAAATCAGGCTCGTCTGATGGAAGTTTTGACAATGGAGATTATATACTGTTTTATGGAAATGATCCACACTATTTGAGTTGGGAAGAGGACACGTGGTCTTTTCATCAAAACATTTACACCGATTCTACCTTTTATTTTTTGACTTTTGGGGGATCAGAGGGACTTAACATTCCAGATACGGAAGACCTTGGGCACGATCATGATCACCTGGATTTCCATCGGGAGGTACATACTCATGATATCAATGAGAGAAACATTCTACAATCAGGAAAACAATGGTTCGGTGAGAGTTTGAGGGCTTCGGCCAGAGGGATGACTTTTCAGTTTACCACTCCGGATCTGACAGATAGTGTGTTTGCGGATGTTTCGATGATGGTACAATCGACAGAGGCAACGTCTATTTTGGTTGAGTACAATGGTGACTTGCTGGGATCCAAGGCAGTTTCATCTATTCGGGATGCTGAAGAAGATCCATATTCTGTCAAAGGATATAATGTACGTGGTGATTATGGCTCAATTGGCGATCCCGCCATGAGCAACCTGACCGTGGCGCTTGACGTGCCTTCCGGCAATCCCACCACATATGCTGGATATATTGACAGAATAGTCTTTAGCTACAACCGGAGCTTGAACTTTGATGGTGAAACTAAATCCTTTACCAATCCTGCATCATATGAGGAAAAACCCTGGACTTTTGAAATGTCATCTGCTTCAGAGCCGCTTATATGGGACATTACAGATCCAACATCCGTAGGAAATCAGCCTTATCAGAAATCCGGGTCAATCATCACTTTCGGATTTCAGGGAGCACCAGGAAAGAAATTCATAGTATTTACCGGTCAAAATCACCCTTATCCGGGGATCATAGGGAAAATTGCCAATCAAAATATTCGTTCGAAATCCCCCAGGGATGGTGTGATCATAACACACCCTTTGTTTCTGACAGCAGCCAACAGACTAGCCAGTTTCCATGAGATGAATGATGGACTGGAAGTAGAAGTGATTACTACAAATGCGATTTTCAATGAATTTGCCGGGGGGTCACCGGACCTTACCGGAATGCGAGATGCCATCAGGCATATGTGGATGAAAAATCCTGAGACATTTAAATATGTCCTGCTCTTTGGGGATTGTAGTTATGATTACAAAGACAGGATTCCGAATAATACAAATCTGGTTCCCATTTATGAATCTGATAATTCTCTTGATCCGGTGGCCACTTATTCATCGGATGACTATTTTGGATTTCTGGAGGATGGAGAAGGATTGTGGTCAGAGGGACCGGAAGTCGTCAACCATACGCTGGATGTTGGCGTGGGACGTTTGCCAGTCAAGACCCTGGAAGAGGCACAAAGTATGGTCAACAAGATCATTCGCTATTCCAGGGAGACGGATATTGGTCAATGGAAAAACAATGTGACCTATGTCGTGGACGATGGGGACAATAATCGGCATGTGATCGATGCTGAACTTCTATCCTATTACTTTGATCAGAATGTGGGGCAGCTGTCTCTCAATAAACTGTACATCGATGTTTTTGATCAGCAGGGTACAGGGAGTTCGCAGCAGTCCCCTCAGATGAGGGACGCATTGGAAACAAGTCTGGAAGAAGGTACATTTCTTGTCAATTATATCGGACATGGGAACGAGGCAAAATGGGCAGACGAAGATGTATTTGATCATTTATTGATTGACGAATTAAAAAATTTGTCCAGGCTCCCCGTTTTCGTGACCGCGACCTGCGAGTTTGGCAGATACGATGACCCGGTAATACTTACTCCCGGGGCTAACTTCATCAGCGGTGCTGAAAAACTTATTTTAAAAGAAAATGGTGGTGCAATCGCTTTGCTGACTACAACCAGACCTGTTTTTGCTTTTTCAAATTACCTCGTAAATGACGCGTTTCACAAATACATTTTCGACCGGAGTCTACATCTTGGTGACATCATCAGATTGACCAAGAATGACTCTTTCAGTGGTGTCCGTAACAGAAACTTTTCTTTGCTGGGTGATCCAATGCTGCGGTTAAATTATCCTGATGCTCAGGTGGAGATAAAAGAGCTGAACGGGCTTTCGTTTTCAGGTGAGCTTCCGGATACTTTACATCCGCTACAAGAGGTCAGGATGACGGGGGAAATTGTCCAGGATGGATTGATCGATACGGATTTTAATGGGACGGTGGAAATCGTACTGTTTGATCGACCAGGTTATAAAAGCACCCAAGGTCAGGAGAGTAGTCCGATATCTTACCAAGTTCGTGAGAATCGGCTTTTCCGGGGCAAAGCATCAGTAAAAGAGGGTGAGTTTGTAGCTCAATTCACTTTACCCAAAGACATAAATGAGGTTTTGGATTATGGAAAGTTTACTTTTTATGCACTGGACGAGGACTCCGAAAAGGAAGCTACCGGATTTGATCAAAGTATATTGGTCGGAGGTACCCAGGTAGGTCCGGTGTTGGATAATACTTCTCCATCCGTAACTATTTATTACAATGACTCCACATTCGATCAGTCCAAAAACCTTGGAAATTCCATTTTGCTTATCGCCAATCTTTCGGATGACACAGGAATAGATGCATCTGGTCTGAACGAGGATCATAACATCACACTGACCTTAAATGACACTCTGATTTTTAAATTAAACGAATACTATACTGCCCGATTGGACGACTCCAGATCCGGCACCCTCGTCTTTCCCCTTACTCTTGAAAGCGGCGGTCGTTACTCCGGGAGTTTAAAAGTTTCAGATTTGCACAATAATCAAACTGTAAAAGGAGTTGATTTTATAGTTTCAGGATCATTGGGAATAAATCTCTATGATGTGACCAACTACCCTAACCCGGCTTCAGATTTTTCGGCCTTTAGATTCAAGCACGACAGAATCGGGGAAGGGCTCGAAGTAGGTATCAAGATATTTGATCACAAAGGTTCTGAGGTAATAAATGAGGACTTTGATGTAAACAATAGTCAGGTTGATGTGGATGGACTGGAGATACCGTTGCCTCCGGGAAAACCAGGAAATGGCCTTTATTTTTATAAATTGAAAGTCAGGAGTCGGCGGGACGGTGCAATTGGGATGGCGACTGGGAAAATAATAATTGCTAAATAACTTAAATTTGCGGCTCTTTGCCAATAACTAGATGCTTAGGAGAATATTTTGGATATCACTTGTTGTACTGCCGGGAATCGGTCTCTCGCAATATCGAGTAACCGGACAAAACGGTAGCAATCCCATTACTGTGGCAGCGCCCTTTTTAAGCTTTGCCCCCGATAGTCGCGGAGGGGCCATGGGTGATGTAGGAGCGGCTACTAGTGCTGATGCTTATTCAGTTCACTGGAACAATGCCAAGCTGGTTCATATAGACCATGATATGGGATTTTCATTCTCGTATTCTCCCTGGTTAGGAAGAATCGTAGATGATATGTCATTGAACTATCTGACATTTTACAAAAAAGTGGATAGAATACAGACTTTTGGAGCATCTATGCGCTATTTTGATCTTGGAGAAATTCAGCTTACCGATATTCAGGGATTGCCGATGGGAGTGGAGAATCCGAGAGAGCTTGCCATTGACGGGACATATTCCAGGTTACTGACCGATAGATTTAGTGCAGGATTGACCATGAGATTTATATGGTCCAATCTCACGGGAAATATTACCAACTCGCCTAATGCAAAACCCGGCACCAGTTTGGGATTTGACCTGGGCTTTATGTACAAACTTCCATTAATTTTTAGCGGCAAGGACAGCGAGCTTTCATTTGGTGCCCACATGAGTAATATTGGCCAAAAAATCACTTATACAGATGAAGAGTCTGAGGATTTTATTCCCGGTAATTTGAGGCTTGGGACTGCTTTCAAAACAAATATTGATGCAGACAATACGATTACACTGGCCATCGATGCCAATAAGCTTATGGTGCCTACTCCACCGATTTATGAACGAGATGATCTTGGAAATTTCGTCCTAAATCCTGACGGTTCTTACCGGATCGAAAGTGGTGAAGACCCTGATCGACCTTTCCTTAGTGGCACATTTGGATCATTTTCAGATGCACCGAACGGATTTTCTGAAGAGATCAAGGAAATAACACTGTCATTCGGAGCCGAGTACTGGTACAGGGAATTGTTTGCATTCAGGGCAGGGTATTTTTGGGAACACGTAGACAAAGGTGACAGGAAGTTCTTCACTACCGGTATTGGCTTTAGGTACCAGGTATTTGGACTGGACTTTTCTTACCTTCTGGCTCCTGATCAAAATAGTCCTCTCGGTGAGACCTTACGACTTTCCTTCTTATTCAATCTTGATAAAGAATCAGAAACAGTTCCTGATACACCTTGATACCTGATCGGACTGTAGCACCTCCCGTTCACCAGATCAACCTTACTGATCTCAAATATCCTGATCGTCATTTCTTTCAGCAGAAGTTTCCAGGTATTATCATCACAGATGACACAAATCCGGTGGTCATGTTGGAGTTTTTATTTAGAGGAGGAAAGTTGACCGAAGAGAAACCAGGGACGGCGTTTCTTACTTCCAAAATGCTCATGGAAGGTACCAGGAAGCTGGATCGGGAAGCACTGGTAATGGCTTTTGAGTCCAAGGGTGGATATATTGAAATAAATTCAGGACAGGAGCATGTTTCATTGAAGCTGTATGCCTTAAAAAAGAATTTTCTTCATTGTTTAGGGTTGGTAGGTGACTTGCTGACAAATTCAATATTTCCTGAGGATTCTTTGGAAACACTAAAATCCATAAGGAAATCTACCATCAGGAATCAGCTATCAAAGAACAACCAGTTTGCAACCCTGAAATTCAATGAATTGATATATGGATTGGATCATCCAATAGGTCAAATGCCAGACCTAGATAAGACAGACTCGGTGACAATATCGGATGTGACGGAATATTATCGCGCCTATCTCAAAACAGTACCAAAAGTGATTCTATCCGGAGATGTAAAGGAAGGACATATTGAAGCCCTCGAAGACCTGCTTGGCATTTTTCAATTGTCATCCGGGAATGCAAACAAATTAGAAGCTCAGGCGACTTTCGGAGTATTTGAAGAAAAAAGAAGCAAAGGAGAGCAAACTTCAATCAGAATGGGATCAGATTGTGTGGACATGAGGCATCCCGATATTTATAAAGTAAAGATTGCCAATGCGATGCTTGGTGGGTACTTTGGTTCGAGATTGATGTCAAACATCAGGGAAAAAAAGGGCCTTACTTACGGGATCTATTCAGCTCTTGTTCAGAACAATACTGCCAGTTATTGGCTTATTGGATCAGAATTAAAGTCAGAGATGTCAAATGAAGCTTATCAGGAAATTCTGAAGGAGATAAATACATTGGCCAACGAAAATCCAGATCATAAGGAAACCGAAAAGCTGAGGAATTACCTCAAGGGGAAGATGCAAATATCCATGGGCACATTGTTTGGAAGAGTTAACTTCTACCGTAATCTTTTTAAGTATGATCTGAATTGGGATTATGCACAGGAATATTGGGAATCGCTGGATAGTATCAGTCCTTCTGAGATATCTGAAGTCATTGGCAAGTACTACTTGACCAGTGACCGAATAGACTTATTCGTCCGATAAGCGTCTCATGACAAAGTAGTCCTGCTTCACTTCTATTCTGTCGTATTCAAACGGGACACGTTGATAGCCTTCCTGATCCATGACTCCATATTTTCCTTTTCTGGAAACAATCAACAGTCCGTTTGGAGCTTCCACAATGTCATCATACTGCTCTGCAAGCCTGAATTCCGCCTGAGCGTTAGCTGTTCCGAGTTTTCCGTTCACACCTTTTAATATGTAGCTGTATCCCGGCTCGTGCGTGATCAAAGAATAATTTGGGCGAATGATCCAGTTACCTTCCCTGTCAATCACTCCGTAATTTCCGTCCACCTTGACGATACTAAACCCGTCATCATAGTCTCCAACCTCTTCATAAATGGGTTGTACTACCAATTGTTCCTGCTTGTTTACATAGCCCCAGCCGCCTCTTAATTTGATAGCACACATTCCTCCATGAAAATCACCTATCGAATCATACCTGTTAGCGATGCGCAGTTTTCCATTATGGTCTATGAATCCGTATTTATCATCTTTCATGATGCGGTAAAAGCCCTCGGAGTGATTGAAAATCTTCTGAATCCGCTGATTCGTATCCGCCAGAATTTCACCTTTATCATTGGCGATTTCTATGTATTTGGTGGTAAGACCGTAGTATAAATCCTGGATTTTATTGACACCGAAATACTCGTTCTCTAAAATGGTCTTCCCATTTTCGGAAATGACACCAAACAATGAGTCACCGACATTCAGAGAAATAAATCCATTCTCAATAGACATTGGATCCGGAGAGGCATAAAGTTGTCGGCCCGATCTATCCAGTAGATAATAGGCTCTTCCACTTTTGACTACAAAACGATTTTTGAATGACCAGATGCTGTCATACTTAGCACTTATGATCCAATTGCCAAAGAGGTCCATCGCACCCCAGTTGTCCAGATATTTTACAAGAAGATCGTTTTCAGAGGTTGAGGCCTGGATCTGATCATATTTTAATCCAAGCACATAATTTCCCTGGAAGTCAAGCATACCCCAGTAATCGCCTGATCTTACAGGCACATTGTTACCTATTGGCTGCCTGACCTGATCAAAAGTCTTTAATGCGAGTTTTCTGCCAAATCGATTGTAGATCGACCATTTCCCATCTTTCAACATGAAAAAATATGTCTCCTGGAATGATATGGAATCCTGTTCGGAGGAAATGACTTTACCCTGAGTGGTTGTCAGGCTCCATTCGTTTGTTGGGGTTTCTTTTACAATTAGAAATCCGGCTTTGGCGGTTTTCAGTTGAATTTTTCTTTCTCCAAAAATGTCTTTTCCATTGATGATCAATTCCTGATTCCCGTTCACATATGTGATAAACATGTCACCATATAATCCAAGGGAATCACAGCTATAGGTTGTAATTGGATTGATATCCAGATCTTTTACTTCCCACTTCGGAAAAGGTACCGTAACAAACGCGGCACGTTGAATGGTGATGTCCTTATAAACAATCGGAAGGTGTTCCTGGAATTCATCTTCGGTCAGGACGCCATAACGCCCATTTTTTTCGACCACAAGACCCAGCGAAGATTTAATGTAGCTGTCAAAATCAAGGTTGCTTCTATTCGATTGCCCAATGTTGTACGCTGTCCATTTATAGTTTGGATCTTTGGCGAAAAGGAGATTTCCATCCTTCTCCAAATCAATGTAAGTAGTCGGGACTTTTAAGGAATAAGTTCCATTGATATAGCCATACCGCACCTGACCGTTATTGTATGATGAGACCTGATAACCTTCATCCAGTTTGTTGATAGAAAAGTAATTGCAACTAATAACCGTTTTACCTCCGGAGTTGATCAGTCCATGAAACAATTTGTTTGAAAATGTTCCTTTGATCGCCGCCATCACATGACTTGAGTCAAATACTGTGATCTGGTAATAATCCGGACCGGTTATGACCTTATTCTGGGTAGAGATCAGTCCCCATCTCCCATTTTCCTTGTAGCCTATAAGTCGACCTATTAGTTTCAGTTCTCCTTTTGACCATCCGATTTTTTCGTAGATCGGAGGAATGAGCTCCTGACCAGACAGATCTTCCAGTCCTTGCTTACCATCTTTGATAATCAGTCTTACCTCCTGTTTGGCAATCACGGAGATGCTCAATCCCAGGTATAGGATTAGTAGCGATGGCTTCAGTGCCATTAAAGATTTATTCGTTTTCGTTTGTTTGGGATTCCTTTTCCAGATCGAAAAGGTCGTTAAGGACGTCCACAAGAGTCTCTGCCTCACCTCGCTTGCAAGCTGCTTTTAGTTGGAGAACTGGTAATTTAATGACTTTTTGAATTATGCTTTTCGTTACCTTATCTACGATCTGAGCTTCATCGGTGGAAGTATTTTTTATGTGTCTGGCGATCTCCTCTTGTCTTATTCTTTCAAGTGCAGTCTTCAGTTTCTTTATGGTAGGGGATACTTCCATCTCCTGAGCCCACTTCTCGAGCTCACCGACTGATTCATTCAGGATTTGTTCTACATCCAAAGCCGCAGCTTTTCTTTTTTCAAGAACGCTTTTTGTTGATTCTTCAATCTGATCCAGATTGTAAAGCAAAATACCTGAAGATTTTTCCAGAACCGGATCAATGTTTCGAGGGACCGAAAGGTCAATCAGCAGTTTTTGAGTTATAGCCGGATTGGTTCCAATGTGTTCTTTATTTACCAATAAACCGCCTCCGGCGCAAGTAGCAACTACATCGTAGTTTGATAAATTCCGTATAGCTACGTCAAAATCCTCGACCTTAAAATCAAGAATGTGAGCGAGTGTGACGGCTTTTTCATAAGTACGATTGGCCAGGGTAACTTCGGCAGCAGTGCCTCTTAGGTTATCTGCAAGATCACGTCCGATCTCGCCGGTACCTAATATAAGTATTCTGGCTTTTTCGAAATTCCTGATAAACGTTTCAATTATCTCAGAAGCAGCATATGATACTGAAGCGGCACCGTCCCGAAATTGGGTTTCCTGCACCACTTTCTTATTAGCGTAAAATATGGCATGCATGATCCTGTGAAGCAAAGGACCTGCCAATCCAAGGTCAGCTGATTTTTGATAGGCTCTTTTTACCTGATTTGATATCTGAATGTCTCCAAGAACTTTAGCCTCCAAACCAAGCGCAACGCGAAATAGATGATTAATCGCCTCCATGCCGGATTTGTTCCAAACACAATCACTGACCTGCGATTTGGTCAACGATTTTTCAAATGTCAGGATTGCAATTATTTCATCATCCAGATCCTGATCCGCGGAGTAGTAGACTTCAGTACGATTGCAGGTAGATAGAATATATAAATCTGTGATGCCGAATAAGGTATTCAGTCGCTCCAACAGAGTTGTTGTTTCGGACTCCGAAAGCGCCAGCTTCTCCCTAATGGAAATAGGGGAGCTTTCATGAGAGATACCAACCGACCTGAACTTTTCGTACATCAATAATTCAAATTGCGTTCACAAAATTAGTGTCATTGTTCATTATATTGAACATGATATTAATCATTTACTCACATTTTATTCCCAACGAGCGCAATGTTGAAAAGATTTCGAATTTATTTGATAAATCTTTTCGGTTTCTCCCGAATAGAAGCAAATGCTCTAATTGTATTGATAATGCTAACCTCCTTCGTTTGGCTTCTGCCATTTCAAGAGTGGCGTAAAAGTACAAAAAGTGCACAAGATGAGGTCGGTCTGGAGCAGTGGTATCAGGAAACAGCCGCGTCCATTACCCCGATCAACAAGTCAATTGAAGCGTCAGAGGTTGATTTTGGAAAACCGGTTGAGAAATTCACGTTTGACCCAAACGATGCCACCCTGGGGGAATTTGAACGCCTGGGATTCAAGCCGTATGTATCCGAAAGGATCATCAAATACCGTGAAACAGGTGCAGTATACTATTCAATGGAGCAGTTAAGGTCTATTTATGGGGTTGACCAAGAGCTATTGACTTCCCTGGAGAATTTTATTTCATTTCCAGAAAAACCAGTAAAAAAATCGAAAACATATGAACCAGAACCGATTCCGGAACTGACTCGAACTGATTTTAATCATGCATCTCAGGAAGATTTGAGACAGATTTATGGTATAGGAGAGGTATTGTCAAAGCGTATTATCGGGTATCGAAATCTTTTAGGAGGGTTTGTAAACTTCGACCAGCTTCAGGAAGTATTTCACTTTCCGGATTCATTAATTCCGGAAATCGAGGACAGATTTGTATTGGACCCTGGCAGTATCCGTAAAATAGATGTAAATAAAATAGATCAGGAGACACTTAATAAGCATCCATATATCGAATACCATGTGGCTACAGCCATCATCAACTATCGTAATGCCCATGGGACCTTTCAGAATCAGGATGATTTGAGGAAGATTCATATTATTTCCGATTCACTTATGGCAAGGATCAGGCCGTACCTGTTGGTGGAGGTTGAGGATGAGTGATATTTTAAAGACTTTTTTGCACCGTTTGACGAATCTTTCCAGTGTCAACAGATCTCTGTTTCTTCCGAGGATCACAGTCGATAAATACCTGGATTTTAAGGAGACGAATTTCCTAAATGGTAAGTCTGGATTTGATGTATTGCAGGATCTGGTGGCTCACAAAAGAGTCACCTTGTGCGAGGTAATTGACACGGTAGATTCCCAAGCCAACGAGGTAAGCAGAAGACTGAAAAGTCTCAATAGATTGCAGGATTTCATTTTTGAGGAAAGAGGTGCCCGGGACTTGTATCTGGGTTGGCCTTTTGTGAGAGGGAAATTTAATGATGACACTTTGGTGCGGGCACCAATAGTTTTTTTTCCGGTAAGTCTGCAGATCATAAATAACAAATGGGAGTGCGAAATAAGATCCGATGTGAATGTGACGCTCAACAAATCATTCCTATTGGCTTATGCCTATTACAATCAGGAGAGTATAGACGAAGATTTACTGGAAAGGACATTAACGGACTTTGATCGCGATATAACAGTATTCAGAACCCAGCTTTATGATTTGTTGAAGGAAAGCAAACTGGAAATTCACTTCAACCAGGATACGTTTCTCGATGGACTTATTCCATTCAAAAATTTCAACAAGAAGGAGCTTGAGCAAAAAGAGAAAACCGGAAAACTCAAGCTCTTTTCTGAAGCCGTGATTGGTATTTTTCCACAGGCTGGCTCTTACCTGGTCCCGGATTATATGAACCTACTGGAAGAGAAAGCGGATGATTTAGAGAAATATTTTGGCTCAAAAATTAAGCACAATCCTGATGATGAAGGCCGAACCAAATATTCGGATCGGGTACTTGAAGAGAATACCTACACACCTTTTCGGTTGGACTCCCATCAGGAAGAGGCGCTGAAATACATTAAAAAGGGAAATTCAGTCAACATACAGGGACCACCTGGTACTGGTAAAAGCCAGCTAATAGCCAACCTCATTTCCGACTATATAGCGCGAGGTAAGAATGTTCTTCTGGTGTGTCAAAAAAAGGTGGCCCTGGATGTGGTGTATGGCAGACTGGAGGAAAAAGGCTTGCATGATTTTGTGGGATTGGTCCATGATTTTAAAAATGACAGAAAACTACTGTTTCAAAAGATTTCGGATCAGATAGACCAAATCGAGGAGTATAGGAGCATGAATAACAGTCTGGACGCCATTCATCTGGAAAGGGTCTTCAGTCAAGCCAGTAGGCGTATAGAACAAATTTGCGAAGAGTTAGAGGAGTACAAATTTTCCCTTTTCGATGAGTCGGAATGTGGGAAAGCTGTAAAGGAATTGTACCTGATAAGCAATCCCTCTTCAGACTACATTGAGTTAAATCAATGGTACAGCAGGTTTAATTACGCTCAGTTACCGGAATTTGTACGCAGGCTTGAACGATACTTTACGTACCACGAAAAATACGAGGGAACCAAAAACTTCTGGGCGCGGGAGCAGTCCTTCGCAGAGTTTGGCACAAAGGACTATCTCCTGATTAAAGAAGGCGTCAAAAAATCACATGAAGAATTTACAGATCTTCGGTTGAGTTCTAAAGAGATACTGAACAGCCCTCTGGACTTTGATTCATTAAGTTTTTATCTACAGAAAGAAGACTTGTTGAACCGGTTTGCAAAGAACCTCGAAGCAGAACGTACCCACAAGTATTTCAGATTCCTGCTGGAGCATCCGATGGACGAAGAAGAAGCATGGATGGCAAAAATGGAAGAAACCACGATGCATTCCTTTAAGGGCGTGGGTATGGAGTCATCTTTATCTGCCTCAGATTTGGGCAGATTTCAGGAGGCATTGGAAAAGGCCATCAAAGCCCGGAAGGGGCCATTTAGCTGGATGAGATGGCGACTTTTTTCAAAGGATCGGATTTTCATAACACGAGTGTTGGTAGCAAACGGATTACGAAGTTCAAAACAGGGATTTAAGGATCTTATTGAAAAAATTGATAACAGGTTGAACTTCGAGCATAATGCCTCGCTGATTCAGCAGAAAGATTGGTTGACTGATTTTCCACCGGGGAAAAAGCGTATGGAAATACAGAACTGGTTTTTTTATCAGCGCAATGCTATCAAAACACTACGTCAATATCGGGAATTACGTGATCTGGACAGCTATGTGAATATCAAAAATGAAGATCGCGCTAACCTTGTCCGAAGACTTCAAAGGTTTCATCAGCTGGTGGAAACCGTCCCTCCCAGGAAGCTTCAATGGAAAAAGTTTCTAACCGAAAATCAACAAAGAACACTTTTCGGTGAGCGGATTACGCTTGAGGAAGTGTTAAAACAGTTGGATAGAGATTTTGAAAATCTTCATGACTTTCATTCACTAAGGGAAAGTCTCGATCATCATGAAATGAGAGTCATCGAACTTCTTAAGGAGTATGAAGGGAAAAGGAACTCCAAAATTGAATGTTTCAAAAATAGCCTGGCCCTGGCCTGGATAGAACATATTGAATCCAAATACCCAATCCTAAGGACAGTCTCTTCCCTGAAATTTGAGCAGAATATTGCAGAACTTAAGCAGTGTGTTGAGCAAAAAAGGCAAACGAGTGAAGAGATACTACTGATGCGGTGTAGAGAGAGGACTTATGAAAATCTCGAGTTCAATAGATTAAATAACCTGGTTACATTCAGGGACCTGCAGCATCAGGTCCGCAAGAAAAGGAAGATTTGGCCCCTTCGAAAGGTCATTTCAGATTTTAGTGAGGAGCTTTTTCAGCTTATCCCATGCTGGATGGCATCACCTGAATCTGCTTCGGCCATCTTCCCGATGAAACAGATGTTTGATCTGGTCATATTTGATGAAGCCTCTCAGTGTTATGCCGAACGAGGAATTCCTTCAATCTATCGGGGAAAACAAGTTGTGATTGCGGGTGACCTTATGCAATTAAAACCTTATGACCTATACAGGATTCGCTGGGACTCCGATGAACTTGAAGATGGACCTGATTCGGAGATAGAATCGCTTCTGGAGCTTTCTGATCGGTACCTGCCAAAAATGCCTTTGAAGGGGCATTACAGAAGTAAAGCTTTGGAATTAATAGAATTCTCCAACGTACATTTCTATGGAGAGCAGTTGCGGGTAGTTCCTGATAAGGGATCCATAGGAATTAAAAATGAGCATGCCATAAAGTACATTAAAGTGGATGGGGTTTGGGATCAGAATGTGAACAAGGTAGAGGCGCAGATGGTTTTGGAAATCGTAGCAGGTATTAGAAAAAGATCCCCTGAAAAATCCATTGGGATAGTCACTTTTAATGCACGTCAGCAAGCCTTAATCGCGGATCTGTTGGAAGGAAATGTGAATATGTCTCGTCTGTTTGTGAAAAACATAGAGAATGTCCAGGGAGATGAAAGAGATATCATAATCTTCAGCACCGCCTATGCGCCGGACAAAAAAGGGAAGTTGCAGTTAAGATTCGGACCACTTAATTTGGAAGGAGGAGAAAACAGACTAAATGTGGCCATTACCAGGGCCAGAGAAAACATATACCTTGTCACCAGTCTGCTACCATCTGAACTTAAAGTGTCCGATACAAAAAATGAAGGTCCCAAGTTCCTTAAAGCATACCTGGACTATGCCTACAATGTGTCCCTTGGAAAATGGAAACCTCATATCAAGAACCCATCAAAGAGTTCTGTGGACTGGTATCTAAAGAATAAGATTTTTGGAGCTGTAAATGATATTGATCCAATGCAGGAGATAAGCCAGGATTTGCCATTTGGAGATCTTTCAGTAAAGCAAGGTGAAGGTTATAACGGATTGGTAATGACCGATGATGATCACTATTATGAGGCCAGCTCAAGCAAGGAGATTTACATTTATCAGGACGAGCAGCTTTCGGATAAAAAGTGGCCTGTCATGAGGCTGGATAGTCGGGAGGTATGGCGCGAGGAAGCAAAACAGATGGACCGATTGCGAATATTCCTCAATAGTATTCGCAGAGACAATTAATCCTCAGTAATCTTCTCAAGTCTTAGTCCCACTCTGACGATATTCTGAAGCTCTTGGACCCTCATAAATTGCTGAAATTCAACACGAATAGAGTCCACACCACTGAAATCTGCATTCTCCTCAAGTATTATTTTATTTTCGAATTTATCTCCTGACCCTGCTCCCATCGGATAGCCGGTTTTTGGATGGAAAATGATTAATTCCTTTAACTCTGACTTAAGCAGACTGTCATTTTCATTTTTTAATCTGTATTGGAAATACAGGTTGTAGTAGTCATAACTATTATCATTGACAAAATGCGCAACAAGGTTATAAGGACCCACATACTCATTAGGAACATCTGCTACGAAAACAATAGAGCTATCCTGGTGCCAGTGTATTCCTGTTTCCTGAAACTGTTCATAAATGCGACTTGAGTCGCAGCCGAATAGGGCAGAAAGGATAAAAGAAAATATAAGAATTCGGATCATTGATTGCCCTTTGATTTTGAGTTTGGATGTGGAGGTTTTCTGCGGTGTTTGTTCTTCTTTTTCTTTTTCTTCTTGCCGAATTTCTTATCCATGGCTATCAGGTCGCTGTTCAAAGAGGACGCCGCTACCTTCTGATCCAGAATTATGTTTTCCGTAAGGGTTGCAGGTTTTTTGCCTTTAGCATTCATAGCGAGAATTTCTTTCACCCGATCAACTTCCAATGGATACCATGCGCTTTCCTCATCAAAGCCAAACCATAGTATTTTTCTAAAAATATCCGTTTTTTGGAGTCGTGCCGGACCATGTTCCGTCAATAGAGGTTTGTCTATTTCAGGAATATCCTCCAAAGCATCCATATAAGTTTCAAGCTCGTAGTTCAGGCAACACTTTAGTCGACCACATTGGCCGGATAGTTTGGTAGGGTTTAGCGAAAGATTTTGATAACGGGCGGCCTGGGTCGAGACAGATTTGAATTCACTTAGCCATGTAGAACAGCAGAGCTCCCTGCCGCAGGAACCAATACCTCCCAGCCTTCCTGCTTCCTGACGCAAACTTATTTGCCGCATTTCCACCCGAATCTTAAATTCTGCCGCGAGAATTTTAATTAGCTCCCTGAAATCTACCCTGTCATCAGCCGAGTAGTAAAAGGTGGCTTTCGAATTATCAGCCTGATACTCTACATCAGTGAGTTTCATTTCAAGCTTCAGGTCATGAATGATCTCCCTTGTGCGATAAAGAGTTGGCAGCTCCCTGTTTTTAACTTTTCTGAATTTCTCAATATCTGCCGGTGTAGCCAGCCGGTAAATCCTCCTTATTTCATTTTCATCGTATTGCTTTTTCCGGATCTGCAGACGCACCAGTTCACCCTGTAGTGATATATGTCCCAGATGGTGACCATTTGGTACATCCACTATTACCGCATCACCCGTGTGGAAAACTTCATTTTCCGGTAAACGGAAAAATTCCTTACGACCATTTTTGAATCTTACCTCCAATATGTCAAATCTGATGTGAGCAGGAGGCTCCATGTTAGACAGCCAGTCGAAAGTATTCAGTTTATTGCATCCCCCACTGGCACACCCTCCGTTGCTGTTACAACCAGCAACGCTCTCACCCTCTGTTACTCCGCAAGTGCTACATCCCATCTTTCAAAGCGATTTCGATATATCCAAAGATAATCGACTGTGTGGATATTACTGACCTAATTTCTTTAGGTCTTGACCGATGTCTTTTCGGAATTTTTTACCTTCCCACTCGATTTTTCCGACATTCTCATAGCTGGCTTCGAGGGCTTCATCGATAGAGTCACCCATTCCGGTCACGGCAATTACCCTCCCTCCATTTGTCTTTAATTTACCTTCATTCATAATAGTCCCGGCATGAAATACAATGGCGTCTGCAGATTCCTCTTTTATGGAAATTTGTTTGCCTTTATCATATTTACCCGGGTAACCGTCGGAGACGAGGACTACTGTGGTGGCAGTTTTTTTGGAAATGGAAATGTCCGTAGTTTCTAATTTAGATTTGGCGGTGCTAATGAGAGTGGATAAAAAGTCCGATTGGATCCTGGGAAGTACGGCTTGTGTTTCAGGGTCACCCAATCTTACATTGTATTCAATCACATAGGGATCTCCCTTCACATTGATCAAACCGAAGAAAATAAAACCCTTATAGTCGAAATTTTCGGATTTGATGCCCTGAATTGTGGGTTTAATGATCCTGTCTTCAATTTTTTGCATAAAGGCCGTGTCTGCAAAAATCACCGGACTGACGGCTCCCATTCCTCCCGTATTCGGTCCGGAATCATTTTCTCCTATTCTCTTATAATCCTTTGCTTCCGGAAGTATACAGTAGCTGCTTCCATCGGTTAGGACGAATACAGAAATTTCGATTCCATCAAGATATTCCTCAATTAACACATTGGCACTAGCCGGACCAAATCTACCGTCAATCAGGCTCTCAAGGTTCTGTTTGGCCTCCTCAATATCCGAAGTTATTATCACACCTTTGCCGGCAGCCAATCCATCCGCTTTCAGCACATAGGGTGGATGAATGCCCTCAAGAAATTCCTTACCCTCATCAATATTTTGCTTATTGAAAACCTTAGCACCTGCTGTCGGAATACCGTATTTATTCATGAAGAGTTTTGCAAACTCCTTACTTCCTTCAAGCTTGGCGCCTTTTCTATCCGGCCCTATTACAAGCAGATCAGGGTGAGATGTTTTCAAGTAATCCACCAGTCCGTTTACCAGTGGACCTTCCGGACCAATCACAAGTAATTCAATAGTCTTATCCTGAATGATATTGGAAATGGCCGGAAAGTCATCTGCAGAGACGCTGATGTTTTCAGCGATTTTGCCTGTACCACCATTTCCCGGAGCTACAAAAAGATTCCCACAAAGTTCACTTTGGCTGATTTTCCAGGCCAGGGCATGTTCTCGACCGCCCGAGCCCAACACTAAAACATTCATCTAAAAACTTTTGTGGCAAATAAAACAGATTAGTCGGCAAATGCCCACTTAGTGTGCAAATTCCGACATAAACTTGATCCGCATCAGTCGAATCTCATCCTCGGAATAATCCCGTCCCAGCTCACTTATGGCATCATCGATGCTCCCGGAGTCTGCATTCATAAAATAATCGTAAATATCATCCTGCCTGTCATCATCGAGCAATTGATCGATGTAATAGTCGAGATTTAGTTTGGTGCCTCCATCACAGATCGTCTCAATTTCCTCTATAAGATCTTCGTACTTCATGCCTTTCATTTCTGCAATCTCTTCCAGGTCTATTTGCCGATCTATCTGCTGAATAATGAAAATCTTATTCTTCGATTTTGTACCTGACGATTTCACCAATACATCTGAAGCAGTGATGATGTCATTTTCATCTATATATTTCTCAATCAGATCCAAAAATGGCTTGCCAAATTTTCGCGCTTTACTCTCGCCAACACCAATAACTTTTTTGAGGTCATCGATGTTAGTTGGGTAGAGTGTGGCCATTTCCTCCAAAGAAGGATCCTGGAAGATGACATAAGGAGGAAGATCTTTCTGTTTTGCGACTTTCTTTCTCAGTCCTTTGAGCATGTCAAAAAGTACCGTATCGTAAGACTTAGCATCAATGACGGTTTTTTCAATTTCCTCCTCATCACCCTCGGTCTCGTACTCATGATCACGGGAAATATTGATCTTGAATGGATCAATCAGATAGTTAATTCCTTTTTGGGTGATAGCAAAGACACCCGGGTTATCGATGTCCTTTTCGATCAATTCGTTATAGAGTGCCTGTCGGATTGCGGCTTTCCAGAATGACTCATTTTCTCCGACACCACTTCCAAATGAGTCAAGCTTATCGTGACCGTAACTGATAACATGTTCTGATTTCTTACCAAGCAATAAATTGGTGATGTGATCAATGTTAAACCGACTATCAGTCTGCTGAACAGCTTTGATCACTTTTTTCAGATATTCGGTCCCATCGAATTGCTCTTTCGGATGCCTGCAGTTGTCACACATCTCACAGTTCTCCACCTCAAATTCCTCTCCGAAGTAGTGCAGCAATTGCTTCCGCCTACAGACGGAGGACTCAGCATACGCAGCCATCTCTTCGAGAAGGAACTTTGCATTTTCACGTTCAGTGACAGCTTTGTCCTTATTGAACTTCTCGAGCTTCAGAATGTCATTGTAGCTGTATAGCATCAAACACTTACCTTCCAATCCATCTCTACCTGCACGTCCTGTTTCCTGATAATATCCTTCTATGGATTTAGGGGCATCATAATGAATGACAAACCTGACATCGGGCTTGTCAATGCCCATTCCGAAAGCAATCGTTGCAACAATCACATCAACGTCTTCATTCAAAAATGCATCCTGATTTGCCATCCTTGAGCCAGCTTCCATCCCTGCATGATAGGGAGCTGCTTTTACGTCGTTGACCTTTAAGAATTCGGCAATTTCTTCTACTTTTTTCCTGCTGAGACAATATATGATTCCGGACTTCCCTTTATGGTCTTTTACGAATTTTATCAGTTGTTTCTTGGCTTGTTGCTTTGATCTGATCTCATAGTAAAGATTCGTCCGGTTAAAGGATGACTGAAATACCTCTGCCACATCCATTTCCAGGTTTCTCCTGATGTCGAGCTGCACTTTAGGTGTCGCAGTAGCAGTCAAAGCAATCAATGGTACATTTCCAAGTTGGCTTACGATAGATTTGATCCTTCTGTACTCCGGACGGAAATCATGTCCCCATTCAGAAATACAGTGTGCTTCATCTACGGCTATGAATGAAATTCGGGATTGTTTCAAGAATTCAACATTCTCATTCTTCGTCAGGGATTCCGGAGCTACATACAATAACTTGGTATTGCCTTCAAGAGTATCTTTTTTGACACGTGTCATTTCGGCCCTGGTGAGCGTGCTGTTTAAGAATCTGGCGTTGATGCCTACAGCATTCATTTGGTCGACCTGATTTTTCATCAGAGCAATCAACGGAGAAATGACAATTGCTGTCCCCTCCTGAATTATAGCCGGCAGCTGATAGCACAGGGATTTACCTGCCCCTGTTGGCATAATCACAAAGGTGTTCCTGCCATCCAGGATGTTTTGAATGATCTTCTCCTGGTTTCCTCTAAAGTTGTCGTACCCAAATACTTCTTTGAGTGTACCTCGAATCCTATCTCCGGTTAATGCTTCCGTCATTTTCAGTTGATGTACTTCATTAAGTTAATGAAAAACTCTGATTATTCTAATTGAAAGGTTTACAATAAAGCAATTTTCAATACGGAAATAATCCGTAATCTTGTGGTCGAAAAATCAGCAAGCGAATCTAATTAATCGCATTTAGAATAAATCGGGAAAAATGATGGATAAGAGTATTCATGTAGTGGTCATGGCTGGTGGCAGCGGGACGAGATTCTGGCCATACAGCAGAAACGCTAAACCAAAACAATTTCTTGATATTTTGGGAATGGGTAGGTCATTGCTTCAAATGACTTGTGATCGTTTCAGAAATTTGGTTCCGGCAAAGAATTTATGGGTGGTTTCCAATGAGATTTATGCAGACATCATCAAAGAACAACTTCCTGATCTGGGTAGTGATCAGGTTCTGATGGAGCCGGTCAAAAGAAACACCGCTCCTTGTATTGCATATGCCACTTATAAGATCAAGACTTTGGATCCAAATGCAGTTATTGTGGTCACACCTTCGGATGCTGCCATCTTTGATGATGCCAGATACCTTGAGGTAATTAAAACGGCGGTGGAATCTGCTGGAAGAAACGATAGACTGATCACCATTGGCATCCAGCCCAGCAGGCCAGAGACAAGCTATGGGTATATTCAGTATTTTGAGTCGGATGACCCTATTAAAAAAGTAAAAACATTCACGGAAAAGCCGGACAGAGACCTTGCGGAAAAGTTTTTGGAAAGTGGTGATTTCGTATGGAATGCGGGCATATTTGTCTGGTCGGTCAATAGTGTAATCAAAGCTTTTGAAGAATTACAACCCTGGCTGGCCGAGACCTTCGAAAAGGGTGAAAAGCACTATTTCAGTGACAAGGAGTCTGATTTTCTCGCAGAGGCCTATAACAATTGCAAATCGATCTCAGTTGACTACGCGATCATGGAGAAAGCTGAAAACGTTTTCATGGTTCCCGGGGATTTTGGTTGGTCCGATCTTGGCTCGTGGGATGCCCTTCATGAGATTAAACAAAAGGATGAAAATCAAAACGTGGTGGAGGAGAAGGCAATGTTATATGATTGTAGTTCGAACTACATAAAAAGCAAAAAGGGAAAATTGGTTGTGGCCAGTGATCTGGATGGTTATCTCGTAGCAGATTTTGATGACGTATTGCTCATCTGTAAGAAAGATGATGCTACAAAATTCAAAAACTTCGTAAACCAGGTAAAAGTCGAAAAGGGCGAAAGATATATCTAAGTTCTCTGCTTAAGTACTTCGTAGCAAACCATGGCCGCTGCGGAGGAAACATTTAGTGATTTGATCGGACCCGTGATTGGAATCCTGAATTTGTAATCACAAAGTTTCAGTAGTTCATCTGATATTCCGTCCTCCTCGGACCCCAGGATTAAGGCGGTTGGCTCTTTAAAGGATGCTTTCGAAATATCCTCACTTGCCTTCTCCGTACAGGCTACTATTGCCAACCCAGAGTTTTTGAGGTATTCTACACTGCTTTTTAGATTGCTCTCACGGCAGACGGGGAGCGAATTCAATGCGCCAGCGGAGGTTTTCATTGCATCCCCATTTACCTGAGCGGCACCTTTCAATGGAATGATTATCCCATGGCTACCCGTGCAGCTAGCCGTCCTGGCGATGGCGCCGAAGTTGCGAACATCGGTAAGCCTGTCCAGAACCAAAAAAAACGGAATTTCTCCTGATTCAAATACCCGGGTAACCAGATCAGAAAGTTTGAAATATTTAATGGGTGAAAGGAATGCTACTACTCCCTGATGATTTTTCCTTGTGAACTTATTAATCCTCTCTATGGGAACATTCAAAATAGGTGTTTGCGTCTGGAACAAAGCTTGACGCAACTCTCTTGACAAATCACCGGAAATATTTTTTTGGATAAAGACTTTTTCGAGGTCCTTCCCCGAATTCGCAGCCTCGATTACGGCCCTCAGACCAAAGATCATGTAAGGATTTTTCTTATTATCGACCACCACCACTTCTAATTATTCGTACTCTTCTTATCCAATCTTCCCTGTAGTCTTCATCTCGTATCAGCACATACAGATTGGGTGTGAACAAATTTGATAAAACGCGAAATTCAAAGACCACATCATTGGGATATACCCAGGTTTCCATGTTATTCGAGCGAATGACTTCCCTGGGTAGTCCAAACATCATTGTCAAAACACCCCTGTCGGTTTTCCATCCCTGTTTGTAGTCGGTAAACAATTCATTAGCCATGGCCACTTTTCGGTAGTAGCTTCTTATCGCAAGACGTGCATTCTGACTACTCGAGTAAGTGGTCAACCAGAAGTCATCAAATGCCTTCTTTGCGTCATTGGACTGTGTCACAGCTGAGATCTCAGACTGGCGTGTAATATAGGTCATGGGCGGGATGAGTTCTTCTAGTCGTCTGGTAAGAGGGTAATACGACTCTCCAACATAAATGGCAAAACCCTGATTGGATAAAGTATCCGTTTGGATGAAATAAAAACGACCAGCTTTCATCTCATAGTTTTCCAGATTGACGAGCGTATCGATATCCAAGGTTGGAGAAACGGATTGTACAACACCCATTGGTGGGTCTGCAGGGGGAAAATCCTCCATGTATTCGTAGGCCCAGAGAGATTTACGTGGCCCTACAAACTCAAAACTGTACTCGTTTTGACGAACAAACTGATCGAAAATTGGGTACCCGCTTTCATCTACTAAATAGTAATCGGGAAATGGGGTATTACCTCTTATCAATGGGATAGGAAAATAATAATCATCTTGCGGCTCCGAGTATTTGACAACAAGGAGGTTTTTTCCTGAGGGTATTGTAAAGATCAACTCCAGAACTACACGCGCCGGCTCATTGGCTAGCTCACTAGATTCAAAATTGCGGAATTCAATATGGTTAGCGTCCTCATAATTGCTTTGGGCCAAATAGGAAATTTTGTCAATTGAAACAGAATCACCTGTTAATTCCAGGAATAGGTGCACTTCATTCTCGTCAGAAGCAATACTATGTCTTATGGAAACCGACTGTTTCTCATACCAATAAATGGTATTGACCTCTGAAAAATCAATACAAATCGCCGAATAGGACATCAGTGCAAGGATTAGTGCAATGCTATACCTCATAAAATGCCTCTCTTTAAATGCTTCAAAGGACTCTAATTTTCGTTTTATTTGTGCAAAAATAGCAGATGAGCGTTTATACAACTGAAATAACCTCTGATCAAATTGTTTCGGATAACCCGATACACCAACGGTTGCTCAAGGCGTATCACGTGGCCAAGCCGTATATAAGCGGTCATTTGCTTGAGCTTGGATGTGGTGAAGGGAGAGGTGTTCATGAGTTGGCACCATTGGCGGATTCTTATACTGCTATCGATAAGATTGAACATGTCATTAGCAATCTATCCGAGAAATACCCTGACTACAAATTCCAGCGAGGCAATTTTCCGCCTTTTCCTTACGAGGACAATCAATTCGATTCAATTGTCAGTTTCCAGGTAATAGAACACATAAAAGAAGATGAGAAATTCCTGCAGGAGATACATCGCGTTCTAAAACCAGGAGGCGTGGCACTGCTGACCACCCCCAATATTAAAATGACCCTCACCCGTAATCCATGGCACATAAGGGAATACACATCCCATCAATTGACGGAATTGAGCAGAAAGTATTTTGAGTTTGTGGAAATGAAAGGTATTGCAGGTAATGAGAAGGTGATGGAGTATTATGAAAGAAATAAAGCCGCTGTCAGGAAAATTACTCGCTTTGATTTCTTAAATTTACAATACAGATTACCCGCATCCATTTTGAAGGTGCCATACGATATACTCAACAGATTTAATCGTAACTCGCTCAAAAAAGGCGCTGATGAACTGGTAACTTCAATCTCCACTGATGACTATTTTGAAAGGGAAGAAACTCAGGATAATCTTGATTTATTTGTCATTTTAAAAAAGGAGTCCAATGGTTAGAGGTTCGATTTCGTGCCATCACCTGATCTCCATACTCTTACTGACTCTTATTTTCTCATCATTGTTTATCGCGGATGCATCCGCTCAAAACCGGAAGAAAAGAAAAAAGCAACTCGCTACTGTTGTCAGCACGGCTAAAACTTACATGGGTACACCTTATCAATACGGAGGAACTTCCCGGGGTGGCATTGACTGCTCAGCGCTGATTTACAATTCCTATCGGGCTGCCGGAGTTTCAATTCCGCGAACTGCTAAAGAGCAATCCAAATCCGGTCGTAAGCGTGGATGGTCCGGCCTTAGAGAAGGAGATGTGGTATTCTTTAAGTTCAAACAAAAAAGAGACAAATGGTGGCATTCAGGCATGATCACCTACGTTGATAAAAATACCATCAGATTCATACACGCCTCATCAAGCAGGGGTGTGGTCGAATCGGATCTGATGAGTGATTATTACCGGGAAAACGTAAAACGTTTTCGTCGTTACATCAAGTAGGTTAGCCCAATAGGCCTTCCAGTAATCCATTCAGCGTTTTACTTGGTCGCATCGCCTCGCTGGTCAATTTATCATCCGGCTTATAATATCCTCCCATTTCTACCGGAGCACCTTGTGCGGCAAGTAGCTCCTCATTGATTTGCGATTCATGAATTTTCATATCCTCGGAGAGTTTGCCGAATACAGCTTTCAAATCTTCCTTGTCGGTTATTTCCGCCAAAGCTTCTGCCCAATACCATGCCAGGTAGAAATGACTTCCTCTGTTATCGATTTCATTCACCTTACGTGATGGAGATTTGTTGCCTTCCAGGAATTTGCCGGTTGCAATGTCCAGTGCTTTCGAAAGTAACAGGGCGTTTTGATTGTCGTAAGTTTTACCCAGATGTTCCAGTGACGCTGCCAGCGCCAGAAATTCACCCAGACTATCCCATCTTAAGTGCCCTTCCTGTACAAACTGCTGAACATGCTTAGGCGCGGACCCTCCGGCCCCCGTTTCAAATAATCCTCCACCATTCATCAAAGGTACGATGGACAGCATTTTGGCACTGGTCCCTACTTCAAGAATGGGGAAGAGATCAGTCAGATAATCCCGTAGTACATTACCTGTTACTGAGATAGTATCTTTTCCTTCATTTATTCTTTCCAAAGAGAATCTCGTAGCTTCCACAGGCGACTTGATAAGTATTTCAAGACCATCGGTGTCATGTCCAGGAAGGTATTGATTGACTTTTTTAATCAATTCCCTGTCATGTGCTCTTTCTTCATTCAACCAAAAAACAGCCGGAGTTCCGGTGTCTCTAGCACGACTGACTGCTAGTTTGATCCAATCCTGGATAGGAGCATCTTTTACCTGACACATACGCCAGATGTCTCCTGGCTGCACTTCATGTTCTAACAAAACATTCCCCGAATCATCAATTACCTGGACTGATCCGGCTTCTTTCATTTGGAATGTCTTATCATGAGAACCATACTCTTCAGCTTTTTGAGCCATAAGACCTACGTTTGACACACTCCCCATTTTCGTGGGATCGAAAGCCCCATTTTTCTTACAAAAGTCAATGGTTTCCTGATAGACACCCGCGTAGCATCTGTCAGGAATTACGGCTTTCATATCTTTTAGATTGCCATCCGGACCCCACATTTGACCGGAGGATCTGATAGCAGCCGGCATAGAAGCATCAATTATTACGTCACTTGGTACATGAAGATTGGTAATACCAAGGTCTGAATTCACCATTGCCAATTCCGGATTATTGTCATAAACAGCCTGTATGTCAGCTTCGATGACTTTCAATTCATCCTTCGGTAGCGTTTTGATTTTGGTGACCAGATCTCCAAAGCCATTGCTTGGATCCACGCCGAGGTTGTGCAAGGTTGCCTCGTGTTTCTCAAAAACGTCCGCAAAGTAAACTGATACCGCAGCCCCAAAAATGATGGGATCGGAGACCTTCATCATAGTAGCTTTCATGTGAATAGAAAAAAGAACGTCCTTGGCCTTGGCATCTTCCACTTCCCTTGCCAAAAATGTCTTCAATGCGGACATCGACATTACGGAAGCATCTATGATCTCACCTCTTTGAAGAGGTGTGCTTTCCTTTAAGGTCTCTGTAGCTCCGGAGGAACTTCTGAACTGAATTTTTACAACTGTTTCTTTTTCGGTCGTTAAGGATTTCTCACTACCAAAGAAATCTCCCTCGGACATATGTGCCACGTGGGATTTAGAATCAGGATTCCATGCTCCCATGGAATGAGGGTGCTTTTTGGCAAATTCCTTTACGCTTTTTGGAGCTCTTCTGTCACTATTTCCTTCTCTCAGAACCGGGTTTACTGCACTTCCTTTGACTTTGTCGTATCGTGATTTGATATCCTTTTCCCGGTCATTCTTTGGCTCAAATGGGTAATCAGGGAGGTCATAGCCAAGTTTCTGTAATTCGCTGATTGCTGCGGTAAGTTGAGGAATGGACGCACTGATGTTTGGCAACTTTATAATATTGGCTTCCGGTTTTTTGGCCAATTCACCAAGCTCTGCCAGGTCGTCACTAATTCTTTGATCCTCCTTTAGAAATTCGGGGAAAACCGCCAGAATTCTACCCGCCAGTGAAATGTCCCTAAGCTCCATTTCTACACCAGCCAGGGAGGTAAACGCTTCGATAATGGGTAAAAGAGAGTAGGTAGCCAGTGCAGGAGCTTCGTCTGTTTTGGTATAAATGATTTTTGCCATGAATAATTTATGTCAGGTTGTTAATAGCTTTCTTCTTCGTTTGGAAATGAATTTGTTTTAACGTCTTTGATATATTGCTCTGTAGCATCATGGATGCTCTTATTAAGATCAGCGTATTGACGAAGGAAACGGGGTTTGAAATCTTGAGTAATACCGAGCATATCATGAATTACCAAAACCTGCCCATCTGTATAGGGCCCAGCGCCAATGCCAATTGTCGGGATGGAAAGAGATTCGCTCACACGCTTTGCCAACTGTGAGGGGATTTTCTCCAGCACAATAGAAAAGCAACCAATTTTTTCTAAAAGCATAGCATCGGAGAGCAACTTTTCGGCTTCAGCTTCTTCCTTAGCCCTTACTGTGTAAGTACCGAATTTGTAGATGGACTGAGGTGTGAGGCCCAGATGACCCATCACCGGAATACCGGCTGTAAGGACCCTCTCAATGCCTTCTTTGACTTCCAACCCACCTTCCATCTTCACGGCGTGAGCACCAGATTCTTTCATGATTCTGATGCTGGAACGAAGCGCTTCGGAGGAATTGCCCTGATAACTTCCGAATGGAATGTCTACTGTAACCAGGGCACGATTTACGGCTTTTACCACTGACTGAGCATGCCAGATCATGTGATCTAAGGTGATGGGAAGGGTTGTTTCGTTTCCAGCCATGACGTTGGAAGCGGAATCCCCTACAAGTACTACATCAACCCCGGCTCCATCGATGATTCGAGCCATCGAATAGTCATATGCGGTCAGCATAGAAATTTTTTCTCCGGCTGATTTCATCTCACCCAGACTATGGGTAGTTATTTTTTTGAAATTTTTCTTCGATACACTCATTTGGCAGGAGCGCAAATTTATAAAATATGCCCGGAAGTTATTTCCATTTGATATTGCACCCCATACTAGGATATTGTGTCTCTGCCTGGGGCCTCTGATCAAGCAGTGCATCCAGGGAATTCCGCAGGTCCTTGCCTGTCAATGGAACTTCCGTTTTTGGGCGTGATTCGTCTAATCTTCCGCGGTAGACCAGTTTTTGATTATTGTCAAATACGTAAAAATCCGGTGTACATGCCGCATCGTAAGCTTTGGCGACCTCCTGAGTTTCATCGTATAGATATGGAAAATCGAAACCTGTTCGACCTATCTGTTCCTTCATGTGATCAGGAGAGTCCGTGGGGTAATTGTCCACATCATTGGATGAAATTCCTACAAATGCAATTTGCTTTTTTTGATACTCCGAGGAGATCTTTTGAATCTCAGATTCTACATGGACCACATAAGGGCAGTGGTTGCACATAAAAATAATAACGGTTCCCTTTTTACCGGTCACATCCTTCAACTCCTTCTGAGTATCAGAATTGACATCAAACAGGTTAAAATCCGGAGCCTGCGTCCCCAGCGGTAACATATTTGAAGGTGTTAATGCCATAGTATTTTTTATTCTCTAGTTTTGATAGAACGGGATGAACAATCCAAAGATTCACACTCAAATTCAAGATTAATGAAATTTCGACTTCTAACCCTAGCCTTAGCCGTTTTAACGCTTCCTTTATTTGCGCAGATTGAACCTGCCCCGGAAAGATATAGGGGTGAGGGACCATTTGAGCAGTTGATTATTCGTGGAGCCACCCTTATTAACGGGAACGGAGCACCACCAATCGGTCCGGTAGATATTGTGATTGAAAATAATCGGATCGTAAATGTGAGTACCGTTGGATATCCGGGTGTGGAAATCAATGAGGAACGCAGACCTGAATTAAAGGAAGGTGGTAAGGAAATCGATGCACATGGAAAATATGTTCTGCCTGGTTTTATCGACATGCATGGACATATTGGCGGTACATCTCAGGGGACACCCGCAGAATATGTGTTTAAGCTATGGCTTGCACATGGCATCACTACCATTCGTGATCCATCTGCCGGTAATGGCCTGGGTTGGGTTTTAGATCACAAAAATAAGAGTGCCTCCAATACGATCACTGCGCCAAGAATTTTGGCCTATACCTCTTTCGGGCAAAATATCGAAGATGTTCCAGTAGTTCGGGGTGATAGAAACTCGAGAACTTCGGAGAAACTGCGCGGCCCGATTACCACCGCAGAGGAGGCGAGATCCTGGGTTCGTGCCAACTATAATCGGGGAGCTGATGGCATCAAGTTTTTTGGGGCTTCACCCGAAGTTATGCAGGCTGCATTGCAGGAAAACAAAAGTCTTGGTCTACGGTCCGCCTGCCATCATGCCCAGCTAAATGTGGCCTGGTGGAACGTTGTGAATTCGGCAGAGGCCGGTCTTACCAGCATGGAGCACTGGTATGGTTTGCCTGAAGCACTGTTTAATGACAGGGTTGTTCAGGATTATCCACTTGATTACAATTATCAGAATGAACAACACCGCTTTGGTGAGGCCGGTAAATTGTGGCAACAAGCAGCTGCCCCATACTCTGAAAAATGGAATGTGGTGATGGATAGGCTTATTGAGTTGGATTTTACGCTTGACCCAACTTTCAATATTTATGAAGCCAGCAGGGATCTTATGCGCGCCATCAATGCAGACTGGCACAAGGATTATACTCTGCCATCGCTTTGGGAATTTTATAAGCCCAGCAAAGTATCCCATGGTTCTTACTGGCACTTCTGGGGGACCGAAGAGGAAGTGAACTGGAAGAAAAACTATGACCTTTGGATGACCTTTGTGAATGAATATAAGAACCGGGGTGGTCGGGTCACCACTGGTTCAGACTCCGGTTTCATTTACCAGCTTTATGGTTTTGCTTACATTAGAGAATTGGAATTGTTGCGTGAAGCAGGATTTCATCCATTGGAAGTCATCCGAAGTGCAACCCTGATGGGAGCGGAAGCATTGGGGTTGGATAATGAGATTGGTACCATTGCAATAGGGAAAAAAGCAGATATCGTAATTGTAGATGAAAATCCATTGCAGAACCTGAAAGTTCTCTATGGTACCGGCGCCATAAAACTGACAGAGGACAATGAGATAATCAGAGCTGGAGGAGTCAATTATACCATTAAGGATGGAATTGTGTTTGATTCAAAACAATTGCTGGAAGATGTGCGTAAAATCGTGGAAGAAGCTAAGAATGGAGAAACGATCAATTCTCCCGGATACCCAAATTGGAATGAATAGGTTGTTTAGGATTTCTTTGGTAATATCGATTTTTATTCTGGTGCAGAGTTGTATCAGAGTGGAGCCAAGTTACGGCGATGATTACGAATCAAATCTTACAATTCCGGTTCCTGTTTCCACTGAACCGGCTGAACTGGATAAGACTGAGGTAAAGGAAGAATATCTATCTCAACAGGCTTTGGAGCAGCGTCAAAAGAAACTGACTGATGCTGAAAGTGACTACAATGAGGATCCAAATGATCTGGAAAATATCATCTGGTATGGACGCCGGTTGGCATACCTCGGCAGGTATCAGGACGCCATAAACGTATTCACTGAAGGCCTTTCCAAATTTCCGAGGTCCTATAAACTGAGAAGACACAGGGGGCATCGTTACATCACCACAAAGCAATTTGATAAGGCGATAGATGACCTTACTGAAGCGGCATTTTATACCCACGGCGTACCCAATGAAATAGAACCTGATGGTATTCCGAATTCGTTAAACAGACCTTTGACTAATGTCAAATGGAACATCTGGTATCACCTGGGTTTGGCGTATTTCCTGAAAGGAAATTATGACAAGTCAATCTCCAGCTATAAGAAGTGTCTGGAATTCGCGACCAACGATGACCTGCAGGTGAAAACAACCAATTGGTTGTATACTTCTTATATGAAAATCGGGAACAGAGATGCGGCCACCGCTCTGGCGTCCCTAATTCATAGTGATATGAACCTGATTGAAGGTGAGTCCAGAATCTACCACGATCTCATCAAGCTTTACCGTGGGTTTGTTACACCGGATATTCTCATGAGAAGATATAATTCAAATGGTGAAATCAACACCATTATCGGATACGGTGTAGGTACCTATTATTTGCAGGAAGGAAACGTAGAATCTGCCAGAAGTATGTTTAATCGGGTGATTGAAGGAACTCAGAAAGATTCATTCGGATACATCGCCAGCGAAATAGAGCTGACTACTTTGTCAAATTCTGTTTCAGCTACCGCCAGATTATGACTACGCGTCCGGATGGACCTCCAGAATTTCCTTACGTAATTGAATCAGGATATCAGGAAAATCCGTGATAATGCCATCGACGCCCATATTGAGCATTTTAATCATATTTTCCCGATCATTCACCGGATAGGTAAAAACCTTAAATCCTCTGGCATGCATTCGGAATACTCTTCTGGGTGATAAGGTACTGAAATGTGGATTGAGTGTAGACATTTGTTCCTCCTTTTCGGATCGACCAAGATGCATCCTCGTTTCAATGTAAAATGCGATTAAAGGAGCAGAGTCTTCTCCTATCAGCATCTTTTTCGTTTCGATCCTTTCATCATAAGCATGTGCCTCTTCCAGATACATGTCTTCATAGGATTGAAGGATCACCCAATCAAAACCATTCCGCTCTTCCCGTACTATATCCACCAGTTTATCAGCAAAGTCATGATAATGGGGATGATCCATATGCTTGATTTCAATTAAAACTTTACACCTGCCATCGACCAAATCCAGCACTTCCTTCAGTGTAGGGACTTTCTGATCAGAATACTTTGGATCAAACCACGAGCCAGCGTCCAGTTCCCTGATCTCTTCAAGCGTATAGTCATGGACGTCTCCTCTGCCGTTTGTAGTCCTGTCCAGAGTCTGGTCATGAAATACAATGATCTCCTCGTCTTTTGTGTGTCTTACGTCCAATTCAATCATGTCCACTCCCATATCCAGGGCCATTTTGAACGCAGCAAGCGTGTTTTCAGGGGCATGACCTGAAGCTCCCTTGTGTGCGATCACCTCAAAATCCGTATTCTTAACCCTCTCAAGGTTTGTGCTTCCAAATACATTTTGATAAAGCCACGGCTCGAAAAGGGACATCCCTAAAAACAGAAGTATGAACGGGGTACTGTATAAAAGAAACTTCTTGGTCATCGCTTACGCTAAATTTTTACCTAAAAATACAACACTTATAAGGTATTTGAACTATTTGAACGTCTTGATTTTCAATTCGTTCAACTGTTCCTCACCAATGGTCGATGGAGAGTCGATCATTACATCCCGACCGGATGTGTTTTTTGGGAATGCAATAAAATCCCGGATGCTTTCCTGACCTCCAAACATGGCGCACAGCCTGTCAAACCCAAAAGCAATACCACCATGTGGAGGTGCACCATATTCAAATGCACCCATTAGAAAGCCAAATTGGTGCAATGCCTCGTCTTTGGTAAAACCCAATGCATCAAACATTCTGCTCTGCAGGTCTCTGTCATGAATCCTGATGGACCCACCCCCAATCTCTACACCGTTGATGACCATGTCATACGCTGATGCTTTGATTTCACCAGGGGCTGATTCCAATTTATCAAGGTCTTCAGGTTTTGGGGAAGTAAATGGGTGATGCATGGCATGGTACCTTTTAGTTTCTTCATCCCACTCCAGAAGCGGAAAGTCAATTACCCATAATGGAGAGACTACGTTTTTGTCCCTCAGGTTTAAACGTGAGCCCATTTCAAGGCGCAATTCCCTCATGGCGCTTCTTGTCTGATTTTTTTCACCGGCAAGTACCAGGATCAGGTCTCCTTTTTGAGAGTCCATTTTCTCAGCGATCTTACTAAGATCCTCCTCAGAAAAGAACTTGTCGACCGATGATTTGAACGTACCGTCTTCATTGCACTTGATGTAAACAAGACCTTTGGCTCCAATCTGCGGTTTTCTAACAAAATCCGTCAATGCATCGAGTTCCTTACGGGAATATCCGGCGCAGTTTGTTGCGTTTATTCCCACTACCAGTTCCGCCGAGTCAAAGACATTGAAATCTTTTCCCTGAGCTACCTCATTGAGCTCCACAAACTCCATCCCAAAGCGTGTATCTGGTTTATCCGAACCGTACTTTGAAATAGCCTCGTCAAAGGTCATTCTGGGGAAAGCACCCAACTCTATGTTTTTTACCTCCTTATAGAGGAATCTGACTAGCCCCTCAAACATATTCAAAATGTCCTCCTGTTCTACGAAAGACATTTCACAATCTATCTGGGTGAATTCCGGTTGTCGATCTGCTCTCAAATCTTCATCACGGAAACATTTTACAATTTGATAATAACGGTCAAATCCGGAAACCATCAACAATTGCTTAAATGTCTGAGGAGATTGCGGGAGGGCATAAAATTGATTCTCATTAAGCCTGGAGGGAACAATAAAGTCCCTGGCTCCTTCAGGGGTTGACTTTATCAGATATGGAGTCTCAATCTCGACAAACTCGTTTTCATCGAGGTATTGCCTTGTTTTTTTATTGACCAGATGCCGCAACTCCAGGTTTTTTCTGACCGGATTTCTTCTGAGATCCAGGTATCTGTATTTCATTCGCAGTTCCTCACCGCCGTCCGTTTCTTCTTCTATGATAAACGGAGGTACTTTCGATTCATTTAGAACTTCAAGATCTGTCACCTTTATTTCAATATCACCTGTGGGTAACTTTGGGTTTTTTGATACTCTTTCGATAACCTCTCCTGTGGCTTTCAATACAAATTCGCGGCCCACATTTTTTGCGATCTCAAGAATCCTTTTGTCGGTACTTTCCTCCTCAAACATGAGTTGAGTGATCCCATATCGATCTCTCAGATCAATCCAAACCATACCTCCTTTGTTACGGAGGCGTTGGACCCATCCACATAATTTTACATTCTCCCCGACGTTGTCTATTCTTAGTTGTCCGCACGTATGAGTTCTCAGCATTTCTGATACAGATTTATAAATCGAGGCGCAAATTTAGCAATAGTTTTAGCTTTGTCTTCTGATGTGAAAACCAAATCCTGATTAATTTGAAATCATTAATTTTTTCCATTCTATTTTCAGTTTCATGGTCATTTGTTCAAGGTCAACCAGGGTTCAAGACGGAGAAAATCGGGAAACTCATGGAATTGACTATACCACAAGAATTTTACCCGATGTCAGAGGAGATCATGCAACAGAAGTACGTTTCTAACCAGCCCCCCATTATGATGTATACAAATTCAAATGGAGACGCTGATTTCGGTATAAGCCAGACTTCAACTGCTTTGGGTAATGACATTCAAATTCTAAGAGACATGTACAGGGCCGGAATCAGAACTCTTTATGATGAAGTACAATTTTTTCAGGATACTGTGTCAAACATTAATGGGGAGGATTACATCGTATTTGAGTTTATAGGCACAATAATGGGTGATGACAATGCATTTACCACCAATCGCAGTCTGTCAAAGTACATCTACATTATGTATATCCCATATGCGGAGCGAGTCCTGGTCTTCAATTTCAACACAGCTGCTAGTAGAAGATCGTACTGGCAGGATAAAGCTGAGGTTACCATGAATAGTATCCGATTCAGATAGTGGAACTGTCAATTCATAGCGATGAGCACTTTTTGCGTCAAGCGCTTAAAGAGGCTGAAAAAGCTGCGGATGAAGGAGAGATCCCAGTTGGCTGCGTGATCGTAGCAAACAAGAAAGTCATTGCCAGGACCTATAATCAAACGGAAAGATTAAATGATGTCACGGCTCATGCCGAAATGCTGGCAATAACTTCGGCTCAGAATTATCTGGGGTCTAAATATTTGGATGAATGTACGATGTATGTGACATTAGAGCCCTGCTCCATGTGCGCCGGAGCAATTTTCTGGAGCAAGCTGTCAAGGATTGTTATTGGGGCGAGAGATCCCAAAAGGGGTTTTTTGGCAGTTAGCCCAAAAGTATTGCCTGGTTCGGTCGAGGTTACGATGGGTTTACTGAAAGAAGAGTGCAGCACTTTAATCACGGATTTTTTTGGCAGACTTAGAAAAGATTCAGATTAACCTGACTTTGTGGAATTTATTAGTCTATTTAAGAGTTGAATATTTAAACAGGAATTAATGGTTCATTACCTGAGTTTAATTCCTAATTTTTTAATTTGTAATCAAAACCAAACCAAAATTAAATTAGAATAATATGGCTTTCGAACTACCAGATTTACCATATGCACACAATGCATTAGAACCACATATAGATGCCAAAACCATGGAAATTCACCATGGTAAGCACCATAATGCTTATGTGACGAAATTAAACGGGGCCATCGAAGGTACCGATATGGAAGGCAAGACCATTGATGATATTTGCAAGGAGCATTCAGACGTAGCAGCCGTTAGAAATAATGGTGGAGGTCACTGGAATCACAGTTTGTTTTGGACCATCATGAGTCCAAATGGAGGAGGCGAGCCTTCAGGATCACTGGCCGATGCGATCAATAGTGCCTTTGGTTCATTCAACAAATTCAAGGAAGAGTTCAGTAATGCCGCAGCCACAAGATTTGGCTCAGGTTGGGCATGGTTGTGCGTGCATCCCGGAGGAAAAGTTGAAGTTTGCTCAACACCGAACCAGGATAATCCGTTGATGCCGGATTCCGGTTGTGGCGGGACTCCCATTCTTGGACTGGATGTTTGGGAGCATGCCTATTACCTTAACTATCAGAACAGAAGACCTGATTACATTTCTGCATTTTTCAATGTGATCAACTGGGATGAAGTTTCAAAAAAATACGAGGCTGGTAAGTAAATTACAGACTTTAACTGATAAGAACCCGACATGCTAGTGTCGGGTTTTTTATTGGACTAACCCCAATAAAAGGAGAAGTTTCCTTCGCCAAAGGGTTCATTTTCAGGAAGACGATAAAGGCATGATTCTATCACTATCATCTGAAACTCTTATCTTAGTAGTTTATTAACCAGCATCCATAAAGACTGTTCATGGCTTTTTGAGATCAAAAGGCTCCCCGCTCCGGAACGAGTGATTTTGGATACTTAAATATTAAGAACCATGAAATCAGTTTATCACGATGAAGGAATAGAATTCCTTTATGACCAGGAGACAATGCAATTAATGCAGATCTGGACAGGATTCAACAAACCTGAAAAATTTAGAGGTGCGATTGACTTTACCGTAAAATTTGTGACGGAAAAAGGAGTAAGCTCTATTATATCCGATACGAGTCAACAAAAAGTCGTAGGTCCCAAGGACAGCGAATATGCCGCATCTACCATGCCAGCGCTAGTCCAGGGTGGATTAAAAGCTATGGCATTTATTCTTTCGCCAACAGCACTTACCAAGATGGGAGTAAATCGTTTCAGTAAGAAGAATGAAACTCCTGTGCCAATTGGTCATTTTGAAGATGTAGAGGAAGCCAAAAAATGGATAGCGGATCGAGTTAAGGAATCTGTCGAAGCTTAAGCTATATGGAAGCAATCTTCATTTGAGGGTTGCTTCCATTCTATATATCCAGTTTTAATCCGACTGGACAATGATCCGATCCCATAAACTCATTGTAAATATTGGCCTCTTTTAGACGACCTTTCAGGGCTTCACTTGCCAGGAAATAATCGATGCGCCATCCAACGTTTCTCGACCTGGCATTAAACTTATAGTTCCACCAGCTGTATTTGACCTCATCAGGATAAAATTTCCTGAAAGTATCTAGATATCCTTCGGCCAACAGAGCGTCCAGACCATCGATTTCCTTCTGAGTGTAACCGGATGTTTTGTTGTAATTGGGCTTAGGTCTGGCCAGGTCCAGCTCAGAATGCGCCACATTCAAATCTCCACATATGATCACGGGGTTATGTTCTTCCAGAGCGGTAATGTGATCTTTAAAGGCCTTGTCCCACTCCTGCCGATAGGACAGCCTTTTCATTCCCTCGCCGGAGTTTGGTGTGTACACCGTCACAATGGTGAACTTCTCAAATTCCGCAGTAATCACCCTTCCCTCCTGATCATGCTCTTCAATACCTATATCGTTATTAACTCTGATGGGCTCTTTTTTGGTGAGTATCGCTGTGCCAGAGTATCCTTTTTTGTTCTTGGCGGAATTGCTGTAGACTTTATATCCTTCGACCAATGAAAGCGCAGTCTGAGCATCTTCCGGTTGGGCTTTGGTTTCCTGAAGGCAAAGCACATCAGGATCCATAGTTTTTACGTCTTTCAGAAAGTCCTTCTTTATAATCGCGCGAATTCCGTTCACATTCCAGCTTACAAGGTGCAGTTCACTCATGCGGCGAAAATAAGGAATATGCTTTCATTTGATTAGGCAATAAAGAATAGATTAAAAAGTTTTTAAAAGGAGAACAATAAAAAAGCCGGCTATTGCCGGCTCCGGAGAGAGTTAGTTGTTAAGGAACAATCTATTTGCGATTGTTTCAGGTATAAAATTAGGAATCCCGGATTTGGATTCAAATACCCAGTTTGTGGTATTTATTGTTTAAATCTTTGGATTATTTAACGTTATAAAAGTCTACAATTAATGTTTTGCCCGGATATTTGAGCAGCTATGAAGATATTCACTTACCTAACATGTGTACTCGTCACCGCTATGGCCTGTGCTCAGAGTTACACAATCAATGGTTACGTAAAGGATGCCGAAAATGGAGAGGCTTTGATCGGAGCTACCATTTATGATCAGGTGTCAAAGAAAGGTACCATCACGAATACATACGGATTTTTCAGTCTTACACTTCCATCAGATTCTGTAAACCTGGTAGTGACGTTTGTTGGGTATCCTCCTCAGACTTTCAGGTTCCTCAATGAAAAGAATGTAACTCTTGATGTCAATCTAAACCCGGGAGATATGCTCGAAGAGGTGGTGGTCACAGCGGAGGAGTCCATAGAGCAAACACCCCAGATGAGCACCATTGATATCGGCGTGGAAAAGATTAAAGCGATCCCGTCTTTACTTGGTGAAGCGGATGTTTTGAAATCCATTCAGCTCTTACCAGGTATCCAATCCGGTACCGAAGGATCCAGCGGGATTTATGTTCGCGGCGGTGGGCCGGATCAGAACCTCATATTGCTGGATGGAGTGCCCGTCTACAATGCTTCGCATCTATTTGGTTTCTTTTCTGTATTTAATCCGGATGCTATCAACAGGGTGACTGTGACGAAGGGTGGGTTCCCTGCCAGGTATGGAGGTCGGCTATCCTCGGTAATAGATATTTCCATGAAGGAGGGAAATAATCAGAAGATCCAGGGGCAAGGCTCGATTGGCCTGATATCTTCCAAGTTTACCATTGAAGGACCTATAAAAAATGAAAAGACCTCCTTCATTGTTTCAGGACGCAGGACTTACATTGATTTTTTGACAAGGCCTATTATACAGGCAGCTAGTCAGGGGGATGCCATTTTTGGTTATTATTTCTATGACCTAAATACGAAGATCAATCACAGATTTTCTGATAGGGACCGATTATACCTAAGTTTCTACGGAGGTCAGGATAAGGCTTACGCCAGGAATAAGTATGATTATTTCCAGGATGACCTTGAATACGAAAATGAAGACGAATTTGGGTTAGACTGGGGTAATATCATAACCGCGATCAGATGGAATCATCTGTTCACACCTAAACTATTTGGTAACCTTACTGCCACATATAGTAAATACCAGTTTGGGATCTTCGAGAAATTTGAGTCATCAATCAAGGGTGTAGGTGTGAATGAAAGAAGTAAAGAACAAATTGAGTACTATTCAGGGATTCATGATTATGCGGTTAAGTTGGACTTTGATTATTTACCTGTCCCCAGCCATACGATAAAAGTTGGTGTGTCTACGATCAGACATGAATTTAATCCCGGTGTATTGGCATTTGATTCAAGTTTTGAAAATGATACTACAATTGGTGTGACTGAATCCGTCTCTATTGAAAGTTCCGCGTATGTCGAGGATGATTTTTCGATTGGCAATATGCTAAGGTTCAACTTTGGATTGCACGGCTCGGTATTTTGGGCAGAAAACGAGCAATATCAATCTCTTCAACCAAGATTGGCCGGGAGGTTACTTCTACCGGGACTGTTTTCTATTAAAGCATCTTATTCAGAGATGGTGCAATTTATCCACCTTTTAACCAATGGTGGAATCGGGCTACCAACGGATCTGTGGGTTCCGGCAACGGATAGAATAAGACCGCAGAGCTCAAAACAGATTGCTTTCGGTTTGGCAAAAAACATTGGTGTCTATGAGGTAAGTGTGGAATCATATTACAAAACCATGTCCAACCTGATCGAATACAGGGATGGATCCAGTTACTTTAACTCTACTGATAATTGGGAGGAAAAGGTAGTGAGCGGTGATGGGACATCTTATGGAGTCGAACTTTTCATTCAGAAGAAAACAGGACGATTCAACGGATGGCTTGGCTATACCTGGTCCAAAACTACACGCCAATTTGAAGAACTAAATTTTGGAGAACCTTATCCCTATAAGTTTGATAGACGACATGATGTAAGTATTGTAGGCATATATCAAACAGGGAGTCTGTCCAATGTAAGTGCAACGTGGGTATATGGTACAGGAAATGCCATTTCTATGCCCACTTCCAAATACAATCCCATTGATGAATATCCTGCTCCAGGAAGAATATATGTTGGTAATGAGGTGGAGTTCTACGAAACCAGAAATAACTATCGAATGAGATCCTATCACAGGCTAGACATCAGTTATTCCAAGTCAAAAGAGAAAAAAAGAGGTACCAGAACGTGGACTTTTGGAGCGTATAATGTTTATAATCGAAAAAATCCATTTTTCGTGGACCTGTCTTATGACAATCAGGGAAATAAAAAGTTTATCCAATACAGCTTATTTCCCATCATTCCTTTTGTAAAGTGGGACTTTAAATTTTGAGAGCAGCTATGAAAAATATATTTAGAATATTGATTTTGTGTTCCCTTTTAGGTTGTGAGTTGGTTCTGGACATTGACCAGCCAAATTTTCAGCCATCACTGGTAATAAATGGATTTCTGACTCCTGACAGCGTCGTTCGGGTAGTGCTCTCCAAAAATTCTTACGTACTCGATGATTCACGATATTTTTCGAATTATTTCGTGGATGGAGCGGAGATACAACTTTTTGAAAACAATGAATTAATTGGGACTTTTAGTGAGGACACGACATGGGATTCTGAAGAAATTGATTTTACCGGCCTTTATTACCTGGACTACTTCCCAAAAATGAATATGGAATACCGGATAGAAGCCAGAAGGGATGGGTATGAGCCAATTTCGGTTTCAGAAAGGCTTGAAAGTAGAAATTTTGAAATTGAGATTAATAGTGTTGATACAGCAATTAGTGAGTGGGGTGGAACTGTATATGAAATCACGACTGAGTTGCAAGATTCCCCGGGAAACGACTTCTATGAGCTATCCGTCTTTTATTCCTTTTTCCAACCAATTTACTCGGAGGATACTATTACGAAGGGACCCAGGACCGTGCAGAGAGCCTGGATAGAAACGGATAATTTAGTTTTCGAGGATCATTTACCTGGACATCACATGGTTTTTAAAGATGACTTATTTGAGGGGGAATCGTATCAAATTAAATTTGATGTTCAGGCTTACTACTTTGATCCAAACATGTCGTTTGATCCTGAATTGGAACTGATTGTGACTATGAGATCGACAACTGAATCCTATTACAACTATCACTATTCAACTTCACTTCAGCGATGGGTATCAGGCGATCCATTTGCCCAGCCTGTCCAGGTTTATAGTAACGTTAGTAATGGTTTCGGTATTCTGGCTGGCTACCAGTCTAAAGCCATAACTTTTGAAATTGGATATGAATATTGGGAACGCTATTAATTTTGAGTAAGACTCTCATGAATCTTCCTTAGCTCCAGAATCAGGTTTCCAATTTCTTCGGGTGCCTGATTGTACTGAAATGTTACCTTCTTCCATTCTCCATTTACCCTCGCCTCGAGGTATTCTGCGCCACCATCTGCGCAATCGGGACAACCGATTGTTTCAGGAAGTTGAGCGAAACTGTCTTCATCAAAAAGCTGGTATATGTCTGCAACCTGGTTGCTCGTAAGATAGGTATTGGTCTTGATCTCGGTTTCGTCCTGATTTGAACGCTGGATGAGCACCGCATTCAATTTATCAAATGTTAATTCGGATTGGCAATAGCCGATACAAAACCCAAATGACTGACCATATTTCAAATCAACGCTGCCAATGGAGGGGTCTTCGCTACCACATGCGAAGAGGATTAACAGTGCAAGTATCTTTAGTTGTTTCATCAGTTGCTTAGACATATATAATATCTAAGCAAAACCTGTGCCGATTATCCTTCGAAGTACTTTTTCATCGGGATAAAATAGTTGTCAAACCAACCTTTTTTGTAGATCTCGTCTTTGTAGGTGAGGCCAGTATGTTTCAATGTGATTTTTGTACCATCTTCCACCGGTTCGAAAAATACTTCGATTGTTGAGTAATCCTGATCATCGTCAAAGTCGGAAGTTTTCCATGACTGCTTTATGTATTCATGAGGTTTTAGTTCCAGGTTTTTGCCCCAGATATAACCATCCCAGGCAGTAAATTTATCATCTTCGTCGTCCGTTATCAGTGCTTCACCACCGGTCATGTCCGAGTGCTCATCGGTGTCCAGCCAGGCAGTATAAATTTTTTCCGGACTTGCCTTTATGATTGTCTCAACTGTGAATTCCATGAATGTAGATTTCCTATCTAAATATAACGGAGCCGGTTAATCTTTCCTAAAATCTAAACTAAACTTAGTTTTTATCATTCATTGCAAGAAATTCTTCGAGCTTGACCTTGATTATCTCGCTAATTTCAAATTGGGTTTTCCTGAAAAGAAACTCCTCATCGAAGTCACAGTAAAGCATGAAATTTGTAAGTTGATCTCCTTTGAGATCAGTGAGATCAGATACATATTCCCGGTTATATTTCTGGTTCGCCTCTATTCGTTTATATTTTGATTGCTCCAAAGCATACAGCTTTCTCATTTGTTTTCGCTCCTTACTCAGTCCATGATAGATAAACCCAAATGGATGCTTCAATGCGAATCCGAGTGACTTAACTTCCTCGTCGAGAAGCAGCGGATTAGGGGCGCTTGACCGGGGAATCATACCTGCAAACTGTAAAGTAGAATCTACAGGTTGATAGTCCAGGACCATCCGTTTGAAGGTATTCTCATCAGGTAATTGTCTTATGATCATTTCTTCCAGCATGACCGTATCTGGTTTCATTTCTATGGTGACAAATGATGCAGTATCCCACTGATCCTGGATGAGAATACCCATGCTTTGATATCCGACACAGCTTATCCAAAGTGTGTCCTCCCTTTGCATAGGGATCCGAAATTCACCCGAAAAATTACTTACCGTAAATTTTTGCTGAGATAAGTTCTGAATATGAGCTTGTGCAATGGGTTGTCCTGAGGACTCATCCACAAGGAGTCCTTTGGTGGCATTCTGAGCCAAAAGTGGAAACCATGCAGAAAACAGACAAATGGCCACAAGCATTTTCACTATACAAAGAACACCAATTGCCGGATCAAAATTTCCGATTCATTGTCAAATTCTGTTAAAGTCACTTATCAAAATCAAAACCTAATTCTGAACCAGATTGTTATTTTCTTGTTTTTTATTCTTTCATATTTGCGCTCCAAATCAACGTTTTTGTTTTGACACTTATAAAATCTATATCTGGAATTCGTGGTACGATCGGCGGTAAGCAAGGTGAAACACTATCACCAGTCGACATTACCAAGTTCACTTCTGCATTTGGCGAAAGCCTGAAAAAAGACTCTAAGTCAAGGAAAGTGGTGATCGGACGTGATGCGAGGCCTTCGGGAAGTATGATTGCCAATCTGGTCAGTAATACACTGGTCGCAATGGGGTTTGACATCATCGATCTCGGACTGTCCACTACTCCTACCGTGGAAATGGCTGTGGCTAATGAAAAGGCGGCCGGTGGAATCATCATCACAGCCAGTCACAATCCATCCGGGTGGAATGCCCTCAAACTCCTGAACAAAAGGGGTGAATTCATCAGTGCCGATGAGGGCAAGAGAGTCCTGAAGATTGCGGAAGCTGGCGAGATGGAATTTCTTGAACCCAAGAAATTCGGAAAAATTGACAAAAATGATCAGTATCTGGATTGGCACATTGATCAAATACTTAAGCTGGAACTGGTAAATGCCAAACTTATACGCGAGAAGAAATTTAAGGTGATTGTCGATGCTGTGAACAGCACCGGGGGTATTGCCATTCCCAGACTACTTGCGAAGCTTGGTGTAGAAGTGACTGAGCTTTATTGTGAACCTAATGGTGTTTTCCAACACAATCCGGAACCACTTCCGGAGAATCTGACACAGATCGCTTCAGAAATAGAGGAAGGAAGATATGATCTGGGAATCGTGGTAGATCCCGATGTGGATCGTCTCGCACTGGTCTGCGAAAATGGTGAGATGTTCGGTGAAGAATACACCCTTGTGGCTGTAGCAGATTATGTATTGAAAAAGAAAAAAGGTAATACGGTCTCAAACTTATCTTCTACGCGGGCGCTTCGGGATGTTACGGAGAAATCTGGCAACGAGTACTTTGCGGCTGCTGTCGGAGAGGTGAATGTGGTGAAGAAAATGAAAGAAGTTGACGCGGTCATCGGAGGAGAAGGAAACGGTGGGATAATACTTCCGGAATTGCATTACGGCAGAGACGCCCTAGTAGGTGTTGCCTTGTTCCTCTCTCACCTGGCAGAATTTGGTAAAAGCACATCCAGGCTTCGATCCACCTACCCTAGTTATCACATCTCAAAGAACAAAATAGAGCTGACAGAGGACATTGATGTAGATCAGATTCTGGAAGCCCTTATTGAGCAATACTCAAGAAATCCGATCAATACGGAAGATGGAGTCAAAATAGAATTTGAAAAGGAATGGGTGCACTTGAGAAAGTCGAATACCGAGCCAATTATTCGTATTTTTGCTGAGTCGGAGAGTCAGGTAACAGCAGAGCATCTGGCCAATAAGCTTATTTCCGACATAAAGGAAATAATATCCAAATAATGAAAAAGATATTCCTGGACAATGCGGCCACCACCCCACTTGACCCCGAAGTTTTCGAGGCCATGAAGCCGCTATTCACGGATCATTTTGGGAATCCATCCTCCATTCACGCCCACGGCAGGGAAGTTCGTTCGTTTGTTGAGAGATCCAGAAAGAAAATAGCTGATCTGTTAAACACCTCGCCTTCCGAAATATTCTTTACCTCGGGTGGTACGGAAGCAGACAACACGGCCCTGAAATGTGCGGTGGAGGCTTTGGGTATTGAAAGGATCATTACTTCAAGAATCGAACATCATGCAGTTTTACACACCTGTGACAGTCTGAGCAGAAAAGGGGTTAAGATCGATTTCGTAAAGCTTGACGGTAAGGGAAATGTTGATTCCCAGCATCTTGAGAAATTACTTGAGGATGACTCAAAGACGCTTGTCAGTCTCATGCATGCCAATAACGAAGTTGGTAACCTTCTTGATATTGAGAGGACAGCCACCCTGTGTAAAGAAAACAATGCTTATTTCCATTCGGATACCGTGCAGACCATTGGTCATCTGTCACATGATCTTCAGGCCCTGCCTGTTGATTTCATCGTAGGGTCAGCGCATAAGCTAAATGGTCCGAAAGGAATAGGATTTCTTTATGTCAATCATAAAACCAAAATCCCACCGTTTATTGATGGAGGAGCGCAGGAAAGAAATATGAGAGGGGGTACGGAAAACGTTTATGGGATTGTGGGGTTGGCCAAAGCCATGGAGCTGGCCTATGCCCAAATGGATGACCACAGACGTCATATTGAAGGGTTGAAATCACGGATGATATCAGGATTGCAGGAGCGAATACCCGGGATAACTTTTAATGGGAATTCCGCTGATCTGGACAAGAGTTTATATACCGTACTTAGTGTGGCGATGCCTCCTTCCGACAATGCTGAAATGATGCTGTTTAACCTGGATATTGAAGGTATATCAGCTTCCGGAGGTAGTGCATGTACCAGTGGTTCCAACATCGGATCGCATGTGCTGGCTGAGCTTGATTTCGATCAATCCCGGGCGGCTGTCAGGTTCTCTTTTGGTAAGTTCAATACGGCCGAAGAGATAGATTATGTAGTTGAAAAATTAAGTCAATTAGTAGCGATTGAGGTATAAGTATTTAGCTTGGTTTGGGATTATATTTTTGGCATCAACTCTTGATGCACAGGATCTCCAGCCTCTACCCCCTGCTAAACCCCATCTCTCCTCCTTTTCAGTTTCGGAACAGAATACAAGGGTCCGAACAGAGTCTTTGATTACGGCTGTTGCTATCAAATCTTCCGAGGAGTCTGAGTTTTTTCTAACTCAGGAGGAATCTACCATTGCCATTCCATTAGATCCTGATGCTGAAAATTTTACCTATTTTCTGTCATTGGCAAATCCTACTTACACTGTGGAAATTGAGTCATCAGCATCTAATTATGAGCTGTACCTGATACACACGGGATCGGTGACACATAAAAAACCTTCGAAGGCCAGAACTGATGACACGTGTGATCCTGAGATCAACCCCATCAGCCAGGAAGTTTGGCGATCAGGCTTACCTGCTCCCAGTTATTCAAGGAATTTTACGACAGTGAGACACAACATCATTCACCACTCGGCAGGCTCCAATACCAATACCAATTTCACTCAGGTGGTCAGGGACATTTATGTGTATCACACCGAGGTAAATGGATGGTCCGATATAGGCTACAATTATTTGATTGCCCAGGACGGCACTCTCTTTGCAGGACGTGATCCTGATACCGGAGATCAGCTAACGGTAATGGGAGCACATTTTTGTGGTCGAAATTCAAATACTACCGGGTTTTGTGTTTTGGGCAATTACGAGACGGCCACGGTTTCAAGTGATGCATTGACGACATTACAGGAATTACTTGTTTTTTCAAATCAGCAATCAATGCTGGATCCACTCGAGGAATATGCTCATGCGACAGGGACACTGGATGTAATCTCGGGCCATAGAGATGGTTGTGCCACCCTCTGCCCTGGCGAAAATTTATATGGATTATTGACCCAATTAAGACTGGATGTGAAAGCTCAGATGGAGGACTGCCTGGATGTATCAGAATTGAGAATCGCAGTGGACGAAGGCGAAATAGAACGAGGATCTACACTTGAGTTTGTCAATGAAAGTAGTGGATACGAAAGCTATAAATGGATTTTTGAGGGAGGCTTTCCGGCAGTAAGTTATGTTTCCAGAGGTTCCTTCGTCCAATATTTTGAATCCGGAGAATTCGATGTGACCTTAATAGGGGATCCGGGGGAGACGGCAGACACGCTCTACCTGCCGGATTTTGTAAAAGTCATAGATGGAGAAAATTCGCCGCTTCTCTACCCAAATCCACTTTCGCCTTTTGATATTGTCAGGATAGATTTCGACGAACAACCGAGCACCATATCTATTTACACGGCTATGGGAGTTCTGGTAGCTGAGGTAGGAAGTGAACTTGACATCCCGGCACTGGATACGGGTATTTACTTATTGAAGATCACCAGTCGATCAGGAATATATACCAGGAAGCTGATCGTTTATTGACTTATGGCATGGTCATTAGCGCACCCATCAACTTAATGCCGTACCACAGGTTTTCGATACGCAGGTTTTCATTCGCGGCATGTTGATTATTGTCATGGTTTGCAATGGGTACAATCAACGCTGGTTTTTGTAAAACATCTGTAAACAGGTAAAGCGGTAAAGATCCTCCAAGTGTAGGAAGAAGTATCAGGTCATCACCAACTAGTTCTCTGGTTCGGCTAACGACCATTTGGGCATAGGGATCAGTCATGGATGTCTTGGCCGCCTGATAGCCACCTCCTCTGGTAACCTTTACGAGTTTGTCATGCTTTTTTCTTTCCTCCGGAGTCGGATCTTCGTATACGATGTGATACCCTTGTTTTTTGATATGATCCTCCACCCGGTCTTTCATTTTTTCCGGATCGCAGCCTTTTACTAGTCTTATTCCCAGGGAAGCTGTTGCGGTAGAAGGAATTACATTTCGCGTAAGCGCACCAACATTGCCACTGCTCAAACCACGAATTGTGAGTGAAGGATATTGAAGTCGTTCATAAATAGAACCTTCGCCTTCAGTTTGCCTGATGCCAAGCTCCTCTTTCAATGCTTTGTCAATATCCGGAATATTGGCCAAAGCTTCAATCTCCTCACTGGTAAGCGGTGCCACGTAATCATAAAATCCATCAATGACCACATTGCCTTTTTCATCCTTCATTGTGGCCAGTAGTTCGGACAGCATTTGTCCGGGTACAGGAGCCCAGTTGCCGTAGTGCCCGCTATGGAGCGGTCTATTAGCTCCGTAGACAGTGATTTCCATACCGGTGGTGCCGCGTACACCGAAAACAAGTTGAGGGTTACGGGATTGATGGACTGGTCCGTCGCAAAATAGCCAAATGTCAATCTCTTCAACCAACTCCGAATTGTCCTCAAGGTAAGTCCGTAACTGTTGTGAGCCGGCTTCTTCCTGTCCTTCAAAAAAGAATACAAGGTTGCTGGTGATTTTTAAATTGTTCTCTTTTATTGCATCCAAGGCAGTTAAAATGGAGATTACCGGACCCTTATCATCTCCTGCGGATCTTGCATATAGCCTGGATTCAGGATCAATTTTTTCTCCATCTTCCGGGAAAGGTATTATGTTGCCTTCTTTGTCTTTCAAAACTGGTTTCCAGGGTTCGGTATCCCAGTTCGAAACGTCTACTGGTTGACCGTCATAATGGACATAAAGTGCAATGGTTCTCTCGGCGTTTTCCGCAGGTAGATATCCGTAGACAATGGGAGGAGTACCCACCATTCTCAGGAGCTGGGTTTCAACTCCGCGTTTTTGTAATTCCAGGAGAATATATTGAGCATTCCGGTAAACATTAGGTAGGTCGACGGCTACGTTGGGCATCGACAATAAAGTTTTGAAATCCCTGATGATCCTGGGCCCCTTCTGCTCGATGTGTTTTTCGAAAACTTCGATTTCCGGTTGAGCAATTGCGGATGAGACCAGAAAAATGATGGCAACAACGCTGAATACTAGTTTCATAGACAGTTTTTTTCTCTGAAGGAGGGTGAAGTTAGTCAAGGTTTATAATATTAATTTTGTATCCCTCGTTATGAAAATGATGCGAAAGACTTTATTTCTTTTGATAGGATTCCTTATTAGCCAATCTGTTTGGGCTCAGCAGGAATCTATAGCCAATCTATTCAAGGTTGATTATGATACTCCGCTGACGATCGAGTTGAAAGACACGGACGAAGATAAAGATGATCTGATCGCTCCGGTTGACACCAAGAAGAAGAAACGGAAAAACCGAAAGGTTTTTTATGGGATCAAAACCAAACGGGGTTATACTAGGACTGGTTTTGGAGATGACCTTGTACTCGAATTGTTCCATTACCTGAAGCACAAGGATTTCGTAGGTCCGGAAGAGTATATCCAGGACTTCTACTATTACGACTTTAAGCGAAAGAAAATCGTCAATTCCAGAAACATCAAGAATCCGAAGGATGTAGGTGTATTACATGGTCATTATGTAAAAAAGATAGGTGACCAGGTACTGGAAGAAGGATTTTATTACAAAGGAATGAAGCACCGCAGATGGGTTCGGTATAATCAGCATGACATCCTGATGGACAAGGCTGTCTATTGGAAGGGGTGGCCCGAGGAGTCTTTATTGTCCTTCTATGACTTCCAGAAAGAAAGGCTGAGAGAGGTGATCCCAGTCCATTTTGGAGAGAGAGAAGGAGATTATTATGCATTCCATGAAAATGGTAATATAGCTGCCACAGGTACCTATAAGTTTGGGAGGAAAGTGGGTATCTGGAGAGAGTATTATGACAATCGTAGGTTGAAAAGGGAGGTAATTTATCCTAAGGACCCTTATGATTTCAAAACACGCCCCTATATCAGTAAAGAATGGGATTCTGCGGGACGGGTATTGTATGATCGTAATGTATTCTTTAGTGCGAAACGTTAGATAGCTTTATCAACCATTGCCTGATGAGGAGGGCTGTAAACAATCCAATCACCACCAGGAAGGCAATCTTGTATCCATAGATAAGCCCGACACCTAAAAGTATCCCCAGGTACCAAACCGGAAACAGAAACAACGCCGACACCCACTTGAACGATCCGTAAAAAACAATGTCTTTTACGGGTTTTAGCGCTAATTGAATGATAAGGAGAGGTAGGAAATTAAAAATCCCAAAAAGCCGACCGAGTAGAGCAAGAAATCTATTTCCTGGTTTTGGATCCTTAAGGGTTCCCTCTTCCATTTTAGTACGGAATTCCTGAAAGGAGTTACTTTCATTACGACGATTTATTTTCTTTCTTTTTTCTTCATAATCCTCTGTCTCTTCGGGAATCAGAAGGCATTTTTTCATTTCTTCCGCGATGGTGTTTTTAAGTTGATTGGCACCTTTAGCAGGATGTTCTTTATATAAATCAAAGTAGTCTTTGACCTTGATCGGGTCGCCAAACACAACCGAAAGTTTGTGAAATGGTCTCTGGTGGTGAAAATAATTCATGCCAACAGGGACCACATATACATCTTTTTCTGGCATCTTTTCCTGCGATTCTAATGCCATACGCGAGCTGCCTTTGGAAAGAGGACGGAGAAAATACTCGTTGCCATGATTTCCTTCGGAGAAAATAAGTACGCCTTCATTGGCTCTTAATTTGTCGCGAACGTTTTCAAATACCTCCTCATTTTTTGCCATCTTCTCATATCCGTCTCTCATTCTATAAATAGGTTGCATTTGAAGGGCCGTCATAAACCACATTCCTGCATGTGTTCCGAAAACGTCTGATCTCGTCAATGATGTAATTCTAATGGGAGATGTACCTCCGACTATCAGAGCGTCCATAAACGCATTTTGGTGATTGCAGGAATATATAATCGGATTTCCAATTGGAATTTTTTCCCTGCCTTTTATTTCGCAATGACCGAAATAAAAATATTTCACCAGATTCATGTAATGCTTCATGAAAAAGTAAAATGCCCGCTTCATTGATGAAAATAGGATGTTAAAAGCATGCAAATAAAACAGATTCTCCGATAAAGGGATAATTGCTACGCAGCAATGAACCTTGATATTATTTGTAACACACTGATGGTCAGAATATCTTGCATAAGTACCCAAATAGAATGATATGAAAGCGGCAAGTATTCCTGTCTTAGTCAAAAATGATCCATGGTTGGAGCCATACACGGACGAGATTAACAATCGTATCAAAAGATACAAGGATCGACTTGCCGAAATAAAAAAGCGTTATAAATCCCTCGAAAAGTTTGCCGAAGCGTATCATCATCTGGGATTTAATTTCGATAAGAAGACAAAGACATGGGTGTATCGGGAGTGGGCTCCCAATGCCAAGAAACTTTCTCTGATTGGAGATTTCAACAATTGGGACCGGAAGGCCAATCCTATGAAGAAGTCAAAAGACGGAGTTTGGGAAGTCAGGGTTGACCATAACGATTTTGGACATCTGTCTAAACTGAAAGTCGCAGTGGAATCAGACAATGAAGTTCGGGACAGAATTCCGGCTTATATGAATTATGTGGTTCAGGATGAAACTACGCATGATTTTACCGGTGTTCTTTGGGCTCCTGAGAAAGATTTTAAATGGACTGATAAGGAATTTGATCCGGCTCCTGCCAATAAAAACCCATACATATACGAATGTCATATTGGTATGTCCACCGAAAGGGAGGCCGTTGGAACATATAAAGAGTTTAAAGATAATGTGCTTCCGAGGGTCCACAAGCACGGATACAATGTACTCCAGATCATGGCCGTTCAGGAACACCCTTATTACGGGTCCTTTGGGTATCATGTCAGTAATTTCTTTGCTCCGTCAAGCCGGTTTGGTACACCCAGAGAGCTTAAGGAACTTGTTAATGAGGCTCATAAGCTTGGTATAGCCGTAATCATGGACATAGTACACTCTCACGCCGTAAAAAACGTAGCGGAGGGACTGAACGAATTCGATGGAACCGCTCAATATTTTCATGAAGGTGGTCGGGGTTATCATAATGCGTGGGATTCGAAGCTTTTTAACTATGGTAAGGATGAAGTTCTTCAGTTTCTCGTTTCCAATGTAGGCTACTGGGTGAAGGAATTTCATTTTGACGGATACAGATACGATGGTGTCACTTCCATGTTATACCTCCACCATGGGGATTACACGTCATTTGATCATTATGACAAATACTTCAACGATGTCGATTGGGATGTGCTTACCTACTTTCAGTTGGCCAATGAACTGATCCACAAAATTAAGCCGGGTGCGATTACGATTGCAGAGGACATGAGTGGTATGCCAGGTCTTTGCAGACCTGTTTCTGAAGGGGGACTCGGATTTGATTTCAGATTGGCTATGGGTATTCCAGACTACTGGATCAAAATACTTAAGCACAAAAGTGACGAAGAATGGAACGTGGCGGAAGTCTACGGGACACTCACAAATCGCAGATATGGGGAACGTACTATAGCTTACGCAGAATCACACGACCAGGCTCTTGTTGGTGACAAGTCGATGGCTTTCTGGCTGATGGACAAGGAAATGTATGATCATATGCACGTTGACCATGAAAGTGGGATCATTGACCGCGGAATTGCATTGCATAAAATGATACGACTGCTGACCATTTCACTTGGAGGTGAAGGATGGCTCAATTTTGTGGGTAATGAATTTGGGCATCCGGAATGGGTAGATTTCCCCAGGGAAGGAAATGACTGGAGTTATAAGTACGCCAGAAGGCAATGGTCACTGGCAGACAATGAAGCACTTAGGTACAAGCATCTCAATAATTTTGGTGAAGCCATGGTTAAAATGGCTAGGGAGAATGACCTTGTTTCAGCATTGCCTGCTCAACAATTGAATCTGGATCAAACCAACCATACCATCATATTTGAGCGTAATAATCTTATTTTCGCATTCAATTTTAGTCCAACCAACTCGGTGCCCGATTACCGGTTTAGAATTCCGCTGGAAGGTGAATTCAGAATAATACTGAATTCAGATAGACCCGAATTTGGAGGTTTTGACAGGATTGATGAAAACATATCCTACCCTTCCGTGGAGATACTGGGAGAACAATTCCTGAGCGTATATCTACCGAGTAGAGTGGCGTTGGTACTTAAGAAGAGTTGACGATTGCAAATGACAGATCTACAGATTCAGGGTGAATTATATACTGACGAAACCACCAGAAGATTATATGCTACAGACGCTTCCGCATATCGGGAATTACCTGAAGCGGTAGCGATCCCTGGCAGCGTTGATGATATTAAGGCCCTGGTCAACTATGCTCGTGAACACAAAAAATCGTTAGTTCCCCGTACTGCCGGGACTTCATTGGCCGGGCAGGTTGTGGGCGGTGGGATTGTAGTGGATATCTCGAGGAATTTTGGGAAAATCTTAGAAATCAATACCGAAGATGGGTATGTGGTGGTTCAGCCAGGTATTGTTCGGGATGACCTTAATGCTCATCTGAGAGAAACGGGGTATTTCTTTGCTCCGGAGACGTCTACGGCTAATCGTGCCATGATCGGTGGGATGATTGGTAACAATTCATGTGGGTCCAACAGTGTGGTCTATGGTAGTACGAGGGAGCATCTCCTGGAGGTTAAGGCCATTCTGTCGGATGGGACAGATGCCTGGTTCGGACCTATGGACAATGATGCCTTCATTGCCCGTTGTAACGGTGCCAACACGACAGGGGACCTCCACACGACACTTTACCAGGAAATTAAATCCATGCTGGAGGATGAAAAAAATCGGGAGGAAATTGAAAAAGGCTACCCTGATAAGGCTATTCCAAGAAGAAATACGGGCTATGCCCTGGATATGCTTCTACGATGTAAGCCTTTTGATCCAAATGGAAAGGAATTTAATTTCTGCCAGTTAATAGCAGGCTCGGAGGGAACTCTGGCGTTTGTGACGGAAGCAAAACTGAAACTCACCAAACTCCCCCCCGCTAATAAGAATCTGATCTGCATTCATAGTGACAGCATACATGATGCTTTATTGAGTAATCTGGTGGCTCTTCAGTACAATCCTACAGCCAGCGAATTGATGGATCATTACATTCTTGATGCCACTAAAAGAAACATTCAGTACCAGCAAAACAGGTTCTTTGTTGAGGGTGAGCCGAAAGCCATTCTGGTAGTAGAATTGGTCGATGAAGATCTTCATTCGCTTCAGGCACGGACAGAATCGTTGATTGATGACCTGAAAAAACAGAATCTTGGCTACGCTTACCCGGTTGTAAATGGAGAAGATGTAAACAGGGTCTGGGGGTTGCGTAAAGCCGGACTTGGCCTACTGTCAAATGTACCCGGAGATGCCAAACCGGCCCCGGTCATCGAGGACACCGCGGTGAATGTGCACCAGCTTCCGGACTACATAAGCGAGTTCAATAAAATCCTAGCCAAACATGATATGTTCAGTGTTCATTACGCGCATGCTGGCTCCGGGGAGCTTCATCTGAGACCCATACTGAACTTAAAAACCCGCCAGGGGAGACAGCAATTCAGGTTGATCGCAGAGGAAATAGCCACGCTTGTCAAAAAGTACAATGGATCATTGTCCGGTGAACACGGAGATGGAAGACTCAGGGGTGAGTTTATTCCATTTATGATCGGGGCGCACAACTATCAGCTATGTAAAGATCTCAAGATGACCTGGGATCCAAATGGAATATTCAATCCGGGGAAAATCACCGATACACCCCCGATGGATACAAGTCTTCGATTCGAAGAAGACCAGGAGACTCCGGAGTTTGACACGATGTATGACTTCTCGGAAGTGCAGGGATTGGTCAGAGCTGCCGAGCAGTGCAATGGATCAGGAGATTGTCGAAAGTCAGAATTGTCAGGTGGGACCATGTGCCCCAGTTATATGGCAACTCGCAATGAAAGGGAGACTACACGAGCCAGGGCCAATATTCTCAGGGAAATGATGACCCGAAATGATGGTGATCCATTCCAGTCAAATGAAGTAAAGGAAGTGCTGGATCTGTGCCTTTCGTGTAAAGGCTGTAAGTCAGAGTGCCCTTCTAATGTCGACCTGGCCAAATTGAAAGGCGAATGGAACTATCAACATTATAAAAAGAAGGGCATTCCATTCAGAACTCGTCTCATCGGAAACTTTGGAAAGGGAATGAAGCTTGCTTCTTTGGTACCCTGGGGTTATCGAATGGTTTTTGGGTTTAAACCTACCTCCATAATCATGAAAAAGATTATGGGATTTGCCCAAAAGCGGAGTATGCCGGAGTTGAGCACAATGTCACCTTCAAAATGGTACAAGAGTGACTATAAAAAGTCTGGTAATGGAAAGAGAAAAGTCCATTTCTTCCTTGACGAATTTACGGAGTACAATGATGGTGAAATAGGAGTAAAAGCCATTAGACTTCTCGATAAGTTGGGCTATGATGTAGAGGTCTTACCGGCAAAAGAAAGTGGAAGAAGCTACCTCTCAAAAGGGATGCTCGAAGAAGCTCGTCAGCTTGCAGATTTTAATGTGAACAAGTACCACCCCCTCATTTCGGAGGACTTCATTTTAGTAGGATCCGAGCCGTCCACAATTCTCACGTTCAGAGATGAGTACATTGACTTATTGCGCGGGGAAATGCAACAAAAGGCTCGTGAGCTTTCCAGGCATGTCTATACCATTGAGGAGTTTCTATCATCGGAGATGGATAAAGGAAATGTAAAATCGGACCAGTTTAAGGAGGTGTCAAAAAAGATACACCTTCATGGTCACTGTCATCAGAAGGCCCTTTCTTCCATGACCCCAACCAAGAAAATTCTTCAGTTGCCAAAAGGATATTCTGTCGTGATGATTCCTTCGGGATGTTGTGGAATGGCGGGATCATTTGGATATGAAAAGGAGCATTTTGACATAAGTATGAAAATTGGAGAACTGGTTCTGTTTCCCCGGGTTCGAAACGCCGATTCAGATGATATCATAGCGGCTCCCGGAACGAGCTGCAGACATCAGATAAAAGACGGTACCGGCCGTAAGGCATTACACCCTGTTGAAATTCTCTATGATGCCCTGGTCTAGTAGTAGTCGATGGAATTGTAATATTGGAGTAACTGGATGAGTTCATCCTCCGATTCCAACTCAAGCTCATTTTCGCGCACGAAGTCATCGACTTCTTTGCTGTTTAAAGCCCGCAGAATAGGTCTTTTCTTGAGCTTCAATGATTCTGGTTCCTGCCCCGTGACGAGGTAATAGAGAAACACGGAACTAAAATTGTTCACTTCTATGGTTTTACCCACATTTTCAATTTTTCTCTCGGAGACGAATGTTTTGAATTCCTTGAAAACGGTGGCGTTAAATCCACCCTCGAGCATGATATAAAATTTCATGTAATCCTGGGGATTAAGCCCTTTGATAAATACTATTGAATCAGACATGTACGGAGCGTATTCCTCAAGGTACTTATCACTTTGGATTTCGATTTTCACAAAGAATTCATTGTCAAGCTCATAGATCCTGCCGTTTGCCTGGTACTCAAACATCCCCGAATATCCATTAAAATTCATCGGAAGATTTTTGATATACTCTTTGTTGGTTTTATACAATGTGGCTGGCACAAACTCTGAAAAGAGATAAGGATCCCCATGAATGTCCTCGTAACGAAATCTGTCCACTGGCTCTGTGGTGCGAAGCACTACTCCTCCTACACCTTCAATGGTTTGAGCCGTGGAATTAAGTACTGTGAAAATAATTATGTAAAAGAAGTACCTCATACCAACTATTAACAATCCGTAGGACCATCAAACGTATTCTTTTTCAAATTAATTTGCCGATTGCAGCAGTTTTGAATTTTCGTAATACAGTATGTCCAGAAGGATATCCGTCAAATTACTTTGAGATTGGAATGGGACCATTCCTTTGTATTTACCACTGATCAATTTGCCTGATCCCATTTTGAAAACAATGTTTCCATGTTGCTGGCTATTTTCAGGGTTGAACAATCCGATCTCCATAATTGCGTCCTGTGCCGCATCGTGATATTTACAGTTGAGCTGCCAGGAGACGAGGGGGTTCTTATCGCATATTTTATTTAATAAATTGATCAGAGTAATTTCATCCATCGTCATGAATTTAATGCTTTAGAATTACTTTTAAAAAACAATAGCCTATTCAAGGAAACCATCATGAAGACTAAAGAGGAAATTGTAAATAATTGGTTACCACGATACACGGGGCAGACAATTGAGAATTTCGGGAACTACATATTATTAACAAATTTCGTCAACTACGTAGAGTGCTTTGCGCAATGGCACAACGTCGAGGTGGTGGGGAAGGATCGCACCATGCAATGTGCCACCAGCGACGGAATTACCATAATTAATTTTGGAATGGGGTCTGCCAATGCAGCCACAATCATCGATCTTCTGACGGCTATCAAACCCAGAGGGGTACTTTTTCTGGGGAAATGTGGCGGGCTCAAGAAGAAAAACGGAGTTGGGGACTTAATCCTCCCAATTGCTGCCATACGAGGGGAAGGAACTTCTGATGATTATATGCCTGCGGAGGTACCCGCCTTACCGTCCTTTGCATTGCAGAAGGCGATTTCAACTACCATTCGGGATCACGGCAAAGACTACTGGACCGGAACGGTCTACACTACTAACCGCCGTGTCTGGGAGCATGATAATAAATTCAAGAAGTATCTGAAGAAATTGAGGGCCATGGCCATAGACATGGAAACCGCCACGATTTTTACAGCTGCATTCAAAAACAAAATCCCTGCCGGAGCCCTTTTGCTCGTCTCAGATATTCCAATGATTCCCGAAGGTGTGAAGACGGACAAATCGGACAAAGATGTGACTCAGACTTACGTGGAAAATCACCTCACAATTGGCATAGATTCCCTCAAGCAATTGATCAATAAATCGTTAACAATCAAACACCTTAGATTTTGATGTTCTTAGCCACGGCAGTCATCACTTTTTCACCATCCATGGCAGCTGATATTATACCTCCGGCATAACCGGCACCCTCTCCGCATGGATATAGACCCTTAATCTGAGGGTGCTCATATGTGGATGGGTCTCGTGGAATTTTGACCGGGGCAGAAGTTCGGCTCTCTACTCCCAGTACTACAGCTTCTTCTGTAAGGTATCCTCTTAATTTCCTTCCAAATTGTCGGAAGGCATATTTTAACCTCTCTGAAATAAAATTAGGTAATACCACATCCAGATTCTGACTTGTCATACCAGGCTGATAGGAACTATCCGGAAGCGATGAAGAGATTTTTCCATTGACAAAGTCAGTAAGTCTCTGGGCCGGAGCGCACTGGGATTTGCCCCCAAATTCCCACGCCTTATGCTCAATAGCTGACTGGAATTCTATTCCTGAAAGGGGATGAGCGGAACCTGGAAGGTCAGCCACTTCCACTGCAGTCACGATCCCGGAGTTCGCAAAACGACTATCCCTTCTTGAAGGGCTCATGCCGTTTACTACCACTTCACCCGGAGCAGAAGCCGCTGGTACGATGAAGCCCCCTGGACACATGCAAAATGAAAAAACACCACGTTGAATGTCATTGTATAAAGTCTGGTTTACCACCGAATAGGCTGCTGCAGGCAGAAAGGGACCTCTGGGGGAACAGTTATACTGTATCTGATCGATCAAAGCTTGTGGGTGTTCGACACGTACTCCCAAAGCAAATGCCTTCGGTTCGAGTAAAATTTTTTTATTGGCCAGTAAATGATACACATCCCTGGCGGAATGTCCAGTTGCCAGAATAGTGGCGGACCCCATGATATGATCTCCATTCTGCAGTTGTACTCCTTCTATTTTGTTGTTTTTGATAATTAAATCTGCCATTCGGGATTCGAAATGAATCTCGCCTCCCTTACTGATGATCTCATCCCTGATTGCAGTTATTATTCCAGGCAATTTGTTGGTGCCGATGTGGGGATGCGATTCAAAAAATATATCAGGTGTAGCTCCATGATGGACCAGTATTTCAAAAATTCTCCTGACGCTTCCCCGCTTTTTTGAGCGTGTGTATAGTTTACCATCAGAATATGTACCCGCTCCTCCTTCACCGAAACAGTAATTACTATCCGGATTGACGATATGTTTTTTGTTGATATCAGCGATGTCCCTTCTTCTGGACCTTACATCTTTACCTCTTTCAAGAAGGATTGGCTTATAACCTAATTCAATGGCTTTGAGCGCTGCAAAAAGACCTGCAGGGCCTGCACCAATTATGATTATACCTGCTTTACCCTTTACAGATTCCTGTGAAGGCTCATATTCGACAAACTTCTCCTCTATTTCATAGGTGCTGGATTCGATACGTAAGTTGACTTTGACTTTTTTACCTCGCGCATCAATCGAACGGTGTTTTAGCCGGAAGAACTGTCCATCGCCCAACTTACCTATTCTTCTAAGATGAGTTTCCAGTGATTTCTCATCAAAACCAATTTCCGGAACAACGGTAATATCAAATTCTCGCATCAGAGATTCAAAGCTATTCACAACCAGCTTAATGCGGAGATTCCAAACGTGAAAAGTCAGTGGAAGTCCTGACGGAGGTCAGGAGAATAGAATGGTATTTATATGAGATTTATAAAGTTAAAACTCTCAGACCAATGAAAAATCTACTCATTTTAGGTGGAGGTTCGGCTGGAACAATGATGGCCAATCAACTAAGTCAAAAGATACCTTCCGAATGGCAGATTACACTGGTGGACCAATTTGATAGACATTATTATCAGCCAGGATTTCTTTTCTTGCCATTTGGATACTACTCAGAGGAGGATTGTTACAAACCGCGAAAAAAATTTCTCCCTCAGAATATCCGATATATACAAGAGTCAATTGAAGCGATTGAAGCAGAAGATAGATTGGTTCAGCTGAAATCCGGAATGGAACTGGGATATGACATTCTGATTATTGCCACAGGTTCCCAAATCGCGCCGGAAGAGGTAGAAGGGATGAAAGGTTCTGAATGGCATAAATCAGTATTTGATTTTTATACTTTTGAAGGCGCCAGAAATCTTCGGGACAAATTGGCCAATTGGGAGGGCGGTGAATTGGTGGTCCATATTACTGAGATGCCGATTAAGTGTCCTGTGGCACCACTTGAATTTGCATTTCTGGCAGATGCATTCTTTAAGGAAAAAGGGATGCGGGATAGAGTCAATATAAGTTACGTTACACCTCTTGATGGAGCTTTTACCAAACCTAAGGCAAGCAGTAAACTTGGGCACTTGCTGGATGACAAAGGAATTAACCTTGTTCCTGATTTTGCCATTGCACATGTAGATAATCAAAATAAGAAGATTGTTTCTTGGGATGAGAAAGAAGTACCCTTTGATTTATTAGTAACTGTTCCCACGAACATGGGAGATGAATTAATAGAAAGATCCGGTCTGGGTGATGATCTGAATTTTGTTCCTACGAATAAACATACGCTTCAATCCGAGGCCTACACAAATATTTTCGTCATCGGAGATGCTACAAATGTTCCAGCCAGTAAAGCCGGATCCGTAGCCCACTTTGAATCGGAGATATTGACAGAGAACATTCTGAGATATATTGATGGTGAACCGCTGGAGGAAGGTTTTGATGGACATGCGAATTGTTTCGTGGAAACCGGAGGTGGTAGGGCCATGCTGATTGATTTCAATTACGACACTGAACCACTGGAAGGAAAATATCCATTGGAAGGCATTGGCCCCATGAAGCTTCTGGCGGAGAATAGAGTAAATCACTGGGGTAAACTTGGATTCAGATGGGTGTATTGGAACATGTTGATGAAAGGACATAAAATCCCATTTATCGCACCACAGATGTCGATGAAGGGGAAAAAACTGGAACAAGAATTAGTTTAAATCACAACCAAAAATATATTACTCATGGAAGCTACAATTTCAAACAAACTACTGGAAGTTAACGAGCAGGGATACTTGCTTGATATGGAACAATGGGACGAGGAAGTTGCATATGGTATTGCGGAAGATGAAGGTATTGCACTTACGGATCGCCATTTTGAAGTTCTCAATTACTTACGTGATGAACAAAGAAAAGGAACGGCACTTTCTATACGAAGAATCGGAAAATCTGGTGTGGTAGACATCAAGGAATTTTACAAACTATTCCCTGATGGACCCCTAAAGAAAGCATCAAAGATCGCCGGAATACCAAAACCAGCTAGTTGTATTTAGAGCATTTAAAAATTAAGTCATGGAAGTATTAGAAGCCCCAGTCACCTCAAAAAAAGCAGTTGAGAAGAGACTTAAAAAGATAATGATCATATTGTCCAAGGCGACAATTGATTCGGTATATGCCGCCTTAATCCTTGCAAACGGCGCAAGGATGGAAGGAATCAAATCAGAGATTTTCTGTACGTTTTTCGGGCTGGAGATGTTGCAGCCAAAGAAAATGGACAAGCTCCACGTAGCTACCGTTGGCAATCCAGCCATGCATATTCCTACTATGCTGGGAGGACTACCCGGAATGGAATCTCTGGCGAGTAATATGATGAAGTCAGAAATGGACAAGTTGGACATCCCACCGGTAAGTGAGTTTCTGGAAATCTACAAAGCCTCAGGAGGTAAGGTATTTGCCTGCAAGCTGGCCATGGACATGTTCAAGCTTAGCAAAGAAGATCTATGGGAAGAGGTGGACGAAGTTTTGACGGTTGGTGATTTTTACAATAGAGCGCAAGAGGGAGACACCCAGATAATTTTCATATAGTTGTCTGAGTATCCTCTTTGTCAAACCCCGCTGAAGGCGGGGTTTTTTATGAAATAAAAAAAGGGCAGCCAATATAGCTGCCCTTCCGAAAGCCGGTCCTGGTCCAAATTCATCTTGCGATAAACACAAAGTCACTAAGTGCTTCATCGGTACCAAACGACCCGAAACGAGGTACTAGGGCAAGATTTTCCAGGTTGGCCTTCATTTCGGCGAGTGTAAGTATGCGGTCGCTGCCTCCTTTTGATCTCAGAGCTTCCAGCATCTTGGCAGCGAATGGCGAGTGGTGTCCGGGAATTCCATCTGAGACATATTCCTTTCCACCTGAGGTAAGGTATTTGCGGGTTTTTTTGCTGAGTTTTCTTATGACCATCTCATCAGCTGTTACAGAGTAGTCCTCCAGGGCTCTGGCTCTGGCCAATATTGGATCGAATGTACCTCCGAAGCATACGTCCATCGACAGCAGAATATGCTTGCTGGGAATATTGTCAATTACTGCCCGCAACCTGTTATGAGAAATGTAAGTGGTTTTGGAAACGTCTTTTGCAAGGGAGTTGGTGGCTACCACGTATCCCTCCCCAAATGATTCATCAAAGTGACCATGACCGGCAAAGAAAATCATGAGCTGATCCTGAGGGTTGAAGGTTTTATGAGAATAATTTCTAAGTTTTTCCCAAACTTCTTCCATAGTCGGATTTTCAACGATTTCTACCTCAAAACCATAGTTGTCTTTTAGCTCTCTCGCGATGCTATGCGCATCGTCTATTGGGTTCACCAGGTCATCCCATTCATCATATCTATCGGTGGCAAAAAGCAATGCATAGTCCTTTCTGTCCATTGATAGGATATTTTCAAATCCGTGCTTGCCAACCACAACAGATCTTTTTTCTGATACTATGGCACCATTAATATCAGTTACTTTCAAATCCAGGTACGATGATCCTTCCGGGATCCAGACTTTGGTATTTAGCTTATGATTGACGGCTCCGCTATCTATTGGGAATATCTTAGTCCCCAGTTTTTTCTTGCTCTCATCCTCCCCGATGGTTAGCGATATACTTGCAATCGGCGTGGAGGATGTGATTTCAACGGAAATTTCAATATTGCTGCTCTCGGTATGGCTGTAATCATCTCTGGGATAGATCCATTCGATAACCGGAAGCGATTCGGATTCAGGTAGAGACCCATTGGAGAAATCCAATGCCAGACTATTGGTTCTGGCGGTTAGATTCTGACTCCTAGCGCCGACCAATACCAGCAACATTAGCATGCATAAGGCCACAAATAAGTACTTTTTCATAGTTGTTTTATTTTCAGTTTTGGACAATAATCTTTCCTTTATTTCTCTTTGGAATCCCATCCTCCACAATGGTCAGATGGTAATAGTAGATGCCGTTTGGTACATGTGAGCCATTTTGGAAATCACCGTTCCAGATCATCTCATGCACTCCCTTACCTTCAGCCGAATCAGCTTGGGTAAATATTAAATTACCTGCTTGGTCAAAAACCTGTAGTTGTGTTTCAATTTGAGGGCTTTCCTTAAAGGAAATTGAATATGGAAGGTACACAGGGCCTCTTGCCGGGTTTGGATAAGGTGTCCCAATTTCTACCGTCCCGGCTTTTTCAATAAAGTCAGGTTTTACCTGGGAAAAATAGATTTCAATGGACGTCGATCTGGAAGGTAATTGGAATGATTCTATTGCTTTCATATCAATCACCTTACCTGTTAATGGCTCAAGCAGAAATAGGTAAGAACCTTTATCATAGGCCATGATGTCCTCCGGATCCCAGGATAATATCCGATTGCCTTTGACATTGCCAGATATTTCTAAGGACCATGCAGCTTCGTGCGATATGGACCGAAAATCCTTTATCAAAATTCTGTTGTCAATTTTAGACTCCAGGGTCAAATATTGGTGGAATTTTGGTGGGGATACCAGGTCAAATGAATCATAGATTTTGAAGGCACCTTTCTTCATTCCAATCGAAGTATTTGTATTTAAAACTTCTCCGTTTGTAATCGAAATGGGCAGCTCCCAGCCTTCCGATATACCTGCTAATTCCAGCCTGGCTCCTCGATTGCTCACAAATTCGTCATTTCCGAATGTGACGGGTATTACAAGAGTGATCGCTTCATCAGAATGCACAAATCCTCCTTCAAAAGGGGTCATCACATCTACAGCTTCCAGAGACATGTTCTCTGCATTGTAAACAAGTTGGTCGCTTACTCCTGCAGGCTCTCCATTGTGCGTCAGTACATCCGACCAAAAGATTTCAAACGGATATGGATTGGCAATTTGATTCCATCCAGTTTTGAGCTGCAATTCAAAAGGCTCCTCAATTGTATTGGGTGGTGCCTGAGCCTCTCCAAAATCAAGGACCACTTCATTGGCCGAAGCAAACCAATAGCTTTTACCTCGTTGAAGATCTGATGCAGATAAGCCATCATTGTAGTCCTGAAAAGTGCCGTTTGAATAGTGAAGAAGCCTCCATTTGGTCTTATCGTAAGAGCCCATGATCCTTTCAAATACGTCCCTGATACTTGGGTTTGACAATTCATAGGGTATTGAGACGATAGTATAGTCACCTGCTGACTTCCCAAATCTCTCCGGTACAATTTCAGTAGATTGCGGATCTACCGTCAATTTTCTTATTCCGCTGGAGCTAAACCTTCCTGCAATGTCTTCCGCAATAATTTCATACTGCATACCAAGCATATCCAGCCAGTCGGATTCCACCTCCAGTTCATATTTGCCGTCAGATGCAGAGGCTAATGAATCAACTGAGAAATCGTTTTGGGAGATTGCTTTGTGCAATACACGAACCGATGCCAGAGAACCCAGGCTGCTGGTGGCACTAAAGGAAAGGGATCGGGGCTCGTCATTGGAAATGGAAATTTCTGTGATCGAAGGAAGTGAAACAGAACCGTCAGCATTTTGAGTAGAAGTGGCTTTACTGGAGGAATACTCCGAGTAACCGGATGAATTCCTGGATCGCATTTTTATGAAATAGATCGTATTGGGAGATAAATCCGTCACAATTACTTCAGTAAAAGATTTATCCACTGTTTTGGGTCCAAACCCATCAACCAGATTTTGAAATCCTTCGTCCTCCGAAACCATGATTTCATAAGATTCTATTCCGATACCCTGAGCCCAGCTTATTTTAAATCGGGTAGGTGTGGTTTCGCTGAAGCCTGATATTGTAGGGATGGGAGGTAGTGTGATTTTGGAGATGGTTTCAGAATACCCTGAGATCCCTGTAGAATTTTTGGATTTTACTCTGGTAAAGTAAGTCCTGCCCGGTTCGAGCCCCTCCAATTTTATGGAATTGGAAGTAACTGTAGCTTCCTGATAGCCATCAGTAATGGTTTCAAAACCATCATCGGTTGCAACATCCACCAGATATGTTTCCACACCCAAGCCGACACCCCATGATATTTCCATGTCAGCATAGCCCACTTGACCCGACTTTATGTCCACGGGATTTCCAGGCACCATCAGAACACTTTTGGTAGCCGTTGATGAGGCATTGCCGGACTTATTACCGGGTGTCACACGATAGAAAAAAGTTTGACCTGGAGTAAGACCGGAAAATTCTATTTCCGTTGCAGTTACCGTATCCCGTTCAAATCCGGCAACATAATTTTGAAAGTCCTCATCCGTAGCCAATTCGACCAAATAGAATTCTGCACCTGATACAGCATCCCAGATCGTCTTAAAGGAAGTTTGGGTGACATCCTGACCTTCTTCCGCGGTGGTTTCTGCCGGAATCAAAAGGATAGCAACGGATTGCGAATAACCAGATATTTTGGTGTCATTCTGAGTCCTAAGCCGGACATGATACTCGTTACCGGGGGACAGATTGGTTATAGCTTCCTGGTTTAAGGCAACACTTTTGTCATGGTACCCCTCCAAAAAGTTGCTAAAGTCCTCGTTTTGGGAAACATCCAGTAAATAGTTACCGGCGCCAGTCACAGCATTCCAGCTTATATTGAAACCTGTTTGAGAGATATTTGTAATGATGATCCCTGATGGTTTTTCAGGAACAAGAAGCACAGAATTGGACGGACTATATCCAGACTCTCCCGATGCATTGACTGCTTTCGTACGGAAATAATAGGTTTTTCCCGCACTTAAGTTCACAAGACTTCTATTGTTCGTGGAAGACTGAAATTCAGAGGCATCGGAAAAGTCTTCGTTCTCGGAAATCTGGACAATGTAACTGCAGGCACCCGTCACTGTGCCCCAATTGACGGTAAATCCGGTCAATGATATGGATGTCGGATCACCAATAGTAGGTTCGGTGGGAACAACCAATCCTTCTACGACATCTGAATTTTCTGATTCACCGGAACCATTTTCAGATCGCAGCCTTATAAAATAGGTTTCCCCGGCGGTAAGACTGGTTACATTTTCGGAAGTACCAGCTACTGATTTCCCATCATATCCTGCTATGAATTCCGCAAAATCCGAAGCCTCAGATATGTCCAACAGGTAATTCGTAGCATCAGGCACAGCATCCCAGGATATGTTAAAACTGCTCTTAGTATGCGCGGATACCGAAATATTTACCGGTGCGGAAGTAGTGGTAAGGGCAGAGGAATGTGAACCAAAGTCGGAATTTCCGCTTGCATTAACTGCTTTGACCCGATAAAAATATTCGGTAGCCGGATCCAGGCCAGTGATGACTTCATAGTCGGCTATGACTGGTTTTTGTTCATATCCGGAAACAAAGGAGCTGAAATCCGATGAGGTCGATACATCCAGTAAATATGATTCCGCCCCGATTACGCTTTCCCAATTGGCAGTAAATCCTGAGCTTGTGTAATTGGAAGCAGCTTCGGCATCTGGGTTTGCGGATACAAGCAAGACAGATCTTACTTCGGAGTAACCAGAACTTCCTTCGGAATTGGTCGCTTTGATCCTGGAGAAGTAAGCGCGGCCTGGGAGTAATCCGGATAGATTCTCGTTGCTATTGGCTACATTCTTTGGATATCCGACAACGAATTCGTTGAAATCTTCCTGTAAACTGACTTCAATGTCATAGCTGGTAGTTCCGAGGACATCATCCCAGTTAAGTTCATATGAATCCTGGGAAATACCGGACGCGGTTTGGGCTCCTGGTTCACCAGGAACCAGTGTCACACTCATGGTCCCGGTAGTATCTGAAGTGCCGGTAACGTTCGAGCCGCTGACTCTGTAATAGTAAGTTTTCCCGGCTTCCAGATCCACGAAACTTTGGCTTGTAGAGGCTGTGCTTGACAGGTCATAAGTGGTGAACGTAGGATCTGATGACATATAAAGATGGTAGTCATTGGTTCCTACCATCGATTCCCAGTTAGCCGTAAAACTTGTCTGCGTGACATCTGATGCAGCTTCGAGTACAGGATCTTCGGGAATAGTGATCGCGGAATTGAAATTAGAATTACCCGAAAGGTCATCATCGTCATTGGCGGCCCTTACTCTAAAATAGTATGTATAGCCACCGTTTAGTCCTGTCACGGAAGCCGATGTCCCATTCACCACTGCGCCATTGTAATTGGTGACATGACCGATGAATGAACTATTAGTTGAGACGTAGAGTCTGTAGTCCGTTGCCCCTGCAGAAGCACTCCAATTGGCTGTAAAAGAGTTTTGAGCTATGTCGGAAGCACTCCCAATCACAGGGTCTTCGGGAAGCGTTTCACCATTTCTCGTAATGGAGTTTGATGAAGTGCCTCCGCCGTTCACAGCTCTTACCCTGTAGTAGTACGTGACACCGGGTGTTAGTCCTGTGATAGTATGGGAATCAGTAGAACTACCAGAAATATACCGATCCTGATAACCTGAAATGTACGAAGAAAAGATACTCGATGTAGATACATCCAGCCTGTAACTGGTTGCTCCGGTAGTTGTACTCCAATTTGCCACCATAGATGAGGAGGTAAAATTGGTGGGTGAAGATGACGAAGGACTACCTGGTATGGTGGTAGCCGATTCAGTATCACTGGAATATTGGATAATGACTTGAGGAATAGGCACCCCAATTTCCGGGTCGAAAACAGTGCATTCATTTCTGGCCTGCACCCGAAATAGGTAAGTCGTGCCTGATGAAAGTCCTGTGATGGTGGCACTGGTGGAGGTTGTGTTGGTGATGTTGGTGTTCGTCCATGTACTTCCTCCATTGGTACTTCTTTGTACCCTGTAAGTAGTTGTACTTTCACCTCCGGTAGAAGCACCCCATGATAATACTACCGTACTTGTAGTGACGGTTCCATTGGCATTCATGTAAAAGGATGATAGTGTACAGCTCGCGTATACACTGCCTGCCAATGTCAGTATAATTGTAACTAATATGGATCTCATAATGGTAATTAATTCGGGTTTTCAAAGTCAACATTGGGATCAGGTATCTCACTCGGACCCTGATCGAGATTAGTAAGCACCAGATAAATCCCTGCAGCCGCCAATATTGGGACTGATGCTGTGGCAGCAAGAGGGATGCTTCTCTTAATTCTAAATGGATGCGAGAACACCACTTCGTCTTTGTTCTTACTATCACTTATTCTGAACCGGTAATTCTTACCAGGAGGTACCTGCTTTGGGAGCATTAGTTCATAATGCCCCACATTGGCCACATTGGGGAAGGTAGTAATCTTGGTATCCCCCCTGTAAAGATCGAAATTGAGGATGTTAGTGGGTCTACCACCTGTCCAGGTGATGTTGTACTTATGTTTTTGTTTGAGGGACTTGATGTCTTCAAACCAATCGATATTTATGAAAGGCACATAAATGCGACCTCTCAACTCGAGTGACACACTTCCGCTGAACGATGAACCTAATTCCTTAGCGGCGTCCCAGGTTATCACTCGATCACCACCTGGTTTAATTTCCAAACCCACATCGCCAGTAACGTCTTTTAGAGGAGATAGAAAGTTATCATACGAACTGTACAGTCGGACGGTGTAGTACCTGCCTACTAAAGTGTCCTGGATATTATAAGTCAGTTCTACCAGGTTGTTTTTGTACTCAATGTTTTTCACAATGAGTTCCTGACCAAATACCTGAAGTCCGGATAGGGACAATATTATAATCGTGCTTATGCGTTTCATCATCTTCGGGTTTGTGATAAAATCGAACCCAAAATTATACGCGTGCCCAGCCCGAAAGCCGATTATTTAGGTGTACAAAAGGTAATCAACGGAGGAAAAAATTTGATGTCTATACATCAGTTGATACACAAAAAAGTGCTTTACAACATCTTAGAAAAAGACAATTAGGATGTTTTTTTTAACTCATATAACCTCATATATATGGTATAAATACAATTTAGGCTTACTTTCAGAAATGCTCTTGTGGCAGGTTATGTAAGTCTGGCAGAAATTCGAATTCCTTTATTTCAAGGTGTACGGGTAACTAAAATCTAACTTCGATGAAGGTTGAAATGGATTAAGAATCAGAGTTACTCAACAGGGATGGGTTTACCCGGACAGGTCTCCTGATAGGGCATATCAGGACCAAAGTAAAAGGACCACTCTTTTTCCGATAGATTCCGGACTACTTTATCGCAAATTTCATTCGACTGAGCACTCAGGCTCAGAGGGAATTTTCGGATAATCCCCTCAGCAGATGCTGTCATTAAATATTTACCATCAGGGTCAAATGCGATGTCCCATATCCAGTCATTTGCGTCATTGAGGATGAGTGGGATGTCGTTGATTTTTTCAAGATTCCAGATCCGAACTGTTTTGTCGCTGCTTGCGGCGGCCACAAGCTTGCCGTCCGGACTGAATTCTACATTGGACACCCGGCTGGAAAACCCTCCGAGCTCAAGTCCTAGTTGCTCCTTTTTCTCCATGTCCCAGATGGTGACATATCCGAATCCATTCTCGAAGTAGAATCCGGCGATCGCCAGAAACTTACCATCGGAACTGAAAGCTACATCCCTCACGGGTTTTTTGTCTTGTTCATTCCGTACGATGGCCCACTGAGTTTCCGGATCACTGGGTTTTGTCAAATCGTACAGATATACCTCACCCCTGGTTGATCCTGTGGCCAAAGTCTTACCATCAGGTGAAATTGCCAATGAAACTGTTTGGGAAGTAATCAATGCAACCTTTGAAACCAGAGTAGATTTGATCTCTGTCTTGAGAATTTCCCGATCAGCTCCTACTGAGATAAAAGCTGAATTATCTGGCAGAAAGACAAGGTCATAAATAGCGCCTTTATGGGACTTAATCCTTTTTGGTTTCGAATTTGGATTAGTCATGTCAAATAGATCAATCTCATCCCGATTTGTGGCAAGCGCCAACCACTGATTGTTTGGTGAAACATTTATTACCCTGTCTACGAAATCATTTTTGTAAACTTCTTTGAAATCTCTTTTGTCTGGATCCCATGCCAGAAGCCTTCCGTCTCCTCCGGCAGAATACATCATTTTGCCATCAGGGGAAATGTCTATTGATCGTACGGCCACTTGTTTTTCTAACTTGTTACCAGACTCGTGTCCATGAAATTGATTAAAACTCGAATCAACATACGCTCTGGCATTTTCCAACCCTAAAAGGGGAGAGTCATTCAATCTTCTCTGAGCGGAAATACTCAGATACCCATAATACATCATGTCATAACTGAGAGCATATGCGTTCTGATCGTCTACCAAACTTTGATTATAGAATGCATAACACTGCCTGGCCACCAATGCTTTTAATTCAGCATCTGTTGCATTTGATAGTTTTTCCCGCGCCAGCATCATTTGGGACAATTGAAGTAATTGATTTTTTGAAAGACTGGTTTGCCCAAATGAATTATAGGTGATAAAAGAAAGCAGTAACAGAAGTATCAAGCGATGTTTCATGTCAGTAAGATAAGTATTACTTGAATACGTTATTCAGTAGATTTTTTTTGGAGACATTCATATATACCTACCGATCGCAATTGGTAATCTGAGAAAACAAATTCTACATTATTACCATAATATCAAATGATTTATTTAAAATTAGCAAATGATTATATCAAAATAGTTAAGAGTGACTTTTTGAATATATCAACAGAGTTGTATAAAACAGCTAAATTTGAAATATCATTAGGAATTCGGATGGTTTTTTACTTTCAACCTTTAAAGAGCAAATTTTATGTCCAAACAAAAACCAGACGAACAGTGGGAAGGGATTCCCGGGTTCAAAAATTACCAGGTTTCGACCAGGGGTAAGATCAGAAGCGTCAACAGAAAAGTATGGCACAAGGGTAGTAAAACACACATGAATCTTAAAGGTCGCCAGATGCGTCAGCGATGGAATAAGACATGTAAGTGCTATTTTCTTGACCTTATAGATGACAATGGGAAAAGAAGAACAGTATATCCTCATAAGGAAGTTGCCAGGGCCTTTGTTCCAAATGACAATCCAAAAGAACTGACCATGATCATTCATAAGGATAATAATCCCAGGAACAATCACGCCGATAATTTACAATGGATGACAGCATCCGAGCACATGAAGTGGCAGTTTGAAGTAGGGAATAAGAACAATTACAAAGTCTGGAAGACGAGGAAGAAACTATATAAAAATGGTTTCAAGGAAACTACGGTATTACCCGGTCGACCCAGGAAAAAACCAGTTGACGCGTAATTTTCAATATGGCATAATTGAAAAAGGGAGTTGAAAAATCAACTCCCTTTTTTCTTAACCAATTTGAAAAGAGACCTACCTGTGTGAAGTGAGGCCTCAAAACAACCGTTTTGAGTTTCTGACTTGACTGGAATATGGCATATTGAGTGCCAAAAAACTTAATCCATTGAATTACAGCATGTTACGAATTAAGTAGTCTTCAGACTCTCATCAGAATTGTTCTAAATCGGACAGAATGTTTTGAAAAGTGAACAAAAAAACCTCATCGGATGAGATGAGGTTTAAATTTCTTGTGTTTTCGTAGTTTATTCAGCTACAGCAGGATCAATGTGAACATAAGATCTGTCCTGTCGACCTTTCTGAAAGCGAACAGTTCCATTGGTCAATGCAAAGAGGGTATGGTCTTTACCCATACCTACGTTATTTCCGGGATGGTGCTTCGTTCCTCTCTGTCTTACAATAATATTTCCGGCAATGGCTGCCTGACCGCCATAGATCTTGACGCCAAGTCTTTTACTTTCTGACTCTCTTCCGTTCTTCGAACTACCTACACCTTTCTTATGTGCCATGGTTTTTTACTTTATGTCTTCGATTAAGATTTTGGTGAATTCTTGTCTGTGGCCATTTTTGACCCTGTAACCTTTTCTTCTTTTTTTCTTAAAGACGGTTACTTTGTCACCTTTTACATGCTCAAGTACCTTACCTGATACTTTGGACCCGCTTACGGTAGGAGTGCCTACTTTCACTTTGCCATCATTATCGACCAAAAGTACTTCCTTGAAATCAACGGCACTTCCGGCTTCCGCGTCCATTTTTGGTGCGTAAATGAACTTATCTTTTTCTACTTTATATTGCTTTCCTGCAATATCAACAATTGCGTACATTGGTCTACTATTTTGAAAAGGACTGCAAAGATATATGTTTGACTCAAAATATCAAACGATTTATATGCTGTACGAGTGAATATCCTGTGGATAATTTTTTTTTAGGTTTTTTTCCAACAAAAAAACCTTCTTCTGAAGCGGATTTTCATAGAAGTTTTTTTTCTTTATCAACATTTAATCATCTGTATATCAATATATTATATAGTTATCCACATACCTGTTGATAACTACATTTCGACCAAAATTCACCCTTGACATTTAGACGCTTATTTGACATTTTTGTATACGCGGCTTTTGAAAATTAAACCACTTTTCTTGGAGGTTGCGTCCCATCAAGACTGACATTTAAAGCACTCTGATTTTTGTGCGTCAAAAAAGTCCTGTTTGGCTGTTTAAAAATGCATTTTTTTAAACAAAGCCGGATCGGGAATGGGAATTTATTGTTTGTATAGTAAAAAGGAAATGTATTAGCATGGCAGACCAAGAACCGATTTTAAAGGAGAACAAAGACAGATTCGTACTTTTTCCGATTACTCACGATGATATCTGGAAATTCTACAAAAAAGCGGAAGCGAGCTTCTGGACCGCCGAGGAAATTGACCTAAGTCAGGATCTGAAAGACTGGAGCAATCTTAATGACGGAGAAAGACACTTTATAAAGCATGTTCTGGCATTTTTCGCTGCCAGCGATGGGATCGTGAATGAAAACTTAGCAGAGAATTTTGTTTCAGAGGTGCAATATACCGAGGCTAAGTTTTTCTATGGATTTCAGATTGCTATAGAAAACATCCATTCCGAAACCTACTCCCTGCTCATTGATACATACGTAAAGGATCCTGATGAAAAGGATAAGTTATTTCATGCGATCGAAACAATGGATTGCGTGAAGAAAAAAGCGGACTGGGCATTACGCTGGATTGATGAGGGAAGCTTTGCAGAACGGTTGATTGCATTTGCAGCGGTCGAAGGTATATTCTTTTCAGGAAGTTTCTGCAGCATCTTTTGGTTGAAGAAAAGAGGACTAATGCCTGGATTAAGCTTTTCCAATGAGCTTATCTCCAGGGATGAGGGCCTTCATTGTGATTTCGCCTGTTTATTATACAATGATCACCTCATTAATAAACTTCCTGTGGAAACGGTTCAGGAGGTCATAAAAGATGCGGTAGAGATTGAAAAAGAATTTGTAACAGATGCGCTTCCGGTAAAGCTCATTGGAATGAATTCGGATCTGATGTGTCAGTACATTGAATTTGTTGCTGATCGTTTGTTGCTGGAGTTGAATTGCCCGAAAGTTTATAATTCAACCAATCCATTCGATTTTATGGAAATGATTTCATTGCAGGGTAAAACCAATTTCTTTGAGAAAAGAGTGGGAGAGTACCAAAAAGCAGGAGTCATGAACCAGGATAATGGTGAGAAACCAAAATTTAGCCTTGATGAAGATTTTTAACACCCTAAAGTAATCACCCACTTATGTTAGTAAGAAAAAGAGACGGAAGAACTGAATCCGTAAAATTCGACAAAATAACCGCCCGTATTGAGAAGCTCTGCTCCGGGCTGAACGAGGACTTTGTAAAACCGGTAGAGATTGCCAAGAAAGTAATTGATGGTCTTTATGATGGTGTGACAACGGTAGAACTGGATAATCTGGCAGCAGAAATTGCGGCAACCATGACCACACGTCATCCGGATTTTGCCCGATTGGCAGCCAGGATTTCGATTTCCAATCTACATAAGACTACCTCGGAGTCCTTTTCTAATACCATGAAAAGGCTTTACACTTACGTCAATCCAAAAACGGATGAGAATGCTGCATTGATCTCAACGGAGACTTACGGTGTGATTAAGAACAATGCAAAACGTCTGGATGAGGCAGTCGATTACGGCAGGGATTACAACTACGACTTCTTTGGGTTTAAAACATTAGAGCGATCGTACCTGATGAAACTGGATGGTAAGATCGTAGAAAGACCACAGCATATGCTGATGCGGGTGGCAGTGGGAATACATGGCAATGACATCGATTCGGCAATCGAAACTTACGACCTGATGTCAGAAAAGTGGTTTACGCACGCCACACCTACTTTGTTCAATGCAGGTACTCCAAAACCTCAATTGTCGTCATGCTTCCTTCTTACCATGCAGGATGACAGTATAGATGGTATTTACGATACACTTAAGCAGTGTGCTAAAATTTCTCAATCTGCGGGTGGGATTGGGCTTAGCATTCATAATATCAGAGCAACCGGGGCTTATATCAAGGGTACCAATGGGACTTCTAACGGGATCGTCCCAATGCTTAGAAACTTCGACATGACTGCGAGATATGTAGATCAGGGTGGAGGAAAAAGAAAGGGAAGTTTTGCCATTTATCTGGAGCCATGGCACGCCGATGTGTTTGAATTTCTACAGTTGAAGAAAAACCATGGAAAAGAGGAATTACGGGCGAGAGATCTCTTCTACGCCATGTGGATTCCGGATCTTTTCATGAAACGCGTGGAAGAGAATGGTGATTGGGCTTTGTTTAGCCCCGATGAGGCACCAGGTCTTTATGAAGCTTATGGGGATGAATTTGAGAGACTTTTCGAAAAGTATGAAGCGGAGGAGCGTTACAGAAGAAAAGTAAAAGCCCAGGATCTATGGTTTGAGATTCTTGAGTCTCAAATTGAGACGGGAACTCCTTACATCCTGTATAAGGATCACGCGAACCGTAAGTCTAATCAGAAGAATCTGGGTACAATCAGATCCAGTAATCTTTGTACAGAGATCATGGAGTACACTTCAAAAGATGAAGTAGCAGTATGTAACCTGGCATCAATAGCTCTGTCCAAATTCGTGAAGGAAGATGGAAAATTTGACCATCAAAAGCTTTATGAAATCACTAAGGTGGTGACAAGGAACCTGAATAAGGTGATTGATGTGAATTATTATCCGGTTCCGGAGGCAAGAAATTCCAACATGAAGCATCGACCAATCGGTATTGGTGTTCAGGGTCTTGCAGACACGTTTGCATTAATGCGATATCCGTTTGATTCACCAGAGGCCAAGAAGCTGAACCAGGAGATTTTTGAGACCATCTATTTCGCTTCTATGGAAACATCCATGGAGATGGCTCAGGTAGATGGCCCTTATGAATCATACAAAGGGTCACCTGTATCGAAAGGTATTTTCCAGTTTGATATGTGGGGTGTTGAGCCTGATTCCGGAAGATGGGATTGGTTTGAGCTTAAACAAAAGGTAAGGAAACATGGGGTTCGTAACTCCCTGCTTCTGGCTCCGATGCCTACAGCCTCTACCTCTCAGATTTTGGGTAACAATGAATGTTTCGAACCATTCACGTCAAACCTTTATGTGAGACGGGTATTGTCCGGTGAATTTATTGTGGCAAACAAGTACCTGATGAAAGACCTTATCAAATTGGGGCTCTGGGACGAAAGATTGATGAACAGGATCAAGGCCGAAAATGGTTCTATTCAAAACATTCCGGAAATACCTCAGGACATCAAAGAACTTTATAAGACAGTTTGGGAGATTTCTCAGAAGGCAATCATCGACATGTCAGCTGACAGGGGTGCTTTCATTTGTCAGAGTCAGAGTCTGAACATTCACCTTACAGATGCTAACTTTGGTAAGATGACCTCCATGCACTTCTATGCTTGGAAAAAAGGTCTAAAGACCGGGATGTATTATCTGAGAACTAAGGCAGCAACAGATGCCATCAAGTTCACTGTCACAAAGGAAGAAAACGAAAAAAAGGAGACAGCCCCTCAGACGGTAACCGTGTCGGAGGGGAAGGTACAGAAAAGGGAAACCTCTTCTGATAAAGATCTCAATCAGCAAGCCATGCAGTGTTCACTGGATGATCCGGAAGGATGTGAAATGTGCGGTAGTTGATAATTGATTTTGTTTAAAGTTGGAGAGGGTGTCTTTTGAGACACCCTCTTTTTTTATGCTTTTAAAAAGAGATTGACCTAACTTTAAATCACTTAAAACTAGCTATGATGACTATTTACTCACTTTTAACAGGCATGGGTATACTATGTCTGACAATTTATCATTCGGATTCACTTCAGGAAATAGGAGCATCGACTCCGGAAGCCTTTTTCAGGGAAGCCGCTGAAATAAAGAAATCCGGAACCTTCACTGATTTCAGTAGATTCTACAAACCAACCGATGAATTTCAGAAGAAAGAAGTTGATGCCATTGTCGGATTGATGTGGGAGGCACAAAGAGCAAGAGCATTGCTGAAATTAGGCAAGGAGAAGTGGGGTGATGACTTTGAATATGTGATTGATGCAGGTTCGTACGAGCTGGGACTTTGCCTTGATCACGATATCAATTTCTCCATTGCTCTATCCGGAGAGATCAAAACATCAAAAATGCTCGATGAAATTATAGCTACGGGCACCGTGTCCATAATTGATGTATATGGAGATGAGGTAATGATGTCATATCCACTGATACAGAAAGATGGACGATGGTTTATTGAAATTCCTGACAAACGCCAGATTCTTTTAGAAGCAGTAAAAGGCTACCTGGATGAGTTGGAGATACTATTGAATGCAACGAAGGTTCTGTCAGAAATGGAAGAAAGGATAGCTGGTCTTTCACATCATTTTGAAGATTACTATTGACTTAGTGTGTTCACCAGACGGGGTCATGTTAATTCAAATGTTCCAATACAAATCTTTTCCGAATTAACTACAGGAAGACTTTGATCCGCATTTGTAAAGTCTTTCAAATTATTCGTTATGAAGGAGTTCATTTTTTCTTCTTGCAAGGCAGTATAATACTGGAATGAATCTTCCAGGTCATTAAATAGGGAATTCAATGAAAGCCGCAATGCTTGTAGTTGTGCAGGCAAAATTGAAATGAACTGTAAATAGTCATTCAAAAATTTTCCAGAATCGGTAAGCGTAAAGCTTTTTTGGATCACATAGGCCAGTGTGTAAATGAAGCTGAAGAAGCATAACCCAATATAGATTTTTCTTCGCATGCCTTAAGAATTTCTGATGAATATGGTTTACGGTCCAGAAGATGGTCCAGGAATACATTGGTATCCAGGAAGAGCCTAAACACCATGTTTTTCCTCATGATATTTTGCTCGTATTTCCTTATCATTCATTTTGGATACAGAGCTTTTTGCCAATATTCCCCTGGAAGCCTCAACTACTGATTTGAAGTGTTCCTTTTGGATCATATCTTTCAAAAAATTGACGTTACTAATTATCAGTGACTCCCCTTGATGATCTCATCTACGATCTCGGGATTCAGTAGGGTTGACGTATCTCCGAGATTCCCTGTATCATTACTGGCAACTTTCCTCAGGATCCGTCGCATGATCTTCCCTGACCGGGTTTTAGGAAGACCGGTGACAATCTGAACTTTGTCAGGCTTGGCTATAGGGCCAATGATTGTCGCGACTGTATTCCTGATCTCATTTTCAAGTTCTTCTTCGGTTTTGTTGGTCTTTTCACAAATGACGTACGCGTATATTCCCTGCCCTTTTACGTCATGAGGATATCCAACTACCGCTGATTCCACAACGTTTTCATGTTCATTGATAGCATTTTCCACTTCGGCAGTTCCCATCCTGTGTCCGGAAACATTGATCACATCATCTACTCTTCCCAGGATTCTTAGATACCCATCATGGTCTCTTTTGGCACCGTCACCTGTGAAATACATGTCTTTATAGGTAGAGAAGTAAGTTTGTCTACATCTTTCATGATCCCCGTAAGTGGTTCTTAAGGTTGAAGGCCACGGATGCCGGATGCAAAGATTTCCCTCGACATTATTTCCTTCTAATACCTTTCCTTCGGCATCCACAATAACTGGTTGCACTCCGGGTAAGGGCAGCGATGCATGGGCCGGTTTATTGGGTGTCAACCCTGCCAGTGCCGAGATCATTATCCCACCGGTTTCGGTCTGCCACCAGGTATCTACCAAAGGACATTTACCTTTTCCTACATTGGCATGATACCAATGCCAGGCCTCTTCATTGATGGGCTCGCCTACGCTGCCGATGACCTTAAGTGAATCTAGTTTGTAAGGTTCCAGTGGTTCCAGACCAAAGGCCTGTAGTGCCCGAATGGCTGTTGGTGCAGTATAGAATTGGTTGACCTTATGTTTATCGCAAATCTCCCAGAATCTTCCGGGATGCGGATGAGTAGGCACACCCTCAAACATCACGGTTGTGGCTCCGGCCAACAGTGGACCATATACTATATATGTATGTCCCGTGATCCATCCGACGTCAGCGGTACACCAGTATACATCTCCCCGACTATATTGAAAGACATTTTCGAAGCTATACTGTGCATAGACCATATATCCTCCGCAAGTGTGGACGACACCTTTCGGTTTGCCTGTGGAGCCCGAAGTGTAAAGGATAAAAAGCATATCCTCTGCATCCATTTCCTCGGCTTCATTGGAAGTACTCTCGCTTGCTATTGACTCATGCCACCATACGTCACGACCGGATTTCATCTGAATGTCATTTCCTGTTCGTTTAAGTACAATAACCGTTTCGATGGATTGACATTTCTCAAGTGCTTCATCCACGACACCTTTCACATCGATGGTTTTGCCTCCTCGGAAATTACCATCGGATGTCAGCACCATCTTAGCCTCGCAGTCGTTGATACGATCGGCCAGTGAAGTACTGGAAAATCCAGCGAATACTACGGAATGAATCGCTCCAATCCTGGCGCAGGAAAGCATCGCAATCGCTGCTTCGGGGACCATGGGCATATAGATGACCACCCGATCACCTTTCCCGACGCCTTTTGACTTCATGGCATTCGAAAACTGGCAAACCTTCTCGTGTAGTTCCCGGTAAGTAATTCTTATTGTGGATTCATTGGGATCATTAGGCTCCCAGATAATGGCAGTATCTTCTCCATGTCTCTCAAGGTGTCTGTCCAGGGCATTTTCTGTGATATTTAGCTTGCCATTCAGAAACCATTTGACATCAGGATCTCTAAAATTCCATTCAAGTGTCTTGTCCCATTTCTTCTTCCAATGGAATGAATCGGCCACTTCAGACCAGAAACCTTCGGGATCCGAAACACTCTGATCGTACTTTTCGAAATATTCTTTGAGGCTATTGATCTTCATTTTGAGTCGTTATTTTCAGTAATATTATTTCCAATTTTCGTTCTGACAAATGACTTATCTCATCAGGCATTGATATCATGCGCTTCGGTGGCCCCTCTTGGGTAGCGTATGCCTTCGGTTAATTCCTGTACTTCTTCAGGGGGTGACGGTGTTAAGCGAGAAACGGTCAGTGCAACGACAATATTGACGAACATTGCCACCGAACCAAAGCCCTCGGGTGAAATTCCCAGCCACCAAGCGCTTGCAGGAGGTACTTCTGCGGTAAACCATCCAAGTTTAAAATGTACCATATATATCAGCATGATTGTAATCCCGATGATCATACCAGCGATGGCACCTTGCCGATTCATTTTAATGTCAAATATCCCTAACACAATAGCCGGGAAAAACGATGCTGCTGCCAACCCGAATGCCAGGGCTACTGTCGCCGCAACAAATCCCGGAGGGTTGATGCCGAAGTGACCTGCGATTACTACGGCAACAGCGGCTCCAACACGTGCCCAGATCAGTTCTCCTTTTTCCGAAATGTCCGGTTTGATCTGTTTCTTGATCAGGTCATGAGATATACTGGTTGAGATGACCAAAAGCAAACCTGCAGCGGTTGACAAAGCTGCAGCCAATCCGCCTGCTGCTACCAGGGCGATCACCCAATCAGGCAGATCAGCTATTTCAGGATTAGCCAAAACCATGATGTCCCGGTCAATAGTTAATTCATTAGCTTCCGGATCAGCAACATACTGAATCTTGCCATCAGCATTTTTATCGTCAAATTGTATCAGGCCGGTGGCTTCCCAATTGCTAAACCATTCAGGAACTGAACTGTAGTCTTTATTGGATACGGTATTGATAAGGTTTGTTCTCGCGAAAGTTGCAATAGCAGGAGCAGTGGTATATAATATCGCAATGAAAAGAAGTGCCCAACCTGCGGAAATTCGAGCGTCTCTAACACGGGGCACAGTAAAGAATCTGACGATTACATGAGGTAATCCGGCTGTTCCGGCCATTAACGCCAAGGTGATCATGAACACATCTACCATGGATTTGGATCCATCCGTATATGCCGCAAAACCCAGCTCCTGATGCAATCCATCCAATTTGTCAAGCAGGTAAGTACCACTACCATCTGCCACTGTTCCTCCAAAACCAAGCTGCGGTATTGGGTTGCCGGTGAGCTGGATGGAGATAAAAAAAGCCGGTACCATATAAGCGAAGATCAGCACGCAATATTGGGCTACCTGAGTGTAGGTGATGCCCTTCATTCCGCCAAGGACTGCATAAAAGAAAACCAGCCCCATACCGATGAAGACGCCGGTATTGATCGGCACTTCCAGAAACCTTGCAAAAACCACTCCCACACCTCTCATCTGGCCAGCGACATACGTGAAAGAGACAATGATGGCACAAACTACGGCCACCGTTCTGGCAACGTTGGAATAATATCGATCTCCAATGAAATCTGGGACGGTGAACTTCCCAAATTTCCTCAGATAAGGGGCAAGCAACAGGGCCAGTAATACATAGCCTCCCGTCCAACCCATCAGGTATACTGCACCATCGTATCCCATGAACGAGATCAATCCTGCCATTGAAATAAATGAAGCGGCCGACATCCAGTCTGCAGCCGTAGCCATGCCGTTCACCAATGGATTCACACCTCCACCTGCCACATAGAATTCGTTGGTAGAGCCGGCTTTTGACCATACGGCTATACCAATGTAGAGCGCAAATGAAAGTCCAATTATTACAAAGGTCCACGCTTGAACGTCCATATCAGATCTCGTCTACTTCAAATTCTTTATCCAGTTTATTCATCAGCCGGACGTATACAAAAATGAGTATCACGAAGATGTAAATGGAACCCTGTTGGGCAAACCAAAACCCAAGTTTGAAGCCACCTATTTGTACCTTGTTCAATACATCTGCGAATAGAATTCCCGCACCAAAAGAAACCAGGAACCAGATGGAAAGCAGGATCACCAGATAACGGAGATTTCGCTTCCAGTAAGCCTTCATTTTTGGACTACTCATATAATTTCAGGTTATCTCTAACCCAAATTATATAAAATATTCTGAAAGAATCGCCAGAGTGGCACCAAGTACACCGATGACGAATTTACCCCAGTTAAAATGATGATCAGGACTGGTTTCCACGAAAATAGTTGTGGATATGTGGAGAAAACTACCGGCAACCATCGCGAAGAGATAGAAAAGGTAATTGGAATTAAGAACGGCGTATTCACTAATCAAAAGTCCAATAGGTGATGCAATGCTGAAAATACCCAAATAGACCATTTGTTGTCTAAAACCACGATTCTGGTAAACTGCCATCAACGCCAGTGCAGCGGGTATTTTATGTAACACAATTCCCACCAGAATCGGATATGTTTCCGAATGGCCATGGAAAGGAATATCATGTTTCAGTATGGTCCCTTCTAAGATGGAATGCAATACAAGGCCAAGGAGTACGCTGTTCTTTCCGGAATTATGGTGGAAATGTCCATGTTCGGCTCCACTGGTAAGATATTCTATAAGCTGCTGTATGAAAAAACCAAGCAAAATAAATATCCCAATGCTCAGGGCATCCTCTCCATGGGAAAACAATTCCGGGAGAATGTGCATGATGGTGATGGCAAACAGATAAGAACCTGCAAACACCAGGGGAAGTTGAATGTTTTTAGCTTTGGAGCCAAAGAACCGAATACTAAAGCCGCCGAGGAAGGTGGCGGAAATTAAAATTAGGATGATGAGGATCATCGAAGCGTTACAAATTCTTTTACTCCTGCCGTCACGTACCTTTTGACAGAATCTGCCTCTCTATAGACCAGAATAGCATCAAGTTCGGGTTTAGCGGAGATGAAGTTCTTCACTTTTTCATATCCCATAACCATAAATGCTGTAGCATAGGCGTCGGCGGTCATACAATCAGGCGCAAAAACAGACGCACTCAGAATACTGTCAGATGAAGTATAACCCGTCCGGGGATCAATGATATGGGCATAAGTTTTGCCATCAATTTCGTAGTAATTCCGGTAGTTACCGGAAGTGGCAACGGAACGATTTTGGAGATTCACTATAGCCATTATTTTCTGTTCTTGCTGATCCACCAATGGATCTTCAATACCTATTGACCAGATTTCATTTTTGCCATTCATCCCGAGTGTCCTAACCTCTCCACCGATTTCTACCATGTAATTTTCAATTCCCAGATCTTCCAGAAATTCTCCTACCAGGTCTACCGCATATCCTTTAGCGACAGCGCTAAAATCGATATAAAATCCCTTTGGTTTGGTAGCATACTGATCATTGAAGTTAACACTTTTAAAACCTACAAAATTTAATAGTGAGTCAATCTGATCCGGGGATGGATTCATTCTTCCAGTCGCCCCAAATCCCCAGGCATTTACGAGGGGTCCTATGGTAGGATCGAAAGCTCCTTCAGTATCAGAAAAAACTTCTGCACTTTTTTTCATTACAGGGAGGAACAATTCAGATCGGTACAGCAATGTATCATTGTTGTTAAAATCAGAGATTTCCGAATCAGGGATATAAGTCGAAAGTGATTCATTAAAAATAACCAGAATGGAATCGATGGAGGGTTTTAAGTCCGTTTCTGTTACCATTCTATATTTCACGGAATACGGAATGGTCCCCATGGTCAGCCCGGTAATGTGGTTCTCAATGAGGTCCCCTTTTTTGTCCTGATAGACCTTTACCAGAAGTAAAATGGCCGCAAGGAAGAAAAATATTCTTGGTAGTTTCTTTTTGGTTTCCTGATCCACAGAAAAAGTTTTTGCAATATTAGTATAACAAGGAATAGAATCTTCATTGACTATATTTGTTTTGCATTAAATCACAGATGCGCGAAGATTATTTGACCGGTAACGATGAGGGGTTTTCCCCAACTGAAAAGGAGATTGAAAAAGCCTTAAGACCATTAAGTTTTGAGGATTTTGCCGGTCAACCCAAAGTTGTAGATAACCTTAAGGTTTTTGTGGCTGCAGCCAAGCAAAGAACCGAACCTTTGGATCATGTGCTTCTACACGGTCCGCCCGGACTGGGAAAAACCACGCTGTCGCACATCATCGCAAATGAGCTGGGATCCAATATCAAGATCACTTCTGGTCCGGTATTGGATAAGCCGGGTGAACTGGCCGGTCTGCTTACCAATCTCGAGGACCATGATGTTTTGTTCATTGATGAGATCCATAGACTCAATCCCGTGGTGGAAGAATATCTGTATTCAGCAATGGAAGATTATAAAATTGACATTATGCTGGACTCGGGTCCAAATGCGCGTACAGTTCAGATTGGTTTGAATCCTTTTACGCTCATCGGGGCCACTACCAGGTCAGGCTTGCTTACAGCTCCACTAAGGGCCAGGTTTGGTATCAATGCAAGACTTGAATACTATGATGCCAAGCTTTTGACCCGGATCGTAGGACGGTCAGCGGACATCCTGGATAATATTATAGATGAGGAAGCCGCCTTTGAGATAGCCCGGAGAAGTCGTGGCACACCTCGGATAGCCAACACACTACTGAGGAGGACCAGGGATTTTGCGCAGATCAAGGGAGATGGTTCTATTACCCTGGATATAGCCAAAATGGCACTGGAGGCCTTGGACGTAGACGATCATGGGCTGGACGAAATGGATAACAGGATACTTTCAACGATCATTGAGAAATTTAAGGGTGGGCCTGTTGGATTGTCCACGATAGCTACAGCTTGCGGTGAGGAAGCTGAGACCATCGAAGAAGTTTATGAGCCTTTTCTTATCATGGAAGGCTTTATCAAGCGGACAACAAGAGGCAGGATGACGACAGAATTGGCGTACCGACACCTTGGTAAGATCCCACCGCAGAGGATGGGAAGTCTTTTTGAATAAATTGCTCTATTATGGAATTATCCAAACAATTATTTTGGGATATTGATGCCCATGATTTTGATCCCGAGAAGCATAAGGAATGGATTATTCCCCGAGTAGTTATGAAAGGTTCAATTGGCGATTGGGAGAGCATTTTTGGATACTATGGAGAGGAGGTGATATTGAACGTTGTGAAAACAACCAGATATCTTGACCAAAAGACATTGAACTTTCTCTCCAAAAATTTTAAAATTCCAATAGAAGAATTTAGATGTTACATGAAGAGGTCATCGACAAGTCCACACTGGAATTATTGAAAGGTATCTTTCAGCTTCATCAAATTGATGATCATGAATTCATTCTCGGAGGAGGTACGTGTTTCGCGCTGCTAAAGGGACATAGGAAATCCATAGACCTGGATTTTTTTACTAGAAAGACTTTTGAAGTTGAGGAGCTATTAAATACACTCCAAACAGATTGGACAGTGGAACTGATTAATACTGGGGCCAACAGTCTTTCACTTTGGGCCGCCGGCATAAAAGTTGATTTTATTCGACATGATTATCCAACCTTATTCGAAGTAAAGTCATATCAGGGGATAAAATTATTTGATCCAAGAGATGTAGCAGCAATGAAAGTCAACGCAATAATCAATAGAGGAACCAGAAAGGACTTTGTCGATTTGTACTTTCTTCTCGAATCATATTCACTAAGGGAAATTTTGAATTATTACTTGAAAAAATATCCAAATGCTTCTGAGATTCTTGCTTTAAAGAGTTTAGTGTTCTTTGATGATGCTGAAAAGGAACCACAACCTATGATGCTCATTGACATAAGATGGGAAAGTATAAAGGAGAAGATAGTAAGTTACTGTAGAAGAGAATTTTGAAGAGTAGGCCATCAGATCGGATCAAATTATTAGCGAAAGACCTTGGATTCAGCTTTTGCGGGATCTCAAAAGCTCAATTTCTGGAAGATGAGGCACCAAAACTGGAAGAGTGGCTCAATCGTCATTACCAGGGAAAAATGAGCTACCTGGAAAGAAATTTCGATAAGAGACTAGACCCCACTCAGCTCGTCCCCGGAGCAAAGTCCGTGATTAGCCTTGTTTACAATTACTATCCAAAAACTGACCACACTTCTGGAAAGGAAATCAAGATAGCCAAGTACGCGTATGGAAAAGATTACCATTTCGTGATCAAGCGGAAACTCAAAGATCTTTTTGAGAAAATAAGGGATGAATTCGGTGAAGTCGAGGGCCGGGTATTTGTGGATTCGGCTCCCGTGCATGAACGGGCATGGGCTTCCAGGTCCGGGTTGGGCTGGGTAGGCAAGAACTCTCTGCTGCTTAATCGGGAAATGGGTAGTTTTTTCTTTTTGGCAGAGATCATCTGCGATCTGGAGCTTACTGCGGATGGACCCATAAAGGACTATTGCGGTACGTGCACCGTTTGCCAGGATGCCTGTCCAACGGATGCCATTCCTGAACCTTACGTAGTGGATGGAAGTAAATGCATTTCCTATCTTACGATCGAACTGAAGGACGAGATACCCGGGGAGTTTAAGGATAGAATGGAGGGATGGGCCTTTGGCTGTGACATTTGCCAGGATGTGTGTCCATGGAATCGATTCTCCAAACCACATAATGAAGCGGAATTCAATCCCCAAGGATGGGAGAAATTTCAAAAAAAGGAATGGGAAGAAATGACCGAGGAGGTTTTTCGCAAGGTATTTAAGAAATCAGCGGTAAAGCGGACAGGATTTAACGGATTGAAAAGGAATATTTCATTTCCTGAGAAGTGATCAAACCGATTGACAATATTCCATAATCCCCTCTCGAATTCTTTTAAACGTTTCCTGTTGAATGGAAGGATCTTCTTCCAGTAACGTGATTCTGAATCCCAGCAAATTCGAAGCAAAGGATGAAATGGGTACTACACATACCTGCTTGGCTGCCAGTAAATAATAAACAAACCTTTGGTCCAATGGCATATTTGGTCTTAGCCAGCTTTCTAGCAGAGCAGCTACCTTTTTATCCTGAATGTCCAGTTTCTGATATTGGTTAAGTGCATCTTTTACGAAGATAATCGTATTGTAAAAGGCACCATTGGTTTGATTGAATTTTATGAAGGGTATATCGTTCAGGTTTTCATTCAGGTATTTACTTCTCTTCCCTATTTCGGAATTGGTCTCCTTAAGAAAATCAAGATACCTATGATCGCTCATGATTTTTGGGATGGCAAGTTGAGGAAGTTTGGTGGAACTAACCTCGATCATCTTGGCATTATCGATGGTCTGACAAAGTTTTTTGAAATCTGTGTCAAGATCCCTGTTGTAGTACTCCGCCCAACCGCACCTTGCACCGGGCCATGGAAATTCTTTACTGATTCCTTTCAGTGCGATGCCGGGCACTCCGTCGATTACTTCGGCCAGCGTACAGGTCTGAGCACCGTTGTAGATCAGGTTCATATAGATCTCGTCAAAGATCAGAAACAGGTTAAATTCTTTTGCGATGGCGACAATCTCTTCCAGGATGTCTTTTGGGTAGACCATACCCGTTGGATTGTCAGGGTTGATGACCATGATGCCGACGATGCTGTCGTTGTACCGGACTTTCATTCGGAGATCCTTGAGATCCGGGTACCAGTTGTTTTCAGGGTCCAGTTTGTAGGTTATGGGGTGGCTGTTGGCATGAGCCGCTTCTGCGGAACTATGGGTAGAGTAAGCGGGGGATGGACCAATGACCCTTGCCGTCGGGATCAGGTATTGGTATATCTTTTGAATGGCATCACCGAGTCCATTGAAAAATGTAATGTCATCCGGTGTAATTTCTACCTGACCCTTCTGGTTGCATTTGTCAGCAAGGAATTTCCTGGTTTCCAGGACTCCTTTAGAGTGACTGTACCCATATGTGGCATCACTTTTTAGAAGATCGGAAATGATTGACTTCATCCATTCCGGAAGCTTTTTATGCTTTTGAATAGGATCACCAATGTTTTCCCAGAAAATGTCGTATCCCAGAGACTCCATTTGCTCCGCCTTTCGCACAATACCCCTGATTTCATAGGATAATTCGTCTGCACCTAGTCTTAGCAAATTTTGTCTCATTCAAAAAAAACGTTGATTCGTTGTGAAATGCGAAAGTAAACAATCTGTTTGTTGTAAATAACCAGGGAGGTTATTTACTTCCTTCATACAGTTCGTATTTGCAGAATTCACAATCAAGCTTCCCATTCAAAAAGAGATACTTCTCTGTAGGTTGCAGGTGAAGCTGCTTAAGGGCCGCCTTATTTGAGCTTAAGATCCAGGCCTCATATCCGGAAAACTTGTTTTTAAGAGCATCCCCAAGTTTCTTGTACAATTCCTCCACATTCGTACCTATTCTCTCGCCATAGGGAGGATTGGTGATGATCATACCCGTTTGACCTTTGGGTGACTGGGCATCGAAATGCATCTGCGATACATTCACCTCTCTTCGGAGATCAAGGGCCTTTAAAGATCGCTTAACTTGAGAAATGGCGTCTGCATCTATATCGCCACCTCTGATGCTTACAGGGGATTTACGGATCCTAGTATTTGCTTCCTCTTTGACTTTGGACCAAAGCAGGGGATTGAAATTTGACCAGCCTCTAAAACCGAATTCTTTCCTGCACTTCTGCGCCGGGATGTCAAATGCCTGCATAGCTGCTTCCAGTAGAAATGTTCCGGATCCGCACATGGGATCTAAAAGAGGGATGTCCTTGTTCCAACCTGACTTTTTTAACAGCCCCGCCGCAAGGACTTCATTCAAAGGCGCTTCATGACCTTGAGCCCTGTACCCTCTTTTGTTCAGACTTTCTCCTGAGCTGTCAAGGGAAATGGTAAAGAATTCCTTGTGAGCATGGACATTGAAAAGCACATCCGGTCTTTCCGTATCTACACTTGGTCTTCTTCTGAATTTCTCATTAAACTGGTCAACAATAGCATCTTTCACCTTCAGGGCCGTGTACCTGGAATGCTTGAAGTACTCGGAAAAAATGGTCTCATTGATCGCAAATGTTCCATGTATATCCAGGTATTGGGACCAGTCATGCTTTTTTACTTCAGCGTAAAGTGCATCCTGAGTTTTTGCCTTGAAGGAATACAGTGGGATTAGCACTTTCAGAGCTGTTCTAAGAAGGTAGTTGGTCTTATAGATCATTTCGAGATTTCCTTCACATTCAACAGCACGACGCTGAAGCTTTATGTTCTCAGCACCCAGATCTTTGAGCTCTTCGGCAAGTATCTCTTCCAGACCAAAAAGAGTTTTTACAAATAGTTTCAACGAACAGAATTTAGGTATTGACGCCTTTTCGGCAAAAGAGGCAAAGTTAAGTCTAAAAATGTCTCAATCTCATCTCCATTTTCTGAGTTACTCTTTTTAGTTCATTGAATATTGTATCTCGTCGTTAGATGGACTAATCTTTTATTGAAATAGTTTCTTACATTAGAATACTCAGGGTTATCTATTTGATTTATCGTCTCATAAGGATCCATAGTTAGATCAAATAACTCTGTCCATTCCGGATAACCATCATAAAATATGATTTTATGTGTATGCGAACGAATAGCAAGTACATTTACCGCTGGTCCGGTATATTTTTCCTTAGTATATCTATAGATAAAATCGCTTCTCCAATCAATGCTTTGGTTAAAAAGTAGTGGAACCAAAGACTCACCGTCACTATCCAATTGAGATTCCATTCCAGCTAAATCAAGTATTGTCTCCGAGATGTCGAGATTAAGTACAATTTGGTCATTGATTGAATTTGAACTTATTCCAGGGCCGGAAATTATCAATGGGATTCGGATACTTTCTTCATACGCTGTTCTTTTGTCTCTCAATTTATGCTCTCCCATGTAAAATCCATTGTCACTCATGAATATGAGATATGTATTCTCCTCGAGCCCTAGACTCTGAATTTCATGTACAATTTTCCCAATGCATTCATCAATTGCAGCGATATACTGGAAGTATACAATATCCTGTATTCCAATTTTACCCTCATAGTCTTCAAAAATGATGGAATTTCTGGCCACCTTACTGTAGATAGCTTCTGATTCAAGATTTGGTACTGGCCGTACGGTCTCGCCCATGTAGATATTATCATATTCCTCAGGAGGACTATCCCAAGGTTGATGGGTAGACTTGTAACCTATCATATACAGAAAGGGATCATTAGAATATTTTTTCAGATGATTTATTAGATAATCTGTTGATTGAAAGTCAATCCATTTATCCGTGACTTTCTTCGTTCCATTTAGAAAAAACTCTGCGGTCTCATATTGACCCTGACCATGAAAAATATAGGTACTAACAAATCCAGGAAGTGGGGCTTGCTGTTCACCCATATGCCATTTGCCAAAATATGCGGTTTCATAGCCGTTTTCAACTAAAGTGCTTGCAAATGTCCTGGCATTAAATGCCGTATGATTATCTACTACACCATGAGCAGATTGGTACGTACCAGTTAGAATTGTCGCACGACTGGGAGAGCAAAGTGAGTTTACCACAAATGCTTTCGTAAACAACATACCACTTTCTGCCAATTGATCTAAATTGGGTGTTTTGAGCCATGGAAACCTCCCATTTGAGCCTTGTTGTGCCTGTATTTTTCCAAGAGCATCAAACCTCTGGTCATCGGTGATGATAAAGATGAAATTTGGATTTTCAATTCTGTTGTCAATTTCCTGAACCGGTTCCATCATGTCAATTTCCTGACAGCTGAAAGCAATTGACAGAATAAGAATAGTGACCTTTTTCAAATTGATTTATGAACTTTGGATTCCATAGCAATTTAAAATCAATCCGGAGTTTAATATTTTATTAATATAACGGTGGCCATAGTTAAATTCCAAGAATCTAAGTTGGATTTGAGGCAAATAAAAACCCTCCCCGATTTTCGGAGAGGGTTTACATCTATGTAATAGGGTCTGGACTATTTTTTATTGTCGTCGACCTCTTCGTATTCTACGTCGGAAACGTCTTCAGCTCCTTCAGCGCTTGCATCGGCTCCTGCACCACCTGTTGGATCAGCACCCTGAGCACCGCCTTCTGCCTGCTGAGCTGCATATATTTCCTGTGAAGCAGCTTCCCATGCTTTGTTCAGACCTTCCATTCCACTGTCTATCCCGGCAAGGTCTTGTTTGCCGTGGGCTTCTTTCAAAGTGGCAAGTGCTCCTTCAATGGCTTTCTTATTGCCATCGGAAAGCTTATCTCCGTAATCTTTCAATTGCTTCTCAGTCTGGAAGATCAGGGAATCAGCCTGGTTGATTTTTTCAACCTTTTCCTTCGCAGCTTTGTCAGCATCTGCATTGGCCTCAGCCTCTTGCTTCATTTTCTCGATTTCCTCATCTGTCAATCCACTGGAAGCTTCGATTCTGATTTTTTGCTCCTTACCTGTACCCTTGTCTTTAGCTGACACGTTCATGATGCCGTTAGCATCAATGTCGAATGTTACTTCGATCTGAGGTACACCTCTTGGAGCCGGTGGGATACCATCCAGATGGAATAGCCCGATTGTTCTGTTATCCTTAGCCATAGGGCGCTCACCCTGAAGCACGTGGATTTCAACAGAGGGCTGGCTATCAGCGGCTGTTGAGAACACCTCCGACTTTTTAGTCGGGATGGTGGTGTTTGATTCAATCAATTTGGTGAAGACTCCACCCATGGTTTCGATACCCAGTGAAAGTGGTGTAACATCCAGAAGCAATACATCTTTAACCTCTCCTGTCAGTACTCCTCCCTGAATTGCAGCACCAATTGCTACCACCTCGTCAGGGTTCACGCCTTTGGACGGTTTCTTGCCAAAGAATTTCTCTACTTCCTCCTGGATTTTCGGGATTCTTGTAGAACCACCCACCAGGATCACCTCATCTATATCGGATGTGGACATCTTAGCATCAGCCAGGGCCTTCTTAACTGGTTCCATGGATCTTCTTACCAGGTCATCAGCCAGATTTTCAAACTGCGCTCTACTCAAGGACCTGACAAGGTGCTTAGGTACGCCATCCACTGGCATGATGTATGGCAGGTTAATTTCGGTGCTGGATGAACTCGAAAGTTCAATTTTCGCTTTCTCAGCTGCTTCTTTCAATCTCTGAAGGGCCATTGGATCTTTTCTAAGATCGATGCCTTCGTCTTTCTTGAATTCCTCTGCCAACCAGTTGATGATCACAGCATCGAAGTCGTCACCACCCAGGTGCACATCACCATTGGTAGACTTTACTTCAAACACGCCATCTCCCAGCTCCAATATTGAAATATCGAAGGTACCACCGCCAAGGTCGAACACCGCGATCTTCATGTCTTTGTTTTTCTTATCCAGACCGTAAGCCAGCGCTGCTGCAGTTGGCTCGTTGATGATCCTTTTCACTTCAAGTCCTGCAATCTGGCCGGCTTCTTTTGTAGCCTGTCTTTCCGCATCATTGAAATATGCAGGAACGGTGATGACCGCTTCCGTTACTTCTTGTCCCAAAAAGTCTTCAGCCGTTGACTTCATTTTCTGAAGGATCATAGCTGAAATCTCCTGAGGAGTATAATTTCTGTCGCCAATCTTGACCCTCACAACATCATTATTACCTGACTCAAGCTTGTAAGAAACATTGCTTATTTCGGAAGAAACCTCAGAATGTTTCTTACCCATAAATCGCTTTACCGAACTTATGGTGTTTTCAGGATTTGTAATTGCCTGTCTTTTTGCAGGATCTCCGACTTTCCTTTCACCCTTTCCGCCGTCGAGGAATGCCACGATAGAAGGTGTAGTTCTTCTACCTTCGCTGTTTTGGATCACAACGGGCTCGTTTCCTTCCATCACGGAAACACAGGAATTCGTAGTTCCTAAATCTATGCCTATGATTTTACCCATGTCTTTAAATTATTTCCTTTCGTTATTTGATTTCTTTTACTCGTCATTTCTGTTTGAACAAGGCATGTGCCAAAGGGGATTGATTGGACGCAATTGTGACATTATGTCAGAATAAATGCGAAGTAGGCATACATGAAGGGAAAATTGACACTCTGACGGAATTCGTGTCAGCGTCCTCTGCGGTTGGCCCAAAAGCGCAACCCGAAAATCAGGACAAGAACTACTACCAATAAGGGCAACATCCAGTCATTAAATTCTTCAATGTCCATATTTTCCCCATCAATGATGAAATAGATTATAACTCCAATGAGGAAATAAACAATGTAACGCTGCTCTTTTCTAAGTTTCATGGATACATCAAAGGTATAGTTTCCGAGACATTTCTCAAGCACACCAAAATTGAGCTTTAGAATGGCTAGTTTTGCGCCTCAATTTCTTAAGAAATGACTATAGAGCAGGAGATAGGGAAGCGAAAAACATTTGGCATCATTGCCCACCCGGATGCTGGTAAGACTACCTTGACAGAAAAACTGTTGCTTTTTGGCGGAGCAATTCAATCCGCGGGAGCTGTGAAATCGAATAAGATTGACATGAGCACGCGGTCTGATTGGATGGACATTGAAAAACAAAGAGGTATTTCCGTGGCCACATCAGTAATGGCCTTCGACTATAAGGATTTAAAAATCAATATCCTCGATACACCAGGTCACCAGGATTTTGCGGAGGATACCTATCGTACGCTCACTGCGGTAGACAGTGTGATCATGGTCATCGATTGCGTGAAGGGGGTAGAAATTCAGACTGAAAAATTGATGGAGGTCTGCAGAATGAGAAATACTCCTGTGCTTTGCTTTATCAACAAACTTGACCGTGAAGGTCGTGATCCCTTCGAGCTGCTGGATGAAATTGAGGAGAAGCTTGACATCAAGGTCCGACCTATGAGCTGGCCCATTGGTATGGGAAAATCCCTTCGAGGTGTATATAATATGTACGAAAACAACCTCAACCTCTACGAACCGAGCAAGACCAAACGTGCGGATAAAGTGGTAGAGATTAAGGGCATAGATGATCCGGCATTGGCCGAAAGCCTGCCCGAATCTGCCGTGAGTCAGCTTCGGGAAGATATAGAGTTAATTGAGGGGGTATATGATCCTTTTAATGTCGATGAATACCTTGCCGGAAAGTTGGCACCGGTCTTCTTTGGAAGTGCCGTAAATAATTTTGGAGTACGCGAATTGCTCGATTGTTTCATCAATATTGCGCCCACGCCAAAACCCAGGGAGACAGAGGAACGAGTGGTCAGGCCGGAAGAGGACAAGTTTTCAGGATTCATATTCAAGATCCATGCTAATATGGACCCAAGACACCGAAACAGGATCGCATTTGTTAGAATCTGCTCAGGTAAGTTTGTCAGAGGAAACAACTACTATCACGTGAGGCAAGACAAGAGTTTCCGGTTTTCCAATGCCACGGCATTTATGGCTCAGCAAAAGGAAACTGTAGATGAGGCCTTTCCGGGTGATATAGTAGGTCTTTACGACACAGGAAACCTGAAAATTGGTGATACCCTGAACGAAGGTGAAAAGGGCATATTCAAAGGCATTCCAAGCTTCTCTCCGGAGCTATTTAAGGAGGTGATCAATCTCGATGCCATGAAGTCTAAGCAGCTTGACAAAGGATTGCTGCAATTGATGGATGAAGGAGTTGCCCAGCTTTTCACTTACGAAATGGGAGCTCGGAAGGTGGTAGGGACGGTGGGAGCCTTACAGTTTGAGGTGCTTCAGCATCGCTTGCAGAATGAGTATGGAGCCAAAGTGAAATTTGATTCCGTTAACATTTTTAAAGCTTGCTGGATAAGTGCTGAGACAGAAGAGAAATTAAATGCATTTGTAAAGGATAAGTATCGTCACATCGCAAGGGACAAGGAAGGAAAGCTTGTGTTCATGGCAGAATCCAAGGCCTGGCTTCAAATGGTGGAAGACAACTTTCCTGACATACGTTTTCATTCAATCAGTGAATTTTAATTAAGTGTCTGAACCGAGGGTTTTTTATGAAGACAATCATCTACTGGTATTGATCAAGCCGGTAGGATGGCTTGTGCAAGGTGACAAAACCGGAGATCGGACGTTGACCGATTGGGGAAAACAATACATTAAAACAAACTATAATAAGCCGGGAGAGGTATTTCTTCATCCCACTCATCGGATAGACAGACCAGTGAGTGGATTGGTACTTTTTGCCCGCACATCGAAAGCATTGGCTCGCATCAACGAAGCTTTTAAAGACAATCGGGTTTTCAAAACTTATCTGGCTGTGGTAAAAGGTGTGCCCGGAAACACGCAAGGCACACTTGTGGATTGGTTGTGGAAAGACGTAGAAAAGAACATCTCCAAATCAGTGGCAGAGTCTACAACTAACACAAAGAGGTCGGAGCTCTGGTACACTACACTCGCAAGTCAGGGTGGTTTGAGTTTATTGAAAGTGAAGCCCAGGACAGGACGACCTCACCAAATCAGGGTTCAGCTTTCGAATTTGGGGCATCCGATCGTAGGTGATCTCAAATATGGGTATGAAAATGCAAACGCGGATAAAGGAATACTTTTGCACGCATATGGACTGGAATTCCTGCATCCGGTCAAGAAATCTATGTTAAATTGGCATTCCAGGCCGGAATGGACATCATTCAAATCAGAAATCAATGAGCTGGATTCAAAGAATCAAGGATAAGTGGAGTATTGAAAGTACCAAACAATTCATCATCGTAATGGTGGTGTTTGCCCTGACCGGAACTACTGTGTTACTGATCAAGAGACCTCTGGTCGCATATTTCTCAGAAGATGGTGAACAAAACCTATGGTTTAGCATCACCTACTACATTTTAATTTTACCCATTTATAATGTGATCTTGCTGGGGTATGGGTTTTTGCTTGGGCAGTTTTCCTTCTTTTGGGAGTACGAGAAGCGCATGCTAAGCAGGTTTTCCGGTAAGAAGAAGACTTCTATGAGCAATGAGTGATAAAGAAATTAAAAATGCGGAATTAAAAATTATTCTTAATTCTTAATTCCCTTCTCCAGCCAAAACTTTTTATTGACCTGGAGTATTTTCCTCCGTTCTTTCTTACTGAACAGGTTTTTGACCACCCCATGGTAGACCTCAATCGAGTCACCGGATAAGGCGATCACGATCAATGCCAGCGTAAAATCTGCTTTATAACTAAACAAGTCAAACAGATAGATCATCAGGGAAACCAATATCAAAACCTGGAATAGCTGTATAACCTTTGTGAGCCCATCATACCATTTTGGCATAGCTCCATAGATCATTTTGAAAAAGAAGACATTGAACATGCAAATCAAAATGGCAAAAGTAATCGACCAGGTTTCTGACATGGCGTCTATATAATCCTCTTCCAAAATCATGGAAACGATGTTTGCGTGCACCACTCCACCCCACATATCGGGTTCGGATTTACCAACGTAATTCTTGTTTAGCGGTGTGAAGTATCTATCTATTCTGGTTGCCTGATCACCTAGCTGCTCCCCCATGAAGCACATGATGACAATTTTGTCTTCAAAAAGGTCCGGAGTAAAGTTTTCCTGGAATACATCCTGAATGTCAAGTGTGAAGTACCGTGTGCCGAATTCTGTTTGTCCGTAGTCCACAGCGTTCCCTTTGTAATTGATGGCTTCTATTTCATTGCCTCTGTCCAGAAATTTTTTAGCTTTTTCCGGGGCCTTGATCATGGCCAGCCTGACGGCTATGGACAGGTGTCTCTCACCTTTGGCCATGGGGGCTGGCAGAAACTCCCGACAGGATTTTAAGTCATGTTGATCAGCCGCTTCGGTTAGAAGATTGGCGTGTGCAAATGTGGCGTGTTTTGCGACTCGGGGTTCCGGACGTAGGAGAGAATCAAACTGACCGGTTTCCTCATTGTAATCCAAAAGCTTATCCGCGATCACAAGGTTAGGTGTTCGCTTCACAACTTCGATCAAAAAGCTGTCTTGTTGTGGTGTAACTTTCTCTCCCAGGTAAGCATCAAGCCCAATTGCAGCTGGATTGTACTGGTTGATGATGTCAATTTGGGCAGCAAGTCCGTCACGGCTCAGGAAACCAATGTTTACCACAACGATGTCTTCACTGGCAGGAGGGGCATCCCTAAGCTGCGACATGACAAGGTCCGAAAGTTCGAAATCTGAGAACATCTCTCCGATGGGATCGAAAATTTCAAAGATTTTGAAGAAAGTCACGCTGGCAAAAAGCCCCATGATGCTGAAAATGAAAATCACACAGAAAATACAGTCGAGAATAAATCTTCGCATAATCGGAATGTAATAAAAAAGCCATCAACCGATACGGTTGATGGCTTTTAATTAAAGTTTTTTGATGTTAAGATTCTATGCTTTCTGCCAGAACAATCACCTTGTTATTGAGTATTTCAACCACCCCACCGGAAACCTTATAAGTCATTTCCTCAGGTTTCTTATCAACCAGTCGGTTGAATTTGAGCACTCCTGACCCCAAATTTGAGATCATAGGAGCATGATTGTTCAGAACCTGAAAGGATCCGTCACTTCCCGGGAAGGTAGCGGACTCTATTTCGCCTTCAAATACTTTATTGTCAGGTGTTATCAGCTCTACGAACATAATTACGCGTTTGCTTCTGCAAGCAATTTCTCTCCTTTGGCCACAGCTTGCTCGATCGTTCCGACCAGGTTAAACGCTGCCTCAGGAAGATGGTCATGCTTGCCATCCATGATTTCAGTAAATCCTTTGATGGTGTCCTTAATGTCTACAAGCTCTCCGGACAGACCGGTAAATGCTTCTGCAACGTGGAAAGGCTGGGACAGGAACCTTTGTACCCTTCTTGCTCTGTGAACCACCTGCTTGTCTTCATCAGAAAGCTCATCCATACCCAGGATAGCGATGATATCCTGTAGTTCCTTATATCTTTGAAGTAGCTCTTTGACTCGCTGTGCGCAGTTGTAATGCTCGTCACCAAGGATATCGGCTGATAGAATACGAGAAGTCGAATCCAATGGATCCACTGCCGGATAAATACCAAGCTCAGCAATTTTCCTTGAAAGTACTGTTGTAGCATCAAGGTGAGAGAAGGTAGTTGCTGGAGCGGGATCTGTTAAGTCATCCGCTGGTACATATACCGCCTGAACTGAAGTAATGGATCCGTTCTTCGTAGAAGTAATTCGCTCCTGCATCACACCCATTTCAGTTGCCAGTGTCGGCTGATAACCAACCGCCGATGGCATCCTTCCAAGAAGTGCGGAAACCTCAGATCCAGCTTGTGTGAATCGGAAAATATTGTCAACGAAGAACAGGATGTCGCGACCCTGACCGCTTCCGTCTCCATCGCGGAAATACTCCGCAACGGTAAGCCCTGATAACGCCACTCTCGCACGTGCTCCCGGAGGCTCATTCATCTGACCAAACACGAAGGTCGCTTTCGATTCCTCAAGATCTTTTTTGGTTACTTTGGAAAGGTCCCAGCCACCTTCTTCCATTGATTTCTTAAAATCACTGCCATAGTTTACGATTCCGGCTTCGATCATTTCTCGTAGAAGATCATTTCCTTCACGGGTTCGTTCACCCACTCCGGCAAACACAGAAAGTCCTGAATAGGCCTTGGCAATGTTGTTGATCAATTCCTGGATCAATACTGTCTTTCCAACACCAGCTCCACCGAAAAGCCCGATCTTACCACCTTTGGCATAAGGCTCGATAAGGTCAATTACTTTAATACCTGTGTAAAGCACCTCCGTGGAAGTTGAAAGCTCTTCGAACTTAGGTGCATGTCTGTGAATCGGAAGTCCCTTTTTAGTTTCAGGCTGATCGATTCCGTCTATGGCTTTACCCACTACATTAAATAGTCGGCCCTTAATGTCTTCACCGATTGGCATTTGGATGGGGGATGTAGTGTCCACTACTTCCTGGCCTCGCATCATACCATCAGTGGCATCCATTGCTATGGTTCTGACGGTGTCTTCGCCAAGGTGCTGCTGTACCTCCAGCACAATTTCAGTTCCGTCAGGACGGGTCACTACTAACGCGTCAAGAATTCTGGGAAGTTTTGAACCCTCGGCGTCGAAACTTACATCAACTACTGGACCGATTACCTGGGTGACTTTTCCTTTGTTAGCCATTATAAATTTTTTCTGAATGTTGCTTTAAGAAATCGAGTGCGAAATTAAGGAGAATTTGCTGAAAGAGAAAGGATATCAGACTGATTATGCGGTCATTCAATCTTCTGTATCACGGACTCTTCCACAAAAAGAGGAAGTTGAATTGTGAAGGTGGTGCCTTTCTTATTTTCACTTTCGATTTTCATCTCTCCTCCATTCATTTTTACAAATTCACTGACCAGTTGAAGCCCGAGACCCAATCCCTTTTCGCCAGCGGTGCCGTAGCTGCTATCTGAGTTCTTGTTTTGAAGGACAAGTTCAATTTTCTTTTGGTCCATGCCAATGCCGGAGTCTTTGAATATTACAATACACTTTTCAGAAAGAGGCTCAGCGCTAATATTGATGTTACCATCTGTGGGTGTGAACTTGAGGGCATTGCTCAGGATATTTCTGAATATGGTAGCAGTAGAGTTTCGGTCCGCCCAAAGATTGATAACATCATCGATTTCTGAATGAATAGAAATGTTCTTTGACCTTGCCATGTTATGGAAGATGCTGGTCTGATCTTCGATAATGGATTTTAGGTGGATCTTTTCAGGCACATTTGGAAAATGTCCCTGTTGCTGAAGAGCCCAGTTGAGCAGGTTATCAAGAAGAGATGATAGCCTGTCGACGGACTGGTTGATCTCTTCGGACATTTCAAGCAGATCTTCGGTTTGGTTGTTTTGGACCAGTATTTTGATCATCCTGGAGACACCCAGAAATGCAGCTACCGGACTTCTCAGGTCATGCGAGATGATGGAGAAGAATTTGTCTTTGGTTTTATTCAGTCTTTCGAGTTCTTCTTTTTGCAGGGAGAGTTCTTTGCTGAGTTTGTTCTTCGACTGATAGAAATAGTAAATAATGACAGCCAGGATGAGTAGAAGAAACAGGAAGATGCCAAGACTTATAAGGATGGCCTGTTGTGTTTCTTTTTGAGATTGCAGCAGGTCCACTTCGGACTGCTTGAGACCAACTTCATAGGCCGTTCGCTGGTCAGCGATACGTTGTATGGATTCGGCATTAATCAGGCTATCCCGGTAATTGTAGTATTGTGTTTGGAAGGCCAGGGCCTGTGGATAGTCACCGAGTCTGCGATAAGCTTCGGAGAGGATTTTAGCTCCATCTTGAATTTGCTCTTTTAGTCCATTTTCCAGGGCCATTCTGTATCCTTTCTCGGTGTAATTAATTCCTTTTTTTATCTCACCGTTTTTAACCAATGCACTTCCGAATTGGACCTTGCATTCGGAAATTCCATAGAAATCATTCTTGGCATCCAGTTGGATCAGTGTCTTCTTAAGAAGTGATTCCGCTGAGTCTAACTTTCCCTGATGACCCAATACTAAAGCGATAGTTGCGGATGCATATTGGTCAATTAAAGCATGTTTTGCAACTCTTAAGCAATTCTCCAGATGTAAAAGCGCAGAGTCATACTGCCCCAAATAATAATAGGTATTTCCAATGTTTAAATAGTTGGCGGAAGACCTTGAGGAGTCGATAATCCCAGTGTTTAAAGATCTGGAATTATAAATTTCCATTACCTCAATCTCCAGGTCCTTTGCTTTCTCAAATTCGTTTCTTGATTTATGTGTAAATGCAATATTGGCCAATGCATCACTTGAAATTAGAGGTTCACCCAAGGAGTCTCCCAAGTGTCGTAGTTTGTAGAACGTCTCAATTGATTTTTGTAAATCTCCCATTAGCTTGTAACCAACTCCCAGATTCGTATATCCACGGATAAGGCCTAGTGAGTCCTGATAATCGATGGATTTCCGAATTAATTCCTGTGAGTAGAATACAATATCTCCTGGTTTGGTGGACTGGCCGGAAATAAGACGCAAGAGATATAATTCTGTTTGTTTATCAGGGTCTGAAGAGTTTAGGATTTGCAATGCAGAATCGGCCTTTTGCTGGTTTTGAGCAAATGTTGGTAGTAAACTCAAGCAAAAAATGAAAGCCATTGAAGCGGCTTTCATTTTAGCAGGTATATCAAAATTCAAAATACTTTTTTGAGGACTACTGTCCGTTGTCAGGGGGTGTCTTGATTTCGGGGTCAATAACAATTGGTTTTCCACCATCTGCAGGTTGAACTATTAAAGTGTATTTGTCGCTTCTTGGCTCGGTACCGGCATCCATCGGCATCCTTCCAAAAGGGATTTTAGAATCATCCTCATCGACCTTTGGGATCACACTTCCCTTATCCAATTTGACTTTAATTGATTTAATGGTGTGATCACCCTCCCAAATTAACAATTCACCAGGTTTAATTCCAGTTTTAGGGAAGTTTCCATTGACCTCTCCCCAAGTACGGTAGTCGGAACTCCATCGAAGTTGACCTTTGTCAACACGTAAATAGATAGTTGGCATGAGCGTAGTTGGTTTTAGTTGATTATCAAATGATACAATAATTTCCTGATTATTGCATTCAATTCCAAGTCTAGTGTTTTTTATTCACATAGACCGGATTGTAGGTCTGATTTGATTCAAAATCTTTCCGAACTATTTATTTACATTTCGAAATGTCTAAATTCGCATTCGAATTCTCTGATTTACCTTCTCTATTGTGAGTTTTGGTGGATCAAAAATCGTCTTTGCTTTTAGCTTGACGAACAAAATTCGCCTTCGCAATGCTACGGTGAATAAAACTCGCTTTAACTGAAAAAGTAACGGCGATTAAAACTCGCCTTCGCTGAAGCTACGGTGAGTGAAAGGGGATGTAGCTCAGCTGGCTAGAGCGCTTGACTGGCAGTCAAGAGGTCGTGGGTTCGAGTCCCATCTTCTCCACTATTACCCGCCAAAGCGTTTGCGATGGCGGGTTTTCTTTTTTTAGGGTATTGTAAAAAGGGTGGCAGTCAAGAGGTCGTGGGGCAACCGTTGCTCCGCCAAAAGTTGGCCCTATCGACTCCCATCTTCTCCACTTTTCAAGTAATTGAAAGGGCTTTTTTGATTTTAGGTACTAACATCTTTGAATAGGTATCAAGATTTTTTTGATTCTGTCGTGCTTTCTATCCTTATAAGATTACCAGGCAGTTTACTGATGATGTTCTTATGAGCGTTATTATCAGGGTTAAGGCACGCAATTGAAGGGAATTCGCCACAAAAAAACATGAAATCCCGTTACCAATTCATTAGTTAAATCCAAGTATTGTAGATTTAGAGATATAGATAAAGGGTATAGGTGTATAAAGTCATCTATTCAGTATTTTAGTGTCAGTTTATTCTATGTGTTTAATAAAATTATTTTGACTTACTACTTGAATTATGGCTAGAATATGGCACTCACATGGCTGTTTCCATAGGGTGATAGTAACAGTAATTTGCATGTTTCCGGCTATGATATTTTCTCAGGCAATATTCAATCCATGTACTCTGATTGGGAAGTATGAGGAGCAGGAAGGATATGTAATGATGGAGGACCGTACTATTGTCATGACCGAGCATTATAACACAAGTGTGATCAATGACAGGCCTGACTACTCATTATACTACATGAAGGATAGCATTTTCTTCAAAAAAGAGATGGAGGATTCTGTGTTGGCTTTACCTATCGCGGACTACCAGACAATACTTGTTGATGGCGTCAGTTATGAACTTCGTTCCGTGGCGACATTTGGCGTTGAGATAAGGACTTTTCATTACTTATTTGAAGTCATACATGGATATATTTCCCTCTATGAATTTGATGATCCTCACACAGGGCAACGGAACTACTACCTGTACAATGGAGCAAAGATGGATTTGGTCAGTGAAGAAAATTTCCAAAAAGAGATGTCGGATTATTTCAAATCAAATGCTGCGCTCTCTAAACAAATAAAAAAGGGAGAAAAGGGCTATGCGCAAATTGAGGCAATAGTAAATGAATTCAACAACTCCAGATAACTAAAAAGTCTTTTCAATGCATGATTCCTGTACGGTACAATTTTAACACTATCATTTAATTTCTTTCAAAGAGTGACCTAATTAATAGTTCTGGTAGTTATCATTACAAACGAATTAGTGACAACACAGTCTCATCTCACAATGGATAACTCATTCTACGGTCAGTTCCACAGCAGTAAAGGTGGGTCGATTGAGGTCAACTCCCCTGTTGTAATCTTCGAACAAGACAATACCACGATCGTGTTCTGCCCCACCCTTGAAGTCTATGGTTACGGAATGGATGAATCCGAAGCCAAATCTTCATTCGAGGTTAATCTTTCTGAGTTTTTCAGGTATACGCTCAATAAGGGCACATTCGATAAAGAGTTAAAGAGAATGGGTTGGGAAGTAAAGAAGCGCAAACGTCGATATATTCAACCGTCATTTTCCAAAATGCTTCGAAAAAACGAAAAGTTGATTGATATCATGGATAACAATGACATCAGGACTGAGCATAAGCAAATCGCGATCCCTGCTTGATGAATGACCATTCGTAAGGCAAGCAACGTTCCCCTAAATAAATTCATTAAATTTCTGGAAAGTGAGAGATTGACTCAAATTAGAGTTACCGGTGGTCATTACATTTACTCCAGAGTTGATCTCGATCGTCCTATTCCATTACAATCTCACATTGATCCTGTTCCTGAATTTATTGTTCTTGAAATTCTCAAAACCCTGGACATGAATACAGATCAAATGTGGGAAAGAATCGATAAGGAGAAAGGGACCAAAGAACGAAAAGCGGAATATGCAAGAAGAGGAAAGAGAAGGAAAAAGTGAAAAGTGCCGTAGTTTGTGATCACCTGCAAGCCATCAGAATTTCATTTTCTTTGTCGAATTCTGTTAATTCAAGGATTTAAGTCATTTGGGTTTATTACAAGCTGAACCAAAAAACATTTAGATATCGGTGGATGACTTTATGCACTTCCCGTAAATTAGTATTCCAATAATCCAATTCAATCCTTTGAAGGCATACTGGCTACTGATATTGACGGTGCTTACGCTGGCTTGCGAAAACTCAGCGGACGAACAAAAAAAGAGGATCCGGCAGGCAGCGGACTACATCAATGGCAAGGAGGTGACCATTACCGAAGTCTTTCCTGGTGGTAACTGGGAGCGGGCCAAGGATTTCCTAAACCTGCCCACCTCCTTCGTAGATGCCACCAATATTTTTTTAATAGATCCAGAGGACCACAATATCAGCCTGCTGTACATTGTCTCCGATTGCGAATATGAGGAGGAGGGTGTCACCTCCATACAGGAATCCGTTCCTCTTTATGATCCGATCCACTTTGGACAGATCGTGGAAATGGAAGATTCAGAACATACTTTTGGAGATAGGGAATACTACTATTTACAGGTGAAGTTCGACCAGGAGTTTTTCATTTTTCAGGATTGGGAATACTGCGATGCGAGTCCGGTAGAGCAGGTAGAGGACAACAATGCCGCTGTGGTCAGGCAGATCATCATTACCTTCGAAACACCTGAATTCCGGGAAGAGTATAAATCCAACCTTCAGATTTTGGCGGACTTTGACTACTGATAGCTTTCGTCCGAGACACATTCTGCCATTCATCGTCCTGGGCCAGTTTTTCTGCACTTCATTATGGTTTGCCAGCAATGCGGTTCTCCTGGAAATGGTTGAAGCATTTGAGATCGATCCCGATTCCATGGGCCTGATCACTTCGGCTGTTCAGTTTGGATTTATCAGCGGGACGCTAGCATTTGCCATTCTGAAGCTGTCTGATCGGTTTTCGCCTTCGAAAGTATTTTTCATATGTGCCATTCTGGGCTCTTCGCTGAACCTTCTCTCAGGTATAGCTGTGATGAGTCTGCCTTCGTTGATTGTCATCAAAATAGGGATTGGATTTTTCCTTGCCGGAATCTATCCTGTTGGGATGAAAATAGCAGCAGATTATCATGAAAAAGGACTCGGTCTGGCTTTGGGGTATCTTGTTGGGGCGCTCGTTTTGGGGACCGCGTCACCTTTTCTCCTTAGGGAGATTTTCGAGTCATTCCCATGGCAGTGGGTCATCTATTCGGTATCACTTCTATCTGTCATTGGTGGAGCGTTGATTATGGTCGGGGTACCGGATGGTCCATATCGGAGACCGAGTTTGACAGTGCATTTTTCTGATTTTCTAAAGGTGTTCAGAAACAGACCTTTCCGATCTGCTGCGTTTGGATACTTTGGGCATATGTGGGAGTTATATGCTTTTTGGGCTTTTATTCCCTACTTTCTTAGCGCTTTCGATGCCAGGAGCGGCACCATGACTTCGGAACCATTGACCATTTTTGCGATCATTGCAGTTGGTTCGTTAGGTTGCATTATCGGGGGATACTTTTCCAGAAAAATCGGAAGCAATAAAGTAGCATTTTGGTCACTGGTTGTGAGCGGATTTTTTTGTATTCTTTCTCCGTATTTGTTAAATCTTCCTGTTACAATTTTTCTCTCTTTAATGATGATCTGGGGAATATTCGTTATCGCAGATTCGCCACAGTTCTCTACTTTGGTTGCTCAGTTTGCACCCGCGGAATCAAGGGGCACGGCACTTACGATTGTCAATTGTATCGGTTTTGCCATCACCATCATCAGCATCCAGCTTCTTCAGAATTTTAGTGGACCTCATATGTTCTGGATACTGGCACCGGGGGTGATTTTTGGTCTTGTATCTTTCAGCAAAATTCATTTCAAGAATGTCCGTGAGTCGTAAAGTCATTGGTATCGGGGGAGTCAGTCGTTCCGGGAAATCTTCATTCGCCACATTAATTCAAATTATGCTTTTGAGTGCCGGGAAGAGCACCAGAGTTTTTGATATGGACGACTATATGGTGGCCATCGAGAAAATTCCCAAAATACGGGACAGGACTGACTGGGAGCATTCAAATTCGGTAGATTGGGATAAGCTGATCGGCGAAATTCATCTTACCCCGGAGGTAGTGGTCATAGTTGAGGGGATATTTGTTTTTGCCAATGATGATCTGCTTCATATGCTGGACATCAAAATAAAAATGAACATTACCCGGGAGACTTTTCTAGAGAGAAGGAAAGCTGAAACCAGATGGGGTGAAGAACCGGAATGGTACCTGGAGCACGTGTGGCGATCCAATAATGAACTCAACCAATTGGCAAAAGCCGACATCACCATCAACCCGGACAGGCCACTGGAATCAGCGGCTAAGTCAATTGTGCGACAGCTGATGTCTATCGAAGACATCTGATAATCTTAATAATAAGGTATTTATGGATTGACTTTTAGCCTATGCTTTTTTCTTTTATTTTGAGGTGAAAAACTCCAAAAGAAAATATGGAAGAGAAAGTTCAGGAGATTGAGGAGGAAGTAAACAACGAAAGCAACGGGAAACCTTCGCTGACGAATGAGGATTTTAATGAAATCCAAACGGTGGAGGATCTTGAAAGGAAAATTGAGGAGAAGGGCATAAATTTCTCTAAAGTCGAGGATAATCTGGATTATGAGGAGCAGCTCGAAAAATTACAAATCGAACTGGTTAAGCTTCAGACATACATTGCCACGGAGGACATCAGGTTAGCTGTGCTGTTTGAAGGAAGGGATGCTGCCGGAAAAGGCGGCGCCATTAAGCGGTTTACGGAGCACCTGAATCCGAGGGCCACAAGGGTGGTGGCATTGTCAAAACCTACTGAAATTGAAATGAAGCAGTGGTATTTCCGCCGCTATATTAAGGTATTGCCCAATGCCGGTGAGATCGTGTTTTTTGATAGAAGTTGGTACAACAGGGCCGTGGTAGAACCTGTAATGGGGTTTTGTAACGAGGATCAGTATCAGCAGTTCATGCGTCAGGTGCCGGAATTTGAGCATATGCTTTTTGAGGATGGCATACAAGTGGTAAAATTCTGGTTTTCGATTAGTAAAGAGGAGCAGTCGACCAGATTTGCATCCCGGATGAATAACCCACTTAAGCAATGGAAACTTTCACCTGTGGATCAGAAAGGTCAGGAGCTTTGGGACCAGTATACCTACTACAAAGAACAGATGTTTAGCCGAACGCATACGTCCTTTAGTCCCTGGATCATCATTAAGACCAATAGCAAAAAAGAAGCTAGACTGGAAAGCATAAGATACTTGCTTTCGCAATTTGAGTATCCGAATAAGGACAAAGCACTTACCAGAATTCTACCTGATCCAAACGTGGTCATGAGGTTTCACCGTTCAATTTATCACATCGATTAGTATGGACTACAATTTTTCTGAGGAAGAGCTTAAACTGCTTAATACTAATAAAGCATTAAAGCAGATGATGGAGTCGAAGAACGGCAAGGTAGACCCCAATAAGGCACTCCGCTTTATGAAAGCCGAGGCGGAAATCGAACAGCAGCAAATTGAGTTGATCAAACTGCAGCACTGGGTGATCAATAACAATAAAAGACTCTGTGTGATTTTTGAGGGGCGGGATGCAGCCGGTAAAGGGGGCGCCATCCGAAGAGCTACGCATCATTTGAATCCAAGGTATTATAAAACTATAGCCCTTGATAAACCTACGGAAACAGAAAAAGGCCAGTGGTATTTTCAAAGATATATCCAGCATCTGCCTGATCCTGGTCACATCACCTTATTTGATCGGAGTTGGTACAACAGAGCAGTGGTGGAGCCCGTTAATGGATTCTGTACGGAAGAGCAATACGAGCGCTTCATGAACGAAGTCAATCATTTCGAAGAAATGATTACTGGTGAGACCCTGATACTGATCAAGATCTATATTTCCATCAATAAGCAGGAGCAATTGCGAAGATTTCTGGACATTAAATCCAATCCTCTGAAACAATGGAAAATGACGAAAGTGGACGAACGGGCGCAGGAACTTTGGGAAAAGTATACTTACTACAAAGAGCAAATGTTTGAGCGAACGCATACCGAGAAAAATCCATGGAAGATCATTGAAGCAAACCGCAAGACTTCTGCCAGGCTAAAGGTCATGAAGCACATACTTAAAAGCGTACCTTACAACGAAGAATAATTGAATCACAAAATCCGAAAAAATATTTGCCAGCACTATGAAAAACTTACTTGTAACAGCTTTCGCTGTATGCTACGTCACCGTTCATGCACAGGATGGTGACTTTTTTCTAACAAACTATACCCCGAACCTCTCAAATGTAGAACACCTTTATTTCGATATGGATTTCAACAGTCGCGGAGAGTTGATTGTTGCCAATAAATCAGGTGTGCTGAAATTTGACGGAGAGGAATGGGATTTTATTTCTACTCCAAGCTCCGTTTTGTCCATAGGATTAGGAAAAAACGATAGAGTTTATACCGGTTGTGCCGGGGATTATGGAGAAATCGTACACAGTCAGGAGGGATATAAGTTTAAGTCCCTCAAAAAGGATACATCCAGTCAGATCGTGTACCAGGTCCTCGCTACCGACCCGCTTGTTTATTTTCTGGAAGAGCATCAGCTGACGATCTATAACTCCATCACTGATCGCCAGATAAGTATCCTTCCTTCGGATTCGGCGGCTTTCCTTGATATGATGTTTGAATTTGAGAAGAAGATCTACGTACAGGGAAGTGGGAAACTGTATCAAATTGAAAAAGGTCAGTTGGTGCCTACTGAGTCAATCTTGCCAGTGGATGATGAGATTCTTGTATGCAGTAAAAATGAGAATAATGGCGAATACGCTCTGGCAACTCTTAGTGGCAAAGTCTACACGTACAATGGAATTTTCCGGGAAAAGAAAATACCACAGGGATTGCTGATCAATGATATCGCATGGACTTCAAATGAGCGGTTTGGTATCAGCACGTATTCGAGTGGAGTAATTCTTTTTGACCTGGTAAAAAATGCTGTTATCGGCGAGGTAACTGGTGGAAAGGGTCTTCCTGACAATGAAATCTACGCCATCACATCCGATGACAGGCAGGGCATCTGGGTAGCCAATAGCTTTGGCTTTTCCAGGATAGCTCCTGAGATTCCCATCAGAAGTTTCAATTATTATCCTGGCATTGAGGGAAACTTAACCTCCACCATCGAGGAAGGTGACTCCAGGCTTGTCGCAACCAGCACGGGTATCTATTATTTTGATATCGAGGAGAAATATAAGAATACCGTTTACTATGTCCCAAAATCCAGGGTAGCAAAACCAACCCCAAAAAAGGAGGAACCTGTGGAAGAGAAGAAAAAGGGAGGTTTTAGGTTGAAAAATTTACTTCCCGGAAACAATGACGACAGTGGTGAGAAGAAAGAAAAGGATGGCGGCGGACTATTCAGTGGATTGTTTAACAATAAAGACGGAGACGGTGTCTTTAGTAAGATTTTTAAAGGGGATGATAAGGTAGAATATGAAAGACGAGTCCGAAAAGAACTTATTTCTACCCGATATTTCTACAAACCAGTAGAAGGATTACATGAAAAATGTACACAGCTCCTTCGATTTGGAGGGAGGGCGTACATGGCCTCTACTCCATCCGGTGTCATAGAGATAATTGACAACGAAGCCCATCAGATATACACCGGACCAAACAGGCATATTTTTCATCCGGAAAATTCTGAATCTCTGCTTATAAGCACTTTTGACCGGGGATTGGTGTTTTTAGACTCTGAGGAAGAACTCTGGTTAGAGAAATACTCCTTAAACATCCCCGGAGACGTAATCATCAAAATGTTTCAGGACAGCAAAGATCGGATTTGGGGTGCAGGAGCTCACAGACTATTTCAGATAGCTATGACAGATTCCTCTGCACGCATTCAGGCTACCTATCACATCGAAAATCAATTCTTTGATGACATTGAAATTACTGAATTAAGAGGAAAACTGTACCTGGTTAACACGCTTGGATATTTTTATTTGGATGAACAGGCAGGTATGGTGAAAAGGGATGAAAAGCTTGAAAGTGAACTTGGGATACCAAGAAGCCATTTGTCCCAATCGGACCATAAGGTATGGGTCAATAACGGAGACAATTGGTTCAGACTTGATGAAGAAGGTCAAACAAGATATACCTACCTGAAATTGTTTCCTGAAATGTCCTTCATTGACGAAGTAGAAGGCCATTTGTGGATCATAAATGAATTTAAGAATCTTTTCCGGTACGTTCCTGGCGATAGTGACTCCATTCCATCCAGTCAAATGTTTTACAAAAGTGTGGAATCAGCGAGAGGACTGGAAAGTGAGGACGTTTCCTCCATCAATCTTACCCATAATACCAATACGATTCAGATAGACATGGCGAGACCTGATTATCTGGGGTTGCTCAATGTTGAATACCAGTATATTCTGGAAGGTCGAAACGAGAGCTGGTCGGCCTGGACCACCAGTAGCCGACTTGAATTCCCATTCCTTCCCACAGGAGAATATTTGCTGCGCGTAAGGTCCAGAGACACATTTGGACGCATTCAGGAAGGTAAACCTATATCGATTACCGTGTCCCCACCCTATTGGGAAACGGGCTGGTTCAGTGCTTGCGAGGTATTGTTTTTTGCAATACTTGTGTTTGGTTCGGCCAGATTGAACAGAACTTCCACAAAGCATAAGTACACCCTGGTCACCAATATCCTGACAGTGGTGACGGTGGTAATGATCATTGAGTTTTTACAGAATGCGGCGGGATCATATGTTGGAAATGTCGGTTCCCCGGTGCTCGCATTCGGCATTGACGTCCTAGTAGCCGTATTTGTTTTTCCTATTGAGCAATTTTTGAGAAGAATTGTGGAAGGAAAGTCCCCCAAAAAGGAACTTGTTACCGGGAAAGCGTAGTTTTCAAACGGATTACTTTTGTAAAAATTATTTATCACATGGTATCAGAAATGCAAAAAATGCCCGAATCAGCACGGTTGTGGGTATATCAATCAAACAGAAGCTTTGATGAGACTGAAATAGCCCTTATTCGTAAGGCGACCGAAAAATTTCTCGAAACATGGGCCGCCCATGGCAGTGAATTGACGGCGTCCTATGAAATTCGGTTCGATCAATTTTTGATACTTGCCGTGGATGAATCCAGGGCGGGAGCCAGTGGATGCTCGATTGATGCCAGCGTGTCGTTTATTCGTCAACTGGAAAGCCAACTGAACGTTTCGTTTTTGGATCGGTCCAAAATCGCATATCTGAATGATGATCATGTATTTCTTACATCACTTAATCAGCTTAAAGAGAAAGTCACCGATGGCTCCATTCGTACGGACACCAAAATAATCAACAATTCTGTGGCTACATATGGTGATTGGAAGCGGTCATGGATTCAACCTGCAGCAGATTCATGGATGGCCCGCTATTTTAGATAAGTGTAGTCTGCCGGGAGGTTGTTAAATTTTAATGTTGATAAATCATATTCAGGGATTTTACGTTTAAGTAATGCACTAAAAATGAGTAACTTGAGTAAAAAGGGGTAAGGGATGAGGAATTTAGCTATTGTATTATTTATCGCATTTGTGACCAGCTGCAACTCTGTGCACAAGACAGCCGAGATGGGTGACTATCACCTGATCATTGACAAGTACGCCAGTACCATTGACAGAAATGATCCTGAGATCAATTACATGGTTGCAGAGGCCTATCGAAAATCAAACAGAAACCATGAATCGGAGCCGTTTTACAAAGCTGCCATTGAAAAGGGAGTTGTAGAACAGGACTCTTACCTGCATTATGCCCAGGCGTTAAAGGCTGATCAGCGATACGAAATGGCCAGGAAGGTGCTTACCGGAAGCATGGAAAAAGTTCGCGATCATGATATCAAGAAATTGATGGAAATCGAGCTGGAAAGTCTTCAACGAGTGGATCATCTTGAGGATAAGGACACTTATTATCGTGCAAAGAACCTTGAAGAGATCAATACCGATCATGCCGAATACTCCCCGGTATATAACAATGACTTCATCTACTTTATCTCCAACAGAGAAGGGGGAAAAATCTATAAAACTACAGGTACTCCATTCACTGACATCTACCGTGTAAGAGCACGGGGTGCCAATATCAATGAACGATCCCTGCAGAAACTACCCGGCATCATCAATCATTCGGATATAAATGAAGGTACCGCGACCCTGACTTCCGATGGCCGCACGATGATATTCGCGAAAGCAAATGACGGGAAGGCATCGGGCCATAGTGAGGTCAATCTTTTCTTTACCCGATACAGGAATGGATCATGGTCTGAGCCTCGACCACTTTCCATAAATGAAGCGGACCATTGGGACAGTACACCTGCTCTGAGCCCGGATGGTGAGACGCTCTATTTCTCTTCTGATCGGGAAGGTGGCTATGGGAAGACAGATTTATATGTGGCAAAGCTCAATCGAAGGGGAAGATGGGTTGACGTCCGGAACCTGGGTCCAGATATCAATACTCATGGCAACGAGCAATTCCCATTTGTTTCCGAAGATGGTACGCTTTACTTCGCCAGTGACGGACATCCAGGACTTGGTAAGCTTGATATTTTTAAAGCGGTTCGTTCCGGTGGGGTGACACACATAGAGAACCTCGGTACGCCGATGAATTCACATGCAGATGACTTTGCATTTTATGAGTATGATCTGACAAGAGGATTCTTTACTTCTAATCGCAAGGGGGGTAAGGGAGATGATGATATTTACACTTTTGTCAATGATGACCCTGATCTGAAAGTAGTCAATTACTTTCTGGCCGGAAGGACTATTACGGAGAATGAGGAAGGAGAGATCGAGGTAGTGGCCAATTCTAAAGTAGTGCTGGCCGGGGAAGATGGCACCATTCTCGATGAGGTCTTCACTGAGGAAGATGGGCGATTCGAGTTCAGGGTTTATACAGAAGAGGAGTACAATCTGATAGCTGAAAAGCAGGAATATTTTACCACAAGAAAGATATTTTCAACAATCGGCAAGAGCATTAGTAAGGATACCCTTACCGAATTCATCACCAGAGTGGATTTCGAAACTGAAGTCAAACTGGATAAAATCATATTGGAAAAAGCGATTGTTTTGAACAACATATACTATGACCTCGACAAATGGAACATCCGTCCTGATGCAGCAGATGTACTGGATAGTCTGGTCATGATAATGGAAGATAACCCGGATATTTTCATTGAATTGGGTTCGCATACCGATTCCCGTGCCGGGGACAACTATAATCTGGAACTCTCTTTTAACAGGGCAAAAGCGGCCGTGGAGTATATCATTTCCCAGGGAATAAGAAGGGAGCGAATAGTGGCCCGCGGCTATGGTGAATCCCAATTACTGATACCCAATGCCATTACCGAAGAGCAGCATCAGAAAAACCGAAGAACGGAATTTAAGGTGCTGAGATACGATCCGAGGGATTCTGGTGAGATCGGTTCCGATGAAGAATTGGATGAATATGATCGGTTCTTTCGGGACACCGAGGGTAGAAACTAGCATCAGGGTAGGTGTAGATTTATTTTAAAAACGATATTTGTCGGCAGAACTTAATTTTTCTAGATGTCTGACCGATATACCCAGAGAGGGGTCTCAGCCTCCAAAGAGGATGTCCACAACGCCATAAAGAATCTGGATAAGGGATTGTATCCCAATGCATTCTGTAAAATTATTCCTGATATACTAGGCAATGATCCGGCTTACTGCAATGTCATGCATGCAGATGGCGCCGGAACAAAGTCCTCCCTGGCTTACATGTACTGGAAGGAAACCGGAGACATTGATGTCTGGAGGGGGATTGCTCAGGATGCGCTGATCATGAATATAGATGACCTATTATGCATCGGATGTGTGGATGACATTTTGGTATCAAGCACGATCGGAAGAAACAAGCAATTAATTCCGGGCGAAGTCATTAAAACCTTAATCGAAGGTACCGAAGAGGTAATTGATATGCTGAACGGCTTCGGTATGAATGTGAATTCAACGGGTGGCGAAACGGCTGATGTCGGGGATCTGGTGCGTACTGTGATTGTCGACAGTACGGTTACCGCAAGGATGCCACGGAATCATGTGATCCCGAATGAAGGCATTCAGCCGGGGGATTTGATTGTTGGTTTGGCCTCCTCCGGAAAAGCATCCTACGAAAGGGAATACAATGGTGGAATGGGTAGCAACGGCCTTACTTCGGCCCGCCATGATGTTTTCGATAAGATTTACCGGGATAAGTATCCTGAGACTTTTGATCCGGAGGTGAACAAGAGCCTCATTTATTCAGGGAGTAAGAAATTGACTGATTCAGTGGATGGGAGCCCTTTGGATGCAGGAAAGTTAGTTTTATCACCTACCAGGACTTATGCTCCGGTAGTGAGGTCCGTACTAAAACACAACAGGGATCGAATTCACGGCATGATCCATTGCAGTGGTGGAGCCCAAACCAAGATTCTACATTTCATCGAGGGCTTAAGAATTGTGAAGGATAACATGTTTGATATTCCACCGCTATTCAAAATGATCCAGAGCGAGAGCGGTACGGACTGGAAGGAAATGTATCAGGTGTTCAATATGGGTCATCGGTTGGAATTCTATGTATCTGAGGAAATTGTAGATGACATTATAGAAATATCGGAGTCATTCGACATTCATGCTAAAGTCATCGGCCATGTAGAGATTTCCGATGCCAGTGAAGTGGTGATCAGGACTAATAAGCAGGAATACATTTATCAGTAAAAAGCATCTTCAATATGATCAATGATGCCAAGTTCTTCATTGATCGCAATGATATCAAAACGAATATCTTTCATCCAGTTTATACTAAAAATGTAATCTTCAGCGGTCCTGATTATCAGGTTTTGCTGCTTTCGCAAAACGAAAGTTTCAGGATCTCCGTAGCTTGCATCTTTTCGCAATTTGACCTCTATAAAGATGAGGATGGTATTTTGCCACAAGGCGATAACATCGATCTCACCTTTGCCATGTCTATAGTTTCGCTCGATGATCTCATAGCCTTTTTTTTCGAGGTATTTAAGCGCCATTTCCTCGCCTAAAATTCCTTTAGATTTGCGGTCCATAATAAATAGTGAGTATGCTGTATCCCCTAAAATTTAAAACAATTTTCAAAGACAAACTCTGGGGTGGTGAAAAAATCAAAACCGTCCTGGGAAAAGATTTCGGAACTCTCCCAAATTGTGGAGAGACCTGGGAGCTTTCAGGGGTGAAAGGGGATGTTTCTATCGTAGACAATGGTCCTCACAAGGGTAAGCAACTCACCAAACTTATAGATAATTTTCAAGGCGATTTGGTAGGCAATGATGTTTATGAAAAATACGGAAATGAATTTCCACTTCTGATTAAATTCATTGATGCCAATCAGGACCTATCTGTTCAGGTACATCCCAATGATGATCTGGCTATGAAAAGACACCAGAGTTTCGGAAAGACAGAAATGTGGTACGTATTGCAGGCGGATGAAGGATCAAGCTTGATTTCCGGTTTTAACCAACCTATGAACAAGGAGAAATATCTTGAAAATTTCGAATCCGGAAATCTTATGAATATTCTCAATACCGAGAAAGTACAAAAAGGAGATGTATTTTTCCTGCCAGCCGGAAGGGTACATACGATCGGGAAAGGACTATTGATTGCCGAAATCCAACAAACATCAGACATCACATATCGCATTTATGATTTTGATCGAAAAGATGCCAATGGCCACCTGAGGGAACTACACGTAGACGAAGCACTTGACGCAATAGATTATACATATCATGATTCTTATAAGACCTCATATGAGGATGCAAAGGATCAGTCAAATACTCTTGTTTCTTGTCAGTATTTCACCACCAATAAGCTTAGACTTAGTAGAAATTTGAATTTTGAAAATGGCCATTTGGATAGTTTTAAGATCTATGTCTGCCTGAGCGGTGAAGCTATTATTGTCGGGGATGACTTTAGAGAATCTATTGGTATGGGGGATGTCGTATTGATTCCGGCGAAAATCAAGAAATATACGTTTGAAACCGACACCGGAGTAGAGATGTTAGAGTCTTATATAAGCAATGATTAATAAGGTTACACAGTTCATACACCTTGGCCTCAAGGATTATAAAGATACCTGGGATTATCAGGAACATCTCTTTAAGCAATCTGTGGATCAAAAAATCGAGAATCGAAAAGTATCTGAGTCGGAACAGCGACTTGTCCTAAATCATCTGCTTTTTGTTTATCATCCACATGTATACACTTTGGGCAAAAGTGGAAATCCTAAAAATCTTTTATTGGATGAAAGTGGTTTGAAAAAAATTGGTGCCAGTTACTACAAGATCAACAGAGGAGGAGACATTACCTATCACGGACCGGGTCAGCTGGTTGGCTACCCTATTCTGGACCTTGACAGTTTTTTTACCGACATTCACAAATACCTGCGATATCTGGAAGAGGCGATCATTAGAACTCTGAAGGAATTTGATCTGATAGCCGGAAGGATACAGGGACTAACCGGAGTTTGGCTTGATTTTGAGGAGGAAGACAAGGCGCGGAAGATTTGTGCGCTTGGTGTGAAAAGCAGCAGGTGGATCACGATGCATGGTTTTGCTCTTAATATAAATACTGATCTGAGTTATTTTGACCATATCGTACCCTGTGGTATTGAAGATAAGGCCGTTACTTCGATGCAACGTGAGCTTGGGAGTGAGGTGGATGTCAAAAAGGTTGAATCCGTTCTAAAGAAAAACCTCATTTCGTTATTTGATCTTGACTTGAAAGAATCTGCTCATACCATCTCTAATTTTGCTATGTCTAATGCATCATGAGTTAAAAAATGTCCTTGTTTTGGACATTGAGACAATTTCTCAGGAGAAAAATTTTTCAGATTTACCGGAAGGCATTCGAAAACTATGGTCCAATAAGGCTCAGTTTATCAGGAACGAAAATGAGCTTGATGTTGATGAGTTATACTTTGAACGGGCAGGTATATATGCCGAATTCGGGAAGGTGATTGTTATCGGAGTTGGGATTTTTTATCAGGAAGAAGGAGATACATTTATCCGGGTAAAGTCATTTCAATCTGACAATGAAAAACAATTGTTGGGGGAATTTGCAGACTTCCTCAGATCCAAATTTGATCAGGATCAGCTAAGACTTTGTGCTCACAATGGGAAGGAATTCGATTTTCCTTACCTCTGTCGTCGCTGGTTAATTAATGGAATCAAGATCCCGGATGCATTGGATCTATCCGCAAAAAAGCCCTGGGAGGTTCTGCATATAGACACGATGGAAATGTGGAAATTTGGAGATCGTAAAAACTATTCGTCACTGGAACTGCTCACAGGAATTTTTGGAATACCATCCTCAAAATCAGACATAACCGGATCACAGGTCAATGACGTTTATTACAATGAAGAGAATGGACTTGATCGTATTGCGAAATATTGCAGAGGAGATGTGGTAGCCACCGCCCAACTTTACCTTAAACTCAATAACTTGCCACTTATAGAAGATTCCAAAATATCAATCATCGCATAGTCACCAAATGGGTAGAAAAAGAAAAAGACAGAAGGAAGGAAAGAAAAGATCACCCAGAACCGTCACAGACCTAAAATTCAAGGTACTTCAGGTATTTGAATCCAATCCCGAAGAGGCTTTTAGTTACCGTCAGGTACTTAAGCTCATTGGGATTCGTGATATGAAATCGAAGGAAAAGGTCAAAGAAATCATTTTTGACCTGGAATCCCAGGAGCATTTGAGAAGAAACAGAGAGGGAAGATGGATCATTAAAGCCGCTGCTAAGAAGTTGACCGGTATCGTGGACCATGTGAATCCAAGATTTGCATATGTTATGATCCCTGACATGGAGGAAGACGTGTGGATCAAATCAGATAACATGAATTTTGCTATTGACGGTGACGAAGTCAACATCCAGATTACAAAGGGAGCACGTCATGGCAACAGGCCTGAAGGTCGAATCATCAACGTGGTAAAAAGAGCACGGGAGGAATTTGTTGGCCGAATTGAAATCTCCCCAAAATTTGCCTTTGTAATTCCTGACAGCAGAAATATTCATTTTGATATCATGGTATTTCCGGAAAATCTTAACGGTGCCCGGCACAATGATAAGGTACTGGTAAAGGTGGAAAGGTGGCATGACAGGAGTAATAAAAGCCCTGTGGGGGCTGTATCCAAAGTGTTGGGACAGGCAGGGGAACATGAAG